>CAXXXZ010000004.1:0-122042 GCA_963675725.2 Desulfobacterales bacterium | reverse complement strand
TCCGCTTTGTGGAGATGTTTGATCAGGTGCCGTTTCCCGAAGCGGTCAAGCGCTTATCGGATAACGGTTTTAAAGCAAAGTCATCAAAACCTAAACCGGATGCGTCATCATTAACCGTTAAGGACAAGAAACTATTGTCCCGTGTGGTTTCCTATTATCAGCACACCCTTACGGAAGATACCGCCGGTATCGATTATCTGAAACATAAAAGAGGCATTACCGGCAATCAGTCCATAAAGGATTTTGGTGCCGGGTATGTCAACGGTAGTCTTTTAGGGATACTTCCAGAGGATGAAGAAACGCTTACATCTTTAAAACGCATCGGGATTTTGAACGTAAAAGGAAAAGAGGTATTTTATCAATGCATCGTCGTTCCATTGAATAGTTCAAACGGCGCGATTGTGAACCTGTATGGCCGAAATATTGATGATGAATGCAGTGTTACCCATCTGTATCTGCCGGGCCAAAGATCCGGTCTTGTCAACCGCCAGGCCGCCAAAAGATCCCAGACGATCATCCTCACGGAATCGATTATTGATGCTCTTACCCTTTATGACCAGGGCTTTAAGAATGTGATGCCGATCTATGGCACCAATGGTCTTTTGAATGATCATCTTTCTTTCTTTAACGGAAAAATAAAAGATGCATACCTTGCGTTTGATGCGGATGAGGCGGGCCGTCGTGCCACTGAAGCCGTATCGTTGCGGTTAAAAGAAAAAGGGATTGCATCATACCCGGTGGCATTACCCGTGAAAGACGTGAATATCTTTTTTAAGCGCCACACACCCGAAGAGTTCGAATCTTTACTAAAGGCTGCAAATCCCCAAACTGTCGAGCAATCGGAAAAAGTCAGTAAGCGTGAACAGCGTATTTACACAGAAACCGATCATGGTTTTATTGTGGGCTACGGTGAACGGCAATATGAAATAAAGGGCATCCAAAGGGGCGATACACAGCTAAAAGTCACCATAAAGGCCTCTGTTGAATTATCAGGAAACATGCCCTTTGAACTATCCACGATTGATCTTTACTCGTCCCGATCCCGTATTTGGTTCGGCAAATTGTGTGCGGCTCTGTTCGGAGCAAGTGAAGAGCTGGTAAAGGAAGATATCGGTAAAATACTGAATCTTGCCGAAAGCTATCAGCCGAAAAAAAAGGAAACAGATATAAGCGCCCCCACCGGGGAAGGCAAATAGGGAAGGCAAATAGGGACGGCAAATAGGGACAGGTAAATAATGATTGACAAGATTTCCTGGTTTTGTTATTCGCAAAAAAGCAGCCTTGAATAACCGCTTGTACTGAAAACCGTTTACTAAAAGGAGTTTCAATTATGCCGCGAATCGCTCGGATGATTGTTCAGGGGGAAAAGTCGGTATATCATATAATGTCCCGAACAGCCCTGGACGGCTATCCCTTTGGGGCGGCCGAGAAAGATGAGTTCGTAAGAATTATACAAAAATTCAGCAAGCTGTACTTTGTTGAGGTGCTGGGGTTTTGTATCATGGGAAATCATTTTCACCTGGTGGTTCAAATGAATCCTGAAACCGATTACACGGACGAAGATATTCAAAAACGCTTTAAAAGCTTCTATGGTGACGAGCAGTTTTTCATCAAGGAGAACATACCCAACTTTAGAAAAAAATGGGCCAGTCTTTCCGAATACATGAAGGATATCAAGCATACCTTTTCGTGGTATTATAACAAACGCCATCACCGAAAGGGAACCCTATGGGGGGAGCGGTTTAAAAGCGTGATCGTACAGCGGGGAGAGACCCTGATCAATTGTTTGGCCTACATTGATTTAAACCCCCTTCGTGCAGGTATCGTGGATCGCCCCGAAGCTTATCGTTGGAACTCATTGGGTTATCACGTTCAAACGGGGAACAAGGATAATTTTTTAAGCCTAGACTTCGGGCTAAGAGAGTTTGGTGTAAAGACCATTAAAGAAAGGCTACGCAGGTATCGGCGCTATGCCTATGAAGCCGGGGCGGTGGATCGGCCGGAAAAAGGAAAGGCCAAAGTCATTGATAAAGCCGTTATAGAAAAAGAGAGAAAAAGGGATTTTGAATTCAGCCGGGTCCAACGTTTTCAGTCTCGAACCCGATATTTTTCAGACTCGGGCATCATTGGGACAAAAGAATTTGTTCGCCAAAATTACCAGTTGTTTAAAGGCTTGTTTCAGAGTAAAAGAGAAAAAATACCTAAGCCCATCAAAGGTCTGGACGGGGTTTACTCTTTAAAACGCCTTTCAGAAGTCATTTAGCATTTCAAAAAACTTCATCCACAATACATTTCATGCGATAGCGTTGCGTCAGCTTGCGGGAAACGTTCTTCCTTAGGTACTTGCATCAACACAAAATACCACTGCTGTCCGGTTAACTGTTAAATGATTACAGATGGTTATATATTTTCTACCGCTTCAACTTGTAATTTTGGCAAAAAAAGTACTACATAAAATTTTCGCTGACAGTTTGGCTAATTTGGACAAATTTGCATCAATAATCAAATAGTTTCAATTGGATATGTTCAATGTTTTTCTTCGCATCCGTCTTCCTGTCGTTTAACTGGAAGATTGATTCGAGTGGTTTTCGTTCAAACAAGTTCACCTCCAAAAAGTGTAAAAGTTGGGAAAGGTTATTTTCAAGGTGAAATCGCTCTTTCATAATTGCTAAAACTAGATAAACAATCATGGAAATCCAGATTTGGGTTTTTACTGCATTAGCGGAGGTTCCATAAAAACTTTTCACCATGAGATTTTGTTTGATCCATTTGAAGAAAAGCTCAATCTGCCATCTGGCCTTGTACAAAGCGGCAACGGTATCGGAAGAAAGTGAAAAGTTGTTCGTAAGGAACACAAGTATTCTGTTTTGCTCTTCATCCCGGAATGTAATGCGCCGTAGGCGTTTCGGGTATTTCGCTTTGGTTTGCTTGCTGAAAAGCAGAATATCCTGATCGCTTCGGACACCCAGGGATTTATCCACCGGACGCGAAATGACACGGTTCCATTTTATCGAAGTTTTCAAACGGGTGACAAAAAAGGCCTTGGTTTCTTCAATTGACCAAAGCCATGAAAAGTCGACATACCCCCTGTCGACCAGATAGATTCCTTGTGGCTCGATCTGGATTTGAGGCGCCGCCTTAACATCATGGACCTTGCCATCCGTGATGTATAAAAAGGCCGGAATATTGCCGCGTAGATCGATCATGGCGTGTAATTTAACGGCACCCTTAGTGGCTCGGAACTTCGCCCATGGGAAAAGAGAAAGGGTTAAATCGATTGTGGAGGCATCCAAGGCGTAGACAGCATTGTCGACATCCATGGCAAGTTGCGTGTTGGCATAAAAGCGCCTGGCTTTCGACATCAAGGATTTTGCGAATTCCTCATAGATTCGGTAATCCCGGCGTTCATTAGCGTCGGCCAATGTGGATCTTGGGCATTGTTTGATGCCGATATGATATAGCTTGTTCGCATGAGCGTTCAGCGCGATGTCGATATCCCGAAGGCTATGCTCTTGTCGTATATGCGCGAAGATCATGCACGCAAGTTGATTCCAACATTTAAATTCCTTGGTGCGGTAATCGCCCTTGTATTTATTGACGATGCTTTGAAACTCGTACCTTGGGAGAAGATCTAAGAATTGGGAGAAGACGTATGAAGGACTGGGCATATCAATTTCCTCATAACCAATTTCATTGATAACCGAATGACTAGGATGCTGTCCGGTATAATTCTCGTTAGAAGAGAAATTATCATGGTGGCTGCATTCGATCAACATAGCGCCCAATACCTTCATTTTAAATTAAATTTATTATAAGTTAAGCTGGTTATGACAAGTTTTGGCCTAAAAATATGATTTCGGCTAATTTTTTTAATCTAAAAATGTAAAATTGTTTATATGAATATAATATATCAATATGTTACACAGTATTAGAAAAAGTTAACCGGACAGCAGTGACAAAATACCATAAAAATTTGTTCAGATTTTCACTATCAAAGAGAAATCTGGGATAGCGGAACCGGTTTTTCTGTAGGTAGTATTTTTTTAAACTGAAGTTTCCAAAAAAAGTTAAGCAGCCATGCGCAGTATTACTGCCACAAACGAATTTACGACAGAAATACGCGGCACCGGGAAAAGTCTACTAAAATTATCTTCCATTGCCGCTTGGGTAATTGATCTTCTGACATCCGAGAAGGCAAAATAGCGCCGCCCCTTGACGGCGTGCCGTCGTTTGGGGGTTTTTGCGATCCGGTCGGCATAAATCCATGCCACGGAAGCAGCCATCATGCAAAAGTTTAGATGGTTGCTGACAGCCTGCGGATGTCTGGTTTGCGTTTCGGCACTGCCGATATCGCGCTTGAGTTCTTTGAACAAGGCTTCGATCTTCCAGCGAGCGCCATAGTAGGCGATGATTTGCTGCACTGAAAGGGTCAGGTCGGTTGAATATAGCGCTATCCACTGACTTTGACGATAGACCCAGACCACCTTGACTGCACAGCGGATTGTTTTGAGCGTGACCACGCGCTCGTAGGCCACTACGGTGCGCTCGCGGCCATACAAGTTGACAGTATATTCGCTGGCCAACGATTTGAATTCACCAGCCAGTGACGCTGCCGTACCCAGTTTTGCGCCGTATTTACGCGGTCGTCCTGCTCGGCGGTTACCTTTAGGGCAAGGTAACTCGAAGATGTTGTTATTGGATCGCAGCCGAGAGAGCAAATTCACACGTCGGCCCAGTTGATGCCGCAATGGTTTGAACAAACCGTTGTTGCCGAACCATGAATCGGTGACCACGGTAATGGGGGCAGCAGAAAATACGGCCGCTATTGCTGTGATCATTGTGGCAGCCTGCTCGAGCTTGCTCTCAAAGGTCAGCTTTGGCCCTTTATTATCGCGATTGATCTGTTCAACGCTTTTTTTCAGATGATAGAACCGGTAGTTGAGCGGCAGACAGGCCCAACGTCCCTTAACGATTTTCAGTAGTCCCACAGCTACGATATTTTGCGCCCAGGGATATTTGGACTGATTCTGTTTGGCGGCATGATCAAAGATGTTGGCACAGCCGAAAACCTTCTTGCCGGATTTGGGGTTGATATAATCATCGAGAGCCAGGAGCAGGCGGCCATCGGTCAAGGGATTGTCAATCATTTGCCAAAGCCTTTGCCACAATCGTTGCCATGGAATTTTGGGTGATGCCATGAAGGTGTAAAAGCGTTTTTTGCCGATACCTGTAATTCCAAAAAGCGTTTGAAGACATCGAAGTATGTTGGACGTTTTCGATGAAGTAAACGGCACCAGGATAGCCATGATTGTATAGATAAACCAACTACCGCGTTCATGGCCCTTGCGTGAGTTGGCAAATTCGCTTTTGAGATTGGTAAGTATTTCGTGTAATGTAAACATGCGAGGCTCCGAGTTTGAGTGGAAGTTTGTTTGGGCAAAATAAACCTACCACAATCGGGCCTCGCAATCAACCCTAACGTACTGAATTCATAATACTTATAGTAATTTTTAGCAAAATGTCGGTTCGATATTATCAATAATTTCAGCATGTTACGAACGACCCCTGTTTTGCTAACTATTTGTTTTAATTGATTATTTGTGCGGTCGAGAAGTGCTTCCACTTCATGCCGCCACTAAAAAAATGGGAAACTTCAGTTTTTTTAAAGAGAAAAGATGATAAAGGATGATAAAGTTCCTGTTTCATATAGTCCCATATAGGGGGTCTCAAATTGGTAATGGTTGTTTGTTGGTTTCGGTTTGTGCTTCAGGTGGGAAGGAACCGTTAGATTGAGAATGATGAAGCATGCAGGATATATATGCTAAGGCTAAAGCAGATTCGCATGGCTTACCTTCGCCTCTGGCGATTGTACGCCGGTTCTTGGTGATATTTGACGAAAAATGAGGCAAAAATACCCTGGAAATTCTATTTAAAAGCCCCTTTTGTTTTAAGGCGTTAGGGTGTTTCTTGAATAAATCATCGGGTTTTTGTGCCAATTGTGATTTGGGACACAGACAAACCGTTTCTATCCTGTTAAATATTGACTTTATAAGCCAAAAGGATAATGATTTTTTAGAGTAGGAACCCAAGTTTTTTCAGCGTTACGAAGTAAGGTTGATATTATCCTTTTAAAGGTCCTATGGGTTACCCGGATCGGGTTTAAAGCCTTCTTTAAACTTCAATAGGAAAGAAAAGGCCATGGTTAAAAGATTATTCATACTGATATTTTGTTTTTTAGGAATACTCACAACCTCAAATGATGGATTGGTCTCCGTAGCCAACGCTGAGGAAATTGCGATCACAAATTTTAGTGTGACGCCGACAACTTACCCTCAAGCAAACGAGCCGGTGACCGTCACTGTCAATGCAAGCGGTGCAACCAGCCAGACGCTGTACTATAAGTTTTTCTATCGGGCGAATTACGGTACTGCCAGTTATGAGACAACGCCATGGACTGTGGTTCAGGATTATTCCACAGCAACCAGCGCTGTGTATTCGTTTCCTTCAAGTGGGCATTATGTCGTTGTGGTAAGAGCTGTGGCTGATCCGAATTATGAGCCTGCGACACTGCCTATTGTGGGTAAAGTTATTACCGTAGGCGGCAACAGCGTTGCAAATATTACCGCTGCAGCCGCCAACGCAACGACTCAGGTAAATGCAGGGCAAACAGTTACTTATACGGTTACAGCCAACGGTACTACAGGTGCGACACTTTATTATCAATTCTACTACTGCGGCAACTACGGTACGCGATACTACAGTTCAACCTCATGGACCATGGTTCAGGCATATTCTACAAATAATATTTGCCAGTATGTTTTTCCTGCTGACGGAAATTATGTCTTGGTGGCCCGCGTGGTTACCGATCCCCAAAATGAACCCGCGGCAACCCCCATTATCGGCAATGTGATATCCATTGGCAATCCGGACGCCAACCATCAGCCAGTAGCCAGTGATATTTCTCTCAGCGTTAATTCGACGGTGCCTTACATTCAGCAACAATTGGTCGGCAGTGACCCGGATGATGATACCCTGCAATACGAGCTTGTTTCCGGATCCAGTGGCACAGGGTATTCACTCGCGTATGTCAATGCCTCATCCGGCATGCTTTATATTACACCGGAATCAAATGAGAATGATTCCATTTCATTGTCCTATCGGGTTACGGACGGTCAATTATTCAGCGATTCGGCAGATGTGGACATTTCGATTTTATACTACACCGACGATCAAAACACCGGGCAAAATGATGTTGCCCCTGAAGAATACGCTCAATTTGAGGGAAGTACCTATAACAGTAATCTTTCAGGTGCTGTGGGAGAGGAACCTTCTCAACCGAGATCCATTGACTTGAGTTCAAATTTTCCAGTGCCTGGCGATCAGGGCAGGCAGTCCAGCTGTGTGGGGTGGGCCACTGCCTATGCCTTAAAATCCTACCAGGAGAAAGTGGAAATAGGGTGGTCTTTGAATACTTCTGCCCATCTCTTTAGCCCGGCATTTATTTATAATCAAATTAACGGTGGCCAGGACCGTGGTTCTTATATATCTGAAGCGTTAGATCTTGCCGTTAACAAAGGGGTTGCCACGTTGAGCCAGATGTCCTACTCCGATACAGATTACCTTACCCAACCCACCACTGCAGCGTTATCCGAAGCCACCAAATATAAAGCGGCAAACTGGTACAGGGTAAATGACACCAACCAGATAAAAGCGGCGCTTGTAAACCGAAAACCGGTAGTTGCTGGAATTAAGGTTTACCAGCAGTTGATGGATCTCTATGGCAGCAATTCTGTTTACAACACAGCAACTGGTCAGAACCAGGGAGGGCATGCGGTGACGATCGTTGGATATGATGATGACCGTTATGGCGGTGCGTTTAAGGTGATCAATTCTTGGAGCCAAAACTGGGGAGATGATGGTTTTTTCTGGTTGCCTTACAGTTTTGCGGCCCAGGGCATTCTTTCTGAAGCCTATGTGCTGGTAGATGCCGAAAATGGACAAGAGATGCCTTCAACCGATGAACCGACCGAACCCGAACCCGATGCATCTATATTGCCGAATCTAACGGTCGAATCATGGAACGTCAGTTATGACCCCCGGCCCAGAGGAACGGGAACCTTAACCTATAGCGTTTTGAATAGCGGGGTGGGAACCGCATATGCGGGAGCGGATATTAATTTGATGTTGTCCCAAAATGCAGACATCGGCATTTATGATTATTATGTGATCTATGAAACGATTCCGTTTGATCTTCAGCCTGGGGAGGTCGTTTATCGGGATTCTGAAAATTCAATTTCCTTTCAGTTTCCGGACCAACTGGAATCGGGTGTTTACTACATGGCGCTGTGGGTGGATGATTTGGATGCGGTAGCCGAATCCAACGAGAATGACAACGTTTCACTGGGAAGTAGTTTGGTAACTATTCAAAGTTCACTTCCTGATTTGAATGTAAACACCTGGTATGCGGAATGGGACCTATACGGTAATGGTGCATTGACCTATGAGGTGATAAATACAGGTGATTCGGGAACCACCACCATCGACTGGTATATCAATCTCATTCTGGACCGTGATCAAAGTGTTGGTAATGGAAATGAAATCTATTTATTTTACGAACAGGCCGGTTACTACCTGGACCCGGATGAATACCTATATCGCGATGACTCGTCGGCGGCCTATTTTAATCTTTACACAGATTTTTATGGTAACAGTGTTCCTTCAGGTACTTATTATATGGCGCTTTGGGTGGATGATTTGAACGCTGAAGATGAAAGCAATGAGTCAAACAACATCTCCTATAGTTGGGGATCGGTGGGGGTTGGTGCAAGTCAATTGAGTGTGAGCACGGATAGCACTGATGGATCTTTCAACAATGTTGATTCAGAGGCCGAAAACCTGTTAACCGGAAAGGCCTATAATGGAAAAAGACTTCCCGATAACAGCGTTATCATGCGGCGGGTCAGAATTGACCGCTCAGCTTCTGGCACAATCAGCATGAGGTTCTTGGACCGGGAAAACTCGGAGATGAAAATTGGATCGCAACAAGCGCCCCACTCAAAAACCATGTCGTCCAGCGCCAGTGTAATATTTCCCTCAACTACAAAAAAGGCGATGCCAGGAACGGAAGGTCGGTATGATAAATAAAAAGAAGTTTTTTTCGCAGCTCCCTTTCATTGTTCCCACACTTGTAGTGGCTGCCCTGATAGGATGTGGTGGTACGCCTGCTCCCACGGCTGTTCCGAATCCGGCAGCAGAGAAATGTATCAAAGATGGTTTTGAACTCGAACCCATTGTGGTCAATGGTGTTCCTCAGGGGTATCGTTGCGTGGATCCCATCACTGGAGAAAGTTGTGAGGTATGGGCGTATTACCGGGATCAGTGTGAGTTAACCCCGAAAGAGCCCTCTTCGGATAAAAAACAGTAAAGGGCGACTTCCCTTATTAAATTCAGATCCTGCCAACTGTAAAAAAAATGCCTGGGAGGTTTCCTCATGCAAGCCTATGAAAAACTCGGCGCTTTTTACCTCGGGAAAGTCTTTGATTCGGAAAAACAAACCCTTCAATCCGATCTGGTGCTATATGACGCCAAGGATCTTGCGACCCATGCGGTCATTATCGGCATGACCGGAAGTGGTAAGACCGGCCTTGGCATCAGTTTGCTCGAAGAAGCCCTCATTGACCAGGTTCCTGTAATTGCCATTGATCCCAAAGGAGATATGGCCAATCTGGCCTTGACGTTCCCGAATCTTTCCCCTGAGGAATTCAAGCCATGGGTCAATCCCCATACTGCCATGACAAACGGCCTGACAGTTGACGCATTTGCTGCGCGGGAAGCAAAAAACTGGGGTGATGGACTGTTGGCGTGGGACCAGGATGCCGAACGCATCGGCCGGTTGAAGGCGGCAGCCGATGTGGCGATCTATACGCCAGGCAGCAGCGCAGGTCGGCAAATCAGTGTGTTGCGTAATTTCTCAGCACCTTCAGAAAGCGTTCTCAGAGATCCGGATTTGCTTAACGAGAGAATTGAAACCACGACAAGCAGCCTGATGGGCTTGTTGGGATTGGCGGCCGCGCCGCTCACGAGTCGTGAACACATTCTGGTGGCGAACATATTTCGATATGCCTGGACATCCGGGCAAAGCCTCGATATGGCATCGCTGATCCGGGCCATCCAGACCCCTGGCTTTGACCGTATCGGGATCATGGATCTTGACACCTTTTACCCCGCCAAAGACCGTTTTGAGCTGGCCATTCGGTTTAACAACCTGCTGGCAGCGCCCGGGTTTGAATCCTGGCTTGAAGGGGATCCCCTCGATATACCCACCTTGCTGCACACCCGGACCGGGCGCCCAAGAGCCTCCATCTTCACCATCAGCCACCTGAATGACACCCAAAGAATGTTCTTTGTTTCCATGCTGCTTACAGAAATTCTTGGGTGGATGCGCACCCAATCCGGGACCACAAGCCTTCGTGCCATTGTTTATATGGACGAAATCTTCGGCTATTTTCCGCCGGTGCAAAACCCACCGTCCAAAGGGCCGCTGTTGAGCCTACTCAAGCAGGCACGGGCCTTTGGTCTTGGCGTGGTGCGGTCGACCCAAAATCCAGTGGACTTGGACTATCGTGGCATGTCCAATATCGGCACCTGGTTCATCGGTCGCCTTCAGACCGAACAGGATAAGGACCGGGTGATGTCAGGCCTGACTGGAAGTTCCCTGGGCGCCAATCTCGATGCCAACCAACTCGGAAGAATGATTTCCGCTCTGGGTAAGCGCACTTTTTTGATGCATAACGTCCATGAAAATGAACCTGTGATTTTTCAAACCCGCTGGGTACTCTCCTACCTTGCAGGGCCGATGACCCGGGACCAGATCAAACGGCTCGATGCATCTATGGCGTTCCCGTCCCCAGAGATCCAGCCGGCCGCTGCCGCGATTCAACCGACACCGGCTGCTTCGGCAAGTGCCGGTAACCTCCAACCGTCCATTCCGCCCACCATTTCGACATTTTTCATCCGCGGAAGCGGGGCAGGGCAATCGTTGGTTTATATGCCGACCGTATTTGGCCAGGTGGACATTTATTACCAGCATGCCAAATATGACGTAAACTTGTCGCAAACGCTCGCGATGGCAGTTGAAATCGCCGATGGACCGGTTCCCGTTGATTGGTATCAGGCCCAGCGCATCAACAACGCCCTTGCCATGTTGGAAAGTGAACCTATGAAGGGCGCCGCCTTTGCCGAGCTGCCATCCCCTGCACTTCAGGCGCCCAATTATAAAATTTGGGAAAAAGCGCTTTTAAACTTCGTTAGAACAGACCAGCTGATGACGCTGTTTCAATGTAAACGGCTTGGCATGACCAGTGAACCGGGAGAGGCTGAAGGTGTTTTCCGCAGTCGTCTGTCATTAACCATGCATGAAAGGCGGGATCTTGCCATTGAAAAGCTGCGGCAAAAATATGCCGGTCGTTTCACCACGCTTCGAAATCGGTTGCTTAACGCCGAGCATGCCATCTCGCGCGAAGAAGAACAGGAAAAGGGGCGTAGAGTGGATACGATGATATCCTTTGGAACCGCCATCCTGGGTGCCTTCTTAGGAAGAAAAACAGTGAGTGCCGGATCCGCGTCCCGGATGGGAACTGCCATGAAATCTGCCGGACGGTTGCAGAAGGAGAAGATGGATGTAGTAAGAGCAAAGGAAAAGGTCGCAGCCATTCAGGAGCAGATCAATACGCTTGAAGGGCAGCTCCAGTCAGATGTCAACCGATTGGCGCTTCAATTTGATTCTGAAACCGAAGAACTTGAAAAGATTTTGATTACGCCAACGCTTTCGAATATCACTGTCAAGGTGTTTGGTTTGGCATGGCTCCCCTATCGCAAAAATGATGCAGGGCGTTTTGTTCAGGATTGGGTTCTTTAATAGGGGCACCCAGAAGGGCGCCCCATTTAAAGTGCCTTCGGTCAATAGATAACGCGAAGACGCTATGGCTTAACTTCTTTGGGACGAATTAGTCGTTGCAGGAGCCGTCCTTTTTTTGATCTTTGATTTGATCCTTATCACGGACCTGATCGGCGGAAAGATTGATGTTGTTGGTGTCTTTGATTACTTCAGTCTGGCAGGAGCCGTCTTTTTTTTGCTCCCGGTCCCGCTGTTGATCTGCGCCGAAGCTTGTACTTACCGAAAAGATAGTCAACAGTGCCAAAAGTCCGCCGATCTGAACGAATTTCTTCATGAGATTTCTCCTAATATAAGTTATAGATTGAAATGGGAATAACTGTGCCAACCGACATAAATTACTTTTTTTCTACGCAAACGGTTAAACTGATAATGTACCCTCCTTTCAGAATTGAATCGAATAAATGATGTTTCTTTCATTTTTCCAAATGGCCTAAAACGCGATTGGCTTTCCTCCGAATACTTCGCAAGACTTGTGCCAGAGGTGAAAAGTTTCTTAAACTGTTGAATTTGGGCGCTTCATGAAAAATACTACCGTTTTGGAGTACGCCAAGTGTATAAAATCTCCTACAGGTCTTCTCGGGGGAAAGAGCGGCGACAAGACCCTCTTTCGGGGTTATAACGTTTATGAAATAATGGAGAATAGATTGAAATTTAAAGACAAACAGGCCTATCGGTGAATGCCGCAACTAAAATCAAGCAAAAAAGGCGCCTGTAGAAAAAATCCCCCACTGTATGGGGGTTTGGATATCGCCCCTATGAGAACTTGCCTTTTGATCGATAATAAATATATAGTACCTGAGCTAAGTTCAAACGCGCCCTTTTGTTCGATTTCGGCGTCAGGCGTAAATTATATTCCTCGAAATACTAAATGTATGCCTGTGGTTATAATTTCAGCCTTCCTTGAACTTGAATAAAATCGAACGTTTTGAAACTAGCTCACTTGACATTGTTATGCAGAGGTGGTGCGTTCAATAAACGAATGGCACCCTGAATGTTATTGAATGTGAATGAACCGAAAGGAGGACGGAAAATGGCAAAAATGACAGAACGCATGAAAGAACTGCTTGAAAAGGTGCCGGCGGCAATACTGGCCACAGCGGCCAACGACGGGACGCCAAACGCTGTTCCCGTGGGCGCCAAAAAGGTCTTAGACGATGAAACCATTCTCATTTCCGACCAGTTTTTAAACAAAACGTTGGCCAATATGGTGTCGAATCCCAAGGTATCCGTTACATTCTGGCAGGACCATGAAGGTTACCAGCTCAAGGGAACCGTTACCATTGAAACATCCGGCAAACGATTTGAAGAGACCGCGGCCTGGATTGAAGATCTGGGCAATAAAGCTGGTTTTCCCTTAAAATCAAAAGGTGCCGTGATTTTGAAAATAGATGAGATTTACGGGGTGGCACCGGGACCGGGTGCCGGCAGCCGGCTTGCCTAAAAGAATACCTTTAAAAGGTGTTTTAATAAATCGAGGCGTCGGGGAGTTTATAGATAAAACTCCCCGACCCTTGAATAAAATCTACTATCTGTATTTATGAAGCGCTGGGGGTATTACGGCATTGGCTATGATGGCTGTCATCCATGATCATGGGGCATCTGATCGTGGCTACCGGTGTTCGGCGCCACCGGCATGTTTTACATAACACGGCTTTCTGTTGAATCAATCTGTTTGTATAGCTTTTAGGATGGTTTCGGTGCGCTCCATGACAGACGACACCGGAATCCGCGTCACCGTATGCCCCAGTGCGGAATAACTTTCTGCTATGAGTTTTTCCAACTTTTCTGCCATAACGTCATCTTCCACCCGAACCTGATCTTTTTTAAAGGGGAGTCTTTCTAACAGGAATATTTTTTTATAGCGGGTCTGCCGGCTCGATGCCAGCGGTTCTGACGGATCCAGTCCGGCCAATTTAAAATAGGCAATGCTATCGGGAATCCCCCTGTCGAAGAAAACAATTTGCTGTGGCGGCAGCAATGATTCTGCTGCAATTTTTTGATGCAAAATATAGCGTTCGAACGCCAATTCATCTTTTTTGATCTGTGCCAGTGACAGTCCTTCCGCCAGTTTTTCTTCAATCACGGCCCGGGCAACTTCCGGGACGGTGAGATACCCTCTTTGTTCTATTTCACAGATGACGGAAGTCTTCCCTGAACAGGGTGCCCCGGTGATAACGTACCATTGGTTGGCTTTTTGCATGATTTCCTGTACGATAAGTTGCCGAAAATGATAATGACTTGATGTTTTCTTTATGTTAAAAAAGGTTTGATTTAGTTCATAATAAAGACATGGGATGCTGGCAAGGCAAATTCGTGTTCAAACCATAAAACTGCGGTTGATCCGGAGGGGGAGGCGGAATGCTTACATTTGAATCTTTTGTAACAGGAGAAGACCAGGTGGCCGTATTGGGCTTGGGGTATGTCGGGTTGCCCCTGGCCGTTTCGCTCTCGAAATATTTCAAAGTGGTGGGGTATGACCTAAAGGCGGACCGGGTCAGGGAGCTTAATGAGGGGGTGGACAAAACCCTTGAGGTTTCAGACCAGGATTTGAAAAATGCCACGGTTCACTTTACCAGCGACCCCGCAGCACTTGTCACCTGTGGTATTATTATTGTAGCGGTGCCCACCCCCATCGATGCATACCGCATTCCAGATTTGCGGCCACTTCAAGGTGCCTCCCAAACAGTGGGCCGCCATATTCGTAAGGGTGCCTGTGTCGTGTATGAGTCTACGGTTTACCCCGGTGCTACGGAAGAGGTCTGCATTCCAATTATCGAGCAGGAATCCGGTTTTCAGTATGGAGAAGACTTTACAGTGGGATATTCACCGGAGCGAATTAACCCGGGGGACAAAGTTCATACCCTGGAGAATATTACCAAAATTGTGTCCGGTTCGGATGCCGAAACCCTTGATCTGCTTACCCAGATATACGGCAAGGTGGTCAAAGCCGGTATTCACCAGGCATCTTCCATCAAAGTGGCCGAAGCGGCCAAAGTCATTGAAAACACCCAGCGGGATTTGAACATCGCCCTGATGAACGAGCTTGCCATGATTTTTCATAAAGCGGGTATCGATACTGCCGAAGTCCTGGCCGCCGCTGGCACCAAATGGAACTTTCTACCGTTTCGGCCTGGGCTCGTGGGGGGGCACTGCATCGGCGTGGATCCGTACTATTTAACCTTCAAGGCCGAAGCGTTGGGATATCATCCGGAAATGATACTTGCCGGGCGTCGGGTAAATGATAACATGGGAAAATACATCGCCGAGAGAACGGTTAAGATGATGATCAACGCCGGCAAACAGGTACGGGGGGCAAGGGTCGCCGTATTGGGGATTACGTTCAAAGAGGATGTGCCGGATCTTCGCAATACCCGGGTGGTGGACATAATTGCAGAACTCAGGGATTATGGCGTGGATGTTAAGGTCCATGACCCCATGGCAGATCCCGAAGAAGCAAAGTCCCATTTAGGATTATCCCTTGAGAGAATGGAGGAGATGACGGGGATGGATGCTGTTGTGCTTGCCGTTGCCCATGATTATTATCGAAATCTTACATTCTCTCACATTGCAAGCCTGTGCGCTGACACACCGCCCTTGGTGGTGGATGTTAAAGGGATTTATGATTATGATGAGGCTGGGGCACTCGATATCAATTACTGGCGGCTATAGCCCTTCCGGGGACGTCCCCTGGGGATGGGATTTATTTAATCAACATATAGAGGGTTGAATCATGACACTCAGTGACATCTTGAGTAAAGTTCAGGGATTGGGGGTTGTTGATCGGCGGAGCATGACCGAAGATTACTGTGAGCTTGTATTTTTCAGCAAAGATCTTGAAACGTGGCATCAGGTCATGGCGGAGGCCCTCGGAGAACCCCGGAAACCGGCCGGACAGGAGCCTACCGATGCCGACCAGAGTCTTACACTCAATACCGGTGGTATCTGGATTGGTCAGACCCTTTTTGAAAAACGGTTTGATACGGCAACGATCATTGCCAAATTCTGGCCTTGGGAAGATGGGGAGCACATCACGCTAAAAATGGCGTCATTAAATCACTGACCTCAAGAAAGTGGGTGGTGGGTAGTGCCTTAATTGATAGGCGCTCCTGACAACAGGATGGTGATGCTCTTAACCGAGCGTGTCCTGACGCCCCAGGACGTATCAGATACCTGGTATTTGGACCCAAGGTCACTACCCACCAGTCTACTTTTACCAATCTTTATTCGTCAGAATCAACCCATTTTTTTCGAATGATACCGCTATGGCCGAAAAAATACTGGTAACCGGGGCAACAGGGTATGTGGGGGGACGGCTCATCCCCAGATTGCTGGCGACTGGCTACCGGGTTCGGGCCATGGGGCGGTCCATTGAAAAAATTGCGAGTCGGCCCTGGGCAAAGGATTTGCGGGTGGAGCTAGTGGCGGGAGATGTGCTGGACCTGCCGTCGCTGGTACATGCCGCCGAGGGGTGCTCCGCCGTCTTTTATCTGGTCCATTCCATGGTGGCAAAGGCCCATCGATATGTCGATTCGGACCGCCAGGGGGCAAAAAACATGGCTGCCGCCGCTGCCACCACCGGCGCAGCAAGAATTATCTATCTGAGCGGCTTGGGGGACAGTCAGCATCCGAAGCTGAGCCCTCACCTGAAATCACGCCATGAGGTGGGGAATATCCTTCAGGCCGGCCCTGTTCCCACCACCGTATTAAGGGCAGCTATGATACTCGGGGTCGGCAGCGCTTCTTTTGAGATTCTAAGGTACCTTGTGGAGCGGCTTCCCATTATGCTGACCCCCCGGTGGGTATTTACGCCCACCCAACCCATTGCTATTACCAATGTGCTGGATTACCTCATCGGGGTCCTGGCCAATCCGCAAACGGCCGGTTTGACACTGGACATCGGCGGCCCGGATGTGCTGACCTACGCCGATTTGATCCAGCTGTTTTGCGAAGAGGCGGGGCTTTCAAAGCGGGTGATCATTCCCGTGCCAGTGTTAACGCCGAGGCTGAGTGCCAAATGGATCCATCTGGTAACACCGGTGCCTGCTGCCATTGCCCAACCATTGACCGAAGGGCTCAGCATCCCCACCACTTGCCAGGACAACCGTATCCAGACGTTGGTGCCCGTTTCACTAATCGATTGTCGCCAAAGCATCCGGAAAGCACTCCAGCGGGTCGAGCAGGAAAAAATCGATACCTGTTGGATGGATGCCGGTGCGTTGCATCCACCGGAGTGGGCCTATTGCGGTGATGCCGATTATGCCGGCGGCACTATTTTGTCTTGCGGCTACCGGGTTGAACTCGGGGCCTCCCCTGAAGAAGTATGGAAACCGATAACAAAAATCGGTGGAAGCACCGGGTGGTATTACGGGAATATGCTGTGGCGGCTCAGGGGAACTATGGACCGGCTTGTGGGTGGCGTTGGGTTGCGCCGTGGCCGGCGACACCCGTCTGCGCTCCAGGTGGGGGATGCCCTTGACTTTTGGCGGGTTATAGAGGTGACCCCACCATATCGTCTTTTGCTGTTGGCTGAAATGAAACTTCCGGGGCAGGCGTTACTGGATATCCAGATCGTAAATCGGGGCCGCCGCCGCACCGAGCTCCGTTTGATGTCACGGTTTTTGCCCAAAGGACTCTCAGGCCTGGCGTATTGGTATGTTTTATACCCGTTTCATCAGTGGATTTTCAGCGGCATGTTAAAGGCCATTGCCCGGACCCTCGATCGCCCCTATCTGTCCGGTCCAGAACCGTTTGCCCACTCAGATTAGTTGCATTTCCGTGTTGCCTTTGAGAACGATGATGTTTTCAAATTTTTCAGATAGTATCCACAGAAAGGGGGTGGAAGATGCGTGTGATCAAAGATTATGCGAGACTGGTGTTATTTACGACGGGCATACTCGTTGGGGTTCAACTTCCCGGTTTCATTGACCAATATGCCAAGCGCATCAGCGCCCACTACCTGGAAGCCAAAACAAATTTTCAAGGATATGAAGCCACCGCTGCCAAGCATTTTGACGGGAATGTGGCCGCCCTGTTGCAGCACTATGAAACCAGTCAGGACCGCGTTTTCAAAGATGATGTCAAAACGATTCGGAATATTTACAGCAGAATTCAGATTTTCTCAGATGAGCTCAAAGCCCTTGAGGGGTCTATTGTGAAAAGGGTTTTTCATGTTGCGTTTTATGCCGATAAATCCGTTTTGGATGAGACCTTCGCGGAGTACGCCTATACCGTGCCTCTGACCTTTGATGCTATTTTATGCGGTTTGGTATCGGGGCTGGCAATTTCACTCTGGTTTGATCTTCTTCTGGCGCTCCTGTTTCAAACGGGCAGATTGTTAGTCAGAAAGTTGAAAGGGGGCCGATAGGGCAGGGGGGCGATGGATGCCCTAAAATTGACACTCCCTAATTTATTCGTTATGTCCTGATCTTTCGAAAGGAACCCGTTACTGTTTCATCGGTGATTGTGTTATCGATGGGGGGAATATAATATGAAGACAAAAACCTTTTTTATAACCGTTGTTTTTTCTTTTCTTTTTTGGGGAAGCGTTACCGTCCACGGGGATACCCTCACCGTAACACCCAATTTAGACCAGTATCCTTACGTGGTATTGCTCACGGAAGTATATGACGATCAGGGAAACCCGAGGACTACGTTAAGCCAAAATGACTTTTCTCTCGCGGAGGCCGGTTCGGTGGATGGCGAGCTACAACCCATTGAGATTGATTGCTTTACCTCTTCTTTTACAGTTAGCGGGATTGCCTTTTCACTGGTTTGTGATGTCAGTGCAAGTATGAACAGCATTTTAGATGAAACCAAGGCCGCTATTAACAGCTTTATTGAACTTTGCAATGGGAATGACAAGGGGGCCCTGGTGACCTTTTCCAGTGGGGGCACAGAAACGATTGTTATGTCACTGGACATCGTCGACCAGGATACAGATCAGAATGGTGTCCGTGATATGATTGATTCGGTCAATACTACTATGCCCCGACGGTGCAGGATATGTCTGCAGTTTACAGCCATCTCTATGCGAATTTTGCCCGTAATTTGAAAAAACAATACCGGTTGACGTATAAAAGTCATGAACCATTGCCGGACGGGGAAACTCATGCCTACGCGGTGTCCTGTGGGGGACAGACCGTTACCGGCAACTTCAGTGCCAATGCTGCGCCTTCTGTTGTCGTAGATGCGGCGTCCCTGGATTTAAGCGGGCAAAGTCAGGTGGCAGCCCATCCGATAACCCTATCCGGCTCGGTTGAGGACACCAACGCCCGATTGCTGAACCAGGAGCTGTCTGGAACGCTATATTATCGGACCATTGGCGACAATGCTTATCATCAAACCGCAATGACCGTATCTCAGACTGGGCTTGTCCGATACACCTGGCAGGTGACAATCCCTGCCGATGCGGTAACCCCCTCTGGCGTGGAATATTATTTTTCCATTACGGACGGAATATCCACTACCTATTTTCCAGCGTCCTACGCCATTTTGCCTCAGGTCATTCCTGTCCTGGAAAATCGGCCGCCAGACATTGACCATTCACCGGTGGTTGACGGCACATCTTACCTTCCGATAGCGATCCGTGCGGTTATTGATGATATGGATCAGGGCCAGACGATTCAATCTGTTTATTTATACTACCGGCCCCGGGACCCTTATAATCAGATCGAATTTATCCGGTTACCCATGGCGCAATCGGGAGGTCATACTTACACTGCAGAAATTCCTGCTGATCACGTTTTTGCAGAAGGGGTGGATTACTTTATCGCCGCCTGGGACAGCCTGGGGACTCGCCGTGATCATGGTATGGCAATCGCGCCCCATGCAATTGCCATCGATGGCATTACAAACGCCTTTCCCCTGGCCGCAGCCGGGGAGGATCAGTTTGTTTCGGAAGCTGGGACCGTTATGCTCGACGCCAGTCAATCTTCGGACCCGGATTTAAGCGATACCGTGTCTTATACATGGGAGCAGATCAGCGGCCCCGCAGTTGTTTTAATGGATCCGAACGCAATTCAAACTTCTTTTATTGCACCCCTGGTGAGTGGGGGGACGGTTACCCTGGGATTCTTACTGCGAATCGGTGATACGAACTGCCAGCAGGCTACGGATACGGTTGAGGTCGCCATTGCGGATACGGCCCCGGTGGCCCAGTTTTCATGGACACCCCAGCGATCACGGGCCGGTACGGCTGTCTCATTTTCCGATCAATCTTCCTTTTCTGTTGATGAGATCACGGAGTGGCATTGGGAATTTGGCGATTTAGGGGAAAGTTCGGACGCATCGCCTTTATTTACATTTAATAATCGGGGCCTTTACGATGTACGCCTGACGGTTTCAGACGCCGATGGATCCACGGCGACGTTGATTCAATCACTTCAGGTTACAGGGTTGCCACCGGTGGCCAATGCCGGTCCGGATCAGCTTGTGAGCGGGGAAGACATCGTGACGATGGATGGTGCGGGCTCCTATGATCCGGATGTCGACGATACGTTGTCCTATCGATGGACTCAGGTCGAAGGGCCAACGGTTCTCCTTGCGGGCGCTGAAACGCTTTGGCCGGAATTTTCAGCCTTGCCATCGGAAGAAGATGATATTTTGCTTGTATTTGAATTGACGGTCACCGATTCAGAAGGTCTTGAAGACAGTGATACGGTAACCATTACCATTGCAGGGGTGCCCTGCATCGATTGCGGTTCAAATTCGGGGTGTTTTATCTCTGCCGCTAAGGGGACGAGCGATGGCAGGCCGACCGCGGCCAATCCCAGAGGCGATTTGTGGCTTCTTTTGGGAGCCGGTTTGATATTTGGTTTTTTAAGAAGGTACATTTGGGGGGATCGCCAAGCTGGTCCGAAGTGTCTTATGGTGGCACTGTTCGGCGGTCTTCTTTTCATGGGGACCCCCTCTGAGGGGACTGCAGAGATTCGACCGGGACACGTTTCCATGACGCCCTTTGTCGGTGGCTATATGTTTGATGCCGA
This sequence comes from Desulfobacterales bacterium, assembly GCA_963675725.2. Lineage (GTDB taxonomy): Bacteria > Desulfobacterota > Desulfobacteria > Desulfobacterales > JAFDDL01. The sequence goes on along the minus strand of CAXXXZ010000004.1, from coordinate 101,102 downwards.
ACAGAATATCGATCTTGGTTACGTTTATGGTATCGGCCTCCAATATCACATTACTCCCCACTGGGGGGTGGAGCTTCTTGGCAGCGCCGGGCATGCGACCCACCCATTTATTGACTGGACCCAAAATCTTTGCATTGATGAAGATGTGGACGGGCAATGGGTGAGCGTAAATGGGGTGTATCATCTGTGGCCGGAGCGCAAGTTTGAGCCATACCTAACCATGGGCGGTGACCATCTGAATCTTGATTATGAGTTAACCGACCGTTATTGCTCCAGCTTTTTTCTGTATGGGGGGGATTCAATTACTTTGTGGGAAAGGCCATTTCGCTTCGGAGCGATGTCCGGCATCTTTTCAGCTTTGACAAAGGGTATCATAATCTGGCTTTCTGGGCCGGCGTTGCATTCCAATTTGGCGGGAGTGAGAAAAAAAAGGTGTCTCAGATTGTCAGTCTCCCCTTGCCACCGGCTGCTCCCCCGGTAAAATCTTTGACCAAACCGGGGGTAACCATAGACGAGCCAGCAGCTACCAAAACAGAGCCAGTGTATCTCTATATCAAATTTGACCTGAACCAGGCCAAACTCCACGAAGCCTATACCCCGCAGCTTGATAAGGTGGTTGCCTATCTTCAGTCGGATGCCTCTGTAAGGGCTATCATCGAGGGGCACACCTGCAATCTGGGACCGGCCGCCTATAATCTTTCGTTATCGGTCAGGCGGGCTGCGGCGGTAAAAGATTATCTTGTGACAACCGGTCGTATTCCAGAAGAACGCCTTGAAATTAAAGGTGTTGGCGAGGCCCTGCCAATTTCAGATAATTCAACCGAGGCAGGTCGTAAGAAAAACAGATGCGTGGTAATTCACTATTATTAAGATATAGTGTTGAAATATTCGTAGACGAGACCGGGCTGCCTCGTTATTTAGCGCACTTATGAATGGGACGGTTGTTTTTCAGGGAAAAACTGAAAAGAAGGCCTGCCAGAAGGGCCATTCCTGCACTCAGAAAAAAAAGGTTGTGAGAACCAAGGGGTTCAAAGAGAAGACCGCTCAGAAAAAAACCAACCATTAAGCCCAACCCATATGTCAATGCATTGTTTATGGCCTGACCAAGGGTTTTGGCCTCTTTGGGGGCAAGACTGTCAATATAGAGTATGCTGGCTATATGAAAGGCACCGTAGGTGATGGCATGCGTTAGCTGTGTAAGCAGAATAACCGTTGTTGACGTCGCGGCATAGAGTGCGAGCCATCGAATCCCCGCCACAAAGAAGGAAAAGAGTAGAACCTTTTCCATCGAAAATCGCTTGAAGATCGCTTCTGATTTTATCATGACAAAAATTTCTGCGATAGAAGCGAGGGCCCATGAGAAACCGATAAAGGTGCTTCCGTAACCTAATTTTGCAAGATGAATCGAAAAAAAACCATAATAGGCGCCATGACTTATCAGCATCAGAACAGCGCAAGCTAGAAAAACATACATTCTGCGGGAAAAAAGATGTTTCGCCTGGGAAAGAAAAAGAGATTTTCTTTTTTGGGTGGTGACACCGGGGATCGTGATACCGGTTAGACCCATAAAGGCGGACCCACAGAGAATGCATAAAACAATGATCTGTATCGATGAGGCATCGATGAGTTTACCCATCACAATGACCGTCATGATAAAAGAGAAGGATCCCCAGGCCCTTATGGTTCCATAGCGCGTTTTTTTATCGCCGAGTGTTTCAATGGTGATCGCTTCAAGGAAGCTGATAATAGGAGAAAAGAAAATTCCGTAACAGATGGTGATGACGAACATGGGCCAAAACTCTTGATAATGAAGGTAGAGCGCCCAGGTAGCCATGCTGGCGAAGCAACAGCCAATGTAGATAGGGCGCCTGATTTGATATTGATCTGCCAGCGCCCCCCAAAAAAGAGGAAAAAGAACCAGCGTTACGGAACGAATCGAAGATAATAGCCCGATTTCGAATCCGCTAAAATTAAGATGGTAGCAATAGAGGTTAAAATAGGGCAAAAAAATGCCGAGAATACTGAAATAGAAAAAATACTGGGTGCTGATAATTATTTTATAGCGGACGTCTGATGTCATAGGGGGGTCATACGGTATTTAGAAGAAAAATACAATTCGGCTTGACGTTAAAATAGATCGTTTTTCCGTAAATACAAGATGGATAAAAATTTTGCATAGTAATATTTCCAAGAGGCTTTCCTTTACAAATTCGATGCTTAATGGTACCTTTTTTACTGTTCTAAAAGAATAATAACGACAACCAAACTGGAGCAGGAGCCGAAAATGGATTTCATCAAGATTAGATTCGGGGGAGACTTTGATGAGTTGAGTTCAACATTGGAAAAAACCATTGAGGGCTTTTTCAGACCCAGAGCGGTTAATCCGACGTTTAATTGCTCTGAATGTGCCTGGAAACCTCCCATGGATATTTACGAAACCCCCACCGAGATAGTAATTCTTGCTGAACTTGCCGGTGTCATCAAGGATGACCTTGAGGTGGACATCAATAATCGGGCGGTAAAAATTCATGGAAGGCGGCTTGGTACTCGGCCAGATCGCAATGCGACCTACCGGCTCGCTGAAATTCAATATGGTACCTTTGAGCGTATTTTATACCTGCCGGTACCCATAGATTCAAATAATGTTTCAGCGTCGTTTGCCAATGGTTTCTTAACCATACGTTTGACCAAAATGGCAATAGAAAAGACCCGCAAAATTACCATCAAAGACGGTTGATGCCGTTATATTCAACCCGACTGCCAACGGGTGTTATTCGGTTCATACAGACGGTTCATTGCACGTTTACAAAAGGATATGATTGGAGGCGCTCATGACACAACAACCCGGTGTGGACGTTGTTCCAGATAGCGAAGCAATATCAGATGTATTGCCCATTATGCCACTATATGAAGTGGCCCTGTTTCCCAAAATGGTGTTACCCCTTGTCGTAATGCAGGCCAACTCAATTAAGCTCATCGATGAGGCTATGTCCAAAGACCGGACGATTGGCCTACTGGTGTCAAAACAGACGCCCACTGAAGGAGGAAAACCGGAAGAAGATCTGTATTCCTTAGGTGCCAGTGCATTGATTCTCAAAATGGCAAAAACCCAGGACAACAAGGCACAGCTTTTGGTGCAGGGGCTCAGCCGGTTTCGGGTTAAGGAATACCTTCCCGGGAAAGATTATTTAATCGGAAGGGTTGAGCACCTGAAGGACATTGAAGTGAAGGACAAGGAGTCCGAAGCTCTTATGGCCAATCTGGTGAGTCAGTTTTCCCGGGTGGTTGAGCTGTCACCAGGATTGCCACAGGAAATCGTTGCCATGGCCAAGAGTCTTCAGCACCCTGGGGTTATGGCAGATATGATCGCCTCTACCATCAATGCAACTGCTGAGGAAAAACAAAAAGTGCTAGAGATCCTTGATACCAAGGATCGATTGAAGGAAGTGACCCGTTTGACGAACCACCAGCGGGAGGTGCTGGAGCTGGGCAACAAGATCCAGAGCCAGGTCAAAGGGGATATGGACAAACGTCAGCGGGAATATTACCTACGGCAGCAGCTAAAGACCATTCGGGAAGAACTGGGAGAAACCGACCAGTCCAATGTGGAGGTTGATGACTATCGGGCCAAAATCGAAAAGAAAAACATGCCGGAAGAGGCGAAAAAGGAAGCGGAACGAGAGCTTGAACGGCTATCCCGGATGCATCCATCCTCCTCTGAGTACACCGTATCATCCACCTATCTTGACTGGTTGACGGCGTTGCCCTGGGAGGAAACCACCGAGGACAATCTCGATATCAAAAAGGCGCGAAAGGTTCTGGATGATGATCATTTCGGACTTGAAAAGGCCAAAAAGCGAATTTTGGAATATCTGGCGGTTCGGAAATTAAAGCCCGATTCCAAGGGCCCGATCCTGTGCTTTGTGGGGCCGCCGGGCACCGGAAAGACCTCGCTTGGAAACTCCATTGCACGGGCTTTGGGACGAAAGTTTATCCGTTTGTCCCTTGGCGGTGTTCGGGATGAGGCTGAAATCCGGGGACACCGGCGGACCTATGTGGGGGCGTTGCCGGGTCGCATCATTCAAGGGATCCGTCGCTCCGAGTCGAGAAACCCCGTGTTTATGCTGGATGAAATTGACAAAGTGGGCAGTGATTTTCGAGGGGACCCGTCCTCTGCTCTCCTGGAGGTGCTTGATCCTGAGCAGAACTTTTCCTTCCAGGACCACTATGTGGATGTGCCGTTTGATCTGTCCAAGGTGATGTTTATCACCACGGCCAATGTGCTTGATACCATTCCACCTCCCTTGCGGGACCGGATGGAGGTTTTGCAACTCCTGGGCTACACGGCGGACGAAAAAATCAAGATCGCCAACAAGTATCTTATCCCGCGCCAGCGAAAAGAACATGGCCTGAAGGCAAATCAGATAAAGATTACCATAAGTGCCGTAAAAAAAATTATTTCCGGCTATACCCGGGAGGCGGGGTTGCGAAATTTAGAGCGGGAGATTGCCGGCGTTTGTCGTGGGGTTGCAAGCAATATTGCAGAAGGAAAAGAAAAATCGATGACCGTGACGGTCGATAACCTGTCTAAGTTTTTGGGACCAGAACGGATTACCACCGAAACCAAAGCACGGACCAGCATACCCGGCGTGGCAGTAGGGCTTGCTTGGACCCCGGTGGGGGGAGAAATCCTTTTTATCGAGGCAACGGCCATGCCCGGAAACAAGGGGTTGACGCTGACCGGCCAGCTCGGTGAAGTCATGAAGGAATCTGCTTCTGCGGCCTTGAGTTTCATCCGCAGCAATGCAAAGCAGTTTGGCATACCGGATGACTTTTTCTCTACGCACGATATTCACATTCACATTCCCGCCGGTGCTATCCCTAAAGACGGGCCCTCTGCGGGGGTCACCATGCTAACTGCCCTGGTGTCACTGATGACCAATCGAAAGGTGAAAAAGGACCTTGCCATGACCGGTGAGATTACGCTTCGGGGTCAGGTGTTGCCGGTGGGAGGGATCAAGGAAAAAATGCTGGCGGCCCACCGGATGGGAATCAAGACCGTTATTCTGCCCGAATGGAATGAGAAGGATCTCGAAGATATTCCCGAAAAGGTCAAAAAAGACATGACATTTCATTTTGCGGATAAAATGACCAATGTGCTTGAGATTGCATTGGGAAGTTTTAAAAAGAAGTGATAGCGATAACTAGTAATCATGGTGAAGCTGTTTAAGCTGTTTTTACCGACGCTTGTTTTGAAAAAAATCGAAACGGAACCAGTGCATGCAGTCTCCTAAAAAATGGTATGAAGGGGGATGGCCGAAAAAAGGGCGGTGGATGCTCCCCCTTCTTTGCTGTGTTTGGGCGCTGTGGTGCCAGGGGTGTGGAAAGTCCATGCCGAAACCTCAGCCGACCGGGCATCCAAAACCCTATCAGGTCGCGGGAAATTGGTACCAACCCATTCCGCACGCGGATGGATTCAAGCAACGGGGGATCGCATCCTGGTACGGAAAGAAATTTCATGGGCGAAAAACAGCGAACGGTGAGATTTACAATATGTATGCCATGAGTGCGGCGCATAAAACATTGCCGCTCGGCACCTTTGTTCGGGTTCATAATCTGGAAAACGGAAAGACCATTGACGTTCGTATCAATGACCGGGGTCCGTTTATCCGCGGTCGGATTATCGATCTGTCATACAAGGCGGCCAGTGAGATCGGCATCGTTGGCCCGGGAACAGCGCAGGTTGAAGTGGTGGCCTTGGGCAAGGCACCCAAGGAGGTGGGCACTCATGAAAAGGAAAAGGTCTATACACCGGTGGATTATGAGAAGGGAATATTTTCCATTCAGGTGGGCGCGTTTTTAGAGAAGGGGAATGCCGAGCGGTTGTGTGCCAAGCTGGATTCGACCTATCAAAATGCCCATATCGTCCCCTTTTTTGACGGCCGGCAGACATTTTATCGGGTGAGGGTTGGCCTGTGTCATACTTTGAGCAAAGCCCTTGAATATGAACAGATTCTCATCGACAGCGGATTCTTAGGGGCGATGATTGTGGCTGAATGACGGATGACCGTCCTGGCCAACGGACAGTCCCCTCACTTCAACGAAAGGATTACTTTCTTTTTTGGAAGAAACATCACTGAAAAACAGATCGGTTGTCTTTCTCGACAGAGACGGTGTGATTAATCATGACTCGCCTGACTACATCAAAAGTTGGGATGAGTTTTTTTTTATTCCCCGTAGTCTCGAGGCCATGTGTGAATTGACTGCCCATGGGTTTGCGGTCATTGTTATCACAAACCAATCGGTCATTGGTCGGCGGATGGTGACAAGGGAAACCCTGGCTCAAATGCATGGGCGTATGAAAGAAAAAGTCATTGCTGACGGTGGCCGGATCGTGGACATTTTCTATTGTCCACACACACCCGATGACGGGTGCGATTGCCGGAAGCCCAAACCAGGGCTAATTCTTCAGGCCCAGGCCAAATACCAGATTGATCTTGGCCAGGCCACCATGGTGGGCGATAACGCAAAGGATATTCTATGTGCAAGGGCTGCAGGGTGCAAGCACGCCGTTTTGGTGAAAACGGGAAATGGCATGACTGCCCGAACGGCGCTTTCAACAGCAGAAGCTTCCTGTGACTTCTTTGCAGATGACCTGTATCATGCGGTCGAGTGGATAAAGGCCGCCCATTCGCAACTCCATTCCGCAATTCAAAAGCCGGTTTCATGATTCGTTTGCAAGGTCATATCGAGCGCATTCAATATCGCCATGGTACCAGTCACTATACAATATGCAAACTGCGCTTGGCGAATTCCCGTCGGATGGTTACCGTGGTGGGGTATATGGCGGGGGTTCAACCTGGTGATGCGTTGTGGTTGGAGGGCCGATGGGAAACCCATGAAAAGTATGGGGAGCAGTTCAAGATCGTTTCCTTTCAAATCCTGCCGGCAGATCCCCTCGAAAGCGTGCGAAAATTTCTTCATTCAGGGTTTATCAAAGGTATTGGTCCGAAGATGGCCAGACGGCTGTTGGCCCATTTTGACACGTCCTTGTTGGAAGTGATGGACACCGCGCCGGAGAGACTTTCAGAGGTTTCGGGTATCGGCAGCGCAAAGGCTTCCGAAATTGCCAGCGCTTGGCAGGCCCATCATGGCACCCGGCGGGCCATGCTCTTTCTTCAGTCCCATGGGTTGAAACCCTTTCACTGCAGCAAGGTGCTGGCCGTCCTGGGGCCTGATGCCGTGGACATTATCCGGGAAGATCCCTACCGGATCTATACCGACATCGACGAGATCGATTTTTTTCTGGCGGATTCTCTGGCACAGCGGATGGGCATTGCCCGGGACGATCTTCGCCGGATCCAGGCCTGCCTTCTCTATTTGCTCGACAAAGCCATGGCCCAGGGAAATACTTTTGTGAATAAACATGATCTGATGATGTCCTGTGCTGGGATTACCCAAGGCGAAAAAGATGAAATAGATGCTGCGCTCGGTACACTTGCCGCCTCCCAGATGGTGGCGATAGAAGATCATGGCGACACCGATGGGATGGCGCCGGTCTATTTGAAACCGTTGCAGATGGCAGAATCAGGTATTGCCGATGCCATCATGAAGCGGGAAAGTGTTGCGTCAATGCTGCCCCGGACTGGTTCTGACGGTGAACTCCCCCTTGACCAAATTGCTTCTGAAGTGGTCCGTAAACTTGCCATCCAGCCGTCTGGCGACCAGCTTTCCGTACTTGAGAATGTGATGGTTCACCGAAACGTGATCATCACCGGCGGACCCGGCACCGGTAAAACAACGCTGATTCGGTCCATTTGCGCGGTCTTTGAGGCCCTTGGCCGGCGGATTTGCCTTATGGCGCCTACAGGGCGCGCAGCAAGACGTCTTTCGGAAGTGACCCACCGAAAGGCCTCCACCATTCACAAACTGCTGGGGTTTCATATGGAAGAAGGCCGTTTTGAAAAAAACCGGGACAATCCCCTCGAAGCGGACGCGGTGATTGTGGATGAAGCATCCATGGTGGATGTGATGCTCATGTATCACCTGATTCAGGCGGTTCCGGTCCAGGCGGTGCTGGTGTTGGTGGGCGACGTATTTCAATTGCCGCCGGTAGGACCAGGCAATGTCCTGAGCGATTTGATCGCCTCCCAAAGGGTCCCCACATTCGAACTGAAAGAGGTCTTTCGGCAGGCCCAGGAAAGCCCGATTGTGGTCAATGCCCATAGGGTTCGTTCCGGCCGAATGCCAGACCTGGCCGCATCAGATTTGGCAGATCCCGGTAAAGAATTCTATTTCCTGCACCAAAAGACACCGGAAGGCGTTGTGCGAACCATTGAAAAATTATGTACCCAACTGATCCCAGATCACTTCGGGCTCGACCCGGTCCGGGACATTCAGGTGCTTTCACCCATGCATAAGGGCGAAGCGGGCATCATTCAGCTCAACCAGGTGTTGCAGACGACCCTGAATCGAAACCCTTCCGCAACACATCGGGCATACAGGGGTTTTCGGGTGGGGGACAAGGTGATGCACCTTAAAAATAATTACCAGAAAGATGTGTTTAACGGGGACATCGGCTTCATCAGCGCCATGGATGTGGACGATCAGGAGTTTCTGGTTAATTTTGACGGGCGGGACATTCCCTATGCCTTTGATGAGGTTGACGAGTTGTCCCTGGCGTATGCGATCTCAGTCCATAAATCCCAGGGGTCAGAATATCCGGCGGTCATCGTACCACTGATAACCCGTCATTATGTGATGCTGCAACGCAATCTTCTCTACACCGCCATGACACGGGGGTGCCGACTTGTGGTTCTGGTGGGGATGCCCCGGGCCGTTGAAATTGCCCTACACAACGACAAACCAACCCAGCGGCTGACAAGCCTTTCACAGCGGTTGTCGACCTATGCTTAACTACGTGCTTTTTTAGACAAATGATAGTGACAACATTGGATGCAATCTGGTATCTTTGGAAAGGTGTGCGATTCCTAAGTTGAAAATTGTTTGCTATCCAGACCCGCAGGTGTTTGAAAACAGCTCAAAGGAGTGTCTTTCCATATGCATCGCTTCAGGTCCAAGGATTCCACCACATCCGAAAAGCAGATGACAAAACTATTTGCCGATCTGACCAGCGAACAGGCGGATCTTTGCGGCCTCATTCTGAGTGCTTCCGGAATTGCCTATACGGTGGTCCGGTCTAACGCCCGATGGGAAATCTGGGTTCGCCAGGCTGACACTGACAATGCAATTGCGAAAATTTCCGCCTATTTTCGGGAAAATTCCCTTTCCCCGGAACGGTCCCTTGCGCCGTCTTTAAACCTTGTCGACACGTACACCGGGGTTTATGCGGCCCTTGCCCTGATGGTGCTCCACTGGATGATTTACTACCACAACGCCAAGAACAATATGGTGGCGGCGTTCGGGGGAGATACAGGCCTGATACTGAAAGGTGAACTATCACGGGCCGTGACCGCCTTGATGCTACATGCGGATTTTTTGCACCTTATGGGGAATATGGTCGGGATTGCCCTCTTTGGAACGGCGGTATGTTCGGTGGTTCGGACCGGCCCCGGATGGCTGCTGATATTGCTGTCCGGCATATTTGGCAACCTTGCGAACGCGATCTTGCGGGGTCCCGACCACCTGTTTGTTGGCGCTTCCACTGCGGTTTTTGGTGCCATTGGTTTGATATCGGCCTTTCAATTCTGGCGTAAGTTTCGGGAGCCTGGCCACCGCCTGCGGTCCTGGCTGCCGGTGGCCGGTGGAATCGCCTTGTTGGGGCTGCTGGGTGCTGGTGGGGGCCGAACGGATTTAATGGCCCATCTGTTCGGATTGCTGGCAGGACTCTTTTTGGGGAGTGGGTATAGTGTGTTGGCCCGGCAACCGGTTTCAGATAGGATTCAGCATGTTTGCTGGTGGGTCACAACAGGGATCCTCTTCGTGGCTTGGTTCCAATGACCCTACCTCTTTTTTGGAGAATTAGAAAATAAAGTGTTGCTTGCATCTTCTCTTCCGTCCCTTTATCTTCACTGCAAAAAATAGGTTAAAATTTTTCCGAATTTGCCGATAAGCAAAGTCAGAGATTATCAACGAAACCTCAAGTTGCCTTTATCCTTTGCTTGGGTTAACAATAAAATATGGTAATGATTGTGTCGTTTATCATTTCTCTATTATTCCAAATTATTAGGCTCTGTTGGCCCAATTTGGCCTTCACTATTCAGAGGTAAAATGAAACCAACAAATGCTCTCGTGGTATTAATCGGTTTTTTTATATTTTTTTTAATCTCCGTATCGCCAGTGCGTTCTGATGGCGCATCAGGTTTAGATGTAACAAAAAAGGTCCTTGTCATACACAGTTATCACCCTGAATATGAATGGGTTTCTACCATTTCCCGCGGCATTAAAATCGTATTTGAAAAGGCTCATAACGTACAGGTTGAAACCATTTATATGGATACCAAGCGTAACACATCACCTGCGTGGAAGATAGAATCCGGCAAGCGCGCACGGGAGGTGATCTCCCAATGGGATCCTGATGTGGTGATCACCGCTGATGATAATGCTCAGGAATATGTCGGAAAATTTTATGTCGGTAAAGTGCGACCCCAGATCGTTTTTTGTGGCGTAAATAATATGCCCGAAAAATACGGTTATCCGACCGCCAATGTTTCAGGCATCTTAGAACGGCCGCATTTCGAAGACACCTTCAGGTTGCTGAAACAAGTTGCTCCCGGCACCAATAAATTGGCCGTGATCAGCGATAATTCCATTACCTCCCAAGGTGCTGTTGAATACATCAAACGCGAGGCCAAACGGTTGGATGTTGAGGTGGTTTCCTATTGCCAACCCCAGACGTTTGACCAATGGCAGTCTGCTATCCGAACTTTTCAACAGTCAAGCGACGCGATTATGGTGTATATGTACCATACAATTACCCAAACCGGACAAACCGAGAGTATGGCGCCGAAAATGGTAATGCAGTGGACGGTTGCCAACAGCGCCAGGCCAATAGTCGGATTTTTCAATTTTACGATTGACGATGGTGCGCTTCTCGGAATGGTTGAATCGGGATTGGAATACGGGCGTGAGGCAGCGGTGATTGCCCTGGGCCTTCTTGAGGGAAAAAGCATTCAACAATTTCCCGTGAAAAAAGCAAAGAAAGGGCTCGTGATGATTAACAAGCATACAGCGGATCGGCTGGGGATCTCCATACCGACTGCGGTGATGGATCATGTTGATATCGTGGTGGGGGAGTGACCGGTGCATAAGGGTAAATGTGCCAAAATGATAGGCCACAGGTTTGCCTTGCCGCTATTCATATTTCTGCTCAGCATTTCACTGGGATGCGTTTCTGTTGTGTTTCTAAGGAAAAAAGAGACAAGGAGTCTTGAAGCGAATGTTAAGATGTTGTCGCATCATAGATTCGAGGCGGTGGCGGCGGTCTACTCGGAATCGCTTTCAGTATTGGAATCTTTAAAGAGTTTTTATCGTGCAAGCCATCAGGTATCAAGGGACGAATTTGGGACCATCTCGCAGGAATTCATTAAAAAGAATTCCTTTATCAGGGCCCTGGCATGGGCGCCACTTGTAACCCAACCAGAGCGACACACGTTTGAACAGAACGCCCGCAGGCAAGGTATGGAGGATTATCAGTTCTCGATTTTCAACAACGATGGTCTTATATGCCGGTCACCGTTAAAGGCATCGTATTTCCCGATTTATCATATTGAACCCCACTCGGGAAATGAGTCGATGATCGGTTTTGATCTGGCGTCAAATCTCCAATGGGCAGACGTCCTTCGGGAGGCATGGGGAAGCGGCCGTAGCATTGCGACACCGCCCATAAAACAATTTCAAACGTCATTGTTTCCAAAGGAATTTATATTGGTGACGCCAGTGTATAAAAGGAATGCGATTACCTTTATTCCAGCGGGCCGGGAAGATGGGCTCGCCGGCTTTCTAATCGGTGTGATAAAAGTTTCTGGCCTTATTGACGATGCCGTTGCAAATGCAACAGATCGGGGCACGGGGTTGTATTTATTTGATACGACGCGTGGTGAGAGCACGGCCGTGTTGCTTGACGTTTTTCAGCCCCATGACCAATCCCCTTACCCTAAATCAGATGAAGATGTGAATGTCGGCGCATTCATATCCTCCCTGGGCGCCAATCAATATTTTGAGAAAACCGAGTTCAGCTTTGCCGGCCGGAAATGGACCATGGTGTCCGTGGCGAATGATGAAATGATCGATGAGCATATTACGAAACAGCCAGGGATCGTTGCCTTGATAACGATTTTCATAGGGGGTCTCATTGCGTTGTTGTTCAGAAGTCAGGTGAATCAAAAGCTACTTGTCGAGGAAAAAGTCGATATTCGTACGGAAGCGTTGCAGCATGCCGTGAAAAAAATTCAGTCTACCGAAAAAACCTTAAGAGAAAGCGAAGAAAAGGCCAGGTCTATCTTAAATGCCTCACCGGCAGCGATCGTTTTGCTCAATCCCGCAGGGCACGTTCTTGATTGCAATGATGTCTTTCTTGAACGGCTTGGCATAGAGCGTGAGAAAATGGCCGGTATGTGTCTATGGGAGATTCCAACCGGAGAGAAAATGCGGTTGCCAAGAAAACAGATCGCCCATACCTTTAAAACCGGTGGCATGTCACTGGTTGAAGACGAACAAAACGGGATCTGGATCGAATATCGCATCATAGCGGCCACCAAGACGGACAAGGGAGACGTGGGGACCGTTGTGGTGGAAGCGCTTGATATCACTGTTCGCAAAACAGCAGAAATCGCCCTCCGGGAGAGTGAAGAAAAACTGGAAAGATCCAAAAAGATGGAATCGTTGGGAGTTTTGGCAGGCGGGGTCGCCCATGACCTGAACAACATTCTGTCAGGGATCGTCAGCTACCCGGAATTGTTGCTGCTCAATTTGCCTGAAGATAGCAAGCTTCGAAAACCGATCGAAATTATACAAAAATCAGGCCGCAGTGCAGCGGCAATTGTACAGGATATGATTACAATGGCAAGGGGTGTTGCCGTTGCCAAGGAACCGTTGAATTTGAACCCCATCATCGAAGACTATGTTCAGTCACCTGAACATAAAAAGCTTGCACAGGCCCATATCGCGGTAACTGCCAAAACTCGCCTTGCCGCTGACCTGCTAAACATCAGTGGCTCAGAGGCCCACCTCAAAAAGGTGATAATGAACCTGGTTGCCAATGCCGTGGAAGCGATTGAGGGCAGTGGCCGTGTGACCATATCCACCGAGAACCGATATGTCGAAAATTTAATCAGGGGTTATGAGGATGTGCCGCCCGGGGAATACGTTGTTTTGGCTGTATCGGACGAAGGGCCGGGAATATCATCCGCTGATATCGAGCGGATTTTCGAGCCGTTTTACAGTAAAAAGGTAATGGGAAGGAGTGGTACCGGACTGGGGCTGGCCATTGTGTGGAATGTAGTGCGGGATCTTAAAGGATATTTTAACATCACGGCGGATAAGCGGGGCACCACGTTCGAATTATATTTTCCAGTTACACGGGCAAAGACGCCGAATAAGACTTCTCTCCTATCCATTACGGACTATCAGGGAAAAGGTGAAACCGTGCTGGTTGTGGATGATGTGGAGAGCCAACGGCATATTGCCTGTGAGATGCTTCGCATATTGGGATATGAGGCAATTGCCGTTTCCAGTGGCGAGGCGGCAGTGGAATATCTGACAACCCATTCTGTTGATTTGGTTTTGCTTGACATGATCATGGAGCCGGGGATAAACGGCCCTGAGACCTACGAACGGATCCGTGCGATTTGTCCCGGCCAAAAAGCAATTATCGCCAGCGGATATGCCGATACAGATAAGGTTCGATCGGTTCAGGAAATGGGGGCGGGCACATTGCTATCAAAACCCATGACATTGGAAAAAATGGGAATCGCCCTTCGGGACGAGTTGAGCACGGCAGGATAATTTGCCTGTATCAGGCAATAACGTTCTTCTTTGGTTGATAGTAGGATGCCAGTTTTTTTTCATTAAGCTGGCCCAGTGTAATCTTCAGCGACTCACCATGTTTTGCGGCCAGCTTGAACCAGTTTTCAATCTCCTTTTTCAGGTCCTCTTCCCCCACGCCTTTGGGCAACCGCTGGTTTTCCAGAGAGTGGTCCATAACGCCCGAATTGATGAAAGTCCAGGCTCCATCCCGGCTTGAAACAACCCCGGTGTGGCCGCGTGTTTCAGTGGAAAAGGAAAGAACCGCGCCCCTTTTTAGATAGGGTCCTAGTTCTTCTATGGTTCGCAAGGCTTCGCGTTCAGGATGATTTATCCGCAGGAAAGAGCGTTCGTAGACATTGTCGCCGGACAGTTTTACAAGGCCTTCGCCATTCAGATAGGCATTCATCGGAAGCCCCCTGTCGCGGGCCATGCTGATCAGTTTGCGGCCAAGTCCGTTTTTACCGGTATAGGTGAACCCCATATTGGACAGGCCATTGACGAGCAGCTCAAAACAGTCCACATCTTCGTAGGCTTTGCCGATCATCGGTCGAACGGCATCCACAAGATTGTCATCAAGTTTCACCGGTGCCACTGTTTCGTTCATTTCAGAGGCCGTCTTCACAACGGCCGTTGAGAGGCCGTTGGTTCCCGGAAGGTCAGCGGGTTCTGAAAGCGGTTTTTCGTTGGTTGTGGCCGCCTCAACGGGGGAGGGGGGTGTGGCTGTGACCATGTCCCCCCAGAGCAGTTCTCTTGTTTTCGGATCATAGTAAATGTCGGTGCCGGCCTGAATACGGGTGTAGGGTTTGTTTTGGTTTGTGGCGGCGTGAATGATGCGCCAGCAATCTTTCTTGTATTGGGGGTGACGGATCAGCAAATTTGACACTGTTGGGTTTTTTGACGATATGGTGCCGAGTTTGATGAACTGGTTTGGAACCAGAGCGATTTTTCCGGCATCTGGTGTTGGAACTATCAGCGTGGAATCCACTTTGTCGTTATTGTTCGCCAATATATCTGAAAAACCAGACACTTGAGCCGGTTTTTTTTCAGGTGAACCCGGTGCCGTGAATTGTAAGTTGCCGGTCGGTTGAATCAACATGATGACAAGCCCTCTGTTTGTTGCTACCACAACGGGTAGCCGATACGTTTTGTTGAAAACTTAAGAAGCAATAAGCGTGCCATCGATTTGTTTCCACTTGACCTATCAGTCATTCCCCCATAAAGACGTTGAGTTTTTCCTGCACAATCCGGCGGGCTTTTGCGATGATGCGATCACACAATTCCTGGCAGGTTGGAACGTCTTTTATAAATCCAACACTTTGTCCGGCAGCCAGAATGCCGCTTTCCACATGGCCTTTTTCGAGCATTTCCTTCCCCTTAAGACCGGATATATAGGGCATTAAATCTTCTATGGTGGCGTTCCCATCGGTTTCAATTTCGAGCACCTTTTCGGCGGTCGTGTTGTGAAGCACCCGCTCGGTATTTCGAAGGGTTCGCATAATCAGTCGGGTTGCGCGCTCATCGTTGTTGACAAGGGCCTGTTTGACGTTTGGGTGGACCGGGGCCTCCTGGGTGGCAAGAAAGCGCGTTCCCATGTTGATGGCGTCTGCGCCGAGTGCCAGGGCAGCCACCAGTCCTCTGCCATCGGCAAACCCACCCGATGCAATCAGTGGTACCGAAATGGCATCCCTTGTCAGCGGGACGAGGACTAAGGACGTTACATCGTCTTCTCCCGGGTGTCCGGCGGCTTCAAAGCCGTCGATACTCACGGCGGCGCATCCGATCGCTTCCGCTTTGACGGCGTGTCGAACAGAGGTGCATTTATGAATGACCTTGATGCCGGCAGCCGTGAGGCGTTCCATATACGGTTCGGGGTTTCTGCCGGCTGTTTCAATAAACCGAATGCCCTCTGTGATGCAGATATCGATATATGCATCGTAGTCCGGCGCACGGAGGGACGGCAAAAAGGTCAGGTTCACGCCAAACGGGTTCCCTGTCAGCTTTCGGCATTTTATGATTTCCCGTCGCAGCAGGTCGGCGGAGGGAAAGGACAGGGCCGTCATAAAGCCGATACCGCCGGCATTGGCCACTGCTGCCACGAGGGATGCATTGGAAACCCACATCATGCCGCCCTGTACAATCGGCCGTTCTATTCCAAAAAGTTCAGTGATAGGTGTTTTCAACATGGAGACTCCAGGATTCGTTTTGTTACCACTGGACACGATTGTCGTGTGGTTGATCATTCGGATATCTGCAACGCGTCTAAAATAGCATGGTTCTGTTTCCCGTCAAATTTGAAAATGGGGAACGAATATATTTTAAAAGAAAAATATTGAAAATACGATACAATAACGATATGTTGTGAAGCATCTGAAACCACGGAACATATGTTGAGCCGAAAGCACGCCAATGGTTAAAAAGAAACTGCAACGGGAAATAACAAAACGCGTTAAACAAAAACTCTTTCCTTTGCTGGAAGAATATAACCTGAGCACCCGGGATCTTGACTCCGTACTGAAGTGGAAACCCATCGTGCTTATCCTCGGAAATTATTCTTCAGGGAAATCAACCCTCGTCAACGAGCTACTAGGAGAAGAAATCCAGCGCACCGGTCAGGCACCCACAGACGACTCTTTCACCGTCCTGACGGCCCCTCACCTAAGCGAGCGACCGGGAATGGTGCCGGGAGCAATGCTGGTAAACGATGATGCCCTGCCGTTTACCGCATTCAAGGGGTATGGTGATCAGCTTATTTCCCATTTCCTGATGAAACAGATTGATAGTGATGTACTTCAGAATCTGGCAATTGTTGATACACCGGGCATGCTTGATTCTGTCACCGAAAAAGGTCGCGGATATGATTTTCCCGGAGTGGTTGGACAGTTCGCAAAGCTGGCTGATCTGGTGGTGTTGATGTTTGACCCCCATAAAGCCGGCACCATCAAGGAAACCTATACCACCATTCGAAGTACATTGCCCGAGACAGCGGAAGAAGATCGTATTCTTTTTGTGATGAGCCGTATTGATGAATGTGACAACCTCTCAGACCTCATTCGGTCCTATGGAACCCTTTGCTGGAACCTGTCTCAAATGACCGGTCGAAAAGATATCCCCAGAATTTATCTGACCTTCGCTCCAGAGGTGGCAAGGGGTGCTGAGGGATTGGATATCTGGAAAGAGGAACGCGCTCAGCTAAAAGAGAAGATCTTATCGGCACCGGAGTTAAAGATCAGCCACATTTTGCACCTTGTGGACAAAAAACTTTTTGAACTGAAAATGGTCATTGAGGCTATGGACCGTTTTGTTGAGGGCGGGCGAGGACTACTCAAAAAGACCCTTAAAACCGGATTAGGGGTTGGCTTGATTTTATTTTTTTCCCTGGACCTGTTCATCTTTTTGGTGGCCGGGGTTCCCGGCAATGCCTTTTTGCCTTCACTGATTTCCGGCGCAATAGCGCCCCAGCATCTGATCGTTCCCCTGGTTGGACTCCTTAGTTCCCTGGCCGGTTTTTCTATCTGGTTCATGAAATGGCGCTGGCCCCGATATCTCAAGGCCTGCCGTGATGATGCGGACCGTTTGGCGCGACTTGACAGCGCTATGCGGGAAAGCACATGGCAGCGAATGAAAACGGGCGTCCAGCAACTTCTGTCAAAAGCAAAATTCAAAGACCTTTCTCTGAGTCATCATAGAAACCTGGAGACCTTGGAAAAATTTTCACAGGAAGATCTTCGAAAATATTTTACCAAGATCAGAAAAACCAGGTTAGCCAAGGCAAGTGCCAAAAAGATTGATTCGGTTGAGGCGGAGGCTGAACCGGAACTGGACCCCTGATATTTCAGGAGGCACGATTGCGTATCGTTCTTGCCACATATGGCTCCCGTGGAGATGTGCAGCCGATGCTTGCCTTGGCCGTGGGGCTTCGGCAGGATGGTCATCGGGTCACGCTGGTGGCATCCCCTGAAAACAAGGCCTGGGTAGAAACGTCAGGATGCGATTTTCTGCCGTTTGGCCGGGATGTTTTGGCATTCATCCATCAACAATCCCGGGTCCACACCCTGGGGAGCGCGGTTGCCTTTAATATGTTTGTCCGTCAGGCCATCAAGGAGCAGCTCTATGGCCTCGATCAGGTCATCCAGGGGGCCGATCTTGTGGTGGGGGCTTCCCTGATGTTCGGGCTGTCGAGCGTGGCCGAACGTTACCGTATCCCTTACCGCTACATCGTTTTTAGCCCCCAGTTGCTGCCCTCTGCCCATCATCCGTTTCCAGCGCTGAAATCACATGGCCGGCCCTTCTGGTTCAACCGCCTTTCATGGGAGGTTGCCCGGATGACGGACCGCTTTAACTTCAATTTATTGATCAACCGGTACCGACGTTCTATGGGGCTCTCGCTGGTGTCTGACATCTGGCGTCATATTCTGGGGGAAAGGGTCCTGGTGGCCTCAGATCCTGTATTGGGTGGTGTGCCGGCCGATGTCAGAGAAAATACCTGTCAGAGTGGTTATCTGCACCTGTCACACTCGGGTCCGCTTGATTCAGTGGTGGCGCAATTTATCGCGGACGGACCGGCACCGGTGTTTATCGGTTTTGGTAGTATGCCCCGAAAAGACCAGCAGGCACATCAATCTCTGGTTTATGAAGCCATCAAATTGTCTGGCGTTCGGGCGATTGTTGCCGGAGGGTTCGGCAACGGAGGGGTGTCGCCGCTAAACAACAAATGCTTCAGCATCGGAAATTGTCCCCATGGATTGCTATTCCCCCATATGGCGGGCGTTATACACCACGGAGGGGCCGGGACCACCGCTACCACCGCGTTAGCGGGTGTTCCTCAGGTTATTGTTCCCCATATACTGGACCAATATTATTGGGCCCATCAAATTCATTCCCTGGCCATTGGTCCCCAGCCGATATGGCGTGTTCACCTGACAGCTAAGCGTCTTGCCGCTGCCATCCGTGCGTGCTTAGACACCAGCGTTTATCGCCATAATGCAACAGCATTGTCCGAATTAATTCGGCGGCAGATGCCAATTGCCAAGGCAAAGAATTATCTTCTCACATGACGTTTTTGTTTGACACCCAAACGACATTTCGTTAAATAGAAGAAAATTGCAGGCAAGAAGCCTGCGAAGTAATAAAAAGTTAAAGTGACGTTAGGAAATCAGCCACGAAGGCGAAGGCATCAGAAGGTGCTCTCCCTTGGTGGTTTTTTATTTTAAGCGAAAGGAAAAGGACAATGACAAAACAAAACTGGTTATTTTTTGCGGTAATTCTTTCACTGGTAATGCCTGCAGTATCTGTCGCACATTTTGGCATGGTGGTGCCATCGGACACCATGGTCATGCAAGAAGACAATCGAACAATTTGTCTTACACTTTCTTTTTCCCATCCTTTTGAGGTCATCGGCATGCCGCTCGAGCGCCCGAAGGCAGTTGGCGTTGTGGCCGGGGAAGGCACTACCGATTTGTTGGGAAGTCTCAAAGAATCCAAGGTGATGGCGCATCCTGCCTGGAAGATTGATTTCCCGGTGAAAAGGCCCGGCGCATACATTTTCTATATGGAGCCGACCCCCTATTGGGAGCCTTCGGAGGATGTCTATATTATCCATTACACAAAAACGGTGGTGGCTGCCTATGGTGATGATGAAGGTTGGGACAAAGAGGCGGGTCTGAAGACGGAGATCATACCCCTTTCAAAACCCTTCGGCCTTTACGCTGGAAACGTTTTTCAGGGTATTGTTAAATTGGACGGCAAGGTGGTTCCCTTTTCGGAGGTCGAGGTTGAATATTACAACGAAAGCGGGGAATTAACGGCCCCCACTGAATTTATGATTACACAGACGATCAAGGCCGATGCCAACGGCGTATTTACCTATGCGGCGCCAACGGCTGGCTGGTGGGGGTTTGCTGCCTTGAATGAAGCTGACTTTACACTTGAAAAGGATGGCGAGAAAAAAGGGGTTGAACTGGGTGCGGTTATTTGGGTGAAATTTCAGGAGTGGCCTAAATAATTCGAATTCGAAAGGAAACATCGAAAATGAAAAGAATTATTGAAACAGTGTGGATACTCTGCGTGGGCCTGCTGATTGCTGCTCCGGTGTTCGCCGAAAAAATGTCCAACGAGGAATTGCTGCAGGAGCTAAAAGCATTAAAGGCAAAGGTGACAGCGCTCGAGGCTCAGCTTAAGGACTCCCAGGCACCATCAACGGATGCGGAAAAAGCACATACGGTACAGGATGCCGGCGGCATTCCTGAACGAGTTCGCAAGCTTGAGGAAAAGGTGGCCGCTGCGCCAAGTCTTGGAAAATGGGGGGATAACATAACCGTAAGCGGCGTGGTCGAAGTGGAGGCTGGGTTTGAAAACATGAAGTTTGCTGCGCCGGGCGCGGAAGATGAAGATTCGAGTGACATTGCCCTTGCCACGGTTGAACTGGGGATTGATGCGGACATTACGAAGCATGTCAAAGGTCATGTGTTGCTGCTGTGGGAGGAGGATGACACGGAGCCCGTAGATCTGGATGAGGCTTACATTACCTTCGACGGCGAAGATGTTGTCCCCCTCTACCTGACGGCGGGCAAGATGTATGTGCCCTTTGGTCGCTTTGAGAGCCATTTCGTCAGTGATCCCCTGACCCTTGAGCTTGGGGAAACCCGTGAAAGCGCTGTCCAGATCGGATTTGCCAATGCGTGGGCGGATCTCAGCCTGGCAGTATTCAATGGAGACATTGATGAAACGGGTGATGACGATCACATCAAAAGCTTCGTTGGTAATGCAACATTTACATTGCCGGAAGGGCATATGCCTGATATCGGTATTACTATGGGATGCTCCTTTATTTCCAATATCGGGGACAGCGATGGCCTTGAAGGTGAGATTGCAAACGGTGATGTGTCGGACAGTGTTGCCGGTTTCGGCGCTTTTATAAGTGCGGCTATAAAAGATCGGTTTTTTATCGAGGCTGAATATTTAGGGGCGTTGGATGAATTTGAAGCCGGCGAACTGACGTTTGATGGTGGCCAGAAATTCAAACCGATCACATGGAATGTCGAGGTCGCCGCCGCTATTACCGATGCGCTTGAGGCTGCCATAAAATGTGAAGGGGGGCAAGACCTGGGGGATTTGTTGCCGGAGATTCAATATGGCGCCACCATTTCCTACAGCATCTTTGAAAACACGTCGTTGGCACTCGAGTATTTGTATGGCGAGTTTGAAAATGAGGATGAAAGAAACCTTGTAACGGCCCAGCTTGCCATTGAATTCTAGTATCAGGGAAAATTTATGCATATCAGTGAAGGCATCCTATCAGCGCCAGTATTGCTGTCCGGCGCGGCGATTGCCGTTGCCGGCACAGCCATTGGGTTAAAGAAAATTGACTATGACCAGATGCCACAGGTAGGACTTATGGCCTCCACCTTTTTTGTGGCATCCCTGGTGCATGTCCCGATCGGGCCGTCGAGTGTTCACCTCATCTTAAACGGCCTCGTGGGGCTGCTGCTCGGATGGGCCGCCTTTCCGGCCATACTGGTGGCACTTGTGTTGCAATGCGTTTTTTTTCAATTCGGCGGTATTACCACCTTGGGGGTGAATACTGTGGTGATGGCAAGTCCAGCGGTGATTTGCTATTATTTGTTCGGGCGTTTTATTAACCATCACGCTCTCAGCCTCTGGACTGCCATGTTTGCATGTGGTGCGGTGGCTGTTTTTTTAGGGGCCTTATTCATGGCGCTTGCCCTTGTGACGACTGAAAGTCAGTTTATTCCAGTTGCCAAACTCGCCATTTTGGCCCATGTACCATTGATGTTGATTGAGGGTGTGATTACCGCTTTTTGCGTGGGATTTATTAAGAAGGTTCAGCCTTCATTGCTGAATAACGGGTATTAACTATGAGAGAATATCATCGGAAGAATGGTTTTCGACGTGTCGCATTTTGGCGATGGTCATATGTGGCCTTTGCCATATTGCTTCTTCCAAGCATTGGGGTTTGCCACCGGGTTACCATTTTTGCTTGGGTGGAAGGGGACCAGGTGCACACCGAAAGCAAAGTCGGTGGCGGAAAAGAGCTGAAAGATGCCATCATCGATGTTTATGATTTGGACGGAAACCAGTTACTGCAGGGGAAAACAGACCCGTCAGGAAAATTTACGTTCAAAGCGCCGGTCAAATCGGACTTACGATTGGTTCTTCATGCCGGTATGGGACATCAGGCGGAGTGGACAGTGCGAAAGGAAGACTTTGGAAGTAGTCCTATCGAAACGGATTCGGTACCTGAAGCAAAGACTGTAGCGACCGCTGTACAAACAGACAAAGGAAAAACGGTCGCACCGGTATCGCTTTCCATTTCCGATCAAAAGAATTTTGAAGCGCTTCTCGATCAGAAGCTTGCGCCAATCATGCGGCAGCTCAATGAATTAAGGGAACAGACCCAGGCCCCTTCCTTAACGGACGTCTTCGGCGGGATTGGATATATTCTCGGATTGTTTGGCGTTGTTGCCTATGTAAAAGGCCGACGGGGGTAGACCCTAATATTGTCTGACTGAAATTAAGAAAAGGGCTGGCATCAAGTCGCCTTAAGATCGGACCCGTATGATTCAAGAACCCTTCGCCATCGGAAACTCATGGCTGCACCGGACTGACCCCCGGTTTAAACTTGTAGGGGCTGCTGTTTTTTCCCTTATTGTGGCGTCTTCTCACAGCTATCCGACTCTTGTGGGCGCCCTACCGGTGGCCTTGTGTTATGTTGTGCTTGCAAGATTGAACGTAGCGCTTTTTGTAAAGAAACTCTTCTGGGTAGCCTGGTTTCTGATTTTTCTTTGGCTCGTTCTGCCGGTTACCGGTGGGGGAGACATCGTGT
Source organism: Desulfobacterales bacterium (assembly GCA_963675725.2). Lineage (GTDB taxonomy): Bacteria > Desulfobacterota > Desulfobacteria > Desulfobacterales > JAFDDL01. The sequence goes on along the minus strand of CAXXXZ010000004.1, from coordinate 78,274 downwards.
TTGAACTCGGTCCGATTGCGGTCCGGTCTCAGGGCCTTCATCTATCGGCCCAAGTGTCCTTAAAACTTCTTTCAATTCTATCGGCATTGACGGCTCTCACGGCCACCATGCCTTTGTCAACGACGGGACATGCCTTACATCGTCTGGGCCTACCTGAGAAGTTGGTGCATCTGCTTTTGATGACCTACCGGTATATTTTTGTGATAGAGCAGGAGTATCAGCGAATCTTTCGGGCCGCTAAAATACGGGGATTTCAGCCGCGAACCAATCTTCATACTTACAAAACCTACGCCTACATGATCGGGATGATTTTTATCCGGGCATCGGAACGTGCCAGGCGAGTTCAACAGGCGATGCTATGTCGCGGGTTTCAGGGAAAGTTTTACTGTTTCTATGAGTTCGACGCCGGGCACCAGGACTATTTCTTTGCTGGGTTTACGGGCATAATGGCTGTTGGCATGATTATCCTCGAATGGAGAGGGGTCCTCTTTTAGCTCCAACGCTAGCGCAGTACTTCAATCAATCTGTTACCGTTCGATGCCATTCCTCTGGCTATAGAACCAAGCGGTTTGCCTGTTTGCCATCCCCACCTGAGATTCATTCTGCCCAATTGGTGGATGACATACCTGCTCAATTCTGTTAAATGTATGATGACACCCAATACCGGTGATAGTCTTTTGGAAACCAAAGGATGTATCATGGAAATTGAACAGTTCGAACGGCTTTTATCTGAAATATCTGCTACCTATATCAACCTGCCGGCTCCGGAGTTGGAGAAGGTCCTGAAAAAGGATTTTGAACGACTGAATAAGGCCCTTGGGGTTGATGTTTCCATCCTTTACGTGGCCGATGATAATACCCAACCATTTCAAGAGGCCCGGGCCCTCATATGGTTTCTTGATGAGACCCAGGCGTTGAACCGACCCTTTGTCAATTGGTTGCATCAAAATCCAACTGTGAATGCAAAAAAATTCAAAGACATTTTTCGAAGGTGGAACCGGGGAGAAGCCACTGCTTGGCAATTAAAAGGCGAGAGTCCGGAGGGAACCATTTGGGAGAAGCGGTTTGCATTGGATCGAAATGTCAAATCCACCCTAGCGGTTCCCATCCGGTTTGCTGGATCGGTCAGGGGGGTTATCAATATCGTTACGACCCAGGACTATCAATCTTTCACTGGAGATCTGATTCCACGGCTACGGCTTTTAGGGGAAGTGTTCATCAATGCCCTGATGCGAAAGCAATCAGAGGAAAAATTGCAGAAGGCCCTAAAAGAAGTTAAGGAGCTGAAACAGCAGGTGGAGGCCGATTATTTCTATCTGCGGGAGGAGGTTGATTTAGACCTTGAACATAGTTTTAGTGGTATTGTCGGAAAAAGCGATGCCTTAAAAAAAATTTTGGTGAAAGTAAAGCAGGTTGCCCCTACTCGGACCTCTGTGCTCTTATTGGGAGAAACCGGTACCGGAAAGGGGCTGTTGGCACGGGCGATTCATAACGCGAGCCGGCTTCGGGATCGGCCACTGATGCAGGTCAATTGTCCGGCGCTTGCGCCGGGACTTGTGGAGAGTGAACTTTTCGGGCATGAAAAGGGTGCCTTCACCGGTGCTGCCACCCGGCGGCTTGGCCGTTTTGAGGCTGCGAAGGGAACGACTCTTTTTCTGGATGAGGTGGGAGAACTACCGTTAGAACAGCAGGCCAAATTACTCCGCGTCCTTGAGGAGGGAGAATTTGAACGGGTTGGGGGAAGTAAAACGATCCGAACTGATGCTCGCATCATCGCTGCCACCAGCCGTGATCTGGAAAAAGAGGTGGCTGCGGGACGGTTCCGGCGGGACCTGTGGTATCGCCTGAATATATTCCCCATCGTTGTTCCGCCACTGCGCATGCGATTGGAAGATGTCCCTGTTTTTGTTGCTTACTTTGTCGATAAATATGCAAAATGGGCTGGGAAAAAATTTGACAAAGTGCCGGTTAAAACCATAGAGGCGCTTCAAGCCTATTCTTGGCCTGGGAACATTCGAGAATTGCGGAACACCATTGAAAGGGCTGTTATTACGAGCCCCGTCGGACGCCTCCGTATCGAACAGCCTGCTGCGGGCTACGCGATTCACAATGAATCGAGTTCCATTAAGGAGGCGGTTGTCAAGTTTCGGCATGAGCAGGTCCTCTGCGCACTTCAAAAAAGCAATTGGGTTATCGAGGGGCCGAAAGGCGCCGCCCGGTCGCTGGGAATGTCAGGAAGCAATTTTCGATACTATGTTCGGAAGTTCAATATTCGACGGCCTGTATAAGATTGCGAGCAGCCAAAAACCTATGCCCGCAAAAATTTGCGGGCATATCACCTTGCTTTTTTTCTGTCATACCATGATGCCACGTCTTTTATCGAGTTTAACCTTATGATTTTATAAGCATTAATGTTTGGCATGTCGCGGCATGCTATCTTGTCCCTTCCTGGTACGCTATTTGCTTTTTAAACGATATTGAGCCGGACCGTTTTTTAAGAAACATGATCCAAGCGGTTTTTTAACATACCGCATTTGTAAAAGAGGGTGTCATAAGTACGTAGCGCATCGCTGAAATGCATTACCATAAATGGGGCATTCTTGATCACCATAAAAGAGGCTTTGGGATCAAAATACGCCTTCGGGCCGCAAAATTTTGCGGGAGCCCAAAAAAATTTTCGGTTTTCGTTTATCCCTCCCCTTTTTATGAAGGATCCATGTCCGTTGTACTAAAACCAAAAAGGAGAAAATTATGAAAGAGGTTAGAGATGTTGTCATTATCGGTGCGGGTGCCGGGGGAATTTGCAGCGCAGCCAGGCTGGCTTATCAAGGGTACAAACCACTGGTGTTGGAAATGGCCCCGGATATCGGGGGGAGATCTCGGTCCCGATACCATAACAACACAGTGGTTGATCGGGGGATTCATACGCTGCTTTACGGAGAAAAATGTCCTTTCTACACGACCATTTTGGACGTCAAGGGAGAGCCGGTGGAACTCTACGAAGATAAAGAATTTTTTTATTACCTTCGGAACGGTCGGTATGAGCCGATTGCCACCACCTTGAGAAACCTTCTCGACTGCAGCATCTTTACTGCCCAGGAGAAAGTTGAATTCATCGAATTAATGGACTGGATTAACAATACCTCCTATGAAGAGATTTGCCGGTTTGACAATATCTCCGTGGCCGACTGGATGAAGGATAAGAGTCAGGGAATTCAGCGATATATCCATGTTACCGGATTTTGGATCTTTACCACGCCGAATTTGGAGTGGATGTCCGCCGGGGAGTGGATCTCTACGATAAAGGACATGATCAATATTGATTTTGAAACGATCAATGCCTATCCAAAGCAGGGCGCCATGAATACCCTGTTTAATGCGTTGCTGGGGACTATCTATCGGGATGGGGGGGACCTGCGGGTAAATTCAAGGGTAACGGACGTGGTGATCGAAAATGGCAGGGTAAAGGGGGTCAAGGTCCATGATCTTTTAACTAACACGGACTATGAAGTTGAAACCCCTTTGGTCATCAGTAACGTGCCTACCCAATATACATTTAACTACCTGGACAAACGCCATTTTCCGGAAGATTTTGTTGGGCTTATTGAATCCTACAAGGGGCACCCCTCATGCTCCATTGGGATTGCGGCACTGCTCCGAAAATCGATGATCGAATACAAGTCGCCGGTAATATTTCATTTTGGAAAAGAAGAGGACAATATTTTCGGGTGGATTATTCAGATGACCAATCTGGCACCCCAAGTGGCGCCACCTGGGACCCATCTGTTTATTTTTGCACCGATGGTCACCTATGAGGAAACCCAGGATGAAGAAAAAGTCAACTATTACCTTAAAGAAGTAGACCGGCAAGTGAATGTAATGTTTCCGGAGTTTAAGGAGAATGTCATCTGGAAGGCCACGGGGGTCCAACGGATCATTGATGCGGTCATCAAAATGCCGGGAAAGGCAAGAGAGCAAAGGCCAGGAAAAGCCCCCGGGGTCGAAGGCCTCTATTTTTGCGGGGATTCAGCATATCACAATGGTGGGCTGGGTATTGGTGCGGCGGCAAACTCGGCGAAACACTGTGTTGAAGCAATTCTAAACAACCGATAACAAGGAGAGATCTCATGACCACAGAAGAAACCCCGGTTTTATTGGAAAAACGTGATCAGATTGCCTATATAACACTCAACCGGCCCAAAAAAATGAATGCTCTGAGATGGGAAGATTATGCGTTGCTGGATGATCATATCCATGATTGCGAAAAGGACCGGGAGATTCGGGTCGTTATTCTGACCGGAAGGGGAAAGGCGTTTTGTGCCGGCGATGATATTTCGTCCTATCCCGGAACAGAAGACGAGGGCGCTTATGGGGGCGATCCAGGTTTTCAGCTGCTCATGGAAAATAGATTTCTTGAGGCGTTGACGAGCGAATACCAGATCCCTACCCAGCGCCATTGCCAGACAATCCTGAATTCGGGAAAGGTTTGGATCGCAGCGGTGAATGGTACCTGCTGGATGCCGGAGATTCTTTATGCCATGGATTTTGTGATTGCTTCAGATCTTGCCCGTATCGCGCAGGGCGACGTCCGGAACGGTATTTGTCCCGGTGGGACATCCACGCAATTGCTTCCAAGATTGGTGGGCCGGCGTCATGCCATTGAATTTTTGCTGTCTGCTGAAGAAATATCGGCCGAAGAGGCATATCGTATTGGTATCGTTAATAAGGTGGTGCCCCACGCACAGCTGATGCCTGAATCAGAGACCCTGGCCCGGAAGATGCTTAAACGTCCAATGGAGGCAATCAAGCTGGTGAAGATGGCGGTCAATAAAGGATATGATATGCCGCTAAAGAACGGGTTGGAGCTGGAATACCTTTATTGTGCCATTACCATGAGCCAGAGCAAAACCTGGCTCGAGTTCTACCGTAAATTTATGGCCGGGGAGTATAAGAAGAAAAACCTGCAAACCGACTGACGCCTGTTAACCCCAATGTCAAAATATTGGGATGAGTTTGACAAGCCATGGTCGTTTGGGTAACAATCTAAATTACATTTCGATGTCATATTGGAGTAGGAAGGATGCATGGTGAGGGTTGCTCTCGGTGGTCCTACTTAATAACAAGCTTCCGGGCCTGTTGCGAAACCATCGCTTGCATTAAAATATGCCGGTCCGGCAGTCTGATTCTTAATCAAGAAGGGAGGCCGGATCGGTGAGAACCCATACCGCCATAATTAATGAACTGGTTGATGCGCTGGTGCCGCTGGAGTTTGGTGGAAGGGTTACTCACGTCTACAACCCGTTGGTCTATGCACGGAAACCGTATGAGATGTATTTGCGTCGATACGGCGGTTCGCCCAAGGAGGTGGTCCTGGTGGGTATGAATCCAGGCCCCTGGGGCATGGCCCAAACGGGCGTCCCTTTTGGTGAGGTGGGTGCCGTACGAAATTGGTTGAAGATTGAGGGGCCAGTAGACCGGCCGCCAGTGGAGCATCCCAAGCGACCGGTAGATGGTTTCCAATGCCGTCGGAGCGAAGTCAGTGGCCGCCGTCTCTGGGGGTGGGCACAAAATACCTTTCAAACACCAGATATTTTTTTTCGTCGGTTTTTCGTGGCGAACTACTGTCCGTTAATCTTTATGGAGCAGAGCGGCAAAAACCGGCCCCCCAGTAACCTGCCGGTGGGTGACCGGAAGAAATTTCAGCCGCCATGCGACCACGCATTACGTCGGTTGATTCAGTACCTTTCTCCGCGCATGGTTGTGGGGGTCGGTAATTTTTCGGCGGCCCGCGTCGAAGCGGCGCTTCAAGGGTTGAACGTCTCGATCGGGAAGATAACCCATCCGAGTCCTGCCAACCCAAGAGCCAATAAGGATTGGGAAGGGGCTATTGTTTCGGAATTTAAGGCCTTAGGCATTTATTTGTAATAAGACACGAGTACTTTAGAAAGAGGGGTTTATTTTGGAAATTGGCGAAATAGAAGACCAATTAAATGATGCGAGTCATGCGAAGCTTTTTTTTACGGATCTTAACGGAAAGTTGATGAATCTTTCCGTGAACAAATCAAAACTTGCCGATATCATAAAAGAGGGTGTCGGGTTTGATGGCAGTTCGATTGCCGGCTACGCAACGGTAGAGCATAGTGACCGGTTGCTGGTTCCGGATCCCGCAACGTTTCGTAAATTGACCATTGGCGATGAGACAATCGCATTTTTAATTGGAAACGTTCATAATGAAAAAGGGCGGCCTGCCAGTACAGATCCCCGGCATATTCTTCAGCAAATTGTTGCCGAGGCGAAAGCTGAATTTGGATATTCGTTTACCGTTGGGCCGGAGCATGAATTTTTTTTGCTGGAAGGGGACGAATTCGATTTAATCGGGAAAAGGGGATTTGAGGATGGTGCTCATTCTGACAGGGCCGGATATTTTCACTCGACACCCCATGATAAAGGTGAATTTGTTCGGCAGAATATTGTCGCTGCCCTTGAAAAATGCGGTATCGAGTACCAGAAGTCCCACCATGAGGTGACCCCCTCCCAACACGAGATCAATCTCGAATGCACGGATGTATTGGCTGCGGCAGACCGAAACCTGTTGTTTACCTATGTCACCCAAAAAGTAGCGGAGAAAAGGGGGTACTATGCCTCTTTTATGCCCAAACCGTTTAAAAATCAGAATCGTAACGCATTTCATATCCATCTTTCCATGCAAAACGCTGATGGTGAAAATCTTTTTTATGATGAACATTCGGACCAGCATTTAAGCAAAATTGCCCAGTATTTTATCGGCGGTATCTTAAAATATGCCAGGGAAACATCAATAGTGATGGCTTCGACTGTGAATTCCTATAAGGCCTATGTTATTGAAAGGGAGGCGCCAATTATAAGAGGATGGGGGTTTCGAAACAGAAGTTCCATGGTTAGGGTTCCCTACACCAATTCTCCGAAAAACACCCGCATTGAGTTGCGCAGCCCCGATCCGGCAGGGAATGTATATCTGCAGATGGCAACCCTGGTGGCCATGGGGCTTCAGGGAATTCGGGAGATGATTCCTTGTGGATTCCCTGACCAGGGAAGCACTTATGATCGGAATTACGATACAAAGGTTTGGGATGACCGGTTCCTGCCAAGAAGCTTTTATGAGGCGCTGGTGGAGGCAGAAAAAAGTGAATTTCTGAAATCGATTTTTGGCCCCAATTTGTATAACAATTTTATGGGCCTAAAGAAACAGGAATGGGAAGAGGATCGAACGCACATCACCAACAGGGAGCGAAGTAGATATCTTGATATTTAGCGGGGTGCCATCATATCCCTAAAGCGTAATTATCCGCGAAAGGAGAGAAGCAAATGAAAGTCTTTTTCCATGAGGATTTTTATGCAGTCTATACCACCGATCCGGCAGCTGCTGCCGGTCGGATGGAATCGATCCTGACGGCGCTATCCGGCCATTTCAATCCGGTTTCTTTTTCAGCGGCAACTGAAGAGGATATTCTGGCCATTCATCCGGTTGCCCACATTGATTACGTTCGGCGCCAGGGCCTTTACGATATCGCGGCGCTATCAGCCGGGGGGGCAGTCCAGGCGGCAAAAACCGGTCTGTCAGAGCCGAGTTTTGCCATTATCCGCCCCCCGGGGCATCATGCATCGGCTGACAGCTGTTGGGGCTTTTGCTATTTTAACAATATGGCGATCGCCCTGGCGCGCCTGTTCACCGACGGTCACATCAGCTCTGCCTTTTTGCTTGATTTTGATCTTCACTACGGAGATGGCAATGTAAATATCCTGGGAAGCCGGAACGACATCCATATTTTTAATCCCGAGCGGATGAACCGGGCGAGCTACCTGGCGGAGGTGGCGCAGGAATTGGAAACGGCCAGTGTCGATATGATAGCCGTCTCTGCGGGGTTTGATAACCACCGGGAGGATTGGGGCGGCTTGCTTACCACCGAAGATTACGAGCAGATGGGGCGGTGGGTGGCAGATGCGGCAAGGCGTAACAAGGGGGGATGTTTTGGGATCCTGGAGGGTGGTTATAACCATGACGTTTTGGGGCAGAATGTGTTGGCGTTTCTAAGCGGGATGAACGCCTGAACTAAAAAGGGGCAACGCTCGAAAGCGCACCCCCTTGATTTTTATGGTGGGCGATACTAGGATTGAACCAGCTTGATTTTCCTTACGCATGTGCGAAAAAAAATTTAATTAACTCAAGGGCTGGGGAGTTTTTGGGAAAAGGCGGCTTTAGGGTTATGTTTCATCTCTGGCATAGGTCACCTATAGGACTAAGATTCAATCCATAAAATCGCCGGGGCGATTCTGCCATCCCTACATACCGGACATTTCCCAGGCTTTTTGTATTTTTTTCTGTCTTTGAATTTAAACCCACAATCCAGACAGTGGTATGGCTCCATCTGTATTCTTTTCTTTTGCGCGCGAACTGTTTTCTCTATGAATTCCAAATGATGAACAACATCCTTTTCCATTATACCTACTGATTGTGAAAGATCCCTCACCGTCATGGGACCACTTTCAAGGAAATTTATGATCTCTTGTCTTATGGTCTGTGCTCTTTCAATACCCATTATTTGATTTTATTTAAAACGCTTTCCAATGTAAAGGGAGCCGGGGTACAACTACAGACCGTTGACCTTATCCCTCAATTTCTCACTGCATTTGAATGTAACCACCTGCCGTGAACGAAGCATCTGGTCATCACAAGGCGCTGGATTCCGGCCCCGGCGTTTCCCCTCTTCCCTCACAGATAATTTAACTGGACCTGTCATATTGATATTTAATTGCCAAGTAACGACAAAAAAGCTGTGATTTTCTTATGCAGGATTCATGAAACCAAACCCGAACATTGCCGAAAATTTCCCAAAATCCAAACGGCATGCTTTAGATTTTCAGCCGATGGACCAGAAACAAAAAGATCAGAAACAAAAAGGCAGGACCATTTGCGCTGCCTTTTTGTTTTTCTGTTCACCGGGAACCCCTTGGAATTGCTGTTACAGGATTTCGATTCCCCTCTTTTATCCTTGAAAACCCACAGCAATACTGGCATAAGGGCCTCGAAAAAGAAAGTTTTGATCGACCAATTACCAACACGTGTACCATGTCACTCAAAAATACCAGGTTAGTGCACATATTGGCTGAAAGCGCCCCCCTGAACCTCAAAATGCATCAGCAGAACTTTATCGATCGAATAAGTGATATCACAAGTTTACATGACGAGATTTCATTAAGAACTGCGCATGAAACATTTTCAACCTCCGAGTTTGGCGCTACGAATATTCCGATCGAAACGGTAAAAAAAATAAAAGAGGATTTTTTCAAGGCCCGGACGCTTTTGGTGCATTCCATTGCCACGAGCTTCACTCCCAAATCCCTGCGAGTGCCAAACCCTCTTCCCACGCCTGAACTGGTATATTCACGTCTGGGCTCAAATCATACGTCCGGCCCTTTGCATTCAGAGGTTTTCGCCCCTTTCCGAAAATTTCATGCCGCCCGCCAGAGAGACATGGCGGCCGGAATCCAGCGTCTTCGAATTTATTGCCACAATGTGCTCTCTGACCTTTCAAGCGAGCTTGCCTGTCTTACAAAACTTGATAAATTGTTCAGCAACATGCTTTCAAAATATGCAGGGGACTGCTTTTCCGTTGTTCCGGACTTGCTTGAAGCGCAATTTGGAGTTCTGTTTAATGAACAGCAACAAAAGCTGTCTGAAAAAATAACCATCGCCGATTTGAAAAAATGGATGAGTTCGAATGGCTGGATTTTCAATTTTTGTAAAAAAATGCAAGAAATACTTCTTGCGGAGCTTGAAGCAAGGTTATTACCCATCCAAGGATTGATTGAAACACTCCCTCACGATTACCTTTGAAAATGTCTCTATGATATGTTTTCCTTAATTAAACCGGAGAAAAACCAAACTGTGAGCAGAATACTTTTTATTGTCGCCTTCGTGCTGGGCACGATTGCAATTGTCTGGATGGGTTCTGTTTTCATGGCCACCAATATCCCGGCATTTATTGTCATCGTCGCAATCGGCATCGCTTATGGAATCGGTGTTTTTGAACTGGTTCAATATCGATACGCAACGTTGACACTCCATCGCGCACTTTCAAAAGTCCAGGACAAAATTGAGGACCTAAACATCTGGCTCGACAATCTGGACGTTTCGCTGCGAAATTCCGTCCGTATGCGGATCGAAGGTGACCGTGCAGGCTTGCCGACCCCTGTTCTATCCCCCTATCTGGTTGGACTGCTCGTTATGCTTGGACTGCTCGGGACATTCCTTGGCATGGTCGATACGTTGAAGGGTGCCGTTACCGCACTCGAAGGCACCACTGAAATTCAGGCCATTCGAATTGGCCTTGCAACGCCGATTAAAGGACTCAGTCTTGCATTCGGTACATCCGTGGCCGGTGTTGCCGCATCCGCCATGTTGGGACTGATGTCCACCCTCTGTCGGCGAGATCGGATCATGGAGACAAGACATCTTGATACCCGAACCGCCGTCGAATTCGAACATTTTTCCCTGCCCCAGCAACAGCAGAAGACGTTTATGGCGTTGCAATATCAGACCCAAGCACTCCCCGAACTGGCCGATAAATTAAACCGCGTGGTGGACAAGCTGGATCATCTGGGGGATCGTCTATCAGGGAATCAGGAGCGTTTTCATACTTCGGTCAAGACCATTTACAGCGATTTTTCAGCTTCCATGGACAAATTTTATCGGGAGAGCCTTATCGACAGCATCCAATTGGCTGCCGAAACGATCAAGCCGATGCTGCAGGAAGCCATCAAAGAGATCACCATAGAGACAAAGACCCTCCATCAGCAGACAGTGCGTGCAACAACAGAAGAACTGGAAGCCCTTTCCATCTCGTTTTCATCGGCATCACAAGCGGTGGCTGAAACGTGGCAGTCGGGTCTGGACGCACAAAAGCAGACTGCCGAGGGCCTGGCCGGTAAAATGGACCGTTCCTTTGAAAGCTTCAAGGAACAGTTCGAACATATGGCCACGTCACTGCTTTCTTCGGTTAGCCGGGAGATCAACGAATCAATCGATCAACAAAAAAATCTGGATGAAAAGCGGCTTCGTCTCTGGACGGATTCCCTCGAACAATCCCAAAAGGAAACGTCGTCTCACCTTGCCGAAATATTCAGTGCGCATGGCAACATCACCGATGTATTGCAGGCGGCTGTTTTGGGGCTGAAAAATAACGTTCAGACCTTCAGCGACCAGATTCACCGTACGGCAGGCGAGCTTCTCAAATCCTCCGAAGATCTGATTCAAAACCGGATAAAAACTGAAGCCGAATGGACTGAACATCAGAGGGAGCGAATGCATACCCTTACGTCCGAACTGAAATCCGAACTTGCAACGCTGAGGGAGGACGAAGCGCGTCGCATTCAAACCGCCGCCGAACGCGAAAACCAAATGCTGGAAGACCGGCGGGGTATGGTAAATGAGCTGAATTCGCTATCCAAAACGCTGACATTGACGGTAAAAAAACAAAATGAGGGGATTGAGCAGGTGGTTCACGCTGCCGAACGTATGTTTGCCGAGATCAGCAACCGTTTTTCTGAAAACGTCACTAAAGAAACATCCAATTTTGTGAATGTGGCGGATCGTTTTGCTGTCAGTGCGGTTGAAATGGCCGGTCTGGGAGATACCTTCGGGACGGCGGTCAGCACATTTATTCAGTCCAATAACACGTTGGTTGAAAACCTGGCGTGTATTGAGGCGGCACTTGAAAAAGTAACCAGCAGAAGCGATGACCAACTGGCGTATTACGTGGCCCAGGCCCGGGAAATCATCGATCAATGCATGTTGTCCCAGAAGGAGTTCTTTGAACAGATGCATCAAGTGCGCCCGGAAATCGATGTGAGACTTGAGGACGGGAAATGAACGAGCTGGAAGAATCACAGGCCCATACACCGCCCGTCTGGGCAATATTTGGCGATCTGATGTCCGGCCTTGTCGGTGTATTTGTACTTTTGCTCGTGTGGACATTGGGATTCCAGGTTGACCTTACCCGTTCCCTACAGGATGAAATCGCTAAACGCAAAATTGAAGAACAGCGCCGTATCCAGTTGGAAAATGTCCTGGCGGATCCCCTGGCACAGGGCCGCATCTCCCTGAAAGATCATCGTATCGGGATTAGTGGCAGTATTCTTTTTTTATTAAACTCGGCGGAGCTGCAGCCGGAGGGGCGCGAGCTTCTGAGGTCTCTGGTAAAACCGTTGCGGGTCTACCTCGATCAATCCGACGAACTTTTGATGATAAGCGGTTTTACCGATAATTTGCCGGTTCACGAAAACAACCGGAACTTTACCGACAACTGGGACCTGTCAGCCCAACGCGCCCTGACGGTCACCCGTGCGCTTATCGAGGAAGGAATGCCGGAGTCACTTGTTTTTGCGGCTGCGTTTGGAGAACATCAACCCACCTATTCCAACGAAAATGAAACGGGACGCGAGAAAAACAGACGCGTCGAAATTGCCCCGGTCTCCAAAAGCTATAAATCAGGTACCAATCCGTGACATCAGGCAGCAACACACTTCAAGATCGTCTCGATGCGATGGTGAAAAAAAGGGTCAACTGTTTTGATCCGGTTCGTTTCTCCTATATTGAGTCGTTGACACGCAGGGCCGTCCGTATGCCGGAAGCCGTCCGTCGGCAATTGGAACAAAGAGCCGTTACCGCCCTTGCCGACTATGAAAGCTGCTTTGACCAGGCACAAAAAGAGGCGGAAGATCTTATGGAATATATGGCTTCAGCCTACCCGGAAGCCATAGAGCCGCTGCAGGGTCTTTATTCCGCCAAGGATTTTAACGGCCTCAAGCGAATGGCACGTATCTTCCAGCGCGATAGCCTCCGGAGCCCATTGCGTTTGTTGATTGAACAAATTTCAGGAGAAAATCGACCTGTATTTCATCAAAATAACGACACCTCCTTTGAAGCGCTGTTACACCGGCGTGAAGATGAAATGCTGCATGAAACAGACAACTCTGCAGGGAGAAATGCGGATCCACCCCACCGCAACGAAGTCTCAGAGCTAAAAAGCTATCAATTATTTAGAGAAACATGGGCCAAGCACTACTCGGACAAGTTGGTGTCGGACGCTGTTCGAAAATTACCGGAAAACCCCGGCCCACTGAATTCTCAAATGCTGATAACGCGCTCACTGATGATAATACGCAACTTATCTCCCAACTATTTAAAGCGATTTATTTCTTATGTCGATACGCTGCTCTGGTTGGAAAATGCTGCCGAAAAACCAATATCCCAGGATGACAGAAAAAAGTGACTCCCGGTCGTTTGCCGTTTGTTTTTCTGATATAAGAAACATCTATGTATTTGGCTGAATTTTCGTCTGTACCTTTTAAAGGCGATCTGTAACTCACACACATTTCAAAGCTTGCAATAAATTCCGGTTGACCAAATGCGTTGGAAGGCAATATTGCGCATTATTTTGGTATGCTTGAAATTTGTCGACGGATAGAAATTCATGAATAGGATAATGATTTGAAATATTAAAAATTTTGATATACTTTGCAAGTGCCTGTTCCTATATACGGATCTGGCCGACCGCCTTCACGGTAAGGGCAGGTTCTGGTTTAGCGTTTTACATTTGCAAAGGAGGTTACCCATGACCATAGAAAAGGTCGGCGTACTAACCGGGGGTGGGGATTGTTCAGGGTTAAATGCAGTTATCCGGGCCATTACCCGTGCTGCCATCATTCGTCACAATGCCAAAGTCATCGGTATTGAAAACGGATTTGAAGGCATGCTCACAAGAAGAACGAAAGAGCTTACGGTAAGCGGGACGAAGGATATTCTCACATTGGGCGGAACCATACTGGGAACGACGAACAAAGGGAATCCTTTTGCGTTTCGGGAATACGACGATGCTGGAGACATCCGAACCAGTGATCTCTCGGACCAAGCGGTAGAAAATTTTCATCAATTGGGATTAGATTGCCTGTTTGTCATCGGGGGGGAAGGATCTCTTGAGATTGGATATAAATTCTTTCAAAAGGGACTTCCGGTGATCGGCATTCCGAAAACCATTGATAACGACCTGTATCATACAGATTATACATTTGGATTCCAGACTGCCGTTCAGGTGGCCTGTGATGCAATGGATCGTTTGTATACAACGGGACGAAGCCATGACAGGGTGATGATTCTAGAGGTTATGGGTAGAAATGCAGGCTGGATTGCCCTGGAGGCCGGTATTGCCGGTGGCGCCCATATCATCCTGATTCCCGAAATACCGTATAAGGTAGAAAATGTCGTTAAAAAAATTCAACTTCGAAAAGACGGGGGAAGTCCGTTCAGCATTATCGTGGTTGCTGAAGGTGCCGTCGAAGAGGGAGGGGATTTTATTACACTATCAACGGCCACTGATCGATTACAGGGGGTGCCCCAGTTGGGCGGGGTAGGGATGTATCTTGCTGAAAGGATAAAAAAACAGATTGACCTTGAAGTTCGGACAACGGTGCTTGGCCATATTCAACGGGGGGGATCTCCCTCTGCCTTTGACAGAGTTTTGGGTACACGACTAGGAAGCTATGCCGTAGAAGCAGCATCTGAAGGAAAATTTGGAAGCATGGTGGCCCTTAAGACCCCTGATGTGGTTTTGGTCCCCTTAAAAGATTTAGCGGGAAAAGTACGACAGGTACCGGAAACCTCCCAGCTGATCAAAACCGCAGAGTCCATCGGGATTAATATGGGCCGAGCAGTCTGGTAACAGGTCAGGGTATAGCATAGATAGAACCCACCAATCCGGCCCACTTCGGCAGGGGTATTGTTTTTAAGAATGTAGACTTAGTACATCCTAAAAGTGCCCTTAATCCGCTATATATGGGATGCAGGTCAAGAAAAATCCCAGAATCGGATGAACGTTTCCAACTCCCTACAAGGAATGTCCTCAATGTAAAAAGTTATTTGATTAGTTAAAGAATGTCCCCAACATCCCCGACCAGTTCAGTAAGATCAGGAAATTGCAATCTCAACCGGTTGCTGGATAACATTTTGAACAGCAGAATACAATTCAACATCCGTTTCAGGTGTTCGAATTGATATAATCAACGAATACCTCGCACGTTTATTCCATTTTTGATGCCGTGGGTTTTCTCGCCACCAGCCAATTGTTGGATAAACACCAACAAAGCCACGCTCTGCAAGAGATGCTGCAGTACCTCGCCACGTGTCTGAATGAATAGATCCCAATTTTCTAAGATTAGGGCCTAAGATCCATTCGGAATCGGTTGGTGATTCAGCCGTACGTCCACCTTCTTCATCTCTTGCCTTTTGATTGATCCTGGCTTTGAAATCATAAAATAGTTCTAATGGCCTTTTCACATCGAACCGCAGACCGTGACTTGTGTAGCTATATTTACGCCCCCATCCCCGACGTGCCGGATTCGACTCGATGAAGTAAGAGAGTGTAACTCTCATTTCAACATCTACATCCCCTATATCTTGCAATGCCTCTTTCGGCCAGGGTATCTCGTGGATATTTAAATCGCGCATGGTGTATCTGGAGCCCTTCTTTTCAAACGGCTGCAAAGAGTCCTGGGCAATAAGGGTGACTGAGTTTTCCGCACTCCATAAGGCTTGTCCTAAATTCGGGACACCGAAACCACAATAGCGTAACAAATTTTCGTAATCTTTTTTTGTTCGTGGTTTGAACCTTTCCATCATGGCTTCGGTCCATTCTGCTGAATGAACCATCAGGGCCCTGATCGTTTCAGGCCAGTACTCAGGATATTGAGCTAAAAGCATTGCCGCCATTCTTGATGCTAAAGCTGTGGCGGCACTTGTATCTCCAGTGGGGACTAACGATCTGATATAGTGGTTGGAACTGGTTGATAGAAGCTGAAGGCTGTCTATATAATCAGCGGTTCCATCCGTTGGATCGATAGCCATATTGCCGCCTTCGAAAACGATATCAGGTTTCAGGGGCCATGGCCTTTGCCAAGTCAGAGATGTGCTGCTGCTGGGGCTGATATCACCAAGCGGCGCTACCAATTTCCAACCCGGATACTCGGATGAATCAATAGAACCTTTATCGGTAAAAGCACCAACCGTCATTGCATTCCACGCCTGTCCTGGATCGTGGATGCCGTAATCACTCATATTGCTGTATGGGAAATGGTGCCGATCTTCAACGGGTGTGTTACCGGCAGCTATGAAAATATTTCTTTGGAAATCATCATCGGACCCTGCGCACAGGTTATCGACTCTGGCGGACCACGATGACGGTCGACCGCGGTCTCTATCATCCGTGGCACATACCGCCATACAGACGACTCTTTTCCTATCGGGATTCTGGACCTCCGCCCTTGCAATGGATTCGGCAGTAATATCGCCATAGAGATGCGGCGGATTCTCTCCATTTGGCGGCAATATTTTAACGGACTCAAGACGATGTGCTAAAGATATGGGACCTGATACCAGCATGGCCTCGAACAAATCGCCATAAAGTGCCAGTCCGGCCATTTCAGTCCCATGTCCATCATGATCGTTTAAGCTCCAGTCTGGATTGTATGCGTGCATGTCCGAAGAGGACAGATATTCTGATAAAAGTGGATGCCCATTATTAATGCCTGTATCAAGGACACAGACTATTGGGCATTCCAATGGAGGAGATTGTGTGCGCTCCCGCAGATCATCGACCCATTCACCTTGCTCTATTGCACCCAACGAGGTGAAAAACGCGGTCGTTTCTTTGGCCATTCTCAGTTCTGCAATGCAGTTTAGCAGCCTGACGGATCTACCTATCTGTTCTTTGGTTCCCCGAACGGCAACGACGGTTCTGTCTGGAAATTGTATTTCTTCATCAACTACGGTCAGTCCGATTCCCTGAGCATGTTCCCTAAAAAAATCCTTGATACCTTGGGGATCGTCACCTGTACGCAGCCATATTTCCCACCAAATTTCCTTTTGATCGTCTTTCGGGAAAAGTGATCTTTCATCAGTCCAGAGTGCATCAAGGGCCGCTCTCTTTATTTCTGAAATGCTTTCAACGAGTTTCTTGTTTTTAGGGTCACCTTTTGGTGTGTCTTTTTCCAGGTAGTCAGATACCTTTCTGGTTAAAATGTCCAGCTTTCCCTCGGGGATAAAAACGGTTGCCAGAGTTTTATTGTCAACTTGCTGAACGGCAAGAAGTTCAATTCCGCTGCTAATTGCCTCAAGGCTCTCGAATTTCAGTTCAAACTCCGGTTCACTTTCGAACTGGACATAGATTCCGCTCCCCGCATCAATGCCAAAGGCTTTCTGCTCTGAAATGATGGCATCGGATTCCGCACGTAGATTACGAAATTGACGCAAAAGCTTTTGACCATGATTGTCTCTCTGCCTTGGCGGTAATTTAATGCTCTTCCCACGAGAGAGAATAGGGGAATATGCCTCTGAGTGGGCCGTACCGGATAGGAGGATATGCGATAGTTTTTTGGATTTGTCTTTCGACATTGGTTATGGGCGTTTATTTAAAGAACCTTGTTTATTTAAAAACCTCTTCCTTTCCCTTATCAATTTCAGCAAATCACTGCCTGTAACTTGATCAAAGTCATCAATAATTGCGTTTTTTATGGCATCTTCGCAAGCCTTGCCGATATCTGCATAGCTGAGCCCGCTCGCTTCATTGGAAATATCTTTCCATTGAATTTGAGATGTTTTAAAGCTAGACAGCCTGTTTTTCAGCAGCGTTGTGATTAAAGGCAGGTCCGGCAATGAATACTCGACCACATCATCAAAACGACGAAAAAGGGCGTAGTCCAAAATATCCGGATGGTTGGTGGCAGCAAGGATAATGCTGTCGGAATCGTCCTGTTCAATCATTTGAAGAAAGCTGTTGAGAATTCTTCGGATTTCACCGACATCATTCAGTTGTCCTCGGTGCGACCCTATGGAATCGAATTCATCAAAGAGATACACACCTCTTGATTGTGCGATGGCATCAAAAACAACTCGTAATTTTACGGCTGTTTCCCCCATGAATTTTGTAATTAAAGCCTCTAAACGAACGACCAGAAGAGGCAGCCCCAGTTCTCCGGCCAGTACACTTGCAGACATAGTCTTTCCGGTCCCGGGAGGCCCTACGAGAAGTAGTTTTTTTCTCGGTGTTAGGCCGTGGGATCGAATTTTGACAATTTGCCGCTGCTCTTTGATAATTCTTTTAAGCTGATCCTCTGTTTCTGTTTTCAGTACCATATCCGGCAAACGCAATTTTGGATATGACGCCTGCAGAAGGGCCGAAAGTTCACCGCGTGGTTTTGCAATGGGGGTGGGCTTATTAAGTGTATCTGCTTTTGATGATATTTTTTTCGATTCATCAATCAAGGCCTTGATTTCTTGCGCAAGTTTCCCATGGCCGAGCTTGGCTTCGTGGGCGGCCATCTGCATGGCAACAGAGTAAAAATGGGAGGTATCCCCATTTAGATGGGATTTTATCAGTGCCTTTAATTGTTCAGCGCTTGCCATTGCCAGGCCTTAAGATGTTGTCGATAAACAGTTACTGATCTAGTAACATAAATAAATTTGAATTACTAACGGATAAAATTAGTCAATGTTTTAGCAACCCGTTCAGGGGCGGGAAACCGCTCTTTCCCGTGCGCGATAATTTTCATGATCCATGCCATGTTTTTGCCTAAAACCTCCATGATCTGTTTGCCTTCACCATCCTGCTCCATTTCACCGGGGGTGAAGCCATGGGCGACATTCCAGTAGTTTGAAGAAGGCATGATCATCTCGGAGTAGGTGATATAGTGATTCAGTGTGTTTACGGTTGGCAGTCCTCCGGATCGTCTAACGGCGGCAATAGCGGCACCGACTTTGTGTCGAAGCAGGCCACCGTTAACCGAGGAAACGAAAAACGCTCTATCAAGAAAGGATTTCATTGTTCCTGCAACACCGGAAAAGTAGACCGGAGACCCAAGCAAAATGCCGTCTGCCCCTTTCATCTTCTGAATCCATTCATTCACCGGATCGTCCTTAATCGTACAAGTTTCATCCTGTTTTTCCACACATCCAAAACAGGATAGGCATCCCTGAATTTTTTCTTTTCCGACATGAATCATCTCCGTTTCAATACCGGCCTTTTCCAATTCGGCAAAAACTGTGTTCAAAGCACAAACTGTATTCCCTTTTTTTCTAGCACTACCGTTAAATCCAATAACTTTCAAATTTATCCTCCTTTTTTTGTAATGGTAATATCAATATGGAAAAGCCGTTTACGGCTCTTTGCTAACCGCCTTCGAACCTTTTGCACCGAAGCTGATCTGAGTAAGTTCGATCCAGCAGCCTTCATTGTGGCTCAATGACGTACAGTGTTTAGGTCCCGGACCCTTAATCGCTTTTTTTATCCAGCCATCCCTTTAAATTCCGGTATAATTCCACCAACCAAGGGCTCATAAAGCCGATACAGAGTTTTTTCCCCCAGCAGACTATCGACCTGTTTTTGCAGCGCCATACGTTGCTCACTGTTTAGCCAACGATTCCAGTCGTCAAGGCTATTCCAGGTACTGATAACCAGGTATTCACCAGGACAATCCAGGCAGCGGAATGTCCTTCCCGTGATATAACCGGGCTGGATGGTGGCCAAAGATCTGAGCTTCACAATCAGGGGAGAAAGCTTGGCTGCTATTTCCTCGTCTTTAAATGTTCTTTGGATCATAACAGATATTGCCATCATACACTCCTAGTTAGGGTGGTCAGAATATTTTTGGGGCAAAATGAAGGAGGGCACCTATTGTTAAGATTAATCCCCAGCCGTGCCATTTGTCAATTGTTGTAATAGATTTCCCATACGACCACGCAGATGATGGCTGTGTGTCAACCCGGACAATGCGTTCTGAAAAACAACAATCACAAAGAGGACAGGCGAAGTTAATCAACGTCAATGTGGATTCCTCGATTTTCAAAGTTTATTTGGTGGGTCTATTTTTCGTGCTTCGCGGCGTATTTGTCTAACCGGTAGCAAAATGGTAGCAGAAACAAAAAAGGGGCAACGCGTGAAAGCGTAACCCCTTGATTTTTATGGTGGGCGATACTGGGTTTGAACCAGTGACTTCTACCGTGTGAAGGTAGCACTCTCCCGCTGAGTTAATCGCCCCTGTGGGTATGTTTAAAACCAGACAATCTATATTGACCAAACCCTATCCAAGTCAAGAAGTTTTTTTAGATTCTGGTTCCGGATCTGGTTCCGGGTCAGTTTCCACATCACCTTTTTGCTTTGGGTCTTGCTCTGGTTCGTTATCAGGAGAATCCAGGTCAGGAGGATCAGATGCCAACGCTTCCTGGTAACCATCTGCTTTCTCCAGGTGGGAGGGCAAATCACTTAGGACCTCAATTTC
Organism: Desulfobacterales bacterium; assembly: GCA_963675725.2. GTDB lineage: Bacteria > Desulfobacterota > Desulfobacteria > Desulfobacterales > JAFDDL01. Next base: position 57,910 of record CAXXXZ010000004.1, on the reverse strand, counting down.
TCTGGGGGACGGCAAATCCCTGAGATCCTTTAACTCGAACACCTCTAAAAACCGTTTGGTGGTGGCATAAATTAAGGGACGTCCCGGTATTTCTTTTCTGCCAAGGACGCGGACTAATTTTTTTTCCATCAGCATTCTCAGGACGCCGCCACTATCGACCCCTCTTAGATGTTCGATGTCACTTCGAATGATTGGTTGCTTATAGGCAATAATGGCTAACGTTTCCAGTGCGGCTTTGCTCAGTCGATGTGGATTTGGCTTTAACAGGCGTTTGATCCACTCATGATATTCCGGGCGGGTGCGAATTTGGATGCCGCCTGCCACTTCCTTGAGTATAATTCCCCCCTGACGTTCTTGATACTCCTTTGTAAGGGTTGCTACGGCCTCTCTAATTTCATTGGCTTCAACGGTTTCCAGAACGTCTTTTATGCGATCGATCGTAAGCGGGGCTTCAGAAACAAAGAGCAGGCTTTCAATAATGTTTTTTAAATCGTTCATTTATGGCGGTGACCGGGTTAGATATGGCGTTATTATTGATAAAAGATCCGAATGATGCCGCTCAGGGTATGTTGGGCAATTTGGATGAGAGACAGTTTTGCCATTTCTAGTATGGCCAAAAAAGTGACGATCAAATCGCTTTTCTCCCTGGCACCTTCAAACAATTCATCCAAGGTAATAGAGCCTTTATCTTCTAAGATATCGACAATTTGAGATATCCTCTCTTTCAGTGTAATTCGATCGGTTGTCAGATCGACACGATGATCCGGTGACAAATTCGCAAGGATCTTCTGAAACACATCAATAAGTTCAAAGAGGCCGACCTTTATCAGGTCCGTTTCATCATCCACAGGAATTTCATCCTTAATCACGGGGCGAACAAAAATATGTTCTCCTAAAAGATGTCGTTGGCCTAGTTCTTCGGCAACTGATTTTATTTGCAGATATTCAATGAGTGGTTTCGTAATTTCCAGCCTGGGGTCTTCCTCCTCTTCGTCCTCCTCATGAACCGGCAAAAGCATTCTTGATTTGATTTGTGCCAGCGTTGCAGCCAATAGGAGAAAATCTCCTGCGAAATCAATGTTTAAAGAATGCATCAGATCAAGGTACGCCAAATACTGGTCTGTGATGATGGCAATGGGAATATCATAGATGTCCACCTCATTCTTCCGAATCAAATGAACCAGGAGATCCATTGGTCCTTCAAAGATGTTATCGAGTTTTACTTCGTATTTTGATTGGTCCATAACATCCTGAATAACTCAAACGCCCATGGCGGATCTAACCTGGGCCATGGTGTCTTGGGCCACTTGCCTTGCCTTCGCATCGCCGTTGTGGATAATATCGTCTACTATTTTGGGGTTGGCTTCATAAAAGGCCCGCTTTTCACGAATGGGTTCCAAGCCAAGGTTAAGCGCCTTGGCCATCATTTTTTTACATTCAACACAACCGATGCTGGCGTTTCTACAATCCGTGTCAATTTGCGATACCGCTGCCGGATCATTATATTGCTGGTGAAAAGTGAATACATTACAGACGTCCGGATTTCCGGGGTCGCTACGTCTGGCACGCTGGGGGTCTGTGACCATCTTTGAAACTTTTTCCAACACCTTGGCTTCACTGTCAGATAGATAGATGGCGTTGTCATAGCTTTTACTCATTTTACGCCGGTCAAATCCCAATATTTTAGGGGTTTCGGTTAACAACGATTCCGGTTCTGGAAACACTTCACCATAGAGGTAATTAAATCGTCTTGCAATTTCTCTGGTGATTTCCACATGGGGAACCTGATCAATCCCGACAGGTACCGCATCGGCTTTATATATAATGATATCAGCTGCCTGCAATACGGGATACCCGAGAAAACCAAAGGTCGACAGATCCTTGTTATTCAGTTGGACAATTTGGTCTTTATAGGTTGGATTTCGCTCCAACCAGGGCACAGGGGTAATCATCGTCAAAAGAAGGAAAAGCTCTGCATGCTCCTTGATATGGGATTGAACAAAAAAAGTGCTTTTTTCGGGGTCAAGTCCAGCGCTCAACCAATCTAACAGCAGATATTGAATGTTTGTTTGGACAGCACTGGGGTCTTCATAATCACTGGTCAGTGCATGCCAGTCTGCGATAAAGTAGAAACATTCATAAGATTCTTGCAGCGACACCCAATTTTTAAGTGCGCCGTGGTAGTTACCCAGATGAAGTGGCCCCGTGGGCCGCATGCCGCTTAGTATCCTGTTTATTTTTTTCATGTATGATTCCTGATGCTTCGTTATATGGTTGCAATATGACGATAGGTGTGCCCGCCGGTACTGCAACACCATTGTGTCTATAACCTCAACCTTGAAAAATGTTTACAATTAAAATGCCCTGATTAATAAACCATGCGAAACGTCAAATCAAGTTTGAAACATGATGGTGATGTATCCATATACGGTTTCATATTGATTGTGGTCGTTACTTTTTGGATATCGAAATCATTTGCATGGCATAATGAAGCTCGTCCTCTTTGGTGATGAGGCGCCCATCCAACTTGGCAGCCAATACGTTGTTCAGTAGCTTGCTGTAAATGGGCCCTGGTTTGACACCCAGGGCCTTTAAATCTTTTCCCCTGATATCCGGGGTAACGTTTCTTAGCTGCGTGAAATAATATGAAATCGCTTTTTTTACCTTTTCCTGGCGGGTGATTGCCATCATATAGAGAATTAACTCAGTCTTGAACCCATAGAGGCGGTTGTATAAGGTGCTGTTTTTAACTGGTAGCCTACGCTCCAGGCTGAAAAGGCATTTCTTGGCATGAAATCGCTCTTCCGAAAAAAGATGAACATAGCGGGGGGCCTGGCTGAATTTGGTACAAATTTTTATGGACGTCGCCTTGTCACATTTTCGGACGAGCGCCAGAAAATAAACTGCCCAGCGTATCAGCGGTTCATTTAAAAACAGTAGATCATACCAAGACAACACCTTTTTGATAGCATTAAAAATCGAGATAAGGTCCTGATCCAGTTTCACTGACGGGTGGATGACTCGCAAAAGATCATAGTCCTGTAATCTGACAACGGCACGGGTTGGGTTGTCCTCCTCCAGTATTTGCCGCAGTTCGGAAAACACCCGCCGGCCACTAAGACGGCTAAAAAAATCCATTTTTACCGCGTTTTCAATCAATCCTGAGGTGAGTTTTCCGATTGAAAAACCAAACCGTTGTTCAAATCGAATTGCCCGAAAGACGCGCGTGGGATCCTCTACGAAACTTAAGTTATGAAGCACCCGGATTGCTTTTTCCTTCAAGTCTTTCTGTGCGGAGAAAAAATCGATCAGCGTCCCAAAGCGGTTGGCATTCAACTGAATGGAAAGGGTATTGATGGTGAAATCTCTTCGATACATATCGAGTTTGATGGAACCCATTTCAACAATGGGTAAGGCGGCTGGGAATTTATAGTATTCAAGTCGTGCAGAGGCGACATCGATTTTAAAAGCATCCGGGAAAATAATGACAGCGGTACCGAATTTTTCGTAGGCGTGTATTCTGGCGTTTACTAGGGCCGCGAATTTTTTTGCAAACGTAATGCCATTGCCTTCAATGACAATGTCAACGTCTTCATTGGGGCGGTATAAAAAAAGATCTCTGACAAACCCCCCCACAACATAAGCGTTTACACCCATCTCATCAGCGGTTTTACCGATGGTTTTCAGAAGATCGATGATGCGGGCAGGCAACCGCTCTATGATAAATTTTATGACGTTTTTGGAGCGTTTGGGGGGTGCCGCTGTAAGCGGGTCTGGAAATCGGCCGTGGTTTTTATTTGATTGGCGGACCAGTATGTTCAATAAATCAGTTCGTGTAATGACACCTACGATCGTATCATCCGATATGACCGGAAGCACACGTTGCTTATGCTCAATAATTTTTGTCTGTACTTCATAAATTTCTGCGGAGGGGGGCACAAAAACCACCTCTGAAGTCATGTAGTCTTTTACGGGAGAGTCGCCAAGCTGATGGTAAATTGCTTTTTCAATCACCTGGCGCGTAATATATCCTTTCAAACGGTGAGGGTCCCCTTGAGTCTTCGTAACCAATAATGCGTTAATATTATAACGCGTAAGTAATTCTTTTGCGTCTTTGCAGGAAACGTCCATATGGACCTGAATGGCGGGGGACGACATCAAATCTTTGGCCTGACGATTTGGTTTGACGTGGGTGTGCAAGATTTCCAGTAGCTGTTGCTCTGTTTGTGCCAGGGTTTTGTCTTTTACCGTGGCAGCGGCAGCGAATTTGTGACCACCACCGCCAATTGCCTGCATTACTACCGCGGCATCTACTTCCGGAACTCTACTTCGTGCAATGACATATATTTTGCTGCCCATGAACCCCATGGCAAAAATGGCATTGAAATTCTCCATTTTTACCATCTTATGGACAAGAAAAGCTAGGTCTGGAATATATTCGCTGGTGGTAACGCTTGTTATGACGATATCAATTCCATTGATATTATAGTGGGAGATGGAATTGAACATTTCATTCAATACGGTGAGTTGTTGCGGACTCATTTCCTTGGAAATAAGATCGGATACTGTGTTTAAATTCGCTCCCTTCGATAGCAAACTGGCCGCAGCGTGAAAGTCTTCTTCCGAAGTTGACGAGAATGTAAATGACCCTGTATCCTCATAAATTCCAAGGCACATGATCGTGGCCTCTTCCGGGGTAATGCCGATTTTTTTATCTTCCAGTATGCGGGTCAAGATAGCGACTGTGGACCCGGTTTGGCGAATTTCTTCATAATGACCGCGAATATCATTTGGCATGTTCGGATGGTGGTCATAGATGTGGATTTCGATATCCGGCTGTTCCAAAAGGGTAGACAGGTTCCCGATTCGGCTGGGTTGTCGCGTGTCCACAAGAACCAGCCTTTTTACTTGTCTCAAATCTATGTCCTTTATTTCTGCCATGTTATAAAGGTATGCCATGGATTTGATAAAAAAGTTGCGCAGATTTTTTTCGGCGGCACCGGGAAAGACAACTAGAGCGTTTGGGTATAGTTTCTGGGCAGCAAGCATGGAGGCCATGGCATCAAAATCGGCATTCATATGGGTGGTGATAATGGTATCAAACACTTTCGGGGCAAGTCGCTTTTTTTTCATTTGATCCTGTCGGCACCATGTTGCTGAAAAATTTTGTAACATATTCATATAACATTCGAAATGGTTTAGCAAGCGCAACCGGCAGACCATCAGTGATCTGATACTCAAGACGTCGACTAAAAAATGCTTGACTTGCTACCATGTAGAATAGCGTATAGGAAGAAATGATTGTTATTTGGGTGAAGCTATGCTATAAAGCATAAAAAAATCGATATATTAACTGCAACCCGAGATGATCTTGGAAGCAGTTTGGCTGTAATACTTTCCATTGGAAAGCATTGTGTTTCCAATTTACAGGATAAATTAAAGGCCATGACGTATCAATACATTTTTGGGCCGGTACCATCAAGAAGGCTCGGGCTTTCGTTAGGTGTTGACCTGACGCCCCATAAAACCTGTACGCTGGATTGCGTTTACTGCGAAAGCGGTAAAACGACTCACCTTACCATCCAACCAACGCCTCTGGTTGACCTTAATATTGTTAAAGAAGAACTGGTGGACTTTTTTGCTTCTGAACCTGTGTTGGATTATGTGACCTTTTCAGGGGCCGGTGAGCCCACGTTGCATGATGATATCGGCAATATGGTTCAGTTCTTAAAGACACGATTTCCACGGTATAAAGTTGCTTTGTTGACAAATGGGACCCTGCTGTATGAGAAAGATATCGTTAGAAGTCTTCTGGACATTGATGTGGTCATCGCATCATTGGATGCCGGGACAGAAAAAGGTTTCAATCAGATGAACCGACCCCACCCACGACTACATTTTAAACAGGTTGTGGAGGGGTTGATATCCTTTAGAAAAATATTTAAAAACCAGTTTTGGATAGAAGTTTTCATTGTGCCGGGAATGAACGATACTGAGGCGGAGCTGAAGCCGATCAAACAGATTCTCTCAAGGATTAAACCCGATAAAATTCAGATCAATTCGTTGGACCGACCTGGCACAGAGTCTTGGGTAGCCCCCCTTGATCCGGTCGCCCTGGAAAAAATATCTGTCTTTTTAAAAGGCGCAGAAATTATTAAAGCACCCTGCACCCGGGATGCTGCGCCCGGAAGAGGGGGAATGAGTGACCAAATTTATGCGGCCCTAAAAAGAAGGCCCTGCACATCTGAGGACATTTCCCGTATGTTTGGGATCGAAGTTGTTGAGGCGGAGGAATATTTGCATTTAATGCTAAAGAATAATTTACTGAAAACGATAAAGTTGCATAGAGGTGTTTTTTACACAGTGAAAAATGATGCGGTAAAACAGCTGAAGCCTGAAAGCACACTCACAACTAATTAATGCGCATCCGTCAAATAGGAAAAATTGCCTATTAACGGGTAGGCACTGACGAGAATGTCAAGGAGGGTTGCATGCCGGTTTATCTTTGGACGGGCAAAAATAGAAAGGGTCAGACCCAAAAGGGAGAAATGGAGGCCATCAGCGAAGATGCAGTAAGGGCAAATCTATCGCGTCTTAGTGTCACCCCAATTAAGATAAAGCCAAAGCCAAAAGACCTTTTCGAAAATGTTGCCTTTATGCAGCCCAAGGTAAAGGAAACAGATGTCATTATCTTTGCCCGGCAATTCTCCACCATGATCGATGCCGGGCTTCCAATTATTCAATGCCTGGAGATTCTGAATAATCAACAGGACAATAAGACCTTTAAATCCAACTTAAAGACCATTAAAGAGTCTGTAGAGTCCGGTGCGACGCTGGCGGAGTCATTAAAGAAGTTCCCCAACGTGTTTGACGACCTTTTTGTCAATATGATCGCAGCGGGGGAGGCCGGCGGTATTTTAGATACCATTTTGCGGCGATTGGCCGCATACATGGAAAAAATGGCGCGACTGAAACGGAAAGTCAAAGGGGCCATGACTTATCCCATTGTGACTCTGGTCATCGCTGCTGTGGTCCTGTCCGTCATTCTGGTATTTGTTATTCCCGTATTTCAAGAGATGTTTGAAGGAATGGGAGGGGCCTTGCCAGCCCCAACGTTGATTGTAATCGGTATGAGCGAATTTGTAAAAAGCAATGTTGGCTATATAATTATCTCTATTGCCTTGTTTATTTACGCCTTTAAACGGCTATATCGAACGAAAAAGGGCCGAATTATCATGGACAGTTTGGTGCTAAAACTGCCGATATTTGGCATTCTGATTCGAAAGGTGGCGGTCGCCAAGTTTACCCGGACCATGGGAACGATGCTGACCAGCGGGGTGTCAATTCTGGAGGCGCTTGATATTGTCGCCAAAACAGCTGGAAACAAAACCATCGAAACCACGATTTACGAAGTCCGTTCTGCCATCTCCGAAGGCCGGACCATGGCCGATCCTCTGTCTGAAAGTGGGGTTTTCCCATCCATGGTTTGCCAGATGATCGCTGTTGGGGAATCCACCGGTGCGCTGGACGCCATGCTCGGGAAAATTGCCGATTTTTATGATGAAGAAGTGGACCAGGCGGTGGAAAACCTTACATCGCTTATCGAGCCCTTTATGCTTGTTTTTCTGGGGGTTACCATTGGTGGGCTGGTAATTTCCATGTACCTGCCGATCTTCAAGATGGCATCAATGATTTAAGGGGTTTATTTTCAAGCTGTAACATGAATCATCCTTCATTTTCGCTTCAGCCGGATCTTTATGACCGGCTCAAGTGGCTGACCTTTTTTCGACTGATTTTTTCATCGCTTCTGCTCGGATCTACCGTGGTTCTGCAAATCGATGAGAACTCTTCCCTGTTAGCGCGTCCGTTTATTGCGATTTACGGGCTTACCGCAGCGATCTTCCTGTTATCGGGTATCTACGCCTGGGTCTTAAGGTCTATTACGCAATACCAGCTACTGGCCTACATTCAAATCGTGCTGGATACCCTCATCGTATCGCTTATCATTTACATTACGGGTGGGTTTTCAAGCATCTTTTCCTTTTTGTACCTTTTGGTGCTGATTTATGCCAGCATACTTGTTCCGCGCAGGGCCAGTTTCGTCATGGCGGCGCTTTGCGGCCTCCAATATGGTGGCATGGTAGCAATGGAACACATCGGGGTGATGCAACCGCTGATTGTGAAAAACGCAACCCTTGCGATTAATTTTAGCAGCAAACAGGTGGCATACAAGATCATTATGATATTGTTTGCATGTATTGCCGTGTCGATGCTCAGCAGCTATCTGGCCGAGCAGGCAAACAGGACAAAGCATGAGTTGATGACCATGGAGACCCATGTGAAGCGGGTTGAGAAAATGGCGGCTGTGGGGGAAATGGCAGCAGGGCTGGCCCATGAAATTAAAAACCCGCTGGCGTCGTTGTCCGGGTCGATTCAGCTGTTACAGGAGGAAATGCACGGCGATGCCGCCCTTCGAAAACTCATGAACATTGTGATCCGGGAGGCAGATCGTTTAAGCTCGCTGGTCAGTAACTTTTTATTGTTTGCAAGACCCCCGGCGGGGCAACCAGTGCTGTTTGATTTGGAAAAGGCCCTGGCTGAGACAGTGTCTTTATTTGAAAAAGATGCGAAATGTTCAAACAAAATAAACGTTCGTTTGGAAACGGTACACGGGGTTCGAGTAGAAATGGATCCCATGCAATTTCGGCAAGTCCTATGGAACCTGTTGCTCAACGCTGCCGAGGCAATTGATGGAGAAGGGGACATTGCCATCAAAATGGATTCTGAGCCCAAGGCATTCACCCGGGTGTGGATCAGGGATACAGGCTCTGGCATTTCCAGTCGTCACTTGAAATCCATTTTTGACCCCTTCTATACAACCAAACCCCATGGCACCGGGCTCGGGCTCCCCATCGTTCATAGTATTCTGGAATCTTATGGTTTCCGGCTGGATGTAGAAAGCCAGGTGGATGTTGGCACAACCTTTACGTTGTATTTAAAGTGCTTTGAGAAGCCCTATTCCTAATCAACACTATCAAAATACACCCTTTGACAAATTCCTGAATAATTAAGCCCACATGCAAAAACACCACTCACGAATGGGGATGACCTTTTTTATGCCTTAAATTATGGGCTTTTTCATAGAAAATATTGACAAAAAAGAGCCTTTCCATATAAAAAATATACTTTTGAGTTTTGTAATAGTTATACCGTAACCTGACCTGTCCAAATGGATAAAATGGGGGTAAAATGGTTCCATTTCACTATCAGCCGATGTTTCCATTGAACGAAGATACAACTGCGTACCGCAAGTTGACGGATGATCATATTTCATTCATGCAAATCGATGGCATGAGGGTATTAAAATTGGCGTCTCCAGGGCTAACGCTGGTCGCCGAAGAAGCCTTCCGGGATGTTTCCCATCTTTTAAGGACATCCCATTTGCAACAGCTAAAACGAATCCTTGATGACCAGGAAAGCAGCGATAACGACCGCTATGTAGCCCTTGAAATGATCAAAAATGCCGTGATTGCGGCTGAAGGTATATTTCCGATGTGTCAGGATACCGGCACTGCGATCATTATGGGAAAAAAGGGCCAACAGGTCTGGACGGATGGAACAGATGAGGCAGCGCTAAGCCAGGGCGTCTATAATGCCTACGTCAAAAACAATCTGAGATATTCCCAAAATGCGCCCCTGACCATGTACGAAGAAAAAAATACCGGCTGCAACCTACCTGCCCAAATTGATTTATCTGCGGTGTCTGGTGATAACTATTCCTTTCTTTTCATGGCAAAAGGGGGCGGTTCCGCCAATAAGACCTTTTTGTTCCAGGAAACCAAAGCGACTCTGACTCCCAGCACTTTGCCATCGTTTCTGAAGGAAAAAATGATGTCTCTGGGGACTGCGGCGTGCCCACCTTACCACCTTGCCGTTGCTGTAGGCGGCACATCTGCAGAGATGACCCTCAAGACCGTCAAGCTGGCCAGTGCAGGCTATCTGGACGGGTTGCCAACCCAAGGGAACGAACATGGCCACGCATTTCGAGATGTCGAACTCGAGGCGACCCTTTTGGGGATAAGCCGAGAGTTGGGGATCGGGGCCCAGTTTGGCGGAAAGTATTTTTGCCATGATGTTCGTGTCGTAAGGCTGCCCAGGCATGGCGCCTCCTGCCCCATTGGTATTGGGGTCAGCTGTAGTGCGGACCGAAACATCAAGGGTAAAATAACGTCCGAGGGGATCTATATAGAGCAGCTTGAAAAAGATCCATCACAGTTTTTGCCTTTGGTGGCATTTGAAGACGATGAAGCGGTGCGTATTCCTCTGAATCGGCCAATGGACGACATCAGGGCTGAATTAAGCAAGTATCCGGTTGCAACACGATTGCTGCTGACCGGAGATATTATCGTGGCCAGAGATATTGCCCATGCCAAATTGAAAGAACGGTTGGACAATGGGGAAAACTTGCCGGATTACGTCAAAGACCACATTATCTATTATGCGGGACCCGCCAAAACCCCAGAGGGATTTCCCTCCGGGTCTTTTGGGCCGACCACTGCCGGCCGTATGGATTCCTATGTGTCGCTCTTTCAAAAGCATGGCGCCAGTATGGTGATGCTCGCCAAAGGTAACCGAAGCAGGCAGGTGACCGAATCGTGCCAGAAATACGGTGGATTTTATCTTGGTTCCATTGGAGGACCCGCTGCCAGGCTAGGGAAAGAGTGTATTACCAAGATTGAAACCCTTGCGTATCCGGAACTCGGCATGGAGGCAATTTTTAAAATTTCAGTAGTTGATTTTCCGGCCTTTATTATCGTTGACGACAAAGGGAATGATTTTTTTGAAACCCTATTATAATTATGATCAACCTAAATATTTAGGACTTATAGAAAGCCAATAGCCAAAGAGGAGATAAAAAATGGGAAAAAACATGAAAACCATTGATGGCAACACCGCTGCAGCGCATGTGGCCTATGCTCTAAGTGATGTGTCTGCCATTTACCCGATTACACCTTCCACGCCAATGGGTGAAATTGCAGACGAATGGTCTGCCCAGGGGCGAAAAAATATTTTTGGCCAACCGCTGTTGATCCGCCAGCTTCAATCTGAAGCGGGTGCTGCCGGCGCCGTTCATGGTGCTTTGGCGGCTGGTGCGTTGACATCGACGTTTACCGCTTCCCAGGGCCTTCTGTTGATGATTCCCAACATGTATAAAATTTCAGGGGAATTGTTGCCGGGGGTATTTCATGTGAGTGCGCGGGCGATTGCTGCTCATGCGCTTTCTATTTTTGGAGACCACCAGGATGTTATGGCTTGTCGCCAAACTGGTTTTGCCATGCTCTGCTCAGGATCTGTACAGGAGGTAATGGATCTGGGATTGGTGTCCCATCTTTCGGCAATTGAAAGCCGGGTGCCGTTTGTACATTTTTTTGATGGCTTCCGGACTTCGCACGAGATTCAGAAGATTGAAATGATAGAGTATGATGATATGGCTGCTCTTGTAAACACGGATGCCCTATCCGAGTTCCGAAAACGAGCCATGAATCCTGAGCATCCGCATATGCGGGGAACAGCCCAAAACCCAGATATCTATTTTCAGGGGCGTGAGGCCAGCAATGCCTTCTACCTAAAAGTGCCCGAAATTGTAAAAACTTATATGAAGAAAGTGGGTGACCTGACCGGCCGGACTTATCAGCTTTTCGATTACGTAGGAGCGCCGGATGCGGACCGTATCGTTATTGCCATGGGATCTTCCTGTGAGACCATAGAAGAGGTGGTGCGGCACCTCAACAACCAGGGACAGAAAGTCGGTCTTGTGAAAATCCGGTTGTACCGGCCATTTTCGATCAAGGACTTCATTGCCGCGGTACCCGAATCTGTTGAAAAAATCACTGTCCTTGACCGGACCAAAGAACCCGGCGCGTTGGGTGATCCGCTCTATCTTGACGTGATAACTGCCTTTCTGGAATCCAACCGACAGCCGAGTATTATTGGGGGGCGGTATGGCCTTGGCTCTAAAGAGTTTACACCGGCCATGGTGAAGGCGGTATTTGATAATATGTCCTCATCAACCCCTAAAAATCATTTTACGGTTGGTATTACCGATGACGTGACCAATACCTCTTTGCCGATTGCTGAAGACATCAATACCTCTCCGGAAGGAACTGTACAATGTAAATTCTGGGGCCTGGGGTCAGACGGTACGGTGGGGGCCAATAAAAGTGCTATCAAAATCATTGGCGATAACACTGATATGTATGCCCAGGGGTATTTTGCCTATGATTCGAAAAAATCAGGGGGTATCACTGTTTCTCACCTTCGTTTTGGGAAAAAGCAGATCCAGTCAACCTATCTTGTGAACACGGCTGACTTTGTTGCATGTCACAAGGCCAATTATGTTGAACTGTATGATGTGCTTGAAGGCATTCGAGATGGCGGCACCTTTTTGCTCAATTCTCCCTGGAATGCTGATGACATGGAGCAAAACATCCCGGCGGCCCTAAAACAGACCATCGCTCGGAAAAAGCTGAAATTTTATACAATGGATGCGGTTAAAATCGCTTCTGGGATTGGGCTCGGCAACCGGATCAACATGATCATGCAAACCGCCTTTTTTAAGCTTTCCGGTGTGTTGCCGTTTGAAGAGGCGATTGATCTGTTGAAAAAGGAGATCCAGAAGGTATACGGGAAAAAGGGAGATAAGATTGTCAGCATGAACATCGCTGCGGTCGACCAGACACTTGCGAACCTTGTTGAAATTGAGTACCCGGAATCCTGGAAGGAAGCAACGGATGTTGCGGAAACTGGCGCTGACGAACCGGAATTTGTCAAGAACGTCATGCGACCCATCCTGGCCCAGCAGGGCGATAAGCTGCCGGTGAGCGCCTTCACGCCGGATGGTGTCTTCCCGGTTGATACGGCCAAATATGAAAAACGAGGGGTGGCCATCCTTGTCCCCGAATGGATCAAAGAAAACTGCATCCAATGTAACCAGTGCGCCTTTGTTTGTCCCCATGCTGCCATCATTCCGATTTTGGCAACAGAGGAAGAGCTCAATCAGGCACCAGCCGCTTTCGAAGCCATACCAGCGGTTGGCAAAGAGCTGAAAGGGTATAAATTCCGGATTCAGGTAAACACCCTTGATTGTCAGGGATGCGGGAACTGCGCGGATATCTGTCCGGCAAAGACAAAAGCACTTGAGATGAAGCCGATTGAGACCCAGACCGCTGCCGAAGTACCCAACTACGATTTTTCACTCAAGGTTCCGGTTAAGGATACCCTGGTCAAGCGAACGAGCGTTAAGGGCAGCCAGTTCCAGAAACCGTTGATGGAGTTTTCTGGTGCCTGTGCGGGTTGTGGTGAAACACCTTATGTGAAGGTTCTTACCCAGCTGTTTGGGGAACGGATGATCATTGCCAATGCCACCGGTTGTACATCAATATGGGGCGGCTCTGCGCCCACAACACCGTATACGGTTAACAAGGACGGACACGGACCGGCTTGGGGTAATTCCCTTTTCGAGGACGCTGCTGAATTTGGTTACGGTATTGCTATGAGCTATACGCAGCGCCGGCAGAAATTAGCGGACCTGATGACGGCTGCCGTTTCAACGGATATCCCACAGGATCTGAAGGATGCCATGAACGGTTGGCTGGCCGGGAAAAACGATGCGGAACAATCCAAAGCGTTTGGGGATGCGATCAAAAACCTCCTGGCCTCCGCCTCTGGCAATGACTTGCTGGCAGAAATCAGCACGATGAATGATCTTCTTGTGAAAAAATCGATCTGGTCCTTTGGTGGAGATGGCTGGGCCTATGATATCGGGTTCGGCGGTCTTGACCATGTAATTGCCACCGGTGAGGACGTCAATATTCTTGTGGTGGATACTGAAGTTTATTCCAATACCGGGGGGCAGGCATCCAAGGCAACACCTTCTGGGGCAGTGGCAAAGTTTGCGGCATCTGGCAAGAAAGTGGGGAAAAAGGACTTGGGCAAAATCGCCATGAGCTATGGCCATGTTTATGTGGCTTCCATTGCGATGGGCGCCAACAAAAACCAGACCTTGAAAGCCTTTATGGAGGCGGATGCTCATCCCGGCCCCTCACTGATCCTTTGCTATGCACCCTGCATCAACCAGGGGATCCGGAAGGGAATGGGGAAGAGTCAGGAACAGGAAAAACTGGCTGTGCAGGCCGGTTATTGGCCGTTATACCGGTACAATCCGCAGCTTGCTGCCGAAGGGAAAAATCCGTTTGTATTTGAATCCAAGGCACCGGATGGAACACTTCAGGAATTCCTTTCCGGTGAAAACCGGTATGCAAGCCTTGAAAAGAGCTTTCCGGAAGAATCAAAAGTCCTTCGGGTAAAGCTTGAAAAAGAGGTTACCGATCGCTACGGTTCCCTAAAAGTGATGGCGGATCCCACGTCAGTTTGTGAGACCAAAGAGGGATAAGCCATACCCATATAAGGTTGTAGTATACGTTTGGAACAACGGCTGCTTTCGTTTAGGGAGCAGCCGTTGATATTTTAAGGGTTTAAGCCATCATGTCACAAGATACACCCGCATCCTGCCAGCAATGTGGCACCTGTTGCCGTAAAGGAGGTCCTGCATTTCACCTTGAGGACAAAGGACTCATTGAAGATGGGCTTATTCCGGCCCGGCACTTGTTTACGATTCGACAAGGTGAGCTTGCCATGGATAATGTGAAGGGTCACCTTGTTCCGTCTGCAACCGATCTTGTTAAAATAAAAGGAAAAGGGCATACATGGGCGTGCCGATACCTGGATGATCGGAACAGATGCTCAATGTATGAACATAGACCCCTTGAATGCCGTGTGCTGGCCTGCTGGGATACCCGGGAGATTGAAAGAATATATGCGGTTCGACGATTGACACGAAAGGACCTTTTAAAAGGCGTGGCCGGGTTATGGGAACTTGTCGAAGCGCATCAGGCACGGTGTGATTACGCTGAAATTAGATACTTGAAAGACCTGTTGGACGGGCCTGGAAAAATCAATGCGAAGAAAAAGCTCAGGGAACTCATCGCCTATGACCGGCATCTACGATCGCTGGTGTTTTCGAAGCACAACATGGATCCAGGCATGGCGGACTTTTTATTTGGGATGCCCCTTACCAGGACGTTGCCACGGATGGGCATTTATCTGGCCGCTTGATGTAAATGCCATTTATGTCATTCGGTTGGCAAGGACGACGAGGTCAAAAGGCTTTTGCCTGTGACACTGTTTAAATTCTGCCAGGCTTGACGCAGAGAGACAAGGGCAAGCACCAGTTTACTTTGGGCGGCCACAAGGTCGCGTTGGGCTTCATTAAGCCTGACCAGAGATCCCTGACCGGCCGCGTATTCCTTTGCCACCAAATTTCGGTTTTCTTCGACCAATGCGGCATTCATGCGCTGCAATCTAATTTCATTCTGCGCAAGATTCAATGTGGCCAGTGCGTCATTGACCTCCGCGGCAACCGTAACCGTAAGATTTGCAAAGTCTTTTTTGGCTTCAACAAGCTGCCATTTGGCTTCTTTCAATTTGGCCCGGCTTGCCCCTCCTGAAAAGAGGTTGTACGATACATTTAGCCCCACGGAAAATTCAAAGTCATCCTGCTCAAAGTCTTCATTGTTTGCGCGGTTTCCATTTATCGATGTTACAAGGTTAATGTTCGGATAAAACTCGGCCCGGGAAAGGGATACGAATGATTGTGCCTGGCGTATACCAAACTGTTTTTGTTTTAGATCCGGACGGTTTTTAAAGGCTTCGGCAATCATGTTTTTTGAATCGGGAAGCGCCATTTCCGTATCGTTTTCCGGGGACAATTCGGCAAGCCTCAGCGAGGGGGATAAAAAGGCGTTCCGCCCCCCCATGAGGGCTGCAAGGGCGGTTAAAAACCCGTCATATTCTTTTTGATACTGGTGGGAACGGGACCGGGCGGCATTCATTTGCACCTTAAAATTGAGGATATCACTTCGGGACCCCGTGCCGGCATTCCACCGCAGCTCGGCTTCCGTGACCTGCCTTTCGTTAAACGTTTCATCTGCATCAGCAATGGTAAGGTTTGCCTTTGCCAACTGGGCGTTATAGTAGACCGTTGATAGAGATGACAGAAGAAACCGCTCCACGTCGTCATAGGCATGGGACTGCTGCTTTTCCAACTGCTTGTTACGCTTCACTGTATATTCTCGTGCAAACCCGTCAAAGAGCAACCATCTTGCGGATATGCCGGCATCGTAATAGTCCTCTGGATCATCAATGTGGGCCTGGGGATCCAGCAACCGGGCAGATAAAAGATTGCGCTTGAACTCATTATTGGATAGCTGAAGATGGGTGACGGCTGCGGTGGCATTGAAGGTCGGCAGGTATGATGCGACAGCCTGTCTGACACGTGCCTGGGCCTGCAGAATGCGTGCTTTGGCAGCAGCCAGGGAAGGGTTCCCCTTCAGGGCAATTTTTTGAGCAGTTGCAAGATCCAGGTGCGTGATTTCTGAAAGGTCCACAAAGGCCTCGTCCGTTTGAAAAGAACCCTGATTGATAGCATCCGAAACGCTGACGCAAACAGAGAGCATGATGAAACCGAAAAGAAAAAAAAGATTAAGGGCCTTCATTGGATGCTTCTCCCAATATTTTTTTGCGGTTGATGTTGATGCAGCTCGATGAACGATCCCATGCAACCATGTTGAGTATGTTAAGAAACATTGACGATCAGGTTGATTCTGTAGAATGATCTCTCACTTCTGCCATGGGATTCAAATGCCGGTCTTTGGCCGGTTCGACAGCCACCCGGGATTCAGGCCATTCACCGTGCTTTATCTTAAAAGCGAGCAGCCGAACATCATTGATAATGACGATAAGGCTGGGAATTAAGACAAGGGTCAGCACTGTGGCAAATGCAACGCCGGCGGCAAGAGAAATGGCCATGGGAATTAAAAATTTGGCTTGAAAATCAGTTTCTAAAATTAGCGGTGAAAGACCGCCAACGGTGGTCAGCGTTGTCAGGAAAATGGCCCGGAACCGGCGTTTGCCGCCATTTAAGATGGCCTCAAAAAGCCCCATACCTTCGGCAATATTTTCATTGATACGTTCAATCAGGACAATGGCATCATTGACCACCACGCCAGACAGGGCCACCATGCCAAACATGCTCATCATCGTCAGGTCATATCCCAAAAGTATATGACCAAACACCGCTCCAATAATGCCAAACGGAATGGTCACCAGGATAATAAATGGCTGGATGTAGGAGCGGAACATGGTGGCGATAATGATAAACATGGCAGAAACTGCCAGCGGAAACCCCATTTTAAGGGAGTCAAAAGACTCTCGCATTTTTTTCTTCTCGCCTTGAAGCGAGATATGGGTGTTGGGATAATTTTTACTCAAGACCGGGAAAAAGTTATTCGACAGATCTGCAATGATTTCTTCGGCATTGGCCCTCGTGTTGTCAACGTTTGCACTGACGGCAACGCGTCGCATACCGTCCGTGCGTGTAATGGTGGCATAGCCGGGGGCAAACGTCACCTCTGCCACGGACAGCAGGGGTACCTCGTACCCCAGTGGCGTTCGAATGCGGACCTGCTTGAGATCTGAGAGTCGACGCCTTTCATCTGCGCTATAGCGGACCCTGACGCGAACGTCATCCCTTCCGCGTTGGAGCCGTACAGCCTCTTCTCCGAAATAGCCGGCATAAATTTGCCGTGCCAGATCATCCACGGTGAGGCCCATGGTTCTGGCCTCCGGTTTTAAAGAAAGTCGCATTTCGTTTTTTCCTGGCGAAAAATCGGATCGGACCTGATAAACACCATCGAAGTCTTTCAGGCACGTCATTAGCTCTTCAGACGCAGCGATAATGGCATCCATGTCATGGCCTTGGATCCAGACCTCGATCGGTGCGCCGGGGGGGCCGGCACTCATTCCCTCAAAGGTGAGCGATTTTATACCCGGAATTGGTCCCACTTCTTTTTCCCAGGCAACCATAATGTCTTTGGAATGGATTCCCCGTTTTTCAGATTCAAGAAGGATCCCCTGTACGGCGCCCACGTGGGCACCGGTCATTGGCATCTCGCTGAGGGTTTGTCCAACGACCGCAAACGTGTTTTTAAGAAGTGGTGCGCCGGAACGCGTTTGTGTTCGATCTGAAACCCGTTTTAACGCCGCCCCGACTTGCGAAATGGCCTGCTGGGTGACCGACGGCGGGGTGCCGTTGGGAAACTCTATGGTCGATGTGATGATAAATCCATCCATTTCCGGAAAGACCAGAAATTTGATGAGCCCTCCTTTAATCAAGCCGATGGTTAACAACAAAACGGCAATGGCCACACACAGGGAGATATAACGCCAATTCAACACACGGCTTAAAAACGGTGTGTAGGTATGCTCTACGAGCCATTCAAGACCCCGTTGGGTCCACCTGTGAAAACGATCCATGGACCGAAATAAGGGGTTTTTCGTATGATTTATGATATTCGGATCTGGCAGATGGCTTAGGTGCGCTGGCAGTAGAAAAAGACATTCAAATAGTGAAATAACCAAACAGGCGATGACCACTGTTGGTAAAATGGCGATAAATTTTCCCATAATACCGCCAATAAAGGCCAAGGGTAAAAAAGCCACAATGCTAGTAATTACAGCGGCCATGACCGGCATGCCGACTTCGCTGACGCCTTCCACAGCTGCCGGTAGTGGCGCCTTGCCTATTTTCCGGTGATAGAAAATCGATTCTCCCACCACAATTGCATCATCCACCACGATGCCCAGCACCATAATGAGGCCGAAAAGTGAAATCATGTTGATGGTGGCACCCATACCCCAGAGGATGGCAAGCGCCCCGGTAATGGAAATGGGAATGCCCATGCCACTCCAGAAAGACAGCCGGCTGTCGAGAAATATCCATAGGATGAGAAAAACAAGACAAAGCCCGAACAGGCCGTTTCGGGTGAGCAGGCGAATGCGGGCCCGCAGCATATCCGTGTTATCATAGATGACATTCAAGGTGATGCCCTGGGGCAGTTCCTGCTGTCGGCGCTTCATGTAACGATGGAACGATTCGGAGATTGCGATGGAATCCTCTTCGCTTGTTTTAAAAATGACCACCAGGGCGGCAGGTTGACCATCAACGGTGGCAAAAATAGGGTCCTCTCTAAAGCCGTCATCAATTTCGGCCAGCCGGTCCAGTGTTATCAACTCACCACTCGGTTTGGCCACGACCACAATGGCGGAGAGTTCTTTGCCGGTATATTTTCGGCCCAGTGTTCGAATGCGGATCTCTTCGCCGGCGGTGCGGATGGTACCCCCGGCAAGATTCAGGTTGCTTTTTCTAACAGCTTGCGCCACTTTTTCAAAGGTAAGGCCATATTCACGGAGTCGTTTTTCTGAAATTTCGACACCAATTTCGTATTCCCGAACGCCGAAAACCTCTGCCTTTGAGATCTCGGGCAGCTGCTGCACTTCATCCTTAATACGTTCAGACCATTCCTTGAGGCTTCTTTCCGGCATGTTACCGGATAGATAAAAGGCCACCACAGCATCCCGAAGGGTCACTTCTGAAATAATCGGTTTTTCAGCATCCACTGGAAAATTAGAAATGGCATCCACACGGCTCCGAACTTTATCAAGCACATCGTTGACCTCAAAGTTTTCATCCACTTCGATCTGGACGGAGGCCACATGTTCGCTGGACTTGGTTGTATATTGTTTGACGCCTTCGAGGCCTTCAATGGCCTCTTCAATTTTTTGATTGATGCCTTCTTCCACCTCTTCGGGGTCTGCACCCGGAAATGCGACTGAGATGGTAATCATGTCGAGAGAGAATTCCGGGAAAAACTCCCGAAGCATCAACGTACTGGCCAGGAGGCCCGCAAAAAGAATAATACCCATGGAAATATTGGCAAAGACCGTATTGCGCGCAAAGGCGGCTAGGATTTGTTTCATAGTGTTTTCCACTCATTTGACGGTGCAGTATTGGTAACTTTCAGCAAAGAATTATCCAAAGGGTCCACAAGCCGTGTGGCGATGATTTTTTGGCCGGGCGAAACCCCCTTGGAAACAAACACATCGTCCCCCTGGGTATGCGCGAGTTCAACGGTGAGGGCTTTGAGCCGATCGTTTTCAGCAATATAAACTTCATTATTGAAGGTAACAGCCCATCTTGGCAGTCGGATCACGTTTTTCATTACCTGGCCAGGGATTTCCACACGGCAAAACATTCCTGCCACCAGTGGAAAAGAAGTGTGCTGCGCGGTTGCCTGCTCCCCCGTGATTCGTATGGCCACTGTTAAGGTCCGGGTGTTTTGGTCAAATGCAATGACCCTGTGAAGGTTTCCTTTCCAGGGCGGATCGGCGGATGCCTCTGTCCACCAAATTTTGCATGGAACTGCTTTCAGTTGGTCGAACCAGGCAAGAAGATCGTTTTTTATTTCTTGATGAAACAGGAGCCATTTTTTGGCTTCCCGGCTATCAAGCGACACTTGTATCTCTAGTATCGTATCGTCCGCAAGTTTTAGAATTTGCTGTGCCGGGGTTACATATTGCCCCAACTCCAGGTTTGCTTCCTGTATTCTCGCGTTGAAAACGGTATGGACTTCACAGCGCTCAAGGTTTGCTTTTGCCAGAGAGAGACGGGCCCGGGCCATGGCAATACTGCTTTCCGCCTCTCGTATCCGGATCGGATAGAGATTGAGTGTCTGGGTTATTTGGTCGAACTGATCTTCAGCCGCATTGTATGTTCTCTCTGCCGCTTCAACCCCAGAAAGGGTGCCAACCTTGTCCTTGTTGAAGAGTTGCTCCAACCGGAGATGTTCCGATCGTGCCAATTCCTTGTTTCGCGATAATGTCTGAAGGCGTTTTTTATCTGTTTTCCATTCTGCGTGAAGTCTTTCAATGGAATGTTGCCATTGAGCGACAGATGCCGTGGCTTCATCCATGGCGGCCCGATAGTCTCTGGGGTCAATAGAAAAAAGCAGTTCACCTTTCGCGATCACTTCCCCTGGTTTCAACCGTGGGTGTATTTGAACGATCGTGCCGGACACCTCAGGGGAGATGGCAACCACATTGAGCGGGGTTGTCTCACCATATCCGGTCATGGTGACGGGAACATCTTCCAGGACGGCCTGAACAACTTGCACTTGAAGCGGGCGTTCTTCTACGGTTGCTTTTGCAGGCGCCTTTTTTAGCTTCGAGAGCATTACCATGCCGAACACGCCAACTAACAGCACCGCTATACAGATAGCAACCCGCTTGAAGATTTTGTTGTTTTTAATCTCCGCGATATTCATTTTCTACTCTCCATTCTCAAATTGGTCCGGTAATACAGAGGTGATGCGGGTTAAAACGCTGCACCAGTCTGCGGCCGCCTCGGGGCCTATTTTCTCGACAGTTTCGACGAATTCTTTCAGTATCGCTTCCTGAAGATCTTGAAATTCGGAAATGACATCCGGAAAGAGGCTAACGGCAACCTTTCGTCGATCTGATTTACTTTGCCGGCGGATCACCACGCCTTTTTCTACCAATCGATCAACCATGACGGACATGGATGGCGGGGAAACCCAAAGCTTTTTGGCCAGTTCCGTGATGGTGGCCTCCCCTTTTTCATAAATGGCATTCACGGCGCTGAATTGCTGGATGGAAAGGCCACCGAGTTTTGATGACCGGTGCTTACTTTCACAGCATTTAACGGCGTTGCGGATAAAATAATGCCGGATTGTTTTAATGGCATTATAGATGAATTTGGCCTGCTCAAAAGTATCTTTGGGGACCATTGCATTCACTTTTAACATGTAAGGGGGAAGAATTTATAAAGAAACTATTAATTAGTCAATCGAAATAATAGATTTTTCCGATTGCGTCAAGTTTAAAATGATTACCTCGGTGAATCTGGTAATTATGCAGCCGTGTTATTCGTATTTTAGGAGACTTGGGGGTGCGTATTCAGTAGGTATTATCGCAAGGTGCTGACTGAAAAAGACGGGTGTAGACATCTGGCTGCCGGTTGGGAAGAAAATACCGCATGGCATGGTTGCGCGTGTGGGCAAGCATTTTGGCCGAGAGGTCTGTCACGAGAAGTCCTTCCTTTCCCCGGTCATATTTTGCGATGATCTCACCCACTGGCGAGATTACGAGTGCCACCCCCGGGAAGGAGATGCCATTTCGGTTGCTCCCGGTCAGGTTACACGCGGCCACAAAAATGCCATTGTCAAAGGCGCGCGCGGTCAGATGCCGCATCCACGAGTCAATCTTTTTTTGGGGTGTGCCCCGCGGTGACGCATGGGGGAAAAAGATGATATCGGCTCCTTTTAGGGCCATGAGGGTGGAAAGCTCCGGGAAATGGGCATCATAGCATAGTTGCACGCCAAACGTTACGCCACGAAATTCAGAAAGTGTGGCGATATCGCCGCGCGAAAAAATCTCTTTCTCTGGTGGCGCCAGGTGGATTTTTCGGTAAATCTGGATGGCACCACTTGGCAGAACTGTAAGGTGACTTGCAAACAGTTGCCCTTCACGATCGACTTCCGTAAGACCAGCCAGTATGCCAATCTGGTAACGTTCTGCTAATTCAAGCAGATGCCCTGAAGCAGGGCCAGGGACAGGTTGTGCCTTTGCTTTGATTTCTGGTTTTAGGTTATATCCGGTGAGGTTTAGTTCCGGGAAACAGATGATGTCAGCCCTTTTTTGCTTGGCGTCAATCACCAATTGGGTCGTACGAGCGAGATTTTTTTCAACATTGTAAAGATCTGATTTAAAAACAGCCAGGGCGATACGAAGATTCTTCATCTGAAATTGACACCTGGTTACAGGTTAAACTTAGCACGAATCTTGAAAACATGTGTCGCTGGAAGATTAATGATTTGATGAACGCCGGTTCTTTGTTGAATATCAATCAAGTTCTTCTCTATCTCTTCCATAGACGGCGAAATAAAGGTAAACCAGACATTAAATTCATTGTCCCGAAGGTAGTTGTGGGTAACCCCCGGAAAGCTGTTAACGATAGCGGTGAATTGTTCAACTTTTTCCGTTGGTACTTTGGCTGCGCAGAGCGTGCTGACATACCCCAGTTTTCCCGGCACAAAGTTTGCCCCGATTCTTCTGATGAAGCCTATTTTTTTTAACGTTCGGGTTCTTTTAATAACGTCCGCTTCAGATAGGCCAAGTTCACTGGCAATGACTTGGTAGGGGCGTGAGGCAATTGGAAAATTAGATTGAATACGGTTCAATATGGCTTTGTCGATGGTATCCATGTTCCACCAAATTTGTAGAGACAAAAAAAGCCCTGCCTGAAAGGGCAGGGCTTTTTGTCAAATTAGGCAGCTTGTTGCATGTATTTATACACACCCGGTCGGTTTGGGCAGCCCAGCCATTTTACAGGCTCCTTTGCCCGGTCCTGACGGGAATAGCTCATAGATGTGTTTCAGTTTGTAGCCGGTTACCTTGGAAAGTACACGTACCATCGGGGCAATACCATTCTTTTTGTAATAATCTTGCAATACGTTGATCACTTTCCAGTGCTCGTCTGAAAGTTCTTCAATACCTTCTTCTTTTTTTACATATTGCACCCATTCCGGTGTCCAGGCACTAAAATCATCGATGAAACCATCTTCGTCAACACCAAAACTTTGTCCTTCAAATTCAATCGTCGGCATTTAATAACCCTCCTTTATTACATTAATATATTGGGCTTCTGCCCATAAAATCAGCTTTTTTGAATAGAAGGAACATAAATATATGATCCATATGAAGTTGTCAAATTAAAAAATGCAAAAAATTTTAATCATTCAGGTTTAACTGTTGCCAGTCTAAATGGCATTCTTTTATCTGCGGATGGGCGGCAATTGCCACATGGCTTTTCAGCATTGGGGCATCAATGGTCATGCCGGGATAGGCACTTTTGGGTATGATAAGAAAAACGGGCAGAAACAGGATGATGGCTATTTTTATCAGCTGATCGAGTAGCGTCATTTTTTTCCTCCAATTTATTAATGGAACAACCGTCTGACATTATTTTAGGTTTATAAGCAAATCGCGTGCCAAACTTATGATCTTCGCAATGTCAGATCAATTTTGTGATCATCTGAACGTATTTATTTTAAAATTAGATAGATATGAATCGCATCAGAGAGACGAGAATGCGGTGAGAAATGTGCATAAAGGACAGTGTGAAAAAAACATCCTATGCCAACCCAGGTTACTTATGTAAACCATTTCCCATATTCTGCACTACGGTTGAAAGATGAACGCATCCAAGCGGTGGCCACAATAATGTTGGAAAATCCAAAACCCTGATGGAAATTTCAACAGTTGAAATATGTATCTGATATATTTAAACAATTTATTTAAACTCGGGATCGATTTTAAAATGAGATGTTGGAATTTTCAACAACCACAGGTTGTTGATCTGTCGGCCAGGCTGCGGATGAATATTTCTTATTTTGATATTAATACAATTGGTTGAACGATTTTTTTATGGTTTGCCAACCAATGGCACGGCCTTTGCTCTTAAGTAGGGGTAAACCATTAACCAAAGGAGGCAGGGCTATGGCAGAAACAAAAGACGTCAGCAGACGAGACAGACTGGGGTTTGGGTCGACATATCGGAAAGGTGGTCTCCGCGAAGGCATGGCCAGCCAGGATCTTGTGGCTGTATTAGGGGGGCAGACATGGATGGTGAAACCGGACAAGGCCCCCGAGCACAAGAATCCCTGCCTGTGGATGCAGGCGGGCGCCGTGAAATTTAAGGATTGCAATCATTTTTATGATTGTGCCACCTGCCGGTACGATAAAGGGATGCAACTTCAGGTGGAAAAAGGGAAGCAGATCAGCTGGCAGGATGCCATGCGAAGGCTCCCTGAGATGCACCGGATGTGTCGGCACAGTTTGACCGGGCGAATTCAAAGCCGTGTCTGTGCCTATGATTACCAGTGCGGAACCTGTGATTTTGACCAGTTTTTTGAAGATGTGTGGAACCTGAAAACAGAAAGCCATCCTACCGAGACGCAAAATGTACGGGGGTTTGATGTTCCTTTTGGATATTACTACCATCAAGGGCATGCCTGGGCGCGCATCGAGAGCGGGGGCTGCGTTCGGGTGGGCATAGATGATTTCGCCCTAAAATTGCTTGGAAGTGCCGATACCTTTGAATTGCCGCTGATGGGAAATGAATTGGATCAGGGGCGGGCAGGATGGGGATTTCGCCGGGGCAATCACGATGCTGAGGTTCTTTCTCCGGTAAGTGGCGTTATCATGGAGGTAAATGCCAAAATTAGGGAAAACCCGAACCTTTCAGGCCGGGACCCCTATGGTGCCGGTTGGTTATTCATGGTCCATACGCCGGATGTGAAAAAGACGATACAACCGTTGATGGCGATGGCAGAGAGTCTCAACTGGATGAATCACGAGGTGCACCATCTTGAAGGGATGATTGAGGAGGTTGCCGGACCTTTGGCAGCAGATGGTGGATATCTGACCCGTGATATTTATGGCGCACTGCCATCACTCGGATGGGACAATTTGACAAAAACGTTTCTAAAAACATGAGCAAGGGGCCATCCATACGTAAACCTTTACCTTGATAGCATTAGATCATATCCGGAAGGAAGTATCATGAGAGCATTTGGTGATGCAACAACACGGCGGCATGGGAAATTCCCATGTCTCTGGATGCAGGCAGGGGTCGTTCGGAAAAAATATTGTCCCCTGTTTTACGATTGTACGGCCTGCCAGTTCGATCGGGCGTTGATGCATGCGGTTGAAGAAAACCAGCGATTGCGTGATCAGGGACAGGTGGTGGCAGGAAATCGCGGGCGGTTGGTCTATTGGAAAGACAAACTCAAGGAGCGACCGCCCTGGAAACAACCATGCATTCATCATATGAAAGGACAGATTCAATTCAGGGCCTGCACCCACAGGTACGTGTGCAGTGATTGTGAGTTCGATCAATTTTTTCAGGACCAGTTTTCCGTATATGCGGTCATGCGGCCGGTGGATGTTCTATCGGTAAAGGGGATTGATATTCCTCAGGGATATTATCTTCATCCAGGGCATGTGTGGCTGAAAATCGAAGCGGATGGGTCTGTTCGGATCGGCCTGGATGATTTTGTAAGGCGGGTGCTCGGGCCTATGGATAAAATTGAGGCGCCGCTGATGGGAAAACCCGTCCGGCAGCATGAGCCGGCCATTCGGGTGATACGTGGAGGAAAAGAAGCCACGTTTGCTTCGCCGGTAAATGGGGTCGTTCTGGACATCAACCCACAGCTCAGAGAAAAGGGGCAACATCTTCACCATCATCCCTACGCTACTGGTTGGGTACTCCGTGCATTTCCCGACAACCTCCGAAAAGACCTGCCGGGGCTGATGATTGGTAGCGAATCTCAAACCTTTTTAAATAAAGAGGTGGATATCCTCTACGAATTGATTGAGGAAACAGCGGGGCCGCTGGCGGCGGATGGTGGATATTTAGGCGACGACATTTATGGAAACCTTCCTGAGCTCGGTTGGGAAAATCTGACCAGAAGGTTTTTCATGAACCCCTGATGGATTAAAAAAGGTCGCAGAACATCCACGTCCTGAATGGACAATCAACATTGATCGCGCCATTTCGACTTCTCTCTCGACGAAGGATGTTGAAATGGCGCGTTGGTTCAGATTCTATCAACATCAAACGCCTGGCTCCATCCTTCGATCAGCTTGTCCGTTCTATTTCTAAGGCGTTGTGAAATAAGCTCGACCAGCCGTTCCATGAACAGATAACCAATGGTTGGATGTTTGCGAAAAAAGGCCATGAGGTCCTCTGCCTCCATGGCGAAAATCGTGGACGGGGTCGCGCAACACTTTGCGGTTGATGTATAGAGTTGAGAGCTCGTCAATGCAGACCAGCCAAAAATATCGCCCGGTATAATGGTATCCAGAATAATGTCTCTTTCAATCGTTTCGACGTGGGTACGAACGTATTCTTCATGCTGAATGTCCGTTTTCAGTATCTTGTCCCGCACTGTCAGTGAAAGCTCTACTTCCCCCTCTATGACGCCATAAAGATTGGTGGCCTTTTCACCTTCCCACAGAATTGTATCACCTGACTTAAATTCCAATATCTCCGTACACCGGCCAATTTCCGCGATATGTTCTTGGGGCATATCATCAAAAATGGAAAATTTCGCAATAAGGTCTTTTTCGAGCATATGCACCTCCTTGTGTTAAAAGTTATGTCATATTTAGGCGTTTTAGGCTATCGCCCAAAAGCACCTTGCAATACCGGCAAAGTTGGTTTGATTTTCGATCAACGTCTGCTTCATTCCGACAATAATGCATTAGACAACTTGGCTCGGGGCAGTGGCGCAGGTCAAACGTATGGCCTAACTCGTGAATGATTTCTTTGGTAACGCGTTCCACAAAGACGTTGCTGCTGACCGCAAGTCCCGTTCCTTCGTAAAGCCGATGGGTTGAAACAATACAGGCCTTTCCGTTCAATTGTGCTTCACCGTATACATAGGTCAATATCGGGATGAACAGATCACCCCGGCAGAGAGCCACCACTTTCAGGGCTTGTTCAGGTGCTTCGGCTGCAAGCTGCTTCAAAATCATCGTGCTGTGGTATTGCGCCCGGTCAGGGGCCAACGCAAAATCAATATCCTGAAGCAGGGACACTATTTTCGTCGGTATCCCAAAGCAGCTTTCGACTGCATGGGAGATTGCTTCAATCAGGGCTGACTCGAAATCCCCAATCGGTGAAATAAGAATACAATATGATGGCCGGTCGCTCAAATTGACCTTTGAATGTCGTACCGATTGATTTTGCTATAGAGCGTTGATCGATCAATCCCCAAGATCTTGGCACTTTTCGATACATTCCAGTTTGTCATTTCAAGTATCTGACGGATATGGGTCTTTTCCATTTCCTTAAGGGAGCCGGAAACCTGGGGGGCCGAATGGGTTGTGCATAAAATCGGCAGATGTGCGGGCTCAATTTTGCGGCCATCGCAAACAACCACCGCTCGTTCAATTGCATTTTCAAGCTCCCGTACGTTGCCGGGCCAATCGTAAAGCATCATTTCATCCAGGGCGGCCCGGCTGATTTTTTCAACGGCTTTATTGGTTTCAAGCGAGAACCGGCATAGAAAATGTTCTGCCAGCAGGGGGATGTCCTCCTTTCTTTGTTTCAGACTTGGCATTTCAAATGAGATGACATTCAACCGATAAAACAGATCTTGCCGGAAAAAACCATTCTGGATAGCTTTATTCAGGTCCCGGTTCGTGGCCGCGATGACCCGAAAATCAGCCTGGAGTGGCTGGGTTCCCCCCACGCGGTAAAAGATGCCGTCTTCAAGTACGCGCAGGAGATCAATCTGCATACGCATGCTGATTTCGCCGATTTCATCTAGAAACAGGGTACCACTGTGGGCCAGTTCCAATCGGCCTTTCTTGTTTTCTTTGGCATCTGTGAACGCTCCCCGCTGGTACCCAAACAGCTCTGTTTCCATCAGGTGCTCTGGCAGGGCACCGCAATTGACCGCCACAAAGGGGCCGTCACATCTTCTGCTTTGGGTATGGATGGCTTTGGCCGCCAGACCTTTCCCGGTTCCGGTTTCACCGGTAATAAGAACAGTGGTTTCTTGGGGACCCACAGAGCAGAGCAGATCAAAAATCTGTTGCATCGCTGGGGATTGACCGATAAGGCTTTCAAAACGGGTGCGTTCCTGCTGTTGCGATTTAAGATACTGGTTTTCTCTTTGCTGGGCCTGGTTTGCCTGAATCTTTTCGATGATAATTCCTAATTCGTTCGGGTCAAACGGTTTTAGCAGATAGTCGTAAGCACCATTTTTCATCGCGTCGATGGCTGTCGGAATTGACCCATAGGCGGTAATCATCACTACCGCTACGTCTTCATCCATCTCTTTAACGGTTTTCAACACCTCCAGACCGCTCATGCCTTCCATCTTGATATCCACCAGGAGAATATCAAATTTTGTTTTGTCAAACAGTTCGATCGCATCCTCTCCGCTAGGGGCGGTCTGGACGCGATGCCCGTCCCGTTCAAGCCAGCCGGAAAGAGACTCGCGCATGATAAGTTCATCATCTACAATCAGGATGTTAGCTGATTCCATGGACCACTCCTTGATTATCGGATGTGTCTGCCGTCAATTCTAATGGAAAGATAAGATCGAATCGGGTCCCCTCATCTTCTGTAGAGGTGACATCGATACCGCCGCCGTGTTCCCGCACGATTCCGTAAGCTACCGAGAGGCCGAGGCCAACCCCTTTTCCCTCTTTTTTGGTGGTAAAAAAGGGTTCAAACAGTTTGTCCCGGTTTTCAGGTGGAATACCAATCCCGGTGTCCTTGAAACTGACGATGATTTGATTTTTATTAAGATCATGCCGGGTAAAGATGCGAAGCTCGCCTTGCGTGTTTCCCTCCATTGCTTCAACAGCGTTGGATATGAAATTCATCACCACCTGCTGCAACCGATCTTCCGATCCGACAATATCGGGAAGGTTATTTTCAAAATTCTTGATGACCTTTATGTGATTTAGCTTCAGCAAATTTGAATGGATAAACAATGTTTTTTCGATAACCTGATTCAGGTTGACTTGATTGAGTTTCAGCTTGGCCTGACGGGAGAATGCAAGAAGGTTCGATACGATGCGACTGATGCGGCGTGTTTCCGTTTCCATAAGGCCCAGATATTGATCAATTTTGCCAATGTCGGTATCGATCAGATCGTCTTCACTTAGCATGCGTTTTACCAACAGCACCAGATTCAGGATGCCTGCGATGGGATTGTTGATTTCATGAACCACCGAGGCAGAGAGTTTTCCCAAAGAGGCCATTTTGTCCTTGTGCAGTAGCTTTTGGTGGGTTTCCTTTAACTCCCTGGTACGTTCTTCCACCATTTGTTCAAGGCGGCGTTTGATTTCCGCCTCTTCCTTTTTCTGTTGTGTGATATCGCGGCTGATATGGATGTATTTGATGATACTTCCGTCTTTTTCCCAAATGGGATAAATATTGACTTCATAGTATCCCAATGAGCCATCTTTTCGGACATGGGTCTGGACTTCCCTGGTGGGCTGTTTCTCTTGGATGACCTTTATCAAGGGACATGCGGTATCGTCTTTTTCAAAACAAGGTTGGTGCCATTTTCGAAAGACATGATAACATTTTTTACCGATCACATCTTCCCGCGCATATCCCAGTTTCGTTAAAAAGGGTTCGTTGACATCCAGAATTTCCATTTGGGGCGAAATGACCAGAATAAAATCCTGAAGGCCGTTGACAATGGTTTCCATGGCCGTCTTCTGTTCCCTGAGGGCGCGTTCTTCTCGCCCAATGGCTTCCCAAAACAGATTGAAAACATGATAGGACAGAAGTCGGATTCGGGTCGGGCGGGTAGCGAGGATATCATAAAAGGTCCGTGCATCAGGGGTCAGAATAATAATCAGATGAATGTGATACTTTGGATCGTAAAGCTCGTGATAATCATCAAACGTTAACACACCGGACCGTTTTGCGAGCTGTATCCCAGGGGACTCCGGATTTGGATCCGCCACTGCGAGAATAGGGGCCCGGACGCCTTTTTTGGGGTGTCCGAAGTTTGTTTTTTCAATGATTTCTTTGCAAAGCTCTCCCCCTCCCACAATGGCGATATTGATTACCGAGGGTGATCGTACCGGCATAACCAGGCTTTCCTAGTAAGGGGTTGATTAAACCTTCAATACTGCCGCGTGTTGGTATTCGCTATCGTACAACTCGGGTTTCAGCTTGCGGTCTCGTGTGGCGCCGTAATAAGTTTACCGTTGGGTTTTGCTTTTATATCAGACAGATGTTGTAAATCGTTAGGAAAACAACCCACAAGCGACTGCAGGCCGTGTTTGTCTTGTTGGCAAGGTCCTTTAATTTCTTTGTATTATCCTATCACGCGGGGCGCCGGGTTTCAAGAGGCTTTCGATTTGCCTGGATCGCTTATCTTTTACCACCAAATAAGTATATTTTCACTTGACTAAACATCAAATGTCGAATATCTATTATTTTAAGAACTGAATCATATTCAGAAAATTAGTGAAGCCATAAAAACTCATACGTGTTCCGCAGTCGTTGAATGTTCAATATAAATAATAACCATCTAACCTTGAAATGACATGCAGTTGAAATCCATGCAGTGAGCGCATATGGAATCATGGAAAAGCGGATCTTGTTTTTATAATAGAAAATGTTTTGATTGAACGCGTTACCGTTCGTTAACTTTAATAAAATTTTTCAAAACTAAACACGCCGCAATTCCCTGGTGCCACGGTTCACGAGACATGATTTGAATAGGTGTCTGATCGGAAACGGCATCCTTGGGGTCAAGACGTTGTTCCCAGAACCGGTTACCCGAAATATTCTGACTTGTCCCAAATTCCTTATACGTTGTTTCTATTCAGATGCTAGTACAATTCCTTTGGTTTTTACCATTTTAACCCATTAAGGAGTGGTCCATGTCTGAAAAAGCGATTGGATCGGTTATGGTTGTCGGCGGTGGGATTGCAGGAATGCAGTCAGCCCTCGATTTGGCAAATTCAGGCTATTACGTTTATCTCGTTGAAAAATCAACGGCCATTGGCGGATTGATGTCTCAACTGGACAAAACCTTTCCCACCAATGACTGTGCGATGTGAATTATCTCACCTAAACTGGTCGAGGTCGGCCGGCATTTAAATATAGAACTCCTGCCCCAGTCAGAACTCATCGGGCTGGAAGGGGATCCAGGACATTTTAAGGCTAAGATTTTAAAACAACCCCGATTCATTGATCTTGCAAAATGTACCAGCTGTGGGGAATGCGCCAACGTTTGTCCGGTATCCCTCCCCAACGAATACGACGAAGACCTGTCAGATAAAAAAGCAGCCTACAAACAGTATGCCCAGGCCATGCCGGGGGCGTATGCCATTCAAAAGGCGGACAAGGCGCCTTGCCGAAAAGCCTGTCCGGCAGGATTGAATGTTCAGGGATACGTCCAGATGGTCAAAGAGGGAAAGTATAAAGAAGCCCTTGAAATCATCATGGAAGAACTGCCATTGCCGGGTGTTTTGGGACGAATTTGTCCCCACGGTTGCGAGGAGGCGTGCCGCCGTATCGAAGTGGATGAGGCGGTGGCCATTCGCGATTTAAAACGATTGGCAGCGGACCAGTTCGATCCCCGTCAGATCGAGATTAAATGTGCGGCGTTGCGGTCTGAGAAGGTCGCCATTATTGGTTCCGGCCCTGCAGGTCTTTCTGCTGCATATCATCTGGCCAGAAAAGGGGTTCAATCGACCATTTACGAAGCACTCCCGGAGCCAGGGGGGATGTTGCGAGTGGGTATACCAGACCATCGGCTGCCGCGGCAGGTGCTCGACCAGGAGATTGAAATTATAACGAATCTTGGTGTTGAAATTAAGACGAACATGCCCATCGGACAGGACCTGTCGGTGGAGGACTTGCTGAATGACGGGTATCAAGCAGTCTA
This sequence comes from Desulfobacterales bacterium, assembly GCA_963675725.2. GTDB lineage: Bacteria > Desulfobacterota > Desulfobacteria > Desulfobacterales > JAFDDL01. The sequence continues at coordinate 25,439 of CAXXXZ010000004.1, read as the reverse complement.
CCTTGCATTGGGGGCCCATAAGGGCATTGAACTTGGTATCCCTGGCGAAAAAGCCCAAGGGGTTCGGCAGGGGGTTGATTTCCTGAGGGAGGTAAACCTTACCGGTAAAGCGGCGGTGGGGCGCCATGTGGCAATCATCGGGGGCGGGAATGTGGCCATTGATGTGTCACGTTCCGCTGTTCGGCTTGGGGCGGCGTCAGTGACAATTCTGTATCGGCGGAGCCGGGAAGAGATGCCAGCTTGGGAGGAGGAGATCGTTGCCGCGGAGGAGGAAGGGGTCAAACTGGTGTATTTGACGGCACCCCAGGAGATTCTCACGGCGGATGGTAAGGTCGTCGGTATCCGATGTGTGAATATGAAGCTGACGGAGCCCGATTCATCCGGCAGGCGGCGGCCCATTCCGATTCCCGGCAGTGAACACGATATTGCGGTCGATCAAATTATTCCTGCCATTGGCCAGCGGCCAGATCTGTCAGCCATCGAGGAACTGACAGGGCTCGGATTTACGCGATGGGGAACCACGGAAGCGGATCCTGTCACCTATGCCACCGGTCGGGAAGGGGTGTTTGCGGGTGGGGATCTTCAGACCGGTCCTTGGGTTGCCATTGGTGCGATTGCTGCCGGTCGGGAAGCGGCGGAGTCGATTGTACGCTATCTCGATGGCGCTGATATGGCATCGGGGCGGGACGCTGCAGTCAATGAGCACCCAACGTATCGGCCCGTTCCGGAGGGCATTGCCCCTCGAAAACGCGCCCATATGCCGGCCCTTGCGTCTGAAAAACGGACCCATAATTTTTCTGAGGTGGAACTCGGCTATGATGAAGCGGCGGGCAGATCGGAAGCGGAAAGATGCCTCAACTGTGGCTATTGCTCAGAGTGCTTTCAGTGTGTGGACGCCTGCCTTGCCGGTGCAGTGATGCATGACCAGCAACCTGAAGAACGGTTGATTGATGTTGGTTCCGTTATTCTTTGCCCCGGCAGTGAGCCCTATAATCCAACGGAACTTGAAGAATTCTACCATTATAAAAGCCATCCCAATGTGATGACCAGTCTCGAGTTCGAGAGACTTCTCAGTGCCTCCGGGCCTACCATGGGGCACTTGGTTCGGCCCTCAGACCATCAAGAACCAAAGAAAATTGCCTGGCTACAGTGTGTGGGGTCAAGGGACAATAACCGTTGCGGCAACGGATATTGCTCTTCCGTGTGTTGTATGTATGCCATGAAAGATGCCATGGTGGCCAAAGAGCACAGTGAAAATGGTCTTGATTGCACTATTTTCAATATGGACATTCGAAGCTTTGGCAAAGACTATGAAAAGTACTACCTTCGGGCCCAACATGATGCCGGGATAAACTTTGTTAAGGCACGGATACATACAATTGATCCGCTGCCGAACAGTGACGATTTGCGCATTCGCTATGCTGACGATGACGGAAAGGTTCAGGAGGAGCAGTTTGATATTGTCGTGCTCTCTGTAGGGCTTCAGGTTCCCAAAGATACGGCGGCTTTGGCAAAACGTCTCGATATCGATCTGAACCAATATAACTGTGCCGTGACCGACCCATTTACCCCGGTGGAAACCTCCAGAAAGGGGGTGTATGCCTGTGGTATTTTCAATGAACCCAAAGACATTCCCAGTTCGGTGATGGAGGCCAGCGCTGCGGCCAGTGCAGCCGGGGCACGGCTGGCGACCGGGCGAAATACCTTGACGGTACCTCCCCCGGTTACCGAAGAACTGGATTTTTCAAACGAGCCGCCCCGGGTCGGTGTGTTTGTCTGCAACTGCGGTATAAATATCGCAGGTGTCGTCGATGTGGCAGCGGTCCAGGCGTATGCGGGCGCATTACCCCATGTGGAATACTGTGGCCAGAACCTGTTTACCTGCAGTCAGGATACACAGGATTCCATGAAAGAGATTATCAAGGAGCACCGATTGAACCGGATTGTGGTGGCAGCCTGTAGCCCCAAGACCCATGAAGGCATTTTCATGGAGACACTAGAAGCCTGTGGCTTGAACCGATATCTGTTCGAGATGGCGAATATTCGAAATCAGGATTCCTGGGTCCACGGTCAGGATGGGGCCCTGGCGACCCAAAAGGCCAAAGATCTGGTGCGAATGGCGGTGGCACGCGCGATCACCTTAAAACCCTTGGTACAAAATAAAATACCGGTAAATCACCGCGCACTGGTGGTGGGCGGCGGCATCGCCGGTATGAACGCAGCCCTTAACTTGGGGGACCAAGGGTTTGAGGTGGTGCTTGTGGAAAAAGAAAAAGCCTTGGGCGGTCTTGCCAGTCGACTGACTTCAACTATTGAAGGGGCTGACATCGGTTCTTATGTGGGGAGTCTTATTAAAAATGTGTCTGATCATCCAAACGTTCAGGTGCTGACCCAGACACTCATCGTTGGTTTCACGGGGTTTCAGGGAAATTTTACGACGGAAGTGCTGGTGGGGCCGGGGATGTACGAACGACAGATCAACCACGGGGCTGTGGTATTGGCCACAGGTGCCCATGAGTATCAGCCGAAAGAGTACCATTACGGCAAAGACAATAGAATACTAACTCAAATCGAACTGGCAGACCACATCAAGGAAAATGGTGCGGATCATTTGAACCAGGTGGTGATGATCCAGTGTATTGGTTCCAGAAATGAAGAGAACCCAAATTGTTCGAGAATTTGTTGCCAATCGGCCATTAAAAATGCACTCCATATCAAGAAGTTAAACCCGAATGCCAATATCTATGTCCTTTATAGAGACATCCGGACCTACGGCTTTTTGGAAGATTACTACACTGAGGCAAGAGAAAAGGGCGTCATGTTCTTCCGGTACGAGCCTGAATCACCTCCGGAAGTAACTGTTACGGCGCATGGTATCGAAGTCACCTTCCTGGATCACATCCTCGGGCGCCCGCTCAAGGTCGTGAGCGACCTTTTGGCCCTGAGCGCCGGCATGGTTGCGGAAGACACAGAAGAGCTTTCATCCATTATGAAGCTTGCCCGAAACGCCGAGGGATACTTTCTCGAGGCCCATGTGAAATTGAGGCCGGTTGATATGGCAACCGAAGGCATTTTTGTGTGTGGGACCGCCCACGGCCCGAAGCTTGTCAGCGAGGCCATTTCTCAATCCCTGGCAGCCTCGGCCAGGGCGGCAACCTTCCTGTCGCAGGAGCATTTGACCCTGTCGGCCGTCACTGCTGAAGTAGAGGGCGACCGGTGTGCCTCCTGCCTCATTTGTGTAAGGTCATGCCCCTATGGGGTTCCGAAAATTAACAAAGAAGGAGTGAGCGAAATTGATCCGGCATTGTGCCACGGTTGCGGCGTGTGTGCGGCAGAATGCCCGGCCAAGGCGATCGAACTCAACTGGTATGAGGATGATCAAATCCTGAGCAAGGTAGACGCTCTTTTGGAGGGGATATTATGAGTACAGAGTTTTCTCCCGTAATTATAGCCTTTTGTTGTAACTACTGAGGGTATTCAGCGGCGGACCTGGCAGGTTCGATGCGGCTGCAGTACCCCAGCAGTGTCAAGATTGTCCGGGTGCCCTGTACGGGGAAGGTGGACATTCAGCATCTGCTGCGGGCCTTTGAAAAAGGAGCTGATGGCGCTTATGTGCTCGGATGTATGGAGGGGGATTGCCATTTTAACAGTGGTAACTTCCGGGCCCGTAAGCGGGTTGAGCAAGCCCAGCGGATTCTGGAAACCATCGGAGTGGGTGGGGAGCGCGTTCAGATGTATAATCTTTCTTCCAGTGAAGCGCCCCTTTTTGTGAAGATTGCCAACGAGATGCATGACCGGATATTGGCGTTAGGCCCGAACCCGTTGAAACAGAAAAAAAGAGAAATGGCGCTCAGTAATAATCAAGAAATGGGCGTGGCAGCGGCTTGCGGCAGTGGTGTTTCGTAGGTATTGCGTCCCCGTTATAAGTGCTGCTTTTTTCTGAACCCAAAATAGAAAGGTGTTTCGTTATGATTGTTGCAGATAAAAAGCCCATCGAGGAAATTATCGAGGAGGTAACGGGCAAAGAGCGTATTCTGATTTTGGGGTGCAATGAATGTGTGACGGTCTGTGAGGCTGGTGGGAAAAAAGAAGTTGGCATCCTGGCGTCTGCACTTCGCATGTACTTTTTGAATCAGGGGCGGGAAGTCCGTATCGATGAAAAAACATTGGAGCGCCAATGCGACCACGAGTACCTGGATGAAATTCGGGATATTGTGGATGACTATGACGCCATTGTTTCCATTGCCTGCGGTGTGGGGGTGCAATTTACAGCTGAGCAATACCATGCCACCCCGGTATATCCCGGCGTGAATACCTGCTTCATGGGTGTTACCGAACGGCGGGGGCTTTGGACGGAACGTTGCCAAGGCTGTGGCCAGTGCCTGTTGGCCAGGACGGGTGGTATCTGCCCGGTTTCGCGCTGTGCCAAGCGCATCTTAAACGGGCCGTGTGGCGGCTCCACCAAGGGGAAATGTGAAATAAATCCAGAGCTGGACTGCGCATGGCAGCTTATTATCGATCGACTGAAAGCAGTGGGACGGTTTGATGATTATGAACAATTGCTTCCCATTAAAGACTGGTCCACAGATCGGGCCGGGGGGCCACGGAAAGTTGTCAGGGAGGACGTACAGGAATGAGCGAAAAGACACCAAGCAAACTGGAAAAGATCTTAAAGTCAGGGCAGATGGCTGTTACTTCCGAATGTGGCCCACCCCGGGGCAGCAATCCGGACGCTGTTACCGAGAAGGCAAATCTGATCAAGGACCATGTCGACGCGATTAACATTACGGACAACCAGACATCCATGACAAGAATGTGCAGTTTGGCGGCGTGTATTCGGCTTAAATTAATGGGGCTGGAACCGGTACTTCAGATGGTTACCCGGGACCGCAACCGCATTGCCATTCAAAGCGACATACTCGGCGCGGCATCCTTTGACATACATAACATCCTCTGCCTTTCAGGCGACCACCAGAACTTTGGCGATTGTGCCAGGGGGCAGAATGTTTATGACATCGATTCTATGCAACTCATTCAGACGGTCCGCCATATGCGGGACGAGGGGAAATTTTTAGGGGGGGATGATATTGAACGTCCGCCTCGGATGTTTGTGGGGGCGGCGGCCAATCCCTTTGCGGATCCTTATGAGATACGCGTGCCGCGGTTGGCCAAAAAGGTGGCTGCCGGCGTCGAATTCATACAGACTCAGTGTATTTATAATCTTGATAAATTCGAGACCTGGATCAAAGAGGCAGGGGATCGGGGATTGCTTGATAAAGTCTATATTCTTGCGGGATTGACACCATTGAAATCTGCTGGAATGGCGAAGTATATGAAAAACAGGGTGCCGGGGATGGATGTGCCGGATGAGGTGGTCAAACGAATTGCTGGCGTTCCTAAGGAGAAACAGGCTGAGGAGGGGATCAATATCTGTGTCGAGTCGATCCAGCGGCTTAAGGAAGTAGAAGGCATACGGGGCTTTCATGTGATGGCAATTGAGTGGGAAGAAAAAGTTCCTGAAATTGTAGAACGATCCGGCCTATACCCACGGCCGCAAGTAGATTAACATAAAAATAAAGTATTGAAAATCCGGATAGTATGGTATGATGAAAACAAGAGTGTTCGCCGCTATTCATAGGATTATTAGATGCAAAAGGAGGTAAGGCCCATGACTGAAAAAAAGAGAGTTCTTGTAGTAGATGATGAGCCGGATTTTGCTTCGATTGTGCAGGGGAATTTGGAGAAAGAGGGCTTTGAAGTAGACGTTGCCTATAATGGCATGGAGGGCATCGAAAAAGTAAAAGCCAATCCACCGGATGCCATCGTTTTGGATGTTATGATGCCGGAGAAAGATGGTTACCAGGTGTGTGCAGAGCTCAAAGCAGATGAAAAATTTGCTGATATCCCGATTCTTCTATTAACTGCCGTGGCATCACATGTCAGTTCCACGCGTTATTCTCACCACGATGGTATGAGCACGGAAGCGGACGATTATCTTGCCAAGCCGGCATCGGCCGCGGATATTACCGAAAGTATAAAAGGCCTGTTGGGAATGTAATCGGTTTTCCGGTTGGTCGTGAACGTTGCCATGAAAAGGATGCCGCAACCTGGCATCCTTAAAGGAGGTGTCCATGTCATCCCCCCCCATTGAAATGCCAGCGGGGAACAAAAGTACGTTCCAGAAAAAGGTGATGGAACTGTTGCCCGAAGGTGGCCATTTAAATGCCTGCATGACATGTGGTACTTGCGCATCAGGTTGCCCTGCCACCGGTCTGGCCGATATGGATCCGCGGAAATTGTTGCGAATGGCGGCACTGGGGTTGGACGACGAGATTCTTGATTCGGAGTGGGCCTGGATGTGTACAATGTGCCAGCGATGCATTCGGGCATGCCCGATGAAAATCGACATTCCGCAGTTGGTGTTGAATATACGGAATAATTGGCCCGCTGATCGTCAGCCGAAGGGAATACGCTCCTCCTGTGACATGGCGCTAAAGAATGACACCTGCAGCGCCATGGGCGCCACGGAAGAGGATTGGCGATTTGTGGTGGAAGATGTTTTGGAAGAGGTCCGGGAGACCCAGCCGGGGTTTGAAGCGCTTGAAGCCCCCATGGACAAACATGGGGCTACCTTTTTCCTTAATCAGAATTCCCGGGAGCCGGTAACGGAACCCGATGAGATGGTGCCGCTCTGGAAGATATTACACAAGGTCGAGGCTGATTGGACCTACGGCTCCAAGGGGTGGGCGGCAGAAAATTACTGTATGTTTTGCGCCGACCTTGAAAGTTGGGAAAAGATCGTCCGCATCAAGGCAAAGGCCGTGGATGATCTTGGGTGCAAGGTCTGGCTCAATACAGAGTGAGGGCACGAATTTTTCGCTGTCCGGGTCGGACTGCAAAAATTCAATATTCCTTATAATTTTGAATTAAAAAGTATCATTGAGTATTACGCCAAATGGATTCGGGAAGGCAAACTGCCGGTAAGTCCTGATTGGAACAAAGACCTGGGGGTGAAATTCACGGTCCAGGATCCCTGTCAGATCGTTCGTAAAAGCCTTGGGGACCCCATCGCGGAAGATTTGCGGTTTGTGATAAAATCGGTGGTGGGAGAAGAAAACTTCATCGATATGACGCCGAACCGCTCCAATAACTTTTGTTGTGGTGGGGGGGGCGGTTTCCTGCAGTCCGGACTGCCGGAAGCCCGTCGCCATTACGGGCGTTTAAAATTCGAACAAATAAAGGAAACAGGCGCCGATTATTGTATCACCCCCTGTCATAATTGCCATGCCCAGGTTCACGATTTAAGTGAGCATTTTGAAGGCGGTTATCATACCGTTCATCTATGGACCCTGATTTGCCTTTCCATGGGCATGCTGGGGGAAAATGAGCGAGTATACCTTGGGCCGGATCTGGCGGATCTTGACTTGTAGGCGCTTAATTAATTAAATGCCAATCCCGCATTTGCCTGCCGGCCTGGGGCAAGGTGCATTAACATCATGATACACACTCTATGAAAGTGTTTTGTATTCTCAGTGACGAGCGGGCCTTTTCGTCTAAATCACCGTTAATATATAACGAAATTTTAAAACGAACAGGTATTCATGGCGCGTATGTGCCGTTTAAAGTGGCTCCCAACCAGTTGGGGTCGGCGGTGGAGAGTATTCGTGTGCTCAATATCGCTGGCGCGAATGTTACGGTTCCCTTTAAAGAAGCGGTCATGCCCTTTATGGATTCATTCTCCGAGGGGGCCAATATGATTGGTGCCATCAACACGATTGTGCGAAACGGCGATGAATTGAAAGGGTACAACACCAATGCCATCGGGTTTATGGATGCCTTAAAAGATGTTGCCTATGATGTGTCGGGAAAGACCGCACTGGTCATAGGCAATGGCGGCCTTGCGAAAGCCGTGGTCTTTATTTTAAATTGGCTTCTTGCCGAAACCATTTGGATTGCGGGGCGAAACCAGGAGAAAACCGCCAATATCGTCAATCGAATCGGAGGAGCTCCCAAATCCTTTGAGGAATTGGAGAATGAACCCGTACCCGCAGACCTGGTGATCAATGCGACATCTGTATCTGATGCAGTGGAATCTCCTGAAATGGCGGACCGGGTCACCAGGTTCAACGTCCCTGGTTGCGAGCTCATCTTCGATATGAATTATGGGCGCCGGCATAATTTTTGGAAAAGCTGGGCAGAGAGACAGGATATTCGGTTCATGGACGGATTGTCTCCCCTGATCCATCAAGCTCGCCGCAGTTTTCTCCTTTGGACGGGTGTTCAAATCCCGGCCGAAGAATTTCGTCAGATTCTCAGCCTGATATAGTCTTCCCGCCGTCTTCTGTTTTTTGGATGGTGTTAAATGGCAGCAGCACCGTAAATGTCGTACCACGCCCCGGTTCACTTTCCACCTGAATCACCCCATTCATTGAATCCACGAGCCCCTTTACGATGGACAGGCCCAAACCGGTGCCGGTGATATAACGGGTCTGATCTGTTTTTACCCTGTAGAATTGCTCAAAAATCTTCTCCAGGTGTTTTGCTTCGATTCCAAAACCATTGTCTTTTACGATAACGCGGATATGGATGCCAAGTAAATCGGCCGTGACCTCTATGTTGCCGCCCTCCTGTGTATAATTAATTGCATTGGTGATCAAATTGCCGAAGATGCTTTCCATCGCTAACGGATCCGAAGTCAACGGAGGCAAGGGCTGGTCAGGCAGATTCAACGTTAGGGTTTGTTTTTTTGTTTTCGCGCGGGTATTTAAAAAGTCTATGATGCTTTGAAGCAATTCTTCCAACTGGACGGGTTTGTTTTCATGGCTTACCGAGCCTGACTCAATTCTGGTCAAATCCAGTAAGTCGCCGATCATTGAAATAAGGCCCTGGGTTTTTTCTTTGGCCCGAGAAAGGAGGTGGACATCATTTTGAGACATCTGGTCGATGGTGTCGGTGATCACCAGTGCCAATTGTTCATGAATTGTTGAGAGTGGCGAACGAAGTTCATGGGAAACCTTGGCGACAAATTCGCTCTTCATTCGGTCAAGGACCCGCAGGGCGGTCACATCGGCCAGATTGATAACAGCTCCCAGGCATTCTCTACGGTCCCCCAGTACCGGTTTTGCCCTTGCCAACAGGTACATTTCATTGGGTGCCACAAATTCAACGGTGGGGATATCGTCAAAATCGAGATGCCGACCCTGGGAGATTTCCATAACAAGGCTACAGAGCTCTTCGTTGGTAATATAGGCGTTGACCGGTTCTCCAAGCGCCATGTTGGGATCAATACCGAGATAAGTCCGGCAGGCAGGGTTCATCAGAACCACCTGCCCTTTGGCATTGGTTACGAGCACCCCGTTTGGTAGGGACTCGATGATCGTCCGGACACGGCTTTTTTCGGTGTCCAGATCGAGCATGGTACGTCTTCGCGCAATTTTTGCCTTTTCCGCTTCCTGGGTCAGTTTGAGTTTTTCCTGGGCCCGGTTTACGACAATACGCAGCTGGTCCGGTTCAAAAGGTTTTGGAATAAAATCGTATGCACCGCGTTTCATAGCCTCGATGGCAGTTTCAACGGTTGCATACCCGGTGATAACAATCACAAGAATATCGGGGTAATGCTTCCGGATTTCCTGAAGCACCTCCATGCCATCCATCCCCGGCATCTTCATGTCCAAAAGAACAATGCCTACGGGTTGTTTTTTGAGAATGTTCAGACCTTCTTCACCACGGCCGGCAGTCAGGACCTCGCAGCCCATGCGCCCTAGAATTCGTTCAGAACCATCACGAATGCTCTGCTCGTCATCCACAATGAGAACTTGGTTGGCATTAAGGTTTTTATTCATTATCAACTCCTTTTTCTGGGGGACCGGCCAATGGCAGCTCAATGGAAAAAGTGGTGCCGACCCCTATGGCACTCTTGGCGGTGATTTGTCCACCGTGATTTTCTACAATGTTGTATACCAGGCTGAGACCCAAACCGGTACCCTTTCCCTCTTCCTTGGTAGTAAAAAAAGGGTCAAAAATCTGGGACAAGTTTTCTTCAGAAATGCCCGGTCCGGTATCGGAGATTTCAATTCCAACTTTTTCATTGTCCGGGAGCAGGTAGGTTTTTAAGGTAAGGGATCCATTTCCCTCCATGGCCTGGGCGGCATTCAGAATGATGTTCATGAACATGTGATTGAGCTGCTGAATGTCTGCGATCAACATCGGAAGATTTTCTGCAAATTCTTTTTGAATGGTGATATTTTGAAACAGGCTCTGGTTTTCCAGCAGAAACAGGGTTCTGCCTAACGCCTTGTTGACATCATGGGGGCGCATGAGGTGTTTCGTCTGTCGGGTGAATTCGAGCAGCTCCTTGACCGTATCCCGGCATCTTTCAGCTCCGCTCAATATCCGCTGAAGGTCCTCCTTGGCGCCGTCTTCAAGTGAATATTCTTCTAATACCAATTTGGTGAACAGAATGATACCGCCCAACGGATTGTTGAGCTGATGCGCAACGCCGGCTGCAAGTTTTCCCAGCGACGCCATTTTTTCAGCCTGAAGTAGCTGCACCCGTGTTTTCTCAAGTTCCTTTTCAATGCGAAGCGCCTCGCGAAGATCATGGAAAAAGCCGATTGTGGCCACTTCATGGTCACCTTCCATCACAATGGACGCATTGAGGCTGATGGGAACGGTTTGGCCGTTTTTTCGCACCAGCTTTGTGCGGTAGGACTTGAGTTTTCCGATGTCACCATATTCATTACAGCGAAGTTTTTGCATCACTTCTGTTGCGACCGTTTTTTCGTATATGTCTCGAATATTTATAGTATTCAGCGCCTCTTCAATGCTGTAACCAGAAATTTCAGCGGCGGCTTCGTTGAAAACGAGAATCTTGCCGGTTTTATCCGCGGCGATCACTGCATCCACCGAGCTTAAAATCAGATTTTTCAAAAAGGCATTGGACCGTTGGAGTTCCCCCTCTAGCTTTCCCAGGGTTGGTAAATCAAAATCCATTAGCAGCAACGCTTCAACCTCCTCGCCATCACAAATTGGATAGACAGAAATTTTAGGATCATCACAGAAGTAGGCTGAAACATCCGTAACAGCCTGTTGGCATGTGGATAGAAAACGTTTGGCAGGGCAGTTCTCACAAATGTCTGACCGGTCAAAAAATACTTCATGACAATATTTGCCGACAATGTCTTGGCCCCGTTTTTCCTGGGTAAACTTGTTGGCGGCCAAAATTTTATAGTCCCTTGACACGACAAAAAAGGTCCGTTTTAATGCATCAATGGCCTTAAGGAGATATGCTTCTTCAAGTTCGGTATGCATAGATGGCTCCATGTATAGCGGTTACGGATTTGTGTAATGCCGCATAATACCTTGGCAAAAATGAAGCGTTTCTTCTAACTTGGCAAATAACCGGTATTAAGCCACAAGCACCTGAATAAAGCAATAAAAAAGTATTTCTATCCGGGGTGTCATAAGCTGATTTACAGTGGTCTATATTTCGAGTTAATTTCGCCACCTGCGGCCTGGTAAAGCGCTAACAGGCGAAATGTGTCATGGAAAGCCAAGGTTAGAGGTATAACCGTTTGTATATATTCATAAAAGCCTGTAAAAGTTGATATTTTCGATTGATCCTGCTAAATTTTGAATGAGGGCTCATTCATTTTTGGAATTAATCAGAGGGGCGAACCATTAAACCAGACGTCGATAAAAACAGTCCAAAATACCAGGACATCCTCAGAGCGGCGGTGACGGTATTTGCCAAAGAGGGCTTCTATAAAACAAAGGTGTCCGGCATTGCAAAGGCAGCCGGCGTGGCGGATGGAACAATTTACTTGTACTTTAAAAACAAGGACGATATTTTGCGACAGTTCTTTAGTTATCTTGCCCGGCATATCTTTGAAAGATTTCAAGAGGCGATCGGTCAGGGCGATACCGCTGTCGAAAAGCTACGGAATTTAATCAACCGCCATCTGCAGGAATGTCAGAATGATAAGGATTTTACCCGGGTGTTTCAGACCGAAAGTCGCCAGCGCAGAAAGCTCGTCAAAATTGAGATTGAAAAAATATCCAAAACATATCTTGCACTACTGAAACAAATCATCAAACAAGGGCAGGCCGAAGGCACTATGCGAAAGGAGATCCCGCTTGATTTATCTGCCAGGTTAATTCTAAGCGCAGTGGATGGGGTGGTCAATAACTGGGTGCTGGGCGGTTGTAAGTATAACATGCAGACAACGACGGAGCCGCTTGTTGATTTATTGGTGAACGGCTTGGGAGTAGGATCTCAGCGATAGGGATGCAATGGGCAGTGTGTGGACCATGAGCCTGTAGATAGTTTCCATAAACAGACGAAAAGAAATTGGGACACCATGTAAAGGAGAAAAAATATGACACAACTTATTGCAGACCGAAAAGATATTGACTTTGTCCTCCATGAGCAATTGGAAATAGAGAAACTCAGTAAGCATGAAAAGTTTGGAGGATTTAATGAAAAAGCGATCGATATGGTGGTCACGGAGGCCCGAACCCTATCGATCAAGGAATTGTTGCCCACCCTGAAAATTGGGGACGAAGAGGGGTGCAAATTTGAGGATGGCAAAGTGACGACCCCGGCGGTGTATAAGCGGGCCTGGGAGCTTCTCTTGGAAGGTGAGTGGCTTGCGCCGAGCAGGGACCCGAAATGGGGTGGGTTGGGTATGCCCGAAACCCTCGCCATTGCGACCAAGGAATATCTGATGGGCGCTAATATGGCGTTGTTGATGTTCGGTGGGTTGACCCATGGGGCAGCGCGGCTCATTGAACTTTTTGGTACCGATCGACAGAAAAATCTATTCCTCAGAAAAATGTATTCCGGGAAATGGACCGGGACCATGTTGTTGACAGAACCGGAGGCAGGGTCGGATTTGGGAGCGCTGACAACATCGGCTGTGAAAAAGGAAGATGGGACCTATTCGATTACAGGCACGAAAAGCTTTATTACCAGTGGTGAGCATGATCTTGCAGAGAATATCATTCACCCGGTCCTGGCTCGAGTTGAAGGAGCACCGGCAGGGAGCCGGGGAATATCGCTTTTCATTGTTCCGAAATACTTGGTCAACAATGATGGCAGCCTGAGTAAACGAAATGACATCGTATGTACCGGTATCGAGGAAAAAATGGGGATTCATGGCAGTCCTACCTGTACCATGTCTCTTGGCACCAAGGGGAATTGTATTGGGATACTTTTGGGAGAGGAGAATAAGGGGCTTGCAGAAATGTTTGTCATGATGAACGAAGAACGGCTTCTGGTAGGGGTTCAGGGGCTTTCATGCGCCTCTTCAGCTTATCTTTACGCCCTTGAATTTGCTAGGACCAGGATTCAGGGGCAGCTTTTGGGATCAAAAGATGAATCGTCGGTTGCAATCGTCAATCATCCGGATGTTCGCAGAATGCTATTGACCATGAAAATGTATACAGAAGGAATGCGAAGTCTTCTTTACTACGTCGCGAATTGTGAAGACAAGCGGTTGCTGGCGAAAAATGAAGAAGGTAAAGAAAAATATCAGAACTTAATTGACGTGCTGATTCCAATTGCCAAAGGGTATGTAACGGACCGATCCGTGGATGTCTGTAACCTTGGGGTTCAGGTTCTTGGTGGGTATGGGTACATTTCGGAATACCCGATGGAGCAGCTATTTCGGGATGTCCGGATTGCACCGATCTATGAAGGGACCAATGGTATCCAGGCAATGGATTTGCTGGGAAGAAAACTGGGAAGAAAAAAAGGCAAGCTTTTCATGGATCTTCTATCAGAAATTCAGGCCACCGTTGCTGGAGCAAGGGGCATCGATCGCTTGACCCCATTGGTAGAAAAACTGTCGAACGCAGTGAAACTATTAGGCGACACCGCGATGCACATCGGCTTGTCAGCCATGGGGCCAGACCTTCATAAGGCTTTTTCTTTTGCGTCTCCGTTTATGGAGGTGACCGGCGACATCACCATGGCCTGGATGCTTCTGTGGCGGGCGACATTGGCCTGTAAAAAACTCGAAGGTAATCTAAAGAAAAAGGAAATTGCTTTCTATGAAGGAAAGATAAAGTCTGCAGAATATTTTTCTCAGGCCGTGCTGCCGGTGACATTGGGAAAAATGGCGGCGATCAAAGAATTGGGTGGCGCGGCAGTGGAAATAGAAGATGAGGCCTTTGGGGGTCGGTAGCTTACCCCACAATGTAGCATTGAAAAACATGACCACTGTTTTTTTAATAAAACATTTTAATGACTTAACGGTACTTATTAAATGATTTATTTTTGCCCCAAACGGTTGCTGATATTGTATTACGTGTTTGACAGCATCGCAGAACGAATGAAATATTAAATGCCGCCTAATAATTTGCTGAGCGAATATCTTTTTGGTGTTTTTATAGTAATTGTTGTTCTTTCGGCGCTATTATTGTGTGATTATGAAAATAAAAAGTGAGAAACAAGTTAACGGTTTCGGCGCTTGACATTTGACAGATGGGACGGCGGTTGAAGATTTATTCCTCAACCGCTGTTTTTTATAGAAGCATTCATTTTTCTTTTTCGACATTTCATTCAGGAAATCCCACACGGCGTTGAGTGTCATAGAATTTATTGACGTAAATGGTCAAAAGACCGTGTCATAATATTTCTGTGTTGTCGGAGTGCCGCGCGACTATGGAGAAAAGGCCGTTTGAAATTGACGCTTCCCATAAAAATTATTGAACCCCTTGGCGTTATGATATATTGCCTTACCGGTATGTTACCACCAACCAAAGAATAGCGCTTAACGCGAAAGAGCGACAATGAATTTATTATTTGATCTGGATGGCACACTGACCGACCCCTATCAGGGCATCACAAAATGCATTGTCCATGCGCTAACAGCATTGGGAACGCCCGCACCGCCACGGGAGGAACTGCGCTGGTGCATTGGCCCTTCGTTGAGAAACAGTTTCGCCACGCTCCTTGGTTCTGATGACGTCGATCTCGTTGAAAAAGCCTTGTCCATCTACCGGGAGCGATTTGGATCGGTGGGTTTGTTTGAAAATGAGGTGTATGACGGGATCCCTGACGCACTGGCTTCCCTTCAAACGGCCGGTCACACACTTTATGTTGCCACTTCCAAACCGGGCGTTTACGCTGCGCGAATTGTGGACCATTTTGATTTGGGGCGTTTTTTCAAGAAGGTTTACGGCTGCGAACTAGACGGTACCCGGGGAGACAAGGAAAGTCTCATTTCCTATATTCTTCAGAAAGAATCGATTGATCCGGCCGAGGCGACAATGATCGGTGATCGGAAGTATGACATCGATGGCGCAAAGGCCAATGGCGTACGGGCTTTCGGGGTTCTTTGGGGATACGGCTCACAAAGTGAACTGAAAGGCGCCGGCCCTCAAGATTTCATCCATCACCCCCAGGCGCTTGCCACCGTTTTTAACAGCAAGCACACATCGCAGGAATGTGTTGAATGACGTTATGAAAAATACCATACAATTGCCGGTCAATCCCGTAACGCTTCGCTTCAACAAAGACCACAGATTCATTGAAAAAGAGTACCAGGCCTTTATTTTTCAATATAATCTGTCGCACATTCGCCTGTGCCATTATCTTGCCATTTTGTTTTACGCGCCGCTTCTCTTTGTCGATTTGCAAGTCGCACCGGAAAACGCCATCGCCTTTTGGGTTACGCGCCTTGCCGTTGTCTGCCCGTTTTTCTTGGTCGGCATTGTGCTGACGTATCTGCGTTGGTACCATCATATCTACAACTATATGCTGGGGTTTTATGTGATATTGACGGCCGGCGGTAACATCGCCATGGCGTGTTATGCGCCGCCCACCTACCATTTTGTCTATTTTTTAGGCATTCTCGGGTGTCTCATTTTTGGCTATACCTTTATCCGGTTGCCCTTTTTGCATGCAACGGTGTCAGGGTGGATCGTGGCAACCATGTACTGGTTCGGCCAGCTAACTTTTGACGGGTATGGTTCCACGGAGACTCTGGCCTACATCATCTATCTATTATGCTTTGAATTCCTCTTTATGATCATTTGCTATACGTGGGAAAAGGCGAACCGAAACGGTTTTTACCTATACCATCTGCTGGGCATCGAGCAGGGAAAAAGTAAAAAGATGAACGCCGAGTTGACAGATGTGCTTGAAAAACGAACAATTGAACTCGAGCAACTGGCGGATGCATTGAAAAAAATCAAAACCCTGAACGGCTTGCTGCCGATTTGTACCGCCTGTAAAAAAATAAGGGATGACAGCGGTTATTGGAAACAAATTGAAATCTACATCCGGGAGCACTCTGACGCCGATTTCAGCCACAGTCTTTGCCCCGAGTGTGCAAAGGCGCTATATCCGGATTTATTTAAAGTAGATAATTGATAGATAAAAAAGAGGATGATGATGGACGCAACATCAATGGCGGCCTGGCAACGGGTTGAATTCGACAACACGCCAATCTACATCCATCCGGAGGCACCGGACTGGTTTGTCCCCAACGAATTGGCGGACGCAGCATTGGCAAAATTGTTACAACAGGGGAAGGGTTCGATTGAGTTGCATCACCTGTTGGTCCGGTGCAACGGCACGGCGGCACCGGCATATTCTTCTCGCTCAGATCAGTTGGCCATCGATCACCTCAAGGAGTGCTGGATCCATATCACCAACCGGTGCAATATGTCGTGCCGGCACTGCATGTTCACCTCTGCACCCCAGGCCACGGACGAACTTACGGCCGAATCGTGCGAACGGATTGTCTGCGCGTCCTACGATCTTGGATGCCGGTTGTATTTTTTCACGGGCGGCGAGCCCTTTTTTTCCAAGGCGTTTTTAAAAAGCGTAAGGGACATTCTTCAGCGGTCCGATACCCATGTGGTTGTGCTGACCAATTTGTCCCTGATCTCCCAGGCAAAAGAACAGCTGTCAGATCTTCCACGGGAACGGTTTCATTTTCAGGTAAGCCTCGACGGGTTACAGCATCATCATGACGACTTACGGGGCGCGAACGCATTTGACCGCCTGTGCCGGAATTTAGGCACGCTTCAGAAGCTCGGATTTCCGGTTACCCTGGCGACAACCGTGACCCGAAACACCGTCTCTCAGATGGCGGAAATCGTCCGGTTTGCGGCCGAGCAGCAGATATCCAATGTCCATTTCATGTGGCTCTTTAAAAAGGGAAATGCGAAAGAGGCGATGTTTGTTGAACCGGGACAAATTTTTCCGCACCTGCTGGCCGCCTATGAAGCCGCAGAGGCGGCAGGTGTGAAAATTGATAACATAGAGTCCCTGCGGTCCCAGGTGTTTTCCTGCCCCGGCACCCGGTATGATTTGAGCAACGCCGGATGGCACTCTATTGCCGTCGGGCCGGATGGCTTTGTGTACCCCACGCCCGCACTGGTTTATACCCCGGACATGCAATGCGGTCACATTCGAGAGGGGTTACAGCAGGTTTGGCAAAATAGTCCGGTTTTGAGCGCCATCCGGGGCGCTTCCTTGAACCACAGCGATGCCTATCGTCGTAATCCCTTTCGTTACCTGATCGGTGGGGGGGATATTGACCACAGTTATGTCTATTCCGGCCAGATTGCAGGCGGCGACCCGTATGTCGAATTGTATTCGGACATTGCCAAATGGCTCATTTCCAGGGAAGCAAAGCGATTTGATACCAATGGGTATCCTGCGCTCCGACTGAAGATGGGAGAAAAACTTGGCGATTGTCCTATGGAGGGCGGCTCTATTTTCTTTACCCATTCCAACTGCGTTCTCAGTCTGCCGGGGCATGATACCCACACCCAGGTCAATCAGTTTTATTCGAGCGCGGCTCAGGATGTCAAAGAAGATATTTTAAACCCCATCTGTTATGCGGAAGACCTGATCCAGCATATCCCGGAAAAGATGCGGTATCGCAGCTACGGCTGCGGTTCCCCGGTGTTGGAAGCGGACGTCCAACAGGGCGAGACCGTGGTCGATCTGGGCAGCGGGACGGGGATTGAATGCTTTATCGCCGGCAAACTTGTGGGGCCCCATGGCAAGGTATATGGCATCGATATGGGGGACGCCATGCTTGCCGCGGCGAACAAAACAAAAGAGAGTGTTGTGGCGAACCTTCGGTATGACAATATTGCATTCAAAAAAGCGTTCTTAGAAGAACTTCCCCTGGAAGACCGTTTTGTGGACCTGGTGATTTCCAACTGCGTGTTGAACCTTTCGCCGGATAAGCGCCGCGTATTTCATGAGATTTTCAGGGTATTAAAGCCTGGTGGCCGCTTGATGATTTCAGACATCACCTATGATGACGACATCCCCCTTGAGATCAAATACAACGAAACCCTGCGGGGGGAGTGTATTGGTGGCGCGCTGAGATACCAGGATCTGTTTGGTCTTATGAATGACGTCGGGTTTTCAGACAGTAAAATCGTAAAAGGCTACCCGTATCGAACCGTTAAAGGATATGAGTTTTTCTCTGCGACCTATCAGGCGGCAAAGCCCCTGGCGGACGCCCCTGTTGTGTTGTATGATTTCCCTGATTTTGAAAGTACCATGGCGGCCGTTGCCAGTGAACCGACCTGTGCCTGTTTTCAGGCGCCAGTGGAAAAACCGTTGGTGTTGATCCCGACACTTACGCCCCATCGGTCCGGATGCCTGGTATGTGGTGAGGCCCTCGTCTATTTTCAGACGGATAAGAACAAGTCCTGTCATTATTGCGGGGAGACCGGTCCGGCCAATGCCCAGTGCACCAACGGACATTT
Organism: Desulfobacterales bacterium; assembly: GCA_963675725.2. GTDB lineage: Bacteria > Desulfobacterota > Desulfobacteria > Desulfobacterales > JAFDDL01. The sequence continues at coordinate 6,695 of CAXXXZ010000004.1, read as the reverse complement.
TGTATGTGATGCCTGCCATCGCGGGGATGCGGTGGAAATCATCAAACAGGTTTGCTTGCATACCCAGGAACAGGACCCGCTGGTGTTGATGCAGACGATCCGCTCCCACCCCACGTTTCATGTCCACGGGCCGGAGCACCACGCGCTTGTACCGGCGGTTTTGCTGGCGGCGATAAGAAACAACGGGCACCTGGTCTCGGATGACCAGATTCTTACGGGTATTCAGCGGGGCCAGACGATCGCAGGAGGTGCCTGTGCCTTTCTGGGGGCGTGCGGTGCTGCTATTGGCGTGGGAATCGCGTTTTCAGTTCTGACCGGTGCGACGCCCTACGATGGCGAAAAAAGACAGGCTGCCCAGCGGGTGACCCAAAAAACACTGGAAAGAATAGCATCTTATACCGCTCCCCGATGCTGTCAACGGGACTCTTGGCTGGCACTCCAGGTGGCGGCTGAATTTATCAAAGAGACGTTCGGCGTTACCTTGAAACTGGATGATACCTTTTTTTGCCAGCAGTTTGCCCAGAATAAAGAATGTATTCACGATCAATGTCCGCTCTGGCCAAAAAGGCGATAATGAAGGGTTCCGATACCAATAACCGAAAGGAGACAATCATGCACCCTGTACTGAAACAGATACTTGATACGTTCACCAAGGTGATTCTTGCGCCCAAAGACTTTTTTCGAAACATGCCCAAAACCGGCGGTTTTGTCGAACCCCTCACCTTTGCAGTTGTGATGGGATGTGCAGCAGGAATTTTACAGGCGGTCGCGGCATTGCTGGGAATGAGCGTTGTGGCTTCCGCCGGCATGGCGTTTTTATCCATCCTGTTTATTCCCATATTGATTGGCATTTTCGGATTTGTGGGGGCGGCCATCCTGTTGGTGATATGGAAGGTAATGGGATCCAATGCGTCCTATGAGACCGCTTATCGTTGCGGTGCCTACGCTGGAGCGGTGATCCCCATTACTACCTTGCTGGGGATTATACCCTACCTGGGGGTCATTCTTGGCATGGCCTGGATGCTCTATCTCATGGTTGTGGCCAGCGTTGAGGTCCATGGGCTCAAAGAAAAACAGGCCTGGATTGTCTTTGGGATCCTCTTCGGATTGATGGCACTTTCTTCTTCATGTTCCCAGTATACCGGCCGAAAAATGGAAGAAAAAATGGGTAATTTGCAGGAGCGGATGGAGGAAATGACGCCTGAAGAGGCCGGGCGCGCGATGGGAGAATTTTTAAAGGGGCTGGAGCAGAGCAAGGGAAAAGAATAATATGTTTGTAATTCAAATATCCTCAGACGCTTCCTATACTTCTGGCAACACTGAGGATACCAGAATGAGGTAACAATAAAAATGGGATGATTTGGGAGATCGGAATGCGTTACAGAAAAATCTGGTTATTATGGGGGTTGATGGCCGTACTTGTATTTTCGACCGATGCCTGGTGCCGGAGCCGGCAGGTGGTGATCAGAATCGGGCTGAATGTCCCCATCACGGGTGATATCCCCAAAGTGGGAGAGGGCTCGAAGTTTGCGGCCCAGCTATGGCTCGAAGACATTACCAATGCCGGGGGCCTTCTGGTGGGAGCCAAACGGTATCCGGTTGAGCTGGTGATCGAGGACAACGAGTCCAAGGCCGAATCCGCCGTCAAGGCTAATACCAAAATGATCACCGAAGACGAGGTGCTGGCCATTGTGGGGCCCCAGGCCTCCAGCCAGGCCATTCCCGCAGGGGATGTGGCAAATAACTACGAGACACCAATGATCAGCCCCTGGTCCACAAATCCCGACACCACCAAGGACCGGCCCTATGTCTTCCGGGGCTGCTTCCTCGACCCGTTTCAGGGGCCGGTGGTGGCCAATTTCGTGAGCGAAAACTTCGGGTTCACCAAAGCCGGTGTACTGTTCGACATCGCCAGTGATTATCCCAAGGGGCTGGCGGAAGTGTTTAAAACAGCCTGGGAAGAAAAACATGGGCCGGGCTCTGTGGTGGCCTTTGAAAGCTTTACCACAAGGGATACGGACTTTAGCTCCCAGCTGACCAAGATCATCAATGCCGGCGCCGAATTTCTGTTTACCCCCCAGTACTATAACGAGGTGGCGCTCATCGTCACCCAGGCCCATGAGCTCGGGTGGACCAAGCCGATTGTGGGCAGCGACAGCTGGGGATCTGCCGAGACCGTTACACTTTGCGGTGAAGACTGTTACGGGCTTTTTTTCAGCACCCATTATGCGGCTGCCGGGGCCAAGGGGGCCACCAAGGCGTTTATTGAACGATATCAAAATACCTTTGGCTATGTGCCGGATGACGTGGCGGCCCTGACCTGGGACTCCTTGCGGTTGGTGCAGCAGGCCATCCAGGATGCGGGCAAGATCACCGGCAAGGTCAAAAAGGACCGGCAGGCCGTGCGGGACGCGCTGGCGAACATCAAGAACTTCGAAGGAATCACTGGCGCCATGACCTTTACGCCGGACGGGGACCCGATCAAGTGCGCCGTGATTGTTCGCATCAGCGACAAGGGCGCGTACGAATTTTATCAATCGGTTTGTCCCTGAAGGACACCCTTCGCCGGAGCCAGTGAATGGGATTTTTTCTGCAAAATGTCGTGAACGCCCTTCAGTGGGGGAGCTTCTATGCCCTGATCGCCCTGGGTTACTCCATGGTCTACAGCATTATGATGCTGTTTAACTTTGCCCACGGGGATATTTTCATGGTCGGCGCCTATATCGGGTTCGGAGTGGCGACCCTGCTGCTGGCTCTGTTTGCCACCTTGCATCTGGCCCTTCCCGGGTGGGTGACGCTCGTCTTGACCATTCTGGTTTCCATGATCTTAACGTCTTTTCTGGGGATTTTGGTGGAGCGGATCGGGTATCGGCCCCTGCGGGAGGCCCCCCGGGCATCGGCGGCTATCACCGGGCTTATGATCGGTATTATCCTCGAGACCGGAAACCTGGCGCTCATCGGTGCCCGGCGGTTGAGTTTCCCGGAGCTGATCGAAACGGTGAGCTACGACGTGGGGGGCGTCTTTATCACCAACAAGAAGATTCTGATTGTGGTGGTCGCCCTCATGCTGATGGCGGCCCTCCACTGGTTCATCCAAAAGACCCGCTGGGGCATGGCCATGCGGGCCATGTCCTATGATTTTCAGATTGTGCCGCTCATGGGGGTTTCCCTCAATGTAATGGCCCCGCTGGTGTTTGCGATCGGGTCCGCGCTTGCGGCAGCCGCGGGTATCTTATATGGCCTTGCCTACCCGGTCCTGGACCCGTATATGGGAGTTCTTCTCGGCTGGAAGGCGTTTGTGGCGGCGATTTTGGGGGGACGGGGGTCGATTTTGGGGGCGGCACTGGCCGGCTTTCTTCTCGGCTTCATCGAAATTTTCGTGCCGATGGTCTTTCCCTCCACCCTGCGGGATCTTATTGCCTACTCGATTATTTTGCTGATTTTAACCTTCCGGCCCTATGGCTTCTTCGGCCAGGCTCACAGTACCCAGTTACGGCTTTAGCCCAATGGTAATGAGCGGATATAAAGAACGTTTCGGCAAATGGCGCGCCGGTTTTAAAACAATCCCCGCACTGGGGTGGTTGATGGGGATGCTTTGCGCCGTGGGGCTGGAGCACGTCATCGGCGACGAACTGTCCTATCAGCTTTATCTGCCGAAAATTCCGGTTCTGTTCGGCTGCCTCATCATGTTCAAAAAACCGGTGTTGATTCCCAGCGCTCTCGCCTATGTGACGGTTGTCTATGGGGCGCCGGTGGTCCTGGCCGGTTTTCTCTTCCGGGGGATGACCAATCGCCTCGCGGCCCTGCTGGACCGCTGTCCTCTATGGTTTTCGGGCCTGATTCATTTGGGCTTGCTGTACCTTGCCCTGCAGTACTGGGCCGAAATCAGTGATTACCGGCTGCTGGTGCTCAAACTTACCATGATCGCCGTCATCTTGACCCTAAGCATCAACCTCATCAATGGTTATATGGGGGAGTTTTCCTGTTCTCATCCCGGTTTCATGGCCCTGGGGGCCTACGCGGCCTCTGTGGTCACCCTCTTTTTCGTTAGCTCTGACCGTATGTTTGGAGAGGCGTTACTGCCGCAGGTTTTGGGGCCGTATCTTTTCCCGGTGGCCCTTCTTTTCGGCGGTATAGTGGCCGCCGTGGGTGCACTGGTGGTGGCGGTGCCATCCTTTCGCACCCGGGGGGATTATCTATCCATTATCTCCCTTGCCTTCATGTTTATCGTGAAAAGCCTGATCGAAAACATGGAATGGCTGGGCGGGCCGCGCGGCATCAGCAGTCAGCCGGCCTTTTCCACCTTGCCGGTGGTATTCGTCTGGATGGTGCTTTGCATCTGGACCATCAATAATTTTGTTCACTCCATTTTCGGCAAGGCCCTCAATGCCGTGCGTGACAACGAAACCGCGGCGAGCGCCATGACCGTGGACACCCGGAAGACAAAGATGGTGGCGTTCATGCTGGGGGCCTTTTGGGCCGGGGTGGCCGGCGGGCTCTTTGCCCATGTGATGCGGTTTGTGAACCCCGGCACCTTCGGGATTCAGCGGCTGGCGGAGATTCTGGCCATGGTCTACTTCGGGGGGCTCAATTCGGTTGTGGGCTCGATATTCGGTGCGGTGAGCATCAATTTAATCAGCGAGATGCTGCGGCCCCTTGAGATTTACAAGTGGATTGTCATCCCCTTGATCCTGATTCTGGTGATGATCTTCCGGCCCACCGGCTTGATTGCGTTTCGGGATTTTAACCTGAAGACAATACTGCGGCCCAGACAGATTATACAGCCCGGACAGGCTACACAGAATAAACCGGATCGCAAGGACGATTGAGGAAACGCGCCATGCCTTTACTTCAGGTAACGAACATGACACATTACTTCGGGGGACTCAGGGCCGTGCACCGGTTTCACCTGGCTATGGATGCGGGCGAGATCTGCGGCCTCATCGGTCCCAATGGCGCCGGAAAGACCACCGTCTTCAATCTGATCACGGGGATTCACACCCCCACAGCGGGGACCGTGACCCTTGCCGGGGAGAACATCGTGGGGTTGCCGCCCCACCAGGTGGCGGCCCGGGGACTGGGGCGGACGTTTCAAAATATGCTGCTCTGGCGCCATATGACGGTGCTGGACCATGTGAAAATGGCCCATTATGCCCAGCTGGATTACGGGGTGATCGGTGCTCTTTTCGGCACCCCCCGCCGGCACAGGACAGAGCGGCGCATCGAGAAAAACAGCCGGCGGCTGATGGAGATCTTTGATGTGGCGAAATATGCGGATCTGGTGGTGGACAGCCTGCCCTATGGGGCGCAACGCCGGGTGGAGATGGCCCGGGCAATGGCCATTTCCCCCAAAGTCCTCTTTCTGGACGAACCCACGGCCGGCATGACCCCCGAAGAGCTGAACCAGATGATCGACATTATCCGGAAAATACACCGGGACTTTGGGGTGGCCATTTTTCTTATCGAACACCGGCTCAAATTCGTGATGGCCCTCTGCCAGCGGATACAGGTGCTGGTTTTTGGCGAAGTGATTTCCGAAGGGGCTCCGGAAGACATTCAAAACGATCCCCATGTGATCGAAGCCTATCTTGGAAAGGAGGAGGTTGCCTGATGCAGCTGGTGGTCGAGAACCTGACCGTTTCCTACGGTAGCATAAAGGTCCTCCACGGGCTTGATTTCAGGATCGACCAGGGGGAGATCGTCTGTATGATCGGCGCCAACGGTGCGGGAAAAAGTACGACCCTGAATGCCATCTCCCGACTGGTGCCTGCCGGCCCCGGATCCCGCATGGAATTCATGGGCCAGGATCTTCTCAAGTTTTCTCCGGACAAGGTGGTCAGCCAGCTTGGGATTTCCCAGGTGCCCGAAGGCCGTCGCCTCTTTGGGAATCTCACGGTCAAAGAGAATCTGGAGCTGGCCACATTCGCCAGAAAAGATCGGGAAACCTGCAAAAAGGACATGGCTCTGGTCTTTGGCATTTTTCCCCGGCTGGAAGAGCGGGAGCAGCAGAGCGCCGCCACCCTGAGCGGTGGGGAGCAGCAAATGCTGGCCGTGGGCCGGGCGTATATGAGCGGCCGGAAGATGATGCTTCTCGATGAGCCGTCCATGGGACTTGCACCCTTGCTGATGCTTTCCATGTTCGACGCTCTGAAAGAGATTAACGCGGCAGGGACCACCATTTTGCTGGTGGAACAAAATGCTCGTCTTGCGCTTAATTTTGCCCACCGGGGGTATGTCATGGAAAACGGGAGAATTGTTTTGGCGGGCGAGGCCAAAGACCTGCTCGATGATCCTGAGGTGAAAAAGGCATATTTGGGCGGGTAGTAAAAAAGGAGAAGCCATTGGAAAGCGAAGCGAACGTACGGGTTTATCCTGCAACCATAAAAGACATCCCCCTGCTGGTAAGACACCATAGAAGGATGTTTGAAGACATTCTCTACGGCGTGAAACCCGGTACGATAGCGATTGATTATGGTAAGATCGACAGGGTTTATGCCGAAAAGTTAACCCATGAATTGGGAGATACCTGTAACGCCTGGGTGATCAGAAGTGATCGCGATGTCATTGCCAGTGGAGCGGTTTCCATCCTTTCAATGGTGCCTGTACCCCACGATTACGCCTGCACCGTGGGGTATGTTCACAGCATTTTCACGGAAAAAGAATTCAGGCATAACGGCTTTGCCCGAATCCTTATG
>CAXXXZ010000003.1:0-533830 GCA_963675725.2 Desulfobacterales bacterium | reverse complement strand
CAAACAATGCCCAAGATCCACATTGGCCGACGCTAATGAACGCCGGGATTACCGAATCTATGAGGAATTCGCAAAATCCTTGATGTCGAAAGCCAGGCGCTTTTATGCCAACACGCAACTTGCCATGGATGTCGACAATGCTGTCTACGCCTTGGATGCCTCCACAATCGATTTAACCCTTTCTCTTTTCCCATGGGCGAAGTTCCGAGCCACTAAGGGTGCCGTTAAATTACACGCCATGATCGATCTACGCGGCAATATTCCGGCCTTTTTATACATCACGGATGGCAAGGTCCATGATGTTAAGGCGGGCGCCTCAAATCCAGATCGAGCCACAAGGAATCTATCTGGTCGACAGGGGGTATGTCGACTTTTCATGGCTTTGGTCAATTGAAGAAACCAAGGCCTTTTTTGTCACCCGTTTGAAAACTTCGATAAAATGGAACCGTGTCATTTCGCGTCCGGTGGATAAATCCCTGGGTGTCCGAAGCGATCAGGATATTCTGCTTTTCAGCAAGCAAACCAAAGCGAAATACCCGAAACGCCTACGGCGCATTACATTCCGGGATGAAGAGCAAAACAGAATACTTGTGTTCCTTACGAACAACTTTTCACTTTCTTCCGATACCGTTGCCGCTTTGTACAAGGCCAGATGGCAGATTGAGCTTTTCTTCAAATGGATCAAACAAAATCTCATGGTGAAAAGTTTTTATGGAACCTCCGCTAATGCAGTAAAAACCCAAATCTGGATTTCCATGATTGTTTATCTAGTTTTAGCAATTATGAAAGAGCGATTTCACCTTGAAAATAACCTTTCCCAACTTTTACACTTTTTGGAGGTGAACTTGTTTGAACGAAAACCACTCGAATCAATCTTCCAGTTAAACGACAGGAAGACGGATGCGAAGAAAAACATTGAACATATCCAATTGAAACTATTTGATTATTGATGCAAATTTGTCCAAATTAGCCAAACTGTCAGCGAAAATTTTATGTAGTACTTTTTTTGCCAAAATTACAAGTTGAAGCGGTAGAAAATATATAACCATCTGTAATCATTTAACAGTTAACCGGACAGCAGTGATATATTCTATCGGAAAATCCACGACCTACGATTTTACAGATTTTACGGTACCGTTGGTGCTGTATATCGGGACTTTAGTTCTGTCGATAGTCCTTTCTTTGATGTTAGTAATCTTTTCAGAAAGAATTGCATTTTTTTTATTGAGGCCCAATGATAAAGATTGGAATCTTTTACCTCAATGGAACGTATATGATATTTTGTATGTTAGCATCCAAATTCTTGCTCTTGGAATAATCATTAAATCTGTGTCCTATTTTTTACGCCTCTTAGCAACTGGCATATACTTAATGCTTCATCGTGACCTGATTGAAAATATTTTCGATGCGAAACAAAAATTTGAATTAGGTGGTGAAGCCATAACCGCCATTTCATTTGTAATTTTTGGAGTTTCTTTAATATTTTTTAGCAATAAAATCATAAATCTACTCGACAGGTTTTACAGAAAAAGACAGGTAAGACCTAACGAATCACTGAACACCGACGGCTAGTATCATGCGGTTTTGAATGTCACGGCAATGAAAATTTTATTGAGCTTTACGAAAAGCCTCAGCAATTAAGCCGCCGCCGGTTAGTTCACTGTTGGCTACAAGTAAGGAAAAGAAATGATTAGCGCTGTAAATCCCGCAATAATCAAGTGGGCAAGAGAAAGAAGTGGATTGTCCATAGATGATCTTGCAAGATTGATGAAGCGAGACCCTGAAGAAGTTCAAAAATGGGAAGATGGTGATCGTTCACTATCTTATACCGCGTTAGAAGATTTAGCATATCGTCATTTCAAAACTGAAGTTTCCCATTTTTTTAGTGGCGGCATGAAGTGGAAGTACTTCTCGACCGCACAAATAATCAATCAAAACAAATAGTTAGCAAAACAGGGGTCGTTCGTAACATGCTGAAATTATTGATAATATCGAACCGACATTTTGCTAAAAATTACTATAAGTATTATGAATTCAGTAAGTTAGGGTTGATTGCGAGGCCCGATTGTGGTAGGTTTATTTTGCCCAAACAAACTTCCACTCAAACTCGGAGCCTCGCATGTTTACATTACACGAAATACTTACCAATCTCAAAAGCGAATTTGCCAACTCACGCAAGGGCCATGAACGCGGTAGTTGGTTTATCTATACAATCATGGCTATCCTGGTGCCGTTTACTTCATCGAAAACGTCCAACATACTTCGATGTCTTCAAACGCTTTTTGGAATTACAGGTATCGGCAAAAAACGCTTTTACACCTTCATGGCATCACCCAAAATTCCATGGCAACGATTGTGGCAAAGGCTTTGGCAAATGATTGACAATCCCTTGACCGATGGCCGCCTGCTCCTGGCTCTCGATGATTATATCAACCCCAAATCCGGCAAGAAGGTTTTCGGCTGTGCCAACATCTTTGATCATGCCGCCAAACAGAATCAGTCCAAATATCCCTGGGCGCAAAATATCGTAGCTGTGGGACTACTGAAAATCGTTAAGGGACGTTGGGCCTGTCTGCCGCTCAACTACCGGTTCTATCATCTGAAAAAAAGCGTTGAACAGATCAATCGCGATAATAAAGGGCCAAAGCTGACCTTTGAGAGCAAGCTCGAGCAGGCTGCCACAATGATCACAGCAATAGCGGCCGTATTTTCTGCTGCCCCCATTACCGTGGTCACCGATTCATGGTTCGGCAACAACGGTTTGTTCAAACCATTGCGGCATCAACTGGGCCGACGTGTGAATTTGCTCTCTCGGCTGCGATCCAATAACAACATCTTCGAGTTACCTTGCCCTAAAGGTAACCGCCGAGCAGGACGACCGCGTAAATACGGCGCAAAACTGGGTACGGCAGCGTCACTGGCTGGTGAATTCAAATCGTTGGCCAGCGAATATACTGTCAACTTGTATGGCCGCGAGCGCACCGTAGTGGCCTACGAGCGCGTGGTCACGCTCAAAACAATCCGCTGTGCAGTCAAGGTGGTCTGGGTCTATCGTCAAAGTCAGTGGATAGCGCTATATTCAACCGACCTGACCCTTTCAGTGCAGCAAATCATCGCCTACTATGGCGCTCGCTGGAAGATCGAAGCCTTGTTCAAAGAACTCAAGCGCGATATCGGCAGTGCCGAAACGCAAACCAGACATCCGCAGGCTGTCAGCAACCATCTAAACTTTTGCATGATGGCTGCTTCCGTGGCATGGATTTATGCCGACCGGATCGCAAAAACCCCCAAACGACGGCACGCCGTCAAGGGGCGGCGCTATTTTGCCTTCTCGGATGTCAGAAGATCAATTACCCAAGCGGCAATGGAAGATAATTTTAGTAGACTTTTCCCGGTGCCGCGTATTTCTGTCGTAAATTCGTTTGTGGCAGTAATGCTGCGCATGGCTGCTTAACTTTTTTTGGAAACTTCAGTTCAAAATACCTCTTGCGGTTTTCTTTTTTCCCACACCTCCTGATGTTGATGATCCTAAAGGCAAATTCAGACGACTACCTGATTACGAGGTGGAGCGATTTTCTCCAGATACGATACAAAAAATTCGTTTAGCTCAAGCTTATCAGGATTCACTCGAAGAGTTTTTTGAAGAAACGTCACCAGAAAGGATGATTCATTACGAAATTAATCCAAAGAAAATAACCATGGAATCACTTGCTGCGAAGGTACGAAAGTATCTTGGAATATCTTTTCAGAAACAATTTAATTTCAAGAGTAACGATCAAGCCTTCAAAGCCTGGAGACATGCATTGGAGGAAGCAGGTGTATTTACGTTCAAGGATTCATTTAAAGACCGTTTTTTATCCGGTTTCTGTTTGGTGCACGAGAAATACCCTATAATTATGGTTAACAATTCAAATTCATTCACAAGACAGCTTTTTACATTAATGCATGAACTTGGTCATATTCTTTATGGGGTTAATGGCGTTACGGATATTGATGAAAGCTATCTAGAATATTTCGATAAAAATGAGCATAAAATTGAAGTCCAATGCAATCGTTTTGCCGCTGAGGTATTAGTACCAAGAAAAAAATTTCTGGCGGATATCCCATTATACGAAGAAGAGGGTGACAGTTCCATATCAGACATTGCCAACAAATATTCAGTTAGTCGAGAAGTGATACTCAGGCGCCTACTTGATTTTAATGTCATAAGTCAAAAGCAGTATGTAACTCAATCTAAAGAATGGAATAAGGACTATCTAAGATCTAAAAAGCAAGCTTCAGGGGGTAATTGGTATCTTACCAAGATGGCTTATCTTGGTGAAGGTTTTGTTCAAAATGCCTTTCACAATTACAGCAAAGGTCGATTCGATAAAGCCACACTTGCAACACACTTAAATGTAAAGGCAAAAAATCTGGATAAATTTGAATCCTATATTTGGAGATAATCATGTATGTCTTTGACACAAACGTGTTTATTTCCTTAGGGCTTTATTATCCGAATAGATTCCCAACGATATGGGAGCGGATAAATATTTTAGCTGGTTCAGGAGATTTGGTATCCGTTAGAGAGGTTCGGCGAGAGTTAGAAAATCATTGTTCATCGGAGCATATACTAAAATGGGTTGATCAGTATCGGCATATTTTTAAAATTCCTACAAATGTTGAGTGCCAAATTGTTGCAGACATATTCTCTAAAAATCAGTATCTTGGATTCGTCAAAAGAAAAAACATTCTAAAGGGGATGCCAGTTGCCGATCCTTTTATCATCGCAGCCGCAAAGGCTAAAGATTATTATGTAGTTACTCAGGAATCAAATAAGTCTAAGGGCGCTCGGATTCCCACAGCATGTATCGACTTTAAGGTAGATTGCATTGATTTGGAAGGATTTCTTGAAATAGAAGGACTAGAATATTAGCCAACATTTAGCTTCACCTGATACCGAGGGCCATGCGGCCCTTGGTATCAGGTGAGCTTGGCGTTAAGGGCTAATATAAAACTATGGAAGAAAACAAATTCTTTAAATTCGTTTGGCGATTTAATGCAATCATATTTATGGTAGCAGGTATTCTCGCTATAGGTGTCCTCTTTTTCGCAGGTTACCAAATAATCAAGGATATAACACGTGAGAGAACTCCGAGAAATATTGTAAACGTCTCCGAAGAACAAACTGTTGATGAAAAATGGACTTTGGGTCACTTAAAATCAGTTGATGGTACCCCTATTATTATGATTCCACTTAACTCCGATCAAAGTTATGCTCGGGCTTTCAGACCAAGATAAGTTATTGTAACTACATGAAAAAATATTATTAGTAGCCCAAATACAGGGCGATATCTTCGTTTTTGGTATGAAAATGGAGGGCATAGGAAACTATAGTGGCAAGGGCTAATCGTCATTTTATACCCGGGCATGTATGGCATATAACGCATCGGTGCCATAAACGGGAGTTTTTGCTTAAATTCGGTAAAGACCGTCATCGATGGATGCAATGGTTGTACGAGGCAAAAAGGCGTAATGGCTTGATCATTTTGAATTATGTAGTGACCTCCAACCATGTTCATTTGGTTGTATATGGTAAGGATAGCGTAGAAACGATTCCCAAATCAGTTCAGCTTTTAGCGGGTAGGACAGCTCAGGAATATAATCGGAGAAAAAAGAGAAAAGGTGCTTTTTGGGAAGATCGTTATCATGCTTGTGACCAGCGTTTTAATTCCCGTCCAATTCCAGCGTTTTAATTCCCATCCGATTTCATCGTTTTGATTCCAGCCATCTAATTCATTTCCGTTTGATTCTGAAAAAAAGAATAAAAATCCATATAGTTGCTCTTATTCATCCTGTTGAAGGGAGCCGGCATATGGAAAAGATCCCCTGTGTTCATTGCGGTACGTTTTTCATGCCTCGGAATCGTGAGCAAAATTATTGTTCGACAGCTGATTGCCAGCGGGCCAGGAAAGCGGCGTGGCAACGATTTAAAATAAGAACCGATTCGGACTACCGGACCCAACAGAAGCTGAGCCAGCAAAAATGGCTTAGAAACAATCCAGACTACTGGAAGGATTACCGGCGGCGCAATCCAGATAAAGCGTTAAGAAATCGGGCACTTCAGCATATCAGAAACCGCCGCAACCGGCGAGCCGGCGGGGGAGTGATTGCCAAGATGGACGCGAGAAAATCCAGTCATTTCGAGCTGGTCGGTGGTTTTTACTTGGTGCCGGTGATTGCAAAGATGGACGTGAGCCAGGTTAATATTTACACCATCTCAAGCGGTTATATCTGATTGCAAAGATGGACGTGAGCACAACCCTGGCCGGCGCATGTTACATGGCCCGTAAAACCTTTTAGCATTGAAAGGGGGCGGCCATGATCAAGAAAAAAATCCTTGACCCACAGCGCATCCGTCGCATCAGCGGCGGCTTCAGCTTCATCCCGCATCGATTCCTTACTGGCGGATTTGTATCGTCCTTGGCGCCTGAAGAGCTACTTCTGTATTTTTTTCTGGTGATGGCGGGAGATAAAAACGGGCTTTCCTACTACAGCTACGACACGATCTGCAGCCTTCTTAAGATGCCTCTGGAGACGTATCTTCAGGCCCGGAATGCGTTAATCAAATACGACCTTCTCGCCTTTGACGGCACGATCTTTCAGGTGCTTGATCTTCCCGATACGGCCCCTGCAACAAAGCCTTGCAGCTCAAACATTAATGGGCTGATCGGCAGCATGCTGAAGGGGGCGTCGGTATGATAGGCAGCGAACTTCTTTTTGAAATCACCCGCCTGAAGAGCGCGGGGTGGTCCGATCGCAAGATTGCACGTCACCTCGGATGTGATCGGGCCACCGTCAAAAAATATGTGGAAAACCCATACCAAGAATTTAAAAAGCCGCCGCCCAGGCAGTCAAAACTTTCTGCCTATCGCCACCTGATCCACCAGTGGTTCAAAGAGGACCCGGAGGTTAAGGCTACTGTGGTGCTGCAACGGCTTTCTGAAAAAGGGTTTACCGGCAAGATCACCATTGTGCGGGATTTGCTTAGGGAGCTTCGGGGCCGACGGAAATATCGTCAAGCGTATATCCGCTTCGAGTCTGGACCCGGCAAGCAGATGCAGATCGACTGGGGGCATTTTGGCTCGCTGGCATACGGCGGGACAACCAGAAAGCTCTATGCCCTGGCGGTATTGGAAGCCCACAGCCGCATGCTGTATGTAGAATTCACCCACAGTCAGAAACAGCAGACGCTGCACCGATGTCTTCTGAATGCCTTTTTGTTCTTTGGCGGCACTCCTCGTGAGATAGTGGTGGACAACATGCTCACGGCCGTCACCGAGCGCCAAGGGTCGGTGATTCGATTTAATGATGCGTTTCTGGATTTTTTGCGTATCTTCGCCATCCGACCAATTGCCTGCAATCCCGGCGCGCCCCATGAAAAGGGAAAGGTGGAGGCGGCTATCAAATATATACGTCGGAACTTCTGGCCCCTGAGATCTTTCGCTGATCTCGCCGATGTAAACCATCAGGTCCGCCAGTGGCTTGATGCGGTTGCCAATGTGCGGCTTCACCAGAGCACCGGAAAACCGCCGCTGGAGCGTTTTGAAAAAGATAGCCTTCAGCGGCTTCCGGAACTTTTGCCGGACTGCCGGGAAGTATATCAGCTCAAGGTGCACAAGGATTTTGCGGTTCGCTTCGACGGCAATAGCTACAGCGTTCCGCCCTGGAGTATTGGCAAAAAGCTTACCTTGAAAGCCGATGCCTGCAGCGTAACGCTGTATCACCGGGAGAAGAAAATCGCCGTTCACACCCGGTGTTGGCAGCGCTACCAACGAATTGAGACAGAAGCCCACGGACAGCAGGTAAAAAGACTCCAAAGAAGGCTGTGGCATGACCGCGAGGTCGCAGCCTTTGCTTCATTGGGGGAAGATGCCCGGCGCTATCTGGAGGGCATGATCGCTGCGGGCGTTGGTGTCAAAAAAAACGTCGCCAAAATACTTGAACTGAAAAATGAATACGGGGCCGGGGCGATTGTCGCAGCCGTCCAGAAGGCGCTTTCGTTCAGCGCCTACGGGGCGGATTACATCGAAAATATCCTCTATCAGGAAATAACGCCGTGCAGTCATCATCCGCCGGTTAAGCTGAAAAATGATGCGCTGAATCGTATCGTGCTCACGCAACCATCACTGTCCGATTATGATGCTCACGTGCTCAAAAAAAAGGGGAAAACCGATGAATGAGCTTATCGATAAATGCAAAGAGCTCAGGCTCAAAGCCAGTGGGCAGAATATCGTCCAGGTTATTGAGGCGGCCTCGCAAAAAAACTGGACCATCCAGAAAACCATCGCCCATCTTTTTGACCTGGAATTGGAATACCGACGACTGAATCGCATCGCCTTATACTTTAAAAGATCCAAGCTTACGGAAAAGCTCACCATCGACCAGTTTGATTTTGGCCACCACCGTTCCCGAAAGGATCAGAAATCGAAAATACTGGACCTGACCTCCCTTACGTTTATGCAACAGAAAAAGGATATCATCTTCATCGGCAATCCGGGTACCGGCAAATCTTTTTTGGCCAAGTGTATCGCCTATGCGGCGACCCAGGCCGGAAAAAAGGTAATGTTTACCACCGCTATGGACATGATTAACCACCTCATCGCGGCTGAAGCGGACCATTCCTTGCTCAAAAAGCTTCAGTTTTATCAATCCCAGGACCTGCTTGTAATCGACGAAATCGGTTATCTTCCGCTGGGCCGGCAGGGGTCAAACTTGTTCTTCCAGGTCATCAGCCAAAGGCATGATCAACGATCCACGGTGATCACAACCAATCTGCCTTTTGGGCAATGGGGGAACATCTTTGACGGCACCACTGTGGCCACCGCGATCGCCGACCGCCTCGTCTATAACTCCCAGGTTCTTATCTTGGAGGGTAAAAGCTATCGAAAGAGGGAAATCCAGGCTGAATGACTAAAAATAAGGGCACCACCGACAGCCCCCTTCAACACACCACACTCACGGCTTGTTCATTGCGCCATTAGGATCGACTGCGCGCCTACTGTTGATTGGCTGATATTAAAACGTTGGTTTTGGCTGGAATCTCAAACGTTGGTCACATCATGCTACGGCAATCGAAGCCGGGGAGCATCTTCTGCGTTGTATCGTGTATGTTGATCTGAATATGGTTCGAGCTGGTGTTGTACATCATCCGGAGAATTGGCCCCATGGAGGATACAACGAAATCCAGCGCCCCCGAAAGAGGAACATTCTGATAGATTATGGAACACTTGCTCATCTTGCAGGTTTCAGCAATTTTGAAGATTTCCAATCAGCTCACCGACGATGGGTTGAATCCGAGCTATCACATGGAGGTACGGGAAGAGATGATAGATGGGCTCAGAGCATTGCGACTGGCAGCAGATCGTTTGTCGAGACTGTGAAGATGCAAATGCACGGTTTAGCGATTGGCCGAAGTGTTAGAAAGAAGGCAGGAAACTTTGAACTACGGGAGTCACTGTCACCTTATAAAGCTCTTTTTGATACCGAAAAGAGCGATATGAAAGGCGAAAACCTATGGTCATGGAGCTAAAATCATGGGATTTAGGAATGTTAACTTAGTCTGATATTCATATAAAGGTCGAAGGGAAATCGGCCATTTTAATGGGGGACGCTGTCCCCCAAACCCCCTGGGATTTACCGCTTTTTTGGCTTCCAGATGGGGATGGGAAGAGAGGCCACCAGGCGTGATGGCCCCCCATCTGTATAGCCGCCTGCAATGGCGCTCGGTTCGCTTCCCAGCGTTGCCCTATCCGCAATGCAGGTAAACGGATTATACCATGACGGTGGTTGATGTCAAAATGGTAAAGCGATTGATTTCACAAGAAAAATGTGACACCTCCCTAAGCATAGCAGGGTCGCTATGATACCAGTGCGCACAGCGCAACAACATTAATGGATTCAGGAGGTGTCAAATGAAAACATACGCTGGAATTGACTTGCATTCAAGCAATAACTACATCGGCATCATTGATGCTAAAGACAAAAGACTTTACAGCAAACGACACGATAACAGAATCGAAGATGTCCTCAAGGTGTTACACAAATTTAAATCCAGTTTGCAAGGTGTCGTGGTTGAATCCACTTATAATTGGTATTGGTTGGTAGACGGTCTGATGGAGCAAGGATATTCAGTACATTTAGCAAATCCGAATGCAATTCAAACCTACAACGGTTTGAAACACACCGACGACAAGTGGGATTCGTTTTGGCTTGCCCATATGCTGCGATTGGGCATTCTACCTGAAGGATATGTCTACCCTAAGCAGCAAAGACCGATAAGAGATTTGCTGCGACGGCGGATGATGTTTGTTCGTCAGAGAACGTCTCAGATATTGAGTTTGCAAAGCATGGCCACTCGAAATCGGGGCATCAATTTTTCCGGCTCTCAGATAAAAAGATTTCAGGATGAATTTGTTGAAAAAGTATTTTCTGATCCCAACTTGCAATTTACTGCCAAGAAAAATATGGATACGATTCGATTATTAGATCGCATCGTCAGTGAAATTGAGACGGAAGTAGCGTCACAAGTCAAGCTTAAAAAAGAGTTTAACAAACTGCTGACCACACCGGGTATTGGCAATATCTTAGGACTCACCATTATGCTGGAGGTCGGCGATATTCGTCGGTTTTCCAAAGTTGGTAACTATTCTTCCTACTGCCGGTGCGTCGAAAGCAAAAAAACTTCCAACGGCAAGAAAAAAGGCGAAAACAACAAGAAAAACGGGAACCGGTGTCTGGCCTGGGCATATGTAGAAGCGGCCAATCATGCCATCCGATGTTGCCCGAAGGCTCAAAAATTTTTTCAGCGCAAAATGGCTAAAAATCAGCGTGCCCTGGCTATCAAAGCCTTGGCCAACAAACTGACAAAGGCGACTTATTACATTATGCGCGATCAGATTGCCTTTGATGAGGATAAGCTATTCCATTGATAAGAAGTTCGGGTGCAGCATTGAACCATGTTTGGGGTTGGAAGTGACCCATCTGGCCTGATTGGAACTTGCTGCACCCCACACCTGTTTTTTGTTTTGATTCGCCTATGCCGGCAGCCACAAAGGGGTTGGTTAATAACCATATGATCTGTAAGCACATAATTGGAACCGGTATGGCACCGACGATTTTCTGGTCCGCAGATGCGGAAGGGGCTTTTGTTTCGATTAAAAGACACAATTGCCTTGAACCAGATGGGTGACTGTGTTAATTACTTCGATATTTTCCCAAAAAACATATAGTTTTTCTCAAGATTTACTACCAGTGTGAAAAAATCCAGATAATCCAAATTGACAATCAATGCATGGTTTCTGTCTGATGACAGCAGGAACCGCCATGCCTCTTTATCCTCCTCCCCCCCATCGGGGGGGATAAGAGGGGGGGGCGAACATATGATATACTCGTATAGCCTTTCCAAAACTATAACAAGGAGATATCATATGCTCAGCCCCTTAAAAGCCATCTTACTTGCCGCAAACAAGGTTGCCAAGGAAAATTTGATTTCAGAGATCATTTGCCCCGGATGCGGAGAATGCCATCGGTTAACAAAATGGGGGCATTATACACGTTATCTTTTCCATGGCGAGGATACCATCCGGATTCAACGGTTCAGGTGTTTAAACAGCCGCTGCCCGCGATTCACCTTTTCTATATTGCCGCACCCGCTGTTGCCAATTGTGCGCTTGCCACTATGCCTCATCCTGTCGCTGTGTAGCATGTATCAAAAGGGGGACTCGATAGCCGAGCTTGCGAGGACAAGCGGTAAAAGCTGGTCTGTCATCCGACGCGCTCTTGCGATCGGCAAGAGGATAAAATCAGTTTTAAATGACGAGGTCCCCTGTCTTCAGCCAGCGGTTTCCTGGACAGCCTTTACGCATCTATTTTCTTGGGCTTTGTTCCCGGGGCGTTTTTAAAAAGTTGCCACCAACATGAAACGATTATAGCGTTATATCGGTCGGTTCCGTTAAGGTCGCCTAAAATATCATTTGAAAGGAGACCGCATATGGAACTTACCGATGAAAACATGACCCTTGCCATTTGGCGCTACGGCATCATCAGCCCCTTGCTGCACCAGCATCCGGATCAGGGACGCAAAGGTGAATTACTTGAAGAAATGAGCCGACGGACGTTTGTCCGTGACAATGGCGAACAAATCACCTTAAGTCCGGAAACCATCCGTAAATGGCTCGCCCGTTATCAGCAAGGCGGGCTGCCGGCCCTTGCCGACAAAGAGCGCTGTGATAAGGGAAAACACAACGTTCCTGAAACGCTCATCGATGCCATGACAAAAACAAGGAAAGCGCATCCGCGTTGGACCATGACCCGGTTGTTTGATCACCTGATTGCCGAAGGGATATGGAATGGACAGCGTCCCAGCCAGTCCACCCTCTATCGGTTTGCCAAATCACATAATTTGCTCAGAGACCCTCACCGTCAGCCTGTCCGATCTTGCCGCTCTTTTGCCTTTGATGTCTTCGGCCAGCTTTGGATGGCCGATTTTCTTCATGGACCGAAGATAAAGCAGGGGCGACATAAACGAAAAACTTACCTTCATGTTATTCTTGATGACAGCGCCCGTTATGTGGTCAGCGGCGGATTCTATTTATCGGAAAAGGTCGAAAGTCTGATTTGTGATTTGATGGCCGCCGTAAGACGCTATGGCATTCCGCAACGCTTTTATACCGACAACGGTCCCTGCTATGCCAGTCGTCATTTAAAAGTCGTTTGCGCCAGGCTCGGCACCCAGCTGATTCATACACCACCATATCGGCCCCAAGGACGCGGAAAAATAGAGCGCCTGTTCCGGACGGTCCGGGATCAATTTCTTGCGACAGACTCATCAAAATCAATGGATCAACTCAACAGTGCTTTCCAAAAATGGCTCTCAGCGTACCACCTGGCAATTCATGGCACCCTCGGTTGCCCGCCCATAAAAAAACGGCTTGAAGGCGGCTGTGCATGCCGGCCGCTGCCTGAGGTGGCCGATATCGAATCCTTGTTCATGATGGAACGTCGCTGCCGAATCTATAAAGACGGCACTATTCGGCTCTTTAAACAGATTTACGAGCTGATCGACCCAATGCCCGGAAAACGGGTAACGGTTTACTACACGCCATGGGACCTGTCCTGCATATATTACGGAACCTTTTTAAAACCGGCTTTTCGGCTGAACATGTCAGCCAATGCGCACCGTTTTGACCATCCCTAATGGAGGTAAAAATGAAAATTTCAATGTCCGAGTTTTTTGGATGGCATCGCCACCCGTTCTCCGATACATATCAATTACAAACGCCCTTTTTAGGGGAAAAAGACGATCGAATCTTACGTCGAGCGATTTCACTGTTAAACTGCGGCAAAAGTTTTGCACTGACAGGACCATCCGGAGCCGGCAAATCAACCCTTATTCAACATATCCTTCGTCAATTGGATACAAAGCATTATCAAACCACCTATATCCATTACGGCGGATTGCAGCGCAGCGGCATCCTCAAAGCGGTGGCGGACTACCTTGGCGTGGATACCGGCGGCCGAAGTGTGCCGCTATTGGTAAAACTTCAGAAACACATATTACAATTGGCTTCTGAAACCAATGCCAGGTATCCGGTATTCATTCTCGACGATGCCCAGTTATTGGAGCACGAATCCCTGATGGATTTATGTTCTTTAATGGTCAGCCCACAAAAGAAAACGGTGGCAGCTTCGATTATACTTGTCGGCGATGAGAGCCTTACCAAAAGGCTTCAATTGCATATCATGGCGCCTGTAAGAACCCGGATGACCGGCATCTTCAGTATGGAAGGCCTTGATGAAAAAGAAACCGATCTATTTGTGGCATATCGTTTGGAAGCAGCCAAAGCTCCTAAAGACTTGTTTGACAGCGATGCTCTCTCACTAATGAGTTCCCACTGCAGAGGAAACCGTCGACAAATCATGAATGTCGGCACGCTACTATTGGATGAAGCATACTTCAGGCAGGAAAAAACAATTGGACCGCATTTAATCCTTGAGTGCGACCTGATCGATCAATCCGGGTGAAACGGAAGCGTAGCGGAGGGATCTTCGCGCCGAGGGATAGCCCGGCGGTAGACTGCTGTCTACATCAACCAAAGGGGCCTTGTGCTTATCGGGCTCCTTTGGTAATTTATCACGATAATTTACTGGGATTATAAAGAAAGAATCAACAACTGATGCGGGTCAAAGACCACGCGAACCATAAACGGAAATAACGGGCGCGGAACAAAATAATAGACAGGTAAGATCGAGTCTATTACACAACTTAAAGGTCAAAGAAAAAACAGTACGTTTTTTTGTTAGGGGAGGTGTTTTTTTTCTTGACCCGACCTTTAATGGGTGACCCATAGGGCCATAGGGACATAGGGCCCCATAGGGCTCCGTATAAAAAAGGAAATAGTCATTGACGAAAAGCCTAAAGAAACTTGATCCGGAAAGAAGGATTTTAAGTATCATAATGGTAGTCAGAGGCGAAAAAGTAATTTTAGATTCTGACCTGGCTGAATTATATGGTGTCGAGACACGGCGGCTTAATGAGCAAGTGCGCCGTAATAAAAACAAATTTCCTGAAGATTTCATGTTTCAATTAACACATCAGGAGTTTAGCGACTTGAAATCGCAAATTGCGACATCAAGATCAGGCTGGGGAGGTAGGAGAAAATTGCCTCTGGTTTACACGGAACATGGTGCTCTGCAAGCAGCAAATGTTCTGAATTCGGACCTGGCGAATAAAATGAGCGTTTTCATTGTAAGGACATTTGTTCGCTTACGTGAAATGGTTTTGACAAATGAGAAGCTATCCAGCAAATTTACCCAGTTGGAAAAACGCGTTAGCGATCATGATGAGATTCTAATGGAATTGATTACTGAAATTCGAAAATTGATTGATTTGCCTAAAGCCAAAGGAAAAAAGCGAACTATTGGATTTATCTGTTACGATAAATCAGAGACCATCCCCAAGAAATAATTACAATTCGGAGAATATGCGTTTGCAAGGGACGGCGAACAGCATGCCGCCCTGACACGCGGCGTTATAAAGATTAACCTTTGATCGAATTAAAAAAGTAGGGGGACTTTAATTGATCATTCTTGAAGCAGTTTTAATGGGGATATTTGCAACATACTTTATGGATCTGTTGGCTGGTTTTTTGTCCAAACGAAATCTCATTTATCCGTTTATTTCGCCCGAAGCCGTTGGCAGATGGTTCCTTTACATATTTAAAGGAAAATTGGTTCATAAAGATATTAACGAAAGCCCTAAATTACAAAATGAAAAACTCTGGTGTTTAATATCTCATTACCTGATTGGTATTGCATTAGCAGGAGTATATTTGGTTCTCGAATCAAACATATCATTAATCCGCGAATATGCATGGATGTCTCTGGTTTTTGGAATCATTACAATTTGCTTTCCTTGGTTTTGGCTACTTCCCAGCATTGGTATTGGTATTATGGCTTCAAAATCAAAAAATCGATCTCAGATTTTGAGAACCAATTTTATCAATCACACTGACTTTGGACTTGGGCTTTTGATATGGATTGTTTTATTTCATCAATTTTTTATCTAGAAAATCTGTAAAATCATCGTCATAACTTCTATATGACCAATGTGTCTTTTGCCGAATATGATAGTCGTATCGTTGGAATGGCGTTAGGCTTTACTTCCGAACATTATCGACGGTTTTCTGATCAACCGATAAATGAGGCCGCAGGGTTACACTATTTGCGAATGAAAACCGTGAAAATTCTCATTGCACCAATGCTGCGAATTATCGAATCCATTTCAGATAGTGATTTCTATTTATTGTCCATGGCTACCGACAAAGATTTTCGAGGTGAGGGACTCGGTACGGCCTTGATGGATTCAATTAGAGAGCGTGCCCGGGCAAGTGGATCTGATCGAATTTCCCTTGATGGCTCTGCGAACAATGAACTTGCCCGCAAGATCTATGAGAATTGGGGGATGTGACGATCAAATCGCAATGGCCTAAGCGTTTGTACATACCAGCATTGAAATTCTATCGAATGGCGATGGAAGTTTAAACCTTTTACAAAAATTACTATTCCAAACCATCTTATAAAAAAAGATTAAAGACCAGAGTGTCAAGTCTTGAATCTTGACAGATTGAGCGGCGGTTAAGAAAGATTTGTTTTCTTTTTAAGTAACAAAAATATTTTCATTTTTATTATATTACGGCTTTCATCGCGAGGCCGCAGCCCGATGAGATCGCCCTTGGGGATCGCTTCGTTGCTGCGCGCCTCGCAATGCCGAAATATATGATAAAATTTCAGTGCATTTTTTTTCGAAATCAGGTGGAATTGCCACCATCGACCATGTAGACACCACCGGTGCAGTAGCTGGCATCATCCGAAGCCAGGAAGACCATCAAGGATGCCACTTCATCGGCTTTGCCGAAGCGACCCAACGGTGTTTGCTGTCTGACCAATTCGGAAAACTGCGCGGAGACTTCGGGACCATAACCATCAGCGATGGATGCCATCATTCTCCCTTCCAGCGGACCCGGGTTTACCGTGTTGACGCGAATATTATGTGGCGCACACTCCAGGGCGGCGCAGCGCATTAAGCCGATCACAGCGTGCTTGCTGGCGTTATAGGGCGCCGTCCCCGGAGACCCTTTCACACCGGCACCGGATGAGGTAATGATAATGCTGCCACCACCCTGATCCCGCATCGCGGCGATCGCGTGTTTCATGCCCAGCCAGGGCCCTTTGACATTGACTTCCAGCACCTGCATCAGATTAGCGACGTCGCCGTCTACAATATCGCCAATTTGACCTTCAATGCCCGCGTTGGCAATAAAAACATCCAGGCTTCCAAAGCGCTCGACCGTTTTAGACACCGCGGCAATGGTCTGCTCTTCGTTGGTAACATCTAGGATACAATAATCACAGAACTCCTCGCCAAGCTCCTGCACGGTTTGTTGCATCGGACCTTCGCTCAGGTCTGCCTGCATGACCCTGGCTCCCTCTTTGACGAAACGCCTGGTGATTGCGCGACCGATATCGCCGGCTGCTCCGGTAACCAATACAGTCTTGTTTTTTAAGCCCATACTCTGCATCCTCCTTCAAAATGACAAATTAATGTTTGCTGACGCTAATCATGTCAGCCGCCTCATCACTCTGTTGATCTACTTCATTCGACACTACGCGTTGCAAATGGATAATGGATAAGAAATTGCTTTCGTTCGTGAAAAGCAGGCAAATTTAAGGCTGTGCATCTTGCCAGTGTGAATCTCATAGGATTTTCATGACTGATAATCGCCATTATGTCAAGTATACGGATTTGGATGATATTGCCGAAATGGACAGATTTGGGAAATAGAATGTTTGCTACCCGGTGGAGGGGGCGTTTAAAAAAAAGTTTCCATGGGGTATTAGGGGGCATGGATGTATTAATCCGAACCGGGTCCAAGCCGCTTCTCATATGCGGGGAGCGACAGGGAATTAGATTAATTTACTTGATCCGTCGGGCCAAGATAAGTGATTTAAAATACAGACTAATACATCGAGAAACACAACGAAATACATTTTAGGCGAATGTTTTTGACCCTAAAAACAGCACGCTAAGAATCAAAACTGATTTCAACAAAAAAAATAACGCGTGGAAATATTGGGGGCAAATATGGTTTTATTCGGTAATTGTTACCTTGAACTGAACCGGTTCTCCTGGCCCTGGCATCAGGTCGTATCTTGGAAAATACCGCCCGGCATAATAGTTTCGCGGATTGTCCGGCTGGCCGAAGGTATCGTAAATTCCACTGTCGGCAAACCATGTATCTTCATTTGCTTTTGCATTGCTTGAAATTCCACATACACAGGCATACATGCAGAATATGCATCCCGGATTCCATAGCAGGTTGGAGTCCCGAGTCCCGCCCATTCGCGGTTCGATACCAAGTAGTGTAAAAGAATCAGGGGCGGGATGATACTCCGATGGTTTTTCTTCAAATAGCTCAGTTATGGAATAATACTGGCCCGCACCCGACCAGGTTACAGCGTAATCGATTCTGGCGCCGTTCGGGTACTTGCCGGCATATTCTTCAGTGGTGCAATAATATATACCATCTGCCATATTTCCTTCCGGGCTAACACCTAAGTAGACCAAAAGTTCATGAAAACAAAGGGGGGGGGGTGTTGGCGACAAAATAACTGTAAAAGCTGAGCGCCCCACCTTTATACGTGATCCCATGGTGGGTGGGTCGGGTGGAGACGTTTTCATAATTGCTGCTGTTGATGAAACCCGTGAATGTAAAACTTCCTTCCGTTTCATTTACTTCAATAACGCCTGGTGCATACATTTCGATCTCGTCTGGATTGCTGGTCACCCATTGTTCATATACATCGTTGAGGACAGAAACATCAGTGTAGCCTATTTGTTCAGCAACTTTGGCCATCGTGTAACTATTATCGCCGTAAAATATGATGTGTGATTCCTGATAAGTGGATGAAAAATCGTTGACGAGTTGGTTGACGAGCAGATGGGCCAGCCAGGAATCGGATATTTGGTCGGATGCTGTTGTGGAGACTTCATCCCAACCGTTGGTGTATAGCGGAAGGCCACCGCTTTGCGCCATATGATAGGGCACATTCAGTGCATCTTTAATATGCCCTTTGATATATTTTTCACTGCTACGGGTATCCACAACCAAGATACGATCCTGTGAATTTTCCGAAGTATCTCCATTTTGGAGGTAGGTAAGAAGGGTTGCTTCTGATGTGGCCGCCACATCATCGTCCACAATTGTAACCTTAATAGTGACCTCTTCGCCCGGGCCAGGCAAAAGACCGGATTTGGGATAAAAGCGCCCGGCATAGTAATTCCGCGGGTCATCTGGCAGACCATAAGGGTCATAGATCCCGCCATCTTCAAACCAAGTGTCGTCATTTGCTTTGGAGTTGCTCGTTATTCCGCAGACGCAAGAATATAAACATAAAATACAGCCGGGATTCCAGTTCATATTGGAATCCCGTGTTCCACCAATTCTCGCCTCCATGCCAAGGGGTATAAATGCCTCTGGATCTGAATCATAGGCCGATGGCATTTCATCAAACAAATCTTCAATGCTGTAATAACGGCCAGCACCTTCCCATGTGACGGCAAAATCAATTCGTTGTCCATCGGTGTGCTTACTGCCGTATTCATCAGCATCACCGTAGTAGATGCCATCTGCCATGTTTCCATCGGGGATAGCACCCAGATAAGTCATAAGCTCCTGAAAACAGAAAGGCGGTATATTTGCCTGTAATAGACTATAGAATGCCAAACCGCCACCTTTGTAAACGATGGCATGATGGGTGCCTTTTTGAGAGACATTTTCATAATTGTCAGCGTTGATGACGGCTGAAAACGTAAATGTATTGCTTTCCTGGTCTATTGCTATCACACCTGGCGCACATGTTTCAGTAAAATTTGAATAATTGGCGTTCCAGTCGTCATAATCAGCGTTTAATTTGGATACATCCGAATAGCCAATTTCTTTTGCAACATTCCTCGCTTCACTTGCGCTGGCACCGTAAAAAATGATTTTGGAATCTTCGTAGGTCGAGGTAAAATCGTTCGTCAATTGATTGATCAATATATGGGCAAACCAGCTGTCGGCGAGCTGGGTTGAAGCTGTCGTACTGACCTCATCATATCCATTTGTGTATAACGGCTCCCCGCTTTCAGCAATGAGCGCAAAAGGAATGTTTATGGCATCTATAATGTGCCCTTCGATGTATTCGGCGCTGTCCCGGGTATCTATTATCAAAACGCGATTGGTAGTGCCTTTGCGGTGGCCCCCCTGGTTCAGACAACTTTTCAGTGTAGTTAAGCTCTAAGTCGGTTGTGTTTTTACTGCTGTTATGTTTTTCACCCGGGACAACGGAAGGAGCCCGTAGGGCGACTGGAGTTGGCCCGGGTGGCGCCTGACCATCAGGCTGCCATTCTTTGCTCTTTGAAATAGCATTCATCGGGAGTCTGTCTGTTCAGCGATTGATGCCCGCGTTCCCGATTATAAAACTCGAACCACTTTCTCAAGCCTTTTCTCATTTCAAGGCCATTTTCAAATGAGTGCAGGTGGAGATAGTGATATTTTACGGTCCACCAGAGACGTTCGATAAAGATGTTGTCCAGACAACGTCCCCGGCCATCCATGCTGATTTTGATGCCGTTGGTTTTCAATACATTGGTGAAAGCTTTGCTTGTGAACTGGCAGCCCTGATCAGTATTGAATATCTCAGGGCGGCCGTATCGTTCGATCGCCTCCTCTATGGCTTCAACGCAGAAATCAGAATCAAGTGTGTTTGAGAGGCGCCAGGACAGCGCTTTCCTGCTGTGCCAATCCATCACCGCCACCAGATACATAAACCCCCGTCTCATGGGGACGAAGGTGATATCGCTGCACCAGACCATATTCGGTCGATTGATATCAAGCCCCCTCAACAGATAGGGGTAAATACGGTGTTCCGGATGCGGCCTGCTGGTTTTTGGTCTCGGATAAATTGCCTCAAGACCCATCAGTCGCATGAGACGCTGAATCCGTTTCCGATTCACTCTTTGGCCTTTTCTTTCAAGGAAATCGCGAATAGTCCGACTACCACTTGTCGGACGTTTCATATATTCGTCATCGATCAATTTCATCAACTCAAGGTCGTCCGACGATATCGGCCGCGGCTTGTAATAGACCGATGATCTGTTGACATTCAGAAGGCTGCATTGACGGTTAAGGCTCAGTCCTGGCTGCTTGGAATCAATCATCTTTTTTCGCAGTTTCGGATCTAAAGACCGAGCCCTTTGGACAAAAAATCGTTTTCCACCTTCAGTTGTCCGATTTTTTTGTACAGCTCATCGACAGTGGATTCATGGTTCTTCTTGATTTTTTGTCCTTTATCGAACAAATCGGCAGCGCCTTCGAGAAGCGCCTTTTTCCAGTTATTGATCATGGTGGGGTGAACTTCAAATCTGGCCGCAAGTTCCGCGGTGGTCTCCTCGTTCTTGATGGCCGCAAGGGCCACTTTGGCTTTAAATTCCGGGCTGTACTGTTTCCGTTTCTTGCTCATGGTCTACTCCTTTCAAGTGAGTGACTCAGAGCTTAACACATTGTCCAGTTTTTGGGGACCACCGCACTTCCGCTGTTTCGCCATTTTCAATATAGGTCAACAGCGTTTTCATGCTTGTTCCGGAATGACTGGAATCACTACAACCGATTACGACAAAAACAGATAGTGCTATCAAAATTGCGAAACAGATCTTTTCCCTCATTACAATGTCCTCTGGATGATTTGATTGATTCTCGAAAACAGCTATTTGCCTAATAAAGCGATACATTTCAGATAATTGATGGCATGTCTAATACTTTATATCTATTATGCAAAACAGCTCTATAGCTAATATCTATTGAAAAATAATTGGATCAATCCGTTGAATTTTTTTTCTTATCCATTCAATATAGAAGCCATCGAAAAACCTGCAGAGGAGAGTTCCATGACCCGAGAAGTTGATGTGGCCATTATCGGCGCCGGCACTGCCGGTTTAACCGCCCAGGAACAGATTGTTCACAAAACCGACAACTATGTGATAATTGACGACGGCCCTTTAGGGACCACCTGCGCCCGGGTGGGATGCATGCCGTCCAAGGACCTGATTGCCGTGGCAAATGATTTTCACAAACGCATCTTTTTTGACGAATACGGTATTTCCGGGGCGGAGGGGCTGCAGCCGGACTACTCCCGCATTATGGCCCGGGTACGGAAGCTCAGGGATTCGTATGCCGATGGTGTTATCCAGGAAATGTCACCCTTCATGGACAAACTGATTCGAAAGCGGGCCAGATTCATCGATCCCCAAACCCTGGACCTGGGAGACGAAAAAATTCGGGCCAAAAGCATTATCATTGCCACAGGCTCAAGGCCGGTTATCCCCGAAAAATGGCAGCCCTACAAGGATTTCATTATTGATTCGGATCAGTTTTTTGAACTGGATGAACTTCCCGGGAAACTGGCCGTGTTTGGCCTGGGGCCCATCGGCATTGAGCTGGGTCAGGCGCTGCATCGTTTAGGGGTTGACATCATTGCGTTCAGTCGCCGTAAAACTGCCGGCGGCCTGACCGATCCTGATCTTCAGGATTATGCGTTTGAATATTTTGCAAAGGAGATGAACATCCAATTGGGCGCGGCCGACATCCGCGGCCGGTCGGAAAACGGGGTGATGGTCGGGTGCGAAAACCGAGAATGGCTTGTTGACCGAATACTGCTTGCGACAGGACGCCGTCCCTTGATAAGCGGCCTTTGCCTGGAAAATCTTGGGGTTGAACTGGATGACAGGGGCATGCCGCCTTTTGATCCCGGTACCCTTCAGATCAAGGATCTGCCGGTATTTCTGGCGGGAGATGTAAACGGCGTAAAACCCCTTCTTCACGAAGCAGCAGATGACGGAATCATCGCAGGGTACAATGCCACGGCTGAAACCGTTTCCTGCTTTCGAAAGCGAACACCGCTGGCCATCACCTTTTCATCTCCAGATATTGCCATTGCCGGGTATTCCCATAAAGAGCTGACAGACCGGGGGATTGCCTTTGTGACGGGAAAGGCTTCATGGGAAAATCTGGGCCGGTCCAGGATGATCCTGGGGAAGGCGGCAGGAATTGCACGGATCTACGGTGATAAAAAGGACGGCAGACTCTTGGGGGCGGAACTGATGGCACCGGCCGGAGAGCACATGGCCCATCTTCTGTCATGGGCTATCGGGGCCGGCCTGACCGCGGATCAGGCCCTGTCCATGCCGTTTTACCACCCGGTTCCGGAAGAGGCCCTTCGGTCGGCGTTTGGGCAAATTTTAAAACGGATCGATGCTCCGGCGCCTGATTCCCGGCTGGCATTCTGCAGGGAATCGGGCCTTGGGATCGATCCGTGATTCGGTGTTGAAACGAGAATTAAATGGCGGTTAAATAGAAGCTATCTCAAGAGCCCTGAGGGGTTATCGTTTAATCATAATTGTTATGTAAAGGCAGTAGTAATCACTATGGAAATATCTGAACTAAAAGCGTTTGAAGGAAAATATCTATCGTCAATTAAAAACAAGATCATGAACCCGGTGACAGACTGGCTTAATCCCAAATTGATTTTCATTGATGAAAACAGAATGGAATGTGAATTTGTGGTAAGACCGGAAATGACAGACCCGCTTGGTATTCTTCATGGCGGTGTTAGAGCAGCAATGTTATGTGATGTTCTTGGGATATTGGCTAACCTCCCGTGGGGAAAAGTCCCAGCGATTACAACCGGTATGAATATAGACTTTATCGGTAGAGCATACGTTGATGAAAAGGTA
Organism: Desulfobacterales bacterium; assembly: GCA_963675725.2. GTDB lineage: Bacteria > Desulfobacterota > Desulfobacteria > Desulfobacterales > JAFDDL01. The sequence goes on along the minus strand of CAXXXZ010000003.1, from coordinate 510,459 downwards.
AGCGTTATCGCAGAAATAGTTAATAAAGGTAGCAGCTTGGTATATATGTCAGGAAAGATATTAAACGAAAAAGAACAAATTGTGGCAAAGGGATCTACAAGGCTTTTTGTTTTGAATAAAGAATAGGATGAAAAAGCATATACGGACGTATGTCAGAAGGATGCTTATTTGTTGGAACAGGTCAGCTGCCCAGATTGATCCGGGGGTCTTTGAGTTTATCGTAAAGGCTCTTGGCTTTTTTCCCTGCATTCAGGGCTCCCGAACCGGGACCGCTGTAGTTTCCTTTTGCTTGACCCCGGCGAAGGTGACGTTTCTGCCCGATTTTTCGCGGTGCTTGAGGGTCACTTCCACTATGGCCGTCACGGTTTTGTCAGCTGACCTTTCGACCCGGAGGAGTCCACACCAATACCTTGATATCAAGGGGGATGTTGGTTCGTTTCACCAACAGCACCCTGGTGTCGACTCTAATGTGGGGACAATAGGGTACAGTTTTATAAATAATATTGACAGGCATTAGATGTATATAATACTCTACTTGCCGTTTATTCCCACCCCCCCCAGCAATTCACTCATAGGATTTTTACATGCGTGTTGATTTCATTAATCCGTTCATAAATGCAACCCAGCAAATGATGGGAGTCATGGCTGGGATCAAAAAATTTAAAAAATCCGAATTGGTTGCTGAACATCAGTTGAGAGCATCATTTGATGTTTCCGCTTCCATAGGGCTCACAGGATCAGCTCAAGGAACCATCGTACTCAGTTTTACTAAAGAAATAGCGATCGAAATCTTATCCCGGTTAATCGGAGAAAGAGTTACACAGTTTGATAAAAGTGTATGCGATGCAGTTGGAGAAATGGTTAACATTATAGCTGGTAGCGCCAGCGCAGAGTTGACAAAGGGGGGCAAATCAATTATTGACCGTGCTATTCCAAGTGTTGTTCTTGGTCGCGGACATCGCATTTTTCATCCACCCAACATTCCCTGCATCAACATCTTCTTTACAACCGAGGTAGGAGAATTTGCGATGCAGGTGAGTTTTAAGAGCAGCTGACTATTCCTTCTGCACACTATCGATTGTTGAAATTTATATTGCTTGTCAACCGGATGCATGGAACATTCTCATGAAGCTTGTTGCTAAGATAACGGAACAGGAGGAGATAAAACAACATCTTCAAGGATTGTCTGAAACCAGAAAGAATGTTCGGCTGTATACCAAAGAAGGTGCTTACCTACAGAAAGGGTTTTTATCTATTGAGCCGAATGGCAGCGCGATGCTCTCCTTCACACCCCTTCCCGAAACCTTGATTTCATCAGCAATCCTGCAATGCCAATATACGTTTAAAAGAAAACCATGCGTTTTTCAAACCCGGCGCTTTGAACATGATAATAAGTGCCTATCTTTGGAAATACCTTATATTATTCACCAATTTGAAAGGCGAAGCGCTTTTCGTATTCAGCCGCCAAAAGCGGCACCGGTGTTTCTTCGGCTCCCACTTCCAAATAAGATGATGATTCGATTGCCTGTTTTTGATATTAGTTGTGGGGGCGTCTCGATTCTCATACCACACAAACATGTTGATTTTAATATTGGAGATAAATTTGATTCGGTCATCGAAATACCCCAATTGGATAAAATAGATGCGTCCGTTGTTGTCCGTGGAATATTTTCTTTTTTGGGAGTTTCGCGTATCGGCTTTTCCTTTCATGTGATGACGCCGAACGAAGAAAAAAAAGTATTGTCCTATACCATGAGCAGCCAGAAGGAACGCATTCATGAAGGACGAAAAAATGATGAATTGATAGCGTCCAAAGTTTGTGTTGTGGAAACAAACGCTGAAAGCTCTTTTGCTTTTCTATCTCCCTGCTATAATTTTTCAATCGTCAGCCACCTTGACGCATTGAGACAGTTAAAACAACATCCTCCTGAAGCAATTATTCTTAACATGAATTATTCGGGTGCCAAGTTAATCTTAAAATCCTTATCCAGGGATCCACGTTTAAAGAACTTGCCGCTGATTTTGTTGGGACAAAAAAACAGCAGGCCCACAGTACGCACAGGCGTAATGGTTTTTATTGACTTGCCTTACAAACCAAAATACCTCATCAGCAAGCTGAATGAATTGATTGAAAAGGTAAGATTGGCAAAGGAAGTTAAAAATTCTTTTTGGCAGCACTGCTTGGGGAGCGGAAAGACTGTTGCCATTGTGGACCCGAGCAAAAGGCTAAACAAAATCCTTTTCAAGCAGCTCGAATGGCTGGAGTTTAATTTATCTTGGATCCGGGATGAAAAAGGGGTCATTGATCAACTCGGAAAGTCACATCCGGATGTTATTGTGTTGGACGATAGTACGGGCACGGTGGATGTCACAACCATTTGTCGATTGATCAGATTGAATAGAGCCCTCAAAAATGTTCCAAAAGTTCACATGCTTCCCACCAAGGAGATGCCCCAAAGCACTTTTTTTGAAAATATGGGCGTGTATTACCTTGATCGATCATGTGGCCCCAAACAGCTCGCCTGCTCAATTTTTAAAGCGCTTGGTTTTGATCTGTAAACGGGTCATTACTACAGGGGCTAACACCGGGGGCTTCCAGTATCTTAGCGTGTTCTGCTTTACTTCTCTGCGGCCATATTCACCACAATACGGCCCTTGTGTTTTCTTTCAAGCATCATTTCAATGTGCTTGTCTAATTCTGGCAGTGGCACCTCACGGATCAGGGTGTCAAGACCGGCCACCTGCCATCCATCAGCGATTTTTTGCCAAATTTTCTTCCGTAGCGACATGGGACAGTTTTGAGAGTCAATGCCAACCAGCTTTATCCCGCGGAGAATGAACGGGTAGACATTCGTGGCGAAGTTTGGCGAGGCGATGTTGCCACAGCAAGTTACGGTTGCATAGGCGCCTGCGGATTTGAGGGTGGTTGCCAGAATATCGCCGCCCACCGAATCGACACTGCCGGCCCATTTGTTTTTCAACAAGGGGCGGTCGCTGGTATCAATCGCCTCAGCGATACTGATGATTTTTGTGGCGCCAATGGCCTTTAGGTAATCGGTTCGGTCCACCCGACCGTTTATGGCGGTGACGCTGAATCCGAGGCAGGATAGGATGCCGACGGCCATGCCCCCGACACCACCGGTTGCCCCTGAGACGAGAATGTCGCCCCTATCCGGTGTGATGCCGTTTTGCAGCAAATGCCATACCGACAGGGCGGCTGTAAAACCGGCGGTCCCGTAGCACATGGCTTCCCTACCTGTGAGCCCCTCCGGCTGGGAGACAACCCATTCGGCCGGTACACGGATGTACTGCCCGAATCCTCCCGGCGTGTTCATCCCTAAATCATAGGAGGTGACAATCACCTTGTCTCCCGGCTTAAATTCGGGGACTTCGCTATGGGCAACGATGCCGGCGGCATCGATGCCGGGCGTGTGGGGATAACGTCGGGTAACCCCACGGTTTCCGGATGCGGAAAGGGCGTCTTTGTAATTCAGAGAAGAATACATCACTTTTACCAGAATATCTCCCGGGGGCAGATCTCGAATACGTTTGGTCTCAATCGATCGAACGAAATGGTTATCACCGGTCTCCCGAACGACCAGGGCGTTGAATTTTTCTGGGATCTCCATAAAGATGTCGGTCTCCTTTTTTCTCTTATACCTGGAAAAATGCTTTCACGGCCTCTTTGAGTGTTTTGCCCATGGCGTTTTTCGGAATTTCATCGACGAAGATGACTTCCTTCGGGCATTTCCAATCGTGAAGCCGTTGCCTGCAGAAGGTCTTGACTTGCATGGCAGTCAGGGGGGCACCGGTTTCAGGGGCGATGGCTGCGGCCACCTTTTCTCCCCACTGATCGTCCGGGATCCCCACCACCGAGGATTCGCGTACCCCATCGATTTCGTTGATAGTGGTTTCCACCTCTTTGGCCGAAACATTTTCCCCACCGGTGATGATAATGTGCTTGATGCGATCGGTCAGGTAGTAGTAGCCGTCTTTGTCGACTTTTCCAAGGTCCCCCGTTCTGAACCATCCGTCTAGGAAAGTGGCCTCGGTTTCGGCGGGTTTCCGCCAGTAGCCCGGGGTAATGGAAGCACTTTTCAGCCATAATTCCCCGATTTCGCCTTCTTTTACATCCCTTCGCGTGTCGGGGGCCACGATTCGAACCACTACACCCGGAAGCGGCAGACCGATGGAGCCGGGTTTTCGAATGCCGTGCAAGGGATTGGAAAAGTTCATTCCGGTCTCTGACATTCCCTCACGTTCAACCGGTTCGAGGCCAAATTTTTCACGAATTCCTTCAAAATCCTTTTCAAGAAGCGGGGCAGAACCGGACGTTAGCAGCCGAACGCCATCGAAAGGCGGAGAGGCGTTTCCAAGGGCGTTGATCAACTTGGTGTACATGGCGGGAACGGCCATAAACAGGTTGCAAGCGCTGCGACCGGTTGAAGATAATTCTTTTAAAATGATGTCAGGGGAAAACCGGTCGGTCATGCGGAGGTTGGCACCACTCAGGAGCAGGGTGTGGAGAGCGAAACAAAGGCCATGGACATGGAAAAGGGGCAGGGCATGGCAAAGGACATCCGCCGTGGTTATTTCCCAGACGCCACTCACATTGCGGGCGTCATGGCGCAAATTTCCCTGGGTGAGAACCGCACCCTTGGGGTTCCCGGTGGTGCCGGAGGTGTATATGATGAGGGCCGGATCGTTGGCGGCGATGTCGACCTCCGGATGGACCGCGGTGGGCGCTGAACGAAAAAAATCGAGATTTTGATAGGGCTTCTGGTCCGTGATTTCAAGTATCTTGATCGTGGGGTCGATGTTTCGAACCACGGAGGATTTGCCGGGAGTCGTGAAGATAAGCGCCGCTTCGGTATCCTTCAGCAGATAGGCCAATTCGGTTTCTTTAAATCCCGGGTTCAGCGGGACCGATATCGCCCCCAGTCGTAGAATGGCAAAGTGGGCGATGACGCAGATGATCGCTTTTGGCACAAGCAGAATAACCCGATCTCCTTTTTGGATCCCAAGGTCGTGGAGAAAACTGGCCATTTGATCAATGTCCGCAATGAGCTGGGCATAGGTCAGGGTGGTTTCCGTTTCGCCGTTTCGCAAAAAGGTAATCGCTTTTTTATTGCCCTGGTGCTTGGCAGTTGCCGCAATTTTCTCTATAAAGGTCCCTGAAGTCATGATGTAACTATATCCCATGATAGGAGAAATAGGAATGCTTGAAATTGTGAAACGGTTTTTTAGTAACCATACAAATCAAGACGTGGTCTGTGAGGGCGAGGTTGGAGAACATGACGTTCGTATGGCGGCCTGCGCGTTGTTTGTAGAGATTGCCCAAATTGATAATGAATTTTCAGACGCTGAGATGGCGCAAATTATCGCGGTGCTGAAAGAGACCTATGGCCTGTCCCGGGAACACGCCGATGCACTGGTGCTCTCTGCCAAACAGGAGCTGGAAGATAGCCTGGATCTTTGGCAGTTTGCAAAGCTGATTAATAACAACTACTCAAAAGATGAAAAAATCAGCGTTGTCGAGACCCTGTGGCGGATTGTCTATGTGGACGGGAAAATGGACGATCATGAGCATTACCTGATGAACAAATTGAAGAACCTGCTTCGCCTGTCCCACGATGAGCTTATCACGGCGAAACTGAAGGTTAAGGCGTCGTTATCTTGATCCTATTCGTCTACGTTATTCATTAAAGGTCAGCTCATCGGGCCAGGGGCGGTCATGACCGTCGGCAGCTCCTTTTTTGCAGGCGTTGATGACCGCCCGGTGATCGTAAAATACCATGTCCCGTGCTGGGTCCACATTATTAAAGATCTTCCAGAGCATGAGGGACCCATCGGTTAGTGCAATCTCTTTGTCAAAAACGATGACGATGTTCCAGGGGGCCAGGGCCGGGATGGCCGCCAACTTATCCCCGATCTCCTTGCCGCTCAACGCTTCCGGTTTCGCAATGGAAATAGCTAAAAACCGATTTTTTGCCTTTTCTTTCTTTTCCTGGTCTTCAAAAAGGTACCGACATGTCGCCACATAGGGAAGTTCGGCCTGAATTTCTTTCAGAAGATCTCCAGCAGGGAGCGCTTGCGGCAGTGGTTCCGGCGCTGATCGTGGGGGTTCTCCTGAAAAGCGTCTGGTCAGGTCTATGCCAAGCTTTGTGCCAAAGTTTTGAAAGGGAGAACTGTGGTCCAGGACATCCAAAACACCCTTGGTGATGGTCAGGTCGGTGGTGATGTCGAGCCGGTGGCAAAGCAGATCAACGAGCGCCTTTTCATCATGGGGCGCGATCTCTTTATCAACCACGGTAATGGCCTTGCAGAAGCTCATTTGGCCCTGACCCCAGAGGCCGCTTATGAGCTTTTGGGTGTGGCCGGAAAATTCCTTTTCAAGAGAAACAACCACAATGTTGTGAAATACGCCTTCCCAGGGAAACCAGTAGTCACGGATTTCCGGCATTACGGTTTGAAGCATCGGAAGAAAAAGTCTTTCCGTGGCTTTGGCAAGATAACAGTCTTCCATGGGGGGGCGGCCAACCAGGGTTGCATTATAGATCGGTTTTTTTCGATGGGTGATGGCCGTGACGTGGAAAACAGGATAATCATCCGCAAGGGAATAATAGCCGGTGTGGTCCCCAAACGGGCCTTCCCGGCGCAGTTCACCTGGATCCACATACCCTTCCAGAATGAACTCGGCCTCGGCTGGGATTTTCAGGTTGTTGGTGACGCACTCGGTCATCACCACCGGCTTTTTCCGGATAAATCCCGCCAGGAGCATTTCATCCACCCCCCGTGGCATGGGGGCCGTGGCGGCATAAATCGTTGCCGGATCCGCACCGATGGCCACTGATACCGGCATCCGTTTCCCCGCATCGCGGTACTCGTTAAAATAATGAGAGCCATCTTTGTGAATGTGCCAGTGCATGCCGGTGGTGTTTTTATCAAACACCTGCAACCGGTACATGCCGACATTCCGTTTTCCGGTCGCAAGGCTTTGGGTGAATACGAGCGGCAGGGTGACAAACGGCCCGGCATCCTGGGGCCAGCAATGCAGTACGGGAATGCTGCCAAGGTCAATATCCTTTCCCGTATGCACCACCTCTTGGCAGGGCGGGATCTTCCCTCTGAACTTCCGTGGGAAAAACTGGGTGAGCGACAGGGCCATGGGGAACATGGCCAGCACATCCTTGAATCCCTGGGGAGGGGAAAGATCCAGATAGGTGCGGATTCGCTCACCTAACTCATCCAGATGGTCTACCCCCAGCGCCATACAGATTCGCTTCGGACTGCCAAAAATATTGGTGGTCACCGGAAACGCGGAGTTTTTTACCCGTTCAAAAAAAAGGGCTTTCCCGCCATTCGCGCGTTTTGATTCTCTGTCGGTGATTTTGCTGATTTCCAGATAGGTGGAAACCTCGTCATGAACGTGTAACAGCTCGCCGGCATCGTCGAGCTGGTCCAGGAATGCCTTTAGATTTTTAAACACTGTCTTCTCCCCACCGTTTGGTCATGGCATGGGTCATATGAAATTGGTCTAACACGCGTGCTACAACGGAATCCACTAGATCGGAAACCGTTTTCGGCTTAAAATAAAAGCCGGGAGAGGCCGGCATGACGGTGGCCCCAGCCCGCGCGACGGTGGCCATGTTTTCAATCTGAATGATACTCAATGGCATTTCGCGGGCCAGCAGGACGAGTGGCCGTTTTTCTTTCAGGCAAACGTCCGCCGCCCTGTGGATAAGATCGTCGCCATATCCGGAGGCAATGGCACCGAGTGTTTTCATGGAGCAAGGGGCAATGGCCATGCCCTGGTGAAGAAATGAGCCACTGGCCGGGGGTGCAAACAGATTCTCCGGTGACCAGACCTTGAGGGCCGCACCCGGATGGATCAACACGCCTTCTTTTTTCAGGTAACGGGGGATGTCTTCACCGTGAATCCCGTTTTCATGCTGGAGAACTTGGTTGCCGGCCTTAGAGACGATCAGGTGCACTGTCACCGGTTGGGACAGCACCGCACTGATGAGCCGAAGGCCGTAGGCAGTTCCGGAAGCACCGGTAATCGCAACGATCAACGGCAGGTCCATGTTGCGTTGGGAAAAGGTGTTTCCCGGTGTCACATCAGGCGTCATAATTGGTTCCTTAACAATTCGTCCAGTAATACCCCAAGAAAGAGAGAAATGGAGATCAGGGTATTCATGTGAAAAAAGGCGATATGAAGGCGACTTAGATCATCCGGTTTCACCAGCCAGTGTTCGACGAACATCAATACGCCAATGATGCCCACCGTCACGAGATAGATGGGGCCCATATCGAACGCAACGTGGATACAGATGAAAAAAGAAAGAGACAGCAGATGAAGAAATGATGCGACCTTGAGTGCCCTCGGGATGCCGAACCGGACCGGCATGGAGGAGAGTCCCGCCGTTTTGTCAAAGGCTTCGTCTTGACAGGCATAAAGAACATCAAACCCGGCAATATAGGTCATCAACGCGCCAGAAAGAAGTAGAATAGACGGATCAAGCCCGCCGGTAATGGCGATCCATGCGCCGACGGGAGCCAGCGAAATTGTAAACCCCAGGTAAATGTGACAGAACGCGGTGAACCGTTTGGTGTAAGAGTATGAAAACAGCAGTATCAAGACCGGTACAGACAGATAGAGGCATAGCCTGCCAAACATGGCAGCGGACAGAATAAACAGCCCTGAGAACAGACAGACGAATAATACAGCGGCGTTTTGACTCAGTTTGCCGGCGGGAATCTCCCGCTGGGCAGTGCGTGGGTTCCTTTTATCAATTTCTGCATCGACAATTCGGTTAACCCCCATGGCGGCAGACCGTGCGCCGACCATCGCCATCAAAAGCCACCATAAATGCCACAGGGTAAGGGGGGTGTGTCGCTGAGCGAGCACGACGGCCGCCAGGGCAAAGGGAAGGGCAAACACCGTATGTGAGAATTTTATCATTCTGGCAAAGGTGGCTACCCGACCCCAGGGGCCGTCCCCCTGTTTGGATCTAAAAATATGAGTGTGATATTTCATATGTTGTCTCAATATGCCGGCCCCTATGCCCCGTCCATGCCGACACCTGCCACCGGCGTGTGGCAAAAGGGGCAGCGGCCCTGTTGAATCTGATTCTTTTGCACTGTAAACCCCCATCTGTCAATCAATACTTCGCCACATTGGTGGCATAGGGTATGCTCGCCGGGATGGCCGGGGATGTTGCCGGTATAAACATATTTCAAGCCGGCATCCTGTCCGATCTGCCGGGCAGCCACCAGGCTGGATACGGGGGTGGGGGGGCGGTCCGTGAGTTTGTAAGTGGGGTGGAAACGGCTGATGTGCCAGGGGGTGTCCGGCCCCAACGATTCGAATAGAAAGTGTGCCAGGGCCGTCAGTTCGTTTTCGCTGGTATTAAGGTCAGGGATTAGCAATGTGGTGACTTCGACGAGAATTCCTTTCTTTCGCATCCCGATGAGCGTTTCCTTGACAGGTTCCAACCTGGCGCCGCAATATTTTTTGTAAAAATCATTTGAATAAGCCTTTAGATCTACATTGGCCCCGTCCAGGTATGGGCCGATTTTTTCAAGCGCTTCCGGGGTCATGTATCCGTTGGTGACCAATACATTGCAAAGCCCGTGTTGCCGTGCCAGGCGTGCAGTTTCAAAGGCAAATTCAAAATATACAGTGGGTTCGGTGTAAGTATAGGCGATACTTTTACAATCGTGGGCGAGGGCATTTCGGATCACCGCCTCGGGGGTTGTAGCTGACCCCATTACCAATCCGTCGCGATCTTCAGGCATCTGGGCAATATCGGCGTTCTGGCAAAAAAGGCATTTGAAGTTGCATCCCACCGTGGCAACGGAATAGGACAGGCTGCCGGGGTAGAGATGAAACAGCGGCTTTTTTTCAATTGGATCCACATGGCGGGCGATGAGTTTTCCGAAAACCAAGGTGCGAAGCTGGCCATCTACGTTTTCTCTGACCTGGCAGATACCTCGACTGCCATTTTTAATCGTGCAACGATGATGGCAGAGAGCGCATCGCACCTTCTGGTCGTCCAACGTTTCATAAAGATAAGCTTCCATGGCAGTTCCTTTGTTTAATGAATGCGCGGGGAAAGATATCGTCTATCCCAGCAAGGCACCGGTACCATGTTTGGCAGTGCAGGTCATGGCCAGGGGTCGGGTTTTGAAACGGGGACAGAGTGTTGCCACAATGCCGATATACATACCAAACGGCACCTGCTTCAACCAGGCGGAACCAGCCAGTTTTTCCTTGAATTTAAACGATGACGGGGGGAAGGACCACAGGGCCTGCCATGCAATCGGTACGTCCCCCAAAAGTTCTCGTAACACTTTTTTTATTTCCCACAGGCTGAAAAAATGGGCGTTTTCAAAATAGGGTGGCATGATTTTGGTTTTTGGCCAGGTTGCAGGGCTTGATATCGCGTAACGGTTCATAATGCCGATAAAGAGGCGATCTTTGGTCACCCGGCACGCCTCCCTGAGGGCAATTTCAAAATCATCTACAAATTCGAGTGTTTTGATAAAACATGCGTAGTGGAATGAGTTGTCTTCGAAGGGAAGGGATTCGGCAACCCCCCGATGAAGATCGGCCCTGTTGCCGATTGTGTGCTGGGTGATATCCAGCATATAGGCAGAGGGGTCAAGACCCGTGACCGAAAGGCCGGTGTTGAGAAGTGTTTGTAAGCCAATGCCGGTTCCGCAACCGATATCCAGCACTGTTCTGCCGCGCATGGGCGCCAGCAGATCAACCATGAGCGCCATTTCACGGTCTATGGCCGTGTGGTTCTCCGGCTGGCGGCACCACGCATCATATGCGCGCGCGGCATTAAAATCATAAACATATCCCATAGCACGACATCTTTATCGCGGGCCAAAAGATAATGCCCTGGAGTTGCTGCCTTAATAACAAAGCAGTGTCAAAAATTATAAAGACAAACAGGGAAATGTCAAACATAGTTTGTCATTGGCCATTATGACACTGGTAATTGAAACAGGTGGCATGTATTTTGCCAAACGATTTCGGAAAATGTTTCCGGATCTTCCTGCCGGACCTCGGCAACCTTCATCAATACCGAGCGGACAAAGGCGGGTTCATTCCGGCGGGTTCGGTTTTTTTCCGGTGCGGGGGTCAAATAGGGGGCGTCCGTTTCCACCAACAGACGGTCTGAGGGAATTGCGGTCACCAGCTCCCGAAGATTTTTTCCCCGCTGTTTAAGGGTGATAATTCCGGTGATGCCGATATAGAACCCAAGGGCCAGATAGTGTTCAAGTTCGTTCCTGTTTCCGCTGAAACAGTGAACCACCCCGCTTCTACCAGGATTTGGATGGGCGTTGAGCATGGCCAGAAACCGGCCGCCCGTCTCTCGTTCATGAAAGATAATCGGCAAACCGAGCGAATCGGCCAGGGCAAGTTGCGCCACAAACGCCTGCTCCTGGACATTGCGGGGGGAATACATGCGGTTGAAATCAAGACCGATTTCCCCCCATGCGACGACCTTTTGGTGCTGGGCCAGTTGTTGGAGTTTTGACAATACGTCGGGATTGCATGTGGTGGCATCATGGGGATGAATTCCTACCGAGGCATATACCCGTTCGTTTTTTCCCGCCAGTGTTACCGCTGCACGGGAACTTTTTTCGTCGATTCCGGCGATCACCATCGCCTGGCCGCCAACGTTCTTAAATCTATCAATAACGGTGCTTCTGTCTTTTGCGAATGCGCTGCCATCCAAGTGGCAATGGCTATCAACTATTTTCATGTCCAATGTCCGGAGTCGACCGCGGCCGGGAGGACCACCGCCAGGCCAGCGGGTAATATTTTAATATTGAAATCACCAGAAAAACAGGGTATATAACTCAACTTTTGAAATCAAGAATTGTTTGACCCCATTTTTTTAATAGCTTGTCGCCTGGAGGTATAATAATGTTTAAAATTGTTAAACGAGAAGAAATGTCCGATGGGGGTGTCATTCTGAACGAAATTGAGGCGCCCCTCATTGCGAAAAAAGCCAAGCCTGGCCAGTTTCTCATTTTGAAGGCCAATGAAGCCGGTGAGCGAATTCCGCTGACCATGGCTGATTCAAATCCTGAAAAGGGGACCGTTACGATTATTTATGCAGTCGTCGGTAAGGGGACCAGTGTCTTCAGAGATTTGAAAGAGGGAGATGCATATCAGGATGTGATTGGCCCCCTTGGAAAGCCTACCCATTTGGAAAAATTGGGCAAAGTGGTTTGCGTGGGGGGGGGGACCGGAATCGCTGTTTTGCATCCGATTACCCGGGGCCTTAAAGAGATTGGTAACGATGTAACGGCTATTATCGGTGCCCGCACCAAAAGCCTGCTGATCATGGAAGATCAGATGAAAGCCGCTTCCAATGAATTGAATGTCTGTACGGATGATGGTTCGTATGGCCATCACGGATTTGTGACCGATGTGCTGAAACAGAAGCTGGACGCCAAAGACGTGCAGATGGTCGTGGCGATCGGGCCGGTACCGATGATGAAGTTTGTATGCAAAATGACAAAAGAGTACGGCGTTAAAACTCTGGTCAGTTTGAACCCGATCATGGTGGATGGCACCGGTATGTGTGGTGGCTGTCGTGTTTCGGTTGGCGGTGAAACAAAGTTTGCATGTGTTGACGGCCCGGAATTTGACGGTCATGCGGTTGATTTCGATGAGCTGATGCTTCGTCTTCAAGCCTATTGTGAAGAGGAAAAGAAGTGTCATGAAGACTACTGCCGATTAAAAGAGGCGTAGGCGATATCGGGCAATGACGCCCGATGCGGTGCAACCGATTTACTAAACAACGATTATTGAAGAACTGAAACCAACCACATATTGGATTTGTTCTATGGAGGGTTCATATGGCAGAGAAACCAAAAAAAGAAAAAATATCACGACAGGCCATGCCGGAGCAACCGGCAGAGGTCAGACGGCGAAATTTCGAGGAAGTGCCTCTGGGATACTCACCTGAGCAAGCAAAGCTGGAAGCAACGCGCTGTTTACAGTGTAAAAAACCGGCCTGCGTTGAAGGATGCCCCGTTGGTATTGATATTCCCGGGTTTATTAAATTGATTGCGGAGGGTGATTTTACCGCTGCAATTCGAAAATTGTGGACCCAGAACAGCTTGCCCGCAGTATGCGGACGAGTCTGCCCCCAGGAGAGCCAGTGCGAGGGACGGTGTATTGTCGGCAAGAAGGACGCCCCTGTGGCGATCGGCAACCTGGAACGTTTTGCGGCCGATTGGGAGCGGACCAACGGAACCGGTGAACTGCCGCCCAAGGCAGCGCCCACTGGAAAGAAGGTTGCGGTGGTGGGGTCCGGGCCTTCAGGGCTTACTGTGGCCGGTGACCTGATTGCCAAAGGGCATTCCGTGACCGTTTTTGAGGCCTTTCATAAGGCTGGTGGTGTGCTGGTCTACGGCATCCCGGAGTTTCGGCTGCCCAAAGACATCGTTGCCCAGGAGGTGAATTTCCTCGAGAGGCTCGGCGTTGATGTTCAGTGTAATGCCGTTGTCGGGAGCACCGTTTCTTTGGATGAGCTTTTCGAGGAAGGCTATGAGGCCATTTATGTAGGTGTCGGGGCCGGTCTTCCGCGGTTTATGAATATCCCTGGTGAGAACCTGGTGGGGATTCTTTCTGCCAATGAATACCTCACACGGGCCAATCTGATGAAGGCATACCGGTTCCCGGAATACGACACGCCGATTCCGAGAGCAAAAGATGTGGTAGTGCTTGGTGCGGGTAACGTGGCGATGGATTCAGCGCGGACCGCCATGCGGTTGGGTGCGGACCGGGTTCGTATTGTGTATCGCCGGTCCAGAGATGAGATGCCGGCCAGAGGAGCTGAAATTCATCATGCTGAAGAAGAGGGGATCGAATTTTTTCTGTTAACGACTCCAACCAAATATCTCGGGAATGAGCAGGGTCGGCTCACCGGTATGGAATGTCTGAAAATGGAACTTGGTGAACCGGATGATTCCGGTCGGCGTCGCCCGGTGGCGGTGAAAGGCTCTGAGTTCAAGATGGACTGCGACCTGGTGGTTGTAGCCGTTGGATCGGGTGCCAACCCATTGTTGACCAGTTCAACAGAGGATATGGCGTTGAACAAATGGGGATACATTGAAGCTGATCCCCTAACCGGAAAAACCAGTAAAAGAGGCGTATGGGCTGGCGGCGACATTGTAACCGGTGCTGCCACCGTTATTCTGGCCATGGGTGCTGGCCGAAGTGCTGCTAATTCCATTCATGATTATTTGACTTGGGGCTGGTAGCGAGCGGTTTTTCCCTGATATTGAATTAAAAAAAGCCGGGGGGGCATTATGCGCCACCGGCTTTTTTACGTGACTGCGGGCTGCATTTCAAGTTGAGTTCGTGCCCTGGCTTTTGTGAAGTTTTGCGGAATATATCTTTCATAACCGCTATCGCTCAATATAAGCAAAATAGGATTCACGTTGGAACCATTGGCCATCGAGAAAATTCAGCGGCAGCATCTTTTTGGAGCCGGGCTGAGTGGTTTTTTGCTCACGGCGGCATTTCCTAAATTCGATCTTTTCCTGCTGGCGTGGGTTTCTCTGGTACCGTTGCTCGTATCGATTCGGCGGCTTACGGTTTGGGACAGTTTCAGGGTGGGGTTGGTGGCGGGGGTGGTTCATTATTTGACCCTGATGTACTGGATCGGGGACACCATGCGAACCTATGGCGGATTGCCCTGGTATCTCAGTGCCCTGGTGCTGCTGCTTTTTGCCACCTATCTGGCGGCCTATGTGGGGATCTTTTCAGCCCTGGCCCGAAAACTATGCCATTCCCCGGTTGGTACCATGATGATTGTACCGGCCCTATGGGTTTCCCTGGAGTTTATTCGCGCGACGGTTCTGACAGGCTTTCCCTGGGCGCTCCTCGGTTATTCCCAATACAAGGCGTTGCGAATTATTCAGATATCCGATATATTCGGAACATATGGGGTTTCCTTTCTGATCGCAATGGGAAATGGGTGCCTTTTCATTGTATGGCGGTATTTTTCGAAAACCGACCAGCAGCGAAATCGCATTTCCGGCCGGCAGATCCTCACGGTTGTACTGAGCTATGCCCTTGTCTTTGGTGGATCTTTTATCTACGGAAATTATCGGATCAGTGCTGTTAAACAACAGATGGAGAATGCGTCATCAACGCGGGTATCCGTTGTTCAAGGCAATATCCGGCAGGATTTAAAATGGAACCCTGCCTTTATCGAGAGCACAGTTGATAAATACCTTTCATTATCCAAGCGGGCGGGCGAAATGGCACCCCATTTGGTGGTTTGGCCGGAAACAGCGGCCGTGTTCTATTTCGGAAATGAGCAGCCTTATACCGACCGGGTCATTGAATTGGTGAAATCCCTCGGGATTGATTTTCTTGTTGGTAGTCCGTCTTTTGAAAAACATAAAAAAGGGGTTGTATATCGTAACAGCGCGTATCTGATAAATGCGGAGGGATCCGTGGCCGGCCGCTATGACAAGGCCCATTTGGTTCCCTTTGGTGAGTATGTTCCGCTGAAAAAGTGGCTGCCCTTTATTGGTAAAATGGTGACGGCGGTGGGCGATTTTGAGCCGGGGAAAAAAGGACAAACGCTTCCCTGGAAAGACCGTCAGTTGGGGGTGCAGATATGTTATGAAATGGTATTCCCCAAGTTTTCGCGGCAGATTGTAAACAACGGGGCCGATGTTCTTCTCAATCTTACCAATGATGCATGGTATGGTCGCTCCAGTGCACCCTTTCAGCTTTTTTCAATGGCGGTGTTTCGGGCTGTGGAGAACCGGCGGTCGGTGGTTCGTTCGGCCAATACGGGCATTAGCGGCATTATCGACCCCACCGGCGTGACTCAGGCCAGTACCCCGCTTTTTGAAGACAGTGTGCTGACCCGTTCGATCCCCATATTGAAGATCCGAACAACCTATGGTAAATGGGGCGATTGGCTGCCTGCCATTTGCTGTATTTGGATGTGCGGGTTGTTAATAAAAACTCGGTTTGATCTCATAACACAGAGGAGAAGGTAACATGTCATTCGAACAGAAATCCGAACTAAAGGAACTTCATTCACAAATAGAACAGATACGAGGTTATCTTTGACCCTGCTAACAAGAAAAACCGACTCGATGAGATTGAGGCGATGCTTACCCAGGAGGGATTCTGGGACGATCCTGAAAAGAGTAAGCCCATCCTGAAAGAACGAACGGCGATTTCAAACCAGATCGATCGTTTTGAAGCCTTTTGTCATGAAATTGAAGATTGTGAAGCCTTTCTGGAACTGGCTGAAGAAGAGGATGACGAAGATGCTCTCAAGGAGGTGGCCGACCAGGTAAAAGCGCTTGGAAAAGGCATAAAGAAACTGTCAATTGATCTCATGCTCAGTGGTGAGGATGACCAGAACAATGCTATTGTTTCGATCAATGCCGGGGCCGGCGGCACCGAGGCCCAGGATTGGGCGGAAATGCTCTTTCGTATGTACCTTCGCTGGGTTGAGCAAAAGGGATACAAGTATGAGTTGATTGATTTGCAACCCCGGTGATGAAGCGGGCATCAAGAGTGTTACGTTTACCGCCAGTGGTATCTATGCCTATGGTCGTCTTAAAACTGAAATCGGTGTGCATCGGTTGGTCCGCATTTCTCCTTTTAATGCCAGCGGTAAACGCCATACATCATTTGCTTCGGTGTTTGTCTATCCCGAACTGGACAAGGAAATCAATATCGACATTGCGGAAAAGGATTTGCGGATCGATGTGTTTCGGGCCAGTGGTGCCGGGGGGCAACATGTCAACAAAACCAGCAGTGCCGTTCGAATTACGCATCTTCCCTCCGGAATTGTGGTGCAATGCCAGCAGGAAAAATCACAGCATCGAAATAAAGATCTTGCCATGAAGGTTTTAAAGGCTAGACTTTATCAGCAGGAACAGGAAAAAGAACGGGAAAAGCTTCAGGAACTCCACGACGGCAAGGATGATATCGCCTGGGGCAGCCAGATCCGCTCCTATGTGCTTCACCCCTATCAGATGGTGAAAGACCACCGGCTCAATGTGGATGTCGGTAATGTCAATGCCGTGTTGGACGGTGATTTGGATACGTTTATTGAAGGCGCGCTGCTGGCAAAGAAAAAATGATGGACCCGGTTGAAGTCATAAAAGAATTTTACGATCCTGCGTCCAAGGCGTTTCAACTTCTTGTAAAGCATGGGCAACAGGTTGCCCAAAAAGCACTGGCGGCTGCTGAGGCGGTACAACATTTATATCCTGACCTCGAATTTATCGAAGAGGCGGCCATGCTTCATGATATTGGTATTTTTTTGACCAACACGCCAGATTTAGGATGCACCGGTACCCATCCCTATCTCTGCCATGGATATCTGGGACGAGATTTGCTGGTGGAAAAGGGGTTGGTACGCCATGGATTGGTGTGCGAACGCCATGTCGGGGTTGGGATATTTGCTTCGGAAGTGCGCCAGTTTAGGCTTCCTCTGCCCCAGCGGGACATGGTGCCTCAGACCATTGAGGAAAAGCTGATTTGCTATGCGGACAAATTTTTTTCAAAATCGGCCAATGGCAATGGCGCTGAAAAGAAGGTGCCGGACATTGTAAAGGGGTTGGTGCCTTACGGGCAGGAAAAGGGCGAACTCTTTCTGGCCTGGGACAAGGCGTTCGGCTTGGCGAATGAGAGCGCGGTTGCTGAGGACCGGCCGTATTAAAAGCCGCATCTCCATCATAATTTTTAGGCATAATTTTTCGGGAGCGACGTTTTGAGCGACCTGTGCCACCATGGCGATGACCGCCCCTGGCAGGACGAATTTGACCTGATTCGAACGCTGCTGGATACCTCAAAAAAGGTGTTAAACCTTTCCGGCACAGTTCGTGAGCCGGCCGGTGATGATGCTTGCCTGTTGGCGTCCCTCGCCCGGCCAATAATCACCACGGACACGCAAAAGGAGAATGTCCATTTCAAAACCGCGTGGCAGCGGCCCGAGGAGATCGGGAAAAAGGCAGTTGCCATAACCCTCAGTGATTTGGCAGCCTCCTATGCCCGACCGGTGGCGCTGTTTGTCAATTTGTCCTTACCCCCCACCCTATCGGTACGCTATGTTGAGGCCCTGTACAGAGGTATTGCAGATGAGCTGGCACACTATCGATGCAGTTTGGGAGGGGGGAATGTGTCCCGCGGCAGCGAGTTGTCCCTGGATCTTTTTGCCATTGGTGAGGGGCGCGAGGACGTTTTTCCCAAGCGATCGGCGGCACAGCCGGGGTTTGGTGTTTATGTTACAGGCCCCCTTGGGCGTTCCCGGGGCGGACTTGAAGCCCTAAAGTCGGGGGATAAAAATTTTTCATCCCTTGTGGACTGTTTTAAATTTCCCCGGGCCCGGTTTGATGCGGCAGCCGTGTTGGCCCGGCACGGTGTTTCGTGCCTCATGGACATCAGCGACGGCCTCTCCGGCGACGCAAAACATATGGCAAAGGCTTCCCACGTGACGATTTCGCTCAATTTGGAAGGCATCGGAGTCGATAAGGACCTATCTGTTTTTTGCGGGAAACATGGTTTGAATCCATTGGAGATGGCTTTGGCAGGTGGTGAGGACTATGAGCTCTTGTTTGCCTGCATCCCGGAAACGTTTAACCGTATCTATAAGGTGCTGCCGGCAGTCTACCAGGTAGGGGTATGTACCCCCTTTCAGCAGCAGCACGTTATGCACCCGGCAATAACCCTTTCTTCTTTTCAGCATGGACAATAGCTACTTTTAATCGAGAACATTATGGATGACCTGATGCTATTTGTCGATGGTAGTGTGAACCCTCAAACGAACACCGGATTTGGGGCCTACCTTGCAGTATCTGATATGAATTTACCGATAGATTTTTTAAAAACGCGCGTGAAATTGAAGCGTTTTGCGCACACATCCTCTACCAAACTGGAATTACAGACAATCATTTGGGCCCTAACCGATATCCGTTCATATGAGTGCCGAATCGTTGCATATACGGACTCACAAAGCATCATGGGATTACAAGGACGGCGCGATCGGTTTGAAAAAAATGATTACTGCTCAAAAAAAAAACGACGCCTTAATAATTTTGAACTCTATCGGGATTTTTATGCTGTAACCGATCGTTTGGGCTGTGATTTTATTAAAGTGCATGGCCATCAGGTTTCGAACCAGAAGAATCAGATAGATCGGTTTTTTACGCTTGTGGATAGAGCTTCGAGGGCGGCACTGAGAAAAGAGACGACATGAAAATGCTGCAAACAATCTATCAGCTAAGGAAAGACGCGTGATTCCCTGGGCGGAAATTGATCGGGCGGAAATACCTGGGGGGAATGGTGACGTCACCCTTTTGAAACGAGATGCGGAATTCTCGATTCGAATCGCAGGCACTGAGTTGATGAATAGCCGCCGCCACGGCTCTGAAGACGCGCTGGCCAAGTTCAGCTGCAATCGAATGAAACGAACCTCCGGCCAGAAAATTCTTATCGGAGGCCTCGGCATGGGCTACACGCTGGCGGCTGCGCTTGCACGAGCAGAGCCAAGGACGCAAATCACTGTCGTCGAGCTGATCCCAGCAGTGGTCAAATGGAACCGAGAGCACTTGGGACATTTAGCGGGCATGCCGTTAGAGGATCCCCGGGTAACTGTAAAAGAAGAAGATGTCGCGAAAACCATCAGGCAAGGGAAATCCATCTGGAATGCAATACTACTTGATGTAGACAATGGCCCCGATGGGCTCGCACGAAAAGCCAATAATTACCTTTACAGCAACGCCGGTCTTAACGCAGCCTTTTCGGCACTTTGTCCCGGAGGCGTTTTATCCGTATGGTCCTGCGTTTCAGACGAGGCATTTACCCATCGCCTTAAACAGTGTGGATTTAAAACAGAAATCACCTCGGTGAGAGCCCACAAGCCTGGAAAGGGAAGCCGACACACCATCTGGATTGCAGAAAAACCCTAAAAGCAATGAAGGAATTTTAAAATGCCAGGCGGAACCAAAAGATCCGATATAAGAGCCGGCCTGAAAGTTTCTATTGTTTTAAAGAAGGATCAGAGAACCGGAAAACTTACCGACGGCGTTGTTCAGACGATTCTGACCAAATCTGCCACACACCCTCACGGGATCAAGGTTCGTTTGGAAAGCGGCCTTGTGGGCCGGGTTAAGGCCATTCACGGCTAATATTGTCTTTAGAAACAGAAGCAGCGTGGAGACCTATATTTACCGACCATATTGAGCCAGTAAGGCAAAAAGTCGCAACGCTCTATCCCAACGCAACATCAAGGGTCATCATCACGGCAAATCCCATCATGGCGCCGACAGTGGCCACATCGGTGTGCTTTTCATGTTGAGATTCGGGAATCAGTTCTTCTACCACCACATAAATCATGGCACCGGCTGCAAAGGAGAGGGCATAGGGTAGCATGGGTTCCATGAAGACCACTAGAACGGCCCCTACAACACCGGCAACCGGCTCTACAACTCCGGACAACTGACCGTACCAAAAGCTTCTAAATCTGGAAAAACCTTCCCGGCGAAGGGGGACCGACACCGCTGTTCCCTCGGGGAAGTTTTGAATACCAATACCGAGCGCCAGCGCCATGGCTGCACCCAGGGAAGCGGAGGGCAGGTCGGCTGCCAGCGCCCCAAAAGCCACACCAACGGCCAAGCCTTCGGGGACGTTATGAATTGTAATCGCCAGGATGAGTAAAACACTTCGCCGCCAACTGGTGGTGATGCCCTCTGCCTCTTCCTTTGGAAAGCCAGGATGAAGGTGGGGCAGCAGTTTATCGACAATCCAGAGAAATGCGCCGCCAAGCAGAAATCCCGAGGTCGCCGGTACCCAGGCCGGCAGGGCGGCGGCGTTTTCTGCCATTTCGATTGCCGGTGCCAGCAGGGACCAGTAGGAGGCAGCAATCATGACGCCGGCAGCAAACCCGAGCATGGCATCCAGAAAGGTTTTCTGGATAGTTTTGAAGAAAAAAACCAACGCAGCGCCTGCTGCGGTCATAAACCAGGTAAACAAGGTGGCGATCAGGGCCTGGTAGATCGGATGCAGTCCAGAAAAAAGATCCAACATATCAATCTCCTGTTAGAAAAATAAAATGACAAAAATCGATAGGTATTTACCTGTTTGGTATTGGAATTATGCCATAATCATATGTCCATAACAACTCTATGGGGTTGTGATTTTGATTTGAATCCCTATGTTCTTTGTATACGTGTCAGAAACAGCCTTTCGAAAAAATGAATACCTTACAGTTCGAATATAAGAAGGAACCCATATGAATTTAAAATATAACAACAAAAGATTACAATACCTTATTATTGCAGTGGCGATCGGGTTGCTATTGCCGGTAAGCTCTTTTGCCAGTCAGTACAATGCCCTGAAAGGGCTCGATTCGGTCAGGGCAGTGTTTGATGTGAGGGTGGGAAATCCAAAGGTAGCTGCGGTCCATCTGGATTTGATACACAAGACGTTCAAAGATCCCAATCTACACATCAATTCAAAGAAACCAGAGGTTATTGTTGTTTTTATGGGGCCGGCCGTTAAATTGGTGTCGAAAACCAGGGAAGGCCTGGCGCCAGAGGCAGCAGCCCATTTGGATACCATTGCCGGTATAGTTTCAAAGATGGCAAAAGACGGGATCAAACTTGAGATTTGCGTGGCCGCGGTGGAGTTGATGGGGATTGATCCTGACTCTATCCTGCCGGAGATTAACAAGGTGGATAATGGGTGGATATCTGCGATCGGGTACCAGCTTAATGGATATGCGCTGATTTCAGATTTTTAATTTTAGTTGAGGGTGCAAGGATTATCTTCAACTCTGTCCTACATCGGAAATTTCCCCTCCCCTTGTCGGGGAGGGGAAATCAAAGTTTTTGGCTTGAAACGGGCACTATTTATGGTAATAACGCCCGTTCTCCTAAATTCCCATATCGATGATAATTATGGCTGATGCTCTGCTCCCGGAAATACTGGATGAGTTCGATGCGGCCTTCCATATAAACCGGCGTGCGGGAGATGTGGAAACCGGTTTTGGCGGCTTCAAACAACACCAATGCAGGGGCCCGATCAGGGGCGGCGTATCGAATTCGCTGAAGTTTAGGAATTGTAGCGACGAGGGCTTCATCGGCCTGTTCCATAACTGGGGTATTGCCTAAAAACCGTTTCCCATCAGTGCTGGCCAAAAAGTCAGAGATGTTGTTTTTTAAATCTTTCGGTAGGCTCAGAGTTGGGCTACATCCTGCTATTTCAGCGGCTGCGATGCGGGCCAGGACATCAAATAAGGTATCTTCTTTATGGACGCGGACAGCGACGTTACCAATGGGAAGGTACCGCAGATGGTTGTCCTGACCTCGAAGATGGAAGTAGTCTTTTCTGCATGAAAATTCTGTCTCGAATTGAAAGAGGTAGCTCTTGATGGCAAAAACGGTTTTTCTTAGTTCCTCGGCGTGGTCGCTTTCTTCACCATAGGAGAGTTTCTGCTCCCATAGGTGGGCCAACCTCAGGAGGCGATGGCCTTTTCCAATAGCACCAACAGGGGGCGGGGATGTTTCCTCAAGGTCCATAAACTGGGAGACATAATTGGGGCCACCCACCTTGATGCCGGCCCCGATAGCGGATTTTCCCATACCGCCAAAGGGTTGCCGAAGGACGATGGCGCCAGTGGTTTCACGGTTAATGTAGAGATTGCCAGCCCGCATGTTGTGCTGCCAAAGTTTATGGTCACGGGGGTCGAGGCTTTCCAGCCCAGCGGTCAGGCCATAGCCGGTTTGATTGGCAATCTCAATGGCATGGGGGAGGTCCTCTGCGCAAAGGACCGATAAAACCGGGCCGAAAAATTCTGTCATATGGGACTCGGAGTGGGGTTTGACCCCCCATTTGATGCCGGGTGTCCACAGATGCGGGTTGTCTTGAAGGCATCGGGGTTCCACCGCCCACTCCTCTCCATCTGCCAGGACGGTCAATGCATCTTTGAGCTTTCCCTCCGGCGGTCGGATAAGAGGCCCGGTTCGGCTTTCGAACTCCCAGGCGGAACCGACGCGAAAACTCCTGGCGGCATCTGTCAATTGAGCCCGGAAGGTTTTATCCTGGTAAATTTCTCTGTCTAATATCAGAAGAGAGGTGGCCGAGCATTTTTGGCCGCCATTTGAGAAGGCTGATTGGATGATATTTCGAACCGCCTGGTCCCGGTCTGATACCGGAGTGACAATGGTGGCATTCTTCCCGCCGGTTTCTGCTGCCAAAAGGGTGTCCGGGCGGGTCCTTGAAATAACCATGGCGGTTTCGGTGCCGCCGGTGAAAATAATAAAATCGACCTCAGGGGCATGGGTGAGAGAAGGGCCGGTGGTGCCACTGTCACTGGGTAGAAACTGAAGCGTATTTTTTGAAATTCCAGCTTCCCAGAAACAGTGACAAAGCACCCATCCCACGACCACCGCATCGGTGGCGGGTTTGAAGATAACCGTGTTGCCGGCGGCAAGGGCAGCAGCAATTCCGCCGCAGGGGATAGCGATGGGAAAATTCCAGGGGGAGATAACAACGCCCACCCCTTTGCCCCGGCATGCGATATTGTTGAGGTCCGCAAATCCATTGACGGACAGGGGGTAGTATTCAAGGAAATCGATGGCTTCCGAAACCTCCGCGTCGGATTCCATGAAGACCTTTCCAGTATTGGCAGCTGCGGCGCCAATCAGGTCTCCGCGGTGTTTCCGAACATTCTCTGCGACCTGGGACAGGATTTGATGGCGGGCGTGATGGTTTTTTTTGCGCCAGCCGTCTGGGTCTTCGTCCGCGACGGCCAATGCCCGCTGAATGTCTTGCCGGGAGGCTATTGCATGGTGTGAAACGCAAACCCGGTGCCCCTTCTTCTGGTTTATCTGGGAGGGGTCCCATGAGGGTTTGGTGTCGTGGTCTTCAAACAGGTGGCTTCCCGCCACGACCAGCGGGATCTTGAGCGGTGGTGTTTCAGGGGAGCATTTCCATTGTTGACGAATTTTATCGGCCCAGGTCCGGTTGCTCGCTTGTGACCAGTCTGTGTTGGGTTCATTTCGAAAATGGCCCGGTGAAAATAGATTTTTTCTATGAAACACTTCTTTCGAACGGTCTTGGAGACGATGTGAGGCGTCATTGAGACGGTGCTGGTGGTGGCAGGCAGAAAGAAACTGGTTTTTTAAAAGGGTCCACGTTTCAGATGTGGTATCCAAATGGCAGGCATATCGAAGGAAATTATCTTTTCCGGTGTTCTCATCCAGTCGCCGAATAAGATATGCAATGGCATTGATAAACTGGTCCCGTTTGGCAACCGGGGCATATAACAACATATTTCGGGAATTATTGTGTAATGTCCTTTGAACAGGTTCGGTCATGCCCTCGAGCATTTCAAACCGGAAACAATCCGTCACCTTTTCCCGCACCGCCAGGGTGTGGGCAAAGGCCAGGTCAAAAAGATTGTGGGATGCGATGCCCAAATGAACCGAACGAATATTTTCGGGCTGCATTCCGAACAGGAGCATCCGTTTGTAATTTGCATCAACGTCCAGCTTATTGTCATAGGTCGCCAGGGGCCAGTTGTGAAGGGCGGATTCGATCTTTTCCATTTCCAGGTTGGCCCCCTTGACAAGACGCAAATAAACCGGCGCACCGCCATTTTCGACGCGCTTGCGGGCCCATGTTGTTAGCTCTTTCTGAACGGCATGGGCATCCGGCAGATATGCCTGCAGTGCGATCCCTGCAGAATAGTGAGCATATTCCGGCTGATCGAGGGTTTGTTGAAATGCCGCGACCGTTATTTCCATATCCCGGTATTCCTCCATGTCAAGATTAACGAATTTCGGAATCGGGACACCCTTTCTGGTGTGATAGGGGTAAAGGGTAGCGGTTCGGTAAAGCACTCCCAGGCAGTCTTTGAGCATTTTTACGGTATGGTCAAATGCAAGGGGAATGATTTGGGGTATCAGACTGGAAATTTTAACGGAAATATGTTCTACGCTTTCCGAGCGGAGTGCATTTAAGTAGGTTTCAAGGTGCCGGTGTGCCTCTTCGTCGCCGAGAACCGCTTCACCGAGGTAATTGAGATTGATCTGGACCCCTTCCTTTTTCCGCCTTGAAAGATAAGCGGGCAGACCTTTTTCCGCGGGGATGATATATTGGCTGCTGTCCTGGCGTATTTTTTCAATGACGCGGGGCACTGACAGGCGTGGAAATCGTCTGCCAATGATAAGAAAAAAACGTATCAATGCCCTGTCTTTGCCGGACATAAATATCGGAATACCATGCTGGCCGAGTATTTCAGCGATAAGTTCGGCCACCCGCTTTTTATCCCTGGACCGGAAACTCTGATCGATCAGTTTTGTCAGCGTTACTTTGTCCCGGGGGTGGGTTAAGAGTCGGGCAAGGGTCCTTTGAAGTGCTTTTTCCTTCCGGGTGCGTAGCCGGTTGGCATTATTTTGCCACTTTTCCGCGAGTGCTACAGATTGCGGCAATAGCGGGGCTAACGGTTTGGTTTGCATTAAGTCCTCCGGCGGATGAGCGAAACAGTTTCGGTTGGCGCTGATGTCCGCAATGGACCTATGGGATGAAAAGCAAAGGCCACACGATTTTCAACGACAAAAAGGGTAACCGATTGTCATTTTCAGGCCGTTCCATTATTC
Organism: Desulfobacterales bacterium; assembly: GCA_963675725.2. Taxonomy (GTDB): domain Bacteria; phylum Desulfobacterota; class Desulfobacteria; order Desulfobacterales; family JAFDDL01. The sequence continues at coordinate 484,776 of CAXXXZ010000003.1, read as the reverse complement.
ACGGCAGACGATGCATTTGATTTCTATGCTTGCCTTTTTCGGAAGACCGCTTACTTCAATAACCGCCCTCGCTGGCCGGTGACCTTCAAAGAACGCCTGATAGATTTCATTCAGCTTTGAAAAATTATTCATATTGCTCAGAAAGATGTCCACAGATGCCACGTTGTTTATTCTACAGCCGGCGGCAAGGATCACCTGCTTTATATTTTCCAGCGCCTGACGGGCCTGAAGTTCAAAATCAGGGCTAACGAGATCGCCTGTTTCAGGGTCCAGGCCGAGTTGGCCGCTGACAAACAGAAACGGTCCCGCACCGATGGCTTGAGAGTATGGGCCAATGGCAACCGGTGCTTTATCGGTTTGTACTATCTCACACTGCATACGTCCTCTCCTTTGGAAAAAAGGTCCGGTTCTCCGGGGTTGATCATTCCATAATTTATGGTAAATGATTTTTGTTTGAATATAAACGGGTAAATTCACCCTAATGTTGCATTTAAAAAATGGCCATTGTTAATTTCGTGGTTACGGTTAACAATTACCAATCATACAGCACTTCCCACTGGTCCTGAAAAACAGGGGATGCCTGGCCATAGCGGCATACGATTGTTTTGCCCGTGCCCGGCCCCTTAGCGGTCTTTTCCTGCCAAAGACGAAGCTCGATAGCAGGGGGCTGTTTCGGGCCCGCTTGCCAGATCTCTTTTTCTTCGATGACCTTCCAGATGATTCCGGAACGTTTGTTTCGAAGTCGCTCTCCCACATGGGGAAGATCCAGCTTTTCCCGCAGATCTTTGAAACTATAGGCGGATAGGTCCCCATGATCAAGCACTCGCTCGCCGTATAAGGAGATGCTGATGGCACCAAGGGGTGCGGTCAGCAGAATTGACAATACGGCAACCGCCAGAATGACCTCACCGGAAGCAACGCCCGCGGCAAGGGGAACCGCACCAATGGCCGCTTGAACGGTTGCCTTTGGGATGTATGCCAAAACGCAAAATAATTTTTCCTGAAAGGTGAAGGGGGTCCCAACGAGAGATAGATAGGTGCCGATGCTCCGAAACACAAGCCCCACCAGAATGACGCCCCCCCCGGCAATGCCAGCCTCCCATGCCACATTCACATTGACCTGGGCGCCCACCAATACAAAGAGCAGCAATTCGGCAAACACCCATATTTTTTTAAGCTTTTGAGAAATTATATGGGCAATTGGCTCTGATTTTTCCAGAATGATCATGCCCATTGCCATCACGCCCAGAAGGCTTGCTATGGGCACAATATGTTCCAGTTTTTTTTCAGCAAAGGTAAGCAATATGGCAACACCCAGAATGGTGAGGGTGCGTTTGGGCGGTCGCCAGTCGTATCGTGAGAACAGCTGATAGAGAAAATAGCCGGGCACCAGACCACATAAAATGCCCAGTAGTACCGAGACCGGAATATTGGCGAGACTCTGCCAGTAATTGGTGGCGTTTCCACCATACATTCCTAAAAATATGGCAAAAAGCACAATCACAAAGACATCATCCAGGGAAGAGGCCCCCAATATCAGGGTCGGGATTCCCTTTTTCGATCCACGCCCCCGGTCCATGAAGTCTATCATAAGAGGGACCACCACGGCAGGTGAGACGGCGGCCAGGATACAGCCCAGGATGATTGCCTCCAGCAATGTGAGGTGTAGTAACCGGGGTGCCACCAGAACGATACCGGCAATTTCAAAAATGGCGGGCAGCATGCTCATGATAATGGCGGCACGGCCTACACGATGGAGGGTGTCCCTTCGAAGCTCAAACCCGGCCCGCAGCAGAATAACGATCAGGGCAATATTTCGGAAATCTGAGGAAACATCCAACAGTGCCGGTGATAGAAAATCAAGAACGTAGGGTCCGGCCAATACCCCCACAAACAACATGCCCACAAGACCTGGGACATGAAGCCGTTTAAACAGGTAGTCTGCCCCAAGGCCAAGCAAAATAATCAGCGCAAGACTGGCGGCCATTCTCTAAACTATGCCTTTCGGTATCCGTTCAGTTCAAGCATTCCGATGCCAGGTGGAAAAAGATGATTACCTTCATAGGTGAAAACGCGCGGAGACGCAAGCTGGTTTTTAAGCACCGGCACATGGGTAGCGCCAAGGAGTGCTTTTCTCCTGTTTCAGAAGGTGGGCGCCCTATGGTATATTGGTGGGGCAATGGTTGTACCAACACTGTGACGGAGGAAAATGTTTTATGAAATGGACGGATGAGGCTGAAAATGCCATTAAACGGGTCCCATTTTTTGTCAGAAAACGGGTTAAAAATCGTGTAGAAAAAGAAGCGATAGATGCCGGGAAAAAAATCGTTACATTAGGAGCGGTAAAGGCAACCCAAGCCAGGTATCTTTCGAATATGGCTTCTGAAATCAAAGGGTATCAGATTGAAGTCTGTTTTGGCCCAAATGGGTGTTCCAACCGGGCAATGCCTGGTGATTCGCTTGTAGAAAAATTAACCGCTTTGCTGGAAGGCGCGGATTTGCTTTCTTTTTTGAAAGAGCGGGTCAAGGGTTCGCTTAAGTTCCATCACGAATTTAGAATTGCAGTGGCCGAATGCCCGAATGCCTGTTCTCAGCCACAGATTAAGGATATCGGTATTATCGGTGCGTGCCGACCAATGCTTGTAAAAGATTCGTGTAACCACTGTGGGCAATGTGTGGATGTCTGTTCAGAAAACGCTCTTGCATTAGATACAACAGGCCCTTCGCTTCAGTTTGCGGAAAGGGAATGCCTTTGTTGCGCCCGGTGTATTGGCGAATGTTCTACGGGGGCTCTTTCCGCTGGGGACCGGGGATATCGCGTTCAGTTGGGCGGTAAACTGGGCCGCCGCCCGCGACTCGCAACGGAATTATCAGGCGTCTACACGGAAGCTGAAACAGTGGCCATTGTGTCGCATTGTATTAACTTTTATAAGCAAAATAGCGCCCACGGCGAGCGGTTTGCAGACCTTTTGCCTCCCGCCGCATTCCATATTTTACAGAAACACGTCGACACTCAGCTGAGGAGGGGGGCACCTGTCTGATTATTTTGCGTGCCGTCAGGGCAGTCATCCTGACACGTTTTATCACTCCATTTTTTCTATTTCGGCAAGGGGCAGGCGGCCCTTTAAGTGGTGAGGCCAGCGCCACGCTCAATATAAACGATGGTATATCAATGGTTTCCCACCGCTTTGAATATTCAGTTCACAGCGTGGCACTGGCAGGCTAAATGCTTGGGGAGAGTGGGTCGGGTTAATCTGTGCCGTATTTAAAGGATACGGTCACGCGGGCACGGAAAGCCGTCACTTTGCCATTTTCCACTTTCATGTCCAGTTTGGCAATTTCTGCAATCCGCAGCTCCCGTAATGATTGTCCGGCTGTTTCTATTGCATTTTTTGCGGCTTCTTCCCAGGATACAGCACTTGTACCAATCAATTCGATAACCTTGTAAACACTATTGCTCATCATGACCTCCTTAAGTTAACGGTTCGGTGGAAAGAAAAAGGTGCAAACTTCAAGGACAGTCCAGGCAATCGCTTCAACAGACTTTTAATTGTATTGCCCAGTTACGAACTGATTATTTGCCCGATCGTTGAGGGAAGCTCAAAATTTCAATTCTGCAGCGTCGTATTTTTCGATTTTGTAGAGAAAAACAGTTTCCGTTTCAGGATGGTCAGTATTCAAAATAAGGATGCGTGTTTTCAGCGGGACTTTTCACTATAATCGCACAGGCCTTTCTTCAAAGTCAAGATGATAACACGTCTATATTCATATCTGACTGTAATTACATGGTATGTCGTGATATTTTGGGTGGTAGTCAATCGGTGTTTGCCGTCAAGCTGGCTATTCTTACCACTATATTGTTTGTGAATGATGCTTGACATTTGAGCTGTTTTTTGGTTTATATATGATAATTATTCCTAATAAGGCTATAAATAATTGATTTAATATTAATTATAATTAATAAAACATTGTTTAAATAAAATTCTTTCCAAGAAGGGGGAAACGCATGGACAAACCAAAAAAAGAAAAAAAACAGGTCTCCATCAGAGAATGGACCGCATGTGACGCCACCGCTCAGATGCTCGAAAAAGCGCGTAAAGACGGCGTGGAAACTGCTTTTGACAGGGCCACCAATATGAAGGCTTGCCCGATCGGCGACAAATCGGCTTGCTGTAAACATTGCTTCATGGGCCCCTGCCGCTTGAATGCCAATGATCCTTACTCAAAAGTAGGTGTTTGTGGCGCTGATATCGATACGATCCAGGCAAGAAACTTTGCCCGTATGGTGGCCTCTGGTTGTGCGGCCCATACCGACCACGGCATGGGGATGCTGGACCTCTTTCGTGACGTTATCAATGGGAAGATCCTGAACTACAAAATTAAAGACACTGTAAAACTCGAACAGGTTGCCCAGTCTATCGGCATTGAGACCGAGGGAAAAAGCGTAAAAGAAATTGCCACTGAGCTGTATGAAGAGCTGGAGCGAACTTATACCCAGGTAGACGGCGAGATTCCCTTTGCACAACGTGTTCCGGAAAAGACCCTGGAAACCTGGCGGAAACAGGGTATCGTGCCCCGGGGCGCCATGCGTGAAATTATGGAAATTATGCATCGCACGCATATGGGCGTGGACCAGCAATACGGCAACATTGTAAAACAGTGCAGCCGGACGGCGTTGGCCGATGGTTGGGGTGGTTCCATGGTTGCCACTGAAATTTCAGATATTCTTTATGGGACCCCGACACCGGTTGCCATCGAGGTCAATATGGGCGTGTTGAAAGAAGATCAGGTTAATATTATCGTCCATGGCCATGAGCCCAACATGTTCGAGTCTGTACTGGAATCGGTTAATGATCCTGCCTTGATCGCGGCCGCCAAAGAGGCCGGCGCAAAAGGCATCAACCTGGCAGGCATGTGCTGCAGTGGCGCGGAAATGATGTCCCGTCACGGCGTTCCCCATGCGGGTGACTTTATGTCTACCGAAGCTGTGCTGATTACCGGTGCGGTAGATGCCATGGCGGTTGATGTGCAGTGCATCAAACAGGGCCTTGCCAAAGTGGCGGAATGCTACAACACACGTCTCTTCACCACCAATCCGCGTTGCCATATTGAAGGGGTTGAGCACATTGAATTCGAAGAGCATGATCCGCGAAAATGTGCTGATGAAATTGTAATTCGGGCGATTTCACGGTTCAAGAACCGGACTGCCAAGGTAGAAATTCCCAATATCGTGAACACCGGTGTGCACGGGTTCTCCCATGAATATATCAATTACATGCTCGGTGGAAGCTTCCGTGGATCTTACACCCCCCTCAATGACAACATCATCAACGGCCGTATCCGTGGTGTGGCCGGGGTTGTGGGATGTACAAACCCGAGAGTAAAACAGGACTGGGTACATGTGGAACTGGTAAAAGAACTGATTAAAAATGACGTGCTGGTGGTTCAGACCGGTTGTTCCCAGATCGCGCTTGCCAAGGCCAACCTGACCAGCCCGGAAGCCGCCCATCTGGCAGGCCCTGGTCTGAAAGAAGTCTGTGAAACCGTTGGGATGCCGCCGGTATTGGGATTGGGTTCCTGTGTGGACAACAGCCGTATCCTGATCGCCTGTACTGAAATGGTCAAGACCGGCGGGTTGGGTCAGAGCATTGCCGATCTGCCTGTGGCAGGCGCTGCGCCCGAATATATGTCTGAAAAGGCGATCTCCATTGGGCAATACTTTGTCGCCTCCGGTGTTTACACTGTTTTTGGTGTAACCTTCCCGGTTGTTGACAACACCAAGTTCAAAGACCTTCTTTTCGAGGGCCTTGAAAAAGAGGGAATGGGCAAATGGGGATTTGCAGTAGATCCATACGAAATGGCGAAGATGATGATTGCTCACATCGACAAGAAACGAAAAGCGTTAGGCATTGACAAGGCCAGAGAACGTGTTCTGATGGACATGGCAGACCGTCGTTCCATGGATGCTGCATAATCAGTAACGTTATATAACGCCTGTTAATCTGTTGATACGAAGGGGCCCCGTTGTTACGGGGCCCCTTTTTTATGCAATCGCCCCTTTTTATTCAATCGATAGATACCGGCACCCACCCCTTCCGATGTAACAAAAATCTGCTGATCATCGGCCGAAAAACAGATCGATTCCCGCTGGCGGAGATTTGAATATTCATACGGAGAAGGCAGCGCAATTTGCTGTGGCATGCGAGTAAACGCATCGGCCCAGGTATCGTTTTGATTCCGGCAAAACAGGTATGCATGCTTGTAGGTGAGCACCACGATTCGTTTTCCATCCGCACTGATGTCCATACCCGTGGGACGAGCGCTCATGTTGCCATAGGGCTTTGACAAGTCATTCGCAGTCGGCGGTGGAATATGGGCGACCACTGCTACTTTTTTGGCTTCAACGGGGCTGCCATCCCGGGATGGAAAAAGGGGGACACCAAAGACGATTGGGGGAGAATCCCGTTTTGATAAGATAAGGGCCAACCCGGTAGCCAGATCAACGGCAACGGCTTCCGCATCATGGCCACCATCCGGATAGGTGAACTCAATTTGCCAAACGATTTCGGCTGTAATGACTTGGTTTTTGGAATCGCTTTCAATTTGTGGTTCTCGAATGACATAAAGCCGGTGTGACGCGTATTGCTGCTTGTTGTCCCCAAAATCGGCGATCAGCACGTAGGATTCATTTTGCCATAAAAATGCGTCGAGGCTTTCCCAATCTCGGTTTACAACGTTTGGCAAAAGAACCTGGCCCCTGTGACGACCGTCTGTCCCCATGGCAAAAACACAAGGGGCGTTACCACTGTCGTTAATTACCCACAACAGGTCCGCCTGGGTCGGAGAGGCATCCATCCCGGAGCATTCTTTTACATCCTGAAATTCGATACTGCCGACCTGCTCGGAATCGCCGTAGGGCGCATAGGAAAGGGACGTTGGGGCTGAGGGGGCTTTGGTGGGTTGAGGGGACGCGCATGCAGCAACCAGAGAAATTATGCCAAGTCCCAGCCATATAAAAAGACGCATTGTTTTTAGGTTCTGGTTTTCAATCATCATCTTTCGATTCATTCTAAATGGTTCGAAATATTTCGTGTTAGTACCATTGCTGCTAAGCAAGTTGCATTCAAGATCTAAGTCGAGTATGAGTCATGACCATATCATAAGACATAGAGCAAATTAATAACTCTCCTTCCATACCAAAAGGATGTTGTGACGGAAAAGTTTCAAGTGGCTGTCAGATCACTTGTCGAGTTTGTATTGACGCGCGGTGATTTGAATATGACATTTACCGGTGCAAGTCGTGCCGCCGAGGCCATTCGTGCCCATCAACGGGTTCAGAAAGGCCGCCCGGCCGGATACGTAGCCGAAGTCCCTGTTTCACACATCGTTGAGACGGGTCCGTTTACATTGGAAATATCCGGCCGCGTGGATGGCATTTATATGCCGGAAGCCGGGGAAGGCAGCGCGCCGGTGATGATCGATGAAATCAAAACAACGGTGGGGGACCTTGAGGCAGCGTTATCCCATGAAAACCCGGTCCACTGGGGCCAGGTAAAGGCCTATGCCTACATGTACGGGGTTGCAAACTCTCTTTCCACGATGAATGTCCAGTTGACGTATTATCAGCTTGATTCCCGAGAACAGGTGGAAGCGCAAAAGACGTTTACTATTAAGGAGCTGGAAACCTTTTTCAAAGACTTGGTCGCTCACTATCTAAAATGGATGGCGGTTCTGGCAGAATGGGCAATCGTCCGTGATCGGAGCATCAAAGCACTAAAATTTCCGTTTTCCACCTATCGGCCTGGGCAGCGCGAAATGGCAGTCCAGGTCTATAAAACCATCCAGCATGACCGCCAGATGATATTTCAGGCTCCCACTGGCATCGGTAAAACCATGGCCGTCCTCTTCCCGGCGGTCATGGCGCTCGGGAGGGGAATGGTAAACAAGGTTTTTTATCTCACGGCCCGTACCACGGCAAGAACCGTGGCTGAAGAAACGATCGACGTTTTATCCAGAAACGGGCTTTCCATCAAAGCCCTTACATTGACGGCAAAGGAGAAAATTTGTTTCAACCCGGAAGCCGCCTGCGATGGATCAGCGTGTGAGTTTGCCCGGGGATATTTTGACAGGGTAGCCGCTGCCCGGGAGTTTCTGTTTGGGCGTGCTGATCTGTTCACGCGGGAGGAAATTGTTAGCATTGCGAAGACCTATCGTGTGTGCCCATTTGAATTTTCTCTTGATCTTACCCTCTGGGCCGATGTGATTGTTTGCGATTACAATTATGCGTTTGATCCCAGGGTATATCTTCGACGGTTTTTTACCGATCGGACGGACAAATACACCTTTTTGGTGGACGAGGCCCACAACCTGGTGGATCGTTCAAGAGAGATGTTTTCCGCTGCGATCCGCAAGCAGCCGTTTCTCAACCTTCGGCGCGCGGTTCGCAGTGCATTACCAGTGCTGTTTAAAGCGATGGGGAAAATCAATTCCGAGCTGGTTACCGTGAGAAAGGCCTGCGAGATGGCTGGTGGAATGATAGCTGGGTCCACCGTACCGGAACGGCTTGTTTCGCTGTTGACACATTGGCATGCCTTGGCCGAGAAATATTTGGCCACCAACGGCGATGCATCCTATCGAGATGATTTACTGGACCTCTATTTTGAAGTGGGCGCATTTTTAAGGATTTCTGATATTTATGATGACGGCTACGTGACCTATATGAAACAGGCAGGCACGGATGTTTGTATCAAGCTGTTTTGCATCGACCCTGCCGGGAAAATGAAAGAGGCGTTAGAGCGATGCAATTCCGTCGTTTTTTTCTCTGCGACCCTGGCGCCGGCTGGCTATATACGGGAAACCTTCGGGTGCGGACCTTCCGCCGCCTGCTATTCGCTGCCGTCTCCTTTTCCCCGGGAGCACCTGAAATTGATGGTCTCCAATTTTGTGTCCACGCGGTATCGGGAACGGGACAAAAGCCTGCCGACGCTCGTTCAGCTGATTCGGACCATGACTGCTTCGGTGACCGGAAATTACATGATCTTCTTTCCCTCATATTACTATATGACCGCAGCATACGATCGTTTTCACGCGACATATCCGAATGAAGCGGTTCTCGTCCAAACGCCGGGAATGTCGGAAGATGCGCGGGATGCGTTTTTGATGAAGTTTGCCAAAAATAATCCCCGGCCATTAATTGGCTTTGCGGTCATGGGGGGGATTTTTGGAGAAGGTATCGATCTGAAGGGAAACCGGCTGACCGGTGCCATGATCGTTGGGGTTGGTCTTCCCGGCATATCGGATGAAAATGAATTGATTCGGAAACATTTTGACCGTGCCAAAGGGGCTGGCTTTGAATATGCTTATCTGTATCCCGGCATCAACCGGGTACTCCAGGCTGCTGGGCGAGTGATTCGTTCAGAAACAGATCGCGGGGTTGTGCTGCTTGTGGATGAACGGTATGCCACCGTTCGGTATCGTGAACTCCTGCCAGCGCATTGGACTCCTGATTATACCCGAACAGAAAAAGAAGTTGCAGACGTCTTGCAGGCGTTTTGGGAAAGGATGCTGGAATATTATAAGGAGGGATCGGGGACGGACAGAAAGCAATCGCCGTGTGAGACCGTTTTCAGGCTGCCATCCGCTGTTTGAAGCACCAATGCGCCCTCGTGATCAATATCCACAGCCATGCCTTCATAGACACCATGAACGGTTTCGATAACCACCTGACGGTTTAATGTGATGGTGTACTTTTTCCATTCGGATAAAATGTTTTGAATATTGATGGATGCTGCACGGTACTCAAATTCATTTAAAAATTCACTCAGCAGCTGTTGGCGCATAACCGGTCGGCCTAAAATTTCACGAAGCGAAACAGCCATGGGTTCTTCTTCGGACGGTTCATTATTTACGTTCAGGCCAATACCAATGTTGACAATGGGGGGGGCGTCAGGGGGCGTAATCAGTTCAGAGAGCATCCCTGACAGCTTGCGGTGTCCGAACAGAACGTCATTTGGCCATTTAACGCCGATGGCGATACCACAGTGCGCTTTGATAACGCGTGTCAGCACCACGGAGGCCAGAAAATTAAGAAAATGGCAATGTTCTAGAGGGATTTGAGGGCGCAGCACCAGCGTAAAGTAAAGGCCGCCGGCATGTGATCGCCATACACGGGCGAGCCGGCCACGTCCTTGGGTCTGGGTCTCTGCAATAACGACCGTCATGTGCGGGCATGCGTTGAGTGCAAGGGTGCGGGCGACGGACATGGTAGACGAAATTTCCTGAAAATAATGGATGGTTGCCATTCTATCCGGAAACTCCCAAGGATAGAGGACATCCGGAAATTCAATCAGGCGATACCCGTCAGCTTCTGCTGTAATGGGATAGCCCAAGTGTTGCAATTGTTTGACATGGCGATCAACAATGGCTGGTTGCAGGTCCAGTTCCTGGTACAACAGGGAGACTGTTACATGGCCATGATTATAGCGAAACAGTCGGATAAGGCGGGAGAGCGATAGGATTTCATCGGAGCTGATTTGGGCATCTTGCGTCTGGATGTTATCAAATGGCATAGAGGGATTGTCCTTTTAAACTATAATGTTAGACAGCAGAGATTTCCCAATGAGTAGATTAAAGGCATGCCAACAGTCTTTCATGGATATTGTCAAAACCACCGTTGGACATCACAAGGATGACGTCTCCGGATCTGGCCTCTTTTTCGAGAAAATCGATAATTGATTCGGTGTCCGGGAAAAAACGGGCGTTTTTGCCACGTTGTTTAAGGTCAGACACAAGCTGTTCCGAAGAAAATCGCTCATCCTCGGGCACTTTTTCAAGCAACGGCGGTTTTCGAATACAAATAAGATCGGCGTCAATAAAGGCATGGGGATAGACCGATTGAAAGACTTGCCGCATGCTTGTATTGGTGCGCGGTTCAAATACCGCCACAAGCCGGCCATTTTGGCAGGCGCCTTTCACGGCCCTTATCGTTTCCAAAACCGCAGTTGGATGATGGGCAAAATCATCCATGACCGTAATGCCATTTTTTTCCCCCCGGATCTCCTGGCGTCTTTTCACGCCTTGGAAGGTGAGAAGGGCTTCCCGGATGGTCTTATGCGGTATTTTCAGATGTTCCGCCAGCGCGATAACCGAAAGTATGTTCATCCGGTTGTGGTGGCCCAGTAAGGGGGTGGCATAATGGCCAACCTTTTGGTTTTGCATGAAAACGCTGAAGGTGGTTTCCAGTGCGGCCGGGGCATGGGTTTCATCCCCGATTCGCCAATAGGCATCCGGGCACATGCCGTATCGTTCAACGGTACAGTCGGCCGATGGTATTATCTCACTGATGTTACTATCGTTGTCATAGGCGACCAGATAACTCGTTTTCGGGATACGTGCCACAAAATTTTTAAAAATTGCTTTGACATGGTCAAGGTCCCGGAAAATGTCCGCATGATCAAACTCTACGCTGGTGAGAACAGCGAGGCTCGGTTTATAGTGAAGAAATTTCGGACCTTTATCAAAGAAAGCAGTGTCATACTCATCACCCTCTATCACCATGTAGTTGCCGCTGCCGATGCGATAGTTGCTGTTAAAGTTCTGGAGAATTCCACCGATCATAAACGATGGATCCAATCCGGCCGTAAAAAGCAACCATGCCATCAGAGAGGCCGTGGTGGTTTTCCCATGGGTGCCGGTGATGAGAATGGTTTGCTTCTCCTTTGCCACAAAATGGTTCAGCGCCTGGGGCATTGAGCAGAAGCAGATATTCTTTTCTTTTACGGTGACAGCTTCCGGGTTGTTTTTTCTAACCGCATTGCCGATGATAACAAGATCCGTATCGGGATGGATATTTTCTTCATTAAATCCATTCAGTAGATGGATGCCTTTATCGAGTAAAAAAGTACTCATGGGCGGATAGACGTTTTGATCCGATCCGGTGATGTTATATCCCATTTCTTTTAGCATGCAGGCAAGGGCCCCCATGCCGGTGCCACAGACCGCCATAATGTGAATGTTCTTTACGTGATCGGGAATGCGGTTGAAATTCATATCCATTGGCTTGCTTTTTTCATTCTCTGATATAATACTTAGAAGTAAAAAATATTCGTATTTTTCTATCCGTGTGGTGACCGATCTTCCTTATAGAGAATTTGGCTTTGGATAACAAGACCAAACCATTCAGAAAGGTGCCAGATGATTACTGAACATCTGAAAGAAATTTTCAAAAATATTCTTCACAGCAAAGAGCGTATTGTGGTGCTGACCGGTTCGGGGATTTCCGCGGAAAGTGGTATTCCCACATTTCGTGGCAAAGACGGATTCTGGCATGTGGGATCGACCGAATACCTGCCCCAGCAGATTGCCACCCATCAAATGTTCACCGAGATGCCCGATGAGGTATGGAAATGGTATCTCTACCGTCGGGGGGGTTGCCGAAAGGCCCGGCCAAATAACGGGCATCTTGCGTTGACGGAGATCGAACGGCTTTTCCCCAATCGATTTACGTTGATTACGCAAAATATTGATGGATTGCATCTTAAAGCGGGTACCAGCAGAAAAAACCTGTATGAAGTGCATGGAAACGTTTTTCTGATGCGCTGCGACCGTGAATGCTCCCAGGCGGTATATCCCATTCCGGAGGTGGTATCGGACAAGGCAAAGGGGGAAGACCTGACGGATTCCGACCGCCAACTCCTTCGGTGTCCCAAATGCGGGGGGCCGACAAGACCCCATGTGTTATGGTTTGATGAAACATACAATGAAGAATACTATTACTATGTCAGTTCACTCAAAATGGCCGCCCAAGCAGGACTACTGCTGGTGGTCGGAACTTCTGGCAGCACCAATCTGCCAATTCTGGTTGCTCAGAAAGTGCATCGCCGGGAAGGCATTATCGTGGATATCAATGTCCAGGAGAACCCCTTTTCGTATCTGGCAACCAAATCCGGGGGGGATTTTATTCAGGAAACCAGCAGTGCCGCATTACCCGCCATTTTGAAGGTGATCAGTGATGCGGCCCGAGACATATAAAGAGAGGACAACAACAAAATGAACCATGATAAATCTAAGGCGCTGTTTGAAAAAGCCCTGACCGTGATTCCCGGTGGTGTAAACAGCCCGGTCCGTGCCTGCCGATCGGTGGGGATGGTGCCGGTGTTGATCGACCATGCGGAGGGAGCCATGCTCTATGACGTGGATGGCAATGGCTACATCGATTATGTGGGATCCTGGGGGCCTATGATTTTAGGGCATCGAGATCCGGATGTTCTAAGCGCGATCACCAAAACCCTTGAGCAGGGAACGGGATACGGCGCACCTACCGAGCTTGAAATTGAAATGGCCACATTGGTTGTCGATGCGGTGGCTTCCATTGAAATGGTGCGAATGGTGAATTCGGGCACCGAAGCCACCATGAGTGCCATTCGTTTGGCACGGGGGGTTACCAGGCGAGACACCATCATTAAATTTGATGGTTGTTACCATGGCCATGCGGATACCCTGCTGGTGGCAGCGGGATCCGGTGTGGCAACGCTCCAGATTCCGGGCAGCCCAGGCGTACCGGAGGCCTTTGTCAACCATACCCTGTCGCTTCCCTTTAATGACGTTGCGGCATTTGAGAAGGTGATGGCCGAAAAAGGAGACCAGATCGCCTGCGTTATCGTTGAACCGATTGCCGGAAATATGGGGCTTGTACCACCGATCGATGGCTTTTTGCAGGCGCTTCGAGCCGGCACAGAGGCCTATGGTGCCCTTCTAATCTTTGATGAAGTGATGACGGGTTTTCGGGTGGCCTACGGCGGGGCCCAGGCCCTTTATGGGGTTGAGCCAGACATTACGACCCTGGGAAAAATCATCGGGGGCGGATTGCCGGTAGGGGCTTATGGCGGCAAGCGGGAATTGATGATACAGGTGGCGCCTGAGGGGCCGGTGTACCAGGCAGGAACATTGTCCGGAAACCCCGTGGCCATGGCTGCAGGCATTGCGACCCTGAAAAAGCTTCAGGGAAAAGGGGTTTACGAAGAACTCGAACGGAAATCTGCCACCCTTGCAGAAGGGTTGGCGAATGCCATTAATAAAACCGGCATCAAGGCAGGCGTAGGCCACGTGGGGGCCATGCTGGGCATGTTTTTTACCGATCAGCCGGTAATGAATTTTGATGACGCCAAAACAAGCGATTTAGATATTTTTTCAGCATATTATAAAGGCATGTTGGACCGAGGCGTCTACCTTGCACCGTCGCAGTTTGAAGCGTTTTTCATGTCAACGGCCCATACCAATGAACAGATTGCCCACACGGTTGCGTCAGCAGAGGCGGTGTTCGAGACGATTGTCCGGTGATACGGTTTCGCCCTGTTTGCTTCAATCATCGGGGCGTTGTGCCGTTTGATTGAACCGCATCCATAAAAAAGGCCCTCCCTTTCGAAAAAGGAGGGCCTTTTCGGTTTTAACGAACCGATCGTTTTAATATTTGAACTGCAGCTGCCACCGCACGAAAAGGGCCGTATCGTCAAACACGTAGTGATCGCCAGGGATCAGATGTTCTACCATGAGGTATCCGTCTATGTTTTTTGAAAATACATGTTTTACCGTTGCCTGGGTCAAATGGCCGCGGTCATCATCCGTTCCGGAGGCAAAGGGGTTGGTGGTTCTTTCCTCGTTGGCCAGCACATAATTGTAACGCATGTTCAGACTTGTCTGGGGTGTAAAGGTCAGTCCCAGCCCAATGCGGTAAAGTTGAAGATTGGTCCGGTAATTCACACCGCGTTCGGGGGCAAACATAAACACAAAAGATTCACTCAGCCAGGGCCATCGGGAAAACAGAGGGTCAAACCCTTCATCCTCATCGGTGGTGTCGGGGTCATCGCCGGTCAGATAAACCGCTCCCAACTCCCAGGAGGGGGTCCAAGTGATGTTTTTATAGCTGCGACCAATGAAGACATAACCGCCACCGGCATTTCGGTCAACGCTTTCACCCAATGCATTCTGGTTTTCATATTCACCGAATTGATGGCAATATTCAAACCGCAGCTTGTAGGCACCAAAGGTGTAGACAACTCGGGCGCCAAGGGTATGGATATCCAGCTCGTCGTTGAATGTTGGGTCGTTTTCTTCCTCTTTCCACATGTAATAGGGCTCGACGTTAAGTTGATCATTTATCTTCAGTCGGCCGTAGACCACAACCCCCTGTTCGTCCGATGCATTCAACGCTTTTTTGTCGGCGGAGTAAAGAGAGGGCAGGTAATCGTCTTTTTGCGGGTTTGAAATGTAAACAAGGTCAACCGAGTAATTGGACGTAAAGGCCCAATTGATTTTCGCGGCATTGAAGTAGAAAGAACGGGAACCATCCTCGGGGGTGCCGTCCATGATTAAGAAGCCTTCACCAAAAGTGAAGAGAAAATCCTGGCGACCCACAGAGATATCCAGCGGTAGCCCAAAGGCGTCATTCATGTAGAAATAGAGGTTGTCAAAAATAATTTCATCCTCGTCCCAACCTTCGTCTCCCCGGTGGTGTTCCATGTAATACCGCGCCTCATTGGTAAGCTTTATCTTGAAACCCCATTTCTTTTCATAGTCGCTTTTTAACCAGAGGGACGTTTTGAAACGCCAGAGGTTGGCATCATCCAATCCGGCATCATCTGAAAAATCGAATGAGTTGTCCCATGTTTCATGACGCAACCGATGATAGAACCCATAGGTGGTGTCAAGTCCTTCCGGGCCGTAGAGATGCGCTGCATGTACTGCTGGTGCAATGCTTGCCACGGCGACGGCCAGGGCCAATACGTAAATCCATCTTTTCAACATAATATCTCTCCTTTTAATAAGCATTTGACTGAATGTGTGTGACATAAACTATATGGTCCCTGTTGGCGTTGAATTATGATGGGCAAAAAACCAACAGGGGCTCCGAATTGAGAGGCTTTTTAGCAATTGGAAGAAATGTAAGTCAAGAAAGTTTTTAGAAATTAGGGTGATAAGCCCCTGCGAAGATTTAATCGGGCAAAGGCATTCGGTAAATTAAAGTTGACGCGATACGGTCCCTAGGCTAATTTACCATATCAAACATTTTCAAATAGTTAATTTGACTCCATAGGAGCTGAAAAATGGTCGAAAACGATACCTACGATTTGATTATTGTCGGTGGTGGGCCGGGTGGCCTTTCCGCCGGTATTTATGCCATGAGGGCTGCCCTCAAAACGGTTCTGGTTGAAAAAGGGATTGCCGGCGGCCAAATGGCCATGACAGATGATGTTGAAAACTATCCGGGCTTTGAACGTATTGGGGGGCCCGAGCTTTCCATGAAGTTTTCACAGCACGCGGAATCCTTAGGCCTTGAAACGATATTGGACGAAGTGATTGCGGTTGAACCGGGGATTGCGTATCACAGCGTCAAATTGGCAAACGGTGCCGTACTAAAGGCCTATTCGGTCATTATTGGTACCGGCGGCAGCCCTAGAAAGCTGAATGTGCCGGGTGAAATAGAATTCTATGGGAAGGGCGTATCCTATTGCGGCGTATGTGACGGTTTCTTTTTTAGAGACAAGACCGTTGTGGTCGTGGGGGGCGGCGATACGGCTGCGGAAGAGGCCCTCTATCTTGCCAAACTCGCCAAGAAGGTCTATCTCGCCCATCGGCGAGATGCGCTTCGTGCTGGCATGATTCTGCAGGAGCGTGTCAAAGCAGATTGCAAAATTGAAATTCTTTGGAATACGGTCGTTACTGAGATTAAAGCGAACGAAGAGGGTGTCCATACAGCACATCTTAAAGATACCTTAACCGGAGAAACCCGGGATCTTGCAACGGACGGTGTGTTTATTTTCGTAGGATATTCTCCCAACAACCAATTGGTTCCGCAAGGCATAAAAATGAATGCCGAAGGGTATGTGATTACCGATGAAAAATGCCAGACCAATGTGCCTGGCCTCTATGTTATTGGGGACCTTCGGGAGAAATATGCCAAGCAGATCGTGCTTTCAGCTGCGGATGGATGCCTGGCGGCACTGGCCGCAGCACATTATGTCGAAACCCGGAAAGCCACGGGTGATGTCTGCGAACTACCTGAAGAGTTGATGTGAACTCCATTCCATCCCCGCAATTGATTTCGCTCCACGGTGGCCATAGCGGCGACTTCTGTCAGCATGCCGATAACTCCCTGGAGGAGATCGTGCGAGCATACATTGACCGGGGGTTTGGATGGGTGGGGATTACCGAGCACGCGCCACCGCCGAGTGATGGCTTTCTTTATCCCGATGAGAAGGATGCCGGGTTGACATCGGACTTACTGCAGCAGCGATTCCACCAATATATGGCGACCTGTCGCCTTCTTCAAAAAAAATATGCGGCCCAGATAGACATTCTGGTTGGTTTTGAAACAGAGGGGTATACGGGTGCTTCGCCATTCACTATAGAACTTGTCCACACCTACCGCCCGGATTTCATTGTGGGGTCGATTCACCATGTAAACGACGTTAATTTTGATTATGACGCCGCCTTTTATAGACAGGCAGCGGCAACGGCCGGGGGTGTGGATGCTCTCTATCTTCAGTATTTTGATGCGCAATACGAGCTGATTACAACCCTGCGGCCACCGGTGATCGGCCATTTTGATCTGGTTCGCATTTATGATGGCGCTTATCAACGCCGCTTGCTGAAACCTGACATTGAGAAACGAATAGACAGAAATCTTCATGCCATCAAACGGTTCGGGCTATTTTTAGATTTGAACGTTCGGGCGATCCAAAAAGGTGCCAGCGAACCTTATGTCTCCCGGCCAATTCTTCTCAAGGCACTTTCACTCGGGATTCCGGTGGTGCCGGGAGATGATGCCCACAGTGTTGCTGAGGTCGGAAGACATGTTAAAGACGGCGTTCGACTTTTGGGCGAACTGGGGTTTTCTGTTCGCTGGCAAGAGCTCGTGGGGCAACTGAAGCGGCTTGGCTAAGCGCCCCTGTACCCGAAAGGTTCTGAGACAAAATTTTGCGACGTTCCACGGTCGGGCTGCGTTGCTCCCAGTGGGCGCAGCGTTATAAATACCTTGACAGAAAAGGTAGGGGTACGTAATTTAGCATGTTTGACATTTCATATTAGAATCTTTTAACCCATAAGAAATACTCATATAAGGAGGACCCAATGGCCCTGAGAAGAGTTGCGGTGATCGCATTGGTGATAATGCTCAGTTTCAGTATTGTGGGAGATGCCTTGGCAAAAAAGCCCTCATTGGATGCATGGAAGCCAAGTTTTGATCCATCGGGGGCCGAATACAAATGTAGGGTTTCCAATGTTTCCCATCCTGTTATTAAAGGCGTGTATGCGGGATTTGCCATTCGAGATGAATTGTGGAAACGGACAGGCGGTAAAATTTATATCGATTTTAAACCCTTCTCGATGCTGGGGGGAGAGGTGGAGGTATTAAATCAGCTTCAGATGGGCGCCATCCAGGGGATGGGGGTGAGTTCCGTGGCGGCCACCAATCTCGGGCCGCGATTTGGGTTGATCAACCTTCCGTTTCTTATTAATTCTTTTGAGAAGCTCGACAAGTTCGTCGCCAGCGGCAAATTATTCGATCATTTCATGATGGCCATGGACCATCAGGGTATCATGGGGCTTGATATCACCGGTTATGGCAACTACGGTTGGGCCACCACTTCACCGGTGAAAACCATCGAGGATGCCAAAAAGATCAAATTCCGTATCGCGGAAGCGGCGGTCAACCAGCTGCTCTACACCCAATGGGGATTTAATCCTGTGGTGATGCCTTGGCCGGATGTTCCGGTGGCGTTGAAACAGGGGGTCATCACGGGGCTTGATCACACTCCGACGGTGTGTAACATTACCAAAAAATTTGAAATCGCCAACTATTTTACCCAGATCAACTATGCCCAGGGGTTGTTTATCTGGATTTTCAACAAAGCATGGTTTACTTCCCTGCCCGAAGATCTGCAGACGGTTTTTAAAGAGGTGGTTCATGAGGTATGCGCCAATATCCGTCAGGAATCCAAACAGCAGGAAATCGAACAGATCGAAAAAGCCAAGGAAATGGGGATTCAGTTCATCAAATTGTCGGATGCCGAAATGGAAATATTAAAATCCCAGGGCGATGCTGCCCATGTGAAGTATGCGGACGAAATCAACGCGCTTTATGATGGTGACACCTACCGGCCAACCGATTATTTAAAGGAAGTCCAGTCATACATGGGCTATAAATAAAACAGCATAAAATTGAAACGGGGGCCTGCTTTACTGGCCCCCTATTCAGCAACTGGCCCTTTCCGGTTTGGCAGGGGCGTCTTAGCGAAACGGTGTGATAGATCCATGTTTGGGAAAATCCTTCATTTTTTTGATGCCGTTCTGACTTTTTTTGAAGAGTGGACCCTTTTTATTACGGTGATCGTGGCCCTCGGGTCACTCTTTTTCAATGTGATCCTTCGGTATGGATTCAACTATTCCCTCGCCTGGTCGGAAGAACTTGTTCGCGATGTGATTATTTATACGACCCTGATTGGGTGCAGCACGGCGATTAAAAACCGATCCATGATCAAAATTGATGCGATGGTGCAGTTGTTTCCCCTGTTGAAAATCCCGCTTACCTATTTCAGTAATCTGGTGACCATGATTTTTTCGGTTATGATGATTTATTATGGATGGCTGATGGCAGCCCTTCAGTTAAAGACCCACCAAAAGACGATTATCCTCCAAATTCCGTTGGTTTATCTGTATTCTATTTTGCCCCTGATGGGTATCATGATGCTTATTCGAACTATGCAGGTTCTTTACCAGGACACGCAAGCCCTGCGAAAATCAAAGATGTCGGACCCGGCCCCCTCCTGACAAAGGAATGTTTGCTGATGGAATCAACCCATATTTACATCTTGCTTATTCTTCTGGGGGGCATGGCTACCTATGTGCCGGTATTCATGTGCCTGTTTTTTACGGCAGTTCTCAGCTTTCTCTTTTTTACCGACATTCCTGTCCTGCTTTTGATCCAGGCCCTTTTTCGCAGTCTCGACAACTTTGCGCTGGTAGTGGTCCTCTTCTTTATTTTGTGCGGCAATATTATGACCGCCGGGTCTATTGTTCAGAAACTGATTCGCGTGGCCAATGAACTGGTGAGTTGGCTTCCAGGCGGGCTTGGCATGGCCGGCGTTCTTGCCTGCGGTCTTTTCGGTGCCATTTCCGGCTCTACGGTGGCCACCGTGGTGGCACTGGGCGGGTTTATGATTCCGGCGCTGTTGGACAATGGCTATGAAGAGAAGTATACTATGGGACTCATGACCACCTCCCCCAATCTGGGCGTGATTATCCCTCCTAGTATCGGTATGATTCTCTACAGTATGATCAGCAATGTCTCTTTAGAGGGGTTGTTTTTAACTGGATTTCTCCCAGGACTTCTTATTATCCTGGGCGTTTGCGTTTATACATATTTCTTTTACCGAAAAGACACCACTATCGTGAAAAAACCGATTCCTACTTTTCGGGATGTGGCTACTGTCATTCGGGAAGGGATCTGGTCGATTATGCTCCCGGTGATCATTTTCGGCGGTATTTTCTCAGGGATGTTTACAGCGAACGAAGCAGCGGTGGTGGCTTGTGTCTATGCATTTATTGTGGAACTGTTTATTCACAAGTCCATGAAATTGCGTGATGTGAAAAAGGTGACAGTGGATTCGGCCGTAACATCCGCTTCTCTGCTTATCATCGTGGCCGGGGCCACCTGTTTTGGTAGACTCCTTACGTTAGAGGATATCCCGGGCAAAATCACCGAAGCGGTGCTCATGAGCATTCAATCACCGCTCATGTTTCTTCTGGCAATGAACCTACTGCTGCTGGTGGTCGGCATGTTCATGGATATCATCTCCGCGACCCTTATCCTGGGCCCGGTTTTTTTACCCATGCTGGATGCATTTAGCATTGATCCGATGCACTTCGGGCTCATTTTCACGGTCAATCTGGCGATTGGGTACTGTACCCCACCGATGGGTGTCAGCCTCTATATTACCGGCGCCATGGCCAACAGGGACCTTTTTTATGTGTCCAAGGCAGTGATGCCGTTCATTGCCATCCAGATTGGGGTCTTGTTACTCATGACCTACTTCCCGGGCGCTGTGCTTTGGCTGCCCAAAGTGATGGGCTTCTGGGGGTAGGTTGCGAGCATACCGGTCGAACCAGGCGCTGTTTTTACCCCAGTGTTTCATAATGGGCGTGTTCCGGGCCTTCCAGCAGTAGAAAAGATTCGATTTGGACACATACCACGGCGACATCACTTTTGTGGACAAAATCGGCCATGTGGGGATATTGCTTTGCAAAGGCTACCTTCATTTGTTCGCTTTTTTCACCGGATGGTAAAATTTCGCAGGTGCCGGTAATGGTAAGGGCGCTGGTTGCATCATGCTGCCGGTCATCACGGGTGTCAATCAAGAGACTGACGCGGGGATTATTTTGAATATTTCTAAATTTACGGGAAGTGCGAGGCGTTACCAAAAAAAGGCGTTCGTTTGACTCATCCGCAAGGTAAACCATCAGGGAACAGTGGGGTGCGTGATTGTCTGTGGTCGCAAGAACGCAAAGATTCTTCTTGCAGACCAGGGACTTCATTGTTTCTAGCATATCATTTGTCCTACTGATTTTTATGACTATATCTTGTCGATATCATCCTTGGACAGCAGGTGGACGCCAGCTGTTTTCAGCGCCACTGCGGCTGCGTCGGAATTGTCAAACCGACAGATGATAATCGCATTTTCACCGCTTTTTTGAACAAACGCATACAGGTATTCCACATTGATTTGCTGGGCCGAAAGATCATCCAAAATACCGGCCAGCCCCCCTGGGCGATCAGGTACCTCAATGGCCAGCACTTCTGTTTTTGCCACGGTAAAACCGTTTTCTTTGAGAACGGCCAGCGTGTTTTCCGGATCATTTACGATGAGTCGGAGAATGCCGAAATCTGCAGTATCTGCCAGGGAAACTGCCCTGAGATTGATTTGATGGGACGCCAAAACGTTGGTTACTTCCGCCAGGCGGCCGAATTTATTTTCCAGAAAAACTGAAATCTGATCAACTTTCATGACGTTTTCTCCCTATAGCTTCCGGTTGTCAATGACCCGTTGGGCTTTGCCTTCGCTGCGTTGAATCGATTTGGGTTCCACGAGTCTTACCTTGCAGTTGACGCCAAGGAGACTTTTTATTTCACCTTGGATCCGCCGGCTGATACTTTCCAGAAGTTTTACCTCATCGGAAAAGATATGTTCATTTACTTCCACCTGGATTTCCAGAATATCAAGCGCACCTTCCCGGTTGACCACCAACAAATAGTGGGGTTCGACCTCTTCAATGCCCATTAGAACGTGCTCCACCTGGGAGGGGAATACGTTGACGCCACGAATGATCAGCATATCATCGGTTCGCCCGCTGAGGCGCTCGATTCTACGAAAAGACCGGCCGCAAGTGCACTCGTCTGTGATCAGCCGTGTGATGTCCTTGGTTCGGTATCGGAGGATCGGAAAGGCTTCTTTCGTCAGGGTTGTGACAACCAGTTCTCCCTTTTCACCTAAGGGGACAGGTTCTCCGGTGGCGGGATTAATAATTTCAGGCAGAAAATGGTCTTCAAAAACATGAAGCCCATGTTTCTCTTCGATACACTCGTTGGCAACGCCTGGACCGATCAACTCGCTCATGCCATAAATATCAAGGGCGTTGATGCCGAGTTTTTTCTCGATTTCTTCCCGCATGTTTTCACTCCAGGGCTCGGCGCCCAAAATGCCAACCTTGAGCTTGAGGGCGTGCACATCGACCCCCTGTTCCGCCAGGACCTCTGCAATGTTGAGTGCATAGGAAGGCGTACACATCAACACCGAGGAACCAAAATCCTGCATGATCATGATTTGCCTTTTGGTGTTGCCCCCAGATATGGGGATAACGGTGGCGCCTAGTTTTTCGCCACCGTAATGGGCACCCAGTCCGCCCGTAAACAACCCATAGCCATAGGCCACATGAATGACATCATCCGGTCCGGCGCCACTGGCAGCAAGACACCGGGCCACCAACTCAGACCAGGTGTCAATGTCTTTTCGGGTATAGCCCACCACCGTCGGTTTTCCCGTGGTTCCGGAAGAGGCGTGGACACGCACCACCTCATCCATGGGGACGGCAAAAAGACCAAACGGATAATTATCCCGCAGATCGTCTTTGCTGGTGAACGGAAGCTTTTGGACGTCTGCCAGGGTCAGAATGTCGTCAGGAGTGACTCCGGCGGCCTCCATTTTTTGCCGATAAGGCCCTACGTTTTCATAAACTCTTTTTACCAGTTTTTTCAATCTCTTTAGCTGCAGGGCGTCCAAAGCTTCCCGGGGCAACGTTTCAAATTCTTCGTTCCAAATCATGCTGGCCTTCCTCCTTATATGATCCTTTTGATCAGCCCTTTCATGTGCCGTCATATGATTCAATTCTTAGGCGCGATCTGCTGTTTTTGTCAAGGGCGATGGCTTCATAAAAATGGGCTTTTGTGTTAAGCAGTTAGGTGTCTGTTTGTATCTGTCTCCGTCCTCGGTGACGATATGATAAGAAGCCTTTGGTTAAAGGAAGAAAAGGAGGCAGCCCAATGGCAAAAGGTATGATGGCCCTTTTATTGTGTGTCATGATTGCAGCCTGTATGGCAGAGACCCGCGAGAGCAAACCACCGGTACCGTTGTCGGTGGAAGTCATTGCCAAGCGGTCCCACTGTTTGCCGGTCTCAACAGGATGGACGATTTCCCTGATGGATTCTAAGGCGTCATTTCAACAGGTTTTTCATAGATTGAATGCCTATCGTATCGGGTCCACAGTAAAGTCGCCACCGAATATTGATTTCCAGCACTATTATGGCCTGCTCATCGAGATGGGGCAGCAATCGACCGGAGGGTTTGGGGTTGACGTGGTGAACGCTGTTCTGGCTGATCGGACGGCGATGGTTCGGCTCAGTTGGTACCGGCCGTCTTCAAACGGCATGGCTTCCCAGATGCTAACAAGCCCTTGTGTATTATTGCAGTTGGAGAAAGGCGACTATGATGAGATTCAGGTGGTGGACCAGGAAAATGCTCTCATCGGTCAGGTGAGCTTGCTCCAGTGAATGAGCTATGGTTAGGGGGGATACTCTCCGAGCCGCGCCATGTATAACTATTTCGTATCCACCTCAGGCGGATAAACTCGAAAATTTACTTTTGGGTGAGGACGTTATACTTCTTTAACAGCTGATACAGATGTGATCGGGATAACCCCGAAACAGTGCAGGCTGCTCTGATGTCGTTTTTCGTGTGGGTCATCAGGTCCACCAGGTAGATGGTTTTCGCTTCATCGAGGTAGTCCTGCATCGGTTTTAATTTCGGAGTTGTTGTGGATTGTTGGTCCTTTGGTTTTCCGGTGCCTTTGACCTGGCGTCGTGCTGCCTGGACCCGTATTTTTGTGGGCAGGTGCCTCGGAAAGAGGGTCGGCTCGTCAAATGCATCTGACATGACTTTATCAAGGGTGTTGAGAAGCTCCCGAACGTTGCCTGGCCAGTTATAAAGCGCCAGGGTTTCGAAAAAATCCGGTGCAAATCCTTTGGTGGGTTCCCCTGAAATTTTACAGGTTTTATTCAGATGATGCAGGGAGATTTCCCGTACATCATCCTTGCGGTCTCGCAAAGGGGGGAGATGGATTGAAATGGTTTGAATCCGGAAGAGAAGGTCTTGGCGAAACGTGTTTTCTTGGACCATTTTATCGAGATTACGGTTGGTGGCGGCCAGCAATCTGAAATCACTTTCAATTTCTCTCTTTCCGCCGATTGGAGTCTGAACCGATGCTCCTGGAGCACCCGTAAAAATACTTTTTGAAGCGTCAGGGGAAGCTCGCCGATTTCATCAAGAAAAAGGGTTCCTTTATGGGCGTGTCGAAAAAGGCCTTCCTTTTGCCGATCCGCGCCGGTAAACGCCCCTTTCTCATGGCCATAAGAGCATGCTTTCCACAAGGGTGTTGGGCAATGCCGTGCAGTCTACCACCACAAAATCACCGCTGGCTCGTATGCTGTTATCATGAATGGCTCGGGCAAACAGTTCTTTTCCGGTAGACCGCCGTTTCCCCCGTGATAAGAACGTTTTTATCGGAGCTGGCCGCCTGGGCCATCATATCAAGGCATTGTTTGATGGCCGGGCTTTCACCAATAATGTTCTCCGTTTTCAAGACCATCCGTGGTTTCTTAGCTTCTTTTTGTTCGCGGTATTCCAGGGCCCTGGTCAGGGAAAGACTCATGTCCTTTACCGACCCGCCTTTTTCGATATAGTCCCAGGCGCCGCTTTTAATGGCAAGTTCCGCACCGTCCGCATCGCCCATACCGGTGATGATAATGATTTCAGGCTTTCCCTGTGAAGATTTGAACTTGGGAAGGGCATCCAGGCCATTTCCGTCTGGCATCCATACATCCAGAAATACCACGTCGTAACGGTTTGCGGAGGTCATCTGTAACCCTTCTTTCAGGTTTTCGGCAGTGTCCGCAAAATGACCCATGTGGCTGATGATGTCAGAGATGGAGGTTCGCATCATATCGTCATCATCAACGATTAGAATACTGGCCATAATTAATGTTTGAAACTCCGTTGACTGGTGTATACCATGGTGGCACCGGCTTCATTGCAGGCATCGATGCTCTGGTAATCATTCCCCGAGCCACCTGGCTGAATCACGGCAGATACGCCTTCCCTAAGGACCTACATCCACACCGTCCCGGAAGGGGAAAAACGCATCACTGACCATGGCCGCGCCCCGCAGCCCCCCATTTTTTTGGCCCACGCGTTCATCAATAGCTGTTTTTTTTTCGGCATCTGAAAGGTCGTTATACGGCATATGATAGGCTTCAAAACAGTACCGGTCGGCCAACTTGCGGTATGCCTTGTCCCGGGCGATTTCTGCAACCCCCACCCGGTCCTGTTCACTCCGTGCCGATGCCGACGGTGACACCGTTGTTAACATAGATAACGGAATTTGACGTGATACCGGCTTCCACCAGCCAGCCGAAAAGCATATCGTCATACTCCTGAGGTGTCGGTGACCGCTCAATTTTGTACTCTTTTCCTTTATACTCGCATTGGGCGAGTTTCAGGTCTTCCTTGGATCGAGACGTTGGTACAAACGGCCATTGAACAATTATACCGCCATCCACCAGACTTTTCAAATCCACATAGGGTTGTCCGACGAAGGCACCGAGCCGTTCGATGTTTTTAATTTGAATGACGCGAAGATTTTTCTTTTTTGAAAAAATTTCCATGACGCCCGGTTCAAAAGAAGGGGCGACAATGACCTCTGCGTATTGCTGGTAGACGGCTTCAGCCGTTTCCTTGTCAACCGGCCGGTTGACGGCAATACACCCACCAAAGGCGGCCACCCGGTCTGCCATGTATGCATTCTGGTAGGCTTCGAGCAGGGTATCCGCCTGGGCCACACCGCAGGGGTTGTTGTGCTTGACAATCACGACGGTTGGTTTTTCCGTGAAGTACCTCAAAATGTTGAGGGAATTGTCGGCATCGGTCAGGTTGGTTTTTCCCGGGTGTTTTCCTGATTGCAGCAGTTCAATGTCAGAAACAAGATATTGCCCGGGTTGAATCGTTTTTGTCTCACCCAGCACAAGGTTGCCGTTGGTCAGCCGATAGAGTGCCGCTTCCTGCCCTGGATTTTCTCCGTATCGGAGCCCCTTTTGGACATCGTCGATGGTCCACAGCACTTTTTCATAAAAGAGTGTTTGACGATTATTTTCATCCACGAAGCTGATTTCCATTTTGGGTGGGAAATGATCATCCATTATCGTTCGATACATTTTTTTAAGATCGGCACTCATCTTTAAATTCTCCTGATTTTTATGCGTTGCAATTGCTTTAAGATCGGGTTTCAGCGGTGCGGTTGCATCATTGGTTGTAACATTCTGCCACAGATGCCGGTTGTTGGCCCGCCAGGAAATCAGCAATCGCTCGATCGTATTCCGCCGTATGGGTAAAGGCCTTTTGGGCCAGTGAAAAGCGTCGCGCCAGGGACAACATGCCCTTGGAGGTTTCCAGCTCAGAAAGGAGTGCGTCATAATCTCCCGGGTCAACCACCGATGCCACACGGAGATAATTCTTCGCCGATGCGCGGACCATGCAGGGCCCACCGATATCGATATTGCTTCGCGCCTGTTCCACGGTTACGCCAGCTTTGGCGATGGTTTCCTTGAACGGATAGAGGTTGACCACCACCATATCGATGGGGATGCCGCCGGTCCGTTTCAGGTCATTTTGATGGGCTTCGTTGTAAGTTTCCGTAAGCAGGCCGAGGTAAATTTTAAAATCAAGGGTTTTGACGAGGCCGCCCTGGGTTTCAGGCTGGCCGGTGTAGTCGGCGACTTGGGTGAGGCAAGCGGTCTTTCCGTCCAGAATTTCCGCAATACGCTGATAGGTGCCGCCGGTGGAAAAGATTTTAAGGGAAGGGTTGATTGCCAACATCCCCGGTATAAACGTTTCAAGACCTTGCTTGTCGGAGACACTGACAAGGATTGTTTGAATTTTAACGGCGTCATCGATTTTTTCTACGACATTACCACTCATGGTTTTACCTTTCTCCATTGAACTCTTGAATAAAGCGGTCAAAGAACGACACCATGAACTGGTGGCGCTCCCGCGCGAAACTGCGGCCGGAGGGAGTTAGCATTCGGTCTTTTATTTTACACAGTTTGACTTTGAATTCCCGGTATCCGGTATCATCTCTTGAATAGGACTCGGTTTCTTCGATGTCGATGCTCGGATTGTGAAGCCGCGCACCGACTTCTCCCGCGAATAAAAATGCTCTTGCTACCCCAATGGCCCCAATGGCGTCGATTTTGTCTGCATCAAAGAGCACCTGTGCTTCCAGGGTGTCGGGTCGTTGTGAGCCGCGAAACCGGTGGGATTCGATGCAGTGAATGATATTCCCTTTTTGGCCGTCCGTCAAAGAAAGATTTCGAACAAAAGGGGCTGCCAGGACAGCGCCCTTTTCAGCATGGCAAATGGCACCCTTGGACGCATCCTGAAAAGCCCTGCCAATATCGTGGAGATACGCTGCGGCCATCAGCACGATCATGTCTGCGCCTTCTTTCGGGCCAAGCCGCTCGCATAGACGCACCACCCGCAAGGTATGCTCCCAATCATGACTGCCGTTGGCGGTACTTAGCCGCTGCCGGGCAAATGCCTTCACAGAAAGAAGGACCGGCGGGTCAGTGAAAGATGAATCGGCGTTGGTGGGCATCGATGTTTTTTGGGTAGCGTTAACAGGTGTCATGGGCTTTTATCCGATGGAATGGTTAACAGGGTCAACGACATCCACCAAATTTTCTGACACGAATGCCGGTAGGGTGAAGGCCGCCCGGTGAATGCCCGGGGTGTAATATTTTGTCGCGATACCGGCCGTGGTAACTTTTTTCGGATTAAAATCAGCGAGGGGACAAAGCTGTTTGGAGGCAAACCCAAACCCCCAGAATCCGCCAATATAGGTAAGTGTTGTATAGAGATATAGGTGCAGTTTCGGGAAAAAAGGTCGCTGGTTCATCAGCATCCGTTGCTGGATTTTGGGCGTGTAAAAGGGGGACTCTGCCTGGGTGATCAGAATACCATCCTCGGCCAGAAGGTTTGCGGCGCCGTTATAAAAGGCTTCGTTGAACAGCGGTTCGCCGGGGCCGATCGGATCGGTGGAATCCACAATAACAATATCAAAGGTGTCACTGGACTCTTTGACGAATTTGATGCCGTCATCGATGCGAAGCTGGAGCCGCGGGTCGCCCCAGACGCAGCTGACCGTCGGGAAATAGGTCCGGCAGGCGTCAACTACCATTTCATCAATTTCGATCCAGACGACCTGTTCCACTGTTTTGTGACGTAAAATCTCACGCACGGTGCCGCCATCGCCGCCACCGATCACAAGGACCCGCTTGGGCGCGGGGTGAACAAAGAGTGGCACGTGGGCAATCATCTCATGATAGATAAATTCGTCCCGTTCCGTCAGCTGAAAAATACCGTCAAGGAGCATGGTAACGCCGTGGTCAGCGGTTTTGACTATATCCACCTTTTGAAATTTGCTTTGGCCGGAAAAAAGGGTTTTTTCAACTTTAAAGCCAAGGGATGCGGTGTGCCCAAATATTTCATGGGCCCACAGATTGAGGGGGTCTGATGGATTCATAGGAGCGTTCCTTTATCAAGCTTTGCGTAATTTATAAATGTGACGGTGTAGTCACAATCGAGTTTAAAGTGGTATTCGTTTGTGAGATCATAGCCGGCCACTTGTTTGGGGATGATGTGGTGAAGTTTTATGGTTTCGGCGTCGTTACTGGTGGTCAGTACCAGTGTGAATTTTGCAGGTTGAAAGAGTCCGGTTATTCGATGGGTCAGTGCGTTGTAATCGGTATCAATCATATTGGTCTCAAAGCTGACATAGGATGATTCCGGTTCCGGCGTTACATGGATCGTAAAGTAGCGGTCGTTGTGAATGCCATTTGTTGAGTAACCTACTGGATCAAAGAGGTGGCTGTCCAGTTTCATGTGGGGAAAGAGGCGGTCAATAGCGGTTTCTCTGTCTGCCGCTTTTGCCGTATGGACAACTTCCTTTTGGAAAAAAGGTATGAGCGTGCTGTCCATATCATGCATCAGCAGTTGCAGTGTTACGTCCCCGGATTGCTGCATGGGGACATTTTCGGCACTGAAAACATGGACATGATCTCCTTTGGCCGGCCCCAGCCGTTTGGTCTGTCCGGGGAAAAACCCTTCGAGCGTGGCCACATCCTTTCGAAAATCAGACGGCTGGCTATGGGGGTAGATCAGGTTCTTTCGCTCATAGAACAGAAGTGATATCTGGTCTTTTTTAATGATGTTGAAAATTTCGGGTAGTGCATTGATCGGAGCAGTCCTGCCGCAGGTCATCATCAGCAGCCTGTCCTCCCAAACAAACAGACTGGATTCTGACAGCAAATAGGCATCTAACTTTTCGGTGGTAATTTGGCTGATAATCTCGGCGCCGCTGGCGTGAACCACCCGATTCCAGCGGTGGCCGTGGTTGCCACGAAGCGACGGGTCGGGAGCCGTTAAAATGATTTCAAGCTTTTTTTCCGGGCCTTCGAATTGTTGCATGGTCATTTGCATCAACTCCACTTGAATCATCCGAAATGGCTGCAATACCATTTCGCGGTTTTATGATCATTCGATCATGTGTCAGGCAGTTGCATTGTATCCTCTGCAAATTGCGTTTTGAGGTGTATGCGTCAATTAAAAGCAGTGCGTAAGAAGGTAAACCCAATTCATCTCGCAATCGAAACCAACCGGGATGGAATGAGTTCTGTCCCAGTTCTATTTTTTCGATAAACGCATCCTATAGCATAAAAAAAAAGATTTGAATATGGAAAGATTATTATCCCAGTGTCATTACAGAGGACCATCGTTCATATTCTGTAGCGACCGGCAGGTTTTTTTCTTTCAAAATTTCAATAAGAGCGGGGTCGTTGAAGCGCACATAGGGATTGACGCGAAGCTCATCTGCCAGTCGGGAGCGGACATGGGAGGCATCGTATTTTTTAAGATATGCATCGATATGGGGATTGTTCGGTTCGATAATGCGTGCCACGATCATAGCATACTCAACATAATCATGTCCGGCATAGACGATGGTATCTTCGGGAAAAGAGAGGAGGAATTTTAAGGAAGTAAGAAATGCGGCCATGTCATCCGGCGCTTCCGAACGGCAGTTGCCCACCGTACCGTTAAAGAGCGTATCTCCGGGAATCAGCGTGTCCGCCACATGAAACGTCACCGAATCTTTGGTATGGCCGGGGGTATGATAGATGCGGATTGGCTCACCATCAATGCGGATTTCTTTTTTACCCGCACTTTCCATGGAAGATAAATAGGTGGCATTGGTCGGCTTTACCAACTCATTTGTTCCGGCCATATGGTCCGGATGGCCATGGGTATTGGTAACAACGGCCAGCTGTAACCGGTTTTTTTCGAGAAAGTGAAGAACGTCTTTCATGGCCCCGCCGTCGATGGCCAGGGCGGTGCTTTTTCCGTAGACCACGTAGGCTAGATTGTCAGCCGAATATCTGAATTGTTTTATTGCCAGCATTTTTATCTCCGGTTATTTTTACTTGGGGGCATTAGAATGGTTTTTGAATGCCTAATTTTCGCATGCGATATCTGAGCGTTGAATGATGGAGGCCCAACTTGAGGGCAGCGCCCTTTGGCCCGTAGATTCTCCAATTACATTTCTCAAGCGCCCGGGTGATATGGACGCGTTCGACTGTTTCTAAGGTCTGGATGGGTGCTGATTCATGGTTTGCATTTTGAGAAGTCTCCAGATGGTCCATCAGTGTCAATTTATTATGTTGCGTATTGATCGAAGCCCGTTCAATAACGTTTTCAAGCTCTCTGATATTTCCAGGCCAGTGGTAATTTTGTAACGTTTTAATTAATTTCAGGGGAATCCGTTTAATGGTTTTGCCCAATTTTTTATTGAATTTTTCAACGAACCAGTTGGTGAGCAAGGGGATGTCATCCCGGCGGCTTCGAAGGGGCGGCACCCCAATGGGAAAAACGTTCAACCGGTACCACAGGTCCTGGCGGAACCGGCCTTCTTTACTTTCCTGTTCAAGATTACGGTTTGTGGCGGCAATGATTCTCACATCCACCTTGAGCGTTTGTGAGCTTCCCAGACGCTCGAATTCACCGTCCTGCAGCACTCGCAAAAGTTTCGCCTGTGATTCCAGGGGCAACTCGCCGATCTCATCCAAAAATAGGGTGTTGCCGTCGGCCAGTTCGAAGCGCCCCGCCTTTCTTTCCTGTGCGTCGGTAAAGGCACCCTTTTCATGGCCGAACAATTCACTTTCGATCAGATTGGCGGGCAGGGCAGCGCAGTTGACCTTCACGATCGGTCGATCTTTTCGGGAGCTGGCGGCATGGATGGACCGGGCGACCAACTCCTTGCCTGTTCCGGTTTCACCAAGGATAAGGACGGTGACATCCGTTTTGGCAATCTGATTAATTTTGTATCTGAGTTGTTTGAATAGCTCGCTTTGGCCGATCATATGGTTCGGACTGTGTTCCATATCGATTTCTTCACGAAGGTATATGCAGTCGGCCTCCAGCTGGTTTTTCAGCTTTTTGATTTTTGAAAGGGCATTGTGAATTTTCAGGTCTTTCTCTTTGCGATCCAATGAATTGGCAAACACCTCTCCTAACCGCTGAAGGCTTCTTACCATCTCCATGGGCCAGGTTCGATGCGCCTTTATGGTGCTGATACTCAGTGCTCCGACCGTTTTGCCCCCGGCCATTACGGGAACGATAATTTCAGATTTGGCACCGAATTTTTTAAGATTTTCCTTGTCCGTCGCAGCTTCTTCAGGTAGCTCTTCGGGCGTTGAATATTGCACGACCTTTCCATCCAGCATCCTGTCGATCAGCCAGGGAAAGAATTTCCGCGAATTTGTGAGATTTTCAGGCAGCGGCTGAACGTGGTCTTCTGCCCATGAATGAACCATCCGGGCAACCCTTCGCTCAACAGACAGCTGGGATAAATTACATCGATCCACACCCAAAAACTTCCCCACCCGCTTAAGTCCGTCAATTATTTTTCGGTCCACCTCGCTGGCCGGCAAGTTGGTAAATTCAGATGAAATTTCAGACAGCAGTGTTTCAAACGCCAGCCGTTTTTCAAGCAGCGTCTGCAACCGTTTCGCTTCTTTTATATCTGTTTCCAATTGCTGGTTGTGCAAGAGCAGTAAGCTGTTAACGATATGGGGCGGATTCGGTTTTTGAGACATCAATGCATTCCATCAAAGTTGTTTTGCTACCATTATCTAACCTAAGTGTTTAATAATAAGCAATCGACTTTATGATTTGTTTAATATTGGACAATAATATTTCGATATTTTCTAATATTAAACAAATATCAAAATTAGGTGTAAAATCAAGCGATATCTCGAAGACGTATCTAAATCACAAAAATAGTAAAACCATAAGATACTAATCGGTTATATCGAAGCTCCGCAAAATTTAAGCCATTGGCATATTGTTTGCTTTGGTAAAAACGAATCCAAACGGTTTTTTTAATCACAACACAGAGCAATCTCGAGTGGTGATTATTTCCAATCTGTTTAGCGCATTTTAATTTATGGGAGGTGGGTGCTCTATGGACGGCCAAACAGCAGTCATGGAAGAAATTTTGCCTTATCGATGGGTGGCATTGATGGTTGGCGCTATCGTGCAGGCGATTGTTGCAGGTGGTGCTTGGACAATCATGCCGGTCCTGTTTTATGAAATTTCCCAGCCCGGACCGGTGGGTCTTGGATTGAGCCTCATGGAACTTGGGGCTATCTGGGGGATGATGCCCCTTGCCATGACCTTCTGTTGTATTCCGATGGGAATTGCAGCGGATCGATACGGCGTTCGATGGATTGTCGGCGTGGGGATCCTTTTGGCGGCTGTCGCAGGTGCCCTCAGAGGAACCTCTTCAGGCTTTACCCCGCTTCTAGTCTGGATGTTTGTGTTCGGCATTGGTTATTCCACAATTGGTCCAAATCTCCCCAAGTTGGTGGGAATGTGGTTTCCCCCTGAGGAGCTTGGATTGGCGAACGGTATAATCCTGGGGAGCTACGGTTTAGGTGCGGGGCTCGCCATTACCTTTGGCGGCTCTCTCATCTCTCCCGCATTGGGCGGATGGCAAAATACCCTGTATGTACTAGGTGGAATGAGCGCGGTTATCGGCGTGGTCTGGCTGTTGACCGTTAAAGATCGGCCGGCCGATCCGGCAGATGCCGGTGACGCACAGGGGCTGCTTCACAGCATAACCGTTGCACTCAAAAGCCGGGATGTATGGCTGATATGCGCTGTTATGTTTACTTCGCAAGGAGGCTATATCGGTGCTGTGGGGTACCTTCCCATGTACCTGGTGGAAAAAGGACTGAGCCAGGCCACTGCCAATGCCTATGTTTCCCTCGAACTTTATGTTTTTGTTGCCGGCGCGATTATTGTTCCGATGATTTCGGACCGCGTCGGAACCAGAAAAGGGGTTCTTTTTATCTCCTTTGTAATCAATTCCCTGGCCGTAATGGCCACGGCGTTCCTGACGGGACCGGCGTTAGGTGCGGCATTTGTCATCTGGGGATTTTCTACGGGTGCCGTCATTATTAACTTTGTTGTCCCGCTTGAACACCCTTCGTTGGGACCTTCCTTTGCCGGAGCTATCAATGGGCTTCTGATGGCCGCTACCTTTACAGGTGGCTTTCTGTCTCCCATTGTGGGAAACGCCATTGCGGCAAAAGTAGGAGGCGCCACCGCCATTGTTATGTGGGGAGCACTTTTTATGATCGCTGCCTTTATCTTTCTGATGGTGTCGGAAACCCATCCCAAACGGGTTGCAAGGAGCTAAGGGGGTGGATGGATCAGAATGGTGGAGATGTCGTCTGTGATCTAACAATGGGAAATATGCGGTGAGTCTTTATGGCAAATACACAGGAGAGGGGTGGCGCGCTTCCATTGCTGTTGAGCAGACGGTGGGGGGCCGCGACCTCCATGATATGACCCGTATCATTGAAGGGGAAAGCAAAGGCCCGGCGGTTCATTTTGGCCAGGTGATCAATGCCGGCGATGTTTGCCGGTTGCAGAAATGGGAAAATCTTCGATTTATATCGAAGGTCCAGGATAATTAAAAAGGAATTTTTGACACGTGCATATCATCATGTCTACGGAAAATCT
The DNA here is from genome assembly GCA_963675725.2 of Desulfobacterales bacterium. Taxonomy (GTDB): domain Bacteria; phylum Desulfobacterota; class Desulfobacteria; order Desulfobacterales; family JAFDDL01. Next base: position 450,040 of record CAXXXZ010000003.1, on the reverse strand, counting down.
GCCCAAGTCAAAAAAATTTTCGCATTGGCGGGAGTTTTTTTGTGATTATTACAACCAAGCTGAAATCCTTTGCGATGAGAAGGAAACCTTTGAAGCGAAAATTTCAGAAGTTCGGCTTGCTGAGTTGAGTATGTCAATCATTGAAGCAGGCGGGCAGCGGGCTTCTAACAAGAAATGCTCGTCAGCCCGGCTTGATGGAGGAAACATCTACATCATTCAGCAGTTGGTTGGTTCTTCTTTTTTTATGCAAGATGGCCGCAGAGTGAGACTGGTGCCAAATGACATCGCCTGTTTTGACAGTTCGCGCCCTATCGATTTTTATACGGACAATCGTTATAAGCATTTGCTCCTCAATGTGCCGTGTGAAATTTGGAGTCTGAAAATAGGACAGTCAGAGCAAGTCACGGCCCAAGTCCTTAGTTTAGATGCGCAATTGGGTTCCATGCTGGCAAATTTTTTGCTGCAATTATCATTCATTTCGGAAGACATCGATTCCCTAACACTTGGCAGGCTTGAAGATACCACCTTGTCTTTGATTTCGGCAGCTTTCTGTGAACTCATTACAAAGAATGGGCGGCGGCCGCAAAACAGCCGAACATCACTTTTTTACCGGGCAAAAATGTTTATCGAGAGCAATTTGGATGATTCCAAACTCAGCCCGAAAAAAGTCGCTGATTTTCTTGGTGTTTCCGAAAGCTACCTCAAAGCATTGTTTCACGATGAAAATCAATCTGTGAGCAGATGCATTTGGAAGATGAGGCTTGATAAGTGTCGTCAAGACCTTGCGAACCCATTGCTTTCGAGAAAAAGCCTGAGTGAAATCGCATTTGGTACCGGCTTTAACAATTTTTCGCATTTTAGCCGAAAGTTTAAAGAAGCCTTTAAAGTGACGGCATCTGAATATCGTCGTGATCAGCTTGGGGGTAATGAAAAAAGTAACAAGTAATTTAATGTTACCTGCTACCGCATAATACGGCGATGCCCTGTCAAGCAGAAATTTCTAGCAGAGCCTCGCAGTTCCTGATTTAAAAACAGAAGTAAAACTTCCCATTTATTTTATGGCGGCAAAGAAAAATATTTTTAGCCATAAAGAAAAGCATTCCATTTAAAACTAGTATAATTATCAGGCCCAATGTAGACTCAGAAAAGAAAAAACATAACACGCTGACAAGGATGGTGCGTAAAAGCCCTATCTATCGACAGTTATTTTTGTGATGAATCTGTAGGGACAATAACGGAGGCGGTAGTATTTTGTTGAAGATCTTATAAGAAGGCATGAAAAGCGTCCACGCTCTCCCGGTAAGAGTGACTATGAATACCATCGTTCATAAAGCGTGGGCGCTTTATGTGCAACGTATAATACAATGGTGAGCCTTGGATTTGATCCTGTTTCCTTAACAGGGAAGCGGGTTATGACAGGATTTAGGTGTTTGCCCACGTTGTTTAACGCCTGAAACCTGAAGATAGTCCATCAATTATTAAAAGCATCTTTACACGCGATTTTGTAAAGACATTGAATGATGTGCTTTTTTGAAACGCTATCCGTCGTGTAGGCGATTTGGTTTGTTTGAAGAAAGTATCTTTTCTGCTTTAAGGTGCTTACACGAAAGGGGGTGGTATCGAATCGCCACGCCAAAAGGTATTGGCCAAAGGGTAGGGGTAGGATCGGCAATACCGGTTATTGGTATGGGGAAAAACAACGATTGGGGAGAAGTGATAGGCGTTTTTATTTTTGTTTAAGATGTTTAACTCTTTAGGAGGATTGTAATGGCAAGAAAATTTTTATTCCCTCTTTTGATGGCGATTGTTTTGGGATTGTTCGCGATCCAGACGTCCATGGCCTATGATGCGAACTGGGAGGAAACCCAGAAAAAGGCCCTTGAATCTACAGGATTAAAGGTTGGGGACGTGGTGAACGCGGAAAATTGGCAGAAAGTCAAAGATTGCCTGCCGTTTTCAGTGGTTGAATGGGTCAAAAAGGGCGAATTTACGATTAAGGTTGGTGAGTTCAAATACGATCACAGCCACGATAAAATCTATGAAGACAAGAGCATGCTCAATGACGGAAAGTACACCATTGGCGATAAAGGGCAGATATTAGAAAAGGGTAAGATGCCGACCTATATGTGGGGGCGGCCATTTCCGGTGATTGATATGAAAGATCCCCAAGCCGGTGTCAAGATCATGCATAACCGGGACATTGATAAACATCGAGTCGGCAGTAGCTGGACAGACTTTGATGTTTGCTGGATATCGGACATAAATGGATTGGACAGATACATCTACGGCGATGATGCCTTCTTCTATATGTGGTCCCGTCCGGATGGAAAGCAATTTCCCAACCCACAGAAGGTAAAACGGTACGAAATCACCCAGATCAAGGAACCCTACGATCTTGCCGGAAGCGCCATGCTTTACCATTACTGGATGGACGGATCTCCTGAACGGTTTGTGCAATACATTCCGGCCCTTCGCCGGATCAAGAAAATGAACGTGACCGACCGGTCTTCCCCGTTTTTTGGAACCGACTTCTGTAACGATGATGGTGCCGGATATGTGGGCCAGCCCGAGGCCATGGAGTGGAAGGTGCTGGAAAAAAAGATCTATTTGATTCCGATGGCAAATTGGCTTTGCGATGCGCCGGACATGTATGAAAAATTGCCTGGCGGTGGTTGGAAGTCCGGGCCGGCCGGCAAATTGGAGTGGGGATATCTGGACAAGTTCAAGAATGAAAAATACAATGTCTCCTGGATGCCCTGGTTTGTGAAATGGATTCCGAGGGAATGCTGGCGGATTTCAATGAAGTCCAAAGATCCCTACTACGCTTATGGTGATCAGGAAATGATCGTGGATGTAGCGTCCGGTGCGCCGATTTACAAGATCGTTTGGGACAAGTCCGGTGCGCACTGGAAAACATTGATGGTGAACAGTGACATGGCCCAGTGGGGAGAAAACCGAAGCAACACCATACAGGTGTTTTACATCAATATGGATGATAAAACCCACCATGCCAGTATCTGTAACGCCCGCGGGCAGCGGGACAAATTCTACTTCTATTCGTATTTTAACATCCCGAAGAACCATCCGCGTATCTACAAGGACGAATATATTTCGACTATGTCAAGGTAGCGATTGCCTGCCATACGGTTGTTCGTGAATGGAATATGGTTGAAAATTGAAGAAGAACGAGCGTTATTAATGATACGCAATCAAAGGAGTGAATGATGAGAAAAGGAAAACGGTTTATTTTTACAAGTGTTCTCATTGCCCTGCTGTCAATCGCCTTTACGGGGACAGGTTTCTGCTTTCTGAACCTGGACTACAAGGTGGCCGGGCATGTTATGAACCAGACGGTTATAAGGGATCTGGACGGGTTTCAAACCGGTGTATTGAATGACACGGACGTTATTCAGGTCCGAAATGAGCTGAAGTTCGACCTTACCATGTGGCCAAAGTACGTGATCGAGCCGAACCTTCGGCTGGACAAGATCTTTATCCGCTACCGGGGCGCCTATGACGCCATCTTCGATCTGGTGAACCGGTACAACCAGATCCCGAACAGCGTTCGGGGAGCCGGCAACTCCCGCTATGACCTGGGGCTGGATGACGTGATCTACGAAAACGACCTTCGGGAAGCCTTCGCGGACATTGCCTACCAGAGTTCCGGCGGGTTTTTTACGAACATGCGCCTGGGCCGTCAGATCGTCCAATGGGGGGAGGCCGGCCTCTTTAACGTGGTCAACCAGGTGAACCCCCAGGATCTTAGTATTGTCCGGAACTTTCAGAACCCGGAGGATTTGGCAGCCCCCATCTGGATCGGCCGGATGGATATCTCCTCGCCGCCGTTTGGGATGTTCAACGAGTTGAGCCTGCAGCTCCTCTACATCCCTGACAACCGTCCGACCATATTCGGGCCCAACTACGCCGGCGGCGTAGCCCCTTACGGTCTCGGTGTGCCGGGACTGAACGTGTACCAGAATGACGTGTCCTCGGACATGGGAAATCCCCAGTTCGGTATGCGGGTAGGCGCCAGCGTGGGCCGGATAAAGACATATTTTTATTATTTTGACGGGTTTTACAACGGTCCGGCGCTCAATTTTTCCGATATCGGAAATGGGAACATCTGGCTGGACCATCCCCGCTACCAGATGTATGGGGTTTCCTTTAACTATGACTCTCCGCGGGGTTTCATTCTTCGGGGTGAAGGCGCCCTGCACGACACGATGCCCTTTACGGATTTTGGGGACCCGACCGGTCGTGGCTACACCGGGCACAAGGTGTATGAGGCCCTCATCGGGGTCGATCGCAGCTTTTTTTCCACCTACGGATTTCCGGGAGCCGGCGGCACGCCGCTGTCCACTTCGTTTGAGCTGCACTACAAACATGTAGACGACTGGGACTATGACCGGGTTCTCAGAAACGGCGCCAAAGAGAACAACTACGGGGCGACCTTTGTGGCGAACACCTTTTTCATGCACGGATCGCTGCTGCCGATTGTCGCCCTGTGGTACGATTTTCACGGCGTGCTCCTGACATCGCTCAGTGCCGAGTATACACCCAACGGGCTGCTGTTCTTCAAGATGGCGATTTCGTCCTCCTACGGGAACAAGTCCGCCTCCTACAGTCCGATTGTTTCTACGATCAACTCCAGTGAGGTGTCGCTCGGGATCGGGTATCGGTTTTAAACTAAGTGCTGAGTGCTAATAAGTTCTAATCAGACCTGCCAGCAACATGCACCTAACTCGGTGTGTGTTGCTGGTAAGGGCGTAACAAATTATAACCTTCAGAATAAAAGAAACGGTTTTCCCGTAAAACGGACTTGACCATAGTTTTTTTAAATATTGGTTAATTTAACGTGAACTTTTTAACATATCCAGCTCGCATATCCTGAATAAAAATATCCAAAAATACAATATGATATAATTTTATTTGCTGATATTTTTGCCTTTGGCATAAAGTCTGCGCCTTTTCTTATGGCGTCCTTTTTGTGTAACTGTTTAACAATTTAATGAATTGATATGCGGTGAGTAGGTGATCCTATGGGGTCTCGACTTTGGCTTTGCTCAGTCGTTTGTTTGTTGATTTAGACGTTTTTCTGAAATAGACGATGATATCCTCGGGATTTGAATAGCTCACTTTGGCCGATCATATGGTTCGGACTGTGTTCCATATCGATTTCTTCACGAAGGTATATGCAGTCGGCTTCGAGCTGGTTTTTCAGCTTTTTGATTTTTGAAAGGGCATTGTGAATTTTCAGGTCTTTCTCTTTGCGATCCAATGAATTGGCAAATACCTCTCCCAAACGCTGAAGGCTCCGTACCATCTCCATGGGCCAGGTTCGATGCGCCTTTACGGTGCTGATACTCAGTGCTCCGACCGTTTTGCCCCCGGCCATTACGGGAACGATAATTTAAGATTTGGCACCGAATTTTTTAAGATTTTCAGGTAGTGGAAGCAGTTTCGTGTCTGCCCATGAATGAACCGTATGGACGCCCCCTCGCTCGTCTGACAGCTGGGATAAATTGCATCGGTCAACACCTAAAAATGTTCCTACCCGCTGAAGTCCGTCATATATTTTTCGGTCCACCTCGTTGGCCGGTAAATAGTTAAATTCAGATGAAATTTAAGACAGAAGTGTTTCAAACGCCAGCCATTTTTCAAGCAGCGTCTGCAACCGTTTCGCTTCTTTTATATCTGTTTCCAATTGCTGGTTGTGCAAGAGCAGTAAGCTGTTAAGAATATGAGGCGGATTCGGTTTTTGAGACATCAATGCATTCCATCAAACCTGTTTTGCTATCATTATCTAATCTAAGTGTTTAATAATAAGCAATCGACTTTATGATTTGTTTAATATTGGACAATAATGTTTCGATATTTTCTAATATTAAACAAATATCAAAATTAGGTGTAAAATCAAGCGATATCTCGAAGACGTATCTAAATCACAAAAATAATAAAACCATAAGATACTAATCAGTTATATCGAAGCTCCGCAAAATTTAAGCCATTGGCATATTGTTTGCTTTGATAAGAGCAAATCCAAAAGGCTTTTTAAATCACAACACAGAGCGATATCGAGCGGTTTATCTTTCTGATGCTGGCGGAAACCCATCCCAAACGGGTTGTGAGGAGCTAAGGGGGGATTTGAGCCATGGGAGAGCATGTGTATTACATTTAAAAAGGAGAGTGGCGTATGTGGTATTGATTAAATAATTGCATTGACACTTAAATAAAATATGATTAAAAAAAATGAAATTATATTTCAAAAACGAAGCTTAAATCAAAGGGGGGAGAAAATGGACAGAATTATTGTCGTTACGGGATCCGCAAGCGGGATTGGTGAGGCCTGTGCTAACCTGATAGAAAAAAAAGGTGACCGGGTTATCCGGGTGGATCGGGACGGTGGCGATGTGGTCTGTGATCTGAGCAATAAAGAGGGGCGTGATGAAATGGCGGCCAAGGTCAAGGAAATTGCTCCCGGATACGTTGACGGAATCATTACCTACGCCGGTCTTGGTGTTTCGGAACCGGTTACGCTCGCGGTCAATTTTTTCGGGCTGGTCGCAGCCGTCGAAGGGGTGAAGCCGCTTTTGGAAAAATCGAAGGCGCCCCGTGTCGTGACAAGCGCTTCACGAAGCTCCCTGTACGCCCATGACCCCATCATGGTTGATCTGTGCTTGCAGGGCAGGGAGGAGGAGGCCCTGGAGATTGCCGCTACCCTGGCGAAGATCGAACATGAAGACCCACTGATTTATGCCTCTTCAAAGGTTGCAGCGGTCCGCTGGACGCGCCGCATGGCTATCCTGCCGGAGTGGGGAGGGATGGGGATCCTTATGAACTGTGTTCATCCGGGGATTGTGGAAACACCTCTCACGAAGGATGTCCTTGCGGACGATTCCCCCATAAAGCAGTGGGTCTATGATACGCATCCACAGGTGATCCCCCATCAGCAGCATACGGTCCAGCCCCATGAGACTGCTGGCATTTCCGTCTGGCTGGCCAGCGAGGAAAATACCATTCTGGTGGGGCAGTCCATTTTTGCCGATCTGGGGAGTGAGGCAATTTTACGTGGGGACAACATCTGGTAATCCCCTGGTTTTGTTTAGGACGAAAGTAAGAAATGAACATCGGTACATATACGTTTGAAGAATTCAAGGAAATTGCACGGTCCTTTCACGGTTATCCGGCCCCCGGGCTTCTCATCGGGGGCTTTATGGTGGAGGCCGTAAAACGAAAGATGCCGGAAGGAACGCTGTTTGAAGCAATTGTGGAGACTAAAAAATGCCTCCCCGATGCAGTTCAGCTGTTAACCCTGTGTAGTACCGGTAATGGGTGGATGCGGGTTATGAACCTTGGGAAATATGCGGTGAGTCTTTATGACAAACACACAGGAGAGGGGTGGCGGGCATCCATTGCTGTTGAGAAGTTAAAAAAATTTCCTGAAATTGAAGCCTGGTTTTTAAAGCTCAAAGCAAAACAGGAACAGGACACGGAGAAACTTTTCGACGAAATCAAACAGGCCGGAGACGGCATATTGATGCTTGCACCGATTGTTCTTAAAGAGCAGGTCGTGCGGAAAAAACACATGACCGGCATCAAGGTCTGTCCCTTGTGTCAAGAGGCCTATCCGTCGCTTGACGGTGCCATTTGCAGGAGCTGCCAGGGTGAAAATCCGTATCTGGCCGAAGCCGGATTGTGCAATGCAGAATTTCCGGGTGAATTAAAGGCAGTTCCTGTTGAGCAGTCGGTGGGGCGCCGCGCACTCCATGATATGACCCGTATTGTTAAAGGAGAAAGCAAAGGCCCGGCGGTTCATTTTGGCCAGGTGATCAATGCCGGCGATGTCTGCCGTTTGCAGCAAATGGGAAGGTCCTCGATATATATCGAAGGTTCAGGCGTTAATACTGAAAAATGGATGCATGAAAACGATGCCGCCCTGGCCTTTGCGGAGAAAATGGCCGGTGCCGGCGTTTATTATAAAACGCCGCCACAGGAAGGCAAGATCGATTTTTATGCGAAAGAAGACGGGCTTCTGCAGATTGATGGTGAAATGCTTCATGATTTCAATCTGGTGCCAAACGTTATGTGTGCCACCCGTCAAAACAACATCCTGGTTGAAAAGGACAAGGCATTCGCTGCCTGTCGTGCTATCCCCCTTTATCTGGCGCGCGAGCATTTTGAGCTTGCCATCGCCTGCCTCAACCAAGGTGCCCTGCTCCAAGTGCTTCCTCTAAAACCTGCCAGGGTGGGAATTCTCGTTACCGGAACCGAAGTCTACTTGGGGCTGATCGAAGATAAATTTCAACCGATTATCAAGAGTAAGGTGGAGAAATTAAACTGTGAAGTCGTTTGTTCTAAAATAGTGAATGACGACGCGGATGCCATATCTAAGGCGGTTAAACAAATGACACGTGAGGGGGCGGATCTCATCATCACCACTGCCGGCCTGTCTGTTGATCCGGATGACCAGACCCGTAACGGACTGAATCGGGCCGGATTGGTTGACGCCCTGTATGGCGCACCGATACTTCCCGGCGCCATGATGCTTTTGGGCAGGATCCAAAATGCGAAAGTCATCGGCGTTCCTGCTTGTGCTCTCTTTTTCAAGGTTACCAGCCTGGATTTGCTCCTGCCAAGGGTTCTGGCTGGCCAGGAGATTACCCGGCAGGACTTGGCGGCAATGGCTGAAGGCGGTTTCTGCCTTAACTGTAATGCCTGCACTTTTCCAAAATGTCCCTTTGGGAAATAATGGATTGCCCTGTTTTCGGTGCAATCAAATATGTAGTATTGGTTAAATTATTGCATTGACATTAAAATCAAATGTGATTAAAAAAAACTAAATTTTAATTTAATAATAAACCCTACTAAACCGTATTAAGGAGATAAAAAATGACTGCTCCAGCGGTAAAAAATGATGTTTGGATTCCAACCGTCTGTAACATGTGCTTTTGTTGCTGTGCCATCCGGGTCCACGTTGTCGACGGTGTCGTCGTCAATATCGAGGGCAACCCGGACTCCCCCGTAGGCGAAGGCCGCGTCTGTGCAAAGGGGGCCACCGGCATGATGATGCTCTACGACCCAAACCGTAAAACCAAGCCGATGAAGCGTACCAATCCCAAGAAAGGCATCGGTATCGACCCGGGGTGGGTGGAGATCAGCTGGGAGGAGGCCTACAGTCTGGCCGCGGAAAAGCTTGGTGAGGCATACGCCAAAAATCCACGCTCCGTGATGTTCCAGTTTTTTATTACCAATACCATTACGGGGATGTTTGGCCTCCAACTCTTCCAGACGGTTCTGGGTGGCCAGTTTCATTACCCCGACATCTGCGGGGCCGGCATTCACAACCTGTCCAATTTCTTCAACGGGACCGGCAACTCCTGCCCGGACTATGATTACAACAAGCTCCTCATCCAGTTCGGCATGAACGCCGGCACGGCGACCCGCCACGGGTTTAACATGACCGTGCGTCGTTTCGCCGATGCGCGCGCCAAGGGCTCCCGTTTGATAGTTGCTGACCCGCGTATGGGTGCCAGTGCCGAGAAGGCTGACATCTGGCTGCCCGTGCGCCCTGGCAGCGATGGCGCGCTGGCCCAATCATTCGCCTATGTCCTCGTCCATGAGTTGGGCATCTACGACCGGGCCTTCCTCAAGAAATATACCAACGGTACCTATCTGGTAGATCCGGATACAAAACGCTTTGCCAGGGATGCCGAATCCCAAAAGCCCTTTGTCTGGGATCTTTCCGACAGCACGGCCAAAGTCTTTGATGACCCCTCTATTAAGGATGTCGCTCTTGAGGGCGCTTACGAGGTGAACGGTAAAACCTGCGCCACCGGCTTTCAGCTTTACATCGAGGGGCTGAAGAAGTATACGCCGGAGTTCGGCGAAAAAGAAACCACCATTCCGGCCAAAAAAATTCGTGCAGTGGCCAAGGAGTTCGGTGAGACCGCAAACATCGGCGGCACCATTGTGATTGACGGCAAGGAGTTTCCCTATCGCCCGGTTGCCGCTGATTGTTTTTCTGGCGTTTGCCGGCACAAGAACGGCTGGCATGACATGTGGGCTATCCAAAATCTCAATACCCTCGTCGGTGCGCAGAATGTTCCCGGCGGCTTGGTCGGTTTCGCCCCTGCCTGCAACGGTTTCCCCGAAACCGGACGCCCCAAGTTTTATCCTGCCACCTGGGAGAAGGAGCACATGTTAGAGGCGACGACCATGGTACTACCCTTTCCCGATTCGCTTTACGAGCATGCCTACACCCCTCTTAAATATGACTTCAACGATATGTCGATGTTCCATATCATGCCGTTTAACCACAACGATCCACATTTCAACGTTCCATGTCAGCTCGATCCCGAGCCGCTCAAACAACAGCGATGCGATGTGCTTTTGGCCTATGCCAGCAACCCGCTGAAGCACTGGGGAAACAACGACGAGATGGCCGAGCTTTTGCTGACCTACAAATACATCATCATGTGCGATCATTACCTGAACGACAGCTCCTACTTCGCTGACCTCTATATACCGGAAGCCCATTTCCTTGAACGCTTTGACCTTCCCCCCAACGGTGCCATGAACCATCATACGATCGGTCTGCTTTCCACCCCCTGGGCCTATCCCATTCGCCAGCCGGTTGTTCCCGCGCGAGATGATGCCCCCGGTGGCTTGGACATCTTCCTGGAGCTTGCGGAGCGTCTGGGGGTGAAAGACATGTTCAATGAAGTTTTTAACGCCATATACGGCCTTACCGGTGAGAATGCATTGGACCCGGACACGCGTTACCAATGCACCGACATCATCGATCGCATTTACAAGGATTGGTTCGGCCCGAAATACGATCTGGAATGGTTCAAAAAAAATGGGGTGTTAACCTGGAAACGATCGGTGGACGAAGTCTACCTCTATCCTTATACCGATGCTCGCCTCCCACTCTACTGGGATCACCAAATGGAGGCTGGGAAGAACGTTGCCGCTGCCGTTGAAGAGGCCGACATCCCCTGGGACATCTCAGAGTACCAGCCGTTGCCGGATTGGGTCCCCTGTAAGGACCATTACGTTACCGATCCTGAGTATGACCTGCACCCCCTTTACTATACCAACGCCTGGAGCGTCGATACCTGGACGAATGAAATTCCCTGGCTGAACGAACTCAATGAGCTGGATCCTTATGCCTACAACATTGAAATAAATTCCGCCACAGCCAAGGCCAAAGGCCTGAAGACCGGGGACCGTGTCAAACTCGAGGCCCAAAACGGTTATAAGGTTTATGGGAATCTGGTCGTCGTCGAAGGCATCCATCCGGAGGTACTGGCGGTTGCCGGCGGACACTGGGGGACCAAGTCAGATTATCTGCCCATTGCCAAGGGCAAGGGGTGTCCTATCAATCACCTGATTGAATGTAAAGGTGTCAAGCGCCTGTCCCATCTCAGCGCCAATTTTGATCAGTGCGTCAAGGTGAAAGTGACCAAGGCATAGGAGGATTGAAATGAGTTACGCAATGGTTATCGATTTAAAGCGCTGTGTGGGCTGCCAAGCCTGTGTTACGACCTGTAAAGCAGAACATGGGACCCCGCCGGGGGTTACCCGGTCAAAAGTGATGCGGAAAGAGGTCGGAAAATTTCCAAATGTAATGAGGGTCAGTCTCCCGATGCTGTGCATGCACTGTGAGTCGCCGGCCTGTGTGGATGTTTGCCCATCCGGCGCCACCCGCAAGCGTGAAGAGGACGGCATCGTGGTGGTTGACAAAGATATCTGCATCGGCTGTCGGGCCTGCGCCATGGCCTGCCCCTATGGGGCACGCTACCCGGTGAGCAGCAAAGAAGGCTATTTTGGGAAAACGCTTACACCATTTGAAGAGGCGAAAAAAGATGGAATGCCCATCGGCGTTATCGACAAATGCGATTTCTGTTTTTCAACCGGGAAGTTGGAGCGGGGCGTGGTGCCCACTTGTGTTCAAAATTGCATCACCAAGGCCCGCACTTTCGGCCCCCGCGAAGAGATGATGGAACTGGTTGTTGAGCGCAAAGGCTACCAACTTGAACCGGAGTTGGGTACGGACCCCTCTGTGTTCTACTTGCCATAGAGTGAATGGAGGGAATACCATGATAACACAAGATATGACGTCAATCGATCCCAAATCGCCCCGTAACGTGATGATAAAACCAGAGGTTCAAACACACTGGGGCTGGTGGGTCGTTTTGTACATTTTTCTGGCCGGATTAGGCGCAGGAACATTTCTGTTCAGTTTCATTATGCTTTTTATGGACAAGTTAACTGATCCGGCGCGCATCGGTGTTTTTATTGGGCCCATACTGGTATCGATCGGTGCGTTCATGCTGCTTCTTGATTTAGGGTCGCCGTTACGGGCTTTTCGGCTTTTCACCACTCGCTCGACGTGGAAAACCTCATGGCTCGTTCGGGGATCGTATATCCTGACCATATTCGTTATTCTGAGCCTGGCATATGGTTTGCTGCCGTGGCTACAGGCATCCGCTCTGGGAAAGGGCCTCGGCCTGGTGGCTGCCATTTTTGCACTATTGGTATTGGTCGAACCCGGACTATTGTTGGCCGTTAATAATAGCATTCCGCTCTGGAATACCTCCGCGCTGCCCGCACTTTTCTTCTTTTCTGCGTTAAATGCGGGCATAGCGCTTTTCGTCCTGATTTCTTTGGCGTTTCCCACAACGATTGGCGTTGCAGAATTTCAGCTGATGGCCTACATCAATATCGTCATTCTCATCGTAACACTCGTCGTGTTGGCGTCATTCTTGGAAATCGTCAAGGAGACGGGGAGTACCGCTGCCCTGTCGGTACGATTACTACTTTCTCCTTCTTTCGTTCGGTGGGGTATCCAAGGGGGGATGCTGGCACCGCTGGCCATCTTTATTTTATGTGCCATTGTGCCTGACGTGGTGGACATTCGTTTCTTCTATGTGGTTGCGAGTCTATTAATACTCAGTGGGGGGTTAATCTTGAGAGCTGGGATGGTAAATTCCGGCCTACGGTTACCTGTAATCTCTTAACTTTCCATTTGCATTGTGAGTTTTTTATTATGAATACTTCCCAAAAGCCTTCGACTCCCACAAATGTCCAGGAATCCCAGGGAGGGGCGGCGTTCGATCTTAACGTCAAAGTAAGATTTCTCATGTATGTTGACGAGCGGGTTGCGCCCCGCAGGCTTCAAGTGACCTGTCCTTCCGATGCGACGGTTCAGGGCCTTATCGATATCCTGTCTGATACCTATGGTGAAGGCCTTGGCAGTAAGCTAAGGCAACGAAACCTGATGGCCATTGTCAATGGCGTCTCATTGGGTAGAAATTTTCGTAACTCCCTGATCTGTACTTCAGGTGAGAAGGATATTGAGATTTCGTTCATCATCTTCATGGACCATGGGGGATGACCGGCGGGAGGATGACAGACGCAGTCCATTTAAGAAGCTGGGTTGTTAGGAAGTCAGGTTGGATCGCCTCGATGGGAGGCGGTCCAACCTTTCATAAATGGTTGTGTTAAAGCGTATGATAAGATGATGAATAAAACGCTTGCGCAATTTGAGTTAGAGGAAATATGGCATTTGATGTAGGCAAAACAATCAGAGACCTTCGTAAACAAAACGGGCTGAATATCGCGGACATCGCCGAAAGAACCAACCTGACCATCAGTCATGTCAGCCAGGTCGAGCGCGGAATCGCCAATCCATCGCTATCAACGCTTAACAAGATTTCGAATGCCCTGGGTGTCCATATTGCACGGCTATTTCATGAAATTCCCGGCAAGTTTAGCGTTGTACGGGCCAGTGATCGTAAAAAGATTTTTTACGACAGCGCTGGCAGTTACATCGAGTTGTTGGCTGGCGGCCATGACCAGGAGACGGTTGGCGTATATTTTTCTCATTATATTGGTAAAAAACTGGGACAAGAACTTGTTCCTCACGAGGGCAAAGAGGTTTTTTACGTGATGAAAGGTGAGATGGAGGTACACCTGGAAGCGGATGTGGTTCGCCTCAAACAAGGGGACAGTCTCTTCTTTGATTCCAACATCCCCCACAAAGTCATTGTGGTCAAGGTTCCTCTCGATACGATAGTTGTCACCACGTCGCCGGCCTCTTTCATGCAGACGCTTGATAAATTTTTACCCAATGTTTCAGGGGGCAATTCGGTTTAGACAAATGCAAAAATTAACTCAGGTTCCCGAGAAAGGTAAGTTTGATTGATGCGCGGATACCGTATGCCTAATAAAAAGAGTTGTGGCGTTCTGGCGCCGTCAAAGAAAGCTGTCAGCATGAATCATTGCACGTTTTGCGAAATCATCGAGAAAAATGTTCACAATATTTTTTATCGTGATGATTTCCATGTGGCAATCCTTGATACCTGCCCCAAGAATGCCGGACATTTTTTAATTCTTCCCATCGTGCACAGTGAAAGTATTTTCGATTTAACAGACGAAGAATTTCTACAATTTCGAAATGTTGCCAATAGAATCCTTTCGGAACAGTTCGATAAAAATGATCTTATTGCCAGATATGAGCATTATATTGCGATTGCGAAGGAATGGGACATCAAGGTGATCAAACGATGCAGGTTGGCCATTGATTTTCTCAAACAGACACCAAAACTGATTCCTTCGGGGTTTTCCTTCGGTTTTAATGAAGGTTCATATTCAGGGAAGCAACATGAGCACCTGCATATGCACGTCGTACCTGCCTATGAAAACAGTGTAAACGAGCATGGGTTCAGGTCCCTGTTCTTCCCATACGAGTCGGAACAATTATGGCGCAGGGCCGGTTAAGACATTGAATAAGGCCCGAAGACGCTAAGGCGCAATAACGCACGCAGCATTTGTGGCGAATAGAATCAGGAATTGCCGCATACCGGACATTGGGGATCTTTTTCGATTTTGAATTCCATGAAGCGCATATCGTACCCGCAAAATCGTATCATTCTCCCGGTTAACAGTTCCTTATAACCCAGAATCAGTTTAATGGCCTCTATTGATTGAATGCAGGAAATAACGCCCGGTATCGGCCCCAGAATTCCCGATGGCGCCGAATCCGACGCGGCTGTGTCTAAGGGAAAAACACACTCCAAGCATGGGGTTTTTTGCGGTATGAAAACAGACACCAGGCCATTGAGTTGGTGCACGCCGCCGTATATGTAAGGGATTTTATTTTTGATGGAAGCGACATTCAGGATTCTCCGGGTCTTCATGTTGTCCATTGCATCCACAATGACAGTGCAATCTCCGATGAGTTCCTGACAATTAACTTCTGTGATTTCGGCCTGAATCGCTCGGATCGAACAGTTCGGGTTGAGATTTTGGAGTTTCCGAATCGCTGAATTGGTTTTTCCTTGGCCGATATCATCGGTCCAGTGAATAATCTGGCGATTTAAATTGCTACAGTCGACGTTATCTTTATCAACGATTGTCAAATGACCGATTCCCGCAGCCGCCAAATAATAGGATGAAATGGACCCCAGACCTCCAACGCCGGCCACCATCACTTTTGCATCTTTCAGCTTTTGCTGGCCTTCTTCCCCTATTTCCGGGATCATCATCTGCCTGCTGTACCGGAGCAGTTCTTCCTGTGTAAGTTTCATGATCTCGTTTCATCCTTCAGGTTATGAGATAAATTTTAATATAGAAGAAGCTACTTTTCATCAAGAAAAGAAGCGAATTTTCAATAAAAATTTCTAAAAAGGAGCTGCTTTATGAAAGCCATTGTATTGGAAGGTGTTCGCAACCTGCAAATCAAAGAGATCCCCGACCCGGAACCGGACGGCTACCATGTCATCCTCAAGGTAGAATCCGCCGGTATATGCGGCAGCGACATTCATCATTACTGGGAAAACGGCGCACCCACAGGACTCGTTCTCGGCCATGAATTCACAGGCACTATCCTAGACGCCGGGCAAAGTGAGCTGAAAGTTGGCGATCTAGTGGTCTGCAATGAATTCGATCCTTGCCTCAAATGCGAATTTTGCCTAAAGGGCATGTCGCATCTATGCCCGGAAATCTGGACAGAATCCCCCGGGCTGGCTGAAGGATTTAACGGCGGTTATGCGCAGTATTGTAAAGTAAAACCCCATAGAGTATACAAATTGCCTGAAGGTGTGAGTTCCGATGAAGGCGCGCTGGTGGAACCCCTTGCCATCACCTATCATGCGGTTAAACGTAAGGGCCGCGTGACGGAAGCCACTAAGTTCGTCCTGGTCAGTGGCGGTGGCGGCATTGGTGTATTCTGCGCACTGAATGCCAAAATTCTCGGGGCGACATACGTAGCGCTGACAGAAGTAGATAACGCCCGGATCGCGCAAGCAAAAACCTTTTCTTTTGTTGACGAGGTCTTTAATGCCAGTGATTCGGACTTCCAGGAAAAAATCATGGCTGCAACCGGTGGCAACGGGTATGATGCCATCTTTGAAACCTCCGGCCACTGGAGCGGGCTCGAAGGGACCATCGACGCGATTGCGGTTGGCGGAAACTATGTAAATGTTGGTATGAACATGGGATTTAAAATGCCTGGCGTTACCTTTGCTATGAAAGAAGCGGTTTATACCGGTAGTTCCCTTTATCAGAATGAGGAATTTGAAGAAGTGATCGAGATGATGGGCCAAAAAAAATACAAGGAGGTCCTCCCTTACACGCGGAATGTCCCTCTCGAAGCGGCTCAGGAATCTATACTCAAAGCGATTTCTGGCAACTGTGAGGTTGTAAAGTTCATACTCAAACCGAATAGCTAAAAACAAATTGACCTTAGGAAATTGCCATGGCACCTCCCATTCTCTCTATAGTGAGCAAAAAGAACAGCGGTAAAACGACGCTTCTGGAAAAGTTGATTCCGGTTTTAATATCAAGAGGATATCGTGTGGGTACGGTCAAACATGATACCCATGGGTTTAACATCGATCACGAAGGCAAGGACAGTTGGCGTCACAAGCACGCGGGCGCACAGACGGTAGCGATTTCATCCCCTTGGAAAATTTCATTGATTAAGGATGTTGCAGAAGAGATTGAATTGGACGATCTCGTAGCGAAGTTTTTTGATGATATGGATATTGTCATAACGGAAGGCTATAAACGGGCGGGCAAACCGCAGATCGAGGTCTTTCGGAGTGCTGTGCACCAGTCTCCGCTTCATACGAAAGGGACAAAAAACACACTTATCGCTGTAATGTCGGATATGCCAGTAGACTTGGGCGTTTCGAATTTTGATATTAATGATGTTGAGGGGCTGGCCGACTTCATTATTAGGCGTTTTCTGAGTTTATAGTAAATATTGCGCTGGTACGACAGAACCGGCATGAAGAATGGCTTCCCCTTTCGGGATAGCCACAATTGCCTGGGCTTCTGCCATGGAACGCAAACGGCTCTTGTCCTTCAATGCGTGGAACATGGGAGCGGTTTTACCTGGCTCAAGGGTACCATACAGAAATTGCGTCCAGTCCGCGGATCGTCCCTTGAGATCGGCTGTTAGTTGCACCTGAATCAAGGGCAATCCCGGATACCTGTAACCGGCCAGTTTCAGAAGCCCTGGCAGGGCAATCTGCAGGAATCCCATCAGATTGGATGGCGGGCCACCGGGGAGTATAAAGACGGGTTTTTCGTTCCATAATCCGAATCCCACTGCTTTTCCCGGTCCCATACGGATTCTATGAAAGACCTGTTTCCAGCCCAGTCGTTTCAATATATGAACAACCATATCTCTTTCACTTGTCCATGCGCCACCGCTGGTGACAATGGCATCAGCGACTTCCAAATAGTTATCGAGCATCCGATGAATTTTATCCGGATCATCCCTGACCACATCGAGTTGTGTGCGCATCCCATACCGCTGGCACCAACTACCGAGGGTGGCCATATTGCTGGCATAGAGCTTTCCAGATGGTAAGGGTTGCCCCGGCGCAATCACCTCGTTACCGGTAGCAATAATCGCCACCAAAGGACTGCGAACAACATTGATGCGATTATGCCCTGAAGCGGCCAGAAGACCAATTAGGCCAGGGACCATTGAACTCCCTTTCTCGGCCACGAGCTGATCCTTTGCCACATCACTTCCCTTGGGCAAAATATTCCGGCCCGGTTCCGCATCTTTGTATATCGTAACGATTTCATTGTTAACGTCGGTAAATTCTTCAGAAACGACCGCATTTGCGCCGGCCGGTATCCTTGCACCTGTCAACACTTTTACGGCTGTTCCGGGTACCACTTGAACGCCCACGTCATCGCCAGCGCCAATACTGCCTGTTAATTTAAGCGAAACAGGATTTTCGGGAGAAGCCCCCGCCACTTCTTCTGAAATAATAGAATATCCATCTTTCAATGAGGCATCAATGGAAGGGGAATCAACTTTGGCATAAATATCTTCTGAAAGTGCCTGGTTCAACGCATCCATTAATGCAACTTGAACTGGGGGCAAGGGATTTACGTGTTGCAGCGTCAATTCTAAGGCTTCTTCAAAGTTGAGAAGCAGGGCTTTATTCATTGTATTCTTTAAACCTTTTATTATTTGTTTTCTTGGTTATCATCAAAAATGGATTTAAAAAGGCTATTTTAACATTTTGATTATATGTCTTTAAAAGGTTCTGGAGAAATCAGGCAAAAAGAGAAAGAGTTTCAGACTCTTAATACCTTCCTCAAAGTGTTTAAGCAACCTTTATGGTGCAATTATATCCGGTTTGTAAGGTGCCTGGGCAATAGATGGCCCCAAGTTAGGGGCTATGTTGTTTCAAGGGCTGGGTGTTATCCGCTGCCCCCTCACACCTGGATCTGCCTATCACATGATTTTTCCGGGGAAAATTTCTGAAAAACGTTCAAGCATAGGGGAAATAGTTGTTTCTTAAAACAAAAAAGAGGTTATCCTATGATGGATAACCTCTTGATTACTCTGTGGCGTCCCCAAGGGGATTTGAACCCCTGTTGCCGGCGTGAAAGGCCGGTGTCCTGGACCAGGCTAGACGATGGGGACGCATGAAGTGGGCCGTGCTGGGCTCGAACCAGCGACTCTCTG
The DNA here is from genome assembly GCA_963675725.2 of Desulfobacterales bacterium. GTDB lineage: Bacteria > Desulfobacterota > Desulfobacteria > Desulfobacterales > JAFDDL01. The sequence continues at coordinate 431,037 of CAXXXZ010000003.1, read as the reverse complement.
CTTAAAAGGCAGATACTCTACCGACTGAGTTAACGGCCCGGCAAAAGAAATGGCTAATTAACTCGAATATTGGCCCGTGTCAATAGAAAATCTATACCATTTGTCGATATTATAGGCAATATGAAAGTCGGTTATAGATATATTTTAATAATATCATATAGTACCATGCCGATCGGCGGGTTAAAAATTGGAAATTGAGAGGTGAGATGATCATGATCATAAACCAAATTCCGAAGAAAATATCTAGAAAATTGTCTGTATGTCCGGAATATTGGAAAACGGATTTATTTCCGCCAAAATTCGGGCACCAGAAAGATGATGACAGTGTAGATCTCCAAGCGACCGAGCAGCATGCACCATGCCAGCAGCCATTTGCCCAGTATGGGGATGTTTGCAAAGTTTTCAACAGGACCGACCGTGCCAAACCCAGGCCCAATATTGCCGATACAGGCGGCTACGGCGGCAAATGAGGTGACAAAGTCAACGTCCAGAGCAGCCAGCAGTACCGTGCAAAAGGCAAAAAGGCCCATATACAAGCCAAGAAACCCTAGTACGCTGCGCATAACATCAGAGGGAATGGCTTTGCCGCCGATTTTTACATGTCGCACAGCATGGGGATGAATAAGTGAAAAGAGCTCTTTATAACAGTATTTAAAATAGAGCATAATCCGAAGGCATTTCATGCCGCCGCCCGTGGAGCCGGCTGAGGCCCCCAAAAACATACACAGCAGCAGAATGATTTGGCTCATGGCCGGCCATGTTTCGTAATCTGCGGTGGCAAAACCGGTTGTGGTAAGTATGGATACCACTTGAAAGGCGCCATCCCTTAACGCGCGTCCCAGTTGCCCATAACCGTTCCCGTAGATGTTGACGCTTACTATAAGTGTAAGAATGCAAACCGTTGCCAGATAAAACCGGCACTCTGAATCACGCCACATGATCAGCGGTTTTCCTTTCAGCATTTGATAGTGCAGGGAGAAGTTGATACCGGCTGCCACCATGAACAGGATGATTACGCTATCGATATACGCACTGTCAAAGTGAGCAACGGAAGTATTTTTTGTTGAAAATCCCCCGGTGGGAAGGGTTGTAAAGGTATGGCACAGGGCATCGAAAAAACTCATCCCGCCAATAACAAGCAGAATCGTTTCAATGATGGTCATGGCCCCATACACCTTCCACAGGGTCATGGCCGTATCTCGAATTCTGGGTTTTAGCTTGTCGGGAACCGGCGTTGGTACCTCTGCCTTGTAAAGTTGCATCCCTCCCACCCCGAGGAAGGGCAAAATGGCAATGGACAGCACGATAATGCCCATTCCGCCCAACCATTGAATAAAGCTGCGCCAGAGCAGGAGTCCTTCTGGGGTAGCCTCGATGTTGGTCAGCACCGAAGCACCGGTAGTAGTAAAGCCGGAAACCGATTCAAAAAAGGCGTCGGTGAACGTTAAAAAGTGTTCAGAGAAAAAAAACGGCAGGGCGCCGAAAAGACCAACGACCGTCCATCCAACGGCAACAATGGCCATGCCTTCCCGCTGGCTCATATATTCCGTTTGGGGGCACCGAAAGACAAAGAACATGCATCCGCCGGACAGGATGGTGATCAGGAGCGATTTCGTGATAGGGGCGATGCTCGAATCTTTAAAATATAGGCTGACTCCTAAAGGAAGAAGCATCGTGAGCCCCAGAAAAAGGGTCAAAATGCCGACCGCCTGAAGAATATATCGCCAGCGCATTAAAAGAACTCCAGTTTAACTGCCAGAATCTTTTCAATTTTGGGGACAGCCTCGCGACGGGCAAATAGCACGATGCGATCTCCTGGTTCGATCACACTGTTGCCGGAGGGTATCATAACAGTGTCTTGGCGAAGAATACCGATCAAAATGGACCCCTTCGGCATTCCAACGTTCTTTAGCGGTTTTCCAACGATATCAGATGTTTCAAGGGCTAAAGCCTCAAGGACTTCTGCCTGCTCGCCCTTGATTGAAATGGCTGACAGGACCTTGCCCCGCCGGACATGCTGCAAGATGGTATTGATGGCAGACAGGCGGGGACTGACGATTTGATCAAGCCCAATGGTGCTCATCAGGGGGAAATAACTGAACTTGTTGATCCGGGCAATGGCTTTTCGGGCGCCCATTTTTTTTGCTAGAAGCGATACTAAAATATTGGTTTCTTCGTCTTTGGTCAGTGGAATGACCACATCCGCGTCCTGTATATTTTCTTCGGCGAGCAATTCCTGGTCAGAGCCGTCTCCGTGGATCACCACCGTACGATTCAGCTTTTCAGCAAGTTGAGAGCATCGGGCAGCATCCTTTTCGATGAGTTTGGTATGCACCGACCTGTTTTCAAATTGTGCGGCAAGGCGATAGCCGATGCGGCCTCCGCCCACGATGATAAGCCGCTTTAAGGGGTCGGCATATTTGTTGAACAGCTCCAGCGTGTCGGCAAGATTGCTTTCTTCACAGATAAAATAGATCAGGTCCCCGGGAAGAACTCTACTGTCACCATGGGGAATAATCAGTTCCTCATTACGAATGATGGCGGCGATTAGCGGCCGACTTTCGCTGATGATAGAGGGGAGCTTTGATAACCTTAAACCCGCCAGGCGGGAGCCTTCATCTAAACGGATACCAATGAATTTTATGCGGCCATCGGCGAATTCGCCCACATCCACTGCACCTGGCACACTCATAAGCCGGTCGATTGTTTTTACCACCTCGATTTCCGGGTTGATAATCGTGTCAATATGCGGGGCGTTTTCACGAAGTGTTTCGTGATAATTGTCAAAGTCTGCGTTACGAACCCGTGCCAGCTTCCGGGTAGCAGGGGATAAAATATCGGCGGTTAAACAAGCCACTAGGTTTGTTTCATCGCTGTCGGTTACGGCCAATAAGATTTCCGCTTCTTTGATACCCGCTTCCTCAAGCACTATGGGGCTGCTGCCGGTCCCCACAATCACCTGGGCGTCAATATTATCGGAGATGCGCCGAATGGCATTGGGGTCTTTATCAATCACAACGACATTCTTGTTCTCAAAGGCGAGGCGGCTGGCAATATGAAAGCCGACCTCACCCGCCCCCACAATAACAACTTTCACGAAGAACTCCTTAAGTTACGGGTCGCATGGAGCCAATTATAATTCTGTAAGCCATTACTATAGCCATTGAGGTGTGTCAATCATTCGAATTTTCTATGATTCCAAAAAAGAACAGTCTCACTGCGGGTCGGGGAGGGCGTTCGGGTGGCTGGCCAGGAACCGATAAAGGGTGGCCCGACCCACTCCCAATTCTTTGGCCGCTTTGACCTTGTTGCCCCCGGATTTTTGAAGGGCGGTCGTAACCGCCTCGATGGTCAGTTTCTGGCGACGCGGACATCGGCAAGAGACGGCATCGAATTCTTTGAACTCTATGGGCAAATGCTCCGGCAATATCTTATGGCCGTTACATTTTACGATGGTGTATTGAATCGTATTCTGAAGCTGCCGGACGTTTCCGGGCCACGGGTAGTCCAGCATTAGCGATAAAGACGCTTTGGACATTGCAAACTGTTTCTGGTCGTGCCGTAACGCCGCTTCATGGAGAAAGTGATCAACGAGTAGGGGAATATCGGTCCGTCGCTCCCGCAGGGGGGGGATGTGGATCGGGATGACATTTAGCCGATAGTAGAGATCTTCCCGAAACCGATTGTTTTTAACCTCTTTTTTCAAATCTTTATTGGTGGCGCTAATAACACGGACATCCACGGTGAGGGAACGTTCTCCCCCCACTTTTTCAAAGGTCTGTTCCTGCAAAAAGCGCAGCAGCTTTACCTGCATGTGCTTGGACAATTCCGCCACTTCGTCCAAAAAAATGGTGCCGCCGTTTGCGAGTTCAAAACGCCCTTTTTTATCCCGGATGGCACCTGAAAAGGCCCCCTTGACATGACCGAAAAGCTCGCTTTCAATAAGTCCCTCCGGTAAGGCGCCGCAATTGATGGGTACAAATGGTTTGGCGGCACGGTGACTTTTACTGTGTATGGCAGAGGCAACAAGCTCTTTGCCCGTGCCGGTTTCTCCCGAAATGTGGACCGGGTAATCGTAGTCACAAAGATCTTCTATCTGCTTAAAGATGTTCAACATCTTGACATCACAGCCGATGATGTTGGCAAACCGGTTTATGTCACTGCCTGCCCGTTGGAGATGAAAAAGATCCGTAACGTCCTTGATGGCTGCAAGGACACCGAACGGATGCCCTGCCTCATCAAACATCATGGTGACAGACATTTCGACGAGGCGATTGTCACCCTTACGGGTCGTGATGGCGGTTTGGTATTCACGATGGTGATCGAACACCGGTGTTTCAGAAAGAAAGGAACATTCGTTTCCGCAAAAGGGCCTACCAAATGCTTCGTGGCAGTCTTTCCCCAATACCTCTGAGCGGCTGTATCCAGTGATCCTTTCGGCCTCCCGGTTGAAGAAAAAAATTCGTCGTTTCAGGTCATGGGCCACGATACCTTCTTTGAGATTATCCAGTATACGTGTCAGATCTTCCGGTTTTGATAAAAGTTTTTTAAATGTTGAACTTGGCATTACGTCATCAAATGGAGGAAATTCAAGTCGTTAAGATGAAAAACTCCCGATGTAAAAAGGGATTATGAACCAATGTGTCATTTAGTGTTGTCAGTATGTTACTTGAATTTCTGGATAAAGTCAAAAAAACGGGCTTCGGATTCCTTTCTTTTGAAAGAAAGCAGTAGTTAGCATGATTCTGCCGTTACAGGAAGTGGCCATGTGCTAAATTACAATGGGTACCGGGCGATGGATACGGATTGATTTAATATCAATGTAAACATCGTAGGCCAGAGCCTCGACCCCCTGGTCAAGTACGGACCGCAGGGCGTTGCCGTACTGTGGGTCGATATCGTCCGCGGGCCTGAATGCGGTGGCATCCATCCGTTGGATGAAGAAAAAAATGACCGACCGGGCACCCGTCTCCTTCATCCGTTGGAGTTCTATAAGATGCTTTCGCCCCCGTTCTGTAACAGCATCTGGAAATCTTGCAATGCCGTCTGTGACAAGGGTGCAATTTTTTATTTCCACATAACAGGTTGCGTCCCCTTTGGCCAATGCCAGATCGATGCGTGTCCGGTTACCAATGGGCACCTCCCGTTTTACCAGGTCATATCCCTGTAATTCCGGGATCATGTCACTTTTAATGGCATGATACACCAGTCGGTTGGGAACGTTGGTGTTGACACCCACCAGGGAGGTTGGCATTTCAATCATCTCCCACGTATATTTCAGTTTTCGTTTCGGATTATCGGATTGGGAAACATAAACCGGTCGCCCCGGTTCAGCACACGCTGCCATACTGCCGGTGTTGGGGCAATGGGCCGTGATTAGTTTGCCTGAGTCGAGTTCAATATCCGCCAAAAACCGTTTATAACGCCTTATGAGGGTTCCTTTTAACAGCGGCGGCCAAAAAAGTGCTCCCATAGGATGGTGCGAAGGGGGTGACATATTTTTTTTCATATTGCCTAACGCCTTAAAACCAGATGATTTTTTCTTCTATTTTGAAACAGGCACCTGTCGAATATACGCTTTGGGGTCGAATTCAAATTGACAACTTAAATCATACCTGATAGAAGGCATCTTTGTTTTTTAACAACCGTAAATTGAAGGGGCCGTTAGCTCAACTAGGCAGAGCACCTGACTCTTAATCAGTAGGTTGAAGGTTCGATTCCTTCACGGCCCACCAAATAAAATCCACATTTAGCCGACTGCTGATTCTGAAATACGGTGTACGTAGCCCACAACGGTTCCTACTGATCTGAGTGTTTAATGCAGCTCCCCATTGACTGTCGGCTTTCTCAAAGCGGCCTGCCTTTGGTAGGCCGCTTTTCTTTTGGTTTCCCGGTGAAAAGGTCATACCAGCCCCTGGTCTAACATGGCATCTGCAACCTTTATAAATCCGGCTACGTTCGCGCCCACCAAATAGTTGCCGGCCATGCCACAATGGTCAGCGGCGTCCATGCAGCTCCGGTGAATATTTTTCATAATAATTTTTAATCGGTTATCAACCTCAGTTCGGGTCCAGTTAAGACGCTGGCTGTTTTGAGACATTTCAAGACCAGAGACGGCAACCCCCCCGGCGTTGGCGGCTTTACCCGGCCCATAGAGCAGGTGGTTATCAAGGCAGATGTCGATGCCTTCGGGGGTGGTTGGCATATTTGCCCCTTCGCACAAGAGCTGGACACCATTTTGAACCAGATGCTGCGCATCGGTGCCGTTAATTTCATTCTGGGTGGCACTGGGAAACGCACAGTCTGCCCTATGATGCCAGAGCGGATTGAAGTTCAGTGAGGGGTCTACCGCCGTATAAACCGCCTTTGGATATTTATCCGCATACTCCTTTATGCGACCCCGTTTTAGGTTTTTCAGTACCTTGACGTAATCAAGCTTTTTTTGATCGATCCCTTCCTCATCGAAAATATACCCGGAGGAATCAGAAAGGGTCACCACCGTTGCGCCCAGTTCGATGAGTTTTTCAGTTGTAAACTGTGCTACATTACCGGAGCCTGAAACCAGGCAGGTTTTGCCTTCGAGGGTCTCGTCCCGTGTGGCGAGCATCTCTGACGCAAAATAGACGGATCCGTACCCGGTGGCTTCCGGCCGTATCAGGCTCCCCCCCCAATTGAGACTCTTACCGGTCAGAACCCCGGTAAATTCATTGGCCAGTCTCTTATACATGCCAAACAGGTATCCTATCTCCCGGGCTCCGACACCAATGTCTCCGGCCGGAATGTCTGTGTTTGGTCCGATGTGGCGATACAACTCACACATGAAACTTTGGCAAAAGCGCATGACTTCGCCGTCTGACTTCCCTTTGGGATCAAAATCAGCCCCCCCCTTACCCCCCCCCATTGGCAGCGATGTCAGGGAATTTTTAAACACCTGCTCAAAGGCCAGGAATTTCAAAATACCAAGAGTAACCGATGGGTGAAACCGGAGGCCCCCTTTATAGGGCCCGATCGCGCTGTTCATTTCAACGCGAACACCACGATTTACCTGGACATTGCCCTGGTCGTCCATCCACGGGACACGAAACAGAATCACCCGTTCGGGTTCCACCATCCTTTCCAGGATCTTGGCGTTGGCGTATTCAGGGTGTTGATCGAGAAACGGTGCAACCGTTTCAACCACTTCTCCCACCGCCTGGTGAAATTCCCTTTGTTCCGGGTCCCTGTCTTTCACGAGTTGTAATATGCTCATGGCCTTGCCTCCAATCGGTGTGGTTTTTTCAGCATTACAAACGGACCGAATTTGCCCTTTAAAACAGAAGGCGTCCTTTTTGATACTGTCTTTTGTGGTCGGGGAAAAGCGTGGCCCCTTGGCCCCCAAAAAAAAGGCTGCACGAAAGCCTTTTCCTTTATTTTTTGGAAAAAGAATTCAATGCAGCCATGATCGTACCGGGGGAGAACCAGCGGTTCAAATTGGTTCGACCCACCCCATCGGGTCGTCATCGATACCGTATTGAATGTTCATCAGGGTATCGAACAATTTTTGACTTATTGGGCCAACGCCACCGTCGCCGATGGTAACAACCTGGTCTTCGTATTTTAATTTGCCCACGGGGGAGATAACCGCTGCGGTGCCAGATCCGAAAATTTCCTTCAGTCTGCCGGAAGTATGGGCTGCCAGGATTTCATCAATGCTCACTCTTTTCTCTTGCACTGTCAGTCCCCAGGATTTTGCAAGGGAAATTACAGAATCTCTGGTAATGCCTGGTAAAATACTGCCGTTGAGCTGAGGGGTCACGACGACATCATCAATCACAAAGAAGATATTCATGGAACCGACTTCTTCGATATACTTCTGCTCAACCCCATCCAGCCATAGCACCTGCGTATAGCCTTCTTTTTTGGCAATTTCACCGCCATACAGACTGGCCGCATAATTGCCGGCGGTTTTGGCTTCTCCCACCCCACCGCGCACCGAACGGACATACTCTTTGGTTACCCATATTTTAACCGGATTAAACCCTTCCGGGTAATATGCCCCCACCGGTGAGAAGATGATATAGAACAGATAGGTTTTTGAAGCACGAACACCCAAATATGGGTCCATGGCAATCACATTCGGTCGGATATATAAAGATGTCCCAGGTTCGCTGGGTACCCAGTCTTTTTCAATCCGAACAAGTTCCTTCAAGCAATCCAACACGAAGGACTCATCTATTTCAGGAATACACATCCTGCGGCAGGAGCGGTTGAACCGTTTAAAGTTGTCTTTGGGGCGAAACAGTTGAATGTTTCCGGAGGCGGTGCGATATGCCTTCAGCCCTTCGAATACCTCCTGCGCGTAGTGGAGCACCATGGTGGCGGGATCGATTGTCAATGATTGGTATGGTTCAATTCGAGGGGAGTGCCACCCCTTGTCCGGATCGTAATCCATTTTGAACATGTGGTCCGTGAAAATAGTACCAAAGCCAAGGTGCGTTTCAGATGGTTTTGGTTTCAGATTTTCGGCTCTGGTTATGGTCAGCCGCATTTTTTCCTCCTGTACATTATTCTTCAGCAACCACGGGAATCGATTCTGGCCGCTATCCTCTAGTTAAATGTCAAAATTAACATGACAAATCAAGTCCAAAAAGGAGAAATGACGCCAGGATACATGCAAACTTGCCGTTAGTCTATTCCCATAGCATATTGACTTTATCGCGCGGTGTAAATAGAAGCTATGGGGTGTGATTCTCCAAAACAAAGATTAAGGTGAAAAAAATTATGAAAATGGACATTTCTTTTTCGGGTCAAAAAAAGGTAAATGCGCATTATGAAGGGTTTACCATTTGTACCGATCAGCCTTCGGACGAAGGCGGCGAAAACAGTGCGCCGTCGCCATTTGATTATTTTGTTTCGTCGATAGGGACCTGTGCGGGGGTTTATGTGCTTTCTTTTTGTGAAAGACGTCAAATATCCACTGAGAACATACGACTGCAGGTATCGGCGGAATTTCATGATACCACCAGCCGGCTGGAGACTGTCCATTTAAAGTTAAAGCTGCCTCCCTCTTTCCCGGCAAAGTATGAAAAGGTTCTTTTACGCACGATGGGTCAATGTTCCGTAAAAAAGGCTATCTTGGATCCACCTGAATTTCTTATGACATCAGAAATAGGGGATGTTGAGGGGTGATGTGAAAAAACTTCTGGTAACAGGTGCCAGCGGATACATCGGGCAGCACATTTGTTGTGCGGCGGCCAACCGTTGGCAAATACTGGGCCTGTATAAAACCAGGGCGATGACACTATCTGGGGTGGGGAGCCGGCAGGTGGACCTGACGCAGCTGGATGCAGTAACCGCGTTGTTCAATGCATTTCAACCGGACGCGGTGCTTCATGCCGCGGCGCAATCAAATTTGGGGCAATGTCAGCGGTTTCCCGAAAACGCCCATCGGATCAATGTGGTGGCGAGCGAACATCTCGCAAAATTATGCAAAGCGGCAGGGATACCCTGTGTGTTCACCTCTACGGATATTGTGTTTGACGGCAGGCGGCCGCCTTACCGGGAAACAGACCCGGTCCGTCCCATAAACGTTTACGGTGAGCAGAAAGCGCAGGCAGAAGCGGCCATGATATCGGCTTATGAACGGGTGGTGGTTTGCCGTTTGGCATTAGTTTTTGGGCCCCATGCTGGGGCGCCGTCTCAGGTCAGGCCGGACGGCCCAGCCCTTGCGGCGGGGACGCCGATCCGGTTGTTTGAAGACGAATTCCGGACTCCGCTATTTGTATCGCAGGCAGTTTCAGGGATTTTCATGGCCATGTCCCAACCCGGTGGTATTTTTCACCTCGGGGGAAGCGAACGTATTTCAAGGTATGCATTCGGCCATAAACTCGCCACTGTATTGCAGTACACAAATGCCTGCATCCTGCCATGCCGGCAGGCGGATGTTGACCTGGGCGCACCCCGTCCCCCGGATGTTTCTCTTGATATCGGCAAGGCGCGGGCCCTTGGTTTTGCCCCTCTGCCGCTGGATGAAACACTTGTGCAGATGGCCGAAATCGCACAATGAAGACACCCTGATATACCGCTATTGTCCGATTGCCAAGCCCGTTTCCACCTCTTTTCGTTTTTGGTCCCCCCAAAGCTGTTCTACCAGCACAAGTGCGAAATCGATAGCCGTGCCAGCCCCCCTACTGGTAATGCAGTTACCATCGATGATCACTTTCGATTTTGAGGAATCCCTGTTTTTTAATCGATCGGCAAACATTGGATGACAGGTGGCAATTTTATTTTCAAGAAGTCCATGGGACTGAAGCACCACCGCCGGCGCGGCGCATATGGCGCCGTAAAGCCGTCCCTGAGCGTTTTGGTCATTAAGGATCTGTACCAGCTCCTTGGAATCCCTCAGATGCTCGACACCCGGAAGGCCGCCGGGAAGCGCGACCAGGTCATACGCCTGGCTCGTGCAATCGGAAATCAGACAATCTGTGGTGATTTGAATCCCCTGGGAACCTTTGACCTGAAGGTTGCCGGTTACGGATGCAACGGTTACCGCGGTGCCTGCACGCCTTAAAATGTCGATCACTGCCACTGCTTCAAGATCTTCCGTCCCATCTGCCACAGGGACCAATGCCTTTTTGTTCATATTGCGTTCCTATTACCAGTTTTCTGTTCTTACAAAACGTTAATAGAAAAGTAACCGACTAATCTTACAGAGTGATGCTCTCTCCCGGTTTCAGGAGGACCACTTCAGCGCTGGTTTCTTTTTCCGCTTTCGTTTTCCACGCCACAGGGTCTTGCTTGATCACATCAAAGGTGTCGTAGTGAATTGGCAACACCTTTTTGGGTTCTATCAGCTTTAAGGCCCGGAGGCTATCATCCGGTCCCATGGTGAAATTGTCTCCGATTGGCAGAATAGCCAGGTCGATCCCCTCTTCACCAATCAATTTCATGTCATAGAACAATCCGGTATCACAGGCGTGATAAATCTTCTTGCCTTGAATGTAAAAGATAAAACCGCAGGGATTGCCACCGTAGGACCCATCCGGAAGGCCGCTGCCATGATGGGCGATGGTCAGTTTGACGCGGCCCCAGGGGAAGTTAAAACCGCCGCCAATATGAAGCGGATGGCTGTTTTTCACGCCTTGGTTGCTCACCCACGTTTGGATTTCAAAGTTGGCCACAACCATGGCGCCGGTTCTCTTCGCAATGGCGATGGTGTCCCCCACATGATCCCCATGACCATGTGAAACGAAAATATAATCGGCCTCCACCTGATCGGCAGCTATCGGTGCGAGGGGGTTATCGGTAAGATACGGGTCGACCAAAAGCCGGGTGCCATCAGCATCGATCAACAAACAGGCATGACTATACCAAGTTACCTTTATTCCCATGGACATACCTCCTTTCAAATATATAACAATTGGCGTAAACAGTACCTTTGTCAAAAACAATCTTTTATACTAAATATATTCAACCAATATCAACATCGTTTGATGAATTTGGTTTTTTCGAATTCATCTATATTGGGGTAGATCATAAGGAGGTTCCGTCAAAATGACGTCCAGGCCATTGGTGGGGGTTGCGGTCATCGTCAAAAAAGAGGGATATGTGCTTCTCGGAAAACGAAAAAATTCCCACGGTGCAGGCACATGGGCCCTTCCTGGCGGGCATTTGGAGTTTAATGAGTCCATTGCGGACTGTGCGGCGCGAGAGGTTTTTGAGGAGACGGCACTGCATATCAAGAATGTCCAACATGCTGCTTTTACGAATGATGTTTTTGTAGAAGAACAAAAGCATTACGTTACACTCTTTGTGACGGCAGAATATGATTGCGGGAACCTTGACGTAAAAGAACCCCACAAATGTGAGCGGTGGGCATGGTTTCGCTGGGATGAATTGCCATCCCCGCTCTTTTTACCATTGGAACATCTAATAACGCAGGGAATTAATGTTTCGTTTTTCTGATTGGGCATGTTTTCCTTTGGATTACATTTTAGGGACAGCCAATTCTAACACATCTGGTAAGCACCACCGCAATATGGTATGAGTTCCCACCAGAACACCAGAAAATTAGAAAATCGGAACAACTAGGACCGGCATCCGTGGTGATGCACTTTGAACAGACAACATGCTCAAAATTATTACCATTACCATTATGGGGCTAAGCGTCATTGTTGCTGCAAGCCTTTTTGGGGGGGCATATCATCTGAAGCGATATGCGGAAACTCCCTACTGTGATCATTCAGAAATTTCGATTATTACCATCAAACCGGGGCAAGGGGTTTCAGCGATAGCCCGGCAGCTTCACCGGGAAAACATTATCCAATCACCGTTGAAGTTTAGACTTTATGCCCGCCTTAACAACCTCGACAGACGTATCAAAGCGGGGGAGTATCGTCTATCCGGAACGATGACGCCTGCCGGAATTTTAGACATGATGGTGCGGGGGGCAGTGGTTCTGTATCGCCTGACAATTCCGGAAGGCTATACCGTGTCCCAGATTGCGAATCTCGTTGAGACGGCCGGCATCCTTTCAAAGGAGCAATTTTTAAACACTGCGGGCGATAAAAGTTTTGTAAAACACCTTGGGATCAAGGGGGATTCTTTTGAAGGGTATCTCTTTCCCGACACCTATTTCTTTTCCAAGAACCCGTCGCCCGCTAAAGTTTTCCAAACCATGGTCAATCGGTTCTGGGAGGTTTTTTCGCTTGAGTGGCAACACCGGGCCAAAGAAATCGGGTGGTCAATTCATGAAGTGGTGACCCTGGCCGCCATGATTGAAAAGGAGACAGGGGATCCTTCCGAGCGCCCAATCATCTCTTCGGTGTTTCACAACCGTCTAAAAAAGCGAATGCGGCTGGAGTCAGATCCGACCGTAATATACGGCATTCCAAATTTTGATGGCAATATTACCCGAAAGCATTTAACCCAGCCCACACCCTATAATACCTACGTCATACGGGGGCTGCCGGCTGGACCGATTGCAAATCCAGGTAAAGATGCGCTTGAAGCGGCCCTTTATCCGCTGGATACTCAATTTCTCTATTTTGTATCGAAAAAAAACAAGACGCATCATTTTTCAAAGACCATCCGTGAGCATGTGAACGCGGTTCGGAAATATCAGCTAAGACGATAGGGGGCAGACGTGCAGATGAATTCTCCTGAAGAACTTGCCGGGCAACGGCTGATGGTCGGTTTTGACGGGCAGGTTATTAGCAGCGACCTCAAATACCTGATTGACACCCTGAAAATCGGTGGGGTGGTCTTGTTCAAAAGAAATCTGTCTGATCCTGAACAAATAAAGGACTTGTGTGCTTCGCTTCAAAGTCATGCCCGGGACTGTGGACACCCCCCCTTGTTCATTGCGATTGATCAAGAGGGAGGGCAAGTAGCCCGCTTAAGCGCTCCGTTCACCGTGTTCAAGGGGAATCCGGACATGAAACAGGAGGCGGATGCAATCGATTTTGCCCGCATTACCGCCAAAGAACTTAACCAGGTGGGGATTAACATGAATTTTGCCCCGGTGCTGGATGTGGTGCCAGAGGGGATGAACAGCATCATGGCCGGGCGTTCCTTTGGTACGGATCTTCGCTGGGTATCAAAGATGGGGGCGCAGATTATAGAGGGGCTTCAACGGCGGGGGGTTATGGCGGTGGCCAAACATTTTCCCGGGATTGGCCGGACGATTTTGGATAGCCATCTGGACAAACCGGTCGTGGAAGCGGATGCATACTGTTTATGGGATACCGATATCGTTCCGTTTCAGAAGGCTGTAAAATGTGGTGTTGCTGGGATGATGCTTTCGCATATTGAGTATCCTGCCATCGATTCGAATTGGCCGGCAAGTCTCTCTCCCACAATCGTTGAACACTGGTTGCGTGAGCGGCTGCATTATAATGGCGTTGTGATAACGGATGATCTGGACATGGGGGCCATCTGTAAATATTATGAAACACCGATCATTGTCAGACAGTTGCTGTCTGCCGGCATTGATATCATGCTCATCTGTCACCGGAGCGAGAAAATGGAAGTTGCTTTTGAAGAGATCATGCGGTTGAATCGGGCGTCTTCTGAGACGGCTGACCGCTCACTTCGGAGCGTTAATCGCATTTTGAAACTGAAATCACGCTATTTTTCGTGAGTAAACATCTTCGGCAAGACCTGACCGGATGCCATTTCGAAGGTAGTGATATCCGGTGGCGGCAACCATGGCAGCATTGTCACCACAGTATTTTATCGCAGGAATGTGAACGGTTATATCTTGCTGGGCAGCATCGTGGGTGACTTTTTCCCTGAGGCGCTGATTGGCGGCTACGCCTCCCACAACAGCCACGTGACGACATTCTTTATTGAGGGCGGCCTGGATCAATTTAAACGAGAGTACGTCAACGACTGCTTCCTGGAATCCGGCAACGATGTCAGGCACCTGATCATGGTAGACATCGGCGTGAACCTGAAGGTATCGGTTTACGGCTGTTTTAATGCCACTGAAGCTGAAATCGAATTTGGTCTTATCAAGATATGCCCTTGGAAATTTTATTTTATCCGGGTCACCGGCTTGTGACAGGGTGCTGATGACTTCTCCCCCGGGATATCCAAGCCCCAGCATTTTAGCGACTTTATCGAAAGCCTCTCCGGCAGCGTCGTCCCGTGTTTGCCCCATCAATTCGTACTGGGTATGGTCGCTAACATGGTAGATGCTGGTATGGCCACCGGAAACCAGCAGCGCTACAAATGGAAACGGCGGGGAGGGTGGTTCTAAAAAGATGCTGTTGATATGGCCTTCCAAGTGATCCACACCCACCCAGGAAACACCGAGGGCGTAGGCGAAGGCTTTGGCGAAGGATGCCCCCACCAGAAGAGAGCCGACCAGGCCCGGTCCACGGGTGGCGGCAATGGCGTCAATTTGTTCCATGGAAAGGCCCGCCTGTTGAATGGCCTGGTTCGTGACCGGTACAATCGCTTCAATGTGCTTTCTGGAGGCCAGTTCCGGTACGACACCGCCATAGGGATGATGCACCGCGACTTGGGAGGACACAACCGAAGCCAATATCCGCCGGCCGTCCTCTACGATTGCAGCGGCCGTTTCATCACAGGAGGTCTCGATACCTAAAACGATCATGGGTGTTTGGCCTTGTTTTGAATCTCGGTTAGTTCAACGGCAAATTTTTTAACAAACAGGCCATTTCTGAGGCAGTGTTTTTGAATGTTTTTGAAATGGTTTCCGTTGGGATTAGCGAATGACACCAAAACGCCGTTTGGTTGATGGGCTTCGACCAGCGACGGAAGTTGTTTGAAATTGCCGAGTATCGGAAACCCGAGTAGCTTCTTCCCGACTTTCAGTACGTCATCATCAATAAAGCCAATCGGTTTTAGACCAAGGCGCTGATTGTTCAATAGTTCCCGGAGAAGAATTTCGCCGCCACGACCCGCACCATAAATGAGGACCGTATCGCCACTCATTGTTTTTCGCTTTACGGTGTCTAAGAATATTCGGAAAGAGCCCCGGGTACCCAGCAGAAGGCCTGTGGTGACCAGCCAGTCCATAACGAAGATGCCCTTATAAAAACCTTCAAAGCGGTAGATAAAGGTCGCTGCCGCAATGGAAAGCAGGGTGGCAAGGGAAGAGGCCTTTAGCTGAACATAGACGTCATTGGTACTCATGTGGCCCCAGATACCTCTGTAGACACCCATGATGAAAAAAGCGAGGAGCTTACAGGCAATGATCGCGGGCAGAGATCTTACAAAAATGGGGAATATGGTCGGAAATACAGATTTATCAAATCGAAGCCTGTAGGAGAGATAGTATGAAAACGCTACCATAAAAAAATCAAGCAGGACCAGCAGGAGTTGGCGTTTATATGTAAGTTCCAGTAAAATCGGGGTATACGGTCGGTTTCTCAAAAGTGAGAATTCTTTTTCCGGATATACGCGAATTTGGGCCAGGTAGATGCCCATGAGGAGGATGGTAAGACTTACTGGAATGATAACGGCCGGTGATGTGAGACCATCACTCTTGCTCACAAAGATCCCTGCAAATCCGGAAACCGCGCCGATCAGATACAAAAACAAAACCGCGCCACGCTCTGTTAGCCCCATGAGTACCAGACGGTGGGAGGTATGGTCTTTCCCGCCAACAGACGCTTTCCGTCCGCTAAGAAGCCGAATCATCGTGACCATGGTGGTGTCCAAAATGGGTACCATGAGCATCATAATCGGTACAACATAAGCCGCTATAGAGGCGGTTGTTGCCGTACCCGCATAATAAAGGCTCAGCAGGGCAAGGGAAAAACCAATCATCAGGCTGCCACTGTCTCCCATAAAGATGGATGCCGGGGAAAAATTATAGATCAGAAAACCGGCCAAGGTGCCAACAAGCAACAGGGCCGCGATGTAAGCTTCTGGGGACGAGCCAAAAAACAGCAATGCCAAATAAGCCGCCGCAATTAAACCGATTCCGGCACACAGACCGTCCATGTTGTCGATCAGGTTAAAGGCATTTGTAATGCCAACGATCCATATGATCGTCAGGGTCGTATCAAGGGTAAGGGATGTCACCCATTGCAATCGAAATCCTAAAAAAGTTGTGAGAGAGGCGACCAAAATTTGGCCAATCAGTTTTGTGTGCGGCTTGATATGAATGAAGTCGTCAAGGAGCCCCAATAAAAAGATGAGGGTCATGCCGATCCACAGCGTGGAAGCCAATGGCGGCGGTTCTATCGTTTGGTTGGTGACCGTGATATAGGGAATGAGCTGGGTGAATCCGTCAATGACAAAAAGGGCGATAGCCATGGAAAGATAAATGGCAATGCCGCCCATCAAGGCAGTCGGTTTTTTATGCCATCGTTCCTTTGTCGGATTTGCCATCCATCCACGTTTGATTGCTACACAGCGAACAATCGGTGTGAATATGAGGCATAGAATAAAAGATGCCAGCGCCAGCAGTTGGACCATTTGAGGTTGTTTTCAGAGGCCAAGGGGCATCAAATAATAATCAGTCCCTTTAAAAGGAGGGGTGCCCCTGCCAGATAATAATGGGTTCATAATATGACGAATTCGCCCTATATCCATTTTAGTCGTGGGGCGGATTTTTTTCTTTCTGTGATTTCTCCAATGATGAATGCTTTTTCATCCATGGCAGTTAATCGCTGTAAGACTTCCTGTGCGGCGTTTTCCGGAACAACTGCGATCAGACCAATACCGTTGTTGAAGGTCCGCATCATTTCATTTTCTGAAACGTTCCCTTTTTCCTTCAAAAAAGAAAAGACAGGTGGAATTTCCCAGCTGCCTCGCATGATCCTGACCTGACAGGCGTCCGGAGTGATCCTGAGGATGTTGTCCGGGATGCCGCCACCGGTAATATGTGCCATCCCGTGAATCGGAAGGTCACGAATGAGACTTTGAATCAATTCTGAGTATATTTTGGTCGGGGTGAGGAGCTCTTCTCCCAGGGATTTGCCAAACTCAGGCACGTGGGTTGTAACGTCCATCCCGAGAAGATCAAAGCAAATCTTGCGGACCAGGGAATATCCATTGCTGTGGAGACCACTGGACGCAATGCCGATCAACTGATTCCCAACATGGATATCCGATCCATCAATGATTTTGTCATTGTCAACAATACCGACCGTGAACCCGGCGAGATCGTATTCTCCCTTGGCATAAAAGCCGGGCATTTCAGCTGTTTCTCCCCCTACCAGGGCACATTTCGCTTGACGGCATCCTTCTGCTATGCCTTTGATGACATCGGTGGCCACCTCGGTGTCCAGATTCCCCATAGAAAGATAGTCAAGAAAAAACAATGGTTTGGCGCCCTGGACAGCCACATCGTTAACACACATGGCCACCAGATCGATACCGATGGTATCATGACGGTTCAATAGAAAGGCAAGCCGTAATTTTGTGCCCACACCATCTGTTGAGCTGACAAGTACAGGATTGTCATAGTTCGAAAAATTGGGAGAGAAAAAACCGCCAAATCCACCGATTTCATTCATTACACCGGATCTGCTGGTTTCCCGGGCGAGTTTTTTTATTGTGTTGACAAATTTGTTGGCCTTGTCCACATCGACGCCTGCATCGGCATAAGTAATCGACGACGGCATGTTGATTTCCTTTTAATTGTTAACCGTGTGCGTTGTTTGCGGTTCAAAAACGGACAAGATAACCTTGGTTTTGTATTTTTTCACCTGCAAATATTAGTCATCTGCTTTGCAAATGGTGGTTCACCATTTCACACTGAAAATAACGTAGGAACGTTAGACCGCTTTAGGGGAAAAGTCAAAAGAATTTTTTTTGACATTGCCCCTTAGGTATTGTAATTAGGAGAATTTTTAATGTACAAGTACTATAATATTATACGCTTTAGGTTCAGAAAACCGAATGAGGTTTGATAATGAGAGAATTTTCAAGGCTTGACCGGCTCCCGCCCTATGTGTTTGCAACGGTCAACCAGATTAAAATGGAAGCCAGGTATGCGGGTGAAGATATTATTGATCTTGGGATGGGGAACCCGGACCTGGGGACCCCACCCCATATTGTCGAAAAGATGATTGAGGCGGCACAAAAACCCCATAACCACCGGTATTCCGCGTCCATGGGGATAAAAAAGTTACGCATGGCCATTGCTGACTGGTACGGGCGACGCTTCAATGTGGATATCGATTACCAAAATGAGGCCATTGTTACGATCGGTGTCAAAGAGGGGATGAGTCATCTAGTTTTGGTGGCAATTCGTCCGGGAGATGTGGTGTTTACCCCGTCACCTACTTACCCGATTCACCCCTATTCAGCCATCATTGCGGGTGGGGATGTGCGCGGAATTCCGGTGGGACCCGATCAGGACTTTTTTGACAATCTCCAACAGGCCACGCGACAGACCTGGCCCAAACCCAAACTTCTTATCATTAGTTACCCTCATAACCCCACCACAGAAGTGGTTGAGCTGGATTTCTTTGAGAAGATAGTTGATTTTGCGAAAGAGCATGGCATGCTTGTGATCCATGATTTCGCCTACGCCGATCTTGTCTTTGATGGGTATAAGGCCCCGAGCTTTTTGCAGGCCAAAGGGGCGAAAGAGGTTGGGGTTGAATTCTTTTCACTGTCGAAAAGTTATAGCATGGCCGGCTGGCGTGTGGGGTTCTGTGTGGGCAACCCGGAGACCATTGCTGCCCTGCGGCGCATAAAAAGCTATTTGGACTATGGTATCTTTCAGCCAATCCAGATTGCTTCCATTATCGCTCTAAATGGCCCCCAGGAACCAGTGGAAGAAATCCGCCAGATTTATAAGTCACGGCGGGACGCCCTTATCAGTGGTTTGAATCGTGTTGGGTGGCCGGTGGACAGTCCCAAAGGGACCATGTTTGTTTGGGCTAAAATTCCTGAACAATATCTTCACATGGGCTCTGTGGAGTTTTCTAAAATGATGATACAGAAAGCGCAGGTGGCAGTATCACCCGGACTCGGCTTTGGTGAATATGGTGATGAGTATGTGCGATTTGCATTGATTGAAAACCCGATGCGAATCAATCAGGCCATCCGCGGAATACGAAAGATCATGTGATGGCATCACAAAAGGCGATGTAAAAGGAGCTCGTCGATGAAACAAATAAGCATCGGGCTACTGGGCTGCGGTACGGTGGGAAGAGGGGTCGCCAAACTGCTGTTGGAAAACAAAGCGCTTATCGGTGCACGGGTTGGAGCTGATCTGGTGCTGAAAAAAATTGCCGATATTGACGTGACGCTGGCAGATGGGCTTCCCATTGAAACCGGCGTCATGGTTTCGGATGCCTGGACGGTTGTGGATGATCCGTCGATCGATATCATTGTCGAGATGATTGGCGGGGACGGCATTGCGAAAGATCTCATTCTCGGGGCCTTTGAAAACGGTAAGCATGTGGTGACAGCCAACAAGGCATTGCTGGCCCTTCATGGCAACACCATTTTTAAGTTCGCAACTGAAAAAGGTGTAGACCTGGCGTTTGAGGCAAGTTGTGGCGGGTGTATGCCGATCATTAAAGCCCTTCGGGAATCTTTAGTGGGAAACCACATTTATGCCATGACCGGTATCCTGAACGGGACCTGCAATTTCATTCTTTCCAAAATCTTTAAAGACCAGAGCCCCTTTGCCGATGCCCTTGCCCAGGCCCAAGCGGAAGGGTATGCAGAGGCCGATCCTACCCTTGACATTGAAGGGATTGATACCGCCCATAAGCTTGCCATTCTGAATGCCCTGGCGTATGGCATGGAAATTAACTTCAGTGATATTTATACCGAGGGGATTTCGCGCATTACGCCGCTGGATATTCAGTTTGCGGACCAGTTTGGGTATAAAATTAAGTTGCTGGCCATTGGCAAGAAAAAGAACGGTGCGGTTGAGTCCCGTGTTCACCCCACCATGATTCCAAAGGATAACCTCCTTTCCAATGTGGACGGAACCCTAAATGCCATTACCATTACCGGAGATGCCGTGGGTGATATTGTGATAAACGGTCACGGCGCGGGTATGATGCCTACCGGTAGTGCGGTGGTGGGGGATATTGTTGATATCGCACGGAACATTGCCTGTGGCTGCACAGGGCGGATACCGCTGCTGTCCTATCAGCCGGATCGTATTGAAAAGACACCCGTGCTCCCGATGGATGAAATAGAAACACGGTATTATTTCAGATTTTCAGCTTTAGATCGGCCAGGGGTACTTGCTAAAATTTCGGGTATTCTTGGACGATTCGGTATCAGTCTTCGATCCGTCCATCAAAAAGGCCGCACGGCCAAAGGCCCTGTCCCGATTGTCATGTTCACCCATCTTTCGCGTGAAAAGGATGTCAAAGAGGCCCTTGCGGAGATTAAACGTCTGGAAGTCATTGCGGACGAACCGATGTTGATTCGCATAGAAGATGACAACGGTGAGTAGACGCTTAAAGGGTGTCGTCATTGGAAACTTGAAAGAACCGCAGAAGAGAGAAAACAGTATGAATATTGTCTGTTCGGATTTAGAGGGGGTATTTGTCCCGGAAATATGGATCAATGTTGCGGAAAAGACCGGAATTGAAGAACTTCGGCTGACCACCAGGGATATATCGGATTATGATGTTTTGATGAAACGTCGGCTTGCCATCTTGGAGGAAAACGGCCTGAAATTGGCAGATATCCAGCACGTCATTGTCGGAATGGATCCGCTTCCGGGAGCGCAGGCGTTTTTGGACTGGCTTCGGTCTCAGGTGGCGGTCATCATCGTTTCAGATACCTTCACACAGTTTGCCAGCCCGCTGATGAAGAAACTCGGCTGGCCGACCCTTTTTTGCAATACCCTCACCATCGACGACACAGGGGCCATTTCTGGCTATCAACTGCGACAGCAGGATGGAAAACGCAAGGTGGTGGAAGCGCTTTCACAGCTAAATTACCGTATCATTGCCATGGGTGACTCCTATAATGATGTCACCATGCTGCAAAAAGCCGATGTCGGTATCCTCTTCTGCCCCCCGGAGAATGTGGTGACAGCGTATCCCGCCCTCCCGGTAACGAGAAATTACGAAGAATTGCGAAAACAATTGGAAGACGTTTTGTAAATGTATCGGCATCAAACATTTTATCGTGTCATCTATGGCGATACCGACCGGATGGGGGTGGCCTATCATGCCAACTACCTGCGGTGGTTTGAGATCGGAAGGGCTGAGCTGTTTCGGTCATTGGGTCTTACCTATAAAGAAATAGAAGAAAAAGGCTATTTCATGCCCCTTTCCGAGGCAACCTGCAAATACGTATCGCCGGCGCGATATGACGACAAACTGACCATCGAGGCGACCCTGGACACGACTGCAAAGGCAAGCGTCAAGTTTAGTTATGCAATTTTTCGGAACGATGGCACGGAACTAGTGGCCCGGGGCAGTACCCGGCATGCCTTTGTCAATTCTGAGGGCCAGGTGGTCCGGCCGCCGGATTTTTTCAAACAACTTGTCGTGACGGCTGACCTGGGTTAGATGGCCGATCCAGAATCTTATCCTTGATCTTAATCCTTGGTCAGCGGCCGTGGCCAAAGGTTGGTGCTATTGCCAAAATGAGCTGGATTTTCGAAAAACCTGAAGGGACTGTTATCAAAATCTTTGTTCAGCCCCGTTCCTCTAAAAACATGATTGCTGGGCTTCATGGGGACGCGCTTAAAATAAAGCTGACCGCGCCCCCTGTGGACAATGCCGCCAACAAAATGTGCATTCAGTACCTTGCCAAAAAGCTGGGGGTGTCAAAATCCACACTGGAAATCATCTCCGGGCAGACGAGCCGATCGAAACAGGTGCTGGTTCGGGCAACGGATCTTCAATTAAAAGAAAAAATAAGATCTCTATCAGCATAAATGCTTGACAGTTGATGGCCTGTCGTTTATATATTGCCTTTACTTGATGCGGGGTGGAGCAGTCTGGTAGCTCGTCGGGCTCATAACCCGAAGGTCGTTGGTTCGAATCCAGCCCCCGCTACCATCGTTAGAGACGGCTCGAAAAGACTGTTGTCATTGACAGCATTTTTTTCGGGCCTTTTTGTTTGAAGCGTCATGTTTTTCATGAGTTTACCCTCCGTAGCGATTTCTAAAATTCCTGCCAAATCTCCATACAGATCAATTGACAGCTCTTTGCGTCCGTCCTTCGGGGTTATAACTATTTTCTCGATGAGCGCCCTGACATGCTCCTTTGCTTCGAAAGCTTCACCGCTCTTTAGCGCTTTCCTGAGGCCCATCACCGCTTTTCGGTAGCGTAGCGCCATAGCCGGATGGATCAGCGGGCGAACCTCCTTGCTCTCATTTTCAACCAGCGCTTTGAGTTCCTCCTGTTTTTTTGAAATCTGTTCCAGTTCATCCTTGATAAGCGCTGCAGGCACGCCATCCTTGATGGCCTGGATGATATTGGCCTTTTCCTTGTCCAGTTTTGCCAGCTCGGCGTTTTGTTTTTTTAAGGTAGCCCTTTGCGTTGATCTGAGTTCATTCAAGGTTTTCTGGTATTCCGCGCAGAATACTTCAACCAGGTCATCGCGCATGAGATGGGTTTCAAGGGCAGATAACACGGCATTTTCCAGTTCGCTGGCCTTGATGGTCTTTTTGTTTGAACAAACACAATTGCCCTTGTTCCTGGAGGTTGAACAGCCATATCGTTCCGTGTTCATTTTGGAATAGCCGCCCAGGCATTCCCCGCACACCAGTAGCCCCGAAAGCAAGTATTGAGGCCGCCTTTTATGAACCGGGTTGCCTGTTTTCAGGTCCAGAGCTTTTTGCCGCGCTTTGGCAGCATCCCACAGCTCTTGCGGAACAATTCGAAGGTCCGGCACGTCCTGGCGTATCCATTCGCTTTCAGGGTTGAACCGGGGCACGCGCCGTCCCGTAGAAGGGTCTTTGATAAAGCGCTGGCGGTTCCAGACCAGCTCACCGATATACAGATTGTTGTTCAATATCCCTGTGCCGCGCCTGCGATTACCGTTTATGGTCGATTGTGCCCATGTCTTGCCTGACGGGCAGGGAATCTTCTCTTCATTAAGGCCGGATGCGATTTTCTTGGGGGATTTGTTTTCAAAGGCATATTCCCGGAAGATACGCCGGACGATTTTAGCCTGCGCTTCATAAATTTCCCGATCACCCCTTATGGCTTCCCCGGCTGCCGTAAATTTCCGGACAACCTTGTATCCATAGGCCAGACCGCCGCCGGATTTGCCTTTTTCAACCCGGCCCCGAAGGCCGCGCCTTGTTTTATCTGCCAAATCCTTCAGGAACATGGCATTCATCGTTCCTTTAAGGCCGATATGCAGCGATGAGATTTCCCCTTCGGACAGGGTAATGATCTTGATCCCGGCAAATTCCATGCGCTTGTAAATCCCGGCGATGTCTTCCTGGTCGCGGGAAAGCCGGTCGAGTGCCTCAGTGAGCAGGATATCAAACTCACATTTCATGGCCGCACCGATTAAGGACTGTATACCAGGGCGCATGAGTGACGCTCCGGAAATTCCGGCATCGGTGTAACAATTCACGATTTTCCAGTTTTTTGAGCCAGCCATTTCCGAACATACGCGGACCTGGTCTTCAATCGATGCATCACTTTGAAGATCACTTGAATAGCGGGCATAAATGCTGACGCGCTGTTTCATTGTATCACCACCTTGATTTCGAATGATTATTGATTGATCGCAAGTAATCCTCTTCGGCAGCCTGTCGTGCCAGAAGTTTTACAAGTCGGATTACGCTCTGTCTGGATAATGGCCTATTATGACTCATATTTATGGAAATATTGAGCCGTTTTTGACCATCATTCGAAATCAGGCCTTTATTTGGTTTAAACGTGCTCATAGCGCCATAGCCTTAAAAAGTGACAGCGAGGGCAACTCTGTTGCTCTCGCTGTCGTCAGGGTCCGGGCGCAATGAGTTTGTATAACGAGAGCATATGTGCGTAGGTTGCGCACACATACAAACTCGACGTCACAAGAAAAAAGAGCACGCGGGCAATGTGTGCCCGAATATGCTCTCTTACTATCCATAGTATACAAAAAAGGTTTAACAAAAAGTAAATTGCTGCGCTGCATGACGCAGAAATCTGCGTTTTTTTGAATATTTATGCGTGTAAGGCGCAGATTCTTCATATTTTTACCCGATCCACCGTGCAGCATTGGTGATCCCGAGCTGCTTAAAAATTGCTACAACGGCCATTATAAAAAGGCCAAAACAGACACGTTCAAGAATGCCGGGACGCGGCTTTAGCTGCGATGGCTGGTGTCTCCCGCGACTTAATTCAGAGGGCAGTTTGGGGACGCACATAAATATATAAGTTGACACAAATTTTCGACATGATAACGTATCTTCATGCCACGAAAAGCAAGGATTGATGCGCCCGGAGCGTTGCATCATATAATTGTGAGAGGGATTGAGCGACGGAAAATTTTCAGGGATGATTCTGATCGCGATAATTTTTTGGATCGATTGGGGATGATCCTTGAAGATACGCAGACAAGATGTTTCGCATGGGCGCTAATTCCAAATCATTTTCATTTGCTATTAAGAACCGGAGGGGTTCCGATATCCCGCGTGATGCAGCGTTTATTGACAGGGTACGCGATTTCTTTTAATCATCGTTATCGTCGGCATGGTCATTTGTTTCAAAATCGATACAAATCTATTTTGTGTCAGGAAGACACCTATCTTTGGGCGGATTCCAAATAAATGGGATCAGGTTAAAATCTCATAACTCACTGAAAGAGCAGCTTTATTAAGTATATTCCAGCGGCCTGATTTGTAAAAAGAGCGGAGCATCAACATTGCTTCCGCTGATTCCTCCAGCCAGTAGATAGAAGCGCCTTTGAGGCGTAAGTTTACAACTCTTCTTATTGCGCTTTCCATCGCACCGCTTCCTATTGGCAGACCTACAGACGAAATTTTATCATAATTCATACGGCACTTGTTTCTTACAAAATAATTCTTTTCACATGTCAATTTCTTGCTTTTTCGACCTCTACATATGCTTTGAATCGAACTGATCACATCGCCTATCTTGCCCTGTAATAAAAGACGGCGATGCTTTTTGACCCAGGCGTTCCGTTCAACTTTTTTCCAACCGGTTCTCAAATCCGCTATCTTTACCAAATGTTCAACAGCATGGAAAAAATCCACAAGGGAATAGAACTGTGAGGCGGAGAGCCCCAAATCTTTCATCAATTCCGGAACCCGGTTCCAGATCCAACGCGCTCCGTCTGCCACGAAAAGAACCTTTTCGGTCTTCGTTACCGCCAGCTGTTTGAGATAATATTTGATCAACCCAAATACCGCATCCGGACCTTTCATTGTCCCTTCAATGATCGGTAAAAATGAGGCATCCTTTTCACCTTTTTCATCGACCGTATACACAATCAGTAGTTTTGGCTCTCGCCAATTCGTTGTATACCGACTCCGTCCCTTTTGGGTTTTTGGTCCGCGTTTCTTTCTGCGAATCCGAATTCGTCCGCCGTCTGTCGAAACCACAACACGGCGTCCGGCCAGAGTCTCGCCTGCCACTGCGTTTGAAGTTTGCCTGACATATTCTGCCCGGCGGGCATACCGTCTTGTCATCTCACAAATTTTCTTGGCGTCGATATCAACACCTCGATCCCGCATGAGATTGCTTGCTTCCTGGAACGACGCGACTACCGTAGCGATTAGACAAATCTCCGATGTCAGTCCCGGCGATAAACGATCATAAATGCCCAAAAGGAAAAGCCCGGGATAAGAGACGCCGTTTATGATTTTTTTTTCTTCCCCCGGCCTTTCTTCTTTCTTGTGTGGTAGGCCGCTTTCACTGTAACAACTTCTCCACAGGCCGTTGTTATGTTTACGTCACGCAACCCCTGGTTTTTCATCTTATGTGGCATGTTTTTAACCAGTGCGCTTGATTTTTCATACATCTCATCAGAATCAAGCGACTCCTGTATCACCTTTGCGGTAAAAAGACCGGCCAGTCTCGCTGTCTTTTTAGCAATGTCTTTTTCAAAATTCTCAAGTTCCTCCGCGCAAAGAATCTTGGAACTTTGGCTTTTTATTTGCTCTAATTCCTGGATGGCGTCTTCGATTTCCTGTTTGATACTTTTGACATGATCCTTTTTATCCATCATTCCTCCTGTATTTACAAGTTCTTGAAATGATAGATAAAAAACACTAGAATGTCTAGACTGTTTGTAACATACTGTTATTATTATTTATATTTACATCGCCCGTTTTGCTGGACCTACTTTTTTGGAACACTCCCAGACTCATATGGGTATGGCTCCTGAGAATTCAACCCCATCAGATTTTATGAAAAGCTTTAATAGTAAAGCTATCGGTCAAGATGAAACAAAGGACGCCGATCTCTCACAAAATCAACCAATACCGCAAGAGACAGAACCCGCCCAAAATCATTTGCTCATGACGCCATAAAAGTATTTTGCAATTCAGAACAAACCCACGGCTCTCCACTCTCTATTAACAGTCGTTCTTTATCATAAATTAACCCTTGGGTTGTAAAATTAAGGGAACAAACAGGAGTTCCCGCGATGTTTATCAGACCAGGTAGTAAAAAGGGTGAGATTGTCATCAGGACAAAATTTGGAGATGTGGCCGCCAACAGGCAGAATTTTGACAAACCCGTTGAAGAGCTTATGCAAGATGAAAAATGGCAAAAGGAAATAGGATTGGAGGGTGGGCCTTTCTGTTATGTCGAATCTGAGCTTGACATACCTTTTTAGGACAGACTTATGGCACCTTAAATAATTATTTGGTTGCCGGATACAACAAAGGAAACCAGCGTTCAACAATATCTATAGGAAAGCCCAAACGCACAGGGCCACGCGGTGTGTCTGAAACCAGTAACCCTTTTTTAAGTAATGCATACATAACTTCCCTGGCAGCGCGATCTTTTAAGCCTGTGATGTCCACAACTTTTCCCCTTTCAAATTCACCAACGAGCAAGGCTTCGCGCAAAAGAGAATAACTCCCTTTAGGAAGTTGTTTCATGGCAATCATTTCTTCAACATGGATACGCATGCGCTCTGAAAGCGTTTTAAAATCAAGAAGTTTGCTCATATATTCCACCTGATCGATACAGACATTTAGAAAAAACGTACAAAAATCGATCAGTGCTACTTGAGACAAGGTTCCTCGCCCGTCCAGATCACCGCGCCGCTGTTCATCTGCAGCTTGTAGCAATGACTTATATTTTTCTTTCTGACGCGCCAATCCCCTTGCCACAGACCACAGTTCGCTGCCAGCTTTGGCACTTTTAAGCGCCGCATAAGACATCAAACGCACCACTCTTCCATTGCCATCGTAGAAAGGGTGTATCCAGAGATAGCGATGATGTGAGGCTGCAATAGCAATAATACGCTGGAGCCTGGAAAGTTTCCCTAAATCATAAGCCTCATTAAAACGCCGTAAAAAAATATTCAGGTTTTCAGGTAATGGAGGGATATGCCTCCCGACTTGTACAGCACCATCACGGTGCATTCCTGGAATAACATTTATCTTTTCTTTTGTATCCGGGTTTTCAACCCAAAGAAGCTCTTCAGGCAATCTTTCACAAAATTCTTTATGAATCCACTGACCATATTCTGAAGATATTGGGCATAAATCCGGGGAGCGTTCCTCATCAATCATTTTTTGAACAGAAATATGCGCGACAGCTTCTTTTTGCAACGCACGTTTTTCCGGCTCACTTGAATAATTTTCGGCCATCGCACGATCAATATCCCGTGGATGCGTGTCATGACCTTCAATCAAGTTTGAATAGTAACAATTCATGGAACGTACCAAGTCTCCAACAGATTTGCTGACCACAGGATTAAGCATCCCCGCAAAACTGCTTGCTTTTGATACCAAATCGACAACCAGATCATCTAATTCGCCGGTTCCTTCCGGCGGGAGAAGAGGTTCCATTAATCCGATAGATTCCATGATATAATCGTCCTTTGTTAATGCCATTATTTTTGCCACTAATATTATTTTAATAACAAATAGTTAAATAAATACAAAGAAAATAAATTGCCACTATTTTTACCTCTAATCAATTAAGAGTATTTTCAGGCATGATTCTTAAAAAACGTTGGGATATCCTGTCCGAAACCTTTATCCTAATGTAAAACATAACATACATTAAGAGGTTTAATGCACACTATGGTTTACATTATGCGGTTGGAAAGTTATGGGCAGGCATTATATTCCTGAAAAACGGTTTTTGACCGTGAAAAAGGATTTAAAAAATGGCACTTTCGTGAAAAAGGATTTATGGGCTATAAAAATAGGCGTTAGCGCCTTAATGACCATTAAAGTGGCCATCCCCCTAAGATCATCTTGACAATCAGCTAATCGGCCATTATAATAGCCTTAAATAGTATTAATGATTAATATATTTGTCAATATATGTTTTCGGAAACTGAAATGAAAAAGCAAAGAGCCTATTCCAAATATGCCGTGGAAGCTATCTTGCTGCTCGGCCAGCAAATTAAGCTTGGGCGCAAAAAACGCAAATGGTCTGAGCAGAACCTTGCTGATCGAGCTGGTATTTCAAGAGCAACACTCCAAAAGATTGAAGCCGGGGAAATGTCCCCGTCAATCGGACTTGTTTTTGAAGTCGCGGCATTGGTTGGCATAACTCTTTTTGAGCAGGACAACCGGTCGCTGGCAGCCCGCCTTGATCTGACACAAAGTAAAATTGCTTTACTGCCCAAACGAATTCGGAAACAGGAAAAGGCGGTAGATGATGACTTTTAAAACCGCAAAAAATGAGGCGTTTGTCTGGATTTGGCTACCGGGTGAGACAACACCCGTTATTGCCGGAAAGCTCGAAGCTGATAATGGTCTTATCCATTTTAACTATGGCAAGAGCTATCTTGAGCGTATAAACGGCAAGTCGCCCGCCATCCCTGTCTATGAACCGGAATTGCCGCTAAAGCCCGGAGTATTACCGCTTTTACATGGCCTGGAAATGCCGGGTTGTATCCGTGATGCTGCGCCCGATGCGTGGGGACGGCGCGTTATCATCAACAAACAATTAGGCCTCAAAGGAAAGGATACAGATACATCCGAATTAGACGAGTTGACCTATCTTCTAGAATCCGGTTCTGATCGTATCGGGGCGCTTGATTTTCAGCAATCACCGACTGAATACGTCCCACGTTCAGCGAACAATGCGACTTTGGAAGAATTGCTGGAATCTGCAAACCGAGTGGAAAAAGGTGTGCCTTTAACACCGGAACTTGACCATGCCCTTTTTCATGGAAGTTCTATTGGCGGCGCGCGGCCAAAGGCTTTGATTGAGGATCAAGGCACAAAATATATTGCCAAATTTTCATCTGGCAATGATCTGTATAGTGTTGTAAAGGCTGAATATATCGCTATGAGATTAGCAGCCCTTTCCGGGCTGGACGTTGCACTGGTTAAGCTGGTAAAGGCCGCAGGAAAAGATGACCACCTGTATAGTTATTTAAATTGAATTTTCGCGTATAGGTAGTTCCAAACCATTGCATGGCCTTGGACAGGTTCGCATCAACCGTTTTTAGCAAGAGGTGATAATGATTGCTCATCAATACATAGGCGTAAATTTCGACATTAAACCGCTCGGAAAGCTCCTCCAATAAGGATAGAAACAGATGCCGGTCCTTGTCTGATAAAAAAATATCCTGGCGCCCATTACCTCGAGACATGATGTGGTAAAGTGCACCAGCAAAGCTTATTCGCCATTGTCGTACCATAGATATTCTATATATAATCCGGGATTCGATTTGTCAAGGATAAATCACAAATCAAGGTTTGATATTCATATAAAGGTCGAAGGGAAATTGGCCGTTTTAATGGGGAACGCTGTCCCCCAAACCCCCTGGGATTTACCGCTTTATGGGCTTCCAGATGGGAATGCTAATAGATGCCACCAACACGCTGATGGCCCCCCCATCTGTATAGCCGCCTGCAATGGCGCTCGGGTCGCTTCCCAGCGTTGCCCTATCCTCCATACAGGTAAGTGGATTATGTCAGCCAGGGTGCTTATATCAAGCACGAAAA
This sequence comes from Desulfobacterales bacterium, assembly GCA_963675725.2. GTDB lineage: Bacteria > Desulfobacterota > Desulfobacteria > Desulfobacterales > JAFDDL01. Next base: position 400,529 of record CAXXXZ010000003.1, on the reverse strand, counting down.
ACGGTTGATTCTACAATAAAAAAGTGACACCTCCCTAACCATAGCGGGAAACTATGGTACCAGTGCGCATGGCGCAACAACGTTGATGGTTTTAGGAGGTGTCAAATGAAAACATACGCAGGAATCGATCTTCATTCAAGCAATAGTTTTATCGGGATTATCGACGAAGATGACAAACGGCTATTTAAAAAACGACTGCCAAACAAAATGGATGATATTTTGACGGCACTCTCACCATTCAAAGAGACCATGGATGGGGTCGTAGTTGAATCCACCTACAATTGGTATTGGCTTGTAGACGGGCTTCAAGAAGAGGGGTACAAAGTCCACTTGGCAAACCCTTCAGCCATGAAGCAATATGAGGGGTTGAAGCATACCGACGATCAATCGGATGCCTTCTGGCTCGCCCACATGGAAAGACTTAATATTCTCCCCACAGGATACATCTATCCAAAAGAGGATCGGCACGTTCGAGACCTTCTCAGACGACGGCTACTATTCGTCAGGCACCGGACTGCACACATTCTGAGTTTTCAAAGTATGATGACCCGCAATCTTGGTTATAAGATCTCGAACAATGATATCAAGAAACTCAAGGAAGAGAACGCCGCAGACCTTTTTGAATCACCAAACCTGGTTGCCATGGCGCAAAACAGCATTAGCACCATTGAGTTTTTAAAGCATGTGATCAAGGGCATTGAAAAGACGGTGGCTTCCCAGGTCAAAATGCGCAAGGAGTTTGAAATGCTGCTGACAACCCCAGGCATTGGTATGATCCTTGGCTTGACCATCATGCTTGAAGTCGGAGATATCAGTCGTTTCCATTCAGTCGGTAACTACTCCTCATACTGCCGATGTGTTGGAAGTAAAAAAACTTCCAACGGGAAGAAAAAGGGAGAGAACAATAAAAGAAACGGAAACAAGTATTTGGCCTGGGCCTATGTGGAAGCCGCGAATTTTGCAGCACGATATTGCAAATCCGCCCAGAGATTTTATCAGCGAAAGATGGCCGAGAAAAACGGAATCGTTGCGACAAAGGCGCTCAGCAATAAAATATGCCGAGCGTCTTACTATATGATGCGGGATCATGCACCGTTCGATGAAAGCAATCTTTTCCGATCATAATCTTGGGTGTTTGGGGGAACCGGACAAGGGGTTGGCATCAACCATGAGGTTTGATTGGAAGCCCAAACACCCGACTCAAATAAGGATCATAGAATGCAATAGAAAAACCAAACAGTTTGGATGCGGCGGTTAACCAGTAACGGGGTTGGCATCAACCATAAGATCTGATTGGAAACTGCCGCATCCATCCAATGGAGAAAGAATGCAGTAATAACTTGGTTCGCCCATGCTGTGAGCCGTTACGGGGCTGGTTAACAACCACAAGATTTGTAACAAATATCAATTGGACACGGTATGGAACCGACGAATTTCTGGGGCCTGAAAGGGCCAGGGGCAGTGCGTTAAGCTGTGGGCCTAACGCACCTGAAATGCCTTGATCCGGATGGGTGACTGGTGCGGATCTTAAATGACCGTTAACCGCAAAGAAGAAGCAACGGGTGCAAACCGGTATTACAGCAGAAATCTCCGTAAGAAATTTAGGTCAAGTGAAAAAGAATATTTTTTACACGGGGAGGTGTTTTTTCTCTTGACCGGACCTTTAATGGGTGACCCCATCTCTCCCATCTCTCTGACCCCATCTCTTCCCAAATTTACCTCGAAACAGGAGCATTTATTTTGAGATGGCTTGTAAAAACATTGCTTATAAAACATCCACCACTATTAGACGCACTATCCGCTTTATTAGTTGCTTTCTTCTCGCCAATCTCTCGGAATTTAGTTTTGTATTTGTCTTTAGTATATGAGGAGGTGATATTTTTCAATGCCGGCAATAGAAAGGTTTCATATATCTTGATTGCTTTTTTACGGTTTCCGTTATCTTTATAAACCCATGCAACGGTGTCTAAGTAATCAATATCAAATATTTTTGTTGCATAGGACTCTAATTCTTCAAGCATTATTTCATAACCAGCCTGATATTTTCCTGACTTATGCATTTCAGAAAGAAGCTTATTCAAAAAATCCGGTTCTTCCTTTCTAATCTTAGTGATACTCTTATATAGGTTCTCATATTTGCTTATAATGGCCGAGTCGTATTTTAGCTCATTTTTTACTTCCGGCAAAATGATATTCTCATATATCTCGGTAGCTCTTTCTTGATTTCCGGTATCTTTATGAACCCACGCGACAGTATCTAACCAACCAATATCCACATTTTTTATTGCATAGGTCTCAAGCCTATTAAGTTTATTATTATATTTATCTTGATATTTCCATGCCTTATGCATCTCCCAAAGGAGCTTGTTCAAATCGGCCATCTCTTCTTTTTCTGTTTTGGAGATTTCTTTGTAAAAATTTTTGTATTTATTTTGAGTGCTTAAACCCCATTTTTTTTTCGCTTCCGGCAAAATAAGTTCTGTATATATCTCTATAGCTCTCTTTCGATTCCCGTTATCTTTGTAGACCCACGCAACAGTACCTAAAAACATTAGATATTTCGCCTTTGTTGAAAAGTCCTCAAGATCTTGAAGCTTTTTCTCATAACCAATTTGATATTCCTCTGATTCATGCATTTCCCAAAGAAGCTTATTAAGCCTACACGCTTTTGATGTTTGATTATAAACCTCTTCTCTTTTGGCTATCTCACCCCCCACGTTTTTGACAACAGACGGATTATATTTTTCAACGATTGTTTTAGTAAAATATCCAAACGATCTGCTTATAGAACCTAATTGATCCCAAGGGTCCTCCCCAACGCCATTTTTAATATCATCAATACGATGAACAAGCATGACATATTGTGGCTTGTATTTAACCTCATATAGGCTAGCAAAATCTAACAAATTGTCCAAAACACCTCTCAGCTTATTGTTAAGAGTCTCTCCTCCCGGAGGATTGCCATAGAAGCTATAAAAACTGATCTCGGGGGTAACATCCTCCGAAATAAGTTGCCCATAAATCTCAGCAGCTTTTTTTTGATTTCCGTTATCTTTGTAAACCCAGGCAACCGTGTCCATCCATTCGAAAAAATTAGCCTTAACTGCATAATTCTCAAGTTCTTTAAGCTTTTTTTCATAACCCGCCCTATATTTTCCTGATTCATGCATTTGCCAAAGAAGCTTATTAAGCTTGCATATTTTTAAAGATTGATCATAAGCATTGTTTTTTTTGACTATCTTCTCTTCTCCGTTATCATATTTGCTATATTTATCTATAATTATTTCATGTAAATATTTTATTTGGTAATTTATTCCCGTTTTTAAAGAGCTAAATTGATCTAAAGTCATTTTTTTAAGATAATTTTTAAAACTTTTATCATTTAAAAATCTATCAATAATATAAACAAGGTCAATATATTCTTGTTTATATTTAATCTCATCAACGTCAATTAAATCCAACATGTCGTCAAAATTACCTTTGAGTGTACTATGGAGTTCCTTAAAATCAATCTCACTATCCGGAAGGTTTTTAGGGAATTCATCAGGGTTAATCCAATACGGATTATACTCTTTTCCTACTATAAGCACCTCCACCTTCCCTTTCGGAGCTAGTCTACTTCTCACAAATTCTCCCTTATAACTGCGATGTTTCAATGACCGCCTTCTTAATGCTTCAATAAAACAGACCTCCCATGATAGGCCCTCCACGTCTTTAAAAGGGATAAACTCATAACCCAAATTAGGATCACCTAACCAACCTAAAAATTCAATGCGGTGAAAACGCTTTACTACGGTATAGTTTAGCACTCGTTCAGATTTCTCATAATCTACAACGTTTATAAAGCCGTTTGGTTCTTGTAATAACTCTAAAGCTTCTTGCACTTCGGCTTTTATCTGAAGCTCCTCATCAGGATTTTGTCCGCCGAAACTCCTAATAATTATATCTTTACACCCCCCTCTCACATATTTTTTTAATGATAAGGCTATTCTTTGCTCTAATTTATCAGATGAAACTTCACCAGCAAGGCTTGAAGAGGCTACAATAATGGAAAAAACTAAAAATAAGCCCAAGATTTGAATGATTATTATTGAGCAATTCACTCTAAGAATCCGCATCGTTGTTCCTCTATCGCTGTCTAAGATGTTTTGGTTAAGATAGCCATCCACCTAGTAGAAGGAAATTAAATTCTCTTCATTAATATATGTAATCTGCATACTCTCGTTTAAATCAAAAGACAACTTAAGTTTTGACACTCTTCTCCCATTATAGTCCTCAAATGATTGCTCATACTTAGGATATGAAACCGTAATAAAAATTACGGTTTTATCGCCGCTATTTTTAGTAGAAATAATTTTAAAGCTTGAATTTATTGGGAAGTATGATTTAACTTCTTCAACCATTCTCTCATTGTAAAAATCTTTTTTAAACTTTTCAAGTGATTGATGCTTTTCCTCTTTAGTTAATGTGTCATCGATATAATCTTCTGATGTCAATTGCCACGCAACTCTTATATCATCAGTTTTAACGGCTTTGATATATTTTTCTGCAATCTCTTCTGGTGTGTTGTGAAATAAAGAAAATTCAGAAAAGCAAAAAATGAATATAAATAATATAATAGTAACAGGAATCAACTTTTTATTGTCCGTTGACCTAATAATTTTCCCGAATTTGATGCTATATTTATCGAATAATATCTTCAAGTTTTGTTTGCTTGAAATGGTTTTACTAAGTAGATTGGTTTTTTTGAATTGATCTATCTTTGAAAAGATGGCAGGAGATTTAGATTGCATGGACGCCTGCTGTTTGATTAAAAATTGATGAATAATATTAAATGGCTTTATTGCAAACACTTTAAGTCTTGAAAGAAATAGAATGACTTTTTTGTAATCCTGATTCGATATAATATGCTTTGCCTGAAGATAGCCGGATTTAAGAAAACTGATTAATAAATAAAATAGTTTAAGAATTGAAGCTAATAATATCCTTAGGTGCTTGCCCTTCTTTATGCCGTTTATTAGGGTTGTACCTTTTATATAGGAAAATAGCCGAGTGATTGAATGGCCGGTCTTTTTAACAATAGTTATAGCTTTTTTAAAAAATGACCTGATCAATTTTAAAATTGATGATCTGAAATACCAAAAAACCGCAAAAAACAATAAAAATCCCAACGATGCCAGTGTGTTTTTATTTAGAAAAATATTTTTTAGATAAAACAATGAGCTTTGAATGTTTTTTGAAAATTTAATTCGGAAGCCTTCATGAGTTGGAGTTTTTTCATTGTGGCCTGCTTCAATAGTTTTTTCAGAGAACGTGTTGATATTTTCTGATTCTGAATTAAACAATTCTGAGACATCTTTAGGTTCTTCCGACGTGAGAGAACCGCTATCAGCTTTATCGGTGGTAACGTCTAATGATATGCTTTCATTCGCTTTCGCAACAGGTTCGACTGGTAATTCTTTAATTTCGGCAGATGGCTGAGAATCACTTGAAGGCTTTGACAGCTGATTTGTTGGCCGGCTGATCTCATTTATTGATTGAGGCACATCGGTTGACAATAAGGCAACATCATTTTGGGCGGGTGCAGTTGATACATCTTTTTTAACTTTAGACGCGTTGGATGGTATTACGGTTGCGGGCTTTTTTTTTGTAAATATTTTTTTAGGCGATAAAAGAGAGCTTTCGACATACCCTACAATTTTACCATCCCGTTTAATTAAATACCATTGACCATTTCCTTTCTTCCCAATGACGGAAACGCGCTCGCCTTTTTTTATAGACCCTCTTTTTGACGAAGATTTTGTTGCCTCTTTATATGCCTTTCCATTGGAGGACACATACATTTCTTTTTTGAGTGGGATAAGGTAATCATCGGCGGCTGCGGATAAGTTTGAGTCAGGGCCGTTTATTAAAACGAAAACAAATAGGCTGAAAATGATTAATAAAGCATTGGCAAATCTGCGCATAGCAACGGCCCTCTGATCATCAATGAATTAGCAGGAAATAGGGACTCAGCTTTTTGTATTAACCGGCAAAATTATTAACTCGACACGCCTGTTTCGTATTTTATCCTGTTCAGTTTTTTCGGGGCTGATTAATGGCTCATCTTCGCCCTTTCCATCATACCTAAGTTTTTCCGGCGAAATTTTATAATACTTAATAAGGTACTCCACAACAGCATTGGCTCTTCGTAAGGATAGTTCCCAATTGTAATCACTTGGTCCACTTGAATCCGTATGGCCGACGATTAAAGCATTCTGGTTTTTTGATGAGGCCTCTTCTATAATTTGGGCCATTTTATCGAGGTTTAATTTAGAAGCGCTTGAAATTTGATCAGAGTTGTTGTCGAAGTTTATATAAAAGTTGATTTTCGGAGACTCATTATTTTTGGTAATCGATTTTAAGTCTTTTTTGAGGCCTTCCAAGCTATGGCATCCAATTAAAAAGACAGCTGATAGAGAAATAATTGAAATCCTAAAGAATTTTATTTTTGCTATCATTGGTGCTGATCTCCCGTTACGCATCTATGAAAATATTCAATTCGCCTGCAAAAATGAATAGCGACATCTATTTTATTTAAAAAACAATTGAAGAACTAAAACTTGAATATTATGTATATCGGAAGATTTTGGTTTTTATTTAGTATAAAATGGCGAAGTTATATATTTTTTAGCTGGGAACCACCTAAAAATCTTCAAAATGAAACCACTCGAAAGGATGTTCGGTTACCGCATCTTGCAGATGGTTCGTATAGGTTTGGGCAGCGGCCTGAATGGCGGTCTGTCTGTCTGCCCGTGTGGGGGCAATCACCGGGGTAGGGGGCAACGCCGTGAATCGATATTGCCGGTCGCCGGTTCTAAAGGCAAAAAAGACAATGAGCGGTGCACCGGAAACAAGCGATAGAACGTAGGGTGCTTCCGGGAGTTGTATGGTATGGTTCAGAAAAGTTGCCGTGACGGTTCGTTGATCTTTTTTCCAGACGATATCCCCTGCCATTGAGACAAAGCCACCTTGCTGGAGAAAGCGAATGCCATCGACGATATCAAAGGCAGACCCGCCGCTTTCGTCTACCCCGACGATGGTGATGCCGTCCTGATCGATCTGTTCCTTCTGGATTTTTTCGATTTCTTCCTTATGGCGAACGCCCATGTATAAAAGCAGGCGAAGGTCAGGCAAAGACTTTTTTAAAAGATGAGCTGCTACTTCCCAATTGCCCATGTGGCTCATGAGCAGGATGGCACCTCGGTTATTTTTTTGAGCGGTTTGCAGATGCGAAAGACCGTCAAAAGCGTATTGAATATCCCCCCACTCGCGAAGAATAAATCGATCCATGAAGACATTGGTGAAATTCAGAAATTGCTTCCGGGTGCAAAGGGCATGATACCAGGAACGGTTTTGGGGGAAAAGATGTGAATAAAAACGGATTCCGGCAGCTCTGCGCCGGGAAGAAAAAAGAAAATAACCTGTTGCGATACCCCGGGCGATCAATGCAAAAAACCAGGTGCCAAGGTATTTGGACAGGACTGTAAGCGTTTTGTAGAACAATGCGGTCATAATTTTTTAATGGAACGCTGGGTTTAACCTTTTCGGTACCACAATGTAGGTGAAAACACCCTACGCGTAATAAGCCGGGCAAAGGTGCCGGTGTTTCGAACAAAATCGCGCCACGGGCGAAAATGGGAGATACGGGCACCATCCGGCGCGTAGTCGACCGTCACCGGCACTTCAACGGCCCCGATGCCCTGCCAGGCAGCCCGGGCCAATACTTCCAGTTCATACTGATATCTTCTGGCCTTTACATCGAGGTAAAGGATCTCGGGCAGTGGATAGACACGAAATCCGCTCTGGGTATCGGCCAGAGGGGCAGCGCCGGAAACCCATACCCAGAAATTTGAAAATTTTCGACCGAACCGGCTGGTCCAGGGGGCGTTTTCCATCCCTTTCCGGTTGCCGATGATGATGGCCCGCCCGGATTCAGGAATCGAGCGCAAAAGAACCGGAATGTCATCGGGATCGTGCTGGCCGTCGGCATCCAGGCAAACAGCCCATTCGGCCGTTTTGGCGGCCTCGGTCATACCGGTAATCAGGGCCGCGCCTTTCCCTTGATTGTGATTGTGGCAAAGCAGGCAAATACCCTGTAGCGACCGAAGGTTTTTTAGGGTGTCATCTGTGGAGCCGTCATCCACCACAATAACAGGCAGGTTCTGTTTCAATGTTTTTTGAATCACCGCTGTGACGGTGGCGGCATGGTTGTACACCGGGATGACCACGGCATAGGGGCTTGGGGACGGTTGGGCCACGTTTTGGGGTATCGGCGTCGGTGTCATGGCACGTTGGTCCCGAACGGATCACCTTGTTGGGGTAAATACGCAATGCCCCAGGGCAGTTTGGGGACGAGGGCAGTTTGGGGACGCACATAAATATATAAGTTGACACAAATTTTCGACATGATAACGTATCTTCATGCCACGAAAAGCAAGGATTGATGCGCCCGGAGCGTTGCATCATATAATTGTGAGAGGGATTGAGCGACGGAAAATTTTCAGGGATGATTCTGATCGCGATAATTTTTTGGATCGATTGGGGATGATCCTTGAAGATACGCAGACAAGATGTTTCGCATGGGCGCTAATTCCAAATCATTTTCATTTGCTATTAAGAACCGGAGGGGTTCCGATATCCCGCGTGATGCAGCGTTTATTGACAGGGTACGCGATTTCTTTTAATCATCGTTATCGTCGGCATGGTCATTTGTTTCAAAATCGATACAAATCTATTTTGTGTCAGGAAGACACCTATCTTTTAGAATTGGTTCGATACATACACTTAAACCCCCTAAGAGCTAAAATCACAAAGACTTTAAAGGATCTTGAAAAATATCCCTATAGCGGGCACAGCGCGATCTTTAAGAAAGGATATAGGGCTTGGCAGGACACTGAGTATGTGCTGAAACGGTTTGATGAAACTGTCGATCGTGCAAAAAAACGCTACAGGGAGTTTGTGAAAAAAGGGGTTAATCAAGGGCATAGAAACGAGTTGGTTGGTGGTGGGTTGATTCGTAGTTCAGGTGGGTGGGTTGCTGTTAAGGCGTTTCGGAAAGCGAAACTTTTTCAGAAAAGTGATGAGAGGATTTTAGGCGACGACGAATTTGTTAAAAAAGTTTTGGTTGCTGCTGAAGAGAAAATGGAACGTCGATATCAGTTAAAAGCTGAAGGGATTGATTTTCAAATACTATCAAAAAAGGTTGCTGCTTTGACAGGGGTTGAGGCAGAGACAATTTTGTCCAGGGGCCGACAGAGAAAGACAGTTCAAGCCCGGAGTTTGCTATGCTATTGGGCAACCGAAGAGCTTGGTAAGACACAATCTGAAATCGGGCTGACCTTCAAGATGACACAGGCTGCGGTGAGCCTTGCAATAAAAAGAGGGAAAAAATTTGTTTTGGAAAACAAAATAGATTTTAACGAAGTGATAAGATTATGAGCATCTCTCAAATGCCCCCTATTTTTCCAAAGAAAATGGATTCAGGAACTGGCGTTTCCACAAGCGCTTTTTATCTATCTCGCCAAGCTGAGCTTCTTCACATACCATATTCCAATATTTACGGATAACCCCTTCAATATGTTCAGATATCGATAACGCATCTTCTTTCGACAACAGGAAATGATGAGCTGCTTCAAGGCTGGATTTAAGCTGGCTGAGATTGTTTTCTCCCGAAATTTTCATGGCCTGAGAGGCTTCATTGCCCGTTCTCCCTTGCGGGCAAATATCATAAGCTGGCGTCAAGGTGAGCTCTTTTCCATCCCAAAATGCCGCATGGTTGCGAGCATGGTCATCTGTATTTCCGCACAAAATATTAAAAACCAGCCTGCCATACAGCTCTTTGAGTGTTTTCTTTGGTTCGGTGAAACGATGCCGTATGATTTCTGCAAAATCTTCATAGCTGGCATAACGGGCGGTCATGTCGTTAAGGCCGAACATGGTAAGGGCAGAAACCATGCATTTCCTTGCCCATCCCTCACCAACGTGAATTCGGTCAAAACGTTCGATAAGCAAGACATCTTTTCCTGCAGCTTTTACCAGCTTAACCGGTGCAACGTCCAGTCCAGAAAGGGCCGCCAATCTCATAGCGATGTATTCAGCCTTGACAACACTATACAAGTCGGTACTGGACGAAAATTTGGCAATGTATTTTATGCCCTGATCTTCGATCAAAGCCTTTGGCCGCGCACCGCCAATAGAGCTTCCATGAAATAACGCATGATCAAGTTCCGGTGTTAATGGTATACCTTTTTCCACACGATCCGCAGATTCCAGCAATTCTTCCAAATTCGCATTATTGGCCGATCTCGGAATATATTCAGTCGGTGAGTGCTGGAAATCAAGCGCACCAATTCTGTCAGAGCCGGATTCCAGGAGATAGGTTAGCTCGTCCAATTCACTGGTATCTGTATTCTTACCTTTAAGGCCTAATTGTTTATTGATTATAACGCGCCGCCCCCAGGCATCAGGCGCAGCATCCCGGATACAGCCTGGCATTTCCAAACCTTGCAAAAGAGGTAATACTCCGGGCCTTAGCGGCAATTCCGGCTCATAAATAGGAATGGCGGGTGATTTATCGTTTATCCGCTCAAGATAGCTCTTGCCATAATTAAAATGGATAAGGCCATTATCAGCTTCGAGCTTTCCGGCAATAACAGGCGTTGTCTCACCCGGAAGCCAAATCCAGACGAACGCCTCATTTTTTTTGGTTTTAGAAGTCATCATCTACCGCCTTTTTTGGTTTCCGAATGCGTTTAGGCAGCAAAGCTATCTTGCTTTGTGTCAGATCAAGGCGGGTTGCCAGTGACTGGTTATCCTGCTCAAAAAGAGTTATTCCAACCAATGCAGCGACTTCGAATACAAGCCCGATTGACGGGGACATTTCCCCGGCTTCAATCTTTTGGAGCGTTGCCCTTGAAATACCGGCTCGATCAGCAAGGTTTTGCTCGGACCATTTGCGGTTTTTGCGTCCAAGCTTAATTTGCTGGCCGAGCAACAAAACAGCTTCCATAGCATATTTGGAATAAGCTCTTTGTTTTTTCATCTCTGTTTCCGTAATCATCTTGACCAACATTTTATTCATAAAACCTTTAAAGGCTATTATAATAGTCGTTTTTCAATTTGTCAAGAAAGCCGCAAGAATGTGGGGAAACACTTCGGTGCTATATCATGAGGGATTATTTCAATATTTGATGTTGAGGTAATAGCGCGTGTATTTACGCTCTCCGGCTCTTTTCAGTGCGCCCATTTGAACAAGAGCCTGTAAATCCCGCGTAGCTGTGGCTCTGGCAGCACCGGAAATTGTAATATAATTCTCTGCACTTAGGCCGCCCTCAAAACCGTCAACACCCGCTTTAAACATACGTGCGATAACCTTGGATTGGCGCTCACCCAGTTGGTTTGAGAAACGCTCGTAAAACTTCCCTTTCTCAATAAGAAAATCAATTATACTTTGAGTTAGGTCTTGAGCACCCAAGACCGTATGGGAGAAAAATTCCAGCCACTCCTGAATATCCAAATCATGGCTGGCGCTTTGCAGTGCCTTGTAATAGGCCTTTCTTGACCTTTCTATCATTTGTGCCAGAGCTATGAGCGTAGGTCTCTCCAACCCTTGAGACAAAGCTTTTTCGGATATAGCCCGTCCTATCCGACCATTCCCATCTTCAAAGGGATGGATGCTTTCAAAATAAACATGCGCGATCCCTGCGCGCAACAAAATCGGCAATTCTCGCGTGTCATTAAACCAATCAATAAAAGCGTCCATTTCTTTTCGAATAGTTTCAGCAGGAGGAGCTTCAAAATGAACTTTCGGGTCATACACAGCGCCCGATACAATCTGCATAGGCTCTTCATGACTACGATAGCAACCAATATCGTTTAAATCCCGGCGGCCATTCATCAACATCTCATGCCATAAAAACAAAGTCTTGTGATCCAATGGCTCATCGTAGCTTTTATATAGATCAACAAACATTTCAGCTACACCCTGTTCCGCCGGAGATATGCGGCGATTATCTGTGTCTAATCCAAAATGTTTACGGATTGAGGATTGCAGGGAATCCCGATTTAGAATTTCACCCTCAATTTCCGATGTTTTATAAGCCTCTTCACTAATTAGCTGGACACGTAAAGTGTCTTTGTCATTTTGCGCTACGTGCTTTAGACTGCCGTGCATCACGCCAGCTTTATGTAGAAACCGGCTTTCATAGTCTGAAAACGCAGCTATGTCGTAGATAAAATTAGGCCAGTCTTTATGTTGCCAATTCCATGTCATGAGCTAAACAACTCCTTTCTATAACTCATAATAGCATGTAAAAGTGAGTTATAGAATAGTTATCTATAGCTCACACGGGGCATGTATTAGCGTTTACATCATTTTTCACAAGAATTGCGTTTTAAAATCGTTTTTCATGACCAAAAACCGTTTTTCAGGGATATGATACCTGCCCATAACTTTTCAACTGTATAATGTAAATCATAGTGTACATTAAGCCACTTAATGTATGCTATGGTTTACATTAGAATGAAAACCCCAGATTTTAAGCTTGGAACAGTAATGTCGTATTTCTAAACATTGATATAGCATTTTTCCAAGGAGCAACAATGCCGGTTAAAGACACATTAGAGGGAAAAATAACTTACCGTATAAGGCGCAGCAAGACTCCTGTTTTTGTGCGTGACGATTTTAAGGATATCGGCGGTTATGATCAGGTCGGGCGCATCTTGAGTAGACTCGTGAAAAAGGAGCTTCTTATTCGCTTGGGTTATGGCACATACGCACGTTCAAAAAAATCAAGTGTTAGCGGCGTAGTTGTGCCGGAAAGACCTTTGCCGGAACTTGCAAAAGAGCTTCTGAAAAAACTTGGCGTTCAGACCGTTCCGTCATCCGCTGAGAGGGCTTATAATTCAGGAAAATCAACCCAGGTTCCAACCGGACTTGCGATTGGTGTTAAAGGACGGATTGTGCGGCGTATAGGATATAACGGGCAATATATCTCTTTTGAAAAAGTCGCTTGATCAAACATTTTGACCATTTTAGCTGACATTACGGCCTTTAACGCACACTCCAGCGATTGATTAGTGGCATTAACAAAGGACGATTATATCATGGAATCTATCGGATTAATGGAACCTCTTCTTCCGCCAGAAGGAACCGGCGAATTAGATGATCTGGTTGTCGATCTGGTATCAAAAGCAAGCAGTTTTGCGGGGATGCTTAATCCTGTGGTCAGCAAATCTGTTGGAGATCTGGTACGTTCCATGAATTGTTACTATTCAAACCTGATTGAAGGGCATGACACGCATCCACGGGATATTGATCGTGCGATGGCTGAAAAATATTCAAGTGAGCCGGAAAAGCGTGCGTTACAAAAAGAAGCAGTCGCGCATATTTCTGTTCAAAAAATGATCGATGAGGGACATGCCCCGGATTTATGCCCATTATCTTCGGGATATGGTCAGTGGATTCACAAAGAATTTTGTGAACGATTGCCTGAAGAGCATCTTTGGGTCGAAAACCCGGATACCGGGGAGAAAATAAAAGTTATTCCTGGTGTACATCGTGATGGGACAGTTCAGGTCGGGAAGCATGTTCCCCCCTTACCGGAAAATCTGGATATTTTTTTACGCCGTTTTGATGAAGCCTATGACGCAAAAAGACTTTCAAAGCTCCAGCGCATAATTTTTATTGCTATTTCCTTCTGCCATTTTTCATCTTTCATAAGCTCTTCAACAAATTCTGGATTATGTCGTGCTGCCTAAAAAGGGAAAACTTTCTATAGCTGAAAAGCAGATCGAATATTCAGAAGAATTTATCGGCGCCAGGCACAAGCATGCCGCTGTTGAATCGGCGATCAATGCTCTGGAAAACCATGGGCTGGACTGGTGTCGTGACTACTGTATTACAGGCTTTAAGCCTGTTATGTCGCCTTGGTAGTATTGGCAAGAAACATTCAGCTGATAGGCGTCAAAATTCGCCAAAAAGTTTAGAGCGCCAAAGACGCTTTGAACTCAGAGCTGCATAGGGCGTAACAAAATGTGTTGCTGTTTTCCGGTGGATAGCTGTTGGCGAAAATAGCCAATTTATAACCGGATAGCAGTAATTGAACTCGATAATGAGCATTGAACAAATTTTTCTTTTTGAACGGCGGTTGTTCAATCGGAAATCATGTGCGAAAGCCCCTTTTTCGTTCAGGCACTATATAGCCGGATGAATGATCGGGCTGCCCGTAAATAAATGAATTCACAGGGTGATACCCGACAAACGCAGCCTGTTGTCGCCCAAGGAGCTCAAAAACGCAAGTCCCTGAGACTTTTCAGGCCCCCGGCATCAGCGCATCTGCCACCATGGAAGAAAGAAAGCGAACATCCATGTCCAGCTTGTAATGATCGTTCAGATTGCTAAGCTGGGTATGGCAATTCTCGCAGGCTGTTGTCAGGATCTTGGCGCCCGTTGCCCTGGCTTGGTCGGCCTTGACGCGGGACGATTTCATACGAAAATCAAGCGTCTCTTCACCCAGAGCAACCAACCCGCCCCCCCCGCCGCAGCACCAGTTGTTTATGGGTGAATCCGTCATCTCCCGCAAATCCGCCGTCAAATGGCTCAGGACATACCGCGCTTCGTCCATGACACCGCCGTTTCGAGCGAGTTGGCAAGGATCGTGATAGGTGACAGGTTCCGTCAGTTTGGATCGGTTCACCTTGATACGCCCTTCCCGCAGGTAGCGGGCATGTACTTCGGTAATGGAGGTGACCTTGAACGGCTGATTTCCACTGAGGTTTTTCATGACCCGAAATGCCGTACCGCACTCGCAGATGCAGACCTCCTTGACTTCGAGGCGCTTGGCCTCATTGATGATGCGGTCCAGAATCAGCTGGGTGCGGGTGGGATCCCCCACAAAGGCGCCGAAATTGACCGCCTCGAAAAAGCTCAGGGTCCAGTTCTCGCCTGCGGCATTGAAAACGGCGGCTGCCGGAATTATGGAGTGCGCGCCAGCCAGGGCGACATACAGAAGATCGGCTCCCTTCACGTCCACCGGGATCACCGAGGCGCCAGCTTCGGACTGCCATTTTTTCACGACCTCCGCCTCTAATCGCTGAATTCCCTGTAGAAAGTTATCCTTGAACATATCGAAGGATTTTCCTTTCTCGATGGAGGTATCGGCAAGCAGGGTAAGAATGTCGGGTTCCATCCCGGCCCCCACGAGCAACAGTTTGGCAATGGACATGATCATCTGGGTATCAATGCCAAAGGGGCAATAGACCATGCAGCGCCGGCACCCTGTGCAGGAATAAGCCGCATCATATAGCTCCTGCATAGAAACATCGTCTAAGGCTCTGGCCTCGCCCATCGAGGGCCAGATCTTGCCACGTGTCTTGAAATACTTTTTGTACAAGCGCCGTACCAACTCATGCCGGTGGGCGGAAATGTATCTTGTCTGTCCCATGGAGGCATACACATGACAGGCTTCGGTGCATACTCCGCAGCGGGTACAGGTCTCAAGGTAAAATCGCATGGCCCGGTCGAGCTTGCCTCTGAAAAGTTTGAGCAGATCGCTCCGCGTAGTGTCATCCATGGCTACCCTCTTCGAAGTTTGTTCATTGGCAGTGAAAAAACGGCGTGCATGAGCTGACTGAAGGGAAATACCATCAGAAAGAGATTGCCGAAGAAAACATGCAACACCATCATAAACGAGTGGCCCGTCCCCATGAGCTCGTAGGGCACATCCGGCTTGAACACAAGGAGACTGAGGAGGTATTGGCGGTATTGCTCGATGTCCAGTTCGCCGTACCCGTACCAGATTCGTGCCCAGTTCATCTGGCTGCCGAAGAGCGCCGTGAGCAGAAGTAAAATCAGCAGAAAATAGTCTTCGGGAACCGACATCTCGCGCACTGGACCATGAAAGCGCCTGAAAAAAAAGAAGAGAATGCACAGGATGACCAGCAGGCCGGTCCAGCCGCCGCCGATGAAGACGTCGCTATGGGGTATGATTTGAAACAGGGATATATCCTTGAACAGTTCCAGATGCCCAAGGATCAACAGCAGCAGGCTGGCGTGGAACAGTATCAGAAAAACCCACAGAAGGGGTTTATGGCGCCTTACAGTGGGAAACAGAAAGGTGTCGTAAAGTGCCAGGAGCAAGGCGGGTTTTCTCTTCGGGTAGATTTGAAGCGTCGCTGAATGTTTCGGTGCCCGATAGATGCCCACCAGCCGCGTAACCATGCCGACAAGGAAAACCGCTATCGCCACATAGACCATGGGCACCAGAACGATGTAGGAAAACATATCCACGTCTCACCTCCGGAATTGCGGCCCCGTCGCCGACAAATGTGAGACGGGACAAGGGCCGTGTGTTTGAAATCGCGGTTCAGGCCTTTCGGCGTACAAAAAAGCGAATCTCCCCATTGTCCTGTATTGTTTCCATAATTTCGTTGCCGCTGGTGCGTGCCCAGGCCGGAAAGTCGGCCAAGGACCCCGGGTCGCTGGTTATGGCCTCCACCACCTGGCCTACTTCTACCGTTTTGATCCCCTTGCTGATTTTAACAACCGGCATGGGGCACGGAAGTCCTTTAAGATCCAATACCTTGTCAGCTTTAATTGCATCGCTCATGGTTTCCTCCTTATCTCCGATAGCGGAGATATCTAATAAATTGATGAATAAAAATGGCGTCAAATAAACAGCTGGATACGGCTGTCGTTGGCCTCTTCCAGAAATTTCGCGACCCCGCAATACGTCAAGCTAGGGTAATCGATGATCTCTTCCCGTTTGAAACCCATCAGGTCCATGGACATTTCGCATATGTAAATACCGACGTCGAGTTCACCGGCCAGTTCGAGTAATTGTTCGAGGGATGCCACGTTTTTCTTTTTCATCAGGCGCTTCATCATGGCTGTGCCAAGGCCGGCCATGTTCATCTTGGACAGTTTCACGTCACAGGTCCCTTTGGGCAGCATGGCGCCAAACATTTTTCCCATGGTATCTTTTGCGCCAGCCTTTTTTCCTTTGCCCCTGAGAACGGGCGTTCCCCAGAAGGTGAAAAACATCACCACCTCCATTCCCATGGCCGCCGCACCGGTGGCGATCACGAATGAAGCCAGAACCTTGTCCATATCGCCGCTGAAAACGATCATCGACAGCTTGTTGGACTGAGCCCTTCCTTCTATCGCTTGGAGCCTGGCTTGAAGGTCAGTTAATTGCTGTTCCATGTTTTCCATAGTCCCTCCATTTTTTCGGGTATGTGTGTATGTTCTACTGTGTCTTATGTTATCACAGTTTACACTGTGAACAAATGTTTGCAAATTACACTCCCTTTCCCGGTCAATGGTGTCTCACTCTTCTCTTACAGGGTGATCCTTAAGCCGTTCGTTAACGGTCGCCATGCAAAGTCTTAACATTTCGAGATTGTTTAGAAATACGCCACGCTGATCCGAAGAGATCTGGGCAAGGACCTGGGCGTGCAACTCAAGCATGAAATCGTTTATCGCATTTAACCTTTCCTGTCCCTTTGATGTCAGGCTGAGCAAAACAACCCTGGAATCTTCCGGATCCTGAACTTTCTGGATAAGTCTTTTCTGGATCAATCCGTCCACTATCTTAGTCACACGACTCTTTACCACATTCAATTTATTGGAGATACCTTTTGAGGTCAGATACCTGTCCTCGCCAAAAAGGAGGAGGCAGCGGATTTCTGCATCTGGAATTTCAAATTTTTCACTTTGGCGCTGCATCCGTTCCTGGCAACACTGGTACATTTTCTGTACAAGGTTCCTGAGCTGTCTGACCTGCTGGATCGACACACGGTGGTCGCCTTGTCCTTTTTTATTGTTCATACTGTGTACTATAGCATGCGCAACTGAAGTGTCAAGCATATTATTTAAGTTTTTTATTAAATGCTGCTTAAATTAGGCAAAAACACAAATAAGGTTTGGTAATGCCAGAAATTTCAGGCCTCGGACACTTAGCACTATTGCCAAACCGACATGCGGAGCCTTCTGCCTCACGATACTGTATGTTGTGGTCGGCCAACCTGCCTTTAGATTGTGATGCTTGGAGATCTGTAATTAATATCCCTATTTCGAATATGTTCAGGGGAGGTCTACGATGGTTTATGAGATGCTTCGATCCAACCATTACATCGGCAGTTTGGATATCGAGAAAAACGAAACGGTAGAGAAACCTTTTAACAAAATGGTTGTTGCATTCGGGTGCCGACCGAACGATTCAATATTGAATTCCGTGAAGGCTTGCTTTGAAAAGGTTTTAGGCATATTTTCTTGAGAAGCTCAAACAAAGGAATCCAATAAACACCCGTGGATTTCATTGTCATGGTGCCAATGTCAGAGTCGCCAAGACCTTACGGCCAAGCTTTTTTACGAGCACGGGGCATCCTTATTGGATGCGCTGTTCATAAACAAGGCCCCCCCAATTAAGAATAATGAATAAGAAGCAATAAAAATAAGGAATGAGACCATGCAAAAAAATGATTTCAAACAACTCAATCAGCCTCAGGTCATGGATCAAACCGCCTTGAAATATCCTGAAAAAGAGGCGGTCGCCTATAGGGGCAGACGCATGACATGGAAAGAATTGAGATTGCTTTCCATTAAATTTGCAAAAGCGCTGATGAAGGCCGGTGTAAAAAAAGGAGATCGGGTGGGCATTATGATGACCAACCGCCCTGAATGGATGGTTGCAAGGATGGGTATACTTCGGTTGGGGGCCTGGTTGGTTCCGCTAAATACCCGTTACAAAACCTATGAATTGAAAATGCTTCTGGAAAGAGCTGAGGTGCATACCTTGGTTTTTATTGAATCGGCGTTGGGGATTGATTTTGTCGATATTGTAAATAAGGTATGCCCGCAACTTCGTGAATGTGAGACCGGCTGTGGCACTATCGAGATCGCAGACCTGCCGCATCTAAAAAATGTGGTCTGCTTGGGGGGCACCGATTATCCTGGTATGTATAATTTCCATCAGTTTGTTGAATCCGGAAGCGATATATCAGATTCGGAACTTTTTGCTATTACGGAATACATCCCACCGGACAATGTGAGTATCCTTTTGTTTACCGCGGGAACCACGGGAAAACCAAAAGGCGTTTTACTGACGCATTCTCAATTTATTCGCGTTTTTTCTAAAGTGTGTGGCCGCTTTGATTTGACATCAGACGACGTCATTCTTGGCGCTGCGCCTTTTTACACCAATTTTGGACTTTGTATGGCGATAACGGTTAGCGAGATTACCGGTGCGAAGGTTGTTGCCTTTGAAAGCTTTGATTCGGGCGAAATTTTAAAAGGGATTGAAACGCATAAGATAACCATGTTCGCCGGCACGCCGGCGATGTATTATATGCTGTTAAATCATGATGGTTTTGACGAAAATAAAGTCAAATCAATGCGGGTCGGAGATATTGCAGGCGCCCCGGTTACGCCGGAAATGATTCGGGAAGTCTCGCGTAAATTCGGGATGCATCTTTTCGGTATGTATGGATCGACGGAAACGAGCGGGGCCATCACGCTTTCAGAAAAAGATGACGCTGTCGAACTCGTGGCCAACACGGTTGGCAGGAATTTTAATGACGGTTGCGAAACAAAAATAGTCAATCCAAAGACCCGGGAAGACCTTCCGCCGGGCCATGTCGGGGAAATCGTTACCCGCGGCTGGCATGTGACCCAGGGGTATTATAAAGATCCGGAGCTGTTTGCCCAGGCTAAGGATAAAGAGGGCTGGTTTCTTACCGGCGATCTTGGATCAATGGATGAACAGGGGTATGTCACATTTAAAGGCAGGATTAAAGAGCTGATTATCTCCGGCGGAATGAATATTGATCCTTTGGAGATCGAGAATTTTATTGCCCGGATGCCCGCTGTTGAGACCGCATATGTCGTTGGTATGCCGGACAAGCGTATGCAGGAGGTCGTCGGGGCCTTTGTTCAAACGAAAAAGGGGATGAAATGCACTGCGGATGATATTTTATCATTTTGTGCTGGAAAAATCGCAAAGTACAAGATCCCCCAATACATTTCGTTTATTGAAGAAACCGAAATTCCGAGAACGCCAGTGGGTAAAGTCCAGAAATTTTTGCTTAAGGAAAGGGGTGTTACGGTGTTTCATCTGAAAGGTTGATTTAACGCACCTATTTATATCTTATGCAAGTAGGTAGCCGGCGCCGGGGAGGATCAGCTATCGTCTATCGCCCGGCAAAGTAAAAAACGTTTTTGCCGTTTTGCTTCCAATTTGTTCACGAACGGATTTTTTCAAAGCGGGCGTGTGATACATCTTCACGAAGTCCTCGTAAAACTCGCTTCCGGAATCGGAATTGATCATGATGCGGTTTGTTTCCTCGGCGTGGTTCCCCAGCATAATTTGAAGCTCTTTAAGGGAGGTTTTGTGCGGGCTGACGGTGATGCCGGCATGAAAACCAGCATCAAGGACCCACGGCAGGGTCTGCGGGGTGGTGTGATCAATAACGATGATGCTCTCGTCTATCGAAAGCCTATTTAAAATATCAAGCAACATGCGGGTGATCTGGGGTTTTTCATTGCGGGGGGTGTGAATTCCAATTCTCTTTCCCAGGTGTTGTACTGTGGGGTGGAGCGCCAGCTGACATAGGAGGATATCGTGTTCCCGATTGTTCCCGGCCTCAAGACCGATTTCTCCTATCCCCAAGCATTGTGGATGTTCTATAAACGGCATTAGCAACTCGGGGATTGCCTCAAGCGCTAAATCGGCCGGGATATTTCTAGGGTGAATGCCGGTCAAGAACCAGCAGGGCAGCCCCGTATGGCGCAACGTTTCAATTATCCTTACCTGATTTGCCAGGTATGACGCAAGATCCCTCAGGGTTTGAATGTTATCACCAAAGGCCCATGAGATAACTTTACATTTTCGTGATATTAGCCAGGCAATCCTTTCGGGATGATATTTAAAGATTTGATCAAGATGGGTATGGCTGTCAATCATTCTATTACGGCTCCTTTTGAATCATTTATTGTCAGGGGGTTCCCGCCGCAGGCGTTTTGCTTACCAATATTTACTTTCCTATAGCAGTGATAGAAAACACGCCACCTAAAAATGGGTGATTTATCATTTTAGCCCATTATCCACTTTTGTATTAAATTGACATATATGTATATAAAAATAACAAATATGTCATCTTTATGCAGTTCAGCCATTCGAAATTTGTATCTAACAAATCTTTATTGGATAATAAATATATAAAAAACAATAACATAAATATTATTGTATCCATTGGCACACAGTTTGCTCATGTAATGAGTCAGGTCGTTTTCGAAAACCGTATATATTCCTAAAAGGAGGATTCATACATGAAAAAGATAGAGGCAATCATCAAACCATTTCAGCTGGACAACGTCAAGGACGCGTTGAACAAGCTTGGTATCAAGGGAATGACTGTCACTGAGGTAAAAGGATATGGCCGGCAAAAGGGTCATAAGGAGATTTACCGTGGTGCAGAATATACCACCGAATTTTTACCGAAAATCAAGATTGATATCGTGGTGGAAGAGACCATGGCAGACAAGGTCGTGGGGGAGATCGCAGACAGCGCTCACACCGGCAAGATCGGGGACGGCAAGATATTCATTCTACCGGTAGAAACCGCCGTACGCATCCGGACCGGTGAAAAGGGAAAAGACGCACTTTAATGAAAGTAACTACAATTTTGTCACACAATAATTTTAAATTAGGGGAGATAATTTCAATGAAACTATTTCTGATATCATCACTTTTCACACTAGTAGGTGCTTCTGTGGCGTTTGCGGCAGATGCGGAACCGACAATTTTGACGAACAAAGAGGCAATCGATCTCGTTCAGACCCACGCCAACTATCTGTGGACCCTGGTGGCGGCAAGCCTCGTATTTTTTATGCAGGCAGGGTTTGCCATGGTGGAGGCCGGTTTTACCCGGGCCAAAAACGCTATCAACATCATGATGAAAAACCTGATGGATTTTTCCATCGGCTCTCTGGCCTTCTGGGCCATCGGGTTTGGTTTGATGTTCGGCGCTACGACGACGGGTTGGTTTGGCACGAGCGGTTTTTTTCTGAGCGATTTTACTCCGGCTGGGGACCCCTGGGTGCTGGCGTTCTGGATGTTCCAGGTGGTGTTTGCCGCCACGGCGGCCACGATTGTGTCCGGCGCCATGGCCGAGCGGACCAAATTTTCAGGGTACATTGTTTATAGTATGATTGTCAGTGCCGTGATTTATCCGATCTTCGGTAGCTGGGCCTGGGGCAGCTTGCTGAACGGCAATGGCTGGCTCGAAGGGTTCGGGTTTATTGATTTTGCAGGCTCCACGGTGGTCCATTCGGTGGGCGGCTGGGCAGCCCTGGCCGGTGCGATTGTGCTGGGTCCCCGGATCGGCAAATACACCAAAGACGGAAAGGCCCGCCCGATCCTCGGTCACAGCATGACCCTGGCGGCGTTGGGTGTGTTTATCCTCTGGCTCGGATGGTTCGGATTCAACCCTGGTTCCACCACGACGGCAGACAAGAGCATCGCGATGATTTTTGTGAATACGAACCTGGCTGCCGCCGCCGGTGCGGTGTTGGCGATGATCACCTCCTGGATCAAGTTCGGTAAACCGGAAGTGGGCATGAGCTTGAACGGCGCCCTTGCCGGGCTGGTAGGCATCACGGCAGGATGTGCCAACGTGACGCCGGGCAGCTCGATCATCATCGGGGCGGTGGCCGGCGTGTTGGTGGTGCTGTCGGTACTGTTCTTTGACAAGATAAAAATAGACGATCCGGTCGGTGCCGTGTCGGTGCACGGTGTGAATGGTGCCTGGGGCACCCTGGCGGCGGGTATCTTTAACATCGGTGGGACGAGCATGTCCATCATCGGGGTACAGCTCTTGGGCATAGTCGCCTGCTTTGCCTGGACCTTTCCCATGGCGTTTATCATGTTCAAGATCATCAGCAGCACCATCGGTCTGCGGGTATCTGCCGAAGAAGAGATTGAAGGGCTGGATCATACAGAGCATGGTGGTGTTGCTTACCCGGACTTTGGTGTATCGACACATGCTGCCGGTGAGAGCGTCTAATTGATAAAAAGCGAAAGCAAAATCCTGTTCAGCCGGAGGATTTTCGACACCGGCTGAACAGGTTTAGCGATCAGGAAAAAAGGAGGGGTGGAAAAGAAGCAAATTGTAAATGAGTGGTAATGTTTTAGACGGTTCTTAAATTGATTAGATGAAAGGAAGTAAAGAAAATGAAAAAAATAATTCTGGTGATGATGGTTCTTGTTTGGTGCGCTGTTCCGGCTTTTGCGGAAGAGACATCGCCCCATACCTTGGGTGGATCGATTACGATGGCGACGGATTACATATACCGGGGGATTTCTCAGACCAGCGAGAACCCTGCGATCCAGGGGAGTTTTGACTACAGTCACGCCAGTGGCTTATACGCAGGCATCTGGGCGTCGAACGTTGACTTTGCCGGCAGCGTTGAAATGGACTGGTATGCCGGCTATGCCAATGAAGTAAGCGGCCTGGGGTACGATTTTATGGTACTGTTTTACTCTTACCCCGGCGCGGATGACGCTGATGCCGAGTTGGATTTTCTGGAATTTCATGTGGGACTGTCCTATACCCTGTCAGAGGTGCCGCTGTCACCCGCCATCGGTGTGGGCTATGACTATTCTCCGGAGTTCTACGGGGAAGATGGTACCGGCCAGCACTATTCTGCCAGCCTGGATCTCTCCCTCCCTGGGGACATCGGTCTTGGGGGCACTTACGGGTACCAGGATGTGGAAGGGGACGTGACCTCACCGGATGGATTTGATTATGCCTATTGGCGAATCGGTGTGAGCAAGGAAGTCATGGGCTTTGGGCTGGATCTTAGCTACTGGGACACCAATGAGGAGGAGATGCTCGGTGAGGACATCGCCGGGGATCGCATCGTATTCTCCGTCTCAAAAGGGTTTTAACAGTTGATATACTTCTTCTTTTTTCTTTGATACGGCTTGTTAAACAATCAAAAGGTTTGAAGCAAGCCGTATCATGGAAAAAGCTGGCACAATCTTCTCTGACATAACGATACTCATCAAATTCTCTCCTAAGTAAACCGTAACGTTGGGTTGAATCCTAACCAGGTTTGAACCAACGTTGCGGTAACCCTTTCAATTTCATATCATCGTTTAGATCTCGTCACGTAAAATGAAAATATAGGATCGTATAATGTTTTCAATTTAGACAGAGAATGGTAATTATTTCAGGCCACGTGCGTTCTATTTTTGAACCATTGCGTTTTTACAAGTTCGTCATTTTTATTGGAGATTTATTTCATGGGGCAATGTACGTGTCATCCAGACATTGAAACCAGCTTTAAGTGCATGAAATATGAAGTCTATCTGTGCGAGGAATGTTTGACGTGTCGAGACCCGGACATTTATTGCAAATTCCGGTCATCCTGCCCGATTTGGTTTATTGACAAACGCCAGAAAGGGTTGGATTCGGAATAAATTTCGGATGCACTTTCTATATGGCCAAACAAACCGAATGCCTTGCAAGCAATTTATCCGTTGTGATAAGGATCCAGGAACGTTTTTTCTCTATCGCACGTGTAATCGGTGTTATTGTGAAAGAGGTTTTGCATGAACAGGATTCGAAAGGCCCGATTGGTAGGTGCCCGCATTTTTTTTGCCATGGTTTTCCATCTATTTTGGATATTCTGCACAATCAATAATGCTCAAGCAACAGAAATGAGCGGAACACCCCTCTATCGAAAGGGGTTATCGCATTATTATGAGGGCGAATTTAAAAAGGCGTATATCCTATTCGATGAGGTGTTCAGACAAGCGCCAGAAAATCCGGAGGTAAATTTTTTTCTGGGACGCAGCGCGTTTGAACTGGGCGATTATGAAACCGCCGTGTTTGCCTTTGAGCGTATTTTAATTGCTGAGCCAGAGAACCAGCGGGCAAGGCTGGAAATGGCGCGGTCTTATTGGCGGATGGGATCACTGGAGGCGGCGGCCAGGCTTTTTAACGAAGTCCTCGAAAATAATCCGCCGGATGCGGTCAAAGCCAATATTGAGCCCTATCTTGCCGCCATCGAAAAGTCGAGAAGAAGGCATTTCATATCACTGTCAATGACCTCAGGCATTAACCTTGACGATAACCTGAATGTGTCCCCGGTTGATGACATTTTAACGATTCCTGCCCTGGACGATTTGCCGGTGGTGGTGGACGGCGCTGAATCAGGTCATTACATACCTTTAAGCCTGGTGTTTCGGCATAGGTACAATTTTGAAAGGTTCGAAGGGTATTGGAAAAATACAGTTCAAACTTATCACACCAGATACCCGGGGCACGATGAGCTTGAGGTTGACTATTTCAGTTTCAGCACGGGCAGTGGGAAAGCCTTCGGCCGTTGGGAAATCGGGCTGTTTCCTGAGGGGTATTTAATACAACTCGATTCACAGCGATACAGCCGGGCCATCGGTGCCACCCTTCAACTCGACTTTTTCCCCAGCCGGAAACAGAAAGTATCCTTGGCCGGATTTTTCCGCGACAAGGATTTCTACAAGGATGACGGAAGGGACGGGTTTGAGACAGGCGCTGATGTGGTATACGCATTCCAAACCGGCAATCTTGTGGTCTCACCAAAAATGTATTTCAAAGAGGAATCTGCCGACGATGACCGATATGGCTATGACAGAGGGGGGGCGGGGATTTCTGTGGCCCTTCCGCTGGCATATCATTTCAATATCTTCGCCAGTTACAATTTTGAGTTTGACGAGTATCATGATAAAGACGCCCTTTTTGAAACGACCCGAAGGGACAAAACCCACGCACTTACGGCAGGGATTTCAAAAACATTTCAGCTGACGGATCAGTTTCGTTTCCAAACGGGGGTGTCGCATACCTGGGAAACGGTTGATTCCTCCATCTCACTGTATGAATACAACAGAAACGTAACACGGCTATACATAAGCCTGATTTATTAGATGCCGTTTTGGTATCAAAGCGAGGCAAAGATGAAAACACAAGCTCTTTTTCCTTTATTCATCAGCGTGTTGGTATTGATTCTTCCCGTGAGTGCTTACGCAGCCAAGGGCCCTGTGGGCAATGTTGTGGCCGTTCGCGGAGAGGCCTTTGCGATTGGGGATGATGGCCTTGAGCGGGGCCTCGGGATAAAATCGGCTGTCTATTTACATGACACATTAAAGACCGGTGCACGGGGACGGCTACAGGTGCTTTTCAATGATGCCACCATCATCAGTGTCGGACCGGACAGTCAAATGACTGTAGCGGATTATGCGTGGGACGGCAACGATGGCAGGATGGAAAACCAGGTAACAGAGGGTTTTTTTCATATTATGGGCGGTAATATTGCCAAAAAATCCCCGAAAAAATTCAATACCCAAACACCGATTGCCACAATTGGTATCCGAGGTTCAACCTATGCCATTCATTTAGACGATAACTCCCTTAGTGTCGTGTTTATTGGCGGTACCGGCATAGACGTTTTCAACGATAGTGGCCGGGTAGAGATTGACCGGCCGGGTTTTGGGACCCAATTGACACAAAAAATGAAAAAGCCGCAACCCCCCCGGAAGTTTTCAGCGGCGGAGTTAGGTGGCATTTTAAAGCATGTTCAACCGGAAAAGAAAAAGCACGGGGGGGAATCGAAAGAGGGGGCGCCCCTCCGCCCGTATTCCCCCCCCATAGACAGGCCCGAATATGTTGATGCGGTTGACAAAGAGATTGATACCAATCAGCAAATCACCCAGGCACATACAACGGTACCTGACTTTTCCGGGGCCTATCTGAACATGCTGATTGACCCTGACGAAATATGGTTATCATTGAACCGGTTTTCAACAGGAACGCTGTCCGGGATTTCCCGAGAGGGGCATGTGGCGGCCCAGGGAGAATCAGAAGACGGCAGAACGTTCCTTTTTGAGTTTGATATGTCCACGGCCAATCCCACCGGTACTTATTTCGGCCCCACGGTAAACCACAGCACGTTGGCATCGTTTCCGCTGCCTGATTTTGGAACGGATACGACATTCAGTGCGGATCGTTACGAATCAGCTCTGGGAGAGTTTGCCATTTTAAGCATTCCACAAGCGCCGATCGATTTTCATCAGGAGACCCTGGCCTATGCCATGGTGGGATACCTTGGCATACCGGCCCTTCAGGGGCTGCGACCCGAAAATGTTATTTTCGATTATGCCGGGCCAGCTGCCGGATTTTCAGGAAGATTTGATGAAGATTTCATGGAAGGCGGCACCGGTTGGATGAAAATGAGGGTTAACTGGCACAATAACCGATTTATCGGATTTATCGGCGAAGATTCAGCGGGGGACATTGGAAACAAATTAACCCCCTTTTTTGGCGTCATCAAAGAAAACGAACCGGTGGTGGCGGAAGCTGTATTTTTCGGGAATTTTGAGGCCCCTGACATGGATGACGGCAGTATGCCCGATCCCGGTGATGAACCCCGAGGTCCCGAATCTTTTGAGCCGATTACCTGGTTGACCGGCAGTGATACGGGCTTCGGCCGGTTTTATGGATCCCATTACCAAGGGTTCGGGGGGCTGGCCCAGGGCAGTATTGTGGAGGTTGCATCTGATCAGCGGGCGCTGTCGGGTGAATGGTATCTGGCCGGTGCGGGGTTTCGATCGACCCATACGGAAACACCCGGCCATGGCATGGTTTCCCTGGAAGGATTCGTGTGCGGTATTGCTGAAAATATGGATGCGCCTCATCTATCACCGAGGCTATTTTTGAATCAGGTTTCCTCGGATTTTAGTATGCAGATTGACAGGGATGCCGGTGTACTTACCGGAAACATATCGGCAACAGATTTTGCCACCCGTGCCAATTCCTTGGCAGGGGTTGAAATTGGGGGGGCATGGGGGTCGGCCTATGTGGATGATGACCTGTACGTGGCCCTGCTCGGGGGAGACAACACCGTGTTGACATCCGGTTTCTCAGGGGGTCTGAAGCCCTATGGCAACCATCTTGAGCCGACGGATCCGGACCTTGACTTGTCAGCCCACACCACCTGGGGATACTGGGAGATTGCCTATGATGACCCGGCGACGAGTGAACCGTATCATGTCCATGTGCCAAGCTCTCTGTGGGTGGCCGGCCAGGTAACCTCCGAAGACACTGTTCGGGGGCTTATTCAGACGGGACACATCGGCCGCTATGAAGGAAACGCAATAGGCGCGCTTGCCTCGCCGATGCTGCCACACCTTATGATGTTGGAGGGCAGTATTGAAATGGCGATCAATTTTTCACCGTCCGCACAGGCGCCTGTTACCGGCAGCCTCATATTCAGTGATCCGGGGATAGATCTTGCCATTGAAAATGGTTTAGTTCGGCCATCTGGTTTTTCAGGGTCTTTTCAGAACACACTGCAAAGCGAAATCAATGGTGCCTTTTTTGGTCCGGGGGCGGATGCAGTTGCTGGAAACTTTACAGCAATTTTAGAGCAGGAGGGAGTTGTTACAGGCATTTTCGGTGCAGATGCCATCATAGAATGACCGAAAAAAGGGTGATATCTATGGTAAATCGGCTGTCTTTTTTCAAGGCAACCCCCTTTCGAACCGGGTGCCTGGTGATTCTTCTTTCAAGCGTTCTATATTTTTCAATCGCAAGATCGAACAATGCGCTGTTGCTGGCATTTGATGCACAGGTCTTTAATACGATGTTTAAGATCCGGGGCAGCACCGCCACGACCGGAAAGGTGGCCATTGTTGATATCGACGAAAAAAGCCTCGCGATGTTGGGGCAATGGCCATGGTCCCGTGACAAAATCGCTACGCTTGTCGGAAAGATTGATGATGCCGGTGCAAACGTCATCGGTTTGGACATGATTTTTCCCGAAAAGGACCGGACATCGCCATCAAACTGGTTTCACCAAATTGAAACCGCTTCCCATTCCCAGAAGACGATGCCTGGTCTCATTCCATTGAAAAATTATCTTATTCAAAAAAAAGAATTTGATTATGATGCTATTCTGGGAGACGCTCTTTTTCAAAGTTCCGCCATAACCGGATTTGCGTTTACCTTTTCGCAATCGCCTGAAAAAGTCAAAACAAGCACGCCGTTTTCCTCGGCCCATATCAGAACTTCCCCTGCCGGGATTTCTTTTGACGGGTTGAGTCTTCCGGTGGCCCGAAGTGCGGTGCTGAATATTCCTGAAGTCTCCCAAGGGGAATCGGAGGGATTCATTAATTTTTTCCCAGGGGCTACCGGTACGGTTCACAAGGTGCCGTTTTTCATTTCTTTAAACAGCATCCCGTATCCATCCCTTGCCCTTGAAATGGCCCGACAGGGGATAGGGGCGCGTGCGCTGACGATTCACGCATCACGGCTGAAAAAGGGAAACCGGCATGCGGTTCTCGGGGTTTCCATTGATAAGCATTTTATACCGACAGACACTCAGGGGCGAATTACGCTTAACTATCGAGGTGGCACCGGTACATTCCCTTATTATTCGGCGGTCGATGTCTACGACGGGAAGAACGGTTTTGAACTGAAGGACAAATATGTGCTGGTGGGAACCTCGGCGGCAGGTCTGCCGGATCTTCGGGCCACCCCTTTTTCAAACGTCTTTCCCGGCGTAGAGGTTCATGCCACCATCATCGATAATATCCTGGCCAAGGATCCCTTTTGTCATGACCGGTTTGCGGAGATCGGTATTACATTTCTAATGATCATCGCCGGCGGTATGATTTTGAACCTGGTGCTGGTGCTCACCGGTCCCCTGATCAGTGCTGCCACGGGCCTATTTTTTATCGTGATTTCTCTTTGGGGAAATTATCACTTCTTTTTTTTGAACAATCAACTGGTGGGATCCGTCTACCCGCTGTTTACCGTCGTATTGCTTTTCACCATGGTAACCTTGGCCCAATATTTTTATAAAGACAGGGAAAAGAAGTTTATCCACAATGCCTTCGCCCATTATATCTCTCCCAAGCTGGTTGATCAGCTGGTCAAGGAGCCTGCGCGGTTGTCTCTTAAGGGAGAACAGAAGGAGTTGACAATTTTCTTCAGTGATATTCGAAATTTTACTGCCATATCCGAGGGGATGGACTCCCAACGGCTGGCAGCGATTTTAAACCAATACCTGACAGCCATGAGCAATATCGTTATGGCCCATCACGGTATGGTGGATAAGTATATCGGGGATGCCGTGATGGCGATCTGGGGAGCGCCTCTGGATGACCCCAACCATGCCATGAATGCGCTCAGGGCAAGTCTTGAGATGACAGATAAATTGAACACCTTGAATCAAAAGTGGGTTGCTGAGGGGTTTCCGCCCCTTGGCATTGGCATCGGGTTGAATACCGGCCTGGCCAGTGTAGGGAATTTTGGAAGTGCTCAGCGGTTTGATTATACGGTCATTGGTGATAACGTGAATCTTGCTTCACGGCTGGAATCCTTAAATAAATACTACGGGACGACGATTCTGGTGTCCGAAGAGACATTGAAACGGACCGGTGACCGATTTTTCAGCCGGTTTGTGGATATTGTAAGGGTCAAAGGAATGAAGACTCCGGTTCGTATTTATGAGCCGATTTGCGAGGGCGAACCGGCACCGGAACAAATTGAAAAGGCCGCCGCGTTTGATGAGGCCACCGGCCTGTATCGGTCCGGCGCGTTTGAAAAGGCACGACAGATGTTCCTGATGTTCCAACAACAGGAAAAGCATGTTATCAATGAGGTCTATCTTCACCGGATTGATTATTTCATGAAAAATGCGCCACCGACAGATTGGGATGGGGTGTTTACGTTCAACCAGAAGTAGTTTTCGAACCATATGATAACAAATGAAATAAAGGAATAAGACCATGTCAGAAATTCGTATGACCGCAGAAGTTCGAACCGACTATGACTGTGAGGCAACCGGGCTTCCGGCCGAAAAATGGGGAGAGGCGGTTTTTAATGTCGGTGATGAGGAAATCGTATTTGAAGTGAGCGTGGAAAAAGACATTACGGTGGCCATGATGGTGGACGAGGCCACGACATGGAAGGGAACACTGGCAGGATTGAAAGCCCTCATTAAAAGCGCAATTCGGCCATAGGCCATAGGCCATCGCGCCATTTACATTAGTCGGGAAAAACGCCGATGGAAATCTGGATTGTCAGTATCGTCCTTGGGGCGACATTGTTTTGCTTAATTACGGAGAAAGTGTCTGTTGATATCACTGCCGTGGGAATCGTTGCCGTGCTGGCGCTTACCCGGATATTGACCCCCGAAGAAGCCATCGCCGGTTTTGCAAACCCAGCGGTGATCACTGTGGCGGCGATGTTTCTCATTAGCCGCGCACTCATCAAAACCGGTGCGGTGGCGGTTTTGCATGACCGTGTCACAGATTTTTCAAGAGGGAGGCCCCAATTGGCACTTTTTCTTGTTTTTCTGACGGTTGCGTTCTCCTCTGCCTTTATCAATAATACACCGGTGGTGGTCCTCTTTATTCCGGTGTTGATGAGTATGGGATGCCGATATGGGTTTAGTCCCTCAAAGTATCTTATTCCCTTATCCTATGTGTCTATTTTGGCCGGTTCCTGCACATTGATCGGAACCTCCACAAACATTCTGGTGAGTGACCTGAGCGCCAGTCATGGATTTCGTCCGATTGGCATGTTTGAGCTTGCTAAAGTCGGGATCCCTATAGCGATACTGGGAATAGGTTTCATTTTTACGTTTGCCGGCAGGTTACTTCCCAATATCGTAAACCCCACATGTGAGCTCGAAGATCAGGAGCACCGAAAATACTTGTCCCAACTCAGTGTGCCGGATGGCAGCAATCTGGTGGGCATCGATTCAAACGAAGCCTTTCAAGCGCATTATACCGGGTTGAAACTGGTGGAAGTGATTCGGCATCAACATATCTTTTATCCCGGCCGGGATACATTTCGCATTGCACCGGATGATCTTCTGATCATCAAGGGCGAGGCCAGGGAGATTGTTCATATACTGAATGAAAACGGAGTGATTTCACCCCAGTCACAAGAGCCAGAACCGCTTGATGTCACCGAGCCGGCAAACGTCCTGGTAGAGGTCATTATCCCGCCTCAATCCGCAATGATCGGAGAGTTTATCAAAGATGTGCGTTTCTTCAAAAACAGCGATATTACGATCCTCGCCATTGAAAGAAAAGGGTTTTACTATACGGAAAAGAGGATACAAAATCTTCGTCTCAAGTTGGGAGATCTTCTGCTCGTCCAACTGCCCTGGGAGAAGCTCGAGCAGATTCGGGGGGATGCAGATGTCATTATGGTGGAGGACGTGAACGAGCGAATTGTCCACCAGCAGAAGGCACCCATTGCGGGTATTGTCTTTATGGGGGTTGTCGCACTGGCGGCAAGTGGTATTCTAAACATTATGGTGGCTGCGTTGAGCGGTGTTTTTTTGCTTCTCATCTCGCGGTGCCTTACCATGCGTGACGCTTATCGCGCATTGCAGGGAAACGTTCTACTGCTGATTGCTGGAACCATTGCGCTGGGAACTGCCATGGAAAAAACCGGCGCCAGTGAAGTCTATGCGCAGTTTTTTTTAGGGCTTTTTGAGGGATTTTCGCCGCAATACATATTGGGCGTTTTTCTTTTGTTGACCAGCATCAGTACCCAACTGCTCAGTAACAATGCGACCGCGGTGTTATTACTTCCCATAGGCATTTCGTCTGCGTTGAAGATTGGTGTTTCACCAGATCCCTTTATCATCGCGGTTTGTATTGGGGCCAGTGCCTGCTTTGCAACACCGATTGGTTACCAGACCAATCTGCTCGTGTACGGTCCCGGGGCCTATCGGTTTACCGACTACCTGAAAATGGGCTTACCCCTGAACCTTATTGTACTGATGGCCGGCGCATTACTGATTCCCTATTTCTGGCCATTTTGATTTTATTGCTTAAAAACGATTAATACATTATAAATACAAATAGATAAAACCAATAATGGGTATCTCTCTCCCCCTTTGCTTTTTTCTTAAATCTTTAGTAAAGGCATAGTGAGTTTACCAAATACGTTTTTTCGATTTTGAGCCCGTTTTTTAATGAAGATTCGAATCTTATGGAATCTATGGGTGATTAATTCTTTTAGAAATTAGGTCAAAGTGCGCTCATATGTTGTTTACTTCGCCAGTTTTTCTTTTTCTGTTTCTGCCAGTTGTCTTTAGTGCCTACTACTTGGTAACGTCTAATAGACGGAATATTTTGCTATTCATTGCAAGTATCACTTTTTATGCATGGGGAGAAGTGTTTTATGTGCTTCTCCTTTTAGCGTCGATCGGTCTTAATTATTGCTTCGGGATTCTTATAGAGCGATTTGACAGCCAACGAAGAAAATACGTTTTTCTCGTTTTGGCAATAAGTTTGAATCTGTTGACGCTTATCGTTTTTAAGTATCTTAATTTTATAGTAGATAATTTAAATGTGGTGTTGAAAGCTGTTTCTTTGCCTCTTCTTCAAGTGGGGCAAATACACCTGCCACTTGGGATTTCTTTTTTTACTTTTCAAGCAATGTCCTATGTTATTGATGTCTATCGAGGCGCCGTTCCGGTTCAAAAAAGTTTTTTGAATATAGCACTCTACGTTTCCCTGTTCCCCCAATTGATTGCCGGGCCAATCGTTCGATATCGGGATGTCGCAGAGCAACTTATAAGACGCACAAGCAATGTCAGGGGTATCACAGGTGGCATTAAAAGGTTTATTTTCGGGTTGTCTAAAAAAATGCTGATTGCAAACTCATTGGGTGAGTTGGCAGATACCATATTTGCGTTGCCGCATACCGAGTTGAGTTTTGGGTTATCATGGCTGGGAATTGTCTGTTATTCTTTTCAAATCTATTTTGATTTTTCTGGATATTCCGATATGGCAATCGGCCTTGCCCGGCTTTTCGGATTTAATTTGCTGGAAAATTTTAATTATCCGTACATTTCAAGATCGATGAGAGAGTTTTGGCGGCGGTGGCATATATCGCTATCAAACTGGTTTAGAGATTACTTATATATTTCAATGGGGGGGAGCAGATGCAGACCCTTCAGAGTGTATATTAACCTCTTCGTTGTTTTTGCACTCTGCGGAATTTGGCATGGGGCAAGCTGGAATTTTTTAATTTGGGGATTGATTCATGGCCTTTTTCTGGTGCTTGAGCGCATTGGATTTTATTCTCTTCTCAAACGGTTACCATCTGTTTCGCATCATATATACGTATGTATTGTGGTAATGGTGGCTTGGGTCTTTTTTCGGGCTGAAACATTAGATGCCGCAGTGTCATTTCTGGCTGCCATGGCTGGATTGGGTGAGGGGGTAAGCACGTCCCATCGTGTCGCTTATTATGTCAATCCGGAAATCATGATTACCCTTGTTGCCGCCGTCCTATTTTCAACACCCTTGCCATCTATTGGAAGTAAACATATTGCGTTGTTGCTGAGAAACAATCGGACCCTCGTGTGGGTCGGAAAATCTTCGTTCATTATCATATTATTCTTTTTCTGTACCCTTTACATAGCTTCAAATACATATAACCCATTCATTTATTTCAGGTTCTAATTGCATGTCCATCGATCGGTTGGTACGCTTAACACTCATCACTGGCTTTTTCGTGATACTCTTTTTGCCGACAGGAACGATGTTTCTGAAATCGGATCCAAAAATCTCAAATACAGAAAAACGAGAATTGGCAAAGGTTCCCGATCTTCCCCGCTCAATTAAGGAACTTTATGATTTTTCGGATAAATTTGAAAATTTTTATGGTGATAATTTTGGTTCCAGAAAATTTTTAATTACCTGCTATAGTCGTTTAAAATATCTTATTGGCGTATCGCCTTCAAAAAAGGTCATTTTGGGAAAAGATGGATGGCTTTTTTATGCTGCCCATAAAACAATTGATGATTGTCGGCGGCTTGAACTCTTCACCCAGGGAGAACTCAAACAATGGGCGGATAGCCTTGAGCAAAAAAATAGCTGGCTTAACAAAAAGTCCATCCCTTATCTGTTTGTGGTCGCCCCGAATAAACACACCATCTACCCGGAATATCTACCTGAAAGAATTAAACCAACTCGCCCTGTATCTCGGCATGATCAATTGTTTGATTATCTTCACTCAAACACAATGGTTCCAACTCTTGATTTGCGATCGGCATTAATATCGGCAAAGTCAAATGCCAAGATCTACTTCAAGCTCGGGACTCACTGGAATTTATACGGCGCCGCAGTTGCCCAGTATGAAATCGTAAGATGTCTAATGAAAACTTTTCAGGATCTATCACCCGTTCGATATTCTGCGGAACACTTTAAATGGATAGACCAATGGACTGGCGATGTGGCGCTTGCCAATATGATAAACCTTAACGGGTGTTTTACACAACCAACGCCATTTATCATTATTAAGCCATGTTATGAGGTATATGATTTTGATACCAAAGACTATCCTCCACTGACCGCCATATTTGGCTGCCCGGAGGCAACACTGGTTGCACTGGTATTCTGTGATTCCTTTAATGTTGCCCTTCGTCCGGTATTATCGCAGTACTTTAAGCGGATAACGTATATTCGAAAACAGGGGGATTTTGAGCTTATTAAGACGTATGTTGAAAAAGAGCGGCCGGATGTCGTCATTGAAGAAATTGTAGAGCGTAATTTAAGATTGGTGCCGAGGGGCAGTACTCCAAAAAAATAGACAAGAAAAATTTCACAGCTATTTAATAAAATTTGTAATAATAACGGTGTGCAGTCTAAAAAGACTGGCTAGTTCACCAGGCTTTGAATCGGTGCGGGGATCCTCCCTCCCCTCAGTACGAACCGGTTGACGTTGTTGGCATACCTCACATCCATGATGGTACCATGTCCGAGGAGACCGCCGAAATATGCCTCTTCACCGGCTTTTTTACCGGGGACAGGAATCAGCCGGGCGGCCGTTGTTTTTTTATTGATCACCCCGATGGCCATTTCATCGGCGATAATGGCGGCAATGGTTTCCGCCGAGGTCTCCCCCGGCAGGGGGACCATGTCCAACCCCACTGAGCATACGCTTGTCATGGCTTCCAGTTTTTCCAGGCACAGGTCACCCGTTTGGACGGCCTGCGCGATGTTCAAATCTTCACTGACCGGAATAAAGGCACCACTTAATCCCCCCACATGGGAGCTTGCGAATGCGCCGCCTTTTTTTACCGCATCGTTGATAAGGGCCAACGCAGCGGTGCTGCCGGGCGTGCCGATGGCAGGCAGCCCCAGGCTTTGGAATATTTCACCAACGCTGTCCCCTACATTTGGTGTGGGGGCCAGGGAGAGGTCTACCACGCCAAAGGGGATGCCGAGCGTTTGGGCCACTTCCTGCCCGATTAGCTCTCCGGCCCGGGTGACCTTGTACGCTGTTTTTTTGATGACCTCAGACAGTTGGCCTAGGTCCAAATGTGGATTTGCAGCCACGGCGCGGTCGATGGCTTTTTTCACCACCCCAGGACCACTGACCCCAACATTGATCACCGCATCCGCCTCTCCGATGCCAAGATAGGCTCCGGCCATAAAGGGAATATCCTGGGGGATATTGGCAAATACGCACAGTTTGGCGCATCCCAGCCCGTCTGCATCTGCTGTCAGGGCGGCGGTTTCGCGAATAATGCGTCCCATTTTTAAGACGGCATTCATGTTAATGCCGGCCCTTGTGGACGCGAGGTTAATTGACGTGCAAACGCGTTGGGTCTCGGCCATGGCTTCAGGGATGGCATTGATAAGGGCGGTGTCGCCTTTGGCCATTCCTTTTTCCACCAGTGCACTGAAGCCACCAATAAAATCAACGCCAACCGATTCCGCGGCGGCATCAAGTGCTTTGGCAATTGATACAAATTGCGGCGTCGTGAACGGGGCACCGGAAACAGCGATAGGGCTCACGGCGATTCGCTTGTTGACAACCGGGATGCCATACTTTCTGCTGACCTTTTCGCAGGTGGCAACCAGGGGGGCTGCGAGCGTTTTTATGCGATGCTGAATATTGTCCGTAAATCGCCCGATATCATCGCTGGCACAGTCCGCCAGATTTATTCCCAGGGTGACAGTGCGAAGATCAAGATTTTCGTATTTCAGCATTTCCAAGGTGGAAACGATTTCATGTTCACCAAGCATTCTGTTGTCCCTTTTTGTTAGATACGGTTCATGGCTTCAAAAAGCTGCCGGTGCTGAATGTTGATTTCAAGGTCTAACTCAGCTGCCTTCGCCTCAAGATTACGGTAGAGATCTGTTAGATCGACAGCCTTCGGAACAGAAACTTCATAGATCATCATATTTTTAAGCGGATCTTCACCGCCTTTGAATATGGCCTGAAGATTGGTAATGTTAACGCCATAATCAGCGATGATACGGGTAATGGCCGCCACGAGCCCCTTGCGATCCGGCCCGATGGTTGTGATCACAAAGGGGACCGTGTTGTCTTGCTTGATACCGGTGCTTGGTGCCATTGGAAAGCGTTTTACCGAAACATCCAAGGAGAGGTGTGATACCGCCTCTTTAAGGGAATGTTCTAATGTGTCTTCGGAGACATCGCTTGGCGCTGCCGCGATGAGGATCGCCCCAAAAACGGACTGCAGAATCGTTTGGCTGAAATTTTCAATGTTACAGTCAAGATTGAAGAGGGCCTCGGAGATTGTGGCCACGATACCCGGTCGGTCTTGCCCCACCACTGAAATAATGATTTTTTCCATGAGATTTCCCTGCTCCAGTTGTCATTAAAACACTTTGAAAGTTTCCACTTCATTTACACATTCCAAAAAATGAAGAAATAAACAAGGGATAAAATAACGGAGTGAATGCATATAACCACGCCAATCGATGGCCCACAAACCTTAAGCCGGCATGGTAAAAATGAATTGTTGGATAACGCGTTGGTTTTTCAAAAATTCACAAAAATATTTTCAAATCCAAGGCCTCTATGCTAAGCTCTGTTCAAGGCAGTTGGCTGGAATCGATAAACCGAATATTGCTTCGCGAAACCTACCCATCTTTATGATATCAAACGGCCAGTCAATAATAAATTTATTGCTCATTGTGTGGGCTTGGCTGGTTGACCACCTGGCCTGGATAGTGGTGGTCCTAATTGCGCTGGTATCCTGGCTTGTTGCCGTACATGCCCTTCTCAATAAGCGCGATTCGAGAGCCGCTCTGGGATGGATTGCGGTTTGTCTCATGTTCCCGCCTGTGGGTGTCCTGCTTTACTTCCTCTTCGGCATCAATCGCGTGCGCACCCATGGGTTGCTTTTAGGCTGGCCCCTGCTCCCGGCCAGCGGCCGTCCGGAGAACAAACTGCGCATTGAGGAAGGTATCATCGACCACTTGGTGCCCGAAGCCTATATCCCCATCACGGTTCTTGCCGACAGGATTACCGACCTGCCGCTGCTTTCAGGAAACAGTGTAAAACCATTACAGAATGGCGAAACAGCGTTTCCCTCCATGCTGGCGGCCATCGAAAATGCGCAAAAATACCTGTATTTGTCCACTTACATTTTGGAAACCAATACAATAGGTCGCCGGTTTATCAAGGCATTGTCGGATGCCGCCCACAGGGGCGTAGACGTACGGGTGATATTAGATGGTGTTGGTGAATACTATTCTCTTCCGAGGGCCGGAACACTTCTCAAACGAAACCGTGTGCCGGTGGCCCGGTTTCTTCCACCTAAGCTGATGCCGCTTTCGGTATCCATCAACCTTCGAAACCACCGAAAGATCATGATTTCGGATGGCCGGGTCGGCTATACAGGAGGTATGAATATTGGTGATCGGTATCTGGTTGATGACCGGTCAACAAGCGGTCGTGTGGAAGATATACATTTTCGTGTCTTCGGTCCTGTGGTGACCCAGATGGAACAAGTTTTCCTCGCCGACTGGCAATTCTGTACTGGCGTCGCATTTCCGCACCACGGTAATAGAGAGGAAACTGTGAAAGCCGGAGATGCCTTTTGCCGCACCATTGTCGACGGTCCCAACGAGGATCTGGACAAACTATCCATGATCCTGGTGGGCGCCGTAGCTGCGGCACGACATCGGGTGCTGATTACCACGCCCTATTTTCTGCCCGCAAAGGAGTTGATCGGGGCACTGAAGGCTGCATCTCTGCGAGGTGTTGACGTGCGCATTCTGCTGCCGTCGAAAAACAATCTTCCTTACGTAAAATGGGCTTCTGACAACATGCTTTGGGAACTTCTTCAAAGGGGAGTGCGGATTTACTATCAGCCGCCGCCTTTTGTTCACAGCAAGGTTTTTCTGGTGGATGATTTCTACTCAATCATCGGATCTGCGAATATTGATCCGCGTAGCCTGCGCCTGAACTTCGAAATGGTGCTGGAGGTTTTCGACCAATCCTTGAACTTTGATCTGGCAAACCGTTTTGAACGAGCCATTTCAAAATCCTCAGAGACGACCCTGTCCAGAATGGACGGGCGCTCGCTTCCGGTGCGAATAAGGGATTCGCTGTGCTGGCTTTTCAGTCCTTACCTGTAGTGATACTAAGGGCTCACGCAAGTAAGCACCCTAAAAAAGGGCATAAACTCCGACTTCGAAAGCGTGCATCTTTATGGAAGGTTGTGCCTGTTGACTCTCGACTGTAGACTCACGACTTCCGGCCTATCCGGATTGGGGTTAAGAATTTTGTGAATATTCGGCGAACAACCCGGCCCCGCATCTCCATGCGCAAGATGCGGGACGTTTGTTGATATGAGTTAAGGGCGGGCTGCATGGTTCTTATTTTTCCTTCGGCATACTGAAAGGCGTTGGGGGACCTTTGCAACTATCACTAAAAGGTCATGTGGATTGTTTTTGAAAGTGGAGTATTCCCCAGACAAGGTACCCCTTCTGGCCGGCGTCCACCCAGTTTTTCAGTCCCACTTTCATGTGATCGAGATATGCCTCGCTCACCACGGGTGAAATTTCTGCATGACGTTTTTTCGTTTCATCCAATACCCGCTGGTAATGCATCGGTAATTGATGGCCATGGTCATAAAAGGCGATTTCTTTGAGGCCATTTTTTTCTGCGCATTGCCTGTAGAAGTCAAGGCTTCCCAAACTGCTCAAATGAATACGATCATAGACCGGTTGCAAAACCCCTTCCGGAACCACTTCTGCCTGCATAATGTCCGTAAAAATAAATTCTCCCCCTGGTTTGAGCACGCGCGCCACTTCTGATACGACTTGGTCACGGTTTCCACTGTGGAGAATCGCATCCTGAGACCAAACAAT
Organism: Desulfobacterales bacterium; assembly: GCA_963675725.2. Taxonomy (GTDB): domain Bacteria; phylum Desulfobacterota; class Desulfobacteria; order Desulfobacterales; family JAFDDL01. Next base: position 360,282 of record CAXXXZ010000003.1, on the reverse strand, counting down.
ATCAAAGGTGTTGTCCGGATAGGGGATTTTTTCAAAGCTGGCTTCCACCACTTCAATAAAGTGTTCAAGTCCTTGATCCGTGTTGAGTTTCCTGTTTCGTTCGTTTTCTTTCTCGCTCAGGTTAAGTGCGGTGACCTGGCATGAAAACTTCTTTGATAGATATCGTGCCGCACCGCCATAGCCCGAACCAATATCAAGAATTCGAATATCAGCGCCCGTATTGACGATATGGCTTGCCATTGTTGCTACCGTGCGTCGACTGGCATCGAAAATCGGTTCATTTTCGGCCTGGTATAAGCCGATATGAATGTCTTCGCCACCCCAAATGGTGGCATAAAAATTATCAGCATCATCGCTGTTATAATAATCACGTGCGGTATTGACGACTTCAGAATATTTTTTTTCTTCCATTCCAACTCCTTTTATTCTGATTCTATGTATTCTTTTTCAGCGACATGAATAAAAAAATCAGGATCATTTTCTCGATAGGTTTCCTTAAAGTCGCCGTATGTGTTGATTCGTTGAAAACCAACTTCAAACATCAAATTACGTAAATACTCTTTCCGAAGGGGACACATATTTAGAAAGTACTCCGATCCATCCGGAAATGCATAACGAAATCTTGCCAACCCTTCATCAACGTGAGCCGGTTCAGCGATAACGTTGTCACCGCAATAGTAGTATTTATGTTTGCATGAAAAACCATTGTCAAGGATGCTGTCATAGTTTCGTTGGTCAATGATGAGCAGACCATCATGCCGCAGCATGGCATAATATTCCGCCAGGGCTTTTCGGCGATCGTGTTCTCTGAAAAGATGGGTAAACGAGTTGCCAAGGCATACAATGGCGTCGAACTCTCCGTGGATGTCTCTGTTTAAAAATCGCCAGTCTGCCTGCACCGTTCTCATCAAATATCCGTGTCGTCTGGCATTTTCAAAGGCTTTGACCAGCATGGCCGGGGATCCGTCGGCACTGGTTACTTCAAACCCGGCCTTTAGGAGCCGGACTGAATGAAACCCTGTTCCGGTAGCGACATCTAAAACCCGTTTCACGCCGCGCTCTTTTAGCTTGTCGATAAAAAAGGAACCTTCGCTTTCTGCGCGGCTTTCCCAATCAATCAACTCGTCCCATTTGTTTGCAAAATCCATCACATATTCATTTTTATAATGATTGGTTTCTCGAACGGCGATTGGATCTGAACCAAACCGTTGCTCTTGCGGAATTACACATGAAACACTCATGGCTTTACCTCCTAATTTTGTTTTAGCAGATGATTAATATCGATAGTGGTCCGGTTTATAGGGGCCTTCAATGGGAACCCCGATATAATCGGCCTGCTCCTGGGTTAGTTCTGTAAGGTTTGCCCCGAGCTTTTCAAGATGAAGGCGCGCCACTTCCTCGTCCAGCTTTTTATCAAGCCGATACACCCCAACCTTTCGATCTTTCCTGTTCTGCCATAAGTCTATCTGAGCCAGCACCTGATTGGTAAAACTGTTTGACATCACAAAACTAGGATGACCGGTGGCGCATCCCAAGTTTACCAACCGGCCTTCAGCCAGAAGATAAATGCTGTGTCCGTCCGGAAAGACAAATTTATCGACCTGGGGTTTGATGTTGATTTGCTCGACACCCGGCCACGCTTTGAGCTTTTCAACCTGGATTTCATTATCAAAGTGACCGATATTGCAAACAATGGCCTGGTCTTTCATGCGGCTCATATGGTCGGCCGTAATGATATTGCAGTTTCCTGTGGTGGTGACATAGAGATCGGCGTGGGGCAGTGCGTCTTCAATGGTGCAAACCGTGTATCCGGCCATACATGCCTGAAGCGCGCAGATCGGATCAATTTCCGAGACGAGGATTCGACATTTTTGCCCCGCCAGTGAATCGGCGGATCCCTTCCCGACATCACCATACCCGCAAATCATGGCTGTCTTTCCCGCGAGCATAACATCCATGGCACGGCAGACACCGTCCACAAGTGAATGTCGACAGCCGTAAACATTATCGAATTTGGATTTTGTCACCGAATCGTTTACGTTGATGGCGGGCGTCAGCAACGACCTTTCTTTTTCCATATGATAGAGCCTGTGGACGCCAGTGGTTGTTTCTTCAGAAACACCCATCCATTCTTTGGCGGCATAGTGCCAAAGTTGGGAGTGCCATTTTTGGGTGCGTTTTAATAGATCGTAGACAATTTGTAATTCTGCGTTTTCCGTGGGTTGATCAAGAATCGACGGATCCTCTTCGGCAGCATATCCTTTATGGATCAATAGGGTCGCGTCACCGCCATCGTCCACGATAAGTTGCGGTGTTTTGCCATCGGGCCATATCATGGCTTTGAGCGTGCACCACCAATACTCTTCAAGGGTTTCACCTTTCCACGCAAAGACAGGCGTTCCGGAGGCTGCTATTGCTGCTGCAGCATGATCCTGGGTGGAGAAAATATTACAGCTCGCCCAACGGACGTCTGCCCCCAATGCCTTAAGCGTTTCAATTAAGACCGCCGTCTGGATGGTCATGTGAAGGCTTCCCATGATTCTAACACCCTTGAGGGGTTGCTGGGCCCCATATTTTTCACGGGTGGCCATGAGGCCCGGCATTTCTTTCTCTGCGATATCAATTTCCCGGCGCCCCCAATCAGCCAATGAAATGTCTGCAACTTTATAATCAACATCTGAATTGTCTCGGAGTTGGTCAAAAATTGCGGGGGATGTCTTGGGGGCATTTTCAGGCCCGGTGTTAATAGCATCTAAACTCATTCATTCTCCTTTTAAGCATGTTATAATGTATGTTATTTTTTACAGTTGTTGGAATTCGGTCAGGCAACCTGTTTTTCAGCGGGACTGGTTTCTGCGATTGTTCTGAAGATATTACGCCATTTGTCTTCCGGAATGGTGGCCCCCATTTCTTGGACCACAGAAGCGCCCAGATGAGCGCCATACTGGCCTGCCGTTTCAATATCTTTTCCCTGAAGATTGCCAAAAAGAAATCCTGCGGCCCAGAAATCACCCGCTCCTGTGGTGTCGACCGCCTCTGGAACCGCAATGGCCGGAATTTCGACCGTCTTGCCATTGTCATAAAGCAATGCGCCCTGAGCGCCTCGCTTTAAGGCGACGGTGTTACAGTGTTGCCTGAGGGCGTTTAGGCAGGTTTGGTTATCGTCGCTTTCAGCAAAGGTTTGGGCCTCCTCTTCATTTGCAAAGACCATATCAACATATTGGTCTAAGAGTTCCGGCAGGATGTCCCGGGCTGCAGCGACAACCTCGAAAGAGGCCAAATCAAGGCTTGTGCGGCAACCCGCCTGTTTGGCAGCATCAAGCACTGATGTTAGTAACTCCGGGTTAAATAGAAGGTATCCTTCAATGTGTGCGTGCCTGCAGCCCGCAAAATCGGACCGGTCAATATGGGCTGGTTCTAATCCCATGGCCGCTCCCAGGTGGGTGCGCATGGTACGTTCGCCATCCGGTGTGACCAGGCTCAGGCACTGGGCTGTGGGCAAGTCCGAATTGAAGCGAATCGAACGATGATCTCCCCCAAGGGACCAGAACGTGTCTTTGTAAAAATTGCCGGCTTCGTCAGAGCCGACCATTCCGAGAAAACGACATCTCATGCCCAGTTTGGCAAGGGCAAAGGTCGTATTGCCGGCAGACCCGCCCGGTTGTCGAGTGTCTGCGTCTGGCAGTTCTTCTAAAAAACGCGACATGGTGTCTGCATCCACCAGTTCCATTCCGCCTTTTTCACCGCCCACAACTGAGAGAAGGTCTTCTGAGACGCTGATCACTTGGTCGACTACCGGTGAGCCAACGCCGATAATTCTATTTGCTTTTGTCACGCCACATTCCTTTCTGCCATTTTGAATGACATTCTGAGGGCCTCAGCCTTATCAGTTTGCTCCCAAGGAAAAATATCGCGTCCAAAATGGCCGCAAACCGACGAATCTCTGTATTTCCAGCTGTCAGGTGTGGTAAGCTTGAGGTCTTTGATAATGGCGGCAGGACGAAAGTCGAAAAGATCGCCCGATTCCAGTATGTCTTGAATCGCTTCCTCATCGACATTCCCGGTCCCGAAGCAATCCACGTTAATACTCAGCGGTTTGGCAACGCCAATGGCATAGGCCACCTGAATTTCACATTTTTCAGCCAAACCGGCGGCAACGACATTTTTAGCAGCATACCTGGCATAATATGCGGCGGATCGGTCCACCTTGGACGGATCTTTGCCACTGAAAGCCCCGCCACCATGGCAACCGACGCCACCGTAGGTGTCCACGATAATTTTTCGCCCCGTCAATCCGGCATCACCATGGGGGCCGCCGATAACAAATTTCCCGGTGGGGTTAATATAGTATCGGGTCTGGTCATCTAACATATTGGATGGGGATAGTACTTCCTTTGCCACTTCAATCATGTCAGATCGTACTTTATCCAGCGCGATGTCATCCGTCTGGTGGGAGATCACAACGCTCGTAATGCGTTTGGGCTTTCCGTCAATGTGTTGAACCGACACCTGGGTTTTGGCGTCCGGCCGAAGATAGGGGATCTGTTTTTCTTTTCTGATCTGTTGTAACTTCGATACCAACAAGTGGCTGTAATAAACAGGTGCCGGCATCAGTGCGGGTGTTGCCTGCGTGGCATAACCGAACATCATTCCTTGATCACCTGCCCCTTGCTCTTTGAACAAGCCCTCTCCTTCTGAAACGCCTTGGGAGATATCCGCAGACTGGGGGTGGATTAAGCACTGGTAGTTAAAGGTGTCTGAAAAAAAGAGAAGTTCATCACGATCATACCCGATGTCCCGGACAACCTGTCGTGCGATACCTTCAGGGTCGATGTTGTCCCAACCGGCGCATGTAATTTCTCCTAAGTTCACTACAAAATCGGTGGTAACGGCGGTTTCACAGGCAACGCGACTGCCCGGGTCTTCCACAAGGCAGGCATCCAGGATAGCATCAGAGATCTGGTCACAGACTTTGTCTGGATGACCTTCGCTAACGGATTCAGACGTAAATACATGGCTCGTTTTTAGTTTGCTCATACACAATACCTCTCATTTTAATCGCTTAGGTTTAGTTATAGATAATATTTTTAGAATCGAGTTTGGCCGGTATCTGAAAGGGCCGCTAATTCGTTCTGTGTTTCAGAACGGCATCGGTAGTTGGAATATGACTGTCAAATAATCATCAGAACTTCATAGTGGTATATTGTTGGTTAAATTAAACCAGAATAAGCAAGCAAGAGGCATGCCAAGGAATCGATATTTGAAGCGCGTGATGTAAAAAGGCAAGGATTATGTTGAAAAGTTAGCGGGATAGAATGAAATAACTTCTTTTTCTTTTTAGCGCTGCTAACGGAATCAACCCGGGTGACCTGATTGAGGGTGGGCATAATGGTAACAGTAAATGTAACAAATTGCCAATAATTGGGCAAAATATGCACATGCCGAAAAGGACGCATATTCCCTCATTGATCGCGCGCTAAGCAGATAAGTGCAATACCCGCTTAAACGGTAGGCAATAATGAACTGATAATGTCTTTAAAATCAAATGATATTTAAAAGTTGCAACATAATTGGTGGCGATAGGGTTATGGTTTGAAGATCAAGGCAAAATAGGATATAAAGAAATTCAGCTAACGAACGTAAACTTTAGAAATCGAGCTTTTATTGTATGTGCAAAATATGCACACTTTTCAAAACGCCTAAATGGTGCGGTCCATGAATAAAAACATAACAACATCAGATCAGTTGAAAATTATTTGTGTTGATAAGGGGCGTGAACTTGCCCAACAGGTGGTTCGGCTTTTCCCGAGGAATTTGGTGGAATGTGATTATGAGCGAAGTCTGGATGCGGTGATTGATCGGTTTGAAAAAAAGAGTTTTGATTTGATGCTGTTCTCAAGTTCGGTGACCCACCAGCAACCCAGTGATGCGCTGGAGGTGTTAGAACTCATTTCGGCAAAATGCCCGAATACGCAAATTCTTTTTTTCGCGCAACCGGCAAAAATTAAAATCGCAAACCAGGCATTACGGGCAGGGGTATTTCATTATTCTCATTTACCCATCGAAGACGAGGAATTAAGGCTGTTAATCGAGTCTGCGATGGATCGCAAACCGCAACTTGGGCCGAACCTTTTACTTCGGTCTGAAGTTGAAAAAACGACTTTCGAGACGCTGACTGGAAATTCCTCAGCCATGCAGGAGGTATATCGCCAGATCAGGCAGGCCGCTGCAACGGATATCCCGATTTTGTTGATGGGAGAGACGGGAACCGGAAAGGAGTTGGTCGCCAGGGCCGTTCATGAGTTGAGCCATCGCTCCCAACAGCCCTATGTTCCGGTACACATCGGGTCTGTGCCGGCCGAGTTGGTGGCCAGTGAATTGTTCGGCCATGAAAAGGGGGCGTATACCGGTGCGGAAACCCAGCGTTGTGGATGCTTTGAAGAAGCCGACACCGGGACTGTTTTTTTAGATGAGATTGCCACCATTGACGATAAAATGCAAATAAGTCTTCTCAGGTTATTGGAAACAAGCCAGTTTAGCCGGATCGGCGGGCAGGATACCATTCATGTGAATGTTCGTGTGATCGCCGCCACCAATGCGGATTTGATGCGTGAAATTCGTTCAGGCACATTTCGAGAGGACCTTTATTACAGACTCGATGTGCTACGCATTGTCCTGCCGCCGCTTCGAAAGCGGCATGGTGATATTACGCTACTGATTAAGCATTTTATTAAGGACGCCTGTGATAATTTTCAAAAAGAGGTCCGTGGTATTTCTCCGGACTGTATGACCTGTCTGGAAGGGTACGAATGGCCCGGAAACGTTCGTGAATTAAAGAATGTCATTCAGCGCGCCGTGGTCGTTTGTGATAGTGACGTTATCGATACGCATCATTTGCCCAAAAGACTTTTACGGTTTAGAAAGGAGAATGCGGCGATATCTTTTCAGGTTGGAACGAGCTTAAAAGACATCGAAAAAGAGACGATTGCACGAACATTAGATTATACAAGTGGCAACAGGACCCGCACGAGCCAGCTGCTAGGCGTTAGTCGGCGAACGCTATACAACAAAATGCATCAGTATGGGTTGAACTAGCTTATCCATGAACTCCCTATCGAGCGAAACGCCCCGCATCATTATTTCAGATGCGGGGTGCTTCGGCTTTTTAACGCCGCATTCTTTGGGTTCTTAGCGTTTACGAAAGTCTTTATTTGGGTATCCAGGCCGTTATGACATCCTTGTTGGTGTTCATCCATTCGCGTGCGACCGCTTCAACCGGTTTCTCGGACTCTTCTACCTTGAGCATGAGGTCTGCCAGCTGCTTGTTGGTAAAGATCATGTTTGTTAAAAATTCGGCCAACTCAGGTTTTTCAACAATAAGGTTTTTACGCCCCATGATATGAATATTGCCGGGTCTCCAAACCGTTTTATCCGCATCCTGTTCCAAGAATCGCAAGTCCCAACGTCCGAACATCCAATGGGGACGCCAGCCGGTCACAACGATCCATTTTTCTCTTCTGATTGCATCTTTGAGTGCGGCGGTCATGGCCGGGCCACTGGAGGCAAGCAGTTTGAAATCCAGCCCATAGGCGTCAATGACCTGCTCGGATGTCTTCATGATACCGGCGCCTGCGTCAATGCCGGTAATCCGTCCCTTGAACTTGTCCTTGTGGGCATTAAGTTCCGAAATTTTGGAAATGGTGACATAATCCGGCACCACCCAACCACTTTGGGTCTCTCGATAGACATGACCGAGATCGATAATGTCATCCTGATATTTTTCCACGTAATCCTTATGGAGAACAGGGAGCCAGGTTTCCATAAACGCATCCATGTCACCCTGGGCAATGGCTGTATAGGCCGGTCCCACATCTGCCGCAGTGATTTTAACATCGTACCCCATTTTTTCTTCAAGCACGGCCTTTGCCAAATGGGTGTAGGCGACGCCTTCAGCCCAGTTAACATAAACCAGTTTGGCTTCTTTTGCCGATGCCGAACTCATGACGGCACTTATCACCATAATTGTGGAAAAGACGATTGCAAAGATAACACCGGTCAGCGGTTTGCCATTTTCAAAATTCATCATTCGCCCCTTTTTTAAATTTTATCAATGGATTTAATCGAATTTTATAACACGCTTCAGCGTCCGGTTGCCCGTTTTGCGAGGGCTTGAGTGACGCGATCCAAGTAAATCGCCAGGACGACAATGGAAATTCCGGCTTCAAACCCCAAATCAATTTTTAGTTGGGTAATTCCTTTAAGCACCTCGTTCCCCAGTCCGCCGGCGCCAATCATGCCCGCTATAACTACCATGGAAAGCGCCAGCATAATGGTTTGATTAATGCCAGCCATGATGGTTGGCAAGGCCACTGGTAGTTCGACCTTGAAAAGAATCTGTGATCCGGTCGAACCAAATGAAATAGCTGCTTCACGCATATCTGACGGGACCTGCCGGATGCCTAAACTGGTGAGCCTTACCGCCGGTGGCAGTGAAAAAATCAGTGTGGCGATCACACCGGGCACTTCGCCGAGTCTGAAAAACAATACCGCTGGAATCAGATATACAAACGCCGGAAGGGTTTGCATAAAATCGAGAATCGGTCGCGCAATGTGATCCACGGTGTCGCTTTTTGATGCCCAAATGCCAATCGGAACGCCGATTACCAGTGCAATCAATACCGCGGTTAGCACCAAGGCCAGAGATTCCATTGTGGCCGTCCACAAGCCCATATGAAAAATCAATGCCATCCCCAGCAGGGTAAAGGCGGCCACACCGCGCTTGGCCGTATAATAGGCAAGGGCTGTAAATATGCCAATGGCAACCCACGGGTGCGGGAAGGTCAGCGCGCTATAACATCCTGTAACAACCGATTCGATAACCATTGCAACAAAATCAAAAAACCCCTCACCGTACTCCGTCAGCCAATTGATTGTAATTTCAAACAAGCTGCCAATATCTAAATTCACGGCGTCCCTCCTAAAATAAGTCCCCGTTCATCCAAATTTAATCCGTTCCTGCCAATTCATTCAGCGGTACCGGGGCATTATCGCGCTCAAGACATTTCTGAACTTCCGCCAATACGCTTGACCGATCAACGACGCCGGCAAATTTGCCTGAGCTGCTTTGAATCACGATGGGGTATTTGGTTGAAACGGCGGTGGGTAACAAATCGCTGATGGGCGTATCTTCAGTGCCGACATAAACATCGGTTTGTTTTACCTTTAGAAGAATGTCCTTTTGCTTGGTCTTTTCCAGTTCCAAAGCATCCTCAATGGTCAATATGCCCAATAACTGGCGCTGATGATCGATGACAAAGATGAATGACATACCATGCTTTTCCATATGGCGTATCGCTACCCTGGGACCATCTTTCGGGGTGACAATCGCGGGCGCTTTTCGCTTTATGGCACCGGCCGTTATAATTCGGGTTTTATCGACATTCTGAACAAAGGCTCGCACGTAATCATCCATCGGATTGGTCAGAATATCTTCCGGCGTGCCGATCTGAACAATTTTGCCATCTTTCATGATGGCTATTCGGTCCCCCAGCTTCAGGGCCTCATCCAAATCATGGGTGATAAACACAATGGTTTTGCGCATACGGTCCTGGAGATCAATTAGTTCGTCCTGCATTTGGGTTCGAATCAGAGGATCGAGTGCACTGAAGGCCTCATCCATTAAAAGGATTTCCGGTGAATTTGCCAACGCTCTTGCCAATCCAACCCGTTGCTGCATGCCGCCGCTGAGCTCGCTGGGCATACTGCTCTCATAGCCGACCAAACCGACCAAGTCCAATGCCGCCATGGCTTTTCCCGTGCGATTGGCGCTATCTTCCCCACAAACTTCAAGCCCATATTCTACGTTCTTCAACACGGAGCGATGGGGAAGCAGGCCAAAATTTTGAAACACCATCGACATCTTCGTGCGCCGGAGCGCCAGCAAATGTTTTGAAGATGCTTCCAGCACATTCTCGCCATCCACCCAAACCTCTCCGGCAGTGGGTTCGATCAGGCGGTTCAGACAGCGGATGATGGTAGATTTGCCACTGCCGGAAAGTCCCATGACGACAAACGTCTCCCCGGGTGCTACCGAAAACGTTGCATTGTCGATACCGACCGTGCACCCGGTTTGCTGTAAAATTTCTGATTTGGAATGTCCCTTCTCCAGCAACGGAAAGGCACGATGTGGCGCCTTTCCGAATATTTTGTAAAGACCCTTAACTGTGATTTTCTCTTCCATAAGATATGTACTTGCCTATTTGTTTTAGGGTTCAAAAGTTATGAACAGCATTAAAAATAGTAGCCAAAATTGATGTTAAACCTTGGATCCCTATCGTCCTGCCATTGATGCCAAAATCGCTGGCATTCGCACATTATAAAAGCATTGTGTTTTGACAAAATTTTGATTCAAAAGAGCGACTCGTCAAAAAACAATACGCATTTACAACCGGTCGATTTGGCACAGCGGTTATATGGCTCAGGCTATTCTTTTCCTACCCTTTTCCCCACCGGGCATACAAACTCACACTTTCTACAATATTTTATGATAGGTTGTTTGCCATCATCATTTTTATAGCTTTCGGTAACATCTTTTTCCATTCTCACATTACACAGTTCTCTACTATAAGCGCCATCCCTTCCGGGCAAACATTCAGAAAATTCAATTGACTTAAAATTTGAAACTTTCTCATTCATAGCATTTTCAGGGCAAATTTTTCTGCAGTGAACGTTACAGGCGAGACAGGGATCAAAGTTTATTGGGCCGGTTGGGCGTATCTCAGAATTTAGAAATAAAGCCCTAAGTCGGATTCGGGGACCATACAAAGGAGTTACAAGCATATTATTTTTACCAATACAGCCGAATCCAGCAAGCACAGCGGCATCTTTGAGAAAAATACCTCCTTTTTCAACATAATAATGAAGCTTTTGGGTTTGTATCTTCAATCTATCTTCTACCTGATGACTTGTCCGCTTTATGATATTAATCAGTCTGCGGTTGCCAGGGGTACCTCTGCCGTCCCACCAATCAAGTTCTGGCTGATCTTTTGAATGCGAAAGGCCGATTACCAGAACAGATTTTACAGCATCTGGCCATTTAAATAATTGAATACCCCGAAGAACATCATCCTTGACAGTACCGACTCCTGAATAATTTCCCATTTTGTTGTACATCGTGTGTGAAGCGGACACTTTAATCGCTTCCATGCTTGCTATACCGGCAAGGGTTGCTCCAGTTTTTATGGCAATTTCAATTATGCGTTCTGCAACGGGCATTACTATAATTCCCCTTGGTTGAATATGGGAAGGGAGCACCGATGCCCTTGCTCCCTTCTTTCGACGCTTAAAAGGAGTCAATAACAAAATTAAAACTCTTCAAAAGCAGGCTTATGGTTTTATAGAGTTGCTTTTGAACGATGCTTGCTGCTTTACCCTGAGCAGCCCCGGGCTGTTATTGAGATACATCAGGGAAGAAGAAAGACCCAGATCTAAAAAAAGCGTTTCGATGAGGTCAAATAATACCGGGCGGTCTGGCCAGGTGTACTCTTTCTTCCGTTCATTAAAGGCGGACCATGCATCCCGGGCTGAAGGGATTTTCTCAAATACTTCTGTTTGGGCCTTATCGCACAGGAACATTTGACACACGATCGGCTTTATATGCCACAGGCAGCCGGACTCAGACAGGTAAACGCATTTAAACCCGATGTTGGGAGTTTGAAGGCGGGCTTCCATTTTATCCAATAGGCTATCAGGCGTATTGATGGCATTGATAACCACATCGGCAAAAAAGGTGATGATACCATCCTTGGAGCAGCAGGCACTTCGTTGGTTTCGATAACAACTTTCACTGCAGACACCGGAAAAATATGTCTGTAAATACTCATCGGTTTCCCTTCGAAAAACGTAATAGGATGACAATTGCTCAGACAGTCTGTCTAACAGGGGTGTTTTTATCTTTGGGAGCTGCGCACGGACAAGACCAAGTGATTTTATTTGTTCTTTCTGATAGTCATTCATTTGGCAGCTTATTCTAAACCGTTTTCATACGAATGCAACCCCAAACGTTTTCAGTTATTGACTTTAGGTTTAGGTCTGATAAAAAATTTTTATCCGAAATTGAGGGATTCTATGGATTTATGGTATTTCATCATGGAATTGGTGATGTTGCTGGGCGGGGCCTTCTTTTTAGGTGCGCTGGCCCAACGGTTTCGTCAAAGCGCCATTGTTGGGTATTTGCTTGCTGGTGCTATTGTGGGTCCCCTTCTATTCAATGCTGAGATTGTGAATCAGTCGGCTGAGCTCGGTGTTTCACTGCTTCTTTTTTCCATTGGTCTTGAGTTCTCCTTGAACAAATTAAAATCCATGGGGAAACTGGCTTTTGGGGGGGGCACCACCCAGGTTCTTGGCACCATGGGGCTTGTGGCCGGGGTGTTGTATTTCAAAACCGGGATGGCCCAGGCGGTTACCGTTGGTGCCATTGTGGCTTTGAGTTCAACCGCCGTGGTAATTCGGATTTTAGTAGACCGATCTGAAATCGATTCCATTCGGGGTCGCGCCTGTTTAGGGTTTCTGCTGCTTCAGGATATTGCCATTGTACCCTTGGTGATGATGGTCAGTTTCATTTCCCCAACAGCTGCCGGGGTAAACTTTGGCTTTCACTTACTTAAAATATTTATCGCTGTGGTTGGGCTGGCGGTCGTATACTACCTGCTCCTTTATCATGCAATTCCCTTCCTGCTTTCAAGCCGGGCCCTGTTTGCCGATCGCGAGTTGACTGTTTTATTGGTATTCAGCGTTGGCATCGGAGCTGCCTGGTCCGCTCACGCGGTTGGGGTATCACCGGCACTGGGTGCCTTTGTGGCAGGTATGCTGTTGGGTGAATCCCCCTATGCTACCCAGATAAGGGCCGATATTGGTGCATTGCGTACGATTATGGTCACCCTTTTTTTTACCTCTATCGGGATGCTCGCAAAGCCAATGTGGCTTTTGTTGAATTTGCCCTGGGTATTGCTGGTGGCAGGGGGGATCTTTATTCTTAAGGTCGGCATTACCTTTTCTGCCTGTCGGCTATTTGGGCTACCTACCCGGCAGGCGCTCGGCACCGGCTTTTCCCTCGGTCAAATCGGTGAGTTCTCATTTGTTCTGGCAGCGGCGGCACTCAATGGTGGGATTTTTGATACAGCGGCATTCAATTTGATTGTATCTGTGATCATTGTGCTGATGTTCGCTGCCCCTTACATGGTCGGCCATGCTGAGCAATTGGCGGACAGAATGTTGGCCTTGATCGTCAAAAAGCCCTCCTTGCGCGAGGAAAGCGGAACTCAGATCGACTCACCCCCCACAAACCGTGTGCTGGTGATTGGTTTAGGACCGGCTGGTCTTCAGGTGGTCAAGGGATTGCTGGCGCATCAAATGACACCGGTGGTGATCGATGTCAACCCGCAAAGCCGAGGGGTGGCTAAAACGTTGGGGGTGGATCTGAATTTAGGGGATGCGGGCCATGAAGAAGTCTTGACCCATGCAGATCTTCGTGACATTTGCATGGCCGTGGTAACGGTGCCGGACCCCAAAACAGCCATTCGAATTATCGGCTTATTAAGGCAGCTAAAGCCCTCTTTGGCAATTATCGCACGATGTCGATTCAATCGGTATAAACTGGACTTAACAACGGCCGGTGCAGATGTGGTGGTGGACGAGGAATTCAGCATTGGTGACCAACTGATTGCGGCCATTACCGGTCAAAGGGGTGAAGATTCTGACCTTGCCTTTGCCTGCCGACTTGTCGGAAAGGTGGAATCCTGATGTTGCCACCGGAAAAGATCGCTGACAAGATAAAGGCAGAAATTATTCGCAAGATATCAGAAAGCCCTCGGCGGTTAACACCGGCGACGGTTTTAAGCGAAATGGCGGCATCCTTTCAGTTGAAAAAACGGGTGGTTTCAAAAGCCATTCGAGATTTGGTCCAAGAAAAGGCCCTCGTATATACCTATACGTTTGGTTGCACCTTTTTGGAGCCCTCCTTTGAAAAGCCGGTGCACATTGCCAACAGGGTTGTATTAAAGCCACCGAACCTAACCTATAAACAAGCTGCTGGCGAGGTTGTTGTGTCTATTGCGGCGGGTGTTTCATTTGGCACTGGCACCCATCCTACGACCCGGTTGGCGATAGAGGGGGGGATCCGCGCATTTGATGATATTGCGATGAAGGATAGGGCGGATATCGATGCACTTGATATCGGCACCGGGAGTGGCGTCCTGGCAATCGCTGCGGTGGGCATGGGTGCCCAGGGGGCGGTCGGCATCGACATCGACGCCTGCGCTCGGGTGGAAGCGGAAAACAATATCAAACTGAACGGTCTGGAAAAGAAAATTCGCATCCTGTCATCCCTGGAAGAATACCAGGGGCCTGCGGTTACATTGGTGACGGCCAACCTAAGGTTTCCAACCCTTGCATCATTAACGTCTTTTTTCAGCATCAAGATGGAACGGCCGGGCTTCCTGGTTGTTTCCGGCATCAAGCAGGATGAAGTGGTGGCCTTGAAGACTGTCTACGAGACCATAGGACTTGCATGCTGTTGGGAAAAGGTGGAGCATGATTGGGCCGGGCTCCTTTTTAAATCCTGACGGAACCCGGCCCACGCTTTTGGGCTTTGGCTATTAATTTTTACGGGCAAGCCGATGAATGGTGATGTTTACCCTATCATTCGGTTTTGATTGGTTTAGTCCAATACTTCCATGAGTTTCCCACAGCAGGGCGGGATTCTTTCTTTCGTCTTCAGGTTGACATACTTGTTACAGGTCTGGCAGTAGCAGCTGCAATCAGTTTCAACATAAACTTCTGGATAATCTTCGTTTTTACTATCTGTGATACCCTCAATAGCAAACCGGGCTGTTTTTTTACCATCCGTCTGGGGCTGATATTCACCCATCGGGACCAGTTTTTTATTGAATCGAACGCAGTCCACCAGCAGTTTCCAAAGGGCTTCCAGTCGGGCGGTTTCTTCCGCACTTTCGGGTGTGAATTCCACAAAGAGCTTTTCAATGTTTAATTTCATGTTTATCTCCTTTCAGGTGATGTGGTCGTCATATCCCTATTATTCTTAAATAAGAATTAATACAATATTGTCAAGGGCTTTCAAGCGTTGAATGTCGAACACTTTTGGTTTAAAAGAACACCATGACAACCATAGAATTTACGATAAGATAGTACGGGAAAGGAGATATGGGACTTCGCCAACTGAGACGTAAAGTTCATATGGATCGCCGCCTAATGCTCAAGCGGTTCGAGCGACATCGTCGAATAAACCTGCTGGCCCTCCCAGGTCAGCACGAGTTTGTCATTATTCTCGATAACCTGAAACCGAATTTTAACGTTGCCAAAATTTTTCGGAGCGCGGATGCATTTGGTGCTAGAGCTGTATATCTGGTGGGAATTGACTGGTTCGATCCGGCGCCTGCTAAGGGCTCGTTTAAATGGGTTCCGGCACGTTTTTTTAAAACCGTTCCTGAGTGCCTCCAGCATGCGGCGTCAGAAGGTTACACCCCCTACATGCTGGATCCCGAAACAGAGCATTGCATTACCAAAGCCACGTTGCCGGTGAGAAGTGCGTTCATTTTCGGGCATGAAGAATTTGGTTTTTCCTTTAATCCGGACGATTATCCCGCAATACAAAAAATGGCAGTTCCCCAGTTTGGGAAAGTGCAAAGTCTCAACGTCAGCATTGCGGCATCCATTGTCATGTATGAGTACGTCCGGCAGCATCATGGCGAATGAAGGCCAAAGGGGAATTATGCCCAGACCCACCTTTGTTTTTACGCAAACCATAACGGAAAAGAATGCTGGAACCGTTTGCGATTATCTCGCCACCCAGACCGGTCTATCAAAAACACGTACTAAAAAGGCCCTGGGTTCCGGGGCGGTGTGGATTTCAACCCATCAAAAAAAGCCCCGACGAATGCGCAGGGCAACCAGACGGCTTCGTCCTGGTGAAAAGATTTCCCTTTATTACGATGAAAACATATTATCTGAAACACCCGAACCCGCCACGTTGGTTCGGGATGATCATCATTACAGTGTCTGGTTTAAACCGCCTGGGCTCATGGCCCAGGGGGGGCGGTATGGCGACCACTGCAGCCTTTCGTATGCTATCAGACACTCTTTTCCATTACGCAAGGTTTATATCGTTCACCGGCTCGATCGGGAAGCCAGTGGCCTGATGCTGGTGGCCCACAGTCGTCGTGTCGCATCGCAGTTTTCAGCGTTATTTCGCCAGCGGGAAATAGAGAAAACCTACCAGATATGGGTCCGTGGAAATTTGCCTGCCAAAAGCCCCCGGGGGTGTATCGATCTGAAGCTTGATGGACGTGAGGCGCTAACCATCTACGAAACAAGCCATTTCGAGGCGGCGTACAACCAGACCCTGGTTACTGTGAAGATCGTTACTGGAAGGCGCCATCAGATACGACGCCATTTTGAGGGGGTCGGGTTTCCGGTGATGGGGGACCCGGTTTATGGCGAAGGGAATAAGAACAAAATCGGTTTACGGTTAATTGCCTGTGAATTGGCGTTTACCTGCCCGATTCGAAAGGTAGCACAGCATATTGAACTGCCCCAGGAGCAGATGATGAAGTGGGTGACGATCGGAATGGAGAATAAAACCGAAGTTTGACAACTCCCTTCCTTTTTTAGTAACAAATATTATCTAATTATGCTCAATCATATCATGATTCTTGCCATTGTTGATGAGCTGTGAGGGCAGATTCCATCTGTTCAAAATAAGAAGAATCTTGAAATCTAGTTATTAATTGTTGCAACCGATAGGGGGATGAATGCGAACGATTCAGAGGGTTGTATTATCCGTGTTGGGGGTTGTGTTGGTATTGTCGGTCGTTACGAGGGGCGAGGCTTTCGGGCAAACGGCCAAGGGTATATTGTTTAATCGTGTCAGTGAGCCACGGGAAGGGGCGTTTACCATTCTGGTGCCCCGGGGGTGGCAACACGATGGCGGAATTTATCGGATAAATGCTGCAAATGCCGGGGGGCCGCTAAATGCCATAGAGGCAAAATGTGACCTTATATTTAAAAGCGATTCAAAGGGGACAGTGGCGTTCCGCATATTGCCTGACATTGTTTACGGACACGTGGGGATTGGGGGAGGTTTCTGGGCACCTGGCTCTAACTATCAGGGGGCGGAGGTCCGACAGCTTGAAGATGCAAGAACCCACGTCAGATCAATCTTTTCAATGCTCCATGGCGGTGCGGTGGTGCCGAAAATACGCAAACTGGTTCAGCTTCCCGGTGAAAAAACCGCCATGGAAAGAGGGCTTGCCTATACCAATTCACTTTTTGCCCAGGTTGGTTTGTCACACATGACATTTCAATGCGATGCTGCTGGCGGCGTATTTGAGTATACCGAAAACAACGTCCGTTTTCGAGAGGTGATTTTGGCAGGCGTTGTTGACATGCGGGCGGCTCTCACCTGGAAAAATACCCGTACCTTGGCATTTCGCGCACCGGTTGCTGAATTTGAAAAATGGCGCCCGGTGATGGATATTATGCGGTTTTCTGTTCAATTGAATCCCCAATGGATTCTCAAGGAAGCCAAGGGTCAGCGGGAACGCGCAGATGTGGTGATGAAAGTCTACAATGAAATCCAGCGGATCGATCGGGAAATTGTGCGCAACACGACCATTAACCGCGAAGAGATCATGAACGACAACTACCTGGTGCTGACCGGCCAGGAAGAATATGTCAATCCGCATACCAACAAAGTTGAAACAGATACCGATGCGTACCGCTATCGCTGGATGACCGATGGTGGGGATGTTTATTATACGAACAGTGAAGATGAAAATCCAAATACCTTTCTCCACGCCACTGATTATAAGTTGACACCCATTCGAAAACGCCGGAATGAATAACGTAAACCGTCCTGATATCCAGCCGTTGCGAATTCAACAGCTCAATACGCTGCCAGTGCGTAAAGGCGATTATATCCTTTACTGGATGCAGCAGTCCCAGCGGGTGGAATACAATCACGCTCTGGAATATGCCATCCGAGAGGGCAACCGGCTGGGGGTACCGATTGTGGTTGCCTTCGGCATCACAGACCAGTATCCGGAAGCAAATCTGCGTCACTATTCCTTTATGCTGGAGGGGTTACGCGAGACACAGGCAGCGCTGGAAAAACGGGCTGTAAAAATGGTGCTGCGCCTGGATTCACCCGAAAAGGTCGCCATTACGTTGGGGAAAAAAGCAGCCATGATTGTGTGCGATTGTGGTTATCTGAGGCATCAGAAGGCATGGCGGCAGAAAGTTGCCGATGCAGCAGGGTGCCTCGTTTGCCAGGTGGAGACAGATGTCATTGTACCTGTACCCTTTGTATCAAAAAAGGCAGAATATGCCGCTCGAACAATTCGTCCGAAACTACACAGGCATTTACCCGATTATCTGGTACCGTTGCATCCGACACGATCACAACATTCATCCCTTTCGCTGGATATAGAAGGGGTAAACATTGTTGAAGAGGATTTTATAAATCGTTTGGTCTTCGATCGATCGATTGGTTCGGCTTCAAATTTTTTCAAAGGGGGCACCGCACAGGCCAAAAAAAGATTTTCAAGGTTTCTTCAAAACAGATTGGCCCGTTATGATCAAAACAGCAATCAGCCTCAGGCGGATGATATTTCGCATATGAGTATGTATCTTCATTTTGGCCAGATTTCCCCTCTCTATCTGGCTTTGAAAGTCCAAAAACAGTCAGACTGCCCTGGGGCGGCAAAGGCGGCTTTCCTGGAAGAACTTATTGTGCGTAGGGAGCTTGCCTGCAATTTTGTACATTACACACCAGACTATGATCGGTATACATGCATCCCTCAATGGGCCTGTTTGACATTGGACGAACATTGTAACGACCGACGCGACGATGTCTATTCAATCGGCGCTCTTGAAAAGGCTGACACCCATGACAGCTACTGGAACGCTGCCATGCGTGAAATGATCCATACGGGATTCATGCATAACTACATGCGGATGTACTGGGGGAAAAAGATTATTGAATGGTCGCTAACACCAGAAATTGCATATCAAACGACGTTGGCACTGAATAATAAATATTTTATTGACGGCAGGGACCCGAATTCTTTTGCAGGCGTTGCTTGGCTCTATGGGGTTCATGACCGGGCATGGGCGGAGCGCTCCATTTTTGGAAAGGTCCGCTACATGGCCGCCTCGGGTCTTGAGCGAAAATGTGACATTCAAGGGTACATTGAAAAAGTAAACACCCTGGTGCGGGCGTCCTCAAACAAGAAACGAAACGGAAAAATAGACCAACAAACCTTTTGAAAAAACTCCAATGCTTCAACATTGGAAAAACTACACGTGAGGAGCTTACATCATTGACCTCGAAAACACCCCAGGTGCTTTCCGCATTTTTTGGTGACACGGAAGTTCAATATCTTTTATACGATGGGGATGAGCCTACCATTGTGCTCGTCCACGCGGTAGGATTCAACCCCTGGCAATGGCATCCCATCGCCCGGGAGTTGGCCGGGCGTCATCGCGTGGTCGCGCCTTTTTTCTGTGACCACCGTGATACCGATCCTGAGAAAGGAGGCCTTCGCTGGACGATAATGGCCCATGACCTGGTAAGTCTCTGTCGGCATCTGGAAGTGGAAAAACCATTTATGGTAGGACATTCCATGGGCGGTGGCCTTTGTGTCCTGGCTCACGGTGACCTTCCCAATCTTGCCCGAAAAATGGTACTCATCGAACCAATCATCTTTTTTCCCCATACCTACGATGCTAAAATTGATGTATCGGAACACCCCCTGGCCAACAGGGCACTCAAACGCCGCAACAGGTGGAAAGACGAACAGGAGGCGGAAGCATACCTGCGTACGAAGTCCCTTTTTTCGGGGTGGGACGATGAAATGCTGCAAATATACATTTCCCATGGACTTTCTAAGAGTGATGATGGCGGATTGCAGTTGACCTGCTCGCCAAGGGGGGAAGCGGCACTCTTTATGGGAAGCCGTGCAAGAAACCCTTGGCCGTTGTTGTCAGAGATCTCGTGCCCGGTACTGGTTTTGGAGGGCGAAATGAGCGATATTCACGCTGTTCTGGACCTTGAACAGGTGGCACGGGAACTTTCCAACGGGACCTATCAACTTGTTCCGAAGATGGGGCATCTGATGCCAATGGAAAAGCCGAAAGAAGTGCTTGATTTCATAAAAGGGTTTTTCCTTGGGGCAGAGTGATTTAAGAGAGGGGACGGAAGTTTTTGTTCAAAAGGCCGCTTATGGATAATTTCCGGTAAAACATTTCAAACTCAAGAATAAGGGTTTGCAAAGAAAGAATAGAAATGGTTACTAACAGGAGAAAGGGCATCTATGAAAACAAGACGGACCATCATAATCTGCTTGGCGATCGTAACATCCATGGCGCTATGGTCGGGAATGCTGTGTGCGGCTGAAAACAAGCCAATCCTTAAAAAAGGAGACAGTTTCCCCGGGATGTCTTTTACGGTGCCTCCCGACCTGACAGACCGGGATTACCTTGGCATTGGTGATAAAAAGTCCTTTGTGGTTGCAGACATTGCGGCGGATGTGCTCTTGGTGGAAATCATGAACATCAATTGCGGCAGCTGTCAGCATCAGGCACCGTATGATAACAAGCTTTTCGAGTTAATTGAAGGCACGCCGGAAGCGACCGGCCGCATCAAGATGATGGCCATTTCTGCGGGGACAACATATGCCGATATCCAGGATTTTAAGGACTATTTCAAGACACCCTATCCCGTGATAGCAGATCCGGAGTTTGAGCTGTTTGAAGCCATTGGAAGAAGTCCGACCCCCCTCGCTGTATTTCTCATTCGAAATGAATCCGGGAAACTGGTGCTTGTGGCAGACACACATTTGGGAACCCAGCTCAGGTATAAAAAAACGTTTGAAAAACTCCAGTCCCTTTTGAGCGAAACAACTTCAACCGTTCGACAGGCCGGAGAAACGATTGAGGATAGATGGGTCACCACAAAACCAGTCCTGTCTGAGGAAAAGCTCCTGGACAGGATTAAAGCAGCATTTAAGAAAGAAGGCGAGGGACCTGCTGATTTTAAAACCATCCAAATTCAATCCATCGGGACCGTTTATACCGGTATCGTTAAAAACGGAAATAAGGAAACACGGCTATTTGCCTTGCCGGTCAGCAGACCCTTACCGTGCGACCTGTGCCACGACATTCATTTCATCTATCTGTTCAATGCAACGGGGAAGATACTATCTTTCATTCCGATTCAACTTGCCAAATTCGGCAACGAGCCGCTCAATGAGGGCGACATTGACCGCTTGAAAAAAAGGATTGAAGGTCATTTCCTTTATCAGTCGTTTGATTATAATTTAAAGGTCGATGCGGTCAGCGCTGCAACGATCACCTCTTCGGTCGTTTACAAAAACATCCAGGATGGCCGATTGCTTTATGACGCGCTCATCAAGGAGGGGTTGATAGCCAAAGACAGTAACTGATAAGTAGGGATGCCGTGGCTGCGAATGCGGCAACTATCTTTCAAGTTCGCTTCGCAGCGCCATGCCTAAATTTTCAATGGAGTAGGGCTTTTTAAGATAGATGGCAACCCCCAATTTCCGAATTTCTTCAACCCGATCGGAAAGGGAGAAGCCGCTGGCGACGATGGCTTTCTGGTGAGGATTGTTTTCACGGACACGACGGAAGGTCTCAAGTCCGTCGATACCTGGCTTCATGATCATATCCAGCAGTAGCAAATCGGCATCATGGGTTTTGAGGTATTCGATGGCTTCTTCACCGCTGGCAACAGTGGCAACCGCATATCCCAGTTTGGTCAAGATTGCTTTTGCAATTTCCCGTTGCGCAGCCATATCGTCCACTACTAGTATTTTTTCACCATTTCCCTGGTACTCTTTTGGGGATAGCTGAGGGATTTCGGGATGTGGTTTTTCTTTGGTGACTGGGAAAAAGAGCGTAAACGTTGTACCGCTATCTTTGCCGCTCTTCACATCGATGTGCCCCTGATGGTCCTTGACAGCGCCCCACACCACGGCCATTCCCAATCCGGTGCCGCTTCTTCCCATCTTCTTTTTGGTGTAAAACGGCTCGAATATTTTATCCAAATCCGTGGCGCAAATGCCAACACCATTGTCAGAAATCTCCAGTGTTGTGTAGTTACCCACTTGGACTTCATCATATCCCCTGATGGGTTGGTCGACATATCTTCTATCTGTTTTGATGATTATTTCACCACCATTTGGCATGGCTTCCGCCGCATTAAAAAGCAAATTCATGACGGTTTTTGAGATATGTATTGGTGATGCGTGGATATTTGGAAGGTCGGCGGCCAGATCTGTGTCGACGGTTATGTTGGAATGCCGCTGTTTCAAATGGTCAAATTCATGGCTTTTAAGAAAATCAGTGATGACCTGGTTTAAATTAACCGCCCGCTTCACTGCCACACCTCGTCGAGCCAAGGTCAGCAGATCCTGAACAATGGCAGCCGCTTTTTCACCGGATCGTTGTATGATCTGAATTGGTTTTCTCAAAGGGCTGCTATATGGAAGATCAACCAGCAGAAGCTCTGGATAGCTGACAATGCCAGACAGAATATTATTCAAATCATGGGCCACGCCACCAGCAAGGGTGCCGATTGCTTCCAGGTGTTGGGATCGCTGGAGTTTTTTTTCTAGTTTCTTTTTTTCTTCTTCGGCCCGCATACGCTCGGTAATATCATTTATGGTGCCAATGGCGGCAAGTCGATCGTGAAAGGAAAAAATACCTGCTTTGATGACAACGGTAACTATCGTTTTATTATCCTTGTGGCGCAGGCGGATGGTGTATTCGCTTTCTACCTCTTCGTTGCGCATCCGGCGTTTATAATGATCCATTACACGATCATGGTCTTCAGGTACAATAAAATCGGTGATCGGCCTGCCGATCATTTCTTCGGTAGTACATCCGATCATACGAGCAAGGGCATCATTAACGAATTCGACAATTCCGTCCACCTGTATAAAGACACCGTCCTTAATATTATCGACCAGTGTTCGATACTTTTCTTCCGATTGCTTGATAGTTGCTTCTGATAGGGCCTTTTCGGTAATGTCCGAGTAGGTTAGCAAATACCGGCCATCTGGCAACAGCACGGTCTGAAACGAAATTATCTTATCCTTTCCGTCTTTACACCGGACGGTGAACGACCGTTTTTTGATTCTTTCATTGCCGTTATGTTTTTGAAAGTCGCTTTCCCAAATATTTTTAACCATGGCACGGTATGTTTCATCCGGGTACGCCTTTTCAAACCAGTCTTCTTTACTCGGAAAGTCCTCGATAGTGTATCCCAATATATTCGTGAAAGTCGGGTTGAGATATTCAAAGGTCATGTCCGGTCTTCTGATGGAGATACCGATCGGGGCATTCTCAATAAAGGTTCGAAACCTGGTTTCACTTTCTTTCAGGTTGATGGTCGTCTGCCGGTGCTCCATAATTTCACGGGCCACGCTTTCGATGGTTGTGTTCGTGACCTTTTTAAGTGATTCCAGAAGCTCGACAGGAGAGCTTCCCTGAATCCGGGCGGATAAATCACCGGTTGAAACGCGGTGAAGAACATCAAAATGTTCGGCCAGACCAATGGCAAATTCATGGGAAAGGTCTACAATGTCTGAAAGGTTTTCTGCGGCTTCGTTGACCAGACGTTTTATTTGCCGGACCGTTTCAAGATCGGACGTTTCTGTAAGTCTGACCGATGGGTCACCGGTGGCGAGCTTGGTGAGCGCGGCAATCACATCTGAAAGGCCGGTTTCTAACGCTTGGCGGAATCTTTCAGTGGCGTTATCCCGTTCGTCGATTTCTTTTTGGTAGGTGTGAAACTGATGACGAACAAGGTCAAGGGTTGAGCCCATATCACCGGTGTTCATGTTCTCTTGCAACACCGGACAAGCCAGGCACATTTCAAGTTTGTTAGCATCCTTTTTTTGATGGCTATTATGGCAACAGCTTCCAGGGTGCAACCAGCATTTGCAATCGGCTGCATGGTATGCCGGGCATTCAGAATGAAGGCACTTAAAAAATTCCCAGCACCTTATCGGCTTTTTGGGGGCATTAGAATTCATGGAACTTTGTTGCTTCCGATTAAAACTGAATTTGGATACGTTTTTTACCGTTTCCCTCATCTTGAATGGAGAGTAGCAGCTTATCCAGGCGTTTACACCAGGCCCGGACATCCTTTTCAAATGTGGGACAATCGCCCAGCACTTCCAGAATATCCCCTTTTATCATTTCCGGTGCCTTGACTGCAATTTTCAACACTGGTTCCGGGCATTTTTTCCCTAACATATTTAATTGTTCCAAAGCCATATTCGCTCTCCTTGTTGTTGAACCAATATGTTTCAAATTCGTTTCCAGTGCCACTATGGTGGTGTATGTTGGCTCAACCTTTGACCTTATGTATCGGCACACATTAATAAAAAGTTAATTCCAGCCGTATAATACACCCATTTTTGGCCGAAAAGGCTACTTTTAGACAATGATATGTTCGGTCAGAATAATCGGCAGAGCAGCATCATTGGCTGTCATTTTTAATATCCGATCGGCGGCCATATTACATTTAATGGGTGGCGCAAGCCATACAGGGGTCATAGGATCTAAACACCATTTCCAACAAATTCAGCATATCATCTGAAAAGGGTTCTTTTGTTAACATGGTTCGGGCGGCGTTGAGCAAGGACAGTTGGATGGCGGCTCCATTATTCTGAGTGGCGACCAAGAGGTTGATATCCTTTACAATGCCATTGTTCGTACTTGTGTAATGATGAATCAGTGTGCCTCGGGGCGCTTCACAGATGCCGGTGCCGGCGCCCTTTATGGCCACGGGTAAATTTCTGATATTGGGATCGGTTAATTGGGCGGACGATGTTAATGCCACCATCTTTTCGGCGGCGTATAACACCTCGACGAGTCTTGCCCAATGATAGGCAAAGGTATGGTGGAACGGCCGGCCGCCAAAATAATGTATCATGTGATCAAGCTCCACCTGGGCTAGAGGGGTTGAGAGCCGATCGGCAACATTGAGGCGAGCCAGTGGACCGACTCGGTAAATGCCGCTGGAAGAACCATCGCAAAGGCCCTGCCAGCCAATTTTTTTCAGATAAAGTGGTTTCATAAAGCTATAGGCATCAACCCGTTCTGCAAGATGGGATTGAAACGCTGATCCACTAAAGCGGCAAAATTCATGGCCGTCCGGTGCGATAACGCGCAACACGCCGTCATAAAAATCGAGCTGGTTTTGCTCATCCACCATTCCCATGTAATAGGTGTGGTTTTCAAAGGCCGTGTTGGCCAAGAGTGCACTGAAGCGGGAGTGACACAACACCCTGTCATGGAAAAGGGCGATTGTTTCTTGTGCAAAGTCAAGGGCCTCTTGGGAGATTTTTTTAAATTCGCTTTTTTTAGCTTGGGTAACATGCTTCGAAACGCCGCCGGGAAGGCCGCACACAGGATAGAGAGGGCTTCCGCTGATGGCGGCATGCAGCTCTCGGACGCGTCGTCGTGTGCGCAGCATTCGTTTTCCGAATTCGTCTCCCAGATGTGCGATGACGTTCCAAAAATCTCGATGGTGAGGCGGATGATTTTCTGGAACCAGAAAATCAGGCCCACCGAGAAAATAAAAGTGGAGCAGGTGGTCTTCATAGATAAACGCATGATGCATGAGCTCCCGGATGCATTTTGCTGCGGCGGGGACCGTAACATTGAAAAGGTCGTCAAGGGCTTTGACACCGGCGATATGGTGGGCCGTTGGGCAGACCCCGCATATCTTTTGGGTTAATCCGGGCATTTCCTCCACAGCCCGGCCTTCACAGAATTTTTCAAAGCCTTTAAAGTCAGGAAGCTGAAGGAAAATGTCCTTAAACGTGCCATCGTCGTTGAAGATGACCTTGATGTTGCCATGGCCTTCCAGACGCGTGATAGGATCAATCGGAACCGTTCGTCCCATGGTTATTTACCCCCCTGAAACCGACCGCCCAAAATTGAGGCCGCAAGGCCGAAGCGATAAAGAAGGCCAGGCGCGTCCGGGATGCTTTTAATGCCGCGATCAAGCCCCTCCGGTGTGGTGTCTTCCAAGAGCGCGGCCAACATGGAGAGCGCATTCAGCCCCTGGTCAGCATCCGTGTCAAGGGGGCCGAAGCACCCGCGGCAGGGCATGTTGGCACCGATGCAACGGGCGGCGCATCCCCCCCTGGTGGCAGGCCCCAGGCAGACAAGCCCCTGGGTCAGAAAGCAGGTGTTGGCATCCCATTCCACTTCATGAAGGCGTTTAAACGTGGTCAGTTTCAGTTTTTCCGGTTTGCTCGAAAGCCGTGGGCAGGTGTGGCAAAGAGCCTTTGTCTCCCCAAAAACTGTACCCAATTCAGGAAGATCATTTGACAGGACGGCAAACAGGGCATCTTTTACCAGTTCGGGTGACGGCGGGCATCCAGGTAGATAATAATCGACCGAAATCACCTTATTTAAGGGAACAATGCTGCGGCGCATGGCCGGTAGCTCAAGTCGCGTTCCATTCAGTTTTGAGGTGTTAGAAGGTACGTCACCAGGATCCGTTATGGTCGGCATGTCCTTATAGGCCCGGTCAAGCAGGGCAGAAGAAGAAAAAAAGTTTGCAAGACCAATTACGCCGCCTTGATGGGCGCAGCTGCCATGGGCAACAATTATTTTTGATTTTTCCCTCAGCATACGAACAATTTCAACCTGTTCATTATTTCGGATAGCGCCATTAATCAGAGTGACGGTCAGATCTTTGTCCGGCAGGGCCTTGACCGCATCATATTTTGTGTCCATTGCCATGGGCCAGAACACAATTTCCGCTTTTTCCCGAAGTGTAAAAAGGTGTTCCGAAAGGTCCAGAATCGATTCCTCGCATCCGCCACAGCTGGCGCACCAGAACATGGCAATCCGTGGGGGTTGGTATAACGTCACGGCACCGCCCTTCTACCGACAGGGCCCAGAGCACGAAGGGCTCCCACCATGCTTGAGATACGGTGTATAAATTCCTTCGTATCACCTGCGCCGACCCAGGCAAACTGCAGGCGTTCTGTGTCAATGCCGAAAGCGGGCAACAGACTTCTTAGCAGTGTCATCCGCTTCAGGGCCTGGGCGTTTCCCGACCGGTAATGGCAGCTATCCATGGGGCACCCCATCACG
Organism: Desulfobacterales bacterium; assembly: GCA_963675725.2. Taxonomy (GTDB): domain Bacteria; phylum Desulfobacterota; class Desulfobacteria; order Desulfobacterales; family JAFDDL01. Next base: position 333,066 of record CAXXXZ010000003.1, on the reverse strand, counting down.
ATAACACCGTCGGCACCCTCTTTAAAAGCGTTCATGATGAAATGAGGGGCCACACGGCCACTGCACATGACGCGGACGATATGAAGATTGGCAGGATACTGAGATCTTGAACGCCCCACGGCATCTGCACACTCATAGGCGCACCAGTGGCACAAAAAACCGATAATACTTGGTTCAAATCGGTTTGTGGAAAGAAATTCCGTCATTGGGCTACTTTTCCAATAATCCTATTGTTTCCGAAAATATCCCATTGTCAGTAAAGTGGTCAGCTGTCATGGCCCCGCTTGGGCATGCGGCGGCACAGGTGCCGCATCCCTGACAGAGCATCTTGTTTACGGATGCCTGTTTTGCATTGTTATCATATTCTATCGCACCAAATTCACAGATATCCACACATGTCTTGCAACCGGAACACCGGTTTTCATCTACTTTGGCGGCGGTGGTTGTGAGCGGCAGCATGCGGCCGGGGACGAGGTGTTGAAGAATCCGGCCGGCCGCCGCCTGTCCCTGGACAATGGATTGAGAGACATTTTGGGGCTCCTGGCAGCAACCGGCGATAAAGATACCCTTGCGCGTGGAAGATACCGGTTCAAGAAAATCTGGTTTCTTGAAAAACCGATGTTTATCCCGGCTAATATGCAATATCTCTGAAAGTCTTTCAGCGTCCGCTGCGCCCACCATGGCAGGCCCCATCACCACCATGTCTACAACGATGCTCGCGGGTCTATTCTGTGAATCATTGTATGAAATTTTGATGCCGTGGTCTTTAGTTGATAGGGCGAGTGTCTCGGCCGATGTTACCTGACGGGGCGTGAAGTGAGGCAGTTTCCGAGCTTGAAATAGAAGCTTTTGGCTTTCGATGCCCGGAAGACAGAAATCAGTGTAAATCTGTTCAATGGCAACATCCGGTAATTGATGATGCGCCATGAGTGCAAATTTCAGTAAATACGGACAGCAGATGCCTGAGCAGTGGGTATGATGTTTTTCGGACCGGGAGCCCACGCAATGAATGAAGGCAATCCGTTGGGGGAGCGTGCCATCTGGAAGTTGAATGTTGCCGGCCGTGGGCCCATTTGAATTCAGAATCCGTTCAAATTCAAGCGCAGTAAATATGTTTTTTGTGGTTCCAGACGCAGATCCATTTAATTCTTCAGGAGAAAAAAGGCTGAATCCCACCGCCACCACTATGGCGCCCACATGAAAGGTTCTTGCTTCATCCTGTTGGTCAAAGTCAATCGCTTCAAACGGACATGCTGCTTTGCAGGCGCTGCAGGCATTTTCTCGAAAGTAGAGACAGGCGTTCTTGTCAATGCTGGCAACGTGGGGAAGGGCTCCTTCATAGGGTATATACACCGCTTTTCGGTTGTCCATGAACTGATTAAACTCATTCGGTGCTTCGCTTGGGCAGGCTTCAATGCAGGTGCGGCATCCAATACAGGCATCTTCATCAATAAAACGGGCTTTTTTCCGGACCTGTACAGAAAAATGCCCCCACTGGCCAAGTACATTCGTCACCTCACTTAATGTCAAAACATCGATCTGGTCATGATGAAGCACCTCGTCCAGCATCGGCTCTAACAAACAGGCCGCGCAGGTGCCCCCGGGAAACAAGTCTTCGTAAAGGGCGGCGTGTCCCCCGATGCATGGGGATTTTTCAATCAAATAGACGTTTCGATCGGATTGGGCCAGTGTCAGGGCCGCACTGATCCCGGCAACCCCCGCGCCAAGTACCAGCACATCTGTCTGGCATTCGATTTCCTCTTCCACAAGGGGAGCGTGGTGCACGATACGGCTCACCGCGGCACGTACGAGGGAGATCGCCTTTTCAGTGGCGGTTTTTTTATCTTTGCAAATCCAGGCGCATTGTTCCCGAATATTGGCCATTTGAAGAAGGTAGGGGTTGAGACCGGCGTCATGAAGGGCTTCTTGAAATGTCTTTTCATGTTCTTTGGGTGAACAGGCGGCAAGCACAACGTGAGTCAGGGCTCCGGTGTGAATATCCTCTTTGATCAGGTCGCGGCCTTCTTTGGCGCAAAGCAGGGGAAAGGTCTTTGCCAGCACGACGCCTTTCACGTGGCTTGCCGCTTCGGTCACCCGGCTAATATCAAGTGCATCTTTTATATTGGGACCGCACTCACATACATACACACCGATGCGTGCTGACATGCCAACGCTCTCCTTTTTTTGAACCTGCTTATCTTTCCTTTATTGGTGTTGGTTATAGCAGCACCAGACCCAATGTTGCAATATCAAGGTCCATACGCATCAAACAAAATTTCAACGCCGATTTGGGAAAATGACACTCAACAGGCTGTTCCTCTTTCCGGGTGCATTTCCGATTATAACTCGTTCGGTGGGGAAATTATCTTAAGAATTTTTTCTTTCCGTCGATTATTTATATGAACCGAACTGTCAGATTCCATATTAAAAGTGTGAAGGAGGACGTATGAAAAGGATAGTACAAGCAGTGGTTGTGGCGGTTTTTTTATTGATCGGTCTTGCCCCGGGAAAGAGCAGTGCTTTGGAAGTCTATATCCCACACATAACGGGTGGCACTGCCAATTGGACCGATATTTTACAAGTTGATAATATCGGCCTGACTTCTCAAACATTTACACTGACGCTATATGCAGACAGCGAAACTGTCTATCAACAGGCCCTTTCTGTCAGCGGGTTCAGTGAAAGGGTCATCTATCCGAAAAACCTTGCTCCTACAGCGGAGGCGGGGCTTATCACCTACTCCAGTTCCATGCTGAATTTCAGATTGAGTTATGAAAATACAGATGGTGGGGGGGTGGCTGAATTCCGGTTGACCGAAGATGCGTATCCGATCCTTGGGCTTTATTTCAGCGATTTTTCTTCAGACTTAACCTGGAAGGGCCTTTGCCTGGGAAATCTTAATGCCAGCGCTGCTACGGTCAAACTCTATGCCATCGGCAGCGGGAATATTTTAGGATCAACAACGATAACAATTTCTCCCTATAGCAAAGTGACGGGTATCCATACCAAATGGTTTCCGAGCTTGGCCTTTGGCGATATCAAAAAAATAGTTGCCGTATCCTCATTGAATCTCTCAGGGCTTGCGAGCAGCGGGGATGGGACATCATCATTTCTGCTGTTTACGCCTGCTGCTGAAATCACTGAATTCAGCACGGGCGCGGCGGCCGTAACAACCACAGACATTACCGGCACCTGGAGCGGGACATGGCGAAGCACCGATTATTTCGGTGAGAGTGGATCCATGGTGATTACCGCTGTTCAGACCGGAAATACATTTACCGCTACGGGCAGTTTTGGCGATACCGATTGCGGGGACGTTTCAGGCGTGTCTCTCAGTGGAACGGTTTCAGGATCAACCGTTACATTTGACGGCAGCTATGATTGCAGCGGAAATATTGCCACGCTGGGGTTTACAAACGGCGTTGTTGTCGGTTCAAGCATGGCAGGATCCTACCTGCAAAATGTAAACGGCGATTATTATGATGCCGGCACCTTTACATTAACCAAGCAGTAGGACGTTTCCCCAGAGAAATTAAGACAAAAAAAGCAGGGCCGATATCGGCCCTGCTTTGTGGCAAACTATGATCGACCGTTAGAACAGGCCGGAAACCTTTCCGGTTGACGGATCCACGTCGATTCTTCTGAAGGCCGGGTTAGATCCAGTGCCGGGCATCAGGCTGATGGTGCCTGCGCAGGGGCAGAGGAACTTGGCGCCAGAGTAAATAAGAACGTCACGAATGGGCAGTCGCCATCCCTTGGGAACACCCTTTTTGACCGGGTCGTGGCTCAAGCTCAGGTGTGTTTTTACCATCATGGTGGCAAAGTCAGCGTATTTCGGATCGCTTTCCAGCATTTCCGCTTTGGCATTGGCTTCCGGAGCCCAATCCACACCGTCAGCGCCGTAAACTTCTTTTGCGATCAATTCTACGCGGTCTCTCAGTTTCATTTCCAGTGGATACAGGAAGTCAAAGTCATTTCCTTCTTCACAGGCATCGATAACTGCATCTGCAAATTCAAGGGCACCTTCACCGCCCATTTCCCAGTGTTTGGACTCAGCACAACGGGCACCAGCGGCTTCAGCAGCTTTGCGTACAACGGCGCACTCAGCGTCTGTATCGGTGTAGAACCGGTTGATGCAGACCACCGGATTGATGCCGGCTTTTCGGATAACACCAATCATGTGAACCATGTTTTCAATACCTTTTTCCACCAGCCCAAGGTTTTCTTTGGTGTAGGCTTCATCAAGGGCCTTACCGGCTACTACTTTGGGTCCGCCACCGTGCATCTTCAGGGCGCGGATTGTGGTGGTCAATACGGATACGTGGGGTTTCAGGCCAGAGAAACGACATTTTACGTTCCAGAATTTCTCGAATCCGATGTCAGCGGCAAATCCGGACTCTGTGACGTGATAGTCGAACAGTTTCAGAGCAACGCGGTCGGCGATGATGGAGGACTGGCCCACGGCGATGTTGGCAAACGGACCGGCATGTACAAAACACGGCTGATATTCAGCGGTACACATCAGGGTCGGGTTAATCGTGTTTCTCATGAAGGCAGCCATGGCGTTGCCCACTTCGAGATCACCACAGGTGACCGGTTTGCCGCTCTTATCAAAGGCCACAGTGATATTGTTGATGCGTTCTTTCAGGTCCGCCAGGTCTGTGGCAACCGCGAGGATGGCCATCAACTCGGAACCGACCGCAATGCCGAATTTGGATTGCATGGTGTAACCGTCAAAACGTCCGCCGATACCGATGATAATGTTTCTGAGGGCCTGGGCGCAGAAATCGATGATCCAGCCCATTTCAACACGGGTTGGGTCAATATCGAGCCGACGCATGCCGGTTAGCCGCTGCAGCTGTTCGTCATTGTAGTTTCTTTCATGCTGCATACGGGATGTCATGGCGACCATGCCGAGGTTGTGGGCATTCATAATGTCATTGATGTCACCGGTAAGACCCAGGGAGAATTCGGTCATGGGGATCAATAGGGAATTACCACCGCCTGCAGCTGTACCCTTTACGTTCATGGTAGGTCCGCCGGATGGTTGACGCAGGGCGCCGCCAACGTTTTTACCGCGTTTCCCCAAGCCTTCCATGAGGCCAACAGATGTGGTGCTCTTGCCTTCACCAAGCGGGGTGGGTGTAATAGCCGTTACTTCGATGTACTTTCCGTCTGGTTTGTCTTTAAGCCGGTTGATGATTTTAAGAAAGTCAACTTTGGACAGTCGCCCCATGGGGAGCATTTCATCCGCTTGAAGACCTAATTTTTCCCGCCACTCTTCCGGCGTGGGCATGTTTACTTCTGCTGCCTCAGAAATTTGCCAATCAGCCATTTCTACCGCATTGTAAGCCATGGGTCAAAACCTCCTATTTAAGATAAAAAAATTTAGGTTAATAACAGGAACAGGGGCCACGGCCCGACTGTTCTTTAACTATCCTTCCAGAACGCCTTCGAAGCGTTTCTGATACATATTCAGGTGAAAACCTGGCCGGTGCAAAATGTAAGGCTCCAGTGGCCAGTTTTTCATCGACAAAACGATGACAATGAAAATCATATCAGATTCGTACAAAAAGTTAATAAAGCACGAGATTCCTTATTTGGCAATAATAAAATATCGCCTTCTTTTGATTGATGATGGGTGCTGAAACAGGAAAATGTGAAGGGCATGATTATGCCCGTGTCAGATTCATTTTATAGTAAAGCCCCTTTTTTTCCATCAAATCTGAATGGGATCCGGATTCGGCAATACGGCCATTTCTAATTACCAAAATACGATCCAGGCGACGCACGGTTGCCAATCGGTGTGCAATGACGATGGCCGTGCGGTTTTCAATCAGGTTAAACAGGGCCTCCTGAATTTGTTGTTCGGTTTGAGAATCGATATAGGAAGTGGCTTCATCCATAATAATAAGTTCAGGATTTCGGGCAAATGCTCTGGCAATGGAAATGAGTTGCCGCTCGCCACTGGATAGAGAACCGCCCGCTTCATTCAACTCCGTTTGAAGCCCCTTGGGTGTGCGTGACACAAAGTCCTTGCAGTTGGATGCTATGAGAATTTCTTCTATACGTGCTTTAGCATCCGGGGCGCTTCCTGTAAGGATATTGTTTTCGATCGTACCGGAAAATAAAAAAGGATCCTGCATCACCAGTGCCATTTTAGATAGGTACGCGTCCGGCGCCAATTGCCTGAGATCATGACCATTGAGGGTTATTTTGCCCCGAATGGGGTCATAAAATCGGTTGATAAGGTTAATAATTGTTGTCTTCCCTGCCCCTGTGGGCCCGACAATTCCAAGTGTTTCGCCTGCGGAAAGGGCAAAGGAGATTTCTTTGAGGATCGGTTCCTGGGGAACATAGGAAAAAGAGACATCTTCAAATGCCAGCTGTGATAGCGGACCGATGGATGCGGCCTTCATATTTTCATTGCCACGCTCAGATATCGCTGAATCGTCGAGTTTGTCTTGACTGTCCAGGATAAGAAAAATTCTTTCGGCCGATGACATGGCATTCTGGAGCACATTGTATTTTTCAGAAATATCCCGGATCGGGTGGAAGAACATTCGAATGTAGGAGATGAAGGCGACCAGAGATCCAAGGCTGATCTGAAGTGCCAGCACCCTGGTGCCGCCATAGAAGATTACACTAGCGACCGCCAGCAGACCCAACAATTCAATCAGCGGCATAAAGACGGCCAGAAGCCGAATTTGCTGCATGCCTGCCATATAATTTTCGTGGTTAAGGGTTTTAAAGTGGCTAAAATTTTCCTTTTCTTGGCGATATAATTGAATGACTTTCATGCCGCTGATGGTTTCTGAAAATCGGGTGTTGATCTCTGCAACCTTGATGCGAAGAATTCTAAAGATATCTCTGGCCTGGGCTGAAAAATGGAGGGCGGTGTGCCAGACAATCGGCAACACCAGGAAAGACACCAGTGTCAATCGCCAGTTGATGCTGAACAATACAATCGAAATACCGACAAGTAAAAAAATATCCTTAAACAGGAAGGCAATGATCGATGTAAATAGTTCATGCATGTTTTGAATATCGTTTGTGGTCCGTGTGACAAGCCGTGCCACCGGATTTTTAGAGAAGAAGGAAATGGAAAGACTCTGAATATGGCAAAAGAGTGCAACCCGAAGATCATGCATAATTCGGTGCCCGGTGAATTCCATGATGATCTTTTGTAGAAAATTGATGCCGAATTCGGCCATTACCAGTATCAGAAAAACAAGCGTTACAAGACCGATACCGGTAATGTCTCTTTCTCTTAGCAAGCGTCGGTCTTTTTCTGGAAGTCGCGAAAGGGATTCGTAGGGAATAAGGGTATCGTTGCTTTTTCGGATGAAAAGTGTTGGATGTTGTTTCACAATTTGGGCATACGCCGGTTGTGACATGTCGACTTTATAAAACCGGGCCTGGTGGGGATTGCCATCTGAAAGATCAGCGGTTGTGTCAGAAGAAGAAACCGGTTGGCCGGCCGGCACGATATAGCGATCGATAGCGATTTTTGTTATATAGGGGAGGGCAAGGTCCATCAACGTTAACAACAACACCAGAAAAATAGATACAACGATGTACCGGGTGTACGGCTTTGAGTATGGAAAAAGACGCCTGAGCATGGCCAGATCGTAGGCAGCATGGGGCGTTTCTTCTTCCGTATATCCAAAATCATGTGGCATTTATTGTCTCTTCAATTTCCTGCATCTGGTATGTTTGGGCATAATAGCCGTTTTGGGTCATCAAATCCGTATGGGTTCCCGACTCTACAATGCTTCCGTTTTTCAGCGAAATAATGATATCCGAAGATTTCAGCGCGCTCAGCCGATGGGAAGCGATTACCACGGTTTGGTGGCCTGTCTTTTGCCGAATGGCCTGAATGATAGCGTTGCCGGTTTCCGTATCAACCTGGCTGATGGGGTCGTCCAAAACCAGGAGAGGGGCGTCCTTTAAAAAGGCGCGTGCCAGGGCGACGCGTTGTTTTTGCCCACCGGAAAGTATGATGCCCTTTTCACCGACCACCGTGTCATAGCCTTTGGGAAACTTAAGAACCGTCTCATGCAAGCAGGCCTTTATCGAGGCCGGGATGAGTCGCTCCGATGCGTCCGTTGAATTGAGAAGAATGTTATTCCGGATGGTACCGGCAAATAGGAATGGCTCCTGGGGAACAAAGGCGATTTGGGCCCTTAGGTCCTTTATGGCCAGGGCACGAAGATCTGTTCCGTCCAACAGGAGGGAACCGCTTGAGATGTCATAGAGACGCGGGATCAAGTTTAACAGGGACGTTTTGCCGCTACCTGGCGGACCCACAATGCCAAGCGTCTGTCCCGGAGAGATGGTAATGGTAATGTCTTTAAGTGTGTTTTGGGAATCGTAGGATTTGTATGAGAAACAGACCTTTTCAAATCGAAGGTGGCCTTTTGATCGGTCTAATAAGGGTTGCGCGGTGGGTGGATCTTCAATCTGGGGGTGGGTACTGAAAATTAACGAGAGCCTGTCCAGGGACGCCTTTCCCCGCTGAATCAGGTTTGTTACCCACCCCATAGCCATCATCGGCCAGGTAATAAGTCCCAGATAACTGATGAATGCAACAAAATCTCCTGGCGTGATGGTTTCTAGTATCGTTTGACGTCCCCCTAAATAGAGCACCATGGCCAGGCTCAGATTAGAGAAAAGAAGCATCATCGGGAAGAAAGATCCTGTTATTTTAGCAAGTTGAAGGTTACTTTGGACGTATGATTTTGAAACTTCAGCCAGCTTTTCTGCTTCCTGAACTTCGAGTCGATGGGCCTTAATGATTCGAATGCCAGCAAAACGCTCCCGGACCGTTTCTGTAAGCAGAGAAAAGTCCCCTTGGACTTTTCCGTAGAGACGATGCATTTTTCGGCTAAAAAAACGGGCCCCGAAGGTGATGAACGGCGCCGGAATCATGGCAAAAAGCGTTAACTTTACATTGATATATGCCATAAAGCCGATGGCGGCGGTACCAAGTACCACGGCGTCAGTCAAGGCGACCATTCCCATCCCGATGGCCATGCGTATGTGGAGCATGTCATTCGTGGCGTGGGCCATGAGGTCGCCAGTTTTAACGCCATCAAAATAAGATGCTGACAACGTTTGAAGGTGAGAAAAGAGTTTATTTCGGAGCCCCTCTTCAACACGACGGGATGTGCCAATAAGGCAGTGCCGCCAGGCATATCGGAAACAGGCGATTAAAACGCCCAGTACCGCGATTGTTAGCGCGTGGTACGCTAATGTTTGCCAACCGATCTGAAACAAGGTTAGATCATCAACCACCCGTTTGATGATGCGTGGGATCAGCAACTGCAGAAAATCGACGACAACAAGGCTCGCAAGACCAAGCGCAATGAAATACCGTCTTTCCAGAAAGTAAGGTTTTATGAGTTGAAACGCTTTCAAATTGTTTCGCTTTCAATGGCATCAAATCAATGCTGAGACAGCGTCAGTCGAACCATAACATTAACACTGTATCGTCAAATTTTCGGGCTAAAAGGGGAGTGGGTCACTAGAACAGGGTAAACGCATTTTTTATGAAATGTATCCTCGAGTTTGAGAGGGATGGAGCCAAATTATCCCTGCCGGTTGGGATGGTTTCAATAAATAATTGCCCATAAGGCCTTTTTAACCCACTTGTCGGTTACCTGCGATTACCCTGATCACCAGAAAGCGGACCGCCGCTAATCACTTTCTGGTGATGGTTTTGTAAAAGCGATTATATTTGGGAATCTTCTAGATCAATCCACATGTCAGCTTCATTGCCACAATGACTGCAGACGGCTTGTCCCTTGATCCGTTTCTTCTGCATGGTTTTGGGATCGGCTGAGGATGTTGCCGGCGTTTCATCTTCGGGTTCAAGCGAGCAGGTAATTTGCATTTCCGCTTCATTTCCGCAGTTTTTACACTCACAAACTTGTTTAAATTGTTTTTTTGACATGGTGTTCTCCTTTAACAAATCATTTTTGGCGCAAGTGCTTTCATTCCAGGTTCATCTGTTGAAAATAATTCCATTACTGTTCTACACCATCGATATCATAACTCAAATATAATACCATTATTTCCTATTTGCATCCCGGTTTTTATGGTTCGCCTTCGGGCAAATCCTCACTGTAATTGCATATTTTATTTTCACAGGTATAAAACGTACCTCTTTTCTTTGTTGTTTTTTCAGTTAAAAACTTTGCGTTACATTGAGGGCACGGCTTTGATACCGGCTTATTCCAGATGGCGAATTGGCATTCCGGGTATTTGTTACAACCATAAAATATTTTTCCGCGCTTTGAGGTTTTTTCGACCAATTCACCTGTGCACCCTTCTTGGGGGCAGGGGACGCCGGTGGATTTGCCATTTCCATTCTGGAGAAGAGATTGTGTGTATTTGCATTCAGGAAAGCCGCTACAAGCAAGAAAAGAGCCATATTTACCAGTTTTTTTCAGAAGTGGTTTGCCGCATTTTTCGCAAGTTTTGTCTGTCAGCTCTTCGTCATTTTGACGAACAATTTGTATGAGCCCTTTTTCATCCCGGGTATAGTCACTGGTGAAACGGCAGTCAGGGTATTTGGTGCAGGCGAGAAAATGTCCGTTTTTTCCCATTTTTATATTCAACGGTGCATCGCAACTGGGGCAGGTGAGTCCAGATGGCAATCCGACCCCTTTAACGCTGACCATACAATCACTTGCTTCATCGAGTTCTTTTTTAAACGGACTGTAAAAATGCTCCAATGTCTTTAGATAATCGGTGTTGCCGATTTCAACCTGGTCAAGATTGTCTTCGAATTTTGCGGTAAATTCGACATTGAATACCTTGGAAAAATTTTCAATCAGAAGGTCATTCACCATAAAACCCAATTCTGTCGGCCGGAAATAGCGTTTGACCAGTTCCACATATCCCTTGTCTCGAATGACCGATAGGATGGTGGCGTAAGTACTGGGGCGGCCGATTCCGTTTTCCTCCAACTCTTTTACCAGTGACGCCTCTGAAAAACGTGGTGGTGGCAGGGTGAAATGCTGCTTGGGGTCGAATTTGATAAATTTGAGCTTCTCCCCCTCTTCCATGGGGGGGAAAGTGTCCTTCTTTTCCTCTTTTTTTGATTCATTTTCATCATCGGTTGACATGTAAAGGGCCATGAATCCCGGGAACCTGATGCTGGATCCGGTGGTATTGAAAATATACGCCCCTGCCTTGATGGACACGGAATTTTGATCAATAAGCGCTTCTCTCATTTGACAGGCAACGAACCGCTTCCAGATAAGGCCATAGAGTGCCAGTTGATCTTTTGAAAGAAAGGAGGCAATTTTGTCAGGCGCATTTATCACCGAAGTGGGACGAATCGCTTCATGGGCATCCTGAACTTTTTTCTTGTTCTGATAATACCTTGGTTTGGATGGCAGATAATCAGGGCCAAATCCCTCTTTTATCCAATCCCGCGCCTCTTGTGCGGATTCCTGAGAAATTCGGGTGGAATCTGTACGCATATAGGTGATCAGACCCACTGGTTCTCCTGGCCCCAGATCAATACCTTCATAAAGCTGCTGGGCAATACGCATCGTTTTTTTGGCTGAGAATCGGAGCTTTTGGATGGCCTCCTGTTGAAGTTTACTGGTCGTAAAAGGCGGTTGAGGGTTTCGTTTTGTGGTCTTTTTTACGATTTTATGAACACCGAAATCCTTGTCTTTCAGTTCGGATAAAATGGCATTGGTTGACGCCTCATCGGGGATCTCTATCTTTTTGCCATCCTTTTTAACAAGTTTGGCCGTAAAAGGTGGCAATGTATCTTTTTCAAGATGCACCGTGATAGACCAGTATTCTTTTGGCTCAAAGGCCTGAATGGCCCGTTCCCTTTCGCAGATGATGCGGACTGCCACAGATTGGACACGACCGGCGCTCAGTCCTCGTTTCACCTTTCGCCACAGCAGGGGGGATACCTCATAGCCGACCAGCCGATCAAGGATACGGCGGGCCTGTTGTGCTTCATATTTGTTGTGGTTGAGGGCTTCCGGCTTTTTCATGGCTTCCAAAATGCCGTTTTTTGTAAGCTCATGAAACAACACGCGATAAAAGGACCGGCCCTTTTTTTTCAAAAGCTCTGCAGTGTGCCAGGCAATGGCTTCTCCTTCACGGTCCGGATCCGGCGCAAGATAGATCTCTTGGCTATCGCTCGCTGCTTTTTTAAGTGATGAGATAACTTTCTTTTTACCAGGGATGCTTTGATAATTTGGTTTGAATCCATTTTCGATATCAATGCCCATCTCTTTGTGGGGCAGATCCTTTATGTGTCCCACAGTTGCCACGACATTGAATTCATTCCCCAGATATTTCTTAATTGTGCGTACTTTTGTTGGTGACTCAACAACAACTAAAGGTTTACTCACAGTCAATCCTCTGTATCTTTTGGCAGCCAAACCAGCCACAAAGCTTGCGGCGCCAGGTTAACACGTTTTATTTTCAGACGATTCGAACCGAAAAAGCCCCATTCATAATTGGGTTCCAATTTGTATTCCAATGTTAGGGTAAAGTCGAACAATGCCAAAATCAAGTCATCAATTCAACCCAATATCCCGATAAAAAGGGTCATTTGAGTATGAGTTGTTGTATAATCATTTGTTTTAAATAGAAAATACATTTCTACTCGGCCGTATCATTTTCTGTGGTGGTTCATGAATTGGAGGACATGCCGATAATGCGTACAAATTGTTTCCCTGGAAGTTGGCGAACTAGGCCCTTTAATTCAAGCGTTAATAGCACACTCGATACCAGTGGGGCGGGCTTTGACAATTTTTGAACTATTGTATCGATATGAACGGGATAGGGCTCCAGTTGTGTCATAACCAGTGACTCTTCGGTTGAAAGCTGGTTAAGCGGTGAGGGCATTGGCTGACATTGGGTCTCCAATGGGAGGCTGGTTTCAAAGCTGGCACTGATTTCATCCAGAATGTCCTGAGGGTGCTCTATGAGTTTGGCCCCTTCTTTTATCAATGCGTGGGTACCACTGCTCTTAAAGGACCGGATATTGCCGGGAACCGCAAAAACCTCCCGGTTTTGTTCTGCGGCGAGTCTTGCCGTAATCAACGATCCGCTTCGCTTGGTTGCTTCCACAACCACAGTGCCGAGGCTAATGCCACTGATAATCCGGTTTCGGGCAGGAAAGTGATGCGCCTCTGGTGTTGCAAACAAGGAAAGCTCAGATAGCACTGCGCCGTTTGAGGCAATTTGACGGGAAAGGGCGAGGTTCTCTTTCGGATAAATTCGCTCCAATCCACTCCCCAAAACAGCAATGGTTTTCCCTCCGCCCATCAATGCCCCTTTATGGGCTGCAGTATCGATGCCTCGGGCCATGCCACTGACGATGGTTATGCCCAGCCCTGCAAGCGCCCTGCATAGATCGAAAGCGGTCTGGAGTCCATAATCGGTGGCATGCCGAGATCCGACCACTGCAACGCAGGGGGCCGATGGCTGCAGACTTCCGTTTGCAAAAAGAAAAGGCGGGGGATCCGGAATCTCTTTCAGGTATAAGGGATAGTCGTCGTCGTTCAGGGTGATAATTTGATAATATTTTTCCTTTGCCAGCAACAACTCATTTTCAAGCGTTGAGGTAGCGCGGTGAGATTTAATGCGACGGGCCAGACGTTCACCGACACCGTCCACTTGCATGAGAGCGTCTATCGGTGCTTTTAGAACAGATGCCGGTGTATGGAAACAATCAAGCAAACGCTTGAACAGGTGGTTACCGACACCGGGGACACTTTTCAGCAAAAGCCATGGTTGCAAGCGCTCCATAGAGGCGTGTTCTTAGTTGGGTTGAAGTTCTTTTAATTTCTCTTCTGCTTTTTCTCCTGCAGTCGTAAAAGGGTAATTGGTTACGACCTTTTTCAGGAAAGATTTTGCCTGTTCTTTGTCTCCCATGGAGAAATATGAAAATCCAATTTTAAGAAGGGCATCCGGTACTTTGCCCCCCTGGGGAAAGCGGTTGATGACTTCTTTGAACCGGAGGATGGCGTCCGCAAAGTCTCTTTGGGCATAATGGCATTCTCCCAACCAATAAAGGGCATTATCTGCCAGCGGGTCATCCTCGTAACGATTCACGAATTCTTCAAAAAGTGATTCGGCCTGCTGAAAATTGTGAGTCCGGAAACTCTTGAGGGCTTTCCTGTAGAGAGCTACCGAATCTTTGACTATCTCTTGTTTTTCAGGGTCTGGCGACGTTTTCGTCGGTGATGTGACGGTTGGCTCTGGTTCTCCTGCGGCCTGGCTGGCTGTGGCAGTTGTCATGTCTGGCGGTAAGGCGTCTGTCGTTTGATCGTTGCTTTCCGTTAACCTGTTTTCTAATTCCTGAAGGTCCCGCTGGTGGTTGTCTACCATCAGCTGGATCATGGAAACCCGCTGATAGAGTTGATTCACTTTTTCATCGGTTTCTGCCAACTGCCGTTGAATTGGTGAAAGATCAGGGGCCGGTGCGGGTGATTGCTTCCGTGTAGGTGCACAGGCTGCCACCATAGCAGGGATTGCACAGAGGAAGAAGATAGTGATGGCTTTATGAAAGCGTCGTTGTATCATCATTATGCCTTTTTAGAGCCCTCCCACGCCAACAGGATGGGGCTTGCGACGTATACCGATGAATAGGTCCCCACAAGGACCCCCACAACCATCGTGAAGGCAAAGTCATGAATAATTCCACCACCCCATACAAACAGGGTTACCAGTACGACTAAGGTGGTCAAAGATGTCAGCAGGGTGCGGCTGAGGGTTTCATTGATACTTTTGTTAATGGTCATGTCAAACGGATTTTTGGGTGATTTTCGAATATTTTCTCGGATACGGTCAAAAACGATGATCGTATCGTTCAAAGAATAGCCGACGATTGTCAACAGGGCCGCGACGATCGGCAGGGTGAACTCTTTCCCGAAAATAGTAAAAAGTCCAACGGTGATGAACACATCATGAATTAAAGCCACAATTGCGCCCATGGCATATCGTAATCCCAGGATCCAGAACAGAACGATTGTCACCAATAGCGCAGCACTGATGAGAAACGGAATACTGACATTGAACAGTGACAGAAAGTAAACCGAGGCGATGAGCGCGCCTGTCATGATGGCACTGATCACCCACTTCATCTCAAAACGACCTGAAATATAGATCGTAATAAACAGCAGGGCATAGAAAAATGCAAAGGATGCCTTTTCCCTCAGGTCTTTTCCCACCTGGGGACCGACCATTTCCACCCGCCGGATCTCTGCGGTCAATCCGGTCGCTGCGCCCAGGGCCTCTTCTAATTGCTGGGCATGCCCTTCAGCAGATGTGTCGAGTTTGTCCGTTCGAACGAGGTATTCGTTCCCAGAAGCTTCTCCGAAGGATTGGACGGTGACATTGCTAATATCAATAGCCGCCAGTCCCGATTTGATTTGGTTCGTATCCGTTGGACCCGAGAACTTGACCTGTATCAGGGTGCCGCCGGCAAAATCAATTCCCTTGTTAGGGCCGTTGTTAACGATCATTATCACCACTGTTGCGACAATCAACAAAAGGGACAACACATACGCTATTTTTCGTTTGCCGATGAAATCAATGTTAATTCCTGGTTTGATAAGCTGCATATATTATATCCTCAATGTTTGAGCTTTTGTGAGTTCACAGTAATCACAAAAAAATGAGCGAAAGATTTGGATTCGTTTACTGTATGGATAACTTCATATGCTCAATTGTTTTACTCTCCGGTTGATCAGTAGATAATCAAAAATCGCCTTGGTCAAAATCAACGCCGTGAAAAGGCTTGAGAGCACACCTAAACTCAGGGTTACGGCAAAGCCTTTTACCGGGCCAGTACCGAATTGAAACAGAACCAGTGCTGCGATCAGTGTTGTAACGTTTGCATCTAAAATCGTCAGGGTTGCCCGTTCATAGCCGGCATCAACCGCTGCCCGAGGGGTCTTGCCGAGGGACATCTCCTCACGAATTCTTTCAAATATCAGCACGTTGGCATCCACGGCCATGCCGATGGTCAGAATGATGCCTGCGATACCCGGCAGGGTCAACGTTGCCTGAAATGCGGCCAACCCACCTGCGATCAGCAAAATATTGACAACCAGCGCCACGTCTGCGAGCAGTCCCGCCCCTTTATAGTATATGATCATAAACAGGATGACGAGTATGCCGCCGATATACATCGACATGAGTCCTTTTTGAATGGAGTCCGCTCCGAGGGAAGGGCCTACCGTTCTTTCTTCGAGAATTTCAACCGGTGCTGGCAATGCACCAGCCCGCAGGACGATCGCTAGGTCATGGGCCTCATCGGCTGTAAATCGGCCAGTGATTCTTGCTGAACCGCCGGCAATTTTTTCCTGAATGACCGGTGCCGTCTGGACCTTATCGTCCAATACAATGGCAAGTCTCTTTTTGACATTTTGTTCTGTGATCTCAGCAAATAGTTGAGCGCCTTTTTTGTCAAAGGTGATACTGACGTAGGGTTCATTGTATTGGGCATCGATTTGGACCCGAGCATCGGTAAGAAAGGCGCCGGTCAGAAGGGCCCGTTTTTTAAGGACAAACGGTGTTTTTGAAGGACGGTGCGTTTCAGGGTTTTCCTGGACCTGGTACAGCAGTTCCGTATCCGGCGGCAGATTTCCTTCTTGTGCTTCCGCAATGCTGACATTATCGTCAACAATTTTAAATTCTAGCACTGCGGTTTTGCCGATCAGATCTTTCGCCCGCTGGGCATCTTTAACGCCCGGTAGTTGAATAAGGATGCGTCGGTCGCTTTGTCGGCGAATATCCGGCTCACTGACGCCAAACTGGTCGATCCGGTTTCGGATCGTTTCAAGGGCCTGATCCACAGCCATTGTTTTAATCCGATTGGTTTCTTTTTCCGGCAGGTCCAGCACCATGGTAAGTGTATCGTCGATGGTTTCTTTCTTAACCTGACGCAGTTCTTTATATTGGCTGTCGAGAAAGCCCATAAAACGATCAATGTTTTTATCGCCTTTGACTTTTATCGAGATTTTGTCGCCATTGATACGCTCAATGCGCTTAAAACGGACCTTTTCCTTTCGAAGACTGCTTTTAAGCTCTTGAGCCATTCGTTCTATGGTGCCTTCCACGGCCTTTTGCGATTGAACCTCCAGAACCAGATGCATGCCTCCCTGCAGGTCTAATCCAAGATTAATTTTTTTGTGTGGCCACATGGCGGGCTGAATGCTTGGTAGGACATAAACAACAGCTACCAGGATCACTCCTATGACGACTATCAATTTCCACGAAATCGCTTTCAACTGCTTTGCTCCTTTCCTCTGAAAGTCCACCTTCTATTAGCAGTAACGGGGCGCTCGAACGGACGATTTTAAGGGTCAATCAAACACGCTGGCTGTTCGTGTAACGGTTCTGGTACAAAAGCGTGCTGAGATGAGACCCTGCAAATGGCTGCCGCAGAGAGATGAGATGCCTCAATCATATATTGATTTGTAATGGCGCTACTTTTTCGCAGGTGGCTCTTTCGCAGTGGGCGTAACAAGCCCTGCAACATTGCTCCGGTTTAATTTTACCCGGACTTTATCGGCAATTTCCACCGTAACCGTGGTATCATCCATACCGGTGACACGTCCGTGGATTCCACCGCCGGTAATTATCCGGTCGCCCTTTTTTAGATTTTGAATCATCTCCCGATGCTCTTTGGTTTTTTTTTGCTGAGGACGGATCAGCAGAAAATAAAAGATGATGAACATCAGGATCAGCGGCAGAAGTGCAGAAAAACCGCTGGCTCCCGGTTGGGCGGCGCCACCGCCTTGGCTCATGGCATGTGCAATGTCAAACAAGATGGTTCCTCCTTATATTGAATTAATGAATCTCTCTTTCATTAGCGTAGCGTTGCGAGAAAGCCGCTGTTTCTTATATATTGTATTTGGATGCCCGCAGACGGATTCGGCGCAGATATACTTTAAATCATTGGATAGGTCAAATATTTATTGGTAGTCCTCTTCATTGCTTTGCAGGGACCCATAGGGTTTCACCATCAAACTGGATACGATTAACTTCATCATAGCTGATCTGGTCAAGCAGGGCAAAAACTTGCCCCATGTCGAACACCACGATTTTGGTAAGCGGGTGAATCGTATCCAGATCGATATCCAATCGGTGATCGCGGAGATTGTAGATATAAACCATATTTTCAGAAAATTTGAGAATTTTTCCAATACCGGAGCTACGGCCATTGGACGCCATTTCATCACTGGTAGGTGACAGAGAGACCCCCCTTTTTGCAAAAAAATCTTTTAAAAACTGAAAATGAACGTTCCATATGTTGTCCCCAGACCTCACTATATAGATACCATAGGCATCTTTCGCGCTTTCATTGGAAGGGAGCATGACATCGGTGGTGCCATTCTGCTTTAGGTCACTTTCGAGAATGTCGCCCCTTTTTAATTTAATTCGTTCGAGAATCTCCTTCATCGGTACAACCGTGTCGCCAATTTTTACCGACTCATCTGCCTTGACGATAAGATCGAGCCCCTTGTCGACTCCCAGGTCAGTTTTTCTCTGTTCGGTTAATTCCTTTGAACCATCATTCTTGTCGTTTCCATTGTACTCAATGATGGTGGGGCTTTCAATGGGAACCGTTGCTGGTTCCACTTCTGTTTCAGCTTTACTGGCCTGTCTTTTTTGCCATAGCGTTAGTCCACCTGCTATAAGGGTTAAGATAAACGCACCAATGACAATGAGCGCCAGGCGATTATTGACATTCTCTATGTCTTTTTGAGGCATGTAAAAACTCCCTGTGGTTGCGTTGCTAAAACCTGTGCGCAAATAACAAACTTGAAAAAACTGTTACAAAAAACACGACTTGGTGTCAACTCAAGGTGAAACTTCAACACGCCGGATGCGGCCCTGTTATTCACTGATAATCTTGTTGTTACCGGGTGTCATGCTTGGATCGCCTTCGATACGTATGGAAACCTCATGCCGGAGCTCAAGATCAAAGATTTCTTTTCTTTTTTTGTTCAACAGGTAATCGGCCACCGCCAGTGGAACAATCCCCACAACCTTGGCAATCTCTTTTTTAATGGTTTCCATTCGCAACAGCCGAAGGAAGCGGAGGCTCAGGGTTTCGGTAGAGGGTGTAACCCCCTTGCCACCGCAGTGGGCACAGGGGACAAATCCCCCAAATTCGATGGTGGGGCGAATCCGTTGCCTTGATATTTCCATTAGACCGAATCTGGAAAGTCTTCCAATTTTGGCGCGGGCTTTGTCTTTTTGAAGATTGGCCCGCATCGCTTTTTCCACCTCAAGTTTGTTTTTTGCCTCTTTCATGTCGATAAAATCGACGACGATCAATCCCCCCAGGTCCCTCAGGCGAAGTTGGCGGCAAATTTCTTCAGCCGCTTCCAAATTGGTTTGCAATGCCGTCTGTTCAATTGATTTCTGATGGGTGGCTTTTCCCGAGTTCACATCAATTGCTACAAGTGCTTCAGTTTGCTCGATAACAATAGATCCGCCTGATTTTAGTTTTACCCTGCTTTCAAAAATGGATGTGATCTGCTCTTCAATGCGATGCTTCGCGAAAATGGGCTGGTCGTGTTTGTAGAGTTGAACAATCTTTGTGCTCTTCGGCGAAATTATTTTTACAAAATCGTTCACCTGATGAAAAATAGTTTCATCATCTATTAATATTTCATCCACATCCGATGAAAGGTAATCCCGAATTGACCGAACCGATAAATTTCTTTCCTTATACAGCATGGCCGGCGCTTCTTCCCGAATGGCCTTTTTTTGTATGGTCTTCCAAAGCCTCATTAAGTATCTAAGATCTTTAGAAATCATTGATTTGGTGCAACCGCTGCCAGCGGTTCTGAGAATGAGGCCGAACTCTTCGGGAATTTTTAGTTTTCCGATAATTTCTTTGAGCCGCATCCGTTCTTCTTCTATTTCAATCTTCCGGCTAATGCCTCTGCTTTTGCCTCCCGGCATAAGAACCATATATCTTCCGGCTAGTGAGATATAGGTGGTCAGCATCGCGCCTTTTTTCATAATCGGATCTTTACTGACTTGAACAACCAACTGCTGACCGCGTTTTATTTTATATTTGATACTTCGGTCCGTGGCGTGGTTGTCTTGAAAGTAATCGCTATGAATTTCATGAATTTGAAGAAACCCGTGGCGCTCGGCGCCGTAATCCACAAAGGCTGCTTGTAGGCTGGGTTCGATGCGTGTCACAATGCCCTTGTAAATGTTGCCTTGAGTAATCTCACGAGCGGCGCTCTCGATCTGAAACTCTTCCAGCTTGCTGTCCACAATGCTTGCAATTCGGCATTCTTCTGCATCGACCGCATTGATAAGAATTTTTTTGCTCATAAAATAGGTCGCCCTGGCACTCCTCCTCTATAAATTATATGAATTCTGATAAAAAAGCTTTTTCTTTTAATATGGAATTGTTACAGACAAGTCAAACGATTTTGCATGATTGACCCATTTTGTATTTCAAAGCGAGCCTGTTTTCTGCAAACCTTGATATTGGCCCCATATTGTGGCAAGGAGCTGTTTAGATTGACCATGGTTTGAGCTGTATTAATTCGATAATATGATAAGGTAACACCGACATGGATGAAAAATACAACCCGCAACTGATTGAATCGAAGTGGCAAAAACACTGGGAAGATACGGATCTGTTCCGCGTCAAAGAGGACCCGGACAAAAAAAAATATTATCTTTTAGAAATGTTTCCCTACCCCTCGGGTAATATACACATGGGGCATGTGCGAAACTATACCATCGGAGATGTGGTCGCACGATATAAACGCATGCAGGGGTATAACGTATTGCATCCCATGGGGTGGGACGCGTTCGGTATGCCGGCTGAAAATGCCGCTATTGCAAACGACACCCATCCTGCTGCTTGGACCTATGCCAATATCGATAATATGCGCAACCAGCTGAAACGAATAGGCTTTTCCTATGACTGGCACCGAGAGCTTGCCACCTGCCGTCCGGAATATTACCGATGGGAACAATGGCTCTTTTTGAAGATGTATCAAAAGGACATGGCCTATCGGAAGGAGTCCTTTGTCAACTGGTGTCAATACTGTCAAACGGTACTGGCGAATGAACAGGTTGAAGCGGGCATGTGTTGGCGATGCGGTCAGCAGGTTGCCCAGAAGAAACTATGGCAGTGGTTTTTCAGGATCACTGATTTCGCTGAAGACCTGCTGGTATGCTGTGATAAGCTGCCCGGGTGGCCCGAAAAAGTGACCAGTATGCAAAAAAACTGGATCGGAAAAAGTGTAGGGGCGGAGATCCGGTTTCCGATTGAAAATTCCGAAGAATCCATTCCGGTGTTTACCACCCGTCAGGATACGGTGTTTGGTGCCACGTTTATGTGTCTGGCGCCAGAACACCCAATCGTAACCAAAGTGGCAGAAAATACTGGCCAAAAAGATGCTGTGAATGCTTTTATTGAGAAAATGGCGACACAGGACCGAACCAGTAAAGCCATTGAACAGTATGAAAAAGAAGGGGTTTTTACCGGTGCCTATTGTATTAATCCGTTGAGTGGGTGTCGCATGCCGATTTATACCGCCAATTTTGCGCTTATGGAATATGGCACGGGTGCCGTGATGTCCGTTCCGGCCCATGATCAGCGGGATTTTGACTTCGCAAAAAAATATGGTTTGGACATCATCGTTGTGATTCAGCCGGAAGGAGAATCATTAAATCCCGAGGCCATGGACGAGGCATATACCGGCCCCGGTGTCTTGGTGAATTCAGACGGTTTCAACGGGATTACGAATGATGAGGCATTGGAAAAAATTGCTGCATTTTTGTCAGAAAAGCAGATCGGACAAAAAACCGTCAGTTTCCGGTTGCGGGATTGGGGTATTTCGCGCCAACGGTATTGGGGTGCGCCCATTCCAATCATCCACTGTCCGTCCTGCGGTATTGTTCCAGTGCCTGAAGAAGATCTTCCCATTGTATTGCCTGAGGATGCCAACCTGTTGGCGGGCGGGAATTCACCCCTGCCGACTTTGGAAAGTTTTGCAAAAACCGTTTGCCCGGTCTGCGAACGAACCGATGCTCGAAGAGAAACCGATACCATGGATACCTTTGTGGAATCGTCCTGGTATTTTGAAAGGTATTGCAGTCCGCACTATGATGAAGGGATTTTTGACCAGGCGTCGGTTTCGTATTGGATGCCGGTGGATCAATACATTGGCGGGGTTGAGCATGCCATTTTACATCTTTTATATGCCCGATATTTTACCCGGGTGCTGAAAGAACTGGGGCTTGTAACCTACAAAGAGCCGTTTGAGCGATTGCTGACCCAGGGGATGGTTTGCAAGGAGACGGTTTCCTGCGATACCCACAAATTTCTTTTTCCGGATGAGGCCAAAGAGGTGGATGGTGAGGTTGTCTGTGCAAAATGTGGCGCACCTGCCACTGTGGGGCGCGTGGAGAAAATGTCAAAATCCAAGAAAAATGTGGTGGATCCAAATATTCTGTTACATGAATACGGGGCAGACACCACCCGATTGTTTTGCCTGTTTGCGGCGCCACCGGAACGAGATTTGGAGTGGAGTGAGTCCGGCGTTGAAGGGGGGTATCGGTTCCTAAATCGAGTATGGCGGCTTGCCTATCAGTGGGTGGAAACCATTGGGGCATGCGCTGCCTATGATGGCGGGCTGACTGTCCTGTCGGATTCGGAAGAGGTTAGGAATTTATTTAAAAAGACCCACCAGACAATCCAAAAAGTGACCAATGACATTGATGACCGGTTCCATTTTAATACAGCGATCAGTGCCATCATGGAACTTGTAAACACCATGTATGCAGTAGATCCTAAATTGGGTGGTGGTAATGCTGCGGCGGTATGCCGTTGCGCTATGGAAACAGTGGTGCTGCTGTTGGCTCCCTTTGTGCCCCATTTTGCTGAGGAACTCTGGCAGTTGCTTGGTGGAAAAGATAGTGTGCTGAAAGCGCCCTGGCCCGCTTTCCGAAAGGATGCATTGGAAAAGGACGATCTTTTGATTGTCGTTCAAGTCAATGGCAAATTGCGAAGTCGCCTAACGGTGGCCATCGATACTTCTGAAGATGATATCCGTGAAAAGGCACTTTCTGATGAACAGGTGATGAAGTTTGTAGGCGATAAACCCATCAAGAAGGTTATTGTTGTGAAGAAAAAGCTCGTTAATATAGTCGTTTAAATTATTTTTGGCCGTTTGGGTGAATATGATGCGATATCATTGGAGAAATTTCGGGAAAATTTTCGGTCTGTTCCTTTCTTTGGTCAGTCTCTATGCATGCGGTTATCGGTTTGCCGGTGGTGGTGAGTTGCCCCATGGCGTCCGCACAGTGGCGGTGGATATATTCCAGAACCGGACGGCGGAGACCGGTGTGGAAGGTATTGTTAGCAATGATATTATTGTGGAATTTACGCGCAACGGTCACACCTTTACAACCCAAAAGGAGCGGGCGGATGCCTTCTTATCCGGTAAGATCGAGTCGATCCGTACACGATCTATCGCCAGAAAAAGCGTCCATCGTGCCCAAGAGCGCCGGGTAACCGTGGTGGTTTCGCTGAAACTCTCAGACGCTGGTGGAAAGGTATTGTGGCAGTCGGGAAATATTTCAGAAAATGAGGCGTATGAGGTGTTTGACGATAAAGCCGCGACCGAGTTGAACAAACGGAATGCCATTTCAGTTCTGTCCAAACGACTATCAGAAAAGATCTATTACCAAATGACAGATGTTTTTTAGGGCGGGATTCCCAGCATGAAATGATAAAAGCAAATCAGGTATAAAAAATATTTTATGCCTGATTTGCCTGATTTCTACTTCGGAAGGAAATTTTAATTTCGATGGAAGCCGATTAGAGTTCTTATCCGCAGCGTGTTCAAGAAAGTATTATCTTGAGCCACTATTAAGAAAGTCCATTGACAAGCCTAGAGAGACGAGAAATTTTCCGAGAAGCGGTGTTTTTGTGCAGCACGCCTTTCTTTGCAGCTTTATCAATAATAGATTTTGCAACATTAATTTTGTCTTTTGCAGTGTCTGTTTCATCCGCTGCAGCTGCAGTCCGAATCTCTTTTACAACGTTTTTAACTCTGGTTTTGACATCTTTGTTTCGCATTCGGCGGTTTTCGTTTTGGCGTGCCCGCTTTAAAGCCGATTTGTGATTTGCCACGTTAACTGACTCCTTTCAAATAATGGCCATGTTAGACCCTGATAAAAATTCCGGCTATCCAAAAAATATTAAACATAATAAAAGGTGCTTGGTACAGAATCAAGAAGAATATGTCAAGTAATTTTCGATTTCAGGCCTAAAATTAGAGATTAATGTCGATTCTTGGCGGAAAGTTAGCGATATGCATGGGTGCTGGCGAATAAAGGTTTATCACCGGCCGATTACTGTTTCATTGACGGGCACCATGCTTTTATATTATGTAAAGAATTGCAGGGAGTTATCAAAGAGAAAGATGATTGTCTGGAGAGGCTGTTTTTCTTTGGCCGCTATTTAACCATCTAAAATAAAAACGTTTTTTATATTTATCAAGAGGGAATAGTCACATTGACTGCCAAGCCAATTGTTTTTTTTGCCGGCGGGTCGCTTATTCTTTTTGCCTTGTCAGTGGTAATTGTTTTTGGAGATAACGGGTGGCTCGACCTGCGTGCACTTGACCAGGAGCTTCACCAGCTATCCGAAAAAAAGACAGCGGTTTTTAAGGAAAATTCATCGTTATTGCGTCAGATTGAACGGTTGAAAAAGGATCCTCAGTTTATTGAAGCAACCGCCAAGAGGGAGCTTGGAGTCATCCGGGAAGATGAACTTATTTTGAAGTGGGACCAGCCTTAAGTGTAAAGGAATAACGTGATGCTGAATGATAAAGCACACCTTACGGTAACAATGGCAAAAATACTTGCCAATCAGGGGCATCTGGAAGAGGCAGCCGAAGCATATAGTGTTTTATTGTCTCAAACACCCGGTCATTTGGGGCTGCAACAGGCATATGATGCTGTTCAGCAGCAGATTGCCGATAAAAGCCAAAAAGGTGACAGGCTTGCTGCGTTGTTCGTTGAGTGGGTGGACTTGTCACTTGTCTATGCCCGCCTGTTGCGGCTTAAAAAACTAAAGCAAAACGATATCGGGTTGCGTTGATGCTGAATAGGTCTGATTATTTTAGCGCTTTAATGGAAAAGCAAGGAGAAAAGATGGTTAAAATGTCGCATTTCGCCGTAAAAGGGGTTTTCTGGATTGTGATTCTTTTTAGCATGTGTGCTTGTACGCACAACATTTCTGCAGTGAAAAGCACTGAGAATAAAAAGACTGACGGGGAAAAGAGTGAGCCGCAACCGCAATATCTCGATTTTGGTGACATCCTGATTCCCAGTGAACTTAAGGTCAATACAGAGACATCTTTTGTATTTCGGACATCCGATTTGACAGCGGGCGTGCTCGCTTTAAAAGGGCGTGTCACGCCGGTATCGTTGGTCGCTTTCTTTGAAGCAAACATGCCAAAAGACAATTGGCAATTGATCAGTTCTTTTAAATCTCCACGAATGTTATTGTTGTATCGAAAGGATGCCAGATGGTGCGTTATCAATATATTTGAAAGAGATTTTTACACCAATGCTGAAATATGGGTTTCGCCAACGATAGGGGAAATGGGATCCGGCCTGTTTAAATAAGAGGCCTGCTTTTTTGTCCGCACGTTTTTGTTTGGTCAACACAGGGATCAAGGAGTTGATAAGTCAATGATTCACAATAAGAATGTCGTATTAGGCGTTACCGGCGGTATCGCAGTTTATAAAAGCGTGGAACTGCTTCGATTGCTTGTAAAGGAAGGCGCCAATGTGCGGGTGATGATGACCCAAAATGCAAAGTGGTTTGTGGGCCCGATGACGTTTGAAGCGCTATCGAGACAACCGGTTTGCTCCGATCTATTTGATGGTAAATCCGATGCCTCTATCCGGCATATTGACTGGGCTGAACAGGCGGACGTGGTGGTGGTGGCGCCTGCCACAGCCAACATGCTCGGAAAACTGGCCCACGGTATTGCCGATGATGCCCTCAGCACGCTTATGATGGCGGTGACATGTCCTGTGATACTGTGTCCGTCCATGAACACGCATATGTATGAGAGTCCAGCAACGCAGCGGAATTTAGAACGACTAAAAGAAGACGGGCACTTTATCGTGACGCCGGATTCCGGCGATCTGGCCTGCGGCACTTCCGGACCCGGCAGGCTGCCCGAGCCTGCGGACATCATGGACCGGATTTTTCATTTCCTTTCACCAAAGGATTTGGCAGGGAAAAATGTATTGGTGACGGCTGGCCCGACTCAAGAGTTTATTGACCCGGTACGGTTTATAAGCAACCCTTCCTCCGGGAAAATGGGATATGCCATTGCTCGGGCAGCCGAATATCGCGGTGCCAATGTAACCTTGGTCTCCGGGCCAAGCCATCTCGTTCCACCGAAAAATGTGGAGGTTATAAACGTCCAAACAGCCGTGGAGATGTCAAGCGTTGTGTTTGAGAAAATGGCATCAGCCCATATTATCATAAAATCCGCAGCCGTGTCGGATTATCGACCGGTTGTGACTGCGGCCCATAAGATAAAGAAAGAGAAGGATACGATGGTGGTGGAGATGGAAAAGAATCCGGATATCCTCTTTGAATTGGGGCAGCGAAAGAAAGACCAGATCCTGGTGGGGTTCGCCGCGGAGACCCAGGAATTGCAAAAAAATGCCACCTCGAAACTTGAGCGAAAGAACCTTGATATGATCGTTGGCAATCTCGTCGGGGATCCGAACTCAGGATTTGGTACCGATACCAACAAAGTCACCTTCTTTTTCAGGGACGGGGCCCATGAGGTGCTCGAAGAGATGGAGAAGGACGCTGTGGCCCATGCCCTTCTGGATCGCGTGTTGAACAGGATCTAAGTTTAGCGAACAACCTGCTTTTTCTCTGATAATGGTCCCATAACGTTTCGCGTGGTACAACAAACAAGTGGTTCGATCGACAGGATATTTCATTGAAATCAAGTGGCATTCCAGAAACACTAAATGACGTCCGGCGTTTTCTTTCAACCTTGTCAGAACAGGGCCTGAGAGGTTTTGATGTTGCGGAGGACGTGTTGCAGACCCTTTCCCGGTGGAAGATGAGACCGGGAACCGTCTCAGCGTCTCTGGTGGATATTCAAAAGGATTTGGGGGATTGCCAGCGATGCTCCTTGGCCGAGACGAGAACCCGGCTTGTTTTTGGGGTGGGGAATCCGAACGCAGAGCTGGTGTTTGTGGGCGAAGGGCCGGGATACGACGAGGACCAGCAAGGGGAGCCATTTGTGGGGGTTGCCGGCCAGCTTTTGACACGAATTATCAAGGCCATGGGGCTCACCCGCTCGGAAGTGTATATCTGCAATATCATTAAATGCCGTCCCCCTGGGAATCGAAACCCTTTACCGGTGGAGATCGCTGCCTGTGCACCGTTTCTAAAACGGCAGCTGGCTGCGATTAAACCGAAATTTATCTGTACCCTTGGGACGTTTGCGTCCCAGACCCTTCTACAAACGCAAACACCCATTTCCAGACTGCGGGGCCGTTTTTTCGAATACGAGGGCATTTCCGTACTGCCAACCTATCACCCTGCGTTTTTGTTGCGAAACCCCGACAAAAAACGGGACGTCTGGGATGACATGAAAACGCTGATATCAGCCATGGGGCGCACCATCGCGTAAAAAAATGAAAAAATATGCGTTGCCACTAGTTTGGGTTATATTCCTGTTTATCCTTGGCGGGGTGTGCCACGCCGCCCAGGGGGAAATTTATGTCATCACCATTTCCGGAACCATCAACCCGGGGGTGGCGGATTATATCGATAGCGCCATTGAAAAAGCAAATGTGGATGGGGCTGCTTGTTTGGTGATTCAGTTGGACACACCGGGCGGGCTGGCTGAGTCGATGCGGGAAATTGTACAGGATATTCTGGCCAGTCAGGTGCCGGTCATTGTTTTTGTGGCGCCCAGTGGCGCTCGGGCGGCATCGGCCGGCGTGATGATCACCATGGCTGCGGATATTGCCGTGATGGCACCCGGCACCAATATCGGGGCGGCCCATCCGGTGGGTGCCGGCGGAAAACAGATCGATGAGGTGATGTCTGAAAAGGTGATCAATGACATGGTGGCCCATGCGAAGAGTGTTGCCGAAAAACGGGGCCGGAACGCGGAATGGGTCGAAAGCGCCATACGGGAAAGTGTGGCTGTGACAGAAACGGAGGCCTTGGAAAAAAAAATCATTGATGTGGTGGCAACGGATTTGCCGGACCTCATTGCAAAGGTGAACGGGCGGTCCCTCTCAGACAAAACTCCTCTGGTGCTGGATGAAACAAAAATCCATCATCTATCAGAAAATCTTCGCACCAAAATTCTCAGAATTATCAGTGACCCGAATATCGCCTATATCCTCATGATGATCGGGCTGGCAGGGCTCTATTTTGAACTCTCCCATCCTGGCGTTGTGTTTCCAGGGGTGGTGGGTGCGATCTGCCTGGTATTGGCCTTTTTCTCATTTCAAAGCCTGCCGGTGAATTATGCCGGCATTCTGCTGATTCTGTTGTCTATCGTCTTTTTCATTTTGGAACTCAAGGTCACCAGTTATGGGATGCTCACCGTGGCTGGTATTGCATCACTGTTTCTCGGTTCCCTGATGTTGTTTGAGGGGGACATTCCTGGCATGCGTCTGTCATTGTTGGTGTTGTTGACAACTGTTGGATTGGTGTCAGGCTTTTTTATTCTGGTGGCAGGGCTTGTGGTCAAGGCCCAGGTGGCTCCTCCCCGGACGGGTGCCGGCGGACTGATTGGTGAAATAGGCGTCGTGAAAAAAAATCTTGCCCCGGAGGGTAAGGTATTTGTCCATGGCGAGCTTTGGCAGGCGGTATCAGAAACCCACGTCTTGGTTGGCGAGCGGGTTCGGGTGGTTGCAGTGGAAAATCTGGTCCTTACGGTGGTTCCCCTGGAAAAAAATCCGCGGACTGAATAGATACATTCCATCTCATATACAAGGAGACAGACACCATGTTTAGTATCGTTTATCTGATTGTGGCTGCTTTGGTGCTTTTTTTATGGGCCGCGATAAAAATTCTTAACGAATATGAGCGGGGCGTGATTTTCAGACTCGGCCGGGTGATCAAGGCAAAAGGACCCGGCCTCATCATTCTGATTCCGGTGGTGGATAGAATGGTAAAGGTCAGTATGCGGTTGGTGGCCATGGATGTGGACCCGCAGGATGTCATTACGCGGGACAACGTGTCGGTAAAGGTCAATGCGGTCATCTATTTCCGGGTGATAGATCCAATCAAGGCGATTGTGGAGGTTGAAAATTATAACTACGCCATGAGCCAGTTGGCCCAAACCACCCTGCGAAGTGTCTGCGGTCAGGCGGAGCTGGATGAATTGCTGTCGGACAGGGAAAAAATAAACAGTCAGCTTCAGGAAATTCTCGACACCCACACAGACCCTTGGGGCGTTAAGGTTGCCACGGTAGAATTAAAGCACATAGACCTGCCACAGGAAATGCAGCGAGCCATGGCCAAGCAGGCGGAAGCCGAAAGAGAGCGGCGGGCCAAAATCATCAATGCGGAAGGTGAGTACCAGGCCTCCACAAAGCTCGCCGAAGCCGCGAAGGTCATTCAGTCCCATCCCATGGCCCTACAGCTTCGATATCTTCAGACGATGCGGGAGATGGCCGCCGAAAACAATACCACAACCATATTTCCGTTTCCCCTGGAATTAATGAAACCGTTTCTTACGCCGTCAAAAGAAGACTGATGAAAATTCCCCCTTGTCATTTGGCCATTACATGGTTATCTTAACTAGTTTAAAACCCAGATTGCGAGTTTGACACATTATTACATATTCAATTTCTATTTAATTTCGGAAAGGAGATATGGCTTAACATGAATGATACGATCGATAAACCTTTGGAGAAAATGACAGCAAAAGAACTTCGTGAAATGGCCGCTGAAATGCCCGAAATTACCGGTGCTCACGGGATGGAAAAAGAAGAACTGATCAAGGCCATTAAAGAAGTCAAAGGTATTGTTGATGAGGTGGTTACGACCAAAAGCTCAGCGGTTGGGGAACTGAAAGAAAAAATAAAGGCATTGAAAACCAAAAGACAGGCGGCCATTGAAGCCAAAGATAAAAAAATGGCGACCATGTATCGTCGTCAGATCGCCCGTCTCAAGAAAAAGACCCGAAAGGCGGCCTAACGCGTTTCGACATATGATCGATCCATCTGCGGTTGCGTTCGATATCGATGGCGTCATTGCAGACACCATGACTCTTTTCTTGGAAATTGCCAGGGAGACGCATGATATCGGAGGCTTGAGATATAGTGACATTACGTCCTATGCACTTGACGAATGTCTGAATGTCCCTCGGGACATACTCGACGATATTGCCCATCGCATCGTTGATGGTAATTATGCCATGCCGTTAAAAATATATGAGGGCGCCGGAGATGTCTTGCAGCGGATTGCCAACTGCCATGGATCGGTGCTGCTCGTGACAGCACGCCCGCATCCGGGACCGATTGAAGGGTGGCTTCACAATAATACGGCGTTGGGTGCGGATCAGGTTGAGATTGT
Source organism: Desulfobacterales bacterium (assembly GCA_963675725.2). Classification (GTDB taxonomy): domain Bacteria; phylum Desulfobacterota; class Desulfobacteria; order Desulfobacterales; family JAFDDL01. The sequence goes on along the minus strand of CAXXXZ010000003.1, from coordinate 302,429 downwards.
GGCAACCGGATCCTATGAAAATAAAACGAATGTCCTTCTGGAGCGACGCATTGCCTATTTCGTGGAGGACCGACTGGAGACTTGCTTTCTGCTCCAGGCGGCGGGGATCACCCCGGTGGTGTATAAACAGCCTTGGAACCGAAAACCGCACCGGTTTCTCGAAGTCGATAACTGGGCAGCGTTGGGCGCCATGATTAGATTCGAACGGTATAAGGCATAATGGCCATGCCATCTTGCAAGACATTGATTCACGAATTTTGTGAATTCTTGTCGTCGGAAAAGGGATATTCAAACAACACGCGCCGTGGTTATTACCATGACCTCATGGAGTTCGTTGCCATCGTGGCCCCAAAAGAGTGCCCTGAAGGACCGCAGCCCGACAATTCGGCTGCGTTTCGACCAGATCAGATATCCAGTATAATGATCCGGGGGTATCTGGCCGCCCTGCACCGGAAAAATAAAAAATCGACCATAGCGCGCAAGTTATCCGCAGTTCGATCTTTTTTTAAATACCTTGTTAAACATGGCGTTATCCAGATCGATCCAACCTGTGGGGTGTTGACCCCTCGACAGGCCAAACCCATTCCGGTCTACCTGTCGGTGGATGACACGTTTCGGTTGCTGGATGCAATCGAGACGGACACGCTTTTCGGCAAAAGGAACCGGGCTCTTTTCGAAACAATGTATTCGGCTGGTTTGAGGGTGTCCGAGCTTGCCGGGCTGAATATCCAAGACATTGATACGGACGGCAGAATCGTTAGAACCGTTGGGAAGGGAAACAAGGAACGACGCGTTCCCATCGGGCGGCAGGCGTTAACCTGGGTGGCAGCATATCGGGAGCATCTTTTTCGGGAATCTGGCATTTCGATAAACAAGGACGGTCCGTTGTTTCTGAATAAAAACCGGACGCGGCTATCGGGACGGTCCATTGGGCGCATTTTGGACAAGATGGCATTGCAATGCGGACTTTCGGTGCCCATCTCCCCCCATGCCCTCCGGCATTCGTTTGCAACACATATGCTCGATGCCGGTGCTGATTTAAAGGTGGTGCAGGAGCTTTTGGGGCACCAAAGCCTTTCAACAACCCAGCGATATACCCATGTAAGCATCAGCAGATTGATGGAAGCATACGACAACGCGCACCCCAGGAAATAGAATGGTGGGGCGCTTACATAAAAGAATTGTAATAGAAGGTGCGGCGTTATGAATGAAAAATTCGACATGATGAATTTCCATGGCACAACGATCCTGGCTGTTCGGCATAAAGGAACACTCGTGGTGGCCGGGGACGGCCAGGTAACCTTGCAGCATACCATTATCAAGCACCATGCCAGAAAAGTAAGGCGACTTTACAATGACAAAATTATTGTCGGATTTGCCGGAGCCACCGCCGATGCCCTCAATTTGTTCGACCGATTTGAGGTAAAGCTCGAGCAATACAACGGCAATATAACCCGCAGTGCCGTTGAGCTGGCCCGGGATTGGCGGACCGATAAATATCTCAGGCGGCTTGAAGCCGTGATGATCGCCGCAGACAGTCGTACCACCTTTCTAATTTCAGGGAACGGGGATGTGATTGAGCCGGACGATGAGGTGCTTGCCATCGGGTCCGGTGGGGTTATCGCTCAGTCGGCAGCCTTGGCATTGGTAAAACATTCGGACTTGGGGGCCATGGAGATCGTGAAAGAGGCGATGGCGATTGCTGCATCCCTTTGCATTTACACAAACACCGCCCTCACCATCGAGGCCTTGTGACAGACAGGATGTATCGGTTAAACCGGCAACTCAGTTCGCTGGGATGCCACTTCATTAGGAGTCATTGGTCAATAAAGACATTACGTAGGGAATGGACATATCTTAATTATGAGCAGTTTAAAACCATCAGAAATAGTAAGAGAGTTAGATAAATATATCATTGGCCAGGACAAGGCCAAACGTTCTGTGGCCATCGCATTGCGCAACCGGTTTCGGCGGCAACAGGTTACCGAGGAACTTCGAGATGAAATTGCGCCTAAAAATATTATACTGATCGGACCGACCGGTGTTGGAAAAACAGAGATTGCGCGACGTTTGTCCAGACTCACGGATTCCCCTTTTATTAAGGTGGAAGCTTCCAAATTCACAGAGGTGGGGTATGTGGGACGTGATGTCGAGTCAATGGTCAGAGACATGCTGGAGCTGACAGTCAACCAGCTGAAGCAGAGAGAGCAGGAGGTGGTAAGAGAAAAGGCACAGCAAATTGCCGAAGAACGGCTGTTGGACTTGTTGCTGCCCAATCCGCCTGCCCGGCCCCCTATATCGGTGACAAATGCCACTGAGGCGGCATCCGATGAAGCCACAGAAAAGAAGGATGCCGCTCAATCCACACGAAACAAGCTCCGTGAGTTACTTCGACAGGGTAAACTTGATGACCGGTATGTGGATGTGGATGTATCGGATCGAAGTATGCCGGTCGTAGAAATATTTTCAAATGTTGGCATGGAAGAGATGGGGATCAATTTCAAGGATATGTTCAGCGGTATGATGCCGAAATCAACCAAGAAACGCAAGATAAAGGTGCCGGAAGCCATGGCGCTTTTGACGCAGGAGGAGGCCCAGGGGCTGGTTGATATGGAAAAGGTTGTCGGGATGGCTATTGAAAAGGTTGAGCAGGCCGGCATCATTTTTCTGGATGAGATTGACAAAATCGCGGCCAAAGAAAGTGGCCGGGGGCCGGACGTTTCACGGGAAGGGGTTCAGCGGGATTTACTTCCCCTGGTTGAAGGGAGCACCGTGACGACTAAATACGGGCCCGTCAAAACGGACCATATTCTTTTTATCGCATCGGGGGCGTTCCATATCAGTAAACCATCCGACCTCATCCCAGAACTTCAGGGAAGATTTCCCATTCGTGTGGAGCTCGATTCATTGGGGAAAGAAGAATTCGTTCGAATTCTTAAAGAACCGAAAAATGCGTTGCTCTTACAATACCCGGCGCTCTTGAAGACGGAAGGGGTTGATATTATTTTTGCTGATGAGGCAGTAGCGGACATTGCCAAAATTGCTGAGGAAGTCAACAGCCGAACTGAGAACATCGGCGCCCGCCGGCTGCACACCCTGATGGAGTGCCTGCTGGAAGATATTCTTTTTGACGCGCCTGACATGGCCGGTTCGAAAGTGGTCATCGATAGCCATTTTGTGGAAGATAAACTTAAGGATATCAAGAACGATGAGGATTTGAGTCGTTACATCCTTTAAAAGGACTTTGCGTCATGCCTGAAAAAGTTGCAGATATTCTAATCGAAGCGTTGCCGTATATTCGTCGTTTTTCCGGGGAAACGATTGTTATCAAGTATGGCGGGCACGCAATGGTGGATGAACAGTTAAAGATGGATTTTGCCAAAGACATCACCTTATTGAAGTACATTGGCCTCAACCCGGTGGTGGTTCATGGTGGTGGGCCCCAGATCAACAAGGTCCTGGAGCGAATGGGGATTCGATCTCAATTCGTGCGCGGGATGCGATTGACGGATGAAGATACCATGGATGTGGTGGAGATGGTGCTTGGTGGCAAGGTCAATAAATCGATTGTTGCCCAGATTAATCAGCAAGGCGGCAAGGCGGTCGGTCTTTCGGGGAAAGACGGCGGGCTGATTTTGGCAAAGAAGCTTCATATTGTGCATCGCGAAAATGAAGAATCCCCACCGGAAATTATCGATCCCGGCCATGTGGGAGAGGTGATTAGTGTCCAGGCGGCCATCATACATACGTTGACGCAAAGTGGCTTTATTCCGATCATCGCGCCGGTAGGGGTGGGGGAGAAGGGCGAAACCTTTAACATCAACGCTGATCTCGTGGCTTATCATGTGGCCCGTGCCCTCAAGGCCTTGCGCCTGATCTATTTGACTGATGTGGACGGTGTTCTGGACGAAAAAAAAGTGCGTATCACCCCTATTAAGGTGGACGATGTTCAGCCAATGATTTCCAAACAGATCATAACCGGCGGTATGATTCCCAAAATTGAATGTGCCCAGAACGCTCTGGCGAGCGGGATACAGAAGGTTCATATCATTAATGGGTGCAAACCCCATGCAGTAATTTTAGAGCTTTTCACCGACAAGGGGATTGGAACGGAGGTAATTCAATGAGTTCGGAGTTGATGAAACATGCAGATCGCGTAATTGCTCAGACCTATCAACGGTTTTCCATTGCCTTAGAACGTGGTGAGGGATGCACCCTGTGGGATACCAGTGGGCGCGCTTATACCGATTTTGTGGCTGGCATTGCTGTCTGTAATTTGGGCCACGCCCATCCCAAAGTTGCTAAAGCCCTGTGTGATCAGGCACAGATCTTGTTCCATGTCTCAAACCTCTACTATACTGCGCCCCAAGTAGCGCTGGCGATGAAACTTGTGGAAAAAAGTTTCGCGGACCGGGTGTTTTTTTGTAACAGCGGGGCCGAGGCCAATGAGGCGGCAATTAAACTTGCCCGGCGGTATTTTTACGAAAAAAACGAAAAGGATCGATATCGCATTGTTGCGATGAAACAGTCTTTTCATGGCCGGACCATGGCAGCGCTGTCTGCCACGGGTCAGGAAAAAATCAGGAAAGGATTTGATCCGGTCCTGAACGGGTTTGACTTTGTTCCGTTTAACGATATTGATGCGTTAAAGGTGGCTGTCGGTCCACAGACCTGTGCGGTTCTGCTGGAACCGATACAGGGAGAAGGAGGGGTTCGTTGCCCGGCCCCGGATTATCTCAAAGCGGTCCGAAGGCTGTGTGATGAGACCGGCACCCTGTTGATGTTTGATGAAATCCAAACGGGTATTGGTCGTACCGGAAAGTGGTTTGCATATGAACATTTTGGTATCACACCGGACGTCATGACCCTTGCCAAGGCCCTTGGTAACGGACTTCCCATTGGTGCGATGCTCGCCACGGAGACGGTTTCTGCGGCCTTCGGACCCGGTGCCCATGCGTCGACTTTTGGGGGGACCCCCATTGTCACCGCAGCCGCCAATGAGGTGTTAAACGTGTTGGACAATGAAAATATTGTGGCGCTGGGCGCCCAGGTGGGTGCGTTTTTTAAGAGCCAACTGGTGGCGTTGCGTCAGCGGCATGCGTGTATTCGAGACGTCAGGGGAATGGGTCTGCTGTTGGCCATCGAGCTTGATCAAGATGGTGCACCATTTGTGGATGCGTGTGCCAAAGAGGGGTTTCTCATCAACTGCATTCAGGGAAATACCCTGCGATTTGTTCCGCCGTTGATCGTTACCGAGGCCCAGGTTCGTGGACTGATTGCCTGTCTCGACAAGGTGCTGCCCTGATTGAGTAATGGTACAATCATTTTCTAAATTGACACCGGTGCCCATAGTGTGCGTTACAAGGGGATAATATGAACATTGTTTTAAAAAACCAGATGCGGTTTCGCTTTTTCCTGCTGGGATTGGCCCTGATGTTTGTCGGTACGATGGGGTGTGGCCGAAAAACGTTGCCGGTACCTCCCCGGGACATGACGCCACCGGCAGTAAACGATCTATCGTACGTGATAGAAGATGAAAAGGTTACATTACAATGGACACTTCCGGGCGATGTTTTTGACGGTGAATATGGAGATGGCAGGGCCGTCGTTTTGCGCTCAAAGGCAAAGAACGAAGACCTTTGCCCCGGTTGCCCGGAAATATTCCAACGAATGGCCCGTATACCGTTTGCGAGGATGGACCCGGAAACCGGCACCATGGTGTTTGATGAGCCATTGGAAGCCGGCTTTCATTATGCCTATCTGGTGGTATTAGAGATGAAAAGCGGATATGTCAGCGATCGGTCAAACCGGATCATGTTTGAATTTTAGGCCCTTTATCAGAAACATACACACAGGTAAGCACCCTAAAAAAGGTATAAACTTCGACGCTGAAAGCGTGCATCTTTATGGAAGGTTGTGTCTATTGACTCTCGACTTTCGGCCTATCCGGATTAGGTTTTTTTCACTATAAAAAAACGGTTGCAACCGACTTGAGAGCCCCAACGGTTATGGATCAGATTCATTTTGATAAAATGAGCGGCAGCGGTAATGATTTCATCATTATCGACAACCGGGGAAAAATTGTGCCTGAGACAGATATCCAAGGCTTTGTGGCCCGCATCTGCCGCAGAAAAATGGCCGTGGGTGCTGATGGGGTGATTCTTGTTGAAGATACGGACACAGCTGATTTTAAGTGGCGGTTTTTCAATTCAGACGGCAGTGTCGCAGAAATGTGTGGCAACGGAGCGCGTTGCGTATCACGGTTTGCTTTTGATCATGGGATTGCCGGCGCCACGATGACATTCGAAACCCTTGCGGGCGTGGTCCGTGCGCAGATTTCGGACAGACGGGTTACTGTCAGTATGCCGGATCCGACTGCGCTGCACCTCGATGAAAATATCGACACCGATCGGGGAACAATGATTGTCCATTCGGTCAATACCGGCGTGCCCCATGTGGTGATTGAAACGCCAGCGCTGGAGAATGTGGATGTGGTGGCGCTGGGAAGAGAGATACGGCATCATCCTCGGTTTTTGCCGTCGGGGACCAATGTAAATTTCATGTCCCCCATCCTTGATAATGGGGTGGCCATCCGGACCTATGAAAGGGGTGTTGAAGATGAGACCCTGGCCTGTGGTACCGGTGCCGTGGCGGCAGCAATTATATGTGCGGCAAAGGATAGAACGGTTTCACCGGTGGAATTAATCACCCGGAGCGGTGAGCGCTTGGTGGTGTCTTTTCACCGGGAAGGCAGTTGCTTTACCCAAATTTACCTTGAAGGGGACGCGCGCATCATTTATAAAGGCATCCTTTGGCCCGAAGCCTGGGAATTGGATTAACGCCTTGGCCTGTGTCATAACCGTATGACCGTAGCGATTTATTAACATATGTAATGGAAAGCCATATCAGCTATATTTCTGTCGGATCGAATCTCGGGGATAAATGCCAAAATTGCCTGGAGGGAATTACGGCTGTCGAAAATATGCCGGGGACGGCGATCCTGGCAAGGAGTCCATTTTACGAAACGGAGCCGGTGGATTTTACACAGCAGGATTGGTTCGTCAATGGCATCATCAAAGTAAAAACCGAAAAGACTCCCGAGTCCCTGTTGACAGCGCTAAAAGAGATTGAAAAAGCGATGGGCCGAACGAAGACGGTACGGTTTGGTCCGCGCGTGATTGATCTTGATATTGTTTTATATGATGAATTGGTCCTTGATACCCCTGGGCTAGTGATTCCGCACCCGAGAATGCATCGGCGACGGTTTGTATTAAAGCCAATTTGTGATATAGATCCAAATTTGCATCATCCTGTGCTGAGTCGCAGAATGATTACGCTATATCATGCACTTGACGGACAAGACCAAGCGCTGAAATCCATTATGATGGAGTAACCTTTGAGATTACTTATTCTGGCCGGGTTGATATTTCTACTGTATCGAACCGTAAAAAAATGGATGGCTACCGATTTTCTTTCCCAGAGAACGGACACCTTCCCCAAAGCTAACGGCCAGTTGGACGATCTGATGGTGCAAGACCCCTATTGTGGCACCTTTTTTCTGAAAAGTGAGGGGGTTGAAATTCGTCTGGATGGAAAGCCGCTTCATTTTTGCGGTACCAAATGCAGGGACGATTATCTAAAACAACATACACAGGAGCATGTGTCGTAACCATATGACCTGTCAACACCAGGAGGACGTGAATGAAATTTTTTATTGATACCGCCAATATCGAGGAGATCAAGGAAGCCAACCGGATGGGCATGGTCGATGGCGTGACCACCAACCCGTCGCTTATTGCCAAAGAGGGTCGGGATTTTGAAGAGATTATCAGAGAGATCTGCGACATTGTCGATGGCCCCATCAGCGCTGAAGTGATCAGTACGGATACCGATGGAATGGTGAAAGAAGCCAGGCAGCTGGCCGCCATTCATAAAAATATAGTGGTCAAGATTCCGATGATTGTGGATGGCCTGAAAGCCGTTCGGCAACTGTCGGATGAAGGCATTAAAACCAATGTGACCCTTGTATTTTCATCCCTACAGGCCCTGATGGCCGCAAAGGCCGGTGCTACCTATGTCAGTCCGTTTGTCGGGCGCTTGGATGATCTGTCCCAGGAAGGCATGCAACTCATCGAACAGATTGTGGACATCTACAACAACTATGCGTTTGATACTGAGATTATTGTGGCGAGCGTTCGAAATCCGCTACATGTTTTAGATTCAGCCCTTATCGGCGCTGATATCGCAACGATTCCGTTTAATGTTCTGGGTAAACTTGCAGCCCACCCCATGACCGACAAGGGGTTGGAGAGCTTTCTTGCGGATTGGCAAAAAACCAAGAAATAAAGTGATGTTACCGTTTAAATTTTATTATGACGTTGCCGTTAAATAAAATAAAAGAGGCATTGAGCCAACCCAACCGATTAACCATGGGGCGGATCGCCACCGTGCCAGGCATCGTGGTCTTTCTTTTTTTCCCTAACCGGTTTTGTCTGTTTATGGCGGCCCTTCTTTTTAGTGTTGCGGCAATTACGGATTATTTTGATGGTTTTTATGCCCGTCAATTGGGTCTGGAATCAAATTTCGGAAAGGTTATGGACCCGATTGCCGACAAACTGCTGGTTTCCTCTTCGCTCGTTATGCTGACATCCCATGGATGGATACCAGCCTGGGTGGTTTGTATTATTATCGGCCGGGAATTTGCCGTGAGTGGCTTAAGAAGTCTCATTTCCGAAAAAGGGGAGGATGTTTCTTCTTCCTGGTTGGGAAAGTACAAAACCGGTTTTCAGATAGCGGCCATCATTCCCCTGTTGCTCCATTATCCGTATTTTGGTGTGAACTTTCATGCGATCGGTATGGTTTTTTTATGGTTGGCGTTGATATTTACGGTTTGGTCTGGCGCTGATTATTTTATCCGGTTCAAAGGTCTTTTAGCTTCCTAAAGGGCGCATCATCGATGTGAATCTGCCGCCAACAATAGGGTGTATGAGCTACGGTAGCATTTTATCTTTTAAGCACGAAAACGTTGCTTTTTCTGTTGACAAGTTCGTAACAAACCGATACGAATACTTTCTTAACTGAGCGGGAATAACTCAGTGGTAGAGTGCGACCTTGCCAAGGTCGAAGTCGCGGGTTCAAATCCCGTTTCCCGCTCCATTTTTTTTGGCGGCATAGCCAAGTGGTAAGGCAGCGGTCTGCAAAACCGCTATTCTCCAGTTCGAATCTGGATGCCGCCTCCAATGATATCAAAAGGGTTACACGGTTTCGTGTAACCCTTTTTTTTCGGAACTTTTTGCTATTACGGAACCCATCCCACCAGACAATGTGAGTATCCTTTTGTTTACCGCGGGAACCGCGGGAAAACCAAAAGGCGTTTTACTGACGCATTCTCAATTTATTCGTGTTTTCTCTAAAGTGTGTGACCGCTTTGATTCGGGCGAAATTTTAAAGGGGATTGAAACGCATAAGATAACCATGTTTGCCGGCACGCCGGCGATGTATTATATGCTGTTAAATCATGATGGTTTTGACGAAAATAAAGTCAAATCAATGCGGGTCGGAGATATTGCAGGCGCCCCGGTTACGCCGGAAATGATTCGGGAAGTCTCGCGTAAATTCGGGATGTATCTTTTCGGTATGTATGGATCGACGGAAACGAGCGGGGCGATCACACTTTCTGAAAAAGATGATACCGTGGAACTCGTGGCCAACACGGTTGGCAGGAATTTTAATGCCGGTTGTGAAACAAAAATAGTCAACCCAAAGACCCGGGAAGACCTTCCGCCGGGCCTTGTCGGGGAAATCGTTACCCGCGGCTGGCATGTGACCCAGGGGTATTATAAAGATCTGGAGCTGTTTGCCCAGGCTAAGGATAAAGAGGGCTGGTTTCTTACCGGCGATCTTGGATCAATGGATGAACAGGGGTATGTCACATTTAAAGGCAGGATTAAAGAGTTGATTATCTCCGGCGGAATCTTTTTTTTGAGATGGCTTGTAGATTGATAAAGATTTGTTAATACCCTTTCCCCATGAACTGGTAAATATTACCCTAGCTTTTTTGAAAAGATAATTCGACCGTCTCCTGAGGCGTAAAAATCCTCCTGGATTGCCTCCGCCTTGTATCCGCGGCTCTCATAAAAGGCCCGTGTGCTGGCGTACTGATCCCGGGAGGAGGTATCGACGTAGATCCGGGTGCCGCCCATTTGGCGAATCCGGTGTTCGGCTTCTTTGATGAGCTGACGGCCCAGGCCCCGTTCCTGGAAGTTTGGATGTACGGCAATCCAGTACAGATCGAAGCTCGATTCGGTGCAGGGGATGGGGCCGTAACAGGTGTATGCGGCCAACCGCCCGTAGTAATCGGCCATGATGAAGTGATACCCGCTTGCATCCCCCTTCTTGAAGCGCTCGTCCACCAGTTCTGCCGCGATATCCACTTCATAGGGATGGAAGAATCCTGTGACTTCCACCAGACGCCGGACCCGGGCCGTATCGGCCTCGGTGATGTCGGTCCGAAGGGTGATTCCCTCCACATGGTTTTTGGACCTGTGCCGGCTGTCAGCCCAAGCCTGGCTTCCCTCGACCAGTCCCTGGAAGAAGGACAGTGCGTTTTTCCCGAGAGTAACGGTTCGGTACCCGCCCTCCTGAATCGCCAGGGTGGGGAGCCCCAGAAGCCCGATCAGCTTTCCGTTGGCTGCGAAATCCTTTGCTGTGAGCATCCATGTGCCGGTGGGATCTCGCTTGGCCGGGTCGAGCCCGAGGCCCACGATGAGAAACTGGGGCCGGAATTCTTCTATCCGCTGGAGGGCGTTTGCAAGGGCTTTCCGGTAAGCCTCACCGCCCACCGTTTCCGGAAGCGGAATGTTTAGATTGAACCCCTCCCCGTCATCCTCACCGTGCTCCTCCTCGAACCCCGAAAAATAGGGGTATGCGAAACTCGGGTCCCCGTGAATGGAAATGGTTAGTACATCGCTTCGGTGGTAGAAGATATCCTGGCCGCCGTTGCCATGATGGTAGTCGATGTCGAGAATCACCACCTTGCCGTAGGCGGTCAAATACTGGGCGGCGATGGCACTGTTGTTGAAGTAGCAGAAGCCGCCGAAGGCCCGGCGTTCGGCATGGTGCCCCGGCGGGCGGATCAGAGCGTAAGCGATTCTTTTGCCGCTGAGAATCTCGCCGGCGGCGGTCAGTGAGCAGTCGACGGCCCGGCGGGCTGCAAGATAAGCGTTTGCATTGATAGGGGTGAAGGTGTCAATGCAGTAATAGCCCGAGAGCACCGACGGCTCTTTTGGGAGACGGGTTTTGTTTCGAATGGGAAAGATATAGGGGTACAGGGATTTTCCGGGCGGCACCTGGGCGCAGGCCTGCTTGAGGTAGGAGACAAAGTCCGCATCGTGCACCGCCAGGAGATGCTTGTCCGGAAAGGCTCTTGGTTTCAGAACGGCAAACATCCCGCTGGGCTCCAGTGCCTGAAGAATGCTTTTCACCCGGGCCGGTGCCTCCACGTATCCCCGTTCCTGGACATGGTGGATGTCGTGCTTGTCATTGACCACCAGGGCGATTTGCTCCAAGGAGCGGCTCTGGACTGTTTCGGAGACGGCCTGGGGCTTTACGTAGCGGAAATCTCGAAGTTGTATAGGGTCTTGACGGAAGCTTTCCACCACCTTCTCTACGTAATCCGCCGGGCAGTATTCGGCGTATTTCCGTTCCAGTACGGCGCGCACCACCTTCCGCGCAAAGTCTCTGCGAAGGGGCGTTCCGCTCCCGAGGCCGTCGTAAACCAGGTAGGGCATACAGGTGTCCTCCGGGGTAACGGAGAGCTCGTAGGCGGTACCGATGATGGGGCGTGCTCCGTATCGTTCGTAGAAATGGAGCCGGGCACAGTTCTGCTTGATTTCGATCGGATACGGGCAGTCCTTATCTTCATCCGGTAAGCACTCCATAAAAAGCCCCTTTGATTTCAGGGCTGTTGATTCGGCCCGCACCCGGTCGTAAAGGGCACTGCCGATGCCGGCGCCCATCCGCTTGGTGGAGGCGGCGATCCAATCTAGGTAGGTGAACCTGAGGACCGGCTCGTGCAGAAGCATGGCAAAGCCGCGGACGTTGCCCTTGATGCTTTCGGCTACAAACAGGACGGCCCGAAATCGTTGTTTGAATGGGTTTCGAAGCTTTTCGCCCAGAAGCGTGATTTCTTCCTCGCTGACGGTCGAGAACCGGCTTCGAAGAATTTCCTGAACCTGTCCGAGGGTCCCCTTGTTCAGGGGAAGCGCGTCATCATAGATACGGCGAATGCGGAGCATGGTTTTTTCTCCAAAAAAATGTCCAAGGTTTAAGGTTTGCAGTCAAAAAATATAGTGAATCCGGTTCCATATTTCGAAGGTGTTGTTGTAGGTATATAAGACGTTGGGCTTTATTTTTCAGCGTCCTCAATTATTCTTTCCAGCGCCGCTTCAAAGGAGATTTTTGCCTGCTCTAAAGCGGCGGCGAATCCGGCGTCCGGGGACAGACACGGATTGGCGTTTACTTCAAGCACCCAGGGAGTACCTTCGGTATCCACGCGGAAGTCCACCCGGGCGTAGCCCGCGAGGTCGAAACAGTTCCAGCAGTCCAGGGCGAGCTTCTTGAGTGTTTCCAGCAGTGGAAGATCGTTGGGTGTGAAATTGAAGGTCCGGGGTGTATGGTGATAGGTGTATGCGGTCTGATCCCACTTGGCCCGATAGTCGACGATTTTCGGCATTTCCGGTGTGTAACCTTCGAAAATAATCTCGGCCGGGGGGAGTACTTCGGGGCCGTTTTTTCCGGCCAGGACCGAGAGGTTGAATTCCCGGCCATCAACGAAAGCTTCGCCGAAACAGGAAGCTTTTGGAGTGTTGGGACACCCCGAAACCGTCTTTCTTTCCTTGGAACGGAGGGGAGCCCCTGAACGGGATTTCAATAAGGTGCGAAGCTCTTTTTCACTCGTCGTTTTTACAATGCTGTTTTCATCCAACCCGATGGAGGCATGTTCCCAGACCGATTTGACGATCCAGAGCCTTGGCGCGGATATTCCAAGTCCGGACATGCCGTCTGTGGTCACCCACTGCGGCGTGGGAATACCTTCGGCCGACATACATTTTTTTGCGAGCACCTTGTTGGATGTGAGTAGCATGGACTCGGTCCTGGCGCCGGTATAGGGTATGCCCATGTCGTCTAGGAGGGCCGGGAACAGGTGGATGAGCCGATCCCTTCCCTCGATGGATTCCACCAGGTTCACCACCATTTCCGCCCCCGACCGATCCAAGCGTCGGCACATGTCCGCCAGGTTAAGACAGCAGTCTATTCGGTCGGATGTGTGGCCCAGTGCGGTAAGCGCCCTTTCGACGGCGTCGGCCTGGGCAAGGACATCTATGGTATCCGGGGCATCATGGTTGCCGACCCGGTCATGAACGACGGCAAGATGCATCAGGTCTCCTTTCCAACTCTCTCCATGGCGGACAGAACAATCCGTTCGATGAGGCTCCGGTAGGGGATGCCCGAAAGGTTGCAGATTATCGGCAGATCCGAATGTTCCGGATGAATCCCGGCCAGGGGGTTGACCTCCATGAACATGGGTTGCTCTTCTTCGTCGCAACGAAGATCGATGCGGCCGGCGTCCCGGCATCCCAAGATGCGCCAGGCGGTGAGGGCAACAGCCTCGACTTTCGCGCACACTGGATCATCTTCGGGGCGCACCAGGCGATAAGAGACCCGTGACTCGCATTCCTCCTTGTTGGTGTAGGAGTAGACACCCGGTTCGGCCGAGGCCAGCAGGTGGACCTCTATGGTGCCTAAAACCTTGGCGGCCCGGCCCGTGCCGATGATGCCGGTGGTGAATTCTCTGCCGGGCAAATAGGGCTCCACGAGTATCGGCTGTCGATAAATCTCAAGGAGGCGCAGGCAGACGGATTTGAGGCCTTTCCGGTCTCGGACAATGGACTCAAGCGAAATACCCTTTCCGGTTCCTTCGGCCACCGGTTTGACGAAGTAGGGGGGGGCAAAAATGATCCCGTCAACATCGTCCGGGGTTTCCACCACAAGGAAATCCGTGGTGGGCACACCACTGTCCCGGATCACCCGCTTGGTCATCCCTTTGTGCAGAGTGAGACCCATCACCAGCGGATCCGAGAAGGTGTAAGGGATCCGGTACATGTCAAGAAGTGCCGGCACTTGGCCCTCACGGCCGATACCATGCATTCCCTCGGCGATGTTAAAGACCAGATCCCAGCGTTTTCCGGTGCAAAGTGCGGCGACGAGCTGTCGGCCGTTGCCGATGCGCTCGGGACGGTGGCCGAGTGAGTGCAGGGTAGATTCGATGGCATCCACGGTGTCCTCCCTGTCGAATTCCGCGGTTTCGTCTTCCGAGTATCCCTCGGCGAGGTAAGCCGAGCGAAGGTCATATGTCAGGCCGATGGTCATTGTCATTTTCAGTTAAAATCTCCTCATAGAGCATTCGGTGCCAAAGGCACGCCTGCTCGGTCGACATGTGAAGGGCATCAAAGACGTTCATGCCGTCGGGCACGAGGTGCTTCGGGCAATCTGGAGACGGCTCGGCGTCAATGCCGGTGGCGGTATAGGTAAAGGGGTGAAGACGGCACACGAGGGGCCTGACCGTATCCGGAAGCAGGCATCCGGCGGGTCCCAGGAAGGTGCAGGCCCCTTCCGATGATCTACGGAGGATCCGGCGCGTATGGTTCTTTCGAAAGACATGCCGGTCCCAGATCGGATCATCCGATTGTTCCGAATAGTCGGGGTTTTCAGGGGCGCGCCACTCGGTAAAGTCGCAACGGCCTGAAAAGGTTCCGATACGGGTGGCGTCTGCTGGGGTAATGTAAATTTCTCTTCCGTTGCAGCACGATTTTGAAATCCGTGCGCATCGGATGCACAAAACTTCGGTTTCAGTTATGGTTTCCATAAAGTCTTTTCCAGGCGGAACGGCTATCTGTTCCGCTACCGGTTTCCATAAAAACTGAAGGGAAAGGCGGCAGATGCCGCGCGTTCCCCGCTATAATCCAAAAGGTTGATTATCTGATTTCTGTTCCGATTTCCGCCCCGATGTCTGCTCCGATTTTCGGGGACGCAGTTTCCGGATACCTGAAAATTATATTTTCGTAGTTCCTCAGCACCAGGGCGTTTTCTTCCCGTCCCACCACATACTCTGGCATCAGCGGGATCTTCCCGCCACCATCCGGAGCGTCGATCACATACGTCGGAACGCCGTAGCCGGAGGTGAAGCCCCGAAGGCCGCGAATGATCTCGAGACCTTTTTCCACCGGTGTTCGGAAATGGGCCGAGCCGGTGATGGGGTCGCACTGATACAGATAGTAAGGGCGAACCCGCATCTTCAGAAGCTGATGCATCAGGCGACACATGGTCTCCACGTTGTCGTTGACGTTCTTCAGGAGCACTGTCTGAGATCCAAGAGGGATCCCGGCGTCCGCCAACATGGCGCAGGCCCGGTAGGCCTCTGGGGTACACTCGTCCGGGTGGGTGAAGTGAAGGCTCATCCACAGGGGGTGATGGCGGCGTAGCATGCGTACCAGGCTCGGGGTGATGCGTTGGGGCAGCACTGCCGGCACCTTGGTCCCGATGCGAATGATTTCCACATGGCTGATGGCCCGCAGGCGCGAAAGGATCCAGGACAGCTTTTCTTCCCCAAGCATCAGGGGATCCCCTCCGGAAAGAAGCACATCCCGGATCGCCGGTGTCCGTTCAATGTACGCGAAGGCTTGCTCCAGACGGCTCCGGCTGGGGGCGATGCCACCGTGGCCCACCATTCGGGAGCGGGTGCAGTACCGGCAGAAGGTGGAGCAGAAGTCCGTCAGTAGCAGAAGGACCCGGTCCGGATACCGGTGCACCAGGCCCGGCACCGGGCTCTGGCCTTCCTCACCCAGAGGGTCGTCGGCCTCTCCGAAGGAGCGAAGCATTTCGCCAGCCACCGGGATAACGGTACGACGAAGGGGTTGGTTTGAATCAAGCGGACTGACAAGGCTCATGTAATAGGGGGTGATCCCCAGGGGGAGGTGGGTGCCTGCGCTGCTAAATGCGGCCCGTTCTTCATCCGAAAGGATCAACATCGAATCCAGCTGGGAAAGCGTTCGGATCCGGTTGCTCACCTGCCACTGCCAGTCATTCCACTGCCGGGTGGTGACGTTCGGGTAATGGCGCTTTCGAAAGTTTCTCACGGCAGGATTTATCAATTTAAAACGATGAGCTGGGATACGAACGATACGCCCGGAAGATTTTATGGTAGGGTATGATCGTGCGGTGACGGTGCACGGCCCGGATGGAGGTTCGTCATCTTTGTGGCGGCCCGAGTCCGGAGGCTCGTCATCCGCCTCTTCGACTGCCTGGGACGGAGGAACACGCAACAGTTGTTTGTTGGTGCGGATGGTTGCCTGCATTATAATCTCCTTATGGGAAAAAGGGTTTCCGAAACGATTTACCAAATTATTAACGTTTCGGGGTACCGTTATCGAATCCATTTCTGGATGCCATCATGTTCACTGAACAACGCAACAGCAACACATGTACCAGAATTTGATTTCGTATCGAAAAAGAGTCAATTTTTTTTGTTATAATTAAAAGTCGTGTAATAACAATTGGTTATTTTTCTATGGCATTCGGGCTCCGGAAGCCAAGAGGCTTTTGGTGTTGTCAGGTCCGGAAGGGAGCGCCTCAATTGGCGCGAAATTCGGACATCCGGTGTCCGGTTCGGATGACGGGCAAAAAAGGGATAATGCAATTTCACCTCTTTTTTATATGCTCCCGTAGCCGCTTACCGATGTGAGCAGCGATGACACGGTATCGCTTTTCATCACGACCGCCGG
This sequence comes from Desulfobacterales bacterium, assembly GCA_963675725.2. GTDB lineage: Bacteria > Desulfobacterota > Desulfobacteria > Desulfobacterales > JAFDDL01. The sequence continues at coordinate 285,588 of CAXXXZ010000003.1, read as the reverse complement.
TCGACGTTCATTACGTCACCTCCTCAGCAAATCATGTGCCGGAATTGAGGGCTTCGGGGCTTGCGGGGTCGTGATCCATCCCGGAAGGCTGACAACTGGGCGTCTTGTGGCGTCATAAAAAGCTATGTGCTCAGAGATTTTTCCACTGATCGGACGTGCGATGTCTTGTTTGAAACGAAAATCGGTCATCAAATGTCCTGTATGCAGGGGGTGGGGAGGGTGTAATATCCCCGGGGAACGAAAAATTATAAGTGGGCAGACCCTTGTTCAAATCCTGTCTGCAAACTACGGATCGAAAGGACTGACGTTCGATACCTGATAATAAATTCCAGGGCTGCTTTTATGGCGCGAGTTTTGATCGAATTTGTGCCGGGAGTCCTGCTGTAAGACCAGGACGAAACCGGTTCCGTCTTGTCGTACTGACGTTCCGTATCCTCCTGGCCGGTATGTATGGGAGCATCATTGTTATCAACGGCTTGGTACTGGGACTTCTGCTGGGGGCCGTGGCATTTTTGTGGAAGGGGAATCCATGGCTCGGGTTGGTGGTGGGCGGCGCTTTGGCGGTGAATACACTGGTTTCCGTTGCCATGGGCGGTATGCTGCCTCTGGTGCTTCGAAGCGTCAAGCTTGATCCGGCACTGGTATGCAGCCCGCTTTTGACTACCGTGACCGATATGTGCGGCTTCTTCTTAGTGCTGACATTCATTGCAATGGTGCTGCCGAAACTTTAAACCGTACCTTATGGATCGTTAAACGTGTTAAATTGTCTTTATATGACATAAACAACGGATTGTATTTATTAAATACCATTATGATAAACAGTTGTAGCCCTAACAGGCGCATGGGGGTTGAAGTTGTAACCAATTGATGATACATCAAAAATATGATATCTGAAGAGAAAAAGGCACTGCTGAAGAAATTATGGTGCGCCATCAATGGTATTATCGCCATTGCATGCGCGATCCTGGTGTATTCCGGTATTTCTGAAATGATGGCCTCTCCGCTGTATGGGGCACGGGTCGCTGCCCATATGGCGCTTTCTTTTCTGGTGGCGTTGGGGATAAATCGCGCCATGGCATTTGTCCAATATTTCATCACATCGAAGTGGATAAGATGGCCTTCGAGCATCATTAAATGGCTTGTTGCTGTTATTATTGCTTTTATGATTTCCGGGGAGGTTGAGAACCAGGTCATCAAAAAGTCAATTCGGGTGGTTCAAAAGGACTTTCATTCCGCAATTGAATACATCGTGAAATTTGAAACCGAAAACGGACGGTATCCGGAGACGATTCCAGAAACATATCTGCCGGTAAACACCATTAAATTTTTCGGTTACCATTACGGCAAAGACGGTTTCATGATCAACTGCCCTGTGTCGAGCATCGATATTGACGGAAGTAATGTTTTTTATGAATCATCAAGAGACCAATGGTTTCGGGTTCATAATGATATCCTTGATGCGCATACGAACGATGACATCCGGGATGAACCCGACGCTCCTGCATCCATCTATAAAAACGCCGTTAAAAACCGTAAGCAGTGGGCGTGGAACAGCAATGCCAGGTAAACACGGTTGGACATTCGGCGGAGTCGGCCGTTCGTCGCAATCGGAAAAGAGTCTTTACCACCAGCGTACCGACCACAAGGTGCTTCGGTTCTGCTTTGCCAAAAAAGATGAAACCCTTAAAAAAGCGACGGCTCGGTTATGCAGGATTTAACGGTTACACTTATTCAGCCCGACCCGGTTTGGGAGGACGTTGGCGCCAATCTCGATGGGTATAACAAGGTCGTTGCGTCCCTATCTGATAAAACCGATCTCTTTATTTTTCCCGAGATGTTCACCACTGGGTTCAGTATGCAGCCATCACCCATCGCGGAAGAGATGACCGAAACGGCAGTTTTATGGATGAAAAGGACATCGGCCGACACAGGTTCGGACGTTGTGGGAAGCCTCATTATCAAAGAGAACGGTCGTTATTATAACCGTCTGGTGTGGGTAAAGCCGGATGCAACGCTCTTTACATACGACAAAAGACATCTGTTTCGAATGACTGCAGAGGAGAAAGTATATACTGCCGGCGAAAAACTCATCACCGTCGAGTTAAACGGTTGGCGGATTCGTCCCTTCATCTGCTATGATTTGCGCTTCCCCGCATGGACACGGAACATTGACAACCAATATGATGTGGCCATTTTTGTCGCCAATTGGCCGTCCCCAAGAGCGAACGCCTGGCGGGCACTATTGACCGCGCGGGCCATCGAAAATTTAAGTTACGTAATCGGTGTCAACCGGATTGGTGTTGACGGAAATGGGCTGCCCTTTTCCGGTGATTCGATGGTCATAACCCCGAAGGGTGAGCCCTTGGCCCGGATGAGGGAGACCACCGGAACGCGAAGTGTCCGCCTTTCCCATGACGCGCTTGTATCTTTTCGCCGTGAATTTCCTGCCTGGATGGATGCGGACCGGGATATGATTCAATTTCCTATTTTGTGACGAAAAATTGCTTCTGTATATGGTCTGCCAGTTCTTGCAACAGATGCTGCTGATGGGCGTCTATTGAAGGGTCTTTTGTTAACACTTCAATTTCTTTGAGCGCATCGGTGGGGGTGGTTCGATATGTCCCCCGGTAGTCGACCATTGCGGAAGTCTGCTGCTCGGGATGAACTTTTTCCATGTATGTTGCAAAACCTGGGTGAAGCCGTTCAGGAAGATTTTCGAGATAGTTTCGGTAGAGAATCCTTGACGCAAGCGTGCTAATCTCATTTCGTTGAAAGCCGTCCACGAGGGTTGCTTTTTCTGAAACCGGTGCTGTATGGAACCGTTGGCAGTATTTTTCTTCAGCTTTTGTTAAAAAGCCCATCTGATAGAGGGCCGCATCTTCATCAATGTTCGGGATTTCCGGATATCGAAACGCCTGATGGAAGGCGATAACCTTTTGAAAAAGGAGGTCGTTTTCTACAATCCATACCAGATTGCTTTTGACGATCTCAAGCCGTTCAGACGAAAAATGGTTTAAGAATCGCTTTCGGGGCGGCAGAATGAAAGGCGGCTCCCCCAAACGTTTTCGAACTGCCCAGGTGTTTTCTTCAATTGAATCGGGGGTTACCTGCTGCAGCTCCGGTTGATCAATCCGCAGCCAGAGCCCCTGGTTTGAATAGGGGATTGAATTCCCGATAAATAAAACCGGTGCCTGATAACCGAGGTCAGACCCCACGTCAGAACTGACCAGAAGCCCTTTGAGATGATTGCCGCTGGCGGTTTGAAATGCTACGGTCAGGTCTGACATACGAGCGGCATCTACTTTTTTATCAAAATAACCGGCCAAAAACTCCCAGACCGCTGTTTCATTGCGAAAAAGAGCCGCCAGGGCCACGGTCGCTTCCACATCCGCCATGGCATCGTGGGAGCGACCCTGGGTCAGATCGTTCAATTCATTTATCAATTCCAATTTCAGGCTTGGCTTTCCCTCATGGGTTGGCCAACGCAGCACTTCTTCCTTGTAGAGCCGGTAAATTACGGCAAAGGGCAGCATGTCCATGCGCCCGCATCCGTTATTGTATTGATGGGTATAGGGGGGCAGCAGGTTTCGATGAAAAGAAAAACGAAGAAATTCGTCATCAAAACCGAGGCTGTTGTATCCCACGCTGATGGTGTCCGGTGTGTTCAGTAGTTGATGAATGCGCTGGGTTGCTTCGTATTCCACATGGCCTTGGTGGGCTTCTGCAATTGATATCTGGTGTGTGATCAGCGCCCTTGGCGACATTACGACATCCGGCCTCAGGCGGACCGATATTTCGTGACGCTCGATTTCATTTAGCTGAAGGTCCGTTCGAATCGCGGCAAATCGTAGTACCTGATCAAACGCTTTGTTGAGCCCGGTGGTTTCAATGTCGTAGAAAAGATATGTGCGCATTGGCGTATCGACCTAATCGGATAAGGCGTGAATTCGGTAAACAGAGATAATTATACACCGGCTGAAACTTATCAGAACTCGTCCCGGTTGTCATCCTTCAATTTGACACATTATCTCCCCATTGCTAACACTATAACGTTCAATTCGTCTAAAAGATAGGAATGTGATAGTATCAAACGCTTGCATTCATAAAGACTTACTAATCTATATGAGCCATATTGATAGGTGTTAGCTATGAAAAAATGGTTATGTGAACAACTCGTCTGTCCGGCGTGCCAGGACCAAACAACACGGCTGACCCTGGCGGTCGTGGAAGAGAAACAGGGGGATGTGATTGAAGGCGATCTGTCCTGTCCATCCTGCGGCAGCCGATATCCGATAAATGAAGGGGTTGCCGTCATGCTACCCACGAAGTCAATGGGGATACTCTGCGATGTGTCGGGCTATAATTCCAGAAACATGCTTTCGTCGTACTTGTGGAGCCATTATGCCGAGTTCTTTAACGGGGCAAACGCCACAGACGCATACCGTGTATGGTCTTCGCATTTTCAGAAGACAAATGGCATTGCACTGGACATTGGGTGTTCGGTGGGCCGGCTTTCTTTTGAATTGAGCAAAACCCATTCAAAGGTTATCGGCATTGACACATCGGTTTCGTTTATTAAAAAGGCACGGGAATTATTAACCCAAAATCGGCTGGAATTTGACCTCATCATAGAAGGCTATATTACCAAAAAATGTTCGTGGGAGCTTGATAAGGATTGGAACTTTGACAGAATCGAATTTATCATCGCGGATGCACTGGCATTGCCATTTCCCTCCAACCATTTTTCAACCGTTGCATCGATTAATGTTCTTGAAAAGGTAGCCAGCCCGATTCAGCACCTGAGGGACGTAAACAAGGTGCTGCGGGAAGAAAAGGCCTCGTTTGTATTTTCGGACCCTTTTTCATGGGACGAGTCGGTTTCGGATCCCGATGAGTGGCTTAGCGGTCGAAACCAAGGGAAGTACAAAGGCCGTGGGATCGATACCCTCAGTCGAATCCTATCAGGGGAAGACGGTATTTTTGATCCACCACTGAAAATCCGGGAAAAGGGAGATGTGGTCTGGAAAATACGCAAAACAGAAAATTTATGGGAGCACATCCATTCACAATTCATCATTGGTGAAAGATCGCGGGTGAAAGATCATAGAAGAGAAAAAAAGAAGGGAAGATAGGAGATTTTATGCGGGACCCGAAGTATGGTATCTGTGGTATTTGTTTTCACAGCCCGGGGTGCGGGGTGTTGGTACATTATGACGATGACGGCCGGATCGACAGGCTCGCGCCGGACCCGGCGGCACCCCTGGGAAAAATATTATGCCCCATTGCCGATAGCGCAAAAGAGATCATCTATGCAGAAAGCCGGATAAAACATCCCCTGAAACGGGTAGGACCCAAAGGTACCTATGAATTCGAGAAAATAACCTGGGATGAGGCTTATGATATCATCATTGAAAAGCTACTTAATCTGAAAAACGAATTTGGGCCAGAAACCGTCGGTTTTTACGCCGGGACCGGTTCGTATGAAAGATCCTTTAAAGACATCTATCAGTTGAAAGGTTCGGAAATCTACCTGGCTTCCAGCATCTTGTTTCCATTTGGTTCGCCCAACACCTTCGGCGTGGGGGCCCCCTGTTACACTTCACTGGGCGTTTTGGCGCCCAAATTGACGATGGGCTGCCTTCATATCGATATGTTCTCGGATGTCGATAACGCCGATCTCATCCTTGTTTGGGGGACGGATCCTTCCACGTCAACGCCGCCGGAAATGTTTGAGCGGTTGAAAACGGCATCGGAAGAGGGGGCGGAGATCATTGTTATCGATCCCCGGCGTACGAAAGCCGCTGAACTGGAAGGCAGTGAGTGGGTGCCCATCCGGCCGGGATCAGATGGGGCACTGGCCCTGGGTTTGGCTCATATTCTCATAAGAGACCGCCTCTACGATGAACCGTTTGTAGAAGAGTGGACAATCGGGTTTGATGAATTTGAAGCCTATGTCAAAGACTTTACGCCGGAACGGGTATCGGGCATTACGGGCCTTCCGGTCCATCAGATTGAAGATTTGGCGGAACGTATTGTTGATGCCGAAGGCGCCAGCTACATCATGTATACAGGGCTTGAATATACCCGAAGTGGTGTCCAGAACATAAGAGCCGTCATGATCCTGTGGGCCCTTGCCGGCCAGTTGGATGTGGAGGGCGGTCGATGTTTTCTGAGAAGAGAAAACGGTCTTCCGCTTTCCAAAGCCGACCAATTGGCAACACCGGGTTTTGAGAAATCCATCGGCAACGGCAAATTTCCAGTGTATGCAACGTATTGCGGGGGAGAGCCCCATGCGATCCTTTTGCCCCAATCAATCCTCGAAGGGGACCCCTATCATATTCGGGCGATGTTCGTCCTGGGGGCCTCCCTTTTGACCTCCTGGCCCAATCCAACCCTCTGGCGGGAGGCCTTAAATGCATTGGATTTTCTGGTCACCATCGATCTTCAGTTGACCCAGGACGCTGCCTATGCGGATATCGTATTGCCGGCGACAACCGCCTTTGAGCAGGCCTCTTACTGCTACTATGGAAGCGCTATCCGATTAAGGGAACAACTGATTCCACCGGTGGGAGAAGCCCGGTCCAGTTATGATATTCTGGCGGAACTTGCCAGACGGCTTGGATATGGCCATCTGTACCCCCAAAATCAGGAAGAACTTTTGGACACTGTTTTGAAAGGGTCAGGCGTCGCACCGGATGATTTAAAACGGGCGGAGAGACATGTGGTTCGCATCAATCAAAAGGAAATGGTTTATCGAAAATGGGAAAAGGGCTTGCTCCGTAGCGACGGTAAACCGGGGTTTGAGACGCCATCAGGGAAATTTGAGATAAAATCGACAGTATTGGAATCCTATGGATACGAGGGCTTGCCCAAATACGAAGAGTCGGTTGAAACCGCTGTGAGCAATCCCGAGTTGCATCGAAAATACCCGCTGGTGCTTGGCACTGGCCCGTTCAAGCCGGACATGAAGTCATGCCTACGCGCCATACCGAGTTTTATGGAAAAATATCCCCACCCCGTGGTCGAAATCAATCCATCGGACGCCGCGGATCGCCGTATCAAAATGGGGGATCGAGTCGTCATCAAAACCGAACGGGGATCTGTGATGATGCGGGCCTACGTGACGGACACGATCATGAAAGGCTTTGTGTATGCACCGGTCGGCGGGGGCGGGCCGCTGGGAACGCCGGAATGGCAAGCGGCCAATGTAAATGTTTTGACCGATTTTGAACAGTTTGATGAAATATCAGGCTTTCCTGTCTACAAAACGCTCTTATGTGAAATCAAGAAAAAAAAGCGAAAGCGCAAGGGCATTGCGGTTCAAGATCCTACGCTGGGGTGCGGGGGATAAATGGACGGAACAACCCGTCGGCGTTCATTACGATCAGACATTGGTGACGCGAAGATAGTGGCTTGATAAAAAAAGTGTAACCAGTTTCTGCCTCCAGACGACTATGTCATCAAAGGCCAAATTTTCCCTGACCGGTAGTGCCAGGGACAATCTACAAAATGATGATATAGATAGGAGGAAAAATGAAACAGAAAAAAATCACAATAGTCTGCTTGGTTTTGCTGCTGACGTTCGCCGGTGTACTAACGGCATCCGCCAAAAAATTCGGTGGGGAACACCTTCGTAAAAACGGCGGGGTTCTGAATATGATTAACCAGCTTGACCTTTCTGAAACACAAAAAAATCAGGTATCGGAAATTGTTTCATCCTATAAAGAGAAAATGGTGTCCTCCCATGAAACGTTGCGAAGTGTTCGACAAAAGCTTCATAATGCCATGGGGCAAGAGCCGTTTGATGAAAGCGCTGAAAATGAACTTCGGCTTACCTTCAAAGAGGCCGCGTTGATTAAAGAAGATATATTCGTTATGCGAACAAAGATGCTGGGTGATATTAAAGCTATTTTAACCGATGAGCAGAAGTCGAGGCTATCGGAAATGCGGGCCGAGCGGGTCGAAAATATGAAATCCAGGCGGGCGCAGAAACGATCGATGATGAACTGTTGGTCGGATGGTCAGGTGCCTTAGCGTTCGCTACCGTTGCAAAGGGTGACCGCGCCCTGTGCCTGTGACACGTTGAAATTTCCCTGAAGCAAGACGGCACCTTACCGGCTACGATTCGACATGACCAAAGACCCTGAAAATTATATGGCGCTATCGGCGATTTCGGATACAACGGCCATCGAGCGGGTGTTGTCTGGTGATGTCGATGCCTTTGAAATACTGATGCGGCGATATCAGGGACATGTGATGGGTGTGGTAAGAAACCACGTACCTATAGATGAACTTGAAGACGTTTTTCAAACTGTTTTTATAAAAGCATATCAGTCCATTACCACTTACAGAAAAAAGGGGAGTTTCAAAAACTGGTTGTCAGGTATTGCGATCCGAACCTGTTATGACTTTTGGAGACACAGATATCGCCAAAAGGAAGTGCCGATCGGTGGCCTTTCGGCGTCACATCAAAAATGGCTGGATACCGTCATGGCGGCACAATCGGCAGACGTATACCATGCGGCCGAAGCGCAAAGTGAGGCACGGGAGATTTTGTCATGGGCATTGGGCCAGTTATCCGCAGAAGACAGAATGGTGTTGGAATTGGTGTATTTTCAAGGGATGAGCGGAAAGGAGGCGGCAACGCACTTGGGATGGAGTGTGGCGAATGTAAAAATTCGCTCCTTTCGGTCTCGTAACCGGTTAAAAACAATACTGGCCCGATTTTTGGGCAGGGCCGGCGAAAAAAGAAGATGATTCCATGAAAAAGACAAGCCACAGCGTTGAGACAAAATTGATGATGGTATTGAAAGGGGCCTACCGGGCGAGAACAGCGTCGGCAGTGCCGCCGGGGCTGGATGCGGACCGGTGGGTCCATGATACCATGCGGCAGATTCGGAAAGTGGCCAAGGCCCCGCTACGCCCCGATTTTATGACGTTGTTTGGTCAGGCGATATGGCGGTGGGCACCGGTTACCGCAATTGCCGGATGTCTGCTTGCTTTCTGGTTGTTCCAATTTGATTTTTCTGCAGACATTGACGTAGCCACACTATTGCTGGAAGACCCCATTGGGTATAGCGATCTGTTGTGGTATGAAATGTAACTAAATAGGTGACAGATGAGTCGACTAAAAATCTTTCTGAGTGTTTGTCTGATTCTTGGCCTAGGGTTTCTGGCCGGTGCCCTTTTTTCACGCGTGCTGATTCAACAACGGATTGAAAAGCATTTTTTTGCCAAAGAGCCACCTGGAATCCATTTTCTTCAACGGATGACGGCCAGGCTCGACCTGACCGCATCACAACAGAAGGCAATTCAGAAAATTATCGACAACGCAAGAATAGAATTGATTGCTTATCGGCAAAAGTATCGGCCAGAATTTCAGAAACAGTTGGATGATACCCTGGTAAAGATAAAGGCAGAGTTGAACGATTCACAAAAAGAGAAGCTGGACCGATTCACCAAAAGGGTCAAAAAACGATTGCGGCGCCATCATTCCGGGCCGTTCCCCAAGCCCCCGATGCAATCGTTGACAGCGGAGGAATTGATGAATGAGCTGGTGATCGATGACAGCCAAAAAAAGGTGGTCCACGCACTGCTGGCTACCCACATGGCGCAGAAAAATAAGATTGAAAGGAAATTTCACGATGCGCAGCGCCAAATCAGAGAACAGCATAAATCAGACATGGGCTCCCTTGACCGTGACGTGATCAAGCAGCTGCGTAAAAGTTTGTCCGATGATCAGTTAAAGAAGGCCCAACGTCTTCTGATGGCGGATTACCCCTTCAAATAGAATCCCAAATCCGGTTGGGCTTGTAGCGTGTCAATACGCTCGGCGCCGATGTGGCGACCGGAAACGTGTTTTACCACCATTCGGAGCTCAATTTTTGAAGATTTGGGATTGTCCAGCCAAAACGTGATCTCAAAATTCTCTCCCGCCTTGAGATCGTGAGGGTCCATGCAGGTGAACCCCACGCCCCTCAGAGAAATATTTTCAACCAGGATATCGCCTTTTATCTTGGTGCTTGGACGGCGGTAATGACCGGCCAGCCGGACTTTCTTGCGAAAATGTGTCCGAAATTCAAATCGGCCATAAAACACCATGCCGCATTTGCAGGTTGCTTTGAATGGCTTTTTGGAGAATAGGTATGAGCTGGCGTCGATTTTTTTTACGTTATTGCAGTTCGGGCACTTGAGTGTAGCCATGCCCTTTTCATTGACGTAGCAAGTGATTGCCGTTTTATCCTGATCGGTCACCGTAGCGCTCTCCTCTTTTCATACTAACTTGGTATAAATACTAATAGGCCTTTTTTCGTAAAACTTCAAGGGGCCACCAGGCGTTTGTCCACCTAAGCGGGAAACCAATACTTATCCTCAGACAGCGACACAGCTGCGAGCCGATAGCCATCCCGGTTGTGCCGGCACTAGTATGATGGAGGTCTAGCAGGCAAGAGGTTTTCGACAACGGTCCTGACTTTTTGGGGGAAGTGCTATCTTCAAGTAAGCGCGTTATGTTGTGAGGAGGGAGAAAACAATAAAGCGGTTATCTGCTGTGTGAGATAACCGCTTTACGATTAAAGATATGGTCGGGACGGCGCGATTTGAACGCGCGACCCCAGCGTCCCGAACGCTGTGCTCTACCAGGCTGAGCCACGTCCCGACATGGGTTGCTTTAGTATGTCAGTCTTCTTCGTTTGTCAATAGGTTTGGCAAGATAATGATGATCTTTCCTACTGTTTGAACGGATTGTTCAGTACAATCGTTTGCTCTCGGCCAGGTCCAACGGAAATAATGTCAACCGGAACGCCGGCAAGCGTTTCAATCCGTTTGATGTAATTTTTTGTAGGCTCCGGTAAATCTTCATACCGGCGGATATTTGAAATATCCTCCGACCAACCAGGCATCGTTTCGCATACCGGTGTACAGTCTGCAAGTGTTTTCAAGCTCGTTGGGAAATGCGTCAGATGCGTTCCGCGACAGTCATAACCGGTACAGATGTTGATCGTATCAAGCCCCCCCAGTACATCCAGTTTGGTCAGCCCAATTCCGGTCAATCCATTCAACCGAACCGCGTTCTCCAGAATGACCATATCGAGCCAGCCGCAGCGACGCTTCCGACCGGTTGTGGCGCCGAATTCGGCGCCTTTGTTTTGGATATAGTCACCGATATCATCATTCAGTTCCGTGGGGAAAGGGCCGGCGCCAACCCTTGTCGTATAGGCTTTTACAATGCCAAGGACGCCGGTGATCTGTTTTGGCCCCACACCGGCACCGCAGCAGGCATTCCCAGAGACAGTGCTGGAAGAGGTGACAAACGGATAGGTACCATGGTCGATATCAAGATGGGTGCCCTGGGCCCCTTCAAACAGGACCTGCCGGCCATCAGATGTTGCATCGGCCAGAATCACGGACACGTTGGCAACATAGGGGGCCAGCCGCTTGGCCTGCGCAAGGGCCACTTCTACGACAGGGGGGATTTCAAGCGGTGAGCCATTAAAATATTTTTCCAGGTAAAAATTCTTTTCTTCCATCAAAATGGTAATTTTTTCGGAAAGAAGATCGGGCTCAAGGAAGTCTGAAAAGCGGATGCCCCGTCGAGTGGCCTTGTCTTCATAGGCCGGTCCGATGCCGCGTCCGGTGGTACCGATTTTGTCCTTTCCCTTCTTGACTTCCCGCGCATTATCAATGGCTTTATGGTAAGGCAAAATAACATGAGCTTTCTCACTGACCTTTAATTTATCAGGACTCGTGTCCACACCATTTTTAGCAAGATAATCGATTTCTTCCAAAAGCACCGTCGGGTCCACGACAAGTCCGTTGCCTATCAGGCATTGCTTTCCCTGGAGGATTCCAGAAGGCACCAAGTGACTGATCGTTTGTTTTCCATCCACAACCATGGTGTGCCCGGCATTGTTGCCGCCCTGAAATCGGACAACGACATCCGCATCTGCGGCCAGCAGGTCCACAATCTTTCCTTTGCCTTCGTCTCCCCACTGGGTCCCCACAAGAACGATATTTGCCACAACCTACTCCTTTTACCTTAATATTATCGATTTCGACGGGCGCGAAAAAAATCCTGCATTATCTTTTTGCAACGTTTTTCGCAGATACCAGCCAAAATTTCTGGATGATGATTAAATCTTGGATCTGTTGCAAAATTATAAAGTGAGCCCAAAGCACCCCATTTGGGGTCTGGTGCGCCAAAAACCACCTGTGCAACACGTGCGTTGATAATCGCGCCCATACACATGACACAAGGTTCTACCGTAACATACAAGGTAGTGTTTAACAACCGGTAGTTGCTCACCTTTTGGGCTGCGTTTCGGAGGGCTAAAATTTCCGCATGGGCGGTGGGATCTGCCAAGGAAATGGTCTGGTTATGGGCGGTTGAGATTATGGCACCGGTTGCATCCACCAGGACGGCCCCCACGGGCACTTCACCTTGATCCTGGGCGTTTTTTGCTTCCCTAAGCGCAGTTTCCATGAAACCAATGTGGTGTGTTGTTTCGTTCATTATAAAATCGTTTTTATGTCTGCGATTAACAATATCATTGACATGCGGCACATTATCGCTTATGAAGCAAACCTTGATTTATTTCAAATCTTTTTTGCACCCGTAGCTCAGCTGGATAGAGTGCCGGACTACGAATCCGTAGGTCGCAGGTTCGAATCCTGCCGGGTGCGCCAGAAAATTCAAAGGGTTACAGCAAACAAGGCTGTAACCCTTTTTTCGTTGCCGGTTCATCTCCGGTCCGTTTGATTTTGGTCGGTTTAATTGAGCTTTCCTTCACCACCTCATCATTCTATTCTACCTATTCCTTGACTTGAAAAGTTTTGATAGGAGGGGTATTGTCAACGTGCATGGTGAAGAGGGCTTCAAGCAGGGCCTATATCTACTAATTTTATTTTGGCTTTTCCAAGAACAAATTTCTACTTATTATCATAAGAAAGTTGTTCATACGTTGGCGAATAGGCTTGCGTAACTTTCTTTTGCGGGCGCTTACCTATAATTCTGCGTAAATATACCCGTGCTTCCAGACGGGTTATTCGGGGGAGGGGAGAATATGAATATTCAAACGCATCAACGAATTGACACCACACTGTGCGGAAAACCCATAGCGCTGGGTGATGGCTCAAGCCGCATAGAACTGATGACAGATACCACCATGCAGGTGGATCATATGGGCCTTGTTCATGGCGGATTTATTTTCGGTTTGGCTGACCATGCCGCCATGATTGCGGTAAATGATCCCAATGTGGTGCTCGGCAGCGCGGAATCAAAATTCATTAAACCGGTGAAGGCCGGCGAAACGGTGGTGGCCGAGGCCAGCACAGAAAGCACTGCAGGTAAAAAGCAGATCGTCAATGTCACGGTCAAGCGTGAGGACCAGGTTGTATTTGAAGGCCGTTTTACCTGCTTTATACTTGATAAACATGTTCTCGGGTAAACGCGAAAAATAACATCACCTTCCCTTTTTCAAACCGGATTTGGCAGCTTTGCCTTTGGCGCCATATGTTTTTCTCCTATCGATTTTGGCATGCACTGGATGTTTGTTTCAATTTAAACGGAATGGAGGATTTTTACCATGGATAAAGTAGATGGCGGGGCGTTGATCTGCAGAATACTCAAAGAGCAGAATGTCAAATATGTGTTTGCCATCGGCGGCGGGCATGTCATTCCGATCATCAACCACATGAAAGAAAATGACATCCAGCTGATTCATATGCGACATGAACAAGCCGCCGCCTATGCGGCCGATGCATGGTCTAGAGTTGCCTGCGAACCTGGCGTCTGTCTGGTCACGGCCGGGTGCGGACTTACCAATGCCATGACGGGACTCCATGTGGCGGCTTCAACCAATAGTTCCGTGGTATGCCTCTCCGGTCAGCATCCAAACACCGAAGACGGTTTCGAGTCTTTCCAGGAAGCATACGGGTCTGATTTGGTAAAGTCCTTCGCCAAATATGCCAAACGTGTGACGGATTGGTCCACCATCAACCGGGATCTTCGCATGGCATTTCGTGCCGCCAAACTGTCGCCTCAGGGCGTTTCTCTATTAGAGATTCCCATCAATATTCTATTGAACGCCGGAAGTGTGCAAGAACAAAAGCCCGGCGGTAAAATTTTCGACCAAGAGGCACTTAGATCACAAGGGGACCCCCTGCAGGTTGAAAGGGCCGTGGAACTTCTCTACAAATCGGAAAGGCCGCTCTTTGCCGGCGGCGACGGGGTATTTTGGTCCAACGCGGAAGCAGAGCTAAGGGAGATCGCGGAGCTGACAAACACACCTGTTTACTGTCGCCGGTCTGGCCAGGGCGCCCTGGATGAAGCCCATCCATTGGCTGTCAGGGGGGCGTGGAAAAAACCCTTCTCCGGATCTGCCGATCTGGTGATTGCCGTTGGTTTCAAGTTCTGGAGTGGGGAGAAATTCGGCCAGCCGCCAACCTGGACAGATAAGGCGACCTATGTCCAGATCGATTCCATCGCAGAACGGGTGGGTTGGCATGTGCCGGCAGAGATCGGTATCGTGGGGGATCCCAAATTGGTCCTGCGCCAAATGATAGATAAAATCAAAGAAATGAAGCTGAACTTTGCGGCAAGGGCCGGCAGCAAATGGAACCGGCAGGTCGGCCAAATCCGGAAAAAATTTGAGCAGACAATTTTCGATCGGGCCAAACAACATGCAAACATCACCCCCATTCACCCGGATCGACTTGTAAAAGACCTGGTTTCCACGATCGACAACGATGCAATTGTCATCAATGACAGCTTTACCCTGAGCGGTTATGTCAGTCAATGGCTCACGGTTCATTCAACCGGGCAACTGGTGGATGCGGGGCCTTTCGGGCCGGTGGGCGCCGGTGTGGGCATGGGGATCGGCGCAAAACTCGCCAACCCCGGAAAACAGGTGGTGGTTGTAAGCGGTGATGGCGGTATCGGCATTGGCGGCATGGATTTGGAAACCGCCGCCCGTTATGAACTCCCCATTACTGTAATTGTCTACAATAACAGTTCCTGGGGTGCCAATGAGGGAAGTAATCTCACCGGAATTCCGCTGACCATGCTTCCGGACATTCGCTACGATAAGGTGTTTGAACCACTGGGCGTCCATGGGGAGCTTGTGAAACAGCCGGAGGAAATCATTCCGGCGTTGGAACGGTCCTTTTCATCCGGCAAGCCTGCCCTCATCAACGTGATCAGCAGTGATGAATATGGACACCCGAGCCTTGGGGTCGATTTTTTGGGCTCCACCCAGGTATAAGTTTCTACGAACAGGGTTTATCAGAAAACGCCGGAAGTCGGCAGTTGTCAGTCGACAGTTGGCAGTCGACAGTCAACAGTGGACAGTCAACAGTCGAGGGGCGAGGGTCGAGGATGGGGGAAATTTTTATAACAGACGACACCTTCTGCCAAGATACACGCTTCCGGAGTTACCCTTTTTTTAGGGTGCTTATTTGCGTGGATTTTTCTGATAACGGGCCTAATCGCTTTCCGCGACCAGACGTTCATAATCGCTCCTGAAATCCATGTCCTGTAAAATTCCAGGGTCATTGACATCCATAAGGATGGTTTTGCAATCCGAATTCCGCAATATGGAGCGCAAGTTGTCTTCATCAGGGCATGAACGAAGTATCTTGGGAATCAGTTTTGCGGTTATCAGCGGGGGATGGCCTTTTTTTCCCCGAAAACATGGATGAATGATCTCCCCCTTGGTATCATCATAATGGCGAATCATTGCCTTGATTGTTTTCGGACGGACCAATGGGCAGTCCGCCGGGAGGACAAAAAATGCATCAATGTCTCCTTGCAACGCCTGCAGACCCGCCTGAATGGAAGAGAGCATACCCTTCTTTTGATAGGCCGGGTTGATAACCATATCCACTTTGTGCCGTTGCAAAACCGGGGCGAGCAGGTGAGCTTTATATCCGGCCACCACTTTAATATCAATGTCTCCGACATCTTTAAACGTCAGAATCGGTTTTTCCAGGCAAAGATATTGGCCAATGGGAAGAAGCGGCTTAAATTTTCCCATCCTTGATGAAAGCCCGGCAGCAGGGATGATGGCGGCGAGTTTAAGCATTTTGTAGCGCTGCCTTTTCCCGGATGATTTCAGCAATGATACTGACGGCAATCTCTTCGGGGGTTTCGGCCCTGATCGGAAGACCAATGGGCGCTTTGACCCGCATAAAATCTTTATCGGCAAATCCTTGCTTTTTTAACCCTTCGTAAATGGCCGGGATTTTTTTCCTGCTGCCGATCATTCCGATGTAGCCGGCATCCGTTTGCAGGGAGTGTTCCAATACCTCGGCATCATGGCGATGCCCCCGGGTGACGATGACGATCATGCTGCCTCGATCGAGAGGCAGTTCTTTAAAAAGCCGGTCGTAGTCGCTGTGGACCATGACCCCATCGGCCCTTGGAAACCGATCCGGATCTGCGAACTCCGGTCGATCATCAATGACAACCACCCTTAGGCCAATGAATTTGGCCAGCTCATAAACCTTTAAGCCCACATGGCCCCCGCCGAAAACATAGACACAGTAACCAGGGGTGATCATCTGGACGATGAACCGCTGTGTTTTACTTTCGATCACCTGATAGGATCGATGGTTGGCCAGGTAAGGGTCCAGTCCATATTCAGCGGTTAACGGATTTTTTTCCCCATTTCCGGTAACCGAGAGAAACCATTTTTCACGGGTTTGCTGTCCGTTCATTGGATCCTGTATCGGGGTAATGAGATGAAAGGGCCTGTTTTTTTCAAGATGCTGTTTCATCTCGGCAATGAGGCGGATATTTTCCGGAGATGTTGCATCAACGAACTGGATGAATATTTCGACCCAGCCACCGCAAATCATATCCAGGGAGTTGAAATCGTTTTTATTCAGCGTAAAGTGTTTTAGGGTGGATTTTTTTTGTGCCAAAACTGCTTGTGCAGCCCGGATGGTTTCGGCTTCCAGGATCCCCCCGCCGATGGTTCCTGCAATGCATGCGTTCCGTCCGATGACCATGGCTGTTCCCGGGCCCCTCGGCGTTGAGCCGCCGCAGACCATAATGGTTGCCACACAAACGTCTTCTTTGGCGGCGATATGGTCGGCAATGGGAGAAATTAATTCTTTCATAGGGAGAATATTATTTTGATCGTTTTCAAGCCGTCGGCTCATGGGGCTTACAAGCCAGAACCGCCCGCTTGATCAGCGTCTTGGCGATTTGAACCATATAGCCGTTATGGGAGAGCGGCTTTGCACCGGATACGCCGGCAACGGCCGCGGCATCCAAGTTCTCGTCATTGATCTCTTTGCCGATCAGAAAATCCTCGGCCTTCACGGCCCTGTAGGGATTGATATGCACTGCATTGAGGCAGATCCCGGCTGCGTGGACTATACCTTTTTTGCAAGAGACCATGGCCGCACAGTTTACGATGGCAAAATCGATCGTTTTTCTGACGGCAAACTTTAAAAAGCAATTCCGTGTTCCCTCTTTGGGGGCCGGTACATGGATTTCCGTGACAATTTCATCCGGGTCCAGTATGGTCGTCTTTCTTACCTGCACCTTAAAAAAGTCCTGGATGCCGACGATTCTTTTGGATGTTTTTATCTTTGCATTGAGGGCGATCAAGGCCGGAGCGGTATCGCTCGGATGGACGGCATAGCATCCCTCTTCCACACTGCCGCCGAAAATGGAGTGATACCGGTTGTCTCCCCTGATGGCATAACATCTTCCCCCCCCTTTTCGAAGGCAGGGGAAGCGGTTGTGCGGATTCCGGTAGTACCAGCACCGGATATCCTGGCAAAGATTTCCGCCCAGGGTGCCCATTACCCGAATGTTGGGAGATGCCGTGCGGTGCGCCGCCTCGGCAAGGGCAGCATAGCGGCGTTGAATCACCGGGTGGCTTGCGATATCCGCCAGCCGGGTCAGGGCGCCGATCTTCAGCAGTCCATTCTCTTCTTTGATAAAATCGAGCCCCGGTATGGTTTTGAGGTTAACGAGGGCCTCCGGATAGGTGGGCAATATTTCCGCTTTCATTTTTCCCAGAAGGTCGGTACCCCCGGCGATTACGCTCGCCCTGTCCCCGTACCGGCCCAGGGTTGCGGTCGCCTCATCAATGGTCATGGCATTCATGTGCACAAATTTTTTCATGCCGTCTCTCCTACTTCCTTTCCAGCGCGTCAAGGACCTTGTCCGGGGTGATGGGAAAATCATCAATCCACATACCGATTGCATTATAAACGGCAGGCCCGACCAGCGCGGGCACCACCGTGGCGATATCTTCACCAATACCGACCGCCCCGTAAGGGCCGTAGCCCAGTCCTGTCTCCACAAGGCGGGTTTCGATGGCGTCCGCATCGAGCATGGTGGCAATCTTGTAATCGAGCAGGTTGCCGTTCAGCATGACACCCGTTACGGGGTCATGAATGACCTCTTCACTTTTTCCCCTGCCGATGCCCATGTAGGTGCCCCCATACTGCTGGCCTTCGCATCCGTCCCAGTTGATGACCTTGCCCACGTCATTCACATTGACCACCTTGGTGATGAGCACCTCTCCGGTTTCCGTGTCCACCTCCACCTCCATAAAGTGGGCCTGGCGGCAAAACTTGAGTCGAACGTGAATGTACGCCCCGGTCTGAACGTGGTAGCCTTCGGCGAAAAGCGGCGGCGAAAAACAGGGTTTTTCCTCGGATACGGCGCCTTCTAAACTCAATTCGATGTCGGTCATGGGGCCCCGAAATCCGGACAGACCCACGAATTCAGCCAGAGACATCCGGTTTGAGGGGTCCGACTTCACATAGATGACGCTTTCCTTGATATCCAGATCTTCCGGTGTCAGGTCCGGGAAGGCAGGGGGAAAGCCGCCCCTTTGGGTGACGGCCCGGGGTGCGGTGGCCGCCTCGAGAATCTTTTGCTTTAATTGTCTTGCCGCATGCCTTACGGCAAACCCGTTAATGGACAAGTTGGTAGAGCCGTCCGGTGTCATGGCGAAAAAGCCGGGGTCAAATTGAGGATTGTAAAATACATCTTCAAAACGCATCCCGATCTCATCGGCAGCGATCTGGCAGTAGGCGGTTTCGGCGCTTACCCCATTATCGGGCCGCATCCCAAGAATGGTGGCCGTGCCGTCATTGCGCTCGATACGGATCGCCATTTCACTGGACCCCCCGGAATCGTCCCACTCATGGGTCCAGTTAAATCCCATGCCGTGCATCCTTCCATTGTCCAGTTTTTTGGTTCCGGGCGGATGCCATTTTGCATCCCAGTCAATGGCCGCTTTGCCCTTCTCGATGCATTCTTTGAGGCTGTCTCTGACCTCAAATCCCAATTCTGCTTTTTGCTGGTTCAGCCATGCCGTGTCACGGCCTTCCGCGCCGTCATTTTTAAGGGCCACATCAATGGGGTCAAGGTCCAATGCATCGGCGACATGGGCAAACACCAGGGTCAAGCTCTGGGCATTGAGATTCTGTTCACATCGAACCGCCGTGTTCGGCCCCTTGTTGATCATCACCGTCGTGTTCTTGGCGAACAGGTTGGGAATACGGGTATTCTCGATGAAATGGTCCAGGGGGCCAAGGGGAAACACGGTGTTCGCAATCACAGCCGTTGCTTTGACAGCCGTGATGGTTCCGTCGGATTTCGCACCTACCTTGAAATGACAGACCCCTTCATCCATGGAGCCGCCGAAAAAATCCTCTCTTCTTGTAAAGGTCCATTTCACCGGTTTTCCGGTTCTTCTGGCAAGGACGGCCGCACAATAATGTCCCCCCATACTCCAGTTCAATGTATTCCATCCCCCGAAACTTGCCCCCTGATAAAGACAATGCATCTGGATCCGGTTCATGGGGATGCCGCCGAACCAGGTGGAAATCACACGTTTGGTCAAGTGGGGGCGTTGATGCTTCACCCAGACCTCAGGATAGGCCCCGTTCCATCTGAACACCCCGCAGGGCGCTTCCGGCCCGATCCATGTATGATGGCTCCGCACGGATTTAAATTCAATAATACGGTCCGCCTCGCGCCATCCCTTTTCCACATCCCCCTTATTGACGACGTTTTCCATGGCGATATTCGTATCCGGATAATCCTCCGGATTCGCCAGCGGGGCCTCCGCCCCCATTGCCGCCACAGGATCGAGGATAAAGGGCCGCTGCTCCCATTCCACCTTTATGAGTCGAAGTGCCTGTGCCGCGATATTTTCACTGTCCGCCACCACCGCTGCGCCGACCTCTTCTCCCTGGAAGTGTGCGATTTTAGGGAGCACCGGCACTTCCGCAGTCGAAAGGCCGGTTACCTCGGCCCGGGAGGGCAGCTCCGGGTCATCATAGCGGAGTATGGCCCGCACTCCCGGCAATGACGCTGCCCTGCTCGTGTCCATGGATTTGATCTCCGCATGGGGGTAGGGGGACGTTAGAAATCGCAAGTAGAGCATGCCGGGCAGCTGAACATCCATGGTGTATATCGCCTTGCCGGCGGCCTTTTCGTAACCATCCAGCCGGTGCACCCCCCGCTTCCCGATATGGTGGAAGTCTTTCAGGGGATACTTGTCCGACCTGAGATTGTCGAACAACTCCGTCATCTTTGAATGTTCGTCAGTTGACATTTTTTTGGGTGACATTTTTTCTGGTGACATCTTCTCTGGCCCTTTCCAAGTCTTTGGCGGCTTCCATCACTGCCTTTGGGTGCTGAGGATAGGTGCCGCAGCGGCACAGGTTTCCCGCAAGGGCTTCCCGGATTTCATCTAACGTCGGATTCGGGTTTTGGTCCAGAAGCGCCTTGGCCGTCACTACAAAGCCGGGGGTGCAATACCCGCACTGCATGGCGCTGTGCTTCACATACTGCTCAATGAGGGGATGATCCTCTGCAGCGATACCTTCCACGGTTTCAATATGCTTCCCATCGCACTCGATGGCGAGCGTCATGCAGGAAAGAACCGGGCGCCCATCCATGATGACGGTGCATGCCCCGCATACGCCCTGGTCACAGAACAACTTGGCCCCTGTCATGCCGAGTCTGTCATGTAGGACGTGCTGCAGGGTCCATCCCGGTTCCACGAAAACCGCATGGTTCTCATTGTTAATCGTCAGCCCGATGAGCCCTTCAGGCGCCGGAACCGGCTGTGATTTGTGTTCCGCGATAATGTGGGCCTTTAAGGTCTCAAACGCATCAAACGTGGCGGCGCAGTATGGGCACGAACATCTGGCTTCCGTTTTTGGGATTTCTTTCATGTTTTACTCCTTTCCCGGACGTAACCGCTTCATAAGCTACAGCCTTCGCAACTGGATCGACTGTTTGATCCGATTTTCATACGCTTCCCGGAAATGATGCAGCGTGTCCAGCAGCGGAACCGGGGCTCCCTGGCCCAGGCCGCACAGGGCGGAATGCATCATGACCTGCGAAAGCTCCTCCAGTGCGCCAATATCGCCTTCCATGCCTTCCCACCGGGTCATCCTGCCCAATATCTCCAGCAAAACGTCGGTTCCCTCCCGGCAGGGTGTGCATTTGCCGCAGGACTCTTCTGCAAGGAACGCGGTGTTTCGACAGACCACATCAATGACGTCTCTGCTGGTGTCGAACACGGTCACCGCCCCGGAACCGAAAGGCGTTTCGTAGGTTAGCGGCATTTCCAGAAGGGTGCGTGGGAAGATTTTTCCCATGGCGCCCCCTATTTGTACCATATTGATGTTTTCAGCCCCGGCCAGATCCATCACCAGCTCCTTCAAGGAGCTGCCCATGACCAGTTCATAGACACCGGGTTTCGGTACATCTCCGCTCACCGAAAAGACCTTGGTCCCCTTACTTTCCTGGGTGCCGATCCGGTTGAACCATTCGGCGCCCTCCTGGATAATCGCTGGAACGTTCATGAGGGTTTCCACATTATTGACAACCGTGGGTTTTCCCCAGAGCCCATGGGTGGCCGGATAGGGCGGCCGGTATCGGACTTCGCCTCTTTTCCCTTCAATGGAATCCATAAGGGCGGACTCTTCCCCGCATATGTAGGCCCCCGCCCCCTGGCGAATCTCGATGTCGACGTGATCCAGAAAGCCCCTCTCTTTTGCCTGTGCAACCGCACCCGCCAGCAGATTCAAAAGAAAATGATATTCCTCGCGCAAATAGATATAGGCTTTTTTGGCGTCGAGTGCATAACAGGCAATGGCAATGGCTTCAATGAGGGTGAAGGGGTCGTTTTCCAGAATATACCTGTCCTTGAAGGTGCCGACTTCCCCCTCATCCGCATTGCAGATGAAAAATTTTTCATCTTCCGGCGCATTTTTCACCATTTCCCATTTCAGGCCGCAGGGAAAACCGGCGCCGCCCCGTCCGCGCAGGCCGGAGTGCTTCACTTCCAAAATGATCTTATCCGGTGTCATCTCATTGAACGTTTTTTCAAGGGCCTTAAATCCATCCCTGTCCAGATAGGATGTGATGTCTTTGGGGTCTATTGTGCCGCAGTGCTTTAGAACCAGACGTTTCTCAGGCATTGGCAGATTTCCTCCGAGCCGTTGTTGATGAATTTTGCAGGAGTCGCATAGACATAGAATTACCCAGGCAATTTATACATAAGACGCCAAAATCCGAGAAATCTTACCCGGCGTCAAATCACCATGAACCTCCTGATTCACGAGCATGGCCGGTGCGCGATCACAGGCCCCGATGCAGTTTGTCAGCTGAAAGGAGAAGCGCCCATCCACCGTTGCTTCACCCGGCAGTATTCCAATCTCATTATGGACGCTTTCAATGATCATTGGCGCATCTTTCAGGTAGCAGGGAAGACTTTTGCAAATCCTGATGGCGTGCCGACCCGTCGGTGTGCTGGAAAGAAACGAATAAAAGGTTACAATGCCGTAGACCTCGCTGAGGGGAATTGACAAAGACCGGGCAGTCTTTGTCATGAATTCTCTGGATATATAGCCGGCTGCGGCCTGCTCTTGCTTCAACACTTCCAGCAGCGCTCCGCGGTCTCTGTTAGGGATCGATACGTTTGACTCAATATCGTCCCCTATGTTCCCACCCGTCTTGGCACTGCCTGCCCCTTCCGGCCGAATCAATGCACTGGTGGGGCAATAGTCAATACAGAGACCGCAATCACGGCAAGCGTCCTTGTTAAGCGGTTCATCGAAATCTACCACAACCTTGGAATCAAATCCCCGATACGCCATGCCGAAAATATCATGACCGGCGATTTCTCTGCAAGCGCCGATACACCGGCGGCATAAAATACATTTGGACATATCCCGGTGGATATAGGGGCTCACCTGCTCCAATGGATAGTACCGCTGCTTTCTCACATGGAATCGGGGGGAGCCGACTTCAAGGTCCGAGGCGAGCCGGTGAAGCTCACAGTTCCTGGCTTCCGGGTCAACCAGGCAGGGGCCGGTATGGGCCGTCATCATCAGCTCTATGTTTGCCCGACGGGCCGACAGCGCTTTGGGGGAGCGGGTTCGGACCACCATCCCTTCGGAAATGGGGGTATGACATGCGCCTGCCAGATTTCTTGCCCCTTCAATCTCAACCACGCAGATACGACAGACGCCGGCAGGCTTTATCCCCTCCTTGTGGCAGAGCACAGGAATCTCGATGCCGATTGTTCCGGCGGCATCAAGTATCGTCATTCCCTCTTGACCCGTTACATGATGGCCATCGATCATAAGGTTTACGGTACCCATGGGTTATCTCCTACCTATGTACATTATTTTTCTCGCAGTTTGGTTCTGAGAATTTTTCCCATTGGACTTTTGGGTATACTTTCGGGAAACTCTACGCTTTTGGGGCATTTGTATTTGGCCAGTCTGGCCCTGCAGTATTCCAGGATTTCAGTCTCGGCCACCTTTGACCCTTTGCGGCAAACAACAAAAGCTTTTGGTACTTCACCCCATTCCGTGTCTGGAACACCCACAACCGCTGCTTCAAACACCGAGGGATGGAGCGTGATCACCTTTTCGATTTCATCGGGATAGACGTTTTCTCCCCCTGAAATTATCATGTCTTTTTTCCGTCCCGTCAGGTAGAAGTAGCCGTCCTCGTCCATGTAGGCCATATCGGCTGCAGAGAAGAACCCCTCATGCATCGATTCTTCGGTGACTTCCGGCATTTTAAAGTAACCGCCGAACATCATGGGGCCCCGGCTGTATATCTCGCCCACCTCGCCAATGGGGACCTCTCTCTTTTCGTCATCCAGGAGTCGCACCTGCTGTAATAAAGCCGTTTTGCCGACGCTATTTGGCTTCTTGCGGTGGTCTTCCGGCCGCATTACGGATACCAAACCTGCTTCGGCTGACCCGTAAAATTCATAGAGGTTTGCTTCGTGGACCCAATCCAAAATCGAGAGCCTTATCTGAGGGAAAAGCGGTGAGGAGGAACAAATAAATTTTTTCATCGAACGAATGTCGTATTTACGTTTTACGTCTTCTGCCAAGTTAAGAATTCGTTCGTACTGAGTTGGAACCATCGAGGTGGCTGTGGTGCGGTACCGTTCAATGGTCGCCAATGTGTTTTCGGCATCAAATTTAGTCATAATGACGGCTTGGCCGCCCATATAAACCGTTATGACGGTAAAGAACAGGGCATTGCCATGATAGTACGGCATATTAATAAGAATTCTGTCCAGCCCCGTAAGACTCAACTCATGACTAAATACCAGGGCGTGGAACAATCGGCTGCCGTTCATAAATTGGATTCCTTTGGGAAACCCGGTTGTGCCGCTCGTATAGCCCAAATACATAACATCCGTTTCATCAACAGGAACGATAACCTCTTCTGATGAGCCTTGGTTCAGCCAAGATTCATATTCCCGGCCAGGGCCTTTTTCGCCAATGCGAATCAATCTATCTTCCGGAACGTCATTAAAATTAGCCCTCACTTGATCAATAATTTCCGCGAACTGAGACCCATAAATCAAGGCCTTGGCTTCGGAATTTCTCATGATGTATTCTATTTCACGTGATACAAAGCGATAGTTTATCGGCACCATCGCAACGCCAATGCGGGCCAAGGCGTGAAATATCTCAATCCACTCATAACAGTTGTATAGCAAAACCCCAACGGCATCTCCCCGCTTCAATCCTAAACCATGCACCGCGTTGGCAATCTGGTTCGCCCGCCGATTCAATTGCGAAAAAGTGACATGCCGCCCTTCCTCGATAATACATACTTTATCCCTGTGTGCGGAATACGGAGAGGCGTGAAATCGTAGGCTTTGCGTTAAATTCATTTTCATCTCCTTTCAAAAAGATAACCGTTTTTGTACGCAAGCAGCTGAGAGAATATAATATTGGCGTTTTGTTTGGAAAATAAACGCCTCAACTTATCGGGGATAATAGTTTAATGTGATTAAATAACAAGCACTTGAGATGATAATTGGTATTGGCGAACTTTACTTTCTTTTATGCGCTGTTTTGCAACCAGACAATAAAAAATCAAGAAAGGCCGTTCGACATGGTTCACGATACCTTTGCTGCGACACAAAATCAAATAGTAAATACCGAAAAGTGTGGCATTTTTGCCAACCTCTTTTCACGCTTTAAAATTGGAAGCCTGCTCAATCAATCGAATTTTCTAAAACCGAAGCAGCCATGCAGTTGGTTGTTTTTACCATTAGCTTTAATAAGGGCAATGGGATGATAGAGTTTGGGGGGATACGAAAAAAGCCATGTATTTTTGTTTTCCATGGTGACAGGGTGCTTCAAATCGCTATGAATACCAAATGCGGCCTAATTCTAGTGAACCGGAAGGGATAGGGCTTTCACCACCCCCCCTGCCCAACTGGGGATCACGCTGGTGAAGTCAAAACCGGGATGGCCTGCGCTTCCGTGATTCATCAATATCGCTTCAATAAACCTGCGTAGCCGGTTGAAATCATCGCGGAAGGCGATGTCGCCTTTCATTCGGCGATTCACGACGATGCTACCTTTTGACCCATTGTTAATTTCCTAGCCAACGAAGGTCATACAGATCGATACGGCGGCTTTCAGCATTACGTACGGATCCTTTTGAACGAAGCTCCTTGATCAGATCGAGATCCAGGTCTGTAATCAATGTTGTCTCGATACCCGGTGTGGCTTCCGCAGAAATGGCGTCGTGGGGAAATGAAAAATCAGACGGCGTGAAAATCGCAGACTGAGAATATTGAATGCCCATGGTTTCCACCTTGGGAATGTTGCCTACGCTGCCTGAAATGGCCACGAAGCACTCGTTTTCAATGGCCCTGGCCTGGGCGCAATGCCGCACCCTCAGGTAACCCGTCTTGGTATCGGTCCAAAACGGCACGAGCAACATTTTCATTCCCTTCTGGGCCTGAAGCCTGGCCAGCTCGGGAAACTCAACATCGTAACAGATCAGAATGCCGATTTTACCTACGTCGGTTTCGAATACTTTCAGGTCGTTTCCGCCTGTAAATCCCCAGTAGGCATCTTCCTCTGGCGTAATATGGAGCTTTACCTGACTGTCCCAGGTCCCGTCCCTGCGGCACAGAAAGCTTACGTTGACTAGTTTTCCGTCCTCCCTTAGGTGGGGGACACTGCCGGTAACGATGTTGATGTTGTAGCTCAGGGCCATGTCCGTCATGGCCTGACGAAGGTTTTCCGTATACCCTGCCAACATGCGCATGGCGTCTGCAGGATTGTTTCCTTCATAGGTATGGATCAACGGTGCATTGAAAAGCTCGGGGAAAAGCACGATGTCCGCTTTGTAGTCACTGACGGTGTCCACAAAAAATTCCGCTTGTTGCATGAAGTCTTCAAAGGAATTGAACCGGCGCATCTGCCACTGGACGACGCCCAGACGCACAATGGATTTCGCACCGCCGATTAGCTTGGTTTTCTTCTGGTAATAAATGTTAACCCACTCCAGAAGGACCGCATTGCCATGGGAATGGTGGTCCCTCGGCCAGTAATCGTCCAGGAGGTTGCGGACGTGAAAATCATTGGAAAGCTGGAAGGTGAGCACCGGGTCGGTCAATTCACGGTTTTTAACTTTTAAAATATACTGCTGGGGCGTCATCCGGTCGGCGTGCTGATGATAGCCGGGGATTCTTCCGCCGAGCAGGATGCCTTTGAGATTGAGGTTTTCCGCAAGCTCCTTCCGGGCATCGTAAAGGCGGCGCCCGAGGCGCATCCCCTGGTATGTCGGGTCAACGAAAATTTCTATGCCGTACAGGTAATCGCCTTCCGGATCATGGGATTTGAATGTGCCGCCCCCGGTGACCTGCCGGTAGGAGTGCTGCTCGCCGAAAAGACTGAAATCAATGATCAGGGACAGGGCAATGGCCACGGGACGCCCGTTATCTTCAATACAAACCTGTCCCTCGGGAAACACCCGTACCAGCTGGCTGATCTGATCCTGGGTCCAGGGGGAGGCGATTCCCTTGTAGACCTTGGCGCAGATGTTCCGCAGCGGCTCATAATCATCAAGGCGGAGATGACGTACTTTAAGTTTGTGTTCAATTTCCATCGTCATTGTGTCGGCCCCTTTTTGAAAAAACAAAACATTCAATACAACGGTTCGGGTATGAGTGGTTGATCATTTTTGTTCCCGGCGGATTACAATCTTCGGGAATGAAAAACAAGAAAAAAACAGCACAGGAAAGTTGATTGCAAGAGGTGATACCGGGTCAACTGTTTGGCGGCAATTTTTGTAAAAGGAAGTTTTCCAAATTCACTTTTCGTTTGTTGATATTGAGTTTTTTACGAATATTTTTTCGATGCGATTTGATGGTGGAAATCGAAAGATGAAGTTGTTGCGCGATCTGATCGCTGGAAAAGCCGCTTTTAATCATTTCCGCAACTTTCATTTCCGATGGGCTGAGGTCGGCAATGATGTCCCGTGAGCTGTTTGCCATGGTACTGATTTCGACCAGGAGGGTCGATATGACCTGAAGGTCCGCTTGACGGCTTGGCTTCTTCTCTTCTTGAATGAGGTATTTCAATACCGGCATTATCTTGTCCATAACGATCCCTGCGGTTTTTTCTTGGTACGCTTCTTTCTTTTTTTCGATATTTCGTGCCAGCACCGTCACGGCTTTGTTGGTTTCAAGAAGTTCTTGGTTGAGCGCTTCCAGATTGTTCTTATATTCGACCAACTCCTTGTGCTTATGCGCCAATTCCGTCATGGTTTCGTTAAGCCGTGCGGTCCGTTGTTGGACCACTTGTTCCAGATTCTCTTTTGATTTACGAAGCGCTTTCTCTGCAGTTTCACGCATTTCAACTTCTTGCTGGAGCTTTTGATTGGTAATATGGAGGGCTTCGGTTCTTTCTTTTACACGCAGTGCAAGGTCGTCTTTATACTGAATCAAAAGGACCTCGGCCTGATGATGGGCGGTGGCATCGATCTGTATCGTGAAAATATCCTTCGGGAGACCGACCGTGGTGTGGGTTAAAAATCCACCATGTACCCATCGGTTTTCACCTGTGACCGATTGAAGCAGCCAGCATGAAAGTGCTGACGTTTGCCCGCTTTGCCAGGTTTTTTGAAGCGCATTGTTAAATTCCTCGCTTGAGCTGGTTTCAAGCAAAAGGTCGGAAAATCGTTTGCCCAATACACTATCGGGCCTATGGCCATATAGATCATATGAGGCGTCATTCCAGGAAAGGATGGTGCCGTCCGGCGCAATGCGTTGAATTGCCACTCCAGGGACCTTGCTGGCAAAAGATTCCAGCAGTGCCAACTTTTCCTGATGCGCATGTAGATTCCTGAATTGACTATTAACATGCGCTTGAATCAGCTGGTAATAACCATCCGGCGAAAAGGAATGTGTATCAAATGGTTTAGAGTGATTGGTTTTGTCTCTGTTTAATGCAAGAGATTCACTTTTTGTTTCCATTACAGCTTCCGCCTCTTGTAATTCTATTCATTTGGGGGTCGCATAAAACCCGCTGTTTGGGCAACTGCAGTTCGATGTATTCAGCCAACATTATAGAAAATATGAATCGTATAAAATTTTAAGCAAAAAATATGCCCAATTCAAATGGTTGGGCAAAATAGATGTAACGTTCTGAAAATAAACAAATTAAATGAATATTGGCCCATCTGTCATTTGGAGCAAAAACCAAAAAACGTCAAACAAGTTTACATATCATTCAATGTAGGTTATCTTTCGTTCGTTCAAAAAATTATTTATTGCCTGAAATTATTATCTATTTAAAACAATGTTGGTTCGCGATAAAAAAAATAATTGTTTTACGTTCTATTTAAAGGATGTAAAAAGCATATGCGTTCAGTGTGTCTGATTCGGCATAAGTTACCTTAATTAAGCAATATGCATGCCATTAATCGTAATGGGGGGCGACGATGGGTAACCCCCTTATTTGGCGGTCATAATCGAGGTGACGGCGCAGTCATTCTTTTTGGCGGTTACGAAATGTAACACTTTTTGCAGATTCGTCTGGTTTTAGGTGTTACGGGTTGGGGCTGTATGGCTAAGTGTTTTTGATGACGCCATCTCTTAAAGAAATCTTTTGAAATTCACCAGCCAGCTTGATAGATAAATTTCCGTTGATACCTTAAGGAGGATGTTTACCGGTGGTACCCGAGAAAAGAAAAACCATTTTGTTGGTGGATGATAACGAGACGTTTATAGAACTTTTTTTAACACTGCCAGAGACAGCCGATTATGATGTCTTAACGCAAACCAGCGGGAAAGACGCACTGTCGTTGTTAGAAAAAAAAGAAGTAGATCTGCTGATATCTGATGTCCAGATGCCGGAAATGGATGGCGTTGCGTTGTTTGAAGAAGTTCAGGACCGCTATCCGGACATTCCTGTTCTGTTGGTAACCTCATTCGGATCGACCCAGGATGCCATTTCGGCAGTCAAGCGGGGAGCCTTTCATTATTTTGAAAAGCCCCTGGAAAATCAATTGGAACTTTTTTGGACCACAGTTCGGGAAGCGCTCAGCAAGGGGGAACTGCTTCAGGAACGAGCCTATCTGATGCGGGAAAAATCCCTCCGGACCGAGGCAAAGCCGCCGATTATTGGAACGTCGTCGGTCATGCGCCAGGTACTGCGCCAGATTCAGGAGGTGGCAGACTTGGCGGTTACGGTGTTGATCCAAGGGGAGACAGGGACCGGAAAAGAGTTGGTGGCCCAGGCGCTGCATGAGCAGGGGGAGCGGAAAGCGTTTCCGTATTTTGCGATCAGTTGTACTGAGTTTGCGGCGGGCGTTTTGGAAAGTGAACTCTTTGGCCATGAAAAAGGGGCCTTCACCGGAGCGGTTTCCCAAAAAAAAGGTCTTTTTGAGGTGGCGGGCAGTGGAACCCTTTTTTTGGATGAGATCAGCGAGGCGCCGGCTTCGCTGCAGGCCAAATTGTTGCGCGTATTGGAAAACCGTATCGTTAAACGTGTCGGTGGTATTGAAATGCTTCCCCTGTCATTTCGTGTGGTGGCGGCAACCAACCGGAACCTTGCCAAAGAGGTGGCTTCTGGAAGATTCCGACAGGACCTGTTGTACCGACTAAATGCCTATATCATCGAACTCCCGCCACTACGAGCGCGAAAAGAAGACATTCCCCTGATTTCCGAATATTATCTGAGTCGCTTTAACAAGGCATACAATAAATCTCTTACCGGGTTTTCGGAAAATGCCATGATGACACTCTGGGAATACGATTGGCCCGGTAATGTTCGGGAATTGGTCAATGTTGTCGAGCGGGCGGTGATTACCTGCTCGGATCCCCTTGTGACCACCAAATATCTGCCCTTCGGCGACCCGGAGCAGACCTTTCAGTCAGATCTCAACCTGACCGAGATGGAAAAATATTGTATTCACCGGGCCCTTCACCGCACCGGCGGCAACCGGCGCCAGGCGGCAGAGCTGCTGGGCATTGCCCGAAAGACCCTGATTGCCAAGATAAAGAAGTATCGGCTATCGGACTAAAACCGAAGTCGGCAGTCAACAGTTAACAGTCGTCAGTTGGCAGTCGACAGTCAGCAGTTGGCAGTCGACAGTCTTCAGTCGACAGTCATCAGTCACAAGTCGAGGGTCGGGGCAATTTTTATAACGGACGAAAACCTTCTGCCAGATACACACTTTCGGCGTTACCCTTTTTTAGGGCGCTTACCTGCGCGTGTAGGTTTCGAATAGAGGATCTAGTAGCGCCACTGGAGGCCGCCTTCGACCCACCGGGACGGGTTTTTGTAAATTTCTTGTACGTATTGGGAGCCGTCCAATATGTTGTGCAGGCTGAAAAAAAGATCCAGGCTGTGATCTCTATTTCGGTACACTGTTTTTTGTAAATTGAAATCCCACACCATGTCCTTGGCAGGCTGATATACGGAATAAACGTCCCAGTCCACAAAACCGCCGTAGAGCTGGGCCCGGAGGGTTTCCATATCATCATATTGGAGCAGGACTCCGGCCTGCCATCTTTCCGTTGCGCCGACATCAAGTGCTGGCGACAGATGAACATAGGTCCCGCTTAACCCCACCGAGAAGTTCTGGATCGGTTGGGTCTTGATTTCTATTTCAATTCCCTGTCGCTTCAGTTTGTCGCTGTTTACCAAAAGATCGTTATAGGCGGGAGGTCCGCCGCCGCCCGGAATATTGCGCATGGCCTTGTCCTGGTCATGGCGAAAAACGGTGGTTTTGAACCAGAGGGCGGAACCAATGGTGCTTTCAATGCCGGCCTGGTAGGACCAGACCTCTTCCGCATCGAGGGACGGGTTGGGATCAACAAAAAGACCGCCGCCCTCCGAAGCGCTCAACGGCGGATAATGAAAGCCCCTGGCAATGCCGGCCCGCAGGATCGTGTTCTCGCAGAGCTGATAGGTGATGCCGAGGCTGGGGCTGAAAAAACCGCCGCTGACACTGTTGTGGTCAAAGCGAACCCCGGGCGTGATGGCCCACCGGCCCCACACAATGGTGTCATTGGCATAAACCGCCCATGACTCCTCGCTGGGTTTGGTATGATTGACGGCCGGGGCCCCGTACATCTGAAGAAGGGAACCCGAGCGGAGGGTCTGCTCCAGATTCCCCCGGTCAAAATCAATGCCCGCCACCAGGGTGTGCCTTTCAGTCTCTCGAACAATTTTCATGCTGAGGCCATAATTGCTTTCATCAAATTGAGAGTTCAGGTAAAGATCGCCGGCCCGGCCCATGGGGGTCAGCCCCAGAAGGCTGGTATTGACCTCCAATTCGCGGCGGATGTAATGCCCCGCCACCTCAAACCGGGTGTCGGGGCCAAGATCAGCGGTCAAAAAAAGATTTGAAAAAAGGGTTTTTTGATCGGTCCAACTGCTTATATCGTAGATGGTAAGATCTCCCTGATCGTTGTTCGGGGCGCTGTACCCCACAGAGATGCCGGCTCGGGTGTCTTCTCCCAAGAGGAACGCAAATTTGGAAAAAAAGTGATTGTTGCGATAATGGCGGTTTTCCCGAAGGCCGTCGGATTGCTGGGTCCCGGCAAAGAGATAGTAGCCCAAGCTGTTGGCCATGCCGGCCATCTCGGCGCCGGCATCAAGGCTGGCGTGCTCCCCGCCGGAAATGCGGACGGAACCGGTGGGGGATGCCGTGGTGCCCGCCTTTTTTGTAATAATGTTGACCACGCCGCCTAAGGACGAGCCCCAGGCAGAGGAGGCCGGGCCCTTGACGATTTCAATGCGCTCGATGATACGGATCGGTATGGTGTTGGTTTCAGCCGTATTGCTGCCTAAAAAATTCCACCGCGCACCGTCCACCAGCACCAGGGTGTGGCGGTCTTCAGCGCTCTGGGTGTAAAGAAGGGCCGTCGTCCCAAAGTCCTGGGTGAAGTTCACGAACATGCCGGGGACCCGGTTCAGCACCTCGGCCACCGTATGGGCGTTCATGGCCTTAATATCATCCGCCGTGATGACGGTGATGTTTTCAGCGGCCCGGGTGAGGGGTTTCGGGGTCCGGGTGGCGGTCACCGAGATCTCCCTGTCCGAATAAAAAGCCGAAAGCGTGCGAAGCTCCCGTTCCGATAGAAGTGCCGTTTCAGCTGAGGCGCAAGTGCTGATGAATACGATTGCCACAAAAAATAAAACTTGCTTTTTCATAGAACCTTACGTTTAAATTCAGGATTATTTAGTCATAATAGTTACAATTTAAAATGCTGTATAGAAAATTCCTTTTCCTTGTTCAACCATTTTCAAAAGAATATGTTTATCCGAAAAACGTGGAGCATTAAATTTTCATCACAGTATCCGGCAGGTACGCTCATATGGTAAAACAGCTCGTTCTTTTTCTTGCGCTTGTTCTTCTTTGCTCTTTACCTGCTGCTGCAAAACCCCTGGTTGTGACGGTTCAGAGCGTTATGATCCACCCTTACGAAGAAATCCTAAAAGGCTTTGACAGCGTTTATGATGGCGGAAAAAAGCACTTTGTCCTTTCGGAAATCTCACAGGATAAGATTGTTGAAAAAATAAGACGGCTCGATCCGGATGTGGTCCTCACCATCGGACTGGATGCCCTCAACACGGTAAAACCGCTTGAACACCTCCCGATCATCTATACCATGGTGCTCTGCCCGGATGTGGCCGGAATCGACCGGCGGCATATCACCGGCGTTTGCATGCAGGTGCCGGTGGAGGTGCAACTCCGGAAGATGCGGAGCGTTTTGCCGAACCTTAAACGTGTCGGTCTTTTGTTTGATCCAAGACTATCCCAACAGACGGTTTCGGACGCGGTAGACGTCAGCTCGAGTTTGGGCCTAACCCTGAAGGCTGCCGGCGTTCAGGGACCCGCCGATCTTGCCGGTGCACTGGTTAGGATGAAGGCGAAGGTGGACATACTTTGGATGTTGCCGGACATTACGGTGGACCAGCCTCAGTTGCTTGAATTTTTTACACTGTTTTCTTTTGAAAACAGAATCCCCTTGGTGACGTACTCTGAAAAATATATGGAGGCGGGGGCCATGGTGTCCATTGGTCTGGATGCCTTTGATATGGGGTGCCAGGCAGGTGAGATGGCAAACAGCCTGTTGGCCGGAAACGATATTCAGACTTCCTTGCCGACTATGGCACGAACTGCAGTGGTTACCGTAAATAAAACGGTGGCGGAAAAATTCGGAACTGCAATTCCTGAGGATTTAGAGGCGTTGGGTACCATCCGGATCTGGAGGCATCAATGAGCATCAGGTTGCGCGATCGATTCCGAAAAAGTTTTCAGCTGGAGGTATTCCTTGCGGTGACGGCGCTGGTTTTATTCCTCTCCCTTTCCTTCATTTTTTTAATGCTCCGGTTCCAACACCAAGGGATGAACCAGGATTTGGAAAACAAAGGAAAATTAATGGCCGAAATATTGGCCCACCAGTCCCGGCTCGGTCTTTACTCGGAGAACACATCAATGCTGAAAAGCCCTATTGATGCGTTGTTTGCCTATAAGGAAGTCATGTCGGTGGCCCTGTATTCTGCGAACAAGCAGGTGGTGATTGAAAAAGAAAGAGAGAATCCTGCATCACGTCTTACCACAGAATCCAGCGGGAAGCCCTCTGGCATAGAATTTTTGCCTGATCGCATACCACTGAAGTCTTCATCTTCTGTACTTCATTGCCGGGACAATTTGCTGATCTGGATGCCGGTGATGTTCGGGGATACCTTCAGTATTACAGACCCGCTCTATTTCAAGAAGGACGCCGCCACAGAACCATTATTGGTGGGATACGCGAGAATAATCCTTGGGAAAAAATACCTCCAGGAAAAATTACGGCGCTCCATCATCAACATTGTGGGGATCGGACTTGGCTTTTTGCTGGTAAGTGCGGTCATCTCCTTTTTGATGGCCCGCCGTATCCACCGGCCGATTCAGCAGCTGGCCGATGGCGTGCGCCGGTTTGAGGCTGACGGCGAGTGTGGTGCGCTTCCCCTTTCGTCCCAAAACGAAATTGGAGAGCTTGCCGTTGCCTTTCAGGAGATGATTGATTCCCTGCAAAAAAACATCCAAAAACAACTGGCGACAACCCAGGAACTCGCCCATGCCAAAAATCTCGCCCAGTTAGGGATTGCGGTGAGTAAAGTGACCCATGAGGTTGGCAATCTTCTCAACAATATGGAATTCATGACTTCGACCTTGAAAACAGAAACCTTGAGCGATCAATGCAGTGGCCGCATACAACTCTTGGAGAAAGAGGCCCACCGTGTCAGGGCATTTATCACTGATTTCCTTCAGTTTGCCAAAAAACCGGTCCTTCGAATGCAGGCGTTACCGGTTGATCTCATCCTCAAAGAGGTGATCACGGCCCATGAATCCCGTGCCAAAGATTGTGGGATTCGGTTTGTGTTGGACTGGCCTGAAGCCCTCCCGCCTGTTTCGGTGGATCGCCACATGCTTTATCAAGCATTCAATAATCTGGTAAAAAACAGCCTCGAAGCGATCAAAGAAAACGGTACCATTACGATTTCTGGCCGGACCGTTGGGCAGAAGCTGATCGTAACCATAGCGGATACAGGTCCTGGCATTGAAAAAGCATCCATGGACCGACTCTTTGAACCTTTTTATACCACCAAGGGTAGAGACGGTACCGGTCTTGGCTTATCCATTGTTGAGGGGATCGTTCAGGCCCACAATGGCAACATTTTCTGTGACAGCAATCATGGTAACGGCGTTCGGTTTGTGATGCAATTTCCTATCCAACAAGCTAAGGACCGCAAATACTGAAATAGCCTTCCCGTCCTAATGCGAGCGTTCCTTCCTCACCCAAAGGTACAATTAGTAGATAATAAAGGGTCCTCGGCATGTGAAAAAGAAGGGGGGATACAAATTCCCCACTATGTTAGTTAACCCTCTGTATAGTAATGCGTTTATGCCTTTTTTGTGAAGACATGACAGCGGTTTTCTCCTTGACATGAATGCCG
Source organism: Desulfobacterales bacterium (assembly GCA_963675725.2). GTDB lineage: Bacteria > Desulfobacterota > Desulfobacteria > Desulfobacterales > JAFDDL01. The sequence continues at coordinate 249,801 of CAXXXZ010000003.1, read as the reverse complement.
TTCCCAACAGAGGATACCACCGGATGGTTGGTTGATAATCGGTGATTTTTTGATGTATCAAAGCCTATCGTTACTTACAAAACCGATAACCCTGTTAGAAATGTATGAAGTTACCCACACGTCAACTGATTGAGATTGTTAAAAGCGGCGGTACGGTCAAAACTGGTATCGATGTCTATAGTGAAAAAGGCGTCCTGCTGATCGAGAAGGATACCCGAATAAAAGAAGTAAAATCCCTTCAGCGAATAATTGCTGAAGGGCTGACCGAAGTCCCTTTTGATCCGGTGTCAGAAGGTGGTCTCTGGGATCATTCCGGAAAACCGATCAAACTTTCATTGCAGGAAAAGGTTACAAAGCAGGCATCGCAGCCGTCTCACTTCAGTGGCCTTCAAAATCGAATCAAGCAGATCGCCGAAACCAAGAAGCTATCAGCCGAGAAACATGCCCGCGCCAAGCGCTGTATTCAAAAGGTCATAGGGGACATTCAAAAAACCGGTGGTGAGTTTGATTATCATGAAGTCGAAAGAACCGTCAGCGAGCTCTTGGACTTTTTAACTGAAAATGAAAACAGTTTTTCTTTTCTCACCAATGAAATTTTTTCCTATGATGATTATCTATATAACCATTCCATCAATGTTTGCACCATCGCCACCGCCGCGCTACAGAAATTCAATGGCGCTTTCAGCAAGGCTGTGAGTGATATGCTCGACCAACGCTTATTTGAAAACCTCCGTTCTTCGTCTCCTAAGCCCAAGGCAAGCTTTTCTCTTTTCACGAAATCGGAAATTAAAAATATTTCAACGGGATTTTTTCTGCACGATGTTGGGAAAGTGCTTTTGCCTGAAAGTATTCTAAAAAAAAAAGGGTACTTACACCAGCGGAACGGGACCTGGTGCGGCGTCATTCCTATGAAACAGGCATGGGGATTTTAGATAAAAATAACGTCAATGATCCCTTCGTACATCATACCGTGCGGTCCCACCACTGTGCGATTTTTGAAAAGGAGCCGGAAGCATATCCCAGCACCCCTTCCGTTGCCGATGTTCCCATATATGTCAGAATCTGCAAACTCGCGGATATCTACGATGCCATGACCGCTAAACGATGTTACAAGGACGCCTTGAACCCCGTGGCTGTTGTGTATTGGCTGTTTCATCATTACGCGGGTAAGGACAATTTGCTGCAGTTTATTCTACATTCATTTGTCAAAACCGTTGGTATCTACCCTGCCGGGAGTGTCGTCGCTCTTCGAAACGGGAAAAAGGTCTATATCGTTGACAGCGAGGGGCCGATTGTTGTGCCGTTTACGGACGAAAGTGGCGCTCCTCTTTCGGCTCCGGCGGATCCGATCGATTTGAGCGAGGCGGAGAATGCAGATGGGATGCAGGCTGTGGACCGCCGAGCCAAACTGATTTCCCCAAAAGAGGCATACCCCTTGTTGCCGGGCTATTTGAAAGAGACCCTGGTGACCGCATGAGGGGCGTGCTGTTTTTTATTTTTTACCGTAAGGGGTCATCGTGAATCGGCATCGTCAAGTCCCTGGTAGTAATCAGCATACTCATGCCGCACCTCCGCATACGGCTGGTAGACGTATAAAAAGAACTTGAAGGAGGCCATTTTTATAAAGGAATAGACCGGAGCTGCCAGCAACCCGGCAAGAACGATACGAAGCAAGGGATGGGGGATCGTGAGTAAAATAGTTGCAGGCAATAGCACCACAAAGATAAGTTCCACCACCTGCCGAACGAAATAAAAGACCCACGAATAAAAAAGTACGTGCCGGTTTATAAAAAGCTTCACGAACAATTTGAACTTGCCCATAAAACCTCCACGGGACAGAATTGCCAACTTGGAGGAATAAGAAAAACCGGCCAGTGCCACAGGGGTGGCCATAAAAACTGCGAGCCCCAGAACCCAGAGCCAGACAGGGGATGGTTCGCGATGCCAGGCGGTTCGCAGCAGAAAAAACCAAACCAGCGTCCATCCCCCCACAGTCCCGCATAGCATGCTCACAGCCAATGCATCCCAGGCAATCTGGTGCCAGCGTAATGACACAAGTGCCTGGAGGACCCCAAAACGATGTCTTTCATTTCGATGCATTCGGCGCATATCACTGGAAGGCCACAATGAAATGAGCTGCTTGAAGAAAAAAAGCGCGGCAAGGACCACGATGCTTTGCCACTGGCAAACAGCCGTCAACAAATCCTTTGGAAATGTGGTAAATACGTAGGCGGCCAACTTGGTTGCAGATGTCGTCAGGTCATAACGACTTGTGAAGGATTCGCTGATGCTGGCATCGATGTGGAGCATCCGGTCCAGAAAAAAGAGAAATAAGATCAATAAAAAAAAAGACTTGTATTTCAGCAGGTCTTTTAATGAATGAAGGGTTAAAATCCGCAGGAGGTGGCTCATGCCTGTTGCCTTTTAGTAAGCGAAAGCTTGGCTCCTGTGATATCAACGTGGATTGTCGATTTTAGGTTTTGGGGAAGCCACAGCTCCACCTGATGGTCAATCTCGGCGAAATAACCAGTTTCCGTTATGATGGCGTTTAAAATCAACGCATTGCCCTCTAAATGCCTTTCAATGTCAATACTGCGCCGGGCCTCGGGGCGACCGAATCCATGGGATTGGATGATGAGCCGGGGGTGTGTCAGGTCTTTATAAACAACCCGTTTTTTTTCAAGGGGTACGTTTAAGTAAAGTTTTATTTCGGCCGGCGCGGAGATCAAATAAAACATCTTTTGGTATAAGTTATAGTAAGGCCTGCGGGTCAGAAAGGCAAAAACGATGATCAGTATAACCGTGCCCACGCAGCATCCTGTCAACAGTTTAGACCGTAAGGACAGGGGCGAGGAGGGGGGGGCGGTAGACACGAAAGGGATGCGCAACACAAAATAATAGAGCCAGGTAGATGTCAGCAGGATAATCCCCAATGACCAGATATTGTCCGAAAGGTAATGGGCGCCTTGCAACATACGGGTTAGCCCCAGGAGGCTTCCGCCAATGAGTCCTGCCGCCAGGCCGCCATAGGCGATGATGCGCGATTTTCGGTAAAAGAAAAACAGGGATACGAAGAGAAATCCCATGGTGCTGTGGCCACAGGAAAATGACCGGCCGCGGCCGGGTTCTCCAGGCGCGTATACCGGGCGGTATTCCAAAGCTCCCCCATATTCAACTGTTTGCGACGGGCGAGGCCTTCCCCAGTAGGGCTTGAGAATGACATTGACCATAATTCCGGCACCAATGATACTTGTCAAAACCACAAGCAGAAAATAATGACGCCATTGGCGATAACGGTCATTTACCTGGCACACCAAATAGCCCAGCAATGCCATGACACTCAAAATAACGCCGGGGATGGTTCCGTATTGATAAAAGAATTGCCAGGGTTGTTCTTCGCCGAGATACCAGCCCCTTGAATCAGAAAAAAAGATACTTTCGATCTTCCGGTCGAGGTCAAACTGTATGCTCAGAATGCTTAACAGAATAAGGCCACCCAAAATGATGGCCATTCGGATGGCCCCATTTTTAAAATAGGCGTTTATTTTCATCTGTGTCTTTCGGGCATTGGGAATAGATGCTGAAAGAAGGTCTGTGGAAATGAGCTTTGCCTCCCCTTTGTTGTATGATTTTTTCAGACTGATTCATCAATAACATTAAGGACCGGAACTGTCAAAACTTGGTTTCTGGCGATTGAATTTTATATAGGTTTTTTAGGACCAGGGCCCTTCGGCTTTTGTAATAGAATGCATTCATATTGTTTTAAAATGGGTGCTTGGCATTGTTGCCAATTGACAGCTAAAAAACCTTTCCTGTAGTATTATTCCCATAACAGGTCACAACGCTTCGACGATGGGGGAAAAACGCTATGCAATATGCGACAATTGATGCTTCCAAAAACAGGCTTTATATCACGTTAAAGGGGACCGTTGGTCAAGATGAAGCCCGGCATATGGCGGACCAGGTGATTGAAAATCTGAAACAACTCAAAACCGGGTTTGACGTGGTAAACGATATCTCTGCGTTCGAGCCGGCTTCACAGAAGGCAGCGGATGAGTTATTGCGGGTCCATGAATCCTTGATTGATCATGGCGTAAACCGCATCATTCGTGTTGTGGGAAAAGAGCTTAAGGCCACGGTGGGCAAGATACAATTTGAACGGGCATCCCGGGATGCAGGGATTGTTGCCGCCAGCGCCTATTCGCTTGAGGAGGCCGAACAGCTGTTGGATGGGTAGCGTGTCCTTTTGGGATTAACGATATGCCGATCCCAAAATACCGCTGATGCTGCAATACAGCACTTTATTGCAGGGTGACAAAAATAGCATCGTGGGGCGGTTTAATCGTTTGGTGTCGGATCGTTTACGTTGCGACTGGTAGCAATCTGGTCTTTGGCCAGCTTGTATTGAAAACTATCGGCAAGCGCCTGCCAGCTGGCCTCAATGACATCTGTCGATACGCCAATGGTGTTCCAGATATGTTCTTTGTCCCGTGATTCAATAATGACTCGAACCTTGGCGGCCGTAGCATCCCGGCCATCGATAACCCGTACCTTAAAATCCACCAGACGCATTGAATCAAGATCTGCATAGAACTTGTTCAGTACCTTCCGCAGAGCATTGTCCAGCGCGTTCACTGGCCCATCGCCTTCGGCTGCGGTAATCTCTTTTCGTTCCCCCACAGATACTTTTACAATGGCATGGGCCCAGGCATGTCCATCATGGTCTTTTTCCATAGAAATACGATAGTTTTCAAGCTTGAACAGGGGCTTGAACTGGTCGGTGAATTTTTCAAGCAGAATCTTGAAAGAACCGTCCGCCACGTCGAATTGATAGCCGTCCTGCTCCAGTTTTTTTATTTCCGAAACGATCTGCTTGCTGTTGACGCTGTTGCCCTCAAGGGAGATGCCAAGTTCTTTGGCCTTGTATTCAATATTGCTTTTGCCGGCAAGATCTGACACCAGGACTCTTCTATCATTTCCCACAAGAGAAGGATCTATGTGTTCATAGGCGCGCGGTTGCTTGATCACTGCGCTCACATGGATTCCCCCTTTATGGGCAAAGGCACTTCGTCCCACAAAGGGTCTTGAATTCAGCGGGGTCATGTTGGCCGTTTCACTTACGAAGCGGGACAGTTTTTTAAGTTGCTTTAGTTGTTCGGTCGTGATGCAGGGAACCTTCATTTTGGTTGCCAGAATGGGAATGATTGATGTCAGGTCGGCATTGCCGCATCGTTCCCCATATCCATTTATGGTGCCATGTACCATCGTGGCACCCGCCTTTATCGCTGAGATCGAATTGGCGACGGCAAGGTTACAATCATTATGGGCGTGAATACCGATCTGAGGGTGTTTGCCATAGGTTTTAAACAGCAGTTTTGTGACCTTACGTGTGATGGCTTCCACATCAAAATGAAGGGAACCGCCGTTTGTATCACAAAGGACGATAAAATCAGCACCGGCACTCATGGCGGCCTCGAGCGTTTTAATCGAATAGTCGGGATTGTCCCTGTACCCGTCAAAAAAATGTTCTGCATCATAAATCACTTCGAGGCCGTGATCTTTAAGATAGGCGACTGAATCCCTTATCATGCCCATGTTTTCTTCAAGGGTATTTTCCATAACCGTTTCTACATGAAGGTCCCATGTTTTTCCAAAAACAGTTACCGTCTTCGCCCCTGTTGCCAGAAGTGCTTGAATGTTGGTATCCTCACCCGGGTGAATACCCGGTCGCCGGGTAGAGCTGAATGCGGTGACACGTGCCTGTTTGAATTCGGTCGTTCGTACCAGATCAAAAAACCGCATATCCCTTGGGTTCGAGCCAGGCCAGCCGCCTTCGATGTAGTGGATACCAATATCATCGAGCCGTTTTGCCACCTTTATTTTCTCTTCGGCGGTAAAATTGACGTTTTCTCCCTGGGTGCCGTCTCTTAATGTGGTATCGTAAAGGTATACGGGTGTCATGGTTATCCTCTTTGTCTGAAAAAAGTGAACTATCCCCCATGGTATGTCAAGTAAAATTTCAAGCGTGTAACATCTTGTTAAACCGGGTGGATATTAGTTTTTTCCTTGACACAAGCCGGATATTTATCTATTTTTTAGAAAATTTGAACCAATAACCAACGAGAAGATAACCTTACAATGAAAAATTATACGTTCAGCCTTTTGTGTTTTCTTAGCCTACTCGCAGCCTGTCTGTGCGGGTGACGTTGTTGGCGAAGCAAAAAGCTGATACAAAAAACCCGTGCAAAAAGGCACGGGTTTTTGTGTTTCAGGCCCATGCCTTTTTGCAGGAATTTTATTAGGAGGGCGCTATGCCGGATAAAGTGATTATTTTTGATACAACCTTGCGGGACGGTGAACAGGCATTATCGGCCAGTTTGACGGTGCGGGAAAAACTGAGAATTGCAAGGGCCTTGGAACGGTTGGGGGTGGATGTTATTGAGGCTGGATTTCCGGTTTCCTCACCGGGTGATTTCGAGTCTGTGAAAACCATTGCGGAGACCATTAAAAACAGCTGTGTCTGTGGGCTTGCCCGCGCATTGCCCGGGGACATTGACGCTTGTGGGGCGTCATTAAAGCCGGCGGGGCAGTTTCGGATCCATACATTTATCGCCACCTCTACGATTCATGTGGAAGACAAGCTTCGCATGCGTCCCGAACAGGTGGTGGACATGGCTGTAACGGCAGTCAAGCATGCCCGGCGCTATACGGATGATGTGGAGTTTTCCTGTGAGGATGCCGGTCGGACTCCCATTGATTACCTGTGCCGAATGGTGGAAGCGGCCATAGACGCCGGGGCCACCACCGTGAATATTCCGGACACCGTTGGATATACCATTCCCACTGAATTCGGCGCCATTATCGAGAGCCTCTTTAACCGTGTACCGAATATCGACAAGGCGGTCATCTCGGTTCACTGCCATAATGACCTGGGGTTGGCGGTTGCCAATTCCATTGCTGCCATCGAAAAGGGCGCCCGCCAGATAGAATGTACGGTAAATGGTATTGGCGAGCGGGCCGGAAATTGCTCCATGGAAGAGGTTGCCATGGTATTGGCCACGCGCCAGGACATCATGAACGCCACAACGGGTATCAAGCATTCGGAAATCTACCGTACGTCACAACTGGTGAGCCAGCTGTGTAATATGCCCGTTCAGCCGAACAAGGCGATCGTGGGCAGCAATGCATTTAGCCATTCTTCTGGCATTCACCAGGATGGTGTGCTGAAGGCCCAGCATACCTACGAGATCATGACGCCGGAATCGGTTGGTGTGCCGGCGACCATCCTGAATTTGACCTCCCGAAGCGGACGCCATGTGGTGAAACATCACATGGAGCGACTCGGCTATTCCGAAGATGATTATGATCTGGACAAGCTTTACGAGGCTTTTTTAAAACTGGCGGACATAAAAGGGCATGTCTACGATTACGATCTGGAAGCGCTGGTTTTTTTCAGTAATTTGTATGATGAACCGGAATATTTTCAACTTGAATATCTTAGCGTGCATTCCGGTATCAACATTACCGCGGCAGCAGTGGTGAAAATGAAAGTCGGTGATGAGCTGATTTGTGAGTCGGCCATCGGCAACGGGCCGGTGGATGCGGTTTTTCAGGCGATTTATCGGATTGCAGGGTATGATATTATCTTGAAAACATACAAAATCACTGCAAAATCACAAGGAAAAGATGCCCTTGGTCAGGTGGACGTGATGATGAGTTACAACGGCCAATTGTTTCATGGGATGGGATTGGCAACCGATATTATCGAAAGCTCGGCAAGGGCGCTGGTGCATGCCCTGAACCATATTTATCGCGCCCAGCTTGTTGAACAGAAAAAAGAGCAAAAGAGCAACGGAAACGTATAACAACCCGTCAAAACCGGAAGTCGTCAGTCGTCAGTCGTCAGTCGTCAGTCGGCAGTCAAAAGTCGAGAGTTGAGCGTCGAGGGTTGGGGCAAGTTTTAATAACAGATGGCAACCCTCTGCCAAGATACACGCTTTCGGAGCTACCCTTTTTTAGAGTGCTTACCTGCGTGGACGTTTCTGATATACGGCCGGTGGTCCTCTGGGGCCATCGGTCTTTTACGTGTCATTGATGACATGGCATTGTTTTTTCGCGGTGGGGGTAGGCAGCACTGGCAGACTATCTGCCGGATTGATGAATGATATTTACTTATGCGTCCATTTCTTTATCTGGCTCCCATGAGGGGGTTTACCAATGCAGTATACCGGAACCTGTTTATAAAACACTTCAAAGGTGTGGATGCCGCCATTTCTCCATTCATTTCAACCCTTTCCTGTAAGCAGATTCGTGACTCCCATTTAAAGGACGTTCTTCCGAACAACAACAGCGCCTTGCCCCTCGTTCCTCAGATTATCAGCAACGATGCGGCGGGATTTATTCAGCTTTCTAAACGGTGTTATGACCTTGGGTATGACACAGTGAACTGGAACCTTGGCTGCCCCTTTTCAATGGTGGCCAGGAAAAAACGAGGGTCAGGGCTTTTGCCCCATCCAGAGATGATAGGCGCTTTTCTCGATCGCGTTGTGCCGAGCATTCCCAATCGCCTGTCCATCAAAACCAGGATTGGGCGGAAGACGGCCCAGGAAATATTCGATCTGATTCCGGTATTCAATCGATATCCACTGCATGAGGTTGTGATTCATCCCCGTACGGGGATTCAGCTATATTCAGGGACACCGGACCAGGAAACTTTCGGCCAGAGCTTGGCCTTACTGCAGCACCCGGTGGTCTATAATGGCGATATCTTCGATCTTCCGACGTTCCAAAAACTCAGCGAAATGTATCCAGCGGTGAACCGGTGGATGCTTGGCCGGGGGGTTTTGGCAAACCCGTTCCTGCCGGCGATGATTGTATCCGGCAATGATGATATGCCCGATAAGACATTGACGTTCAGACGGTTTCATGACGAACTCTTTGCCGCGTACCAGGTTGCTCTGAGCGGTCAGGGGCATCTTGTGGACAGAATGAAGGGGTACTGGCAATATTTTTCTCGGTCCTTTCATGGTGGCAGGCGGCTTTTCAAAAAAATGAAAAAGCTTAAGACCGCAGACAGGTATGTCGCCGTCGTTGATCAGTTTTTTCAGGAAGGCCCCGTATGGCGATCGACCATCCGTTCATTTTAATCATTTTTTTAGGGCAGCAATTTTTTCCATGCATCGGACCGTTCTTTTTGGGAAACAGGCCGTTTGAGTTCCACAAGGACATCTGCCACGTAGGCAGGCCGTCGCATGCCAACCAGCACGGACGTGACCCCTTGGGTCGATCGAATGGCACGGATCGCCGTTTGGCTCAGCGTTCCATCGGTGTGCCACGCCGGATCTGCGTGTGCCGCCAGCCGCTTAATCCGGGCTGATTTTCTGGCTGCACCCGCAGCATAGCCGGCTCCTACTGTTGCAAGAGCCCTGTCAAAGCACTTCTGGTGGTCGGCCATCCAGGTGGCCAGGGCTTCATTTGTATCGGCATAGGGCGTGAGAAATTCCATTACACCCCGGACCCGCGGTGTCAGGTTCCCATTCGATACGTCTCGCCAGCGGTCAAAGGTCGAAAAATTACGCCAGTGGTGCTTTAAGATACTTCCCACGGCCAGCTGCTCCTTGATTCGGTTTTGAAGGGGCAGCTGTAGCCCAAGGGCCGGTAAATGCCGATGCCAGAAAACCTGCTCGGATTTTGTCAACGTACTGATACTGCGAATGACCTCGTCGGTTGAATAGGCTTTTGCTTCTTTAACGTCCGCCAGGCGGAAAAGGCCGGTATCGGAAAATGCATTCAGGGGACGGTTGACCAATACCCCCAGCTTTAGCGTCGTTGCCAGTTGAAGGGCCGTTTTGTCGCCGGGCTGGTTTTTTTCAGTCGCGGCGCCGGGCTCGAGGAGATTGAGCGGCAGTTGGATGAGTTTGAAGTGGTGGTCACCGGAAACGGCCCCCGCTATTTTTTGCAACCTGTCAAAACTTGTGAAGTCAGACGCGGTTTGAGGCATCGGGAACGTATTGGAACTGACGCCGTAGTATTGAATCCGTCCGTTTGAGACCTCGGTTTCCAGGTGTTCAAAGGCAATTTGAATGCGGCGGTAGTATTCCGAACGGGCTGTATCAAGGTCGATACGGTTCTTCTTTGCCCATTCCAGATAATATTCAGGGTTGTGAAGCAGATAAAAATCGATGGTTTCAAGACCAAGACGTGAGAGGCTTCGGTCAAGCTGGTCGATTAAAAAATCAGGATGAATACAGTGTGCAAGCCCTTCTCCAAAGTCTATCAGGTCTTCAAATGGGCGGCCTTCAGCCTTCCGGTTTTGACCGAGAATGTAATTTTTTCCCTGCAGATAGCCGACTTTGGAGACCACAATGACCCCTGACCGGGCTATTTTGCCAGCGGTCGACAAATGTTGAAGCACCTGGCCGATCAGCGCTTCCGATCCACCATCGGCATAATTTGCACTGGTATCGATCAGATTTATTCCTGCCAGCAGCGCCGTTTCAATGGCTTGTTGATGGTGGGGAACACCCACGCTTATACGGTAGCTGCCAAATCCTGCCTGACTGGTTTGAAGACCAGTCGCGCCGATTTCTCGATATTCAAATTCCGGATGTTGCTGGGAAAGTGAAAAAGTCCCTTCCGCTGTGGCATGGCCTGGTAGCACAGATATTCCTTTCGAACAAAAACGAATGGTTATTCCTGAATCTGGTTGATGCGCCGTTTTTGAGAAGCGACGCGTTCCGCCCACAAATCGCTTCCCTGTAAATAAATTTCGGCAATGCGATTAAATTCCAATGCCTGGGAGAAATTACCCTTCAGGCGCCAGGCTTCGGCCAGGTAATAGTAGGCATCTCCGCTTTTCGGATATAGGTTGATGGCCTGTTCCAATGTGCGAATCGCATCATCGGGTCGGTTCTGGTCGATAAACAAGCGGGCTTGGTCTAAAAAGGTCAACGCGGCCAACTTTCGTGGATTCGGTGTTGCAGCTTTTTCCGAAGGTGGCGCCTCATTTGAAGCGGGTGCAGATGGCGCCGGCATTTGGGAAGAAGGCGGATAAGGTCGCATGGCTGTTCCGGATGCGCAGCCGGTCAACATCAAAAGGCAAAGCCCATAAAGGAAATATCGTATTTTAAGGTGCAATTCTTTTCAGCTCTTTCCAAAATCGTTCCAGCCGGGACGTGCACGGGTGGCGTTCACAGGCGCCTGACGCCGGCGCGTTTTCCAAAACAAGTTCGGTCATGGTTCGGGGACAGCATTTGCCCGTGGCCACGCGGCCGCTTTCTTGACACACCAGCGTTTGTTGAACGCCGGGCGGCATCACAAACCATTCTTGCGATTCGTATTGCGGCAGTGAAGTTATCAGGTCTGCCCAGATAGGGAGCGCTGCCCCCGCGCCGGTTGTGCCGAGGCTGGTACCGTTATCAAACCCCACCCAGATCAGTGCCAGGATATTCGGTGTATAGCCAACAAACCAGGCATCGCGATAATCATTGGTGGTGCCAGTTTTACCACCGACTGGCCAATCGACCCCCCAGTTTTTCAAAGATGTTGCGGTACCGCTTATTACAACCCCCCGCAGCAGATCATTCATTATATAAGCTTCCGCTGGGCTGGTCAATCTTTCCACCTTAAGGTGTCGACTTTCGATTACCTGGCTGTTTTCATTGGTGACATCTTTAATGGAAAGGGGATAGGGTAGGACGCCATCTGCGGCGAATGCACAGTATGCCCGTGCAAGCTCCAAAGGCGTGAGCTCAAATGCGCCAAGGGCGATGGATGGATAGGGTCTCAAGTTGGCGCTAAAGTGAAAAGAGCCGGCCTTTTTAACCACCTCATCAAGCCCAATGGCCAATGCCAGGTTTACGGTTGCAATGTTGTACGAGTGGGTCAACGCTTCCCGAACGGTGACGACGGGTTCCGCATCGGCATTGAAGTTTTTAGGACGCCACGGGGTACCTTCGACGTCGAAGGTCTGGGGTGCATTGGAAAGTTTTTTGGCAAGCGGAAATTTTTGCAACCCCGTTAGATAAACGAACGGTTTGAATAGGCTGCCAGGTTGGCGCCGGGCATGGGTCACCCGGTTGAATTGACTGGTACCGTAATCTCTGCCACCAACCATGGCAAGCATATAGCCTGTTTTCGGTCGCATGACGACAATAGCGCCCTGCAACCGTTCTTTTGGCTCCTGTTTGACAAGGGCGGGCATGATGGATTCAAGGCGTTCCAACCCCCGACGCAATGCCTGTTCTGCTGCCATTTGGACCTGCGTGTCCAGGGTGGTGAAGATGCTGAGTCCTTCACTTGAAAGGGTGTCGTGAGTGTAAAGCTGGGTCAACTGGTGGGTAAGATAGTCCATAAAATAGGGAGCCTGGCGGCGGTAGCCGGAATAGCCGGCAGGGGTCAGTGGTTGTGCCACGGCATCCAGGTATTCCGTTTCGCTTAACCAGCCTCGTTTATTCATCACCTGCAGCACCCAGTTGCGGCGTGCCAGGCATCGTTCCAAATCCAGATAGGGGGAATAATGGTTGGGCGCTTTTATGAGACCTGCGAGTGTGGCGGCTTCCGCCAAAGACAGATTTTCCACGCGCTTGTCAAAGTAAAACTGGGCAGCTTCACCGATGCCATTGATAGAAACGGATCCTTTTTGGCCATAGTAGATTTCATTTAAATATATTTCGAGAATTTCATCTTTGCTATACCGGTATTCGAGGATGAGTGAGATCAGGAGTTCCTTTAGTTTTCGTTTAAATGTCCGCTCGGGGGTCAAAAAATAGTTTTTCGCAAGCTGCTGGGTAATTGTAGACCCCCCCTGGGCAATGGCGCCCTTTTGCAGGTTGGCGAAAAATGCTCTCAAAATGCTTTTAATTTCAAATCCATGATGTTTGTAAAAGCGATGGTCCTCTGCAGCAAGGACGGCATTGATAAGATGAGGGGGAAGCTCCCGGGAAGACAGGATGAGGCGTTGTTCCCTGTCCGGGCCAAAATAGAGCATCAGTTCTTCAGGTTCAAGCTCTATCAGGGAAACATTTTCCCCTGCATTTGCAAGTGAGATGCGATGTACCCGGTTCCCGTCAAAGCGAATCTCAACCGGGATGCTTTCCTGTCGGAATGTAGGTGATTTGAACTCGTGGAGATATATTTCAAGACGATCTGGGGCGACGCGCATTTCCCCTTGCCGGGACGGGGGACTTGCCATTCGCCGATAGCCGAGCCGGTCGAGTTTTTGCTCCAAGAGCGAACGATTGATCGTTTGGCCAACGTACACAAGGGTCGTGTCGGAATAGACTCTGGAGGGGATATTCCAACGGCGACCAGCGAACCGGCTTTCAATGTCTGTGGCGAGGCTGCTAACATACTTGACGGTGGCGCCAATGCTGATTAAAAAAGCTAAACCAGCGCCAACAAAAAACAGTAGGGTGATCAGTCGACGGAAAAACGATTTTTTTTTCATGATATCTTTTTCGGTGGTTCATTGGCTTTCAGCCCACGTTGCGCTGACCGGCCTTCATGTTCCGGTATCCTGGCCTATGAAATTTGACGGGTCTTATGCAGATTTCATGAGCCATCATTAATAAGGATATTCAGCGGTAAAGTCAACATGATGTGCCGGAGCTCGGACCAATATTGGGGGTTATAATTGTGGCGGGATATTTTGAGACACATCCACATAACGACCTTACCACGGCTCCCATTCCAAAGCTCATTTGGAAAATAGCCGTACCGGCGAGTGTCGGGTTCTTTTTTCATACCATGTTCAATGTGACCGATACCTGGTTTGCAGGTCTTATTGCCACCGAGGCCATAGCGGCACTGACCCTTTCGTTCCCCGTGTTTTTCATTATTATTTCAATTGGCAGTGGGTTTAGCACCGGTGTTACGGCTTTGGTGGGTGGGGCCTATGGGGCGAACCGCCCAAAAGAGGCCGCGGGGTATGCCGTCCAGGGTTTGCTATGCGGCCTGATGGTTTCTTTTTTCTTAACGATCTTTGGCTGGCTGGCTGCGCCACCTCTTTTTCGGCTTCTTGGGGCCACGGGCGAGTACCTGACCATGGGCCTTGAGTATATGAACGTCATTTTCAGTGGCTCGGTATTCTTTATCCTGTCGTTTGTCTTTAACGGTATACTGACTGCACTGGGTGATGCTAGGCCCAACCGGAACTTTTTGATAGTGGCTTTTTTTGCCAATATGCTGCTGGATCCGTGGTTTATTTTCGGCGGATTCGGCTTGCCGGCATCTGGTATTGCGGGTATTGGGAGTGCGACCGTGCTGTGTGAGATGGGTGGTGCCCTCTACCTTGGATACAGGGCGTTTCGGTCTGGTATTTTTAAACATTTTAAAGCCTCATTTTTTGGTCTCCGCATAAAGCCAGTGCTTGAAATTTTACGCCAGGGACTTCCGGCCGCTTTCAGTTTGGCGACAGTTGGTATGGGCATTTTTGTCATTACTTACTTTGTCAGTAAATTCGGCAAAGAACCGGTGGCGGCTTACGGCATTGCTGTGAGGATTGAGCAACTGGTGCTGCTCCCAACGATTGGTTTGAATGTCGCCACCCTTGCGGTTGTGTCTCAAAACAGCGGCGCTAGGTTGGGAGGCCGCGTCCAAAAAACGGTCGCCCTGGCAGTCCAGTACGGTGGCCGCATCCTGTTGCCGGCGGGGATTATTGTTTTTTTCGGCGCTGAGTGGCTGATGTCACTTTTTTCACGGGATGCAATGGTGATTGAAGTTGGCATGAATTATTTAAAGGTGGACGCCCTGGTGCTGTGGGCCTATGTGATTTTATTTGTAAATGTATCGGCCCTTCAGGGAATGAAGCGACCCATGTTTGCGGTCTATATCGGACTTTTTCGTCAGATTTTTGCACCAGCCCTTGTTTTCTGGCTGTTTGCAATCTATCTCGATTTTGGGCTTTGGGGGATATGGTGGGGGATTTGCGGCGTTACCTGGAGTGCCGCAATCGTTTCTCACCTATTTGCCCGCAAAATAATACGCAACTCCTTTCCAGAGGTCCTTTGAAAAGAGAGGCGTTACAAGGTGCTTTACATTACCCCGAAAGACCGTGGCGGGCGGCTAATTTTTCAATCATCTGTGTAAATCCAGCGCCCAAAATATACACGGATTCTATATTCAGATTTTTTTCGGCGGTTTTATCAAAAAAGATGTGCAGCATCGAGTCAAGACCGTCTTCCGGTTGCCAGTAGCAAATCAACATCGGAACTTTCGGTAAGGGATACAATACGAGCGAAAGGTCGGCCCCTTCATATTCACCGCCCGGTTTTCCGTTGAATAAATGCATCAGGTCTTTAAATAGGGACGTATGGGAATCTGCAATTTTTTTGAAAGGCGTTTCACTTCTTTTTTCAAAGAGCGGGGCATAGGCGGCCCCGTTTTTAAGCTCCCGAAGGGGGGTCCACTGGCTATTGGTTGGTTCTGTTTTGCAATGCAGCACGTAATTTAAAATTGGGATCGTCACCCCGGGATGAATGTGGGCATCTGAGGTGATGTTACCACGTGCATCAACAAAAAACTCTTTTCCAAGACAGCGAATCGCCAGTTTGTTCCCGGCTACACGTGCCCCTATACGATCGGCAACAGCGAGAAGATCAATATTGGCGACCTTTTTTTTCAAAGCGGCAACCATTTTTTCCTGGTCCTGTTCGATGCCAGGCCGGGACGGACCATTGTCCCCATATTTGATGAGAACATTTTGGTCGATGCGGGGGCATTCCTCTAATTTTTTTTTCCCCGTAAATACCGCCGCTGCAAATGCAAGGCATGTCGGTTCATTACATTTTTTGCAATTTGATTTTTCAAGATGTTGAAATATTTCCATAACGTTTTTAAATTCCGCCATATTTATCTCTCCTCTCTTTTTTTAAGAACATAATACACACGATATGGAAAGACATCACCCATATGGGGGATGTCTTAAATTTTTTTCAAAGTGCGGAATTAAAAAATTGGCATCTTTAGCCAAAATAACAAACCACTTTCGGTTGATGCGCCCTACGCAAAATTGCAGATCATGCTATCGTGTGGAACATAAACCTCGTGAGGCAAGCCAGAGTCCTTTGCAACATAGCCTGGAACCGCGATACCGGATTTAAACTGCTCATAATTCACAAAAGTTCTGCCGTCGATTCGGACTTTCATCCCCCGGACTGCCGTTTTGAGCGGTACCACCGCGTACGCTTGAAAATATTTATCCTGAATCCCTTGATAGCCCATCTCTTCGGCTTCTTTGCCAATGCTGACCTCCATGTAATGTCTCGAATTGCCCAGAATGTTGTTTCGATACTTTTCCGTCATATGGTTGATGACCTTGTCCAGTTGGGTTTCCATAACAGGTTCCTCCCTTTTTAAACTGGTATATGAATAATGGCCTTTATGGCGATGCTGTTTCTGGGAACCGTTCATTCCCTTTTTTCAGAGGACCACATGCTCTAACGTATGAATGATTTATAGGGATGCAACTATAAAGAAATTGGCGGAATATGATAGGCCAAAGCTATAACCATACAATGGCTTGATTTTTGAGGAGTCATGGCCATTTCCGCTTTGAAAGGGGGCATCTTCGCAAGCCATCACCCATCCGTTTGGCAGACATTAACCTTTGTGTGAAACCGCAAGTAGCCGATTTTGCAAAAAACCTACCATCTCGGCAATCGGCTGCCTATTTGTGGTATCATGGCATGGTGGGATCTAGTTTGTTTTGTTTTTGATTGTTTGTGTTTGATAATATTGATTTTGTCCTTTAGGGCGGCAAGGGCAAAGGGTTTGGAAAAAAAATAGAAGGCCCCCTGTTTTATGGCCGAAAGGCTGGTTTCGATTGAGGGGTCGCCCGACATTACAATTACTTCAATGCCAGGGATGTGTTTTTTTATGTATTTTATAAGAAACAGGACATTTTCTGCGTTGTAGCCAAGATCCGGCATGTATAGATCTGTTATAAGGATATTATAGCGCTTTGCCTCCATAAGTTCCATGGCATCAGCCATGCTTCCCGCTGTATCTACATCGTGGCCCAGGCCCGTCAGATATTCTGAAATAGCATTTCGAATCACATTCGTATCATCAACCACCAGCACTTTCGTTTGCATTATAGTAGACGCTCCTTTATTCCAAGGGGAGGGTGTGTTTTTTTATAACAAGTATATAAAAAGATACGTCAATGCCTTTGCCATGAGACGGGCCTCCCGATTTTTTTTCTGGTCATATATGCCTTAAATACGTTGACCGGGGGGGAGAACAACCGATTGAAAATCAAATTGGTTTTTAGATACTGGATTACATAAGAGCAATGTCTATGCCAGGGAATGGCCCTTTTTTGACATCTATATTGCGTTATATCGATCGACATATTTTCCGATCCGTCGATTCCGGACACTTCATATTTACTTTCATGACAAAGTGATGATAAAAATTACGCTTTATGACGGCTCATTCATTGTAAAACGCTTTAAACGGATCGAAAAGGAACAACCATGGCATTGGTTAGCCTGCAGAACATCAGTTGGGGATTTGCTCATCCGCCTCTGATTGCAGATATTTCACTACAGGTTGAAAAAGGAGAGCGTGTTTGCCTGGTGGGCAGAAATGGTGTTGGGAAATCGACGCTGCTTAAATTAATTGCCGGGGAGATGCTGCCCGACAAAGGAAAGGTGGTCCGGCAGCAGGGGGTTCGGATCGCCTCATTGGCCCAGGAAGTCCCTGGTGACACTGACGGTACCGTGTTCGATGTCATTTCAAAGGGCCTTGGCAACAAGGGGGCGGCGCTTTCTGAATATCTTAAATTATCCGAAAATAGTGGTGGTGAAACAAAGACCGGTAAGCATCAGGGGGCACTTCATCAGCGGCTGATGGAGTTCAACGAATGGGATCTATTGCATCGGGTTGAGGCTGTCATGTCTCAATTTCAGCTTGACCCGAAAGCACGGTTCTCAGGATTGTCAGCCGGCGTAAAGCGAAAGGTTTTGTTTGCCCGGGCTTTTTCCAATGTGCCGGACATCCTCCTGTTGGATGAGCCCACAAACCACTTTGATATAGATACCATTGTCTGGATGGAGGCATTCATCCTTCAACATGTCAAGACCCTTCTATTTGTGACCCACGACCGGGAATTTATGCGAAAAATTGCCGGAAGGGTTGTGGAGCTGGAGCGGGGCCGTATTTTGTCTTTTCCATGTGGTTACGATGCTTTTATTGAAAAACGGGAGGCCCTTTTTGCTGCGGAAGATCGTCAGGCAGGTGTTTTTGATAAAAAACTGGCCCAGGAGGAAGCCTGGATTCGTCAGGGGATCAAGGCCAGGAGAGTTCGAAACCAGGGGCGTGTGCGGGCCCTTCAGAAGATGCGAGCGGCATATCGTTCTCGAAGACAAAAAGCCGGAAATGTAACGTTTCATTTGCAGGAGGCGGAAAAGACCGGAAAACTGGTCATTGAGGCAAAGCGCCTTCATCAGGCTTACCATGGGCATCGCGTGCTGAATGATTTTTCAACGGTCGTCATGCGGGGCGACAGGGTGGGGATCATTGGGCCCAACGGTGCCGGAAAGACGACGCTCCTGAAAATTCTTTTCAAGGAACTTGCGCCGGATAAGGGGACGGTGCGACATGGCACCAATCTTCAGATCGTCTATTTTGACCAGTTGAGAGAGCAGCTTGATGTCAATAAGACGGTGCGGGACAATATCTGTGAAGGAAATGATTTTGTCGTTTTTAATGGTAAACAGCGGCATGTGATTTCATACCTTCAGGATTTTCTTTTTTCACCGGAAAGGTGTCGGACACCGGTGTATGTTCTTTCCGGAGGCGAGAAAAACAGGCTTCTGTTGGCAAAACTTTTTACACGCTCGGCCAATGTGCTGGTCCTGGACGAACCCACGAATGATCTGGACACGGAAACGCTTTTGCTGTTGGAAGACCTGTTGTTCGAGTTCAATGGCACCGTGTTGTTGGTCAGTCATGACCGGGCATTTTTAAACAATGTGGTCACAAGTTCAATTGTTTTTGAAAGCGATGGCCGCATTTTAGAATATGCCGGCGGGTACGACGATTGGCTCATTCAGCGCTCCACCATGTCAAGCTTGGCGCCTCAGTGCAAAAAACAGGACCAACCGAAAGAAAGCAAACAAAAAACGGTTCATCGTGTGATTAAAAAACTGGGGTACATGGAAAAACGGGAGCTGGAGAGCTTGCCACAGAAAATTGAGATCCTGGAAACCGAGCAAAAAGAACTATACCAGACCATGTCGGATCCTTTGTTTTATCAGAAAGAAAAAGAAGAGATTGCGGCCATAAAATCAAGACTCGATGCTGTGGAAAAAGCCTGTGAGGCGGCCTACCAGCGGTGGGAGGAACTTGATGAAATTGATGATAGATGATTTAGCTATTGCAAAATCGCGTATAAAAGCGTTGGAAAAAGAGGTTCTTAAAAATAGAATGATTAAAGAATCTCTCGAAGATAAGCTCCAATTTGAGACCCTCCTGTCAGAGATTTCTTCCTTGTTTACGGACCTTCCCGCCAGCCAGTTTGATGCCCACATCAAAAAAGGGCTTCGGCTCATTGGGGATTTTATGGATGTCCCTCTCAGTAGTATAGGACTTTTTACCGAAAAAAAACGTGACATCAATATTATCATATCGTGGGCTTCAAAAAGTTTAGAGGCGCTAGATCAGGTCGTAAACAATCCTAGAACATTATTTCCATGGTCTAAAAGCAAATTTTTAAAGGGAGAAGGTTTCCAATTCAAAACCCTTGCGGATTTACCGCCGGAAGCTTCAATTGACAAACGCAGCCTTGAAAAACTGAACATCAAATCCGTTATCGCCGTACCATTATCAGTTGGTAAATCAATTGTGGGGTGTATATCGATTTCTACTCAGACGTCTCACCGGACCTGGTCCGAAGAACAGATTCAACGACTTAAAATTTTGGGAGAGGTTATAGCGAATGCGGCGGTACGAAAAGAAAAAGAGAATAAAATCCAACAAGCGTTTAAGGAAATTAAGAAACTGAAAAATCAGCTAAAGGCGGATTACGTTTACCTTCGTGAAGAGATCGATTTAGAGTACGGTTGTCATCAAATGATTGGTAAGAGCGATCCGATTAAACGAGTGTTTCTTAAAATCGGCCAAATTGCACCCCTCAATAATACGGTTATCATACTCGGTGAAAGCGGGACGGGTAAAGAATTGGTGGCAAGGGCGATTCACGGAGCGAGCCCAAGAAAGAATCGGCCGATGGTCAAGGTCAACTGTGCATCGCTTCCGGCAAACCTGATTGAAAATGAATTGTTCGGGCATGAAAAGGGCGCTTTTACCGATGCCAATGAGCGTCTCGTTGGCAGGTTCGAGCAGGCCAAT
Source organism: Desulfobacterales bacterium (assembly GCA_963675725.2). Classification (GTDB taxonomy): domain Bacteria; phylum Desulfobacterota; class Desulfobacteria; order Desulfobacterales; family JAFDDL01. The sequence continues at coordinate 229,446 of CAXXXZ010000003.1, read as the reverse complement.
GGAAGTACTCTTTTCCTGGATGAAATTGGAGAATTACCTCTGGAGTCCCAGACCAAATTGCTCAGGGTGCTTCAAGAAGGGCAGTTTGAAAGGCTTGGGGGATCAAAAACGATTGGGGTTGATGTGCGCATTATTGCAGCGACCAATCGCGATTTAGAAGAAGAAGTTAAAAAAGGACGCTTTCGTCAAGATTTATGGTATCGGCTGAACGTTTTTCCCATAAGGGTGCCGTCGCTTCGGGAACGCAGGGAAGATATTCCTTTGTTGGTGAATGAGTTCGTAAACCGATCTGCAAGAAAGATAGGGAAGACGATTGAACGCGTTCCATCAAAATTGATGTATAAACTGCAGACGTACGCCTGGCCGGGAAATATCAGAGAGTTGGAGAACGTTATTGAGCGGGCTGTTATTATTACCCAAGGCACATCCCTTCGACTTTACGATAAATTGGCCGATTTCAAATCGCCCATATTGTCAGACACGGATTTAACGCTAAATGCAATAGAGCGTTCTCATATTATTACTATCCTCGAGAAGACAAACTGGCGCGTATCTGGCCCGGGAGGTGCCGCCTTGATCCTCGGGCTCAAGCCATCCACGCTGAGTTATCGAATGGAAAAACTTGGCATAAAAAGAAGCTCAAAGGCCGTTGAATAAAATTATACTCGGTTTGGAAATGCGCCAAGCCGGGTATGAGCATCTGACGATGCCATTTTGCACCCCTCCTCGTTTCGAGTCAATTTTTCTCAATATATTGTGAATTATCAATTATTGGTTAATTGGAGTTGGCTTTTTTACTGCGTAATTTTCAGCTCGAATGAATCAATATGTTATAAATACAATATAATATATTGCCAACAATAAGAATTCTGCACTTTGGCATAAAGTCTGCATTTGTTGCATGAAATCCACTTGAGGTAATCGTTCACTACCGTATGAGATATAAAGATAATAACCTGGAATAGACTTCAAAAAAGGCAGACGGATTGTTTCGAAAATTACTAACTTTTAAGGAGGAAGTATTATGCACGATAAGAAACCCAAGAAGATCAAAATCTTTTCTGAAGCCGAGATAGTAGAAGATCTTGAAAAGTATCGAGAGGTTGCGATTGAACTGGGGGCTAAGGACGCTGTCGTTGTGCCCTCAGAAAAGGTCCGTGTGGACATGAGGGTTCGTAATAAATGTCTCATTCCAAGGTGTCCTTCGTCGGGAAAGTGTGCCAATTGTCCTCCCTATAGTTTAGAGCCGGATTATGTGGCGAAACTGGTAAGCAATTATAAATATGCGCTACTATGTAAAATGGAGATTCCGTCTGATACCATCTGTGGGGAAGGGCTGGGAGTGATTGAAAAGGATGGGAAGATCGGCTTTACGAAAACCCTCTCAACCCTTTTAAAGAAGTATCGAAAAATGTACGATATTGTTACGGAAGTCGAATCCCAGGCTTTTTACGATGGGCATTATCATGCAACGGGGTTTGGGGCCGGCGACTGCAATGCCATATTTTGCCATTTCGCAGAATGCGCTGTGTTAAAGGGAGAGGCATGTCGATTTCCTTTGCGTGCAAGACCGTCTATGGAAGGTAGCAGCATTGATGTTTATCGGATGGTGGCTGAAGCGGGCTGGGATATTTACCCCATAGGCATGGACTGCAATCCAGAAAATCTTTCCCATGGAACATTGGTTGGTCTTGTGCTTGTTGATTAAAAAATAACAATAAACATTCTGCACCCTACATGATGCTCTATAGATGAAGGATAGGGTGCAGAATGCAGGTTTGAATTTTATTTATCAAATTCAACTTGTCATTTTCGACAAAAAAAGTGATCGTTAAAAGGGTCTTCCGGAATTGTTTCGACGGACACCTCTGAAAAGCCCGCGTTGTTGAGCATTTTCAGTGCCTTTTCCCGCCCCCACATCATACCAAGCCCTGCACCGCCATCGACAAGTCCCACCGGCATGCAATGCATCAGGCTCACTGCATAAAGAAAGGGCCCCATGGGTTCTTCTAAATTTTCATATACATCTGTTTTGGCAGCAATGTCTACCATCGAGAACACACCGTTCGGTCTGAGACTGTTTCGAATGCCCTTCAATACGGCTGCTGGTTGAGTTTGATCATGAATGGCATCAAAGGCCGTTACATAATGGAAGGAATTATGGTGCGTTGTTTTGCCTTCGAGGTCAGCGGCATCCATAACGATAAATTCTAAGTTGCAAATATTAAGAGATGCGGCTGCTTTCCGTGCTTTTTCAATCGATTCGGTGGCGATGTCAATGCCGACAAACTCGCTATTGGGAAACGCTTCGGCCATGAGCAGCAAGGCGATCCCTTCAGCACATCCGATGTCGCAGACGCGGATACCATGTTGCAATTTTTCAAGTATGTGGCCGTTATCAACAAAGGGTAAAAACTGTTCAACTAAAACGAGACGATGTTTGGCATTGGCCAATTCAGACATAAATGCATGGAAGTGATTGTAATGCTCATATGCCAGGCCGTTTCCATTACGGAAGTCATCCACGATGCCATGAAATACTGCGGCCGATAATAACGGGATTTCCTGGGTGTAAACCCCCATATTTTCGGAACCGGCCCGTCGGGTCAGAAAAGCGGCATGTTCTTTGGGCAGATAAAACAGGTTCTCACCAGATGGTGCTTTTGAAATGTCAACCACCGCTCCGGTTGCCATCACCCCCAACCATTCCGCCACATACCGTTCAGATAGCCTTGCCTTTTGGGCAATTTGCGCAACCGATGCCGGTGATTCGAAGGTGTCAAGCGCTTCGAACAGTCCCACCCGGTACCCGATACCCATGGCAAGGTTTAACGCCCCCTGGTTCAGGATTTCCACAAGTTTGTTTTGAAAAGCTTCTTTTTTTGAATTGTCAATGGGTGTTGTCATCATGTTTGTCCTTTGGATGAATGGCAGTTGTCAAGCCGTCCAAGTTTAGGCCCTTTATCAGAAACATACACGCAGGTAAGCACCCTAAAAACCGGGCATAAACCATGATCTCCGAAAGCGTGCATCTTTATAGAGGGTTGTGCCTGTTGACTCACGACTTCCGGCTTAGTCGAATTAGGCTTATATTCATACATCAGGTCGCAGATTGACGCAAACGGCTTCCTATTTTGGGTGCAAAGACAAGGTTGTTTATGGAAGGGGGGGGGATAGCTTCTGAGCAAAGCAACACGCTGATCCTGAGCCGATAGTAAACAAAGGCAAAAAATGCAGCGTGCTGCGTTAAAGCTATAAGAAAGGGCTCTGCGATATTGCTAACAACCGCAGTTACATCCGGAATCGCAGTCACAGCCGGTGCCACATCCGGCCGGCATTTGGGTGGGGGCGTCACTAATGGCAACCACTTCAATGTCGAATGTCAGGGTTTCGCCGGCGAGGGGATGATTCAGGTCGACGGAAACCGATTCATCGTCAACCTGGGTGACTTTTGCCGGAATCGATTGGCCCTGTGGCGATTGAAGTGCAACCGTTTGCCCCACTTCCAGATTTAGGCTGGGCGGTATTTCAGACTTCGAAAAAGATCGGGTCAGTCCTTCGTCCCGCTGACCGTAAGCGTCCTCTGGGTCAAGGGTGAACTTTTTCTTTTCATTGAGTGCCATCCCCATTAACGCTTTTTCAAACCCCTTGATCAGCTGGCCAGCACCAATCTGAACCTCAAGGGGTTGACGGCCCTCGCTGGTATCAAAAACGTCGCCGTTTTGCAGCGTACCTTTGTAATCGACACTGACAAACAGGCCGTTCTTTACATTTTCCATAAGAATCTCCTTTGGTTAAAGTGACATATGCATTAAACCTAACCATAAAGGCTGTAATGTCAAGGACGCTTGTCGGTGTAGATAGGGGAAACGGCTTTTGGGGCTTTACGGAATCAGCCTTAATAATTTTCAGCTGAAGTCAATTAAATGTTTGCTTTTTGCTGAAATAGGGCTTATATTGCTCGAATCAATACAGACCTGACATGCATTGTCAGGACCGTTTCGTACTGAAGGAAAAAATCATCAAAACGTAGCATCCTCCAGTTTGAGACATTGAGAATTTTTAAGAAAGGAGGATGTTATTATGACGAATGGAACAGTTAAATGGTTTAGTGATTCAAAAGGGTTCGGGTTCATTGAGCAGGAAGACGGACCGGATGTATTTGTGCATCATTCAGCAATCAATGCGACCGGTTTTAAAAGCCTCAATGAAGGCGAGCGCGTGACCTTTGAAGTAGAGCAAGGCCAAAAAGGCCCCTCTGCTAAAAATGTTACTGTCATCTAGTACGCTGGAATAAGACCCCAAAGGGCACTTCTTTTATCAAAAGGAGTGCCCTTTAATTTGAAATCTTTCCACGCTCCTTTCCTTTTTATATTTACATCACGCTACCTGATTTTGATGTGTGGCAAGACGATTGCCGTCATTCTTGACTGTCCATCTTTTATTTATACCTATAAATTGTTTGTCTATAGAGGGAGAATAGATATGCGTCAAAAATACATAATATCTCATTCAAACGGGGGGAAAAACCTTACGATTAAAGAATATGCCGTTGTTGATAAGGAGATAAAGAAGAAAACCGCTCCGGTGGTTGTATTAGAAGAAAATTTTTCTTTTCGTTGTGAAGAGATTTACGACGGCACAGTTATTGTCAACGCTATTTCACAGGGGAACGATACCCTAATCAGGACGCTTCGCCGGCGAAATCTTTTTCCCATCGGCCCTCATATGATGAAAATCGCCGAAGCTGTCACCACACTCTATGACGATACTGAAGAAGAGCTTTCTATGGAATTACTGCTTGACGATGTTGATTTGATCATGCCGAAAGAGGAAGATGAATTATCTGCATAGAAAACAAATGGTAAATTATAGAACTGCTCATCCTTGATGAATTCGTAAAAAGCCGAATTCATCAAGTTCTAAGATTTAAGTATCAAGTAAAGTTCGATTGGTACATCTTCTCAATCCCTTTGGTTCCGTTCTCTTAGGCAATATCGCTGCCTAACGCCGTTGAATGACGGGCGGCGCTTCCATGATTAACTATTGCAATTATCAATATTGTCTTTTATGAACAAATATATTTTGTTTTTAATCGATATGTGGATACCCGTCACTTTGAATTAAAATGCCAGCGAGGAGGAACTATGGACAAGCTTATTATCACAGTCGCAATTACCGGTGGAGGGCATGGGAAAGAATCGAATCCCAACCTTCCGGAGCAGCCCGAAGAACAGATTGAACAGGCAATAGCTTGTTGGAATGCCGGGGCTGCAATGATTCATATCCATGTACGGGACAAAGACGGTAAAGGGACTCAGGACCCTGAAATTTATCGCCGCGTAAAAGAGGGGATTCGGGCGAAAGGGTGCGATGCAATCATCAACTTTACAACCGGCGGGACACAGGGCATGACCCCGGAAGAAAGGCTCAGGGCGATCGATGCCGGTCCGGAGATGGCATCCCTGAATATGGGTACTCTCCAGGCGGGTCCATTTAAAGATGGCAAATACTTCCTGGCCAACAATCCACCCAATGAAGTCGAATGGTTTTGTCGTGAAATGAGGGAAAAAGGTGTCAAGCCTGAGCTGGAGGTATACAGCGGTGTCATGATGCAGGATGTGAACCTGTTGATCAAGAAAGGCGTTTTGGAAAAGCCATACTGGGTCAACTACGTTGTGGGTGTGCCAGGACAGGGCAGTATGTTGCCGACCTGGCAGAATCTGACCCACTGTGTGTCCTTGTTGCCGCCCGATTCAAATTATACGGTATGTGCCATTGCAACCGCCCAGCTTCCCATGACCACTATGGCTATGGCGATGGGTGGCCATGTGCGTGTCGGTATGGAGGACAATATCTATTACGCCAAGGGTGAGCTGGTCAAATCCAATGCCCAACTGGTGGAAAGAACGGTAAGGCAGGCAAGGGAGCTGCAACGTGAGATTGCAACCCCTGCCGAGGCACGAGAAATAATTGGTTTAAAACCATTATAAAACGACATGTGTCCTTCTGGTTTTGTATCCGATTGTGATCAGGGGGCCTCTATGAAGATGCTTCTACCCTGGGGGATCCGTTGTATGTGGCAACGGATCGTCCCCCGGGTGATCTCCCGTCGCAACGTGGTGATATAAGGGCTTTTGACGGACGCCCAAATATCCCTGCCCCACGGCTAACCCTTCGGCCCCTCATATCAAAATGATCGCTCACGTCAAAAGTGTGACCTATCATCGGCATTTTTTTCCTCTCCTACCTCAACAGCGTTGACAGGTATTTAAAAACCTCATCCTCTATCATTTCAGGATTATTAACAATCTACATTGTTCCGTGATTGCTGTGTGTCATGGTATTAAACTTGCATATTTTTAAGGGACACTTGTTCGAGCCGTGAAATACAAAATGGCTGCAAAGCCGAAAGACATGACGGATCAATGACGTTTCAAAAAATAACCACAACGCTTGCCGCAAAACAATACAAGGGCATGCTCGATATTGGAACCCCGCATGCGGGTCCCGAGTTTAAGGCAGAATTAGATGCTGCCGTGGCGTTTGGCAACCCGTCGCAGGGAGCCAGCGAGAAAAACCCATCTCGCCCTTTGCCCCTTGAACCCCCTGCAATAATGGGGGGGAATTCATCCTTCGCTACAGTTGCTTCCCTCCCCCTCTCATCTTCAGGCCCCAGTCGAATGAGCGGGTGGGAAAAATACAAAGAAGATCAGCTTCTCAGTAACCCTGGGGGGGACCGATGCGATATTACCCCTTCGGGTATCCGTTGTGACGGGCCGGCACCAACCTCATTTCTTGGGCGGGTTGGAAAAGATTTTTTCGATGGCATCGCCAATATAGCAAACGGCGTTAAGAACCTGTTCATGGGATCCACAAGCGCTTACAGGGACAGTAACGGTGACATCCAAACCGTTACAAAAGGGGGTATCCTTCGGTCCATTGGGAATTTCGTAAAAAAAATAGGAAGTGTGTTGACCCTTGGCCAGTGGCAGCCGGATGCTCAGAAAGTGCCGGATGGCGTTATCGGACGTGGCAAGTATGCCCTCTCAACCATGAAAAACGCAGTGATGGGCGACCTGTTGCAAGGGGTTTGCGGGAGTACGCTTCAGATAGGAGAAGATCTTGTTCTTGCCGGATGGAATCTGGTAGAGGTAGTGCCGGACGCCACAATCGGTAATTTTGATACCGGTCGAAAGCTGACCACAGCCATTTTTGACAACGGTCAGGTGGTGGTTGACTATCTGACAGATATCCTGCCGAGTGGAGAAGCCTGGCTCCGGGTACATGCCGTGAACTTAAGGGAACGAAAATTGCCTGTTTTCTATAATCTTTCATTGAAAGAGCGTTATGACGGTGATGAGCGGTGGCAAACCGTACGCAATACGCCGTTTCGGAAAACCATCGAAACCATCGGGGCCCTTTTAGCAGACGTTGCCATGGTCAGGTTTTTCAGCAACACCCAAGGGACCAGCGAAAGCCAGAAAAAAGAAACCACTGGGTAAACGAATGTTGAATATTACCACCCATAATGATAGAAAAATTCCTTTATGAAATAAAGGGCAGGATTATCATGAAAGCAGTGGCAACAGATTTTTGGAACAAACATTCCCGCCAATATCTTGAGATGGCATTGAAACACGAGCCTCGGGAAATGCCAGACGAACTGGATGGATATGGTCAACGCACCGGTGATTGCGGTGATACCGTGGAGATATTTCTGACAATAAAAGACAACAAAATTTTACAGGCCGGCTTTCGTGCCCAAGGGTGCATGAATACCAATGCCTGCTGCAATACGCTTGTACATCTGATCGAAGGGCTTTCGGTTGAGGACGCATGGCAGACAACACCGGAAGATGTGGCCGATTATCTGGAAACCCTGCCATCGGATCACTTCCATTGTGCAGAACTGACCATTGGTGCCTTGTATTTGGCGTTGAATAATTACCAGGAGCGTCGGAAGGCTCTGTAATTAAGCTGGTTTGCGGCAACAAATGATTTGATGATGATCACGTGATCAGATTGCCTAACTTTTCTTTGAGATAAGCGCCAATCTCTTTTGCATCCTCCATCTGAAGGCATGCATTTAAAGCATCCTTTGCATCCTGATGGGCAATGGCACGAATAAACTGTTTGACCCCTGGGATAGCGGAGGGCACCATACTGATATGCGTTGCGCCCATACCGATGAACAGGAAAATACACACCTTGACGGATGCCGCTTCGCCACAGATACACAGTTGCTTTTCAAACCGGTTGCATACGGAGACGATCTGATCAATGGTGGCGATTACGGATGGGTGAAGTACGTTAAAATGAACGGCCACCTTTTTATTGTTCCGGTCCACAGCCAGTAAATACTGCATCAGGTCATTGGTGCCAATATTTACAAAGTCGACGTACTTTAGCATGCGGTCCAGAATTGGAACCGCTGCCGGTACTTCGACCATGATGCCAAGCTTAATATCACGGTCATAGTCAACCGACTGCTGGTTTAACGATTCTTTTTCTTCGCTGACAATTGAAATGACGCGCCTGATTTCTTCGATGCTGGTGATCATGGGAAAGAGGATTTTCGTCTTTCCAAAGGCGGAGGCCCTGAGAATCGCCCGAATTTGGGTTCTGAATACATCCTCCAAGTCTAAACTTAAGCGAATGGAGCGCCAGCCGAGAAATGGGTTGTCTTCTTTGGGATAGTCCACATAGGATAAGAACTTATCACCCCCGACATCGAAAGTTCGAATGGTGACGGAGCGACCATTTGATTTTTTCAGCATGCGTTCATAAAGGGATACCTGCTCATTTTCCGACGGAAAGGCCTTTCTTAGCAGAAACGGGAATTCGGTCCGGTACAGGCCGATGTCATCAGCACCATACTGCCTTGCCAGCATCATGTCTGAGAGCAGACCGATATTTGCCCCCAGCCGGATGAATTTGCCATCCGTCGTCTCCGCCGGCTTGTTACGCAACCCTTCCAGTTTTTTCAGCGTCTGTTTGTTTTCTTCCTGGCGCCGTTCATATTCCTGACGGATTTCAGGTGTGGGGTTGGCATATACAAAACCGGATACCCCATCCACAATCAGGTAGTCATTGACTCGGACAGTGTCCAGCACGCCTTCCACACCGATTACAATCGGAATTTCAAGGGATTTTGCCATAATGACGGTGTGAGAGGTCCTGCCCCCTTTTGCCAGAACAATTCCCTTTAAATTCGGTTGGCGAATCGCCAAGAGGTCCACTGGCGAGATGTCTGAGGCAACAATGATGGTATCCCGGGTGAATGCCTGGTCGGAATCCCCACTCATGCCAACTAGATTTCCCAAAACCCGGCGGCCGATGTCCAGGATGTCCGCAGACCGCTCACTCAGGTATGGGTCATCAATAGATTTGAACATCTCTTCGTATTCTAAAATTACCTGCTTAAGGGCATACTCGGCGCAGAGATTATGACTGATTTTTGTCACAATTTTTTTTCGAAGAGATTGGTCTGAAAGAAACATGAGGTGTGCTTCGATAATGGCCCGTTCCTGATCGGATATTCCCCGGGTGTGTTCGGCAACATGCTTGATCTGGGCAGCAGCGCTTTTAAAAGCCTTTTCCAGACGTTTTATTTCTTTGGTGATGTCTGTGATGGCGATCTGGTGGACCTGGTCGAAATCAATTGTTTCAAAAATATACTGGGCATAACCAAAGGCCACCCGGTCGGAGGCCGGCTCTCCCCGCAGAAGGGGCGACTTGTCTGTAATGTCTGTGGTTTCATCGGTCACGGACTGTGTTTTCGGTGGACTCGTTTGCAGCCGATCTTCCTGTAAAATGGTAAATGCCACGGTGGCGGCAATTTGACTGGCAATATTTTGGAACAGATGGATGTCCGTTTTTTGAATGCCCTCTTCGGCCAGTGTTTGCGCCACGAGTGCCCCGAGCACCTTCTTGTGGTAAATCAACGGCACCCCGAGAAATGTCTTATAGACTTCCTCGCCGCTTCCCTCATAATATTTAAACCGTTCATGGGTTACCGGATTGACAATAAAAACAGGCGCCATATTTTCGATAACCAACCCGGTCAGGCCCTCATCAATATCCATTTCTATGATGCCAATCGATGCTTCATTTAACCCGACCGTGGCCTTGAGTACCAGATTATTAACATAGGGGTTGTAGACATAAACAGAGCAAACATCGATGTTGAACCGATCGGCAATTATTCGAACAATGCGGTCCAGCGATTGATCCGGATTGTCAGATGCTGTAATCGTTTCGAGGATATCTTCTAAAATATGATTTTGGTTGTGGTGCATAGATGCTTGCTCGCCTATTTGGTTAATCCACTGAGAAAGGCTTCGATACGGTCACACCCCTGTTCAATGTTCGGGAAAACCCGGTGGAAATAGTCTGCGGAAATCTGATTGGCGCCGGGCCAAGTTTCCAGTGCCTCAGTGCCATCAAAATCAACGGCGGCGACCCGGGCGCTCAAGCTCGTGGCGGGCATATAGAAATCAGACCCCGGGAGGATAGCGATGCCGTTTTTAGTCAACAGGGCATCCACCAGTGCCCTGGAGGTAATAATGCCGCGTCGATGGAGCGGCGCCTTGAAATTCTCAAAATCAGGGAAGAGATAAAAAGAGCCTGCGGGTTTCGGGCAGTTCAGCCCCATGTCGCTAAACCGCTTGTGGAGGTAGCTTGTCACATATCGATAAATATCGACTGTTTTTTCCACAAAGGGTTTCACGTCCTCGAAGTCCCGATATGCCTTTAATGCCGCATGTTGAACCGGGGCACTGACAGCACTGAAGGTCTCGCTGACCACTGACTTTAGGGCGGACATCATCAACTCCAGCGAGTCCGGAATCAGCACGACGCCCAGCCGGTAACCGCCTGCTGCAAACGATTTGGAAAGTCCGCCGGACACGATCGTCCCTTCGGGATAATGAGTTGCCAGGCTGCCCATGGGCCACTGGTCAAAATCAATCATGGCGTATATTTCATCGGAAATGACGATGACCTGGTATGCCTTGCAGATTTCGGCAAGCGCTTTGATTTCATTTTCGTGATAGAGAGCACCGGTTGGGTTGTTCGGGTTGTTGAAGATCAATAGCTTTTGTGATTGACCGGCGCTGTAGCAGGCCCTGTCCAGCAACTCCGGCGTCAACCGATAGTTGTTTTCTCTGTTGGTGGGGATCGGGATGATTTCCTTGCCTCTCAGGGCCGCCTGGGGCCCATAACTGACCCAACTCGGGACCGGGACCAGCAGGGGGCCTTCCATCAGGTAGATAATCTGAAAGATCAGTTCCTTGCTGCCAGGCCCGACACATACGTCCTGGGGCTTGAAATCGTACCCAAAACGGTTTTTATAAAAATTCGCCACGGCATGACACAATTCCGGAAGTCCCTGGGTTGGCAGATAGTCCTTCTTGTCAGCATTGTCCCGCAGGGCCTGTTGTATGGTTTCCGGGACAGGAAACGGAGATTGGCCAAACCCGAAGTGTACGATATCCTTTCCCTGCCGACGAAGCTCCAAGGCTTTTAAGTTGATGGCCAATGTTGCGGACTCTTTTAGGCTTAATACCAGTGGATTTAAGGCGGGTCTCATTATTTCCTCCGGAAATTTGATGACTTTTTTTATTTTACTTGATAACCCAAAAAGAAAACGAGATTGTTATGCAAGAGTCGCAACTCCGGCAAGAATAATTCCCATCATTACCAATGCGGTGAAACGGTGTCAACTTTGGTTACGGTTATTTTTTTCGGAAGTGTTCTTGCCTTGTTATTCATTCAACCGGCGTTGCCGAATGGGATGTGTCATATGATAGTTGTCGCAGATAATCTTCAAATTACGAACCCAATCATTGCCCGAGCCGTGGATGTACTGGATCCGGCTCCTATTCAAGAGTTGACCCAGAAATGTATTGATGCCGGGGCGGATGCGATTGACATCAACTCGGGACCGCTTCGTCGTGCCCCTGAAGAAACGATGGCGTTTCTCGTGGAGACGGTGCAATCCGTAACCGACGCCATAATTCTTTTGGACACCACCAACCCGATTGCATTGGAAGCTGGTTTGCAGGTGTGTCAAAACAAAACCATCATCAACGGTTTTTCCCTGGAGCCGGCCAAACTGGAGCGGATTCTGCCCTTGGCGAAACGGTTCGATGTGGACATCATCGGATATCTTCTCTATCCCGACAGTCAAGTGCCTGGCGATGCGATGGCGCGCATAACGGTTGCCATCGAGCTGTTCAGTGAATTCCAGAAGGCCGACATGCCGCCTGAACGGTTGATCATTGATCCGGTTATCGCACCGGTCATATGGGGCAACGGCCACCGCCAGGACATTGAAATTTTGGGTCTGCTAAGGGATTTGCCGGACGTGCTGGGGTTCCCGGTGCGGACCATTGCAGGGATCTCAAACCTGACAACCGGCCAAGGCGAAAAGGGGAAAAAATTGCTCCTGGAAAGAACCTATCTTCCCATGCTAGCAGCTTCAGGCCTCACCTTTGCCTTGATAAATGTCTTTCATTCCGCTTCGGTCCAGGTCGCCCACGCCTGCAAGGCGATGCTGAGCAACAGCATCTTTACATGGGAGGCCGTTCCCTGAGTCTGGCGGGGCAAAACCAAAAGACCAATATATTACTTTGGGATTGAATGTTTTGACGCATCCAGTACCCGTCTGACCGTTTTTGCCATTTCGGATTTAATCACCGGTTTCATCAGTATGCCTTTCACACCGAATGATTTCACTTTAGATTCGTCTAACCTTTCACTGAACCCGGTGCAGATAAGAATTGGCAGATCTGGCCGGATGGCATTCATTTCTTTTGCAAGCTGGACACCGGTCATATGGGGCATGGCCATGTCGGTAATTACCAGATCAAACGTGTCCGGGCTTGTTCGGAACGCCTTCAGGGCATCGGTGCTACTGGTGCGCTCCGAAACCTGGTACCCCAGACGTTCAAGCATTTGTTTCTCCATCCGAACAATGGGTTCTTCATCATCCACCAGCAGAATGCGTTCTGTTCCAGTTTGGTCAGGGGCCACCACTTGGTCAGGTAAAAATGTTGGGGAATTTTCCATCCGTGGCAGGTATACACTGAAGGTCGTGCCATTTCCGGGTTCGCTGTAGGCTTTTATATCGCCGCCATTTTCCTTGACAATACCGTAAACAACCGCAAGACCAAGCCCTGTTCCTTTTCCTTGCACCTTCGTGGTGAAATATGGCTCGAATATTTTATCAACAATGGCCGGCTCAATACCGCAGCCCGTGTCCGCCACCGTTAATCTGACATACCGGCCCTTTGTGAGTGTACTTCTGGCCAACCCGTTGGGATCAAGTGTAATTTCTTTGAGCCGAATGGATATGCTGCCGTTGGTTTGTTCAACTGCATGGTAGGCATTGGTGATGAGATTCATGACGACCTGGTGGAATTGTGTCGGGTCGGTCATGACAAAGCCGCAGTCATGCTGAACGTCCTGGATGATTTCGATGCTTGAGGGAATTGTTGAGCGGCTCAACTTTAACGCTTCATTCAACACCTTTTGGAGTCGGACCGGTAGTTTATGGGTGGATTGGCGGCTAAAGGCAAGGATGCGTTTTGAAAGATCACTTCCCCTTTTAGCCGCACGATGGATTTCTTTGGCACTTTCATGCACAGGTGTATCAGCCGGAAAATCTTCCATGAGCATTTCAGACAAACCGACGATGGGAAATAGAATGTTGTTGAAATCGTGGGCGATACCACCGGCAAGATTGCCGATGGATTCTATCCGTTGGGCCTGAGAGATTCGCTTTTCAAGTTGGACTTCTTTTGTAATATCTTTTGCAATCCACACAAAATTGAGAATTTCCCCCATTTCATTTTTCACCGGAGAAATAGCGCACTCAGATGTATAAAAGGAGCCGTCTTTTCGTTTGTTGATAAGCTGGTTGGTCCATCGGTTGCCGGAGAGTATGGTGTCCCACAATACTTTATAGAAGGCATTGTCATGGTGACCGCTTTTAAGAAACCGTGGATTTTTGCCTTCAACTTCCTGACGCGCATAACCGGTAATCTGCTGAAATGCAGGATTGGTGTATTGAATACGTCCCTCGGGGTCGGTAATGACAATACTTTCTCCAGCCTGTTCAATGGCTGTAATCAGTCGCTCGCGTTCGGCGGCATTCTTTTTGCGGTTGCTAATATCACGTGCAATCGAGATGGCGAGGGGCTCATCGGTTTGCGTGAATAGGCGAGAGCTGATTTCAACAGGAATTGTTTGTCCGTCCTTACTCTTGTGGATCATTTCAAAGGTGACAGACCTGTTTTCTAAAAGTCTTTGAACCACCTTAACAGCGGTATCTGAAGATCCAGGTTCGTCGATATCCATTGGCGTCATCTGCATCAATTCTTTCGCCGAGTAACCCAACTGTTTACAGGCAGCATTATTGGTTTGAATAAAATTGCCCATAGTGCCGTCAGGCGAAATGGAGTGAATGAACACAGCGTCATTAATGCTGTTAAAGAGAAGCTGATACCACTCTTTGCTTTCCGATAGTTCCCTTTCGGCCTGTTTTTGTTCGGTAATATCGCGAAAGATGAGAACCACACCGATCAGTTCACCATTTTTATCATGAATGGGGGCCCCGCTGTCATCAATGAAGTACTCGGTCCCATTTTTTTCGATCAGCACTGTGTGGTTTGCCAACCCCACAATGCCCCCCTCTCGGATGACTTTGCTGACGGGGTTTTCGATTTTTTCCCGGGTTTTTTCATTCACAATATTAAATACGCTTTCGATGTCCTGGCCTTTGGCGTCCGATAGTTTCCAGCCGGTCAAAGCTTCAGCGATCGGATTCATCTGAACGACCCTGCCCAGAGTGTCGGTGGTGATGACAGCGTCGCCAATAGAATTGAGTGTTACGGAAAGGTATTCCTCACTGGTGCGAAGCTGTTCTTCTTTCAGCTTGCGGTCTGTAATATCGGAAAATACCGTGGCAAATTGTCCTTTTTGGGGAGAAAATGCGGAAATGAGAAAATGTTTTTTCAAGGGCGGCCAGAAGACTTCCAGGAAAGTTGGTTCTCCGGTTTCGGCCACGTGAGCGTAAACATTAAAAAACGGTGGTACGCCGGTTCCGTAAACTTCTGAAGCATTTTTTGATACGATCTCATTTTGGGAAACTCCGATAATATGTTCATAGGCAGGATTTACATCCAGAATTCGATAATCGACCGGTTTCCCTTGATCGTCATATACCAACTCATGAAGACAGACACCTTCATTCATGGTATCCACCAGGGTTCGATATTTCTTTTCGCTCTGCCTTAATGATATTTCTGTTTTCTGAATATCGTCAATGTATTTTGCTTCTCTGAGTGCTATTGCAGCAAGCTTCCCGAATGTGGTTGCAATGAGCGCGTCTTTTTCGTCAAAATCTGTAGTCTTGTTGGCCAGCCCAATGAGCCCCACGGTCTTATTGTCATAGATCATGGGGGCAAACATGACATTTCTTAACTGGACATGCCCCTTGGGCATGAATCGCATCCATTCACTGTTTTCAAAATCATTGTCATACGCGGTTTCAGAAGTGGCATACACCTGGCCCCGCAAGCCGCGAATCGGCATCGGCAAGTTGGGATTGACACTGCAGGGAAGGCCGCCGGCATCCAGAAACAAGACTTCATTTTCCGAACCCTCTTCATTCAGCAGGGCAACATATCCGCTTTGTGCCCCGGTCTGGTCTTTACACAGATCAAAAAGGGTTCGGGCGGTTTCGAGAAAGCTTTGGTGTCCCAGGACGCTTTCCGCTCCGTCCATAAATGCACCAAAGAGTCCCCGGAGGGTGGCGAGCTCTTTCTTGGAATTACTTAGTGCGGCTTCAAGTTCTTTGATGCGGTTCGATAACGCAATGTTTGTGGCTTCTTTTTTCATCTTTCATTCCGTCTGTACAAAAAAGTTTTCTGGTTAGCTCAAGCATAACCGCATTTTTCAGTCCCCCCCAAAAAAACTCGATGATTTGCGGCTTATGGCAGCCACTGCAAATTATAAATTACTTCCGTGGTATTATGCAAATAGTTACACAGTTTTCCCAATTAAGGGCGCTCTTGAAAAATAACATTTTTGTGGTAATATACAACAAATTCCACGTGAGGTCATATAGAATGGCGAAGGTTCTCATTATTGACGACGATACTTCCATGTGCACCATGCTCAAAAACCTTGTTCGCCGAATGGGGCATGAGGCATACTGCCGCCATACGCTCAGTGACGGGGTAAGCGCCACCATTGCAGAGCCCTATGATGTTGTTTTCCTGGACGTTCAAATGCCCGATGGAAATGGGTTGGACGTTTTGTTCGAGATACGTAATACACAATCATCGCCAGAAGTTATCATTATGACGGGTTTCGGAAATGCAGATGGTGCTGAATTGGCGATCAAGAACGGCGCCTGGGATTATATCCAAAAGACCGATTCCACCAGCAAAATCGTATTGCCACTGCAACGGGTTCTTCAATACCGAGAGAGTCTAAAAAAAACGCAACAACCACCTGCACGGGCGCTAAAACTGAACGGCATCGTGGGAGACAGCACGTCAATGAAGGCTTGCTATGACCTGGTGGCCCAAGCTGCTGCCACTGACAGCAACGTTTTATTGACGGGTGAAACCGGTACCGGTAAGGAGCTTTTTGCGCAAGCGATTCATCATAACAGTGACAGAAAAAACGGTCATTTTGTGGTGGTTGACTGTGCGGCGCTTCCGGAAAATTTAGTGGAAAGTTTATTGTTCGGCCATGAGAAAGGGGCTTATACGGGTGCTGAAGGCCCCCGGGAGGGATTGATTGCCCAGGCACACAAAGGGACCCTTTTTTTGGATGAAATCGGCGAACTTCCATTGAAGGTCCAGAAAGTTTTATTGCGGGTTCTTCAAGAGCGGCGGTATCGTTCGGTTGGGGGCAAAAAAGAGCGCAAAAGTGATTTTAGGTTGTTGTCGGCAACGAACCGTGATCTGGATCAGATGACCCGCAACAGTAGTTTTCGAAAAGACCTGTTATTTCGGCTGCGCACATTAAGTATTACACTCCCTCCTTTGCGGAAACGCTCAGAAGATATTAAGGCCTTGGTCACCCACCACCTTGCCAGTATCTGCGATCGTCAAGGCATAGGCATGAAAGGAATTTCATCTGACTTTACGGATACGCTCATGGCATACGCCTGGCCGGGGAATCTAAGAGAGCTTGTCAATACCATTGAGTCGGCCGTCTCGGTAGCAATTGAGGAGGAGATGCTTTTTTCCTGGCACATTCCGGATTATATCCGAATTGAAGTAGCCCGGGCATCTGTCGATGATCATCAGTCAAAAAAGGCATTCCGTGAAGGGGCGAACACCTCTGTCTCTTCGTTGCCAACCTTCAAGTCATATCGGAGAAAAGCCACCGAGCGTTCAGAAAAAGAATACCTCGAAAAACTATGGCATCTGACCAAGGGCGATGTTCAGGAGGCCTGCCGAATTTCAAAATTGTCACGATCGCGATATTACGAATTGATCAAACTCCACAGGATAACCACTGACTGAACGTGTCATTATTCTGTCCGATTAAATCAGACAAATCCGATTTTTTCGTACTTTCCGATTTTTTCGTACCCTTTCAGCATTAAAAAAATCGAAATATGCTCCATGGCGAACCAAAACTATTTGAATTATATGGTTTAATGATAATTTTTGGCTCGCGCTATCCCTGGCCTGGAGTTTGGCATGCTTATTGTAATCTTGATGAGTTGATCAGATGGTTTGATCACAGTTGTTTGAAAAATGATTTGATTCTAGAATAATAATGGAATCATCATCAGCGGATGATGAAACCGAAGTTTAGTATGAAAACAGGTTGTTTGATGTTCAGCCGTCGATTTAATATTGTGTTGAATTTACTCTCCGGAATCTTGATATTGCTGGTTTCTGTACCAACGCAGGCCAACGATTCTGTCAAAAGAGGTCGTCACGTCCTCAGGTCCGCCTGCAAGCTTGACGATCCCCCCCTTGCCCTTGTCTTGAAAGATGGTTCTGCAGGGGGGTCGGTTGATTTGCTGACGGCGGCTGCACGCGCAGTCAACCTGTATATTTCCATGCCACTTGACGGCTTTGAACAGAAGTTTTGTATTGCGGTCAAAGACGGCAATCATGAACTGCAGTCGTTGCTCAACGAGGGACTGTCCATCATTATCGCCATTGGCCTTTACGACGCGCTTTATGACAAGTGGTTTGCCCCCATTCTGCCCCCGCCGTTTGTTCCTCTTTCAGTGATCCTGAAATATCTTTTTTTTGCGATTATTCCGATTCTTTTTATTATTTCGGCAATTGGCGTATGGTGTTTGCGGCGCGAAATTAAAAGAAAAACAGGATATCTAAAAAAGGAAATTGAAGAGCGCAAAGCGGCTGAGGAAAAGCTTCGAAGAAGTGAGGATGCACTCATCAGAGCGCAGCATGCAGCCAAAATTGGCAGCTGGTGGTATGACACAGTTTTGGAAAAATCAGCGTGGACGGAGGAGATGTTCCATATCTTTGGCCTTGAACCAAGTCCTTCAGGAATCGATTATGAGGAGCATCGAAAGATCATTCATCCCTCGGATTGGAACCGTTTTAATTCGGCTGTAAAGAAGGCAAGTACAGAAGGGATTGGCTATGATCTCGAATTGCAGATCATCCGCCCCGATGGTGAAACCCGGTACATCAATACGAAATGCGTTGCGCAGAGGGATAAAAACGGGCGGGTCGTTGAATTGGTCGGCACTGCCCAGGATATCACGGAGCGAAAACAGGTCGACACACGCTCTCGCCAGGCCCAGAAAATGGAGGCTATAGGGGCCCTCGCAGGCGGTATTGCCCATGACTTTAACAATATCCTGACGCCTATCATCGGCTTTTCCGAAATGATTCTCACTGATCACAAAACAGACAAGACAATTTGTAAAAGAGTGAATGAGATCATTAAAGCTGCCTACAGGGCCGGTTCACTCGTACAGCAAATTCTGGCGTTCAGCCGTCAATCCAAGCCTCAGAAAATACCGGTTCGGATTCAGACAATTTTAACTGAAGCCATTAAGCTGGCGCGCGCCACCATTCCTTCAAATATTGACATCATTCGTGATCTGAAACCAAAAGTTGGAAGTGTTTCTGCAGACCCCACTCAGATTCACCAGGTCGCCATGAACCTGATTACCAATGCCTATCATGCGGTTGAAGAAAATGGGGGGAAGATCATGGTAGCGCTGAACGAAAAGCATATCAGCGAAGACGACCTGATAGGGTCTGCGTCGTTAACTTCAGGCAAGTATGCCTTGGTGACCGTTTCTGATACGGGGATAGGGATGGATCAGGAAACGATAGGTAAGATATTCGAGCCATATTTTACCACCAAGATACAGGGCAAGGGGACAGGGCTCGGACTTTCTGTGGTGTATGGCATTGTCAAGGAATATGGCGGTGATATTTGCGTTTACAGTGAGGTTGGTCAAGGCACCAGCTTCAATGTTTACCTGCCGATTTCAGAAGATACCCATATCCCCGAAATGAAAAACACGATAATTCAATATGGCAATGGGGAGGAAAAAATTCTCATTGTGGATGACGAAAAACAGATCGTTGACATTGAAACGATAACGCTCGAAAAAATGGGCTATCAGGTAATTAGTAGAACCAGCAGTGTGGAAGCATTATCCGCCTTCATGGCCAACCCCGATGCGTTTGATATGGTGATTACGGACATGACAATGCCATCTATGACAGGGGTTGAACTATCGCGAGAGCTCATATCCATAAGGCCTGATATTCCAATCATTATCTGTACGGGATTTAGCGAAAAAATTGATTCGGAACGGGCTAAATCAATTGGTATTAGAGGGTTTCTATCAAAACCGACCAGCCGTGCAGATCTGTCCAAAATGATTCGAACCATCTTAGATGAATCGATAAACAAATGATAACAAATCGGTCATTATTGGTTTTTTTACTTTTATTATTAATTCATTGCAGGTTGTATGCGTCTTCGGCGGTTTATGCTGCGGAGTTTTCCCATAGCATTTGTGAAGAATGCGCAAGTAAACATTTTCCAGATTTTAACCGCTACAGTTGATAACTCCATTATTTGAAAATTTTCTTTATAATGGTGTTAGCCATCAAACATATGATACCATACTCAGTAAACGATACTTTTTAAGAAAAAAGATGAATATGAAAGTCGAAAAGCCACATCTTATCGCACTTGTTTTGTTTTTTTCAGTATTGATGGTTGCCTGCGAGAAATCCGAACGTGGCAGTTATTCCCCCAAATATGGTGAAGGGCCAGTGGCAAAAAAGGCGCATTATGTTATTGGTGTTCATCCGTTGCACAATCCTCAACGCCTGCTGGAAGTGTTTGGCCCGCTTGCAGATCTATTAACAGAACAAATTGATGGTGCCCATTTTGTTATTGAAGCTTCCCGTAATTATGATGCTTTTGATGAAAAACTATACGCCGGTAAGTTTTCCTTTGCGCTCCCGAATCCCTATCAAACCGTATTGTCTCTAAAACATGGTTATCGCGTATTCGGGAAAATGGGGGACGATACTAATTTCAGAGGGATTATTATTACCCGAAAGAACAGCAATATAAACAACCCATCAGATTTAAAGGGAAAAACCGTTACATTTCCAGCGCCTACGGCATTGGTCGCAACGATGATGCCACAAAATTTTCTAAATAATAATGGTATCGATATACAAAAAGATATAAAAATAAATTATGTCGGGTCACAGGAATCCTCCATCATGAATGTGTTTTATGGAAATGCGGATGCCGGGGCAACATGGCCTCCCCCATGGCGGGCGTTGACTAAAGAACGGCCACAATTGCTGGATACATTAGAGGTGAAATGGCAGACAGAGCCATTGCCCAATAATGGTTTTGTCGTTCGGGCGGATGTTCCCCAACTAATCGTTGATCAGGTGACGGCCATTTTGTTTGATATACATAATACCGAAAAAGGCAGACTTATTCTTGACCGCATGGAATTGTCTCGTTTTGAGCCGGCATTAGACGGTACTTACCAGCCAGTCGTTGCGTTTTTGAAAAAATTTAATTCAAAAGATTTTCCATACAGGACTCAGAAAAATTTTCTATGACGGCATCGGTTATACAATTCTGGCCATTGTTGTTGGGTCCATTTTTGCCTTTTTCATGGCGAAGGTGATAACCGCTGGTATCAGGCAGTTGTTAGAGGTAACCCGTCAAGTTGAACTGGGAGAAATTGATGTCTGTGTGGAAAACAATCGTCCCGATGAATTGGGGCGGCTTGGAAAGTCCTTATGATTAACTATCAAGGCGCAGAAATTGTCGGGCAAAACTGGTTTGAGACATGCTTACCCAAACAGGATGGTGTTGAATCCCAAAATAGATTTAAGGCGAGGGTACAAAATAAGGTGGATTTGGAAGTCCCTTCCGAATCCAGAGTTCTGACCAAGCAGGGTGATTTTCGTATTGTGGAGTGGCGGGATACCAGCCTCTATGACCCCAATAAAAATTTAATCGGGATATTATATTTAGGTTAGCTGGAGTTGCTTCGTGATATACTTTGGTGTTTGGAACTACAGAAAAATAGGCAAACTTTGGTTTGTCGCTGTCTTTGTTTGCCTTATCATTTTCAATATTGAATATTCTCAAGCTGATCCCATACGAAAAATATTAATTCTAAACTCTTACCATAAGGAGTTCAAATGGACGGATTCTCAGGTTTCTACCGCAAAAAAAGTACTATATGACGGGATTAAAGATCTCGAACTCTTTGTAGAGTATATGGACACAAAGAGAATATACAACGAAGAATATATAGACCACCTTCGCCAAATTTATGAATTAAAGTATAAGAAACATCATCTTGATGCGATTATTACGACAGATGATAATGCACTTCGCTTTGTCGTGAGATATCATAAAGAGATATTCCATAGCGCACCTGTCTCCTTTTGCGGGATTAATGATTATAAAAAGGAGTTGATAGAAGCGAACTCGAATATTACGGGCGTGGTGGAGGTGCTAGACATTAAACCCACCATCGACTTGGCCTTAAAGCTTCATCCAATTACCCAGAATATAGTGGTGGTCGTCGACAGTACCCCCACAGGTGCCGGGCAATTAAATGATATTGTTGGTGTCGCCCGACATTACAAAAATATAAACTTCGAATACTTAGAAGGAAAAAACGTTACACATGATGAACTTGTTTCAAAATTAAAATCACTGCCAAGTACGAGCCTTGTCTTGTTGGCTGTTTGGCTCAGGGACAAAGAGGGTGAGTATCTGTCGCCTCATGAGTTTGGAGACGCCATCGCATCAATATCGTCCGTGCCGGTCTATGGCATTATCGACATGTATCTTGGCAATGGTATTGTTGGCGGCAAACTGTTAAACAGCCAGGCACATGGCAGGATCGCTGCAAAGAACGCGCTGCAGATTATCAATGGGAAAAAGCCATCTGATATCCCTGTTATGAGTGCGAGTGTAAATCCATATATGTTTGATTATCAAGAGCTTATGAGGTGGAGGTTGCCACTATCTGATTTGCCGCCGGGCAGTATTGTTATTAACAAACCATATTCCTTCTATGAGGAATATCGAAAGCTCATATGGGGTGTTTTTGGAAGTTTCGCTTTTCTTTTAGCAATGGTATCACTTCTCATCATAAACATTTTTCGAAGAAAAAAGGCAGAAGAGTCGCTTCGGGAGAGTAAATCACATCTAAGGACCCTGATTGATACGATTCCAGACCTTATTTGGTTAAAGGATACCAATGGCGCCTATTTGTTTTGTAATGCCCGATTTGAGAGTTTCTTCGGTAAAAAAGAAAAGGACATCATTGAAAAAACTGATTATAATTTCATGGATATAGAATTGGCGGATTTTTTTCGGAGCCACGATAAAATCGCAATTGAGGCTGGGCGGCCTGTTAAAAATGAAGAGACTGTTACCTTTGCAGAAGATGGCCATGTTGAGATCCTTGAAACGATCAAAACACCCATGCGCACTATAGACGGCCAAATCGTTGGTGTTTTGGGCATCGGGCGAAATATATCCGATCGGAAGCAAGTGGAAGCAGAGCGCGAGCGATTGCTATTGGCCATTAAACAGGCGAATGAAATCGTTGCGATTACAGACGCGTTTGGGAATATGCAGTTTGTTAATCCGGCGTTTGAAAAAATTACAGGATTTCCAGTGGTGGAAGTTATTGGACATTCCCCAAAGATTTTGAAAAGCGGCCATCATGATCAAAAATTTTATGAGGATCTTTGGGGAACGATATTGTCCGGTGAGCCGTGGCGTGGACGCATAATTAACAAGCGAAAAGACGGAACACTTTATACGGCAGAATGTTCCATTTCTCCAGTAAAAGACGAAAAGAACAAAATCAGCAATTTTGTATGGATATCGCGAGACATTTCCAGGGAGTTGGATCTTGAAAAAAGAATTTCGCAGGCACAAAAGATGGAATCTATTGGTGTCCTTGCCGGTGGAATTGCCCATGATTTTAACAACCTGTTATTTCCTATCATAGGCCTAACAGAAATTATAATGGAGGACGCGCCGAACGGAAGTTTACTCCATGAAAATGCTGAGGAGATATTTAAAGCCGCTATGCGCGCAAGAGATCTGGTGAAGCAGATCCTCGCGTTTAGCCGTGAGTCAGAACATAAAAAAATCCCTGTTAGGCTTCAGAAGATCATAGGGGAAGTCGTCAAGCTCTCACGATCGACCCTTCCTTCAGATATTGACATTAACCACCAAACGTTCGGTGATTGCGGTTTGGCTATGGTTGATCCTTCACAAATTCATCAAGTTTTAATGAACTTGATTACAAACGCCTACCATGCCGTGGAATTAACTGGCGGTAACATATCGGTACAATTAAAATCGATTGTATTGGGTGGTGATGAAGTATTCGGAAATACGCTACCGCCGGGTCCATATGCTGCATTAAGTGTTTCAGATACAGGTCATGGTATCGACCCTTCCGTGAGGGAAAAAATCTTTGAGCCGTACGTTACCACCAAGAAACAGGGCAAGGGCACTGGGCTTGGGCTTTCGGTGGTTTACGGCATTGTCAAAGGCCATAACGGTGATATCAAGGTGTATAGTGAGGTGGGGAAGGGAACGACCTTTAATGTTTATCTACCTATGATTGAAAAAAATTCCGAACCGATGGTGGCTGATAGCATCGAAATATATCCAACCGGCCGTGAGCGGATCCTTTTGGTGGACGATGAAGAACCGATTGTACGACTTGAGAGGCAACTTCTCGAACGATTGGGTTATCATGTTACCGTACGCACCAGCAGCATAGATGCGCTACAGGTGTTCAAGGCAAAACCTTTTGCGTTTGATCTGGTTATTTCAGATATGACCATGCCAAACATGACCGGGGTTCAACTTGCTAAGGAGTTGATTTCAATCAGGCCTGACATTTCGGTGATCATCTGTACCGGGTTTAGTGAACGGATTAGTGCCAAAAAGACCAGCATATATGGCGTCAAGGGGTTTTTGATGAAACCGGTTTCAAAGTCAGACATGGCAAAAATGGTGCGCCAAGTCTTGGACCGTTCAGACGAATCCTGAATAAATATCCCCATTGATCAGGGCCGCCTATTCCATTCATAACCTCCATTCACATTTGTCCGGAAAAATAAGACAAGTCCGATTTTTTCGTACTTTCCGATTTTCTCGTACACATTCTTTTCAGAAAATATACTCATGATTTTCTCGACCTGTTTAAAACTATCTGTGTTCGTTGCATTTTATTGTATGCGTTAGATTGGCTCCACATCTGGCACACATATTGTAGAAGAAAAATTAAAAAAAACTGATGATAACGGTCAGATGGAGAACACATTATTTGGGAGTATTCTATTGAAGCTACTTCTATATGCGGCCGAAGGTGAGACAGGGAAGCGGTTGCAAAATCGGATTTGCCACGCAGTATCGAAGCAGGGAATGGTACGCTGCCGTACGATCGAAAATTTTTCCAACTGTCTTCGAAAGCCTTTAAATGGTCTTGTATTATCCATCATACTGATCCGTAGTCGGGAAGAGCTAAAGGCGATCGACAGTATTGGGGCCTTACTCAGACATGTCCGAACAATTATTATACTGCCGGACAGAGGATATGGCACTATCGCAGGTGCATTTAGGCTTCACCCCAGATTTATCAGCTATACGGACAGTGATTTCTCAGATGTGGCGCAGGTGGCTGAACGCATACTGGCCCGCGTCGATTCGTCAACTCAAAAAGTTATCAATGGAGGTCACCAATGACGGGAGAAAAGACAATTCAAACCGATGGCATTCAAACGGCTTGTGAAAATAAACAGGCGATCAAAGAAAAGGCCCCATCTCCGTTAAAATCCATGAAAAATCGTGCCGGAAAATATCTCACGTTTACCCTTAATAGTGAAGAATATGGCATGGAGATAACGCGCATCCGAGAGATCATCGGCATGATGACAATTACCCGAATCCCACAGACCGATGCCTTTGTGAAAGGTGTCATTAATTTGCGGGGAAAAGTAATTCCGGTTATCGATCTGAGGCTGAAATTTGAAATGGATGCCATTGATTATACGGAACGTACCTGCATCATTGTGGCTGAAATTGAAGGGAAATCAAAAACCGTTACGATCGGAGTAGTGGTGGATGGGGTGTCGGAGGTCAATAACATTAAAGAAAATGAAGTTGAGGATCCGCCGGCGTTTGGTAGTGCTCTTTCAACAGAATATATCCTGGGAATGGCCAAAAAGGAAGACGGCGTTAAAATTCTCTTGGACATCAATAAAATGATGAGCTTGGAAGAATTGGCAGCCATTAAACAGGCTGCATAACCGGTTAACCTAAAATTTATATTGATTGGAGACAACAATGAAAAACATGACGCTTGGCCAAAAGATAGGCACAGGATTTGGATTTTTGATTCTAATCGCTGCAATCCTTGGGGGTATCGCAGTTTATGAAATGCGGTTGGTATCTGCCGAGTCTGCCAAACTCGCGAAGGAATATGCTCCGGAAGTAGAAGTCGCCAATGAAGTGGAACGGCATTCTTTGAGGACCATGTATGCCATGCGGGGGTATGCCTATTCGGAAGAGGACAGCTACCTTGAAACGGGCATGAAAAATTTAACCGTAGTAAAGAAGGGGCTTGAAGAGGCCCTGGCGTTGGCGAAAAATTCACCACACCTGGTGAAACTCAAGGAATCCGTGCCAGAGGCCCAAAAAGGCGTGGCTACCTATGAGCAGCTTGCCAATGAGACTGTAGACAAGAACAAGGTGCTGGCCGATCTCAGGAAAACGATGGATAGCGCGGCGGCAACTTACATGACAAATTGTTTTGAGTTTTTGGATTCTCAAAATATCGCCATGATGGAAGAGATTATACAGGGGGCAGGCGAAGCCAAATTAAAGGAGCGGCTTTCCAAAATTACGTTGGTTAACGATATTATTGATATCGGCAATGCCACCCGAATTGGTAATTTCAAGTCCCAGGCAACCCGGGACCCTGAACTTTTAACGGCTACGATAACGAATTTTCAAAAGGTTGAAAAGATGTTCGAACAGTTGCGGCCAATAACCCGGAAGGATGTCAACATTCGTCAACTTGACGCAACCCAAAAGGCTGGTACGCAATATGAGGCCGCCATGAGCCAGTTTCTGAATGAATGGTTGGCCCGGGAAGAGCTCAACAAAGCCCGGGGATTTGCGGGAGAGGCGGTTCTGGCCAGCGCCGAAGCGACATCGTCGGCCGGCATCAAGCATACCCTGGAAATTGCCGGGGAGGCGGATAATGTACTAAAGCGGGCTTCTACCATCATGATTATTGGCCTGGTGGTGGCGTTAGTGTCGGGTGTGTCGATGGCGGTGCTTATCATCCTCAGCATTACCCGGCCGGTCAATAATGTTATCAACGGGTTGACAGAAGCTTCGGCCCAGGTTTCGTCTGCCTCCGTTCAGGTGTCCTCTGCCAGTCAGTCTTTAGCTGAAGGGGCCTCCGAGCAGGCCGCTTCCATCGAAGAGACCTCCTCATCTCTTGAAGAGATGTCTTCCATGACAAAACAGAATGCCAATCATGCCAATGAGGCCAAGGCCATGATGGCTGATGCCAAGCATGTGGTGGAGAAGGTCAATCAGCATATGGGGGGCATGGCCAAGGCCGTGAATGAAATCAGCGCATCTAGTGAAGAGACCAGCAAAATAATCAAAACGATTGATGAAATAGCGTTTCAGACCAATCTTCTGGCATTAAATGCCGCTGTGGAAGCGGCCCGTGCTGGCGAAGCGGGTGCCGGATTCGCGGTGGTGGCGGATGAGGTGCGGAGTTTGGCCATGCGGGCAGCGGAAGCGGCCAAAAACACATCCGATCTTATTGAAAATACGTTAAAAGCGGTCAGCAACGGTAGCGAATTGACCCAGTCCACCATAGAGGCCTTTAAGGAAAATATGGAAATTGCTACCAAGGTGGCCAATTTGGTTGAAGAAATCGCTGCAGCCTCCAACGAGCAATCTGCCGGCATCGAGCAGGTAAACCAGGCAGTGGCCGATATGGATAAGGTGACTCAGCAGAATGCCGCCAATGCGGAGGAATCCGCTTCTGCTTCGGAACAATTGAATGCCCAGGCCCAGCAAATGCAAAAGTTTGTATCTGATTTGATGAACGTGGTAGGCAGAAAGCAAAACGGGGGGAATGGGAATGATTTGTTAAAAGGAGCAAGCGGTTACGCCCCTAAAGAGATGAACCTTCCTTTGGTGTTGGCCGCTAAAAAAAGCCGAAAGGGCAACGGCGGAAGAGAAAATTCGCCCGAAGCAGTGATCCCCATGGATGATGCGGATTTTAATGATTTCTGAAAGTCGATTCCAGAATAATTAAGGCCAATTAGTCAAGGAGGAGAAAGACATTGGACTGGAAAAAGATGACCATCTGCAAAAGAATTTCTATCGGCTTTGGTGCCGTCTTATCAATTTTATTCATTATCTGTTTGATCAGTGTTGACGGGATCGGTGAAATAGTAGCGGATGCTAAGAAGGTTATTTTGGGGAATCAAATTGATGGTACGCTGGCCCAGAAAGAGGTGGATCATCTCAATTGGGTGAATAGGGTCAATGCGCTTCTGACGGATGAAGCGGTTACAGCGCTGCAGGTTGAAACCGACGACCATCAATGTGGGTTCGGCAAATGGCTTTATGGCGAAGATCGGAAGGTGGCGGAAGCGCTGGTGCCTTCCCTTGTGCCGTTGTTAAAAAAGATTGAAACACCCCACCATCATCTTCACCAGTCCGCGGTAGAGATTAAAAATGTATTTTGCAGTGCTGACACGAAATTGCCGGGTTTTCTGGCTGCGAAGAAAACCGACCATCTTCACTGGGTAATGCAAGTCAACCAATTGTTTTTGGCTAATTTAGATGAATTGAAAGTTGAAACAAACCATCAGAAATGCAGCTTGGGTAGGTGGCTCTATGGTGATGGGGGGAAGGACGTTGTAGCAAACATGCCTGAGTTGGCAGAATTTGTCGAAACCATCATTGAGCCCCATCGCCAATTGCATGCGTCGGTGATAGAAATAAAGAAACTATACAAGCAGATTCATCCAGGTTTTAGAAACGTCCTTAAGGATCGTTTAGACGATCACCGCCGATGGGCGGCCAAGGTATCCCAAGGCATTATCCAGAGCAGCCAATCATTGGGGGTTGAAAAGGATCCGGCAAAATGCAGGTTTGGGAAATTTTTAGTTTCCGATGAAGCCACTAAGTGGGTAAAGACGTTTCCCAGGATGCATCAGATTGTTTCGGCCTTACAGCACCCGCACAATCAATTGCACGAATCTGCCATTGCCGTTGAAAATGCCTTGCTTGAGGGTAACCGGTCGGAGGCAGAGGCCCTATACGTCAATTCAACTCTGCCGGCACTGGAAAAGGTCGGCGCCTTATTTAATGAGCTGATTGAAGCTGAGACAGTGCTTGTTGAAGCACAGACGCAAGCTAAAAGAGTGTTTGATAACATGACGATGCCGGCTTTTATTAAGACTTCCGAAGCGATTGATAAGATGCAGACGAAAAGTGAAAATATGCTCCAAGGCGTCAGGGAGGCCAATCGAATCTATGCCCAGGTCAGCCTGCCTGCCCTTCATCAAGTTCAGGATATTTTGGGACGCATACGCGAAGAGGCAGAAACCAACATCATGACAAATCAAGTCATGTTGAATGCCGCAATGAGAACCGAATGGGCGGTAACTTTTATAGGCGCCATTGCGATCGTTGCAGGATTGCTATTTGCGGTGTTCACCACCAAGGGAATTTGTTCCGTTTTAAGAAACATTTCAACCGAAATGGATGAGGGGGCCGAACAGGTGGCTGCGGCTTCTACCCAGGTGTCTTCGTCCAGTCAGGCCATTGCCGAAGGCGCATCCGAACAGGCTGTTTCCATAGAAGAGACCTCAAGCTCCATAGCTGAAATGGCAATCCAAATTCAGAAGAATGCCGAGAATGCCGGTGAAGCGGACCTTCTTATGAAGCAGGCCGGATCGTTCATCGACGAGGCAACCCGTGCTTTGGTAACCCTGAATCAATCAATAACAGAAATTTCACAAGCCAGTTCGGACACGCAGAAAATTGTTAAAAGTATTGATGAAATCGCTTTTCAGACCAATCTGCTTGCGCTGAATGCGGCGGTTGAGGCGGCCCGTGCCGGCGAAGCCGGGGCAGGGTTTGCTGTGGTTGCTGAAGAGGTCAGAAATCTTGCCATACGGGCGGCAGATGCGGCAAAGAATACAGGTGCCATGATTGAGAGCAATATCAAAAAGATCGATGATGGATCGAAGTTGACCCAGGAAACCAATGCGTCTTTCTCCATGGTATCCGAGGTTAGTCAAAAAATCAGCAATCTGGTGGAAGAAATCACAATGGCATCCACCGAGCAGTCCAGAGGGATTGAACAGGTGAACCTTGCCATATCGGAAATGGATCGGATCATTCAGCGGAACGCCATCAATGCCGAAGAATCGGCGACTGCTGCTGAGGAAATGAGTGCCCAGGCATTTCAAATGAAAGATAATGTGAAAGAGCTGTTGGTGCTGGTAGGGGGTGAGACGGGTCGTCAAAATGGACAGCAGTCGGTCCCTGAGATGACTTTAAAAAAACGGGAAAACTTCCTGTGATTGATAGACACGGTGAGGCCTGAAAAGAAAACAACTTTTTCTAAGTGGCAAGATCAATTTGCTGAATTGTTCCAGCAGAGCCATCTTCCTTTAAATAAACACTGGTGCGTTGAACTTGCCCTAACGTTTCATTTTGCGATGTGGTAACCCGAAAGGGCGTATCGATATCGTTGAGATAGATCGCGCCGACACCCGTATCCACCAGAGCGACGAGATAATCCTGGCCACTATTGCTTTTTGACCATACTGAGAGGTCGTAATACACCGCATCCTTTTCATCTATCCAGCCGTTCTGGTCCTGATCATATGCGGAAAGTTCAGAAAAGCCGTTTCCTGACGTGGGGCCGAAAAGTTCGCCGCCGTTGTTGATGACCCCGTCTTTATTTTTATCATAGGCCAAGAATCCCCCACTACCGGGTTTTACAAATGAAATTTGTTCTTGCTGATGGTCACCCTTCAGGTCAAACGCAAATTTAGTGTCTGTAAGATCTGCAGCGTTTCCCTCCCAGTTAATAACGAGCGGATCCGTAACAGGACCAAATGATACAGTGTAGTCGGCGTGGGCTTCAAAAAAAGATCGCGCCATGGTGACCCCCACGGCTATAGTAATTTCCTTTCCATCTGCAGTGGTAATGATACCGGTGGCAGAAAAGGAGGTTTCTTCCACTTCATGATAATACCGCTCGGTGTAGGTTTCCGTTTTTCGGATGCGATTATCCGGGGTATCGGCGTCTAAGAAATTTGGCCCGGTTTCAATGTCTCCCTGTGCGATTGCATTCAAGTTTTCCATTTCGGCGGGCGACACTTGCTTTGGACGTGTGAACCGCGTTTCTGAAATATGAAATGATTTTCCTGTCATTTTTTCGATTGTTCTTAGCAACACCTGCAATTTTACTTTGTTCTCGTGATCGTATTCAGAAGATTCGGTATCCAGTATTTCAGCGGTAGATTGCGCTGCAGTGTGGGCTATCGACAACGCCTTCGCAGTCTGCGTAATACTGATCACCGGGCGTTCGTCCACAGTATTTTCCGGTAATTCTGTTACCTGGGTTTTATTTCGGTCGCCCAATTTTCCTATCGCCTCGCTTTTACTATCCAACACTGTTTCCCGGCGAAGGATTTTCTCACTCTCTTTATGGCTCAGGTGATGCGTACACGTTATTTGGAGGTTGCTATTTTCGATAATCATATGTAACTCTCAATAAGCGATTTTTATTATGCTCCTTTACCATATATCGACCACAGTAAAAAAATCTTGAGTACCCTAAACAGTTCATCCGTTCATTTATTGGATAAGGTGTCCAAACACCCATTTGCATTTAATGAAGCTCTACATTAGGGAGGTGCCTTATGGATCTGGAAACTATCAGTGCCCATATCGAAATTCAGCAGGCATTGTTGCGATATTGCCGAGGGGTTGACCGAGGAGATAGGGAACTGATCAAAAGCGCCTATCATCCTGATGGGATTGACGATCATGGCCCGATGTTTAAAGGACCCGGCGTGGAATTCGCTGACTTTATCGTAAACGAATTGGATAAGAGTTCAGCGATTTGTCATCATTTTATCACCAATACATTCATTGAACTTGACGGGGACACGGCAAGGGTTGAAACTTATTGTTTTTCCTTCAACAGCAAGTTTGATCCAGAGGGTGGGGTTGATATCGTTCCGAATCGATATCTCGATCGCTTTGAGCGAAGGGATGGCGCTTGGAAGATTGCCCATCGAAAGGTCGTGATAGACTGGTCCTATTCCACGGTTCTACCGCTGGGTACCTGGGCGCCGCACGACCTTTTTCCAAACGGGGGAAAACGGGAGAAAGATCCTTCATACGGCCATTTTAAAATGAAGTAATCCAAAGGTTAATTCTGGCCAAGATATCGAAACAAGACATCGAAACAAGATATCCAAATATGAAATAGCCTGTTGAGTAGAACGCAGTGAATACGATCGCTCATTTCTAACGAAGGGAGAAAACATTATGCAAGAGCAAGTAATGAATCATTTTCGACTCGATGGGAAAGTTGCTATCGTTACGGGTGCCGGGCGTGGTATCGGTGCCACCTGTGCGCAAGTGTTGGCTGAAGCGGGTGCAAAGGTGATGTTGACCGACGTTTTGGAAGCAGAAGGGACAGCAGTTGCAGAAGCGATATGCCGCGCTGGCGGAGAGGCGGTTTTCCATCGGTTTGACGTAACTCAAGAAGAACAATGGGAATCTGTGGTCGTAACATCCGTGAAAACCCTTGGGGGCTTTGATGTCCTTGTCAACAATGCGGGAATTGTCAAAATGATTCCTGTGGAGGATACCACATTGACAGAATGGCGAGAGATCATGGCCGTCAATCTTGAAGGTACTTTCCTGGGAGTAAAACATGCAATTCGTGCCATGAAACCGGGAGGAATGGCCGGCAAGGGTGGCTCTATCATCAATATTTCCTCAGTGGGGGGATTGGTTGGCATGGAGGGGTCAAGTTGCTATTGCGCTTCTAAGGCGGGGGTGAAACTTCTTACCAAATCGGCGGCCATTGAATGCGGTAAGCAGCAGTACGGCATTCGGATTAATTCCATACATCCCGGGGTGATTGCAACAGAAATGATGCGCGAAGGGTTTCTTGAGTCTGAACGAAAAGGGCTTGTTCCTAGCGTGGCTGAGGCAGAAGCCATGTTTATAGAGCAGCATCCGATCGGAAGGTTGGGAATGCCTGTGGACATTGCTAAGGCGGTGCTGTTTTTCGCATCTGATGCCAGTGCCTTTGTGACCGGTGCTGAACTTGCCGTTGATGGGGGGTATACCGCGAAATAGGTAACAACAGATGAAATACTCAAAAGGAAGCATTCGGAGGAGAGAAAAAATGGCCATTTTCTCTTGAACTCTTTGGAGAATAGGCTGAAATATTTTTAAGTTGTTGCCATATATTTGGGTCCGACAATCAACATGTTGTTCGGCATGACGGATTGCACTTTTTCCATTTTACTGCCAAAGACAATATCCCGAATCAATCCATGGCCATATGCGCCGAGGATGACGAGTGCATCATGGGGCACTTCATATAGGTTTTCTTCAAAAGTATTTCGATCAAAAATATGCCAAGCCTCAACATGATTTTTCATGGGCTCTTCTAGTTGTTCTTTTTGGATGATACGTTCGAGCTCATCTTTGGTTTTACCTTCAAGCTGGGTGTAGATGGTAAGTGGTTTGTTTGTTAATCGGCTGATGCGGATGCCCAGCCGCAGCGCATTCACTGCATTGCTAGAGCCGCCGAAAAAGACCGCGATATGGTTCCATGGTTTGTAGGTTGGGCTGGTTATCAGTACCGGGAATTTCGCAGCGCTGACAATCCTCCTGACCCGGGGGCCGATATGCCCCAAACCGATTTTTGAAGATAGGTCACTGATGCTGCGGGGGCAGCACATGAAATCAAAATTGCTCGGGATATCCGGCAGGGTCGTGGCGGTGAAGTTTTTAGGTTCAATAAATCGTGCTTTGGCGCCAGCGTCTTTGACAAGCTTTTCTGCATGATTTCGAGCCGTTTGTGGTGCCGTAAGGTATGAATCATCAAGATCCACCTGTATCACGTCATTTTCAAAATACATTAAGAATTTTGTGAATTTTGGAATATAAATCACAAGAGAGATGCCCAGTTGATTGCTGAAATAAATGGACTGAAGAAGTGTTTCGCGGCCGAGCGGGGTATTCCTAAAGATGTGAAGTAACTGATTGCTCATGGTACTCTCCTCTCGTCTAATGGCTTGTCTGTACCATTAACTCCTTACGATATTGATCCAAAAGGGTTGCTTTTGAGATCATTCCCAAAAAACGATTGTCACTTATAACCGGCAAAGAAAAAAGCTTTCTATCATCCATATAATTTAAAACTTCCAAAAGATCGTCGTCCGGATGAACCGTATCTACCTGTGTATTTGTAATTTGGCCCAGCAAAACCGCATCGTACAGGCCTTGATTAAACAGGTAAGGCCGAATATCATCAAGATGGATAAGCCCTAAAAAATGCCCTGTTTCTTCGTCCTCTACGGGAAAATAATTTCGATGGGAGTGTTTAACGATATTGATGAAATCTCGCAGCAGCATGTTTTGTTTTACAACCGTACAATCTTTTTCAATCAATTCGAGAATGTGTAAGTCTGCCAACACCCTTTCATCGGTGCCAGGCCTTAGCAATTGACCTTTTTCCACCAGATCCTTCAGGTAAAAGGAGGCGGGTTCCACATAATGACAGGCCGCTGTCGAGATGGCCGAGACAATAATGAGTGGAAGGATTACTTCATACCCTCCTGTGATTTCAACGATCAGGAATATACCTGTCAAAGGGGCCTGAAGGATACCACTAATCATTCCAGCCATGCCAAGAAGGGCAAAACAGCCTTCATTGACCCAATTGACAGATGGCCATAAAAGTCCGAGCAATCCATGATAACTCAGGCCAAGCAGGCTGCCGATCACAAGGCACGGCGCAAAAATACCACCCGATCCGCCCCAGCCAAGCGTCAGCGATGTGGCCAGCACTTTTGCAAAAAGGGTTAAGGTTACCAGTAACATCCCTGAAGAATAATTTCCTTCTATCATCAGGCGAATCGAATGATACCCTTCGCCCAATACTGTTGGGAAAAAAAGTGCTACGAGGCCTACGCCAATTCCCCCGATTGCTGCGCGAAGCCATTTGGGAAGACGGTGCGCTTTGGCCGCTATGCCGTGCATGGATTTGAGAGATCTTGTCAGCAGAATCGAGGCCGCGGCTGCCAGAAGTGCCAACCCAATGGATGCGCCAATATCGATAAGAGAAACGTGAAAAAGACGATGGGAAAAGGCGATCTGATTGCCCTGGAGAAATCGGCTCAGTTCAGTTCCCGCGACGGAAGCAATGGCGATCGGGATAATGTTTGGCTTGGTCCATTCCCCTAAAATCACCTCTATTGAAAAAACCATGCCGGCGATTGGTGCGTTGAAAATAGATGAAATGGCACCGGCAGCGCCACAGCCCACCAACGTAACCCGGTGTCGATCATTGAGTGAGAAAAACCGCGCAATATTGGAGCCGATAGCCGCCCCACTCATGACGACCGGGGCTTCGGGCCCGGCCGACCCACCGCTACCGATGGTCAAACAGCTTGAAATCAATCTGGAAAAGCTGGACCTCAGCCGTAAAAGCCCACCATAGCGAGAGACACTGTATATGACTTCTGGTACGCCATGACCGGCCCCTTCTTTCATGATTTTTTCAAGGAAAATGGATGATAAGGCGGCACCCGCGGCTGGCAGCAGAATTGCCCACGCAAAATGTCGGAAGTGATGGAGCCATTCAAGCATCGCTTCGATGGAACGATTTAGGACGATGGCCGCCAGACCTGCGCACGTTCCTACGATGGCCGCAATCAAAATCAGCAGCAGGCGGTCATCCACTCGAAATATGAGCCAGGTGGCGGGGGTCCGCCATGAATGCAGTTTTTTCATGATCTCTGTTGCTTACAGCTGCAGTATGTCATTAACGTATGCATTTTCACGGCAAACCGGACAGTTATTAAGTTACCCCTCAGAACGATCTAACTGTTCCTCAACTCTTGATATTTCAGTAAAAAGCGAGCTTTCTTTGGGGATTGTTTTTAAAAAGGTGACAAAATTGTTATCACGAACACAGAACGCGAGTCTTGATAGCAGATGTAAATGAGCGCTGGTTGAAGGGCTTAGCAAAATAAATAAAACAAATACCGGCTTATCATCCACCGATTGAAAGTCAATTGGGGTTTTCAAAAAGCAGGTGCACAATACGGGCCTGTCTCCTGAATCTGATACTGGGATACGGGGATGGGGGATTGCAACCCCTTTCCCAATCCCAGTTGAATTTAGCGTCTCTCTTTCAATAAGTCTTTGAAGGAGGATTTCTGTGGATTCGCCTGACAAGCCAGGGATGCATTTTACCGCATGTCGAAGGACCTCCTCAACATCGTGGCCTTGGATATCGTAATGAACGCCACCTTTTTTCATGGCCGATAAAAGCGTGTCTAATTTGACGATTATTTCTTTTTTTCGAACATCGTCTGGCAAAACGAAGGTGAGATGATGCGTGGTGGCCCATTTTTTAAGGGTTGATTTGTTGAAATTGCAGACGTTACCATCCAACCGAACAGGTATTTTCCCTTGTGAAATCCACCGTTCCACTTTTTTTTGAGGTAGCCCCAATCCTTTGGATAATTTTTGTATTGGCAATTTTATCATAAAACGGGAACCTTCGTGTTATTTTAAACTAATAAGAATATATAGATAAGTTAAAGAAATCAAGGTATTTCTTGTAATTGAAATCCCGGCGTTTATGTATTGCACAGATGGGCCATGCTGGATGGCCAAAGGTTGAGAAAGGATTAAGAGGGGCGTGGAGAGTATGCGATCATAAGAGCTTACAAGAACGTATCTGACGCTGCCACGGTGTGCTGCGCGATAAACGTATTCAGTGCTTTTTTCTGTGGGGGGCTTAAAGAGGGAAATTCTCCGCCAATTCGTCTCATTTTGACGGTGCTCTCCGGATGTCCTGGGATCAATGTATTTGAAACACAACGAAAGGGGATTTTCTCAAGGTAGAAATCACCTTTTGTATATAGAATGCCAATATCAGAAGCATTCCCAGGGTCTGTGCCGTCTTCAATATAGCTAAAAGAGATGCCACCATCGCTCACATCAATGATCTGGCCAACGATAGCAGGCGAGGACCAGTGAACGGCAAAGGCCCTTTTGCTCACTTTATAGCGGATGTTGTGTCGTCTTTCAACCATTTCAGGCTGCTCCTTCCGTTGGGGGCTGCGGTGAGGCCATGGCCGCGTTCGACGTGTAGTGACGCTGTAGGATGCCCACTGAACCGGTCATGGGGAGTTTTTTGAACTCCCCTGATGCCAGTGCGAATTGGTAAACCTCATGGGGTCCCTGCCCACCTTTGTCAGGCGTTTCAAAAACATCGTGAAAAAGGAGGTACCCTCCCGGAATCAGGTGTTTCGCCCAGGCCTGATAATCCAAAAAGGCATCCTGGTAGGAATGCCCACCGTCGATAAACAAAAGACTGATCGGTGTTTGCCAGAACCGGGCGCAGATTTCAGAGAGGCAGACAATCGGTACTACTGTATCTTCTAAATTTGAAGATTGCAAGGTCTGGCGATAGGTTTGAAATGTATCGACCTTAAAAAAAGACGGATCAAACAAGGTTGGGTCAAAATAAGTTTCACCCGGCTGTTGATCTTCAGACCCACGATGGTGGTCTATGGAAAAAAGAACGCTATTGTTTTGTTTACAGGCGTTGCCGATACAGAGGGTCGATTTGCCGCAATAGCTGCCAATTTCAAGACAGGGCCCGTGCCTGCTGGCTTCAAGCGCTAGTTGAAAGAGGCGTTGGCCTTCGTCTCTATCGAGAAACCCTTTTATCTGGTCAAATTGATGAGCTATCTGTTTAAACAACTAGTATAAGCTCCTTTATCCATAAAGCGTTTTGAACCATACATGCGGCCTGAATGCATTGATGTGATATCGATTTTCGCATGGTAGGTTAAACGGGACCATTAAAATCGGATACCAATACCTCTCGCGGCTTGGACCCATCCGCGGGTCCCACAACACCTTCCTGCTCCATGACTTCAATAATTCGGGCGGCGCGGTTGTAGCCAATACGAAGGTGGCGTTGTACCATAGAAATGGACGCCTGTTTTGTTTTTGCAACCAATGCCACGGCCTCATCATATTTTTCATCATACTCCCTGTCTTGCGGAGCGTCCGCCTCTTGATTTTTAGCTTCCGTTACCTCCGCGTCGTATTCTGGTGTCCCCTGGGATTTTAAAAAGTCAATGATCCGGGCAATTTCAGGTTCGGAAATGAAGGCGCCATGTATGCGTTGCAATTTTGCGGTGCCAGGAGGGAGGAACAGCATGTCTCCACTGCCAAGAAGGCTTTCAGCGCCGTTGGTATCGATGATGGTTCTTGAGTCGGTTTTGGAAGAGACTTGAAAGCTCAACCGTGTGGGGAAGTTTGCTTTGATAATGCCGGTCAATACGTCCACCGAAGGGCGTTGGGTGGCGATGATAAGATGAATGCCGGCCGCCCTTGCCATTTGTGCTAACCTCGCGAGAGCGACCTCTACGTCCCGGGAGGCCACCATCATCAAGTCTGCAAGTTCATCGATAATAATAACGATGTAGGGCAGCTTCTGATGCTTCGGTTCGATCTCTTCGCCGGCCTTCCGTGCTTTTTCTAGCTTTTGGTTATATTGATCGATGTGTTTTGATTTTTTCTCTGCTAGCAGCTCATAGCGCTGCTCCATTTCTCGAACTGCCCAGAATAGCGCATTGGTGGCTTTTTTTACATCGGTTACGACCGGCGTTATCAGGTGAGGTATCCCATCATAAATGGATAATTCAATCCGTTTGGGATCAACCATGATCATTTTAATGTTTTCCGGCGTTGCTTTATACAGGAAGCTACAGATCATTGTGTTCAGCGCAACGCTTTTGCCTGCTCCCGTGGCGCCGGCAATCAGTAGGTGTGGCATTTTTTCCAACTGGGCCACCACGGGATTACCCACGATATCTTTGCCGAGGCATATCGTCAGGTAATAGGGAGATTTATGAAAGGCATTGGCGGTTACAATATCCTTAAAATGAACAACCTGTCTGTTTTCATTCGGTATTTCAATTCCAATCACCGCTTTCCCGGGGATGGGCGCCACAATGCGGATGCTCATGGCCCGAAGGGTGAGGGCAAGATCATCTGTAAGATTTACGACTTTATTGATTTTAACGCCCGGTGCTGGTTCATATTCAAAGGTGGTTATGACCGGTCCCGGTGTCACTGCCACCACTTTTCCATCGACGCCAAAATCTTGTAGTTTTTTCTCAAGCAGTTTGGATTGCATATGAAGATTTTCATCGTCTGCTTGAATGGCCGGATCATCAGGATCATCTAAAAAGTTGATGGATGGCAGCTTGAAACCGGATTCTGATCGCATGAAATCAAAAACTTCCTGTTTGGCAATCGGGGCCTTTAGCTTCGGTTTTATGTCTGGGGTTTTGATCTCAATTTTTTTGGGGGGCGCCGTCCTGGCCGCTTTTATGGTTTGGCGTCTTTTTCTGGCTTTTTTCCGACGCTCCCTGAATTTGAGACAGGCCGTATTTATGCGCTCAAATGTTGATTCGGCAACCTGACGGCATCGAATAAAGAATGACTGAAATGAAAAGCCGGTTGCCAAAATAAATCCTATAATCCAGACCAGCGCCAAAATCGTTGTGCCACCGGTGGTATTGGCGGCGGCAATGAGAAGATCTTTCAGTGGAATGCCTGCCAAACCCCCGGCTGAAAACCGGGTGCCAAAAAGGAAATAGTGGTGTTGCTGAACTGATAGCAGGGCGCCGGTGGTAATGGTCAGCAAAACACCGCCGCTAATGGAAAGCAAAATTGTTTTTTGCGGGTGGTCACCGAGAATGTGAATGCTTGTGAGAAGAAAAATAACCGGGATCCAAAAGGCTCCCAGGCCGAAGAGGCCAATCAACAACCCGGCAAGATGAGCACCGAGCAGCCCAAATAGATTATGAATTTTTCCGTTGCTGGCTGCATGGTGAATGGAGGGGTCGGTCGGGCTATAGGACAGGAGACTGATAAGTGAAAAAATCACCAAAAAGAAGAGAATAAGTCCGCCGATTTCTTTGCGCATGGGCTGTCGTATGTTCGTTAATGGTTGATGTCAGTGTTGCTTTCTCTATATTTCGAGAATAAACGGTATAATCACAGGGCGCCTTTTGATGGCAAAGTTAAAATATTGCCGCAATGCTGTCTTTACTTTGTTGCGGATAGCATTGATCCGGTTTGGTGTTTCAAGTTTCGTTTCTTCAACAATTTCCAATACGACACACTTCGCATCTTCCAATAGGTGACCTGTTTGGTTGGCAAAAACAAAACCATGGGATACAATCTCCGGCCCGTATACCACAATGCCGGTTTCTTCATCAAACGCCAGGTTAACCACCACCAGCCCGTCCTCGGAAAGATCTCGGCGTTCTTTCAGCACGCTTCTCCCAACATCACCGATTCCTTTTCCGTCGATAAAAACCCGGCCGGTTGTTACGCGTTCCCCTAAAAAGGCGCCCGTGGCGTCAAAGGTGATGCGTTGTCCGTTTTCGGCAAGAATAATATTATCTTTCGGAATTCCAACCTGTTCCGCAAGGCGTGTATGGAGAAGGAGATGGCGATATTCCCCGTGGATTGGAATGAAATATTTCGGTTTGGTGAGGCGGATCATGGTTTTTAACTCTTCCTGAAAAGCGTGCCCTGATACATGAATGGAAGAAATTTTCTCATAAATGACATCCGCCCCTTTTTTATATAAATTATTGATAATATTAGCTATGGCTTTTTCATTGCCGGGAATGAATTTTGAGCTTAGAATTACCGTATCGTCCGGTTTTATTTGAATGTGTTTATGGACACCGGAAGCAATACGTGCCAGTGCGGACATTGGTTCACCCTGGCTGCCAGTGGTAATAACAATGATCTGATTGTCGGGGTAATCGTCAATTTCATCAATATCAATGGCCATTCCCGCCGGAATATCAAGATAACCAAGGTTTTTTGCAATATCGACACTGTTTTCAATGCTTCGGCCATTGATGATGACTTTTCCATCCTGTTTTTTGGCAATGTTGACAATTTGCTGGATTCTGGTGATGTTTGAAGCAAACAGGGCAATGATGATTCGTCCGGTTTTTTCGGTGATGATTCTTTCTAAAGTTTCACCGATCTGGCGGTCTGAAAAGGTGTATCCCTCTTTTTCCACATTGGTCGAATCTGACATCAGGGCCAAAACCCCCTCGCTGCCGTAGGCTTCAAAACGATCTACATCTGTCTTCATGCCATCGATTGGGTTCTGGCTGATTTTAAAATCACCTGTGTGGATAACAACCCCATAAGGGGTCCGAATGGCGATTCCCACACCATCGACCACACTGTGCCCCACTCGAATAAAATCAAGTGAAAAGGGGCCAATCTTAAGTGTTTCATTGGGTTGAATTTCATGTAGCTTGGCATTTGCTGCCAGATCGTGTTCATGAAGCTTATGCTTGACGACACCCAGTGTGAATGGTGTTCCAAAAAGGGGGATATTTTTTATTTTCAGAAGATAAGGCAGTGCACCAATGTGATCCTCATGGGCATGGGTGAGTACGATGGCGGCAAGTTTTGAGTGATTTTTCCTCAGAAAATCCATATCAGGGGTTACATAATCCACACCCAGCATGTAACTTTCAGGAAACATCAGCCCCGCATCAACAACAAAAATGGTTTCCTGGCATTCAAAGGCCAGCATGTTTAGACCGATTTCACCTAATCCGCCCAGTGGAATGATGTTAAAACAATTCGTTGTTGTCATTACGGTTGTTGACCCGGTGCATCGATTAAATCGATTAAAAGGTAAGGGTGGTCTTTTGTGTCCATCCAAAAATCCGGAACTGCTTGATTTCTGGCCGACTGCTATTCAGGCTTTTCGCATCCATTATTCGGTGGTTTATTATGAAACAATGCCGAGTTTTTCAAACATGCCGTCAATCACCTGAATAATCCAGTTGCGTTGTTTTTCAGTTGCATATCCGATGCAGTCGCATCGGATTCTGTTGTTGGTCCGTACCAGGAGTTCACAAGACAGTTGGCTTTCTTCAAGTGCCAGCGCGAAATAAAATGGCGCACACGCCTCATGTTTTTTTTGGGTATCTGAGAGCAAATCATCATCGATGCGGTACCAGTAAATCCCGTCGATACCGGACGGTTCCAAATGGGCTGTCAGATGCGCCTTTAAAGATTCATAGTCCTGGTACCGGAGTTCATCAATTACGTAGCATTTCATGAACTAGCAAATAACACATTTTGTAGGGGTGTGCAAGCGGTATGTGCGGCATATATAGGGGTATCAGGGATGACTTGAAAAGATACGTATGGGATTTGGAAACAAGCGTGTGTAACCATTCAGTCCAATATCATTATTTCAGAATAAATAGAAAAAGCGGGGGAAATCGGTGGCTTTTTGAAGTCCCCCTGATTCAAACCGAAGGTTGAACCAGGGGGGAGAAACTGATTAGGTCTCTTCAATTGTGATTGCGCCAGGTTCGCAAACCTCAACACAACTCTCACAACCAAGACATTCTTCTGCATTTACGGCAACAGATTTTTCATCTTCCATTTCAAATACTTCCACTGGGCAGACATCGACACATTCTTCGCAGCCTTGGCATTTTTCTTGATCTACAATCGGATTGAAAGCCATTGAGTACATCTCCTTTCTAAGTATGTTTTTTTACCTAAAGGGTGTGAATCACCCGGATTTTTTAATCCAAGAAAGTCCATTATACCAAATAAAGCAGTGAGTCAAGGCCTCTCACCGGGCTTTTGGTTCTCTCTCAATATTTTTTTAAAAGGAGATTGGCTCATTGGGCCGCGCTTTCCCTATTCTCAAACACACCGATGAGGGTGTGCTGAAACGGCGGCAGCGTTTTTAACTTTGGAAGGGCTGTGCCGGCAAGCGTTTCCAGGACCGTTTTTGGTGATTTTTCAATGATCCGGTATACTGTTAGCCGGTTTCCATGTTCGGTGTTGGGAGTCGATGGATATGCGATTGTACTACCGTCGGTTGCTTTCGGGGATGTTTCCAACCATCTGATTTTATCTTTGAAATCCTTGCAAAAAGAATGATACGCAGTTCCTTCCGTCGCTGTGACGGAAATACCTGTTACATGGAGTGCCGTTTCGATCTCAAACGTTTTTTCGCGAATATGGTCCATCACCGCAGCACTGTTCGTAACAAAAAAGAAACCATCCTCGAGCTGTAACGTCGTTTTTTCACTGGAGACAGTGTGGGCAAACAAGCGAATCCACGCGTTCAAGCGTTCTTCAGGCATATGGTCGGTTACGGAATCGATAGATATCGGAATGCTTTCAGTAAAAAGCGCATTGTAAGCAGTGTCGTCCCCCTTCATTTCGGCAAAGAGCTTTTTTTCCATTTGCTGAAAACGGCCCAAATCTTTTGTGAGATCATATTGATGTTCATCATGGGCTTGCGCCATGACTAAGAAGGCCCGCGCCAATAAAAAGGTGTCCGGGGTTTCGGGGCCGGCCGGTTTATTTCTTTCCCCCTTCATTGACTGCCGGATATCAGATCGTATCTGGGCACTTGAAGTTTCATTAAAAAATGGGAGTTGGGGGGGGGGGGATTTGGTGAAGTCCGACAACTCACCTTGATGGATTTGGGCCCATTGATGATAGTCGTTTAAAAGGAAATCAAGGGCCTGGTCGCTTTCAGTGGGGGCAATAATATCAAGGTTCTTTTCTTTTTCAAGATCCTTTAGCCTTGAGGGCATTTGGCGTCGAGACGCCTGCAGAAGCACAGGTTTGGTACAGATGGCGTGAACCATCTGATAAATCGATTCAGGCAGATAGGTAAATGGAAAATAAATTGCTTTCATAATGGATCAAGTCTTGTCGTCTCTTATCTGGATTCCTTTTTCTAAAAGTTCTTTTCGAATTTTATCAGCAAGGTCCCAGTCTTTATCTGCCCTTGCCAGATTTCGTTTTT
Organism: Desulfobacterales bacterium; assembly: GCA_963675725.2. Lineage (GTDB taxonomy): Bacteria > Desulfobacterota > Desulfobacteria > Desulfobacterales > JAFDDL01. Next base: position 185,648 of record CAXXXZ010000003.1, on the reverse strand, counting down.
TGATAAGAACTTCAATTTCCTCATTTGCTCCCGTTGAGGCAAAATCAAAAATATTTAATACCTTATCGATGTTTTTAAACGTATCAATCAATTTTCGGGCATTGTCTGTGTTAATTCGGTCTTCCTTGTTTAGGCGGTTCGCCTGCTTGACAACATTAAATATCGAGACCAGGGCGGCTGATATGTTTAAATCCACATCCATGGCAGTGGAAAAACCGTTTTTAAGATCGTAAATAAGCTGATCGATTTCCGGATAGGGGGTCCCTTTTGTGATGTTCATCAGGGTCTGAATGCAGGCATCCAAACGTTTTAGAGAACGCCTTGCATTTTCAAGATGATTCGGAGAAAATGTAATCGGCTTTCGATAGTTATTTGAAAGCAGCCAATAGCGAATCTCCCGACCACTAAATCCCAGCTGTGTGAGTGTATCCAATGTCAAATTGGTAGCTTCGTCGACTTTTTTCCCGTCTTTTGCCAAAACACGTTCACAATGGACCCAATACCTTGCCGGCGGCTTGCCGTTAAGTGCATTGGCGATGGCAATTTCATTTTCATGATGCGGGAACGCAAGTTCGCGACTGCTGGTATGAATGTCGAATTGCTCGCCCAGGTACTTCATAGCAATTACCGCTGATTGAAGGTGCCATGACGGTCGTATGTTTCCCCATTCGGTCTTGTAAAATATTCCTTTTCTCAGTTCTGACAGGGTTGTTCGCTTTAGCAGGGTAAAGTCTCGTGGGTTGTCCTTTTCATATTCATCCAGATCGACCGTGGCCCCTATTTTGATTTTATTGACATCAACCCCCGATAACTGGCCATATTCGGACAGTCTGGAAAGATCAAAGTAGATAGAGCGCAGTTTCTCGTACGCATATCCTTTCTTAACCAGTTTCTCAGATGCAGAGATCATGTCCGTCACATGATCGCTGGTTTTTGGATATTCATCAGCTGGCAGGATGCCGAGCAGAGCAGAATCTTTTTTGAACCATTCAATCTGTGCTAGGGTAAACTCGGCCAACCCTTTGCCGGCCTTGTCTGCACCCGCAATCGTTTTGTCATCAAGGTCAGTAATATTGATGACATGGTTTACCTGATACCCGCGAAAAGCCAGGTGCCGTCGCAGAAGATCAGCAAAAACAAATCGGCGGCATTCATTTAGATTCATCCTGTCATGGGCTGTTGGTCCACAGGTATACATTGAAACGCTCCCCGCCACATGGGACCGGAACGCCTCTTTTTTGCGCTGTAAGGTGTTAAAAAGGATCAGCGGCACTTTTTCCTGAACGGCAAAAAGGGTTGTGCTGAGATATCGTTCGCCGCCATCGGGGAAAATGACCACCACGTTTCCTTCATCCATGGCTGCCGCTTCTTTGCAGGCCGCCGCCATGGCGGCTCCACTGCTCATCCCTACAAATATGCCTTCCTTTTTGGCCAGTTGCCGGGCCATTTCGAAGGCCTCTTCATCTTCGATGTTAACCTTTTTGTCTAATCTTGTTTTTTCAAATATTTCAGGGCAATAAGCTTCTTTTAGATTTTTAAGCCCCTGTATTTTATGGCCGAGATAAGGTTCAATTCCCACAATTTGAATTCGGGGGTCGTATTCTTTGAGGCGACGGCTCAATCCCATCAACGTACCGGTTGTTCCCATGGTGGCGACCAACATCGAAATTTGGCCATCTGTCTGTTGCCAGATTTCCGGAGCCGTTCCGTAATAATGGGCCTTGAAGTTGGCCGCATTGTTAAATTGGTCTGTCATGAAGTATCTTTCCGGATATTCTCTGACGAGCCGATAGACCTCTTCAATGGCGCCGTCTGTGCCCAAATGTCCCGGCGTCAGTAAAATATCCGCGCCGCGGGCCCGGAGAATTTTTTGCCGCTCCTCGCTGGCTGCTTCCGACATGGTCAGAAGCAGCTTATACCCCTTAACGGCACAAACCATGGCAAGACCAATGCCAGTGTTACCACTGGTGGCTTCCACAACTATTTTTTCAGGTGTCAGCTTCCCTGATTTTTCCCCCGCTTCTATCATATATAAGGCGGCACGATCCTTGATAGATCCGCCGGGGTTCAGATATTCAAGTTTTGCGTAAATATTGACCTTGGGATTGGGGTTTAATTGCTTGATTTGCACTAATGGCGTATGCCCGATCGCATCTATGATGGTTTCGCTTACTTTTTTCATATTTATTAACTAATTCGTAATGCTAAATTTCCAGCCGACGGGAGAGGGTGGCGACAATCTGCCGGGTGATGCTATCCCGGTCATGGGTGGCATCAATAATACGAAACCGCTCCGGCTCCAAGTTTGCCAACGTGAGGTACCCCTCACGCACTTTTTCATGAAATAAAAGCGTCTCTTCTTCAAATCGCGTTTCACTGTTGTCGCGGGCACCATTTTTTATTTCCTGCCATGCCCTTGATAACCCATCTGCTGGCGTCAAATCAAATAGAAATGTTATGTCCGGTTTAAGCCCTTTGCATGCCAAGTGGTGCAATGCCTTGATTTTGTCGATATCAAGGCCTCTGGCATATCCCTGATAAACAAGGGTTGCATCAAAAAAACGATCGCAGAGAACAATATGGCCGGCTGTTAACGCCGGTGCGATCACCTGCATTATATGCTGGCTTCGGTCCGATGTATATAGCAGCAGTTCGGTCGTGGGATCGATCTCTTTATTTTGGGGATCGAGCAAAATAGAGCGAATCTTTTGCCCAATGGACGTTCCCCCCGGTTCTCTGGTGATTACGTGGGAAACGCCTTTTGCCTGCATGGCGGCCCCGATACGTTTTATCTGGGTTGTTTTTCCGGAGCCTTCTATGCCTTCAAATGTAATAAACATAATTTTATTTTATCTGTTGTTTTATCTGCCTTTTTATAACCGGCCAAGCAGCGTTCAAAGGGTTTGAATTCTGCTTTTCAGGTCTTCCATGAAAGTGTAATCCGTCATATCACATTTGACGGGGGTGATGCTGATATAATTTTCACAGATCGCTGCGCTGTCTGTATCCGACGAATGGTGATTGTGGTGTGTGTCACATCCTTGCCAAAAATAGGGTTGGTTTCGAGGGTCTGTCCGCCTTTCAAAATACTCGGAAAACATCGATATGGCCTGTCGGCTAATGCGAATACCGGCAATTTGGGGAAGAGGGTAGTCCGGTAGATTCACATTTAAAAAAGTACCAAATGGCAGTCCCTTCTGAAAAACGTCTCTTGAAAGTGTTTCGATGAACGTTGCGGCATCGTGATAATGCCGGCCGGATCGTCCATGGATAGACACCGCGATGGAGGGAATCCCATATAATGCCGCTTCTTTTGCCGCTGAAACGGTCCCGGAATAATTAAGGTTTACGCCGATATTGGCTCCAGGGTTGATACCTGAAATGACCATATCCGGCTTTTTTTCGAGGATTTCAATGATGCCAAGCTTAACGCAATCGACTGGGGTGCCGCTTACCGCAAGGCCTTTCCCCCTGCCGTTAACGTCAACCCATTCGACACGGAGCGGCGTATGCAGTGTAATGCCGTGGCCCACTGCGCTACGCTCTCTGTTGGGTGCGATAACATGCACTGTATGGTTCGGAGAGAATTGATCCCAAAGCGCCCACAGGCCCTCTGCAAAAATACCGTCATCATTTGTCAGTAAAAGATTCATGGCCCATGGATTATTGATGGCGTCGCCTGCGCATCGTTATTTGTACTGGTCAGTTGATTTAAACATATACTTTTACAACTACGTCTTGACTTTTTCAATAAAAATTGGCTTTATACCAGCACTTTAAGAATCGTTTTCATTGGAACGTCCTATAACGTTGCTTGCCCTGATATTAGGCCAAATGGCTATTTATGGGCGGGCAGGGACAAGGGGTACGAGGAAAAACCCCACTGCCATACGTTCTAATCATCATATGATATGCCTGCCGACCCACGAAGGTGAAACGGTGATACAACATAGGATGCTGAGACCCATAGACCGACATAATGAAAGTAATGATCTCTCGGGCACTGGATTCGGAAAAAACCGGGGACTGCGCTTGCTATGCATAGTGGTTTTGATGAGCCTGCATGTTTTTGCCAGCCAAGTATCGGCGGGTGGTTTTGAGAGGTTTTTTGAAGATGATGCTGAAACGCCTTGGCGAATGACAACGGACCAGGAAGTTGTATATGATCAGGATGAAGATCAGTTCCTGGCTCAGGGAAATGTTGTGATCGAAAAAGGGACTATTCGTCTGACAGCCGACCAGGTCCGCTATGATCGCGCCACCAAAACAGCCTATGCCGAAGGAAATGTCCGTATGACCATCGGCGAGGATTTGATGGTAGGAAATCGGCTTGAAATGAACTTGTTGGAAGAGACCGGGGCGCTTCACGATGGGACCCTTTTTATCAAAAAAAGCAATTTTCATATAAAAGCTGAAAAGATCCTGAAAACCGGGGCACGCAGCTATCAGGCCGATCGAGTTCAAATCACCACGTGCAGCGGAGAGACCCCTGCGTGGCGAATTACCGGAAAAAATATGGATGTGACCGTCGAAGGGTACGGTTTTGTAAAGCATGCAGCCCTTCATGTAAAAAAGGTTCCGGTTCTCTATACGCCGTTTCTGGCGTTTCCTGTAAAGCTAAAGCGCCAAACCGGATTTCTTGCACCTCGGATAGGCTCTTCCGATCGAAAGGGCTTTGAATATGAGCAGCCTTTTTACTGGGCGATTGATGATAGTTCCGATGCCACCTTTTACCTGGATACAATGGCACGCCGCGGCGCAAAATACGGGGTCGAATACCGCTATGTTTTTTCAGAAGACAGTAAAGGGTCTGTTCTCTTTGACTTTTTGGATGATCAAAAAGTGGACGACGGTACCGGCACCACCAGTCAGGATTATGGATATGATGATGATACTACATTGCGCCCCAATTCAGACCGATACTGGTTTCGTATGAAGCACGACCATTGGTTTGACGACCATACGGTGGCCAAAATCGACCTCGATATTGTCAGTGATCAGGATTATCTTCACGAATTTAAAAACGGATACACCGGGTTTAACAATACCGAATCCTTCTTTTATCGCTTTTTTAACAGGGAACTCGATGATTACAATGATTCGGTACGGAAAAACCAGGTTAGCTTCAACAAACTATGGCCTGGTTACAGTTTCAATGCTTCCGTCGTCTGGTGGGATGATGTAATTGCCCGGCGTCAGAAAGCTTTTGATGATATGGCCCAACAACTGCCAGCCATTACCGTAGATCGATTCAAACAGCCGGTTTTTAACAGCCCTATCTACATGGATATGCAAAGTCGGTATCATTATTTCTATCGGGAGGATGGCACCAGGGGGCACCGGATTGATTTTTACCCGAGGGCTTATCTTCCATATCGTTTCGGGAATATGCTGACCGTGGAGCCTTCCATGGGGTTTCGGCAAACTGTTTGGCACGTCGATACCTACGATGATGCGGTGACTGAAAAAGATGAGACACCACACCGCGAGCTTTACGACTTCCGGCTCGCGTTATTTTCCGAAATTTTTAACACGTTCACGTCTCCCACCCATAAAAACGGTAAACTGAAACATGCTATCAGGTTCCAGACAGAATACGAATATGTCCCTGAATACAATCAGGAAAGATATCCATACTTTGATTCCCTTGACCGTATTGAAGGCCATAACCTTATCACCTACTCACTGACAAACACCCTGGTCCATCGGACAATACGAGACAACCAATCCGCATACCATCAAGTTGCCCGTTTAAAGCTTGAGCAGAGTTTCGATATTACAAAAGAGAATGATGGTGAAGATGAACCATTTACCCCGCTTCGGGCAGAGCTTCAATGCGATTTTGGGAGGTGGTTTTATCTGCAGGCTGATGCGGAATGGTCTACCTACAGCAGCGAGTTTGTGGGCCGAAACATTGCCGCACGGTTGGCCGATGCGCGCGGCGATAAGCTCTTTATAGAGCACCGGTACACAAAAGATTTCAGCGAGTCCATATTGATTGATGCCATGGTTCCGGTAACACCGAACGTCTGGTTGTTTGCCGATTATGAGCGGAATATCGCTACGGATGATGAGATCGGGTCCGGTGTGGGGGTGTTGTATCAGTCGCAATGCTGGTCGATTGAAATACAATACGAAAAAGAAGAGGACGACCAGGCGATCCTCTTTGTGGTGACACTTCATGGTTTAGGAGACATCGGGTCCGGCCACCGGCGGTCTGGCATAAGGGCCGATGTTGCCGAAAATTGGTTCTAAACAGAGAGCTTATATTTAACACAGCGTACTTGCCGTTGGAAGGGAATGGCTCATGATCGTTGTCAAAACACCGTTGCGGATAAGTTTTGTCGGTGGCGGATCCGACATGAAAAATTTTTATCAGAAGAAAGACGGCAGGGTCATCTGTACGGCCATTGATAAGTATGTGTATGCCATCGTTAAAGAGCGTTTCGATGAGATGATCTACATCAACTATTCAAAAAAGGAATGTGTGTACCATCGAGATGATATCCAGCATGACCTGGTGCGAGAGGCCATGAAAAAGACAGGAGTCGAAAAAGGCGTTGAGATCACGACCCTTGCAGATATTCCATCCTCCGGCTCGGGCCTCGGTAGCTCAAGCTCTATTACAGTGGCACTATTACATGCATTTTATACCTATCAAAATGAGCTTGTAACGGCAGAGCAACTTGCGCAGGAGGCCTGCGAAATAGAAATCGACATTCTTGGCAAGCCCATCGGCAGGCAGGACCAATATGCCGCAGCCTATGGTGGGCTTAACAAATTTACCTTTAAAAAGGGTGATATCACCGAGCGCTTGCCCGTGAAGATGGCCGGCAACCTGCAGCGAGCCTTTTCATCCTCGCTGCTGCTCTATTATACCGGCATAACCCGACAGGCGGACACCATATTGGCGGAGCAGAAAACAAACATTTCAAGCGGTGCACGGCATGACATGATGGCCCAAATGGTCGCGCTGGTGGATCCATTTATTGACGCTATGATGGCGGGGGATATTGGCGAGAGTGGTAAATTGTTGGCGAAAAACTGGGAGCTTAAACAAAAGATGGCCTCTGGGATTTCAAACGATACGATTCAAGAGATGTATATGACTGCCCAAAATGCCGGTGCCCTTGCCGGTAAAGTTGCCGGTGCTGGCGGTGGTGGCTTTCTTCTGCTGTTGGTCCCCCGGGAGCGTCAAAATACTGTTTTTAATGCCATGAAACAATATCGTGAAATGCCGTTTATGCTTGAAAACAGTGGCAGTAAAGTCATTTTTGACGATCGATCCTACCGGAGTAAGTAGGCGGCATTTCATGTGACAGCGGGGGTAGAACGTTGAAAATATTAATTACGGGAGGGGCCGGATTCATTGGGTCTCATACCGCAGACAGGCTGATACAGGAAGGCCACCGGGTTCGAATACTCGATAACCTTCACAAAACAACGCATCCCCTGGGAAAACCGTCTTACATTCATCCGGAGGCTGAGTTTATCCTTGGAGATGTGAGGGACAAGGGGGCGTGGCAACAGGCATTGAATGGGGTCGACGCGGTTTATCATCTGGCTGCCTATCAGGATTATTTGCCTGATTTTTCCACTTTTTTCCATGTAAATGCCGTATCAACTGCGCTGCTTTACGAGGTGCTGGTGGAATCAGGCACGGCTTCCAGGATGAAAAAAGTGGTTGTGGCGGCCAGCCAGGCGGTTATGGGCGAAGGTCGCTATCAGTGCCCAGCGTGTTATGAAAAGACACACCAATACGTTTATCCGGAAATCCGACTGGAACGCCAGTTGTCTCAGGGCCGGTGGAACCACGAGTGCCCCCAGTGCAGCTCTGAGCTGGCCTGGGTGCCTTCTCCGGAGTCCGTGGTGGCACCTTGCAACCAATATGCAATCTCAAAGCACTCCCAGGAAACCATTGCGATTCAATTGGGAAAACGATATGGCATTCCTTCGGTGGCCATGCGATATTCAATTGTTCAGGGGCCGAGGCAGTCTTTTTACAATGCCTATTCGGGGGCGATGCGGATCTTTGCCCTTTCACTTTTTATGGACCGGCAGCCCACCATTTTTGAAGACGGGCTTCAGGTGAGAGATTTTATAAATATTCAGGATGTTGTTGATGCCAATCTCCTTGTTTTGACCCATGGGGGTGCCGACTTCGAGGTGTTTAACGTCGGCGGGGGCAGGGCCTGGACCGTCATAGATTTTTATCGTGAGATGCAGGATGTCGTGGGGAAAGCGATTGCGCCAGTAATCGGCAACCATTATCGATACGGCGATACGCGGCATATTTTTTCAGATACCGGAAAATTGCAATCATTGGGGTGGGGGCCGCAGCGTGGTGTTGGGGACAGCATCCGTGATTACTGGCAGTACCTGATCGATGGCACGGAGCATGAAGACATCCTTTCGTATGCCGAGACGCATATGAAGCAGTTAAATGTTATCCGGAAGACGAAAGGCTAAGGTGAAAAGCTGAAAGCATTTCTGCTGGCAGCCGGCAAGGGAACCCGACTGCGGCCTTATACGGACAGCATTCCAAAGTGTCTGATGCCCATTCATGATCGGCCGTTGTTGGAGATTTGGATTGCCCTTTTTGAGCGGCATGGTATCGATTCGGTGCTCATTAATACCCACCATCACGCAGCCCAGGTTGAGGCATGTGTGGCACAACTTGAGCGCAAATATGCCGTCGACATCGTACTTTCCTATGAAAAAACATTGCTGGGAAGCGGCGGGACGTTGTTTGAGAACCGGTCCTTTGTGGAAAAAGATGACGACTTTGTCATTGCCTATGCGGATAATTTAACCAATGTTCATTTGGGACGAATGATTGAAAGCCACATTTCAAATCAGGATTCAGCGTGTGTTTTGACAATGGGGCTGTTTCATGCGTCCAATCCCGAGGCTTGCGGGATTGCCTTGTTAAATGCAAAAAAACAAATTGTGGACTTTGTTGAAAAACCGGCAGTTCCCAAAAGCGATCTTGCAAATGCAGGTATCTATGTCACAACCCATGAAGTGTTTGATTTTTTTCCTGAAAAGGGGCAGCCTGGCCAGAAATTGATTGATCTTGGCCATCATGTGCTGCCGCAACTGGCCGGACGTATGGCCGGATATGAAATAACGGAGTATATTAGAGATATCGGCACCGTGGCATCGTTTCATGCCGCCCTTGCCGAATGGCCCCAAAAAGCATAAAAGGCGTGGTAACCTTTCACGTATTGTTTGTATATCAGAGGGTAATTACATGGATATTTCCAAATTTGCGCAAAACTATATAGACGGATTGAAAGACGTTTTGACATCTTTTCAGTACGATGTTTATGAAAAGGTTGTCCATATGCTCTTGGATACTTACCATGCCGGAAAGCAGATTTTTGTGATGGGCAATGGGGGCAGTGGCGCGACGGCCTCTCATTTTGCCTGTGACATCAACAAGGGCTGCTGTTTTTATCTAGAAAAGAAATTCAAGATGATCTGTCTGAATGATAATGTTCCGACCATGCTTGCATTGGCAAACGATGTCTCCTATGATGCAGTGTTCGAAGAGCAGATGAAAAATTTTTTTAATGCGGGAGATCTTGCCATCGGTATTTCAGGTAGTGGCAATTCCGAGAATGTTCTTAGGGCCATGCAACATGCAAAAACGGCTGGTGGTCGAACGATTGGTCTTTGTGGATTTTCGGGAGGAAAGCTGTCTCAGATGACGGATGTTGCATTTGTCGTACCCGTAGACGACATGCAAAAGGTAGAGGACGTGCATGTGATTATTGTCCATATGATCATGCAGACGATTTATAATATATTAAACAATAACAAATAGATATTATGAAAAACGCGAACGGGCCAATGGCCGTCTTGCGTTTTTTTTAGTAAAGAGCAATTGCATGGCCGATCAATTGATCCGTTCGTGGTATGTTCTTCATACGAAGAGCCGATTTGAAAATGTAGTGAACGAGGGATTGCTGGGCAAGGAAAAAGAGGTCTATCTCCCGAAGCTTCTAGTGAGAAGTAAACGCCGCGACCGCAAGGCAATGATTCGGGTACCGCTTTTTCCCGGCTATCTTTTCGTAAAAACCGACCTAAATCCACATGACCATTTAGATATTTTAAAAACCGTCGGTGCTGTGCGACTCATTGGTGACAAGTCAGGCCCTATTCCAGTGCCTGATAATACCATCGATTCTTTAAAGATCATGGTGGATGCCGATCAGATGGTAGCAACCGGAAATCGGTTCAAGGAGGGCGACCGTGTTATTGTGGTAAACGGGCCCTTCACCGGTGTGAGCGGGATTTTTGTAAGGTACAAGGGGGGCGGACGTGTCGTTGTGAATATCGATGCATTGGGCCAGTCGGCAAGTGTAGAGGTGGGTGAGGAAGATGTCGAAATAATACCAGATATTTTAGGATAAGTGCTTGACCTTCTTGTGGGTTTTCGTTAATTTATAAAAAATTATGTTTTGGTGCCTTACCGTACGTGTTGGAAGGAGGAGATATGAACAAGCTGGAAATCATCGCTGCTTTGAAAAATGAGGCCAATATTTCGAAGGCCGAGGCAGCAAAAGTGGTTCAACTTTTTTTTGATGATATGGCAGATGCCATGGCGAAAGGGGCACGGGTTGAGATCAGGGGCCTCTGCAGCTTTTTTGTAAAAGAATATAAAAGCTATGTCGGCCGAAATCCGAAAACTGGTTCCAAAGTACAAATCAAACCCAAAAAGCTTCCGTTCTTTAAATCCGGCAAGGAACTGAAGGAGCGGGTTGACAGATGACCTTGTGGTTGGGTTCAGCTCACTCATAGATCAGAAAAGACCTGTTCATATTTTAACCGAAATCCTTAAGAAGGGAACGATTCCTCAGGCATTGCTTTTTACGGGGATGACGGGTGTCGGAAAGCGGACAGCAGCAATGGCATTTGCCATGGTGTTGAACTGTACTGAACGTCCCAAGTCCTCGCTTCATGACTCGAATCCTACCTCATCTTCATCGGCACCGCACATTGATTCGCTGGTTACCAGTGACCCCTGTGGTGTCTGCCGGCCGTGTCGCAAAATTGAGACCCATAGCCATCCGGACTATATCGAAATAGCACCTACCGGGGCTACAATTCGCGTCAACCAGGTACGTAATTTGCTCCAAACACTGTCGATGAAGCCGTACGAAGCAGGGTTTCGGGTTGTGGTCATACAGGATGCTCACACCATGAATCCGGAATCGGGCAATGCCTTACTAAAAGTCCTGGAGGAGCCCCCTTTTCAGACGGTCTTTATCCTGACGGCAACGGCCCGGGCAGATTTGCTTCCAACCATCGTGTCCAGATGCCAGCACATCCGATTTAATCCAATGGCGACCACAACCATTGCGACCATTCTGACCCGGGACCATAACATTGCTTCCTCCCGGGCCAAAGCCTTGGCTGCGTTGGCGGATGGCAGTTTGGCAGCAGCTTTGCAATTGATCAAAGAGCGTTGGATCGAAAAACGAAACTGGTTGGTCGAAGCCGGCGGGCTTTTTTCGAATGCCTCGGGTCAGCATGATTGGGTTGCAAAAATTATTATGCTGGCAAATGAATTATCCACAAAAAGGGAACTTGCAACGGTTGCATTGGACCTATTAAAATCCGTATATAGGGACATATTGGTAAGTCGGTTTCGTCCAGGTAATCTCGTTAATTCAGATATATCGGATTTCATATCGGACGCTGCTGGCAATTCAACCGAGCATGATATACTCGGAAAAATAGCAGCGATTGAAATTGCCCAAAAACAGATTCATGAAAATGCAAATGCGCGCCTGGCATTGGAGTCCCTCTTTCTCACGCTTGCAAAAACATCAGAAATGAATTAAGTGGCCGGTACTCCAATTGAAATTCAGCATGTTTACAGACATAAACAGCCAAACCGAAATGGAAGTATTATACGATGAAAAAAACAGTTGGCATTCGGTTTAAGCCAGCAGGAAAAATATATGATTTTGAGTGCGGTGCCTATGTGTTAAGGCCCGGTGACCATGTCGTTGTACAGACAGACCAGGGCCTCGGCTTTGGAACGGTGGTACTGCCGCCAGAATCTCTTGATAATAACAAATCCAAACGGCAGCTGAAAAAAATATTCCGCTTAGCGAACGAAGATGATTTCGCACAGCTTGATAAAAACAGAGAGGCTGAAAAAAAAGCTCACAGTTACTGTCTCGAATGTATCAGGACACTTGGCTTGCAAATGAACCTGTTTGCTGTGGAAAGTACCTTTGACGGCGGAAAAATGACATTTTTTTTCACCGCGGAGGCTCGGGTTGATTTCAGACAACTGGTTAAGATGTTGGTGCAAAAGCTTGGCTTACGGGTTGAAATGCGGCAGGTTGGTATTCGCAATCAGGCCAAAATGTGTGGTGGTATTGGCCGGTGTGGACGCGAGTTATGTTGCTCGGCATTTATGGATAAGTTTGAGCCGGTTTCCATCCGTATGGCCAAAGACCAAGGGCTTTCATTGAATCCTACGAAAATATCGGGCCAGTGTGGTCGGTTGATGTGTTGTCTGACCTATGAGCATGAAATCTATCGAAATGCCAAAAAGAATTTTCCCAAAATAGGCAAATTTATAACCACACGTTACGGAAAAGGGAAGGTGCTGCGGCACAATCCATTGGCAAATTGTATTATCGTTCGAACAGAAGACGATATTGAAAGAGACATTACGTTGAGTGATATCATCAATAGCAAAACAACAGCATCACAGAGTGAAACCAGAAATTCCAAATGAAAGTTTCGAAACACTGTTAAAAACCACATACTGAGCCTCTTCATCATGTAAGGGGTGTCGATCTTTAGGCTGTGGCACTGCTCTGAACGAAATCGTAAAACCAAATCCGAAAACGGCGATGTGCCTTAAAAGACTGAACTCTTAACTCTTATGATATTCTGTCTACTTTTATCGTTCGGAAGGCAATGATATAACAACTGTAATAGGTGATAAAATGGAACAAACTTTTTATGTAACGACTCCCATATATTACGTTAACGCAAAGCCCCATCTTGGCCATGCCTATACAACGATATCCGCTGATGTGATTAGCCGGTTTTATCAAATGAAGCAGGTGGAAACCTTTTTTCTTACCGGCACCGATGAGCATGGTGACAAGGTGGTCCGTGCTGCAAAGTCCGAAGGCTTGAGTCCAAGGGCCTATGTGGATAAAATCAGTGGGTTGTTCAGGAATCTGTGGCCGGAGCTTAACATAAAAAACAATTATTTTGTGAGGACCACAGACCCGAAACACATGGGAATTGTGGAACAGGTCCTGCAAAAAATATATGATGCCGGTGATATTTATTTCAGTCAATATGAGGGCCTGTATTGTTTTGGCTGCGAGCGGTTTTATACCGAACGGGAACTTGTGGACGGCAGATGTCCTGACCATGAGACCGAACCGGAATTGATCAAGGAATCGAATTATTTTTTTAAAATGAGCCGGTATCAGGACTGGCTTATCGATCATATCAAATCCCATCCGGATTTTATTCGCCCTGATCGGTATAAAAATGAAGTACTTTCCTTTTTAAAAGAGCCTTTGGAAGATCTTTGCATTTCGCGCCCGAAATCGAGACTTAAGTGGGGGATTACATTACCGTTTGATGATGCCTACGTCACCTATGTCTGGTTTGACGCATTGGTGAACTATATTAGCGCCATGGATTACCCAACGGGGCACCTGTATCAAAAATTTTGGCCCTCTGTGCAACATGTTGTTGCCAAAGACATACTAAAACCCCATGGTATATATTGGCCTATTATGCTCAAGGCGGCCGGTGTGACGGTTTACCAGCACCTGAATGTTCACGGCTATTGGAACGTAGATCAGAGCAAAATGTCCAAGAGTCTTGGCAACGTCGTGGACCCCCTGGCCCTGAAAAATAAATATAGCCTCGATGCCTTCCGGTTTTTTCTTATGCGGGACATGGCTTTTGGGCTTGATTCCAATTTTTCAGAAGAGGCTCTGGTTCAGCGCATTAATGCAGACCTTGCCAATGATTTGGGCAACCTTTTTTCGAGAACCCTGGCAATGGTTCACAAATACCTTTCAGGGATGGTGCCGTCCCCGGATGATGAGGCAGAGGCGGAGCTTCGGTTGGGGCTGCAGGCAGATGCGTTTCGGGCAATCTCTGAATATGAAACCACTATGGAATCGTTTGCCTTTCATAAAAGTCTTATGGCGGTGTGGGAATTTATTAATCAGATGAATAAATGTATTGATGTAACCGCACCCTGGGTGCTGGCCAAAAAGAAAGAAACGAAACGCCAGTTGGAAACGGTCCTTTACAATCTCTTGGAAGGGCTTCGCGTTATTTCGGGACTTATTTATCCCGTTATGCCTGAAACGGCAGAAAAAATGCAGAAGCACCTGGGGTTGGACCCGGCAGCACCATTTTACCTGCTGGAAGGGCTCCGGCAATGGAAAAAAATGCAACCAGGCGCTGTGTTGCCAAAGTCTACAACGCTTTTTCCCCGGATTGATGAAAGCAAACTTAAGGAATCGTTTTCTTCCGCGCCTAAATCCTCACAGGGCCTTTCGGATTTAAAACCTGAAATCAGCATGGAAGAGCTTTCCAAAATTGATCTACGGGTGGGTACGGTAGTAAAGGCTGAGACGATTCCAAAGGCAAAAAAATTATTAAAACTGGAGGTAGACGTTGGGGAAATACGTACCGTTGTTTCGGGTATTGCTGCTCATTATGAGCCAGACCAACTGGTTGGCAAGCAGATCATCCTAGCCGTTAACCTGAAACCGGCAAAATTGATGGGCGTTGTGTCCCAGGGAATGGCGATGGCTGCTACAAACAAGAAAGACCTTGCCCTTGCCACGGTCGACAAACCGGTTGAGCCCGGTACAGCTTTAAGTTAGATACACCCGTGACAGCCTACCGAAAAAGGTTCCGATATCTTTATTGGGACCAGAGGGCAAATTGGTCCCGATTTTTTCACAGAGAAGCAGACAAACAGAATAGTCGGTTACGGATACTGTGATACACCATTGGCTTAAAACCGATCAACAGTCCCACCAGCGACTGAATTGGCGAGAGTATCAAGCGCAGCTCCAACGCCAGAGAGACGGCAAGGGGGTAATGGCACGTTTGGGCCTGGCTGTGGGCCTTATCAGCCTTCTTTTTCTAATAATATATGGTATTTTAAGCGGCTTTCACGCACTGACGGTACGCCTTTCGTCAACGCCCGATGGAAGGGCGGACAAGGTGGCCGCCGAGGCGGCACCGGAGCTGTTATTCAGCAAAAAGGACGTTCGGGCGTGGCTCACCGATGAGGCGATTTTCAATTTGGAGAAAAAAGCGTTTCAGCAGCAGGTGGCTGAACACACTTATCGCGTCGATACAAGCCTTGACCTGCCACTGCAGACACTGATGCTTGATAAAATTCGAAGCTCAAAATCCCGTTACATCGGATTTATTGCATTGGATCCAGCTACCGGAAAGATATTGAGTCTAGCGGGTGTCAATAAAAAGGATTTGGGACAAAATCCTTGTCTGGACAACTCACTGCCGGCGGCCAGCATTTTCAAGATCGTTACTGCCGCGGCGGCCATTGAACACTGTGGGTTTAAACCAACGTCAAAGTTGACCTTCAACGGTAACAAATACACCCTTTACAAATCACAACTCAAGGATCGAAAGACGCGATATACCAATACCATTACCTTTCAGGACTCTTTTGCCCAGTCAGTGAATCCGATTTTCGGGAAACTGGGGGCAAATCATCTTGGGCGGCAGCCACTGGAAGCCTATGGTGAGGCGTTTGGCTTTAATCAGCCCATTGAGTTCGAAACATACTTGCCACCCAGCGAGTTGATTGTCAGCGAAAAACCTTATCATTGGGCTGAGATTGCCAGTGGCTTCAACCGGACAACAACCCTGTCGCCACTTCACGGGGCTTTGATCGCCGCTGCTGTTTTAAATAAAGGCAGACTGCCGGAGCCGACGATTATCGAATCGATTACGGATGAATCCGGTAATTCCGTCTACCAAGGTCAGTCTGGTACCATCCATCAGGCGATGACAGCGCGTTCTTCAGAAATTTTACACCAGATGATGCAACGGACCATTAAATCCGGGACATGTCGAAAAGCGTTTCGAGGGAGCCGAAAAGACCGCATCCTTTCTCGACTGAAAATCGGAGGCAAAACCGGGTCCATCGATAATCGAAACCATGATGCGCGAATTGACTGGTTTGTGGGGTTTGCTGAGGACAAGAAAGGGAAGGAAAAAATTGTCGTGGCAGCGGTTGTGGCCCATGAAAAGTATATTCGGACACGGGCGTCAGAATACGCCAAATACGCATTTATTAAATATTTCAACAATTATTTTACCGAAAATCGTGATAAAAACGATCATGTGAAAAAGCAAACCGGCTAAACGGCATTGCATTTTAAAAGGGAGTGGTGACATGCCAGGATTCGAAATTTTTGGTGATGAAGAAAGAAAAGAAGTTGGTGACGTGTTGGAGACAGGTGTCCTATTTAGATATGGCTTTGATCCCGTTCGAAAAGGGCATTGGAAAGCGAAAACGTTTGAGACGGAATTGGCCAAACGATTGAATGTGGCTCATTGCCATCTTTGCGCCAGTGGCACCTCTGCGTTGCGGATAGCGCTTGCGGCTTGTGGCATCGGTGCCGGCGATGAGGTGATTGTGCCGCCCTTTACCTTTGTGGCGACCATTGAGTCCGTGCTCAATGCTGGGGCAATCCCGGTTTTTGCTGAAATTGATGAAACATTGTGTCTTGATCCCAAGTTACTGGATAATGTTTTGAGTCCCCGGACCCGCGCTATCATTCCGGTTCATATGTGTGGCGCAATGGCGCGTATCGATGAAATTGAGCAGTATTGCCGCCAAAAGGGTTTGGTCTTGATCGAAGACGCCTGCCAGGCCGTGGGGGGAACTTTTCAAGGGAAGGCGTTGGGATCTTTTGGACAGATGGGATGTTTTTCTTTTGACCCGGTAAAAACCATAACCTGCGGAGAAGGCGGCGCGGTCATTACCAATGACCCGTCACTTTATCTAAAGGCAGACGCATTTGCCGATCACGGGCATGATCACCTTGGTAACGATCGCGGGCTTGAAGGCCATGCGATACTGGGAGACAATTTTAGAATCAGTGAATTGAATGCGGCCGTTGGGGTGGCACAACTTCGCAAGCTGGACCTGATTCTGGAAAAACAACGGGCCCACAAGGCGGCTATCAAGCAGGCATTGCAGGCTTTTCCGATGGTTTCATTCCGCAGGGTTCCGGATGATGCCGGAGATACTGCGACATTTTTCTCCTTTCTTTTGCCCGAGGAAAACCAGGCACGGCAAACTGCCAAAGCCCTCGGAGCGGCCGGCGTGGATGGGTGTTTCTATTGGTACGACAACAACTGGCACTATATCCGTCAGTGGGAGCATATAAAAAAAATGGCTTCATTGGCACGCCTGCCCCGTGACCTTATGGACAACGTGCCCGATTACCGTGTGATTAAGTTGTCACAATCAGACAATATCATGGGGCGAACAATCTCCATGCAAATCAAGCTATCCTGGACTGAATCCGAACTGAGCAAACGCATTGATGCCATGTGTGAGGTGTTTCGTTTCTAGTTGCTAATTTTTTGGGTTTAAACCGTTAACGATAAACGTCGAGGTTAATAATGTTTCGTAATTTTAAGGTGGTTTCCCGTGTTATTTTTGGGCGAGGTTCATTTAATCAACTGGCGGACATCCTTTCGCCGAATCGATCCGCCGGTGGGTCAACGATGGTATTCCTGGTGGATGATGTTTTTAAAAATCATTCGTTGGTGGATCGGATTCCCCTGGAAAAAGATGATTTACTGGTTTGGGTCAACGTGGACGATGAGCCCAAAACAAACTATGTGGATGCCCTCACTGCAGAGGTGAAAGCCTCCATGACCGGAACGCTACCGGATGGTGTGGTGGGAATTGGCGGTGGGGGTGCAATGGATTTGGCAAAGGCGGTTTCACTGATGTTGACAAATCCCGGCAGTTCCGCTGATTATCAAGGGTGGGATCTTATTAATACCCCCGGGGTTTACCACGTTGGTGTGCCGACACTTTCCGGCACCGGTGCAGAGGTGTCCCGTACCACAGTTCTGACCGGACCGGTCAGAAAGCTCGGCATCAATTCCGACCATACGCTTTTTGACCAGGTTGTGCTTGACCCCGAACTTATAGAAGGCGTACCTGTGGACCAGCGATTCTATACGGGCATGGATTGTTACATTCACTGTGTTGAATCCCTTGAAGGCACGTATCTGAATGAGTTCAGCAAATCCTATGGTGAAAAGTCCTTTGAGCTTTGCCGAGAGGTTTTTCTAAATGACTGGCAGCCGGCCAGTGATGACAAACTCATGATGGCATCTTACTTTGGCGGCATGAGCATCGCCTATTCACAGGTGGGGGTGTGCCATGCCCTTTCTTACGGGCTATCCTATGTGCTGGGGCTGCATCACGGTATTGGCAATAGCGTTGCATTTGACTATCTGGCTGAGTTTTACCCGGAGGGTGTAAAGGAATTTCAACAGATGCTGGCCCACAACAACGTCAAATTGCCAAGAAAACTCACTGCCGGTCTCCCACCTGAAAAAATGGAAAAGATGATTGATGTGGCATTAAGTCTTGATCCATTGTGGGAAAATGCACTGGGATTAGACTGGAAAAAAGTGATGACCCGAGACCGTGTGAGGGAACTTTACGAAAGGATGTGACATCAATGGCACTGTTTTTTTGTGACTTGACTGCATTGGTTAAACGAGGCCTGCGGGCCATAACCGCTTTTCTGACCCTGCCGATTTATTTTGGCAAATACCCGAATGATGTCCCTGCCGGCGGCGTCATTTTTTTCCCCTGTGCCAACAACATGTTGGCATGCGGGCTCGCAGGAATTGTTGCCGTAAAACAGGCGCCATCAAAAGATCAAGCCCTGGATCTAACCCCCCTGTCCGAATGGACGACCAAGATAACCGAAAATCCCATCGAAAAATTTATAGGGAACCAAAATCAGATACCCGTTCAATATCTTGGTGGAAAAGATACCTGCGGGGCAATGTTTGACTGGGTCAAATCCCTTAAATCGGGCATTGCTTTCTATCAGCTGTTTGTCCAGCCCGCCCATCGAAAAACCCTCAAGGAAGGCTTAGAGCGTTTCTCGCAACTCATCGCATCAGAAGAAGAAAGGATCAAAGAACACCTTGGTCTTTTGGACGCGGAAAGTGTTGACGCAATTACCGAAATAACGGAGATGTTGAAGGATATCACCTGGTGTTTAAAAGCCGAACTGCTCGAAAATTTGGATAAAGTCAATGAGTTAATGGCGACTTCATCGGCACCGACTGCCATGGCGGGGGTAAAACTGTTTCGTGAGATGAATGCTGTTTTGAACAGCATTGACCGGCTTGAAGTTCGGGGGCGGGACTCCGCCGGAATTTCGCTCATGTTTCTTTTTGCCGATAAAGAGATGGCGGTGCTTGAACGTTTGCTTGAACAGACGCCCGACAGTAAAGAGAACAGGAGCCTACTAGAAGCATTTAACAACCGAGCCGAAGGGGAAATTCTGTTAAACAATTCTATCGGCATCCGCCATACATTTGAGGGGGAGAAGCGGAAGCACACCGCCATTACCATGACCTACAAGGTGGCTGCGGAGATCGGCAGCCTGGGGGACAATGTTCGTTATTTGCGAAATCAAATACAAACCGACAGCATCCTCCACCTTATTTCCCATTGCCCGTTCGATAGCTATACGATTTCTTCCCACACGCGATGGGCGTCTGTTGGTGCGATCAACGAGGCAAACTGCCATCCGGTGGACAACCGGACAATTGAAAACTGTACGACTCGTCCCCCCCTTATTCATGCCTGTTTGAATGGCGATATCGATAATTACCTGACACTCAAATCAGACCTGGAAAACCAGGGGGCCAACATCTCGGAAAAAATTACGACCGATACCAAGATTATTCCGCTCCAGGTAGAGAAATTCATTCAAGAAGGGGAAACCGTACTTGAAGCCTTTCGCCGGGCGGTCAATTCTTTCGACGGTTCCCATGCCATCTCGATGCATACCGATCTTGCACCGGGCAAACTCTTTCTGGCCCAAAGAGGAAGCGGTCAGGCTATCTTTGTCGGTCTTGCGGACGCTCACTATATGCCGACCTCTGAGGTATACGGGTTCATTGAAGAGACCTCCCGATACATCAAGATGGATGGCGAGAAAATATTCAATGGAAAAAGCGGGCCAGTTCAGGGACAGATTTTTATTCTGGACCAGCACTCAGAAGGCGGCCTTAAAGGGATCCAAGCCATCCGATATGACGGATCCCCGATCAATCTTTCTGAATCTGATGTGAACAGCACCGCACTGACATCACGGGACATCGATCGCCAGGGGTATCCGCATTACTTTCTCAAAGAGATTTCCGAGTCGCCGATGTCTGTTGAGAGAACCCTGATAAACCGGTGGAAAATAGAGGAAGGTACCGGACGGCACAGGGTGATGCTGGACGAGACCGTGGTGCCGGAGAAACTGAGAAAAGCCCTCAGAGGAGATGACGACATCCCGGCGATCCGTCGAATTTTCTTTGTGGGGCAAGGCACCGCAGGGGTCGCTGCACTCGCCTGCGCTGATATCATGAATTATTTTATCAATGATCCCCTTGTCCATGTAACCGCCTTGAAAGCTTCTGAA
Source organism: Desulfobacterales bacterium (assembly GCA_963675725.2). Classification (GTDB taxonomy): domain Bacteria; phylum Desulfobacterota; class Desulfobacteria; order Desulfobacterales; family JAFDDL01. The sequence continues at coordinate 164,907 of CAXXXZ010000003.1, read as the reverse complement.
TTAAGCGGTTTTAAACTTGGTCAGGAGAGTGACAGCAGCATGTCCGACACCCTTGTGGTGGCGATCAGCCAGTCTGGTACCACCACAGATACAAACCGGACGGTTGACATGGTAAAGGAGCGGGGCGCCCATACCTTGGCGATAGTGAACCGGCGTGATTCAGACATTACCTTTAAAACCGACGGGGTGCTTTATACCAGCAGTGGTCGGGACATTGAAATGTCCGTGGCCTCCACCAAGGCGTTTTATTCTCAGATTGTGGCAGGCGCCCTATTGGGTCTTTTTTTTGCCGATGTGAAAGGCCGTCGGGGGCCTGAATTCCTGGCCATGGAGTTGAAACACCTGCTTGATATTCCTTCCCACATGAAGACGGTATTGTCGATCAAGGCCGCCATCGAAAGCTCCGCCAGGCGTCTGGCGACGACAAAAGTCTACTGGGCGGCAGTCGGTAGTGGCCCCAACAAGGCCTCGGCCGATGAAATCAGAATTAAATTAAGCGAACTCTGTTATAAAACAATCTCATCAGACTATGTGGAAGATAAAAAGCATATCGATCTGTCTTCTGAGCCGTTGATTATTGTTTGCGCGGCGGGCACCCGGGACACGGTCGTTGGGGATATCATCAAAGATACAGCCATTTTCAAGGCCCACAAGGCCACCCCGGTGGTTATCGCCGATGAGGGCGAAGACCGGTTTGCCCCCTATGCCGAAGATGTTTTTCACGTTCCGTCGGTCCCGTCCCATTTGGCCCCCATTCTGAACACCCTGGTGGGTCATCTGTGGGGGTATTATGCGGCCCTGTCCATTAATGAGGGGTCAAAAATTCTTTATAAGTTTCGTGATACAATCGAACGCACCCTTGATGAGCACTTGGCAAAGGGATTGGATGTTTTTGAGGTGATTCTCGAGAAGCGTTTCCGGGAGAAGATAATTGCCTTTTATAATGATTTCAGAATTAAAAAGAGTCAAATCAAGTTACCCCGGCCCATTGCCCAAGCATCTGATTTGATTCTGCTATTGAAATACTTGTCCGGACGGTTGCCTGCATCCGATTTTGAGCTCGATTTTCAGAAGAAAGGTACCGCCCGCAACATGCTCGATACCCTCTTTGAATTCATTGCCAATTCAATCAATGCCATGGCCCGGCCGGTGGATGCCATTAAACACCAGGCAAAGACGGTGACGGTCGGCACCAGTCGTATTACTGAGAAGGTAGAAGGCATTCTATTTGATGCACTTAAAAGCCGCGGTGTGGGGCTTTCTCAGCTCACCAATACAAATGTTGTGGTGCTTAAAAACCTTCAGGCTGTCGTTTCCGAAATTAAAGGGGCCATCCTTTATGAGATTGGCCATCTTGACGTTTTAGGGGAGCCAACCGAAAATTCCACAATCAACATTATTGAAAAAACAGGGGTACTGGCTGAGATCCCCTCACGGGTTGAAAATGATCAGCGGCTCAAAGGCACAAAACGAATTATCATCCGTCAGGGGAATGTCTATATTGGTAAAGGGCGAAAAGATGATCGCAGCATCCTCGTCATTCCTATCATTTCCAGTTCACCCGAAAAGCCAAACCTGATCGAAAATCTGTTGCTGTTGAACATTGATTTCAAACAAAAAGTTCCCTTGGCGTCTAAAGCAAAAGCCCTGGGTGGAAAACACGAGCACATTAAAAACATTGTTCAGGAGAACAATGTGGTTTGGGATGACCGTCATCTGGAACTGGTGCCCATGGATGAATTGTTTGGCCGATCGGCAGAAAAAATAGGCGAATATATTGTGTCGAAATTGTCCTAGCCATGGCACTTTTTAAACTACTGATTGTTTTCACTCTCATGCTCATGGGCATGCGGTTCAAAATATCACTTGGAAATGCCTTTATGCTGGGTGCCATTGCCCTGGGGTTTCTTTTTGGGCAAGCCCCCCCCGCCATTCTCATATCTGCAATCAATGCATTGGCTGACCCCAAAACATTGGCCCTGTCGGTGGTTGTGGTGCTTATACTCATCTTAAGTCATAGTATGGAAACGTCCGGTCAGATGACACGCCTGCTGGACGGATTTAGGGGATTGATCCGGCATGAAGGGTTGAATATGGTTATTTTTCCAGCACTTATCGGGTTATTGCCGATGCCTGGGGGCGCTATTTTTTCAGCACCGATGGTAAAAAATATTGGCTCGCAATACCGTTTGGAAGGCTCCCAACTGAGCTATGTGAATTACTGGTTCCGTCATTTGTGGGAATACTGCTGGCCACTTTACCCCGGTGTTTTGCTGACAACAACATTGGCGGCCTTGGATCTGTGGCAATTCATTTTTTCGCTTTTTCCATTAACGCTTGCGGCTTTTACCATTGGCTACCTGCCGTTAAGGGGCATGATGCGTCAATGCAACCGAAAGGCGTCGAACCCATCGGTTTCATCCACCCCGGGCCCCTTTTTAAAAGAGCTTGCACCGATTCTGATTGTTATTTTTCCTGGCTTGATCATCGGAAGCCTTCTGACACCGGTGTTTGAACGATGGGGGCTGAACATTGCGAAAGAAACCGGGCTGATTGTCGCGTTGCTGATTTCTGTGGCATGGACCTGGCGGGTCAACCGGTTTGACTTTTCTTCCCGGTTGGAGATTATCCGAAGCCGGGCCGTGGTGAATATTTTTTACATGGTGACGGCGATCTTGATTTTTAAAGGCGGCCTTGAGGATTGCAACGCCGTTCAGCAGATCAGTCAGGCGTTTTTAACGTGGCAAATTCCATTGTTTCCCATTGCCATGCTGCTACCGTTCATGGTCGGTATCGTTGCCGGTATCACCATTGCTTTTGTGGGCACCACCTTTCCGATCCTGATTTCTTTGATTCATACGATGGGTGAGACACATCTGATGCTGCCGTATATGATGTTGGCACTTACCACCGGATTTGCGGGTGTGCTCCTGTCACCGCTTCATCTTTGCCTGTTGCTATCAAACGAATACTTTCATACTTCCCTCCTGCCGGTATATCGCCACCTGGTTGTTCCCTGCACGCTTTTGGTGGGGTGCGGTATTGCCTACTTTTGGATTATTTCACTGTTGCCTGTCCTTTGAGTATGCCGGCTCTCATTGTTGCGCCCCCTTTTACAACGTGCCCTGAATTGTTTGTAATATCCTGTAAACATTATGTATAATCGATATGGATAGGGTTTTTGTTTGACAGTAAATGCCTCAACCCATAAAATTGAACTGTAAGTGTTCTCTTCGCCGCCTATTTTTCTCTTACCAAAGCAGCATTACAGGCTATTTGGATACGATTCCACTAACGCCAACCCATTAACGAAGGAGAATACAATGCTCGTAAAAGTATACATCAAACGGCACATTCAGGATGGCAAGTACATGGAAGTTTCGGAATTGATAAAAAAAATGCGGTTGAACGCAATGCTCCATGAGGGGTATATTTCCGGTGAAACCCTTGTAGGTACTGATGATCCTCAGATACTCATGGTGGTGAGCACATGGCGAAGCATGAAAGATTGGGTTAGCTGGAAAGATAATGAAGACCGAAAAAAAATCGATGCCCAGCTGGAAAAATTGCAAATAAAGCCGACCCAATACGAATCTTACGTATTCAGTAAATATAGAATCTATGTCAAAAAGGGATTTCCAGACCCCATAAATTAATCACTTATTTTTCTCCATCTGGTATTTTTTGGAAGAAAGAATGATGACGGCGGCGTATCTTTAGCGTTACCGCCGGTGATGTGGATAGTGGCGGCTCTGTAATTTTTGCCGGGTTGAGATGCATTTTTTACGTCATTCAAAAAGGGGATTTTAGCCCTACTTCTTTTCTGTTTTCTTGACACCGATGAAATAATTTGATCTACATTTTTCCCTAAAAAGCCGAAACATTAAATCGAACCATCGCTACGCATAATGGATGCGAACTTTATGAAATCGTATGATCGCCTCAATGCCTTTTATTTCAGCCTCAGAGGTCGATAGATGACGCTTCAAGGGAAGATAATCGGGCTCCTCATTGTTCTTTTGGTATTGATGGGGGGCACGGACTATGTGATTGATCGTCTGGTGGTTTTTCAAAACTATGTCGCGCTTGAAAAAGCACAAGCCAGAAAAGATCTGGATCGGTGCCTTGCGGCACTGAATAATGAAATCGATCACTTAAAGATTCTTACCGATGATTGGGCGGTATGGGACGACACGTATCAATTTATTCAGGATCGGAATGCTGATTATATCGAGTCGAACCTTGTACCGCTGACATTTTTTGACAATAAACTAAATCTAATCGCTTTTTACGATCTTCAGGGGAATCGGGTGTGGGGCCAAAGTATGGACTTATCCACAAAGACCCCTATCTCCATCAGCCCGTTTCAGAACAGCAACCTTCCTTTGACCCATGCGCTGCTTCAAAAAACACCTCCTGCCAACGATACAAATGGTGGTACAAATGGCATTTTTATCACCGGAAAAGGGCCGATGCTGGTGTCATCAAAACCGATATTGACCAGCAACCGGGAGGGGCCAGTTCGGGGGCATCTGGTGATGGGGCAATTGCTGACACCAGCGCTCATAGACCGCCTTGTGAAACAGACCCGGGTGCGCCACAATCTTTTAAAAATTAACAGCACTACCCTGGAAAAAGACGACCAGCAGGCCATGCGTGAGATTAGCAAGAAAGGCCCCGTATACATCCTCGAAACGAACGATACACTGAAAGCATACGCCATGGTCCCCAATTTAGCGGAAGAACCGGCACTGCTAATGCGAGTGGTTGCACCAAGGGAGATTTCAAAAAAAGGCATAGAGTCGGTTCGATATGGCGTCGTTTCCGGTTCTCTGATGTTTTTATCTTTTCTTTTAGTGGTGCTGGGGATCATCAAGTATACGGTCCTTCAGCCCATTCTGGCGCTCACCCGCCATGCGGTAACCATCCGTGATTCGAATGATCTGTCATTGCGGCAGAATACCACCCGGCGGGATGAAATCGGTGTGCTTTCAAGGGAATTTGATCGCCTGGTCGCCCAACAGCAATCGATTCAAAAAGGTCTGAAACGTGAAATTGAAGAGCGCCACCTTTATGAAAAAGAGCTTGACCGATACCATCAGAAACTGCGCCATCTTTCGTCTGAACTGCTCTTGACCGAGGAGCGGGAGCGCCGCAAGATTGCCACCGATTTGCATGACAGTATTGGCCAATCATTGGCCATGTCAAAAATGAGGCTCGATGAGCTAACGGCCACCATGCCCCCTTCTGACGTTTCAGAAAAGATGGAGCAGGTCAGCAAACTGATTGAAAAGAGTATACAGGACACCCGGACCCTTACATTTGAATTGAGTCCGCCGATTCTTTATGAATTCGGGCTTTCGGCGGCGTTAAAATGGTTGAGTGAGAAATTTAGTAAAAAGTACCAACTTAATATCAAATTTGATACAATAGGGTCGGTCGGCCCGAAAGATACCGCATTGCGGGTAATGCTTTTTCAGGCCACAAGGGAATTATTGTATAACGTGGTGAAACATGCACACGAGCGTGATGTCATCCTATCCTTGACAACCACGGACACAGCAGTTGAAATTACCATAGAGGACAACGGTGTGGGATTCGATCCAACAATCATGAACACTCCCGCTGAGTATGATGTCGGGTTCGGACTGTTCAGCATCAAGGAGCGACTGCAGCATGTGGGGGGTCGGTTTGAAATTGATTCAACGCCCGGTAAAGGCACACGGGTTTGTATGGTCTCTCCTCTCGCATCGCCGCCACCCGATAGCAGCCAGGAGGTCATGGCATGACACTTCGTATCCTTTTGGCCGATGATCACGAGATTGTCCGGCAGGGCCTCCGCAGCCTTATTGCAAGCCAGCCGGATATCGAGGTGGTTGCAGAAGCGAGTACGGGTCGGGAAGCGGTACGATGCGCCCGCAGACACTCCCCGGACATTATTATCATGGACATCAGTATGCCGGACCTGAACGGTATGGATGCCACCAGTCTTTGTATGGAGGAGGCGCCGGATGTGAAGGTGATCGCCTTGTCCATGCATTCGGATTCACATTATGTCATCGGCATGCTTAAGGCAGGCGCAAAGGGATATCTATTGAAGGAAGGGGTGTTCAAGGAACTCATTCAGGCGATCCGTGCCGCTGAAAACAATCAGGTATATTTAAGCCCGAAGGTTGCCGGCGTTGTTGTTGAGAACTACGTTCGAAAAACACCCTCCGAAACCCTCACCGCCACCGCCAAACTCACGGTCAAGGAGCGTGAAGTGTTGCAAATGATTGCCGAGGGGCGATCCACCCGTCAGATCGCCAACGAATTAAATGTGAGTGTGAAAACAGTTGAGGCCCGCCGTAAAAACATCATGGACAAACTGGAATTATACAGTGTGGCAGAGTTGACAAAATATGCCATCAAGGTTGGTCTCACCTCCCCCGAAATATAGTCCGCCTCTCTTTAGCTCCATAGGTCTACATATTTAGGGTTTCCCCATACCCTTTATAGGGAATGCCTACTATTCATATCATTCTTTCTGTTTTAATATCCGAATCATAAAATAGGCTTTTTGGCTGAAGATAACCAAAATAAAGAATAGACGCTCAGGAGTGAAGAAAATGGTTAAAGTGAGCGACGTACGCAAGGAAAAATCGATTCGGCAAGGTCGGCAAGCCGCCGGGGGATTCACGTTGGTGGAATTGATGGTGGTGTTGGCGATCATAGCGGCATTAGCAGCATTTTCAACCCCTGTTCTCAGGACTATGATTTTACAACAAGAGTTCAGTGGTGCCGTCCGGGACACGCTTTCAGCACTTCGACAAGCGCGGCTTGTGGCCGTGGAGGAAAATGAGGCAGTTGTGTTTACAGTGGATACGGCTAACGGAACCTATCAGGCATTTGTGGATGATGGTGGCGGCGACCTTACGGATGCTGATCTTGATGGCGTACCTGACGCCGATGCTGATTTTAATGGCATCCTTGACAATGCCCAAAACTGGACCCTGGATGCCAACGAGCGTTTGATTGCAAACGGGACGGTGCCGGACAGTGTAACGATTACGGCAGCGGATTTTAGCGGGAACCCCGATTTCAGATTTGACAATAGGGGGTTTCCCATCAGCAGTGGGGCTGTAAATGTGCTTACAAACGGCACCTTGAGTTTGTCAAACACACTGGGGCGTGCCCAACAAATTACGCTATTTCGAAGTGGGCATACAAGGGTTCAATAGCAGGATTTCGCAATAGTTAAGATAAAGACCAAGGAATGAAAAATGAAAATAATAGCTAAAAATTCCGGTGGCTTTACACTGATTGAATTAATGATTTCCATTGCCATTTTTGGTGTCATTATGGCTGGGATTACAGCAGCCTATAGAGCGCAAATTCGGTCACATTGTACTCAGCAGGAAATAATGGAGATGCAACAGAATATCCGGGCGGCGCTCTATTTAATGGAAAAAGAAATCAAATCAGCTGGGTTAAACCCCACCGGAACACCCGGCATCGGGATTATCACTGCAGACACTCATACTATCGATTTTTCGATGGATTTTACGGGTGGCGCAGGGAATGGAATCGATGATGATGATGATGGAATGACGGATGAGGGCCGTAATGGTCTGGATGACAACGGGAACTTGCTTTTTGATGAACCGGACGAGGCAGAGTGGTATGACGGGGACACCAATGACCCCAATGAGCGAATAACCTACGTTTTGAGTAATGACGTAGATGCGGATGGGCAAAACGATGGTCTTCCTGGCGGGGCCTGTGACCTTATGAGAAATGGAGAAATATTGGCCCCCAATATGGACGCCCTTAACTTTGTTTACCTGAATGCCGCTGGCGCGCCGTTGGCAACGCCGGTGGCCGATACCACCCAAATTCGCTCTGTTCAGGTGTCTCTGGTGGCCCGCTCAGGGGCTTTTCCTTCAAACGCCTCAATTGAGTATGTGGACACTCAGTCTTACCAAAACCAGCAGAACACGACAATTTTGCCACAGCAGAATGACAATTTCCGGCGAATTCTCATGAGTACGGAGATTAGATGCCGGAACATGGGATTAGAGTAAAAAGGGAGCAAAGAGATGATTGAAAAGATAAAAAAAAGCAAAATGAAACAGGATAACGCTGACGGATTTTCGCTTATTGAGCTCATGATTGCTATGGTTATCCTTTCGGTCGGGGTTTTGGCCATTATGAGCATGCAAATTACCACGATCAAAAGCAACGCTACTGCGCGGCGAACCACGATGACTGCGAGCAGGGGGTCTGACCAACTGGAAAAGATGATGTCGATGCCATTCAATGATGCCAACTTGGCCCCTGGCACTACTACCTCTCAGACGGATGGGTTCTATACAGTGGAATGGACTGTTTCAGCGCCAAATACACCCATCGACAACGTTAAAACCATTACGGTAACGGCCTATTGGATGGAGGCCGGAATGCAAAGGAGTACTACGTATGAGTACTACAAAGCAAGGAAGATTTAAAATGAGACGACCGGTTTTCTGTTCGAATAATATTATCCACAATGAAGAGGGGTCTGCTCTTATTGTTGCCCTAGTCATTCTGATTGTTCTGACGTTTGTGGGGCAAATTGCCACGCGAACAAGCAATATGGAGATGCGCATCGCCACCAATGATAAACAACATAAGATGACGTTTTATGAAGCCGATGGTTCTACCGAACTGGCCACCGAACTTCTGGAACAAAATATCGAAGAGCTTGGGTTTGATCAATCGACCATGGGCACAGGTGGACTGATCGAGATAGATACCCCCGATTTCTACCTAAATGAGGCTGATCTTGCTACAACCCCGTCAGACGCGAACAGAGATTTTGTATTGCCGGCTGGCGCCTCTGCCAATGTTCCCCATACCAACTTTGTGGTGGGTGGCCGGGCGGCCTTTAATGAGGGGGGCGCCATTGAAATGGCGGCCGCATACGAAGGAAGGGGGAAAAGCGCCGGGCAGGGGGGCACCAAGGTTATTTATGATGTTGTTACGCAACGCGATGGTCTGAAAAACAGTGAGTCCATCGTTCGTATTCAATGGCGGCACGTCAATTAACGCCAAAAGATAAGGGGGGCAGTTATATGAGACCAGACCATAACCATAGGACCATTATTACGGTTATCTTGTTTTTAACGTTCATCTTTTGGCCGTGTTACCAGAACGCAAATGCCACCGGATGCGATTGCTCCCAGGACACGGCAATCCCGCCGTTTCTGTCCGCCGGGGCAACGCCCAACCTGCTGCTGATGATTGACAATTCTGCTAGTATGCTCGATCCCAACTATGCTGAAGAGGGGGGAGAGTACTGTTTTGATGACAGCTACGATGCCACCAGTGCTGTCGAAATAACTACAGGTGCGGTGGTGTTTCACACTCCCTATGCGGGATATTTTGAGATGGGTACCCCTGATCAACCCGCATGGTACCAATACAATAGTGGTTCCGGCAAATTTGAAATCAGTGCCGCAGGAGAATGCAGCGGCGGCACCGCTGCCTATTCAAACGATTATGCCTGTGTTGTAATGAGCATGATCGACGTGGACGGGGTTGATACTCTTCAGCTTGATTCTTTCAAGGCCACCGGTCATTTTCTGAACTGGGTTTCTGCGTCCAAATTTGACATTCAAAAGCTGGTTTTAACAGGCGGAAAATACGATGCCGACGCCGGAGTGCTTGAATCCGAAGGCCGGGGTTGTTCCGGAAACCGCTTTATCAAGCAGGTTGACATTTTCAGCAACGGCACGACCTATAAGCTCGTATTGGGCGTACGATCCGATTATGACAAAGACGACAACCTGGACCCCACCCTGATTGACGTGTTTCAGATTACCGTAAATGGCTTTCAGCCGGGAAAATGCCAGGAGGCCATCGATCTAATGATGGGGCCACCCACCGGCTTTGGCCAGGTAAAAAACGCCGTTGTGGAGTGCATGGAATATGACATTACCAATCAGCATACGCAGGCGGGGGAGCATGACAAGCAGGCCCTGATGCACTCCCTGCATGATTGCTGGTACCTGGACAAGCAGGGCTCTTGGCCGCCGGGCGGGGCTCAGGGGTTTAACTTCGAAAAATGGTGTGAGGATGTTTACACGCGAATTGACCCTCGTAATATCACCCCGGATGATGAAGCCTATGTTTGTTACGGGAATGGCGCTACGGCAGAACTCGAAGGGTTTATTGGGGAATGCTGGCAGCCTACCGGAGCATGTCATTATTTGGAATGTGGCGAGCGTGCCTTGGAGGAGAGGGAAGACTGTCGGGACGGGTATATTCAGTACTGTACCAACTGGAATTCTGGAAGAGGGGTCTGTAAAAACGATGACGATTGGGTGAAAGTTCAAGAATGTGAGGGTGGTGGTGAAGCGGCCGGTTGGAAATGGGAGGTCAACTCAGACGATTTAACCGCCTGTATCGAAGCGGCCCGGGAACGGTTTTGCGGCTATATCAAGACCCCCCAGGTGACGGACCCCAGCGACCTTCAATCGACCACTTCCGGTGAGACCTGGAATATCCCTGCCATGATCATGAGCCAGGGGGCGGCGGGTCAGCTCGGGACACCTGTGGCTACCTTGACCGGCAAGATTGAAAAAGCGGATGCGCCCGCAGGACTGCTCCAGGAATACTCGGGCGGCATCCGGATTGGCGCGATGGCATTTCAGGATGAGGGGTCTGCCAGCGAGTGTGACATGCCGCTGCCCTATGTTAGTTATAACTGTGAAAATAGTGCTGGTTACGTAAATAAGGACGGCGCCAAGGTCATTCAGGGCATCAGTAGTGATATTGAAACACCGGGCCATACAGATGGCTTAGTAAACGCCATAAATAGCACACTCGCAGATACCTGGACCCCCCTTGCCGAGGCCATGTACACCGCCATCGGGTATTACACCCAGCGGGCGGATCTGGAACTGAATGCGGGGGAGGATTTTACGCATCTACCGACAGCTCCGATCACCGAATACTGCCAGAGCAACAACGTTTTGTTCGTTACGGACGGGGCATCCACGGCCGACCTGAACCCGCTGATGGTGGCAAAGGCAGGCGGCATCATGGCGGATGATCCCAATGACGGGGACAGTGGAAATGACTGCGGGGACCTTTATGGCAGTACCTATTTTGACGATCTGGCCTACTATGCCCGGCAGAGTGACAGTCTATACACGGACAGTCCCTATGCCTTTGATGATACACCGAACAACATCAACAGCTGGATCGTTTTTACCGGGAAAAAAGATGAGACAAACACCAGCGAATGCAATCCCTGGACATTGATGTCCAATGCGGTGGCAAACGGCGGCCCCAATGCCACAGACCCGGATGAAACCGATGCGGTCCTTGAGGGGACAACCCCGTCAGAATTGAAAACCGCAATTGAAAATGCACTCAAAGACATTTTAAAGCGGGCGGCTGCCGGATCGGCGGCATCGGTCATCGCGGCCACCCGAAGCGGTGAGGGAGCGGTCTACCAGGCCATTTTTTGGCCAGGTCAAGATGGTCCGACAAACCTGGACGGATCAATTGAGCCGGACGTTTTATGGACCGGAGAGGTTCATTCTCTTTTGATTGATGGTGCTGGCAGTTTGCATGAGGACACCAACGGGAATGCGATCCTGGACAGCGACGATCAGAAAGTCGTATTTTTCTTTGACGAAAGCGACCAGGATGCCCCCCGGACACGGGCCTGCTATGGAAGTGTATCGGATGGCGTTTGCAGCGGGAGCTCCGTAGAACTTTCAGAGGTAAAATACCTCTGGTCTGCGGTGGAATGGCTGGATGAAATCGCCGATGCGGACCTGGACAGCAACCGGTTTACCTACCTTTCCGGTGAAAAGAAACGGTATGTTTTCACCTGGAATGACCTCAATAATGATGGGAAGGTGGATGGTCGGGATACCATAGACTCAGATGAGCTGGTGTCCTTTGTGCCGGCAAAGGATTGGGCGGGGCTCACTGTTATCGACCGGACCGGAACTGTGCCCCATGATTTTGGGGTTGCCACCGATGCGGAGGTGGACACGATTGTAAGTTGGATCCGCGGCAAAGATGACCCGATGCTACGGCCCCGAAAGGTACAAATCGGAGAAACCGTTATTGACTGGAGACTTGGGGACGTGATTCACTCCACGCCTACATCCGTAGGGGCACCGGCTGAAAACTATCACATGATTTATCGCGACTTTTCCTATGCCGACTTTGCAAAACAGTACAAGAACCGGCGGCATGTTGTGTATTTCGGTGCCAATGACGGCATGATCCATGCCGTCAACGGGGGATTTTACAACGCCGACGCAAAGGCTTTCTGTTTGACGGCGGATGGCGCAACATCCGGCGATTACCCGGCCCTGGGGGCCGAGCTGTGGGCCTATGTTCCCTATAATCTGCAGCCACAGTTAAAATGCCTGACAGATCCGCTCTATCAACACCGGTATTACGTTGACCAAAAACCACGGGTTTTTGACGTGCGGATTTTCGACGATGACACAGACCACCCCAATGGCTGGGGCACGATCATGGTCGTGGGGATGCGCCTTGGCGGGAATCCGGTGAAGGCCGACGCCGTCGGTGACACCCGGCAGTTTACATCGGCCTATGTCGTTTTTGACATCACCAATCCGGACAAGCCGCCGACACTACTTGGTGAACTTACCTACGATGCGTCATCCAGCGTCAACTTGGGATACACAACCCCCATACCAGCCGTAATCCCCATGAAAAACGAAGACACGACCAAGTGGTATCTGATTCTCGGTAGCGGCCCCAATTATTTGGATGCTGCCGGAGAATGGGTCAGTGGCAGGGCCATTGAGGGCGTCAGCAATCAGACCGCAAAAGTGGCTGTTTTCCCACTGGATGAACTGACGACCGGTAGCGGGAAATTCAGAATACCGGATGCCCTGCCGAGCATTGCGTCCGAAAAGGGCCGGTACGAATTGCCAGGTGCCGGGTTTGTCTCCGACCTCATTACGGTTGATTTTGATCTTACAAAAAACTATAAAGCGGATGCGGTTTATTTCGGGACCGTGGAAGGCGACTATGGTGCATGGGGGGGGAAAATGTATCGAATTGTCACCAACGCTGATGATCTCATGACCACCCCCCATGAGTGGACGATCCCATCGTTAATGTATGATGTAGGCCGGCCGATCACTGCGGCAGCCTCGGCAGGTTGGGACGGTGAAAATTTTTGGGTCTATTTTGGGACCGGGCGATTCTTTTCGCCACGTGATAAAAGTGACCCCAGCAGCAATGCCCAAGAGAGCTATTACGGGCTCAAAGAACCCATTGACTGCAATACAGGGGAATTTACCTGGGCTGAGATCGATCCGGCAGACGTTACCACAACCAGCCAGATCCAGGTCAATGCAAATGATTTTGCGCAGCAGGCAGCGTTATCCTGCAGTGATGCCAGCGCTTGCTTGCCTGCAGATGTGAGCATGTTTGACGATTTGGTTGACTATATCGCGGGTGAGGGGTGTAATGACGAGAACCAGCCCACCGGCACAGCCGGCTGGAAGTTGGATTTTCCAGACCCCAGGGAAAGGAACCTGGGGCAGGCCACCCTCTTTGGCGGCCTGGTGACCTTTACCACGTACCAGCCGTTTGACGATGTCTGTTTGCCGGAAGGATTGGCCTTCTTGTATGCGCCGTATTATCAAACTGGCACTGCCTGGCATGAGCCTGTATTCAGAGGTGATATCGGCCTTGATGGTGATTATGTTGTAAGTCGTCTTGCAATCGGACGCGGCCTTGCCACCACGCCAAACCTCCACGTGGGCTCCGAAGAAGGTGGTGACGACGAGGAAGGTGAGGAAGGTGATGATGGCGGCGGCGGAGACGAAGGTGACGACACCAGCGATGGCGGGGGCGAGACCAAAGCGATCGTTCAAACCAGTACCGGCGAGATTATCGAAATTGAGCAGCCGAATCTGCCGGTTAAGGCGGCGCGGACGGGTCGCATGAGCTGGCGGACAGACTGATGATATCGACCATCAAATTTCAATTGTAACCATGAAACCCTGCCTGCTCCTGGCAGGGTTTCCTTTTTTGAAAGGAGACCGATCGTGAAACTGATTCGAACTGCTGTGCTGTTATGCGGGATGTTCTTTTTTGTCCTTTCAGGTTTGGTGTATGCCGAGGTTGAGTGGCAACTGGAAAATACATTCGGGGACCGGATCGCCATGAAGGATATGGCGGTGTCAAAGAATGGCAAATGGGTGTTTCTGCTGTCCACTGATAATGAAATCCTTATTTATGACGCAAAGGGGCAATTGAAAGACAAAATAGCGGTGGATTTTTCAGCTGATGGCATTGATACAGGGGCTGCTGAAGAGCAGCTCTTTGTCACCAGCCACAAAGAGGGAGTGGTTCGGGCGCTTGCGGTAACATTCGTTCAGGAGATTGACATCACAGGGGCACCGGTTTTGGGGCTGAAAGAAGCACCGGTAAACATTGTTGTGTTTATCGACTATCAATGCCCTTACTGTGCCCGGCTGATGCCGACACTTGAAAAAGTGCTGGAAAATAACTCGCCACACGTAAAGGTGGCGTTCAAAAATTTTCCCTTGAAGATGCACAAGGCCGCCTTGTCTGCGGCAGCGGCTTCTTTGATTGCGGACCAGGAGGGAAAATTTTGGCCCTTTCACAGTTTGATGTTTGAGGATTTCAGGAACTTAAGCGATGACAAAATTGTTGAGATCGCAGTGGAGCTTGGCTTTGACGCAACGGATTTCAGGAAAAAGATGAAAGACGTCGAGGTGCTGAAAAGAATCCATAAGGACATTGAAGATGGCCGGAAAGCCGGGGTGCAGGGCATACCGAAGATCTTTATCAATGGCAGACCCCTACAGAACAGGTCGATGGAAGGGTTTCAAGCGATCATAGACAGCGAAATAAAAAAACTGGGGGCCAAAGATACGGAAAAATAGAATTGGCAAAATTACAAACTTGACAGAATATTTATTGAATTATATAGAAACTATTTCGCCATAAAAATAGCCCCTGATTTGAAGGGAATTTTATCTTTTCGTATTGGTCCTAAGGAGCAGAAATGGTAGAAACGAATGTAGGATTTCCCGGACGCGGCACCTTTGCCCACGGTATCCATCCGCCAGAGCGCAAGGCGTTTTCCGCTGACGCATCCATTGAAGTAATTCCGGCCCCCAAAGAGGTCCTATTACCCCTGGTGCAGCATCTCGGTGCCCCCAGTAAACCGGTGGTAAAGGCAAAACAGGCGGTTTCCTACGGAGAAATGATTGCGGAAGGCACAGGATTTGTTTCCGTTCCCCTTCATGCAACCATTGCCGGAAAGACCCAAAAACTGGCAAATACCACATTGCCGAATGGACGCCACGTGAAAGCGATCCCCATTAAGGCCGATGGTGATCAGATTGCTGAAACAGAAGTGTGGGATGAAATTTACGGTGGGGATTGGCTCTCAACGGATTGGGACGCCATTCCGCAGGAAGAGATCGGCAAAGCGATCAGCAGTGCCGGGATCGTTGGTCTGGGCGGGGCGGCCTTTCCGACCCATGTGAAATTGGCGACCAACGATGAAAAACCAATCGACTCGTTTATTGTCAATGGATGCGAGTGTGAACCGTATCTTACCACGGACTATCGGTTGATGCTGGAGGCCCCTGAGGCGATTGTGGCGGGTGCTATCCTGGCCAGCCGCGCAGTGGGCGCCAAGGACGTGTATATCGGTGTCGAGGACAACAAGCCAAAGGCCATTGAGGCCCTTAAAGCGGCGGCCAGTGGAACCCCCGTCAAGGTGGTAACCGTTCAAACAAAATATCCCCAGGGCAGTGAAAAACAGCTGATTGTGGCAGTACTTGACAGGGAGGTACCCCTTGGTGCATTGCCGCTGGATGTGGGGGTGGTAATCAGTAATGTTGCGACATCAGCCGCCATCGCAAGAGCGGTGCTTCGAAAAAAACCCCTTACCCATCGGGTGATTTGTGTGACAGGCGGCGGGATTACAACACCAAAGAACGTGCTCGCACCGATTGGTATCCGATTTGGAGAACTCATCGATTTCTGCGGTGGGCTTAATGATAAAGCGGCCCGTGTTGTGGCAGGGGGGCCCATGATGGGATTTTCCTTTGCGGATTTCAATATGCCGGTTACCAAAGGCACCTCTGGTGTTACCGTCCTTACGAACGATGACCTGGAAAAAGCTAAAGAAACTAATTGTGTTAGGTGTGGCCAATGTGTGGATGCCTGCCCGATGAATCTTGTGCCCACAAAACTGGCGTTGGCATGCCGAAACAAGGACTTGGAACTTGCCCAGCGATACCATATCATGGCCTGTTTTGAATGCGGTTCATGTGCGTATACGTGCCCGGCAAACTTACCCATTGTTCAGTTGGTCCGTACAGGGAAGGCCCTGCTGGCGGCACAACGGGCAGCCGCTGCCAAATAGTCGTTCTTGTAAGATTGTAACGCCCATTCCCGGGCGGACAGACGGGAATTTGCAGAATATAGATAATAAACGATTAGGAACGTTGAACGATAAACCCTGAAACCTACTCGCACCAAAAGGACAGATCAGGATGGTCACTGAATCGGTAACAACCACATTAAACGTTGCGCCTTCGCCCCATTTATCGGCAGCTTCAAACAGCACCCGTCGGATGATGGTGGATGTTCTTATTGCACTGTCACCCGTAACAGCGATGGCCATTTATATTTTTCACTGGTATGCCATCACGCAGCTTCTTATTTGTGTAATTAGCTGCTTGGCGGCCGAGGCGCTGTTTACTAAAATGCGCCAGAAACCCCTTTATCTGACAGACTGTTCGGCTGCTGTGACGGGCGTCATTTTGGCCCTGTCCCTGCCTGGAACGGCTCCCTGGTTTGTCGGCGTTATTGCCTCTTTTGTCGCTATGGGCATCGGAAAAATCATATTTGGCGGGGTCGGCATGAATATTTTCAACCCGGCCATGGTGGGAAGAGCCTTTGTGATGATTGCCTTTGCAAGCCTACTCGGGGCGTCCGGGTATGAGGATGCCAATAGCACCATTGATATCGTGACCCAGGCAACACCGTTGACGGCATTCAAGCAGGCCGGGATCGGGTCTCCGTTGTCAAAATTGTTTTTTGGATTTACAAACGGTTCTCTCGGGGAAACCAGCGCCCTTGCCTGCCTGTTAGGTGGCGTGTATCTCTGCATTCGGCGAACAGCCTCCTGGGAGATACCGGCAGGTGTTCTGGCCAGCACCGTTGTGTGTGCCGGCCTGGCCAATCTTGCCAATCCCGAAGCGCAATGGACAGTGTTCCATCATCTCATGGGGGGCGCACTGCTGTTCGGTGCCTTCTTCATTGCTACGGATCCCGTAACGAGTCCTGTAACGCCCAAAGGAAAGTTCATTTTCGGTCTTGGCGTCGGTGCTCTCATTATGTTGCTGAGATTGTTTAGCGGTTATCCGGAAGGCGTCATGTTTGCGGTACTTCTCATGAACGGGGTTACACCGCTAATTAACCGCTGGACGATACCCAAGCCGCTTGGAGGAAAATAGATGAGTTTCAAACAGAATAATATCGTGCAGGCATGGTTGGTTCTTCTATTGGCGTTGTGCTTTGGTTCGGCATTGGCCGCGGTTCATGTGACATTGGCGCCGACCATTGAAAATAATAAAATCAGCGAAACCAAAGAAAAAGTACCGGAGTTGGTATTGGGCGTCGAGCAGGCCCAAACGATCGCCCAAAAAGGCACAAAACTTGATATCGTCGGGCATCAAATCGAAGTCGACAAGGCCGGGCAAAAAACGTTTTACAGCGTCTATGAGGCGCTCCTGGAAGGCAAAAAATCCGGATGGGTAATCAAAGCGTCGGGGCAGGGATATGCGGACAAAATCGAGTTGCTTCTCGGCGTTGATCCCAAAGTGGAAAAGGTGACCGGTCTTTTCGTGCTGGACCAGAAGGAGACACCGGGGTTGGGGAACAAGGTTATTGAACCCAAATGGCGCGGCCAATTCACCCAGAAACCGACCGATAAGGCTTTTGCAGTAACGAAAAAAGGCGCGTCAACACCTTATGAGATCGATGCAGTGACAGGTGCTACCATATCATCGAGAAGTGTAACGCAGATTGTGAACGTTGCGATTAACGATCTTCGGCCGGTGTTAAGTAAGCAATAACGAATTCAACCAAAGGTAAATCTTAAAAACGAGGTAAGGTAATATGGCCCAAGGACCCACTGCAGCAGAGCGGTTTATTCAGGGAATCTTACCGGAAAACCCGGTATATCGACAACTCCTGGGACTCTGTCCCACGCTGGCCGTTACAAACAGTATGCAGGCAGCAATTACCATGGCGGGTGCCGTGATGTTTGTACTTTTCTGTGCAAATGTGGTCATCAGCCTGATACGTAATTTGCTGAAACCCCATTTGCGTATCGTTATTTTTACGCTGACCATCGCCACGTTTGTTACCATTGCAGACCGGGTATTGGCGGCGTATATGTATCAGATGAGCAAGACGCTTGGGCCCTACATCCCACTGATTATCGTCAATTGTATCATTATTGGACGGTGCGAGATTTGTGCGTCTCGACAGTCGGTCGTTACCGCTGGGGCGGATGCCATCGGACAGTCTATCGGTTTTGCGCTGGCCCTGTCGAGCATTGCGGCGGTTCGGGAAATTTTAGGCACTGGCATGTTTTTCGGGTTGCGGGTGCTACCGACGGCATGGCCGGATTGGGTTATTATGGTTTTGCCACCCGGTGCATTTTTAACCTTCGGACTTTTGCTCGGTGCGATAAACTGGTACAGCGCCAGAAAATCTTAAAGACATATCAACACCCCAGTGGACGTCGTTTAAAGATTTGGGAAAGGTTGGGAGATGACATACTTAATTGATATCGTGTTAATTGCAATGGGCGCTGCCCTGATTAACAACTTCGTATTGTATTATTTTGTGGGGATTTGCCCATTTATCGGTGTTTCCAAGAAAGTCGACATGGCTTTTGGAATGGGATGTGCGGTCACATTTGTTGTGACTATCGCCGCTATAATCAGCTGGACCATCACAACCTATATTCTCATGCCGGGAGCGCCCCTATCAAAATGGATCGCCGGGATGTTTATGTCGGCAGAGGTGGCTGCGAAAATAGACCTGACTATATTAAGCTACATCGTTTATATTTTCGCCATTTCATCATCGGTTCAATTTGTTGAGATGTACGTTCGGAAATATTTTCCACCCCTGTATAAATCATTCGGTGTTTTTCTGCCATTGATTACGACCAACTGCGCCATCTTGTTCGCCTGTTTGACCATCATGAGCAAAATCATTGGCGTCGACAACCCCGCGGATGCATGGGACCTTGGCAGATCATTGACTTTGGCAATTTTTGGTGGGGTTGGGTTTACGATTGCCATTGTTATTATGGCCGGTATTCGCGAGGAACTCGATTTATGTGATATTCCCAAACCCTTTAAAGGCGCTGCGATTACCTTGATTGTTGGCGGGATTCTTGCCATGGGCTTCATGGGATTTACCGGTGTTGATTCAGGGCTGAGAGATGCCATGACACCGGACACTCAAGCAAATGCCTCATTATCGGATGAGATTCAAGGTGCCCAGCAGTTGTTGCTGAGCCAGAAAGATTTGGGTTATTAAATCGTCCGCAGAGGGTGAAGGCCCTTTTGATCGGGCATTCATTCATATAAAAAAAACGAAACACAAGCTTATCGAAAAATGGTTACGTTTTACGGTGAGCATTAACTAACACAGCAGTAATGGAGAGAGCCATATGACGTGGGTGACTGTCGGACTTTCAGCGGGCACACTGGTGACCATGGCGGTGGTCTTTAGTTATGTGCTTGGATGGGCAAACAAACGGTTTCATGTTGAGATAGATCCTAGAGTGGAGGCCATCATTGGTGTGCTGCCGGCGGCAAATTGCGGTGGCTGCGGGTTTGTCGGTTGTAGCGATTACGCTGAAGCCGTTGTGGACGGAAAAGCTGAGTTGACGCTTTGTAACGTGGGAGGCGCCAGTTGTGCAGCGGAAATCTCCAATATCATGGGGGTGGAGATCGGTGAAAGCTTGCCATATCGACCGATTGTTCATTGCGGTGGTAATTACAATGATCGGTTAAACCGCCATGACTATCAAGGGGAAATGACCTGTGCTGCAGCCAATATCGTTGCAGATGTTCAGGGCTGCACCTATGGGTGCCTTGGCTTTGGTGATTGTCAGCGGGTCTGCACCTATGATGCCATTCATGTTATTGAGGGGCTTGCCACTGTTGATTACGATAAATGCATTGGCTGTAAGGCATGCGCCAATACTTGTCCGCGAAATATTATCACCATGGCACCTTTCAAAGCCTCCCAGATGCTTGCGGTAACCTGTTCAAATGAAGATGCCGGCAAAGAAGTGAAAGGGGTTTGCAAGGTGGGGTGTATGGGGTGCAAGGCATGTACCCGGGTATCCAGTGTATTTAAGATGGAAAATGGACTTTCCACGATTGATTACGAAGAATACAGTGATGAATGTATGCCGGATCTTCTGGCCGCCTGCCAAAAATGCCCTCAGAACCGCTTGGTGTTTGTTGGAAAACCTTCTCCCAAGGATTTGGCAAAAACAGAAGATGAGGAACTTCCGGAAGTGGTCACTGCGGATTTTAAAACAACCGTTGATGATACAGAGTGGCGCGGCTAATGTAAAAGCTGCCTATTTTTAATCTGCGTCTGTTAAAAGTAGGATGACATTATCCGTTTGGTTCTTTCGATGATCTTTTCATAATAAGTGCTGTTGCGCTGCACATAAAAGTTGGTTTCGATCGGCCGGCTCTGCTGCTCGTTCTTTTTAATGAAGGCTTCCAATCTTCGGGGGGAATTGTAGTTTTCTACAAACAGTTCTCCCCAACTGTTTTTGTAGATAATGCCAAAATCATTAATGTCCTTTTCATAATAGGCTTTCTCGAAACTAACGGCCACCAATAATTTGACTGTTTTTTCTTTTTTCAGGTATTGCGATAAATCAACCTCCAGCGCGTCAAACGTTCCAAAAAACTCCTCCATTTTTCTTCCCAGGTTTAATATTTCTTGAAGGGTTACGCTTGACGGATTTGGTTCCATGCGAATTTTTGAGGGCTCAAACAGATCGTTCCAAACGATAAAAGCGATCACATACAAGATATTGGGGTGAGTGACGAGCGGTTCGTTTTTATTGTTGCCGGAAAACACCTGCCAGTCTTTATCCTTTAGATAAAGGGTCAAATAGGGCAGGTTGAGGTCCCCTCTTGGTTTTTGCAGCACTCGGATTTTATGGTCTTTTTTCTGGTAGCTGGTCAGAATTTTTCGTCCAATAATATTGAAATCTCGTTTGTTAATCTCGTTGGCCATCCCGGCATGGCTGGTGGAGATATCTCTGTAACTATTGAGCAGCAAACGAAAAAGGCGGTTTCCTAAGTTGATTTGGGCGTTAAAATCCCAGCCGGAAAATCGGCTCAGCCGGATTCTTTTTTTAATACCGATGGGGTACTGGGTTAATAAATCTTTTATGAGGTGATTTTTAAGGGGAACCTGATTTGAAAGGGGTTTGATATCACACCTCAGGTAGAAGCATTCTTTAAGAAGCCGCTGGGTTTTTAAATCATGTATCCTGCCATAATGTTCAAGAATGGATTTCATGGTTAAGACGCTGGGGTCTGGAAAGGATTCTTGTCCGTCACATGTCAGCACCGCTTTTCTGAGTTGATAACACAATGGCAGCCTATCGGGCGAATCAAGGAGAATTTTGACCTGAATCATTTTTATGATGGATTTCAGAGGGCTTCTGAGGGACTTTTGCAGCTGCCAGAGGGCGGCACCAAAATATTCAGTTTTTTCAATTTGAGTCAAGTCGCCGAAGTCAATCACATCAAAGAGGTTGTATTGTGACTTCGTAACGATGGATAACGCCTCTTCGTAGTCAAGCAGCGTATCGTTTTCACCATCAAAGCAGAGCCACCAGAGGGGTATCTTGCCACAGATGACAATTGATGTTCGGTAGAACTCTTCTTTGAGAAGGTTTTTTTGCGTGCTTCCC
Source organism: Desulfobacterales bacterium (assembly GCA_963675725.2). Taxonomy (GTDB): domain Bacteria; phylum Desulfobacterota; class Desulfobacteria; order Desulfobacterales; family JAFDDL01. Next base: position 142,856 of record CAXXXZ010000003.1, on the reverse strand, counting down.
GAACTTTCGGCATCAACACTGCCAAAATGGTTTTTCTGGACATCTTCGACGTCAGAAATGAAAAAAAAGACCTGCATCTTTATATTCAGGTCCATCCAGTCTTTGATAAGGTTTATTTTCTGATGAAGCTGAGCCCAACTCACTTCGGTAAATTCATGCTTATTGCAGCAAACCCAGATATCACAATCAGAACTACTGGTCTGGCTGATTGACCCAACGCTGCCAATGGTGTAAAGACCTTGAATGATGATAAAGTTCGACCCAGTCAAAAGGAGAGATCTGTTTTCTTTAATACCGAACATGCGTTTAAAAACAGATTCCCGGTGTCGAATTTCCCTCTCTGTATCGACATTAAACACCTTAAATGGACGCTCAAGATTTGGTATATAACCTGGACATTTTTCGTGGTTGACGCTGAGCAGCCAGGGAAGCAGATAAAGTGCTGCTTCTCCAGCTTTGGGGGCAAGGTCATAAAAAATCTGTTTGCGAAAATGATTATACTGCAGGAAGGTTTGTTTGTTTCGGGTCAGTATGGGCAGACTCATTATCATCTCTTGATTTTATTAGATAGCCGATTATAATTCAAAACCAGTTTGTCGATTTTTATATACCCAAGTAGGTGGCATCGAATCAATATCTAAATTAGAAAAAAATCAAAGCGCCACTGCCATGAAGCCAACGAAGCACCGTATCATTTGCCACAAGTGCCGCCATTATTATGTAACTTGGGACAGCCGTTTCCCTCATGGTTGCCGTGCAATGAAATTTAAGAGCAAATCACTACCATCTGTCGAAGTCTTTAACAGTTCAAAACAACCATGTTTGTCGTTTTCACTAAAAAGTAAAAAGAATCCCCTCTGAGTGTTGATTGGCCTGATTGTTTTTTTAGTTTCCTTCGTGACGACTGATTTGACCTTTCAAAAGGAAGTAAAAAATGGCATGGATATCGCTGGAGGTAAAAACTAAAATAGCGATCTGGGTCGTAGGGATGTTGTTGACGGGCATGGTGCTGTTAGATCTTGTCGTCGTTATGGCTACCCAACAGATTTTAGTTCGTGCGGAAAAGTCAAAGGGCCGGCTCTTGATTGCTGGCATGGGCGCTTTTATGAATCGGAGACCTGCCAGCCTATCCAGGGATAAAGCTTTTTTTGAACCAATAAACCGGATGTTGGAATCAAACCATGTGCTGGCTGCCCTCTGGACCGATGATGGCGGTGATGTCCAATGGCAATACCCGTCTGATCCTCAGTTGATCAAACAGCTTCGATATCTGGTTTCACTGGCAGTTCGGCATGAAAAGGAACAGATTGCCTTTTTCGATTCGACATGGGGGGTTTTCTGGAAACAACCGAAATATGTCCTCATGGTGTCACCCGGGATTCAAACCGGTAGTGCGTCGCGGTATGCCGCCGTGGCACTTTCCCTTGATTCCATTCACAAACAATTGAGGGAAGCCCAAAAACTGGTGGGTATTTACCTGTTGATCAATATATGCCTTTTGTCTTTTATCGCATTTTACCGTATCTATGCACTGGCCATTCGCCCCATCGCCAAGATGACAGATCTTGCGGAATCCTATCGCCCGGAAGATGGGGTGTTCCTGCTCGATGAGAGTGACGAGAATGAATTTCTAAAACTCTCCCGATCGATAAATCGCATACTGGAGCTTAACCAGGAAGACCAGCAGACGTTAAAACAAACCGTCGAGCAGTTGGAGTCAGCGCTTCAGGAACTGAAACAGGCGCAGCAAAAGATCATTCGGTCTGAAAAGCTTGCCACCGTCGGTCGGCTTTCGGCCGGGATTGCCCATGAAATTGGCAACCCGATCGGGATTGTCTTGGGTTATCTCGCGCTTCTGAAAGAGCAACGGATAGCAGACAGTGATCGCTGTGATTATGTCGAACGGGCCGAGGCAGAGGTCAATCGTATTCGAATCATTATCCGTCAGCTTCTGGATTATGCGACTCCCTCAGAGGGCAGCTCCGATTTGGTGTCTGTACACCAAATTATTAATGAATTGGTCCAGATGGCCCGGCTGCAGCCCCTTTTTCAAAAAATATCCGTTACGGCTGAACTCGAGGCTGAATTTGACCATATACTGGGGGATCCCAATAAGATACGGCAGCTCTTTTTAAATTTCATGGTCAATGCAGCGGATGCCATTGATGCCGAAAAGAAAACCGTGCGCGGTTGCTTCCGAATTAAAAGTGAAAACAAGGGGCTGCCAGATGGGCGGTTGGGCGTGGATATTCGACAGATGATTACGATCAGTTTTGAAGATAACGGCCAGGGAATTGCCCCGAAAGATCTGGAGAAAATATTTGATCCCTTTTACACCACCAAGCCAGCGGGGAAGGGAAGCGGATTGGGTCTCTGGGTGTCGTTGTTGATTGCCGAAAGTATGGGCGGAAAAATAAGTGTAAACAGTGCCTGCGGAAAGGGCACGGTCATGACCCTTTATTTGCCTGTTGCTGATAACCTCTAATCCTGAAACGCTGGAGCCTTGGATGACAGCTCGAAACGTTGAATCTGAAAATGGCAAGAAAAGACTTCTCATTGTCGATGATGAAGCCAATATGCGCCATATGCTGCAGGCACTTTTAGCAAAGTTCGGCTATTTGATTGATACGGCGGAAGATGGCGCAGCCGCCCTGGACTCTGTCCAAACCGGGGATCGTTATGATTTTATTCTGTGTGATGTAAAAATGCCGAATATGGACGGAATTGGATTCCTGGCGGCTGCACGGGAACATCTAAACGATACCACGGTGATCATGATGTCAGCCTATGGCACCATGGACATGGCGTTATCGGCCATCAAGCAGGGGGCCTATGATTTTATTTCAAAACCATTTAAACCCGACGAGGTCGTGCTGGCCCTTAAAAAGGCCGAGGAACGAGAACGCCTCAAGCAGGAGAACGTCAAACTCAAAGAGCGCATCCGAACAATTACCACCAGCTATCATTTCGGAAAAATGATGGCCAAGAGCAAACCGATGCAACAGGTGTTTAAAATCGCCACCAAAGCAGCTCCGTACGATACAACGATATTGATCATGGGAGAGAGCGGCACGGGCAAGGAACTTGTTACAAAGGGGATCCATTTTAGCAGTCCTAGGGCGGAGTGGCCCTTTATTGCCGTCAATTGCGGGGGCATTCCTGAGGCGCTATTGGAAAGCGAGCTGTTTGGGTATAAAAAAGGGGCTTTTACCGGTGCTGACAAGAATAAGGCCGGTCTTTTTGAGACCGCCAATAGTGGCACTCTTTTTCTTGATGAAATTGGCGAGATGCCCCTACCGTTGCAGGTTAAGCTGCTCAGAGTCTTACAGGAAGGTGAGATTCAGCCGGTTGGCGGCGCTGCCGCCAGAAAGATAGATGTTCGCATTATCGCAGCCACTTCAAAGAACCTATCGGAGGAGGTGGCCGCGGGCAGGTTCCGGGAAGATCTCTTTTATCGGCTTAATGTATTGCCCATCGTACTGCCGTCGTTGCGGGAACGGCCGGAAGATATTCCGCTACTAGTTCAAAACTTCATTCGAAAATTCAACCGGAAGCTGGGGACCCGGATAACAGGTGTGGCACCGGCAGCGATGTCGCTTCTGTTAAGCTACCACTGGCCTGGTAATGTGCGACAGTTAGAAAATATGACGGAACGCGCCATGGTGCTCACCGATGAGCTCGTGCTGAAACCGGAAAACTTTCCCCCGGAATTAAATATCAGGAAAGAACCGGACACGGTTGATGCCATTTTTGACGGATTTTCAATCAAGAATGCAAAAAAAATCATTGAAAAGCGGCTTATCGAAAAGGCCCTCCAAACCACTGGTGGAAATCGCACCAAATCAGCCCAACTCTTGGAAATCAGCCATCCTTCCCTGCTGAACAAAATGAAAGAATACCATATCAATGATAACGCGATGGATTCTTAAATACGTTTACCAACCTTGTTTTTAGCCGTTGAGGAATTATGTTACTCATAGAGAATTTGTCAAAAGGCTGCCGTTACCAATGGTGCCCACCACAGGGCCAAGGTTGAGGGCAGGTTGCATTTTAAACAAGATGAGATTATAGTTTTGACCATGAACAGTAGTAATGAAAACATCCCTTCACCCAAGGAACTTGAAAAGGAGATCAGTGATTTTCTTTCAAAACGGTTTGGGAATCAGGTGAAGTTTGTGCAACCACTTGCACGTCTGAACCTGGCGGCATCCGATGACGGCGAGGCGTCGTTAGGAAAAGAAACCCAGATCAATTTTGATTTAAAACCCAAAGATCTGATCGCCTACCTGGATCACTACATTATCAAGCAGGACCACGCCAAGGCGGTGCTTGCTACCAAAATTTGCACGCATTTCAACCGGGTTCGACATTTTCAACAGGCGGCAACTACGGCCCTGAATATGGTCGGGCAAATCAAGAACAATGTGCTGATGATTGGCCCGACGGGTGTTGGTAAAACCTACATGGTGAAGTTGATTGCCCAAAAAATTGGGGTGCCGTTTGTCAAAGGCGATGCCACCAAGTTCAGTGAAACCGGTTATGTGGGGGGGGATGTGGAAGACCTTGTGCGGGACTTGGTGCGCGAGGCGGACGGGGACCTGGAGCGTGCTCAGTATGGCATCATCTACATTGATGAAATCGATAAGATCGCTTCCAGTAGAAATATCATTGGGGCGGATGTTTCCCGTACAGGTGTTCAGCGGGCGTTGTTAAAGCCCATGGAGGAAACCGAAGTAGACCTGAAGGTTCCTCATGACCCGATTTCCATGCTCCAGGAGATCGAGCAGTTTCGAAAAACAGGCAAGCGGGAAAAGGGGGCCATTAATACCAAGAACATCCTTTTTATCATGAGCGGTGCATTCCAGGAGCTTTCAGACATCATTCGCCACCGTATAACCAAGAGCCCAATAGGTTTTGGAGCGACCCATTACCGTGCCCAAGATAAAAACGATTTATTAAAGCAGGTGCAATCAGAAGATTTGATTGCCTTCGGGTTTGAGTCCGAATTTGTGGGCAGACTGCCCGTCAGGGCGCTATTTGAAACACTCTCGGAGGATGACCTCTATGAGATTCTGAAAAATCCGAACAACCCTGTCGTTTTGGGGAAGAAACTTGATTTCGCGGCCTACGGGATTGACATCAAGTTCGGAAATGAGTTGCTAAAGGCCTTTGCCAAAGAGGCCTTCCTGGAAAACACAGGCGCCCGGGGGCTGGTCAGTGCGGTGGAAAACGTCCTGTTGCCATTTGAAAAAGTGTTACCATCCTTGTCTCTCCAAAAATTTCCGGCTACCAAAGCAATTACTGACCATCCTGACATGGCATTGCAACAGGTTGAGAGCGAGAACGGAAAGCAGGCGTGGGAAGATCAGTTTGACGGTCTTGCAGCTGACGAGAAGGTCTATATCGAGGCGTATATCCGTAAAAATATAGATGCCTATGCCGGACAGTGCCGGTTGGCATTAACGCCTGCGAGAATCAGTGCGATTGCCGCCTGTTATGTGCGGCGCGTATCGAACGTTGAAAATGACATTGCGATCGTTGAGTCCCTCTATGATGACATCAAGGGAATTGAGCTCAGGTTTTTTAAAAAGAATGAAATCAACATCGTTTTTGAGGAAGATACCATCGATTATCTGATTCAAGAACTGGTGGATGAGCGATTGACGATAGAGCGCATTTATGAACAGATGACAGAGCAACTGGCCCACGGGTTGAGGTTGATATTGGAAAAAACCGGAAAGAATCGATTTTTTATATCAACGCGCGTGATGATAGATCCTGAACAATATCTGGAAGATCTGATTCGAAATGAATTGAAGCATCTAACATAAAAGGACCACTTTTATATGATCGGTATTTCAAAATTATATTGTGGCACGGTTGAGCCATCCGATGCCTTGCGTTATAGTAGATCTTCTAAAGAACTTCCATCACACCTGCTGCAATTTTCTATAGACAAAAAACCGGTGGTGGTGTGGAATGCCACAAAGAAATGTAATCTCAAATGTGTCCATTGCTATGCCCATGCCACTGAGACCGCAACAAGTGACGAGCTGACGACTCAAGAGGGAAAGGCGCTCATTGATGATCTGGCCGCGTTCGGTGTGCCGGTGCTCCTTTTTTCCGGTGGGGAACCGCTCGTGCGCCCGGACCTTCCCGAACTGGCCGAGTATGCGGTGAAAAAAGGGATGCGGGCGGTTATCTCTACGAATGGAACACTTATCACCCGCAGCATGGCAAAGACGTTGAAGGAAATCGGTTTGTCTTATGTGGGGATTAGCCTGGATGGTATGGCGGCGATTAATGACCGGTTTAGAGGCGTTCCCGGGTCTTTCCAAAAGGCGATGGATGGGATTGAGAACTGCAAGGCGGTCGGCATCAAGGTTGGCTTGCGGTTTACCATCAACAAGGCCAACGTTGACGAAATTCCGCGTATCTTTGACCTGTTGGAAGAAAAAGAGATCCCGAGAGTCTGTTTTTATCATCTGGTTTACGCCGGTCGCGGGTCAACACTTGTTGAAGAGGATTTGACCCATGATCAGAGCCGAGCAGCCGTTGATTTGATTATGGACCGGACCAAAGACCTTCATGACCGAGGGGTGCTGAAAGAAGTCTTGACGGTTGATAACCATGCTGACGGTCCTTACCTGTACCTCCGATTAAAAAGAGAAAAACCGGAGCGGGCCAAAGACGTATTACGGTTGCTGGAAATGAACGAGGGTAACAACTCGGGCCGGGGGATTGGCTGTGTAAGTTGGGATGGTACTGTTCATGCCGATCAGTTCTGGCGACATTACAGCTTCGGGAATGTTCGACAGCGACCCTTTTCGAAAATTTGGACAGACGTTTCCGAGCCATTGATGGGTAAACTAAAGGAAAAGAAAAAACATGTGACAGGACGTTGTGCCCGTTGCCGCTGGTTGCCTGTCTGCGGGGGAAACTTCAGGGTGCGGGCAGAGGCCACCACGGGTAATGTTTGGGCACCGGATCCGGCCTGTTATTTAACAGACGATGAAATTGCCTAATTAAGAAAATACACATGAGGAGGTATCATGGAGATTCGGTTCGCAGTCCCCACTTTGGACGGGATGTTGGCAACACATTTCCTTCAAAGTCAGGTTGCAACCATTGTGGATGTAAAAGCCGGGCAAATCAAGAAGGTCCATACCTTTGATCTCCCCGGGTTTGACCCTAAAACCCTGGTAGACTGGTTTGAGACGTTGAATGTTCAGGTCTTGATTGCCTGTGGAATACCCCATGACATTTTAGAGGCCTTAAACCAAACCGCTGTCAACGTTAGAACCGGTGTCGATCCTGATACCCCGGAGAACATTGTTTACAAGTTTTTAAACCATTCCCTCGGCGAAGTAGCCGCTTCATGCCTTCCCTGATTGTTATGACCGATGTCGATTTTGGTGACACTGATCAAACAGGCCGCCAAGCGGGAGCGCTGCCGACAAAGTCGTAATGCTTTCATTCCTTTCCCTGTTGATCACCCCCTCTGGTAGCGAAAAAACCTTCTCTTTTAATATTTCGTTTAATAAAACAAAAATGTTTAATAAAACGGAATGTCGATTTTGCCTGAGGAGGTGTTGAGCGTCGTGTTGGTATTTGGGTAAAAAATTTAGTGTTAACAGTCGTTTGCGTTTGTTGTGGGACGGGGGCACCTTCAAGTTTTATGATTGAATTGTGCGAAAATGCGTTTTATTAAACGGTAAAAAGCGCGGAAAAAGATTGAGAGGGCGATTTCCATGTCGCCGTTTACGGATACACCGCCTGTTTCAAATCACCGTTAATCGGGAGGAATCCAGTAGTTAAGTGGTTCTTCCGTTTGTTTTAATACGGTTAAAAATCTTTGGTACGCATATTGCAAATGTTGAATTCCTTGTAAGGTGCTTTTAGGCACCATGCGCCCATGCTTGACAACAGCCCAAGACCCATTGATGTCGAGCAGCAATCAGCGAAGTTGTCTCATATGGATATTTTTAAAAGCATTCTGTAGACAAGGCTATGATCTTTCTTATTCCCCGAGGAAAAGGAAGATCGGTACATAGATGTGCATTCTTATAGAAATGAAGATAGTGGCAAAAAATAGGTTTTATTATACCTTGTGCGCGTGCAAGGTGTTTTTTCACGATTCATTAACTAGGAGAAAGAAGATGAAAGGAGGTTTTTAATGAGGTATCACCGGATTTTAGTCACTCTGTTGTCGGTGTTCTTCGGGATTTGCCTGGCAAGTGGGGCTTTGGCGGATTGGAAAGAGGATCAGGCAGCGCTTTTTGAAAAAATTTCTGTAAAACCCGGGGATGTAATTGACAGCTCAAATTACCAGAAAGTCCAAGATATTCTTTTGCCATCCATTGTGGAATGGATCAAAAAAGGCGACTTTACCATGGAAATTGCCGAGCTGGAGTGGGATTTCAGAGCTGAGGAAGCATGGCGAAAAGCATCCCAGGCCAATGAAGGGAAATACTACATTGGCGAGGATGGCGGTATGTATGAAACAGCATCGAAAAAACGGCCTGAATATGTTTATGGCGAGCCGTTTCCGAACATTGACTGGGGCAACGACCCGAATTGCGTTTCAAAGCAGGCTTACAATGCCGCGTTGGTAAAATCCCGGGCCGGTAGCTATGACAACCCATGGACCATCGACTGGGTTGGCCGTGGTGGTTTGGAAAGATATTGCTGCGGTCATACCCTGATGAAATATTTTTGGGGCGCTGATGAGCGGGAAGACAATCCAAATCAATTTTTGGCCCATATGATTGTCACCGTGACCAAGCCTTACGATATGGCGGGGACTACCCAATTGACCCAGCGGCTCTACACCGAAACAGCGGACCAATGCTATGCCTACGTTCCCTCTGTGCGCAGGGTAAAAAAGGTTTCCGGGTCCACCCGTTCCAGTCCATTTTTGGGAACGGACTTTACCAATGACGATGGACAGGCCTTTGATGGTAAAATTGAATCCATGAATTGGACCTTTGTCGAGAAGAAAATCATTCTTATGCCACTGAGCAAGTTTTTAACCAAGGGCCCCGTTAAGTTTATCAAACAACCAGATGGGTCCTATAAGCAACCGACCAACCTCAGAGGGCCGGTCATTGGTTTTGAAGACCCTGATTGGCAGGGCGCCCCCTGGGCCCTTACCGATGTTGTATATGTGCCAAGAGAGATGTGGATCGTCAAAGCAAAGGCTAAAGACCGTTATTACAACTATGGCGAATGTACCTATGCCATGGATCCGACGGTCGGTTTTGTATGGAAAGAGGCTTACAATCGCGGCGGTGAATACTGGAAGTCTCTGGTGGTGACCTGGCTGGCGGCAACTTGGGGGGGCAAGATTACGTTCGCCAATCCGAATTGCTATGTGGTTGTGGATGCCAAGTCGGACCATGCGTCCATCAGTAACTGTTTTGGTGCGGCCCATGATAACACCGAAAACATCGTGATTTATAACGACCAGAGGTTGACGGCAGCGATGTTCGCACCCACCGCCCTGAGTGCACTGAGTAAGTAATTTGGGGCTGATTTTGTAAGTTTAAAGAGTGAGAAAAAGAGATTGCCTCTTCAGTAAAGACTTTTAGGAAGAGGCAATCTCTAAACTGAGGCTGTTTTTCATTTTGTTATAATAACAATACGTTCTATTTGATATTAGGGAGACTACAAGGAGGCTGAAATGCGTATTGCACTTCATAAGATTATCATTTGCATCGGTGTGGCGCTTATGCTGCTGCCGATCAATGCAAGCGCCTTTGAAACAAGCTTTAAAGGGCGCGTTCAATCAACATATGTAATTCGAGATATCGATGGCTTTCAGTATGGAATATTGGATGATACTGAAGCGGTTCAGTTGCGAAATGAATTTAAGTTCGACCTGCTGGTTGAGCCTAGCTATAAGCAAGGGCGGCCGAAGGTGCGAATGGAAAAACTCTATATATCTTACCGGGGCGCCTATGATGCGATCTTTGATTTGACCGACCGGTATGACAATATCCGGGAAAAATCACCCAGGGATTACGAATATGGCCGGGATGATTTGAAGCTTGAAAACGATCTTCGGGAAGTTTTCGTCGATTTCAGGGCGGAATTAGGGAAACACCTGACAGACTTGCGGATTGGTCGCCAAATCGTCCAATGGGGGGAGTCCGACGGGTTCAACCTGATGAATATCGTAAACCCCCAGGATAACCGATTCCTAATGTTTTTTGCCGATGTGGAAGATTTGGCAGATCCAGTGTATATGGCAAAACTGGAGCATACCTTGCTGCAAGTCGGTCCTTTTCAAAGTGTTGGCCTGCAGTTGTTGGTGATTCCGGATATTCGACCAAATCAATACGCACCGTTGGATGGTGTCTTCGATGCTCCCTATGCATTTCCCTTCAAAGCATTTGCAGGGATGGGACCCATTGAGGAAGACATTGCCGACAGCAGCCTGGACAATTCCGAATTCGGCGCTCGGCTAGGATTTGCCTTCGGTATGTCAACGGCCTATCTCTATTATTTCAAGGGATACCAGGACGCTGGGGTTTTGGATTGGACCGATTTTATGGCCGGCACCGGCAATCTGGTTTTCCGGCATCCGGAAATTAAAACCTACGGGTTTTCATTTAACACGTTCATAACACCGATCGATGCGGTACTTCGTGGTGAAGCATCTTTCACCGAAGGACAGTACTTTACCAATTTGGCGGACCTTGGGGTTTCGGGAAAAGGGTATACAGACCATGATTATTATCAAGCGTTAATTGGTATTGACAGGGACATGACCGAAATCCACGTGCCAGGAACCGACTCTGTACTAGGGGCTTCCGCCCAGATTTACTATGCCCATGTTGATGACTGGGACCAGAACACTTCCGGCACTGCTACGCCCGAGGATAGCTGGCGATATACGGCATTGCTGTATACCGATTTTATCCATGGTTCTCTCAAACCAAGTGTGTTTGTTATGTATGATCCGAGAGGCACTTGGATGACCTCTGTGGCGTGTTCCTACAGCCCGGATGGCCAGTGGTACGGTAAAATTTCCCAGATTTCATTTTATGGTCCGAATGATGCGCTAAGTCCATTTTCAGCGATGGTTGGTACCAGCGAGTTGTCATTGCAATTTGGATACCGATGGTAAGTTGATGCCAGACACTAATTGTTGAAGATTGGTTGAGGCTAAAATGAGACACACGGGTGCTTTTCTGTCAGGAGGATACTCTTCTGGGGGAAAGCACCCCAAAACGGGTGTATCGATATAGAAGGAGAGATGACATGGATCGGCTGAAAGGTAAGGTTGCACTGATTACCGGGGCTGCCAATGGCCTTGGTGAAGCAGATGCAAGGCTGTTCGCCCAGGAAGGGGCGACGGTTATCGTTGCGGATATCAATGCGGAGAGCGGCCAGCGGGTCGCCGAGGAAATCGGTGACAACGCGGACTTCATGAACCTTGACGTGTGCAGTGAGGCGTCATGGGAAAAGGCAATGGCGGACATTTTAGATCGCTATGGCAAGCTCGATGTGCTGGTGAACAATGCCGGTATCAGCGGACTGGGTTCTCCTGAAAAAATTACGGAAGCGCAGTACGATGCCATCATGGCGGTCAGTGTCAAAGGAACTGTTTTGGGATGCAAGCACGGTATTTTGGCCATGAAGCAATCAGGCGGCTCCATTATCAACATGTCCTCGGTTGCCTCGATTACCGGTGAATATTACTGCGCTGCCTATACCGCCGCCAAGGGGGCCGTTGAAGCCTACACCCGGGCTGTGGCGGTTCATTGCGCCCAGAGTGGGTTGAAGATTCGGTGCAATTCGGTTCATCCGGCGGCAATTGCCACTGCGATGGCAGACGTGGGCGCGGCGGTTCAGGCCCATAGCGTAGAACAGTGGGAAGATGGTTGGGCACCACCAGCGTTGAAAAATGCATTCGGTGAGCCGAATGATGTCGCGTATATGTTGGTTTATCTGGCGTCGGATGAGTCCTGCTTTATCAGCGGCCAGAAATTTGTAGTTGATTTTACCAGCACGGTCACCTTGGGACACGTGCCGAGTTAATGATTCGATTGTAAAGGATTTGGTGATGAACATTTTATTCCCCGTGGTGCGGTTCAGCGATGTTTCTACGATTCTATCGCCATTTGTCAAAAATATGGCCACTGTCATGAAGGGCAAAATTCACCTTTTACGTGTAGAGCCGTTACTGGACCAGTATCTGGAGATGAGGGTGAAAGAGGCCGAAGAATGGCTGGATCAATTTATAGCGGAAAATTTTAAAGACACTGCTGTGCATCGGGGACCGGTCGTAACTGGAGACCCGTCCGTAAAGATTCTGGAATACATAGATCAACATGAAATCGATTGCGTTATCATTGGTACCCACGGCCGTAGAGGACTGAAAGGCGTTCTCTTTGGGTCCGTCGCCAAAGACATCGTGAGCAAATCACCGGTGCCGGTGTTGACCCTTAATCCATATTTGATGACCAAATCTTTTAAAAAACGAAATGCCATCTATCTTGAAGAACTGATGGCAAATAGAGACGTGAAGTAATTCAAACCGAAATTTGCTCGAAGGAATTTGTTATGGATATCATTTCCAAAAGATTTTTTACATCAGTAATTCTTCTCATAACTCTTGTGGTTCTTTTGATACCGGGGAATACGGGGTATGCAGCAGATAAAAACATTCCGTACCACGAAGTCAGCTATAACTTTTATGATATATTTTTCCTGGATGACCAAAATGGCTGGATATGCGGTAAGTCCGGATACCTATTCCGGACCAAAGATGGCGGAAAAACCTGGGATCTTCAGAAGACCGGCACCTATAACTCCATTTTTGGCGTTGAATTTGTAACACCGGATCGGGGATTCCTGGTCGGCCAGACCGGCCTTGCGATGAAGACGGAAGATGGTGGTGAAACCTGGGAAAAGATGGAGATACCGCTTAATAAGACATTTTTGACCCTTGATTTTTACGATGAAATGACGGGCATGGCGGTGGGCGACTGGGGGAAAATCATTATCACCAAAGATGGTGGAAAATCCTGGCAAGATAAATCTCTGGCAGAAGATATTGTTCTATATGATGTCCTTTATATCGGGCCTGAAGATGTTTGGATTGCCGCAGAGATGGGAACCCTCCTTCACTCAACGGACGGTGGAGAGAACTGGGAACAGATGCCGATTGCAGATGGCACGTTTTTCGGCGTTGATTTTGATGATAAGGGGAATGGTGTTGCCACCGCAATTGGCGGGATGGTTTATTACACCCATGACGCCGGGGTTAACTGGGAGAGTAACAAAATCAGTGAAGAATCGGTTTACAACGCAAAAATCAATGGGAAATCAGTGCTTGCCATTGGAGATGCAGGGACGATTTTTATTCAAGACCTTCGTGATTTGGACAAACCCTGGCGGCAGATCGAGGTTCCCATCCTTCTCAAGGCCAACTGGCTTCGTTGCGTTGAAGTGATCGGTGAAGATAAGTTCATCATCGCGGGGGTGCGCGGGTCCATTCGATTCATAGCGGGGGGGGAACTTATAAATCCAACCCCAACCGTTTGCGAACCAACCACTGAATAGCGGAAATAAGTAAAGAAAACATATAAGGGATATGAACATGCAGGATAAAACCGAGGCGTACGGATTCTGGCATAGAGTCGTCGAAAAGCAATTAAAGCTCAGATATTGGCTCATCGCATTATTAACAATCATCACATTGTTTTTTTCATATTATGTGTTTTTCAAGCTTGAAGTGGTGACCAATTTTTATGATCTGTATCCACCCAAACATCAGTACATACAGCTTTACAAAGAGTTCCGTAAAATGTTTGGATCTGCCAATGTTCTTTCGATTATTTTAGAGAGAACAGATGGTAAGGATGTGTATCATGCCGATACCATCGAAAAGGCGGACCAACTCACCCAAGCGATGCTAGAGATGAAAGGCGTGAATCCAATTCAGGTGACCTCGGCCGTCCATCCCAAGGTCAAGCAGATTGCGATTAGTGCTCTGGGTGTCGGCATATTTCCACTGACCTATCCCAGCCTTGATTATCCCAAATCAGATTTCGAAGTAGAGACGTTCAAAAAGACCGTTTATAGCAACGAGGGCATCCGGGGGTTTTATATCGGCCTGAATGACAAGTCTTTTGCCATATATGCGGCCCTGTGGGAAGAGGGGATCGATTTCAACTACCTTTACAACCGAATGGAAGAATTAAAGGCCAGCATCGGGGATGAAAACCACAAACTCTATATCGCCGGTTATCCAATGCTGTATGCCTGGATGGATTACTATAAGACGCACCTCATTGCGGTGCTGCTGATTACCATTGCCGCCATTGTCATAACTCTTGGGTTATACTTCAGAAACGTGCGAGGGATTACAATCCCCCTGGTTTCCGGTGGCATCAGTGCGTTATGGGGGCTCGGGTTTGCAGGCATTGCGGGGTTTAACCTGGACCCGCTGCTGTTGGTGGTGCCCATCCTTTTGTCGGCCCGGGCATTGTCCCATTCCTGTCAGTGCATGGACCGCTACCATCAGGAGTATGCGGTGACGGGGGACAAGGAAAGAGCGATCATTGAGGCCTACGCAGAGGTGTTCAAACCTTGTACCGCCGGTGCGGTTACAGACGGGCTGGGGTGTCTGACCATTGCCATTGCGAGTATTCCCCTGATGCAGAAACTGGCATTTATTTCTTCTTTCTGGGTTATCAGCATCATGGTGGCGGTAACGATTCTTAACCCGATTATTCTTTATTTCCTGCCGGCACCAAACGTGAAAGACGAAAAAGAGATGGACGAATGGCTCGGAAAACAGTCAAACCCCTCCCTCTGGAACCGGTGCTACCAGGCGTTTATGGAGTTGATGGTCAGACTGTCGGGGCCCCGTGCCAAGTGGGGGGTATTCGTGATCATTCTTCTCTTGGCACTGCCGGGGGTGTATACGGCAAGCCACCTGCGGGTGGGTGATTCCAGTGCTGGGGGCGCCATCCTCTATGCAGATCATCCCTATAACGTTGCCTCGAAAAAAATGAATGAAGACTATCTCGGACAATCCCGCATGGTGGTGGTTGTAAAGGGTAAGGAAAAAGAGGCGATTAAAGACCAGAAGACGCTCCAGACCATGGAAGAGCTGGCCAATATGATGCAGAATGAGATTCCGAATGTGGGGGGAACCCTCAGCCTGACCGACATGGTTCGCCAGATTTACCGGATGTATCATGACGGGTCCCCTAGATGGGAAATGGTGCCTGACAACAGTCAATATCTGGGGGCAATTTTCTTCATGCTGGCAGCCAATATGGCGCCGGGTGAAATGGACATGCTGGTGAGCCTTCCGGACTATACCCATTCTAATGTAACGGCGTTTTTCCGACATTATGACTATTCAACCATCAAGGCTGCCATTGATAGAACAAAGAAATTTGCGGAGACCGTCAACAATGATCCGGATTCCAAGATTGAGATCAAACTGGCGGGTGGGATTCTGGGTATTCTGGCATCGGTCAACGAAGAGGTGGAATGGTCCTATTGGGCGATTTTCATCGTTATTTTTTCAACGATTTTCCTTATCTGTATGGTCGTTTACAGATCGATAAAGGCAGCCCTGATCCTGATCATTCCGGTATTCGTGGCCCAGGTGCTTTGTGACTTGTTTATGATGCTCAATCATATCGACCTGAACATCAACTCCCTTCCGGTAGCGTCTGTAGGTGTCGGCGTCGGGATCGACTACGGTATCTATCTGATGAGCCGTCTCAAGGAAGAGTGTGAAAAAACGGATGATTTTGAAGTGGCTAAAATGGTGTCCCTCACCACCACTGGAAAAACCATTATGTTCACGGCATTGACCATTGCTGTTGCACTGATTCCGTGGTTATTCTCACCCATCAAGTTTCAGGCGGAAATGGGACTTCTCATCCTCTTTCTGATGATTTTCAACATGATTGGTGCATTGGTTTTTGTACCGGCACTTTCAGCGATTTTGCGACCCTATTTTGTAAAGAACATGGGTAAGGCTGCGTAATCGGAAAGTTGTCATCTGCATGTCGCTTTGCGATGAAAAGCGACATGCGCCGAGGACAGATATAAAAAAGTATATAGAAGGAGAACAAGATGGCAATGACACCTCAAGAGGCAGCCGATATCATTGAAATTTGTCAGTTAAGATCAGCGTACGCCTGGCATTATGACACTGGCGAATTAGAAGGTTTGGTCGGGTTATTCACAGATGATGCCGTTTGCGATTTCGGACCGTATGGCGTCTGGGATGGTATAGAGGCTATCCGGGGAGGTTACAGGGAAAATCTAGCGGATCCCGACGACCTTTTTCCAACAGTCCACGTGTCGACAAATCCGTTGGTAAAAGTGGATGGTGATACCGCCACAGGGCGCTGGTTTCTATTAGATCATATTCTAAATCTAGGGGATAAGGACCCTCTGAGGCTCATAGGGGTTTATAATCATAAGTTCAGACGGGTGGATGGCGACTGGAAAATCTGCTGGACAAAGATCGATTTTCTCTGGTCTCCGGACGCCGGGGGACGGATTGAAGGCCAAATGGGCCAACCCCTCGATCGGACGGTAGAATAGGCCAAAAAAAGAAAAGCGTGGAAGGCTTTTTAAGAAACAATAATAATCCTGTTATTACAGTATGCTGCAGTTCAAAAAGAAGGGTAGTTTTCTTGACAAACGAATGCCCAAGGCTTAAGATATAAAGTGATCGTATCAAGCTGTTTTGGCTGTAAGATGCTTCTCGACACTTCGCGGTATACTTCATTCTGGTCACTTTGACGCGCATGGCTGGGGAATGGCCTACCCTTCAACTTCCAATTAACGATAGCCTTTGACGCTCGTGGAAACAAGTTTGCAAGTAACACTTCATCGAAGTGCTTATATACACACGAATAACCTGTTTGTACTTTCATAGACCCTCTATTACTTTAATAGAGTCAGAAAGGAGACAAAATGTTAGACAGCCTTGAATGCAAAAAAAGACAGGATACCTGGGGGGGGGAGGCCGCGATGGACCAAATAAAGCCGTCCCCTAGAGTTCAAAGACTGAGGGATCGTTATTTGAATTTTCAGGGCCGCGTAGGGTATGAAACGGCGCTTTACTGGACCCATGCGTTCAAAGAATCCGAGGGGGAGCCTAGACTTCTTCGAAGAGCCAAGGCGTTTCAAAAATTATTTGAAAACAAATCATTACCGATCCATCCGGATGAGCTGATCGTCGGGGGATTCGATAGCCGGCCCCATTCTTCAGCTCAGTATCCCGACATGAACGTGATGTGGATGGAGGAAGAGCTCGATGATTTCCCCACCCGTGAACACGATCCCATGTTAATCGAGGAGGAAACCAAAGAGGTTTACCGGAAAGAAATCCTTCCGTACTGGCGGGGCAAAACATTCGAGGAAGCGTGGCTCCAAAGGGCGGAGCTTGCTGCACCTGACGCATTGAAATTTGGTTACCGAACCGCACTTTCTGACCAGGGCGTTGTGACTTTTTACACGATTAACCATCACCATCCCAATTTTACACGTGTGCTGGAAAAGGGATATATCGGCCTTAGAAAAGAAGTTGAGGAAAAATTGAAGGCACTCGATCCAACGAAGCCTGAATATTACGATAAAAAGATTTTTTACGATAGCTTGATCATTGTTGCGGATGCCATGGCTAAATTCGGTAAGCGATACGCAAATTTGGCACGAGAGCTTTCGGAAAAAGAGACCGATCCGGCGGTGAAAGCTCACTATCTGAAAGTGGCAGATGTGTGTGATCGAGTGCCGGCCGAGCCTGCCAGAAACTTCCATGAAGCGCTTCAGGCACTTTACTTTGTTCATTCCTGCAGCATGAATGATGCGGCTACCATCGGTTTTGGCCGACTGGACCAGTACCTGTATCCCTGGTTGAAAAAAGATCTTGATGAAGGCGTTCTCACCGAAGACGAAGCCCAGGAACTGCTGGACTGCTTCTTTATAAAATTGGGTGAGGTTCAGCAATTATTTTCGGCTGAAGAGGCTAAATATGTTGCTGCCGCCAGGGGTGCAGATCAAATCAATGTGGGGGGCATTGATGAATATGGGTTTGATGCCACCAATCAATTATCCTACATGCTGCTTCAGGCCATGATTAACGTTAGATTGGGGCAACCGAATGTATCTGTCCTTTGGCATTCCACCATGCCTGAAGAACTGGCCATAAAGGCATGTCAGCTTGCAAGTGTTGGCACCGGCCACCCATCGATATTCAACATGAACACGATTGTGGAAATCCTTCAGGCGCAGGGAATTCCCTTAAAAGAAGCCCGAAAAGGCGCTGCATTAGGGTGTGTGGAACCTTGTCCGGACAATGGAACCTGCATGCCGAATACCAACTTCGGTTATTTGAACATGGGCCCCCTCGTTGAATTCGCGTTAAATCAGGGGGTGTGGCGGCTGACGAATGAAAAAATGGGGTTTGATACGCCGGATCCCCGTACCTTTACCTCCTTTGACCAGGTCATGGACGCACTACGAAAACAGATGGAATATGCGGTTGACCAGCACGTCACCCTTGGGCATATTTCCGAAAAGCTGCACGCAGAAATATCGCCGGATCCTTATTCCGATCTGCTCTATGAGGACTGCGTTGAAAAGGCGAAAGATATTTACAATGATGGGCCCAAATACACGTTCGGACCCGCCATTCTTTTTACCGGTGTTGCCGATGTGATCAACTCCATGGCGGCGGTTAAATATCTGATCTTCGATGAGAAGAAACTCACCTGGGACGAATTGCTGGATGCCATGGCCAATAATTTCGAGGGCGAGCGGGGGGAAGAAATTCGCCAGATGTGCATGAGCGCACCCAAGTATGGAAATGGTGATGAGTATGTGGATATGGTGGGCAGGGAATGTATGCGATTTCCTGGAGAGTCCGCCGCGAGACATAAATCACATCTGGGGCATCCATGGCGCGCTTCTGTTATTCCGCTGGTCACGATTCACCCCTTTGGCCTGGTGACCGGGGCGCTTCCCAGTGGGAAAAAGGCTGGCGAAATGCTGGCTGAAGGTTGTTCTCCCAAACAGGGGTCTGATGTCAATGGCCCGACCGCTGCCTTAACCTCTGTTAGCAGGTTGGATCATAGTATGTTTCTTGATGGAACACAGCTCAACATGAAGTTCTCTCCATCTGCGTTAAAGGACAGGCGCGGGTTGATGAACATGGTCGCTTTGATAAAGACGTATATCAATAAGGGCGGTTACCATGTCCAGTTTAATGTGCTCAGCAAGGAGACCTTACAGGCAGCGCAAAAAACGCCTGAAAACTTTAAGGGCCTTACGGTAAGAGTATCTGGATATAATACCTACTTTACAGCCCTTTCGAAAGAAGTTCAGGATGAAATCATTGCGCGAACCGAGCACATGACCGTGATGTAGCTTTATGTATCGAAAAAATTCCGAATCCACCGGCATCGCCAGTGGATTCGGAATTTAATAGTTACCCCACCTACCCACCATTCACCTTCCAGGTGGTTATACCCCCACAAAGTTATCTCTCCCAAAAATATGGATGAATAAGGACTGGATGCCATATCGATACAAAAAAGGACAAACATGTTGTGGCGTAATTGAGAATGAAATTATCGCTTGAGCCGAGTATCTGATGATGTCGTCAATATGCAGGTGATTGAATTAACGAATCAAAACATAAGGAGAATACAATAATGAAACTGGATGGAAAGGTGGCCCTGGTGACAGGGGCTGGCCGGGGAATTGGCCGCAGGATTGCTGAGGTACTGGCTGATGCAGGTGCTAATGTTGTCGTTACAAATCGCTCTGAAGAAACGGGACTGGCTGCTGTAGATGGGATCAAAAAATGCGGTGGTGAGGCTATATTTTGTAAACTCGAAGTAAGCCAAGAGAAAGAATGGCAGCCGGCTATCGAAATGGCGATTGAGACTTTCGGCGGTTTGGATATTCTTGTGAACAATGCCGGTGGCGCTCCTGTTGGTAACATCGAGGATACCACAACAGAACAGTGGCATCAGGTGATGGCGGTTAATGTGGATGGCGTTTTTTTTGGCGTAAAGGAAGGTATTAAGGTCATGAAGCCGGGGGGCATTGCTGGCAAGGGAGGATCAATCATCAATATTTCCTCTGTCTGCGGTGTCGTTGGGCTTTCGGGAGCTTCCGCCTATTGCGCTGCCAAAGCCGCTGTTACTTTATTTTCAAAGGTAGCGGCCATTGAATGCGGGCAACTTGAGTATGGGATCCGGGTGAATTCAGTTCACCCCGGATTTATCCGAACAGAACAGGCAATTCAGGGATTTCATAATATGAAAGAGGCTGGTTTGTTTCAAAGTGCTGCGGAGGCAGAGGCGTCCATTGCTGCGATGCACCCGATTGGCAGAATGGGAAGTACCGAGGATGTTGCGCAGTCAGTTTTATATCTGGCGTCGGATGGAAGTGCTTTTGTGACAGGGACAGAGTTGGTTGTTGATGGTGGGTATACTGCCCAGTGATTTTGCTAGGTACATGAGGTGTCTGGGCGTATTAAGACAAAAGGCTGCCTTATGGATAATTTTCGGTTAAACCTTTCAAACTCAAGGATAGGGGCTTGTAAAGAAATAATAGAAATAAACATAATAATAGTACGTTAAGATTGAGGCTCTGCATATATGTCGCGACATTAAAAGGAGCCAGCGCCGGCATAAGGTCCGGCTGGGCAGGGGGGGGTGGTGAAAGCCTTCTCGCTGTCTGAAGTATTATTCGAAAGTTCGAGAGGGCTGGCGCCAAATGCCCTGCCGGTTGTACCGGATTCAGAAAATAATCGCCGAAGAGGCCTTAATTGCCCACAAGATTAGGTTACATGCGTTCCGTCTTTCAAATTCCGGTTACCCTGTTGACATCAAAAGCTAAATTTGTAATATAAGTTCTCTTGTGCTTAAAACGACAGGTGTCGGATTTGTTTTTATATCGTAGACAGCTGAATAAACAGGGCTCCCCGAAGCCATTGAATACAGAGTCAAAACAGGAGGATTCATGATAGTTGCGGAAAGAAAACCTTTTGATGAAATTAAATCCATGGTCAAGGACTATAAAAAAGTCCTGACGGTTGGATGCGGCACATGTGTTGCCGTTTGCCTTGTTGGCGGTAAAAAAGAGGTTGAAGTCTTGAATGCCGAGCTTGCAATGGCACGTAAAATGGAAAAAAATCCCATAGAACTTGGGGCTGTGACCCTGGAGCGTCAGTGTGATATGGAATTTTTGGATGAAATTAAGGCGACAGCCGGTGAATACGATGCCTTGCTTTCCATGGCCTGCGGTGCGGGCATTCAGTATTTGGCGGAAAGATATCCTGAAGTACCGGTTTTGCCTGCTGTGAATACGACGTTTATTGGTGTGAACAGAGATGTCGGTTGGTATGAAGAAAGATGCCGTGGTTGCGGCACCTGCGTTTTGGAAATGACAGCGGGGGTTTGTCCGGTAACGATGTGTGCCAAAGGCCTTTTTAATGGACCATGCGGTGGCACTAATAATGGCAGCTGCGAGATCCATAAAGATCAGCCCTGTGCATGGTTTATGATCTATGAAAGATTGGCAAAGCAGGATCGCCTGAGCAATATCTTGTCCATTTGCCCGCCGACTGACTGGCGAAATCAGACACCACGGAAAGTTGTTCAACCGGGCTACCAGGAACGGCAAAAAGCTTAATATCCTGGATGGTGTGCGCCGGGTTGTTATGAGTAACGAATATTTCTAGAGAGGAATGCCAAATATGAAATCAGGAAGCAATCTTGAAAAAATTCTTGAAGCTGGACACTTTGCCTTTACCGGGGAACTTGGTCCTCCCCGCGGCTCAAGTGTTGAAGCTGTTCGAGAAAAAGCTGCGCACTTGAAAGGAATGGTGGATTCGGTCAATATTACCGATAACCAGACTGCCATGGTTCGCATGTCAAGCTGGGCGGCATCTCTAATTGCAATTCAAGAAGGACTTGAACCGAATTATCAGATGGTTTGCAGGGATAGAAACCGTTTGGCCATGCAGGCCGATATCCTGGGTGCATCTGCCCATGGCATAAAAAATATGCTCTGCCTTTCCGGAGACCATATGCAATTCGGTGACCATCCCCAATCAAAAGGGGTCTTTGATATTGATTCCACCCAGCTGATCGGTATGGTCAAGAAAATGCGCGATGACAGCAAGTTTCTCGGAGGGGCCGACATTAACGAAGCGCCCAAAATGTTTATCGGTGCCGCAGCCAACCCATTTGCCGATCCCTTTGAGTGGCGTGTACACCGGTTGGCCAAAAAAGTAGCCGCCGGGGCCGATTTTGTCCAGACACAGTGTATTTACAACATGGAAAAGATGCGCAAATGGGTCCAGCAGGCCAATGATATGGGATTAACCGAAAAGGTTTATATCCTGGCCGGAATTACACCGATGAAGAGTATCGGTATGGCCCGTTATATGAAACAAAACGTACCTGGCATGGATGTTCCGGATGAAATTATTAATCGGCTTAAGGGCGTTGATAAGAAGAAGGTTGCGGATGAGGGGATTAAAATCGCCTGCGAGCAGATTGAGGAATTCAAGGAAATGAAGGGTGTTGCCGGCGTCCACCTCATGGCGATTGAATGGGAGCACAAAGTTCCTGAAATTGCCGAACAGGCAAAGATGCTTCCCAGGCCAAAAGTAGATTAACGGCAATGGGGCCATTCAATTGGGCCCCATTTTTATATCTGCTTTTGAGAATGGTTTTCAATAACAGGTTTCAGTAAGGAGTTTTCAATTGAAAATAGAACATAAAAAAATCATGGTTATCGGCGGCGGCATTGCCGGACTTACGGCGGCCTGGGAAATGGCCCAGCAGGGCATAACCGTTGATATTGTAGAAAAAGCTGATTTCTTGGGTGGTTATGCGATTCAATATTCCTGCAAAGCGACCGATGAATGCCAGCAATGTGGTGCCTGTTCAGTAGAAAAAATGCTTCAAAATGTGATGGGTGAATCGAAAATTAATGTGCATCTCACCACTCAGGTGGAAAAAATCATCGGTGATGGGCCATTTGAAGTAACCCTTAAACCGGTAGAAAATGGGGATGTGACCAGAAATGCCGGAACGTGCGGGGATGACTATGCCAGCACACCGGTGGAATGTTCCGCTGCCCGGGGTTACTCCAAAAACAATGCTGCTTTATATGACGCCAGCGGGAAACTCGATTCCCAAAAAGCGGGAAAAGCTGAAACCCTCACAGTGGATTCGATCATTGTGGCCAGCGGCTTTAAACCCTTTAATGCCGAGCTAAAATCCACTTATAATTATCCCGCATATGAAAATGTGATCACCGGCCTTGATCTGGAACGGTGCAAGCGGGCGAGCAATGGCATTGTCCGCCCCTCCGATAATAAGGTGCCTGAAAAGGTGGCATTCGTTCAATGCGTTGGCAGCAGGGATGAGCGGTTGGGAAATTTGTGGTGTTCCCAGGTTTGTTGCCCCTATGCATTGAGAACGGCAAAATCGCTGAAGCATAAAAACCCTGATATGGACATCACCGTTTTCTACATGGACATTCAGAATGCCAGCAAAGGCTACTCCCAGTTTTACGACGGCTGCAAAGAAGAACTTAATTTTATCAGAGCGATACCGGTTGACGTATATAAAACAGAAGATGATAAAATACGCACCCGGTATATGGATGAAGAAGGCCTCCCGGTGGATGGTGTATTTGACCTGATGGTGTTGTCGGTCGGGATTACGCCTGGCCCTGACAACCAACAGCTGTCCGAAATTCTTGGGGTCGAGCTGGACCAGGATGGTTTTGTCAAAAACACGGACATTTTAAACAGGGCATTGACCTCAAAAACAGGTATTTTTGTCGCAGGCACGGTTCAAGGTCCAAAGACAATTGCCGCTTCAATGGCACATGCGGGGCAGGCTGCCCGTGAGGCAATTAAATTTGTGGGAGGGGGCAAATGAATACGCAAGAAAACGTAACGACACAAATGGAAGAAATAGAAATCAATACGGATGTATTGGTTATTGGCGGCGGTGCCACTGGAGTGAAAGTCGCTAACGAGATTGCCGATTCTGGATACCGGGTATTACTTGCAGAAGCGTCAGGTTCGGTTGATATGGGCAGCGAACGCGGGATTGAAGTGCTTACCAATACCAGCCTGGTGGATAATGCAGGCATTCCCGGAGATTTTACTGCGTCGTTGGAGAGTGCCGGCAAGGTGACTCAATACAAAGTCGGTGCGGTTGTGGTTGCCACCGAATCTCATTTCGAACCGATGACCGAGGCCTATGGGTTAACATCTGCCGATAGTGTGCTGACCCAGTCAAAACTTGAAGCTGATTTGGGTGCCAATCCGGAATCTTTTGCAGGAAAAATCGTTGCCTTTTTTACTGGATTTACGCAGGAAAGTAACCCCATTGCCCTTCAACGGATTTTGAGTGCTGCCGTGACCCTTCAGGAGAAAGGAAGCACTGTTTTTGTTTATGTCAACAACCTTAAAGTCGGCGCTGATGGTCTTGACAGATTATACATGGCAGCCCGGGATAAAGGCGTTAATTATTTTAAACTTGAAACGTTGCCGGCAATATCTCAGAATGGTGCCGAGCTGACCGTTACTTCAATCGACCCTGTGCTACGGCAGGAAATGGTTCTGGCGCCCGATGTTATTGTCGTGGAAGAGCAGATTGTGCCGGATAGCATTAACAGTAGCCTGGCAGAAATCCTTAGAATCCAGACAAGTCCACAAGGATATCTTCAGAAGGACAACGTCCATTTGTTTCCAGTACGCTCCAACCGTGAAGGTATTTACATCGCCGGTTCGGCACGGGAGCTGCTGAATGTTTCAGCTTCCCTGACCGATGCCGAAAATGTGGCCCTTGAGGCAAAGAAACTTCTCGGCAATGGGAAAAAACTGGTGGCAGCCGATCAGGCAGTGGTTGATCGGGGGAAATGCGTTATATGTCTGACCTGTTATCGTTGCTGCCCCCATGGGGCGATATACTGGGATGATCGGGCAGTTATTTCCCCAGTGGCCTGTCAGGGGTGCGGTATCTGTGCGAGCGAGTGTCCCATGGATGCCATACAGCTTGGTGCGTATAAAGATGAGGACCTGCGGGCGGCGGTAAAAGAGAGCGTGACAGATACTGGCAAGGAGCCAAACATTGTTGCATTTTGCTGTCAGAATTCAGCTTATGAAGCGGCCCAGATGGCAGCCGATTTCAATATGAAATTACCCGCTGGTTTGCGGACCATCAAGGTCCCCTGCGCTGGGAAAATTGACATCGATTTCATTATGAATGCCTTTGTCGAAGGTGCTGACGGGGTGCTGGTGATGGCATGTCATACAGGTAACTGCAAATCCCTACAGGGCAACACCTATGCGGGATGGCGGGTGGCTGATGCACAGCGCAAAATGACCGATGCCGGTTTTGAGTCCGATCGGCTTCGTTTTGTAACCCTTGCATCAAACATGGGGAGTGCATTTGCCGCAATAGCAACGGAAATGGAGCAAACGCTCAAAGAACTAGGTCCCAGCCCTTTGAAATAGCGTCTTGCCATGCGCATAAGTTTGGGGCGTTTTGATATAATGTCAACACCATGCTGCCGATGGCGAGGCTTCGCGCTTTAGATCGGCTGGTGTGAATATAACCCGATATGATTACGGAGGATTATCAATATGGCTGAGGAAGCAATAAAACTTGGCGGGAAGAAACAGAGCGTTTTCATGGACAAAGTCCGTGAAATGCTTCCCGACGGTGGAAACCTTAATCTCTGTCTCACCTGTGGGGCATGTGCCTCTGGTTGCCCGGCCACCGGCCTGGAGGGGATGGATCCGCGCAAATTCTTACGAATGGCCGCCCTGGGAATGGACGAAGAGGTTACAAGCACCAAATGGGTATGGATGTGCAGTATGTGTACTCGATGTGTGCATGTTTGCCCGATGAAAATTAATATTCCCCAGCTGGTTTTTTACGCACGCCAGGCATGGCCTCGGGAAGAGCGGCCCAAGGGGATTGTCGGCTCCTGTGATGTGGCACTGCGAAATGATACGTGCAGCGCCATGGGCGCTTCTGAAGAGGACTTCCAGTTTGTGGTTGAGGATGTGCTGGAAGAATATCGGGAATCCCAGCCCGAGTATGCTGAAATGGAGGCCCCGGTAAACAAAAAGGGCGCTGAGTTTTTTCTTAACCAGAACTCCCGCGAACCGGTAACGGAACCAGATGAAATGGTGCCCCTGTGGAAAATTCTGCACAACGTGGGTGCAGACTGGACCTATGGCACCAAAGGGTGGGCGGCAGAAAATTACTGCATGTTTCTGGCGGATGATGAAAAATGGGAGCATATTGTTCGAACCAAGGTGAAGGCGGTGGAGGATCTGGGCTGTAAGGTCTGGCTCAATACGGAGTGAGGGCACGAACTGTTCGCGGTCCGGTTCGGACTGCAAAAATTTAACATTGACTATAACTTCGAAATTAAATCGATTATCCAATATTATGCCCAGTGGGTTCGGGAAGGGAAACTGAAGGTCAACTCGGATTGGAACAAGGACCGTAAAATTAAATTTACGGTGCAGGATCCCTGCCAGCTGGTGCGTAAAACATTCGGTGACCCTGTGGCCGATGACTTGCGCTTTGTGGTCAAATCAGTGGTGGGTGAAGAGAACTTTATCGACATGACGCCCAACAAATCCAACAACTTCTGCTGCGGTGGTGGGGGCGGTTTTCTACAGTCAGGGTTTCCTGAGGAACGGCGTGCCTATGGTAAGCTGAAAGCCGACCAGATTTTGGCAACCGGCGCTGATTATTGTATCACACCGTGTCATAACTGCCATGCCCAGGTTCATGACCTAAGTGACATTCGGAATCATCCCTGGCAGACTGTTCATTTGTGGACGATGATTTGTCTGAGTCTCGGCGTTTTGGGCCCCAATGAACGGGAATACCTGGGAGATGATCTCAAAGAGGTGGATGTATTCCACCCCGAGTCTTCAATGATGTAATGCGTGTTTCCTTGTCTTAGAGCCAGTCTTGGGCGAGGAACGATAGATATTCAGGGCCGTCTGCATTGTGCAGACGGCCCTTTGTATTGTGACGATCCCCCCAGGAATCTTGACAAATAAATTAACCAACTGTACTCTTTTAATATAAACTCCTTTATTAAAAGGGAAACGTTTCAAAAACCTACTTTTTTGTAGACGTCCTTGATCTTCTTAAAACACCATAAAAATGTTTCCATGGTTTGGCTGTTAGGCCTGACCGTTGTTATCCTTTCTGTCATTGCTGTTTTTGGACTTTCTCCCAAAGAGACGAGTTATAAAAACAATGTCAAATGGCTTAATTCCCCTAACGGTATCCGGTTTGATAGATATGGGATGGCCTATACCGACCTTGTGCCTGATTTTGAAGAGGACATGTTCGGTAAAAATGGATTTTCCATTGAAATGGCATTTAAACCTGAAAGCTATTCAGAGGAAGGCTTTCGGATAATACTGCTGCTTCATGGCGGTAATGACACCGATCAGTTATTGATTGGCCAGTGGCGCTCATCGATCATTGTGATGAATGGCGATGACTATAATCACGGGCGGCGAATAAAAAGATTAATGGTGAAAACCAACACCGCCTTGGAACAAATAAGGTTTATTACCATCACAACGAGCCCTCTTGGTTCGAAAGTCTATTTTGACGGGAAACTTATGGGCAATAGGAAGGACCTCGTGCTGAAGATGCCCAAAGACAAGGTTCGGTTGACCCTCGGAAATTCGGTTTATGGCAGACATGCCTGGGAAGGTGACATTTATGGAATGTCATGTTATCGGCACAAACTGACCGGAAAGGAAGCCAAGGCCCATTTCAATGAGTGGCAACAGACCCGTTCCTTTTCATTTGCCAAAAAAAGCAGTCCTCTTATACTTTACCTTTTTGAAGAAAAAGCGGATGGGCGTATCGAAAATCATGGGAGCACGAATTACCCGTTATACATACCCTCTCGAATAAGAGCATTAAAACCGGCATTTTTCCCGCTACAGTGGAATAAGACGAAACTTAATTACAACTTTCTGAAAGATAGCCTCTTAAACCTTTTTGGCTTTATGCCGCTTGGGATAATTCTTGTGGCCACGTTTCAACGGGCTGGCGGCCCCTTTCGAGACCATCCTATCCTGATGACACTGGCTGTTGGTTTTACCGTCAGCTTTTGTATTGAATTTGCACAGGCTTGGATGCCTTCAAGAAATTCCGACATGATGGATTTGGTGTTGAATTCACTTGGCACCTGGATAGGGGCGTTGGGGTTTCATTTTTATGCAACTGCTGGAAACAATCGTGTTGATGCCGATGCAACAGGATGAATAAAACATGCCGGAATTTACGCCCCAAATTGCCATGACCCTTGGCGTTGTGTTGGTGACGGTGGTACTTTTTATTACTGAGTGGATTCGTGTGGATGTGGTCGCAATACTGGTCATGGTAGCACTCCCGCTGCTCGGCTTGGTAGATGGGCGTGAAACCTTTCAGGGCTTTTCCAGTACCGCAGTTATTTCAATTATCGCTGTGATCATCATCGGTCGTGGCCTTGATCACACCGGTGTGATCAGTCGAGCCATTCGCCCTTTGCTTCGCCTTGCCGGTAACAGCCACCGGCTAACGGTTCTGGTTTTGTCTGGAGCCATTTCAATTATTTCCAGCTTCATGCAAAATGTGGGGGCTGCGGCACTCTTTTTGCCGGCCATGCAGCGAATTTGCCGGCAGACCGGGACACCGATTTCAAAATTACTGATGCCGGTTGGGTTTTCGGCCATCCTGGGCGGCACGATTTCTCTGGTCGGGTCAAGCCCATTGATTATGCTCAATGACCTGCTGCGGCCTTTCGGCATTGCTCCTTTTAGCCTCTTTAGTGTGACACCGGTGGGTGTCGCATTGGTGGTGACGGGCATGTTCTATTTTATTTTTGCCGGCAGGTTCGTATTGCCGCGTCATGCACACGCCGCCCAAAATGAACAGCCAGAAAAAAATCCGCTGATTTATTATCCAGAACTGGTAGAACTTTATGAGCTTGATTATCCTGTCACGGCGCCTGTAAAGGATCTTAAGGTCCTGTCCCTTTGTGACCGCTACAATGTTCACATTGTGGCATTGTCTTATGATGACGGCCAACACAAAATGATGCCACCGGACCGGGAGATCCGTCTTGTGCCGGGATCAGTGTTTGCCCTCTATGCCTCTCCGATGAACGTCGAACAGGTTGCCAGGGAGCTTAACTTCATCGTGAAGCCGGACTTGGATGTGTTTGCTGAAGATCTTTCAATGGACTTTTCGGGCGTTGTGGAGGCGGTTGTGTCCCCCCACTCCACCTTTGTAGGAAAAACGTTGATGGAGGTGCGATTCCGCCACAATCATCTGGTGGCCCCCCTGGCCATAATACATAAAGGGCAGACACACTATACAAAACTGGGTCCCAGAGTTTTAGACGCCGGCGATGTCATTTTAATGTATGGCCGATGGGAACGGTTTCAACAGATGCGGGCCAAACGGGAATTACTTTTTGCCCAGTCGTTGGATCATGACATTCTTCACACACACGAAGCGACGGCAGCCATTGCCTGTTTTTCACTGTCTACGCTTCTGGTGATTTTCTCATCGCTGCCGATTTCAGTATGCCTTATGGCCGGTGCTCTGGGGATGATTCTGACCCAGGTCCTTACGATTGATGAGGCTTACCAGGGGATCGACTGGCGAACCGTATTTTTACTCAGCGGACTTATACCCCTTGGACTTGCGATGCAGAAAACAGGGGCTGCGGCCTGGATGGCCCATTATCTGCTTGGGATCGTTGGGAACCCATCTCCGATGTTATTTATTTTTTCTACAGGGGTGATCACAACCGGCATGACGCTGGTGATATCAAACGTGGGCGCTGCGGTTTTGCTGGTACCCCTTGTGGTAGACATTGCCGGCCCCATTGGCGTGGATCCGCGTATGGCAGCCCTGGTTGTCGGTCTGGCCGCGTCCAATGCCTTCCTGCTGCCCACCCATCAGGTCAATGCTTTGTATATGGGGCCCGGTGGTTACACAAGCCGCGATTTCATAAAGGCCGGGGCGCCGCTGAGTATCCTTTTTCTCCTGGTCCTTACCGTGGTCATGATGCTGCTTATTTGATGTTCATTTTTCGTATACAGGTGATTCCTACCAGAGATAACAATCGTAGGGGCTGACGTTCGGTCGCCTACCGGATCTGTTGACAGAAAGTTGTTGAAAAGTTAGCATAGCAAAAATTGAGCTGGTCGCTGGACCAGTGAATCGTTGAGCAACCACCAGACGGAGGCAAGCAATATGGGCGTTGATCTTGGCATTAAAATTCTGTTGGTCGAAGATGCCGGCACCATGCGAAAAATGGAGGTCCGAATCCTCAAACAGTTGGGATATTCTAACATTATTGAGGCGCAAGACGGCAAGCAGGCCATTGAAAAACTCCAACAGGAGGAAGGCGTCCAACTCATCATTAGCGATTGGGCGATGCCCCATATGGATGGTAAAGAGCTTCTTCTGTGGATTCGTGACCACCAGGACTATAACACCCTTCCTTTTCTGATGGCCACTGGCCATGGGGACAAAGAATACACTGCAAAAGCCATGGAAGCCGGTGCCAGTGGTGTGGTTGCAAAGCCTTTTACGCCGGATGAGCTTCGGATATTGATTGATAAAGCGTTTGGTATCGTGGGCGAGCCTACTGCTACGGAAGAAACGCGTCCAAAAATCAGTGCGGCGGGCAAAGTCCATCTTAAAATGGCGCATATTCAAATCACAGACCATCTTACGCTGGGCGTACTTAAAGATATGATTGCCAGTGGGGAAAAAGATCCTACCTATTTTGATCTGGAAACCCTCTGTATGCCAGGCTGGAACCCGGTTCAGGATGCGCTGGAGAAGGGCGGGGTCGATGGGGCATTTATTTTGGCACCGGCGGCCATGGACCTGTTCAGCTATGGCGTGCCGATTAAGCTCGTGCTGTTTGCCCATCGAAACGGCAGCATCATGGTACGCAACAACGTCGGAAAATATGCAAAACCCTATCAACAATTTTTCAAACACAAGAGCTTCTTTATTCCTCACAAGATGTCCATCCACAATATGCTTGCCCACATGTACTTTACCCAGATGGGTCTGCGGCCAGGGGTCGCAGGAAAAGAGGCGGTCAACGTGTTGTTTGATGTGGTCCCACCGGTCCAGATGCCGAATTTTTTAGGTGAAAATCCGGATGCATGTGGGTTTATGGTGGCCGAGCCGATCGGTTCCCGGGCGATTGCCGCTGGGATTGCTGAACGTCAAATCCTCTCCAGTGAACTTTGGGACAACCATCCCTGCTGCGTGGTGGTGTTCCGGGAGGAATTTATTGCGCAACATGAAAATGCCGTTCAGGAGTTTATCAATTGTCTGATAGAAGCGGGACAGGTGATCAGGCAAGACGTTGATAGGGCTGCGCAGATTGCAGTCAAATTTCTCGATCCCAAAAGGGAATTAGGCCTTAAAAAAGAGATTCTGAAAAGCGTTTTATCTGATCCAAAGGGAATCCGAACAGACGATCTTTATCCCGTGGTGGCAGACCTTGATACCATTCAAGAATATATGACCGTTAAAATGGATATTGGTCGTCGGATTGACCTATCGCAGTTTGTGGATCAGCGCTTTGCCGACGCAGCGGCTGAATCTGGGCTCAGCATTCGAACAACGGCAACCAAGGATAGCGCTGCGGCCAGTGCTGCGCGACTTTCGGAGACAAGTGCTAAGCGGATGAGGGAAGGCAAATATCTCCTTTTTAACCTGGGGAAAGAGCGATACGGCATTGGTATTTTGGACGTTAAGGAAATTATTGGCATGATGCCGATTACCAAGATGCCGGAAATGCCAAAGTCTTTCAAAGGTGTTGTGAATCTTCGCGACAAGGTGATTCCTGTTATCGACATGCGGGCCAAATTCGATATGGAAGAAAAGGCCTACGAGGCACGGACCTGTATCATCGTGACGGAAGTGTCTGGCTTGACTGGATCGACACTGGTGGGGTGTATCGTTGATTCTGTTACTGAGGTATTTCAGATTAAGGAAGAAGAAATCGAGGATGCTCCCTCATTTGGGATCGGTTTTAATGACGAGTTCATACTCGGTATTGCCAAGACGGAAAAGGGCGTTATTATCCTTCTGGAGATTGACCGCATCCTGCACATGAATGAAGTTCTGCATTTGGCCCAGGCAGTATAGGAATCCCTATCGTTAATGGGAAACCCTAACCCTAATTCGGCTAAGCCGGAAGTCGAGAGTCAACAGGCACAACCTTTCATAAAGATGCACGCTTTCAGAGTTTATACCCGGTTTTTAGGGTGCTTACCTGTGTGTGTTTCTGATAAAGGGTCTAAGTTCTCGGGATAGGTTTATCAGGTGCGGTCGCCATTTTCTTTTGGGGCGGGAATCTCCTCCAGCGTATCATCATGTGCGCCGCCTTCCAGATATTCCGGCGCAGATGACGTGAGCAGCGGCATGTGTTTTCGATTTTCGGACATTTCTAACTCAAAGCGGTATTTTTCCACCTCTGCCCTGGTTTCAATGGCTTTTCTTGCCAACAAATATCGCAGGTATATGATCCATATAAATAGGCCTAACCCTATCAGGGCAATTGTCAGGGTTGCCCATTTATAGCGGACGATGGTCGCGACACCGTGTTGCCCGAATTCGGTCAAGATTGATGGTACGGCCCATAGCCCCAAAACGAGCAGAAGGATAAATGCGCCCATTGCAAAAATGTTCATCCGGCTGATGCGCACAAACAAGGTCTCCAGTCGGCTGCCGGCAGGGAGAGGAGAACCTCCGGTGAATTCGGTTTCTTCAGCGGCTCCATTTTTAATAAACAGGGCCTCGTATGCTTTCAGGTAAAACCCAAAGATCAGCACGATGCCAATCGGAATACCCACCGCGGCGGCAAGCCAGGCACGAATTGGAAAAGGGCGGTCTTTTGTAACGATGTTGACCTGAAAATTGGTCAGTGGGCCGAATGTCTTTTCAAAATAGGCTTTTTCGGT
This sequence comes from Desulfobacterales bacterium, assembly GCA_963675725.2. Lineage (GTDB taxonomy): Bacteria > Desulfobacterota > Desulfobacteria > Desulfobacterales > JAFDDL01. Next base: position 109,789 of record CAXXXZ010000003.1, on the reverse strand, counting down.
CTCATCAAGCTTATTTGATTTCACCATGTAGACGAGATTGTCCTGGTGGTCCGTTATATGCATGTGCGTTTCGCGACCGGATTTTGTGATTGCAATGGCAAGAATTTCGATCTCAACAAAAAAAAGACCAATCGCAATAATATAAAAAAAGGTTTTATGCTCAAGCGAATGCGCAAACCATTTGGATTGAAGGGACATGGGGTGTTTCCTAACTATTGCCGTGCCTTGAATGAATTCCATTCGGAATCTGTTGATAACTAGATGTCTTTTAAAACTGCTGCCCATGGGTTGTCAAGGAAAGCCGTTACAACCGTTAACAATAATTGACTTTTTGGTCATAATCAGTAAAATGAATAATAGTTGTTGTTGTCAAAGGCACGTCCTGTGCCAGTCCCATTACATTAAGAAGCCCTGATCCCATAATAAAATGACATCTTTCAGAAGTACAGTGTGATATTTTTTTTACAAGCAATTCCGCCGAAAAGCGTCAGTTGTTTCTAAACATCAAGTAAGGATGGTGCATGGCTGAAAATCTCAGCGCATTGGGAGTGTGTCTCGGTTCTGCTACGGTATCAATGGTGCACCTAAAAGCAGAGAGTTTCCAACCTAATGACTCCGCTAACACTTCGGTGATTGTCAAGCCGGTTGAAACCTGGCGTATTCCCCATGGCGGCAATCCAAAACAGACCCTACTCACATTGTTTGAACAGGTTCAACTGAAAGACATAGCTCGAATTGCCTGCACGGGCCGTAAATTCAGAAAACTTGTCAATCTTTCCAAGGTGCCAGAACCTGAGGCGGTGGAATACGCGTATCGGTATGTCAGACCGGTCGATGCTAAGTGCCATGCCATTGTATCGGCTGGCGGTGAAACCTTCATGGTGTATGTATTAGATGCGTCGGGTCGCATTGCAAATGTGTTTACCGGGAATCGCTGTGCTTCCGGTACCGGAGAGTTTTACATCCAACAGTTGAGGCGTCTTGATATTTCACTGGATGACGTGGCTGAATGGTCAACCATACAGTTGCCATACCAGGTGGCAGGTCGGTGTTCGGTTTTCTGCAAATCCGACTGCACCCACGCCACCAACAAAGGGGTTGCCATACCCCGGATCACGGCCGGATTGTGCCGTATGATGGCCGACCGGATCATGGAGCTTCTCAAGAAAGTACCACATCGTCATATCATGTTGACCGGTGGTACAACCCGAAACCATATCATGAAAGCCTTCTTGGAACAGGAGATAGAGGATCTGATTGTGCCCGACATGGCCGATTGCTTTGAGGCGCTAGGGGCAGCCCTTTGGGCACTCGAACATACCACAAAACCATTTCCCGGTAAGGCGACGCTCTTTCATTCCAAAAAATCGAGTTTTACCGTGTTGCCGCCTCTAAATGGCAATCGGAAGACAGTTGCTTTCAAAACATTGACCACTGGAACCATCCGGCCGGAGGATGTGTGTCTTTTGGGATTGGATGTGGGCTCCACAACCACCAAGGCGGTCCTGATGCGAGAGCGGGACGATGCTTTTCTGGCGTCCGTGTATCTTCGGACCAATGGGGATCCGGTCGGGGCAGCCCGGAAATGCTATGCGGCGTTGCTGGAACAGGTGGTTCGTTTTGTGGATCCGGCCCGTATCACTATCATCGGTTTGGGGGTTTGCGGGTCCGGACGCCAGATTGCCGGGCTTCATGCCTTAACTGACGGGGTGATAAATGAGATCATTGCTCATGCCAGTGCAGCGGTTTATTTTGATCCACAGGTGGATACCCTATTTGAAATTGGTGGACAGGATGCCAAATATACATTGATTGCCAACGGAGTGCCGTCGGATTATGCGATGAACGAGGCCTGTTCTGCTGGCACCGGTTCTTTTTTAGAGGAGTCAGCGCTTGAAAGTCTTGGCGTATCCCTCACCGACATCGAGGAAATGGCTATGGCCGGCCAACGCCCTCCTAACTTCAGCGATCAGTGTGCTGCCTTTATTGCGTCAGATATTAAAAGTGCGGTCCATGAAGGCATTCCCCACACAGATATTGTGGCCGGTTTGGTTTATTCAATTTGTATGAATTATAATAACCGGGTCAAAGGGAACCGGCCTGTGGGCACCAAAGTCTTTATGCAGGGCGGGGTTTGCTACAACAAGGCCGTGCCACTCGCCATGGCGGCCCTGGTAGGAAAGCCCATTGTCGTTCCGCCGGAACCTGGTCTCATGGGCGCATTTGGAGTTGCGCTTGAAGTAAAGAGGCGGATACAGGCTGGCATCATGAAAGCAGACCGCTTTGACTTGAAAATCCTGTCAGATAGATCGGTTACCTATGGCGAATCATTCGTTTGTAACGGGGGGCGTGAAAAATGTGACCGCAAGTGCGATATTGCGATTGTGAACCTGACCGGTAAACAATACCCCTTTGGCGGTGCCTGTAATCGTTATTACAATTTGCGGCACCGGGTGAATTTGGCAGAGAAATCAAAAGACCTGGTGCGGACCCGCCAGCAGCTTGTTTTTGGGGGCTTGCCACCCGCTCCCTCGCCGAATGGAAAACGGATCGGGCTGAATCGCAGTTATATGGTGAACACCTTTTATCCGTTCTATTCGGCTTTTTTTGAGACATTGGGGGGTTCCATCGTTCTGCCGGCGGCAATTTCAAAGCGGGGGGTTGACCGATGCGGGGCAGCCTTTTGCTTTCCAGGGGAACTTTCACATGGTTTTTTTCATACGTTGCTGGCCGATGCTACGCCACCCGATTACCTTTTTCTACCCCATTTCAAGTCGATCCCCAGCGGCAATGGTACTTCTAGCAGTCAACTCTGCCCGTTTGTCCAAGGAGAAACTTATCTTCTCCAAACAACCTTCCGGGATGCAATCAAAACGCTTGAACAGCAGGGGGTTGGTGTGATTTCGCCCCTGCTTGATTTTACGGCTGGATTTGAGAACGCAAAAACATCGATGTTTGAGGTGGCAAGGGCGATCGGTTTTTCACGGCGGGACGGGCGCAGGGCCTTTGAAAAAGCGGTAGTAGCTCAGGAGGCATTTACCTCACGTCTGAAACAACTTGGGCGGGAGATGCTTGGTGACCTGTCCGTGGCGCCGGAAAAGTTAGCGGTGGTGCTCTTCGGTCGGGCATATAATGCATTTGCACCGGAAGCCAATATGGGGATTCCCAAAAAGTTTACCACCCGGGGGATACCTGTGATTCCCTTTGATGCGTTGCCTTTTGAAGATGAGGCATCAAAGCGGCATATGTACTGGGGGACCGGGCGCCAGATCCTCCAGGCGGCCCGTTTTGTTCAAAATCATCCCCAGCTCTATGGGGTTTATATTACGAATTTTTCATGTGGCCCTGACTCTTTTCTACTCGGTTACTTTCGGGAAATCATGGGGCGAAAGCCATCTTTGACCCTTGAACTGGACAGCCATACCGCCGATGCCGGGCTTGAAACCAGAGTAGAGGCATTCTTGGATATCGCGTCATCCTATACTATAAGGATGCAAAAGACGTCTTCGCCTGTAAATCAGGGTAACTTCGTTCAGAGTCAACTTATTTCAGGCAACGGCATGCCCTATGTTACCACATCATCCGGCAGAAACCTCTCACTTGGGGATTCACAGGTTACGTTATTGTTTCCCTCTATGGGAAAGCTGGCAACGGAGGCGGTTGCCGCCGCGTTTCGTGGCAGCGGGTTTAATGCGGTGGCGCACCCGCCTGCTGATGAAGCGGTGCTCAAACTGGGGCGGGCAAATACCACCTGCAAGGAGTGCCTGCCGTTGATCCTGACAACCGGTAGCCTGCTCAATTATGTTCGATACCAAAAAAAGCCTGAAGAAGTTGTCGTTTATTTCATGGCGACAGCTTCCGGACCCTGTCGTTTCGGCCAGTACAGCATATTTATGGAAGATTTGATACGGCGACATCAAATATCTGATGTCGCCATGTTTTCCCTCTCTTCGGAAAACGGATATGCCGGTCTGAAAAACGGGATTGAACGAAAAGGCTGGTGGGCGGTGGTAGTGTCGGATGTCATGGAAGACATCCGCGCCATGCTGCTTGCCAATGCCGTTGAGGTTGAATCGGCAATGGTGATTTTTGAAGAGATTTGGGTGCATATGATTAAACTTCTCGAGGCCGGATCATGGGGGGATCTGCTGACGGGCCTTGCCTCTGCAGCTGTAACCTTGCGCGCAATTCCCTTAAAACGGCGCCCTGAGGAGGTGCCGGTAATCGGCCTTGTGGGCGAAATTTTCGTCCGTCGGGATGGCCTCTCTCGGCAGTGGCTGACCGACCAATTGGCACAGAAGGGGTTTGCTACCATATGTGCGCCAGTTGCCGAGTGGGTGCATTATTGTGATTACCTTCTTGCTCAAAATTTAGCGGAGAGCACCTGTTCCGGCATTCAGAAATGGAAAAACCGCCTTCGAAATTACTATAAAGTGAAATTTGAAAAACAGATCCATGCGGCGTTGGCCGATTCGGGACTCGTGCGGGCCCATCCGGTTCATATCTCTTCTGTCATTGAATCAGCCAGACCCTATATCTCGCCTGAGCTTACGGGTGAGGCGGTGCTCACAGTCGGGTCGTCTTTAACAGATATTGCAGACCGATGCTGCGGTATTATTGCCATCGGTCCTTTTGGATGTATGCCAAACCGGATCTCCGAGGCCATTCTGACCGAAGCGATGACGCCCGCAGATAAATTGGCAATTTCACCCCACAATGGACATTTGAAGGCTGCACTGTCTGCGTTTGATGCACTGCCTTTCATGGCAATTGAAAGCGACGGATCCCCCTTTCCCCATCTGGTGCATGCCAAACTGGAAGCCTTCTGTTTACAGGCGTTGCGGTTGAATGAACACATGAACATCATCGGGAAAAGCTATAATGGGGTTAATGAATACCTGCCGATTGTGTGAATTCATTGAGTGGTCGGCTTGAAAAATGGGCCTCAGGCCGGATTTGCAAAGGTTAAACATGCTATTGTAATTCAACCCTTACTATTGTATAAAAAACCAGTATATTTACCCCGAATCAACATCGGATAAAAACTCCGGTGAATGCGTTCCTGACACCATCTTTACCGATTTCCCCCAGGATACGTATCGTAACCAAAAGACCATGGCTTTGGTCGCATGTCTATAAGGAGGAAAAACCGCAATGGGCAAACATAGAATTATTCCCCCGGCATCCGCTTGTTCTGGCGAACATCTCGTTACAAGGAGAACATTTTTAAAAGGTTGCGGGACCGCAGCCGCTTGCATTGGTGCTTGCGGGGTGCTCGGTGACGCGTCGCGGGTCTTTGCAAGTGAAATGTCGGCAGTTAAGGCCGCCAGTCCAACATCTGTTGGTATCGTAAAGGCCTCTGCCCATAAAAAAATCGGTGAATCCTGGAAGAACACCTTTGACTTGCTGCCAAAAGGCGAGCCGCCCAATAAACTGTGGCAGCCGGACTGGACCAAGGAGAGCCAAATTGAAATTGAAGAGATGGTACGAAAGGCCGTGAAAGCAGCTGGCGACTGGCCCATTGAAAAAGGGGATGTGGTGGCGATTAAGGTCAATTTGGTGAGCAGCCCGATTCTCTTGCTCCAGGCAGGTCGGTATACGGATGCTGACATGCAGAGTACGGTCACCGACGCGCGTGTGGCAAGGGCGGCCGCGATATTGGCAAAGGAGTCAGGGTGTAAAAAAGTCTACATTGTTGCCAACCCGATGGCGTGCGATGGATATGTGACCTTACGCCAGTATGGTTATGGCAAGGTGGCGGATGAAACGGGTGCTGAACTGGTTGGCTTGTCTTCAACACCTTATAAATACTACAAGGCACCCTTTGGCCTGGCCTATAAGGAGTATGCCTTGCCGACCCTGATGATGGAAGAGGCCAATAAGGTAATTAGCATCTCATCATTAAAGACCCATTCCAACACCGGCGTTACCATGACCCTGAAGAATGTTGGGATCGGGACCCCCACTGCAAAAATATATGGCGGTCCACGTATTGGCTTGCCCCATGATAAACTGGCGGAAGTCATCACAGACGTTTGCTCGATTGTCGGTATTGATTACGCCATGATTGACGGAATTTGGGGAATGGAAGGAAATGGCCCCATCAATGGAACACCCGTCGCGATGGACACGATCATTGCCGGTCCGGACCCGGTGGCAGTGGATGGGGTTGGTACAGAGGTGATGGGATTCCAAAAGGAAAGCTATGGCGTATCCCGCATGGCAATGGCCTATGGGTTGGGAACCTATGAGAAAACAACGGTGACCACCCTGGGTGCTGACTATGAAAATGTTGTAAAACAGTTTGAGCGTGTTCCGAGAAAATTCCGCTCTCCAGGGTCCTATGGTGATGTCTATGGGTGGGATGGATTGTCGTAACAAAATTGATAAAGCCACCACGCAGTGCAGTATCGTATGAAAGTGGAGGATCGTAACGTTGGTGAATAATCGAGTTGATTCAGATATGGTGAGTCAAGAGAATTAAGTGAACCTAAAGGGGTTTGACGCAAGGCAATAAGGAGATGAAAATGGGTAAGTTAGATGGTAAGATCGCATTGGTAACAGGGGCAGCCAGCGGTATTGGTGAAACGACTTCAAGATTGCTTGCCGCGGAAGGGGCGCAGGTCATTCTGACAGATGTTGATACTGAAAAGGGCAAAGGTCTTGCTGAAGAGCTCAACGCTCAGGGGACAAAATCGCTTTTTTTCCGTTTGGATGTTACCAGTTCCGATGAGTGGAAAACCGTCGTCGATAAAATAATTGAGGAATGTGGTGGGCTTGATATTTTAGTCAATAATGCCGGTGTCGAAGTGGTAAAAAGCATTGAAGAGACGACCACCAAAGAGCTTGATTTTGTAATCGACGTCAATCTCAAAGGGGTTTATTATGGTACCCAGTTTGCTGTGAAAGCTATGAAAGAACGAGCAAAAGCAAGCCAGTTTGGCGGCTCTATCATCAATTTGTCCTCTGTTGGCGGGTTTATCGGGGCACCGTTTCAGGCAGCCTATTGCATGACAAAGGGGGGCGTGAGGCTTTTTACAAAATCTGCAGCCCTTGAATTTGCGGCGCTGGGATATAATATCCGGGTCAATTCAGTCCATCCGGGCGGAGTAACCACCGCTATGACCGACTATATCTTTAGCGAAATGAGTAATCTCGGCGCTGTGGGAAGCGCGGATGAGGCCAGAAAAGGCACTGCGGCAGCGCACCCCATCGGACGTATGGCAACAACGGATGATATTGCAAAACCGATCCTTTTCCTTGCTTCGGATGATTCGGGCTACATGACCGGCAGTGAACTGGTGGTCGACGGTGGTTTCCTGGCCCAGTAGCTCTCACACTGGCTATTTCCCATAATCAAAGAGAAACGGAAGCCACGCCACCGCTGGCATTGAATCTTAATCGGTACAAGAAAGATATTGGCCACTCATTTGGTCAATATCTTTCATTGCGTTTTTGTGTGTTATCTCGACGGCCCTCCCAAAAAAACCCAACCGCTTGATTTGGCCGGAGAAATAGTTCCTATGAATAAAATATTGTTTGTGGATGACGATATCAATCTATTGAAGGCCAACCAACGTCGACTACGAAAGATGTTCGATATAGACATTGCCCTGGGCGGTAAGGAAGCACTTTCCGCCATTACAGAAAAAGGGCCTTACGCGGTCATTATTTCGGATCTTTTGATGCCTGGTATGGATGGGTTTGAATTTTTAGAAACGGCCAGGAATTCGGCGCCTGATAGCGTCTTTATTATGTTAACCGGCCATGCGAATCTTGATGTTTCACTCAAGGCGTTGAATGAGGGAAATATTTTCAGGTTTCTTACCAAACCATGTAAAACAAATGTACTCGAAAAGGCCATCCAGGCTGCTATGGAGCAATACCTCAAGAATCGTCAACTTGCGCAGACCCCGCTGCCGGCAGTACCTGACCGGTATCGTAACAAGGTTCTTGTGGTCGATGATGATCCCGAAGTTTTGAGTTCTATTTCAGCATCTCTGGCGGCCACCGGACAATTCGATGTGCTCACCGCAGAAAACGGGCAGGTGGGGCTCGACTTGTTCAATCTCGTCAAAATAGACGTGGTGATTGCCGACAGGGAAATGCCAGAAATGAATGGTATTGCTTTTTTGTCTTCCATTCATCAGCGTGAACCTGACATTCCTCTATTTCTCATGACCTGGCAGCCAACCCCTGAAATTGAAGAGCAAACGTCAGCAATGTCTTTGGGCGGGATTTTTGAAAAGCCGCTGGACATGTCGTTCATTATAAGGTCAATCCCTGAGACATTTCCGACTGGCCCCCGGGGGCAGATAGGTGGTATCAGTACGTCGGCATTCCTCCAGATGATTGAAATGGAAGAAAAGACATGTACCCTGCAGGTCCGTTCGGAAAATAAAATCGGTTTTCTGTTTTTTCAGAAAGGGCATCTTATCGCTGCAGAAACCGGCCGATTGCAAAACGAAGCAGCTGCTTGTGAAATTATCAACTGGAAAGACGCTGCCATTGAAATTGAGCATGCAAATAGAAAAAAAGAGCCCCAGATCAATCGCCCATTGATGCATATCCTTATGGAAGCCGCCAGAAAACAGGATGAAACCGACATGGCTTAATAGCTTTTTGCCATGCTCCCGGACAGGAATCACTGTATGATGCAGAGAGGCCGTAGTGCATGAAAGAAGAAAATGCATTTTCTGAAATTGAAAAGCAGCTGTTAAAGGAAGGCTTTGTGTCGTCTGAAGAGATGGCGATGGCCCAAAAAGAGCGGGATATTCATTTTGAGCAGTCCAGAAAACCCATCGGTTTGATTCTTTTAGACCAGGGGAAAATATCACAGGAACAATTGCAACGGCTGTTGTCGTTACCGGACGTTCAAAAACGGATTGCCAAACAAGCGCTTGTAAAAGAACTGGTCGCAGATGATCAATTTGCTGAATGTGAGCAGATGGGATCAAAATCAGGGTTATCCTTGAGTCGCCTACTGGTTGAAAGGGGCTATCTCGCTGAGAATGAACGAAAAAAACTCATTTATGACCAGCTCGACACCATTGATTTTGCAAAGCAAGCTATCAGGCATCAGGTGATTCGTGAAAGTGACCTTGAAGCCGTTTTAAAATTGAAGACCCACCAGAAGTCAACCTGCGAAATTTTGTATGAACGGAACCTGATTACCCTGTCTGAGCTGAACCATGTATTTCGAAAATTTAGCCGGGACCTTAAACTTGGCCAAATTCTAGTGCAGCAACGCTTGGTAACGGAAAATAACCTTGAGAAGGCCCTTTCCCTTCAATCTTCTGGCAATCAGACGCTTGGTAAGATTTTGCTGGAGAAAGGGTGGATTGGTATTGAGCAACTCTATTTCGCGTTGTCCATTCAATATAACACGCCATTTCAAAAGCTGGATGGCTATACCTATTACGAAAAACAAAAAATGGTGTTGCGCAATATTGTCGAGCAGCGTTATGCCATCGATAATCTCATCATACCGTTATTTCAGAATGGTAATAATCTTACACTGGGGGTGTCAAATCCGGCCAATATCTGGAGCATGCATGGGCTCAAATCAATGTACCCGGAGCTTCAGATGAATTGTGTACTCATTACGGATGAGAAGTTTGAGCAACTATATGCCCTCCTCTATGGCGAATTACTCCAAACGAATATCGGGCGAAAAATAAAAAAAGCCGAGACTTCCGCTGCCAATGGCAATGTGGTGATCAGCGATCCCATTGAACAAAAGGAGCTCGTCAAAACCCTATATCGATTTTACAACGGCCAAAGACCACAGACAGCAAATGGGACACCATCACCGGATGAAGCGGCATGGTTTTTTGAATTCATCGAAAACAGCTATCGAAGTATTTGTGAAAAATTTGGTTGCAGCAGGGTGTTATATCGGTGTGATGTGAAGGATAAACGGGCCCATATTTTTGCGTCACCTTCGCAATAAACAATAGTGTCTCAACAATGCGGTAACTGCTAAAAAAGGGAAATCTATATGAAACGGGTTATCACCATTACCAGTGGAAAAGGGGGGGTCGGTAAAACCAATATCAGCGTGAACCTGGCGGTTCAATTAGCCAAAGAAGGGGCCCGGACATGTGTTTTTGATGCGGATCTTGGACTTGCCAATATCAATATTCTTCTGGGAATAAGCCCCGAGTACAATCTGGAAGATGTAATTTCCGGGGAAAAACAATTAGCGGATATATTGATACACGATCCCAGTGGGATTGATATCATCCCCGGTGGTACTGGCGTTGAGCAATTAGCAGCCATGCCGGTAGAAAACCTATCCGGACTGATTGAAACCTTTTCCTGCTTAGAAGGGTATGACTTTCTATTTTTCGACACTTCTGCCGGTATTTCCCGTGATGTGATATCCTTCTGCATGGCTTCCAAGGAAGTGGTCCTGGTTGTTATTCCTGAACCGACGTCATTAACGGATGGTTATTCACTATTAAAAGTACTTTCCTTAAACGGGTACCGCGAATCAGTGAAGGTTGTCATCAATCAGGCGAAAAACACGCGGTTTGCACAAGTCGTATTTAACAAATTCAATGAGACCGTTAAAAAATACCTTCCACTTGAAATTTCATATGCTGGGTGTCTTCCGGCCGATGACGTGGTTGCCGAAGCGGTTGCCCGTCAGCGTCCCTTTGTGACACTTTATCCGTCGGCACGGGCGACCAAAGGCATTGCACAGCTTGCCCGCGTCCTGATGGATCGTTCTGGTGAAGCGCCTTTGGACAGCACATTCGAAGCCTTCTGGGAAAGATATGCCGAGTTTTCCAAAATTCCATTGAAAATTCCCAGGAAAAAAGCCGCAACAAAAGACAGTGAGACCGAATCGGATAAAACACCCCCAGCGAAAAAACCGGTTCCGCCGGAACCAGCGCAGTCCGATACAGGGGACAATGCCTTTTCAAATCAGATTTTAGCCTCTCTCAACCGTCTGGTTACGGTTACAACCGATATCAGTACGGAACTCAGAGAATTTCGGCGGGCCCTGAAACAACAGGCGGGACAGAACGCCGCGCCCGCAGTCCCGGAGGATGGTGCCCATACATCTCAGTTGCCACCGGTAATACCATTGGATTTTGAAGCGTATGTGGAGCGGAAAAAACAATCGCGCGAGATCGAGGACAAATGATCACAAATACATCCGGTCGTTATACCGACGCCACTGACATTGCTACACCGGAGAAGGAAGAAGAGAAATCGTCTGGCCAGCAGGTTGCCAACCATCTGGCGGTCATGGGACAACTTGCAGCGGGAGTTGCCCATGAAATCAACACCCCAGCGCAATATGTAAGTGATAATATTCATTTTTTGCAAGATGCGTTTGACAGCCTACTAACGGTCATGGATCGATATCAGGCACTGTACCAGGCAGTGAAAAGTGGCACCGTGAAACGCCAAACACTGACCGACCTGGAAACCACTATCGAAGAAGACGATATCGACTATGTGCTGGAACAGGTGCCGGAGGCCATTCAGCAATCCTTGGAGGGGATGACACGAATAATTCAGATTGTCGAAGCGATGCGAGATTTTTCACACCCCGGTCTCATGGAAAAAAAGGTTGTTGATATCAACAAGGCCATTCGGGATACAGTGACGGTAACCCGGAACCTGTGGAAATATACATCCGATTTGGAGACGTCCCTGGATAGAGCCTTGCCAAGAATTATGTGCCAGCCCGGAGAGATCAACCAGGTGTTGCTTAACCTAATCTCCAATGCTTCAGATGCCGTTGCAGAGGCCATTGACAGTACCCCGGGAGTGGAAAAAGGCCACATAAAAATTTCTACAAAAAGGGTAGATAACTGGGTTGATATCCAAATCAGCGATACGGGCGCCGGCATTCCTGAAGCGGTTCGGGACAGGATTTTTGATCCGTTTTTTACCACAAAACCTGTGGGAAAAGGGACCGGGCAGGGGCTGGCAATATCGGCATCTGTCATTGCATCTCACGGGGGCACCTTGACCTGCGACACATCACCCGGTGAAGGCACCACCTTTCACATTCGCCTGCCCATCGAAGAAAATAGCGACTATGAAGTATGATTGTATCGGAGAAAAAAAGAATTCTTTTTGTGGATGATGAACCGCATCTGCTGTCAGGGTTAAAGCGAATATTTAGATCCCAGCGGGATAAATGGGAGGTCGCCTTTGTAGAAAGTGGGGTTTTGGCACTGGAGCATCTGGCAGCGGCACCGCATGATGCGATTCTCACAGATTTTCGAATGGCTGGCATGAATGGTCTTGAACTGCTAAAAGTGGTCAAGGCAAAGCATCCTCAGGTTGTGAGAATTTTTTTTTCGGGTGAAATAGATCAAAATCTGATCATGGCGTCCGTCCAGGTAGCCCACCAGTTCATTTCCAAACCCTGTGATGCGAAAACTTTGAAAGAAAAAATCGATCAGACAATCTCCCTCCGTCATATACTCGAGGACGCGGCACTTCGCAGTATTATCTCCAAAATTGATTCCCTGCCGAGCCTGCCAACACTTTACAGTGCAATCATGTCGGAACTCTCTTCTCCGAACGCTTCCATTCAAAAGATTGGGCAGATCATCACCGGTGATCTTGCCATGACCTCTAAAATACTGCAACTGGTTAACTCGGCATTTTTTGGTTTGCGCCGACGGGTGACAAGTCCGGAGCAGGCGGTATTGCTGCTAGGACTTGATACCATCAAGTCTCTGGTGCTATCCCTTCAAATTTTTTCTCAGTTCAACATGCCCAAAGTCTTTTTGCAAAAAGTTTCCGGCTTATGGCAACACAGCCTTGCTACAGGGAATCTGGCGAAGCAGATTGCAGGCATGGAACGTATGTCTAAAGAAGTTGAAGACCAGTCTTTTATGGCGGGCTTGCTTCATGATTGCGGAAAACTGGTGCTGATCGCAAACTTTCCTGAAAAGATGGAGGCTGTTCTGAGTGAAGTGCAACGCTCAGAAGAAAATGAGCTGACACTTGAAAAAGATGTGTTCGGTGTAACCCACGCGCCTGTGGGTGCTTATTTGTTAGGGCTTTGGGGGCTTCCTACGCCAATTACCACTGCAATTTCATACCACCATTCACCCTGCGATTCATCTGACAAAACGTTTTCTGTACTCACGGCAATTCATGTGGCAAACCATATGGTGAACCAACCGGATCTGTTGGCGGATGAACCGCTTCCATCTGATACACTAGATACGGCGTATCTTGCCCAGGTGGGAGGGACGAAAAAATGGCCTGTTTGGAAAGCATGTGTTCAAAAGTAACCAACTTTAACACGCTAATAATTAAATAAAAACATGCTATTTCTTGTTATTTGCGCACCTTTTTTGCTACACTATTAACCATGCCTCATGCCTTTAAACGCAAACCAACTGTTCATGGTGCATGGTTATGAAAGATGCGATGCTGATATCTCGGCACCCTGAAAACGAAAAAATGAAGTTGCATCCGGTTACGTTGGCCTTCACCGGGAATCAGTCGGCGCTGGAATCCGAATTTGCCGTCTATTATTTTAAAAAGAACCTTTCCCATGTAAGGTTTTGTCATTACATTTCCCTGCTTTTCTATTTATTTTCAAGCGTTATAGATTTTGCGTTCTTTCCCGCCGAAATTGTACCCTTCTGGATTATCCGCTATGGCATTGTTGTGCCTTTTTTTGTTGTGGGTATCGTCATCACCTATTGGCCGGTGTACCAGCGAATTTGGCAGCAGTTGTCTTGCTGGTACATATTGATCACGGGTGGAAGTTTTATCGCGTTTATCATGCTGGGGTCGGGTCCGGACAGGTATACTTACTATATTGGTGTGAGTGTTTGTATGATTTTTGGTTATGCCTATATCCGGGAGCGGTTTCTTTGGGCAAGTACAGCGGGATGCGCCCTTCTGGTCCTTTTTTGGGTTGTTTCTGCCAGTGTTCAACTGCCAATAAAGGAATTGCTTGTTTTAGGATTTTATCTTTTTGTTATCAATTCCCTTGGGATGTTGATCGCTTATTCTTATGAGATTGAGTCCCGAAAGGATTTTTTCCTGAATCATCTGCTGACGCTTGAGAAGCAAAAAGTGGATTCCCTTGCAACAGGATTGGAAAAAACTGTTGAGAAACGCACCCAAGCCCTTCGACGTTCAAATGAAGAGTTGACGAGGGAAGTATTACAGCGAAAGACCATGGAGGTGGCATTGCGAACCAGTGAGGAGCGCTACCGGTCATTGCAGTCGAATATACCGATAGGGCTCTATCGGGTCGCAGACGGTAGGTTGCTCTCAGTGAATCCGACGATGGCCAAGATTTTTAGGTCGGATTCGGAAAGAAATTTATTAGAAAGGCCGGTTGAGAATTTTTTTTGCGACCCAAAAGAACTCGAAGATGTCGTCAGTCAATTAATGACCCAGGATAGCATCGAAAATGTCGAAGTGCGTCTTTGCAGAGCCGACGGCAGTAAATTAACGGGACTGGTTAATATCATACGTGTTGCTTCAAACAACAAACATGCCTTTTATTATGACGGCACCTTGGAGGACATTACCGAGCGGAAGAAGATGGAAGCGGAAAAGGAAACACTCATGACGCAATTGCGACAGGCTTACAAGATGGAAGCCATTGGTACACTGGCCGGAGGGATTGCCCATGATTTCAACAATATTTTAACCTCCGCGATTGGGTACACGGAGCTTGCGATCAGTGAGGTTGAAAAAGGCACTAGGCTGGACAAGAATTTACATGAGCTTTATGGTGCCTGGAAACGTGCCCGGGATCTAGTGCAACAGATACTGACCTTTGCCCGAAAATCCGATGATGCATTAAATCCGCTTCAAGTTGGAATGGTCGCAAAAGAAGTGCTGAAGTTTATCAGGTCTTCTTTGCCCACAACAATTGAGATCAAACAAAACATAAAAAGCAAATCTAACATAATGGGCAATCCCATACAAATGTACCAGGTGTTTATGAATCTTTGTACGAATGCTGCCCATGCCATGGAAAAAACCGGTGGCTTTCTGGAGATAAAATGTGAAGATACGGTCATCGAGCACGACAGGGAAACACCTAAAATGGGGCTGGAGCCGGGTGAGTACGTAAAAGTGACAGTGTCAGATACTGGTACAGGAATTTCTCCGGATATCATGGATTCTATTTTTGAACCCTATTTTACAACAAAAGGGCTTGGTGAAGGAACAGGATTAGGACTTGCCACCGTCCACGGTATTGTGAAAAACAGCGGCGGAAGTATCACCGTTGAGAGTAAATTGGGAGAAGGTACCATCTTTACGATTTTCCTTCCCGTTACGAAACAGCGACATGCTGACAGACCCCCTGGCCAGGGGAAACGCTTTTCCGGCACTGAGCGGATACTGTTCATTGATGACGAAGACCCCATCTCCCGATTGGGAAAACAGGTGTTATCGAAGCTTGGCTATTCTGTTACTGCACACACCTGCAGTGTGGCAGCTTTTGACGATTTCCGGTCAGATCCGAATGCTTACGACCTGATTGTTACCGATATGACAATGCCCAAAATGACCGGTGATTCACTGGCAAAGGAGGTGAGGCGCATCCGTCCGAATTTCCCAATCATTTTATGCACCGGGTACAGCAAAAAAATATCCACCCGGGGGGTTGAAATAAAAGATGTCAGTGCCGTTCTTATGAAACCTGTGAGCAACCAGGATCTGGCAAAAACCGTTCGGGAAGTGCTCGACGCACAGAATGAATAGAGAGCATCTGGTCAATAACAATGTGTGCGAAATAACGTAAACAGGGGCCCCCTTCTACATTACTTCCGATTACCAGGCTTACGGCTGATTAGCAGCTTGTTATGCGTATCCAAGACAATTTTGCCATCCTGGTTCCTGACCAAGTATTCGGCGATCACGATGCCCCGGTCGGGGTGGGATGGGTCAATATCTTTGGAGATTACACGGCGCTGCAGCCAAAGCCGGTCGCCGGGATATACTGGAAAGGGGAGTTCAAATTTGGTTAATTCCAAAACGGCCAGAATCGCAAATTTTTCGAGCCTTGCAACCAGATGGCCCTGGAGGGCAAGTGTGTGGACGCCGCTGGCCGAAAGTCTTCCAAACACAGATTTGGCAGCAGCCCCATCGTCTATGTGGAATGGTTGGGGATCCCAGCGGCGTGCGAAGGCTAATACCTCTTCACGGGTGACCAGAAAATCATCGCTTTTCCACCTTCTGCCAATTTCAATATCCTCGAAGTAAAGCATCGCTATTCTCTTCCGCAAACAACTCGCTGCCGCTCATTACCATTTGACTTGGAGGCGATAATTATCTTGTGGACGCTGTCCGCAACGACCTCATCGTCCTGGTTTAGCAGTAAATGTTCCGTGGTAATGAGACCTCTGTCCGGTTTTGATTTGGAACGACGCATTTCAATGATTGTCCGCTGAAGGCGTAACCGACTACCTGCATAAACCGGATGAGGAAACGCAAACTTGGACAGACCCAAGCCCGCTAGCATTGAAAGCTGGCTTTCCAATGTTTGAACCAATGATATCTCTATTGCAAACAGGTGCGCGATACAGGCAGTCAACCGGCCGAATATAGATTCCGCCGCTGCCTCTTCATCTGTGTAAAATGGAAGGGGGTCCCATCGACTTGCAAATTCAATGATTTCTTCTCGAGAGACCAAATATTCATTACTTCTCCACCTGTCACCAACCTGGATTTCTTCAAAACAAAGCGGTTCCATCCTTATCTAAACGTCAAACTCCTTTATGGCTGAAAACTGGCGCATGGTTGTATCAAATGTTTCCTTTGCCGCGATGTCCAGCGGTTGCTCCCGCAATTGTTCAGATAGAATTTCAACACCGAATGGCCCGGTGTATCCTGCGGCCAAGACCGCTCGAATGAAACCGGGAATGTCGAAATCGCCCTGGCCACATAGTTTTCGCCTGTGGATCGTATCTTCAAATAAGGTGCCGACCGGTTCTTGGTCGGCATCATTTAATTCTACCGATACAATATGTTCTTTCGAAAGGCGACGGATTTCTTTGTAATCAATACCGCCACGATTAACGTGCCAGATGTCTATCAGCACCCCGCCATTTTTCGTGTCTGTCCCTGCTGAAATGGCCAACGCCGTAGCGAGATCCGGGATGTTGGAAAAGGGAAGAAATTCTAATCCCACAAGGGTGCCTGCACCCGATGCCTCCCTGCAAAGGTCGTTGAAACACTGAGTCATCCGTTCGACAGACCAGTCTCCTTCCTCAAAATTGCCGGCGACTTTTATATGACGGGCGCCTAATTTTTCCGCTGCCGTCAGCAAATCTTTTCGAACAATATCCGACTGCCGGCGTCGCTCTCCGTCGGTAAACCAGTCAAAAAGGGCTTCAAGCTCAAGATATTTGATGCCATTAGCCTCCAGAATGGTTTTCATTTCTGGAAAACCATATCGTTCGACCACCGCCAGCAAATCGGCATGCTTAAGCCCGATTCCCTTGTAACCAACACGCGCGGCAGCTTCAACCCGGTCCCTGAAATCGAACGGGCTCTTATCGTTTTCTTCAAAGGATTCTATTTTGCCAGCAAGCGTCCAGTAACCTGCAAGTAGTTCAACCGAATGTTCCATCGTTGAGTTCCTCCGTTGTCCTTATCGATTACAGTCAGCGTGCCCGTGCTAGTTTATGCCATGCTCCCGTCGTTTGCGTTAACCCCAGTGTCGAAACAAGGGGGTTAAGACCTCAATAAAACTAAATTATTATTCCAGACGAGTCAATACAATAACCTTTGAAAAAAGATCATGCCTTTAGTTGGCAAAGCGACAAAAATGTTGTTGTATAAAGACAAAAATGTAGGTTGGTGGAATTGCAATATGTCCTCTCAAATCTTTGGTATGGTTCGATGGAAATTTGTAACTGAAAGATAATAAATGAAAAATATTAATCGATAAGGGGTGGCGCATGTGCGGATATATGTTGGCAACAAATTTGCACTGTAAGAGAATAAGATAAAAAGAATAACATTTTCGCTGTTGCGAACAACGGAAGGAAACCGCATGATCATCAGAAAAGCTTCAAAATCAAACTGGCAGACATGGTTACTGAATGGTGATCAATACCTGAACGCAGGAACTCCTGGGGGGAAAAAAAGTCGATTTGGGACAGACATCCGATACAACCTGCTGTCTATGTCGTTAGAGGGGTATATTATGGCCATACTGGACTATCATCATCAATTACCGAATAACCATACCTATCGGGATCTTATAATGGCACTCGAGGCGGTGATGCCGATTGATGAAACCCTCAAAAATCGAATTTTAAAATATGAAAACATCCAGTCCATTTGTTCGATTGAAAAATATCATCGGAGTAATCCCACCGAAGAAGAACTCTCTGATTTAAAAAGCGCGATTGAAGACATCCGTTTGATTGCATATGATACGTGTGTTTCTACCCCATAACTCTCTAAATAATCTGACGATAGCTTAATGCGCTACATCTCCTTGACATTCAAAATATTATCTGCAACAAGACAACATTCCCCCCTTACATTTCGTGTCTTTCTAATGGCTTGTCACATCACAGGAACAAGGAGATTGAAATGGAACACAGAAAAATATTTTCAGTCGGTTGTATTCTTGCTTTTCTCTCGATCTTGTTTTTCTACGCTCAGGCTGCCTACGCTGATAAATTAGCAGACTGGGAAAAACTGGTTCAGTTTAACGGTTCTTACGCGCCTTTCCGGAGTGCATCCGCTGCTACGCACGACGCGAAATTTGTTTCTGAATGGAAGAAATGGCACGATGAATTTACACCTTTCTCCCAGAAGTTTAAAAAAAAGTATGGGGCTACACAGGAAGCGCTAACAAAATCGTTTGATGGCCTTGATGCACCTGACGGCGTGTATGTGAGGCCGGCCCACCTGCTGGATTTGCTCACGCTTGACACGGATGCCCAACAAAAGGTAATTGCCGGCTGGCTCAAAAAAGAAGGTGATGAAATATACGGGCGCTGGGAGGCCTTGAAGAATCCTTCGAAGGAAAAATTGGAACTAAGGGCGGACTACGCCAAGCGGGCCCTAAACAAGTATGTATCGGCAGAAGAGCTGAGCCCTGGTGTTGCAGATGCGGCAAAGGCCAAGGCTAAAAAAGCCGTTAAAGAGAGCGACGCGCTTTTTAAAGAGGCAATGGAAAACATCAAATGGCCAGGGCACAACCCTGATTTCCGGGGACCGGGAGATCCGGATGTGCTTGCGGCCGAGGCCTTGCAGCTGCTTCTGAAAATGAAAAAAGAGGGAAAACAGTGGAGTAAACCGGAATATGATGATGAACATATTCCGGTTGCAGCCTGTGTTTCAGGAAGCAAATGGGAGGTTTACAAAAAAGAACCCTTGACGCAAAAGCCAACCCAGTATTCTATGAAAATCTTTGTGGCCTTCAAAGGGACGCTGGACCCAGACATTGCCTATGGCTACCATATGTTTTTTTATACCGATGAAAAATCGGGAGTGAAAATGGCGCCGCCTTTTTATTATTGTAACAGCCAGCAATACGCAAAATTTAAGATGCTGATGGACAATGTGCCGGGCGGTGGTAGTGGTGCCGGTGCGACCTCAGCCGGAGGGATGGCGATCGTGTTGCGATTACTGCTGGCGTTCCTCTTAGTGGCATGCGGTATAGCCGTTTGGGAAGCCTTCTTTCGCGACAAACTACCACAACTTTCAAGCCTCTATGACATGTTGAGTGGAAAAAAGGAAATTTTAGGTTATGCGCTAATGGCCGTGGCCGTCTTCTCTCTATTTCGAACCGTTTTTTTTCTATTTTCACCGCTGGCAGACCTTTTGCCACAACTGGTTGCCCTGGCGCTCGGTCTCACCCTGGTATCTGTGGAAAACGTTGCGCAGCGGTCAAAAAATGAAAAAATGCAAATCGGTCTGTCTTGGCTGGAAAAGGTTAAAAATTCTCTGAAACCCCATCAGGTGCTTTTGGGCCAAATCGCTGTGGCGTTGGGGATTGTCCATCTCGTTCTTGGATGCGTCACTTTTATTTAACAACAGTTGTTGTTGGGGGGCTGCGCGGTCAGTGTTCGTGGGCCGGTATCAGCCGCGCTGCTTCTCTTTTTCTCTAAGGTCTTTACGTAAAATCTTTCCAATGGGGCTTTTGGGCAGAGCATCGGTGAATTCAATCAATCGGGGAACCTTGTATGGGGCAAGATGTTGCCGGCAATAGCTGATCAGCTCCTCTGAATTCAGCTTGTCATTGTCTTTCAAAACCACAAACGATTTGACTGTTTCGCCCCGGTATTCATGGGGAACGCCAATCGTACAGGCTTCTAATATCTTGGGGTGCGCGAACAGTAACTCATCGATTTCTTTCGGATAGACATTAAACCCACTGGCGACGATGACATCCTTTTTCCGATCAACGATTGTCAGGTATCCGTCTTTATCCATAACACCAATATCGCCGGTATACAGCCACCCCTCTTTGAGTACGTTTCCGGTCTCATCGGGCCTGTTGAGGTAGCCCTGCATGATTTGAGGGCCTTGCACGATAATTTCCCCAGGCTCGCCCGATGGCACTTCTTTCAAGCCGTCGACGGGATCAACGATTTTCAGATCCGTATTCGGATAGGGCACCCCCACGCTACCAGCCTTTTCCGGCCCCAGCCAGGGGGTGGCCGTGACGACCGGAGACGCTTCGGTCAGTCCATACACGTTGATGACCGGGACGTTCTTTTTTTGTTTTAACTGCCGCAGGGTTTCAACCGCTAGAACCCCGCCCCCGGTCATGAATGCCTTGATGGATGACAGGTCGAGTTCGTGAAACTTTTCGTAATTCAGCAGTCCAACGAAAAGTGTGGCGACACCCGGCAATAGGGTTGGATTTGTTTCTTCAATGGTTTGGACCATCACTTCGGGTGTTGGCCGGGAGATAAGAATGCTTTTCCAGCCAGAGTAAATGCTTTTATTCTGCATTGTATATCCCGCAGAATGAAAAATGGGATATACCAGTGGCCAGCTTTCTGTGCCGTCCACGGTGTCACACATCCATATGCTATACTGTTGGGCGTTACAGGAGAGATTTGCGTGAGTCTGCATTACTCCTTTGCTGACACCTGTCGTACCTCCCGTATACATAATATTGGCGATTTCCTTCCAAGCGGAGGCATCCTCAAGAGGCGTGGCGGGATATGCTTCTATAAGATCCAGGAAACGAAACGTATCGGCAGCTAAAGGTTTGGATGGCTTTACCTGCTTCCTGTCCGTAAGCACTAAATCATCGTGTGCACAGGCAATAACAACACGAATATCGGTATCGTTTTTTAAGGTTAAGACTTTTTCCAGATATTCATCGGTTGTAATGATGAGAGACGCTTCAGAATCCTTGAGCTGGTGCACCAGTTCGAATTCGGTGTACATCGGGTTATTCATTACTGTAATCGCACCGATTCGCAATACCGCCTGACAGGCAATGACGGTCTGAGGAATGTTTGGGAGCAGTATTGCAGCCCGCTGGCCTTTTTTAAGACCGAGCAAGATCAGAGATCGAGCAAGTCGGTTGACCAGATCGTCCAGGTGCCGATAGGTAATAGCGGCCCCTTCATAGGAAAGCGCTACATGATTCGGAAATCGATTTGCTGTCTGAGCCAGCATCTGTGGCACGGTGATTATTTCAAAGTCAATTTCAGCCGGAACCTTTGGGGGGTAAACCTTGTGCCATGGTCGTTTAAACATTTATTTTCCTTTGTATCTTTTCGTTGGGTATTCAATCGAAGGGGGTTTCAATATCCCTAACACTTGTAAAAGGGTTCTTCAAGATTTTCAAAGAATTGAGGTGTGGCGATCATCGTCGCGCTCAAAATGGAAAAACACCCTCATTTTCATTGACACTTTTCCCTTCATTACATATGAAAAAGGAACGAGAGTCTATCAATCTTGTTAAGCTCTCCAGAGTACGGTTCAACGTATCTTTATCGGGGCGTGAACAGTCTCCATACCTTCTTTTCACTTAACCCAAACGAGGAAAAAAATGGCTGAAAAACCAGTATTTAAAAAATTGATGCAAATTGGTCTTGTGGTCAAAGATTTGGACGCCAGTATGAAAAAGTACTGGGAGGTTTCCGGAATTGGGCCGTGGAGTGTCTATTCCTATGACGGCGATAGCCTCAAAAACCTCACTGTTCGGGGAGAGCGAAAAAACTTTGCCATCCGCGTCGGGCTTGCAATGGTGGGTGACGTCCAGTGGGAGCTTATCGAACCCCTGGACGACATCAGTATCTATGCTGAGTTCTTGAAAGAGCACGGGGAAGGCCTTCACCATGTGGCCATGGAAGTGGATAATTTCAAACAGGTCATTTCTTATTTTCAGGGACAGGGTGTGGATGTGATGCAACAGGGTAGCGGTGACGACGGGTTTGATTTTGCCTACCTTGATACCAACGGGCCATTGTCCTGTATCACGGAAATCTATGACGTTCCCCCGAATTGGGAGCCCGCCGAGCCGGAATCCATTTATCCGGCCGATGAAGATCCATCTAAATAGCGAACTCATCAGTTGATTTTAAGCGGTATTGACGATGGAGGAAGGACAGCGTGACTTGCCATATTATTTTCTCTAACCTTTTAAGATGAAAGGATAAAAATGATGCCACGGTTAAAAGGGAAAGTTGCTTTGATCACCGGTGCTGGCTCAAACCCCGGTTTGGGTTACACCACCGCGATTCGTTTTGCTGAAGAGGGGGCCAAATTGGCCATTACGGACATCGATGAGAAAGCCCTTGGCATGTGTGAAGCCGCGATTCGTGAAATAGGTGCCGAGGTCATTGCGTTTTATCAGGATGTGACCTCAGAAGACGGTTGGCGTGAAGCAATGGAGAAGATTTCTTCAACTTACGGCCGCTTGGATGTCCTTGTGAACAATGCTGGTATTGCCATCCTCAAGCCGATTGAAGAGCTATCACTTGCTGACTATGAAAAACAGATGTTGGTCAACATGACCAGTGTTTTTATGGGAACCAAAGCGGCCATTCCATTGATGCGCGCCAGTGGTGGTGGGTCCGTCGTGAATATGTCATCCATGGGTGGGTTGGTTGGTATTCCGACGCTTGGTGCTTATGGGCCAAGCAAGGGCGGTGTGCGTCTGTTCAGTAAAACCGTTGCTATTGAATGCGCGCCAGATAAGATTCGATGCAATTCAGTTCATCCCGGTGTCATCGATACCAATATGCAGAACGGACCCAAGCAGGACAATCCGGAACAGTTTGAAGCCCTCAGTGAGGCGATTCCCCTGGGTTGCCTGGGAGAACCGCTGGATGTGGCAGAGTGTGTGGTATTCCTTGCCTCTGACGAATCAAAATATGTAACCGGGACAGAGCTGGTGGTGGACGGCGGATTGACCGCCATGTAGAGGATGCCTGAAATCCGAGAAATTAACCCCTATCGAAGGAGACGTCGTTATGATCAAAGTGACCGCTTTATACCCAAATGAAGAAGGCAAACGATTTGATATTGATTATTACTGCAACAACCACATGACGCTCGCCAAGGATGCTATGGGAGATTTGCTCAAGAAAGCGATGGTGGAGCAGGGGGTCGCAGGCGGTGAACCCGATACACCGGCCCGCTATATTGCGATTGGCCATCTGTTTTTTGAAACCATCGAAGACTGCCAGAAAGCCTTTGAAATCACTGAAAAGGCTGGCCTGGTGGAAGATATTCCAAACTATACTGACATTGAACCCGTCCTTCAAATCAGCGAAGTGAAACTTTAGCCGAAAAGACAAGGATAAAACAACCATCGTGCATCATTATGCATCGGAACAATGGATGATGCACGATGGTGTCTGTGCCTTTGCAGAAGGTTATTGCCTGCTATTCAAAATTGCCCCAATCTTTGACTGCCGACTGTCGACTGTCGACTGACGACTTCCGGCTTTGCCGGGTTAGGGGACTAACATCTGGTCATAGAAGTCTGTAACTTCGTTTTTTCGGTCGGATTCCATGTGGGCCATAGCGCTCCGGGGATGTTGGTTTAAAACACCGCTGACCATATAGGGGATGAAATACCCCCAATCTATTTTATCCCGCCAGGGGAAAATCTGTTCCTCGATGACCTGAATCAGAGGACGAACATTGAATTTTGGGTTTTTCAGAAAAGACATCAGAAGTTCCAGCGGGCAATTTCCGGCACCCCGCCCGATACCATACAGACTACCATCCAGGTAATTGATGCCGTTGATAATGGCGGAGATCGTATTGGCAAAGGCCAGTTGCTGGTTGTTATGGCAGTGAATACCGATGGTTTTGCCCGGGAGTCGTTCCATGTATTTGGCAGACAGTGTATCAATGTCCTCGGAATAAAAGGCGCCGAAACTGTCCACAAGATAAATAATCGGTACCCGGCTTTTGGCCAGGTCTTCCAACCCTTCGTTGAGATCCCGCAAGCCGACTGCTGAAACAGCCATCAGGTTGATGGTGGCTTCATATCCTTTGTCCATACAATGATGGGCAAGGGCAATGGCGGCATCTATCTGGTGAACATAGCAAGCGACCCGAATCATATCGAGAGAGCTTTCGGACTTAAGTGGGATATCGTCATGCTCGACCCTGCCAATGTCGGCCATGGCAGAGAGTTTGATGTTTTTTGGTCCGTCCCCCACAATTTTAAGGATATCTTCTTCAGCACAGAATCGCCAGGGACCATACTCGTCTCTTGAAAAGGCGCTTTCAGAGCTGATGTAGCCAATCTCCATATAATCCACGCCGGCCTTTGTGTTTGCTTGATAAATTTTTTGAACAAATTCGTATTCAAATTGCCATTTGTTCATCAGCCCGCCGTCCCTGACGGTACAATCCATAACCTTAATTTCTGGTCTGAACATATTGTCTACGCTCCCATTTATATAAATAGAGATTGCCCCCAACGTTGTTTCTTGTTTACCATTTTTCTAGTTACCGGCCAAATAAGAAATTATCCTTATAACCGATTCAAAGTATGAATGCAACATTGTGTAAACATTTCAACTTGTGCCTGCAGGGCCGGCAAGTCATGCTTTCGAAGCGCTTCCTTTCCAAACAGCGATGTTCCCACCCCAACAGCACTGGCCCCAGCGTGGAAATAGTCTGCAACGTTTTGATAGGTCACGCCCCCGACGGCCACCATCGGGATCTGCTCAAAGGGTCCTTTGAGGTCTCGGATATAGGCCGCCCCCATCGGCCCGCAGGGGAAAATTTTGACCATGGTGGCTCCGGCGTTCCAGGCGGTATACACCTCCGTTGGTGTGAAGGCCCCGGCGACCACCGGGATGTTTTGATCTTTGGCATATCGAATGACCGCAACGTCGGTGTTGGGCGTTACAAAGTACATGGCACCGGCATCAGCGGCCGCTTTTGCCTCCCCAAGGTTTCGGACCGTTCCCGCGCCCAATAACTTTTTGGGTGGAACCTGGTTTCGAAATCGGGCGATAATGCCTGCCGCATCATGGGTATTCATCGTGATTTCAATGGCATTCAAGCCCGCTTCAAAAGAAGCCATCATGACCTTTCCAAAAAAATCGGATTCTATGCCGCGCAAAATGCCGATGACTGGCACATTGTTTGTCAACATCATCTCCACGTTCGTATCTGATGCCAAAATATCATCCTCATCTGTGTCCAATATAGGGTTTTTGGTTAGTAGCGGGCGCGAAACGTAATGGTCAATAGCTGACCCTCCGTATAGCTTTCTCCCGCGTATTCAAACATATATCGAGCTTCTAACTGAAAGAGCAGCGGGCCTAACCAGGTAAAGTTAATATCCGGTCCCAGCGCATGAATTTTGCGGCGTTCGTTGGAATTAGCCCTGTTACCACTATCTTCGGTAAGCTGTACGGCAGAATAACCGGCCAATCCCGCCCGGAAAAAAAGCCCTGTGGAGGGTTTCACTGTCTTGCCAATGCCGTATTCTGCCACAAACTCATCGCCCTGTGTTATGCCGGTATCATCGTTTTCGGTATTTTGTACCCATCGGGTCATGACGGCGGCGGACCAGGTTCTTTCTTTGTCCAAATATACATTTATCCCAAGTGTTTCCATCATGGAATAATAATCTTGACCTGGTGAAGATGGCGTATCGTTGTTTCCGGTTGGCATATAAAGGGCAAGTCCTATGACAGCATCGAACCGGGGATAGTGCCAGGAGAGAGAGAAAGGCTCTATGCAGATGTCACCGAGTCCGAAGTCATCGCTGTCAATACCGTAGGCCTCAATCTGAAGGTCAGTGTGAATCAGGGGTATCGTTGTGTCGAAACCAAAATATCCTTTCAGGAATGTCTTTTGTGTTATGTAGACAAATTGATGAACATTGGCAAAAACGTTCAGGTCCAGACCTACATCTGAAGCGTTTCCACCACTGTCGTTGATGGTATCCGCATGGTAGGAGGAGTTGTACATGATGTAGTAAAAACCTGGTGGTGGGGCGATCGAACCGGCCACACCAAGTGAGCCGGGGCAGTAACGCCAAGCCATCGCGGTAGTTGGTACAAGCATTAACATAGCCAGCGTAACACAAACACTCATGCCGGTGTTGTATAGGTGCTTCATCGAATTTCCCTTTTTCACTGTGACCTCATCTTTAATTTCAACTGCTGTTGTTTCTTGTTTGAACGCTTTTTCTTTAAGAACCGCTACGATATCCAACAACAATAAACCGCTTGAATCCCCATGGAATTTCTCCTCTTGGGGCAACAATTTCCGCACGGCTAAATCCTTGGCTCTTCATCCGGTCCACGATATCTCGCCCATAATCGCGGAACGAGAGCACTGGCCGGTGACTGCGAATCGGGTCCCGGTGGTATTCAGGGGGAAGAAGATGTCGAACGTTGCCCGCCGGAGTGATTCTCGCGCGTTCAATCGTTTCATCAAAGCCCCCCAGGGGGACGGTGAAAACAAAAACGCCCCCCGGTTTTAATACTCGTCGTATTTCAGAAAAACCTTTGAGATCATCCGGCACATGTTCAAATACTTCGGTGGCGGTACACACGTCGAAGCTCTCTGATGGATAGGTCAGATGTTGAACATCCTGACATTGTACACCATTTAAAAATGCGCCGGGGGAAACATCCTCAAAAAACTCGGAAACGAAAAGCTGCCTGGAATGCCGGGATAGGTACCTGAAAAGCGCCCCCCGTGCTGACAACTCATAGATAATCTTTTTTTCAAGATCCGGTACGATATGGCGTAAAACGGCAACGATGGACATGGTAACGGCACTCGATCGGCAGTACAGGCAGCGGACCATAATTTCGTTATCATTGAGTTTGACGATGGGGCGGATGGAAGCACAGACCGGACAATGCATGGCCTGCAACCGCAGCTTTGGCCAATTTATCCCATTTATCTTATGCATCATTTTTATCTTAAAAACCATATTGGCGTATGAAGTATGCACATGGGCACCCATTATCGTTACGGCGGACACGGGCGTTAATGCATGGATTTTCGTTCATTTTAAAATCATGAAGGATTGGATAAATTCTTTTACGTTGCGCTTTCCGAAAAAGACGCCATAATGGCCTTCCAGAAGAACGTCCGACGCCAGCATCAAAAGCTTTTCCAGGGAGGCCTGATATTGGATTTCGTCAGAGTAAAAGGCGGGGTGAATTGGGCCATGAACATCCTGGGCGAACACGACTTTCTGCTGTTCAATAATGGTTGTATAGATGACAGATCCGGGCGAATGCCCTGGCCAGTGAATGGCCGTGATGCTGCCATCGCCGATGGGCAAGAGGGTTTCTTCATCTTCCAACTTCACGTCAATGGCAAGCGGTGAGAATCGGGCGCCATACCAAGATGCTGCTGTCGCAGTGCTGTCGCCTTTTTCCAAGAAACGGGCATCCTCAGCGTGGGCCACAATCTGGCAACCGAAATCTTCGGACACATCGGCGGCCCCCCCGGTATGGTCAAAGTGGCAGTGGGTGAGCAGTAGATATTCCAAACGGGCATCGGGTGATAGGCATTGAGAAATGTTTTTCTTCAATTGTTCATGACCGTAGCCGGTGCCCGCATCCACCAAGGCAGCGGTATTTCCGAACTGCACCAAATAAGCGGCAGCATCGCCTGGGTGGGTCAGTTCACCGCCGCCTACCTGCCAGAGCCGGTTCAATATTTGTCGTACCATATAAGCTCCTTAGGTTATCACGGGTCGATTTTAGACAAAGATTTTTTAGAGCCGATAACAATCAACACATCTCCCTTCTGCAACGTATCATCGGCTTTTGGTATATATCGGTATTGATCCTCATTGTGCTTCTGTATCGCAATTATCTGGCAGTTGAGCCTGTTCGTTATATTGATTTCGCGAAGGGTTTTGTTTGCCAATTTGTCAATGGTGATTTCTGTGATCAGCATTTCGGAATCAAATGGAAGTCGGTCGATGATACCGGGTATAACAATCCGATCTGCGAGCTGATTTGCCGCCATATGTTCCGGGATGATCACATTATCCGCCCCGGTTTTGAGCAATAATTTGGCATGATCCTCGTTGACGGCCTTAACCCACACATTGGGTATGTTCAACTCTTTTAGGTACATGGTCACCATGGCGCTGGTGGAAATGGAATCTCCGACGCTGATCAGTGCATGGGTGATTTCCGACAGACCGATCTGTTCAAGTGCCTGTTTTTGGGACGCATCGGCTTCATACACCTGGGAAAAAACATGCTGTGCCCGCTGGAGATTCACGGGATTTATATCAATACCGATGACTTTCTGACCTGATTGAATTAGCGCGTGGCCGAATTGAAACCCAAGTTTCCCGAGGCCGATAACGCAGATTTGTGGTTTGATAGGCATACGTGGTTTCCCCCATCAGGTTATGATGGCCATAGATAAAGATAGCAATTCTGCTACCCGATCATAACATTATCTTCTGGCAGTCGATAATACTGTATGGACTGGGTGCGTTGCAATGCATTAATCAGAAAAAAGGGGCCTATCCGACCAATGAGCATCAGTATAATAATAATCCATTTGCCTGAAACAGTGAGCGTGGGGGTTATCCCTGTACTTAGCCCAACGGTGCAAAACGCGGAAACTGATTCAAAGAGGATCTCAAAAAACTGGCCACGAACCAAATCTTGGGGTCGATCCCCTCCCTCGGTAAAATCAAGGGTAAATACGGCCAGGAAAATAATTATCGTTGCGATGACAAACAGGACCATCGCTTTTTTTACAGTTTCTTCTTTTACGGCAAACCGTCCGATGGTTACCTGGCTTCGGCCCTTCAATTGAGACCATATGGTTGCCATCAACACGCGAAAGGTCGTTACTTTAATTCCGCCGGCACAGGATCCCGGCGCACCACCGATGAACATCAGAAAGAGGAGAATCACCAACGAAACGTTTGTCATTTGAGCAATATCAAGGGTATTGAATCCCGCTGTTCGGCAGGTTACGGACTGGAAAAGAGCGGTCAAAAGCGCATCGTCTATGGCAGAGGATCTGTTATATCCTACAAACTCGGATAGATATATTGCTATCCAGCCAAACAGCGTCAGAAAGAGGCTGGTTTGAAAAACGATTCTTGCATACCAACTGATGCCTTTGTGTTGCATCCTGGTGCGGAAGCGTACCTTCTGCTTCACCGCATCCTTAAATTCAAGAAAAGCCGAAAAACCGATACCGCCCACCATTATAAGAGCGATAAACACAAGGTTAATGCCCCATGATCCTTTCCAGGCCACAAGGCTGTCCGAGAACAATGAAAAGCCTGCATTGCAAAAGGCGGAAATGGAGTGAAAGATGGCCGAAAACGGTGAAAAGGCATCGGGGGCCATCAGGTAAATAAGCGCGGCGCCGGTGGCTTCAATCAAGAAGGTCCAGCCCACAATTTCGATAAGAAATTTTCCAAGGTGAAAGCTGGCATCATGCAAGAGGACCTGACCCACTGCGATTCTATCTGTTATGGTGGTTTTTCGACGCCAAAGGTATATCGAGAGGCTGGTAATGGTCATGATGCCCAGCCCCCCGATTTGGATCAAGCACAGTATGATTAATTTCCCGGAGAAAGAGAAATAGGAGCCGGTATCCACCACAGCGAGCCCTGTGACACAGGCAGCGGATGTGGCAGTAAATATTGAATCGGTCCAGGACAATGCATCGGTTTGGTTCTTTTCAGAGACATGCAGCAGCATGGACCCAAACAATATAATAAAGACAAAGAAGAAAATAGGGAAAATGATAGGTGAACTTAGTGCCTTAAACGGTTTCATACACGCGCCCTATTCTCCGGGAAATTCGTCCTACTGTTGCCGAAAAGCGCGAGGGCTACAGCGGCAAAATATCAAAGGTGAAGACCTATTCGTTATGGTGGACTTACAAATTCATGCTCCGGGCGACCATTTCTCGATGGAAGTCAGCATCCCCAAAAAACAGCTCCGCACCCTTGGCGCGATAGGTATACAGATGCATGTCCTCTTCCAATGTAAAACTGATGCCGCCCAATACCTGGTGGCCCAATAAAACCAGCCGTCGGTATGATTCGCTGACCCACGCCTTGCACATGGCAGCCTCTTTTGTAAAATCGAGACCTTCATCGATACGCCATCCGGCGTGATAGGTCATGAACCGGGACACGTCCGCTTCAATGACCATGTTGGCGCAATGGTGCTGTACTGCCTGAAAACTGCCGATGGGGCGATCGAACTGCTCCCGGACTTTGGCATGGCTGACGGCCATCTCAAGGACTTTCTGGGCCCCGCCGCTCATGTCAGCAGATTTTGCCACCACCGCTGTCATGAGTATCTTTTGAAGTATCGGCCATGCCTGATTCAAAGGGCCCATCAATGCCGTGCCTGGGAGCCGGACCTGGTCAAAGGCGACTTCAGACAGTTTTTCACCGGTAAACGTTTTATGCGGGTGAATGCTCAATCCTTCACTATCGGCGTCGACGGCGAACAGGCTAACGCCTTTCTCGGGAGCTTCTTTGGATTCGTCGGTTCTGGCTACACAGAAAATGGTATCAGCAACATGGGCATCGGGTACAAATAACTTGGTGCCGTTTAGGATAAAATCATCTCCGTCCTGCTCTGCCTTCATCTGAATGCCCTTCGGCGTGTATGTCCCGGTGCTTTCGGTCCACGCAAGGGCCAACAGATGCTCGCCGGTGGCGACTTTTGGCAGTATCGTTTTTTTCTGCGCTTCGTTTCCCGCTTCTAGAAGGGTCAGGGTGCCAACAACTGCGGTCGAAAAAAAAGGCCCTGGCAGACAGGCATATCCCATCTCGTAGAGCAGCACCAACATATCAATGAAACTCTCATAGGCCCCGTCATACGCTTCCGGGATAAGAAGCCCCATCCATCCGAGTTCGGCCATCTTCTGCCATAGGAGTTCACTGTAGCCCTTTTCTGAGGCCATCATCTCTCGGATGGTGTCGCTAGTGCACTCTTTGGCTAATAATTTTTGAAACTCATCTTTTAAAATTGCCTGGTCTTCACTTAGATTGTAGTCCATATGTATGCTCCTCCTATTCCTGCTTAGTCCCTCGGAAGTCCAAGGCCCCGTTGTGCAATGATATTGCGCTGAATTTCAGATGTGCCGCCATAAATGGTTTCCAGAATTCCCCAACGGAAGTAATAGTTCACCAGATTTGCCGACGGCGCCCATTTGTCATGTTCGTCAAGCTGCCCATATGGTCCCATGATTTCCATGGCGGATTGGGTCAGTTTTCGGGCCACTCTTTCGGACATGAATATCTTTTCCATTGAGGTTTGATAGCTGGGCACTTTTCCTGAATCCAGCAGGTACGGAAGGTGATAATATAAGAGTCTTGCCGCCTCTAAATCGATGGCCATATCTGCCAGTTTTTGGCGAACGGTCGGAGATTTGCTCAAGGGAGCGCCATCGACAATCGTATTTCTAGAAAATTCTACGACTGATTCATAACATTTTCGGTAATGGCCAAACGGAAACATGCGCTCAAAATTGAGGGCGCCAAGCAAGTATTGGTATCCTTTATTGACTTCGCCCACCAGATTTTCTTTGGGCACCTTGACGTTGTCATAAAAAACATCGTTGGTCTTTGCGATGAGGGTATTCATTGGCTGAACCGAAATCCCCGGGCTTTTCATGTCAACGATCAGCAAGGAAATTCCCTTGTGTTTAGGGGCATCGGGGTCTGTTCTTACAGCCAACCAATGATAATCGGCGACGTGGGCATGGGTATTAAAGGTCTTTTGTCCGTTTACGAGCCAATGGTCGCCCTTGTCTTCGGCTTTCATTTTCAGGGACAACATGTCAGATCCCGCATCTGGCTCAGAGTATCCCATGGCAAACTCGATCTCTCCCCGGGCAATGGGGGGGAGCCATTTCTTTTTCATTTCTTCGCTGGCGTTTCTCAGAATGGTCGGGCCGGTGAAATGCGCGCCGGCAAAGAAGGATGGCACGCCTGCATAGGTCATCTCTTCTCTGATCATGTAAGTTAACATCTCAGAAGCGCCCATGCCCCCGTATTCTTCCGGCCAGGTGGGCGTGAGCCAGCCGTTGGCAGCAAACTTTTTGATAAATTTGCGGCTTTCCGGCCCGCCATAAATCATTTCGCAACCATGGGCTTCCTTTAAAAGTTCAGGTGTGGTCTCCTTTTGAATAAAGAGACGAACTTCCTGAAAAATTTCGAGATCTTCAGTCGAAATAGAAAAATCCATACGGTTTCCTCCCTTAACGTTTTAATGCGTTCATGAGCAGCTCGATGATCGCTTCAGATACATTGGAAAATCTTCTTGGCCTGCCAAACATGATGGAAGAAATCGACGTATGGTCAATGACGCCGAAAATCATTTTGGTGACCATGTAGGGGTTAATGTTAGGTCTGAAAGCGTTGGTTTGTACGCCTTCCATCAGGGTGTCGTGAAAAATGCGGGTGAATTGTTTAATAAGGCCATAGGCCTCAGTTTGATAGAATGCAATGTTATACCGGCAGTCAAAATTGAAAATTGCGTTGTATTCAGTATTTTTGTTTATATAATGAAGGTAATCCCGAATGAGTATTTCCAGTCTCAAATCTAACGACTGGATACCGCTAAGATGTTCTTTTTGCTCCTCAATAAGTTCTTTTGACCTGTCCAGAGCAATGGAAAAGAGAATGTCTTCCTTACTGGAAAAGTACTTATAGATGGTCCCTTCGCCGACCCCGGCGGTTTTGGCGATGTCCTGAATTCTTGCTTTTTTATATCCGATTTGTGAAAAAATGGAAATGGCGGCATTCAGAATCTTCAGCCGTTTGTCTTTATCACCCGCCGTGGGTTGTTTAACGGCAACAGCGTTTATCAGGACATCGAAAAAATCTTCGAACAGGTCGAGCGGATTGCTGGGCCTGTTTTCGATAATCCAGGTGATCAGGATGCTGTCAACGGCGCCAAAGATGAGATGGAGGATGAGCGATGGGCTCAGGTCTCGCTGGAACTCACCGGTCTGCTGGCCTTCGACGATGATCTGACGATATACATCCGTGTATTGTTTGATCACATCGTGGGTGGGAGAGTTGTAAAAGTCTCTGTTTGATCTTATTTCAAAAAGAAACAACTTAAAATAATCTTTATTGTTCGAAGCGAATTCAAGATAATTCCATACCAGTTTGCGAAGTTTGACACCGGCTCCTTCCAGCCCCCGCAAGTGATCTTCATTGCGTTTAATATTCTCGATCACCTTCTGTTCGGGAATGGCGATGAGCAGCTCATCCTTGCTCTTGAAATGCTCGTATACGGTGTTTGCGCTGATACCCGCCTGGTCTGAAATGTCCGATATCTTGGTTTGTAAGAACCCTTGGGTTGCAAAAAGGGTCTCGGCGCTTGTCAGCAGAAGCGCTCTTGTGGGTTCTTTGTCCGGGCTTGGTTTCATAATATCGTTATCTTTTAGTTTTAACAGAAATCAAATTATTGGGTTTTACGCGTTTTATACCTGCTTTTTGGTTGTCGTCAGCGAGCGTTCCCGTGCCGATTCCTTGGTTGGGTCATAATGCTTACCATTCTCCATGTCAATATAAATGTTGATAAAATTGGGTGTTGGGCAGTTTGTTGCAATAGTTTCCCCTATGGGTAACCGAGACCGAGTATGTTTTTTCTTGACAATATTATTGCTCACTCTATATAAAAAATCGAGTGAAAATATTAATCCCATGGAGAACGATATGCTATCAGCTTACCATCTGGCCTCGACCACCTATTGGGGAATACCGGGTTTTTGTATCGCATGGCTGCTGTTTTTAACGGCGGTTGGACTGTTCGGCATGCTCATCTGGCGGCGCTATCTTCTGATAAGGGCCGGCCAGCCAGATCCGCGCTTTCATGATATTCCAAAGCGGGTAAAGGACCTGATCGTCTATGGCCTGGTCCAGAAACGTCAGCCGCGCTATCTGGTTTCAGGGGCGATCCATTTGATGATTTTCTGGGGGTTTGTGGTTCTGAGCATTCGAACGATCGATCTGGTGACCCAGGGGCTTCAGCTGCCGGTGATGGTGCCGCTGTTAAGCAGTGGGTTTGGAACGCTTTATGAGATCGCAAAAGATCTGTTTGAGTTGCTTGTTCTTGTAGCCTGCGTGGGGGCAGCATTCTATCGGGCCATTCGGCGGCCGGACCGTTATCAGGGCAGCCACAGTATGGATGCGTATCTTATCCTTTCCATGATTTCGGCACTTATGGTGACGGATATTCTTTTTGAGGGTAGTGTTTATCTGGCCGATGGGGCAGGACCCTCGCCGGCATGGCTTCCTGCTGCTGGGCTGGCCGGGGCGCTTTTGTCTGGCATGGAGACGTCTTCCTTGTTGACCCTGCAGGGGGTCACCTATTGGGTCCACTTGGTAATTTTATATGTTTTTTTAAACCTGTTGCCTCTCGGGAAGCATTTTCATGTGATTACGGCGTTGCCAAACGTTTTTCTGAAAAAGACACAAAAAGGCAGCCTGAAGCCAGCCCGATGGGGGGTTGAGGATTTTGAAACACTGGAAAGCCTGGGCGCTGAAAAACTGGAAGATTTGACATGGAAACATCTGCTCGATTTGGTGACCTGTACCGAGTGTGGGCGCTGTTCGGACAACTGTCCTGCCCATGCGGTGGGCCGCCCCCTTTCACCCAAAATGTTGACCCTCCATCTAAGGGCCCATGCGTATGACCGGTATCCGGTCCTACCTTCCGACAAAAATTCTTCAGAGGGGAAAGAGCCGCCTAAAATGGTCGGAGACATTGTGACCCCTGATGAACTTTGGTCCTGTACCACCTGCGGGGCTTGTGAGGAGGAATGCCCGGTTTTTATCGAATATATCGACAAGATTGTGGACATGCGTCGACATCTGATCGAAAGCGCCCAAAACCCGAATACGTTTAATCCGGTGCTGATGTCTCTTGAAAGAAATTTCAACCCTCTGGGAAAGCCCAATGTCAAACGGGCCGATTGGCTCAATGAGGTGGGGGAGATTCCGCCGGTAAAGCGGTTGAAAGCCGGGGATACCGTGGATGTACTCTATTTTGTAGACAGTTTTCCCTCATTTGATCCCGGATTTCAACCGATCGCCGGGAGTCTTGTCCGCGGCCTCGCCGCTGCGGGGGTTGATTTCGGTATTCTCGGTCCGTTGGAAAAAGATTCGGGCCATCAGGTGCGGCGGATGGGAGAAGAGGGATTGTTTCAATTGCTCATGGAAGAGAACATGGAAACGCTTGAGCAGATTAACTTCAATCGCATCGTAACCACCGATCCTCATGCGTTCAACACATTGAAAAACGATTATCCCGGTACCCTGAAGGTAGTCCACTACTCTGAATTCTTCTGGGAACTTCTTCAGGCCGGTCACCTCAAGCCGATCAAGGCAGTTGCCTCAGGAGATGTTTACACGTATCACGATCCGTGCTACCTCGGACGTCATAACGGTATTTACGATAGCCCGCGGGGTATTTTGTCCGTAATTCCTGGCATCACATCGGTTGATATGGCGCGCTGTCGGGACAGAAGTTTTTGCTGTGGAGGGGCTGACATTACGCTGTGGCATGAAATTCCGAACGAAAAACGCAGAATGGCTTCCATGCGGGTGGAAATGGCAATGGCGGCCGGTGCCACCGTTCTGGTGACCGCATGTCCCTTTTGTCAGCTTCATTTTGAGGATGCCATCAAAACCGATGGCCTGGAAGATCGAATCAGGGTCGTCGATCTGATGACCCTCTTGGTGTCAACCTTATCATAAGGATGCCTTTTGGCAATAATCATCCCTACTGATCCAAAAGACATCGTTAAACATGACAGGAGCAATGCATGGATATCATCGTATGTGTAAAGCGGGTTCCGGAAACCGCGGAGGCCGATATCATTATCGATTCATCCGGAAAGGATATTCAAACGGACCATCTGGCCTTTGGTATCAACGAGTGGGACGATTACGCCGTTGAAGAGGCGGTGCGTATCAAGGAAGCCCATGGCGGTACGGTTACCGTTGTCAGCCTTGGCAACGCCGAGGTGCAACCCGTATTGAGGCGGACGCTTGCAATGGGCGCGGACGAAGCGCTGCTATTGAACGATCCGGTTTTTACAGGTGGTGATTCTTACGCAATTGCCAAAACATTACATGCCGCATTGAAGGACAAGAAATTCGACCTTCTGCTTACAGGGGTTCAGGCTGGTGATGACGGATACGGTCAGGTCGGTCCGATGCTCGGCGAGCTTTTTCAACTGCCCAGCGCAAGCATGGTCACACGCATCGAAGTGGCTGACGAAAAAATTACGGTAACCCGGGAATTGGAAGGCGGCATGGGAGAAAATTGTGAGCTCACATTACCATCTGTTCTTTCCATTCAAACGGGCATCAACGAGCCACGGTACGTATCGATTATGGGGCTTCGAAAAGCGAAATCAAAAACGCTCTCTGAAGTGGGGGCCGACGCATTGCCGATTTCTGGTGATGATCTGGGGGCTTCCGGTGCACTAACCGAAGTGGCATCGCTTTATTTGCCGCCAGTTGAAAAGACGGCGGAAATGCTCGAAGGTGATACGGAAACCGTGTCAGCCAAGATGATGGATATTTTAAAGAAAAAGGGGGTGGTCGGATGAGCCAGGTTTGTGTTTTGGTGGAGCATCGGCAGGGGGAAATCCAGGAGATAAGCTACGAGATGATTGGCAAAGGCCGGCAGCTTGCCGAAGCGCTCGGCACAGAGTGTTATGCCATTGTGCTTGGAGCAGACGCAAGGGGGATAATCGAAAAGGTGGCCTCCTATGTCCCGGGCGTTTATTCCATAGAAGACCCGCAGCTTGCCGAATATAACGCCCCTGCCTACCAGGCGGCCATGAGCGCTTTAATTCAGGAAAAGAGGCCGCAACTGGTACTGATCGGGCATACAGCCAGCGGAATGGAGTTCGCCCCTCGTCTTTCGGCAGAGTTAAGATGGCCCCTTGCGTCCGACTGCATTGATTTGGCGGTCAACGAGGGATGCGTTGAAGCGACACGCAAAATGTATTCCGACAAGGTGAACGCCCGAATCGATTTCAAAGCGGCGCCCCACTGCTTGGCTACGATTCGTGCGGGGTCTTTTTCATCAGAGCTGGCGCCGGCCCATACAGCGGAAGTTATAACGGTTGCCTCCCCATTGACAACGGAGATTTCGGCACGCCGGTTTGTCCGTTTGTTGGCCTCTGAGGTGGGTGATGTGGATATCACCCAGGCCGATCTTCTACTTTCGGTCGGTCGTGGGCTTGGCGGACCGGAGTACCTGCCGGAGGTGGAAGCGTTGGCCAAACAATTGGGGGCTGCTGTTTCTTGCTCGCGGCCGGTGGTGGACAAAAACTGGTTGCCGAAAGAGCGGCAGGTGGGCACCTCCGGGAAAAAGGTAAAACCGAAGGTCTATATTGCGCTGGGGATCAGTGGTGCATTTCAGCATGTGGCCGGTATGAAAAATGCCGGTACGATCATTGCGATCAACAAAGATCCCAAGGCACCTATCTTTGGCATTGCTGATTACGGGATCGTTGGGGACATGTTTGAAATCATGCCGGCGCTCTCAAAGATCCTCACATCTGCTTAACAATAACCGATTTTTTGATCCCCAGTTTTCGCATCCGGGTTCGAAGGGTTGAGGGGTTCATCCCAAGGATAAGGGCGGCCCCTTTCGGCCCATCGACCCGTCCGTTGGTGGCCTGGAGGACTTTAACGATATAGTTGTGTTCAACCTCCTGGAGTGTCGAAAAGGTGGTGGTAACCTGAGTTGGGGCCGTTGCCGGGGAAAGAAGGGGATCCACCAGTTGAAGGGAGTCTCCGAGCGTATTGATGACGGCCCGCTCGATCACGTTTTCAAGTTCCCGCACGTTGCCCGGCCAGTGATAGCCCTCCAATGCGTTTACCATGGCGGTCGGAATGCGTTTGATTGTTTTCCCCAGTTTCCGACTGATTTTGTTCACAAAATAATTGGCAAGGATCGGAATGTCCTTGTGGCGTTGTCGAAGCGGCGGGACGGATATGGGGAAAACATTGAGCCGGAACCAGAGATCCTGGCGGAATCTTCCTTTTTTGACCTCTTCTTCCAAGTCTCGGTTGGTGGCGGCGATAATGCGAACATCTACCTTGATCGTTCGGGAACTGCCAAGCCGTTCAAACTCGCCATCCTGAAGCACCCGGAGCAGCTTGGCCTGGGATTCTAACGGGAGCTCACCGATTTCATCCAGAAACAGGGTATTGCCGTCGGCCAGTTCGAAACGGCCCACCTGGCGGGCCTCCGCACTGGTAAAGGCGCCCCTTTCATGGCCGAACAGTTCGCTTTCGATGAGGTTTGCCGGGAGGGCTGCGCAGTTGACCTTCACCATAGGCCGCTTTCGCCGGAGGCTGGCGTCATGGATGGCCCGAGCGACCAGTTCCTTGCCGGTGCCTGTCTCTCCATGGATGAAGACCGTAATATCGGTGGGAGAAATCTGCTGGATTTTCATG
This sequence comes from Desulfobacterales bacterium, assembly GCA_963675725.2. Classification (GTDB taxonomy): domain Bacteria; phylum Desulfobacterota; class Desulfobacteria; order Desulfobacterales; family JAFDDL01. The sequence continues at coordinate 70,899 of CAXXXZ010000003.1, read as the reverse complement.
AGAACATGTTTGAGCGGTTCGCTCTGGCCGATCATGTTGTGAGCATTATATTCTAGGTCGATTTCTTCCCGAAGGTAGGTGCAGTCCGCCTCGAGACGATCTTTTAACTCCTTTATCTCCAGGAACGCATTTCGTATATCGAGTTCTTTCTTTTCGCGAAGCAGGGCGTTGGCAAAAACTTCGCCGACGAGCCGGAACCGCTTGACCCTCTCTTCCGGCCAGGCCCGGTGTTTCTGTGCGGAAGAAAACGAAAAAACATACATCAATTCTCCGCCCACCTCAATCGGTACCGACACATGGGAGTTTACATGAAGCAGTTCGTAACTTTTTCTGTCGATCACCGCTTCCTCGGGAAGATCTTCAATTTGTTCGAACCGGAAGAGTTCGCCCCGTCTTAGCCTGTCGATGCTGTATGGCATGACTTTTCGGGTGTCAAGGTATTCGTCTGTGTCCATGAATGGAACACTTTCGCTCTGCCATGAATGGATAAAAATAAGTCCTGTTTTGCTCTCGTTAAACTGAGAGAGTGTGCAGCGGTCTGCATCCAGAAATTTTCCAATTCGCTGAAGACCGTTTTTGATATGTTTTTCCACGTCATCGGCGGGGAGACTGCTGTAGGCGGATGAAATTTCAGACAGCAATTTTTCAAACTGGAGACGTTCCTCAAACCAATTTCTAAGGCGTTTGCTGTCTTGAATTTGCTTTTCAAGTTCGCGAATACGTGAATCGTTTGGTTTGTTAGGTTGCTTTGATACGGCTACAGTGGTGGCCATGACGGTTTCTTCCATTTACTTAAGATCCACAACGATTGATCGTTTAATCCCCAACTTTCGCATCCGGGTTCGTAGGGTTGAGGGGTTCATCCCCAGGATGAGGGCGGCTCCTTTGGGCCCATCGACCCGTCCGTTGGTGGCCTGAAGGACGTTAACGATATGGTCGTATTCAACCTCCTGGAGTGTCGAAAAAATATCGGTTGCCTGCGTTGAGGCGGTTACCGGTGAGAGAGGGGTGTCCACCAGTTGAAGGGAATCCCCGGGCGTGTTGATGACCGCCCGCTCGATTGCGTTTTCAAGTTCCCTTACGTTGCCCGGCCAATGATAGCCCTCCAGGGCATTTATCGTGGTGGTCGGAATTCGTTTGATGGTTTTCCCCAGTTTCCGGCCGATTTTGTTTACAAAATAATTGGCAAGAATCGGAATATCCTTGTGGCGTTTCCGCAGCGGCGGGACGGATATGGGGAAAACATTCAGCCGGTACCAAAGATCCTGACGAAATCTCCCCTTTTTGACCTCTTCTTCCAAATCACGGTTGGTGGCCGCGATGATGCGAACATCCACCTTGATCGTTCGGGAACTGCCAAGCCGTTCAAACTCGCCATCCTGAAGCACCCGGAGCAGCTTGGCCTGGGATTCTAACGGGAGCTCACCGATTTCATCCAGAAACAGGGTATTGCCGTCGGCCAGTTCGAAACGGCCCACCTGGCGGGCCTCCGCACTGGTAAAGGCGCCCCTTTCATGGCCGAACAGTTCGCTTTCGATGAGGTTTGCCGGAAGCGCGGCGCAGTTGACCTTCACCATGGGCCGTTTTTTTCGGAGGCTGGCGTCATGAATGGCCCGCGCGACCAGTTCTTTGCCGGTCCCGGTCTCTCCGTGGATGAAGACCGTAATGTCGGTGGGGGCAATCTGATGAATTTTCATGAGAACATGCTTGAGCGGTTCGCTTTGGCCGATCATGTTGTGGGCATTGTGCTCCAGCTCAATTTCTTCCCGAAGGTAGGTGCAATCTGCCTCGAGGCGGTCCTTCAGCCCTTTTATTTCGAGGAACGCATTTCGAATATCGAGTTCTTTCTTTTTGCGAAGCAAGGCGTTGGCAAAAACTTCCCCGGCCAGTCGGAACCGCTGTATTCGTTCTTTCGGCCACGTTCGATTTTGTGAAGATGAGATGGCGATATTATACATCAGCTCTCCGCCCACTTCAATCGGTACCGATACATGGGAATTTATGGAAAGCAAGGTATAGCTTTTTTTGTCGATGGTGGCGTTATCCGGCAAATCTTCTAGTTTTGTAAATTCGAAAATCTCTCCTCGTTTAATTCTGTCCATGCTGTAGGGCATGACGTTTCTGGTTTCTAAATATCGATCTGTTTTCATGAATGGAACACTGTCTCTTTGCCATGAGTGGATGAATGAGAGACCGGTTTTGCTTTCGTTAAACTGAGCGAGTGTGCATCGGTCTGCATCTAGAAATTCTCCGATTCTGCCAAGACCGTTTATGATATGGTTATCCACGTCATCAGCAGGCAGGCTGCTGTAAGCAGATGATATTTCAGATAGCAGTTTTTCAAACTGGAGTCGTTCCTCAAACCAATTTCTTAGGCGTTTGCTGTCTTGGATTTGCTGTTCCAGCTCTCGAATACGAGAATCATTTGGTCTATTTTTTTTCTTTGACAATGCTGCGGTGTTGGCCATGACTTTTTCCTTCTTTTAGCTGAGATTCACAACAACCGATCGTTTAATCCCCAATTTTCGCATGCGGGTGCGGAGGGTCGAGGGATGAATATCGAGAATCAGGGCAGCCCCCTTGGGGCCTTCAATTCGTCCGCGCGTGATTTCTAGCGTTTTGAGAATATGCTGACGTTCAGCTTCCTGGAGTGTCACTATTTCAGCAGCATTGGGCAGAACTTCTGTGCACGCGACAAGGGCATCTTGCAGCTGCAGGGCGTCTCCCGGGGAATTGATGACAGCCCGTTCAAGGACATTTTCAAGCTCTCTGACGTTACCGGGCCAGTGGTAGCCTTGTAGGGCATTCATGGTGGATGATGGAATTCGGCTGATTGTTTTTCCCAGTTTTCTGCTGATTTTGTTTACAAACCAATTGGTGAGAAGGGGGATGTCATCGGCGCGAGATCGAAGTGGCGGCACGGGTATGGGGAAAACATTGAGCCGGTACCAGAGGTCCTGACGAAATTTTCCTTTTTTAACTTCTTCCTCAAGGTTCCGGTTGGTGGCGGCAATGATACGAACATCCACCTTGATTGTTCGGGAACTGCCAAGTCGTTCGAATTCACCATCCTGAAGCACCCGGAGCAATTTGGCCTGAGACTCCAATGGGAGTTCACCAATTTCATCCAGGAACAGACTGTTTCCATCGGCCAGTTCAAACCGGCCCACTTGGCGGGCTTCTGCGCTGGTGAAAGCGCCTTTTTCATGGCCGAACAGTTCGCTTTCGATAAGGTTTGCCGGGAGGGCCGCACAGTTTACTTTCACCATGGGGCGTTTGCTGCGAAGGCTTGCGCCATGGATGGCCCGTGCGACGAGCTCTTTTCCGGTGCCTGTCTCGCCGTGGATAATTACCGTGATATCGGTGGGCGCGATCTGCCTTATCTTCAAGAACACATGTTTGATCGGCTCACTGTGGCCGATCATGTTGTGGGCGTTGTGCTCCAAATCGATTTCTTCCCGAAGGTAGGTGCAGTCCGCCTCAAGAGAATCTTTCAATTGCTTGATTTCAGAAAAGGCGTTTTGAATATCGAGTTCTTTCTGTTTTCGGAGCAGGGCATTGGCAAAAATTTCGCCGATCAGTCGAAGTCGCTGAATTCGTTCCTTTGGCCAGCGCATATGGCTATTGGAAGATGAAAGGGAAAGAGAGTACATGATTTTCCCCCCCACCTCGATCGGGACCGACGCATGGGATTTTACGGAAAGGGCCGTATAGCTTTTTTTATCAATGGCGGCTTCATCCGGCAAATCTTCAGGTCGTTGAAAAATAAAGATCTCTCCCCGCATCAGTTTGTCAATGCTCCAGGGAAAGTATTGCCGGGTTTCAAGAAAGATGCCGGTCATTGGTTTCCTCCCCTCAATTTCCCAGGAATGAATAAAATTGACTTCATTTACCCGTTCTGAAAACTGGGCAAGGGTGCATCTGTCGGCGCCTAAAAATTCTCCAATGCGTTGAAGGCCATTCTTGATGTTTTTGTCCACCTCGCTGGCGGGGAGGCTGCTGTATACAGAGGATATCTCAGACAGTAGTTTTTCAAACTGGAGCCGGTCCTCAAGGGATTTTTTCAGGCGCTTGCTGTCTTTGATCTGTTTCTCAAGTTCTTGAATTCGTGCATTGCTATTTTTAGTGGGGTGTCCTGATGGTGAAGCCGTAACGGTCATATGAAGTCCCCCATGTGAACATTAATGTGCAATCCTTGTGGTGATATTTGGGTGTGGTTATTCACGATTCAATCCTTTGTATTCCGCAATATCGTTTAATAGCGCGGGCTGTCAAGGGGGGATAAATTTATAGAAAGATACGGTCGGGAATTTTTTATAAAATAATTAGTAAATGTAACAATAGGTTAACTATGTTTTTAGGGCCTTGTCAGCGCAAATCAATTGCGCTGGGTGCATAATTTGCATAGAATAAAATGACTAACCATGGCCATGAAATGCCGCATTTTGTTTTCATTGGGGCCCATTGAAACCTGTAACGTATTAAAGAAAACAAGCCGTGTCGGTTATTTGATGAATATCATTTTAGTATTCCCACTACCTGATGAACCAACTGTTCGATGATTGGCTTTTTGGGGCGAACGTTATCCGACGAAACCAATTACCATAACCAACGGAGGTACTATGGGTAAAACTATACTAAAAAGCAGTTGTTTTGAAGCGGGGTGTCATGCCCGGTGTGGCGTTCTCATTGAGGTGGAGGACGGCAAAATCCTTAGTATCAAGGGAAACAAGGAGCACCCGTTTAGCCAGGGGTTCATGTGCCCCAAGGGGCGAGCCTTCCGGGAGGTGGTTGATCATCCGGAGCGCATTACAAGGCCACTGATGCGGACGGGTGAACGGGGAAGTGGTCGTTTTGAGCCGGTGTCATGGGATCGGGCTCTCGATACCATTGCCGAACGACTCCTGGAGAACCGGGAGAAATATGGGGCCGAATCCTTGGTCTTTGGTGCCGGCACGGTGCGTGGAAATCACCCCCACATCAATCGATTTTTGGCAAACTACGGATCTCCCAATTTCATGTCGCCGATCAATATGAGCGGGGGGCCGTTGATCATGGGGAGCGCTATTATTTCAGGGCTGGGAATAATTGGGCCGGATTATGCCAATACGGATTGTGTAACTCTCTGGGGCCACAACCCAGATCAGTCTTTCCCCGGCCTCTTTATGAATGCCATCAAAAAGGCGCTAAGGGGCGGTGCCAAATTAATTGTCGTTGATCCGAGAGGTATTCGGATGGCCCGAAAAGCTGACCACTGGCTTCAACTCCGGCCGGGAACAGACACGGCCCTTGCGCTGGGGATGATCAATGTTGTCATTGAAAATGAACTGTATGACAGGGACTTTGTGGAAAACTGGACAGTGGGATTCAAGCGGCTCAAGGAACATGTTAAAGCATTTCATCCGGAGAAATGTGCTGAGATTACCGGTGTGCTGGCCGAAGATATCAAGGCGGCGGCCATCACCTTTGCGACCGCGGCGTCCGCAGCTCTGGGGCCGGGGATGGCATCCCTGTGCCAGCAGAGCAATGGTTTGCAAATCGGCCGGGCCCTGACCTGTCTCGTGGCCATTACCGGGAATTTGGAAATTCCCGGCGGGATGCCCAAATGGGAAGCGCCCACGGGCGATTATCAGCACTTCGGGCCCCATCATGATGTGTGCATGAATCTGCCCAAAGAGCAGGCGGATAAGCAATTGCCCCGTGCTACCCGGTTTCCCCTCTGGAACTTCATGCCGCTGACCATTCCCTGTGAGACGGTCTGGCCGGCCATGCTGGAAGGAAATCCCTACTGGGTAAAAAGCTGCGGCTTGATGGCCAGCAATGCCATGTGCGCCTACGGAAATTCCAAGATGGTAAAGGCGGCCCTCAGCAATCTCGATTTTCTATTCTGCACCGATTTTTTCCACAATCCCACAACCCTGCTGGCCGATGTGATTTTGCCACCGGCTCACTGGACCGAACGGGATGATATCGAAGACTCCATTATGCAGAACCATGTGTTCGTCTGCCCCAAGGCGGTTGAGCCCCCGGGTGAGTGCCGGAACGAAAAGGAAGTTCTTTCCGATCTGGCCCAACGAATGGGGTTTGAAGACTATTGGGAAACGGTTGAGGCGTCTCTTGATTACCGCTTGAAGCCGATTGGGCTTACCTATCAAAAGCTAAAAGAAATGGGTTGGTACAGCATACCCGTAAGATACAAGACCTATGAAAAAGAAGGATTCCTTACAGGAAGTAAAAAGGTGGAACTTTTTTCAGAGCTTTGCGAAAGCATGGGGTATTCTGGTCTTCCTGAGTTCGAAGAATCTTTCGAAAGTCCGATCCGTACACCGGATGTGGCCAAAGAGTATCCGCTTATCCTGAGCACCGGCGGGAGGAATGTGGCCAATTTCCATTCCAGCTTGCGAAATATTCCGTCTCTTCGAAAGATAGCACCGGACCCAGAGCTTCAGATAAACCCAAAAACGGCCCAGTCCCTCAACATCGAGGATGGGGAATGGGTCTATGTGGTTACCCGTCGGGGCCGAATTGAGCAAAAGACCCGCTATTTTGAATATATCCGACCCAATGTGGTTCATATCCCCCATGGGTATTGGTACGGTAAGACCGATCATCCGGATGATATAATGGATGGCTGGCAACGGATCAATGTGAACCAGCTGACCGACAACCAGCATTTATGTCCAGCCACTGCTTCTGTTCCAACAAAAGCCATGCTGTGTCGAGTTGAAAAAATTATTAATTGAGTTGCTATTTAGTTACAGGGAGAATGAAATATGAAATTGGAAGGCAAAGTTGCGATTGTTACGGGCGGGGCCCGGGGAATGGGGCGTGAGCACTGTCTTGCCCTTGCAAGGGAGGGTGCTGATATTGTTGCCTGTGATATCGGTGCGAATGCCGATCTGATCGGGTACGGGCTCGCTAAAAACGAAGACCTCGATGAGACGGTGCGTCAGGTCAAGGCACTGGGCCGCCGGGCGCTTGGTATTATTACGGACATCACAAAGGCTGATCAGGTTAAAAAGATGGTCGACCAGACTATCGAAGCATTTGGTAAAATCGACATCCTTGTGAACAATGCCGGCGTTGCGTTGATCGGGGTGCCCACCGATGAGGTCACGGAGGACCAGTGGGACCTGATGATGAACGTCAATCTGAAAGGGCCCTGGATCTGCTGTAAAGAGGTCATGCCCCATATGAAGGCACAGAAGAGTGGCAAGATCGTCAACATCGCGTCCCACTGCGGGCTCATCGGTATTCCGGACATCGCTCCCTACAATTGCGCCAAACATGGGGTTGTTGGGCTTACCCGGACACTGGCGGCCGAGTTGGGGGCGCTGGGCATCAATGTCAATGCGGTTTGTCCGGCGGCAGTAAAGACCCCGATGCTCGAAGGCGCCTTCGAACAGTTGGGGACGACATTGGAAGAAGCGCGTCGACAAAATCTTCCCCTGGGGCCACCTACGGTTGTTCCAGACGAGCTCATTCCGCCCGAAGGTATTTCGAACGTGGTTTTGTTTCTGGCATCAGATGATGCCAAGTACCTGCATGGCAGAAGCATTATTGTGGGATCAACCCTGGCCTTGATTCCATAGCGTGGTTTCTATTTCCATCGGATTTTTATAAAACAGGTGACATTTTCTACAACAACAGGGAGAGAAAACATGACATTAGAAGAAAGACTGCAGAACCAGATAGACATTTTGGAAATTATTCAACTGAAGGCAAAATATTGTGATGCTGCAGATGTGGGCTGGGACCGTCCCAAACCGGACGCGGAGGGGGTTTCTTCCCTTTTTGTGGAGGATGGGTCATGGGAAGCCGGGGGAGATTTTGGCGGGGCAAAAAGTCGCAGTGCGATCAAAGAGCTTTTCAGTTCTATGAACAACGCCTTTGGGATCCACTATACCGCAAATCCGATCATTACGGTCAATGGGGATACCGCCACAGGAAAGTGGCAGTTTCTGTGTCCGACCCTTGTCACCGAAGATAATGTGCCACTATGGATTGGCGGCGTTTACAACGATGAATTTGTTCGCACGGCTGACGGCTGGCGATTTAAATCCATCAAAGTGACGATCGTTTTTACCAGCAACAATCCCCAGGGGTATGATATCGTCAAAAACTTTTAATCGGAATTGCGCTAATTCTCCACCTTCTGGGACGATTAGAAATAAAGATTAATTTGATACCCCGCTGCTTGCGGCGGGGCCATTCTTTTTTACTCATCACTAAAAACGGATTACAATTACGACAACAGAAAGAGGACCCATGGCCGTCACGATTGAAGAAAGATTGCAGAACCAGATAGACGTTTTGGAGATTATTCAGCTGAAGGCAAAATATTGTGATGCTGCGGATGTGGGCTGGCACCGTGCCAAACCGGACCCAGAGGAAGTTTCTTCCCTTTTTGTGGCGGATGGGGTGTGGGAGGCCAACGGCGATTTTGGAAAGGCAGAAGGCAGTGATGCAATCAGAGAACTGTTTATTTCCATGAACAATGCCTTTGGAATCCATTATACTTCGAACCCGATCATCACGGTTGATGGGGATACTGCCAAAGGGAAATGGCAGTATCTGTGCCCTGCTATAGTCACTGATGACAATGTGCCACTTTGGTTTGGCGGGATTTACAATGATGAATTTGTTCGTACGGCCGATGGCTGGCGATTTAAATCTGTCAAGGTGACGATCGTTTTTACCAGCAGTAATCCCCAGGGGTATGATGTCGTTAAAACCTTCTAATAGATGGATGTGGCAATCCATGATGGGAGTTGAACATGACACAAAAGCAAGTGTTTAAAGGAGTTTACCAGGTAGGATTGGTGGTGAAAGATTGCCGGGCGTCGGTCAAAACCTATTATGATGATTACGGAATTGGCCCATGGAGTTTTTACGAGATGTCGCCGGACTCGGTAAGGGATATGATCGTCCGCGATAAGCCCCAGCCATACGCCATGCGGGTCGCCGTGGCTTTTTTGGGAGAGGTCATGATCGAGTTGATCGAGCCGCTGGATGACAAGAGTATCTATGCAGAGTTTTTGAAAGAGCACGGCGAAGGGATCCACCATCTTTTGTTCGATGTTGAGGATTATGACAAGACCGTGAGCTTCTTTAAGGACAAGGGGCTCGGTATCATGCAGGGGGGGAATAACCAGGGCCTTGTCAAGTTTGCCTACTTTGATACCCGAAAAGAACTTGGAATGATTTCTGAAATCGCGGGGGGGATGGCGGAAGGCGGTGAATTGCCACCCCCAGATGAAATTTATCCACCCGCTTCGTGATTAAAACTCACCACATGCCCTCTGTATTGCGTGATGCCGTTTAATACAGAGGGCAATGCGTTGCCCGCCTGTCGATAGCTTGCTTCCGGCAAATCAGTTTTTATACCGTAAATACAGTGAGATGATAAAACGTAAACTTCGCTTGCTCGCAAAGTGGGTAAGAACCGCTCGTTTTAGCCGCTGTATGCAACGGATATGTATCAAAATGCGCTACGCTGAAAGACGGCTTGATTTTTATTCTTGTACTGTTAGCTGATTGCAAAATGCTATTTAACGTCATGTTATCGGATAGTTAAGTGAATGTTTTGGTCTTCTGTCACTGTTTCGGGGGTGATGGCATCTATTTTGCATACTCAATCGCAAATTGCCGCCCGGCATACTGGGGATGGCTGTGGTAGGTGTTCGATTGACAAATCTCATTTATGGCTTTTGGCAACGCTTAGCCATTAGAAAATGTTTTAAAATTCAGTTAATTGTTTTTGGTTTCATTTTTTAGTGCGATGGCATGCTGTTATTGAACATGATGGGATTGCTGAATCTGTTGATGATGAAACGTTCGGATGTGAAAATGAAAAAGTTCCAGTAGTGGTGCAGTCGTGACTGTTGCAAAGCCTACAGATACCGTAAAATTATTGCAGATTCAGTAATATGCCACAGAAACAGTAACCTTGACATCTGTATTCGCCTTGGTTTTTGCACGCGGTTGATTCAGAAAATCATACGTTTATGAAGGCACTAACAGCCTTTATTGCACGTGAAATAAGATTGTTAGCATGTGCCGAGGTGCATTCATAGGGCGGTTCGGAGAATTTTTCGTGCTTAGTGGCTATATGGGCATTAAAATTGCTATAAATTGTTGAAATGTACGTTCTCGAACAATTGAAAAAAACCATAATCAACTAGCACATAAAAAACATAATACTGTGTACAAAAAAAGACTGAGTAAAAATAACTTGACATAAAGAAGCACAGTATATAGATATTTTTTCACTACTCTGCGAAGAATTACAGTACTCAATTTTTATCACAGGAAATGCAATAATGAGCTGCCCACAGCTTACGCATGCCCTTCGTATATACGATCGCTTACGATCAGAAGTCACAAATAAAGTCACTAAAAAGCATTGCGTTGCCATTGTGCCGACAGTGTTTTTGCTCCACTAAGCAGTTATAAAATTTTATGTTAAGTCTGTACGTTTTTAATCATCTCGTGTCCAGCATGCGGAAAGGAGGTGGCCTGAGAAACGGTTTTATTATAGCGACTGGATACGTTTGTAAGCAAAGATGCAGATTCTCGGGAGAGTTCCACCCAGCTAAAAATTCCGGGCTTTGATGATGCGCTGCCAGGAAGTTTGGATCAGGAACGGGAAATCGACATCATAGTACTTGTGGAAAGACGCGAGGGGACCACACAAGCTAAAACATTGACCAACATTAAGGAGATGAAAGGAGACAGCCTTGAAAAACAGACGATTACTCATGAGTTTTTTATTGGTAACGGCGTCAATGTTCCTATTTGCGGCGGTTACACTGGGGGGAGAAAACTGGAAGGAAGAGCAGGCTCAGATGTTTGCTCAAATCGGGCTAAAACCAGGAGATGTTATTGATTCGTCAAACTGGCAAAAGGCTGAAGGGCTCTTGCCGGAGGGTGTTATCGCCTGGATCAAACGAGGAGATGAAGTCGTCAAAATCGGGGAGCTTAAATATGACTTTGCCCCGGAGGCCAGTTGGAAAGATCTTTGCGCCAAAAACGAAGGTAAATACGCTTTGGACGCATCAAAGAACGTGATCGAAAAAAGCTCCAACAAATATCCGGTCTATGTGGAGGGGGACCTTTTTCCGACCATCGATTATGACAACGACCCGGATGCGGCCATCAAATACGTGCACAACATTATCGCCAAAAGGGGCCGGATGGGGAACCTGCGGTGCTTTTCCACCACCGAGTGGGTGGGGCTGGAAGGACGGGAGCGGCTTGCTATCACCGAGTATATCGACAGCTACCACTACAACCGGCCGGACGGCGAGATCCCCAACCGAAAAGAGATGCTTCAGCAGCAGCTTTATAAATTCGTTCAACCCTATGATATTCAGGGGCTTGCCAGCCTGACCCTACGATGGATCGACCCCCGGGCCGATTCGGTTTACTCCTATGTTCCCTCTATTCGCCGGGTAAAAAAGCTTTCCGGCGCAAACCGGTCGGACCCATATGCCGGATCGGACTTTGTGATCGATGACGCGTTCGGATGGGCCGGTAAAAATGCCAGCATGAAATGGCGTATCATCAAAAAGGAGATGATCTGTTTAGTCCAGCTGGCGGAATGGATGGCAGAAAAACCGATCATTGCCCAAAAACAGCCGGACGGGTCCTACTATTCCAGTGCACCGCGGTTGAAATCCGCCTATGATGTACCGGGAGCGAAGGTGGCGCCTTGGATCAAAGTCGGTACTGTTTGGGTGCCCAGAAAACTAAAGGTCCTGGAAGCCGTGGCATTGGATCCCTATTACAGCTATGGAAAAGTTATTTATCACATCGATCCGGACATGGGCTTTACCTTTAAAACAATTTATAACCGGGCAGGCGAATACTGGAAACAGATGGTGATTGCACCGGCCTGCTATGAGTGGCGGGATGCCGGCAAGTTTGTGCGCCGCACCACCAACGGGTTTGTGGTCGGCTATGTGGTGGTGGATGAAAAGACCCACCATGCCTCTGCCTGTAGTGTTTCCGGAACAATGGAAGGCACGCGGCTTGACGTAAAATTCATGGATCCGACCATCCGGCAGGCGATGTTCGAACCGTCCTTCCTCAACACCTGGAGTCGTTAGCAACGGGCTGTGTTTTTCAGCGATCATGGAAAAGGACATCAGACGCCCCGGGCTTTCGGGGCGAAACATGCGACAGAAAGGAACTAAAGGAGGAACGATCATGAAAAGAGCGATCAAGATACTGGTGTTACTGGCGGCGGTCGGGATGTGTTTATGCCCGGTGAGCGCCTTTGCCTTTAAAACAAACTTTCACGGATATGCGGAGTCCCGGGTTGTCTTGCGGGACACCACCGGATTTCAGTACGGTTTTGCAGACGACATGGAAGGGGTCCAATGGATGCAGGAACTTCAGCTGGACCTGGAAGTCGTTCCCAGTTACCCGAAGGGTCAGCCCCTGGTCCGGTTTGAAAAGGCGTTTTTCCGCTATCGGGGGGCCTATGACGCCATTTTGGACCTGCGGGACGAGTACAAGAACATTCGAGAAAAATCCCCGGCAGACTTTGAACTCGGCCGGGATGACTTGAAGCTGGAGAACGATCTTCGCGAGTGTTTTGCCGACTTTGTGGCAGAGAACAAGTTCGGGGATGTGCGGGCCAACCTGCGCATCGGCCGCCAGATTGTTGGATGGGGGGAAGCGGACGTATTCAACCTGGTGAACATCGTCAACCCCTTTGACCTGTGGAACAAGGCAAACTTCTCAAACCCTGAGGACCTGGTCTCTCCGCTGTGGATGGGCCGATTTGATCTTAACCTGCCGGGGGTTGGGGTTTTTGATGGGTTCAACCTGCAGCTTTTGGCCATTCCGGACATCCGTCCCCATGTATTTGCCCCCCTGGACGGAACCTATGCGGCGCCCTATGCCGGTGGGTTTGCCGGGTTTGCCCCGCTGCCGGTAAAGGAAAACGTCAAATCCAGCAGCTTTGACAATTCGGAGTTCGGTGTTCGGTTGGGGGCGATGCTCTCCGGATCTGCCCTTTTCCTGTACTATTTTGAAGGGTATAATGACAACCCGTCGGTTGATTTTACCACGGCCGGCCTGGGTTATTATACGGCCGATCACCCCAAAACCAGGACCATCGGGTATTCGTTCAATAAATTCTTCGATAGAGGGAACTTCGTGTTCAGAGGCGAAGGATCGGTGACTCAGGACATGCCCTTTGTTGACCTTGAGACCCTGGGCACCGGCGGCAAAGGTTATGCCATCCATGATTATTATCAGGTGCTCTTTGCCATCGACAAATCCTTTTCCAACCTGCCGATCGGCACCGGGTCTGCGCTTTCCACGGCCTGGCAAATTTACTACAACAAGGTGGAAGACTGGGACGAAAATGCGGTGTTTGGCCGGACCACACCTGAGGACGACATCCGGGCGACGATGGTGCTGGCCACCGATTACATGCACGGGGCGTTGGCGCCGACGGTGGTGTTGCTGTGGGACAACGCCGGTGCATGGCTGACCCAGCTGTCGCTCAATTACTCTCCGGACGGCAAATGGTATTTTAATGTCACCCAGGCATCGGTTTTTGGCGATCCCAATGGCAACAGCGCTTACACGGGTAACATCAAAGGAAGTGAAGTCCAGTTTAAGTGCGGGTACCGCTGGTAGCCGACACGGCGCTTCACTACCCATTTGAGCTGATTTTTGTTTTATTAGAAGACCGACCCCATTCGTACGACGATGCTGCACACCGCGTTCCGGACAGGCCGGGACGCGGTGCGGCATCGGGGGCCGACCTAATTGTAACAATAAGAGAAGGACAAGAAGATGAGAATACTGTTTCCTGTGGTACGCCATACGGATGTGTCCGTTTTACTTTCACCGCTGGTGCGGAACATGGCAAAGGCCTTTGGCGCACAGATCCATGTGCTCCGGGTGGAGCCTTTGTCAGACCAGTACCTTGCCATGCGGGTAAAGGACGCCGAAGCGTGGCTCGACGGGTTCATTGCAAAGAACTTCAGCGCCTGCCCGGTGCACAAGGCGCCGGTGGTGTCCGGGGACCCGGTGCAGGAGATCTTGAAATACATCGATGCGCAGGAGATCGACTGCGTTGTGATCGGGACCCACGGCAGAAAGGGGCTCAGCGTACTGTTCGGTTCGGTGGCCAAAGACATCGTGGGCAAATCCCCGGTGCCGGTGTTGAGCATCAATCCCCACCGGCTGACCGATGCGTTCAAGCAGCGGAATGCAGAATACCTGGCGCGCATTATGAGAGAAGAGACGTGTAATATATAGCGCAGCGGAAAGGACCTTTTTTTATGACAAGCAAAAGATGTAAGGCTGCGGTTGCCATACTGGCAATAGCTGTGCTGGGGCTTATCATCGGGCTGCCCCCCTGCAGCGCCCAGCCCCAGGTGGTTTCCTATAAGAACGTGAACTACAATTTTTATGATGTGGCGTTTGTTGACCGGAACACCGGCTGGATCTGCGGTAAGTCCGGTTTTTTGTTTCATACGAAAGACGGTGGCATGACCTGGGAGAAGCTCGAGACCGGAGTCGACATGTCGCTGTTCGGCGTTCGGTTTTTAAGCCCCCAGCGGGGGGTGATCGCCGGGCAACAGGGGCTGGTGATCGTGTCCGATGACGGGGGCGAGACCTGGGCGACGGTCGAGGTGCCCACGGACAAGACGATGCTGACCCTTGATTTTTACGACGACAAGCACGGGATGGCCGCCGGGGACTGGGGCAAGATCATCCGGACCCGGGACGGCGGGCATACCTGGGAGGAAGTCTCCCTCACCGAGGATGTGGTGCTGTATGATTTGACCTATGTGGGCCCGGAAGAGGCCTGGATCGCCGGAGAGATGGGCACGATCTTTCATACCACCGATGGCGGCGCCACCTGGGAGAAACACGAGGTGGCGGACGGGACCCTGTTCGGGATCGATGTGGGCAGCCAGGGGCACATCCTGGCTGTGGGGATCGAGGGGACGGTGGTCCGGTCCCGGGACGGGGGCGAGACCTGGGAGCGGGGAGAAGCCTGCCGGGAGTCGCTCTACAATGTGGAGATCAACGGGAATCTTGCCATCGCGATCGGGGACGCCGGCACGGTCTACACCCTGAACGTCGCTTCGGACAATACCTGGCGGAAGGTGGAGGTGCCGGTGGACCTGAAGGCCAACTGGCTGCAGTTTATCCAGGGGCTGGACGCGGAGACGACGATTATCGGGGGAGCGCGGGGCTCGATCAGCTTTATCAGGGACGGTGAGCTGGAGCGGCCGGAAGCATAATCCATGGTTGAATAAAAAAATATCATTCATGCAACGAACGATAAGCGACGTGTTTTTTCAACGATAGGATAACCTAAACGGTATACAGACATAAGGGAAGACGACATGGAGGAGAACAAACAAGGGTTTTGGTACCGCTTTGTTGAGAAGCAGCTGGAGTACCGGTATTTGATCATCGCCGCCATGGTGGCGGGAACGATCGCCTTTGGATATTTTGTATTTTTCAAGCTGCAGGTGGTGACGAACTTTTTCGAACTGTACCCGCCGAAGCATCAGTACATACAACTTTACAAAGAGTTCCGGAAGATGTTCGGGTCAGCGAACGTGCTGACGGTCATTCTGGAGCGCGAGGACGGAAAAGAAATCTACTACCCGGAGACGATGAAAAAATTGGATGATCTGACCCGGGGGGTGCTGGAGATCAAGGGCGTAAACCCGCTTCAGGTGACCTCGGCGGTACACCCGAAGGTCAAACAGATTACGGTGAATGCATATGGGGTAGGGATATTTCCCCTGACATACCCGGCCCAGGGGTACCCGAAGAACGCGGCGGATTGCGCCCAGTTTCGAAAGAACGTTTACGGGAACGAAGGGATCCGGGGGTTTTACGTGGCCCTGGACGACCGGTCCGCGGTGGTGTATGCGGGGTTGTGGGAGGAGGGGCTGGATTTTAAATACCTGTTTACGACGATCCAGACCCTGGCGGACAGTGTGGAGGATGACATCCATAAATGTTACGTGTCGGGGTACCCGATGCTCTATGCCTGGATGGATCATTACAAGCTGCAGCTGGTGTTGGTGTTGTGTATTACCATTCTGGCCATTGTTCTGACCCTTGCGTTTTACTTTAAAAATGTCCGGGGGGTAGTGATCCCGCTGGTGTCCGGCGGGGTGAGCGCGATCTGGGGGCTTGGTTTTGCAGGGCTTGCGGGGTTCAACATCGACCCGCTTTTGCTGGTGGTGCCGATCCTGCTATCGGCTCGTGCCCTGTCGCATTCCTGCCAGTGCATGGACCGCTATCATCAGGAGTATGCGGTGATAGGGGACAAGCGCCAGGCGATTATCGTGGCCTATTCAGAGGTGTTTGCGCCCTGTATGGCCGGGGCGATCACGGACGGGTTGGGGTGTTTGACCATCGCCATTGCGAGCATTCCGCTGATGCAGAAGCTGGCCTTTATCTCCTCGTTCTGGGTGGTGAGCATCCTGGTGGCGGTGACGGTGCTGAACCCGATCATCATCTATTTTCTGCCGACCCCGGACCGTGAGGAGAAGGTGAAGGTGAGAAACTGGCTGGGGAAAAAGGAGCCGTCCTTTTCGACCCGGATGTACCAGCGGTTCATGGAGTTTTTGGTGCGGATGTCCGGTCCCCGGATGAAGTGGGTGATGACGGGGCTGGTGTTTTTACTGGCCGTGCCAGGGGCCTATACGGCCACCCATCTTAAGATTGGGGATTCCAGCGCCGGGGGAGCGATCCTCTACCCGGACCACCCCTATAACGTGGCGGCCAAGAAGATGAACGAAAAGTTCGTGGGCGGGTCCCGTCTGGTGGTGGTGCTAAAGGGCAAGGAGCCTGGAGCGATCAAAGACCAGAAGACGCTCCAGGAGATGGAACGTTTGGGGAACTTCATGACGAACAACATTCCGAACGTGGGGGGCACGATGAGCCTGACGGACCTGGTGCGACGGATCAACCGGACCTACCATGACGGGTCCCCCAAGTGGGAGACGGTGCCGGACAACAAGCGTCACCTGGGGGGGATCTACTTTCTTTTGGCGAGCAGCATGGCGCCGGGGGAGATGGACCAGTTCGTGAGCCTTCCCGATTACACCCATTCGAACGTGACGGCGTTTTTCCGGGACTATAACCATGCCACGATCAAATCGGCCATTGCCCGGACCAAGGAGTTTGCAAGGGAGGTGAACACGAACCCGGACTCGAAGTTTGAGATCAAACTGGCCGGTGGGATCCTGGGGATCCTTGCGGCGGTAAACGAAGAGGTGGAGTGGTCGTACTGGGCGATCTTTATCGTGATATTTTCAACGGTGTTTTTAATCTGCACGGTGACCTACCGGTCGATCAAGGCGGCGCTGATATTGATGGCGCCGATCTTTGTGTCCCAGGTGCTGTGCGATCTATTCATGATGGTGCATCACATCGATCTTAACATCGATTCGCTGCCGGTGGCCTCGGTGGGGGTCGGGGTGGGGATCGACTACGGGATATATCTCATGAGCCGTCTCAAGGAGGAGTGCGCCAAGACGGACGATTTTGAGATGGCCAAGATGGTGGCCCTGACGACCACGGGGAAAACGATCATGTTCACGGCGCTGACGATTGCCGTGGCGCTGGTGCCGTGGCTGTTCTCATCGATCAAGTTCCAGGCGGAGATGGGCCTTCTGATCCTGTTTTTGATGATCTTCAACATGATCGGGGCGCTGGTGTTCGTGCCCTCCCTGTCTGCCGTGCTAAAACCAAAGTTCATAAAGGACATGCAACGACGGCAGGATTTTCAGACGGTTGGGGCTTAAAGAGACAACCAATAACGCAAAATGCACTTTCGAGTGTTTCAATGTCATTAAACAGGCGTCCCGGCACTGCCGGGACGCTTCCATTTATCTGCATCACTCAAAAAGTCACTATGATACCTACCAAACCGGTCTGAATAAGAATTGCGGGCGCGTCCCCCTTGTTTTCCAATAAAAAAAGGGGATGAAAAACCTATTAAAAAGCCATTCATTCTCTTTCTTTTCCAAAGACATTTTATCTTTGCACCTTACTATTATAATTGAAAAAAATTTAGTATTCTCACCCCCCCAACTACAATTTTGTATTTGGTTTTTATACTTGACAGAGAAGACGCCTTGTCTTAATAGAGTGCTTTTTCGGATAAAAAGGCTGGCCGCTCAGATAAATGTGAGTCTTTTTTTAAATGGTTTAGGAATATGTTACAGTATCGTAAATGAAACACAGATGTATAAGGAGTAGCTGTAGAGGGGAATAAGATACAGGGAAGCACAATACAAGGACGGATGCATAATCGGCTTGACGAAGATGGATGAGGCGATCATACCACTTTAGTGGTGGATAGCATTATCACCACACCTCATGGTTGTTTTCACTGGTTGTAACCATTTGTTGTAATCAGAAGTATTATCCATTTCAAAAACTTAAGCAGTAAAGCTGTCTTTATCAAATTTTCATGTGCTACTTCACGCCAGATATGTTTGGTTAAGAAGAAGTACTACTATGGCGCTTGTATTGGTACGTCTGTATGCAATCAGAAGGGGGGTGATGAACGAGATAGCGCAATGAAACGACTATGATAAAAAGATACCTGACCGTATCTTTCGTGGTAATCGGTGCCACAAAAATATCATAATAAGAGGGGGGGCGCTTTGTATGAACGGGATGCAACGGGGCCCATATCAATGAATAATTATTCAACAAAAGGGAAGAGAATGAAAAAAAATAGACTTTTTATCGGCGTTTTAATAGTCGCCGCATTGGTCGTCGGCTTTGCTGGGACTTCACTGGCTGGCGAAAACTGGAAAGAAGAACAGGTCCAAATGTTTGCAGAGATCGGGATGAAGCCGGGCGATGTGATCGATTCATCCAACTGGCAGAAAGCGGAAAAGGTGCTGCCATCCGGAGTGATTGAATGGGTCAAAAGGGGAGAGGAAGTCATCACCATTGGTGAACTGAAATATGATTTTGCACCCGATGCTGAGTGGAAGATCGCCAGTGCCAAGAATGAAGGGAAATACACTTTGGATGACAAGAAAGAAGTCATCGAAAAAAGTACTGGCAAGTATCCACTGTATCTTTATGGGGATGTTTTTCCCACCATTGACATGAAAAATGATCCGGATGCGGGGATCAAGTTTGTTCACAATATCATTGCTGCCCGGGGAAGACTCGGAAACCTCAATACCTACGTCACCACGGAGTGGGTGGGTGCAGACGGTTTGGAGCGCATGGCGGTCAGTAACTATATCGACAGCTATTTCTGGAACCGGCCGGACGGTGAAATACCCAACCGTAAGGAATATAACCAACAGTCGCTGTACAAATTCGTTGAACCATACGATATTTCTGGATTGGCAAGCCTAACCATCCGCTCTCTGAGCCCGGAACCGGATCAGGTCTATTCTTACATTCCCTCTATTCGACGGGTAAAAAAGCTCTCCGGTGCGAACCGCTCCGACCCCTATGCCGGTTCTGACTTTGTCGTTGACGATTCTTTCGGGTGGGCCGGTAAAAACGGCTCGATGAAATGGAGCGTTCTGAATGAAATGGTGGTGCTGGTTCAGTTGCCCGATTGGCAAGCGGAAAAACCGATCGAGGCGGTGAAGCAAGCCGATGGCGCATTCGAGACAAACTCTCCCAAATTCCTCTCAGGCTATGAGGCGCCCGGCGGTAAGATGTCTGCATGGAACAAAGTAGGGGCAGTATGGGTCCCCAGGAAAGTCTTTGTTGTTGAGGCCATCGCGCTCGATCCTTATTACAGCTATGGGAAAAGTATTTACCACATCGATCCGGACATGGGTTTCGTCCACAAGGCCATCTACGATCGGGCGGGAGAATACTGGAAAACAATGATCATCTCTCCAAGTTGTTTTGACTGGAAAGATGGCGGAAAGTTTGTTCGAAGAACCACCACTGGCTACGTAACCGGCTATGTTGTGGTGGATGAAAAAACACATCATGCATCAGTGTGTGCATGTACAGGGATGAATAAAAACGTTTCATTGAATCCCAAGTTTATGGATCCCACCATCAAGCAGGGTATGTTTGATCATAACTATCTCAACACCTGGAGCCGGTAGCGGCTAGCTTGGTGTTATTTCTTTTTTACAGAGATGAATAAACGGACGCTTCTGATAACTGAGGCGAAACATGCGGACAATGGAACTAAAGGAGAATAGATGATGAAGGGACTGATCAAGATACTGGCGTTACTGGCGGCGGTCGGGATATGTTTATGCCCGGCGAGCGTCTTGGCGTTTAAGACACAATTCCACGGATATGCGGAATCCCGGGTTGTCCTGCGGGACACGAGTGGATTTCAGTATGGTTTGGCGGACGATATGGAAGGGGTCCAGTGGATGCAGGAGCTCCAGCTGGACTTGGAAGTAAAACCCGATTACCCGTCAGGCCAGCCGATGGTTCGGTTTGAAAAGGCGTTTTTCCGCTATCGGGGTGCTTATGATGCGATTTTGGACTTGCGGGACGAATACAAAAACATTCGAGAAAAATCCCCGGCAGACTATGAGCTTGGCCGGGATGATCTCAAATTGGAGAACGATCTTCGAGAGTGCTTTGCCGACTTTGTGGCAGAGAACAAGTTTGGGGATGTGCGGGCCAACCTGCGTATCGGCCGCCAGATCGTCCAATGGGGGGAAGCCGACGTATTCAACCTGGTGAATGTGGTCAATCCCTTTGACCTGTGGAACAAAGCAAATTTTTCCAGCCCAGAGGACTTGGTTTCCCCGCTGTGGATGGGACGGTTTGATGTGAATGTTCCGG
Source organism: Desulfobacterales bacterium (assembly GCA_963675725.2). Taxonomy (GTDB): domain Bacteria; phylum Desulfobacterota; class Desulfobacteria; order Desulfobacterales; family JAFDDL01. Next base: position 50,094 of record CAXXXZ010000003.1, on the reverse strand, counting down.
GCATTGGGATATTCGATAGTTTTAACCTGCAGCTTCTGGCTATCCCGGACATCCGTCCCCATGTGTTTGCTCCCCTGGACGGCACCTACGCGGCCCCCTATGCCGGGGGATTTGCCGGGCTTGCGCCATTGCCGGTTAAGGAAAACGTAAAATCGAGCAGCTTTGACAACTCGGAATTCGGTGCCCGGTTGGGTACAATGATCGGCGGCTCTGCGCTTTTTCTGTACTATTTTGAAGGGTATAATGATGCTCCTGCTTTAGATTTCAGCACGGCGGCGTTGGGCTATTTTACAGCCGATCACCCCAAAACCAGGACCATCGGGTATTCGTTCAATAAATTCTTCGATAGAGGGAACTTCGTGTTCAGAGGTGAAGGTTCGGTTACCCAGGATAGGCCTTTTGCGGACCTTGCTGCAACCAGCGGTAAGGGTTACGCTCTCCATGATTTTTACCAAGTGTTGTTTGCCATCGACAAATCCTTTTCTAACCTTCCGATCGGGACCGGCTCGGCCCTCACCACGGCCTGGCAGATTTACTACAATAAAGTGGATGACTGGGACGAGAACATTGCCGTGGCGCGGACAACTCCCGAGGAGGATATCCGTGCAACAATGGTGCTGGCAACCGACTACATGCACGGAACACTTGCTCCCACAGTGGTATTGTTGTGGGATGATGCTGGTGCATGGCTGACCCAGCTGTCGCTCAATTACTGCCCGGATGGCCACTGGTACTTCAATGTCACCCAGTCGTCGGTATACGGTGATCCGAACGGCAACAGTGATTACACGGCCAACATTACCGGAAGTGAGGTACAGCTCAAGTGCGGGTATCGCTGGTAAGTGTTGTGCCAATGTTTCAGACATGATGTTTATGAAACTTTTAGCATAAGAAAATGTTCAACAAAAGCGTCCCGGCATTGCCGGGACGCTGTGCCTTGAGGTTGTAAAGGCGCGAGGACTCCAGATGATGCGTTATCGAGGGCTTGAAGCAAAGAGAGACAATTGCATTCACTCTTGATGCCTGACTCTCTGTGGCCCTTGCGCCTTTGCAACTTCAGGGTTTATCTGAAACCGTAACAAAAGAAAGTATAATGATGAGAATACTGTTTCCAGTGGTACGCCATACGGATGTATCGGGTCTGCTGGCGCCGTTGGTGCGGAACATGGCAAAAACCTTTGGCGCAAAGATCCATGTGCTCCGGGTGGAGCCTTTGTCAGACCAGTACCTTGCCATGCGGGTAAAGGACGCCGAAGCGTGGCTCGACGGGTTCATTGCAAAGAACTTCAGCGCCTGCCCGGTGCACAAGGCGCCGGTGGTGTCCGGCGACCCGGTGCAGGAGATCTTGAAATACATCGATGCGCAGGAGATCGACTGCGTTGTGATCGGGACCCACGGCAGAAAGGGGCTCAGCGTACTGTTCGGTTCGGTGGCCAAGGACATCGTGGGCAAATCCCCGGTGCCGGTGTTGAGCATCAATCCCCACCGGCTGACCGATGCGTTCAAGCAGCGGAATGCAGAATACCTGGCGCGCATTATGAGAGAAGAGACGTGTAATATATAGCGCAGCGGAAAGGACCTTTTTTTATGACAAGCAAAAGATGTAAGGCTGCGGTTGCCATACTGGCAATAGCTGTGCTGGGGCTTATCATCGGGCTGCCCCCCTGCAGCGCCCAGCCCCAGGTGGTTTCCTATAAGAACGTGAACTACAATTTTTATGATGTGGCGTTTGTTGACCGGAACACCGGCTGGATCTGCGGTAAGTCCGGTTTTTTGTTTCATACGAAAGACGGTGGCATGACCTGGGAGAAGCTCGAGACCGGAGTCGACATGTCGCTGTTCGGCGTTCGGTTTTTAAGCCCCCAGCGGGGGGTGATCGCCGGGCAACAGGGGCTGGTGATCGTGTCCGATGACGGGGGCGAGACCTGGGCGACGGTCGAGGTGCCCACGGACAAGACGATGCTGACCCTTGATTTTTACGACGACAAGCACGGGATGGCCGCCGGGGACTGGGGCAAGATCATCCGGACCCGGGACGGCGGGCATACCTGGGAGGAAGTCTCCCTCACCGAGGATGTGGTGCTGTATGATTTGACCTATGTGGGCCCGGAAGAGGCCTGGATCGCCGGAGAGATGGGCACGATCTTTCATACCACCGATGGCGGCGCCACCTGGGAGAAACACGAGGTGGCGGACGGGACCCTGTTCGGGATCGATGTGGGCAGCCAGGGGCACATCCTGGCTGTGGGGATCGAGGGGACGGTGGTCCGGTCCCGGGACGGGGGCGAGACCTGGGAGCGGGGAGAAGCCTGCCGGGAGTCGCTCTACAATGTGGAGATCAACGGGAATCTTGCCATCGCGATCGGGGACGCCGGCACGGTCTACACCCTGAACGTCGCTTCGGACAATACCTGGCGGAAGGTGGAGGTGCCGGTGGACCTGAAGGCCAACTGGCTGCAGTTTATCCAGGGGCTGGACGCGGAGACGACGATTATCGGGGGAGCGCGGGGCTCGATCAGCTTTATCAGGGACGGTGAGCTGGAGCGGCCGGAAGCATAATCCATGGTTGAATAAAAAAATATCATTCATGCAACGAACGATAAGCGACGTGTTTTTTCAACGATAGGATAACCTAAACGGTATACAGACATAAGGGAAGACGACATGGAGGAGAACAAACAAGGGTTTTGGTACCGCTTTGTTGAGAAGCAGCTGGAGTACCGGTATTTGATCATCGCCGCCATGGTGGCGGGAACGATCGCCTTTGGATATTTTGTATTTTTCAAGCTGCAGGTGGTGACGAACTTTTTCGAACTGTACCCGCCGAAGCATCAGTACATACAACTTTACAAAGAGTTCCGGAAGATGTTCGGGTCAGCGAACGTGCTGACGGTCATTCTGGAGCGCGAGGACGGAAAAGAAATCTACTACCCGGAGACGATGAAAAAATTGGATGATCTGACCCGGGGGGTGCTGGAGATCAAGGGCGTAAACCCGCTTCAGGTGACCTCGGCGGTACACCCGAAGGTCAAACAGATTACGGTGAATGCATATGGGGTAGGGATATTTCCCCTGACATACCCGGCCCAGGGGTACCCGAAGAACGCGGCGGATTGCGCCCAGTTTCGAAAGAACGTTTACGGGAACGAAGGGATCCGGGGGTTTTACGTGGCCCTGGACGACCGGTCCGCGGTGGTGTATGCGGGGTTGTGGGAGGAGGGGCTGGATTTTAAATACCTGTTTACGACGATCCAGACCCTGGCGGACAGTGTGGAGGATGACATCCATAAATGTTACGTGTCGGGGTACCCGATGCTCTATGCCTGGATGGATCATTACAAGCTGCAGCTGGTGTTGGTGTTGTGTATTACCATTCTGGCCATTGTTCTGACCCTTGCGTTTTACTTTAAAAATGTCCGGGGGGTAGTGATCCCGCTGGTGTCCGGCGGGGTGAGCGCGATCTGGGGGCTTGGTTTTGCAGGGCTTGCGGGGTTCAACATCGACCCGCTTTTGCTGGTGGTGCCGATCCTGCTATCGGCTCGTGCCCTGTCGCATTCCTGCCAGTGCATGGACCGCTATCACCAGGAGTATGCGGTGATAGGGGACAAGCGCCAGGCGATTATCGTGGCCTATTCAGAGGTGTTTGCGCCCTGTATGGCCGGGGCGATCACGGACGGGCTCGGATGTCTGACCATCGCCATTGCGAGCATTCCGCTGATGCAGAAGCTGGCCTTTATCTCCTCGTTCTGGGTGGTGAGCATCCTGGTGGCGGTGACGGTGCTGAACCCGATCATCATCTATTTTCTGCCGACCCCGGACCGTGAGGAGAAGGTGAAGGTGAGAAACTGGCTGGGGAAAAAGGAGCCGTCCTTTTCGACCCGGATGTACCAGCGGTTCATGGAGTTTTTGGTGCGGATGTCCGGTCCCCGGATGAAGTGGGTGATGACGGGGCTGGTGTTTTTACTGGCCGTGCCAGGGGCCTATACGGCCACCCATCTTAAGATTGGGGATTCCAGCGCCGGGGGAGCGATCCTCTACCCGGACCACCCCTATAACGTGGCGGCCAAGAAGATGAACGAAAAGTTCGTGGGCGGGTCCCGTCTGGTGGTGGTGCTAAAGGGCAAGGAGCCTGGAGCGATCAAAGACCAGAAGACGCTCCAGGAGATGGAACGTTTGGGGAACTTCATGACGAACAACATTCCGAACGTGGGGGGCACGATGAGCCTGACGGACCTGGTGCGACGGATCAACCGGACCTACCATGACGGGTCCCCCAAGTGGGAGACGGTGCCGGACAACAAGCGTCACCTGGGGGGGATCTACTTTCTTTTGGCGAGCAGCATGGCGCCGGGGGAGATGGACCAGTTCGTGAGCCTTCCCGATTACACCCATTCGAACGTGACGGCGTTTTTCCGGGACTATAACCATGCCACGATCAAATCGGCCATTGCCCGGACCAAGGAGTTTGCAAGGGAGGTGAACACGAACCCGGACTCGAAGTTCGAGATCAAACTGGCCGGTGGGATCCTGGGGATCCTTGCGGCGGTAAACGAAGAGGTGGAGTGGTCGTACTGGGCGATCTTTATCGTGATATTTTCAACGGTGTTTTTAATCTGCACGGTGACCTACCGGTCGATCAAGGCGGCGCTGATATTGATGGCGCCGATCTTTGTGTCCCAGGTGCTGTGCGATCTATTCATGATGGTGCATCACATCGATCTTAACATCGATTCGCTGCCGGTGGCCTCGGTGGGGGTCGGGGTGGGGATCGACTACGGGATATATCTCATGAGCCGTCTCAAGGAGGAGTGCGCCAAGACGGACGATTTTGAGATGGCCAAGATGGTGGCCCTGACGACCACGGGGAAAACGATCATGTTCACGGCGCTGACGATTGCCGTGGCGCTGGTGCCGTGGCTGTTCTCATCGATCAAGTTCCAGGCGGAGATGGGCCTTCTGATCCTGTTTTTGATGATCTTCAACATGATCGGGGCGCTGGTGTTCGTGCCCTCCCTGTCTGCCGTGCTAAAACCAAAGTTCATAAAGGACATGCAACGACGGCAGCGGAGCGAACTGCCTGTGGCGGCGTAATTTCATAATTGCTATTGCGGCGAATTGGGAAAGGGAATTGGAAGATTCGCCGCGATGGCATGTTTCATGATTTTTTTGACTATTTATCGTGCCTGATTCATATAAGGCCTTTGAATGCCGTTTTATACAGCAAAACATCTGTATGAAACGGCATTCTACGATATCATCTCCCGCCTGTAGATACCCGCATAAGTCGCTTACAAAATTAAAAAATAATATGGCTCAAGGTGGTTTCGTTTGCTAAAATGATTGCAATATGGACTATTGTTTTGATAAAGTCGTTGAATACCGCAGAAATAAAGGCCGATGTTGCAGTTGAACGGTATCTTCAGAGATACTAAAATGAAACGATTAAGTATTTTGAAACGCTATTAACTGAATGTAATTCGGTAATTATGCAATTCTCCAATGAATGTTTTTTGGGCCATGTGTCTATTGGCACGAAATTTGCTGCTTTAAATGTTTGCTCAGTACATGGAAGTGCCTCCTCTCTTTCATTGTCGCACTATCAGTGAGTGCTATGCGTTCAAAACTCAAAAGCCATCGTTAAGAGACAAGGGGCCACGTAGAGAAAATAAAATAGCATACTATTTATTCTCTTTTGCAACATAGATGAAAGGAGCTCAACATGACAACGTCTACGGCGGATAACAAGAAACAAGAATTCTATGGCGCGGAGGTTGCGAAAGACCAGATCAAACCCTCCCTTAGGATTCAAGCGCTGAGAGAACGACACCTTAAATTGAATGGCCGGGTGGGATATGAAGCCGCGCTTTATTGGACACAAGCCTATAAAGAAAGCGAGGGGGAGCCGCCGATTCTTAGAAGAGCAAAGGCCATGAAAAAATTTGTGGAAAACGTCTCTTTGTTTATCTATCCCGGTGAGCTGATTGTAGGGGGGACGGATAAAAGACCGTTGTCAACCGTTCATTATCCTGACATGACCTGTGACTGGATCGATCCAGAACTCGATATTTTTCCCACACGAGACTTTGATCCCCTCGAGTGTGATGAAGAAACTAAGCGCGTATACCGTGAGGAGATTATTCCTTACTGGAAGGGCAAAACATTTGCAGAAACCTGGCGGCAAAGAGCCCAATTGGTTGCACCCGAAGCCTACCGGGTTGGTTTTGAAACCTGCATTTCCGAGCAACAGAGTATTACCTTCTGGACGCTAAATCATTTTGTGCCTGGGTACCATCGGGTGATGGAAAAAGGCTTTCTCGGTATCAAGGAGGATATTGCCGAAAAAATGGCCCAGCTTGATTCCACTAGTCCCGACTATTTTGAAAAAGCAACTTTTTACAAAGCAACTACCATTGTTTGTGATGCCCTGGCCAATTTCGGCAAGCGCTATGCAGACTATGCTCGTGAATTGGCTGAAAAGGAAACCGATCTGCAGGTAAAAGCAGATTATCTAAAGGTGGCTGACGTTTGCGATCAGGTACCGGCCAGGCCGGCACGAAATTTCCATGAAGCGGTTCAGGCACTTTATTTTGCACAGATATTAATGATGAATGATGCGTCGGCAATATCCTTTGGAAGGGCGGATCAATATCTGTATCCTTACTTCAAGCAAGACAAGGCGGCGGGAAATCTTCCGGATGAGGTGGCACAAGACATCATCGACTGTCTCTTTATCAAGTGTTCCGAACTTCAGCTCCTCTTTTCAGCAGCAGCCGCTGAATATGCCACAGGCGCCAAGGGCGCAAACATGCTCTGTGTCGGCGGCATTGACGAGAACGGGCGGGACGCTACGAATGAGCTTTCCTACATGATGCTTCAGGCCATGTGCAATGTAAGGCTGGGGCAACCCAGTGTTTCCGTATTGTGGCATCCTACCATGCCGGAAGATCTGGCGATTAAGGCCTGTCAGCTGGCATGCCTGGGAACCGGTCACCCGTCGATATTTAGTATGGACCGCCTCGTGGAAATGTTGCAGGAGACGGGCGTTCCCCTGCGGGAGGCAAGGAAAGGTTCTATTGTGGGATGTGTTGAGCCATCTGCAGAACCCGGCAAGTCAAACTCATGCAGCAACTTCGGATACCTGAACCTTGCGGTCATGCTTGAGTTTGCCCTCAACCAGGGAGTATGGCGACTGAACAATGAGAAAATGGGGTATACCACGGAAGATCCCCGGACCTTTACCTCCTTTGATCAGGTGCTGGCTGCCTATAAAAAGCAGGTGGAATATCTCGTTCGCCAGCATGTAACCCTTGGCCAGATTACGGAAAAATTGCATGCAGAAATAGATCCAGATCCTGTTTCAGATCTGCTTTATGAAGACTGCATTGAAAACGGTAAAAGTCTGTATGCCGGTGGAGCCAAGTACAATTTTGGCCCCGGTATTCTTTTTACCGGCGTTGCGGATGTGATTAATTCACTTGCCGCTATCAAGCACCTCATCTTTGATGAGAAAAAACTGACCTGGGATGAATTACTGGACGCCCTGGCAACCAATTTTGAAGGCGAGCGGGGTGAAGAGATTCGTCAGATGTGCCTGAGTGCACCTAAATTCGGAAACGAGGACCCCTATGTAGATTCTATTGCTGCAGAAATGATGCGATACCCCGGAGAGGAAACCGCCAAGCACACCTCGCAATGGGGGGGCAAGTGGCGGGCGGCTATCATTCCGCTAACGACCATCTTTCCGTTTGGTATGGTGACCGGTGCATTGCCCGGTGGCCGGAAAGCCGGGCAACCACTGGCTGAAGGATGTTCGCCCAAGCAGGGAACGGACGTTCATGGACCGACGGCTGCCATTAAGTCTGTGACCTCCTTTGACCACACCGGGTTCCTTGATGGCACCCAGTTCAACCTCAAGTTCTCGCCCGCCGTATTGAAAGACCGGTGGGGGCTGATGAATTTGGTGGCCCTGCTCAAAACCTTTATCAACCGCGGGGGATTCCATGTTCAGATGAATGTGGTCAGCAGGGAAACATTGCTGGAAGCACAGAAAAACCCTGAGGAATACAAAAGCCTGACGGTGAGGGTGTCTGGTTACAACTCCTACTTTACCATACTTTCCAAGGAGATACAGGACGACATCATCTCAAGGACCGAACATACGGTAACAGCTTAGTAAATGGTGTGTTCATATAACCAATGGAGGTTTAGAACCTCACCGAGTCAAATATAGCCTATGCCGTCTTCCTACAGTGTATTGTGGTAAGGCGGCATTCTTTTTGTTTTATGACTTCGAATTGTCTGCCGGGTTTCACAACCTCAGGGCATCATCGTACGTCCGGCGAACAAGGGCGGGAAAGGTAAAAGTAGCAGCGCATGAAGAATGGATTGGTGTTAAACATACAGCGGTTTTCAGTTCATGACGGGCCCGGTATCAGGACCCTGGTATTTATGAAGGGGTGTCCTCTGAGATGCTCATGGTGTTCAAATCCGGAATCCCACAAGGGTTATCCTGAGTTGGGGTATGTCGAAAGCAGATGTGTCAAATGCGGAAAATGCATTGAGGCCTGCCCTGTGGATGCGATTCACATATCAGAAGCAGGGGAAATCGTTACCGATCGGATTGTTTGCAATGTCTGTGGGGCGTGCGCTGATGTTTGCGTTTATGATGCCAGGGAAATTGCAGGTAAAGACACAACCATCGAGGAACTTATAGAAGAGGTTCTAAAAGATCGGGAGTTTTACTCGAATTCAGGGGGTGGTGTGACCGTAGGCGGCGGCGAGCCTACCATGCAGCATGAATTTGTACGGGAATTTTTGAAAACCTGCCAGGACCGCTGGTTGCATACCGCCATCGAAACATGCGGGCATGCACCATGGGAACACCTTAAAGGCGTCCTGGAATATGTGGATTATCTTTTATACGATATCAAACACATGGATTCCGCTTTGCACAAAGAGCTTACCGGGGTTTCAAATAAACTCATCTTAAATAATTTTGAAAAAATTATGGCAGGCGGAAACATACGGGATGTTGTGGTACGAGTGCCGGTTATTTCAGGCCTCAATGATTCGGTGGAAAATATTACGGCCATCGCCAAATTCGTTGCGCAATTCGGTGAGAAGACCAATGCCATAGAGCTGCTGCCCTATCACCGGTTAGGCATGTCAAAATACCCGCAATTTGATATGGAATATACATTGAAAGATGTAAAGGCGCCCACTGACGAACATATGAAGACGCTGAATGATATCATAGACTCTTTTGGGTTGGCCATTTAGGGCCGGTATATTTTTAAGGTGAAGGGTATCAACTTGAACTTTATGACTAACGGATATAGGACCGTGAAACCATAGCTGCATTATCAGCAGATAAGTACATAAATGAATTGCAATAGATTTATGTATAAATATTAGAACGGACTATTGGGATGCTAGGTATGCCAAGCTCGCCAACTCGCTAATAGGATACAAAAATCATTTTTGCCAATATTCCGATTTGAAATCTTCGGGATTGACGGCGGCGATGATTTTTTCAACCAGTTCTTCTGCCATGGTCTTTACCCATGGAATTAAAATCTTGTTGATAATAGGTCCCATTGCCCCCCCGGCATCAATACCGATCTGTGAAGATAATATGGTACACCCCTTCCCGTTATTGGGTGCAGCCAGTTCTACTTTGCCGAATCCGGTCACCGTTTCATTCACACCGTCCACTTCAAAGGCCACCCTTTGCCGTTGCACCCATTCGGTGATGGTGGCATGAAATTTGGTTTGACGCCGGTATGAGCCGATTTTGCCCTTAACCACCCAGATAGATTCTTTGTTATTAAGGGTCTCGTGATATTGGTACCCGTTTAACATGGGGGCCCAGTTGTCAAAATCTTTGATAAAATCCCACATGACGTCCAACGGAATTTCAGTATCTTTCACATATTCGACGGTTTGCATGAAACATTCTCCTGAAGTTGATCTTTATACGCAACTTCATCCGATATAATTCAAATTCGGCCCAAAGAATAGCATATCACCTTGTCGGCTTCAACCTCTCTAAACTTCTAATATCCTCAGGCAACGCCACAGTTTTCAGCTGATAATCATCCCTTGCCGGTCTATCGGCATGAGGTCCAACAGGCAGGGGGGGTTGGAGCAAGTCCTCTCGTTGAGTTTGAGAGGGTTGAAACCAAATATCCCTGCCAGGTTGGACCAGTTTCAAAATTGGCCGCCCAAGCGAACCTTTTTACCCTCATATGGGTTACGTGCGTTTAACCCGCATAGTCCCATTTTGCGCATCATCCAGAATCGTGCGCTCGGCATGATTATTCCAGCCCAAGATACTTTACAAACAGTTCCTCTAAGGTGGTCACGGGCGCTTCATAGGCTTCCCGTTCCACCAAGGTAATTGCCTCTCCCGGACAGGTGGTGACACAGAGACCGCATCCCATGCACTTTGCCGGATCGACTTCCTCTCTGAGCTGCTGGTCGCACCTGAGGCATCGCTTTGCTTCACCTATGGCATTTTCCTTACAGTAGCCTTTAACCACCTCATCAAACGAACAGACGCGTTCAGATTTGTCGAGTCGCTCCAGGGGATATCGGTCCCCCAGATAGGGACGCACGGTAAGATCAGGGGCAGGGATATCCACCGCTATGCCGGTATTCAGAACGCCCTTTCCGCCCAGATAGACGTCAATCGCGATTGCTGCCTCCTTACCATCGGCAATGGCAGCGATCGCCACGTCCGAGCCTCTTACAAGGTCTCCCCCGGCAAAGACGCCGTCAAGAGATGTCATGCGTGTGGCCGGGTCTGTTGTAAGACGCCCCTGATCGCTCAACCCAGTGACAAATGAAATATCGGGGCTTTGGCCGATGGCGGTGATAACCGTGTCGCAGTCAATCGAAGTGATATCGCAAACATCATAGGTGAGGGTCACGGCACCACTTTCATCACGAACCTGTGTGCAGCGCATAAATTCCACACCGGTAACTTTTTCTTTTCCTAAGATTTCTTTGGGCGCAAAGCTGTTGATGATTTTCACACCATCTTCCAAAGCTTCAAGGACGTCTTCCTCAAAGGCCGGCATATCTTCCCGCTCTCTTCGATACAGGATTGACACCGACGCTGCTCCGAGTCGAAGGGCTGATCTTGCCACATCGACAGCCACATTGCCACCACCAACGACCACCACTGTTTTGCCGATCTGCGGCTTTTCCCCCAGGCTTACTTCACGCAAAAAATTGAGGCCATCATAGACACCGGGAAGATCTTCTCCGGGAATACCCGCCTTTTTGGAGGACTGGGTGCCGATGGCAAGATAGAGTGCATCATGGTCTTTCCTCAGCCGGTCGAAGGTGATCTCTTTTCCGATATCGGTATTTAGATGAATCTTCACCCCGGCCTTTTCGATCATGTCGATCTCTTTGGCGAGGACGGATCGGGGGACCCGATATTCCGGTATGCCATAGGCGAGTACGCCGCCGGCAACAGGCTGTGATTCATAGACATCCACGTCAAAGCCCAATAGGGCCAGGTAGTAGCCGCAGGAGAGACCGGAAGGGCCGGCTCCCACAATTCCAACGCTCTTTCCATTTTTAGGGAGGGCCTCAACGGCCTCCGGTGTATAGTTTTCAAAGACGGTATCGGTGATGTATCGTTTGAGATGGCGAATGGCAACAGGGGCATCCACTTGATTTCTGGTGCAACTCAGCTCACAGGGATGGGTGCAGACCCGGCCGCATACGGCAGGGAAGGGGTTGTTCTTCAAAATCAGGTTATAGGCGTCGATTTCTCTTCCCTCGCCGATAAGCGCTACGTAACCCGGCACATTGATTCCTGCCGGGCAGGCGTCCTCGCAGGGGGGGACCAACCGGTCGGTAACGGTTTTCTTCAGGCTGAACGCAGAGGGCATGCACCGCTCTTCGCACCTTCGGCAGGCAATACATTTGTCCGTATCCACTTTTGCAGCAAAGCGGGATTGCTCCACCACATGCTCCCGGCCGAACTCTGTCGCGGCCCTGTATTGGGTGCAGCAACAGGTGCAGCAGCTGCACATGGCCACGCCCATCTGCTTGGAGTTTGCCACCGTGTGGATAAGCCCCGCCTTTTCCGTCATATCGAGAATATCCATCGCTTCCTGTTGGGTTATCTCTCTGCCGAATCCTTTTTTAACGAAAAATTCTGCCAGCTCGCCAAAGTGAAAACATGTTTCCGTGGGTTTGCCGCATCCCTTTCCCTCTAATCTAGCTGCCTCTCGGCAGGGGCAGTGCAACACACAGATGTAGTCATATTCCTTGATCAAATCTGCCGCCTTTTCATAGGAATAGACCTCTTTTTCAGGATTCACCGAGGTGTCCACTGGGATGACCCGCATGTAAGGGGTTCCCCCGGACACCATCTTTTCTCCCCAACCGTCCAGATAATACTGGCGCCACAGGCGGGCGAGCTTTTCCGTTTCAGGGGTGCTTTCCCCCTTGGCAAAGGAGGTTTCCCATAGCCCCACTGCCGTGGGAAAGAGGCTGTAAGCATCCTCTCCGTCAACGGTGTGGGGATGGACTATGCCCTTTCCTGCCATATGCTTCAGCATGGCGTGGAATTCTTCTTTGTCTCTCCCGGTAGACGCTACAAGATCGGACAGTTTGGCCGGCGTTTGGCTTAGCAGCAAACCGACCTCTGCCTCCTCGGGGGTGTAGCGAATTTTAAGGATTTCCACGATGGATTTCGCCTCCGGCGCAGCCAGAAGAAAGGTGTCCAAGTGTCGGTTAAGTTTTTTATAGATATCATCCTGCATGTGAATTCTCCTTTTATTGTTTAACAGTTATCCCTATTGTTGCAAAAACGCGAGGGCTGCAGAGGCAAGACATCATTTTGTAATGCAAAAATAGATCCTTTATTAGAAACATACACGCAGGTAAGTGCAGACTCCGAAAGCGTGCATCTTTATGAAAGGTTGTGCCTGTTGACTCTCGACTGTAGACTCACGACTTCCGGCTTAGCCGGATTAGGGTTAGGCAGCATTGTGCCCGCCATCCACATAGATGACCATGCCATCGATGCTTCGGGATTCTTCACTGGCCAGAAACAAGACCGCGTTGGAGACATCTTCAGCGGGAATTTCCCGGCCAAAGATACTGAGCATGCTGATGAATTGCTTTCCTAACTCTTCTGATTCCACGCCCATACCCTTTGCCAGAACGTCCTGGGATGCCTTTTGCATCGGCGTTCGGATCAGGCCCGGCGCTACGGCGTTGACATTGATGTTATACGGGGCAGCATCTTTTGCCAGTGCGTGGGTCAAGTTATGAACGCCACCTTTGGATGCTGAATAGGCGGCAGCACCCTGGCCGCCTTCTCTTCCCCACACAGAGCCGATATTGATGACCTTGCCATACTGGCGTTTGATCATGTGCGGCATCACGTATTTGCAGCAGAGAAAAATCCCCTTGAGATTTACTTCCATTACTTTGTCCCATTGGGCTTCGGTAACATCCCACAGCGGTATTACCGGCAGCACAATGGCCGCATTGTTGACGAGAATGTCGATTTGCCCGAATTCCTGCATCACGGTATTCACCATTGCCTCGACTTCCTCAGCATTGGATACGTCACACTGCGCGGTGACTGCCCGTCGTCCCATGGCCTTTATCTCGTTCGCCACCTTTTCAAATTCGTCCTGGGTTCCCATGGTGTACCCGGCCTGGGCTTGCTCCTTACAGATGTCCACAACGGCTACATCAGCGCCTTCCCTGGCAAGGCATAACGCATGAGATGCCCCCATTCCGCGGGCCGCGCCGGTGACAATGGCCACTTTCCCTTCCACTCTTCCTTTCATGAGTTTCCTTTCATTTATTGGGCTACTTCATCGATTTTGCTTCCTTGGCCACATGAATGCCTGCCAGATATCCAAAGGTCAGGCCGAGACCGATGGTGCCGCCACCGCCGTAATAGGCCGGACCGGAAACCGCGGCGCTGGTATTGCCCACGGCGTAAAGTCCTGGAATGACGTTATCCATGGGGTCGAGGACCTGGGCGTTTTCATTTGTCCTCGGGCCGCCCTTGGTGCCTAGTGTCCCTGAAAAGATCTCTGCTGCATAAAATGGCGGTTTTTCAATGGTTCCCAAGGTCGGGTTTTCAGCGGTGATATCCCCGGTAAACTGTTCGTAGATGCTGTCGCCCCTGCCGTAATCCAGATCTTTTCCGGTCCGGGCAAAGCCGTTAAACCGCTCCACGGTTTCCAAGAGCCCCTGGGCATCGATGCCGAGCTGATCCGCCAGCTCTTCCAGGGTGTCGGCCCTGATCATCCATTCCGGGTCCGGGTCTCCTGGGGCGACGGTTATCAAGGAGTATTTGTCCCGGAACCGGACGTCCATGATCGACCAGCAGGGCAGATTTCGGTACCCAACCCCGTTTTCGTTGAAATGGTTGAAAGCTTTGCATGCGTCATTATAGTTGGCAGCCTCGTTAAAAAACCGCCGGCCTTTTTTATTTACGATGATGCTGTGGGGGCAGGTCCTTTCCGCCAGACACAGCTGGCTGTAGGGGCGTCCCTCATACTCTTCGCCCGGGACCGATGTGGCCACCATGCCCCAGTGCTCATGCATGTTGGCCAGGTCCGCGCCCACCTTTGCCGCCATGATGATACCATCGCCCTCGTTAAACGGCGGGGTGCTCGGATGGGTAATGACCCCTGGCAGATATTTCTTTTTTAACGACTCATTCCACTCGAATCCGCCGCAGCCCAGCACCACACCGGCGTTGGCCTTTGCGAAATAGTCTTTGCCGTTCTTTTGCGCCCGAACACCGATGATCCGTCCGTCTTCCTGAATCAGTTCAAGGGCCCGCGCCTCCAATACAATTTCTATCCCCCGGTCAAGACTTGCCTTTAACATTGCCCCGATAAGGGAGTTGCCCTGGACCACCAGGCCGTTGTCCATGCGGTCGATGATCATGTCCATGGGCAGGTTCAGCGGTTGAATATTGACCTTGTAAGTGGCAAAAAGTTCCTCGCAGGTGACTGCGTTCATAAACGGTAGGGCGTTGGGTCGGACCAATGCCTTCTTTTCCCCAAGTTCATTGATATTGTAAATACCAGGTTCAATCGATCGGCCCTTGGGCTTGGCGCCTTCAAATTCCGGATGATAGTCGGGCATGGTCATGGGTGCGTATACCACCGGCGTATTTTCTTCAAGATACGCCACGGCCTTATGCCCATTTTCCACAAAGGCTTCGATCAGCGTTTCATCCACTCGGCCATCGGACAGGGTTCTGCAGTAGGCAAGGGCTTCCTCACGAGAGTCCTCCACGCCTAATTCTTTCATGTGCGAATTCATGGGGATCCAGACTGCCCCCCCTGAGACCGAAGTCGTTCCGCCCACCTTGTCGGTTCTCTCCAGGATGGCGACCTTGGCGCCGTTGTCATGCGCCAGAATGGCCGCAGCAAATGCACCGCCACCGGACCCAACTACCACCACATCGGTTTCCAAATCCCAATTTTCCATTGAAATCTCTCCTTTTTTTATGCTTTGTTTTTTAACCCCTTGTATTTTTCTCTTTGTGTCCACGGGTGGCTCATAGCCCTCTCTTTCAATCAAGTTACCGATGGCCCCACAGGCGTTGGTAGCAGGCTATAGACATCCCGAACGACACCGTCTTTTTTCTTTTTTTGCTTATTGACCAAAGTCTTATCAGACATTTTCTCCAATATGGACCGCAAGCCGTGTTCATTCATGCCGGAAGCGTTTGCCAACGTAGGTACGTCTGCAGGGACTTGCCCAAGCAAGAGGGCGATTTCAGCCTCTTCGGCAGTAAAACGGATCCGTAATATTTCAAGAATGTCACTTGATTTCGGTGCGCTATATACACAGGTATCGAGATGCCGTTGAAGTTCGACATAAACGTCACGCGCCATGGACAACCTCTTTTTTTATCGTGGCCAGTTCTTGTTTGGAGTTATTTTTATCAGCAATCTTTGTGCCAAAATGACTAATTCATATAAATCCTGTATCGTTAAGATGTTAACAGGACCTACCGGTATAAATGAGTAAAAATATGCAGTTGAATTTTGATGGTTTTTGTCCTATATGAAAAGAAGCCGTTAAATAAGGCAGAAACCGTTAATGTCATTTTTTATGAAGATGAAACCCACTGCAAAGAAAGATGCTGAGGTCAAACGCCTCTCTCAGATCCAGGCGTTGAAACGCCGCGTGTATGAGCTGGAGAATCAGGTCAAAGACTTAAGGCATCAGGCCCAAGCCGGCAAACAATCGCAGATCAAACTGGAAGAACGGCTTGCCTTTGAAAAACTATATTCTGAGATATCAACCGCCTACACGAATCTTCCGACCAGCGAAATCGACAACACCATTGAAAATGGTCTTCAGCAAATCGGAGAATTCATAGGCGCAGATCGTTGTAACCTTTCCCAACTTTCAAAAGACAAAAACAGGACACATATCGTTCACTCCTGGTCGAATAAGGGGATTGATCTTTTACCGAAATTCGTGGTGGATATCGGAGCTCATTTCCCCTGGATTCTCGATCGAATTGACCGGGGGGAGTTCGTTCAATTCTCGGATCTAAGCGAGTTACCGGTTGCGGCTGCAAAAGATAAGGAAAGCTTTTCCAAGCTTGGAACCAAATCCCACATTGCCGTTCCAATAAGGGCCGGGGGACTCATTCTTGGGTCTCTCTCGGTTGATAGGCTGCGGGCAAAGCGGGCCTGGCCGGATGGACTGGTCCAGCAACTCCAGCGCATCGGGGAAGTTTTTGCCAATGCAGTGGCGCGCAAACAAAAGGATTTAGAAATACAGAACGCTTTCTCGGAGATAAAAAAATTAAAGGAGCAAATCGAGGCTGATTATACCTACCTCCGGGAAGAGATCGATATGGAGCATAACTCCCATAATATGATTGGTCAAAGTGAGGTGTTTAAACACCTGTTGCTGAAAATTCAGCAGATCGCTCCCACCAATGTGACGGTTCTTATTTTGGGTGAAACCGGTACGGGAAAGGAATTGGTTGCGAGGGCGATTCATGACGAAAGCCCGCGAAACACCCGGCCGATGGTAAAAGTTAACTGTGCAGCCCTGCCTGCCAACTTGATCGAAAGTGAATTGTTTGGGCATGAAAAAGGCGCCTTTACCAGCGCTCAGGCCAGGCAGGTGGGGCGTTTTGAACTGGCCCATGGGAACACCCTGTTCCTCGATGAAATTGGTGAGTTGCCACTGGAGTCCCAGGCCAAACTATTGCGGGTGCTTCAGGAGGGCGAGTTTGAGCGGCTCGGAAGTTCCCGAACCCTTCGGGTTGATGTGAGAATAGTTGCCGCATCAAACCGTGATCTTGAGAAAGAAGTTAGAAGCGGGCGGTTCCGGCAGGACCTTTGGTACCGCTTGAATGTTTTTCCGATTTCCGTACCGCCCCTTTGGGAGAGAAAGGAAGACATTCCGCTACTGGTCAGCTTTTTTTTAGATAAATTCGGCAAAAAAATGGGCAAAGCGATCAACCAGATTCCTGTCAATGTAATGGAGGCCTTACAAAATTACCGGTGGCCTGGCAATGTCCGGGAACTTGAAAATGTCATCGAGCGTGCCGTAGTAAACACCCAGGGCCATACACTGCATCTAATGAATAACCTCGCTTCTTCTGAACAACCTCCTATTCAAACAAGGCGTGAGGACGCGTCGATCCCACCATTTAAACTGGCGGAACGCGATCTTATTTTGCGGGCACTCGAAAAAACAAAATGGCGAATCGAGGGAACAAAGGGCGCTGCGTTGCTGCTTGGGTTGAACCCATCGACGCTCCGAAACCGGATGCGCAAGCACGGGATCAAACGGTATTGAAGGGAGTGTTCCAAAAAAGTAGGTCCAGCAAAACGGGCGAGGTAAATATAAAAAATAATAACAGTATGTTACAAGCAGTCTATACATTCTAGAGTTTTTTATCTATCATTTCAAGAACTTGTAAATACAGGAGGAATGATGGATAAAAAGGATCATGTCAAAAGTATCAAACAGGAAATCGAAGACGCCATCCAGGAATTAGAGCAAATAAAAAGCCAAAGTTCCAAGATTCTTTGCGCGGAGGAACTTGAGAATTTTGAAAAAGACATTGCTAAAAAGACAGCGAGACTGGCCGGTCTTTTTACCGCAAAGGTGATACAGGAGTCGCTTGATTCTGATGAAATGTATGAAAAATCAAGCGCACTGGTTAAAAACATGCCACATAAGATAAAAAACCAGGGGTTTCGTGACGTAAACATAACAACGGCCAGTGGAGAAGTTGTTACAGTGAAAGCGGCCTACCACACAAGAAAGAAGAAAGGCCGGGGGAAGAAAAAAAGTAACTGCTAACACCCCAAAAAATCAAGTGGAAGTAAAAAAAGGCTTGACATGATTTTTTGAGAAGAAAATTAACTTTCTGAAATCTCATAAAAACAAGTAGATTAACGCCAGCAGGCAGCTTGATCGATCATGATTAGCGGTCACTCAATGGTATTTGACGGATCACCTCGAGATATCCGGCCATACAGGCTCTCACGAGGCCGAAAAAAGCTGTGGTATGGTAGTCACCATGGCAACCGTTGATAAGACAAGTATTCGCGACGAAGTTGATCGCCTGAAAAATGATTTCGAAAGGCTTTGCTCAGAAGGCAAGGTGTCGTCTGAGACACGTGTTTTGATGAACAGCCTTTTGGTTGTAGTCGACTTGATATTGTCTATATTCTTGGAGAAAAAGACTCGCAAGAACAGCAAAAATTCAAGTTTGCCATCATCGCAGACACCGAAGGATGAAACGAGCCTATCGAATTCTATAACTAACGGCAAAGGACGGAAGGTTGCAGGCACGATTGGCAATAGACGGATAATAAGAAACCGTTAAAGTCGCAAAGGCCGTCACATGCGATATCTGTGGGGCTGAGCTGGATAATACCCCCTGCACCGAGCATGAGCGACGGACAAAAATCGACATCGTTTTTGAAAAAGTTGTTGAGCATGTTGATGCAGAGATAAAACAATGCCCTAATTGTGAAGCTACGGTTAAAGGGCATTTTCCGGAAGATATGCCGGGGAAGCTTCAATACGGAAACGGGATCAAGGCGTTTGCCATTCACTTGATTATAAGCCAAATGGTCGCTCTGAACCGGGTTCAAAAGCAGATAGCCGCTATGATCGACACGGTTATTTCCGAAGCCAGTTTACTCAAGTATGTTATGCGTCTTTATTTGGCGCTCGAAACATGGGAAGCCTCGGCAACGAAAAGCCTTCTCCAGGCACCATCGGTTCACGTAGATGAAACTTCGTTTCGGGTTGAAAAGAAAAATCACTGGATTCATGTGTATTCATCTGGTGAAGTGACATTGAAATTCCTTCACCGCAAGCGGGGCAATGACGCAATTGTCGGATTGGATATAATCCCCAGGTATGGAGGAGTCATAATTCATGATTGTTGGGCATCATATTTATCGTACGATCACTGCGGGCACGGGCTTTGTGGTTCGCACCTGTTGAGGGAGCTAACGTTCATCATAGACTCCAACCAGTACAGATGGGCGCGCAATATAAAAAAGCTATTGCAGGAAATATGTCGCACTGTTGCGGATCGTAAAGAAAAGTGCCTTTCCGATGAGGAGTATACCAATTTGCAAAAACGCTATCGAAATATCCTCACACGAGGGGGCAAAGAGTTGCCCAAGGGCGGATTCCAAATAAATGGGATCAGGTTAAAATCTCATAACTCACTGAAAGAGCAGCTTTATTAAGTATATTCCAGCGGCCTGATTTGTAAAAAGAGCGGAGCATCAACATTGCTTCCGCTGATTCCTCCAGCCAGTAGATAGAAGCGCCTTTGAGGCGTAAGTTTACAACTCTTCTTATTGCGCTTTCCATCGCACCGCTTCCTATTGGCAGACCTACAGACGAAATTTTATCATAATTCATACGGCACTTGTTTCTTACAAAATAATTCTTTTCACATGTCAGTTTCTTGCTTTTTCGACCTCTACATATGCTTTGAATCGAACTGATCACATCGCCTATCTTGCCCTGTAATAAAAGACGGCGATGCTTTTTGACCCAGGCGTTCCGTTCAACTTTTTTCCAACCGGTTCTCAAATCCGCTATCTTTACCAAATGTTCAACAGCATGGAAAAAATCCACAAGGGAATAGAACTGTGAGGCGGAGAGCCCCAAATCTTTCATCAATTCCGGAACCCGGTTCCAGATCCAACGCGCTCCGTCTGCCACGAAAAGAACCTTTTCGGTCTTCGTTACCGCCAGCTGTTTGAGATAATATTTGATCAACCCAAATACCGCATCCGGACCTTTCATTGTCCCTTCAATGATCGGTAAAATGAGGCATCCTTTTCACCTTTTTCATCGACCGTATACACAATCAGTAGTTTTGGCTCTCGCCAATTCGTTGTATACCGACTCCGTCCCTTTTGGGTTTTTGGTCCGCGTTTCTTTCTGCGAATCCGAATTCGTCCGCCGTCTGTCGAAACCACAACACGGCGTCCGGCCAGAGTCTCGCCTGCCACTGCGTTTGAAGTTTGCCTGACATATTCTGCCCGGCGGGCATACCGTCTTGTCATCTCACAAATTTTCTTGGCGTCGATATCAACACCTCGATCCCGCATGAGATTGCTTGCTTCCTGGAACGACGCGACTACCGTAGCGATTAGACAAATCTCCGATGTCAGTCCCGGCGATAAACGATCATAAATGCCCAAAAGGAAAAGCCCGGGATAAGAGACGCCGTTTATGATTTTTTTTTCTTCCCCCGGCCTTTCTTCTTTCTTGTGTGGTAGGCCGCTTTCACTGTAACAACTTCTCCACAGGCCGTTGTTATGTTTACGTCACGCAACCCCTGGTTTTTCATCTTATGTGGCATGTTTTTAACCAGTGCGCTTGATTTTTCATACATCTCATCAGAATCAAGCGACTCCTGTATCACCTTTGCGGTAAAAAGACCGGCCAGTCTCGCTGTCTTTTTAGCAATGTCTTTTTCAAAATTCTCAAGTTCCTCCGCGCAAAGAATCTTGGAACTTTGGCTTTTTATTTGCTCTAATTCCTGGATGGCGTCTTCGATTTCCTGTTTGATACTTTTGACATGATCCTTTTTATCCATCATTCCTCCTGTATTTACAAGTTCTTGAAATGATAGATAAAAAACACTAGAATGTCTAGACTATTTGTAACATACTGTTATTATTATTTATATTTACATCGCCCGTTTTGCTGGACCTACTTTTTTGGAACACTCCCGTTGCCCAATATTCCACCAAAACCAAAAGGGAAACGCGGTAGGATGGCCAAATCCGATGCGCACAACCTTTGGGAGCGATTACAGAAACATGAAACAGCGGTATTGCTGTTTGCTAAGGATCCCAATGTTCCTTTTACCAATAACAGGGCTGAGCGAGACTTGCGCATGACAAAAGTGAAACAGAAAATTTCCGGCTGTTTCAGAAAAGAGGAATATGCTCGGGCTTACTGCAGGATCTCAAGCTATCTTCAGACCATGGCAAATCGAGGCGTGAATCCTCTGGTTGCTATTCAAATGGCCTTGGCCGGCACTATCCCTGATTCTGAGTTTGAGGCGTATGAGTTACGATTCTTCTTTATCTGACAGCCAGATGCCTTTCCTAATGTAGTGTTTGAACGAAAACCTTAATTGACTTAACAAAATCCATTTGCGTATCATGGTCTTAAGGTGTTCGCTTGCGGGAGGATGTCCCCCTGCTTTCCATATCGGATTGGATGGGCATTGCGGTGATTTAGAAAATCGCTTTTGCCCAACGGGTGCTGGATTCCATTCGCACAAGGAGGTGTTTATGTTCGGATGGTGTGGAACGATGCTATATGTGGACTTGACCAATCAAGCCTTCGAGAAGAAGACATTGAGCCCTGATGTGGCCAAGAGCTTTCTGGGCGGGCGAGGGTTCAACGCAAAAACGCTTTTTGATCAGGTTGGACCCGGCGTTGATCCCTTGGCGCCCCAAAACCTCCTCTGCTTTGCGCCGGGTATTCTAACAGCCACGGCTTTGGGACTCTCCAGCCGTCTTCATGTCAGCACCCTGTCTGCCTACAGCGGTATTTTAGGAGACGGCAATGTCGGTGGCGCCATGGCCAACGTCATGAAGCGGGCCGGTTATGATCAACTTGTGGTGGCGGGTGTTTCACCCAAACCTGTGTACCTGCTGATTGAAGACGGTGAAATCTCTTTTCATACCGCTGATGACCTGTGGGGGCTTACCACCTGGGACACCACCGACATACTCATGAAGCGTCACGGCAAGGGGGTCTGTGTTGCTACCATTGGTCAGGCCGGGGAGAACCTTGTACGCCAGGCGTCCACCATTGTGGATAAATATGCATCGGCTGCGCGGGGCAGTGGTGCGGTGTGGGGATCCAAAAAATTGAAGGCACTTGTGCTCCGGGGCACAGGCGGGCCGGAACTCTTTGACCGCGAAGGCTATATCGCCCTTACCAAGGAAGACAAACGGTTTCTGACAAAAGACCGGGTACAGCAGAGGGTGGCCGCGGCATATGGGTCTCATTACGGTGTGACCCACTGGTTTCCAGGCCTGAAGAATTCCGAGCGCGTCATGCCTGCTAACGAAATTCCACCGGCATTGCATCCGGAAGCATGGAAAGAATATGAAATTGGCCGCGCAGGGTGCCAGAGTTGCCATGTTAAATGTAAAAATTACTATAGAATTCCAGGGGGAAGACGTAAGGGGGAGATCGGTGAGGCGCTGGAATATGAGGCGATCTATTGCCTTGGTACCAACTGTGGCGTGTTTGATCCCATCGCCATCATGGAAATGGAAAACCTTTGCGATGCCTACGGTGTGGATGTCGTTGCCATCGGTAATACCATTGCATTGGCCAAGGACCTGTATACGCGGGGTATTATCAATGACAGGATGACGGGTGGCCTCGATCTCTCCTGGGAAAACGTGGAAGATCAAGTGGAATTGATTCACAAGACGGTGATGCGGGAAGGCTTTGGCAATCTTATCGCCGAAGGGATGTACTCCTTGGCAAAAATTGTCGGCAAAAATGCCATGGATTTTTGCTACCATGTGAAGGGATTGGGCCGTGGCGTTTATCCTGCTGGCCTCTTTTCCCTGGCACATGCCATTGCCACCCGTGGCGCCGATCATTTACGAGGTCGGAGCTGGGCTGCCGGGGACAACTCCGATGAGGACGTTCTTAAAGCACTTGTGGCCGATGGCATTATCAGTGATGACCCGGTTGCATCTCTCATCCACGGTGAAAGGGTCACCACCATAGCGGACTGTATCGGCCGTTGCAAAGGGGCTGTGAATACGTGGACGTGTGCGTTGCCCCTCGTATGGAAGGGAGGGCTGTTTAAAGGATTGGCTGAGATGCTGACCAAAGCCACTGGCGTTTCATATACGGCAAAGATGGTTGAGGCGGTATCAGATCGCGTGGGGGCCGTCGAGCGCGCTTTTAACGCACGCCAGGGAATCACCGTCCAAGAGGATAGGCTGCCTCAACATCCAGATTTTAAAAGCACGCCGGAGGGGGCATTGGAGAGAGAAGTTCATATGGCGCTGGTACGGGCCTGGTATGAAAAAGGGGGGTACGATCCGGCAACCGGTCGTCCCACCCGAAAGACCTGTGAGCGTCTCGGTATCCCCGAGGTTGCAAAGAGACTCGTGGAAGATGGCCCCTATCAAAAATGGGACGGCCCCCCCTTGCGGGATTTGGGTGCCTATCCCAAAGGGGGGGAATACTTCTGAAGAGAATGAGTTACAGTATCCGAATAAAAACGGTCATTACTTTATCCTGAAGGGTCTGGTTTTCTAACCTTCTTAAAAGGAAATTGGCCTGGTTTTGGAGATATCCCCTGCATGCTGCAAGGTCCCCGCGTTGGGAATTTACCGAAAAAAATGCTTCTCCAGACGTTTTTTAGCTACTTTGAAATCTTCGTTTTTCCATTTTTTGTTATTCCTTCCAAATTTCTGTTTTCAGAGTGCTTTTTTGCGTATGTGAAAATAAACCGAAAATAAGTCTATCGCAACTATGCATCATCACATTGCAAGAGCTTTAGGGCCTTGCGTGGCGAATGCCTGGGCGGACCGAGGGTTTTCCGATGACCGTTTTCCGGAAGGATCGGCTTACCTTAACCCGGCAAAGCCGGAAGTTGTCAGTCAACAGTCGACAGTCAACAGTCAAGGATTGGGGCAATTTTTAATAACAGGCGACAACCTTCTGCCAAGATACACGCTTTCGGAGTTTATGCCCTGATTTTAGGGTGCTTACCTGCGTGGATGTTTCTGATATAGGGTCTAACGCTCCATCTTGACGGGTTTATAAATAATGTGTACCATGAATTCAATCTGAATCATCCCGAAATTATTAAAAAAAACAGTGGTAATTCAGGCTTTCTGCATGGAACGGTTTTTGACAACCAAGGGTAAACCTGAAACAGAAAACAGTGATCGATAAACTGGAGAGGCTGAGAGATGAGTACCCCTGACAAGAAAGTCTATTTTTACGATACGACCCTTCGTGATGGTGCCCAGAGCCTGTGGGCAATGAAGATGACATACGGTATTCATGATGCTGTGGCCGGAGAAATGGACAAGGCCGGTTACAGCCGTATCGAGTTACCGGTCAATGCCATGAATGCCAAACACCAGGTCCGCTTTTTAAAGGAAAACCCATGGGACATTGCCCACCTTTTCGGCCGGAAGATTAAAAAAACAAAGAAGATTCAGGTGCTGATGGATTGCCTGGACCTGGTGGGCGAGGCCGAGATGCGATCGGTGGTCAGGATGTATTATTCGCTAACATTCCGGGCCACGGGGGCGGACCGTTTCAACTATATGGCCAATACGAGAAACGAACTCGACCGGCATTTTCCATGGGTCATCCCGATGGCCAGGGGACTTGGGTTGGAGTTTCAGCCCTGTATCTGCTATTACCCCTCTCCCCGAACCACCGACACCTATTACGCCGACTTGACAAGGCGGATTATGGCCTACAAGCCCGATGCGTTTTGGCTCAAAGATGCCGGTGGGCTACTGACGGTGGAACGGCTCAAAACCCTGCTGCCAGCGATCCAGAAGGAAGCAAAGGGCGTGCCCATAGAGCTTCACACCCACGGTATGAGTACCAACCAGGGGCGGGTGGTTGTGGAAGCAATGAAACTGGGGATTGATGGCGTTCATACCTGTATTCCTCCCCTGGCGTCCGGATCTTCCCACATATCGATCTATAATGCGATGCACAATGCAAAGGTCTTGGGCGTAAAGCACAATATCACCCATGTGGAAGCAATCGAAGAAGCGGAAAGGCGGTTGAAGAGAATTGCCAAGTTGGAAGATCTTCCCATTGGGGTTCCGCTGGAATATGATCATGGTGTATACACGCATCAGGTGCCCGGCGGGGTGATCTCCAATTTAAGGGAGCAACTCGGTCAGCTGGGCATTGCCGACAAACTGAATGAAGTGTTGGACGAAGTCGTACAAATCATTGCTGACCTCGGATATCCGATTATGATTACACCGTCGTCTCAGTTTATTGTGTCCCAGGCCGCCGTGAACGTGGCCACCGGAGAGCGGTATAAAGAGGTCCTCGATTCCATGATTGAAACGGCGTTGGGGGTTTGGGGGTGGGAGGATGCCGGGGTCCCTTGGATGGACCCGAACGTTAAGGACAGGTTTCTCAGCCATCCCAACGCCAAAATCCTCAAGGAAAAATACGAACGAAAGCAGGAGATAGAGGCCCAGGAAGGTTCCATCGAGAAATTGCGCGCGCGCTATGGGATGGAAAGTGCCTCAGACGAGGACTTCATGCTCTACCATATCATGCGGGGTGACACCGAAATAAAGCAAATCCGGCCTCCAAAAACCTATTATACCGGAAGAGAACCGCTGGTGTTGCTGCTTAAGGAGTTGAGCAAAGACCATGATATTCGTCACCTGCAGATGAAAAAAGGAAGCAGCTTTTTTGAATTTCGCCAGAAATAAATGTCCAGAATACTCTTTCAGATCGGAAGGAAATGAGGTGTACCCTATTAGACCTCATATCAGAAACATCCACGCCAAAGCGTGTACCTTGGCTAAAGGCTGTCGACTGTCGACTCTTGACTGTCAACTGACAGCCGGTTTAGGCTGTAGATAATGTGGCGTGTTACGGTTATACTGAATTCGGTCCTTATGTTCATCTGTTGGGCCGGGGCTTTGGCGGTGAGCGGGTTTGCGCACAACCGGCTCGTGGTGTATCCCCCGTCAGATACGCTAATGGCGCTGCCAACATTGACAACAATCGCCTTTTCAATACGACCGTTTTTAATTATGCTCCCCCTGGTTTGGGCTGTCCTGGCGGTCATCCTGTCCCGGCTTGTCGGCAGGCAACCAGCCCAGGTTCGAAATGAATGGTTGATCGCGTTTAGTCTTACGACCCTTGCAATGGGTGGCGGAATCGTGCTTTTTTTCCTGGCGGCGGGCTTACTTCCGTTTATGCTCATCAGTATGCAGATAGGTTGATGTAGAACAGCTTATGGCGTTGGAGAATGAAAAAGAACAGCTTCAATTGGATCGTCAGGCGGACACACGTTCAGTCCTGAGCATCTGTGGTAACTGGAATATCGTGCACGGGATACCGGCGACAGATTCTGTTATGAAAGAACTTGCCCAACCGCTTCGATCCCAGCAGCTTTTTTTGAACGCGGACCGGCTTACAGGGTGGGACAGCAGTCTGCTGTCGTTTTTGACCAAGCTCCAATCCCGTTGTGCAGCGGAAGAAATTGAATTGGTAACGGATGGTTTGCCCGATGGTATTAGGCGGCTTCTGGCCCTGGCATCCGCTGTCCCAAAAGAAGAAGAGACGCAAGCGCGTGAAGAAACAGTGGCGTTACTGCCCCGGGTGGGAAAGGCGGCCGTTGCGCAGATGAACGCAGCATTGGAGATGCTGGGGTTTTTGGGGGATGCGGTGGTGGCTTTTTTAAAGTTATGCCAGGGAAAAGCCCGTTTCCGGAAGTCAGACGTTTTCTTACTGCTGCAGGAGTGTGGTGCCCAGGCGTTGCCAATTGTTTCCCTTATCAGCATCCTGGTCGGGATGATTCTCGCATTTGTGAGCGCCATTCAGCTGAAGATGTTTGGCGCCCAGATATTTGTGGCAGATCTTGTGGGCATTGGCATGACCCGGGAGATGGGGGCCATGATGGCGGCCATCATTATGGCAGGCCGTACCGGCGCCGCCTTTGCCGCCCAGTTGGGGACCATGACGGTCAATGAAGAAATCGATGCCATTTCGACCATGGGCTTTTCACCCATTGAATTTCTGGTGTTGCCACGGATGCTTGCCCTTGTCTTAATGATGCCGCTGCTGTGCGTATATGCTGATCTGATGGGCGTTGTGGGTGGGGCGATTGTGGGGGTGAACATGCCCGATGTGACCTGGCTTCAATATTATGAAAAAACACGCCACGCGGTTTCAATGACCGATTGCGGTATCGGCCTTTTTAAAAGCGCTGTGTTTGGTATGCTGGTGGCCATTTCCGGTTGCCTTCGGGGAATGCAGTGCGGGAGAAGTGCATCGGCCGTCGGGCAGGCCGCCACGTCTGCGGTGGTGACAGGTATCGTACTGATTATTGTCGCGGATGCGATTATTACCATTTTGTGTGACGTGATAGGGATATGATTTTCCATCTAAATAGTCGCGTATGAAAAAAGTAGAGCGGAATAGCGTTTTGAAATCATTTCCAGAGGCCCATATCACCGTTGAGGATTTGACCATGGCCTATGGGGATTTTGTAATCCAGCGGGATTTGGACTTTCAAATCAACCGGGGCGACATTTTTATTATCATGGGGGGGAGCGGTTGTGGTAAAAGCACTTTGTTGCGTCATCTCATCGGGTTAAAGCCGCCGGCCAAGGGGCGCGTTCGGTATGGAGACATCAGCTACTGGGAGGCGTCTCCTGAAGAAAGGGAGCACCTGCGGCGTCGCATCGGCGTGTTGTTTCAAAGCGGTGCCCTGATCAGTTCCATGACCCTGGCGGAGAATGTGGCCCTACCGATCGCTGAATACACCACCCTGGCGTCCGATGACATCAGGGACTTGGTGGCCCTGAAGCTGTCCCTTGTGGGCCTGGCAGGGTACGAGGGGTTTTATCCGTCTGAAATTAGCGGGGGGATGCAAAAAAGGGCCGGACTTGCCCGGGCCATGGCGCTTGATCCGGAGATTCTGTTCTTTGATGAACCGTCCGCCGGGCTGGACCCCATTAGTGCCCGGCTTCTTGATGAACTGATACTTGAATTACGGGACAGCTTGGAAACCACGGTGGTGGTAGTGACCCATGAACTTGCCAGCATTTTTGCCATTGGTAATAATTCGGTGTTTCTCGATGCAGACGCCCGGACCATGCTTGCAACCGGGGATCCCCATCGGCTCTTGGAGGAATCCGAAGAACCCAAAATTCGAAAATTTCTGACGCGGGGAGAGGTTGCATGACAGGCCAGATACGGGACAGGTTGAAAAGCGGAAGGGACCAGAGGAAGATCTTATGAGCAAACAGGCCAACAGGGCGGCGATCGGTGCGTTTGTACTTGGGGCCGTGGCACTGGTGATCGTTGGGATACTTATTTTCGGCGGCGGGCGGTTTTTGACCAAACAGGTCAAATTCATCATGTATTTTGAAGGATCGGTGACGGGTCTCAGCCTGGGCGCACCGGTTGTGTTTAAAGGGGTCAATATCGGGAAAGTCTCTGATATCGCGCTGAAATATGATGAAAAGCAAAACACATTCAGAATTCCTGTGACTGTAGAAATTGAACCTGATCGAATGCCCGGGATTAGCAATGGCGGGCGGCTTACCGTTGTGAAAACATTACAGGCATTGGTGGCTAAAGGGTTGCGTGCACAGCTTGAATTGCAGAGTTTAGTAACCGGTCAACTGATGGTGGAGCTTGATTTTCATCCTGAAGAAACGGCCCGACTGGGGGGTACGGAAACTGGATGCCCGGAAATCCCGACCGTTCCGTCTTATTGGGAGATGGTTTCCAGAACGCTTAAGAAAATACCGTTTGAAGAACTGTTTACGAAATTGGCCCTGGCCCTTGAAGGGATCGAGCGGACCGTTAATCAACCAGAGATTTCAGAAAGCGTTCGCAACCTGAACAAGGCGCTCACAGAGATTCAGCAGCTTGTCCAGAAGGTTGACCGCCATATAGAACCGATTGCAGCGGACATGAGCGGGACCTTGAAGGATATCCGTCAATTGGTGGGTAACTCGGACCAGCGGCTTGATGCGCTGGCTGCTGACATTGGCAGCACCCTGAAAGAGACCCGAAATCTGATGACCGGGCTCAACAGCCAGGTAAAGGTCATTTCATCGGCGCTTGAAAATACGTCTGCTTCGGCCAGTGGTGTCCTTGCCCAGGCAGAAGGCACCTTCACTGCAGTGCGCGGGATGTTGGAAGACAATGCCCAACTGCCGTACCAGCTGACGGAAGCACTTGAAGAAATAGCGAATGCGGCCCGGTCCCTACGGGCCCTTGCAGACTATCTTGAACAGTACCCGGACGCATTGATTCGCGGGAAGAGCGTATCAGGAGGAACTCCATAATGGCAATCCGTGCACGGTTATCTTTCGGTTTTATTTTTTTGGCGGTGCTTCTTGTGTATGGCTGTGTCAACCTGGGCGGCGGTGGGGGACGGCAAACCGCCCGGTTTTTTATGCTGAATTCCATGACATCCCATTCACAACCATCAACCCCGCAAAGCAATGATAAAATAACGGGGCTCGGCATCGGTCCGGTATCGATTCCCAAGCTCCTCGATCGCCGGCAGGTGATCACCCGTATCAGCAATACGGAGATCAAGGTGAACTCCTTTTCCTACTGGGCAGAACCCCTGTCACACAATATCCCCCGGGTTCTTTCTGAAAATTTGTCACAGCTGCTGGCCGGGTATCAGGTGAGGGCCTACCCCTGGGTGGGCAGTTTGCCGGACTATCAGATACGGATAACCGTGCTTCAGTTTGACAGTCCCCTAAAGGGGGAGGCCATCCTTTCCGCCAAGTGGGAAGTAATTGAGAGTAAACAAAAAGAAGTCATCCTTCAGAAACAATCCACCTTCAAGAAATCATTGACAGTTTCCGAAGTAGACGCCATGATTCCCGTGTTAAGCCAATTGATCGCCGATTTTTCAAAAGAAATTGCGACCGCGATTGATCGCACCCTGGCTGCAAAATAACTTCAAAGGAGTGATTTCCCATGAGCGACGTGCCCCCTAAAAAACCCAAAGGAGCGGGTAAAAGCAGTTTCGACCTCATTGATAAAGAAAAACTGGCCACGATGTTACCCGTAAAACCGGGATCCGTCGTGCTTGATTTGGCCTGTGGAAAGGGGGATTATGCCCTTTATCTTTCCGACATTGTCGGTGAAAACGGACTGGTCTATGCTGTGGATCTTTGGGAAGAGGGGCTAACAGTATTGGACGCGCATCTTGAGGCAAAGGGAATTTTCAATGTGATGCCGTTGTTGGCTGATGCGACCCAACACGAGATTGAAGTGGATGACCATAGTGTTGACGTGTGTTTACTGGCCACCGTACTCCATGATTTTGAAGAGGCACACCAGGCAGATCCCGTATTGAAAGATATCCGGTCTCTGCTCAAACCCGGTGGTCGCCTCGCCATCCTTGAATTCAAGAAAATTGACGGACCGCCCGGGCCACCGATTCATATCCGGTTGTCAGAAGATGATGTCGACAAAATGGTCACCGCATAGGGGTTCAGAAAAGAAAAAACCGCGGACGTGGGTCAATATAACTATCTGATGGTTTTTAAATCCCCGTGAGGTTGACAGGGCCGCGCTGGAAAGCCAAGAGCCCCGGCAGTCGACAGCTGAAAGTCGACTGCCGTTCGTTGGCATGTGCGCCGTCAATCACTGTTCGTGATCGATGATAACCTTGATCGAATTTTCCTTGTCGCAGGCGGTTTCAAACGCCTTGTCAATTTCAGATAAACCAAACTTGCTGGTGATCATCGGTTCGACAAGGATATTTTTGTTGTTTAAGAGGTCAATGACCTGTTTGTGATCCTCAGGGGCATAAGCACAGGATCCCATAATCTTTACACTTTTGAGAACCACTTCCAGGGGGACAATTTGTTCCGGGGCAGTCCCCAATGCGATGATAACAAATCTGGATCCTACCTTTGCCGATGCCATGAACTCTTCCAATATCCCTTTCGGTCCCGCACAGTCGATGACAATATCGGCGTCTGTCGTCTCTTCACCCATGATACCCAGATTGGTACCCCATTTTTCTTTTACGAAGGCAATAAGATCTCCCTTTTGGGAATTAAATGGAATGCCGCCGAGTTTTTCGGCAATGGCAAGTCTTTTGTCAGAGATATCGGACACAATAACCTCTTCCACCCCCGCCGCTTTCAGCTCAATCAGCACCCCCAGACCAATGGTCCCTGTTCCATAAACAATCGCCTTTTCGCCGGGTTTTGGGGAAGCCGTGTTCACACCGTGCATAGAAACACTCATTGGCTCTATCAAGACCGCCCTGTCGTATTCCAACGCATCAGATAATGGAAACACATTGTAGTCGATTTGGGCATCTTCCACTAAAATATACTCTGAAAAAGCCCCCGCCATATCCGCCATTTCAGTTGCTGAATACCCTTCTTTGGCTTTCTTGCAGGTCACCGGATTTACGAATACTTTTTTCCCTTTTTCAATCCCGGTGACGTTTTCGCCGACTTCATGAACATAGCCGACCATTTCATGCCCAAATTGATGATCCGGCCGTATGCCTACAGATTCACCTTCTATAAGATATGCATGGAGATCCGTTCCGCAGATGCCGGCGCGCATATTCTTGACAACGACATCGTTGGGCCCGGCTTTGGGGGTATCAAAGGTTCCCAATTCAACCTTGCCGACACCTTTATAAATTGCACCTCTCATCGATTTCCTCCTTTAAAAAGCAGTTAATTCGTTAGGTTTCTTCAAAAATTTCTAAAATTTCAATCACATTGTTTTCTGGATCCCTGCCATAAATTGCCTTAACACCATTTTGGGGTTCGGCAGAGGGCGGGGCATGAAACGTCATTCCGGCTTTTAGAAGCCGATCATATTCCATGGCAATATCTTCCACTTCCATGCAAATATGCGTATAACCATGATCGCATACCTGCCAGTCCGGGGCTTTAGGCTTGGGTGTCGGCGAATTGTATTCAAAGATTTCTAGATTGAGCCCGCCTAAACCAATCATGACTGCTTTGGCCGATGAGTTCTTCAATCCGATGATCCCATCGCATTGGTCTCCCAACTCTGTTCCTGATTCCCAGTCTACTTCACTGAGCACCTCGAAGCCAAATGTGTCGCAGTAAAAACGGCACAGTTTTTCCATATTTCGAGTAGAAATCGCGACATGATGTAAGCCTTTAATCATATGACCTCCTTAACCAAGCGTTTAAATGATACAACAGGTTGAAGTAAATAAATTCTTATTTATCGTAGTCCCGGTGTGAACTAAAATCTTCCTTTCCCCGAGCTCCAAGCCAAATTTTCGTTTCTTCGAGAATGAACGAATCCGCTGCGGGATCGGTTCGCGCCCAGTCGACCAGTTCACGCCGTTTGGATATCCGCCATTTGCCGTCACGTTTTTCATATCGATCGATATACCGCCCACCGATAATCAGGTCCTTCTCATTATTATCTGCTTCGATGACGCGATGAAACGCAATAAAGTAGACTTCTCCACTGGCTTCATTTCCATTAACATCGATATGGGCCTGCCCGATGAGATGCTGGCTTGATTCAAACTCTTTCAGGACGCCCTGGGCAAAATCGGTATAACCATCTGCATTGCCGCGATACATGCCGCAATCCACATCTGCATCATCATGAAAGGCGCTTCGCTGCGTCTCCCATTCCAGCCGGTCCTGGCCCCGCATGTAGTTGCAGATTGCATTGTAAATATCCCGCCGGGCCGTAAGGTCCGCCACTTCTTTTTCAAGCTGTAAAATATTTTCGTCGTCTACGCTCATGCGATTACTCCTCCTATATCATAAATAGAATGAAAAATGAAAGATGGGTTGCTATTGTCATAAGAGTTCCGTTTATCCGGATTGATTCCCCGCCAATGCGGTAACTCCTTATTTCTTTATGGCAAAGTTCAGACGTTGCCATTTAAAACGCCTCCTTGGGCCTTTTACTGAATCTATGACGGACTTGGGGGTGAAACAATAACCTTTTGAACCGTACGATGTTTCGTGTCTTTTTTCGGTTTGATGACAATAGCCGGACGGGCTTCTTCCGAATACACAAACCCCTCCGCCTGCTGGATACTGCCGTACTTAGCGAGAAGCTCTTCCATTGGACCGGCATCCAGTGCACGCATAATACAGGCGTCCACGCATATCGGGTTTTTGTTTTTCGCCAATCGATCTGAGCAAAAATCGCATTTTTGCATCCTTGCTTTCTTCTTCTTTTCAAATTGAGGAACGTTATAGGGACATGCCTTTCTGCAAAGTTTGCAACCGTTGCAAAGATCCTTATCGACCAGCACCACCCCGTCTTCCTCTCTTTTGGTAATTGCCTCAACGGGGCAGGCGGGCACGCAGGCCGGGTTTGCACAGTGGCAGCAAGTCGTAAACATGGAATGCACCGACACATCCGGATATTCGCCTTTCTCGACCGATACCATCCGGATATAGCTGACCGGCCCAGCCGGTACGTCGTGCCAGTCCTTGCAGGCAACGACACAGACCCTGCAATTGATGCACAAATCCTGGTTGAAATAAAATCCTAACTGCATCAGACCGCCTCCCCCCTCTCCATAATCCGTTCAACTTGAACCAGGGCCGTATTCGTGCACAAGGCGCCCCCGGGTGAAGGAACGTCGTTTAACAAAACATTGGGACACCCACCCCGGTCCACGCCATTTTCATCCGGATCATACCAAGCGCCTTCCGGGATATCCACCACCCCGGGCATTATCCGCTCGGTGACCGAAGCCACAAGGATCGTTTGGCCCCTGTCGTTAAAAACCCTGACCCTGTCGCCGTTCTCGATGCCTCTGGGCTGGGCATCCACCCGGTTCATAAATACGGATTGCGCTTCAAGCTCCCGCATCCAGGGAACATTGTCAAATCTGCTGTGGGTCCGCCGCCAGTAATGACTGGTGGTCAACTGAATGGGATATTTTTTCGATAGCGGATCCTCCCGGTTCTCCCAGGTTTCAATATATGTTGGAATTGGCGGGATCTTTGGATTTTCCATATTCGCCAGGGACTCGGAATAGATTTCGACCTTGCCGGAAGGGGTCCGAAAGGGATATTTCTCCGGATCGTTTATCTGCTTATTGAACGCAATGACCGATCCCTGCTTTACGCGCTGAATGCCCTCTTTCTTGAAGGTATCGTAGTCCTTGATTTCGTCAATCCCTTTGACAGCATCTCTTAGCCATTCTTCCTCTGTTTTTTTGCTAAAATCGGAAATGCCCAGTTTGGCCGCCAGCCCGGTGGCGATTTCAAACATGGATTTCGACTCCCCAATTGATTCAATGGCCTTTTCCCGATGGCCGTAAAATGGCAGAAAGGCACACGTCGTTATATCATTCCGTTCAAAGATCGTATTCTGGGGCAGAATAATATCGGCAAACTTTGCCGTGGCCGTCATGAACTGCTCGTGCACCACAACGAACTCCAGTTTTTTCATTGCCTCGGCGATTTTGTTGGTGTTGCCGTACTGGTTCAGATAGTTGATGGTGACAAGATAAAGCAGTTTGTAGTCCGCAGGGTACCCGCCGCTTTTCCCTTTTAAGATGGCGTCTGCTACCCGCACCCGGTTTAGGTATGCGCTGCTCGGCCCTCCCACATAAAAATGACCCGGGTACGGCGTGCTGAAATCTTTCCTTCTTTTCTTGTGCTGATACTCAACAGAGTCGTTTCTTAAGGGCGAGACAAGGTCGAGCGGGTTGCCGCCGCCTCCCAATTGCCGGTGCACGCCTTCAAAAGCGTGTAATTTGATGGCCGGATCCCTCACCTGCTGGGGACCGCATCCGGCGCTTCCGCCCGCAATGCCGAGATTCCCGGTCATTGCCGTCAATGTTGCTGCCGCCCGGTTAAATTGCTCCCCATAGGCGGAACGCGCAGGCGCAAAACCATCCATAATCGCCGCCGGCTTGGCGGCGGCATATTCTATCGCCAACTGGGTAATCGTTTCTGCCGGAACGCCGGTGATCGTCTCTGCCCATGCGGGGGTTTTGGCAAGGCCATCCTCCTTGCCCAGGAAGTATTCCTTAAACGTATCAAAACCGGTGGTGTACGTATCGAGAAACGCTTGATCATGAAGATCCTTTGTAAAAATGACGTATGCCATGGCAATCAGCATAGCGGCATCGGTACCGGGTTTGATGGGAATCCACTGATCGGCAAGCAGGGCGGCCGTTTCCGTGTGGCGGGGATCCACCGAAACGACCCGGATCCCCTGTTCTTTGATCTGGGTGAAAATCTTCGGCATGTGCCCCCCATACATCCGGGTCACCACCGGATTCCATCCCCATAGGATGATCAATCGGGATTTGAGCAAATTGTCCCGGCTACATGCCGCAACCGCACTGGGAACCCCGTAGGTGGCCTTTGACGCAAAATCGGTTCCCTTGTCCGAAACAGTTCCTTGCACCCCTGTATAGCCGCCGATCCTGATCAGTATTCTGTCGATGAGCCCGCCATAGTGCAGGTGGCCCAGATCGCCCGAAGACTGGAGCAATATCCGCGAACTTGCGCCGTATTGGACTTTGACCCGCTGCAGTTCCGATGCAACCGTTGCCAAGGCCTCGTCCCATGAAATGCGCTCAAACTTACCCTCGCCGCGTTCCCCTATTCGGCGCAATGGGTATTTAAGACGGCCGGGATTGTACACCAGTTGACGGTAGGCGCGGCCTTTGAGGCAGGCCCTGAATTGCGGCTCGGGTCCGTCATCGGTCTCAATCCGGAGGATTTTTCCTTTTTTCACATGGAGCTTCAGCACGCATGCATTGGTACAGTGGTCATGACATACGGTATTGATTATTCTTTCGCTATCGTCTGAATCTTTCATCATCTACTCTTATAAATCGATAAAATGAATAGAACGCTATAACCCTTGCATTCGGCGATATTCGGATGCCGTCATTTTAAATGCCTCTTTAAACTTCCGGCTGAAATGGGACAAACTGTTGAATCCGGAATTAAAGGCAATCTCGCTCAAGCTTTTTCCAGAAAACAAGGGATTAGAAATGTCCCGTCTGCATTTTTTCAACCGCATATCCCATATCCATTTATCTACCGACTGGTTTTCATCACTGAATAGAGACGTTAAATAAGTTTCTGAAATATCGAAAAAAGCTGCAATTTTTTTGCGGTCAAGGTCGGGATCGTTGAGATACTTCGTGATAAAGGCCTTTACCTGGTACATTAATGCCGTCCGGCAATCGTTTTGCGTTAACTCCTGAACCGACAACAAACTTCCCAATACCGCGGAAACCAGGGAAAAGGTTGCATCCTCAATCCGGGCCGCCGTTATCGCATCAATGCTTTTTGATAGTAATGAAATATGGTGGAAATACATACCGGCAAGTGTGCCCATCGCACTGGTATTGCGCACCACCCGCATCGCCATTGGCTCGATATGCCCAAATCGTTTTGCCCATAGGTCATAGGGCAGATGAATCAACAGGTGCCCGTATTCATCCTTTGAGTAATGTGAGAATGGCGTCGTACTGTCAAAACAAACGATGTCCTTTGATCCCAATTTTACAACGCGGTCCTTACGGGAAAACATTGATTTCCCATATAGCTGCTGAAGAATAAAAACCGATTTTTTATTTGTTTGAAAATTGAGGCAGTTAACGTTGGACGAGGTCTGCCCACCAGCCCACCCCTTGGATAATGTTATGTTACCAATACGGGCTTCTGAAATTTTGGCATTGAAAGTTTTATTCGATGTGGGAAAGCAATCAGCCTGCATGTAATAATCACAAACAAATTCTTTCCAGTATGAGAACTTCTTCTCTTTAGAAATATTTTCTGTTGACATTATCACATGCATGTTTCTAACAATTCCATAAACCATCCGCTCGTCCCGGATGGGAACCTTCATTACCCACTGGTTAAAACAATGATACCCATGGGATGTGTGCCCGATGATATCTGATTTTAAATTTTCAGAAAGAGGAGCCTACTGACAACCTCATGGGCCACACCACCCTGCCGGACTGGATGCTGATTTTTTTTAATGTGTTACATTATAGATAAAAACGGAGAGTATGCTTGCCTGAGACAATAATAAAATTTGCTCTACTGAGATTATGCACTCACCTCAAATTTCTTTCGAAGGTCGTCGGTAAGCGGCAGCTTTTTCTTTCGTTTTAGGTCCAGAAAAGCATGCACCGAGCGGCCCACCGCTGAAAGGGTATCCCCGTTGAACATTTCCCACTGAATGCTGACACTGGACGAACCCAACTCTGTTACCTTGGGGCTGATTTGAATGACATCTCCGAAGGCCACCGGTCTTTTGAAATCGCAAGACAGATGGACCGCCATGAATGTCTGCTGGCCCTGGGCCAGGGAGAACACATCGATCCCAAGGTCCCGCCAATACCTTCCGGTGGCTTCCTGGATCCAGACGAAAAAATTGGCATTGAAGGCAAACCCGGTAGGGTCGCACTCATTGTACCGGACGTTGATATTGTAACTAAACTGTTTTTTCTGGTTCATTCGTACACTCCATTATAAATAAATTTTTATTTCGATGGACACGATGCGCGGCTTTTAGATAGCTTTGAGCGTACGGATTCAATCCGTTTTCGATTGACGCCCAGGTCAGAATATCCGACGCGTGACGCCGATCGAACATGGATGATGTTTTGGCCTTCCGGAAAAAAGAATTCCACGTCATCCACAAATCGGAATAGGGCGGAACGAAACTCGGCATGAATGTAGCGCTCGTCAGCCGTAACAAGGGTTGTCCGCTTCATCGCATTAATGATGTCAATCAACCGACGCCGGGTTTCCGCCAGGGGGCCTTCATAGACAAGGGGTGAAATGGCATGACGGCTG
This sequence comes from Desulfobacterales bacterium, assembly GCA_963675725.2. Taxonomy (GTDB): domain Bacteria; phylum Desulfobacterota; class Desulfobacteria; order Desulfobacterales; family JAFDDL01. The sequence goes on along the minus strand of CAXXXZ010000003.1, from coordinate 11,998 downwards.
TCTTCGCCTTCCGTTGCATCGTCCTGTGATGAAACGCAGTTTGGCGATTTCGGACAAGGTGCGAGTCTGTTGTTTTTAAGGCCGATCGCGTCAGGGGGACCACCTGTGCATCCGCCATAGAGAAAAATGCCACTGGCTGCCATTGCCAGAAAAATTTCCTGAACGTGACGTTTCACCGCGACCTCCAGACCTTACTATTGTCAATTTGCTTCATCATATAGATGTAAGATAAATCTGACATTGAACGAGACGTCTCAAGCGCTTCAACCCGTAAGACCCCATGTCGCGCAGGGCCTAAGTAACCAATTGATCTTTCAAATAATGTTGTCATGGTATCGCCTATTACCCAACATGCACGACACCATTACATTATGACGCTTTTATGTCAATCATCTGTACCTGAGGTCTTGTCTTCACGCTTGACGTGAAACCGTAGTTTTTTCTAACGGTAAGGCGACAACGCATTGATGTCCCCTTGACGTCCGCTATCGTTTCAGGCGGGATTTTCAGTGAACATTTTCGTGGGTTCTGATATCCCTTTTGTGATATGTTGACTTTTTGCGAGTCCATCAGGATTTAATCGATTAACATTTTAGCAATTTGTTTAAACGAAAGGAATATTTGAATGGTAAAGATTGAGACAAGCATGGGTGAGATAGTCTTGGAACTGAATGATGAGAAAGCGCCTATTACCGTTGCCAATTTTCTTGAATATGTGGCGGCGGGGCACTACGCAGGAACCATTTTTCACAGGGTGATCAATGGATTTATGATCCAGGGGGGCGGCCTGACGGAGGAGATGGAGGAAAAACCGGTGGGAAAACCCATCCAAAATGAGGCGGATAATGGGTTGAAAAATGACGCCTATACGGTTGCCATGGCTCGCACCGGAGATCCTCACAGTGCCACGGCCCAGTTCTTTATCAATGTGAAAAAAAACGAAGCGTTGAATTACAAATCCAAGACGGAAACAGGGTGGGGCTACACTGTCTTCGGCAAAGTGGTCAAAGGGCATGGTGTCGTCAATAAAATTAAGGCGGTGAAAACGGGAAGTAAAAAGGGGTTTGATGACGTTCCTGTAGCGCCGGTGACTATTATCACCGCTGAGGTTATAAGCGAGTAGCACTATTCTGTGAGAGGCTCTCTATTAAAAATGCGTAAATTAGCTTTTGGTTACTCCACCCGGTGCAATATCAAGTGCGAGCACTGCGTGGCCGCAGGGGATGGTGGCAGCGGGAAGATAGATCATAATCGGGCAAAAGAGATTATTATTGAGATGGCAGGGGCAAAAGTTGGCGGCATCAGTTTTTCCGCCGGCGAACCGTTTCTGTATTTTAACGAAATGGCAGAGCTTCTAGACCTGTGTCGGAAATTCGGAATATATACGAGAATTGTCACCAATAGTTTTTGGGCCAAGACCGCAGAAATTTCCGACAGGCTTGTGGCTGAGCTGAAAGCGCATGGCCTTTGCCAATTGAGGTTGAGCTTCTCACGGTGGCATCAAAAAAACGTAAACAGGCGCAATGTGTTGAATGCGGCAGAGAGCTGTCAAAAAAACAGTCTAAATTATTTCATTTCGTTTGTAACCGATTTTTCCAAAGAGGATGATCCGTATGAAGCGCTTCTGCGCAATCACGATCTCATCTTTTTCCCGGAGCCTGTCATCTACGCAGGGCGTGCAGCGTTTTTCAAGCGCAGGCTTATTTTTACTGATTATCAGGCAAACTGCTGTGATATGAACCCCTATCTTGCGCCGGATCTTAAAATGTACGCCTGTTGTGATGCAGGGAGCCATTTTTCGGAAACCAGTTTTTTTTACCTTGGAAACCTGAACGAAAGTAGTGTTGATCAGCTTCTCACAATAGCTGAAACCGACCCTCTTTATCATCTCATTAGAACCATGGGGATAACAAATATTGCCTCTTATGCCGGTATGAAGGCTCGGGAGATCATCACCTATAGTAAATGCGAACTATGCCGAAAACTGTTTAATTCCCCTGAAACATTAGCACGGTTGCGGAGAGAAGTATCGCAGCTGACCGCCTGGAGCCGATAGTGGTGACCGACGCAAAAAGGGGGGGCGGCGAATTTGATGGACTTGGCCTTCGGACCGAACTGCTTAAAGCTGTTAAGAGTAAGGGGTACCTTAACCCGACGCCCATTCAGATCCGGGTCATTCCGGCGCTTCTTGATGGACGGGATATCCTCGCCTGCGCCCAGACCGGAACGGGAAAAACAGACGCATTTGCTCTCCCTTTGGTCGAAATTCTGGGTCGTAGCGGCAGGGAGCGGCATCCCCGTGCACTTGTCCTTACCCCCACGCGAGAACTGGCGCTTCAAGTGGGAGAGAGCATCAAAACTTATGCAAGGCGGGTGTCCCTTCGATGCACTGTTGTGTATGGCGGGGTTCGCATCAATCCCCAGATCGATCGTCTGAGGCGCGGCATTGATATTCTTGTGGCCACCCCCGGTCGCCTCTTGGATCTCATTGAAAAGGAGCATCTGAATCTTTTCCGAATAGAATTTCTGGTTTTCGATGAGGCGGATAGAATGCTGGACCTTGGGTTCAGTGATGAGATCTCTACGATCATAGATCTTGTCCCCGCTGAACGCAGGACCATGCTGTTTTCCGCCACATACTCTCAGCAGATACGGAAGCTTGCCCAAAGGATGCTCCAGGACCCGGAACATATCGAAATCACGCCCGGCAAGGCTGCTGCAGAACCGGTTATCCAGAAAGTCCACCGGGTGGACCCATTAAACAAACGCGCCCTTCTTATCCATCTGATCACCACGGGAGACTGGGCCCAAGTCCTTGTTTTTACCCGCACCAAACACGGGGCAAACAAGCTCACGGAGAAACTTCTTGCCCAAGGGATCAGTGCCGAGGCCCTGCATAGCAACAAGAGCCAGTCCTTCCGGACACGAACCCTAGAAGCGTTCAAAAAAGGCGAGATTCGTGCCCTCGTGGCTACGGATGTGGCAGCAAGGGGTCTAGATATCCATAATTTACCCTATGTGGTCAATTTCGATATGCCGCGCACCCCTGAGGATTATGTCCACCGTATCGGTCGCACCGGCCGGGCGGGCGTCAATGGCATTGCCGTCTCCCTGGTCAGCTTTGATGAAAGGATTTATTTACGAGACATTGAAAAACTGTTGAAACAGAAGATTCCAGTGGAAAAGGTTGACGGATATACAGAGGGTAGTGACGTTCCTGATTTTGTTCTCTTCCGTCCCAATAGCTCGTCCAGCGAAAGGAAGGCAGATAAGTCATTAAAAGAGCTGGTTGCTAAAAGAAAGTCTTCAAAACCGCGTTCACAAACCTTTACTGCGAAAACTACCGGGTTGAAATCCAAATCCCGATCCGGCAGCAGGAGAACCGATAAGAAAGGGACAAAGCCATCTAAATCAGGACCGAGTTTGCATCGAAGCCCTAAAAAAGGCAGGCTCAAAGGTAGAAAATAATAAAAGAGTCCAAGGTTAGAAAATTAAAAAAACCATGCCGACCATCGATGTCCTGTCAAATTTGAAAGACGGGGTTGGGCGCGGGGAGCAAACTGATGACGAATAACGATATTTTGCGTTGTATCCGCTTTCCGTAAAAAGGGCTATAAATACTACCACCAATGCAAGGATCGGATACTCCGTAGATTTCTAAAGAGCGCCAGCATAAACCCTCATGTTTAATTGAAAACAGGAAAGCAAAGAATGTCATGAATCCCAAGAATAAGGATGGGGGCATAGTGTACGCCACTGAGTTTGGTAAAATGTGCCCAGGTTGCAATAAGCCTTTGGTGAAATGTATTTGTCAGAAAAAGCAATCAGTCCCTAAATCGGATGGCATTGTCAGGTTAATGAGGGAAACAAAGGGACGGAAAGGGAAAGGCGTGACCGTGATAAGCGGTCTACCTCTTGATGACGCAGGACTGAAAAACCTCGCAAGATCCCTTAAGCAAAAATGTGGGACAGGTGGCAGTTTAAAAAAGGGTATCATTGAAATTCAGGGCGACCACCGGGATGTTTTGGAAGAAGAATTGCTTAGGCTTGGTTACAAGGAACAATGGAAAAAGGTCTTCCCGGGTTCCCGACCAGTGTGAAACGCCGAAGATCAATTCTATCCTCGATCCTTTGGCTTTGGTCGCCATTTCAAACCAGCTGTCCAGCCACTTGAAGCCGATTCGATAATATCAGTATTGGGCAAGTAGGGTTTGATGTCTAAGGGTTTCAATGGACTCTGGATCGAATCCAATGAAACCCGTTTTTTATGGTGATACGGTCGGTTCCCCTGCATTGACGATCGGCACGTTGATTATTTCACCTGGTTGCCATCCCCGGCGCGATGTCTCCGTTTTACACGGTTGCCGACCATAATATAGAGGGTGGGCAGCACAAACAGAGTCAACAGGGTAGATGTGAGGACCCCTCCTACCACCACTGTAGCCAGAGGCCGCTGTACTTCCGCGCCCACTCCAACTGAAATTGCCATGGGTAAAAAACCCACCGCATCGGTAACGGCCGTGGCCAATACCGGGGTCAGGCGCTGTTTGGCCGCTCCCACAACGGCTTCGACCAGGGGAACGTCCTTCTCCAGAAGTCGCCGAATAGCCGAGACCAGCACCTGGCCATTCAGGACGGCGATTCCCGAAAGGGCAATGAAGCCGATGGCTGCACTGACACTGAAGGGAATGCCGCGCCAGTAGAGCGCCAAGATCCCACCAATAGCCGCCAAAGGGATGCCGGTGTAGATGATCAGTACATCGACCAGCCGATTGAGGCTGAAGTAAAGCAGGAAAAAAATAAGCAGCAGCGTCAGTGGTACTACCACCATCAGGCGCTTCTGGGCTCTTTCCAGATTTTCGAACTGTCCGCCCCACTCAATGAGGTATCCTTCGGGCAGGTTGATTTTCTCGCCGATTTTTGCCTTGGCTTCGGCAACGAAGGAAGCAATATCTCGGTCCCGAACATTTACCTGGACCTTGATCAGTCGGCGGCCCCATTCATGGTTGATGGTGGCGGGGCGATCTACTTCCCGGATCGTTGCAAGCGTTTTTAACGGGAGGATGGCCCCGGTTCGTGTGGGGATCAGGGTGTCCGCGAGTACCGATGGATCCCGGCGCTGGGCATCGGGCAGGCGAAGTACCAAGGGAAAGGAGCGTTCTCCCTCGAAAACTTTCCCGATTTTCGGGGTGCCGACAGCGGCCACCATGTCGAGCACATCCTTGGCAGCCACACCATGTCGGGCCAGGGCCTGGCGGTCCACCTCGATCTGCAGGGTGGGCTGACCCGTGATTTGCTCTACGGCCACATCCGACGCCCCGGGAATTTCCAGGAGCACATGTTCCACGTCATTGCCCAGCGTCACCAGGCGGGTAAAGTCTTCTCCATATATCTTGATGCCCACATCCCCGCGGATACCGGAAAGCATTTCGTTTACCCGAAGTTCGATCGGCTGGGTAAGTACGGTGCGTATTCCGGGCAGACCGTGGAGTGCTGTTTCCACCTGGGTGGTCAGGTCCGCCTGGCTGATGGCTTTAGTCCATTGTTTCCGAGGGTGAAGGGTCATGAAAATATCGGTCAGCTCCGTTCCCATGGGATCGGTGGCCACTTCGGCGCTGCCCAGGCGGCTCCAGACATGACGGATTTCATTCGGAAATGCGTTTAAAAGAAGCTTTTCCATGCGGGTGTTGTAGGCGATGGATTCATCCACCGACACCCCTGCCAAGCGCACGACGCTGGCCACCAGGGAGCCTTCGGAGAGGCGTGGTAAAAACTCGCCCCCCAGGCGGAACGACAGGAATGTCGTTACTGCCAGTACCAGTGTGACGGTGCACAGAAAAACGGCGCGCCATTTGAGGACGCGCTGAAGAATGGTGCTGTAAAAACGTTTTAGCAGCCCATCGATCTTGCGTTCATGTGTTTTGAGTTGTCGGGGTAAGAACTGGAAGGACAGGACGGGTGAAAGAAAGACGGCGATGAACAAGGCCCCGAGAAGCGAGAAGATGAAGGCCCATGCCATGGGCCTGAACATTTTCCCTTCAATTCCCTGGAGGGAAAGCACCGGCAGAAAAACCAGTACGATGATTCCCATGCCGAATACAATGGGGCGCACCACCTCCTGGCTCGATGAAAGGATGGCATCGAAGCGTTCCCTGATGCTTAAGGGCCGGTTCAAAGCAACCTGGCGCTCGGTGAGTCGGCGCAGGTTTGCCTCGGTCATCACCACTGATCCGTCCACAAGAATACCAAAGTCGATGGCCCCCAGGGACAGGAGACTGGCGGCAATCCCCATTTCCTGCATGCCCAGAACCCCAAAGAGCATCGCCATGGGAATGGTTGCCGCCACCAAGAGGCCGGCAATCAGGTTTCCCAGCAGCAGGAAAAGGACCGCAATGACCAGCAGGGCACCGGCAAACAGGTTGTGTTTGACCGTTCCGATCACTTGGTCCACCAGTTCCGTCCGGTCGTAAACCGTTTCCAGGATAACATCCTCCGGCAGGGCGGTTTTGACCCGTTCCAGGGCGTGTTTCAGATTGGTGGTTACCTCCCGGCTGTTTTCGCCCATGAGCATGAAACCGAGTCCGAGCACCACCTCACCGGTGCCGCCGGCCGATACCGCACCCCTGCGAAGCTCATGACCGATGGCCACGTTGGCCACGTCCCGGATGCGCACCGGTGCGCCGCCATGAGCATCAATGACAATGTCGGCAATTTCTGCGACGGTGGATACGCGTCCCAGTCCATGCACCAATAGGGTATGACCGCCGGTGACGATCATGCCGCCACCGACGTTGGCGTTATTTTCCCGTAGGGCGGTTGCGACATCCTCATAGGTCAACCCGAACTTGATGAGGGCTTCGGGGGAGACAATCACGTGGTACTGCTTTTCCAGTCCCCCCCATGAATTCACTTCGGCCACTCCCGAGACCTTGCGAAGCTCGGGCTTCACCACCCAATCATGCAGGGTGCGAAGTCCATCCATGGTTCGCCGAGGATTGTCCGATCTCAGAACGTAATGAAACACTTCCCCCAGGCCGGTGGAGATGGGGCCGAGCTCGGGGCGCCCGATTCCATCGGGTAGTTCCACGCCGGCCAGACGCTCCATGATGAGCTGGCGTGAATCGAGAATGGCCATTTCATCTTCGAAAATCGCCACCACCTGTGAAAGACCGAATTTGGAGATGGATCGGACGTAAAGCAGTCCCGGGAGCCCGGATACGGCCAGTTCTATGGGTAGAGATATCTGCTTTTCGATTTCTTCCGGGCCCAGGGCAGGCGCCGTGGTATTAATCTGTACCTGCACGGGGGTGGTGTCGGGAAACGCATCAATAGGCAGTCGAAGAAGTCCCCACATGCCTGTGCCAAAGATGACCCCAAACAGCAGAACGACCAGCAGACGGTTATGTAAAGCCATCGCAACTAATTTTTCCAGCATGGTAACCCCTCCTTAGTGGTCTGCGCAGGAAGCGCCGAGACGCGCCTTGAGAACTTCGGATTTCAACGCAAATCCTTGGTTTGCCACCACCTGATCATCCGGGGAAAGACCCGCAGGAATCGTTACGCTTCCGTTCTCCTGCACACCGGTTTGAACCCGCCTGAGTTCAAAAAGATCCGGTTCTTGGGAAATAAACACATACTGCAGGCTATCGATTGTTTGAACCGCGTCCGCTGGAACCGCCAGAACCTTGGTTTCGGCTTTCTCCACCAGGCGCGTGCTGCCAAACATGCCCACTTTGAGTCGGTGACCGGGATTCTGGACTTCCGCCAAGGCCTTGAGGGTTCGGCTGCGCTCGTCCATAGCCGCACTGACCTGGAAAATACGACCGGAGAAGACCCTGTCCGGTAGACCGTCAAATCGGGCCAGGACTGGAGCATCCACCTGCACCTGATATATCCGGGATTCAGGAATGGATAGCTCGACCCAGACGGTATCGAGATTTGCTACGGTGAAAAGGGGAACTCCCGGGGATACGGCCTCTCCCACGGCGGTCTTGACGTCCACCATTGTTCCGGTTAACGGTGCGCGAAGGGTTACCACGGCGCTGGTATCGCCGCTATTTGAGAGTGAACGGATACTCTCCCCGGAGAGTCCATAATTCAAGAGTTGCTGGAGATACTGCTTTGTTGCACTTTGGGTGACCTGGTGTTCGGCCTCTGCCTGCTGGAACTCCTGCCGGGAGCTGATGCCTCTGGCCAGCAGGTTTTTTTCCCGATCATAGGCGGCTTTGGCTTGAACCTGTCGCGCCCGGGCTGCGAGGTATTGCGCCTTGAGGGAGGCAATTTCCGGCATGGCAATTTCAGCCAGTGCATCCTCCTTACTGACGGTGGATCCCGGCTGTACAAAAACCTGTCGGATGATTCCGGCCGCCAGGGGAGTGATATGGGCGAGGTGATTGCGGTTAAACGCTACCCGTCCTGGAATGGCGATTCCACCGGCCAGGGACACCGGTTTCGGTTTAACCATCACCAGGCCGGCCTTGGCGGCGACATCCGGTGATGCTAACCGCACCATCATCCCGTCACCGGGCTGCAATTCAGCGATATGGTCTCCACCACAAAGGGCATCGATCGCCTCGGGAACACCGTGTTCCGGGCAGATGTTGTTTGTGTTGCAACCATGATCGTTTTCGCCATGGCCGGGGGTCTTTTCATGGTGCGTCTTTTCGGCAGAGGACTCATGATCGTGCCCCTCATGGCTTTCCTCTTCGAAGAAGGCATCGATCTCCTCTTGGGTGTGTGCAACTTTCTTTTCGGGCCCATGATTGCCGCAGGAATGGGTACATACTTCCGCGTGTACCATGGCCGGAGTGTTGGCTGAAATATTCCAGACCAGGGTAGCCCCGGCCAGGATAACGATAAGTTCAAAAAAATAAATTCGTTTATTCATAGGTGACCTCGTTCACTTCTTATGATAGCAGCAGTTTGCGGATCCGAAAAAAGTCTCTGTCCGATAAGGCGCTCCAGATTGGATACGGCTTGATGATAGGTGGTAAGGCTGTCAATGTAACGGTTTTTCGCATCAAAGAGGCTTCGTTGAGCGTCTAAGACCTCAAGGGAAGCGAATTTTCCGGACTCATACCCATAGGTGACGGCATCAAATATTTTACGAGAGGCTGGTAGAATTTCGTCCCGAAATATAGCCACTTCACTGTGGGCTGAACGCAGGTCTTGCCACACCTTGATCACTTCCGTACGCAGCCGACGTCGTTCGGCCTGGGCCTCTTTTTTTCCCTTGGCGAGCCTGACGGCCGCCGCCGCCATGGCCCCCTGGTTTCGGTTAAAGAGGGGGAGGGGAATGGATAGTCCCACGACCAGTGCGCTGTCCCCGGAATCCTGATCGTTTTTAGCGCCAATGCTTAAGGTTATGTCCGGTTTTTGCTCCGTCCGTGCCAAGGCTAGGACGGCATCGGCCTGTTTCGTGGCACTGGTTCGATGGGACAGCACCGGGCTGTGAGCAATACGCAATTCCAGATCCGACCAGGCCGGTGGGGGATCGATTTTTTCAAATGTCCCTTGGACTCGCTCAAAATCCGGAAGGCTTTTTCCCCACATGGCGGCCAGCCTCAATCGCGCAGTTGTCAGCTCCTGTTTGGCCTGATTTTGACGAAGTCGGGCTTCGGAAAGCAAGGGGCTGAAGCCGCAGCTTTTCGATGGTTGCCGTTTTTCCGGTTGCCATTCGGTCCTCCACCGTCTTTAGTACCCTGGTGGCAAGCTCGAATTGCTCCCGGGCAAGGTCGAGTCGCTTCCGGGACGCAAGCGTGGCTATGAAACGATCCGTTGTCTCAACGAACACCTCAACCCGAACAATGTCATACTCCCGGTCGGCCAGTTCCTGTGCCGTGCGCCCGAGGGCCTGTCTTCGGGCCCGTTTCCCCCCCCAATTCCAGAGGGTAGCTGATACTGATGGTGGTTTCGGCACTATCCGTATCGGAGACGTCTCCGTTTCCAAGGATGTTTTCCACATCAAGGGAGAGTTCCGGATTGGGACGATATCCGGCCCTGTTGGGTTTCAAAGGACCGGGCCGTACGTTCCATGGCAAATGCCGCCAGTTTTGGACTGTTTTTAAGGGCCCGGGTCAACGCATTTTCAAGGGTCAACGCCGGTCCGTTGGGTGTCGACGTGGGGATTGATTTTTTATTATGTTTCGGTGCCATGCTGGAAGAAGGGGCCATTTCCTGTTCCACACCTTCCGACCCGCAAACACTGGGTGGGAAGCGTTACGAACAACATCCCCGACACAAGCACAGCTTTGAAAGCAACCATTGCCCGATTTATGCATGGGTGAACCTCCGCGTACAAAGTAGGTATAAATTAGATTACAGCTCAAGATTGCCGGGATCTCAAAGAGATCTCAGGCTATGTGAAAATAGTTTTGAGGCGCTTCAACTGATGAGTACAATGGTGCGAAGGGCTACAAGGGGTTGATTGATCAATGGGGGGGGGTGAAAGGAAAGGTGGCCCGCAAGCCACCGGGGAGACGGCTGCGTTTCATCTGCGATGTCGGAAAGGAAGGCAATCTGTTTGGGAAAACGGGGAGGATCCCATAGGCTAACCGTGTTCATATCGATACCGATGGGGATATCCAGGCAAAGAGAGCATTGCCCCACCGGGGTTATTGGTTCTGTGCAGCAGGCATCTTTTGCTGTTTCTTTGACGGTGGAATGATCATACTGCCCCAAGCCACCAATTGTAATGGATACTCCAAGTTTGACCGGCTATAAAAAAAAGCATCAGGGTCAACTGGACGGCAATATGTCTGAACGGCTTCAATTTCATGGCAATGAATATACCGGATATGCAAACAAAATTCAACTTTAAGATTAATTTCGGCCTGGGACGGATAGGGGGGACGTACGGTAAAACATAAATTGTTATTTCAATATGCTGAAGTTTCCCATTTTTTTAGTGGCGGCATGAAGTGGAAGTACTTCTCGACCGCAACAAATAATCAATTAAAACAAATAGTTAGCAAAACAGGGGTCGTTCGTAACATGCTGAAATTATTGATAATATCGAACCGACATTTTGCTAAAAATTACTATAAGTATTATGAATTCAGTACGTTATGGTTGATTGCGAGGCCCGATTGTGGTAGGTTTATTTTGCCCAAACAAACTTCCACTCAAACTCGGAGCCTCGCATGTTTACATTACACGAAATACTTACCAATCTCAAAAGCGAATTTGCCAACTCACGCAAGGGCCATGAACGCGGTAGTTGGTTTATCTATACAATCATGGCTATCCTGGTGCCGTTTACTTCATCGAAAACGTCCAACATACTTCGATGTCTTCAAACGCTTTTTGGAATTACAGGTATCGGCAAAAAACGCTTTTACACCTTCATGGCATCACCCAAAATTCCATGGCAACGATTGTGGCAAAGGCTTTGGCAAATGATTGACAATCCCTTGACCGATGGCCGCCTGCTCCTGGCTCTCGATGATTATATCAACCCCAAATCCGGCAAGAAGGTTTTCGGCTGTGCCAACATCTTTGATCATGCCGCCAAACAGAATCAGTCCAAATATCCCTGGGCGCAAAATATCGTAGCTGTGGGACTACTGAAAATCGTTAAGGGACGTTGGGCCTGTCTGCCGCTCAACTACCGGTTCTATCATCTGAAAAAAAGCGTTGAACATATCAATCGCGATAATAAAGGGCCAAAGCTGACCTTTGAGAGCAAGCTCGAGCAGGCTGCCACAATGATCACAGCAATAGCGGCCGTATTTTCTGCTGCCCCCATTACCGTGGTCACCGATTCATGGTTCGGCAACAACGGTTTGTTCAAACCATTGCGGCATCAACTGGGCCGACGTGTGAATTTGCTCTCTCGGCTGCGATCCAATAACAACATCTTCGAGTTACCTTGCCCTAAAGGTAACCGCCGAGCAGGACGACCGCGTAAATACGGCGCAAAACTGGGTACGGCAGCGTCACTGGCTGGTGAATTCAAATCGTTGGCCAGCGAATATACTGTCAACTTGTATGGCCGCGA
>CAXXXZ010000002.1:3470000-4600676 GCA_963675725.2 Desulfobacterales bacterium | reverse complement strand
CAGTTTGTTGGTCTCTTCGCCCGTTACTCCCACGGTTTCTAAGTCGGAGAGGATCTCGGTGAACATATCCGGGTTTTTCAAAAGCTTTTCGGCACGGGCTTTTTCTTCCTTGCTTGGCTCGTTGACAGCCGTCTCTTTCTCCTTGGGCCGGTAGCCTTCCACCAGATTCAGGATCTTACCGATATCCTCTTTGACCAGCGCTTCGGCGGCTCCGAACAGATCCGCGCACAGTTTGCCGAACCAGTGCCGGGATCTCGATGAGTACAGATCGATGGTGGACAGCTCAAAGGGCTGGTTGTCCGATACATCCGCAGACGCCTTCAGCGTTACTTTCAGCTGGGTCTCACTCCGGTGAATGCCCTTAATCTCATATTGCCGATCCCCGTAGCCCACGATAAAGCCGTACTCGGTCTCCTGGTAAAGGCTCTGCGTGCGCTTGCTGACCTTGTCCGATTGCTCCTGTGCCGAGGGGTTGGCTTCTTTCAAAAGCCCCTCGAACTCTTCCGGAGAATGGCGTTTAAAGTAGATATTCACATCCTTTACCGGCAGATGCACCGGATAGGAGGAGACTCCTTTTTCTTTTAACCGCAACGATACGGCGTCCATGGCCTTTTCGCCGGCTTCATCAGCATCGAAGGCCAGATACGCTTCCTTGATGTTGCGGTTAAACAAAGAAAGATGATCGTCAATCAGACCGTTGACGCCATAGATGGGGATCACATTCTTGAAGCCCTGGTCGTAGAGCGTCAGGGCGTCGATGATCGATTCCGTCAAGATGATGCTTGGGGATCGTTTGGCGGCCTGGCGATTGACCAGGCCGCTTCTGGGGCCGGGAAGGTAAAGGTGCGTGACGCCCGAATCCGCATCGATATTGCGGCCATACAGGTTCACGATGCTGCCTTTTTCGCTGTACAGCGGGAACACCACGCAATTGTAAAAAACTTCACGGCCTTTGGCATTCAGGATACCGATTCTTTTCAGTGCCCGGGTTATTTGCGGATCTTCCGGGAGTATCTCCGATAGGGTCCCGTTGGCATACCCGATCCCGAAGTCTTTCAAGGACTGATTGTCCGTGATACCCCGTTCATTCTTCAGATAATCGAGGCCTGCCTTATCTTCAGTAAATGTGTGCTGATAATAGGAGACCACACGGGCCAACAGCTTTTTATCTTTAACGGTTAGCGAGGGTGATTTATCCGGCTTGGGTTTTGAAGTTGATGATTTAAAACCGTTATCAGACAAGCGTTTAACCGCTTCTGTGAACGGAACCTGATCGAACATCTCTACAAATCTAATTACATCACCTGCCGCACCGCAGCCAAAGCAGCGCCATAGGTTTTTATTGGGATTGATGGATAATGAAGGGTTCTTGTCCTGCATGGAAGGGACAAAGGCCGAAGTAACCTTTGCCGTTTTTATTTAATTGGATGCCCTTTGCCTCAACAAGGGCCACAAGGTCAACACTGGCCTTGATGGACGCTATCTTTTCTTTTTCTATCATATCTCCTACCCCCGCTCCGGCTTTTACGTAGGTTTTCAAAAAGAATATCTCTCAGATGATTCAGCGCCTCTCTAAATTGTACCGGGTTCACAAGTGCATGGCCGTTCAGGTAATCACGGTCATGTTTATGCAAATCAGGGCCAATAAACATGAAAGAGGCTATCCTTTTGCCATTCTGCCTGAACCGGATCTTTTCAAGATCACCACCCATGCACATAAAAAATGCACCTCTAAATATGTCCGTGGTCTCAAGACTGGCTTTTTGCAATAAAATCACCTCCTCTCGTCTTGATTTTTTAAAGGGAGTTCGATAGTAAAAGAAAACGGTTTCAGAGGGTTGTCACCCTTTGAGATGCTTCTTATCCGGCCATCAACCGACGTCCCGCCAAAGACATGAAGGTTGATGGCCGTTCTTTTCGAAGACCCTGCATAAAACCTGTCAAGTTGATTTATTGATATATTTTTTGTATCTATTATGATACTTTTTGTCAAGCGTTAAAAATGGATGTGTTATGTTTCTTAATAACAATTATCCATAAAAATGCTTGGAGATATGCTTATGTCATTTCCAAAACAACTAGCAGCGCTTCGTAAAGAAAAGGGCTTCACACAACAGATAATGGCTGACAAGCTCGGTATTCACGTCTCGCAGCTAAAGCGCTATGAAAAAGGCACCTCTCAACCTACGCTGGAGGTTTTTCGTAAAATCGTGCTTGCTTTAAATGTCAGCGCAGACATGCTTATCTTTGATGATCAACGGGGACCTGATGAGGACCTACGATTCCACTTTGAGGCTGTATCAAAGTTGGCGCCGGAAGAAAAAGGTGTTATAAAAGAGCTCATTGAAGGCATGCTGCTTAAACATGATGCAAAACGCTGGACCCAGGCCTCATAAGGAGGAAGGACCATGAACCAAATCCAATATATTTCTGTATGAACACGAATAAAGTGACAGGGGTCATCATTCCGATTGATCTTTGGAAAGAGATTCAGTCGGAAAAAGAAACGGCTTATCTTTTTAAAAGCGAGAACATGAAACGGCGATTGATGGCAGCGAAGAACCGCAAGGAGGGCATTCCTTTTGACGAAGCGTGTGAGAAGCTTGGAGTTTGACCCCTCGGGATTTGAAGATTTAGCGTGGTGGGTTCAAAAGGACCGCAAAAAAGCGCTACGGATTATTAAACTGATTAAAGAAACCCAACGCCGATCCCTTTTTCGGCACAGGTAAGCCCGAACGCCTAAAACATGAGCTTGCCGGCTGCTGGTCCAGACGTATCGACAAAGAACACCGGCTCGTCTATGAAGTCAAAGATGATAAAATTCGGATTCTGGCATGCCGATATCATTATTAAAAGCGGAACGTCTACGTGCTCGGGCTCCAGCCCCGCGAACAGCTTGCGGGGCTTCCGCAACCTGCGCGCGCCAGCCGGTCTGATTTTATCCCCCGCCCGCCCAGGCTGTACCGTATCCACCTACGGGGCCGTGTCGAGTAGACTGGGGGCTTCCGTGGCTTCAGGCCAAGGTTTGTTTTCTCCGTTTCCGCCTGGTTTCCCGGCGGTGCCACCATATTTCGGCCATACCTGCGGTTGTCCCCAGCCCCCTCTCAGAACCGGACAAGCGGATTTCCCATACATCCGGCTCTTCGGTTAACCCTTCAGATCGCCTGTAATCTACGACATGGATTCAGGTCTTTGCGGATAAACGGCTCAGGCCACCCGCACTGATCGAGTGCTTGATTGAACCCCTCCCACGTGTAGCTTGGGCGCTGACTCTTGCGATTGATCCATTTGAAAAGGATTCGGGTCGCATGGTAGACGTAGCAACAACATTTGTCCGAGTTATCCGTTATGGCGTAATAGTTCAAGTGCCCGACAACCCGCCGGCGGGCAGATCGTAACATCGCACCCTTGCTCAGTTTATGCCTATCCATACGCGCCCACTGGTTAAACTTGTTCAGACTCAGCCCGAACTTCTTGCGACTGGTACGCCTTTTGAGCTTGAAGTACCCCCTCCGCGTCTTACCGCAATAATGCGTAAATCCCAGAAAGGTGAACTCCCGGGGCTTTTTCCCTCTTTTCCGCGCCATCTCTCGTGCGAACCGGCCAAATTCAATACACTGCGTCTTTTCCGGCGCTATTTCCAAATTGAATCCTCCCAACCTGTCTTCCATCTGTTCCCGGAACGCTTTCGCATCCGACTCCACCTGGAAGCAGGCCAGAAAATCATCCGCAAAACGAAAATAGTACGCCTGGCCTACACACCGTTTCTTGAACCGCCGGGTAAACCACAGGTCCAGCGCGTAATGGAGGTAGATGTTGGACAGCAGCGGCGATAATATCGACCCCTGCGGGGTTCCTTCTTCGCTGGCCCTTACCAGACCATCTTCCATGATCCCCGCTTTCAGCATACGGCCGATCAGCCGCATAATACGCGGGTCACCAATGCGATGTTCAAGGAACTTGATCATCCATTGGTGGTTTACTCTGTCGAAAAAGCTTCTGATGTCGGCTTCCACGACATAGTTTACATGGTTTTGCTGGATACACCGTCCCAATTCGTCCAGACATTGGTGAGAGCTCCGATTCGGTCGGTACCCATAGCTGCTGTCCTCGAATACCTGTTCGTAAATCGGTTCCAAAACCCGCTTGAGCGCCGACTCGACCAGCTTGTCTTCGAAGTTGCTGATCCCAAGTGGGCGGCCTTTATCACTGCCCGGTTTGGGTACATAGCTTCTTCGCTTGGGCTGGGGACGATACGTCATGTCCTTGAGTCGCATAGACAGGTCTTGTAAGTTCTGAACCAGATTCTCGCCGTATTCAGGCTTCGTTACGCCATCCACACCTGTTGCCTTGTTCGGCTCCAGGGCGTCGTAGCAGGCTCGCAAGTTGTCCACATCCACCACGTGGTGATACAACGATGTGAACACCGTATTCGGCTCCTTGCGGGCCTTTACTCCTATCCGTGTTAGATCTGTTCCCATTGAGATTCACTCCTTGCATAGTGGCAATGTTTCCTCTTTCACGGGCGATTAACCGTGGGAACCTTCGCTCAACGGGGATTAGCCGCCTCATCGCTAAACCATTGCGGTCATACCGGTTCCCATCCCTCGCATCGGCGTCTTCCGGTCGCCCTCCTTTCACGTTGGCCCGACCATACCCGGCTACTATCCGCTCGACCCGAGATGCTTCGCCGGGGACCTTTGGGATATTCCGATGCTCGCCTGGTTACCCCGATGTCGTTGTCCGGCTCGATACTGTCTGAGACCCCGGGAGGATGGGCAGGCGCTCGTCAATAACGCGCCCGCCATGTTGCCTGCGCCTACCATGATGGGATCGGCACCCTCCAAAATATTTGCACTTCTCGGGGCTAATGGGGCAGATTCAGGGCCTACACCCTTTACCTCGCCGGACTCGCAAGCCTCCTTTCATTAGTAAGGTTGAATGCTTACGGGCGGATGACTAATCCTTACCCGTGAGGGCTTCTGTGTCCCTCACAACATCGAACCAGCGCCAGGTTCGAACCATGCTTTGTGCACTGCTACATATTGGGCCATTATCGTACAGAATTTTTATCTTTATCTTAAGCCCTCCGGGGGGCGGATAAAAATGCCGTCCGATAATGCTTCAATCATGTCGCTCCCACAAACCACGCCCGCCCCTTGCACTTCGCAACCAGACCACCGCAGAAACAATTGCATCAACTCTTGCCCCCAATAAGGATGAAATCTATTTTATAAAAACAAAAACGGCGGTTAAAGAAAAAATCTTCAAACGCCGTTTAACTCAAACCCCATACTAATAAGGATCTACGAATAATTAATAATTAAGATGCGACCCTGGAGCCCTTAACCCTGGAGCCCTTATTGACTACATTTTGACAATCAATCAACATGTTGTGGTAGTAAAACTATTATTCAAGGTTAAGGGACAGCCCCTTTTAGTGCGTTAAGTCGAGTAGACCGGCTTCTTCTATGATGACAACACGTTAACACCCAGTCTTTTATTGACGCCTTGCCGCACGCGGCTACTACGTGGCTGCCGTTTTCGCCTTGCCTTCACCGTTGTCACCGGCCCCTCTCAGAACCGTGCTTGCGCTATTTACGCACACGGCTCCTCACACGGTCAATTCACCGAGAAGCCAAACATGCTGACCCTGATCCGTGGTTTCGGTAAAGGAAATCGCTTCAGCATTTCATTGAACCTTTCCCAATTGAGACTGTTTCTCTTCCCCCTACGGTTCAGCCACTTAAACAGCAGCTTTTTCACTTCCCATTCAAACCGCACGATTCCGCGCAGATTGTCGGTTACACCGTAGTAGTTATAATGACCTCTCAATTTGGCTTTTACGATTTCCCAAAGCTCCTTGGTCTTCATGGTCCTGGCCTTCATCAGCCATTCCTTGAAGATCTTGAGCTTGGCAGTAAACTTCTTGCGGGCTGTCACCCGTTTCATCCGAAACCCTTTGCCATCCTTTCTTGTTCCGCAATAATGAGTCAGGCCCAGAAAGTCAAATGTTTCGGCCCTTGTCCCTCTTCTTTTGGCATTCTGGATGGCAAACCTCCCAAACTCCATCACTTTGGTCTTGGTCGACTCCACCTCAAGCCCGAACTTGCCCAGCCGTTTCCCGAGTTCTTCGCGAAACCGTTCCGCGTCCGGCTTGTACTGAAAGCAGACAACGAAATCATCGGCATACCGGATTATCCGGGCATAGCCCATACAGCTCTTGCGGTAAACCTTCTCAAACCACAGATCAAGGGCATAATGCAGATAGATGTTTGCCAGTAGTGGCGAAATGACCCCACCTTGCGGTGTGCCCTCGTCACTGACTGTTACACTCCCATCCTCCGCCACCCCTGCCCTGAGGAAACGCTTCACCATGCGTTGAATTCTCTTGTCCTCAACCCGGTGTGCCAGAAATTTCATCAGCCATCCCTGGTTCACATTATCAAAGAAGCCTTTAATGTCAGCCTCGACAATGTGGTTTACCGGATTGTTCTCCACCGCCTCGCTCAGTGCCCTGAGTGCTTTATGGCAGCTTCGCGATGGTCGGAACCCGTAGGAATCTTCTATGAAATCCTGCTCGTACACGGATTCCAGTATTCGAACAAGGCCTGCCTGGACAAGTTTGTCTTCAAAACTCGGTATCCCCAAGGGACGTTGTTTGGTGCTGCCCGGCTTTGGAATATATTTTCGCCGGACAGGTTGCGGTTTGTACGCCATCCGGTGCAACCGACCTGTCAGGTCTGACAGATTGGCCTCCAGATTCTCGGCGTACATATCTTTGGTCATTTTGTCGATGCCGGCGGCTGCATCCTTCCTCAGCCGCTTAAAGCATCCCGTAACAGCTCCTCATTCATCAGATGATACAGACTGGTGAACTTGAATCTCGGCTCCTTACGGGCCTTCTCTGCTATGCGGTGCAGTTTCGTTACCACCGGTCCCCCACTTCTGCGAATGGCCGATGTTTCCTCACTCCGCGCTCCCATGTGTAGCCTCCTTCCCTCCAGCAGCATTACCCGCCTTCACTGGTACTATGAGGCTATCCGACTCCCTGTGCCTCATTTGCCTTCCTCCCTCTTCAGTTGTCCGGCATACTCTCTCAAATTCGAGAGAGACACAGGGCCTCCCGGGTTGCCGTGTAATCATAATGTCAGACATGCCATGGTCTCTGACCCCGGGGAAGCAGCCGTCACCTTGCCTTTAGCGGTGATGTCTGTGTTGACTTCCAGTCCTTGAACAATGTCGTCCTTCCCATCGCGTCAATTACGGGGCTCAGTCCCTTCAACCTTCCGGCTTACGGCCTATCTGCTCGCTATCCTACGCTTAAAGCTCTATGTTACCATACAGCCTCCAAGGACTCGCTACCCGGTGGCTGGCCTGCCTTCCGGGACGGGCTTCTCACCCGCTGGACTACTCGACCTTGCCCGGCCGCACTCAAGGTGTGCCCCCAATGCCCCTATGCCGTTACTCCGATAACTCTTTTTGCTCATCTTCTTTATCAATCCATTTCATTTCATCTGCTCTGACAAATGTTCCACCACATTCACAATTAAAATCTCCATCCCATCTTTTCACCTGGCCACATTCTTTACAGATAAAATTGTTATCGGCGCCAATTTCCTTTTTGAAAATAATCTGCCACGCATATAAAACCAGAAAAATCAAAATTGAACTTAGTAACACTCTCGTGAACTCATCGTGAAAAAATTGCTCCCAAGAAATGGGATTAAAAGAAGGCGGTGAACCTTTGCTGATACCAAGCTTCATCCAAGTTGAAAATAGTATAAAATTTAAGCTGGAATACATCAGAGGTTTTTTAATGCTCTTATACTTTTTCCTACGGGCTAATTCTATTTTGTCACGATCTTGTTGTATCCACATAATGTATTCTGTTTGTTTAGCAATTATTTCTAAGTAAAATTTCTAAAAATATTTCTATTCTGACGAATGGCTATATTTACCGGGGTTTGTCACATAGTCATACATAGTCGTTGCCGCCCCCCCTAATGTCCTGGGAGGCACCGGTTCCAAAAATGGAGCAGTAACAATATCAAAGACATCTGCTGCACGCTCAGGATGGGTACTCAAATACAAATATGCCGAAGGGGCCATCGCATATGCACTCAGAGCTGCCAAAGAAGTTCCATAAACTATGCCAGCTGTTGATGCAATTTTGGGCAAATCATTTAATCCGCCATAATCAACTTGCCACTGAACTCGTGCTTGTATCTTCTCAGCAAGAGTCCGATTATCTTCCGGGAACAAAAAGTTCACCGTTGCGTTCGCACCTATAGCAGTATTAGTCGATGCCCAATTCCACCCATTTTGCGACGGGTCACTCCAGAACCCCCATGTTTCGTCAGTAATATTCAGCCCCCAATCCCAAGCATCATTAACAGCACATAACCCATATGGGTCAATCCATCTAAGCGGGCTGTTAAAGCAGTAGGTATAAAGGTTGAGCCCATCCCCGTAAGGATCAGTCCTAAGGTACCGCCCGATGGTGGGATCATAATACCGATTCCAATTGTAGTATAACCCCGTCTCACTATCAAAATACTGCCCCGGCAACCGGAGGTTGTTAACGATGGTCTCGGTACCAACCTGACAATTCCCGAATGAGTCATACACCGCATCCCATACAACGTCCCCATTTTTCCGGGTAATCTTCTGGGGTGTGCCTAAGTGATCATTCTGGTAGTAGTAATAGGAGTTTGCTATTTTGACAAAGATCGGATCGGTGCTCCACATCGAATCCGGCGCATATCCGTAAGCTTTGATCTCATCGCCGGCCGCATTGTACTCACCGATTAAGCCTTCGTCCGAATATAAAAAATATGTCCGGCTGCCGTCAACCTCTTTCCAGAGTCTGCGGCCAAAAGGATCGTAATAATAATTCGCTGCAACACTGCCGGCGCCGTCTTCTACACGGATTAGCCGGTCTTCAGTATCGTAAAAATAGTTGGTTTCATTGGTTCCATTGGTTTTATGGGTTAGGTTGCCGTTGTCGTCGTAAATGAAGCTGGTATCGCCATAACCGGTAAGCTCATTATTGGCGTTGTATTGCCATGTGCCGGCAATGCGCGAGTCGGTCAGGCGGTTGCCTACCGCATCGTAGGAATATAACTCATCCATCCCCATGGGATTTACAGCCTCGGTCATACGGTAGAGATCATCGTACTGGTACGAGTATTGGCCGTGTTCCGTTGCCTTGCCGGTGATATTCCCCGCCGGTGAGTAGGCATAGTCCCGAGCCATGATCTCGTTATCGGTCATATCTTCGGAAACCATGCTTTTGATCCGCATGAGCGGATCATAGGTGTAGCCTTGCCTGCTGCCGCCGGGCAGCACCCTGGCCTCCGGGCTGTTCCAGGTTGCCGCATCATACTGGTAGGCGATCTGGCCTTCTCCGGGGATGCCGATCCCTGCCAGGCGGTTGTTCTCATCATAGACATAGTCTATAGTCGTACCTTCCGGACCGGTAACGGATTTTTTAAGACCATTGGCATGGTAGGTATAGAAATAGCTCAATGAAAACGACCCGTAGTTGATCGTCTCTTCTGTTTTCCGGGAAAGATCATCATAGGTGTAATCGGCTTCCGGGTAAAGGCACCGGTTACCCGGCGCCCTCCCCACAGACCCGGACGTGCAGTTTTCCCGCATCCGGTTCCTCGATTCAGGCCCTTTTTACCGAGCCGTCAACCAATCAGGCGACACCCCGATTGGCGCATAACTTTGCTGCCCTGCAAGTGTTCAGATATTATGAACTATCCGGGGGAGCGGCAGGGGAAAGGTCTTGAGAATGCGATTGAACTTCTCGCAACTTATATACCCATCCCTATGGCGCCGTCCGAGCCAGCGTCTCCATGCTTTTCCTGCGAACTCGTACACCACCTCCAGCACCTTATAGTTTCCCCGCACCCCAAAGTATTGGTAATACCCCCGAAGTTTGCTGCATAGCATTTCATGCTGCTCTTTCAGGGGGTCATGCCGATTTTCTTTGCACCAATTCCACAACATCCGCATAAAGCGGTTTCGCCGTTTCCGGGCGGTTTGCTTCTTTATCACCCAGTTGCCCTTAAGGCTTTTACCCCAGTAAAAGGTAAACCCGAGAAAATCAAAGGTTCCTTTCGGCTTCCCGCTCCGTGGTGGCTTTCCGAATGGAATCAACCGGGTCTTTTCCGGATGAAGGTCTAATTTGAAACGGTTGAATCGTTTCGGTAATGCTTCCATTAATCTCTTAGCGTCCGACTCCAGTTGAAACCCCATAATGAAATCATCTGCAAATCGAATTAGGAAACACTTGCCCTTCAAACGTGGTCCGACCTCCTTGACGTACCAGTCGTCCAACACGTAGTGCAGAAAAACGTTACTGAGCGTCGGCGAAATAACCCCACCTTGGGGAGTACCCTTCTCAGGATAGATGACCTCACCGCCTTCAGCTACACCGGCGTTCAACCACTTGCCGATAAGCCGAATAATGCCGCCGTCATTCACCCTGATTCGGATTATATCCCGCAGCAGGTTACGATCAATATTGTCAAATAATCCTGTAATATCAGCGCTCAAGATCCAGTTGATGTTCAGATTTCGGCATTTCTCACGAAGTTCGTGGATTGCCATATGCTGGCTGTGGCCGGGACGAAACCCATGCGAAAAATCATGGAATATCGGTTCATAGACCACACCCAATAGGATCGCCACCGCCTTTTGAACTATCTTGTCTTCCAGGGCAGTAATCCCTATGGGGCGCTTTTTACCGTCTTCCTTATCCAGCCAAATGCGCTTCACCGGGGAAGCAACGTACTGACCTCTGCACAGCCGTTGATATAGATTATAGAGGTTTTCGTCAAGATCCACGGCGTACTGCTTTGCCGTCACCTTGTCTACACCGGTGGACTCATTCTTGTGCAGTTTGCGGAATGACTTTCTCAACAGGGATAAATCGATCCTGTGCGCCAGAGACGTAAACACCAAACGCGGGTCCGCCTCTGCCAGCATCTTGACCCGGACGAGCGAAGACTCACCTACCAATAGCGGTGGATTGTCCTTTACGTCACGGTTTGAACAACTCCTGGAATCGCACGCATCCTGCGACGCAATTCCCTGGTTTTTCGTTGATATGGTTTGTGATTTCTGTGTATCTCCCATAGTTCCTTCCAGAGAAACGTTATACCCTGCTTCACCTTCCCTACAGTGGGTCGCTTGGGCGAAACTTCCCCACCTTCCCGTCCCGGTTTCCCCGAACATCGGTACTATGATCCACTAAGACTTCCGAATGCCTATCTTGGGGTTGTTCGTTTGTCACTCCGCCCCCAATACCTTGTATCACCTCTCTGCGTTCGTCAATTCTCTCGAACTCTCTGCACAGCGGAGGTTGTCTGTTGCAGAGCCGGGAGTTTTACTCTTTGGACGGTTTCTCCCAACCGTGTCGTACAAGGAAGCATTCGGATCTCCCCAGTTCCCGAGTTACCCCCTTGAGCACATGCCCTGGTCTCAGACCCCGGTGGTGTCCTATTCGCTCGCCATAACGCTCACAGGACTTCTGCCTTCCACTCACTTCACAGTGTCGGCTTTCTCTTCCTTAGTATCAGGACGATTATCCTATCGGTCCACAACTATACATATTTCGGGGCTCAATGCAGGGCCTACGCCCTTGCTCCGTCCGGCTCCAGACGCCCGTTACCGGGTTTGCCTGCGGACCTCGCTACTGAGCTGGTGGCTAACCTTTGCTCAGATGGGACTTTCTCATTTTGAGATCACCCATTGGGTAACAATATCGTATTTCTTCTACCTTTCGGTAAAATCCCAACGACTCGGGCTTCGCTGGGCGCGAGAGGTGTTGGTTAGCGTAGATTTCAAACCGATAGATCAGCTGATCATTGTCCGGGTCTGAGCTCGGGTGAACAGATAACACCGGCGTTCTGGTATCGACCCAGGCATTGAGGCCGGGATTTTTTTACCGTCGGCAGGACCGGCGCGTCGTTGATCTTATTCACGAAAAAGCACCCCGTGCTCCAGGGACTCTCAGCCCCACCGTCAAACGCCTTTACACGCCAGTAGTATTGGGTATTTTCATTGAGATCCGGCGCCTGCCATGAAGTGCTTGTATCCCCCTGGTCAATGGCCTCTGAAATGATTTTGTCCGGGCTGTCAAATGTGGCAGAGGTATCTATTTCATACAGATATGTCAGGAGATCGCCGTCCGCATCCAGGGCATTGGACACCACCAACGGCAGATTTGTAAAATCGATCTCGCTCTGATTTGATGGAGAAATAATATCCGGCGATTCCGGAGCATGGTTGGCCGTGTTAATAAAGAAAGAGCCGAGTTGCGTGCCGGTCTGGGCGCCCGCCCCATCCAAGGCCACAGCGCGCCAGTAATACCATGTATTGTCCTGCAAGGCAGGGCTGGCCTGCCAAGCGGTGGTGCCGTTATCTCCTTCGGGAAGGTCAATCACGGAGGTTACGAGAGAAACCATCCCCTCATCTTCATACACCTCAAAATTATAAACGACATCCGTACTATCAACATCCTCTGAGTTCATTACCGTCAAAAGAGGCGTCAAGCTGTCTACTTCAAATTCATTGGAAGGGCTACAGATCTGAAACGACGCAGGCGGATCGTTTACCGTGTTGACGAAAAAGCTCTTATAGGCCCACAGGCTGAATCCCTCCCCGTCGGTGGATCGCACCCGCCAATAGTACCGGTTATCGTCCTCCAGGATGGCCGGCACCGGCCAATTGGTTGTTTCATCCGGAGACGGGATACCGCCGGAAGTATCCGCCAACCAATGGTAATAGGGCAGATAGGTCAGCTGATCCCCCTGTGCCACATCCAATTGACTTGCCACCAAATCGTTCATTTGGGGATCCGAATAGATCTCGAATTCATAGACGATGTTATCCGCATCGGCATCAGTACTGTTTTCGATGACAAGCTCAGGCGACACCTCCATCACATCTTCGTTTTCAAGGGGAAATAGTGGGCCGGGGATACTCGGAGCCGATTCATCGGTCGTGGGATCCGTGCCGTCCAGGAATTCCTGCAGGTCGGATATACCGTCGCCGTCAAAATCACCGGTGCCGTCCCGATCGAGGGTACCAAAATGGGTCATCTCCCAGGAATCGAGCATACCGTCCATGTCCGTATCACCAATATCGTAGATGGAAATTTGGGCACGACGGGTGGCGGTTAAAGCGCCGTCCGAGGCCATGAAGGTGACGGAATAGTCTCCTTTCTGGCCCACCGCCGGCGTCCATTCGAAAAATGCTGTTCCGTCTTCGTTATCCGTAAAGGTAGCGCCAGCCGGAAGTGGAGATGCCGAGAGGATCGGGATGGTCCCGTTTGGGTCACTGGCTTCAACCAAAAAGGATAAATACTCTCCTTCAATTCTGGCTCGGTCCGGTATAAATTGTAGCACCGGCGGCTGGGGCATGGCAGCAGGATCTTCAAAGACAAGCGTATAGCTGCCTTCCGCATTCACATCAAAAAGATTCAAAAAGTACGCCCAGCTGTGGTCATCCCTATCCTGGGTTTTCGACTGCCAGGCATTTTCCGTTTTAATCTCTTTTCCATCGGATCGGATGGCCCCTGTTAACACCTTTTCACCGTTGGTGGGATCCGAGAGTTTGACGAACATAAAACCGGCGGTACTCGGTACGGTAAGCTTATAAATGCTCCCGGTACCGGATGTGCCTTCAAACTGTAGACTTGAAAGTTCGGATTGGTCCGTGACTTCAACATCCTCGCTGTCTGATTCATAAACCCGATAGATATCTCCGTCTATGGCCAGAAAGTCTTTGACAACATCTCTCCCCGGAAGATCCACCAGTACGTCCCGAACCAAAAAGTGTGTGTTTACGGTGTCGATCAGAGATGTTAATTCCCCCCCCAGCTCATCAGCATGGGAAAATCTGGCTTCAAATTCGATAAAACGGCCGGATAAGGTGCAGGTCATAATCCATCTTGCCATACCTGATGTGTTTGGGGCGATATTGCCGAAATCAACGAGCAGACTTTCCGCGGCAGAACTGCCGTTCACTTCACTGCCCTCAATATAAAAATTGACTAACAAGCCTTGATCATTCTCAACAATTTTCGGCTGGGCAGAATCGATCTTCAGCCCTTTGGCTGCACCGGCACCGCTGTTTTTAACGCGAACCCCCAGCGAGAAAGGGATGGCAGGTTCTATTTCAGGGGTAAACGTATCGTCGCCGTAAACTTCAGAAGGTAGAAAATAATCAAGAGTCAACTCCGGCATCGGTTTGACATAAATATAATCGGGGCTCACCTCCGTCACATTTTCTTCTCCTCCAATGGTATAGGTAAGGGTTGCGCCAACATTATAGAGAGTCCCCTGCTCCAAACCGTTGGATGCACCTGGGGCCGGAATGATCAACCAATGAATATCGGATGATGTAGATGCAGGAACACTGCCGGCGCCATCCACATCTTCGATATTTTCCATGGAATCGACTCGTATATAAAAGAGGGCGTCTGTATTATTGGGATCAGAGCTGGCAAGGATACTTTCCCCTGCTTCGTTGGTAAACCAGACATCAATATCCACATTTTCGAGAGAAATATGTGTCAACCCGTTGTTGATCCGCATATGGGCATCAAATGCCTGACGTTCGAGGGTTAGTTCCTGCTTGATTTCTATCTTCACCTTGGCGCATAGGGATTCTTCGGCACATGCAATATTGCACACCCCTGCATAGGAAAGGAAAAAGAGCATCGTGAACACACTGTTCAGATAGATTCGTTTTCTTTGATTAATGTTATTTTTCACATTACCCATTTTTCCCTCCGCTTTGGAAGTGGTAGTTATATGTCAAACGTGAAATGAAATTCTTTTTATTTGAGAGCTTTAGAAATGTAGTTTTAAAGCCCTATCGATCCTGTAACCGCCTAACAAATGAACTCGCCTTTAATTCATCGTCACAACCAATCCTTTCCCCTTAATTCTGTACCGATCAAAGGAAGGTATAATTTTACCTTGGTGATTGCTGCGCATTTTGACTGCAATATAGTGCTCACTTTGCACCATTATTTTTTTATTCTGCGGATCAGCGATATGCCATTTTCCATCCATGTAAAACTCCGCCCAATTATGATAATCGTTCGGTTTTAGGGTGCAGTGTTGCGGGCAGATATAACCGGCAACAAACCTTGCTGGAATATTACTAGCCCTGCACAATGCTACAAATAAATCAGCAAATTCGGTGCAATCCCCCTCCCCTTTCGTCAATGCGTAAAGGGCGCCAAGCTCAACGCTCCGGTAGCCGGTGTAACGAATTTTAGTTGCTACCCACTCAAAAATCTTCTCCGCTGTTTCCTTTCGGCTGGGTGCCCGCAGCTTTCCGGCTAATTCGCGAATATCAGAATTTTCCGATTCAACAAACGTCTCTTGGTTAAGAAAATCCTTGTTCATTATAATTTTATTCGGCTCACTGGAAACCGATAAGATGGACTTTATTTTAATGATTATGTCAGAATATGGTGCGATCTTTTCAATCTCAAAATGAAGTATTTGGTTGCCGCAATCGTCAATATCCACCTCAAAAGGATATGAAGCGGTGACCTCTTCACAGTGCTGGGTTGATGTTCTCTTAACTGGGCCCAAGACAAAAAATTCCGTACCCGATATCAAACGGTTTGTTTTATTTTTTATTGTAAACGCATATTGGATATGTTTTGGGACCTCATAAATCGCTTCGCATTTAAAATCCCAGAATTGGCTTTTAATCGCCTGCAATAACATGCACAGCAACAAAAGGGACAAAGCAATTAGAGCAAAAACATTTCTTTTTATTTTCAAGTTTTTATTCACAACGTAGCAAACTCGCTCAACCTTCTATACACCTATAGGGTACAAACCTTTTGGGAGATAGAGGGGCCATATCACACCTCTACATTCCAACACCGCCTGTCATTTCATTTTATAAGGTTTAAAAAAAAGACGTATATGCTTTTCTTCTTTTCCGCCTCAGTCACATCACACTCAAGAAGCACTAAAATTCACCCCTATTCAACAAATCAACTACCACAGATACTTTTCCCGTCTTTTAGAAACTAATAATGGAGAAAAGAAATGGATGTTTTGATTCTCGAAACCATAACTCTTTTGCCAACGAATAATCGTGTGGCCCAAATCGCAAAAAAGTAGGGTCCCTTTTTAACAATTCTGTTAATTACAGCTATCCAGGTACCTCCTGACACATTTATCCATCAATTGGAACTTTCCCATTCAATATAAATACAGGCAGTTATTCAAAACCGCAAAACAATCCAGCGACTTACACTTCACCCGAAACACAATACATTCGAGGCAGTCCACTCGGTTATGTTGTGTCTATACATAAACTTAAGATAAGTTACGTAGCATTACATTGGTATGCGACTTTTTTTGGGGGGGAAGAGTTACACTCGCATACAAGAATATAATTCAAACAGTGGAGCAGAAACATATCTTTTTTTATAAGTCAAGACAAATTAAAGTAGTTTTGTATTTTCTGTATAGGCATGCCGCTTCAATCATTCCTTAAGATATGATTGCCGGTCGTCTTATTTTCTTTGCAACTTTTGCTATTTGTGCATTTATGTTTTGAAATAGTTTTTATCCATTGTCATTCAAAAGAATAAAAGAATTGCTAACGGCAATGCCTTCTTTTTAGCGCCACTTATCGAAGCGCACTTTCCACACCTTAAAAAAGAAAAGGTGTATATTTTTTAGTAATGTAATATCAAACACATAGGTAGATTAGAGTGGTATTTATAAAATGAATGGCATTTACCCTAGACTTCTAGCTGTGCTGGTGTTATTTTGTCCCGAAAAACAATTTTATTGAAGGGATGAAATATGGAGTCATTGGATCTGGCCGACGCGAAGTTCACGAATGTACAGCATTTACCAATAGTCAAAGAGTATGCACGGCAAATTAAGTTAACAGAAACCATAGATAGTATGGTCGAATCACAGATGGAATTGAGTCCCGGCGTTGCCGTCTTGGCTATGGTGTTGGATACATTGACAGGTCGTACACCTTTGTACCGAATGATTAATTTTTATCGTAAGAAAGATGGTGAGTTGCTTCTGGGCAAATTTGTAGCGCCTGAACTTTTTTCTGACCATAACCTGGGCCGCGTATTGGATAAAATATACGAAACCGGGACTCAAAAGATATTTGGACAGCTTGCCCAAAATGCAGTGGGTGGTTTTCAGATAGACACACGATGTGGTCATTACGACACGACATCAATGAGCGTATTCGGAGATTATGATTTGGTAGAGAAGCCATTTCATATCACCTATGGTCACAGCAAGGACAAGCGTCCGGATTTAAAGCAATTTTTAATAGAGATGCTGTGTGTTGATCGCAACATTCCCGTTTTAGGAGCAACCCGTGATGGCAATGGTTCGGATAAAACGCTCAATAACGAGCTTTTGAGCGGCATATCAAGATATATGTCGAAAAATGGTCTAAAAGATGATGTCTATATTCATGTGGCCGATGCAGCCATGGTAACCGTAAAGAATTTGGAGATGGCTGATTTACAGAAAATATTATTTATCAGTCGTTTGCCGGCAAACTTCAAGGAGTGTAGCCGAGCCATCGAAGAAGCCGTAGCCCAGGATCAATGGAAAGATATCGGCACTTTGAATCAAACCCCGTCGACGCGAAAGCGTCCGGCAGCATTTTACCGCACCTTTGAAACCACAGTGAAGATAAATGGAAGAACTTATCGAGCGATTGTAGTACATTCAAGTGCCCATGACAAAAGAAAACATAAACGAATTGATCGACGATTAAAAAAGGAACATAAAGAGCTGACGAAAATTTGTAAAAAGGAAATGGCGACTGCATACTTTTGTCAGACCGATGCACAGATAGCGGTACAAAAGCTATGTACATTAACTGGGGGTTCAGAATGTTATCGAATTTCGACTATGATTGAAAAGGTTGCCAAATATAAACGTGGTCGCCCGGCTAAAGGACGAGAACGAGAAGTTGATCACTATGAGTATGTCCTTAAGCCCGAGATCGTAGAAAACGCTGAAAAAGTAAAAACATTGCGTTCTGAAGCCGGGTGTTTTGTTTTACTGACCAATTTGATCTCTGACGAACACAGACACGAGTGGGATGCCGGTCGATTGTTGCAGCTATATAAAAATCAGAGTGGCATTGAGCAAAACTTCGGATTTTTGAAAGACCCTGCGATAGTCAACGGCATCTTTTTGAAAAAAACAACTCGTATTGAAGTGTTGGGTCTAATCCTTTTGATAGCCCTTTTGATTTGGAGATTAATGGAGCGCGCAATGCGCCAATTTACACAGCCGGATGGGAGTACATTGCCAGGTTGGGAAGAGCGTAAAACCAAAAGACCGACTTCTTTTATGATGACGACAAAATTTACTGATGTGCTTGTCATTACAATTGGAAAAGTTCGCCGCCTTGCGAATCGATTTACATCAGATCAACTTGCCTACCTTGAAGCATTGAAAGTAAAGCCGGATGTGTTTGTTACACTCTGAGATGACAATTAAATCATTGAAACAGTACAAAATAGGGTGTGGAAAGTACGTCGAAGTATTAAAAACTGTAACCAAAACCAAGGTATGATTTATTAAAAGTGGAAATTTTTTCCGTAAATTTTGTTCAGGAATCGAAAAAATTGATTTGTGCAGGGTTTAGGACCGGTAAGGTTATTTTATAGCACTTTCAGCAAGTCTTTCGTCTCATTTTTCGTCAAATATCGCCAGGCACCGGGAGTCAATCGCCCGAGGTGAATGTTGGCCATGCGAATCCGCTTTAGCCGCACCACGTCATGGCCGACATGCTTCAGCATCCGTCGAATCTGGCGGTTCCGGCCCTCCTGGAGTACAATTCGAAACCGCCGGGCAGACAGCCTTTTCACGATGGCCTGTCGGGTTTTTCGCCCCAAAATCGGCACCCCGTCGGCCAGGGCCTGCAGCGTTTTGTCCGGCACCGGGCGCACCACGGTCACCTCATATTCTTTTTCATGGTCAAAGGAGGGGTGGGACATTCTGTGGTGGAGACGGCCATCGTTGGTCATCAGAAGAAGGCCCTCCGAATCTTTATCCAGCCTTCCCACAGGATAGATCCGCTCTTTCAGGTCAATCAAATCCAAAACGACTTTTTCTCCCGGGTGCTTGCAGCTGGTGACCACTCCTTTGGGTTTATGAAGGGCGATATAGATGTGCGAAGCCTTTCCCTGGACCGGCTTTCCCGAAACTTTCACCTGATCGGTTTCCGGGTCGACTTTCACCCCAAGGGTGCGAACCACCCGCCCATTTACTTCCACCTGCCCGGCAGTAATCAGGCGTTCACCTTCTCTTCTGGAGCAAAACCCCGCCTGGGATAAATATTTCTGAAGGCGCATCAAAGGCATAAATATTTAACCCCATCGTTGCATAAAAATGATGGTAGATTTTCAATGACACTTTTATTTATTAAACTCAGATAAATCCATTGCATCATAGTAGAACCAAACATGCTGTGCATTCGAGGATTGCGCGAATCCTTCTTCCATCTTTTTTCCCCAAGGGAAAGCCTGAGGCACTCAGCGTCTGCGTTATCAAGGATTGGCAGTAGGGTTTACTACGGCTTCACCCTTGATGCCTTGGCGCTGAATGCCTCAAACCTTTGCAACGTTGGGGTTAGACTTCTTCCTTTGGGTATCCCGTCCAGAAAGCATTTGTTGTTGATTAAGAGCGATAATCCGCATTGATCTTTACATAATCAATGGAAAAATCACAGGTCAGCATGGAAGCGGTGCTGTTCCCCAACCTTAAATCGATGGTGATGGAAAATTCCGGTTTTTTCAATACTTCCGTGGCAAGGGCCTCGACATCCAGACCGCAACCGATCCCGTCGGCCACCATCTTCACTTCATCAAAGTAAATATCGATCGTCTCCGGTGTCAGGGCAACACCTGCCCTGCCGGCCGCTCCCAGAATTCTGCCCCAGTTGGCGTCTTCTCCAAAGAGGGCCGTTTTCACCAGGTTGGAATGGGCCACTGTATCGGCGATGGCAATGGCGTCCGCCGCTGTTCGAGCACCTTTCACGATGATATCGACAAGTTTCGTGACCCCTTCCCCGTCCCTAATCATCGCCCGGGTGAGACATCGGCATGCCTCGTCCAGGACGCCCTGAAACACAGCCAGCCCTTCCGCATCGTCAATCACAGCACCGGATACACCGTTTGCCAGCAGCAGTACCGTATCGTTGGTGCTGGTGTCCCCATCGATCGTTGCCCGGTTGAAAGTTTTGGCCGATGAAGCTGCAAGGGCTTTTTGAAGTAATTCAGCAGGAACCGCCGCATCGGTCATCAGATAGCACAGCATGGTGGCCACGTCCGGCCGGATCATCCCCGCCCCCTTGATCATGCCGGCGACAGTAAAGATTTTTCCGCGCCATTCCTGCTGGAAAGAACAGGTTTTTGGCACGGTATCGGTGGTCATGATCGCTGTGGCACACTCTAAAATGCCGTCTGGCGACAACGCCTGAACCAGCGACGGTATCGCCCGTTCAATAGCATCCATGGGAAGCAGTTTGCCGATCACACCGGTGGAAGAGACCAACACCTCTTCCGGCAACACCTTCAAGGCCGTTGCCACTTCACCTGCCATGGCCTCAGCATCTCCCATTCCCTGGCCGCCGGTGCAGCAGTTGGCGCATCCGCTGTTAATAATGACCGCCCGGCAGGTCCCTGCAGCCACCCGCTGCTGGTCCAACACCACCGGCGCCGCCTTGATCTCATTTCGGGTAAACACCCCCGCAACGGTGGCCGTTGTATCGGATACAATCAGACCAAGGTCTTTTTTTCCATTCTTTTTGATACCGGCGGCAATACCGCTTGCCTTAAACCCCGGGCATGTGTGCTTCTCTGTCATCGTAGTTCTCCTGTTTAACTGTCAGCATTACTTTTTTCGTTCAAACTGAAAAACCGGTCTGTCGCTGTTGTTACCTCTGTATCGTCATAATTTAAAAACCGGCCGCTCCACTGCCTGGGCGCATCCAACACCAGCCAGGCTATGACCCGGCCCGGCACCTGGGGCGGTTCAAGTTGCCCCGTTTCTTTTAGCGTTATGTAAAAATCCGCCTGCTCCGGTGGCATCACCCCGGGGCCTTCCGCTCGAAGTTGCGCCTGCATGGGCGTATCCACCACGCCCGGCCGCATGGCAATGGCGGTCACGGACGGTTCTTCTTCCGCCAGAACGCTTGTAAAATGATTTAGCCCGGCCTTGGCCGCACAGTAGGCGCTGGCGGCTAAAATAGTATGATGGGCCGCGCCGCTGCTCACATTCACGATGCGCCCTTTGCTCTCCCGCAAATGGGGAAGTGCCCAGTGGGTGAGATAAAAGGGGCCCATCAGGTTCACCTCGATGTTTCGCCGCCAGATGTCAGGATCCGCATCGATCACCGTTGCCATGGGGTCGACAATACCGGCGCAATTAACCAACCCGTCCAACCGCCCGAATCGTTCGAGGGTTTTTGCGACCGCATAACGACAGGCCTCAGAATCTGCCACATCCGTTGGAACAATCAACGTCTCGCCACCAGCGTCCCCGATGGCCTCGGCCACAGATGCCAATCGCTTTTCAGACCTTGCCAGCAGGGAAACAGCCGCCCCGGCATCACCAAGCAACCGTGACACCGCTTCTCCGATTCCCCGGGACGCGCCTGAAACGATTATTACCGGTTTGTTCTTCATCCTATGCGCTCCTGTTGTCTGACGGCCTTATGGACCCACCAACCATTGATCATAATGCCCTTCCCGAAAGTTGGCAACCATCAAATCATTGAGCAAATCATTCGGCAATTGACAGACCGAACCCCTTTCGCTATTTTCTTGGCAGATTAATATTAAGGAGTCTTTATGAGAACCTCAATTGTAGATTGCCCGTCCTGTGGCGGGCAACTTTTTTTTCAAAGGACATGACAGCGGGTCTGGTTGCGCTGCGGTCGTTGCAGCCAAAAATATCCGCTGGAGCAATTCAGTGACCAGATCGATGACCTGTGGGAAGAGATGCTCGCCTCGGTCCCCTGCAACCGTTTATAGCCCCCCATGCCAAGAAACATCAAATTAACCATAGAGTACGACGGCAGTGGTTATCTCGGCTGGCAGCGGCAGAAAGACCCGCGAACGGTCCAGGGCACGATCGAATCGGCGATTTTGAAACTCACCGGCAAAGCGGCACCGCTTTTCGGTAGTGGTCGTACTGATGCGGGTGTCCATGCCCTGGGGCAGGTGGCAAATTTTCATTCCGACACCCATCTTCAACTGTCGGACATTCAAAATGCCCTGAATGCTATATTGCCCAAAGACATCATCATTCTCGATTGTGAAGAGATGGACGACGGTTTCCATGCCCGGTATGACGCGGTGTCCAAGACCTACGCGTTTCATGTTGTCAACCGGCCCCTGCCCCCGGCCATCGGCCGGCAGTACGCATGGTTCATAAAACACCCGCTTGACATAAACGCCATGACCCAGGCGCTCCACCGTTTTGAGGGAACCCATGATTTTTCCTCTTTTGAAGGTGCCGGCAGCCCCCGGGCCAGTTCGGTGCGAACCATGACATCTGCAAAAATCGAGAAAAAAGATGACGGTCGCATGGTGTTCACCTTTGAGGCAAATGGCTTCCTCCGTCACATGGTCAGAAATATCGTCGGTACGGTGGTGGCAGTGGGCATGTCCAAACTCACGCCGCAACAGATCGACCCCATCCTGGCCGCAAAAAATCGCGCCCGTGCGGGCGTCACCGCACCGGCCCTGGGTCTATTTCTGGTCAAGGTCTGCCATGAGCCGATAGAAGAAAGCTGAGGCGGTGAGCCGCTACCCAATCATTTTTCATCGCTGTCATTTTCTTTCCGACCGCCTGTCTCAGGGAAGTAGTCAGGCTTCAGTGCCAGCCTTCATCTTTTCGATCTGCTTGTTATAGAAAGAAATGACCTCCCGGCGATTGAGCATCCCGATGAGAACCCCCCGGTCATCGTCCCGCACCACCGGCAGGCTGTCAATGTTTCGGGTTGTAAATTTTCGCAGCACGCTGTTCAAGTCATCCGAAGGGGTTGTCACAATGATATCGGAGGTACAGATATCTTTGACCAATACAAGATGTTCAATCTCCTGGGAGAAGAGGACACTCCGGACATCGTTGATCGAAAAAATGCCGCTAAGCCGTTTTTCATGGTCCATGACCGGGAAATAATGCTGTTTGGTTTCCGAAAAAAACTTCTTGAACTCCAGAAACGGCATCTCCAGGGGAATCATGGTAACTTTTTTTATGAGGTGCGTCAGGTCCTTCACACGAATCGCCTGGAGGATATCAACGAAAAACTCGCCCGCGTGGGCCGGAGACTCGATCTTTCTTTTCACCTGCCGCTCATAGATGGTCCATCGCTGGGAAGCCAAGTAGGCGACCGAACAGACCAGCAGGCTCGGCAGCAGCAAATGATAGGAATTGGTCATTTCACTGACAAAGATAATGGTGGAAATGGGGGTATTGGACACGGCCGTAAAAAACCCGGCCATACCAACCACCACAAAGGCACCCGGCTCCTGCACCACCCCCGGCAGCCACTCATGGAAAACCTTTCCCACAACCCCGCCCATGGCCCCGCCGATCACCACCGAGGGCCCGAACACCCCGCCACTGCCACCGGAACCGATGGAAAAGGAGGTGGTCAGGATCTTTCCAAAGGCAAGGGTGAGCAGAAACACGATTTCCACACCGGCCGGATTGGACAGCACCTCCTGCACGTAACCATACCCAAACGCCAGGGTGTGAGGAAGGAAAAAGCCGATAATCCCTGTACAGAGGCCGCCGATGGCCGGCTTGACATGGTTCGGGATATTAAACTTTTTAAAAAGACGGGTGATCCCGTAAAACGCCTTGATATAAAAAACACCGGTGGCCACCAGCACAAAAGCCAGAACCAAGTAGGGCCCCAGTTCCAGAGGATTTCGGAATTTAAAATAGGGAGACTCAAACAAGGAGCCCCAGCCAAACGCCAGGCAAAACAGGCAATAAGCAACCACGGAAGAGATCCCGGCCGGAATGATCACCTCTGACTCGAACTCAGGATCCCGGTAAAGGACCTCGGCAGCGAACAGGGCACCGGCAAGGGGGGCACGAAAGATGCTGCCCACACCGGCCCCGATGCCGGCGGCCATCATGATACGCCGTTCCCGGTTGGTCAGTTTAAGTTGGGTCGCCAGAAAAGAACCAAACCCGGCCCCGATTTGGGCGATGGGGCCCTCCCTGCCGCCGGAACCGCCGGTGGTGAGGGTAATGGCCGACGCAATGGTCTTGATGATAGGGACCCGGCTTCGTAAATATCCGCCCTTTCGGTGGTAGGCATCAATGGCAGCATCGGTCCCGTGGCCTTCTGCTTCGGGCGCAAAGGTATAGACAAGCCAACCACTTACAAGCCCCCCGGCTGCCGGCAGCAGCAACAAAATCCATTGATTAAACGACGTCTCGGAGGGAGGGAAGAGGTGATGCTCCCCGGCCGGTGCGGGGGGGCGGTATCCGGCCATCAGGTCCAGGAAATAATGAACCCCTAATTGGCAAAGATAATGAAATACAATGGAACCAAGGCCGGCGATAATGCCGATCACAAAAAAATAAATGGCCCATTTTCCAGCATGGGCAAAATCAAAAGAACGGTTCAGGGCGGTGGATGCCCTTGAGAGTTTTCGCATCCCCTTTGCCAGTCCCATTAGGTTTTTAGCGCCTCCAGTTCTGTCACCCCCTTCAAGATGGTATCGAACAGTACCGGAATGTCGCTCTCTTCAATGGATGAGAACGCAACCCGAAGGTTCTGGTCCCCCAGCGCAATGAGGCCAACCCCATGCCGATCCAGTAGATGTTGCCGAAGGGGTTCCGCCTTTACGGTTTTGAGCCGGAGGCACATGAAATAGCCTGAGTTAAACGGATAGGGTTCAAAGGCATTGTGGTATTTTTCGTCTTTGAGGACATTTTTCACCTGCATGGCCCGTGAATTGAGGATTTCGAATTTTTCTTTTTGCTCGTTTTCATAGTTTGGGTGGTTCATTGATCGAAGCACCAAGGTTTGCCCCAAGTGGGAGGCGTTTGAAATGGAACCTCGGACAGCACCAGCCGTCTTTTTTTCAAGCGCATCACATACAATCGACGGGTCCCCTTCGGTGGGCACCCCATAGGTAATGAAACCGACACGAAGCCCCCAGACAAAATTTTCTTTTGTGGCACCATCAAGCTTTATGGCCAACAGGCGCGGGTGTTTCTGGGCCAAAAAGGCAAAGAGCGACTCCTTGAGCGTCTCCTCCTCGTAAAAGAGGCCAAAATAGGCATCATCAGACACCGCAAGCACATTGGTCCCGGCCTCGGCAATATCACTCAATATCTGAACGATCTGGAAAGCCTCTTCACGGGTAACCGTATAGCCGCTGGGGTTTTGAGGAAAATTCAACATCACGATGATCTTCTTATGACCGCTGGCAGCTTTTTTTACCGCTGACGTAAAGGCCGGAACGTCAAATCCCCCGTCCGCTGTAAACAGGTTGTATTGCTGCACCACAGCCCCCTTGCGGACGCCGAGAATCATGTTGTAGTTGCCCCACATCATATCTGGGAACAGCACCACATCTCCCGGATCGACCCAGAGGTCCGCAAACACGCTGATAGCATGGGTAATCCCGCAGGTCACCACCGGCAGGCTGATGACCGTATCCCCGAGAGAAGGATTCTTTGACCGCATGGCTGCTTGCCAGGCTGTTCTCAAAGCCGGCAATCCAAAAGAAGATGCATAGGTCAATGACGCCTCGGGTTCAATCCCTTGGAGCCCGTCCATCACGGACGGAAAATGCATGGTGCGGCCCTTTTCGGTGGCAATACCGATGGTAGCATTGATTCGATGGGCCTTTTCCTTTGCTTCCGCACTCTGGCTTAGGATGCCCTTGGGGAAAAAAAGATTTCTCCCAATGGCGGACAACATTTCAAAAAGATGGGGATTCCCGGTTTGAATAATTTGATTAAGTTCCTGTGCAATGGGATTCACGGTAATTGCCTCCTGGCCGACTAAAACATGTAAACTTCTCTTTAGGGTAGTTCAAAAACGGTTCACATTTACAGCTGCGAAGGAAAAATTGTCAAGCGAAAAGGGGAAAGATACTTTGGCTTTTCAGAATTCTTTGTGCTGAAAAGGAGGGGGGTGGGGATTGTATGAGAAGAAGAAGCCCCCGCCCCTTTTGGAAAAAGGGGCGGTTGTATAGCAGTGGGCTATCGGGCGCCTCGTTTGGAAGCTTTCAAGGGGTTCAGTTTCACTTTGGTGGTAGCCACCTGGGTTGTGACATGGGTTGCCATATTACAGTTGCCGTTTTTCCACTTTTTGGCGGGCTCGGGAAAAGACGTGCAGTACCAGCCTGAAGAGAACTCTTGGCTGCGACCGCATCCTTCACATGCCTCCACTGCCTCATGGCATGAACCACCATTGTAGGAACACCCCTTTTTCGTCATAAAAGGGCACTCAAGCCCTTCTCTAACAGTTGTACAAATCATAGGAACCACCTCCCATCAATTTAAAAAAAAAGGCCGAGGTAACTGATTACCTGGCCAAACACGAACAGGTGAAATTTTGAGGATAATAATTCTTAAAGGTACAGATGTCAACTGCTATTTGGCGCTGTTTTTAAAAAAGAACTTGAAAGGTTTTACCCATTATGTTAGGAGCCTTTCTTTGATTTAATGGTACCTGTGTTAATGTTTTAACCCACAAAGGATGTTACCGAAATGAAACCAAAGAAAGAGCTCCAACTCGCTTACACTCTGGCTTTAACGCTGCTTGTTGTGGGTATTTTCAGCTATGCGGCGTTTCCGGCAAAAGCGCCGGAACAACCGTTTCGCATCATGTTTAAAAGTGTCGCCGGTAAAGTTTTTTTTGATCACCAAACCCATCTTGGGGGTGAGGGGTATGGCATTGATTGTTCAGACTGCCACCATCACCCGCAGGAAGAGGCGGATTATCGCGCATGCCGTGAATGTCATCAAGCCCCAACGGATGACCAAATGGTCCCTGCTGCCTGCCTCGACTGTCACGAATCTGATGAAATTGAAGGTTCGGAAATGAGCAAGAGCGTAGATGCGCTTCATGCACAATGCATCGGCTGTCACAAAGAATATGAAGCAGGGCCAGTGGATTGCACCACGTGCCATGCCCTGTAGCCCAGTGGCAACCCAAAACCCTTTAACCACCAAGATGTATATATGATAGGTTGAAATATGAACGGGAAATCACTTTTTGGCTTGATCCCCCCCAAAATCGTCTATCCGCCAATTGCAAATGCACTCACAAGCATTAAGGCCGTCTCACCCCCGAAGCGTGCCACGTTTCTCATCGAAGACACCATCGATTCTGAAGAAAACATGGCCTTCAAAGTGGGGGACGCGGTTAAAACCGGTCAAAAATTGGCCCTGTACGAGGGAGCTACATCCTACGCAATCTCGAGCATCACCGGGAAAATTGTGAATATCTCAGAATATCCCGGTGACTTTGGGAAAAAGTATATCGCTGTGATCGTGGATGGTGCGGCAAAGGAAGAGGCAGATACTCAGTTTAAGGAAGCGGCTACTGAGACAACGCTCCAGACAGCCATTGATTTCCTGTCTGCCTTGCCGGGTGCACCTGATTTTTCATTGTTTGGCGAAGAAAATCACGGCATCCATACCCTTGTTGTTATCGGTGCAGATAAAGACCTGTTGATGGCCACCAATCAGTATGTTACCACCACGCGCGCCGAAGCGCTCAAAGGCGGTATCGCGCTTATAAAAAAGATCACTGGAATTGACAATGCGGTGGTCGTGGTCCCCAAAGATCAGATACAAAATTACGGTTCCATCGGAGCCAGTGTTAAAGCCGTCGAGCAGTCCTACCCATCTGCCCTCCCCCAGCTTATAATAAAGGACGTAATGGGAACCGTTGTGCCAGCCAACAAGGAGATCACAGAACTGGGGTATTGCCTTTTCAGCGCTGAAGCGGTGGCTGCTATCGGCACCGCCATGGAAACCCAAACATTGCCTACGACCAAACTGATAACGGTCATCGGCAAAGACGGTAGCCCATCCATGGTAGAAGCAAATATCGGAACCCCGATACGGTCTGTGCTGGCAGCGTGTGGTGAAACGGTGGGGGAGAAGGACCGGCTGATTCTCGGCGGCCCCATGACCGGTGCCACCATTTTTTCTGATGAACACCCCGTATGCCCGTCCACAGACGCCATTATGGTGCAAGATAAGGACGATGTCGCCCTGGTGTCTGATTATCCATGCATCAACTGTGGTGACTGCATCCGTGTATGCCCGGTCAACATCCCGATCAATCTACTGGTTCGTTTTCTGGAAGCCGGCGCCTATGAAGATGCCGCCATGCTTTATGATCTCCAAGCCTGTATCGAATGCGGGCTTTGCAGTTATGTATGTGTATCCAAGATTCCAATCTTTCAGTATATTCGGCTAGGAAAATACGAACTGAGCCGGGTCCAAGCAGCGGAGGCTACGAATGATTAGTCAGAAAAAGCTTATAGTTTCACACGCGCCTTTCTTGCATTGCGGCCGTAGCATTACCGAAAAAAGTTATCACACCCTTCTGGCGGCCTTGCCGGCCGCTATCGCGGGTTTTTTCTTTTTCGGTATGCCGGCAGTGGGCGTTGTATCATTGTCCATTTCATCCGCCATTCTCTGGGAACTTCTGTTCAACACCATTTCACGCCGCAAAGTCACGATCGGTGACGGCGATGCCGCCCTGATCGGGCTGCTGTTTGCCATGCTTTTGCCCGCAACGATGCCTTGGTATGCGGTGATTGTGGGGACCTTTGTGGCCATTTTCATTGGCAAACAGATTTTCGGCGGCATTGGTGGCAATTCTTTTAGCCCAGTGATGGTGGCCATGGCCATTTTGATGGTATCCTGGACAGACATGTTCGATTTCGAAGGCATGCTGGTTGCCTATCAATTTGATTTTTCGGCCCTTTACCCGCTGGCGACATTGAAGCACTTAGGGCCTGAAGCAGCATCACAATTTAATTGTCTCGACCTACTGATCGGCCAACAGGTCGGTGGCATCGGTGCTACCTGCGGATTGGCCTTGATTCTTGGGGGCATTTACCTGATCTTACGAGGATTCATCAGATGGGAAATATCCATTTCTTTCCTCGCCGGCATCATAGTGACTGCCTATTTATTTCATGTAACCGACAGCCAGCAGTATGCCGGTCCGATGATCCATCTGCTTTCCGGATACACCCTGATAGCAGCGTTTTTTCTGGCTACGGAAGATTCTTCATCACCCGTCAACATGACCCCAATGCTCCTTTACGGAGCTCTTGGCGGTGTCATGACCGTGCTCATCAGAAACATCGGTTCTTATGTAGATGGTGTTGTTTTTGCAATTTTGTTTATCAATTGTATTAGTCCGCTTCTGGATAAGATCCGTCCTAAAGCAATCGGAAAGGTAGTCTAATATGAAAGAGATGATAAAAATGGTCGTTGTGCTGACCATCCTGAGTTCCTTCTCCGGCGGGTTGCTGGCAAAGCTTAAGGATGGGACTAAAGATCGCATTGAAATGCAGGAACTGGAACTCGTGAAGGGACCAGCGGTCCGATCAATTATGGAGGGCGCCACCAATGATCCAGTTTCTGACCGATTCAAAATCACTGATGGTGATGTTGAACATAGCATCTTTGTCGGTGTCTTTGAAAGTGAACCTTCCGTCGTTGCCCTTGAAACATTTGGAAGTGGGTATGGAGATAAGGTCGGTGTCATGATTGCAGTGAATGTAAACGATGATAAAATCGTCGGTCTTGGGGTTACCACCCATAAAGAAACGCCCGGACTTGGCGGCAACGCAAAAGACGACCCCTCTTTCGGCGCACAATTTAAAGGTCTCACGCTGGGCGAGCCTATAAAAGTAACCAAAGATGGCGGCAATATCAACGCGATTGGCGGTGCAACCATCACCTCTCGCGGTGTTTGTAGTGCAGCCACCCAAGCTGGCACCATTTATAAAAATATAAAACCGCAAGTTGTTGCGAAATTAAAGGATTTTAAATAGGGAGATTGGTATGGCCAAGTCGATTGCTCAAGAATTTACCAAGGGGTTATGGAACGAGATTCCGCCCTTCCGACTCGTACTCGGGCTATGCCCGGTGCTGGGGGTAACGACCTCCATGGAGAACGGTATCGGCATGGGGCTGGCAACCACTTTTGTGCTGCTCTGCTCTAATATCCTGGTATCGCTTTTACGCAGCATTATTCCTGCAAAGGTACGAATTGCCTGTTTTATCATTATCATCGCAACATTTGTTATCGTTGTAGAACTCATGATGCAGGCCTACGCTTATGGTCTTTATCAGAGTCTAGGTGTTTTTATTCCTCTGATCGTTGTTAACTGTATCGTTCTCGGCCGTGCTGAAGCTTTTGCCTCTAAAAACAGCATTATTCCATCCATGGCGGACGGCCTCGGTATTGGTATTGGTTTTACCATGTCTCTGGCGGCCCTGGGAGCCGTGCGGGAAATCTTAGGTAAAGGTGGCCTGACCATTTGGAAAGGTATCGAAATCAACCAAATCTTTGGTGCTTCCTATCTGCCGTTTGATTTTATGGTCCAGGCACCTGGCGCATTTATCGCCCTGGGGTTAATGCTTTGCATGATGAACCTTGTGGGTAAAAAATAGGAGTGATTCAATGGGCGACCTCATCGTACTCGCAATCGGATGTATTTTTGTAAATAATATTTTATTGGCCCAGTTTTTAGGTAACTGTCCCTTTTTAGGCACTTCCAAAAAAATGGAAACTGCTGTCGGAATGGCCATGGCCGTTGTCTTCGTCCTGGTTATGGCTGGCGTTATTACCTGGGTAATCTTTTATTTCTTGCTGGAGCCTTTCAACCTTGTCTATCTTCGGACCATTGCGTTTATTTTGGTCATTGCATCATTGGTTCAATTTGTAGAAATGTTCCTCAAAAAGAGCATTCCTGCTCTCTATGCCGGGCTTGGCATTTTCCTACCACTTATTACTACCAACTGCGCGGTCATGGGTGCCTGTGTTATCAATATTGACAAGGAATATACTTTTATTCAAGCACTTGTGGCCTCGTTCAGCTATGCGGTCGGATTTGGTCTTGCTTTGATCATCTTTGCCGGTGTTCGGGAGCGTATTTTGCTTGCCCGAGTGCCCAAACCGCTGCAAGACACGTCCATTGCATTGGTGACTGCTGGCATCTTGTCCCTGACCTTTTTTGCCTTTAAAGGAATGGTATAGTTTAATTTCTTGGGAAGGAGTTCATCTTGTTAGAAGCCATTTTATCTATGTCTGCCATAGGGGGCGCCTGCGGCCTGATCCTCAGTGTTGCTTCCAAAGTGTTTTATGTTTATGAAGATCCGAGAATTGCACAAGTAGAAAATTTCTTTGCCGGTGCCAATTGCGGTGGATGTGGCTATGCCGGTTGTTCTGCCGCAGCGGTTGCGGTTGTTGCCGGTAAAGCCAAACCCAATGTATGCATTGTTGCGGGTGCTGAGGCCGCCGTTGAAGTGGCTGCTGTCATGGGGGTTGATGCAGGGGCCGCTGAACCGCTTCTTTCTAAAAATGAATGCGATGGCGGCAATCGCGCCGATGACCGTTTCCATTACATGGGAGTCAACAGCTGTCGCGCTCTTTCTTCCTTCTATGGCGGAAAGCGCGTCTGTAGCGTCGGTTGCCTCGGGTTCGGCGACTGCATCAAATCCTGTAGCTTTGATGCAATTCATATGGGTCCGGATGGATACCCGGTGGTGGATGACGCCAAATGCGTTGGTTGCGGTGCCTGTAGCAAAGCCTGCCCCAAAGAAATTCTAACCGTCCGCACCATGTCGGAACGCCTGCTTCAGTTTAACCAAAAGCACAACGCTCTTGCGCCTTGCCAGCAAACCTGTCCAGCAGAAATCGACATTCCCAAATATATTTCTCAAATTCGCAAAGGGGATTATGCTGGCGCGGTCAACACCATTCGCGAAAGAAATCCGCTCCTGCTCGCCTGCGGCCGCGTCTGCCCGCATCCCTGTGAAGACTACTGCCGTCGCGGCATAGAGGACGAACCGGTATCTATCAACCAGTTAAAACGGTTTGTAGCCGATTACGAAATGAACACGGGCCAACGACTTCCAATCTCCTGCGCACCTGACACGGATAAAAAAATTGCCGTGGTTGGCGCGGGACCTGCGGGGCTAAGCTGTGCTTATTTCCTACGTCGTCTTGGGCATCAGGTTACCATTTTCGATATGATGCCCGAATTGGGTGGCATGATTCGCTACGGTATTCCTGAGTACCGACTCCCGAAAGAAGTCTTAAAATGGGAGACAGACGGCATCGTCAACCTTGGCATTGAAGTTAACAAAAACGTTCGCCTGGGCAAGGACTTTACGATCCCATCACTCATTGAAACCGGATACGATGCTATATTTCTTGGAATTGGCGCCTGGAAAGACTACAAGCTAAACGTCGATGGCGAAGATCTTAAAGGCTGCTATACCGGGATCGACTTTCTGACCCGGTTTGCGGTTCATCAGCAACAGGGAAAGCCTGTCAATGATTTTCCCATCGGGAAAAAGTGCGTGGTTATCGGCGGCGGCAACACGGCCATCGACTGCGTACGAACCCTCATTCGTTTAGGCGCTGATGAGGTTAGTATCGTTTATCGAAGAACGCGCAGTGAAATGCCGGCCAATATGGTTGAAATTGAAGCTGCCGAGCATGAAGGAGTCAAATTTCAGTTCCTTGCCGCACCTGTCCGAGCCGTCGGAGACGACAATGGACGTGTAACGCATCTTGAATACCTGAAAATGGAATTAGGAGAACCAGATGCCAGTGGGC
Organism: Desulfobacterales bacterium; assembly: GCA_963675725.2. GTDB lineage: Bacteria > Desulfobacterota > Desulfobacteria > Desulfobacterales > JAFDDL01. The sequence goes on along the minus strand of CAXXXZ010000002.1, from coordinate 4,567,757 downwards.
GTCGTCGTCCGGTACCCATTGAAGGTTCCGAGACCTTGCTTGAAATTGATATGCTTGTTACTGCCATCGGCCAGGGCCCTGATGTCTCTTTTGTTGAGCAAGGCAACCGTACCGCAGATTTGAACATCACCCGCTGGAGCACGATCGATGCGGATCCCGAGATTCTCCAATCGAACATCCCCTATGTCTTTGCTGCCGGCGATGCTTACACGGGCGCCTCATTAGTTGTGGAAGCCATCGGGGGGGGACGTCGCGCTGCCCGTGCCATTCACAATTATCTAACGGAAGAGCCGGTCGCGGCTGTTCCCAATTCCCTCCGGAAAAAACATATTCCCGAATCCTTGTTTAAATCCGTAGAGGGAATCCAAGCATCCCCCAGAACCCCGATGCCTGAGCTACCGGTGAAAGAGCGAATTCTCTCCTTTGTTGAGGCAGACTTGGTTATTTCCAAAGAGGATGCCAAGCGAGAATCCGAGCGTTGCTTGAACTGCTGCCGCCTCTGCTACAACAAAGATCAAGACGCCGCCTAATTTTTTCCGGCTAAATTTCGAATACGCGATACCGGCCTTGGGATATCTTCCAGGGCCGTTTTTTTTTTGAGGGCCTTTTGTAATTCTCTCATATCTTCCGGCATCGGACTTTCAAACGACACCCATTCACCTGAAAGGGGATGCGTAAAGGAAAGCTGCCATGAGTGAAGCATTTGACGTTTAACGGATCGAAGGGCCTCTGCGGATAGTCGGGTGAGGGCCTCTGCTTTCTTGAGTTTTTGAGAGCCATAGACCGTGTCACCGATGATCGGATGTTTCAACGCCGCACAATGGACCCGTATCTGGTGGGTTCTGCCGGTTTTGAGTACAATTTCTAAAAGGGCGGCACCTTCAAATCTTTCTCGAACCTTCCAGTGCGTCTGGGCCGTTCTGCTTCTTTTGCTATTTACGGACATCCGCTTGCGATGTACCGGATGCCGTCCAATCGGAAGGGTTATATCGCCTTCGTCCTCGTTTGGTTCACGATAAACGTATGCAAGATATGTCTTCTTGACGTGCCTCACCTTGAATTGAGCAGCCAAATCGTTCAACACCGGTTCTGTTTTGGCAACGACCATAGTGCCGGATGTATCTTTATCTAACCGATGCACAATTCCGGGGCGCAACTCCCCGCCAATACCTTTCAGGTCATCACAATGATACAGAAGTGCGTTTACGAGGGTTCCGGAGGTGTGGCCCGCCGCGGGATGAACCACCATCCCCGGTGGTTTGTTAATAACGATCAGGCCGTCGTCTTCATGGAGGATGTTTAGCGGAATCGCCTCCGGCCCGTATGCCGTCGCCACCAGCGCCGGGATCTGTCCTTCGAGTAAGTCCCCGGCGCGGACCCGATATCCAGGCTTTTTGGCTTCGCCGCCAATTTTAATGATCCCCAGTTTCAGGAGGTCAGCTGCGCGATTCCTTGAACAGTCGTGAAGGAGGGATGAGAGTGCAACATCAACCCGCTTACCAACATACTGGTCCGGAACAATCAAATGAACCGCATGTTGGTCTTCTGGCATAAACACAAAATGGTGTTACTCTACAAATAGAGATTCGATCTCATCCAGGATGGCGTTTTCATCAAGATTTTTGGCGGTGGATAACTCCTTCACCAACAGTCCCTGGGCAGTATCGTATAACTTTCGCTCACCAAAAGATAGGTCCTTGTTGAGCTTGAGCACATAAAGGTCTCGAAAAACCTCGGCAACATCGTTAAGGGAACCGGTTTTTATTTTTTCCATGTATTCGCGATAACGACGGTTCCAGGTTTGGTTGTCATGAGGGGCATCCCGATTTTCTTTCATGATATCATAAACCTTTGGTATTTCCTCTTCGCTAATGATATCACGAAGTCCCACAGAAGCGACATTCCGGGTAGGAATCATGATGACCATACCATTTTCGATGATCTTCATGATATAGAAATCATGTTTCTCGCCGTTGATCACCTTGCTTTCGATGGCGCTTATTTTCCCGACACCGTGGGCCGGATAAACAGCCAAATCTCCAACCGCAAACGCGCCCTCTTTTAGATTGTTGTCCTCAATCACGTCTTCTTTAACTAAATTATCTTTCATATTTACACCGTATCAAATGATATTATATTACGTAAGGGAAAGCCAAAATGAAAAGATTCTGCCAGGCAGTAAAAATTAATATACCATTATCAACGGCATTAATCAATAAAAAAAGGATTGGCGCAATTGCACCAATCCTTTTCATTTTTCTATCTATCCTGCTTGTGGCAGTTTCTGAATTAGAATTTCATCAGAAGCGGAACCAGCAGAAGGGCAACCACGTTCAGGATTTTGATCATCGGGTTTACGGCGGGGCCAGCGGTATCCTTGTACGGATCGCCGACAGTGTCGCCGGTAACCGCAGCTTTATGCGCATCGCTGCCCTTACCACCAAGATGACCGTCTTCAATGTATTTTTTGGCATTGTCCCAGGCAGCACCACCCGTGGTCATGGAGATGGCCACAAACAAACCGGTAACGATACTTCCGATAAGCATACCGCCGAGAGCAATTTTGCCGAGGATAAAGCCAACAAGAATCGGTGCAACCACTGGCAGCAGTGCCGGCACCAGCATCTCTTTAAGAGCGAACTTGGTGACGATGTCAACACAAGTACCATAATCTGGTTTTGCAGTACCTTCCATAATTCCGGGAATTTCACGGAACTGACGTCGTACTTCATCTACCACAGCACCACCGGCGTTACCAACCGCTTTCATGGCAATGGAAGCAAAGAGATACGGCAAAAGGCCACCAATGAAAAGACCAACAATTACGTTTACGTCTGAGAGTCGGAAGACCAACTCTTTGCCAGCGCCGTGAATCTGGAACTCTTGTACGTAGGCGGCAAAAAGAACCAATGCAGCCAGACCAGCAGAACCGATGGCATAGCCCTTGGTAACCGCTTTAGTGGTGTTACCAACAGCGTCCAGAGGATCGGTGATCGCACGAACGCTCTCATCCATTTCAGCCATTTCTGCGATACCACCGGCGTTATCGGTGATCGGCCCGTAAGCATCGATCGCAATAACCATACCAGTCATGGAAAGCATTGACATAGCGGCCATGGCAATCCCATAAAGCCCGCCGAAGTTGTGAGCCACCAAAATTCCAACACAGATGGCCAAAACCGGAGCAGCCGTAGATTGCATGCTGACTGCGAGACCAGCGATGATATTGGTCCCATGACCCGTGGTTGAAGCTTCTGCAACGGACTTTACCGGAGAGTAAATACCGGTGTAAAATTCGGTGATGATAACGATCAACACGGTCAGGATGAGACCCACCAGGGTACAGATGTAAATATCCATACCGGTAATGTCGCCAAGCCCGGTGATCATATGGTTACAAACATAGTAGAAGGCAGCCGCGGCAATGATGGCAGCGCCGAACATCCCTTTGTAAAGCGCGCCCATGATGTATTCGCTTTTCCCAAGACGCACAAAAAATATCGCGATAATAGAGGCAATAATAGAGATTGCGCCCAGTACCAGCGGGAACTCAATAGCGATCGCAGCTTTCGGAAACAGCAGGCTTCCAATCAGCATGGCAGCTACAGCGGTAACGGCATAGGTCTCGAAAAGGTCAGCGGCCATACCAGCACAGTCACCCACATTGTCTCCAACGTTATCGGCGATAACCGCCGGGTTTCTCGGATCATCTTCAGGAATACCGGCTTCTACTTTTCCGACCAGGTCGGCGCCCACATCGGCGCCTTTGGTAAAGATACCACCACCAAGACGAGCGAAAATGGAGATCAGACTTCCACCAAATCCAAGGGCCACCAGTGCGATAACGGCATCTTTGGGATCAACGCCGGTGTTCGTCAAAATGGTGTAGTACCCTGCGGTCACGGTCAACGCCAGACCAGCAACGATCATACCGGTCACGGAACCGCCTTTGAACGCCATGGCGAGCCCTGCGGCCATCCCTTTTTTTGCAGCTTCCGCAGTTCTAACGTTGGCAAGTACAGAAACCCTCATACCGATGTAACCGGCCATAAATGAGGCAACGGCACCCACGAGAAAACCGATGGCGGTTTTGGCACCAAGTGTCGCAAAAATAATGATAAAAATTATAATACCGGCAATTCCCATGCTTTTGAGCTGCCGGTTCAAGTATGCAATTGCACCTTCCTTGATGGCGCTTGCAATTTCCTGCATTTTAGCATCACCTGCAGGTGCGGCTTTAACAATAACCGCTAGAATAATAGCAAAAATCACTCCCACAATACCTACGAGAGTGCAATACAATGGTAGATTATTCATTACACCTTCCATATATCCTCCATCCTGATTATTAAACTCGTTTCATCTTCGATTGAATCTATTCATCCCTTCCGTTGTCCCTTTAGAAAGGATAATTGCCACTGCTTCCTGGACCCTTGACAGGATATCCGGCAGCCGCTGGGTTTCTTCTTTATAAAACCGGCCCAGCACATGGTTGACGACGTCTCCCTGTTCCCCGGAGGCTTCTGTGGCGCGCCCAATACCAACACGCACTCTGGTAAATTCCTTCACACCAAAGGCGTCTATGATCGATCTTATTCCTTTGTGACCGCCGTCCCCTCCTTTCTCTTTTATTTTAATTCGTTCAAAAGCAAGGTCGATGTCGTCTTGGATTACCAGCATCTCCCTGCTGTCTATCCCAAAATAGTCGGCTAACTGCCGGGTCGGCAGACCGCTTCGATTCATAAAGGATTGTGGCTTCGCAAGTAAAACCGGTGTACTTCCAATGGAACCCTGGCCATAAAGAGCATTAAACTTTTTCTTGGTCACGGAAATTCCGTATATTTCCGCCAGAAGATCCACTACCATAAAACCTACGTTATGGCGGGTTTTTTCATAATCCTTGCCCGGATTACCGAGCCCCACCACCAGGTGCCGTTTTATGGAAACCATACCCCCACATACCGCGGTATTAAATTACTTATAAAAGGTGCGCTACTCTTCAGATTCAGCGCTGGCTTCTTCCGCGGCGCCTTCTTCACCTTCAACTGCGCCTTCCTCACCTTCCGTTTCCTCTTCTTCCTCTGCCACCTTCGGAATCAATACGGTAATGACGGTAAAGTTCACATCTGCCGGAATTTCAATATCGCCCGCAAGTGGAATATCTTCCACATGGATCGATTCCCCGACGTCGAGGTTGGTAATATCCACTTCGATACTTTCCGGAATATCAGATGGATAACAGAGGATTTCAAGCTCACGGCGAATGACCTGAAGCACCCCACCCAGTTCAACACCTTTGCAGTCACCAACCGGCACCACAGGCACATTCACGAGCAGCTTCTTTGTCATGTCAACTTCATAAAAGTCCACATGAAGCAGGGTTCGGGAAACTGGATCAGCCTGGAGTTCTTTGATCATGACCGTTCGTTTCTGTTTCTCGTCATTCTCAATGCTAAGATGATAAAGTGTCTGCCCCACAGCGCCTGCTTTCAGTGCTTTGGACAAAGCCAGGGTGTTCACCGCCAGCATCTCCGGTGCCATTTTGGCACCATAGACAACCGCTGGCGTCTGCCCCTGCATGCGAAGTCTTCGCGCCGGCCCGTTTCCTTTTAAGGTCCGTTTTGTTGCTTTAAAGTCTATAATCTCCAAAGAAAATACCTCCTTGCGTATGCGTTACCCACTATACAAAAAGCGAGGTAACTGAATCACCTCGATGGCTTCTGATAATGGCCTCGCCAAACAAATTTGCTATGGACAAGACCTTTGTATTCTTTAATTCCAATGCCTTTTCATGCAGTGGAATCGTATTGGTCACAATCAGGCTGTTGATGGCCGAAGATTTGATCCGATCCACCGCCGGTCCTGACAGCACCGCATGGGTACAACACGCATAGACAGCTGTCGCGCCTTTTTCAGCCAATGCTGTTGCCGCTTCCGTGAGCGTACCGGCCGTATCCACCATATCATCCATAATCAGGGCGTCTTTCCCTGCCACATCCCCGATAACACTCATGGCTTGGGCCTTATTTGGCGCATCTCGTCGTTTGTCCACAATCCCCAGACCGGCATTCACCCTTTTTGCGAACGCGCGGGCCCGTTCGGCACCGCCGGCATCCGGCGAAACGATGACGAGATTGCTGTTAAACTGTTTTTTAATAAAATCAAGCATTACCGGCGCAGCAAACAGGTTGTCCACCGGGATATTGAAAAACCCCTGGATCTGGCCTGCATGTAAGTCCATGGTGATGATTCGGTTGGCCCCTGCCTGGGTGAGAAGATCCGCCACCAATTTCGCACTGATTGGCACACGGGGAGCAACTTTTTTGTCCTGCCGCGCATAACCGTAATAGGGAATAACAGCGGTAATTCGACGAACCGAGGACCGCTTCAATGCGTCGATCATTAATAAAAGCTCCACCAGATTGTCATTTACCGGCGAGCAAGTGGATTGGATCACAAAAACATCTTTGGACCGTACGTTTTCATCGATTTCAATTCGAATCTCACCATCACTGAACCGTTTTACCTTGGCCTGGCCGATCGGCATGTCAAGGTAGTTACATATTTTTTCTGCCAGCGACGGGTTTGAGTTACCCGAAAAAATGGTTATGTCGTTCATTCACCCTTTCCTCTGATGGCCTATAGTCTTCCCAGCGTCCGGTAACATTACCAAATAGGCGCTCAATCAGCCCTTGGTATGCCACGCTACCGAATTTCACATTTTAGACCGGATTGATATTTGGCTGGGGCGGGAGGATTCGAACCTCCGAATGCAGGAACCAAAATCCTGTGTCTTTCCACTTGACGACGCCCCAGTAGCTGATACCCGTCAACTCCCGGGTGACTGTATCACCTGATGGTCTTTCATGTCATTGGGCCTATACGAGGGCATTAACCGCATGTAACTGCCAGCGCTCGTTATAGCCCAACAGGGATTCTTTGGCCGCCATTGCACCTTCTAAGTCCGAAAAAATACCAAATACGGCTGAACCACTGCCCGACATCAGCGATCCCTGTGCCCCATGCTCCATCAACAACCGTTTGATCCGCAAAATATCAGGAACCATCGCACAAGTGACCGCTTCTAAATCATTCCAAAGATGCTTTTTCGGATCAAAATTCCTCATCTTAAAAGGGAGATTTTTATTTTCTTTTTTTAAATTTGTCAATCCCAAATTCAGATTTTTATAAACCAGCGCCGTTGAGACAAAAACGTCGGGATCGACCAATAAAACGCTAAACGGTTGAAGGGATGGTGCTGGGCTTAAAATCTCACCGATCCCCGCGGCAATGGCGGGTCGATTATAGATAAAAAAAGGAACATCGGCACCCAATGATAGTCCCATTTCACAGAGCACTTCGGTTGAAAATGGATGGTGGTAATGTTGATTGAGTCCCTGCAATATAGAGGCAGCATTGCTGCTCCCTCCCCCCAACCCAGCCCCTACCGGGATTTTTTTATTGAGGGTTATACAGAGACCTTCCGGGTGCCCCCCCCGCTTTTTTTCATACCAGTCAAAAAAAAGCGAGGCCGCTCGATGCACCAGGTTTGTAACATCAGCTGGTACCTGCGGATGATCGCATATCATTTCAATACCAGGCCCACCAAAAGAGATGGCAATGGTATCGTAAAGACCAATACGGCACATGAATGAGTGGAGGGTATGGTAACCGTCAGATCGCTTGCCAGTGACGTGTAAAAATAGATTTATTTTGGCTGGCGATTTAAGTTCAAGGCGCATGGCGGGACCGAAGGGGAGCCAGCAGCCGGTTCAGAATCTACCTTGCACATATCAGATGCTGGCTCCATGAATGGACAGTGTTATCCTTTTTGTTTAACGTAGGCAATTTTTAAATCATACAAAATACCCCGTAGCAGATTCTCCTCCTCCTTGGTCAAATTGCCCTTTGTTTTCTCCTCAAGCATGTTCAACATGTCAATGGTCTGTTTTCCCAATGGCAAATTTTTCGTCGTCGTTTTGGATATCGGGTCTTCAATGACGCCTAAGGTAACAAGGGCGGAGGCATTCAATGACATAATAAAGGTTGAAAAGGTTATCTCCGGCAACTGGGTACCTGAACCCGCTGAGGCCTTTTGATAGGATTTTTCCCCCTCTGCCGCAGATTGGCTGTTGTCCTTAAGTGTGAAATCCTTTTCGTCCGCTACCATTTCACATTCTCCCTTTAGAATTCGAGTGGTGTGACGGCCTTTACGGTCGGCAATGCCCGCAACTCATCCGCCACAGCATCGGTTATGGGTGTATCGACCTGCAGGAAAATGATATTTCGCTTCCCATCGTTTTCCTGGCCAACATGCATTCTGCCGATATTAATGTTGTGCTTTCCGAGTGTCATGCCAATTTCACCAATCGATCCCGGCGTGTCTTCATTATGGATCAATGCCAAATGGCCTTCAGGGATCAATTCCAAACGAAAATTATTAATAATTACAATGCGGGCGTCTTTTTTTCCGTAAATCCTACCGGACACAGAATTGGTCACATCACCTGCCACCACCCGAACGGTAATCAGATGAGAATAATCCTCCGTGGTTGACTGGGTCGCCTCTGTCACCTTAATTCCCCGCTCATCCGCGATGGACTGGGCATTTACAAAATTAACATCATCCTTCACGATTGGCGTCAACAGGCCTTTCAGAATGGCAGTCGATACCGGTGACAGATCAAGGCCGTGGAATTCCCCAGTGTATTCGATTTGCACCTCCTCGATTGGTGCCGAAATCAACTGGGTCTGCAGCGAACCGATTCTGTCGCCAAGATATAGATAAGGGCTTAATTTCTCAAGCAATTCTCCGGTTACAGAAGGCGCATTTACCGCATTTAAAATCGTATCATTTTTCAGGTAATCGATAATCTGAGCCGCCACGGCCACGGCCACGTTGGTCTGGGCCTCTTTGGTGGACGCCCCGAGATGGGGGGTACAGATAACACGATCGATCTCGAAAAGCGGTGAATTGCCTGGAGGTTCTGTTTCAAAAACATCCAGGGCCGCACCAGCGACCTTGCCGGATTTCAATGCATCAAGCAGATCCCCCTCGTTGACAATCCCTCCCCGGGCACAGTTAATGATCATCACGCCCTGCTTCATCTGATCAAAGGCATCTTTGTTGAGCAATCCGATGGTATTCTTAAATTTGGGCACATGGATGGTGATGTAATCCGCCTTGCTGTAGAGTTCCTCAAGGGTCACCGGTTCATAGCCGGCTTTTTCGATTTGCTCGGGTGTTACAAACGGGTCATAGACGATAACACGCATTTTGAGCCCCCGGGCACGGTCTGCTACAATCGATCCGATTTTCCCGAACCCAACGACCCCCAATATCTTATTATAAATTTCCCGCCCCTGAAGCTTCTTCTTTTCCCAAAGCCCCTCTTTTAGGGTAGCGGTCCCCTGGGGAATGTTCCGGGACAAGGACAACATCATGGATATGGCATGCTCTGCGGTGGTGACCACATTGCCTCCGGGGGTGTTCATCACCACCACGCCCCGTTTTGTGGCAGCCGGAATGTCCACATTGTCCAAACCAATGCCGGCGCGTCCCACTACTTTCAATTTCTTTGCAGCCGAAAGCAAATCTTCGGTGACCTTTGTGGCACTTCGAATCACAAGGGCATCATAGTCTCCAATAATCTCCTTGAGCGCTTCTGGAGAAAGGCCGGTGTTTACATCAACATCGATCCCCTCTTCCGCCTTAAACATTTCAATTCCAACCTCACCGAGGTTATCACTCACCAGGACTCGCATATGTTACCTCCTTCATAACAACAGAACCCGATTCACTTCTGAGCCAGATTCCATTGATGCTTTTAATCTTAAACGCCTGTTTATTCAGATCAGGGCCTTAGCATATTCAGTTAATCACGATTGTCAAGTTAATTGATAGGGTGTTCCGCAAACACCTGTCTCAGGAGATTTGCCCGGTGCCCTGCCCGAAATTATCGCCGGTATCGCCTTCTAAACATATCTTCAATTTGACATGTTTCAATGTCTAAAAAGGAAGGCCTTTCTTACGTTTTATTCGGATCAGTTTTTTTCGATCCTTTTTCCACTCAGCCCCCCTTTTTTTACGTCCCGGCTTGCCTTCACCAGACGCATGGCCAATATCATGGCCGAAAGAGGGAAACACACTGCCCGGCTGCTTTGCCCCGCCCCCGGTTACTTCAGCGGCCGTGGATTTCATCTCTGCCTTTTCTTTCGGAAGCGGCGGCCCGGTAAAACAATCAGGAGGAATTGTATTTGTTAAAAAAAGGTTAGGGCCGGCCGATAAAAAGAGCTTCCCCTGATCATGCATCTTCTGAACGGATACGGTTAGAATCACCGGGGACGCATCGCGTCGCGTTCCCATTCGTTCGGCCAATTTTTTATCTGCTGTGAGCACGATCTTGCCCCGCCCCGATGGCAAAATGCCTTTTTCCAGAGCCACAGGGTATGCCCTTTGGCGCAAAAAGGTGTACAGAAGTTTGGGAAGGTCCCGGGCCAATTGCCGTTTAGGGAGATGGTCTCGATTGGCCGCCCGAATTCGATTGTCGTCTATCTCGATGACTCGTTTGGGAAGGGTCAGTAACACCTCATTGAGGTGGGCCTGGCGCACATGCCGCCACCCGTCTTCTTCGTGGAAAGCCTTTAAAAGTTCCTTTGTTTTAACGAACCCCTCCTCGTCAGGCACCAGCCCAAATTCATCCGGACGTCTCCCGAGCATGTAATCGAGAAATTTTGCCAGTTTTTCTGCGGCCTGTTGTTTGCCCATGATCGCTCCCGATTCGGTTAAGGCTTCGGGTTGCAGAATCGCACGTCGATGCTGCTCCATTTCGTGACCCGAACCCAGCCTGAGCGCATTTCTTTCCGCCAGCGACGATCCACGTAACGGCGCCTTTCACTGCCACCGTTGAGAAAATAATCCAGATCATAAGCCCGGCGACGAGCTTCTCCACGCCTTCGATCAACCCCGGACCTTTTTTTTTCAGCCATTCCTTTTCTCCTGTGGCCGCGCACTCCCCTGGGGCAGCGTGCCGCACCTGATCCTTGCCGGCGATTGTGTGACGGCCCTGTTCAGAAAATTGATATCCTCTTTATTATTAATAATCACAGTCATTAATATCTTGTCTGAAGAGAATGATCAAGCCTTTGCAAAGCAACATATCATGCATTTTGGAATACCACAGGTAAAAAAGTGTTGATTTCATCTTTTTGTTCTAGTATGAACGTTGTTAAAATTATGTATATATTTTCAGTAAGTTATAATATTTTGCGATTTGGTGAATGCGAATCATCAAACCGCCCGCTGACGTTCAACCTCAGTACTGAAACGCTGATGCTGTAACGGGGCAACTAAGGTTGCAGCCCGTAACCCGAAAGAACAACCTTTTACGGACGGTCGTACACAAGGAAACAGGGGGCCTTATTGGTTAATCGCGCTGACATCTCTTCCACGGAAAGGCTGCTTGACGTTATTCGCGATACCCATCAATCCCCCGATATATCCGGTTTTTCCCACCCATCCCCTTCGCCACGTCTTGCCAAAAAAATCTTGACCAAACTTTCCCTAAAAAAATTGGCCCATGTCGGTGCGGTAATTGAAGACAACACGTTATATTTGGCCAAGGCAGCGGTTTCGAAAAAAACAGGACGTATTCTTGAGGTCAAATCTGTTTCCATCAAGCCGGAAATAGCCAAAGACCGGGACCGACTGGTCCAACTTCTCTACGCCGAGTTGGAAGGGTTCTGCCAAACCACCTCACCGGCAAGCCTCTGGGTTGGCCTCCCCGCGGATCAGGTCGATATCCGCTGTCTTCGGATACCGAAGGTTGCCAAGAACCAAATTGCAAACGCCGTTTACTGGACGTACCAGAAGGAAACGCAGCTTGATAAGGACCAGATCCTTTTTGATTTCGATGTCATTGGCGAAGCCATTGAAAATGGCGTTTTGAAACTTGAGGTCTTGGCCTGTACGGCCCCCCGGCATGAGGTGGAGGCGCTGAAACGATTGTTTGTCGAAAGTGGCACCACACCGACAGGGATATCCGCCGGTTCTTTTGCCATTCAGAATTTCCTCCGCACCCAATGGATTGATGCTGACAACACATTAAGCTGCTGTCTTTCAATCGGAACCAGTTGGTCGAGAATCGATGTCTTTCGCCCGAATGGCGTTCTGATCGTTTCCAGGGGCATAAAGGCCGGAATGACCAGTATGATCGAGTCGATTAAAAATGAAGCCGCCCATTCCACGGGTACGATTGCCATGCCTGCTGAAAATGACGACGATGCGCCGATACTGGAACTGCCCGTGTTTGACAAAACCGAGGCGGATCAACTTCTAGAAGTATTAAACATTGACGCACCGACCGTCACTTCCGGCGCAGGCGGGCTGTTGGCCCCTGAAGATGTTTTTGAAATGGTGCTTCCCGCCCTGGAGCGTCTTATCCGTCAGGTTGAACGAACCCTTGAGCATGTTACACTCAAATTCACGGATGGCCCAGTCCAGAAGCTGTTTGTCGCCGGTCCTATCTGTGCATATCCGCGTCTGGTCAAACATATTGGCAATCAGCTTTCAATGTCCTATGATACGATCAACCCGTTCGGAGCCATGGCGCAGGATGGCTCAATTCCCGCCACGGTCTATGAACAGTCTGCATTTACGATCCCTGTTGGGCTGGCCTTGGCAGACAATGCCCACACCCCCAATTTTTTGTTTACCCACACAGAAGAAGATAGCCAGGTCCAAAAACAAAAACTGAATCAGCTCATTGTGGCGGCATTGTTTGTGGGTATTTTTCTTCTCGGCGGATATCACCTTGTACTGAAACGGCAACATGACCAGAAAAAGCAGCAAATCGAGGCGCTTGAGGGGATGTTGACCGCGGCAGGGGAGGAAACCGAAAAAGACGGCATTTTGCAGTTAGCCGATGAAATAAAAAAGAAGCACCGCATGCTTCGGGACAGCAGCAGCCACTACCTGCCGGTTGCTGCAGTGGGAGAAATCGCAAACCTTGCCCCGTCTTACATCCGGTATATACGGGTAGATGGCCGCACCACCCCATTGCCGGCTGATGCGGATATCCTGATAGAAGACATGTCCGACACTGAAGAAAATACCAGCGCCGATACCCCGAAAAAGACACCACGCTCCCAAACAATCATTGACATTGAAGGTATCGTCTATGGCCCCCATTACAGCTTTGACTCACGGCTGGCCGGCTATCTTATCGAACTGAAACAATCTCCTCTTTTCAACCAGGTGACATTAAAGAAGAAGCTGCTTTCACAGGTGGACAACAAAGAAGTACTTCAGTTCACCGTTGCCGCGGAGATCGTACCAAACAAATGAAAGCGCGTATAAAAAACATATTTGATGACCACGCTCAGAGCATTTTTTTATTGCTGGCGTGTCTCGGACTATTGTGCACTCTCTTCTATTTCACGGTCATAAGGGGCAACCGGGTCCAACAGGCCCTCGATCAAAAGCTGAAGGAAATCAAACTGCAGCTTGCGCGCCAGCAGGCACTCTCCCCGCTATATGATGATCTTCAAAAGAAGTATGCGCTGACGATTCCCGGAATCCAAACGTTACCGGAAAAGGTCCCCCTTTCAAAAAAGGAAACAGGAAACTTTGACATTGTTTTTCGGGAAATGGTTCACCAGTGTGATTTGACCCTGGTAGCACTTAAACCGGACATCCACTCGATCTTATCAGACGAAGGCTTTTTAAACGTGGACCTTACCACCAGCGGGGAGTACCGAAATTTCAAACAACTGCTGATGAAAATTGGGCAGCTTCCCTTCTTGGCAGCCATAGATCAGTTTCGCATTGAACGAAAGGCGGAAAAAAATCCGCTGGAACTTTATCTCAAATTGCGGTTGGTACGGGAATAACATGAGTCGAAGAGAAAAAATCATTCTTAGCATCACCCTCTGTGCTGTGGGCTATGCCGCAGCGACCTTTCTCTTTTCGCGGGCCCCTAAAACCACGTCCTTTACCGAATCGTCAGACACCATGATACAAGAATTTGTCATGGAAGTTGCCCAGGGGCTTGCCGCATATGACATTACCGAAACCGAATTGATTATCCTTAAAAAGACCCAGCTCCCCTGGAGCCGGCAACCGTTTGTAAGTGGTCCCATTCCGCTTGCGGCAACTGCCGCGAGGGCCGTAGAAACGGCCACTGCACTTGAAAATGCAGAGTTTAAATTTAACGGCTATGTTGAATTCGGAACTAAACGGATGGCCATCATCAATGATGCAGAGTACGAAGAGGGGGACCAGGTTGAAAAATCTACGTTTACGGTGGTAAACATTTTATCCAACCAGGTTGAATTAAAAAATCTGGAAAACGAAACCATAATCATCCCCCTGTTGGATATGGATGATGGCCAACACACCCGTTTTAATTAACTATAGATATTTCATAACTGAAACGACTACTCCCTATGAAAAAATTATTTAATCGCTTTGCCATGATCGTATCCGGGGGGGTTCTCGCCCTTTTGCTTTCAGGATGTGCTTCAGACAAAAAGGCAACACCAGACCCATTTTTTGACGAGTGGCGAACAAAGGCGGAAAACGCCAGAGGGTATTCTCCCAAGTCAAGAACGCCGCGACCCAAAGAAACGCAAACCGCTGCCACACCCCAAAAGGGCCCGGCGACACCAGAAAACGATAGCGGCCGGCTGCCCACCCAGAAAATCACCATGAAAATGCATGACACCCCCCTTCCCGTTTTGCTGAGGACCCTCGCCAAGGCCGCCGACCAAAGCATTGTCATCAGCAACCGGATCGAGGGGACCGCCAACGTCAGTGTCGTTGGTGAGCCATGGCATACGGTTTTCTTAGGCATCTTAAACACCTATGGTCTCAGCTATGAATGGTCCGGCAATCTTATTAAGATCAAAACCCATGAGGACTACGAAAAGGAGTGGGAGAGAACAAAAGCCGTGCTGCGGCAGAAAGAAGCCGATTGGCGATTGAAACATGTGGAGGAATTTCAAACGGAAATATTTTTTATCCGCTATGTAGATGCCGAAAAAATGGCGGTCCTGCTGGAAAAAATTATCGACAGTACCGGCTCAAGTGAACTTGTAAACCTCACAGACGAAGGGGATGGACCTGCGGGTAATATCAGAAAGCCGTCTCTGACCTTTGATGCCGCCAACAACGCCATTCTGGTGCATGCCTCCCGAACAAAAATCGATCAGGTGGCCACCGTCATTCATGAACTCGACCGTCCCACCCAGCAAATCTTTATCGAAGCCCAAATTGTTGAGACCAATCGAGATACCGCCCGAGCGCTTGGCATGCAATGGGGGGGATTAAACTACGAAGAGGACGGTGACCGGCTTCATTGGATCGGTGGCCCGCTGGGCAGTTATGACGGCTCATTGTTTACCGAAGCGGAAGGCGATGATTCCGGTGGGGAAACCATTATTCATCAACCCCCCATTGGCAATATCATCAACTTCCCTGCCACACTTCAGGACGGAGCCGGTGCAACGCTGGGTTATCAACTTCAGGACATTAGTAGTAATTTTCTTTTGAGTGTCCAGCTTACCGCGCTCCAGGAAGATGGCAAGCTGAACATTCTCTCCGCCCCCTCCATCACCACCTTGGACAATCAGGAGGCCTCCATTGAAAGTGGACGCGAGGTCCCCTTTCAAACCGTTGAAGATGATGAGGTCAAGATCGAGTTTAAAAAGGCGGTCCTCAGCCTGAGAGTCACGCCCCATACCATTGATGAAAACACACTGCGTCTTAATATCGTTACCCACAAAGACGAGCTTGATTTTACAAATGATGTCCAGGGAAACCCCACCATCATTACTAAAAATGCAGAAACCAATGTCATCTTGTATGATGGGCAGACAATGGTCATTGGCGGGCTGACCAAGGAGACCAGCAGCGATGGTGAGTCCGGGGTACCGGTACTCAAAGACATTCCGATCATGGGAAAATTGTTCAAAGGCACCAGTAAAAGTAATAACATGGAAGAAGTGCTCATCTTTATTACCCCCCACATTCTGAAAGAGCGGTCAGGTAGCCAGGGTGAAAAACTGTCAGGTGTGTCGCCCATCGCAAAGTAAAAGAAAATGGACTATTACAAATTACTTCATCTTAAAAAGGAGCCGTTTTCAAACTCACCGGACCCCGCTTTTTTCTATCGATCCCGGCAACACGTCGATTGCCTGCAGAAAATAGAACTTGCCCTGCGCCTTAAAAGGGGACTCAATGTTGTCGTTGGTGACGTGGGAACCGGAAAAACAACACTTTGCCGTCAGCTTCTCCAGTCCTTTTCCGGTGACGATCGCATCGTGTCGCGCCTTATTCTAGACCCGGATTTTCAGGACCCTCAGGTGTTCTTGGGTGCGGTTTTGCATATGTTCACAGGGCAATTGCCCCCCCCGGGCACCCCGATTTCAAAAATGAAAGAAGCACTGAAACAGTACCTGTTTCAAAAGGGACTTGAAGAGAAAAAAACGGTGGTGTTGATCATTGATGAGGGCCAGAAGCTGACCACGGCCGGACTCGAAATTTTAAGAGAGCTTCTTAACTTTGAAACCAACGAATTTAAATTGCTTCAAATTATCATATTCGCCCAAACAGAATTTGATACCACCCTCTCCGCCCATGCAAATGTTGTGGACCGGGTCAATCTGTACCTGCGTCTTTTTCCGCTGAATTTCAAAGAAACGCGTTCGCTTATTCGGTTTCGCATCTCCCAAGCCACCGGCGGCCCTCATAATGGCAACGTTTTTTTTTCGTTTCCGGCTCTGTGGCAGATATACCGGTATTCGGAAGGATATCCACGAAAAATCATTCATCTATGCCATCAGTGCCTCTTGGCCATGATCATTCAAAACCGGGCCCGTGTCGGCCGTCGACTTGTCAGCGCCTGCGCCAAACGAACCATCGCAAACGCGGTGCGGCTAAGGCCGGTGTTTCTCGCATCACTGTTTGTCATTGTCAGTATCGGAATGGGACTCTGGGTGGGCCCCGATTTTCTGAAAAGCCAGCTGCCGGGGCTTTCTGAAACCCAACCCACGGCTGCGCCATTGGCGCTGCCCCGCTTGCCATTCGAGGAGATTGGCGGCATTCGCACCCCCATGGAGACTATCCATAGAACAGCCCCCCTTCCTTCCTTTGGCATGTCTCCCCCTCTCGCCCGAAGCCCGATCCAAAGCCCCTCTCAGGGCCGGCAGGCAGCAGAATTAAAGCCGTCCATAGCGCCCTCCCCCTCCCCTCCCAATGAAATCGCCCCACCGGATATCCTGGGTGAGGTATCAGTTGCAGCCGGAAACACACTAACGAAAATGATTGCATATGTGTATGGTGCTTATAGATACAGACACTACCAGGCAGTTTTAAATGAAAATGCCCACATTACAAACCCGGACCACCTTTTGGTCGGCGAACGGGTCCGCTTTCCTGCCATTGCCGAACCCCCGCAAAGGGTGCCACCAGCAACCTGGTGGCTGGTTTTTGCAGAGACATCGACCCTGGCCGATGGTTTGACATTGCTGAATCATGCCAAAAGCGAGGCCCCCTCCCTTCGCTTGCTTCCCTATTGGAACAGGAAGGAGGGGTTAAAATTCATGATCGCCCACAGGACCTGTTTTATGGACAAAACGTCCGCTGAAATCCAGGAAAAACAACCGGCATCTTTTTCACTGGGTGAAAAAAAGATCATCTGTTTGGAAAAAGACGATACGATCATTTTTGGTATTCCCTTTATCTAAATTGTAGAAAGAAGGTGTTGTGAAAAGAAAAAAACGGCTTGGAGATATGCTGATCGAGGCGGGACTTTTAACTGAAACCCAGCTTAAACAAGCCCTATCAGAGCATAAAAAGGCGGACCTTAAATTGGGCCAATATCTGGTTCGCGAAGGCATTATCGGCGAGTCACAGATTGTAGACCTGCTCTCCCGGCAGCTGAAACTGCGTCAGTATCGACCCGATCTGTATCCGATCGACATCAATCTCAACCAGATCATTCCCAAGGATGTCGCTCAAAAGCATCAAATTGCACCATTGCGAAAAACCGAGTTTCTTTTGACGGTGGCCACGGCAGACCCCATGGACATTAACGCCCTGGATGCGGTGGAGGCATATACCAACACCGAGGTGGAACCGGTCATTTGCACCGAACAGGAACTTAACCACCTTTTCAGCGGCCTTTACGGTTCGTTTACCCATCTAGATACCGTGATGGAGGGCATGCTGCAGGCTGAGGCCGGAGAAACGACGGCCAAGGAAACCTCGGGGGAAGTTGAGGTCAGCTCACTCCAAGGCATGGCTGAAGAGGCGCCCGTAGTCCGCCTGGTCAATTCTATTCTGTCCCAGGCGGTTCGGGAAGGAGCCAGCGATATCCATTTCAGTCCAGAAAAAGACATTGTCCAGGTCCGTTTTCGCGTAGACGGCAAGCTTCATGAGGTGCCGGCCCCACCCAAAGCCATGTTTCTTCCGATCGTCTCCCGGATTAAAATTCTCGCCAATATGGACATTGCCAACACCCGGGTCCCCCAGGACGGCCGGTTTTCCATTAAAATGGCCCAAAAGGAAATAAACGCCAGGGTCTCTACCTTGCCGACCATTTATGGTGAAAACCTTGTGCTGAGACTGTTGATGACCAGTTCTGAAATTTACGCTCTCGATCGCATGGGCATGGTGGATAAGGACATTGATATCGTAAACACCATGGTCAAAAAACCCTATGGCATGATCCTCAGTACGGGCCCAACGGGCAGCGGAAAAAGCACCACCCTGTATGCCCTGCTTCGCACGATCAATAAACCGGATATCAACATCATCACGTTGGAGGATCCGGTGGAATACCGCATGGGACAGATTCGTCAGGTTCAGCTCAACCGGAAAGCCGGTATGACCTTCGCCAGTGGTCTTCGATCCATTCTCCGGCAGGATCCGGACGTGATTATGGTGGGTGAAATCCGGGATGCCGAAACCGCTGCCATTGCCGTTCAGGCGGCCATGACCGGTCATCTGGTCCTCAGCACGGTCCATACCAACGATGCCGCCGGCGCGGTCACCCGGTTCCTGGACATGGGAATCGAACCGTTTCTTGTCTCATCGGTCATGGTCCTGGTAATTGCCCAGCGACTGGTTAGAACGGTCTGTTCGCACTGCAAAGAGTCTTACCAACCCAGCGAAAAGGTTTTGTCCTATTGGGGCATTGAAAAAGATGATCCTAAAGCTGCCTTCACCCATGGCAAGGGGTGCTTTAATTGCATGAACACCGGGTTTAAAGGCCGCACCGGCATTTTTGAGGTCCTGGCCATTAACGAGGAAATTCAGGAAATGATCGTCCAAGGAAAATCCGCCCATGAAATTGCCCGGGCCGCCAAGGGCATGGGGCAACTGAGAACCCTGAAGGAAGATGCCACCGCAAAGGTAAAACAGGGCGTCACGACTCTGGAAGAGGCCATGGGGGCGGTGATGTACTAGCTACAGAATATAGGCGTCAGGAGCCGGCATTCAGAAGGACGTTGCAATATACTATAAATTATAAAACGCTACCTTAAACAAAATAACCAACAACATTATGCCAACCTACTATTACACCGCCATCAACCAAAGTGGAAACACCGTGACCGGCAATCTGGAGGCCGACAGCGTGGACACGGCCAATCATATCTTGGCTGGCCGTGGCTACATTCCCCAAAAGGTGGCTGAAAGAGATTTTGGCGCCCGATTGTTTGACGGCAGCCTCCAAAGCCTGCTGACACCAGTCCAGCCCCTTGACATCATATTGTTTACCAAACAGTTTCGAACGATGCTCAAAGCCGGTGTCTCCATGGTTCAGTTGCTACAGGTATTGGAAAACCAGACAGAAAATCCAAAGTTAAAAAGAATCATCGGCAAAATGGCCGCCCAAATTCAGGAGGGGGCAACCCTTTACGATACGTTCAAAAAGCATCCCCGGGTCTTTTCCGAATTGTACTGCAGCATGATCCGGGCGGGGGAGCAAAGCGGGTCCCTGGTGGAGGTGTTAGATCGCCTCATCTATATTATTGAACATGAAAACAAGGTGAAATCCGATATTAAAGCCGCACTGCGGTATCCAGTTATCGTGCTGCTCTTTTTAGGAGTTGCCTTCGTGGTGCTGCTGACGGTGGTGATCCCCAAATTTGTCACGATCTTTTCAAAAGCCGGTATCGACCTTCCACTGCCAACCCGCATCTGCCTTACCCTGTATCAATTTACCAGTCAGTGGTGGCCGGCTATCATCCTCGGCAGCGGGGGGATCATTTTTGCCTGTTCCCTGTATGTCAAAACCAAAAAGGGACGACGGGTTCGGGATGCCCTGCTGTTAAAAATTCCGATTCTGGGCAATGTTTTCATGAAGGCCGCCATGTCCCGGTTCGGCAGTATTTTTTCCATTCTTCAGGCCAGTGGTGTTTCCGTATTGGAAGCCATGAAAATCCTTGCCGGCACCATCGACAACGCCGCCATCGCAAGCCAACTTGATCGGGTTTCGGCCCTTATGGCTGAAGGCCGGGGCATTGCCGACCCGTTAAAGACATCTAAATATTTTTCCCCCATGGTCATTCATATGGTAGCGGTGGGAGAAGCCTCCGGCAACCTGGACGAATTGCTGCGTGAAATGTCGGCCCATTACGATACCGAGGTGGAATATGCCATGAAAAAACTCTCCGACAGCATCGGCCCAATTCTTACGATCGCACTGGCAGTTATCGTCGGTTTTTTTGCATTGGCCATTTTCCTTCCGATGTGGGACCTTACAAAATTAGTAAAGTAATCCGTCCCTTTACCGATAATTATTCAAGAACGTTTATTATCGAATAAAGGAGCCATAAAATGAAACGACCACGTATCTTGACGCAGCAAAGCGGTTTTACCCTGATTGAAATTATTGCAGTGCTGATTCTGTTGGGAATTCTGGCAGCCGTAGCGGTCCCCAAATTTATGAGCATGCAGGAAGATGCTGAATTGAAATCGGTGGCCGGGGTCAGGGCGGAGCTCTCCTCCCGTGCCAACCAATATTTTGCCCAGTATCTTCTGGACCCGACAAATACAGATGCCAGGAACAGCAACCGACAAAGCCTGAGCCGTTGGTGTAATGAAACTTACGAAGATATCGGCAAAGATTTCGACCTGAGAGCATCCGCAGGCCGCGTTCGTGTCATCGTGCAAGCATCCCGCAACGATTATTTCATTGAATTCACACAAGGGATCAGTGCAACGGACGATACCGGGCATCCTGCCGTTTTCGGCCAGATTACAGCGGATTAATTCAGATAGTTTTGAAATAGAAATAGCAGATGCTGTAAATAAGATATACCGATACGACCGACAGGTCAGCGTTATGAACAAACACCGTTACCGTTTATGGGCAACGACCCGTGGCATCACCATGATCGAAGTCATCATGGTGATGCTGCTGTTGGGAACCCTCTCCCTGGTGGCGGTGGGCAGAACGACCAACAGCAAGGTGGATCTTATCACCACCGCCGATATGATTGGCACCCATGTGAGGCTTGTGCAAAGCATCGCCATGAACAGTTCACCCGGCGTATGGGGCATCCAATTTGAATCCGGTCCACAATCTTATTACATGTTCCACTGCGACGATCCGGAGAATTGTAATACAACGGACGCTATTTACGCCATTCCCGGCAGCGATGTCAACGGTGACAACCGAACGGCAGTTTCGGGGGGAACCGTCCGAATCGATGATAGTATGAATGTGGCCTATGATGGTTTTGGAAAGCCCCACCACGTTTCAGGTGGGCAGGCGTCTGCCGCCACTGCTCCTATTACCTTGTCACTTACGGATTTGTCAGGTAACAGCCATGCCATCCAAATTGCACCCAAAACAGGCTTTATCCCTTAGTTCAGAAAAGACTATTTTCTGCCCAAAGGGGTTTTCCCTTATTGAAATCATTGTTGGGCTGATGATGATCTCTGTGATGGCGGCCATGATTTTCCATGCCACCGGTGGCGGGTTATGGCAAAGTGCCCAAGGCGTTACCGCCTGTCGAGAGTTTTTTGAACTTCAGGGCCAAATGGAAAAAATTACCCGTATCTATAAGCAGCGGCTTGCAGCCAACAATGGCACCATCAATCTTTCCGATTTCCAAAGTGACATCGCCGGAGAGGATTATGTGAATGCCGCTCAAACCGGATACCTTTCAGAATCTGGCGGAAACTTCACCCTGACTCCCGGCACGACAAATCTTTTCCTGGTAACCCTTGTTCACGGTGACCAGCGTTGCGTTTCCATTTTCAGCCAATAGGGGGCTTTGCCATGGGATCACAGCGGGGATTTACCCTCATCGAAATTATCGTTTCCCTGACGCTGGTTTCCGTCCTGGCAGCAGCGGCCGGTTTTGGCCTGGTTGAAGTGGCAAGAAGTTACCGGTTTGCCAAAGAAAATGCCACGATGGCCCAGAAAGCCCACATTGCATTACAACGTATCAGCCTGGAACTCATGGCGCTTTCATCCGTTACGACGGCAAACAATACCAACATAGCGGTTAAAACTGCCAATGGCACCCGATCCGTTGAATTTAATGACACCCAGGTCTGGTTGAATGACAATGCAAACGCACTGAACGGTGAAATCCTGATTGATAATGTAACTGGTTTTGAACTGACCTATTACGATTCAAACAACAGTGCATGGAATGACACAATGGATGATGATCAGTTATTTGGTATTGCGGTTTCGCTGACACTGTCCCGAAACGATGGGGTAATGGTGCCACCATTTACGACCCAGATAACCCCCAGAAACAACGGAAACTTCAATGCGCCGCAGTAACCTACCTCATCGACACGCCAACGCTGCCGGATTAGGGGACTCATCGGGCGCGGTTTTAATCGGATTAATTATTGGCATTGTTCTTATCGGCACCTTGGGAGTGACCCTTCACACCCTGAGCACCTCGGAAACCTACCATACCCTTTCTGCCAATCAGTCGATGCAGGCACATTATCTTGCGGAATCCGGTTACCGTTACCTTGCAAGTGAGTATCGAAATGCCGGGGATATTTTTGATAAAATGGTGCGGCTCGAAAGCCTTCATAACGCCGTTCGGACACTGCCCAACACAGGCGGCAAATTTGACATTAAAATTTATCCTTATTTTTTTATTACCAATATGCAATACAGTGCGGGAGACAATCAGGTGGCAGTCCGCACCCCGGGTGAATTTCCATCTGACTTCGCCCTTCCTACCACTACCCGGATCTTCATTGAAAATCAGGTCTATGCCGCATCATTGACCAGTCAATCAGCCCCTCAAAATGTGGCCTTTCAGGTGGCTGTGGGTCTTGTGGAAGACGTTCCGGTAAACGCCATTTGCTGCCTGACGGCAACCACCACCAATTTGCAAACCGTCACAGCAGGCGGTTCATTAACGCTGAGTGCGGGCGCCAGTGAGCTTTTTCCATTTAAAAACGGTTATATACAGATAGGCATAAGCACACCCCCCATTGTTCTCTCCTATAGTAGGGCCGACACCATCCCCTCCGGCCCCCAAGCCGGGCAAACCACCCTTTACAACCTTCAAGGCATTGATGCACATAGCAATGGGTCATTGCCACTTTCACTCAGTGGCGCAAGCGACATCATTTTAAAGCCCTATGTCGAAATGGTAACTTCCGGGCATATCGGAACCCCTCCGATGGGAGCTTCGCATGAAATACGATACGCTGGCCCCATGGATGCACTATCTTCATTAAGCTGCCAATAAATAATACCGTTACGAAAACGCCCCTTTTGTTGAAAAAAATACTATGGTATGTTTGGCTGTTTCAAAAACACCAAAAGATCGAACAGGCTACCGATGAATACCATCATCAACAGATACATATTCAAGGAATTGATTCCCCCGTTTATCATCAACACAGGGTTCCTCTTGTTTGTCTTTTTGATGACAACAATCCTTGATATCACCAACCTTATCGTGAATTATCGTGTCAGCCTGATGACCGTTGGCAAAATGATCGTTTATTCCATGCCATTTTTTCTGGAATTTATTTTCCCCATGTCGACAATGATGGCAATTCTCCTGACATTTTTAAAACTATCCAGCGACAATGAAATCATTGCCTTAAAATCTAGCGGCGTGAGTCTTTACGGCATGCTGCCGCCCGTCATTTTATTCTGCGTTTTGGGGTATGCGGCCACAACGTTCATGGCCGTTTTCGGCATGCCATGGGGGAAAACTGCCGCCCGGGCACTGATTCTTGAAATGAACAACTCAAGCTATACCGCCTTTTTCAAGGAACGGACATTTATTAATAGTTTCAAGGGAATGACCTTCTATATCAACGACATCGATCCGAGAAACAACACCCTGATTGATACCTTTATCGAAGATGCCAATACCAAAAACGTGACGTTGACGATTACCTCCCCAAAAGGCCGAATTATTGATTCGGGTACGGACAAACTTCATTTGCGGCTTCTGGATGGCATGATTAACCAGGTCCGGATGAAAGATGAGTCAACCCACATTATTCACTTTGAATCTTATGATGTACGACTGGAAAGACCGATCCGGGCAAAATACAAGCAGCAGGATGAAGATGAGATGAGTATAGCGGAGCTTAAACAGTATCTCAATAAGGCCACCACCCGGGATAAACAGTACTATGTAACCCTCATCGAATTTCACAAGAAATTTTCCATCCCCTTTGCCTGCATTGCCCTTGGCATACTGGCAGTGCCTTTGGGCATCCAGGCCAAATCCGCCAAACGGAGCTTTGGGATCGGATTGGGATTGATTTTCTTCCTTTTTTATTATCTGCTGCTGTCAGCAGGGTGGGTTTTTGGAGAAATCGGCGCTTATCCGCCAGTGATCGGCATGTGGGTGCCGAACCTGATCATGGGGGGGCTCGGCGTGTTCCTTCTCATCCGGACCGCCAATGAAAAATCGTTCTTGCCGGAACGCATCACAGCATGGCTTAATAAACCGAAAGACGCCGCACCCCAAGCCAGTTAAACGCAAAACAATATAATGATGCAAATTATTTATAAATATCTCATCCGCGAAATCATCAAATATTTTGCCGTCATCATGACGATGGTGGTGGGCATCTATTTTATTGTCGATTTTTTCGAAAAAATAGACAATTTTATGAACGCTGGCGCCCCATTAACATCCGCCCTAAAATTCTTTGCCTACAACCTCCCTTTTATTATTGGGCAGGTGCTGCCGGTGGCCATTCTTCTGTCCATATTGCTCACCTTCGGGCTGATGAGCCGACACAATGAGATTATCGCCCTGAGAAGCAGTGGGGTAAGCTCGTTTTTGCTGTTTAAACCACTGGCAGGCATTGGCATTGTGGGGGCGCTTCTTCTCTTTCTGTTATCGGAGATTATCATACCAATCTCAACGGGCAAGGCCAACCGTATCTATCTGACAGCAGTAAATAAAGTGGCCGCCCTTTCGGATAGGTCAAAAAACCTTTGGATCAAAGGGGATCATGCCATCTACCATATCAATTACTATGACCCTGCCAACAGGTTTCTATTCGGGCTGTCTGCTCATTTTTTTGATGAACAATTCCGGCTCATCAAACGTATAGAAGCCAAGTCAGGGCAATTTGAAGAAAACGGCTGGATCCTTTCAGGCCTTATGCTCATCCAGATTGACACTGCGACCGGTGAAGCCAATGTCTCTTACAGTGACCAACAAACAATCGATTTGGCGCTTGCCCCAGAAGACCTTCGGCGCGTGGCCAAATCCTCCAAAGAGATGGGATTTGGTGAACTCCTGGCCTTCATTCAAAAAATTGAAGCAGAAGGGTATGATGCAAATCAGTATCGGGTGGACCTCCATGCAAAAATCGCATTCCCGGTGGCCTGTGTCATCATGTGTCTTTTGGGCACCGGCATTGCTGTCAGGGGAAAGCTGAGAGAGGGGATTCCGGTTATCATCGCCTATGGTATCAGCATAGCCTTTATATACTGGGTGGCCTTCAGCTTCTTTATTTCCCTTGGGTATGGGGATATGCTGCCCCCGATAGTCGCTGCCTGGGCGGCGAATATCATCTTTCTGTGTTTGGGCGGTATTGCCCTGATAAAAAGCAACTAGATGGCCCATTGATAATTCTCTATAACATACTTCTATATACTGGCATTGCGCTGCTATGGCCGGCCGCCCTCGTGGCAGCTTTCACTGTCCAGAAACGCCGCAACACCCTCCTACAGCGGCTTTGGCTTTCCACTCATATATTAAAAAACCACCGGAATCGGACCCCATCATTTCCCGTCTCCAAATCCATATGGGTACATGCCCTGTCCGTGGGAGAAGTGCTCTCCGCCGTCCCCCTTGTTCGCAGCCTTAAAGAACGGTACCCCGAGAAACCCATCGTGATTACCGCATCTACACAGACCGGTTTTGAGATTGCCTGCAGCCAATTCAACCCACAGGAGATCCGCATTTTCTATTTCCCACTGGACCTGCATATAGCCATCAAAAAGGCATATGACAGGATCCGTCCAGAGGTTGTGATTATTACAGAGACAGACCTGTGGCCAAATTTTATATACCAAATGAACCGGCATCAGGTACCGGTGGTCATGGTCAATGCGCGATTGTCCCGACGGACCCTTGAGGGGTATCGACGGTTTTCCTTTTTTTTCATACCGATGCTGCGGCTGTTACACAAAATCTGCGTCCAGTCTCCCACTGATCTTAAAAGATATTTAGCTGCCGGGCTTCCCCAGGAACAACTCGTCCTGACCGGAAACCTGAAATTCGACCAACCTTCAACGCCACTTTCATTATCACGCCGAAACGCCATCAGGAAATCATTGGGATTTGAATCATGCCATGAGGTTCTCGTAGCAGGCAGCACCCATCCGGGTGAAGAGGAAATTTTGTTGCGATGTTACGCTGCCGTTAAACAGCGTCGCCCCACCCTTTGCCTGATCATCGCCCCCCGTGATCCACAACGCGCCCGAACCATATGCCAATTGGCAGCATCTATGGGGCAGGTGGCCGTCACGTTTTCCGAAATTACCACATCAACAGAAAAATCGGCCGGGGCAGTGGTGGTGCTGGACGTGATCGGAGTTCTGCGAAACCTTTACGCCATTTGCAATATCGCCTTTATTGGTGGCAGTCTGGTTCCCCTGAGTGGCCACAATCCTTTGGAGCCAGCAGCCTTTGCAAAACCGGTCCTATTCGGCCCGGACATGAATGATTTTGCCGATATCGCCCGCACCCTGATCGCTTGTGGTGGTGCACTCGCAGTGGACAACGAGGCCGCCCTGGTAACATCGATTGAACATCTACTGGCAGAGCCGACCAAAGCCAAGGCCATGGGACAGCATGCCCAGGAAACATTTCAGGCCAAGAGCGGCGCCGTTCAAAATACCGTGCTGGAAATCTCCAAACTACTGTAAATGGACAGATCTGTTATGGCACCGCTGCATCACACCATCGAAACGATCATAAACAACAACAAACTTGAGGACACCACCGCCTTTGAATCCTTTCTTCGCTTCGCGTCAAAAGGGTATGGCCTCGGAGTAACCGTCAAGAACAGATGCATTGACCGGCAGTGGATGCCGGTAAGCCAATTGCCGTGTCCGATACTATCCATCGGAAACATAACCTCCGGTGGTACCGGCAAGACTCCCTTGACCCTCTACACCGCCCGGTTTCTCTCCCGACACGGGTACCGGATCGCCATTGTCAGCCGGGGATACAAGGGAGGGGCAGAAAAAACCGGGGGCATTGTCAGTGACGGTCAAACCCTTCGGATGTCCGCACAAGAAGCCGGTGATGAACCGTATATGATGGCATCGGAACTGCGTGACACGCCGGTTCTGGTCGGTAAAGACCGTTTCCGTTCCGCTCGGCAGGCAATCGAAACCTTTTCGTCAAATGTAATTATTTTAGATGATGGCTTCCAGCATCGAAAACTTGGTCGCACCATCGACCTGTTGCTCGTGGACCATCACCGCAGCTTCGGCAACCGGTGCCTGCTCCCCAGGGGACCTTTACGGGAGCCACTGACATCCATCGGACGGGCCCATGCCATTATTGAAACCAGAGCACCTTCTGGCCGGCCGATAGGATCCGACCTTCAACAAACCCTCCGACAGATCGCACCGCATTTGCCGGTTTTTCAATGCGAATTCAGGCCATTTATCAGCGATATCATAGGGGAAAAATCAATGCCACAAACACTGGACGCCCTCAAGGGCACCCCTGTTTTCTGTTTTTCCGGGCTTGCCAACAACCAAAATTTCTACCAAACCCTGGAAGACTTGAACTTTACGATGGTGGGGCATCGCGAGTTTCCGGATCATCACTGGTATGACAACACGGATGTCCGCACTATCAATGACACGGCCAAGCGTTCCCAAGCGAAATTTTTGGCAACGACGCAAAAGGACGCCATGCGCCTTGGTCAAAAGGTCCGATGGACCCTACCACTTGTGGTGTTCGGGATCACACCGCATTTTGGCAACCAAACCGACGCCTTTGAACAGTTTATTATCGACCGCCTGGGAGACGGCTGACATGGTGAAACCACTTCGAATTATCGCCCTGCTTGATGGTCGCGCAGGTCATGAAAAGCAGACCCTTGGCGTCATCGAGGCCCTTGGAAAGATGACGAATACCCAGACAGAATACAAGCACCTGACACACCTCACACCGGCAACCACCCTTCGAAATTGGTGCAGGTATCTGTCCATAATAATAAAAAAACCGGAACCGCCATCGAATGGCCCGGCGGACCTTGTTATTGGTACCGGATCGCATACCCATCTGGCGCTGTTGCTGTTGAAAAACAGAACCGGCGCCAAAGCTGTCACCTGCATGACGCCGATGTTTCCATTAAACCGAGCTTTTGACCTTTGCCTCATCCCCCGGCATGACAGACCGCGGCCGGCCGAAAATATATTTGTCACCACCGGCCCCCCCAGCACCGCTCGATCCTATGGCACGCACGCACCGGACAAAGGCCTTATCCTGGTGGGTGGTATTGATGAAAAAAGCCATCGGTGGCAGACACCCCTTGTTCTTAAACAAATTCGATCCATTATAGAAACCACCCCGGGCTATCACTGGACGATCTCCTCCTCGCCCCGGACACCAGAAGAAACATCAAACCAACTTCAACACCTGATCGCGACTTACCCCCGGGCAGTTTTTTTCGACGCCATGGACACTCCCCGGGGTTGGATTGAAACCCAATACAGTGAAAGCAGTGTGGCCTGGGTAACCGCCGACAGTGTCTCCATGGTTTATGAAGCCCTGACTGCCGGTTGCGCGGTCGGAATTCTGCCGGTTCAATGGAAAAAACCAAATAATAAATTTCAACGCAGTATCGCGGATCTTTATGCAGCCGGATTGGCGGTATCATATGACAAATGGCTTTCCGGGACCCCCCTCCCCTGCCCCGGCTCACCACTCAATGAAGCAGACCGATGTGCCCATGAAATTCTTCGCCGATGGTGGCCCCTGCACCGCCCGTGATCCCCACAACCATGTTGACCCCATTATTGCAAAAGTTCAAGGGGTTGAAAATATCATGGGGACGCTATCGCTCTGATTCACTATGATCCCGAATCGTATCGGGACTACAAGCCAATACTTGCGAGATATCAAGTGACATGCTATTGCCTACCGGAGCCGAAGTTTAAAAAAAACCACCCAAAGGAGTTTTATTGTTGTGAAAACAATTTCCCACCGTCTGCAGTATCTGTTGTTAAAGTCTGCAATCCGGCTCCTGTCCGTGGTTCCCCCAAAAAGCCTGGCCGTCATGGCCACGCCACTGGCCGCTATCTGGTATGGCTTCGACAAAAGGCACCGGGGGATTGCCCGCAACAATATTCGCCTTGCTCTGGGAAAAGAGTTGGATGCCGATGCCATTGACACCCTGGTTCGGTCGAACTTTATCCAACTCACCCGCCTGGCGCTCGAACTTCCACGGTTGATTCGGTTCAACAAAAAAAATGCCCATACCTATGTGACGATTTCAGGCAAAGAGCACCTCTTAAACGCCCGTCAAACCGGAAAGGGCATTCTCTATCTGACCGCTCATTTAGGCAACTGGGAGCTTATGGCACTGGCGTCTTCGGTTGTTTTGCAAACATCCATCGGGGTCGTGGCACGACGGCTTGACTATAAACCATTGGATGATGTTCTGTCGGAGATTCGAACAGGTGCCGGCAATGTGATTATCGATAAAGATAAAGGGGCCGCCGTGATTGGACGAATGATCAAAGAACGGAAACCGGTGGGAATACTGCTGGACCAGAATGCATCCTGGTATGATGGCGTTTATGTTCCTTTTTTTGGGGAAACCGCCTGCACCAATAAAGGATTGGCGATGTTCGCGCTTCGGCATGATGCCATTGTCCTGCCGGCATTTAACGTCCGGCAGCCGGACGGAAGATATCATGTTATCCTCTCCCCGCCGGTCAACCTGATCCGATCCGGAGATCTTAGAAAGGATGTATTGATCAATACGGCACGGTTTAACCAGATTATTGAAAAACACATCCGACTGGCGCCTGACAACTGGCTGTGGGTTCATCGACGCTGGCGGCAAAAGGCCATTCCAGAAAGCGCCTTAAAGAAAGTTAACACGCTGACATTAGATTCCAATTCCACATAAATAGGGTCTTATTGAAATGGTAAGAATTTAGAATAGGAATAGATAAAATTCAGATAGGATTTGTTAAATGCGTCTGAGTTCAAAAGATTTGTGGCTGCATCGTCTTGATAAATTTTCCGTTCTGACGGCGGCATGCATACCAACGGGCCTGGTCATCGGTAATCTCGGTTTTGAGCTGTTGGTCGGATTTTCGATTTTGGGCTGGTTCGTGCGGTGTGGTGTGGCAAAGGAAAACCCTTTTTCCAATCTGGCACACCATCCATTGGTCTTACCATGGGTGGCTTGGTACGCGATCATTGTCTTAAGTCTTTTCCTGAATGGCCCCGGAAACAAAGGGTGGGCCCATGATCTTGCCTTCATCCGATTTGTATTGTTGGGCCTGTCACTTCTGGACATATCCAAACGGCTCCCCGTGGCAAAATACCTGCTCTATGGGATGGCTGCCGGGGTGGCCTGGGCAGCCATCAATACCATCTCCGCCTATACGCTGGGACAAGATTTTCTGGGCAAACCACTCATCCGATATATCGGTAAACAGAAAGAAGCCTCCCGAATAGCCGGACTCACATCATATGCGGCGGCCTTTTTTCTTGCGTGGGGAATACTTGACAACAAACTGTCATCGAAGCACAAACGCCTCATCATTGCTATTGGTATTATTGCCTTCATTCAACTCCTGCAGGCCCAATGCCGAACAGCCATCCTGGCCTCCGCCGGCGGACTGTTGTTTAGTTTGACCTTGTTTGTCAGAAAACGGGTGCCGGTGAGGGGTGTGGTGGCATTTCTTGCCTGCGTGATCATAACGGTGGGATTGTTTTTTCAATTCAAGCACCTTTGGAGTCTGGAATCCATTTATGATCGGATTTATTTCTGGAAAGTATCCTGGGTGATGTGGCTGGACAACCCGATACTCGGTGTCAGCGTCTCGGCCTTTCAGGACGTTTATCGGGAAATCGCCTCATCCGGTAAGATTTCCGCGTTTATCGCCCCCACAAAACAGGTCTTCAATTACGTAGATGTGATGCACGCCCATAACATCATTCTCATGCTGGCCGCATCCACCGGCTTGCTGGGCGTATTGAGCTTTTTCTGGCTTTTCGTCAACGGTACCAGGCTGGTTTTTAAAAATATGGGGGGCTTCCGGTTGGGGTTAACCACATGGCCGGTTGTTTTGTTGATCAACGGCATTACCGGCTTTAACATTTACCACAGCTGGTATCAGGCGTTGGTGGCTGTCTGGCTGATCCTCATCGGCGCAGGTTACGTTGCCAACCCACGGACAACCGCAGATTGATGTTGCCAAAGGGCACAACGCACTTCCAAGGCGCCTATTAAAACCATCAGAACAAAAAACTGGAATATCATCGATTAGGAGCAAACAAGACACCATGGAGCAATCACCTGAAATTGTGCAAAAACCCTGGGGAAGTTATCCGGCGAACCGGCGCCAGCAACTCATTCGATTCATCGTCAAAATAGGATTGTCTCATGGCTCAGTAAAGGATCTGATGCAACGCCTCTGGTACTTGGATGGTGCAAAACAGCCAGCCGATATTATTCATCAGGGGGTCAAGTTCCGGTTGTATCCGTGGGACAATGTAAAGGATAGTAAAATTCTCTTCGGTTCTACGGTGCAGGATTCAATGGAATTGTCATTTCTTAAGCACAGGTTAACGGAAAACGCGGTTTTTGTCGATATCGGGGCGAATATTGGATACTACTCCTGCATATTGGCTTCAAACCGGGTGGGCCGCATCATCGCCGTTGAACCTCACCCCCACACTCTGCAACGACTTACATTCAATGTGGCCCTTAACCACTTCGACGACATCATAGAGGTTGCCCCCTATGCCCTGGGGGACACGGAAAAAGAAGTGCTGCTAAACGAGGCAGAGGGAAGCCTTGGTGCCAGCAGTATCCTCGAACACCATCATGCGGCTAAAAAGCAGTATTCGGTGAACATGATGCCGTTCCATAAATTGTGCCGGAAGTATGCCATCTCCACCATCGACGCCCTTAAAATAGACGTGGAAGGCGTTGAAGACCTTGTTCTTATGCCCTTTTTCGAAAGTGCGCCACCATCCCTTTGGCCAAAATGCATTGTCATCGAGCATGGACATCAAAAAGACTGGCAAAGAGACCTATTGGGTTTTCTGAACAACAATGGCTATCGCGTTCAGAAACGGAATGATTCAAACACGATTCTCACACTAACCGATAAATAGGCGACGGATTCTTCCAGCTCAGAACTGACCGTTTTCAGAGGCAGCCTGCTGAACCATTTGCAGGAGCCGTTGACACCGCCTTTTCAACTTCAGCCGGGAAAAAAAGGTAATGTAGGTTGAAACGGGAATAAACTCGTAGTTGTTGTAACGCCCTTTGATGTCAATGGAGACCGGACGGTAGGTCCCGTCTGATAATACTTGGATGAGAATATTGAACTGATTCAGATCAAATAATTGAACGTTCTTTTCCACAATGATTTTAGACAACTGCCGGAGGGCCTTTTCCAAAACCGCAAGGTCGTAGTTTCTTCGATTTGCAAGCACCTTTTCCAGCCTCACCGAAACACGGCCATCATCATCCCGGATACAATTGCTGCATAAGCCTCGGCCGAGGCTTGTGTCGACAAAACCGTGGTAAGTGCTGATAAAATCAAGTTGTGAATGCCGTTTCATCAGATACTGATAGTTGCGCCACTCCTTCCAATTGGCATCCTGTTTACCAAACTTAGGTTTGCGCTGAACTATTTTGATGACTTTGTCAGGATCTTCCGGGTGCAAATAACATTTCCGGGTTTTGCTAACGGCAATGAGGTCCCGTTCCTGCAGATGAATCATGTCCTTGTTCCCAGAGTTCCCGAACCCACCGTGTGGGCCGAACATAATGGTGTATCTTGTGGTCCTGGTAGCCATAGGCGGCTTCATCCGGATCAGGTCTGCCATGAAACACAACGATCCGTGCATCACGGGGCCGGCGGGCTTCGATCAGGTAGTTGAATGGGAAAAGCGGCCGACAGTGTTCCTTGAAACTGATGGTCCAATGCTTCGGCCAAAATACCATTTGGGGCCGAATACAGTGAGTCAGATAGGACTGGGGGGGACGAAAGTTGGCAAGGGCCCACTCTCTTTCCCGAAGAAACTGTTCATACACAAAGGTCGTTTTGTTCGCTATAAACCGAAATACCGACGAGTTACCCACCGGCGGTCCTTTGGGAAACAATTTTCTGCCCAGGGATACCCAGTCTCGAATGATGGGAATTTTATCTGGCTCATAACTGAAAAACGCATCCAGACTTCCGGTAATCAGAATATCCAAGTCCAGAAAAAGGCAGGGCCCCTCGATTGGCAAATCGTTTTGAAACAGGCAGAGCTTACGCCATCCAGTATAGAGCGCCGGGGGGTCTATTTCAATGCCAGGAATTGGAAACGATGCAATGCCTTCGGCAAGCCCCGCCGCGTCATCTGTGAAACAAACAAACCGAAACGGTAAAGACAAATTCTGCGACACCGCCTTAAAAAGTTTATTTACAAATTCGACGCCGTAGCGGGTCCCCCATTTCAGCGTGACCACATTGACCGTTTGGGTTGGATGAAAAGTGGTTTCATTCATGGGCATGATGGTTAACACGTAATATTTTCAGGTGTCAAGCTGGAAGATCCAGTTCATTTTGGCGCGCAAACATACGCGATACCCGCCTGTCTCCAGCAGAAGTTTCAGTTTATCATGTTCGGGTGTTTCCTGTATTTCCGCGATTACCAACCGGGGCCAGACGGTTTTATCCGCGTGACGGAAAAAATGGTCCAAGACCTTGAATTCATGCCCTTCAATATCGATCTTCAAGGCATCAATCGAACGGATGCCATGGGCCTTGATAAGCGATGTCAAAGTTACCACCGGCACATCAATACCGTTACCTTCAGCACCATCTCCCGATTCAGTCAACCGATTTTCGCCCTTGTTGATTTGGTCTACGATCAGCGTTCCTTTTCTATTTTCAGCCCCCAGGGCAACCGGAACGATGTGAATGTTATGGGCACCGTTTACTTCGATGTTGAACTGCATCTTTTTTTGAAGATCCGGGTCGGGCTCCACCGCATAGATGTCACAGTCTCCTTTAAACAGGCTATATACCCAGAAGCTGTACCCCCCTGCGTTGGCACCGATATCGAGGAATGTGCACCCACTTTTTAAGAAAGATTTTAAAAGGTGTCGCTCCTTCCTATCAAACAGACCGGGGGTAAAAAGAATTCTCGATTCCGAGACATTCCCCTGGGGCTGCAAGCGGAGTCTTAATCCCCAGAGGTCCACATCAAGTGGGGTCCGACTTCGATATTTTATGGGTCTTCGAATCCATAGGGCCAGTTGCCGCAATGCAGATATCCTGGAAAGGCGGTGACACAGCATGATGGTCCGGTAGATAAATACAGCGGGCCGATAGCCCCCCCATGGTTTTTGGGACGCCATCTTTCTGTCAGGAGTTGTTTCCATATGCCGATACCTCTATTTGATATTTCTTTGATGCCAATTATTTTCAGCATAAAACCAGACAAACTCGCTGGTCAGGCATGGGCCTGGTCCAACAGTTCATTGTAAACAGCCACTGTCTCCCGGCACATGTTTTCCACTGTAAATTTATTTCGCACCCATTCGTACCCATTTTTACCATAGGCAATCCTTGTTTCAGGATCTGATATGGCCTGGCACAAAGCATCTGCCAACGCTTTCTCGTCTCCTGGCGGTACCAGCCAGCCAGAAACTTGGTCCCAAACCGTTTCAAGACTGCCGCCATGGGCGGTTGCAATGACGGGCCTTTTCATGGCCTGGGCTTCAATGGCAATCCGGCCGAAAGATTCTGGTTTGTTGGATGCCGATACGACCACATCCGAGAGCATGATGGCTGCAGGGATATCATCGCAATGCCCCACCATCCGTATGCGTTGATCCATATTCGAACGTTGTATGAGCGAACGTAATTCCCCAGTATAGGACGATCGGCCATCAATGTCGCCAACACACAGGGCCAGCCATGGCAGGTGTTGGATGCGAATCAAGCTGCGGACGAAATGATCATGCCCTTTGAGCCGGGTAATGCGGGCCGGCATCAAGATGACCGGCGGCCCGGTTTCCGATACCCCCCATTTTTCTTTCAATCGCTCGCGTCGTTGGGGGGCCACACCGTCCGGATCAAAATGGTTCGTATCACATCCGCGGTAGATGACACGAATGCGATGGTCCGGCACGTCATAATGCTGCTGAATATGCTCGGAAATCGTTTTGGAAACGGCAATAACCCGCTCCCCCTTGGTCATGACAGCACTATACGGATTGATGGAATAAAATCCGTGAAAGGTGGTGATCACTTTCGGGCGCGCTTCTTTTGGGAGGGTGGCCAGCGCCATCAACCCAATCCACGCCGGAACGCGGCTTCGAAGATGCAAAATGTCCGGGCGCTCATGACATAGCAACCGCCGCAAGCCAAGAACACATAAAAGGCTCCGGTGGTTCTTTTCCCCCACGGGCATGGTCACATGCCGACTGCCGTCTTTCTCCAGCTGGGAAACCAGCCGGCCGCCACCGGAAACCACAATCGAACGGTGTCCACCCCGGGCCAAGAACTGGCCCAATTCCAGGGTTCCCCGTTCCACCCCTCCGCTTTCTAATTCCGGAAGCATCTGAACAACGCAAAGTGACTTAAATGCCATGGTCATCCCCTTTAATACCGACCTTATTGTTAATGCCGCAACGAAACTCCTTTTTCCGGAGCGACCCCGGCAGGCTTGGGGGCCACTTTGCCGGCCTTGGCGTATCGTTTGGCAACCGGTATGTATTTTCGTTCCCAATACCATTAACCCACCCTTCCCGCAACCCTGCAGCGCCCCTGGACGCCGCCTTTATCAGAAACGAAGAAAACTGCTTGAAGGGAACATTCGCCTTTGATACAGATTGAATTTACAATTTACCCGTTATTACCTAATTTCAGGGGAGACATACCTATGGCGATCAGCAAAGAATTACTGGACATTCTCGTATGCCCCAAATGTAAAGGCAGCATCGAGCTGAATCAATCGGAAAACGGTCTTGCGTGCAGGGCCTGCCAGCTGCTGTACGAAATCCGAGACGACATTCCCATCATGTTGATCGATGAAGCAAAGCCGCTTTCGCCAGACAACCCATGAGCCAGCCACAGCCCCCCAAACCGGCCAAACTGTTAGTGGGTGTTCTTATGAAAGACAAGCCCCTGGTGGAAAGGGTCGCTAAAAATCTCGTTGAAAAATTTGGTGCAATTGATCAGGTAAGTAAATGGCTGCCGTTTGACTACACGAATTATTACGAACCAGAGATGGGCGGTCCCCTGTACCGGAGGCTGTTCTCCTTTGAACGTCTGATCCAACAAGAATCACTTGCCGCCATCAAGCTCGATACCAATGCGATTGAAGCCAGATATGTCACCCCAAACGGGCGGCGGGTGAACATTGATCCGGGTTACCTTCTTCACGAGCGATTTGTGCTTGCCACCGGCAAAAACTTTTCCCATCGAATTTATATCGGCAGCGGAATCTATGCGGATTTAACACTGGTTTACGCGAAAGGGGCTCTTCAGACCCTGCCATGGACATACCCTGATTATGCGTCTGAAGAAATTAGGGACTTTATTCTACAGGCACGACAAAAATATTCCATTGACTTAAAAAAGGACTCCCAATGATACAGAGCATGACCGCCTTTGCACGCGCAGAAGATTCGGAAACGACCCTCGGGGTTTGCATTGAAATCCGAACCTACAACAGCAAATATCTCGATATCTCCCTTCGAATGCCGCCGGGGTATGCCCCGTTGGAGGAACGCGCAAAAAACCTGATTTCCAGTCATGTGGCCCGTGGCCGCATTGAGGTTATGATAAAGCTGTCTGACACATCAGAGGCGGCCACGAGTTTTGAAATCGATGCGGCAAAGGCGACTGCCTATCATGATGCTTTGGTGGCACTGAAAGAAACCCTCGGTATCTCTGAAGCCATTACAGTGGCAATGGTCACTGCCGTCCCCGGCGTGATTACCCCAGCCAGCAAGCAGGTCGACATCGAAGCAGACTGGAAAATTATTGAGCGCTGTCTTGCCACCGCCATGACCGATCTCGTGGCAATGCGCCAAAAAGAGGGTGCATTTTTAGAAAAGGACCTGACGGCGCGACTGGATATTATCGAAACGCGTCTCTCTGAAATAGAATCGGCTGCCGCCGGGCTAACCGCCACCTATCAGGAACGCCTGCAGGTACGGATCGGTGAGTTGACCCAGGGGCAGGTGCCGCTGGATCCATCCCGGATTGCCCAAGAGGCAGCTTTTTTGGCAGATAAAAGTGACATTTCTGAAGAAATTGTCCGGGTAAAAAGCCATATCCTTCAATTTCGCCATATTCTGGCAGACAAGACACCGGCCGGTCGAAAATTAAATTTTCTGTTGCAGGAATTCAACCGGGAGTTTAATACCATGGGCGCAAAGGTGGGCAGTGCCAATGCTGCCCATATCATCGTGGATGTAAAATCTGAACTTGAAAAGATCCGTGAACAATCACAAAATGTAGAATAAACACAAATCCCGTGCCTGGAGCAACAAATGGACCACAATTTACTGAACATCGGTTTTGGGAATACGGTAGTGGCAAACCGGGTGGTGGCCATTGTCTCGCCCAACTCCGCTCCGATGAAACGACTCAAGGATGATGCCAAAAAGGACCGTCGGCTGATTGATGCCACCCAAGGCCGGCGAACCCGATCTATCATTGTGATGGATAGCAATCATATTGTTCTTTCGGCCATTCAGGCAGAAACCATTTCCCAACGGTTTGCGACCCTCATGGGCAGCCAAGAGCAAGAGATACCAGCGATAACATGACCGATTCCCAAACAAAAAACAATCCACCCGCTCATAGCGGCAACCTGTTTATCCTTTCGGCCCCCTCCGGGGCCGGCAAGACCACCCTGTGTCATGCCATACTACACCATTTCCCCCGAATGCGCTATTCAATCTCCTACACCACACGCTCACCGAGACCCGGGGAAAAAAATGGTATCGATTACCATTTTATATCCGAAGAAACCTTTGAAACCGGCCTAAAAAACGGACAATGGGCAGAATGGGCGAAGGTGCATGGACACTATTATGGCACCAGTGGACTGTTCCTCGAAAAGGAAGTTGCTGCCGGCCGGGACATCTTACTCGATATTGATGTTCAGGGAACAAAGCAGGTGCTCGAACGATACCCAGACAGCATCGCCATATTCATCATGCCTCCTTCCATGAAAGTGCTTGAGGAAAGGCTTCGATCACGGGGCACTGACAGCCCGGCTGATATTCAAAAGCGCCTTCGCAATGCGGAAAAAGAGATTTCACAAAGGGGTCTTTATCATCATGTGATTGTCAACGACATTCTATCCCAAGCGATAAATGAACTGACCGACCTGATCACCACTTACCAACAGAAGAAAAAAACCCATGAGCGCCCCTGAATTTTTATTTGGTATCCATCCCGTTTTCGAAGCCCTGCGCGCCAAGCGGCGGCAGGTTCGGACGCTATTTGTCGCACCGAAAAAACGAGAGAAACGGGTATCAAACATCTGTGATCTTGCGGAAAAAGCTGGTGTTCCGATCACCACTGTGAGCGAAAACCGTTTGCAGGACCACGCCCAAAACCCCCGTCACCAAGGCATTGTGGCAGAGGTGACTCCCTATCCCCTTTCTCATATCAATCGTTTGCTGGACACCGCGGCCTCACTTTCAGAAGACCCGTTTTTCCTGATCGCTGATCAAATCGTCGACCCCCAAAATCTCGGTGCTCTTATCAGAACAGCCCTTGCCGCAGGAGTCCATGGGGTGATTACTCCCAAAGATCGATGCGCCCGGCCCACCCCGATGGTGTCAAAAGCGTCCGCCGGCGCCCTGGAGCATATTCAATTCTCCCAGGTCACAAACCTGTCACGAACTTTTCAAGACCTCAAAGCGCACGGAATCTGGATATACGGCCTCGACCATACAGCAGGGAACACCATCTACACAACCACGTTAACCGGTCCGGTTGCCATTGTCATTGGGGGGGAAGGCAAGGGAATCCGCCCGCTTGTAAAAAATTCCTGCGATCAACTGGTCTCGATTCCTCAAGCAGGGGCCATCTCTTCCCTCAATGCATCGGCCGCAGGTGCCGTAGCCCTTTATGAAACCTTTCGCCAACGAAAGATGAGAAAAGGATAAGCGGACCAAATGGACCTGAAAAAAGCAGTTGACGGCCATAAAGGCTATGATGGTATGATAATTCAGTCGGTTGGTAGACCGGCCCCTGAACCGTAATTTTCCCGGTTCGTATCCGGACAGGCGTATCCATTTGAACAGACAGTCAAGAGAGGAAATGAATGACGATGACATCAGGAGATACCATCACCAAAAAAGATGACGGCACCTTACAGGTCCCCGATTTCCCGGTGGTACCATTTATAGAGGGAGACGGCACCGGCCCAGACATCTGGCGCGCCAGTCAACATGTACTGGACAGCAGTGTTCAAACGGCGTATGGGAGCCGTCGGAAAATCAACTGGCTTGAGCTGCCGGTCGGTGAAAAGGGGTATAAAAAAACCGGCGAATGGTTGCCCCAGGAAGCCCTCAATGCCATTGAGGCCCACGTGGTGGCCATCAAGGGCCCACTGACCACCCCGGTGGGCAAAGGCATCCGCAGCCTGAATGTAACCATTCGGCAAAAACTCGATTTGTATGCCTGTGTCCGGCCAGTAAAGTACATCCATCCTGTGCCAAGCCCCATGAAATCACCTGAAAAAATCAACATGGTTGTTTTCCGTGAAAATACTGAAGATGTTTACGCCGGCATTGAGTGGCCCTCGGGTAGCCGGGAAGCTGATCAGTTAATTGCCTATTTAAGAGACGAAATGAACGTCAGCCTGCCTGAAAAGGCCGGTATCGGTATTAAACCCATCAGCCCCCAGAACACCAAGCGGCTCGTCGCCAGCGCGATTTCCTATGCATTGGAAAACAACCTGCCGTCGGTCACCCTGATGCACAAAGGCAACATTATGAAGTTTACGGAAGGGGCTTTCGCTACCTGGGGATACGAAGTGGCCAAGGAAAAATTTAGAGATAATACCATTACCGAAACAGAATTGTGGGATCAATACAATGGCAAGCAACCCAATGGCAAGGTGCTTATCAAGGACCGCATTGCGGACATGCTGTTTCAACAGGTCCTGCTTCGGCCGGACGAATACCACGTCATTGCCACACCGAACCTGAATGGTGACTATATATCCGACGCCCTTGCCGCACAGATAGGCGGCCTTGGCATGGCACCCGGCGCCAACATCGGCGACCGCTGCGCCGTATTCGAAGCCACCCATGGCACAGCCCCCAAATATGCCGGACTCGACAAGGTGAACCCCGGCTCGCTTATCCTCTCGGGGGCAATGATGCTTGATTACATGGGCTGGAAAGAGGCGGCAGACATTATCCGACGCTCTCTTCAGGCGACCATTCAGGCCGGTACCGTCACCTATGACCTGGCGCGGCAAATAGCGGATGCTACGGAAGTGAAATGTTCTGAATTTGCCCAACGGATAGTTACCGCAATGAAACCGTAACCACCGCGGATATCAAAACCAACGGAGCACCGACATAGCCCCAAAGGAGATAGGGCCCATCGGAATCCCCTTGTTGAACCATATCGACCATCACGTAAAGGCGGCGCTTTTTCCGGAACGCTGCCGACTGTGCCAGGTATTTTTAACGCCAACCGACGATCCGGTTACAGAAGAAACCGCCTGCAACGCCTTTGGAAGGTTGATGAAACCGTTTTTGTGCAGATTGTGCGCCGAAGGGTTCCGACCGGTCAGAAGCCCCCGCTGTTCCATTTGCGGCCTCATGTTCACCTCACCGGTCGGTGAGGATCACCTGTGCGAAAAATGCATTACCCAACCGCCCAGGTTCACCAAGGCACGTGCAGCGGGACGCCATGAAAAAAGCCTCTTGGGAACCATCCATTGCCTGAAATATAAAGGTCAGATGGAACTGGCCGATCCTCTGGGGCGACTGCTATTGGAAGCATTTCTTGCTCATTGGTCCGAGGACCAAATCGATCTTGTCCTGCCCGTACCCCTTCATCCCAAACGGCTTCGTGCCCGGGGGTTCAACCAGGCGTATCTGCTTATTCGACATTGGCCAAAATGGCTGGCGGAGACCGGCACTCCAGCTTCCTTTGCTGTTTCTTATAAGCTCCTGGCACGTCATCAACACACACCGCCCCAGACCCTTCTGGATCGAAACGGCAGAAAAAAAAATGTCCGTCGTGCCTTTTCCGTAAAAGCCCCTGATGCTGTTCACAACAAACGCATTCTGCTGGTAGACGATGTTTATACCACAGGTGCCACGGCAAACGCCTGTGCCAAGGTTCTGTTGAAATCCGGTGCCGCACAGGTAGACCTATTGACCCTCACCAGAACGCAGGCATAACATGATCATTCAGAAAAACGGACTGACCTACTTTCAATTTTCACACATCGCGGAAACAACCCGCGTGAGGCATGGTGTGTTTACACGAAAAGGGGGCCAGAGCCAGGGCCCCTATCAAAGTCTCAACATCTGCGAAACGATCGGAGACCTGCCGGCCCATGTCATGAAAAATCGCCGTGCCATCTGCCGGTGCCTTGATGCCGACAGTTTGGTATGCGTCCAACAGGTCCATGGCTCCGGCATAAAAATTGTGAAACAGAACGCAGCACCGGGCGTGGGAGATGCCCTGATCACCAATCAGCCCGATGTGTTTCTCACCATCCAGGTGGCGGACTGTCAACCGGTTCTGCTGGTGGACCCGATCCGGCGGGTCATTGCGAATGTCCACAGCGGATGGCGGGGAAGCATCCAAAACATTATCGGAAAGACCGTTCAGACCATGACGGAAAAATTTTCTTGTCATCCCCCTGACATTCTGGCAGGCATCGGCCCCTCCCTGGGACCCTGCTGTGCCGAATTTATTCATTACCGGAACGAGTTACCAAGGTCCTTCTGGCAATACAAAGATGCCGACAACCATTTCAATTTTTGGGCCATTAGCCATCATCAGCTCCTTGAAAGCGGTATTTTGGAGCGCCATATACAGATCAGCGGCCTCTGCACCCGGTGCCGGCCTGACCTTTTCTTTTCCTACCGCAAAGCGAAGGTGACCGGGAGATTCGCATCGGTTATCGGTATGGCTTCGTATTGACGTCCGATGTATTTCACTATACACAGGTTGAAAACTGATTAAGGCATCTGGGGATTTTTTATTTAGTGTTGATGAACAGCGAAATGGATGATTTTGGGTTAAAGATTTCACTGTATCGCACTTTCCACACCTTAAAAAAGAAAAGGTGTATATTTTTTAGTAATGTAATATCAAACACATAGGTAGATTAGAGTGGTATTTATAAAATGAATGGCATTTACCCTAGACTTCTAGCTGTGCTGGTGTTATTTTGTCCCGAAAAACAATTTTATTGAAGGGATGAAATATGGAGTCATTGGATCTGGCCGACGCGAAGTTCACGAATGTACAGCATTTACCAATAGTCAAAGAGTATGCACGGCAAATTAAGTTAACAGAAACCATAGATAGTATGGTCGAATCACAGATGGAATTGAGTCCCGGCGTTGCCGTCTTGGCTATGGTGTTGGATACATTGACAGGTCGTACACCTTTGTACCGAATGATTAATTTTTATCGTAAGAAAGATGGTGAGTTGCTTCTGGGCAAATTTGTAGCGCCTGAACTTTTTTCTGACCATAACCTGGGCCGCGTATTGGATAAAATATACGAAACCGGGACTCAAAAGATATTTGGACAGCTTGCCCAAAATGCAGTGGGTGGTTTTCAGATAGACACACGATGTGGTCATTACGACACGACATCAATGAGCGTATTCGGAGATTATGATTTGGTAGAGAAGCCATTTCATATCACCTATGGTCACAGCAAGGACAAGCGTCCGGATTTAAAGCAATTTTTAATAGAGATGCTGTGTGTTGATCGCAACATTCCCGTTTTAGGAGCAACCCGTGATGGCAATGGTTCGGATAAAACGCTCAATAACGAGCTTTTGAGCGGCATATCAAGATATATGTCGAAAAATGGTCTAAAAGATGATGTCTATATTCATGTGGCCGATGCAGCCATGGTAACCGTAAAGAATTTGGAGATGGCTGATTTACAGAAAATATTATTTATCAGTCGTTTGCCGGCAAACTTCAAGGAGTGTAGCCGAGCCATCGAAGAAGCCGTAGCCCAGGATCAATGGAAAGATATCGGCACTTTGAATCAAACCCCGTCGACGCGAAAGCGTCCGGCAGCATTTTACCGCACCTTTGAAACCACAGTGAAGATAAATGGAAGAACTTATCGAGCGATTGTAGTACATTCAAGTGCCCATGACAAAAGAAAACATAAACGAATTGATCGACGATTAAAAAAGGAACATAAAGAGCTGACGAAAATTTGTAAAAAGGAAATGGCGACTGCATACTTTTGTCAGACCGATGCACAGATAGCGGTACAAAAGCTATGTACATTAACTGGGGGTTCAGAATGTTATCGAATTTCGACTATGATTGAAAAGGTTGCCAAATATAAACGTGGTCGCCCGGCTAAAGGACGAGAACGAGAAGTTGATCACTATGAGTATGTCCTTAAGCCCGAGATCGTAGAAAACGCTGAAAAAGTAAAAACATTGCGTTCTGAAGCC
This sequence comes from Desulfobacterales bacterium, assembly GCA_963675725.2. Classification (GTDB taxonomy): domain Bacteria; phylum Desulfobacterota; class Desulfobacteria; order Desulfobacterales; family JAFDDL01. Next base: position 4,523,351 of record CAXXXZ010000002.1, on the reverse strand, counting down.
GGGTGTTTTGTTTTACTGACCAATTTGATCTCTGACGAACACAGACACGAGTGGGATGCCGGTCGATTGTTGCAGCTATATAAAAATCAGAGTGGCATTGAGCAAAACTTCGGATTTTTGAAAGACCCTGCGATAGTCAACGGCATCTTTTTGAAAAAAACAACTCGTATTGAAGTGTTGGGTCTAATCCTTTTGATAGCCCTTTTGATTTGGAGATTAATGGAGCGCGCAATGCGTCAATTTACACAGCCGGATGGGAGTACATTGCCAGGTTGGGAAGAGCGTAAAACCAAAAGACCGACTTCTTTTATGATGACGACAAAATTTACTGATGTGCTTGTCATTACAATTGGAAAAGTTCGCCGCCTTGCGAATCGATTTACATCAGATCAACTTGCCTACCTTGAAGCATTGAAAGTAAAGCCGGATGTGTTTGTTACACTCTGAGATGACAATTAAATCATTGAAACAGTACAAAATAGGGTGTGGAAAGTACGCTGTATGAAAGCTTTAACCCAAATTTATCCATGAAGCGGCCTTTGCCTAAAAACTACCCGACGCCTAAACCAAATTATAAACGCCACAACCAACTGGAATTCAAATGACCGCATCACAACATCAGGCCAAGATCCTGTGGAACCGAAATATCGGTAGCGCCTATTATCATATGGGCCTCTCCTGCGCTGGCTTCCCCCCGGCAACACCAGGTCAGTTTATCATGGTCGCGGTGTCAGGACAGCATCCGCCCCTCCTTCGCCGTCCCTTTTCCATATACCATGCCGGTTATAATGGAACGGAGGCAACCGTTGAGCTGCTTTACAAAGTGGTCGGCACCGGCACAGAAATTCTCTCCCAGAAAGCCCCGGAAGCCATGCTCAACATATTGGGTCCACTCGGAAATGGGTTTACGCTCGCGCCATCGGGACGCCGCATCTATTTTGCCGGAGGTGGGATCGGGGTTCCCCCGCTTTTATTTTTGGCCACGGCACTCCACCAAAAAGGTTACGACATGGCTGGTTGCCAGTTATTTCTCGGTGGCCGATCCAAGTCCGACCTGTTATGCCAGGATGAATTCAGACGCCTTGGCATCAACATTCATCTGACCACCGATGATGGTTCTGCCGGGGACCAATGCCTCATCACAACCCCTCTGGCACAAGCCATTGCGGATGCGCCCCCGGATATCCTGTATGCCTGCGGCCCGTTGCCGATGCTCCACTGCATTCTCGGCATCCAGAAACAGTACCCTTTTCGTTGCCAGGTATCCATTGAAACACTGATGGCATGTGGTATCGGCGCCTGCCTGGGATGTGCCGTACCAAAATCAGACGGATCAGGCCAATATTGGCATGCCTGTCAGAATGGGCCGGTCTTTGACGCAGATCAAATCGATATTTAGCATTGACTTTCTTAAAAATCCTATGATAATGAAATCTTTTTTATACAAAAGGATTTTTCCGTGAATAAAGAGACGCGACAGCGGTTTCGGGAACTTGCCTTTTACAGTAGTCTCGGGTTTTCAGTGGCGTTATCCATTTTCATTGGTTTGGCGCTGGGGCTTTATCTAGACAAAAAATTCGAGACACAGCCCTGGCTAATGCTATTTTGCCTGGGGCTGGGCATCGCCGCAGCCTTTCGAAATATCGGGATGGCAATTAAAAAAAGCAGGAAACTGTAGGGGTTCGGTTTGAACAAAACGATTGTTACAACGGTACAACAGCGGGTCTTAAAGTTTGTGACCCGGAGCAATTGGGTGCTTTTTGCTGTCCTGACCATTACCGGTATCTTTTTGTTTCCATCCAGTTGGGCAAAAGGTATTTTCTGGGGTGGACTTTTGGTTACCGCCAATTTTCATCTGCTAGCCCGTACGCTTAAAAAAGCATTGACCCCACCCCATCTGGCATCCCATAACATCGTATTGGCTAAATATTATATTCGATTCGTTATCAGCGGCGTGATTATCTTTTTTCTTATTCAGGGTCATTATGTCCATCCCGTTGGGTTGGTCATTGGATTATCGGTCGTCGTAGCAAGTATCATGCTGGCCACAGCATTTGAGATTAAACACTTGATCTTCAAGGAGGCATTGTAAGTGGAACATCCCTATCTATTTCTCGTCAAATTGTTCGAAGCGGTTGGTTTGGGTGATTTTGCGCACAGTTATCCGTGGGTAATCTACTCCTGGTTTGTTATGATTCTTCTTATCGGATCTGGCGCCATTGCTGCAAAAAGCGTCAGTCTTATCCCTTCAAAAATGCAAAACCTGTTTGAGGTGATCATTTCCGGTATGGAGGATTTTATGGTGGACCTGACCGGCGAAGAGGGCCGATGGCTGTTCCCGCTGCTGGCCACGGTATTTTTATATATCGCTGCCTGCAACCTGATCGGTCTGATCCCTGGATTTCTCCCCCCCACTGCCAGCTTAAACACCACCTTGTCATGTGCATTGGTGGTGGTGATCTTTACCCACGTAATCGGTATCAAATATCATGGTGCCGCGTACATTAAACACTTTCTTGGTCCGGTATGGTGGCTGGCTCCAATCATTTTCGTCATTGAAATAATCGGCCATCTGGCACGTATCATGTCTCTCTCCATACGACTTTTTGGAAACATGATGGGCCATGAGCTGGTATTGACCATTCTCTTTTTTCTGGCCGGGGCCTTTTTCGCGCCATTGCCGATTATGGCCATGGGCATTTTTGTAGCCTTTGTCCAGGCCTTTGTGTTCTTCCTGCTCTCCATTATGTACTTTCAGGGAGCCATGGAACACGCCCACTAAAGCGTTGTACAGGACGACTACTTTGAAACACTGCACATTGTGCATATCGTTTGTATAGGAAGAAGCCAAAACATTATTATCATTTTAAAGGAGGTAGCGTAGAATATGGAACAAGCACTTCAATTTTTTATCGCCGGTGTCACCGCAGCAGGTTTTGGAATCGCCATCGCAGCTTTTGGTTGCGGTATAGGTCAGGGCCTTGGCCTGAAATCAGCCGTGGAAGGTATTGCACGGAACCCCGAATCTTCTGGTAAAGTAACGGTTACCTTGCTGATCGGTCTGGCACTCATCGAGTCACTCTGTATTTATGCGCTGGTTATCGCACTGATCATCATCTTTGCACACCCGCAAGCAGGTGCCATCGCAGGCCTATTTACCGGCGGTCACTAAAGCCCAAGGTATTTGAAGTTAAAAAGGTGATGCCATCTGGCATCACCTTTTTTTTATTTTATCCCCCTACTCCCCCTCACCTCAACACCCGCCGCAAGTATTGACCGGTCCATGAAGAAGGAATCCTCGCCACCTGTTCGGGTGTTCCAGCCCCAACCACCTCCCCCCCGCTATCTCCGCCTTCAGGCCCAAGATCGATGATGTAGTCAGCAGTCTTGATAACATCCAGATTGTGTTCAATCACCACCACCGTATTGCCGGCATCCACCAAGCGGCCCAACACCTCCAGTAGTTTTTGGATGTCTTCCATATGGAGACCTGTGGTCGGTTCATCAAGGATATAAATGGTTCTGCCGGTACTCTTTTTACTTAATTCTTTGGCCAGTTTCACCCGCTGGGCCTCCCCACCGGAGAGGGTGGTGGCAGATTGGCCAATCTTGACATATCCGATGCCAACATCCACCAAGGTCTGCAATTTGTCCCGAATGGCACCGATTTTGTCAAAAAACGCAAGGCACTGGTTAACGGTCATATCAAGCACACTGGCAATATTCTTGCCTTTATATCGAACATCTAATGTCTCCCGGTTATATCGGGCCCCGCCACAAACATCGCAGGTAACATAAACGTCCGGTAAAAAATGCATCTCTATTTTAACAATGCCGTCCCCCCCGCAAGCCTCACACCGTCCGCCCTTCACATTGAAACTGAACCGGCCCGGGGTAAATCCCCGCATCCGGGCCTCGGGTATTCTGGCGAACAATTCTCGGACATGGGTAAACACGCCGGTATAGGTTCCGGGGTTGGAGCGAGGAGTCTTTCCAATGGGCCCTTGGTCAATATGAACAACCTTGTCGACATGGGACAGCCCTTTGATTTCGTCAAACCGCCCTGCCTGAACACGGGAATGGTATAATCGTTGAGAGAGGGCATGGCACAAGGTCTCCAGTACAAGGGTCGATTTTCCGGATCCGGAAACCCCGGTGACACAGACAAAGGTTCCTAACGGAAAGGCCACATGGATCTGTTTTAAATTGTTCGAAGACGCCCCTTTGATTGAAATGGTCGCACCATTTCCCTTTCGGCGTTTTAGGGGCACCGCAATTTTCTTTTGACCAGATAAGTACTGGCCCGTCAAGGAGCTGCCGTCCACCAACAATGCCTGGGGAGAGCCCGCAAAAACCACCTCCCCCCCATGCACCCCTGCTTTCGGCCCCATGTCTACCACATAATCAGCCGACATAATCGCCGCTTCATCGTGCTCCACTACCAGAACAGTGTTACCAAGATCCCGCATCTCAACCAGTGTTTCCAGCAGGCGCCGATTGTCCCGCGGGTGCAACCCGATGCTCGGTTCATCGAGCACATAAAGAACACCGGTGAGTTTGGAGCCAATTTGAGTGGCAAGACGGATGCGTTGGCTTTCACCGCCGGATAGGGTACTGGCCGAACGGTCCAGGGTTAGATACGAAAGACCCACATTCTTTAAAAATACAAGGCGTTCGGATATTTCCTTTAAAATGGGCGCGGCAATGACTTCTTTTTTTCCGGATAAAGTCAGCGCCTCAAAAAATAACAAGGCATTTTCCACTGAAAGGGCGCAGATGTTTGCGATCGTTTTGCTGCCAACGGTAACTGAACGGCTGGCTGAATTGAGCTTTGCCCCACCACAGTCCGCACAGGTCCGGAAATTAAGATACTGGGAAATCTCCTCACGAACCGCCCGTGAATCGGTCTCGCGGTACCGGCGCTGAAGGTTTGGAATAATCCCCTCAAAGGGTCGATGATACCGATGTCGACGCTTGCCATGCTCATGGAAGTAGGTAATATTTTCCTCTCCTGATCCGTAAAGAATTACTTTCTGGAATGCCGCCGGCAACTTTTCAAAAGGAGTATAGATATCAACGCCATAATGGCCGGTCAGGGCCTCGAGAAAGTCGACATGCTGAACCGTATGGCGGCCGGCCCACGGCATAACGGCTCCTTGTCGGAGCGACAGACTCGGATTGGGCACCACCCGTTCAGGATCAAATGCCGTGGTCACACCCAGGCCATCGCAGTGCTCACAGGCACCCTGCGGGGAATTGAAAGAAAAGCTGGCCGGTGTAAATTCAGCATAGCTGATACCACAGCGAACACAGGCAGCTTTTTCACTTAAAAGAAGGGATTTTTCCGCGCTGGATTCATCGGCCAGCACCTGCACCAACACAAGGCCACCTGACTCAGCCAGGGCCAATTCAAGAGAATCGGCCAACCTTTTTATCATATCCGCCTTGACCACCAAGCGATCCACCATCACCTCGATGGTGTGTTTCCTCTTTTTATCAAGGGATGCGACCGCATCAATATCAATCACCCGGTTGTCGATGCGAACCCTGGCATAGCCATCTTTTTTCAGCCGTGCGATCACCCCCGTAAAGGAGCCCTTCTGGTCGCTGACAAGCGGCGCATAGAGAATTATTTTGGTTCCTTCCCGATAGGACATCACCTGATCGATCATCTGATCGATGGTCTGGCGGGTGATAGGCGCACCACATTGGTAACAATGGGGCGTGCCTGCCCGGGCAAACAGCAGTCTCAAATAATCATAAATTTCCGTCACCGTGCCCACCGTTGAGCGGGGATTGTGACTAGCGGTCTTTTGTTCGATGGCAATAGCGGGGGAGAGTCCCTCAATGACTTCCACATCCGGTTTTTCAAGCCGCTCCAGGAACTGGCGTGCATAGGTGGATAGAGATTCCACATATCGACGCTGGCCTTCTGCATACAAAGTATCAAAGGCAAGGCTCGATTTGCCGGATCCGGAAAGCCCTGTGATCACCACAAGCTTGTTCCTTGGAATGGTCACATCAATGCCTTTCAGATTATGCTGGCGAGCACCGCGAACAATGATATTCTCAGGATCCATAGCGTCAGATCACCCCCCCACTATTTTCGTTTATTCTGTCTCGGTCATGCTGTGATGATGGGTTGCCTGGACAGCAGCCATCCGAACGGCAGCAAGTAGGCTCCCGGCATCGGCCTGCCCGGTGCCTGCAATGTCGTAGGCCGTCCCATGGTCCACGGAGGTACGAATAATCGGCAGCCCGAGGGTAGTGTTGACCCCATCCTTAAAGTGAATCATCTTAAACGGAATCAGCCCCTGGTCGTGATACATACAGATGACAGCATCATAACCGCCTGACATGGCATGATAAAATACCGTATCCGGCGCATGGGGTCCGCTAATGTCAACCCCCGCCGCCAATGCACTTGAAATGGCCGGGGAAATCACACGGTGCTCTTCATCCCCAAAGATGCCTCCCTCTCCGGCATGGGGATTCAGCCCCGCCACCGCTATCCGAGGTTTTGCAATACCAAATCGTACCCGCAACGCATGATCGGTCAGATCAATGATATCAAGTAATTTTGAGGTTGAAAGCTGTTCCGGCACAGCCCGCAGCGGCATATGGATGGTTGCCAGCACTACGCGCAACCGATCCCCGGCAAGCATCATTCCAATTTTACCGGCACCAGTCTTCTGGGCCAAAAATTCCGTATGCCCCGGAAAATCGATGCCTGCCGTCTGCATGGCCTTCTTGTTGATTGGGCAGGTAACCATGGCATCAATGCGTCCATCCAGGGCCATATCGATGGCTGCAGACACATAGGCCATCATGGCCCTGCCGGTGTCCCTGGAAGGAATGCCCCAATCCCCCGACGTTTCGCCCAACCGAGACAGGGGAATAAGGTCCGCCACTCCGGGCTGAAACAATGCCTCTGAGACCCTTTCCCCGGCCGTGTTATCAATGATATTCAGGGACAATCTTCGGCCTACAGCCCCCATGGCCCTTTGCAACCAATGGCGGTCCCCAAAAATAATGGGCCGACACATTTCATGAAGAACGGAATCCTGCCAGGCTTTTATAATAATCTCGGGACCGATGCCCACCGGGTCCCCCATGGTAATGCCGATTATGGGTCGATACCGGGCCATACATCATACCTTTCTGTCTTTTTAGTTGAAATAATTCATTAAACAATGAACCACGTTCAAAGATTAGTTTTTCTTTAAAATCGTCGAAAAACAGAGATAATAAAAGATAATAGGAGATATTTCTGAGGGTATTTTTTCGATGCCCTGGGTGGATGTTCTTAAAATCCTTGAATAAATTCTCATGACCAAAAAGATTCTATTTTGAAGCACTTGCCTTGTCAACATTTATTATATCCCAATGTTACAAATGGTTATAGATTGTTTATAACTCACTCATGCCCTTTAGAACTAATCCATTTTATTCCGGATTGACTAAAATCTCAATACAGCCTAAAAACCTCACAGTTTTTTAACAGATTGCATAATCTTAAAGCATCCTTCCAAAATGGAAATTTTCTGCCCACATGGCAGATACACATCTGAACGGTAGAAACTGAATTTACAAACTGGATTAAGAGCGATAGGCGACATATGGAAGCAACGTTTACGAAGGTTAAAGCACTGGTTAAGAAACGCGTTCCGGCCCATACCTACAGCATGTGGATTGAACCCATTATTTTCAAAAACGCGTTGGATCATCAGCTCATTCTGGAGGCCCCCAATTTTTTTATCAAGAAACGCTTTCTTGATCTGTATGCCGGCATGGTGATGGATGAGGTAAAAAAATTATCTAGCACTGCTTGCCAGATGCAAATCCTCGTCGCCGGCAAAGCCAACCCTTTATCGGAACACCCCCAATCGGTCACGCTCCCCCGGCAATTGCCACTGCCGAATGTGGGGCTCAAACCCTATTACGGAAGACTGCTCCGGAAGGATTTTACCTTTGACCAGTTTGTCGTCAGCGGAAACAATGACTTTGCTTATACCGCCGCATTGTCCCAAGCCACACAAAAATCATCTACACAGCATACGTTGATGCTGTTGTCAAATGCCGGCATGGGCAAAAGCCATCTGTCCCAGGCAATTGGTCATCATATTCTGTCTCAAAAACCGAACAACAGGGTTTTCTATGTCACTGCCGAGGATTTTACAAGTGAAGTGGTACAGGCCTATCGCAGCAACTCGATCTCTCAATTCAAGCAAAAATACCGAGACAATTGCGATATACTGCTGCTGGAAGATGTCCATTTTCTGACGGGCAAAGAAAAAACCCAGGCTGAGCTGGCCGCCACCCTCGATTCTCTGGCCGATTGCGGCAAGGGCATCATCTTCACGAGTTGCTGCTCACCCCGGGAGATCCCAAAAATGTCAGATCAGCTAAGGTCTCGACTATCCGCCGGCCTCGTGACCCAAATCGAACCACCGAATTTTCGCACACGGGTGCGCATTTTGGAAAAAAAGGCAAAGGTTAGAGGCCTTTTCTTGCCCCCCGATGTGACCCATTATCTTGCTGAAGAACTTTCGGAAGATGTCAGGCAGCTTGAAAGCGGCATGATTGGTGTTGCAGCAAAATCTTCCCTTCTAGGGGCACCGATTGATCTGAAACTAGCTGAAAGCGTCATCAAAAACATCATTAAATCACAGAAAACAATTACCATTGATGTGATAAAAAAATTGGTGTGCCAGCAGTTCAAAATTTCCAGTAAAGAGTTGGTATCCCGATCCAGAAAGCAATGTATTGTACGGCCCCGACAGATTGCCATGTATTTGTCCCGGCGGCATACCGACACACCGCTTCAGACCATCGGAAAAAGCTTTAACCGCTATCACGCCACGGCGTTACATGCCATTAATTCTGTTGAATCTGCGATGAAACAGAACGCGACCATCAAGAACCAGGTCAGCTATCTTGAAAAAAAATTACAACAGGGTGAGTTTTAGGCCCCCCCTTATGACATCTAACATCTGATTCACGTCCTGGCCCCACATGTTGACGTTCCTACGCAAAAACCCCATGCCTGGAGAAGAGCATGGGGTTTTTATTATGGTAACGGCGTGGTATAATGCCTGGAATAATACGATTGCAAACCATAACCCTTTACCCAAACCAAACCAGCGATGCCGATAGACCTTCCCACGTTTAAAGAGATAGAAGCCATTGTCGGGGCGGGCCATTGCAGTCAGCACCATGATGAAATGGCCTGTTACGCCTATGATGCGTCGGTCCAAAAATGTATGCCAAGCGCCATTGCGTTCCCGAAAGATGCCACGGAAATCGCCGCCCTGATAACCCTTGCCAACCGGGCCGGATTTTTCGTGATTCCCCGGGGCAGCGGCTCCGGCACCACCGGCGGAGCGCTCGCAGTCCAGGGAGGCCTGGTACTTGTCACCTCACGACTGGATAATATTCTTCAGATTGACACTGACAATCTTGTGGCCCACGTGGAGCCGGGCGTGAAAACCGGGCAGCTTCACACAGCAGTGGAGCAAAAAGGGCTCTACTACCCACCGGACCCATCCAGTGCCGCCTTTTCCACCATCGGCGGCAATCTCGCAGCCTGCGCCGGCGGCCCACGGGCCGTTAAATATGGCGTTACTCGAGATTATGTACTGGGACTTAGTGCGGTCACCGGTTCAGGCGATATCATCGAAACCGGTGTTCAGACCGTAAAGGGAGTCGTGGGATATGATCTTACCCGACTTATGGTAGGCTCCGAGGGCACCCTTGGCGTCATCACCCGCGTTACGCTGCGCCTTTTACCGAAACCCGAAGCTGTTCGAACCATGATCGTCCTGTTTGACAGCATGGCCCGCGCGGCTGAGACCGTATCCGAAATTATCCGCCGAGGCATCATTCCCCGAACCATCGAATTTATGGATCGACTATCTGTCCGTTGCGTGAAAGACCAAATGCCGGTTTCCCTGCCGGAAAATACCGAAGCACTGCTCTTAATTGAAACTGACGGCACACAAACGGAAGCAGACCAGGCCATTGTGACCCTTCAACATCTAAGTAACGCCCAGCATGCCATTGGAGTAGTCATCGCCAAAAACAATACCGAAGCAGGACAGCTCTGGCAGGCCCGGAAATCCCTCTCCTCCGCGATGTACCAATACGGCCCGGATAAAATCAATGAAGACATCGTTGTACCGAGAAGCAAAATCCCCGACATGGTTAAAAGGATAGAATCCATTCAGGCGGAAACCGGCCTGACCATGATCAATTTCGGGCACGCGGGGGATGGGAATATTCATGTCCACATCATGCTCGACAAAAGAGACCCGGCGGCCGTGTCGGCAGCCGAGACGGCAATTGAAAAAGTGTTTGATCACACCCTGTTGTTGGGCGGCACCCTGTCGGGCGAGCATGGCGTCGGCATTGCCAAGCGGCCCTATATAGGAAAAGAGATCGGCCCCACCGAGCAGATGATCATGAAAAAAATCAAACGGGTCTTTGACCCCAACGGCATCCTAAACCCGGGCAAAATCTTTCCGGATAACGAGGCATTGATTTATTAGTGGGTAACGGGGTTGGTGCTGTCCGATGCTATCAGGTCTTCGAGAAGCTCCAGCCGAACGTTTTGGTCCTGCTCGATGGCACATCGTACATTCACCGCACAATATTTTTTGCAAATCAGGTTATCAAGCCGAAATCTGCCAAAACATCCCACATGGTCTTCCAGGTGGATATGACGAAGCTGTTCTTTTTCTTTCATAGTATATAAAAACCTAAACCGTCATTAAAGACAGCATTTCCTGATGAATAAGGCCATTCGTGGCCAGAATTTCTTTCATATTAACATCAAAGGGGCGATCATCGAAATCGGTGACCCGTCCGCCGGCCTCTTTTACAATCAGCAAGCCCGCTGCCGTGTCCCAAGGCTTCAGGTTCTGCTCCCAGAACCCGTCAAACCGTCCGGAGGCCACAAGACACAGGTCAATGGCAGCAGACCCGAATCGCCGCACCCCCTGGCTTCTGGAAAGGCATCTGGTGAAACGCGCTATAAGCATCTCCATAATTTCCTTAAAATTGTAAGGAAATCCCGTCACAAGCAAACTCTCATGGACTGTTCCGGATTTGGAAACCTGGATGGGCGCCCCATTCAAACGGGCCCCCTGGCCTTCCTCGGCAAGATAAAAATCACCGTTGGCAGGCACCAGCACCAATCCCATCACAATCCGACCATTACGGCTAAACGCAATGGATACAGAAAACTGATCCAGCCCATGGGCGTAATTAGTGGTCCCGTCCAGAGGATCGACGATCCACTGGTACGGGCTGTCCGCCCGGGTGCTGCCGCTTTCTTCCGCCAGAATGCCATGGTCCGGAAAATCATTCAGAATAGTCTCGATAATCGCTTTCTCAGAGGCGGTATCCGCTTCGGTCACAAGGTCGATATCTCCTTTTTTCTGGATGTCCGTCAGGTTTCCCTGACTGTTCCGGAGTATCTCGCCCGCCCGATAGGCCGCCCGCGTGGCCACCCTGATGATATGATCCAAGTCCATAAGGAATTAAAACTATATAGATTATACGTCAATGTCAACCACGAATTATGCCAAGCTTCTTGAAACTGTGCTGGAAGTGGTTGAAATAAAATGGTATGGACCTGAAAATGAGCGGCAGGGCAAATCTGATATTGGCGGGTCATAAAAAATGTTTCATTTGAAGGTTATTTGGTGACCCAAGTCGGGACGGCATGATGACAGAATACCTGGAGCATGATTCATGAATATCAGCAAAATCATCGCAGCAATAAAAAAGGAAATCGAAACCTACCAGGTACCGGTGGTGGATCTCATCGCCGTCCAGACCAAAGACCCCTTCAAGGTGCTGGTGGCAACAATCCTGTCTGCCAGGACCAAGGACGACACCACGGCAAAGGCATCTGCCCGGCTGTTTAAAAAGGCTCCGGATCCGGAATCCCTTAAAAAACTGACCGAGGCGGAAATTCAAAAGCTGATTTATCCGGTCGGGTTTTATAAAAACAAGGCAGGCTATCTGGCCAAACTTCCCCAGGCCCTTGACATCTTTTCAGGCCAGGTGCCTGACGAAATCGAGGATCTCGTAAAGCTTCCCGGGGTGGGACGAAAGACCGCCAACCTGGTCAGAAGTGTGGCCTTTGGAAAGCCCGCTATCTGTGTGGACACCCATGTTCACCGGATCATGAATATTTGGGGGTATGTGAACACCAAGACGCCCCTTGAAACCGAAATGGCACTTCGAAAAAAACTTCCGGAAAAATACTGGATCGAAATCAACTCACTTCTGGTGGCCTTTGGCCAGGGGACCTGCAAACCCGTATCGCCCCATTGCGACCGGTGCATCATTGCAGCCGACTGCCCGAAAATTGGTGTGACCCCGCGGAAGGTGAAGCCAGATAACGCCAGCGCCCAACATCCAGACGCCCGAACAATGATATCCTGGAATGTCAATGGCATTCGGGCCTTGGCAAAAAAGGGGTTTGTGGACATCGTTAAAGACCTCTCGCCGGACATTTTTGCCATTCAGGAAACCAAGGCGCAGCCGGAGCAGCTGTCAGAAGCGCTTATCAATATTGACGGCTACACCTCCTACTGGCACAGTGCGACCCGCAAAGGATACGCGGGGGTTGCCGTTTACACCCGGCTCGAACCCGTTGAAATTATCTACGGTCTGGGGGATGATCAGTTCGACAGCGAAGGACGGGTTCTGTCCCTAGAGTTTGAAGATTTTTTTCTCATCAACGCCTATTTTCCCAATGCCCAGCATGGGCTCACCCGAATCGATTACAAACTTGCGTTCAACCAAGCCCTGAACAACTTTGCAACCCGGCTGGCAGAGAAAAAATCGGTGGTCATCTGCGGTGATTTCAATGTAGCCCACAAGGCCATTGATTTGACGAATCCCGAATCGAATAAGAACAATCCCGGATATTCCCCGGAAGAACGGTCATGGATGGACCAATTTATCGAAGCCGGATTTATCGACACCTTTCGAAAATTTGACCCAAGCCCCGGCAATTACACCTGGTGGAGTTACCGATCGAACGCCAGAGCCCGAAACATCGGCTGGCGCATTGACTACTTCTGTGTGGATCCCGGTAGTGAAAGCAGGATCGCAGACGCTGCCATTCTCAAAGAGATCACGGGCTCTGACCACTGCCCTGTTCGCCTGGATTTCAGGTGATCAGTCCTCAGGATGAAGTTTTTTATATAAATCCGGATATAATTTTTGGGTGCACTCCGGGCAAATGCCATGACTGAATTCTACTTCCGAATGCTCACAAAAATACCCTTCAATTTGTTCCCAATATCCCTTGTCGTTTCGTATCTTTTTGCATGACGCACAAATGGGCAGCATGCCGCTAAGCTGCTTGACATTGGCAAGGGCTTGGGAAAGCTCCCTATTGGACAGCTCCAGGCGCTCTGTTGTTTCGGTGAGTTGTGAGTTCAGCCCTTCCAGCTCCACATTCTTTCCCTGCAGTTCTTTTTGCAGCCGTTTATGTTCTGCAATCTCTTCATAAAGCTGTGCGTTGAGCATATCCACCTTTTGCTTCTCTTCTGACACCACCCGTGTCAGCATTTCGTTTCGAATGCTGACCAGAAGTGCTTTCAGGTTGGCGGCATGCATCAATCCGCCGGTTCGCACCAAAAGTACGATAAATAGAAACCCCAGAAGCCCCAGCACAAAATATACCAGGCTGCCACCGGTTAACAATCGAAGCGCTATGGGCACTGCCGATAGCAGAAGAAAAGAGATAAAGGACGGCGACCAAACGCTGTACATGGCCACCGATGAGGCACTGACAGACACAATACAGATCGGCCACACCAATTGGTGAACCGGCGAATGGTGAGGCCATAAAAGAAAAGAGGGCGCTCCCCACAGCAAGGCCGCAACGGCGGCACTGATCACATGCAGGTTTGCCCACCAATTAAGGGTTGCTCCCGAAGGCGATCTTTTCTTGAAAGCGGCCACCAGAATGCCTCGGATGAGGATGAGCATCACCATGCTACCTGCCCAACCCAAAAGTTTCCAGGGGGGAATCACCTGCCAGAGAATGAAGCAAACCGAGCCCGCGATAATAAGGCTGCCGAGGAGCCCCCCCCAGGTTTGGGCATACAACTGCTCAATCTGGGCCTCACGAACCTTCGATACAACAACCGGAGATTCTTTGCTTTCCCAATCGACAAGGGAATCTTTCAGATCACCCATATTTCCCTAAAATCCCTTTTTTCAAACATTGTAATCGTACTTCACTATTGATCATCAGAAGAACCCTGTCAAACATTGCTTTGCCATTTTTACAAAACAAATACCCCTACTACCGTTGCGCCGAAAGCCAAGCCAACAGTTGGAGAGATCTTTTTTAATTTGACTGTGCCTTGTGCGGCATTATAGACTATTAAGCATCTCTGCCAAAAACACCTTTAACCTGTGAGGTGCCCCATGACCCAAAACAAACTCTTTTCTCCGTTTTCCATCAAAGGCCATGAATTTAAAAACCGGATTGGCGTTGCACCGATGACACGCATGTCATCTGTAAAAGACAGCGTACCTCGTCAGGATGTGCTCGATTTTCTGGTCCGAAGGGCTGAAAATGGCGCGGCCCTGGTGTATACAGAGGCTATCGTTACTGACTATGAGAGCGCCCAGGGCTATCCGGGGCAGGCCCGCCTGCTCACCCAACGGCAAATAGACGCTTGGAAACCCGTGGTAAAGGACATCCAACGCGACGGCGCCAAAGCCATCGTGCAGATGTTCCATTGCGGCCGAATGGCATGGCCGGAAATCAATCCTGCAGGGCGAATCATTGCCCCAAGCCCGATATCACCCCAGCAGAACAATCCACTCACTGGCCTCCCCTACCCGGTCCCGGATGAAATGACGGAATTTGATATCGCGCATGTCATCAATGGATTTGTTGAAACCGCTAAAGGAGCCGTAGCGGCTGGCTTTGATGGTATCGAAATTCATGGCGCCCATGGATATCTGATCAGCAGTTTTCTAAGCACATACGCCAATCAGCGAAAAGATGCCTATGGCGGATCGGTTCACAATCGGTTCCGGTTTGCAAAGGAAATCATTCAGGCGGTAAAAGCAGCCATTCCGGAAGACCGATTATTGCTGTTCCGAATATCCAACTGGGGTGTTGCAGACATGGCGGTATCTCTGTTCAAAGACAAGAACGAATGGCAAACGCTAATAGCCTTGCTGGCCAACGAGCCGATTGACGCCCTCTCGGTATCCGCCTACCGGTTCAACGACCCGGCCTTCGGCACTGATCAAAACATGGCCCAGCTCACACGGACCGTCACAGACCTGCCCCTCCTGATCTGTGGTCAGATATACGATCGGGCCAGTGCTAACCAAGCCTTGACAGACGCCAATATAGTGCTGAGCGCCAAATCCATGCTCCTCAACCCCCACTGGGTCTTGGACTTGAAGTCAGAAGAAACGCTCCCCCTCTATTCTTCTGAAGACGCAACTGTAGCTTATACGGATACGCGCTTACCATAAGATCAGGAGAATAAAGTTAGGAGAACTGCCGGAAATATGTCCCGCTTAGCACACATTAAAGTCCTTGAAGCCAAATTTAATAAAAAAAAGGCCGGTTACGGCCAATAATAGGGGTAAGGAATATGGGGGGGCGTGAAATCCGTATCAACGATTTTCCCCCTAAATTCAATCCAGTCCAATTCAACATGGTCACTTTTCTTGAAAACGCCCACAATGGATATCTTTTCGTTGTAATACTGGGCTCTTCTAACGGTATTTTCCGCCCATACCCAAGGCGTATCCCTATAATTCGTTTCATAACACCCCACCATCTGGCCCTGGTCATCCACCAGCTTGAATTCCCAATATATCCAAGGCGGATTGACCGTTTTGACGAAACCTGAAAGCATTACCTCCTTCCGATCAAAAAAATCCGGGTTTTTCAACAGGGTATCAATATCTGTTTTGATAATCGGCCGTTTGTCTTTGTATTCATCAGGATTTTCATTGAAGCTGGCAAGATCGACCTGCACCATTTCTTTGGGTGCGCACCCAGCCAGGCCCATCAATACCACCAACATGATCAATCCATAATATTTTATTTTCATATGATACGTCTCCAAACAAGGTATAGATAACATCCTCTTTCATCTAACTTAATACCGGCCCAAACGGGTGTCAATGTGACTTGCAATGAACTTTAGTCCCCTGCCTGCACAAGGCCGCGCAATAGGAGTAAATCAAATTCTCCTACACAAAAAAAATTAAATTATCAGAGCGGAAAAACAAGTTGGATACAATCGGAGGGTCACGAGGCCAGAGGTTCGATGTGAATCTTTGATTCCATTGCTTCAATGAGTGGTGACAATGTGCGGGGGTTGTTGGCAGAAATCGGGACCCCTCCGATCTTCTGGACGAGGATTTCAAGCTGATTGCCATCCAAAAGATCCTGTTTATTGAGGACCTTGATACAAGGAATAAGGTCCAGCCCGAGCTCGGTGAGGATCGTCTCCACAGACCTGATTTGCTGATCAAGGCGCGGACTACTGGCATCGATGACATGGACCAGAAGGTTCGCATTTTCAAGCTCTTCCAAGGTCGCACGAAAGGCCACCATTAAATCTTTCGGAAGGTCACGGATAAACCCCACGGTATCGGTGATAATCACCTCGGTGTCCCTTGGAAACCGGAGCCGTCGACTGGCAGGGTCCAGAGTTGCAAACAATCTTTTTTCAGCCAACACGCTGCTCTTGGTCAGGGTGTTTAACAGGGTCGATTTTCCGGCATTGGTATAGCCGATAATGGAAATAATCGGCACCCCCCGCTTGTCGCGCCTTGCCCGCTGTTGCTTTCGCTGCCGCCGAACATTTGTCAAATCCTTTTCCAAACGCGCGATCCGTTCTCGGGCCCGCCGTCGGTTAATTTCAAGCTTGGTCTCGCCGGGACCACGTCCGCCGATACCACCGGTCAGTCGCGACATGGCGGTGTTTTTCGTCACCAGCCTCGGCAACATGTACTTTAGCTGGGCAAGTTCCACCTGATATTTGCCTTCCCGGCTCTGGGCCCGCTGGGCAAAAATATCCAAAATCAACTGGGTCCGATCAATGACCTTCAAATCAATCTGGTCGGCAATAATGCGGCTTTGGGAAGGCGTCAGTTCCTGATCGAAAATAAGGAGGGTGGCCCCCCTGTGCAGGGATGAAATGGCGAGGGCCTGCAACAAGCCAACACCCAAGAATGATTGTGCCTTTTTACCACGCCGCTGCTGCAATTCTATGCTCACCACTTCGATGCCACAGGAAACCGCCAGTTCCTCCAGCTCTTTGAGGCGTGCCATGGCAACCTGTTTCGGACCGGTGGTCACCCCTACCAAGATCGCCAGTTCTCTGTCACCGCGGGCACGATGCAGCACCCGGCCGGCAGCCAACTCCGCCTCAATGGCCTGAATCAGTTCAAGGCAACCGATATCAAGTTGGTGAGGCAACAGGGGATCCGCGGTCTGATATGGGGCCTTTTCATCTGCGCCCGGAAGGATATGTCCGTAGTATATCTGATGGGGCAACCCGGTTTCCGACAATGTAATGGCCGCCATGAGGTCTAGCCGAAGCAGTGAAAGATCGGTCACATCATCCTGGGTAAGGGGTTCATCATGCAAATGGGTGTGAACACACCGCAAGCCACGCAACCTGCCGGCGGCCAATCGATATTCCCGAAGGTCTGGCAGCACAAGCCCATGGCCGTCCCCCACCACCACATAGGCAATCTGCCCCTTTCGGTTGACGAGCAATCCAATCTGACGTCGAATCTCATGGGAAAGCCGCGCTACATCCCGGGCAAGTTCCGGCGTAATTAAATACTGGGGGGGAGTACGACGGCGGTATAGATTTTCAAGCCGCCGGATTTGATTTGGTTTCAGCCCAACCGTATTTCCAAATATCCGCTTCATATTAAAGATATCATACCCGGTCCTCAGCCTCAGGCCAAATCATAATAGTCTTCAGAAGCCAGATTTTCGAATCGCGTATATTGGCTTAAAAACGCCAGGTGCGCTGTGCCAACAGGTCCGCTACGCTGTTTGGCCAAAATGATTTCCGCTTTGTTTCGATTGGGGTTGTTTTCATCCTTGTTGTAGACTTCATCGCGATAGATAAATGCCACCACGTCGGCGTCCTGCTCAAGGGCACCGGATTCTCTCAAATCAGATAACTGGGGCCGCTTGTCGCTTCGCTCTTCGAGTTTCCGGTTGAGCTGAGAAAGCGCCACCACCGGCAGGTCAAGCTCCTTTGCTAGAATCTTCAGGGACCGTGAGATTTCAGATATTTCCAAATCCCGCCGATCATTGGCTCTATGACTTCGCATCAGTTGCAAATAATCAATGATGATAAGCCCCAATCCCTTTTCCATTTTCAGCCGTCGCGCTTTGGCCCGAATTTCAACAGGCGACAGATCCGGAGAATCATCAATATAGACGGGCGCTTGAGAGAGCATACCCGCCGCATCGGTCAAGCGTTCCCAATCCTCTTTGCTGAAAAAGCCGCTTCGAAGTTTCGAGGAATCGACCCGGGACTCGGCGCAGAGCATCCGCATGGAAAGCTGTTCTTTGGACATCTCCAGAGAAAAGACCGCCGTAGGAACGCCCCCGTCCACCGCGGCATTTCGTGCGACGTTCAAGGCAAAGGCTGTTTTGCCCATGGCAGGCCGTGCCGCCAAGATAACCAGGTCTGACCGTTGAAGACCCGAGGTTAGCGCATCCAGTCGTGCAAACCCGGACGGCACCCCAGTCAGCAATGATTTGTTCCCCTGTCGTTCCTCAAGCTCATCGATATTTCGATCAATGATCCCACCCAGGGCATGAAAACTCGGCTTTATTTTGCTTTCGGAAATTTCAAAAATGGCATTTTCAGCATAATTGATCACCTCGTCCACCTCACCCTGGTCTTCAAAGCAGCGCTTGGCGATGTCATTGGCGCGATGGATCAATTGACGCAAGCACGCCTTGTCATGAACAATCTTGGCATAATGGACGGCATTGACAGCCAGGGGCACAGAATCCACCAGGCTGGCCAGATAGGTTGCCCCTCCAACCGATTCAAGTTGCTTCTGTTCCTTCAAAAGGTTCGCCAGGGTCACAAGATCAATCGGTTCATTCCGCGTAAAAAGCGTGCTGATGCCTAAAAAAATGATCTGGTGAGACTTACGATAGAAATCTTCGGGCGCAAGAATCTCGATAACATCCAGAAGGGTGTCATTATCAAGTAGAATGGCACTTAAAATCGATTCTTCAGCATCTATATTCTGGGGGGGAAGGTGGTGCGCAGAAATTTCGTTGTCGTTCTTCTTTGGATGATTGGCCATGGATAACGGAATCGCTCCTATCACCAAACCACAGTGTTCATTCGGTGATTCACAGGGGGGTAAAAACAATCAGAACCGTGCCCAAAAACCGCAACAGCAAAGCAACAGGCCCCACCCCTTATCCGGCGGGGTGGGCCATGCCTCGCATCTCCCACAGCTATTCAGCAACAATCTCAACCTTAATGAGTGGTTTCACACCTTTGTACACGCGAATGGGAATTTCAAACGTACCGAGTGTTTTTATCGGCTCGGTCAACAGTATCATCCGTTTTTCCACCTCAACATTCTGCTTGGTCAATGCATCGAGGATATCTCTTACGGTTACAGACCCATAGAGCCGATCCTCTTCGCTGACCTTGGCAGCAATGGTGCAAGAAACCCCTTCCAGCCGTTTGGCCATCTCTTCAGCCATTTCCTTTTCTTTGGCGATCTGAAGTTCAAACTTTGCCTTTTCCTGCGCCAGCAGTCTGTGGTTGGCAGGTGTTGAGGCCATTGCCTTTCCCTGGGGGAAAAGATAATTTCTGGCATACCCGTTGGCAACGTCTACCTCCGAACCGATAATGCCAAGAGATGAAATTGTTTCCTTTAAAATGACCTTCATAAGTGATCCTCCCCAAAATTAATACACGCTCAGCTATTTTCGTTCGCGTTTAATCTTCTGATGTTCAGCCACATGTCAAAGAACCCAAGGCCAATGACCAGCAGCAGCAGATAAACCTGCAATAAAATTAGCGTATATAGCGCTCCCCTGATGAGGAGCGGTAGTTTCTTCTTATCAAAAAAAAACGATACAATACCGATTCCCTGAAAGAAATAGATCTGCATCATTACAATCACACCGTTCTGGCCGACGGCCCTGATCCCGGGGGAGGGTATCAACAACATCACCCCAAAGCCAATAACCCCCCAAACCAGAGGATCCGGTGCCTGCCATCGGTTCATCACCTCAAATGGCGGAAATGCAAGCCCTGCCCGAAAAAATACCGGCCGTGCAAGCATCATGGTTATCCATGCGCTAAAGAGGAGACCGGCAATAAAAAGCCCCGGCAGAATACGCACTAACAACCCGCTGAGATGGGCCATCAATTCAGCAAAGACCTGCCGCTTTTCATCGGAAATTTCCAGGGCCTCATAACCGCTCTGATACAGTGCCAGGTTATGGTTCACAAAGGTTGATATCAACTCTGTAATGCTGGTATTGACAATTATGCTGTAGCAAAACAGCAGCATTCCAACCGCCAGTACCACCCCACCGCAGGCAATCCCCACCGCTTTTTCCAGCGGCTGGTCCTTCTCAAAGGCCTCTCCCAATAAGTTCCCGAGTAAAAACAGCGATAAAATCACCAGCAAGTCAACGGACGCCCGCCCCAACAACACCGCCATGATGACAAAGGCCACCGCCGGGACCAGCCCACCTTTTTTTCTCCCCAGTCTGGCCCGGTAATAGAGGGCCAACAAGGGAAGCACCAGAATACCTGCCATACCGATAATCGGCAGCACAGTGGCCACAACGAGAACAAACAATGTAATGCCAATGCCACCAATGACATCTTTGGGTATGTCACCAGAGTTCAGCAGTGGCAAACGCGGCATCTCCTATCAAACATCAATGCTATAAAGGTTAGTCAAGTGTTCCCACATAGGGCAGCAGCGCAATGGTTCTGGCCCGTTTAATGGCAGTTGTCAACACGCGCTGATGCTTGGCACAGGTACCTGTAATGCGCCTCGGAATGATTTTTCCCCGTTCCGAAATATAGTAGCGGAGGGTCTTTGACTCTTTATAATCGATTACCAAACTACTGTCGGCACAAAACCGACAGACTTTGCGTCGATGGTAGAATCTTTTTCTCTTTCTGGAACCCGGACGAGAATTGTTTCTTCGGCCTGATGAATTTGATCGAGGTGGCATATTATGATTCCTCCTTTTCGTCTGAACGCTGGCTGTCGCCACTGTCCGCATCTTTCGACTCAGACGCCTCGGCGGCCTCTTCGGCCTCTTCGGCCTGAGCATCTACAGGTTTTTCTTCATCGGAAACAGGTGCACTCTCGGCAACCTGCTGGGCGTCTTTTTCCGCCTCAGCCGCTTTTGCCTTTGCTTCCTCAATCTCCTGTTTTACTTTCTCAAGATCAACATCTTTGTCCAACACCACCGTCATGTACTTGAGAATTCTATCATCAATCCGGAAAAACCTTTCGATTTCGTCCACCAGCATCCCCTCACCGCAATACTCCACGCGCACATACTCTCCGCGAGGCCGTTTCTTGATCGGGTAAGCGAGTTTTCGAACACCCCATTCATCGGTCTCGATCTGAAACCCATTCTTTTGGTCGACAAGTTCGTCAAGCCGGCCAAACACCCCTCCCCGCTGTTCCTCGGAAACATCGGGGTCCAGGATAAATATTGTCTCGTAACGTCTCATTTGTCCTCCTTTTGGCTTGTTAGCCCTGAACGTTCATTCAGAGCAAGGAAAGAACAGTCCATGTTCCTATAATTAAAAACAGGTTAGCTAACACTGAAACAGTTTGAGTGTCAAGGGGAAATGTCGGTTTTCAGCTTGCCCCGAAATATTCATAGAATACATCTTGATCTTCCCCAAAAAATGGGTTTATGTGGGAAGGCCCGCAACAACCCGCTGCCATGACAATGAATTGCCCTGAGGCAAGCCTCGGGATACCTATGTATTTATGGTGTGGATCCTATTATCGCATTTATCTGCGATGGATCAAACCCATACAAAATCCAAACACAGGAATCATTTTTAATTGAATAAAGTCAGGTAACCGTAAAATGAAGCTACTCGACCAGATCACAGACCGAATATATGAAATCGTCACGGCCCTCTATGGCGATACACCCGAAAGCCTGAAAATCGGATTTCCTCCTGATATTTCACTGGGGGACATCACCGTGGAATGTTTCCCTTTTGCCAAACAGTTTCGAAAATCACCAGCAGCCATCGCCCAAGAGATTGTGGCCCGGATGAGACCGGATGGCCTCATTCACGAAGCCACCCACAAAGGGCCCTACATCAATCTTACCCTTGAGCGCACCGCCTATTTTCATTACATCTGCCAAACCATGTTTGCCTCCCCCCCGTTCCACTTTCCGAAAGCAGAATCCGAGGCAGACCACGTGATGGTTGAATACCTCTCGCCCAACACCAACAAGCCACTTCACCTTGGCCATCTTCGAAATGGCGCCCTCGGCATGGCGGTGGCTAATCTGTACGAAGCCATGGGGCTTCAGGTCACCAAGGCAAATCTTGTCAATGACCGCGGCGTCCATATATGTAAAAGCATGCTTGCCTGGCAGCGTTGGGGAAACGGGCAAACCCCTGAAACAGCCGGCCTTAAAGGTGACACGTTTGTGGGCAACTGGTATGTCCGGTTCGCTCAGGAAGCTGCCCATAACCCGGAATTGGAAACCGAGGCCCAGGTAATGCTTCAGCGCTGGGAAAAAGGGGACCCGGACGTCCTGGCCGTGTGGAAAATGATGAACGGCTGGGTATACGAAGGCTTTTCGGAAACCTATCAAAAAATGGGGCTCGCATTCGATGCCCTTTATTATGAATCCAACACCTATAAATACGGCAAGGATGTTATTGAAGATGGTCTTGCAAGGAACGTATTTGAAAAAGACGAACACCAAAACACCGTTTTCCTGCTTCCGGAAGATGAGTTTGGGCTGGACGAAAATGGACATCCCCGTCGGGTGACGGTTCTGCGCCCCAATGGCACCAGTCTGTATATCACCCAGGATATCGGCACCACGGTCAAAAAAGTCACCGAAAACCAACTTGACAGATGTGTGTTTGTGGTCGGCAGCGAACAAAATTTCCATTTCCAATGTCTTTTCGGCATATTGAACGCCCTCGGCTATGATTGGGCGGACCGCTGCCATCACCTTTCTTATGGTATGGTCTACCTGCCTGAGGGAAAAATGAAATCACGGGAGGGCAAGGTGGTGGATGCCGATGACCTGATCGACCAGATGGTTCAACTGGCAGCCAAAGAGATCAAGAAAAGAGATCCCGCAGGCCGACTGACCGAAACGGAAATCGCTGAGCGCGCCGCCAAAATCGGGGTCGGCGCCATCAAGTTCTATCTGCTACGGGTCAAACCAACCCAGGACATCCATTTTGACCCCCAGGAATCAATCTCTTTTGACGGATTTACAGGTCCCTATTGCCAGTATGCCTATGCCCGCATCTCCGGCATTATCCGAAAGGCCGCTGGAATGGGGCTTCACCCCAACAAGGCAACCTTTGGGTCTCTCGGGAACAATGAAGAGCGGGCCCTGGCCCAACAGCTGATACAATTTTCGAATGTGGTTCAACGGGCCGCAGCGGAATACAATCCCTCCCTGGTGGCGACGTTTCTGTTTAATACCGCCAAATTATTTAACCAGTTTTATAACCGGCATTCGGTCATCCACGCAGATACCGATGCGCAGAAACATGACCGGCTGGCACTGACCCAAGGCACCGCCTTTATTCTAAAAAAGGGGCTGGCACTGTTAAACGTGGATGCACTGGAACGAATGTAGAATATCTTTCATATTAGCGCATGGCATGATATGACGTTTTTTTTTAACAACGATTTTGCCATCGGTATAGCATCATACCGCTTTAAGTTGGTCACAGAATGACAAGCATAAAGGAGACAGAAGAAATGGACCGAATCAACCAGTGGGACTGGGAAATCGGTAAACGGGAACTTGCGAATCTCAGCGAATGGGAAAAGAAATACGAACGCGTTCTTGATCCGATAGCCAGTCAGGATGGAGAAAAAATAGCCGCTGTGGTACCAACCGATGAAATGGAGTTTGGTGTCTGCGAAAACGGTGAAACATGGGAAGGTGGCTATGACAAAGTCTGGCACCTGTGCTACGGACCTGACGACCGCCTGACCGGGCTGGTCTCTGATACCGGCATGTGGACCGTTGCGACCAACGGTGACGCCTGGAAAGAGTCCTTTGAATTTGCCTGGCGCCCCCTTGTATCCCAAGACGGAAAACACATCTCGGTCAACATTCAAAATGGCGGACAATATGCCATTGCCCTCGATGGAAAACCCTGGGAATCAACGTTCAATTATATGGCCGATGTCGCCCTCAGCCCTTCAGGCGATAAAAGTGCCGCCGCCGTCCAAACAGTTGCCTTCAAAGAGGGGGATATCTTTACCTTTCAGAAAGGGTGTTATTCGGCAGCTGTCAATGGCACCCCCTGGCCGGCAAATTTTGTAAATGTCTATGATCCGGTATTCAGTGCTGATAGCGAACACCTGGCCGTATCGATCCGCACCAGCCTATACGAATATACCATTGCAGTGGATGGGGTACCGTGGGATGAAAAATTCCCCTGCGTCTGGGGACCGAAATTTTCACCTGACGGGAATGCGGTCACCGCACCTGCCAAATCAGGGGGAGCCTGGATAATGGTTGAAAATGGCCGGCCCCTGTGGAAACAAAAATTCGTACAGCTTTGGCATCACCAGTACAACCAAAACGGCGATCTTCTGGCCGCTATTGTGGCACCAAAATTTGGAAAGTGGACCATCGCTGTCAATGGTAGTCCCTGGTCATGCATATTTGGTGACCTGGTGGACAACCTGACCATCAGCCCTGACGGGAAACGGGTTGCCTGTGTCGGCAAAGACAATGGCCAATGGACCATCGCAGTGGACGGTCACCCCTGGCCAACCACTTTCGATAGGGCCTGGCAACCGGTTTTCAGCCCGGACAGCCAATCGGTGGCCGCTAAAGTAGAAAAAAACGGGCGATACGCCATCGCTGTCAACGGCCGAATCGTCACAAATGAGCTTGATACGGCGTGGGCCCCCGCATTCAGCCCCGACGGCCGAAAATTGCTGGTCAAAAGCCTTTCCGCGAATTCCGATCGGAAATACGTACGGGAAGTGATCTCTCTAAACACGTAAAGGTTTTAAAGGAGGCCAATACACATGCATGATCTATATACTTTCGTTCGCGGCCCCTTGGTATGGGCAGCGTTTATCATTTTCATCGGTGGCAGTCTTTACCGGTTGATTTCCATGGCCATTCTAGCCAAAAAGAAAGACCCCGTTATTTATTGGTACATGAACCTGAAATATGCACTGCGTTCGATCCTTCACTGGTTGACCCCCTATGGCAGTGAAAATATGCGGCGACATCCGATGATGACACTCGTAACCTTTGCCTTTCATATTTGCCTACTTCTGGCGCCCCTTTTTTTATATGCCCACATAATTCTCATCAAAGAATCCTGGGATATCGGCTGGTGGTTTTTGTCAGACGCAACGGTGGACACCATGACACTGGTGGTAATCATATGTCTGATTTTCTTTCTCGTCAGAAGAATGGTCCGCCCTGAAGTAAAATACCTGACCTCTGCGTCTGACTACCTCCTGCTGGTCGTTGTGGCCGCGCCCTTTGTAACCGGGTTCTGGGCTTACCATCAATGGCCCGGCGCACAAATTATGACCATTGTGCATATGCTGTCCGGAGAAATCATGCTGGCCGCAATCCCTTTCACACGGCTGAGTCATATGATCTTTTTCCCGTTTACACGGGGATACATTGGATCTGAATTTGGTGCGATCCGACATGCCATAGACTGGTAATCAAGAGTACCAGAGCACAACCGGATGAAAACCTTTTTAAATTACAAGGAGAGGATAATGCCTGAAGCTGAAGTAAATACAGAAAAGGATATCGGAGATATTGGCATCGATCAGGGCGCCAAACGGCTCACGCCTGAAAAGATAGAACAAGTCATTCAACGGATACTAAAAACAGAGGCCGGTGCACGAATCAAAACCTATGTGGATACCTGTGTCCACTGCGGCCTGTGTGCCGATGCCTGTCACTATTATCTATCCCACGATAACGACCCGACATACATGCCTGCCGCCAAGGTCAAACAAACCCTATGGGAAATTATCAAAAAGAAAGGCCGAGTTGGTGTTGATTTCATTAAACGGGCCACGGAAATCGCCCACACCGAGTGCAATCTTTGCCGACGCTGTGCCATGTATTGTCCGTTTGGTATCGATATCGCGTATATGATGCTCTTCATGCGTCGTATTTGCCACTTTCTCGGCACAACGCCACAATACATTCAAGACACCGCCCACAGCCATTCCGCCACCATGAACCAAATGTGGGTTAAGGAGGATGAATGGGTGGACACCCTGTTCTGGCAGGAGGAAGAAGCTCAGGATGAACTGCCGGACCTTCGCATCCCCTTGGAAAAAAACGGCGCCGACATCATGTACTCGGTCATCGGTCCCGAGCCGAAATTCCGTGCCCAGCTGATCTATCAGGCAGCGGTTATCATGAATGCCGCCGGCGCGGACTGGACCATGCCGGCAACCCCGGGGTGGGATAACAGTGACATGTGCATGTACACCGGCGACAATGACATGATGGCCCGGCTTAAAAGAAAGCATTTTGAAACCGCCATGCGGCTGAATGTCAAAAGAATTGTGATGGGAGAGTGCGGCCATGCCTTCCGGTCTGTCTATGACATGGGCAACCGGGCCCTTGGGTGGCGGATGCCGCCGGTGCCGGTCATACATGCCATCGAATTTTATTATGAACTGTTTAAAAATAAAAAAATAACGGTTTCTAAAAAGTATGAAACACCGGTCACCGTCCACGATCCGTGCAATATTGTACGGGGCCGGGGCCTCCATGAAATGCTTCGATACGTGGCCCATGAAACGTGTGAAACCGTCATTGAAATGACACCGAACCGGGAGCACAATTATTGTTGCTGTGCCGGAGGAGGGGTTATCAATACCGGCCCACCGTTCAAGAACAAACGCGTTGAAGGCAACCGGGTCAAGGCCGAACAGCTGTTTGCCGCCAAAGCAAAAGGGGCCCAAACATGTATCGCCCCCTGCCATAACTGCCATGGCGGTCTTGAAGATATTATCCATTCCTATGGACTCCATCTCGATTTAAAATTCATGGGAGATATCATTTATGACGTCATGGATAAATAATTGCGGCCTTAGCCACACACATGTTTAACTGTGCCATAGAGGGAGAGGTTCAATGATAAAACGAATGTTAATTATTCACTGTGCAGTCGTACTCGCCGTTACCGTCTTTGCAGGAGGGTTCGCCCTTTCCCAGGACGATGTAACGGCAGTCCAGGATAGTGCTTTTAAAGAAAGAATGAGGCCCCGGGCTGTGTTTTTTCATGAAGATCACAACGAAAAGGCCGAAATTGAAGAATGCAGTGTCTGCCACCATGTCTATGAGGATGGTGAACTTCTCGAAGATGAAACGTCCGAAGACATGGAATGCTCTGAATGTCACCTCAAAGATGATGACAAGGCTGCGTTGTCACTGGTGAAAGTATATCATCAGCAATGCAGAGGATGTCATCTGGAACAAAAGAAGGGGCCGATTACCTGCAGCGAATGCCACGTAAAAGAATAATCCGCTTTTTCGGGAGCATTCCAAGCATGAGATCATAGAAAATGCCTGATAACCGATGCAATGTCATAACGCAACACGAAAGGGGTTTTTATGGCAAAAACAATAATGGTCGTTGATGATGACCCAACGGTGGTAAAATACCTCGTTACCCTGTTCAGTGATAATGGCTACGACACCCTATCTGCCAGTTCCGGTAAAGAGGCGTTGGAAATGCTGAAAACCACTGTTCCTGACCTGATGACGCTGGACCTTGAAATGCCGGAAGAATGGGGAAGCAAGGTCTACCGTAAAATTTCCAAGGATGACACCCTCAAGAAAATTCCCATTATCGTTATCAGCGGAATGGCGGGGCGACACGCCGTACAAAAGGCCGTGGCTTACTTACCGAAGCCTTTCGATGCCGACAAGCTGCTGGGGATTGTCAAAAAGACCATTGGATAACAGCAAATTCCCTGCTGCCCAATGTCCCCCTTAATATAATCGGTGGCAGCCCACTCAAATGGGGCCGCCACCTTTTTCCTCAGTCTATCAAACGACGCCGGCACCGGCCTGTTCGGGTACGATGTCAGCAAACAAACCCGTGTATTGATACCAATGGGCCATTATGGCGACAGATCGTCGGGCATGATGGGGTTTCCTGCTTCCCTTCCTTTCGGTAGCAGGCCATTTCGGCAATGAGAATTTTAACCTAAAAATATTATTGAAATTTTTTCATATAAGATGCTATATTTGGGCGTTAGCATTTTTTTCATGATACCCGTTTGGTACGATGGTTAGATCATCCCGAACGGAAGAAAATGTGCCCGACGGCGGGTTAGCCCGAATAAGAGTCGACCCTTGCCGACGGACCACAACCTAACCAAAAAGTGATAAAAACGCATAAGGGACAAAAATGTTCGGTCTACCGCAACACCATGTGCCATCTGGAAGCTATTACCTATCCCATAAAGAGCCGTTAATTCTTCAAGCCTTTCTCGGCACCTGCGTTGGCGTAAGCCTCTATGATGACCGAAATGACGTTGGCGGCATCATCCATATTCTGCTACCAGAGCCGATTTCCACCGAAGGAAGCCTTTTCCCAGACAAATATGCCATCACCGGTCTTCCCCGGTTCATTCAGGCGCTCTATGATGCAGGTGCCTCCGGAGAACATCTCGTGGCCTGTATTGCCGGTGGTGCCCTGGTTGGCCCCATCGATGAGCGAGACCTGGCATTAGACATCGGTGGCCGCAGTGTTGAAATCGTCCGTCGACTGCTGGACCAGGAGAACATCAAAATAAAAAGGGCCGAAACCGGTGGTTTTTTTGCCTGCCGATTGAGTCTCAACTTGCAAACCGGCGAAAGTCAAATAGATCCTGTTGGATTTGACCGATATTCAGAAATTACCGAGCCTTCAATCACATTACCGACCCAAGGGCAAATAGAACAGGCCATGAATAGTTTAAAGCCGATCCCTCAGATTGCCCTTAAAATACTCCGACTTGTGGGAGAAGATACCTATGACATTCAGGAAATTGCATCTGAAGTTCGAAAAGATCAGGTAATCAGCGCCAAAACCCTTCAGCTATGCAATTCGGCCTTATTTTCCTTTCGGCAAAAGATCGACACGCTAGACCATGCACTTCTGTTGATTGGCCAGGACCAGTTGATTAAACTGGTAATTTCCGCAGCGGTCAAAAAACTCTTCGAGCCCGGCAGCCAAGGGTATTCACTTTGCAAGGGCGGTCTCTACCATCATTCTCTCGGCACCGCCTTGGTCAGTGAAAAGCTTGCACAGATCACCGGCAAGATACCCCCCGCAGCCGCCTATACGGCAGGGCTGCTTCACGACATCGGCAAGGTGGTGTTGGATCAGTATGTGGCATCTGCATTTCCTCTATTTTACCGTAATATCATTCAAAATAAGACCAATCTAATCTCCGCGGAAAAAGAGATTCTTGGCACCGACCATACGGAAGTTGGGTATGCCCTGGCGAACAGGTGGGATTTTCCGGAGTCACTGACCGAAGCGATTAAATATCATCACTGCCCCCAGCCCGGCATGGCCCATCAGGAATTGACCCATATTCTTTATCTGGCCGATTTGCTAATGTCCCGCTTCCATGCAGACCTCGAATTCGAGTTGATGGACACCGATAACCTAGCAGAAAAGCTTCATCCCATCGGCTTGACCCCCCAACAGCTACCCGATATTATAGATAAGATACCAGAGGAAATTTTTTCTTCCTCACCGGAAATGCTTTTTGAAGGACACAACAATTCATGACCGCCAATAGGGATCCGAAAACGCTTTTAAAGGCCCTTCCGGGTGTGGACCATGTTTTGCTGAAAGTCAAATCGATACGTTCGCTTGAATCAGTGCCGTACACCCTTCTGGTGACAGCTATCCGAAACGTGATTGACGCACTGCGCACCGATATACTTGAAAGCAAAACCCCTTTTCAGTCAGAGGATTTGTCGTTGGATCACATTCTCCGCCAGGTGGAGGAAAGCGTCGTCCGGGCCCTGGCCCCCAAACTACGGCGTGTAATTAATGCCACCGGTGTTGTGGTACATACCAATCTTGGTCGCTCCCTGCTGGCAGAAGCAGCACTGACAAATCTGAAGACAGCCGCAAGCCATTATTCCAATCTTGAATATGATCTTTCGACGGGCAAAAGGGGTTCCCGGTATAGCCTCGTTGAAGCAATTTTGTGCGAACTCACCGGCGCAGAAGCCGCCATGGTGGTCAACAATAACGCAGCGGCGGTGCTCCTGTGCCTAAATACGATTGCCCAAGGGAAAGAAGCCATTGTTTCTCGAGGGGAACTGGTTGAAATCGGGGGATCTTTCCGTATCCCCGATGTCATGGCAAAAAGCGGGGCCCTGCTAAAGGAAGTCGGCACCACCAATCGAACCCACGCCCATGATTATGAAAGCGCCCTTACTGAAAATACCGGATTGTTACTCAAAGTCCACACCAGCAATTACAGTATTGTCGGCTTTACAACCAGCGTCCCCCTATCCGAACTGGTACAGATAGGTGCCCGGCATCATATTCCTGTGATGGAGGATTTGGGCAGTGGGACACTCATCGATTTTTCAACCTATGGGCTTATAAGAGAACCCTGTGTTCAAGACTCTGTTGCCAGCGGTGCAGACATCATCACATTCAGCGGAGATAAGTTACTGGGGGGACCTCAAGCAGGTATTATTTTGGGGAAGAAACAGATTGTTGACGACATCAAGAAAAACCCCTTGACCCGTGCCCTTCGCATCGACAAATTGACATTGGCAGCCCTGGAAAGCACATTGCAACTATACCGGGATGAAGAGCATGCGGTAAAAAACATCCCGACATTGCAAATGATCATGATGCCAACAACGATCATTGAAGAAAAAGCCCAATGTCTGGCGCGCCTGCTGACAGGTTTGGGAGATGACCGATTGCACGTTCAAACGCTAAATCGAAATTCAAAAACAGGTGGTGGTGCCCTGCCGCTGCTGGAATTGCCAAGTCGATGCGTTGCCATTCGTATTGAAGGATTCAGTACAAACAAACTTGAAAAGGCCATGCGCCACTATTGTCCACCAATCATCGGCAGGATTGAATCAGACCTTTTTTTATTGGACCTTCGTACGATGTTGCCGGATGATATTGAAATGGTTAAAATGGCAATATGTAACATCTTAAATCAAAAGGCCTCAGGAAAGAAATCATGACCGTTAAGGATTCACGCTTGTTCCATGGTGTCCGTACCACGAATGACTTTTTACTGGCACAAACAGAAACTATCTCCCCCGCTGACAACCATACTGGCAGATTGTATCCCAAAGCGACCAAACGCAATTACATTGCCACTCATAAAATATCTCAAACCGCGTTGGCCAAACGTCAGTTCTGCACCATGGCCATAGATGCCCTTTCATCCCATGACAATATCATCGCCATGGCGGTCCAATTAGATGGCAAGGACGACCGCAGCGATCCGTCGATGGACATGACTAACGGAGGCACCATGGCTGCAACGATGGACACCTTTTGTGCTGCAGAAAAGGGATTCTGGGGGGTTCTGAACCCATCGACTTTCGGCTGTTTTTTACCAGGCAACGCACTCCAGTCTGCTGATGCCAAGGCAAAGCAGATTCGAAACCTTATCGCAACAGCAGCTTCCGAAACGGTTACCATCGGCATTGCCCCCTACCCAATGGGGGATTTTGAACGAACAGACTTGATGTTGAATGCGTGCAAAGCACTTGACCACGCCGCTTTTTTTGGCCCCGACAGCACAGTCATCTTTGATGATATCAGCCTTAACATCAGTGGGGATAATCTATTTCAGGCCGGAGATATTCGGGGTGCCATCACGGAATTTCAGACTGCGCTGGGACTAAATGGCACCAATACCAATGTCCAAAACAGCCTCGGCGTCTGTTATGGCCTGCTGGGAGAATATGCGTCCGCCATTGACGCCTTTCAAGCCACCACCACCATTAACCCCGATGAATATATGGCCTTTTACAATTTGGGGCTGGTTTACATGATCAAGGAGGATTTTAAGCGCGCATTGGATTATTTTCAAAAGGCCTATGGGGTCAAAGAAGATGTCTTTGAAATTGCATTGCAAACCGGGCGTATGCATTTTGCGCTAAACGAAGTTCATCAGGCAAAAGAGATTATTCTCAAAGCAATAGACCTTAATGGTATGTCTTCCTTGGGATTTCGACTCCTTGGAGACTGTTATGCCGCACTTGATATGCCAGCTGACGCCATTTCCGCATACAAGCAGGCCGTGAAACTCCATCCCAATGATGCCAATGCCCTGTCAGCGTTAGGCGCACTCTATGGAGCTGAAAATAAAAATACAGAGATTGCCTTCCTTTACTGTGAAAAAAGCATTGAGCTTGCACCGACAGAAGGACTTTTTCATGAACGGCTTGGCAGACTCTACCGGAAGCATAACCGGATAGATGAAGCGACTCGGAGTTTTCAGACAGCGGCCAAACTCGGACGGGATGTCCAGGAAACCGTCACGGAATTGCAACAACAGCAAAAAACCGCTTGATTTTGCATCACCGGTGATTATGTTGTTGGTTCAACCCAAAAAATGATTAAGGAGCACCACCATGCCAATCTACGAATATCATTGTGAAAAATGCAATCACGAATTTGAAAGTCTCGTTTTTGGAGATGAGACGCCGTGCTGCCCGACCTGTAAGGCCCAAACTGTCAACCGGCTTATGTCCACCTGCGGGTTCGTCAGCAAATCAGCCGGCGGCAGTACTGTAAGCCGCTCTGCATCTTCCAGCTCCTGTACCGGCTGTTCAGCTACCAGTTGCGGAAGTTGCGGACACTGATGGCCAAACAGATACGCATCGGCACCCGGGGAAGCCAGCTTGCTCTCTGGCAGACCAATTGGGTGAAAAGCAGCCTTAAACGTCTATACCCCACAATTGCCTTCGAACTCGTTACCATAAAAACAAAAGGAGACAAGATAACCGATGTCCCATTGGCACAGGTGGGGGGAAGCGCTCTCTTCGTAAAAGAACTTGAACAGGCGCTGGTTGACGACAAAATTGACATCGCTGTCCACAGCATGAAGGACATGCCTTCCAGTCTGCCGGAAGGTCTGTTCATTGGCGCTGTTCCCGAACGGGAAACCCCCTTGGATGTGCTAATTTCAAGAAATGGAACACCATTTTCCGAACTGCCCGAAGGCGCTTCGATCGGCACCAGTAGCCTGCGGCGACAGGCACAACTTCTTAATATCAGGCCGGATTTGAAAACCATTCCCATCAGAGGCAACCTGGACACTCGCATCCGCAAACTTGAAACTGAAAACCTGGATGCCATCATTGTGGCGGCCGCTGGTGTCAAGCGACTCAATTTTCAGGACCGGATTACAGAATATCTGAACAACCGCCTGATGCTGCCAGCGGTAGGACAGGGGGCATTATGCATTGAAATCAGGCAGTCGGACTCAACCGTTGCCGACCTCGTAAAACCGCTGGATCATGCGCCAACCCATACGGTGGTCATTGCAGAACGAGCATTTTTACGTAAATTGGGAGGTAGTTGCCAAGTGCCCATGGCCGCATTTGGCACATTAGACCAGCATCAACTCACCCTGCAGGGGTTGGTTGCAGCTATCGACGGAACGCGAATCATCCGGGATGTGATGTCAGGACCAATGGAAGCGCCGGAAAGTCTCGGTGAATCTCTTTCCGACACCCTATTGAAAGCCGGGGCGGACAAAATTTTATCCCAGATATTATGAAAGACATAAGATGACCACAGGAAAAGTTTATTTAGTGGGCGCAGGCCCTGGAGATCCGGATCTTATCACCTTAAAGGGGCGAAATTGCATTCGCGAAGCCACGGTGGTGGTCTATGACTATCTTGCCTCTACGAGCCTGTTACGCTACGCTGCCAAAGATGCCGAAATCATATACGTAGGGAAAAAAGGCGGGGACCATACCCTCTCCCAGGACGGAATCAACGCACTGATCGCAGAAAAAGCACTTCAAGGCCATACGGTCACACGGCTTAAAGGCGGAGATCCTTTTATATTTGGCCGCGGGGGCGAGGAGGCAGAAGTCTTGGTGGATCACCAGATCCCCTTTGAAGTGGTGCCCGGCGTAACATCCGCCATTGCAGCACCGGCATATGCCGGTATCCCGTTGACCCACCGGCAGATGACATCCACCCTGGCGTTTGTGACCGGCCATGAAGACCCCACCAAATCGTCTTCCAGCATTGATTGGCCCTCCCTGTCAAAGGCCGTGGGAACACTTGTCTTTTTAATGGGTGTTAAGAACCTGCCACATATAGTGGCCCGATTGATAGAAAACGGGAAGCCGGCCAACACACCGGTGGCATTGGTCCGGTGGGGGACCACATCAAAACAGGTCACCGTGACCGGCACACTGGAGAATATTGTTGCTCGTGTCGAAGAAAAAAAGCTTAAAGCCCCGGCCATTATCGTCGTTGGTGATGTGGTCGCCCTCAGGTCATCGCTGTCCTGGTTTGAAAAACGCCCGTTATTTGGAAAAACCATCGTGGTAACCCGAGCCCGGGAACAGGCAAGTGACCTTGTCACCCGCTTGCAAGCCCTCGGGGCAAATTGCCTTGAATGCCCTACGATTAAAATCCGCCCGCCAAAAGATAGCACCCCGTTACGGACGGCCATACAGAATCTCGAAAACTATCAGTGGATCGTTTTTACAAGTGTAAACGGTGTCGCCTCCTTTTTTGACCACCTTTTTGCCTGCCAGAAAGATGTTCGCGCCCTGGGACACCTTCGGACAGCAGCCATCGGTCCGGCCACGGCCCACAAATTGAGAACCTATGGCCTTACGACCGACATTGTGCCAGAAAGTTATCGTGCCGAGTCAGTCGTGGCGGCTTTTTCAAAGGAAACAGTTGGCGGCCTACGCATTCTGCTGCCCCGGGCGGAACTGGCGCGGCCGGTCTTACCGGTTGAGTTAAGAAAACAGGGCGCCATGGTCGATGAAGTAACCGCGTATTGTACCGACCAGGATCACCAAAATGTTGAAGCCCTGATGACGGCATTAACCTCCCGGCAGGTAGATATGGTTACCTTTACCAGCTCGTCAACAGTCAAGAACTTCACGGCGCTGTTTTCTTCACCGGAATCCCTTACAGACTTGATGAATGGCGTAACCGTCGCAAGTATCGGTCCGATTACAGCCGATACCCTTCACGATTTGGGCATGCCCCCCCATTTGATTGCGGAGGAGTATACTATCCCTGGGCTATGCGGTGCCATTTTGGGACATTATACATCAGTTTGACGTTTTTTGAATCGTTAGTATATAATCAATACCAATCGGATATATTTGAGATGACCGGCCCTGAACGGCCTCCCATCGACAGTATTTTGGAATATAGTAAAGAATTCGGCTGTGACAGATACAACACATATGGTGTTACAAAATAATAACCAAACGGGCCTCATCGATAACTATAACCGAAAACTGAGTTATCTGAGAATTTCCATTACAGACCATTGCAATTTAAACTGCATCTATTGCCAGCCCTATGTATACACACCCAAAGCCCCCCATAAAGAGGTTTTACGATACGAAGAGATATTGCGTATTGTATCCGCTGCCACCACACTGGGCGTCACAAAGGTACGCGTAACCGGCGGAGAACCGCTTGCACGAAAAGGGGTGTATGATTTTTTAAACCATCTTGCGAAGATAGGGGATCTCTCGGATGTATCCCTGACTACCAATGGGGTTCTGCTAAAACCGAATTTGTCACAGATAAAATCCGCAGGTATCAAACGGATAAACATCAGTTTGGATAGCCTGAGAGCCGATAGAATTAAAAAAATTACAGGCCATGATGTTTTCGCCAAGGTCTGGGACGGGATTATGGAAGCCCATTCCATGGCGTTTTATCCGGTAAAACTCAATGTGGTGCCGATCAGAGGCATCAATGACGATGAAATACTGGATTTTGCACGCCTGTCTTATTCCTACCCTTTTCATATACGGTTCATTGAATACATGCCGATCGGGGATACTGGTATCCGTCCCGACCAGCAGATTCTGGCAACAGAGATAAAACACCGCCTCCAACAAATCGCACCACTCCATCCAATTCCCACGTCTAACGCTGACGGCCCGGCCGAACGCTATCGGTTTGAAGGCGCCAGGGGGGAAATCGGATTGATCCGGCCCATTAGCAGACATTTTTGTGACACCTGCAACCGGCTGAGGCTCACTGCCACTGGCATGCTCCGTTTCTGCCTGCTATCAAATCGCCAGGTTGACCTTAAAACCCCATTACGAAACGGGTGTTCGGATGAGCAGCTGAAAGAAATATTTTTGGCGGCTGTACGCCAAAAACCGTTATCGCACCATCTTAACGAGAAAAACACAGATTGCCTTTCAGAGAATATGTCTGCCATCGGCGGATAACATGGAAGGCCCAACACGAAATGATCCACGAACCATACGACAAACATAAACGACATTATGGAACATGAATTTATTATCCTCTGTGTAGGAGGTATTTTTGGTTTCTACATGGCATGGAATATTGGTGCCAACGATGTGGCCAACTCCATGGCCTCCGCTGTGGGAGCCAAGGCTATTACAATTCGACAGGCCGTTTTGATTGCCGGCATTCTAAACATTATCGGCGCCACGTTCATCGGCTCCCATGTAACAAATACCATACGCAAAGGTATCGTCTCTACCGAAGTTCTGACGGATCCCCATGCCGCGCTTATCGGGGCCATGTCAGCCCTATTGGCCGCTGCCATTTGGGTCTCTTTTGCCACATGGAAATCCCTGCCGGTTTCTACGACCCACTCCATTGTGGGCGCGATGATCGGCTATGGCATCATGGCCGGTGGGTTTTCTGTAATCAACTGGGGAAAACTCGGTGCTGTGGTGGGAAGCTGGATTATTTCACCGGTCTTTAGCCTCATTATCGGCTTTACCATGTTCAAAATCATCGTCCGATCGGTGCTGTCAAAAGAAGATGGATTTGAAAATGCGATTCGCCTCTCTCCGTTTTTCATTGGCATCACTGTTTTTGTGGTCGTCCTCTCTTTTTTGTTTAAAACCCCTTTGGGAAAGACCTTTTCGATCAATGGCTATCTTGCCGTCGGCATTGCCCTGTTGATTGCCGGTGCCATCGGGTTTTTGGGCAAAACATTTCTTGGCCGTATTCTCAGAAACCAAAGAGAAAATGGAGAGGAAGAGGTCTTTCGGCGAATCCAAATCGGCACCTCTTGTTATGTTGCGTTAGCCCAAGGCGCCAACGATGTGGCGAATGCCATCGGCCCCCTCGCCGTCGTCTACTTTCTTGTTAAAACTGGCGGCATCGGTGACAAGGTTCCGGTACCCATTTTTTTATTGCTCTTTGGCGGCATTGGTATTGCCTGCGGGATTGCCATGGCCGGCCACCGCGTCATGGATACAATCGGAGAAAAGATCACCACCCTGACGAATTCCCGGGGGTTTTCGGTTGATTTTGCCGCGGCAACAACCGTTCTGATTGCCTCCAAAATGGGGCTTCCCGTGTCAACGACCCATGCGGCTGTCGGTGGTGTTTTAGGCGTTGGAATTGCGCGCGGCCTCGATGCCGTAAATCTTGGCATTATTTTTCAAATCGTTATTTACTGGGTTCTGACCGTACCAGCGGCAGCGCTTACCAGTATGACCATATATAAAGTTTTAGAATACTTTTTTTAGGGAGACAAAACAATGCGTATTCCGTTTCTTTCTATGTTCATGGTATCTCCGTTTGACGGTCTGGAAGAGCACGCCGAAAAGGTAAAGAATTGCGCCTGGGCGTTTGAAAAAGCGATGGCCTGCCACGTTTCCAAGGATTGTGATTTGTTTGAAGAGCTTCGAAAAGAGGTGATTCAACTTGAAAATGAAGCCGATGCCATCAAGCGACGGATTCGCGGCCACCTGCCAAAGGGAACGCTCATGCCGGTGGATAAATTTGAGCTGTTTCGATACCTGCGTGAACAAGACGCCGTTTTGGATTCTGTGGAAGACACCTTAAACTGGCTTTCATTCCGAAACGAACCGGGCATTCCTGAAGAGCTTGCGAATGATTTTATCCAGTTCGTCACATTAGTGATACGACCGATCGATACCCTCAATGATATGCTGAAAGAAGCGAAAACGTATTTTAAAAATTTCTCGGATAAAAATCGAAACCGGGTAAAAGACATGATTCGGTCGTTGCGGGAACAGGAGCATGCTGCGGACGCGCAGGAGGCCCATATCAACCAAAAAGCATTGAATCTTAAAATAGACCCGACCACCATCTTCCATATGGTCCGGCTGGCCGAGTACATCGGTGCCATTGCGGATCATGCGGAAAATGCAGGAGACATGATGCGCGCCATGGTGGCAAGGTAGGCAAAAATAAGGATAAAGACCTCATGGATCATATCAAAATTGAAACAAAAAGCGGCCGCTCAAACATATTCGTAGGCGAACGCCTCACCAACCTGTCCAAGTATTTACCCGAAGGACGAACCATCATCATCACCGATGAGAAAGTTCGGGCCTTGTACCAGGATCAGTTTCCACCGGCAGATGTCATCACCATCGGCTGTGGCGAGCCACATAAAACACTGGCGACGCTATCCGCTATCTATGATCAACTCATTGCCCTGGAGGCGGACCGGTCAACCTTTATCGTTGGTATTGGCGGCGGCATTGTGGGGGATGTAACTGGTTTCGCAGCGTCAACTTACATGCGGGGGCTTCCATTCGGATTTGTCGCCACCACACTTCTGGGGCAAGTGGATGCCACAGTGGGGGGGAAAAACGGCGTCAACATCGAGGGGTATAAAAACATGGTGGGTGTTTTTAATCAGCCTGATTTTGTGATTGCGGATATTGGCCTGCTGAAGACACTGCCAAAAAGCGAATTGGCAAGTGGCCTGGCTGAAATCGTCAAACACGGATGCATCGCCTCTATAGATCACTTCGCCTACTTGGAGAACCATTGGGAAGCGGTTCACGCGTTGGATGAAACGATCTTGCAACAGCTTGTATACGATTCTATCAGCATTAAAGCCAATGTGGTGAGCCAAGACGAACGCGAACTTGGTGAACGCCGCAAGCTTAACTTCGGGCACACCCTCGGCCATGCCTTTGAAAAGGTGCTCGGCGTCTCCCATGGTTCGGGGGTCAGCGCCGGCATGGTTGCAGCAGCCGAGCTCTCCCATCAGAACGGACTGCTTGAAGTCGGTGCAATCGATCGTCTCAAGGCGTTATTGGACCGTCTTGAGTTGCCCACAAGGCTTACCTGCGAGCCAGACAAACTTTTCAGCGCGCTAAAAAAAGACAAAAAACGACAGCGCCAGGAACTCCACTTCGTTCTTTTGGCCAAACTCGGCCAAGCATCTGTCCAATTAATGCCCTTGGAAAGTCTAAGGAAATGGATAGAGGAGAACCAGAATTAAGGATAAAAAAGTAAGCACTTGCCAGCGTTTACGAGGCCACAATTTCTTTGGCCTTTTGAGGCGTCCCTTTTTGGTGGATGATGGTAATGTCTCTCTTGGGATAGGGAATTTCAATACCCGCTGCATCAAATGCCGTTTTGACCCTGTCAGTAATGCAAGAAATGGTGTCCATACGCTTTCGGGCATCCCTTATCCACACCCGAAGTTGCAAGTCCACGGAAGACTCACCAAAGTTACGCACAACGACCTTCGGCGCCGGTTCTGAAATCACCCAATCCAGCGTCCCGGCAACATCGGCAATGATTTTTTTTGCCGCTTCAATATCCGAATCATAGGCGACACCAATATTGACACGCACCCGGATATTTGATGAAATGATCGTATAATTGACAATATCCCGCAGCATGATCTCATTATTGGGGATAATGATCACAATATTGTCGGTTGTTTTTATTCTGGTTGCCCTGAGCCCAATGTCGATAACGTCACCCCAGGTAGCACTACCGGCAGGCGCATTCCATACCTCGATGCGATCGCCGATCTCAAAAGGCCGATCAATGATAAGCAACACCCCGGCAATCAAATTGGAGAGGGTATCCTTGGCCGCAAACCCCACGGCCACACCCATAACGCCTGCACCGGCAATAAATGGCATCACGTTGATGCCCAATATATCCAACCCCATTATGATTGCAATGAGATATATTGTAACCCCCGCAAACTTATCGAGCAGATCGAAAAGGATATTGTCGACCTTGGTCTCTGTTCGATCCGCGATGTTTTTTTCCACATAGTGCAAGACCGTCAGCAAAAAACTTTTTACCGGCCCCGCCATGAACATAATCAAAATTGCCTGAAACAACGCTTCAAAGGTTTTGGAGCCGGAAAACCGGATAAGATACGTCCCCAAAAGAAAAAATATCAGATAGGAAAAAAATCTTTGAAAATCTTTGAAAATCTTCGTGCTTGACTGAAAAAATTTATGCTTGGCAAAGCTTTTGTTGAGGATAGATAGAACGGCCTTTAGAAGAAACCACAGAAAAACGGCGGCCACAACAGCAGCCAAGCCCTTATAGGCAGCGATGAGAGCAGGAGGCTGGTTTTCAATGATATCAAGAAGGTTTTTCAAGGCCGTTTGCCATTTATCCATACTCACCTCTTTACCACAGGAAACCCCGAAACGGGTCTCGCCGCACAGACATTCAGTGGATCACGACCAGGTAATTGAAGGTCGCTCGATCTATCGTTGGAACTGGAAAAACAAACTTACATTTGACTGGGATTCTTTCACGCGCGCGGCGCATATTCGTCTCAGGGTGGGGTTAAGATCTAAGTGTGGCCACCAACCGTAGAGGATGGTCAAGAAGATCAAGCGCATGCAGAATGTCAGTACAAACGATATCCGCAGCTTCCAAGGCCGAAACGGAGGCTCCTTCTGCTAGCACCAACGCGATCCCCAATGCCGATGCGTTCAACATAAGTTGATCATTCCGACCGTTTCCCATGCAGACTGTGTGACGGGCGCCTAGTTGCTCCACAAAATTAAGCTTTCCTTGGGCCTGATCCCCCTTATCCAAAATGGTAATCCGACATTGGACATCCGATAATTGAGATGTTGCCTTCCCAAAGGTGTCGGCTGTAATCACATAAACTTCCAGATGTGCGGCCAACGCATTCAGCCGCTCTGCGACCCCTTGTAACAACTGGCCATCGCACGCCAGAGTCCCATTGAAATCGAGAACCAAAAAACGCAAATCCAACTCCCCGAATCCCGGAACACTAACGTTAATCATAGGCCACCATCAATTTCGTCCATTTTTCTTTGATCGCAAGGGGCCGATTCATACACACTATAATTCGTAGGGTGTAAGACTTTCAAACCCGGATTCCGTTACCAATATCGTCTGTTCAAATTGTGCCGAAAGAGACCCATCTTTCGTTACGGCGGTCCAATTATCACCCAAGACTCGGAGCTCTTTCTTTCCCAAATTGATCATCGGCTCAACGGTAAAGACCATACCAGGAATCAGCAAAATCCCTTCACCCTTTCGACCAAAATGAGGGATCTGCGGCGCTTCATGAAAATCAATCCCCACCCCGTGCCCCACAAACTCCCGAACGACCGAACACCCTTCCCCTTCCGCATAACGTTGAATGGCCCAGCCGATATCACCCACCGTGTTTCCTGGGCGCACCACGTCCAGACCTTTCTTTAGGCTGTTTCGAGCAACATTAACAATTTTTTTTGCGTCCTCACCGGGCGTTCCAACAAAAAATGTCTTGTTTGCATCGGCATAATAGCCATTTAAGATGGATGTAACATCGATATTTACAATATCACCATCCTCCAGTCTACGCTCGCCGGGTATGCCATGACAAATCACTTCATTAACGGAGATACAAACACTTTTCGGATATCCCCGGTAATTGAGGGGAGCAGGGATGGCCCCATGTGAAATGGTAAATTCATGAACAAGGGTGTTGATATCATCTGTCATTACCCCTGGTTTGATGGCCCCAGCCGCAAGGTCAAGAGTTTCCAGAACCAGTTTGCCGGCCGCCCGGATACCCTCAATATCGACCTCGGATTTAAACTTTATCTGGTATTTTTTTGCGTAGGTCTTTTTTAAAGAAGCGAATGGCAGGTCGTTGGTCTTAAGACAGCATTTTTTAAATTTTTTACCACTGCCGCACGGACAGGGATCATTTCGCCCCATTTTATCATTTTTTGTTTTCATAAACCCCTTTTGCAGACACTCCGCCTTGCCAACATGGCCGCGGTACTGTTTCGCATAAACAGAGACGCGTTAACAAGCAACCAGATTCACACCGCCTTAATTGCGGACCAATGCTACCACACCCTGTTATTGACAAGATTCAATTTTCGGACAACTGACGACCCCAGAGTAAGAAATTGAGGTCATTGCTGTCAAGGGGTATTCAGCATAAAAATGTCACAATGTTATCTTGTTGAAAAAGTGCTAATAAACGTATGCAATGCTCACGATCGGAGCAACGGCATCAATGGTGAGGCCGGCCTTCTCTATTGGCAGTTTTTTATCCAGCTGGTCGTCGATGTAGCATAAATCAAGATTGAGGGAGATTGGTAGTCGTTCTGGCGCCAGCTTAACGCCAACACCGAAAATATCCGATGCATCATCCGGCAAGGTTATTTTTTTTGATACAGTGAGTGTGCACTGAGAATCACAGGAGGTCAGCCGGTTGTCGGACAAATGGCCTGAACAGCCGACATGAAATGCTATGCAAATTGTTATGGTTAGCAACATAATTAGACGTTTCATGGTATCCTCCATAAACTAAAAATTGCTGTATGCAGAAAAGATGATACAATTAGCATGCCAATCCCCGAAATCGCGACTTCTGCAAAAGCCACCTTTCGCACAGGTTGGCCAACTTGAATTATTTATGCTAAATGTTCACTGTTTGTTAACAGTCAGGCTTGATAAACTATTTGATTTTTATGGTGAAGTACTGACGGAAAGAGAGGGCACATGGCCTTTTCAAAGCGGAATCTACTTGTTTTGTTTACGATCCTGGGTGTTGGGATCGTGGGCGTTCTGGGTGCATGGTGGTGGTTATCCAGTAAAGATAGACCTGCGCCGAACCTGCCGATATCCGATTCGGAACAAACCGGTTTCACTTTTTTTAACATCGGCCAGCGAACGATACTGACAAAAGCGCTGCGTGATGCGCTACAAGAAAAACTCGGACCGGATGCAATAGAGACCAAAACAACTATCGATCTCATTCTGCCGGCCGAAGCCGAGGCAGTTTTTCAAAATCATTTCCAAGAGGTGTTTTCTGCAAACCGATCCCTAAATCATCTCTATGAGGAACGTGTCGAACACGATACGACCCGGCTCATTTACCGCTATGCCAGAAAAGCCAACATACCAATTGATTACATTCAACTCCTTTTTGACAATCATTCAAAGTCGCCTCTTTTTTTCAGCATGATGTCCAAAACCGACGGTGGAACCACCATCAAAGAGCTGAGCAATAAATATGGACCGCCTGGCGTTATCGACGGCGGCCCGCAGACCGGAAAAACCTTTTTCTGGAAAAAAGACGCCAATATTTTAATTGCCACCCTGACCCAGAACCGAATTGGCATGCCCGAACATTATCTTGGGTTTTATTTTATGGAAAATATCCGTGCGTTGATTGATTTGGAAAGCCAACAACGCAAAAAGCACAGGGGACTCGGCGATGCATTTTAACATACCATTAAAAAAGACTTGACCGCCCCCTGACAGCCATCCCGTATGCCCATAACTCATTTTCACACCGCTGTGACCGAGCCATCTCTGTTTGCCGCTGAGGACGACGACCCTTTCGTTGCCGACTTACCTAACAGGCTTTTCCAAACCACTTGACACGGGATGAAACATTGTATATATATGAACATATGTTCATATGATTGGATAACTTCATGGATCTTTGCCTTGAAAAATGTGTACACGAAAAAGCAGTGGAAAAAGCGGTGTCCTGTCTGCCTGACGCCGAAATCATTCAGCAGGTGGCAGATATATTTAAAGCCCTCAGTGACCCAAGCCGCCTTAAAATTGTGACGGCGCTTCGCCACCAAGAGCTCTGCGTTTGTGATCTTTCGGCGGTCAGCCGCCTGTCGGACTCCGCGGTATCTCATCAGTTAAGGACATTACGGCACCAAAAAATTGTTTCAAACCGCAGATGCGGCAAGATTGTGTATTACCGGTTATCGGATGATCACGTCCGACAGCTCATCGACATATGCCTTCACCATGTATCACGATGTGATTAATTCATATCAACTTTCGGGAGTAACCTCATGAACCCGATAATTGAAATTTTGACCGCCGCCTGGCATCTATATCATGATGCGGCAATATACATGCTAATGGGTTTCTTCGTAGCAGCCATTTTGCACGCCAGCATCAAATCCGATCGGGTTATACATTATTTTGGAACTGGAAAATTCCGACCGGTATTTATG
The DNA here is from genome assembly GCA_963675725.2 of Desulfobacterales bacterium. Taxonomy (GTDB): domain Bacteria; phylum Desulfobacterota; class Desulfobacteria; order Desulfobacterales; family JAFDDL01. Next base: position 4,478,593 of record CAXXXZ010000002.1, on the reverse strand, counting down.
GCAGCACTCCTTGGTATTCCGATCCCCCTATGCTCCTGTGGGGTCATCCCTGCAGCCGCAAGTCTTAAAAAGAAGGGGGCCAGTAAAGGTGCTACGCTATCATTTTTAATCTCTACCCCGGAATCAGGAATAGATTCCATCGCGATAACCTATGCACTGCTCGATCCGATTATGACAGTGGCACGCCCTGTGGCCGCTTTTTTTACCGCTGTCTTTGCCGGCATCACGGAAAATCTGATGGGCACAACAGCTGAAAAACCATCCACCCCTCTTGCCTCCTGTAGCTGCGGTGGGGCCTGCCCTCCCCCCCCCCCCATTGCCTTTTCCCCTTATGCCCCCCAAGTCTCGTTTCGCCATAATTTTTTAGCTGGTCTCAAATTTTCATTTGGTGAGCTTCTCGAAGATATTGGCAAATGGTTTGTGATTGGCATTTTGCTGGCAGGCCTCATTACCTTTCTGGTGCCTAACACGCTGGTGGCAGCCCTTTCTAAAAATCCGATCACTGCCATGCTGATGGTAGCAATCGCCGCCATCCCAATGTATGTCTGCGCATCCGCTTCCACTCCCATTGCGGCAGCCCTGATATTGAAAGGCCTTAATCCCGGTGCTGCGCTGGTGTTTTTGCTACTGGGACCTGCCACCAATATGGCAACCATCAGTATGGTATCGGGTCTTCTGGGCAAAAGATCTCTGATGATCTATCTGGGATCAATATTATTTTGCTCCTTTGCAATGGGATTTCTACTGGATGCAGTTTATGCCAATTTTGGAATCAAAGCGCAGGCGACTATCGGTTTGGCCGCAGATATTATCCCTTCGACGCTCCACTCCACAGCAGCTTTTATCCTCACGGGCCTGCTCCTAAAATCACTTATAACAGTTTATTTTAAAAAGAAAAAAGAGGCTTGCCTTACCGGCGCTTCATGTTCTGATTCTCATCCTTAAACAGCAGTGCTTTACTTTCGCCGAAACACTGACGCTCAAGACACAATATCCAGCACATCGCCTTTCAGTTGTTCCGCTGTTTCGATCACCTTGAGGTTCGCTTGATAACTTCGTTGGAAAAGCATAATGTTTACCATCTCCTCTTCAATATCAACATTAGATCCTTCGAGCGCACTTGATACAATATCTCCCAACCCGCCAGAACCGGGGGGGCCGGTAATTGCTTCGCCGGATACACTTGTTGCAGCATAGAGGTTGTTCCCAAGACTTTTAAGTCCGCTCGGATCTGAAAACGATGCCACTGCCAGCTGGTATAAGGGGACAACGTTGCCATTGCTGTCATGACCCGTCAAAATTCCCTTTGAATTGACAGAAACAGACATTAAATCGCCAGGGGGATGGCCATCCGCGCTGGCATGCAGTGTTGTGGACGCAGCCGCATACTGGGTACTGGTCGCAGCATCCTTCACCCAAGACGTCCCGTCGAAACCAGCCCCAAAATCAAGTTCAAAATCCATTCCACTGGAACCGGTGCCCTGAAAATCTACCGCCACTGTAAAATGGCCATTGGCCATGCCGCTTGTATTTTGTGACGTCCAACCGCCGGCGCCACCATTCAGCGATAGTGTCATATCGGATAGCGTTCCATCAGCACCGAAGGAAATCGTTCCACGGGCCAGTAGCCCCGCATTGTCTCCAATCACGCCCGGTCTCATGTCCTCTGATGGGTCAACAACGACGATGTATTCCCAATTTGATCCATCGGCAATTTTATCAAAAAAAACAGTGAGTTCATGCCTGTCACCCACAGGATCGAATATTTCCACGGAAGATCTGTATTCATATGAAGCCGGCGATAGATAGGTCCCATCCTGATTATCACCGTCCCATTGTGCGGTTAGGCCATCAATTCCCGCAGCATGGTCCACCGCCGCTGCGTCCAGATTAACGGACATTGTTACCGATTGGGTTGCCTGGGGAGCAGATAAAAAAGATGATAGGATGATGTCACCCATGGTACCCCGTGGCTGGGCTGTTTGCGTGTCCATTTCCCACCCCTGGGCGATGTTCCCGCTGCTGTCGACCAACGCACCGTTTTGATTGATATTAAAGTGACCATTCCGGGTATAGAAAATACCATCCCCCTTGCCTCTTAAAATAAAAAAACCTTCACCGTTAATGGCAAGATCCGTTGGCGATGCTGTATCCATTATCGGCCCCAGTGTCATGTTCTGATATATTTCTCCAACCACGGTCCCTCTGCCAACAGCTTCTGCGCCGGAATTTGTCGATACAGTGAATGGGGATACCGCATAGGCGGAGGCATTGCTTTTTTTGAACCCCTTGGTATTTAGATTTGCAAGGTTATTGGCCGAAACCCCTATTTTTTTTCCCAGCATCTTAAGTGCAGAGATTGCCGGAGAAATGGTCTGTATCATAACAGCCTCCCCAAAAAACGGGTTTGAAATAAAAAAACACACTTTACCAATAATGATATCGACCATCATCGACAAAAGTTTAATGGTTTTCTCTGATCATTCATCAACGCCTGACAAAAACCTTGTCATAGATCATTATCCATGCTATTTGCCATTTTTTAATAGATGAACGTAAGTGCTTAAAAAAGACGATACGATGCGTTACGTTTCGTAAAGCTAAGGTAAACCCCACAGATTTTTCATCTGTTTCATATTAGGAGGAATCAACATGCCCCTAAGTAAACGAGTCATTCTGCTTTCACTAACGCTGATACTTGGATTGCTGCTACAAGTCGGCTTTATCGCTATCGACTGTAAAGAGACACCGCACGGCAGTGTAATCGCATTTGCAAAAGCATATTACCAGCTAGACCCGGAAATGGGCCGCTGGATTTGCGACAATCAGTTAAAGGCCGGCGATGAAAACATTGTTGACAAGTACATCTATCAGGTTAAATCATCCACCGCAGAACGTGGATTCAGTGAAAAATATACAAAATATAGGTTGTATCACATCAAAACAGAAACAGATTATCAAGACGACGCCAGCGCCACGGTTCACCTAACTGGAAAGCGCCGTATGGCAATAAACCCCCTATTCGCTTATGTTGCCGGGCTTTTTGACCTTGGAAACACCTATGAGGTGCATGAATCGATCAACGTAATTTTAAAAGACGGAAAATGGAAAGTCTGCGGAAATCTTTTTGATCTGCCCGTCGCAGAGTGAGCGTCCAATACCTTTTTGGGCAGCCAGCCGGAGATCTTATAATCATACTCCTTACAGGCTGCCTGAAGCCATATCCACAGTACATGTGATAACCAAAAAGCCCCGGTTTACGTGCGCGCAATAATCGATGCCGGGTAACGGCCAAATTATTTTTTACAACCACTATGACAACTACCTATCGCCGCCTTAAAAAGCGTTCCCGGGAAATTGTCCTTCAGCTCCCAGCGCCTCATTTTTACGCGGATTTTCAATGGGCGCATAAACAGTCAAAAGAATTTTTCGAAACAAATCCCATTATCATTGAATTAACGGATGTTGTCACAAGCCGGTTGGAGGAAAATCTAGGACATGGTATCCATCACGCCATCAAAGTGACATTGGATGCAGGCACCCTGATGATCATAGAAGGCAGCCATTTGGGATATGATCCCGCCCTTTTAACCCGCCAGCTGCTTCGGGTACAATCAGCGGGGCTGCTACATGATATCAGCCGCACTGAAAAGGATCATGCCAAAAGGGGAGCAGAAAAGGCACGAAAGATATTAACCGCTTTTACATTTGGCCCAGAAGAGCTCTCTGATATTTGCAGAGCCATTCTCAACCATGAAGCGTTTACAGAATCGGTTCCCTCTCCTACCGCATTGGGGGATCTTATTTCAAACTGCCTCTATGATGCTGATAAATTCCGGTGGGGCCCAGACAATTTTTTCTATACCATCTGGGATATGGTTGAATCAGCAAAGATTCCCATTTCCAGTTTTGTAGCGCATTACCCAAAAGGAATGGCCACTTTGAAAAAAATACGCGGCACGTTTTTAACGAAAACCGGAAAAAAATATGGGCCTGATTTTATCGACATCGGCATTGCCATTGGGAATGAACTTTATCGCATTATGAAAACCGAGTTTCACCTTCTATAGACCTCTTTCCTTCATTTCGCCTGCTTTCAAAGAATTTATATAGGTACGTATTAATGCAATCGCCTCCGCTTCCGTCGAAAGCCTTGTGATCTCCTTTCGGAACTGGCTGCTATATTTGAGCCCTTTGACCACCCACCCGAGTCGGCTCCGCATCATGCAACAAGCATGCTGTTCACCAAAATACGCCACGGATGATCTGACATATTCCACCATCGCATCAAACCGCATATCGAGGCTCACCGCCGGTAAGGGCTCGCCTTGCAGCTTTGCAGAAACCTGATTGAAAATCCATGGATTTGATATGGCCGCACGACCGATCATGACGCCATCACAACCGGTGCTCCGGTATAAGTCAAGCGCATCCTGCGCCTGAACGATATCGCCGTTGCCGATAACCGGAATTCCGACATTTTCTTTGACCGCTTTGATGATCGCCCAATTCGCATGCCCGCGAAAGCCTTGGGTCGCCGTTCTGGGATGAACCGTAATGGCATCCACGCCACAATCTTCAGCAATTTTTGCAATCAGAATCGCCTGATTGCCGGAAGGTTCCCAGCCTGTTCTTATTTTTATGGTCAAAGGAATTGTGACCACCTTTCGAAGCGCCTTTAATATCTCAGCTGTTTTTTCAGGCGTTTTCATGAGAGCCGCACCGGCACCACTTTTTAGGATTTTTTTGACCGAACAACCGAAGTTTATATCGACGACATCTGCACCTGTATCCACTGCCATGGTCGCAGCCTCAGAAAGAATGGCCGGATCAGCCCCAAACAACTGCAACGAAAGAGGCTTTTCCTTGATATTGCTTTCCATTAGTTTTTTGGTCTTCCAGGAATTGTGAACCAACCCATTGGCACTGACCATTTCAGAGCAAACCAACCCGCATCCGGCAGCCTTTACCATCATCCGAAAAGGCAAATTGGTAATGCCCGCAAGTGGCGCCAAAACGGTGGTGTCAATCAACTCAAGGTTCCCAATTTTCATGATTCAGGGCCTCTGCAACCAGATGAGGGGTTGGCGTAACAATAACCGCAGTCATGATAACAGGGGTGATATTGGTAAGAACCAATATCCGTGGAAAGGTTACAATCACATCCAGCAGCCAACCGCTGTCCGGGATCTTTCCGAAGAGATATGGTCCCACCAAACAACCGCTTCAGCAAATCGTTTGGCACGCAGGCGCTTGGCTTGATACCGGCATCAGGCGGCAGTGACTCGAGTAACGCCGCCTCACAACAGGTAAAAAGCGCGATGTTGTTAGGCGCCAGGTAGTTTTGAATCCTTAAAAGAATTGTTTTCTGAATCGCCAGGGACGGTGTGGTAAATGTAACGTTACCAGTGCGGCCTGCTCGCTTCTGTATTTTTGGATACAAGTCCATAAAACTGGTTATGCAGCGTTTGATACCCAAACCACCCGCTATATCGGCAATGGTTTTAAAGTCTCGTAAATTGTTTTGATTATCCCCATTCGGCAGGTTGTAAAAACAAATCGGATCAAACCGCCATTGGACACTGTCAGGCCCAAAGGTCCGGCAGAGTGTCTCTATCTGGACCAAACGACGCTCAAGGGGCGGCACATTGGGTTCTATGAATCGGTCGTCGGAATTAACCGTAAAATTAAAAAACAAATGATACCCCAGCTTAACCAACGCTTCGCCATACCCCTTCTCAATAAACGAGCCAAAGTTTTTAGACCAAAATACGATCGTATGGACCCTGTCAGGGCCTGCGGATATCTTAGAAATCCGCCGATTATATGGATTTTGCACTTCAAACACCCCTTTTTCAATACATGCCATAAACCAGGGCATGTAAAACGCGGGGATATCCGTGCGACGGGATGCGGAGATGACAATTTTCAATGCCGGTTTCATGGGGGGTACACAGGAAACGATTTCATCAGAGCGGGTTAGGGCCGGTCTTTGAGGTCTGCAAAAGAGATAACCTTACCAGCACCGGCAGGCGATGCCGGTTTTTCAGATGATGAATTTTCACTCGGATTTGCCTGTATGTCATTCGCTTCCGGGTTGATAACTTTCTCGATCCGCATCTCTTTACCGTTCATCGTAAAGGTCTCACCGTTGATATAGACGTCCTTTAAAATCCAGGTCACCACCTGAAGTGGTATCTGCAGCATCAAAAGCGTTACATGGTACCAATCCGGTTTTGAATCCGGTAAAATTCGTTCGACACGAGCAAATGACAACGGTTGACCTTCAAAATAAATTAAAACGATATCGTTCTCTTCGGTCATAGATCCTCACACTCCAATAACTTTATTGTTACGTTGTAACGGCAATCATAAAATATTCCAAGTAGAAATTATCTCATACCCATAAACAAATTGTAAAGCCTTGTGATTTAAACCATCCGCCTACGAACCCCATCCACTGGTTTGCGAACAATTATCATATTTTGCCTGCACCGTTGACGAATTGAATTGCTAGTGATAGGTGCTTGTCCTAAGGTTATATTGTCCCAGCTGAAGCTTTTTTTGAATTTATATTACAAGTTTCGCTATTACCATTTATAGGAGTGGAAATAGCCAACTGTTTTGCCTTTGACCTTCAGCCATTCACTGTTTTAACCATCAATTTCTCCCGGATGCGGGAAATGGGGCTTCACTCATGCTTGAACTTAAATATATCAGAGAGAACTGGGAAATCGTTCAAAAATCACTCGATGCACGAAAAACCACAGTGGACCTTCATGTCCTTAAAATGACGGATGAAAATCATCGCAATACCCTTCAGGAAATCGAGTCTCTGCGTTTCAAACGCAACACGGTTTCTGATGAGATAGCAACGCTTAAAAAAGCCGGGGAAGAGGCCACTGAAAAAGTGGAAGCCATGCGTGACGTCTCAGCAAGCATAAAAAAGCTTGAAAAATCGTTGAATAGCCTTGAATCTTCCCTGAAGGAAATGCTCCTGAGCCTCCCCAACATCCCCCATAACTCTGTTCCCATCGGGCACGATGAGTCAGACAATCAACTGGTTCGCAAAGTGGGAGACCCCACCGATTTTAAGAACGATCCTAAAGCGCATTGGACCTTGGGAGAGGCACTGAATATTTTAGACTTTGACAGGGCCGCCAAAATTACGGGCGCCAGATTTCCCCTCTATTTAGGAGCAGGTGCGCGTCTCGAGCGTGCGCTTATCAATTTCATGCTGGACGTTCATACAGTGGAACATGGATTCAAAGAAGTGCTACCACCCTTTATCGTAAACCGAACTGCCTTGACACACACGGGCCAATTACCCAAATTCGAAGAAGATCTGTTTAAGCTGGAAGGATGGGACTATTACCTGATCCCGACAGCGGAAGTACCGGTGACAAATATCCATCAGGGAGAAATTCTGTCCGAAGAAGAGCTTCCGCTTTATTACACGGCCTATACGCCCTGCTTTCGTTCTGAAGCGGGGTCCTACGGAAAAGACACCCGAGGCCTCATCCGACAACACCAATTCAACAAAGTGGAACTTGTCAAATTCACCACACCGGATAATTCCTACACGGAGCTTGAATCCCTTTTGGCCAGTGCAGAAACCATCCTGAAACGATTGCAATTGCCTTATCAGGTCGTTACACTCTGTTCTGGAGACTTGGGGTTTTCGGCCGCCAAAACCTATGATATAGAGGTATGGATGCCTTCGCAGGGTGTCTATCGTGAAATCTCCTCCTGTAGCAACTTTGAAGATTTTCAAGCACGACGGGGCAATATCCGGTATCGAAGAAAAGGCCAGAAAGGCACCATTTTTGTCCACACACTGAATGGTTCGGGGCTTGCTGTGGGCAGGACCGTGGCGGCAATTATCGAAAACTACCAGCAACCGGATGGTAGCATCAATATTCCGGAAGCACTGATCCCGTATATGGGAGGGATGGAGAAAATAAAAAATTGAAATTAGAAGACTTTCCAGAAGACATCCAGCCTCATTTGATACCAAAACCAGAGGGTCGACTTCAGTACCGGTGTCTGGGGTGCAACAGCATTTTCAGCATCGAATCTTTGCTGTATACATGCTCAAAATGCAATCAGGTGCTTCTCCTCGAGGATGATAACGCCAATCGGCTGAAACAACGATCCGGCAAAGAGTGGCAGAAATTGTTTGACTACCGCAAAATGCTTACTTTGCCTGCCATCCGGGGCATCTATCGTTACCATGAGTTTATTGGGTCTGTGCTTCCGTTAGAACACATTCTCTACCTGGGAGAAGGGCATACCCCAATGATCGAAGCCAACGCCTTTTTACAAGAAAAGGTGAGCCTTCGGTTCTTCTTTAAGAATGACGGCCAGAATCCCAGTGCCTCTTTTAAAGACCGTGGGATGGCGAGCGCACTGAGCTATATCAATTTTTTAGTAAACACCGGGAAAGCGTCAAATGTCCTATCGGTTTGCGCCTCCACTGGGGACACGTCTGCCGCAGCCGCCCTTTATGCCGCCTATCTGCAACCGCAGGTAAAATCCGCAGTATTGCTACCACACAAGAAAGTGACCCCTCAACAACTTTCTCAACCCTTGGGCAGTGGCGCTCGGGTGTTTGAAATTCCTGGTGTTTTCGATGATTGTATGAAAGTAGTGGAAGCGCTGTCTGAGAACTATTCAGTAGCGCTGTTGAATTCGAAAAACGCCTGGCGGATCTTGGGGCAAGAATCATATTCGTATGAAATTGCACAGGATTTCGAGTATGATCTGACCCATAAAGCAATATTTCTTCCGATCGGCAATGCTGGCAATATTACGGCAGTGATGAGTGGTTTCCTAAAATTTTACGAAGCAGGCATTATTGACACACTCCCCAAAATAATTGGCGTCCAATCTGAGCATGCAGATCCTGTTTTTCGCTATTATATGGAAAAGGACCCCGCCAAACGAAAATTTATCCCCATTACTGTAAAACCAAGTGTTGCACAGGCCGCCATGATCGGCAATCCGGTTTCTATGCCACGGGTGGTACATCTCACCGATAAATATAACAAACTTGCCGGCGAGCAAAGGGTTTTTGTTGTCCAGGTCAGCGAACAGGCCATTATGGACTGGGAGCTTTTGGCAAATCAAAACGGTCATATTGCCTGTACCCACGGTGGAGAGTCCCTTGCCGGCCTGATCGAAGCAATGTCTCTTGGAATCATGGATAAAGAAGATATCGCGGTCATTGATTCAACGGCCCACGCTTTAAAATTTTCTGGTTTTACGGACATGTACTTTCAAAGTACTTTCCCTCCGGAGTACAATGTCACGCCAAAACCCGATTTGATGAATGCTCCTCACCTGATTCACCCCAAGGATTTGGACGCCGTTCCTGAACCGGGGAAACCACTGACCGGTGATGCATTTGACCGATTTGTTCATCGCGTAATGGAAGAAATTGCAGACAATCTGAACCTGAAAAAAGGATAACACCCATGAAGCCTTACAGGATGCGCATTGGCGTTTGCTGGCGTGTGATATGTTTTATCACAATCATCAGTCTCAATGCCATTTCTGTTAACGGTGCCTTTTTGTATAAAAGCTATATTGTCCGAAAGGACCATGGCAAAGATGTTCTGTGTGATCCATACATTGTCCAAAAAGATGACTATGTCCTTAAAATTTTCAGACAGCGTGGGCAAATCGCCCATGAAGATTTCCCCAATTTTTTAAAAATCTTCGGGCGTATCAACCCTCATATTCATAACCTTGATAAAATTTTGCCAGGCCAACATATTTTTATTCCGCTCAAAATCCTTGCGCCAAATAGCCTGGAAGGCCAGGAACTTGGGGTCGTAACCATTCCGTTTGTCACCATCTCCGATATTCACACCATCCTGAAAAACAATTCAAAAACATACAAAGTTGCCGGCGGCGATACAGTCTCGCGCATACTCTCTACCCACTTCAGCCGGTACGGTACCCAAACGTATGAAGAGGGCCTTCGCATGTTCAAGGCCATGAATCCTCAGATAACAGACATCAATAGGATCTATGCGGGGCAGGAAATCCTTTTACCCCAACGTAAAATACAAAATGAACCCTGGTATGAATCGTTGTTTGATCCATCCGGGAATCTTGTGCAGACACTTGATACAAATACAACTGTTTTGCATGAAAAAGGCCCCGACTCTATCTCGGACAAAAACAACGGTGACAACAATCTGCCGTCAGGATCTCCCCTTGAACAGACAGCACAGTTGTTCGGCGGGAAACTATTTCAAAAGGGTGTTTATTATTTTCCCAGACCCGGCCAAAGAGATCTTCAGTTAGACATGACCCGCTACCCTGTTTTAGAATTGCCCTCCGGCACGCGCATCCTCATGGTCCGGCCGGAGACGAAAGGTAAGCCCATTTCTGATGCCAATCTCTCCGCTATAAAAAACTATTGGGACGATCTTACCGTTGTTTCGCTGCACGAGGATGCCACCTTTAAATCAGCCCTTTCGTCAATCATGGCGGCTTCAAAAACAAAACAGCCAAGGTATAGCCAATTCTTCAACGACCAGGGGGTAACAGTAACTGTCCAATGTCAATGGATGATTGATCAACCCGATAAAAAAAGAACGCTTGGGATAACAGTGCTTGAGGAAGGGGAAGAAAGGACCCCTCGACCCATTGTTGATTATTTGAAAACCCATGGGATTGTTTTAAAAGAATTTACCGATCATGGTGATACCTCCCCCACGTCATCGATTGCCGCGAATGATGGCATTGCGATATTGGATGCAAACGAAACACTGGCCATGTTCATCGACCATTTTTATAATGCCCTTGAAATTGATTATGCACCCAATGTCAGCATTACCTTTCCCTACGCCGGTGCCCAGATACAGGCGATCTCCAATATTGTTAACAAATCGGATGGAGGGGCAACCCTCATCGATTTTGGCACCCTGTATGGCGACGCCATTCAGGCCATTGAAAGTTCTGGCATTCAAGTGCTCCAGATATCCGAGGAAGAAGCCGTCGAATCGGTTATACCGAAACTGATTGACGCCAGCGGCATGACCTGCAATGTTGATCCAACATTCAGCGCTGCCCACAGAAACAGCGCGTTTAACACCAGCATAACAGTTCCCGGATATTTGGCACAACGAAATGAAACACCGATAGTTCTTTTTGCGGCAGCCCCGCTCTCATCGTCATTATTGACCTTTTTCCACCATCAGGGAATCGAGGTCATCGGTCTATCCGGAATTCAGAAAAGTAAGAAACATCGATAACCAAGATTGAAATAGAACAATAGAGGTGAACATGAAGAAACGAATTATTGCCATAACGCTGGTGATATTTACCGCTAGCATTGTTGGCTGTGCTTCCAACAAAAAGGTTGTTGAATACAATGCACCTAAAAGTGATGCTCCTGTTGTTTATGATAAAGAGGCAAGGGCAAAGGCCCACCGGGAGCTTGGGGAAGCCTATTTGGCACAGAAAAATTATGCCTTGGCGATGGGAGAATTTGTTAAAGCTGAAAATCTTTCTCCGAATGACCATAAAATTCAGATGGATATCGGCCTTGTTTTTATGGCGCGAGGCAAACTTGACTTAGCGATCGAACGGCTGAAAAAAGCCATTGAAATAAAACCCGATTTTGCCATGGCGCGAAATAATCTTGGCGCAGCTTATATGGCCAAACAGGATTGGGACGCTGCCATTGCCAGTTTCAAAGAGCTCACCAACGATTTTTTTTATGCTACTCCCCATTACCCGCTCTCGAACATGGCGAAAGCCTATTACCACAAAAAAGAATTCAAACTAGCCCAACAATATTATGAAGAGGCGCTTTCGATACAACCGAATTTCCCAAACGCCCTGTTTGGTTTGGGCCAAACTTACATGGCGTTGGGACAACTTCCTGATGCCATCAACGCCTTTGAAAAAACCGTCCAAGCGGTTCCTGAACTGCCTGAAGCCCATTTAGAACTGGCTCATGCCTATCGCCTGGCTGGAGATCATGGAAAAGCGTTCCTTTCCTATGAGCGCGTCTGCGAATTGTCTCCGAATTCTGAATTGGCAAATGAAGCAAAACGTATCATGGGACAACTAAGATAAGTAGCCGGGCCTCTTACTGAACGAATCGTGAGTGCTATTCATCGTTTTCTGGTAAATTAACCTCCAAAAACAGATAGATATCACCGGCTATACTCGCGGTCCTTACGGTCACAACTCCTTTCGGAGTTGAGCAAACCATTATCACTTCGCTCCACGCAATAATATTCGGCTCTACTTATTCATCCACGTCTAAAGCCGTGGTATCTGTCTTCAACTGCATAAGAAAAGGGCGCTCTTTTATCAGAGCGCCCTTTTTAACAACAATGTCTTATATATTATATTTTTATTAGACCATCCTAATTGACTGTACCGGTAGCGATTATATACGAAGTGTCTTGCGTACTTAACTCACCTTTCCAGGAAACAGTTACAGTAATCATACCAGATTCTGGTTCGCTCGTATCAGGATCATCATCAATAATGACAAAATCAAAGGCTATAAGATCCAACTGCCCAGATGCGTTGGGGCCAATAGCACTACTGTTTGGGAACTCTCGGCTTGTCTCCCCAATGAGTTTTCCCACATCAGTGGATATCGATACGGTTGAGCCCGGTGTCAATGGGTTTCCATTTCTATCGCAAACAACAACACTTATGGATTGTGAGCCACCGTTGGCCACAGCAAATGTTGACCTACTGGAATAAGCACCGACCTCTGGACCCGTTATTAAAATTTTGAAATTTCTAAAGATATTCTTGTCAGCATCCCAAACGCCATTCTCGCTGTCCCAAGCGCCATTTCCGGTTCCGGCGTCAATATACTCCTCAAAAGGATCTGAAGAGCTACCGTCATCGTGGGTGTCGTTGTCATTATAATCAACAAAGGGATCATCATCCGAATCAACGAAATCTTCGCTTGCAGAATCATAAGATCCATTTGCATTCTGGTCCTCAAAATGCTCCTCGCCTTTGACGTAAACCATAACTGAACAAAGCCCGTCTCTCGGATTCGCAGTTGAACTTAGGGCCAAGCCATATGTTGAACTTAAAGTCTGTTTAAACGACGTTTCCCAAGCAAGTGGCGAAACATCCTCAGGAACTAACTGCGTTCTGGCAATGGAGCTAGCATATCCATTTGTATCTGCGGTCACATTACTGGTATCTATGGCGAGCCCTACCTCCGAAACGAACGAAACGGTCGTGCCTTGAAGTATATTGTAGTTTCCAAACCGATCAGCAAGGTAGGCCATTATTTCTGTCTCTATGCCTTCTTCCCGGAGTCCTGGTAAATTTAGAATTGAAGCTGCCACACTAAACCGTTTATCGGAAGGAATCCCCCCACCGATAGAGACAGTGGATGATTGGGCTGTAATTGGAATCTGATTTCCCAAATTGTCTGTCACCATTATGGTACCTTGTATCGTAACAGGTCCCGCAACACTTCCACTATTTAAAATTACCTGAGCGATCCCCGCTCCATTCGTTGACACATCTATTTCACTTGGTGTGGGATCATTTGGTGTGGGATCGATAAACTCACCACCATTCGGACCCGTCATAACAAATGCAACACTAACCCCCTCAACTGGATTTGAATTGCTGTCTTTCACAATGAATTGAATGATCGATGTTTCTACGCCACCACTTCCTTGAATATAGATTTGGTCCGGTGTCGCGCTCGAAAATTCAATTGCAGTAGCCTCGGATGGATAAATAGTTATGTTTGTTTGCTCGGATATACTGCCAGCACTGACAGTAACTGTCGCAATCCCTTGCTCTGAAGAAGCTTCAAATGTAGCAGAAGCAAAACCATTATTGGTAGTAGCAGTCGTTGCTGTGAAATCTCCGAAAAGGGTATTGTCAGAAATAAAAGTTACGGAGGTCCCATCCGCCACCGGTAACAGATTGGCCGTTAAAACTTCAGCGGTGACCGTTGCAGTCCCTTCATCAACAATGATACTGGCGGGCGAAACAGATAAATTGAGATCATCTGGGATGTCACCGCTTTGTATTGTTAAAATGGCATCTGTATCATTTGAAATTTCTCCTGCAGATGCCGTAATATAAACTTCACCTGTTTTATCTCTTGCGGTTAAGCTAACCTCTGCAACGCCATTGGAATTTGTGGTAGCGGAGCCACTTGAAAAATAAGCTAACGTTGGATTGTCCAAGGAAAAAACAACAGTGGTATTTGGTATCGTACCACCGCTGCTGTCGTAGGCTGTCGCCTGAATAGTACTTGTCTCTCCAGCCATGACGGAACTTGGGCTAAGACTGATTCCAACCGCAGCTATTGTAACCGTAACATCGGTATCATCTGTATCGTTAGCCGTGCTGCTCGACGAGGAAGAGTCTGAACTGCAACCATTAATGCTAAAAATTAGTACCAGGCTCAGAATTAACCATATGAGTTTCAGTAAGTAATTTGATTTCATGCAGTAGCCCCTTTAAATATATAATGTATCTGTAATATTTCAAATCGTTACTTATTATCACCTTATTATGATCGTAACTACGCGCAACCCTGTTACCGCTGTACCAATTGAACAATTTTAGGCGTAATAAAAATCAAAAGCTCTCTTTTGGTATTTGAATTTTCCTCTTTACTGAACAACCATTTCAACCCAGGCACTTTACCCAAGCCAGGGAATTCAGATCCACTGACAGATTCATTTTTCTTCAAAATCCCCCCGATGACAATGGTCTCTCCATCATTGACTAGAAGCTCTGTTTCCGCCTCGTTCGTGTTAATTGAAGGGACATCATTAAATACTGTTCCCAGATCATTCTTACTGATAAAAATTTCCATCGCCACCCGTCGATCCGGTGTAACATGTGGCGTTACCTCTAATTTTAAATCAACATCCTTGAATTTAACAGACGCCCCCCCACTATCATCACGTTCAAGGTAACCAATCTGAAAACCCTGTTTAATGGTGGCTTCCTTATTATCTAGAGTAAGTATTTTGGGCGCTGAAATTATCTTTCCTTGAGAATTCGTTTCAAGGGCTGCGAGTTGTGCATCAATCACCAGTGGTGTTCCGGCAAGCCGCGTGAAGGTAAACCCGATCCCAGAATCTGAATCACCAATGAAATTCATGGCCACATCCCAATCATAGGTCCCACCAAGAAAATCTTTTTGAACACTCTGCGCGGCCCCCCATCCGATACCGATATCACTTGAAAAATCATCACTGACTTCAACTACCCTTGCTTCGATAAGGACCTGCGGCGTCACCTTATCAAGCTGACGGACAATATCCTTGGCCTTTTCTATTTTTTCAGGAACATCTGTAACTATCACAAGGTTACTCCGCTCATCCACACTGGCATACCCTCGTTTTTCCGTGAGGATATTTTCGATATGGGGCAACACCTCACTTTTTGCATTTGAGTAGTTTACTGGAATGTATTCTGTAACAAGCGGTTCCAATGCCAAGGCCTGCTCTTTACTTTTTTGTGCCGCTGCCATGGCTGCTGCCCGATCATCATCCTCTTTTTTCAGGGTTTCAAGGGTAGCGATCCGCACGATATCCCCTTCCATGGTACTACCCAGTTGGTTCATTTTGAGAATGAGATCCAAAACTTGATCCCAGGGGACGGGCTTGTCAAACGCCAGGGTAACTTTCCCTGAAACATCTTTATCAATGGCAAAGTTGCTCCCGCTAACTTCCTTAAGGATTCTAAAAACATTTTTAATATCGGTCTCATAAAAATCGAGGGCGATTTTCTCTCCAGAATATTTTTTCTTTTCCTCAGCCATTACGGAGTCATTTTGGCCTTCGACCTCATCATCTGTCATGACATGAGAATCTGCCGATAGAGTACGCTCCTGAACGGATGGTTTCTTTTCTAAAGCAGCCTGCCACGTGGGCAGCGCCCGCTCCTCGTTTTGTTGTGGTGAAATCGTTGAGGCCTCAAAATTAACCTTTAACAGGTTGCCCTCCTGCTCCACAAAATAAGGAACGGATTCCCGGAGCTCGATGGTAAACAAACTGTCCATCGGCGAATCCGACTTTCTGAGCGGCATAATGCGATCGATTGCACTTTCAAAGCGCGTGGTGATCAAGGGTCGCTCTCGGTAATCAGGCAATTTAGTATTGAAAAGGGTCAAATGAAGCAGCGTATCAGTTACTTTGGCGATGTCGTATTTCGCTGGGGCCGTGGTTCCGATTATAACGGTTGATTTTCCATTTTTCTCACTTGCGAAATCGATCCGGTTCACCCAACCAGCTTCTTTTTCAGGGGATACAGGAGGTGCTAAATTAGAAGATGAGGATGGCATCGCTTTTTCCGCTACCACAGCTGCGATTTTACCGCCAACTGTTACAAGCAGCCCAGATTCAGTAGGCACCGCCTTGTAATTGTTAAGGCACGAAGACTTTGTATCAATAACAAGCCGCACCTTATCCGGGTAAGCATAATGCCGGGCCCGTGTCACCACATTCTCGCCTATCGATACCGCTTTTTCACCTTTATGCGAGCTTTCAAGGTCTAATAGTTCAAAAACGATTCTTGGTGGATGTTGTAACGTAAAGGACTTGTAATTTTTAATGGCACCATTCGCTGTAACTTCAACAACTGCATGATTCGCATCTTCATAACCCGAAACGTCCGAAAGTTTTGTCGCCGAAGCGGCACCGTCTAAACTTATCGTTTTTTCCGTGTCTTTATCATTCGCATTTTCGGACTGACCAGAACCGTCATCGATTGGTGAGGTAGTTGCTATTTCCGAAGCTTTGGCAATTGGCGGGTTTGGTTTTGCAAACGAAATTTTCAAGCCATTACCGTCTCGGTCTGCGGTGTAGGGAACATCCTGTGAAAGAACAACTTCAACGCGCGCTGTTTGCCCGGAGGTCGTAAGTTCTGAAGTTTTTATTTCGCGAATCAGAACACTTTCTATCGATTGCAAAGCGGATGATACGTTTGTCGAAATGGTCGTATCAGGGAAATAAAGAACAACACCCAAAGGTGACGGCTGCTTCACCGATGTGTAGGTCAACACCTTGCTCCCCTTGATCGAAACGGTCACCGCCTGTTCATCTTCCTGTGTATCAATATCAGTAATCTGGGATAACACTGGTGGTGCAGGCGTTTCTTGGTAGACAGGTTGAACCGGTGCAGACATCTTTTTCGCACAAGCACCGATTCCTAAAAGAAACACTGCTGATAAGAATATCGGTAACATTCTACTTTTAACCATCCACTTTATAAGATACGCCATCTTATTCTTCTCCAAAAGGTTTCTGAAGTTTAAGTTCTCTTGTTGCTATTTTATTTCGCCCGAATAAATCTTCTTGCGATTCTTCAATCACGACTCGGTCTTTGAATATATCAACCACCTTACCAGAGCCAATACCAACCCGGGTTCCGTTAACGATAACGTAGCCTTTCCCGGTTGCATCTTCCACAAGTGCTCGGTTCCCACTTTCTGCCCGTATCACTGCTACGAGCTTCAGCTGGCTGATATCAATCTTTTCAAGCGGTGTCAGGGGTCTTCTTGGTTTCTTTTTCTTAGATCCCTCTCCAGGCTCTCCGTCTTTGAACAAGGCCAAGAAAGGATCGATTTTCCCAGCGGATACATATCGTTTCGTTTCATCGGTGATACTGCTTTTTAGAGACCCAATTGGTGGCGTCGTATCTTTCGGTTTCGCCGCCATACCAGAAACTTCGACACTTTCCTCCTCTTTCGATAGGCTTATGGCATCAGTTTTAGCAGCAGTTTCCTGTTTTGTATCCTTAATTTCTGCTGTCGATTCTGATTGAACTGCCTTTTTTTCTGCTGCTTCTCCACCCGAATCTTTAGAAGGCTTTTGTTCCTGGGCTTTCGTCGGTGTTTTGGATTCATCCTGAGCGATACGTTGTTTTACCACCGCCGGTTTTTGAGGGGGCGCAGGTTTTTCCTTACATCCTGAAACAGTAATGAGAAGAAAGCATATGCATACGCACAAGCAGCTTGAAAGAACTTTATCCCTTGTAGTAAACGATATCATAGGTATTCCTTACCGTGCTCTCCGTTTTCTACGGCTTTTTTCCGCCTTATCATCTTTAGGTGCCTGTGGTGGTGCCTCAACAAACTTATACGTTACGGCCGTACACGACGTATCTAAGGCAGTCTCCTTTTGGCCGCTTTTCATTTGAATATCCTCAATATTCACAATCCGAAACAACCGGGAAACATTATCAAAAAAAGTCGCAACACTATGGTAGCCACCCACCACTTTGATTGCAACCGGTATTTCCGCATAGAAATCCTTTTTTACTTCTGGTTTCGGCTGAAAAAGATCAAACTCAAGCCCAGCGTCCTTTCCCGCTTGGGAAATGCTGGCCAGAAGAGACGGTATTTCCTTTTTTTCCGGAAGCACCTTTTTCGCAATCATAAAGTCCTCTTCAGCCTTTTTCTTCTTTTCCCGATATTCAGCAAGTTGCTTCGCCTTATTCGCAGCGACCGTCAGCTGCTGGTTTAGTGTACTTTTTTGGCTTTTTAGACCATCAATCTGCTTCATTTTCGGCCAATACGAAAAATAAAAAAAGCCGCCCACAAGGAGCAAAAGGACGCCTACGCAGATGAGTATTCGGTGCAGCTTTGTCAGCTGTTCAACCTTTTCGAATAAGGACGAAAGAAAATCTGCCGATGAACTGGTTTTTTCCATTATATCGTTACCTTTTTACCTGCTTCTGCGTTCTTAGGTGTTTTCTGACATGTAATGGCAAAACTTTTCAGGTTAAATGTCTGTTTATATGTTTCTTTTTTCGAACTATCAAGGTTAACACTTGAAAAGAGACTCGATTCTTCCAACCGTGTCATAAAATCCGCGATGGTTTGATTATCCAGTGCGATTCCTTTAATACTGATGGTATTGGCAACAGCGGAAAAACTCGTGAACCACATCCGTTTCTTGACCACAAGCTGTGTCATGGCATCCATCAGTTCAACCGGGGCCCTACGATTGGTAGCCAAGGAGTTGATTACCTCTGTTTTCTGCTTCAACTCATCAAGCTCCTTTTTTATTTGATCCACCTCTTTTGCAGCTTTTGTTTTAGATGCAAGCTCCCGATTTATTTGGGCTATTTCACCATTTAACAGGTCGATTTTCTTTGCAAAAAATCCATTGCCATAGAAAAGCCCCGCCACGACTAAAATAATAAGAAGGAAAAAAATCGTTATCTGGCGCTTGATGTTCTCTTTCTTTCTGGCCGCTCGGAATGGGAGGAGATTAATTCGTATCATTTGTCATCAACTCTTCTTAATGCAAGCCCCATGGCGATAGCTGCCTGCGGGGCAACTTTTTCCATGAACGGTGCATCAAATTTATTGTTATCAATGGTGATATTACCAAAGGGATTGATTGTTTCCACGTTGGCACCGCTTTCATTAGAAAGGATAGTTCGAAGGAGTTCTATATTCGCTCCACCACCGCTGAGGATGATTTTCTGAACCTGTTTTTCACCAAACGAAGAATAAAAAAAGTCAAAAGCGCGTCGCACCTCTGTTGCCCATTCTGTTGAAAAAGATGTTATGATGTCAGATAATTTATCTTTCTCTATTTCTTTTGAGCCGTTGGCAATTAATATTTGGTCCGCCTCTTCCACGGAGCAATCTACGGTTGATGCAATCTGATGGCTGATCTGCCCACACCCCATGGATATGTCCCGCATAAACAAAGAAGAGGTTCCTTTTAAAATGTTTAACGATGTCTTGCTGGCACCAACATCAATCAACGATATAACATCATCTTCCTCCAGTTGTTCTGCAACTTCTTGTGAAAAATAACTCGTTTCATAGCAATTTTGCAATGCAAACGCATCCACATCAATGATGCTGGGAATAAACTTCGCGTCCGTGACAATTTGAATATAATCATCAATGAGATCTTTTTTCGCAGCAACCAACAGAACGCTCATTTGATTCGGGTTGTTCTCATTTTCCCCCAGTATTTGGAAATCGAGGTTCACATCGTTGATATCAAAGGGGATGTACTGCTCCGCCTCGAAATGGATGGTTTCGAGCAGCTTGTCCTCCGACATTGTCTGGACATTGATCTTTTTGACAATAATTGAATAGCCACCGATGGATATAGCGACTTTCTTTTCTTTTATTCCAAGCTCTTTTTTAAGTTGACGGATGGTATTGGTCACTATTTCTGGCTCATTAATTGTGCCTTCCTCAATGCATTCGGCGTTTAGTTTGGCCATTCCGAAATTTTTAAGGGTGGGCCCTGATTTCGACGGCATAATCTCTGCGACTTTAATCGACTGAGAACCGATATCCAAACCAACCAAGTGATCTTTTTTTCCAAGTATCATAATCTCTAATCACCAAATACCTTGTTTTTTTCAGATAGATCCAGGCCCAACGCCAATATGATTTTTCGTTTTGTTTCCATCCGACACGTATGGCCTTCTTCAATTCGGGAAATCGTGATCGGGGACACATTCGCCTTTCTGGCAAGCTCTGCCTTGCTCATCAGCAACGACTCCCTAATCTTTCTTAATGAATTTTTGGTGGATACCATCTTTATTTGAGCTTGTTTACTCATGTGGCCTAACTCTTTTTCCAATAAGCGAAAAATTAAATTTATATCCTGGATAATATTTTCTTGTCTATTTCAAAGCCAATGTCAAGCTAAATTATATATAATTATCATACAATTTTATCCAATTAACATATATTGTGGCTTATATTTTTTTATACGTAACATATTGTGGCCGTGTTGTGTTCCCCTTTTGTTTATTTTTATCGGCACCAGCATAATGGACCTTTAGGGCCACCGACATACCCTATTTTAAAAACATATTCCTCCTTCATGGATCGGATAACAGATCGCCCCCGTCCCTTGACTTCCGGCAAGAGTTCCCATATTGACTAAAATGAATTAAAAACGCCAAAGATATGCCACAGCCGTTTTAAAATTAATCAGACAACCATGAAAACACCACGCATATGACCCCCTTGCCAAAAGAGGAAAGGACTAAACCCTATCGGCTGGTTAAATATTTTACATTTACAAGTCTCGTCTTTGTATTTATCGGCGCACTCGTTCTATCCGGTTTGTTTACCCATTGGGTGCGAAGCCTTCACCAAGAACAGAGCGAGGATTATGCAAGACTTCTCATCGAAAATCTCAACCACCAAGTCTTTTATCAATTCAACATACCTGTTGCCTGGAAGTTTGAAAAAATCCAGTTAAGAAATAAAGCCCAGTTCGAATTGATGGACAATGTGGTCCGAAATGCCCTGCATAGTTTCAAAGTCGATATGGTTAATATTTACAACCTAAACAATGTCATTTCCTATAGCTTTGACAATGAGTTAATCGGAAAGAGCAACATTGGCGGGACTGCTTACCAAAAGGCAGTGGCCGGCCAATATAACTCCAAACTGATCCAACATGGGAATTTTTTGGAAATTTTTTTTGGTTTTCCCAAAGAAGTTAAAATGGTAATGTTCGCGCCACTCCGGGCAGAAAACCCAACCCTGATTTTTGTAAAAGGCAAAGGCATTGTATTTTCACCGCTGAGACGAAAAACAGACATTACCGAACAGGCCGGGCCCGTGTTAGGCGTATTTGAAATTGTACAGGATTTAACCGAAGATTATAAAACCATTTTTCGATTCCAGCAGCTTGTTGTGTTAAGCTGCACAATGGTAATGGGCATTCTCTTTTGGGTATTGCGATTTGTGGTTGAACGAGGAGAGAGTATCCTTGCCCGAAGAGCTGAAGAGCAACTTGAGCTCAAAGAAAAGCTAAATCGGGCTGAAAGACTCTCAGCGCTGGGGGAACTTACCGCAGGTATTTCCCATGAAATTCGAAATCCCTTAGGCATTATTCGCAGTTCAGCAGAACTTTTGAAAAAAAAGATGGAACGATTTGATCCGTCCAACAACATTCCACGCATCATTGTGGAAGAAGCTGGTCGACTCAACGCCATCATTACCGATTTTCTCAACTTTGCTAAGCCCAGAGACCTCCACCTTACCCCGACTCGGGTTGAAGAGGTATTGAATAAAAACCTGGTGTTTCTGGATCCACAAATAAAGGAAAAAGGGATTGTTATTGCGCAAAAGACCGATTCAAACATCCGAACTATTATGGCGGACCAGGCGATGCTATATCAAGCCTTTCTAAATATTCTTATCAATGCGATGCAAGCGATGACATCAAATGGCAAAATTGAAATCGAAACAACGACTACCAGCGATGCCGTCCAGATTACATTTAAAGACAATGGCGTTGGCATTCCCGATGAAATCCACACCAAAATATGGGACCCCTTTTTTACAACCAAAGAAAGTGGCACCGGATTAGGACTTGGTATCGTAAGAAATATCATTGCATCCCATGGCGGAAGTGTCCAAATTGCTAATCGTTCAACCGGCGGTGTAGCGGTAACCGTATTGCTGCCCTATCAATAAGGATATCGATCATGGAAACGATTCTGATCGTGGATGATGAAAAGAATTACCCACTCATCTTAAGTGCCATCCTGGAAGATGAGGGATACGAAGCGCTCATGGCCAATAGCGGCCGTGAGGCGTTGAATATACTTGACCAATCCGATGTTGATCTGGTGCTGACAGATATGAAAATGCCGGGTATGGATGGCATCGATTTATTGGAAAAGATCAAACAAAGAGAGCCGGACCTTCCTGTTATTATGATGACCGCCTATGGTACCGTGGACAAAGCAGTGGAGGCCATGCAGAAGGGCGCCTATAGCTATATTTTAAAACCATTTGACAACGATCGACTGGTTCTTTTTGTAAACAAGGCGGTCAGTATGTATCGCCTTGTTAAGGAAAACCGCCGGCTTCGAGATGACGCCACCTACAAATACAGATTTGATAACATCATTGGCAAAAGTAAAGCCATGCAGGATGTTTTTGAGATCATTCGAAAGGTTGGGCCCACAAGTGCCACTGTGCTTATCGAAGGCGAAAACGGAACGGGGAAAGAGCTTGTTGCAAAATCAATCCATTTCAATAGCCCGCGTAGAAACAATCCTTTCATTGCCGTTAATTGCAGTGCTCTGGCGGAAAATTTACTTGAAAGTGAATTGTTTGGGCATGAAAAAGGCGCATTTACCGGTGCAATTGCCATGAGAAAAGGGCGATTTGAAATTGCCGATTCAGGCACACTGTTTCTTGATGAAATTGGAGAGCTTTCACCAAATCTTCAGGTTAAATTGTTGCGGGTACTCCAGGAAAAGACGTTTGAACGAGTTGGTGGAACACGGTCTGTGTCGGTGGATGTTCGCATTATCGCAGCGACCAACAAACAATTAAAGGAAGAAATCAGCAAAGGGCGATTCCGAGAAGATCTCTACTATCGCCTGAATGTATTATATATCCCTCTCCCCCCCCTTCGGGAACGCAAAGAAGATATTCGCCTTTTGGTTGACTTTTTCCTCCAAAAGTATGCCAAAGAAAGAAAGTCAGAGGTCGCGGTTGCCGGTTTACACCAAGAAGTGGAACGGTTATTCTACGATTACCGCTGGCCAGGCAATGTTCGCGAACTGGAGAATGTGATCGAGCGCGCCATGATTCTATGCCCCAAGAATGAAATTAGCGTAGCTGACCTGCCGGAACACTTCAAACATCAGGTATATAATACGTTGGATCTTGAAGGTATTCCGGCAAATGCAAAATTAAACGAAACACTCGCAACCGTCGAAAAGAAACTCATCATGCGTGCCTTAAAGCTCACCGGCAATATTCAGGCAAGGGCGGCTGAGATTCTTGGTATTGGGAAAAGTGGTCTAAACCAAAAAATAAAAAAATATCAATTAGATATTAGAAACAAAGAAAAATAGAGTGTCTTCAATCTGGGGACTAAAATTCCCAGATCGGGTCAATCATATTGCCTCTATAGCGAAGCTTTTTCTTTGGCTAATTTAATATAAAAAGAATCTGGATATTGATCTATTAACTGACCCAAGGTAGCGGTTTGTTTCTCCCCGTCCCCCGTTGTGGCATAAAGCCTGTTTAGGGCAAAAAGCGCCTCATCAGCCATGATGTCGTCTGAATTGGCAGCGATTGATTCAAACCATTTAGTGGCCTCTTCAGATTCGCCGGTTGCCTCCAAAGCATATCCAAGACCGCTCTTTGCCAGAATTTCCACAAGCGGATACCCTTTGAAATCATTGACTGACTGCCGATACAAATCAACGGCTGCCTTGAATTCACCCCCTTTGAAATAGAGATTTGCCAACTCAAGCCGTGCAAATTTTCCTCCCGAATATCGGCCATAATTCTCTGCAATTCCCAGCAATTCATCTTTTACATCGTCGAGTTCCGCCAACGTATCCGAGCCGGTATATTTCGCCATGGCATGGCTCAATTGCAAAAGTGAACGGTTTGCGGCCTTTTCGGAAAAATAATGAAAAAAAAGTACCACCAGTGCCACGCCAATAAACCCGGTAGTTGCAACGATAATCTGTTTTTTATGCGCCATCGCTTGTATTAGAAGTCGAGACGAAAGGGTAATAAATTCATCCGGTTCCTTTAGACTTTTTCGATAGTTACTTCGTTTCGCCGCCATAGGTCTCCTTTTAACCTTTACACAAGTTGTTATTTGTTTGGCCACACCAGAGTATTGTAGATCCACCCCGTATCACCGTCCGCATGTTCAACTTTAATCCACTTCTGTTGATTTTTTAGCACCTTGAAGGGAATTCCCTTTTCTGCCGTAAAGACAATGTCATATTTTGTCCCCGGCCCTGAGCGTATATTGCAATTTTCTTTTGCGGTAATCACGGCATCCATCTTCTGAACGAGTGAAAAATGCACCCACCCTTCATCCCCCTCAAAATCTTTAAAATGATACCACTTGCCATTTTTTTCAATCACTTGTAGCGGATGATAGGCTTCGACTTTCCACAACAGGTCTTGATTTTCACCGGGACCAGATCGAATGTTTGCAATCGGAACCTTGACCGCTAAAAATTCAGCAAGTCCCTGGGAAGGCAAACAGATGGTGCATACGCAAATAATGCAAGTTATTAGCCTTGAATACCTACTACACCTGGAAAAAAGCATAGACAATCCTCTTTGTGGATCCCATTTATCCAACGAAAGCACGCCGCATATAAAGTCATGCAGCATGAAAAAATACCAACTCCGGCAATTTAACACAGGTCAGCCTATTCCCGTAAACAGCTCCGGTATCAATACCGATCTTGTTAGGCTGCACAAATGGATCAGGGAAGACCGTGTGTCCAAAAACGACTCGTTTGCCAAAATTCTCCTGTGAACGAATAAATGGCTCCCGTATCCACAAAAGATCTTCTTCTGTTTGCAACCTCAAAGGAACATTGGGCCGAACACCCGCATGTGCAAATATAAAATCTTCAGTTTCGTGACATAAAACAAGTGATTTAATAAAGTCAAGGTGTTCTTTGGGAAAGGACCACACCAATTACCATACCAAAAATCGGCGTATGGGCGGGTCAAGCCGCAAAACCCCTTCTTCCTTTGCCACCTCGGTTGCCTGTCTAAAATCTTCTATCGGCAGGGGAGTGTTCAGTGGTTTCATTTCTAAGGCGTTTCCGAAGGGCCGGTATTGAGACATTATATTGACATACGTATTCGGTGAGATAGAGCGGACGATAAATTTCATAATCTCTCGGGTACCGGCCAGCCCCTTTGGCAATACCAGATGACGCACCAAAAGCCCTCTAACGGCCAGTCCTTTATCATCCATCACAAGCTCTCCTACCTGACGATGCATCTCTT
This sequence comes from Desulfobacterales bacterium, assembly GCA_963675725.2. Classification (GTDB taxonomy): domain Bacteria; phylum Desulfobacterota; class Desulfobacteria; order Desulfobacterales; family JAFDDL01. Next base: position 4,452,822 of record CAXXXZ010000002.1, on the reverse strand, counting down.
TTATCGCTTGGCGGGCCACCTCGGGATAGTCCGGTGCCTGGCATGTCACTCGTGCCGCGTCTGAGTCCCAAAATTTAAAATCCGGCATATAAATATCAATAATGCCATCGAGCAATTTCAATGTCTCAACCCGATCGTATCCACTTGAGTTATACACCAGCGGCACACGTAATCCATTTGAAATCGCAATTTCTATAGATTCAAGAATTTGAGGAACCACATGCGTCGGCGTGACGAAATTGATGTTATGGCACCCGGTATTCTGCAAGGAAAGCATCGCCTCTGCAAGCCCCTCAGATGAAACCGGGTTGCCTTCCCCACCATGGCTAATTTCAAAATTTTGGCAAAAATTACACCGCAAATTACAATTTGTAAAAAAAATGGTGCCGGACCCATGCCTTCCGACCAACGGAGCCTCCTCGCCAAAGTGAGCTTGGTAACTTGAAACAATCGCCCTGTCGGCTGCCTTGCAGACCCCCAAAACACCTTTTAATCGATTCACCCGGCACATTCGTGGACATAGCTCACATGACGCCAATATGCGCCGGGCAATCTTTATTCTCTCTTTTAGCTGGCCGGTTTCAAACCCATGCAAATACTTTGGCGTCATTTGATTATTGTTTTTCATCAGGAGCTGATAGAGATATTTTTTCCGGTTGCACCAGGATCTTGTGGGCAATTCCCTGCCCTATACTGAAGCGATTGTAGTCCATCGCAATGACCATCTGTCCCTGATTATTGTTGGTGATCACTTCAATATGATCTCCAATTCTTAGTCCCATGGTTGCAAGGCGCATTCGAGACACTTTACCGCCAAGGAAATCAGCAACAACCAGTCGTTCACCCGCTTTGGCGCTGTGCAAGGGTATCATCCTGGCACGAAATGCCAGACACTCGGCACAAATACCATAGATTTCCATTTTATGCTGAAGCATATGAAACCCATGACTTTTGGTAATTTCAAGCTGTAATTCTTCCAGATTCTCATTATTAAATTCAATAATGGTGCCACATTTGGTGCATATCATGTGATCGTGGTGCTGACCAAGGTGTCGATGCTCATATCGAACCTTACCATCCTCAAACCCACGTCGTTGAGCAAAACCGAAACGGCACATCATCTGCAAGGTGTTTTTCACCAGGTCAATGGGGTACTCGATCCCATGCTCAATCAAAAACTCGTTGAATTCTTCTACAGTGACATGTCTTTCCGTTTGAAGAAATATTTCAAGAAGTTTAAATCGCTCTTCAAATTTATCGATATATTCTTGTTTGAAAAGTTTTTTAAACTGTTCTTTTTCTTTATGATGGGTGTGCTTCATGGATACGACCAGTTATCTCAAAAAGAACCACAAGAATGGTATTTATATAAATGGTATCATATAGAAGGTTTTGTGGATAGAACGATGGGTTCTAATAGAGAGCCAACATATCATTTGGGCCCTGGAATATCATACGTTGTACAGGAGCCTCCTGAACAAGTTCTGGTTTGTGCCTTTGGCACATCACGGTATCCTTCACCGCTGCTCATACTGTAGCTGGTAGTGCTAAGAACACGCTCAAACTCTGATGACTTACATTGGGGGCATTTCATCTCTACCTGCTCATCTTGGCGCATCACCAATACTTCAAAAAACTCATTACATTTTAGACACTTAAACTCATATAAAGGCATTGTAAAACTCCTTACCATTTTGATCCTTTTGATAATAAACATTTGAATCGGATTATATCTACTCTATGAAGGAATGGCAAGGACAAGTGTAAAAGCAAGGTGTTCTTAGATACGCAAACCAATCGGAAATATATCTTTTGGCACCCCTTTAGACTTTAAATTGACGAGAACGCCGGCAATCGCACCGAAAAACAGGTGCGCTTTCCCACCTTAGATTTAAATGCCAACCGTCCCCGATGCTTTTTCACTATCTCATGACAAATATATAATCCAAGCCCGGTGCCTGACCCAACCTCTTTGGTTGTAAAAAAGGGTTTAAAAATATCCTTCTGGATCGATTCAGGAATTCCAGGGCCCTTATCTGAACATCGAAACACCACCTCATCCTCACGTGAATCATGGTAGGTGTGGATAATGATTTCACCATTGTTGTTTTTCACCGATTGAATTGCATTTTTAACAATATTGACAACAACCTGCCCCAGTGCTGCAAAATTACCGTGTATTAACGGTAGGTTTTTCTTGAATTTGTTTGATATGGGGATGTTTAAATTTTTGTATTGATTGTGTAAAATCTGCAATGCATCTCGCACAACGACATTTATGTCCACTTTTTCAGCATAAGTATCTGTTTGCCGAGAAAGATCAAGAAGACTTCGGACAATGTCCCGCGCCCGCCTCAGTTCTTTATCGGCGAACTTCATATCGTCAATTGTCGTTGGGTCGATATGCGGCCCGCTTAGGTTTAGCTCCTCAAGATCCTCCACCGAAGTCTGAATCAGACTGATAGCACCTGCCAATGGATTGTTCAGCTCATGAGCAACCCCAGCAACAAGTTGCCCAATCGCAGCAAGGCTTTCTGAACGAATCAATTGCTCCTGGGTCCTTTCCTTTTCAGCCAACGCATTCTTGAGCGCCTGAGTTCTTTCAGCGACCTTTTCTTCCAGACGGACATTCAATGCCTCAACCTGCTCATAGGCCTTCGCATTCTCAATTGCCAAGGCACTCTGGCTACACAGGGTTTCAAGCAGGTCCATATCATCCCGCGTATACCCCTCTCCCGATCGTTTCTCACCCATAAAAAGGACCGCATTCATATGGTCCCCAAAAACCAGTGGAAATCCGACAACCCAACCTTCTTGCTGCATCCATATTGCGACCTTTCGGATATCCTTGGGTTGACGTTGCTGGGCCAAGTCGTTTTGAAATACCGGTTGAGTTGTTGACATCAAATACGATACCAAAATGTCAAGGTTTACGGATCCACAGGAAGGCATCTCTCCTTTATTCTCAGCCATCCGCCGAAACACTGGCGGGTTACCCTTTCTATCCATATTTAAAAACAATTCTCCATTTCGTACCCGCATGGCACCGTCTATGGTTGAAAGAAGCTGACCGCCAATCGTCTCAATGTCTAGCAACGATACAATCTGCCGGCTTAGGGCCTTTAATGTCGCCTGGTAGTCATAGGAGGATCGTGAAAACAACAGATCGACCAGGGACTGTACGCCATGTTTTAACGGGCCGAAAATAAACGTAATAAAGAGAAAAAAACAAAGCGGAAAAATAATGGAATCTGATATAATGAACGCCGTGAACACTCGGTTGACGAAAATGACAAGAAATGCATAGAAGCATGTTAACAGTGCGGTTAAAATCGAATAAACAATGCTTTTCTTAATCAGAATCCCCATGTCTAAAAGATCATGTTTAAACAAACCAACCGCAAAAATCGAAAGAGGGATAAAACTGAAATTACCAGGCGGATAAACCGGTATACCATGAATCGGCAGAAAATTAAGTCCCGTTAAAACGCCCATTACACCAAAACCGATCATGACATAAACCAGTCTGTTTTTCTTTGTTTGGTTTTGTTCTGTTTTCATCTGGATGTAGATGAGAAAAAGGCTTGAAAATGTCACTGCCAAGCCTCCGAAACCGAAAAGAGGATAAAGGATGCCGGCCCGGGCAAAATATCCAAATGCATGTTTTTCCATATGTGACACAAAATAGGGGGTGGGAACAAACACCATCAACACAAACGTATAGGCATACGCCATCCCGACGATCCATCTGTGTTTTTTCACAGCAAGATATGAAAAGAAAAAGTGAAGGTAAAGCGGCGTCAAGAAAATTATAAAAAGATGATCGATTCGACTGACAAAGAGGGCTTGTTCTGCGGAAGGTGCATTGAACTCCAGCAAAATGGCCCCATATAACAGGGATGCCAATATACAGAGCATTAGAAATAAACGATTGGTTTTTGTTTTGGTGCCTCGGTATAATGTCAGTCCGGCCAAACATAAAAAACAGCATAGTGTCAAAAAGGGAGGAACACTGTAGAGCCCAAGCATATCAGCACCTTTTCCTTTGCGGGGGAATCACTCCCCATAGCGTTAGATTTCCAGCTCCCGACATCGGGGATAGCCAAACTTTTTGCAAAAAAGATGGGGCCGTTTTTTTACACACGGCAAGTTTTTTCAGTTCCCGGAAGTGGAACTGTCATTTATTCGTTTTCAAGCATCTCACGGGCATGGTCGATGGTCGCCTGAGTGATTTTTGTTCCTCCAAGCATTCGTGCTATTTCTTGAACACGATCTTTCTCTTTTACCGGTGAGATGAAGGTCTGGGTTCGATCGTCCACCACCTGTTTGGAAATTTTATAGTGGTGGTCAGCAAACTTCGCGATCTGCGGAAGGTGGGTAATGCAGATAATCTGGTGGGAACGTGAAAGAGTGGAAAGCTTTTGCCCAACCACCTCCGCTGTTCCACCACCGATACCCGCATCAACTTCATCAAATACAATCGATTCTACATCGTCATTATTTGCCAGAATTGCTTTTAATGCCAGGACAACACGCGAAAGCTCACCACCAGATGCGATGGCTGCCAGCGGTTTCAAGGCCTCCCCTTTGTTCGGGGCAATCATAAAAACCGCCTGATCGATACCTGTATCAAGGCAGAGTTTACCCTTTACTTGAATACGGTCCAACGCACTGGTTTTACAGGGGTGATCCTCCAGCAGGACGTCGAACCGGGTGTGGGGCATTTTCAAAGACCGTAGTTCCTTTTCAACCTGTTGAGATAGCCGCTTGCACGCGTATCGCCGTTGTTCTGATAACTTCCCCGCCATGTCCCCGATGTTTGCAACACACTGGTCGACTTTTTTCTGAAGGTCATCAATATCAACGTTGAGGGTATCATATCCGTTAAGTTCCGTATCGATCCGCTCACTATAGGACAACACCGCCTTTAAGGAACCACCATATTTACGTTTCAACCGATTCAACTGGTCAAGACGCTCCTCAACTTCAGCTAGCCGTGTTTCATCATGCTGTATTTGGTCTAAGTAGCACTGAAACTCATGGACAACATCTTCAATCTGAAAAACCAGCTTACCAAGGCGGTCGCAAGGCCCGACCAAAGCAGAATCTATTTGACCCGCCTTTTCAATCGCCTTGCAGGTCCCTGATATCTTTTCAACAACAGCACCGGGCGCATTGTACAGCGTGTTTAACCCCTCGTGAATCGTTTGGGCTAGAAAGGAGGCATTTTTCAGTCGCAACCGTTCCTGCTCCAAAATATCATCTTCCCCGGATTGCATGTTTACAGCGGCTATCTCTTTTTTCTGAAATTCGTAAAGCTCCCGTTGCGCGGCTTCCTTCTCTTGCTTGGACATCAAAGCTTGCAATGATTTTAGCAGTGGCACCAGCGTATGATATGTTTCGTGCACACTGCGACGAAGTGGCATAAGGCCCGCAAACTGGTCAAGAGTCAGAAGGTGCTGATCCTCCTTTAAAAGTGTTTGATGGGCATGTTGGCCTGCAATACTGGCAAGCGGTTCGGTCAACTGACTTAGCATCTGGAGGGTGGCAAGCCGGCCATTGATGTAGTTCCGGTGTTTTTCAGACCTCGAAATAATCCGCCGAATGAGAAGCCCTTCTGATGGGTCGATTTGGAGCTCGGAGAGCACTTTGTTCACAGGACTATCGGCAGAAATCATAAATAGCGCTTCGAGTTCGGCGGCGTCTGCACCCGTGCGAACCAATTTTGAAGACGCACGATTGCCTAGCAGCAAGTTCACCGCATTGAGAATGATTGATTTTCCAGCGCCAGTCTCCCCGGTCAAAACCGTCAACCCCTCAGAGAAGGACACTTTCAAATCATCAATAATGGCAAAATTTCGAATAGAAAGCTCTTGAAGCATGGCCTGAGGTGTTTCAAAAGATGTGTTCAAATAGATCGTACCTAAGAAGGGTTTATATGGCACAATATAAAAAGCTTGTAAAGCGCTCTCAAGCAATACAACGGCAAAAATTCTTTACAAAAAAAACACCATGTTCTATACGGATTGTACATAATTTCATTTTTGTCGAATATAGCTAAGAATAAGATAAGATATGAAGAAAAATGTAAATTTTGGGTTCCGGTTGGCCAGTGAATAATAATCCAAAACGGCCCACATGGCCGAGAGAGCACACGATGAGATAATGGAAAATCATATTCCGTTTGTTATCGCCACACGAAATAAGGGCAAAATCAAAGAAATCAGAGATCTTTTAGGTGGCTACCCGGTTGCGTTAAAGGGACTGGATGATTTTGGCCCAGTTCCTCCAGTCAAAGAAGATGGCGTAACATTCGAAGAAAATGCATACAAAAAAGCGTCTTTTGTGGCGCGGGTGCTGGGGATACCCGCTTTAGGAGATGATTCGGGGCTTAGTGTTAACGCATTGGGGGGGGGGCCCGGCGTTTTTTCTGCACGGTATGGCGGCCCCAATTTGAACGACCAAGAACGATGTGAATGGCTGCTCTCTGAAATGCAAGGAAAAACTGACCGCAGTGCGTCCTTTACCTGCGTCATCTCAATAGCGGTGCCAACTGGCGAAGCCCTCACATATGAAGCCCAGTGTGATGGCCAAATTACAGAAACACTTATGGGCGATAATGGCTTCGGATATGATCCAGTATTTTATTACCCGCCGTTAGGAAAAAGTTTTGCTCAATTGAGCATGGCAGAAAAAAGCCATGTCAGTCATCGGGGAAAGGCTCTTCGGGAACTTCAGTCAGAGTTTGATAAAGTGCTCACCTGGATTCGCCAGCATATGCCGGCACAACCTGTCCAGGGATGTATGGGGAAATAAGGTGCTGCTGGATCTTATCACAAAAAATAGAAGTTGCAGGCGATTCCATCAAAGTACACCTGTCTTGTTGGAAACGTTAACATCACTGGTTAATCTTGCCCGTTTATCAGCATCGGCAGCCAACCTACAACCCCTACGCTACATCCTCTCCTGTTGCCCCACAAAGAATGCTGAAATTTTTTCATGCCTCGGATGGGCCGGATACTTGCCACATTGGGCAGGTCCGAAGGAGGGGGAGCGGCCCAGTGCCTATATAACCATTATAGGGGATGAACGGATAGCAAAAAAAATTGATTGCGATCATGGAATTGCAAGCCAGAGCATATTGCTGGGTGCAAGAGAACAGGGACTTGCAGGCTGTATCATAGCGAACATAAACCAGAAAAGACTCCGCAGCTTGCTTGAAATCGCCGACCACTACCGCATTTTACTGGTGATCGCTCTTGGGATACCCAAGGAAGACGTCGTCATTGAAGAGGCGATCTCTAATGAAAGTATCAAATATTGGCGGGACAAAGAAGCGCGACATCATGTTCCGAAACGGCGGTTATCTGATATAGTTGTGACAACGTATGAATAATGGACCAAAGCTAACGTGAGGAGACGGTAATAATGTCGATAAAACAACAACATTTTTCCTTGGTACTTGAGAGGGGGATTGATATTTTATCTGAAATCGGTGGGATCACGACGCTTGATGCCGCTGAAGCAGTATTTCAGTCTAAACTGGATCAAAACAACCAAGCAAAACTAAATCATATCAGGAACGAAAAGGTACGCATCAGAATCGCCAATGCCATCGTAATGTGTGATCCGGATTCGGCGTTTGTGAACTCAGGTTCTGAAGAAGATCGCCAATTTATCAGAGCGTTGGCCTTGAAAAAAGGCGAAGAAGCGGCACTTCCAATGGAGAACCATACCATTCATTATGATCTGAAAGAGGAGCAGGGGCGTATTGTTGACAGAACCTATTACATCACCAATGAAGATGAACAGGTCAGCAGTCTTGCCAATCGCATGGAAAGGCCTCAGGCTCTTGAAGAGGTCCGGGAAAAAATGACCGGAATTATGAGCGGAATGGTCATGATCATTGGATGTTATATGCGGGGCCCCGTGGGTTCGCCGGTTTCAAACCCAGCTCTGGAAATTTCCAGCAGCACCTACGTACTCCACAGCGCAGAGCTTCTTTACCGAAACGCATTCGACCAATTTGATGAGGCTGTGGCGACTCATGGTTACTTTTTTACAAATATTCACAGCGAAGGCCTGAATCGCTCCGAAGATCTTCCCCACGCCAGGGTATTCATGGACCGCAGCTACCGGACCACCTTTAGCTTCAACTGCACCTATGCAGGAAACACCCTACTGATGAAAAAAGGGAATCATCGATTTGCTGTTGACAAGGCAGTGTATACCGGAAATGGTCTGGAACTTTCTGAGCACATGTTCATTACCGGTATTAAAGGGCCTAGTGAACGGGTCACCTGGATGGCGGGTGCCGCTCCGTCAGGGTGCGGAAAAACCACCACCGCCATGGCTGGAGATTGTTTCGTTGGGGATGATCTGGCCCAAATGTGGATCAATGAAAGAGGGGCTGTCTGTTCCATTAATCCGGAGTGTGGTATTTTCGGCATTGTCGAAGACGTAAATTGGGAGGGCGACCCGCACCTTATGAAACTGCTTCGTGAACCGGGCACCGAGGTAATTTGGTCCAACGTACTCATTGATGAAAACGGTGTGCCCCATTGGACAGGGAATGGCGAACCCCAGCCTGAAAAAGGAAAGAACTTTCAGGGGGAATGGTATCAGGGAAAAATAGATGAAAGCGGAAAACCTGTACCGATTTCACACCCCAATGCCCGATGTACCCTCTCGTCGGTTGCACTTGCAAATTATTCGGACATGGCAGAAGATCCCAACGGTGTTGAAACAAAAGTAATCACCTACAGTGGGCGGGACAGCGATACCATGCCCCCGGTGTGGGTAGCTAAAAACTCGGATCATGGTGTGGTTATCGGCGCCTGCATCGTGTCGGCTGCCACCGCCACCGAAGTCGGTGCCACCGGTGTCAAACGTGCACCATGGGCCAATGCGCCCTTTATACCGGGTGCCCTGGGTGATTACATGGACATCCAGTTTAAGTTTTTTGGCAATGATCGGATTGCCAAGGAAAAAAAACCTGTTATGGCGGGGCTCAACTATTTTCTAACGGAAGCAGCACGGGGCGGTAGTTCAAAAAGGCTCCTTGGCGAAAAAAGAGATGTTAAAGTATGGTTGGCATGGCTTGACCGGGTGGCCCACCAAGAGGTGGAAATCATTGAAGCGCCCATCGGCAATCTGCCAAAGTACAACGATCTGAAACAGTTATTCAACTCGATCATCAACAAAAATTACCCTAAGGAACTCTATGACAAACAGTTCTCCTTGTATGTCGATAATATAATGAAAAGAATTGACCTTCAGATTGATGCTTACGGAAAGGAGCCAAACATTCCGGACCGCTTTTTTGATATTCTGGCATATCAACGGAACGGCCTTGAAGCACTGAAAGCCAACATCGGTCCGATTGTAACGCCGGACCAACTGGCGGCCAGTGCATCGGCTTGATGTGAGACAATAAAATTTTATTAATATACCCTGCATCATGAATGATAAACCAAACGACGATGACGATCCTGTGAGCTCAGCGGTGATAGCGCTGCGACAGGAGCGAAAGGATATTCTTTCGCTTTCGGCTGAAAATGCCCTAAATCGTATTCTTGAAGCGAAACATCCCGCAGCACTGGTACATTCCCTTCCTGAAGAAGATTTCTATTTTTTAGTCCACGATTTAGGGCCTGAGGACGCACTTTCACTTCTGGCCCTCGCGTCCAACAAACAGCGGGAATACATCCTCGACATGGTAACGTGGTACCGCGACCAACTCCAGTTAAAGCCAACAATAAAATGGCTGTACTTAATGATCTTGGCAGATCCTCGTCGAACGACCTCCTGGCTCCTGAGCGAAAAGTCCGATTTATTGACGCTTTTTTTATTTCGAAATATTCAAGTGATAATTCGTGAGCATGACCAAGATCCGTCTGTTTTTGGTGAAGGATTTTTTACCTATGATGACACCTATTATATTCGTATCCTGGATGCACCACCCTCGTCTGAAGAAGAGGATAACGGAGGCGAGACCGAGGATGCCCAACGTCGGTTTTTACTGCAAAGAATGCTTGCCCTACTGGCAGAACAAGACCATTTTCTTTATCAGCAATTGCTTGTTGCAGCTGCCCATGCGTTGCCGGCAGAATTAGAGGAAGAGGAATACCGGTTACGGAATATCCGGCTGGCGGAAAAAGGGTTTCTTCCCTTTGATGAAGCGGTGGGGATTTATCATCCCCCCAAAGCAGATGCATTTAAAAAACAATCTGAAAAATCGTTTGGCCGGTCCGAAGCATCAAACGAAATGCCGCCCACGCCCCACTATCCTGTCAGCCTCTTGCAGGAGGGAAGTCTATTTGTTGACGCCCTTCAGGCCATCCAACCAGGACCTGCCCTGGAACAAATTCAAACCGAATTTGCTGCTTTGTGCAATCAGGTTATATCTGCCGACCAGCGACAGATAATAGATAAAATTGAGCTGTCCCAGATCGTAAAAAAGGCCTGTGGCTACCTCAATATCGGGCTTGAAGCGCTGAGCGAAGACAGCTCAGTTTCCAAAACAGCACCAAAGATGCAGACCATGGCATCCTTCATTCAACGCTCACCGCTAACGGATATCTTTCAGTTTGGATATAACCAGGCGTTGCAATTGAAATGGCGTGCGCAACGCTGGCGAAAAACAGCATGGTTTGAATCAAACGGGCTACCACTCACTTTCTGGGGAGAATCTTGGCTGGGTGTTCTCGGCGGACTTTTACTGGAAAAGCCACTATGCTACGATAATTTTCAGACAGGAGAGACGCTTTACCGGGACTTTTCTTCACTTTCTGACGTCGAAGCGGCAGCACAAGTGCTTGATCAAATAATGGCTGTGGATGCGCTGATTGCCGCCATGCAGCCAGTTATCGGAAAAATCGACCGCCATTTTATTACTTATAAAAACCTGGTATTGACCCTCTGGGCCACGCATGAACGACATCGTTTTGATGGCAAAAGTGGCGCTACTACACTTACGCCATTGTCGCTTGTAGAATTCAGATCTTTTTTCAGTCGCTTGTTTGAACCTGACCAAAAAGGAGCCGCCTCCCCCTATCGAACAACCCTTGAAATGAAAAAAGCTTTTTTGAAATGGCTGTCAAACTGTTGCAAGACGTCGCCAGACGACATCACCTTACAAATCGGAAGCGCATTGGATGAACTCTTTGAAGAAGTGGATGCCGAATTGGGGCAGGTGTCCATTGCGGATCTTGACCCGCGATTTATTCATCTCTTCTGGATTTATTAGCCAACCCGGTCTGGGTTTCCTGCCCAGCTAATTTTGCATAAACAGAGGGAAACAGACTCCGGTCGGTATGGGGAATAAATTTGGCAGCTGAAAATTGGGCCATAAACTCCTGATTGACGTTTAATTCCAGATACGTCACCCGGTCCCGTATGGCTTTAATCTCATCGAGACCGGCGTTTTCGACCAACGCCCGGGCAGCCCCTTCCAAAGAACTGTTACCCAGTGGTTCGAATCTTTCGATCGGCAAATCCGGAATCATTCCAATCATGATGGCCGACGCCGGATCAATATAAGAACCAAAGGTGCCCGCCACGTAAAAGGTCTCAATGTCATCCAGGCCGAGCCCCACCGCAGCGGTGATCGTATTGAGGATCGTATACATGGCAGCCTTGGACCGAACAAGGCTATCCAAATCCGCCTGGGAAATTGTCAGGTCTTTCCCGGTTGCCGATGCCCTGGCCGGCACCACGACCAAATGTTGGATGCCGTCAATCATTCGAAGCTGCGGTCCACAAACCCGTGGCACAAGTTTACCCCGTTCGTCGATCATACCGGCTGAAAACAAGTGGGCAGCAAGATCAATTACCCCGGAACCGCAAATTCCTTTAGGTGGTTTTTCTTCGATGGTATGAACATCGATCTGGTTTGTTTTTTGTTCAATTTTCACCCGATCGATCACACCCGGCCCTGCCAGCATACCCATCCGCGTTACGCCGCCTTCGAGGGCCGGACCGGCGGCACCCGCACATGCTATCAGCCAATGCCGATTGCCAAAAAGCACTTCCGCATTGGTGCCCACGTCCACCAGCAAGGTCGTCTCTTCTTTTTGGTGAATACCGCTGTATAAAATACCTGAAATCAGGTCTCCGCCAAAGTAACTGCTAACGTTGGGAAAAACAAGCAGGCGGGCATTGGCGTGGCTCCTGAGATCAAGGGTGGCGGCCCTGATAACCGGAACGGCATTGACAACCGGGATGTATGGTTCCCGAATAATCCAATGGGGATCCAGTCCAAGAAACAGATGCGTCATCGCGGTATTTCCGGCCACACTGATTGCATAAAGGGCACTGGACGCGACTCGGCAAGCGTGACACAGGCGTTCGATTTCTGCGTTCAATACGTCCACAACAAGCCGTTGGAGTGTTTCAATCTTTTCCGCCGAATCCGCATAATGGATCCGGGCCAGAATATCTGGCCCGATGGCAATCTGCGGATTGTCGAAAGAGGATTCTCCCATTGTCTGCCCGATCCTCAAATCAAGGAGCCGGACCACGATACGGGTGGTCCCAAGGTCCACTGCGAGACCGCAGACCGGACGCGCTTCATCGGCCCCGAACACGTCTAAAATAATATGGCGACCGTCATCCTTAAAAAGAATACATTCAGGCCGGTATTCGTACTTTCGTATCAGGGCCGGCAGCTGTTTGAGCAGGGAGAAATCGATGTGAACCCTCTCCTCCCCTGTTTCCTGTTTGACAGCATTGATAAGACGATCCACATCAGCGGTATTATCTTTCAGCGAAGGTGGCGTCATCACCACCGGTAAAATCCATTTTGATGGTTCTGTTGAGTTCATGGCAAACCAGTAAAAAAGTACGGGAAGACCCAAACATTCAGGCGAACTTTAAGAAGATAGAAGATTTTTTACTTCCGTCACCAGCGCACTGAGCATCTTGCCAGCGTTTCCCTTCAAAAAAATATCCCCGGTCATATGAGTCAAAGGTGTTTCTTCAGGATTGACCTCTATGATAACGGCCCCCGCGCTCTTTGCCATATCCGGAATGGCGGCGGCGGGATGGACGGTCGCAGATGTTCCAACCACAAGCATCACATCACAACTAGCAGCTGTCTCCTGGGATCTTAGCAAAGCATCAGACGGAATCATTTCACCAAAAAAAACACAGTCCGGCCGAAATATGCCCCCGCATGCACATCGTGGCGGCAAGGTTGATAAATCAAGGGTATCACCTGTGGCCCGTTTCCCGCAGCCCAGACAATAGTGTTTTGCAAAAGAGCCGTGGAACTCAATGACGTCTGTATTACCGGCTTTACTGTGAAGCCCGTCCACATTCTGGGTAATTACCGTACGAAGTTTCCCCATTTCTTCTAACGCAGCCAGGGCGACATGGCCGTCATTGGGCAACGCATTGTTTAGGGTAGTGGCAAACTGGCTTAAAAAATTTCGCCACACTTTTTCCGGGTTTCGTAAAAACCCCTGGATATGGGCATATTCCATGGGGTCGAACTTTTCCCAAACCCCACCTTTTCCACGAAACGGCGGAATACCGCTCTCAACTGAAATCCCCGCTCCTGTCAATGCCGCAACCCGCTCGGCACCTGAAACCACCAAAGCCGCTTTTTTCAACCGGTTATCCATTACCCACCTCACATATTAACTGTTCTTCCCAGTAGCGTAAACCATGTGCCATTTCGTTCCCAGCGGGCCATCACTTCAACCGGCAAGGCAGACAGCATGTGAAGAATATGACGCACTTCGCTGCGCATCAACCCGGAAAGGATGAAAAATCGCTTGTGAAGAAACCCTTTGGCTTTAACAAGATGTTGCATAACATCAAAATGGATATTGGCAATCAGAAGGTCGGCATCCGCACCAACAAATTCCTCCCCCCGCCCTTGGATTGCCAAGATATGCTGTTCAAGACCGTTCAGTCGAATGTTGTTAGCTGCCGTTTGGGTCGCCAGGTGATTAAAATCAAGGGCAAGGCATCGTTTACATCCCAGTTTCACCGCCGCCATCGCCAGCAACCCTGTACCAGTGCCGATGTCTATCGCCGTTTCAATCTGGAACGATGTTATTACCTTTTCCAAGGCCTCCAGGCAATCTTGGGTCGTCGGATGGGTACCATTACCAAAGACAACCCCTGGATCGAGTTTCAGTGACAGGCACTTGGGATCTGACATCGCACCAGCGTCATCCCAGGGCGGTGCAATGAAAAAACGGCCAATCCGCGTCGGCTGGACCATTCCCCCTTGCCATTCATCGTAGGTCATCTGGAATTCGTCCAATAATATAAGGTGGGGCTGGTCAAGCAGAAGGGCTTCAACCTGATCACGGGCGACCACACTGAAAAATAAAAACGTATACCCGTCCTCCTCCCAATTCCCGATAAAATGGTGAAAAGGCACAGACAACGGTGGCACCCGGCCTGCCAGATAATATATATGAAGTTGGCGATATGGATTCTGCGACATCGTTGATGTAGCCGCCCGGCGGTTATTGTTGGGGCACTATCTTTTCAAAAATTTGATACGCCGCTTTTAGGGCCGCATTTTCCGATCCAAGATTAATTGTCGGCGTCCCTTCAAAATCAAACTGATAAATCCCCTCATCATCCGGAATGGTTCCCGCCAATGGGATCCCTTCTTTTTCGATCATATCAACCACTTGTGATGGAATCCCATCTTTGGCCTGGTTGATGATCAAATGACTTTTGCCAACCCCAATATTGAGGTCCTTTGCAAGCTGCGCAATTCGAATCGCTGCCTGAAGGCTCCGACGTGAGGTATCCGATACCAGCAGCAACACATCAACATTTTTTGTGGTCAGCCGGCTGATATGCTCCATGCCCGCCTCATTGTCCATCACAATATAAGGATAGTTCCCGGTCAACCGCTCAAGAAATCCGGTAAGCAGGGTATTGGCCGCACAATAGCAACCCGCACCTTCGGGCTGCCCCATCACCACGAGATCAAATCCCTCCGCTTCCACAATTGCCTGCTCCAGCCGCATGGACATAAATACATCTTTCGTCATTCCCGGCGGAACGTGACCTTTTTTCATCTCTTCACGGGCTTTGCCGAGCGTATCGGTCACTTCCATCCCCAAAACTTCATTCAAATTGGCATTACTATCGGCATCCACCGCCAGCACCGGTTTTTTACCTTTACTGATTAGATACTTAACAAGAAGTCCTGCGATGGTTGTCTTGCCGGTGCCCCCTTTTCCTGCCAGTGCTATTGAAAAAGGCATTGTCTCACCTTGTCCTTTCCTAATTGATTGTTTATCTCAAATTCTGTTGAATCAATCGGCCCTGGGGCGGCATTCGGTCACGCCTGCCTGTAGGCCGAAGGTTTTATAATATGGACACCAACGCAACCAGTCAAGGCATTATATGTTTTAATCTGCCACTGACCCATCTCAGCATTGTAAATTGCATTTTTTAATATTGACCTATTCCTTGATATTGGCCTATAAAAATTGGTTCTATCATGTTTGATTTAGAAAGGGAGATTATTATGGGAAAAACATACCACATCGCCGTCCTTCCTGGTGACGGAACCGGGCCCGAAGTCGTGGCTGAAGGGAAAAAGTCGCTTCAAGCAGCCGCACAAAAGTTCGACTTCAAACTCGAAATGACAGACTTTGATTTTGGCGGCGATCGATATCTAAAGACTGGCGAAATATTGCCTGATACCGCCGCAGAGGAATTAAAAAAATTTGATGCGATTTACCTGGGCGCCATTGGTCATCCAGGCGTAAAGCCAGGGATTCTTGAAAAAGGAATTTTACTTCGCCTTCGATTTGAGCTTGATCAATACATCAATCTCCGGCCAGTCCGCCTTTATCCTGGGGTTGCGACACCGTTGAAAGACAAAACACCGGATGATATTGATTATGTGGTGGTGAGGGAAAACACCGGCGGTATTTATACTGGCACGGGTGGCATCTCCATGAAAGGGACCCCGCATGAAGTAGCCGTGCAAAGTATGGTATACAATCGTTTCCAGGTGGAACGATGCCTTCGCTTTGCCTTTGAGTATGCACGGAAATTCGGGAAAAAAGCCAGAGAAAAAGGGGATCATAACACCCTTGGCCTTGTGGGCAAGACCAACGTTCTTACGTATGTCTTTGATCTTTGGGAACGCACATTTCATGAAATAGGCGAGAAAGACTATCCTGATGTCAAACGGGAATACTATCATGTTGATGCAACCTGCATGTGGATGGTGAAAAGTCCGGAATGGTTTGATGTACTGGTTACCAGCAATATGTTTGGCGACATCATCACTGACCTTGGCGCTGAAACACAAGGCGGCATGGGCATTGCCGCTGGCGGCAACATTAATCCGGAAGGAGTCAGCATGTTTGAGCCAATCGGTGGCTCCGCGCCCAAGTATACCGGCAAGAACATTATCAATCCATTGGCCGCCATTTGCGCCGGTGCCATGATGATGGAAACCATCGGAGAAACCGAAGCTGCCAAGGCAATTGAGGATGCAGTAAAAGATGTAACCGGCACAAAGATAAAAAGCTTGGGGGCCGGGCGTATGGGATATACCACCAGTGAGGTAGGCGATCTGGTTGCAGAACGCATATAGCGGGATATTGCCTATCGATTTTTCGGTGCGAAAGTTGCCCCCTGACCGGGAACAGCTTTCGCACTGAGTATCCGCAAATTCCACGTCAGCCCCACGACCCATTACCAGATTGCTTTTCAATGGCAGCCGCAAGCACCCTTCTTATTCATCCTCCGGTGGTAAAGCCCTGTGAGCCCCCCCCGGGGATTGCAAAGCTTGCCGGCACTCTCCGGCAACATCGGATTCCATATCAAGTTCTGGATGCAAATCTGGAAGGATTGTACTATCTTTTAAGGCAGCCAGTGGCTGATCAGGACACCTGGACCCGCCGCGCTGTTATCCACAGAGAAGAGAGCTTTTCACAGCTAACGACCCTTGATACCTTCCAACACCCTGAAAAATATCGACAGGCAGTATCGAACTTAAACCGGGTACTTTCTCGTACCCCATCAGCCGAAAGCACGCGAATCAGTCTTTCCGATTTCCAGCACCGTTCCTTATCTCCGGTAAATAGCAATGATCTTATCAGAGCATTTGAAACACCGGAAAAAAATCCCTTTTATGGCTATTTTAAAAAGCGGTTAACATCATTGTTGAAGGAACAACAACCAACCATCATTGGCTTATCGCTCAATTTTCTGAGTCAGGCCCTCTGTGCCTTTGCCCTCATTGGATATATACGGCAGCAAATGGGGAGCACTGTTATTGTTGTGATGGGAGGAGGACTCGTCACGTCATGGAAGCGCCAAATCAACTGGCGAAACCCCTTTGCTGGCATCGTAGATCACCTGGTGGCAGGGCCCGGCGAAGCATTTCTCTTGTCATTGGCAGAGCCAACCATAAAAAATGAGGAAAGCCTGCCAGTCTATCACATTATCAATGAGAGCCCTTATCTATCACCGGGCGTTGTCCTTCCCTACAGTGCCTCCCGGGGATGTTATTGGCGAAAATGTGCTTTTTGTCCCGAGAACACAGAGGCAGTCGCCTACCGACCGACATCGCCGTCTCTGGTCGTTTCCCAGCTTCAAACGCTTGCCCGGCGTTACCAACCGAAATTGATTCACCTAACGGACAATGCCCTCAGCCCGGCTTTGATGAAGGCACTCATGGAGCGTCCCCCTGGGCCAAATTGGTATGGTTTTGCACGGTTTACGAAGCACCTTACCCATCGCGATTATTGTGTGGCCCTTCGACAATCTGGTTGTGTGATGCTTCAAATCGGACTGGAGTCAGGGTCGCAGACCGTACTGGATGCATTCGGCAAGGGGATTGATCTTCATATGGCTGAAAAAGCGCTTTTTAATCTGAGACAGGTAGGCATCGCCACCTATGTCTACCTTCTGTTTGGCACTCCATGGGAATCGGAAAGGGACGCTGAAATGACCTACGCATTCGCCATCCGACATGCTGAAAACATATCTTTTTTGAATCTGGCGGTGTTCAACTTGCCGGCATCGGCAGCCACGACCGACACGTTGGCGACATCGCTCTTTTATACCGGAGATCTATCTATATACAAAGATTTTACACATCCTAAGGGCTGGCAGCGTCATAATGTCCGTAAATTTTTAGATAAAAAATTCCGTCGCCACCCTGCACTTGCGAAAATTATTCGCAAAGACCCACCGACCTTTACATCGAACCATGCGCCTTTTTTCTCTCCATAGTAACTTGGTGACAGCCTCAAATATCAACGCACAATACGTCGTACCGTTAAAACGATGCCTTTCCGCAACAGCTCCCCGGACCAGCGCAACCAGCCGCACCGGGGGGCGAACCACAACAGGCGGTGTCCCCAGGCCCCGGAAGGCCCGGCTTCGCTCCGCCAGACATGGATGAATGCGCGGATAGAAGTTTCACCAAGTCTTTGCTCTTGCAGGCCTGGCATTCGGGGGTATGGTCCGAAGTCGTAACAATAATTTCACTGGTTTTCCCACATGCTTTGCATAAATATTCATATATCGGCATTTTGTTATTCCTTCACGGATGCTAATGAACACAGCCACCATCGTGTTGATGGCCGGCACATGTTTGTGCCATGGTAAACTGTGGCAACTTTCCTGATTTAATTAGATCCAGGTTAACACCAACGGTTCCTGCCACGGCGCGATAAACCGTAACCCCCCCCGTATTAAGTTTTTTTAATGCTCCAGCGCCAATACCACCGGCAACCACGGCATCCACAGCAACATTCCCGAGTGCTTTGAGTGGCTGACACTGCCCCCCCTCATGATGCTGATCCAGGTTCTTAATATCGGTGACTTCATTTGTTTCGGTATCCACCAAAATAAATGAGGGTGCAGATCCAAAATGTTCGAAGACAACGCTTTCAAGTCCCGCTGAAGTTTTCGTCGGAAACGCTATTTTCATGGGTACTTCCTCCATCAATAGATTAAAAGAACACGTATAATACCAAAATCTTCAATTACTGTTCAAGTCATTTTCAAAATACAGATCATATGAACCACTTTTTGCACAACCCGATTGTTTTTATTTGTTCATCGCCCTTGCAGGTTTTTGGATTAAAAAATGGTAGATCAGGTCACAATACCGATTCAGCTCTATCATCCCTTTTTCAGACACCGCATACCGCCAAAACCCATATAGTTTTGTTAAATTAATTAACCGGTTACTGTAGGATTGCCAGTTAAAATGCGCCTGAACCCGCTTTATACCGTTGGTGGAAATTTCCTTCCAATAGCCTGGATTGTTGTCACAGGCATCGATAAACTTCTCGAGACTGTTGGCAATTAGGTTTGGTTTGCTCGTATTCAGTAAAAATCCGCTGACACCATATTCGATAATCTCAAGAGGCCCCCCAAATTTCGGTGCAAAGGTCGGCAATCCGGAGGCCATCGCCTCGATAATGGTTAACCCAAACGCTTCAAAAAGTGCTGGCTGGACAAAAATCCCCCCATTATCAGCGATAATTCGATAGACTTCCCCTGTATCAAGTTTGTTTATGCTCGGTAACCAGCGCACTTTGCCAGCCAATTGATATTTTTCAATCAGGTCGTACGCTTTGACAATTTCGTTTCGCTCCTCAACATCCGCAGAATCTTCCAGATGAATGGTACCGGCCGCAAAAATGAGATTGGCATGCTGTTGCAGCTTTTCGCTCAAGCCGAACGCATGAATCAATCCTGTAATATTTTTTATTTTATCGAAACGGGCCATGGTAAAAATTGGCATTTTTTGGGGGGCATATAGTTTCCCGTGTACATCGTCCACATCATCATGAAAGAGCCTGCTTTCCCAGTAGGACCGTTTTTGTTGAATACGACGGTCTTTCTCATAAAAAGGGAAATAGAGGTCTTCATCCACACCCGGTGGAATGACGTTGAATTTTGGGGCAAACAGATCAATACCGCTTAGAACCTGATACTTATCCGGCAATGTAAAAAACTGGTAGGACTCATACTGACCGATGGTATCTTCGGTACCAATGATCTCCTGAAGCGTGCTGGTAATAATAAAATCGGACTTGTTCATCGCGAACATATCCGCCGCGTATTGAATAGAAAAATGATATGACGCCTCATAATCCTGCCAGTGGAGATCTGACAGTTCGTATTTTGTCTTTTCCAGTGCATGGGCAATCGTACATTGAATGACATCAAATTTATCAGATAGAAGAGACGCCACTAGGTTACCATCCGAATAGTTCCCAATAATAAGATCAGGACGTCCCTCAAACTCGCTCGACAGCTCTTTGGCAGCATCCTCCGCAAAACAATGAAGGTAAGGCCATATTTTAAACCGGGACACCCATTGTTTCAGTACATCATATTTATCGTCCCGAAAAGGAACGCGGAGTATCCACCCGTTTTCGGTATTAAAGACTTTTTCCACTCTCTGGTTGCAAGTCGTGTTTCCTGCCTCATGAATGAGTCGCGTCAAAACGATGATTTTGGGTGTCACATCAAGACCGGTAAGTCGTATTTCATTTTGCAGATGGGTCTCAAGTGCACGGACCTGGTCCAAAATATAAATTACCTGTCCACCCGTATCGGGCTTGCCCAGCACATTGGTTTGGCCAAACCAGCCATGGGGAGAAATAATTGCAACTTTCGAAATCAGGGGCATCGGCACCCGCGAAATAAATTCTTCGAGCAAAGTGTGTTTGGGCTCACCCAGTAAATCCAAGAGAATCGCAAGGGTCTCGGCAATGCGCCCTGCGGTATTTCCCCACCCCACTTCAAAACCGGATTTTCGTAGCCGGGGTTCCAACAGATTGAATGGCGTATCCGGTGTCTCTAACGACAACCAGCGCAATACCTTCTCGACCTCTTTCAAAAAGGGTTTCAAGTCTGTAATAAGCCCGCCATTCACAAGAAGCTGTTGGCCATGGTAATGGTGCATTTTAATAAATTCAAACAGCTTCTTGTTCCATTTGCCAGGCCGGCTGAAGAGATTACTGCACATGTAACGGTTCAAAAAGCGAATGCCGTTACCAATGGACCGGCTATCCCGAATGGATGGTGAAAAATCATAAAAGGGTATAAAATCTAGCTTCAATCGATGTCCAGCAACTGTTCTGCCTTGAGCCAAAGCGTCCTTTAAATCGAGATAGCGCGCAAGATCGATTTTTTCCATCAACCCACCATCTTTCAGGACCAGGTAAAACCGGAACTTAGCGATATCGTATCGTCGCATAATGACCAAATATTCAGGATAAAGTAAAATTTCCTGGCATTTTTTAAAAAACTCCAAGATGGAAGATGTGGTCCGGAAATGTTCACTTTTATGGCAATCGTCGCAATAGTGCCGAAACACCTGAATGATCTGATTTCGCAGCAAGAACTTTTGGGATGATAACGATGCAAAACGGGTTATGATTTCTCTAAAGTCTTTGATTTCATCTTCGTCAATAAACTCATGCAACGCATTTTCCATAATTACGATCCTTTGGGAAACACCACCGGGTGGCAACACTATATTGCACCATTACATAATCCAGCCGCTAATTCACTTCATCAAACCGATAATGTTCAACTCCCTCCAGTATGCCACCGGCGCAAAACGCTTTGGCAAAAAATACATTTCGTGTATCACGCAGATGTTCGAGATCCGTACTATAATTGCCCACCACAACCGCAAGCGGCTCCCCACGCAGCATTTCTTCATCATTCCCCGAGTCACCACAGACCAGAAAATTTCGCAATGGGATTTCCCATTTATAGCTTAGATACCGAAGCGCTTTTCCTTTTGATGCCCGGTAGGGCAAAATATCTAAAAACTGATCATGGGAATAGATCAAATTGTATCGACACTTGTTGGTCAATAACGTACTGTGAATTTGTGTTAAATAATCCTTTTCGGGCGGCATAAAATAGCTGATCTTAAAGGGTCGTTGTGTTTCTTCCTCCTGGTATTCCAGAAAATCAAATGCCTTGAGAAGGTCAACGATCCGATCTCTTTGCCACTTGTTTGAAATATGGGAAGCCCACCCCTGGCCATAATGCAGCCGTTTCCCATAATAGATTTCTGACCCCACCGATGAAACGATGATATCAGGTGACGGAATATGATAGCTTTCAAGCACTTCCTTAATTGACTCTATCGTACGCCCAGAGGCCACGCCAAATCCAATCCGATTTTTGTTTGATTTGACAAATTGAACAAATGCGGGAAGCTTACTATTATCTTCGCCAAGCAAGGTGTGATCAATATCCGTAAAAAGAAAATAATTAAGCCGGGCCAATCGCTTGCCGATCGGATCTTTCGGCACCGCGGCCTGCATATTTGTAGCCGTTATCTCTTTTACAAGCTTATTCACCTGCTTGGCATACACCTCGGCATGGCGTTTCCAGGTATAATGTTTCCGAACATTCATAATACCATTTTTCGAAAACTGTTCCCAAAGGGTCCCATCAGACACTATCTTTTTCAGGGCAGAAACCATCTCCTTTGAATCGTTTGGATTAATAAGATATCCACTTTTGCAGTTATGAAGAATATCCTGAGGGCCACCATCATTCGTGGCCACAATCGGCACCCCGGTAGCACTGGCCTCAAGTAACGTCAGCCCGAAAGGTTCGGTCAATGCCGGGTTAATAAAGGCCCCCCTTTTTTCTGCAACAATCCGGTAAAGAGCGGGCACTTCCAATTCAAAATCATGTTTTTTGGGTATGGCCATTTTCCCATACAAATCATACTTATCCATAAGCAGAAGCATTTTTGTCAGCACATTCTTTTCATTATCTTCCATGGTCTCGATATCTTTTCGGATGCCTGCAAAAATCGCAAGATTGGCCATGCTTTGAAGTTCCAGACTCTCACCGTATGCCTTAATCAGTCCGGAGATGTTCTTCCGCTTATCGGGCCGACTGAGTGCCAGAATGATCGGCTTTTCCGGGTGGACAAAAAAACGGTTCAATTCTGTTAACAACTTGGCATGGGCATACATAACCATTTCAGTTTTTTCATTGTCGGGCAGCCGATCATGATAAAAAGGATAAAATTTATCGACGTCAATACCCGGTGGAATCACTTTGTAGGTTGGCATGTGGCGGTTGCGATACATGCCGTATTGTCGGTCGACCTCTTCATGGGTACTGGTAATGACCAAATCAGCATTTTTTAAAATATCTTCTTCGGCGTAGATCCGACGATCTATTTTATAGCGCTTATTAATTTCTTCTTCGTTCATGCCATCGTCTATCAATTTGCTTTTCTTCACACGGCCCAATGAATGCCCGGTATAGACGAATGGTACCCCGAAAATTTTGGATAGCTGCATACTCACATATCCAGCATCCGGATAATGGCCGTGCATCACATCAGGAATGGCATTTTCTTTTTTTATATATTTAATGGTATTGTCGACAAATTCATCAAGATGGGGCCAAAGCAATTCTTTGCGAATATATTTTCGGCCTTTGCATTGAATACGCACAATGCGAAGTTTTTTATTAATTTGCTCTTCAGGTACCGCATAATCAGCCGAGTATGCTTTATCACTGATAAGTCGCGTAAAGATATCGATCCTGGACACGTCTTCCCGCTTGCTCAACTCTTTGGCAATTTCAAGGACATAATTAATCTGCCCCCCTGTATCCGCATTGCACCCGAGCTCCAAATTCTTCCCTCGAATAAGGCCATGGACACTAAACATTTGAATGTATGCTGGTTGATAAGCCATTTAGCAACTTCCTCACTACTTAGATATGCTGTAAAAATCGTTCTGATCTGGAATAGCACCTTCAATCATACAAATTCGTCTTGCCATGTCAGAAGCCTTTTCTAACATTTTTGCAAGGGGCCAGTTTTTAGTAATTCCCAGGGCTACCATAGCGGCAAAAGCATCCCCCGCACCCACGGTATCAACAATTTTTATAACCTTTTGCGCATCGACGGCTTCATGGGTGGCCGCAGTAAATGCCTCACTTCCCTTTTCTCCTTTTGTTAGCAACAACATCTCTATCTCATAGGTCTTCAACAGGTGCATCGCGATCTCAGTATATTTCCCCGTAAGCCCCAGAAGGCGAGCGATTTCATATAATTCTTCTTCACTGAGTTTTAATATATCGCTTCGTGTCAATGACTGCAGAACACTTTCCCTTGAATAACAATCTGGCCTGAGGTTAATATCGCAAAAACACCGCGCGCGCTGCGAATTGCGTGCTAAAAATGCGCCCATATGGTCTAAGGCCTGGGGGGTTCGCTGCACCAAGGACCCGAAATAGACGAGTGATATCTGATTTTTTTCCAAAATCGATGCCATCGGGTCAAAGTCCAAAAAATCGTATGCCACATTTTGATGAATCGTGAATGTTGGCATGCCGTTGCCATCAAGCGCCACTGTAACAGTTCCAGTCGGATGTTTCCCATCAACTTGAAGATCTTTCGCATCAAAACCATGAGAGGTAACAAAACTGCTGATCTTCTGTCCGTTTTTATCGTCACCAATTCGGCTAAAAAACCGAACAGGTAATCCCAGTTGTTTAAGGTGAAAGGCAAAATTGAAAGGTGCCCCCCCAACTCGTTCGCAGGTATCAAAGATGTCTATCAAGATCTCTCCAACAACGATCACCATAACAATCACTCCGTGGAAAATTTGAAAAATGATTTGGTTAAATCCGGTGTCATAACGAATTTAAAAAAATCTATATCAAGGAAGTAGATACAACTTCATATCGCACAGTTTGAGAAGTCACCACCGCAGTAAGAGATTATATATTAGTATAACAAATGCTGTGATGGGTCAACAAATGCAAAAATTCTTGTTTATGTATTCAAATGGAGGATTTGTTCAATTTGTAAAAATATAGTATGATTAACTCAAAACTACAGAGAGGAAAAATTCGTGCCCACAAATAAATCACCTCGCACCATCGCCGAATGGTTTGAAAAGGGCCGGGAGTGCTTTCGTAAGCCTGACGGTGTCGGAGCGGTAAAGGCCTTAACGCATGTTATTGAATTAAACCCGGGATATTGTCATCCAGATGGCGACAATCCGTATTTTTATCTTGGAAAGATACACGAAGTGGAGGGACGTATTGAAGATGCAATTTCCCATTATTCCCGTGCAATTTCTGTGAATGAACGGGATGAAGAAAGTCTTATCGGCCGGGGCAGTTGTTATACTGTCATCAAAAAGCATCTGGATGCAATCGCCGACTTCACAAAGGTATTGCATTTTCCGGATTCACATCGCCGCGTGCCGAAACAATATCTGCTTTATGCGATTGCTGAAAACTATCGTCAGATGGAAGACTGGGCCAACGCACTCTTCTGGGGCAAGCAGGCACTGCAGGAAGATCCTGACAATTACCGGCATCAGCAACTGGTCGACGAAATCCGCCAAAAAATGAAATAGCCCCTGTGTTGCAATAGCACGGGGGCCCGAGGCAAACCCATCCGTTAAACACCCTTTCCGATTTCAAAGGCCGCCCCGACATAATCTCCAACGCCGTGGTATTGACGGACATCGGGGCTGAAGATCAGTGGACGAATTTTTTCGACGTCCGGCTGTCCATCGCCATTGAGCATATCATCCTCCACCTTCACATCAAGGATCTGCCCAATAAAAATGGTATGAAGACCTATCTCGTGATGATGAATCATCCGACATTCCAGCACCATGGGAAACTCTGCCACATAAGGAGCGTCTACTTTTTCTGATTTTTCTGGCATCAAACCAGCCTTTTTGAATTTGTCGGTGTTCTTACCGGAAGCGATTCCAAAATAATCCGCTTCCCTGGCATATTTTTCCGAGGGAACGCTCAGCGTAAATGCCTGCCGGTGCAGGATATTCCCGTAGGTATAAGTCGCTTTTCGCAACGCAATTGAGACGCAGGGTGGAGATGAGCAACAAATGCCCCCCCAGGCAGCGGTCATCACATTTGGCGAACCGTTCTGATCATAGGTACCCACACACCATACCGGCGTTGGAAATATCAGCGCTTTGGATCCAAAAGATGTTTTCATATTTATCCTCTTATAGTTTAGAGTAACGCGGCCACCATTTAATAAAACGATGAGGGAGTATTAAGCTTTCTCAATACCCCCCTTTCTCTCTGGGAAACACGCGCCAGTTATTGGTTAAACGGTTGTTTTGTTCTGCATCCGCCCCAACCAAATACCTTACAGTTGCGTCACTTGTCATTTGAAAAGGATTTTTCCAAACCGTCAAGCCTTTTCTGAATGGCTTCAAGCTCACGTTGAAGTCCCTCGGCCTCCGCTCTTAAAAAAGCCTTTTCATCCCCCACTGCCTGTTGAAGCTGTTCGGCATAACCCGAACCTGCCCAACCAAAATTCCTGCCAAATCCGAAGCCTCTTCCCCTGAAGCGACCACCACCAAAACCTCTGGCATAGCCACCCCATGTTTGTGCAGCCCCGCAGATCCCTCGTCTGCCGCCCGTCATAGACCCCATCCCTTGGGGGCCTGTCCTGTCAAAACCTGGCATAAACGCCTCCTTTCAGTTCTATTGGTTGCTTAAGCGCCGACATTTCTGGCTGTCGCCCCACCTTTTAATTAAAGTTTTAATGCCCAGTATGGCTGCGCTAAATCAATAAAAAATTCTATGGCCGTCCCCCGCGTCGACGACGCCCATAGCGTCCCCGGTGCTGCCTTACCTCATAGGTTCCCCCTCTGATCACAAGCCGTTTTCCTGTAACAATGGCTTGGGATATCACATGGCGCGCCTCACCCAGAATCCGTCCATAGGTTTGCCTGGAAACCCCCATAATCTGGGCAGCCGCCTCCTGATGAAGCCCATCAAAGTCACTCAATCGAATCGCCTCAATCCCCTCCAGCGAAAGCTCCACTTCCCCAGACAAGGGGCGGCCTTCCGGCACAAATGCAGTTACGGTGGGATATCCTGAAACACAGCGCGGTCGTTTGGGTCTTGGCATCTTGGCTATCTCCATTATGGTCATTTGATATTAACTTAATCCTTATTATATATAGTGTCAAGCATTATTAAGGTCAAATGACCATAACATTCAGCGCGCCGCCGACCGCTATCATCCCCCACCGCGCCATGTAAAACCGTTGACATACCGTCATTCGTAAATTACAGCTACACGATATTAATTCAGGTTTGAAACACAGGAGATGGGATGATAGAAGTTGTCATAGCAAGTGCCGCACGAACAGCAATAGGCAAATTTGGCGGCGCTCTGGCACCACTGAGTGATATAGATTTTGGCCCCGTTCCCATTCGCGAAGCCATCAAACGGGCTGGCCTTACCGGAAACCACATCGATGAAGTCATTTATGCCTCCGGTTATCGAACCGGTGACGTCCCCATCAATTCGGCACGGGTTGTCGCCGTAAAAGCGGGGGTTCCCGTTGAAAAACCCCAATACACAATTAATAAAGCCTGCGGGGGCAGTCTCAAAGCAATAACCCTCGCCGCCCAGGTCATTAAGTCCGGAGATGCCGACATCATCGTTGCGGGCGGCATGGAAAGCATGAGCAATGCCGCCTATATGCTCAAAAGGGTCCGCTGGGGATACCGATTTGGTCACGGAGAACTTCAGGATCAGCTTGTCCTGTTTGATCCGTTGAGTGGCAACACCATGGGAGAAACAGCAGAAAACGTTGCCAGACAATATAACGTTTCCCGCAAAGAACAGGATGAATTCGCCTTCAAAAGCCAACAGCTTGCAGAAAAGGCCATTGCCAAAAAAAAGTTTTCACAGCAGATTGTTCCGGTTGAAGTGTCTCAGCGGAAAGGCGTATCGAAGATTTTTGATATCGATGAACATCCCCGGTTTGGCACTACCATGGAAAGCTTAAGAAGGTTGAAACCCGCCTTTCAAAAAGGTGGAACGGTCACCGCGGGAAATGCCAGTGGCATGAACGATGGTGCTTCTGCACTGGTGGTGACATCTCGTACAAAAGCAGATGAACTTGGCATAACGCCATTGGCCGCTATTGTATCATATGCTTCTGTTGGTGTGGATCCTTCGTTGATGGGGATTGGGCCCATTCCAGCCACAAAACTGGCGCTCGAAAAAGCAAACCTGACAATGGACCAAATTGACCTTATCGAGCTCAATGAAGCGTTTGCATCGCAAGCCCTTGCCTGCATGCGCGCCCTCAAAATGGACCCGCGCAAGGTGAACGTAAACGGAGGGGCAATTGCGTTAGGACATCCGGTGTCTGCTTCCGGGGGAATCATTGTGACGAAGCTTCTTTACGAAATGAGGGAGAGAAAATCGCGCTACGGCCTTGCAACCCTGTGTATTGGTGGGGGGCAAGGCATGGCACTTATCGTTGAAAGAAGTTAGGTTTTACAGTATCCTGTAATCATTCTCGGTTTCAATAGCCCATTTCATATTAGGGTCAATCAAATATGGCAACATCAACCGATATTGAAAGCAGCACACCAATGGAGATACCCCCGAAAGCAACAACGAACAGCATTGGCCTCCTGCTCATACTTTTACCTGCGGGCACATTTACGATGGGCGGAGATTGGGATGCCGAACAGGCAGACGAAAACGAACTGCCCAAACATACCGTGAAATTTTCAACTCCCTTTTACGTTGGCGCATATCCAGTAACCCAAAGCCAGTGGAAAACCGTAATGAGCTCAAACCCAAGCCATTTTACCGGTGACGACCGCCCTGTGGAATGCGTCTCCCATGGGGATGCTCAAGCGTTTATCGATACCCTCAACAAATTGGAAGATACTACCGCATATCAACTGCCAACCGAAGCACAATGGGAGTACGCTGCCCGAGCAGGCTCTCAAAGCACTTACTGCTATGGGCCTGAAAAGAGGAAGCTTACGGACTATGCCTGGTTTCGTCACAACAGTGGCCAGGAAACCCATCCCGTCGGTCAACTTCACCATAACGCCTGGGGACTTTATGACATGCACGGCAATATTCACGAATGGTGTGCAGACTGGTTTGAGCGAAGCTATTACGAAAAAAGCCCCGTGCTGTCCCCCACAGGTCCTGTAAAAGGCCTTGCCAGATCTCTCCGGGGAGGAGACTGGGGATCTGAAGAATGGTATTGCCGCTGCGCCATCCGCAGTCTCAGTTCTCCAGATCGCCGAAGCCCTAAGGTTGGCTTCAGGATCGTCAAACAAATCAGCCCGGAATAACTACGCCTAATCCGGATGGGGCCAGGGGCTTGTTTCGGACGCCTCCGTAAAATAGCAAAACCGGTTCCATTCAAATTCTCGCCTTGAAACAGGACATCGGAAGGTCACCTTTCGGTCCCCTACACCAATGACCTCCCAGTCACCATGACGTGGCCCGGACTCGATGTATATTCGTTGTCCCACTTTAAATGGATACGGTCTGAAAATAATCACAGCGTTTTCATTCATCAGAATAACTCCTTCAACGAAAAAGTTTAGCCCCCTTCTTGGAAATCAATAGGCTATGCACAAAACACCATCCCGTCCATAGCAGCAGGAGAAGACCGTAGGCAGCAACGGATACTTCTGTCATCGTTCGCTCCTCAGTGTTTAGCAGTTATACGGTCATTTGCCAGCACCGATGAATCTTTTTTCGTTTGCTCACATAATCTTCAGGAATGGTATCGGATGTTATCTCCTTTGCTGATGAGACAGTCAATTCATCCAATTTCAAAGAAAACCCCTGGTGATTGGTTGAAAAGAAGATTGTAGCCCCGTCTCTCATTAATGTCACTACGCCATTGATCAACTCGGGATGGTCCGTTGCCACGTCAAAATGGTCCTGTCGGCTTCTTCGGGTTGAAAATGACGGCGGATCCACCACGGCCAGATCAAATTGAAGATGTTGCTGTTTTGCCTTTTTTATAAAATCAAACACATGGGAGTGGACGAGCCGATTCTGTTCCATCGGGATATGATTGAGCGCCATGTTTTGGTGCGCCCATGAAATGGCCGTTTTGGAGCGATCCACAGACACCGTCGAACGGGCACCACCAATCGCTGCATAACAGCTAAAAGAGCCCGTGTAACAAAAAAGATTTAAAAAATCCTTGTTTGATGCCATGTTTCTCACCATCTGCCGAGTGTTCCGATGGTCTGAAAACAAGCCGGTGTCAACATAATCCCACGGGTTCACATAAAATTTAAGGTCTCTCTCCGAAACAACAATTTTCCTGTTGGTATGATTGATCCGCTCGTAACGCTTTCCGTTTGATTTACCATAAAACCTTTCTTTCAAATGGACCTTTTCTTTCTCGACGTTGAGCGCCTTTGCCACCGCCGTCCCCATCATGGGGAGCCATTCGGGTGTCGATTGTTTTCGGGTGTACTCACCTATCACAAGATGCCCACCGTACCAATCAACCACTGCACGAATTTCCGGGATGTCCCAATCATAAAGCCGGAACACCTCAATGTTCTGCCGAACAAACCGCTTTTTAAAATGACGCAGTCTCTTTTTAACCCTATTCGCCAGCATCTCGGACTGCTGAACATATTGTTTCATCCAATTTTCATCCGCCATCGCCTTGAATCGCTCCTGTGGTTTTTCAATTCCTGGTACATCAATTTTAAAGCCGTTGTCTAAATGCCACAGCCGATTGTCAAAGGCAAGGTGTTCGCCATATATCACTAATGGCATTTCTGAGTGGTGAAGTATTCATTTTGAAATTATGAAAAAATGATGTTAAACGGTTACTTAATATGCCCTTCGAAATCTTCGTCGTATCGTCGTACTATTTTTTTAGTATGGATCAATACCACACCTAATTCAGGGGGTACGATGGAAAATAACGACCACATTTTCTTGACTGTTCCACAACTGCTTGAAAGCATTCGGCTTGATTTCGCCCAACATACTGGGCAAACTATACTTTTTCAAAAACTGATCCCCATTTTGTGGGAACACAACGGACTTGTTGTTGATACGGGTCCGCATACCGGCGTATGGCTTAAACAAGGCCGCAAATCAAAACCCAAACGAGTTCGTGACGATACGCTGAGAGATCTTATCCTGAAAAAAATGACTGCCGATCCCGATCTTAATAACAAATTACCCGCGCTTTGCCGTCTTATTTTCCAGGCAAACGCCTGGGCTAGCACCGATGACGCCTCAGGTGCACAAGGCGTCTGGATTGACACAGAAATGCGCCATTTCAACTGCCGTCACTGTGGGAACTGTTGCCACGCACTCCAATATCACGATGCATGTTGCAATGAAGATGTTGCCCGCTGGCGAAAACTTGAGCGAAACGACATTCTGGCATGGGTACGAATCAGAGAAAGCGGCACGCCCCATGAGCGATACAGCATATGGGTCGATCCCATTACAAAACAATTTTCGCAGATTTGCCCATGGTTGGACCAAAATATAAAGCAACATCGATGCCGAATTCATGACGTCAAGCCCCTGGTATGCCAGCAATACCCAGGTACCCGTAAGCATGCGGCAATGACCGGATGCATTGGGTTCTCATAAGGATAGGGGCTTTACTATCAGTAGTTGCTGCCGCCATAATAAAATTACTATCTCATCGTAGATTTGAATAAAAAAGGCAGAGCCCCTTTCGAGGCCCTGCCTGTAATCTCAGTAATGGGTTAAATGTTGCAGATTGACATAGACAAATGAGACACTGCCCTATACGAGCTATAATCTACACGCTGCTTTGCTAAATTGAGAACATGCATTTACATAGTAAGCAAGTGCGATCAAAACAATAAAAGTCCCAAACATAATACACCTCCCGTATGTGTTATCCCTGAACATCAATTCCCAGATCACATCCCAGATTTGCATCGGGTGCTTCACATTCAAAATTTGAGGACCTGGTATCAACATGCCCATGATTGCCATCTTTCCAGTAATCTTCTATTCTATCTTCAGCCATGGTATTACCTCCATGTTCGTTTGCTTAGGGTTTAATACTTCATCTAAATCGTAAGTTAAGGTGATAATGCGCATACGCAAGTGGGAAAGATATGCGGGGCTCTTGATAGGTTAAACCTCACACAAGGCAAACAACAAATTACAGGCATGATTTAAAGTGACGAAAACAAGTAAAAAATGTTACGATAACGAAGGGTTAAAATTTAATCAACCCTTTATAGCCGCAACAATCCGGAATGAAAGAGAAAAAGCTGTGACCACCGAACGTCTTTTTAAGAAAATTCTCATATTCGAATACATTGGTTTCGGTATTGTCATTCTGTTTCTCTGGTTGGATGAAATGATAGACATTCCATACTTGCTTTTCGGTAGCCATCCCACACCTGTCAATTATACGGAAAGCCTTTTTGAAACCGCCATGATCCTTTTTCTTTCATTATTGGTAATTATTGGAACCAAAAGGATCTTGGGCCGGATTGAACACATCGCCATGTACGACGCACTAACAGATCTTGTAAACCGCCGGTTTTTAACAGAGTATTTAATGCACAAAGTTCAAAAGCCATCCCGGTCCAAACGAAAATTCTCCATCATTATCTGCGATATCGACCACTTTAAGAAAATAAATGACCATTACGGCCATCAATGCGGAGACGCCATCTTGCGCCAAGTGGCCGACATCCTCAAGACCGTAACGCGCCCTCAAGACCTTGTCAGCCGGTGGGGCGGCGAAGAATTCCTAATCTTTCTGCCGGACATGTCATCGGGAACCGCTTTGGGTACCGCCGAAAGGCTTCGGATCGCCATTAGCGAACATTCGTTTACTTACGAAAGTTACGAACTGCGTGTCACAATGAGTTTCGGCGTCAGCGACCATTATTATGGCGGAATGGAATCAAGTCGCTGCCTCACCCAGGCAGACCAGAACCTTTATGAAGCCAAAAGAAGGGGCAGAAACAGGGTGGTGTAGATATCATCACTCCTGCAGGGGAGGTTTCTCTGCCATTTGAGGATGTAACATTGCCCCGCAATCTTCACACCGGTACTGAGCCGGCGCCTTGTCCACCGAAACTATTTTCTCAAAATCGCTTCGCCGAATCCCTCTTT
This sequence comes from Desulfobacterales bacterium, assembly GCA_963675725.2. Classification (GTDB taxonomy): domain Bacteria; phylum Desulfobacterota; class Desulfobacteria; order Desulfobacterales; family JAFDDL01. Next base: position 4,419,878 of record CAXXXZ010000002.1, on the reverse strand, counting down.
CGGAAAAACACTCCGGACAATACCCATCATCAAGGTCTTCCGCCTTTATCGTTAGATGACAATGGCGACACCGCACCCGGTCGGTGTTTTGATTGATTATGAGGATATTGGCATGGCGGCATTCATCCATGATGCTCCCCCCTCAAAAGACTTGAGGATTCAACGTGATCGCTTTGAGTTACCCACTGTTCGACGATTTTGTAAGGATATTTCTCCAATCGCCCGAACCCCGGAAGCTGCTTCGCCTTGCATTGCACAAGTCTCGGGCTTGAAATACCACATAAAAATCGTGTGGCCACATGGGCCGGTAATGGTGAACCCAGCATTTCAACCAATGGAAAGATAAGATCATCCAGGTTGAAACTATCTAAAGCGGGCAGGCGAATTTCGGGGAGTTGCACTGGTTCTCCAGAAAGACAAACCGAGCACTGACCACAGGGCCGGGCCAAATGCTCGCCAAAATATTCAGATAGGCTCTGGGAAAGACATCGTTCTGTTTCAAACACCTTGATCATGGTGTGAAGCCTGGCAACATCCTTGGATTCCTTTTTCGCAAATAGCACCGAAAGACGTTGAGCCATGTCATCAATATTGAAAATGGGTGCGAGGATTTCAAATACCTCCACACTGGATCGGGGTTGTAATTCAACCCATCCCTTTTCATGAAAATACTCCAACGCTGTCAATATTCGTTGCCGGTCTGACCTTGAAGCAGAAATGATGGCCTCGATATCGGGATAAACCCATTTTTTTGCAGTACGGAAATAGCTAAAAATGGTCTTGACGAATTGTCTTCGCTCATCCTTAAACTGGGCTATTATCTCCTGGTCCGAGGTTAAAAATTGAAAGGGATATTGCTCAAAATAGGTATATCGAGGAGAGATAACGTTCTCCATCTCAAGATATACCAGAAGGGTCTTAAGCGACAAAATACGAATATCTGTCTCTCTGCTTAAAGCGTACGGGCGGACTTCAAAACTCCGGGAGCCGGCCTGTTGAATCGCGCTCAGTACATGACGAATACCCTCTATGGATGGTGTATCCCCGTAGACAAAGTTTTCAAGCGCCGGCACACCGTTTCGATTCGCCAAAACCGTACATCGTGCCAAAGCACCATCCCGGCCTGCACGACCAATTTCCTGGCTATAGCTCTCCAGGGATTTGGGAAGGTCGTAATGAACAATCTGCCGAATATTGTCTTTGTCAATCCCCATGCCGAATGCAATCGTAGCTACCACAACACTGTTTTGACTTGCCATGAAGTGGTTCTGGACTGCATCCCGCTGATCCTGCCCCATACCCGCATGATAGGCTGCTGCTATAAATCCGTTTTCCGCCAACATGCGCGCCACAGTTTCAGCCGTTTTTTGAAACGTCACATAAACAATTCCTGGTCCATGGGGCGGCCCGGACAGCACCTGTCTTAATACGTCATCCTTTTGTTCTTCCAGCGTCGGCAGCACATGAAGCATGAGGTTTTGCCGATGGAAACCGGTCATTACAACATTGCTTTCAGGTATTGAAAATTTTCGGCACATGTCCACAACGACTTTGGGTGTCGCCGTGGCCGTCAGGAGCAACACTTTTCCAACATTAAATTCTCGCTGATACAGGGGAATTTTAAGATAATCCGGCCGAAAATTGTGACCCCACTCGGAAATGCAGTGGGCCTCGTCCACAACCATCAAAGAAACGTCCATCTGTTGCAGTTGGGTCCTGAAGCGTTCATTTTTAAACCGCTCCACAGATATCATCAGAATTTTGAGCTTTCCTTGCCGGGCCGCGGCTATCGTCTCTCGATAATCCGCTGAAGCCATTCCCGAATCAAGTTTTGCGGCGGGAATATTCTTCGTTTTCAGGAATTCAACCTGGTCTTTCATCAGGGATAATAAGGGAGAGATGATAAGGCTCATCCCACTTTCATGTAATGCCGGTAACTGATAACACAACGACTTCCCGGCACCGGTGGGAAAAATTGCCGCTGCGGAATCACCGGCCATAATTTTTTCGATCACCTGGCGCTGCCCTGGTTTCAGGCGTTCAAACCCAAAAATATCCCTAAGTGTTTGCCCAATCACCATGTTATGTCATTACCCTCTCACCAACCTGGCAAAGATAAACGCCACCCGGTACCTGGTCGTCCAACTTAATACTGCTGTTCATAGGTCCATCCTGATGTACGCATCCAAAGCCGGTGGCGGGGACCGACGCAACTTAAGTCCCCATGCTGATACGCTTCGTCCCCCTCATATAGTGTGCACACACCATCGGGTAATTTCACCGGGTGCCCCCTGTAAAAAGTTACTGATTTTTTCCTGGGGTTAAGCCTAGGGTTAAGATGGATGCCTTTGGTATTATCCGGGTCTGCCAGCTGGGATAAAAAGACAAAACCGGTGGTGTCAACCGCCGTATGTAATGCTGGTGTTCCAATAACGCCAGTGACGCCGGGCGCCAAACATGGTCTACGATCTCGCGACCATCCACACAGACATTTTTATAGGAACCGACCGCAAGAAAAAACCAGGAGTCAAATCGTCGGGGCATATTGGGTGGTGTCACCCACCGCGCAACATAAATAAGGTCCTCGATAGCCAACTGCAAGCCAGTTTCTTCATGGGTTTCACGAACCGCGCAGCGCCTTGCTGTCTCCAAATCATTGTCGGAAAGACGGTCGGCGGAATCAATGTGACCACCCGGAAAGGCCCAAAGATCGGGATGAAAACGAAGTTCAGGGCTCCGGTGAATCAGAAGCACTGAGGGCTTCACGCTGTTATTATTCACAATAATAACGCTTGCCGCCGGTATTAGGCGTGAGGGCATTTTTGCATGAAAATGATCGTTCATACGCCCAGTTGGTAGCACACTTGTATCGGCGTGTCACGTTCCAAACCGGATGGTCATATGCAAGATCAAATTTATTTAATCAGCAAGTCCTTCTGGCCTTTGCGACGTCTGATAACGCCACCAGAATTTATTTTAGGAGGGGTGGATGCTGTTTCTCTCTGATGTTCGGACTGATTGGCCTGCGACAGAAGCTTGTTCAATTTGGCTTCAATTTCTTTAAATTTCTTCTCTTCCATTTGCGATGCTTAGACTTTCGTATCTGGTTATAATTAATAACAAACATATTGTTTCGCTCCGTTAGACATAGCAATACAATTACTGTCCCTGCCATAGATAAATTTACATCAGTGAAATGTAACGATAACTGGCAATTTAAATAATGAATACAGCGTAACGGAGGGAGACTGCTGAATTCCTGTTCTTGACGGGTTTTACGTCAAACTTCTTTCTAAACGAATTTTTCAGTGGTGACAAGTACAAAATATCGGAAAAAATAATTTTTTATGTTTTTTTTGTAATCAGGCGTTGCAGCCGGTTTAATGAAAGTGGTAGGTTATTACCATTGAGGTATTGCATGGTTTATCCAACAGAAAGAAAACATTATGATATCAACAAGTCTCGTAAAAAGGGAAAAAAGGGAAAAACGCAAGCCGCAGGTATATCAATATCAGAAGGACGGCCGCTATTTTGCTCAAGTCATTGACAATATAAAGGAAGCCGGCGCTGAAGAAATCGCCGAACTCGGCGCCAAAGATATCCGGGTGGAGTTTAGCGGCATTCGGTTCAGGGCAGACAAGCATGCACTCTATCGAATCAATTACGAAAGCCGGCTTCTGTCACGCATCCTGGCGCCAATCATATCATATTCATGCCATGACAGTGATACGCTGTATCAAAAAGCTCGCCAAGTGCGCTGGGAAGACTTCTTGACGGAAAACAACACGTTCGCCATTTCCGGGAATGTCTCAGACAGCAACATTTCACATTCCAAGTATGCAACCCTTCGCCTTAAAGACGCAATCGCCGACTATTTCAGGGGAACGACCGGTCAACGCCCCAACGTCTCGGTGAGAAATCCGGACGTGCAGTTGAACCTTCACGTTCGAAAAGATTACGCTGTCATCAGCGTTGACACCTCAGGCGGTGCGCTCCACCGTAGGGGGTATCGGGAGGAGACGGTCATCGCACCCATGCAGGAAACCATTGCTGCGGCAGTGGTCCGATTTACCGATTGGAATGGCACCCTGCCTTTATATGATCCCATGTGTGGTTCGGGGACCCTTCTGTGTGAGGCCCTCATGCGATATTGTAACATCCCAGCCGGCATATTCAGGAAACAGTTCGGTTTTGAATGCTTGCCGGACTTTGATCGTTCTGTCTGGAAGGAGGTAAAAATGGCGGCCGACAACAGCATTCGTGATATTCCCGAAGGTCTTATCGCCGGCAGCGATATCTCTGATGACGCTGTTCGCGCAACACGAACAAATCTTATGGGACTGCATTTTGGCAACAAAGTTACCGTCCAAAAAACAAATTTTAAAAACCTTCCGGCACTCGAAAAACATGTTATTGTCGCAAATCCCCCGTATGGTATTCGAATCGGTGGAGACGAAAATCTTGAATCGTTCTATCAGGATGTTGGCGATTTCCTGAAACAGAAGTGCAAGGGATCGACCGCTTATATTTATTTTGGAGAGCGGAAATACATGAAGCACATCGGCCTCAAAGCCTCCTGGAAAAAACCAATCCAGGCGGGCAAACTCAATGGCAGACTGGTAAAATATGAACTTTATTGACCCATAACCTGAGCGCATGGATTCTACTCGTTGCTAAAATTATTCGCGATGCGACCCGCTAAAAACTTCCTATTGGAAGTATAGAGGAAAAAATTTGCAACATGGGCGTCATGATCGAACACCCCACCAATTACTTTAGGCAATGGATACCCCACCGCTCTGATCTGCTAAAAGCGTTGGAAAGAAACTCCAAAATGGAAGAAATCCCGATTGTGGGGCCGGTGGTCGGACATCTACTTTACCTGTTGGTCATGATGAAGAACGCGCGCCACATTGTCGAATTGGGAACCGCCACGGGATATTCTGCCATTTTCATGGGAAATGCCTGTCGATCAACCCAAGGAAAACTTACCACATTTGAAGTCGAACCCGAAATGGCCACCCGGGCAATTCACAATATTGAAAAAGCCGGCCTGGCTCAGTGGGTGGAAGTTCAATGCCGGGACGCCCTAAAAGGCTTACGTAGGTTAGGGCAGCCGGTGGATATGATTTTCATTGATATCGAAAAAGAAGATTATGAGCGCGCGCTACCCCTTTGCAAAGAAAAGCTCTGCCAAAATGGGCTCCTCGTAGCAGACAATACCGGTTTTCGAGATGCCCACGGCTTTAACCAAGCCGTATTTGAAGATCCTGATTGGGTGTCGGTAAATTTGTGGGCATTTTTACCGGACCATTCCCCTGAAAATGACGGGCTCTGCTTTGCACTGAAGCGATAGTGATTGGGGGCGGGACGATCGCTTCCATTGTATGAAAACACCATACAATTCCCCGTCGAACGATGAAGGGTTTTCCCTACCCCAGCAACACAGGAATCTATCTATAAGTGGATAAAGTGTTCCTTCTTTTAGGCTACCAAAAACTTCTATCCATTTTCTTTATAATTCGGCGATAATATACCTCACCACAAGCAGCACAAGCTAAACTATCACCAACGTTACAAAATGTTTCATCTCCCTTTCTATTTTCATCAGGCTGCTGTAACATTAGGTACCACCTATCACGATCAACCCGTTAATAAAGCAGGTAAACATTTATAGCCAGGTCTTCCACCCCAGACACTTATAATCAGCATTTCGAATACTTCAGCTCGGCTTGCTTTAGGACTTTTGATCGGCGGCTCGGCATATACATTCTTGGCATGTAATATGCATCAATATCTGAAGAGTAAACCGACTCCTATTACGGGATTGCTGATAACCATGGCGCTCCGTCTAAAGGAAAACCTCCAAAAAAGTACTTATAGCCGGTCAACAAAAGAGGCATTTATTATTTCGTAGCGTTGGATTATCAATATGGCGATTACACCTCAATTAAACAAAAAAGTTTTCATTTTATCAATCTCAGTCAACATCATTCTATCTTCTTTTTTCTTTGCATATATAATTAAAAGAGGCGGGATATCATACATTTCAAAGAAATTTTTTCCAGACGAAGCACAAGCACATAATTCCCTAAAACTAAAAAATAAGAAGTACTATCTCGACAAAAAAAGCTTATTCGAAATTTTAGAGATTGAAAAAGATGATGTCGTGTTTATTGGTGACAGCATTACAGAAGGTTGCGACTGGAATGAACTCTTTCATGATATTCGGATAAAGAATCGGGGAATCGGTGGCGACACCACCCAAGACATATATGAACGTTTGGATCATATTTTAGCATATCATCCTACGAAAGTATTTATCATGATTGGAATACTGGATTTGGGTAATAACAAAATATTATCGAAGTTAATTCGTAACTATAAGAAGATTTTTGATAGAATATCAAAGGAATCGCCTGATACAAAAGTTTACGTTCAAAGCATTCTACCAGTGAATAACGATATCAATACATATGAAAGAAGGAAAAACACCGAAATTATTAAAGCAAACAAGCAAATAGAAATATTGGCTGCCGAGTATGGAGCCACCTACATAGACCTTTTCCCTTGCTTTCTATCTGCAAATAATATGCTGGATGAAAAATATACCAACGATGGCCTTCATTTAACTGGGAAGGGTTATCTTTTATGGAAATCTCAAATTGAACAATATGTAATAGAATAACAATCCCCTATGCCCTATCCCCCATCCAAATAAGACAACAGTTGTGACATAGCGTCCACCTCATCTTTCGAGGATAACACACGGCGGATTTCAATGGACCGCTGAAGCGCTTCTTCGTCCATGAGAAGTTCTTCTTTACGAGTGCCGGACTGATGGATGTTGACGGCAGGAAAAACCCGATGCTCGGCACATTTTCGGCTGAGCATAAGATCCATATTTCCAGTCCCTTTGAATTCCTGAAAAATGATATCATCCATTCGGCTGCCGGTATCAACCAAGATGGTAGCAATGGTTGTCAAAGACCCACCGCCTTCCACATTCCGCGCCGCACCAAATATTTTCCGGGGAATCTCCAACGCATTGGCACCCAGCCCCCCTGTCATGGTTCGCCCAAAGCTATTTGTTTTGACGTTGAAAGCCCTGGCCATTCGGGTCAGTGAATCAATGAACACCACTGCATCCCGTCCTGCTTCGACACAACGAATAGCAGTATGCATGGCCAACCGGGTCATGCGCATGTGCTCATAAATGGGCCGGTCCGATGAGGAAAATAAGACATGAGCGCCCTTAAGCCCTCTTTTAAAATCAGTGACTTCCTCGGGTCGTTCATCTACCAGCAGCACAAATACCTGCACATCCGGGTGGTTCCCAACTATCGCATTGGCCATGTGCCGCATGATGGTGGTCTTGCCAGCTTTGGGTGGAGAAATAATAAGTCCGCGCTGCCCTTTGCCCATCGGAACAATCATGTCAAGCGTCTTTCCCATAAGGTCATTGTCCCCAATAGTGAGCTTGAAGCGTTCTGTTGGATTAATACTGGTTTGGTTCCAAAGTTGCTTGGCGTTCACACGGCCTTGACAGGGAGTACCATTTACCGCTTCAATTGTCTCAAGTCTCAAATTCTTGTTTTTGGGGTCACCTGGCGCTCCTGTTCCTTCAATATAACTCCCCTCATTCAATTGGTATTTATTGATTATGAATTTGGAAACAAATGTGTCTTCAGGTTCCGGTAAAAAGTTATGGGCGATTGACCGCAAAAATCCAAAGCCCCTGTCCATTATCTCCAAATGTCCGCATACAAATGTCAATTGCCTATTCCTTGCATTACGTTACAAAGGGCGAGGATACCCTCCCCCTCAATTATGTTATTAGGTTCAATGAAACATTTCTTATTACGACTACCTGTTACCCGTTATCCTCAACTTCCCATTCCAGCCGATCACCGCACTCAAGTCAATTTTAATCTGCAGAAGCGATCCACTCTTTCAAAGTAAGCGGGAGAATCCCACAATTGGCAATGGGTCGCCATTGGCATTGCGCGCTCAGCTCCGCCCCTCCCTGAATTACAGCCACACGGCGATCTGAAGAGACGACTACAACGATTATCTTATCATGGGAAGCAGTAAACCGAAGGGCGGAATTATACCGTGCGCCCCTGGATCGATCCTCCCCCAAAATGGCCTGACCATCAAGGAGACATGCAAACGCTTTTAAAGTCAAGTCCCTGCTGATATGGATGGCGCCGTCGACTTTTGAAAGAGATTTGGCCAAAGCCAAGTGGTGGGGTGCCTGCAGATCAATCGAAACATCAAGTTGTTGACCGGCAAGGCCAAGGGGTGAAGCGTTTAAATCAATCACAAGCGTGCAACCATGCGCCCCTTCATCGGCATGGTGAACGATAAAGGAAACGATTTTAAACAATGCGCTGCAGACTGCAGGATCGAGGTCTGTTTCCAACAAGGCTTCTTCTAATTGAACAAGATTTGCACGATGCGTGGTAGATTTAAAGCTGCCATCAGAAAAGCTGCAAATCGGTGCTGTATCGAGTCGTAAAAACCCGTGACGCCCCCTGAAATCCGCAGTGATGGAAAATGCTGGCAGATGCCGCCGGGCAATACCAACAATCGTCCTGCCATTTGACACCAGTATGCGACTTGAATTCTCCACAGCAAGTAAGAGCTTTCTCACATGCTTGTGATGATTCAGATAGGGTTGTTCCGCCTCCGGAAACCGGGCCACAAAAAGAAGGTCCTTCTGCATCCGGGGTTCGACAAAGATCAGTTTTCCCCGTGGCCACGCTCCTTCCTCTCTGGTACGAGATATTTCCAGAATTGCATCCAGAATAGGGTATATTCGAAGGTTTGTATCCCAGCCCAAACGAACGTTCATTTCATCAACGATGTAATCTCTCACAGCATGATGCGCATACTCGCGCAAGAAATTTCCGGAAATACCGGTATATAATTCCGCCTCATTGGCCATATCGTGCGAAAACCGCCAGGCAGCATGTTCAAGCCAGCGCTCTGTGGGACCAATCGAGCACATGTCTGGATGATGTTCGGTAAACCACATCTGGTAAAAGACAGACCCTGAACGACCGCCAAAAGAAATAAGTCCCGCAAGACCGAGGTTTTTCTGAGGAATCATGTACCCAAATTGTTTACGATTTTTCGGCAAAGCGGTATTATAAAGCCAATCACGATTTTTAATGTAACGCTCCTGAAATATGGGCTCGTGCCCTCGCAGCAAATGCTGGGGATCATAAATGCAGATGGGGTCACAGGAAGAGATTGCGTAAATTGCAGCCGAACGGCTGAGCCCGGAGAAGTGAGAAAGACCGTCACTTAATCCATCAATGGTTTCCGCAATACACTTACAGGTAAAGTCTGCTGGCGCCATTCATTTTCCTTGTTAAATAACACATTACAGGCCAGCCTACTATAATGAAAGGTTTACAGCAATGGCTGAATACAAAATTAAATTAGGTCATGGGCGAATCCTTCATTCCCGCGGTATAGAAAGCTGCCGAGGCTACTAATAATCCCAGGTTAATCCTTCGGCGACTTTCATGGCAAGTTCCATTTTTCGTTCCTCCGCCCTGGCCTCCGGGCGTAACTGGAGATCCATCAGTGCCGTTTCTTCCGTTTTATTTTTTCCCGGCATCCTATTGACATTCAGGGTTAGTTTCTCCACCTGATGTTGATCGAGCCAGACAAGCTGGCACCGCTTGCAAATATCCATGGACAAGCCCCAAGCGTCCGGCTGTGCAATAAAAACTGCCATTGGATGGTGGCAGCAGGGGCAATTCCGCTGTGAGGACTTTCCGTAAATACTTGCCTCGCGCCAAAAACTGTTGACGGCTCGATGCCCGACACTACCCCTCAAAACCGTTAGGCTTGCCATGCGCCCCTGACAGGATGGGCACACCCAAATATTTCCATAAGATGTCGTTTTTATAAGAAGTTGTGTTTTGCATTGCGGACAGAGATTGAAGAATGATGCCTCCATAACGGCCTCCTTCTATTTGCTGATCGATCACTTCAAACGCCGTAACACCGAGACGCACTGTATTGATAAGCAACTTGGATGCCAAAAAAAACAAAATTGTCAGCATCGCTTTTTTCTGTCATAGAATGAGAATATCATACCAGCCGAAAGACCAATCATCACATAGACCTGTTAGAAGTATCAAGCGGTATTTGGGTTGCCCGCATCAAACCTTTAATGGCGTCGGAAATCAGTTTTAATTTCCGAAGGATCTCAATACGGACTTCATTTTTTGTCAACTCGGGATCGGCGATCTGTTTTCGATACTGAACCGCCACCGCTTCGATAAGGCCTGCCAGGGCCTCTTCATTTTCAAAAGAATTTTCTTTCATAGCAAATCTTGGTTACCAGCGCTGCACTGACCGTCCGTAAAATTTTTGGTGGTCATGCCGCTGCACGAATCAACTCCTTTATTTTTACTGAAAGTGCGCTCATTTGAAATGGTTTTTGGATAAAGCCTTTGCAGCCCAGTTCTCTCAACTCATCGGCTTTCTGATCAAGGCTGTAGCCAGTCGCCACCAGCACTTTGAGCGCCGGGTCGATCTCTTTCAGCCTAGCAAAGGTTTCCTCCCCACCCATGTCGGGCATGATAATATCAAGCAAAACAAGATCGATATGATGCCGGTGATCCTTATAGACCTCGACAGCTTCTTCACCACTGCTGGCGGTAAGTACCTCATACCCCATCAATTCAACCATTTGTCTGGTCACTTCCAAGACCGCCGCCTCATCATCCACAAACAGAATGGTTCCCGTGCCTTTAGCGATCCTGCCCGCGCTTCCTTTCGCATCGATCAAAGACGGTTTTCCAGAACAAGGAAAAAAGAGAATGACGGTTGTACCTTTTCCCGGCTCGCTATCAATATGGATATAACCGTCATGATTTTTGACGATGCCGTACACTGACGCCATACCCAATCCCGTTCCACGACCAATTTCTTTGGTTGTAAAAAAAGGATCGTATACTCTTCGAAGCACCTCCTCACCCATACCTGCACCCGTGTCCGTTATGGTAATTTTTATATACCGGCCCGTTCTGATAACAAACGGAAATCCATGGGCTTCATCAACCAAAACGTTGTCTGTTTCGACGGTCAAAAAGCCACCATTGGGCATGGCATGCTGGGCATTGACGTAAATATTGAGCAGTACTTGTTCTATTTGGCCGCGGTCCACATCAGTGGTCCAAAGGTTCTTTTCAAACGCTTCCTTAATGGTAATTTGCTTATTGGTCCTCCCAAACAATTGATTTTGTTCTGCGATAAGATCATTCAGGCTTGTGGGCTTTACCTGATATTTTCCGCCCCGTGCATACCCCAAAAGCTGCCTGGTCAGCTTGGCCCCGCTTTTTGTAATTCGATTGATGTTTTGAAGATGATCCATGATGTCTTTATTGTCTTTGATCCGCAAAATCGCAAGCTCGGCATTCCCCATGATCCCTCCAAGCAGGTTGTTAAAATCATGGGCGATACCGCCCGCAAGGGTCCCCACTGATTCCATCTTCTGGGCCTGATAAAACTGTTTTTCCAGCCGCCGTTTTTCTTCTTCAGCAGCCAACCGGTCAGAAATATCCCGGATGGCCGCCACATGGACCTCGCGCCCTTTCCAAGTATAATGGCGGGCGGATATTTCCACTGGAAAAACGCTGCCGTCCTTTTTTCGATGATATCGTAGCGGTATATGGCGCCATTTTTCCTTTGTGGCCAAACGGGTCCCATCAGGCTCGGCAGATATGTCGATATTATTCATTTGTAGCAGTTCATCCCGTGCGAAGCCATACAGGGATACAGCTGAATCATTGGCATCCCGTATTTTCCCAGACTCATTATCAACAAATAAAATAGCGTCGGACTCCATATTAAACAGGCGCTTGTATTTTTCTTCGCCTTCTTTTCGTTCAGCCTCAGCCCGCTTGCGCCACTTCAGTTGCTTATCAAGTTCCCGGGCCATATCGCTGATCATGCCCACGAGACAGGTGGCAAACAGGCAACCCAAAGGTCCCACAACCCCTCCCTCATAGGACATGCCATAATAACGATGTAACCCAATATTAAAGGCAATATTTAGGATGGCAATACCAAAGGCGCCGCGAAGCCCCCAGGAAACGGCCCCGATCGCAAGATAGAGGGCGGGAAACATGCGGGCAGTGGTGCCAAACGCTTCGACTAAAAAGGGGAAAAGGGTTGCATAGGCAAGGGCAAGGGAAACAATCAGCAACCACAAGAACATGCTGCGCGCGCCTTTTTCTTTTTTCCAGGTCTTCTGCAACAACAATTGAAACAATCGGCTCATCTGTATCTCCGGATAGATCGGCATGTCATACATGATGCTGCTGTTGGTGTCACGGGTGTGACCAGACCCTATAACCCATTTTACTTATAGATGCAACCTATTCATCGGTAATCGCTTGATATTGTAACAGATAGTCAAAAACAGCCGGTGATTTCGAAAAATGCGCACCCATTCAACTGCCGAAACAGGAATTTATCCAAAAAACAGGCTACTTTAAAAACCTGTTACCGTCCTAAAAATTGCTGGAAAACTGAATAACGAGGAATTCCTCAAAAGGACATCAAGTGGCTGGTTTTAAAAGTCCGCTGGAATCTGTGATCAGATTTTCGATTGAAATCGAATCAAGGCGATCAAACATGGCTTTACTGGCTTCTACCCAAACCCATCTCGACAGGCAATCTCCAGCCCGGTTGCATATTCCGCATAGTTTTTCATTGTCTGCGCAATCGGTAATCGCTGTGGTTTCTTCCAATACCCTAACCAGATCGCCCACCGATATTTCCTTTGGATCTTTTGCCAGCATATGGCCGCCAAAAGGACCGCGGCGACTTTTTACAAAACCGCCGGCCTTTAGCTTCCGTATTAATTTTTCCAGGTACTTTTTTGAAATATTTTGCCGCTGGGCGATATCTCCGAGTGACACTGGCCCCTCTTTGGAATAGATGGCCAAGTCCAAAATCAATCGCACGCCGTAACGGCTTTTTGTTGTCAATCGCATATAACCTCTTTTTACACCAAGGACCGACTCGGGGGCCTTTGAAAACTTAAACTGGTGATTATTCCACCGGTCTGGATTCTTGTCAATCATACCGCGCTCCATTCTTTTCGAATGGGTTTATAAATACATCCCCGATCGTACCTTGCCGTTTGGATCTTTTACAGCTGTACCGCGCTTCGCCAAGAATCCTGAGTAATTCCAGCATAGGTGTTTTCCTGGAACCTCGGCACACGAATAATGAACCGTGAGCCTTTACCCGGCTCGGATTCCACTTCAACACTACCGCCATGCTGCTGAATCACATGATTGGCAATAAACAAGCCAAGCCCTGTACCCTTGGCCCCTTTGGATGAAAAGAAAAGCGTAAACATTTTCTCACGGGTTTCGCGGTCCACACCGATACCATTATCAGAAATATCAAAGACAATACCATCATCTGGAAGTGCCTTGACAGAAAAGGTAACCCGGTGGTGCGGCTTACTGGCATCCTCTCGACAGGCATCGATGGCATTCTCAAGGATATTCACCAGTGCCGAATGAAACCAGTGACTATCAATATATATTTCCCCCAAATCTCCTTCAGTTGTTATTTCGTAAACAATTTTGTTCTTCTCAGCGGTGGGCGCCACTGTGCGCGAAATATCCTCTATCAATCGCTGGACGGCTATCTTTTGATAATTTACTTCTCGTGATTTTGCATAATAAAGAATATCGAGCACCATGTCCCGAATTCTGGCAGACATATCCTTTATAATACCAAAGGCATGCTGAATCCGTTGCTCGTCCTTTCTTTTCATACCGGATTCCATCTGATAAATCCCACCGTCAAGGGCAGTCAGCATCCCCTTGACGCCGTGGGACATGGATCCGAGCATGATCCCCAGGGCCTCCAAATGGTTCTGCAAATGCCGGATTTGAGTTATATCAGTTGACATTTCGATAACTTGAGTGATTTGGCCGTGACTATCCCGAATCGGCGCTGTCCACGTAACCACATGAAACTGACGCCCACCATGGGCAGTTACTACCTCCTCCGTTGAGTGCGGATTGCCATCCTTAAACGTCATTGCCACCGGACAGTGGGAACAAGGTGCCGTCCGGTGCTTGTACACCTTGTAGCAATATTCCCCCACCACATCACCAAAATGAGTTTTAAATTTACGATTGGCCGCTGTAATCCGAAACTCAAAATCCTGAACTGAAATAAAGCAAGGGACCTCATCAAATAGCTGCTCATAAAGGTTATTTCTATATTTTAAATGCGATACGACACCGCGATTTGAAGACCTGAACTGAAGATAAATCCATTTCCTAGCGTGTTCCAGTGCGATATCGAGGGCTTTGCTGTTGACCGGTTTGGTTAGATAATCAGAGGCCTTGTTTCCCAACTCTGACATGGCACGATCTATATTGTTGGGATGCGTTAGAACGATCAACTGGCGGGTGGGATCTGAATTTTTCAGCGCGCGCAGCAACCCGAACACATCTTTTTTTTCAAAAAAGGGATCTGAAATAACGACTTCAGGTGCCGTACTGTCGAGATACGTCAGCGCTGATTCCAGGGCATGGGCCTTGTAAACCTCGTAAAACTGTCTTTCCAAATAAACGGCCAGTGCATTTGAAAAACTGGCGTCAGGGTCTATAATCAGAATCTGTTTTACCATGATACAGGACCTGCTCTCCTTCTTTCAATTTGAATGGCAGAAAATCCCCAGTATTCTCCTATGATGGGCCAACCTGTTCTCATGACACCCCTGCCGTGCTGTTAGGCCAGAATATCGTTTACTACTTTCAGAACGTCTTCTTTATCAAAAGGTTTGTTGATACTGGCAGCCGCCTTCTGGATGGCATGTTCGATCCCGGAAAGCCCGCTGATAACCACCACAGGGATATTTTTAAGCACCGGATCCTGGGACAATTTTCGATAAAACCGCGGCCCCCAGTCACCAGGCATTTCAAGATCAAGTGTAATCAAGTCCGGTTTTTCTTTCTGTGCCACCGATAGGCCATCCTGGGCATTACTAGCAGAAACCGCCTCATAACCATGATCCTGAAACAGGGTCACAAGATAGTCTACCACGTTGGTATCATCATCGATAACCAGAATTTTCCTTTTCATGATGGTTTCCTCTGACCTGATGTAAAGTTAATAACCTGTAATAGCATTAATCTTTGGCCTGCCGGTTCACACTCACTACCGGGCAATTGGCACGAACAATCACCTGTTCCATATTGCTGCCGAGCCGTGCCGATTCCGGATCCATTTCTCGGGCATGGTGAGCCATCACAATAAGATCGGCCTGCTTTTCCCTGGCATATTTTACGATTTCCACATAAGGAACCCCTTCCCATACATCAACGGAATAAATTGGAATACCTTCCAGCTGCTTTACATAGCGACCACGAATTCGATTTCGGGCATCACGTAATTGAATTTCTATTTCGTCCTGATCGATGGGTTTCCCAGCATGCAATTGGCTGATATCCACGGCATGAAAAATGTGAAGTTCGCCTTTCAAATCGACCGCCAATTTTTTTGCAAAGTCAAAGGCAGCATTGGATGCTTTGGAAAAATCGGTACCAAACACAATGCTTGAAATACCACCCCAGAAAGATGCGGCTGGCCGCGCAACAACAAGCACAGGACACTTCGCTGCCTTTGCCACCCGTTGAAGTGTGGTACCAGCCATCGTTCTTTTGTAAGTGGACAAATCACTACCTGCATCAGTCCCCCCCATGATGATCAGGTCCGGATTTTGTTTCCGGGCCGTTCGTAGTATCTCTCGATGAGGGTGCCCCACAGCCAGCTTTATCTCAACGTTTTCATATCCTTTCAATTGGCGTGAATAGTGCGTCTTTATTTCTTCAACAACCCAGGCTTCATATTCACCATCCAGTGTAATGTCTTCTCCAGTTTTAACGTCCCGTACCATCTGGCTGTAACCACGGCTCGGCACACCCAACACATGAAACAAGGTCAATTTCGCCTTGTACTGGCTGGCAATCTCGAAGGCCACTCGCGCCGCATGGTCGCATGTTTCAGTAGCGGATGTGGCAAACATAATATTGTTGAACATTTATCACCTCCTGTATCAGGGCTGTATCGAGCACGCTTGTGGCAGCAACAGAGAACTCACAAACAACCAGACGTCTGGCACCCGCCACACACTTTTAGAAATTAACGACACCGTCATTCTTTGGGTTGAATATGGTCTGGCACTTCCACCATTTGGATCAACAGCGGCTTTAAAAAAGACCATTTGATACCAACCCGATATTCCTCTTCAAGGTCCCGTATTGCATCCCAGCAATTATGACAGGGGGCAATTACAAGTTTGGCACCGGTGGATAATATCTGGTCTCGCTTTGTTATTAATGCCTTGTTTCGTTGAGGGCGAAAAAGGCCTATGCCGTTGAATCCGCCTCCGCCACCACAGCAGTAATTATGGTCCCCGTTCGGGTTCATCTCTATAAAATATCCTGGCTCGACAATGTAACTCATGATCTCTCGGGTAATCTCTCTCAAACCATGGTTTCGAATGTAGTTACAGGAATCTTGAAGCGTTACCGGTTCTTTGATCCGTTTTTTCGGATCAATTTTTAACTTGCCGGTCCGAAGCGCTTCGGCCACCCATTCCACATAATGCATACACGGCACTGGCGGCCGGCCGTCTTTCCGACCAGCCCAGTAGGGGCCTTCAATAACCGTAGCACGATGGGCATGTCCGCATTCGGTTCCCACCATACGCTTTGGCATCAACCGCTCCATGGCGTCATATACGCTTTTCACCTGCAGGGCACAGGCTTCCCAGTCACCGGCAAACATTGACAAACTTGTCTGCTCCCAGCCTTCACTGGGCACCGTCCAGTTTTCACCTGCAATGTGGAAAAGAATGGCCGCCTCTGCCAAATCTTCCGGATAATGCTTTACCTCCCGGGCATTTACTGTATACATGATATCGGCATCTTTTTTATCGAAAGGAATGGTTAGGCCCACATAATCTTCTTCATTCTCTTCCGCCATCCATTCGCAGGTCTCTACCCAGTCTTCCTGGGTCACATCCATTTGTGCCCGATAGACACGGTGCATACCGGCACCGATTTTCAATTCCCATGGTACAAAGCCCTGAGCGTACAGCAGGCCACGCAGATAGCCAAACATAACACCCATATCGATGCCATGGGGGCAATACATTCCGCACCGGTTACAACAGGTACATTTCGCCCAGGCTGTTTCCATGGCCATATGCATAAAGGCGTTGTCGACCCTTCCCTTGCGCCGCACAATTTCTCCCAATGTGGACTGGATTTTATAGGCCGGCACCTGTTTGGGATCGCAATCATTGATGCGGTATAGGAAACAACTGTCCGCACACATACCGCAATGGGCACAGATCTCCAGCCATGTACGGATACGGGACTTGCAGGTCTTCTGAATGGTGTCCCATAGCAGTTTTCGGTCCACCTCCAAGACCTTCATTTGCTTATAATATTCTTTACCACCCGTGTCGGCCAGAAGTTGCCTCAAGTCTTCTTCTGTTTTGATTGGCTTTTTATTGCAAAGTGTTCCTTCAGGCATATTACTTTCTCCCAATGGTGTCAGAGTGGTAACCCATTTTCAGGTTTACCAGGCAAGGCCCTTACTTCGAGGGTTCATTCCCCCCCGTTTGATTCCATAGTCCATCCCAAGCTGTGCCCGGGACATAAAAAACAAAACAATATGAGACAACTTCGTAAAGGGCACCAAAATCATCAGCAGTTCACCGAAAAGCACATGCAAGGTCGCCCACAGTTGATAGTCTGTCACAGCATACCGCGCGGCCAACCCGGTAATAAAAGGCGCTGCTGTTACAGCCAGGATAAGGTAATCATAAGCAGTGGTCAGGATACGAACTTCCGGAAGAGCAACCCGCCGCAAGGCCAGCAGCAGTGTCGTAACAATAACGCCCCAGGAAAGAACATCGGCCAGTAACTGGGGTAGCGTGACCCCCCAGGAAACGCCCAGTTTTTCTTCTAGGATGAGGTTATGGGCCAGCAGAAACAATGGAACCAAAACGGCCCCGAGGTGGAACACAAAAAAGACCACCGTCATGAATGGCTGCGTCCGCCAGCTCCGGGTACCAAAAGGCAACACCCAATAAAGAATAGAACGAAATGCGCCTTTAAAACCTGCCGCAGGGAAAGCGCTGTAGGCAACACGGTCAAGCTTCCAGTCTAAGCCCCGTATGTATAAGACAATCCGGACCAACAAACCGATGATAAAGACGCAAAAGGCCAGATAAAACATGGGGCCGGTCAGAAAATCATACATCGATGCCTCCTGATAAAATTATAGTTGACTGCCATGTTAGGCGGTCAAGGGGTCCTACATCTGTCAATAAGTGCGTTTCTTTTCTTCCCTACCGGTCAAGAAACGCCAGAACAGTAGCAGTGCAATAAGCGTAGCGCCCATCAACAGATAAACAATGGTTTTGGTATGAAACATAAAGTCGTGAAATGTATAAAATACCGTCTCCATGGGTTTTATTCCTCCTGGCGTACCGTTAATGTGCTTCTTTATAGTCCGGATGTTCATAGAGAATCGGCATGCGGGTTGAAATAAACCGATAGACCACCACGCCGATGGTTACAATGAATACCGAAATTGCAATTTCATAAAAACTTGGGAAATAGCGTTCATCTGCAGGCAAATGCCAATTGAAAGCAATCAGCGATACGTTGAACCGGTTCACGACAATACCCAACACCGCCCAGATCGCGGTCCAGCGAATAAGCATTACATTTCGCTCACGCACACCTATGGCATATGTCACGGCCGGCAGAGCCACAAAGCCCAGGACCTCAACGAGGAACCAGACGCCATAGCCAGTGGCCAGGTAATGCCAGTTGTTATCCGCCGCAAGACCGATGACTTTAAGACAGAAGTATCCCATCATTACAAAAGAGGCCGCTTTCCCGAAACCAAGCACAACCCCCTCGCTTTCAGCCAGATGCGTTTCGTCCATCATGTGGTGAAGATGACGATGCGCCAACGTGCCTTCGAAAACAACCATGGACATCCCCGCAAAAATACTGGAAATAAAGAAATAAACAGGCAGATAGGATGAATACCAAAGCGGATGAAGTTTTGATGGCGCAATCATGAAAAGGGCCCCGAGAGAAGACTGATGCAGGGTAGAGAGTACAACGCCAAAAATAGTTAACAGCAGGGTCAGCTGAACCACCATGTTTCTGGCCCGACGCCACCCAAGCCACTCGAGAGCAGCCGGCGTATATTCGATAAACAGCACTGTGAGGTATAAAAATACACAAAGTCCCACTTCAAAAAGCAAAGAGGTCGTCCCCTGAGAGAAGAAAATGGGGTATGGCAAGCGCCAGGGCCGCCCCACATCGTAATGAAGTGCCAACACCACCAGTGCATAGCCCAGAAACGCCGTCAATATCGCCGGCCGAACCGCAGAATGAAACCGCTTGAGGCCAAAGATATAGCAGGTGGCCGATGTCACATATCCACCGGCGGCCAGGGCCACACCGCATAACAGGTCAAATCCGATCCACACGCCCCATGGGTTATTGTGATCCAGGTTCGTGACGGCACCAAGTCCACCTAAAAACCTCATTGCCGTGATGATCAGGCCCATCGTAATGATGATGCCTGTGATAATATGAAACGGTTTCAAAGCAACCTTCGGGGCGTCCTGTGTCAACTGTGACATTCCTTATCCCTCCCCCTTTTCCTCTGATTTTTCTTCCGATGCCTTTGCCACTTCCTCCAGCGCATTTTTTACTTCACGCTGAATCGCAGCTTCCTTTTCTTTTTCCAGCTTGGTCCGCAACGCCGATAGCTTTTGCTGAGTGGCCTCTTCACCTGCTGCGTGGGTAGCAGCTATCGCAGCAGAGATCTCTTTTTCATGGATTTTTTCCTTACGCTTCGAAATTGCATAAATCCCAGTCAACAGCAGAGGCCACACGCCGACCACAACCGGCACTGCCGATAAGGGGCCAGCAGTTAGTTGAGGTGCCGACGTAATACCTAAATCTTCCCGCATGCCAATTTCCCCGAAAGCCGTGCCGGAAAGATAAAGCCAATTGGTGCCGCCCATTTCGTTTTCGCCGTAGATATGGTCGAGGTATCGTTCCGGAAACCGTTTAATTCGTTCCCTTGCCTCTTTTAGCAACGCATCGCGTCGGCCAAAGGTCAGCGCCTCCTTGGGACAGGCCGTCACACATCCCGGCAGAAGCCCTTTCTGAAGTCTCGGATAACAGAGCGTGCATTTCATAATCCGTGGGGAAAGTGGTTCATTGTACTCATAGGCCGGAATGTTAAACGGGCACGCTACCATACAGTAGCGGCAGCCGACACACAGAGAGGCATCATAGACCACGGCACCGGAGGATGTTTTGGTAAACGCCTTCACGAAACAGGCAGAGGCACAGGCGGGTTCAAGGCAATGGTTACATTGCCTTTTTACAAAAACAGGTGCCTCGTCTCTAATTACATTAAACCGGTTGACCACCGTATAAGCACGCTCGTTGGTGCGACGCCGTTCATCGAGGACGGAAAGGTCCTCAAAAGATTTATCGGACGCTGGCAGATTATTGACCTCCTGACAAGCTGCTTCACATTTTCTGCATCCGATACAACGGGTCACATCATGCAATACACCGATGCTGTCTGGATGGCCTTTAAAATGTTTGTTCGTTGCCGCCCTTGCCGTGCTACTCATTAGCGTGCCAGCGCCAGCGGCGCCTACCCAATGGAAAAATTGTCTTCGGTTCATACCCATGATTCCACCTCTACGGGGTTGTAACGCTTTGATTCGCCTTAGTATTTATCTTGACATGGCAGGCCGTACAATCCGTTGCTGCCGGTTTTTCAAGTTTCATTTGTTGGTGGCACCCGATACATTGGAGATGATAAGCGCCTTTTAAGCCAGGTCGGCCCGCCTCCTTGAATGGGTCACCATGACAGGTGGCACATTTCGGAGGACGCTTTAAGGAGGCACTGTTATGATGGCAACCGGCGCAAAGGGTTCCAGCATCCTTGTGATAATATCGCCCTAGGGCGCTGTCGTTAATGCGCTGTCGAAGACGGTCGACGATCTTTCGATGAGGAAATGTTGCTGCCTCATACTGGTCTACCATTGATGAAATCGTTACGGATTCCGGGATATCTTCATTTGGGATAGCAGCAACAGGACCGTTTCGCTGGGAAACCAGTGCCTCTGCCATAGTCCGTCGCATCTTCTGGTTCATGAGGAGACTGTCCCCGCCCTTTTCAATTTCAAGGCGATCAAGTCCTGTATTGTGGCATGCACTGCAGTCCGCATTGGTGAATGTCTTTGCCGGCATTTGCTCATGGCAGCCGGCACAATGTTGACTGTTTTTCTGCACCTCATGACATCCCATACAGCTATGAACTGATTGACGACTATGCATTGCCTGCTCTAACCGAACAAACTGCCCCTTTTCCGTTCCGCTGGCGGTATGGCAAGTGGTGCAGGATTCCATAGACGCATGATGACAATTTCGACAAGACGCCACTCCCATCTCATGCTGTTTGTGGTTAAAGGTCACAGGAAGTACATCCGTGATTTTCTGTTTACCATTCTTCAATGCAGTCATCGCACTCGTAGCAAGGATCGTTGCATTTGGCTGGTTGCGCTTCATGCGGGGCACATCATCAAGAATGGCAATTTCAAACTGCTTTTCGCGGCTATGGCATCCTGTGCAGGTTACCGGCCCTGTTTTCACCTTTTTGGCATTAAGAGCCTGATGGCAGTTCAGGCAGGCATCGTGGGAGGCTCGTTGAAAGGAAGCCGCAGCGTCTGTCGCCGTTTCCATGTGACAATACTGACAGGACCCCTCTTTTCCCTTTTCATAATATAATTTCTTGGCTTGCTGATCATATTCATGATGGCAAGCGCTGCAGTTGTCAGTGTCTTCGGTGGCAGTGGTAGCAATATCTTTGGATGAAACATGACGGTAGTGGAGTGATTTGTCGAATGAAATTTCAACCCAAGATGATTCGATATTTCCGTTTGCATGGCAAGCGCGACAATCCGGAGCCATCGGCCCACTCGGTTTGCCCTGGTCTTTCCGCTCTTGATGGCACCCGATACAGTTGTCATGATACAATGCCATCATCGCCTCTTTATCCATTTTGCCCGTATCAGAATCCTCGTCTGACAGCCGTTTGAACGAGAAAACCAGGCGTCCATCCTCCTTTTTCGGATGGCATTCAGCACACCCGGTCTTTGTCGTCATAGCCGCGGTATGACGGTCATGAAAAAAAAGCGCCGCAGGCATTTCTAATGTTTCGCCAGAAGTGTCGGCGGTGATACGAATCATATCCGGCCCGACAAGGGGGGCGCTCTCGCTGCCTTTCATCCCCCCTTGGCCGTCTGCATAAAATAAAAACGCCATTACCAGAACAAGGGCCGTCATAAGGCCCAACCGAAACGTCATCCGTCTTTCTTTCGCCATCGTGTCATCCTCACCGGAAGAGAGTGTTACTGGCCGCTGCGTAGCGCCCCATAATGCCTACTATTCGAGGAGCCTTATTGCCTACTGGTAAAGTAGGTTTATATACAACCATTTTAGTATAGTATCTTTTATAATGCGTCAACAAAAAAATGAACCGCCTTCATATCGCCACACATTTCAAGCCACTCCCAAAGCAATTAAACCTTATAACAAGCCAAATCTACATGGTATTTTACCACAAACAATTTATTTACAATAAGGTGCCAGTGGCCGAAGCGAAAGCAAAGTGAGTTAGGGTTCATCCAATCGATATTTGAAATTTCCTGATTAGTTTACTATAAAGGAATCATGCAATTTCCGCCCCCCAAACGATATATGCTTCGAATTCTCGTTGCGGATGACGAGGAACTGTCCTTGGAACTTTTCAAAGATGTTTTCAAACTGGAAAAAAAGTTTCCGTTCAGCATCGCCCCGCAATCTTTTCACGAGACATCCGAATACCTTATGGATTCTAAGGAGCCCATCGCTTTCGATATCACCTATTGCCGAAATAGCTCTGAAGCTGTGAACAGTGTTAAAGAGTCTTTGGCGGAAAATCGGCCCTACGCAATGGCATTTTTAGATGTCCGGATGCCACTGCCAGAAGATGGCATTCAGGCAGGTGAACAAATCCGAAGGCTGGACCCACACATTGAATTGATCTTTGTCACAGGTTTTTTTGACTATGACCCGCTGGAAGTTGCGACCCGGGTTCCGCCAGTCCATAAGATGCTTTATATACAAAAGCCCTTCAGTGCCCATGAGTTACTGCACTTTGCTTATGCCCTTGGCGGAAAATGGTTGCATGAAAAAAATGGCAGGACGTTGCGCGAAAATTTAGAGGAAGCCAATACGGCCTTGAAAGTACTGTTGGGCCAACGAGAAGCCGACAAAAAAACCATGGAAGAGGTTATTGTCCGGAATACGCAACAACTTGTAGGACCGTTGTTCGAAAAACTAAAAACAACAAAATTAAGCGACCGGCAAAAGCATATTGTCACCACGCTTGAGTCAAATTTAGAAAAAATCACATCTCCTTTCCTCGAAAAATTGGGCGTAAAGTTTTACAATCTCACGCCAATGGAACTTCAAATAGCAAACCTTGTCAAAACAGGTCTTTCAAACAAAGAGATTGCAAATATGCTGGGGCTGTCCACGGGAACCATCATGGCCCACCGGCACAACTTGAGGGACAAACTCGGTATTACGAACAAAAAAGTCAATCTCAGGACCCATCTGCTATCGATGGGATAGCCGCATTCGACCAACCGGTGGCCAGCAACTGCCGAATCATACCCACCCGGACACCATATAGAAACCCTATACAATAATTATACAATAATAGGGATTAAGCCTATTGGCATCCAGCCGAAATAATACACAACCTGTTGTTTTTCGTTCGGACAAGACCCTAATTGAAATGAGTAAAGCGGAGGATGTACATGTTTCGGGAGCTTAAATTATCTACCAAGTTGATGACACTGACCATCGGAATTATATTTACCTTTTCAGCACTGCTGCTATGGATTTACCCCATCGTCACCCAAAGTGTAAAAAACGCAAAATACCTAAAATCAAAACAACTCGTCGAAACTGCCTTCAGTATCGTCAAAACGTTTTCAGACCATGTAAAAACCAATACACTCTCTGAATCCGAGGCAAAAGAAAGGGCCGCGGATGCAATTGCCGCATTATCATACGGCAACAATGATTACTTCTGGATTAATGACCTCGGACCGCGCATGGTCATGCATCCCCAAAAACCCGAATTGAATGGCACGGACCTTTCCGAATTCAAGGATTCAAAAGGGAAAAATTTATTTATTGAAATGGTTCGGATCTGCAAATCAGCGGGAGAAGGGTTTGTGGAATATTCTTGGGCAAAACCCGGAAAAACCGCCCCAGAGCCGAAGATATCGTATGTAAAACTTTTGTCGGATTGGGGCTGGATCATTGGAACCGGGGTATACATAAATGATCTTGATGTCATCGAACAGGAGCTGGCAAAAAAAATTGGCTATACGATCGTGACCGCCCTCGTCATCACGTTTTTAGCCATCATCATCAGCTTTTTTATCGCCAAATCGATTTCCCGACCACTTAACCAACTGAGCAAAACTGTTGCGACCTCTAGTTTTACAGTGGCGGCTGCCGCCAGTCAGGTATCTGCCACAAGTCACTCTCTGTCACAAGGCGCAATAGAGCAGGCAGCCTCCTTGGAAGAAACGTCTGCCGCCATCGAACAGATATCCGCTACGATCCAACAAAACGCCGACCATGCCGATCAGGCCGACCATCTCATGACAGATACCAGCCATGTGATAACCCAAGCAAACCGGTTTATGGGTGAACTGACCACATCCATGAAAGAAATCTCAAAGGCCAGTGAAGACACCTTCAACATCATTAAAACCATCGATGAAATCGCATTTCAGACCAATCTCCTGGCCTTGAACGCTGCCGTGGAGGCAGCCCGGGCCGGCGATGCCGGAAACGGTTTTGCGGTTGTCGCAGATGAGGTCAGAAGCCTTGCCCTGGGGGCTGCCGAAGCTGCCAAGCATATTGCCAACATGATTGAAGGCACTGTAAAAAAAGTAGAATATGGCTCAGGGCTTGTCACCAATACCAATAAGGCCTTTGGACAGGTATCGGAAAGTAGTACCCAGATCGCAGCCCTGGTCAGTGAAATTGCCATCGCATCCAGCGAACAGGCCCAGGGCATTCAACAGGTAAATACCGCAGTCATGGAAATGGAAAAAGTAACCCAGCAGAATGCAACCAATGCCGAAGAATCGGCATGTTCGTCGGAAGAATTAAATACCCAGGCATCCCAGATGAAATCTGTCGTAAAGGAGTTGAGTGCGCTTATCAATGGGCGCACAAATGGCGATACGGCCAATTCAATCCATCACAATCTTCTAACTAAACCCGATATCTCCCCAAGAGAAATCCGATGTAATTGACCTTAATCAACCTTCTGCGGCTTCTTGATAACTCAACAAAGATGCGATAGGGTTATACTTTATCATTCTGAATGCATGAGGAGGAAAATTGTATGCTGTATCGATCCGTACCCAAAAATGGTGATAACCTTTCGATTTTAGGATTCGGCGCCATGCGGCTTGCGCAGAAAGGCGAACAAATAGACGAAGAACGGGCGACCCAGCAACTTCGGCATGCCATTGATAGGGGCGTCAACTATGTCGACTCGGCATGGCCCTATCACGCCGGGGAATGTGAGCCGTTTTTGGGCCGGGCGCTTTCAGACGGTTATCGGAGCAAAGTAAAACTTGCCACAAAACTTCCTTCCTGGCTGGTCAAATCACGGGAAGATATGGATTTTTTCCTTGATGCCCAGTTAAAACGTCTCAATACAGATCATCTTGACTATTACCTGCTGCATGCGTTGAATGGGCATCTATGGGATACACTGGACGCATTAAATGTAATTGATTTCCTAACCAAAGCCAAAACGTCTGGCCGGATCTTAAACGCTGGTTTTTCATTCCATGGGAATTTGGATGATTTCAAACGGATTGTAGATGCCTATCCATGGGAAATCTGCTTGATTCAGTACAACTACCTGGATGAAAACAATCAGGCGGGCAAAGAGGGCCTTCGATACGCCGCAGCCAAAGAAATGGGGGTTTTTGTCATGGAACCGTTGCGGGGTGGAAACCTGGGACGTCCAGTTCCGCCGCCGGCTGTGGACGTGCTGTGGAAAGAGGCAAAGCAGCAGCGCACGCCGGCAGAGTGGGCACTTCGGTGGGTCTGGAACCACCCGGAAGTCACGATGGTCCTTTCCGGAATGAACGAGGAGGCTCACATCGACCAAAATATTGCAATCGCTGAGAATGCACTGCCCAATTCACTCGCAGCCGATGAACTGGCTCTCGTAGAACGGGTCGCCAAGACCTACGTCGACATCATGAAAATCAGCTGCACCGGTTGTGGTTATTGCCAGCCCTGCCCCGAGGATGTCGCTATCCCCACCTGCTTCGAGATTTACAACAACCTCCATATGTTCGGCAGCAAAAAAGAGGCGCCCTTTTCATATGTTATGAGGGCCGGCGGTATCATTTCTGGAGCACCCGGATATGCATCCCAATGCGTGGAATGTGGCGATTGCCTTGAAAAATGCCCGCAACAACTCAATATACCCGAATTACTTGAAAAGGTAGCACAAGCGCTTGAGGGAGATAACATCAAACAAATTGAAGCGATTGTAAAACAGATGTTAGAAAAAAGGGAGGATTAGAGCCTTAGGGTTCGAGCAGGTAAGCGTAGACTCCGAAAATTAATTTACATTTTTATTCGAGCCCTTCATTCAAAACCATCGTTGTTTTTCATGCGTCATGGATGATGTTGCCGTTATTGTCTATTCTGCCCTCCCACCCAAGCATCGCAAAAAATTCAGGGACATTGTGATTGAAATATTTCCGATGAGCCGGGCTCATAAGGGAAATCAAATTGTCGCCCGTTTTTTGAATTTCATCGATTTTTTCTAAAAGCGCCTTCAACTTATGCGCATCTTTCTCACCGATGGTGTCACTTGATTCAATTTCATTATTTTTTGTCAGCAATAGACAAAGGTTGTCGCAGAGCAACCTGAGCAAATCATTCATGTCATTGGATCCATGAAAATTAGAGTTTGTTTTATTACAAGAATTCAAAATGCCTCCTATTCGATAGTTCATACCCAAAACCACTGATAAATCTACAGTCCACTTGAGCCCATTTGGCCTTGATAAGGTTATATTCAGCAAATCTTATACCAAACCGACGGTTATCTTTTGATCAGAGCATCAATCAGAGGCGGCATAGGGCAAAATCCCGTGGGGCAACCAACAGGCTTAATCCATATCAATACAGCAGGTTATGGGCTTATTATCTAATTGTGCTATCGGAGACGGAGGGTAAGAAATAATAGGTTCATAGAGAGGTTAGGACTGGCACTTTAGGGTACAATTTACCTAACAATGTGCAAAACAGATCACACTTATGTAATTATGTTTATGGACACAACGGTAGCTACGGTTTGATGGCCCCGGTTTTTTGCCTGCTCTTTGACTGATGAATTCGTAAACAAGGTCAAATTCATCAATACTTAACACACGGTAAAAAGTAGATGCTGTACTTTTCATGAGACCATCTTTTACTAATGGTTGTAATTTATAGGGCATAAAAAAAGCAAAAAAGGGATCCCGGTCAACCCGTAATCCCTTGATTTTTCATGGTAGGCACGGGGAGATTTGAACTCCCGACTTCTACCGTGTCAGGGTAGCGCTCTCCCCCTGAGCTACGTGCCTATGAAGTGCCTGTGTCGATATCATTGAACCGGCGGAACTGTCAAGAAAAATGCGCCTCAATTCTCCCCGTTCTTTTGGCGAAGCTCCTCAAGATATGCCTCCCATTCCATAGGAAGGGCGCTTCTTTTTTTGTTATTGCAGGCTTTACAACAGGGAACCACATTGCCTTTGGTGGAGCGCCCGCCCCTGGCCAATGGCACCACATGGTCCATGGTAAGTTCTTTGGGGGGAGTTGGTGTATGGCAATAATGGCAGATGCCCTTTGAAAGCTTTCGCTTCCACCATTGGGAATGGCGAAGTTCTCGGGCTATATGCCGCTCCCTACGGATATCATCATCATCCCAGTCAAAATTCATTGTGGTCATGTTACTCACTCGATATTGTCAGTCGAAAACCCCTTTGCCAGAAGCCACTTTTTCACCTCCGAACGCAAAAGATCATAATAGATCCCTGAATCCCCGATACCCCGTCGGCCGAAAAAGTAGTTGATCTCAAGGATCATCGGCGCGAGGGCATCCGGACGGTTTGCCCCTGCCAGGGGAAACAGAAAATCGATGCCGGCAAGGTTAATGCCGGTCTTTGCACAAAATTGCCGAGCCACGACCTGTGCCCTTTCCTGCAAAACAGGATAGGCTTTTTTATCAATCTCGGCTCCGGCGGCGGCATTGACCTTGAACCGGGAACCCTCAAGCTGAACCCGCCAATACGATATGAGATGTTCCCCAATAACCACTACCCGAAGCGCATAGCCGGCGGTGGGCACCACAGCCTGGAACAAAAAACCTGATTGACCAGACTGCTCATATTGCGTTGCCTTCCCGATCAGGTCTGATAGGTATAGCGGATCGGGAACCAAGTGCACGCCGTGCCCCTCTCCCCCCCAGTTAAATTTAAAAACCAGGGGAAATTGCCAAGACCCCGCAGGTACCGATGTCCCATAGCGTACATGAAAGGCAGCCACATTTTCAAAGGTCTCTGTTTTCGGAAAAGCAATGCCTGTTTCCGCAAAAAGGCGTGCCTGACCAATCTTGTCCGGATAGGCAAAGCGGCGGCGATAATCCGGAAATACATGTGCGCAATTCGCCTCTGCCATTTCGAAAAGAGACTGCCGACACCCCTGGGGAAGTACCACCGCCCTGGCGGATCGAATCGCACGCAAATCCTTATTGTCCGGATCCCTGCCGGCACAAAGAAGATTGTGATCCGCAACAATACATGGGTGATAAGACAAAATCATCAATAACCGAATCTGCGAAGGGCCTTGGTATCTTTGCTCCAGTTTTTCTGGACATGCACGAAGAGTTTTAAATATACCCGGGTGTTCAAAATCCGCTCAAGCTCTGTTCGCGCCACCTCTCCAATCTGCTTTAGCTTTCGGCCCTGTTTGCCAATCACAATCCCCTTCTGGGAGTTTTTTTCCACATGTATGGTTGCTTCCAGCACGATCAAGCTGCCACCTTTTTTCTCCGTGAACGATTCGACGGTGACCGCGGTTGCATAGGGGATCTCCTCACCCGTCAGACGAAAAACCTTCTCCCGGATGATTTCCCCGGCCAAAAACCGTTCCGGCACATCGGTGAGGGTGTCCTGCGGGAAATAGGGAGGACCTTCCGGTAACTCCGCCGCCATGGTTTCTAATAAAATGTCCACCTGAAGTCCCTGTGTGGCGGAAATGGGCACCATAGCAGCAAAAGAATACGCCGCCTGCCATTTGCCCAACTGTATGAGAAGGCCCTCTTTGGGCACAAGGTCAATTTTGTTGAGCGCCAGGATAATCGGCTTTTTAATGGCCTTCAACTTTTCAAGCAGCAGCGCTTCTGACGTAACATCGGGATGCGCCACATCTATCAGGAACAAGACAAGATCCCCTTCTGACATAGCGGACACGGCCTCCGCCACAATGCGTGCATTTAACGTCTGTTCGGTCCTGTGAATCCCCGGTGTATCAATAAATACAAACTGGGCGTTCGGCTGATGTCGAACACCAAGAATGCGGTTCCGGGTAGTCTGGGGCTTTTTGCTGGTAATTGAAATCTTCTCCCCCAGCATACGGTTTAGCAGGGTCGATTTTCCAGCATTTGGGGCCCCGACAATCGTAATAAAACCGGATTTAAAAGCGGATGGTGAGTTGTCGTCCATCATTATTACTCCGCCTGGTTGTCATCGGGAAGGCATAACTCCCCGATACACCGTAACACAGCATCCTTTCCCTGCCGGGTCTTGGCTGAAAAAAGAATAAGGTTTTCAATGGAGAGGCCAAGGGTTTCAGCAATGGCGCGTTGTTGATTTTTTTGTTTGGTTTTGGACAATTTATCCGCCTTTGTCAGCACCTGTATATGGGAACGGCCATGAAAATTGAGCCAATCAATAAAATTTCGTTCCGCAACCCCGGGGGTACGACGAATATCAAGCAGCAAAATCACACCCCGGAGGTTGTTCCGTCCGACCAGGTAGGCCTCGATCATCGGCTTCCATTTTTTTTGTACCGACACCGGCACCTTGGCATACCCATATCCCGGCAGATCAACGAAAGAAATGGCCTGATTGATGATGAAAAAGTTTATTAATTGGGTCCTGCCAGGCGTCCGGCTTGTCTTCACCAGGCTTTTCCGATTGACCAGGGTGTTGATCAAAGAAGATTTGCCCACATTGGACCGGCCGGCAAAGGCGATTTCAGGATATTCCGCCGGCGGATAGTGTGCCGGAGTGACAGCACTTTTAACAAATTCCGCCACCGTTATCCGCAGCGGCTCTCCAGGCAACCGTTTCAAAGGGCAACTCCTCTTGTTTGCAGGTATGCCTCAAGCCGATCCATTCCCTGGACAATATTTTCAAGGGAATTGGCATAAGAAAACCGAAGGTACCCTTCACCATTGTCACCGAAGGCAATACCCGGGGTAATCGCCACATGGGCCTTTTCGAGAAATTCAATGGCAAGTTGAAACGAATCTTCTGAAAGGTGCTTTGCATTGGCAAACACATAAAAGGCGCCTGTGGGTACCACCGTTATCCCAAACCCCAGCTTGCGGAGCCTGCTTACCATATACTCCCGCCGTGTATTATAGGTTTCCCGCATTTTTGCCACGTCGGCTTTCGCTGACGATAGTGCAGCAATTCCTGCCTTTTGGACAGCCGTGTTGGCGGAAATGAAAAAATTCTGCTGTATTTTTTGAAGTGCTCGCATAAATTCTGGTGGTGCTATCAGATAACCCAACCGCAGCCCGGTCATGGCGTAGAGTTTTGAGAACCCATTGAGCACAAAGGCGCGATCGGAAAACTCCAAAAGCGAATGCTCTTTTCCATTATATACCAGCCCATGATAAATTTCATCGGATATGATATTTGTCGGCAAATTCGCGATTACCGCCATCCGCTCCCTTGCCAGAAGATTTCCAGTGGGATTGGACGGTGAGTTGATCAGGATTGCCCTGGTTCTGGCGGTCATGTGCCTTCGGATCTCATCCGGTTCCAGTTGAAATCCGTTTTCTTCGTACACCGGCACGGTCACCGGCTGACCACCCAGAAAGCGAATGAAGTTCGGGTAACAACAATAATGGGGATCGGAGATAATCACTTCCTCACCCTCGTCCAGCAACGCTGAGAGGAGCAGAAAAAACGCCGGCGAGGTCCCGTTGGTCACGACGATCCGATCCGGATCAACGGATACCCCATAGGTAGTTGTGTAATACTCACCAATAGCTTCCCGGAGCTCTAGCAGGCCAAGGCTGTGCGTGTAATGGGTAAAACCATCGGCCAGTGCATTTCTGGCGGCCGTTATTACACACTGAGGTGCATCAAAATCAGGCTCTCCCACCTCCAGGTGAATCACGTCAATGCCGGTCCGCTCCATCTCCTGGGCCCGTTCCAGAATATCCATAACCACAAAGGGGGGAATATTTTCTGCCCGCTGGCTTATCATACCGTTAGATGATCTTGTTAAGAGGATACTCGATTATTCCTTCTGCGCCGTTCTTTAACAGTTGAGGGATAAGGTCCCGGACCACATTGGATGCCACCACCGTTTCGACTGCAAACCAGTCGCTCTGATAAAGGGGCGAGACAGTCGGTGCATGCAGGCTGGGCAACAATTCCATCAGCTTTTCAAGATTATCCTTGGATACATTCATCTTGATCCCGACCATCTTTTCCGCCAGAAGCGCGCCCTTTAGCAATAACGCCACCTGTTCGATCTTCTCCCGTTTGGCCGGATTTTTCCAAGCATCATGATTGGCGATCAACTGGGTATTGGTCTGCATCAGCTCATGAATGATGCGAAGCCCATGGGCTTTGATGGTGCTACCGGTCTCGGTCACTTCCACAATGGCATCCGCCAGACCAGAGACAACCTTGGCTTCAGTGGCCCCCCAGGAAAATTCAACTTTGACCTGAATATTCCGTTCTTCAAAATATTTTTTCGTAAACGCAACCAGCTCTGTAGCAATTTTTTTCCCTTCAAGATCCTCAAGGGTCTTGATTGGAGAGTCATAGGGTACCGCAAGAATCCAGCGGGCCGGTCGGGCACTCACCTTTGAATAGACAAGATCGCTCACCACATGAACATCCGACTTGTTTTCGGCAATCCAATCCTTACCAGTAAGCCCGGCATCCATAGTGCCATTTTCCACATACCGGCTCATCTCCTGAGCACGACAGATGGCACATTCGATCGTGTCATCGTTGATTTCGGGAAAATAACTGCGGCTGGCCACATTTATCCGCCACCCTGAACGTTTGAACAAATCGATGGTCGCATTTTGAAGGCTACCCTTTGGGATACCCAGTTTCAATTTTTCTGTCATTTGTCGTATACCTCCTTTGGATCAAACACCGGCGTTCCAATCACTGTCAGTGCCCCGTCTTTTTCCAGCTTTCTATAAAAACACGTTTTGTAGCCCGTATGGCAAGCCGCTCCACCAACCTGCTCCACCTTTAAAAGTATCGTGTCATCGTCACAATCCACACGAATCTCCTTAACGAGCTGGACATGGCCGGAACTACTCCCTTTGGTCCAGAGGGTATCTCGCGTGCGACTGTAAAAGGTGGCCTTACCGGTTTCAAGTGTCTTATTCCATGCCTCCTCATTCATAAATGCCAGCATCAATACTTCACCGGTTTCATGCTCTTGAACAATCGTGGGCAAAAGCCCCCCCATTTTTTTAAAATCAAGTGATATCATTCTGTGCCCCTAAATCGTTTTTCAAGTATCACCGACAACATTGCCAGCCCCACTTAACCGAGTACCAATCAATGGCTCCATCCATTGTAAATAGGTAATAAAACTGTAAACATTAATTAGTTCGCCTGAAAAAGTCAATTTCTTTCTCATGATACCAGATGTTCTTGACCAGGCAATAAGTTTCTTTTCAATCGATTATCTTGCGTAACTGTCCTGAATCTGATATTTTATGCGGTTATGCTGACAATACCTGGTAACATTCAATAGTGAGACAACTATATGGCAAAATCCCAAAAGAAAAAAGCAGATATACTTAAAAACCGTGCCAAACGTTCCCCCGCTCGCCTGATTACCAGGGCAATAAAATGGTCCTTCTGCCTGGTGCTTCTCTGCATGTTTGCAGGCGCCGCAGGGGGTATCGGCGTTTATTATCATCTGAGCAAAGACCTGCCAAAGATTTCATCCCTATCGGATTATCGCCCGCTGATTATCTCCTCTGTTTTTTCCGATGACAACCGGAAAATCGGCGAATTTTACGAAGAACGTCGCATCGTTATTCCGCTGTCTCAAATGCCCAAACAGCTGATCGAAGCGTTTATTGCAGCAGAAGATGCTCGGTTTTATAAGCACAAAGGAATCGATTTTATCAGCATCGTCCGTGCTTTTTTTAAAAACATTGAGGCGGGCACAATTGTTCAGGGAGGAAGCACCATCACCCAGCAGGTTACCAAATCTTTTTTTCTGACCCCGGAGCGAAGCTACCGCCGCAAAATCAAAGAAGCGATCCTTGCCTATCGAATTGATAATACGCTTGAAAAAAATGATATCCTATTCTTATACCTGAATCAAATATACCTCGGCCATGGCGCCTATGGCGTGGAGGCAGCCGCGGAAAACTACTTCGGGAAAAAAGCCCATGAACTCAACCTGGCCGAATGCGCCATATTAGCTGGGCTTCCTCAGGCACCCAGCCGATACTCACCGTTTCGGCATCGGGACCGGGCAGAGCAACGGCAAATTTATGTACTGAATCGGATGGTAGATGAGGGCTTTATCACCAATCTCGAAGCCACCGCTGCCATCAATACCCCGCTTGACATAAAACCCCGCCGGAATTGGTATATTGAAGAAGTCCCCTTTTATACGGAACATGTGCGCCGGTATGTGGAAAAAAAATATGGCAAGGAAATGCTTTATCAGCAAGGCCTGTCGATTCACACTGCCGTAAACATCGAGATGCAAAAAATCGCCCGGGAAGAAATTCTCAACGGGCTCCGCGCCCTTGACAAGCGTCAGGGATATCGAGGCCCCCTGAAGCAATTAACCCCTACCGAAATTGAACCGTTTATTACCCGACTGAAAGAAGACCCGGCCCAGGCAACCGTTGAACCGGAGAGTGTTGTGAATGGCGTTGTGGTGGCCGTGGACGATAATAAAAAAACAGTCGCCGTTCGCCTGGGTGGCGGCCAGGGCGATATCGCCTTTTCCACCATGCGCTGGGCCAGAAAACCAGACCCTGAAATCGCCTATTATGAAGCACCGATTATGCGGCCCAGCGAGTCACTTTCTGTAGGCGATGTTATCCTTGCAAAAATAATCGGCCCGGGCACCCAGGAAGGACGCCTGGCGTTGAAGCTGGAGCAGGAACCGGAAGTTCAGGCGGCAATCCTATGCATCGAAGCGGAAACCGGCCATATCAAAGCCATGGTTGGTGGTAGAAATTTTCATGAAAGCCAGTTTAACCGTGCCGTACAGTCTCGAAGGCAACCCGGATCCGCCTTCAAACCAATCATATATGCTGCCGCTATAGACAAGGGATATACGCCCGCAACCGTTATTGTTGACTCACCGATTGTGTTTGAGGACTCGGAAACAAATTTTAAATGGAAACCCAACAATTATGAAAAAAAATTTCATGGCCCAACCCTGCTTCGGGATGCCCTTACAAAATCACGAAACATTATTTCGATTAAAATTTTAAAAGATATTGGGATTGACTATACGATTGAATACGCTCAGAAACTCGGCATTACTTCTCCCCTCAGCAAAGACCTTTCCATCGCCTTGGGGTCCTCCGGGGTCTCCCTACAAGAACTGGTCACTGCATATTCTGTATTTGCAAACCAGGGATACCTGGTGCCCTCCATTGCGATCACAAAAATTGTCGATAGAGATGGGAATGTGCTTGAATTAAACAGCTCAGAACGCCAAAAGGTCATTGAAAAAGATACCGCCTATATCATGACAAGCCTTCTCGAAAGTGTTGTCAAGCACGGAACCGGTCGACGGGTACGGGCCTTGAATCGGCCGGTGGCCGGTAAAACAGGGACCACAAACAACCTGTTTGACGCCTGGTTTGTGGGATACACCCCACGGTATATCACCGGTACCTGGGTCGGGTTTGATGAAGAACAATCGCTGGGAAAGGGGGAAACAGGCTCCAGGGCAGCAAGCCCCATCTGGCTCAAGTTCATGGAGCAAGTGGTGGCAGATAAACCCATTCGTGTATTTGAAGTACCGGAAGGGGTGGTTTTCTCGAAGATCGATACGGAAACCGGTTTTCTACCAATACCGGAATCAAAAAAGACCCGCTTCGAAGTGTTCAAAGAGGGCACTGCGCCCACAGAATACACAAAACCGCCAGATACGATCACCGCCCCAGATGAATTCTATAAATTTGATCTGTAATCACCGGATGCCCCATTGCTGGACTGAGAAATGTTTGCCGTTATCTCTCCCTTCGGAACCATAGCATCCGGGACAACAGAAATTTTGACGGCCCGGTATCGTTCTTGAAGCCGGCTAAGATTCTCGTTTTTCAACCCACGCAGCCGGGATTCACTGTGAGGATGCACCGTTAATATCACTTCTGGCGAACAATTGCTGTTCGGTAAATGAAGTCGGTCCATCACCGCAATGGCCTTGTCCAGCATCATGGCTGACCGGACAAGGTGTCCGAATGCGGGGTGATAAGGGCCCGCT
The DNA here is from genome assembly GCA_963675725.2 of Desulfobacterales bacterium. Lineage (GTDB taxonomy): Bacteria > Desulfobacterota > Desulfobacteria > Desulfobacterales > JAFDDL01. The sequence goes on along the minus strand of CAXXXZ010000002.1, from coordinate 4,383,861 downwards.
AAAATGCCCCCCCCCTGATCAAGGCCTACTGTCGCCTGTAGCCCCATCCGGATGATCGGAATCCCGCATTTCTGAAAAATATATGCCTGCCGCTTGACCAACGCTACGGTGCGATCAAGGGGCCACGGTTGATACGCCCCCCTTGCCATCTGTCTTGCAAGGGGACTGTTTTTCAGTACTACTGTCGGATAAATACGGACAAAATCAGGTGAAAGCGCGGCCACCTGTCGGGCCGTATCCAGGGAGATCGCCTCATCATCTCCCGGCAAGCCCACCATCATCTGAATACCAACTTGATAAGCGCGTTTTTTCAGCAAAGAGACGGCCTGAACGGTATCGGCGGACCGGTGACCTCGGCATGACGCGGAGAGCACCCTGTCATCCATGGACTGGACACCAAGTTCAACCGTTTCCACAGGAAAGGAAGAAAGGAGCGCCAACCGGGCATTATCGATCGTGTCCGGCCGGGTGGAGCATCGAATGACATCGGCATGACCGGCGGTGATAAAAGAGGCGGCCTCAGAAAGAAACGCTGTCACCTCTTGGGGGGGGAGACCTAAAAAATTTCCACCGTAAAAAGCAATGGTGGCCTGTTGATAGGGACGAACACCGGCCAGAAAATCGGTTATTTGTTTCCTGACGGCAGCGAGGCCAGCAGGCGGAACGGTGATCCCTGTAATAGCGCCCTGATCACAAAAGACGCACCGGTGAGGGCACCCCCGGTGGGGAAGAAAAACCGGAATGACAAGTCGCCTAAGATCTCGGGCCATTTATCTCTTTTGCTTTCAGGTATGCGCGGCTGTGGGCTCACACTTCGCCCAACTGCTCCAAAGCGTTCTTTGCCGCATCCTGTTCCGCCGCTTTTTTGCTTTTCCCCACACCGTCAGCTGTCAATCGGCCCACGGATATTTGCACATAGAAGGTCTTATCATGATCGGGGCCGCTTTCTCGGACAATACGATATTCGGGGGTGATGTGCTGACGGCTCTGAGTCCGTTCCTGCAGCTGACTTTTGAAATCAAGATTTGCGCTCTGCGTTGTCAACGCTGCGATCCGCTTAGAAAAATGAGTGGCTATCACCTCAAAGGCCTTGTAAAACCCGCCATCCAGATAAATAGCGGCCAAAAGTGCTTCAAACCCGTCGGCCAATATGGAATTTTTCTCAAAGCCATTGGTGCTAATTTCACCCTTGCCAAGCCTCAGATATTTTCCGAGAAACAGCTGCCGGGCGATATCGGCGAGTTCCTGCTCATTGACCATCGCCGCACGCATTCGGGATAGGTCACCCTCTTTTAAATCGGGATATTGATCCATTAAAAGATGCCCCACCACCAAATTCAAGACTGCATCTCCTAAAAACTCCAGGGTCTCGTTGTCCTTAACATCCTTTTCCACCAGCTCATTCACGTAGGATCGGTGACGGAGGGCCTCTGTCAAGAATTCAAGATCTTTAAACCGATAGCCAATTTGATGCTGCAATTCTATTAAATCGGTATCTTCCATTAGGATATTGATAATGCCTGAATTAATGTTTCATATATTGAGTAGGGCACACGAAACTTGCCGGTACCAACGCCCATTTGAATGTGCGGCACGGCCGCACCATGGAAATCCGTACCACCTGTTCGCAAGAGATTGAATCGATCGGCAATCGATTCATAATAAGTGGTCTGGGCGGGAGTATGTTCCGGATAATAGGCTTCTATCCCCCCCATGCCGTTGTCTGTCAAATAACGAACAAAAGAGGCTGCCTCCACTTCGTTAAGTTTCAAAAGGCCGGGGTGGGCAAGCACCGGCACCCCGCCTGCCTCCCGGATAACGTTTATGGCCGTTAAACAATCCACACGGTACTTGTCAACATAAGCTGGTTTTCCAGTCCCAAGGAATCGATCAAACGCCTCATTGATGGAGGACACAACCCCCTTTGATTTTATCAGTTGCGCAATATGGGGACGCCCGATCTGAACGCCCTCGAAGGCAGCCGCCAGCTCTTCATAGGTGATGGCTATTCCGATATGCTGCAGTTTGGAAATAATTTTGGGATTCCGGGTGGCTCTTGAAATTTGCAACTCTCTAAGAACAGCATTCAAAGGTTTATGGCTTGCATCCACGCCATACCCCAGAATATGGACGCTTCCGGAAAGCGGCCCGCCGGATGGTGCCTGGGTACTAACCTCAACACCGGTAAGAAATTGAAACCTTGGTGGCAATTCAAAGGCAGACGCCTCCTTAACGCCCTCCAGGGTATCATGGTCCGTAATGGCAATGGCACGGAGTTTTAACTTCTGAGCAAGTGTCAGAATTTCGGCGGGAGCCAAACTTCCATCAGAAGCAGTGGAATGAATATGCAGGTCAATGCTCACACGCTAATTAGATACCAAGCGCTTTTTCCAAAGCTTCTTCTTTGGTTTTGCAATCAATACACTGGGTGGTCACGGGTCGGGCGTTAAGGCGTTTGGTGGAGATGTCCTCACCACAGCTTTCACAAATCCCGAATGTTCCATTTTCGATTCGTTCAAGCGCCCCCCGGATTTTCTTTATCAATTTATGCTCTCTATCGCGAATTCGCAACATAAAGTTGCGCTCTGCCTCCAACGAAGCACGATCTGTGGGATCCGGAAAATTATCGTTGGTATCGGTCATATCAGATACGGTATCATCCGCCTGCGAGAGCAACTCTTCAAGGCGTCCCTCAAGAAAATTCTTGAAATATTCGATATCTTTCTTTTTCATTATCCACCCCCACCCGGTTCCATTATTTGCAACCGCTTTCATTAACATAAGCGTTTGGTTTTGTAAACACAAAAATGAGCATTCCCAGCATCTGGGCAACAACCATTCGTATTTCTATGAAAGCATTATACCCTTTTTTGGAATAAATGGGCACAATAATCTTATGACTCTGTGGAATTATCCAATATCCCCCAAAAAATTCTCCAGGGTTTTCAAATCCGACAAGTTATAAAATGAGGCTGGATAATCTTTGGGGACAATTTTTTTAACCAAACCCGTCAGAACTTTACCAGGCCCCACCTCCACGAAAACCGACACGTCCTGTTGCATGAGCGCCTTGACAGAGTCATACCATTTCACTGGCGAGCAGAGTTGCTCGGCCATAAGGGTCTTTATCGACTGGGGGTCCTCACAATGGCTGGCCGTCACATTGTGTATCACCTTCGATTCGGGTGCTTGAAATGAAACCGTATCTAACACCGCGGTAAAATCCTTTTCTGCCCCTGCAATCAATTGACTGTGCCAAGCCCCGCTAACTTTCAATGGAATCGCCCGGGCCCCTTTTTCCTTTGCCAGAGCGCCGGCCTTCTTCACCGCTGCCGGTTCTCCAGTGATCACAATCTGTTCGGCCGTATTATGATTGGCCACCGAAACGATACCGTCTTTGCTCGCAGTTTCCACCAGAGCCGAAACCTCATCAATGGGAAGACCAACCAATGCGGCCATGGCCCCTTTATTTATTGTGGCCTCCCTGTGCATGAACTCGCCCCGTTTGTAAACCAATCGGACCGTATCTTCCTTGCTGATGATCTTGGCTGCACTCAGCGCACTGAACTCTCCAAGGCTGTGGCCCGCGGATGAGAGGGGAACCACGCCTTCATTTTCTAAAGCCGAAAGACAGATTAAGTTAACCACGGTTACCGCCGGCTGAAGATTTACGGTGAGTGTCAAGTCTGCCATGGGGCCCTTAAAACAAAGTTCTCTTAACTTTATCCGTGTGATTTCTTCGGCCATGTCAAACAGTTCTTTGGCGAAACCGAACTCCTGGTAAAAGTCCTGTCCCATGCCAACAGACTGGGACCCCTGTCCGGGAAATAAAAACGCTATATTTTTCATATTCAACCTCCATATAAGCCGGATCTATTCCGACTGGTTCTCGTCCAGCCGAAAAAATTTTCTCACCATATCTAGATAAACCGCTTTGTCGGTATGACAACCGCTTTCTTTCAAAAACATGATCGGATCATGCAACACCTTATTAATCAGAGAATCCTTCATTCGGACCACGGCCTGCCGGTCCGCATCGGATAAATTTTCCAGGGAACGCATGGTTTTCTCCATCTCCCCATTGGCGATATCTGTCACCTTGTTCCTCAGGGCTTTGATGGTCGGTACGACCTGCAGCCCGTCATACCAGTTCGCAAATTTTATGACCGCCTCCTCGATTATCCGCTCCGCCTTAATGGCCTCTCGATTACGGTCCTCAATGTTGTGATCCACAACACCCTTTAGATCATCGATATCATACACATAGACATTGTTTATCCGATTAACCTTGGGATCAATGTCCCGGGGAACTGCAATATCAATAAAAAAAAGGGGCCGATGCCGTCGCTTTCGCATTACCGCCGTTACATCCTTTGGCGATATCACATATTCCGGTGATCCGGTTGAACTGATGATAATGTCCACATCCTGAAGTGCCGTAGGAATTTCTTCAAAATGGATGGCCCGGCCGTGGTATCGCTGAGCCAGTGAGACCCCTCGTTCAAACGTTCTGTTGGCCACATAAATAGCACCGGCCTGACTCCGAATCAGATGTTCTACCGCCAGTTCCGCCATCTCCCCGGCGCCGATGAGAAGCACCTTTTTTTGGGTCAACTCACCGAATATCTTGCGACCCAATTCAATAGCGGCATAGCTGATCGATACGGCATGATCGCCGATTCCGGTTTCGCTGCGAACACGTTTGGCAACAAAAAATGTTCGATGAAGCAGCCGGTTTAAGATGACCCCCGTACTTTTATAGGTGACCGCCTTGAAATAAGCCGCTTTTATCTGGCCAAGGATCTGAGGTTCGCCAACCACCATGGAGTCTAAACTCGACGCCACCCGAAACAAATGCCGAACAGCGTCCTCTCCGCCATACTGATAGAGAGCTGTTTCAAACTGGTCCGGCGGTACCTGTTTAAACTCCGATAAAAATTTTCGGGCAGCCACTGCAGCTTCCACCGATTTTTCAACATACATAATAAGCTCTACCCGGTTGCATGTCGATAGCAGCACGACCTCCCGAATCGCAGGCAGTTTTCTAAGCGCCCCAATGGCATACACAGCGTCCTCTTCTGAAAAAGCGAAACACTCCCGCAAAGATACCGGTGCTGACTTGTGATTGAGACCTATGAGAATAATGTCCTGCATAATATTTTTTCGGTCGGCGGCAATATGGACGGCTTCCGGCGACACAGATTGCATCAGCCTATTACTACCAGCGCGTAAACACTCCATGGTGCCCTTCCAGGATCAAATTGACACCGAGAAAGGTAAACATAATCACTAAAAATCCAATAATCGACATCACAGCCGCTTTTCGCCCCCCCCAACCAACCGTTAATCGTTCATGAAGGAGGGCGGCGTAAAAAAGCCAAACGATACCCGACCATAATTCCTTGGGATCCCAACTCCAAAAATGGCCCCATACCACTTTTGCATACAAAATACCGGCCACAAGCCCGATGGTCAAAGCGGTAAACCCGGACACGATACAGGCATGCCCCGTTTGTTCCAATAGGTCAAGGGAAGGCAACCGCCGGAATAAAAACCCGGTGTTTTTGGTTTTGATGGCGTGCTCCTGGAGCAGATACAAAAATCCAACCCCGCAGGCCAATGCAAAGGCCGCATTTCCCAAAAAGGTGGTGATAACGTGGAAAAAAATCCAAAAACTTTTAAAAAAAGGGTGGGATGAAATTTCAGCTGCCGGAACGCCAGCCGCCGAAATCATGATAACCGCCACAAAAGGAGCGGCATAAACCCCCAAAATTTTCAAATTAAACCGATACTGCAACAACAAAAACACGCAAGCAAATGCCCACCCCGCCAGCATCAGGGTTTGTTGAAGGTTTTGACCAGGGAACAAGCCGGTTTGAAGGCTGCTCAGGAGCATCAAGAGACTGTGGCCCAAAAAACCCATCAACAATAAGGTAAACCCGGTTTTTTGCCAGTAGCTCTTTTGAAAAAAAAGGTATGCGATATAGCCAGCTGTGCTCAGCATGTAAAAGAATATGGTCACAAAATGAAGTATATTCATAGATCACACCATCATGGGTTAGGCCACACTATACCTTTATGCACGGAGTGACGACGCTCAACAACTCATGCTCCTTTTATCAGCTTTTCAATTTTGAATCCATGGCCCACCACCTTTTCCAACAATGCATCCGCTTCCGCAAAATTTTCATTTTTCAGCAACCTCAGCAACCCGCCATTGATAAGCTGTTCGAACAGGTGCTTATGGGCTTCGGGCTCATGGGCTTCAGACAGTAATTTTTCCCGAATTTGTCCCATGAGTTGAAGAAATACATCATATTCTGGGCCAAACTGTTTCTCAAGTTCCTTCCGCAGTTTTTTAGCAAATGCAGGACTCTTCCCGGCGGTTGAAATGGCGATTGACAGATCACCCCGGCGGACTACTGAAGGCAAAATAAAATGACATATTGCCGGACGATCAGCGATGTTGCACAAAACGCGATGCAACTCCGCATCGGCATGGATTTTCCGGTTCAGGATATCATCATTGGTGGCACCAAACACCATGAACATACCCTCAAGATCCCCAGATTGATAAACACCACGCCGCCATTTAATAGCCCCCGCCTGAGCAAGGGTTTCCAATCGGTCCGTTATTTTTGGGCTCACGACCGTCACAAGGGCACCCGCTGCGATCAAAGACGTCGCTTTTCTAGTCCCCACACCCCCTCCGCCAACTACCAGGCAGGGCCTGCCCTTTATATCAAGGTATACCGGATAATATTCCATCATTTCATTTACACTGATATCAATCTTAAAGCGTTGCCATCATATATTTATTGTCATCAAATCTTCTGCCAGCGTAATCGTCCCCCCGTACGTTTTTCGGCATTGCTGCACCATATCCACGGCATCACATTCCGGATAAAAATGGGTCAGCACAAGATGCCCCACGTTGGCACGGGCAGCGATCCTTCCGGCGAGGGAAGGCGTCAGGTGACCTGGGCTTTTCAGCTCATCGGGCAGAGCAGATTCACATATCAGCAAATCTGCCCCTTTTGCAAGGCTCACCAAATTTTCATTCATGTCTGTATCGCCGGAATAGACGACCGATTTTCCTGACGAACCTGTAATCCGGCAGGCCAGGCTCTCCTCACGATGGGCCATGGATTCACAGGTGAGGTTAAAATCATCAAAGTTTTTTCCGTGACGGTCCATCGGGTTCAATATCATTATCTTAAATTGTTCCGGCGGCAGCACAATCCATTCGCCAAAGACGTCTATTAACTTATTAAAAAACTGGCGGAACCCATGGGCCGCCAATACTGTCAGGCACCCCTTTCGCCGGGTCACATCAGGGTATTTCGTAGCAAAAAGGAGCGGAATCAACTCCGATATATGATCTGGGTGAAAATGGCTAAAAAAGAGATGGGTCAATTCAAATATGGAGACACCCGCCTCAAGAAGTCGCCGCATGGTGCCAGCACCAGCATCAAGCAAAATCTTGCTCCGATCGGTTTGGATTAACACCGAGCAACTGCTGCGTTTAAGGGACGGAACACAGGTGCCGGAACCCAAAATCACCACCTTCATTGGCGATTCGACTGCGTTCAATTGTTCTTCTCCTGGATCTTTCGTTTAGATGGCTTTTCAATCTGGCGGATAATCCAGTTGGTAACACTTTTGTGATTCTTTAAATTAAGATCCTTCGGCAACTTCGACAATTCGATCTCGGCACGCGCCATACTTTTGTGTCCTCCCGCTTGCCCCAGATGACCAAAGGAACGCTTTGACAGGCTCCCAGCATTTTTCCGAAGGCCATCGTTTCGCATAATCACCACCAAAAGACCGCCACAGACGCCCGAAACAATACTATGGCCCACCCGGTTTACACGCATAAAAAAATCAGCAATCAACACACAGATGTCAGGGGAGACCACCGTCCCAAGATAAATAAACACACGCCCTTTGCGAAACCTCATATTTGATATGGCCGTTTTATAATATTTTAGAAAATCAAATCGGATTTCAGCATATTCAATTTTACGTATAAGATGGGCATTGGCGTACCGGAACAAAAACTGAAATGCACGCACATCTTCGATGGTTGTCTGCCGCTCGAAATTACTCGTATCGGTCTTGATGCCATAGAAAAGGCCTGTGGCCAGTTTGGCAGACGGCCGAATTTTCGCTGCCCGGAGATATTCTGTCAATATGGTAGACGTGGCGCCGTAATGGGGCCGAATGTCTTTAAATTTTGCAGAGGCATCGGTGATCGGATGGTGATCAATCAGCACATCCGGCACGATATCCACAAAGGAAAGATGATGGTTCGGCTGGGAGTCTACCATAATGGTTCGGTTGAATACGGCACGATCAATATTTGCCCAGGGCACCAGCGGCGCACCCAGCAACCGTATCATAGTCAGATTATCAGGCCGCTTGATGACGTTGACATGGGAAATTACGATTTCAGCAACTTTCCGCCATAGCAGTCGTTTCACCGCCATGGCACTGGCGATGGCATCCGGATCCGCATTAACCGGAATCAATACGCGATCGCTCCCTTTAAAGATTTCATACAGTCGACGTAGTTTTTCCGTTGAAGAAAGTCCCATCGCTGCCCTTTGACGTTGGGTTATCGGCCGGAAACCCGTTGGCGAATAACCATTCCGAATTCTGTGGCCACCGTCACTTTGCTTGTTGACATAATTTATATCACAAACCAAGGCCTTTTAACATTCCCTGAGTCATTACCATTCGTGTTTTGGCACTTATCCAATGCAAACACAACGCCTTTTACATCATGGGTTGACGAAAAAAGTAACTTGACGTTCATGCCCAAAAAGGTATAACGGACTGCAATCCAAAAGGACATGTATTATTACCCTATGCTCGAACGAAACCGAAACGGGACAGCACAGAATGGTAATCAATTTTAAGAAACACCAAGCCTGGTCTGAAAATCTTTCCATCGTTATGCAGCTTGGATTGACCATGGCAGGGTGTATTTTTTTTTGTTTCTGGATCGGCTATCTGCTCGACGGATGGTTGAAAACCAAAGGACTTTTTATTACCATCTTTATTGTGCTTGGCATCATCGGCGGCGGTATTACCGTATATCGGCAAATTCAGGAAATCGTTTCAACCGAAGACCGCGAAGATCAAAACCATGACCTCGAAGGTGATTGAATGGAAACGGTCCGGCAAATTCAGCAGATATATTGCTCTCGCGCCATGACGGTAGCAATTGTTATCGGCTTTATCTGTATTGCAGCCGGCTGGCGTCCCATTGGAAAAGGACTGATACTCGGTGCCCTGTTCAGTGTGCTGAATTTTGTCTTGATGGGAATAGCAATTCCCTACCAGTTGGGAAAAGGCCGAAACAAAACGTTTCTGATATCGCTCGCAAGTCTCTTGTTTCGATATACCGCACTTGCCCTACCGGTCTTAATTGCGATAAAGTACAAACAATTCAATATGTTTTCCACCATCGCTGGCCTTTTTTTGGTTCAGATGTTAATCTTAGTGGAACAGGCGAAAGCAATGATCATTACCCGTTCAGGCAAACAAGGCTGATTTATGGATGACCTCGGAAAATTACACCAACTCATTGTCCCCTTGGGAGAATACCGACTGACCTTCAATGTAGAACCGATTTTAATGACCTGGATCGTCATGCTGCTGCTCCTATTTTTTGGGTTTATGGCCACCCGCCGGGCATCCAGGCTACCGAGCACCCCTCAGGTCCTGGGTGAACTTCTGGTATCAAATCTTTATGCCCTGGCAGATGACGCGCTTGAAAAAGAGCTGGCCCAAAAGTATGCCCCCATGATCTGTGCGCTGTTTATGTTTCTGGTGCTTTCAAACTGGCTTGGCATTATTCCCCATCTTGAGGAACCGACCAAAGACCTAAATACACCCCTCGGCCTTGGTCTGATGGGATTTTCGATCGCGCATTATGCCGGTATCCGGGCCAAAGGGTTTAAAAAATATATCAGTGCGTATTTTGAACCGATGTTTTTCATGATGCCGCTGAATTTGATTGGTGAGCTGGCAAAAGTGGTTTCGATCTCTTTCCGGTTATTCGGTAACATCATGGGGGGATCCATCATTATCCTGGTGGTATCCCACCTCACCTACAGTGTGTTGCTGCCACCGTTTCTAAATGCGTTCTTCGGACTGTTTGTCGGCACGATTCAGGCCTTTGTGTTCACAATGTTAACGGTGGTGTATATTGCAGTTCAGGTAAAGTAGACCATGATCGGAGAAACTCAAGACTGGATAAGGATTGCAGCATTTACTGGTGGCGGGCTGGCCATGGGCTTTGGCGCAATTGGCGCGGCCATAGGTGAAGGCTATACCGCGGCCGAAGCAAATGCCGCCATATCGCGAAATCCAAAGATCTCTGGTGATATTTTCAAGGCCATGCTGGTGGGCCAGGCAATTGCAGAATCTGCATCCATCTTCGCGCTTGTGATTGCCATGATCCTGCTATTCACCGATTTTAACACCGGGTCCATTGTTACGGCCTGCGTGTTGCTGGCCGCCGGCCTGTGCATGGGACTCGGGGCCATCGGTTCAGGAATCGGCTCCGGTTTTCCGGCAGCTGGGGCCTGTAAAGGTATGGCCCGGCAACCGGCCGCAAGTGGGCGCTTGACCACCAATATGCTGATCGGGTCTGCGGTATGCCAGACCCCTTCGATTTTCGCATTGGTCACCGCCTTTATTCTCATCTTTACCGATTTTAGCTTGCGTCCCCTGTCTCCTACCTGGGCAGCCGTATTGGGGGCCGGGCTGTCCACCGGTATAGGGGCTATTGGGTCGGGATTGGGGGGGGGGCTGGTGGCAGGCGCCAGTTGTGAAGGGGTTGCCCGAACTCCCGCCGCCGCATCTTCGGTAACCAACGTCATGCTGTTGGGCCAGGCGGTGACCCAGACGACCGCTATATACGGCCTTCTTGTAAGCTTTATTCTCATGTTCAAAGGGTTTCCCGAAACAACAGACCTGGCCCCCGCCCTGGCCCTGCTGAGTGCCGGCCTCTGCATGGGTATTGGCGCTATCGGACCAGGTATCGGTGAAGGTTATACGGCAAAAAGTACGGTGGCCTGGATTGCTCGCAATGAAAGTGCAACCGCGGATCTAACGCGCTCCATGCTTGTCGGACAAGCCGTTGCAGAGTCAACCGGCATTTATTCATTGGTAATTGCACTGATATTGATATTTGTTGTTTGACCTCAATCAGCGCATATAAGGGGGGATAGAATCAGAGAGAAACAAGCTGGCGCATAGGTAAAAACAGCAGTTATATTTAATGAATGAATTAGGAGGATAAAATGGCAATTGAAGGTGCAGATCTTGTAAAGGCAGCCGGTTTTTTAGGCGCGGGGTTGGCCATGGGACTCGGGGCGATCGGACCTGGTGTCGGCGAAGGGATGGCCGCCGCCAAAGCATGTGAAGCGATCGGGAAAAACCCCAAGGAGGCCGGCCTTTTGACACGGACAATGCTGGTCGGCCAGGCAGTATCGGAATCAACCGGCATCTATTCATTGGTAATTGCACTATTGCTTCTGTTTGTTGTTTAACGCTTGATCGTAAAAGAGTGATGTAATGGATATTGTTAACAACGTTGCGCTTATCAGTATTAATGAAACGCTGGTTGTTCAACTTCTTTCATTTCTGGTGTTTCTATTTATTATTAATCGGATCATGTTTCGCCCGCTGAGGGAAACCATGGCAGAACGAGATATTTTCATGGAAACCATACGTGAGGACATCGCCGCCGCCAATAACGAGCTAAAGTCCCTTCACAGAACCACTCAGGAACGTTCGGCTGCCATTCGTCAGGAAGCCATGGCTGTGAAAGCAACAGTCGAAGAAGCGGCTCATCGGCAGGCCGCAGAAGTGATAGCTGCAACCCAGCAGCAAATTTCCCAGCTATCTGCGACCACAGAAAAAGAGGTATCGGCGATGGTCGCCACGGCCCGAAAAGATCTGCAGAAAGAAGCAAAGCAGCTGACGGTGGACATCATGGAAAAAATTTTAGACCGAAAGTTGGCATCATGACCGCCCTCCCTGAAAGAATATGGACAAGGGCAAGTTGCCTTTTTCTCATGGGCGTGGTGTTTGCGTTGTCAAATTCACCGGAAGCATTTGCCGCAGAGCAAATTTCGGGCTGGCGCCCCACCTATGACCTTGTCATGAAGTGGGTTAATTTCACCATCCTTATATTCATTGTAGTCAAGTTTTTAAGAACACCCATTAAGGAATTCCTGACCGGTCAGAAGGACATGATCGCCAATGACATAAGCCGTTTGGAACAAAAAAAACAATCCGTCATTGAACAAATCCACCAAGCCCAGGGACAGCTCGTTGACAGTGACCGACGGCTCACCGAGCTAAAAGAGAGGATGGTTCAACAGGGGGAAAGGGAAAAAGAAAAAATTATTGAATCCGCCAGGCAGCAAAGCCACTTTATGATGGAAACAGCCCAACGAAAAGTGGCGCACCGCATCCAGCAGGCAAAAGCCAATTTCCGCGCAGAACTGATCGACATGGCCGTGAATGCGGCCATGTCGGAGCTCCCGTCTCTTTTGACCGAAGCGGACAACCAGGCACTGGTTCAACAATTCCTTGAACAAACGGGCGAAAAACCGCCACAGTAAAAGGTCTCACCGTTCAAACGCGAATGGCGGGCTGGTCCATTTGTCTATTCATTAACGTTAAACATCAACTTCTCATCACGCACGTTAACTTCAATGGTTGCCCCCTCCCGGATTTTCCCCTCCAGGAGTTCAATCGAAAGTGGGTTCTCAACATATTTTTGAATGGCACGCTTCAAAGGACGGGCGCCATAAACGGCGTCAAATCCCTGATGCGCCAAAAACGCTATGGCTGCCGAAGTAAGGGTCAATCGGATCTGTTTTTCCAAAAGCCGCTCTTGAAGACGCCCAAGTTGGATTGACACAATCTCCTTTAGCTGCGCTTCCGTCAGATTATGAAAAATAATTGTTTCATCAATTCGGTTTAAAAATTCAGGTTTGAACTGGGCACGAAGTGCCTGCATGACACGGGTTTCCAACTCATGCCACTGATTGGCGCCAAGCTCCTGAATCCATTGACTACCAATGTTTGACGTCATGATGACAATCGTATTGGTAAAATCAACAGTTCGGCCATGCCCGTCTGTCATGCGGCCATCATCCAATATCTGGAGCAGAACATTGAAAACATCTGAGTGGGCTTTTTCAATCTCATCAAATAACACCACAGAATAGGGACGCCTACGAATCGCTTCCGTCAAATACCCGCCCTCATCATACCCCACATACCCTGGTGGGGCCCCTATCAGACGTGACACGGCATGCTTTTCCATATATTCAGACATGTCAATCCGAACAATCGCCTGTTCGGTATCGAATAGAAACGCGGCAAGGGCCTTGGCAAGCTCTGTTTTACCCACGCCGGTCGGCCCCATGAAAATAAAAGAACCAATCGGCCGGTTTGGGTCCTGCAATCCGGACCGCGCACGGCGCACCGCATGGGAAACAGCGGTGATCGCTTCCTGTTGGCCCACCACACGCCCGGAAAGATGGGTCTCCATATGGACGAGTTTTTCCTTTTCGCCTTCCAGCATTTTGCTGACGGGAATCCCTGTCCATCTGGAAATAACTTCGGCAATATCCTCTTCATCCACTTCTTCTTTGAGCATCTTATGCTCATGCTGAAGATCCGCCAACTGGCGGTTCACTGTCTCAAGCCGCTGTTTGAGTTCTGCTGCTTTGCCGTATCGTATTTCAGCAACCTGAGCCAGATTGCCGTCCCGTTCCGCTTGCTGGCTTTCAATGGTCAGTTGTTCGTTTTCCTGATTGATCTGCTGGATGGCCTGAATGAACTCCTTTTCTTTTTCCCAGTGCGCTTTCATCCCTGAAACCTCTTCACCCATCTTAGCAATCTCTTTTTCAAGCTTGGAAAGCCGTTCTTTAGAGGCCTCATCCGATTCCTTTTTAAGCGCTTCACGTTCTATCTCAAGCTGGATCATTCGTCGCTGAATTTCATCGATTTCCACCGGCATACTATCGATTTCGATACGTAATTTTGAGGCGCATTCATCAATAAGGTCAATGGCTTTATCCGGCAAAAAACGGTCTGTAATGTATCGATGAGACAGTTTGGCCGCGGCCACGATAGCAGAATCTTTTATCCGGACGCCATGGTGGACTTCATATTTTTCTTTTAACCCGCGTAGAATAGAAATCGTGTCGGTCACGGTAGGTTCCTTGGCCAGTACAGGTTGAAACCGACGTTCCAGTGCAGCGTCCTTTTCAATGTATTTCCGATACTCGTTCAGGGTGGTGGCCCCAACACACCGAAGGGTGCCTCGGGCCAGTGCAGGCTTTAGCATGTTGGATGCATCCATGGCACCTTCTGCAGCCCCCGCCCCCACAAGGGTATGCAACTCGTCTATGAAAAGCACGACTTCCCCCTCGGCACGCTCTACTTCTTTTAGGACTGCCTTCAACCGGTCTTCGAATTCTCCCCGGTACTTGGCACCGGCAATCAGTGCACCCATGTCGAGCGCCACCAGTCGCCTGTTTTTCAGCGACTCTGACACATCACCTGCAACAATTCGCTGGGCAAGCCCTTCAACAATTGCCGTTTTACCGACCCCTGGTTCCCCAATCAATACCGGATTGTTTTTCGTTCGTCGTGAAAGTACTTGGACAATCCGACGTATCTCATCATCCCGACCGATCACCGGGTCGAGTTTCCCGCGGCGGGCAAGGTCCGTCAGGTCTCGGCTAAATTTGTCCAACGCCTGATATTTCTCTTCCGGGTTTGGGTCCGTAATCCGCTGGGTGCCACGAACATCCTGCAGCACCTTCAAGATATTCTCATCACTGATACCGTGGCCTTTCAAAATACGGGCCGCATCGCCGCCTTTTTCCGAAACAATTGACATCAAGATGTGTTCAATGCTGACATAATCATCTTTCATCGCCGCAGCGCGGCTAAATGCCTGATCGAGCATTGATTTGGACCGGGAGGACAGATACACATCCCCCCCTCCGCTGACTTGGGGAATCCGTCCCAAAGCCTGGTCGATCTCCTGGGCCAACTGTTCAGGAGAAACGCCAAGCTTCTGAAATATGGCAACTGCCACCCCCTCTTTTTCAGCCAACATGGCAGATAAAAAATGCTCCGGCTCGATCTGCTGGTGCTGACGGCCAGCCGCCAATCCTTGCGCATTGCCCAACAATTCTTGAGATTTTATGGTAAATTTGTCAAACCGCATTTAATCCTCCATAAAAAGAAGCAAACCAAATTTTATTACGGAATTTTGAAAGAGGCGCCAATGGTAAAATAACCATCCACAGAAGGTTGTCAAACCCCAGGCGTGCGCTGTTTTTTTGACTCTAATAAAAGAAAAGAGTTATTCCTTGAGTTGTTCGGGAGGTATTGGCAAATGGGTTCGCTTGACGCGATATTCGCGAATTCGGGTACCTTCAACCTTGGTAACAATCACTTCATAATTTGCCAATTCAATTCTTTCGTTTAACGCAGGAATTCGGCCAATTTTGTCCAGAATAAACCCAGAGAAAGTATCATAGGCCATAGAATCCGGAATATTCATACCAAGGGTATCGTTTACTTCTTCTATTTCGGTCTTGCCCAACACCAGCCATTCATCTTTTTTCGCTTTCACAATACGGGATTCGACCTTATCGGTCTCATCGCTGATTTCCCCCACAATCTCTTCGAGAACATCTTCAAGCGTAATGAGTCCAGCTATGCCGCCATGCTCGTCCACAACGATGGCAATGTGCTGTTTCCGTTTTTTGAATTGTCTGAGCAAGGAATCCAGTTTTTTATGTTCCGGAACAAAATAAGGGGAGATCATCACTTTCTCAGGTGATGGTATTTCAGACGAAATGGCTTGATGCATAAAAATGTCTTTGACGTTGATGATGCCGACCACATTGTCCACGCCGCCTAGGATAACAGGAAATCTGGTAAAGCCGGATTGCAGAATCGATTTCAAATCGAGTTCTTTTTCCGCCTCCACCACAAACATATCCCCGCGAGGTGTCATGATTTCCGAAGCACTTGTATCGTCAAATTCGATGATGTTGTGAATAAATTCTTTTTCCTCTTCTTTGATCTCACCCTCTTCTTCCACGACCTCAATAAATGTTTTCAGCTCCGCTTCAGTGACCATAGGGGTCTTTCGTATTTTGCCCGTGATCTTAGGAATAAAGTTTAAAAAAAGAATGATCGGATAAAAGAAGATGGAAAGCCAGTAGATAGGGTAAATCAGCAGCCTGGCGAGCAAAATGTTATTATGGGTCGCCACCGATTTCGGCACAATTTCACCAAACACCAAAATCAAAATGGTCATGATACCGGTGGCAATACCAATGGCTTTGTTGGGAAAAAGCTCAAGGGTAATTGCTGTAGCCAGGGCAGAGGCTGCGACGTTCACCAGGTTATTTCCAATCAGAATTGTTGTTAGCAGCCGGTGGGGATCTTCCTTCATTTTTTGGATCAGCTGATCCGCCTGGCGCTTGCTTTTGGCAAGATGCCTAGCCTTTACTCGGCTGATCGAAAAAAGCGCTGTTTCTGACGAAGAAAAAAAACCGGAGAGCACAAGCAGCAGAACCAGCAACAGAAGCTGTGATGACATGGGTTATCGTTTCCTTTTGCGCAAACCTATCCTTTTTCTATATCATGATATTTTCGTATTTTATAGCTAACCTGTTTTGGTATACTTGTCTACCCTTTTATCACTCCGATCGGCGATAAACGGGCCACTTTTTTAGCAATGCCAACGTTATGAACGACATTCACCACCTCATTTACATCTTTATAGGCAATCGGTGCCTCCTCCGCCAGGCCCGACAGGCTTCCCGGCCTGACATTGATGCCACTTTTAAGAAGCTCCTCACGAAGTTTTGTCCCCCGAACAAGCTTCTTGGCCTGATTTCGGCTCATGGCCCTGCCAGCACCATGGCAGCAGGACCCAAAGGTCTCTTTCATAGCAGTTTCCGTACCCACCAACACCCAACTGGTGGTTCCCATGGATCCCGGCACCAACACAGGTTGCCCAACATCCCGGTACACAGCGGGCAGCCCCGGAGCCCCTGGACCAAAGGCTCGGGTAGCTCCTTTGCGATGCACACATAGTTTTCGTGCACGGCCTGAAGGCAGCGTGTGTGTTTCTATTTTTGCCATGTTGTGAGCGATATCATAGATCTGGTAAACATGGAATTTGGATGTTTTTCGGGCGAGGACCTGTTCAAAGCTTCGTCGAATCTGGTGGGTCAGCACCTGACGGTTTGCAAACGCATAATTGGCGGCCGCATTCATGGCCGCCAGGTAGGCGTCCCCCTCCGGACTGGTAACCGGCGCACAGACCAATTCACGGTCCGGCAGATCTATACCATATTTCCGAACCGATTTATGAAACCGTTTGACATAGTCACCGCAGACCTGATGACCGAGTCCACGGGAGCCACAGTGAATCTGAACGACAACTTGCCCCTCGAACAATCCCATTCTGCTGGCCGGAATCGGATCGAAAACTTCCTGGACCACATCCAGTTCGATAAAATGGTTTCCAGACCCAAGCGTACCCATCTGGCCTTTTCCCCGCTCTTTTGCCCGGGGGCTTACCATATCGGCATCAGCACGAGACAAGCTGCCATTTTCTTCAGTCTTTACAAGGTCCTCTTCCGTGGCATACCCGTTTTTCAAAGCCCATTCAGCGCCCCGCTCTAAAACCTGATTAAGCGCCTTTTCTTTCAAGCGAATCACCCCACCTTTACCGACCCCGCTGGGACAGTTCCCATACAATACCGCCAAGAGGGTATCTACAAATGGCGCAATGAAAGCCGCATCAAGCTGCGTTCCCAATAACCGAATCCCGCAATTAATGTCATACCCCACCCCGCCGGGTGAAATCACGCCATTAGAAACATCGGTCGCCACCACCCCGCCAATGGGGAATCCATACCCCTGATGGATATCCGGCATTGCAAGCACCTTTTCAACCACACCCGGCAAAGTAGCGGTATTGACCAATTGTTCCAGACTGTTGTCAGTCATCAAACCTTTTAGTAAAGACGGAGACGAATAAAACCTGGCAGGGGTCCGCATATCCGCACGATGGGTTTGCAAAATGTCGAACACATATTGGCTGGTTTGAATAATAGCATTTCGGGCAATCATGGCGGAATTCCTGTTGTGTATTGAAAAATTAGCATTGGGGTAATTTCAGTCCCTCTCACAAATCCGCAACTTTAAACATCGAGGACCACGACGGTCTCAACGCCACGCTCGCTTTCAGTGATCGACAGATTATGAAATGTTACGGCTTTCACAACCGGCTTCAGTGACGGCAGACGCCCCCCATGCAATGCCACGGAAAAATGATGGTCCGTCAACCGGAGAATATCCGCTTTTTGAAACAAAAGCTGATCAGATTCAGCCCAAAACACCAATTCACTCAACCATTCGACCAAAAGGCTCTCTTTATCAAAGGCAGTGAGCGTCACCCGCTTCACAATCGTTGGCGGCCCCACATCACCGCTAAACATAAGCCTGTTCAGTCCTACCGCTGCCCATGCCAGTAGCAATTCAAAGTTCTGACCCCAAACATGAAGGGCCACATCGGCTGTATGCACTAACTCATCAAAACCACCGGTTTTGGCGGGCGGTGAGTAAAAAATTTCGTGTTGACGCATGGACTCCTGATTGGGCAACTTCCCTTCTGCCGGAAGATTGGGGTTGAAATTTCCCATACTAAACATTACCGCAAGGCATCAGGCAAAATCAAGCAAGGGATTTGTGAGGCAATATCAATAAAAACAGACGAAATGGCGTTTATTTTCCAAGGTAGGCATGGAGCCCTCTTTTATTGCGTAAGGTTTCATAGAGGGCTACACCAACAGCGGTTGAAAGGTTTAGGCTTCGAATCTCGGAAGTAATCGGGATATGATAGATATCGTTTGGATATTCTTTGAGAATGGCATCTGGGAGACCTTTGGTTTCTGACCCAAATATCAGAAAAACACGTTTAAAATGCGGCATTTCCCAAAAAGGCGTTGTCCCGTTTTTTGAAAACAGGGCGATTTCGGTGAGCCCTGGCCTCATTTCCTGCCGAAACGATTCAAAATCGTCCCATACCGAATAGTTCACCTGGTGCCAGTAATCAAGCCCCGCCCGTTTTACCTGCCGGCTGTCCAAGGAAAAACCGAGCGGCTTAATCAGATGGAGAAAGGCGTTTGCACCGAGGCAAGTCCGCCCAATGTTACCGGTGTTCCAATGAACATCGGGGGCAACTAAAACGACGTGGCGTTCAAATAGGAACGAATCATCCATAAACCATACCATACCTATGAAATGTCCAAAGGCCGTTTATCCCCCAAAGGCTGTTTATCAATAGATGAACGACATGGGACGTAAGAATCCCTTGCCTTTTATATAATTACCCGGCACAATGCAAGCGCGCAAAAGATAGATGGGCTTTGGCTTTTACGATTAAGGACGCATTGCATCATGATTGTCGATTTTCATACGCATATTTTGCCCCCCTCCGTACAAAAGAATCGGGAAACCTACTTCCACAACGAACCGGCATTTGAGTTACTTTATCGGCCTATCAAGTCGAAAATTATCGGCGCAACAGAAATTGTCAACGCCATGGTGGAACAAGGGGTGGATGTTTCGGTTGTGTTTGGATTTCCGTGGAGAAATATCGACACGGTGATCCAACAGAATGATTACATCCTGGAAGCGGTCAGCAGGTACCCGAAGCAACTGATCGGTTTCTGCTGTGTGGACCCAGCCCACCCCCATGCAGCCAGGGAAGTTGAACGGTGCTTGAGCGCTGGCATGTCCGGTGTTGGCGAACTGGCCTTTTACGAATCGGGTATCGATGAAACGGCCCTGGATCAACTGGCTCCGATCATGGAAATTTGCAGGCAACGGCAAACGCCTGTTCTCATTCATACAAATGAACCCATTGGACATGCATATCCGGGGAAAAGCCCCATTACCCTTTCGGAAATTTATCGGCTGACGCAAACATTCTCAGAAAATAAGATTGTACTGGCACATTGGGGGGGGGGCATTTTTTTTTATGCCATGATGAAAAAAGAGGTGAAGAACTATCTTGCCAATGTTTTTTTTGATACCGCGGCATCTCCCTTCCTGTACGACCCCGATATTTATCGGGTAGCAGCCGGCATCGTCGGTGCGGATAAAATCCTTTTTGGAAGCGACTACCCGTTATTAGGACCCCGCAGGTATATGAAGGACATTGAAAACAACAAGCTGTCTGACGAAGAAGTGAAAAAAATCTGTGGAACAAATGCACAAAAATTACTGTGCATCGGATGACCCGATGCTTAGGGGATGGGTACCGATCTCGACGTCATCGACCGTTTACCCCCTATCACAATTTATCAAAAAGTGGGGATTTTATTAACTAAGGGCTTGATAACAATTTATAAATCCGTTAAATACACCCTCGGTGCATTTTGCCTTAATGGCTGAGCAGGAGTGATACTAACCAAATTTGGCGGCTAATCAAATTGATGATGTATTCAGAACTATCGGATAAAGAATTTAGCCTGTTCAGTCGGCTGGTGTATGACAAAGCCGGTATCAACCTTCATGAAGGCAAAAGGGAGTTGGTTCGCTCGCGCCTTAGCAGACGTCTGCGCGCTAAAAACATTCGCCGCTTCAAAGATTATTATACATTCCTCATGGAAGACGATTCGGGTGAAGAACTCGTCAATATGCTCGATGCGATATCCACCAATTTGACCAGTTTTTTCC
Source organism: Desulfobacterales bacterium (assembly GCA_963675725.2). Lineage (GTDB taxonomy): Bacteria > Desulfobacterota > Desulfobacteria > Desulfobacterales > JAFDDL01. Next base: position 4,363,041 of record CAXXXZ010000002.1, on the reverse strand, counting down.
GAGAACCCAAGCATTTCGCATTTTTAGAAAAAACGGCACTGCCAGAACTTCAAAAACACAGTACCTCTCGATCAAAGCCCCTGAAAATATGGAGTGCGGGTTGTTCAACCGGTGAAGAGCCATACACGTTGGCCATCTGTCTCCATGAGTTCATGAAAGATAATAGCTCTTTTGATTTTAAAATTCTGGCCACAGACATCTCGACAAAGGTGCTATCGTCAGCAGCCTCAGGTGTTTATCTCGATCAACAGATTCAAAGTATTCCCAACCCGGTCCTAAGGCAATATTTTCAGCGCGGTCAGGGGCAATGGGCAGGCCATTACAGGTTGAAACCATTCATTCGCAATGCCATCGAATTCAAGCGCCTCAATCTGATGGATCCGTTTCCTTTTGCCGGTGAATTTCATGTTATCTTTTGCCGGAACGTCATGATCTACTTCGATAAAATGGTCCAAAACAATTTGGTAAATAAATATTATGATTGCCTGGTGAACGGCGGTTACCTTTTTATCGGACATTCCGAAAGCCTCATGGGCACCCAACATCAGTTTAAATATGTACAACCGACTATCTATCAGAAATCGTAACGGCATATATCAATACTGATTTATTTGACTTTTTGAGGACCTTATGAAATAGATTTCTGAAAAAATTGTAACCTGACCATCCGTATTCCACCAACCAAACCATCCGGGAGAAATGTAAATGGAACAAGTCAAAGCGGAAATTGAACAGCTTGCGTTACGAGTGGTGACACTTGATCCAGGGGATATTCCTGCCATGGGAGAGGTTCTAAATATTTTGTCCTCTTTGAAACAGCACGCTGAGTCTATTAATAACCTCGCCCTGATTGAGCTTGTAAATGGCCTAAAGGAATATACGGAAAAACTAATTCTGGACCAGGAGAGTGACATCGCCCCGGTGGAGGACGCAATCACCCTGATGCAGGAAATTTGCCGTACCGTTGAACACGGAGAAGAATATACAGGAAATACGCAGGCCCTTTTGGCAAGGCTGGGATATGAAACGGACACGGACGGACCGACCGTCCAGGCCCAAACCCCCCCGGGCAGAAACGTTTCAAAAGAAGTGGAAAAACCAGCCCCCCAGGTCCCTGAACGGGAACTATCAGAAGAAGACGTCCAAATCCTCACCGATTTTGTTGCTGAATCCATGGAAAATCTTGAGTCCATTGAAGTAAGCCTTGTTGATCTTGAGGAGGACCCGACAAACCAGGAAACCATCAACGCCATTTTTCGCCCGTTTCATACCATCAAAGGTGTCTCCGGTTTTTTAAGTCTCAATAAAATAAACCGATTGTCTCATTCTACTGAAAACCTGCTCGACAGCGCCCGGCAAGGTGAATTCAAAATAAACGACGCTATCGTGGATACCGTCCTTTCATCGGTGGACGCTCTCAAGCAGATGGTCACCAACGTGGAAAACGCCCTATCATCCAATGACCCGAATATCGAGGGAGATATCGACATTGCCCCGATCATTGAAAAGGTGGAGGCAGCCAAACAGGTGGCCATTGATGGAAATGTCCCGCTTGGAGAACGTCTGATTGAAAAAGGCGCCCTTAAGGACGATGACCTTGAAAAAGGGCTTGAAAAGCAAAAAACGGAACCAGGCAAAAAAATTGGCGCCATCCTGATCGAAGACAAGGCCACCGAATCCAAAGAAGTCATATCCGCATTAAGGGACCAAAAGCGTACCGGTCTCACCGACTTGCAGGTGAAGGTCGACATCAAGAAACTTGACAATCTTATCGACTTGACCGGAGAGTTGGTTATCTCCCAGTCCATGCTCCGACAAAACACGCATATTCAGTCAATCAACGACCAGCAGCTTCATCAAAACTTCAGCCAGCTGAATCAAATTGTTTCCAGCCTTCAAAAAACAACCATGTCGATGCGAATGGTGCCGATCAAGTCCACTTTCCAGAAAATGGTCCGGTTGGTCCGAGACCTTGCTCGAAGTACCGGGAAAAAGGTGAGCCTGGAAATGTCTGGCGAAGAGACGGAGATCGACCGAAATGTGGTGGACGAACTCTATGAACCAATGGTGCATATGATTCGAAACGCCATTGATCACGGGCTTGAGACGCCTGATGAACGGAAAACCGCCGGCAAGTCTGAAAAGGGAGCGGTTCAACTTCGCGCCTACCATAAAGGCGGCAATATCGTCATCGAAATAGAAGATGATGGCAAGGGACTCAACAAGGAACGGATACTGGAAAAAGCCCTCGCATCGAAGCTTATCGAAAAAGATGCGGCCATGACCGATTCGGAAATCTTTCAGCTGATTTTTCATCCCGGGTTTTCAACCGCTCAAAAAATTACCGATGTCTCCGGTCGCGGCGTCGGGATGGATGTGGTTAAAAAGGGAATTGAGAAACTCCACGGCCGCGTTGATATCCAGTCCCAGGAAGGAAAGGGCACTACAGTGGTCATCAGCCTTCCGTTGACGTTGGCCATTATCGAAGGCATGCTGATTCGTGTTGGAAGTGAGCGGTATATCGTACCCACCATGGCCATACTGGAATCGTTCCGGCCTAAAAAAGAAGATTATTTCACCGTTAAAGGAAAAGGGGAAATGGTGATGGCCCGGGGCAATCTGATCCAGATGATTCGCCTGGACAGACTGTTTAAGGTAGATGGAGATGCAGTAGATCCCTGGGATGGATTGGTGGTGGTCGTGGAAAACAAAGAAGAACAACGAGGTCTTCTACTGGATGAGTTACTAGGCCAGGAAGAAATCGTTATAAAGAGCCTGGGGGAGGCCCTGAAAAGGACCAAGGGGCTTGCAGGTGGTGCCATTCTAGGAGATGGCCGCGTGGGGCTTATCTTAGACATTGCCGGTTTATTCGATCTCGCAGACAAGCAAACTCTTACGGAAAAAGACGGCAAAGCGAATGCTGAACCAGAACTGAGACCAAAATCCGAAGACCAGTAATTTATTTCATCTTTCGGTTTTAGACATTGGTTGGCAACGGCATTACAAAGAGGTGAAAACAGATTGTGGCATATTTTCTAGTGCAACGTAAAATTGGGGTGCTTTTGTGAAGATCATAGTAGGTGTTTCCGACATGAAAACCAGCGATAACCCAGAAGCCACCCTGATTACCTATTCGTTGGGGTCATGCATCGGCATTGCCGTTTATGATCCTGTAGCCAAAGCCGGCGGAATGCTGCATTACATGCTGCCGGAATCCAGCCTGGACCTGGAAAAGGCCAAAAAGAATCCGTTTATGTTTGCCGATTCCGGGATTCCCCAACTTTTCAAGGCCACCTACCAGCTCGGCGCCAAAAAACAGCGGATGAAAGTGGCTGTGGTGGGCGGCGCCCAGATTCTGGACCAAAAAGGGTTTTTTAACATCGGCAAACGGAATCACATGGCCGTTCGAAAAATTTTCTGGAAAAACAAGGTCATGACCGAATTTGAAGACGTTGGGGGGAATGTTAACCGGACCATTCGAATAGAAATTGCCACCGGGAACATGTATCTTAAAATATCTGGTAAAGAAGAGAGAATCCTATGAGCGCCATACAGGAATTAATTAAAGAAATTAAAAATTTGACGCCGATCCCTCAAATCACGAACCAGATCATGGCCACGGTGGAAAATCCGAACGCCTCTCTATCGGATGTGGCGGATATTATCCTTTACGATCCCATGACCACGGCTAATATCCTCCGGGTATGCAATTCCGCCTATTTTGGATTGTCCCGGAAAGTCGAGTCTGTCCATGATGCCGTGGCATTACTTGGATTAGAGCAAGTCCTGGACATTGTCTTGCTTAAAAGCGGTGCGGCCAACCTCAAGAAAAAACAGGAAGGATATGGCCTCGATGAGGGGGATCTGTGGCGCTATTCGGTTTCCTCAGCATTGATTGCCCGGGAGCTAGCTCAAAAAAAACAACTGCCGTCAACCCAACTTGTCTTCACATCTGCACTGTTGAAGGACATCGGCAAAGTCATTTTAAACCGTTTTGTGGGCGACTCGTTTGCCAAGATTAACGACCTTGTTCAAAATCAAGGTCTCAGCTTTAAGGAAGCGGAAAAGAAAGTTATTGGTGCTGACCATGCCGAACTCGGTGGCCTTGTGGCATCGAACTGGAAATTCAGTGAAAAGATGGTTTACATCATTCAAAACCATCATCTGTCAGATGATCGGGCCCGCTCAGACCTGGAAACCTGCTTGGTATATCTGTCAGACATCATCTGCATGATGATGGGTATCGGGGTCGGGTCAGATGGACTTGCCTATCGGTTTTATGATCAGGTTATCAAAGATCTTGGATTTACAGAAAAGGACCTTCAGGAAATCATCGCCGGGTTTGGTGAAAATATTGCGAAGGTAGAAGAACTTATAAAATCCGTTTGAAAAGGGCGTTGAAAATTCTATGAACGAGGAATGTCATGTCATATAAAATGTTAGTGGTGGATGATTCACTTCCCATGCGGTCAATTATCATCAGGTCGATAAAAGCTTCCGGCTTTACTGAGGCTGAATTCCTGGAAGCAGCCAATGGCAAAGAAGCTTTGGAAGTACTCCGCAACGAATGGCTGGACCTGGTCATAACCGACTACAACATGCCGGATATGAATGGAATGGAATTGATTCAGGAAATGAAAAAAGATGATATTCTGAATGCCATTCCCGTTCTGGTGGTTACCACTGAAGGCAGCAAGCAAAAGGTGGATGAATTTATCACGAGAGGGGCTGCCGGTTATGTTAAAAAACCCTTCACACCGGAAGCCATTCGAAGTGAACTGATCAAAATCTTAGGAGAAGTGGAAGATGAAGGAAGCTTTGAAGACAGCAATGACGACCTCGATTTCTGAGGTCCTGGAAACCATGTTCTTTATGACCATTGACATTTCCGATGATGCGGAGTTGTCATCTTTTGTCACCACCACGACAACAAACAACCTTACGGTCAGCAACATCACCTTTTCAGGCCCCTTATCCGGCAATTTTCAGTTAATGATTCCTGAGAACATATTAAAGGGAATGACCCAAACATTTATGAGTGTCACCGAAGAGGATGTGACAGAGACCCATTTGTCTGGCACCGCTTCAGAGGCAATTAATATGGTTGCCGGTAACACCTTCAGTATTCTGGATGATCAGGCAGTGTTTGACCTTGGGATCCCTGAAATTCTGGAAACAGGCTCGTTACCTGATCAGGAAACGGCCCCCGGCACTGAAAATATCTTTCTAGGCATTGAAACACCTGATGGTAATATCGGACTCTATGCAGTCTATTCTGTTTAAATATAACGACCATATGGATATTTATGGAAAACAAAATACGAGTGCTCGTCGTTGATGATTCGGCCATCGTCCGGAAGGTCTTTAGCGAAGAACTGTCAAAAGAAAAGGGAATCGAAGTCGTTGGCACGGCGCCGGATCCGTACATCGCTCGGGACAAGATTGTTCGTCTGAAACCGGATGTGTTGACACTCGATATTGAAATGCCGAGGATGGATGGCATCACCTTTTTAAAAAAGTTGATGCGCTATTATCCCATTCCGGTCATCATCGTCAGCTCATTGACCCCAACGGGGAGTCAACTGGCGCTTGAAGCCCTTTCCATCGGCGCGCTTGAAGTGGTCTCGAAACCATCTGTATCCTATTCTGTTGGAGATATGAGCGTACAATTGGCAGATAAAATCAGGGCAGTAGCCCATGTGAAATTTGATAAAAAAGGTCCGGTCGCTGAGCCAGCCCCCATAAGAAAAGCAAAGGTCTCTTCCAAAGCACTGCTGGAAACCACCAATAAAATTATCGCTATCGGCGCCTCCACCGGCGGCACCGAAGCTTTAAAGGTCGTATTGACCAGCATGCCGGCCACCGCGCCCGGCATTCTGGTGGTACAGCACATGCCTGCTAAATTTACAACCTCTTTTGCAGAGCGGTTGAACGGTCTTTGTGAAATGACCGTTCAGGAAGCCAGGGATGGGGATACGATTTCCAATGGGAAGGTATTGATTGCCCCCGGAAATTACCACATGCTGTTGAAACGAAGTGGTGCCCGCTATTACGTAACGGTCAAGCAGGGCCCCCTTGTTCATCATCAGCGCCCATCGGCGGATGTGCTCTTCGATTCTGTGGCAGACTATGCCGGCGCCAACGCCGTGGGGATTATTCTGACCGGCATGGGAGCGGATGGCGCAAAAGGCCTTTTGAAAATGAAAGAAAACGGTGCCAAAACCATTGCACAGGATGAAAAAAGCTGTGTGGTGTTTGGTATGCCCAAGGAAGCCATCAAAATAGGTGCCGCAGACACGGTCCTTCCCCTTACCAGCATCGCGGAAAAAGCCCTTAGCCTGATCGTTTAGGAGGAAATAATTGAGAGGGGGGACAAATTAGATCTTTTCAAGTGAATAAGACCTGCTGCCAAGGCCCAACTGCTCGGCATAGTCGAGCTGGATTGACCAGTCTATTTTGGGGTAGACCCCTCTGAATTTATCCTCCCCAGGAAGCAACCGTTCTGTAAGACATGAACCCGCCAGTGCCGGCTCACTGTTTACAAGGTCAACGGCGGCCTGATCGAGCGCCACCGGATCAGTGCCGGCCAGGATACCAATGTCCCTGACAATCGGCGCGTCATTTGCCGGCACACAATCACAGGCCGGCGACACATTGGTAATAAAATTGACGAAAAACGATTTGTCCTTTTTCTCCTGAAGCAGCCCATAGGCATACTCCACCATCTTTTCCTGAAATTGCAGGGTCGACGGGTCCCACTGGATCTGAACAGCTTCATTGGCGCACACAATGATGCACTCCCCACACCCGATACAGCGATCCGAACGGATTTGGGCCTTTTTGTCTTTGAGAAGAATGGCATGCTGGCTGCAATGGCGGATACAGTCGCCGCAGGCCACACATCTTTTTCGTTTTACCTTGGGCGCCACACTCGAATGCTGCGCAAGCTTACCCTTCCGGGACGCTCCGCCCATCCCGATATTTTTGAGACTTCCCCCAAAACCGGAAAGCTCATGGCCCTTGAAGTGCGCCACCGACACGATGGCATCGGCATTGGCAATATCCGCGGCGATGTAAACCGTCTCACAATGCTTCTGAGATACCGCCACGGCAACCTCGTTGACGCCTCTTAGGCCATCGGCAATTACAATGGGGGCATCCACCACTGCATAGGCAAACCCATTTTTAATGGCAGCCGTAATATGATCCGGTGCAACCGATCGACTCCCCACATAGAGGGTATTGGTATCTGTTAAAAAAGGCTTTCCCGATGCTTCCCTGATCGCCGAAACAATGGTCTGCAAGAAATTGGGGCGAATAAAAGCCACGTTCCCCGGCTCCCCGAAATGAAGTTTCACCGCCACCAGGTCCCGGGGGGATATAATTTGTGAAAGTCCGGCGGTCGTGATAAGTTTGTCCAGTTTTTTCAAAAGACTCTCGGTGTACGTGGCGCGCAACGCCATAAAATAAACAGAACTTGCCATGGAGGCCTCCTTGATGGCAACGGATTAAACGCCTTTATAAGGGTAAAAAATGACATGCAACAGATCGATACAAAAACTCAACTTTTAAAAAAAATCTACGATGCTTATCATACCTATGCCGCATCCTGGGATGTGGCATGCCAAAAATATTGTGCGGATTGCTGTACGCGGAATGTGACCGCAACGACCCTTGAAGCACATCTTGTCATAACACATTTGCTGGCCCATTATAAAGACAAACAGCATCTCCTGGAACGGTGCCGGGAAATGGCGGGGCTGCCCAAATATGAACCCCAGGTGACAACCAACGGGATGGCCATGCGATGTGCCGAAGGAAAGCCGCTTCCCGAAGAACATAGCGACCCATCCTGGCGCCCCTGCCCCTTTCTTGAAAACGATGCCTGCGCCATCTATGATGTCAGGCCCTTCGGGTGCCGCTGTTTTATTTCATCGAACCGGTGCGCCGATACCGGTCACGCTGATGTCGACCCGTTCCATATGTCCGTTCACACGGTTGTCCTTCAGACCATCGAGCATGTGGACATTACCGGCGGTACTGGAAATTTAATTGATGCGGTCAATTGGCTGGCAGAAGAAAGGCACCGTGAAGCCTATTTGAACCATGGACTGGGCCACCCACAACCGGGAATGCTGCCCAATGTCCCCCTTCGTATCCTGATGGTGCCGGAAAATCACCGGCTGCGGATCGAACCGTTTCTGGGTTTATTAAGGCAGATAAAACCAGAGCCTTGATTATCGCGTCAAAACAGAGAAAATCGGGCGATCGGTAAGATCCGAGATCCCGATCAAATGGTCTGTGCTGTATCCAATTACGGAGCCGCCAGGGTTTTGCACTGCTAGTCACGGTAGGGACGCCGGTTACCCGACGCCCCCCGCTCAGATCCCGGCGTGCGGTTTTCCCGCACCGGGCTCCTCAGCAATACTCGCTTCCGCAGTCAGCAAAACAATAGCAGTTGGTCGACCCTAGGCGGTTTGACAACTATCCGTGGTCGTTCTATGCGATAGATCTCCAGTTGCTTACGTAATTTCTCCATACTGCTTCCCCGCCTTTGGCTCCGCCTGTTAAGCCACTTACGGAGAATAACCATTCCCCGATGATAATAACTCTCCAAACTTTTATAATTGCCTCGAACACCATAGTAATTGTAGTGCCCTCGCAGTTTAGCATTCACACCGGCAAAAATTTTCCTGTTACCCAGACTTTTGTTTCGCCGGCACCATTGAAAAAATTCCTTCAGGCTGCTACGCAGCTTTTTCCGGGAGGTCCTGGCATATAGCTGCGCATTGCCTTTCCGGCTGGTACCCCAATAATACTCAAATCCCAAAAACTCAAACCGCTTCCCATTGATATTGCGAAAACGGTTAAACCTAAGTATCCGGGTCTTGTCCGGCGCCAATTGCAGCCCAAACTTGCATAGCCTTTTGGGTAGCACACCATAGAACCGATCTGCCTCCCGCTTGAACTGAAACAAGCACACAAAGTCATCTGCGTACCTGATCAGCAGGGATTCCCCCTCGCAACGACTCTTTACCGCCTTTTCGAACCACAAGTCCAACACGTAATGAAGATAGACATTGGCAAGCACCGGTGATATCGATCCGCCCTGCGGCGTACCCAACTCCGGCTTTGTGACCTTGCCGTCTTCCTCCAGGACACCTGCCCTGAGCCATTTTTGGATCAGCCGCAAAAGCGCTTTATCGTCAACTCTTTCCTCCAACATGCGCAGCAACCAGCCATGATCAATGTTGTCGAAAAAACCCTTGATATCCGCCTCCACAACATAGCCACATTTCCCAAACTGAAGCCGGGCGCTTAGCTCTTCCACCGCATCCCTGGCACCGATTTGGGGACGATACCCATAACTGCATGGCAGGAAAACCTGCTCATATATGGCCTGCAATATCAATCCAACTGCTGTTTGCAGAAGTTTATCCTCCAAAACAGGTATCCCCAAGAGTCTAACTTTACCGTTTCCTTTGGGGATAAGCCTCCTTCTGACCAACTTGGCCCGGTAGCCTTTCTTTTTCAGCCTCTCGACCAACCCGGCAATGTTCTCTTTCAGACCTTTGCCGTACGCCTGGTACGTCACCCGGTCTACGCCGCTTGCCGCAGCCTTGTTCAGGCGATGGTACACCTGTTCAAGAAACTGCTCATCAAGTAGCCGGTAAAGATTTTGAAACCGGTGCCCTCTGCTCTGCCTTGCCTTGTTCGCTATTCTTCCCAGTGAGGTTTGCATGTATTTCTCCAGCCCTACCTGTCCGGTACATGTTTCCTTTGAGAACTACGTATTGCCGTCACCCCCTTCCCCATGCCTGCACCGCCGTAACCGTGCGTAAGCGTGTGATCGGCCCTACCGTCTCAGAGTACTATGGGGTGATCCGACTCCCTGCAGCGCATCGGCCCGGCTCGCATTTCACTCGCCTAAGGTCTACCCGGAACGGACCGGCTCGCCGCTCCTTGCCCGGGACTCCACAGGGTCTCCCAGGTAAGCGAAGACTCCGAGTTCCTGACATTTCTATACCTGCATACCACCTCCTCGATGACCCCGGCGGACCCTCCGGAATCTCGCCTGTGCTCAGTGCCAGGGCAAGCCCTGCAGAGAGGCTATCGATTCCTTTGTGTCGGCTTCCAGTAATATGAGACTGTCGCCATCCGCTTTTATACGTTTCACGAGGCTGCATTAGAGACTCAGGCAGTGCGGCCTGCCCTGCGGTCTGCAGGCTTCCCTGTGTACGCTTCGCATGTCTTGTTCGCTCCAAATTCCAGAACTCCGCCACACACGCAACACTCGGTACGGGTGGGTGGCTAACCCTTACCCGACGGGGACTTGCACCCCGCAAGAAATGCCAAGCTTCCTTGGCGCACCATATTGGGCCGTTATCGTACAGAATTTTTGTCTTTTTCTTACGCCCTCCGAGGGGGTGGTAAAAATGCCGTCCGATAACGCTTCAATATGTCGCCCTTCCCACAAACCACGCCGCCCCTTGCACTTCATAACCAATCCACCACAGAAACAATTGCATCAGCCCTTGCCCCCAATAAGGAAGAAATCTATCTTATAAAAACAACAACGGCGGCTAAAAGAAAAAGTCTCTCTCAACCGCCGTTCATTTTGTCAAGATTCAAGATCCCCGGTGTCCTTTTTAATTTAATGGACGCCCCTAGTGGCCCTCTTTTTTGAAGTCAAAAGCTTTTATATTTTTTACGTAAATTTCATTTTCAACTATTTTATTTAATATGTCATCGGGTATTTTTTTGACACCTTTTAGGTGCATTGAGAAAAGCTTTAAGAACTTCAACTCCTCAGGCAATCTATTTTTAGGCTTTTTTAAAGTGCATTCATAGGCATGGACATGCTCTAACATCCCATCATCGTCTATGTAATGAATAACATACTGCCCATCCCATTTTGAGATCTCTTTACCGTTTTCTATCCACTCCTCTTTTTTGGCTGGGACTGAACCAATTACACCGTACACCCCTTTCACAAATGGCGAATAGCGTTCATAATATTGTGGCTTTATATAGACGATTTCTCCTATTTGATATTTATTATCGAACTCAATAAGTTCAAAATCGCATTTATCATCTCCTTCATCTGGGTATTCTTCAATAAGGGTGCCGTTAATACTATAAACCCACCGCTTTATTTTATCCCCATCAGGGGCTCTCCCAACCGGATATTCTATAATCTCATGCCGATAAAATAAAAGAAAGTTTTCACTGGCACCCTTATCCTCAAGCGTTTTCAAATAGTTTATAGCTTCTTTGAAGGTTCCGAATACTGCTTCTTCATCAATTCTTATGTTTAAAACAGTATCAAAAACAGTATATTCTCTTGCAAGATAGATTTTTTTCATAATTTCTAAATATTAATGAGATTTATTAACTGTATGGCTTTTCAAACTGGCCGTATTTTTCATAATTCTCAATTGCTTTAATTTGGGTGTCAAAAATAAACAGTGGTTGTAAGCCTTTTATACTCCACCCAAATTTATTATTAATACTTTTTATCACTGCTGTCCGGTTAACTGTTAAATGATTACAGATGGTTATATATTTTCTACCGCTTCAACTTGTAATTTTGGCAAAAAAAGTACTACATAAAATTTTCGCTGACAGTTTGGCTAATTTGGACAAATTTGCATCAATAATCAAATAGTTTCAATTGGATATGTTCAATGTTTTTCTTCGCATCCGTCTTCCTGTCGTTTAACTGGAAGATTGATTCGAGTGGTTTTCGTTCAAACAAGTTCACCTCCAAAAAGTGTAAAAGTTGGGAAAGGTTATTTTCAAGGTGAAATCGCTCTTTCATAATTGCTAAAACTAGATAAACAATCATGGAAATCCAGATTTGGGTTTTTACTGCATTAGCGGAGGTTCCATAAAAACTTTTCACCATGAGATTTTGTTTGATCCATTTGAAGAAAAGCTCAATCTGCCATCTGGCCTTGTACAAAGCGGCAACGGTATCGGAAGAAAGTGAAAAGTTGTTCGTAAGGAACACAAGTATTCTGTTTTGCTCTTCATCCCGGAATGTAATGCGCCGTAGGCGTTTCGGGTATTTCGCTTTGGTTTGCTTGCTGAAAAGCAGAATATCCTGATCGCTTCGGACACCCAGGGATTTATCCACCGGACGCGAAATGACACGGTTCCATTTTATCGAAGTTTTCAAACGGGTGACAAAAAAGGCCTTGGTTTCTTCAATTGACCAAAGCCATGAAAAGTCGACATACCCCCTGTCGACCAGATAGATTCCTTGTGGCTCGATCTGGATTTGAGGCGCCGCCTTAACATCATGGACCTTGCCATCCGTGATGTATAAAAAGGCCGGAATATTGCCGCGTAGATCGATCATGGCGTGTAATTTAACGGCACCCTTAGTGGCTCGGAACTTCGCCCATGGGAAAAGAGAAAGGGTTAAATCGATTGTGGAGGCATCCAAGGCGTAGACAGCATTGTCGACATCCATGGCAAGTTGCGTGTTGGCATAAAAGCGCCTGGCTTTCGACATCAAGGATTTTGCGAATTCCTCATAGATTCGGTAATCCCGGCGTTCATTAGCGTCGGCCAATGTGGATCTTGGGCATTGTTTGATGCCGATATGATATAGCTTGTTCGCATGAGCGTTCAGCGCGATGTCGATATCCCGAAGGCTATGCTCTTGTCGTATATGCGCGAAGATCATGCACGCAAGTTGATTCCAACATTTAAATTCCTTGGTGCGGTAATCGCCCTTGTATTTATTGACGATGCTTTGAAACTCGTACCTTGGGAGAAGATCTAAGAATTGGGAGAAGACGTATGAAGGACTGGGCATATCAATTTCCTCATAACCAATTTCATTGATAACCGAATGACTAGGATGCTGTCCGGTATAATTCTCGTTAGAAGAGAAATTATCATGGTGGCTGCATTCGATCAACATAGCGCCCAATACCTTCATTTTAAATTAAATTTATTATAAGTTAAGCTGGTTATGACAAGTTTTGGCCTAAAAATATGATTTCGGCTAATTTTTTTAATCTAAAAATGTAAAATTGTTTATATGAATATAATATATCAATATGTTACACAGTATTAGAAAAAGTTAACCGGACAGCAGTGACTTTTTATTACTCTCATAGGTGGCCGCTTTTTCCCATGCCTTAAAGTACCGTCCTTGTTTATCGCCCCACCACCTTTTCCTCTGGGATTCCTGCCTTTGTTCCAATGTACATGTTCTTTTGAATATTTGCCTTTGCCACCTTCAGGATTGCCATGACTATAACCACCGACCTCATGGAGGCCCTCATTAAAAAGAAAAGCGGCAACTGATGTAATAGCGCCATTTGCGAACCCATCACCAAAACTGCCACCGTAGATTTCTGAAGATAGCCCACCCACTACGCCTCCTATTACTGCACGGCCGACAAGCTGATCACCGAAGTCATCAGAAATGTACCCCCCTGAAAACTTAGCAATACCAGCAGATAATCCACTCGAAATGGCACCTTTTCCAATGTCTCCGCCTGTAATACTCGCATTCAATGCCCCAGAGAGTGCTCCAGCGCCTGCATGAATTCCTGCTTGCGCTATTGGGGACATCATTTCGACACCGGCTTCTGCGGCCGCTGCAATCGATGAATATCCCGCCTGGGTTGCAGTTGCTAAATTTGCGCTTTGAATTATATTACCAGCAACATAGAATGCCCCCGCTGATATTAGGCTGGTGACAGCAGACATTGCCATCGCGTTTGGATCCCAGTCGGTCTGTGAACCGGTATATAATACTGATGCAACAAAAAATGCGGCTTCTACCCAGAAGTGGCCACTTGGATCTTGAAAAACAAGAGGATTGTTTCGACAATAACTATAGGGATTTAAACTTTGTGGATCATAAAGATCTGGCACAATACTATCCGGCGAGATGAACATTCCAACAACCGGATCATAAAGCCGAGCATTGTAGTTATAGAGTCCCGATTCCGGATCGCGTTCCTGGTCCGTATAGAACGTGATAAAAAAAATGGGCGCCCGGAGAGCTGTTTTTTATGGGGGCAAGAGGTGGGTTTTCAAAGAGCCGGGATCAAATTACGTTATTTTTCCTTTAAAATCAAGCTGCTATTGCAGTTAAAAAGAAAGAATATTTTCTTTTAATCGCCTTTATAAAATCAGGCAAACTTCCTTTCAAAGGGGTGGGGGGCGGGCATCAAATCAGATCAGCCGCCTTCCTTTTTTTAGGCCCTGGTCTTTGCCGGCGGGCCTGCGCCCTGGCGGGCTAAATGCCCCTGATGACATAAACTTGCGTTATCAGATGGTGCCACCTTTAAGGTCTTTTTAAAATAAGGCGCACTGTCTGATAACGGCCGATTATGTAAGAACATGCATTTAGCGTGACAGGGCGCAGGTTTGTCGGCTGAGGTCAGGCCTTCTAATCAGGCGGCTGCTGCTTCCTCTTTGGCGGGTGGGTGGGGATCAAAATCAGGCTTCTTACATCTTCTCGGAAGGGTGATACTTCGCATGAACCTGTTTAAGATCACACACCCGGCTGCTCAACGGCACCACCCGGTCTTTGCTGCCCTTGCCGTTGATGTGGATAAAGCCGGTGTTAAGATCCAGATCGGACAGCTTGATATTGCTTAGCTCCGCCCGGCGAATGGCCGTATCGTAGAGGATTTCAAGGATGATCCGGTTTCTGTAACCTGCCGGGGTCTTCATGTTCGGGACGTTTAAAAGCTGCCTGACTTCAGATTCCGTCAAAACGCCTTTGGGCAGGGTTTTGGGCTTTCTCGGTAGTTTAATTTTTTCTCCGGGATCGCTGATAAGAAAATCCATTTTCTTTAAAAAACGGGTGAACCCCTTGGCAACCCCCAAAAGTTGGGCCTGGGACCGGAGCGTCAACAGCGTTTGTTTCGCAGTTAAAGAAAAAGCAAGTGCCTGCTGGTACTCGGCCATCACCTCCGATGTCAGATCATCCAGGGTGAAGACTTTTTCTTCCTCTAAAAATCGCATAAACCGCCGTAGATCATACCTTGTCCCTTTGACCGTTTTCGCAGAACGCCCAAGGCTTTTGAGATGAGTCAGATAAAGCGAGATAGCATCCTTGACCTTCATGATTCACTCCGTTCATCAGGTAAAGGGTAAGGGGTAAAAGGTTATAGGTTGTGGATGTGGGTCTTATCCTAATACCCATCACCCATAACCTATGACCTGCTTTTATTCGGATGCGTCCTTTCGTGCATCTTTTTGACCTCGACCGGCATGATCTTGGTGTAAGCCTGGGTTGTCCGCAAATATTTATGCCCCAACAGCTTTTGGATGTAACGGATATCAGCGCCTTTCTGAACAAGATGGGTGGCGCAGGTCCTTCTTAGCGTGTGCGGGGATATCGGCTTTTGGATGCCTGCGGCAAAACGATATTTTCTTAAAAGAGCCTGAACACTGCCTTTCGACAATGGATATCCCTTTTTGTTTAAAAACAGGATGGGTTCATTTGTATTTGGTAATGCAAACCCGGAACGGACGGACTGAAGATACAATCTGATATGGGTAACAGCGTTTTTACCAATGGGAACAACCCGGTCCTTTCGGCCCTTTCCTTTACGGATAAAAAGCACCTTTTCTTTTAAATCCGCATCATAAGTGCCAAGGCCGAGCAATTCGGATAGCCTGATTCCGCTTGAATAAAGCACTTCCATGACGGCCCGGTCTCTGATACCGGTTTTAAGTTTAAGATTGGGTTGAGCAAGAAGGCGTTTTACTTCTTCGACGGTCAGCACCGGACCTATCTTTCTGCCTTTCCGGCAGGTCTCTACAACGCCTTCAGTGGGGTTGATCAAAAGACGGTGGGTGTCCACCATGTGCTCAAAGAGGCGCTTTACCGGCCTTATTCGCATGGCCTTGCTTTCCGTTGCAAGGGGTTCTGCTGCAACGCCTTGCTGATATTCGTGGATGATTTTCGGTGTGATCTTTCTAAGATCATCGATTCCTTGGGCGCTAAGGTAACGTTCAAAAATGGAGAGGTTCCGAGTATAGCCCTCGATGGTGCTTTCAGCGTACCCCGAAGCCTGGAGCTTTTTTATGAACCCGTTTATCACTACGACGACTTCAAGCATACCCCCCCTCCCCCTTGGCTTTTTTCCTCCCGAACACCACGTAGTTGCTTTTTTCTTTTAACTGCAAATAGATAGCTTTAATTTAACAAACCTCGAAGTACCCTCGTAGTTGCCTAAACTCCCTCGAAGTTGCTCCTTTACCCTCGAAGTTCATTTATTGATCAGCTTTTTAATCTCATCTACCGGCGTCAAATTAAGATAGCGCTTGCCGCTGTCTTCCCCCTGGCCTTTATAGTTTAAGGCATAAGCGTATTCTTTTCCCTTTGAACCGATTCTCACATAAAGATATTCCAGCTCTTCAAGCTGCTTGACGTGGGCCTTTATTTGCCAATCGTTCCACCCCACATGTTCCCGGATCATCCGGCGGGTAAAATAGATCTCATCCAAGGCGCAATCCTTCTTTTCCGCTACATCCTTTACCATCTCATAAATGCCGGTGAGTAATGTCCTTGACGGCGGGGCAAGTTCAGTCGAGTAGACCGGCTTCTTCTATGATGACAACACGTTAACACCCAGTCTTTTATTGACGCCTTGCCGCACGCGGCTACTACGTGGCTGCCGTTTTCGCCTTGCCTTCACCGTTGTCACCGGCCCCTCTCAGAACCGTGCTTGCGCTATTTACGCACACGGCTCCTCACACGGTCAATTCACCGAGAAGCCAAACATGCTGACCCTGATCCGTGGTTTCGGTAAAGGAAATCGCTTCAGCATTTCATTGAACCTTTCCCAATTGAGACTGTTTCTCTTCCCCCTACGGTTCAGCCACTTAAACAGCAGCTTTTTCACTTCCCATTCAAACCGCACGATTCCGCGCAGATTGTCGGTTACACCGTAGTAGTTATAATGACCTCTCAATTTGGCTTTTACGATTTCCCAAAGCTCCTTGGTCTTCATGGTCCTGGCCTTCATCAGCCATTCCTTGAAGATCTTGAGCTTGGCAGTAAACTTCTTGCGGGCTGTCACCCGTTTCATCCGAAACCCTTTGCCATCCTTTCTTGTTCCGCAATAATGAGTCAGGCCCAGAAAGTCAAATGTTTCGGCCCTTGTCCCTCTTCTTTTGGCATTCTGGATGGCAAACCTCCCAAACTCCATCACTTTGGTCTTGGTCGACTCCACCTCAAGCCCGAACTTGCCCAGCCGTTTCCCGAGTTCTTCGCGAAACCGTTCCGCGTCCGGCTTGTACTGAAAGCAGACAACGAAATCATCGGCATACCGGATTATCCGGGCATAGCCCATACAGCTCTTGCGGTAAACCTTCTCAAACCACAGATCAAGGGCATAATGCAGATAGATGTTTGCCAGTAGTGGCGAAATGACCCCACCTTGCGGTGTGCCCTCGTCACTGACTGTTACACTCCCATCCTCCGCCACCCCTGCCCTGAGGAAACGCTTCACCATGCGTTGAATTCTCTTGTCCTCAACCCGGTGTGCCAGAAATTTCATCAGCCATCCCTGGTTCACATTATCAAAGAAGCCTTTAATGTCAGCCTCGACAATGTGGTTTACCGGATTGTTCTCCACCGCCTCGCTCAGTGCCCTGAGTGCTTTATGGCAGCTTCGCGATGGTCGGAACCCGTAGGAATCTTCTATGAAATCCTGCTCGTACACGGATTCCAGTATTCGAACAAGGCCTGCCTGGACAAGTTTGTCTTCAAAACTCGGTATCCCCAAGGGACGTTGTTTGGTGCTGCCCGGCTTTGGAATATATTTTCGCCGGACAGGTTGCGGTTTGTACGCCATCCGGTGCAACCGACCTGTCAGGTCTGACAGATTGGCCTCCAGATTCTCGGCGTACATATCTTTGGTCATTTTGTCGATGCCGGCGGCTGCATCCTTCCTCAGCCGCTTAAAGCATCCCCGTAACAGCTCCTCATTCATCAGATGATACAGACTGGTGAACTTGAATCTCGGCTCCTTACGGGCCTTCTCTGCTATGCGGTGCAGTTTCGTTACCACCGGTCCCCCACTTCTGCGAATGGCCGATGTTTCCTCACTCCGCGCTCCCATGTGTAGCCTCCTTCCCTCCAGCAGCATTACCCGCCTTCACTGGTACTATGAGGCTATCCGACTCCCTGTGCCTCATTTGCCTTCCTCCCTCTTCAGTTGTCCGGCATACTCTCTCAAATTCGAGAGAGACACAGGGCCTCCCGGGTTGCCGTGTAATCATAATGTCAGACATGCCATGGTCTCTGACCCCGGGGAAGCAGCCGTCACCTTGCCTTTAGCGGTGATGTCTGTGTTGACTTCCAGTCCTTGAACAATGTCGTCCTTCCCATCGCGTCAATTACGGGGCTCAGTCCCTTCAACCTTCCGGCTTACGGCCTATCTGCTCGCTATCCTACGCTTAAAGCTCTATGTTACCATACAGCCTCCAAGGACTCGCTACCCGGTGGCTGGCCTGCCTTCCGGGACGGGCTTCTCACCCGCTGGACTACTCGACCTTGCCCGGCCGCACTCAAGGCAATGACCCAATACTTCGTTTGCTAGTTGGTTTGCCTTGTCGATATCATCCAGGGTGACTTCAATGTAATCCACCTTTTGCCCTTCAACCTCAACGGTCTTTATTTTCCGCTGGTACTGGTGAAGATAGGCAATGGTGCGGATCAGGCCCAGGTATTTTTTATGGTCCCGCCGGGTTCTGATGCTGCGATTCGGATAACGCAAGTATTCGGTGAAGGGGTTCACCACGGCTAAAGGCTTTAAAAGACGTTGCGCCGTGTGGTGCTTTTTAATGATGTGCTCGGTCTTTTTCTTTCTGACAAGCCCTTCAAGGGTTTCCGCTTCCCGTTGCATCCGGTGGATGGCATCAGTCATCTTTGTGGATTCATCGATGGTTAAAAACAAAAACCGGGATGCGGTTTCCCCTTCAAGTTCCGCCGCCGTGGTGGTAATCATCACGGCCACGGGACCGTTCACCGTGTATTCCTCGGTTCTCATTTTGCCGGTGCCGGGATCCTTGCCCGTGGCAGCTACCGTAATTTTCTTTGATGATTGTATGTTTCTGATGGAATAGGCTGCCCCGCCCATGCCCACTTCTTCTTCAATCGCCAGAATCTTATGCACCAGGGAGTCTTCATCCTTATAAAACAAGGCCTGGTCTGTGATCCGGGTGTATTTGACGTAATCTTCATCCGGGACTAATGATAAAATCGCATCCTGAAGGGTGGATTTTCCGGCTGCCGACCGGGATTGTATCAGCACCGACAAAGGCTCATCGAGCTTTCTGGATATGGCCGCAAGATACCCCACCAGTTTGTTGGTTTCTTCACCGGTTACCCCGATGGTTTCTAAATCGGCAAGAATTTCGGCGAACATGTCGGGATTCTTTAAAAGCCCCAGGGCTTGGGCTTTTTCCGCCTTTGTGGGCTCATGATCCGGGATTTCTTTCTTTTTCGGCTGATAGCCTTCCACCAAAGCGAGGATCTTTCCGATATCCTCCTTTACAACCCCTTCACCGGCTCCGAACAGATCCGCACATAACTTGCCGAACCAGATCCGGGAACGGGACGAGTAAAGATCGATGGTGGATAGCTCAAAGGGAACGTTTCCTTTCAAATTTTTTGACGCCTTGATGGTGACTTTAAGCTGCGTGTCTCCCCGTTGAATACCCTTGATTTCATACTGCCGGGAACCGTACCCCACGATAAAACCGTGATCGGTTTCTTCATAAAGGGTCCGGTCCTGATTGCCGGATTTGTCCGATTGTGCATGTAAGGACGGATTGGCATCTTTTAAAAGCTGTTCAAACTCTTCCGGCGTATGGTGCTTAAAGAAGATGTTCACATCTTTCTCAGGTAATACCACCGGATAGGCTGCAATCCCTTTTTCTTTTAATCGCGAAGCAACTGCCTTGGCCGCCTGCCTTCCGGCCTCATCCGCATCAAAGGCAAGGTACGCTTCTTTGATATTTCGGTTGAACAGTGAAAGATGCTCTTCCAAAAGACCGTTGACGCCGTATATCGGCATCACGTTCTTAAAGCCCCGGTCATACAGGGTCAGGGCGTCGATGATGGACTCTGTCAGGATAAGGGTTTCTGATCGCTTTGCCGCCTGGCGGTTGACCAAACCGAACCGGGGGCCGGGCAAGTACAGATGCCGGGCACTGCCGGGCTCCTCCGCAATCCTTCGGCCGTACAAGCTCACTACATCGCCCCCTTCGCTCAAAAGCGGGAACACCACGCAGTTATAAAACATCTCGTGACCTTTCTCGTTCAGGATGCCGATTCGCTTCAAAGCCTCAATGACCTGATCATCCTCGGGCAAGATTTCTAACAAGGTGCCGTTGGCGTAGCCCACACCAAAATCTTTCAATGACTGATTATTCGTGATGCCCCTCTCGTCCTTCAGATAATCGATACCCGCCTTATCTTGGGTGAGCGTGTGTTGGTAATAGGAGACCACACGGGTCAATAGCTTCTTATCCTTGACGGTCAATGAGGGGGCTTTCTCCGGTTTGGGTTTTAATGGCTTTGATTTAAAACCGTTGTTCGATAAGCGCTTGACCGCTTCCGTAAAATCCACCTGGTCGAACAGCTCCACAAAGCGGATCGTGTCACCGGCAGCGCCGCAGCCGAAGCATTGCCATAGGTTTTTGATTGGATTGATGGATAAAGACGGAGTTTTGTCCGCATGGAAGGGGCAGAGGCCGAAGTAGCCCTTGCCGTTCTTTTTTAATTCTATGCCCTTGGCCTGCACCAGGGCCACCAGGTCAATACGTTTGGCCTGCTCGATCACCTCTCTTTCTATTCCCATATCTCGTTCTCCCCTCTTGGTTGCGCAGTTTGTCGAACATCACGTCCCGAAGATGGTTTAAAGCTTCTCTTAGCTGAAGCGGGTTAACCAGAGCACGGCCGGTCCTATAATCACAATCCAGCCGGTCAAGGTCGCTTCCTGTGATTAAAAAGGTCGCAATCCTTCGCCCATCATTCCGAACGCGAACTTCAGACAGGTTCCCGCCCATGCAGAGAAAAAATGCGCTTTTAAACAGATCGGTCACTTCAAAGGTGCTTTTCAATAGTCCTCACCTCCTTTCATTGATAATTAAGAGAAGATGCGATAGATATGGCAAACGGCTCAGGGCGGTTTGCACCGCCGTGGACGTTTCGCCGGGCCATCAACCGGACCTGCCACAGTCACTTAGGTTGATGGCCCCCTTTTTAGCCATCGTTTCCCCTTTAAACTGAAAATATTTATATCCTATTTATGGGCTACCATATACCCTATTGACGACATGTGTCAATACATATATTGTACTATATCTGGATTTTTTAACCATAATGCATTACCATATCCCTTAAACAATACTTTTTAAGCTTTAAGAGGATATCTAATGGCGATAAATGACCGGATCAGGCAACTGAGGCAAGAAAAACGATGGACACAGGCTGAACTAGGCGAGAAGGTCGGCGTTCATCAAAAACAGGTCTCGGCCTATGAGCGAGGCGCAAATGTTCCTTCAACCGAAGTGCTCATCAGGCTGGCCGAAGTGTTCAATGTTTCTTTGGACTACATGGCCTTTGAAGCCAAAGGGCAAACAGCCAAAATCAATATTCAGGATCGGGATCTTTTGCGACGATTTGAAGCCCTTGACAGCCTTTCCGAACAGGAAAAAAGCTTGGCTAAGCAAATGCTCGATCTGCTGATTTTAAAAAACCGATTCAAGGACCTTATTGGAACAGGACCCATTTAAAGAGGCAACATTATGAAAGCTGTCACGTATACAAATGCAAGAAAAAATTTAAAGTCGCTGATTCATACCGTATGTAAAAACTCCGAACCGGCGATCATCGTCAGTAATCAATCAGAAGAACAGGCCGTGTTGATCTCCCTTGAAGACTACCAGTCAATGGAAGAGACCGCCTACTTGCTAAGCTCTCCTGCCAACCGGGCACACCTTGAAAAATCCCTAAAGCAGGCAAAAAGCGGTAAGCTGGTCACTTTCCCCATCGAGGATCTATGAAAATTCAGTTCACCCAGGACGCCTGGAAGGATTTTGAATGGTTTTTGGATAAAGACAAACGCTTGGCAAAGCGTATCCGTGAGCTTCTTAAGGACATCTTACGGCACCCCGAAGAAGGTATCGGCAAACCGGAAAGATTAAAGTTTCAGTTAGCCGGTTGCTGGTCCCGCCGCATTAACAAAGAACACCGGCTGATCTACAAAATCGAAAAAGACAGCATTGTCATCATCAGTTGCCGGTATCATTATGAATGATCGGAGCGGCTACGTGCTCGGGCTACAGCCCCGCGAACGACATGCGGGGCTTCCGGCATCCTGCGCGCGCAGCCGGTCTGATTTTAACATCTATTCCCACCCATCCACCCTTGTTAAGGAAAGGATCTGATTTTATATCCCGCCCGCCCAGGCCGTACCGTATCCAGCAGCGGGGCCGTCATGCTTTGTGCACTGCTACATATTGGGCCGTTATCGTACAGAATTTTTATCCTTATCTTATCGCCTCCGGCAGGGTGGTAAAAATGCCGTCCGATAACGCTTCAATATGTCGCCCTCACCACAAACCACGCCCGCCCCTTGCACTTCGCAACCAGACCACCTCAGAAACTATTGCATCGACTCTTGCCCCAATAAGGAAGAAATCTATCTCTAAATCACAAAGTCGAGTAGACCGGCTTCTTCTATGATGACAACACGTTAACACCCAGTCTTTTATTGACGCCTTGCCGCACGCGGCTACTACGTGGCTGCCGTTTTCGCCTTGCCTTCACCGTTGTCACCGGCCCCTCTCAGAACCGTGCTTGCGCTATTTACGCACACGGCTCCTCACACGGTCAATTCACCGAGAAGCCAAACATGCTGACCCTGATCCGTGGTTTCGGTAAAGGAAATCGCTTCAGCATTTCATTGAACCTTTCCCAATTGAGACTGTTTCTCTTCCCCCTACGGTTCAGCCACTTAAACAGCAGCTTTTTCACTTCCCATTCAAACCGCACGATTCCGCGCAGATTGTCGGTTACACCGTAGTAGTTATAATGACCTCTCAATTTGGCTTTTACGATTTCCCAAAGCTCCTTGGTCTTCATGGTCCTGGCCTTCATCAGCCATTCCTTGAAGATCTTGAGCTTGGCAGTAAACTTCTTGCGGGCTGTCACCCGTTTCATCCGAAACCCTTTGCCATCCTTTCTTGTTCCGCAATAATGAGTCAGGCCCAGAAAGTCAAATGTTTCGGCCCTTGTCCCTCTTCTTTTGGCATTCTGGATGGCAAACCTCCCAAACTCCATCACTTTGGTCTTGGTCGACTCCACCTCAAGCCCGAACTTGCCCAGCCGTTTCCCGAGTTCTTCGCGAAACCGTTCCGCGTCCGGCTTGTACTGAAAGCAGACAACGAAATCATCGGCATACCGGATTATCCGGGCATAGCCCATACAGCTCTTGCGGTAAACCTTCTCAAACCACAGATCAAGGGCATAATGCAGATAGATGTTTGCCAGTAGTGGCGAAATGACCCCACCTTGCGGTGTGCCCTCGTCACTGACTGTTACACTCCCATCCTCCGCCACCCCTGCCCTGAGGAAACGCTTCACCATGCGTTGAATTCTCTTGTCCTCAACCCGGTGTGCCAGAAATTTCATCAGCCATCCCTGGTTCACATTATCAAAGAAGCCTTTAATGTCAGCCTCGACAATGTGGTTTACCGGATTGTTCTCCACCGCCTCGCTCAGTGCCCTGAGTGCTTTATGGCAGCTTCGCGATGGTCGGAACCCGTAGGAATCTTCTATGAAATCCTGCTCGTACACGGATTCCAGTATTCGAACAAGGCCTGCCTGGACAAGTTTGTCTTCAAAACTCGGTATCCCCAAGGGACGTTGTTTGGTGCTGCCCGGCTTTGGAATATATTTTCGCCGGACAGGTTGCGGTTTGTACGCCATCCGGTGCAACCGACCTGTCAGGTCTGACAGATTGGCCTCCAGATTCTCGGCGTACATATCTTTGGTCATTTTGTCGATGCCGGCGGCTGCATCCTTCCTCAGCCGCTTAAAGCATCCCCGTAACAGCTCCTCATTCATCAGATGATACAGACTGGTGAACTTGAATCTCGGCTCCTTACGGGCCTTCTCTGCTATGCGGTGCAGTTTCGTTACCACCGGTCCCCCACTTCTGCGAATGGCCGATGTTTCCTCACTCCGCGCTCCCATGTGTAGCCTCCTTCCCTCCAGCAGCATTACCCGCCTTCACTGGTACTATGAGGCTATCCGACTCCCTGTGCCTCATTTGCCTTCCTCCCTCTTCAGTTGTCCGGCATACTCTCTCAAATTCGAGAGAGACACAGGGCCTCCCGGGTTGCCGTGTAATCATAATGTCAGACATGCCATGGTCTCTGACCCCGGGGAAGCAGCCGTCACCTTGCCTTTAGCGGTGATGTCTGTGTTGACTTCCAGTCCTTGAACAATGTCGTCCTTCCCATCGCGTCAATTACGGGGCTCAGTCCCTTCAACCTTCCGGCTTACGGCCTATCTGCTCGCTATCCTACGCTTAAAGCTCTATGTTACCATACAGCCTCCAAGGACTCGCTACCCGGTGGCTGGCCTGCCTTCCGGGACGGGCTTCTCACCCGCTGGACTACTCGACCTTGCCCGGCCGCACTCAAGGTGTGACCCCATTCCTTCTAACTGCCCCCATTTTGTCAAATGTGGAGCCCTGACCCCGATGCCGTT
The DNA here is from genome assembly GCA_963675725.2 of Desulfobacterales bacterium. Classification (GTDB taxonomy): domain Bacteria; phylum Desulfobacterota; class Desulfobacteria; order Desulfobacterales; family JAFDDL01. The sequence continues at coordinate 4,338,266 of CAXXXZ010000002.1, read as the reverse complement.
AATTAAATGGCCTCCGGCAGGGCGGTAAAAATACCGTCCCGATAACGCGGCAATCATGTCGCTCTCATCACAAACCACGCCCGCCCCTTGCACTTCGTATCCAGATCACCGCAGATACAATTGCAGCAACTCTTACGCCCCAACAAGGAAGAGATCTATTCTATAAAAAAACAAAAAGCGGCGGCTAAAAGAAAAGATCCTCCTTCTAAACCGCCGTCAATTGTAGCTTTATATTTCTTAATCACAATTCAAGGTGTGACCCCAATTCTTCACTTCATTCAACAACTCGCAACAGAATTTAATAATTTAATGGATGTCCCGTCTGCCGCTTAGGGTGTCACACCATTCTCTTCTTTAATTTTTCTTGTCCATGTTGTCATCGTTAAGATTATAGTTCCAAAAATAAAATATAGACCAAATCCAATATAAATTGATTTGATAAACAACTCATTTGCTCCAAACCGAAAAACTCCTACCATCAAAGAATGTAAGCCGCTGAAGAACAAAACTACTGTCATAATCCAATTAAATAGTTTAATGTTTTTCAAAGCTAAAAATACAAGAATTGAGTATACTAATGTTGATATTGATCTAAAAAATAAAAGTTTTTCATAAGGCAAAGCATAGCCCACTGTATGGTCTCTATAGAATAGGATTTCAAATAACCCAATCCATTCAATTCCTATGAATATCAGCAAGATGGCTCTTTTACTTTTTAGAAAAGACAAAATTGAATTAATCATTTTCAATCGTTGCTTTCATATCTTTTAAAGTAACTATATTTTCTCACTGCTGTCCGGTTAACTTTTTCTAATACTGTGTAACATATTGATATATTATATTCATATAAACAATTTTACATTTTTAGATTAAAAAAATTAGCCGAAATCATATTTTTAGGCCAAAACTTGTCATAACCAGCTTAACTTATAATAAATTTAATTTAAAATGAAGGTATTGGGCGCTATGTTGATCGAATGCAGCCACCATGATAATTTCTCTTCTAACGAGAATTATACCGGACAGCATCCTAGTCATTCGGTTATCAATGAAATTGGTTATGAGGAAATTGATATGCCCAGTCCTTCATACGTCTTCTCCCAATTCTTAGATCTTCTCCCAAGGTACGAGTTTCAAAGCATCGTCAATAAATACAAGGGCGATTACCGCACCAAGGAATTTAAATGTTGGAATCAACTTGCGTGCATGATCTTCGCGCATATACGACAAGAGCATAGCCTTCGGGATATCGACATCGCGCTGAACGCTCATGCGAACAAGCTATATCATATCGGCATCAAACAATGCCCAAGATCCACATTGGCCGACGCTAATGAACGCCGGGATTACCGAATCTATGAGGAATTCGCAAAATCCTTGATGTCGAAAGCCAGGCGCTTTTATGCCAACACGCAACTTGCCATGGATGTCGACAATGCTGTCTACGCCTTGGATGCCTCCACAATCGATTTAACCCTTTCTCTTTTCCCATGGGCGAAGTTCCGAGCCACTAAGGGTGCCGTTAAATTACACGCCATGATCGATCTACGCGGCAATATTCCGGCCTTTTTATACATCACGGATGGCAAGGTCCATGATGTTAAGGCGGCGCCTCAAATCCAGATCGAGCCACAAGGAATCTATCTGGTCGACAGGGGGTATGTCGACTTTTCATGGCTTTGGTCAATTGAAGAAACCAAGGCCTTTTTTGTCACCCGTTTGAAAACTTCGATAAAATGGAACCGTGTCATTTCGCGTCCGGTGGATAAATCCCTGGGTGTCCGAAGCGATCAGGATATTCTGCTTTTCAGCAAGCAAACCAAAGCGAAATACCCGAAACGCCTACGGCGCATTACATTCCGGGATGAAGAGCAAAACAGAATACTTGTGTTCCTTACGAACAACTTTTCACTTTCTTCCGATACCGTTGCCGCTTTGTACAAGGCCAGATGGCAGATTGAGCTTTTCTTCAAATGGATCAAACAAAATCTCATGGTGAAAAGTTTTTATGGAACCTCCGCTAATGCAGTAAAAACCCAAATCTGGATTTCCATGATTGTTTATCTAGTTTTAGCAATTATGAAAGAGCGATTTCACCTTGAAAATAACCTTTCCCAACTTTTACACTTTTTGGAGGTGAACTTGTTTGAACGAAAACCACTCGAATCAATCTTCCAGTTAAACGACAGGAAGACGGATGCGAAGAAAAACATTGAACATATCCAATTGAAACTATTTGATTATTGATGCAAATTTGTCCAAATTAGCCAAACTGTCAGCGAAAATTTTATGTAGTACTTTTTTTGCCAAAATTACAAGTTGAAGCGGTAGAAAATATATAACCATCTGTAATCATTTAACAGTTAACCGGACAGCAGTGATATTTTCTATAAATTTTATTTGTTACATATTATATTTATTATTGTTATTGGTCCATATTTCTTCGAATTCTATTTCCTTTTGCTATTTCATACTGTTGAATATCAATTTGTATTTTATTGCTTTTTCCTAAAGTAGGCGATTTTAGTTTTATGCAGCAGGAGTCGCGTCAAAACCAGTAGAAGAAATGCGAGCTACTCAGCTCCAGAGGAGAAATCCATGGAGAATAGTCCCGTGGACTTCAATTATTATGGAGATATGCTCAATAATCCAATTTTCGCGCGCACTTCACCAGCGGTTTTGCTTGACCTTTGGTTTTTCTTGCCGGCTATTCGATAACCGGTGCTGTGTGGCACCGTTTGAACAACTCCAGCAAGCGAAGGTTTTCCAAATAGGCCTTGGATACTTTCAGGATCGTCTCCCCACTGTGAAAGACAATTTTGCCGGCAATATCGATCAACCGCCTACGCACCGTGGAGGCATAGGAACCAATCGATAATACTGGGGCACTGACATCTTCTTTAAACGATTCAAGCAGAAAATGACCAACCAGCATCGTATAATACCAAGCCGCATTGGGGGTAAAACGCTTGAAGGGCAGTTGTTCATGACCAAAATCTTTCAGCGACCGGTTGGCCAATTCGTCGCTGCCGCGTTCATGATAGCAGGCAACGAGCCCATTGGTGGTCAGATAATCCACCGCTCCTGCTTTTTTAAGCATAGCGTCGATTGCCTGGCCTTGACCGATGTTGGTGACGATGATGGTGTCAGGTCGAAAGCCCGGAAGGTAAAGCTGTTTGCTGTCATCGTGCATCAGCCGACAAAAGATCGCGCGTCGGAACTGTTTCCAGTTGCCTTGCCGGATACCAAACTCAGTATATTGCCAGGCTTTTGCCTTGCCGGATGCAAACCGTTTCCATTTGGTTGCGTCCCAGTTGTCTGCCATCTGTTTAATGTCTTTATACATTTTCCCGCCACAAACATAGCCGACGTGGAGCATTTCACAAAGCGCAAAAATCTTTTGATCGAAAAAACCGCTGTCCATTCGGATGATAATCGGCACATCTTCACGGTAGTTGCCTCTGATTTTAATTATCATGTGCTTAATCATATTCACTACCGTATCACCGTGATTGGAATGTTTGTCTCCGCTGCGGAACACCGCATCGACAATGAAGCGTCCCCAATTCATTTGCAGGGGTTGAAAACCTTTTTTCTTCTTGTAGGTCGGTTTCACGCCATGTCGGCATTTTGCATCGTCATTGTCCATGACCATCGTATCAATACCCAGTTCGATCACATCGGGCTCAGTAATCTGCAAACGCCAGATAAAAAGAGTCTGCAGAAGACGCCGGAACAAAAACACGCGCGTCCAGGCAAATGCTTTAAAAAAACGCTTGATCTGATAAGAGGAGGCCATGTTCTCTTTTGGTGTCTCAATGCTACCGGCATAGCCTTCATCGCGAGAAATCTGGTCGAAGTAGGTCAGCCGTCGGCTGCTGCCATCGACAAAAAAGCAAAGCACTTGTTTGAAAAGCTCTGTAATTGTGAGGCCTTTTCGATTTCTTCGGATGGAACCGAACCAGCGATCCAACCAGCTAAAAATTTGGATGCCATGCATATAAGCCACGAAAAGGCTCAGCCCCGCCCTGCCGGTCAATCGATCAGAAGTGGCTTCAATACGTCGAATTTTGAGTTCATTTTGCCGGTAGTTTTTGCTATGTTTGCTCATAGAGTCCTTTACCTGTTGGTTGTGTTTAATCTTGTTGTAAACTTGGTGGTTTTTGACAAGTATTATAGCACGTTATCCAACATTTGAGGACTCTTTTCTTTTAAAAATCGCCTACTTTAGGTTTTTGTAAGATATCTCACAAAATTTTGATCAACAGTCCAAGCGTAACTATGGAAAAATGCGTGCATTCTAGTATACCCCTTAGCCCAGTGCAACCAAACATTAGCGACTTCTTTCTCTGTTACAGTGAGGGCTATTGCTGAACGCATAGAATGCTCCTGTTCAAATTTACTTACCATTTGATCTCTATAATCCCCAGCCATAAACCATGATTCTATACCAGGAATAACCTCAAAAATATATCTACGCCAACGTCCACTATGAGCCATAGATTCATTAAATACGTATGCATAGATTGCCGTTTGTGCGCCAGAAGCAAAACCATTACCAAAGTCACCCCCATAAATTTCTGCAGCAATGCCGGAAGAAACACCTCCAATAATAGTTCTCCCAACAAAGGACTTCATACTTAGTGACTTACTACCAAGCATGCCACTGGCGCCAGCATACTTGGCCATCCCAGCAGACAGGCCACCACTTAACGCGCCAAAACCAACGTCATCACCAGATATCCCAGCATTTATACCACCAGAAATAGCACCCGCAGCAACATGTATTAATGCCTGTTGGAAGGGATTTAGCGTTTGCACTGATATCCCGGTTAAAGGGCACGTCCATACCCCCGCTTGGATTGCTTGTCCTGCAACATGAAAAGCCCCTCCAGAAATAGCGCCTGTTACAGCACCCATCGCAGCACCTTGCAACATTGCGCCAGTATCCCAATCACTATTGATTCCCGCACTTACACCACCAATAACAGCACCAAATATTGCACCAATTACAAGCGGATTATGTCCGGATGGATCTACGTAGGTTAAGGGATTATTTCTGCAATAACTATAACGATTAAGGGCCTGAGGGTCAAAAGGATCAGGTACAATACTATCAGCAGTAATAAACATCCCCACGACGGGATCATATAGGCGAGCGTTGTAGTTGTAAAGTCCACTCTCCGGATCCCGTTCCTGGTCCGTATAGAACGTGATAAAAAAATGGGTGCCCGGAAAGCTGTTTTTTAAAGGGGCAGAAGGTAGGTTTTCAAAGAGCCGGGACCAAATTACGTTATATTTCGTTTAAAATCAAGATGCTATTGCAGTTAAAAAGAAAGAGCCTTTTCTTTTAATCGCCGTTATAAAATCAGGCAAACTTCCTTTCAAAGGGGTGGGGGGCGGGCATCAAATCAGATCAGCCGCCTTCCTTTTTTTAGGCCCTGGTCTTTGCCGGCGGGCCTGCGCCCTGGCGGGCTAAATGCCCCTGATGACATAAACTTGCGTTATCAGATGGTGCCACCTTTAAGGTTGTTATAAAATAAGGCGCACTGTCTGATAACGACCGATTATGTAAGAACATGCATTTAGCGTGACAGGGGGCAGGTTTGTCGGCGGAGGTCAGGGCCATCTAATCCGGCGGCGGCTGCTTCCCTTTTGGAGGGTGGGTGGGGATCAAGATAAAGCCGGTCGAAGATCCCGCATTTATCGGGGCTGCGCGCGCAGGATGCGGAAGCCCCGCATGTTGTTCGCGGGGCTGGAGCCTTGCCTGTCCCGATTTATCGGGAAGCACGCAGACGCTCCGCTTCCTACACTACATTTTCTTACATCTTTTCAGAAGGGTGGTATTTTGCATGAACCTGCTTGAGATCCTGGATGGTCACGTGGGTGTAGATCTGAGTCGATTCAAGGGACTCATGGCCCAGCATCTCTTGAAGATGACGCACGGGAGCACCGTTCTTTAACATATGCGTGGCGCAGGTGTGCCGAAGGGTATGGGTGGTGACGTTCTTCTTCAGCCCTGCAAGTTTGGCGCATTCTTTTACCACGCGCCATATGCCGTCCCCGTGCATTCTCCCACCCCATCGGTTGACGATCAGATGTCCTGTGTCCTGGGTGCGGATAAAAGAAGGACGAACCGAGAGGATGTAGCTTTTGATAAGATCACACACCCGGCTGCTTAACGGCACCACTCGATCTTTGCTGCCCTTGCCGTGAATGTGGATAAAGCCGGTGTTAAGATCTAAGTCCGATAACTTGATGTTGCTTAATTCCGCCCGGCGGATGGCCGTATCGTAGAGGATTTCAAGGATCACTCGGTTCCTGTAGCCTGCCGGGGTCTTCATGTCGGGGACGTGTAGAAGCTGCCTGACTTCAGATTCCGTCAAGACGCCTTTGGGCAGGGTTTTGGGCTTTCTTGGTAGTTTGATTTTTTCTCCGGGATCGCTGATAAGAAAATCCATTTTCTTTAAAAACCGGGTGAACCCCTTGGCAACCCCCAAAAGTTGGGCCTGGGACCGGAGCGTCAACAGCGTTTGTTTTGCAGTTAAAGAAAAAGCAAGTGTCTGCTGGTATTCGGCCATCAACTCCGATGTCAGATCATCCAGGGTGAAGACCTTTTCTTCCTCCAAAAACCGCATAAACCGCCCCAGATCATACCTTGTCCCTTTGATGGTCTTCGCAGATCGATTTAGGGCTTTCAAGTGATTCAGATAAAGCGATATGGCATCCTTGATCCTCATTACCCCTTACCCCTCTAATCCTTTAATCCCGCCTTTATTCGGATGCGTCCTTTGGTGCATCTGCTTGACATCCACCGGCATGATCTTGGTATAAGCTTGGGTTGTACGAAGATATTTATGCCCCAACAGCTTTTGAATGTAGCGGATATCAGCACCTTTCTGAAGAAGATGGGTAGCGCAGGTCCTTCTAAGCGTGTGCGGGGATACCGGCTTTTCGATGTCAGCGGCAAAACGATATTTTCTTAAAAACCCTTGAACACTGCCTTTCGACAAAGGGTGCCCCGATTGGTTTAAAAACAGGAGGGTTTCGTTTGGCCGGTATTCTGGAAATCCTGGACGTATGGTTTTTAGATATAAGTTGATATAGCTAACGGCGTTTTTACCAATGGGAACAACCCGATCCTTTCGGCCCTTTCCTTTGCGGATAAACAGCACCCTCTCTTTTAAATCCGCATCATATGTGCCAAGGCCTAATAGCTCGGCAAGCCTGATTCCGCTTGAATAAAGTACCTCCATGACGGCCCGGTCCCGGATACCGGTTTTAAGTTTAAGATTGGGTTGAGCAAGAAGGCGTTTTACTTCTTCGACGGTCAGCACCGGACCTATCTTTCTGCCTTTCCGGCAGGTCTCTTCAATGCCTTCGGTGGGGTTGATTAAAAGCCGATGGGTGTCCACCAGATGTTCAAAGAGGCGCTTTACGGGTCTAATCCGCATGGCCTTGCTTTCTGTTGCAAGGGGCTCTGATGCAACGCTTTGTTGATATTTGTGGATAACTTTTTGTGTGACCTTTCTAAGATCATCGATTCCGTGGGCGCTAAGATGGCGTTCAAAAATGGAGAGGTTTCGGGTGTAGCCCTCGATGGTGCTTTCAGCATATCCCGAGGCCTGGAGTTTTTTTATGAACCCGGTTATCACTACGACAACTTCAAGCATTCGCCCCTCCCTCCCCGTTGGCTTTTTCCAGCTTTAAACTCCTACTTGTTTCTTTTTTCTTTTAACTGCAGGCAGTTAAGTGCTTTTTCAAAAACCACCAAGTACCCTACTAGTTACCTTTTTCACCCTCCTAGTTGGCAGCCTTGACCAACTTCTTGATTTCATCAACCGGGGTCAGGTTTAGATAAAATCGATTATTGTCTTCACCTTGCCCCTGATAGTTCAAAGCATAGCTGTACTCCTTGCCTCTGGCCCCAGTTCGAACATGCAAATATTCAAGCTCCTCAAGCTGTTTGATGTGGGCCTTTATCTGCCAATCAGTCCAGCCCACATGCTCCCGGATCATCCGGCGTGTAAAATAAACCCCATCAATACCGCATTCTTTTTTATCAACGATCTTTTTAACCATGTTGTAAATACTTGATAGAAGTGTTCTTGACGGTGGGGCAAGTTCATCGAGACAATGACCCAATACTTTATTTGCAAGGCGGTTGGCCTTGTCGATATCATCCAGGGTGACTTCAATGTAATCCACCTTTTGCCCTTCAACATCCACAGTTTTGATTTTCCGTTGATGCTGATGAAGATAGGCAATGGTGCGGATCAGTCCCAGGTATTTTTTATGGTCCCGCCGGGTTCTGATGCTTCGATTTGGATAGGATAGATACTTGGTGAAGGGGTTCACCACAGCCAAAGGCTTTAAAAGACGTTGAGCCATGTGGTGTTTTTTGATGATGTGCTCGGTCTTCTTCTTTCTGACAAGGCCTTCAAGGGTTTCCGCCTCCCGTTGCATCCGATGGATGGCATCGGTCATCTTTGTGGATTCATCGATGGTTAAAAAGAGGAAGCGGGATGCGGTTTCCCCTTCAAGCTCCGCCGCCGTGGTGGTAATCATCACGGCCACGGGGCCGTTCACCGTGTATTCCTCGGTTCTCATTTTCCCGGTGCCCGGATCCTTGCCCGTGGCCGCCACGGTGATCTTTTTGGATGATTGGATGTTTCTGATCGAGTATGCAGCCCCGCCCATCCCCACTTCTTCTTCAATCGCCAAGATCTTGTGGACCAGGGAGTCTTCATCTTTATAAAACAAGGCTTGGTCTGTGATGCGGGTGTATTTGACGTAATCTTCATCAGGAACCAGGAATAGGATGGCGTCTTGAAGGGTGGATTTTCCGGCTGCGCTTCGGGATTGGATCAGGACCGACAAAGGTTCATCGAGCTTTCTGGATATGGCCGCAAGATACCCCACCAGCTTGTTGGTCTCTTCACCGGTGACGCCTATGGTTTCTAAGTCTGCAAGGATTTCGGTAAACATAGCCGGGTTTTTTAAAAGCTTCAGGGCTTGGGCTTTTTCCGTCTTGGTGGGCTCATGATCCGGGGTTTCTTTCTTTTTGGGCTGATACCCTTCCACCAAAGTGAGGATCTTTCCGATATCCTCCTTTACAACCCCTTCACCGGCTCCGAACAGATCCGCACATAGCTTGCCGAACCAGATCCGGGAACGGGACGAGTAAAGATCAATGGTGGACAGTTCAAAAGGCCCGCTTACACTTACCGATGCTTTTATGGTGACTTTAAGCTGTGTGTCTCCCCGTTGGATACCCTTGATTTCATATTGCCGGGGACCATATTCCACAATAAAACCGTGATCGGTTTCTTCATAAAGGGTTTCTTCCCGGTTGCCGGCCCTGTCCGATTGTTCAAAGTCATCGGGATTGGCATCCTTTAAAAGCCGTTCAAAATCTTCCGGTGTATGGTCCTTAAAGAAGACGTTCACATCCTTTGCCGGAAGGTGCACCGGATAGGCTGCAATCCCTTTTTCTTTTAACCGCAAAGATACGGCTTCGCTGGCATGGCGTCCCGCCTCATCCGCATCAAAGGCAAGGTACGCCTCTTTGATGTTTCGGCTAAACAACGAAAGATGCTCTTCCAAAAGACCGTTAACACCGTAAATCGGCATCACGTTCTTAAAGCCCTGGTCATACAGGGTCAGGGCGTCTATGATGGATTCTGTCAGGATCAGGGTCTCTGATTGCTTTGCCGCCTGGCGGTTGACCAGACCGAACCGGGGACCGGACAGGTACAGGTGCCGGGCGCTGCCGGGCTCGTCCACAATCCTTCGGCCGTACAAACTCACCACGTCGCCCCCTTGGCTCAGAAGCGGGAACACCACGCAGTTGTAGAACATCTCATGGCCTTTTTCGTTCAGGATGCCGATACGCTTCAGAGCGCTAATGACTTCCTGATCCTCGGGGAGGATCTCTAAAAGTGTGCCGTTGACGTATCCCGCGCCGAAGTCCCCAAGCGACTGATTATCCCGGATGCCCCGTTCCTGCTTGAGGTACGTAAGGCCCCGGCTATCCTGGGTTCCGGGTAAAGGCACCGGTTACCCGGCGCCCTCCCCACAGACCCGGACGTGCAGTTTTCCCGCATCCGGTTCCTCGATTCAGGCCCTTTTTACCGAGCCGTCAACCAATCAGGCGACACCCCGATTGGCGCATAACTTTGCTGCCCTGCAAGTGTTCAGATATTATGAACTATCCGGGGGAGCGGCAGGGGAAAGGTCTTGAGAATGCGATTGAACTTCTCGCAACTTATATACCCATCCCTATGGCGCCGTCCGAGCCAGCGTCTCCATGCTTTTCCTGCGAACTCGTACACCACCTCCAGCACCTTATAGTTTCCCCGCACCCCAAAGTATTGGTAATACCCCCGAAGTTTGCTGCATAGCATTTCATGCTGCTCTTTCAGGGGGTCATGCCGATTTTCTTTGCACCAATTCCACAACATCCGCATAAAGCGGTTTCGCCGTTTCCGGGCGGTTTGCTTCTTTATCACCCAGTTGCCCTTAAGGCTTTTACCCCAGTAAAAGGTAAACCCGAGAAAATCAAAGGTTCCTTTCGGCTTCCCGCTCCGTGGTGGCTTTCCGAATGGAATCAACCGGGTCTTTTCCGGATGAAGGTCTAATTTGAAACGGTTGAATCGTTTCGGTAATGCTTCCATTAATCTCTTAGCGTCCGACTCCAGTTGAAACCCCATAATGAAATCATCTGCAAATCGAATTAGGAAACACTTGCCCTTCAAACGTGGTCCGACCTCCTTGACGTACCAGTCGTCCAACACGTAGTGCAGAAAAACGTTACTGAGCGTCGGCGAAATAACCCCACCTTGGGGAGTACCCTTCTCAGGATAGATGACCTCACCGCCTTCAGCTACACCGGCGTTCAACCACTTGCCGATAAGCCGAATAATGCCGCCGTCATTCACCCTGATTCGGATTATATCCCGCAGCAGGTTACGATCAATATTGTCAAATAATCCTGTAATATCAGCGCTCAAGATCCAGTTGATGTTCAGATTTCGGCATTTCTCACGAAGTTCGTGGATTGCCATATGCTGGCTGTGGCCGGGACGAAACCCATGCGAAAAATCATGGAATATCGGTTCATAGACCACACCCAATAGGATCGCCACCGCCTTTTGAACTATCTTGTCTTCCAGGGCAGTAATCCCTATGGGGCGCTTTTTACCGTCTTCCTTATCCAGCCAAATGCGCTTCACCGGGGAAGCAACGTACTGACCTCTGCACAGCCGTTGATATAGATTATAGAGGTTTTCGTCAAGATCCACGGCGTACTGCTTTGCCGTCACCTTGTCTACACCGGTGGACTCATTCTTGTGCAGTTTGCGGAATGACTTTCTCAACAGGGATAAATCGATCCTGTGCGCCAGAGACGTAAACACCAAACGCGGGTCCGCCTCTGCCAGCATCTTGACCCGGACGAGCGAAGACTCACCTACCAATAGCGGTGGATTGTCCTTTACGTCACGGTTTGAACAACTCCTGGAATCGCACGCATCCTGCGACGCAATTCCCTGGTTTTTCGTTGATATGGTTTGTGATTTCTGTGTATCTCCCATAGTTCCTTCCAGAGAAACGTTATACCCTGCTTCACCTTCCCTACAGTGGGTCGCTTGGGCGAAACTTCCCCACCTTCCCGTCCCGGTTTCCCCGAACATCGGTACTATGATCCACTAAGACTTCCGAATGCCTATCTTGGGGTTGTTCGTTTGTCACTCCGCCCCCAATACCTTGTATCACCTCTCTGCGTTCGTCAATTCTCTCGAACTCTCTGCACAGCGGAGGTTGTCTGTTGCAGAGCCGGGAGTTTTACTCTTTGGACGGTTTCTCCCAACCGTGTCGTACAAGGAAGCATTCGGATCTCCCCAGTTCCCGAGTTACCCCCTTGAGCACATGCCCTGGTCTCAGACCCCGGTGGTGTCCTATTCGCTCGCCATAACGCTCACAGGACTTCTGCCTTCCACTCACTTCACAGTGTCGGCTTTCTCTTCCTTAGTATCAGGACGATTATCCTATCGGTCCACAACTATACATATTTCGGGGCTCAATGCAGGGCCTACGCCCTTGCTCCGTCCGGCTCCAGACGCCCGTTACCGGGTTTGCCTGCGGACCTCGCTACTGAGCTGGTGGCTAACCTTTGCTCAGATGGGACTTTCTCATTTTGAGATCACCCATTGGGTAACAATATCGTATTTCTTCTACCTTTCGGTAAAATCCCAACGACTCGGGCTTCGCTGGGCGCGAGAAGGTGTGCTGGTAGTAAGATACCACCCGGGCCAGGAGCTTTTTCTCTTTAACCGTCATCTTCTTGGATTTGGACTGCCTGGCCTTCGAAGCCTTGACTTTAAAGCCGTTGTCGCACAGGCGTTTGACCGCTTCCGTAAAATCCACCTGGTCGAACAGCTCCACAAAGCGGATCGTATCTCCGGCAGCGCCGCAGCCAAAGCATTGCCATAGGTTTTTGATTGGATTGATGGATAAAGACGGGGTTTTGTCCGCATGGAAGGGGCAGAGGCCGAAGTAGCCTTTGCCGTTCTTTTTTAATTCTATGCCCTTGGCCTGCACCAGGGCCACCAAGTCAATACGCTTGACCTGCTCGATCACCTCTCTTTCTATCGCCATATCTCGTTCTCCCCTCTTGGTTGCGCAGTTTGTCGAACATCACGTCCCGAAGATGGTTTAAAGCTTCCCTTAGCTGAAGCGGGTTAACCAGAGCACGGCCAGTCCTATAATCGCAATCCAAACGCTCCAGATCGCTTCCTGTGATTAAAAAGGTCGCGATTCTTCGCCCATTATTCCGCACCCGAACTTCGGACAGGCTCCCGCCCATGCATAGAAAAAAAGCGCTTTTAAACAGGTCGGTCACTTCAAAGGTACTTTTCAAAAGTCCTCACCCCCTTTCATTGATAATTAAGAGAAGATGCGATAGATATGGCAAACGGCTCAGGGCGGTTTGCACCGCCGTGGACGTTTCGCCGGGCCATCAACCGGACCTGCCACAGTCACTTAGGTTGATGGCCCCCTTTTTAGCCATCGTTTCCCCTTTAAACTGAAAATATTTATATCCTATTTATGGGCTACCATATACCCTATTGACGACATGTGTCAATACATATATTGTACTATATCTGGATTTTTTAACCATAATGCATTACCATATCCCTTAAACAATACTTTTTAAGCTTTAAGAGGATATCTAATGGCGATAAATGACCGGATCAGGCAACTGAGGCAAGAAAAACGATGGACACAGGCTGAACTAGGCGAGAAGGTCGGCGTTCATCAAAAACAGGTCTCGGCCTATGAGCGAGGCGCAAATGTTCCTTCAACCGAAGTGCTCATCAGGCTGGCCGAAGTGTTCAATGTTTCTTTGGACTACATGGCCTTTGAAGCCAAAGGGCAAACAGCCAAAATCAATATTCAGGATCGGGATCTTTTGCGACGATTTGAAGCCCTTGACAGCCTTTCCGAACAGGAAAAAAGCTTGGCTAAGCAAATGCTCGATCTGCTGATTTTAAAAAACCGATTCAAGGACCTTATTGGAACAGGACCCATTTAAAGAGGCAACATTATGAAAGCTGTCACGTATACAAATGCAAGAAAAAATTTAAAGTCGCTGATTCATACCGTATGTAAAAACTCCGAACCGGCGATCATCGTCAGTAATCAATCAGAAGAACAGGCCGTGTTGATCTCCCTTGAAGACTACCAGTCAATGGAAGAGACCGCCTACTTGCTAAGCTCTCCTGCCAACCGGGCACACCTTGAAAAATCCCTAAAGCAGGCAAAAAGCGGTAAGCTGGTCACTTTCCCCATCGAGGATCTATGAAAATTCAGTTCACCCAGGACGCCTGGAAGGATTTTGAATGGTTTTTGGATAAAGACAAACGCTTGGCAAAGCGTATCCGTGAGCTTCTTAAGGACATCTTACGGCACCCCGAAGAAGGTATCGGCAAACCGGAAAGATTAAAGTTTCAGTTAGCCGGTTGCTGGTCCCGCCGCATTAACAAAGAACACCGGCTGATCTACAAAATCGAAAAAGACAGCATTGTCATCATCAGTTGCCGGTATCATTATGAATGATCGGAGCGGCTACGTGCTCGGGCTACAGCCCCGCGAACGACATGCGGGGCTTCCGGCATCCTGCGCGCGCAGCCGGTCTGATTTTAACATCTATTCCCACCCATCCACCCTTGTTAAGGAAAGGATCTGATTTTATATCCCGCCCGCCCAGGCCGTACCGTATCCAGCAGCGGGGCCGTCATGCTTTGTGCACTGCTACATATTGGGCCGTTATCGTACAGAATTTTTATCCTTATCTTACGCCCTCCGGGGAGTGTGGCAAAAATTCCGTCCGATAACGCTTCAATATGTCGCCCTCCTCACAAACCACGCCACCCCTTGCACTCCGCGAACAGGCCACCGCAGGAATAATAGCATCAACTCTTGCCCCCAATAAGGATGGAACCGATCTTATAAAAACAAAAACGGCGATTAAAAGAAAATATCATCCTTCTAAACCGACGTCAATCATACAACTATCTCAAATGTTTAAATGTGTGGAGCGTCCCCAATATGCCACAAGAATGGACATGACCCCTTTTCTTTTTATCTTATCCCCTCCGGGGGTTTCGTAAAAATGCCGTCCGATAACGCTTCAATATGTCGCCCTTCCCACAAACCCCGCCACCCCCTTGCACTTCGCAACCAGGCAACCGCAGAAACAATTGCAGCAACTCTTAATCCCCAATAAGGAAGAAGTCTATCTCTAAATCACAAAGTCGAGTAGACCGGCTTCTTCTATGATGACAACACGTTAACACCCAGTCTTTTATTGACGCCTTGCCGCACGCGGCTACTACGTGGCTGCCGTTTTCGCCTTGCCTTCACCGTTGTCACCGGCCCCTCTCAGAACCGTGCTTGCGCTATTTACGCACACGGCTCCTCACACGGTCAATTCACCGAGAAGCCAAACATGCTGACCCTGATCCGTGGTTTCGGTAAAGGAAATCGCTTCAGCATTTCATTGAACCTTTCCCAATTGAGACTGTTTCTCTTCCCCCTACGGTTCAGCCACTTAAACAGCAGCTTTTTCACTTCCCATTCAAACCGCACGATTCCGCGCAGATTGTCGGTTACACCGTAGTAGTTATAATGACCTCTCAATTTGGCTTTTACGATTTCCCAAAGCTCCTTGGTCTTCATGGTCCTGGCCTTCATCAGCCATTCCTTGAAGATCTTGAGCTTGGCAGTAAACTTCTTGCGGGCTGTCACCCGTTTCATCCGAAACCCTTTGCCATCCTTTCTTGTTCCGCAATAATGAGTCAGGCCCAGAAAGTCAAATGTTTCGGCCCTTGTCCCTCTTCTTTTGGCATTCTGGATGGCAAACCTCCCAAACTCCATCACTTTGGTCTTGGTCGACTCCACCTCAAGCCCGAACTTGCCCAGCCGTTTCCCGAGTTCTTCGCGAAACCGTTCCGCGTCCGGCTTGTACTGAAAGCAGACAACGAAATCATCGGCATACCGGATTATCCGGGCATAGCCCATACAGCTCTTGCGGTAAACCTTCTCAAACCACAGATCAAGGGCATAATGCAGATAGATGTTTGCCAGTAGTGGCGAAATGACCCCACCTTGCGGTGTGCCCTCGTCACTGACTGTTACACTCCCATCCTCCGCCACCCCTGCCCTGAGGAAACGCTTCACCATGCGTTGAATTCTCTTGTCCTCAACCCGGTGTGCCAGAAATTTCATCAGCCATCCCTGGTTCACATTATCAAAGAAGCCTTTAATGTCAGCCTCGACAATGTGGTTTACCGGATTGTTCTCCACCGCCTCGCTCAGTGCCCTGAGTGCTTTATGGCAGCTTCGCGATGGTCGGAACCCGTAGGAATCTTCTATGAAATCCTGCTCGTACACGGATTCCAGTATTCGAACAAGGCCTGCCTGGACAAGTTTGTCTTCAAAACTCGGTATCCCCAAGGGACGTTGTTTGGTGCTGCCCGGCTTTGGAATATATTTTCGCCGGACAGGTTGCGGTTTGTACGCCATCCGGTGCAACCGACCTGTCAGGTCTGACAGATTGGCCTCCAGATTCTCGGCGTACATATCTTTGGTCATTTTGTCGATGCCGGCGGCTGCATCCTTCCTCAGCCGCTTAAAGCATCCCCGTAACAGCTCCTCATTCATCAGATGATACAGACTGGTGAACTTGAATCTCGGCTCCTTACGGGCCTTCTCTGCTATGCGGTGCAGTTTCGTTACCACCGGTCCCCCACTTCTGCGAATGGCCGATGTTTCCTCACTCCGCGCTCCCATGTGTAGCCTCCTTCCCTCCAGCAGCATTACCCGCCTTCACTGGTACTATGAGGCTATCCGACTCCCTGTGCCTCATTTGCCTTCCTCCCTCTTCAGTTGTCCGGCATACTCTCTCAAATTCGAGAGAGACACAGGGCCTCCCGGGTTGCCGTGTAATCATAATGTCAGACATGCCATGGTCTCTGACCCCGGGGAAGCAGCCGTCACCTTGCCTTTAGCGGTGATGTCTGTGTTGACTTCCAGTCCTTGAACAATGTCGTCCTTCCCATCGCGTCAATTACGGGGCTCAGTCCCTTCAACCTTCCGGCTTACGGCCTATCTGCTCGCTATCCTACGCTTAAAGCTCTATGTTACCATACAGCCTCCAAGGACTCGCTACCCGGTGGCTGGCCTGCCTTCCGGGACGGGCTTCTCACCCGCTGGACTACTCGACCTTGCCCGGCCGCACTCAAGGTGTGACCCCGACCTCTTTGATAAAATTGTCTTATGTAACCCGGCAGTTCTCACGCCAGACAGAAACTCAAAGAAAAATCCTTAAAACGGCCTTTTTGACCCCAAAAAGTGGCCGCTAAGAACAAAAAACAGGCCTTTTTTCAGCCTAAACCCTTGGTATATAAGCATCGAGCTTGGTCCGACCCCAATTTTTTCGCTTTAACCGTCATCTTCTTGGATTTGGACTGCCTGGCCTTCGAAGCCTTGACTTTAAAGCCGTTGTCGCACAGGCGTTTGACCGCTTCCGTAAAATCCACCTGGTCGAACAGCTCCACAAAGCGGATCGTATCTCCGGCAGCGCCGCAGCCAAAGCATTGCCATAGGTTTTTGATTGGATTGATGGATAAAGACGGGGTTTTGTCCGCATGGAAGGGGCAGAGGCCGAAGTAGCCTTTGCCGTTCTTTTTTAATTCTATGCCCTTGGCCTGCACCAGGGCCACCAAGTCAATACGCTTGACCTGCTCGATCACCTCTCTTTCTATCGCCATATCTCGTTCTCCCCTCTTGGTTGCGCAGTTTGTCGAACATCACGTCCCGAAGATGGTTTAAAGCTTCCCTTAGCTGAAGCGGGTTAACCAGAGCACGGCCAGTCCTATAATCGCAATCCAAACGCTCCAGATCGCTTCCTGTGATTAAAAAGGTCGCGATTCTTCGCCCATTATTCCGCACCCGAACTTCGGACAGGCTCCCGCCCATGCATAGAAAAAATGCGCTCTTAAACAAATCCGTCACTTCAAAGGTGCTTTTCAATAGTCCTCACCTCCTTTCCGGTATTGATTTATAAGGGGAGATTCGATAGAAAAAGAAAGCGGTTTCAATGGGTTGCCACCCTTTGAAGCCCATTCCACCGGCCATCAACCGACGTCCCGCCAAAGACATGAAGGTTGATGGCCGTTTTTTTCTTGTCAAAAATCCCTTTTTTTGTTCTGATGCCACTTTTTTATGGCATAATATGTCTATTTATTGGCATATTAATACCAATTGTCAATATTTTTTTGGTTGCTCCGACGAAATTTAATGCATACACTAAATTTCAACTGGAGGGCCACTATGGTAAAAAAACCTAAATTTTTAGATATTTGTCCGGATCTGCCTGCCAAATTGAGGCAGGCAAGAAAACAAAAAGGGCTTACACAGGGGCAGCTTTCCCAAAAAACCGGCTCCGACATACAGCGGATTTCTAAATATGAAAGAGGCGTCCTGATTCCAACAACCGAGATGATGGTAAAGCTTTCTGAGGCATTAGACGTAAGCCTTGATTATTTGTTAAAAAATGGAGAGAATCGGGTTGCCGGTAAGATACGGGATGCTGAACTGGTAGATCATTTTGCCCAGGTGGACGCGCTTCCGGATGATGACCGCCATATTTTAAAGACGCTCCTCGAAGCGTTCATAAAAAAACGTCAGTTCGAGGAACTGGCAATGAAGTAAAGCTGCTTTTGCCCCAAGGAGGACCACATGAGTACAAGTGCCGAACAAGTTTTTAATGAAGCATTAAGCCTACCGCCCAACGAAAGGGCGCAACTGGCCGAAAGGCTTTTTTCCAGCTTGGAGATATCACAGGAAGAACTTGACCGTTTATGGGCCAAAGAGGCTGACAGCCGCATCGATGCCTATGAGCGGGGCGAGCTGAAGACCATATCCGCCCATAAGGTTTTTAAAAACATCCACTAAAAGAAGATTGCCGATGAACGTTGAGTTCCTTGAACCTGCTGCGCAAGAATTTTATGAAGCCACTGTCTTTTATAACCTTCAACGACAAGGCCTGGGCCAAGAATTTGCTAAAGAGGTGGAAGACACCATCGAAAGAATCAAGCAAAATCCTGAAGCCTGGACCACTATCTCACAATCAAATCGGGCACGCCGGTGCCTGACCCGCAGATTTCCTTACGGCATCATTTACCAAATCAGGCAAGACACGCTTTTAATTGTGGCTGTCTGGCACCTCAGAAGACGACCAAAAGCCTGGCAGGATAGACTGCCTAACAGAGAACAATAAAGCGGAGCGTCTGGCGTGCTCGGGCTCCAGCCCCGCGAACAACATGCGGGGCTTCCGGCACCTGCGCGCGCAGCCGATCTGATTGATATGCCCACCAGGGCTGTACCGTATTCATCTACAGGGCCGTTATCGTACAGAATTTTTGTCTTTATCTTATGCCCTTCGGGGTGTGGTAAAAATGCCGTCCGGTAACGCTTCAATATGTCGCCCTCACCACAAACCACGCCCGCCCCTTGCACTTCGCAACCAAACTACCTCAGGGGCAATGGCAGCAACACTGCCCCAATAAGGAAAAAATCTATTCGATAACAAACAAAAACGGCGGCTAAAAGAAAATGGCTCCCTCTTAACCGCCGTCAATACTGGATTAGTGATTTGTTTTTATATTTTTATGTGCGTCCCCAAACTGTAATGGGCATGACAACGTAAAAGCTTCCCCCAACCCCACTGACTCTCTTAAAACGCCCTTTTTGACCTCAAAAACATCAATATAGGCCCATAATAAAGGGTGTTGAAATCGATAGCGTAAAATTAATGTAATTAGCTAATATATCAGCGTGTTATTGGTTGCAAAAGCCTCTGTTTAGTTGTAGATTTGAGTCGCTAAAAACAAATAACAACACAGAGGCTTTATGCACGAAAAAAATATCAAACGAATCATCACAAAGCAATTGAAAAAAAATTTTCCGAAATGGAAGAATATGCCCAAGAAGTCCAAAAAAGAACTGATCAAGGAGATCATGATAGAGGTTGCTGGTAATTAGTGCCTGAACGAAAAAGGGGCTTTCGCGCATGATTTTCAATTGAACAACCTCCGTTCAAAAAGAAAAATTTGTTCAATGTTCATTATCGATTTCAATTACTACTATCCGGAGATAAATTGGCTATTTTCGCCAACAGTTATCCACCGGAAAACAGCAACACATTTTGTTACGCTCTATGCAGCTCTGAGCTCAAAGCGTCTTTGACGCTCTAAACTTTTTTGGCGAATTTTGGCGCCTATCAACTGAATGTTTCTTGCCAATACTGCCAAAGCGACATAACGCTTAAAGCCTGTAATACCGTGGTCGCGACACCGGTCCAGCCCATGGTTTTCCAGAGCATTGATCGCCGACTCAACGGCGGAATGCTTGCGCTTGGCACCGATAAATTCTTCTGAATATTCGATACGCTTTTCGGCTTTTGAAAGTTTTCCCTTTTTAGGCAGCACGACATCATCCAGAATTTGTTGAAGATTATGCCTATTTGTAGGGCTATAAAACCCCTTGTCAAAACTACAGCAGGATAAAGCGGCAAACTTACGCCTCGCCTCAGCCACCATCGACACAGCAATATCGACGTCTTTTTGCTTTTCCATGACATGATGATGGAGGATAAATCCGTATTGGTCCTCTAATATGCAAACGCCCAAGCCGAGCTCTTGGGGCACCCCGGCTTTGCCTTTGCTAATCCATTCGGTGTGCTCCTCGAATATTGAAAACACCTTTTCATTATGAGGGATTGTTTCACCGTTTAATACACGACTGTGACCAACGTTTGAGATTCCAGCCAAAACCAACGTTTTAATATCAGCCAATCAACAGTAGGCGCGCAGTCGATCCTAATGGCGCAATGAACAAGCCGTGAGTGTGGTGTGTTGAAGGGGGCTGTCGGTGGTGCCCTTATTTTTAGTCATTCAGCCTGGATTTCCCTCTTTCGATAGCTTTTACCCTCCAAGATAAGAACCTGGGAGTTATAGACGAGGCGGTCGGCGATCGCGGTGGCCACAGTGGTGCCGTCAAAGATGTTCCCCCATTGCCCAAAAGGCAGATTGGTTGTGATCACCGTGGATCGTTGATCATGCCTTTGGCTGATGACCTGGAAGAACAAGTTTGACCCCTGCCGGCCCAGCGGAAGATAACCGATTTCGTCGATTACAAGCAGGTCCTGGGATTGATAAAACTGAAGCTTTTTGAGCAAGGAATGGTCCGCTTCAGCCGCGATGAGGTGGTTAATCATGTCCATAGCGGTGGTAAACATTACCTTTTTTCCGGCCTGGGTCGCCGCATAGGCGATACACTTGGCCAAAAAAGATTTGCCGGTACCCGGATTGCCGATGAAGATGATATCCTTTTTCTGTTGCATAAACGTAAGGGAGGTCAGGTCCAGTATTTTCGATTTCTGATCCTTTCGGGAACGGTGGTGGCCAAAATCAAACTGGTCGATGGTGAGCTTTTCCGTAAGCTTGGATCTTTTAAAGTATAAGGCGATGCGATTCAGTCGTCGGTATTCCAATTCCAGGTCAAAAAGATGGGCGATGGTTTTCTGGATGGTCCAGTTTTTTTGCGAGGCCGCCTCAATAACCTGGACGATATTCTGCCCACTGGCTTTGAGCCTGAGCTCTTTGCATTTATCGATAAGCTCATTCATCGGTTTTCCCCTTTTTTTTGAGCACGTGAGCATCATAATCGGACAGTGATGGTTGCGTGAGCACGATACGATTCAGCGCATCATTTTTCAGCTTAACCGGCGGATGATGACTGCACGGCGTTATTTCCTGATAGAGGATATTTTCGATGTAATCCGCCCCGTAGGCGCTGAACGAAAGCGCCTTCTGGACGGCTGCGACAATCGCCCCGGCCCCGTATTCATTTTTCAGTTCAAGTATTTTGGCGACGTTTTTTTTGACACCAACGCCCGCAGCGATCATGCCCTCCAGATAGCGCCGGGCATCTTCCCCCAATGAAGCAAAGGCTGCGACCTCGCGGTCATGCCACAGCCTTCTTTGGAGTCTTTTTACCTGCTGTCCGTGGGCTTCTGTCTCAATTCGTTGGTAGCGCTGCCAACACCGGGTGTGAACGGCGATTTTCTTCTCCCGGTGATACAGCGTTACGCTGCAGGCATCGGCTTTCAAGGTAAGCTTTTTGCCAATACTCCAGGGCGGAACGCTGTAGCTATTGCCGTCGAAGCGAACCGCAAAATCCTTGTGCACCTTGAGCTGATATACTTCCCGGCAGTCCGGCAAAAGTTCCGGAAGCCGCTGAAGGCTATCTTTTTCAAAACGCTCCAGCGGCGGTTTTCCGGTGCTCTGGTGAAGCCGCACATTGGCAACCGCATCAAGCCACTGGCGGACCTGATGGTTTACATCGGCGAGATCAGCGAAAGATCTCAGGGGCCAGAAGTTCCGACGTATATATTTGATAGCCGCCTCCACCTTTCCCTTTTCATGGGGCGCGCCGGGATTGCAGGCAATTGGTCGGATGGCGAAGATACGCAAAAAATCCAGAAACGCATCATTAAATCGAATCACCGACCCTTGGCGCTCGGTGACGGCCGTGAGCATGTTGTCCACCACTATCTCACGAGGAGTGCCGCCAAAGAACAAAAAGGCATTCAGAAGACATCGGTGCAGCGTCTGCTGTTTCTGACTGTGGGTGAATTCTACATACAGCATGCGGCTGTGGGCTTCCAATACCGCCAGGGCATAGAGCTTTCTGGTTGTCCCGCCGTATGCCAGCGAGCCAAAATGCCCCCAGTCGATCTGCATCTGCTTGCCGGGTCCAGACTCGAAGCGGATATACGCTTGACGATATTTCCGTCGGCCCCGAAGCTCCCTAAGCAAATCCCGCACAATGGTGATCTTGCCGGTAAACCCTTTTTCAGAAAGCCGTTGCAGCACCACAGTAGCCTTAACCTCCGGGTCCTCTTTGAACCACTGGTGGATCAGGTGGCGATAGGCAGAAAGTTTTGACTGCCTGGGCGGCGGCTTTTTAAATTCTTGGTATGGGTTTTCCACATATTTTTTGACGGTGGCCCGATCACATCCGAGGTGACGTGCAATCTTGCGATCGGACCACCCCGCGCTCTTCAGGCGGGTGATTTCAAAAAGAAGTTCGCTGCCTATCATACCGACGCCCCCTTCAGCATGCTGCCGATCAGCCCATTAATGTTTGAGCTGCAAGGCTTTGTTGCAGGGGCCGTATCGGGAAGATCAAGCACCTGAAAGATCGTGCCGTCAAAGGCGAGAAGGTCGTATTTGATTAACGCATTCCGGGCCTGAAGATACGTCTCCAGAGGCATCTTAAGAAGGCTGCAGATCGTGTCGTAGCTGTAGTAGGAAAGCCCGTTTTTATCTCCCGCCATCACCAGAAAAAAATACAGAAGTAGCTCTTCAGGCGCCAAGGACGATACAAATCCGCCAGTAAGGAATCGATGCGGGATGAAGCTGAAGCCGCCGCTGATGCGACGGATGCGCTGTGGGTCAAGGATTTTTTTCTTGATCATGGCCGCCCCCTTTCAATGCTAAAAGGTTTTACGGGCCATGTAACATGCGCCGGCCAGGGTTGTGCTCACGTCCATCTTTGCAATCAGATATAACCGCTTGAGATGGTGTAAATATTAACCTGGCTCACGTCCATCTTTGCAATCACCGGCACCAAGTAAAAACCACCGACCAGCTCGAAATGACTGGATTTTCTCGCGTCCATCTTGGCAATCACTCCCCCGCCGGCTCGCCGGTTGCGGCGGTTTCTGATATGCTGAAGTGCCCGATTTCTTAACGCTTTATCTGGATTGCGCCGCCGGTAATCCTTCCAGTAGTCTGGATTGTTTCTAAGCCATTTTTGCTGGCTCAGCTTCTGTTGGGTCCGGTAGTCCGAATCGGTTCTTATTTTAAATCGTTGCCACGCCGCTTTCCTGGCCCGCTGGCAATCAGCTGTCGAACAATAATTTTGCTCACGATTCCGAGGCATGAAAAACGTACCGCAATGAACACAGGGGATCTTTTCCATATGCCGGCTCCCTTCAACAGGATGAATAAGAGCAACTATATGGATTTTTATTCTTTTTTTCAGAATCAAACGGAAATGAATTAGATGGCTGGAATCAAAACGATGAAATCGGATGGGAATTAAAACGCTGGAATTGGACGGGAATTAAAACGCTGGTCACAACACGACGGCGGATTTGATCGATTTGCCGCTCGGCATGCGCAAGGTAGGTTTCGATCGTCATGATACGGGCTACGGAACAGATACCCATTGAATTTAAAATGGTGACGCTCTCTTTTGCTCGAAGCACATAGGATTCAACCATGTCCACATATTCTCGATGCGCATCGATGATCAATTGCTCTCTTTCAGCCCTTTTCTGATCATCTTTGGAAGATGAATGCTTTAGCCTGCGCACAAAGTTGAACTGTTTTTTGATTTTTTTGAATATATGCTTGTATTGACGCCAATCGGTAACGCCAAGATCGTCACAAAGCCGACCGGTGAGGAATACGATCTTACGAATGGCATCCAAAAGCAAATTGATGTCAGTGGGATAGTGGACATCGGTCTCTAAAACAAATGAGTCACAACGTCCCTTTAGGGCAATATTTTTATCTTTTTTAGAGAATAGCTCCTGTCCGGCTTTTACGACCACCTGGTTGATTTCATCGAGCAGATCCGGGGTCAAAAGACTGATGTTGTCTTTTATCGTCTGCAGTCCGTAGCGTTGTTCAAGATCGAAAACGGTATGGCCCAAAAACTCTCGTACCTTGCTATGCTCATTTGCAATATCATGAACTTTATCATAGTCCCAGTTGCAGTTGATCCGTAAGGTACCCAAAACCAAAATTTTCCATAAATCCATACCCGGTCGGCCTTTGTCGGCGTCAACTTCTTCAGGTGTGATTTTTCTTAAAATCTGGAAAACTTCATCTCTGGTCTGCTTATTGCCATAAAGAAATTGAAGGCCCAGAAGCAGTTGGGGCACTTCGTCCCGACAGTTGATGTCGATCTGAATATTAGGGATGTCAGTTTGTCCAATTTTTAATTGATTTTCGATCACTTTTCGCATAGCATTTTTCCACGAAGATTTTCCGAGTTTTACTCATCTCGTCCGATTCTGGAAAATCGGAACTAACCATTATTTCTATTTATATCAAAATGTTAAATAACGGTTAAGAGTAATTTGTGCAAGTAATTTCTTCACAAGCTCGGAAAATCTTCACTTTTCTAATATGCTATAACTTATCGATATTATTACTATTTAACATTTACGTTCAGGCACTAATTATGATTATTCTCAGGAATTGGACGTTCCCATCGAAGAACTTATAGGAGTTGAAGATCAAAGACCGTCTATGGGAATTCGTAGTCTTCCGGAAATGGCAACCTATATTGAGAATTTCCATTCTGATAATCTGTTCGATTTCGATCGGTTGAAAAAGCCATATCCTGAAATTGTAGATGAAGAGCTAAAATTCGTTGACCAGCTTTTAGATGACCAGATTATAAACAGCTTGATTGCCCCAGAAGGGTATTCAGCTCCACATAGAGACATTCAGCCCTATCAGCTGTTTCGGATGGAGCTTTTGAAAATCATCAAATATCCTGAAATCAGCTACAGAAAATTTTGCAGTGATGAATATTTCGGCAGAGAACGGAAACAAAACAGGCGTTTTGTAGGATTACCCTTAAACACCAAAAGCCAAGTGGACCATACCGAACTGTGTCATTTCCGGCGTGGACTGAGATTTCATCAATTGATGAATGTTCTGGTGTATTTCCTCCATCATTTTTATAAATCAGGTTGTTTAGAGAATACCGTAATTCATGGTGTTGATTCGTCCGAGTTACCGTCTGAAATCAATTATCCCCTTTGCACAATTGAGGTAAAAGGAAAGAAAGTACGTATTTACTCCGATTTGGATTGTGACTGCGGAAGGCGCCGAAACAAAAGGGATAAGTCGTTTTATGTTATCGGATACAGGCTCCATACTTTAACAGCGATAAATCCAGCAACCGGCCATAGCTTTCCTTTGGTCTCTATTGTGGGCGCAGCAAATCATCACGACAGTCTGTTTTTAAAACCGTTGATCAAGCTTGCCCAGGCACTGGGTATTGATATTAAATTGATAACCGCAGACCAGGCCTATCACGATAAGGATGGTTCCGTTCTGAATGAAACCGGGGTTTATGTTGTGGCCCCGGCATCTGAACAAGCAAAGCTTCCTGATAATGTTTTAGAATCTCCGTTAAGAGTCACCTGTAACGATTCCTGTGAGCTTCCAATGAAATATTTGGGAACCACACCGGAAGGACATGAATTTGAGTGTGGCGCAAGACCATGTGAATGTAGGTTTGAACCAACCTGTCCCAAATCAAGAATTATTGATTTTGACAACGGTCATTTTCAGCCAATGCTAACTTTTCATAACGGTTCACAAAAAGCGATCAAAATTCGAAAGAATTGCGAACGGCCTTTCAATTTGATGAAAAAAAGAGAAGGGCTTGAACAAACAAGGGTAAGAAGCCAGCATGGGGTAGTTGTTCGATCTGCATTAACGACAATTGTAACCTTGCTAATTGAGATGGCTGGGACAAGGCATAAGCCGAAGAAAAAAGAGAATGACCAAATGGAGTTGTTTACTGCTACAGGATAAAATTTAGAAACGTAATGTCTGATTTTCTCTGGGCCGATTGATTGGTTGTTACCAGTATATCCGGATATTATAAACAGACCGCAGCTTGATACAAAGTCCATGCGGAACAAACCAAAAATCCGGATCTTATTGGGGGGCTAACCATAACAATCGTACACCAAAAACGGACCATACAAACATAAGCTATTTATAGCTTTATGAAAATTTGATTGGTTTCAACACCCTTTAATAGAGCTATATTTATGCTTCTTTTGATTTAATATCAATCAGTTGTCTTGGTCCGTCCCCGGCCCCCGGGTTGTCTTATGTAACCCGGCAGTTCTCACGCCAGACAGAAACTCAAAGAAAAATCCTTAAAACGGCCTTTTTGACCCCAAAAAGTGGCCGCTAAGAACAAAAAACAGGCCTTTTTTCAGCCTAAACCCTTGGTATATAAGCATCGAGCTTGGTCCGACCCCAATTTTTTAAAACCGTCTTATGAAAGAAAGCATCAACTCTTGCCCCCAATAAGGAAGAAATCTATTCTATAAAAAACAACACGGCGGCTAAAAGAAAAATGACTCCCTCTAAACCGCCGTCAATACTATATATAGCGCAAATGTTTAAATGTTTAGTACGTCCCCTATATCCCCAATTTTAGCCATTCACTCTCTTTCTATGGCAACCGTCTTATCCCCAACAAGTATTCTGTCCTTTAAGGCAAACCCCTTTGTAATATACCCAAGTTCTTCTTTAATTTCTTTTCCGGAGGAAAACTTGATATTTATTGAGTAATGGCAATCAGAAAAATTTTCATAATTAATTTCAAATTCTTCCTGTATAGATAAGATAGGCAACTTAAACGACTGACCACACACCTCCAATGTACCACTTTCAATTTTTTTTGAGGATTGGTTAATAATAACTACCGTAGATACCTCAGGTTGCGCGTCACAACTGCACACTAAAATCGAAGTGAAAAACAGCATTAATAAAGCTTTCATTTTTCTCCTATCAATATGGGAACTTATACTCACTTGGGTTTTTAACCAAATTGTTCGTATTTATAGGACGATTCGAAAAAGCAGCCCACCTTCCTTCAAGGTTGTTATGTAAATCCATTCTTGCTTCCTTAAAGTATTGCCACGCTGACATATTACTTGGTCTGTTGAAAAAGCCCTCAATTTCGTGACCATGTCCAGCAACAACGGAAGTCATCCAGTTGATTTCCTCTACCATACGTTTGTTCCAACTTGCATGCCTCATTGCATCATCTACATCATTGTGACCTTTGTGTCCCAGCAACTCTTGATGCGCCAATTCCTCCGCTTTGGCCAAATCAATTCTAAAAAACTTTTTCATAAATTTATAGAATGTATGCTCTCCCTTATCATTAAATGCATAACCAAAACCTGCCATTAACCCAGCACTAGCAACTGAATAACCAAAGGCATCTCCAAATTCACCGCCCCGTATTTCAGCAATAATTCCTGCAGACACACCACCCACAAGTGTTCTACCTACAAATTTTAGACCCAGTTTTCCTCCAACATATTTTCCCATTCCTGCAGATGCAGCCCCATAAAGCATTCCTTCGCCGACATTACCACCAACGATTGCAGAATTTATTCCTCCCGCCATCCCACCAGCGAGTGCGTGGATCCCAGCCTGAACGTATATACTTGGATTTGCCATTTCTCCTATGATACCACCAGCGATATCAAAGGCTCCAGCAGAAATTAGACCGGTCACAGCCCCCAAAGCCATTGCCCCAGGGTCCCAATCACTCTGTGCGCCTGCGATAACCGCCCCAACTACAGCTGCAACAATATAATCATCAATACCAAAAATGTGCCCACTTGGATCAACATAAAGAAGCGGATTGTTCCGGCAATAGCTATATCTATTGAAGGTCTGAGGATCGAATGGATTTTGAACAATACTATCCGGCGAGATGAACATCCCCACAACAGGATCATAAAGCCGGGCGTTGTAGTTATAGAGTCCTGATTCCGGATCACGTTCCTGGTCCGTATAGAACGTGATAAAAAAATGGGTGCCCGGAAAGCTGTTTTTTAAAGGGGCAGAAGGTAGGTTTTCAAAGAGCCGGGACCAAATTACGTTATATTTCGTTTAAAATCAAGATGCTATTGCAGTTAAAAAGAAAGAATCTTTTCTTTTAATCGCCGTTATAAAATCAGGCAAACTTCCTTTCAAAGGGGCGGGGGGCGGGCATCAAATCAGACCAGCCGCCTTCCTTTTTATAGGCCCTGGTCTTTGCGGGCGTGCCTGCGCCCTGGCGGGCTAAATGCCCCTGATGACATAAACTTGCGTTATCAGATGGTGCCACCTTTAAGGTCTTTATAAAATAGGCGCACTGTCTGATAACGGCCGATTATGTAAGAACATGCATTTAGCGTGACAGGGCGCAGGTTTGTCGGCGGAGGTCAGGGCCTTCTAATCAGGCGGCGGCTGCTTCAACTTTGGCGGGTGGGTGGGGATCAAAATCAGGCTTCTTACATCTTCTCGGAAGGGTGATACTTCGCATGAACCTGTTTAAGATCCTGGATGGTCACATGGGTGTAAATCTGTGTCGATTCCAGGGACTCATGGCCGAGCATCTCTTGAAGATGGCGCACGGGGGCACCGTTTTTAAGCATGTGCGTAGCGCAGGTGTGCCGAAGGGTATGGGTGGTGACGTTCTTCTTCAGCCCTGCAAGTTTGGCGCATTGTTTTACCACGCGCCATATGCCGTCACCGTGCATTCTTCCGCCCCATCGGTTAACGATCAGATGTCCCGTGTCCTGGGTTCGGATAAAAAAAGGACGAACAGAGAGAATGTAGCTTTTAATAAGATCACACACCCGGCTGCTTAACGGCACCACCCGGTCTTTGCTTCCCTTCCCGTGGATGTGGATAAAGCCGGTGTTAAGATCCAGATCGGACAGCTTGATATTGCTTAGCTCCGCCCGGCGAATGGCCGTATCGTAGAGGATTTCAAGGATGATCCGGTTTCTGTAACCTGCAGGGGTCTTCATGTCCGGGACGCTTAAAAGCTGCTTGACTTCAGATTCCGTCAAGACGCCTTTGGGCAGGGTTTTGGGTTTCCTCGGCAGTTTGATCTTTTCGCCGGGATCGCTGATAAGAAAATCCATTTTCTTTAAAAAACGGGTGAACCCTTTGGCAGCCCCTAAAAGTTGGGCCTGGGACCGGAGCGTCAACAGCGTTTGTTTTGCAGTTAAAGAAAAAGCAAGCGCCTGCTGATATTCTGCCATCACATCCGATGTCAGATCCTCCAGGGTGAAGATCTTTTCTTCCTCTAAAAACCGCCTAAACCGCCGGAGATCATACCTTGCCCCTTTGACCGTCTTCGCAGAGCGCCCAAGGCTTTTGAGGTGAGTCAAATAAAGCGATACGGCATCCTTGACCTTCATGATTCACTCCGTTCATCAGGTAAAGGGTAAGGGGTAAAAGGTTATAGGTTGTGGATGTGGATCTTATCCTAATACCCATCACCCATAACCTATGACCTGCTTTTATTCGGATGCGTCCTTTCGTGCATCTTTTTGACCTCAACCGGCATGATCTTGGTGTAAGCCTGCGTTGTCCGCAAATATTTATGTCCCAACAGCTTTTGGATATAACGGATATCAGCACCTTTCTGAAGAAGATGGGTGGCACAGGTTCTTCTAAGCGTATGCGGGGATACCGGCTTTTCGATGCCTGCGGCAAAGCGATATTTTCTTAAAAACCCTTGAACACTGCCTTTCGATAAAGGATATCCCCTTTTGTTTAAAAACAGGATGGTTTCATTTAAGCGGTGGTTGATAAAACATGGGCGGATGGATTTAAGATACAAGCTGATATAGGTGACGGCGTTTTTACCAATGGGAACAACCCGGTCCTTACGGCCCTTTCCTCTGCGGATAAAAAGCACCCTTTCTTTTAGATCCGCATCATAGGTACCAAGGCCCAGAAGTTCGGCAAGCCTGATCCCGCTTGAATAAAGCACCTCCATGACAGCCCGGTCTCTGATGCCGGTTTTAAGATCAAGGTTGGGTTGATCGAGCAGGCGTTTTACTTCTTCAAAGGTCAGCACCGGGCCTATCTTCCTGCCTTTCCGGCAAGTCTCTACAATGCCTTCAGTGGGATTGATCAAAAGACGGTGGGTGTCCACAAGATGTTCAAAAAGACGCTTTACCGGCCTTATCCGCATGGCCTTGCTTTCTGTTGCAAGGGGTTTTTCTGCAATGCTTTTCTGATATTCGAGGATGACCTTCTGGGTGACTTTTCTAAGATCATCGATTCCTTGGGCGCTTAGATGGCGTTTAAAAATGGAGAGGTTTCGGGTATAGCCCTCGATGGTGCTTTCAGCGTACCCCGAAGCCTGGAGTTTTTTTACGAACCCGGTTATCACTACGATGACTTCAAGCATACGCCCCTCCCTCCCCCTTGGCTTTTTTCCTCCCGCACACCACGTAGTTGTTTTTTTCTTTTAACTGCAAAGAGATAGCTTCAATTTTACGAACCTCGAAGTACCCTCGTAGTTGCCTAAACTCCCTCGAAGTGGAACATTTGCCCTCGAAGTTCACTTGCCAATCATCTTTTTGATCTCATCCACCGGCGTTAAATTCAGATAGCACTTGCCGCTGTCTTCTCCCTGGCCTTTATAATTCAGGGCATAAGCGTATTCCTTGCCCTTTGAGCCAATACGGGCATAAAGATATTCCAATTCTTCAAGCTGTTTGATGTGGGATCTTATCTGCCAATCAGTCCAGCCCACATGCTCCCGGATCATCCGGCGTGTAAAATAAACCTCATCAATACCGCATTCTTTTTTATCAACGATCTTTTTAACCATGTTGTAAATGCTTGATAGAAGCGTCCTTGACGGTGGGGCCAGCTCATCCAGACAATGCCCTAAAACTTCGTTTGCAAGGCGGTTGGCCTTGTCGATATCATCCAGGGTGACTTCGATGTATTCCACCTTTTGGCCTTCAACATCCACAGTCTTAATTTTCCGTTGGTACTGATGAAGATAGGTGGTGGTGCGGATCAGCCCCAGGTATTTTTTATGGTCCCTTCGGGTCCTAATGCTGCGATTTGGATAGGATAGGTATTTGGTGAAGGGGTTGACCACAGCTAAAGGCTTTAAAAGACGTTGGGCCGTGTGGTGTTTTTTGATGATTGTATGTTTCTGATCGAATACGCCGCCCCGCCCATGCCCACTTCTTCTTCGATCGCCAAGATCTTATGCACCAGAGAGTCTTCATCTTTATAAAACAAGGCTTGGTCTGTGATGCGGGTGTATTTGACGTAATCTTCATCCGGAACTAATGATAAAATCGCGTCCTGAAGGGTGGATTTTCCGGCTGCGCTTCGGCTTTGGATCAGCACCGATAAAGGATCATCGAGCTTTCTGGATATGGCCGCTAAGTATCCAACTAGTTTATTGGTCTCTTCGCCGGTTACCCCAATGGTTTCTAAATCGGACAGGATCTCTTGGAACATGTCGGGGTTCTTTAAAAGTTTCAGGGCTTGGGCTTTTTCCGCCTTTGTGGGCTCATGATCCGGGGTTTCTTTCTTTTTTGGCTGGTAACCTTCCACCAATGTAAGGATCTTTCCGATATCCTCCTTTACAACCCCTTCACCGGCTCCGAACAGATCCGCGCACAGTTTGCCGAACCAGACCCGGGAGCGGGACGAATAAAGATCAATAGTGGATAGTTCAAAAGGCCCGCCTTCGCCGAGGCTTCGGCGGCCATGCCCATCTACATTTACCGATGCTTTTATGGTGACTTTAAGCTGTGTGTCTCCCCGTTGAATACCCTTGATTTCATACTGACGGGAACCATACCCCACGATAAAACCGTGATCGGTTTCTTCATAAAGGGTCCGGTCCTGATTGCCGGATTTGTCCGATTGTGCATGTAAGGACGGATTGGCATCTTTTAAAAGCTGTTCAAACTCTTCCGACGTATGGTGCTTAAAGTAGATGTTCACATCCTTTGCGGGTAATGCCACCGGATAGGCTGCAATCCCTTTTTCTTTTAACTGCAAAGAGACAGCGGCCATGGCTCTTTTGCCCGCCTCATCCGCATCGAATGCCAAAAATGCTTCTTTGATGTTTCGGCTGAACAATGAAAGATGCTCTTCCAAAAGACCGTTGACACCGTAGATCGGCATCACATTTTTGAACCCCCGGTCATACAGGGTCAGGGCGTCTATGATGGATTCCGTCAGGATCAGGGTTTCTGATCGCTTTGCCGCCTGACGGTTGACCAGGCCGAACCGGGGGCCGGACAGGTACAGGTGCCGGGCACTGCCGGGCTCGTCCGCTATCCTTCGGCCGTACAAACTCACCACGTCGCCCCCTTCACTTAAAAGCGGGAACACCACACAGTTGTAAAACATCTCATGGCCTTTTTCGTTCAGGATGCCGATTCGTTTAAGGGCGCTGATGACTTCCGGGTCCTTCCCGCCGGTGGCGGGATTTCGCTCAGGCTCAACAGGCAAAATCTCTAGCAAAGTGCCGTTGGCGTAACCTGTACCAAAGTCCTTTAATGATTGATTGTCCGTGATGCCCCGTTCGTTTTTCAGATAATCGATGCCCGTCTTATCCTGGGTAAGTGTGTGTTGGTAATAGGAAACTACACGGGCCAATAGCTTCTTATCTTTGACGGTCAATGAGGGAGCTTTTTCCGGTTTGGGTTTTGATGGCTTTGATTTAAAACCGTTGTTCGATAAGCGCTTGACCGCTTCCGTAAAATCCACCTGGTCGAACAGCTCCACAAAGCGGATCGTGTCACCGGCAGCGCCGCAGCCGAAGCATTGCCATAGGTTTTTGATTGGATTGATGGATAAAGACGGAGTTTTGTCCGCATGGAAGGGGCAGAGGCCGAAGTAGCCCTTGCCGTTCTTTTTTAATTCTATGCCCTTGGCCTGCACCAGGGCCACCAGGTCAATACGTTTGGCCTGCTCGATCACCTCTCTTTCTATTCCCATATCTCGTTTTCCCCTCTTGGTTGCGCAGTTTGTCGAACATCACGTCCCGAAGATGGTTTAAAGCTTCTCTTAGCTGAAGCGGGTTAACCAGAGCACGGCCGGTCCTATAATCACAATCCAGCCGGTCAAGGTCGCTTCCTGTGATTAAAAAGGTCGCAATCCTTCGCCCATCATTCCGAACGCGAACTTCAGACAGGTTCCCGCCCATGCAGAGAAAAAATGCGCTTTTAAACAGATCGGGCACTTCAAAGGTGCTTTTCAATAGTCCTCACCTCCTTTCCTTGATTTTTTACAGGGGATTCGATAGAAATAGTCTGGTTTCAAAGGGTTGTCGCCCTTTGAGATGCTATCCACCGGCCATCAACCTGCGACCCGCCAAAGTCATGAAGGTTGATGGCCGTTTTTTTCTTGTCAAAAACCCCTTTTTTTGTTCTGATGTCACATTTTTATGGCACAATACATCTACTTATTGGCATATTAATACTAATTGTCAATATATTTTTGGTTGCTCCGACGAAATTTAATGCATACACTAAATTTCAAACGGAGGACCACTATGGTTAAAAAACCTAAACTATTAAATATTTGTCCGGATCTGCCTGCCAAATTGAGGCAAGCAAGAAAACAAAAAGGGCTTACACAGGGGCAGCTTTCCCAAAAAACCGGCTCCGACATACAGCGGATTTCTAAATATGAAAGAGGCGTGCTGATTCCAACAACTGAGATGATGGTAAAGCTTTCTGAGGCATTAGACGTAAGCCTTGATTATTTGTTAAAAAATGGAGAGAATCGGGCTGCCGGTAAAATCCGGGACGCCGAACTGGTAGATCATTTTGCCCAGGTGGACGCGCTTCCGGATGATGACCGCCATATTTTAAAGACGCTCCTCGAAGCGTTTATAAAAAAGCGTCAGTTCGAGGAACTGGCAATGAAGTAAAGCTGCTATTGATCCAAGGAGGACCACATGACCGCAAGTGCCGAACAAGTTTTTAACGAAGCGTTGAGCCTACCGCCCAGTGAGAGGGCTCAATTGGCCGAAAGGCTTTTTTCCAGCTTGGAGATATCACAGGAAGAACTTGACCGTTTATGGGCCAAAGAGGCTGACAGCCGCATTGATGCCTATGAACGGGGAGAGCTGAAGACCATATCTGCCCATAAGGTTTTTAAAAACATCCACTAAAAGAAGATTGCCGATGAACGTTGAGTTCCTTGAACCTGCTGCGCAAGAATTTTATGAAGCCATTGTTTTTTATAACCTTCAACGACAAGGGCTGGGCCAAGAGTTTGCCAAAGAGGTGGAAGACACCATCGAAAGAATCAAGCAAAACCCTGAGGCCTGGACCACTATCTCACAATCAAATCGGGCACGCCGGTGCCTGACCCGCAGATTTCCTTACGGCATCATTTACCAAATCAGGCAAGACACGCTTTTAATTGTGGCTGTCTGGCACCTCAGAAGACGACCAAAAGCCTGGCAGGATAGACTGCCTAACAGAGAACAATAAAGCGGAGCGGCTACCTCCTTGGGCTACAGCCCACCAAACGACTCGGCGGGCTTCCGGCACATGCGGGGGCAGCCGGTCTGATTGAATATGCCCACCCTACCACCCCTTGATAAGGAAAGGATCTGATTCTTGTCCGCCGTAGGTTTCACCGGAGGCGGATTATTCCCGCCCACCCAGGCCGTACCGTATCCATCTACGGGGCCGTGTCGAGTAGACTGGGGGCTTCCGTGGCTTCAGGCCAAGGTTTGTTTTCTCCGTTTCCGCCTGGTTTCCCGGCGGTGCCACCATATTTCGGCCATACCTGCGGTTGTCCCCAGCCCCTCTCAGAACCGGACAAGCGGATTTCCCATACATCCGGCTCTTCGGTTAACCCTTCAGATCGCCTGTAATCTACGACATGGATTCAGGTCTTTGCGGATAAACGGCTCAGGCCACCCGCACTGATCGAGTGCTTGATTGAACCCCTCCCACGTGTAGCTTGGGCGCTGACTCTTGCGATTGATCCATTTGAAAAGGATTCGGGTCGCATGGTAGACGTAGCAACAACATTTGTCCGAGTTATCCGTTATGGCGTAATAGTTCAAGTGCCCGACAACCCGCCGGCGGGCAGATCGTAACATCGCACCCTTGCTCAGTTTATGCCTATCCATACGCGCCCACTGGTTAAACTTGTTCAGACTCAGCCCGAACTTCTTGCGACTGGTACGCCTTTTGAGCTTGAAGTACCCCCTCCGCGTCTTACCGCAATAATGCGTAAATCCCAGAAAGGTGAACTCCCGGGGCTTTTTCCCTCTTTTCCGCGCCATCTCTCGTGCGAACCGGCCAAATTCAATACACTGCGTCTTTTCCGGCGCTATTTCCAAATTGAATCCTCCCAACCTGTCTTCCATCTGTTCCCGGAACGCTTTCGCATCCGACTCCACCTGGAAGCAGGCCAGAAAATCATCCGCAAAACGAAAATAGTACGCCTGGCCTACACACCGTTTCTTGAACCGCCGGGTAAACCACAGGTCCAGCGCGTAATGGAGGTAGATGTTGGACAGCAGCGGCGATAATATCGACCCCTGCGGGGTTCCTTCTTCGCTGGCCCTTACCAGACCATCTTCCATGATCCCCGCTTTCAGCATACGGCCGATCAGCCGCATAATACGCGGGTCACCAATGCGATGTTCAAGGAACTTGATCATCCATTGGTGGTTTACTCTGTCGAAAAAGCTTCTGATGTCGGCTTCCACGACATAGTTTACATGGTTTTGCTGGATACACCGTCCCAATTCGTCCAGACATTGGTGAGAGCTCCGATTCGGTCGGTACCCATAGCTGCTGTCCTCGAATACCTGTTCGTAAATCGGTTCCAAAACCCGCTTGAGCGCCGACTCGACCAGCTTGTCTTCGAAGTTGCTGATCCCAAGTGGGCGGCCTTTATCACTGCCCGGTTTGGGTACATAGCTTCTTCGCTTGGGCTGGGGACGATACGTCATGTCCTTGAGTCGCATAGACAGGTCTTGTAAGTTCTGAACCAGATTCTCGCCGTATTCAGGCTTCGTTACGCCATCCACACCTGTTGCCTTGTTCGGCTCCAGGGCGTCGTAGCAGGCTCGCAAGTTGTCCACATCCACCACGTGGTGATACAACGATGTGAACACCGTATTCGGCTCCTTGCGGGCCTTTACTCCTATCCGTGTTAGATCTGTTCCCATTGAGATTCACTCCTTGCATAGTGGCAATGTTTCCTCTTTCACGGGCGATTAACCGTGGGAACCTTCGCTCAACGGGGATTAGCCGCCTCATCGCTAAACCATTGCGGTCATACCGGTTCCCATCCCTCGCATCGGCGTCTTCCGGTCGCCCTCCTTTCACGTTGGCCCGACCATACCCGGCTACTATCCGCTCGACCCGAGATGCTTCGCCGGGGACCTTTGGGATATTCCGATGCTCGCCTGGTTACCCCGATGTCGTTGTCCGGCTCGATACTGTCTGAGACCCCGGGAGGATGGGCAGGCGCTCGTCAATAACGCGCCCGCCATGTTGCCTGCGCCTACCATGATGGGATCGGCACCCTCCAAAATATTTGCACTTCTCGGGGCTAATGGGGCAGATTCAGGGCCTACACCCTTTA
Source organism: Desulfobacterales bacterium (assembly GCA_963675725.2). Taxonomy (GTDB): domain Bacteria; phylum Desulfobacterota; class Desulfobacteria; order Desulfobacterales; family JAFDDL01. The sequence goes on along the minus strand of CAXXXZ010000002.1, from coordinate 4,301,403 downwards.
CCTCGCCGGACTCGCAAGCCTCCTTTCATTAGTAAGGTTGAATGCTTACGGGCGGATGACTAATCCTTACCCGTGAGGGCTTCTGTGTCCCTCACAACATCGAACCAGCGCCAGGTTCGAACCATGGTTTGTGCACTGCTAGTCACGGTAGGGACGCCGGTTACCCGACGCCCCCCGCTCAGATCCCGGCGTGCGGTTTTCCCGCACCGGGCTCCTCAGCAATACTCGCTTCCGCAGTCAGCAAAACAATAGCAGTTGGTCGACCCTAGGCGGTTTGACAACTATCCGTGGTCGTTCTATGCGATAGATCTCCAGTTGCTTACGTAATTTCTCCATACTGCTTCCCCGCCTTTGGCTCCGCCTGTTAAGCCACTTACGGAGAATAACCATTCCCCGATGATAATAACTCTCCAAACTTTTATAATTGCCTCGAACACCATAGTAATTGTAGTGCCCTCGCAGTTTAGCATTCACACCGGCAAAAATTTTCCTGTTACCCAGACTTTTGTTTCGCCGGCACCATTGAGAAAATTCCTTCAGGCTGCTACGCAGCTTTTTCCGGGAGGTCCTGGCATATAGCTGCGCATTGCCTTTCCGGCTGGTACCCCAATAATACTCAAATCCCAAAAACTCAAACCGCTTCCCATTGATATTGCGAAAACGGTTAAACCTAAGTATCCGGGTCTTGTCCGGCGCCAATTGCAGCCCAAACTTGCATAGCCTTTTGGGTAGCACACCATAGAACCGATCTGCCTCCCGCTTGAACTGAAACAAGCACACAAAGTCATCTGCGTACCTGATCAGCAGGGATTCCCCCTCGCAACGACTCTTTACCGCCTTTTCGAACCACAAGTCCAACACGTAATGAAGATAGACATTGGCAAGCACCGGTGATATCGATCCGCCCTGCGGCGTACCCAACTCCGGCTTTGTGACCTTGCCGTCTTCCTCCAGGACACCTGCCCTGAGCCATTTTTGGATCAGCCGCAAAAGCGCTTTATCGTCAACTCTTTCCTCCAACATGCGCAGCAACCAGCCATGATCAATGTTGTCGAAAAAACCCTTGATATCCGCCTCCACAACATAGCCACATTTCCCAAACTGAAGCCGGGCGCTTAGCTCTTCCACCGCATCCCTGGCACCGATTTGGGGACGATACCCATAACTGCATGGCAGGAAAACCTGCTCATATATGGCCTGCAATATCAATCCAACTGCTGTTTGCAGAAGTTTATCCTCCAAAACAGGTATCCCCAAGAGTCTAACTTTACCGTTTCCTTTGGGGATTAGCCTCCTTCTGACCAACTTGGCCCGGTAGCCTTTCTTTTTCAGCCTCTCGACCAACCCGGCAATGTTCTCTTTCAGACCTTTGCCGTACGCCTGGTACGTCACCCGGTCTACGCCGCTTGCCGCAGCCTTGTTCAGACGATGATACACCTGTTCAAGAAACTGCTCGTCAAGTAGCCGGTAAAGATTTTGAAACCGGTGCCCTCTGCTCTGCCTTGCCTTGTTCGCTATTCTTTCCAGTGAGGTTTGCATGTATTTCTCCAGCCCTACCTGTCCGGTACATGTTTCCTTTGAAAACTACGTATTGCCGTCACCCCCTTCCCCATGCCTGCGCCGCCGTAACCGTGCGTAAGCGTGTGATCGGCCCTACCGTCTCAGAGTACTATGGGGTGATCCGACTCCCTGCAGCGCATCGGCCTGGCTCGCATTTCACTCACCTAAGGCCTACCCGGAACGAACCGGCTCGCCGCTCCTTGCCCGGGACTCCACAGGGTCTCCCAGGTAAGCGAAGACTCCGAGTTCCTGACATTTCTATACCTGCATACCACCTCCTCGATGACCCCGGCGGACCCTCCGGAATCTCGCCTGTGCTCAGTGCCAGGGCAAGCCCTGCAGAGAGGCTATCGATTCCTTTGTGTCGGCTTCCAGTAATATGAGACTGTCGCCATCCGCTTTTATACGTTTCACGAGGCTGCATTAGAGACTCAGGCAGTGCGGCCCGCCCTGCGGTCTGCAGGCTTCCCTGTGTACGCTTCGCATGTCTTGTTCGCTCCAAATTCCAGAACTCCGCCACACACGCAACACTCGGTACGGGTGGGTGGCTAACCCTTACCCGACGGGGACTTGCACCCCGCAAGAAATGACAAGCTTCCTTGGCGCACCATATTGGGCCGTTATCGTACAGAATTTTTATCCTTTCTTACGCCCTCCGGGGGAGTGGTAAAAATGCCGTCCGATAACGCTTCAATATGTCGCTCCCACAAACCACGCCGACCCCTTGCACTTCGCAACCAGACCACCGCAGGAACAATAGATCAACTCTTGCCCCCAATAAGGAAGGGATCTATCTTATAAAAAACAAAAACGGCAGCTAAAAGAAAAATGACCTCTCTCAACCGCCGTCAGTTGTAGCTTTATATCTCTTAATCACAAATCAAGGCCCGAACTCAGGCTCTCCCCTAATCAAGGCTCCCCACCATTCCTTTTCGCTTTTCTTGTCTGTCTCTTTTCTTTTATTTTTTTTAACAAATCAAAAAGGACGAGAAAAAATCCCAAGGCCCCTATAAAAACACCGGTTTGGTACGGAATATCGTACCCATAAAGGGAAGGATTAATATAAAGCATAATGCCCATCGCAAGAAAAAGCATTCCTGGTGTAATTCTTTTCATATTTTTTCTTATTTGGCTTAATTAAAACCCTTAATCAGATAAAGACTTTTTTGCCCAATCATAAGCATTGCTAGCAATAACACCTGCCGCACCTGCATTGCTTAAAGCAGGAATACCAGGTAACGCCGAATTAATAAAATCGATACTACCATATACAACTTCTGGATGGACCATTAGTGAGCTATAAGCAGATTGAACGGCTGCAGGGGTGATATAAAATGCAGCCGCTTTCCAAAAAACCCAGGTCTTGCTGAGAACAAAAATTTGTCCAGACCATATAAAACCATTTGCTGTACCTGCATGTAGCTGCTCATTATATCTTACTGCTTGATATGCACCAGAAAAAGCTTTTCCTATTCCTGGTAAAATGTCGTTCCAATCGTTACAAAATTGAGCGATTGCAGCACTTCTAGCACCATTTATGAATCCATCACCAAAATCTCCACCTGAAATTTCAGCCGCAATCCCTCCTGTTACTCCTCCCAAAACCGATCTTCCTAACAACTCAATTGACCAATGAGAGCTATCCAAGTATTCCATTCCTGCATATTTCCCAATACCAGCAGAAATTCCACCCATAACCATGCCTTTGCCAATATCTCCGCCATGAATACCAGCGTTAATACCACCAGCTAAAGCTCCACCAGCAAAATGAATCCCAGCTTGAGTACCAGATGAAAGGGCTTCCCCCTGAACACCCGTAAAAACATTCATGCCATCTCCCATACCTGGTATGCAGTGAATGCCTCCGAATATTGCACCAGAAATAGCGCCTGATAGCATTGCTTGCCCAATGTCTCCACCTGTAGCTGCTGCGACAGCACCACTAATTGCAGCCCCATAAGCAGCACCTTTAAGCATGGATGCCGCTACAGTCAAAATAACAGCATCATCAATCCCAAATAAATGCCCACTCGGGTCCACATAAACTAATGGATTATTCCTGCAATAACTATATCGATTTAGAGTCTGCGGGTCATAAGGATTTTGGACGATACTATCCGGCGTGATAAACATCCCGACGACCGGATCATACAACCTTGCCCCATAGTTGTAGAGTCCGGACTCGGGATCGCGTTCCTGGTCCGTAAACGCGTAGTTCGTCTTTGTGATCGATGTTTCGCCCCGCTGCCCGCCAAAGGGAAGATACGCCCCCAGGTTCTCGTCATGCACCACGCTGATCGATCCGCTCAGCTTGGTAATGGCCGCCGTGCTGCCGAGGTGGTCCTTCTGAAAATAGTAGGTACCGGAATAATCGACCATGGCCACCCGAAGGTTCCCGGCAAAGATGTATTTGACGTTGCCGCTCGGTTTTATTTCAAAGAGCCCGTTCACATAATAGGTGCTGCTCGTCCCGTTGACAACCTTTTTCACCCGGCCGCCTTCACCGTCATAGGTGTAAGCAACGGTGGTGGTATTTTCCGCACTGTCGGTCCGCGTGATCTGATCCGGCATATTGTCCGCATTGTACGTAAAATCCCGCCGGGCCACATCCTCGGGGTCTGAATAATCCCACCCCTGGGTCATATTGCCGTTGCCGTCATAGGTGTACGTGTAAAGTGTCCCGTTGACCGTGGCCCGCTTGACTGCGTGGACCGGACCTGTGCCGGTATAATCCGGAACGATGGCCACCGGCTTGAAGGTATCGGCCAGGGCCGGATCTGAATAACTTTCATTCTTCAGCCGGTGAAGGGCGTCATACTCATAGGTACTCGTGAGGCCCTTCAGGTTATCGGTAATTTCCACGATATCCCCGGCCCCGGAGTAGACATAGGACTTGTTTTGGACCACCGGTGTTTCCGGGTTATCAGTCAATACGGTCCGGATTCCGGTCAGCCGCTCGGCGAACGGCTCATAGATGTAGGTCGTGTCCGCGCCACTGCCGTCCTGGAGATACCCGATTTTTCCCGACGGGGTATAATCAGAAATCGTGGCATAGACCACAGTGCCGGACGCATTGGTCACCTCAGATAACAACGATGTGCCGGAGTGGTACGTGTGGTGCGCTTCCGAGCTGTCCGGATAAACGATACTCTCCAGCCGGCCGGCCCGGTCATAGGCGTAGCTCGTGGTCTGATCGGCAATCCCGTCAATGGACCGGGTCACCTGGGTGGCCTGGCCCATGCTGTCGTAAGCGTCATAGGTTGTGGCCGCTTCCGTCATCGGCACCTCCGGCGGCGTGGTTTTCTTTTCGACCTTATAGAGCATCCCAACACCATTGGTTGCCTGATCATAGGCGTAGTAAACGTCCAGATCATCCGTGTTGGTGTACTGCTTTATCGTCACCCGGTCCAGAACGTCATAGGTAAAGGCGATGGTCTGGTCCTCCGCATCGGTCTGGGAGGCCAGGTTGCCGTTATCGTCATACCCGTAATGCCAGACGCCCATGTCCGGATCGTTCATATACCGCTTCCGGCCCAGGGTGTCGTAGGCGTTTGAGGTCTCATTGCCAAGGGTGTCCGTAACCTTTTTCAGGTCCCCGGCGTTATTGTATTCATAGAGCGTTTCATAATCTTCCTGGTCCCCGTACTCGATCACCTTGACCACCCGGCCCAGAAAATCCTTCACCTCACTCTTTGACTTCCCGTCCGGATCTGTCACCGTTGTCGTCAAGCCGCTGTAAGCATAGGTCACAGTGTTCGTCCGCGTCACCCCCTCGGACTTGTCGTAACTCGTGACCGTATCGACCCGGCCCCGGGCGTCATAGCTCGTCTCGACTTCCGGGATATCACCTGAATTCGGGGCCATCACCCAATCTGCCAATGCCCCCGAAATCGTGTCACTGCTAAAATAAGGCCCGTAGGCAAACGCCACCCTGCTCATGTAATCGAAAGTTTTCCGGGCAACCACATACCGGTTCGATATCTCACTGGGCGCGATGCTTTGAATTGCCCGGCCAAGGCCGTCAAAGAACTGATAACTGACGATATCGCCATCATCGGTGCTCACCGTGGATATCACGTAATTGGGCGCGTCGCTGTCCATATGCGAGTAGTCAGTGACCACCTGACCGGTGTTCGGCGTATTCACCTGATATAGGCGGCCCAAATCGTCATAGTGATACACTGTGATAAAGTCGTTGGGATCAGTTTCGGTGAGTACCTTGCCAAGCCCATAATCATAGGTCTTTTCCACGGAATGGCCCAGGGCATTGGTGATCGTCTGCGGGTAGGTGTGCGTATCTGTTTCGTAGACCACCTCCGGCTTTGAATTCCCACCGGGGTAGAGGCCGCCGGTGGGGTTCCCATAGGCGTCATAGGTGAAGGTTTCCGTCAAATCATGCCCGGTTTCAGACCCCACGCCGTCCGGGGCGCTGTACTGGAGCCAGTATTCTTTGGACAGAAGGTTACCGTTGAGCGGATCATAATTGTAATTCGTCTGGCGAAGGATTGCCAAGCTTTCAGTCTTGAGCCGTTCCTCATCGAGCCGCCACATCCAGCCGCTGCCGGCCTGAACGTTTATCCAATCGCTCTCGGTGATTAGGGATGTTTCCCCATCTGTAACTTCTTTTTGTTCGATCCCGCCACAATCACTGTTATACCAATAAATTTCAGTGGTCCTAACGGTTTGATCGTCTGTAAATTCCGTGGTCTTTTGCCCGAGCTTGACAAACTCGCAAAGGGTGCCGTCAAGCCCGGTGTCGCTGGTCTCGGTTTCCCAGGTAAAATCGGTGGTGCCGAACGGATCCTCCCCACCGCCTGTGTCAAATAGTCTCACCTGTTCTTGACGTCCCTTTAAATATTCACTCTGATGAAAGGTGGTCTCCACCCGGGATTCGTCAGGATTGTGCTGGACCGCCGTTTTAAATCCCCAAAAATCCCTGTTGACGTGGTCGAAATCTCCACCGGTAAACTCGTAGGTGGTGCGGTACGAGTTTCCGAGCCCGTCATTGATGGTGATCGCGGAGGCCAACTGGACCACAAACGGAAGTTTGGCGTGGTCTGCATTCTCAACAATCTGGGCGGAGGGGGTATACTCGATCTGGGTAAACCCGCCGGCACCGTTCTGGACCTGCTTCAACAGGTCCGGCATCTCGGGTGTTGACCCACCAGTTTGAAGAACGAAAAATTTCCCAGCCGCTTCCGGGCCCAGGACCATGTCCGAAAGCCCGTCACCGTCCAGGTCCATCGGCCTTATCTGGCCGCAAATCGGGGAATCATCATTATCAAAATCCTCGTGGGAATCAATATTTGCCGCCCAATAATTCGATCCCCCGCTCGTGTCCCATACGAACCCCTCCCCGGTCACCGGGTCCTTGGCCCCCAGGGAACGCAGCACAATCCAGTGGACAACCCCGGCATCGGTTTTAGGGCCAATGACCACGTCTGACATCCCGTCTCCAGTCACATCCATCATCCGAACCCGGTACCTATGGTCGTACAGATGGGTCAGCTCCGTATCGATCCAGATGCCCTCGTTGACAAAATCGGTGCCGTTGTTGACGAGGACCTTGAACTCCCCGTCACCGTTTCCCCCATACACCAGGTCCTGAAGCCCGTCTCCGTTCACGTCCGCCGGTTTCACCAACTCCGGATAGCTTGTCTGCCATTCGGTGAACCCGTCAAGCCAGGGGGTATCGGTGATAAAATCATCCACGCCGTTTGATTCCCATACCAGCATTTGGCCATCGATATTCGGGCCAAACAGCAGGTCGGTGTAACCGTCGCCATTGACGTCCATGGTCCGGACCCGGGTCAGGTTGCTAACAAGATCCATTGGGGTGGGAATTTCTGTAATAAATGACCCGATCGACCCGTTGGTCACCGTAAAAGACATTTCATCGTCGCCATTCTTATTTGCCAGCAGCACCGTATACTTGACATATTCGGGTAAAGGGACAGGCCCGATATCTGTCATAACAGTTTGGGTCAAAAGGGTAGGACCCACAAGCAGGTCCATCATACCATCGCCATTGATGTCCATGGGGCTCATCTTCAAAGTGGCATCGCTATAGGTGACCCCGGCAAAGGACCCCGCAGCGTTGAGCGGGCCCATGTAATTCAGGCTATCGCTATCAGCATCAGACTCATAGTAATAGAAGATATCATCGTCGTCCGGCCCCACGACCATGTCTGTCCGCCCGTCCCCGTTCACATCCATGGGGGTCACTTTTTTCGGGTAATTCTTATAGCCCGCAAGAAGGGAATCGTTGGCCACCAGATCGCCCCCGGCTACCAATAGTCCGCCATCTGCCCGCAGCCACTTGAAAGTGCCGGTGTCGTCCGGCCCCACCACGATATCGGTTTTCCGGTCCCCGTTCACATCCATGGGGTAGACATCCTCCGGGTAATCCTTATAGGCCCCGAAAGCTGCATCCCCGGCGTATCCCTCATAAGCATAGAAACGATCCGCACCGGCCTGATACTCAAAGACGATCGGCGGAAGATCGTCATTTTCGTCCCGGCCCACCTGCTGAATGCTTTGCAACAGGGACCGGCCGGTAAGCGCACTGTATCCATAGGAAAGCTCGTAGGATCTTACGAGGTCGGTGCTGTCATAATAGACATTTATCACGGACAGGCGCCGTTTGGTCCGAACTTCAAACTTGGGAACATGGTTGACAAGGAAATCGTCCCGGTTTTGGTCTTCTGTTATAAATTCCACCTGGTAGGCGGGGGATAGGCCGCTGCTGTTTCCGGTGTAGACGATACTTTGAAGATATATCTCATTGCCGCCATAGGCATTTTTTTCATAGGAGATCTCCATGTAGTTGCCGTTGCTGTCCTCCACCTTGTCCAGGCACCATTTGAAAATTTTGGTGTTGTCGCTCGGGTCATTCTGACGCGAAGCGGCGGTCGACCCGTAGTAGTAGGTGGTGCCGTCCTTGGTGGTCACTACCCAGCCGGTGGTGGTCGGGTCCGGGTTGTAGTACTGACTGAAGGCCCCCTCGATCTTGGCCCGGTAGTTGCCAAGGGTGTCCACCTTGACAAGCTCAGAGGTGCTGCCGGCCACACTGGCCACATAGTCATCGGCGGTGTAATCCACGCTCCGCTTGGTGGACCGCTGGATCGCCCCCATATCCAGGCTCCAGCCCACGCCGATCCAGCCGTTTTTCTGCATGCTGTTGTAGGTCAGGGAAAGATTCGGTCCGATCCCGTTTCGGCCGGGCGGCACCACGATCGGAATCGACTGGGTGGCGGCACCGGAGAAGCTCATGCTCTGGGCCACCGGCACCATGGAGCCCGCAGGGCCCGGGGCGACATCCTCCTCCGGTTCAACCGTGGTTCGCACCTCTAAATCAGAATCAGGATCATCGGGATTTTCAGAACCGGGGTCTTCCGGTTTGTTCTTCTTTGAATCCTTATCGGAACCCTTGCCCGTGTCGGCTGACGCATCGGACGAAGCGTCCTCCTCAGGATTGGTGGTCACCAGCGTCTCTGATGTATCATCCGCCTCTTTTGCAACCGAAACGCCGGAAAACATCGCTATCAAAAAGAATGTGCAGATCAGTATAAGTGCCAGTTTCCACAGTTTGAAAGACCGAATCTTCATGTCTTCTTCCCTTTTCTATATTCAAAAATAGTAATTGTTCGTTTCAAGCGATCTTTATGACACCAGCGGCATTTCTATTCTGGATCGGGCGGCGTCACCGGTAGGGGAATCCGGATAATCTTCTTCATCCGTCCAAGGGCATCGTAGGTATAATGGATGCCCGGATCATTGCTCTCCCCGTACTCGAAGGGAGCAAGGGCCCAGGGGCTGTAATCCACATTACCGTAAACGCTGTCCCCATCGTTGTTCGGGCCGGCAGTATCGCCCCACCAGTTGTTTTCCGCGTTCAGGGCCTCGGCCCCGGTGTAGTAAAGGCCGTAGTCGGTGTTGTCGAAAAAGTTATTGCTGTGCATTTCAGGGGGTGGGCTGATCGTCCAGTAAACACCGTGTTTGTTTTCGTAAAAGGTATTCCAGCTGATCGCGGCATCCACACAACCCGCGCCGTAAGTGTAAATCCCGGAATTCAGGCTGTATCGCACCACGGTGTTTGTAACGGTGGGGGAGGCGTTGTAAAGATAAATCGCGCCCTGGGAGCTGTTATACCCGGCATATTCCACGATACAATGGTTCAATATGGAGGTGTCGTTGTCCGAGGTGGTGTAAAACTGGACACCGGTCCAGTTGCCCGGCGCGGGAGAAATGTTGCTGGACGTAAAGAGAATCTGGTCGTTGACCGTACCTTCGGCAACCAGGGCCCCGGAAGCCCCGGAAGAGTTTCCGACCTTTAGATAGCTGCCCTGGTTGAACCGAAGCTCAGCCCCCGGCGAAAGGGTCAGGGTGGTGGTGGTGTCCGGGACCGCGCTCTGGACCGTGATACTTCCGGCTATCTTATAGGGGATGACCGCTGGCCAGGTGGCGTCATGGCTGATCGTGCCACCGTTTACCTCCAAATAACTGTCCTCATCCAGGGCCGTGAGGGTGCAACCGGTCAGAAGATCTCCCACGTGATCTGAATAGGTTTTGATGGGGTAGTTGTTGTTATAATTGACCGTGTTGCCGGAAAACGTGACTTTTGGTGTTACTAAAAGATAGATGCCGTTGTCAATGGTGCTTCCGGTCACGCTACCGCCGACCGTGCCGGTATAATAAAGCCCGTAATTTCCCAAGTTGTCAAACTGGCAGTTTTCTATCACTGGTGCGCCGTTATAGACGTATGCGCCATACCCGCCGCAATTTTGAACGACTGTGTTTTGGATGTGCGGCGATGAGCCAGAGACATATATCCCTCCTGTACCAGAAGAGTAACCTGAATACTCTATGATGCAATGGTCTAACAATGAAGTATCAACAGCTGAATAAAACCTGATATTATACCAGTCACCTGGCTCCGGCGTTTCCTGGTTGGAAGTAAAAACAATCGAATTTTCTTCAGTTCCTTCGGCAATTAAAGCCCCATGATCAGAACTGTTGTTACCTACTTGCAGACATACGCCTTGATTGAATCGCACTTCTGCTCCTGAAGCGATGGTTAACGTCGTTACGCCATCCCCCCCGTCAGTTCCCGAAATCGTCACAACCCCAGTTACCACATAGGGGATCACCGCAGGCCAGGTGGCGTCATGGCATATCGTGCCACTGTTAATCTGCAGAAAACTGTCTTCATCCGTATTGGTGATGGTACACCCTTCGAGAAATCTCCCGACATTGTCTGCATTACCGATTATGATCGGATAGTCATTATTGTAATTAATTGTATTGCCGGAAAAAGAAACGGCAGGCGTCACCGCAAGATAGATGCCATTGTCAATGGTGCTGTCCGTCACACTGCCACCGACCATGCCGGTATAATAAAGCCCGTAATTCCCAAGGTTGTCAAATTGGCAGTTTTCTATCACCGGTGCGCCATTATAGATGTATGCGCCATGCCCGCCGCAATTTTGAACGACTGTGTTTTGGATGTGCGGCGATGAGCCAGAGACATATATCCCTCCTGTACCAGAAGAGTAACCTGAATACTCTATGATGCAATGGTCTAACAATGAAGTATCAACAGCTGAATAAAACCTGATATTATACCAGTCACCTGGCTCCGGCGTTTCCTGGTTGGAAGTAAAAACAATCGAATTTTCTTCAGTTCCTTCGGCAATTAAAGCCCCATGATCAGAACTGTTGTTACCTACTTGCAGACATACGCCTTGATTGAATCGCACTTCTGCTCCTGAAGCGATGGTTAACGTCGTTACGCCATCCCCCCCGTCAGTTCCCGAAATCGTCACAACCCCAGTTACCACATAGGGGATCACCGCAGGCCATGTTGCATCATGACTGATCGTGCCACTGTTGATCTGCAGAAAACTGTCTTCATCCGTATTGGTGATGGTACACCCTTCGAGAAATCCCCCCACATTGTCTGCATTACTGATTATGATCGGATAGTCATTATTGTAATTAATTGTATTGCCGGAAAAAGATACAGCGGTTGTCATCGCAAGATAGATACCATTGTCAATGATGCTGCCGCTCACACTGCCACCGACCGTTCCATTATAGTAATAAAGCCCGTAGTTGCCAATGTCATCAAACTGGCAGTTCTCAATCACCGGAGCGCTTGAATAATAGATGTAAGCGCCATAGCCACCGCAATGCCGGACAACGGTATTTCGAATTGTTGGCGCAGACTGACGAAAATATAATGCCCCCTGATTGTAAGCCCCCGCATATTCCACCATACAGTGTTCCAAGATAGTGCTTGCGTCATCTGCGGTAGTATAAAATTTAATATTATACCAGTCTCCGGCCGATGGTGTTGCCTGGTTGGAAGTGAAAACGATCTGGTTTGTTGTTGTTCCTACAGCCACCAATGCCCCGGGGTCTCCAGACCCATTCCCAACCTGAAGCTGGCAAGATTGGTTAAATCTAACTTCTGTGCCCGGCTCAATGGTCAGGGTTGTAATGCTGTCAGGGCCATCTGCACCTTGGACTGTAACAGAACCAATTATCACATATGAAATTACTGACGGCCATGTAGCATCATGACTTATCGTACCGCCGGAAACCTCTAAATAACTCTCCCCATTAACATTATTAAGCAAGCACCCGGCAAGAAGACCACTCACATAATCAGGGTAAGTTTTGATCGGGTAGCTGTTATTGTAATTTATGGTGTTCCCGGAAAAGGTAACTGTAGATGTAAGCCTCATATCGATGCCTTTATCTATTGTGCATCCGGTAACGCTTCCCCCTGCGGTACCGCTGTAATAATACAAGCCATAATTTCCGATGTCTGTAAACTGAGAGTTCTCAATCACCGGAGCGCTTGAATAATAGATGTAAGCGCCATAGCCACCGCAATGCCGGACAACGGTATTTCGAATTGTTGGCGCAGACTGACGAAAATATAATGCCCCCTGATTGTAAGCCCCCGCATATTCCACCACACAGTAATCCAAGATAGTGCTTGCATCATCTGAGGTAGTATAAAATTTAATATTATACCAGTCTCCGGCCGATGGTGTTGCCTGGTTGGAAGTGAAAACGATCTGGTTTGTTGTTGTTCCTACAGCCACCAATGCCCCGGGGTCTCCGGACCCATTCCCAATCTGAAGCTGGCAAGATTGGTTAAATCTAACTTCTGTGCCCGGCTCAATGGTCAGGGTTGTAATGCTGTCAGGGCCATCTGCACCTTGGACTGTAACAGAACCAATTATCACATATGAAATTACTGACGGCCATGTAGCATCATGACTTATCGTACCGCCGGAAACCTCTAAATAACTCTCCCCATTAACATTATTAAGCAAGCACCCGGCAAGAAGACCACTCACATAATCAGGGTAAGTTTTGATCGGGTAGCTGTTATTGTAATTTATGGTGTTCCCGGAAAAGGTAACTGTAGATGTAAGCCTCATATCGATGCCTTTATCTATTGTGCATCCGGTAACGCTTCCCCCTGCGGTACCGCTGTAATAATACAAGCCATAATTTCCGATGTCTGTAAACTGAGAGTTCTCAATCACCGGAGCGCTTGAATAATAGATGTAAGCGCCATAGCCACCGCAATGCCGGACAACGGTATTTCGAATTGTTGGCGCAGACTGACGAAAATATAATGCCCCCTGATTGTAAGCCCCCGCATATTCCACCACACAGTAATCCAAGATAGTGCTTGCATCATCTGAGGTAGTATAAAATTTAATATTATACCAGTCTCCGGCCGATGGTGTTGCCTGGTTGGAAGTGAAAACGATCTGGTTTGTTGTTGTTCCTACAGCCACCAATGCCCCGGGGTCTCCGGACCCATTCCCAATCTGAAGCTGGCAAGATTGGTTAAATCTAACTTCTGTGCCCGGCTCAATGGTCAGGGTTGTAACACCATCCGCCCCATCCGTGCCTTGAACTGTAATATTGGAAGTCACGATATAAGGGCTTCCACTGGCCGTCCAGGTTGTGTCCACTGAAATGGTGCCACCGACGGTTGTATCGCCAAAAACCGTCACAGGCGCCAGTAAAGAAACAGCAAACAAAAAGAGACCTGCAATTAAAAAACAAAGACAATAACGGCACCACTTTTCTCTCACCAGATTCAAGCTGCCTTCCGCTTCAACATCTACTATTCCGGTAACAAATGCCCTTCTCTGCATAATATCCACCTATATTACGGTTATAAAAAAGCAATGCTATTTCAGGTCGAAATCTACAACGCACCGGCATTAGGGGGGATTGACCGGCGCAGCACTCTCATCATATTTGCTGGTTTTATTGATCAGACCAAATGCAAGGCGTTATCAAACTGTGCATTATTGATTTTTGCAACGTATCAATTTAAAAAAAGCAAACATGATGTATATATTCAGTATATATGGTGTACTTATTTTTAGATGAGAATAAATAAATATTTTTTTGAATCTGTCAACAGGAAAAACTCTTTTTTCTTTGTTAAACCCAAAAAACTTCTCTATAGCATATTTTTTCACTCTAATTGCAAGTTGTTACGTTCGAAGATAAAATTACTTTCACCCTGCCCTCCCCATCGTATCCCCCCTGTCTACCCACTTTCTATTACAACCAACTGTAATAACTTTTTATTCCTAATATTGAGTCCATCTAAATCATATTTTTTTCTCTATGAAACACCCCATTAGGGCCGCTTTTAAATCTTCAAGAAAAATTATAGATTATCCCGAAGAGTAAAATCTAACGAACGGATAGCAAAACCGTTTTTGTCAATACTCATTTATTGTTTGGTGCGTTGGAGTTTTTGATGCAGATGCATTATTAGGAGGTGAATTTTGAACGTGCCCCCCGCGTGGGGTTGTCTTTGCCATTTTTCTTAAAAAAGAACAGGATACAGCAGTTTTTCTACGACAATACTTTTATCTTCAAAAGATTCTTTATAACACTTTCAGCAAAGCTTTCGTCTCATTTTTCGTCAGATATCGCCAGGCACCGGCGAACAATCGCCCGAGGCGAATGTTGGCCATACGGATCCGCTTCAGCCGGCCACGTCATGGCCTACGGGCTTCAGCATCCTCCGGATCTGGTGGTTTCGCCCCTCTTGAAGCACAATTCGAAACCGCTGGCCAGACAGTCGCCAAATAATTGCAGAGCTGGTTTTTCGTCCCGAAATCGGTACCCCGTCGGACAAGGCCTGCAGCGTTTTGTCCGATACCGGACCCGCAACGCTCACCTAATATTCTTTCTCATGACCAATGTAGGGATGCGACATTCTATGGTGGAGGTGACCATTATTGGTCATGAGAAGAAGTCCTTCCGAATCCTTACCCAGTCTACCCACAGGATTGATAGGCTCTTTCGGATCAATCAAGTCAAGAACAACTTTTTCACCCGGCCGCCTTCACCGTCATAGGAGTAGGAAACGGTACCTGAAAATTTACCAGCGTTCAATCAACATAATCGGCAGCTTTTTCTTCGTGAACTTCGCGAGCTTCGTGGTGATAGCTAATAACGCTAACGGGTCTTCTACTTCAACTGAATAACTTCTCCGCATTGATCCTGCCGGGCCACGGTCAGTTTGGCGCGGCACCGGCCAAGCCCGCTCCGGAGGGTTCTGTGGGCTTTCTCCGGCGTATTGTTCTCTTCGCTAAGGTGGGCCAGCACCACATGCTGCAATGTTTCGTGCTGAATTTCAGAGAGGAGTTCTTTTGCATCGTGGTTGGAAAGATGCCCGGAGCGGCTCTTTATTCTTTGCTTCAACGGCCACGGATATGGCCCGTTAAGAAGTAAATCAGGGTCATGATTTGCTTCCAGAACCAGCAGATCACTCCCTTTCAGATGTTCTTTCACCACACCGGTGGCGATCCCCAAATCGGTGGCAATTCCGATTTTCGTATCACCACATTGAATGGTAAAACCAACCGGATCGGCCGCATCGTGGGAGATTGAAAAGGGATGAACCTGGAATCCATTCAGCGAAAAGGTTTCCCCGCATTGCATGGGTTCGATCGCATGAAGTTTTCCAAGTTGGGGGGCTGCACTCAAGGTGGGATCGGTAATATAGACCGGCAGCTGGTACCGACGCGACAGCACCCCAACTCCTTTGATATGGTCCGAGTGCTCGTGGGTCACAAAAATAGCGCTCAGCGTAGATGGGCAAAGCCCTGCCACGCCCATGCGGCGCTCGATCTCTTTTCCGGAAAGTCCGGCATCAATCAGAATCGATGTGGCGCCATCGGTCACGAAAATCGCATTGCCCCTGCTGCCGCTTGCCAGCATGCACAGGGAGAGATTTGGGTTCACCGAAGGTTTGGATTTTGGAGGCACCGCTGTAAGAACCTTTATGCAATCTTTACCCCAATGTTGCAACACAGGGATCTACTTAAAACTTAACACCTAAAACTTCGTGTACTTAGAACTCAGCACTTTCCACCTACGACACCCCGGTATGGCCAAACCCACCGCTGTTCCGTTCGGTATCGCCCAGCCGCTCCACCGTCTCGAGCCGCGCATGGTAACACCGTTTGATGACCATCTGGGCAATGCGGTCTCCCCGGTGGATGGTATAGGGGGCTTTTCCCAGATGGATGATGGCAATCTTTACTTCTCCGCGATAGTCCGCATCAATGGTGCCCGGAGAGTTAATCAGCCCAAGGCCATGCTTTACGGCAAGGCCACTGCGGGGCCGGATTTGGGCTTCATATCCAGGTGGTAACGCCATAGCAAACCCTGTCGGAACCAGGGTAATGTCCCCGGGTGACAACACCAAGGGTTCTGTTACCGCTGCACGGATATCCATTCCCGCGGCATCCGGCGTCATATAGCGCGGCAGGGCTATATCTCCGTCCATTTCGGGCCGAAGCCTTAAAAATTGAATTACCAGTTCACTCATTTTTTATTGAAAAGGCTAAAACCTTACGCCATCGTTAACGTTAAAGAACCAGTTTATCTTCATAATAAGCAGCGTCATTTGGCGAAGCACCCAGCAGTACCAATGATAGTGGCGACGCAAAAAGATCTTTTGCCAGCTCATGGACGTCGGCCACGGTCACCTTTTCAATCTCCGCCACAATCTCTTCAATGGTAATGACGCGCCCGAAATGCGCCTCGTTTTGAGCCAGGCGTGCCATCTGATTATCGACACTTTCCGCTGCCAGCAGCAGGTTTCCCTTGGTGTATTCCTTGGCATCCCGCAATTCGTCATCATGGACCGAAGCCACTTTCATGCCCCGCATCTGGGACAGCATCACGTCCATGGTTTCCAGCACATTGGCTGGATCCACTGCAGCATAGGCACCGAACATGCCGGTATCCACATGGGAGGCCATGAACGAATAAACGGAATAAGCAAGCCCTCTGTTTTCACGGATTTCCTGAAAAAGACGGGAGCTCATGTTCCCCCCCAAGATGGTATTCAGAAGTGAGAGCCCATAGCGTCGCTTGTCTACGATGGAAAGTCCCCGACAGGCCAACGCTATATGGGTCTGTTCCAGATCCCGTGGGGTGGTGATCACCTGTTGCCTGCCCGCGGTCGGATGACGTTCCGGGAAGTGATTGCTGCGGTGAATGGCGGAAAACGCATCCCCGACCAGATCAACCACCTGATCGTGGGAAAGATTTCCTGCGGCAGACACAACGATCCGATCGGGTTGGTAAAATTTGCGAAAAAATGCTTTGATCGTGTCCGAATTGAACTGAAGAAGATTCTCCCGGGTCCCCAGAACAGATTGCCCCAGCGGATGCTTTCCCCAGAAAGCCTCTCCCAACAGCACATGAATAAAATCATCGGGATTATCTTCGAGCATCCCGATTTCTTGAAGAATCACCGGACGCTCTTTCTCATACTCGACCTGTAAAAAACTGGAGTTCAAGAAGATGTCACACAAAATATCGATCATGATCTCCAGGTGTGTGTCCATCACCCGTGCGTGGTAGCAGGTGGTTTCCATCGAGGTAAACGCGTTTGTCTGTCCACCGATGGCATCAAAGGCCTTGGCAATTTCAAAGGCATTCCGTTTCCGGGTGCCTTTGAAAATCATATGCTCAATCACATGGCACAGGCCGCCTTCCGCCGGCGTTTCGTCCCGCGCACCGGCATTGACCCACACCCCCATGGAAACACTTTGTGCATGGGGCATTTTTTTGGTCAGAATGCGAACACCGTTATCAAGAACTGTTTTGTTCTCAAGCGTCGGCATTATCGGATTCCAGGACCGCCTTTCGGCTCAACCGAATTTTGCCGTCTCGTGAAATTTCAAGGACTTTCACCTTTATCTTTTCACCCTCTTTGACGACATCGCTTACCTTCTGAACCCGCTGCTTGGCCAATTGCGAGATATGCACCAATCCATCGGTCCCCGGCAGTATCTGGACGAAGGCGCCAAAATCCATAATCTTGACAACCGTGCCTTCATAAATTACACCCACCTCCGGCTCGGCGACGATCTCACCAATACGGTCAATGGCCGCTT
Organism: Desulfobacterales bacterium; assembly: GCA_963675725.2. Taxonomy (GTDB): domain Bacteria; phylum Desulfobacterota; class Desulfobacteria; order Desulfobacterales; family JAFDDL01. The sequence goes on along the minus strand of CAXXXZ010000002.1, from coordinate 4,283,371 downwards.
GGCCTTCATCGCTTGAAAGGGCTGCCACCTTCACCAGACCGCTATCATCAATTTCGATGCGGGTGTTGGTTTCACTCTGAATGGCCCGGATCACCTTGCCCCCCGGGCCAATGATGTCCCGAATCTTATCGGGGTTGATATTAATGGTGATAATCTTGGGCGCATAGGGAGACAAGGCCTCCCGAGGCTCCTGCAGTGCCAAAATCATTTTGTCCAGGATGTGCAAACGCCCCACACGCGCCTGTTCCAAGGCTTTTTCAAGGATGTCCTTCGGCAGTTCATGGATCTTGATGTCCATCTGAAGGGCGGTAATACCGTTGCGTGTTCCGGCCACCTTAAAATCCATGTCTCCGGTGTGGTCCTCATCCCCTAATATGTCGGACAAAATGGCCACCTTGTCCCCTTCCTTGACAAGCCCCATGGCAATCCCGGATACCGGGTCTTGAATCGGCACCCCCCCGTCCATCAGGGCGAGCGTGCCGGCACAAACCGTCCCCATCGAAGAAGATCCATTGGATTCAAATACTTCAGAAACCAGTCTGATCGTATAATCAAACGTCTCCTTGGGCGGAAGTACTTTTTCCAAAGCCCGGGTAGACAGCCCGCCGTGCCCGATATCGCGCCGACTGGGCCCACCAATTCGACGGGTTTCCCCCACGGAATAGGGGGGGAAATTATAGTGAAGCATAAACGGCCGCATCTCTTCGCCACTGAGGGTTTCCACCCGTTGTTCGTCAAGGCTGGAACCTAACGTCAAGACCCCCAGGACCTGTGTCTCGCCCCTTGTGAACAACGCCGATCCGTGGGGTCTAGGCAGGATACCGACCTCACAGGTGATGGGCCGGACTTCATCAAACTGACGCCCACCAATCCGTTTTCCTTCCTTCAGGATGATGTCGCGACTTATGTCATGGTGAAGGTCACCTATAATGGATGATATTTCTTCCGTACGGTCCGGATATGTCGCTTCAAGGACCGCCAACGTATCTTTTTTCACCTTGCGAACGGCAGTCGATCGGCTCTGCTTTTCATGAATGTCCAGCGCGGCCCTTAAGGGCGCCGCCGCGACCTTCGCCACTTCGGCCGCAAGTGCTTCATCCAGCACCGGCTCCGCAACCACCCGTTTTTCAAGGCCAACGGCTTCTTTTAATTGGTTCTGGATATCGATCAGTGGCTTCAGTGCGTCATGCCCAAAAAAGATTGCATCGAGCATATCTGCCTCGGAAACCACCTTCCCTCCCCCCTCTACCATCACAACGCCGGTTTTGGAGCCCGCAATGGTCAGATTGATATCACTCTGCTCACATTCCTGAAGCGTTGGATTGGCGATGAGTTGGCCGTCGATCCGCCCCACACGTACGGACGCAATGGGGCCTGCAAAGGGTATGTCTGAGATGACCAGCGCGGCGGATGCGCCGACCATTGCCAGAATGTCTGGATCGTTTTCTTGATCCATGGACAGTACCGTAGCGATGACCTGGGTTTCATATCGAAAATTCTTTGGGAATAGGGGGCGGATGGGCCTGTCGATCAACCGGGCCGTCAGGGTTTCCTTTTCACTGGGCCGCCCGATTTCACGCCTGAAGTAATTTCCTGGAATCCGGCCGGCCGCATATATCTTTTCCTGATATTCGACGGTCAACGGCAAAAAGCTCGATGCTTTTTCTTCATGGGCGGCAACGACCGTCACCAAAACGATGGTTTCTCCATATTGCACCCAAACAGAACCTGACGCCTGCTTGGCAACCTTGCCCGTCCCGATGCTTAAAGTCTTTCCGTTTATCTCTGTTTTTACTAACATTTCCATTTTTTTCTCCTAAGTAGAATTCGGTGGCAGGGGAGGACCTCAGTCAATGCAACCATGGGCTGTATACGCATAGCAGTCGTTTTGTTTATGGCCTTTTCCCGTTTCCTTGGGCATCAATAACAACTTATTCATATTTATTGATATATCAATAAATATACATAAATTCTCTAAACAAACCAGGGCCCCACATTGCTAAAACAGCTCACACATGTGTTTGTTTGGTCATCGTATCAACGATTTCCTAACGCACAACACCGTTGCTGTCCGTTGGCCTTTACCATAGGCTCGCATTTCAATTGTTCATGATAAAAGCAAATCGAACAGCAAATACCATATCCGGGGTCAACGCTTATCGGCGCAGCCCAAGCGTGTCGATGATGGTTCTGTATCGTTGCACGTCCTTGCTCTTTACATAATTTAACAGCCGACGACGCCGGCCGACCAGCACAAGCAGCCCACGCCGGGAGTGGTGATCTTTTTTGTGCGTTTTCAGGTGATCGGTTAAATAGGTAATCCGATGGGTCAGTAACCCAATCTGAACTTCCGGTGACCCTGTATCTGCATCATGGGTCTTATATTGATCAATCAATTCCTTTTTGACCTCTGTTGTATAAGCCACTTTCTTCTCGCCTCCTTAAATAATCATCAGTTTTTTAACCATCTTTTTAACAATTTTTAAGTAATAAACACACATTCATATTTGGCTAACACCTCGCCTTCCTCCAAAGTTAATACTGCAAGGAGTCGGCGATTGGTGTCAATAATTTTAATTCTTTTTTTGCTCGGCAACACCGTGTTTCCCCAAATTTTCTTTTGTGAGACGGCCCGGCCAAATCGGATCTTCTCTGTCAGTTCCTCATCCGCGACGACCGCCGGCATATCCCTTAATGCAGATGACAGTGGGATCATTTTGTCAAATACATTCCCCACCGACGCCTGCTCGACGAGGGCGTCTAACGACATGGCCTCAGAAAGCCTGAACCCGCCGCCCTCCGTTCGAACAAGATGCTTTAAATGTCCGCCACAACCGAGCGCTTTACCAATATCCGCGCACAACGTTCGAATATAGGTGCCAGCACTGCAAACCACATTCAACCGGACTTCCGGAAAACGGACATTCATTGTTTCCAGTTCAAATATCCGCACCGGCCTGGCAGGTTTCTGTATCATCTGCCCTTTTCGCGCCAACCGATACAGGGGGATCCCCTGGTGCTTCAAAGCGGAAAAGGATGGCGGTACTTGATTGATCTGCCCCCGGAACCGTGTTAACACCGCCTCAAGGCGTTGTTCTGAAATCGATGGTACTTCGCAAGACGCAATCACTTGACCGGTGGGATCCTGAGTATCCGTCTCCACTCCCAAATGGAGTACCGCCTCATAGGCTTTCGCACTATTTAATAAAAATTGCGACAGCTTTGTTGCCTTGTTTATCAGGCAAAGCATCACCCCTGTCGCGAAAGGATCAAGGGTGCCGGCATGTCCCACCTTTTGAACGCCTATCGCCTTTTTGACCACTGCCACCAACTTAGCGGAGGACATACCGGCTGGCTTGTCCACCACGAAGATCCCACTAGGATGTGCCAATCGCTGCCGTTTCATGGGTTGACATCGAAACAGGGGCTGGTTGTCAGCGCCCAACGCCACTTATTTCAACCCCTTGCCGGTTGTTCCAAAAACACGCTTAATCACGCCCATTGCATCCATCACCGCCTTGCATTCATCGCAACAGATGCCGGTCGTTTTGGAAGCAAACAGGCCGTCGGTTCCCACTGCTCAAGATTGCTGGCAATGTCTTTCAAGCGCCGTTTGACCTCCAAAAGGGGTGCATCAATGTAAAACCCCGCCGCGGTAAAATGTCCGCCACCACCAAACAAACTTGCAATGGCAGCCGCATCCACCGATCCATTGGACCGCAGGCTCACATTAAACCCACCGACACCTTGGGCCCCTTGACCATTCTGCGGCGCCTCCTGAATCATTACCGCCAATTTAACATTTTCGATACTTCGGGCATAATTAATCAATCCGTCCGCATCACACACATCTGTCTCTGTTTTTGCCATGACCTCCTGAGTCAACACCATCAATGCCAATTCCCCATTCGATGATATTTCTATGGAATCAAGCGCTAAATTCAACAGCTTGAGTCTCCCCAGAGAATAGGTACCATATACATGCTGGGCAATCTCGTCTGGCTTTACCCCTAACCCCACCATCTCGTCACAAATGACAAAAGCGGACCGGTTTGTGTTTGAAAAACGAAACGACCCCGTGTCCGTTAAAATACCCGTATAGATGCTCGTGGCCATGGCGGTACTAAATGAAATCCCCAGCGCTTTGACCAGGCCGTATACAATTTCGGCCGTGGCACAGGCAGACGGAGAAATCAGATGATAATGCCCAAAACCGTTATTGGTATAATGGTGGTCGACATTAATGATTACCGGAAACCGGCAAATCACATCCGCTACACTCCCCACACGGTCCAGGTTGCTACAGTCCAAAAGAATGGCAGCATCATACCGCGCAGAAACATCAAGATGGTGCTGAATGCGTTCGACACCCGGCAAAAACCGGTAGACTGCCGGAATCGGGCTTTCATTGTAAAGCACCACCTTTTTGCCCATCTCATCTAATGCAAGCCCCAATGCAATAAGAGAACCGATAGCGTCTCCATCCGGATTGACATGAGACGCAAGCAACACATTGTGACTCTTATTCAGTTGTTGAACTATCTGGTCCATCTTTGGCATGAATTCGTTTAATCAAGGTCTCTATATTTGAACCATAATCAATGGATTCATCATAAAAAAACTTGATCTCCGGCATATATCGCAACCCAAGTTGCTGCGCCAGCACCCGTTTAATATATCCTTTTGCCTCTTCAAATCCTTGCTGGACATCTTTTTTTGCCCGATCACCACCGGTTATTGTGTAATAAATACGGGCAGTTTTAATATCGCGGGACATCTTAACACCGGTAACCACCGCCATATCGAGCCGAGGATCTTTTATCTTTTTTAAAAGCGCCGTCGACAGCACTTTCTGAATATGTGCAGCAACACGATCAGACCTCGGAAAAGACTTCATAAATTGATGATCTCCATTTCGCTGTCAACAAGTTCGGCATCTCCAACCCGGTCCACCAAATTGAACATTTTATCCAACTTGGAATTGATCACCGTGCGATCGTTGCCCACAACGGCAAGCCCTATTTCAGCAAGATGATAGATGTCATTGGCGCCAACCTCCGCAGCAGAAACGTTGAATGTGTTTCTCAGTTGACTGATCACACTTTTGACAATCCGCCGTTTACCTTTCAAGGAACGACAATCATACAGCCTGAGCGTTATGATCCCTATACCGATCACCATGGCTTTTGTCCTCACACTGTTGATTAAAACGACCGACTCGCCCGCCTATGCAATTTCAGGTCGGATTTCCTCCAGGTAGAAACACTCAATAACGTCTCCCACCTTAATATCATTATAGTTGGCGATACCAATGCCGCATTCATACCCATTTTGAACTTCTTTCACATCATCCTTGAACCGTCTCAGGGAAGCCATCACCCCTTCATACTGTACCACGCCATCTCTTAAAAGGCGGACCTGTTTTCCCCGCTCCATCTTACCATCGGACACATAGCTCCCTGCAATTGCACCAACCTTGGGCACATGGAACACCTCTCGAACAGTAGCTCTACCCAAAGTTCTCTCTTTGAAAGTCGATGCCATCATCCCAACAATAGCGTCCTTGACCTCTTTTATAACGTCATAAATCACGTTATAAAATCGCATGTCCACATTTTCTTCCTGGGCCATTTCCGATACTTTGGTGTTAGGACGAACATTGAACCCGACAATGATGGCATTGGATACTGCTGCCAAGGCCACATCCGACTCGGTAATGGTACCGGTGGCGGCATGCACCACATTGATTTTCACTTCCTCGTTTGAAAGCTTCACCAGGGAGTCTTTGAGCGCTTCTGTGGAACCATCCACATCCGCTTTGATAATAAGGTTCAGGTCTTTGACCTCTCCCTCTTTCATCTGCTCGAACAGTCCTTCCAAGCTCATGCGACTGTTCTTTGCAAGTTCCCGTGCACGCTGCTTTTGAATACGGTGCTCACTGATCTGTTTGGCATTCTTTTCATCATCCAGGGCGATCAGCTCATCACCGGCCAGGGGTACTCCGGACAAACCGATAATCTCAACCGGAATCGATGGCCCGGCAGACTCGACTTGTTTTCCACGATCATTCAGCATCGCACGAATTTTTCCATAATGGACACCACAAACCACCGGCTCTCCAGCCCGAAGCGTACCATTCTGCACCAAAACCGTCGCCAGCGGCCCCCTGCCAGCATCAAGCTTGGCTTCCACCACATGCCCTATGGCCAACCTGTCCGGGTTGGCCTTCAATTCCATAATCTCGGCCTGAAGTAGAATCATTTCCAGCAAATCATCAATCCCCTGATTCTGTTTGGCGGAAACCTTGACATAAATGGTATCGCCCCCCCAATCCTCAGGGGCCAGTCCGATTTCTGCAAGTTGGCGCTGCACACGATCCGGTTCAGCATTCTGCTTGTCGATCTTGTTGATTGCAACCACAATTGGCACTTCAGATGCTTTGGCATGGTTAATAGCCTCTATCGTCTGAGGCATTACACCATCATCTGCAGCCACCACCAGAATGACCAGGTCCGTCACCTGGGCACCCCGTGCACGCATGGCTGTAAACGCCTCATGCCCGGGCGTGTCCAAAAAGACAATCTGTCCACGATCGGTTTGAACATGGTAGGCACCGATATGCTGCGTAATGCCGCCAGCCTCAAATTCCGTAATACGTGTCTTTCGAATAACATCCAAAAGGGAGGTTTTTCCGTGATCCACATGGCCCATAATCGTTACAACCGGTGGTCGGTTCACCAACTTATCAGGATCATCTTCCTCCGCATGAATGATGGTGTCTTCTTCAAAGCTTGCCCGTTCAACTTCATAATCAAATTCCGATGCCACGAGCACGGCAGTATCAAAATCAATGGTTTGGTTTACCGTTACCATCACCCCTAAACCCATCAGGGTTTTGATCATATCGGCCGCCTTGATCCCCATTCGTTTGGCCAAATCTGACAAAACGATCGTATCGTCAATTTTAATACGCCTTTTAATGGCTTTGGCCACTGTAATCAGGGGCTTCTGGCCAACAGCCTGCTTGTTCTTCCCTTTTTTCCGACCTTTTTGGGATCGCTTTTGGCCCCTGTATAGGGCAGCACCCTCTACAACTTCCTTTTTTCGAAATGAAATTTTCTTTTTGAAGAATCTATTATCTTCACCCTGTTCTAATTCTTTTGCGCCCTTTTTGCCCTTTTTCTTTTCTCTAGATGGTTCGGTTGATCCTGGCTCAAACCGCGTCTCAGTTGCAGATGCCTTTCCTACACCTGTTTTCTTGGGGGCTTCATCAGACACCTCAATCACTGGTTTCACCGGCAACTGAATGATCTTTGCGGGCGTTTCTTTCTTGCCCTTCTTCTTCTCCTTGACTCGTTTTGGCTTTGTTACGACCTGAGGCACTGTTGGTTCAGGTTCAGGTGATGCCGTGTCAATGACGGGTGCTTCTGCTTCTTTCATTTCAGATCGTTCCTGGTCTTGAGGCGGAGAGGGTTCAGGCTCAGGGAGGCTTGGTTCACCTGCAGGCGTCTCATCGGCAATGATTTCTGTTTTTTGGGAAACCTCTACCGGTTCAGGGGATTCCAGCGGTTCCTCGGATTCCAAAGATTCCTGGGATTCCAACGCTTCCTGGGATTCCGAAACAGCTGATTCCACAGGCTCAGAAACAATTTCAGCCACTGGCTCACCCGCATCCGCCTGCACTGGTTCGGGAAAATCTTCAGGGGGTGTGTCTGGCAATTCCGGTTCCGGTGCCTCTTCAATAACCGGCGCCTCTGAAGGCACTTCTTCCGGTATTTCAGGAGCCACTTCATCACTTACGGGACCCTCTTCCGGCTCATCAGGCGTTGACGCCACAACCGGATCTTCTTTCTTAACGACCTTTCGACGTCGTCGAATGACCGTCGGACGAACTCGGGTCTCTTCTACCGAAGCTTCTTTCTTCCCGAAAATAGCGCCTTTGATTCGTTCAACGTCATCATCCTCCAAGGAACTCATGTGACTTTTTGCAGGGAGATCCAACTCTCCCATTTTCGCAATGAGTTCTTTGGTTGTCATGTTTAAGTCCCTGGCAAGCTCAAATATCCTGATCTTGGCCATTCATTCCCTCCAAATTATCTACTCACGGTATATCCTTCGATTAATCATTCGAAAACCAGCATTGACTTCATCCTTACGCAGCAACAACTACTCCTTCTCCAGATCCACGGATTCAGGCGAAGGCATCTCAGGCGCCTCATCCCCGCCAACTGCGGCCTCCTCCTTATCCAAAGCATTTTCTTCAGACGCAGCCTTTTCGTTATCCTCAGAGACGATATCCTCTTTCACTGAGTCTTCCTCAGTCTGCTGTGCTTCGGTAATAAACGCTTTGGCGCTTTCGATTAACGCCGCTGCGCCTTCCTCTGTTAAGTCCCGAACCTGTGTCAACTCCTCCACTGTACTGCCGGCAATCTCATCAGCGGAGTAAAATCCTTTTTCATATAAAGCATCGGCAACCCCCATACCGACTCCCGGTAAAGCCATCAGGGAGTCATACCCGTCTTTCATATCCTGGCTGTATTTTGCCTCGCTCTTGACGTCCAAATGCCAACCGGTCAATTTTGAGGCAAGACGGACATTTTGGCCCCGCTTGCCAATTGCCACCGAAAGCGAATCATCCGGGACGATCACTTCCATCGCCTTGTTTTCCTCATCAATGATAACGCGGGAAATCTCAGCCGGAGCCAAGGCGTTACATACATATTTTGCGGCATCCACATGGTAGGGAATAATATCGATTTTCTCTCCCCGTAGTTCCTGAACAACATTCTGAACACGGCTGCCCTTCATGCCAACACATGCGCCGACCGGATCGATGTCTGAATCATTTGAAGCAACGGCAAATTTGGCACGGCTGCCTGGCTCTCTGGCCGCCCCCATAATATGGACAACCCCCTCACTAATTTCGGGCACCTCCGTTTTAAATAAAATAACCAGAAACTCTGGATGAGTTCGGGTCAATAATACCTGAGGCCCCCGGGTATCATGAAGAACATCCAAAATAAGCGCCCGTAGGCGGTCTCCGCGCCGGTAAGTTTCTTTTGGCACTTGCTCTCGCCGAGGCAAAATCCCCTCTGTATTTCCAAGATTGACAATAATGTCTCCCCGGTCAAACCGTTGCACAATACCGTTGATAATCTCCCCTTTGCGATCGATATAACCGGCATAGACAGCATCTCTCTCAGCGTCTTTCATCTTTTGGATGATGACCTGTTTTGCAGATTGGGCTGCGATACGACCAAATGTGGTGGTGTCCATTTTAGTGCCTAAGCAGTCACCAAGTTCGCATTCTGAATCTAGTTTTTTTCCCTCTTCAAATGAAATTTCAAGGTCCGGATCGTTTACAGCTTCAACCACTTCTTTAAACTGAAAAACTTCTATCTCGCCAGTCTCTTCACTATACTGCACCTCGATATCAGTTTGATTGCCAAGCTTTTTTCTAGCAGCCGACCGAAGCGCCTCTTCTAACGCCTTAATTAAAATATTTCGGTCGATCCCTTTGTCTCGACTGATCTGGTCAACAACGCGTTTGATATCTGAAATAAACATGTTTTTCTCCGTTCCCATTAGGCAACAAGTTTTGCCTTCACAATTTCCTGAAAAGGGATATTGACGAGCCTATCTTCCACCAGAAGGCAGACCATCTCTTCGGAAATACCCTTGAGGACGCCTTTGAAATTTTTCCGGTTCTCAATTGGCGTCTGAATTTTTATTCGCGCAAGGCACCCTTGAAACCTTTCAAAATCCTCCAGTTTCACAAGTGGCCGTTCTGCACCAGGCGAAGAGACCTCCAGGTGATAGGGCCATAGGTTCTCAAGGGAAACATCCAACAGATCACTCAATTGACGACTCACCCGCGAACAATCATCCAGTGTAACCCCTTGGGGCTTATCTATAAACAGCCGCAACACCCACCCGGTAGCCTCCCGCTGAAACTCCACATGAACCAGTTCCAGTCCCTCGAAAGTACAAATCGGATCTGCCAGCTTACTCACCTGTGCCGAAATATCCGCTGGATCAATCTTGACTTTTGGCTGCCGCTGTCCTTTATTTTTTGTTTTCAACGATTTCGTCTCTTTTCCCGTCCCTCTCATTTAAAAAAACAAAAACGGGCACTTGCCCGTTTTTCATATTGGTAGACTTTTCGAGGAGTGGGTTAAATCGTTAATTCATTCTTCTACCATTTGCCATAAAGTTTCAACACGTGAAAACAACTTTAAAGCCTACCTTTCAACCTTTATGAAAAAGGCGGACCCTCAATTGGAGCGGGCAACGAGATTCGAACTCGCGACACCAAGCTTGGGAAGCTTGTACTCTACCAACTGAGCTATGCCCGCTGACCGAAAAACTAAATTAAGCTAAAAATTACGTCTTGTCAATATATTTAACAGATTAAGAAGAAACGGAATTTGATCCGGCGGAAAGCCCGGTGAAGCGACCAAACCGCATCAGGTATGTTCCGCCAGAGAACGTTGCTGGGTTTTATACTTTTCATAGTATTCCAGAACCTTTTCAATATAATACTGAGTTGCTTTAAAGGGCGGCACGCCATTGTATTGCCGCACGTTTCTTCCACCGGCATTATACGCTGCGAGCGCTAGGGTAAGGTCCCCTTCAAATTCATTGATCAGCTTTTTAATATATCGAACGCCCCCAAAAATATTATGTTCCGGGTTGTAAGAATCCTTCACCCCCATGGCCCTGGCGGTGCCGGGCATGAGCTGCATAAGGCCGATCGCTCCTTTTTCAGAAACAGCATTGGGATTGTAGCCCGATTCTGCGAAAATGATCGCATGCACCAAGGCAGGATCAATGCTGTATCGCTGTGCCGCCCGAACAATAATGGGTTGAAATATCTTTTCGTTACTGGTGAATGGGGACCGTCTGCGCGAACCCCGCGGTCGTGTAAAACTTTTTCCTTTGGGGATATTCACCGGTTCTCGGACCTGCAATGCCCCTGCAAAATAGAATGGCAAACCAAAGTGAACGCCGTGCCATCCAAGATCTCCAGCAGACCCAAACCCCATCCCCGGACATCTCAAAACAGCATGGAGTGTCGTTGCATAAGCGTCAACCCAATCATCAGCCTGGGCGCTGAGCTGCAAAAATCTTCGCTCGTTATCGTCATGACAGCTCGAAATAGTGATCGTATTTGGCGGGTTGCCGGGGAACATTTTGTAAAGCGGCACCCCTGGTGAAACAGGTTCATCGCCATATTTCAGTTGACCAAACCCGTTCTTTTCGATCAACACCAACGCCAGGAGAGACAACCCCACAAAAAATATGACACCATACAACCTGTGTAACTTACCGGAAAATTCTTTTGAGAAAGCTGCCATTACTGCAAAGAAGAGTTGGCATGATGGGAGAAAGGAGGTTCCGCTGTTTTTTCACAATCCGTTCAAACAATCACTCAATGCACATATTCCGCTCAGTTGCCGCTAAAAAACCAGGTGAAACCCCATCCGCAGCAACAAAACAAACCCGCCAAATCTATATATCCCTTATTTTATTGGTTAAAATTATACGCCGCAACGCCTTCATCTCAAAATACAAACGAGTATCATATCATGTTTTCCATAATTAGCAACTGTTTTGAAATAAGTGCTGAAATGAGCCGTTAATCCTCTTCCGAATCTGACGGGGCCTCGCCCGTCTCCGTCTTGTCGGCAGCAATTTTTTCCTCAATATCCTTGAGGCGTCTTTCCAGTGCCACAACATCTGCTATCAGATTCTTTATATCTTCCCGCGTAGCAAGACTCATCGCCCCCAATACCGCGTTAACGCGTTGGTCAACTTTGTCGCTAACCCAATCTTTAAAGTTGTTTGCATGGCCTAAAAGTTCACGCTTGATTGAACGCTTATCTTCCTCACCAATGTCTTTCCCTTTAAAAAGCATCTTGATAAGTTTATCAATCTCTTCTTCAGCAACCGATACGGCATTTTGCCATCGAGAGGAATACCGCTTTGCATATCCAAAGACGGTATCGCCACCTTTTCGGATGAGTCCGGAAAGGATATCCGTCAACTCCTCTGATTTATCGCCTGAATGCTCTTTGGCCAGCAATTGGGATAAAATGGCAACGGTAATGTCCTGATCTGTCTGATTGTCAATGATCAGCACCTCTTCACCAGATTTGACAATTTGCGCCAAATGGTCCATGGAAATATATCGCTTATCCACGGTGTCATATAATTTTCTGTTTGCATATTTTTTAATTTTACGCATTCGTTCCTCCAATTATACATGCCAAAATCAGTTTATGCCTGTGCAACCGCCTGCCATATCCACCAGTGAACGTTATAACGCAATGCGTCATTATTGCAACCCTTTTTCGGCGATCCGTGTCAAAGTTTCCCCTTTTTCAAAATTGCAATCAACAGCCACACGCCCATAATGGCCGCCGCCAAAAAGCCGATAATACCGATAAGAGAGATACCATAGATAAAGGGAGGTGTTTTCGAGATAACAATCAGGGCTGACCCAATGATGAGTGCCGCAATCACAATCGAAAATGAAATTCGATTGCTTATTTGGTCGTGGGTGGCAAGCATCTCCTGAAGTCCTTGGTGGGTAACGGTAAAGCGAAAACGCTGTTCTCGAATCGTTCGTAAAATATCCAACAGGTCCTGGGGCAATTGCTCTCCCAATCTTACCAGCAACCGGGAGACCCCCAGTATGTCTCGTGCGATGCGGTGCGGGGAAAATCGTTCCATCCGGACCTGCACCACAAAAGGTCTTGCCTGAGCAATCAGATCAAATTCAGGGTATAAGGCCCGGGCAACCCCATCAAGCGATGCCAACGTTTTAATCATTAAAAAAAGATCCTGTGGAATTTGAAGTCGATGTTTGGCCGCCACCCCTATCAAATCTTTCATACACTGGCTAAAATCTAATTCTTTCAATGGCTTATAAAAATGGTCCCCAATAAATTCCATAACATCCCGCTCAAGGGATCGCAAATCCGGCGGTGTACGCCAATTTGTCAATTCCAGCAATACCCGGGTGGTCCGGGTCTCGTCCTTGCTTACAACGCTATCGATCAATTCAACGAAATGCTCCCGGGTATGCCGATCCACCGAGCCCATCATCCCGAAGTCAAGCAGACAAATAACATTCTCCGGCAAGATAAAAATATTTCCTGGATGGGGATCCGCGTGAAAAAAGCCATGTAAAAACACCTGTTTTAATAATAAGTCGGCCCCCATAGCAGTGATTTGATGTTTATCCAGCCCCGCGGATTCGATCTGCGCCACATTCGATATTTTAATGCCATCGATATACTCCATCGTTAATACGCGGGTAGTCGATAATTCTCGATGCACTTTTGGCACATAAACGCTTGCATCGTCCGAAAAATTCCTGGCAAATCGGGCCATATTGGCCGCCTCGATGGAATAGTCCAATTCCTTTTCGAGGGTTCGGGCAAACTCCTCCACAATTTTCACCGGCTGGTGCAGTGCCGTCTCAACGATATATTTTTCCATTAACGTTGCCAAGTACAACATGATTTCAAGATCCACCTCAACGATTTTCTTGATCCCCGGCCGTTGCACCTTAACGGCGACCTCCTCACCGCCTAAAAGCCTTGCCCGGTGCACCTGCCCGATCGACGCAGAGGCCAACACCGTTTCATCTATGGTTGAAAACACTTGGAGAATGGGCTGTTTTAATTCTTTTTCAATGAGGTCCCGTAGTTCGGAGAAAGGCCTCGGGGGAACCTTGTCTTGTAATTTGGAGAGTTCAACAACAAACTCTTGAGGAATCAAATCTGATCGCGTGGATAGAATCTGGCCAAGTTTGATGTATGTTGGTCCCAGTTCCTCAAATGCCATTCGTATCCGCTGTGCCCGCGTATGCTTTTCTTCAGGGGCCCGCTTCTTGTTCCCAACCACCTGGAGACCGACCTCGACATATTGGTCAATGCGCAGTTGCTGAATTAGGTCCTCAAAACCGAATTTGATTAGAATGGACAAAATTTGCCGGTAGCGATTCAAATGCCGGTAGGTCCGACCGATGACGTTTATCTTTTGAATGCTTAACATAGGGTGCCTCTGCAATCCGTTTCTAAGCTCACTTTGATGAGCGCGTATTTGCTACTGCCCTTTCCCCTTCTCCTTGATCCGGCCGCAAAGCCAATGAATCCAGGCCGGAAGCCCTTCTTCAGTTTTAGAAGATATTTGAAACACCGGCATGCCCGGATGAACCTGCGCCAAATAGCCGGTAGCTGCCCCAAGGTCATAATCAAGGTAAGGCAACAGATCAATTTTATTCAACAAGGCCGCGTCACATTCGCGAAACATTAGGGGATATTTGGCCGGTTTGTCTTCTCCTTCTGTTACACTCAACACCACCACACGAACATCCTCGCCAATATCAAATTCCGCTGGACAAACCAGATTTCCTATGTTTTCCACAATCAGCAGGTCAATGCCCTCTAAATCAAAATTCTCAGCAGCCTTACTGATTACGTGGGCAGCCAAATGGCAATCCCCCCCAAATTCATCTGTATTCACCTGGACTACTGGCGCGCCAGATTTTGACAACCGGTCCGCATCATTGGAGGTGCAGATGTCCCCAACAATCACGGCACAACGGATATCCGGCATTAAACGAGAGAGCGTTTTTTCAAGAACGGTGGTCTTGCCTGATCCAGGGGAACTCATCAGGTTGAGCACAAATACCCCCTGGGCCTTGAACTGTTGTCGATTCTGTTGCGCAATCGTATCGTTTACATCCAGCACCTTCCGAACGACCCTTATCTCCATAACAGCTCCTGTTGTTTATTAGGATTTCACAATGTGCAGTGTTTAGTCGGCTATCTCAATGGAATCCACATCCAATTCACGGCCCGAAATCAATTGGATGTGAGGACTCTCGCACAGCGGACAAACAAAAACAGGCCCTGCAATTGTCCATTGATGCTGGCAATCGTCACAGACAGCCTTTACCGCCACCTCTTCAATCGCCAGTGATGCGCCGGCAAGCGGCGTCTCTTGCGACACGATGTCAAAACAAAACCGAAGGCTGTCCGGAACAATCGCAGTCAATTTTCCCACTTTAATATTGACCCGGGTGATTGGATGCCCCGCCGCATCATTTGGGATTGCCGCTGTGGCAATCTTGACAATCTGCATGGCAATGCCCATCTCATGCATTTGATACCCTTCTGTTAATCATGTAAAGCAACTTTTTATATATAACACTTTAAAAATGTTAAGGGAAATGCTTTTGGGCGAAGCGGGTGGAATGACTTAGCGGTGCACCGTGACGTTGATCTTGTTCAGCGGGGATTGTTTTCAGAAGAGGATTCGGGAGAAATAAAAAGGGGCGGTGATTCTCACCGCCCCTTTCGAGAAAACGAAGAAAGTCACGTTATCCAATAACACACAAAACGGCACCCTTTGCGACAGAGTCGCCGGTCGCGCAATTGATCGACTGAATGGTTCCGGATACCGGAGAGGGTAATGCGTTTTCCATTTTCATGGCTTCCAGTACAACAACGGTCTCACCCTTTTCCACGGTATCCCCTATCTTCTTTTCAACACCAACCACCATTCCCGGCATGGGCGCCGTGAGCGGTGTGCCGTCCCCGGTAACCACCGGTTCTGCTGGAGCGGCGGGTGCAGGTTTGGGTGCCGGGGCCGCCGGAGCGGATGCTGCCGGTGCGGGTGCCGCAGGTGCCGGTTTTGCAGCAGGTGCTGCGGACGGAACAAAACTCACCATGGGTGCACCACCTTCGGATTCAACCTCTACTTTAAAGTATTCATCATCTACGAAGATGTTGAAAGTACGCGTATTTTCGCCCTTTTCCGGAATTTCTTTGTCTGATTTTACAATGACCTCGCCGGCTTTGGCCTTTTTAATTAACTCATCTTCCTTGGCCACATCCTCAAGGGTTCTCGGCATTACGTCGGCAGGCACTTTTTCCTTGCCGTATTTCCATTTCAGGAACCGCTTTCCGGTGACCGGATAAATAGTGTACAAAATCTCATCGTCAATATCGACCGCCAGGCCCTTGATCTCTTCTTTGGCCTTTTCGAGTTCCGGCTCCAGGACTTCAGCCGGACGACAGGTAATCGGTTCTTCCCCACGGGGATATCCCTTAAGGGCCTTTTTCTGAACTTCTGGATCAATAGGAACGGCAGTTTTACCATAAAGGCCGTAACATAGGTCCTTCACCTGTGCGGTGATCATCTTGTACCGGTCATCGCCTTCGTCAAACAGCACGTTGTTCACGGTCTGGGTTCCGACAATCTGACTTGTGGGCGTTACCAACGGAATTTGGCCGAGTTCTTTTCTGACCCGTGGCAGCTCTTTATACACATCATTGATGCGGTCCAGCGCGTCCATTTCACGAAGCTGGTTCACCAGGTTCGAGAGCATGCCACCCGGTGTCTGGTGCAGCAGCACATTGATATCAATGATCGACACCTTGGAATCATCCAGCAGGTGCTTATACTTGGGCATGACCTCTTTTTCCAGCACTTCATTTATCTTGGCCAACAATTGGATGTCAAACCCGGTGTCCCGACTGGTTCCCAGCAAGGTCATCACCAGGGGCTCAATCGCGGCATGGCTCGTTCGATAGGCATAGGGGGTCATGCAGGTATCGATGATGTCCACCCCGGCTTCAATCGCTTTAAGATGGGTCATGGGAGACATACCGGAGGTAAAGTGACTGTGCAAATGAATCGGCGCCTTAACCGCCGCCTTCAGAGCCTTGACAACTTTATAGGCATCATAGGGGGCCAACAAGCCTGCCATGTCTTTAATGCAGATACTGTCTGCGCCCATTGCCTCCAACGCCTTTGCCTTGTTGACGTAGTAATCGATATTGTAAACGTCCCCCCCCATCCGGGGTTCGGTCATGGTATAACAGATACAACCCTGAAAATGCTTCCCGCATTCTTTGATCGCCGGCACAACCGTCTCAAAATTGCGATAATCATTAAGGGCATCAAAGGTTCGGAAAACATCCATACCGTTTGCAGCCGCCCGATCAACAAAGGCCCTGGCCACATCGTCAGCATAATTTCGATAACCGACCAGGTTTTGGCCGCGAAGCAACATTGAAAAGGGGGTTTTTTTGATATAACGCTTCAGCGTCCGCATCCGCTCCCAAGGGTCTTCATTTAAAAATCGATGCATGGTGTCGAAGGTCGCCCCCCCCCAGGTTTCTATAGCCCAAAACCCGACTTCATCCATCATCTCCGCAACTGGAATCATATCTTCAGTGCGCCCACGGGTGGCAAATAAGGACTGGTGCCCGTCACGAAGAGTCAAGTCCTCTATCTTAACGGGATTTTCTGCCTTGGGACGTTCCTGGCTGTAATCCATTTGAGTCATTTTTACTTCGGTATGATCACTCATCTTCGTTTTCTCCTCTAAAATCCGTTAATGATTGGGTCATCTTAAACGGTGATGAAAGGCCTTTAATTGAATCATGCTGCGCATCTGCATATGTGCCTGTCGGCCAGCAAGCCCCCAGGGGTTAAAGACGGTCGAAGGAACAGATATTTTCGCCTGGCGTTCTGCTTCGGCAGATGCCTGCATCTGAAGGGCCGCTTCTTCCTCTTGAAGATAACTCATCACCGCCGCAATGGCCGCTGTCATTTTTTTCTTCTTATCATTCATATCTTCACCACTTGCATTTGCTAGAGGTTGCTACATTGGTATATTACCATGTTTTTTCGGCACTCTGACTTCCCGTTTGCTGCACATGATTTCAAGCGCATCAATCAACCGGGTCCGGGTTTCCCGGGGCCGAATCACCGCATCGATATATCCTCTTCCGGCAGCCTGGTAAGGATTGGAAAAAAGGTCTTCATATTCCTTTACCTTTTCAGCCCGTTTTTGTGCCGGGTCCTCTGCTCCCTTGATTTCCTTGCGATGGATGATATTACAGGCACCGGCCGCGCCCATTACGGCAATTTCCGAAGTCGGCCACGCGAATGCCATATCCGCCCCCAAATGTTTAGAAGACATTGCAATATAAGCGCCGCCATAGTCCTTCCGGGTAATCAACAACATTTTTGGCACGGTCGCTTCTGAATAACACCACAGCAGCTTGGCGCCATGCCGGATGATACCGCCCCATTCTTGCTGACTTCCCGGGAGATACCCCGGCACATCTGCAATGGTGAGGATTGGAATATTGAAACAATCACAAAAACGGATAAAACGGGTCGCCTTATCAGAGGCATCGATGTCAAGGCAACCAGCCATCACGGCAGGCTGATTGGCGATAATGCCGACACTGCGCCCATTGAAACGGGCAAAACAGACAACGATATTGGTCGCAAAATACTGATGCGGCTCAAAGAATTCACCGTTGTCAACAATACCCCTGATGACGTCCTTGATATCATAGGGCTGATTGGGATTGTCCGGGATGATGCTATCGAGAGATGCCTCCTGCCGGGCAGGGCTATCTCCGGTGTCCACAATCGGCGGATCTTCCATATTATTGGAAGGCACATAGGAAAGAAGCTGTTTTATTTGATGGATCGTGTCTTCATCGTTTTCGCAGGCGAACTGTGCCACACCGCTTTTTTGATTATGAGCCATCGCGCCGCCAAGATCTTCAAACGATATTTCCTCACCGGTGACCGCTTTGATAACTTGCGGCCCGGTAATAAACATATGGGAGGTGTTCTTCACCATGAAGATAAAATCCGTCATGGCCGGTGAATATACCGCGCCGCCCGCAGTGGGCCCCATAATCGCAGAAATCTGTGGAATCACGCCCGAAGCCACGGAATTTCTGAAAAATATCTCACCATATCCATAGAGCGCATCGACCCCTTCCTGTATTCTGGCACCACCGGAGTCATTCATCCCCACCAGGGGGACCCCCGCTTTGAGGGCCATATCCATCACCTTACATATTTTCTTGGCATGCATCTCTCCCAAGCTGCCAGCCCGCGCGGTAAAATCCTGAGCAAACGCAAAAAGCGGCCGCCCATTCACCATGCCGTGCCCGGTGATCACGCCATCGGAGGGAATCTCCACTTTATCCATACCAAAAAATTTGCACCGGTGGCTTACAAACATATCAATTTCTCTGAATGTCCCCGGGTCAAACAGCATGTTAAGCCGCTCCCGAGCCGTCAGTTTTCCCTTGCTTTTGTGATTCGCCACCGCTTTTTCTCCACCCATCTGGAGAAGCTTATCTTCCCGAACCTTAAGCTCTTTTATTTTGTCTTCCACGGTCCCCATGTATCGTTCCTTTCACCTATCCAACAAATCGCAATGATAATGGATTGAGTGTCATTGCCATAATAAAAACGATGCTCAAGCCGGCACCCATTAACGCATTACGGCCATCTCTGCTTTTTGGATACAAAAAAACAAGTAGCCGATGCTAAAATTGCGTATTTTCTATACCAATCTAATTTTTGTCAAGAAAAAAAAGGAGCTTCTGTGCCGCCCGGTCAGGTGTCAACACCCCTGCTTCAACGTCCTTTTTAATGGTGTCCAAATTTTCTTTAACAAGTGCTTTGTTGAAAAAAAGCTGTCGCAACCCGTCTTCCACCAGGGTCCACATCCACTCCACCGCCTGGGTACGCCGCCGTTGATCAAATTCACCACATTGGGACATAACCTCTCTGTGCGTCAGCACCTGTTGCCAGATGCCATCAATGCCCCTTCTCTCGAGCGCACTGCAGGTCAGCACCGGTGGGGTCCAGTTTTGAGAAATGGGCGCCAGCAGGTGAAATGCATTCTGGTAGACATCTTTTGCTTTTTCTGCCTGTCTGACATTGTCCCCGTCGGCCTTGTTAATTACCAGCGCATCGGTAATCTCCAAAATTCCTTTTTTAATCCCCTGAAATTCATCCCCGGCACCGGCCAGCATGACAACCAGAAAGAAATCAACCATCGCAGAGACAGCCAACTCAGATTGACCAACGCCAACGGTTTCCACAATGACCACATCATACCCGGCTGCCTCGCAAACCAGCATGGTCTCGCGTGTTTTTCTGGCAACCCCCCCGAGGGTACCGCTCGAAGGAGAGGGACGAATAAACGCCCTCTCCTCGGCGGAAAGTTTTTCCATTCGGGTTTTATCTGCCAGGATGCTTCCGCCCGACCGTTTACTGGAGGGATCAACTGCCAGTACTGCAACCCGGTGCCCCAAGGCAACAAGGTGCATCCCGAGACTTTCGATCAAGGTACTTTTACCAGCACCCGGCACACCGGTTATGCCAAGTCGAATGGCCTTGCCACTGTACGGCAAAAGCTTGTCCAAAATGGCCTGGGCGAGGACCTGGTCCTCACGCCGAAGGCTCTCCACCAATGTAATGGTCTTGGCAAGCATTCGCCGGTCCCCACCACGAACCCCTTCGATATATGCAAGCGGGTCTTTCAGTGGCATTTAGGCTTTCTCCAGGGCATCTAAGATTTTATTGGCAGCTTCCAAAATAGGCGTTCCCGGTCCGAACACCGCCACGGCACCGGCTTCGTACAGCTCGGCATAATCCTTCGGCGGAATGACCCCACCAACGGTAACCAGGATATTCTCGCCACCCTTTGCTTTCAGTGCTTCGATCAGCTGGGGCACCAGCACCTTATGCCCGGCTGCAAGCGAAGAGGCGCCGACGGCATGAACATCGTTATCCACAGCCATCTGTGCAGCCTCTTCCGGTGTTTGGAACATCGGTCCGATATCAAGGTCAAATCCAAGGTCAGACAGGGCCGTTGCCACCACTTTAATCCCACGGTCATGACCATCCTGTCCCATCTTCACCATGAGAATTCTGGGACGACGCCCCTCTTTTTCCAGGAACTGATCCGTTCGTTTTTGAACCTCTTTAAACATCTCATCTTCCCCATATTCAGCGGAGTAAACACCGGAGATACAACGCGTGGTGGCCACAAAGCGTCCAAAGACCTTTTCCATGGCGTTTGAAATCTCTCCAACCGTTGCGCGAGCGCGTACGGCTGGGATACAGGCCTCCAGCAGATTCCCGCCGTTCTCTGCAGCGGCCGTAATGTCATCAAGCGCTTTCCGAACTTCATCCGCATTACGGTAAACCCGCAATTCTTTAAGCCGCGCGATCTGTTCATCACGAATTGCAGTGGGTACCTCCAACACATCGATATCATCTTCTTCCTGAAGCTTATACTTATTGACGCCCACAATCACATCTTTGCCCTGCTCAATTCTCGCCTGACGCCGGGCCGCGGACTCTTCGATGCGCATCTTCGGCATGCCCATTTCAATGGCTTTTGCCATGCCGCCCATTTCCGTCACTTCATCGATAATTTTCTGGGCCGCTTCAATAATACCGTTTGTCAGGGACTCAACATAATAAGAACCGGCAAGCGGATCCACCGTGCGACAGACCTGGGACTCTTCCTGTACGATGATCTGGGTATTTCTTGCGATCCGGGCTGAAAAATCCGTTGGCAAGCCGATGGCCTCATCAAAAGAGTTGGTATGCAGAGACTGGGTGCCACCAAGAACCGCTGACATACATTCCAAAGTTGTCCGGATAATGTTGTTGTACGGATCCTGAGCCGTCAGGCTCCAGCCGGACGTCTGGCAATGGGTACGCAGCATGGTTGATTTGGGATTCTTGGGATTAAACTGGCTGATCAACCGGTGCCAGAGGAACCGGGCCGCCCTGAGCATTGCAATCTCCATGAAAAAATTCATCCCGATGCCAAAGAAGAAAGATAGCCTCGGCGCAAACTCATCGATATCAAGGCCCGCCTTCATTGCCGCCTTTACATACTCAACCCCATCGGCAAGGGTAAACGCCGTTTGCAGCACAGAATCAGCACCGGCTTCCATCATGTGATAGCCACTGATACTGATGGTGTTGTATTTGGGCATGTTTTTGGAACAGTAACCAATAATATCTGAAACGACCCGCATGGATGATTCAGGTGGATAAATATAGGTATTCCGGGTGAGGTATTCTTTCAGGATATCGTTCTGAATAGTTCCAGCCAGCTTATCCTGAGAGACGCCCTGTTCTTCCGCCGCGACGATATAGTTTGCCAGAATCGGCAGCACCGCTCCGTTCATCGTCATTGATACAGACATCTGGTCCAGTGGAATTTGGTCGAAAAGGACCTTCATGTCTTCAATGGAATCGATAGCGACCCCGGCTTTTCCAACATCACCCGACACACGAGGATGGTCAGAATCATACCCGCGGTGTGTCGGCAAATCAAAGGCCACAGAAAGCCCTTTTTGACCGGCAGCCAGATTTCTTCGATAAAAGGCGTTCGATTCTGCAGCAGTTGAAAAACCGGCATATTGGCGAATGGTCCAGGGACGCCCGGTATACATGGTTGCCTTGGGGCCCCGTACGAAAGGTTCAAATCCCGGCAAAGAATCAAGATGCGCCATACCTTCAAGGTCAGACGCAGTATACAGGGGCTTTACTTGAATACCTTCCGATGTTGTCCAATCGAGGGAGTCAAGGGGCTTTCCCCGTAATTCTTTTTCAGCCAACTTGTTCCAGTCTTGAATATCTGGTTTTTTAGACATGGGCCTCTCCTTTTTTGCAATTATTAAAATTTAAAAATCTTGGAAATCTTTCATGTTTTCATTTATGCCGGCTCGCCACTATGCAACATATACGTTCAATTATGTTCAATTCGGTTTAATTCTCCCGCCGGGATGCACGTCTGTCCTGATTCAATATTGCTTGCCAAACAATTTCAAATAAAACGTTCGCCTGACCCGAAAGACTCTCTGACCGCCCGCGTGACACCCACATAAAAAAAAATCGATGCACTAGCCCCAGAATTACATCCAACAAGACACCCGCACGAACTTTTGAATTAAGAACCCCTTCTTCCTGTCCTTTTCTAATAACATCTAAAAACGTGCTGACCATCTTGTTCTGAATGAACGTTTCATCTTCCATCCATGTTTTCAATGGCACCGTCATGAACAAGATTCGCCCGAGCTCCTGGTGGCGCTCATAATAATCTAGTTGCAGCCAGAATACCTTTCGCAGTTTTTCCTTTAAATCTTCGATCCCTTGCAGGTGGTCTACAATGCGTTCTGTCAATTTTCCCAGCCACACATCCACATAGGCAAACAACAACCGTTCCTTGCTGCCAAAATGGTTGTAAATGGTGCTGAAGCTCACACCGGCCTTTTTCGCGATATCCCTCATGTTCGCCTTATGGAAATCGTTTTGCGAAAAGACTTCCATAACGACACGCTCAAGGCGTCGATTCACATCAGCATTCAGAGATTGTAATATTGTTACCATCCGCGTGTTCATCGCCCTGAAAACGGTCCAGGACCCCTCAATGTACCCGTTGGTCAAACGGAAACCTTTTGTAAAAACTGCTAAATTTATTCCAAGCTAAGATGTTTGACCGTTAAGAATTATCATTTATTTTCCATCAGGTAAAGCAAAAAGGGCTTCGAAAACACGGCCAAGGTAACATTGTTACTTGCCATTGTTCATACGCATCGCCAAGTGGCGCGGGGCAGCAATTCTTTGGATGAAAATACCTGTATAGCAGTCAGGGAGGACGCTGAGGTGGACATCAAGATTCGATCAAGTGTTTTATGCTACCGCAATGCTACAATTTCCCAGCTTTTTGCTGTAACCCACGATTCGGGCCAACCAAATCTGTAATCCCGAATGACCCTAACAATGCAAGCGCAAGCCGGGGGCCATCACGTCACTAACCCCCGGCATACCATCACACCATTGCAGCACGATCGCAATAAGATGGTGTTTTATTTAAATACTTCCGCGCACAGCGCACCCAACTTGCCTAAATTTTCGCAGACATGAATGCCAGCTGCCTTCATTGCGGCTATTTTGGCCTGCCCTGTGCCGCTGCTCCCACTGATAATCGCACCGGCATGTCCCATACGACGTCCCGGAGGTGCAGTGAGTCCCGCAATGAATCCAACAACCGGCTTGGAAACATTTTTGGTGATATACTCAGCCGCTTCCTCTTCAGCTGTGCCACCAATTTCACCGACCATAACAATGGACTTTGTCTCGCTGTCGTTTTCAAAAGCTTCCAGGCAATCAATGAAGTTCGTACCATTAACCGGGTCACCACCAATCCCAATACAGGTGGTCTGGCCCATATTTTGCAAGGTCAACTGGTGCACCACCTCGTAGGTCAGGGTGCCAGAACGTGACACTACGCCGACGGGCCCGCCGGGAAGATGAATGTGTCCTGGCATAATACCGATTTTGCATTCTCCCGGAGTAATAATGCCCGGGCAGTTGGGGCCAATCAAACGGCAAGATTTATGTTTGTTGAGATAATTCTTTACCCGCATCATGTCCATCACCGGAATGCCTTCCGTAATGGTAACAATCAGTTCGATACCAGCATCAATCGCTTCCAGTATCGCATCCGCAGCAAATGGGGGCGGAACAAAAATCATACTGCAGTTGGCTTTTGTCTGGTCCACAGCGTCCTGGACCGAATTAAAAACAGGAACACTGTCCATCTCCATGCCGCCTTTTCCAGGGGTCACCCCTGCCACCACCTGGGTCCCATAGGCGATACACTGGCGCGCATGAAATTGTCCTTCCTTTCCTGTTATTCCTTGAACCAATAAACGTGAATCTTTATTAACAAATATGCTCATGTCTTCCTCTTGAGTGTCAGAAAAATTAAAAACCGGTGGTCGTTACTTTTCCACAGGCAAGCAAGGCTAGGCCGCCAGAATTCCTTTCACCTTTTCAGCAGCATCCTGCAAATCCACCGCTGTAATCAGATTCAACCCGGATTCGGAAAGAATTCTTCGCCCCTCTTCCACGTTGGTCCCCTCCATTCGTATCACGACGGGTATTTTGATTCCGGTTTTTTTAGCGGCCTGTACCACACCCTGGGCCAGCACATCGCATCGAAGAATCCCGCCAAAGATATTGATAAGAATACCTTTTACATTCTTGTCACTGAGAATAATCCTGAAACCATTCTCCACCATCTCTTCATTGGCTCCGCCGCCAACATCCAAAAAGTTTGCCGGTTCGGCCCCCACTTGTTTAATGATGTCCATCGTTGCCATGGCAAGTCCCGCACCATTGACCATATTTCCAACATTGCCATCGAGCTTGATGTAATTCAGGTTGTATTTGGAGGCTTCCACTTCCAACGGGTCTTCCTCATCCAGGTCGCGAATACCCAGAATGTCCTTATGGCGAAACAACGCATTGGAATCAAAATCCATTTTGGCATCCAGCGCCAAAATATTGTTATCGGTCGTGATCACCAGCGGATTGATTTCCAGCAAGGCACAATCATAATCGGCAAACAATTTGTACAGATTCACCAGCATTTTGTTGAACGTTTTCATTACTTCGGGCGAAAGTCCCAAACCAAACGCAACCTTGCGGCAGTGGTACGGAAAAATTCCCATGACCGGATCCACATACACCTTGATGATCTTTTCCGGTGTTTCAGCAGCCACCGCCTCAATGTCCATACCACCGGCAACGCTTGCCATAATCACATTTTTTGCCGTGGCACGGTCGGGCACAATACTCAAATAAAGCTCTTTTTCAATACTGAGCCCCTGTTCCACCAACACCTTCTTGACCAATCGACCTTCAGGACCTGTTTGGTGGGTAACCAAGGTCATGCCAAGAATCTCTTTTGCGACAGATACAACCTCTGCTTCTGATTTGGCCAGTTTTACACCCCCACCCTTCCCGCGACCACCCGCATGGATCTGGGCTTTGACAACCACCGGATAGCCGCCGAGTGTTTTCGCAGCGCTTACGGCCTCTTCCGGGGTGAATGCAATACCACCCATTGGAATTGGAACGCCGTATTTTTTAAACAGCTCTTTTGCCTGATATTCATGAATTTTCATGTAGTAATCCTTTCCATCCCTTCATCGTCATTCTTTACAACGCATTACTTTTGCGGCCCCGTCGTTATCGGCGCGCCCAAAGGTTTATCCGCTTACCGTTCGCACAGTTCCACAAGAACGCCACTGGTTGCCTTGGGGTGCAGAAAGGCAATTTTGGCCCCACCGGCACCTTTACGCGGTGTTTCATCGATAAGGCGAATTCCTTTTTCCTTGAGCTCTGCAAGCGCCGCTTCTATGTTTTCAACACGAAAGGCAATGTGCTGGACACCCTCTCCCTTTTTTTCAAGATATTTTGCGATGGGGCCATCCGGTGCTGTTGATTCCAGCAACTCAACTTCACTTTCACCCACCGGCAGAAATGCAGTTGTCACCTTTTGGGCCTCAACAGTTTCAGTGCCATCGAATCCAAGATTTAACACATCGCACCAAAAATTTTTGCCCGAATCAATGTTATTTACGGCCACACCAATATGGTCAATTTTGAGTATTTTCATAAAAAACTCCTTTAAGTGATGGCGATTGCCAACCACCGTGTAAGATGATGGTGGGTATGGTTGCCATCACCCGGTTTATCTGCAAAACAAAGGGGATTGCTATGAAGCAAGTTTTGCCAATGTGTCAACAAGGCCCTGAACTGCCGCCGCTGATTTCTTAAGTGCAGCGTCCTCATCGGCCGTCAGTTTAATTTCGATAACATCCTCTAAGCCGCCCTTACCCAATTTCACCGGCACGCCGATAAAAAGATCGTTAATTCCATACTCGCCTTTAAGATAGGCTGCGCAGGGCAATATTTTCTTTTTGTCCTTGAGGATGGACTCGGCCATCTCTACTGCAGAAGATGCCGGGGCATAATAGGCACTGCCGGTCTTTAGGAGACCAACGATCTCAGCGCCGCCATTTGCCGTTCGGGTAACCAGCTCTTCGATACGGTCCGCGGGAATCAGTTCTGTAATGGGAATACCGGCAACTGTGGAATAACGCGGCAACGGCACCATGGTATCGCCATGGCCGCCCAACACGAACGCATGGGTGTTTTCAACGGAAACGCCAAGTTCCATCGCAATGAATGTTCTGAATCGCGCAGAATCCAGCACACCTGCCATTCCAAGGACCCGCTCTCTTGGGAAGCCACTGGCCTTTAGGGCCACATGACACATGGCATCCAGCGGATTGCTGACGATAATAAGAATTGCATTAGGTGATTTTGCAGCCACCTGCGTTACAACATCGCTCATAATCTTCATGTTGGTGGCAATCAGATCATCCCGGCTCATCCCTGGTTTCCGTGGAATACCGGCGGTAATAATAACAATATCAGAATTGGCGGAGGGCTCATAATCGTTCGCGCCCACCAATTTGGCATCGTGTTTTTCAACGGGAGCTGCTTCCATCAAATCAAGGGCTTTTCCCTGGGGTACACCTTCAACGATATCTATCAGCACCACATCACACAATTCTTTTTCTGCTAAACGCTGTGCCGCGGTTGCACCCACGTTGCCAGCACCGACAACCGTTACCTTCTTATCCATGATTCCTCCTTTATAGTTCTTCGGATCCTATCGCGGCCTTCAGAAACTCTCTGTTCATTCGCGCGATATTGGTGATGGAAATCTCTTTGGGGCATTCAGCCTCACATTCTGCCTCGTTGGTACAGTTGCCAAACCCCAACTCATCCATGGTCCGCACCATATTTAAAGCCCGCCGGGCGGCTTCCGGACGTCCTTGGGGCAATAGCGCCAAATGAGAAATTTTTGCGCTGACAAACAGCATCCCGGCCGCATTGGGGCATGCCGCAACACAGGCACCGCATCCAATACAGGCCGCTGCATCAAACGCTTTTTCCGCCGCCGCCTGGGGTACGGGTATCGCATTGGCGTCTGGTGCACCTCCGGTATTCACTGAAACGTATCCACCTGCCTGAATGATCTTATCAAGAGCACTTCTGTCAACGGCCAGATCTTTAATAATTTTAAACGCCCGGGCTCGCCATGGTTCGATCACCACGGTATCCCCATCTGAGAAATGTCTCATGTGAAGCTGACAGAGGGTGGTGCCCTGTTCAGGTCCATGGGCCCGGCCATTGACCATAGCCCCGCACATACCACATATCCCTTCCCGGCAATCGTGGTCAAACGCAATTGGGTCTTTTCCTGAAAGCGTCAGCTGCTCATTGACCACGTCGAGCATCTCCAGAAAAGACATATCCGGTGAAATATCCTTCGCCTGATAGGTCTCCAGTCGCCCTCGCACATTCGGTCCCTCTTGCCGCCACACTTTTAAGGTCAGTTGTAATGACTTTTTGCTACTCACTTGTAACTCCTTTGTGTAAGCTTAACGTTTTCAAACGTTAGGGGTTCCTTATGAAATTGAGGCATTGAATCCTCACCGGTCCATTCCCAGGCCGCCACGTGACAATAATTCTCATCATCTCGCAAGGCCTCGTTCTCATCCGTCTGGAAGGCCTCGTTAAAATGCCCACCACAGGACTCCTGACGTTCCCGGGCATCGATGACCATCAGCTCCGCAAATTCCAGAAAATCTGCCACACGCCCCGCACGCTCGAGACTCTGGTTAAAGGTCCCGGTAGATCCGGGGACGGTTACATTTTGCCAGAATTCTGATCGCAATTCCTGAATGAGAGTCCGGGCCTTTTCCAGTCCTTCATTGTTGCGACTCATGCCACAATAATCCCACATGATACGACCGAGCTCCCGGTGGAAATCATCCACGGTTCGTTTTCCCTTAACGGCAAGAAGTCGGTCTATTTTCGCCCGACAGGATGCTTCTGTTTCATTAAAGGCGGCATTGTCTTCAGTTACTGCGGGCAGGGCATTTCCGGCCAGATAGCCGCCAATGGTATAAGGCAACACGAAATAGCCGTCTGCAAGCCCCTGCATCAGGGCGCTGGCCCCAAGCCTGTTGGCCCCATGGTCTGAGAAGTTAGCCTCACCCAACACAAAAAGCCCATCCAGTGTGCTCATGAGGTTATAGTCGACCCAAAGCCCTCCCATCGTGTAATGCACCGCCGGATAAATCATCATCGGCGTTTCATAGGGATTGTCATCAGTGATTTTGTCATACATCTGGAAAAGGTTGCCGTATTTCTTCCCGATTACCGCCTTGCCGTCCCGCTGGATGGCATCCGCAAAGTCAAGATAAACCGCCAACCGGGTCTCACCCACGCCTTTTCCTTCATCGCACTGAAGTTTTGCATTCCGCGAAGCAACATCCCTTGGCACCAGGTTTCCGAAGCTGGGGTATTTTCTTTCGAGGTAGTAATCACGATCCGATTCGGGAATCGCCTTCGGCGGCCGGGTGTCACCGGGATCTTTCGGCACCCACACACGACCATCGTTTCGAAGGGATTCACTCATCAAGGTAAGCTTTGATTGATAGGTACCGTGCACCGGAATACAGGTGGGATGGATCTGTGTGAAGCAGGGGTTGGCAAACAACGCCCCCCGGCGATAAGCCCGTTGGGCCGCCGTAACATTAGAGGCCATGGCGTTCGTCGAAAGAAAAAATACGTTCCCATAGCCACCGGTGCATAGCACAACGGCATCGGCCGCATGTCGCTCGATTTCACCGGTCATCAGATTCCGAGTAATGATCCCCCGGGCTTTTCCATCAATCACCACAACATCCAACATCTCGCGACGTGCAAACATGGTGACCTTTCCCGCTGCAACCTGGCGGGATAGGGCACTGTAAGCCCCTAAGAGCAATTGCTGGCCTGTTTGCCCCCTGGCGTAGAATGTTCTTGATACCTGAGCCCCGCCAAAGGATCGATTGGCCAAGGTTCCACCGTATTCCCTGGCAAAAGGAACCCCTTGCGCAACACACTGATCAATAATGTTGTTACTGATCTGGGCCAGACGATAGACGTTGGCTTCCCGGGCCCTGAAGTCACCGCCCTTGACGGTATCGTAGAACAGACGCCAGATCGAATCGCCATCATTCTGATAGTTCTTCGCCGCATTAATTCCCCCCTGAGCAGCGATACTATGGGCCCGACGCGGGCTGTCCTGAATACAAAAGCATTTTACATTATAGCCAAGCTCTCCCAGGGACGCTGCTGCTGATCCACCAGCAAGACCCGAACCAACCACAATCACATTAAACTTTCTCTTATTGGCCGGATTAACCAGTTTCAAATCAAACCGATAACGATCCCATTTTTCGGCCAGCTGTCCACCCGGCACCTTCGAATCCAACTTCATCCTCGTTCCTTTCTATGAAGTAAGCGAAATATAAATCGGCAGACTTCCAAATCCAATCGCCACGGCAACTGAAAAAATGATGCCTATTTTCTGTATCCATGGCATATATTTGGGGTGATTCGCCCCAAGTGTTTGAAAGGCGCTCCAAAGTCCATGACTCACGTGGACGGCCGCCACAATCATCGCAGCGATATAAATTGCCACATACCATGGTGATTGAAACGCCGCGGCTACAATCTCATAAATAGTGGTTTGTGTTTTGTCCACAAAATGAAAATTAACGAGATGGAGCCCCAGAAATAAAAGCAGTAACCCGCCTGTGTATGGCATGGTTGCCGAGCCAATGGTACGGCCACCGGCGCGTTTATTCACCGCATACCGAACCGGTCTGGCCTGCAGGTTCTCCAGTAACAAAGTTACCCCGGTGAACACATGAATCAGCAGAAAAAGAAGAAGCCCCCATTCTGCCACCGTCAGCAGCACGCCAAGGGAATGTAATTTTTCCGCATAGGCATTAAACGCTGTCTTGCCGCCATATAGGGTCAAGTTCCCCAACAGATGCATGGTCAAAAACCCAATAAAGCTTAATCCGGATACCGCCATCAACAACTTTTTCCCCACCGACGAGGCAAACAATCGAAAGCACCAAGCCATGAATCCCTCCACGACCCCTCGAAAAATTCAATCTCACCATTAACCGGCTAATTTTTAAAGGGATCTTAAATTACGTAAATATGTTATATATACTTTGCCGTGTTATTTTAGATACATACAAACAAAAATGATGGCCCGACAATATCTAAAAGTAACATTGTTCCCATTCAATCATGAAAAAAATTTGTTTATCTATTAATGGTATTGATGTCAATAAAAAAATCGTCGCGGCAGGAACGTCTCAGGTGCGCTGACGGGTCTGCAGAACTGTTTGCCGATTGACACAAAAAGTGGTAGACGACATCATGGCCGCCATGGCCAAATGGAATCTTTTGGCCGGAAACGCCTCGTGTAAAGACGTGCTTATTGTGAGTCAGCTGTATTTATGAGGCGCATGCTGTTTTTATGGAAAAACAGCCGTAACAAATTGATATTTTAACAATCTATTTTTTTTATTAATAGAAAGGAAGATGAAAATGAAAGAAGTGGTCATTGTTAGCGGCGTTCGCACTGCTATCGGTACCTTTGGTGGTGGCTTGAAAGACGTCCCGGTGGTGAAACTCGGCTCGATTGTAATGCGGGATGTTCTGAAACGCGCCAACTTGCGCCCGATTCTGAGCGACGACATGATAGCCGGGATTCCAGACAAACTGAAGGACCAGGGCATGATTGACCTGGAAAAAAATGCCGGTGAATGGGATGACGCGGCAACGCCTGTTGCCATTGACGAAGTGATCATGGGGAATGTGCTTCAGGCAGCCCAGGGACAAAACCCCGCCCGCCAGGCCATGGTCCATGCCGGCATTCCCAAGGAGACCCCTGCCTTTACCATCAACAAGGTGTGCAGTTCCGGTCTAAAGGCCATCGCCCTTGGTGCCATGTCGATCATGACCGGTCAGGCGGATGTCATTCTTGCCGGCGGCCAGGAGAACATGAGCCAGGCGCCCATGGCGCTCCCGAAAGCGCGCTGGGGCCACCGAATGGAAATAAAGGGCATGGGAGATATCTATGACCTGATGGTGTTCGACGGGCTCTATGAAATTTTTTACGGCTATCACATGGGCATCACCGCAGAAAATATCGCCGAAATGTACGGTATCAGTCGCCAGGAACAGGATGAACTCGGCGTATTGAGTCACCAACGTGCCCGGCAGGCCATTACCTCAGGACTGTTTGCCGAAGAGATTGTGCCGGTAAAGATTAAAACACGTAAGGGTGAAGTTGTTTTTGACACCGATGAACGGCCCATGGACACCAATCTTGAAAAAATGGCCCGGCTGAAACCCGCCTTCAAAAAGGACGGCACGGTTACTGCGGGGAATGCCTCCGGCATCAACGATGCGGCGGCCGCGGTCCTCTTGATGAGCCAGGAAAAAGCAAAAGAGCTAGCGCTTGAACCCATCGTAAAAATAAAGGCGTTTGCTTCCGGCGGACTTGACCCTGCCTATATGGGACTGGGACCAGTGCCGGCAGTTCGAAAAGTCTTAAAAATGGCCGGGATGACCATCGGCGATATCGATATGATCGAACTCAACGAAGCCTTTGCATCACAGGCCATTGGGTGCTGTAAAGAGCTTGGTATCGCACCAGAACTTCCCAATGAACTGGGCAGCGGCATCTCCCTTGGCCACCCGATTGGGTGCACAGGTGCCCGTCAAATGGTCAGCGGCATGAATCAGATGGCCCGAAAAGGTCACAAAACCGGTCTATTCACCATGTGTATTGGTGGCGGCATGGGAATGGCAATGATCGTAGAGCGATAAACGGCATGTTGCGATTCCCCAAGCAAGCCCAAAGGTACAAGGGGATACCAGAAAAGCGTGTCTGACAATAAAAACCATATCGCCGTATCAAAACCCCCATGGCTCAAACGCCGTATTCTGGGCGGCCACGGGGTTGAAATGGTTCGAAAACGGCTTCGCGCGAACCATCTTCACACGGTCTGCCAGGAGGCCCACTGCCCCAATATATGGGAGTGTTTTTCGCAACAAACTGCTACATTTTTAATTCTCGGCGAAAAATGCACCCGAAATTGCCGGTTTTGTGCAGTGGGCCATGGCCCCTCGGGGCCGCCGGATGCCAAGGAACCGGAACAGGTCGCAAAGGCCGCCCTGGAAATGGGACTGACCTATATTGTGGTCACCTCTGTCACGCGGGATGACCTGCCGGACGGCGGAGCAGGTCATTTTGCCGAAACAATCCAGCAAATCCGCAACCTGATCCCAGTGCCCCAAATCGAGGTTCTCATTCCGGATTTTCAGGGTGCTACCGCTGCGCTCCATACGGTGCTCGATGCCAATCCGAACGTTCTGAACCATAATCTTGAAACGGTTCCACGACTGTATGGCCGGGTCCGACCGGAGGCAATCTATGCCCGGTCCCTTGGTCTACTCGATCATGCCAGGGCGTATCGAAAAGATATCCCGACCAAATCGGGCCTGATGCTTGGAATTGGTGAAACCGATGATGAAATCGCCCAATCTCTCAAAGATCTCCGGACCGTGGGATGTCAGTTTTTAACCCTGGGGCAATACCTCCAGCCTTCAAAGGAACATCTGCCGATCGATCGCTATGTTACACCGGAAGCATTTGATCATTGGGCAACGGTTGCAAAATCCCTGGGGTTTGAGCGCGTTGCAAGCGCCCCCCTGGTGCGAAGTTCCTACCACGCCAAAGAAATGTACACCGAAACCGCTGAAGGGTTCGTTTCTAAATAAGAAAGGGTGAGTTTTGCAAGAGAGGCCGCTTCATGGATAATTCTCGGCTAAGCCGGAAGTCGTAAGTCTACAGTCGAGAGTCAACAGGTACAACCTTCCATAAAGATCCACGCTTTCGGAGTTACCCTTTCTTAGGGTACTTACCTGTGTGTATGTTTCTGATAAAGGGTCTGAAAGCGATGCGCCAACGCCCTGGTAGCGGATTCAGCGCGAAATACAGGAGAGATTAGCTATCTCAAAAAAAGGTTTCCTTTATTTCCCCCCCTTATCCTTCAGGATATGGTTTGAGATGACCACGCGCTGGATCTCTGATGTTCCCTCATAGATCGTAAACACCCGGGCGTCCCGGTAAAAGCGCTCCACGGGGTAGTCTTTTGTAAACCCGTATCCCCCATGGATCTGGATTGCCTGGGCCGTCACGCGATTGACCATCTCCGAGGCAAACAATTTGGCTATGGAGGCTTGAAGGGTAAAATTTTCTCCGCGATCCTTCATGGCAGCTGCCGACAACATCAATTGCCGGGCTGCCTCAATTTCCACCGCCATGTCCGCTATAGCAAACCGAAGGCCTTGAAACCCCGCAATCTTTCGACCAAACTGCTCCCGTGTTTTGACGTACCTCACCGCCTCATCGAAGGCCGCCTGTGCAACCCCAACGGATTGGGCGGCGATCCCGATCCGGCCACTGTCAAGGGCGGTCATGGCAATCTTAAATCCGTCCCCTTCATTGCCAAGGAGGTTTTCAGCAGGCACCCGGCAGTTCTGAAAAACGAGGTCCACCGTATCGGATGCCCGAAGCCCCATTTTATCCTCCACGTGGCCCACCGTCATCCCCGGTTTCCCCTGGGGTACCAGCAGGGCACTGATGCCTTTGTGGCCTTTGGCATCCCCGATTCTGGCGGTCACGATCACCAATCCGCCATTTTTTCCGGAGGTAATAAACCGCTTGACCCCGTTCAGGACATAGGTATCCCCCTCACGGACGGCCGTGGTTTCCTGGGCAGACGGGTCCGAACCCGCCGCAGGTTCGGTCAGGGCGAACGCACCGACGATCTTCCCGGCCGCCAGTGGTTTTAGGTACGCTTCCTTTTGAGCCGGGGTGCCAAACCGGTGGATGCTCTCACAGACGATGGAGTTATGAACGGACATCACCACCGCAGTGGCAGCGCAGGCATAGGCGATCTCGGAAAGGGCCAAAATATAGCTGACCGTGTCCGTGCCTTCGCCGCCATAGGCCTCTGGCACCGTCATCCCCATCAGGCCCAGTTCGGCCATTTGCTTGAAATTTTCAGTGGGAAAGACCTTGGTCCGGTCCCGTTCTGCAGCAGATACAGCAACGACCTTTCTGGCAAATTCCCGCACCATGGTCTGCATGAGCTTCTGCTCTTTGGTGAGCATTATCGTCACGGTATTCTCTCTCCCTGTGTAGTAAATGTTCTTGACTGTTTAGCGCCGAGCCGATTAAGCGGATCCCTGCCTCAGATATCCGAGATATCCCCTGATGCTGTTCATCAGAAATCCGTGCTCCCGGTCCTGATTCGCCTCACCGAGCGTCTCCCAGCTCGACAACAGCGGATCCGATGTTAGCAACCGATTTAAGATTGCTTGCTCATCATAACCGTTTCCTCCGTCCACCTTGTCAATTACATCCGAAATGATGTCCCGCCACCGCAATAACTGGTCGCGATGCTGGGTGAGCATGGCCGCCGGCTGTTCGGTCATACCGAAATGCCCATAACAGAGGCGCTTCGATGGCAGCGCCATAAGCCGGTCAATACTGTTGAGATTTGTTTCAAGAAAGAATTTGGGTGGCGTGGCCGGTCGCATATAAAATTTCTGATCGGACAACGCCTGGTAAACGCCACCGGCTTCCCCCACAAACAGATTGTCCCCAATGCGGTAGCTCACATGATGCGGCGCATGACCGGGAGTGTCAATGACCTCAACATCGCGATACCCGGTGGCAAGCACATCTGAAATGCGATCTTGCGGTACGGAAGATATGGGGCCATAGGTCCGGGCCCGGTCTCCCAGGGTTTTGAGGCTCCCCTCCCACAGTGCTTGGGGGGCTGCCAAATGCTTGATCGCCTTGGGATGGCAGAAAATGGGGGTTTCTGGAAACCGCGCCGATACCTCGCCGATACCGCCGGAATGGTCGATGTGAATATGGGTCAACAAAATGGCGTCGATGCGGCTGATGCCGAGCGCATCCAGTGCAGAAAATAAAAACTCGACCGACCCGGAAGGGCCCACATCGATCAATAGATTCTGCTCACCGGTGACCAGCCAGGAACTGATAAATCGATCGAACCCTTTTAAAGGTTGCGGCAATGGAATCAGGTAAAGGTCGTGATCCACTTTCTGGATCGGTGCTGTACTTGGTGTTGTATGAGTATATGGCATAATATTCTAAAGATGAATTTACACAAAGACGAATTCATCAAATTTTTTAGATTCATTATTGATATTTTTTTATGACCTTCTCAAATCCCGGCATCGCGTTGATAATCGTCTCATCCGCAACGCAGAAAGCGATCCGAAAATGGCCGGGGCTGCCGAATCCGCTCCCGGGAACGGCAAGAATTCGCTCGTCCTGAAGCGCCCTGACAAACGCAACATCATCAGGGGTGGGGGACTTTGGAAACAAGTAGAAAGCCCCGGCTGGCGAAACGAAATCATAGCCGGCTTTTTTCAGTCCCTCGCATATCAGGTCACGTTTTCGGGCATAGACGGACATGTCCGCCGTTGCCCCCTGAAGCGCGGCAACCACTCGCTGCATCAGTGCCGGCGCATTCACAAACCCAAGAATTCGGTTTGCCAGGGTCATGCCATTTACCAACGCTTCCTTATGGGTGGCCTGAGGATGTATTGCAAGAAAGCCGATTCTCTCCCCGGGAATGGAGATGTCTTTTGAATAGGACGTCACGATAATGCTTTCGGTGTATGCTTGAAAAATACTTGCCGGCTCAACGCCATCATAGACAATCTTCCGGTAGGGTTCGTCAGAAATAAGATAAATGGTCCGGTTATACGCCGTTCCCTTTTCCGTTAGAATCTGACCCAGCTTTTTCAGGCTTTCCAGTGAGTAGATCTGCCCTGAAGGATTGTTCGGGAAATTGATCAGTACCGCTCGGGTTTTTTCGGTGATAGCGGCTTCAATGGCATCCAGGTCCAGGGTAAAATCCGACAGGGTTGGCACCGGTTTTAATTCTCCCCCGTGGTTGTCCGCGTAGAAGGTGTACTCGGCAAAATAGGGCGCTGGAGTGATGACCTCCTCCCCGGGGTTTAAAATCACCTTTAACACCACATTAATGGCGCCGGCAGCACCGCATGTCATAAGCACTTCGTTTTCCGAAATATCCTTGCCATACTCCTTGGTCAGAAATTCAGCCACCGACTGACGGACAAAGGGATAACCGGCATTGGGCATATAGCCATGGCTGCCGGCATCCAGACCCTTGATGGTATCCAGAAGCGTTTCTGTAAATTCCGCTGGCGGCGGAAGGTTGGGATTACCTAAGCTAAAATCAAAAACATTGTCATCGCCATGTATTGCCTTTAATCGTGCCCCCTCCTCGAACATCTTTCGAATCCAAGAGGACTTCTCCATCATCGCTTCAATCTTTGACGAAATGGTCATGCTTTCTCCTTGAATGCTTCCCGTGCGCGACGGTTCAGATAAATTGGATTCCCGGCCGTTATGCCGACTCCACCGACTTTATTTCGGGGATCTCTTGCTTTAAAAGTCGTTCAATCCCATTTTTTAAAGTCATTTGGGACATGGGGCACCCCGAGCAGGCGCCCTTCAGGCGAACGGTTACAATCCCGTCCACCACGTCCACCAGTTCAACATCGCCGCCGTCCGCCTGAAGCATGGGACGGATTTTTTCCAATACGGTCTCTACTTTTTCTTTCATGGCAAGTCTCCTAAGTTTAAACCCTGGCAGCGTAAAACGCTTTTCGAAAGGCATCGAACCGATCCTCAGCGATTGCCTTTCGCATATTCTCCATAAGTCTCATATAATAATGAATGTTATGAATCGTATTCAGCCGATAGGCGAGCAGTTCCCGTGACATATAAAGATGCCGCAGATATGCCCTCGAATAATGTCTGCAGGTATAGCACATGCAGTCTGACTCAATCGGGTTCGTATCATATTTATGCTGGGCATTGCAAATATTGATAGATCCTTCGGTTGTAAACAGCTGGCCATTTCGTGCATTTCGTGTGGGCAATACGCAATCGAACATGTCTGCCCCCAGGGCCACCATTTCCACAAGGTCCTCCGGCGTCCCAACCCCCATGACATACCGGGGCTTTTCATCCGGAAGCAGCCCCAGTGACACGTCGGCCATTTCCAGCATCAGGTCCTTTGGCTCGCCGACGCTCAGCCCCCCTACGGCATAGCCCGGGAAACCAATATCCAGCAGTTCTTCACAGGAACGCGCCCGAAGGTCCGGGAACATCCCTCCCTGGACGATACCAAAAAGAGCCGATGGGGGTCGGCCATTCTCCTGCCATGCCATTTTACACCGAGCCGCCCACCGCGTTGTGAGGGCAAGGGCCTTTTCCGCATCCGCTTTTTCAGCAGGATACTCAATGCACTGATCAAGGCACATGATGATGTCCGAACCGAGGCAACGCTGAATATCAACCGCCCGTTCCGGCGTCAGCAGGTGGCGGGAGCCATCAATATGAGATTGAAACGTCGCCCCCTCTTCGGAAATCTTAGAAAGTTTGGCAAGGGAGAAAATTTGAAACCCACCGCTATCGGTCAATATCGGTCCCGACCAGTTCATAAAACCATGGAGCCCTGAAAAAAGCTCGATTACATCACATCCCGGCCGCAAATAAAGGTGATAGGTGTTCCCCAGGATGATCTGGGCCCCCAGTTCGGTCAAATCTTCCGGAGAAAGAGATTTTACGGTTCCGAGGGTTCCCACCGGCATAAAAACAGGGGTTCGTATTTTTCCGTGAGGGGTTGTCAGCAGCCCGGTTCTGGCCCGAGACTCCGTTGAGGTTGAAAGGGTTTGGTAATGCTGTATCTCCATAGGGTATTTACCTTTTTCTTTCTGGTGCAGAACATCTAACGGGGCCACACCAAAACCTATAAAATCAACATGGCGTCCCCATAGCTAAAAAACCGATACCGTGCGTTGACCGCCGCTTTGTAGGCCGCCAGCACAGGATCTATTCCGGCAAATGCAGACACCAGCATCAGCAGGGTTGATTGCGGCAGGTGAAAGTTGGTAATCATCCCATCCACCACCTTGAACTGGTATCCCGGATAAATAAACAGATCACACTGTCCGGACCCTTCTCCGACCCGCCCCTGATCATCGGCCACATATTCGAGGGTCCGGACACTCGTGGTGCCCACGGCAAGGATCCGCCGTCCCGCTGTTTTTGCCTGATTGATGGTCTG
This sequence comes from Desulfobacterales bacterium, assembly GCA_963675725.2. Lineage (GTDB taxonomy): Bacteria > Desulfobacterota > Desulfobacteria > Desulfobacterales > JAFDDL01. Next base: position 4,244,510 of record CAXXXZ010000002.1, on the reverse strand, counting down.
TGCCGCATCCGGCGAGATCACGAAATCCTCGCTGTGCATCTGATGGTCCCGGATATCCCTGACCTTCACAGGGCGAAACGTACCATACCCCACATGAAGGGTAATGGGAACAACGTGGACTCCTTTTTTCTTTATCCGGTCCATCACCCCATCTGAAAAATGAAGGCCGGCTGTGGGGGCCGCCGCCGCTCCCTTTTGCGAGGCATAAATCGTCTGGTAGGCCACTTTATCCCCTTCGTCCTGATACGCGTCTCCGCGATCGATGTAAGGCGGCAGCGGGACATGGCCAAGATCGTATAAAAGAGATTCAAACGTCCCGTTACAGGAAAATGCCACTGGAAAAACGCCTCCAACCGAGGCACCGATGCTCGCGGTCAGCCCTTTACCGAAATCAATCGCGGTGCCGGGCCTGCAAGGACGGGATGATTTTATCAAGCACTGGCAATGGGTGGTGCCATCTGCTGACCGCCGGGCCCTTGCGTAGTCAAGAATCAACACCTCCACCTTGCCGCCGGTGGCCTTTCTGCCCACCAGCCGCGCCGGCACCACCGCTGTGTCGTTGATTACCAGGACATCCCCGTCCTGCAAAAAGTGGTGGACGTTAAAAAAATGGTCGTGGACCACCGTTCCGGAACGCCGATCCAGTCGGAGAAGGCGGGACTGGTCCCGCTGGGAAACCGGTTTCTGGGCAATCAGCTCCTCCGGCAATTCGTAATCATAGTCATTCAGTTGATACATCCCCGCCTACTTTCGTCCCAGATAAACCAAACACAATCCAGCAATCATAAAAAACAACCCCATGGGCCGCAAGGCCGCCGTGGGGGTTTCGAGCAGCTTTACGAGCCACTGTTTCATCTTATTCGGAAACGCGGCATAGGGCAGGCCCTCTAAAAAAAGAACCATCCCCAATACACATAAAAAATAATCCATATTCACCCCTTGATGACACGATTGAAAGCGTTCCTATACCGCTGAGGGGCCACCGTTGTCAAAACATCCTTATTTTTTTGCAATCTCGAAGAAAACATGAGATAAGGGTGGGTTGCACACTTTGCAGTGCAAGATGGCTTATATGCTATGGTAATAAATAATCAGTACAGACAAACCAGAGATTTACCGATGAACGAACACAATAAAAAAGAAATCAACCGGCGGCGGACATTCGGGATTATCAGCCATCCGGATGCCGGCAAAACAACCCTCACGGAAAAATTGTTGCTCTTTGGCGGGGCAATCCAGCAGGCAGGCGCCATCAAGGCCAAAAAAGCCGCCCGCCATGCCACCAGCGACTGGATGGCCATTGAAAAGGAGCGCGGGATCTCCGTCACCACCTCCGTAATGAAGTTCAATTACCGGGATTTTGAGATTAACCTTCTTGATACCCCCGGCCACCAGGATTTTTCAGAAGATACCTACCGGGTCTTGACCGCTGTGGACAGCGCCTTGATGGTCATTGACAGCGCCAAAGGGGTGGAACCCCAAACGGAAAAACTGATGGAAGTGTGCCGGATGCGCAACACACCGATTGTAAGCTTTATCAACAAGCTGGATCGGGAAGGAATGCCGCCGTTTGATATTATGGACCAAATCGAAGACAAGCTCCAGGTGGAGTGCACCCCGCTTTCCTGGCCCATCGGCATGGGGAAACGCTTCAAAGGGGTTTATAACCTGTATCAAAAGCAGCTGCATCTATTCGAACCCGGCAAGGACAAACTGGTGAATGACGGCGTGGTCATCACCGACCTGGCCGATCCGGTCCTGGACGAGTTGTTGGGCAGCCAGGCCGATAAACTGCGAGAGGATGTCGAGTTGATCGAAGGGGCAACCGACCCCTTTGATCTGGACCATTTTTTGAAGGGCAACCAGACCCCGGTATTTTTTGGAAGCGCCATTATGAATTTCGGGGTCAGGGAGATGCTGGACGCCTTTGTGGAATTGGCACCGCCGCCGCGGGAACGCACGGCCGTCTCCCGGGATGTATCCCCCTACGAAAAACAGTTTTCAGGGTTCGCCTTTAAGATCCAGGCCAATATGGACCCGGCCCACCGGGACCGAATTGCCTTTGTGCGGATCTGTTCCGGCAAATTCAGCCGGGGCATGAAGGTGGTCCATCACCGCATTGGCAAAGCGGTGGCCCTGGCCAATGCCACCGTATTCAAGGCCCAGGACCGGGAAAATGTGGCAGAGGCCTTTCCCGGAGATATCATTGGAATCTATAACCATGGCACCATCAAGATCGGTGACACCTTCACTGAAAAGGAGCCCCTCAAATTCAGCGGCATTCCCAATTTTGCCCCCGAGTTTTTCAAACGGGTCCGGCTCAAAAACCCTCTCAAGACGAAACAATTGAACAAGGGGCTGCTCCAGCTTTCCGAAGAGGGGGCCATCCAGGTCTTCAGACCGCTCATGGGCAACGACTATATCCTCGGGGCCGTAGGGATCCTGCAATTTGATGTCACCATGGCCCGGCTCAAAGATGAATATAGCGTGGATGCGGTTTATGAGCCAGTGGATTACAGTGTTGCCCGCTGGGTAGGATGTGATGACAAGAAAACGCTGGCCCAGTTCGAAAGGGACAACGTTGCCAACCTTGCCAGGGACGCCGAAGACTGCCTCACCTACCTGACCATCAGCGAATGGCAGCTCAATTTCTGCATTGACCGGTGGCCAGACGTGGCATTCTACAAAACACGGGATGTTAACTGATGATGAATTCGTAAAAAAACGAATCCATCAAGTTTTAAGATTATATTTTCTTGTCAAATTAACCACTTAAAACCAAATGCTACTCGCTGCACGTAACGGTGGCCCCAATGATTGGCAAATCTACAGGTTCATTGGCAGGATTGGTAACCGCCCGGACGACCACGATATAATCTCCTTCATCAGGAAAAGTGATCTGGCAGCTTGTGGACTGGGAATACCCCTGCACCGTCACCCAGGGCATACTTTCATAGTTTGGCGTGCCGTACCCGGCGCGGTAGAACCATTTATAATACAGATCGTTCGCCCCCGCATCTGAAGCTGTGATTGTAAAGGTCACGGGACTATTGGGCGATACGGCTCCGGAAACGTTAGACGAGAGTTGTCCGATTTTAGGATGCACCGAATCTCCAATGATAACGACACCCCCTATAATCGGTAGATTGGCAGGTTCGTTGGCCGGATCTGTGACCACCCGGGCCACCACGATATAGCTGCCGTCTCCGGGAAAAGTGTACTGGCAGGTATTGGCCGCAGAGTAGTCCTGCATGATTACCCAGGGGGATGAGTTATAAGCTGCCGTTCCGTAATTGGCGCGATAAAAGAACTTATAGTACAGGGTTTCACCGGACGTCTCCGATGCCGAAACCGTCAACGTCACCGGATCGTTGGCTTCAAAGGAGCCTGTGACGCCCATAGAAACAGGGGCCGCGCCTGTTCCTGCCGAGCCCGTGTCACCATCGTCTGTCTGCTGGCAACACCCGCTATTATGGCAATCATCACTTTCAGCGCTCTCAACGTTTTCAAAATATTCATAGGTATTGTAAACAGCAGAAGCAGTATCCGTGCTGGTTGTTGCGCCGGCGATTGTTCGGGTAGCGTGTAAATTAGTTTCGATTTTGACGGCATTCCCATTGCCATCATAGGTATTTTCAAAATCGTAAATATCCGTGCCCGTCACGGTTATGCCATAGCTCTCCATGTCAACATCGATTTCCGATCTAAGGGGAAATCCTTGGGAGTCAAACGTATACTGGCCGATCGTTTCAAAGTCGCCGTCATTGTCGCTGTCCACCTTCCTGAGTGTGGCGTGACACTCCTCGTCATAGGTGATGTAGGTGACTTCATCAATCTGGCCGTCCAAATCGTCGTCGTCTTCCTCCTTCACAACATTACAATTGTCATCGTATGTATTGTATGAAATGGAAGTCAAATTCCCGGCGCCGTCATACGCGCCGGTACCCTCATAGGTTCTCAGCGTCATCATGGGACATCCGTCATCACTGGAACTGTAGTAAAAGGAATCAATCGTGCCGTTCGCATCCGTATCATATTCGAGTATAATTTTTTTCCCGTCAGTACTTGTCGAGCTGTATAAAACCAAATCAATCGTCCCGTCAGCATCGAGATCTTGTTCAGCTATCGTTGAATATCCGTCACTATTGTATGTATTGTAAGTAATTGAATCCATCGTGCCGTCAGCATCATTGTCAACTTTTGACTCTATCATCGTGCCGTCGGCATCATAAACATAATAGATGATGCTGTCGATAACGCCATCCGCTTGAGCATCCGTTTCCATTTTTGTTGGCAACCATTCGCCGGCAAAAGAATTGGACACTAAAAAAAGAGAAATACAGATTAGACAATACTGCCATCGAGGTCTTTTCATCATGAGAATGTCCTTTGAACGTTATTATAGTGAACAGCTTGTAATTTTTATCCGGTAGCGAACTAAAAAAACAAAGCCCGGCCAGCGAGCAATATCCTCCTTGGTAGCGCTTTTTGAAGCGGCTGATCGTTTAGCAAAAAATTTTATACACGATCGTTAAGTCGTAAATCAAGGGGGAAAAAGGGGGGGATGAATATACCCACTATTGATCATAACTTACTATAATTTTTCTGCTATATACAAATAGAAGGATTCCACCTGAACTGTATTTTAACAAAAATTAGGGCATGAGGGGCAACTTCCCCAATGGGAGGAATAGGGCCAGGCGCTCCTATTGGTGAATATCTACCAAACTGCCTTTGGCAGGCGTTTCATGCATAGAGCCCTTTGCGGCCTCGGTTTGCTCCGTCATAAGCTTCATGAAGATTTCCATCTTCATCTGATTTTCGATCCGGGCGGCTTTTGATGCAACACTGCGATCCTGACCCGACGGCTCAGCCGGTGCCAATGCTGCGCGTTTTATGGCGCTCATCTTCTGGGCAGTGGCCTCAGGGTCTGCGGGGATTTTTGACGTATCGATCTGGACCTCACCGCCTACGGCATAGCCTTTCCCGTCGGGACCCTTTTCATATTCATAATGGGCTCCACCCCGGACATATTGCCCCCCTGCCATGATATGGGCCTGTTCATGGGCACGCACTTCCCGGTCCCGCTGTTTGAGCTCGGAGAGTTCCTGAACCTCAGCCTGGGTTAATTCCTGGTTGGGATCCTGTACAGGCTTGATCCCCTGCTCTGATTTATTCTGCAGGTCCTTTTTTTCGTCCGCAGTCGAAGTGGCTTTTTCATCGGGCGCAGCGGTCTCAGGCCGCAGCGCAGCCATCGAAGGGGGAGAAACCGTAATGGTGGATGTGTTCAAATTAATCATAAAATTCTAATCCGGCTAAGCCGGAAGTCGTGAGTATACAGTCGAGAGTCAAACAGGCACAACCTTCCATAAAGATGCACGCTAAAGATGCACGCTTTCAGATTTTATGCCCTTTTTAGGGTGCTTACCTTTGTGCATGTTTCTGATAAAGATTTCTAAAGGGATACGCACCTTTAAAATTCAAACATTCAATACGTCGTTCATGCAAAAACCGATTGGGCAAACGCCCATATTTCCCTTATCGGCAGATTGCCAAAGGAGCTTTACCTTAAATTTCTAAAAAGTGGTGATTGAAACGAGTTAAAAACCTTTTTAAATAACATTGAACGACATCGCAAAAAATATTTTTCGCACGCAAAGTCGCGAAGGCCGCAAAGCCAACTACTTAATTTTATAATGTTTTTCTTGGTTTTCTTTGTGGCCTTGCGTGATATATTGACTTGTTGTGGTTTCATCACATTTAATCCTCCAATCTTGACGCGCCTAAAAATGGTGTGTATAATACACACAAAATGAATAGCCGTGAAATCATAAAAAAATTACAAGATGATGGATGGCAGCTTCATCATACAAAGGGTGATCATCATCAATTCAAACATCCTTTAAAACCAGGAAAAGTTACCGTTCCTCATCCAAAGAAGGATATTGCAATAGGAACATTACGCAATATTTTTCGACAAGCCGGATGGGATTGGGGGTGAAACATGAAATATCCTATCGTAATCCACAAAGATCCAAATTCTGATTATGGTGTCACCATACCTGATCTGGCCGGTTGTTTTAGCGCCGGCTCAACGATTGAGGAAGCAATAAGTATGGCCCAAGAAGCGGCTGAATGCCATATTGAAGGTTTATTGATTGATTCTGAACCAGTCCCTATACCTTCTGAAATCGAAACACATAAAGATAATCCTGACTTTAAAGATGGTATCTGGGCCTTGGTTGAAGTAGATATTAGTAAACTTTCCCTAAAATCAAAACGCATAAATATTACGATGCCTGAAAGATTAATAAAGACCGTGGACCAATATGCAAAAAAATATGGTTCAACTCGATCAGGGCTTCTGTCTCAAGCTGTTAGTGAATATATGGCAACACATCAGTAAAGTATAAGCGAACCTCACGTTATCATCTCTGGAAGATTGGCCACACCCGTTGGTGTAACGAGGCCGAACCGGGTTCACTTGCATTAGGGCTCACTTGTTCACAGTCTGGAAGCGCTGCTTCCTTTGCCGACAGCCTCAAGGCGGTGACCGGTCAGCTTCCCGGGGTCGGTTATTCTCGCACGGGGAACCGCTGCTACATGATGAACGAGCAATTGTCATGACTGACTCCTTTCAGCCAGCAAGTCGCAACAGGCTTTGCCTGGCGCACCAGAGTCCACGAAAAAATTCAGGAAACTTGATTTCCTAATCGACGCATGTAATAAGCAAAACTTCACGTATAACCTGTGATAACAGAAAAATAAGAGTTTTGAGCTATCAAAAAGGCAAGGCATTGTAATCGGAAAATGGACATGACACCTTTAACCTTATTATCTTGGCGGATAAATGGAGGGAAAGGGTGCCATGCCTCAACAAATACTACCACTTATTCCACGCGGCGCAACCCAAATCAATGGTTTGGTCAGTGTCTATCGTGAGGGGACAAACTGGACCTATTTTTTATCGACCTACCCGATCTATTCTCACGCAGAGAACGATCGCCGAATGTTTCGGATGGTCACGGCCCAATTGGTTGATTCCGGAGCATGCCGACAGGTCGATATACAAAGAGCTTTCGGCGTATCCAAAAGCAGTGTGATTCGTTCGTTGTACAAACTGCGAACCGATGGTATCGAATCATTTTTTGTTCAGCGGCGAGGACGACGTGGCGGCAGCGTATTCACGTCCGAGGTTCTTGAACAAGCTCAGCGTTTCCTGGATCAAGGATACACGAGAAAAGATGCTGCTCAAGAGCTTGGTATTAAGTATGACACCTTACGCAAAGCCATAAATGATGGCCGATTAATCGAACCGAAAGGTTCGGATGAGGCGGTTACCAAATCGTCTCGTAATGAGCTCGACATTGCCGCTGCCGATGGTATGGGAACAGCCTGCACCCGAGTCGGGGACCGCATTTTGGCATCGTTGGGCAAAATAGTTGGTGCGCCGATACGCTTTGAAAGATGCCTGGACGTTCCTAAAGCGGGTGTCCTATGTGCGGTGCCGGCGTTGTTGGCAAATGGGCTTATAAACGGCGCCAAACAGTGTTTTGCTCGATAATGGCTTCTAAAGAACTGTAGGGGACATAAAGATACCCGTTTTGCAGTAAAAGCAATGTGGTGAGTATCCTGGAAAGCCGCCCGTTACCGTCCTGGAATGGATGGATCGCCAAAAAATGAACCGTAAAGAGCGCAATGATCAACAACGGGTGGATGTCTTTTTGCACAAAGCCTCGGTTGGTCCACTCAATCAGTGCTTGCATCCTCATCGGTGTGTCAAAAGGACTGGCCGTCTCGAAAATCACTCCCAGACTTTTGCCGTTATGATCGAATGCCTCCACATGATTGGGCAGCTTTTTGTACTCGCCCCGGTGTCGCACATCCTTCAAGGACACCGGGGTCGCATCTTAATTATTAATTATACGAAGCCAAAGGCGGTTGAAGATGATTTTTTTCTTTAACCGCTTTTCGATTTTATTAAGGACAGTTGGGGACGCACATAAATTTATAAAAATAAATAACTAATCCAGTATTGACGGCGGTTAAGAGGGAGTCATTTTTCTTTTAGCCGCCGTTTTTGTTTTTTATCGAATAGATTTTTTCCTTATTGAAGGGTGTTGAAATCGATAGCGTAAAATTAATGTAATTAGCTAATATATCAGCGTGTTATTGGTTGCAAAAGCCTCTGTTTAGTTGTAGATTTGAGTCGCTAAAAACAAATAACAACACAGAGGCTTTATGCACGAAAAAAATATCAAACGAATCATCACAAAGCAATTGAAAAAAATTTTTCCGAAATGGAAGAATATGCCCAAGAAGTCCAAAAAAGAACTGATCAAGGAGATCATGATAGAGGTTGCTGGTAATTATGATTATTCTCAGGAATTGGACGTTCCCATCGAAGAACTTATAGGAGTTGAAGATCAAAGACCGTCTATGGGAATTCGTAGTCTTCCGGAAATGGCAACCTATATTGAGAATTTCCATTCTGATAATCTGTTCGATTTCGATCGGTTGAAAAAGCCATATCCTGAAATTGTAGATGAAGAGCTAAAATTCGTTGACCAGCTTTTAGATGACCAGATTATAAACAGCTTGATTGCCCCAGAAGGGTATTCAGCTCCACATAGAGACATTCAGCCCTATCAGCTGTTTCGGATGGAGCTTTTGAAAATCATCAAATATCCTGAAATCAGCTACAGAAAATTTTGCAGTGATGAATATTTCGGCAGAGAACGGAAACAAAACAGGCGTTTTGTAGGATTACCCTTAAACACCAAAAGCCAAGTGGACCATACCGAACTGTGTCATTTCCGGCGTGGACTGAGATTTCATCAATTGATGAATGTTCTGGTGTATTTCCTCCATCATTTTTATAAATCAGGTTGTTTAGAGAATACCGTAATTCATGGTGTTGATTCGTCCGAGTTACCGTCTGAAATCAATTATCCCCTTTGCACAATTGAGGTAAAAGGAAAGAAAGTACGTATTTACTCCGATTTGGATTGTGACTGCGGAAGGCGCCGAAACAAAAGGGATAAGTCGTTTTATGTTATCGGATACAGGCTCCATACTTTAACAGCGATAAATCCAGCAACCGGCCATAGCTTTCCTTTGGTCTCTATTGTGGGCGCAGCAAATCATCACGACAGTCTGTTTTTAAAACCGTTGATCAAGCTTGCCCAGGCACTGGGTATTGATATTAAATTGATAACCGCAGACCAGGCCTATCACGATAAGGATGGTTCCGTTCTGAATGAAACCGGGGTTTATGTTGTGGCCCCGGCATCTGAACAAGCAAAGCTTCCTGATAATGTTTTAGAATCTCCGTTAAGAGTCACCTGTAACGATTCCTGTGAGCTTCCAATGAAATATTTGGGAACCACACCGGAAGGACATGAATTTGAGTGTGGCGCAAGACCATGTGAATGTAGGTTTGAACCAACCTGTCCCAAATCAAGAATTATTGATTTTGACAACGGTCATTTTCAGCCAATGCTAACTTTTCATAACGGTTCACAAAAAGCGATCAAAATTCGAAAGAATTGCGAACGGCCTTTCAATTTGATGAAAAAAAGAGAAGGGCTTGAACAAACAAGGGTAAGAAGCCAGCATGGGGTAGTTGTTCGATCTGCATTAACGACAATTGTAACCTTGCTAATTGAGATGGCTGGGACAAGGCATAAGCCGAAGAAAAAAGAGAATGACCAAATGGAGTTGTTTACTGCTACAGGATAAAATTTAGAAACGTAATGTCTGATTTTCTCTGGGCCGATTGATTGGTTGTTACCAGTATATCCGGATATTATAAACAGACCGCAGCTTGATACAAAGTCCATGCGGAACAAACCAAAAATCCGGATCTTATTGGGGGGCTAACCATAACAATCGTACACCAAAAACGGACCATACAAACATAAGCTATTTATAGCTTTATGAAAATTTGATTGGTTTCAACACCCTTTAGTACTACACCAATTGCCCATACCCAGCTGAAGCCTGTCCAGAAATGAATGATTTCCTCAAAATTACGGAGCCACCAGATGGAAAATCGGGTATGCCACGCCACCTCGCTACGCGGATGACTCATCGGGTTAACATTTAGACATTTTTTCATATCTTCCCCCTTTCTTTCCCATGGGTGCCAATTGGGAAGCGACTGCTGAATGGACCTAAGCATAGAAAGGGTGTTGCGTCTATCTGTTGACCTAAACGTGCAATGAAAGCATCTGCGTCGGCTTGCGGAGCATCTGGAATGGGGAGCGATGAACCGGAATAGATAAAATTCAAAACGAACGAAAAACCAGGGTGACTGAAAAGCCGCCATCGGTATAGCACCCTTTTCCGCAGCCTCGATCTATTTATCGGCAATCGCTACTCTAATTTAGCATATCTGCGTTAAATTTACCAGTAGCAAAGCGCAACGTGTTTTTGCTTGAACTGAGGTATAATTAAAGTTATAATAGGCAGTTATAAAACTATCAAGCGCAATACCCGCCGAAGTATGTAAGGCGGAAGCGCGCCCGCGGGCCAGGCCAGTCCGCGCAAATCCATTTGCAAACATGGCGCTTCAGCTATTCGGCAACACAAAGTGAACTTATCATCAATGGGGGAGCAGCCTATGATTCTTGTGATGGCGGCACACGGAAACCAGGGAAAACTACTTTTACCCAAGCTGCGCGACGCCGGTTTCAAGATCAGAGCGTTCCGGGCAACACCAGGCCGGGAAAACGAGCTGAAAGCACTGGGTGCCACGGAGGTCATAGCGGGCGACGCTACCGATCGCAATCTTTTGCGAAAAGTACTGGATGGCGTTGAAACAGTCTATCATATTGGCCCGACAACACATCCGCAGGAGCTAGAGATGGGGCTCGCCATGGTAAGCGCTGCTGCCGAAACGAATGTCGGACATTTCATATACAGCTCTGTGCTTCATGCCATTGCAAGCAAGATGCCGCAACACAAGCTGAAACGCGATGTGGAGGAGCGGATTATCGAATCCGGGCTGAATTTCACGATTCTTCAGCCAGCAGACTACATGATGCCGAACGCACTTCCTCCTGCATTTGATACGGGCGTTTTCGACTGGCTGTACGGGCCGGACCAGCTCCAGGCGATGGTCGACCTCTATGACTTCGCTGACGTCGTCGTGAAGGTCGCCCGCGAACGAGAAAAGCATTTTGGGGCAACCTATGAGCTGTGCGCTGGAAATTATTCGGGTAACGACATTGCCGCAACAATCGCTTCGGTGATTGGCAAACCTGTAGATGTCAGGGTGCTGAAGGCTGACAAGTGGTTCGCAGATTTCTACGGCGGCGGCTCCGGACCTGGTTACAAATACCAGTCCGCCGTCATCAGGGCAGTCGCGTTGTGGTATGACCAATACACTTTTGCGGGCAACTCGAACGTGCTGACCTGGCTGCTCGGCCACCCGCCAACGACGTTCGAACAGTTTATCCAGCGTGAGTGGGCCGCTTTCAAGAATCGGGATCGGTAGAAGTGATCGCAGGCGCGAGCATCTAATAACGTGAATGTCGATGTTTGCCGTTCCAATAATGCAAGCGTTAGATTTACCAAAAACAATAGCAGGGCTTGAATTCTGCCAAAAAGATTTCAACTATCAATATTCAGGACCGCAAACTTAAAAGAGCAACCTAAAAGCGCCTATCGGCGCATAATGGGAGGTTTTATATGTCCTCAAACAAAACTGACGATACCAAGGGAAGTGTTGCAGAGGCACTTCGCATACGGCAAGAACGGGAAAAAAGTTATCGGGAACAAGCTCTCAAACTTTTTCCCAAAATTTGTGGGCATTGCGGGAGAGAGTTCAGTGGAAAGCGATTACGTGAACTCACAGTACATCATAAAGACCACAACCATGACAATAATCCACCTGATGGAAGTAACTGGGAATTGTTGTGTATTTATTGTCACGAAAACGAACATGCTCGTGATCAAGTTGCCGATGCCTATGCCTCCGAGTCTAGCGATGAAGCCTCGGATAATGACTTTAGCCATAACCCCTTTTCAGGGTTGGCAGACTTAATGAAAAACAATAAAAAACATTAAGATACCAATATCTTGTAAATTTTAATGGGTTTCCTTGTTGCCCGTGCCACAAGGCCGCCTGTCCTTCACCTTACGCAATATACCTTTTACCTTGGGTGCGTTGGATGCCAAATAAATGGTCAGCTCCTCGAGGATATACTCATCCATTTCAATCCCACAGCTTTCAATCAGATCTGCAAGATCTAAAGCGGCATCAATAATCCGATCGTACGCGTCGGCTTCTTTTTTCGTTACAGGCTGCATGAATAGAGACAGTTACTGCTTTTTTTTATCGGTTTTTTTCTTGGGGACAAGCTTGGTCTTATCATCTAAAGGGCTTGGTTCGTCGGAAGCTGGCTCCGTTTTTGTGGGTTTTCTGGACGGCAAGGGTCTTACACCTTTTAGGATCTTCGTCACTTCTTGGCTATTTTTTGCAAGACAGATGGATATTTCATCGATCACTTTCTCATCAATTTCAACGGACAGTTCGCCCTGTCGAATTAGAATGGCCAACTTTTCAGCAGCATCGAGCATATTATCATAGGCCTCGGCCTCTTTTTTCACTTCAAAAATTTTGTCGAGTTCAACCCCATTTCTCACAACGAAATATTTCGTGATAACAGCCATGGTTTTATCTTCCTCCATTGAAAAAATATTAATCTTTTTCGATCTTCTCAGTAAGGCATATGTTCATATATCCAATAACACATTTAAATAATGCATTAAATCCCATTCTTTATCAAACCCCTGTGTTGCATTTGTTAATAGGATTATCATATAGGTTATCATATGGATTTTTCTGACAAACGGTATCTTCTAAAAAGGAGGCGACATGCGAGACGATCTGAAAAAACCGGTGATGAAGGACGTAGTTGAAGCGATTAAGGCGGACCGAAAAAAAGAGGCCATCGCCTATATTGCACAAATTGAGAATGAATGGGCCGCCCTTCACGACATCTATGTGGATATGGCCGCCCTGTTCCTTGATTTTATTGCTGAAAAAATGGGGGAAGAGTCCGTCAAGGACGCTTGGGATTTTGTGGGCAACACATTATACCGGCCTTTTCTATCAGCGCTTGAAACAATGGACCATTACGAGGCCGTTCAGGCAATTGCCGCTTTTCACAGAGCCCATGGCACCGACTTTACCGTTGAACAGGATGATGAGAAAACGGTTTTTTCATGTAATTTTTGCGGCAGCGGCGGAAAATTGATCCAAGCCGGGAAAACGGAAGATTCCGACCGGCATCCCATGAACCATGGGACCACTAAAAAAGCATACTCCTGGTCCTGGAACCGAACAGGGGTTCCCTATTATTGTATTCACTCTTCAAGGTGGTACGGGCCTGATATCCCTGAGGAATGGCACTCAAAGGGGATTATCGATTGTGAATGGGGCCGACAGTTTGACACAGACGGCAACCCGATCAACGAACCCTGTCGGACGATTTTGTATCGAACGCCTCAAAAACCATAAATATCAACATAAAGCACCCTTTAATAAGATAATGGATCGATCATGAAGGCAGTTATTTGCACCCAATATGGACCGCCAGAGGTTCTTCAGCTTAAAGACGTGAAAAAGCCAAGCCCTAAAGGAAATGAGGTCCTAATCAAAGTGCGTGCGACAACTTGCCAAATATTTCGGAGCCAAGGTGACAGGTGTCTGCAGCACATCGAATTTGGACATGGTAACATCACTCGGTGCCGATAATGTAATCGATTACACGAAAGAAGACTTTACCGAGAGTGCGCGAATTTACGATGTGGTTTTTGATGCAAACGATAAGCTTCCGAAGTCGAAAGGTAAAAAATTTCTTAAAAAAAGTGGAACTTATCTAAATGTTATAAAAAATTTTGATTCAGACGAAAAGATCACCACGGATGATTTAATCTTTCTTAAAGTGCTTGTTCAGGCTGGGAATATCAAAACAATCATTGATAGAATCTATCCGTTGGAGCAAATTGTCGAAGCCCACAGATATGTTGAAAAGGGGCATAAAAAAGGGCATGTGATGATAACCATTTAAAGGTCGAATTCGGCACGATCTTTGCTGACTTTTTTCTAAAGTTTATTGAAGATTTCAGCGCAAAAGGAAGAAAAACACATCGATTTGGAAGCGGTTTTTCGTGCTCGAATCGGAAGAATTAGGACTTTCGGGAGGAAACCAATTGCTGATTTTTAGTGAAACAATCCAAAGAAACAATGAATAAGAAAAGGCTTTCCATCATCTTCTAATTCCGTTTGCGGTGGCCTTCCTGCTTCTTCTCGCCAGCGCTACCACCTGGATCATGAAAATTCGAAATCGGCTTCCTCTATAGAAAACAACGTTGAAAAAATCAGCTACGCCGCTTTACGGATCATGGCGGCCCTGGTTTCGGCGACTTCAGCGCTTTCAATATACTCGTCAAAAGTCATGAGTTCATCAATGACGCCGCAGGGAGTGATTTCGACAACCCGATTTGCCACGGTATTCACAAACTCGTGGTCATGGGAAGTAAAAAGAATCACTTCCTGGAATTTGATCAGGCTGTCATTTAAGGATGTAATCGATTCCAGGTCGAGATGATTGGTGGGCTCATCCAGGATCAGGACATTTGATTCCGAGAGCATCATCCGTGAAAGCATGCAGCGAACCTTTTCCCCACCGGAGAGCACATTGATTTTTTTGGTAGCCTCTTCCCCGGAAAAGAGCATGCGCCCCAAAAAGGTCCTGGCAAAATTTTCGCCCTCCGAAGGAGGCGCGAACTGAAGGAGCCATGCGATAAGGTTCTGCTCGCCATTAAAATAGGCGCTGTGTTCTTTTGGAAAATAGGAGTGGGTAATGGTGATGCCCCAAGAGAAAGTACCGCTGTCCGGTTCCATCTCCCCGGCCAGTATTTGAAAAAGGGTGGTCTTGGCGAGACTGCTGCCACCCAAAAAGGCGATTTTATCCCCCCCGTTCACAGTGAAACTTACGTTGTTCAGCACCCTTTCACCATCGATGGCCTTGGTGAGCCCGTTCACTTCCAGGATCACGTTGCCACAGGGCCGTTCCGGTTTGAAGCAGATAAACGGGTATTTTCTTGAAGACACCGGAATGTCCTCAAGGGTGAGCTTCTCTAAAAGTTTTTTCCGTGAAGTCGCTTGTTTTGATTTGGAGGCGTTGGAACTGAATCGCTGGATAAAGGCCTTTAGCTCATTGGCCCGGTCGGTTATTTTCTTGTTTTCCGCACATTTTTGTCTAAGGTTGAGTCGGCTGGCCTGGTACCAGAAATCGTAGTTCCCCAGATAAACTGAGATCTTACTAAAGTCGATATCTGCAATATGGGTGCACACCTGGTTCATGAAGTGGCGGTCATGGGATACCACGATGACCGTGTTCTGAAACCTGCTGAGGAACTCCTCAAGCCAGGCAATGGACTTGATGTCCAGGTTGTTGGTGGGCTCGTCAAGAAGCAGAACGTCCGGGTTTCCAAACAGGGCTTGGGCAAGGAGCACGCGCACTTTTTCCCCGCCCTCGAGTTCCTTCATCTTTTTCTGAGACATCTCTTCGGTAATTCCCAGATTCTTTAGAAAAACCGACGCTTCAGATTCCGCCTCATAACCGTTCATCTCGGCGAACTCGACCTCAAGTTCACCTGATTTAATGCCGTCCGCATCGGAAAAATCGGGTTTGGCATAAAGCGCTTCCCTTTCCGCCATACATCGGTATAGCTGTTTATGGCCCATGAGTACCGTGTTTAAAACCGTCTCTTCGTCAAAAACAAAGTGGTCCTGTCTTAAAACCGCAATTCGCGCCCCGGGTCCCACGGAAATGGTTCCTGCATCCGGTTCAATATCGCCGGAAAGAATTTTTAAAAAGGTGGATTTTCCGGCACCGTTGGCACCGATGAGGCCGTAACAATTTCCAGGTGTAAACTTTATATCGACGTTTTTAAACAGAACTCTTTTGCCGTAAGCCAGGGTGACGTTGGTTGCACAAATCATAATTGTTTTTTGTCCTTTTCTTTAAAAGAAAAAAACCACAGGAAAGGATCCTGTGGTTACAAAATCGACCGTACACCTACCATTTTTTGAAATGGACGGAAATCTTTATTTTCAGTGAAACATGATTATTTCGTCTTTTTACGAATTCATCAAAGATTATTGGAAAAAAGATTGCGATTGGGGTTGCAATACAGATAAGCTGAGTTAGCTTATCTGCTCATCCTGCCGAATCGCGGCGGGATATTTTGAATAATCGCGCAACGGTTCTATTAAGAAACCAGGAGAAAAAAATGACAGACATTTCAAAAATCACGCTTTACAGCGGTGGCCACAAAGGAGCTGAGGCGGAATTCGGCAAACTTGCCGAAACTTGGCAAATGAATGAGGTAAACATTTCCTTTGAGGGGCACACTGCAGAGCGCACCCGGGGCGTCCGAGTGTTGAGCCAGGAAGAGCTGAAAAAGGGCGATGTCAGTATGGAAATTGTGTCCACGCGGATGAAACGAACCTACTCCCAAACGGATAAGATCCGCAAGGTCATCCAGTCCCTTTTTCACATGGTCAATAACGGCTACCATGTTTTAGCGGTTGGCTGGATACAAGCAGACGACACTGTCAAGGGGGGAACCGGCTGGGGAGTCGAACTGGCTAAATTATTTAACCGGCCGCTGAGCGTCTACGATCAGGAACGAAAAGGGTGGTTTTCCTGGGAGAACAACCAATGGGTTGAGAACACCCCGGTGATTACCGCAACTACATTTGCCGGTACCGGCACCCGCAACCTCACCGATGACGGCCGGCAGGCCCTTCGCGATCTTTTTATTCGCTCCTTTGGTCCTGTAGATCAAAAATAGGACCGAAGCGTCGGATTGGAACCGGCTGACCTCTTTCCGCGTCGTCCCAGCTTCGACGGGAGGACGCGAAAAGGGTGTAAACGCTTATTTCCAAGAAATAACGTGCGATGTCACATCTTGACGATTTGGGTATCCACCCGTTTGTTTTTGACAGAATACTCGAAAGCGTGAGGGCCACATGCGCTATACCCGTTTTGACACGACTTGGTCTCTTCCGTTTTCTTTGGCATGATATAGCGCTTCATCTGCTACCTCGACGAGTTGCTTTGAATCGATTCCTTTTTGGGGTACGATGGTGGAGACGCCTAAACTCAAGGTCACAACGGCGGCAACTTCTGATTTTTCATGGGGGATTTGTAGCCGTTTGATCGCTTTTAAAACGGTATTTGCTACAATTAGAGCGCCTTGATTTGGTGTATTGGGAAGAACGACCACAAACTCTTCACCACCATATCGTGCCACTAAATCAGCGGGCCTTTTAGCCGAATTCTCAATTGCTCGTGCGACCTGCCGCAAACAGTCATCCCCTTTCTGGTGCCCATAAAAATCATTATACTGCTTGAAAAAGTCCACATCACACATGATAAGTGATATCGGCTCGTTTTCTCGGATAGAACGATTCCACTCACGCTGAAATTGATAGTCAAAATGACGCCGGTTTGAAATTTGAGTCAGGCCGTCCACAGAAACAAGCCGCTGCAACTCTAAGTTGGCTTTTTTCAGCGCCGCTTCAATTTTCTTCCGTTCGGAATTGTCTTTAAAGCTCTCCACAATACCGGCAAAATCTCCGCCGATATCTTTAAAAGCGGTTGCCGTCAATATATAAGGCGTTGCGACAGCGTCATGATTATCTTCAATGTCACATTCAACACGCTCACACCCCTCGCTAATTTTCACCATGGGACATTGCGCCGTATGGCAAAGCGTGTTCTGGAAGATGGCATGGCATTTTTTGCCCAGCACATGTTCCTCAGACTCACCAAGCATTTGCAGCATAGCATGATTGACACGGTTAATATTGAAATCACCATCTAAAACCCACATGCCGTCTGCAGCAGTGTTGAACACCTGCTTCAGCTCAATCCGTGTCATTTCAGCTTCCACCGTCATCAGGTTCGCCCGCGCTATCGCCTCTTCGTATTCACGCTCATCAACCGCATTTTGCAGTAACTCGTTACCTTTATCCAGAATCGTATTTTTTTTAAGGATAAATTGATATCCATCATCAACGCTATCATTTAGGGATACGACAGGAAAAATCAGCACATCAACGATGGTAATCTTACCGTCTTTGTTTAGAAGCTCAAACCGGTCCGACGTTGTAATAACGCTTGTTGTTGCCGAGCTATCGATTGCAACTTGCAGCGGATTGTATGAACTGGATTTAATAAAGGATTTAATGTTCTTTTCAAGAAGCTCGTTTTTTGAATATCCCAGCAAAACGGCAAAGGCTCGGTTAATGCGAGTGAGCACCAACGAGCGATTCGTCTCACAATAACCCTCTTCAATCGATTCCATGATATCTTCAAAATTATACGGTATTGCTCTTTTGGGAACCGATGGGGGATCTAATTGTTGTTTGGCAAACATGCGACCTCTTAATTTCACTACTGCCAGAAAGCCCGACACGCACTAACGCCAATCAATTGCCCAATAATTGCAGCATCGCCTAATGGAAGCCGATTTATCGTGCCATATGAAAATATTATTTATTATCGTCAGGATAATAAATAAACTTAAATTGTTACCAACATGAAAAGATCTCTTGTTGGAACTTGACCGGAAAAATCATATGGTTTTTATTGCCAAGAGATCGATAAAAAAACAGGATTGAAAATACGATTATGAGTGCAGTGGATTGCGGCGGGGCATATACTGGAAAATCCTAAAAATGAAAAAAGCCTTATCAGCCACAGCATTTTTTATATTTTTTGCCGCTCCCACATTGGCACGGCTCATTTCGGCCCACTTTCTTTTCGGCGATCTTTGTTTTTAAAGGATTCAACAATATTTCCAAATCGTTAATATCCTCAGGCGCATCTGGTTCCAATTCAATCTCATAGTTCCAGCCATTTTCTTCAAACAATGAACCGACTTCTTTTGCTCTTTCTTCTGTTTGCACTTTAACGACAGCCGGATTCTTTTTGGTTCCCAATTTTACAGTCTTTTTACCATCAAATATTTTTTCCATTATTTCACCATTAAAACCAAACAAAAGGGCATTCCTCAATGTTTCAAGGAATGCCCCTTATGTTTTCAATTTAGTACTAGACTACAGTGACATTTGCAGCGGAAGGACCTTTTGGTCCTTGCCCTATGTCAAAGGTAACCCGGTCACCTTCATTGAGGGATTTAAAACCCGCAGCATTGATTGCCGAATGATGAACAAATACGTCTGCTCCATCTTCCTGCTCAATGAATCCGAACCCTTTTGAATCGCTAAACCACTTAACTGTTCCATTGGCCATGATAACATCCTCCTTTCTTAGAAATTTTCAATGTCGCAAACTGGAGGGTGCCTCTTAGACAAATGGCTTGTTCCTGCAGAAAGAAACCGTCCCGTTAATAAAACAGAACTGAATTGATTAAAAACCATCATACCCTATATTTGTAATAACACAAGCTAATAATTTTTAATTGATATAAAATATAGGGTATTGACTGTAAGCAAAAATAGTGTACATCTTAGGCCAAATCGAAGATGAGTGTGCCAAAAAGACGTTCTGAAATTTTTATTTTACCATATTGGTGCAGTTATGATTGCCTCTAAACAGTAGTAATAAAGCCGGATGCGTTCATCACTGCTTTCTTAAAATTGGGGCTTATGACATCCCAAAATGTTTCAAGCGATGCCCGAAGAGGCCATACCGGCAAAACTCCCGCCGGTAGAATCACCAAACTACCGACAATCGAAATTCCAAACCGCTATTCGATTCGGGAAATCGGGCCAGAGAAAGGGCTCTCATGCGTTGAGGCGCCGAATCTTACCGTGTATATCAAACTCGGTCTCTGCATACCTGCTTCTGCGGTAAGCAAGGCCGCACCAGGGACCATTTTTCTCGACGGCGTTGCACAATACGGCCCCCTTCTGGACCATTCCAAGCAAGTTTATAATTTCGATCACCATGAAGGCTGTGTGCGGCTGTTTACACTTTCTACCTGTGAACAAGTCCTGTTGATGATCAAAAAGGGGCTTGATCTGCGTTGCCGAGAGTGGAAAATTTATGCAAACGACCCGGATCTAGACACCATTCTGGCGGTATGGCTGCTGCTGAATCATATTCGCATCAACGAGCAGGAATCCATCCGTGAAAACATTCTGTTCCCTCTGGTTCGCCTTCAGGGCAGTATCGATTCGTTAGGTTTGGAAATGAAAATAATGACCGGTTTGCCGGCCACCCTTCTGAATCAATGCCAGCGAATCATCGATCACCTGCGCCGGAAAGAACTCCAGCTCAAAAAGGATGGTCTTTGGGAACAAACCGATTTTTTACCCTATACTGCCGACATTTTGTATGCAATTGATCAGATTGTATATGAATCTAAAAAATTGGGCAAATCATTGGGGGTCGAGGAACTCGCCCGCGTCACGCTCCCGGGCAACCGGGTTGCGGTGGTGTTGCAATCCGATATGGGTATTTATGAAATCGAACCGCATCTTAAAAAAATTTATGGCGGCAATATCGGCCTGGTGATTCTGAGAAGGTCCCAAACAGCCTATACATTGCGCCAAGTGGATCCGTTTTTGAAGGGTACTCTGGAGGATGTGTATGAAAAGCTGAACTTTATTGACCCGGCCGTCAAATATCGGAACATGAATAACAAATGGGGCGGCTCATCGGATATCGGTGGCTCACCGCGCGAAATCGGTACACGGCTAACGCCGGAAGAAATTGCAAACGCCTGCTGGGAGACCTTCCAAAAAAAATCCTTCTTTCCGAAAATACGCCAATATGCGTTGGCCGTTGCGGCCTGCCTGGTTGTTTTCTCCGCAGCTGCTTTTTCAGCGGCTTATTGGGATACCGGTAAAGGGCCTATCACGCCCAGCCTGAATGCAATCGTGTCCGATCCGTATTTTGGGTTTGGTGTTGTAATGCTGCTGCTAACGTCCCTTATTCTGGTAAGTGTAGCCAATCGCAGACTATGGCAATTCGGAATTATTTTTCCCGAAGGGAAAACATGGTGGTTCTTTTTACCCATCACGGTTGTGGCTGGATTGATGGGAGGCGCCTGGGTGCCAACCGGGTTACCTTCATCGCGGGCATTCAATGATATGCACTTGCTGTTGATCTGCATTCTACTGCCTTTCGCCGCTGAATATCTCTTCAGGAGTCTGCTTCACGGTATTATCGCCCTGCAATCAAGAATACAAAGCAGCCTCAGCAACTATTTCATTTCTTGGCCCAATCTGGGAGCCGCCTTCCTGTATAGCCTTTTCTTGACATTTTTTCCGGTCTTCCAGGATGGGGCAATCATTTACCCCCTTTCTATGAATGTTAGATCGGGTTGGTCTTATTTTGCTGCCTTCATTTTCAGCGTTTCTTTGGGGGTCGTTCGGGAACGCTCCCACAGCTTTTTCTCTTCCTATTTATTTCACCTGATCCCGGTTTTTTTATCTATTTTTCTGCCATCCATTCTGATTTTTACGAATCAAATCCTAAATATAATAAGGCCGATAATCCCTTTTTAGTATTTTGAAGATCTTGCAACCTTTGCATCGTCAAAAGACGCCATTTCGTCCATGATTTTACAGGCCGCCTGGGCCACATCAATGGCAAGCGCTGCACCGGTACCTTCCCCCAGCCGCATACCAAAGTCGATGAGCGGCACAAGGTTCATTTGCGCTAGAGCCGCCATATGGGCCGGCTCCACCGACTTATGGCCGGCAATAAGATATCCCTGAATGTCTGGGTTGATAACATAGGCAATAAGCCCGGCAGCTGTTGAAATCACACCATCAAGCACAATGGCTGTCTTTTTGGAGGCGGCCGCCAGGATGGCCCCGGCGATACCGGCAATCTCAAACCCACCGATCTTTTGGAGGATTTCAAACCCATTGTAGGGGTCGAGACCATGAAACGCCAGGGAACGCTCAATGACCTCGGTTTTATGGGAAAGCCCCTTGTCGTCCATACCGGTGCCCCGGCCTGTGGCCTGGGAAGGCGGAATCCCTGTAATTACGGAAATGATGGCAGCGGCAGCAGTGGTGTTTCCAATCCCCATTTCACCCACTCCCACGATATCAATGGGCTGCTGGTCATCCGCAAACAAAAAAGTCTCCATACCATGCTCCAGTGCCGTCACCATCTGCTCTTTTGTCATGGCATCCCCCACGGCAAAATTACAGGTCCCTTTGGCCACCTTTCGAATGATCAGGTCCGGGTGGGGATTAAACGCCTGAGCGACCCCCATATCCACCACCTTCATCTCAATGCCATGATGCCGGCAAAGAACATTAATGGCAGCCCCCCCATTCAGAAAGTTGTCTACCATCTGGGCCGTCACCTCGGAAGGATAGGCCGAAACCCCCTCTTCGACCACCCCATGGTCTCCGGCAAAGACAAAAAGGTTTTTCTGTCGGATTTGGGGAGCAAGGCGCTCCTGGATCAAACTCATCTGGACAGCCAGCTTCTCGATACGGCCAAGGGCTCCTAACGGCTTTGTTTTGTTATCAATCTTGGATGTGGCCTCCGCCAAAAGATCGTTCGAGAGGGGGCGAATACTTTCAATAGTGCTTCTACACAAACCTTGGGATGCGATTTCTGTAATGGTAATGCCTGTTGCGCTGTCTTTGGGAACGGGTGTGTCTTCAGCAGGCACAAAGGGCAGGCTGAAATCCAGGATATATTTCAGTTTACGCCCGGAGAGCACCGCCCCCATCAACTCCGGGGCCCTTTGCGGCGGCACAATCTCTTCGATCAGCAATTCCAGCAGACTGCCGTGGCGTTCAATAAACGGCACCGCTTTTCTGATATGCGCCCGCGTCATACCATATGCCCCAAATACGCGGGTTTCCTTGTAGTGAAGAAGATTTATCAGGTTGGTCTCAACGTGCTCGTTTTTGGTAATTCCGCTGAAAAAAGAAATCTGACCGCCTTTGCCAACCTTTGCGATTCCCTGACAAAAGGCGATGTAATCGGCGCAGGCATTGACCACAAGCTCAAACTCACTCTCATGGGTATCCTTGGCACAGGGGATACCGGTCGCTGTTAGAAAAGGCGTCACATGGCCTATCTTTTCCTGGCTTTTTTCAATGACCAGGGGGACCAGTCCCAGATGCTTCGCATACAGCGCCGTCACCAATCCCATGGTGCCGGCACCGTATATCAGGATCCGTTCCTTGCCGCTCACCGTCATTTTCTCAAACGAATTGATCACACAGGCGACCGGCTCTGCAAAACAGGCCACAGGGGGGGCAAGGTCTTCCGGGACAGGAACCAGGCTGTCCTCCGGCAACACTGCCCTGTCGGCAAATCCCCCGTCCACGTGAAACCCTTTGATTTTCATATCTTCGCAGAGATTTTCCCTACCGGTCTGACAGTAATGGCACCGCCCGCAGCTTTTTCCAGGCCAGACAACAAACCGCTGACCGGCGACATCTGCCACCACCATCTCATGCCCCAGAACCCTGGGCAACACCAAGTCCCTGTGACCCTGGGACCACATTTTGGCATCTGTCCGGCAAATGGCGCAGCAGATGACCTCGACAGATACAAATCCCTTATCAGGAAGGACAGATTTCGAATCGTCTGATATAAAATCAAGCTTACCAAGCCCGGATAAGACCATTTTCATGCTTAAAGCTCCTCTTCTGTCATCACGAGTTTTCGGATGCACACATCGTGGCATCCCTGTTTCGCTGCCGTCGCTTCATGCTGCCGCACCAACTCAATATGCTCCACAGGAAACACACTGGCCTTATCGATCCCGACGCGCTGGTAACAATTGTCCAGGACCCGAATGTAATGGTGACCTGATTTGATAATTAGTAATTCCATGTGGTTTACCTCCAATATTGCGACAGACTACGAAACAAGGCGATGCAGCCTTGCCATTCCCTTCTCGGGGTCTGTGTTTTGGGCGGATACCCATTTTTCCAACGTCTCAAAGGCCATACCGGATTCCAGAAGATCAGCCGCCTGTGAAATGCCATCCTCAAGGGTTGCGGCCTTGTCGGCAGCCAGAAAAATCAGTCCTGCGTTGAGCAGGGCAGCGTCTTTCCGGGCGCTATGCTCCTGGTTGTTCATCAACGCTGCAAATCGCCTTGATTCCGTTTCAAGGTCCTTTTCAGGTGCCAAGTCCTGGTAATCTTTTGCGGCAAGACCTAATTTTTTCGGATCAATTGTAAACTCATGAATTTCGTTTGCCGATATTCTGGCGCAGTAAGTTGTCCCGCACACCGATGCCTCGTCCATGCCTTTGTCCGAACCGTCAACGGCACCGTGCAGTACAATGGCACTGCGATACCCGATGGCGTTCATCACATCCGCGACCGGTCGAATCATTTCCGTTGAATAAACCCCCCGGACGCCGATCGAGGGGAGGGTGGGGTTTGCCAATGAGGCTGCAATATTCAGGGTTGAACCAAAATGAATCTGGGACAAAATTCTACCCAGGGCGTTTGCGTGGATGTGGGGACTCATGCCATTGAATAGACCGAGGCCAGCCGTTTCAATGCTTTTGGCGACAACCGTCGCCGGACACTCCACATCAACCCCCAGCGCTTCCGCCATATCGACCGTCCCGCAAAACGAGGTGATCGCCCGGGCCCCGTGCCTGGCCATAAAAACACCCCCTGATGCTGCAATAATCGAGGCTGCCGTGCTGATGTTGAAGGTTTTAAAGGTGTCCATGCCCGTGCCACTGTTCTCTACGGTACGGATACCCTCTGGCAACGAAACCTTGGTTGTATCAAGGTCATAAATAGCTTCCCATGCCCCGGCGATTTCTTCCATGGTCTCGCCCTTGGCGGTCAAGGCAGCCAGGAAGGCCCCTTGCTGCATGTCCGACACCGCATCGTTCAATACCGAGGCAACGGCGTCTTTTGTTTCATTTCTTGTAAGATGATCTTTTTGAATAAGGCGGGTAATAATGGCGCCGAATTCCCTGTCCTGGGACATGATATACCTCCTGAATAAGTCTACTTATCCAAAAGAATCTTGTTCCAGCAAAGAATCCTTTACCGATGCATAACAGGCAGGCTTTCCGACTAACGGATCATTCTAGTGGCTGCGCCTTCCCCTTTATTATAAGAGATAAAGAGTGGCTTTCTGCAGTTTTCGTCCCCGATCACGGCAACGGCTGGCATGTGACGGATTTGCACCGCCTTTCCTTTTACCCCGGGTTTCTACCCCCCCGGGCACCTTTATGCCAAATTTTCGAAAAATATACCTCTGGCCCGCTTCCTTGTCAATCCATAACCATGAATTAAACCAGCAGCCGCCTTACATTTTACAGACGACCGGCGCCCCGCCCATCGGCCACCGGCAATTTGATTCCCAATGATTTTATTTTTCGATATAAAGTACTTACATCTATACCGAGGGCCTTGGCCGTTTTTCCTCGGTGGCCCTGGTGGCGGTGGAGAGCCTCCTCAATGTGACATTTTTCCATTGCCTTTATGGTTGAAGGTGACATTGGGCTGTCGGCACGCCTAGCATCATCTGGCTGAAGTTCAGGGGGCAGATGCGCTGTTTTAATGACATTGCCGCTACAGAGCACAAACGACTGCTCGATGATATTCTCCAATTCCCGAACGTTTCCCGGAAATTGATACTTCATAAAAAGGGACATGACCTCTTCGGAAACCCCGGTGATCTGCTTGTCCTGAATTCGATTGAACTTGGCCACCAAATAGTCCACCAACAAGGGAATGTCCACCCGCTTTTCACACAATCGCGGGAGCTTGAGACGGACAATTCGAATACGGTAGAATAAATCGTTTCGAAATTCTCCGCTTTTTACCTGCTGGGCCAGATCCTTGTTCGTGGCGGCAATAATACGAACATTAATCTTCACTGGATCAAGGGCCCCCAAAGGCTCTATACATCTTTCCTGCAGTACACGCAGCAGTCGCACCTGCATTGCGGGTGAGGTTTCACCGATTTCATCCAGGAAAACAGTCCCCCCCCTGGCATGGGCCAACCGGCCGATTTTATCTTTTTTGGCATCTGTAAACGCACCGGCTTTATACCCGAACAACTCTGATTCCAGCAATGTGTCCGGCAACGCCCCGCAGTTGATGGCAACAAATCGATTATGTTTGCGTTTTGACAGATTATGGATGGCGCGTGCAAACAGTTCTTTCCCGGTCCCACTTTCTCCCTCGATGAGGATCGTGCTGTCACTTTCGGCAATCTGAGGCAACACCCTGAAGATACTTCGCATTGGCTTGCTCTGCCCCACGATGTCCTCAAAGGTGTAGGTCGACCTTAATTGTTTTCGGAGCTGCTCGACCTGAGAAAAGTCCTGAAAGGTCTCAACCCCGCCCGTTATCTTTCCTTCGTCATCTTTGAGAAGCGCTGTGGAAATCCTTATGGCCACGTGTTTTCCGGAATCCGAAACAATACGGGTCCTGACATTGGTAAAGGATTTCCCCGTTTTCAGGGTGCGGTTCAATACGCAATCCTTTTCGCAAAGGTCCGCCCGGAAAACGTCACGACAGTATCGGCCAATGGCCTGCTGCTGCGACACGCCGGTGATCCGTTCCGCGGCCTTGTTAAACGAGGTGATTTTCCAGTCAAGATCCACTGTAAAAACACCCTCGTTGATTGAATTCAGAATAATGTCCTGATGGGACTTGTTCAATTTTTTCGGCATAACACCTTTTTTGCAGTCGCCTAATCCGGCTAAGCAGGAAATCGAGAGTCAACAGGCACAACCTTCCATAAAAATGCACGCTTTCGGAGTCGGAGGGTATGCCCTTTTTTTGAAGTGCTTACCTGCGTGTATGTTGATGAATTCGGCGTTTTACAAATTCATCAATATTCCCACAGGCCTCTTTGGCTTCTAAACAAGAAATCCGTTCAACGAACCAAGAGCAATCGTGCAAAATGCAATATCATGCAATGGTGCTTTAATGCAATATGCACGATTGAAATTTTTCACCTTATTCATTTTTCATATTGATAACAGCAGCTTTAAGCGCTTTTCGTCCATATGAAATTGTGGCGCGATATTTGCTGAATATAACCCCCTTAACGAGTTAAAACCAGTACCGAGTGATTGTTGTGTCACCCTTTTAAGCGACTACGGAGGAAAAGAAATGCCCAGGGAAGAAACTAAAAAAACAGCCAAAAAAGTCAATCCGATGAATGCTTCAATTGATGAAGCAACCCAGAAAATGATTGCACGCGCCCAGGAATTGGACGTCGAGACTGTATTTGATCGTGCGCAAAACATGAAGGCCTGCAATATCGGCGCCCAGGGAACCTGTTGCAAGAATTGTGGCATGGGCCCCTGCCGGCTGCCGTTGCCAAAAAACGGCATTGAAGGCGAAGACGAGCGGAAAGGCCTTTGCGGGGCATCGGCCAACACCATTGCTGCTCGAAATTTCATCCGGATGATTGCCGGCGGCGCTTCTGCCCATTCAGATCACGGCCGGTGCGTGGCCGAAGTCTTTATGAGCGCCGCAAGAAAAGAAACCGACGATTACCGGATAAAGGACGTAACAAAACTGTTGGCCATCGCGCCTTACTTTGAGGTTCCCACGACCGTAGAGGAAAACGGGGAGACCATCGACAGGGACATCAACGACATTGCCGTTGAAGTGGGTGAAAAGGCACTTAATGAATGGGGCAAACCGGAGGGCGAACTGATGTACGCCAAAAGAGCACCGGAAGCATTATATGAAAAATGGAAAAAGCACGGTGTGGTTCCCAGAAATATTGATCGGGAAATCGTTGAAATCATGCATCGAACCCACATCGGGGTTGATCAGGATTACAAAAACCTTATCAAACAGGGGACCCGCGCGGCTATCGCCGATGGCTGGGGGGGGTCCATGCTGGCAACCGATCTTCAGGATGTTCTTTTCGGCACCCCCTACCCGCTTCAATCCGAGGCAAATTTGGGCGTGCTAAAAGAAGACCATGTTAACATCGTCATCCACGGTCACGAACCAGTCCTTTCGGAGATGATCGTGGAAGTCTCGCAGTCACCAACGATGATTGAATACGCGAAATCGCAAGGCGCAAAGGGCATCCAGTTGTCAGGTATCTGCTGTACGGCAAATGAAATTTTACAACGTCATGGCGTGCCGTTGTGCGGCACCTTCCTTCAGCAGGAACTTGCTATCATAACAGGAGCTTGCGATGCAATGGTGGTCGATATCCAATGCATCTTTCAAAATGTTGCCAATGTGGCAAAATGTTTTCATACCAAGGTCATCACCACCCATCCCATTGCCAAGATGGAACAAGAAAATGTCATCCACATTGAGTTCAATGAGCACCAAGCCTATGAAGATGCCCAGAAAATTGTCAAAATCGCCATCGACAACTTCAACAAAAGGAGTTCGGATGTCATGATCCCCCACAACAAGGCGGTTCAGATCGCCGGCTTTGGGGTTGAATCGATTCAATACCATCTGGGAGGCACATTCCGCGGCTCCTACTACACATTGAATGATAACATCATCAACGGCCGCATTCGTGGTGTCGCGGGCGTCGTTGGCTGCAACAACGCACGGACGAAACATAATGAAGGCCACATCGAGGTGGTCAAAGAACTGATAAAGAACGATGTCCTTGTTATCACGACCGGTTGTAACGGCATCGCCTGTGCCATGGAAGGCCTGCTCGTCCCGGAATCTGCCCGGGTTTACTGCGGCCCCGGCCTTGCAGAAGTCTGTGAAACCGTCGGCATTCCACCCGTGCTCCACATGGGTTCATGTGTCGACAACAGCCGAATCCTGCTGGCAGCAACAGAAATGGTCAAAGCCGGTGGCCTGGGCACCGATATCAGTCAATTGCCGGTGGCCGGCAGTGCCCCCGAATGGATGAGTGAAAAGGCAATCAGCATCGGTCATTATTTTGTGGCCTCTGGGGTTTATACCGTCTTTGGTGTAACCCTGCCCACCGCGGGTGCACCCGTATTTCAAAAATATCTTTTTGAAGATTTTGAAAAAATGTACGGGGGAATGTGGGACTTGGAAATCGATCCCATTCAGCATGCACGAAAAATGATTGCCCATATCGATAAAAAGCGTAAAGAACTCGGGATTGATAAAGCCCGGGAAAGGATTTTACTCGACATGTCTGACCGTCGAGAAATGGCAGGATAAGCGCCAATTTGTCATGCAGGATAGCATGCCCGCCTTCTTTCAAAAAGCATTTTTCAGCATCCATCCTGAAAAAAGGGCCGTCGCCAGCGCGTTAAACGTGTTGGGGACTGGCCCTTTTTTTATCCCAATCGAAAAATCAGTTGGCCAAGGCGCTTTTGACGGCAACCCCTATGTCGTTGAGAGAATAGGGCTTTTTGATATATTGGCGCGCACCCAATCCAAGGAGTTCTTTGACGCGAACGGTTTCAGAAAACCCGCTGGTTACGATCGCCTTTTGCCCCGGATTTATCTTGAGTATCTGTTTATAGGTCTCAAGCCCATCCATACCGGGTGCCATGATCATGTCCAAAATGACCAGTACCACTTTATTTTGGCTTAAATACGTCACGGCTTCCTCGCCACTCGACACCGCTGTGGGTGAATACCCCAGTTTTCTAAGGATCTCATACGCAATACGCCGCTGCTCCACCACATCGTCCACGATCAAAATCGATTCGCCGTTGCCCTGATAGGCCTCGATGGACGTCTCTGGCGGATCGCACGGCACTTTCTCCCGGGTGATAGGGAAATAGAGGATGAAGGATGTTCCCACCCCTTCGTTACTGTGCGCATCAATAAAGCCGTTGTGGTCTTTCACGGTCCCCCATACCACCGCCATGCCCAAACCAGTCCCACTTCTCCCCATTTTCTTTTTGGTATAAAAGGGTATAAACACCTTTTCCAGATCATTCGAAGAAAGCCCCTGCCCAGAATCCGAGACCGTCAAGACAACATACTCACCAGCTTCGATATTCTCGTAGCCTTTTAAGGGGGTTTCAATACGACAATTTTCGGTTGTAATACAAACAACGCCCTTATCTTTAATGGCTTCCGCTGCATTGGAAACCAGATTCATAAGTGTTTTTGAGATATGTACTGGAGAGCCTTTTACATTTTTGAGTTCCTGGTCCAACTGGGTTTTTATTTCTATCCCGGGGTGAAATGACATGAGTTTCTCTAACTCTGGGCTGTTCAGGAAATCATCAACAAGCTGGTTCATGTTGACTACTTCGGCATGGGCAACCCCTCTTCTTGCAAGCGTCAGCAAGTCCTGAACAATGACTCCTGCCTTCTGTCCCGCCCTTTGAATGGTCAAAAGCGGCTTGCGTAAGGAGCTGTCTTCAGGGATATCGACAAGGAGCAATTCCGGATAACTCGAAATACCGGAAAGCACATTGTTCAGGTCATGGGCAACCCCACCGGCAAGTATGCCCACCGCCTCCATTTTTTTGGCGCGGACGAGTTGGTCTTCACTGTCACGAAGTTCTTTTTCTATTTGCTTTCGTTCTGTGACTTCTTTCAACAAATGAACATTTGTACTGTTTACTTTGAAAAGGGCTGCCCAAAAGACACAAATCACAATGCCCAAGAAAACAGGTATCGTAATTCCGAATGCTTTATAGAAAAAGATATTCTTGTCCCACCGTTTTGAGTCAATATCAAAGCCGACGATGCCGGCGACTTCCTGAGTGTCTGGCGTTAACAGTGGCGCAATTGCCGATACCCAGCGCCCCCAGGCATCTGTCAATTGCCCTTCTATAAAGGGTTTTTTATCTTTAAAGATACCGAACAATTCAGGGCTTGCGTCTTCATATACATCACCTGGAGAGGAAAAGTCTTCGGATGTTGGTGTCTCTGCATCAATCAAAAAGATAATCTTATCACCCTTTAGTTTCATAATGTAGAGAAAGCGAATGTCTGGGTCGATTTTCTTTAACGAGATCAACTGGGATCTGACGAAGGCGTATTCAGATCGATCCTGGTCATCTGGAACTCCCGAAAGAGACTGGACTTTTGCGACATCAATCAGGGCAGCAGCGGTTACCGCACGACTTAAGAAATTCTCTTTTTCGTTATTTTCGCCATATGCGACCACAATACGATAGAAAACAACACCAAAAGCAGCGGTGCAAAACAGCGTTAAAGCCAGCAGACCTGCCACCAGAAATCGCTTTAAACTACCCATTGAGGATTGAACCCCCTAACAGTATTACTATCCGATTATGCCATACCGTTACTGATAGGCGCAAACTGTGCTTCTACCAACGGGTACATACGTCAAAGGAAACAAAAAAGCAACCCACTGGATATATTTATTATTTCAAATCAAACAAACCGCAGCAAAGGCGTTACCCATTTCTAAAATGGTACCGTACCACATCGACAAAGTCAGCGTACTTGCCAACGACAATTTATCTTTTTAGACATAATTTCACCTTTTCGTAGAGAATACTTCAATTTTCTACCAATTTTGTTATAATTTCCAAACTTGATTTAGAATCGCCATTGTGATTTTCTGTCTATCGTAGTAAATAATAGCCAGTTTGAAGTACCCCCCTGAGTTGTATGAGCAAACAAACAAGGAGTGTTTGGATGGTCGGAAAGAACCTCGGTGGAAAACTTCAAGGAGTCAGTTTAGATTCTTTTTTACAGATGGCCCAGATGGAAGATCTGACCTGCACCCTCAGAGTAACGTCTGGTGACGCAACCGGCGATCTGTATCTGCTAAAAGGAGAACTGGTGTCAGCGGCAACAGGGAACCTTAAAAACACAGATGCCGCCCACCATATTATCAGTTGGGAAGGGGCGACCATTGAAATCGAAGACGCCTGTAAAAAAACAATAAATGAAATCAATCAACCCCTAATGAATATTCTCATGGAGGGGTTACGACTTCGTGATGAAGCCAAATTAAAAGCAAAAGACAAGAAAGAAGCGCTACCACCTCAACAAAAAAAGAAGCCTTTCTCTAAATCCCCAAAACCTTCAGCGCCCGATAAGCAGAAAAAACCGGATAATTTTTCAACGTCATCCAAGGCCTTACGGTCAACATCTTCTCCGAAACGCCGAAAACCGATTCTGGCCGCCCTCTCAATCCTATTTATCTTTGGAATCGCTGTTGGACTGTATGCTATCTCCACCCAAAAGACAAAAATCGCTTATGACGATCTCGAATTAGAAGTATCTTTGGCTGAAACACCCGAAAAGAAGATAGCACTGTTACAGTCCTATATGGAAGCAAAACCACGTGATGCTTACGCTATTAAAGCAAAAAACCACATCAAGGAAATCCAGGCACAAAAAGTACAGGATCACTTTAGCAGAACTGAAAAGGCCGCTAATAGGTTCATTCAAGCCGGTACCCCCGAAAAGGCCCTCAATGAATACCAGAAATTTCAACGGACAAATCCAGGAAGTCCTTTTGAAAAAAGCATCGCTGAAAAAATCATATCCCTCACAGGTCTGATGGACACCCGCAATTATAATCAAATGCTCGAAACAGCTTTGAAGCATGGCCCAGAGCGCATTCGTTTTTACAAAGACTTTTTGACAGACTATCCCGAAAGCCGTCATCGGAAAAAAGTCGAAACGCTCATCTCTGAAATGAAGGACGAATATTATTTCTACATTTCACACCAAATTAAAGAAAACGAAGAAACAGAAAACTGGCAAAAATGTATCGATCTGAGTCAGTTGTATATTCAGTTATACCCGGAGGCAAAACGTTCAAAAGAGTTTGAAACATACACGGCCTCGTGGAATGAGAAATTACGAGCGACCCAAGCATTTGACCTAATGGTACGACAGGCGACTGATTTTGGAAAAGACTACAATGCTGCCATCACCGTTTTTAGTGATTATCTGAAAGCCTATCCCAAAACATCTGTCAAAGATAAAATTGAGAAAGAAATCGTGCAACTAAAGGCCCTCGCTGAAAAAGACCGTTTGGCTACCGCTGTCAATGAGATAAAACCGCTATTGGAAGGATCCGGCCCTCGTTTCAAGCTGTCTCCGGATGATACAGTCGTCGACGCCAAGACCGGATTGATGTGGTGCCTGATAGACTCCCAAATGGCATTAAACAGATGCGTCACCTACGAGGAGGCCATCGGCTATATCGAACGGCTTAACACCGGCAACCATAAGGACTGGCGGCTGCCGACTCCTGAGGAACTATTCGCGTTATACGATCAAGAATCAGCTTTTGCAACTTTCGCCAGTCCATGGTATTGGACGTCATTAACCAAAAAAACGTATGCGGGCCAATGGGTGATTCATGCGCAAATAGTCATACCGGAACAGGTTGTGGAAGGGGCGCAAACTTTCAGGGAATCATGGCAGTGCGGCACCGTAAGGGCAGTTCGACGCCCTAAGGAATAAAGAGGAAGGCCATTTTAAAAACGCTCTAAACTTGGGCTTAGGAAGGGAAAAAATCCATAGGGAAAATTTTATTGGGGCCTTTTAAAATTAAATTCTGGCAATTTTGCATACCGGCATTCCGCCTGTTCCTCCTTCTGCTGTTTTCCCCCCTTTCAGGTTGCACAACCTCCCCCGATTTCCAGGTTGAGAATTTTGCCAAAACCGGGATTGATGAGATCTCTGACATCCACCTGGATCAGGCCACCCAGATTCTCAAAGAACTGACCATCAAATTATACAAGAAAAATCCTTGTGAACTGACCAAAGTCCCAAATGAAACCATTTTAACAAGGTATGAAACCATTTTTGAATGTCCGGCCCAGACTTTACACGAAGAGCTGAATTGCAAAACCGGCACCCATGCCATTTTGCTTGGGTTTGACCCGCTCTACTCGGGTGATCGTGTTTTTGCTATTATGTATGGCCTCTATACCATGATTCTCCAGTCTTATAATAACAACTGCGAAATGTTCATGCTCGATCTGCTCGACCAGCAAAAACTCTATAACAGCGCACGCAATATCGAAATTCTCGTCTGGCGCCTTAAAAAACGACAAAAACCAGACGGCACCTCATATCTATTAACAGACAACCTGGATGGAGAATCGCCGAATTTAAGCTATGAACGGTTGTTTGGAAAACTGATTGCCCTACAGGACACCATGGCCGTTATCGTTTCCCGCAGGACCAACAGGATAATTAAAAAAGCCGCTCATATTGTTGGAATGGCTTTTTTGCCAGTGGGGCTCTAAGACATACCAGCACCTTGACCAGGAGACAATCAACCAACTCTTTTCGCAAAGGAGGGCATTTTGGCACTTAAGAAAAATTCGATATCTGCCATTTCGAGCAGTATTCTGTTCATCGCGTTAGTTGTTCTATTTTGCCCATGCCCTTCGCCTGGGGCATCGGAACCTTACATCCCCGCCCTTCTGAAGCCTTGGCGAAACTGGGTGCTCCATGATTATCAGGAGCAGATTGACTGCATCCCCTCATACAACAACACGTCGGATCTTTACTGTGTTTGGCCCACTCGCCTGGATATTGACCTCACCCATAATGGCGGCCAATTCCAGCAAGCCTGGCTGGTACAGACTGAAAGCTGGGTATCTCTCCCCGGTGCCCCCGGACAATGGCCATTAGAAGTTAGGATAGACGACAAACCCGCGATCGTCATTGAAAAAAACGAGTGCCCACAGGTTCTGCTTCTTCCCGGCAATCACACGATTGCCGGCAAATTCACCTGGCTCCGGCCGCCAGAATACCTTCAGATCCCCCCTCAATCTGCGTTGGTGGCCCTCACCGTTGATGACGCCCCCGTTGATTTTCCCAACGTGGACCGTCTTGGCCGGTTGTGGCTCAAAACATTGGCAGTAGAAGAAAAAATAGAACACCGTTTAAAAATAGAAAGCTACCGGCTCATCGAAGACACGATACCCGCCCAGGTGACGGTTCTTGTCATGCTCGATGTGGCGGGGGCTGC
This sequence comes from Desulfobacterales bacterium, assembly GCA_963675725.2. Taxonomy (GTDB): domain Bacteria; phylum Desulfobacterota; class Desulfobacteria; order Desulfobacterales; family JAFDDL01. The sequence goes on along the minus strand of CAXXXZ010000002.1, from coordinate 4,209,630 downwards.
CCGGGAAGTGACCCTTGGGCCCATATATGACCCACAGTACTTAACACCAATGTCTCTGACAAGTCCTCTGCCTGCAAGGCTTGAGCAGAATGGTCAATTACGGGTACAGGTTCGGCCCGGCCGGTTCGACTTTACGATTGTGCTGCGCCATCATGGCCCTCTCGAAAAGATGTCGTTTTCTACCGATGGAAGTGGCTTCTGGCCGGATCAGGAAATCTGGTCGTTTGCCAACCGTCCGAACTTACGCATTGTTGAAATTGGTGGTGCAGCGTCGATTGACCCATTGCAGACATCGGTTCCAAAAAACTGGCAACATTATCCCGCCTACCGAATGCTTCCAGGAGATGCCATGGTATTCAAAGAAATCAAACGTGGGGATCCTCATCCAGCGCCTGACCAGCTCACCCTCGACCGCAGCTTATGGTTACGCTTTGATGGATCGGGATACACCATTCAGGACGTTATTGATGGCAAGAAAAATACCCACTGGTGCCTTGAAATGACCCCTGAAATAACCCTTGGCAGGGTTGCCGTAGATGGCAGGGAGCAATTTATCACAAAACGCCGGGGATCCAACAAAGCCGGCATTGAGTTGCGAAAAGGCAAGTTGCATCTGATGGCGGACAGTACCCGGGAAGGCGGCATCACCGCCCTTCCGGCCACCGGATGGGATCATGATTTTCAATCCGTACGGGGAAAATTGTACCTTCCACCCGGCTGGAAGCTCATCAGCGCCAGTGGGTTTGACAACATTCCCAGAACTTGGATGAAACGCTGGACCCTGCTTGACTTCTTTGTTGTGCTTATCTTTACCATCACCGTGGCAAAACTCTTCTCAAAACCGATGTCAGGCATTTCGTTTCTGACGCTGGTGCTGATTTACCATGAACCGAATGCACCAAAATTCATCTGGCTCGCATTGCTTATCGGATTCGCACTGTTAAAGTACCTTCCAGAAGGCAGGCTCCAGAAAACCGTTAAAATTTATCAGATACTTGCCCTGGTCTCTCTGATCGTCATTACGATTCCTTATGCGATCGAAGCCCTGAGAATCGGCATTTATCCCCAACTGGCACGCCCCTTGGCAACTATGGGAAATTATTCTGAGGGAGACTATTCCAACGCTCCTCACACCGCCGCCATCCCCAAACCGGGCCCTCAAGAAACTCAGCAAGCCATGCTACCCTCTGAAGATGAGACGGATCGCAGTTTCATGGATAATCTGTCCGTAAAATCAAAAGCACCGGGCAGAACGCTTCTTTCCCAAAAAGGGGCTTCCCGATATGAAGAAAAGATTATGCGATATGACCCCAACGCACTTACCCAGACCGGACCGGGCATGCCTGCCTGGGAGCCCTTTGAAACCATTTACTTTAGCTGGTCAGGGCCAGTGACTCGCGACCAATCTATCTCCTTTGTCCTGATTGGTCCAAAGACGAATCTTGTGTTTGCCTTTGTTCGCGTGTTTTTAATTATTCTGCTTGCGTTGGGCATGTTTGGTGTCAGCTATTGGCCCGGTCGCGGGATCCGGTTCAACACGATCTTTTCTTCTTCACTACTACCTTTTACAGCACTGTTTGTTTTGCTCTTCGCGCATTCCGGCCTTGCCCTTGAAATCCCCTCCCCGGAAATGCTCGATAAACTTCGCACGCGACTTCTTGAAAAGAACGAATGCTTTCCGGGCTGCGCAAGTATTTCAAACAGCGCTATCACCATCACGCCTGATAATTTGAATCTTACCCTCCAAGTAGATGCTCAGGTGGATACGGCGGTACCATTGCCAAGTCACACCGAGCACTGGTTGCCCCAAAAAATACGCATCGATGGTCAATCTGCCACCGGACTTTTTCGCAATCAAACCGGCCTGTGGGCCCTTATGCCGGAAGGAAAGCATATGGTAACACTCTCCGGCCGCATCAGACAGCAAAATACGCTTCAACTGCCGTTTCTATTAAAACCGCACCATGTTACCATCCATGCAACGGGCTGGTCAGTGGAGGGGCTGCGTCCGGACGACACCCTCGAAGAGCAATTGCAATTCAAGCGCATCAGCGAACAGGAAAATGCCACATTGGAGGTCCTTGAAACCGGTGTCTTGCCACCTTTTGTATTGGTGGAACGGAATCTTCTGCTCGGCCTGATCTGGAAAGTCGAAACAACCATTCAACGACGCAGCCCCGCCGGATCCGCCGTTATTCTCAATATTCCCCTGTTGCCAGGAGAGTCTGTTACCACTGAAGGGGTTTCAGTTAAAAACGGTGTTGCCCAGGTAACCCTTGGCGCAAATCAGGCTTTTTTTAAGTGGGAGTCTTTTTTAGCGCTTTCAGAGACCATCCCCCTCACACATCCCGAAACAGCCGATTGGACAGAAATCTGGAAGGTTGACGTCAGCCCGATTTTTCATATGGCCTACGACGGCATTCCGGTAATTATGCACCAGCTCGGAAACCGCTGGCACCCCACGTGGCACCCGTGGCCGGGAGAAACGGTTCAACTGACCATAACCCGGCCGTCAGGCGTTGAAGGCAGAACCCTTACGATTGAAAGAAGCCACCTGGTTTTACACCCGGGACAGCGATCAACGGATGCAGAATTGATCCTCGGGATTAAAAGCAGTCAAGGGGGACAACATACAATCTCATTGCCTACCGAGGCCTCCCTTCAGGAAGTAAAAATAAACGCACAGGTCCAACCGATTCGCCAAGAAGGAAGTCGCATTACCTTTCCTATCATTCCCGGCAATCAGAAAATTGAAGTAAAGTGGCGGGAATCGGGAGGAATAAAGACGACCTATGAAACGGCTCAGATCGACCTTGGCGCCCCCTCTGTAAATAGCAGTACGGATGTCCATCTACCCAGGAATCGGTGGCCACTGTTTATGGGTGGCGCGCAACTGGTAGGCCCGGCGGTCCTTTTCTGGTCCGTTCTATTTGTAGTTGTGCTCGTTGCCTTTGGCCTGTCAAAAACCGGTTTAACCCCCCTTGGCTTTTATGAATGGCTGCTCCTCGGTATCGGGATGTCCATGAGCAACCTTGCGGCGTGCCTCCTTGTGGTGGCCTGGTTAATGGCGTTGGCGTTAAAGGGGAAAAAAGCGACTGAAACCCTCGAAAAAAACCATTTTAATCTTGTCCAGATCGGTATTCTCATTCTCACACTTCTGGCCATGGGGGCTCTTCTTTTTGCAATTTCGAATGGGCTTCTCGGCCACCCTGACATGAACATCATTGGCAACGGATCCCACCGGGGCCTTTTAAAATGGTACCACGACATCAGCGGCAATACGCTCCCCCAGGCCTGGGTGATCTCAATCCCAATGCTCGCTTATCGTTCGGCAATGCTTGCCTGGGCCCTGTGGGTCTCTTTCTGGCTGGTTGGCATCATTCGGTGGGGCTGGCAGCAATTTTCAACGCCGATCTTGTGGTATCCCTCGAAGAAACGAGAGCAAGCCAAATAAACATGAAAAATAAATGGGTTACATTGATGATAAAAAAAAGACCCGGTCAAAGCGGCCGGGTCTTCATTATCTATGCATCCATTACCGTTATCTTCCGTAGAACGTATATCCTTTCCTCAGGCAAGACAGGGGGGAATACCCAGCCTCAAATGTAGCATTAAGCGTTTCCACTTGCGCCTCCCTTTTCCCATTATTTGACTAAACCGCCTGCCGCCATGGTTTCAGCTACATCCGAAAGATCAAGTGCTTCCAGCTTGGTTTTCTTCTGCAATCCGGTCTTAACGTCCCACCCTCGGAGCTCATAGAACTCATCCTTCATCCGTTCGAATTCCTTCCTGTCGACGGCGAGATCCTTCCTTGACATGGTTTGGCCATCCTTTCCCGGTATCAGGGCCTCCGGATTACCAAATGCCGTAATTTCTGTCACGGGACAGGTAAACTCATACTCTTCCAGCGTATCATCGGCTCTCCCCTGGCACCCCTCTCTGATCAAGATGGCTCGCTGGAGGTTGAACGCCCGCTCTCCAATGCGGTAGAGCCCCCCTTCGTCCACTTCCTTTCCTGTTACAGCCGAACAGATCTGGCTTTCCAAAGTCGGGTCGCCGACCTTATCATCGGTAGCTTCCGAGTACATGATCGGCCAATTGTAATCACAAAGAATAAGAGATTCCTTGGCATACTGACGGTCCAGAATCTTTGCTGCCGCCATGGCCTTGTCATCGTAAGTAGAAAAGTCGCCAGCCACCTCGCTTCCCCAGAACCGTTTGGCGATTGCCCGCATGACAGCGGTCGTAACCCCTGGTTTCTCCGGTTTTTGTATCTCGTTGAGCGACCATCGCATGGCGAGCGTAGCGACTTCATGAAGGTGTTGAATAGGAAGTCTGGGCTCAAAGGCATAGAACAGTCCGGTGGTCAAATAGAGCCTGGGGCCGTAATAAGGCCTGTTATCGTTTCGGTTGATGAAGTCTGCCGTCAATCCCTGCGCTTCTTTGCCAAGACTCTCGGCGGCCTTGAGCGTTCCCTGTGCCAGGATATCGCCGATGCCTTCCCGGTACGATATCTTCTTCACGAGGGCGTCCATGTATTCCAGGCTGCCGATCTTGGAAAAGGGCAGGCCGGTTTCCGCTTCGGTCAGTATCCCCGCCTTGTGGCAAAGGTCAAGCCACAGGATCAGCGGTTCTACTGTGTGGGTGTCGAGGCCGTAATCATCGCAGAGTTTGTTGACCTGAAAGGGGACATCGGTGGGTTTGCCGTAATAAGCGTCTGCCCAGGCAATGTACAGGAAGGAGGACCCGCACATGAATTTGCCTTTTTGACCGTCATCCATCCGATAATTCCTGCGAATGCACTGATGTCCGGTGCAGCTATAACACACTGCCTTTGTCGTCTTCTCAAAGGGAACCAAATCACGAAAGGGGGCGACACCGGAGACAAACTCCTCGTCAAGGCCGGACATGATGGTGAGAGACCGTTCCTTGAGTGCGAGCAGCCGCTCCGCATCCGCCGGCAGGATCTTCCCCTCCCCTTTGACCGCAATGGCCTTAAGGTTCTTCGCACCCATTACCGCCGCCAAACCACCGCCGCCACTGGCATCCGTGTCGGCAATCAAAGTTGCATAGACAACCCCGTTTTCAGCGGCCGGTCCGATGGTAACCACACTAACGCTCTTTCCAAGTTCCTCTTTCAGTGTCTCTCGGCATTTAATCGCGCCCTGACCGCTTAAATGATCAGCCGATCTTATCTCCACCCCATGATTGGTTACCAACAGATAGACCGGTTTGTCCGCCTGCCCGGAAACCACCAGCCCGTCATATCCGGCCCGTTTCAGCTGGGCACCCCAACTCCCGCCGAGGTTGCTGTAATTATAGGTGTTATGCAGAGGCGATTTGCCGCACACCTGCCAGCGTGAACCACAGAAGCCCGTGGCGGCAGTTACCGGGCCGGTTATGAAGATCAGTCGGTTTTTCGGATCAAAAGGTGATATGTCGGGAGGGACCTCATCCCAGTATATCTTTGCAGCGATCCCTCTGCCGCCAAGGAATAGGGGAGAATAGTTCTCGGTCGGAATTTCTTTAACACTCCCGGTGGAAAGATCCAAAAACAAAATCCGTCCAGCATATCCGCCTGTGAATTCTTGCATGCCACCCTCCTGTCTGGATGATCGGTGATCATTAAGTGATAAGGCATTGTTTTTTATAAAAAAATAATAGAGAAAATAAGACGGCATGTCAAGGATAAGGATATTCAAGAACGTTGTTGGCCATTAATTCCTGGAATTCACAGTTTGTTCGCACAATTATGGTATTAGAATTTTTTATTGCAATATGGGTGTTCGGTGTTTAACCGAAACATCACTTTAGGATTTTTTTTTGGGTAAAGAAATAAGGATCTTGTCTTTTTCGTGGTCAATTTTGGCATTATCAGCGTCTGCGTCCCCAGGGATGGGAATCAACTTTGACAACCGTTGACGTACCTCCTGTTTTCTGATTACTTTTCCATTTCCATCTGTTTTCTCTATCGTTTGAGAGAAGTTCCCTTCGACGGAAATCCCCTTAGCATTAATGTTAATGTTTAGATTATTCTCTTTAAGATTTAGAATTCCAATCGTAATCAAGTAAACATCATCTTTCTCATCGGTACGAATATCAATGTCCTTGGAGCCGCCGAAGAAGCGATCTTCAAACCAGTCGTTCCAAGAATCTTTGAACATTTTTCGCGACGACTCGCTCATCATACTTTCAAATCGGTTATGAAGCTGCCGCATCTCTTCAAAAGGATCTGGCCGGCTGGAGAAGAAATCATCATCAAAGAACCGATCAAACAGATTCCACTTTCGATCTCTGTCAATCCTGAATTGCTTTTCCAGAAAAGATGAAAATCTTTTCGTGTCGCTGAAAATATCTTTTTCTGGGGAACGGCCATTTAAATGTCTGAAGATAAACCATCCCTGTAAACTACAAATAATAATAAGAAGGACAATAACTGCTATAAAAACATTTTGTTTTTTTGTTCGAACCATTGTCCAAATTCCCGTGTATAACGAAGCGAAAAGTGAATGACTTGCCTAAAAAAAAGACCCGGTAAAAAACCGGGTCTTCAGCTTACGTTTGACTATCCAGCCGTTACCGTTATCTTTCGTGGAACGGCTTTCTCCGCCTTCGGCAATACAAGGCGAAGCACCCCATCCTCAAATTTGGCATCGATCTTTTCCTGCTCGATGGCATCTGAAAGGGTGAACTGCCGGTAATATTTACCAATATCAAATTCAATCAACACGTCCGACGCAGCGGTATCTCCCCATGGTTTGACATCCCCGCTGATCGTCAAAACCCCATCCTTAAGATCAATATTTACATCTTCAGTCGAAACTCCCGGCATATCGGCCAAAAGCGTGATGTCATGATCGGTTTCGAAAATATCCACATCCGGCGTAAAAACCAGCCCCGGCCGAGTCTGCTCCACGACGTCAGGAACCGTCTGTTTTTCTTTTGCTTGGAGTTCTTTGGATTCAGCCATTTTTTATCCCTCCATTTGTTAACTTAATTAACATTAATTCACTATAATTTGCTTTGGTCTCGCAGTCTCGGGTTTTCCGATGGCGACCGTCAACAACCCATTTACCAATTTGGCATCCACGTTGGTCGCATCTGCTTCACCGGGCAAAGTGATCACCCGTGAAAACTTTCCTGCTTCTCGTTCCTTGCGGTGGTATTTTGCTTTTTCGTTTTCAGAATGGATTTTACGTTCACCTGAGATGGTCAGGTTTCTGCCATTGACCTCCAATTTGACATCGTCTGCTTTGATTCCTGGGAGCTCAGCGTGAACGTAGTATTTTTCCTTATCTTCTTTGATATTGACCGCTGGGAATACTCTCGCAGAAAAGAATGATGCCCCGGGTCTGCCAAAAATGCCACTGGTCAACCAATCCATCTGCTTGGCCATCCGCTCCATTTCCGAAAACGGATGCGGCCAACCCATAAACGGAAAATTGATCATTCTTCTTGCTACCATGATTTACACCTCCCTAAGTAATAATATTAAGTTAAAGGCAACCGTTTGGATAGGGTTTTGCCCATCATCAAGTACTCCTAATCTCTATCAGTTTTACATCTGATGTAGGTAGTGCTTTTCTTGGAAGCCGCACCTTCAACACGCCCTTTTTAAAGGTCGCCTTTATGCCCTCCTGGTCCACATCCTCGGGCAAAGACAACACCCGCTGGAATGAACCATAAGATCGTTCCATCCGGTAATAATTTTCATCTGTTTCCTCCGTTTCCTGTTTTTTCTCACCACGGATTGTCAGGGTGTCGTTAACGACCTCAAGCTTTACATCTTTTTCATCCACACCGGGTATCTCCACTGTGACAGTGTAGTCCTTGGTCGAGGCACTCACATCCAAGATTGGCTTTAGCATGCCATCTGCCGGGCGCGGCGTTAACGGCCTCTCAAATCCAAATGGAATCATACCGAAACCGCGAAATGCCTGTTCAAAAAGTCGGTCGATTTCCTGGTGAAACTGCTGCAGAGGACTAGCAAATCCACCCCCTTGCTCCTGCGCACCTTTGCGCTTTATAGGCAGCGTTTTGTCAGCATCCTCTTCCTCCTTTTTAAACCAATTCCAAGGAACCAATTTCTTGATATCCATCGTTGCCTCCTTTGGTTAAGTGGCCCCCTAAAAGCATTACTTTTATTAGATTTAAATAAATAGTAATTACGGTTTTTTCAGTGTCAATCCCATACGGTAAAATTTCTCTATAAATGCACATAACCCTATAATTATTATGTTTTTAACACCACTTTTACTATCATTACCATTCGCCATCGCCACAGAAAAATTATCGGATCAAAGTCCGCATTAAACAAAGATGGAAAGAGAAAACCCAGGCAAAGATTGTTACCCCTATTGTTACAGCAATAGGGGTACCTTAGTGTTTCTCCTTCCAACGCTTTTCTATACATGAGCACGTATAAATCGTCTCCTCGGTCCGGGCATTTCTAAATATTCGCGCACAGCATCGAGGACAGCGGCGCATCGGAATTAATTGTTGGTATCGCATTGCTCCTCCTTTCTATGATGAGTTTCATATCGCACACAATGCGCTCTCATTTTAACCAGTTTCTTAAGGACGATTTTCCGTTAAGCGGAATAATACGGTAAGATGCATGTTTCGAATGCCAAACCGACGTGCATTGCCTCCAGTACGGGCCTGTTCGGGCGTAAGTGTCACCTCAATTGTCAAATTCTGAAAGCGAACGGATTTCGGCTGTCCGATATTGGAAAAATTACCCCAAAGCCACCCATAAATTTCGTCAACCGAGGGCGTAAACGATTGAAAAGATCGTACCGGTGATATTTCGCCCATATCTACCGGGTGTTCTTCAGGAATAAGCGGCTCGACCACGCCATGCGTTTTGGGCCATAACCTTGTTACCGGGGGTCTTTTTATGTACCCTTGTTCGCATTCACGACGTTTCCGAACGTTCGCAAGCACTGAATACGCTTCCTGAATTTCACGAAAACGCTCGCTATCACCTTGGTAATGATCCGGGTGAAATTCCTTGGCAAGCCGGCGATATGCGCTTCGAATCTCTTCCACTGTTGCATCTGGTGAAATACCAAGAATTGCAAAAAAACTCTCTGCCATCGTGGACCCCCTTCGGCGAAAAATCAGTTTGCATGCTCAACTTTTCAATCACGTTTTTAAATGACACATCTAAACGTAACCCTTGTTGATTTCTAATGTTCTTGAATTTCAGATATCAGCATCCCACTGCTGCAACGTATTAAATGCCGCACCTCAAGCAATGGTTATAAATTGATTCGCCTATCATGGTGGGCATGCCGTTGCCCCTGCTGACAGCATATGGCGATCGCCAGAATCAAGTATATTTTAAAAACGCTTTTCAAGGTGTCAAGGGCAGCAGAGAAAAAATTCATTTCGGTCCCTTGACATAAAAAAATGGCTCATTAAATTTTTGTTTTATCAAATTGTAGCCTTAAGCATAATTTTACCTTTATTTGAGCCAATGGGCCGAGAAAAACAAAATCATAATTATCACCTGGGCGCTTTTGCTCCTGGATTTCATGCAGTTTTCAGAGGAAACCAGCGCTACCCCCTCACCACCAGGTGATATTCCGTACCGGTTGATCACGATGGCAGTGGAATATCCCGGAATTGTGCTGAAAGCACACGCCATGGATGGCAAATTTAACATGTCTCAAAAGTGCGCCATAGAATTGTTGGGGCAGGCATCAAAAACAGAAAAGCCAAACAGTATTAACTTGACAACATCCTATCCGAAAATCAGGGGGGCCTCTGTTTGTCGTGGGCCCGATGGAGAGATTTTCGATGGAGCGCTTTGCAGGCCCCCTGCCACTCGATCAAAGCATTTTGATTGTGGTTCCCTACATTATCTCGCTGATTTCAGTCACGGTGGTATGCTTTGCCATTTCCTATACAATTTTCCTAAGACAGGAAATTCGTTCACTATAGAAGCAATTCGGCAACAGATGCCCCATTTGTTGCCGCATTGATAGGGCTTTCACACCATATTTATAGAATCAAACTGCTCTCTTCATTACTGACACGATAATCTCCATTGCATAACCCGAGTGCATAACAATATGCGTCACGAATCAGTTGGCAGGGCGAGATTGTTTTCACATTGGAACTTACCCGCCCTGGGGCTAACGATCCTATGGTGGATAACGCGAATGGTGCTGCCCTCCGGTGGCAAATCAGAAAATTCGACTTTAAAATACGATCCTTTCCAGGGACTCCTTCGCGTATGCTGAGGAATGTAATAGGTGCTGACCCGGTCAACGACATTGCCCGACGGACTCACAACTGCCACATCCACATGTCCACCTGCAATAGGGGTTGAATGCCAGCGTTTAACCCTACCGGAAACAACCAGTGTATCGCTCTCATTATAGGCAAAGACCCTCATGATTCGATATCCCTTAGATGTTAAGCGTTCAATTTTCACTGAACTATTTTCGACAAGATCTATTCTGTTCACGGCTGATGTCGCGCTAGCCATACCAATTACAGTTGAAAACATTATTAGGATTTTAATGGTTATCCTCATGTTAAACCTCCTGTTCTCAGAATACTGGGGTGAGATGTACGATTTATTTTGAGCTCGAAGCCTTATATTGCTTCATCGCCCGTCTTTCCATCGTGGATACGAATGGCATATTCAATCGGTGAAACAAAAATTTTACCATCCCCCAGTCTGCCGGTGTACGCATTTGCGCGGATGGTTTCAACCAGGGTCTTGGCCATATGATCCTGACAGATTATTTCAATCCGGATATAGGCATGGTAGTCGACCAGGGGTTTTTCCTGCTTGCTCTTGTCCTCTTGGTGCAATCCTCTCCGAATGCCACTTGTTACGGTCATGACCGCACCGGGAAAATTCTCCATCTTATGTAAGGCTGCAATGACACCATCCCGCATGATGGGCCGGATGATGGCAATAATTCTTTTCATACTACCCTTCTCCTTGTCTTAAATACAATGTTCTTGCTACATCCATGGCGACCTGACGTTAGGTGCCTTATAAACGAACGTCCAAACTTTTCTCTAAAAGGCTTTTTGGAAACTACGGCTGACATATCAAATAAAGGGGAATTACGGCACAGGTAACAGCAAGAGGGGACATTGGGGAAATGTCGATGTAAAACAGTAAGAAGCTCTAAAGTGTACCATAGCGGGGAGCGCAATACCCAACTTCATCCCAAAAAACATTATTATAACCACCGGATGGCATATGTCCCGATATAACCGTCCGCAAAACCGTTTTGCAGCAAGTTTATTTTCAGCACTATAAATGCCGTGTTGTTCAACAAAAATACCTGGACTCTAATTCAGAGTCGTTCTTACCAGTCCAGATATCGGATCAAAAGATCAAAGTCAACCGTCATCGGCCTGATGCACAGGTTACATGCGTTTACCCTGTCCTATTGTTATTAACGCCGTCAGATGGTTTTAGATGGGAAAACATCACACCGACACTGTTTTATAGTAGCGAATCGCTTTCTGGGTAACGCGTGCTATAAATCCTGCTTTTGCCGCTGTGTATGCCACTCGGTCATGTCGGTTTATCCTGGAGAGCATTTCTTTGAGCAAGCTGTATTCCCTTGCAACTTGGGGATGTTCAATGAGGTAGTCCCGAAAAAGAAGACGATTCCAATGTTCGAAATCTTTTTCAATCATATGGATATGATGTGTTCTATTTCCCGTCTTGCCGCGTTTAATGAACCATGCGTAAAATGGGGGTATATCGTCACCCCATGTGGGCCGCCAAAAATAATCGTACCCCTGGCTTTCCAGGACTGGTGCAATTGTCTTTCTGGTTTCGTCAAGGCTTGCGACCTCAACCAGAATGTCAACAATCGGTTTAGAACAAATACCCGGGATTGCAGTACTGCCAAAATGCTCAATTTTACCGATCAAATCATCAGGTAGGCAAGCCTGTAAATGCAACCGTTCCTGTTCAAACACCATTGGCCAGTGGGGGTCGTATGGAGCAAGTGTAATTTCTTCTTTTACAACACGCTCAATTTTTTCCTCAAGCGTTTCCATCAATCATCCAGTGCGTCATCTATCAATTTATCGCGTTCCCGTTTTGATATATAGGGTGTCATCCTGGCATCGAGAATTTTTGCTTCACGGGCCCGTTTTCGGCCAACTGCCCTATTTGCCCTAAAAAGAAGGTCCGTTAGGCTACATGGTTTTTTCACATAATCGAATGCACCCGATTTCATCGCCTCAATGGCAGAGGATACTGTGGCATGCCCTGTGAGCATAATGACTTCAACAAGAAGAAAATTAATTGAAAACATATGCTTCTCCTATGATCGGCTAAAGGCTTTCAATAAGTTCGTAATATTCCTTTAAAACTCGAATTGACTCCATTGTCGCCGCAAACAAAAACCAACTGAGAACCAGGATGCCGATGGTGAGCCCGACCTTCCACCCCAATGAGGTGTTGGGACGGAACCAAATCAGTGGGAGCGCCAGTGGGCCCACACAGGCAACTGCGATAACAATAAATGTTTTTCGAAAATACCACGGATCGTTCCTCTCAGAACGACGTGGATCTTTGTCGGGATCCAAAAACTCACCGCAATATCTACACTTTATTGCATCGTCCTGAATCTCTTCTGCACAGAAAGGGCATTTCTTCATTCTTGTCCATTTTTTTTGATCGAGATCGGCCGTTTTAAGATTAGCTCATTTATTTTTATCCAATCGAGCATCACTTATATCAGGCACGCTGCGATATGCCGTTGGGTTCTCTTCAAACCACTGGTCTGCTAACGGTTGGGTCCGACACCAGTCGCATACCATTTTCCGGTAAGCAATTTTCCACACCCCATCGCGGCGTTCAAAGCGATCAAGATAACGCCCCGCCAAAATCATTTCCATACCACCCTCCGGCCATTTGATATCATCCGGGGTATCCGTTTCCCCCCCCGATTTTTCAGGATCTCCGAACCGGTGGTACGCATTAAAGTAGGTCTCACCATAAGCAGTATCGCCCTCGATTTCCACCAGTGAATTTAGGATGGTATGCTGGGTCAGTTCAAACACCGGAATAACACTTAACGCCCACCCTACCCATTCCTGGGCGGGACCGATGAATTGTCCTTCACTGCGATCTTCAATCGCATCCTCATGGTAGATACTGCGCAATGTTGCTTCATCCCTACGATCCACTCCACGACAATACAGCGCCAACAAATCCGCAATTTCCGCACGGTCCGATAAGGTTTGAATGTCCATTTGAATTCTCCTCTCCACTTTCAAGTTACTTTATTAACAATTTATAAAGACAAATAACGTTCAAAAAGTCATTTAAACATCACGAAAACCGAGATGTGTGTTAAAATCACGTCGCTCGCCTCAGCCTGTCTCTCTCTCAAAAACCGTTTTTCAAGAAACTCAATCCCAAGATAGCCTTGTATGAAATCAGATCTTTCTCGCCAATGCAATGTTAGCTGACATGGGATAGAGTTGCTCATTACCATCCACATAGTTTTCCAGGATCGGACCAATCTCATTTTCAATAGTTTGCGCCAATTTGACCTTCTTTTCTGCCCCAATAGCGGCGTAGGCAGGAACCAGATTTTCAACACTTGCTAATAGCTGCATAATAAGTTTCGGGTTTCGCGGTTGCCGCACAGTGTATGATCGATCAACTACGGACACATCAACAAATCCCGCTGCTTCAAGCAAGGCACTGAGCTCACCAGCATCAGTGAGACGAAAAGCTGGTAAAAGGATCTCTACAGTTGTATTTAAGTTATGGGCTATGGCCTCCCATATTAATTTAGTCGCTGGATTATACACCAATGAGCGCCAAGCACTAACGGCTATGTGCCCTCCTGCCCGAAGCACCCGATGCATCTCTCTTAACGCTACCATTGGATTCAAAAAATATTGCACTCCATGCTGACAAAAAACCGACTCAAATGTTTCATCTACCAATGGCAGCGCATGTGCATCCCCCCCACACCAGGTAACCGTAATAGCTTCCGGTGCTGGAAAGGAATCTGCAACAGAAAGCATTGCCAAATTGGTATCAATACCGACAATTTTCCCTTTTCTTCCTAAAAATGGCACAGTTTGACGCGTCATCACACCTGTTCCACAGGCAACATCTAAAACATTCTCACCCGGTTTTGGATTAACAAGTCCGAGCATAAACGTCGCTAATGGGCGCATTGTATAAGCGACGATATTCTTCTCATAATTTTGTGCTGTTAGTAAAGATTGGCTGAATTGTGACTCCTTCACAATCTTCTCCATGTGGCCCGTTGATCACCCGCCTGCATTATGTGATGACTGGTTTTCCCTTGCTATGATTATTGGTCATCGCGGTGGTTTCTTTAAGGGCAACCTTACCTTAACTGTTGCGACATTAGGGTTTATTTCGAATATCCCACCGATTGAGCAAGAATGACGTGCTGATCAGATCTCAGCTTCAGTATTTTTGCCAGAGCCTGCCTATCCACACTCCCACGCACAACGGTGGCCAACCCTTCGGAAGCGCAGAAAAGATAGACATTTTGGCTGATAAATCCTGTATCGGCAGCAGAATAAAGAACCTTGTCTTCATTTTTCGCTTCACCCATTTTTGCAAAATCGGCAACGTAGACAAGGTTGACCGGTGCATCTTGAACAAATGCCTGACGCCCTGTCTCTCGCCGGATGTCAACGTTAGAAATCTGTCTTAACCCATGGGCAATGGCATCATAAAGATATAGGCCATCGGCAGAAGCCACGTATATATCTATTTCTTGCCAATTCCTTGCAGATGGTGCCGTACGCTTTCCTGAGTCCGGGCGATTAATACCAAACGCCGCCCAAAGCAGATTCGACAGCACTTGCATGGGTAATTTTTCAGTGTTGAAATCACGGGAAGTCTTTCGCGCTTTCAGCGCTTGCATCAGCGGCTTACCTATCTCCGTCTGAGGCCCCGGAAGCCGAAGCGACACCAATTCCTGACCGAAAGTTAAAGCGGGAAAAATGAGAAAAACGATCAGCGCCAAACCTACGACATGCAGCAATCTTTCATCCATGGGAATACCTTCCTGAAAATGATTATCGACCGCATTGTGATCTATGGCAACCCCGGTAACTGTTTATCGTCACCATGGCGTGGAGCCCAAATGCGTTGCAGGCCCTTTTTACAGAACGCATGGTGAAAGAAGGGCGTTCTGTTTTTTACTTTTACAGTATGCACCAATGCTGGGGGATGTTCAATAGCTGTTTATAAAATTCCAAAATCTTGCACTTCATGCTATGGTACCTGTGTTATCCATTGCTGCAGAGGCAACCAACAATGTCCCATGTTTTGAATCGGGTTGCAGCCGAAGGGCACTTCATTCCCATCCGGCATCTCGTTCTTCATTAATATTTTTTAAAAAGGAAGCTCTCATGAAAAAGATAATGGTATGGGATCCCTTTGTTAGAATCTTTCACTGGACTCTTGTTATTTCTGTATCTTCACAATTCGCAACAGCCGAAGAATTTAATGAGATCCATGCAAAAGTAGGCTATCTTATCATCCTGCTTGTCCTTGGCAGAATCGTATGGGGGTTTATTGGAACCGAACACGCAAAGTTTAAGGATTTTATCTATCCACCCAAGGATGTCATATTGTATTTATCTGGATTGATTAACAAAAAAGCCCGGCATTATGTCGGGCATAATCCGGCAGGGGGCGCCATGGTAGTGGTGTTGTTAATTTTTCTCTTACTGACCACCCTTACCGGTTTGAAAACCTATGGGGAAAGGGGCAAGGGGCCCCTGGCCCACATTCCCGCAACGGCTGTCAGCGCCGCTCATGCAGATGAGGGTAAAGGCGATTATGAGAACCATGAACATTACCAGGAACATCGTCATGGCGCTCACGCCGAACATGATGAGATACATGGTGCATGGAAAGAAATCCACGAGTTTTTTGCACATATCATCGTCGTTCTCGTCGTTGTCCATGTTCTCGGCGTCGGAGCGTCAAGCTATGCGCACAGCGAAAATCTTATCTGGCCGATGATTACCGGCCAAAAAAAAAAGATATTATCTGAAGATCAGGACCCATATAGCAGCAATCTATAACGCGGGAGCTTCCATCTTCCACCGTGTGGTCGAAGTATCTGGTAGCACCGGCTCCCTTGATGCATGGCGGTGAAGCCCCACGCGTTTAGATAAGGACAAGTCCTATTTGGAGACGCTTTTCGGAACCCCTTCATAAGGCGTCCAGCCACGCGCCTCGTAATATTCCTTGCCACGAAGATTCTTTAGGATTTCGATACTCGTCTTGTATCCTCTGTACATGCGACACATGTCCATCGCCATACCGCAAATCGCGGCGACCGCCTGGACCAGTGTGGTATCTTCTATCGTAAATTCCCATGGTTCCGAAGTATATACTCGCAGGGCACCAATAACCGTATTATGGGCCACAATGGGGACCCCTAGCAAAGAGGCAATGCCCTCCTTTTTGGCCGCTTCAGGGTACTGAATTCTCGGATCATCCTGAACATCATAAATGGCAATGGGCACCTGGTCTTTTGCTTCCGATATCTCTTGCATATAGCGAACCGGCCCCTTGTTTAAATACTCATCACTCAGTCCAAAAGACGCCGCCAACCCCAATTCCCGCGTATCCTTATCAACCAAAAAAACAGAGCAGCCTTTGGCATTAAACGCGGTTTTTACACTTTCAGCTGTTATGAGGGCAACTTCTTCCGGGTCTTTACACTCAGAAATGGCATTGGTTAATCTTATAAGCTTGTCATAGTACATGGCGTGCTTTTCCATAAATTCCCCCTTTTGTTTTGGATTGAATAAACGTATGAAAAAAACAGCTCTCAATATGACGGAAACTTCGGTTTCACCTTTTATCAACAAAACCGCAACGGTATCAGGAAGGCATCAACAGGAAAAAACAATGGGTGCGCAGACTGCCTCGTCGGGCCCAACAAGAAAATGATGAATCGAATCAGTGATTCGCTTTTTATTAATCATAAGATAGTGCTGTAATAAGTGTCAAGCACCTTGTGCCCCGCTGGAAAAACACCGCCGCAAGATACAAAGCGCAAAATTTACCCCAATGCTGCAACACATGAATTTATATTCGAAAGATTCATTAAAGGAAAAAATTGCCGCCTGCTTTAATTTATGTGATAATAGGTTAAGCTGATTCCCGTCTGTTGAGTCCTCATCTTACTTTCTTTGGCTTTGAGTTTTTTTACTTTTCTTTTTTCAGCGAGTGCCCGCCCGGCAACAGGATGTTTTGTTCGAATTCAGGGCACGAGTTAGCTTTTCCACCGAAAACGAATTTACAACTATAATATCGGAAGGTTGACATGCCTACCCCGCTTAGATTGCTTGGACTCGATATCGGTTCCGTATCGGTTTCCATTATTGAGATCAATGGGAGAAAAGAGGTCCTTAAAAGGACTGTCGCACCCCACCACGGTCAACTTAGCGACACGCTCACGGCTCTGTTAAAAGGCTTTCAACTGAAACAGATTGTCGGCATCGCAGCAACCTGTTCATCACCGAATTTTTTTAGGGTGACCCGACGATATGACGACCGGGTTTCCCTGCTCACCGCTGTATGCCATTTCCATGATCATATCGGCGCAATTCTAATGGTGGGTGGCGAAAAATTCAGCATCATCCATTTGGACGAAAACGGCAATTACCGCAGTTTCAGTACCAATTCATCCTGCGCCGCGGGCACTGGAAGTTTTCTGGACCAGCAGGCGGAAAGGCTTCATCTGTCCGGCGCTGATGAATTAAGTCGCATCGCCCTTGCCAATAAAGGCACCATTCCCAAAATCGCCACCCGGTGCGCTGTTTTTGCCAAAACCGACCTAGCACATGCTCAACAAATGGGATATTCGTTGCCGGAAATCTGCGACGGTTTATGTCACGGCCTGGCGAAAAACATTATAGATACCTTGAAAATTAACCACAATACCCGATCACCAATTCTCTTTACCGGTGGCGTGTCTTTGAACAAGGCCGTCGTAAAACACGTAGAAGCTATTTCTGGGAAAAAAATCATCGCAACGGACACCCTGTTTTATCCCGCCTACGGTGCCGCACTAAACCTTTTGGAAGAGTTTGAATCTGTATCGCGTATAAAAATCTCTTCTGCAGAGGATATGTGCCTTCCCCCAAAAAAGGACCGCCGCTACACCCACCCACCGCTGAAACTAACGCGTTCTGTATTTCCGAATTTTGCCTGTCTCAGTTCCTACGAATATCTTCCCCACAAGCGCCTTTTTTCCTTTCCTGTGGAAGTTGATCTGTACCACAGGCCAATCACTCCGGATACAGCAGCTTACCTCGGCATAGATGTCGGTTCCACCAGTACCAAGGCAATCCTTTTAGCTAATGGGCGGGAGGTGTTGGCGGGGTTTTATACACGGACCGCCGGGACACCCATCCAAGCCACCCAAGCACTTTTTTCCGCGATTTTGGATATGGCCGAAAAACAGGGCTTCTCTTTTCGAATTATCGGCGTAGGGTCAACCGGTGCCGGCCGAAAATTCATTGGAAATTTGATCGGTGCGGACATGGTAGTAGACGAAATTTCCGCTCATGCGAGGGCAGCCGTCGACATCGATCCGAACGTGGATACCATCATTGAAATTGGCGGCCAGGACGCCAAATTTACCACCCTTTGCCACGGACAGGTCACCTTCTCCATCATGAACAACGTTTGTGCCGCCGGTACCGGCAGTTTTATTGAAGAGCAGGCAAAACGTCTCGGCTGTCCGCTCGCAAAATTTTCAGACCGTGCTGAAAGCGCCCGCTCCCCCCTTGCCAGTGATCGCTGCACGGTTTTCATGGAAAAAGACCTCAATCACTATCTCAATGAGGGATATACAGTGGATGAGCTGCTGGCAGCAACCCTCCATTCGGTCCGGGACAACTATCTTAGCAAAGTCGCCAACGAAAAAAACATCGGCGACATCATCCTATTTCAGGGCGCCACGGCAAAAAACAGGGCCCTGGTGGCGGCTTTTGAGCAACGCCTGAAAAAACCGATCACGGTCTCTCGGTACTGCCATCTTGCCGGGGCGATAGGCAGCGCGCTGCTGCTCTCGGACCAACCGCTTGCTAAAACCAGCTTCAGGGGGTTTCAACTATGTGACTTTCAGATCCCCACACGGTCGGAGGTCTGTGAACTATGCACCAATCATTGCAAGCTTACCATTGCACAGATAGGCCAAGAGGCAGTGGCCTATGGATTTTTATGTGGCAGAGATTATGGCACAAAAAAGCATATGACGAACAATCGTTCCGGTTTTGACCTTGCAAAAGTCCGCAAAACCGCATTTTCTTTCCCAGACCGTCATGATCAAAACAGCACCATCACCATTGGCATCCCCTATGCCTTACACCTCGTGATGGACATGCCGATGTGGCAATATTTTTTTTCCCTTTTAAACATCAACACGGTTACCAGCAAAAAACTGAAAACCGGGGTTCAGGAGGGCAAGTTACTCGCCAGCGCCGAGTTTTGCGCCCCCATGGCCTCGCTGTATGGCCATGTCCATCAACTGTTAAGCCAATCGACCCATGTTTTTTTGCCGATCTATATTGAGCAACGCTCAGGCCAAAAGGAATACCGGCGACAGTATTGTTATTATACACAATTCTCATCCTCCCTGGCGGGAGCCACAGGGCTAAACGATGGCGATGAACGCCTTTTGACCCCCATGGTGCATTATCTTTACAGCAGCTTCTTCACCAAATCCGTATTGTATCGAATGGTAAAATTCATATCCGGTCGACCCGTCAGCTTTTTCGATGTCTCTCTCGCCTACGACAAGGCACGGACTTTCATGACATCCGCCAGCGCCGCATTGAAAGAAATCGCTCAATCTGCCATTGGTCACAACGAATTGCATGTCGTGATGCTGGGCCGCCCCTATATCGTCCTGTCGGAAGCCATGAACAAAGGCATTCCAGAACTTTTCGCATCCTTGAGCGTCAAGGCCATCTACCAGGACATGATAGCTTATACCGATCAGGATGTAACGGCCATCGCACCACTGTTAAAAGAAATCCACTGGCTCCATGCAGCAAAAATCATAGAAGCAACCGAGGTCACTGCCAAAAAACCAGGGGCTTACCCTGTTCTGATTACGGCCTTTGGCTGTTCACCGGATGCATTTGTCATTGATTATTTTAAAAGCATCATGGATTCCCACAAGAAGCCCTACCTTATTCTTCAGCTTGATGAACATGATTCCAGAGTTGGTTATGAAACAAGAATTGAAGCGGCGATCCGATCGTTTCAAAACCATCACAATACATTTCATGGCCGACCCTCTGAAGCCCGTCATACTGCACGGCTGTCTTCCCGGGGGAAAGATATCTTTGAAAAGACACTTCTGTTACCAAACTGGGACCCCATTTGTTGCAAACTAATAGCAGCGAACCTTCAACGCCTTGGCATCGATGCCAGATGCCTTGAAGAACGGCCGACAAGCATTCGAAAAAGCCTTCGGTCCAACTCCGGCCAATGCCTCCCCCTCAATATTATTGCCGCAACATTTTCAGATTATATTGAAACACACGATTTGGATCCTGCCAAAGCAGTCCTCTGGTTGGCGGGTGGGGAGCTTGCGTGCAACCTAAGACTCTACCCCTATCATATCAAAACCCTTCTCAATGATTATGGCAATGGCATGGAAAATGCGGGGGTATACGTGGGCAAATTGTCCATGATTGATATTTCTCTAAAACTTCCCATGAATAACTATTTTGCCTATATGTTCGGAGGCTTTGTCCGGAAAATAGCTTGTAAAATAAGACCTTATGAAAAAAAGGCCGGGGAAACCAACCGCGTCATCAGTCTCGCTGTCTCCCTATTGACAGACGCTTTTCTTGGAAAATTCGGCAAGGAAGCGGCGGCGGCCACTCTGGTGGCGCTTTTCAGGAAAATCGAGATAAAAAGTCCGATTGACACCCAGCAAAAACCTCAGGTCGCTATTTTCGGAGACTTTTATGTCCGGGACAATCCTGTTATGAACCAAGGCCTTGTGTCCTTTATCGAAGCACACGGCGGAGAGGTGATCACGACGCCTTACAGCGAGTATCTGAAGATGATCTCAAAACTCTACCACCGGAAATGGTTTGTTGAAGGTCATTATTTAGATGCGGTTTCTTCCTCTGTGCTGGTCGCGACACTAAAGATGAAAGAAAAACTTTATTATGGATATTTTGACCAGATACTGAACGAAACGGAACCAGTGTACGATGAATTGCCGGAAGAAATTTTGTCCCCTTACGGCATTCGCATCGAAAATACAGGGGAAGCAATGGATAATATAATAAAAATCTATTATCTAAAGAAGTATTATCCGAAACTTTCCCTGTTCGTTCAAGCAAGCCCGTCCTTCTGCTGCCCGGCCCTTGTGACATCGGCCATGGCCAAAAAAATTGAAACCCTTACCGGCATCCCCGTTGTATCCATTACCTATGATGGTACCAGCGGTAACAAGAACGACGTGGTCATCCCTTATCTCAAATATGCCGGCCAAGCTAACAAAAAGAGGCGATCGATTTTTGATTCGAAAGCAGGCTCTTCTTAATCCACACAAATGTAATACTTTTGTCACAGCGGTATTCTTTCCTTGCCATCTTCAAGCAAACCCACTAGAATAGATTTTAAAAACCTACGTGAAGTGCCCTGCCGACCCTCTTTGAAACGATCTTCTTCCACCTGAATCATCAATAGGTTATACGCAACGCGCACAGCATTTTAAGTGTATGGTGTGCATGGATATTTTTTTAAGCAAATCAAATCAGGAGATATATAATGGTACAGCCTGTACACGCGCTCGGAACTCGAGCCAACGTTTTACTATCAAGTGTTTTTGGCCCCTACGCACAAAATGATGAGTATGGCAGCCGTCGCATTAACCCAATGGAGCTTTATGAAAATCAGGTAACCCGTGTTCAAGGCGCCTTTTCCCTTCGGATGTTTCACCGAAGCTTTGGATTGATGCTGATTCAGTCCAACATTGATGCGCCCTGCACCCTTCTTGATTTCCCCTCCCTCGACCGATTCGTGGATGAGCTCAAAAGCAACCGTTACGATGTGGTGGGTATCAGTGCAATCATTCCCAATGTAGAAAAAGTAAAAACCATGTGTGAGCTTGTTCGAAAGCATCTTCCCACAACCACCATTGTTGTCGGCGGCCATGTTGCGAACCTTGACGACCTTGCTAAGCGCATTGACGCAGATCACATCGTCAAAGGGGAAGGGGTGCGCTGGTTCCGTAACTTCCTTGGCCAGAACGCCGAAGCGCCGGTAAAGCCAGTGGTCACCTATTCCGGTTACGGCACCCGCATTCTTGGCCAAACCCTTCACCGGCAGCATAAAAACGGCAATACCGCCGCGATCTTGATTCCATCGGTTGGATGCCCTGTGGGGTGCAATTTTTGTTCGACATCTGCACTTTTCGGCGGCAAGGGAAAACACATCAACTTCTATGAAACCGGTGATGAACTTTTTTCCGTCATGGGCAATATTGAAAAAAAACTGGGGGTAAGCTCATTTTTCGTTCTGGATGAAAACTTTTTACTTCATCGAAAACGAGCCCTTCGGTTGCTGGAATTGATGCAATCCAAAAACAAAAGCTGGGCGTTGTATGTCTTTAGTTCCGCAAGGGTTCTCAAATCATATACCATCGACCAATTGGTGGGCCTCGGGATTGCCTGGGTCTGGATGGGTCTTGAAGGAAAAGATGCAAACTACCCAAAAATAAACGGCATTGATACGCATGTGCTTGTTCGAACACTAAAATCCCATGGCATTCGTGTTCTTGGCTCATCCATCATCGGGCTGGAAACCCACACCTCGAAAAATATCGATCAGGCCATCCATGATGCCGTCAGCCACAACACCGTGTTTCACCAGTTTATGCTCTATACGCCAATACCCGGAACACCTTTGTATGAACACCACCGAAAGAACGGATCCCTTTTGCCGGAAACAGATTTCTCTTTGGCAGACTCCCATGGACAGTATCGGTTTAATTTTCATCACAAAAACATTGTTAAGGGGGCCGAAGAAGAATTTCTCCTGAATGCCTTCCGAAAAGATTTTGAAATTAACGGCCCGAGTCTTGCCCGACTAATCCGCACCCTTCTGACAGGCTGGCAACGATATAAACATAGCGTTGAGCCGCGAATCAGGCATCGGTTCGCTCGAGAAGTGGCCCCTTTAAAAACCGTCTATGCCGGCGCAGTCTGGGCGATGAAAAAGTATTATCGCGGTAACCGGTCCATGATCGAAAAAATGACGCTGCTTTTAAAAGATATCTATCACGAGTTTGGATGGCTACCGCGCATCACCGCCCCTCTGATCGGAAGATATCTGCATTACACGATAAAACGGGAAGAAAAACGCTTGGCTACCGGATGGACCTACGAACCCCATACCTTTTATGAGAAAAATACTGAGGCCTTAAAGGAATCCAAAAACACCAAAGCCATACCGCAACCCATGGATGTGGGGCACACCGTTCGTACCGCTGCCCTTCAACTGCAGCATGCGTGTACGCCGGAAGACAAAGCATCAACTGGTCAGGTTTAAAACAGCCGAAACATGTAATTTACCCCAATATGGCAAAATAACATGTTTTCTGGAATTCACCGTTTGTGAAATCCAGAAACTTTTTAATAAGTGAGTTAAGACGTTATTATACTTTTTAAAATTGACAACGGCCAAATTTTTTAATGCAACATTGGGGTTTATGGCATGCGGATTGCCAATTTTATATGCTGTTGAATAGCCGGACGGATTATTTATTCTTGTCTTTTTTTTGCTTTCGCTTTTCTTTCAATGTAAGCTTTCCTTTTTTCTGATCTTCTTTTTTTCCTTTATCTCTCTTACCTTTGTCGGCCATCTCATTCTCCTTAATTGAATAGGTGAAGTTTTGCATCACCCGGCTCAAACACGCTCATTTCGCGCGCATACCGTCAAGCAACTCGTTGACGAAAACGGTTGCGATACCGGAATTAATATCGGACATAGCGTAGGGAATAACCAACTCGCCACCATGAATTACCGCGCCACAGGAATAAACGACATTGGGGACATATCCCTCTCGCTCTTTCTCGTGCGGAGCAAGCAACGGCTCATCGAGACGGGCGATGATTTTGGCTGGGTCCTCAAGATCAAGCAGCACCGCTCCAATGCAATACCGCCGCATGGGACCAACGCCATGGGTGAGAACAATCCATCCCTCATCGGTTTCAATGGGGGAGCCGCAATTACCGATTTGAATGAACTCCCATGGATATTCAGGTTCCTGAATGATTTGGGACTTGTGCCAGAAATGGATATTGTCTGAAAACATGATATGATTGTTTTCACCGTCCTGCCGCGACAGCATGGCATAACGATTGCCGATTTTGCGCGGGAAAAGGGCCATTCCCTTATTTTGCACGGCCTTGCCGTTTAGCGTTAAAATGTTGAATTTGATAAAATCCTTTGTTTCAATCAGTTGCGGTAGAATCGTATTGCCGTTATAGGCCGTATATGTCGCATAATAAGTTACGTTTTTCCTCTCATCGAAAAATTGAACAAACCGCGCATCTTCTATACCTCTGCTTTCGTTTTTCGAAACCGGGAAGATTACTCGTTCGGATATGCGGTGTTCCGCATGAAAACTGACTTCATAATTGGAATCCGCAAGCCAGCGCATAGCCTCAAAGGTGCTGTCCTGAATTGTTTTGGAGAATTGCGGTTTTTTGTGAAGCATTTCAATTTTTCTTATTAGCTCATTATAAGTAAAATCTTCCAGCAGCTGCTCAAGAATATGGGCGGTTATTTCATTGCCGGCCCCCATTTCGTTCAGCTTACGCTGGAAAATGTGACGCTTATAAAAAGGGTCTAAATGGAGATCCGGCGTTTCCACAAAATCGCTGATCGGATCGAAAAGGAACGTATTATGCCGGTCAAGGACGCCGCTTCGAAAGACAATAGAGGAAATGTGGCCTTCGCCAGTTGCTCTCAGACTCATGACAAATCGCAAACTGCCTTTGTCCAGATTGCTTTGATCCGGATGAGGGACGATTGAAGGATTAAAAAGAGCGGCGGATTCAATAGCGTATTCTTTGGTAAAGTAGGCACCGATAAGCGATCTTTGAACATCGCTGAGTATTACATTCCTGGGAAGATACTCTTTCACTTCACTAAGGTGCCGCTCAAAAACATGTTCGATGTCTTCGTGCCTTTCGGAAAAATCCTTCATGATTTGCGCGCGTAAATGTTGGGCCGTTGTTTCAGGCAACCCGATCACCCGATAGATGATTTTAGATATACGCGCACGGTCATCGGGAAGATGAAGACGGGTAATAACCCGTGATGTATCCCCTATGATTTTATTTTTTTTTCTTTTAACGGTAAGCTTTATATTATTTTCTTGCATGTCCTGGTTTCCTTACTACCAATTAAACCTAAAGCCGCTGCCGGCTTCTCCAGATTCGATCTTCACCCGGAGGGCGGATAAGCCGGTTTGACCCTGCCGCAAAGGATATTCTAAAAGGCAGGACGGGGATTTGAAAGGCAAGCCGATACCAGATCATCAATCACGGCCGTCCCGGCGCACATGACCGAATCCGCGCCTCCCCAGTATATTTTTACCGTACCATCGTCCTCAGGAACCGCACCACAGGTAAAGACAACATTGGGAACATATCCGATCACCTCCCACGGATCCTCGGGCTGCAATATCCACTCATCGGAAACGCCTATAATGTTGGCCGGATCATCAAGAGCATGAAGGGCTACACCGAGGCGATATACAGTACCGGACATGGTTTTAAAGACCCCATGATAAATATGAAGCCAGCCTTCGTCGGTTTTGAACGGTGGTGCACCGGGCCCAATTTTCATTTCATCCCAGTGATAGGCCACCGGCTTCATAATCACCCGGGAATTCCCCCAATGCACAAGATCGGGGGAATAAGAAATCCAAATCGACCAGGGCGAAATCTCGGAATGGGGCCGGTCCAACCGCACATATCGGTCGCCGAATGTTTCAGGAAATATGACCACGTTACGAAGATCGGCCTGGGTGATCAATGCCACACGTTCCACCCTTTCAAAATCCATAGTATGCGCAAGGGCAATCCGCACACCGTGACGGGAATAGGCGCTATAGGTCAGCAGATAGTCCCCCTCTACAGGACAGATTCTAAGGTCCTCGACCCCGAACGCTTCATATTCGGCAAAAATACTTTCTGTTGAAGGCGTCAGAAAGGGTTGGGGATGAACCGTGAATGAAACCCCATCCTTGCTGTCGGCCCTGCCGATGATGGAACGCCCGTTGAAAAGATGCGATCTGAAAAGCATGATGTACCGACCGTCGTGTTTGACGATGCCTGCGTTGTGAACGGTAGCTACCGGATACGGTACGTCCTTTCTTGTCAAAATTGGGTTTTGGGGGAACCGTGTGACTATCGGACAATGCGTTTTCATAGGGATTTTCCCTGTAAAATCATTTCATAGACATGGATATATTCATTGACCATGCGCTCGACGCTGAAGTCCCACTCAACCCGGCGTCGACAGGCTGCGCGGTCAATCTCACCAATCCGTGCAACCGCCTTAACGGCTTCTCCCACGGTGCTCACCAAAAAACCGCTTTTACCGTTTTCGATAAGCTCTGGCATGCTGCCCCTATCAAAAGCGATCACAGGCGTTCCGCAGGCCATGGCTTCGATAACAGACAGTCCGAAGGGCTCATCGAACCGTATCGGGTGAAGTAACGCGCAAGCCTTGCCGAGCAGCTCGCTGCGCGCGGTGGGACCAACGCTGCCGATATAAACCACCTTGTCGTTGTCTACCCGAGGGGCGACATGTTGGTCATAGTAAGTCTGATCCTGGATAATGCCGGCCAATATCAGCTTTTTGTTGCAGGCCTCGGCGATTTCTATCGCCTCCCGGGTCCCCTTGTCTTGGTGTATGCGCCCAAAAAAAAGCAGATAATTATCCGGAGCGCGTTGAAAATCAAATTGTCTTATATCAATACCGTGATGGATGGTTTTGATGTAATCAAGATCCCGCGACCGATCGGCATCACTGATGGAAACATAGAATACCTTCCGGTTATATTTTTTATAAACCGGCAGAATACCAGGTGAAGAAAACCCGTGAATAGTGGTCACCACCGGAATGGTGGTCATGCAGGAATAGGTTAACGGGAGATAGTCAAAATGGTTATGGATGATGTCGTACCCATCCGCCTGCTCAAAGAGCTCTGCAATATGAAGGCTCTCCCACACCTTTGGTATGAGGGATCGGTCTTCTTCATAGCCCTTAGGACAAACGGCATGTAGTGTGCCACTTGTTTTCGAATCCGCGGTTGCAAACAGGGTAACATCATGACCGTTCGATACCAGCCCTTCGGTTAACAGGGAGGCTACGTTTTCCCACGGCCCATAATGCCGCGGTGGGGTGCGCCAGGCAATGGGTGCGAGCATGGCAACGCGCATGGCGGATCCTTTTGTTATTTGGTTTTCTGTAACGGCCACTGGTTTAAGATTTCGTCGGCATATAGTTTTTGCAATGTCATCAGGGAAATCAGCCAGGCAAGGGAAGACTCGGCGCCTTCATTCTGGTTGATGCCGTCCGCCATCAAGCCATCCCGGCAGCCGCCGGTCTTGGGATCATAAAGGGACATATTCAGGTCGTTGTGTCCGAGAAACCAATTGAAGCACATGGCCGCGTTCTCAAACCATGTGCGGTCCCTGGTAATATTAAATGCTTCAACGCAGACTTCAACCATGGCGCTGGCTTCAAGGGGTTGCTGGTCGAAGCGAGCCCTGGGCCCGCCTTTTTTATACCAACCATTGCTGCCGACGGGCACAAAATGTTTATCTTCGGTTTGAACGGCAAGCAGCCATTTGAGAGACTTAAGTCCCATATCGATCATATCGTTTCGTTGCAGTCGATAACCTGACGACAGCAATGCTTGGAGCAGTTTGCCATTTGCATAATTTAGAGCCTCCTCAAGCCAGGGCCAATCGTCTGTTGCATTGCTTTTAAACTGGCTGAAAAGCCTTTCGGCCAGAACTTCCATGGCCCTTCGCACATCACTGTCCCCGGAAAATTTATCGAGGTAAGCAATCAGACCCACCAGAGAAAAAGCAACGGCGCGGGGAGAATTAAAATTCTCAACAGCCCTGAGAGCCTTTTTGAAAAGGGTTGTGCTCATTGCAAGATGCCCGGAATTTTGAAGGAAAGCCACTGCTTTGCCAAGACTCCAGATCGCTCTACCATGGGCATCCTCGGATCCTATCTCCTCCGCCCACTGCCGTGAATAGGTCATAAAATTCCGAAAGCGTCCTTCCTGATCATTGTAGGCATAAAGAAGAAACCCGAGATAATGACCGCTGAGAGAATCGAGTCCCAATCCGTTTGTCGGCAGATATTTTTGGCCCATAGCGGCCACCAGCAGGGCCCTGGCATTATCATCAGTGCAATAGCCGTACATGCGGTCAGGAATGGTATGGTTTGCATGTTGCAGAATGCCGGTATCATCGGTAAGGGCCTTCATGTGATCGAGCTTGATTTCCGGGAGTTCGAAATTCGTGATCGCTTTGATGTTTTCAACATAGGAATGCCGTGGCCGGGGGTTACGGGTGCGATTTAGCAGCACTTCACTGAATACCTGGAGGTATTTTCGGGATACTTCCTTCCAGATTGCATCGCGGGTGAACATATAGGCTTTTTTTCGTATGGCGTGCCGTTCCATATCGTTATTCAGAAGATCGATAATTTGTTCCTCCATGGCATGCGTATTGTGGAAGGGTGCCAATCGGCCCCGGCCCTCGGCAAGCATCTCGGCGGCATACCAGTAGGGCGTTGAAATAACGGCTTTGCCTGTGCCCATGGCATAGGCGAGGGTTCCGGAGGTAATCTGGGCCTCTTCAAGATAAGGGGTTATGTATATATCGGCGACGCTTAGAAACTCACACAATTCTTTTAGTTCAACAAAACGATTTTGGAAAATGACATGTTCGCCGATGCCGAGTTTGCGCACGAGCTGCTGCAGCATGATACGGTATTCATCCCCATGAAGTTTTAAAATATTCGGGTGGGTTGCACCTAGGACAATATAGACTACTTCCGGATGTTTTTTTATGATCCCCGGAAGCGCTTTCAATACATTTTCAATGCCCTTATTGGGGGAAAGCAGACCGAAGGTGAGCAGCACCTTTCTGCCTTCCACACCGAACTTGTCTTTGTTAAAACTCGAATCTATAAACGGCGTGTCCGGAATACCATGATGGATAAAGGCAATTTTATCCTCAGGCACGTCATAGATATCTTTTAAGAAGTCAACTGCCTTATGGCTCATCACCACCAACTTGTCGGACAAGTCGGATAGCTTGCTCATGACGGCACGATATTCCGGCGCAGGGTCCTTCAACACCGTATGTAATGTTGTAACCACCGGCATTCGCAGATCCCCCAAGAGTTTCAGAAGATGACTACCGGCCGCTCCGCCGAAAAGCCCGTATTCATGCTGCACGCAGACAATATCCGTCTGACTGATATTAAGAAACTGAGAGGCGACGCTGTAATCGCTTAACTTGTTCCGGCTTATTTCAAAACGCACTTTTTCCGGATATGGATACCCCTCGGGCTTGTCGTTCATGGCCGCCGCCCAGCATTGAATATTAGGAGCTTCTGCCGAAATGCCCTCCACCAGATCCGTGGTGAAGGTCGCGATACCGCACTGACGGGGTAAATAATTCCCGATGACGGCAACCGAATCGATCCCCTCATAATACTTTATAACAGATGACATAACCGCACCCTATTCCCTTTACCTTTATCTTCAAGCTGCCCAAATTGATTTCTTTTTATCGTGTTTTTCCTTCCGTTTCTCCTTAGGTGTCTGCTTGCTTTTTTTCTGATCTTCTCGTTTGCCCTTATCTTTTTTTCCCTTGTCACCCATGTCATTCTCCTTTGTTCATTTGTTTTTTGCTTCTCAAGGCATCAACCGCCGCCATTCCTTCCGATTGGGAAACCGTGTGAATTTGAATCGTCGGCGGTTCGCATAACAGGGCTTTAGTTCCCAATAACACGCCGAATCGTTGCGAGCGCAGATGCTGGTCCAGATTTTCGCGAGTCTTCCACTCCTGCAGCAGGCTGATACAGTTTTTGTCCTCAATATCGCAAAAAACGGCATAACTCATGCATCCTGTTTCCTTTCCCGCCGGTCCGATCATGGAGATTAGGGTTTGCACAAGCTCCAATTGCTTTTCCGGAAGTACGTTCATGGTGATTCTTACAACAATCATTGCGATCACCTCTCTGAAACGCTAACTTGTTTGGGTTAATCTATGATTTCAAGCACGGTTCTTCTTTTTACCTTCCCCGATGCAGCGCTTAACAGGGTCCTTATGGCACTTGCGGTCCGTCCCTGCTTGCCGATGATTTTTCCAATATCCTCTTTTGCGACGCTGAGCTCCAGGATCAACGTATTCGCACTGCCGATTTCCGTAACGGTTACAAGTTCGGGTTGATCCACCAGGGCTTGTGCTATGGCTTTAATAATCTCTTTCATGGCGTTACTCCTGTTGTACGTTGACGCCAACTGGGCGTTGACCACTCCTCCAAGAACGTTGGCGTTTTAACGCAACTCTATTTAGATACTCAAACTTCATGCCAGAATTCTGGATGGACACTATTTAATATTGACCAGTTCCACCCGGCGGTTCAGAGAACGGCCCTCTTCCGTATCATTCGTTGCAACAGGCTTTCCCTCTCCAAAGCTGACCGTTTTCAGGCGATCAGATGTAACCCCCTTTGATTTTAAATAAATTGATACTGAATCGGCCCTTCTGGTTCCCAGCTTTTTATTATAAGCATCGGACCCCTTACTATCCGTATATCCTTGAATTTCCAGTATTACATCCGGGTTCTCCTGCATACTCTTCGCGACCTCATCGAGTTCAGCCATGGAGGCGGTCTTTAGTTTCGATCTATCGAAATCAAAAGTCACAGAGCGAAACTTGATGGGCTGATTCACAACCGGGGCCGGTGGGTCAGGCGCTACTGGTGCCGGGGCAGGTGCTATGGGTGCCGGGGGAGGCGGCTGACAGGATTCGGCCTCTTGGGCCATTTTTCGCGCATCGGCCAACATCCCCATGGCCTTGGTGGTTTGGCAGGACCAGTAAACATTCATCGCCTCTTTGGCCAGCGCCCTAGCATTGGCGATCTTATCCGGACAGTATTTCGCGCCCGCCGATTTTTCGGATTGTGCTATGGCATCCTCTGTTTGCGCGACATCAGACGGTAGGATCATCGCCCGGTCCGCGACGCCGAAATGCGTCCCCGCACATCCAGTCACCCCAAAAACCAAAACAAAAAGAATCGAAATCATTTTTTCTCTCATACCTGAATCCTCCCTGTGCAATAAAAAGTAGCTGTTAAAATGCTGAGTCTTACATTCGGTGTTCTCTACTCCGGCAAACATTCCTGCATCGCGTTGCTTACGAACTCAAAGACATCCACGAGTCTGAGGACACCGACGATTTCACTTGCATCCCGGTCTGCCGTCACCAGCAAGGAGTGGTGATGTCCGATGATCAACCGGTGAATGGCCTCATCCATGGTGGTGCCCTCATTGACGAACTCATCCTCGCCGGGGGCATACATGATGTTTTTAACCTTCAAGTGAATTGCTTTATCGCAGAGATTTTCAAGGGCTGTTTCCCATAGGTGGTATTGTTCCAAGGCCGAATTTGCAAAATCGCGACTGAAACCCATGCGGTGCACGGATCCATGATCCACGGAACTTTTCATTTTCTTGTAGTTGGGCTCGAGGGCTTCGATCACATCATGCTGGCTCAACTTGCCGACAAAATGATTGTTTCCGTCAAACACCAGAATAGCCCGATGTTTGTACCGATCTTGGCCAAACGCGGCTTGAGTCTTTTTCAACACCTTTACAGCCTCAAGCAAAGAGGCCGTTTCGGGGACCGTGGCATACTCGGAAAGCGGCACCATCAGGTCCGTTACTTGGTTTGATTTCATTGCACAGTCCCTCCTATTTTATAAATCTCATCAAATTCTGCTTCGCACCGGTGCTGCCGCAACGCCGTTATTCCCTCGTCAGGGCCATCCTTCGGATCTCAAATTTGACAACATCGTAAAAACTACTTTTCTCACGCAAAGCCGCGAAGCCCGCAAAGCTAACTGCCTAATATTAAAAGATTCTTCTTGGCGTTCTTCGAAGTCTTCGCTTATCTGCGGCTTTGCGTGATATATTGACTTTTTACGAGACCATCAAATTTGAAATCCCTTTTCTTTACTTTCGAAGACTTCACATCTTAAGACGAAATCCAGAGATAGGCCCTATGAGCCCGAAGGCACTCAACAACCAGAGAACCACAACAATAACCACTACGGCATTCAAAATTTTCTTTATAGTAACCTGCATGGGTATATAGTTGTTAATCAGCCAAAGAATCACTCCTACCACAACCAAAGTAATCACTAAATTAATCAACGGCATCGTCATTTTCCTTTCATCTTTGCTTGTCCACTTTCAATCTTTTATGAATGCATTCTTTGTGCCGGGTTCCTGATACTCAGCGGCACACCATCCATTATCCTGATATTTAAGAATAATTTGCCTAACTAAGCACTTGCCGGGCCCTCATGGGCAATCACAAAATAAACACCGTTAAAAGGTCATATTGTACCAGTGGTCAAGTATGACCTTCGCTCTAATGGCGTTTCATAACCGGCGGTCTTTAGGGGGCAGTCCGTTGCACTTTAATCTAAATAAAAAATTCCTCCTTCGGGCAATTGGCCTATACAATGATGATAGTAAGTATGATTACGGCGATGCTGCTGATCGATCAGTGAAAATACTCCCGGACCTTCGCTGCAATCTGGCGATCCGTCATCTGATCAACTGTTTCCACAGCTTGGATGCGGTGAGCGAGATGGTCATCTTCTAGACGTTTTTTCAGCTCGCCCTTTGCCTCTCCAGGACCAAAAAGAAAAATGGATTCGGCGTCACGAAGAACCGAAATGACCTCATCGTAGTAGATGTTGAGTTGATCGGCAAATTTTCTATCCTGCCTGCCATCCGCTGAAACCTTCTGAGCTTCATAGGGGGTAGTCGAACGTACCCCGTCAAACCTTCCGGGCTGCTTTTCTGCCCTTGATTCGATAACGCTGATTTCCTCCCCTTTGCCCGAAACTGACACAATCACCGCTTTGCGATGATCTATCCACAGCCCCATGGTTGTTTTCATATATTTCCCCTTACTGTCGCTTTTCTGATAATCGCGAGGTGCCCTAAAATTCTTTGCCGGCAGCACCTTTATCTGCCGGAGTGTGGTACACAATATTCACTTTTTTCATGCTTTACTCGGTTGCCTTTTTTACCTCTTTCCCGGCTTCTTCGGCTTTTTCCTTTACGGCTTCGGTTACTTCAGCCTGGGCTTGTCGCTTAGGGTCCAGATCACCCGTTGACGGCGGATAATTTTACGGAATCGACCGTCTTCTTTTTTCACCAACAGGGGTCATAAATGTCATGCCTGTGAGTCCGGCCTTTGAACTCATTTGAACTTTGAGGTCGCACTGTGTAAGGCTGTCTTCACGTCATCCCAGGCCTTTTCAGCGCCTGTTTTAAGGTCTTCCCACGCTTCATCTCCTGCAGTCTTCAGCTCGTGTAGTTTTGTTCCCGCCCCATTTTTCTTGCGCTGCAATGCTTCGATGGTTTTGTAGTATTCGATCTTCGTCTGTGCCTTGGCTTTGTCCGCCTTGGCCTTCAGCAGATCGATCTGCGCGTCCCATTCTGACATCTGCGCGTCGATTTTCTCTTCATAGGCTTTTCGTTTTTCGTTCACAATAAACTCCTCATGGTTGAGTTGATACGTTACTGATGATTAACTGATTCTCCGGCCCTGGATGATATTGATCAGCACCACGATAACGGCAATCACCAGCAGGATATGAATGAACCCTCCCATCGTGTAGCTGCTCACGAATCCGAACAGCCACAGAATTCCCAGTATGACGGCAATCGTCCACAACATTGGATTCTCCTTTCAATTTGTTAGATGATATGAGTAGACTTTATTAAATCCTTGTGCGGCTTATTCAGTTCATCCACCAGGCGAAGTTTGGGTCCGGATGAGCTGATCACAGCCCGTTGACATTTTCCAGTTCGCGGTCCTTACGCAGGCTCAAACCGTGAATGGCTCGCGCACCAGCTCTTTGCCGGTTCCGGTCTCGCCGAGAACCAAAGCATTGGTATCCGTGCCGGCGATTTGCTCAATCTTATAGAGTACATATTTACAGACTGCCGATGACTGCTCCGAAAATGCTTTTTTAGCTGATGGGAGGTTTAGTTTAAATACCCCCGGACTTTCAACGTTGGGGTTTACTGAGTTGCCTTTTTTACCTCTTCCCCGGCTTCTTCGGCTTTTTCCTTTACGGCTTCGGTTACTTCTTTTGCTTTTTCAGTGGTTTTTTGAACAGCCTGGTCGATTTTTTCACCGGCTCTTTCTACAGGCCCTTTCGATTCACAGGCGGTAAATGCAAACATGGATAGAATTAAGGCCATAATTGTTAATAATTTTTTAAGAATCATGATTTCTCCATTTCTTTGTCAATTTTGGTATTTGAATTAAGATTCCCTGCCATAGGATGTTCTAAACGCTTTTTTCTATTTCACACGTACAGGTATGACTCCCGCTTCATCGGAAATAATGATCTCGACCCTACGGTTCATCTGGCGGCCTGCCGCCGTCTCATTGGTTGCTACCGGGAAATCTTCCCCGTAACCTATAAAATCAGTGCGAGCAGATTCGATGCCGTTGGTTTGGAAGACCCGGCGTACCGCAAGCGCACGCCTTTCAGACAAAGCCTGGTTGTACTCCAACTCCCCGGTACTATCCGTGAATCCTTCAATCATTACACCCCGGGTTGGATATTCCTTAAGGAATGCAACTATTTTCCCAACGGCCGAGACGCCTCCCGTCTTCAGGTCAGACTTGTTCACGTCGAAGACGACATCTCCAAGGGTTATGACCAGACCTCGGTCCGCCTTTATTGCCTTCAGTTTCGCGATCTCCTGTTCGAGCTTTAAAGATTTATCGTTTGCCGCTGCTGCTTCCGCCATGGCTGATTCGGCGGCGGCTTTTTGCACTTCCGCTTCCTCCATGGCGTTTAATGCGGCGGCTTTCTGCGCTTTGGCATCTTCCATGGCTTTCAGTGCGGCTGCTTTTTCAGCAGAAGCGTTCCGCTCGGCAAGCTTTGCTTCCTTTGTACGAGCCTCTAGAATAACTTTGTTGCGCTCGGCGCCAGCCTGCTCTAACGCCGCCTCTGCCATTTTCTGCTTACCGATTTCCTCGGATATATAGGCATGCTGTTTGGCCAGGTAAGCCTGGTGTTCAATTGCATCCGTTTCGCCTTTTTGCTGTAACAATTGCTCCGCCTTGTTCAGTGCCGTTTCGGCTTTTTTAAGTTCCAGAGAAGCATTTCGGGCAACATCCGGGTTTTCCTGAGCTGTCCGATAGACGGCCTGGGCTTCTTCCAAAGCGGCATTGGTCCTCATGGTATGCGCACATCCTGAAAGCGCCGGGGCCACCAACGCAATTCCTGATATGAGGATAAATGCATTGAATTTGCTGATTAATATAGACATGATCGCCTCCTGATTGTTGTTTTACGGCAATTATTGGGTACGGTTCCGTTGAATTTCGTCTCTCAGCATATCAATGCTTTCTTTCAGCTCAGCCACGATTTTTTGGGATTTTGCCGTTTTAGATTTGGCTTCCGCCAGCTCCGCATCTACTTTCGCCTCTTCCAATAGACGCTCTGCCGTTAAATAGTTTTTGTCTTTGGACTGTATAGCTGTTTTGGCCCGGTCGATTTTGTCCCGCGCCGTCCTTAGGTCCAAAGAAGCATACTCACCGGATCCGGCGGATGCAGCTTTTTCCACGGCTGACTGAGCCAAAGCCATCTGGCTCAATGGCGGTTGCTTGGCTGTGCCGCAAGCCGTCAAGGTCAGCAAGGCCAAGCCAAGAATACAGAATTGTATTTTAATTCCAGTCTTCATCATTCCCTCCACTCTTTGAGTTTTTATATGTTCTCGCCTGTAAAAAGGCCTTGTTGAATTGGACAATATGATGCCCGCGACATTTGAAATGAATGTTTTTCTTCTGTTCGGTGTATCGAATAAATTTCCTGTTCTTCACCTCCCGATACGAAACCCTTGAATGGGGCCGATGAGTCCGAAGACGCTCAATAGCCAGAGAACCACCACAATAACCACTACGGCATTCAAAATTTTCTTTATGGTAGCCTGCATGGGTATGTAGCTGTTAATCAGCCAAAGAATCACCCCAACCACAACCAAAGTAATTACTAAATGAATCAGCGGCATGGTCCTTTTCCTTTCATATTTGCTTGTTCACTTTCAAAGATGGGATCTCATTATAACGGTTCTGCCGCAACGCTGATAATATCCCGTCGTGATCGGCCTTAGGATCAGCGCCGGACTTGCCGGTACTATCCTCCAATTTGTCAAGCTCGGCGTTCCAGTTGTCGAGCAGAAATTCAAGTTTCTCTCGATATTCATAGAGTTCATTCATTGGGATTCTGTCCCTTTCATCAAATGGTTCGTTGCAAAACCAAGTAAGATTGTTCCTGATGACGTGGGCCGACGCAGCCTGCGATGAACGCAAACAAAAAAAGCCCCATAAAAAAACGCCCCATAAAATTTGCTTTACTCATGAGCCAGTTTCAAAATGTTCAATTTTATTCAAGTTCAAGGAAGTCAAAAATTATAACCACAGGCATACATAACGTATTCCGAGGATTATAATTTTCGTCTGACACCGAAATTGGATAAAAGGGGGCGTTTTGAAATTGGCTCTTATAACTTTTCCTCGTTAATAGCTCACCTCTTCTGCAAATCAAACAGATCAAAATTTGTCTCAATAAATATATCGTTCGCATATTCTACGGTAATGATAACCATATATGGATAGCGTTATGGCCACCGACATCAGTCTGGGCTTGTAGCTTAGGGTCCAGAGCACCAGCTGCCAGTAACGAAAACGCTCTTTCCCAAAAACCCCGAGCCGGAGAGCGGACCGGAAGAAGGAAAGGAAGCGCTGAATATTCAGCGGCTGGTAAATTGCAGGCGCCTTTAGTTCCTTCAATAACGTCCTGACCCGCCGGTAGTAATTTTTTGGCGAATAAATCTGTTTCATAATCGATTGATACCCTTCCATGAGCTTGTCTATGCCCATCCGGGGAATAATATTGGTCGTTCCATCGACGTTATCTCCGGTAAAGGTATTGACCACCCGGCTTTCCCGTTGAAGCCGATCAAAGAGACGGGTTCCCGGAGGGGCTTGAAGCATTCCAACCATTGCCGTGACGATACCGCTCTTCTGAATGAAATCGATCTGTCGCTGGAAAATTGAGGGCAGATCGCTGTCAAAGCCCACAATAAAACCACCCATCACCTGTAACCCTGAACGGTGAATAATTCTGACGCTTTCAAGCAAATCCCGGTTTTTATTCTGGGTTTTATGACATTCCGTGAGACTCAACTCATCGGGCGACTCGATGCCGATAAAAACGGAATCGAATCCGGCCGTGACCATCATATTCAAAAGTTCCGGGTCATCCGCCAGATTGATGGAGGCCTCCGTGAAAAAAACACAGCCCTTTTTATTTTTTTGCCATTCGATCAGGGCGGGAAGTAAATGGGTTTTAAGGGTGCCCTTATTTCCAATAAAATTGTCGTCGACAAAAAATATGCTGCCGCGCCAGCCGGAAGCATAAATACGGTCCAGTTCCGTGATGATTTGCCGAGGTGTTTTTATACGGGGCCGATGACCGAACAGCGTCGTCACGTTGCAAAATTCGCAGTTGAACGGGCAGCCTCTGGAAAACTGAATGTTCAGGGACGCATATCGTTTCATTTTTATCAGATCCCACATCGGATTCGGCGTGTCGACAAGATCGCAGAAACCCGAAGCCCTGTAGATCTTTTTAGGCTGTCCGTTTTGCAGGTCCGATAAAAAGGCAGGTAACGTGAGTTCCGCTTCGTCGAGGACGAGATGATTCACGTTTTTGAATT
This sequence comes from Desulfobacterales bacterium, assembly GCA_963675725.2. Lineage (GTDB taxonomy): Bacteria > Desulfobacterota > Desulfobacteria > Desulfobacterales > JAFDDL01. Next base: position 4,171,486 of record CAXXXZ010000002.1, on the reverse strand, counting down.
CATCGGGTTCGGAAGTAAAAAGCGGTCCTCCGGCAACAACTTTTAAATTCAAGGCATTACAACGGGCGATAATTTGTTTTGCCGATTTTCGCTGAACCGCCATGCCTCCGATTAAGGCCATATCCGCCCACAAGAGGTCTTTATCCGCAAGGCTTTCTATATTTACGTCCACAAGGCGTTTGGGCCAGACAGCCGGTAACAGGGACGCAACGGTAAGCAGGCCCAGCGGCGGGAAGGCCGCTTTCTTTCCAATAAAACTTAACGCATAGGTAAACGACCAGAAAGTATCCGGAAATTTTGGGTAAATAAGGAGAATGTTCATTCCTGCAGGCTCCTTTCCGTGCCGGTGGCTATAGAATCCGAAATCGGATACAATCTTCTGCTGTCGACTGCTGACTGTCGACTTCCGGCTATACCTGATACAGGGCTACATTTGCTCGATATTAGATCTGAGTTGTGCGATTTGAATCCCCAGGCCTACACATTGCTTGCCGGCCATACACAGGTCGGCATCTGCGGGTTCCAGGTAAGTTTTAAGCCGGTGTTCGCCCTTTTTGAGATCGACAATCCAAGCCTTCTTGGTCTCATCATAGTCAACCGTAATATCAACGCCGCATTCTCCGACATCCGGATAGATGGCTTTGATCTTTTCGCATAATTCAGTTTTATTCTGCATGACATGCCTCCTTTGACTATCCATCGAGTTTTTCTTCGCATGCGTTTCGTTTGTTTTTCATGGCAAACGCTTCGGTATCGAAACATGTTGCTTCTTTTCAGGTCATTATCTGCTATTTAAGTGCATTCTTTGTGCCGGGTTTATAAAATTCAGTGCCGCGTCACTCATCCTCCTGATATTTAAGAAAAATTAGGTTGCACCGCCTGTAAATGACAGTCATGAACAGCCATATGAAAAGGGTCATATTGTACCAGCGGTTAAATATGACCCTTTTCAGATCGTCTTGATGTTATGGACGGCAAATTATCGAGACAGATTGAATTTGGGGTGAGAATTTATGGTTTTGAGATATTGAGCTTACGCATGCGGGCGCGCAAGGTGCTGCGGTCGAGGCCGAGGATTTCAGAGGCACTGTTTTCGCCGCTCACTTGCAAGAAATATAGCCTTTAAGTACCTGAAAACGCATCAAATCTTTACTTTGCACAACCGAATAGCATTGCCGATAACAGAAACGGAACTGAGACTCATGGCCGCCGTGGTTTAAGCGGTAATCGTGATCAGCGTGAGTTCAATCATCGCTGATTACTTGCGACGCGGCCAAACGTTGCACTGCAATCACAGCAGCTGTGGCCACAACGAACAGCACAATAAAAATGGTTTCGCCTACCATGTTGACCGGTCACTTCTGGTTGCTCTTCTTGCTGTCGACCGAATCCGAAGGCTTCTCCTCCCGTTGCTTTGGCTGCCAACGTTTTTCCAATTCGCCCAAGTTCTTGCTGTGTGTCAGAATCACGATCTCATCACCTGCGTGCAGCGTGGTCTCCTCATCGGCATGCGCGAACTTGTCCTCCCGATAATAGCAAACGACGCGGGCATCCGCAGGCAGCTTTAGCTCTTTAACGACGATAGCATCTTCTTCCTTAGCGGCGAACGTGAAAAACCGAGCCTCGTCTTTGAGAACCGTGGACAACTCGACGTTTTTACTGCCGCCGACCATGTCTTCTAGGTAACGACTGATCGTGCGGGATGGGATGATCGTGTCCTTCAACCCCAACTCGTGGCAGATGACCTCGAATTGCTCATCGCGAATGCTCGTCACGACGCGCTTGAATCCGAGGGAGCGGCCGACGAGGCTGGCAATGACATTGGCTTGGTCGCTATCGGTCAAGCAGAACAAGATGTCGGTCTGTTCGGGATTCACCTCGCGCAGGATGTCGGGCCGGCTGCCATCGCCTTGCAGGAAGCTACAGTCCATCTCTTCAGACAATTCGTCGATCTTGGCCTTGTCGGACTCGATGATGATGACTTCGTGGCCCTTTTTGACGAGCGCCTTAGCGGTTTCGATGCCGACTTCGCCAGCTCCAATAAACACAGTTCTCATGTTCCCTCCATTCTCCTGCCAAACCAGGTTCCAGGGTACAGCAGCACAAACCACGCCATTATTTCAAGTCTTCCCATCAGCATGTCAAAACACAAAACACCCTTAAGCAGTGCGGGCAATGTTGCACTCGTCAACCCAACCGAAAGCCCTGCCGTTCCAGTCGCCGAAACCACTTCAAACAAGGAGTCGATCGGGCTGTATCCCATTACAACAAAGGGCAGCCAGGACAACGTGACGACGGCGACGAATAGCACGATGAGCAGAAGGGCCGCGTGGATCTCGTCAGCCATCAGTCGGCGGCCTGCCAGCCGGGGTTCGATGACGGCATGTTTCGGCAGGCAGGTCCGCAGGAGGATCAACCGAAACACACTTAACGCGATCAACAGCCGCAACAGCTTGAATCCGCCCGCGGTCGACCCTGCGCCTCCGCCCACAAGCATCGAGAATATCAGGACCAGTTTCGATCCCGCATCGAGCTGCGCACACGGCATCGAGGAAAATCCCGCGGTTGTCTGCGCGGAAAGGGCGAGCAAAGGCGCGTGGCGGAGTACCTGCGACCAAGCCATACCGGCGCTCAGCCGCATGGCGGCGCCCACCGCCAGCGAAACGACCAGGGCAGCGATTATGACGGCCAGGAGTTGCAGAAAGTCCACTGCAACGCGCCGCTTTTCCTTTAACATTCGGTAATAGAACGCCAGCGGAATCGCACCGGCGAGGCACAGCAGGGTAATCCACACCTGTGCCGGCCAGCCGAACGTCGCGAGGCTGCCGTCATACGGGGCAAAGCCTCCGGTCGAGACCGCCGCAAATGTATACAACACCGCGTCGAAAAACCCGACTCCCAACGCCAAGGAACCGATGATGCCCAGGGCGGTCAAAACACCATAGACTTTCATGGCTCGTCGCGCGTGTGCACGCGTGCCACCGACCAAATCGTCAGTTTCGGTCTCTGTGACGGCCAGGCCCTTTGCAACCAGACCCGGTTGCATAATGAGCGCCAGTGAAAGTACGACGACGCCCAGCCCACCGTACCATTGCATCCAGGCGCGGGCAAAAAGGAACGTCTGCGACGCGCCAACGAGCGTCGCCTTCGTACTCAGACCCGTCGTCGTCACGCCGGAGATGGCTTCGAAGACAGCATCCAGAAACCCTAACCCCGAGCCCATCATCGGGTAGGACATTACGAGCGGAGTGAATAAAAACATCAGCGCGACCAACACCATGCCTTCATTGGCCTGCACCCTGGAAGGGGCGCGCAGTCGCGCCAAACCGAACCCAGAGGCTGCAAGCCCACCGATCACAATGCCATACCGCAGGCTGATGGGAGTGTCGCCAAAGATCAGCGACATCGCCAACGGCACCAGCGACAGCGCGGCGAGCACGAGGCATAGTTGACCGAAATATTTGAAGACCACACGAAATCGGACAGCATACCTCAGTTCGGTTGCCTGTTTAGCCACAATCGAATCCTTTCTCCTGTGAGCCCGGGAGCGTAATCGATATTCCGCCGACTCCTTGCGATTTGATTACAAGATGGTCAAGAGGTTCTCTCTGCTTCAATTTGATTTTTAACGTCTTGAGAACCTGATTTGCCTTGGCCTCGATCCTATCGGCGACAACGCATTCCGCAGCCTTATTCGTCAGTCCACAATTGAATAGAAACTGGAGATTACAAAACACTATCCTCCAGCCACTGTCCGGAAGCGCTTTAATTGTGAAATTGAGCTTTTGCAAGGGTAAAAAAACCTCCGTGGCACATCTATGCTACAGTCATCTCGCCCCCTCCTTCCTAACTCAAATAGATACACACTTTTAAACTCTGTGTTAACCCTCCGGGTGCGCTACGGAACCTGAGTAAAATACCGTGCACTCTTCGCCCTGAATGAATTCCCACGCATCCTCCAGCGGATTCAATACGGATCCGGCAATTGACTTAAAGATACTTTCCTTCTCAATCTGCGGTTTACGGAAGGACCCGTGCACATTCTCGCTGTAAACGGCGCACCCTCGTTTATCGATGGCAGCTACGGTTACGTCGACAAACCGCTCGTTTATGAAGTTCAATCCCCCTTTTATGGCGATCCTCTGCTTTGTTGAGGAAATGGCTACATCGCGCGCCTCGGCAAAGCCGTTTTGTACCTCCCACACTGAGACGAGTTTTCTGATGATCCCTTTTCCGCCCTGCGACTCTTCGTACAGGCTTGTAAAATGGTAGCTCTTGGTAAGTAATGGCCCGAAAGGCCCCGCGATCAAAATCGCCCCCACATCCATGAGGTTAAAGTTTTGGCTTCGTTCGTACTTCATGATAAGCGCATCGATATCGATGTTGTAAAGCATCAGGTTCTGTCCATTCAAAGAAAGGTCGCCGTTAAGCGATCGCTTCACTGCATCTGCAGTCTTCCCTATTGCCGTCAGATCCGCGGAAAAGTTGATCGGCCCTTCTATGGTCTTCTGGGGGGAATGCTTGAACGAGTATTGCTGAAGAAGTTCTTCGATTCTGGCCCGATCAAGAGTATAGATTGCCCTGTAATGAGGCGATGGTCCCGTAACGTCCACATGAAGGCTTCCGTTCCCCGTTCCACCGAAGATGTTCATACTGACCGGATTGATATCGAATATTCCTTTTTCACCTATGGCGTTCATCACGAGGTTCATCAGGGTAAAATTATGGGTCTTGAGTGTCTTGCATCTGGTATCCCCAGTAAATGAGATGTTCTTGAATGGTTCCGAGTCGTCCGTCCCGCTGAAAAAAAGGTTTCTTATGCTCGCATCCAAGTCATCGACTTCGATCTTTTCGCTGGATGTTTCATCAATATAAACAAGGCTCCCCTGAGAGACGGATATCTTTTTCATGGTAAAAAGCTTTTCCCATGACGTGCGTCCTGGTTTTTCAAAATTGAACATCCCGTTTTTGGACCGAACGATGGAAAAGACCGGCCTAACAAGCTCGACTTGGATTATCTTGATTTCGAACCTCGCAAGGGCAAGGAGCTTCAGCCCTATCCTCACCTCCCCAATCGTAACGACATCCAGTCCACTGTCCCGCACGTTGACTTCCTTCAGCGAAAGACCGAAGCCCGGATAAAAAGCGATGGCCATCCTGCCTTTTATCCGGACATCCATCCCCAGAGCAGTAGACGCGGCTGCCTCGATCTTCGGTTTAAAGGCTTGTATACTCAGCAGAAGAGCGAGGATGGTCGCTATGACGACAAGCGTGATCACGCCTGTTGTTATGAACAGAACCTTTTTCTTACGGAGAATCATGTTTCAGCTCCTATGGCTCTTGCCTCACAAAAACCGTGACGGCGTCATCCCGATCGATCTCGAAACGAAGACTGGCAAGCACCTCCGGATTGGTGAAATGGACGCACGAAATCCGGTCGAGTTTATTCAAGGCGCGTGCGCTGCCTGCAGCTTATCGCGTGAAAACTCGTATACGCCGCGGGTCGTGGTGTCCGTGCATAGCGCCCTCGCGACATCGTCAATCCCTGTTTCGGATCAACAGTGCTCGCCCGGCTTCATCCGGGAGAAAATAACAACCGCCTATTTCACGACCAGATCATTCTTGACGGATTTGACCCCCTTGACGTCGCGAGTTATTTCGACCGCATTATCGATCGCTTCTTGAGAATTAACGAAGCCGCTCAGTTGAACGATGCCCTTGTAGGTTTCAACACCAATCTGAAATGACTTGAGAAAATCATCTGCGGCCAGCATTGATTTGACCTTGGCCGTGATGACCGAATCGTCAACGTATTCCCCCATACTTTCCTGTTTGGATGTGGATGCGAAGGCCACATATGCGGCGCTAAACATAATTAGAGCAAAACAGGCGACAGCCCAACGTCTTGTTTCCATGGCAACAACTCCTTTTAAGTTAATACCTCACCTTTTCTGGTGATGGTAAGACGGGTTAAACCCGTCTTCGTCCTTGAAACACTTGAATCAGTATCACAACAATGGCGATGACCAGCAGGGCATGGATGATGCCGCCCATCGTGTATCCGGTTAGTAACCCAAGCGCCCACAAAACCAGTAGAATCACAAATATAGTCCAAAGCATGGTGGCCTCCTTTATTACGCCATCAGATTCTTTTGACTGGTGTCTATGTTTACTTCCCAACGACGTCCTTGATCTCGCCGATCTTTTCTTGAACCTTACCATCAACATTTTCGGCCTTGCCTTCGGCTTCCAAATCGCGGTTCCCGACTGCTTTTCCGACGACCTGCTTGATTTTACCCTTCATCTTGTGCCACTTACCTTCTGCGTTGTCTTGGGTGCTCGATTTCATGGTAGACCTCCTGTTGAATAATGTTTGTACTGAAGTTCCCGTGCAAAAGATCGGTGAGGCTTTTTCCGGAATTTATCTTAATTCTCCACCGTTTGAAGATTGACGACGCGATTGTCGGTCCAACGCGAACGTCAGGCGGCGGAGATACCTCGGTCGGCAGCGAATCATGATAAACGTCATCGCGTATCGGAATATGAAAAGTAACGCTATCGGAAATCGTGGTGCCGACATCTTTTAATAACTGAATACTCAATATTTGTGCCAGGTACCACACATTCACTGTAACGATACCAAAATTTCTGATATTTAAACGTAATTTGCTAAACAAACATTTAAAGACCACTGTTAATCTCCATCGGGAAAGGGTCATATTTAACCATTTTGGGAGGCACCTCGTTGATCCCGGAAAAGAAAAAGCTGGCGCATGGCGCGCAGTTCCTTCAATCCAAACGGCTTGAAACGCCGCCCGTCCACCCAGCACGTGGCCATCATTTTGAGACAACCGCTCTCAGGACGGCCGGTAATGTATCTGAGCTGTCGTTTCGCACAAATGGCGGTATGCCTACGGTAGTTTGAAAGTGTTGAATCGCCGCGATTTTCTCGCACTCTTTCATGCACATGTTTTTGGGCACATGACGCTTATCGCAGTTTCTACAAGGCGAAGATATCATCGGGTTCCCTATACGGTCATGTTGTTGACGACGCTTTTTACGCCGTGAACATCGCTAACGAGTTTGGTGGCCAGGTCCTTTTCGGCCATGTTTTTGGCATTGCCCCCCAAATTGACCACGCCTTCTGTCGTCTCGACAGTGGTGTTAAGAGCGCTGGTCGAACGATGATACAGCAACGTCATCTTGACCATGGCGGTGATGGACGCATCATCAATCAATTCGCCTATGGTGTCTATTTTTTCGCCCATCGTTTTTTCACCAGGCTTCATGGCGGCAGCTGATAGAGTCATCTCATTCTTAACGTCTTTGACGCCTTCCACATCCTTGACGTATTCGGCCGTCAGGTCTTTTTGGGCCGCGCTGGAGGCTTCGCCGCGCAAGGTGACAAGCCCTTCTTTTGATAGAACCTCTGTTCCGGTGGCGCTTACGTTCCGATGGAACAAAAGTGCGGATTTTACTTTGGTTATGAGCCATGCATCCGAGAGAGCGAGCGGGGCTTCGGCATTTACTTCCAGCTTGTTGTCCACGCTTTTCACTCCGGGCAGGCTCGCAACCGTCTCCCGGGCCAATGATTTGTGGGAGTCTTCTGAAACCGTTCCGGTCAGGGTGACAACGCCATCCTTGGCCTGAATTTTAATGTCATCGCCCTTGAGGTAGGTTTTAAATACATAAGACTGTTTTGCGGATGATTCGATTTTATCATCCACGTCGGACGCAAACAGAGGGACGCTGGTTAAAAACAACGAGACCACGATTGCCATCAGCGCCAAGCGATACATTCTTTTTTCCATGACAGGTTTTCCTTTTTTGGGGTAATTTTTTTTAGCCTCCAAAATACTTTTTCCGGGCGATCATTATTTATAATTGCATTCTTTGTGCCGGGTTTCTAAAATTCAGCAACACGTCACTCAACATCCTGTTATTTAATGATAATTAGATTGCAACGCCTGTGCATGGCAGCATGAATTGCCCTATAAAAAGGGCCATATGTTACCAGTGGTCGGATATGACCTTTTTCGGGGCTTCAAGGTGTTGCTATGGGTGGCAAATGATCGGGAGGGATTGAGACGAGGATGAAAATTTATGGTTTTTTAATATTGAGCTTACGCATGCGGGCCCGCAAGGTGCTCCGATCGAGGCCGAGGATTTCAGAGGCACTGTTGTCACCACTCACTTTCCATTTTACCTGTTCCAGCACGCGAGTTATATATTCACGCTCAACATCCTCCAGGGTGTGAGTGGATTTTATTAAATCCTTATGCGGCTTTTTCAGTTCATCGACCAGGCGAAGTTTGGGTCCGGATGAGCTGATCACAGCACGTTCGAGGACATTTTCCAGTTCGCGAATGTTACCCGGCCAAGGATAGTCCCGCAACGCGTCCATAACACCCACCGGAACCATCTCGATGGATTTTCCCAGCCTTTTTGAAATTTTATCAACATAAAAATCAACCAGCAGCGGAATGTCGTCCAGGCGATCCCGAAGCGGCGGCATGGTGATTGGAAAAATATTCAGCCGGTACCACAAATCCTCTCGAAATCGGCCCTTGCGGACCTCCTCTTCCAAATTACGATTGGTGGCGGCGATAATTCGAACATCGACCTTGATCGTTTGGGAGCTTCCCAAACGTTCAAACTCACCGTTCTGTATCACCTGGAGCAGCTTGGGTTGCAATTCAATAGGAAGTTCGCCGATCTCATCCAGAAACAGAGAGGCACCATCGGCAATTTCAAATCGTCCCAACCGTCTGGCCTGAGCCCCGGTGAAAGCACCTTTTTCGTGGCCGAAGAGTTCGCTTTCAATTAGAGTTGACGGGAGTGCCGCACAATTCATTTTGACCAGTGCGCGATCCTTACGCAGGCTCAGTCCGTGAATCGCTCTGGCGACCAGCTCTTTGCCGGTTCCGGTCTCGCCCAGCACTAGTACGGTAGTATCTGCAGCGGCAATTTGCTCAATCTTATAGAATACATAATTGATTTCATCACTTTGGCCGATAATGTTCTCGTGGTTGTATTCCAGTTTTATTTCATCCTGAAGGTACTTTCTCTCAGCATCGAGTTGTTCTTTTAATTTCTCTGTTTCAAAAAGGGCTGTTTCAGCAAAATGTTTGCTCTTTTCCGCCTCTTCCAATGCCGATTTTAGTTCGGCCGTTCGTTTTTCAACCGTTTCCTCAAGATGTCTTTTATAATATTCTCCATCGGTCACATCCTCGATGGCCAACAGAATCAGCCGGGTTTTGTTTTCCTCCGTGTAGATCCGCCGGGCATTCAGATGCATTATTTTTCGACCGATGGTCTCAAAATTATGTTCCACCTCAAAGTCATTGAATATGGTATTCTGTGGGAGAATGTTTTCAAGCAATTCTTTTAATTTGGGAATGTTCCATTGCCGGTTGCCAAGATCGTATATTAAAATTCCTTCCGTTTCCTCCGGCCGGACGTTGAAAGTCTGGTAAAAAGAAGGATTAGCCTTTACAACGTGCAGATCGGCGTCAAGCACCACTAAAGGTTCTCGAACTGAACCCAGGAAGGAATTAAAAATTTCCATAAATGCTTTTACCATTTGCTTATCTCGCTCTATTTTCTTACCCAATTCGTCGGATGGATGCCTGTTCTCCAAGATAGGTTCCTTTACTATAATACGGTTGTGCTTGAGATGCAAGGGGCGAGCCGCCAAGGCCCAGGGAAACTGCATTTAGAATTCGTGTAAAAGGATATTAAGAGATGCATCCGCCGTCGGCGGAAACGCTCAACACCCAACGTCGAATGAAAAAACATCGAAACTTGAGCATTCAGTCCTTTTTGTTTTTTTAGATATAGACAACTGTCCCAGGTGAAAGCCCGGCCTTATAAGAGTTTTTTTCTGCTCGTCATTTGTCGCTGGGCATTATCCTTTCAGTAATATTTTTTAGGATAATGATCGGGAAGCTTACCATCTGTTTTATTCCTTCAAAAGACGAAAGTGTTCTTACCTGGGTCCTTACTTCGGTATATAATTCCTGCAATACAATTTTTTCATCGACCTCTCCTTGTTCTTTTACCATTGCAAGTCGGTGAAGCGCATACAATCCGATAATAAAGGCGAGTGCAAAAAAGAAATCCCACTGCTGAAGATTCAACGTCAGCATATCAAATTCGCCTGATGGGCTGGTATATTTAAGTGCCCAGGCCAGTTCTCTTCCCGAAAAGAAATCCGCAAATTTTCCTCCAAGGACAGGAGCTATTCCCGCCGCTACTGAATTGGCAATAGAATTGGCTGCAAGGTAGGCGGTTGCTTCCCCCCTTGGGGCAAGTTTCAAACTGATGTTTCCTGAAGCAAGGGATACCCCCGCCGAAGATATACCCATGACAACATGAATAATAATAAGTAAAGGAACTGTAAAAAAATACTTTTCAGGCATTGTGGTAAATGTCCAGGCAAGTATCGATACGATAAATAGTGGTCCGCTGATGGCAAGAACGGATTTATTGCTGAAGCGATCCGTATACCTGCCCCATATTTTGAGGGACAAAAAGTTCATTATCTGGCTGATTATAGAAAGACCTATAACAAATGACATGCTCAAGCCTAGCCTTTTAAGCATGTAAACCATAAAGAAAGGTCCTGCAAGGTTTACCGCAAAATTCCATGAGCACATAAAGGCGATTAGCTTTCTAAAGTTTTCATCTTTGAATGGCTGTGAAAGAAGTTTTAGAATTTTCTGCTTTTTCTTTACTTCCTGCATCTGTATTTCCGGGGTCTTTGAAAGGAAAAAAAGGCTGATTACACCCGCTGCAAAACCTGCCAACAATAGGATCGAGTAGCCTATTAATTCATTATCCGGAAATTGTTTCTTCCAAAAGTCAAGATATATGGCGGCAATAATGCTTAAAGCAATTCCGAAAGCAGTGCTGATACGCATCCTTTTTGCAAAAAAAGCGCCCATTTTATTTTCCGGGATAATATCCTTCACCCATGAACTCCAGCTGCACCCGGAAACTGCGCCAAACGCAGAAACTAAAATAAGCAATACAAGCAACACACCGAGCGCAACATCGGGTGGAAAAACAAACGGGCTAAGGGCAATGATCAGCCAGCAAAGTCTGTTTAAAGTCGCTGCGACAACAACAATAAGTCTTCTGTTACGAACTTTTTCAACCAAGAGAATTGAGGGTAACTGAAGTAACTGTGCCAGTGGACCAATTGCCGCCAAAAGGCCGATCACAAAGTTGGAAGCCCCGAGATTTACAGCAAAAGCAACAAGAAATGCACCTCCGGTCAATATGTTCATTACCTGTGACGCAACACCGTCCCCGATTATATATTTTAATGCAAATTCTGTCTCGGTTTCACTAAATGACGACTGTGTCTTGAACCACGTGTTAAATTTCATCTTCCTAAACATCTCCTAAACACTCGGCAATTGTCCCTGATAATAGGGTCTTTTCATGAAGAAGAAAATATGCTGGCCCCTTCGCCGGACTTATAGCGAATAATTTGTCAATTTACGCAGACGAGCGCGCTCAGGCCGACTGCGCTCAATGCATTGTTCAGCAACTGGTGCGTATCCGCTTCATTTTCGCTCTCCAGTGCTTTATTGGAAAGCTCGCGCGCCTGCTGCCCGGTGAAGCTACGAATGGTCCATTTAACACGTGGGAGGCTGGAAGGGTTCATGCTTAGCGAGTCAATGCCGAGGCCCAACAGCAAAAGGGCGGTTGCAGGGTTACCGGCCATTTCACCGCATACGCCGACCGGCTTGTTTTGAAGATGCGCTCTTTGGACGATGTCGTGAATGACATGGATGACGGCAGGGTGCAAATTATCGTAGACGCCATGAACTCGAGGATTGTTTCTGTCCACGGCCAATAAATACTGGGTAAGATCGTTCGTTCCGATGGAGAAAAAATCCACTCGTTTAGACAGTGCGGCAATTAAATAGACCGCCGAAGGCACTTCGATCATGGCGCCTATTTTAGGTTTTGAAACCGCTCGGCCTTCCGCCGTCAAATCCAAATACGCACGGTCCACTAAACCAAGAGTCTTATCAATCTCGCTTACCCTGCTGATCATGGGAAAAAGGATCTGTAAATTATTAAGCTCCGAATTGGCTCGTAACAACGCCCGAAGTTGCGTCAGGAAGATCTCCGGATGATCGAGGGTGAAGCGTATCCCACGCCAGCCGAGAAATGGATTGGTTTCAGCGATGGGAAAAAAAGGCAGCTTCTTGTCACCGCCGGCATCAAGGGTGCGAATCGTCACCGGCTTTGGCGCAAAGGATTCAAGCAAATTTCGGTAAAGCGCATATTGCTCGTCCTCTGTGGGAAGCGTGTCCCTCGCAATAAAGAAAAACTCCGTGCGATAGAGGCCTACGCCCTCATATTCATCGGCGTGCGTCGATATGTCTTCCGCGCCAATCCCTAAATTCACATACAGTGGAATCGATACGCCGTCCAGGGTTTGCGCGGGAAGATCGCGAAGCGTTTCGCCTTGGGCAAAGATGGCTTGTTCTTCTTTCATGCGTTGTCGAAACTTATTGATATCGGCTACCGACGGGTTGAGGCAGACAACTCCCCGGCTACCATCAACGGCGATCTCACAATCCTCTAAATAGCCGATCGGAAGATCAGCCAGCCCCATCACAGCCGGAATCCCCAATGCACGGCAAATGATCGCCGTATGGGATAACGCCGATCCTTTCATGCAGATGATGCCAAACAGCCGGTCCCGGGGAACATTCGAAATTTCAGCCAGACTGAGCTCCGTTCCCGCCAGAATGCACTGCTTCGGATACTCGCCCTGCGCCGGAGGGTTCCCCTGCAAATGGAGTAGAATGTGACGGCCAATGCTGCGGATATCTTCGGCGCGTGCGGCAAGATACGGATCATCCATCTGCTCAAAGACCTGCGCAAGCTCCAAAATGGTGTCGCTTAACGCGCCTCGTGCCCATTGCCCGTTTCGGATCCGTGCAACCGTTGCGGCAATCAGCCGGTCGGATTCAAGCATCATTGCGTATGCATCGAACAGGGAATGCGCCTCGGCGGGCAGATAGCCGCTCATACGGTCACTGCTTTCGCGCAATTCTTGTTTGGTTGCGACCACAGCGGCCTGGAAGGCTTTTTCTTCCGTATCGATGTCGGGTGCTTTTCGATCGGGTGTTGATGGCAGGTCCACGGGTTGCGACAGCACAATATTACCAATAGCAATGCCTGGCGCGCACGGAATACCCCGGATAGAAATTCTTCCCCGGGAGGGTCCGTTTAGTTGCTTGCTGAAATCCCATTTCGCCAACAGGTGATTGATGGCCCAACCGAGCTGGGTTGCAAGTGTCGTGAAAAAAGCCGCCTCGTCATCGTCAAAGCATCGTTTCTCTATCTTCTGGGCCACCAGGACTCCCAGGACACGGCCATGATGAATGATGGGTGCCCCCATAAAGCCTTGAAAAGACTCGTTCCCGACTTGCGGAATATGGCGGAAGCCGGGATGGTCTGCTGCGTTCGAAAGGTTGATGGCTTCTTCATGTGCGGCCACCCAGCCCACCAACCCTTCACTACGAGTTACTCGCGCCGTACCGACCACATCCGGATTCAATCCATCGGCCGCCATCAGAAGATACCGGTCGGTTTGTGTTTCATTTAGATAGACGGAACATGCATCTGCATCCATGGAAGATTTCGTCCGTTTCACTACAAGCGACAGGGCTTCGTCAAGCTTCTTTGTGTTGTTGACCTCATTCACAAGTTGTCGGGAATTGACAAGCATCAGGATCATTTCCTCTTCAGGGATAACATGTTGGTCCGGTTTTCCAGCCCACGGATGATGAATTGAAAAGCCTGAGTGGGACACAACGGAACCCCTGCCCGGGATTTCGCGCGTGGCCCGCACCCAAGCAAAGCGTCTACGGTTTAGCCTTTAACCCGCTTTAACGTACCATTTCCCAGCAACCCCTGGAGTTGGCTGAGCAGTCGCTGCTCATGATCATCAATGACCCCGTCTTTGCTTGCCATCTTCATTATTTCCTCATACTCGCTGTTGGTAATGACACAATTATTAATCGCCTTTTCAATTACTTCTTTTAATTCCAATCCCGATTTGGTGAGTTTCATAATTACCTCCTTTTTCAGTGATTCGTTAATACCTATCTTCCTGTGACATAGCGGGCCCCTGGGAGATCCCTTTTTTGGGCTTATCGGCAATCATTGCTTCGGTGGTCATGAAAAGGCCGGCCACAGACGCAGCATTTTGAAGCGCAAATCGTGTTACCTTTGTCGGATCCATAATGCCGGCGTTCACAAGATCCTCATAAGTCCCTGTTTCGGCATTGAAGCCAAAATTGCCCGTGCCTTCCATAACCCGGTTTACCACTATAGCGCCTTCGAAACCGGCATTGTTGGCGATCTGCCTCATAGGCTCTTCAAGAGCACGTTTAACAAGGGCAACCCCCAGCTGTTCGTTGCCCGGAAACTGGACCTTTTCAAGAACTTTCACGGCACGCATATAGGCGATGCCGCCACCAGGGACAATACCCTCCTCTACGGCTGCACGCGTGGCATTGAGGGCATCCTCAACCCGGTCCTTTTTTTCCTTCATTTCGGTCTCCGTCGCAGCCCCCACATGGATAACGGCCACCCCCCCGGCCAATTTTGCCAGGCGTTCCTGGAGCTTTTTTTTGTCGTAGTCACTGGTGGTCTCTTCGATTTGAGCCCTGATCTGTTTGACTCTCCCCTCCAAGGCGTTGCGGTCGCAGCCTCCGTCGATGATTGTCGTGTTATCCTTGTCCACAGTAATGCGCTTGGCTGTGCCCAAGTCATCCAGAGTGATCGTTTCCAGCTTGGCACCCATTTCATCACTGATCACGCGGCCCCCTGTTAGGACAGCGATATCTTCCAACATTGTCTTTCGACTGTCACCAAAGCCCGGAGCCTTGACCGCCGCGCAATGCAAGGATCCCCTCAGTTTATTCACCACCAGGGTGGTTAGTACCTCTCCTGCAAAATCTTCCGCCATAATCAGGAGGGGTTTGCCGGCTTTTGCAACCTGCTCCAAAATGGGAAGCAGATCTCTCATAGTACCGATCTTTTTTTCATGTATAAGCAGATAGGGTTCTTCCAAGTGAACTTCCATCTTCTCCGGCTCGGTGACAAAGTACGGGCTCAGATAACCGCGGTCAACTTGCATTCCTTCAACAATCTTCAACGTCGTTTCCATGACCTTGGCCTCCTCTATGGTAATAACTCCTTCCTTGCCCACTTTTTCCATGGCATCAGCGATAATGTCGCCGATGGCACGGTCGTTGTTTGCCGATATGGTGCCCACCTGGGAGATATCTTTTCTATCCTTTGTCGGTATGGATATTCTTTTGAGTTCTTCAATTACCAGAACAACGGCCTTGTCAATGCCCCGCTTAATGGACATGGGGTTCACACCGGCCGCTATGAGCTTGGCGCCTTCACGATAAATGGCCCTGGCCAGGATGGTCGCCGTGGTGGTGCCGTCTCCCGCCGCCTCGGATGTTTTGCCGGCAGCTTCCATGACCATCTGTGCGCCCATATTTTCGAACCTGTCTTTCAGCTCAATCTCTTTGGCGACGGTTATGCCGTCTTTGGTGATCTTTGGCGCCCCCCAGGGTTTGTCGATGAGAACATTTCGTCCTTTCGGTCCAAGGGTTACCTGCACCGCGTCGGCCAAAATATTCACACCTTTCATCATCATCTCCCTTGCCTCTGCACTATATTTTATCTCTTTTGCTGCCATTGCGTGAGCCCTCCTTGATTAAATATGCTATGATATCGGTGCTTATATATTTGATAGCTGAACCCTGGATAAAATATCTTCAACATCCACGCGATGGCAAAGCTCCGTCCCGGGTGTTTGCGCGGTTGCCGTTCCAGCGGCGCAGGCGAATTGAACACAGTCCGCAAGGTCTTTGCCCTGGGAGAATGCCAGTACAAATCCCCCCACCACGGAATCCCCGGCTCCTACGGTGCTGTCTACTTCCACCGGAGGGGCAATTGCCTTTTTACCTTTTTCAGCAGACTTTGCCATCAATGCTTTTTCCGAATGGAATCTCTCATATGATTCATTTTGTCCTTGATCTTGTTTGTCTTGGGATTAATACGGCTAAATGCTTCCATGCCCTTTCCATAAACAATTTCCCGAAATCGACGACTCTGATCACCTATTCGCTCCATGCTTTTCAAAGCCGAACCTTTAATCTTTTCCATAAATGTTTCTATCATAGGGTCCTCCATATGAATCTACTTAAGGATATTGGAGTTTTGTTCCAATCGCGCAACTTCTTTTTCCAGACTTTCAACTCGTTCCAAAAGGGTGAGTATGACACCGATACCAGACCAGTTTACCCCCAAATCTTTTCGTATACGCATAATTTTCCAGATTATAGGAACCGTAGCTTCAAAGAAAAGAGGTTGCGGATCCGTTATGGAAGGTTCGATTAGCCCCCAATCGACCATTAATTTGATCATATCGAGGTGCTGTTTGGATAACCTCGCCAGCTCATCTATCGAAACAAGCTCGGAAGATGTCTGGTAATGATTATGTTGGTAATGAATAATATGATAATAATTTCTCGTCATCTGTAGTCTCCATTATGAATCACGCGGATTGAAATCAGATATTTTGGATAGTTCGGCAAACAACTCCGTTTGTTTTTGGGTCAATGTCTGCGGCATCACAATGATAATGCATGCATAAAGATCACCATGGCCATTCATTTTTTTAGGCATGCCTTTTCCCTTGATTCGCATTTTTTTGCCCGATTGGATACCGGCCGGGATTTTCAACTGTATCTCCCCATCCAGCAGCCGGACGATTACTGAGGACCCAAGTGCAGCTTCCCAAGGCGTAATCGGTACATCCATGTTCAGATTATGCCCGACGGCTTTAAATCGGGGATGGGGAATAAAATTGACCTTTAGGTACAAATCACCGGGCGGTCCGCTGTTCACACCGGGGCCTCCCTTTCCTGTCATACGGATTCTAGTTCCGTCGTTAACTCCCTTTGGAATTTTAACTTGGTAGTTCCGAGGCACCGGCTTCACCTGTCCTCCGGCATCGATTTCGAAACTCTGCAGACTGATACCTTTAGTCGCACCCGAATAGGCTTCTTCCAAACTAATTTCTATTTTTGCTTCATGATCTTGCCCTCGCAAATTCCAACTTCCATAGGCAAAATCATTTGACTGCCCCTGTTGCCCGGTGTTAGCTCTAAATAAAGCTTCGAAAAAATCACTGAACCCTTTGCTATTATTAAATTCTCCCTGATCAGATTCTGTATCAAAATGTTGATGTTTCCATTCAGGCGGCGGCTTAAAATCCTGTCCATTTTTCCATTCATCTCCCAATTGATCATAAAGCTTTCGCTTTTCAGGATCCTTCAGCACCTCATAGGCCTCGGTAACTTTTTTGAAATTTTCTTCAGCTGTTTTTTCTTTGTTAATATCCGGATGATATTTTCGAGCCAATTTCCGGTAGGCTTTTTTGATATCCTTTGCTGTTGCATTTCGCTCAAGCCCAAACATTTTATAGTAATCTTGATATTTTGTAGCCATAACCCATTCCGTTTTCTTTCATACATTAAACAATGTGGTACCCATGCCTTTTACAAAATAAAGTCAGTCGCCAAAAATTTGCTCTTATGATCCCGCACGATGCGGGTAATGATCTGTTTGTTCAAATCCGTTTGCTTGGCGGCAACCAGGGTTCGAATGGAAAAAACCCGCAAGGCATCGGAGACGGAAAGGGTTCCTTCCGCGGAATCCTTTCGACCCGTGAAGGGAAACGTGTCCGGTCCCCGTTGGCACTGGCTGTTGATGTTGACCCGGCAGACCTGGTTTACCAGCGGATCTATCAATCGTGCAATCTGGTCCGGACCACTTCCGAAAATGCTGACTTGCTGGCCGAAGTTCGAATTGATCATGTACTCAATGGGCTCATCAATTGTGTCAAAGGGCAGGACGGGAATCACCGGGCCGAACTGCTCTTCATGGTACACTCTCATTCTATGGTGAACCGGATACAGGACAGCCGGAAAAAAAAAGCTGCCGCAAATTGTTGCCCCATCCGGATTGACAACCCGGGCGCCTTTTGCCACAGCGTCCGACACGAGTTCCCGCAAGTAATCCGTCTTGCCTTTTTCCGCGACCGGTGTCACGAAAACCCCTTCCTGCCATGGCATCCCAAAGGACAGCGCGTTAACGGCCGCAGCAAAGCGTTCAAGAAACTCGTCTGCGATGGCGGCTTCCACAAAGAGAATTTTAAGCGCCGTGCAGCGCTGTCCGTTAAAGGATAGGCAGCCGAGAACGCATTCCCTCACGGCTGAATCAAGATCGGCGCCTTTCAGCACGATGGCCGGGTTTTTAGCTTCCAACCCCAGGACGCAACGAAGGCGATTGGGGTTGGGATGTTGTTTTTTCAAAGCATTTGCCGTCTTGCTCGTACCGATCAGCCCCAGCACGTTGATTTTGCTGGATGCCATGAGCGGGGGAATCACTTTTCTCCCCTCACCGTAGATAATATTGATGACGCCTTTCGGAAAAACATCCCGGAAGGCCACCAGAAGAGGTGCGTAAAGAAGCGCGCCGTGCTTGGGTGGCTTTAAGATCACGGTATTTCCCATGACAAGCGCCGGTATCAGGGTGGTGAATGTCTCGTTGAGCGGATAATTGAACGGCCCCATGCAGAGCACAACGCCCAAGGGGGCGCGCCGAATCTGACCGATAATTCCTTCCTCGATGGTGAACCGGGAAGAAATTCGATCGAGATCCTTAAGCGCGGCGAGAGTATCGTTAATGTATTTAATGGTTCGGTCGAATTCCTTTTCCGAATCCTGAATAGATTTCCCCACCTCCCACATCAAAAATCGTACAACCCGGTCCTTTACTTCGATCATTTGAAAAACGAACCGCTCCATGTGTTCAATTCGTTCGGCTACTGAAAAGGTCGGCCACAAACCCCGCCCATGATCATAGGCGGCAACCGCCGCACCAAGGGCCCCCAATGCTTCCGTCTCCGTCAACAGCGGATATTCACCAATTAAAAAAGGCTTCGGGCCGGTGCCGCCCGCTACCCAAACGGGAGAAAGCACCTTCTGGCGAGGACCGTCCCAGTCTCGAATCTCACCGTTAATGAGATAGCCGGTCTGAATGCAGGGAATGTCCTTTAAAAAAGGTCCCGGTATATCGGCGGCCTGCGGAAATATGCTTTGAATTTTTTCTATTAACGTCATGTCCTGTTCCCTTCGAAATTTATAACCAACTCAATGTCTCCGCAGTCGGGAGTTTTTTTTATTTCAAAACCCAGTTTTTGTCCGAGGGTGAGCATATTCTTGTTCTCCTGCAAAACGATGCCATGAACCTTTTCAAAGCCTTGCTTTTCGGCAATTGACAAGCATTTTTCCAGCAGGTTCGAACCAATACCCTTGCCTTGCCAGGTGTCTCCCACCAGAACGGCGAACTCCCCCGTTTTCCCATCCGGATCCCCGATGATTCTTGCAACCCCCAGCATGCGGCTGGTCTCAGAATTTTCATCCATATCTTCATCCAGGGCAACCAGCGCAATTTCCCGGTCGTAATCGATCTGAGTGAACCGGGCCAGCATCTCCGGCTTTAATTTTTTTAACGGCCCGAAGAAACGATAATAAATCGTCGTGGGGGAAAGCACCTTGAACAACGCCGTAAAAAGCGGGGCGTCCTCGGGCTTGACGGGCCGGATAAAAATTCGGCGCCCGTCAACGCTGATCATGTGGGATTCATCCTCTTCCGGATAGGGGCCGATCACCAGATGCAGCGATGATGGCTTATCGTGCGGTGAAACAAGGATTCGGGCATCAACCGCAACGCAATTGCCGTCCTTGATCAGAACGGGATTCATATCCAGTTCGGCAATTTCGGGGAAATCGATCAGGAGTTGGGAGAGCCTGATAATCATTTCTTCGAGCTGCTCCATGTCGGCAGCAGGGCGGTTCCGGTATCCTTGCAACAGGGAGTATGCTTTGGTTTCCTGCATGAGTCGACGGGCGAGTAGCCGGTTCATGGGAGGAAGTCCCAGTGCCCTGTCTTTTAAGACCTCCGTGTAAATTCCGCCCATTCCGAAAAGAATCACCGGGCCGAAACTGGGATCCCGCTTGGCGCCCAGAAGAATTTCAAAATCCGGATTTGAATAATAGGGTTGAATCGTTACCCCCTCAATCCGGGCATCGGGTTTATACCGGCGAGCAGAAGACATAATTTGTCGGTAGGCTTCGCCAACCTCCGCGTCGCTTCGCAAATCCAGACGAACGCCGCCCGCATCGGTCTTGTGGGTGATATCCGGAGAGTGCAATTTCATAACCAGTGGGTATCCCAATTTGCGGCTGGTACTCGAAGCCTGGGCCTCGGTTGTTGCCGTTTCCGTTTTGATCACAGGCAGGCCATACGCCATGAGCAATTCCTTTGAATCGGATTCCGGCATAAATTCTTGCGTGGGCGCTCCGGAAATCAGGTGACGGGCTTTTTCCTGATCGAACACCATATGCCCAATCACTTTCGGTGGTATTTCCAAAAGCAGTTCAAGGTTTCGGGCATATTCAACCATGTAAAGAAACGCTTTCACCGCCCGTTCCGGAGTATCATAGGTTGGGATTCCCGCCTCATTTAAAATTTCCACGGCAGGCCCAATGCTTTTACCGCCCATCCAGCAGCTAAACACCGGATACCGGCGCCCTTTCACGGCGGAGGCCAGGGCCTCGGCGACTGCAAGGGGTTCCGTAAGAGCCTGGGGGGCAAGGATGACCAGCACCCCGTCCAAATTTTTAGCGTTGAAGCAAATATCGAGTGCGCGGCCAAACCTCTGGGCAGAAGCATCCCCGAGAATATCGATGGGGTTCCCCCGGCTCCAGAAGGGTGGCAAAAACGCATCGAGCGCTTGTATGGTTTCAGAGTCAAGGGGTGCGGGTTCTTGCCCATACCGGGCGAGGGTGTCTGTTGCCATCACGCCCGGCCCCCCGCCATTGGTAAGGATGGCCAGTCGGGGACCGCGCGGTCGGGGTTGCTTTGCCATCAACTCCGCACAATCGAAAAGTTCTTCGATGGTATCCACACGCACAATGCCGGCGCGCTTAAAGGCGGCGTCATACACCGCATCTTCGCCGGCCATGGCGCCCGTGTGGGATGCGGCGGCCTTTGCGCCGGCGGGGCTTCTACCTGATTTCAGGACGATGATGGGTTTGATCCGGGACACGGAACGCGCAGCACTCATGAATTTTCGGAAGTTCGTCAGGCTTTCGATATACAGTAGAATGCTTCTTGCCGTTGGGTCATTTCCGAGATAATCGATCATGTCTCCAAAATCAACGTCCAGCATGGAGCCGATGCTGACAAAATGGCTGAAGCCGATGCGCTCCTTAAAAGCCAGGTCCAGAATCGCCGAACAAATAGCACCGCTCTGGGAAACAAATGCCAGATTTCCGGCCACAGGCATTTCGGAGGCAAAGCTGGCATTTAGGTTTACGCCGGGCCGAATAATACCCATGCAATTCGGTCCCACGATTCGAAGTCCGCCCCCGCAAGCAATCCGCCGAATATTTTCTTCTATTTCTCTGCCCTTTTCACCAACCTCCTTGCCCCCCGCCGAAATAATAACGGCGCCGCCGACCTTTTTATCGACGCATTCACTCACGATATCGGCAACGCTTTGAATCGGCGTGGCGATAATCGCAAGATCCACTCCCGTCTCCAGGGCGGAAACCGATCCGAAGCATTCATGCCCGTGGAGGGTCTTATATTTTGGATTCACCGGCAGCAACCTTCCGGAAAACCCGCCGTCAATAAGATTTTTCATCAGCGCGTTGCCGATGGTTCCCGCTTTTTCACTGGCACCCACCACCGCAACATGGCGCGGTTTAAAGATGCGGTTCAGATTGTATTGGCCCATTTGCATCCTCTTTTTACCTATCATTTCCCAAATCTTTGTCACTTTCCATCTCGGGTTTCATATGTTCCATCATGTGGCCCTTTCCCATGCCATGTATCTTCTTCATGTCATGCATCCTCATCATGTGCTCTTGCATCTCCTTTCGCTGGGAGACCATTTCCTTTATGACGGATGCCATGGCTTCTACTTTTTGAGTCCCCTTTGCTGCATCCATGACGGCTACTTTTGCGTCCAACCGGGCATCCATTTCCTTCATCCTTGACATCATCCCGTCGCATTCTTTCATTTGCATCTCCGGCATTCCCTGATTATGCTCAAAGGATGTCGGGGCCGGGGCCGGAACGACGGGCATTTGTGTTTTTTCTTGCTGGGCAAATAAAACAGACGGTATAATTAAAATCACCGACATGAGTAAGAACGACATAACTTTTTTAATGGCCAAATTCTTCTTTGTTGTAACGTTGTCTTTTGTGATTGATTTCATGGTCTTTCTCCTTTTTAGGAAATCTTACTTTCTCTCGCTCTTTTTCGTAAGGGATGGAGCGATAGCGACCCGGCTAACGGTTCAGAACTCCTTCCACACTTTTGGAATATAACTTTCCAATAAGAGAGCGTTTGAGGAAACTAATTTAAGTAGGAACGCTGATACGCTGGAACCAACGCAGCATGTTCCTACTAAGTGTTTTATTTGACGGAAATTACCCTCGGTTTTGCTTCAGGCGCCTTGAGCAGCGTCAGGGATAGGACGCCCTCTCTAAGCACCGCCTCGATATTACTGGTATCTACCGCATTGGTGACGGTAAAACTTCGTGCATAATTGCCTATGTTGTATTCAGCATAGACAGGATTGAGTTTCTCATAAGGTGCATAGTCAATCCGGCCTTCCACCTCAAGTAGGTTATTCTCCAATTTAATGCTCACATCCTCTTTCTTCACTCCAGGCAGATCCATCGTGATAACCAGACTTTCTTTATTTTCTACAATATCGGTCTGTGGAATAAAAAACCGTCCCGCGACAGTTCGTTCTTCTTTATGCTCCTGCTTTTGCAGATCTTGAGCTTCGGTTTTGGTGACTATTTTATTCTCAGCCATGGTATCCTCCTTATTCATCTAAATTAGTTGATCGCAATTTGCTTGGGTTTGTCTGACTCCGCCCTTGGCAAGACCACCATTAACATTCCATTCTTAAATTCCGCCTGGATCTTGCCCCCCTCAATACGAAAAGGGAGTTTTATGGAACGATCAAAGTTTAACCCTTTACGTTCCAGACGATGGCAACTGCAATCTTCGCCATACTCAATTTTACGTGCACCGGCCAGACGCAGAACGTCTTCTCTTATTTCCAAAGTCAACTCCTCTTTTTTTACTCCAGGCAATTCAGCGGCCAAAACCAAGTCCCCGTCCTTCTCAAACAAATTGATGAAAGGATAAACCCCGCGGCCGGTTGTACCGGGCTCAAAAAAGTTTGTATCCCTCGCTTGCTCCACTGCAGTCTGGGTTGCTATATCCAACTCGCTTAATGATTTTCTAAACATAATCCCCCCTCATTTAATTATGAAGTTTAAATATACCCACCACATAAATCATGATGGCGCCAATTAGCATCGGTAACAATGCCGTAATCGTATTGCAAAAACATCCCATGTCCCGTTAAAAAATGTTGTCATTTGTATCTGTTCCTCCTTTTTGTTTAAATCGATTAACTCCGATCAAACTTTTTCCCCGGCGCATATCCCGCCATTCCTATCATAAATCGGACCAAGCCGTAGCTTAACCAACTCGCCACACGATGCCGAATAGGCTGCCCTCTCCACTTATTCTCAAGTATTCGCCGCGCTTCAATCTTAATGGCCTCCTCCAGGCTAAACTTTAATTTTTTGGCAAAGCTTTCATCTTCAATAACGACATTTGCTTCGAGAGATAGCAACAGGCTGAAAGGATCAAGATTTGAGGAGCCCACCGTAGCCCAATGTTCATCAATCACAGCCACTTTGGCGTGCATGATGCTCTTGTGGTATTCGTAGATCTCAATCCCTCCATCGAAAAAATTGCCATATAGAGCATGTGAGGCATGATGCAGCACTCGGTGATCCATCTTTCCTTGTAGCAGCAAAACCACCCGGACTCCGCGCCCGGCAGCATTCAAAAGCGCATGACGAAAATTCAACCCGGGCAAAAAGTAGGCACTTGCAAGAATGATTTCAAATTGCGCCTGTTCAATTGCCTTTAGATAGGCATCTTCAATATCGCGACGGTGGCGGAAGTTATCCCGTATCAGAAAAGCTGATTGCATACGGCCCCTGGATTCGGTTAAAGGAGCTTGGCTATTGCTTTCCCGGCTCCAGTCGGGTCGCGAGCGGGGTCGGGCCACCCGCGACCAGACCTGGCGGGCAGCATCGTGAATTTTTTCCACCAGTGGCCCTTCCACACTTACCGCGTAGTCAAAACGCATCGATGTTTGACCAGGTATTTCAAAATCATCGATAATATTAATGCCTCCGACAAAGGCAATCGTCCGGTCAACGACCACAATTTTTCGGTGCAAGCGACGCAATCTCCGCCGCCGCAGGGTCCAGGGCGATGTCTTGGGCCGAAACTTCAGCACAATGACGCCGGCAGCCTCAAGGGTATCGACCATAGTTTTCGGAAAACTGGACGAACCGAATCCATCAATCAGCATGTGGGTTTTTACACCACGAAGGGCTGCACGCTTGAGCGCTTCGGCAATGCGTCGTCCGGTATTGTCATTTTCGAAAATATAGCTTTCCAGGTAAATGTCATTCACCGCCCGGTCCAGCGCCGCTTCGATCGCCTGAAAATAAATCTCTCCGTTTTGCAACAGGGTGATCTGATTGTTTGGCATCATTCGGGTCACAGCAGGGTTGTCCTTTTTCTCAGCATTCAGGTGGCCTTTGCCAAGGACTTCGCTAAACGCGAGTTGTTTTTAAACGGTCTGTGTCTTTTTTCTTCCGAAGACGCCGTGCAGCACCCAGCCCAGAATAAAGCCTATGGATAAAATAAAAAACATTAGCAATGCCCTGGACATCGACACGGTCCAAGCCAAAAAGGTAAGCTCTACGACCGCAGCATTTTGGATGATGAAGACTACTGCCAGGCCGGCCACTATTACGCCGAGGATCAGTTTAAAGTTCATACCCTATCTTTCATTACGTTTTTCTTTCGTTAGTAGATTATTGCATGATGGTCGATGTTGCCCGTCCTAAAGTTCCCCCGTATCTTTTTCGCGGTGTTCCGAAAGAACTTTTTCTTCATTGTTTTTACATTTGAATTCTTTTGCGATCAGTTTTCTGACATATGTCTAAACATTACTTCTCAAAATATCCGCCATTCTTACCTCCTATTCTCTGTCGGTGCAGTGTGCCTCGGTCTTTTTGTGTTTCAGGGAAAATTCTCCGATGGTGTCAACCAACGGGTTTAACATGTCGTAGGGGTCCTGACCTTCCGCCAACCCGCCAAGGTAATAGACCCATCCCCCTAGTTTGGCCGCAACCCGTTCGATGCCGTTTCTGCCGGCCCCGTCCCAGTCAAAGGCAACAATGAAGTGCTTGATATTGAGGCCTTCGAGGAAGTTCACCGCCTCAGGGGAAAGATAGGAACCCAATGTCGAAACCACCACCGTTTTGTCCTGGTTTTGGAGCAGGTTGTAGAAGGCAAAAAAATCAAAGATGCCCTCCACCAGTATGATCGTTCGGTATTGCCGGATATGCCGAACGGCTTTTTCAATACCGTAAAGCCAACTCCCGGCGGAAAGAGGAACTTCTCTGTTCTGGTGTTTGAGCCGGCGAACGCCCTTGTCGTCCGGGCGTCTGCCGATTAACCCGGTCAGGCAGGCGTCTGCATCATAAATGGGGAAAACTATCCGCCCGGCGAGAAAATCACCGTAATTTCTTAAAACCGTATCTTTCCGTTTAAAATCGACTTGCCGACAATAATATCCGTATCCCTTGACGGTCTTATCGTTCAAACATCTGACCAATCCGCTATCCGAGAAGACATTTAAGACCCCGGAATCCTTTTCAAAGCGTGGGAAGAAGTCGGTGGTGAGCGCCCTACCTTGATACTGTTCATCGCTGTATGGCGGCGCGTAGCCGATGTTGAATTTTCCGATGGTATTTTTTTCGACCCCCCGGCAGACAAGATAATCCCAAATGTGCTTGAACCGGTCTTTATTAGCCATCAAAAGATCATTGTATAAATGGGCAGCAGCATCCAGAGCAGAAACGATCTTTTCATCAAGCCTCTTCGGGTCGATAAAAACAACCGTATCATCGGGCTCCGGCGTTTCATGCGGCTCAGGAATGCAGGGGCTGACGCCGCCACTGAACTTAAAATCTTCGATTCCCAAATGCTCGGCCCAAACCTGTTGTGCCTTTCTGAATCGACATTTTTCCCGCAACATGATCAGGTCAAAAATGTCCCAATCTCCCTTACAGGCACCAAAACAATGGAACCGAACCTCATCCTGCTTATTGACGTACGCCATGAAAGTATCTTTGGTGTCGGTGTGGAATGGGCATAGCGCATTATACCGATTTTTTTTGACGCGCGTGAAATGAACACCCAACAGCGGTTCAACATAATGGATGATGGCATCAATGTAAGCTGCCGATTTTATGTCCTGGTAAGTTTTCATCATTTATTCTGATTTATAATAATTCTATTCAATGCCATTTTTCTTGTCTTCATTTCCGGTCATGTTACCGGATGGCTGGACAGGCTTTGAGGTTGCCGCTCCGCCTTTGGATGCCGACAACATCTCTCTAAGTTCCTCTCCCTGGACACTTTCCTTCCGGGAAAGAAGCTCGGCCAAATCATTAAGGACCGTCCGCCTTTCAGCGAGGATTTTTCGCACCCGCTGATGGGCTTCTTCTACAAATCGCGCGACCTCTTCATCAATTTGAGCGGCTTTTGCTTCACTGTAATTTTTGCCGGAAGAAAAACTTTCCGGGAGAAACATCGCCTGGCGCGGGCGCTCATAGCTCACCAGCCCCAGCAAATCACTCATGCCGTAATCCGTCACCATGGCCCGAGCGATGTCCGAAGCCCGCTGCAAATCGTTCTGGGCGCCGGTGGAGATTTCATTAAACACCAGCTCCTCTGCAACACGGCCGCCTAAAAGAACGGCCAGTCGATCCAGTAGTTCCGAGCGGGTCATCAAATAACGATCCTCCGTCGGCTGCTGTTGGGTGTATCCGAGGGCTGAAATCCCTCGGGGAATAATCGAAATTTTATGCACGGGATCGGCATACTCGACGGACTCGGCCACTATCGCATGGCCTGACTCATGGAAGGCGACAATTTCTTTTTCCTTCGCATTCATCACCCGACTCTTTTTCTGAAGACCGGCGACCACCCGGTCGATGGCCTCATCAAAATCGGTCAGCTCTACTTTTTCTTTATTATTTCGGGCAGCCAGCAATGCGGCTTCGTTGATGATATTGGCCAGATCCGCGCCCACAAAGCCCGGCGTACGCCCGGCGATCCCTCGCAGATCGACTTCCGGACCCAGCACCACATTCTTGGAGTGAATCTTCAGAATAGCTTCCCGTCCATTGATATCCGGACGATCCACCAGAACCTGCCGGTCCAAACGCCCGGGTCGCAGCAATGCCGGATCCAAAATTTCCGGCCGGTTGGTGGCGGCCATGATGATGACCCCCTTATTCGTTTCAAAGCCATCCATTTCCACCAGGAGCTGATTAAGGGTTTGCTCCCGCTCGTCATGCCCTCCCATCACATTCATTCCCCGGGCCTTGCCTAGGGCATCCAGTTCATCGATGAAGATGATGCAGGGCGCCTGATTAGCGGCCTGGGAAAAAAGATCGCGAACGCGGGCGGCACCCACGCCGACAAACATCTCCACAAACTCGGACCCGCTGATGCTGAAGAAAGGCACTTTGGCCTCCCCGGCCACCGCCCTGGCCAGAAGGGTTTTGCCGGTGCCCGGCGGGCCGACCAGAAGCACCCCCTTTGGTATTCTGCCGCCCAGTTTTTGAAATTTCTCCGGAGTGCTTAGGAATTCAACCACTTCCTGGAGTTCTTCTCTCGCCTCATCGATTCCCGCCACATCTTCGAAAGAGACCTTGGTATCGCTCTCCGCAAAAATCTTGGCCTTGCTCTTGGAAAAAGACATAACCCCCATCCCCGCGCCCATCTTTTTCATGGCAAAGCGCCAGATCAGAAAAAAAATGCCCAGTGGAAGAACCCAGGAAAGAAGACCGCTCAGAAATTTGTTCTCATACCGGCCGGAATAATTGATGTTGCGTTCATCCAGTGCCTTCACGAGATCAGGGTCATGTACGCGAACGGTCGAAAACGCACGCCCCGGGGAACCGGTCACCGTCCCGTTTATTATCTCAGGTCCGATGACCAGTTTTTCCAAGACCCCGTCGTTGATGTATTGCTTAAACTGACTGTAGGGAATCATTTCCACCGTTGTCGAAGAGAAGAACCGCGGCAGATAAAAGATAAAAAGCAATGCCAACACAAAATACCACACGCTGAAACGCGTCTTCGGAGGTAGCGCCATTTTATTATTCGGTTGATCGCCAACGCCGAAGAAGGAACGAAGCTTATCCGTCAGATTGCCGATCGGTTCTTTATTTCCTTTGTTCGCCATTTTCATTTCCCCGTCTTTTTCCACGATCAACTACCGCTCAAGTTTAAAAATAGCAGGTTGCCGATTAAAAGAGCTTTTCTTTGAAGTTTTGCATGGCCTTTACGATATCCATGATCGCATCGTGCATACCGGCGGCGCCGGATTTTATATCCGAGGCCTCCTTCTTCAGAGCCTTATTTTGAAGCTTGGATTTAATTTCATCCAAATGTTGCGCGTATTTTTCAAACTGCAAGCGATGCGCTTCTTCCATATCCTTGATGACATCGGCATTGATCTGCCGAATGAGTTCATCGGCCTCGGCCAATAATTGTTCGGTTTTTTTTGATTCCATGTTTATTGTCATACTGTTTCCCTTCCATGGTCCCTTCGATTGTTCATCTCTATGGAGCTATTTGTTGCGCGTTGGAAAGCGATTTAACGCCCAATGTTTCAATCAACCGATTGATGTCGGTGGTTTTAAGATTCATCCCCCCCTCAGAAACCGGCAGCAATATGATGCGCTTTCCCTGAATCGCCTCTGCGATTCTAAGCTTCACAATCGCCTCACCACCTGATCCGGCAAGGGCGTTGTTCATTTCCTGGATGCCCTTTGCTTCCGCAACAGCTTCGGCCTGAATCGCCTTGGCCAGAAGCTGTTGCTGCTCCTGGTATACATCCGCTTCAATTTTGGCTTTTAGATACTGACCGTCTGCGTCGGCCACCATTTTGTTGACTTCACCCCGGGCTTCTTCCAGTTTCCGCTTGTATTCTTCCAGGGCCGCGTGCTGGGCCGATTTGTTCTTCTCCACCTGCTGATCGGCCACTTTTTTATCCTCGATGGCCTTTGTATATTCAGGGTTGAACCGGTAGTCATTGGTCAGCACTTTTTCCACGACGATCCCCATGGGCCCCAGGATTTGCTGAAGCGCATCCTTGGCTTTCTCGGCCTGAGTTTCGCGGGATTTAGCCACATAGAAGGCCTCGGTCTTGAGTTCGCCGAAAATATCCCGCGGTTTGCTGCGTGCAACGGTCCGAACGATGGTATCCCGCAACTCTGTGTCGTTCCGGGCCACATACTGAAGAATATGCGGCGCCTTGTTCGCATCGATACGATAGGCGATAATGACATCCAGACTGATATCGTTGCCGTCGATGGTTTTAAACACCAAATCATCCCGGGTTCGCCGATCGCCCCTTACTTGCGAAAATGTCATCTCCAGGTTCTGTAGCTTGGTGTCAAACACGTGCCAGTCGTTGATATACGGCAAGAAAAAATAGGTGGCACCGGGAGCGTAAACATCGTTCTCAACCCCCTTTGGGCTGAAAAGTCCCAATTTGCGAGTTCTGACACCGACCTGTGTTTCTCCCGTAGTATGGGGAACACAGCCCACCGCGGTGAGCAAGGCGACCATTAAGATGGTTGTGATAAAAAAGCGCTTCATTTGTCATCTCCTTTACGAACGTCAAATAATTGCAGCGTGTTGTTCAGGTTCAAGGGGTTCACGCCATGGGCACCGTCGCTGGGTAGAATAATCAGGTCCAACCCCTTGTAGGCATCGGCCATTTTAAGCGCCACCATGCGCTCGGAACCGATGCCTTTCAGGGATTCATTTTTCAGGCGTACCTGTTCCGCCTCGGCCAGTCGCACCAGAAGATCGGCCTCCGCCTTTATCTTCCGGACATAAAGATCTTTCTCGGCGATTTTTCGGGTCACATAGGCGATGCCTTTTTCCATCTCAACGGCGGCGATCACCAGTCCCTCCTGCACGATTTTTTTCAATTGAGCCTCTTCCGTGGCTGCCCGGGCTGCCGCCTGATTGGTAAAGACCATCTGGTCCTGGAGTTTTTTTTCTTCAATGTTCTTCTGGATTTCCGGGCTGTATTTGAAATAACGCACCAGTACCTGATCGACTTCGATACCCTTTAGATTTAACTCTTTGTTAAGCTGATTTTTGGCTTCTTCCGCTTTTTGGACCCTCATGGGACTGTTGTAAAACTCTTCGGTGGTCAGCTTCCCCAGGGTTTCTTTCAAGGCCGGTTCCGCCTTGGGGATAATGCCGTTGTCTTCAAAGAGACTGCCTGGACCGATGGTGGTAAAAACCAAATACGGATCATTAATGTGGTAAAGCATGGAGACATCCACATCGACAAAAAAGCCGTCCGAGGTTTGAATGTGGGCGGCCCGGTCTTTTCTTGCCGAATCGGCCGCGGTTTGGGGGAAATTGGTCAACTCCAACACCTGAATGCCTTTGGGAAGCCGGTGCATCTGCTGTAAGCCAAAGGGCAGCACAAAGGACAGGCCGGCATGGTATATCTCTTTACTGACGCCTCGGTTCAAACCGACGCGCACCACCTTGATTCCGAACTCATCAGGACGCACGTAAACGAAAAAGAGGTTGTAGCCGACGGCCAGCAGCACGAGTACGGCAAGCCCTATTTTCAATCCGATCGTCAGTTTGAGTTTGCTCAAATTTTCTTTCATAATGCTTAGGTAGGATAATACCTTATTCATCGGGTCATGGGTCATGGTGACACTCTCCACTTAAAAGGTTGCGCCCTGTTCGGCTTCTTGCATGGTTGATTGCGAAAGGGTGACGGCTTCCGCCATCAAATCAACCGCCGGCAAATAGATGCACACGGTTGTTCCCTTGCCTACTTCCGATTCAATTGAAATCCATCCGTCGTGGTTTTTAACCAAACCGTAGACCGCCGCCATCACCAGGCCGCGCCCCGGAAAATGGGTGGTGAAAAACGGTTCAAACACTCGTTTTTGCGTTTCTTCATCCATTCCCTTGCCGTTATCGATTACGGACAAGCTGACGTAGACGCCCGGCGCCAATCCGGCAAAGGCTTTTACTCTCTCTTGGGTCATGACCTCCTTACGGCAAATGATCCGGATGAGCCCCTCCGTCTCAATGGCTTCCGAGGCATTGGCAAGGATGGCCAGCAGGGCCATCTGCATCTGATCCCTGTCGGCGCTTATTTGGGGTAAATCGGAAGGCAATTCGGTTTCGATGGCAATAGACGGCTTTAAGGTTGATTTAAATAAGGGCAGACTTTTTTCTACCAGATCCGTCAGCAGCATCGATTCAACTACGTATTTACCTCCTCGGGCGTATGCCAGAAGTTCCGTGGTTATTCGAGACATTTGATCCGCCGCTTTTTTCATAAGCTCAAAATACCTGGCATTTTTTGGGTCTACGCCATCCTCCTCAAGCAAGCTTATGGCACCTGTGACGACCGTGAGGGCATTGTTGAACTGATGGGCGATCCCACCGGCCAATGTGGCGACGGCCGCCATTTTTTGCGTCTGTTTGAGCTGGGATTCAACCACGAGTCGGGTTTTTTCCGCCTGTTTATGCTGGGAATTGTCTCGGATATTGCACTGGATCATTCGGTTTTGACCGACCCGATAAGCGTTACTGATGAACTCGACCTCGATGCGTCGTCCGCCCCTTGTTTCTAACGGCAAATGCTCATAGCGGATGTAGCCGCTGCCCAATAACTCCTTAAACGCCGACTGGCTTGCCCGGATATCTTTAAAAGGGCCGAGATTCCAAAGCGCTTTGCCGATAAAATCCTCCCGCCCATAGCCCAAAAGATTCATCAAAAAAGGATTGACGTCGGTGATAAGCCCGGTTTCAGCATCAATGATCAAAATGCCGTCCGGTGCGGTTTCAAACAACCGTCGGTAGCGCGCCTCGGACACGTTGAGAGCATCCTCAACAGGCTTTGAATCTTGGTTGATCTTTGTTTCATCAATAAGATCCTTGCTGGATTCCATCTCTCCATCCTCTTTTAAATTTTTGATTACCGTCCTATTTTATTTCAGCTTTTAAATTGATCTTCTTCATCCGGATTAAATGTGCGATCATTTCCTGCTCGTATTTGCCCCTATCTTCAGAGAGAGTCTTCTGAAAACTCAAAGCGATGGAGATATCCGGATCTTTCTTGGCAAGCTCAGCTTTCAAATAAAGTTCTTTTTCGTATATCGCTTGCCTGAGGTCTTCAGTCGCTTTGATAAAGGCTTCTTGCTCGGCATTTAATTTATTTACAGTTTCAATGCCTAAATACCCCTCGTACCCAGGATACTTGGTGAATTTTTCCGGCGTTCCCGCTTCATGGAAACCGTACCGCATCATATCCCGGCCGTAATCCAATATGACGTCAGGATCCTGGCCCATCATTTTATAGGAACCATATCCCTGTCTGTTTCCGCCGCTTAATCCCCTCTCTTCCCCTGAGGCATTCAAAGAAAACAGGAGCGTTAAAACCATTGTCAGTATAATCGATGCCTTGTTTTTATTACTGCGTCTCATTACGTAAATTCCTTTATAAGTTAGTCGGATTCAATCTCTAAGTCCTCTCATTCTTGCCGGATAGGCGCCTCTAAGAATGCCGGAAATGCAGCAGCGTTATCTAATTTCTCACATCTCTGCTTACTTTGTATGTTTTCAATCTTTGTGCCATAATTTCAGCGCATACGCCTACGTAATTCACCACCTTGATTTTTAAGAAGAATCAGATGAAAAGTCCTGTATCATGCATCGAAAGGCGGACAACATCCCACGGTCATATGTCACCAATGGTCATATTTAACCGCATTATGGGCTTTTTTCGGTAGAGGGAAGAGCCGAGGGTGTATTTTTCGGTGGTGATTGATTAAACACGGTTACCTTGAACCGGATAGGGGGGATATAAATTTAAGGTTTTTGGATGCCAAGCTTTCGCATGCGGGCACGAAATGTGCTGCGATCAAGCCCAAGGATTTCAGATGCGCTATTTTTGCCACTCACTTTCCACTGGACCTCTTCGAGCACCCGAACAATATATTTCCGTTCGACATCTTCAAGGGTCTGATGAGGCTTTGATAACTCCTTGTTCGGCTTTTTCAGTTCATCCACAAGGTTCAGCTTGGGTCCAGAAGAGTTGATCACCGCCCGCTCGAGAACATTCTCAAGCTCTCGTATATTGCCGGGCCATTGATAGTCCTGCAATGCAGTCATCACGGTCGAGGGGATACTTTCGATGGACTTCCCCAATCTTTTAGATATTTTTTTTACAAAATAATCAACCAACGGGACAATATCTCCCTTACGTTCCCGCAGGGGAGGAACCGTGATTGGGAATACATTCAATCGGTACCAAAGATCTTCTCGGAAGCGACCCGTTCGAACCCCTTCTTCAAGGTTGCGGTTGGTAGCCGCAATGATCCGCACATCTACCTTGATGGTATGGGAGCTGCCCAGTCTTTCAAACTCGCCGTCCTGAATCACCCTGAGCAACTTTGGCTGCAACGCCATCGGCAGCTCTCCGATTTCATCCAAAAAAAGCGTTGCACCATTGGCGATTTCAAACCGCCCCAATTGCCTTGTATGAGCACTGGTGAACGACCCTTTTTCATGGCCAAACAACTCACTCTCGATAAGGGTTGCCGGCAATGTCGCACAATTTATTTTAACCAATGCGCGCTCTTTGCGTGGGCTTAAGCTGTGAATCGCACGGGCGACCAGTTCTTTACCGGTTCCGGTTTCACCGAGAACAAGAACAGTTGTATCGGTGGCGGCGATTTGCTCAATCTTATAGAGCACATAATTGATCTCGTCACTTTGTCCGATAATATTTTCATGGTTGTACTCCAGTTTAATTTCTTCCTGCAAATACGCTCTTTCGGCTTCAAGGTGTTCTTTTAACAGCTTGATTTCCAAAAGGGCGTTGTTTAGATTCAGCTCGGAAAGCTTTCGTTGGGTAATGTCCTGGATCCACCCGGACATTCGAACAGCACTTCCCAAATCATCCCATACTGCCTGGCCACGCGCCGAAAACCACATGTACTTACCTGATTTTGTTTGCAAACGGTATTCAGCATGGAATGGGATATGCTCTTTGATATGGCGTTCAATGGCTGACCAGGCGGCCTCAGCATCCTCGGGGTGCATCCGATTCCGTAAAGCGTCGATCGTACCAGGAAATTCCTCGGGTGAGTATTCCAGAATTTCATGGAAACGTTCTGAGTAAAGGACGTCGCCCGACAGGAGGTTCCAGTCCCAAATGCCGTCAGTGGAACTCTCAAGCGCCCGGAGATATCGCTCCTCAATCGTTCGCAATGCCGTCTGTGCGTGGATATGCCGCATACGCTGAATGAACAGGCCCAGTGCAAACAAGGCCACGATAATGCATAGAATCGCAAGGACGATGATTGCCGCTTGTATAGAGTCCAAAGGTACTCCTTACTGGCTTCGTTTTTAGCGGTCGAGATCCCGCGAACGGTTGTTTTCCATCTCGTCCTGATTATACTGCAGGAGGGTGTCTATGTGGACGGATATTTCCACGATGCAACAGGTTACATGATTTAAAACACCTTCTCCTGAATCCAGCGTTCGACCATTTCCATCGGTGATGGTTCAGGAACGAGGTTTCGAACTTTCTTCATGGTAATCGCATCGGTCGGACAATGGGAGGAGCATAACCCGCATCCGACACACCGAAACTCTTCAATTAGTATCCGGCTATCCGATCCGTCTGCCTCAAGGCCAGGCAGTTTTCGAATGGCATCCATGGGGCATTTTTTCTGGCATGTCCCACAATAGGTGCAGGCGTCCAGATCCACCTGCGGGAAAAAGTTCGATTTTACGAAAGAACGGGGGTTATTGAGTTCTGTCAATCCTTTCAATGCCATGCAACAGCAGACACAGCAGTTACAGATAATGGTGTTGCCCGCCTGGGCATTGCCAATAAGATGCATCAGCCCGTCCTCCTCACATTCTTTGAGCCGCTGCAGCGCTTCGTCCTTGGTCCATTCTCTGGCACCGCGGTACCTGATAAGATACGCTGCCCAGTCCCCCATCACAAAATCGACTTCAAGCAAATGGTCGCATTTTCGTGAGATGGTTCGGCACATGCAGGGAATGACCGTTATAATGTCTGCATCCATGATCGTATTGCGTATTTCTTCAAAGGGTAACACCTCTGTCTTGTCCGCCACCTTCTCGTTGATGGGAATCACCCTGAATGCCGGATATTCCGATGAGGTCATTTCATCCCAAAGCCCCTCGACGCGATACTTGTCTATCAATTTATCCAGCCGGCGCCGCAGGTCGCTGTCCACCCCATCTGCATGATAGTTCTCGAGGATGCCGGGCAGC
Organism: Desulfobacterales bacterium; assembly: GCA_963675725.2. GTDB lineage: Bacteria > Desulfobacterota > Desulfobacteria > Desulfobacterales > JAFDDL01. Next base: position 4,135,794 of record CAXXXZ010000002.1, on the reverse strand, counting down.
AACCCAAACAGGGCATAATAATTCCGGCCATCTTCTTTGTCGGTTACACCATACAGCAATCCGGTTCTGGCCATTTCCTCAAGGGCCTCTCCGGTCTCCTGAAGCGGCCGGTCCATTTTTTCCGCAAGGTCCTCGGCGCTGATCCGCCCCATAATCATCAATGGCACCTGCACTGCAATCGCCGCCTGATCAGGCGTAAATAGTATCTCTAAAATCTGTTGCAGGGTCTTGGTTTTCCGAAGTTTTGTAATGGCACCCTCATTAAAATGCTGCCGAAGCTTTTCATAAATGTCTTCCATCGTCGGTGTCTCCTTTCAACCTGCATTAATTCAAAACGAAAACCGCTCTTTTACCATGTCCTCTGAAAGTTCCCAAAGCCGGCGTGCCGATCCAGGATCCCTGGCATAGGGCGCATACCCAACCGATGCCGAAGCCGAGGTTGCCGGAGCACCAATTTGGCAATCTTCTAAATACTGACCGCCCGTTGCACTGAGTTCCGGTGCGGTCGCTGCCCAAACAGAGGTGGCAGCGCCGGCCGAAACGGATTTCCAGTGAATATCACCATCACCCGGCGCCACTTCGGCAAGTCCTTCCCAATCCGCCTCGGTGAGATGCCGGCCCAGGTCTGTCATGATGGCCCCCGGATGGACCCCATTGGCGATGACCCCTTTCTCCCGCAATCTTCGGTCAAGCTCAACCACGAAGAGAATCATGGCTGTTTTTGATTGACCGTAAGCGGTCCATTTTTCATAGGGACGGGCTTTGTAATTGACATCATCAAATATAACATCGCTAAACCGGTGGGCCGCTGAGCTTACCATCACAACACGTGATGGTGCGGATTTCAGCAGCAGTGGAGCGAGCCGACAGACCAAAACGAAATGCCCCAAATGATTTATGCCAAACTGTTGTTCAAACCCTTCTTTTGTTCGCCCCAGCGGAGGACACATAACACCCGCATTGGCGATCAGGATATCCAACCGGTCAAATGCTTTAAAAAACGAATCCGCAAAGTTTCTAACACTTTCAAGGGACCCGAGCTCAAGTTCCTGAAAAAGCACATCTGCTTCAGGGGACGCATTTTTTATGGTATCAATCGCCTGTTCGCCTTTTTCTCTGCTTCGTGCGGTAAGGACAACACGTGCGCCAGCGCTTGCCAGAGCCCTTGCGGTTTCCAAGCCGATCCCCCCTGATGCACCTGTCACAATCGCTGTCTTCCCTGAAAGATCAATCCCTTGGAGCACCTCGGTGGTGGTGGTGTCCGGGCCATAATTATTTGCCGCCATTTGGTTTTCTCCTCTTGGTCGTTTGCCAAATCACCCCGTGTGGTTAGGGCTTCGGCGTCGCCGCATTCAATCGCGAAAAAAAACTGTCCACCATATAAAGTGCACCCAGCGGGTTGTGGGCAAGCGCGTAATCCTTGACAGCAATGACCGTTACCGGCGCTTTGGAATGCTTGATAAACAGCACATCATCACCAACGCACAACCCAAGCATGATGTTTAACTCGCTTCCGCCTTCGTCCAAAAGCGCCGCCTGGCCAATGGGATTGCACATCGGCTGACGAGCGCCCGCCATGATCTTGTCCGCTTCAGGGAGGCCCGCATCATCAGAGCAGAGCGCACCACACATACAGCATGCTGAAAGGACCTCAAACCCCTCGTTTCTCAAAATGTTCGTCAGCAGTTTGGCCTCTTTTGCAAGCCCGGTGCAAAAGGCCAACCCCAAGCGTTTGTATCCCCGCACTTTTGCATAATCCATGGTAAGCTCGATCCGGTTTCTGCTGCCAAGATCCTTCCAGGTGCGCGCCACATCCTGGGCCATCTGGCTTGTCTCGGAATCCTCCAATTTTAGACGTGCTTTCGCCAGAACTTCAGGCTTCAGCCTGGAAGGGCAAAAGGCTGGCGCACTATCCAAATCACCCTCAACGCAACCTCTTTTTCCGCAATAGCTGCACTGGATGTCTTTCATCGTTTGTTTCCTTTCTCTTGTATAATACAGCCCGCATCAGCGGATTATCATAAGCTATCTTAAAAACATCCACGCAGGTAAGCACCCTAAAAAGGGCATAAACTCCGACTCCTAAAGCGTGTATCTTGGCAGAAAGGTATCTTCTGTTATTTAAAATTGCTCTAATCCTTGACTGCCGACTGCCGACTGTCCACTGCCGACTGTCAACTGCCGACTGTCAACTGACAACTTCCGGCTTTGCCGGATTAGGTTGGGTTTACAAAAGTGTTATATTCTTCTTTCAGCCAATTTGCCCACGCTTCAATACCTTCGCCGGTTTTGGCAGAAACCTCAAAAATCCGGATATTCGGATTCAAGGCATAGACCCGGTCCTTCATCGCCTGTATATTAAAATCCGACATCGAGAGATAATCAATTTTATTTACAACCAGTGCGTCACATACGGTGAACATCAGGGGGTACTTCAGCGGCTTGTCATCTCCCTCCGGTACACTTAAAATCATGGCATTTTTTATGGCACCGGTATCAAACTCGGCCGGGCACACCAGATTCCCTATGTTTTCGATAATCAAAATATCAATCCCATCCAGATCCATTGCCGCCAGTCCCTTGGAAACCATGGATGCATCAAGGTGGCAAAATCCTCCTGTCCGAAGTTGTATCGCCGCAATCCCCTGAGAAACGACCTTTTCTGCATCAACCGATGAATCGATGTCTGCTTCGATAACCCCAAGCCGAAACTCCTTCCGAAGGGTTTCAATGGTCTTCAATATCAAGGTCGTTTTCCCCGCACCGGGAGATGCCATGAGATTCAAGAGAAATGTCTTTTTTTCAAAAAGCATCCTTCTCAATTTTTCAGCCATCTCCTTATTATCAGAAAGGATGTTCTCTTTGACCTCAATCAATTTCACATCACTCATCAATATGCCTCCATGTTCTTGATTTGGTATTCTTTCCCAGAAACAAGGGAAAATTTGTTTTCAATATGACACTTCGGGCAGGCAACGCCCGACAGCTCCTTGGCCGCCACCTCAAACGATTCCCCGCATTCAGTGCAGCGTAAGACAATGGGCACCCATTCCACCTTTATTTTGGCACCCTCTGCGACGGTACCCTCGCTCAAGTAGTCAAAATATTTCTGCATCCATTCCTCCTCGAGATCGCTCAATCTGCCGATCTCCAAATGGATACCCACGATCTTGCTCACCTTGTACTGGACGGCCTGTCGCAAACATATGTCGAGAATACTTTTTATCACTGGTAGTTCATGCATAATTCCACTTTCTATTCACCCCAGGGGCCTTCTTATCGGTAAAAGCCACAACTAAGATTGTTTTGGCATAGCGCTGACATTCACCGGTATGGCAGTCATAAGCGCAATGCCGGTTACAGGGTCAAATCGATAATCGTCGGGGATAATACGCTGTACATTCGAGCCCTTCTCCCGGATGTTCCGAGTGTCTTCAGGGTTGCCCCAGCCGTACGCCATACCGATAACCCCGGGCTTTAACGCATCCGTTTCTTTTACAATGCCTTCCACACTGCCAAAATCATTTTTTATCAAGACACAGTCACCGTCTGTCACCTTCAAGGCTACCATGTCCTCCCCATTCATCAGCACGGGGTTATACGGCGCTTTATGGTGCAACGACGGCAAATTTTGACCCTGGGTGCAATACACTTCCCGCATACGATAATTCACAAGTCGAAAAGCACATTTTTCACCCACATCATACCCACTGGTATCTGTCAGCGGTTCCGCACGAACCTCCCGAAGCTCTGCCATGACTTCGGGGTGCCCCAGCGCCATACGTTTATCTGGGTGCCCGATCATATGCGGGATGATGCAACCATCCTCAGGCTCCCATTCTCCCCAAACATGGCCACCTTCATGTTTTCGAATCTCATCAAACGGCACCTCGGCGCCCGCAAGCAGTGCACTCAGCATATCGTCCGCGTCAGGCTTTTTGTCCATGGAAATCCCCGGAAGATCGAGCCCCACGTCAAGTCGCTTGGCAAGCTCCCAGAAGACTTCGAATCCCTCCATAACGCCCTCGGGCGCCGTCACCAGGGGTTTTGTATACTGCATAAACGGAACCGGGTAGTAGAAATCCATTGTTCGTGACACATCCGCCTGCTCAAAGGGGTGCTTTAACGCCAACACATAATCCGCATATTCAGCTGTCGCTGTAACAAAAAGATCGTTCACCACCAAAAGATCAAGCGACTTCAGGGCTGCGATGGTGCTTTTTTCATCCGGGAACGACAGCGCCGGATTCCCCGCCAGCACGATCAGTGCACGGACCTTGTTTTTGCCGGGCTTGAGGATCTCGTCTGTAAGGCAACTGGCCGGGATCTCTTCGACCCCCAGCCAATTGTAAATGGCCTTGATATCCCGAACCCTTGACACCAGACCGGTGAATAGAGGCAACTCGATCGGTGGCGCCTTTTCCGGTAGCGGTGGCGCCAGCAGCATCGGTTTATAGACCAGTCCCCCTTTCCGATCATAACGGCCACACAGGCCGTTTAGCGCCATCACAAGATGGGTGGTCAGGTTCGGGTGTCGGGACATATGAAGCCCGATCCCCAGGGATGCTGCGCCCCGAGTAGCAGTTGCAAACATAATCGCCGCCACCCGTATCTGGTCACCCGGCACCTGGGTTCGACGGGCGGCATAGGAAAGATCAAAATCTTTGACCGCCTCATACAGTTCTGAAAGCCCGCTGGCATATTGCGCCACATATTCTTCATTGTAATGTTTTTCTTCGATGATCACCTTGATCATGGCACTGAGCAGGGTTGCATCTTCCCCCGGCTTGACCTGTAAATGCAAATCAGCCAACTGGGCCACATCACTCCGCCGCGGGTCGATGACAACGAGTTTCATACCGCGCCGAAGGGCCTGCCGCAGTCGCTTCATTGGGTTGGGTTGAGGGGTAAATGGTAAATGGGACACAACCGGGTTGGTGCCTATCAGCAAGGCCACATCCGCCTGCGGCATATCAAACGATCCGAGGGGTACCGGTGCCCCCCAAAATCGATGCGGGGCCACGGTCATATTGGGACAGTCAATGGTATAGGACGTAAAATAGCTTTGAGATCCTATGGCATCCATCCACTTTCGGAGAAGCCACGGGCCGGAGCTAGAGAGAACAATACTCGCAAGCCCGGTATACACAGCAACGGCATGGGGCCCATGGTCATCGATAATCTTCTTCAGTTTCTCGGCAATCTCATCCAGGGCCTGGGGCGTGGGTATGTCCGTCAACAGGCCATCTTTCCGTTTTTTTGCCGAAAGAAGCCGTTCAGGATGATAGAGTCTCTCAAGCTCCGCCCGGCCTTTCATACACCGATATCCCTGTGAAACGGCATGTGCATGATCTGAGCGAAGCGCAACAATCTTATTATTCTCAACATCCACATCGGCCTCGACGCCGCAGTATGCATGACAGAACCGGCAAAAAGATTTTCTGGTTTCGATCATAACAGGATACCTCCTTTTCACGTAACACTTAGGGAAACAGCACGGTCAGGCCATGGGATCATCAGCAATACGCACAAGTTGCTTGCCCAGGTTAGCGCCGGCAAACTGACCGAGGGCGGCATCCGGAACAGCATCAAATCCTTCTGCTATATCCAGCACCTCCGTGATCTTGCCTACTTTCAGCCATTCACTCAGGCGTTCAATGCCGACTGAAAAACGGTCCACATAATCAAAATAAAAAAAGCCCTCCATGGAGCAGGCCTGAATGGCCAGCATCATGTGGTTGGTAATACCAACCCCGGCCCCATCATAACTTGACATCCCGCCACAGATCACAATCCGTCCATGATGAGCCATGTTCGCAAGGGCCGCATCCAGAACCGAACCGCCCACATTATCGAAAAACACGTCGATACCCTGTGGACAGACCTGACTTAAATTTTCAAGGACATCCCCTGTCTTATAATCCACGGCATCATCATACCCGAGAGCGTCCTTTAGGTAGGCACACTTTTTTGGTCCCCCGGCGATTCCCACGGTCCGGGCCCCGGCAATCCGTGCAATCTGGCCTGCAATGCTGCCGATGGCGCCTGCAGCGCCTGACACCACGACAACATCTCCAGCTTTCGGCTTTCCGATCTCTGTCATTCCGAAATAAGCACACAATCCGGTCATTCCCAATGTGGCAAGGCCGGTGGCCAGCGAAAAACCTGCAGGAATCCGCTGTAGTGGTGTACCGGTGTAATCAAGGCCCCGGCTGGTTGTAAAATCAGCCCAATCAAGAAAACCCGTAACCGCCTCTCCCACTTGAAACTCCGGATGCTTCGAGGCAACCACGCGGCCCGCCACACCACCCCGCATTGGGCTGCCCACCGGGATCGGTTCAAACCGTCCGGGAAGACCCTTGACCCAGGCATGGTTCATTGGATCACAGGAAAAATAAACGGCACGAATCAGCAATTCTCCGTCTTCAAGTTTTGGCATTTTGGTTTCTTGATACGAAAAATGCTTCCGTTCAAGACTCAGGGCCACGCCCTCGTGAGGCATGGCCACGCACCATTGTCGATTCATCTCTTCCATAGGGTATTCTATCCTTTTTTGCCTTTAGACTATAAACAACAAAAACCACCTGTTATCGCAATGCAACAGGAGCGTGGAAATACAATTATTTAGGTGAAGATTGATGGTCTCGCAAAAAGCCCGGCATCTACTTTTTACTCGGTGTTAAGTTTTAGGTGTTAAGTTTTAAGCAACTAATTTAAATGAAAAATAAATCTTAGCACCTAACACTTAAATCTTAAAACTGCTTGCTGGATTGGACTCCTGCTGTTTTAGCACATTCGCAGTGAAATGGGAACTGGCGATAAGATCTTCTCTGCTTTGTTTTCCCCTATCCTCCCTACGGGAAGAGATATTACAGGGAGGATAGGGGATATAGAAATGCTGAAGATCCTGCTTAATGGGTTGCACGGAGATTTTGGAGACAACACACAACCATTAACATCGGTGATGACCTTCAGCAGATCAAACTCGCACTAATTTGGATAAGAGCTGCTAAAATAACTGATATTTTAATGGAGTGCTTTGCTCTAAAGGAACAGATCTTTATCTGTGCTGGCACACCCAATTGATATGACAGCGGATCGAGCAGTGGTCTGGAAATGGCCCTCCTTTTATAACTATAGAATCAAAGCATGATGTTCGCGGGGAATATGCTCGGGCGGCCGTATCAGTTTCAATGTCAAAGCCTCGGGTTTGCACGTTAAGACGCAAACGCCGCAGCCGTAGCAAAGTGCGGGATCTATATGGGCCTTGGGCTTTTTCTCGCCCTTCACCTTGATCATCTTTATGGCATCAAACTGACAGCGCTTGACACATTTTCCGCAGCCGATGCATTCTTCACCAGCCACATCTGCCTGAAACCGGCTCCTGGCCAACCCTTCTTCCGTTTTTAGCTTATTGAACCGTTTTAAGGGGTCAATCGTTACACAGCAACAGCCGCAGCACATGCAAATATAATTTTGCAGGTCCATTCTCGCCACATTTGCCACCATGGGCACCAGCCCAGCATCTTCGGCGCTGGATTGGATTTCCAACACTTCGTCAAGGGAAATATCTTTCGCGCCACCACGCAACACCGCGTAATCTGCCCGCTCATTAAACTGGATGCAGGTATGGATCGGCAAATCACATCGCTCCTCCTGCACCCGGCAGCAGCAATCCCGAACGGTGGCTGTTTTGGCCGCTTTAATGATTTCATGCACATCTTCATGGGGCAAAAGCGCAACATCTTTAGGGACCGCTTTTCGCGCGGGAACGATCCTTACGATGGGCGGTTTGGTGTTGATCAAAAAATCACTCAATTCATACTGTAATACCGTCCGAACGTATTCTTTCCAAAGCCGAACCATTTTAATCGATATCAACGCCGGATCCGAGGTCAGGATCTCATCACGCAACAGGAGGATCACTTTAAAAAAAGAGGGACCTTCCGGCGAAAGATGAACCAGGCCCCGCTTCATAAAATCATGAATTTTGGCCTCAACCGCCTTTTCTTCCAAACCGAATTTCTTTGCCAGTTCAACCGTGGGGGAAGGCAGGGCCATAATGATTTCCGCTTCCTCGGGGGTCATGGCAAGCGCAAGAATTTCGAGCATCAATTCCGATTGGTCCGTGGGTGGTATCGTGGTTTTGGCAAGTTCTTTGTAGATACTCATTTCAATCGGTTTTCCCCGTGTGAATCTCATTCATCGTCCGGATCATTTACATCCGCCAGTTTTACCATGAGACGGCCCTTGCTCGTCCCTGTGTATATTGACCGAAAGGCATCGAGGGTATTCTCCATTCCTTCCACCACATGCTCCCGAAACTTCAGCAATCCGGATTTGGTCCATGTCTCAAGAAGTTTTGTTGCCCCAGCATACTCATCCAAATAGGGATGGGTCAAAAATCCCTCTATCCGGGCGTTCTTCACGATGAGTTGCCACATATTATACGGGCCGGGGATATTTTTATAATCCTTCTCGTAAGCTGCCAGTCGACCGCACATAAGGATTCTTGCCCTAAAATTGATGGTCATCAGTACCGCATCAAGGACGTCGCCACCGATATTGTCGAAAAAGACATCCACTCCCTCAGGGCACGCGGTTTTAATGGCAGCGATCATATCCGGCGAGGCATGAACATTGATCGCATCGTCAAAACCAAGGGTTTGGATCAGATAATTGCATTTCTCCTCTCCAACTTCGATACCCACAACCCGACAACCCAATATTTTTTTGGCAATTTGACCGGCAACGGAGCCCACAGCGCCCGCTGCGCCACTGACCAGGACTGTTTCCCCGATGCGGGGTTTTCCGATTTTGGTCAAGCCAAAGTAAGCCGTCAGGCTGGTGACACCACATCCGCTCAGGTAATAGGACAACGGAATCTCCGGATCAGTGTCCAACACCCTTAGCCCTGACAACTGTTCCGGGTCCGCCATATTGGCAATTTGATATTGCTGCCACCCTTCCATGCTCCAACTCCAAACGACGTCCCCCTTCTTGATATCGGGATAACGGGATTCAACGATTTTGCCAATACAAACCGCAGGTATCACCGCTCCCAATTCAATGGGTGGAATATAACTATTTGGATCATCATCCATCCAATTTCGCTGGGCAGGATCCAGCGTAAAGTAGAGCGTCTTGATCAGAATCTCTCCCGCGTTGAGTTCACGCACCGGCTCTTCAGTAAACTCAAAATCGGAATCTTTGACCGGTCCCTGGGGCCGGGCGATCAAGCGGATCTGTCTGTTCATTCGGCTGGTCATTTATTGCCTCCCTATTTTAGACTATGTGTGAATGCTTTCCATCAACTTGTCGATCGATGGCACCGGTTTTTCATAATCATCTCTTTCAATCAAACAGATTGCCTCTTCAGGACAGGTCGTCACGCACAACCCACAGCCAATACATTTATTTTCCAGAAGGGTGGCAATATCATCATTCATTTCAATGGCATCTACCTGGCATCGATCCAGACATTCTTCGCAACCAATGCATTGATCACCGTCTATTTTCGCCATGAATCTTGAAACCGCCACAGCCGAGGGCTTGGGAATGTATGCGATGGCCCTTAGCTGGGTGCAGCAGCAGGTACAGCAGGAGCAAATGCCGAGAACTGCATCGCTGGTGTTCATGGTAAGATGCACCAAACCTTCCTCCTGGGTCTTTTTCAGAATGCTGAGGGCTTCCGCATGGTCGATTTGCCTGGCCCGGCTGGTCTCCACGAGAAACCTGGCGAAATCTCCAAACATCAGACAAACATCGGTGGATTTCCCGCACCCCTCACCCGCCAGTTCCGATGCGGTACGGCAGGCACAATCCAGAACAGCCGAAAAATCCGATGTTTTCAGCAATTCCGAAACTTTTTCATAGGGCAGGACTTCAACGGCTGTGGGCACGGATTCCCCCACCGGTAATACACGCATTACCGGGGTTGTAATTCGCTTGTGCATCTCCTTGCCCCAACCACTTTTAAAATAATCACGCCACAATCGGGCCAGGCGCTCTTTCTGGGGATTTTTTTCCTTTTTGGCAAAGGTCACTTCCCATAACCCCGGCGCCGTGGGCAGCAGTGCAAATTCTTTTTCTTCAGTTTCCGCCACACCCGGTTTCTTCAGCAGCAGGCCCTTTTCAACCATTTTTTCCAACTTAGTTTGGATCGTCTCCAAATCTTCATTGGCCCGCTCTGCAATCTTTGAAGCAGGCTCCGTATGGGGCGTCAGAAGCAAGGTCAGTTCAGCCTCTTCGGGCGTAAACATGATCTTGAGGATTTCCATGAAATCATCAGATTCCGGCGCCCAAAGGGGATAATTGTTCAAGTGGTTGCGTAGTCTAACATAAATGTCTTCTGTCATGCAGAACTCCCTTTTTAGAATGAATAATTTGACGATAACAACTCAGGCATGATCCTTAAAATTTTTTTTATCTTCAATTAGACCAACCTTAAAATAGATTTTATGGAAAACATATTTTCACATAAACCGGCTCGTATGAAATTACGCATGATTTATGCCAAAGTCTCTAAATTCAAAATAAGTGCTTATTATTTATATGTTAACACATATTCAGTGGGCTGAATAAAATAGAATTAAGTGATGTATTTCAGGAATAGTTGTGATTTTTCAACAAAACCGTTGCATATGACAGAATCCGTTAACGACCATGAAATAGTATAAAAGGTCCAATTGAAATTGAAGGGTTTTGCCATTTAGAGTGTGAAAGTGTGAATAAAAGCTAATGGCCCAGGCTTTCATCCTTTTCCTTGAGAAATCTCTGAAACAAATCGTCCAATGTTTCCGGCGGTTCTGCGTAATCCGCCCTCTCTTTGAGCGCCAATGCTTCTGTGGCGCAGCCCACGACACAGACGCCGCAACCGAAGCATTCATCCCAATTTATTTGAATCTCTTCATCTTCGAATGAAATAGCGGACATCGGACATCGGTCAATACAGGTTTCGCAATAGGTACATTCTTCTTTATCCCACACAGGTTCAAACCTGGATGGCGCTACAGCACGATGTTTTCCCAGCTCGGTGGAAGCTCTCAGCTGCGTGCAACAACATCTACAGCAGCTGCAGATACCAAGCTCCGGATCCCCCAGCTCCTTTTGGCTCAAGCCAAGTTGAACCAAGCCCCTTTCAGCCGTCATTCTCAGTATCTTTTTGGCTTCTTCATAGCTGGATTCTCGGGCACGACCGATTTCAACCATATATCTGGCCAACTCGCCCATGAGAATGCAGGTTTCCCTGGGATGACCACAGTCACGTCCATCAAGCCAGGCAGCTGTCCTGCATGTGCAATTCATTACACACACATAACTCGCATTCTTGACATGTTCAGCCGCCTGCTCATACGGCATCACCTGATGTTTTGCATCAAGAGACTGTTCGATTGGAAAAATTTGGGTCAGGGGCGTCTTTGCGCGATGCATCTCCTTCCACCAGCCCTCTTTATAGTATTCCCGCCATAGATGCGCCAATCTTTCCGTTTCCGGCGTTTTGTCCCCTCTGGCAAAACAGATTTCCCAAAGCCCCGGGCAGGTGGACCAGGCATGGTACGTATTTTCTTCGGAATTTCTGAATACCAGCCCCTTGTCCGCCATCTTATCAAGATTGGCCTTGAGTTCTTTCTCCGCCATTCCGGTATTCGTTGCGATTTCTGAAATGGGGGTGGGCGTGATGGGAAGTTGCATATTCAGCTCAGCCTCTTCAGGGGTGTACATAATCCGCAGGATTTCAATGATATTTTCGGATTCGGGAGCGCCCACAGGGTGTGTATCAAGCCATGCACGAAATCTTTGATATACATCTTTTTCCATGATCTTTATTTCCTTTCAGGAGGCTGAATAAATAAAATAGAAAAACGATTGTATTTTGGGAATAGCTGTAGATTTTTAGTAACACCGTTTATAAGATAGAAACCGCTAATTTTTATTAAATAGCACAAAAGGTGTAATAGGGTCCAACTGAAATTGAATGGTTGTCAATAAAGGTGCGAACACGAGAACTCGGCATCCGATTACACATTTTTCACAATCCCATCAAACCAAATCTGTGATCACATACCGTCTCATCACCACATACAACGACCGGGTTACCATCAGATTTGTGAATGACCCCCTGGCCGTCGCTACATTCTCTTTTACACTGCGATACTTTGGCGTGTTTGCCACCAGAAGGCCTCAGTTACTTAGCACTAATGACTTTGCACTCAGAACTTATCAGTCAGCGCTTCAGGCATAGCCGGATTCGGCATCACGCATTGATCACCACCCGTTGAATGAACTTGGGCCGGATGATGGCCACCATGTTCGGAATCAGGATTAGCCCCCACCACCATGCTGATGAACATCCAGATCGCCAGCAAAAGCCCCATCTCCATCTGGAACCGGAGACCCGATAGAAAGCACAAAAAGATCATCGACGCGATCAGGATCGTTCCGATAAACAGCACTGCTTCCTTGGCTTCCAGGTCTTGCTCCCATTGGTGGTGATGTAAAAAAAATAACGAATGTTGTCGAAAAGCTTAAGTTCGCCCTTTGTCACTTCAGGTTAGTTGATGTCTTTAGTGAAAAGGCTTTTCCCCAATCCGTAAGACAAAAGGCCGTCTATGGTGATCCTGGCGCGCTCGGATTCTTCGGTATTGGCAGCCATGCTTGATTTTCTGACAAAAAAATCCTGAAGGTGAATCATCGCTTCCGCGGTTTCCATGGGGGGCAGTCGGTTGAACAGCTTGGCATCCATTCCTTCCTGTAATATTTTTGCTATCGGGGGACAACACGTTTTAAAAGTAATGTTCTGCAGCCGGAAGTAGAGGGGGATATTGTCTTCCTGACAGGTAAATACCCATACATTTTTATGGTCCATAAACGTACCATAAATGGCTTTAAAACATGTCGTCAGTTTCTGAACCGGATCGATGTCCGGTGCATTGGCAATCCGTTCAACTTCAGCCACCATGCCGGCAATGACATCTTCTGCAATAGCTACCAATACATCAATTTTGGATCTAAAATGATAATAAAAGGTCACCTTGGAGAAGTTGAGTTCCTTGATAATATCATCCACGGTAGTGTTGTCATAACCATTTTGGATAAATAGCCTTTTCGCCACTTCAATTAAATTGCGCCGCCGCTCCAATTGTATTTTTTTAGGTATTCGTGGCATGGACACTCCTCATACGCATTGCGATCTATTCAAACAACTTAATTAGAACAGGCATCGCATTAAGGCAATGTAAAAGCAAAAAATCTTGCGATGCGGCATACCGGTTGTTTTTTCATTTTTTTACCGGCGATATTTTTTTTCTTGACAAAAATATCGTTTCAGTCGATTCTTGTCAATACTTTAGTCGGACTACAGTCTGACTTAAGTCTAAAAATGCGCGCCATCATTCATAATAACGCCGAATTAAACAGCTTGCCGATATCCTAACGAAACCAAATCATCAGCAAATGATGATTGCGACCGGTCTATGTGGCCCGGTTAACAGTAAAAAACAATAGAGGAGGCTTATATGTCACAACAGTTTGAACATCTTTTCACACCACTAAAGATCAAGAACGTGACCTTCAGAAATCGGATTCTCGCAACGGGCCATGGCACATTCATGCACGGAGGTCAGCCGGATGAGGATGGGATTGTCCGGTATCTGGCCGAAAGATCAAAGGGCGGTTGCGGGCTCATTGTGGTGGAATGTGCATCCATCGTTCCGGGATATTCGGGCCTGTTCAATGTCTATGATGAAAACTTGATCCCTGCCTATCGGAAACTGACAAATGCCGTGCATGAACATGGTGCCAAAATAATTCAGCAAGTGGGACATGTCGGGCGTCAGGCTTTACCAGGTCAACGGATGTCCTGGGCACCATCGGGCATCCCCTGCCGGATTGATGACTGGTTGCCCATCACTCCGAAGGAAATGGAGATAGAAGACATCAAAGACGCTGTAGCCGCTTGGGGAAAGGGTGCGCGCATTGTCAAAGAAAGCGGTTTTGATGGCATCGAGATCCATTCAACATATGGGAATTATCTGCTTGCCGGGTTTGTTTCCCCCTACAGCAACAAACGGACGGACGAATATGGCGGAAGCCTTGAAAACCGGATGCGAATCGTATTTGAGGTAATCGACGAGGTAAGAAAAACGGTGGGCGATGATTATCTGGTTGGCATTCAGGTCAATGGAGATGATTTTACGCCCGGTGGTATGAATTTTGAGGAATGGCGTGAAGTGGCCCGTTTGATTGATGAGACGGGAAAGGTGGATTATATGACCATCAAAGCCGGAACCTATTGGGTGCCCAACATGATTATTCCCGACATGCAGCACCCCTTGGGGATATTTGTGCCGCTGGCGTCCGGCGTCAAAGAAGTCGTAAAAAATTCTTATGTATTTACCGTTGGCAGGATCAATGATCCGGTGTTTGCGGAAAAAATACTGGCGGATGGACACGCGGACATGGTGGGAATGACCCGTGCACAGGTGGCAGACCCGGAACTGGCGAACAAAGCAAAGGAAGGCAGGCTGGAGGACATCCGCCCCTGTGTGGCCTGCATGGACGGCTGTTGGGGAGCTGTCTATGGCGGCACATTTGGTTGCACACATAATCCTGCGGCGGCACACGAAAAAGAACTGGGAATCGGCACTCTCAAACCGGCGGAAAAGCCAAAAAATATACTGGTTGTGGGAGGTGGCCCCGGCGGGCTGAAAACTGCTGAAATCGCAACCCGAAGAGGGCACAAGGTGACCCTATATGAAAAGAGACCCCATCTCGGCGGGCAGGTCAGGATTGCCGCTAAAGGTGCCGCAAGATCAGAGATTGGCGAAATCACGCGCCACCTCGAAAGGCAGGTTGAAAAGTTGGGAGTCAATGTACACCTCGATACGGATGTAACTGCGGATATGGTGCGAAAAGCAAATGCAGATGCGGTGGTCCTGGCTACCGGGTCCACGCCCCGCCGGGTAAGTCAGACCGGTATCCCCCCGTATGACCCTGAAAATCCGGTGACGCCCGGCATGGATCAGGAGAATGTGCTGACCAGTTGGGATCTTTTAGAAAAAGAAGTCGAGGTTGGGCAAAGAGTCATTGTGGCAGATGATGGTGAGGGAAACTGGAAGGGCGTGAGCATCGCTGAACTGCTTCTTGATCAGGGAAAAGAAGTGGAACTGATCAGTCCGCTCGACCATTTGGGGTTTGATCTCAAGGGAATGGTCCGGTTGCCTTTGCTGAAACGGATTTTGAAAAAAGGGCTGGTTTTTACACCTTATACCATGATCAAGGAAGTCGCCGGCAACACGGTTTATGTCTATAATATTCACAGCCGTCAGGAAAGAAGTATTGAAAATATAGACAATGTCGTCACTGCGTACTTTCACTCCCCGAATGATCAACTTTATTTTGAATTAAAAGATAAAATCAAGGAGCTTCATCGAATCGGAGACTGCCTAGCGCCGAGAATGATTGGTGATGCTATCCGTGATGGTGAAAGAGTTGGCAGGGCGCTATAAGGATTTACATCCATAACGGGTCAGGCATGCCGCTCCTACATTTTTCAACGTAGCAGTAGGAGCGGCACCCTTCTGCGGTAGAGGATATTCGCGTTAAAACCAAATATGAGAAATTTTTTACTTCTTTTCTATCTGTTTCACGCTTATGTCGGTACTAACCGGCAAAATCAGCGCCTTGCCGGCAACATGCACCGAAGCGCGTGCATGCTACCGGAAGGCCTGATTTCTCTGTCGTTTTACTTAAAACTTAACACTTCCGCCAAAGGCGGACTCATTAAAACCGATACCCGATCCCGAGCGACACCTCACTGGAGTTGATCGTTGATACAATCGGACTGTAAGAGGCCGACTTGTTGCCGTAGGAGGACGAAATCGCCACCTTGAAGAACAGCAACCCGTTGGGCGTATAATCGGCGCTAAGCGACGTCAGGAGCACGCCGTGAAAGTCGTACCACAGAGCAAACACCGGCAACAGCGATCCGTGCATGAAGAAGGTGTTCGCCACAAAGGTCGCCCCATAGTTGTTCTCCTTGGCACCGCTTCGTAATGCCCTGTCATAATCCCAGTCATCCACATGCTTGTAGTGCACCTCAAACGAGGTGGACAGCGGGGTGCCACCGGCTCCCGGAAACCCGTAGGTGGAGAAAAAGCTGCGGTCAAGCCCGACGAGGGCCTCATACACCTTGTGGCCGGTGTATCCACGACCGGTTGGGTCCCCAAAATCCGTAAAGGGGATATCGTCGTGCATGGCGCCTTCCCCCCGAAGAATGAATCCATGGGGAGAGTCGTAGTTAAAGGAGATCCCCCACATCTGGTAGCGGGGATGGTCCAGCCAGATGTTCCCATTTCCAATATCGGAGAAATTGAGCGCCGGTCCGTTGTAAAACCCATCAAAAAAATAAAGATAGGTCTTTATCCGGCCCGCGCTGGCGCCCACCCGCATACCGAACTGGGGATCGCCCATATCCGAGGACACGTCATTCTGGTACACATTCACGCCCGGCACACCGAGACCGTAAGGGGCTACGCCGCCGGCGTAGTTGGGCCCGAATATGGTCGGACGGTTGTCGGGGATGTAGAGCAACTGCACACTCAGCTCGTTGAAGATCCCCATCGGCGGGGTGGAGATATCCATCCGGCCGATCCAGATCGGCGCGGCCAGATCCTCCGGGTTCTGAAAGTTCCTGACGATACTCAAATCCTGGGGGTTCACCTGGTTGACCACGTTAAAGAGGCCGGCCTCCCCCCATTGGACGATCTGACGGCCCAGGCGCATGTTGGTAAAAAACCCGTCAGGACTCTGGTAGGCAATATCCGCGAACGCTTCCCGAAGGTCGTTCTCATAGATCACGTCATCCAGCCCCAAATCATAGCGGGAGTTGCCCGCCCCCCGCACGCTGTTCGGAATTTGGTTGTACCGGTTCACCAGATCATAGATGGCGTCATAGGCGCCCCGGTAACGGATAAAAATTTTATCCAACCGGAGGTTCGGCTCGATCACATATTGGGGCCGCATGGAAAGATCGAACTTTAACTCATTTCGGCACTGGATCCAGTCTGAATCGTTCATGATGCCGGTTTGGAATCCGTCCAAGTCCCTTACAACACTCTGGTTCATAACATGCCCGGCCACCTTGTAGTCCAGGTTCAGAAAGCAGAAACCTGTCCCGGTAAAGGCGATCGACAGCAGGGCAATGAGAACACTCGTAAAAACAAGTCGTTTTCCGTTTCTCATTAGTCACTCCTTTGATTGCGTCTCGTTGTTGACGCTTGTTCTTCTTCCATTTTCAACCAGATTTCCTTCACGAAAAACCATTTCGAAGACAATCGCTATCTCGACATGGTCGAAATATATTCGTCCTTATAGATACGCGGATTGTTTTTGGGCGAGCTCAAAATTGTATCAAACGACAGCTTACCCCTTGTGCCCCGGCAGTTGGAAATGCTGGCATGATGCGTCTTATCGTCCACATTAAGGTAAAAAATCGACATGGTCATGCTTCGATTTTCCCCCCACTGTTCCGGGTCATTGTTTACAACCAGGGTTTTCCAGTAGGCGCCGGATTTATCCCAGACGATTTTGTATATAATAGTTCTTGTGGCCACATCGACATACACGATCTGATCGCCGTAAGCGTAGTAGGGGTCTTTTGCTTTCATTGACAGCACCCACATTTCCCTCGGGACCCATTTCACAAACCACGGCATCCAGGACACATTGTATTTTTCATTCTTATATTTGTCTTCATAACCCCAGGTCAGTTCGCCTGCCGGGCCTGCCTTCCAACCGCCGTCCGGTAACTGTTCATACATATCCGGCTGGGCGATCACCCAGTCCGCCATGGGCATCAATAGTACCTTTTTATCTAAAATCTTCCAGTCCATGGACTCGGGCTGTCCGGAAAATCCGTAACTATCATCGTTGCACATGTCTGTTCCAAAAAACGGGGAGGACCGGTCGGTCACGTTCATTTTCTTGATCCGTCGAAGGGCGGGGATGTAATGGACAAACCGTTCCGGTGACCCGTCCAGCCAATAGTGATACAACATGGCCGACCCGGCAAGATCGAAGGGTTCATCGACAGTGGTCAATTCAAATCGTTTGACCTTCTGAGGGTTAGGAATCTTACCGTCCGGCCGATTCCACATGTAGAAGCCTCTGTTGACGCCTACTAAAAATCTATCTAAGCCGGTTGTATCCGATATCCAACAGACATCCCAATCTAATGCGCTGCAACCTGTCCTCATTTTGTCTATATCGCGATTATGTATAATTTTGAGACCTGCCTGCGGGTCGCTCGGATCGATCACGGGAAACGGTCGACCCTTCACATAATCAGGCATTTTTCCGGTGGACTTATCGATAACCTGACCCCGGTTACCGATGGCGTATTTCCCCTCGTTAAGCATGCACATCTTTTCATACGCCTCATCGTTGCTGCAGTCATATTTGAAATAGTCGGGAAAAATCGTGAATTCTCCCTTTTTGACCCACTCCACGATAGAGGGCGGCAGGCAATCTTTGATTTTTTGCCAGTTGTCTGCATTGATCCTTTCCCCTGCTGTTAAGCCGAGGTCTTTCATGGCCTTTTTCTGTTTTGCATCAAAATCCGGGTCGTAGGCGAAACCCGCCTGCACGGTAAACAAGCCGATAACCACTCCCAATAAAAAAATGGACAACACTTTTTTTATCATCATACTCCTCCAGGTTAGTTAGATATCTTTGATCACATCAAACACGTTCTTCACATACCTCCTTTTGGTTGATGATTTAGTCCAGGTCCGGTCAGGCGCATATTCTGGAGTAAACCCAAACACTCAACTTAAAGGCGTTAATAGGGATAAGCGATGAGCACCTCCTTTCTTTGTTAACAAGACGTCTTTTTACTTCAAGTAAAATGAAAGCTAATGTCCCAGGCTTTCCTCCTTTTCCTGGAGAAACCTCTTGAACAAAGCATCCAATGTTTCCGGCGGTTGTTCATAATCCGCCCTTTCTTTGAGCGCTAATGCTTCTGTGGGACAACCTACGACACAGACACCGCAACCGAAACATTCATCCCAATTTATCTCGATCTCTTCATCTTCGAATGAAATGGCTGACATCGGACATCGATCAATACAGGTTTCGCAATAGGTGCAGTCTTCTTTATCCCACACAGGTTCAAACCTGGATGGCGCTACGGCACGATGTTTTCCCAGCTCGGTCGAAGCCCTCAGCTGCGTGCAACAACATCTACAGCAGCTGCAGATACCAAGCTCCGGATCTCCAAGCTCCTTTTGACTCAAGCCAAGCTGAACCAGGCCTCTTTCAGCCGTCATTCTTAGTATCTCTTTGGCTTCTTCATAGTTGGATTCTCGGGCACGACCAATTTCAACCATATATCGGGCCAACTCACCCATGAGAATGCAGGTCTCCCGTGGATGACCACAGTCACGCCCATCAAGCCAGGCGGCCGTCCTGCATGTGCAATTCATAACACACACATAACTCGCATTCTTGACATGTTCCGCCGCCTGCTCATACGGCATCACCTGGTGTTTCGCATCAAGAGACTGCTCGATTGGAAAAATTTGGGTCAGGGGCGTCTTTGCGCGATGCATCTCCTTCCACCAGCCCTCTTTGTAGTATTCTCGCCATAGATGCGCCAATCTTTCCGTTTCCGGCGTTTTATCGCCCTTGGCGAAACAGATTTCCCAAAGCCCCGGGCAGGTGGACCACGCATGATACGTATTTTCTTCGGAATTTCTGAATGCCAGCCCCTTGTCCGCCATCTTATCAAGGTTGGCCTTGAGTTCTTTTTCCGGCATTCCGGTATTCTTTGCGATTTCGGAAATGGGGGTAGGCGTGATGGGGAGTTGCATATTCAATTCAGCTTCTTCAGGGGTATACATAATCTGCAGGATTTCAATGATATTTTCGGATTCAGGAGCACCAACAGGGTGTGTATCAAGCCAGGCACGAAATCTTTGATATACATCTCTTTCCATAATCGTCATTTCCTTTCATTAAAGTTTATTGATCTGGAATATCGGAATCGAACTTAAAAAATAAAAAAATGGGCGCCTATATCACATTGCACCGCTCATGCCAAATAAATACATTTATCATATCTACAGGTTATGAATATCACCCTTTTTATTCGCCCTATTTGACAAATACAATTGTCATATGGGATATATGGCAACACTATTACGCCATAGGACAATAATGGCTCGGCATCGTTTCTACATTATTTTTAAAGCTACTATCTCGATACGGGACAAAATGAAGATTCCAGATAAAAACGAGTTTTTCAGAGAGGTCACCGCTAGAATCTGCGGAAGCTTGGATATCAACCTATCACTGAGGCGTTGCTATCAATACCTCAGCCGGTATATCCCCATAGAGGACATGATGTTCACCTACTACGACCATGAATTTAATGCATTTAAAAATATCGCCAAGATCATCAAGCATCAGAAGGACATCGGCAATGTTGCCGTCATGCCGGCCGAGAGCAGAACAATATGGCGTAGCTTTTGGGAAAAACAAGATGATATCACCATTCTCAACCAACCCGGAGAAGTTGCTGGGTTTCAATATCTAAATAAAAAGTATGGATTTGATCTTAACTTTTCCTACATTATTTTGCGGCTCAAAATTGAAGGATACCTTGTTAATTATTTTACAGTGGGAACCAGAGGTACCAACCGGTATACAAAAACGGATGCAAAGCTAGTCCATATGCTACAGACCCCCCTTGCCATCGCCATGGCGAATGCGCTTAAACACCAGGAGTTGGTGCGCCTTAAAGATATTCTTGATGATAACAATCGTTTTTTGCAAAACCAACTCCGTGATCTTTCAGGGATGGATATTATCGGTACAGAATTGGGCCTGCGTCATATTATGCAAATGGTAAGGCAAGTATCTGAGTTAGAAAGTCCGATTTTACTGGAAGGTGAAACCGGCGTTGGCAAGGGGCTTATTGCCAATACCATCCACCACACCTCCAAACGAAATAAGGGACCGTTTATCAGTGTTAATTGCGGCGCCATCCCGGACTCTCTTCTGGACAGCGAGCTGTTCGGTCATGAAAAGGGAGCGTTTACAGGGGCCATCGAACAAAAGCGGGGACGATTTGAACGGGCGGACAAGGGTACCATTTTCCTTGACGAAATTGGCGAACTCCCGCATCCGGCGCAGGTCAGACTCCTTCATGTTCTTCAACACCTTGAGATTGAAAGGGTTGGCGGTTCCCAAACCATCCCCGTGGATATTCGGATCATTTCAGCCACCCATCGTAACCTGGAAGAAATGGTAAAAGCGGGGAAATTCAGGGAGGATTTATGGTATCGACTGAATGTCTTTCCCATCCGAATTCCGCCACTCCGGCAACGAAAAGAAGATATCCCGGCACTTGTCCATTATTTTATCGAAAGAAAATCCATCGAACTTAAAAAAGCGGACCAACCTTCGCTTGCACCCGGTGCAATCGAAAGGCTTTTGGCATATGAATGGCCGGGGAATATTAGGGAGCTTCAAAACATCGTAGAACGGGCCTTAATCCAACATAGCCAAGGCCCTCTCCGGTTTCATGATATCGCCTCAGGGCATCAAAGTGATTGTGAAGAACCCTTGCATGAAGATGCAAAAAACAAACTGCTTCCCCTGGAAGCAATGACGGCTGCACATATTCGCCGGGCGTTAGCGGTGGCGAAGGGCAAGATCAGCGGCCCGGGTGGAGCCGCCGATCTTCTGGCCATCAACCCCAATACCCTTCGAAAAAAAATGGATAAACTGGACATCCCCTATAAAAAAACCAGCCGAAAATTTACGGGACCAGCCCCACGGTAGATCCCACCAAAATACTTCTGCCATGCAAGTACTTGGCATCATCCGATGCTAAAAAAAGCACAACTTTAGACATGTATTCAGGGGGAATCAGTTCGCCAGGCACTATGCTTGGGGCCCCTAAGGGATCATTTCGTTCACGCGCCTCCGCCAATGTCGTCCCCACCTGTTTAAACGCCCCTTCCAACATGGGGGTGTGTGTGGCTGCGGGGCAAACAGCATTCACGTTAATTCCCGATGCAGCAAGTTCTGCCGCCAATGTTCGTGTCAGCCCCACAACACCATGTTTGGCACAATTATAGGGCGCAATGTTACCAAACCCAATGATTCCGCAATGTGATGCGATATTAACGATCTTTCCACTTTTCTGGGCCACCATATGGGGGATAACTTCTTTGCAGCAAAGCCAAGGACCTTTTAAATTCACATTCATCATCAGGTCCCACTGTTGCTCTGTCACCTGATCAGTTGGTGTACCGATCAACGCCATCCCAGCATTGTTGACAAGTATATCTATCTTCCCGAATTCAGAAATCGCCGTATTCACAAGATGCTTTACCTGGTCAGCCTGTGTAATGTCCGCCATCACTCCCACAGCCCGCCGTCCGAGCTCCTTGACCTGGTTGAGTGTTTCCTCGAGCTCTTCATTTTTTCCCATCTCGTAGCCAATCAAATCTGAATTTTTCCCGAGGTCGCAGGTAACAATATCTGCCCCTTCATCCGCCAGCACGTTACAATGAGTACGCCCCATTCCCCTAGCGCCGCCGGTTACGATAGCAACTTTTCCTTTTAGTTTCATTCTCCACACTCCGTATTATAAAGTTAAAATCTCCGTAATCGTCCAACAACAATTGAAAAAAGAAACAAATATAAAGCCTGTCCTTTACGTTGCAACCGTCTGAAAATCCTGCCGTCGTTGCATGTCCTTTATGAACTTTGGTTTTAGCACGGCAGACAGGGAGGGCACGAACACCAGCGCCCCGATCATGTTGAAGATCATCAAAAACAGGATCAGAAGGCCCATCTCCGCCTGGAACTTGATCGATGAGAACAGCCACGGCACCAGCGCCACGGCAATCGTCAGCGCCGTGAACATGATCGTTTTCCCCGTGGTCGTCAGGGCCACCATCTTGGCCATCTCAAAATCGTCCGTCTTGGCGCACTCCTCCTTGAGACGGCTCATGAGATATATCCCGTAGTCGATCCCCACCCCGACCCCCACCGAGGCCACCGGCAGCGAATCGATGTTAAGATCGATGTGATGCACCATCATGAATAGATCGCACAGCACCTGGGACACAAAGATCGGCGCCATCAATATCAGCGCCGCCTTGATCGACCGGTAGGTCACCGTGCAGATTAAAAACACCGTTGAAAATATCACGATAAAGATCGCCCAGTACGACCACTCCACCTCTTCGTTTACCGCCGCAAGGATCCCCAGGATCCCACCGGCCAGTTTGATCTCGAACTTCGAGTCCGGGTTCGTGTTCACCTCCCTTGCAAACTCCTTGGTCCGGGCAATGGCCGATTTGATCGTGGCATGGTTATAGTCCCGGAAAAACGCCGTCACGTTCGAATGGGTGTAATCGGGAAGGCTCACGAACTGGTCCATCTCCCCCGGCGCCATGCTGCTCGCCAAAAGAAAGTAGATCCCCCCCAGGTGACGCTTGTTGTCCGGCACCGTCTCCCACTTGGGGGACCCGTCATGGTAGGTCCGGTTGATCCGTCGCACCAGGTCCGTCAGGCTCATCGTGCCCCCCACGTTCGGAATGTTGTTCGTCATGAAGTTCCCCAAACGTTCCATCTCCTGGAGCGTCTTCTGGTCTTTGATCGCTCCAGGCTCCTTGCCCTTTAGCACCACCACCAGACGGGACCCGCCCACGAACTTTTCGTTCATCTTCTTGGCCGCCACGTTATAGGGGTGGTCCGGGTAGAGGATCGCTCCCCCGGCGCTGGAATCCCCAATCTTAAGATGGGTGGCCGTATAGGCCCCTGGCACGGCCAGTAAAAACACCAGCCCCGTCATCACCCACTTCATCCGGGGACCGGACATCCGCACCAAAAACTCCATGAACCGCTGGTACATCCGGGTCGAAAAGGACGGCTCCTTTTTCCCCAGCCAGTTTCTCACCTTCACCTTCTCCTCACGGTCCGGGGTCGGCAGAAAATAGATGATGATCGGGTTCAGCACCGTCACCGCCACCAGGATGCTCACCACCCAGAACGAGGAGATAAAGGCCAGCTTCTGCATCAGCGGAATGCTCGCAATGGCGATGGTCAGACATCCGAGCCCGTCCGTGATCGCCCCGGCCATACAGGGCGCAAACACCTCTGAATAGGCCACGATAATCGCCTGGCGCTTGTCCCCTATCACCGCATACTCCTGGTGATAGCGGTCCATGCACTGGCAGGAATGCGACAGGGCACGAGCCGATAGCAGGATCGGCACCACCAGCAAAAGCGGGTCGATGTTGAACCCCGCAAGCCCTGCAAAACCAAGCCCCCAGATCGCGCTCACCCCGCCGGACACCAGCGGGATCACTACCCCCCGGACATTTTTAAAGTAAAACGCAAGGGTCAGAACAATGGCCAGAATGGTAATACACAACACCAACACCAGCTGCAGCTTGTAATGATCCATCCAGGCATAGAGCATCGGGTACCCCGACACGTAACATTTATGGATGTCATCCTCCACACTGTCCGCCAGGGTCTGGATCGTCGTAAACAGGTATTTAAAATCCAGCCCCTCCTCCCACAACCCCGCATACACCACCGCGGACCGGTCGTCCAGGGCCACGTAAAACCCCCGGATCCCTTCGTTCCCGTAAACGTTCTTTCGAAACTGGGCGCAATCCGCCGCGTTCTTCGGGTACCCCTGGGCCGGGTATGTCAGGGGAAATATCCCTACCCCATATGCATTCACCGTAATCTGTTTGACCTTCGGGTGTACCGCCGAGGTCACCTGAAGCGGGTTTACGCCCTTGATCTCCAGCACCCCCCGGGTCAGATCATCCAATTTTTTCATCGTCTCCGGGTAGTAGATTTCTTTTCCGTCCTCGCGCTCCAGAATGACCGTCAGCACGTTCGCTGACCCGAACATCTTCCGGAACTCTTTGTAAAGTTGTATGTACTGATGCTTCGGCGGGTACAGTTCGAAAAAGTTCGTCACCACCTGCAGCTTGAAAAATACAAAATATCCAAAGGCGATCGTTCCCGCCACCATGGCGGCGATGATCAAATACCGGTACTCCAGCTGCTTCTCAACAAAGCGGTACCAAAACCCTTGTTTGTTCTCCTCCATGTCGTCTTCCCTTATGTCTGTATACCGTTTAGGTTATCCTATCGTTGAAAAAACACGTCGCTTATCGTTCGTTGCATGAATGATATTTTTTTATTCAACCATGGATTATGCTTCCGGCCGCTCCAGCTCACCGTCCCTGATAAAGCTGATCGAGCCCCGCGCTCCCCCGATAATCGTCGTCTCCGCGTCCAGCCCCTGGATAAACTGCAGCCAGTTGGCCTTCAGGTCCACCGGCACCTCCACCTTCCGCCAGGTATTGTCCGAAGCGACGTTCAGGGTGTAGACCGTGCCGGCGTCCCCGATCGCGATGGCAAGATTCCCGTTGATCTCCACATTGTAGAGCGACTCCCGGCAGGCTTCTCCCCGCTCCCAGGTCTCGCCCCCGTCCCGGGACCGGACCACCGTCCCCTCGATCCCCACAGCCAGGATGTGCCCCTGGCTGCCCACATCGATCCCGAACAGGGTCCCGTCCGCCACCTCGTGTTTCTCCCAGGTGGCGCCGCCATCGGTGGTATGAAAGATCGTGCCCATCTCTCCGGCGATCCAGGCCTCTTCCGGGCCCACATAGGTCAAATCATACAGCACCACATCCTCGGTGAGGGAGACTTCCTCCCAGGTATGCCCGCCGTCCCGGGTCCGGATGATCTTGCCCCAGTCCCCGGCGGCCATCCCGTGCTTGTCGTCGTAAAAATCAAGGGTCAGCATCGTCTTGTCCGTGGGCACCTCGACCGTCGCCCAGGTCTCGCCCCCGTCATCGGACACGATCACCAGCCCCTGTTGCCCGGCGATCACCCCCCGCTGGGGGCTTAAAAACCGAACGCCGAACAGCGACATGTCGACTCCGGTCTCGAGCTTCTCCCAGGTCATGCCACCGTCTTTCGTATGAAACAAAAAACCGGACTTACCGCAGATCCAGCCGGTGTTCCGGTCAACAAACGCCACATCATAAAAATTGTAGTTCACGTTCTTATAGGAAACCACCTGGGGCTGGGCGCTGCAGGGGGGCAGCCCGATGATAAGCCCCAGCACAGCTATTGCCAGTATGGCAACCGCAGCCTTACATCTTTTGCTTGTCATAAAAAAAGGTCCTTTCCGCTGCGCTATATATTACACGTCTCTTCTCTCATAATGCGCGCCAGGTATTCTGCATTCCGCTGCTTGAACGCATCGGTCAGCCGGTGGGGATTGATGCTCAACACCGGCACCGGGGATTTGCCCACGATGTCTTTGGCCACCGAACCGAACAGTACGCTGAGCCCCTTTCTGCCGTGGGTCCCGATCACAACGCAGTCGATCTCCTGCGCATCGATGTATTTCAAGATCTCCTGCACCGGGTCCCCGGACACCACCGGCGCCTTGTGCACCGGGCAGGCGCTGAAGTTCTTTGCAATGAACCCGTCGAGCCACGCTTCGGCGTCCTTTACCCGCATGGCAAGGTACTGGTCTGACAAAGGCTCCACCCGGAGCACATGGATCTGTGCGCCAAAGGCCTTTGCCATGTTCCGCACCAGCGGTGAAAGTAAAACGGACACATCCGTATGGCGTACCACAGGAAACAGTATTCTCATCTTCTTGTCCTTCTCTTATTGTTACAATTAGGTCGGCCCCCGATGCCGCACCGCGTCCCGGCCTGTCCGGAACGCGGTGTGCAGCATCGTCGTACGAATGGGGTCGGTCTTCTAATAAAACAAAAATCAGCTCAAATGGGTAGTGAAGCGCCGTGTCGGCTACCAGCGGTACCCGCACTTAAACTGGACTTCACTTCCTTTGATGTTACCCGTGTAAGCGCTGTTGCCATTGGGATCGCCAAAAACCGATGCCTGGGTGACATTAAAATACCATTTGCCGTCCGGAGAGTAATTGAGCGACAGCTGGGTCAGCCATGCACCGGCGTTGTCCCACAGCAACACCACCGTCGGCGCCAACGCCCCGTGCATGTAATCGGTGGCCAGCACCATCGTCGCCCGGATGTCGTCCTCAGGTGTGGTCCGGCCAAACACCGCATTTTCGTCCCAGTCTTCCACCTTGTTGTAGTAAATTTGCCAGGCCGTGGAAAGCGCAGACCCGGTGCCGATCGGCAGGTTGGAAAAGGATTTGTCGATGGCAAAGAGCACCTGATAATAATCATGGATGGCATAACCTTTGCCGCCGGTGCCCAGGGTCTCAAGGTCAACAAAGGGCATGTCCTGAGTCACCGATCCTTCGCCTCTGAACACGAAGTTCCCTCTATCGAAGAATTTATTGAACGAATACCCGATGGTCCTGGTTTTGGGGTGATCGGCCGTATAATAACCCAGGCCGGCCGTGGTAAAATCAACCGACGGGTTGTCATTATACCCTTCAAAATAGTACAGGAAAAGGGCAGATCCGGAGAGCATCGCCCCCAACCGAACACCGAACTCCGAATTGTCAAAGCTGCTGGATTTGACGTTTTCCTTTACCGGCAGCGGGGCAAACCCGGCAAACCCACCGGCATAGGGCGCCGCATAGGTTCCGTCCAGGGGGGCAAATACATGGGGACGGATGTCCGGAATGGCCAAAAGCTGCAGGTTGAACCCATCAAAAACCCCAACCCCCGGCAGGTTAAGATCAAATCGGCCCATCCACAGCGGAGAGACCAGGTCCTCAGGGTTTGAGAAGTTTGCCTTGTTCCACAGGTCAAAGGGGTTGACGATGTTCACCAGGTTGAATACGTCCGCTTCCCCCCATCCAACAATCTGGCGGCCGATGCGCAGGTTGGCCCGCACATCCCCGAACTTGTTCTCTGCCACAAAGTCGGCAAAACACTCGCGAAGATCGTTCTCCAGCTTCAAGTCATCCCGGCCGAGTTCAAAGTCTGCCGGGGATTTTTCTCGAATGTTCTTGTACTCGTCCCGCAGGTCCAAAATGGCGTCATAGGCCCCCCGATAGCGGAAAAACGCCTTTTCAAACCGGACCAGGGGCTGACCCTTCGGGTAACTGGGAACGACTTCCAGGTCCAGCTGAAGTTCCTGCATCCATTGGACCCCTTCCATGTCGTCTGCAAAACCGTACTGAAATCCGGTGGTGTCCCGCAAGACAACCCGGGACTCCGCATATCCGTGAAAGTTTGTTTTAAAGGCAAAGGCGCTCACCGGGCATAAACACATCCCGACCGCCGCCAGTAACACCAGTATCTTGATCGCTCTTTTCATGATCGTTCCTCCTTTAGTTCCTTTCTGTCGCATGTTTCGCCCCGAAAGCCCGGGGCGTCTGATGTCCTTTTCCATGATCGCTGAAAAACACAGCCCGTTGCTAACGACTCCAGGTGTTGAGGAAGGACGGTTCGAACATCGCCTGCCGGATGGTCGGATCCATGAATTTTACGTCAAGCCGAACGCCTTCTAAAGTTCCTGAAACACTGCAGGCAGAGGCATGGCGGGTCTTTTCATCCACCACCACGTAGCCAATGACAAACCCGTTGGTGGTGCGGCGCACAAACTTGCCCCCATCCCGCCACTCGTAGCAGGCCGCCCCCATAACCATTTGTTTCCAATATTCCCCAGCCCTATTATAAATCGCTTTGAAAACAAACCCCATGTCCGGGTCAATATAATAGACGCATTTTCCGTAACTGTAATAGGGATCCAGGGCCACAGCCTCCAGAACCTTGAGTTTTCTGGGCACCCAAACAGCACCGACTTTAACCCAGGGCGCCACCTTTGAACCAGGCACATCATAAGCAGACTTAAATTGAGGTGCACTGGAATAATAGGATCCATCCGGCTGTTTTTCTGCAATCACAGGGTGTTCAGCCATCCATTCCGGCATTTGTACCAGACAGATGATATCGTTCTTGAGAATTCGCCATTTCATGCTGGCATTTTTACCGGCCCATCCGAATGCGTCATCAATCACGAAGTCCGATCCGGCATAAGGGTCCGACCGGTTGGCGCCGGAGAGCTTTTTTACCCGGCGGATAGACGGCACATAGGAGTAAACCGAATCGGCCCGTGGGTCGATCCACCTCAGAGTCAAGCTGGCAAGACCCTGAATGTCATAGGGCATGACAAATTTATAAAGCTGCTGCTGAAGCATCTCTTTTCGGTTGGGGATCTCGCCGTCCGGCCGGTTGTAGTGATAGCTGTCAATGTACTCGGTGATAGCAAGCCGCTCACGACCTTCCAGCCCCACCCACTCGGTGGTGGAAAAGCACCGCAGGTTCCCCATCCGGCCCCTTTTGGCGATAATGTTGTGCACGTATTTGATGGCCGCATCCGGGTCGTTGTCATAATCGATGGTCGGAAAAAGGTCCCCCTCCACATAGACCGGATATTTGTTGGAGCTTTTTTCGATCACGTTCTTTGATGCGTCCAAAGCGTATTTACCTTCGTTTTTGGCGCAAAGATCTTTCCAACTGGCCTCCGGGGCAAAGTCATATTTAAGCTCCCCGATTTTGACGACTTCATCTCCTCGTTTGATCCAGGCGATAACACCCTCCGGCAAGAGTCCTTCAGCCTTTTGCCAGTTTGACGAATCGATTACATCTCCCGGTTTTAGGCCGATTTGAGCAAACATCTGGGCCTGCTCTTCCTTCCAGTTTTCACCAGCTATTACCGCATTTGTACTCATGAATACTGCTATGATCATCACAAATAGGGTTGCTGCCAAACACTTAATCTTCACAAGTCACCTCCATTAATTCATAAAGTTATGGGCAATTAACACTTTCTTCAGCTACTTCATTCCTCCTTTCTGTGTTTACTTGGAAGCGTTGTCAGATTCGTCCATATATCCATAGAAATGACACTACCCGATCGGATGTTATGCATCTCAAAGCAATCAATTTTTATCTGTTTTTCAGTTGGATATGCGAAGGAAACCTGACAATTTCCCTTAACAATGGTCGAAACGTTCGCCAGAACTTTAGAATAATTTTATTAAAAGTGCTTGTTTCTGAGCGTACAAAGTGTTGTCAGATTTTGAAGAGGGGTAAGTATCGGTTGAAGGTCAAAAAACACCTTTTATGTTGCAAGAAGGATTTAATAACGGCGTTCCACTCCATTATCAGTTTTTTCGGGCCTGCCGTTGTTGTTCATGACGGAATTCAGACGCCGTCATTGCGAAGGCCGCCTTAAACCTATGGCAAAAATGCGATAAGTTATTAAAACCACAGTTAAATGCTATCTCCCCAACGCTTTTTCCGGCATGTAATGGATCCGCAAGGTCACGACAGCATTTTTTAAGCCGCATTTCCCAAATCCACCTCCTCACTGATATCTGCTCATCCTGAAACAGACTCTGGAGATACCGCTCGGAGATACGGAGTGCTTTTGCGACTTTTTCTGAGTCAAGCTCAGGGTCCCTGAAGTTATCTTCAATAAACATTTTCGCTCGGTATAACAAGGCAACTCTACTTGTACTCGGGGAGGGTGTCTGATGGGAAATCAGGTCCCCAAAAGCTAAGGAGAACAGTGATAACGCTACATCCAAAAGCTGGTGTGCTGTCATCGGCGCCACGTTTTCAGCCGTAGATGTAATTTGGCGAATTGTCCCTGCCAGCAAGGACCCTATTTGTGTGTCGGCCCGTACCACTCGCCCGGTCATCTGTTCTGTCTGGCCAAACCTTTTGACCCACAGGTCTCGAGGCATCTGAAACACAAACTGCTCAAAATCACTGTCCTGAATGGCCAACATCGGACGGCTACTGTCAACGCAGGCAAAATCACCAGGATAAAGCTTTGCCTCACGGCTGTCTTGGGAATAGAGCCAGGATCCTCTTATTTGATGAAAAATGAAGACCATGTCTTCTCTGGCACGACGAACCATGGCAGCGTTTCTTATAATCTTGTGTTCTCGCCCCTGCACCTGTGAAAAGATGACATCCTTGATCCGGGATGTATTGATCTCTCCGAAAAATGTCCGGTCCGACATTTGTAGACACTCGACTTGGAGAAAATGTTTACAGACCGTTTCCCGCCAAAAGTCAAACCGAACTGGCTCAGGGAAGTCGGCAGTTGTCATTAACGTCCTCATTCTTCAGGCCTCCTGTCTAATGAAAATTAGGAATTTTGGCCAAACCAAACAGGGTTCAAAGCCCTTTCGGGGTAGGGTTGTTGTTCTGATTCCTATGGGGAATCTCATAATTTTGGATTGATGTCAATTGGCTGACAGGCAAGCATCGTCATATGGCCTACATAACAGAGCAACACAAGCCACCAATGGACTATTTTTAAAGGAATGAAAACTATTTATGGATAGATATAAATTGAAAGATTACAGAGGGTTTGATCTATCGGCAAACTGGCAGGGGGCGGAAAGGCCAGTCAAAACAAACCAGCCCTTCCGCGCTTCCCGGATATTACATTACGATCTGTTTGGGCCTTGACGTGGCCCCATTTCCGGATTTTCTATCTGATGCATGTGCCCGGTTTTCCGATCGGTTTGACATGGCCAGAAGACCGAAGGCTTTTGATCCCTGGCGGCGTTTGAAAAACTTGCTTTTTGACTCGTTGCGGGTGCCCACAATATTCGTAAGATCTTGAACAAGCCTCTTCAGGTGTTCTGCCTGAGCAGACATTTGTTCTGAAGCTGAGGCACTCTCTTCGGCATTGGCGGCATTTTGCTGGGTGACCTTGTCCACCTCTCCAACGGAGGCATTCACCTGATCAATACCCCGCGCCTGTTCTTTTGAGGATTCAGCAATTTCCGCCACAATGGCCGCTACCTTTTCCGCACTCTCGGCCACCTCGAAAAATGCCGTTGAAGTGGTATCGACAAACCCTTTTCCATCCTTTATTTTCTTCACAATCGACTCAATCAGCGATTCGGTATTCTTGGCCGCTTCGGCCGCGCGCATCGCCAAACTTCGAACCTCGTCCGCCACCACTGCAAATCCGGCACCCGCCTCACCGGCGCGGGCCGCTTCCACCGCCGCATTCAAGGCAAGCAGGTTCGTCTGAAAGGCAATCTCGTCAATATTTTTGATAATCTTGGATGTCTC
Organism: Desulfobacterales bacterium; assembly: GCA_963675725.2. Taxonomy (GTDB): domain Bacteria; phylum Desulfobacterota; class Desulfobacteria; order Desulfobacterales; family JAFDDL01. The sequence goes on along the minus strand of CAXXXZ010000002.1, from coordinate 4,103,683 downwards.
CTCACTGGCTTTCGAAATCTCTTCAATGGAACCCGCCAGATGGTCCATGGACTCATTCGCCCGAGAGACGATGCCCTTGGCTTCCTGCATATGTTGGTTCGCCTGGTCGGCATTCTCAGAGCTACTTTTGGTCATCGAGGCCATCTCCTCCATGGCCGAAGAAATTTCTTCCACACCAGCCGCCTGCTCCGAAGCACCTGCGGCCAAGGCCTGGCTAGCTGAAGACACCTCCCGGGATCCGGCCGACACCTGTTCAGAACCACCCGTAAGGCCCTCAATCACCGAAAAGACACTTCGATTGATACTACGGCTGATAAAGAAGCCAAGCAATAACCCAAACGCCATTGCCACAACCGTACCACCGATCATCATTTTTCTGGCACCGGACATCCCCCCCATCATCTGGCCCTTTTCGTCTGCCATCACCGCATCACAGGCTGCCTGGGCGCTGCTGGCCGCAGCCAGCATCTTCGTGTTGGCCCTTTCCTGCTGACCCATCAACGATGAAAACTCATCAAAGGCGGCGTGGTATGCCTTAACCGCCCCAATGACCGCCTCAATTTGAGCGATGTTGCTTGCCTCCTTAAAGCGGCCTTGTAATTCACCACTTAGGGTCAGTATCTTACCAACCGCTTCATCCACAGATGCTTTAAACGCATCATCCCGGGTAATCATAAAAGTCTTCTCGTCCCGACGGGCATCTAAAAACCAACGGATGATCTGGTTGGCATCATTCGTATTCTCCAAGCGATAAGTCATCTGTTTCGCTGATTCGGCCTGAGCCACCGCCCGGTTTTCTTTTTGCCGCTCGCGAATCTTCAAAGCCGCTGCCTGCATAGCCTTCGCATTTTCCGCCATGTTTGACAGGTTGGTGACGTTGGCATTGGGGCTGAATTTATAATCCTGAAATTGCATCAGATAATTTACGGCCTGATCCGACATTGTTTCCACCAATGCCTTGTCCGCTGGTTCTAATAGACGCGGCAGCAACCGGTCTGAAATATCAAGAATTTTATTGATCGTTTCGGTATTTTTTTGAAAGGCAGCTTCGTCCTGTGTGAGTAAAAATTCTTTTTCCGCAACTCGCCCTGATAGTAAATGCCGAACACATTCGTTGGCATCAGATTCAATTTCGAGCATCTTATTCAAAAATGCCGCAGAGGTTTCCTGGGCGGTGAGCAGTTGTTGCTGCTGGTCAGACCGAATCTCCACAATCTTTGCCATGGCCTCGGTTGCCCGGTCTTTCATTCCAGCCATGGTGACCTTCTTCCGCTGCTCCAGTTCCCGATAGGACAAAAATCCCGCCTCATAAGCAGCCAGTTGATCAAGCATCACTGCGATTTGCTCTTGGCTTTTTTGGCTATCCAAGCTGTTGGACACTTTCGTCCCTCTGGTTTTTAACCCAGAAAGATATTCCTGAACTTTTTCCGCATAACTCCCCTGGCCGCTGATGACAAAGTCCTTCTCCTGCTGACGGGTCATCAACAAATCTGCAACCAGCTCATTCATTTCACTGGTTGTATCTACCCCTTTTACAACCCTTGAAAATCCCTGGTACCCTACAAGGGCCACTAATCCCGTCAACAGAATTAATACATAGGTTAAGATGGCAATCTTTACCGACAGTTTCATGTTCTTAAACATTCATCCCCCCTGGTTATCATCCCGAATTAATATGATTCTGAGTGCTACGTACCGGCATCTTTCTCCTGCTTGGATGCGTAGCAAACTATTTTTAATATCGGACAAACCAGGGAAGACTTTAACTTTTATGCGGCAAAAACATGATCATTTCAAAACAACGGCTTTTTCAAATCCCTCACGAATGGCGTCCGCTATTCGCCGCGGCGCGGAGGCATCGCCAAGCAGCAAGATGTTCCCCATTTCGCCTTGTAGTTGTGCATACAAGGGGTTGTGCGCCTTGACCCCCAAGCAAATGACCACCTTATCCACCGCAATGGAGGTTGTGGTTTGGTCTTTCTGGTTCTCGAGCATCACCGCATTGGCCGTAATGCTGGTTAACTTGTGGTCTGTTAAAATCTTAACATTTGGCACCTTTAACCGCGCCACAATATCCATTTTGTTAAGCAACCCCGCATCGATGGCAACATCGGACAACATTTCCACAAGAGATACCTCATTCCCCTTGGATGCAAAAAGCTCTGCGGTTTCACACCCCGTCATCCCCCCTCCGATAACGGCAATTTTTTCGTTCTTAAAAGAAAGATGCTGTGACAGTGCCGTTTCAGCGACAAACACATGATCGCCATCGATGCCGTCTATGGGCGGTACGATGGGGTTCCCACCGGTACATACAAACACCGCATAGGGATTTTCCGCCTTTATGGTTTCTAGGCTGGCTTCTGTATTGAGCCGCACATCAACGTCCAACTTGACGAGCTCATTGCTCAGATAATCAACGATCCATGTCATTTTCTCCTTCCCAAGGGGCTTGTTACCAAACTTAATTTGTCCCCCGAGCTCAGCCTCTTTTTCAAACAACACCACCTGAAAATCGCGCATGGCAAGGATTCTGGCTGCTTCCATTCCTCCCGGTCCGCCACCGGCTACCACCACCTTTCGCTGGTTGCCGTTTTTTTCAAGGGGCCCGAACTCGAGTTCCCGGCCGACCCTCGCATTGATGGCACAGGAAAGAGGGGCCCCTTGCATGGCATTGTCGATACAAAACAGGCAGGAAATACATTTTCTGATCTTCCCTTCTTGTCCCGTCTGGGCCTTTTCGCACCAATCTGGATCCGCTATTACCCCCCTGCCAATACCAATGAAATCGGCTTTTCCATCGACGAGGATTTGTTCCGCCATCGCCGGCTCCCGAATTACGCCCACAGTGATGACCGGTATCTTCACCTCTTTTTTAACAGCTTCCGCCAGGTAAACTCGCCAGCCCTCATCATAGGTGACCGGCTCAATGAACGTGGGAAAGCTCTCGTAGGTACCACAGCTTGCGTGAATGGCATCCACCCCAGTCTGCTCCATGTGACGAGCGATTTTCGCACCGTCCTCGGCCTTGATGCCTCCTTCGACAAATTCATCGACACTCAATCGGATAATTACCGGAAAATCGCTACCGCAAGTTTCCTTGATCCCTTCAATGATCTTTCGGGTAAACCGCATTCGATTTTCAAAGCTTCCCCCGTACGCATCGGTTCTCTTGTTTGTTAGGGGAGAAAAAAACTGGTTCATTAAGAACCCGTGGGCCGCATGAAGTTCCACACCATCCATGCCGGCCATTTTACAAATCAGGGCGCCTGCGATGAAACGATTTTGAAGGTCTTCAATCTCTTCGAGGGCCAGTGCCCGTGGGATTTCCCCGATGACACTGCAAGGCACCGGACTCGGGGCCACAATCTGCTGCCCGCCGGTCAATGCAGAGTTTGATTGTCTGCCCGCATGGTGAAGCTGTACAAAGATTTTCGTGTCGTATTTATGAACGGCTTTCGCCAGTCTGTGAAGCATTGGAATAAATCGATGCTCATCAGCCCGGGGGTTGGTAAAGTCGGACTTTCCTAAAATGTGCTCCACCATGCAGGCCTCCGCGATGATGAGCCCTACCCCTCCTTTTGCCCGCTCTTCGTAGTAAGCGATCTGATGGTCGGTAATCTCGCCAATTGCCGATGCCAACGCTGTTCCCATTGCCGGCATGACCACCCTGTTTTTAAGGGTAAGGCTGCCGATGTTGCCACTGCCAAACAAATTTGGATAGTTCACGTTTTGCCTCCAGTTTTATGTGGTCAAAAGGATTTTCGGGATAGACTATATGATGAATTCATAAAAAGCCAAATTCATCAAGTTTTAAGATTTATTTTTGTATTTAAATAAGTTGCTTAAAACTTAACACCGAGTAAAAAGCAGATATTGGACCTTTTACGAGGCTATCATATAGAAGAATCTTAGGGTTAGGTCAAAATATTAAATTTTAGCTATTCCATAAACCATTTGCCTCCCGCTGCATGGCAACGGGAGGCAATGAATGTATTACACTAAAAATGTTCGCCGTAGACCATCGACGATATTTTCAGATGGGTTTTACGTTTTGATCGCGATACATCAAGGCATAGTTGCCCTTACCCACAGATAGATGATACGTCCGATCTTCCGGATAACGCTGGCCCCGCTGTTCAGCTGGGGTTTCACCAAACCCCCTGTCACTGGCGGGTGACCATTTGACCCAATCATGAATACCATACCGTTTGGCTATTTTCCACTGCCCCTGACGGCACTCGAAATGATCAATATATCGACCGGAAATCCACACATCCTCATCGATGGAAAGGTCATGATCAGGAAAGGCCGCCTGTTCCACCCCTGCGGCAATGCGATGATACGCAGAAAAGTACGTTTCGGTCAGCGCATTCGTGGCATCGATCATATCAATCAGGATATTGCTCGCCTGATGCATCGTATACTCCAGCACATGGAGCAAATCCATCGCAAACTCACAAAATTGACTGGATGGTCCCTGATAGGGGCCGTGGTCATGCATGGCATCTTCATGAAATACCGATGCCAGTAATGACCGATCACAACGATCGATCGCTCTGCAATAGCGCAAAATTTGTTCCGTAATCTCCTGCTTGGCGGTTAATTCTTCAATGGTTATGGTCATACTCACTCCTCCAACTTAGATCAACATGTTGCAACACAACGTAATTTTAAACGTTTGGAACAATCCCCAAACAGGGGATTAGATCCTATATCAGAAACATCCATGCGGGTAAGCACCCTAAAAACCGGGCATAAACTCCGACTCCGAAAGCGTGTATCTTGTCAGAAGGTTGTCGTCTGTTATTAAAAATTGCCCCAATCCTTGACTGTTGACAGTCGACTGCCAACTTCCGGCTTTGCCGGTTTAGGGTTTGCATATACTAAGGATTGGCAGTTCACCAACGATATCAACCTGGTTGTCGTCGGTGATCACGCAAACAGACTGCCTTCCAACGGTAAACCCTTTTATGATCTTTCCCCTTTTAACAAGAGATACGCCGGCGAACCACGCAAGCCCCTGGTTTTCGTCAAGGGGCAGCTGTTTCCAGGTATGTCCGCCGTCAATGCTTGTGATAAGTTTCCCCGCATCCCCTGCGGCAACCGCCACATCATCCAGCAGCTTCACCTCAAACAGGGGCCGTTTATCCGGATCATCAAAGGGAATTTTCTGCCAGGTTTCCCCGCCATCATCCGTCAGGAGGATAATCCCATCAATACCGACCACAACGCCTTTTTTGGGGGTTGTAAAGGATACGCTAAAAAGCGTGTCTTCATACTCCAGGCCGGTCATCTGCTCCTCCCAGGTGGCGCCGCCATCTGTGGTATGAAGGACAAGACCGAACTCCGATGAGATCCAGCCTTCCGATTCTCCCTGGAACTCGATGCAATACATCATCATGTCCGTGGGATAGGTCCTGTCCTCCCATGTTTTTCCACCATCACTGGTGTACAGAAGGGTCCCCCAGTCGCCCCCTGCCCAGGCCTTTTCCGCACTAAGCACCTTGAGGGCAAACAGGGCCTTTTCTTTGGGTGCGGTCTGCTGGATCCAGGTCTTTCCGCCATCGGTGGTATGAAAAATGGTGCCTTTGTTTCCCACCACCCATCCGACATTGGCATCGATAAACTCAATCGAAAAAAGAGAATTTTCCGTCTTCGCGATTTGCGTTTCCCAATTCATGCCGCCGTCCGTCGTATGATACAAAATTCCATGGTCCCCGGCAGCCCATCCCTCTTCTTCATTGATAAAACACACGGAAAACAGATGCCCGCGAAATTTTACCTCTTTGGCAAAAGACAGGGTGCCAAACAACAGTGGGATAGCAATGAACAATATAATTAAAAGGTTGCGTTTCTTTTGCACGATTCACTCCTTTACACTCTGTATTTTGGCAAAATTTTCTCGGGCCCGATAATGGCAACCAGGGTCGGCAGCAGGGCAAGCGCGCCGATCATATTCGCCACCAGCAAAAAGGCCAGTAAAATCGCCATTTCAGCTTGGAACTTGAAGCTTGCGAAGGCGAAAAATATAACAGACACCAGCAAGGTCGAGGCCGTGAAGATAATGGCCTTTCCTGTGGAGGTGAGGGCCAGATACCGGGCCCTTTCGAAATTACCTTTGCTGAACTGATACTCTTCTGCAAGCCGGCTGAGCACATAGATACCATAGTCCACGCCCACACCAACCCCCACGGACGCCACTGGAAGCGAGTTGATATTCATGTCGATTCCCAAAATCAGCATCAACACATCGCAAAGAACCTGGCAAACCACCAGGGGAACCCATAGCACCAGCGCTCCCAGCCATGTCCGATACGCCATCCAGCAGAAGAGAAAAATAGTGCTGAAAATAAGGGCCATATTGATCCAGTAGGACCACTCCACCTCTTCATTTACCGCCGCAAGAATCCCCAAAATGCCGCCTACCAGACGAAACTGCATCTGTTCGGCAGGATTTTCTTGAATATATTCCTTCAGATACGCAATGGCGTCTTTGATGACCTTGTTATTATGCTCCCGGAAATAGAGCGTCACCGTCGCATTGGTGTAATCCGGAGTGCTGATAAGCCGGTCCAGTTCCCCAGGAGCCATGGCACCGCCGATGAGAAAGAAGATTTGGCTCATGTGGGACGGCTCATTCGGCAAAATACCCCATTTGGGATGCTGGTCATGATACATTCTGGAGATTCGCTTGACGATATCCACAATGGTCATGGTTCCCCCAACCGCAGGAATATTGAGAGCACCGGTGGCCAGATTGTCCACCAACCGAAGGGAATCGGGTTGCACCATCGCCCGCTCCTTGTTTCCCTCGGCAATGACGATCATCTGGCTGGCACCGAAAAAATTCTCGTTCACCTTGTCATAGGCAACGTTATAGGGGTGATCCGGATAGAGGATCGCCTTGCCGGCACTCACATCCCCCACTTTCAGCTGGGTATGTGCCGCCAAACCGCCAATCACAAGAATGGCCATGGACACACCAAAAACAATCCACTTCTTCCGGCCCTTTGTGATGGAGATGAGCGCATGACCGATCTTCAGATAGACCGCATCACCCGGCCGGGCTGTAATCTTTCTGATCTCTTCACGGGCAGTTTCTTTGTCGAGCCCCTTTAATTTGGATCTATCCACATGTTTTTCTCGGGGGGGCGGCACCAGTTTAACGATCACCGGATGCAAAACAATGGAGCTGACATAAATCGTCAACACCCAGAAGCAGCCATACATGGCAAGGTTCTGCATCACCGGGATGGTGGCCACGGCAATGGTGAGCACGCCAAGCCCGTCACTGATGTTTCCCAAAATCCCCGGCTTGTAGAGATAGCTGTAGGCATTAATGATCGCCTTGTCCTTGTCCCCGATGGCCGCATATTCTTCATGATACCGCTCCATGGACTGAACCGAATGGCTCAACGCCCTGGCGGATAGGAGAAGTGGCACCACCAGAATGAGCGGATCGATATTGTAATCGAGCGCAGCGGCAAACCCAAGCCCCCAGACCGCACTCAGGATCATGGATATCATGGGGATAAAGATGCCCATAAAGCTTCTGAAATACCACCAGAGAAGAATGACGACAACCACCGCCGTCACGGCAAAAACGTTATAAAGCTCCGGGGTATAGTGGGCAATCCAGGAATAGAGCATGGGGTAACCCGTGATGTAGATATTCGTATTGGCGTCTTCCTCTCGCTCCTTGATCTCCATCATCCGGTACCAGAGGGCCCCCAAATCGACCCCTTCTTCCCAGAATCCAGCCTGAATCAGGGTCGCTTTGTCGTTCGGTGTAATCCATACCCCACGGATGGTATCATTGGTATAAACCTTCTTTTTTAGTAACGATTCCTCAAGTTTATTTTCGGGAATCCTGGGTCGCATGAGGGGCAGCACATCGATGCCATTGCTCCCCACCCGAATATCTTTCAATCGGGGGTGGGTAATGGAAATAACCTGCATGGGGTTGACCCCTTTTGTCGTCAGAAGGTCCTTTGTAATTCGTTCGACTTTTTTCAAAGTCGTTTTGTTGTAGATATCACCCTCTTTGACCTCCACCATGATGCTCATCACATTGGCGGTACCGAACATGTTCCGGTATTCCTTGTAGAGTTGTATGTAGGGGTGTTTCGGTGGATAAAGTTGGAAAAAATCAGTACGAATTTTAAGCCCCATCATCTCATACACAAAGTATATGGTGCCCAGACCAATCAAAAACAGCATCAGGTATGGATGACCGACATGGAATTCAACCAATTTGACCCAGATCGTCTTTTTTGCCGTTCCTGTTGGTTTTTCATCTGCTGCCATGTTACCTCTCCTTGTTTATACAATCTTAGTGCGTAATGCACAGTGTCTCTTTTACAGCCTGCACGCAGACCATTTGTACGTTATACTTCACCCAAAGGCGGTACGGCACCTTGCGTAATCGTGCTTGTCATGTCCATTACCATTTTGGCACCACTGACAAACCTGGACTCATCAGACGCCAAATAAACCGCCATATAGGCCACCTCGATGGGTGCGCCGACCGGCATCTCCAGAGCCGCCTTTTCTTCAAACATCGCCTCCATATGGGCTGCTGCAATTTTGTCAGGGATGGACTGGACCATCGGCGTGTCCATGGTGGAAGGATGAATCGAATTGCATCGAATGTTCAGCCGGTTTTGAGCGCAGTGGACGGCCACGGCCCGGGTATAGGACTCGATTGCCCCCTTGGCGGCAGCATATGCCACCACGGCCGGCTCGCCGATTATGGACGCCACCGACGCCATATTGATGATGGAGCCGCCACCGGATTGCTTCATGGCCGGGATTGCATGCTTGCAGCCGAAAATGGTGCCATGGAGGCTGACTTCCATCACGAACCGCAGCTCTTCTTCTGTAATGGTTTCCGGTGTGTGAAGTTCCACCACCGCTGCATTGTTAACCAGCACATTGAGCTGGCCATAGCGCTGCAGGACCGCGTCAACCAGTTTTTTCCACTCTGTTTCCTTGCGCACATCGAGCGGCATGAACGCCGCCTGGGGTCCAATTTCACTGGCGACCCGCTCGCCGTTCTCAACATCAACATCTGTTAAAATAACCTGGGCACCTTCCTGGACGAACAGGCGGGCATCTGCCTCGCCGATCCCCTTGGCTGCACCTGTAATGATGGCCACTTTTCCTTTCAATCGGTCCACATTCCCTACCTTTCTCACCTCACGCTTTTTTCATATTGCTATTTCAGGAAAAGGGCGGGAGCACGCAAATCGCCCCGCCCTTTCCTTTATAACATCATATAATATCAGACAGATATTCAATAGAAATGTCTGCCGATACCACCCTTATACTGCCTACCAACGATACCCAACTCTGAAGGAAATCTCACTGGAACCGATAATGCTCACGTAATCGCTTATCGCATCCGTGTCCCCGAACGCACAGATCGAGCTGACCTTATAGTACAATCGGCCATTGGGAGAGTACTCAAGGCTTGGGGCGGTGAACAGGACGCCTTCGGTATCATAGAGGAAATAGAGGGTCGGTTTTATCCGGCCATTATAATAATCCGTGACCAAGGTCAGCGTCGCCCGGTAGGCGTTCTCCTTGGCACCCGGTCTCAGGGCACGGTTGTCATCATAGTCCTGAATTCCTCGCCAATAAATCTGGGTATCGGTTGTAAGCGGCGTCCGGGTACCGATCCACTTCGGATGAAGGTCTTTGCCAAACGCAAGCAGCATCTGATAGGTCCGGTAGCCTTTATAGCCTTTCGGGCCTGCGCCGAAATCCATGAAGGTCAACTCATCGGTCATGCTGCCCTCACCCCGAACGGTAGCAGCCGCTTCAAACCAGGCATAGTTAAAGGAGAACCCGACCATTTCCATATCCGGATGGTCTAACCACACTCTTCCCAAGGCAGCCTCCGAAAAGTTAATCGCCGGGCCGGCCTGGAATCCGTTGAAATAGTAGCCGTACACCTGCAGGCGATCATACACCAGCCCCAGCCGGGCTGCGAACTGCATGTCACCAAACCCGGAGGAATGATCATTCTGGTAGACCTCCAGACCTGGAAGAAAGAGACTGTAGGGGCCAGCCGCTGTGGCAGATGCCGGGCCGAATACGGTGGGCCGGTTGTCGGGAATCGCCAAAAACTGAAGGCTAAAATCCGAAAATGGACCCAGGTGGCCATGGTTATAGTCAAACCGGCCCATCCAGATCGGGGCGGCAAGATCATCCGGGTTGTCAAAGTTCTGGAGTGACCGGTAATCCTGGGGATTTACCACATTGACCAGGTTAAAGCCGTCTGCCTCGCCCCAGAGAACGATCTGGCGGCCAAGACGGCAGTTCAATGTACCAGGATTAAGGCTTATATGTGTATCCACAAAAAATTCCCGAAGGTCGTTCTCATAGATCACGTCATCCAGCCCCAGGTCATAGCGGGACCCATCGCCACCCCGTCGGCTGTTCGGCAGCTGATCATAACGATTCTCCAGATCAAAGATAGCATCGTAGGCGGCCCGGTAAGATATGTATACTTGTTTTACACGCACCCTGGGCTCTACCACATATTTTGGAGTCAGGATCAAATCAAATTTGAACTGATTTCGAAACTGCACCCAGTCACTATCATTTAAAAATCCATACTGAAATCCGTCAACGTCCCGCAGCACACCGGTGGATCTGATGTCTCCATGAAAACCAATGTCAAGATTAGCAAACGCGCCGAACCCGCAAATCCCTTGACCCACCCAGCTGAAAAGGGACAAGACCGCAAGAACGGTTACTAAAAGAATCTTTCTTCTTATCTTCATAATTTCCTCCTTAAATTGCTGCTATCAGTATTCGACGATACTGACTTAATTTCTACTACCAGAAGCATGCGGTATCTTTTCGATCAAATAGCCCGATCAAATCAAAAACGCCTGTAAGAAATTAAATCGCCTACTTCGTCATGGTGGTAATCGCAACAGGTCGCATCATTTCAAGTTTGACGCCATTCCCCAGGATTTCGCAGTCGGAGTAGAGGCCATGCAGCAATTTCCCGCGGGATCGATTGATGCTGGCATGGTGGGCCTTTTCATCCAGTACGTAATGCCAAATCATCGTACCAAATGTCTTATAGGGCAACTCTCCCCATTCCTGACAAGCGACAATCACGATCATGGCTTTCCAGTATTCACCGGCCTTGTCGTCGGTAAACTTGAAGTAACAGGAGGCATTGTTGACCTTATCGAACCAGTAGGTACTCTTACCATAGTTGTAGTACGGATCCAGCGGGGTGGCCTGAATCTTTACCACGCGCCGGGGAACCCAAACAACATTGGTGGGGCACCAGGGTGCAATCCCTTTGGGCGCATTGGGGTCATTCCAGCCGTATAGGCATTCGGGCACATTCTGTTGGGTTTTCCAAGCACCATCCGGTTGTTTTACGTAGACGTCCGGATGTTCTGCCATCCACCCAATCACCGGTACCAGGGCAATCTGCTCACCCAGGACTTTCCAGGTCATTGTTTCCGCCTGCCCACCCCATCCGGAAGCATCGTCTGACACGAAATCAGACCCAAAAGATGGATCAGAGCGGCTGGCACCCGACTGCTTTTTCACGCGGCGAATCGCCGGCACATAAACATACTGTTTGTCACCGGACCCATCCAACGGAGAGTCGGTGAGAATAACGGTACCGGTAAGGTCGTAAGGGTTCAGAAGCTGGGTCAGCTCAAAGCTCTTGGTGTGACCGGGGTTTTCAACCTCTCCACCCGGGCGGGCCCAGGCATACCACCGTCGCCATCTCAACTGGAAGTCCCGCTCATATCCGTTTTCACCAATCCACATAGTTTCACTAACGAGATCGATTGTCGGTGGCCGGGACTCTTCCACCTTTTTATTGTGCATAAATTTAATGCCGGCATCCGGATCATTTTTTAAATCGATATCCGGATACGGACGGCCATAAAGCCACAATGGGTATTTACCGGTGGATACCTCGATGACCTCTTTGTTTTTGCCAAGACCATACTTTCCCTTGTTCGCGGCAGTGGCCTTGGCCCAAGCCTCTTCACCACTATAATCATACTTCATTTCGCCGACTTTTAGGACAAACTCACCCTTTTGGACCCAGTTATAGGTCTGGGGCGGCAAAAATTCCTTAAATTTTTGAACGTTTGAGCTGTCGATCACATCCCCCGGCTTAACCTGCATTTGCTCAAACATCTTCTGCTGGTCTTCTTTCCAGTTGGGATCATATGCCATCACATTGGTGATAGAAAATCCCGCTATGAGCAAATAAAGAAAGCATGTAAATAGTATTTTCTTTCGCATCTTAACCTCCTCCAGTCATTAATGTTTCCAAAACCTCAAAGCACTAAACAAACGCCACTGTTGCGTGTGTGCCTATGGCCTACCTGCCCTATTGCCAAGAGTCACACCGCCCTACCCGACACTCATACCTTACCACCTCCTTTTCGATGAATAGTTCAAAAAAGCATAAGACTTTCTGTGCGGAACTTATCCACAAAAGCCGTTCCTGAGTCGGTTTGTTCAAAGCATGGCAAATGGGTTGCCCCTGTGATGGCGATCGTAAACCATACAATAAATTGTGAGCCTGTATGTTTTACGTTTTCCCCATTAAGTTAGGACGTTAACCCAAAAGGTAGCCAACCGCTCACCAATTTAACATTGAAATAGCTATGATAATATATAAAACCTTGAATCTGTTTGCTTGACTCTCAGAGAGTAAAGTTTTTTCTGTGAGCGACTGATGAAAAATTTTCTATTATCATGACCAATTCATTTTACTTTTACCATCCAAATACTTAAGCGAAACCTATAAAAAGTAAAAAGTAGGGAGAGCATACCCCTCCCCACCCTACTGACAACTACGCGGGATTACAGGTCACCACAGCACGACCGGACAGTGCGCCATTTCGCAAGGCATCAAGCGCTTCGAAAAGCTGATCAAATCCGAATTCCTGATACTCTATTGAAATCTTTCCCCGCTGAACCAAATCCACAATGGCCTGCAACTGAAGAAGAGTTCCGCCTGAGGAAAACCGCACATCGATCCCCGGCAAGACATTTCCCCAGAAAAACGGAAGGGTCCCACCGCCCAGCCCGTTGATCGTAATAATCCCAAGGGCGCGGGTGATCTTGGCGCAAAGGGCCATGGTCGCATCGATCCCAACAAAATCAAAAACAGCGTGAACGCCCTTGTTGTTTGTAAGGGCCATAATTTTGTCAGCGGCATCTTTATCGGAAACGATAAGGTCATTGGCACCCAGCTGCTTGGCGATCGTCAATCTCTCCTCACTGGTATCAACGGCAATGATCCTGGCACTCGTCAACTCCCGTACAAACTGCAGGGCATAGTATCCCAGGCCGCCAACCCCGATGACCACGGCAATCCCATCTCCCGGTATTTTACAGCGGGCATAATCAACCGCGCCATAAGCGGACAAGGCAGCGTCCGTTAAGGGCGCATAGCGAATGGGATTCTCCTTTCCCAAGGAGATGAGCTGATGGTGGTCGGCAATCATAAATTCTGCAAGCCCTCCATCGGCCTTATACAGCCCTCTTGCCACCATCGATTCGCAGTAGTTACCACTGCCGGAAAGGCAGGCCTCGCATTTGCCGCAGGAGGACATACAGGAGGATATTACCGGCTCTCCTACTTCAAAACCCGAAACGCCAGGCCCTAATTGTTCCACCCATCCGGAATTTTCATGACCCAAGGTAAATGGGCCGATCCACGGCGCCAACTCAATACCATGGTCAATGACTTCAAGATCCGTGCGACAAATTCCTGCACCGCCCATCCGAAGAAGCACCTCACCGGTGCCTGGTTCTGGCACTTCAACGTCCTGAAGCACAGGGGGGGTTCCTAACTCTAAAATCCGATACGCCCTCATCATTTTCTGCCCCATCATGAACCTCCCATTCTGTTTGAATTATCAGATTATGGATCAACGTATATTATTAACGCTGAGCTGATTTTCTCTATGCGCCCTTTCCCTGAGCGTTTCGGGCAATCTTTCGAACATGTATATTTTTCCGTTGTTGGTACCGCTCGCCCTTAAATCCCCCTTCCAATACAAACTTGTTTATTGCGCTCTATCTCTCCCTTTAGAATCTTTGGATATAAGATTGCCCAGTGCCGCCGACACCAGAGATAGGGATGAGTCCAATAGACGATGGGATGTCAGCGGATCAACAGTTTCCGCCACAGGCAACAGCTGGTGAAAAACATTTGCCAAAAGAGAGCCAAGCGGTGTGCTGGATCGTATTACCCGTGTCATTACCTGCTCCGGGCGACCAAACCTTTTGTTCCAGAGGTCCCCTGGTATTTTAAGGACCAGTTGCTCAAAGTCCCCTTTCATAACACTCGCCGTAGGGCACGTGCTTTCAAAACAAGTAAAATCGCCTGGCAATAGGGTTATGGTTCGCGCCCCCTGGGAACGGATTGTTGTGCCTTTTACTTGGTGGACAATAAGCACCACATCTTCGTCAGAATGACGGATCATGGAAGCGGTCCTGACCGTTTTGTGCTCCCGGCCGCGCAACAATGTAAACGTGACGTTTTTAATACAGGTGGTCCGGATCTCTCCTTTAAAAACCCGGTCAGAAACAGGGAAACAATCAACTTTATAAAAATGATCACAAAGCGCCTCGCGCCAATAGGCAAGTCGCCGTTCCCTCGGCACATCGTCGGTGCTCAATAATATTTTCATGTATTGTAACCTACCCGAGTTAAAAAAAGAAAGTAAAAAGTGGCGCTGCTGATGGGCCAAGAAACGGAACTTATTTATTAAAACCGCTTTGAACCCGAAACAGCTAATCAAATGGCTTAAATATAGGGGATCACTACTGGCCGTGCTTGACTCTGAAGGAGTAATTCTTTTTCTGTAACAGGACGAATATGGAAGCAAGGGTGTCGTCTTACCCAAATAAAACAGGGAGGGAAATGATTTTAGCGTGGCGTTGTACCTATAGATACCACCACTACTGGTGAAAATGGGGTGGGAATCAGAGAAACACCGCATCACTGTCTGCGGATATTAGCGGTTGTTATAAAACGGGCGGCATTCTAGTAAAAAGGAAAACCTAATCTTACTTTCATCGGGGAGACGTCTCCCAATACTGTTTTTTGAGTGCCAAATTGTCCAGCTTGCCGGTCACCAAATAAGGTAATTGGTCTACGAAGTCGACTGATTTGGGTTTGGCATAGGTTGCCATTTTATCTTTACAGAAATCTATAAGTTCTTCCTGTGTCAGGCGCACACCATGTTTTACCACCACCACGGCCTTGACCGCCTCTCCCCAGGTTTCATCCGGTACGCCCAACACCGCCACTTCAGCAATTTTCGGATGCCCAAACAAAACGTTTTCTACCTGGGCGGGGTAAACATTTTCACCGCCGGTGATAATCATCCTGTTTTTTCGATCAACCAGATAAACATATCCGTCATCATCCACCGTAGCAAGATCGCCCGAATAGAACCAATCGCTACGCAAACATCTTGCTGTTTCCTCGGGCTTGTTAAGATACCCTGTCATCATCATGGAACCACCCAAAACGATTTCCCCAATCTCGCCAGGGGCCACGTCCTGGTCCTCGAGATTGACAACTCTCACCCGGCAGAGTGAGGCTTCCATTCCGACAGATGCCAGTTTACGCTGGGCGATTTCGGATCCGGCAATGGCCGCTTCATGGATTTGCGGCCGCAACAACGTCTGGGTGAAGCATTCCGAGGTGCCATACCCCTGCTGAAATTTGCACGCCGGCATCAAGGCCATCGCCCGCTTCATGGTAGCCACCGCCATGGGCGCACCGCCGTACTGGAGCCGCTGAAAGCTGCTCAGATCATAGTTACCAACTGCCTCGAAATTGAGAACAAAATTAAGGAGACCCGGGGTAAGAATGGCCTTGGTTACTTTTTCGTCTTGAACAATCCGGCAAAATTCCCGGGGATCCCAGTCCCGCTGAACAACCAGGGTGGCACACTGAAATATCATGGCAAGAGCCGGCATATTGGCGCCAATATGGACAAGGGGCAGCGCGACCAAATAATGGTCATAGGGCGTCATGGCCAGTTCCATCGCAGCATGACAAAGGCGGTGCATTACCGTCCGCCGCGTTGCCACCGCCCCTTTGGGCACACCGGTGGTTCCGCTGGTGTAGTTGATCACCGCTGGATCATCCTCGGCGAGGGCGACCGCCGGTTCCCGATCAGGGTATTTTTTTATCAACGATTCGTATTCCATCATTCCCGATGCTTCACAATCAACGGAGATGCAGGCCTTTAAAAACGGCAACCGGGAACGCATGTCATTGATGATTTCAATGAATTCATCCCCCACGATAAGGACAGGGCATTGGGTATCGTTCAGTAATGTCTCAATGTTGGTCGGATCAAGCCGGTAATTGATGGTGGCAACCAACGCACCTGTTTTTACGGCTGCAGCATTTGCGTCAATAACCTCAACGGAATTTTTAAGCAGCACACAGAGGCAATCACCTTTACACAGGCCCAAATCCAGCAACGCGTTGGCCAACCGGTTCCACCGATGCCCCAACTCCCGGTAGGTAAAACGTCTTTCGCCATCCACCACGCCTGTTTTATTTGGATATCGTCTCGGGCCTGCGTTAAACACCTCTTTTAGCAGCATGATCGTTTCCTTCTCGTTTGTATCGTCCTCACCACCCCTTTAAAAGCAATGCCCCCATCAATTTGCATTTAGACAGGGGCATCAATATTGATCCAGCCGGCATTACATTGACCGGGAACTGCGGATTTAGGGTCGTCTATACTCGAAAAAGCTGTTTCCTTTTGTCAAGTGCAAGCGGCTTATATCATGGTCTTTGCCCAGTTCTTTGAGCAGCAGCACCAGTGGCTCCCTTCCCGTATAATAGGTATTGTAGGGTTTCTTGATTTTCTTGATCTCTTCATCGCCTCTCATGATATGGTACAGCATAAAATCCTCGTCGGAGGCATGGGTCATGCCGTAACTGGCGCGGATTTTGCCTACCGATCCTTCTTCCTTGGCGATCGCCTCGCGTTTTTCATGTTTCTTTTTGAGGACTTTTGCGTTGGGATGACTCAGGAACATATCTTTGACGTTCGGATCCATCCAGGGAACCCCAGCATCCTCCCAGCCCCATACCCCCAAAGCCGTCTCGATCATGCAATCCAGAATCTCTTTATACCGTTCTCCGGTGGCCACATTCACAGCCGCCTGGGACACGATAAACTGGGATGCCGGTGTAATCATGATGGGGTTACCCAAATCATTGATGATTCGAATAACTTCATCCAAAACTTCATTCAGCTTATGGCCAATACCCAACACTCCCAACTGTTCCCTTAAATTCGAGATCACCCCCCCGGGCACTTGGTGTGTATACACCCCATGATCGTATTCCAAAGGCACACCTTCCGGGAGATCTTCCAGTTTTCCAATGATCCTCAGCCGCCGTTCCGCCTCCCGAATCGCATCCACATCGGTAATATTGTGCTCGATTCCCAGCACCTTAGCATTATGCATGGCATTGTAAATCGATATGTGGGAAGAACCGGACGCCAGGGGCGGTACACAGGTGTGAACCGTATCGATCCCCAGTTTCATGGCTTCCACGATGACCCTACCCTGATTGGTGCTCATGCCGTGGGTATGGATATCGATCGGCACCCCCTTTGCTTCCTTCTGAATGGCCGGCAAAAGGGTTTTCAACCGTTCCACCGTCATCAACCCGCCTGCGTCCTTCAGCCAGAGCGCATCCGGCTCATAGGCCATCAGTCTTTTCGTCAGATTGGCATAATATTCATCGGTCGTACGGGGGGAAGGGTAATAACAGATACACGGCTGGAATTCCAGCCCCATGTTTTTCGCAATCGGCACCACCCAATCGAAATGACGATCCAGTTCGTTTCGGGTATTAGACATATAAAACATACGGTGCGCCCCTGTGGCGCGGGCCGCCATCTCGTAATACATCCGGACCACGGATCGCGGTTCTGCCTCCCCCAGCTGATCCATGCAATCCATGATCACCTGATTTTTCCTGGTCCGGGTAATCTTTTCTTTGAACAGGCGCGCGTAGTCCCATGGGTTTTCTTTCAAAAAACGGACCTGCATTTTCCCGTTGACCGCATTGACCGGCAGCTCGATAAAACTGTAACCGGCCTTGTCCAGCTCCCCGGCCACGGCATCATGGACACCGTAAGTCATCTTCATGGCCCACAAGCTCTGGGCACCGTCACGAAGCGTTGTATCGTAAAATTGCACCTTCTTTTTACCCATCGTGTTGTCTCCTTTATCCGTAATTAATGCAAAGCCGCCTGCATCGAACCTGTTAGTCCAGTAAGTGTTACATCACACTCATCGTTTGACTTCCTTTCCAACTTGAAGTTCTTTCACAAGGGAATTAAGTTTGTTTGAATCGTTTTCTAAATATTCCATTTTATTTTTGGGGTCAAGGCGGACAACCGTTTCAATTCGATGAAGATGAAATTGCCAGTTGCACCTCATGGGTAAGATTGTCCAGGATGAAGAGCTTTTAAATAGCTTACAACTTTCAAATCACTTCAACCAATCCGGTTTAAGTCCTCCGAAGCAAGGTGATTCGCTTTCTGTTCCCGTCGACATTCAGAGGCTGTCATTGAAAACGCCTCCTTGAACCTTCGACTGAAATGAGAAAAGTTACTAAAACCGTAATTAAACGCTATCTCACTCACGCTTTTGCCCGACAGCATCGGATCGGAAAGATCCCGGCGACATTTTTCAAGCCGCATCTCCCAGATCCATTTGCCCACCGACATGCTCTCATCGTGAAACAGGTCCTGCAAATAGCGCTCGCAAATTCGAAGCGATGCCGCCACTTTTTTCGGATTCAGTTCGGGATCATGGAGGTTCTCTTCGATAAACATTTTTGCCCGATATAGCAGGGCCACCCGGCTGTCGTTTTGCCGCTTGTCTGGATGGGAGACCAGTTCGCCGAAAGCCGCGGTAATCAGCGACAACGCCACATCCAATAACCGATGGGCGGTTACCTGCTCGACCGTGTCAACTACCGATACGATCTCCCGAAGCACGTTCGCCACCAGGTTTCCCATCTGGGTGCCGGAACTTACCACCCGCGCGGTTACCTGATCCGTCTGCCCAAATCGCCTCACCCACAAGTCGCGTGGCACATGCAGCAAAAGCTGCTCAAAGTCACTGCTTTGAAACGCTGAAAATGGACGGGTGCTGTCAAAACAAACAAAATCTCCAGGCTCAAGCTTTGCTTTCCGACTGTCTTGCGAATAGTACCACGTGCCATTCAGTTGGTGATGAATGAATACCAGTTCCTCATTGGCCCGGCGAATGAGCGAAGGGGTCCTCACAGATTTTTGTTCCCGGCCCCGGACGAGCGAAAATGTGACGTCTTTGATGTGGCTTGTTAGAATTTCTCCGTCAAAAACCCGGTCCGACATCTGGTAACATTCAACTTGGGTAAAATGATCGCAAACGGCCTCTCGCCAATGTGCAAACCGTTTCGCCTCTGGCACGCCAGCAGTGGTCATGAGTGTTCTCATTTTTCATGGCCTCCTTCAACTTCCTGAAATATGGAAAAAACCTTCGCCTTTGACGAAACGCACCCATTTTGACAGAAGTGATATAATGTATCCGAGTTTGCAACGTTTTTCTTGCCTCTGAAGGAACAAAGAGTTTACTGAGAGGGTGATTCTATCGGCACAATCGCGGCAATGTTTTCCACGCTTTTTTTCGATTTCACTTTCCAAGTTGCTGCGCCCGTCGAAATTCAGACGCTGTCATTGAAAACGCAGCCTTGAACCTTCGGCTGAAATGCGAAAAATTGCTGAAGCCATAATTAAACGCGATCTCACTCACGCTTTTGCCCGACAACATTGGATCGGAAAGATCCTGGCGACATTTTTCAAGCCGCATCTCCCAGATCCATTTGCCCACCGACATATCCTCGTCATGGAAAAGTTCCTGTAAATATCGCTCACCAATTCGAAGGGACGCCGCGACCTTGACCGGGTTCAGGTCAGGGTCGTGAAGGTTTTCTTCGATGAACATTTTTGCCCGATATAACAACGCCATCCGGCTGTCACTTTGCCGTGTGTCCGGCTGGGAAACGAGTTCTCCAAAGGCCGCCATAAGCAACGACAACGTCACATCAAGCAATCGATGGGCTGTGGTCCGCTCCACCTTATCCACCAGCGATACAATTTCCTGAAGCATTTTGGAAACCAACCTGGCCAACGGGGTGTTTGCACTTACAGCCTTGGCCGTAATCAGCTCTGTCCGACCAAACCTCCGGATCCATTGGTTCCGCGGCACATGAATGAGAATCTGTTCATAATCGCTGTATTGCCCTCCAATGAACGGCCGGGTACTGTCAAAACAGGTAATATCGCCCGGCCCAACGATTGATTTTCGGCAATCCTGGGAAATGGAAGAAATTCCTCTCATTTGCTGAGTAATAAAAACAACTTCATGGTTAAATCGACGGATAAGGGAAGGCGTCCGATAAGTTTGATGTTCTCTACCGCGCACCAGGGAAAAGGTGACGTCTTGGATTCGGGTTGATAAAAGCTCTCCGCTAAACACCTGATCTGTTGTTCGCGAACACTCCAAGTGGGTAAAATGATCACAGAGAAATTCCCGCCAATGATGAAACCTTTTCGTCTCCGGCAAGCCAACGGTGGTCATGAGCGTCTTCATTATTCTATCGCCATTTTAACTATCAGTAAATCTGATCTCATTTATGAAATATTTTCGCACCGAAGTATGATAATAGCACTATCAATTTTTTCACTTAGGTATTCGCTGTACCCGGCGAAATTCAGACGCTGTCATTGAAAACGCAGCCTTGAACCTTCGACTGAAATGTGAAAAATTACTGAAGCCGCAATTAAACGCAATTTCACTCACGCTTTTCCCCGACAGCATCGGGTCGGAAAGATCCCGCCGACATTTTTCAAGCCGCATCTCCCAGATCCATTTGCCCACCGACATATCCTCGTCATGGAAAAGTTCCTGCAAATACCGCTCGCAAATCCGGAGGGACGCCGCCACTTTCTTCGGATTCAGGTCAGGATCGTGAAGATTTTCTTCAATGAACATTTTTGCCCGGTACAACAGCGCCATCCGACTGTCACTTTGCCGTATGTCCGGTTGAGAAACGAGTTCACCAAACGCTGCGGTAATCAAAGAAAGCGCCACGTCCAACAATCGGTAGGCCGTCGCCGGCGCCACTGTATCCACCACCGTTACAATTTCCCGAAGCACGTTGGCAACCAAGTTGCCCATTTGTGTGCCGGCACGCACCACCCGGGCTGTTATTTGCTCCGTTTGACCAAATCGCCGGACCCATTGGTCCCGGGGTACATGAATCAGAAGTTGTTCATAATCGCTATTTTGGTGTCCCACTGCCGGCCGCGTGCTGTCAAAACAGGTGAGGTCTCCCGGTCTCAGTATTGATTTTCGACAGTCCTGGGAAACAAAAGACGTCCCCTTCAGCTGCTGAGAGAGAAATACGAATTCATGGCCAGACCTACGAACAAGAGAGGGGGACCTATCGGATTGATGTTCCCGACCACGCGCCAATGAGAACGTAACGTTATTGATACGGGTGGATAGGATCTCTCCGTCAAAGACCCGGTCTGATGTTCGCGAACATTCGAACTGAGTAAAATGATCACAGATAAACTCCCGCCAACGAAAGAATCGTCTTGCCTCCGGCAGGCCAGCAGTCGTCATTAATGTCCGCATGCTTATTGACCTCCTGTCTATGAGACCAAAATGTAGGGAAGGCAGCTTATTTGTATGTAGTGAAACTGAGAAATTGAAAAAACCACATTCAACTACACTCCCGTGGGCTTACAAATGTCTCTATGACCTTAGCAGTTTCACATTTTCAGCAAAAGGTCAAACTAAAGTTTTGCAGTTAACCGTCTAATCAAACACACTATTTTCAGGGAACCTTCAGCTCAAATTCATGACATTTGTTGCAATACAAACCAGAGGACTGGTGAGCCTTATGGCAAAGGGTACACCGCAGGTCCTCATAATGTGAGCGATGGGGATTTGGCACGACGCCGTTGGTCAGTTCCGCAATGTGTTCATAGTTGATGTGGCATAAGAGGCACTGGCCCATAGACGCCCTTGAATCCGGAAAATATGTTTCGTGGCAAGACCGGCAGGTTGCATTATTTCCAGCATGTTTGTGGTCCAGATATTCTGAATCAGCCCACGAACGGAAGTAGGCCTCCTGTTTTTCGACCATCGCTTTTTCGATTTTTATGCCAAGCCCCCTTTTCACCCCCTTTAGGCTGAATACGCGATTTTCATCCAAGCGGTGGCAGGACCAGCAATTTTTCGTAATATCTTTCTTGATATTTTCGGATGGGGAGGAATAATGGGCTATATGGATTATAAAATCAAAGGACTTGCCCCCTTGCGCGAATACTTTCGCGTGGCAACGCAGGCAATTTTCAAGGCCATCTGTATTTATCGAAGGATGATCGTCTGTAAGGACGTCCCCAAGCGAATCATGGCAGTCGTTGCAGACATTCACGACCTTTGCAGGGGCAACGCTTTTAGGTGGTTCAGGACGCTTTATCTCTTTGTGGCACCCAAATAGGAGCAGAATTACAACCATCATCAGGGAAACCGACAGAATTTTAAAGCCCATTGTTATACCTCCCTCGAAGGCAGACCTGCCGCCTGAGTTCCGGCAATTCTGCCAAAGGTGACGTTTGCGGTCAGCGCACTTCCGCTGCCGGGGTAATAAGGTCCCGTGAATCCGCCTGCCGTCATCCCTGCTGCGTAAAGCCCAGGTACCGGTCCGGCATTCACATCAAGGACTTGTGCATGTTTATTGATCTTGATGCCGCCGCAGGTTCCCAGACTAACCTCTTTGACCTGGATGGCATAAAAAGGCGGTGCGTCGATCATCTGAAGTCCGATTTTTTTCTTGAAAAGGCTGTCTTTACCTTCGGCCATATCCTTGTTGTATTTTGCCATGGTCATTTCAAACTGTTCGGCATTGACGCCGATAATTTCAGCCATCCCTTTCAACGTATCGGATTTTTTAAAGACGCCTTCGGCCAATTCCTTGGAGATATCATCGCTAAAATTGGTAAGGTCGCCGCCAAGGGCCTCACCACCCATTTTTCGGACCTTCTCATCAAAAATTGTCCAGGCAATATGGTCTTCCTGGGAAAAAACGGCTCTCATCACATAGGCATAGTGGCCTGATTCATTGACAAATCGCTGGCCGTATTTATTGATAAATACGCCGGGAACCACTACCTGATCTGGCATCAGGGGGCCAATTCCGATGCCGTGGTTGACAAGCCCAATCACACCACCCATGTCGGCAAGGTCTGCGCCCACGGCCATGGCCATTCTGATACCATCCCCGGTATTGGTGGGAGCAGCGTAACATCTCCCGGTTTCCAGCGCCCATAACTGTTGGGGGCTAAAGGCCTTTGCCATTTCCCGGTTATGGTCATAACCGCCGCTAGCGATGATAACCGCTTTCTTTGCAACGCCATAAACCGTTCCCTTTTCACACTGAGCCTGAACGCCGACAATACCTTTTACCGGATCTTGAACCAACGCTTTTGCAGCAGTTTCAAGCATGAATTTGATACCCAGTTTTTTCGCATTCCGGTACATCTTTTTGATATGATGTTTCCCGCTGCCAATCGGCGCCTTTGCACTATCGCCCTTGAGCATATGGATCCTGGGAACCAGCAGGGCCGGGTCCATAGTCGGGATAATCGTATCGGTGATCACCTTTTCAAAAATCAGCCCCTGGTTTTTAAGCCATTCCAGGTTACCAGGGCCACTGTCGGCCATCACCCTTAAAAGGTCCGAATTGGCAACGCCTTCACCGGCTTGAATATAATAGTTGTAATGGGCATCCGGGGTATCGTTCATTATACCCATTGATTTCTGGGCATCCGTTCCTGCAAACTGAACCATCCCCCCGCTTACGGCAGTGGTTCCCCCAACCACCGGCCCTGCCTCCAACACCGTGACGTCAGCGCCGGCTTGCCGGGCACTGATAGCGGCCACAAGTCCCGCACCCCCAGCGCCAAGCACCAATACATCCGTATTGAAATCCCACTTGCCCCTAACGGCCGACAACGGTATCGCCTCAGCTTTGGTGGAATAGATTCCAGACAGAGCAACTGAACCAAGGACGGCAACCGAACCTTTCAACAAATCCCTACGGTTCATCATCTTTTTCTTCATCATAACCTTCCTTTTTGAGATATCAGTTACCATTAAAATCCCGGAAGCTTGAATTTCATCGTCACCTCACCGGTTTCTTTGTCGAGACGAATCATCCGGTCATCCCCCCCTGTGGCTTCAATTTTCTGGCCGGTTGCCATTTCAATCAAACCGGATATAAACTGCATCCCAGAGTTTAGCACCGTTTCCATCTTTTCCGGTGTTTGGGCCATCACCGGGCCTGTGGTTCTCTCCTGGGAAGTAAGTGACGAAGGTTGTTCTAATTCCGGCTCTTCAACATCATATGCGACGGTATCTTCGCCATTTTCAGCAAGGGCTTGCGGGTTGAGATAGTGGGGGGTGTCTTCGGGAATTTCCTCTGGTGGCAGTGTATCTGCACTTAGCAGTTCCGGCTCATCACCGAGCATTTCCCTGAGCCGATTCAGCAGTTCAGTTCGCTTTTCCCGTGAAAACTCAACAACGTCTTTTCCCCCATCAAACACCCCTTCAAACAGGTCGGTCTTTAGCTGAATACCGGCTAGAATTTTCTCCTCTATGCTGTTTTTTGTAATCAGGTTGACCACATTAACACACCGGCTTTGTTGCCCGATTCGGTTCACCCGCCCAATTCGCTGATTCATTTTGGCGGGATTCCATGGCAGTTCAAAATTGATTACGCAATCCGCCGCCTGAAGATTAAGACCGGTGCCACCGGCATCGGTAGATAGAAACACCTTGCATGCCGGATTGTTTGTAAATTCATCTATCAAGGCCTGCCGCTTTTTTACCGGAATTTTGCCCGTCAATTCTACAAAGGGGATACCGACCCGGGACAGGTGCTTTGCGATCAAATACGTCATGGTGGTCCACTCGGTGAAGATGACCACCTTTCGATCATTCTGCAGCACCAATTCATCAAGGATTCCTTCGAGTTCTTTGAGTTTGGGAGATATATTTGTCTCTCGGTCAATCAAGTAGGTTGTGTTACATACCTGGCGCATTTTCAGCAGCAATTTCATCATGCGCTGAAGATCGACCGGGGTAAGGTATTTCTTGTTTAAAAGCGGCATCAACAACTGTGCATAACCGGCATGAATATCCGCCTGTTCCCTGCTCAGTTCAAGATAATAGTTGTTGACCACCTCGTCCGGCAGGTCCCGTAACACAGCCTCCTTTTTCCGGCGAATCACGATTGACTTGAGCTTTTCATGAAGCAGGTCAAGGTTTCGGTATCCGAGGATTTTCCCCTTTTTCGAACGACTCAGCATAAAATGGTCCGCAGCAAATTGCCACAGGGGAGACAGCATATGGGGATCCAGAAACTGGACAATCGAATATACATCTTCGAGTTTATTTTCGAGCGGTGTGCCGGTTAGCACCAAAGCGTGTTTCCGCGGCAACAATTTAACCGCATCGGCCGTTTTGGTATTAAAATTCTTGATGCGCTGAGCCTCATCAAGGATGACCAGATCCGGCTTAAACCGCCGGATGATCGTAACATCCCGCAACACCGCTTCATAGTTGGTTATCTTGAAAAAACTTGGATCGGTGGTGTAAACATCCTTCCGCTGACGTGGAGTACCGGCCACAATAACCGCTTTTTCGTCTGTAAACCGCTCGATCTCACGTTTCCATTGCTCTTTTAGGGACGCCAGTGTGATGACTAAAACTTTCTTGAATCCGAAAATTTCCTTTTTTAGAACCGACAGTGTAATGGCCTGTAAGGTTTTGCCAAGCCCCATTTCGTCACCAATGAGGGCAGCCTGCTTGAACAGGGCAAAGTCAACGCCCTTCTTTTGATACGGATATAATGTTGCCCGTAATTTTGGTGACGGAAGCTTCGTGCCTGCCGCCATTTCAGATAACTGGTGCACAATTGAGAGATCGTTAATGCGTTCAAACACCGGTTCCTGAATATACACCTTTTTATGCCCCTGAAGCCGGGAGGCAAAGGCAACAAAGGCAGCGGGTGATACTTCCCGAAACAGCCCCTTTTCATCAAAATAACTATCCAGAAGTTTTTGAATGTCCTTGAGTTCTTTGGCCGGCCGTTCGGAAAACAGTCTGGGGCGATCGTGCTCTGAATCCCAAAAGACGTCCACAAATGGAAATTTCTCCCGGCTGACCTGTTTTTTGAACCCCCGCTGGCGTTTGAGGGCATCACTTAGAAAAATAAGATGCTTACAGGTTCCCAGCCGGTTGGTAGAAAAATCAGGACAGGTGCAATGGCCTTTGCCGGATTCCGGATCATGCAGGGTAACCTGATACTGGCGGCCCTTGGGCGTTTCAACCAAATGCATTCCTTTGTACATATCACCTTTTCGGAACGTAAACGCTTCGGTTTTGGCGCGCTTTTTTCGATCTTCTAATGCCTGGGCCTTAATTTCATCGGCATTGAGATACGAAGATGGGTCTTTTTCAGGCAAATCGGGAAGCGGCGCTTCAGGTTGTTGCCAGCCAACCAACTTGTCATGAACGTCGAGCATGACGGCCACTGTATGCTTACACCCATCATGGGGATAGGGGCAATCGCATTCATATCTCAGGGCATCGTGATCAATCTCGATCTGGGTGGTATAATCACCGTAATTGCCGTCCACACTGTATGTAAAATGCCCTTTCTCATAATCTGCTGCCACACACGTGAAACTGCCGTGGTTGTAAAGGTTGGTACCGCGTTGAAATATAAGGTCGGTAGCAGCAACATTCTCAACAATATAGTCATGGGTCAAAGGAAACATAATCATCGCTCCTGTATCGTTGAATATTGGAAAAAAATCGCAAACAGCAGTCCAATTTATTAGGAGCCCATTGGGTGAAAAGTCAAGGAAGGATTTTATTAGACTTTTGGGAACAGGATTCTGGCAAGGGCAGGCAGCAAAAAGATGGCGCCCAGCATGTTTACGAAAAACATAAAGGTCAGCAAAATGCCCATGTCCGCCTGAAACTTAAGGGGAGAAAACATCCAGGTAGCAACCCCAAGAGCAAGGGTCAAACCGGTAAACAGCACGCCACTGCCGGCAATACGTAAGGTACAGCGGTACGCAATTTCCAGCGTTTCACCATCGTCCAAAAAACTCTTTAACCGGCTGTAGATGTAAATCCCGTAATCAACCCCGATACCCACACCAAGGGCCACAACCGGCAGGGTGGAAACCTTCAGGCCGATCTCCAGGAGGCTCATGAGCGCATAGGCCAGAAGAGACACAAGACCCAGCGGCAGGACCACACAAAGGGTAGCACGAACGGAACGAAAAGTGATCAAACAAAGCAGTATGATGGCTGCAAACAGATGCTTTAGAATTGGGAACTGGGCTGCAGCCACCTCTTCGTTCGTAGCCGCCATGACGCCCACATTGCCAGTGGCAAGACAAAACGTTACGTTATCGGTGCCATGTTCCCGGCGATATTTTTTCACCGCTGAAACAATCGTCGAAATTGTTTCCGCTTTGTGGTCCCGGGTAAACATCATCACCGGCATCACACTACAATCGGCGTTCAAAAGGCCACTGCTGGTGGGCACATAGCAAACCGATTGGACCAGCACATCCTGATTTCGGGAAAGGACCCGCCATTTTAGGCTCCCTTCATTCCACCCGGTATTTATCACTTTGGCAACGCCCGGCAGAGAAATGACCGATTGAATCCCGGGAACATTTTCCATATACCAGGCGAATCGATCTATCTGCGTCATTACGTCATAGTCGATGCAACCTTCGGGAATGGTTTCCGCGATAACTGTCAAAATATCCACGCCAATAGAAAATTTTTCAGAAATGATTTCACTATCCCTATTGTAGCGGGAATCCGCACGTAATTCAGGCACCCCTTGATGAAGGTCGCCGATTCTGACATCGGTTGCTTTCCAAACCCCCAAAAAAAGGAGCAAGGAGGCAACGGCCAGGGCAAGCAGGGCCCGCCGTGTCTCGATCACCCGTGCAATGGCCAGCCAAAAAGGCTCCAGAAAATCTGCCCGGCGTTCAATCTTTTTAATATAGCGGGTCGGGTAGTTCACATAGGACAACAACACCGGAATCAGAATGAGATTGGTCAGAATAATAACCGCCACGCCAAGACTGGCAGCAATGGCAAGTTCCTGAATGACCTGAACCTTGATAAACAGGATCGTAATAAAACCAATAGTATCACTGATCAGCGCAACACCACCAGGCACCAGCAACCGACTGAAACTGTTGGCGGCCGCCTGAAATCCATCGACACCGAAATAAAGCTCTGCCCGGGTGGCACTGACCATTTGAACACCGTGACTCACGCCGATGGCAAAAATGAGAAAAGGAACCAGAATGCCCATGGGATCGATTCCAAATCCGAGCAGAGTTAGCAGCCCCAACTGCCACACCACTGCCATAAGCGAAGCGGAAAGCGGAATAAAGGTCAAAACCGCAGACTGTGTATAGAGGTACACCAGAAGCGCTGTAATGAATAACGTTATACCAAAAAACAGGATGACCCGTGCAGCCCCATCTGCGATATCGCCAATCACCTTTGCGAAACCGATCATGTGAATACGAAACTCGGTTTGCTTTTCATCTTGGATGTATTTATGGCGAATTTTATTTTCCAGTTGATGGGCAACATCAATATAATCAAGTTTTTCACCAGTGTTGGGGTTCACTTCCAGTAACTGAGCCGAAACAATGGCACCCGAAAAATCGCTTGCCACCAGCCGGCCTAAAATACCGGCCTTGAGGATATTTTTCCTTACCGCTGCAAGCCCTTCTCTTGTTGGAGAAAAATCAGCCGGCACCACATTGCCAGCGGAAATTCCGTCTTCTACGACTTCTGTATAACGGACATTGGGCGTAAAAATAGACCGAACCTGGTCCCGGTCGACACCGGGCAGGAAAAAAACATCATCTGTCACATTCTTCAGAAGTTCAAAAAATTCAGGGGTAAAGATATCACCCTCTTTTACCATGCAGGCGATCAACACCCGGTTGACACCGCCAAACGCCTGGCGATGGGTAACGTATGTCTTCATATATTCATGCTGGAGGGGTAAAAGCTTGCTGAATCCCGCATCAATATGAAGTCCCCTGATACTGAACAACATAAAAAGCGTCGTAATTCCGAAAAAAGCAATGACCCATCGGCGGTGACCGAAGATAAACCGCTGAATACCAGACGTGATGCCCTTATCATGTACGAGACGCATAGATGGTCTTTCTTTTGTTCACGGTATCGGAATTAGGGTATCGTTATGAATCGCGCGCCCCCTTCACCAAAAACTGCCAGTTTGTTATCTGCCACCGGAACGGCTGCAGAGATCCCCAGTCGGTCGGGTTGTTGATACAGTGTCACACTTCGCCCTTCATCCCGGCTGATCAATACCGTTCCGCCAAGACCTAAAACCAATACCCGACCATCGGGTAATGCGAGGCCCTGGGTTAGCAGTGAATCCGTTCCGGTCTTGATTTTTTGCCAGGTGTTTCCGGCATCGTCGGATCGAAACAGGTTTCCCCGTAACCCGAATGCAAGGACCGCCTCTCCGGAAAGCGGCAAGATACCGAAAAACGAACCGTCATAGGGGGATGGTAATGTTTCCCAGTGCCCCCCGCCATCGTCGGATCGATACATCGTACCTGCCTCTGCTGCAATGTAGAGCTTTCCCGATGCTGACGCTGACAGCTGATTCAAATGCCAGTCATCTTCATTGATGGACCGGGACTGCCAGGCGTCTCCGGCATCTCGGGTCTCAAGAAAATATCCATAGGCCCCGACGGCATAGCAGTGCTGCGCGTCACGGCACCACACATCAAGCAGTGGGCGTTCTTCTTCTGGATCCGAATAAACCAACGCCCAGGTCTCACCGCCGTCCCGGGTCCGCAGTATGACGGCATCGTGTCCTACAGCCCATCCCAGGTGTTGATCGTAAAACGACACGGCCGTCAATGTGGCCCGGGTGGGCACCTGGGCTTGGGTCCAAGAGACGGCCTGATCGTCCGAAAAAAGGGCGTGTCCCCGCTCTCCCACGGTAACAACACGGCCATTCTCGAGCCTCGTTCCATCAAGCAGTAAGGATCGATCGGCCAGTGGCGCAATAACGGATTGTTCTGCGCAAAGTGACGAAACCGAACTTGAAATAGAGAAAACCACTGCGCAAAGAAAAAAGAAAGGGCATCGTTTGCCAATGGTCCGCCAAACATCAAAAACAGGAGAAGTAACGAGTCGCTGTTTCAGCGTTATCTGATAATGAGAAAAAAATCGCATGAACACTCCGAAAAATAATGTTATTTTTCAAATAACAGCCCAGCCCACTTTCAGCAAATAGACTTTTCCCCATTATTGAAATATTATTTATCTCCGGCCTTCGCGACGAAGCGCCGCCGGAGTGTAGTCCCTCCGCCGTGCGCTCTATGGCAAAATCATACATTTCACTTTCGTTATCAAGACCGATCGCCAAATATCTTCCTGTTTGAAGATCAAGATGTACTTCCAGGGTCGTCCATAAGGCCGGTTTTTCGTAGTAGTTGATCACGTGACCTTCGGAAACCCGCCACAACTGATCACGGTTGTCATAAATATCCACCAGCAGTACTTGCCACGAATCTTCATCAACATAAAAGGTCCTGCGTTTATATAGATGACGACTGCCTTCTCTTAAGGTCGCTTCAACCACCCAGACGCGATGGAGCTCATATCGGCAAAACTCCGGATTGATATGAAGCGGGGTCAAAATTTGCTCATAGGTCAGTTTATCACTGTGAAGCTTGTAAGCATTATAGGGCACATAAATTTCTCTTTTACCCACGAGTTTCCAGTCATAACGGTCCGTGGCACCATTAAACATATCGAACTGGTCAGAGGTACGGACCCCATCCGACGCAGTCCCGGGATTGTCATAAGCAACATTGGGCGCACGCCTGACCCGCCGCTGTCCAGGGTTGTATAACCAGGCTGCCCGGGGTTCTTTCACCTGGTCAAGGGTTTCATGCACCAACAGGATACCACCGGCAAGCTTTGCGGGTGCAACCACTTTTTGCTTAAAGAGCAGGATACGATTATCCAGTTTTTCTTCTGTCATGCCGGGGTGCGTGTAAAGGAGGTTGAACTCGTCCTCAAACTTCACCAGGGTGTATTGACCACTTCGCGTCAGTGCGGCCTGGGCAATCTTTCTGGCCGCAATTTCACCCCGATATCGAAGCAGATGGTTCCAGATAACCTCGACGCCCTTTGTGGGGATGGGAAAAGGTATTCCAATCACCGTACTTGTTACCCCATCACCGTTATTGACAAGTTCCGCCGTGGCCGCCACCTTGGCCGTGACATCATAGATGCGCTGGGGGCAGGAAGCCGAACGACGTGTCTGGTATACATTCATCTTAAAACTGTCATATAACTTCATGAGCGCTTGATGCCCGGCGGTCAATTTATTCTTATATGGCGTCATATTGGCAGCAGAAATAGTAAACAAAACAGGATCCGCCGAATAAGGATCGGGATGATGCATGCCGGGTTTGTAGGATGGTGGTGGTTCCGTGATCCCACCAGTCCATGGGGGAATCGTTCCCTCCTGGTTGCCTGCCCTCTCTGCACCAAGGGGGGTTAAATCTTTTTGAAGCCTGCCGATTTGTTCTTGGCTTATTTTAGCAACAGCAGGAGATATCGCCATCGCTAGAACAAGCATCGTCCCTACCATCAGGCGTGTTTTTTTCAGCATTATGACGTCCCCCCCTTTCTTAAAAAGAATACTTTATGTTTGCCCCGATAAAGTCCCGGTCATTAATCAGATTGTATCTGTCTGCGCCAAAAAAGTTTGTATAGGCCACGTCAAATGTCCAGGCAGAAAGATACTCTGCTGTGATTCCAATGGTTATCGCCTTTCGCCCTTCAAGAAAATTCCCCCCCGGCCCAGGCGTGTTGCCGGAGACATCATGCTGCCATGCAAACCGGGGAGATAGTGTCACTGGTCCGATAGCATTGTTGTAAACCAATCGTCCCACCATCCGATATCCCCAGGAATCCTGGTCAGCAAAATGATCCGCCGATTCTGAGGTTTTTCCGGGATGGGACCCATCTGCATCGTCATGGGCAGGCTCACCGGTAACATAGGTGCCAGGGCTCTCCAGCCTCTGGACGCTTTTGCTTGGCATGTCATGAATATGGGTCCACGCTATTTCTCCCAGCAAAACAAAGGTATTCGCCCCAAAGGTTGGCCCGAATACCTTTGTGGCCGTGGCCTGCATCTGGGTAATATCCCTTTGAATGTAGCCGGCGATATATTCCTCAAAGCCAGCGCCCTCCGGCCTGATCTGGTTCAACAAAAAGCTTGACTTAAGGGGTGCCAGAGGGGTCAACGCTGCCAGAAGGAGCTCTATATCATCTATCTGCAGGGGAACATCCAAGCGGTGGGAAATCTCACCCTGAAGGGCAATACCGGTGGCGCCGAGCCCCGTATTAAAGCTGATACCAAAAAGTTGAATGTCTTCCGGGTACTCGGTCAGGTAACGGGCCGTCTGGGAATACTGGTCCACCACAAAGGCGGATGCTTTTGCCGCACCCGCCGTTCCGGCAACCGTCAATGCCCCCTGCGCTGCCGCAAGCGGGTCCGTTGCCCCCACAGCCCCGCCAGCCGCTGCCCCGGCCGCTATTGAGCCAGCGGCATCTCCATAGGTCGGTAATCTGGGGTCACTGTAAGCCTGCAACGCAGTTCCGGCCGCCACAGCATTTCCAAATCCGCCAAGGGTCCCTGTACGGGCACTGATAATCGGCACCCGGCTATGATAGTTCATGTAGTAAAAGCCAAACTCTGTATCGGCCAGAAACGGTGCAAACCATCTGAGTGCAATACCGAATTGGCCGCTATTTGATGCTGATCGCGTACTTTCCCGGGGAACTGCCATGAAATCATCATCGAACCCCAATGCCCCGAGATCGGTGCCAAATTCAGACCAGTCGCCATATCCCAATATAACGCGCGTTCCCCCATCGCCTGCAAAATCGTTCGTACTGAAAAAAGAGCCGGGCGGATCGATATCTGTCTTTTCCCAATCATAAAGATAGAATCCCTCAATGGCGATGTCATCCGTAACGCCCGCCGAGGCGTACACCATGCCCTCGGGCAAAAGGGCTTCTTTAAGTTCCCCACCCGGCAATCGAATCGCGCTCACATCTACCGGATTGATGGTATTGATGCTGTTTTGAAAAAAGGTGCTCTCACCCCAACTCACCAGTTGTTCCCCTACGCGAACCTCCATGGGCCGGTCAAACAGGTCAAAACTGGCTGAAACATAGGCATCCAGTAACTTGGCATCCGACCCCACAAGGTCAAGGGCTTCGTCCGTCAATGCGATATGGTCCGGATCACCATCCTCATATTCAAAATCATAAAATGCAGACCCCCGAATGAACGCCCCAAAAAACTTATAGGACAAATCAAGCTCCGTGGTGGCCTTAACGGCATTGCTGTATAAACTGCCATTGGAAAAATTAAGGTTACCATCATCGCCATTGGGCGAGAAGGCATCCCCGCCATTCACCAAGCCAACGATCGCACGGTCTCGCCCCTCAACCCGCCAGGCCGCACCATAAGAAAGTGTGGTATCCCATGTACCGGTGATCTCCCCTTTGGAAAAATCTATTCCCTGGGCCGCCGGGGCGATGAATAGAAAAAATGCCGTTATCGACAGGGCAACAAATCCAATTACGAACCTATCTTCCGACAACCGAGTGACACGTGTCCATTCCATAGGTCCTCCTTCTTGTTGAGTGATTCAGTAGACAGACTTCCCAAGTAAAGAGAGTCCCCTCCGCCCAACACCTTCTTACAGGTTCAGGTAACCGCATAAAAGTAAGTGTAAGAAAAAATGACATGAAGGAGTTCGTTAACAATCATCACATCAGATAGCAACTTTCCACCTAAATAATTAAAGAACTCTAAGAATAACAATAGTATACCTATTTGTTTAAAGTCAATTAATATTTTTCTAACATCAAATGACTGACACGGGCTTGAATAATGTAGAAGTAAATAGAATTTCACAGAAATGAAGTGACGCGCTCACCATCAAATGGTGATGGAGGGATGCGCCCCACACACCGGGCAACTTTTATTCTTTGAAATCCGGACGGTTCTGAACTCCATTTTTAAGCTGTCAAACACAAGCAAACGATCGGCAAGCAAATTCCCTTTGCCAACGATAAATTTTATAGCCTCCGCCGCCTGAATGGTACCGATGGTGCCAGCCACGGGCCCAAAGACGCCGGCATCCCCTGGAGCTGAATCCGAATCGGATGGGGGTGGTTCACCGAAAACACATCGGTAACAGGCGGTTTTATGGGGCAGGATGGTCATGGTTTGGCCGATATAGTGAAGAATTCCGGCGTGGGAAAAGGGGATTCCAGATAAAATGCAGGCATCGTTGATTAAAAATTTTGACGGAAAATTATCCGTCCCATCCAGCACGAAATCATATGCACTGACAAGCCCCATGATGTTATTTTTCGTAATCATACTGTCATGAACATTTACCGAAACGTGAGGGTTAAGTTTCTCGATTTTTTCCTTTGCCGAATCGACTTTGGGCCTGTTTAAATCAGATGTGAAATGAATTACCTGCCGCTGCAGGTTCGACAACTCCACCACATCACCATCCGCAATCCCGATGGTACCAACACCTGCTGCACCTAAGTATTGCAAAATAGCCGAGCCCAATCCACCAGCACCAATCACCAATACGTTGGCGCGGCGAATTCTTTCCTGGCCGGCAATCCCAATTTCTTCGAGCATTAACTGCCGCTTATAGCGCGCATGATCTCCCGTTGTAAATTTCACTTTATATGACCACTTTATTATCGGTTCTCTTCCTTAGAAAAATAACTATGCCAGCGTAAACCAATATTTTATTCTTCGCAAGCCTGGGGCAAAAGCATGTAGCCTATGCGTGACCTTTATACGGATAAATAAAGGCATCTTGCGCTATTATTTAATGCTATCGGTCCAGCGGGCAAGAATATTTGGCTTAAGCCCTCTCAAACTTGCGCATAAAACGTCATAAAGAAAATCAGCGCCGCTTCTTTGAAGATGGCCGCCTTGGCTTCATGCCTTGATGTTTGCATTGATAATAGGTATCGTTCTGATTTTCTAAACGAAATGCAACCCGCGCAGACAGCGAGAGGGCGTTCACCAAGCATCTCACTGCCCGATAGGCCTCATGCAGGTGTCGGCGAAGCCAGGATGGTTATCAGCTGGAAGCTAATGATCAGCCCGGTGGCACCGCCTTTAGGGTACTGACATATTTAATTGAGGGATCGAGTAATTTTCCGTATAAGAATAATGGCTGAATTAATAAACTCCCGAATCACACCAATTTATCGGGTGCAAAAAGTCCGTGAACTTAATAAATTCTGAGTTAACCGGCGGTGTTCGGCAATAGAGGGAGGTGAAAAGGCTGACAGCTATGAGCGGTACAAACATTCTCGTGGTGATACCCCACAGTGGAATTGTCGTTCCGGCAGAGATATCCATGGAGGCACTGTCGGAGGATTTCACCACAATCGTGAAGAACGTCGACTGGTACACGAATTGGTTGTATGATTTCCGAGACATTTTGGGCAACCGACACCTGGTCTTTCCCTACTGCAGCATCGTTCTCGATGGGAACCGTCGCCCGGATATTCTCGACGATAGTGTGCCCATCCAGGATATCGAGGGTCGGCCGGTTTACCGACGAGGCCACGCGCCTTCCCTTAATTTACGCCGTCAGCTCGCAGTGAAGTACCTGATACCGTTTCACGCAACTATCGAGAAGCGTATTCGTGGAGGGGCGACATTCCTTTTCGACGGGCATTCCACGGTCACAGCCCGCGGCGTCGCAGGCAACCAGATCGATCTGATGAACCTCCAGCACTCCCCTCTGGACGATGGCCCGCTCTATTACTCTCCCGACGCATATGTTGAAACCTACGCTGCCGAATTGCGAAAGCGCCTACCTGACATCACGGTCACGGTGAACGCTTCGGAATACTGCTCGGTGTACGGGCATGTCTGCGCGGCTCATTCGGTCAACGCACTGATGCCCGTCGGCGCCCGCGTGCCCGCTTTTATCCAGGAGACAAACCAGCTCCTGTACACAAACGCCGATAAGACACCCAATTTCGCTGCCATCAATCGACTGCGCCGCGCTTTTGCGGAGGCGCTATTGGAAACGCTACGCCTCGTCAGGCTGGCTGGAGAGGAGGATTGCGGATGATAGACCTGCACAGTGGCAGACAGGCCTTTGACTTTGACTGCGGTCCCAAAGCCTTGCAGGCGGTCATGGCGTACTACGGGGTAGAGGTCCGCGAGGATGAACTGATCGCGGCCCTCAACACAACACAGGCGGACGGCACATCCGTTACCAGCATGGTTACCGTCGCCCAGAAACACGGATTCCAGGTCAATGCGGGTTCGGGCTGGACGCTGCGGGAGGTGAAGCGCATGATGGCGGCCGGAGTTCCCGTTATCATACTCCTACAAGCCTGGGCGGATCGATACATGACGCTTGAAGATTGGCGCAACGACTACGAGGATGGTCACTATGCCATCGTGATTGGGTTTGCAAAGGGGGTTCTCCTGTTTGAGGACCCGGCATCGTTTAGAAGAACATGGCTCAGGGAGCGAGAGTTTCTGGCACGATGGCACGACCGGGACAGCAAGACAAATGAAACCGTTGACCACTTCGGGATGGTTCTGATGGGAAAGGAGCCCGTGTTAAAGGCGTTCGAGCACATGGACTGAATTTTACATAAACCCTAATGTTTCAAAAAATAGGGTAAAGATGAGATTTGCTCCGGAAGGATCTTCCAGATCAGGCATGCTGTCATCAACACATCATCTGCAATTTCACAAGGGACCGATCGTGCCTTGCGCCCTGTTTACTTCGAGGTTTAAAAGAAATGCGGTAGCGTAAAATGTTAATGATTTACATACAAATAATTGGATGTGGGTTCTTTTTCTCAGCACAATTGTCCTTGGTATCTTTCTCAGAAAATATCCATCGAAAAAAGTATGCCAAACAACAACCGTAATTCTGCATGCCATTGGTCTTGTAATGCTATTGATTCCTGTTGTGGCCGGGCTCTTTTATCCCGGCATGGGTTCCTATGACAGACTCTTGGGCCTTCCACCCTTGCCCTATAGACCACTGGCTGCGGCAACAGGCGCCCTGCTGGCAGTGATTGCGTTTTTTTTTCTTTTTGTTTCTTGGTTCGGAATTGCTGGACTGGGCCAGGGGCAACCTGGTATTTTTCTAACGAAAAAACTGGTTGAGGACCTCGTATACAAGACAATCAGAAATCCAATGTCGTTTGGTTTTTATTTAGGGTGTATGGCATTGGGACTTATGGCCGGTTCTACATATTTTCTATTATGGTCTCTACTGGAAGTTATACCGGCACACATTTTCTATTTAAAATTCTTTGAAGAACTGGAATTGAAATTGA
The DNA here is from genome assembly GCA_963675725.2 of Desulfobacterales bacterium. Classification (GTDB taxonomy): domain Bacteria; phylum Desulfobacterota; class Desulfobacteria; order Desulfobacterales; family JAFDDL01. The sequence continues at coordinate 4,066,012 of CAXXXZ010000002.1, read as the reverse complement.
GATTTGGTAAATCCTTTATTGAATATAAAGAACGTGTTCCTTTTCTCATTCCTCACATCAGGAGAAATCGTTGCAATAAAGATGTGAATACGGCATAGAACATTTTTACATCGCGGGTGAACCAGACAAGGAGAACCCCATTAACGAAACGATTAAGTGGCGTTCCCATTTAAACATCGAAAGGAGATTTCATGGATCCAGATAAAATAATGGATGGTTTGGCCAAAGAAATTAATTCCGCCTTGAAGGCCATGGCCAAAACAAAGGACGTAAATGAAAAGGAGACATATAGCCGAATTATAAAAAATTTATGTGAATCGCAGGGGGTGTTCCTAAACCTGGCAAGTGAAATGATGTCGCTCGATTTTGACGATGATTTAGATGACGGTGACCTTCCCTTTTAAGGGGACCTGGTCACAAAATATCGCCGCTGCTAAATCACCGGCCCCAAGTCATGCAATCGTTTAATACCCAGGGCCGGCGACGTCGAGCCGGTGGTTCAAAAATTGGAGCAAATTATCAATCTTGTAAAACCGGAAGTCTATTCCCCGCAGCATTTTTTATATTTTTTCCCGCTGCCACACAGGCAGGGATCATTTCGGCCAATCTTTGGCGCGCTGCGAACAACGGGTTGGGCCTTTACCCTTTTTCCGTCTAAAAAGAACCAACTGCCATCCACTTTTTTAAACAGGGCCCGTTCATGATGTTTGTTCACCGTTCCCTTTTGGATATAGGTTGCGATAAATTCAACCTCTCCGGTCTTATCGGTTGCGGTGCCGGCCACCACGTCCAAAATTTCAAGTTTCTGCCATTCAGAATTTTCGGCCCAGTCCCGGGTGGCCTCCAGGTCAAATTGGGACCGCTGGCTCGGGTGGGTGGTGTTTTGAATGTAGTCTATTTTCGATTCGGTATAGGCCGTATAACGGGACCGCATCAGTGCTTCGACCGTAGCAGCCAGTTTATTTTCGTGAATAAGGGGGCGGCAGCATTCGTTGTAATCGATACCTGATCCGCAAGGGCATTGTTCCATCTTGAAACTCCTTTCTAATAAATTCTTCGAACATCCACGCATGGCAATGTACCCTCGAAAACGACAAAAAACAATATCACTTTGTCTATGGGAAATCGCCCGTTCAGCGATCGAGAAGGGTTTTATTTGAATTTAGACCCGTTATCAGAAACATACACGCGGGTAAGCCCTTAAAATCAGGGCATAAACTCCGACTCCGAAAGCGTGCATCTTTATGGAAGGTTGTGTCTGTTGACTCTCGACTGTAGATTCACGACTTCCAGATTAGGGGGTACAATAGTAACATCGCAGGTTATTTTTCTTTAAGGGGTCGCCCTATTTTTTTTTCGATGTAGCGTTTGCGATCGGAAGGGTTCACCGCTTGGCCGAGATGACCGAATTGCACAATAGGGATCACAAAATAAATTCCCTGGTGAGACTTCCCGGATTTTTGGCAAACTGTTTCCAGAAAGGCAATGGCCTGGTCCAAAAGGTCTTTGCTCTCTATGGCGGCAAACATGGTTTTGTTATGGAGCGTCCCCCCACCGGCGAGGGTCCGAAAGCCGGCGAAAAGAGGAAGGTTGGTACTGATGAGTTGAATAAAATCGGTTGTTTCAATAACGGTGGCACCGGTAATCCCAATGTCGAGCCAGCCGGTGATAAGATCATTCAGCAGTGTTTCATTATTGATAACGGTCGTTAAAAGATACACAGCGCTCTCTTTACAGGCAGCTTTTGGTTAATGAAAGGCCATCTGTTCCTCTAACAGGTGGATATCATGCCAGAGTTCGGACGAATCCTGGGCCTGCCGAATTGTGGTTAAAAATTCAGGGACCTTGCAGAGACGAGACACTCCTGCAAGCAGCTGCAGATGCAGCGGCGTGTTGTTTTCCGGAATAATCAGGGGCAGCACAATGTCCACGGGTCGAAAATCAAGTGCGTCGTAATCAATCGGGTTGGCAAGTCGGATGAGAAAAACCGCTGCCGTGGATAAATCGGGGGCGGTGGCGTGGGGCAGTGCGATGCCATCCCCAATACCGGTGCTCATGAGGTCTTCCCTTTTGTTCAACCCGCCACACAGCATCGTTTTATTTTCTACCACGCCCGTTTTTGCAGCCATCTCGGCGATGAAATAAAGGACGTCATTTTTGTCAGAAAGCGCTATATCCAAAAAAATGTGTTCGACTTTCAGCAGATTACAAATTTTCATAATAACGCTCTTTGGTAACGGTTTGGATGTTGGCAGAAACGTGTCGGTGACGGTTTCAGCATAGTTCAAAAAAAAATCACTGTCAAAAATGTTTTCCTTCTTTACGGGTGCATGGATGAGGGTTAACCTCAGTGTTAAACAACCCTGAGGAAGGCTTTTTCGATGTGCGAAAGCCGCCATTGAATCCAGATAGGGCGGCCATGGGGACAGTGGCCGGGGTCTTCGCAGGCATCAAGTTGCTGCAAGAGCCCTTTTTGCTGCTCAACGGAAAGGGGTTGGTTTGCCCGAATTGCACCATGGCAAGCCATCAGTTTATAAATGTGGTCCAGCAACTGATCCGTGTCTTTGGCAACCGATAGGTCGGCGATCTTTTCCACCATGTCCGTCACAAGTGTGGCGATGTCCTTTGTGCCAAGCATCGATGGTGAGGCTTTCACCACAAAGGTGCTGCCGCCGAACGGTTCTATTTCAAGGCCATACCGTGACAATTCGGGTATCAATTGTTTCAGAATGGTTGCCTCTTTAAATCCGAGATCAATCGTTTCCGGAAGAAGCAGTCGCTGGGATTCGAGGTTTCCATCCCGGCGGGCTTGCTTCAACTTTTCAAATAATATTCGTTCATGAGCCGCATGCTGATCCACGACCACAAGGCCCTCTTTACGGGATTCGCATAAAATGTATGTGTCACGGAGTTGTCCGATAATTTTAAGCGATTGAAAAAAACCGGTCTGCCAAAGGGGTGCCTGGGCTTCCGAGACCTCCAAATTCGGCGACGTCTTTTGGGAAAAGTTGGTGAAGGCGGGCGCTTCCTGCCGGACGGGATGATCTTGAACAAGCCGTGAGGGCGCAAGGGGACGATCCGGTCGGACATCCGGTTTGGGTTGCGGCGGGAAAACCGGCCTAAGGTTCGGTGTCGCCGCCGTCACCGGCGCAGCCCATGCCGGCCGATCCTTTTGTTGCAGAGTATTTGCAACGGTCTGCTGTACAAAATCATGGACCGCATTGGGCGAGGCAAACCGGACTGCATGTTTTGAAGGGTGGACATTGACATCCACCTGATCAAAGGGCAATGACAGGAAAAGAACCGCTACCGGAAACCGGCCGGTCACCAGTTTTCCTGAAAATCCTGCCATGAGGGCATGGTGAACAACGCGGTCCCGGACATAACGGTTGTTTATGTAAAGATAGATGTTTCTGGAGGTACTGCGATGGACCCGGGCAGAAGAGACCCAGCCTTGAAGAGAAATGCCATTGCGTGCGGCTGAAACCGGTATCAGTTCGTCTTGGATCGGCTGGGCCATCACATCGGAAATGCGGTCCACGGGGTCTTTTGCGCTTACCCAGTCCTTGACGGTTTTGCCATTGTGGGTGAGGCGAAACTGCACCGTTGGCCATGCCATGGCCATGCTGGTAAAGGTGTCAACCACGTGGCCCATTTCGGTACTGGTGGTTTTTAAAAATTTCCGCCGGGCGGGGGTGTTGAAAAAAAGCTGTTTGACCGTGATTTGTGTGCCGGTGGGAGCGCCAATATCATTCACCGATTTGATTTTGCCGCCGTCAATGTGGATTTGTGTGCCGATGGTGGCGTGCTTGTCCTTGGACTCCAACACGAGCCGGGACACGGCGGCGATACTCGGCAATGCTTCGCCCCGAAACCCGAGGGTTTGGATAGAAAAAAGGTCCTCATCCGTAACGATTTTGCTGGTGGCATACCGCTCGATCGATAACAGCGCCTCATCCCGGCTCATCCCAATACCATTGTCCGATATCTGTATCAGTGACTTTCCGGCGTTTTCAAGGGAGATTAAAATACGCGTACTCTGGGCATCAAGCGCATTTTCCATGAGCTCCTTGACCACAGACGCCGGGCGTTCAATGACTTCTCCGGCAGCAATTTTATTGGCCAGAATTTCCGGCAGTATTTTAATCTTCGACAATCGTCACTTCTCTTGTTCTTCGTAGAACGCACATAAAAAATCAGCGTCCTTGGGGGCCAGGTCAAACTTCAGGCACGCCTGTTGAATCAATGACTTTAAATCAGGTTGGGGCGATTCCCCCCGACGCGCTGAGATGTATTTTACCGCTTTTCGGACCGCCTCTCCCTCGGGTTGTATCCCCATGGGTTGCCTCCTCTTCGATAAGAATTAAAGTGCTGGTTTTGCACTGCCAAGATCGATTTCCTGCTCAATATTGTAGGCGACCTTTAACAGCGTCTCTTCTTCGAAAAAATTACCGAGAAGCTGAAGCCCAATAGGTAGCCCTCTTTTGGAAAAGCCACAGGGAATAGACAACCCGGGAATGCCTGCCAGGTTTGCGGAAAGCGTAAAAATATCCGACAAGTACATGGTCAGCGGATCGTTGATTTTTTCGCCCAGTTTAAAGGCCGGTGTGGGGGCCACCGGTGATAAAATGACATCACATTTTTTAAAGGCGTCCAGAAAATCATTCCGAATAAGGGTGCGGACCTGGGAGGCCTTTCCGTAATAGGCATCATAATATCCTGCGGAAAGTGAAAACGTCCCCAAAAGAATGCGTCGTTTCACCTCGGCACCAAACCCGGTGGATCGTGTCTGCTGATACATTTCCATAAGGTTGGCCGCATTTTCTTTTCTGAGCCCGTACTTGACGCCGTCATAGCGGGCCAGGTTGGAGCTGGCTTCAGCGGGTGCAATCACATAGTAAGCAGCCACGGCATAGTCGGTATGGGGCAAGGAAATGTCGACACATTCACCGCCAAGGCGTTCAACCGTGGCGATTGCATTGTTAATGGCTGTCAGGACCTCGCCATCAACCCCTTGGGTCGCGAAATATTCTTTGGGAATTCCAACCGTCATTCCCTTTATACCGGGCGTGCAACTCAGGGCATAGTCCGGCACGTCCCGGGGGACAGATGTGGAATCTTTGGGGTCATGGCCAGAGATGGTGTTCAGCAAAAGAGCGCTGTCCATTACCGTTTTGGTGATCGGCCCGATCTGGTCCAGAGAGGAGGCGAACGCCACCAGACCATAACGGGATACGCGGCCATAGGTGGGTTTCAGGCCCACGACGCCACAATGGGATGCCGGTTGTCTGATCGATCCGCCGGTATCGGATCCCAGGGCCCCAAGGCAGATATCGGCAGAAACCGCAGCCGCAGAGCCCCCGCTGGAACCACCCGGGATTCTCTCCAGGTCCCAGGGGTTTCGGGTCGTTTCCAGGGCGGAGGTCTCGGTGGAAGACCCCATGGCAAATTCATCCATATTGGTTTTGCCGACCATCACGGCACCGGCCTTAGCCAATTTGTCCATGACGGTGGCATTGTATTGGGGAATAAAATTTTCAAGGATTTTAGACCCACAGGTGGTTTTTATGTCCTGGGTGCAAATATTGTCTTTGATGGCCAGTGGAATACCCGTGACCGGTGAGATATTCCCGGCAGCAATCTCCTTGTCCGCCAGCTGGGCCTGCTGGAGGGCGGTGTCGCGGCATAGGGTAATATACGCGCCGATGGTTTCATTTAAAGACTCGGTGCGATCGAGCACGGCCGTAACAAGTTCTTTGGAAGAAATCTCCTTTTTTTTCAGAAGAAGATGGGCTGTTTCCATGGACAGATCATACAAATTCATAGCGTCTTCCTTTAACCGATAACTTTGGGTACGATAAAAAACCCATCTTCTTTGTCTGGCGCATTGGCGAGGGTCTTTTCCCGGTCGAGATGCGGTGTGTTGTTGTCTTCCCGAAAGGCATTGTTCAATGAAACGGCGTTGGCCATCGGTGCCACGCCGGTGGTGTCAATTTGATTCAAGGTGTCAACATAATCGATAATTTTGGCCATCTGGTCCGCAAACATATCAATGGAAGATTCGTCGAGTGTCAATCGCGCCAGGTTGGCCACATATTTTACATCGTCTTTTGTAATTGTCATATGGGTTTTCCTCTTTACTCTTCTAAAATCATGGGTGAAAAATGCTCTTCTTTAAGCTTCTGCACCACGGTTCTGGCTTCGGTTTCATCTTTACACCCGCCCACGCGAACCCGGTGCCAGGTGCCTTTGCCAGGAAGCGTGCCGGAGGTTCGATAGGCATGATATCCAAGGGTTTTTAGCTTGGAGACGATTTCATCCGCATACCCTTCATCTTTGGTGGCGATGACTTGGACCACCCTTTGGGAATCCGGCCCAGATACCGGTTTGGTTACAACCGGTTTTTTCTTCTTGAAGATATCTTGTCTCTTCTTGTGGCGAACGTCTGAAGGGGTGTTTGCCGCAACATTTCCATCACACTGGGGTTGCAGTTGATGGTTTAACGGCGGCCCATCAAGGGCTTCAGGGAATCCCAGCTCGATATTATTAAACGCCTGTCGATACTGTTCGGTTGTTTTGTCAATGGTGGCCTTTTTTAGTGCCGCCAAGTCATTTTGAAGTTTATGAATATCAAATTGCACCGGTGCGGTATCCCTTCCCACCAGAAGCCCGAGAACAAACATCCAGAAGCTGATTAAGAAACCGGCCATTATCCATACCAAGGTTTTCTTCTCGGTGCGAGAGGTCACTCGTTGTGTTGGTCGGTTCTCAGCCAGTTTTTTTTTCATGGGCTGAGATTACATCTTTTAAATTTCAAGTCAAGACGCATTGCCAACGACGTGGCATCAGACAAAAAAATTCATATTGGGCCGGCTCACAAGGTCTTGGGGAAGTGCGAAAAACCGGCGCAACAAAGCCTCGACCTCCGTTTGCGTCATGGCGTTTCGAATGCCAGTATGGAGAGCGTGTCCGAACTTAAAATTTGCTGAAAAATACAGGGCAAATTTTTTAAACCGGCGCAGGGCAGCAAGAGAGTCATAGTGTTTGGATAGCAGTGCCATCAGCCCCAAGGCGGAATCGAGGAAAACAGAAGCTGATGGCGTGAAAGCACCTGTCCATTCGGCAAACAGCCAGGGTTTGGCCACCGCTGCCCGCCCAACGGACACGCCATCACAGCCGGTTTGTTCCATCATGCGCTTACAATCCGTTGCCAGAAAGACATCGCCATTTCCGAAAACGGGAATGGAAACATCTTCCTTTACCATGCCGATATATTCCCATTTCGGGCGGTGGGACCGCCGGTCCGGGGCTACCCTTGGATGGTAGGTCAGGGCGTCTGCCCCGGCCTGTTCAAATCGTTTGGCAAAATTAACGGCGTCCTCTGGTTGATCACGCCAGCCGGTGCGAAATTTGACGAACACCGGAATTTTCACGGCCTTTCGGACGGCAGAGACAATTTTTTCGGCACGAACGGGATCCTTCAGGGCGGCTGCACCACCGTTTTGCCGGCAGATGTCGCTGGCAGCACAACCAAAGTTGATGTCAATGCCGAAAAACCCCTCCGCTTCAATACGTTCAGCTGCCTCAGCCATGATCGCTGGATCACTGCCAAAAATTTGCCAAACAAGGGAAGGCCGCTCTTCATCCCGCCACCGAAAATAAGGGGAAACCCGCCGGTTTTCATGACGAATTCTTTTGGCGCTGCACATCTCTGAAAAAAGAAGGCCAAATCCCCCAAAGTCACTGATGAGTTCTCTGAAAGCAACGTTTCCAAGCATGGCCATGGGGGCAAGCACCAGCCGAGAGGCAATGGTTCTGTTGCCGATGGCAAGGGGCCGATTTAGGTATCGTGAAAGGGAAACCGACGTTATTTCATTCAAATCGCTCATGGGGTTGTATTAATGATTTTTCTGTTTTTTTTCAACAGGAACAAGCGGTTCCGATTCGTGAATTTAATCGGATCGATATTTTTAAATAAATCAGATAGTTATATCCAGGCATGTTTGTTGCTATTTCGTATTACTGGTTAGAAGCGTGTAGAGACCTTCGGCCGTGTTGCCGCTCGTTTTCTTTTTCACCGAGGAAATTCATGCCGTCAGACCATGACCGCATTATTGGTTACGATATGGCTCGCGCCATGGCCATTTTGGCAATGGTGCCGGTCAATCTTGCTTCCGTAATGGATACCGCCGAGTATTCTCCTGCTTGGATGGAAACGGTGGTGGGCTATACATACGGCCGGGCGGCCACAATTTTTGTCATGCTGGCAGGCCTTTCTGTAACCCTGCTAACACGCCGCCAGGGCAAAACGGCATCAACGATTTATCACGGCCTGATGAAAAGAAGCCTGTTGTTGCTGGTGGGCGGATGGGTTCTCTGGCATTGGTGGGAAGCGGATATCCTTCATTTTTACAGCCTTTTTCTGATGATCGGTGCCCTTATCGCTCGACGTCCGGACCTGTGGGTGAAGCGGTTTACCCTTATCGTCTTCGTACTTTCCATGCCGGTTTGCGCGTTTCTAACACTAAGCTATGATTTAAATGATGCCATACCCTACGTTGAGACACAGCCCCCTGGTATACAGTTGGTGTTGGACTATATTACAAGTCCCTTCTATCCGGTATTTCCCTGGCTTGGCTTTTTTTCCCTTGGCATGCTGCTCGGGCGCCGGGAGCCGGTAACGCCAATGTTTTGTCGACGCCTCTTTGTGATAAGCTCTCTTGTCTGTATCGGTATTGAACTGTTTGCTGATACTGCTTCGAATTGGGCGTGGCAAAACAACGTTGATCTCGAATGCAATTGGTGGGGGCCTTTTCTTCGGTCTGAAGCCTTTCCGGACACCCCCCTCTTCGTGGCCTCTTCAGGAGCAAGCGCCTTGGCCGTAATCAGCCTCTGCAGATGGGTAACCCTGGATCATGAAAAGAAAAGCCCCATAGTTGGCTTCCTGGCCATTTTTGGGCAGTTTTCGTTAACCATGTACGTGGCGCATCTGGTTTGGGGGTTCATTTTGATGGGGTGGGTAATCGAAACCGGACGCATTGCGGACCAACCGGTCGTCGCTACCGGCCTGTTTTATTTGATCGGGTTCTGTTTTACCGCCGGGTGGCAACGGCATTTTACCAGGGGCCCTTTGGAGATGCTTTTTCATCTGTTGACCCATAAACAATTATTTCACCGAAAACACCGTCAACCGCAGCCGGCATCATCGCTGTCACTGTCGATGCCAGAAAAGACCCAGGTGTTGCATTAGAACCCATGACTGTTTAATAGATAATAATTTGAAATTTTTGCGCTTTGTTTCCTTTGATGCCCTACGTACGCTTGGTATGCCGAAGGCCACCTACATCAAGCCGGAAAAGTCCCATTGTCATATGGACGTCATCCGCCAGGCGGACTGGCTATTATTTCCGGAATACTGGCAGATCAACACCCTTTTTTATGGTATGCGGAAACAGATTTTTCCGAGTATGAGTACCTATCACATCGGTCATGATAAGATAGAAATGACCCGTGTAATGCAATTACTGTGGCCCCAGTATTTACCGGAAACCCATATTCTTGGAAATTCGTCCTGGGCATGCGATTGGGTGCCAGACCATTTCGGGTATCCTTTTGTGGCCAAGACACCTCGGGCCGCCATGGGAATGGGGGTTTGGTTGATAGACAACCGAACGGCCTGGGAGCGATATGCAAGTTGTCATCCTACGTTATATGTCCAGGAATATCTCCCGATTGAAAAGGATTTGCGCCTGGTTGTCATTGGTAAAAAGGTGGTCACTGCCTACTGGCGGTGTCGACCCGGCACAGAAATTCATACCAATGTTGCGAAAGGAGGTCTGATTCACTCTGAAGATATACCACCTGAAGCCATCGTGGCGGTCGAAATGATTGCACACCATCTTGAAATAGATCATGCCGGGTTTGACGTTGCCGTTGTTGAAGGAAAGCTCTTTTTTTTCGAATTTAATCGACTTTTTGGTACCGCGGGACTTGTGAAAAAAGGCATTTCCATCGCTCCGCTGATCCTTCAATACCTTCTGTCCAAAAAAATCGTTTCGGCAGCGGCATAACCATTTATCGTCACTCGCCCAGAAGAAATCGGATGCAATACCTCCGAAAGTTGAAAAAGGCGGAATAGAAGGTTCCGCTTTTTGCTATTGATATCTTTCCAAAATAAAATCGACCCTTTTGAAACTATCTCGCTTGGGATTATATTGTGAAAGAAGGCGGTATAATATGAATGTTCAGATAAAAATAAAAAGCCCGGTTTTAAAAACCGAGCTTTTTAAAGTGGCGGAGAGAGAGGGATTCGAACCCTCGGTGCAAGTTTCCCCACACACTCGCTTAGCAGGCGAGCGCCTTCAGCCGGCTCGGCCATCTCTCCTAAAATTTTGATCTATCAAAGCAACTGCATTTTTGGCGGAGGGAGTAGGATTCGAACCCACGGAGCTTTCGCTCAACGGTTTTCAAGACCGCCGCCTTCAACCACTCGGCCATCCCTCCCAAAATGGAAAGTTCAGTTATCATCTTCACCAGGTTAGGTCAATACATTTATACAGCCCCGTGCCGTTGACAAAGCGTTTTCTGCAAAACGCTGGATTCAATCAGCGGGGGGGATTGTAAATACCCCGTTTTGGTTTGTCAAATGATGGGAGGAGGAAGCGATTTATTTCCATCAAATCTGCATTGTTTGCTTGACAGGAAATTATTTTTATGGTTTTTGCGAATTTTTAGAAGATCGGCACATTCAGGGCAGTATTTTATCAGGTTTTGAGTCTATGGCTTTTGGGAGCAAGGAGTTTACCGATGAAGCATAAATATGTCATTCAAAAACATGACAACGACATCTCTGTCAAAGAGTATGCCGAAATTGACAAAGATGTATTTTTATTTGCCTGTGAGGAAAAATACGACATTAATTTTGTGCAGAGCGTATCATCGTTAGAGAAAAAAACGGTCCTATCCATTTTGCGAACAGCCAATTTTTTCCCCCCGGGCCAATTTGTCGAACGAATTGCTCATGCCATTACGACTCTGTTGACATTGCAAGATCAGGATTCGTTGGAAATCCTTTGTGATGATGAAACGCTTTTATCGAACGCAAAAGAGAAAAGAACATCAGACGGCGGAGACGACGACGTTGAAACGTTAGATGACTTTATTGAAGATGACGACGCCGGTGACAACGATTTTGACGATGCATTAGATACCCGAAACGGTGTTGCATCAATCAAAATTGATGTGGACTCCGATGATGATGCTGATCAAGAGGAACTCCCCTAAATCAAGCAACAGCCGCATAATATCCTTGTACATTATAGCCCCGCGCCGGATGCAAGTTCATCGTTACGTGGAACACTGGACTTTTTCTTTCCGAACGACCGGCACTCGCCCCTATTACTACGATGCAGATACGTGTTAGGTGCCCCCTCAAGAGGCTGAATTTTTTTTATATTGAATAACCTCATATAAAAATGATATGAATTTTTAATTGTTATGTTGTAGCGTTCATGTTCGTAAAGGTATCACGCTTTCCCATACGCCTTATAATTGTGATGCATGATTCCATATTTAAATAGTATCAAATCCCAACAACGATAATTTTTTCATTTTTTCCCGCATAATGCATAGCTGTGTGTATTGTGGCACATGGACCAACCAGAAAGGGGCATGCCGATGGATAACGAAAAAGATTTTTACCAGAGTCTGGCCCAAAGGGGCGTTAGCAGAAGAGATTTCATGCGATATACTACCTTTTTGACCGCTACGATGGGACTATCTTCTTCATTTGTTCCAAAGGTTGCAGAGGTGTTTGCACAGCCCAAGCAACGGCCGCCGGTTATCTGGCTGCATTTAGGGGAATGCACCGGATGCTCAGAGTCGGTACTACGGGCCCAATATCCTTATGTGGATGTGTTGGTACTTGAGGTGTTGTCTATGGAATACCACGAAACCATCATGGCCGCAGCCGGACATCAGGCCGAAGACAATCTGGCAGCGGCTGTAAAAAAACACAGCGGAAAATTTATCTGTGTGGTCGAGGGGGCCATCGCCACTAAATATGATGGGGGCTATGGAAAAATTGGAAACAGGACCTTTTTGGAAATAGCCAAGGAGGTGATTCCCCAGGCGGCCGCCACGATCTGTATCGGCGCGTGCGCCTGCTTTGGTGGCATTCCGTCTGCTAAACCGAATCCCGGCGGTTATAAATCCGTAGGAGATGCCCTGGGAATTAAAACCCTAAATATTCCCGGATGCCCACCGAACCCGATCAATTTTGTGGGAACGGTAGTTAACTATCTTCTCCTTGGGAAGCTACCCGCATTGGACAATTTGGGCAGACCCCTTTTTGCCTATGGCAAAACCATCCACGACCAATGTCCAAGACGGAGTCATTTTGAAAATGATGAATTTGTAGAGGAATTCGGATCTGATGAAGCAGCGATGGGATATTGTCTCTATAAAATGGGATGCCGGGGCCCGGAAACATACAACAATTGTCCGGTGGCCAAGTATAACGACGGTACCAGCTGGCCGGTGGAGGCGGGACATCCATGCATCGGTTGCAGTGAGCCTGATTTTTGGGATGCGATGACCCCCTTTTATGAAGAGATCTAATGAAACCTCCATATCGAACATCTTTATGCTAAAAGAGAGAGGATAATATGGGAAAACGAATCACAGTCGATCCGATCACCAGAATAGAGGGCCACCTTCGCATCGAGGTGGAGGTTGAAGACGGAAAAGTCAAAGATGCCTGGAGTTCCGGACAGATGTTTCGCGGTATTGAACTCATTCTGCAAGGCAGGGACCCCAGGGACGCCCATCATTTTGTACAACGGTCCTGTGGGGTTTGCACCTATGTCCATGCCATTTCATCGGTTCGCGCGGTGGATAATGCCGTGGGCGTCAAAATACCGCCCAATGCCCGCATTATCCGAAACCTGCTGCATGGCGCCCAGTACCAGCACGATCATCTCGTCCATTTTTATCATCTCCATGCCCTGGACTGGGTCGACATTGTCAGTGCGCTCAAGGCGGATCCAAAAAAAACCGCAGATCTGGCAGACAGCGTCAGCAATGCACCCTGGGGGGGGGCCAAGCACTTCAAGGGGGTCCAGCAACGGCTCCAAACCTTTGTCGAAAGCGGTCAATTGGGCCCTTTCACGAATGCCTACTGGGGACACTCGGCTTATAAACTGCCGCCGGAAGCCAATTTAATGGCGGCCGATCATTACATCGAGGCCTTGCGGCTGCAAGCACGCACTGCCCGTCTTCACGCGATTTTCGGCGGCAAGAATCCCCACCCTCAATCCCTGGTGGTGGGCGGAGTTACCTCCGTAAAGGACTTGAGTGCGGACCGTCTGACCGAATTTTTATATGTAACCAAAGAAACCCACAACTTTGTAAAGAATGTCTATCTCCCGGATCTATTGGCAATCGCCGGGTTTTATAAAGACTGGGGTGAAATTGGTGGATGTCGGAATTTTCTGGCCTGGGGGGATTTTCCGCAAAACGAAAAAGAGCCGGAAAGTCACTATATGCCCCGCGGTCTGATCCTCGATCGTGATATCGCCAACGTCAAGGAGGCGGACCAGAAGCATGTGACCGAACACGTTCAGCGGTCATGGTATGAAGGCAGCGGTAATAAACATCCGTTTGAAGGTGAAACCAAACCGCTTAAAGAGAACCCCAAATATGAGCCGGATAGTGGTAAATACTCCTGGCTGAAGGCCCCCCGGTATGACGGAAATGCTTGCGAGGTAGGGCCCTTGGCCCGGGTGCTGGTAGCCTATGGAAAAGGACACAAGGACATCAAGCCGCTGGTTGAAAGCACATTGAAAGGTCTGGAGATCCCCCCTTCGGCCCTATTTTCCACGCTTGGCAGGACTGCTGCGCGGGCCATCGAAACCGTTGCGATCGGTGAAGCGATGCAGAGCTGGCTGGCTGGGCTTATTGAAAACATCCGAAGTGGCGACACAAAAACCTACGAGCCCTATGAGATGCCGGACGAAGGGGAGGGGTATGGACTGAATGATGTGCCGCGCGGAGCCCTTGGCCACTGGGTAAAAATAAAAAACAAAAAGATCGAAAATTACCAGTATGTCGTACCGTCCACATGGAATTTAGGACCCCGAGATGCAAATGGCAACAAGAGTCCGGTGGAAGAAGCGCTGATCGGAACACCGATCGCCGATCCCAAGCGGCCTATTGAAATCCTGCGCACCGTGCATTCCTTTGATCCATGCATTGCGTGTGCGGTGCATGTTATCGACCCGGAAAGCAACGAAGTATACAAAATCAAGGTGGTGTAGGAAATTGACGAATCCACGGATCACCGTGTTGGGCGTTGGCAATGTTTTCTATACAGATGAGGGGTTCGGTATTCGGGTTGTGGAGAGACTTGAAAAAGACTACCACTTTCCGGAAGATGTGCTGGTTGTGGACGGCGGCGTGCTGGGGGTCAATTTGCTGGGCATTCTTTCCCAGCCCCGGTATCTGATTGTGGTGGACATTATTCGCCAGGGGAAGACGCCGGGAAGTCTTTATCGCCTCACCGAAGATGAGATCCCAAAACGCATTCAATCCAAAATGTCGCTGCATCAGGTCGATCTTATCGAGGCATTGACCCTTTGCCAGGCCCTTGATCATGTGCCGGAAACCGTGATTGTAGGGGTGGAGCCCGCGGACATGGAAACGTTTCAGATGGCGTTGACCCCTACCCTTGAGGAGAAGATCGATCCCATTATTGCGATGGTCCTGACAGAGCTTGATCGGTTGGGGGCAACCTATGTAAAAAAGGAACGCTCATCATGTGCATAGCCATTCCGTCTAAGGTCGTTTCAATCGAAAAGGAAATGGCCATTATTGATGTGGATGGTGCCACCAGGCGGGCCAGTCTTTTGTTGGTGCCGGATGCAGCGGTGGGTGACTATGTGATTGTTCATGCCGGGTTTGCCATCCACAAGGTGGATGAAAAAATTGCCCTTGAATCCCTTGACCTACTTCGGGAAATGGTTGCCATGACCAGGGATACCGGCATGCCCGATGAATAGGGGATGAAGAGGGTGGGCATGCGTGAAGACTTGACTGCAAAGCATTTACAAGTAAACGGTATCGTTCAGGGGGTAGGCTTCCGCCCCTATGTACACCGGCTTGCCGTTGGGCTTGGCTTGACCGGCACCGTGGCCAATACCGGGGCGGGCGTTTCCATTCATGTGGAAGGGAGCCATCAGGCGGTGGCGGCTTTTTCGACTGCGGTAGAAAAAGGCGGCCCTCCCCTTGCCCATATTTCTGACATGGTTGCAGAAAACACCCCGTTGTCAGGTTATTCCGGGTTTAAAATCGTTCCCAGCAGGCACCTGGAGAACGTATCAACCCTTATTTCACCGGATGTAGGGGTCTGTGACGATTGTCTGAAAGAGCTGTTTGATCCCCATGATCGTCGTTTCCGGTATCCTTTCATCAATTGCACCCATTGCGGCCCCCGGTATACCATTATCGATGCCCTTCCCTATGATCGGCCTTTCACCGCCATGAAAAAATTTGCCATGTGCGGTCCGTGTCGAGCCGAGTATGATGATCCGGCAAGCCGACGGTTTCACGCCCAGCCAAATGCCTGCCCGGCCTGTGGTCCGTCGGTGGCCCTGTATGGCCGGCATCGAAAGCGGTTGTCCCTGGAAGATCCTATCAAAAAGGCGGCTGCATTATTGACCGCGGGGAATATCATTGCCATCAAAGGAATCGGTGGGTTTCACCTGGCTGCAAACGCAGAACACGATACCGCGGTAAAAGCGCTGAGGACGCGAAAAAGGCGGCCCCACAAACCCTTTGCCGTAATGGCACCAACCGTAGCGGCAGCGGCCACGTTTGCCCGGATATCGCCTGAAGAAATGGCACTGCTTTCGACGGTTGAGCGACCCATTGTTCTGTTGGAAAAAGCTGACCCATGCCAACTCTCTATATGGGTGTCGCCGGAAAATCATCTGGTAGGCGTGATGTTGCCCTACGCCCCCCTTCACCACCTACTGTTGGCTGATTGCGGTCTCACCGCATTGGTAATGACCAGCGGCAATTTCAGCAATCGGCCGCTTTGTATAGACAACAATGACGCCTTTGATCAATTATCTGCCATCGCTGATTATTTTCTCGTCCATGACCGGGAGATTTGTCATCGATGCGATGACGCAGTGGTTCGATATGTGCGTGGGGCGATTCGACAAATTCGACGCTCCCGGGGATATGCTCCAGCACCGATCGGGTTTAAAGAAAAAACCCCGTCCGTTCTTGCGGTGGGGGCCCAGCTGAAAAACACCTTTTGCCTGACCCGTGGAACCAGTGCCTTTATAAGCCCCCATATGGGCGACCTTGATGATGTGGCTACCTACCAGTCCTTTGGGGAGACCATCGACCAAATGAGGCAGCTGTTGGACATAACACCAAAGGCTGTGGCCCATGATATGCACCCGGACTACCTTTCAACGCGCTATGCCCTTTCCCATCCCTCCCCTCAGAAAATACCGGTTCAGCATCACCATGCCCATGTGGTCAGTTGCATGGCGGAACATGGTCTGGATGGGGCGGTCATTGGCCTGGCTCTCGACGGGACTGGTTACGGCCTGGACGGGGCGATTTGGGGCGGAGAGGTTTTGGTGGCCGATCGGGCCAACTTTACCCGAGGGGCTCAGCTGTCCTATGTGCCGCTTCCGGGTGGTGAAGCAGCTATTCGGGAACCCTGGCGCACGGGGGTCAGCTATCTTTACCAAAACTTTGGACGGGCATTTCTGGAATTAGATCTTCCCTTTTTACAGCAGGTTGATGCCGCTGCGTGTCGCCTGACGGTCCAGATGATTGACCGGGGACTGAATTCACCCCTGACGTCCAGCCTGGGCCGTCTCTTTGATGGGGTGGCCGCCATTACCAACATCTGTCGGACGGTTTCGTTTGAAGGCCAGGCTGCGATGGCCCTTGAAACCCTTGCCAACGGGGGGGCCGGAGAAAAGGCGAGGCCCTATCCCTATCATGTGATGGACCGGGAGGGGTGTTGGCAGGTTGATGTGGGGCCTCTGGTAAAACAGATTGTAAGCGACGTGATGGCTGAACGATCTATCCAGAAAATAAGCCGGGACTTTCATGCATCCCTGGTGGATCTGTTTACAACCCTCTGCAAGAAGGTCCGAAAAGAAACCAACATTTGCAAGGTCGTTTTGAGCGGTGGGGTGTTTCAAAATGCAATTTTGTTGACAGGATTAAGCCATGCTTTGGAAAATGAGGGCTTTGCGGTTTTTTCCCATCAGCAGGTGCCGACCAATGACGGGGGGATTGCCCTGGGGCAGGCAGCGGTGGCGGTAGCACAGCTTAAGAAGGAAGGCGCCGCTCATTAAAGGCGCACCACCGGGCTGATCACCAGCTTCCGGCTGTGTCGAACTCGCCTATGAGAAAGTAAGGGGAGTGTTCCAAAAAAATAGGTCTAGCAAAACGGGCGATGTGAATATAAATAATAACAGCATGTTACAAACAGTCTAGACATTCTAGTGTTTTTTATCTATCATTTCAAGACATTAGTGTCCGGTTAAGAATCAAATAAATTCAGTTGGATATGTCCACTAGTAATTTTTGTTGTGTAATCATTCTCTGTGAACGCTTGTAAAATGGGGATTTTCTCAAAAAGAGTAATGCTCAAAATCTGTAGAATTGTGTAGAGGCTCTGTTCGAGCTTCAGTTCTTTTTTCAGGATAGCCACCAGAACGTAAACTGATATGGCAATCCAGATTTGAGTCTTCACTGCATTTTCAGAAATCCCGAAAAACGATTTGATTTTTAGATGCTGTTTGATCCATTTGAAAAATAGTCCCACTTGCCAACGGCATCTATACAAATCGGCTATGGTTATCGCATCCAATGTGAAATTGTTCGTCAGGAAAACAAAACGTTTGCGGCTTTCCTGGTGATAATACCGGATCTTTCTCAATTTGTTCGGATAATCTTCGGCACTGTCTTTGTTGGCCAACTTCACAGTTTGGTCACAAAACACGCCAGTCGATTTATCCACCGGTGAGGAGTAAATTCTTTTGAGCTGTGTATTACTTTTCGCCCGTAGAATGAAAAAGGATGCCTCACAGTTCAATTTATTGAGACGTGCAAAATCGAGATACGCACGATCCATGACATAAATGGCACCGGGTTCCGGTATCAATTGATCCAGAATATTGACATCATGAACCTTTGCATCCGTGACCGAAACGAATGTGGGAATATTCCCCCTCAAATCGAGCAGCGTATGGAGTTTGACGCCACTTTTGGTCGTACGGAAACGAGCCCATGGAAAAATCGAACGGCATAGATCAATTGTCGAGGAGTCCAATGCGTAAACGGTTTCACTCAACTGAAGGCCGAAGTCATCATCAGCATAGAGCTTCCGGGCCTTGCCGATCAGCACCTGAGCAAAATCACAATAGATTCGCCAGTTCCGCTTTTCGTTCGCATCCGATAGCGTGCTGCGTGAGACTTTACCCTGGATGCCAACGTGGTGCAGTTTTTCTCACATGGCCCGTAGACATAAAACCGTGTCTCGAAGACTTTCACGATAAGCCAATTGACCGAAAGCCATGCAAAGAAATTGATCATAACATGTAAAAGAGCGAGTCCGATGGTTGCCTCGATACCGGCTTACACATTTGCGAAATTGTTTTCGAGGCAGAAAATCCAAGACCTGTGAAAATACGATTCTTCCTTGATGCATGCCCATCTCCCTTCGCAATTAGTCCCTGCGTAGGGTCATATTGGGCTATTGAGGAAAAATCAAATGGGTACCCCCATGAATTAGTAACTTTTCGACATATATTCAATTTGTTATGAGCTTTTATGCAAACTTTAACCGGACACTACTGATAGCCATTACTAAATGGAAAGAGCTTACCAACTTAAAACAAAGACCAGGCGATCCATTCGATGCAATAAGGAAAGGCGTGGAAACAGCCTGCAGGCCAGGACCGAGTAGGGAATTCGCGACACAATTACTTACATTTGGTATGTTAAGGAATTACTTTGCGCATCATACGTACCTTGACCGTAAAATTCTCGATGGAAAAGTAGCCCGGGTTGGGCTGGTAGGTATTGTCGCATCAGTTTTTTATTTAGCTGCGGGTAAACACAAAATGCTATCGTAGTTCCTGCTTAGAGAGGCGTTTCCATTACAGGAAAAACAAGGTTTTGACTTATGAACACTTTTGCCTTTTACTTAACTCTCCGAAATCCCATTTTCTCCATACATTCGTGGTGCTTTTCAGGCACCGTGTGTTTGTCCTTAAGAACCCCGACAGCATATCCAATTGGTCCAAAAGTATAGAGTTGGGCTGTTCTATGGGGGACGACTAAATGGTTGCAGTCACCAATTGCCAGCTGATAATTGTATTCCTGACCTTCAGGGATGTCATAATCGTCGCAAGGTGGTGTATAAAAAGCCGGTTGTCGGAGTGTTTCATCAAAACCGTTAGTGGATCCATCCCTAAATCTTTCCTTCACGCCTTTTTTACGAAGTAGAGCGACCATTTCCACCAATTGATATTCCATGGCCGTCCAAAAAGCTGTGTGTCCATTTTTGTCAGTGGTGGACAAATCGAACCCTTTATCAAGCAACTCATTTGTTACTGAAGTTTCCCATTTTTTTAGTGGCGGCATGAAGTGGAAGTACTTCTCGACCGCACAAATAATCAATCAAAACAAATAGTTAGCAAAACAGGGGTCGTTCGTAACATGCTGAAATTATTGATAATATCGAACCGACATTTTGCTAAAAATTACTATAAGTATTATGAATTCAGTAAGTTAGGGTTGATTGCGAGGCCCGATTGTGGTAGGTTTATTTTGCCCAAACAAACTTCCACTCAAACTCGGAGCCTCGCATGTTTACATTACACGAAATACTTACCAATCTCAAAAGCGAATTTGCCAACTCACGCAAGGGCCATGAACGCGGTAGTTGGTTTATCTATACAATCATGGCTATCCTGGTGCCGTTTACTTCATCGAAAACGTCCAACATACTTCGATGTCTTCAAACGCTTTTTGGAATTACAGGTATCGGCAAAAAACGCTTTTACACCTTCATGGCATCACCCAAAATTCCATGGCAACGATTGTGGCAAAGGCTTTGGCAAATGATTGACAATCCCTTGACCGATGGCCGCCTGCTCCTGGCTCTCGATGATTATATCAACCCCAAATCCGGCAAGAAGGTTTTCGGCTGTGCCAACATCTTTGATCATGCCGCCAAACAGAATCAGTCCAAATATCCCTGGGCGCAAAATATCGTAGCTGTGGGACTACTGAAAATCGTTAAGGGACGTTGGGCCTGTCTGCCGCTCAACTACCGGTTCTATCATCTGAAAAAAAGCGTTGAACAGATCAATCGCGATAATAAAGGGCCAAAGCTGACCTTTGAGAGCAAGCTCGAGCAGGCTGCCACAATGATCACAGCAATAGCGGCCGTATTTTCTGCTGCCCCCATTACCGTGGTCACCGATTCATGGTTCGGCAACAACGGTTTGTTCAAACCATTGCGGCATCAACTGGGCCGACGTGTGAATTTGCTCTCTCGGCTGCGATCCAATAACAACATCTTCGAGTTACCTTGCCCTAAAGGTAACCGCCGAGCAGGACGACCGCGTAAATACGGCGCAAAACTGGGTACGGCAGCGTCACTGGCTGGTGAATTCAAATCGTTGGCCAGCGAATATACTGTCAACTTGTATGGCCGCGAGCGCACCGTAGTGGCCTACGAGCGCGTGGTCACGCTCAAAACAATCCGCTGTGCAGTCAAGGTGGTCTGGGTCTATCGTCAAAGTCAGTGGATAGCGCTATATTCAACCGACCTGACCCTTTCAGTGCAGCAAATCATCGCCTACTATGGCGCTCGCTGGAAGATCGAAGCCTTGTTCAAAGAACTCAAGCGCGATATCGGCAGTGCCGAAACGCAAACCAGACATCCGCAGGCTGTCAGCAACCATCTAAACTTTTGCATGATGGCTGCTTCCGTGGCATGGATTTATGCCGACCGGATCGCAAAAACCCCCAAACGACGGCACGCCGTCAAGGGGCGGCGCTATTTTGCCTTCTCGGATGTCAGAAGATCAATTACCCAAGCGGCAATGGAAGATAATTTTAGTAGACTTTTCCCGGTGCCGCGTATTTCTGTCGTAAATTCGTTTGTGGCAGTAATGCTGCGCATGGCTGCTTAACTTTTTTTGGAAACTTCAGATTTGTTAGAGTCAAAGCTTTTTCCGGTGAATCCGAGCATGATAGAACAACATAATGTAGTGCTGTCAAACCGTCATCTGTTATGGCATTTACATTTGCTCCATTAGTTATCATTATTGTTGCCATTTCCGGATCACACGAAGAAACAGCATGTAAAAAAGGTGTCATGCCGGCGTCGTCTACCTCGTCTATGGGGGCTCCCGATTTTATCCAGGTTTGAAGCTGCGATGTATTGCCATTATATGCAGCGGAATGAAGAGGGTACTGATGTGCGTATTTTGCAGCGCAACCATTTAAACTGTAGATGACAAGTAGGACAAGAAACAGCTTTTTCATTAGAACCTCCACTGTGAGCTTACCGGACCGCATCAGCTATATTCTTATGCTAAAAAAGATGACTCCCAAAATTTATCACAATCGTGTTTCATTGAAAAGGATGTTAACGGGCATTGGCTAATCCTATATCCGTTATAAGCATTAAAATGGGAATAATGGATGGGGGGGCGATGTCACATAATGTCCAAAACTCCATTGACCCATATTTTTGGACTTATGAGGTGCTTACTCGTTTTTGGATATGTGAGGCCAGGTTCCAAGGGTGAGATTTCCATAAAAAACGCAAAAAAATCCAAGGTTTCACCTCATACATCCCAAAAGGACCGGAGACGCAAAAAGGGGTTACGGTGAAATTTGCCGTAACCCCTTGAATTTGCTTGGCTGGGAGACAAGGATTCGAACCTTGGTTGACGGAGTCAGAGTCCGTAGTCCTGCCGCTGGACGATCTCCCAGTGTCAATTTTCCATTTTTCATATAAAAAAGATGGATTCGAGTCAATAGGAATTCTGCGTTATTTCATTTAAGACAGAACACTATCCCTCATCAGATCCCCTTTTGAGTATCTCCGCCTTGGCCGCCTCAAGCCGTTCAAGGGTCTTTTCCTTTCCAAGGACTTCAATAATCTCAAAAATGCCGGGACTCACGGTGGAACCGGTCAGGGCCAGGCGCAGCGGCTGGGCAATTTTGCCGAGCTTGAGGCCTGTTTCTTCCATGACAGCCAGAAACACCGGCTCCAGACTCTTTTCAGTTACCACATCCAAGGCCTTGATTTTTTCCGTCAACAGATCAAGGGCGGGCAGCGCACTTTCCTTGAAAAGCTTTTTGGCCCCTTTCTCCTCATAACTGGTAATTTCAGTAAAATAAAAGGTCAGTCCCTGGGCCATCTCATCCAGTGTTTTGCTCCTGCTCTGAAGGGTAGCAATGGCCTTGCCAAGGTCCGGGCCAGCATCAGGGTCAATGTCCCGCTGGGCCAAAAACGGAAGCAGGTGAGCGGTCAATGCATCAGGCGAAGCGGCCTTGATATGGTCCGCATTCAGGGCCAGGAGCTTGTCTGGATTGAAAATCCCGGCAGACCGGCCGATGTTTTTGAGACTGAACTTTTCCACCAGTTCATCCCGGGTAAAAAACTCCTGGTCCCCGTGGGACCATCCGAGTCTGACCAAAAAGTTAATCAGGGCGTCCGGTAAAATTCCCTGTTCCTTGTAGGCCAGCACAGACGTGGCCCCATGCCGTTTACTGAGACGGGTCCGGTCCGCCCCCAGCACCATCGGGACATGGGCAAAGGTTGGCACGTCGGCCCCAAGGGCCTTGAACAGAAGCATCTGTTTGGGGGTGTTGTTGACATGATCGTCCCCCCGAAGGACCGTATTGATACCCATGGTAATATCATCCACCACCACCGCCAGATGATAGGTGGGGGTGCCATCGCTGCGACAAATCACAAAATCATCGAGCTCGTCATTTTGAAAACTGATGCTGCCCTTGATTTCATCCCGCAATATCGTGGTGCCAGCCAGGGGCGCGGCAAAGCGGACCACGGCATTCGTCGGGTCTGTGATCCCTTTGTTGCGGCAGGTCCCATCATATTTGGGTTTCCCACCGGTGGCCATGGCCTTTTTCCGCATGGCCTCCACCTCGTCCGGTGTGCAGGTGCAATAATAGGCATGGCCGGTATCAAGGAGCCGTTGAATATGCTCCTTATAAATATCCAGGCGATGCGATTGAAAAAAAGGCCCTCGGTCCCAATCAATGCCGAGCCAGTCGAGGGACTCAAGAATGGCGTCCACAGAGGCCTGGCTCGACCGGGCAACATCGGTATCTTCAATCCGTAGCACAAATTCCCCCTTCATATGCCGGGCATAGAGCCAATTGAAAAGCGCGGTACGCGCCCCGCCCAGGTGCAAATGCCCGGAGGGGCTTGGGGGAAACCGGGTAATTATTTTATTCATAGGTATGGGTCCTTTCATTTCATTGATGTTGCTTGGTTGTCGCGGTTGCCGGGTTTACTCTCGCTTGTTTGACCGACAAGGAAAATGCCGGTATGAACCCCCGGCATACGCATTGTTGATTCTACTTGCTTTCTGCTCAGACCACCATGAAAGCAGTCATCGCAAAACCGTCCGGGGTTCTATTTGGGTTCCGATTCTCGTTCCGGTTCTTATTCCCGCTTTTTGGTTCGTCATCGCCGGGGCGTCCTGTGGCCAATTAAAATATTAATCTAATGATATCAAATATTTTTATTAAAATACTCGATCCAGGCGGTTTTCTTTATCATGAAGCTGCACCAAGCACAAGGGAACAAAAAACCGCAAAAGGGCTTGACAATCCTACGCTTTTCAATTACTAGTGGGCCCACAAACTTTTCAGCAAAGATTTTTTAAAATTTTACAATAAAAACAAATATTTAGGAGATTGCTCATGGCAGTACCAAAGCGAAAAAAATCAAAATCAAAAAGGGATAAACGGCGGACCCACGATAAGCTGGCTGCCCCCACCACCACCACCTGCCCTCAATGCGGCGAGGCCAAGTTGCCGCATCACGCATGCCCGGAATGTGGAGATTATAAAGGACAGACGGTTATTGATACGGAAGAGGAATAACAGCAAATGGCGATAGCAACAAGCAGCGCATCAGAATCGACACCTCAGGGACTTGATGAACGATCATTGAATTTGGTGCTGAAAACCATTCGGGACCTTCGAAAAAAGCTTCTCACCAAAGAAAACGTTTTAGAATGGGACAAAACAGAGACCTTTCCTGAAGAGGCCATTCGAAAGCTGCTGGCACCGGATGTTGGGCTTCAATTGCTCTTTATCCCCGAAGCCTATGGGGGTATCGGCGCCGGCACACGTGACTGTTGCGCAGTGATCAAAGAAGTTTCAAAAATATGTCTCGGTGTTTCAACGGCATTTTTTGCCATTCATTTGGGGTCTGACCCTCTGCTGGTGGGTGCCACCGAAGCCCAAAAAGAAAAATGGCTGGGGGCGGTTGCCGATGGGGATGCATTGGTGGCATATGCCGTAACCGAACCCGACGCCGGCAGCAACCTGGCAGCGCTAGAAACCACGGCGGATCCGGTCACCGACGATGCTGGAAACGTAACCGGTTACACGATCAACGGCAGCAAGATCTTCATTTCCACTGGTGGCTATGCGGATTTTATCACCCTGCTGGCCAAGACCCCTGAAGGCCCCACCTTTTTTGTGGTGGAAAAAGGCACACCGGGATTTGAGCAGGCAAAAGGTGAAGAAAAACATGGGATCCGTGCGTCGAACACCTCTCCGCTTTATTTTAACGATGTGTTTGTGCCGGTGGAGAATCTTATCGGTGGTGTGCCCGGCAAGGGATTGAACCAGGCCAACCAGGTGTTTGGATACACACGCGTAATGGTAGGCGCCATGGCGCTGGGGGCTGGCGAGGCCGCCCTCGAGATTGCCATTCCCTATGCCAAACAGCGCATTCAATTCGGCGCCCCGCTGTCTGAGAAACAGGGGTACACCCATAAGCTGATCGTCCCCAATGTGGTGCGGCTAACGGCCGGCACCGCCTATATGAATGAGGTTGCCCTGCGACTTGATTCCGGAGAACGAAACCTTCAGGTGGAGGGGTCTGTCTGCAAATTCTTCCTGACCGAAGCTGCAAACAAAACCGCCGATGACTGTATTCAGGCCCTCGGCGGGTATGGCTATGTAAACGAATACGAAGTCGAAAAGATCAAGCGGGATGTCAAAATCACCTGTATCTATGAAGGTACCAGTGAAATTCAGCAGAATATCATCAGTACCTTTCGGTGGAAGGCTACCCGGAAAAGCAAAGGCGAATTTTATGGCGCCATGGCCCGTGAAATGGCGGCACTACTGGAAGAACTGGCCGATGACAGCTACCGCTCGTATGCCCTGGCTGCCAGCGCATTAAACGAAACCATCGATATTGTGCACACAAACCGCCTGACCCGTCAGCAGCATCTCATGTTTGCCTTATCTGAGATGATGACCCATGTGGAGGTCGGGGTGGCCATGGCACGGAAAACAGCGGGCCTTGTCCGTGACACTGCATCGGATGCGGAAAAGTATGCGGTCATGAATCGTATCTTTGCAAAAGAAGTCGCCAAGGTTGTGAGCCAAAAAGCCGCCGAGATTGCGATCGGTTCAGGGGCGTTGGATGATGCGGCCATTTCTGAATTTAAAACCAAAACATCCCTTGATGAGTTGTTTTTCTGTCAACAGGGGCTGTTGGCCGATATGGACAAAGCAGCGAATTTTATTTTTGCGAGGTAACTATGGCGGAAGAAACGAATAGAACGATTCTGGTAACAGGCGGTTCTCGCGGTATCGGAAGGTCCATTTGCTGTCATCTGGCAGGCCCGGGGGTCCAAGTTTACTTCAACTACTTTAACCCTGGAGATCCGGAAGGCGAAGCGGCCGCTGCTGCTGAAACAGAAAAAATGATCGCAGACCTGGGCGGGATTGGTAAAAGCAAGAGCGTGGATGTATCCAACAGCACAGATGTGGCCGGCTTTTTCAGTTGGGTGCTCGAGGATGCCGGACGGATTGATGTCCTTGTCAACAATGCCGGCATTACCCGTGACAGCATGCTGGTCCGGATGAAAGAGACCGACTGGGACATGGTTATTGACATCAACCTCAAGGGCGCCTACCAGTGCACCCAATTGGCGGCCAAGGCCATGATGAAACAACGGGCCGGGCGGATCGTCAACATCGCCTCCATCAGCGGTGTTATTGGTAGCGCGGGTCAGGCAAACTATGCAGCCTCCAAGGCCGGCCTGATCGCCTTGACAAAAGTAACCGCCCGAGAGCTTGCTCCAAGGGGGGTGACCGTAAATGCCATCGCTCCCGGCTACATCGAAACGGACATGACCGCAGTCTTGTCCGACAAAGTAAAAAAGGCATATCTGGAACAGATTCCCCTGAACCGCGGAGGAAAACCCGAAGACATTGCAAAGGCTGTCCGGTTTCTGGCATCGGAGGATGCCGCGTACATTACCGGTCAGGTGCTGCATGTCAACGGCGGTCTTTATATGTAAAAACGGGAAGACCACCGGTATTCTCAAAAAAATAAAAACTTATTAAAATTTTTAAAAAGGAGTAAATTCTGATGTCCGTTGAAGATAAAATAAAGAAAATCATTGCGGAAAAATTAAGTGTTGACCTGGAAGAAGTTGTCCCTGAAGCGAGCTTTGTTGATGACCTGGGCGCAGACTCTCTAGATCTGGTAGAGCTGATCATGTCCATGGAGGAAGAATTCGACATTGAGATTTCAGACGAAAAAGCTGAAGAAATGCTCACGGTAAAAGATGCGCTTGATTATGTGATGGCAAACACCTAAACCGCCAACGGCGGAAATTAAACGTCCACAGTCATGGACTGGGGCAGAAATTGTATACAATACGCCTTTGAGATTGCCCAAACCTGTTTACCTTATTCATGCAAGGTTTGGGCAATTTTAACCCTCGACAAAGCACACAACAGACTGGGCATAGAATGCACCGGAAAATGGTTGCACTTATGTTCCAAAGTGGCTTAACGGAGGCAGATAGGCGTACAAGGAGGTCTCTTTTGGACAGGCGGGTAGTAATTACGGGGGTTGGACTGGTTACCCCATTAGGTATTGGTGTAGATGAAACATGGTCTGCACTCTGCGCAGGCAAATCCGGCATTGCAGAAATAACCCGGTTTAATGCATCTACGTTTGATACAAATATTGGAGCAGAAGTAAAAAACTTCAATCCGGCAGATTTTCTTCCTAAAAAAGAAGCAAAACGGACCCAGTTGTTTATTGCCTATGCCGTGGCCGCTGCCCGCATGGCATTAGAAAATTCAGGGTACACGATTACCAGCCAGAACGAAGCCAGAATTGGTGTTCTGACCGGATGCGGCATCGGCGGGCTTGACATGCTGGAGCAGAATTATACGGTCCTTCTCAACAAAGGCCCGAAGCGCGTCAGCCCCTTTCTGATCCCCATGATGATCGGAAACATGGCCCCCGGCATGGTATCGATTTACCTCGGCGCAAAGGGACCCAACTCCTCTGTTGCCACTGCATGTGCAGCCGGTACCCACGCCATCAGCGATGCCTATAAACTCATAAAATACGGCGCTGCCGATGCCATGATTACCGGCGGGGTTGAATCTACGATCACCCCCACGGCTTTTGCCGGATTTAACGCCATGAAAGCGCTCTCCACACGAAATGATGCCCCTGAAAAGGCGTCCCGTCCCTTTGACCGCAATCGAGATGGTTTTGTTATCGGTGAGGGATCCGGGATCATGATTTTGGAAACATTAGAGAGTGCCCAGGAAAGGGGCGCCAAAATCTATGCGGAAGTCATCGGGGCAGGCATGAGTGGTGATGGTCACCACATGGCGGCACCTGCGCCCGACGGTGAAGGCGCTGCCCGGTGTATGGCGGCTGCCATTAAGGACGCTGGAATTTCCCACACCGACATTGATTACATTAATGCCCACGGTACCAGCACGCAATTAAACGATCTGTATGAAACCATGGCCATCAAGGCGGTGTTTAAAGAAAGGGCCTATGAGATACCCATCAGCTCCACAAAATCCATGACCGGTCATCTCCTGGGAGGCGCCGGTGGTATCGAAGGGGTTTTTTCCGCACTGACCATCGACACGGGCATCATCCCGCCCACCATCAACCTGGATGAACCGGATGAAGACTGTGACCTTGATTATGTTCCGAACGTAGCCAGAAATGGGGACATTAAAACCGTCATGAGCAACTCATTCGGATTTGGCGGGACCAATGGCTCACTTATTTTAAGAAAACTGTAGCGCCCCGGCAACGGGGCCTTTCTTCAGGTCTAATTCAGTTTGTTCGATGTCGCCTGCCTGCGTTTAATGGTGGTTCGCCCGTTCATGCTCCCGGTTTTTTCCTTGCGCTATCCTTTTTACCTATATAATATAATTAATTTATTTTTTAATAAATTTACGAAATAGTAACGGGGACTGCGACCATGGAATCAGAGGAAAAAACCATTGTGATCGGCTGCGATCACGCCGCTGTAGAATTAAAAGAAAAAATCAAATCATTTTTATTAGAGCGTAAGATAAATGTCCATGACGTGGGACCATTTGACACCACCTCCGTGGACTACCCGGACTATGGCCTAAAGGTCGCTGGATTGGTTTCCAGCGGCAAGTTCAAACAAGGCATCTTGCTGTGCGGCACAGGGATCGGGATGTCCATGGTTGCCAACCGCTTTCCCAATGTGCGGGCCGCCCTTTGCGGGGACCTCTTTTCGGCCATCATGAGCCGCCAGCACAATGATGCCAATATTTTGGTAATGGGCGCGCGGGTTACCGGGGAAGGTCTTGCCCTGGAAATTCTGCGCACCTGGCTTGATACGCCATTTGAAGGCGGCAGACACCAGGGAAGATTGGATAAATTCGCTAACGTGCCATCTATGTGTGATTGCTAATAGCGCCCCTTTTCGTAAACAAGCCATCCATAGTATGGACAGACACAGACGGGGCGTGTTTGGGAGATTTTTTTTAAGAAATGAATATTAAATTGCTGGAACAAATTGATCCTGAAATTGCCCGTGCTATTACGGAAGAGGCGGACAGACAGGAAAATACGCTTGAAATGATCGCATCTGAAAACATTACAAGCCCTGCGGTGATGGTTGCTCAGGGCAGTATGCTCACCAATAAATATGCCGAAGGCTACCCGGGCAAGCGTTATTATGGCGGGTGCGAGAACGTCGATGTGGCTGAATCCCTGGCCATCGAGCGGGCAAAAACGCTTTTCGGCGCCGCCTATGCAAATGTTCAGCCCCACTCCGGATCCCAGGCAAATATGGCGGTCTATTTTGCACTGCTTCAACCGGGAGACGTTATCATGGGCATGAACCTGTCCCATGGCGGGCATTTGACCCATGGGAACCCGGTCAATTTCTCGGGGCGGCTGTTTCAGTTTGTCCACTATGGGGTCGGGGAGAAATCTGGTACCATTGATTATGCTGCGCTTCAGCAGCTTGCCAAGGAACATCGGCCCAAAATGATCGTGGCCGGTGCCAGTGCCTACCCCCGCACCATTGATTTTGATAAATTTGCAGAAATTGCCCGATCGGTAAATGCCCTGCTGATGGTCGACATGGCCCATATTGCCGGCCTGGTGGCCACGGGCCTCCACCCCTCACCGGTACCCGTGGCGGACGTCGTGACCTCAACGACCCATAAAACCCTGCGAGGTCCCCGTGGCGGGCTGATTCTCTCTAAGACCGATTTCGGGGAAGCCCTCAACAAACAGATCTTTCCGGGCATCCAGGGAGGCCCCCTCATGCACGTTATTGCCGCCAAGGCGGTGGCCTTTCATGAAGCCATGGGGAAAGTCTTTCAGGATTACCAACGGAACGTTGTCGACAATGCCGCCACGCTGGCAGCACAACTGATATCCGCCGGTGTCAATCTGGTATCGGGCGGCACGGACAACCATATGATGCTGGCGGACCTGACCAGCATTGGCATTACCGGGAAAGCGGCGGAGGAAGTGCTCGGCCGGGCAGGCATCACGGTCAATAAAAATACGGTGCCAGGTGAAAAAAGAAGCCCCTTTGTCACCAGTGGCATCCGGATCGGAACACCGACCTTGACGACCCGCGGCATGGGAACCGAAGAGATGAAATCGATCGCTACTTGGATTGCTAGCATCCTGAAAAATCCTGAAGATGACACCCTGATTCAAACCGTTCGCAACCAGACAATAGAACTTTGCCGCGCTTTTCCTATTTACCTTCAACCGAATGGAACGCCAAATGCCAATGCCTAATGTATCGTCTGCCGAAACAGAAAAGACATTCGAGCGCCCCTCCTGGGAAACGTACTTTATGGAAATTACAACGTTGGTGGCAAAACGATCCACCTGCCGGCGTCGGGCGGTGGGGGCGATTATCGTAAAAGACAAACGAATTTTAAGTACCGGATATAACGGGGCGCCCACCGGTCTTTCACACTGCATCGACATCGGCTGCATGCGGGAAGAGCTCAACATTGCCTCAGGCGAACGACATGAATTATGCCGGGGGATTCATGCCGAACAGAATGCCATTATTCAGGCCGCCTGCCATGGGGTCAGCATCCAGGGGGCAACACTGTTCTGCACCAACCTGCCCTGTGCCATCTGTGCAAAAATGATTATCAATGCCGGTATTCAGACAATTTATTATCAGGCGGGATACGCGGACACCATTTCGCAACAGCTGTTTAAGGAGGCAAGTATTCAGGTAATTGAGCTGAAGGCAAGCGAATAGGGAGGCAGCCCATGAAATGCCCATATTGTTCGGAAGTTGAAAACAAGGTGATCGATTCAAGGCTCAGCAAAGATGGCAATGTCATCCGACGGCGGCGGGAATGCCTCTTATGTGATCGACGGTTTACGACCTATGAGCACATCGAGGAAATTCCGATTATGATTGTGAAAAAAGACGGTCGCCGGGAGGTCTTTCAACGCGAAAAAGTGCGGGCAGGCATGCAGCGAGCCTGCCAGAAGCGCAATATCAGTATGGATGTCATTGATGAATTTGTTGACAATTTGGCAAGAGACTTAAGAGAAACAGGGAAAAAGGAGATTCCGTCTCATAAAATCGGTGAAATGGTAATGGAGGCACTGCACCGGCTTGATGATGTGGCCTATGTCCGGTTTGCATCGGTTTATCGTGAATTCAAAGACGTAAATGATTTCGTGTCAGAGTTAAAAAGCCTCCTCAGTAGCGAGAAGGCCTGACGGCCACCCACGATGGCTCTCATGCCAACCTGATCGTTTCTTTTTCCCAATCGGTTTTCATCAACCATAGTTGGTAACTAAACAATGAACAACGACGTTATCTATATGAAGCAGGCCCTTGAATTGGCGGAAAAGGGCGTTGGCTATACATCACCCAACCCGCTGGTGGGGGCGGTGGTGGTCAAGAACGGCCAAGTTGTCGGTAGGGGGTACCACCAGCGGGTGGGTGGACCCCATGCAGAGGTTCACGCCATCAATGATGCCGGTGACGACGCCCGGGATGCGACCCTGTACGTTACTTTGGAGCCCTGCAATCACACCGGCCGTACGCCACCTTGCACCGAAAAAATCCTGAACGCCGGTATCAAGCGGGTGGTGGTTGCCATGGCCGATCCCAACCCCGATGTAACCGGGGGGGGGAACGCCCGACTGGCGGCCCAGGGCATTGATGTTGACTGCGGCGTGTTGGCGGATCAGGCTAAAAAACAGAATGAGAGCTTCGTAAAATACGCCTGCACCAAAATGCCGTTTGTAACCCTCAAGTGTGCTGCGACGCTGGATGGACGGCTTGCCACACGTACCGGGGACTCCAAATGGGTGACCGGACCGGTGGCAAGGGCCTATGTTCATCGGTTGCGCCATGCCAACGATGCCATTCTGGTCGGCATCAACACAGTCAAACAGGACGACCCGGAGCTCACGACCCGGCTTGACGATATCCGCGGTCGGGATCCGGTCCGCATTATCCTTGACACGCATTTGACAATTCCGGAAAACGCAAGGGTGTTGCGGCTTGAGTCCGATTCTGATACCATCATTGCCACCGGATCGAGTGTGCCGGAAAAGAAGCGAGACGCACTGATAGAAAAAGGGATAAAGGTTATCACCGTTCCGCTCAAAGACGGAAAAGTTGATTTTGCCCTCTTGATGGCCCAGCTCGGCAACATGCAAATTACCAGTGTGCTGGTGGAAGGAGGGGGCGGCATTCTCTCCTCCGCCCTGGCGGATGGCATGGCGGATAAAATTCTCTTTTTTTACGCGCCGAAGATACTCGGGGGTGAGGATGGGGTACCGATATGCCGGGGGCGGGGCCCTGAACTCATGAAAGAGGCCATGCCGGTTACCGGTGTTGAGGTACATCGGCTGGGAGATGATATCCTGGTGGAAGGATATCTCCAAAAAGACGGGCAACCGTAGAACGAAAAGATTATGTTTACAGGAATCATAGAAGGGTTTGGCAAACTGACCGCTAGCAGGTCTTTCGGCCAAAGCAAAAGATTGACCATCGATGCCGATTTTCCTCTGGACGGCACCAAAATCGGGGACAGCATTGCCGTGAACGGCGCCTGCCTGACGGCTGTAAGGATTACCGGGCAGCGGTTTGACGTCGATGCGGCGCCGGAAACCCTCCAGCGAACCATCATCGGAAAAAGCAAAATCGGTGACCGGATGAACCTCGAGCGGGCCCTGAGACTTTCAGACCGGCTGGACGGGCATCTGGTATCGGGTCATGTGGACGGTATTGGCACCATCGCCAGCCGCTCCACCCTTGCCAATGCGATACTCATCACGGTAACGGTCCCGGCACAACTGACACGGTATATGATCGAAAAGGGGTCTGTTGCTGTGGATGGGGTCAGTCTAACAATCAATCGGGTGGGCACCGATGCTTTTGATGTCAGCATCATACCCCATACCGCCGGTCTGACAACCATCGGATTTAAAAAACCGGGGGATGCCGTTAATATCGAAACCGATATGATCGGAAAATATATCGAAAAGTTTGTTAAAACGCCAGGTACGCCAATGGAAATGAATGAAACATCAAAAATCAACATGGCATTTCTGGCAAAGTCCGGTTTTCTATGAAAGTATAAAAACGACCATTATCATTGTGTTACAAACCAACACCTTGGGCGTCGGATAGCACCATGGCCGAAAGGCGATGGTCATCGATTTTCAAGGTCCCCATAGATAAAGGAGTAATCAAAATGCCGAAGTTGAGCATTGAAGAAGCCATCAGAGACATTAAGAACGGCAAAATGGTCATTCTTGTGGATGATGAAGACCGTGAGAACGAGGGAGACCTGACCATTGCAGCAGAATTTGCAAATGCGGAGGCCATCAATTTTATGGCCAAATACGGCAGGGGGTTGATTTGCCTTGCCATGACCGGTGATATGTGTGACCGGTTGGAATTGCCGCTCATGGTGGACAATAACCAGTCGCCGTATCAGACCGGTTTTACCGTCTCGATCGAGGCCCGAAATGGTGTTACCACCGGTATTTCGGCGGCTGATCGCGCCACCACCGTTCAGACCGCCATTGCATCGGATGCCAAACCGACTGACTTGGTGCGACCCGGCCATATTTTCCCCCTGCGTGCCCGGAAGGGGGGGGTTACTGTCCGAACCGGTCAGACCGAAGGGTCTGTGGACCTTGCCAGATTGGCGGGGCGCCGGCCAGCCGCGGTGATTTGCGAAATCATGGATGAAGACGGCACCATGGCCAGGATGCCGTCCCTTGAAAAATTCAGCGAAGAGCATGGCATCGGTATCTGCACCATTGAAGACCTGATTGAATACCGGATGCGAACGGAATCATTCGTCCACAAGGTAGCCGAAACCATGATTCCCACCAGCATCGCCGGGGAGTTTCAATGTATTGTCTATGAAAATGATGTGGATGACCTGCTGCAGATTGCATTGGTAAAAGGTGAAATCGATCCGGAAAAACCCGTCCTGGTCCGTGTCCACTCCGAGTGCCTAACCGGCGATATTTTTGGTTCCTTGCGATGCGATTGCCGCGGCCAGCTGCACAAGGCAATGATGATGATCGAGGAGGATGGTATCGGCGTCCTGTTGTATGTCCGGCAGGAAGGTCGCGGTATCGGGCTTGTGAACAAAATCAAGGCGTATGCCCTTCAGGACCAGGGCCTTGATACGGTTGAGGCAAACAAGGAGCTTGGGTTCAAGTCAGACCTTCGAAATTACGGCATCGGTGCCCAGGTGCTTGCGGAACTGGGTGTCCGTAAAATGAGGCTTATGACAAACAATCCCAAGAAAATGGTCGGGTTGCAGGGATATGGGATTCAAGTGGTAGAGCAGGTGCCGATTGAAATCGAACCGAACGAATTCAACAAATGCTATCTGGAATGTAAAAAACTGAAAATGGGGCATCTTTTGAACATTGATTCCGTTCCATGATCATTTGTTTGCTGTATTCTTTTGGTCGGTAAAAGCGTAATAACAATTATTCTCAGAGGTTCTTGAATCAGGAGGAAAATCTATGCCTAAAATTTATGAGGGCGGATATGAGGCAAAAGGCAAGAAGTTTGCTATTGTGGTCAGCCGCTTCAATGACTTTATAACTGAAAAATTGGTGGGCGGCGCCATGGATGCCATTTTGCGTTGCGGCGGCAGTGATACAAATATTGAGATCGTCAAGGTGCCAGGTGCCTTCGAGATTCCCCTGGTCGCTAAACTGTTGGCAGAAAAAAAGCGATATGACGCCATTATCTGCCTGGGGGCGGTCATCCGAGGCGCAACCCCACATTTTGATTATGTCAGCGCAGAAGTCAGCAAAGGGATTGCGACTGTCAGCCTGGAAGCAAATGTGCCGGTAATCTTTGGTATTTTGACGACCGATACTATTGAGCAGGCCATCGAACGGGCCGGCACCAAATCCGGCAACAAGGGGTGGAGTGCCGCCATGAGCGCGATTGAAATGGTAAACCTGGCAGCTGCCGTCGGCAGTATATAGTTACATGCCATGGGAATTCGTCGCAAAGCGAGAGAGCGGGCCCTGCAGGCCCTGTTTTATACAGATATGAGCGGTTACGATGCCGATGATGCCGTGAGGCGTTTTTGCAATCATTTTAACCCACCAGAAAATATATTATTATTTTTCAAGAAACTCACAGACGGGGTCATTCGCAATAAATCAGATGTTGATCACATGATCAAACAGTTCTCGCAGCACTGGAAAATCAACCGTATGTCGTGTGTTGACCGGAATATTCTCCGGATTGCTGTTTTCGAAATGATGTTTTGCAATGACATTCCCTACAAAGTTTCCATCAACGAAGCGATTGAAATCGGAAAAAAATACGGCACTGAGGAATCCGGTGCTTTCATTAACGGGATTTTAGACAGCATTCGATTGGCAATGGAAAAAGACGAGTCGGGTATAAACGCTACATCTAAATCGAAGAACACCAATTAATTTTAAGGAGAAGGGCTATGAAAGGAAAAAAGGTTGTATTGTCTGAAAAAGAGATGCCGCGACAATGGTACAATATTCTTGCTGATATAAAAATGAATCCACCATTGGGTCCTGATGGGAATCCCGTCACGCCGGATATGCTCTCTCCCGTTTTTCCGATGAACCTTATAGAGCAGGAGGTCAGCACCGAACGCTGGATCGATATCCCTGAAGCGGTGTTGGATGTCTATCGAATTTGGCGCCCTTCTCCCCTGGTCCGGGCCGAAGCGCTGGAAAAAGCACTCAATACCCCGGCCAGGATCTATTACAAAAACGAAAGCGTCAGTCCTCCCGGCAGCCATAAACCCAATACATCGGTACCCCAGGCTTATTACAACAAAGAATTCGGCATCAAACACATCACGACTGAAACCGGTGCCGGCCAATGGGGCAGCGCTCTGTCATTTGCCTGCGCCCAATTTGGTCTCCATTGCAAGGTGTTCATGGTACGGGTTAGTTTTGACCAAAAACCATACCGGAAATCAATGATGGCAGCATGGGGGGGCGAGTGTGTACCAAGCCCCGGCCCCACGACGAAAGCCGGCCGGGACGCACTGGCCAAAGATCCGGACACGCCC
Organism: Desulfobacterales bacterium; assembly: GCA_963675725.2. Taxonomy (GTDB): domain Bacteria; phylum Desulfobacterota; class Desulfobacteria; order Desulfobacterales; family JAFDDL01. The sequence goes on along the minus strand of CAXXXZ010000002.1, from coordinate 4,029,811 downwards.
GGCAGTCTCGGAATCGCCATCAGCGAAGCCATCGAAGCGGCCGTATCCGATGAAAGCGGAAAGACCCGTTATTCTCTGGGAAGCGTCCTCAACCATGTCATGCTGCACCAAACCGTGATCGGCCTCGAAGCCAAAAAGCAGCTTGATCTGCTCGGTGAATATCCGGATGTCATTATCGGATGCGCCGGTGGCGGCAGCAACTTTGCCGGTATTTCCTTTCCGTTTGTGCGTGATAAAATCAATGGCCGGGATATTGACATCATCCCTGTGGAACCAGCCGCTTGTCCCACATTGACCCGTGCACCGTATGTATACGACCATGGCGACACGGCCGCCTATACCCCTCTTTTGCCGATGCACAGTCTGGGACATGGATTTGTGCCACCACCAATTCATGCCGGCGGATTGCGTTACCACGGCATGGCCCCAACGGTAAGCCAGCTGGTCGTAGAGGGAATTATCTCTCCCAAATCAATTCCGCAGGTGCCCTGCTATGAATCCGGCATCCTCTTTGCGAAGACGGAAGGCATTATTCCAGCGCCGGAATCAACCCACGCCATTGCCTGCGCCATTGAGGAAGCCAAAAAAGCAACGGAAGAAGGCAAGGAAAAGGTGATTCTGTTTAACTTAAGTGGCCACGGATTGTTAGATCTTGGGGCCTACGATAAATATTTTTCCGGCGGGGTAACGAACCTTCACCTGTCGGATGAAGAAATCGCAAAGGCTGAAAAGATATTTGAGGCCTATCCCAAGCCGGCGCATTTGAAGAGCATCTAAGCGGAGGATGATCCGTAAATAAAAGGCTGGCGGACAAAGGACCGTGCGGCCAGCCTTTACCCTATTGTTGCAACGTTAGGGTTTTAGTTCACTTCATGGGAGATAAACCGTTTGAGCGACGCTGGAAGCAAATTCATTAGACGATGCCCCAAACTGGGCGGCCCGGTTACGTTTGAATATTGCCGTGCCTGTGATGAGCGCAACCATCCCTGCAGCAACGTTATCGACTGTTGGTGGGAAGTGTTTGATATTGTTTCCTATTTAAAGGACACTGTTCCAAAAGAGGTGCTTGATAAACTTTTTGAGGCCCGGCCCACCCCAAAAATAACCCATTTGGTAACCCTCATTGACGAGGCCAAAAAGCGTATAGACAAGGTTTGAAAAAACAATTAGGAGGAACGCATTGATTATTAAAATGCTGATGGTTGGACCGGTTATGACCAACTGTTATGTTGTGGGATGTGAAGATACCAAAAAGGGAATTGTCATTGACCCAGGTGACGATACGGAAATAATCCTGCATACCGTTGAAGAAAACGGGCTGTCAATCGAATACATCATCAACACCCACGGCCATTTTGACCATGTGGGCGGCAACAGCCACATTAAAGAGGTGACCGGAGCAGATATTCTGATTCACAAGATCGATGCCCCCTGGCTGAGCCAGGTTAAAGCCAGTGCATGCGTATGGGGGCTTCAAATGGACAATTCACCCCCGGCTGACCGTTTTCTGAAAGATGGTGACACCGTTTCAGTTGGAAATCTGAACTTCAAAGTTCTTCACACCCCCGGCCACTCAGAGGGCGGTATCTCCTTGCTTACCGATGGAAATGTGTTCGTTGGAGACACCTTGTTTGCGGGATCAGTGGGACGGACCGATTTTCCAGGGGGCGATTTTAACATCCTGAAGGACAGCATTCACCGCAAGCTGTTTACCCTCGATGACGCGACCAAGGTTTGGCCGGGGCACAATCATGAAACGACCATCGGTCAGGAAAAACGGACCAACCCCTTTGTGGGGTTATCCAGTAGATTTTAACCCGGCGGGGTTAAGGCCCCATGGCGACCATCGCCCGGGTTGACAGATATTTATACTTTAAAATGTCATAATAGAGCATGATTTGGTTCACATAGTCCACGGGCTCAGTCCCCCGACAATATCCATAGAGCGCGTTTCGATAGTATTTTTTGTATCGCAGCAGGGGGAGGGTCTGGGCCAGAGAAGACCATTTGTTGGGATCGAGCCGTTGCTGAACGGCCAGCCGCCGGGCATCTGAAATATGCCCCTGACCAATGTTATAGGCCGCCAGCGTGATGCAGAGCCGATCAAGGCCATCGGCTTCTTTGAAGTAGTCGAATAGATATTTCAGGTGTTCCACCCCGGCATTGATGTTCTCTTCAGGGTGATAAGTGTCTATGACACCAAGACTATTGGCCGTGTTTTCAGTTAGTTGCATCAATCCGACGGCGCCGGCGTGGCTCCGTGCCATTGGGTTAAAATGAGACTCCTGGTAAATCTGGGCGGCGATAAGCCGCCAATCAAACCCGTACATCTCAGCGGCATTTTGTATTGTTTTCTGATATCTCGGCAACCGCGTTTTTAACCGGCGATGATATGCCCGCATGTCCACAAAATCGAAATCTTCCACCTTGGCATAATACCGTTGATAAATCTCCTCAAACACACCATTTGATTGGATGTGATGAATAAAGGCATTCATTCGGGCCTGAAGGGCGGTGGCGGTGGGGGCAACAGCCCACCGCAGATAATCTTCCTCGGTAATTGCCTTTTGGATCATGATCTGTGGATAATAACGTCTATTGAGGCGTGCAATGTTGCTGTTTGCAATCGTAATATCTATCGTACCGTCAGCCACGCGCCGGATAAGTTCCTCGGTGGGAACATCATCATAAAGTTTCAACTGGATATCGATTCCCTTCAACCGAAGCGCTTCGATACTTTCCTGATAGGGAGTTCCCCGCCTGACATGAACCGTTTTGCCGATGAGATCCTTGATTTTTCGGATACGGTGGTTCCGCCGGTGGACAATGAAATGCTGGCGTGTAGCCAGATACCCGTTCGAAAAGGCCACCTGGTTCTTTCTATAAGGAGTGATGATCATACCGGCAGCGATGAAAGACTGCGGGTTTGACATCACCTCGGTGACCATGCGATCCCAGCTTTCAGCGATCTGGACCTTCAAATCAACCCCAAGAAAATCGGCAAAGGCTTTGGCCAGATCGTATTCGAACCCCATGGCTTGATCACGATAGAGGTAATAGCAGGTTGCGCTATTTCGTGTGATAACGGTAATTTGTCTGCTTTTAATTATCTTTTCAAGGGGTGTTTGAGAGGTTGTCCATTTTTCCCATAAACACCCAGCCGCCAGTGTTTTGCCCCCCTGAAAACAATGAAAAAAAATGAAGCCGGACATTACCACGGCAAAAAAAAACATGGTCTCCAGGCATGCCATCACTATGTGTCTGGGGCAACGAAACACCCTAAAACGCTCCTAATTGGCAGGGCTTTATTTTAATCCCCAGCGCTTCGCAGGCATTGCCAACGGCCATTTTGCCAATTTCCAGGTCCTCAGCAATGTGCCAAACTGCAAAACAGGACAGCCGTTTATCGACACTTGCTGCAAGGATGGCCGCTTTAAGCCGATCTCCGGGAAAAGGTTCCGCTTTTATTTTTTTTCCACTGGCGTAACCAAACAAACCGATCTGGCATTTTACGATCTTGAGGTTCATCAAATCGATGGCAGTGCCGACGACCTTTGGAGAAACACTTAATTGTTTTGAGATTTCAAAAGCAACAGCACAGCTAACCTTACCATCCTTTTCATGTTCATGGATATGATGTTGAATGTCGGCATTTATAGAAATGCCGTCACCATGTTTTTCTGCAAAGGTCTTGCCTTCTTGGAGCCCCATAACCATATTCCTTTCAGAAGCATTACTACACGTGAAACCTCTTATATAACAAAAGAAAAGAAAATCCAAATCCATATTGAGAATGCTGGCGCCTACCGGAGGGCAAAAAGGCCTCTTAGCCGATCAATTTCTGAAACCGAACCGGCAGGGAATATTTGGCCTAAGCCATCTATATCATACTGAATATACAGCATAAATAACTTTAAAGGCGGCACATTGGACATCGCTGGGTTTGGTTCCATGGGTTTACCCTGTTCAACAACCGTATTCTCCTTGAACATTAGGGGTTGGTCTGGTAGTTGAATACGGTAAAACAACAGGAACAAAAGATGGATCAAACACCGTTTACAGCAACACGAAAAAAGACACGGCAACTGATGGTGGGAGCGGTGCCGGTGGGCGGCAATGCCCCCATTGCAGTCCAGTCCATGACCAATACCCCCACAGAAGATATTTCGGCGACGGTAGCCCAGATCAAACGCCTGACGGCCGCTGGATGTGAAATTATTCGGGTGGCGGTCCCAGACAAGGCGGCGGGTGAGGCAATCCGGGAGATTAAAAAAGCGATCGATATCCCGATTATTGCCGATATTCATTTTGATTATCGCCTTGCGATTTTAGCCGCTGAAGCCGGTGCGGATGGTCTACGCATCAATCCCGGCAATATCGGCAGTGATCGCAAGGTAAAGGCGGTGGCGGCCTGTGCAGCCGAGCGAAACATGCCGATCCGAATCGGTGTGAATGCCGGCTCGCTTGAAAAGGAATTACTCCAAAAATATAACGGCGCCAGTGCCGAGGCCATGGTGGTCAGCGCACAGCGGCAGATAGACAGGCTGCGGGCATGGGATTTTCACAATATCAAAGTATCGTTAAAGGCCTCTGATGTGCCTCGAACCATTGCCGCCTATCGAAAACTTTCGGAGGTGTCCGATCTGCCTCTCCATGTGGGGGTCACAGAGGCAGGAGGCATTTTTCCTGGCATCGTCAAATCTGCCCTTGGCATAGGGATGCTTTTAACTGAAGGAATCGGCGACACGATCCGGGTCAGTCTTTCCCGAGACCCGGTGGAAGAGGTCCGCGTGGGGTATGAAATTTTGCGGGCCCTGAACATTCGGCATCATGGCATAGAAATCATATCATGCCCCACCTGTGGGCGCTGTAAAATTGATCTTTTTAAGATTCTCGAACAGGTAGAAAAAGCCCTTATGACCCGCTCGGTTCCCCTTAAAGTGGCCATCATGGGATGTGTCGTCAACGGTCCGGGTGAAGCAAGGGAGGCCGATGTGGGTATCGCCGGTTGCGATACAAACGGCATTCTGTTCAAAAAGGGCGTTGTGGTCCAAACGTTACCCCAGGATAAACTTGTGGATGCCTTGTTAACGGAAGTGTCCCACTTGGAAACAGCGTGGAAAAAGGATTCGGAAAAACAATAGGACGGAGAGAAAAATGGGAAAAAAAACAAAGGCGGCAATTACGCCCACACGATCTGAAGATTATACGGAATGGTACCAGCAGGTGGTAAAAGCATCTGTCCTGGCAGAGCGGTCTGCAGTAAGGGGATGCATGGTCATTTTACCTTGGGGGTATGCCCTGTGGGAAAACATCATGCAAAACCTCGACAAACTGTTTAAAATGACAGGGGTCAAAAATGCCTACTTTCCATTGTTTATCCCGCTGCATTTTCTCGAAAAAGAAGCAGAACACGTGGAAGGGTTCGCCAAAGAATGTGCGGTGGTCACCCACCATCGGCTAGAACAGGGACCGAGTGGTGGTCTCGTTCCTGCCGGTGAACTGACCGAACCATTGATCGTTCGACCCACCTCTGAAACCATCATTGGTGATTCATTTTCAAGATGGGTCAGCAGCTATCGAGATTTGCCGCTGTTGATCAATCAGTGGGCCAACGTCGTGCGCTGGGAGATGCGAACCCGGATTTTCCTCAGAACATCTGAATTCCTGTGGCAGGAGGGGCACACGGTCCATGCCACCCAATCGGAAGCGGAAGAACGAACACTGATGATGCTTGATCTGTATGCCAGCGTTGCTGAAGAGTATCTTGCCATGCCAGTTATCAAAGGGGCAAAATCCGCATCTGAACGCTTTCCAGGTGCTGTGGAAACCTACTGCATTGAGGCCATGATGCAGGACAGAAAAGCACTGCAGGCTGGCACCTCCCACTTTTTGGGACAAAACTTTGCCAAAGCATCCGGGATCAAGTTTCAATCTGCCAGTGGCAGTGAAGAATTCGGATGGACCACGTCCTGGGGTGTCTCCACACGTCTTGTGGGCGGACTTATTATGACTCACGGCGACGACGATGGCATAATTTTGCCGCCTCGGGTGGCCTCCGCTCACATCGTCCTCATGCCCATCATTCGGAAAGAAACGGATCGAGAGCCGGTGATGACTTACATTGAAAACCTCGCCGCCGAATTGCGCGATGTGGCATACCATGAGGCACCCATCCGGGTGGAAATCGATGACAGAGACATCGGGGGCGCCAAGGGATGGGAGTGGATCAAAAAAGGGATTCCGATCCGGGTGGAAGTAGGACCGAGGGATATGGCAGAAAACGCTGTATTCATGGGCCGGCGGGACAAAAGTCACCGGGAGAAAACCGCCGTCAAGCGCGATGTGTTCTTAAACACCATCACCAGCATTTTGGATGACATCCAGGACAATCTGTTCCAGCGCGCCAAGGCCTATTTGGAGGCCTACACCCATGATCTTGACAGCCGATCTGAGTTTTATTCATTTTTTACCCCCCAGAATCCGGAAAAGCCGGAGATTCATGGCGGGTTTGCCAAATCCCACTGGTGTGGCTCACCTGAATGTGAGGCGACCATCAAGGAGGATCTGTCGGTCACGATTCGCTGTATTCCATTCGAACACGTGGATGATACCGGTCAATGCATCTGTTGCAATGCCTCGAGCCGGCAACGCGTCATATTTGCAAAGGCCTATTAAATGCGTTCCGTTTTTCGCCCCCGGACTTTTTCTAAAGCAAAGCCAGAACAATAAAGGTTAAATGGACCCGATTGAGAACATAATTTCAAAAGTATCGCACAACAACCAAAAAACCGATACTGAAATGGTAAAGCGCACCTATGCTTTTGCCCAAAAGGCCCATGAGGGACAAAAGCGGTTATCAGGGGAACCGTATGTGTCTCACCTGGTCAGTGTTGCTGAAATTTTGGCCGACATGAACCTTGACGCCGCGAGCGTGGCTGCGGGCCTGCTGCATGATGTCATTGAGCTGACCCCCGTGACCGAGGCCGAAATCAAAACCGAGTTTGGTGAAGAGATTTCCCGTCTTGTCAGTGGCGTTACCAAGCTTGGTGCACTTCCCCTGCCCAGTTCCAACAAGCACCGCCAGGCAGAGAGTATCCGGAAAATGATTCTTGCCATGGCAGATGATATCCGGGTGATTCTTATTAAGCTGGCCGACCGGCTTCATAATATGCGTACCATCGATTTCCACAAACCAACCCGTCGGGTGGAAATAGCCCATGAGACGCTTGATATTTATTCACCGATTGCCGCCCGGTTAGGAATCTACTGGATAAAAAACGAACTCGACCTCATCGCATTCAAGCACACATTGCCGGACGCTTATGCCGATATTCATAACCGCATCAATAAAGAACGGTCGGAACGGGACAAGTATGTGGTCCGCATCAGACATCAGCTGCAGGAAAAACTGTCCGCTGAAGGCCTGACATGTGAAATAACCGGTCGATACAAGAACTATTACAGCATCTACAGCAAGATGATGAGCCAAGATCTTCCTTTTGAAGAGATTTACGACATCATCGCATTTCGTGTTATTGTGGACACTATTCCTCAGTGTTATGAAGTCCTGGGACACGTGCATGCCATGTGGAAACCGATTCCGAAAAAATTTAAGGATTACATCGGATTTCCCAAGGCAAATATGTACCAGTCTCTCCATACTACGGTGATCGTTCCTTCCGGTGAACGAATTGAAATACAAATCCGAACCTGGGAAATGGATGCCGTGGCTCGGTCCGGTATTGCCGCCCACTGGAGTTATAAAGAAGGGAAAGCCCAAGATGAGGCAACCACACGCCTCTTTGGTTGGATTCAAAACCTGGTGGAAAACCAAGCCACGGTGCAGGATCCAAACGAGTTTTTAGACAACGTTCGCATCGATCTCTTCCCGGACGAGGTATATGTCTTTACCCCCAACGGACAGATAAAAACCTTGCCCAAAGGCGCCACACCGGTTGATTTTGCATACAGTATTCACACCGAAGTGGGTCATCAATGCACCGGTGCAAAGGTGGATGGCCGGATGGTGCCGATCCACCACAAACTAAAGACCGGCAACATTGTGGAAATCCTGACCACCAAAGGCCAGCATCCCAGTAAAGATTGGTTGAATTTTGTCAAAACTGTTAAGGCCCGGTCCCGTATCCGTCAGTGGATTAAAATTCAGGACAGTGAGCGAAGCCTCTCCCTGGGCCGGGAAATGTGCGAAAAGGTCTTCCGAAAGCACCGGCTTAACTTTAACGCACTGGCAAAGTCTGGAGAATTGGCGAACATTGCAGAAAGGTTCGGTTTCAAGGAAGTAAATGACCTGATCGTCAGCGTCGGATACGGCAAGTTAACCGCCCTTCAGATTGTCCGGAAACTCGAAGCCGGGAAGGAAGCGGAGCCCACAGATTTCATCCCGGCAAAACGTACGGGCGATACCAAAAAAAGAAAGGAACGTTCCGGGGTCCTGGTCGAGGGCATCGACGATATACTGATTAAATTCGGTAAGTGCTGCCAACCAGTGCCTGGAGACCCCATTACGGGCTATATCACCCGTGGTGCAGGGGTTACGATTCACCGCAGGTCCTGCGTTAATGCCCTTAAAATGAACCCGGACCGCCGCATCGATGTGTCCTGGAGCTCACGGGCCACAGAAACCTATCCTGCTAAAATTGAGGTGGTGGCAAATGATCGGGTGGGACTTTTGGCGGATATTGCTGCCAGTATTAGCAAAGCCGGCGCCAACATTCTCAGCGCCGACTCAAAAGTGGCTGGCAGTCACAGGGCATTGTTATCTTTTACGATCACGGTAAAAAACAAGGCACAACTGGAGTCCGTTGTAGCGGAAATCAAGCGCATTCGACCCGTTAATTCGGTAAGACGTGCAGAGGCCTAAGGCGCCTTTACAACACGCCCCGATTTGATGCAATTGGTGCAAACCATCATCTTTTTGACCTGACCGTCTTTCAGTGCCCGAACCCGTTGCAGGTTGGGGTTAAAGCGACGTTTGGTCACATTGTGAGCATGACTCACATTGTTTCCAACCATGGGTTTTTTTCCACAATATTCACATGCTTTGGACATTTTTATCTCCTATACCAACATGGGGCATCGGTTGTGCCCATCATTACCGGACAGCAACCCCCCATTCTTCAATGGCAAATTGCGCCGCATTTTGTAGCTATGAACTAAAAATGGTTTTAATTACATGAAACGATGCTTCATGTAAAGATTTTATTTGATTTTTTATTTTGAATACAGAAACCGATCGGACGGAACCGGCTTATTTCTGAGATGCCTCCTCCGATTCGGGAGATGATGCCGCTTCAGCATTTCGGGCGGCCTCGCTTAGGTGCTTTTCACATTTGGTAATGTATTGGAGCGCTTTATGCTGTACGCCGACATCCGGGTACTGTTTTAACAAGCCCTGTAGTCTTTTCAAGGCCGCTTCGTATTTCTTTTTGTTGTAATAGAATTCCGCCACATACAGTTCATGGGCAGCAAGATGCTGAACGCAGGTTTTAATATGCGGCTGTGCCATTTTGGCGTAGTCACTATCGGGAAACTGCTGGATCAGCCGGTTGAAACCGTCTAACGCTTTCTGGGTAGCCGTTTGGTCCCGATCGACAATTTCGATCTGGTCAAAATGGCACCGTCCGATTTGATACATTACGTACGGGGCCGCCTCATTTCGGGGATGAAGATTCACAAATTCCTCATAGGCCACAACAGCTTCTTCATAGGATTTTAGAAAATAATGTGAATCTGCAATTTTTAATTCCGCCATAATGGCTTTTTTGCTGAACGGATACCAATCTTTCAGTTTCTTGAATGTTTCTATGGCCTGATGGTAGCTTTCCTTGTTGAACTGGTCAAGCCCCTCTGCGGCGAGTTCCTCTGCGGGTTTTTCCTGGTCGAGCTTCTTAGGGCTGCAACCGACGGCAAGCAACAGGGCCACTGCTAAAAGCATACATAATTTTTTCATAAAATCTGTTTTTCCAAATAAGTTTGAGTGCTGTAGGCTGCCAGGGCGCCATCTCCCACTGCTGTTGATATTTGTCGTGTTGAGGTTGCACGGACATCGCCAGCTGCAAATACCCCTGGAATTGATGTTTGCATGCGCGAATCGGTTTCGATAAACCCCCAGGTGTCTGTTTGGACGCCCTCCGCCAGAAACGATGTGTTTGGCCGAATACCAATCCAGATAAAACAGGCAGCCACCGGAAGGGGTTTTGTTTCGCCGGTCCTTACATTTTTAACCGTAATACGATCGAGTTTCGTATCCCCTTCGATTTGCGTTACAACCGAATCCCAGACGATTTCAATTTTATCATTCTGAAAGGCGCTTTCCCTGAGAACAGCTTCGGCCCGGAGTTTGTTCCGTCGGTGAATCAGGAACACCTTTTTAGCAAATCGAGTCAAAAAGAGGCTCTCCTTAACCGCTGTATCCCCGCCACCAACGGCTGCCACAACGCTCCCCGCATGAAAGGGGCCGTCACAGGTAGCGCAAGAAGAAATCCCTTTTCCCCAAAATTGGTTTTCACCAGGAATTCCAAGCCGCTTGGGGGCGGCGCCCGATGCAATGATAATTGATCGAACACCAATGGTTTTATCCGTTAGCGCTACGCCCTTGATGGTTTTTTCGAGGGCCAGTGCAACGACTTCATTCGTCTCAATAGAGAGCCCAAACCGATCGGCCTGGTCACGCATCCGTTGGGAGAGTTCCAGCCCACTGATCCCTTCGGGAAATCCTGGATAATTATCAACCCAGTCAGTGGTAACCATTTGACCCCCTGGAATCAGCTGTTCTATCAGAATCGTCTTGATCCCTGCGCGAGCTGCATACAAACCGGCGGTGAGCCCAGCCGGCCCACCGCCGATAATCAGTAGGTCATAATGCACTGTTTGCACCATTCCCGAAACTATAAAACCTTATTGATCGCGTCTTCAAGCTTTCCTTTGGCAACCATCCCGGTAATCTGCTCTGCCACTTCCCCCTTGTTGAAAAAAATCAACGTTGGAATCGCCTTAATCCCATATTTACCAGGCGTTACCGGATTATCGTCCACATTACATTTCATGAATTTGACCTTATCGCCATAGGTCGCTGCCAGTTCTTCGACAATTGGTGCGATTGCGCGACAAGGGCCGCACCAGGGTGCCCAAAAATCAACCATTACGGGGAGATCAGATTGAAGAACGTCTGACTCAAAATTTTCATCACCCACTTCAAGCAAACCTTCTGCCATGATAAATTCCTTTCAAGAGTTAATTAATCTATCGTACAAAATTGTATTTGGTAAGCCTGTACGCACTGCACACGCCAGCTCTCGGCCGATGTTGTGCAGTCTTTTATCTGTTGGCGGCCAAGCACCTAATTGGAAACCACCCTGTAACGATGGTCGAGGAACTCGGTTAATATAAAATTTAGCAAAGGTGATGTCAACCGTAGATCATTCACAACTACACGCATCTATTCATATTATCACTTTTCATCCTCCGTGATTTATGGCAACTAATCATAGCGGCCCGGCGTGATCCTTTCACCATTGATAAACACAATCTAAGGAGTTCCCATGGCAAAAAAAATAAAAATTGGCGCCCTGATATCAGGGGGCGGCACCAACCTCCAAGCGATCATCGATGCCTGCGAGTCCCAAAAAATAAATGGCGAAATGGCTTTCGTGGGGACTGACAACCCGACTGCCAAGGGATTGGCCCGAAGCCAACGGCACGGCATTCCCCATTTTGCCGTGGATTATGGGGCCATTATCAAATGTTATCGGGCCAATAACGCGGACAGTCCCCCACCCCCTGATTTTAATTTTGATGAAATTTTGGCCAAACAGAGCCTTTTTCCAAAGGATGCTCCAGTGGATCATGTCCGGCAGTTTTTCATCACCCGGGCCATTGCCGAGGCCGATCTGCTTAGCGAAATGACCCCCTATCGGTTTGATCTTCTTGTACTGGCAGGGTTCATGCGAAATTTAACCCCCTACTTTATTGACCGCGTGAATGCCGCCGAAAACCTGCCACGAATCATGAATATTCACCCCGCCCTGCTGCCGGCTTTTCCTGGTACGGATGGGTACGGGGACACGTTTCGATACGGCTGCAAAGTCGGTGGGTGTACCGTTCATTTTATCGATTATGGTGAAGATTCCGGGCCCATTATCGGGCAACAGGCGTTTCCCATCGCTCCGGATGACACCCTGGAAACGATGCGAAAAAAGGGCCTTCAGAAGGAATGGGAACTCTATCCAGCCTGCATTCAACTCTATGCGGAAGGCCGTCTGCAGTTGGCAACGGCGCCGCATCCGAAAGAAGGTGAAAAGCGGTTGCGAACCATCGTCAAGGTGCTACCCGCCTGAGGGCGGGTAACTCCCGGTAAATTAGTTGTCTTTTTTTTTGGCCTCTGCCACCCGCCACCGTTTTTCACCCGCACGCCAAACCGGCAGGATCGGGCCATACCCCCAGAGTCGGGGCCGGACCCATCCCCCGGTTTCCACCAGGTCCTCTTTCCAGGGCGTCACCGCGTTCCGATCAAGGGCCACCACCGAGATGCCATCTCTTTCCAATGCACCCACGGTGGTAACGTCCGCATATTTCTTGAGCCCACCGAATTCCACAAAACGACCGCTATTGCCGGCCAGGGTCAGTCCCACCCCAGCTGCCGCGCCGATGATACCATCGTTGGTTCCGCCATGGCCGGACAGATGGCCGCCTTGTGCCGCGGTCATGGCCTCCTTTTGGGTTACCACCCGGGAGGAACAGACACGACCAAAGTCCATGAGGGCCGGCACCGCAGGGCTTCCTTCTGAAATCACGCAGAGGCCAGGATCACTACCGTCCATAAAGTGCTCGACAATATGGGTGGTGGCCCGCTCAATGAGATCGTCCATAGACACGCTCGCTTCAACATCTATCACGACGCAGGCGGAGCTGTTATTGGCGGTATAGGGTATTCGTTCGTCCTGGGGAAATTGTTGTCTGACCACCCCCCAGAGGTTGCAGCCGTCCGGAAGTTTGTCTTCAAACCATCTGGCCAGTTTACCGGTTCCCCGGGTTGCTCCCACAACATCGGTATCATCAAATCCGATATAAATTCGCATTCCATTGCCCTTATGAATTGTCTGTTTCTGTTATCGTCTGGGGAAAGTGCCGTTCCACAACCCCAAACGCCTGTAATTTTTTAACCACGGGCGGGATAAACAGGCTACCCGCCATACCGAACAAAATCCCGCTTGAGGATTTAATCAACGCATGCTGGAGGGTGACCACCCGGTCCATGCCGATCAGCACATCCACCAGATAGATACTTAAAAACCGGGTCGCTGCAGCGCATGCTGCCATCACGAGGCTGAGAAGGTAACGTTGGTGCCACTGCGGCATTAGAGCCGCCCCGATATCGATAACAATTGCCGGTAGTAAAAATTTGGAGACAATCAATGGGCCGCCCTTTCCCATACCCAACACCATGGCCATTGCTCCCGCGATCATGCCTGTCCAGGTGGCCGACAACCGGTAGGGAACACAGGCCCTGGCAAGCATTAAGAAGAATACCGTAAAGAGCATTGCATGACCGGGGATGTTGAGATTCAACCTGAACGATGCCCGAAAAATGAGGATAAAGACCGCGCAAAACCCCAAAAATAGGGATTCTTTCAAGGAAAGCCGCTTCCAATTGTTGTTTGATTTCATATGATCTCTCCTGAATCTGTATGGGCATCCCCCCATTTAAAAAAAGCCTGTCGATGTTACGGCAGAAAAAATATCACCATGGGTTACTCTCCCGGCCACAACGTACGTTTCACTGCCTTGCCATATTCCCGGGCCTGGGCGGCCATTGCAATATTTTGGGCCCGAACCATGATATGGATAACCGCAGGTACCAACAGGCAGTTGGCAACATCCGGCCAGTTTTTAGGCCCCAAAAGGTCCTTGGGCAAAATTCGTGCCCCCCGAAATAGTTGAACTTGATAGATTGTTTTTAATTCACGAAGAAGCATCGGTATCATGACCAGGCAAGTACCTGCCACAAACGCAGCCCGATTCGGTAGAATAAGCTCCATGGCGCCAATCACCTGGGAGGGGGAGGTGGTGCTGATAAAGATGACGCTGGGGAAAAAAGCCAAAAAAAGTTGCATTGATGTTATCAATCCTGGCCGAATCCCGGCGGTGATACCGAATCTGAGGCAATGCAGGGCTGTTACCATCATCGTTTGAATGAACAATACCTTGGCGGCTCCTCGAAGAAGCGCCCCCTGGGGCCGGAAAACGATCATCGTCACCAGATTGGCGCCCATCGTCACCCCCAGCATCAGTGGGGTTCTGGCGGCAAACGCGCCAATGGACAGGCCCACACATAGTGAGAGCTTCCATCCAGGAGACGTTATTTTTATTGGTGATCCAGCGTGTTGGTGTCCATTCGTCATGATTTATCGACATTTATTTCGTTATTGTTGAGCGATAGGGTTCGAGTCGCCCAATTTGTTATTTCACGGGGCCGATGGCTTGTCCAAAGAATCGTTGTTCCCTCATCATGGTTCAATTTTGTCAGCAACCCTGAAATACGCGCCTGCCACCACCGGTCAAGACCGGCAAAGGGATCATCTAATACCAATAGTTCTGGCGTAAAAACCGTCACAGCGGCCAGTGCCACGATATGCTGCTGGCCGAAACTCAGCTTGTGGGGTGACCGATCGGCAAGATGCTGAATCCCGAACCGCTCAAGGATTTCATCGATATGTTTATCAATCTCAGCCGTGAGCGTCCCGAACCGCTTTAGGGAAAAGGCAAGCTCCTCATGGACGGTCGTTTCAAAAAGCTGGGTATGGGGGGCCTGGGACAAGTACCCGATGCGGCCCCGGAGTCGGGCCGGGGACGGTGACTGCCCCCAAATGGCAACCTGGCCCCTGCTGGGTTTTAAAAACCCAATCAGACAGCCAACCAGGGTGCTTTTGCCAGCGCCATTTCCCCCGAAAACCGCGACACGCTCACCGCGGTGGACCGAAAAACTCAAGTCAGACCATATTGGCGCCGTCACCTCTTTTGGCGGTGAGAGGTTTGAAACCCTCATGTCAACCGGCCCAGACATGCGCTGTGGGGGCTTCGGTAACGGCTCACACACTGGCGGCACCGACGGCATAGCGGACAATTTCTTTACGCTGCCACTTGGATGCAAAAACCAATAAACATCGACCAGATCCTTAAATTCCTCCGGATAATGCTCACTGAGGAGAATGCCGACATTTTGAGACTTCAGGTGGTGAAGCCATTTTTTCAGATGCATGATACCAATCGGGTCAAGCTGTGCCCCCGGTTCATCCATCAGAAGCAACTGATGCCCCATGGCCAGCATACCGGCCAGCAAGAGACGATATTTTTGCCCCATAGAAAGTGTCGAGACCTTGGTAGACAGCGGTTTGTCAAAGCCTAAGGCGGCAAGCGCCTCTGTGACAGCTATCATCATGCTTTTAGGCGGCATACCGATATTTTCAAGCCCAAAGGCTGTTTCGTTGCCGATTGTGGGCCGAAACAGCTGAACATCCGGATTCTGAAGAACCACGCCCCCCTGGCCAAAACCATCTGTTTCCAACGCCCCGGACGATATTTTTCCGGTAGTTTTGCCGGGGGGCAGGAGCTCCTTGATCGCCATCATCAGCGTAGATTTCCCCGCACCGGTAGGACCCGTGAGACAATGGCACTCACCGGCCCGTATGGTCATATCAATGTTTTTAAATACGGGCCGGTGAGTGTCCGGATAGGCGTATGAATAGTTTTGAATCGATAAGATGGCGCTTGCTTCCAAGGCTAAAAACTGATCTCAACGCCCCCGTAAACATACCGGCCTGGCTGGGGCAAGCCATAGCTTTGCTCATAGTCTTCATCGAACAGATTGTAGGCGCCAATGCAGGCCATGAGAGATTCTCTGAAAAATTGCTGAGACAGCTTAATGTTTACAAGCGTATAGTCATTCAGGGCCGCCTTTTCCAGTGGCGGGTCCTTATCGCTGTCGTAGAAATACTGGTCTGTCACATGAAGAAGGTCTGCATGGGCCTTCAGACCACAACTGAATGCATAGGTAATCGCTGCGGTGTATTTGTTTTCAGGCCGGTATTGAAGCTCGTCCCGATCGGTGTTCGGGGAATCATCCTCCGAATTAAGATACGAATACCCAATCCTTATATAAAGATTATCCACAGGTCGAACGGAAGCTGTAAATTCAATTCCCCAGAAATTATACTTCTCATAATTCATATAAGGGTCGTCATCGATTTTTTCAATAAAATCTTCTGCTTCTGTTTTAAAGGCATTTAACTCCAGGGTCGCGCCGCCAAGCAGTTGCTGGCAAATACCCATTTCGTAATGGCGGGTTTCTTCGGCCGTCAGGTCCGTGTTGCCGGCCGAGGGATCATATAATTGGCGGATTGAAGGGAATCGCACGTTTTTTCCGAAAGACGCTTTCAAACGGGTGTCTTTCAGGAGGTCATAATAGGCGCCGATGCGATAGTCTGCGGCATCATCGTCCTTGCCCGCATCTTTTTTCAGAAAATGGTGGCCGTACCCAAGAGTGAAGCCCGCATTATCCACCGGTTGCCACTCATATTCACAAACGACCGAATAACGTTCGTTCTCATAATCAAGATCGAGTTCGGATCGTCCCCTCCTGCCGACCTCAAATCCCGTGGCTTCCCAGGACTGGCTTTCTCCCATGGCCCCAAGGGTTATCTTGCCGAAGGCGGCAACGTCAAACAACAGCTGCAGGTTGATGCCGTATATGTCCGAGGTGGAATCAATGGAATAGGCACCATTGTCCTCCTGGGTTTCGTAATCTTCACCATCATACCGGTTTTCAAGAAGGTCCTGACGATTGGCATAGGCCCATCCTCGAAGCCCAAGGCGGGATGAAAATTTATGGTCCACCGCAATCTGCCCGGAAAGGGCACTGAGATCATCAACACGGTCATATTTCGGCTTCTTGCTGAACGGATCATTTCTATTGTAGTTCACCACAGTTGGCACACCGTTCTTCCCGTCATTGAGATTTACGGTAAGGCCGATTTGTGTCTGTGCACCCCGGTAAAGGTTTGTGCTGGCAAAAAGATTCCGGCGCTGAAAATCGCTGTTTTCACGGCGGTCGCCATCCTCCTCAGACGTTGCCGTAAAATCATTGGAAAGGTCATATCCATCCCGACTTTGGGCACTGCCGGAAACAAAAACATCGAACCTGTCCGTTGCATGGGAAACGGTTCCCCGGCCAAGTCTTGCCTCGTCCTCGCCAATCTCAGCACTAAGGGAACCATGGGTGCCCTTCTTGCCCTTTTTCGTAACGATATTGATAATACCACCGTTTCCGCCTGGCCCGTACAGCAGAGAGCCTCCGCCGCTAATCACCTTGATTTCGGCAATGTGTTCCACCGGAATGGTGGTGGGATCAAATTGTGCGTCATAGGTATCATTAAAGGGAACGCCGTTCAGGAGCAGCGTCACATGGCGAGTTCTGAATCCACGCATATCGATCCGTGGCGTTCCCGCACCACCGATACGCACATGGAGCCCCGGCACCAATTCCAATGCCTCGTTGAGGTTTCGTGCACCGCGCGCCGCTATTTCTTTTGCGGTAATTCTTGAAATTGTCTCAACCTTTTCTGCAACCGGCTTGGAGCCGGTTACCACGATTTCCCCCAGTTGATAAGACTCATGGTTGAGACTTTTTGGATCGGTTTCAGTACCCGCATAAACAAAAAGAGGGGACAATAACGATAAAAACAAACAAATAACGACCTTCTTACTTAAAAAAAGCACAGCCAAACTCCTCCATAACAGCTTAAAAACATTGATGTGGTGGACTTAATTGCCAAGCTGAGAAATCGTCTTGGCAAAACAAAAGTTTAAATATATGGCTTGCGGTCATCTATTGTCAAATAAAAGTTTATCAGCGGATTTTAAGAATTACGATAAGCCATTTCATGGCTATGAATAACGATATATTACCAATAAGGAAGGATGTCTGCAGAAAGGGGGCACGTGATCACCCCATTTTAGCCTGCACAACCTGTTGACAAAACCTGACGTGACTACTATATTCCAAAAAAGCGATATGGAGGCAGCATGCGAGATTTTATTAAGGTAATGAAGGCCCTTTCCGACATCAACCGGATCAAAATAGTGAAAATGCTTCAACACAAGGTGATGTGTGTGTGTGAAATAAAGGAGGCTTTAGGGTTAGCCCAATCTACTGCCAGCAAGCATTTAAAAACGCTGGAAAAAGCGGGGCTAATATCCTTTGCAAAGGAAGGGCTATGGGTCAATTATCGATTGGCAGATGGCGCCAAAAGCCCCTATGTGGCAAACATGCTGGGCAACCTGCGTTACTGGTTGGAGGATGATCCCGAAGTGACATCTTTGTTGGAACAATTGCCTGAAATCCGCAGAGAAAGTATCTGCGGCGGGTAATTTTTTGCAATCATAATATCGCTATATGGCGAACTATAAATTTATAACACACCATCCCCCTTACACCACTTGTTTGCCTGAAGGGATAAATTAGGGAATCTGAGATGAAAGAAAAAACCAAAATCCTTTTGATTTTAGGCGTCTTTATGGCGGCCTATTATGTGCCCTGGGGGCATCCGCTGATTCGACAATCCGGTCTCGAAGCGTTCATGATGCTTCAGGAATACGCCCGGGAGCACGTGCTCACCTGCCTGATCCCCGCCTTTTTCATCGCGGGCGCCATTTCGGTGTTTGTATCCCAGGCATCGGTATTGAAATACTTTGGTGCAACAGCCGGAAAGCTCCTCTCCTATTCGGTGGCCTCTGTTTCAGGCACCATTCTGGCCGTTTGCTCCTGTACAGTGCTGCCCCTGTTTGCAGGAATTTATACCCGGGGAGCTGGCATCGGGCCAGCCACTGCATTTCTTTACTCAGGGCCTGCTATCAATGTCTTGGCCATTTCGCTCACCGCCAAAATCCTCGGCTGGCAGCTGGGGGTGGCCAGGGCCATTGGAGCAATTATTTTTGCGGTGGTAACCGGCCTTTTGATGTCCCTGATATTTCGCAAGGATGACGCCGCCCGAACGGCTGGACAAATCTATGTGCCGGATGACGAAGCAACAGGACGCACCCTCTTTCAAGACACATTGTATATTCTGACCATGGTGCTGATTCTTGTGTTTGCGGCCTTTGCCAAACCGGCATCTGATGCACAGGGGCTGTGGCCCGCCATTTTTGCCGCCAAGTGGTACATCACCATTGCGCTACTGATTATTCTGGCAGGCATGCTCAACGCTTGGTTTACCAAAGATGAGTGTAAAAACTGGGTGGAAGCAACCTGGGGCTTCATGAAGCAGATCTTCCCGCTGTTGGGGGGGGGCGTGCTGGTGGCTGGTTTTCTATTGGGACGACCCGGCCACCCGGCCCTCATTCCCGATCAATGGGTCCACTCCCTATTGGGCGGGAATTCCGTCTGGGCGAACCTGTTTGCATCGGTGGCAGGGGCATTGATGTATTTTGCCACATTGACCGAGGTGCCAATTCTTCAGGGGCTTCTGGGTGCCGGTATGGGAAAAGGCCCCGCCCTGGCACTGCTGTTGGCAGGACCAGCGCTGTCCCTGCCGAATATGCTGGTGATCGGCAGTGTGATGGGGGTGAAAAAGACAGCAACGTTTTGTGGCATTATTGTGGTGCTGTCTGCCATTGCCGGTATGCTCTATGGCGCCTGGGTCGCCTGACCTTAATCTAAAGAAAAACCGCATAATCGTGCCAATTTGAGATAAATGGAAAGGAGTGAATAACATGAGAATGCTTTCAGAATTTTTCCCGGAATTTGCTGAAATTCTGGATCAAATGGATGCCCTCTACGCTGAAAAACGAAGTATCGATGAAAAAACATATCAATTCATCTGCTTCGCCCTTTCAATCAAGGCACGGTCAAAACCCTGCGTGCTGAAACACTTTAAAGGGGCTTTGGAAGCCGGTGCCACGGTGAAGGAGCTGGCCTACATCCTGGCCCTTGTAATGCGCGAAGCGGCCGGAGCGGACGATTGCTGGACCCATGATGTCATTGGAGATTGGAAAGAGATCATTGCCGGGAATATCTCCTGTGATTGCCAGAAATAAAACCGACCGGAAATAAATCCGACGGTATGAATAAAGCCAAATAAAGACAGACAAAAAGGAGCAAAAAAAGATGGACATAAAAATATTGGGCCCAGGTTGCCCAAAGTGCAACCAGACCGAAAAAATCGTCAAGGAAGCGGTGGCTGAGTCAGGAATCGAGGCCAATGTGGAAAAGGTCACCGATTTGATGAAAATTGCCAGTTATGGCGTTCTGGGGACACCCGCCGTTGTGGTGGATGGTGAGGTGAAATCTGTGGGCAAGATCCCTAAAAAGGAGGATATTCAGAGCTGGCTCAAAAACACCTAAGGGATAACGCCCCATAATATTATAAGGGGGGATTTGACATGTTATTGAACAATTACAGGCTTGAGATTTTCAACTCCAAGTGTCAGCCGGGTGCCGCGGGCGTTCACTGCTTTGCCCACTTTGAGCAGGATGTTACCCCGGTGATTCCCTATCTGAATGCTGTGCTGGGCGGATTTGAATATATAAACGATCCCCCAACCCTTACCCTGAGAACCCAGGGAAAGCTGATTACCATACATGGTGACAAGGCCGCCATCAATGCGTTGAAAGATGAGCAGGAAGCTAAAAAGATTGCTGAGTGGATAAAAAGGGAAATTAACGCAGCCTGGGAAAACAAAGAAAAGATCACGCCCGATGATCAAAATCGGTCAAAACCCCAACTGATTGAAATTCTAAAACTGCTCCCCAAAACCAATTGCAGGAAATGCGGTCAGCCCACCTGCATGGTTTTTGCCGCCCAGGCCATGGAAGGGGGACGGGGGGTGGATGATTGCCCGGAGTTGCTTTCACCCAATCGAGAGAAATTGGCCGCATACCTCGATGGTTTTAATTTTGATTGATATAAGACAAAGGAAATTTAACCATGTCAGAAAAATTGAACGTTCTTTTCCTTTGCACCGGGAATTCCTGCCGCAGCCAGATGGCAGAGGGGTGGGCTCACCATTTAATTTCGGATCAAATCACTGCCTATTCTGCAGGCATTGAAAAACATGGTATGAATCAACTGGCGGTTAGGGCGATGGCAGAAGCTGGCATTGACATTGGAAGCCACGCATCCAAAACGGTTGATGAACTGCCGGTGCAAAATTTTGATATTGTGATCACCCTGTGTGGCCATGCGAATGAGACCTGCCCCTTCATTCCCGGACAAGTCAAGCGAATACATGTGGGGTTTGACGACCCGCCACGGCTAGCTAAGGAGGCAAAATCAAAAGAGGAGGCCATGGTTCACTATCGTCGCGTCTGTGAAGAAATACGAGACCTTGTAAACAATCTCCCTGAACAACTTAACATGGCGAAATAGAGGATTTTATGAAAAAAATAGCAAAGCAAACTTATGTTCACCTAGTGGTTTTTCACCTGATCGTACTGTTTTCTGTCCCGGCGTATGGCGCAGATGTCCCCCACAAAGATAGCACTCCTCCGGATACACCCGCCCACTATTTTACCGCTACTTATTTCCATAATTCGGTTCGGTGTCCCACATGTCACAAGTTAGAAGCCTTGTCTGCCAAGGCAATTCAGCAAAACTTCCCAGACGATCTGAAAAAAGGGGGGGTGGTCTGGCGGACAATCAATGTGGATGAACCGGGAAACCAGCATTACAGCACGGATTACCAATTGTTTACAAAATCTCTTATTCTTTCGGAAATACAAGATGGAAAAGAAATCCGCTGGAAGAATCTTTCTAAAATCTGGACTCTTGTTCGAGATGAGGCGGCATTTGACCGGTATGTCACCGATGAAGTTAAAGAATGGTTGGCCCCCTGATGATGGTCTTCGGCGGCCCTGAAATTCTATCGGCCCTATGGCTCGGCATCCTGACGTCCATCAGCCCATGCCCCCTGGCCACCAACGTGGCCGCCACGAGCTATATTGGCCGTCAGATCCATTCCCGTTTTGCCACCGTATGGGCGGCCGTTGCCTACACCGCGGGCCGCATCCTTTGCTATGTGGCCGTCAGCTTTGCCATCGTTGCGGGCCTGGTTTCGATTCCGATGATCGCCAATTTTCTTCAAGTGCATATGAATCGGATATTGGGACCGGTGCTATCCATTTCAGGGGTGTTTGTGTTGGGCCTCATTCCGCTAAAAATGCCAACCTTGAGCTTACACTCCGAAAAGCTTCAAAAGCTTGGAGAGAGCGGCTTTTACGGTGCTGTTTTGCTTGGGTTTCTTTTCGCGCTTTCGTTTTGCCCCGTATCTGCCGCGCTTTTTTTCGGCAGCGTGATCCCCCTGGCCCTCAAGTCCGAATCCTGTGTGTTTCTTCCCCTAACCTATGGTGTCGGAACCGCCCTGCCGGTGATGGGTGTTGCCTTCATCATGGCCTACAGTAGCCGGCTTGCCGGTATTATTTTTAACCGTTTGACACAGGTTGAGATCTGGCTTCGGCGGATTACCGGAATTCTTTTTGTTTTGATTGGGAGCTATCTAAGTCTTAAATATCTTTTCCATATCATCGATTTTTAAATAATACCGTCTCCTCTTTTTACAACGGGTTCGGACAAATTGACAAAGGCAAACAAATGCCATGGCTATTGGATTACATAGGCAACAATGTATTTTAGGGAGGTAAAAATAATGACGCCGGTCAACATCCACTTGATCATTCGTGCTGGCACGAATTTCTGGCAGCGCGCTCCCAGATACATCCCAATCATTCCGCCCAGTCCGAACAGTCCTCCCAGTAACCAATCCGGTGCAATTGTCATGTTGGGATAAAAAGGTGCGATTGCCTGATAAAAAATGACGCCGGCAATAGAGGTTACGAAGGTCCCCATGAGGGCGGCACCGGCAACCGTATAAACAGGCAAGGCAAAGTACGTTATGAAAAAAGGCGCTATGATGGAACCTCCGCCGATCCCATAAATCCCCCCCACGATACCAACGATAAAGCTGAGCGCAAAAATCCCCCAAAACGAAACGTCAAACGTTTCATCATAAAAGGTATATGCGAGCCTTTTCAGATTAAAAGTCGTAACCTTGACTGCCGGTAGAACAGCGTCTCCGCCCCTATCCTGATTGGGTGTTTTGCAATGATACGGGCGTACCCTTTTCCGAAAACGTTCCTCACTGATCGTATCTGAGCGATCATCGGTTTTCTTCTTTCGCAGGTCCCGCATTATCTTTAGACCAATGTAGAGCAGCACCCCCGCAGCAAAAAGCTTGAAATTTTGAGGATCGGGAAGCCATACAACACGAACCACGGCACCGATAAAAACCCCGGGCAGGGTACCTCCAATCACCACCCAGGTAAGTGGCCATATCATCCGACCTTCTTTGTAGTAACGATAAACACCACTTGGAATTGCCACAATATTAAACACCTGGTTGGTTGCACTAACAGATGGTGTCATATACCCGAGAAAGCTTACTTGGAAAGGTAAGAGGAGAAAGGCCCCGGAAACACCCCCCATGGAGGTAAAAAAAGAGATAACCAGCGCAACAGAAAAAGGCAGTAGGGGATTTACCTCTACTCCGGATACTGGAAAAAGCATATGGTTTTAAGCCCCTATAATAACTTACACCCAGATTAGAGATGTGCCGCCACAACTTCCATCGGATGTAAAATTTGTTTTGTGCCAAACTGCTCCATCTGAAGTCGGCAGGTAGGACAGTCTGTAACACCAACGGGCGCATTTGACCGGTCCAGTTTTGACAACATATCCGAACCAATCTTACGGCTTAAGTCGAAATTCTTTTCCGCCATGCCCCAGCTGCCGATCATACCGCAGCAATGACTGTTCAGTTGTTCAACCGCAAGTCCCGGCAAAGCGGATAGCAGACGCACTGAACTGTCCGGGTCCGGCTGGATTTTAAGATGACAGGGATGATGATAGGCAACTCTGCCGGGAATCGGTCTTAAGGCCAGCCGATCCTTGAACTGATCAACAAGGCGGGAGACGTGAATGACTTTATGGGCAACCCTATTAACCCGGCGACTCTTTTCAAGGTAGGCCCAATCGTTCATGAGCGCATACCCACACGAGGAGCATGACACCACAATGTGGTCTACCTTTTGAACTAGGTCGTACCAGTTTGCCAGGTTTCGCCGAACCTTGTTTTGGGCCGCCGCCACCAATCCCTTTGAAAGGGCAGGCAACCCACAGCAATGTTGGTCGGGTGTGAGCACCGTCATTTGTATCCGCTGAAGCACCGATATCACGGCCTCGCCGATCTGGGGTTTCATGTAACCGGCAAAGCAACCTGCAAAATAAAGAACGGTGGTATCCCCGCTTCCCTCCTGTTGGCCGATTCTCTCAAAAAGAGACCGGGAAGGAAATTGAACCGCCTCCCTTTGGGCAGAAATACCACTAAAGATACCAGCCGCCCGGCGGACCGACTTGGCGTTCAACACCGGCATCAAGAGATTGGAAAACTTCCGGGTATACCGGCCGGCAAATTCCACATTGGTTACAAGATGACCATGTAAAGTAGCCCCATACTTTTTCACGTATTGGGCCCGGGCCTCCATGGCCATTTTGGGAATGTTGACCCGGGACGGACACTCTTTGTAACAGCTCCCGCAATTCGCGCAAAAATCCATCACCTGCTGAAAGGCCTTTTCATAAAGCTGCCGCTGGTTGACCTTGCCACTGATGAGTGCGCGGAGAACATTTGCTTTGGCTTTGGGCGCGGCGGCTTCCACCCGGGTCACTTTATAGATAGGACACATCCGGGTGGCAGTGGTAATGGTGGTGCACTTGGAACACCCATGACATTTTTCAATCTCTTCGGTAAACCCGCCAGGCCAAAGTAGTTGGTGCCTTTTCAAACCGATCGCTCTGTATTGATGGCCGTATCGAAGCGATTTTTTCATCTGGTCCTGATCGTGGTGGGTAATGATCTCCGGATTGAACACCCCCTTGGGATCCATCAAAGACTTGGTTTTTAAAAAAAGCGGATACAAATTCGGATACTGACGACGAACATAGGCACTGCGAAGCCGACCGTCACCATGCTCGCCGGACACCGAACCACCGAGCCCATGCACCAGTTCAAAGGTATCATCGGCCAGCGCCTTTAAGAGGTTGACGTCCGTTTCGTCCTTCAAATCCAGCAACGGCCGGGTATGCAGCAATCCCTTTGCGATATGCCCGTAAATCACAAAATCGACCTTATGGCGGGCCATGATTTGGTATAATCCTTTGAAAAAATCAACCAGCCGGCTGGTGGGAACCGCCGCATCTTCAATAAGGGCTAAAATTTTTTTCCGGCCCTTTAATTGATAAAGAATCGGAACGGCAGCTTTCCGGACCCCCCAGAATTTATCTTTTTCATCTGAAGAGACCGCCACATGCACCTGGTGGCTTAAGCGCTCCGCTGCAATGGCGGTCATGGCAGCACGGGCCTGCACGGCGCATTCCGTTTCATTGGCCCCATCAAACTCAATCAACAGGGCATTGTCGATATCGCCGGGGATACTTTTTTCGAGGGTCGCATCACTCGTCCGGGCAAGATTCAACAAGGACTTGTCCATGATTTCAATGCCGGACGGCAAGAGTGGCAGTACCTTCTGGACCGCTGCGGCGGCTTTGAGGATATCATCAAAGTACGCCACCACCAGGGTATCATGGACGGGTTTTTCCAAAAGTCGGAAGGTCAGCCGGGTGGCAACGCCCAAGGTCCCTTCGGCTCCTGTAAAGAGCTTTGCAAGGTGAAGGCGTTTGTCTCTAACCAGACCCCGCAAATTGTACCCGGCCACATTACATGGAATCGCTGGATATCCCTCCGCTATATTATCCCGGTTTTCTTCATAAAGAAGGGAAAGTTGTTTCAAGGGACCGGAAAGGGTTTCAACGGGTTGGTATGCGATGTCAGATAAAACGATTGTTTCGCCGGTGGCAAGGACAATCTCCGCATCCAGAATGTAATCCGCCACATTGCCGTATTTCACAGAATGGGCACCACTGGCATTGGTACCAAACATGCCGCCAAACGTGGCATATTCACCACTGGAGGGATCCGGTGGAAAGAAAAGCCCCTGTCCCCTCAGCACAGCTTCCAGCTCACCCAGCCGAAATCCAGGCTCACAGGAAAAATATCTATTCACCACATCAAGATGCAGAAGCCGGTTCATGTATCTGGTAAAATCAACGACAATGCCGTCTCCCAAGGAAGCCCCGCACAGCCCGCTGCCGGCCCCCCTGGCGTGAACGGCATATCCGTTCTGACCGGCAAACCGAACCGTCTCGGCAACGTCAGCAGCGGTCTTGGGATAGACCACCGCCGCCGGCATCTTTTGAAAGATACTGCCGTCCGTGGAGAGCATCTGACGGGTCAGATCGTCACAGTAGACATCACCCGTTATTAACCGGACCAACTTATGAATATGCGTTGACAAGGGTCCCTTCCTGACAGATGGCACTATGATTTTTCCTCCACCAGCGCCAATCCGAGTTTGAGGGCGCGCTTGTTCATATCCAGGGCACCTGTGGGAAGCCGTTTTTCCAGTCCTTTAATGATGGCTTCTTCAGGGATCAGCTGTGTCAGGCCAATGAGGGCCCCCAGCATGCAGATATTGAAGACCAGCGGGTCCCCAATATGGTCCATGACCGTCTGATACATGGGAAGCTCCACGTGCCGCGCATCCACTTTTTTCTCAATCTTGACATACCGTGTGTCGGTGAGCAGAATACCGCCAGGCCGAATCATGGACCTGAATTTGGAATAGGCCGCCTGGGTGAGACAGATGAGGATATTGGGCTGAACGACCTTCGGAAAATAGATTTCCGAATCGGAAATAATCACATCACTCCGTGTGGCGCCCCCCCTGGCTTCTGCGCCATAGGACTGGGACTGGACCGCGTTGAGGTTCCCAAACAGAACGGCCGCCTCAGCCAGCAAAATCGCGGATGTAATGATCCCCTGGCCGCCGGAACCAGAAAATACAATGCGCGTTCTTTTCATGCGGATTTCCCTTTCATCAATGTGTCCAGAACGTTTTGATATTCCGAACAGTACTCAGGAAGCTCTTTTTGCACAAATATCCCCCGTTCAATCAACTCAGGATGTTTTTCTTTGGCTTTGGAACCGATGGGGGTGGTGTTTTCCTTGTAGTGCCGCATCATCTCCACGGCATCCCCCAGCTTGTTTTTCCGGCCAAAATAGGTGGGGCACTGACTCATGATTTCAACAACGGAAAACCCTTCGTGCAAAATCGCTTGCCGGATTATGTCCGCCATCTGATGGACATGGTAAGTGGTGGTCCTGGCAACGAACGTGGCGCCTGCTGCTTTGCTCAAGGCCACTACATCAAAATCATGGTCGATGATCCCGTGAGGAGCAGTTGTAGCAAGAGCGCCATATCCGGAAAGAGGTGAAAACTGGCCGCCGGTCATCCCATAAATCCGGTTATTCATAACGATCGAGGTAATGTCGATATTTCGCCGTGCCGCATGGATAAAGTGGTTTCCGCCAATGGCAAGGGCATCCCCATCACCCATGGGAACAATCACGTTCAGCTCAGGGCGACTCATCTTCACTCCCGTGGCAAAGGCAAGCGCCCGGCCATGGATCGTATGAAGCGTGTGGAAATCAACATATCCAGAAATGCGGGATGAGCACCCGATTCCGGAAACCATCACCACTTCGTTTCGGCTCATGCTGAGGGTTTCAAAGGCTCGCAACAGGTTGTTCAATACAATGCCATGCCCGCATCCCTGGCACCAGATATGGGGAAAGAACCGCTCCCGAATATAATTTTTAATACTCATATCAGACCCCCTTCCCCTGGATGATTCGCAGAAAATCACGGATATTGGTGGGCGTAATCAGCTGGCCGTCGACCCGGTTGGCCAGAAACACACGGTCCGGTTGGTCCAGTGCAGTCCTCACCGATTCAGCCACCTGCCCCATATTCATTTCCACCACCAGCACATATCGGGCCTGGGCGCATTTTTCCTGTATCACCATCGATGGAAAAGGCCACAGGGTCTGGAGTTCCAGAAGTCCTACCCGCTCCCCTTTGGCCTGGGCCTTTTTCACCACATGAAGCGCCGATCTGGCAGAGGCCCCATAGGAAATCAGAATCGTTCGGGCACCGTCCAGAAAATATTCTTTATATTTTGCCATCTGGTAAGCGTTGTTGTTGATCTTATCCACCAGATGCCGGATGAGACCATGCACAACCTTCGGATTGTTGGACGGAAACCCCCACATGTCGTGAAACAGGCCGGTCACATTATAACGGTGCACGCCGCCAAAGTCGCTCATCGGCAACCGCCCGTCCTCCCTCGGAAGGTACGGATGATAATCGATCCCTTCCTTTATGGATGTACGCAGCCGTTCTACCAGTGGCAACGTGCCAGGCTCCGGAATCCGAAGGGGTTCCCGCATATGGCCGATGACCTCATCCAGCAGGAGAATCACCGGTGTCCGGTAAGTTTCAGCGATGTTAAAGGCCTCCACGGTCATGTTAAAGACATCCTGGTGATTGGATGCCGTCAGGGCCACGATGGCATGATCGCCGTGGGTACCCCATCTTGCCTGGTTCACATCCCCCTGACTGACATGGGTGGGATTTCCTGTGGATGGCCCCCCCCGCTGAACATTGACGATGACGCTGGGGATTTCCGCCATGACGGCATAGCCAAGGGCCTCCTGCATCAGGGAAAACCCCGGGCCGCTGGTGGCGGTCATCACCTTTTTTCCGGTCAGCGATGCACCGATAATAGCACACATTGAGGCAATCTCATCTTCCATCTGCATGAAACGCCCGCCAACAGCTGGTAGGCGGTAGGACAAATGCTCGGCAACCTCGGTGGATGGCGTGATCGGATATCCTGCAAAGAATTCCAAACCGGCATACAGCGCCCCCTCAACACAGACCTCATTTCCTTGTATGAATCGTAGATTTTCTGTCATGATGGCTTCATCTCCGTTTCGATATCAATGGCAAGATCAGGACACCGATGTTCACACAAGCGGCAGCAAATGCAATCCTGAGGGTTAACCGCAACGGCTTTTTCGTCTTCATCCAATGCGAGCACCTGTTTGGGACAAAACGCCACACAGATGCCACACCCTTTACACCACTCCCGGTTGATAATATGCTGTTTTAATTTTTCTTTTCCCATGGTCCAATCCTTTTTATGTCCGATTGAGAGGGATGCCCAGTATAGTAAATAAACCCGCTTCCTTCAACGCTGTGCCGGCCCCTACCATCCAGCTTTTTTGCGTCAGATCATTGGCAAAAGCAAGGTCTGTCTTCATATGATCATAATCATGAAATGAAGGAGAAAGGCGTTATGGGTCGCACTGGCAATCAAAATTGGTAATGAGCCCATGAATTTTGCGAAATACTTCATGGCTGATATTTTTTTGCGGAATTTTCTGAAAGCGTGTTTCCATTGCCTGTATCGAGTACTTGCATATGGGATTGATACTTGGTAATTGGCCATCAGAGGTCTGACTAATAGACAGCTTAAAGAAGAGGATCTTTTCTGTCAACGTTATTTCACCCACACCAGGGGAGCGGATGCGGTATCCAGACTATATTGAAGCGCCATTCCATTTTCCGCCGTTTTTCAATGTTCAGATTGCCGGCCAACCGAAACGATTACAGGATCTTGAGGGGGCCCTCCGCGCCCAGTTGCTGGGCCAACTGGCAAGCACCGGAATCCGCCCCGGGGACACGGTGGCCATTGGCGTAGGTAGCCGGGGTATCGATCGTCTGGCAGAAATCGTGGGTATCATATGTCGTTGCGTTATCGAGATCGGTGCAAAACCATACATTGTGCCGGCAATGGGCAGCCATGGGGGCGCGACGGCCGAAGGTCAGAAGGCGTTGCTGGCCTCGTTGGGAATTACAGAAGAATCCTGCGCGGCACCGATCCAGTCCACCATGGACACCGTTCAGCTTGGCACCCTTCATGGCGAAGTTCCTGTCTATTATTCCAAAGACGCCTTTCAGATGGACCACGCTCTCTGCATTAACAGAATCAAACCCCATACCAAATTCAAGGCCCCGCTTGAAAGCGGTCTTGTGAAGATGCTCTGTGTGGGCATGGGAAAACATGATGGCGCCCTGGCGTATCACCGTTTTTCACTAAAATATGGATTTTATGAGCTGATGGAAACGTTAGGCAACATTCTCATTAAAAAAAGCAACGTACGCCTTGGCATCGGTATTATCGAGAACGCCCAGGATGAGGTCATGGTCACTGAAGTCTTGCCGGCCAAGGCGTTTCTCACAAAAGAACCGGGATTGCTGCAACTGGCCAAAGAACATTTTCCCTCTTTGCCGCTGAGGCAAGTGGATGTCCTGGTGGTCGGCAATATCGGCAAGGAAATCAGCGGGGCAGGGATGGACCCCAACGTCACAGGTCGGGCATTCGATTTAAAAGAAAGCGATTTTCGACCCATCATGGACGCCACCCGGGTGGCAATTCTAAGATTGTCCGGCAGGAGTGATGGCAATGCTTTAGGACTTGGTAACGCCGATTTCATAACTGAAACACTTTTTCAGACCATGGATTACGAAAAAACCGTTATAAATGGCCTGACAAGCACCTCGCTGCACAAGGCATTTATTCCGATCCGAATGCCCACAGAAGAAAAGGCGATTCAGGCATGCTTTACCACACTTGGTCCCGTGTTGCCTAAAACTGTTCGGGCCGTCATTATTAAAGATACCCTTCATGTTGCCGATTTTTGGGCCAGCGCCGCCCTTAGGGCTGAGCTCGAAAAACTGCCCGGCGCAAGATTGTCTGAAGCTGTAGGACTTCAATTTGATGCCAACGGCACCCTGGTCCACCCGGTATTACAGCCGTCGTCATCTTTGCGTTCCGATTGAGTTTCTATGAAATATCCATGATTTTAACCTGAACATTTCGGACAACGTCTCCGCGCTGAACATCCAGCAGAACCGTTCCTCCAATGTCAAGTTCCTGAATAATTGTGATAAAATCATGGATATTTTTAACCACTTTATGGTCTGCAGCGATGATAACGTCACCGAGCATCCGTCGCCGGTAATCGATTCCTTTTAAACCGGCTTGCTCCGCCGCTGAACCAGGCACCACACGATCAATCACCGCTCCCACAACCCCTAAGCCTGCCGACGTTTCCTCATCCAGAACGATGATGCCAATACCCGGCCGCGGAATCTTACCATGTGAGATCAGCTGGGGAACGATTTTGTTCACCACATCCACCGGCACGGCAAAGCCAATGCCTGCCGAACTGCCGGAGCCAGAGATGATGGCCGTATTGACCCCGATCAGCCTGCCGGCCGAGTCGATCAGCGGGCCACCGGAATTGCCTGGATTTATAGCGGCATCCGTCTGGATGACGCCCATCACCTCACGCCCCTCGGCGGTGGGCAGACGGCGGTCCAAGGCACTGATCACACCGGTTGTCAACGTTCGGGTCAATCCAAAAGGATTCCCAATGGCAAAGACCGCCTGCCCCACCTGAAGGTCATGGGATGCCCCCACCGGAATCGGCTGAATATCGTCAGGGATGCTTCGCAGCCGTACAACCGCTAAATCATGGTCTGGAGATCCCCCCACAAACGACGCGTCAATGGCTTCACCCGAATCAAGACGAACCTGAATCCGTTGAGCGCCTTTGAGGACATGAAAATTTGTCACCACATGACCAAGGGTGTCCCACAAAAACCCGGACCCTGCCCCCTGTCGTAACTCCTGCCGTCCAAAAAAGCCAGACACCGCATTCTCCGTAAAAATATAAACCACTGAGGGGGCTGCATGGTTAAAAATGGAGATGGTCGACATTTCATAATTTGCAAGATCCCCCCGTGAAGCGATCTCCCGGGGTTCGCTGTAAATGCGTCGGCTCTGCTGGCGGACCCGGTCAAAATAGAAAAAAATTGCAACAAGCACCAGTACGATGAAAAACGGAAACCAAAAACCTGGACGTCTGCTCATCTTTATTCACTCCCTTATATGCTTTCGTGTTGATCCCGAAATACCATAACTGCCCTGCTTAATAAATAAGCGTATACTATTTTTCTACCGCATGTATAAAAAAATTCACCTTCATGGCTGCTTTATTCGGCCACGTCAGATAATGGCGATCGCCAACCTGTTAAAAGCATGTTCAAAATCACGTTTACTTTAATTGTGGCATATTTTTTGAAAGGTTAAAAAGCCAAAAGCAAGTTGGCAATTGACGGTTAGAAGTAGGGGAGGAGGAAACATATGGATGGACAAAACATCAACATAGAATGGGAGGGACCATTTCAAATTAAAGACATTAAACGGTTCAATACCGAAAATGATTTCGGTCTTTATCAAATCTATGGCTCTCATCCGGTTTATGGCAGCAATATTTTGCTCTATATCGGAAAGGCAAGCATTCAGGCATTTGGTACCAGTATTTTTCAGGAAGGATGGGGGCACCACAACAATGAATATGGCTTAGAAGTTCATCTCGGTAGAGTACTGGCCGATAAAGCGTTACCGAAAAGTCAGCAACAGGACCAGATTGAGCTGGTCTTTAGATTGCTGGTATATGCCCATTCTCCGGCATATAACGCCACCCATATCAATAACGTTCATGAGGACGAGCACCTTCAGAAGGTTCATGTGCTAAACTGGAAAAGCCACCGGGATCTGCTTCCTGAAATTTCCGGTTCAAGATGGGCCTCCGGATTTGGCATTGATTTGGAGCATTATGCCTTAAGAGAATTTTTTCTGGATGAAAAATATAAGTATCTGGTATGAGAAACTTCTCCTTTGCATCGAAACGGCATCCGACCCATAACAATTAGCAGACAGTTTATCATCGTACCCTTTCATGCCAAGCATTAAGATTTGAGCGTGACACCGGGGCATTCCTTCTGCAGTTCGTTCAGGTGCGATTTAAAATAGGGCCAGAATGGAAATTGCCGGCATTGCCTCGGCCTTGCCTCATAAATGGAGCAACCTATTTGGTCGGCGTCAAAAAACACACAAAAAAACTCGCCATCAACGTAACGTTCCTGAAGGATATATCGATTGTCAGTGTGATGAAGATACTGGTGTATGAAATCCAGGACGTTCAGCTTTAAAAAAGTGCTGATCCGTGTTATTTCCGGCTGTCCTACCCAAATATGGCCTGATTTCCCCCGGCAGCATCGCCCTGCGCATGTTTTACAGGCCTCGGGATTAAAGCGATAATTAAATCCATCCTGCCGCATGTTTGTTTTTTCCTTTCTCAAGGCGAACAATTAGGATAAATAAAATCCTTCACTCTGGTAGATGGCTATATCAATCAAAATCGAAACTGTCGGTTATCTGTTTATCGGATAACCCGGTACCTGGAGGCTGTGTTTGATGATGTTATCCCCCGACCGGCAAAATGACTTTCGGATTCTTGTAATGGATGATGAAGAACAGTATCTCAATCTATACAAAGAGGCCTTTTCCAATTTGTCGTCTATGAAAGGGGCCGCCCCAGTCATCAATTCTGAAGCGGTAACATTCGATATCACATATTGCAATAATAGTTGGGATGCTGTGGATAAAGTGATCAATGCCATCAAACGGGGAACGCCCTATGCGGTTGCGTTTTTGGACATCCGAATGCCTACCCCCGAAGACGGAATCTGGGTTGGCGAAAAAATAAGACTGACGGATCCTGATGTTCAGCTGGTTTTCGTAACCGGTTATTCAGACTATTCCCCCAAAGAAATCATCACCCGGGTGCCGCCGCCCCATAACCTCCTTTATGTTCAAAAGCCCTTTAGTATTTATGAAATTTTACACTTTGCCTTTACACTCAGCTGTAAGTGGTCCCATGAAAAAAAGATTTCCCGCATTCACGATGAGTTGGAAACGTTGGTGCAAAAAAGGACAGCGGCGCTGGAAAAGAGCAATCGTCAATTGGAGAAGGAGGCCATAGAACGCGAGCACGCCCAAAAGGCCTTATCCCTTGAAAAGCAGAAGCTTGAAGAAAAGGTGCGCGAAAGGACCTATCATCTTGAAGAGGTAAATGCAGCGCTGAGAGTGTTGCTACGGCAACGGGATACTGATAAAAAGCAACTGGGAGATGCGATTCTTGGGAATGTCAAAGAACTTGTAATGCCCCTGCTCCGGCAGTTGGACATGACCAATACGAGCAAAAAACAAAAAGAACTCTTATCCGCCATAGAATCTAATTTAGACACCATTCTGTCGCCTTTTTTGGGAAAATTGAACCCGCAATTCTTGAACCTTACCCCCATGGAAATTCAGGTTGCAAATTTCGTAAAAAATGGCCTGTCCAATAAAGAGATGGCCGATATTCTTGGCATTGCTAAAGGCACTGTCCTGGTCCATCGCCACCACCTAAGGGAAAAACTTGGTCTGACCAACACCAAAATCAATCTCAGGACCCACCTCCTTTCTCTGGACTAACCCCTTTCCCGCCATCTGACAAACTGTTTTCGCTGTCCGGCTTCAATTTTGATTCATCGAAAAACGAAACGATACATATTTTTTCTATGTAGTTTGTATACTTTTAACAAACTCCAGGAATTCACATTTATTCCGATATCGTAATTATCTGGTTACGAATGGAATTTAATCCCGTTATAAAATTATTCTGAACAAAAAAGTGGGCCCAGCATTAAGGCGGCCTGAGAATCATATCAGCTCATACTTTCACGGTCATCTACAATTCTCATCAAGGAGGTTCTCATGTTGAAAAAGTTAACGCTCGGCACCAAGTTGTGGGGATTTACGGCCCTGTTACTCTTAACGGTCCTCATCGTGGCGGGCACTTCCATTGGATCCATTAAAAGCATCCTATCCTCAAGTCAACAGTATTCAAAAGCTGCAGAGGATAATGCCTTCATAGTGCTAAAGGAAGTCGATCACCTCAAATGGATCGGAATGGTTCAGGATCTTTTCGTAGAAAATGCCAAAACCCTCGAGGTAGAGTTGGACCATACAAAATGCGGATTGGGAAAATTTTTGCATGGTGAAGGCGCCAGGCACCTTTCTGAAAGCGACCCCACCCTTGCAGTCCTTATCAATGAAATTAAGGTGCCCCACCGTCAGCTCCATGAATCGGGCAACCAGATCAAGGGCACCTGGCGCCAGCAGCATGAAGGCCTAAGCGATTTGCTGAAGGATCGTCTGGACGATCACCGCAAATGGGCATCAAAAGTTTCTGAGATCATCATATCCCAAAACCCGGGGATCCAGGTTGAAATGGATCATACCCAATGTGGCTTTGGAAAATTTCTGGAAAGTGATACGTTGAAACAATACGAGAATGACTTTCCAGTCTTAAAGGAAGCCATGGATGCCGTAAAGGGGCCCCATCAGCGCCTTCATGCGTCTGCAAAGAAAATCAAATCCTTGGCGGCGGGTGGTGATTTTGACACAGCAGGAAAAACATATCAAACCGTCACCTTGGCTGAACTTGAATCCGTTGAGCGCCATTTCAAGGAAATAATTGACTTGGAGATGGGGATTACCCACAGTCAGACAGCCGCCAACAAGATATTTCATCAAAAGACCTTGCCGGCACTCTCGGAAACCCAAGCGAAAATGAAACGCCTCCGCGATCAATTGGCATCCGTTCAAAGCACGGCCAAATCATCCATGACATCCACCGGCGCAAAATCAAAGTGGTCTGCTTTCATCATCACCATCGTCACCTTTGTTTCGGGCGGGGTGTTGAGTTTCTTTATCACCCGGTCCATCACCAAACCGGTGAACCGGATTATTGCCGGGTTGAATGCCGGTGCTGATCAAGTGGCGGCAGCGTCCGGCCAGGTATCATCCTCCAGCCAGCAGCTCGCTGAAGGGGCCTCTGAACAGGCGGCGTCTTTGGAGGAAACCTCTTCATCCCTGGAGGAAATGTCCTCCATGACCAAACAGAACGCGGCCCATGCCTCCCAGGCAGACAATCTCATGAAAGATGTTAACCTGGTTGTGACAACTGCAAATGATTCCATGCATAAATTAACCGCTTCCATGGAAGATATATCCGCGGCAAGTGAAGAGACCGCAAAAATCATTAAAACCATTGATGAAATCGCCTTTCAGACCAACCTGCTGGCGTTGAATGCTGCGGTTGAAGCGGCCCGGGCAGGGGATGCCGGCGCCGGCTTTGCCGTGGTAGCCGATGAGGTCCGAAACCTTGCCATGCGAGCGGCCGAAGCCGCCAAAAATACGGCCACCTTATTGGAAGGAACTTCAAAAAAAGTGAACGATGGATCTGTCTTGGTGACGCAAACAAATGATGCTTTCTCAAAAGTTGCTGAAAGTGCATCCCAGGTGGGTGACCTTGTGGGTCAAATTTCCGCCGCCTGTAGTGAACAGGCAGGTGGCATCGATCAGGTCAACAGGGCTGTGATTGAAATGGACAAAGTCATCCAGCAAAACGCGGGGAATGCGGAAGAAAATGCCAGTGCATCTGAAGAGATGAATGCACAAGCCGAACAAATGAAACTTTTTGTGGCGGAGCTGGTTGCCATGGTCAGGAAGGATTCAAATGGCGATGGCAACCGTCCCAAAC
Organism: Desulfobacterales bacterium; assembly: GCA_963675725.2. GTDB lineage: Bacteria > Desulfobacterota > Desulfobacteria > Desulfobacterales > JAFDDL01. The sequence continues at coordinate 3,993,217 of CAXXXZ010000002.1, read as the reverse complement.
AAAACCTGCAAAAAAACGCGTCCCGTCATCATCTGTCTTATTCAGCGCCTGAAACCCCACCCGCCCTCCCACCTAAAAATTACCAGGAAACGCCTCAACAGATAATCTCCTTCAATGAGGGCAGTTTTAAGGATTTCTAAACCGTCTTGATCGAATAAAAAGATTATCCGTTCGAGCTTAAGGCGGGCGGGAACGAAACAATACCCACGCAGACGCATTCCCGCCCGCCCCAGTAACGATCTTCCCTCACGAAGATCGTGGAAAATGGTTTCTGGCATTTTAATCACAAATGGGTTATTTTAAAAAAGTGAGGGTATCTTCCTGCAGACATTCAGAATACCGCTGACGCGCAACACGGCACCACTCACATGAATTACCAACACCCTTTAATTTCAGTCAACGGCCACACTGATTTTTGCAAAAAGGGATCATTCATGCCCGACAAACCTACCTATGAAGCCTTAGAAAAGCGAATTGCAGCGCTGGAAACTGAGGTCGGCCAGCTTCGAAAATCGGAAAAATCGTTACGGGAACGCCAGGAGGAGCTGGAAGAAATCTTTACCTTATCACCCGACATGATCGGTATTTCTGACCTCTACACAATGACCTTTCTGAAGATCAACCCCGCATTTGAACGGGTACTCGGCTATACTGAAAAGGAATTGCTGGAACGGCCCTTTCTTGATTTTATTCATCCAGAGGACGTGGATCCGACCATTGAGGTGACAAACAGGAGGTTAAAGTCAGGAATAGAGGTTTTCAGTTTTATAAATCGATACCAATGCAAGGACGGCACCTATCGCTGGCTCGAATGGGTGTCCACCCCGGATCTTAACCGCGGCATTACCTATGCCGTGGCCCATGACATTACTGAACATAAAGAAACGGAGAAATCCCTTCGAAAGAGTGAGGCGTTTGCTCGGGCCGTCATGGACAATCTGCCGATCGGGCTTTCGGTCATCTCCAGTGATATGCCCATTCGATATCAATATCTGAACGATAATTATCTTAAATACTACCGCACCACCAGAGAGGCCCTTACCGCGCCGGACAGTTTCTGGAACGCGGTTTACGAAGATCCGGAAATCAGGGAAAAGATCAAACAAAAGGTTCTCGAAGATATCGTCTCGGGAGATCCAGACCGTATGGTCTGGGAAGAGGTGCCGATTACCCGGAAAGGGGAGGAAACCACGTACATCACCCAGAAAGCCTGTGCTATCCCACAATTGGGAATTATGATCGGCACCTGCTGGGATGTGACCGAACAGAAAAGGACATCGGACGCCTTCAAAGAAACCAAGCGGATTCTTGAAAAAACCCAGGCCATTGCCAAATTGGGCGGGTGGGAATACGACGTTGCTCGAGATCAGGTAATCTGGATGGACGAGGTGTATCGTATTCATGGCCTCCCGCCAGGAGGAGAGCCACTCTGCGTTCGTGATGCCTTGAAATTTTACCCGCCGGAACACCAGCCGATCGTCGAACAGGCCTTTGAAAAGGTGGCAAAACATGGAGAGCCTTACGACGTAGAGGTAAAACTCATTCAAGCCACCGGCACCACCATCTGGGTACGCACCATGGGCCAACCGGTCTTCGAAGACGGGCAGGTGGTTCGCGTGGCCGGTTTTGTTCTGGACATCACTTCCCGAAAAGAAGCCGAGGAAACCCTTCGGAAATACGAACGAATCGTCAGCGCCTCCGAGGATTTTCTTGCGCTGATCAATACCGATTATGTCTACGAAGCCGTGAATGACAGTTTTTTAAAGGATCTTAACAAACCCCGGGATAGGGTCATTGGGCATACGGTAGCCGAGGTCATGGGAGAAGAAGTTTTCAGGCATACTTACAGGCACCGACTCGATAAGGCATTTGCCGGAAAGATTTTCCAGCACCGGGATATTATTGATGCGACCGATAAGCCGGATCGAATTCTGGAAATAACCCTTTTCCCCATGAAAAACGCAACCGGAGTTGTGGAGGGAGCGGTTCTAAACGTCCGGGACATCACGAGGACCCAAAAACTGGAAGAGACGGTGATGCATGCCCAGCGAATCGAATCCATTGGTCGATTGGCGGGTGGGGTGGCCCACGACCTGAACAATCTCCTGACCCCCATCATCGCCTACGGTGAAATGCTGTCCAGTGACTTTACCCCAAGCGACGCCCGAAAACGCAAGGCCGAACAGATCATCAAAGCCGGCTTAAAGGCTCGAGACCTGGTGCATCAGCTATTGGCCTTCAGCCGCAAACAAACGCTAGCATACAAACCCATCGACATGAACAATGTATTGACCGATTTTGAAAAACTGATGCGCCGCACCATTCCGGAGAACATCGAGATAAAGACAAGCCTAATGCCTGATATCCCAACCATCAAGGCGGACGTCGGCCAGATTGAACAGGTCATTATGAATCTTGCCGTTAACGCGGCCGATGCCATGCCACAAGGGGGACGGTTGACCATAGAAACCGCCACCGAATGCCTGGATGAAAATTTTTTAACCGGTCAACAGGACGTCCTACCAGGTCGGTATGTCATGCTGGCAGTAAGTGACACCGGGGCTGGCATTGATGAAGCCACCCAAAAGCATCTGTTTGAGCCTTTTTTTTCAACCAAGGGAAGCAACGGAACGGGTCTTGGCCTTGCCACGGTGTATGGCATCATCAAACAACACAAAGGCAACATCCGAGTATACAGTGAACCGGGAAAAGGCACCACGTTCAAGGTCTACTTACCGATTTTTGAAGACGCGCAGGTTAAAGAGGAAGCCGAAGCGCGAACGCTCTCTGAGCAGAAACGCACAGAAACCATTCTGCTAGTGGAAGACAATGAAATTGTTCGGACCCTTGCAAATGATATTCTCGTCCAATCCGGGCATACGGTCCTTGTGGCAAAAAGCGGCGAAGAGGCCTTAAGCATCATCGGCGCCCGGGAGAGGCCGGTGGAGCTTCTTCTCACCGATATTATTATGCCCGGCATCAACGGCAGGGAACTTTATCAGAAAATCGCAGAAACACAGCCGACCTTGAAAGTGCTTTACATGTCCGGCTATACCGACGATGTGATCGCTCACCAGGGGATTTTGGATGACAGCTGCCAATTCATTCAAAAACCATTCTCTGTTCATGGACTGAGAACCAAGGTACAGGAAGTCCTGGATAACGATTGAATTTTGTCATCACCCTGTCATTTCAACCCTTGATTGTCACTGAATTTTAGTATGGGGGGTTATTAATGCCCGAAAAACCTACTTACGAGGCGTTAGAAAAACGAATTTCAGCACTGGAAGCCGAGGTCGGCCAGCTCCGAAAAACGGAGAAATCGTTACGGGAACGCCAGGAGGAACTAGGAGAAATCTTTGCCTTATCCCCGGACATGATAAGCATTTCTGACCTCTATTCACTGACCTTTCTGAAGGTCAACCCTGCCTTTCAACGGATACTCGGTTACACTGAAAAGGAATTGCTGGAACGGCCCTTTCTTGATTTTATTCATCCAGAGGATGTGGACCCCACCATTACCGTAACGAGTCGAAAATTAAAGGCGGGCAGTGAGGTTTTTAGTTTTATAAACCGATACCAATGCAAGGATGATACCTATCGTTGGCTCGAATGGGTGGCCACCCCGGATCTTAACCGTGGCATCGTCTATGCCGTGGCCCATGACATTACCGAGCATAAAGAAGCAGAGGAATCCCTTCGAAAGAATGAGGCATTTTCAAAGGCCGTCATGGACAACCTGCCGATCGGGCTTTCGGTCATCTCCATTGACATGCCGGTTCGATATCAGTATCTGAACGACAATTTTCTTAAATGCTTCCGAACCACGAAAGAAGCCCTTGCAGCACCGGACAGCTTCTGGAACGCGGCTTACGAAGATCCGGACTTCAGAAAAAAAATCAAGCAAGAGGCCATTGACGCATTTGCCACTGGCGACCCGGCCCGCATGGTCTGGGATTATCTCCCTATCACTCGTAAAGGGGAGGAGACCACGTACATCACCCAGAAGGCCTACCCGGTCCCTGAATTGGGAGTTATGATCGGAACCTGCTGGGATGTGACCGAACAGAAAAGGACATCGGACGCTCTCAAAGAAACCAAGCGGATTCTTGAAAAAACCCAGGCCATTGCCAAATTGGGCGGGTGGGAATACGACGTTGCTCGAGATCAGGTAATCTGGATGGACGAGGTGTATCGTATTCATGGCCTCCCGCCAGGAGGAGAGCCACTCTGCGTTCGTGATGCCTTGAAATTTTACCCGCCGGAACACCAGCCGATCGTCGAACAGGCCTTTGAAAAGGTGGCAAAACATGGAGAGCCTTACGACGTAGAGGTAAAACTCATTCAAGCCACCGGCACCACCATCTGGGTACGCACCATGGGCCAACCGGTCTTCGAAGACGGGCAGGTGGTTCGCGTGGCCGGTTTTGTTCTGGACATCACTTCCCGAAAAGAAGCCGAGGAAACCCTTCGGAAATACGAACGAATCGTCAGCGCCTCCGAGGATTTTCTTGCGCTGATCAATACCGATTATGTCTACGAAGCCGTGAATGACAGTTTTTTAAAGGATCTTAACAAACCCCGGGATAGGGTCATTGGGCATACGGTAGCCGAGGTCATGGGAGAAGAAGTTTTCAGGCATACTTACAGGCACCGACTCGATAAGGCATTTGCCGGAAAGATTTTCCAGCACCGGGATATTATTGATGCGACCGATAAGCCGGATCGAATTCTGGAAATAACCCTTTTCCCCATGAAAAACGCAACCGGAGTTGTGGAGGGAGCGGTTCTAAACGTCCGGGACATCACGAGGACCCAAAAACTGGAAGAGACGGTGATGCATGCCCAGCGAATCGAATCCATTGGTCGATTGGCGGGTGGGGTGGCCCACGACCTGAACAATCTCCTGACCCCCATCATCGCCTACGGTGAAATGCTGTCCAGTGACTTTACCCCAAGCGACGCCCGAAAACGCAAGGCCGAACAGATCATCAAAGCCGGCTTAAAGGCTCGAGACCTGGTGCATCAGCTATTGGCCTTCAGCCGCAAACAAACGCTAGCATACAAACCCATCGACATGAACAATGTATTGACCGATTTTGAAAAACTGATGCGCCGCACCATTCCGGAGAACATCGAGATAAAGACAAGCCTAATGCCTGATATCCCAACCATCAAGGCGGACGTCGGCCAGATTGAACAGGTCATTATGAATCTTGCCGTTAACGCGGCCGATGCCATGCCACAAGGGGGACGGTTGACCATAGAAACCGCCACCGAATGCCTGGATGAAAATTTTTTAACCGGTCAACAGGACGTCCTACCAGGTCGGTATGTCATGCTGGCAGTAAGTGACACCGGGGCTGGCATTGATGAAGCCACCCAAAAGCATCTGTTTGAGCCTTTTTTTTCAACCAAGGGAAGCAACGGAACGGGTCTTGGCCTTGCCACGGTGTATGGCATCATCAAACAACACAAAGGCAACATCCGAGTATACAGTGAACCGGGAAAAGGCACCACGTTCAAGGTCTACTTACCGATTTTTGAAGACGCGCAGGTTAAAGAGGAAGCCGAAGCGCGAACGCTCTCTGAGCAGAAACGCACAGAAACCATTCTGCTAGTGGAAGACAATGAAATTGTTCGGACCCTTGCAAATGATATTCTCGTCCAATCCGGGCATACGGTCCTTGTGGCAAAAAGCGGCGAAGAGGCGCTGGCCATCATGGGCACTCACAAGGGCCCGGTGGACCTTCTTCTCACCGATATCATCATGCCCGGCATCAACGGCCGGGAGCTTTATGAAAAAATCGCAGAAACGCGGCCGGAATTGAAAGTGCTTTACATGTCCGGGTATACTGACGATGTGATCGCCCATCAGGGGATTTTGGATGACAGTTGCCAATTCATCCAAAAACCATTCTCTGATTATGAATTGAGATCCAAGATAAAAATGATTTTGGATCAGAAACGAGTTTCGTAGTACATACGGGGCATCAACAGTCGTGAGAATCACGCCGCTTTATCGATTCAGACGATAGATGCATTCAACGCCTGCTGAATAGCAAGGCCGATCTTTTCCATTTGAACCGGTTTTTTGATGTATCGGCCAGCGCCCAACTGATGGGTCTTTTTCACGTCGTCGGTTTCGGCGAACCCGCTTACAATAATCGCCTTCTGATCCGGGTGGATCTTTAATATCTGCTCGTAGGTCTCCCGGCCATTGATGCCCGGCGCCATGATCATGTCAAGGATCACGAGGTCCACCGAGTGCGCCTTCAAGTAGTCAACTGCCGCCTCGCCACCATCAACGGTTTCCACTCTATACCCGAGCATCGTCAACATGCTGAAAAATATCTCCCGCTGACTGTCTTCATCATCCACCACCAGTATCGATTCCCCGTGACCCTTGTAATCCTCGATGGACAGCGGCACGTCTTTCTGCCAAAGCTCCTCCCGGGTTATCGGAAAGTAGAGCTCAAACGTGGTGCCATTATCTTCCCCCAAAACATTGATATAGCCCTGATGGTCCTGGACTACATTCCAAACCACGGCCAGTCCCAGGCCGGTTCCGCTTCGACCCATGACCTTTTTTGAATAAAACGGCTCAAATATCCGGTTAAGGTCTTCCGATTGAATACCGGGCCCGTTGTCCTCAATAACCAAAACGGCATATTCACCAACAGTCATATCATTATAGCCTTTCAGCGGCAAATCCACATACCGATTTGCGGTCTTCAATACGACCGTACCGGTGCCGTCAATGGCCTCACAGGCATTGGCAACAAGGTTCATCAAAATTTTGCTGATATGGGGCGCAGACCCTTTAATGTTCAGGAGTTGATCCTCCAACGCAAGTTTCACCGTCACGTCAGGATGATATTGAATAATTTTGAGGTGTTCCGGAGACGTTAAATAGCTGTTGATCATATCGTTCAGGTTCAAGGGTTGCTTTTCGATTGCCACCCCCCGAGCAATGGTCAACAAGTCCTGGACGATGGCGGTAGCCTTATTTCCACAAGCCTGGATTGTTTCGATCGGTTTTCGAAGGGGATTCCCCTGGGGCAGGTTAAGCAGCAACAATTCGGGGTATGTTACAATACCAGACAAAATATTGTTTAAATCATGGGCAACCCCTCCAGCCATGAGTCCCAATGACTCCATTTTTTTATACCGTACAAGTTTTTCTTCACTTTCCCGCAGCTTTTGCTCAGCTTGCTTCCGTTCGGTGATGTCCTCTGAAATGCCGAGTAAATATTCAGCGTGACCGTTTTGATCCAGCAAAGGAATTTTTTTGGTGTGCAGGAACCGTTCCCCCTTAAGCTTAGTCAATATTCTTTCCTCAGGAATATCCACCAATGTCACATTTTCTAATGTCTCCCTATCTTTTTCTGTGAAAAAATCCGCCTCGTGCTTTGGAAAAAAGTCGTAGTCATTTTTTCCTATCATTTCAGTTCTAGAATATCCCAGCAGATCCTCGCCAGCTTTATTAAAAATTTTGAATCGAAGATTTTTTGCATCTTTAACGAAAATCATATTGGGGATATTCTCGACAATGGCATTGATAAGCATTTCGTTTTCTCTCTGCTGTTTCAGGAGCTGTTGGTTTTCAATAGCAACTTCAGCAGACGCCGTTAGCTCATCACCCAAAACAAGTGTCGTTATCTTTTCATTGCCGTGACAATTGATACCAGCATCAGTGATACCCTGCTCACCAAAAGAATAGAACCCGACCACCGGAAGTTCAGGTAAAAGAGACCGAATGGCTTCTATTTCCATTGGCGATCTATCCTTAAGGATCCGCTGACGCAAAGCACATGAAAAGACGAGGGCAACAACCGGTTTGTGAATCTGGCCCTGCAACAATGCCTTACGTAAGGTTTCTCTGCCAGCCTCAATAAGCTTATCGGGTTGGGAATCCATAATTGTAATAGTACTATTCTCAGGAATGGGCTGAGTGAAGCGAACACCGCCTTCAGGCGTTAAATAGCTAGCCACAACAATGCGATATTGGTCCAACATATCCCGGATACCGCTCGGCCGACCAGTCTCCAAGGTCAGATGTTTACCTTTCAGCTCCTGGACATCACGATTAAGCATGCTGGCATATGTTTCAGCTGCTGGGCGACCATTTAACGCTATTACCTCATAGCCATTAACATGGGTTGCCAAAGCTCGTTTCTCAGATGGCGAAAAGCCATGCCCCATCGCCATGCCAACCCGAAGACTAGTTTCAAATACCGCTACCAATAGACTGTCGGGATATGCTTCTGTGCCATGCAAAATATAATTGGCATCCATCTTCCAATCATCGGCCGCTCCCCCCCCAAAAAAGGGGATACGACCATCCGATAGTTGCTGTAATTGTTTTAGAATTCCAAACCCGCGGGCATCTGCATGCCTGGTATTTCCCGGTGAAAAAATTATGGAAAATATCGTTTTCCCCTGGCGTGTCAGCTTTTGCCGGTAATCAATCCTTGTATCTGAAAAATATGGAAGGATTTCTTTTGAACTGATGGCCTCCTCAACCGCTTTTCGGTAATCTTCTGAAACATTTTTGCCCACTCCAGTTCGAACCTGAAGGTATGGTGAAGCAAGGGCAGAAATAACAACGCTCCCCTGTAGCGGCTCATTGCATATTTCACCGGCGGTAGTGGTTCCAATAATAGGGACATCACCTACAACGCTAGCAATACCCGACAACAGATCTTTCAAATTGTAGCCTGATGATGCAAATACGATTAGAACCGATAATGGATAAGAAGTGATATCTTTCGTTGACAAGCGAGCAGCTTCTGCCCCAACCTCAAAAGCATTCTTACCTTTTCCAGTACCGTAACCAACTTCAATATAACCTGGCTTATTGTTCATTACGAAATCTCAAGCTAAAGGTATAGCAAGTTAAAAAGCAGAATTTAACGAATTGAACTTTTTGTTTTTTATACAGTGTTTTCAGAAGTTATACATGGCAAGCACTATCCTTTTTTGTCCACATACAAGGCATAATATTTAACTTTTGGTGCTTTTCTGCATACGGATTAATTTTTACCAAATCATTCTGAATAAGCGTCTTAAGATCTTCTCTTGGTATGTCTTTCAATTCAGCATAAACAAGCCTTATTAAACGGTCGTGGTCTTTCCCTATATTTTGATTGTTGTTTTCCCACCTTGAAACAGTCGCATTGTTTACACCAAGTATTTCAGATAATTTTTTTCCTGATAACCCTATGTTTTTTCTTAAATACCTTGCTTCCTTACCTGTAAGTAGAGAGTCTTTTTTAATTAATGACAGACCTATCAAACTGTTAAGTTCTATTATCGACGGAATACTAACAATATGCTCATCACACTTCTTGCAGCTATAAATATCAATATCTTCGAGATAAATATAATCAAGGCCACATTCATCATAACGGTATGACTTTTCGACCGTTGCGACCATTTCGTCATAACAATTAGGGCATTTCATAGGTTTCACCCCTATGTTCTATTTTCGATCAAAAACCGTTAACCATATAACAGTATGATCATTTTCACAGACAGCAGCAACAATAGTTAACTCACCGCCATCTGTATCTTTTTCTTTAATTCTGACTTTGTGATTATAGTGTTCTATATTTTGTTCAATTTTAATAATTTCACCCCACAAAAGGACAAGCAAAAAATCATCAATTGTTACATTTCTCTGCTTCATTCTTTCGCGGCAATGTCGAGGCGAAGCAAAACATCCGATTTGAGCGGCACTCCGAATAATTTGTTTTATCTTCTCTTTATCCATTTTATCCAACGCCCAGAGAATTTAGTCAAGAACATTAGTGTCCGGTTAAGAATCAAATAAATTCAGTTGGATATGTCCACTAGTAATTTTTGTTGTGTAATCATTCTCTGTGAACGCTTGTAAAATGGGGATTTTCTCAAAAAGAGTAATGCTCAAAATCTGTAGAATTGTGTAGAGGCTCTGTTCGAGCTTCAGTTCTTTTTTCAGGATAGCCACCAGAACGTAAACTGATATGGCAATCCAGATTTGAGTCTTCACTGCATTTTCAGAAATCCCGAAAAACGATTTGATTTTTAGATGCTGTTTGATCCATTTGAAAAATAGTCCCACTTGCCAACGGCATCTATACAAATCGGCTATGGTTATCGCATCCAATGTGAAATTGTTCGTCAGGAAAACAAAACGTTTGCGGCTTTCCTGGTGATAATACCGGATCTTTCTCAATTTGTTCGGATAATCTTCGGCACTGTCTTTGTTGGCCAACTTCACAGTTTGGTCACAAAACACGCCAGTCGATTTATCCACCGGTGAGGAGTAAATTCTTTTGAGCTGTGTATTACTTTTCGCCCGTAGAATGAAAAAGGATGCCTCACAGTTCAATTTATTGAGACGTGCAAAATCGAGATACGCACGATCCATGACATAAATGGCACCGGGTTCCGGTATCAATTGATCCAGAATATTGACATCATGAACCTTTGCATCCGTGACCGAAACGAATGTGGGAATATTCCCCCTCAAATCGAGCAGCGTATGGAGTTTGACGCCACTTTTGGTCGTACGGAAACGAGCCCATGGAAAAATCGAACGGCATAGATCAATTGTCGAGGAGTCCAATGCGTAAACGGTTTCACTCAACTGAAGGCCGAAGTCATCATCAGCATAGAGCTTCCGGGCCTTGCCGATCAGCACCTGAGCAAAATCACAATAGATTCGCCAGTTCCGCTTTTCGTTCGCATCCGATAGCGTGCTGCGTGAGACTTTACCCTGGATGCCAACGTGGTGCAGTTTTTCTCGCATGGCCCGTAGACATAAAACCGTGTCTCGAAGACTTTCACGATAAGCCAATTGACCGAAAGCCATGCAAAGAAATTGATCATAACATGTAAAAGAGCGAGTCCGATGGTTGCCTCGATACCGGCTTACACATTTGCGAAATTGTTTTCGAGGCAGAAAATCCAAGACCTGTGAAAATACGATTCTTCCTTGATGCATGCCCATCTCCCTTCGCAATTAGTCCCTGCGTAGGGTCATATTGGGCTATTGAGGAAAAATCAAATGGGTACCCCCATGAATTAGTAACTTTTCGACATATATTCAATTTGTTATGAGCTTTTATGCAAACTTTAACCGGACACTACTGAGTCAAGAAATAATTGACGCCACGTCAACTTTTGAAAATGAACACAAGATATTGTATTTAGGGATCGAACTATAGGGGATTTTATTGCTTTAATTTAAAGCTAATAATTTGAAGAATCATATTTAGCAGCTCTTAGCGCCCAAAAGCTTTTGTATCGGTTTTTTTCTCGGCAAGTCAATTCTAAAAAAGTGTATTTTAATTCTTTTTAGCCTTTTGGATTGGAAATAGGCTTGGAATTTGTTTTGTTACAAAACAAAAAGGGGTTATCCTTTGCTGGATAACCCCTTGATTTTATTTATGGCGGGGACGACGAGACTTGAACTCGCGACCTCTGGCTTGACAGGCCAGCGCTCTAACCAAAACTGAGCTACGCCCCCAATTTGGGTATGTTACGATGAGCTTAGTATGCTCTGGTGGGCGGAACAGGGCTTGAACCTGTGACCCTCGGCTTGTAAGGCCGATGCTCTCCCAACTGAGCTACCCGCCCTTCTTTTTCCCTCAGAAGAACAATCGAAGGAAGCGTAGAGCTACCAAGTTCGACCAATCTTGTCAAGCGAAAAAGTAGGCTTTCAATAAATTATATGAGCGGCCTTTCGGCTTCCGGTTGTTTGGTATTCAGGGCCATGGGAATGCCGCTATTTTTAAACAACCTTTCACCTTTTGGCGTTATCAGGGCATGGGCAAGCACCTCATCCATGTGTTCCACCAGAATGATGTTGAGTTTCTTAGATACACTGGATGGAATATCCCGGATATCTTTTTCGTTTTCTTTGGGGACAATGATAGTATCAATGTTCCCGCGATGGGCCGCAAGCACTTTTTCTTTCAATCCACCGATGGGCAGCACTCGCCCCCGCAGGGTGATCTCCCCGGTCATGGCGATGTCCCGACGGACCGCCCGCCTTGTAAACACCGAAGCAATGGCCGTGCACATGGAAATTCCGGCGGAAGGGCCGTCTTTGGGAATGGCGCCTTCAGGAATGTGAATATGAAGATCGATCGTTTTGTAAAAATCTTTGTCGAGCATCAGGTTCTCGGCCCGCGATCGGACGTAACTGAAGGCCGCCTGCGCGGATTCTTTCATTACATCCCCCAGCTTACCGGTCACAATCATTTCCCCCTTACCAGGCATGGTAAGGGCTTCCACACACAGGATTTCCCCCCCCACCTGGGTCCAGGCAAGACCCGTCACCATCCCAATCTGATCGGTTTCTTCCTTTTGACCAAATTTAAAGCGGGGGGGGCCCAGCAGTTTCTGGATGGAGTTGCCGGTAATGCGGTGTGTCGTGTCAGCGTTGTCGCTTTTCGTCACTTCACGGGCCACTTTCCGGCAAATGGCCGCAATTTCCCGTTCCAAATTCCGAACACCCGCTTCCCGAGTATATTCCCGAATAATGGACATCACGGCATTTTTAGATATTGTTACGGGCTTATCCTTGAGCCCATTGGCTTCAATTTGTTTTGGAATCAGAAACTTTTCAGCAATGTGGTACTTCTCAACTTCGGTGTAGCCGGGAAGCCGAATCACCTCCATCCGGTCCTGGAGTGGCAGGGGAATATCCGGCAGCGTATTGGCAGTGGTGATGAACATAATGTCCGACAGGTCATAGTCCACATCCAGGTAGTGATCATTAAAGCTGTAATTCTGTTCCGGATCAAGCACTTCCAGCAGTGCGGCGGACGGATCACCCCGAAAATCCATGCTCATTTTGTCCACCTCATCAAGGCAAAAAACTGGATTGTTGGTACCGGCCTTCTTTAAAGACTGAATTATTTTTCCAGGCATGGCACCAATATAGGTCCGCCGGTGCCCCCGGATTTCAGCCTCGTCACGAACCCCCCCGAGGGATAGGCGGACGAATTTTCGCCCCGTGGCCCTTGCCACCGATTTTGCAAGGGAGGTTTTGCCGACCCCGGGTGGGCCCACTAGGCAAAGGATGGGCCCCCGAAGTTTTTTAACCAATGCCTGTACCGCGAGGTATTCCAGAATACGCTCTTTTGGTTTCTCAAGCCCATAATGGTCTTCATTCAAAATGACCTCTGCGGCATCAATGTCTTTCCGGACTTTGCTCCGGTCAAACCAGGGCAGGCTAATGAGCCAGTCTATATAGTTCCTGACAACGGTTGCTTCTGCGGACATGGGCGTCATGAGCTTCAGCTTCTTGAATTCCTGGCGGACCTTTGCCGCAGCCTCTTTTGACATCCGTTTTCGTTTAATTCTTTTTTCAAGCTCATTGAGCTCTTCGGCCGGATCTTCCTCTGACCCCATCTCCTTTTTAATAGCCCGCATCTGTTCGTTCAGATAGTAGTTCTTTTGTGTCTTTTCCATCTGATCCTTGACACGGCCCTTAATACGGCGATCAACTTCAATAATCTCTGTCTCTGTATTAATCAGTTGGGTGAGCAGGCTAAGCCGCTCCGAAAGCTTGACGGCCTCCAGCAGCCGCTGTTTGTCCTGAATCTTGAATGAAAAATGGGACGCGAGGGTATCAGCAAGTTTGTCTGGGTCGGAAATGGTCGACACATTGCTAATGAGGTCTTTGGAAATGTTTTTATCGATCTTGGCGTAGGCTTCAAAACTTTGCACCAAGGACCGCCCAAAGGCCTCCAGCTCCAACGGCGATTCCTCTGGGGGCGCAAGGGGCTCAACGGCAACCTTGAAAGCATCTGCTTCCGTAGAGGTAAACCGGGTAATTCGCCCCCGATGTTTTCCCTCCACGAGTGCTTTGACCGTGCCATCCGGTAGCCGCAAAAGCTGCAGAATAGACCCGATGGTACCCACCTTGTTGATGTCTTTTTCCTCCGGCGAATCGACCCCCGCTTTCTTTTGGGTAGCAAGAAAAACTCTCTTATCGCTGTTCATTGCCTCAGTGAGCGCATTTACCGACTTGGCTCTCCCGACAAACAAGGGCGCAACCATATGAGGAAAAACGACAATGTCCCTCAACGGTAGCAATGGCAACGTTGCCCATGTGGGCTGCGGATCTTCCTGTTTAAAGAATTTGGGTAAATTCACCATAATCGTATTCGCTTATCCAATAAAAACAGCGCATCTTAAAAAAAGTCTGCGCTGTTCATAATATGTTTTAGGTTTCTTACGCCTGTTTTTGAGTTTGCTCATAAAGAAGAATCGGTGCTTCTTTGTTCAAGATCACATCTTCTCCAACAACGCATTCCTTCACATTTTCAATCGATGGAATCTCATACATGATATCAAGCATGCAAGTTTCCAGTATCGCACGCAAGCCCCGGGCACCGGATTTTCGCTTTAGTGCCTCCGTGGCGATGGCGGTCAGGGCACTATCCGTAAACCGCAGATTGACTCCTTCCATTTCAAAAAGCTTCTTGAACTGCTTGATCAACGCATTTTTCGGCTCAGATAGAATGCGAACCAACGAAGCCTCATTCAGCTCATCAAGGGACGCAATCACCGGCAGCCGACCCAGAAACTCGGGAATCAGTCCGAATTTGATTAAATCTTCGGGTTGCACCAATTTAAGAAGCTCCCCAGGGTTCCGATCACTTCGCTTCACGATCTTGGCACCAAACCCCAACGTTTTAGCACCCATACGACGCTCAACAATTTTATCAAGCCCATTGAAAGTCCCCCCACAGATGAACAGAATGTTGGAGGTATCTATTTTTACAAAATCCTGTTGCGGATGCTTCCGGCCGCCTTTGGGGGGCACGCTGGCGGTGGTACCCTCTATGATCTTCAACAGCGCCTGCTGGACCCCTTCACCTGAAACATCCCGGGTGATTGAGGGATTGTCGGATTTACTGGCAACTTTATCAATTTCATCTATGTACACAATGCCGCGCTTTGCTCTTTCAACATCATAATCGGCCTTTTGAAGCAGTGAAAGAATAATGTTTTCAACATCTTCTCCAACATACCCTGCCTCCGTAAGGCTGGTGGCGTCTGCAATGGTAAACGGAACATTCAAAAATCGTGCGAGAGTTTGGGCCAGCAATGTTTTTCCGCATCCCGTCGGTCCGATCAGCAGAATATTGCTTTTCTGTAGTTCAACATCACCAGTACTGACCATGGAATCAAGGCGCTTATAATGGTTATGCACAGCCACTGCCAGAATTTTTTTGGCATGATCCTGCTCGATGACATAATCATCCAGTTTTTGTTTAATCTCTTGAGGAATAAGCGTCTGAATAAATTTTTCTGCGTCCTTTTCAGTCTCCTCCTCAATGATTTCACCACACAACTGAATACACTCATCGCAAATATAGACAGCTGGCCCTGCGATTAGCTTTTTCACTTCCTTTTGATTTTTCCCGCAAAAGGAGCAAAAAAGATTATCGCCCATATCTCCTTTTTTGGCCATTCTATGCCTCCGTTTTGTCTATAACGTCAAGGTCATCCCGGTTCGCCATCACGTGATCAACGATACCGTATTCTTTGGCTTCCTGACCCGACATAAAAAAATCACGGTCTGTATCTGATTGTATTTTTTCTAAATCTTTTCCGGTATGAAAAGAAAGTATCCGGTTAAGGGTCTCTCGCATTCGCAAAATTTCTTTTGCCTGAATGGCAATATCTGAGGCCTGACCTTGCGCACCCCCCATGGGTTGATGAATTAAAATTCTTGCATTCGGCAATGCATAGCGTTTGTTTTTTGCACCGGCGGCCAGCAACACCGCCCCCATGCTTGCGGCTTGCCCAATACACACAGTTGCAATATCGGGCTTTATATACTGCATGGTATCGTAAATTGCCATCCCGGCCGTCACAACCCCCCCTGGGGAATTAATATAAAAATTTATATCTTTTTCGGGGTCCTCTGATTCCAGAAATAGCAGCTGGGCAATCAATAGGTTTGCAATTTCATCGTTGATCGCTGTACCCAGAAAAATAATTCGGTCTTTCAGCAGCCTAGAGTAAATGTCATAGGCACGCTCGCCCCTACTGCTCTGTTCAATGACCATCGGTATTAGTGGCACCTATTGTCTCCTTTATTTTGTTAGAAAATAAGCCGATTTGTCAATCATAATTAGTCCGTCTCACTGTCCTCCTGGACTTTTTCCGCATCCTTCTCAGTTATATCGCTATTCTCTAATATAAGTTTAATTGCCTTTTTTTCAAGCAGTGTCTCTTTGAAGTAGGCCAGTTGGTCGGTTTGTTGGGTGAAATATTTCTTAAAATCTTCAAACGGCTGTTGATACGCATCTGCCATCACTTTCAGCTCTTCGTCCAACTCTTCATCAGATAGGGTCAGGGCTTCCTGTTCGACAATTTTGCTCAAAATCAGGTGACGCCGGGCCTGTTTTTCGGCGGTGTCCTGGTATTTTTCGGTCAACTGCTCCTTGGTAATCCCGGCTTGCTCAAAGGTCATGTTGTAATTGGCAAAGGATTTTTCCGCGTCGGAAATGATGTGCTGCAGTTCAAAGTCGATCAGGACATCCGGTACTTCAAACTCTGTTTTTTCAAGCAAATGCGTAAATATTTGCTCGTTGACTTCATGCTCGGTCCGTTTATCATACCCTTGGGCCAAATTATCACGAATCGCTAGTTTGACAGCATCCAAGGTTTCATACTGCCCTAGCGTCTTTGCAAGCTCATCATTAATTTCCGGAAGCTGCTCTTTCTGAATCTCTTTGAGGCTTACCTTGAAGGTGATTTCCTGATTAGCAAATGCTTGATTTTGATAGTCTTCGGGAAAAGTGATGACAATGTCTTTTTCATCCCCCGGGTTCATCCCAACCAGCTGATCATCAAAAGCTTCTGTAAAGGTGCTTTTCCCAACTTCCATAACATGGTTTTCGGCCAGAGGCGCTTCTGCAAAGGGTTCGCCGTCCTTGAATCCCTCGCAGTCCATCAGCGCAAAATCTCCTTTTTGAACCGGGCGGGCACTTTCAATGGGAACCCGTTTTGCCATATTTTTTTGCAGCATTTTAAGCTGCGAGTCAATCATGTCATCCGTCACCTTGTAGATGGTCTTGTTAAGCTTTAGCCCTTTGAAATCGACATCTTCGATACTGGGTTTAATTTCAACAGTGGCATCATACCGAAAGGGATTCACGGGATCTATTTCCGGGGGATCGATCTTGGGTGTACCAAGAACATCCAATTCCAGCTGTTTTAATCCTTCTATAAAAGAATCCTGAATCAGCTGGCTTGAAACATCCGCATGGACATCTTTCTGATACATTCTCTCAAGAACGCTTCTCGGAGCCTTGCCTGGCCGAAACCCCTTTATCTTGGCTGTTTTTTTAAGGGCGGCATAGGCTTTGTCCAAAGCATCGGCAAGCGTTTCATTGGGAAGTTCAAAGTGTAGAATCTTTTTTACGGTACTGACATCTTCGACGTTAACTTGCATAATGTTCCTTTCTAATCAGAATGCCTGAAGCATCATTCATCTCCAGGCATTTTCCGTGTTCCAAATTATGGTGCGAGAGGGGAGATTTGAACTCCCACTCTGTCGCCAGAGCTGGATCCTAAGTCCAGTGCGTCTACCAATTCCGCCACTCTCGCATGTATGTCGTTACAGCGCTAATCCGATACTCAGCTTATTTTCACACTATAGTAAATTTAGATCTTGCCTCCCTGTTTAATCCCGGCCAAACCAAAAGAAGAATCTTTTGGTGGATCATCGGGCTCTTGGGACCATGTAAAGGTTGAAATACCAAGGGAAACGCCCTAGAAGGAATACAGCAAAAAACACTGTTTATAGAAACGGGCTGGAATCAACTACTTGACATTAAACCTAAATATACTACATTGCCAAATGAATAAAAGTCAGAATAATATCAAACCAAATAGGTGTCAAGATATTTTAGAAAAGATCCTGTAATGTCAAGATATTTCTGTTCTAACCAAGCCAAACGACTTGTTATTTTATTTCTGACGCTCAGCGTGGCCTGGAGCCATTCGGCACCCACTGCGGCAGCTGAAAGCCCTCCTCCCGCCAACCCCAAACCGGTGATCTATATTGATCCCGGCCACGGTGGTCATGACACAGGCGTCCGGGGTATTGATAATACCCTGGAAAAAGATATTGTTTTTGCGGTGGCCGAAACCCTTTCCAAAAGTTTAACGGGTCGATATGAATTGGTGTTGGCACGGTCTGATGATTACAACCCAGACCTTTTTAAACGGGCCGAGGCTGCCAATGAAATCGGCGCCGATCTTTTCATCAGCATCCATGCCGGCGGGTCATTCCGCCACCACCCCCAATGCCTAACGATTTTTTATTACCAAGCGCTTTCAGAAAATTCAACGTTGGCAGCCACCGATAATGCCTTAACACAACCTTCTTTTTTTTGGGACAGTGTTCAGATTCGTCACGTTTCGTCAAGCCACCGTCTTGCAGCTTGCCTCCAGGGCGCCTTACAATATGAACAGGGCACAACGCCCTGCCGTGTTCGGGCAGCACCCGTGGTCGTTCTTTCCGGGGTGAACATGCCTGCGGTACTCATTGAATTCGGAAGTCTCACCAATCCAATGGAAGAGCACAAATTGAATGACCCGATCTACCGATCAACGGTATCGGCAGCTATTATAAAAGGAATCGAGCAATTCTTTGCAAAAAAAACGTCCATTTCATCAATAGACTTGCACGAATAATGAAAGCGTGATAGGGACAACCTTTCAAATTCAGCAAAACGGGGCGTGGCGCAGGCTGGCAGCGCGCCTGCTTTGGGAGCAGGAAGTCGGAGGTTCAAATCCTCTCGCCCCGACCAGCTAATTCCAAATCATATCAGTTAATTAAAAAGGTTCTCAGTTTTGAGGACCTTTTTCTGCATGCGGATACAAATTTTTTTCAAACCGCGACCCTCCTCACAGGTCCTTTTCATCCATGAGCATCCAGCTTTTTAGTTGCGATAAAAAGCGCTGTCAATTATTTGTAGAAAAAACATTAAAAATCAAACTGTTGCAGTTTTGAACTGCGAATGCAAAAAGGCTTAAAAAGCACTTGACAACGATGTAAATTGAAACCATATATTGCAATATGCAAGGTAAATATATTAAACGCAGACTTCAATCTGAAATCACTTCACGCCTTAAGGATTTCCCTGCCGTTTCGATTCTTGGCCCACGGCAATGCGGCAAATCGACACTCGCGCGAAAAATCATATAAGTCGTTTTGGAACGGCCTTGAAGATCTTGGCGTAGATAAGGCCTGGGTCATTGCACCGGTACGGGACGCCTATCCCATTGCCGAAAATGTGCTTGTATCACCCCTTAAAGATTTTGGTGTTTGATTCTTTTCCGGAGGGTTTTCATTTGTTCCCGAAAAAGTCAAACCTTGATAAGTCCCCAGGTACAGTTGGGGATTATCTAACTGCAATGAAGTTAAAGCGTCAAAAACAGGAGACGGAAATGGATCAGGCAGAACGAGAAAAAATACAAGAATTTTTCATGGAGTTGATGGATCAGGTGATGTTAAATGATCCACAAAATGCTGAAGAGCTCCAATACCAATTAGGTGCCATTGGGGTATTGCTTCGTTACTATGAAGCCTTCCGAACATATTTTGATGCAGAAAGTTGCCTCGCAATTGACCAATTTATTGAAGAGATGGAGAAAAAGCATGGCGTTGATATGCGTCACCCTGCAACAAACAAATGACAGTCACAACCGGGGCGAAATCAACTCGAAATACTGTCCGAACACCTAAGCTATAAGTGAATAGCAAAAATCAGCGCAAGAGCAGTAAATTTTTAACGCATTGGGAAAACAAGCGAGTTCCAGACGCTGGGTATCAAGGGTTTGAAGCAGATGACGACGACCTCACCCTTGATGCCTTGCCACTGGAGCCCGCTGAATTGGGGAAACGCAAAATCGCAGTTTCCCCCTTGTTTAAAACTATTTTTGTCGATTCACCTCATCAGCGGCATGGATACCGGCCCGGTACCCAAACGTCATCCCCGGCCCAATGGTCCCTCCAGGCCCATAATATCCCGGACCAGACACGCCCGACGCGGTGTTTCCAATAGCATAGAGCCCGGGGATCGCCCGCCCCCGAACGTTCAATACCCGGGCATCAACATCAGTTCGTGGCCCCCCCTTTGTACCGATGGCACCGGCAAACACCTCAATCGCATAAAACGGTGGCGTTGCAATGGCCCCGAGGTTCGGGTGCGGTGCGGACCTATCCCCCATATACCGGTCGTAGGCGCAATCGCCCCGCTCGAACTCCAGGTCTTTTCCTTTTTGCGCAAACCCATTAAAGCGGGCAACCGTGTCAACAAGGCCGCTGGCGTCTATGCCAATTTTTTCAGCCAACCCCTCCAGGGTGTCGTCTTTAATGGCCCATTCCGGATCCGGATCTCCCGGGCATACGGTTACCATGGTATAGTTTTCGCGGTATTGTGAATCAAGGATTGCCCAGCAGGGGAGGTTCCGATAACCGGTTCCATTTTCATCGACATGAAAAAAGGCTTTCATCATGTCATTGTAACTTGCCGATTCGTTAACAAACCGCCGGCCCTGGCGATTTACCAGAATCCCGTGGGGACAGGATCTTTCCGTCACGCACACATAATTGTAAGGGTGCCCTTCGTATTCATCACCGGGAACAGCCAAGGCTGGCATCCACCAGGCCTCGTGCATATTGGTCAAATCTGCCCCCACCTCAGCCGCCATGGTGATACCGTCCCCCTCATTATAGGGCGGGCTATGGGGATGGGTGATAACCCCCTGTAAGTATTTATTCTTCAACGTTTCGTTCCATTCGAATCCGCCACATCCCAAAATCACGCCACCGTTTGCCTTTACCCGGTAATCTTCTCCTTCTTTTTCAGCCCGTACACCGATCACGCGACCCGCCTCCGTAATCAACTCCAGGGCACGCGTTTCCAAAAGTACGGTAACTCCACGGTCAATACATCCTTTTAAAAGCCCGGCGATCAAGGCATTGCCCCGCCCCACCAGCCCTTTGTCCATTCGCTCTAAAACCAAATCCATCGGTATATTGGCGGCATTCAGAATCATTTCATAGGTTGTGAACTGTTCCTCGGTTGTTTGATGGTTCATCACCGGAATGGCATGGGGGCGGACCTTGTCCTTCCACTCACCCAGTTCATTGATGTCATAAATATTCGATTCAAGAGATCGTCCCCCTGATTTTCCGCCCACCTGCTCCGGGTGATAGTCGGCCATGGTCATGGCTGAAAAAACAAGCGGTGTTTTGGCTTCCAGATAATCAGCCATGACATGGGCAGTATCCACATAGGCTTCTACCAAACTATCCGATGCCCGTCCCTCTGTGATTTTAAGGCAATATGCCAAGGCTTCCTCACGCGTGTCGGGGACACCCAAGTCTTTCATATGGGAATTCATAGGGGTCCAAAGGGCGCCCCCAGACACGGCTGTGGTGCCGCCAACCTTGCTGCTTCTCTCCATAACAATCGTTCTGGCGCCATGATCATGCGCCAATATGGCGGCGGTAAGCGCGGCACCACCAGATCCAACAACCAACACATCTGCTTCCAGATCCCATTCTTTCATGATGTGATTCCCCTTTCTCTCCTTGTTTCCGTCGTAACAGCCAGAACTTTCCAAAATAATGCACAATAAAAACGGTAAGATATTGTTTCGAAGAGCAATGTTTGTGCCAAAGCAGATAAAGAAGGAGTGTTTCATTGTTTGCTTAGGAATATTATCCAATTATCTAATGCAAAACGTTCGGATAGACGGCAGGGTGGCATGGTGAAAAACAATTGATTTTAATCTGTTTTCACAATATATTGCGGAATCGTCAAAATACTGCGAAAAGCACAAATGGGCATTAGAGCGGCTATGAACGATTCACAGCCTAAGAAAGCAACTGAACTATGGATCGAAATGCACCTGAGGTAAATTCTTCCATTCCACCCACCCCAGCTCAACACCATCGGCTGGCACAGCTTTTACAGGCGTCGAAAAATACAATTCATGACTTAAACGTAAAGCTTCAACATCATGAGCACTTGCAAAAAAAATTGGAGGACCGTTTAAAGTTCGAAGAGTTATTTTCTAAAATTTCGTCGGCCTATACCAATTTGCCAACCAGTGATATCGACAACACGATTGAACATGGTCTCAAACAGATTGGGGATTTTCTGGGTGCAGATAGATGTAGCCTGTCACAGTTTTCAGAAGATTTAAAAGATACCCATATTATTCATTCCTGGGCAGATGAAGGAATTGATCTTTTACCGGATTTTTTAGCCGATATTAATGCCTATTTTCCTTGGATCCTTCATCGGATTTTCCAGGGTGAATTTGTACAATTCTCGCATCCTGAAGAACTGCCGGAAGCTGCCGAAACAGATAAGGAAAGTTTTTATAAACTCGGCACCAAATCTGAAATTGCTGTCCCCATAAGGGCCGGCGGATTTATTCTCGGCGCCCTTGCCATTGACGCCCTACGCGAACACCGCTCCTGGCCTGAAGATGTAATTCAACAAATCACACGCCTTGGGGAAATCTTTGCCAATGCGGTGGTACGCAAACAAAAAGAGCTGGAAATTCAGAAAGCATTTTCGGAGATAAAAAAATTAAAAGATCAAATTGAAGCCGATTACACCTATCTTAAAGAAGAGATTGAGCTGGAACACAACGCCCATAATATGATCGGGAAATGCGAAACTTTCAGGCATTTTCTCCTGAAGATACAGCAGATCGCGCCCTCAAATATTACAACCCTCATCCTGGGTGAGACTGGGACCGGCAAAGAGCTGGCCGCCAGAGCAATCCATATGGCAAGCCCTCGGAAAGAAAGACCAATGGTTAAGGTCAACTGCGCGGCGTTACCCGCAAGCCTGATAGAGAGTGAGCTGTTTGGTCATGAAAAGGGCGCCTTTACCAGTGCACAGGCAAGACAGGTCGGCCGGTTCGAACTGGCCCATGGAAACACGTTGTTTCTGGACGAAATCGGCGAGTTACCCCTGGCGTCCCAGGCGAAGCTACTCAGGGTGCTGCAGGAGGGCGAGTTTGAGCGGCTGGGAAGCGCCCGTACCATCGAGGTCGATGTCCGGATCATCGCGGCCACCAACCGCGACCTTGAGGCAGAGGTTAAAGCAGGCCGATTTCGGCAAGACCTCTGGTACCGTCTGAATGTTTTTCCGATTACCGTACCCCCACTCAGAACGCGCGGAAACGATATCCCGATGCTTGTCCGCTATTTTACAGATAAGTTCAGCAAAAAAATGGGGAAGAAAATATCAAAGATACCGTCGAGCACAATCACGTCCTTGCAAAATTACCCCTGGCCGGGCAACGTCAGAGAACTGGAAAATGTTATCGAACGGGCAGTGGTCAATACCAGGGGCCACTCTCTTCAACTCATGGATAACCTCCGGCCTGCAGATATTGAAAACGAAACCAAAACGAAGAGCCCAACCATTTCAACATTAGGGGATGCAGAGCGAAATCTTATCATAGAAGCACTTGAAAAAACGAAATGGCGAATTCAGGGGCCAAAAGGGGCGGCCCTGATACTCGGCATAAAGCCTTCGACTCTTCGGTATAGAATGCAAAAGCATGGAATCGGTAGAGATTAAACCCCAGTGTTGCACTGGGGTAAAATTTGAATCTAATGCAGAGAGAATTAGGGCATTGTTTGCAAAGCTCCCGAAAACTCACAAAGAAATTGCCGCTAAAATTTGTTAAAAATGTGCGGCAATTCCTCTTCGGACCGATGCCAGGTGTCCTGGACACTGATTTCGATATACCCGCTAACAGCTCTCACTTCAGCCAATCGTTCGTGTGTTTTGAGGGGTTCGTTAATCTCGGCTTCATCATATTTAATGGCATGAAAATTTTTTCTTCAAAATAGCCATAACAGTATATTTTTATTGTTGTTTTCTCGCCACAGAATCTGCATCAAGAGAGGACGATATTTCGAGCCGACCTCGGCCCAGGGCTCTTATGCTGTGCCACCAAACGGGATAAAGGTAAGGAAACCGCAATAAAACCGTCCGGAAAACGACAACGATTATGGCGACGGTTTTTCCAGCAGGTAGACCCCACAAGACCAGGCACCATCTGCTGTAAGCTCTGCTCCGGACACATAGGACGCTTCGTCGCTTGCCAGGAACAATATGGCACGGGCGACCTCCATCGGGTCGGACACGCGGCTTAGGGCAATGCCTTGGAACCTTTCATTGATCACCTCATCGGGGTCACCATCCGGATTAAACATTTGGGTATTCATGGCACCTGGATGAATGGAATTGACCCGGATGCCGAATGGCCCCACCTCCATGGCAATGCACTTTGTAAGCCCTCGAAGCGCCCACTTACTGGCGTTATATGCGCTCATACAGCAGGACCCCCGCAGTCCATCTGTGGATGAAACATTGACAATAGCCCCGGCCTTTTTCTGTTTCATATAGGGAACCACCGCCTGCATGGCAATAAAGGGGCCCGTCACATTAACATCAAGGGTTTTCTGAAATGTTTCCTTGGGCGTGTCTTCAAGCAATGCATAGCTGTAGATGGCGGCATTGTTCACCAGAACGTCAATACTCCCGTAACGATCAAACGTTTCTTGTGCCAGCTGTTTCCACCCAGCCTCGTCGGTAACGTCAAGATGTTGGTACAGGGCCGAATCCCCAAGCCGATGGGCCAAGGCGTTGCCAGCGTCATATAGAATATCCACAATGACGACCGTGCCGCCTTCCTGAACAAAAAGTTCGGAGATAGCCCCCCCCAATCCTTGCGCACCACCGGTAACAATTGCGACCTTCTGGTCAAGTCTTCCCATTTCATTCTCCTTTTTATCTTCTTTTGGTTACTATCATCAATATTCCGCATAAATGTAAAATTGCGGGTTCCGTCTTTGCCAAACAATCAGAAAAACACTTCTGAAGTGTTTAATATTCGCAAAACATGCCAGGGAAAGACGGTCAGTCGTTTCATTCAACAGCAATTTGCGTACCATCTCGAACATTTGGGAAAGGATTTGTTGTTTGCTGCAATATAGAAGCCTATTGACAAGAATTTGACATGTCAGGCACCCATTTCCTTTGATCTGTTTTGAGGAATTTGATTGTGGAATCCAGGGCAATCGCATGTAAAAAACTTGTAAGTATCTGATATAAATGTGGAAAAATTTATCTAGACTTTTCGTTTTGATTGAGTTATGCATATGGCAACAAAAACAAGGAGTTGCCAATGCAATCAGAAACGATAGACACATTTTTTGAACGGATTGAAGATCACCGTCACCATAATAAACTTCACAAGTTGATAGATGTTATTATTATTGCCATTTGTGGAGTGGTTGCCGGAGCAGACACGTATGAGCAAATAGAAAATTTTGGTAAAAAGCGCAAAAAATGGCTTTCAAAATTTTTGGAACTCCCACATGGTATACCCTCCCATGATACTTTTGGAAGAATTTTCGAAAGGCTGGATCCCAGAGAGTTTCAAAATAGTTTTAAGCGTTGGATTGAATCAGTAACAGAACAAACCAAGGGACAAGTGGTAGCAATAGATGGTAAGACCTTGAGACGCTCTCATGATAGATCAAAAGACAAAAAAGCCATTCACATGATCAGCGCTTGGGCCTCATCTAATCAAGTGGTTCTTGGACAACTTAAGACAGATGAAAAATCAAATGAGATAACGGCGATTCCCCATCTTCTAAAGCTTCTTGATATATCAGGTTGTATCATAACCATAGATGCCATGGGCACTCAGAAAAATATTGCCAAGACAATAATTGATAAGGATGGGGATTATATCCTTGCTGTAAAGGAGAATCATAAGACGCTACATAATGACACCGTCTTGTTTTTCAACGATATGGAAAACATGAGAGAAGAAGGCTGCATATTTGACGAGCATACAACAGTAGACGCGGATCACGGGCGAATTGAAACGCGAAAGTATATAATGACATCGGATATTGCCTGGTTGCAGGGCAAGGAGAGTTGGCCGGGGTTAAAATGTCTCGGTATGGTGGAAAGCACGCGAGAAATAAACGATGAGCTTAGCCACGAGAAGCGCTATTATATATCAAGCCTTGAGTGCGATGCGGAAAAGTTTGGTCATGCGGTCAGAAGCCACTGGGGAATTGAAAATTCGGTGCATTGGGTGCTGGATATTGCATTCCGTGAAGATGAAAGCAGGATAAGAAAGGGTTCGGCGCCGGAGAATTTTGCAGCTATACGGCATATTGCTCTGAATTTGCTCCGAAATAACAAAGAATTTAAAGGCAGCGTAAAAACAAAAAGATTGAATGCAGCGATGGATATCGATTATTTGGAAGCAGTCGTGTTTAGATGATCAGAAATAACCGAAAAAAACATAGGGACTTCGTAATATTTACATGCGTTAGCCCTGTTGTGGAATCCTCAATATATTGCGAAAATCATAATCATCTGTTAGATTAATTTGGGCCAGACACCGAACAATCTTTGGATGATTTTTCAAGGGAAAGAAAATAATAAGGCATGCATCGCAACACATTTGAATCAACGCCACGCAGCAACCCCATAAAAGCAAGACTCCAAGCGATGGAACAGGTCGTGCGCGCTTCAGAAAAAGCAATTCACGATTTAAAAGGACAGCTGCAGCAGAGTCAGCAATTACAAAAAAATCTCGAGGCCCGTTTGAAGTTCGAAGCGCTTTTTTCGGAAATTTCGTCGGCCTATACCAATTTGCCTACCCATGAGATCGACAACACGATTGAGCACGGGCTTAAGCAAATTGGAAAATTTTTAGGGGCTGACAGGTGCAGCCTGACACAATTTTCTGAAGATTTAAAAGGCGTCCATGTCATTCACACGTGGGCAGATGAAGGGGTCGCTCTTTTACCGAAATTTATTACCAATGTAAATGCTTACTTTCCATGGACCCTACATCAAATTTTTCGGGGAGAATTTGTCGCATTTTCACATATCGAAGAGTTGCCCGCCACCGCAAAGAAAGACAAAGAAAATTTCGATAAACTCGGCACCAAATCAGAAATCACAGTCCCCATGAGAGCGGGGGGACTTCTCCTCGGTGGTCTTACGGTGGGAACGTTACGCAACCACCGAACCTGGGCGGAAGAGGAGATTCATCAGATCCTGCGTCTTGGTGAAATCTTTGCGAATGCTGTGACACGCAAACAGAAAGAACTGGAAATCCAAAACGCGTTCTCGGAAATAAAAACGCTCAAGGATCAAATTGAAGCTGATTGCACCTATCTGAGAGAAGAGATCGAACTGGAACATAGTGCCCATAACATGATTGGACAATGCGAACCATTCAGGCATGTGCTTCTGAAAATACAGCAGATCGCGCCAACGAATATTACGACCCTTATCCTCGGTGAAACAGGCACGGGTAAAGAATTAGTCGCCAGAGCAATTCATACGGCAAGCCCTCGAAAAAGGCGACCGATGGTCAAAGTCAACTGTGCCGCATTACCGGCCAACCTAATCGAAAGCGAACTGTTCGGCCATGAAAAGGGTGCCTTTACCAGTGCGCAGGCAAAACGCGTTGGCCGTTTTGAGCTGGCCCACGGGAACACGTTGTTTCTGGATGAAATTGGCGAGCTACCCCTGGCGTCCCAGGCCAAACTGCTCAGGATACTGCAGGAGGGTGAGTTTGAGCGACTCGGGAGTGCCCGTACCCTCAAGGTGGACATCCGGATCATTGCCGCCACCAATCGCGACCTCGAGGAAGAAGTGAACCAGGGTCGATTTCGGGAGGACCTCTGGTATCGTCTGAATGTTTTTCCGATTACCGTACCCCCACTCAGAACGCGCGGAGATGATATTCCGATGCTCGTCCACTATTTTACAGATAAGTTCAGTAAAAAAATGGGAAAAAAGATATCGAAGATACCGTCGCGCACAATCAAGTCCTTGCAAAAATACCCCTGGCCGGGCAACGTCAGAGAACTGGAAAATGTCATTGAACGGGCGGTGGTCAATACCAAGGGCCCCTCTCTTCAACTCATGGATAACCTTGGGTCTACGGATATCCAAACCAAGACCGCCACATCCAATCCAACGCTCTCGTCCCTAAAAGAGGTTGAGCGGACCCACATTCTGCAGGCACTTGAAAAAACGAAATGGCGTATCGACGGGCCCAATGGGGCTGCCTTGATACTCGACATAAACCCTTCAACCCTTCGGTATAGAATGCAAAAGCATGGGATCAGTAGAGATTAAGCCCCAGTGTTAAAAAACGGCCGAAAACCTACTAAAAAATGCTGCTGCACAGAGGGCAGAATCAGGCGTCATATAAATTTGGGAAGCTTAATGCTAAAAGTGCTGCCTTTTCCGGGAATACTTGAAACCGTAATGCTGCCATTGTGGGAGCTAACAATGGCTTTTACAAGGCTCAGGCCAAGACCACTGCCGTGATGCGCCCGACTGCTATCACACCGATAAAATTTATTAAAAATATACGGCAATTCCTTTTCGGCAATACCAATGCCGGTGTCCTGGACACTGATTCCGATATGTTCTTTTTCGGCCATCGCTGAAATCGTCACCACGCCATCAGGCGGGGTAAATTTCAAAGCATTATCAAGCAAATTACCAACCATGCGCTGCAACATCGGCGAATCGCCGAAAACAAAACAATCGCTCGACAATCGCGTGGTCAGGCAAATAGTATGATCTTCAGCTACGGGTAGAAACAGATCACAGGCTTTCTTTATTACTGCTGTGATATTGACCTGTTCCAGTCTTAATTCCATTACACCGGACTCGGCCTCAGCAATATCAAGCATGGTGTTAATCATTCCAAGAAGATGGTCACAATCCTCAATAATGCTGGCAGCAAAGGCTTTATTTTCTTCGAGGGAAGTAACGGTGGTCAGGGCCATTTCAGCAGATCCCCGCATTCTGGCCAACGGACTTCTTAAATCATGGGCAATGTTGTTGTTCATTTCTTTCATTTCATTGAACAACTTGTGAAGTCGGTCCAGCATCGCGTTGAAGGCGTTTGCCAACCGCTCTATCTCAAGCCCTCTTGATTTAACTTTGACGCGACGATCAAATGAGCCGTCTGAGATTTGAACCGCGGTGATAGTAACCTCTTCAACACCTGAAAGGGCTCTTTTTGCCATAAACCATCCGGTGAAAGCAGCAATGATGATCAGAATAATAATACCGGGGGTAAAAAGCTTAATGAAGTTGTCCACAAAAATTTTATCATCTTTTAATAATTCTCCAAATTGAACAATAAATCCTTTTCCAATATACCCGGTAACGGCTCTCACCCCAAACGATTGTTCGCGTAACTTAAAAGTTTCAAAGATATAATCCTTTCCGCTTGCGCGTAATTTTTCCAGTGATTCTCCGGCATCCGGAATCCCTTGCCACGACGCCATATCGGTAGCAGCGATTTCCGCATCCTCCAGAGAAAATAGCCGAATGAAAATATTCCCCACACCTTCCGACGCCGCCTCCCAAAATATTTCTTCTTTAACTTTTAGAACGCCACCGGTATCATTAATAATTGAAAATTCTTTCAGCTCATTAAAGAGGTCGTGATCGCATTGATCACGAATGGCAGAGCGGGCCATCAGAAAAAAGGAAGAAAAAGTGAATAGAACCGAAAGGCTGAATATGCAGGTATACCAGAGCGTCAATCGGGCAGCCACCGTACCACCTGGCCTAACCACCTTCTTTAATAACATAACCCGCTCCGTAAACAGTGTGTATTAGTTTATTTTCAAACCCCTTATCAATCCTGTCTCTCAATCGGCAAATGCGCACCTCTACCACATTGGTCATGGGGTCGAAGTTATAATCCCAAACGTGCTCCATAATCATGGTTTTAGAGACAACCCGTCCCGCATTTCGCATCAGGTACTCAAGCAGGGCAAAATCAAGCTGTGGTAGTTCTATTAGACTATCGCCTCGGCGAACTTCTCGGGTCATTAGATCTAAAGAAAGGTCGCCCACCATAAGGCTGGTCGGTTCAGACGTACCACTCGCCCTTCTCATAAGCGCTTGAATACGTGCCAAAAGTTCTGCAAACGCGAACGGTTTTACCAAATAATCGTCACTTCCTGTCTGGAGTCCTTTGATACGATCATCCACGGAACGCTTTGCACTCAAAATAATGACAGGAAGGTTTTTTTTAGATTTCCGAAGCTCCTCAATAAGCGTCAGACCATCTATTTTCGGTAACATGATGTCGATAATAGCGGCGTCATAGTTCTCATTGAGTATTACATGAAGACCATCCTCGCCATTGGTTGCATGGTCCACGGCAAACCCCGCAGACTTTAGTCCCTTCCGGATAAAGGATGCTAACTTCACATCATCTTCGACGAGCAGAATTCGCATCCGATGGCCCTCCGTTCTTTTTGAGCACTTGCAACATTCGAGACATACTGCTTTGTTTCGTTATTTTTTAAATTGGTGCTTTCGTAAAAATTCAACCTATTTACCCATATATCACTTTCTGGAGACCAATGCATGATAAAGGCTTTCTTCCAGAAAAATTATGAGGTTGTTTCCGATTTTTTTGAAAACATAATAAAATCGCCAAAGGTGTCCACAGGATAAAGCGGTTTTAAAAAATTCTCGGGTATTCTAGAAAGATGCCGTTGTTTGATTGCAAAATAATTGGGCGCCGTATCGTTTAAATAGACTTTAGCCTCGGCAAGATCACGCGCTTCGACCGCCAGGCCGGCAGTGTAAAATTCCGCTGAAAAAGGCCGAGTAAAGAGATAGACGATCCGACTGTCTTCACTGGGACGAAGATTCAGATACTCTAAAGCGAGGGCCTTCTGGCTGATATTAGGTGATATAACGGACGCTAAGGTAACCATAAATCCCAATAGCACAGGTATTATCAATCCGGAAACAGGCATTAAAAACCGCCTCAAAGCGTTTTGTTCTGGCCCCCGGCGAGGCGAGGGTGAACAGATAGACGAGCACATCCTTGCCATTAAAATGGCAAAGGCCGGCAACCCCGGCAGAATATAGGTCCAGAGAATGTTTCCGGCCATAGTAAAAAACAGCATTGGCGCAAGGGACCAGCAGAGTAAATAAGCATAGAAGCCATTGGACAGACGAAGGTCAAGAAAAATGCGAGAGCGGCTTTTCGCCGATCCCAACAATGCACCAATACCCACAAGTGACCAGGGAAAAGCAGCTATCAGCCAAAACAGCCATATGGTTCCGCGCGGTTGAATATGGGCAACACCGTACATGTCCCCAGACCATCCCGGCTTGATAAAGCGAAGAAAATGCTCGCCGATAATAAAATAGTTAATAAAACCAGGCGTCTCTTTCTCCGCGACAAGGTACCAGGGCAGTGTAAGCACCACGGTAAGGAGCAACCCACCTATCCATGGCAACCGATACCAGCTTTGGCGCCATTTATTTTTCCACACGACCCAAAGCACAATGGGAAGGCTTATGTACACCAAACATACCGGCCCTTTGGCCAGAAGTCCGATTATCAATCCTACAAAAAAAAGATAACCCCAAACACGGTTTCGAAAAAGGGTTCCGTTCATTGCTTGCCAGAAAGAGACCATGGAAAGGGTTGTTCCTAAGGTGAGAGTCATATCGGTCATAACAGCACTGCTGCCAACAAAAAAGAGCAGGGAGGAAGACAGAATGGCCGCGGATGCCAACGCAAGGTGTCTGCCTTTATAATGCATTGCCATACTAAAGATCAGCCCAACCACAACCAATGCCAGTAAAAAATGAGGCAGCCGGGCAGAAAACTCGTTAATACCAAACAGTTTCATTGCACTGGCAGTGAGCCAAATAGACAATGGTGGTTTGGACCAGTATTTCTCACCATGCAGATGAGGGGTAACCCACTCTCCTGACGTTACCATTTCCCGCGCAACTTCAGCATAGCGAGCTTCCGTATTATCTGGCAATGGGTAAGCGCCCAAACTTGCTATACGGATAACGAATATGGCAAAAAGGACCAAGGTCAATTGATTTTCCTGTATTTTGATGAAAAGGCGACTTGCGGTATTTTTCTGCTGCTCCCTGTTTTCAGTCTGACGATTCATAACTGCCTTTCAGGTTGTCCATTAAAATTGTGTGTTGAATAAAAATTGAAACATAAACAGATATTATGGAGGCGAATATAATCTATTGACGTTACAGAAACCTTGCGGAAAGATTACAATGCTGTAATCTTTGTATCAGGTTAAATCATCATTGTGATACTTCAGACAGCCGGTGAAGTGAGGATGGGATGTGGGCGGGCCAATGGAGCTATGGGCCGGGTGATGGCAGGAAAGGCAATCCTGGTCCGCTGTAATCCCCTCATGAATTTCAGGCACGCTCTTAATGGAAGGGCCGTGTACCCCGAGGTAATGACGATAAGCGCACCCGTTTAAAATTACCACCGCAATGCCGCTGATCAGGATTTTTACGAAAGGATTCATTTTCTTCCCTCAAGAAGTTGCCCGTCTTTAAGATCGATGACCGGATCTGCGATATTGGTGATATCCATATCATGGGTCGCTAAAATGACGGTACAGTCAACATCCCTTCCCAAATGACGCATCAGCTCTACGATGCGATGACCCGTTTCGGTATCCAGGCTGGCCGTGGGTTCATCTGCGATCAGCAATTTGGGACTGTGAGCAACGGCCCGGGCGAGAGATATCCGCTGGGCTTCCCCCATTGAAAGTTCATGGGGGAGTGCACGCGCAGTTGACCTAAGGCCAATTCGATCCAGCAGTTCGTTAATCCGATGTAATCGAACCTTTCCCGTAATCCCGTTGAGCGCCAAGGGAAGGCCGATATTTTCCTCAACGGTTAAATAGGACAGCAAATTTCCGCGTTGAAAAACAAACCCCATATGGTGACGCTGAAACAGACTTAGTTGACGCCTCTGCAAAGAATAGATCGGTGTTCCAAAACAGCGGATGCTTCCTTCGTCCGGGGGTTCCAGACCGCCCAAGCAGTTTAAAAGCGTTGATTTTCCTGAACCCGACTTTCCGGTAATCGCCACGAATCTTCCTGTATCAATCGAAAGGGAAACCTTCTTCAGCGCCGTAATGATACCCCGCCCGGAGGCAAATGTTTTTGTGACCCCTTTCATTTGAATCATGGGCTTAAATCATCCTGAGAATATCAGCGGTTTTTTTCCTCGAAAGAAGCGTTGCCGGCCAAACAGCTGCTACCAGACTAAACAGAAAAGCGGTTACCGGCGGCCCCAAAAGCGAGAACTCTGTCAACCGCGGATAAATCACCCCCGACACGGAAAAGTATTGGTTATGGGAAGTAAACGCAGTCAAATCAATACCTCCAGCAGTAGAAACCACATAGGTTATGAGGCACCCCAAAAGAAGACCGATACTGCTGGCAATGGCGTTCATAAAGACAACCTTCATCACAATAACAAAGAACATCTCCCCGTCAGTTACTCCCATGGCCTTCATGATTCCGTATTCTCTCATATTCTTAATAATAAAAATGATGAAGGAACAGGCGATGCCGATAGCGACCACACCAAAGACCAGAAGAATAACAATGCCCATGGAAAGGTATTCCAGGTCAATAAGTTGGGACAGGTCTGGCATCAATGTTGACCAGGACTCAAACCGATACCGTCCAGGCCATTTTTGTTGATAAACATCGATTACCTTCTCTGGGGATACGCCAGTGTTCAGAAAAACAGCGGTGGACCAGGGACCGTTCTTTCCGCCAATGCTATCCAAAGGCATAAAGGCAATCCCACGATCTAAATTCTCAATATGGGTCTGGTAGATTCCAGAAACGGTCAGCCTAAAAACTTCGCTGGGGAATTTTGGCTTGAAGGTTAACTGTGTTCCGGTTTGGGCGTTCAACGCCTCTGCAAGGAGCTGGCTAATTAATATTTCCGCCCGATTGTTTTGGGGATAGTTCCCCGCAATGATTCTTTTTTTCAAAGCGGTAAAAATCTGTTCCCGGTCAGGCATTATACCGCATATCATTAACGATTGCCCGAGATCATCATGGGATAGAACCCCCGGCAGAAAAACCCGTTTTAAAACCCCTTTCACCCCTTTGACTGCAAGATCCTCTGGCCCAATCGTATCAGGCAGGTCATAGCCGACGATATGCCCTGAAAATAATTCCACCGTATTGCGAAGCATGGCATCGTTAACACCGACCGCCATGGCAGAGAGAAAAATTAACGCAGACACCGCTGTTACCACCATGATGGATAGGGCCATCGTAGCACGCCCGGATTGGGTCAAAAAAGAAAATGCAACGCGTGACCAGAAAAATATTGCCTTTAAATTCATATTCTTTGGGTCTAAACAGCGTGATTTATGCCAATCCTATTTTTTAAAAAGTGAATGGATGGCATTATCATAAATTGATGCTCTGTTGAAAAAAGGTTGCCCAGCCCTGCTTCCAGAAATCTGTGAGATGTTTCCGTGGCCTGCTGTACACTCTCATTAAATACGGTGGAAAGATTCCTCGATACATCATGGGGACCGTTTCCCGTAATAAATTTTTGGAGAAGTTTTTTTTCATCCGCGTTTCGACCATGATAAATGAGAGAGACCAGATAATTGTGCTTCTTTCTCTCCAAATCCGAGGAAACATCGGCAATATCGTCTAAAATCTGGCATCCGATGCCAATCTTATAAAGTCCGTCGAGTATCTGTTGGACCGTTTCGGTATCAAAACGTCCCAATACCAGGGGGATGTCCCATGGGCATTGGAACAGGATGCCCGTTTTGTAATGATGCACCTTTTGAAGAAGTTCATCCGGTGCCAAAACCGCTGTGACGCCTTTTTCTTCTGAGGCCTCCTGAACACCGCTCTGGGTCATCGTCTTCATTGAGGCCGCCATTGCGGATTTGACCTGCCTGATATCAATTTCATGGCGTTGACAAGCATCCATCAAAATTTGAAACAGGACCCGATCCGAAACCATAATATCCATTACGGATCGAAACCGGGTCCCGGTTTCAGGGATATCGGTGTCCAATGTCATTTTATATTCGTCATCCAGCAGATTATCACACCCGGTGACCATGCCGCGAAGGCACTGAATGGTTGCAGCACATAAAATTCGAAGAGATTGGGGTATCCCCCCTCTTTTGTAGGAATAAAGAAACAGGAGTGAAAAGAAATTCCGATGGAAGGAATCGTAATCCGTTGCCGGCGCATTAAGGGATACGCCGCCTACCTGCAGAATGCTCTCCGCAGTGCGCCAATAGGTTTCCAGGCCGCGTTTTAATTCCGCCATCAGCGCCTTGACCGGGGGGAACTTTTCCATCTCAAGGATCAGGGATAACGCGTTTATGATACGGGACCTCCTGGCAAATCAGGTTTTTGGGTATGAAATAAGGAGATATATCCAAAATAGGTGGCAACGTTGTGTGGTGACCGAAAACCGGCTTTTTCGATCAGCGCCGGCAAAACACCTCTGATATTTTCACCGATTTGGGGTTGCATGAAAAACCAGCGTGCCACATGGGACACCAGCCCACCCATCCAGGTGGTGGGGGTGTGCATATCAGCAATGATCAATTGGCCACCAGGACGCAGCACCCGAAAGGCTTCAGAAAGGGCTTTTTCTTTTAAATCAAACTGCACATGGTGAAAAAAAAGGCTCGATACCACAGCATCAAAGGTGGCATCTCCATACTCCAGGAGTTCTGCAGCCATTACATCAAAACAGCAATTCATTGTGGCGCGCTTTTTTTTGGCGACATAAATCATTTTTCCGGCCGCATCAATGCCTATAGCCTTTCCACCTTTATCAACATCCAACCCATCTGCAATCATCCGTGTCAATACGCCGGTGCCACACCCGATGTCCAATACCCGTTCCGAACCCTCCAATTTCAGTAACGAAATAATATGCTTGTCATATTCCGCCTGTTTTCCGAGAAGAATAATCGGCTCCATGATGTCATAAACAAAGGCCGCATGATCTAGTGTTCTGCCCTGTGTTGGTACGGATTTTAACGTCATTTTCACATTCCTTAACGAATGTAACAGGTTTTATTCTTTACCCGAACACATCTTTACCGCTGCCCGCCAAATCGCTCCCAACTCACTTTGTTGTATTCTAAATGTGATCGGGGGTGGGGCGGCTTCTCCTCCGCCGGGTAACCGGCAGCTAAAATCGCCTCGACCACCATGCCCTGGGGCATTTCCAGTAATCGGGCCACGTAATCCCCTGCAGTCTGTTGCGCATTGTAATTTCGCTTTCGCAGCTGAACCCAGCAGCTGCCCAAGCCCAAATCAGCTGCCGCCAGGTGGAGATAAAGCATCGCGATGGCAGTATCCTCTATCCAAACATCCGATCTTTCGGGATCTGCACATACCACGATGGCAAGCGGCGCTGTTGCCATAAATTTGGCGCCATGGGGCTTTGCTTCAGCCAGGGCCTTGATCGTTGCCGGATCGGTAACCACCACAAAGGACCAGGGGTTTAAATCTCTCGAAGAAGGGGACCTTAGTGCGGCCTCCACCAGCAAATCGATTGTTTTTGGTGCCACAGACCGGTTTTCAAATTTTCGGATACTCCGCCGGGACCGGATCAAATCTATAAACATAATGTCTCCTTTGTCTTTGCCAGCTGCCAGAAAATTCTGGCCTTTTAAACCGGTTTGCTGGTAAAAAACGGATATTGGAATCGATGGTGTTTCGTAACATGAAAGAGATAGTGTTTCGTTTATAATCCTTTTGTGCTTGATTCACAAGTGGCTCAACTCTGGAGAGGTATGTTGAAGATAATAATCACCAACGATGATGGATATGGGGAACCGGGGCTTAAAACATTGGAGAAGGCGGTTGCCGCTTTGGGGGACATCACAATCGTCGCACCCAAAAACCCACAGTCTTTTTGTGGTCACAGGGTCACCATGCGCACGCCGATTCATGTCGAACACCCCAAGTCAAACCACCATATTGTTCATGGCTCGCCCGCCGATTGTGCCCGGCTCGCCATTAAAGCGTTCGCCCCCGATGCCGACTGGCTGATCGCTGGCATAAATCCGGGTGCCAATCTTGGGTCTGATGTGTATCAATCTGGCACCGTGGCCGCGGCTAGGGAGGCCGCCATTCTCAACGTCAAGGCCATCGCTATTTCGCAGTATATTGGCCTGGGATGGCGGATTGAGTGGCCCGCTATTGAATGGCATGCAACACAGATCCTCGCGGCTCTGATGAAAGAACCGCTTACGGCCGGACGGTATTGGAACGTCAACCTACCAAGTCATATTGTTGACGGCGCTCCCATCCCCCATACCCCATGCCCCCTTGACAAACATCCCCACGATTACCGTTTTTCAAAAAAAGGCGACCTGTATCACTATGAAGGAATCATTCATGATCGGCCACGATCAAGCGGCAGCGATGTAGACGTCTGCTTTAATGGTGCGGCATCCATGACCCTTTTGGACGTTTGATACATTCCGAATAACTGCTGTTTTTAAGCCCTTCCAACTGTGTAAATCTTTTCATAATGCGGCAATGGGCTGCCTAAAAAATGGGGGGTGTTTTTCCCAATACCAACCTGCCGCTCATCGCCATCAAACGGTATAACCATCTTAAATAAATATAAATATTATCACAATTATGCCATGTGGCATCAATTTTGCGAAATCATTGGATAAATTCACATCAAACGTTCGGGTTTACACCATCGCAGTGTTTGATGTTTGGAGGTGTTCTTATGAAAATAATTTCAATCGTATCAACGCTCATATTGCCCATAGGTATGCTGGCAGGGATTGTGCTTGGTGTTGCACTCACTACCATGTGTCTGCACAAACCACAGCCTCTATTTCAAACCAAAACTATCAAAAAGGCGCCGCGGGAGACTGTGCAAACAGGAAATCCATCACCAGAGGATGCCCTTCAAAAAAGCTCCGATGGAAAACAGACCACAACCGCTCCAAAACGGGAAAGGCCACCCCTTCCACCATATCATCAAATGATATTGAGAGCAGCGTCGCGGCATGCGCTTGAGCCCGCGTTGATCCGCGCTGTGATCATGGCAGAATCCAGCTATAATCCAAGAGCGGTCTCCAATCGAGGCGCAAAGGGCCTAATGCAGCTGATGCCTGCCACGGCTGCCGAATTGGGAGTTGTCGATAGTTTCGACCCGGAACAGAATATAAACGGTGGCGCCAAATACCTGCGCAAATTGATGGACCGGTTTGATAATGATGTGCGGTTGGCCCTTGCAGCATATAATGCCGGCAGCCGCTACGTACGCAAATACAATGGGGTGCCGCCCTTTCAGGCTACACGGCATTACATTAACAAGGTGATCAAATACAAAACGCTTTACCAACAACAACCAAACGACCATCAGATGGTCAAGGCGACCATGGCGCTGTCGTCGGAGGTGTAGATAAAAAGGTAGGGAGGAGCACAACATCTAAAAAACTGTTAGATGTATTTGGCTGTCCAGAGGGCCGCCTGAAGCCGGTTTGTTACGTTTATCTTTTTGAAGATATTATAGATATGCGTTTTTACGGTATTATGCCTGATTTTCAGGGTGGTTGCAATTTCCCGGTTTCCCGCCCCTGTGGCCACGTGGATCAGGATCTCTTTTTCCCGGGTGGTTAAACAGCAGGCCAAGTCCGATGATACGCGTCCGTCACTATGGTTTTCTATGCTCTTGATCTTTTCACTGGTTTTATTCTTTGAGGGATGCATGCGTTTAACGCCCACGGTTTCTACTAGATAAGACCGAATTAGCTTATGTTGCGATAAATACAGCCCGGCAAAGTCTACCTCTATTTCTGTATTTCTGTAATCTGTTTGTTTTAGCGCTAATGAAGAACTTTTCATATGGAAGCACCCGTTGTTTTTTTGTTAACGTTCAAACTAATTTTCCCGCACGACCGGTAAGATTTTGTAATGCTTTCCAAATTGAATTGCGATTCCCCCATGGTCCACCCTTATGATCTGCCCCGATAGCTGGACAGAAGAATGCTTTTTTCCCATTTTGGGCGAAAGCGTCAGGTTAAGATTCATGTCCACATCAACCCGTACCCCCTGCTTAAAATTATGTTCCGTTGGGAAATAGGCGCCACCGGAACAAACATTTCTAGTGGTAAGATAATAGATTGCTTTTTCTAAGCTGGCGTTCGGACCATCGTAAACCGTAATTTTAGCTGGCGTTTTTAAATTGTAACGCTCTTCTTTCCGTTTTCCAAAATTGTGCATATTTCTATCCATCTCAGGTCCAATGGCGCTTCATCTTAAAACATTTTCAGTCTGCAATTAATGTGCCCGTAAAAAAATATGCAAAAAGCATGGGAGCGCCCACTCCAGCATATCAAAGCGGCCATCGAGCTGGATAGGAAAAATAGAAATTTTTATATCAATACAGTTAGTTATCCAGAAGTATTCGGAAAAGTGACAGGCGATTATCGGTCGCGTTTCAATTCAGCCATCGGTAAAGAATCAACTAAACGGCGGCTAAAAAAGATCATTTTGTAGGAAATAGCCTACACGCATCCACACGGTTTGATCTATTCCCAACACGGTGATTTACAGGAAAAATAATTTTTTATGGGAAAGCGGCCATACCGCTCCGAGTGGTATGTGTTGAAATAGTGAAGGGTTTGTCAGACACTTTTTGGGGGGCATCCCTTGCTCCGGTCACTTTAACCGATCGCTGTGGGCACCCGTTCTCGACTCAATGCCATTGCTTTGCCATTTTCACTTATAAAACCGACGCAGAGGCTTTTTTCATCACCGGCAGAATGACCGTAAAGGTGCTCCCCTTGCCAAGCGCACTGCGTACCTTGATGTCCCCGTTAAATTCCTTGACAATGCCGTACACCATGGCAAGCCCAAGCCCTGTTCCTCGCCCATGGGTTTTGGTTGTATAATAAGGATCAAAGACATTGTTGATGACATTTGGATCTATACCGCACCCCGTGTCAGAAATGGATAACACCGCATAAAGGCCGGGTGCCAGATGGCTGTTCGTTGAATAATCATCATCAGTCAGTTCGCTTTCCCTCAGTGTTACCGATATTTGGCCACCTGTTTCTTCTACGGCATGATAGGCATTGGTAATCAGATTCATGACAATCTGGTGCAGCTGAAAAGGATCTGCCATGATCAGATCACAATCGATTTGAATGTCCTCTGTTATCATCACTCGCGGCGGGATTTTTAATCGTTCAGTTCTGAGAACATCTTTTACAATCTGTTGTATTTTAACCGGCTTCAGTTTTTGTTTGGCGTGCCGGCTGAAGGTAAGAATCTGTTTTACAAGATCCGCGGCCCTTTTCCCGGCCTTTAAAATTTGATGCGCATTTTGATATTCAAAACTTCCATTTGGAAGGTCTTCGGTCAACATTTCCGCATACCCCATGATGGGGAATAAAATATTGTTAAAATCATGGGCAATCCCGCC
Source organism: Desulfobacterales bacterium (assembly GCA_963675725.2). Taxonomy (GTDB): domain Bacteria; phylum Desulfobacterota; class Desulfobacteria; order Desulfobacterales; family JAFDDL01. The sequence continues at coordinate 3,952,807 of CAXXXZ010000002.1, read as the reverse complement.
AGCCAGTTTGCGAATGGCATCCATTTTATGGGCCTGGCGGAGCTTGATTTCAAGCTCCCTCTGTTTGCTGATGTCTATACTGACACCCAGGGCGCCATACATTGCTCCCTTTTCATCGAGTAACGGGTATGCAGAATACAACGCCGGGAAGGTTTCGCCTGTTTTTCGGACCATTGTAATCTCGCCGGAAAATCCGATTTGACCCTCTCTCATATGCTCATAACTATCTGGAAACATAAAACCATCTTCCGGAAGATGCAAAATGGAAACCGGCTTACCAATCACTTCTGTTTTGCAGTAGCCAAACGTTTTTTCAGCCCCTGGACTGAATTCCAAAATGGTGGGTCTGGCAACCTGAGCATCGGTAATGATAAACGACACGGTTCTAGCGGTTTTATAAATGGCCCGCAGTCGCCCCTCACTTTTCTGAAGTGCAACTTCTGACGCTTTAAGCCTATCGTTCGCCTGTTCCAATTCCCGAATCCGTTGCCTCAGTTCTGCCACAAGCCCATCCGTCATTTTCTACGACCTTATTGCAATTACGTTTCTTTGTTGCTACCTACATAAAACACCCTCAGCCACTTTAAGTAAACTGGTATTGCGCCCTGTTCCATTTAACAGCATATTTCATGCCAATATAGTATCATTGGCAAAAAAGCACATAATTCACTGCCATTAAAGAAAAAACGGTTTTTTAAAAAAACTCGTAATCCAAACCAGATACCAAATAGTATACAAATACAAACACAGGTGAATTGCATGGGTAAAAATGAACTATCAGCTGAAGATCTGAGATGCGAATGCGCCCCATCGGCTTTTTCCTTCAGGCTTACAAATGAAATTGAACCGCTGAGAGAGGTCATCGGCCAGGAGCGGGCGGTTCAGGCGATTCGATTTGGCCTCAACATGAAAAGCCCTGGATATAATATCTATATCACTGGGATTGAAGGGACCGGCAAAACTACGATCACCAGGGACATTGTCTCCGAATATGCCAGAAGTCTTCCGAGCCCCTCGGACCTATGCATGGTCAATAATTTCGGTGATGAATATCGTCCCAAGGTCATTACGCTCCCCTCCGGTCGGGGAGCTCGGTTTGCCAGAAGTATACATACAATGATCGAAGCCATTCGAACGGGGCTGCTCAAGGAATATGAAAGCAAAGGGCATGTTGAGCATCTCAAAGAGATAGCGGTCCGGTATGACTTGGAAAAATCACAGCTGATGGAACAACTGGATCAATCGGCTAAAGAAAAAAATCTCATAATCGCAAAAACCCAGGCGGGTTATCAGCCCACACCGCTATTGAATGGAAAGCCAATGTCCGGCGACCAATTTGAAGCCCTGCCGCCGGCAGAAAAATCAGCGATTGAAACCAACATACAAGCCATTGGCGAGCAGATTGTTTCAACGCTGACCGAGATTCGAAAACAGAAAGAGCAGCAGCAACATGACATTGAAAAGCTGACCCGGGAAACTGCCCTGTTTGTCATCAATGAGCGAATGGAACGCCTGTTTACGGACTATGGTGACAATCAGGATGTAACAACATACCTTACATCGGTAAAGGAACATATCTCGGAAAATGTGGCGGATTTTTTACAAATACCGGTAGAAAATAATTCCGAAGTCGAAACAGCCGGAGACCGACCAGATCTTTATTTTGATCCTTACGGAATAAACGTTCTTGTGGACCATAAACTGACCCGAGGTGCGCCGGTCATTTTTGAACCAAACCCTACCTACACCAATCTTTTCGGCAATATCGAAAAAAGGGCGATCATGGGAGTTCTGATGACAGATTTTTCCATGATCCAGGCAGGATCTCTTTTGAGGGCCAATGGCGGTTATCTGATCCTGGAAATCGAATCCGTGCTCATGATACCTGCCGTCTGGGAAGCCTTGAAACGGGCCCTTCAAAACAAGTTGCTTTACATCGAAGATTTCGGGGACAGGGCCGGCATGGGAACCGCGTCTCTGCGGCCTGAGCCTATTCCCCTGGAAATAAAAGTCATTCTCATTGGCGATTACGAAACGTTTCAACTCCTCCAGAACCATGACAGCAAATTCAACAAAATTTTCAGGGTCCGCGCTGACTTTGACAATGAAACAGACCTTAATGAAACCACCCTTCAACAGTACGCCGCTTTTATGGCGCGCGTCTGTGAAGAAGAGGCGCTCCTGCCGTTTACACCGGAAGGCGTTGTGGCCATTGTTGAATATGGGAAAAAACACGTGGCCAAAAAAAATAAGCTCAGCCTCCGGTTTGGACCGATTGTCGGCATCATAAAAGAAGCGGATTTCTGGGCCCGGCAGGAGCAGGCGAACTTCATCACGGACCTTCACGTTGTCAGGGCCTTTAATGAATATCGTTTTCGATATAATCTGTATGAAGAAAAAATACAGGAATCTTACACAGACAACACCATCATGGTTGATGTGGACGGCGGTGAAGTAGGGCAGGTCAATGCCTTGGCCGTTTTTCAAATGGGAGATATCTCCTTTGGCAGACCGTCGCGAATAACCGCCGAGACATTTATGGGAAAACACGGCATTATCAACATCGAACGCGAATCGAATCTAAGCGGTAACACCCACAACAAAGGCGTTTTGATCCTCTCCGGATATCTGGGCCGAACGTTTGCCCAAACCTATCCCCTGTGTCTGTCCATTAGCCTCACTTTTGAACAGAGCTATGGTGGCATTGACGGCGACAGTGCATCATCAACAGAACTGTATGCCATTTTATCAAGCCTCGCCAACCTTCCCATTCAACAGGGCATCGCAGTTACAGGATCGGTAAATCAGAAAGGAAAAATTCAGGCCATTGGTGGCGTGAACCAGAAAATTGAAGGTTTTTATGATGTCTGTAAATCAAAAGGACTTACCGGCAAACAGGGGGTCCTTATTCCCAAAGCCAATGTTCAAAACCTGATGCTCAAAAGGGAAGTGGTGGTCGCTGCCAATGAAGGGCAGTTTCATGTTTATGCTGTTTCCACAATTGAGGAGGGAATAGAAATTCTGACCGGGGTCCCTGCAGGAACGCCTGATGCCCAAGGGCTGTATCCAGCAAACACGGTTTATGGCCGTATCCACAACAAGCTTAAAACCTATTTGGAAAGATCCCTGCAATTTCAAAAGGCGATGTTCGCATAACGCGTCGTCTTGTAAATTTTATTTTTGTTTTAAGAAACGGCTTTATTGGTTTTAGAACCGTGTTTAATCGAGATGGCAACGTAAAGGGGACATGATATTGAAAAAAATCATTGGTATCATTATTTTCATTCTTCTTTTTCCGGCAGTGGGCGTTTTCGTTTATCTGGGCCACAAAAACCAGGTGGCCGAATATCCGTTATATTCCGGAACGATAGAATCTGCTATCCGGTCAAACCTTGCCTTTGAGATCAATGGCAGGGTTAGCGATGTGTATGCCGATGAAGGAGACCGCGTAGTACAGGGAACCGTTCTGGCGATTATCGACCCAGCTATTTATCAAACCCAGCACCGGAAAGCCTTGTCCGTGCTAGATCAGTCTGCAAAGACATTAGAACGCCTTGAAATACTTATCGAAGTCTACAACCAGACCTTGCCTGCGGATGTGAAACGGGCCACAGCCGGGGTGGACAGTGCCAAGGCCGTTCTCACAGAAGCAACCAACAACAAAAATCGCTTTGACGGACTAAACCAGGATAAGGTGGTGTCCAAACGAGATTGGGAAAATGCGACCCTAAAATACGAAACCGCCACCGCGCAACTGGCGGAAGCCTACGCGGTCCTGGAACAGGCGCGCAGCAATATGAAAAAAATCGATTTGACACAAAGCGAAATTCAAGTCGCAAAAGCCCGGTACCAGGCCGCACAAGCAGCCGTGGATCTATCGAAAATCCAGCTTGATCATACCCGGCTGACAGCACCGTTTGATGGAATTGTAACAACCAGAAGCATAGAACCCGGTGAAGTCGTGTCCCCGGGCAAGGAGGTGCTCACGCTTTCTGATTTAAAAACGGTTGAACTGAAATTATTTGTAGACGAAAAACATATCGGAAAAGTGCGGTATGAAGACGAGGCGCAGGTCACCATTGATACGTTTCCGGACCGCATTTACAAAGGCAAAGTTACCTTTGTTTCTCCGGAGGCAGAGTTTACGCCAAAAATCATTCAAACCCACAAGGAAAGGGTCAAGCTCGTTTATATGGTGAAAGTTTCCATCCCAAACCCGGATGTTTCATTGAAACCCGGAATGCCCGCAGATGCCCGATTTGTCAATGAATAACCAGTCGTTATTGATAGAGATTGACCATCTCTCCGTTCGCTTCGGAAACCTGACAGCCGTAACGGATGTTTCTCTCAGGGTAAAAAGGGGGTCCATTACCGGACTGGTTGGGTCGGATGGTGCGGGAAAATCTACACTTCTACGTACGATCGCCGGTATGATCAACCCCGCCACCGGCGCTATCCGTATTGATGGCGATGCTGCCGAAAGAAACAGACGGCAGTTGAAACGAAAAATCGGGTATATGCCCCAGCGGTTTGGTCTGTATGAGGATCTTACCGTGGATGAAAATATCAATTTTTTTATGGATATTTTCGGAATTTTCGGTGAAGAACGGAAAAACAGAAAAAAACGTTTTCTCGGATTTTCCAATTTGCTGCTTTTCCGGGACAGACCCGCCGGCAACCTTTCCGGCGGTATGAAACAGAAGTTAGGCCTCGCCTGTGTGCTTGTAAACCATCCCCAGTTGCTGATCCTTGATGAACCCACAAACGGGGTTGATCCGGTATCCCGGCAGGAATTCTGGGACATTCTGTTCCAGATGAAGGATCAGGGCATGACAATGCTGATTTCAACGGCCTATCTTGATGAGGGAGAGCGCTGTGATTATTTGTTCGTCATGCACCGGTCACGGTTGTTACAATGCGGCACCCCAGATAAGATCAGGGGACGTTTTTCCAACCTGGAGGAAGCGCTCATTCACCAAATTTCCCAGGAAGACGAGGAATTGAACCATGACGGTTTCAACTTCTGATGCCATTGATGTCAGTGGCCTGGTAAAAAAATTCGGTGATTTCGTTGCGGTCAATGCAATTACATTCTCTGTTAAACGGGGAGAAATTTTTGGCTTCATCGGTTCGAATGGCTCGGGCAAATCCACCACCATTCGCATGCTCTGCGGGATTCTAATGCCCACTGCCGGAAGGGGCCACGTCGCCGGATACGATATATTCACAGCGTCCGAAAAAATAAAACAATCGATCGGGTATATGTCTCAGAAGTATTCTCTCTATAAAGAACTTTCCGCGCTGGAAAATATTCGCTTCTACCTGGGGGCATATAACGTTCCTCATCATTTATGGCATGAACGCATCGCCTGGGCCCTGGCGCTTACGCGGTTAAAGGAAGTCAAAAACAGACCAACGGCAGAACTTCCCCCTGGGTGGCGACAACGCCTGGCATTGGGCTGCGCCCTGCTGCATAAACCGGAACTCGTTTTTTTGGATGAACCGACATCTGGGGTGGATCCGTTGACGCGGAGACATTTTTGGCATTTTATCACGGCACTTGCCGATACGGGTGTTACCGTCTTCGTAACCACCCATTACATGGAGGAGGCCATGAATTGCCAGCGCATTGCCATGATCAATGCCGGTCAAATTGTTACCATGGGAAGCCCTTCGGAACTCATTCGAAATACGTTTCCCCATAAGGAAGATGCCAGCCTTAACGATGTTTTTATTCAACTGATGTCCAGGGAATAAAAGTGATTTTTATAAGAATTCGGGCCATTGCTTTAAAGGAGCTATTTCATCTTTTCCGGGATTTCAGGAGTCTTTATCTTGCCTTTGCCATTCCCCTTTTGCTGATACTGCTCTTTGGATATGCATTGAGCCTTGATGTGAATAATGTCAGAACAATGATTCTTGATTACGACCGGACCCCTGTGAGTCGGAATTTTATTCAACAAATTGATGCGTCCGCCTACTTCCAGATTGTCGCATACGCACAGAATGAACGGGAGGTGTCGGGTTTTCTGGATCAAGGGAAGATCACCATGGCCGTTGTGCTGCCTGTCGGATGGACCCAAAAATTGCTCAAAAACCAGGATGCGCCGCTGCAGGTTCTCATTGATGGCAGTGATCCCAATTATGCCGGCATCACTGCGGGCTATATCAACGGATTTGTCGCCCGATACAACAGCCAGCTATTATCTGATTTTTTGGCCGAAAAAGGATTGAACAAAATCAATCCGCCTATTGAGGGCAGAATAAGGGTCTGGTTCAATGAAGACCTTGAAAGTCAGAATTTCATCGTGCCGGGGATTATCGCCATTATTATCATGATCGTGGGTGCCATGTTGACGTCTCTGGTGATCGCCCGGGAATATGAGAACGGCACCATGGAAACTATTTTTTCACTGCCCATTAACGCATTTGAGTTTTTAATCGGTAAATCCATTCCTTATTTCTTTATCGGCATGACAGATGTTCTGATGGCTGTTTTCATGGGCCAAGTGCTATTTGGTGTCATTATCAAATCCAGCTTCTGGCTGCTGGTCCTGGCTTCTGCACTCTATCTCTGCGTGGCATTAAGCCTTGGGCTACTGATTTCCATCATCACAAAATCCCAACTGGTAGCCAATCAGATCGCCATCCTGATTACCTATCTACCGTCTCTAATGCTTTCGGATTTTGTCTTCCCGATCGTTAACATGCCGAAGGTTCTCAGAGCGGTAACAAATGTGGTACCCGCTAAGTATTTTATCGATATTTTAAACGGCCTCTACCTCCGAGGCGTGGGACTTGCCTTATTATGGCAGGATTTTGCCGTCCTTTTCGTGATGTTCTTCATTCTTTCAGCAGTGACCTTATTGAAATTGAAAAAGGAGGGGCTGTAAGTTGAGTTGGCTGCGGATTCGGGAACTGGTTCGAAAAGAGTTTCTACAGCTTTTCAGAGACAAAAAAAACAGGCCCCTGTTGTTCATCGCACCACTGGTTCAACTGATGCTCTTCGGCTATGTGGTCTCCATGGATATCAGGACCGTCACCATCGGCTTCATGGATCAATCCGGATCAGCAGAAAGCAGGATGCTGATGGATGCCTTCACTGGCAACAAAACCTTTCATGCCGTCTTTGTTACCCGTCAACCAGCAGAGTTTGAGAAGCAATTGCTGGAAAGAAAAACGGATCTTGCCATCAAGATTCCACCTGATTTCAGCGGCAGAATTCGAAAGGGCGATACTGCTGGCGTTCAAATCCTTGCCGATGGGAGCATGAGCAATATGGCAGGCATAAGGATCACTTACGTCACTTCAATTATTGAAGCGTTAAACCAACGATTGATCAAGGACGTCCATGGGGTTGAATGGCAGTCCCCCAAGATAGATATGCGACTTCGCACATGGTATAATCCAAATCTTTACAGCCAGAACTTCTTTGTCCCCGGCATCGTCGCCTTTCTGATCATGGTGCTAACCCTGATTCTCACATCCATGGCGGTGATCAAAGAAAAAGAGGCGGGTACCATGGAACAGCTTATCGTAACCCCCATACGGCCTTTTGAACTGATTTTAGGCAAAACCATTCCTTACATTCTCATTGCGCTTGTCCAAATGACGGTGGTCGCCCTTTTTGCAGCATACTGGTTTGAAGTCCCCTTTACCGGTAGTGTGGGACTTCTCTTTTTCTCTTCCTGCCTTTTTTTGTTGAGCACCTTGGGCATTGGGTTGTTCATTTCCACCATTTCAAAAACACAGCAACAGGCCATGATGACCACCTTCTTTTTTCTGCTTCCCTTTTTCATGCTCAGCGGCTTTGTGTTTCCGATTGAAAATATGCCCCGCCTCGTCCAATGGATGACCTATTTAAATCCCCTCAGATACTTTCTGGTGGTCATCCGGGGAATTTATTTAAAAGGGGTCGGTTTTTCCGTATTGTGGCAGCAGCTTTTCGCCATGGCCTTTCTGGGGATAGGGGTGTTGGCCATCGCCCTTACCAGATTTAAAAAGAGGCTTGATTAGTTTGGGATAGTCCGTCCGTTACTACTCGAGAACGTGAATGTTCTTCTTCTCACAAATTTCTTTTAACTTCTTCGGCCAGATAGATACCGTCACCTCACCGAGATGGGCCGTTAGAAGGAGGTACATGAACGTCCTTGCTTGCCCAATGCCGCCCCCGATGCTGAGGGGAATCCGATCGTTGAGGATGGCCTGATGGTAGGGAAGATTTAGAAAGTCCTCCTGGCCGGACATCTTGAGCTGGATTTTAAGGGTCTCCTTGGTAACCCGTATCCCCATCGATGTCAGCTCGTGGCGCCGCTTCGTTACCGGGTTCCACACCAGAATGTCGCCGTTCAAACCGTGATACTGCTCGCCATTTTTAACGATTGTCTCCGTCGCCCAATCGTCGTAATCAGCCGCACGCATTTCATGCGGGTAACCGTCCTTCAATGGCCATCCGATGCCAACGATAAAAATGGCAGGGGCCTTTTCCATAAGAAATCGTGTCTCTCGCTGTTTCCGCGGCAAATCCGGATAGGTCTCGAGAAGTTCCTCGGCATGAAGAAATACCAGTTCTTCCGGAAGGTCAGGATATCTGTCCGTTTTAAGTTGCGGGAACATCGCCTGTGCCATTTTGCCCGCCCCCCGGATGACGCTCCAAATTCTGGTCACCGTATCTTTCAGGAAATCAAGCGTTCGATCCCCCCGGTCCATTGCCAGTTCCCAGTCCCACTGGTCCACATACGCACTGTGATCATGATCAAGAAAATAATCCTTTCGAATCGCCCGCATGTCTGTACAGATTCCTTCACCCGCCCGGCAGTCAAACTGCCGAAGCGCCATCCGCTTCCATTTTGTGGCAGCCTGAACAACCTGGGCCTGCAGGGGAGCGTCAAGTCCCAGTCCACAGGGAAACTCTACCGGTGTACGCGACCCATCCCGGTCCAGATAGTCGTTGATCCCACTGGTCTTTTCTACAATAAGCGGCACCTGGACCATTTGAAGATGAAGCACGTCACACAGATTCGTTTCAATGTAATGTTTTATTGCAAAAACCCCCTTCATCCTTTCCATGGGCGTTAGGAGGGCCTCATAATCTTCCGGAAGCTCTCTTGCCAATTCTTCATAATTGCCAATGCCCGGTCCTGCCAAGTCGGCTTTTTTGTCTGACATGTTGCGCGTCCTCCCGTTGATTAAAATTCAACCGTACGCCCTAAATGAGCGACAGAGGCAAATCTTATAAAATCAACCTAACCTTCATGGAACATTAAAGAGTCCAGGGTTTCCATCAAAATCTTTTTGTCTTCCTCTTTGGTATAGTTAACGATAAACCCTAAAGCATATCCATTGATGATGGTTGCGTAATACTCTTGATTGACGGTGACTTCTCCGGTGGGTTTCTTGACCAACAACACATCAAAAGGAACGTTGTCAAACATCACCGTGTAAATTTCTTTTGGAAACGATAGCTCCTGGCCGCTGAACCCCATGAGTTTTTTTGTATATTCGAGATACTCTCCTCCTTTTGTTATTCCAGTGCGCTGCGCCAAATTTTCTGCGACACAGGCGATCCCCGGATTAAACTCAGCGGTTGTGCCGAAAGGGTACTTAAACACCGAAAAGAGATGAACGGTCTGCTGGATAATCTCCTTTACCCGCTTTTGACGGACCTCGTCTTCACCGGCGGATGCTTTCAAGGCGTCTCGCATAATCCGTTTCTCGCTCTCTATATCCTGTATTTTCCAATCAGCGGGCATGGTTATCGACAAGCCAAAATATGAATTGTGATAGGTAGTGCCATAAAATGTGCCCGTATCAACTTCTTTCAGCGTGATGCTGGTATTTTCTTCCATACTCTGAAACTCCGAGTAGATAACAAACGAAATAAGGCATAACAACACCCCATTGATGCTGACGCCGAGGATACTGGAAACAAGATGGGAACTGATCCCATATTTCTTTCTTCCAATCAGGCCGATAATTCCCAGAACAACACCGAATGCGAGGAGAAAAACAACAAAGGTGACGATAAGCACAGACCGCGTCGGTGCACTGGACGGATCCATTGTTAAATCACTGAGAATCAATATCCCCACGGCGAGGATAGCCACAATCCAACTGGCAACGGCAGACAATTTTACAAAGGCGTGTACAGGTATTTCTTGTTTCATGGTGTTCCTTCTATTGGGTTCGGTGCGTTTTCCGCGGTGCGGCGTAGGGGCTTTCAGGGGTTAATCGTTCTGCACCTTAAAAAGGCGATACTCCACCGCCTTGTGAGCGAGACGCCCTTCGGCAACAGCCACAAGGCTGTTTAACCATTTATAGCGCGCATCTCCCGTTTCAAAGCGTGGTTGCGTCATAAAATAGGTATCACCGTACGCGGTGCCACCCCCTTTCGTAAGGGCAATGTTAACCTTCTCATTCATCACAAGCACGCCGAGATACTGACCGTATATCCACGCACCGTCTTCTGTCTCCAGGGTGATGCGAACATCAAGGTGACCCACACCGTCATTATCAACGAGCAACCAATCCGCACCCCCGGGTAATATTTTGCCCCTTAAACGGGGGCCATCGAAATTTCCGCCTGTGACATCAAAGATAAGGCGTTTTCCGTACGGGCCTTCACCGATTTGCCTTGGCGGCCTGAGATCCGCATGCAGTGTCATCAATGGTTCCAACTTCATGAATCTTTCCTTTCGTTATCTGATGTAACTGACCCGTCTGGTTCAACTGGTTTTATACATCATAGCGGCCTAAAATCAAACGGGTAAGAATTTTATTGGCATCCAAAAAAAAACGCTCTGCGGCTATCCTTTCAACCCCAGTTTCTCCTCCGCATCCTTCAACGCCGCCTCCAGTTCAGCTATCTGGAGCGGTTTATGCAAAAAGGCCGAGGCGTTTAGGGCGAAGGCCCGCTTGGCAAGATCTTTATCCCCATGTCCGGTAATCACGATAACTTCGGTTCTGGAATCAATCGCCTTGATTTTTTGAAGCACGGAAAAGCCGTCAGCACCCGGCATTTTGATGTCCGTCATGACGATGGGCGGTTTTTCCTGTTTGAATATCTCCAGACCGGTCGCCTCGTTTTCAGCGGTGAATACGGTGTACCCATATACCCCCAGCAACAATTTGGACATGGACAACGTCGAGGTTTCATCATCTATTACGAGGATTTTTTTCATGCGTCACTCTTGGTGTTATCGTAAGGTGGAAACATAAGCGTAAAGGTGGTTCCCTTCATCAGTTCTGTCTCAACATCTATGGTCCCGCCGAAATCCCTCACAATGCCATAAATAATGGAAAGACCCAAACCGACCCCCTTGCCCACCTCCTTGGTGGTAAAAAACGGCTCAAAAATCTTTTCCTTTTTATCCGAAGGAATCCCAGGCCCGGTATCGGAGATAGAAAAGCCTACTTTTTCGCCGGTAAAAAAAGACCGAATGGTAATCCTTCGTGCCTGTTTCCCCGCATCGGAAGAAACCGGCGTTGACTCAATCGCGTCTTTGGCATTGGTGATAATGTTAAAAACCACCTGTTCAAGCCGGTTGGCATTTGCCAGGATCGGGGGGATATCATTGTCCAGATCAAGCAGAACTTCAATATTTTGAAGCATCAATTGCTGGCGAATTATCCCCAACACCTGACGAATCGGCACATTGACCGATATCCGGTCCTTTTCAAAGTCGGGTTTTCTGCCAAATTCACGCAGGCGGTTGATGATCTCGCTGGCGCGGTTTACCTGGTTTGAAACCTCTGTGGCCACCGTTTCAATTTCTATATCTGACGGCATCTGGCCCCGTTCAATTGATTTTTTTAAAAACTCATTGCCGATCTTGATGGCATTCAGGGGTTGGTTTAGTTCGTGGGCAATCCCGGCCGACAGCTCTCCGAGCGTCGTCATCTTGCTGGCTTGAAAAAGCTGGGCGTCCTTTTCCACATTATCCGTGATATCCGTAATGGCAAGAATAACGGCATCCCTTGATCGGTATCGAATCGGGCAAGTTTTAAGTTTGATGAACAGCGGTTCTCTGCCCTTAATGCGGTGTCGGGCTCGCTGGCTGTCGACGCAGGCATCGGGCCAGTTTCCGTTCTGGAAAAAGGCCAAGGTGATATCCTCTCCTTCAAGGCTTCCAAGGTCTGTAAAGGTTTTGCCCACAAGCTGTTCCCCAGGAATACGATAAATTTCTTCCGCACTTGGGTTGGCATCCAGGATTTTCATGGTCTGTCGGTCCAGAACAAAAATCGGATTGGGACCGCTGTCGAAAAGGCTCCGGTATTTTTCTTCGGATTCATGGACGGCTTGTTCTGCCTGCTTTCGTTTGGTGATATCAAGAAACGCCCCGGTAACAAACTCCACCTCGCCTTGTTCATTTCGAATAATCTGACTGCCGGCCTCGATCCATACCGGCTCACCATTTTTTTTTCGTATCCGGTATTCCCGGATGTACGACCCGTCCGCCTGAAGCGCCTCCTGAAATTTTTGTTTGACCTGGAGTTTGTCTTCTTCCAGGACCATATCAAACCAGTTTATCTTTTTATTCACAAAGTCCGATCGCTTATAACCGGTTAACGCCTCTATCTTATCGTCATAAAATTCGATAAACCCATCAGCATAGCCTTTGAACACGATATTGGGAATACTGTTGACCAGCAGGCGATAATTGCTTTCACTCTCTTTGAGCGCCTTTTCTGACCGTTTTTTTTCGGTGATATCTGTTGCCATGCAGAGGAATCCGCTCACCGATCCGTCAGAATCCTGAAGCGGGTTAACGGACATCGTAACCGGCAGGGTCGACCGGTCTTTTCGAACATAGGTCCATTCCATTTCCGGTGATGTGCTCTGCCCGGCGCATTCAAAAAAATATCGATCCGTGGTCACCGGCTTTTCAAGCATACGGCTGAGTTCATCAGTCCGAGTCGCGATTTCTTCCGGCAAATGAAAATGGTAGGGGGTATAGGTGCCGATCACTTCTCTTGGTCGGTACCGCAGCATCCGCTCAGCCCCCTTGTTGAAGACCGTAATGGTGCCAGTGGTATCCGTTGCAATGATGGCGACCTGAAGCGCAGCATCCAAAACGGCCTTCCGCTGGGCGTTGGCCTCCTGAAAGCGACGCAAAATACGCTCTGTTTCAATAAACTGCTTTACGACCAGTTCGGCCGTTATCTCGGTGGACTCCCGGGCATAGCGAATTTCCCGCCGTAACACACTGTTTTCCTCTTCAAGGTTTCGCACCTTTCGAGGAGGCCGCGGCGATATGTGCAGCGCGGTTTGAGTTCCCATTTTTTCTCGCTCCAACTGCGTTTAACCTATTGTTTTGGGGGGCAGTGCTTGGCCCTTTTTTAAATCGACCGCATGAACCGTGCAGACCAGACAGGGGTCAAAGGATCGAATGACGTGCGCCACTTCGATCGGATTTTCAGGGTCCTTCACCCGAACCCCTATGAGGGCCTGCTCCATGGGGCCACGGTTTCCATCGACATCCCTGGGAGAAGCATTCCAGGTGGTTGGCGTAATCACCTGGTATCCAGCAATGACCCCCTCTTCGATTCTTACCCAATGCCCCAGGGCACCCCGGGGCGCTTCCACCAGCCCGCACCCCTGACCATCCATGACGTTTCCATGCTGGTGGTAAAACTCACCGTTGTCTGATGCAATTTCACCAAGCCACCGTTCCATGTGGGAAATCTGATGGGCCGCCCGGGTCAGGCGCGCCAGCTCGCGCACATAAACACTTGGCCCAAAGCAGTTTAGTAAATCAACGAACAGGGGATTTTTAGAAACAAGGAGCTGTGCCAGTGGGCCTGTTTCCGCCGGGAGGCCGTCATATCGGGGGGCTTTTGCCCAGGAGTAGGCCATGCCTTCCAGAAGGGGTTTCTTGGGGGTCACATCGGCGTCAAACGGGTGTGTGCTGGGGGCACCATCGAAATGAGAATGGGAAATATCTTCTGAAATAAGCCCTCCGTCAAAATCTTCGCCCCTGTCCTGACCAACCAGCCCGGCCGGTATCAGAAAGCCGGACCGGCCCGATTTATCAGCCCTCCCGCCCGGCGTTGGCAGTGAGCCAAAACTTAAAAAGCGCCCGGTGTCAGCCCCCAGCCGATCGAGTCCGGCACGCTCACAAAATCGGACGAAAAAGCCAAGGTCTCCATGCTGATGGGCCGGGTCCTTTACCAGCCATGACTGAAGGTCTGCCAGACTTTCCACCGAAAGCCATTCTTCAATGCTGCAGGCCAACACATTCGCCTCAAACCATTTTCGAAATTGTCCGAGAAGGTAACGGCACTGCGCGATATCACTGACGCTGATCACCGAAACCACCCCCCCGGGTACAATAAAAGAAGAATGGGGCCACTGGCCACCCATGATCGCAATGACCTCCAGCAGACGCTTTGTTTCCCGGACCGCTGCGACCGTGCTGTCCCCCTTGAGGGGCTCATACCGGGTCAGGGCATCCTGATAAAGCGGGTGGTCAGCATAGGCCGGATTGGTAAAATCCGGCATGAAAAGTAAAAAAGCGTGGCGTATGTCGTTTTGAATCGACTCGACACAAAGGGAAACATTCCTCACACGAACGGCATTGGGGGGAACCTCGGCTTTATAAAAATCATCAAGGGCCATCGCCGCTGCCGCCAAATGGGAATTACTGCAAATCCCGCAGATCCGAGGCGTAATCACCAGGCCGTCCAACGGACCTCTGTCAAGCATGATCTTTTCAATCCCCCGGTACATCATGCCTATGCTGAAGGCCTCCGTGACATGGTTGTCTTCAACTTCAATACGGATTTTTAAATCCCCTTCCACGCGATTTACCGGCAACACTTGAATCCGCTTGCTGCTCATTTGGGTGTCCTCGTTTTTACCTGCTATTATATTTCTATAGTATGGTTCCAATTACAGGTTTCTAAACAGGCCTGGGGCCGTCTTTATTCCGATCCGGTCAAATACCGGTTTTTCGCTTTTTGAGCCGTGTGGGGGCAGCTGCCGCGGCCATTCCTTTATAGGCCATATAATGGGCACGACTGACGCCATCCGGCAATTCGATGGGAAGTCCTTCAATATTCTGGGTCTCAAAAAACGGATAATGTTGCGGGAAATCGGGTCTTGTACATCCAAAACAGGGAACCCCCACACGGGTTTTGGACGACCGCCGGTTCCATAGCTTCTTGTTACAGGGGCCGGTTACCAGCGGGCCATGGCAACCCATGTGAAAAAACATACATCCTTTTTCGCCGAACACCTTCTCTTCAACCCGGTACTCATGGTATTCATTCCGGGTGCATCCCTGGTGGACCATAATGCCATACCACTCCCGCGGGGTATTGTAGTCAATCAAATCGAGGGGGGTCTCAAGGGCGATAGCGGAGAGCATTCCAATGATGACATCGCAATGGCAGGGGCATCCCGGAAGGTTAATGACCGGCCGGCCGGCATGGGTTTTAAACGACGCACCCAGAAGTCCTCCCGGAGTCCATTTTTCATATTGAAGTCCCGTTCCTTCCGAAAACCCACCCCCACTGATGCCGCCAAAACTGGCACAGGTCCCCACCGCCAGCACAAACCGGGCCTGGCGGGCCAAATCTTCTACAATCTCTTTTTTAGGTCTGTCGCATAGTTCATCGAACATACCGGACCCATCCGGGCCGTTCAAGATGGTGCCTTCAACACAAAGAACGTCGAGTGGCTGGTCACCGTTGGCCAGCCGGGTCAATAGCCGGCTCAGCTCACCCGGATGGAGGGTAGAAAGGGAGGGGTGCCACAACAGATCAATGTCGTGGTCTTCAAAAAATTCGATCACATCCGGCGATTCAGCGTTTAAAAAGGACCAGGTGTCACCCCCGCATCCGCCGGCCTGAAGCCAAAAAACCGAAAGGGTCATTGATATATCCTCCTGAACCGTTTGTGTCGTTGTGGCGCCGAATGGGCACCCATCATTTTTGTTCGCCGCTATGCTTCGCCAGTCGGAATTCTGTCGCTTTTAATGCCGCGTCAAGGGCCTTTTTCCGAATGGGTCTATTGATAAAGTAGGCCGCATCATGGATCATGGGTTCGTCGGCAAGGTCCTGATCACCGTGCCCGGTAATAACAATCACTTCAGCCGCCGGGTCTATCGTTTTCATCATCAATCACCAGAATTTTGTTCATGGCATCCTCATTGTACCGGTTCCTCAGCGGCCGGAAAGGACAGGGTGAAGGTGGTGCCCGTATCCGGGTGGCTGGACACCTCTATTTTTCCGTCAATATCTTCTACAAAATGATAAATGATGGAAAGCCCCATTCCCACCTCCTTGGTGGTAAGAAACGGCTCAAAAATCCGGTCTTGAATTGCCGCTGGAATACCGGGACCCGTATCTGAAACCGTCGCCACGACCTCGTCATTTTGGTGAAAGGTCCGGATCGTAATGGTTCTGGGACAGGAGTCGTCCCTATCCGGCGCTGCATAAATAATCGCATCCCTGGCATTGGAAATCAAGTTGAAGAACACCTGCTCCTAATGATTCCGCTGTGCAAGAACCGGCGACAACCTGTCACCGAGATTTTGCGCAATGGTTATTCCCTGGAGTTCCGGTTGCTTGCCAAAGATCTGCAGCACCGTTTGGATGGTTTCATTGATGGCCACCAGCGGCTTCCGGTGCCCCATGCGGGCGTCGAAAAGCAGATTGGTAAGCTCTGGCAGGTTTTCGGTCAGTATATACCCCCGGCTCCCTTCGGCAATGGAAAGGGAGATGCCGAGCCCTCGCGCTATCAATTCTGAAGTCAAGCTGGAGACAAGGACCCAACGGGCCAGCAGCGCAATCACAGCGCTTAGCAGCAAAATGACCGTGAGAGAGGAAAAAACATTTTTTTCCAGACTCGCCGTTTTAACCTTCACCATGAATTTATTTAAACGCTGTTTCATGGTTGTCCCCGCTCCGTTCACCTTTTTGTTTGGCCTGAAACGCGGCCACCTTATGCCAGTCCGTGATCAATTCAAATCCGCCATCGCGAATCATGGTAAAGTAAACGCGATCGAGTCCCTGATGATCATCGGCGCCAAAGGAAAGTGGGTTGTCAATCCCGAGGTCATAATTCCGGATCGACTCAATGGCAGATATGAATTTCTTTCGATTAAGCTGCCGACCCGCCCGCCGCAATGCTTCCACTAGCACCTGCGCGCGCCAATCTTATAAATTTTGCACAAGGGTCATAGGAGCCGATCATCACCACAGCATCGGCTTTGGCGGCCATAATCTTCTCGAGCCCCTTTTCAGCATCCAGGGTCCCGCGGATATAGGTCCCTTTGGCCGTGGGGAGCATCCCGTGGGCCTTCAGGGCCAGTTCCGTAACACGCAAACCGTCAAAACCATAGGCATCATATTGATAAAAAATGGCCACCGTCTGAACGCCGAGGGTGTTCACCAAATGTTCTATGGCTGCGTCGGTTTCTTGATAGTAGGACGCACGAACATTTATTAGATATCGGTTGGGAGGATTTCTTAAGGCATTGGCACCGGTAAACATGCCGACCAGAGGAACCTCAGCTTCCGTGACAAGTGGAATAATCTTTACCGTAGTGGGCGTTCCCACATAACAGAAGAGCGCAAAAACCGCGTCTTCAACGATGAGCTTTTGCGTGTTGGCGACACAGCGGGGCGGATCGTATCCGTCATCGTAGGCGATGACCGCAATGGCTCGGCCATGACACCGCCGATGGCATTGATGTGGTTTAAATAGCACAATGCTCCCTGAAGGGTTTGGGTCCCCAAATACCCGGCATGTCCCTCCAGCGCCAAGGAGGCGCCGATAATAATTTGGGAATCTGTGACCCCCTGCGGCTTGTGTTGGGTTGTTTCCGGCCCGCACGCCATGAAGACACATAAAAGCATCCCTAAAACGATCAACCCCGAACGTGATAAAAACCATCCCATGGCACGCTTTACCAATGAAAAAAATCTCAGTTCTCTTTTAAATCCCTCGTTGTCATCCACCGACCATGGCCGGGAAACGCATAGTTACGGTCGTACCGCCATTTTCGTGGCTCTCAACCGTGATTTTTCCCCCATAGTCCCGAACAATCTCATGGGTGATGGTCAGGCCAAGCCCCTTGCCCTTGCCGCTGCCTTTGGTTGTAAAAAAAGGTTCAAAGACCCGTTCCGTTACCTGTTGGGGCATACCGATACCTGAATCGGTGATCTGGATGCAGACACGCGGCCCCTGCTGAAAGGTTTGAATTGAGATCTCGCCCTGACGAAAGGGTTCGTCCGCAACTTGTTTGGCCAGGATGGCGTCTCCGGCATTGGACAGAAGGTTGTAAACCGCCTGGGCCAAACGGTTTTCGTGGGCAAACACCGGGGGCAGGTCTTCTGCAAGTGACAGGTCGGTAGAAACGTTTTCAATGCTAAACTGGTGGGCCACAATTGCCAGGGTCTTTTGAATCACCGCATTGATGTCCACCGGCTCTCTTTCAAATTTGGGTTTCTGGTCAAGATTCCCGAGGCGCTGAATAATGTGAGAGGCCCGGTCGACCTGCTGGCCGATTTCACCCGCCACCTGATACACCTGGGCGGCCGGCACCCCATCTTTTTCATGGGAAATCATCGTTAAAAAATCGCTTCCCATCTTGATGGCATTCAGTGGCTGGTTGAGCTCGTGTACGACACCGGCCGACATTCCGCTTAGAGTCGGCATGAGTCGCAACATGTCCCAGGCGGTGACCAGTTCAACATGCAGCATCAAGGACGGCAGGAGTATCAGGTCGCCAACCAGGGCGGCAACCATGGTCACCACCATCAGAAGGCCAAAAACGGCCGTGGGTTGAAACTGGGAAAACATAAGTATCGAAAAGCCGAGGGCAATTGTGACGCTCGTAAACACAATCGGCTTTCCGATATGGTGGATTGTGTCCCGCAAGGCCCGGTCTTTATCAAGGTCCTTTTTAAACTCTCGGTTGTAACGTATGAGGTAATGAATCGTATCATCCACCGCTAGACCGATCGCAATCCCGGCAATCAGGCTCGTGGCCATGGAAAGGGGAATCCCAAACCAGCCCATGACCCCCAGGTTGATGACGATGGGAAAGGTGTTTGGCACAACAGCGATCAACCCTACTTTGAACGACAGGAACAGAAGCATCATCACAATGAAAATAAGCACCAACGAGATGGACAGGCTTTTGATCTGACCCAGCGTCAAGACGTGACTGCTTGCGGACACCGCCACCCCAAGCCCGGTCACATGGCTGCTGACGGCCTTGGGGATCTTCTGTGGTACCAGTTTCGCTATTTTATTCTCAAGGTCAAGAAATGCCGTTGAACTTGAAATATGGGTCAACAACAGGATGTTTGCCGTTGAAAAGTCCCGGGACATGAACTGCGCCAGCATGTCCTCCCCCAGTAGCGTTTTAAAGCTGTTGACGAGGGTTCGAAGTTCAAACCCCTCCTGGGGGAGCGCGTAGTACTTTTCATCATATCGATTGGTGGCATAATTGACGAGTTTCAGATAACCCGCAAAGGATATTACTTTGTCCACCTCCGGCAGCGCCTCTAGAGAGGCCTCAAGCGCCGAAAGCGTTTGAACCCGTTCGGGGAATTCAAAATAATCTTCCTCTGGCCCCCCCAGCACCACATTCACGGGAAAACTGCCGGAAAGATCCTGATAAATATCGTGAAAATTCCGATAAACATCTGTCTCTTTTTTAAAATATTGCAGGGGGTTGGTTTCCACCCGGATCCGCAAGGCCCCTGCTATGCAAACAATAAGGAGGATCAGTAATACCGGAAAAGCTATTTTTTGATGATTCAGGTTGATCCGAATCACCAGGTCCAAAAACCTTTTCATCGTCCCCGGAGACCCCTCAAACACATCGTCTTGTCTTTTCGGCAGGGGCAGCAGGGCCATTAAGGCGGGCAACAGGGTCATGGTGATTATCAAAAGACTCGTCATGCCAAAACAGGTGAACAGTGAAAACTCACGTATGGCTTCCATTTTGTTCACAAAAAGAGAACCGATACCGATGATGGTGGTAAGGACCGCAAGCCCTGTCGGAAATGTTATTTGGGCATACGCCGCCATGGCCGCGGTCGAAGGGGATGCCGCATAACCGGCTGAGGCAAAGTAGGCCGAGCAAACATGGAGACAATACGCCGTGCCCACGGCAATTAAAAACACCGGCACAATCAGGGTCAGCAAGGATAAGGGCGTGCGGGTAAGCGCGATAAATCCAAGGGTCCAGACGAGGGTCACCGTAACACACAACAGGGGAATAAGAACACCGGTGCCGTTTCGAAACAAAAAAAGAAGCAAGACGCCAATGAGGGCAAGAGTCACCGGCGGAATACGAAAAAAATCCTTTTGGGTAATTTCCACCAACGCCTTGGATACGAGGGGCATGCCGATCTGATACATCGCCATGCTGGAAGACGCTTCTGAAATCTGCTTTGAAACGGCAGCAATCACCGCATCCCGGTCTGCATCTGTTGACAGCACCAGAGTTACAACTGTTCGGCGTTGATCCGGGGAAAGAAGGTTCCGGTGAAACAAAGTTACGGGCCGAATTAGGTCTGCAAAAGCCTTCAGCGTCAATTCACCGGAGAGTGCAACCACTTTTTTGATGGTTGGCAGGCTGATGACCCGTCGAACGCCCTGAATCTCGGCTACCCTATCTGAAAAGCGGGTAATAGCCTCGAAAACGGACGCCTCCCAGATGTTCGTCGTGTTAATGACAACCCGAATGATCTCTTCTGTGCCGAAGGTTTCCTGAAACGCCTGATATCGAGCGGATTCGGGAATATCTTCAATGATAAGATCATAGATAGAGGTTTTAAATCGTAGCGTTGTTAACTGGAGAAGAAAAAACACTGTGATCGCCGATATCAGGAGAATGACGCCCACCGGATGGGCGACCACCTGCCTGAGGAGACCTTGCGCAAGAAAATGTCGACTGGGCACGGGGATCATTGATCACTTTCGGTGTCAAAGCCGTTTGAAAAATAATTCTGAAAGGTGCCGTCTTTTCCCAGCACAACCATAAAACATTCGGTATCCGTAAGCCGGTTGACAAGCGCCAATCCTTTTTCTACCCCGAGCACCATCAGGGCGGTGGCAAGGCCGTCGGCCACAGTACAATTGCTGGCTCTCACCGAGGCGCTTACCACACCGTTTGATACCGGATAACCGGTTCGAGGATCGATGACATGGGTATACCGCCGACCGTTTCTTTCAAAGAAATTCCGGTAATCGCCACTGGTTGCAAGGGCCGCATCCGTCAGGGGCACCACCTCATAGACCTCCGTTGCAGATGCGTCCGGTTGGGGGCGGTTGATTCCAACCCGCCAGCTGTTGCCATCCCGCCGAAGGCCGGCCGCATATACTTCACCACCAATTTCCACCAGAAAGTTCTGAAAGCCCTGACTTCGGAGAAGCGCTGCCAGTTGGTCCACCCCATACCCCTTGGCAATGGAGGCAAGATCCAACTTCAGCGCTTTCTTTTCTTTGACAAGAGACGTGTCCGTCGTCAAGGTGATGTGTTCAAAACCAATCCGGGACCGGATGGCCTCCACCGCTGAATCGTCCGGGACCCCTCTCTCCGATGTGGCGGGACCAAACCCCCATAGGTTCACCAATGGCATGACCGTGCCGTCCCAGGCCCGGTCTGAAAGCTCGTAAATCTCTTTGGCAATGCGCACGACCTGGAAGAAGGGCGGAGACACCGAAAACTTTTCGCCTGTTTGCTGAAAGGCATTGAACCGGCTAATTTCACTCCCCGGTATAAAGGTCGACATGCTTTGGTTCACATCTTCAAGGCGGTTTTCAATCTGTTTCTTTAAAAACCCGGTGCGCTGAAACGGTTCCGCAATGACTTTGACATGGTAAACCGTGCCCATGGTCTCGCCGGTGAAAAGAACCTCTCTTTCTAATAAGCATCCGGTTAAGCCGGTGCTGAATAAGATTGCGATAACAATAAAAATGTTAGGTCTGTTTTTCATCGTAACTCCGTATAATCTCCCCTATTCCAAAAATTGAAAAAAGGTGAGACGCCGCCAGAAGATAAGATATACAATTTTGGGAGTGGAGACTCAGCAGATTCTTGGCAGTTGATCCCCCGCCAGCATCTGAACAATCCGGGTGCCGCCGATCTCTGTTTTCATGTACACGCTTGCCGGATGGTCGGTTACCACCGCCCCGATAATGGCCGCCGCCTTCCCGAGGGGATCTTTTCGCATGCAGTCGAGCACGGCCTCGACCGATGCGGCAGGCACCATAGCAAAAAGTTTCCCTTCATTGGCCACATAAAGGGGATCAATACCAAGCAGTCCACACATGCCCGCCACATCGCTTTTTATCGGAATGGCCCCCTCTTGAATTTCAATCCCCACCCCAGCGGCCATCGCCACCTCATTCAGGGCGGTGGCAAGCCCTCCCCGTGTGGGGTCCCGAAGCACATGGATGTCCGGACACACTGCCAGCATTTTTGCTACCAGGTGGTTCAATGCAGCGGTATCACTGGCCACCTGGCTTTCAAACGCAAGGTTTTCCCGCTGGTTTAATACGGTCATCCCATGATCGGCCAGGGTACCACTCAGAATGATACAATCCTCCGGTCTTGCCCTGTCGCCCGAAATCGTAACATCTTTTGGCACCTCTCCGATGCCAGCGGTATTGATAAAGATCTTGTCCGCCGCTCCCCGGGGAACCACCTTGGTGTCCCCTGTCACTATATGGACCCCGGCGGTTTTCGCAGCCACCTTCATGCTGGTCAAAATCTGCCGCAGAGAGGCCATGGGAAACCCTTCTTCGATGATCAAACCGGCACTCAGATATCGGGGAATCGCTCCGCACATGGCAAGATCGTTTACCGTACCGTTTACCGCAAGATCACCAATATTGCCGCCAGGAAAAAAGATCGGGTCCACCACAAAAGAGTCGGTGGAAAACGCCAGTCGCGTACCGTTTACCGTCACTGTGGCTCCGTCGTGGAGCTGGGAAAGCATCGGATTATCAAACAGCGGCACCAGTGTCTCGGTCACAAAATCATGGGAGATTTTCCCCCCGCTGCCGTGATCCAATAAAATTGTATCGGATTTCATTGCATCTCACCCCCATACCGATAAAACGCCGCACAGGTTCCTTCGCTGGAAACCATGCAGGGACCCACCGGATGCGTTGGTGTACACGATTTCCTATACAACATGCAATCGGCGGGTATCTTCCGTCCGGTGAGAATCTCACCGCAGCAGCACCCGCTGGCCACACTGGTTTTCGGCACCTCAATGGAAAACACCTTTTCCGCGTCGAACTGCTGAAAGGCATCTTTTATTTTAAGACCGCTTTTGGGCATAGAGCCGAGCCCCCGCCATTCGGTGTCCTGAACATCGAAGACATCGTCAAGAAGTTTTTGGGCCGCCGGGTTGCCATCATCGGTCACTGCCCGGGGATAGGCGTTCTCCAAGCGAACCTCGCCCTGTTTCAATTGAATGACCAGCCGGTGGATGGCTTCCAGCAAGTCCACTGGCTCGAACCCCGCAATCACGGACGGCACCTTGAACTTTTCGACAAAGGGCTCGTAGGCGTTGGTGCCAATAATGACCGACACATGGCCGGGCAGTAAAAACCCGTCGATATGGACACCGGAAATCGCCATGAGTTTCTCCAGGGCTGGAGAGACCAGTTTGTGGGCCGAGTAGACAAAAAAATTCGTCAGTTTCTCCTGTTGGGCGGCCATAATGGCCGCAGCGATGGCAGGGGCCGTGGTTTCAAACCCGACTCCTAGAAAAATGACCCGCTGATGGGACGAATCCCGAGCGATTTTAAGCGCATCCAAGGGACTGTAGACCATTCGAACATCTGCGCCCCGGGCCCGTTCTTCGGCAAGGGAGCTTTTGGTTCCCGGTACCCGCATCAAATCCCCAAACGTGGCAATGGTGGTTCTCTCCTGGCGGGAAAGCGCAATAAAACCATCAATGTCCCGCTGATCTGTCACACAGACCGGGCATCCGGGGCCAGACACCAGAGAAAGACTGGCCGGCAAGAGGGATCGGACACCGCTTCTGAAAAGTGATACCGTGTGGGTACCGCACACCTCCATGATACGAAATTCTCTTTGGCAGGCGCTTTCGATCCCCCTGACAAGGGCCTGGGCAAGCGTTGGGTCCCGGTATGATGTAAAAAATTTGCTATCCATTTTTTTTACTGGCTATAAAAACGTTCTATCAGCACTGTCACATCAAATCCCAAAGTGGGCAGGGCAAATTGCATCTTAAGTATGCCATAGATACGGATAAATAAAAGCCCCTTGAGCTATTATTTTCTAATAGAGAGCTGTTTTTTGACCCAGGCGTTCCGTTCAACTTTTTTCCAACCGGTTCTCAAATCCGCTATCTTTACCAAATGTTCAACAGCATGGAAAAAATCCACAAGGGAATAGAACTGTGAGGCGGAGAGCCCCAAATCTTTCATCAATTCCGGAACCCGGTTCCAGATCCAACGCGCTCCGTCTGCCACGAAAAGAACCTTTTCGGTCTTCGTTACCGCCAGCTGTTTGAGATAATATTTGATCAACCCAAATACCGCATCCGGACCTTTCATTGTCCCTTCAATGATCGGTAAAAATGAGGCATCCTTTTCACCTTTTTCATCGACCGTATACACAATCAGTAGTTTTGGCTCTCGCCAATTCGTTGTATACCGACTCCGTCCCTTTTGGGTTTTTGGTCCGCGTTTCTTTCTGCGAATCCGAATTCGTCCGCCGTCTGTCGAAACCACAACACGGCGTCCGGCCAGAGTCTCGCCTGCCACTGCGTTTGAAGTTTGCCTGACATATTCTGCCCGGCGGGCATACCGTCTTGTCATCTCACAAATTTTCTTGGCGTCGATATCAACACCTCGATCCCGCATGAGATTGCTTGCTTCCTGGAACGACGCGACTACCGTAGCGATTAGACAAATCTCCGATGTCAGTCCCGGCGATAAACGATCATAAATGCCCAAAAGGAAAAGCCCGGGATAAGAGACGCCGTTTATGATTTTTTTTTCTTCCCCCGGCCTTTCTTCTTTCTTGTGTGGTAGGCCGCTTTCACTGTAACAACTTCTCCACAGGCCGTTGTTATGTTTACGTCACGCAACCCCTGGTTTTTCATCTTATGTGGCATGTTTTTAACCAGTGCGCTTGATTTTTCATACATCTCATCAGAATCAAGCGACTCCTGTATCACCTTTGCGGTAAAAAGACCGGCCAGTCTCGCTGTCTTTTTAGCAATGTCTTTTTCAAAATTCTCAAGTTCCTCCGCGCAAAGAATCTTGGAACTTTGGCTTTTTATTTGCTCTAATTCCTGGATGGCGTCTTCGATTTCCTGTTTGATACTTTTGACATGATCCTTTTTATCCATCATTCCTCCTGTATTTACAAGTTCTTGAAATGATAGATAAAAAACACTAGAATGTCTAGACTATTTGTAACATACTGTTATTATTATTTATATTTACATCGCCCGTTTTGCTGGACCTACTTTTTTGGAACACTCCCACTCAAAATTCGACGTATTGAAGCCACTTCTGATCGATTGACCGGCAGGGCGGGGCTGAGCCTTTTCATGGCTTATATGCATGGTATCCAAATTTTTAGCTGGTTGGATCGCTGGTTCGATTCCATCCGAATAAATCGAAAAGGCCTCACAATTACAGAGCTTTTCAAACAAGTGCTTTGCTTTTTTGTCGATGGCAGCAGCCGACGGCTGACCTACTTCGACCAGATTTCTCGCGATGAAGGCTATGCCGGTAGCATTGAGACACCAAAAGAGAACATGGCCTCCTCTTATCAGATCAAGCGTTTTTTTAAAGCATTTGCCTGGACGCGCGTGTTTTTGTTCCGGCGTCTTCTGCAGACTCTTTTTATCTGGCGTTTGCAGATTACTGAGCCCGATGTGATCGAACTGGGTATTGATACGATGGTCATGGACAATGACGATGCAAAATGCCGACATGGCGTGAAACCGACCTACAAGAAGAAAAAAGGTTTTCAACCCCTGCAAATGAATTGGGGACGCTTCATTGTCGATGCGGTGTTCCGCAGCGGAGACAAACATTCCAATCACGGTGATACGGTAGTGAATATGATTAAGCACATGATAATTAAAATCAGAGGCAACTACCGTGAAGATGTGCCGATTATCATCCGAATGGACAGCGGTTTTTTCGATCAAAAGATTTTTGCGCTTTGTGAAATGCTCCACGTCGGCTATGTTTGTGGCGGGAAAATGTATAAAGACATTAAACAGATGGCAGACAACTGGGACGCAACCAAATGGAAACGGTTTGCATCCGGCAAGGCAAAAGCCTGGCAATATACTGAGTTTGGTATCCGGCAAGGCAACTGGAAACAGTTCCGACGCGCGATCTTTTGTCGGCTGATGCACGATGACAGCAAACAGCTTTACCTTCCGGGCTTTCGACCTGACACCATCATCGTCACCAACATCGGTCAAGGCCAGGCAATCGACGCTATGCTTAAAAAAGCAGGAGCGGTGGATTATCTGACCACCAATGGGCTCGTTGCCTGCTATCATGAACGCGGCAGCGACGAATTGGCCAACCGGTCGCTGAAAGATTTTGGTCATGAACAACTGCCCTTCAAGCGTTTTACCCCCAATGCGGCTTGGTATTATACGATGCTGGTTGGTCATTTTCTGCTTGAATCGTTTAAAGAAGATGTCAGTGCCCCAGTATTATCGATTGGTTCCTATGCCTCCACGGTGCGTAGGCGGTTGATCGATATTGCCGGCAAAATTGTCTTTCACAGTGGGGAGACGATCCTGAAAGTATCCAAGGCCTATTTGGAAAACCTTCGCTTGCTGGAGTTGTTCAAACGGTGCCACACAGCACCGGTTATCGAATAACCGGCAAGAAAAACCAAAGGTCAAGCAAAACCGCTGGTGAAGTGCGCGCGAAAATTGGATTATTGAGCATATCTCCATAATAATTGAAGTCCACGGGACTATTCTCCATGGATTTCTCCTCTGGAGCTGAGTAGCTCGCATTTCTTCTACTGGTTTTGACGCGACTCCTGCTGCATAAAACTAAAATCGCCTACTTTAGGTATTTATATTCACATCGCCCGTTTTGCTGGACCTACTTTTTTGAAACACTCCCTTTTTAAACCTAAATCGTTTGTTTTGGTTACCGCTTCTTTTTAAATGCACCAAAGCCCGAAGCAGATTTAAACTGATGAGATGCTAATATAGTTATGATTATAAGGGGATACAGCGCTTTTTATGAATGCTTTTCACGCAAAGATATATAAAGTAACCTGCTATCTGACATTCTGCAACTATTTTTAGGCACTGACCTATTGTAATAATCTTCGTAATTCCTCTCTACAATCGAAGCTATTGATCGTGGCTCGTTCTTAGACCCCAACCTGTTGGTAGGCATCGTCCAGTGTTTCCCTAACAGCCAGGGACAATTCTTGAATGGAAACAGGTTTCATAATCAATTTTTTAAATCCAAGTATTTTGGCTTTTTCTTCATTAATGTTTTCGCTGTAACCTGTGCAGATGATGATCGGAAGTTCTGGATTTATGCGCATTATTTCAATGGCCAGTTCTGTTCCGGTCATATTCGGCATAGCCATATCGGTAATGACAAGGTCAAAAGAAGTCGTCCTCGTTCTAAGAAGTGATAAAGCTTCTACACTACTTGTTCTGGATTCAACCTTATACCCCATTGTCTTAAGCATTTCTGACATCATATCTACAAGTGTTGGCTCATCGTCCACTATTAAAGGGTGTTGAAACCAATCAAATTTTCATAAAGCTATAAATAGCTTATGTTTGTATGGTCCGTTTTTGGTGTACGATTGTTATGGTTAGCCCCCCAATAAGATCCGGATTTTTGGTTTGTTCCGCATGGACTTTGTATCAAGCTGCGGTCTGTTTATAATATCCGGATATACTGGTAACAACCAATCAATCGGCCCAGAGAAAATCAGACATTACGTTTCTAAATTTTATCCTGTAGCAGTAAACAACTCCATTTGGTCATTCTCTTTTTTCTTCGGCTTATGCCTTGTCCCAGCCATCTCAATTAGCAAGGTTACAATTGTCGTTAATGCAGATCGAACAACTACCCCATGCTGGCTTCTTACCCTTGTTTGTTCAAGCCCTTCTCTTTTTTTCATCAAATTGAAAGGCCGTTCGCAATTCTTTCGAATTTTGATCGCTTTTTGTGAACCGTTATGAAAAGTTAGCATTGGCTGAAAATGACCGTTGTCAAAATCAATAATTCTTGATTTGGGACAGGTTGGTTCAAACATACATTCACATGGTCTTGCGCCACACTCAAATTCATGTCCTTCCGGTGTGGTTCCCAAATATTTCATTGGAAGCTCACAGGAATCGTTACAGGTGACTCTTAACGGAGATTCTAAAACATTATCAGGAAGCTTTGCTTGTTCAGATGCCGGGGCCACAACATAAACCCCGGTTTCATTCAGAACGGAACCATCCTTATCGTGATAGGCCTGGTCTGCGGTTATCAATTTAATATCAATACCCAGTGCCTGGGCAAGCTTGATCAACGGTTTTAAAAACAGACTGTCGTGATGATTTGCTGCGCCCACAATAGAGACCAAAGGAAAGCTATGGCCGGTTGCTGGATTTATCGCTGTTAAAGTATGGAGCCTGTATCCGATAACATAAAACGACTTATCCCTTTTGTTTCGGCGCCTTCCGCAGTCACAATCCAAATCGGAGTAAATACGTACTTTCTTTCCTTTTACCTCAATTGTGCAAAGGGGATAATTGATTTCAGACGGTAACTCGGACGAATCAACACCATGAATTACGGTATTCTCTAAACAACCTGATTTATAAAAATGATGGAGGAAATACACCAGAACATTCATCAATTGATGAAATCTCAGTCCACGCCGGAAATGACACAGTTCGGTATGGTCCACTTGGCTTTTGGTGTTTAAGGGTAATCCTACAAAACGCCTGTTTTGTTTCCGTTCTCTGCCGAAATATTCATCACTGCAAAATTTTCTGTAGCTGATTTCAGGATATTTGATGATTTTCAAAAGCTCCATCCGAAACAGCTGATAGGGCTGAATGTCTCTATGTGGAGCTGAATACCCTTCTGGGGCAATCAAGCTGTTTATAATCTGGTCATCTAAAAGCTGGTCAACGAATTTTAGCTCTTCATCTACAATTTCAGGATATGGCTTTTTCAACCGATCGAAATCGAACAGATTATCAGAATGGAAATTCTCAATATAGGTTGCCATTTCCGGAAGACTACGAATTCCCATAGACGGTCTTTGATCTTCAACTCCTATAAGTTCTTCGATGGGAACGTCCAATTCCTGAGAATAATCATAATTACCAGCAACCTCTATCATGATCTCCTTGATCAGTTCTTTTTTGGACTTCTTGGGCATATTCTTCCATTTCGGAAAAATTTTTTTCAATTGCTTTGTGATGATTCGTTTGATATTTTTTTCGTGCATAAAGCCTCTGTGTTGTTATTTGTTTTTAGCGACTCAAATCTACAACTAAACAGAGGCTTTTGCAACCAATAACACGCTGATATATTAGCTAATTACATTAATTTTACGCTATCGATTTCAACACCCTTTATTAGAATTCTTTCGGTTCCTTTTTGAATCTGAATATTATCTTTATTGACATTTTTGGCATTCGTTTGGGCGATTGGAAAATAGACTTTGAAGGTCGAGCCTTTTCCAATATTGCTTTTGACTGTGATGCAGCCGTGATAGCGATGGACAATACCATGGACTACCGAAAGTCCGAGGCCGGTACCCCGCCCCTTTTTTTTAGTTGAAAAATATGGATTAAGGATTTTTTCGGCGATCTCAGGGGTTATTTCGTGCCCCGCATCCTTGACAGATATTTCAATGTAATGGCCAGGTTCGATTTCCGGATGCGCGTCAGCAAATTCCTTGTTCAGATACACATTTGAAAGGGCGACCTCCATTTGCCCCCCTTTTTCGGCCATAGCCTGGGAAGCATTGGTGCAAAGGTTCATGATTACTTGGTGGATTTGGACAGGGTCAGCGATGATGGTATCTTCTTTAGCTGACGTTTTTTGCCTGATTTCAATGTTAGCAGGAATGGCCGCACGTATAAGTTTCAGCACTTCTTTCACAATTGGTTTGAGCATGATTGGTTTTTTTGATGTTTCGGCTTGCCTACTGAAGGTCAGAATTTGCTGAACTAACTCTTTGGCTCTATTGGCTGCTATCAGAATTTGCTCTAAATGAGACCGCCACTTTATACCCTGATTTGTATTTTGAATCTGCATTAGTTCCGCATATCCTAAAATACCGCTCAAAATATTATTAAAATCATGGGCAATGCCACCAGCGAGGGTACCAATCGCTTCCATTCTATGCCCACGTTGCAGCTGCCTTTCAATTGACATTTTTTCCTTTTCAGCTTCGACTCGAAATGTAATGTCTCTGATGGCAATATTGAAAACCCGACGGCCTTGTAGTTTAAAATGGCACATCGTTATTTCGGCAGGAAAAAGAGAGCCATCCTTTTTTCTTAGATAACGAAGCGGTACTTTCTCGAGATTTTCTTTAATGGATAAAATCGTTTTATCGGGTTCTGCAGAAAAATCTAGTGCATCCATTTGTAAAAGCTCCTCCCGGCTGTATAAAAGCAGTTCTGCTGCCGCATTGTTTGCTTCAAGGATTCGCCCGGTCTCGGATTCAATCACAGCGATACCGTCTGATTCCATTTCAAATAATTGGCGGTATTTTTCTTCGCTGAGCCGAAGATTTTCTTTCGCTTGATCGCGTTCATGGAGCCTCTTGTCAAGCTGGCGTTGGAGATCACTCATTCGTCCCACGATGATAACAGCGGCAAATAGAACGAGCGGGCCGATAATGCCGCCCTCAAGCTTAATACCCGCCTGATAATGGAGAAAAAGGTTGAGTAAAACGGTGAGCGTACCAATCGCCAGACCACCACGAATTCCCCAGAAAATAGATGCGGGGAAAATAATAGCAGCACAAAAAAGTCGTATCGCAGGGCCGAGGTTTTGGATAAGAACGGGAAAGGCCATTGCGTAGGAAATCATCAGCGGCATCCTATTTGGAAGTTGACTTTCATCGTAGGTGCATCAGGGCTTTTCGCTATTATACGCAATATCGGGTAGATATAATCTCTCTATTTGATAGATCGACAATTGCTTAGAAAGACTTTAATCTATTATTCTTCTTCTGACCATGATATCATACTGATATAACATATTAAATGTTCCAAAAATAGCCATTTTCTTTCCTTAGAAGGTTCTTTTCACCTGTAAAAAGGCTATTGTAAGGCTGAAGCCCTCTCTCTTAGCTCAAAGTCAGCATTTTTTCCAAGTATTTTCCAACCAAGGGCACGTACTCCACGTTCGATTTTGGTCAATGTGATTTGAAGTATTCTGGTGTCTTTAAGGCTTGAATTGTTTAGAATCGTCCTTTCGCTTTGGAAAAGACAACTCTAAAAGATAATTTGCACGTTTTCTATCATTTTATAACATATTTACAAGGCGTTATCTTGGTCTGAAATTCAAATTCTTATTCTCCAACAGAACGGTTTTTCCGCAGCTTGAAGTCTGAGCGCTTGAGCATCTTTCGATTTGTCACCAGGCGTTCAGCTGAGGATGAAATGCCTGACTATACCGTATTTTACAACTACCTGCGGCTTCATTCGACATTGGGTATAAAAGTCCCATGGAATATGAAAAGGAGCAATTTATTAAAGCGGCCTGAGGTCTTTTTCCTCTGCCTGTCAGCTCCTTTTAAGATCTTTTTTTACTTATTGTGTCAACAAAAATGATCGTAAAGAAACCGAGGGGTGTTTTGTAGCAACAATGACCTTCGTGATCTTCTCGGTTTTCGTGGTGAAGATAGCATATATAAAAGAAGTCGAAAGTATGCGTCCCTGAATGGATCCTTCAGGGAAGAAATATAGAACGTTACAAGCCCATTGGATGATCTTGACATATAGGTTGTTACAAGCCGGTTCGTTTTTCTCGGTGGCTTTGCGTGATAACTTGTTTTTACGTTTGCCTTTGTCGTCGAAGTCCCTGTCAACCGTCAGCACCACCTCAGGCGCCGAATCAGATGGGGCTGTCCTCCGCCTCCTGAAGCGATCCATGACCGGCAGCGGCGACTGTGGCGAGCAACACCTTTTCAACCAGGTTTTCCTTTCGCTCAAGAAACCGCAACAGGTTCTGGTAGTATAGGGCCAATGTATTGTCCGAGTACGTCTCGAGCTCTCCGCGCAGGTATGTTTTGATCGAAGTGCCCCGGGGGCCATCCTCATCAATGGGGCGCCCCCGGCTGTGAAGCTTGGGATATCTTACCGCTATCTCCCTGGCCCAAGCGATTTCGATTTCCACGATCTGGTCAATCAGCGAATTTTCATTGAGGGGCGGGATACTGTTCTCCATACGGGCATATTTCAGGGTCAACAGGTTCAGGCCCTTGGCATCGGCCCGGATGAGGTCGTCCCGATAGCTCTCAAGGGCGGCTTGGGACCAAACCGAAAACGATACCCCCCTGTAGAACCGAAACGCCCCCGGGTTCTCCTGACAGGGTGCCGGTTCTCGGGCCGGGACGTTGAGAAACATTTTAAGTTCCCGTTCGATGATCTCTTTAATAAGTTTCTTTTTCTTTTCCATTATAGCCTCTTTTACAGGTTTATCCCAACGTTGCCTGCGCCGGGGTTTATCCGGCCCAAACGTCATACCCGAGAAGTTCGGGATCCTGGATGCGGCTTTGAACCATTGGGCCGTGGTCAGGTAAAAAATCACTGTCGCCGTCGCTCAGCGCGAGCCGCTTAAGGGTGTCAATGAGCTTCAGGCTCAAGGCCTCCATCTGATCTGCTTTGTGTTGCAGGTTGATGGTGTGAAGAAGCGCGAGGATCTTGTCGTGGAAATACCTGCCCATGATCGGCAGTTCATACAGGGCCCGGTGGGACCACTTGTAGAACGGTGCGTATGTTTTGTTGAGAAGGAACAGCAGCGAGATGGCATCTTCCATGAATTTTACTTCGGCGTGATGCGCCGCATAGAGCTCTGCACGTTTTACACATCTGGAGAAGTTGTATTGGCCGGCCTGGCCGGCGGTCATGCACCGGGCAGCGATCTTCTTCAGTCGAACGTCTTCCGGGTAAAATGCCTTGAGGGCATTACGGATTTCACTGAACTCCCCCAGTGGATCCTGAAAGACCCTTCCGTTTACAGCTGCCGCCAGAGCGTTTTCAGGGATGATCAGCCACTGTTTCAACGTCTGTGGCGCACGGTTCATACCAACAAAGCGCCTGTAGAAGGTGTCGATCTCAAGCACTCCGATTCGTCCACCGCCCCACC
Organism: Desulfobacterales bacterium; assembly: GCA_963675725.2. Classification (GTDB taxonomy): domain Bacteria; phylum Desulfobacterota; class Desulfobacteria; order Desulfobacterales; family JAFDDL01. Next base: position 3,919,452 of record CAXXXZ010000002.1, on the reverse strand, counting down.
GGCTGGTGCGTCTGGCGGAAAAGCCTTCAAAAGATTTCGGCAGGTTGTCGTAGGCCGCTTGGATCTTTTCTCCAAACGCCGCGAAATCCTCCCTGCTCAGCCATATGCAGAAACCCGGGCCCCAGTCATGGTCCCGGGAGATCTCGTCGTCGTAACCGAAACATTCGGAACCGTCACCCACAAGACCGATGGCCATCCGGTCGAGCAAAGCGCCACAGGTTTTCTCAAAAACGGGCAGGGCGATCTGCCGAAAGTATCTCTCGCTGAGTTCAAGTCCTTTCATCGATGGGCTCCCTGTCTCTAATCCCCTTCCAGTGATTCAAGGGCAGCGATGTTTTCCTGGCACAGCCCGGCCTTGCTTTCCTCTCCCAGCTTTGCGTATCGGTCTCTTGCCTGATGGAAGTGTTCCAGCGCGGATTCAAATTCCTGTTTTTGGGCGTGTGCATACGCGATGTTGCTATGCTGATCGGCAATCCCCGCTTGATGCCCCTGGGCCTTGAAAAGAGCGGCCGACCTTCGGTACGAATCAATCGCTGCGGGATAGTTTTTCACACGGGCCAGAACGAACCCCCGGTTGCTCAGAATGAAGGCCTGGCTCACGCCGTCCGCTTCGGATATCCTCGTGAGGGCCTGGTCCAAAAAGCCCAATGCTCCTTGATGATCCCCCTTTTCCATACGTGTTCTGGTTTGAATGTTTATCGCGTCGAGGGTAAATTTTTCGTTCAGATTCGTCATAGGTTGTCCTCCACCGCTAAATCAGCTTCTGTCAACAAATTTGGATGGGGCAGCTCACCCTCGGCGGTCCGTGTTTACGGTGGCCTCGCCCGTCCGGTGAAGGGCCAGTTTGAAGGTAATCGGCCCGATGATTTGATTGATGGAGATCACCGCAAGGACAACCGTGGTTAAATACACGCCTATTTCCGGCGACTGCCGCTGGACCAACTGGGCAAGCCCAATGGCCACCCCGGCTTGGGTCAGGTAGGCCATCCAGGCGGATTGGCGATGAATTTTCGGATCCTTCTGAACGAAACCGGCAAGCCAGGTGCCCCACCAGATGCCAATACCCCTCACCAGCACCAGGCAAACCGCGAACATCCAGCATTTTGCAAGCGCATCAAAATTCAAAGATGCCCCCGCAAGGGAGAAGAACAGCACATAAATGGGCAATGCACTTTTCTCCAGATTCTCCATGAACTCTGTGGCCGCACCACTGAAATTCTGGACCGTAAACCCGGCGCTCATGCAGATAAGAAGTGGCTCCAGATGTAGATTGACGCCAAACTCTGCCTCCATGAAGTGACCGATCCATAAAGACATCTTTGTTACGGAAAATGCCATGACGAGAAGGAAAAGCGCCAGGTCATGCCCTATTTTCTTGATATACCAGGATATGCAAACACCTAACAGTGAACCAAGAAGGATGGACGTAAAAATAACAAAAAAAACGCCAGACATTGTGTTCATGTCCATCATTTCGCCGCTACGCAATAAAAATCGAGTCACCGCGATTGCAATGGTAAACAAAATGATAATCAAAACATCTATCGCAACGGTAACGCCGAGTACCGTTTCCGTGAATTGTCCTTTTGCCCGACATTCATTTATGATGGCTATCGCCGAAGAGGGTGAGCGTGCAATGGCAATGACACCGATCAAAACCGCAAAGGCCAATAACTGAGGGTGCGTTAAATTATGGATGAAAGAAAAAAATTTCCCTGCAAAGGCTACGAACATAAATACGGCCAAAAAAACGGCAACCGTTTGCAATAAAATATTCATAGAAATCGCTTTCCCAAACTTTCGAATCGATTCCATTTTGAGTTCGCCACCGGCTGTCAAAGCAATAAAACTGAGCGCCAGATCATCGATCAGGCGAAATCGTTCCACCATCTCGACGTTTAAAAAGCCCGAAACATACGGTCCTGCCAAAACACCGGCAAAAATATAACCACTTATTAGCGGCAACCGAAGCTTCACAAGAAGGCGCGCCAGAATATAGGCGACCAGCATCAGCCACCCCAGTGAAAAATTTACCCATCCGGCCCGCTCCCATCCACTAAACGGCACAAGATTTTTCAACCAGGCGGCCAGCCCCATCAACAGGAGCAAGGCCACCATATAATTGAAAACAACCTTTTTTGACTCGAAGGACCGAATCATGACGCTTCTCGTCTAAGTAAAAAGGAAACAAAATGGGGGCTGAAAAGATCGTTATAAAGCACCATCAACAGCCCCACACTTACCACATAAGGTGTTGGATCCCCCGGAAACTGTTGCTGAAAATCAAACAGCAGGGCGAGGGGAAGCCCGCCGGAATCAATCAGGCCGAAACCGACATACAATTTTTCCTTCTGGGCGGGATGCAGCGCCCAGGACATGACCCCGCCGCCAAGGCCTTTTCCGGCAACGCGTAAGAGAAAAAGCCCCGCGGCAAGCAAAAACAGCCAGGGCGAGTTTAATTGCCACCCCACACCCAAGAATACGAGCAAAATTAAATACACCGGTTTTTCAACATTCATGAGCAACCTGAAAATGCGCTCCTTTTCCCTCGAGAAATTCACCAACCCGATCCCAAGGATAAAATTCGTTATCAGCGGAGAGAAACCCAACATGGCGGCCGCGCCACTGCTCAATATCGCCATCCCGATCACAATCAACACCAGCTCACGGTCCTCGAGTCTTCTTGCCATCATCAGACCAAAGAATATCAAAAAAAAGAGGCAGGCCAGCAATCCAAAAACAGGGCCCTGAAATAAAAGGGGCTTTTCTGTCATTTCGACGCCGTAGATGTACAGCACACAAAAAGCAATCATGGCCAGCAGACCATCAACGGTGGATACGGCGGTCAACAGCTGGACCGTCTTTGATCTGCCAGAGATGAGCCCGGGGGCCAGCAGGGCGAGCCCCGTCTGGGCGGCACAAACCGCAATGGCACCGATACCGAGCCCAATTATGATTGAAACCATACCAGAAACCGCGGCCCCGGCCGGCTGCAGAAGGGGAAGGATTATCACCACCCCGGCAAACACAATGCCGAAGGTCACAGCCCCTTCGAGCAAAGAGACCCCCAGATATTCAATGGGAATGCGTCGTATCCTTGATATTTCAAACTGAAACCCGAAAAGAAGCCCGACCCATCCCAACAAAAGTGCAAGCAATGGTGCCAAGCCCTGGCAGGTGGCCGCATCCATAAGGTTTAAGAACTGAGGCCCCAGCAAAAGCCCCAGGAATAAAAACTCTGTGCCGGTCAGATAAAACCGCCTGGCAAACAGAGGGAGCTTGATTTTTCTAAAGGATAGGTGATAACCGCTAAAGGCGAGAAACATGAGGATAAAGAAAGCTAAAAATATTTTCATTCGGATAGACTTTCGGCATCGTTTTACGCGGATGATCTAATAACGCATATCAGAAAATAGAGGTGTTTGAAAATGAAAGTGTTGCTGATGATGGCGTTAACCGTTGATGGCAAGATTGGAAAGGACGCGTCCCACTTTCCAGATTGGACCGAACCGGCCGACAAGAAATTGTTTATGAAGATCACAAAGGCGGCCGGTGTGCTGATAATGGGCTCAAAAACCTTTGACACCCTCGGTTCACCGCTGCCCGACAGAAAACACGTGGTGCTGACCCGAAACCCGGACCGAACGTCAACAAGAAAAGATATTGTGTTTACCCAAAAGCGGCCGCAGGCGATCCTTCGCTCTCTGGAAAAGGAGGGGTATGGCACCGCCGTGATCTCTGGCGGTGCCCAGATTAACTATTTGTTTGCAAAAGAGGGCCTTATCGATGAAATTATTGTGACCTATTCCCCGAAAATATTCGGCACCGGGCTGTCCCTTTTTTCAGATGCTCTGGATCTCTCCCTGACCCTCATCGAGGCGCAACCCCTGGGGCAGCAAACCCTCTATGCCCGTTATGGTGTGGACAAAATATAATTAATACATAGCATCATCATACCCGCCGGCGGGCATGGCAGCTTTCTTCTTTTCTGGCTTTTCAGCGATCATCGCCTCTGTAGTCAACATCAGGCCGGCCACGGATGCGGCATTTTGAATCGCAAATCGAACCACCTTGGTGGGATCGATCACCCCAGCAGCCAGAAGATTTTCATAGGTCTCGGTCTGGGCATTGAAGCCAAAATCATCCTTGCCCTCCAACACCTTGTTGAGCACCACAAAGCCGTCTTGCCCCGCGTTTATGGCGATCTGGCGTAGCGGTTCCGTGAGGGCGCGCTTGAGGATCGAGAGGCCATTTTTTTCTTCTTCTTTGACATCCACATTTTCAAGTGCCGCCAGGCATCTCACGAGGGCCACCCCACCACCGGGCACAACACCTTCTTCCACCGCTGCCCGGGTGGCATTCAGGGCATCTTCCACCCGTGCCTTCTTTTCTTTCATCTCTGTTTCAGTGGCCGCACCGATATTGATGACCGCCACCCCACCAATGATCTTCGACAAGCGTTCCTGGAGCTTTTCACGATCGTAGTCCGAGCTGGTCTCCTCAAGTTGTGCCCGAATCTGTTTGACACGCCCTTCGATCTCGGCCTTTGCGCCTGCTCCGTCCACGATGGTTGTGTTGTCCTTATCGATTTTTACCATCTTGCACGCGCCTAAATCAGTGGGCTTTACGGTTTCCAGCTTGATGCCCAAATCGTCTGAGATCACCTGACCACCGGTCAAAATCGCGATGTCCTGCAACATGGCCTTTCGTCGATCGCCAAATCCAGGAGCCTTTACAGCGACCACCTTCAAAGTGCCCCGCAGTTTGTTGACAATAAGCGTGGCCAGGGCCTCGCCATCCACATCTTCAGCAATGATAAGTAGTGGCTTGCCAGATCTTGCGATTTCCTCAAGAAGGGGCAGCAGGTCCTTCATCATTGAAATTTTCTTTTCATGAATCAGGATGTATGGCTCCTCCAAAATCGTTTCCATTTTTTCTGAATTGGTCACAAAATAGGGGGACAGATAGCCGCGATCAAACTGCATGCCCTCTACAACATCTAATGATGTTTCCATGCTTTTGGCTTCCTCGACCGTGATAACGCCTTCCTTTCCGACCTTATCCATGGCTTCGGATATCAGCCGGCCGATGGTTTCATCGCTGTTGGCCGATATGGACCCGACCTGTTCAATCTCTTTTTTGTCCTTGGTGGGCTTGGACATCTTCTTTAGCGCCCCAACGACCGCCTCCACCCCCTTGTCAATCCCCCGTTTCAAGGCCATGGGACTCACTCCGGAGGCAACGAGTTTATGACCTTCGTTAAAAATCGCCTGGGCTAGGACAGTGGCGGTAGTGGTGCCGTCTCCAGCCGTATCACTGGTCTTGCTGGCCACCTCCTTCACCATCTGTGCGCCCATGTTCTGGAATTTGTTACCAAGTTCTATTTCCTTGGCCACGGTTACGCCATCTTTGGTAACATTGGGAGATCCAAACGTTTTATTCAGGACCACATTGTTTCCCTTTGGGCCCAGTGTAACCTTGACGGCATCTGCCAGTACGTTCACCCCCTGAAGCATGGCCTCACGCGCTTTGGAACCATAAACGATCATTTTAGCAGGCATGGTATGTACTCCTTTTTACGTTAAGATTCCCAGAATGTCATCTTCTCTCAAAAATATGTGTTCGACCCCATCAATTTTGATCTCAGTTCCAGCGTACCTGGAAAAAAAGATCCGGTCTCCCGTTTTAATCTCCGGTGGAATCCGGTTGCCGTCTTCACCCCGTTTTCCCGGGCCAACAGCCACTACTTTTCCTTCCTGGGGCTTTTCTTTGGCAGTATCGGGTATAATGATGCCGCCGGCCGTTTTTTTCTTTTCTTCAACCCGTGTCACGATCACCCTGTCGTTCAATGGCTTTATTTTCATGTCTAACCCTCCTTAAAGATTCGGTAATAGTATGCTTCTAATTTTTTTGCAGGGAAAAGGCCTTTTCTGATCCGACCACCTCCTTTTCAACACGCGTTAAAAAACAATGCTTCTGTATGGCTAGGAAGGGAGATTCCATCTTTTTTTTAACCTTCTCTACGAAATTTGTGTGGTACCCGGAACGGTACACGGAAAGTGATCCGAATTCCCGAATAAGGCCCAAACAAATCTTAGCGCCTTACACACGTGAATTCTGGTCAGTTACTTGCTGGACGAAAAATAATGCAGGACATGGCGTTCGCAAGAGGAAAACTGAAATAATTCAATTAAATTTTATATTTTCAAGATAGCCAGTCTCGGGTCCACGTTTTTCCCCTGACACTGGCAAGCCGATTGATTCAAGTCCGCACCACAACCATTGCAAAGTCCTTTACAGCTTTCTTGGCACAACGGTTTAATCGGTAGGGACATCACCAGCTGTTCCTGGATCGCCTCCGTAAAGTCAATGACGTCACCCTTAAAAGAATAAACGTCTGTTTCATCTTCGGAGACCTCCCCCCCCTCATCGGTAAACGCCTTTACCGGTTCATCGGAAGCACGATGATATATGGCAAAAAAAGCGGTTGAGAGGGCGTGATCATAGTCACTCAAGCAACGGCTGCAGGCCAGGCGAACTGCGGTCTCGAGGGTTCCAGCGGCTTCAACATAATCTGAAACCCACCGGAAGCGCAACTGGAGATGCACCGGTGACAGGAACTGGCACTCCTTTTTCTGATTCATTTCCAAAAGGCTTTGAAACGTTTTAATTTGAAACGTTTTAAATGGTAACCATTTATCTAAACGGATCCCTGTGCTTAAAATGGTTTCGAAATTGATTTGCATAGTCCCTCCAGCGCAGTCGATGGCCTGGTAATTATCGTCACAATTTGATAGGGTGCTGTTCATAAAAAGTATATCTAACTTCTAAGCAGGCTGAATTAAAATTCCTGCCTATTGCGCTTTCAACGATGACGTGCCCTAAAACACCGGTTCATAATGGTGACAGGATGTACACCAAAACCCTTCACTGCGCACTAAATATTCTTTCCTTTCGAAATCACACACGGCAAGAATTAAAGCAAAAACTCATTCAAAAGGGATTTCCAGAAGACAGTGTCAAAACCGTGTTGTCTGACTGTGAACGGTGGAACTATATCAACGACGATCGAACTGCGTCCGGTTACATCGAATCGCTGGTTCACAAAGGGTTCGGTATTCACCGCATTCGAAATACCATGCGCCAACGCGGGTTCAGCAAAGAGCTTATACATCGTTCGATAAGTGAACATGATCTCGCGACGCGTGAAATTGATATTGCCAGGGAGTTGCTGAAAAAGCAGCACCGGCGAATCAACCGGCTAAAAACTGAGAAAAACGGAGCGGCAAAAATAATCCGCTTTCTGATCGGCAAGGGATTCAGTAACAGTGTCATTTCTACCCTGATCAAAGAAGAATCACTGTGGGAGGAAGGTTTTTGAAATCAATTTCATCCGGTTTCATCCGGTGGCTGTTTATCGTAGGGGCCGCTGTCGACGGCCAACCCCTGGCGCTGTAAAAACTCATAGAAACTTCCCAGAAACCCACTGGCTTTTACGTCCGCCAGTTTTCTCAGAATAAATCCCCTGGTGACCTCTTCACCGTCAATTTTCATTCGGAAAATAAAAAACCGGCGCAATTTGACGTCCTGCCGGTCCTGGGGGGGGAGTAGCGACATCAATCGATCTAAAGCCGCTTTGTCACTTCCCAGTATACTTTCAGGTAAAATTACCTTATCGGCCATATCGCTCTCCCATTCAAATTTTATTTTTTGAATCCAATGGATTTATATAACCACTAAGCCCTATCCGGTCAACACAGTTGGTTTGCAATTGGTAACAATTTCTTTCGTTTTTCACTTGAGCACGAGCTATTAAGACTCTTTCAACATACCCATATCAAAATGAACCGAATTTATTTTCATAATTCAGAAACTGAGAATTGCCCTTGACAAAATGGTTGTTTTTTAATTAAATGTCATCTTTTTGGGAGATATATAGGTTCGTAAATAACCGTATTTTGCATACACTATTTTGAAAGGAGACGAAGAAAAATGTCAAACTTAATTCCGCCCCATGGTGGTAAAGGATTAACCATCTGCTTACTGGAAGGCGCCGAACTGGCTGCCGAAAAGGAAAAGGCAGCTGGACTTAAAAAAATCAAGATTTCTCCCCGGGCTAAGGGTGATTTGATCATGATCGGTATTGGTGGCTTCAGCCCCCTGACCGGTTTCATGACCCGCGCAGATTGGAAAGGCGTTTGTGAAGACTTCCTGATGGCCGATGGTACATTCTGGCCGGTGCCGGTGACCCTTGACACCACCGCTGCCGAAGCTGCAGACGTTGCTGAAGGCTCCGAGATAGCGCTGTACGATCCTGAGGGAGACGAGATCATGGGCACCATGAAAGTGACTGAAAAATGGGCCATGAGCACGGAAGATAAAACCTGGGAATGCGAAAAAGTCTACATGGGCGAAGGCACCCCAACAGCGGAAGAGTTCTGGAAAATCGCTAAAGACGACCACCCTGGCGTTCAAATGGTTATGGCCCAAGGCGACGTCTGCCTGGCAGGCCCTGTTAAAGTCTTGAGCGAAGGTGACTATCCCACCAAATACGCCGGCATCTATCAACGTCCGGAAGAATCCAGAAAAATCTTCGAGGACAGAGGCTGGAAAGAAGTGGCTGCACTTCAGCTGCGAAATCCCATGCACCGCTCTCATGAGTACCTGGCCAAAATCGCTGTTGAAGTTTGTGATGGCGTATTCATTCACTCCCTGGTCGGCAACCTGAAACCCGGCGACATTCCGGCCGAAGTTCGGGTAAAATGTATTGATGTTCTCGTGAAAAAATACTTTGTGGAAGATAAAGTGGTTCAGGGCGGTTACCCGCTGGATATGCGCTATGCTGGTCCTCGCGAAGGTCTCCTGCATGCTGCCTTCCGTCAGAACTACGGCGTTTCCCGTATGATCATTGGCCGCGACCACGCTGGCGTTGGCGACTTCTACGGCATGTTCGAAGCTCAGACCATTTTCGATAAAATCCCGACCCCGGCCGAAGAAGGCAAAGCGCTTCTGTGTACCCCGCTGAAGATCGACTGGACCTTCTATTGCAAAAAATGTGACGGCATGGCCTCTCTCAGAACCTGCCCCCACGACAAATCAGAGCGCGTGCTGCTTTCGGGCACCATGCTCCGCAAGGGCCTTTCCGAAGGTACCGAGCTTCCCGACCACTTCGGTCGAGAGGAAGTTCTCGATATTCTCCGCGAATACTATGCCGGCCTGACCGAAAAAGTTGAAATTAAAACCCACGCTGCTGCGACAGGTGGCAAATAATTCTGCTGATCGTTAAATAGTATCTAAAAAGGGGCCCTTCCAGGGCCCCTTTTTTTATGGAATCAACAGCTTGAATCCCAGCGCTTCATCCAGCAGTCGCTTTCCCAACGCCCCTATTAACTCGAATATCACCACCTCCATGATTTGCCATACCCGAACACCGTTTCGGATACAGCCTGTCACGGTGCTGTCACGACGCCCGCAGGCCATATGCATATGCAGCATTGGTGCGCCCGTTTCATCCGGAAAAAGGGTCCCAGTACCGGCGATTTCATGGGCCGCTTTCAAAACGTGATCCATCGGGTTGACTGGCCGCGCATCCCCGGATTCCGGACCAACCACCAAGCGACTTTCTGCGTCAGCCCCTCCTACAATTATCACCGCTGCGGCCCGGATAGCGTGTTCCACAGCAAAGTTTTCGATCTCTTCATGGACCGTTTCACCGTCCTCCAAGCGTAACACAAACGTTCGGCCTTGGTTGAATTGTGCATATTTCATCGGCGGTCATCCTTACGCTTCGCACGTTCAAAAATAAAGAGGCGGTGCCGATGGCACCACCTCTTTATGGTTGTTATGTATCGCGACCAGGTTATTTTCTGTTGGCATACTCCATATAGGTCATGGCGGTGGTCCGATAGACCAGATGCGCCAGCTTTGAAAAGGGAGTATATGCAAACAGGCTCCAGACAAAAATAAGATGCAGGTAGTAAATAAACGCGGACAGACCATAGAGACCGCCCAATCGCAACATTTCTGTCAGCATGCCAGTAACGCCAAGCGCCAGCACTAGACCCAGCAGAAACCAGTCCCAGTAGCTGTTAACGCTGTTGGTGTTTGACAGCCGCTCTTTTAGCAGCAATACACCGCCGATCACCAGCGCAATACCGCCTACGTTGGCAAGCCATTTTATCGGGCTGATCTGGGAATAGGGGCCTTCAATGTGAAAGACCCACTCCGCCATAAAGAAACAGCCGGTGACGATAAAAAGACTGATAAAACCAAAGAGCACCATCATATGAGCGGTGGACCGACTCTGGTTTTCCGTACATTCATTAAACTTATCATGCTTTAAAATCGTCGGAACAATTCTTCCCAGGGCTTTTAAAAACTCAACCGGATCGATTTTTTCCTTATCGGTTTTTCCTTCCAACAAGGCATTGGCATGAATGTCAGCCACAAACCGCTTTAAGCCCAACGCAAACACGCCGATGGCCGCAAAGAAGGTCGGCACCATAATCATATCAACCAACAGGTTTCCGATATAGTCCGCCTGCCAAAGGTGGTCGCCGCTAGGGGCAAAATTTAGCCAGTCCACCCCCACTATTTTAAGCAGCAAGCCGACAACGAGAAAAATCACCGCAGGTATCGCCAGCAGGATCGGAAGTTTCTTCGGATCTTGCACGGCTTTGGCAATCGCTTTTGGCGTAGCGTATTCCGAAATCGCGTAGGCCCGCACTGCAGAGAGAACATCGCCCGGTTTTGCCCCACGCGGGCACAGGGTCGTACAATCCCCGCAGTTATGGCAAAGCCAGATATCGGCATTGCCCACCAATTTATCTTTAAGTCCCCAAGACGTTGCAATCATCTCTTTTCTGGGGAAGGGTTTATTTTCTGGAGAAATAGGACAGGCCACGGAACAGGTAGCGCACTGAAAACATTTTTTCAGGTCTGCCCCCCCCAGTCTGGTTACATCCTGAATAAAACCAATATCAGGTTCCGCCAAGTATCTATCCGCCATTGTGTTACCTCCTCATACTATCAAACGAAAAACGCTTCGGTTTGCTTTATTTTTAGAATCCCTTAAACGGGTTCGGTCCGAGGCCCTCAACCATTTCCACAAAATCATTGATCAGCTTGGGCACCCTGTCATATTCATCAATGGCGAGATCAAACTGCGCCACACGTTCATTTTCTAAGGCCAAGCTGGCGAGCGCATCACCAATCTTCTTGATCCGGATATCGGCCAGCTCACTGCCTTTGACAAAGTGGCACTGGTAATCATCGCCGTGTTTGCATCCGAGGAGAAAAACACCGTCCATTCCCTGAGACAGGGCATCCTTTATCCAGATAACATTCATGGACCCTAAACACCGAACCGGAATAATTCGAACGTCCGCTGAATAGCTAAGTCCATTCAAGGCAGCGATATCGAGGGCAGGCAGCGCGTCATTCTCACAAACCAGACCCAAAATTCGAAGGGGCGGCTCTGAATAATCATCCTCAGACGGAACACCAATGGATTTTACCATGGAGCCGATAGAATCGATGTTGTAGTCAGCAAATCCGATGATACGCTCCGGACAAGCGCCCATACAGGTACCACATCGACGGCATCGTGCCGGATTGGGTTTTGGCGTTCCTTTTTCATCATCGTCCAAGGCCCCAAACGGGCATTCTTCTGTGCATCGTTTACACTGGGTACAGCGTTGGAAGAAAAAGTCCGGAAAGGTCATGTCCCCGGACCTCGGATGAACGGCCACGCCGCGGTTTACCGATTCAATACACTGGATCGCCTTCAGGGCAGCACCGGCGGCATCTTCAACAGATTCTTCCACTGTCATGGAGCGACGAATGGCGCCAGCCGCATAAATTCCAGTCCGCTGCGTTTCATAGGGAAAGCAGATATAGTTGGAATCGACATAGCCGTTAAAAAGACCAATATCCCGGAAGGCCGGCCCCTGACGATAGGCCAAATTCACCACCGGATCATCCACGGTCACCGGAACCATACCGGTGGCCAGAACGACCATATCGGCTTTTACCTGAATCTTCTCACCTAACAGGGTATTATCCGCTTCTACGATAAGGCCGTCTCCGTTTTTGGATACCTGAACCACTTCACCTTTGGTCATGAAAATACCCGGATCCTGCTGGAGGCTTTTGTAGAAGTTCTCTGAAAGGCCGGGCGTCCGCATATGCTGATAGAAGATGTAGGCCTTACCATCTTTGTAATCATCCCGAACATACTTGGCTTGTTTCAGGGCAACCAAGCTTGTTACCGATCCACAATATTCAAAATCCTTATCGCTCCCCTGGCCCGGGCTTTGCACGAAAACAACGGATTTGGCTTCCTTGCCATCCGACGGCCGAATTATTTTTCCAGCCGCTGCCATTTCCTCAAACTGGAAATTGGTCACCACGTCCGCATTTTGGCCATATCCCAAATGGGCAAACGCTTCCGCATCCGGCGTATCGGGACGCCATCCGGCAGCCAACACAACCGCACCGAATTTTTCCCCATTGGGGTCAAACTTCAAGATATCTTTTTTACCTTCATTGTATTCCAAAAACTTTTTATGAAGGGACTCGGCATCCAACTCTTTTCCCTTTTCATCCACCTTCATTTCTTCCGGAAGGGGATACGGGACGTCAAAGTCTATTTTTTCACCCGGTTTCTTCAAGGTTACCGTAAAGTTTCCGGGCTCTCCAGCGATCCGGGCAGCTACTGTTTCGGTTCTAACCGTAATGTTGCTGTTAGCCTCTATAGCGTTTATTTTCTCTCCCACCATAGGGGGGATGAGTGCGTCATAGGGAGCGCTTGTGGGAAGCTGCTTTCGCCAGCCCTTCACTTTACCGCCAAGGGCGCTTTCTTTTTCGACAATGGTCACCTCATAGCCGGCAGACGCAGCGTCCAAAGCAGCGGACATGCCGCTCATACCACCACCAATCACCAGAATCTTTCGGGTGAACGTTTCAACCTGATACGGTTCCGGCAGCTTGACCTTTTCGACCCGGGCCATGCCCATTTTGACATAGTCCTCTGCCATCATCTGAACACGATCGAAATTGTCCTCGTCTTCTTTTTCCGCTTTGGTCAGTGCCGGAAATTCTGCGCGTGGATGGCTCCAGACGACCCCTTCCCGTAAGTTGACCCGGTCAACAATGCACCCATCAAAACGGAACACGTCGAAATTGACCCGACGGGAACATGCACCGATAATCAATGTATTGACGCCGTCGGCAATATCTTTTTTCAGAAAATCAACACCGTCTGCGCCACACAGCATCTCGTGGGTTTTACAGCTTAAGCCCTCTTCCTCCACCATGTCTTTTATTGCATCGATATCGAGGGACTCTCCGATGCCGCATCCCGAACAAATATACACACCATACTTTTTATCCATGGTTAACCTCCTACCTCTTCACCAGGGTTTGAATCGCTTTTAGCGCCATGCCGGTGGCGTTTTGATTTGAAGAAACCACATCCGCCGGTTTATTGGCACATCCAGCTGCGAACATACCGCCTTTTTCAAAGTCATTGATAATAAACCCGTCTTCATTAAAGTTGAGATCTGCCGGTAGTTTATCAACGGCTGCGGTGGGCTGCATCCCTGTGGCAAGGACCGCCAAGTCGACTTCCTGTCTAATCTTTTCCCCGGTTACTGCGTTTTCGGCCACCACAGTGATTTTCTTGGTGTCCGGATCTTCGCTTACTTCCGCGACTTTGCCTTTGACCAGGATGATATTTTCGTCTTCCTTTATCTTTTGATAAAATTTTTCATATCGCTGGCCAGGTGCCCTTAAATCGATATAGAAAATGTAGATTTTGGCGTCTGGGTATTGCTCTCTTACATAGGTTGCCTGCTTCAGGGAAGCCATGCAGCAAATGTAGGAACAGTAGGGCAGATGATTTTCATCCCTGGAACCGGCACACTGAACGAAGGCAACACTTTCGGGTGCCTTGTCATCGGCCGGGCGCAAAATCGAACCGCTTGTGGGACCATTCGTTGATGCCATCCGTTCCATCATCATATTGGTGATGATATTCGGGTACATGCCAAATCCAAGGTTGTCTATTTTTGCCGCATCATACGGTTGCCAGCCCGTGGCCCATACAACCGCCCCGACGTTGAGGGAGATGGTTTTTTCGGTCATGTCCAAATCCACCGCGCCATATTTACAGGCATCCTTGCAACGGTTGGCGTCTTCGGTACCGATGATCTGATCAGAAATGACATACCGGGCTGGAAAGGCCATTGCAAAGGGCAGATAGGCCCCCTTTATATTCTTCATGCCAAAATCGTAATCACTGCTGATCTCGGTTTCACATGCGTCTGCGCAATCACCACAACAGGTGCAATTCTCATTGACATAACGGGGGTTAATTTTAACCGCCACTGTGTAGTTGCCGGCAGTCCCGTCAACTTTTTCCACCTCGGCCATGGTTAAAACTTTTATTCTTGGATTATCTTTGATTCTTCGGAAATTAATCTCCAAACCACAGGTAGGGGGACACAACTTTGGAAAATACTGCTTCAGCTGAGACACACGTCCACCCAGGTAAGGGTTCTTTTCCACCAAAAACACTTCATACCCCACCTCAGCTGCTTCCAGCGCCGTGGTCAGGCCGCTGATACCGCCGCCAACAACCAAAATACTTCCGCTTGCAGGGGCTCCTTTATCTACTGTCATGCTATGCCTCCATGTCTTGTTACATGTTCGATCATGGATTCGTTACGAATCGGTACTTATCAATTTTCTATAAAAGCCTGTTAGAAATGGACGATCAATGCTTGACCATTTTCTACTTCAGGCAATATCCTTAATAGTTTCCTGTTTTAAATGTTAGGTCAAACGTTTTGGCGGGGTGGATAGCCTCCCCGAAAAAACCTGACACCTAACCCTTAAATCTGGCACTGGGGTGCGCCAGGATATTGCCCAAAGACAACCACAGGCCGCCCTCGGGTAATAAGATGCCCCCAGGCACCTTCCGGCGCCTGGAGGCATAAATACAACTACAATCCGCGTCGCACCAAACGGTGCTCGTCAGGATTTAATCAGGGATAATCTTGATGTATTCTTTCTTGAAGACATCCCAGGTCGCTGCTTTAGGATCGTATTTGGAATTTACGAAGCAGAACCAGTTCTCATCATCCTGGCCCGGATAATCTGCTTGATAGTAGAAGCCCGGATAACGGGTTTCTTTTCTGTACTGAATGTGTCGCAGATGCGCTTCAACAGTCCAGATACGATGGTAGATTTCCCAAGCTCTCATCAGTTCATGAAGGTCGCCGGCAGCCATTTTTTCGCAATCTTCGCGCATGGTCTGCAGAAGGTCCATAACCATCTCAAGAGACTTGCTTGACGTCTGGTAGTATGTGGCGGTACCCGCACCATACTCATGGGTCGCTTTCATGAGACGATACATCATGCCTTCCGGTTTGATGTAGTTGGGGTTGATGTTGATAGCAGTGGTGTAATCACAGTTGTCCAAGAAGACGCGAACCGGTTTGTAAACCAGGTCTACGAGCTCTTCTTTGCTCTGGGCCAAGGTCGGGGTAAAGTCAGCATGGTCTTTGGCGTAACGAACCATTTGTTTCGCTGCAATACGACCCTCAGCATGGGACCCTGAGGAGAACTTATGACCGGAGCAGCCAACGCCGTCACCGGCGGTGAACAGGCCGTTAACCGTTGTCATTTGTTTGTAGATTTTGCCGTTGTCAGCTTTAATTTTGTATGCATCCGGAACCCAGTCATAGTCCGGGCCGGAAACCCACAGACCGCAGCAGCCGGAGTGAGATCCGAGCAGGTACGGTTCGGTCGGCATAATCTCGGAATTCTTTTTCTCGGGCTCACAATCCTGGGCACACCACAGGTTGGCCTGACCACAGGTCATATCGAGAAAGTCTTCCCAAGCTTCTGCTTCGAGATGTTTGAGTTCTTTTTTGTCCATGGTCTCGCCAAGGGCGGCCAATGCGGTCACGGTGTCCATGATGATGGGGCCGCGGCCTTCTTTCATCTCGAACAGCATCAGGTGGTTCCGCAGACAGGTCGGGGTAATGGCCGCTGTTCCATAAGGAGCATATTTTTCCAGCTCTTTCTTGGCAGCATCACTACCGGCGAAGTTTTCGCCGAGGCCATTCTGGAGTTTGGCTTTGAACAGCAGGAACCAAGCACCCACCGGGCCGTAACCGTCTTTAAAACGAGCCGGGGTGAAACGGTTTTCCATCATGGAAAGTTCAGCACCCACCTTCATACACATGGTGTATGTGGAGCCAGCATTCCAAACCGGATACCAAGCGCGGCCTTTTCCTTCACCAACCGAACGCGGTTGATAAATGTTTACAGCGCCACCACAGGCTACCATCATGGTTTTACATTTGATGATGTAAACTTTGTTCTCGCGTGTTGAGAAACCAACTGCGCCAGCAATTTGGTTCTCTTTGTTGGCGTCCAGGAGCAACTCAACGATAAAGGTTCTCTCCAGAATGTTGTCATCGCCAAGGGCTTTTTTAGCCGCTTCGGCAACGATTCTTTTGTAAGATTCACCATTGATCATGATCTGCCATTTACCGGTACGAACCGGCTGTGCACCAGATTTCAGGGTGCCCATTTTCTGGCCTTTTTTACCATCGAGGTTTTTTCCGTCTTCGGTTTTTTTCCAGATCGGAAGTCCCCACTCTTCAAACAGATGCACGGAGTCATCCACGAAGCAGCCAAGATCAAAAATAAGGTCTTCACGAACGATACCCATCAGGTCGTTACGGACCATCCGGACATAATCATCCGCGCTGTTTTCGCCGATAAAGGTATTGATAGCGGACAGACCCTGGGCAACCGCGCCACTTCTCTCCATCGCAGCTTTGTCGCACAGCAAAACGGTTTGATCGTCGCCCAACCATTTTTTTACCTCGAACGCAGTACCGCAAGCAGCCATACCACCGCCTACGATCAGGATATCCACTTCGCGTTCTTCGACTTCAGGATCTCTCACAGCCTTGAGTTCACCCAACGGTTTATTCGGTAATGCCATATTTATTCCTCCTTCATATTAGAAAGATAACTTTTGTTTCGAATTCACTTCATTGAATCTTGCACGTGATGCCAAATCGCCTTAGGCAATGGCGATGGGTTTCGGCACTTCATAACCTTCTGCTTCCAGGGTGGCCAGCAGTGGGCTCTCAAGATCCTTACCTTTCAGGTCATCATAAGAATTGGCAGCGCCTTCAGGTGTGGTCCGGATGGGGAACTTAAACCGTTTGATAAGGCCATTACGGAACTTACAGGTCCACATAACATCTTCGGTACCGAGCATCGGCATAATGCTGCTTCCCAGGGGTACGAAATCGGCATAGCCGCGAACTTCAATAGCCTGGGTGGGGCAGATCTTTACACAGGAAAAACATTCCCAGCACTGATCCGGTTCTTGATTATAAGCCTTCATGGCATCAGGATCTAATACCATAAGGTCATTGGGGCAAATATACATACAAGCTGTTTTATCGCCACCTTTGCAACCGTCACATTTTTCTTGAATGACAAAACTTGGCATTTAAAATACCTCCTCATGTTTATTCACAATAAATTTCAGTAAAACTTCCCTAAGCAATATTTGGTTTAAAACCGAGCGTTTGTTTACACCTCCCTTCATTTTTTTTGGCCTTGCATTTTCCCTTGGCCAGTAATTTCTATAAAATTGGGCTTTATGGCCGCTGATGTGTCTGCGTGTTGAATCCGGGTCAAAAAGTCTCCCGTAAATATCTCTTTTAAAAGCAGGATGATAGAGACTTTTCCACCAAAGTATGTTCAATTATCACTGAGCTTTTGGCTTGTCAAGAATTTTCAACGCCCCATATCATCTCGGTATTTTTCAATTTGCCGCTCAGATGCCAAATTAGCCCATATATGGCATTAAAAGCGTCTGAAACTACCATATCTTGAGGAAAACTCTAAAAAATTACCCAGATGAAACGGGTACCCCAGAACCGGGACCCAGCGCAGGAAAGTGATCCTATTTTGCCCTAATTTTCTATTAATGACGGTATCTGGTATAATTTCAGGAAAATAAAAATCGAATTTATTTTGCAGTCGTTAAATTAATAAATCAAATTTATTTGGTCACCGCCATTCATTTTTTTTAGGCCTGTCGCATCACAGTTTTCTTTTTGGTTGACTTCCATCGGGAACATGCTACCTCTTTTTCAAAATCCCTTACAGAGGGCACATTCAAGTTTATGTAACCGTGATTTCTCACACCTACAAAATAAAAGAGGTACAGATGGAAGAACCTTTAGAGCCTTTATCACCCACAGAGACCTTCGGGTTTGCGTGTCATCCCGCTATTTCCTGCTTTAATCAATGCTGCCGGGACCTGAACCAGTTTCTTACACCGTATGATATCCTTCGGCTCAAACACCATTTCGAGCTTTCAGCAAAAGATTTCCTCGCAAAATACACCGAAAGCCACCTTGGACCTGGAACAGGTCTGCCGATCATAACGCTTAAAACGGAACGAAGCACCGGGTTTGCCTGCCCGTTTTTGGAGACTGGCGGCTGTGGGGTTTATGAAAACAGGCCCTCTTCCTGCCGGATGTACCCCCTTGCCAGAATGGTCACCCGATCACGTGAAACCGGAGAAACCACCGAGCTTTACTACCTTTTAAAGGAGCCACACTGTCTTGGCACGACCCAAGAGCGCGCCTGGACGGCAGACCAATGGGTCAAAGACCAGGGCCTTGCCGAATACAACCAAATGAACGACCAGCTCATGGAAATCATACAATTGAAAAACAGCCTAAAACCAGGCCCCTTGGATCCAAAATCAGTACGGTTTTT
This sequence comes from Desulfobacterales bacterium, assembly GCA_963675725.2. Classification (GTDB taxonomy): domain Bacteria; phylum Desulfobacterota; class Desulfobacteria; order Desulfobacterales; family JAFDDL01. The sequence goes on along the minus strand of CAXXXZ010000002.1, from coordinate 3,900,627 downwards.
TCATTTGGCCTGTTACGACATGGATGATTTTAGGCGCCATATTTTTGAAAAAGGCCTTTTGGATGACGCAGATCTTGACGGCGATACCCGCGCACGCATCAAGGAGGATGACGTTGCGCTGCTCGAAGTCGGACTCTCCTGGATTAAGCAGGTTCTTTTCAAAGATTAGCACCGCCTATGGCGGTCTAACCTCATGACACAACCGTACAACCAGAAGGCATTTACCAGGATAGGATATGGACCTGAAAAACAAAGTCGCACTGGTATTGGGTGCCGTGAAAGGCATCGGCAAACAAATTGCCCTCGACCTTGCCCGTCAGGGAGTCAGGGTGGCCGCAACCCATTATGACTGGGAGGAAAGCCTTCCGGCCTTGGAACAGGATCTGGCCCAAACCGGTGTCCCCCATCTTATTCAAAACATAAACCTTCTGGATACTGCAAAAATTCCCGGGATGGTGGGCCACGTCATCGAAACATTTGGCCAGCTCGATATTCTGATCAACAACATCGAGCGGGGGGGCTGGCCGGTGGTGCATGGCCCTTATGTGGAAGAACAGTGGGACCTCGAGCTGGCCACCACCCTTCGTGCCAAGCGCTGGGTCTTTGACGCTGCCTTGCCCCACCTCAAGCGGTCCCGTGCAGGATCGGTCATCAACATCTCTTCCATTGCCGGTATCGTGGGCCGAAGCGGTCCGGCACAACATGTATTCAATGACGGATACGCCGCTGCCAATCGCGGCATATCTCTTTTAACTGAAACCTGGGCCCGGATGGGCGCGCCTGAAGTTCGCGTCAATGAAATCATGCTGGGCCTCATGGACACACGGCACGCTGAAAATACACGGGGATGGGGCCTGTTGACCGAAGACCAGAAACAGGCCTTGCTGGATCATACTCTACTTCGACGCAATGGCACCATTGCGGATGTAGTCGCAGCCGTCCGGTTTGTTCTGACCCAAGCACCATTTATGACCGGCTCGGTGATCCGGATCGACGGCGGGTACATACTGGGGGGAGAAGACGTTGGCCCCCTGCCCAAAGGGGTGGTGTGATGGGGTTCAATTTCGATGCTACTTTTCGAGCGCCGGCGCTCGACGCTTGAAAACGCGTTATCGCCCCTTCACCTTAATGTCGGCAGATGGTTTTCCCCACACAAAGAGCTTGATCCAGGAAAACCCCAGGAGCATGAGCGCCGTATCGCTTCGCTTGATCTTCTTGAGGGTTTTAGACGCCACCTTGTATCGCTTCAAGAAGCTGCTCTCAAAAACAAACTCTCTGAATTTATCAACATTGTAGGCCGCCGTAAAGGCCATCTTGAGCTTTGGGTCTCCCATGCCGCCGACCCCCCAGGGGTTCTTCCCGAACAAGCCCTTCACCGCTGACCACTGGGCGGTCATCCGGTTATAGGTCTCTGCCGCCTGGTCCTCTAACCATGTTTCCGCTGTCCAAGTAGCATCCTCCCCGGGGCCATTACAAAAATCAGGCGGCCTGAAAAAATAGACCGGCTCGATGGGCCTGCTGTCGTCATGATAGCGCATGCCAATCTCTAAAGGAAAGGTACGGCAGGCATCCGGCCTATCCGGATATACGGCGCAGCCTTCTTTTGTTAAATAAGGGCATGTTTTTTCCTTCTTTTCGGCCATTTTCAGTAGAACGTCCGGAAAATGGTTCCCCTCCCGCATGACCACATCCACGTGCTTTTCGATGAAGGCATCCGAAGATATGGACAGGTTTTTCTTAAGACGAAGCACATCATAAGGATATAAAAATAGATTCAAATTCCGACAGCATCGATTAAAGCAGACGATGTTCGGATGGCACCGGAAATGAAAGGTTTGACCGGGGCCAATTTTCTGCCCCGATAGACAATCAATATCTTTAGGATCTATCTGTTTCATGAAAATCTGCTTCGGTTCGCTCCTGGCTACAGTAATCTATCGGTCGTTAACATTTCTGCGATGGTCATCTTTATTTTCTGTGTGATGCCGGTCACTTGACGAACTTCTTTCTCCAGCATCGCCATCTTTTGGTAAATCGGGGTCCGGTCAAAATGATAGTCTGTCGCGCCACTGGTTTGCAAATCAAACTGTGCACACCCGACCCCACGGAGCACCTTTCCATGGGCGCCACGGAGCTCATGGGGAAGCCCATGGAGTCGGCAGATCATCGGACGCCATGGGTATACCAGACACAGACCGTTTTCATTCAACGGACACATCTCTCTTACCGGTTGGTTCTCTCGTAGCGCCTTTTCGGTTGCCTGCAACACTTGCCGAGCGCTCTGAATGGCAACCGTCCGATGGGGCTCCGCCAACCGCTCAACCCCTGCCATCAGGTAAAGGTACTCTATTACCGTGTGATGGTGAAATCGGGTGCGGCAACAGTTTTCTTGGCACCCATCACAATGAAACCCATAATGGGCCGCAGCTGTCTCGTATTCCCGGTCCATATAGGCGTAGACAGCAGCCATCTTATTTAAAAGTTGTGGTAACATTGGCGCCCTGTTCATCGTGGGTTTCCTTGGGTGGTCATACCGCTGGGGCCGGAAAAAAGATTTTTTTGTAAAGATCGAGGGCATGGCGATCGGTCAAACTGGCGATAAAATCACAGACGATTCGCTCCTTGGGCGCATCTTCACCGTGGCACCGGTCCATCTCCATCCGTATCAGTTCCTCCCAGAGCTTTTTCTCGTTTTCGAGAAAGTAGTTATAAAGGTCTAAAAGTATCTTTTTCGCTTTGAGGAACTCATTGTGGACCCGGGGGGATCGGTAGACTTCCGTGTATAGAAATTCTCTTAACACGGCCATTTCGCCGTAAACGTGATCACTCATTTTAAGTTCAATCGGCCCATTAAGCGTTGGCTGGCTACAAAAGATAACATCATGGATCATTGTTGTGGCTCGGTCAGAATGGGTTTTCCCGAGAACTTCAAGTACGGATTTGGGAACCTGGTCAAACCGAATCACACCGCTTCGAACCGCATCATCCAGGTCATGGTTCAAATACGCCACAATATCCGCCACCCGTACAATTCTCCCTTCGAGGGTCACAGCCATTTTAGACGGGCTGCTAGAAATAATTTTTCCATACCCCTTGGAATGCTTCAGGATGCCATCGCGCACTTCGTATGTGAGGTTCATCCCCCTCCCATTATTTTCAAGCTTATCCACAACACGAAGACTCTGTTTTTGGTGAGAAAAATGGCTTGAGTATATCTCTCGAAGGACGGTCTCGCCACTGTGGCCAAACGGCGGGTGCCCCAGATCGTGTCCCAATGCAATGGTTTCGGCCAAGTCCTCATTTAGCCGAAGGGCCCGGGTGATCGTTCGGGCAATCTCTGCCACCTCGAGGGTGTGGGTCAATCGCGTTCTGTAATGGTCTCCCAGCCCGAATGGCGCCAAAAAAACCTGGGTTTTGTGTTTCAGCCGCCGGAAGGCATTCGAATACACAATTCTGTCTCTATCCCGTTGAAAGGCGGTCCGGACAGGGCAGGGCGCCTCAGCTTTCCTTCGCCCCCGTGAATCTAAACACGCACAACCGAGGGGTGATAAAAAGCTTTTTTCTCTTCTTTCATATTCCTCTCGAATGGAAGTCATGATACCTGTTCGCTAAAATATTTAGGTGATCGTTGAGATTGAAACGTCACCGCAAATGTGTTTTTGACAATCCAAGTGAAAGTTAATAACATTTTCATATTAAACTGGCGTTGTAAAGAGACTTTATTATGACAGGGAAAAGAATAATACATGGGAAACCATCACCTTATCCTGGGGGAACTGCGTGATTATCTCACCGGTGAGACCCTAACAGATACCCACGACGAGCGATTGCGGCAAAAACTGGCAAAATGGCTTGTGGAACATAAGCAGTTTCAGAAATCAGAGTTGGTGGCCCGGGAAAAAATTCTTGCCGTGGCAGGGGGTCATAAAGCGTGGGTACCGCTCGATTTTCAGATCCGGATTAATGAACGAACCGGTATGATCGTAAAGTATGCCCCCGGCTCCATCACCACCCGCCACCGCCCTGCGCTGGCCTTGGCAAGACTCGCTGCGCCCTATCAAATACCGGTGGTGGTGGTGACAAACGGCCGCATGGCAGACATTCTTGCAGGCGACTCCGGCCGGAGACTCGCAGAGGGGCTGGAGGGGATCCCTGATCGATCTTTTTTGATGGACCGAATGCAGCGGTTTACCTGGCCGGGTGTGACAGAAAGGCAACAAGAGATGGAATCTAGAATTTTATACACGTACGAGGTGGAAGGGGCCTGCCCCTGTGATGATACCATCTGTAGGATTTCCTGATAATCACTATGAAACGGAACCACCGTTTATGAATACAAACGCTTTTGATATATAGATGAAACCTCATATGAAAGATTCAGACGATTTTTTTATGGCTAAGGCCCTGGACCTTGCCAAAAATTCACTCCAGAACGATGAGTTTCCGGTGGGGTGCATCCTGGTACATGACGGGAAAATCATTGCAACAGGTGCCCGGATCCATACGGTGACCGGTGATCGGAACGAGTTGGACCATGCGGAAATGAGGGCCTTGCGGCAGTTGTCCACCCTCAACCATCGGTTCGATCCTGAAAAAATAGCGCTTTATTCCACACTGGAACCCTGCCTGATGTGCTATGGCGCCCTGCTTATTGCCGGTATCCCCAAAGTGGTATATGCTTACGAAGATGTGATGGGGGGGGGCACCCGCTGCCCGCTGCACCATTTGCCAGCACTTTACCAACGGCGGACAGTAACGCTGGTTCCGGGTATATTGCGGCAGGAGAGCCTTGAATTGTTTCAGGCCTTTTTTTCAAATCCAGCAACCGATTATCTGGATGGCACACTCCTGGCAAAATACACCCTCCAGCAGGCAGGGCCGGTGCCTCCTGAAACAGCAACTTTTTCAACGTAACCTTTTCTTTTACATGGTCAACGATGTTTCAGTTGGGGTTTCTTCCTGTATAAATTCAATTTTTTCTTGCATTTTTTTCTTGCAATTCGTAGCCTTATTGGATAATTCAGTCATCTATTTGTTTATCTACAGCGCTTTTTTAAGGCAAGATCGACTTTTTGAGGAATTGATTGGCGTCTTAAAGAAAAAGCTCTTAAGGCAAACAGTTTAAAGGAGGAGGTTTAGGATAGCTATATCAAAAGGAAACAATCGGTACAGCAAGACCAACCGGGTAAATATCAACAATATGATTCGGGCCAGAGAGGTCAGGGTTATAGACCCTGATGGAAACCAAGTAGGCGTTATACCGATTGAAAAGGCACTGGCTGCGGCAGCTAATTTTGGTCTAGACCTTGTGGAAGTTTCGCCCAATGCGAACCCGCCTGTTTGTAAAATTATGGATTACGGGCGGTACAAATATGAACAGACCAAAAAGCAACAAGAGGCAAAAAAGAAGCAAGCAACATTTCAAGTAAAAGAGATTAAGCTTCGCCCAAAAACGGAAGAACATGACCTGCAAACAAAAATTGGCCATATCAAGAAGTTTATTGATAAAAAGGACAAGGTCAAGGTGACCGTCATGTTCCGGGGGCGGGAAATAAGCCTCGCCAACAGAGGAAGAGACTTGCTCCAGTCGATCGTTGAGAGAACAGAAGATGTTGCTGTCTTGGAGCAACCTCCCAAATTTGAAGGTAGAACTATGATTATGGTTTTATCGCCAAAGTAACTCTTATTAAGCGACTGCCTCCCTCATAAATACTGAACAGGGCTTCAGAACCCGAAGAAAGCGTGTGCACGATACCGTGGCGTGGGCGCAAGCATCGATAGCTCACGCCATCAATTTTCATGTTTCATGCGCGATATGAGAAAAAACCGCAAGCCGAAATGAATCTTGGTGGGTGTTTCGGCAAACGGTTTTCAATATTTTTACAAGGAGAGAATAGCGATGCCAAAAATTAAGACGAACAGGGCCGCGGCCAAACGGTTTAAGAAAACCGGTTCCGGTAAATTCAAATTTTTTAAGTCTCATGCAAGTCACATTCTGACCAAAAAGACCACCAAACGTAAACGGAGTCTCCGGCAGGGTCAGATTTCTGACAAAACAAACATGAAAGAATTGAGACTGCTCCTTCCCAATGGGTAAGGATGTTTTTTATTTAATTACCAGAAGTGATCACGAAACATCGATGAAAAATGGTGTTGTAGGATAGCAAGGAGATAAACCATGCGAGTAAAGAGAGGCTTCAAGGCCAGACGAAGAAGAAACAAAGTTCTCAAGTTGGCCAAAGGTTTTCGGGGTGGCAGGAGTAAGCTTTTTAGAACAGCAGCAGATTCCGTCGATAAGGCGCTGATGTATGCCTACCGGGATCGGCGACAAAAAAAGCGAGATTTCAGAAAGTTATGGATTACCCGCATCAATGCGGCAACCCGGCTCAACGATCTGTCTTACAGCAAGTTCATTCATGGCTTGAAACTTGCCGGTGTAGAATTGGATCGAAAAGTGCTCGCGGAGTTGGCAATTTCCGACCCCCAGGGTTTTTCGCAAATTGCACAGCTGGCGGCCAAACAACTTTCGTAAAGGCGCATCTGTAAACCGGTCCATTACAACAGAATGCTTGAAACCCGAAAAGGGTCTGATTTTTAGAAAACCGGGTATGTATACGTGTGAATAAAAGCCTTCAGCAAATAAAAGAAGAGGCGCTTGAAGCGTTATCCAGCACAACGGATCAGGAGACGCTGCAGGCGCTATCGGTTAAATACCTTGGCCGAAAAGGCCAAATCACCCAATTCTTGCGATCCATATCACAACTTCCGGCTGAAGAGCGGCCGATGGCTGGAAAACAGGCCAACGAGGTGAAAAACCTGTTGGCAAACGCTTTTGAGGATGCTGAAAACCGATTTAAAGATGCTTCTCTCGAAAGCAAAGAGGGTATCGATGTTTCTTTGCCCGGCCGACAGCGGTCCCAGGGCGCTCTGCATCCCATTACACTCGTTATGGAGGAAGTTAGCGATATCTTTATTCGGCTTGGCTTTGACATCGCCGAAGGGCCAGAGGTGGAAACCGATTATTATAATTTCGAAGCCCTTAATATTCCCAAAAACCATCCTGCACGAGATATGCAGGACACGTTTTATGTTTCCGAAAATGTCGTTCTCAGAACCCATACCTCGCCTATTCAAATCCGCACCATGAAACAATATCCGCCACCTGTAAGAATCATTGCGCCAGGGAAAGTTTACCGGTGTGACTCGGATATTACCCATACACCAATGTTCCATCAGGTAGAAGGCCTCATGACCGGAGAGAATATCTCCTTTGGGGACCTGAAGGGGGTGCTCACAACGTTCGTTCATCATATTTTTGATGACCAAACCGCCATACGGTTTCGGCCCAGTTTTTTTCCTTTTACCGAACCAAGTGCAGAGGTCGATATTCAATGTGTTATCTGCCGCGGTTCCGGGTGTCGTGTTTGCTCACAAACCGGATGGCTCGAGGTACTTGGGGCGGGCATGGTTCATCCGGCGGTTTTTGAAAACGTGGAATATGACACGTCCCGAATTACCGGTTTTGCGTTTGGTTTGGGAATAGAACGAATCGCCATGTTGAAATACGGCATTGAAGATATCCGCATTTTCTTTGACAATGACATTCGGTTTCTAGGCCAATTTATCTCGTTTTAGAAAAATTCTTTTTCTCACAAACAAAAACATACCGTTTCATCCCAGCCGATCTTGAGATTGAATGTGCAACCGGCTGCCGATCTATTGAGGTAACAGATTATGAAGGTTAGCATAAGCTGGCTTAAAGATTACGTCCCCATTGAACTCGACTCCCAGGCGCTTTCCGATGCGTTGACCATGGCCGGGCTCGAAGTTGAAACCCTTTCAGATTTTTATGATTACCTGGGAACGGTCCTTGTTGGCCATGTCATTGAGGTGAATCGACACCCCAATGCCGATAAACTCAGCTGTTGTCGGGTTGATGTTGGTAATCAAATCCTGCAGGTGGTCTGCGGCGCCCCGAATGTCGCAAAAGACCAGCTCGTTCCCGTTGCTCTTCCCGGTACCGAACTTCCAAACGGAATGGTGTTGAAAAAGGGGGCTATTCGCGGTGAGGTCTCAGAGGGCATGATTTGCAGCGGCCAGGAATTGGCCATTACCGATGATACCGATGGTATCATGGTGCTGGAAACCACCGCAACGCCCGGTACCCGTCTTGCCAAGGCACTTTCCTTAACAGACCCGGTATTTGAAATCGGCTTAACACCCAATCGCCCAGATTGTACCAGCATCATTGGTATCGCGCGAGAGGTCGCCGCTATCCAGAAAGCACCGCTTACCTATCCGACCGTTTCACTTGAAACACCCGGCGGCGACATCGCAGGCGTTTCCACCGTAACGATTGATGCATCTGATCACTGCCCCCGGTATGCTGCAAAGTTGCTAAAGGATGTAACGGTGCAGCCATCCCCCATGTGGTTGAAACAACGGTTGTTGTCCATCGGCCTTCGACCCATTAATAACATCGTGGACGTTACCAATTTCGTGATGATGGAAACCGGCCAGCCATTGCACGCCTTTGATTTTGACCGACTTGCCGGACAGCGCATCGTGGTAAGAACGGCCCATGAGGGAGAGGTTTTCACCACCCTCGACCAAAAAGACCGCAAGCTTTCCGATGATATGCTGTTGATTTGCGATGGCGAAAAGCCTGTGGCCCTTGCCGGTGTTATGGGGGGCGCTAACTCGGAAATAGAAAACACCACCACCCGAGTGCTGATAGAGAGCGCTTACTTTAACCCAACCAGTGTTCGTAAAACGTCCAAAAAACTGGGTCTCAGTACCGATGCCAGCTATCGCTTTGAAAGAGGAATCGATCCCCAGGGTACGGTTAAAGCCCTTTGTCGCGCATCGGCTTTGATGCTGGCGGTATCCGGCGGCACGAGCGTTACCGGTATTCTCGATGAACACCCGAAGCCGGTGCCTGACCGAACCATCTCTCTTCCGGTCAGTGCCACCAACCGCCTTTTGGGAACAGATCTTTCCCGGGAAAGAATTGAATCGCTTCTTTCTGGAATTGAAATTATCGCGCCATCCTCCGCTACAGACGGCGATCCAGACGTACTCTCCTTTGACATCCCGTCATACCGGGTGGATCTGTCTCGACCTGAAGATTTAATGGAAGAAGTTGCCCGGCTTTACGGCTATAATAACATTCCCACCACCATGCCGGTCGCCGCTTCAGCCAGCGGCCGAAGCGACAGCGCTGTGGCCCTTCGAAACATCGTTCGCCAAAAAATGATCGGATATGGCTTTTTCGAGGCCATTAACTACAGTTTTATCGACAGCCGTGCCTGCCGAAAGCTTCGCCTGCCGGAATCTGACAGCAGACAGCAACTAGTCCAAATTTTAAACCCGTTGAGCGAAGACCAGACCGTCATGAGAACCACGCTGATACCTGGCCTTCTTGACACCATGGGGCGAAATCTGGCCAAACAGGAAAAGAACTTGAGGTTTTTCGAGGTGGGGAAAATTTTTATCGATTGCCCGGGTCAGGAACTGCCAGAAGAAACAGAGCTGCTTGCCGGCCTTTGGACAGGCAACACGATGGATACCGGCTGGTATGGCAAGGAAACGGCATGTGATTTTTATGATATCAAGGGAATTGTCGAGGCACTGTTGCGCAGCCTCAGAATCGAACCGTCGAAGTTTACCGGAATGCCAAGCGCCGATAACCCCTATTTACGCCCTGGCCATGCGGCGCAAATCCTTCATAATGAGCGTTTGGTGGGAATTGTGGGAGAAATTCACCCGGATGTTCTTGGCGCGTTTGGTCTGAAACAAACGGCCTTTATTTTTGAGTTGAACCTTGCTAAGGTGAAAGAACTTCGATCTAAGGCCAGAAAAGTGGCATCCATTTCAAAATTCCCGGCCATCCGGAGAGATGTTACGCTTATTATTGACCACGATATTGAATCGTACCAATTACTGGAACAGGTGGAAGCAGCCGATACAACACTGGTTGAGCAAGCCTATCTTTTTGACGTTTTTGATGGGCAACCAATTCCAGAGGGTAAAAAAAGCATATCTTTCAGAATTACATATCGCTCGGCCACAGAGACGCTGGACGATGAACGGGTAAATCAGCTGCATAAAACAATCTGCGACAAAATTATCAAGGAATTTAACGCTGATCTACCCTAACCGCGGGCCGTTAAACGAGTTGCCGTGATTATGGAAAACAAGTCCGAATCAGCACCCCACATACCGGATAAACTCTATTTCAAGATCGGAGAGGTGAGCGATATCGCCGGTGTACCCGCTTATGTGCTTCGCTTTTGGGAATCAGAGTTTAAAAAAATCCGTCCCAAACGCACCGAGTCGGGGCAACGGTTATACCGTAAAAAAGATATCGAGCTGATATTTACAATCAAAGATCTGCTCTATAATAAAAAGTTTACCATACAGGGTGCCCGGCGACACATTCAATCGAATGCAACCACATCCGTTCAGAAACCGCCCAACGAACTCCTGGCGGAGATCCGTGAAGAACTCGAACAGCTCAGGGATTTCTTGCGCTGAGCACCCACCTGCCGGAATTCTGAAATTTTTATTGACACATAAAAGGCATTATTGATAATTTGAGAGTTTACGTTTATTAACTTTATTAAGGACCTGTTTTGTTCACAGGAAAGGCTCCTCCCTCGACTGTGGACGTTGATACGCTGAATACAATTGCTTTATTCGGCGAACAGGAGCCGAACGAATTGGAAAACTTGTCCCCTTAATGCTGCCCATGCATGTTGCCGAAAGTGAACGGCTTGCCCGGCAGGGGGGCATATGTGATTCTCAGAAGAATGCCGGCCATGTACCGGAGTGCCCGGCCTTCTGTGTGATTATCAATTAAAAACGGAGGCCGCCATGTCAGTCGATGTCAAGGTCATTGAGTCATTGGGGTTTTTTAAGGGCATGACCTACGAAGAGCTGGAACAGTTTGCCAACCTTCTCACATCCAGGAGCGTGGAAAAAGGCGAAATCCTACTGAAGCAGGGAACGCCGGCATTAACTTTTTTTGTCATCCAGTCAGGCACCTACAAAATTTCCCTGGAACATGGCGGATCATACACCCTGGATACTCCCGGCACGGTGATCGGATGGTCCACGGTGATCGGACCCTTCACCTACACCGGAACCGCCGAAGCTGAAACCAGCGGAGATGTCCTGTATATCTCGAGCCATGATTTTTACCAGCTGATACAGAACAATAACACCTTGGGCGAGAAAATAATGAAAAAAATCAATAAGATTTCCGATGAGCACCGTGCAAAGGCTGCCGCCGGGGATCTTTAAGTACAAAGGAGGTATATATTGACTGGTTTAGCTGCGATCGCCGCAAACAACGGATGGGCAATGGCCGTTACCGGGGGATGTATTGTCATGGCGGGCCTTTCGGTTCTGGCAATTATCATTTCCCAGCTTCCCAAGGTAATAGCTTTATTTGAAAAGACAAAAGCCCCGGACACCGAGTCTGCGGATGCTGGCATAGAAGCTGAAAAGGAAGCCGATATAAAAGTAAAAACGCCCGAGGTGAGCCTGACGGACTTGGAACAGACGGTCGCAGCCTACGAGCCGCTGATCGAACGGCTAGAACAGCCGTTTTCCCTCATGGACCTCTATAAACTGACGGCAAAAGCGGATTTTCCCCATCCCCATCTGACCATAAGAAGCTTCAGGGAAAAGGGCAAGCTTGTTCCTGATGGCGGGGGCATGTTCTTCTGGGACCCCCAGGGGACCATGATCCCCATAGAACCCCCGGCCTCCTTCACACCAGAGCCACCTGGCCCGGCGGTTGTCGAACCAGCCCCATCCCCAGAACCTGCCACACCACCACCGGCGTCTGCTCCGGCAGCGCCGAAAGCTTCGCCGCAAGAACCTGCGCCAGCGGCCACAGGATCTGGAACGGCCATTACGGCCCCCATGCCCGGCATGATCGTTAGGTATGAGAAGCAAGTCGGCGATACGGTTAGCAAAGGTGACACGGTGGTGATCCTGGAGGCCATGAAGATGGAAAATACCCTGCCGGCGCCTGTGGGCGGTACAATTACATCCATTCATTTTGCCAGTGGAGATACCGTTGCCAAAGAAGATACCCTGTGCGTCATCGGATAAAGGGTTTCGTTCGGATGACGCAAGTAGGATGGCCGGAGCGATATCAGCCTTTTTCAGCAGCCCCGGGTATGACCTAACAACAGTATAAAAAGTTATTAAAGGGAACTCTCATGGATTTGTTACTTCAGTTTTTATCCAACACCGGTTATTTCCTGGCGGATTACCGGCAAATCATCATGCTCTTTGTCGGTGGACTGTTCGTTTATCTTGCCATTGCCAAGGAGTATGAACCACTGCTTCTTTTACCCATCGGTTTTGGTGTTCTGGTGGGCAACATCCCGTTTTTCAAGGGATTTGGACTCGGCATCTATGAACCCAACAGCGTGCTTCACTACCTGTACTTCGGGGTAACAACAGGCGTATATCCGTCAATCGTATTTCTGGGGCTCGGCGCCATGACCGACTTTTCCTCTTTGCTGGCCCGGCCAAAGCTCATGCTCCTGGGGGCTGCTGCCCAAATGGGAATCTATTTTACGCTGCTCAGTGCCATGGCCCTTGGGTTTTCACCGGAAGAGTCGGGCGCCATCGCCATTATTGGGGGGGCGGACGGTCCCACATCCATCTTTCTGACCGCCAAGCTCGCCCCCCATCTGATCGGTCCCATCGCCATTGCCGCCTATTCATACATGGCGCTGATTCCAATTATCCAGCCGCCGATCATGCGCCTTTTGACTACCCGCAAAGAACGCCTCATACACATGCCGGATCCCCGGGAGGTGTCAAAGAAGGAAATCATGGTGTTCCCAGTCATCGGACTGATCCTCTGCTGCTTTCTGGCGCCTGCATCCATTCCGCTTTTGGGTCCCTTTTTCTTCGGTAACCTGATGAAGGTGTCGGGCGTCGTGGAGCGGCTGGCCCAGACCGCCCGTACGGCCATCATCGATACCGCCACTATTTTTCTAGGATTCACGGTGGGCGCAAGCACCCAGGGGGATGTGTTTCTGACTCCCAAATCCGTGAGCATCTTTTTCCTTGGCGCTGTGGCCTTCAGCATCGCCACGGCTTCAGGGGTGCTTTTCGCCAAAATCATGAACCTGTTCATGAAGGAAAAAATCAATCCCCTGCTCGGCGCGGCCGGTGTTTCCGCCGTACCCGGATCCGCCCGGGAGGTCCATCTGGTGGGTCAGAAGGAAGATCCCTCCAACTTCCTGCTCATGCACGCCATGGCGTGCAACTCATCCGGAGTCATCGGATCGGCCATCTGCGCCGGTATTTTGTGGAGTTTTATGATGTAATACCCTCCAAGATCGGCGAAAAAAGTTAAAAGCTTTCATGTGAAGCCTCTTCAGATGAAAGCTTTTTTTTGGCCTCAATTTTCCTGATGAGGGTCTTCCCTGGTGTTGATTTGAACAGCCGCTTATGTCATATTCCTAGTGTAATCAAAGCATACGCAAACCAGCTTTGGCCCGGTACCTATTTTCCTAAAACGAAAACCACCTGTTTTTATTACTATGTCTGATACCCCACCCCATAAAACCGATAAAGACGCTGCTTCCAGCCCCTCTTCATATTTGAAACAATACCAACGCCTACTTTCTAAATCCCTCCGGAAACCTGTTGAAAAGGTACCCCTCATTATGGAAGCACTTACCTTTGCCCACCAACAGCATGAGGGTGCGTTCAGAAAATCAGGTGAACCGTATTTCAATCATCCGGTGGCAGTGTCGGAAATACTCATTCGAGATTTCAAGGTCAAAGACCCCCAACTCATTGCCGCCGCCCTTTTACACGACGTGGTGGAAGATGTTCACGCGGTGACGCTGCTGGATATCGAATCCCGGTTCGGAAAGACCGTTGCTGAATTGGTGGATGGCTGCACCAAGCTTTCTCTCCAACGGTTTGATCGCGCCACCCAGAGCGATCTGACCCACAGTAAAATATTTGTCAGCGCCAGTCGTCGGCTGGGGGTTTTGCTGATAAAACTGGCGGATCGACTTCACAATATGAGGACCCTGAGCAGCCTACCGGTTTCAAAAAGGCGCCGTATTGCCCTGGAAACCCTAAAAGTCTATGCACCACTGGCGGCAAAACTCAATATGTTTCCCATAAAACGCCATTTATATAACCTAGCCTTGACCCATCTTTTTCCACGGAAAAGCAAAAAAATACTGGGTGCCATTCGTGAATTGAGAAACTCGGTTGAAATCAAGGAAATACACGACCAACTTCAAGACGCGTTTTCATCTCTGCCTTGCCCGATAACGGTTCGATCCCGGGTAAAGGGCCTCGGTCCATACTATTCTCAAATCCGCCAAACGCTGGCGCAATCGAATGCGGAGAATCGGGCGGATTTTACCATTGTAATGGACACTGAAGATGTCCTTCACTGTTACGCCGGCCTCGGGATTATTAACAGCCGGTTTACACCGGTACCGAAAAGTATCCGTGACTATATCGCTAACCAGAAACCGAATGGCTATCAAAGCCTTCATGTCAGAATAAACAATAGAGGCAACGATTACCTGATCAAACTTCGGACCAAGACTTTTGATTTGAGGGCTAATTCCGGCATGAAATATCAACTGGACACGAACAACCCTCAACAGGAATCATATTTGGAAGAGATAAGCGATTTATTAAGAAATATTGGTGAGTACGCCGGTGCCGCACCGCACCGAAAAGATCTGATTCGCCTCTCAAGTGGTGAGGAGGTGTTTTTATTTACACCCAAAGGGGATATTCATTACCTGCCCCGGGGAAGTGTTGTTCTGGATTTTGCATACAAAATACATTCCGCGCTAGGCGACTATTGCGGAGGCGCCTATGTAAACGGCATCCGGGTCAATATGACCCATACCCTGAATGATGGTGACGTGGTTAAAATAATAACCTCCTATGAACCCTTGGAAGTCGATTCCGATATTGAATACAAGTGCATTACGCCCAAAGCACGCAGTGCGGTAAACAAACTACTCCAAAAACGCAGACAAGCCTATGCCAAAAAGATCGGAAAAGAAACTCTTTTACAGGAAATCAACCGAAAAGGATATCCAGAGAACATTCTTGAAGACGAAACCGTTTCTCTCATCCTGAATTTTCTTCATATAAAAGATCTTTCACAGCTTTACATTCGCATCGGTCAGGACTCTTTATCGAGCAGTGTAATTCTCTACTATCTCGAGGATCATATCCAAAAACCGATTCCACCGCTATCAACCAACGCCTCCCAAACAGACCAAAATACCCTCTATGTTTCAGATTTTGACAGGGCGGTTCATAAATTTTCAAAATGTTGTAAACCATATCCCGGTGAATCAGACGTACTGGCAGCATTGAGCGAGCGAGGCGTTGCATTTCACCGATCTGACTGCCATTACCTGATTGATCGCCGGGAACTGAATAAACAAAAAATGCTGCGTGTTGAGTGGCAGGAAAAAGAAAACTGGCCTTTTCCTGTATTTTTCGATCTTCGAATTATAAATGCGACGATATCTGATGTTATCGATCGCCTTTCCGGCATCTCAGGCGGGTTTCGAATAGAACATCTCTCCGCCATTGTAAAAAAACGTCAGGAAGTGCCTGGGGTCGCCATTTCACTATTTCTTCGTTCTTACCAGGAGGCCCATACCTTTTTCAATTGTTTTAAGACCGGTACGGTGGCCATTGAAAGTTATGGCAGGGTCAAGGTAACCTCCTAAATAAAATATACTCGGATCACGGGCAGGCGTCTAATAACGGCGATTTTTCAAAACATAGTAGTATGTCATCACCCTTTCCACAAACAGCTCTGTTTCCTCGTAGGGTGGAATCGTGTCGTATCGGTCCACGGTGCCGGGACCGGCATTATAGGCAGCAAGGGCCAGGATAATCCTTCCATCAAAACGGGTTACCAAGTTTTTTAAATATCGGGCGCCGGCCATAATGTTTTCATGGGGATCATAGGGATCCTTCAATTTAAATCGACTGGCGTTATCCGGCATTATTTGCATTAACCCCATTGCCCCGGTTTTTGACGTTGCCATTGGGTCATAATCGGACTCTGCTTTAATAACTGCTTTAATCAAGGATACGGAGAGTCCAAAACGTCTGGCTGCCCGGGCGATGATATGGTCATAATTAGCTGGTATTTTTTGAAGCAATGCAGGCGAAGGTTTTTTTTTGACAAACACCTTATTGTCAGATGCCGTCGGTCTGTTGGTGTAGATTAGATCCCCTTCCTGGTTGATAAACAGATAAATATTTCCATACCCGTTGGGAACTGCCATAAAAAATAGCAGGATAACGAGAAGACAGGTTTTCGATATCTTCAGGCGTGATTTCATATTCGTTTTCAATGGCCTATGGGCAGAATTAAGGCAAGTTCCCCGCCGAGGGGAACGCTCATATGTTCGTTTTCAAGTCTTTAAAATGACGTCCTTTTCGCGCTAAAATTGCCGCAAGCAACCCTACGGTGCCCGTCATCATATTGTCCCCCCAGGGAGCACCGAGCTTGATGTCCAGGAAACTATCCGAAACCATAAACCGTTTCGGTCCGGTGGCAAGTATAACCTCGATGTTTTTAAATCCCACCGTTTCCATGACGCATGCGCCATGGCCCCCTTGGGCAACGATGCTATCGTGCGACAATTGACCGTTCGCCAAATCACGAAGCAGGCCGTCAATTCGTTGGGATGTTACGTCTTTTGTATGATACTCCACAAAACCGGCAAGCGTTTGCCGGTTCCAAACGGCCGCCACTGTATGAGACGTGGCGATATCCAGTACCAGAAAGCATTTTTTTTCCGTGACGAGCCGGTCCTTCGAAGCCCCCAGCATAGCGGCCATACCGCTGTCCATAACGTAAGTTTCCTTGGTGGGAATCGCCTTAGCACTTCGAGCGATACACGTCAATCGGTTAAAGGGGGTTGGAATCTCTTCTTTTTGAAACAGCAGCCTGTGAACAGATGCATCTTTTTCAAGCATTGATTGAAACATTCGATTGCGAAAATCAATATGGGAAACACCGCTGGGCGGGATACCATGGTCCTGGGCACAAATTCCCACCGCATCAAATTCAAAAGGTTCTCCAAAGCCTTCCACAATCTTCTTAATTCGGTCGAGATTCAAATCCGCCAGATGAACCTCTGATAATTTATATTTTGCCTTCAACGCCGGTATGTCATCAGAATCTAAGACCTTAATTCCCCATTTCTCCACTTTCTCTGTTTGATGATTTATTGTAGCAGCCGCCCCCTCGGTCATATAAACGCGATGATGCGTTGCGCGTTCCTTTAAAACGGATGACACTGGGCTCCCGCCCATTTCACATCCGGTGACAAGTATATCGCCCGGAATTTTGATTATTTTTTCGGACAAGAGCCGTGCGGGCGATTTTACAACTGCCTTATAATGGAGATGGGATGTATCGTTAAAAAGAAGTACGTCCATAGTGCCGGCACCGATGTCTATTAACAAATATCGACTCATAACGTATTGATCCTATCAGTTAAAACAGTTCGAGTTGTTTTTGGCAACGTTTGGGTTTGCCTTTTGATGTTGAAGCATCCTGCAAAATCAGCTTTTTTTCGATATCTAAAATAAAGGGTGATACTTCCCGGGAAATACGTTTCCCATACCGAAGCCGTTGTTGCGCCCATGATAAAAAAAGCTGGTGCTTTGCCCGGGTCATGGCAACATAAAAAAGGCGTCTCTCTTCCGCTGTGCTTGGCTGTTCAGATTCCTTGAAATAAGGAACAAAACCATTTTCACATCCCACAATAAATACCACCGAAAATTCAAGTCCCTTCGCCGCATGCATGGTCATCATTGTAACCCGTTCCGCTTGGAAGGATACCGTATCCACATCATTTTCCAACGCGTTGGAGGATAAAAAATCCACCACCCGCCCCTCATAACCGGCAGCAGATTTCAATAGTCCTTTAAATGATCTCAACACATCGGAATTTTCCTTTTGGATCTTATTAAACCGTGTTCGGGCAATTAAAAAACGGAGTTTTTCTGCAACCGAAAGCCCTTTCATCTGTTTTTTAAAACCAGATAAAATTTTAAAAAAATCTATCAATTTTTCCTGATGATGCTTCTTTACACCGGGGATCGGGATGCGTCCGGCATGATATTGGGCCTGTTTTAGTTTAAAGCTGTTTTGAATACCCCAATGGCTGAAACGATAAATGATCTCTTTGACAAGCCGGGGATACCAAACTTTAATGATTCTTTCAAAATCACCATAGTGGCCAACCCCTTCAATAGTTTTAAACAAAGATAGAAGCTGCCGCAGTTCAACCACCTCATTTTTTTTTTCACAGCTTGCGACTTGAAAAGGAATCCCCTGTTTTAAAAAAACATCTGCAATAATGCGATGTTGATCACCGGTTCGGTAAAGCACAGCGATGTCTGAAAAGCCTATGGAACGGGTAAAATCGGAGCCATCTACTCGTCCAAAATCAAAACTATCGAATCCTGTACCACCAATAAGTGCTTCAATGGCCCTCGATACAGCCATGGCCTCACCCCGATCCGTACCGAGTTCAAGGAGATGAATCGATTTTTGCCCGTTGATGTGCGAATATATCCGTCCCCCCCCTTCATGGTTACTTAATTTTAATTGATAATTTGAAATTACGTTGTAGGAGGCATCCAAAATGGTTTTACTCGATCGATAATTTCGATTTAAATTGACCACTTTGGCATTCGGATAATCGTTTAAAAACCGGGTGAAATAGCGGTGATCTGATCCCCTGAACCCATAGATTGACTGGTCTGGATCCCCGATCACACACAGATGTTTGCCCGGAGAGGCGAGGGAGCGAACAATACGATATTGTCCCTGGTTAACATCCTGGTATTCATCAACAAAAATATGACGAAATCGGTTCTGACATTCCTCTCTAAACACCTGATCGTGCTCGAGCCCCAATGCCACCTTTACGATAATATCCTCGTAATCTAACAGATCCTGAATTTCCAAATACTGTTGATAAAATTTATAAATTTTTGAAATCACTTTATTTTTAGAAACATCAGTTCCATAGAAATCCAGGGGCGTCAGCAGGTTCTGTTTGGCCGTTACAATCGTTTTAAAAACTTCCTCAACGGAAAGCCCTTCTAATTCATCCTTTGATACGGTGTGCCTGACCACATTACGAACGATTGTCTTTTGATCAATCTCGTCAATAATGCTTAGGCTGTTGTTCTCATGTCCTTCCATCAACAGATGGAGACATAGACCGTGAAATGTTGACACAAAGGGGAGGAGACCCTTATTTTCCAGGAGACGTTTTAATCTGTCAGACATTTCCCGGGCTGCCTTGTTGGTAAAGGTAACAGCAAGAATCTGATCCGATGGTGCATGATTCTGCTTGATGAGATAGGCAATTCGGTGGGTCAGTGTATGGGTCTTGCCGGTTCCCGGTCCGGCAACGATTACCAGAGGACCGGGTTCACAGGTGACCGCCTTTCGTTGTTCGGAGTTCAGTTCATCCAAGAGATGATCAGTTTTTCCATCAATCACCGTTGTAATCGTTTCATCTTCTTGAGTTGAATCAGTATGCGAAGCAATAGGGGCGGGAGGAGAAACGGCGCGAGGGGGAGTGGGGTGTCGTTTGGACACACTGGGAAGACTGAATAGCGGTTTCTGACCCATCAGTTTCTGCCGCTCATCTGTCTGAAACAGCCGGATAGTACCAAATTCCCCATCATAGCCAGGTTCAAGGGTGACCCTGCCACTTCTCATTCGGTGGATACCTTCTCCCAAGAGTGGAATCCCAACGGCATCAAGCTGCTCTTTTGGAATATCGTTCAGCACGGTAAGTTCACTGCCCAATTGAGATAGAATGGTATTGTAGGCGGTATTGACCTTTTTGGTGTTTGGCCCCACCTGTAGAATCTCTGATAAAATATCAACAAGGGGGGATAAATGATAATACGGATGCCTTTGAGAAGGTCTTTGTCCTTTTTTTCTGTCGGCCAACGCCTCCACACGACTCAGGACCCCAAAGGTTAATGGCTTGTTGCAAACCGGGCATATCCCCTTCAGCGTTGCTGTCTCTTCCGGTAAAAGGCGAATTTTACATTTCCGATGACCATCTAAATGATATTTTCCCTCTTCCGGAAAAAATTCGATGGTTCCGAGAAAGCGATCGGGATCGCCGGTTTCAATGGCAGTGCGTATCCCCTCAAAAGAAAGCTCGGTGTCAAACAGATTGGCTTCTCTGCCTAATTTGGCAGGGGAATGGGCATCAGAATTGGAGATCAATGTTAATCCGTCTATATTTGAGACCTGCCAGTTCATTACCGGATCAGAACTGAGCCCTGTCTCCACTGCAAAAATATGGGGGGTTAGATCCTCAAAACACTCTTCAATGCTGTCAAATCCCGATTTAGAACCAAACAGGGAAAACCAAGGGGTCCAAATATGGGCCGGCACCAGAAAGGCTTGGTCTGAAATACTGAGAGTGATTTCAAGAAGGTGCTTGGCATCAAGACCCAGGATAGGCCGCCCGTCAGAATGAATATTCCCGATTCCTTCCAACTTTTCATTAAACTGTTCTGCAGCGGTCAGATCCGGAAAAAAAACGATATTATGATTTTTTCTTGTTTTACCGTTTTTTTTGTAAATGTTGCTGATTTCCGAACTCAACATAAACCGAACAGGGCCACGACATCGCTGCGGTATGTATTGATCACAGGCGGCAGCCAACTCATCCCTCAATTTAAACAGGCCGGGTTCAGCGGATACGAGCTTTTCTTCTATTTCATTAAACCACCCAGGATGGGTTACATCACCCGTTCCCACCACGGTAATCCCTTTTCGTTGGGCAGTAATGTAAAGATTTTCAAAATCAAGATTTTTGGCGGTAGCCCTTGAAAAGTGGGAGTGAATATGTAAATCACCGATAAATTTCATTATTAAATATAACAGCTATCGTAGGATATGTTGTTCACAACGGATCAATGATTGTTCAATAACGGGGAAGATATCAACAATTTTTTTTTTGTTGTATGAAACGCTTATTTTATAAACAACGCTATTGTTGATCTTATTAACAATAAAAATATAACTTTTTTAATATTATATTAGTAAATTAAATCATTTTTTAACAAGGTGGACGCCCTATATTATTATTATGTTTCTTTTATATAAAAAAAGAGTAGTAGCATATTCCATACATACACGGAAGGTTTTGGCCCTTCTGTTTGGATGTATTATTTTACAAAAAAAAGAAATGCCATGATATAGTTTTATAACTATTTAAAATCAGATGATTTTAGTATTGGTTTGAATTTAGAATTTCCTTGTATAGATGCTAAAAAAAAGCTATATACGAGACTTAATATTTCATCAACACAATATATTGTGTAACAAGATCGATACCATTTTAAATTGTCGCCTTCTTCACACAATCAACGGAGAATTTATCATAAGGTAGAATCGAGGTATTGAAAGTTGGGCATCTTATCTCCGAGTGTCTCTATTACGAGATATAAAGTCGAAGGAAAACTGTCGGGCAATATTTCGGAAACAATTTCGAAAAAGTTAAAGGAACATACGATTCAGGAAATTGACCAGACAGTTACGGAAAAAGCTATTGGGTGGACATCCACCCTGCAACCGTTTATTCCAGATTTTGAGCAATCCTCCTTTATCGTGGGTCCTTATGCTATTTTTTCACTCCGTGTGGACCAGAAGAGGGTCCCTGCCAAGGCGGTTCAAAAATATGTAACACTGGAAACAGCCAAAAAATTAGCAGAAAACGGCCGAAAATTCCTGTCCCGGGATGAGAAACGGATTTTAAAGGATCATGTCATGGGAGTTTTATACCGGCAAACACCATCATCACCCGCCATCTATGATATTGTGTGGAGTTATGAAGAAGAATGGTTGTGGTTTTTTTCAAGCCTTAAAAGCGCAAATGAGACGCTTGAATCACATTTTCTCGAATCTTTTGGGTTAACCCTGGTGCGGCTGTTTCCCTATACCTATGCCATGCTATCTTCTGGTTTGAACGATGAGCAGAAAGACATTTTGGGAAACCTTACACCTGAGGGATTTTTGGAGTAAGCTATGCTTGATGTTTCAGTTGCCTATGAACGGTATAAATTTCTGGGATACGAATTTCTGACATGGCTCTGGTTCATGATGGAAAACGATTTTGAAGGACTTTCAAAGCTTTATGAAGAACTTTCATCCTTTGAAATGGGGAACCGGCTGGTACTTGAAAACAGACATACCGGTGCCGTTGAGGTGGTTACAATTAAAGGGGATGATGCAGGGCTTGAAGAGGCACAATTGGCTTTAAAAAAAGGGGCGATGGTTAGTGAAATAAACCTTTCTTTCAATATCGGCGAGCAAAAATGGCGTTATACCATCAAGGGAGAAAGCCTGAATATCAGTACAATGAAGGTGCCCGAAACCGGACCCATGGAGACAGAAGATGATATGGAGGGGGGCATTCTCGAGAAAATATACCTTTACGAAAAAGGTATAGAATTGATGGAAAAACTCTACAATGGTTTTATTAAAACCAGAATTTCGCCTGATTGGAAAAACAAGGTTCTACCGAATATAAGAAAGTGGATGGATGCCTGATGATCTCAATCTTAACGCTGAATAGAAAGGACGGCTGATGAAATTTTCCATTAAAAAAACAGAAATTCAGGAAGTTTTGTCAAAAGTGCAAGGGATGACCGGGCGCAAGAGCAGTCTTGCAATTACCGAAAGCGTGTTGATTCAATCCAACGATGACAGCGTTACCCTTATTGTAACAGACCTTGAAGCTGGATTTGAAGGAACCTATCCGGCCGTCATAGAGGAAAAGGGGGCGATCGCCTTAAATGCCAGAAAACTATTTGAAATCGTGAGAGATTTCCCAAGTGCCGATATCGTCATCAATGAAGTTGAAAACAGATGGATAGAAATAGGCCATGCCAACGTTCTTTACCATATTGTGGGGATGAATCCGGATGACTTTCCCGCGGCCCCCAAAATAGAAGACATTCATTTTTTTGAGATCGATTCGCTAAAACTCAAAAAGATGATTGAAAAAACGGTAATGATTGCCGGCCCATCGGATGATAAACGGGCGCATATCATTGGTATATATCTTGAGCGACATGAAAGAAATGATAAATCGCAGGTTCTCAGAATGGTTTCTACCGATGGAAGCAGATTGTCTTTAATGGACAGCGATTTTGAAGGGGACGGAGATCTGACGGTCGGGACAGGTGTTCTCATTCCTAAAAAGGGACTTTACGAGATTAATAAATTTCTCGACAGTGACGGAATTGTTCAAATAGGGGTTAAACAGAATCATTTTATTGTTAAAAAAGAATTTGAAACCATCATTGTTCGCCTTCTCGAGGGAGACTTTCCCGCCTACTCAGAGATTATCAAAAGAGAGGAAGGAACCTACATCACGCTGGAAAAATCCCAATTTTTAATGATGCTAAAACGTATGTCCATCCTTTCTTCAGAGGATTATAAGGCGGCCATTTTTAATTTTGATAATGAGAAGTTGCTGATTTCAGCAAGCAATCCTGACATTGGGGAATCAAAGGAAGACATATCAATAGAATTTGGGGGAAAGCCGATGACGATCGCATTTAACCCGAAATTTTTTATTGATATTCTAAACGCTTCAGAGGGTAAAGACATTCAACTTTACTTGACCGATGAAGAAAGACCCTGTTTGGTGCTGAACAAAGAAAATGAAAGTTTTTTAAGTGCTATTATGCCGATGAGAATATAATGGAAAAGAAATACGACGAGAGTAGTATTAATGTTCTTGAAGGTCTTGAACCGGTACGGTTAAGGCCTTCGATGTATATTGGAAACGTAGATGTCGCGGGGCTTCATCACCTTGTTTATGAGGTTGTCGATAACAGTATAGACGAGGCCATGGCAGGCTATTGCAATCGTATTGCCGTTATCATCCACACGGATGGAAGCGTCAGTGTCGAAGACAATGGCCGCGGTATACCGATTGGTATTCATAAAACGGAAAAAGTGCCGGCGCTGGAGGTGGTGCTCACCAAATTACATGCCGGTGGTAAATTCAACAATGATTCATACAAGGTCTCCGGTGGGTTGCATGGTGTCGGCGTTTCCGTGGTGAACGCATTGTCATCTTCGTTGGTGGTTGAAGTCTATCAGGATGGAAAAATATACAGTCAATCATACGAGCAGGGAATAAAACAGAACGAGCTCAAAATTGTCGGCGAAACAAAAAAGCAGGGCACCAAAATTCGGTTTTCACCCGACCCGAGTATCTTCAACTCTGTGATATACAGTTATGACGTACTCAGTCGCCGTCTTCGTGAATTGGCCTTTTTAAATAAGGGAATCGCAATTATTATCGAAGACGAGCGCACCGATGAAAAAAATGAATTTCTGTACGACGGCGGAATTACTTCATTTGTGGAATATTTAAACCGTCGCCGAACACCGCTTCACAATCCGATTTTTA
Organism: Desulfobacterales bacterium; assembly: GCA_963675725.2. Taxonomy (GTDB): domain Bacteria; phylum Desulfobacterota; class Desulfobacteria; order Desulfobacterales; family JAFDDL01. The sequence continues at coordinate 3,876,100 of CAXXXZ010000002.1, read as the reverse complement.
TTGAGGGGATACGAAACGATGTGGAAATAGAAGTCTGCCTTCAATATACGGACTCATTTACAGAAAAAATATTTTCATTTGCTAATAATATCAATACTATGGAGGGTGGATTCCATCTCATTGGCTTTAAGGCGGCATTGACCCGGAGTATGAATCAGTATCTTACCAACGGAAATATACCTAAAAATCTGCAGGCGAAAATCAGTGGTGATGATGTTCGTGAAGGACTCACAGCCATTATTAGCATTCGTATTAAATCTCCGCAATTCGAGGGCCAGACCAAAACCAAGCTTGGCAACAGCGACGTGAAAGGTCTTGTGGAATCCCTGGTAAACGAAAAACTGAGTGCCTTCCTGGAGGAAAATCCCTCCATTGCCAAAAAGATCATGTCAAAGGCCGTGGATGCAGCACGGGCACGTGATGCAGCAAGACGCGCAAGAGACCTGGCCCGAAAACAGGGGGCCTTGATTGACTCGACGCTGCCTGGAAAATTAGCTGAGTGCCAGGTGTCCGAACCCGCCGAGCGGGAAATATTCCTGGTGGAGGGAGATTCCGCTGGTGGTAGTGCGAAGCAAGGAAGAGATCGAAAATTTCAGGCGATTTTGCCCCTTAAGGGAAAAATTCTAAACGTTGAAAAAGCCCGTTTTGATAAAATTTTGAGTAGCGAAGAGATTAAAAATATTATTACGGTCCTCGGAACCGGCGTGGGAGATGAAGAATATAATATTGAAAAAATAAGATATCATAAGGTCATTATCATGACTGACGCCGACGTTGACGGGTCTCATATTCGCACCCTTTTATTGACATTCTTTTACCGCCAGATGCCCGACGTCATCGAAAGAGGATATTTGTATATTGCTCAGCCGCCCCTCTTAAAAATCGGTAAAGGAAAAAATGAAATCTATCTTAAAGACGAAACAGAACTAAATGACCATGTACTTAAAAGAATCAGTAACTTAAAATATATAAAGAATCAAAAGGACACGTTGAAGGATCACACCTTGTATCTGTTTCTTTGTGACCTGTCAGAATATGAATCAATCATTCAAAATTTCAGGTATCGGGGCATCCCGGCTGATCTCGTTGAATTTTTGTTAACCAACGGCGTAGATGATAAAACGTTCTTGAGAGATCAAGGGAAAATGGAACAGATACGGCACGCCCTTATTGAAAAAGACTACAAGGTTGGTGAATTGACCTGGAATGAAAAGCGAAGAATTTATGAAGTGATGGTGGCTTCACCGATATCTGAAGTCTTTGAAGGAATGGAGATGATCAATACCGACATACCGGCAAATTCAATAAAAATAGGGAGAGACCTCATTCATTCTGGAAATTACCAGAAAGCCCGGTTGTTGTTTGAGAAAATATCCGTGCATGACCTTGCGCCATTCAAAATATACGATTGCGAAAAAGAAACAGAACCGGCCGAAGCCAAGGACAAGGAAAAACTGCTTCAGATAATCCTGGAAGAAGCTAAGAAGGGCCTGAGTATCCAACGGTATAAAGGTCTTGGTGAGATGAACCCAGATCAGTTATGGAAGACCACCATGGACCCGACGACAAGAACACTGCTGCAGGTAAAAATCGAAGACGCGGTGGAAACCGATGAAATATTCACCATCTTAATGGGGGATGATGTCGAACCTAGACGTGATTTTATCCAAAACCACGCGTTGGAGGTAAGTACCCTCGACGTGTAAAGAGGCACCAAGGCGGCCTGGGAAACGCTGATTAAAAATCGATATGCTTTGGTGTTCTTGGAAAAGGAATGACGTCCCGGATGTTGTGAATGCCGGTGATCAGCATTAATAGCCGCTCAAAACCAAGGCCAAACCCGCTGTGAACAACCGATCCAAATCGCCTCGAATCCAGATACCACCAGTAAGGCTCTTTTTGTATGCCCAGTTCTTCCATGCGGGCCTCCAATACGGAAAGACGTTCTTCCCGCTGGCTGCCGCCGATAATCTCACCAATATTCGGTACCAATAGATCCATGGCGGCAACGGTCTTTTCATCATTATTGACCCGCATGTAAAACGGTTTGATTTCCTTTGGATAGTTGATCACAATTACCGGCTTTTTAAAGTAGGTTTCGGTCAGATACCGCTCATGTTCTGACTGAAGGTCTTTTCCGTAGGCCACGTCAAAGGTAAACTTCTCTTTGGATTTAAGCAAAAGCGACACGGCCTCTTCATACGGCAGCTTCACGAAATCGTTTGTTACAATTCCCTCAAGGGTCGACATCAGCGATTTGTCCACAAAGCGCCCGAATAGTTCTACATCTGCTGCGCAATGGTCCATGATGTAGGCAATGGTGTCACGGATAAAGGATTCTGCCAGCGCAATATTTTCATTTAAATCATAAAAGGCCATTTCCGGCTCTATCATCCAGAACTCAGAGGCATGGCGACGGGTATTTGAGTTTTCTGCCCGAAAAGTGGGGCCAAACGTGTAAACATCTCCCAAAGAAAGGGCAAACATTTCTACCGAAAGCTGACCGGAAACCGTTAAATTGGCGGGGGCACCGAAAAAATCCATTCCATAATCAACGGCCCCATTCAAAACCGGTGGGTGTTGGGGATCGATGGTGGTGACACGGAATAATTCCCCGGCGCCTTCGCAATCCGATCCGGTAATAACGGGCGTATGAATGTAAAAAAAATCTTTTTCCTGAAAAAACCGATGAATGGCAAAGGCGAGTGTGGACCGAATACGGAACGCCGCGCCATATTTGTTGGTTCTGGGTCTTAAGTGGGCAATGGACCTTAGGAACTCATCGGTATGACGCTTTTTTTGAAGGGGATATGAGTCCGGCGCCAGGCTCAGAATATCAACCGCGTTGGCACGAAGCTCCCAGTTTTGACCTTTCCCCTGGGATTCAACCAGCGCTCCGGTTATTGATATAGCCGAACCGGTGGTGAGTGTTTTAATCTCAGAATAATTAAAAAGAGCTTCATCTGCAATTACCTGTAAATTTTTAAGGCAAGAGCCATCGTTGACCTCAATAAATGAGAACGTCTTAACGTCCCGTCGGGTCCGGACCCATCCTTTCACCAGGACATTTTGTCGTATTTCCGATGATGCCAACAATGACGCGATCTTCGTTCTTTCCATTCGCTTCCTTTCAGATTTTAATCGTGATGTGATACAGATGTTCATAGCGCTGAACCAGCATTACCACGGAAGTTTTTTCCCGAGAACGAACCACCGCTTTATGAAAATCATCAAGGGTGTTTATGGTAATATTATTCAATTTTCGGATGATATCACCGGCTCTAGCGCCCAGTTGCGCCAGATATGAGTTTGGTGCTACATCGTTGACAAGAACGCCATAGCTATTTTTTGGCATAATGGACTTTATCATAATGCCCCTGTCATCCAGTAGGTTCAGATATTGGGAAAGAACCGGATCCATGGTTTGAACGGTAATACCGATCCAGGCTTCAAGGAGCTCTCCAAATTTTATCAGGTCCGTTATGATGCGTTTTGCCTTGTTGATCGGAATGGCAAAGCCTATTCCCTGCGCCTTGGCATAGATAGCGGTGTTGATGCCGATCAGCTCACCATATATATTCAATAACAGGCCCCCGATGTTCCCCGATTTGATGGAAAGAGGCCGGAAAAAACATTCGGCAATGGAGAATTTCTTTTTGGACCAATTTAATGTATATAGCATTCTTTTTGGTACCCTGCTTGTCAAAGCGTTACATAAGATGCATCACTAACATACATGGATAAAAAAACATATCATGCAGCTAAAAAGCATTCAAGATATCCTGCCCTGGGTAGAGCAACCCAGCCGGTATTTAGGATCGGAAATAAATCGTATACGAAAAGATCACGATCAGGTTCAATTAAAATTTCTTCTCGCCTTTCCAGATTTATATGAAATCGGGACCTCTCATTTTGGCATCCAGATTCTCTACCACCTGATAAACAGGGATCAGAGAATGCTGGCGGAAAGGGTCTTTGCTCCCGGGCTCGATATGGCTGAGCGAATGCGTTCAAATCATTTACCACTGGCCTCTTTAGAATCACAAACACCCGCAAAAAAATTCGATATCATAGGATTTAGTCTCCTATATGAACTGAATTACACCAATGTTCTGGCCATGCTTGATCTTGCAGGAATCCCCTTCAAGGCCTCTGATCGGGACGATGATCTACCGCTCGTCATCGCAGGGGGACCGTGCACCGTTAACCCGGAACCGGTTGCGGAGCTGTTCGATGCCATGGTTATCGGTGACGGGGAGATTGCCATACCGGCAATTGCGGATGCATGGATCAAATGGCAGAAAGGCGGAAGTCGAGACAAGTTACTTCTATTAAAGATTTTGTCTACCGTTGAAGGTGTTTACGTTCCGTCATTTTACCAAACGACTTACGATGATAAGGATTTTCAACGGATTTCGGTAGATTCCTCTGCGCCGGAACATACACCAAGGCGTGTTATCAGGACGATTGCTCCGGCACTTACAACGTCAGATTTTCCCAATTCCCCGGTCGTGCCGTTTGGCAGACCGGTTCACGATCGGCTTAGGCTCGAAATTGCCAGGGGCTGCACCCGCGGCTGTCGGTTTTGTCAGGCAGGAATGATCTATCGGCCGGTGCGGGAAAGAACGATGGCCGACCTGCTGGATCTGACGCGGAAATCCATGATGGCTACCGGCTATGAAGACTTGTCGCTTCTGTCTCTGAGCACCGGGGATTATGGGTGTATCGAGCCTTTGATGCAGCAGCTGATGAGCGCTTTTGAAAGCAGTCATACAGCGGTATCGTTCCCTTCCCTGCGCGCCGGTACCATGAGCCCAACGCTCATGAAACTCGTCAAAAAAGTCAGAAAGACCGGGTTTACCATCGCTGCCGAAGCCGGTAGTCAGCGGCTCAGGGACGTGGTTAACAAAAATATACATGACAGCGACTTACTCAAGACCGTTGAAGATGCCTTTCAGCTTGGATGGCGGGTGATCAAGCTATACTTTATGATCGGGCTCCCGACGGAAACCAATGACGATCTTGAGGAGATGGTTGATCTTGTGAAAGAGATTTCAAAAATTGCAACCCAGAAAGGAAAACGGGGAACGATCAATGTAAGCGTAAATACATTTATTCCCAAAGCTCACACCCCCTTTCAATGGGCGGAACAGATATCTCTGGCAGAGTCCAGGGAAAGATTGGCCTGGTTACGGGACCGGTTACGGTTCGGTAAGGTCAATTACAAACCCCAACAACCAGAGAACAGCCTGTTGGAAGGGCTATGGGCAAGGGGAGACCGTCGACTGGTCAATCTTTTACAGTCAGCCTATCAATTGGGATGTCAGTTTGACGGATGGGGCGATCGATTCCGCTATGATCTTTGGCAAAAGGCGCTAGATAGTTCAGGCACGGATATCGATTTTTTCACTACGCGAACCAGGGATACCGGTGAACCATTGCCATGGGATCATATTGATGTCCGTGTTACCCATGATTTTCTGGCATCGGAGTGGAAAAAGGCTGTCACTGGTGAACAAACGGAAGATTGCAGAAGAGGCGACTGCAGCGCTTGCGGTTCCTGTGACTTTAAAGAAATAAAGCCCATTGTTTTCGAGCCTTACTCAAAAGCGGGAACTGAAAAGCAAGAGACGCCACCACTATCGCCGGATCAATTTGAAACGGTACGAATTTGCTATGAAAAGATGCAAAATTCACGATTTTTCGGCCACTTGGAACTTGTGAGTATTTTTTTAAGGGCCATCCGTCGGGCTGGGATAGACGTCCTTTATTCACAGGGATTTCATCCCATGCCAAAAGCTTCTTTCAATGATCCGCTTCCGGTAGGGATGGAAAGTATGGAAGAGTCCTTTTCGATTCGCGTGTTGAAACCTGCCGATGTTGCAGAAATAAAAGATCAACTCAACCAGCAGCTTCCCGATGGGGTTTATATTCATCGATGCATCAAAGAGTCAAAACGCAAAAAGGGAAATGCAAATCGTAGGGAATTGTACCATGTGACGCTTTATGGCAAACCATTCAGGAAAGAACAGCTGGTGCAGTTCAAATCAGCTGAAAAGGTCATTTTCAGGCGGAAAAACAAAAAAGGAAAAGTTTCAGAAATAGATCTTAAAGAGATCGTGACCTCTATGGATATTCATGACGGATATCAGCTGGCCATGGAATTCTGCCTCCCAACTGGAAAAACAGTTCGTCCGGCAGATGTGCTGGCATCGGTTTTTAACCTTTCCGATGAAGAAATCAAAGGAGCGCGTATTGTAAAATCGCCGATTTGATATAAAAAGGTGTCAATAAAAAGCAGATTTCCCTATGGTTTTTTAAAATTTCAGATGATATAAGTACTTGTTATGGAGATATATACAGTTAACTATAACGGAAGTTGCTGATAATAAGAATTTAAAAACGGATGATTCTCGGATAGCTCAATTCAGCTTGGCGGATAAAGGTGAGACCATGGAAAGAAAACTGGTCATCAATATTACAGAACACGAAACCAGAGTTGCATTACTCGAAGACGGTACGATCGTGGAACTGATGATCGAACGGGCTGAAGGTACGAATATTGCCGGCAATATATACAAAGGAAAGGTCTGTCGCGTTTTGCCAGGGATGCAGGCTGCTTTTGTGGAAATCGGAATAGGCCAGGCGGCGTTTCTCCACGCAAGCGATCTTTTGACAAACAATGTGCTTGATTTTAAAAATTTATTTAACAATGGGGATGACGCCGAAACGGATATCGTTCAAGACGCAGCGGAAGAGATGGTGAGAGCTGTTCCAATGGAGCAGCAACCTATTGAGGAATTACTAACGGACGGACAGGAGATTTTGCTACAGGTGGCAAAATCTCCCTTGGGAACAAAGGGTCCTCGCATGACGTCTCACATATCTCTTCCGGGACGATTTCTTGTTTTGATGCCAACATCAAACAGGATTGGTATATCGCGACGGATTGAAGATGAAACGGAAAGAGTACGACTGAAAGAAATAACGACGAAACTCAGTCAGGGTAGGCTGGGATATATTGTCAGGACAGCCGGGGAAGGTGTTTCTGAGGAAAAGCTAGCCTATGAAATGGGTTTTTTAAAAAACCTTTGGGAGAACATCCAGATAAAGTTTCAGACAGCCTCAGCGCCATCCTTGATCCATCAGGAATTAAATGCAATCCTGAGGACGGTTCGGGATCTTATGACCCACGAAGCGGATTCGGTTATCATTGATAGCCGGTCAGGATATGACTCCGTTCTCTCATTTTTAGATGGCTTTATGCCAACCCTTAAAAGTTCGGTTGTGCTTTACGAGGGGCCAGAACCCATTTTCGATGCCCATAATTTGGAAGGGGATATTACCCGGGCCCTTAATCGGAAAATTTGGTTAAAATCAGGCGGGTATATTGTTTTGGACCACACAGAAGCGCTCCTTGCAATCGACGTCAATACCGGGCGATATGTGGGTAAGCATAACTTAGAGGAAACCATTTTAAAAACGAATTTGGAGGCGGTGAAAGAAATCGCATACCAGATTCGTCTCCGTGATATCGGCGGCATCATTATCATAGATTTCATTGACATGGAGAAAAAAAGCAACCAGGAAAAGGTCTTTAGTGCCTTAAAAGAGGCCCTTAAAAAAGACAAGAGTAAAACCAACGTACTGCCCATATCAGAGCTCGGCCTTGTTCAGATGACAAGAAAACGAACGAGGGAATCACTGACAAGGACGCTTTGTGAGCCCTGTTTCTACTGTGAAGGACAAGGATACCTGTTGTCACGCCAGGCGATATGTTTTAACATCTATCGTGAGATAATCAGACAGGCTTTCGATTTCATTGGAAAAGGTTTTGCCATACGGGTGAATCCGCAGATCGCGGAACGATTGCACAGGGAAGAGAACCCTCTAATGACCGCATTGGAAAAACGGCTGGGGAAACAGGTCGTGATTTACCCCGATGAAAAATATCACCTGGAACAATTCGACGTTTTTGAGGTCTTGAAATAAAAAGGCAAACAAAAATAATATTGACTTGAACGGTAAAGTATGATTTTCTTTAACATTTGTTTAAAAAGGTGTAAGAAAGACCATCTTAGATTTAGAAGGCTAATAGCTTTATAATATACTGAAATAAATTGTAAAAGGGCGTTGAAATATGAAAAGAACGTATCAGCCAAGCCAAATTAAGAAATCGCGAACACATGGATTTAGAAAAAGAATGTCCACAAAACAGGGCAGAAGAATCATTAATCGGCGCAGAGCAAGGGGCCGAAAGCGACTGGCATCCTAACGGGAACCGTCGCATAAGCGGCAAATGCGAAAAGAAAAGAATCTGGAGAGACGGTGCTTGGCGCGGGAAACTTTTTCAAAAGAAGCTCGCATTCGAAAACGATCAGAGTTTGTTCGGCTATCAAAACAGGGCCAAAGGGTTTACAGCAAATACTTTGTCGCGCAATATTACCAAGGGACTGGCGATCAAAACCGTTTGGGCGTCACCGTCACCAAAAAGGTGGGTGGTGCCGTAACACGTAATCGAATCAAACGGTATATTAGAGAATTCTTTCGGCAGCAACAATACATAATTGAAGGGGCGTGGGACATTAATATCATTGCCAAAAAAGAAGCTGCCAATATTACCTCTGAACAAGCTTTTTCATCGCTTCAAAGTATGTTCGACAGGCTGAGAAAACAGATTTGTTCTTAAAAAAAATCATTGTAAGGGTAGTTCTCGAATTTATTAGGGCATACCAGTTGATTCTATCCCCGGTTCTGGGACCAGCCTGTCGCTTTTATCCATCTTGTTCTGAATATGCGCTGGTTGCCATAAAAAGACATGGCCTTTTAAGGGGCGTAAAACTTGCTATTAAGCGCCTATTAAAGTGTCATCCTTTTCACCCTGGGGGCATTGATCCTGTCCCTTAATGCTTTCGGTTTTTCGATCGGTAATAGGATTACTCACCGGAACACCGAAAGCGTGGTAGCGTGTGCTCTCGTCCCGCCCCCCTTTTATCGATAGCTGGCAAACTATCGTCGCTGCTCCAAAACAAGAAATATCGACACCATAGCGTATTTTGGATGTAGGTAGAACAACGCCACCGGAACGACCGGGTGGTAGGAGATGAATATGGAACAAACAAGGATGCTTATAGCAATTGTTCTCTCATTTGTTATTCTTCTGTTATGGCAGAAATTTTTTGTGCCGGAAACCCCGGTCCATAAAAAAGATAGCACCCAAACCGAGAGCGCTACAAATGAGGCACCTTATAAGAAGGCGAACGAGAGTACAGCCTTTCAAGGAAACCAACAGGAGGAAGAAACTGTTGAGCAAACCGTAGGGACCAGCGAACCGGCTAAAGAGATAGCGATTGAAACAGATTATTTTATCGCGGTGATTTCTGAAAAAGGGGCAGCCCTAAAAAGTGTAAAACTCAAGAATTATAAGGAAACGATCCAAAAAGACTCTCCGTTAAAGGAGGTGCTTGACACCACAAATCCCCATGGCACGCTCCTTTGTAGTTTCAATAGAAACAGCCTCCCTAAAATGGCCACAGCCGTATATCGGGCATCCGTAAGCACAGAAAAAATAGTAGTCAGCAACGAAAACGTTGAAATACCCTTTGTCTGGTCTTCAAAAACCGGCGTTGTTATCGAGAAGCGGTTCGTATTCTCACCCAAGAGCTATTTGATCGATCTGGTTGTCAACATAAAGAACGGATCTGAAAACCAAATACAGGATCAGCTGACCGTATCATTGATCGACGCAATACCAAATAATCCAAGACGGATTGGCCATACGGGACCAAGCGCCATGCTTGGGCATCATGTGACCCAGTTTGACATGGATGATCTTGCAGAAAACAACAGCATTTCCGGAAAAATTAACTGGATGGCCTTCCAGCAACGATATTTCATGACCGGCCTGTTACCGGAACCAGAAACAGACGGTACCCTTCGGTTTGTCTCTGGCTTTGATAAAAGAATTGAAAGCCAGATGAGCCTTGACGAAACAATTATCCGGCCAGAGACCCAACAAGCATACGTCTTTCATGGCTATTTTGGTCCTAAAAACATTGGGGTTTTACGCTCCATCGGCAAAGACCTGGACAAAGTTGTCGATTTTGGCTGGTTCTCATTCCTAGCACGGCCCTGTTTGTGGCTTATGAATTTTATGTATGCGTTTATACCGAATTACGGCATTGCAATTATTATCCTTACAGTCCTCATGAAAATCGTATTATGGCCACTGGGGAATAAAAGTTATAAATCAATGAGCCAAATGAAGAAAATGCAACCGCTCATGGCCGAAATTCGGGAAAAATACAAAACCGACAAGCAGAGAATGAACCAGGAAATGATGTCTCTTTATCGGACATATAAAGTCAACCCCCTTGGGGGGTGTCTGCCGATGGTATTGCAAATACCGATATTTTTCGCTCTCTATCGGATGCTGTACGAAGCCATCGAGTTACGCCACGCACCTTTTTTTGGATGGATAAACGATCTTTCGGCACCCGACAGGCTTTTCCATTTCGGTGTCAAAATTCCATTCATGGAGCCACCTTACGGCATTCCCGTATTGACGATTATCATGGGTGCGACCATGTTGCTGCAACAAAAAATGCAGCCTCCCATGGGTGATCCTGCACAGGCAAAAATGATGATGTTCATGCCGGTAATTTTTACGGTGATATTTATTAACTTCTCTTCCGGGCTGGTCCTATACTGGCTCGTTAGCAATGTTCTATCAATCGCACAGCAATACTATGTTACTAAAAAGACTGCTTAGTTTCGGAGGCATAGAACCGAAAATGGAATTCGAGGATAAAAATGTAAAGGCAGCTGTCAAAAAGGCTGCAAAGGCGCTAAAAATATCCGAAAAAGAGCTTCAATATGAAGTCATTTCTTACGGATCTACGGGTATTTTCGGACTGGTAGGTGCAAAGAAAGCTAAAATAAAAGTCGTCGTTAATGAGGAAAATAAAGAAAGCGCGACGGTAAAGGACGTAACGAAAAAAACTCCGCCCGTTAAAGAAAAAATAAAAAAAGAAACGATTGTGGCTGAAGTACCTGAAGCCAAAGAAACAAAAGAAGAAACCACGGATACCGATTCTCGAAATGAAGCTATTGTCGTAGGGAAAAAGGTTTTGCAGAAAATCCTTGAAAAAATCACAGAGGATACCAGCGTTGACATTGAAGAACGGGATGATACCGTCTTTTTTAACGTAAATGGTGGAAACGCCGCCGTCTTAATCGGGAAACGGGGGCAAACTCTCGAGGCGATACAATACATCGTTGAACGGACCGTAAACAAACATAGCGAAAAGAGAATCAGACTCCAGATAGATGTCGCCGGATATCTTGAAAATAGAAAGATGAACCTCGAACAACGAGCGCTTCGACTTGCCGAAAAAGTCAAGCGTGTTGGAAAGCCGGTTACTGTTGGGGAAATGAATGTGTACGACCGAAAGATTGTTCACCTCGCCTTGAAAGAAATAGGTGACGTTCGGACACAAAGCATGGGCAACGGTTTTTATCGCAAACTTGTTATCTTTCCCAAAAAATATTCGGGTAAGAAACGACCGAAGAACTCGCGCTCCTGATTCGCGTTCAATCGTTCACAAATAGAGATACTAAAACGCTTGTGTTCAAAAAAGCTAAAGAATAAAGACGCCGTTGAGAAAAAAACTACGCAATCTGGAGAAACTGCTGTATGTACGGCGACACAATAGCCGCGATTGCAACGCCCGTGGGACCAGGTGGTATCGGGATCATTAGAATTTCTGGTCCGAATGCTATAAATATCCTTACAGCCATATTTAAAAAAACACCCAGTCAAAATAGCTGCAATATAAACTCGTCCACTGCCCCACAAAAAAACAAAAATCGAAGGCTTATTTACGGGAACATTATCGATAAAGAAAAAGGCCATATTATCGATGAGGCGCTTGTTGCCTACATGCCCGCACCCCATTCCTACACTAAAGAGGACGTCGTAGAAATTCAACTTCACTCGGGGGCTGTAACACTGCAACAAGTCTTAACGCTCGTTTTTCAACAGGGTGCTAGAAACGCTGAGCCTGGGGAATTTACAAAACGGGCCTTCTTGAATGGGCGAATCGACCTGTCACAGGCAGAAGCGGTTATGGACATCATTGCAGCCAAAACAGACCAGTCATTGCGTATCGCCACAGAACAACTCAAAGGCAGCCTATCCCATACGCTGAGCGAACTAATATCACAACTGGATCATGCTCTGGCCATTCTGGAAGCGGACATTGAATTTGAAGCGGAAATTGAAGCCCCTCTTGACCGGAATCAGATTTTAAGCGCTATTGAGCAGAGCGTTTTACAGCCGCTCGAGCAGCTGATTGCATCATACGATGATGGGCATCTCATTCGTGAAGGAGTGAGATTGGTTATTCTTGGACGACCCAATGTTGGGAAATCGAGCCTTCTGAACAGGCTCCTTGAACAGGAACGGGCAATTGTCACTGAATTTCCTGGAACAACTCGCGACAGCATCGAAGAAACGCTTAACCTTTTCGGGCTACCGGTGGTACTGGTTGACACGGCAGGCTGGCACCAAACAATGGATCCGATTGAGAAAATAGGTATTTCTCGCGCCAAAAAACAGATTGAAAATGCCGAGTTGATACTGTTTGTAATCGATGCAAAAAGGGGTGTTTGCGATGAAGATCGACATATTTTTAGATACATTCAAAAAAAAAAGAAGATCCTGGTTGTTAACAAAAGCGACCTATTGCCAAAAAGTGCAGAAATAAAAATCCCCGACGAATGGAAAGATCTAAGAGCTGTTGCTGTTTCCGCACAAAAAAACACCGGCATGGAAAACCTAAAAAAGGAGATATTCCAGCGTTCAATAAAGGGAGATATGTTTAAAGAAACAGGAATTGTAACCAACAGTCGGCACGTTGCCTTGCTTCGAAATTCCAAAAAAGCCACTATCGAAGCCCTTGAGGGGATTAGAAACAACCTGCCGTCAGAATTAATTGCTTTAGATATTAAAGAGGGTGTTAATCAGTTGCGGGGAATTACAGGAGAAAATATATCTAACGATGTGTTGGACCAAATATTTGGGCGATTCTGTATTGGAAAGTAATGTTTCACGTGAAACACAAATGATTATTACCTGGGACTATGACCATAGCGTTGGTCTGACATTTTAAATAAAGGAGGGGTTATGGCCCGTCAATATGATGAATTTTTTAAACAATATGAAATCCTGGCAAAAGCAGCGGAGCAGATATTCCATAAAGTAAAAGCAGAGTATCCCGAGGGCGTAACCTGTAAAATTGAATGTTCAGACTGTTGTCATGCAATATTTGATATTTCCCTTGTGGAGGCATTGTATTTAAATTTTTATTTTGACAAAATTTTTAAAGACGAAGAAAAGAATAGCATTATGGAAAAGGCCAACCGTGCAGACCGGGTGCTATATAAGATAAAGAGAGACGCAAAAAAAAGATTAGACAGGGGGCATACCGAAGAGTCTCTTATGGTATCCCTGGCAGCAGAACGCGTGCGGTGTCCCCTGTTAAACGATCGGGAACAATGTGATCTATATGAATATAGACCGGTAACCTGCCGTTTTTATGGGGTTCCCACTGAGATCGGCGGCGTGACCCATACGTGTGGAAAATCAGGCTTTATAAAGGGGACGTCATATCCAACTGTGCATCTGGAAAAGATGAATACCCAGTTGTTTAATCTGACATCCGCGCTTGTGCAGACATTAAACTCAAAGTATTCTAAATTATCCGCTGTGGTCATGCCGGTATCATCGGCCCTGTTAACAACGTTTGATGATGAATTTTTGGGAATTATTAAGGACGAAGAAAAAATAAAAACAGAGGATAAAGAGGACTGAGGTTATGGACGCAACAAATAAAAACATGAGTGAGGAAGAAAAGAAAAAGGCGATTTTTAACATGATGTCACCCCGGCGCCAAAAATATGTTCAGCGAATCGGTTATGAAAAGTGGGATCCGTTTCAGGAACCTAAGGATCCGATCGACATTCGAAAGGATAAGACAAAACGGACAAGCCAGATGCTGGTGCGAGAATTTCTCCAAACAAGATCGGGTGACGATTACAGCAATGAGTATGGGCGGGGCGTGTTGGATCTTTGCCTTGGTATTATCAACGATGATGAAAGATACCGAGGGATGTATGAGTTTTCAATTTGGTACCAGTCGCTTCTTGAGGCGGAGGGAAAAGAATTTTGATGGGGCCGAAAAAAAAGGGCTCTGTCAGATTGTTTTTAAGCAACGATCCGAGAAGGACGCGGGGGTTAGGGTGCGTAAAATTTTAATTCGTTATTTCGCTAATAGGCCCCTTTATACCGCAATTTTCTTTTTGCGCATAGGCTCTATGTAGAAAAGACCTGCGTAAAATGACTCTTTCCACTCTCTGCTTGCACTGGTGGCTAAACCTGCCGGTACAGTTCAATCTTCTTTTTCGAAATACCGGAAAAAACATGTCAGGGAAAAGGCTGCTATTTGACTTCTTTCAAAACTATTCCGGTACGACTGGGTAGATAGAATTCCTGCCAGGTAAAAGAGGATGGTTTTTTTGAAACAGCGGTATACTGCTGTTTGTCGACCAGGCGCCCATGGCCGCCGAAATCTGACGCATCGGTATCCAATAGAAGCTCCCATGTACCAGTGGGAATGCGAAGACCATATGCTTTGTAGGATTGGGTAGGGTGAAAGTTAAAAATAAAAATCAGGTTTGCACGAGAATAGGCGATCACTTTATCCTCATTGTGTTCATGTAGCAGTGCAGAAACCGGGGCGGAGAGTAAATGGTTGTGCTGTGCCAATGCAATCATCGCTATATCGAATCGTGATAAAAACTGAAATTTTAATTCAGGATTATCAACAAGGTGCCATTGCCGTCTGGCATATAGGTAGGACCAGTTGTTTTCAGGCCGAGGAAAATCAACCCATTCGGGATGGCCGAATTCGTTACCCATAAAATTAAGATATCCATGACCGGCAGTTGAAAGGGTAATCAGCCGGATCATTTTATGAAGGGCCATGGCGCGATCGATAGAAAGATCTGGATTATCTTTATGCATGTGATCATACATTGCTGCGCCAGAAAGCCGGAAGAAAAGACTTTGATCTCCGACCAGGGCCTGGTCATGAGATTCAACATAACTTATGGTTTTTTCGTCTTTACGGCGGTTGTTTAATTCGTACCAGAGATGACCGAGAGGCCAGTCCTCATCTCGAAATTCTTTAGCCAGCCGTATCCAGTAATCTGGAATTCCCATGGCAAAACGATAATCAAACCCGACCCCACCGTTATTTCCTTCCATGGCCAGACACGGCATGCCGCTAACATCTTCGGCTATTGTAATGGCATCGGGTTTAAGGGTATGTATGAGTTTGTTTGCCAAGGTTAAATAGGTAAGCGCGTCTTCGTCCACTTCTTTGCAGAAGTAATCTGAATAAGAAGTAAACGCTTTGCTCAGTCCATGGTGAGTGTAGAGCATGCTTGTAATTCCATCAAAGCGAAATCCGTCAATATGGTATTCATCAAGCCAATACCTGCAATTAGAAAGAAGAAAATGAAGAACTTCCGGTTTCTTATAGTTAAAACACCGGGAGTCCCAGGCATGGTGATATCCCCTTGGGCCATCGTGAAAAAATTGGTAAACAGTGCCGTCAAAACGACCGAGTCCCTCGACCTCATTAGAGACAGCGTGGGAATGGACAATATCGATCAATACTCTGAGGCCATGGCCGTGAGCAGTATCAATAAGCGTTTTAAGGTCTTCGGGCGTGCCGAACCGGGACGATGCGGCAAAGAAATTTGAAACGTGATATCCAAAGGATCCATAGTAGGGATGTTGTTGTATGGCCATCAGTTGCAGGGTGTTGTACCCGGCGTTAATAATTCGAGGCAAAACGTTGGTAGTAAATTCAAGATATGTGCCGATACCAGGCTTGTCTTGAGCCATGCCAACATGTGCCTCGTAGACGAAGGGCGCATCCGTTATCCTGGGGGATGAATGTTGCCATTGATACGGGTGTGACGGCTCCCAGACCTCAGCATTAAATATTAGGGTTTCAGGGTCTTGGTGCACTCTCCGAACATAGATTGGAAGTCGGTCTCCGTATCCGCCTGTCCAATGTACTTTTAGCCGATAAAGGTCTCCGTGATGGAGAAGATCTTCGGGAAGCGTGATTTCCCAAGTACCATCGAAAGAAATTCTTTTTAATGAAAAACGAGCGTTTTCTTCCCAGGAAGAAAAGTCTCCAATGAAAAAAATGGCGGTGGCATTGGGCGCCCATTCCCGAAAGACCCAACCGGTATCCGTTTTATGAAGCCCAAAAAATTCATGCCCGGAGGCAAAATCGGATAGGGTTAGGTTGACGCCAGTAAGCATTTCCTCGGTTTTATGGACGCGAAAGAGGCGTCTTTTTAAATCATCGACAAATGCTGAGAGGTAAGGATCCGTCGAGAGTATATGCCGAAGCTGAGATTCAAAAGTGACCATGAACGCCTCGTAGTTTATTGCTCTGCCCAGGTAATAAATCCGGGCCTGTTTTGTATCCAAAAATCGGCTCGTGGCATTATTCGAGCCGTAAATCCGAAACGGCCCGCATGCTCGCAGGCAAATTCACCCCTGTAAAGATAATCACCATCTCCAAGTTCTTTTTCTACTGACATAAGTGCAGCCTTACTTCCCGATAGACTCTCGAAGGACTTAACTATGCCGTAATAGAGTTCAACGTCTACGTCTTCAGGCCGTAATTTGCCAAGATGAACACGGGTTGTAACATGAATAGATTCGCCGATCCTGAAGGGGCCCTCTTGAGCTCGGTTGGGAGGTTCAATGCGAAGATGCTGCCACTCTGACCGCAAGCGCTCAAGTTGGCTGACAAACCGTTTGGCTTCGGCCGCCTCATTCTTGAGAAGATCCTTTTTGCTTCGGGCCGCTGGAAGATAGAAGCGTTTGGCATATTCTTCAACCATTCGCCGACCACTGAACTGTAAAAGAGAAATCTTCATGGATTCTTTCATCATCCGTATCCATCGTTCTGGCGCATCACCGCCTTTTCTTTCATAAAAACAAGGAATCACATCATTCTCCAAGACATTATACAGCGCCTGGCTTTCCACGGCATCCTGATAAGCCGGGTCATGATATTCTTCGCCATTTCCGATCCGCCATCCCCTGTGTTCCGAATAACCCTCGCACCACCAGCCATCGAGGATGCTGACATTCAAGACACCATTCAGGGCAGCCTTCATACCGGACGTGCCGCAGGCCTCAAGCGGGCGGCGCGGCGTGTTAAGCCAGATATCAGCCCCTTGTACCAGCTGCATGCCAAGATACATATCGTAGTTCTCGAGGAAAACCATTCGATGAGAAAGCCCTTCTTTTTGGATAAACTGGAAAAGTTGATGAATGAGCACCTTGCCATCGTGGTCTTTGGGATGGGCTTTTCCCGCAAAAATAATTTGAACAGGACGGGTTTCGGAGTGAAGAAGTGCCTTGAGCCGTTCAGGATCGTTGAGCAGTAGGTGCGCCCGTTTGTAAGAAGCAAATCGGCGGGCAAAGGCGATGGTCAAAACGTCCTGGTCTAGAACAGTTTCCGCTGCCTCCATTGCGGACTTTGGAGCATTTCTTCTTCCGTATTGGTGGACCATGTATTGACGGCAGGTTCGTATCAGTCGAGACCGGCTCATTTCATGGGCCCGCCAAAGTTCTTCATCGTATATTTCATCAATGCGGTCTACTAGTTGTTTGTTTCGTGATTGCAAATGCCAGTCAGGACCGAGGTATCGCTCGAACAAGGTTGCATTCTCAGAAGCAACCCATGTGGCAGAATGAACCCCATTTGTTACATGAGAGATCGGCACTTCCTCCTCGGGTCGCCCTGGCCAGACAGAAGACCACATCCGGCGAGCCACATGGCCATGAAGATGACTGACCCCATTGCAGTATTCGGCCATACGAAGCCCTAGAATGAACATGGACAGCGGCGCATTCTTGTCGCTGCCGCGGGGTTGTCCAAATGAAAGAATGTGCTCCGCGGTGGCATCGAGCCGTTTTTCCAGTGGATGAATATACGGAAGCACCATGTCCGCTGGAAACTCATCATGTCCTGCGGATACAGGCGTATGGGTTGTAAACACTGTGGTTCGTGGGACAACCTGAAGCGCGGTTTTAAGATCTATGTTTTCTGTTTCCATAGTCTGCGCGAGTCGTTCCAAGCTTGAAAAGGCAGAATGTCCTTCATTCATGTGGCATACCAAGGGGTCGACGCCCAATGCAGCCAGGGCTCTCATGCCCCCAATGCCAAGGACCATCTCCTGGGCCAACCTAATTCGGGAATCTCCTTCATAGAGGCGTCCGGTGATTTTTCGAACATCCTGAGAGTTTTCTTTCAGGTTGGTATCAAGTAAATAGAGGGGAATTCTCCCGACCCTAACTTCCCATACGGATATAAAGACCTGACCCATCGGGCTTTCCAGCGAGACGATACAATCTTCATTGTTTGTCGTTTTCGCTCGCCGCACCGGCATTTGGAAGAGATCGGTTTCAGGATACTCTTCCTGTTGCCACCCTTCTTGATTTAAGTATTGCTGAAAGTATCCTTGGCGATACATTAACCCCACACCCACAAGGGGAATATTCATGTCTGATGCGGATTTTAAGTGGTCTCCGGCAAGTACCCCAAGTCCGCCGGCGAATAATGGAAGGCTTACATGGAGACCGAATTCCATGGAAAAGTAGGCAATGACACCTTTGTTGCCAAAGACGAATTCATATCCCTTTTTAGCGTCAAGTACTTCTCGGTCAAACCGGGTCTGGATCTTGTTCATTTGAGCCAGAAAACTGCTGTCTTCAGCGAGCTCGGCAAGTCTTTTCTGAGAAACTTGAGTGGAAAAGACAATCGGATTGTTTCCGGATAGTTCCCATTGTTTTGGTTCAATGCGGCGAAAAAGTTCTACAGCGTCCTTTTGCCAGCACCACCACAGATTTCTTGATAGTTTGTAAAGAAAAGAAAGTGGTTCGGGAAGATTGGGAAAGACTTGAAAGGTTTGTAAATAACTCATAAAAATATCCTCCAAACAGCAGATAAAAGACCATTATTGCGATTCTTTCGCATATAGCTGGCACCAGACCCGTAGAAGCTCACTGACTCCCCACGCCTGCGCATCGCATCCTCTTTGAGTGTGGGGAAAATCCCCATCACAAATTTCCGGTATTTGACCGATACACCCCTCCTGAATTAGCCGCACGCTGCTGCCGAGCCAGGCCAATCCGGTTGAAGCGGAGGTGCGGCCATACGTTTGACACCAGGCCTCGCAGAAGCTTGGAAACATCCAGGTCCAGGCCGTACCGTTGTGATACGCCGGCTTTCGCTGTGTATCTTCATCTCCGGTGTAAACCCCCCGATAAGGGTGGTGCGGGTCATTCAATAATGCACCATTGTGATAAATCGGTAAAGGGAATTGAACCGGCTGGTCGGCCAGGCTTCGAATGGCGCCAGGAACGAGCAGCCGTTCACAGGCAGCCAGGATCGATTGGCATAAGGTTTGATCTCTTACGGCACCCAGGGTGATGGCCAAAAGCTGATTGGGGCGAAGGGCATCATCCGGGGCGGCCTTGGCCGCCGATATGGCTCCGTTTGTATGCAGACAATCGGCCAGATATCCTTTGCCGGGGATAGCATAGTATTTGGGAACAGCTGCCCTTGCCTGTGCCGCCAGGGACTGCCAGGGCCTTTTTGGACGGGCGGCAGCATCTATTTCGGAAAGGAATGAAAGGGCGTGATACCAAAGGGCTTGAATCTCGATTGGATACCCCTCGCGGGGGGTCCCTGCCGGATGGTTTGTATCCATCCACGTAAAATGTGCGGGGCTGTATATCAGGGCCGAATCCGGGTCCATTTTGATGCCATTTGGTGTGCCGTCTATATAATTCACGGCTATGGAAAAGAGAATATCTCGAATCGACCGTTCACCGGCTTTCGTTTCGAGAAAGTCCAGAGAGCCTTCTGCAGCTACAATATCCCTACAGGCAACAAAAAACCATAGTGGCGCATCAGAGGTGTCCCGATTGGCTGCGTTTGCGCCATGGATCATGTTGGGCAGGGTGCCGTTTTCTTCAAACTGACCAAACAGACGTACGACGGCCTTGGCATCAGCTATTTTTCCAGCAGCGACGACGCCCCTCGTCACAATCAATGCGTCCCGTCCCCAATCAAGAAACCATGGATATCCGGCGATAATTGATTTGAGGGGGCCGCGGTTAATCATAAAGTGATTCAGCGCCTTTTTTAAAAACGCTGTAAGGGATTGTTCTTGTGAGGGCGTATATAGATCCGTATCCGTGTATTCTGGCTTGTTGCCTTCAGATGGGCCCTTATGTTTCTGGAGCACCGCGCCCCTGTGACAGTCTATTTGTGCATGTAAACAGGCGTTCCGGCCACCTGGCAAGTGGCAGGAAAAATATCCGGGACTGAAAAGATCTGAATGGGGGTCAAACCCTCTCATTTCGTCGAGTGGTTTATGGACCATGTAATGCCATTCAGGCTCCCAAACAAAGTCGCCATCAGAAAGGGAAATACGAAGATGGTGATCATCATCGGGTTTAAACATAAATCCGTTTGAAAAGACTTCGCACCTTGATGGCCACTGGGCTTCCGGACCAAGGTAGGCTTTTGTTTCGTGATGAAAATTCCGGTTTTCGATTTCAGGGCGAAGGATCAGTCGGACCGTGTGATCGTCCGAAAGTCTATTGGCTCGTTCGTTTGCAGGATGACGATAAAAGAACATTTCCACGGCATTTTTCTCAGGAACCATTTTTAAACCAAGCGTGATTCTAATATGTTCTCCCTGTCCTGTGGGAACATGAAATCGCCACAATCCCCTCCCTTCCGCATCGATCGAAAAGGTGTGAAGTCCTTCAAAGCAGAGTTCCTGGGAGAAATCCTGATAGATGACCCACGCCTTGCATCGGGTAAACATGACCCATCGGTCAACCGGCATGGCATCATGGCAGTTAGCGGCTAAAAGTGCGTCATAGCGGCTTTCAAGTTTGCCCCAGACCACCGGGGCGCGAACCATTCCCCCTCTTTGATTGGTGTCCATAAACAGACGCGGAAGATGTGAAAAGTTGGTGCGATGAAACGCCGTTTTCACCTTAAGCGTCTCAGGGGGGGAGAGGTAAAAAAGGGGCGCATCCATGTGTTGGCAGCTGTCAGGCAAGAAGCAGGACATTTTCAGCCGGCAGGAAAGGGGCGACAACATCGAGGGCAGTGGCGTGAAAAGGGCAAACCAGTTACCCGCTGCTGTTGGTAGGCTTTCCTCCAAACGAATGGTGGTATCTTTATGTGAAATAGCGGCCCGGAAAGGGTAATCCGAAGAGACCAGAAGAAAATGGGCCGGAGGCACCATAACTTCCCTTTTTTCGTCCTGGGGCCACTGCCAGTGGATGACGCACGGTGTAACGCCATCCGGGTTAAGGTTCTGGCAGAAAGAAACCGTGTCTTTTTGAAGATGCACAACCGCGTCGTTCAGATCTATATTCCACATATCCATATTGGGTTTGAAAAAACCGAATACATCCAACACCTTTGCGCGTAATTGCTGGTGGGCAATGCGCGGTATCCACCCGGGCGGGCTGGGTTTCATTCCACCAAGCGCTTTTGGATCACCAACATCAACGGACAGGCAGCGAACTTGCCCGGGCAGCAGCTGGCATGCCGGCAGACCGTCCACCACGATTGGCACCACAGCCTCTTCTGTTAACAGATCAATCAAAGACGTTTCCTCCGGATCAAACGCCGTCAGGTCCCATGTGGCAAGCGCCTCTTTCTTTTCATCAAGATTAGCAACTACCAGCAGTGATTTTTTTGTGGGTTCATGGGTTCTTAATAATGCCAGATGGTTTCCAGGGCCCTTCTGAATCAATCGGAGTGTTGTACCGGGATGAAAGGCCGGATGAAGTTTTAACAGCGTGGTGAGCTTTGAAATGGCAGCCACCTGATTTTCGGCCGCATTCCAATTAAGCGGCGGGGACTCATGAACATTGATTTTTTCCGTTGCAAACCATTCGACACCGTTTGCAAAACCGAAGGAACCATAGGGCGCCAGCAGCGCGCAAAGATCTGTACGCAGCCTTGCATAGGTGTGGGAGCGGGCTGCGAGCCTGAGATTGTCATGGGTTTCAGCAAAATGAACCGTAATGCCATCGCTGGCTGAAATATCGTTGGCCTCCGGCAGGTATGATTCGACTTGGCCGCGATCGTAATTTTGAAAAAGTTCCGAATAGGCCAGGTCAAAGTTACCCTGGCTCAATATCTGCCGGGTAACAGATATTTTTCCTCCGAGTCCCTCCAGGAGAAATAGCGTGTCTGGATATTGTTGGCGGACAGCAGCCACAATATATTCCCAGGCAGGAACCGGTATCATATAGCCGGCATCGCATCGAAAACCATCCACCCCACGACGGCACCAGGTTAAGAAAACATCTGCCATGTATTGCCACAAATCCTTATGCTGGTAATCAAGCTTTGTCAGATCTTCCCACTGAATGCCCCAGGCACCGGGCACACGAATACGACCATCCGGGGCTCTTGACAACCACTCTGGATGAGTTTCATGGAGACTCGCCGCCCAGCCAGTATGGTTGATAGCGATGTCGAGTAGCAACCTCCCCTGTCGTCGGTGTACCTCGTCCACCAGCTCAACAAACTGCTCAAGGGGCGTGGCATGGGGATCAAACTCTGCCAGGGCAGGGTCTACCGCCGTAAAACTGAGGGCGGCGTAAGGACTTCCAAAACGTCCCATTCGCGCGTAGGTTGTTGGGGTCGGGTGAATGGGCAGTAACTGAAGAATGCGGCACCCCAACGTTTCGAAGATAAAATCAAGCTCTTTAATAAGATCGCGAAACGTGCCGGACGGCGGAATGACGGTATAGCCGGATTGGTCCAACCGAGCGATGTCTGGCGCCGTGTTCGGTGGCAGGGCCTGCTGTTTTGCGGGGCCAAACTGGCGGACAAAGGCATTGTAGATAAGATTAGCGCAACAGGCATGGGCCGGCTTAACGTTGAAACTGGCATTGGGACCCTGGGGCCATTGGGGATCTGCCTGGGCGTTGGCGATATAGTAGCACTTGGCATTGAAATGCCCAACCTCGAAAAGTGGTAGGGTCAACTCAAATTGGCCAGGTCCGGTGTTGCGCATGGGAACATCGAACCAGTCCTTTCCTAATGGCGGCAGACTTTTTTCTACGGCGTGGATGGTCTGGACGCGTGTCACGACGGCATGGCCAATATTGGTTCGCAGCCATGCACTTCCGCGATAAGAAGGCGGCACTGTCAGGGTGAAGCGCTGTAAGTCTCCACGAAATTTAAGAAGACGTGTTCCTGGTGCCGGTGTTTGAAGAATTTCATTGGGGGGGATCATGTTTTGTAACTCAACCGAATCGCCAAGACGGGTCTCATCGAGCGCAACTTATGCGTTTGACCTACCCGGACGTTCGTCTGCCAAACAAGCGCTTCGAAAGCGGCATAATGTTTGATCACAATAATCACCTGCTGTTTTAAAGCAGTCGAAATTTCCTTCGCATCTCTGTATTTCACGAATTAAATCCACCTTTTTTTTGCCAAAGGAATTAATGCCTTTGTCTTTGGCGATCTTTCGAACATCTTGCATTTTCATGGGACAATCCTTTCTTTCTGTTTGTGCCGATATTGCAGCGGCGAGCGAAACGGCCGTTTGTTGTCAATAGGGAGGCTTGCACATGAAAAGCGGCACGGTAACGGAGCTGTTTCAAAAAAGTCTTCATTGTCCAGTTAAGGAAGATCTGCGGTTTTTCTGTATTCGGTTAAAGGTGCTTGAAATGCTAATTCCCTGAAGATGATAAACAACGGATGAAAGTATTATAATACAAATACTACTGTTCTGACGCAAAAGCAACAGGAAAAGACTTCTTTGTCTATAACCCCCTTTAATTATAATGGGTTGAAAGCAAGTTGCGGACAGGTTCGTAGCTAAAAAGAGATGTCCGTGTCAACTACCGTGCCTTTCGGTATCACAACAGGATAGGGCTGGGTATTTGTAATTGCTACAGATCCCTTAATATAGATATCTTTTTCGAAATAAACGTCGCCGCGAACCGTTAATGCTTCACAGGCCAAAAGGGAGGGAAGGCCCTTTGAAAACCGTTTTTCGAACTGATCCACATTTCGATAATAGATCGAATCGAGTTGCACCTGAATGTTCTCTGTTTCGATGTTGCTGTTCAAAATGAGATGGTTGCCGTTTTGGAGCAAAAACCGGTCTGATCGCAATACCAAAAGGTCGTTGCACGTTTTTACGGGCATAAACCGTTTTCGTGGCACGCAAAGGGCCCCGGCGCCGGTAAAAAGAGAGATGGCGGCTCCCATGGCCGATTCTACCTGTATAACAGCAGGGCTATCCCCATCTCTGGGATTTAAGGTTTTTTTATTCAGAATAATGGGCAACCGAATGGTACCGGTATCAGAAATAAGCTGTTGAAGATAATTTAGATTCACCCATATATTATTGGTATTAAAAAACTGATACTTATGAATATCCTGAAAGGCATCGCGTTCTTCTACTGGGCATTGTGCGATCTCGCGCAATAGAAGCTGGCCGGATTTGTGGCGCGCCAGATGGCCGCCCTTGGCATCGGACGGCCGTCGCTGGGCAACCTCCATCATGAAAGGCAGTTTCTTTTCGGCAAAATAGCCCAATATCGACGGATCAAGAGAGGCGCCCAGGTTGTCTGAATTGGAAATAAAGGCATACTCAATGCCCTGGCTGATCAGTTCTTGAAGCAGCCCGGAGGTGTAGAGGCTAATGTAGACGTCCCCATGCCCAGGGGGATTCCATTCCATTTGAGGGGATTCTTGATAGACAGCGGGGGTTAGCGTCTCTTTCAAAATTTTTGGAAACCTGTTTTGGATAAACAGGTAAGGCTTTGGTGTGATTTGTATCCGCTTTAGTTCTGAGCGTGTTTTTTCATCGGTGCTGAAACTGTTCATCAGGCACAGCGGCACGTTGTCCTCCTTGCTTTGGGAAAGGAGAATCTCAAGAAAGGAGCGACCATCTTTTGCCGGTAGCAAAGACTTCGGACCGGTCAGTCCCATACTGGTTCCCAGCCCGCCATTCAGGACAATTCGGACTGCTTTTGATAGAACCTGACGCCCTTTTTCCTGATAGGGTGCCAGATCTTGCCATCGGGCCACATTGCTTTTTTGAAGGGGTCTTATTTCACTGTCAGAAATCAAACCCGTAGCACCGGATGCCACCTGATCGTAATAATACAGAAATGTCTGAATAACAGCAGGGGCAATCTTTTGAGCATTCATTTTCATGATAAATGCCTGACGTGCTTCGGTGTAGGAAGTTGCGGTCATATTTGAATCCTTTCAGGAAAGGGTTAAGCCTGGATGTTCTTGCCGTTCAATCATCAGCGTCACTACACCACCGCTGCAATCCTGTCTTTATATCATACGAACGCGAAAGAGGTGATCCCAACAATTCCTGAAGCTCGATTTCTGCTGCCAACAGGGGGCTTCCGGGAAAAATGCGGCCACAGATAATATGGCCCTGGGTATCGCATAAGACTGCTTTCGCAAACACAAACCGGGAGTCTTTTTTCGGAGAGAGGTTCCCTTGGCAGCTGACAATTTCGTAAGGCCTCTCGATGCAACAGGTAACGTACACCTGTTGTTTTGGGTCGAAAACACCATATGTAACAGATGAAAGGATACCAGAAATGGTAAAGGTGGCCATTTCAATGTCGATCTGCCGGCACAAATCGATTGCCGCGGCGATTAAATCTGTGTTTGCCGGAAGGTTTCCTAAAATACGCCGGCCGAGCCGGTATTCTTTATGATCGATCTGTTCCCTCTTCACATTGACGTGTCGAGCACGGGTTTCTGAATCCGTAATCAATACCACGTATAATTGGAAAATCAAGAGGATGCCCCATTAAAATACTATCTTTCACATTGACACGGGTATGAAAAAAACGCCATAATGCACGTTAATATCGGGAATAAGTTTCCAAAAAAATAGAACCACGAAAGGAAATTAAGTTACATGACGATTACAGAAAAAATGGCGTGTATTCGGCCGGAGCGTTTAGACCGAAACAGCCGCTTTTCATTTCGATGCCACAAGGACTTGTCTTGTTTCACCCAGTGTTGCCGGGGGATCAATATTACCCTCACCCCTTACGATATCATAAGGTTAAAAAACCGGTTGGGATTGTCTTCGGAAGATTTTCTGACCATCTATACGGATCCCCAGTTGCTTGAAAAAACAGACCTGCCGATAGTTACCCTGAAAATGCTTGATGACGAAAAGCGCTCATGCCCATTTGTTCGGGAGGACGGTTGTTTGGTTTATGAGGATCGGCCCACCACCTGCCGATATTACCCGTTGGGGGTGGCGTCATTGAGTCATAAAGAGGGCGCCGATGACCAGGACTTTTTCTTTTTCATCCAAGAGACCCATTGCCGCGGATTTGAAGAAAAAAAGGAATGGACGGTGACGGAGTGGCGCAAGGATCAGGGCGTGGATGTTCATGATGATATCAATGCGGAGTGGACAGACCTTGTTGTAAAGAAAAGATCATTTCCCTCCAATGTCAAATTGGCGGAACCGACCAAAAAAATGTTTTTTTTAGCATCTTACAATATCGATCAGTTTCGAGAGTTTGTTTTCAACAGCTCTTTTCTCACCCGGTATGATATTCCGGAAGAGATGATAGCGGAGATTAAGACCAGTGAGATCGCCTTGCTTAAATTTGCCATGAAATGGTTGCAGTTTGTCCTGTTTAAAAAGGGCGCATTTAAGCTAAAGAGTCCTTCAGCCTAAAGCCAACGGTACGGCATTTTCGTATTTCAACGAACAAAAAAGGGCCTTTCTTTCGGGTGGCGGGTGTCATCGCTACAAAAGAAAGGCCCTTTGCTGTTTTTATATCTGACTATTGGTAACTATCGTAACACAGGCCCTCCCAGTACTGGGGATCCGTCAGCCGGGTTTCAGCCGTTACATTAAAAAATTCTTCCACCGGGTTAAAAAGAGACGCATCGTTTGCATATACTTGACGGGCGGCCGCCAGGAGGGTTTCGAGTCCGTTTTTTGTCAATTTCCCCAGTGGTTGCCGGCATTGGCCTGGGCTCATTCCCAAGATCGCCATGAGCGTTTTGACGCCAAGGGGGTTCTTCGCTTTGCAAGTGACTTGCCCAAAGGATGTTGTTTCGGTTGTCTTTACTGTTACCAGTTCAAACAGCGGCGACAAGGCATCGGCAAGCGCATTGGCCTTTTCATGATCCCCTTCTGCCAGCAGTTGAACCATCCTGCTCACGGCTTGTGGAAAGACGTTTGAATACACTGAAATAACACCGCTTGCCATTATCTTTGAATCGGTCATCATCGTGCAGGTTATGCCATCATCGCCTGACAGGATGGAAAAATCTGGGCCGCAGCAGGTCCGGGTACGCGCCATATTTTCCAAATTGCCGGTAGCTTCTTTGACGGTTCGGACATTGTCATACGTCTGGGCCAACATGGCGAGGTCTTCCGGCAGCAATTGGGCACCGGTGCGACCGGGTATGATATAGGGGATAATTTGAACCCCAGGATTTGCTTTTGCCACCGGTTCAATATACTCTTTCCGTATTTCGAGAGAACTTGGTCCGTTATAATAGGGGTCCACCAGCAGGACGGCATCCGCGCCAGCGGCCACCGCATGCCGGGTAGCGGCCAGCGCTTCTTTGGTGTTGTTGCTGCCGGTTCCAGCGATGCAGATAGCCTTTCCCATTGTTTGGTTTGTCACCGTTTTTACCACGTTGTTGTGTTCCTCCCAACTCAGCGTAGGGCTTTCACCGGTGGTACCAACGGCCAGAAGGCCCGTAATGCCATATTTAATTTGGAACGATACGAGTCGATTCAGCCCTTCGTAATCGACGCTATTGCCTTGAAACGGTGTGATCAGTGCTGTAAAACATCCCTTCATAGGAGCCTCCTTTTAAAAAACCATATAGGAAAAAAACGTAGAAAAATTAAGCGGTTCTGTCAATATAAAATGAAATGTGGCGGATAAAATGTTGCTATGACCAATTCAACCCTCTGTTTTTTATCTTGAATATGGTACATGAAAAAAATATCCGGAAAACACCCATAAACTCGCAGAGCGCTAATCACCGATGACCCCTTTTACATTCGTTCACGCATCCGACCTTCACCTCGGCAGTCCGTTTCGGGGCGTTTACACATTGCAACCGGAAGTTGCCGCGCTGTTACAGGCGGCCACATTTGAAGCCTTTGACGCATTGATTTCCCTTTGCATAGAAAAATCGGTAACCTTTCTGCTGGTGTCCGGCGACATTTTTGATGCAGAGAGCCGGAGTCTAAGAGCACAGCTGACGTTTCGGGACGGACTGGCACGATTGGCCGAGGTGGGTATTCCATCCTTTGTGACCTTTGGTAATCATGATCCCTGGGAAGCCTGGTCTGCAAATATTCATTGGCCAGAGGGTGCCCATGTCTTCGGACCGGATGCGGTTGAAACGGTGATTGTACCGATCGATGGAAAACCAGCGGTGGCGGTATCTGGGGTCAGTTTTCGCTCCCATGCCGAGCCCCGGCGTCTGGCAGACCTTTATGAAGCGGAAAACCCAAACCTCTTTCAAGTGGCAATGCTTCATACGAATTGCGGGGAACAGCAAGGCCACGACGCCTATGCACCCTGTCGCGTGGGGGACCTCCGGCAGACCCGTTTCGATTATTGGGCACTGGGGCATGTGCATGAAAAAAAAATTTTGGGAGCAGCGCCTTATATTGTTTACCCCGGAAGTATTCAGGGCCTTCACATAAAGGAAAGCGATGCCCATGGCTGCTATCTGGTTTCTGTGAAGGGCCAGCATGACATCGCCCTCGATTTCTGTCCACTGGATAGGGTGCGGTGGCAGCGCGTTTCTGTGAGCATAGAGGGGCATGAGGATCTTGACCGGCTCGACCAGTCGTTGCTTGCCGTTGTCGATGATCGGTGCCGCCGAAGCGGGGGCAGACCCGTTATTTGCCAGATATCTCTTGATGGTCGGGGGCCACTTTATCATGTACTTCACCAGCCGGGTATCGTGGAAGAAATATTGGACCGACTTCGCGCCTATGGGCTTAGCCAGACGCCGCCTTTCTGGGTTCAAAAAGTGACGGTGGAATGTTTGCCCGAAATGAATCTCGCTGCCCGAATGACAGCAGAGGACCTTCTGGGACAGCTGTTAAAGACTGCCGAGGAGATGAAACAACTGAAAGATCAGGAGCTGATCTCGGAAACGTTGGAAAAAGTATACAATCACCGCCGTTTTCAACGATATCTGAAAGGCCCGCCGCACTATGATAAACTGCTTCGGGACGTACAGCTTCTCTGCATAGATCTGCTGGAACCGAGTGCATGAAAATCACCGATCTTCATATCGACGGGTTTGGAATATTTCACGAACAGTCCGTGGCTGACATGGCCCCGGGTCTCACGGTATTCCATGGGCCGAACGAGGCCGGAAAATCAACCTTGCTTGGATTCATTCGTTCCCTTTTGTTCGGTTTTCCCCGGGCCAATGCCAAAGAGGGTCTGTATGCGCCTCTTAATGGCGGTCGCCACGGGGGCCATGTCAAACTGCTGTTCGAAGATGGAAATCGCTACACCCTGTCACGAACGTCAGGCCCTGGTGGTGGACGCATTGAAATAACCGGTCCGAACGGGTCAACCCAGGACAAGGGGACTCTCTCCCAGCTGCTAGGGGGCGTCTCCTACGAGGCCTTTCGAAACGTTTATGCTTTTGGGTTATCGGAACTTCAAAATTTTGAATCCCTGAAAGGTGAGAGCGTTGCGGGCGCCATTTATGGTGCTGGATTTGGGGATGCGATGCAAGCACTGCCAACGGCCAAAAAAAAGATTCGGGATCAACTGAATTCTCTTTTTAAGCCAAGTGGCAGCAAACCGGCAATGAACCAGCTCGTCACCAGGCTCGAGCGATTGGAAAAAACACTTCTGACGACCAGGCGCGAGGTTGCCCGATATGACGAGATCTGGCATGACCTGCAAAAGGTGGAAAAACAAGCCGCAACCATCCAGACCGCCCTTTCGAAAAAGCGTCGCCACCACCACCGTTATGCGGCTGTTGTGAGATTATGGCCCGAGTGGGTGACCTTTCAGGAAAGTGAGGCTGCCCTGTCTGAACTCCAACGGGTACCAGCATCGTTTCCTGATAATGGTTTTGAAAAGATGGGTTCCCTGCTAAAGAGGCGGGAGCGGCTCATGGCAGCGGCAGAGGACATTGCGGGGCGCCAGATGAAACTTCAGCGACAGATAGCATCCCTCAATGTCGATGCCGCCATATTGGACCAGGCAATCCGCATTGCGATGCTGCTTGAAAAGCGCAGCGAATATGTGGATTCGGTTCGAAGGCGGCCACTGGTGCAGCAGGATGCGCATCAGTTGACGGTCCATATAACGAAAGCTCTTCAATCCCTTGGGCCAGACTGGACGGAGGACCGGGTCCACGGGATCGATCAATCGCTTTTTACACGAGAGGAAATTCGAAAGTACGGTACTTCTTTGATGGATCTCCGGAAGGATATTACTGCTGCGGAGCACCGTCTGGCAGACCGAAAGAAAGACCTTGATCAGTCCATCCGGGTGCTTGCCCAGGCTGAGAAAGCCTTGGTCGGCCTTGGCCCCCCGCCAACGGACCGTGATCCGTCCCTCATCCTGCAAGTAAAACAGGGGCGGGACCGCTTTGAGGATGCGATAAATGAAGATGGTCGGCTTTCACAACTACGGGATCAGGCGGCTGCTGTGTATGCCCAATTGGTCTCAACTCGTGAAGCCTCGACCCGCGGCGTGTTGGGGAGTATCAGACGGGCGCTTCGAAGTAAATGGCTGATCCCAGTCTTGGTGGTGGGCGGCCTTGGGGCAGTCGGAGTGATTGCATTTTTTCTGGAGGGCTGGGTTGCACCAGCGATCGCCGGTGGGGGGGCGCTGTTGGCTGTGATAGGGGGCTTGGGGTGTCAGCGCTACCAACATAAAACGGATCAATACCAAAATGAAACCATCGTGCGACAACAGGAGCGGATAGAAGAACTCGAAAGCCAATTGGTGCGGATACAATCGGTTCTCTCTGATTACAGCGCTGTTGCTGCAAGAGCGTTGGGTGTATCAGCGGATGATATTCACGATGCCCGGGCATTGTTGGTAAAAAGTGATCAATTGATCGCTGTTCTTCCGGACGAACAGCGGCTTCTTGACCTTCACCGAGGGGCCCAAAAGGACGTGGCGCAGAAAAGGGCAGAAACCAACATCGCCGATCAGCATGTGGCTGACGCCCTATTGTTTCAGACGCAACTTCAAGATCGTTTGACCAAAGTCGATACGGCTTGGCACGAATGGCTCAAGAAACGAGGCTTGCCGGAAATCCTTTCGCCTGAAACCGCGATGGAAGCGCTGGACCGCATTCATCGGGCCACAACCGAGATGGACCGTCGAAACCAGCGGGCCAAAGAAATGGCGCGGCTGGATGAAATCATTGATGCCTACCGGTTGTTGGCAAAAGAGACCTTTGATGCAGTAACCCTCCCGTTGCCCGATCATGCACAGTTACCCCATGCCGTGGGAGACCTTGTTTCCCGTTTGGAAAACGCCAAAGCGGTCTCTCATGGAAAAAACATTCTCGAGAAACAGGCCACGGCCCTGGCCTGGGAGCAGTCGGAAAATGAAAAGAAGGTCGACGCCAACAACAGGGCCGTCAGCGCGTTGCTGATGGCCACCGGAATGGCGGATGAGGCCGCGTTTGAGAGAACAGCCCTGGCGTTGGTGGAACGAAAGCGTCTTTCTACCCAGATCCGCCAATGCCAAAAAAATATTTATCGTATTCTCGGCGAAACAGATTCAGCGGCGCTTCGAGAGGAACTGGCCTTGCTTTCTTTGACCGATGCAAGGCTCCGGGGAGATGAAGCTGCCGCAGCGGTGCGCGCATTTGAGGAGAAATTGACAACACTTCTTTCGACCCGGGCGGCCCTTCAGCAGGAGCTTGAAGTGTTGGCTGGCAGTGATGAAATGCTTCGTCTTCGTGCAAAGGAGGCGGAGCTCACGGCTGAGCTGGAAGATTTGGCCGAAGAATGGGCAAGATGGTCGCTTGCTGAAAAACTGTTGGATCACGTCACAACATCGTTTGAAAAAAAATACCAGCCCCATATTGTTCAAGATGCCGGGGCTTTTTTTTCCGAGATGACCGGCGGGCGTTATGCCGGCTTAATGGCGCCCATTGGAGACAATACCGTTTTGGCAGTGAATAAAAAGGGTGAACACATAGCTCCTGACGCCCTTAGTCGGGGCACAGCGGAACAGCTCTACCTGGCAGTTCGCTTTGGTTACGTTCGGCATCGGGCTATAAGCGGTGAGGCGTTGCCGGTGGTGATGGATGATATTCTGGTAAACTTCGACCCGGTCCGGGCCCGCCATGCGGCCAAGGCGATTCAGACCTTGAGTGAATCGCATCAGGTATTATATTTCACCTGTCACCCGGAGACCGTTTTGCTTTTTAAAGCGGTGAAGGATGATTTGCCGATATATTGCATGAAGGCGGGCGTCCTTCAAAAAGCCGGTGGCGGGGAAGTTTAAACGTGATTGTCATTGGCCAAAAAAATGGCGTTTGCAGCTACCTTTCAGAGTTGCGGTGCGACCTGTTACAAGGAGAAACGGTTGAGTACATTGACCCTTCAGCAGCTTAGTGGCCGCGGCGGCGGACCCTATGATTTGACCATCGGTCCGGGTGAGTGCGTGGGGCTTTCTGGGCCGTCTGGCTCTGGAAAAACCCTTTTGCTTCGTGCAATAGTGGCGTTGGACGAGCACGGGGGCCAAGTGTTTCTGGACGATCAGTCTATTCGCGAAATAAAAGCGCCTGAGTGGCGCCGGCAGGTGGCGATGCTGCCCTCGGAAATTTTCTGGTGGTTTGACAGGGTGGGGGATCATTTTTCAGTGGTAAACCACGTCTGGTTGAACGCCCTCGGCTTTGACCAAGGGGTGCTTGAGAAACCGGTGAGCCGTCTTTCCACCGGCGAGCGGCAAAGACTGGGGCTGGTTCGAATGATCAGCCATCAGCCGAAAGTGCTTCTGCTGGATGAACCCACAGCGTCTTTGGATGAGAAGACCACCCATCAGGTGGAAACCCTTGTGGCCGGTTACCGGAACGCGCATGGGGCACCGGTACTCTGGGTCAGCCACGATGAACGCCAGCTTGAACGGGTGGCAGACCGATGTTTTGCCATGAAACAAGGAGAGCTAACTCCCCGGAGGGATCAGTGAACGTTATCCCACTCTCAGCCGGTGATTTGTGGATAGCTGCCGGCCTGGTCTGTGCCCTCGGGCTTTTGAGCCTGCAGATGAAACTGCACCTGGCCGGACAGTTGTGTGTGGCGGCGTGCCGCACGACGGTTCAGCTTTTTCTCGTCGGGTTCGTGTTAAAGGCCTTGTTTGCCCATGTTGCATGGTATTGGGTTGCATTGATGGCCTCGATTATGCTGGTCGCCGCCGCAAGGGAGGTCACCGCCAGGCAGAAACACCGCTTTAAAGGATGGTGGGGCATTGGCGTGGGCGGTTTTGCCATGTTTGTCTCATCCTTTTCCGTCGCGATCCTGGCGCTTGTCCTCATCGTGGGGGCAACCCCCTGGTATGCACCTCAGTATGCGGTGCCGCTGCTGGGGATGTTGCTCGGCAACACCATGAATGGTATCTCGTTGGGGCTGGACAACATGATCCAGGCCGTATGTCAGCAACAGGGCCAAATCGAACAACGGCTGCTGCTCGGACAGGACCGGCGGCAGGTCATGGTGGAAATTCGTCAAAACAGCATGCGGACCGGCATGATTCCGATTATTAACGCCATGGCGGCTGCGGGACTGGTAAGTCTGCCGGGGATGATGACCGGCCAAATTTTGGCCGGAAGTCCGGCCCTGGAGGCGGTCAAGTACCAGATTTTGATTATGTTTTTAATTACGGCCGGCACTGGTTTCGGGCTGTTGGGTGCCCTGTGGATTGCCAGCCAGCGCCTGTTTGACGACCG
Source organism: Desulfobacterales bacterium (assembly GCA_963675725.2). GTDB lineage: Bacteria > Desulfobacterota > Desulfobacteria > Desulfobacterales > JAFDDL01. The sequence goes on along the minus strand of CAXXXZ010000002.1, from coordinate 3,841,964 downwards.
GCACCGGCTTCGGCTGGACGCATTAAAACAAACATGAAAAGGGGTTTTTATTGAACGAGTGGTATCAAGAGCGGGAAGAATGGACTCGGATTCGGGCGCGCATGGAACGCGAAGACTTTGAGAACTGGAAACATTGGCAAAATGGGTTCTGGGTCTACCGGGTCAAACATCAGGCGGTTTTGATGTTTGGGCGAATGTTGAAAGCCGTTGGCCTTTTTCGGATTGGCTTTCAAAATGCGCAGAACATCCATATCCGCAATCTTGATGTTTCGGTTCCGGCCCTTCCAAGCGCCTTTGAAGGCTACCGTATTCTTCATCTGAGCGATCTTCACCTCGACAGCATTTCAGGTATCGCGGAAATCATCGCAGAGAAGGTAACCACGGTGGGTTATGATCTGAGCCTGATTACGGGCGATTTCCGGTATGACCGGCATGGGGACCATCAATCGATATTGTCCCCATTGAAAACCGTGATCACCGCTATCCGTGCCAAAGATGGCGTTTATGCGGTGCTTGGGAACCATGATACCGCAGTCATGGGACCTGACCTTGAGCGCCTTGGTATTCAACTGCTGGCCAATCAGGGGGCCGAAATTTTCCAGAACAACGAGAAACTGTTAATCGTTGGGGTGGATGATCCCCATGACTACCATACCCCTGCGGGAGATCGGTGCCTCCGGGAGAGCGGCAATGGGTTCAAGATTCTCATGGCCCATTCACCGGAGCTTTATAAGGCGGCCGCTGAAAACGGATTTCAGTTATATGTATGCGGCCATTCCCACGGAGGACAAATTTGTCTTCCCGGCGGACGGGCGTTGATGACCTTTCTTAATGTTGGAAGACAATTCTATCGCGGTCTTTGGCAGTACCGGGGAATGACCGGCCACACCTCCACGGGATGCAGTACGGCCAAAATACCGATCCGCTTTAATTGCCCGCCTGAGGTGACGGTGCTGACGCTTCGGCGGTCGCTATAATTTCAACAGCAGAATGGATAGGACCGTAAGGCAAATACCGGCAATGCCGATGCGGGAAATCTTTTCATTATAAATTACTCTCGAGAGCACAATCGCAATCACGAAATGCATCCCGGTAATAGCGGCAATGATCGAAAGGGGGCCGGTGGTCAGGGCCATTAGAAAAGCATAAAACCCGGCAAAATTTAAAATGCCCATGGCGATACCGATGGGCAGGGACCTTAAAAATCCGCCACCCGTAAGGCCCTTTTGGGTCCAGTGCTGCATTCCCAGGGCACCAACGGTTCCCATCAGATAAGACAGGGCGATAAATGCCATTTTGTTCGTGTAAAGGGCGGCAAATTTACTGGAAACGGCGGCCGCTGCTCCGGCCATCAGCGCGACGAGCGCCAGAAAAAAGCCTTTCCGGCTTTTTGACGGTACACCCCGCTCATGCTGGACTTCCCGGGAGAGCACCACCATTGCTCCCACGGCAAAACAGACCCCCACGCCCTGAAGCCACTCGAGTCGGTCCTGAAAAATTAACATGGAGAGGAGCACCACCACCACAACGTTCAAACGAATAATGGTGTAAACCGTGTGGGCAGAAAGATATTTTAATGCTTCGATATGGGTGACCGTGGCGAGAAGAAACGCGCCACTGTTAACAAGAGAAACGAAAAAGAGATTTCCTGGTGCTTTTACCTGTGCTCCCTGAAATAAGAAAAAACCGCCGCTGATCAAAGTGACCGTGGCCATAAAGGAAAAGGTTGTCCAGGCGGTTTGATAGCTTTTTTCCGCCGCCACCTTATATAAAAATCGCTGGATACCTAAAAGCAGCAGCGCCAGCAGGGCATATTCATACCAGGTCACGATTTGTATCCCCAAGGTCGATTTTCGGTCTAATATCGGTGCACGAAAACAATTTGTATGCTCTTCTCATTGGTGTTGTCAATCAGCAGGTTTGTAAGGGAAGGGTTTTTTACCACATCCAACAAGCAGCTTAATTTTGTTCAGCATGTAAAAACCATTTTGGCCACAACGGGCGTGCTACCGTCGTGGTACCGGAGAACGTACTCTTTGAAGGCGGGACAGGGGAGACTATCCGGCATTGAAAAGCTTTGGACGGAAAAACGCTGGGTTTACGATCTTCGGACGAACAAGCATTTTACCCTCAAGATAAATCCGCTGAAACGTGAGAACGTGGATGCATTTGTGTATTTTTTTGTTTCGTCTAAGCGATGCGCCTTGGAAAATAGAACATAATTTTGGCAGTTGCCAAGAAGCGTAAGGGATGATTCTCTGGGAAAGTTTTCATGTTTGAGAGGATTAGGGATTGTTAAGAAAGAACGGGTTTTTTGAAGCCATTTTATGGTATATATGTCCGGAATATGGATGGGGAATATGGATGGCCACCGGCAAACTGTAAAAAGGGCATATAGGCCCCAGGTCTCAGGCCGGTATGACAACAGCAAGAATGTAATTTGGGAAATAGGATGAACGGAGCACAGGCATTATTGAAAACACTGGCGGACGCCGGGATAGAGGTCTTTTTTTCAAATCCAGGCACTTCTGAAATGCATCTGGTGCATGCCATCGGAGAAACCGAAAAGGTACGAAGTGTTTTATGTCTCTTTGAGGGGGTGGCGACCGGTGCGGCGGACGGTTACGGGCGCATGGCCGACAAACCGGCCGTATCCCTGCTTCATGTGGGGTGCGGACTGTCAAACGGGATGGCCAATCTCCATAATGCACGAAAGGCCCATTCGCCGATCGTGAACCTGGTGGGGAATCATGCCACCTGGCACCAGCAGTACGATGCCCCCCTTACCACCGACGTGCCCGCCCATGCGCGGGTTTGCTCCGACTGGGTGGGGGTGTCCGAATCGGCCGATACCCTGTCGGCTGACGGGGCGGCTGCCGTTCATGTATCCCTCAAGGGTTCAGGAAAAATAGCCACCCTGATCGTTCCCGCCAACCATGCCTGGGAGGAGACAGAAAGGGTTTCAAAAGCGGCGGCAAAACCATCGTTTCCAAAGGTGTCTGATTCGGTGCTGGAAGAGGTGGCAGATCTTCTGTCAAACGGCCGACGGACCGGACTGGTATTGGGTGGAAGGGCATTGCGAGCGGATGCTCTTGAGGTCGCTGGGCGAATTTCTGAAGCCACGGGGGCAAGTCTCATCTGTGAAACCTTTCCGGTAAGGCTTCAACGGGGCATGGGGCGGGTGCCGGTCAATCGAATCCCCTATTTTGCAGAAAAAGGCGTGGCGTTTTTCTCCGAATATGAACAACTGATTCTGGTGGGGGGGCGGGTACCGGTGGCCTTTTTTGCCTATCCTGGAAAACCAAGCCTGCTGGCGCCGGACGATTGCCTTGTAAAACCATTGGCCTCTGTGGACGAAGACGTCATGGCCGCCCTAACCAGCCTGGCGGATCGCCTCGATGCTGCCAATGCGCCGGTGGTGCGGCAACAGGCGGTGGTTTTCGACTTCCCTTGCGGACGTTTGACCGCCGAAACCATTGGACAAAGTGTTTCGATGTTGCTTCCTGAAAACGCCATCATTGCCGATGAGGGGATTACCAGCAGCCAGCCGGTCTATATCGCCACCCAAGGGGCTGCCGCGCACGATTGGCTCGCCATCACCGGGGGGGCCATCGGCATCGGTCTTCCCCTTGCTTTGGGGGCGGCGGTGGCCTGCCCGGCCCGGAAAGTGGTGGCCCTCCAAGCGGACGGGAGCGCCATGTACACCCTCCAGGCCCTCTGGACCATGGCCCGGGAAAAAACGGATGTGACAGCGGTGATTTTTAACAATCGCAGCTATGCAATCTTAAACATGGAGTTGGCGCGGGTGGGTGCAGGGCGGCCGAATGATAAAACCCTGTCCATGCTCGATCTTGGAAACCCGGATCTTGACTGGGTCCAACTATCCGAAGGCATGGGCGTTCCGGCCAGCCGCGTTACTTCGGCGGAAGCCTTTCATCTTGCATTTGAAGCAGCCATGCAGACCAAAGGCCCCCGCCTGATTGAAGCGGTGATCGCTCAGGATCTGGGAAGTATTTTTGGGTAATGCGAACAGACCGTAAACAAACTGCTTTAAAACGTCTCCAAGGTTAAGGTCAAAACTGTTTTTTTAACGGACGGTGTTGCTGGGAGCTTGACCTTCTTCAACGTTTTTTCAAGACATGAAAAAAGGGCCTCGTCTATCGTTTGATTCTCCGCAGGTGTTACGGATTCAATGCGGCCGGTGGCATTTGCGATAACGGTGATAACAAAGGGCCCGGAACTGGTAGCAGCGCCCCTGCAGTCAGTCTTTTCAAGCTGCGCCATTATGGCTTTTCTTAACGCTTTTTCAGAATAGCCGGCGGTACTTTCAAGGCGCAACAGGTGAATTTTTTTCCCATTCCCCAATTCATCGTCTTTTTGACGATGTTTGTCGGCCAATACGAAGTTTTCGGCGAGGCATTTTTTCTCCACCCCGTTGCGGGAATAAGACTGTCTCATGAGCGCTGGTGGGGCGGCTTTCAGGGCGCTGCTGCCAACCGCGAAATCCGTTACGCCCTGAGGCAGCGGCAGGGGTTGTTTAATGGTCTCAGCCTTGCCATTTTCAAGCCGGGTCATGCTATCGATGGCCACAAACGAAGTATAGGCAGTCAAAAGATTATAGGAAAGCCCCAGTTGTGTGACCTCTTCAACAAGACGTTTGTTGTTTTCGAGCGTATTGTAGTCAGAGAGCATGGCAATTCGGTGCCGGGCCCACAAATATCGCAGTGCGGAATTATTATGGGAGGGGGCCGCATCGGCCACTTCAATTTTATGAAAAAGATCTTGATCGCCGGCGCGACCGGTCAGTTGAACCCTTCCGGCGGTAGGTCCACGCCACTTGCCAAAAACAATTACCGGGCGATCCGCCATGACATCCGGAATTGAGGGCGGCTCTACATCGTACACATCAAAGCCTGTCCATTCGACCTGAACGCCCGTAAGCGCAGGGGTTTGAATGAGATTTCGAAAACGGTTTGCTGCGGCAGGGGCGTCTTTCGGATCCGTGACCACAAAGGGTTCCCCCATGCCGACCCGGGCCATCCCTTCGATCAGATAGCGATTGACGCTGGTGCCGATGCCAAAGGGAAAAACATTGGCACGGTTAAGATGGTTCCGAATAAGATCGAAGGTCTCTTTTTCAACAGATATGAAGCCGTCCGTGGCAATAATAATGTTTCGGGAAACCTCCTCGCTGCCGGGCAAGGCGAGGGCCCTTTGGAGTGCCGGGAGAAGTCGCGTGCCACCACCACCCCTTTGATTTTCGATCAGGTGAATGGCCTGTTGAAGGTTCTCCGCGGTTGCCGGCAGGGACCGTTCTGAAAGGACTGAGGTGGATCCGGCAAACAGAAGCACATTAAATCGATCCTTCGGCCGGAGATGCCCGATAAGATCTTTGAGGAGCGTTTTGGCGGTATCCAATGGGAACCCGTGCATGGAGCCTGATATGTCCACAATAAAGACATATTCCCGGGGAGGGATTGCCGCTGTTTGAACGCTTTTGGGCGGTTGTACCATCAGCAGGAAATGGTTTTCCGTTTCCCCTTCATACAAAAGGAGGCCGGTCTGGATCTTTTTCCCTGCAAGCCGGTATTTTAGAATATAATCCCGGTTTCCCCCATGCCGTTCTGAAGAGTCAAGGGAGACATGGGCATTCGTAAGATCATCATAGCGAATGGTGGTTTGGTGGGAGGGGCAGGTCACTTCCTGAATCGGCAGACCGGCTTCCAGAAAGACGTCTATATTGAATGTGCTGGTGGGCGCCTTTCCTTCGTGGAGGTACGGATTTTGGGTCCATGCTTCTTTCGGGTCCTGGGCCGAATCCACATACCGGGGCCCCACAACCGTGGGGAAGACAAATTCATATTCGGCATCCTGTGGCACCAGGAGTTCTGTATACTTTAATTCCACAACGATTACATCACCGGGCAGAATATTTGCCACATTCATCTGGAAAACATTGGGCCGCTGCTGCTCTAAAAGAGAGGCGCTTTTGCCCTGTTGTTTTGCCGCTTCATAGGCCTGCCGGGCATCTTCCCGCTTGGCAACTTCGGCCACAATGGTCCGATCGCCAATGGTCATTTTCATGGCGTATACGGCGGCCCGGGTGGCCGCCGGGAAAACATAAATGGCCTCCAGCGGCTGACGCCCCTCGTTTTGATAGGTCTGGGACACCGAAACATCGGCAATGACCCCGGAGATGTTTACCGAAACGGTGGTGCGTTTGAGCGGCAGCTGGTCGAGTTCCGGGTTACCGGATGGTATGAAAAAGTAGGGGGACAGGGTCTTTTCCGGCAAATCGGTGGCCGGGGATGAAACCGGGCCCAGCAAGATCATTACAACAAGCAACAACAGGGATAAAAGCTGTTTTTTCATGGATTGCCTCCTTTGGTGTCAACGTGTTCTTTTATCCCGTTAGACAATCCATTTTTGAAAAAGTTCCAAAAAAATTTGTGAGAGAGGCGCTATTTTACAAAAAGCTGAATGGCAACCTGACCGGGCGGGCGGCTCCCCAGGTCCGGGACTGGTTTTCGGAGGACGCCATAGGTGGATAGGCGACTGCAAAAATCATCGTAAGCGCTATGTGGTATTTCAATTTGGAGTAGAACGGTTTGGTTATCGGCGTTTTGCTCTGTGTAAAGAACCTTGCCACCGACACCGGCGACAGCCTTTTGCACCAGAGAGACCGTATCGGTGCGTGGTACATCCTGTGTAAGGGCCTCCGTTTTTTTGCTCATTGCGCCCACAATCCCGGAGGACGGCCGGCCTGGTTGTGGTTTTCGACCGGCGGTTTCGAAGGTGTCGGAAGAAACGGCGGATGCGTCTGAAAACAACACCAGTTCTATTGGTTTTTCCCTGGTCATCGCGTCGGCCGATCCGGCAACGATTTTTTCTGGGGCCGCAGCTTCCTGGAGAAACGATGATGGGGCGGCGGCCGTGTTTTGCGGTAATAGGCGGTGCGGTTTGTCTTCATCTGCCACCGGTTTTGATTCTGCAGGGCGAATTTCTTTTTTCTTTACGGGGGAGGCCTTTTCTGCGTCCAATTGTTCTTTTTCGACGGTCAACCCCTCCTTGGCTTGGCGTGACCGGGTGCGCAGGGCCTCATCCTTTTTGGTGGCGCGTTCCATTATAGAAGGTGCTTTTCCATACTCAAGGGTTTTAGCCGGCTCTCTTTTTAACGGTACGGATTCCATAAGCCGGGGGTCTTTCTCCTGCACTGTAAAAATGAAAAAGGCCATCACGGCCACGGCGGTTGCCGTGGCAAGCTCCAATGGAAGCTTGACCTTGAACGGAACAAAAAGGGTGGTGAAAATTTTATTCCACCAGGGAGCGGGCGCCATTTTCTGATGAAGCCTGTGGGTGAAGCCGGAAGGTGCCTTCACGGTCGGTGCGCATTGAAACTGGATCGAAAGCCCTTCTATCCCAGCCAACGTTTCGCGGCAATGGCGGCATGACGAGAGGTGCTCGGAAACAAGGGCTGTTTTCTTTTCATCAAGGGCCTTGTCATGATATTCCGACAGCATTTTGCCTATGGTGTTACATGCCCTCATTGCTTACCTCTGTGTACCTGGTGGCTGTTTCAGCTTTTTCAGCAGGTCTGCCCTGGCACGGGCAAGCTTTGACTTGACGGTCCCTAAGGCAAATCCCGTTACCTCGGCAATCTGTTCATAGGATAATCCTTCTATTTCCCGAAGCACAAGCACAATGCGTTTGTCTTTTGCCAATCGCTTTAGGGCCTGTTTCAATGCCTCTGCCGTTTCTTTCTGCTCCAAAGCGTCCAGAGGGGTTGGGCCATCATTCTGCGAGAAAAAGCCATCTTCATTCCCCCCGCCATCTGCAAAGGAGCGGGTCATCTTTTTGAACCGAAATGCCAGTGATTTCATCCGGTTTTTGCAGGTGTTGACGGCAATTCGATGAAGCCAGGTGGAAAAGGCGGCCTTTCGTTGAAAGTTGGGCAACCCGCCATAAGCTTTCATAAAAACATCCTGGGCGACCTCCTCCGCTTCCTGGTAATCGCCGGTCAGCCAATAACACAAGTTGAATATTCGGTCCCGGTGACGCGCTACCAGTTGATCGAATACGCCCGTTCGCCCGGCTTGAAATTCAAGCACCAGCGTTTCATCTTCATGTAAACCGGACGATGGCCTGTTCGCGTTACCGTTCATTCTATTAGACAGGTTTTTCAGGAAAAAGTTCCATGAAATAATCACCCCGACGGATCAAGCGTCAATGGCCCGCCATATTCATGTGCTCACTCCGGGGATTGACTTGATGAAATGAGAAAACATGCCCTTTATAGCGAAAACCATCGAGAAAAAAAAGCTGTTTTCAAACGGGAGGCCAACCGGATTGACAATTTTAATTGATTATTGTCAATAACGTTTACAAGGTAGGCAATACGAGCCATTCTGTTTGCTGGTTATTGTAATAAATTTAAATAATTATGTTTAGGCCGGCGGAAAAGATACCTGGCATGCTTTATGCTTATGCCATCAAGAAGAGGGATGCCCAACAAAAGAAAGCGCTTATTATGTAAAAGATGTTTTATTTTTATGAACCGTGCAGAGAAGAGAGGTGGTCTATGGTGAAACCCAACTTTGAGCCTGGCGACAACATCGCGATTAAAGTTCCTTCGCACCAATATGACAGAACCGTTCTGTTTTACAAGGATGTATTGGGCCTGGAGATCGTGTCCGCGGGTAGTCAAGAGCCACAGGAGCGGATGGCGTTTAAATTTGGAAATCAAAATCTGTGGATCAACTGCGCCCCGGAAACAAGTCAGTCGGAACTATGGCTGGAAGTAAAAACGGATAACATCGAGAAAGCTGCGGAATATTTCAACCATCACCAGGCGGTGCGGTATGACGATATCGAACCCTTGGCAAGAGAGCTAAAAGGGTTCTGGATTTCGAGTCCTGCAAACATTTTTCATCTCATCAATGAGTAAAGCACAGCCGTTTGAGAGCAAGCCTCGGCCGCTTGGCGAACGGATACCCCACAGTTGGCCTGTACACCGTGGGGCTCAACGGTTCCTCAGGGGCTTCCGCTTTGGAAATATCCTTTGTCTGGAGGGCCATATGGACGTTCTTATCGAATAACAGTAGCGCAAATATCCTAATCAGCTGGGAGGTTGCCAGACGGCAGCGATGTCAGGCGTCCCGCCCAGTTTACCGATTTTTGAAACGCTTCTTTTACCTTGGCTGTATCGAGGTTAAGTTGTTGAATAAGCTCTTCGCAGCGATCCCACTTGGCCTCCTCAATGTTTTTTGCCAACATCAGTAACGGAAGGTATTCGTTGTTTGGGTCTTGGCACAACGCGGCTTTCAATTTGTTATCAAGGGGGAGGTAGGTCACAATTTCTTCCATCGGGATACCAAGCATGGCATCGATAAGAGAAAAGATTCCCAGGAGCATCAAACTATCGGGATTAAATCCCCAATAATCATACTCCTTGGCGATGATCTCTAAAAATTTTCCTCGTTGTGCTGACAGCAGTACCAGTTCAGAGGCCTCGGTGGTTTGTCCTACATCTTTCAACAGGACCACCCGCAGCCAATTTTTCATTTTCCGCCATCCCAAAAGCGAAATTGCCTGTTGGATCGATTTGATTTTCTGTGGAAAACCGAATGCCGAAGAATTAAGATAGGATAGCAGTCGAAAGCTGATGGAGACATCTGACTGGATGGCTTGGGCCAGTTCTCCAAAATCGGGAGGCTCCTTTTCAATGAGATGGAGTAAATTAAACCGGGAAACTTCATTGGACGTCAGTTTCCGGACCATAATTTTTTCAGGGGCCTTGAAGAACGGGCCGTGGAATAGAGAAAACCCGAGTTCCATGCAAAGATTGAAAGTGGGTAAATCGAGGACCTTTTGGGCCATAAAATCGGTTTCATACATGCGCCCTTTTTTCAAGACAGCCGCCAGTTCGTTTTTCCGGCGGTTGTGAGCGTCCAACACGAAAATATCCGCCAGCCGGTAAAACGGATCATAGTCGGGCGTTCCGGTAAACTGGTCGATGGCCAGCATGTAACCGTCTGATTTCAATCCTTTCAGCAGTTCCAAAATGGTTGACCGCTGGCAAATTTTTTCATTTATGCTAACGCAAGCCAGTTCCGCAGGAAAGGCATAGGGCAGGTGGTATAAAATGCTCTTTTCCGTAAAATTGATCATGACCCTGTTGCCTCTTCCCAGCACCTGCTGCAGGCTGATGTAGGAGCTGGAGGCAATGCTCAAGGCGACATCTTCTTCCTTTGGAAAACCGGACCCAGGCATTTCATCGACACCGACACCAAACAGCTCATATCCCCATAATCGTTTTTGATCGTCAAAAATGGGTTGTCGGGCAATGGCAATAGAGACGGCGTTTTGTTTCGGAAGATCGTTTTCGGTCATGCATGGTTTCCTTTGCTAAAAAATAGAGAGATACGCGGTGGCCATTGACATAAATAGAACGGACTATAACGCCACCGCATTACGTCAACGGCCGCACATTCCAAATACTGTCTGCATAGTTCAACACTGCGCGATCACTCGAAAATTTTCCCATGTGCGCGGTGTTTAAAATCGACCTTCTGGCCCACTCATTCGGGCGCAGGAAAAGCTGGCTTACCTTTTCCTGGGTTTTCACATAGTCGCTATAATCAGCAAGGAGCAGATAATAATCTTCATTTAAAAGGTTTTGGACCAGGTGCGAAAACAACATGGGCTCTTGGGGAGAAAAAATCCCGTTTTGGATCATGTCTAATACCTGCTTAAGTTCTTGGTTATCATGATAAAAAGAGCCTGGTTGATACCCTTCCATCCTCAATCGTGTAACCTCTTTTTCCGTCAGTCCGAAGATAAAAATATTATCAGCTCCCACCTCCTCCATGATTTCAATGTTGGCACCGTCTAAGGTTCCGATGGTCAGAGCGCCGTTGAGTGCCATTTTCATGTTACCGGTGCCGGAAGCCTCCATGCCGGCCGTAGAAATTTGCTCGGAAAGATCAACCGCTGGAATTATTTTCTCTGCCTGGGAGACACAATAGTTCGGAAGAAACAGCACGCGAAGCTTTCCCCGCATGGCGGCATCATTGTTTACAACCAGCGCGACCGCATTGATCAGTTTGATGATCAGTTTTGCCTGATGATAGGCAGGCGCCGCCTTTCCGGAAAAAAGCACTGTGCGTGGCGCGAAAGGAAAGTCAGCCGATGCATTGATACGGTTATACAGGGTAACGATATGAAGAACATTCAACAGTTGCCGTTTGTATTCATGCATCCGTTTCACATGGACATCAAACAGGGTGTTGGGGTCAACGCCAGTACCCGTTTTTCTTAAGATATACCGGGAGAGACGCTTTTTATTTTCTTTCTTCACGGCGATCCATTTTTCACAAAACGCCGGATTATCAGCAAGGGGGGCAAGGGCCGCCAGCTGAGAGAGATCACAAATCCAGTCTGTACCGATGGATGAAGAAATTAGCTCCGATAGCAGCGGGTTGGCCTGGAGGAGCCATCGGCGGGGGGTAATGCCGTTTGTTACGTTCCTAAACTTTCCGGGAAAAATCTTGTGAAAATCATGAAATAGGCTGTTTTTCAAGATTTCGGAGTGAAGGGCGGCAACGCCGTTTACGGAATGACTCGCAATGATGGCCAGGTGGGCCATGCGGACCTGGTGGCTTTCCCCCTCTTCAATAATAGAAAGCGTGGCCATTAAGGACGGATTGCTTTCGTTGCGGGATTGGATGGAGCTTAAGAACCGGCGATTGATCTCATAAACAATCTCCAGATGTCTAGGTAAAAGTTTTTCAAAAAGTGCTACCGGCCATTTTTCAAGGGCTTCGGGAAGTACCGTGTGGTTGGTGTAGGCAAATGTTTTTTCACAGATTGGCCAGGCTTCGTTCCACTCGAGATCTTCCTCGTCTAGCAAAAGACGCATAAGCTCCGGGATAGCTATGGCCGGGTGGGTATCGTTGAGTTGAATGGCAACATAATTCGGCAAGTCGGAAAAGAACTGACTCTGTTTCTTGAACCGGCGAAGGATGTCGTTCAAAGTGGCTGCGACAAAAAAATACTGTTGCTTGAGCCGAAGCTCCTTGCCCATCTCCTGCTCATCGCTTGGATAAAGAACCTTGGAGATGTTTTCACTCAGAACCTTTGATTGGACTGCTCCAATATAATCTCCCTGGTTAAAATCGGAGAGATCGAACTCCCGGCTCGATTTGGCTGCCCATAGTCTCATATTGGTCACATACTCATCCCCATACCCGGGGACAAGAATATCACAGGCCATGGCCAGCATCACTTCCCCATCAACCCATCGAAATCGTTGCTTTCCTTCTCTGTCCATGTATGGTTCCGAGCGGCCATAAAACCGGACGGGAACCAAATGGTCCCGCCGTTGAATCTCCCATGGATTTCCGCGGCGTCGCCAGTTATCACACTGCTCAATTTGATAACCATTTTCCAAAACCTGATGAAAGATTCCGTAATCATATCGAATACCGTAGCCGTAACCAGGGAGATTTTTACTGGCGATGGAATCCATGTAGCAGGAGGCGAGCCGACCCAGACCGCCATTTCCGAGTCCTGCGTCCCATTCTTCCTCTTCGATTTCGTCAAGATCAAACCCCAGCTCCTGAAGGGCGCTGCGCGCCTCGTCTTCCATTTCCAAGCTGACAAGATAGTTCTTTAAAAAACGTCCTGGCAAAAATTCGAGGGAGAGAAAATAGACCCGTTTTGAAAGGGTTTCATATAAGGAGCGCTGGGTGGTAATCCACCGGTCGATCAACCGGTCCCGGACGCTAAAGGCGAGTCCCATAAATGCCAAATATCTGTCTGGATCATAGGGATCATTTCCAAGGGTAAAGAGTATGTGCCGCGTGATGCTGTCTTTAAGGGACGTGGAGACCACGGGGGTGAGCTCGTCCACCTTGACCGGTGCCTGTTTCTTGACTTTCATTCATTATCCTCCATGAGGACGCACAAGAACGACATGAGTTATAGTAGGCGTTTTTTGGGGACTTATTTTCTAAGGCTACCCAAAGTGGGAGAAATGTTCAACAGGAATATTTCATCGAACAAGTTCGGGCGTTGGCATATCGTTGTGGTCATGTTATGGTTTTTGCTGAAATTGGCAGGTCCCATCCCCTGGGGGCGATGGGGCAAACATTTTTAATTCACACCTGCTGACGGCAGGTGGTTCATCAAAAGGATGAAAAGCGAGCAGTTGCAACATGGAAGAATCGGAAAAGAAAAAGTCAAAATTAGAGATGGCCGGGGAGGATTTATTCAATTTTGCCATTGACCGGCAGGATGTCATGAACCTCATGACCCGGCTGCCTGAGCCGGCAAAAGACAGGCGGGCCGCCATTGAGCATGAACTTCAACTTTTAAAAATCATCAGTGTGGGCTGGAGCCTGTCTTACTACCTTCCGAACAGTTCCCAGAAAGATGAATTGACCGCTTTTTATTGGCAGCTAATTCATGAATTTTCAAAGAGCCTTTCCCAGACAACAGAGCTGTTGCTGCATCAGGATATGGATTATTTTGAGATGGTGAAAAATCGTCTGGACGCCTACATTCAGCAGATGCAAGAAAGGCCGGATGCGCCGGAACCTGCGGTTGTGATCGGCCCTGAATTTGCCCGGGTATGCGGAACGCCCGAGGATGTGCACACGGTGATGGTCGGGTCCAAGATTTTTATTGCCACGGTTGGCGAGGTCAAGACGTATCTCGAAAGGATCAAGTTGAGGTAACCTGAGGCTAATATTTCAAAGATTCAAAGAACACCCAATTCCGTCCAGGAGGGATTTTTTCAGCGCCCATGTTAACCGTTCAAAAAGAGACAGGCCCAAAGGGTACGGCGTTCACGGACTGGTCGAGTTGGAAATGGCAGGACAACGCTGCCATCAGCAAGGCGTCTGCCTTGGCCCAAGCCATCGCGTTACCTTCCATGGAACAATCGTCCATTGCTGCTGTGGCAAAGGTGTTACCGTTTAAAATCCCTCCCTATTATGCGGGCCTGATGGAACGGGATAACCCTCAATGTCCGATCCGTAAAATGGCTGTTCCCGATGAACAGGAGCTTGTGATCCGTGACGGTGAGCTGACGGACCCCATTGGGGATACGAGCACACAAAATCGGTTTTCAATGGCATCCTTGGTACATCGTTATCCAGATCGGGTCCTGCTATTTCCCACCTGGCAGTGCGGGTTGTATTGCCGGCATTGTTTCCGAAAATGGCGACGACGGGCCCTGCCCCAGATGCTTCCGGACCATGAAGTGGCCTCGGCCATTTCCTACATTGCGTCCTGCCCGAAAATCAAAGAGGTCATCCTCAGCGGCGGGGATCCACTGATGCTGGAAGATGAGCCTCTTTTTTCACTTCTGTCCCGGCTCAGACAAATTCCGCATGTAAAGGTGCTTCGTATCCATTCACGAATGCCGGCGGTCAATCCCTATCGTATTACGCAGTCTTTTGCCCAGAGACTGTCGCAGTTTCGGCCCCTTTGGATGGTGACCCATTTCAATCACCCCGGGGAGATAACCGATACCGCCCGAACCCATCTTTCGTTTTTGGTCGATAATGGCCTGCCGGTCTTGAATCAAGCCGTATTGTTGAAAGACATCAACACAGACGCGGCGGTTCTTCAGGCATTGTCCTGGAAGTTGATAGCGGCTGGGGTCCAACCTTACTATCTGCACCATCTTGATTGTGTGCCAGGGCTTTCACATTTCAGGGTTTGTATTGATGAGGGGCTTTGTCTTATACGGCAGCTCCATGGAAATCTTCCCGGTTATGCGGTGCCGCGGTATGTGCTGGATATTCCGGGGGGGCATGGCAAAATACCGCTTGAATATCCGTATCTTAAAGAGAGGTTTTCCGGCCGGATCCTCGTTGAAACCCCGGGGGGGGCGTATGTTCAGTATCGGGAGATCCGGTAACTCCCGATATGGCACGCCTTACGCCTCATCAAGAATCTTCCGGAGTTTCTGGGACATCTGGTCAAGGTTAAACGGTTTTTGAATAAAACCATTGCAACCACGGTTCAGGATCTCCCGGGCCTGGCTATTCAGGCTGTACCCGCTGGAGAGCAGGACCTTGACGGCCGGGTTGTTCTCCTTTAATTTGCTGTAAAGCTCCAGGCCCCCCATCCCCGGCATGATCATATCCATAATAACGATATCAATGTCGTCTTTATGTTTCCCATAGACACTTAAAGCCTCTTTGCCATTTTTTGCTTCCAGCACCTGGTACCCCAGTGACTTTAAGATTTCAGCGCCCACGTCGATGATGATTTCCTCATCATCCACGAGAAGAATGTTTTCAGCTCCTTTTACAATCGGCTTCGCCAGGGGAAGCGCCGCTGTTACTTTTTTGTCCGAAGCGGGAATGTAAATGTTAAACGTGGCGCCGGCCCCAACCTCGCTGTATACGTTGATAAATCCGTTGTGGTTTTTAATGATACCATATACTGAGGCCAGCCCGAGGCCCGTGCCGCTGCCGGTGGTCCGTGTTGTAAAAAAAGGTTCAAAAATCTTTTCTTTGGTTTCCTCGTCCATGCCAACCCCGGTATCCGTGATGGAAACCTTTACATATCGGCCCGGCTTTACTTCAAAAGGGGTGATATAGGTTTCATCTATCGAAAGATTTTCGGTCGTCACATACAGATCGCCCCCCCCGGGCATGGCCTGCAAGGCATTCACATACAGATTCAAGACCACCTGTCGCATTTGCCCCTGGTCTACCTCCACGTTCCAGAGGTTTTTATCGTAGGTTTCACTAATGGTAAGCTCTTTTTTAGTGCGTCCGAACAATTGGGTCTCATACTGCACGAGTTGGTTCAGGTTTGTCGGCGCAATCTGATACTGGCCTCCCCGGGCAAACGCCAACAGGGCACTTGTCAGTTCCGCGGCGTTGTTACTGTACTGTTCGATGGCTGTTAAGTGCCTATGGTCAGGATCGGAAGGATCTTTTTGCATCAGCATCAGCGAGGTTGTGCCGACAATTCCCATGAGTACATTATTGAAATTGTGGGCAATCCCGCCCGCCAGGGTGCCGATGGATTCCATTTTTTGGGCCTGGATCAGTCGTTCCTTAAGTTGCTTTACTTCGGAAATATCTGCATAGTTGACAACCATACCTGCAACATCTCCCAGGGGCCCCTTGATCGGTGCCGCACTGATGAGCACATCAATTATTTTACCCTGGTGGGTCAGGCGCTGGGATTCGATTTTGACAACTTTTTCAGAATGCGCGACCTCATCGATCTTTTGCAGGGCTTCTTCCTTCAGTGCTTCGGGAATAAAAGGTAGATTCTGCTCTTTTAGCTCCTCCAAAGACCAACCAAAGGTTTCATAGAAGGCCTTGTTTACGTATTCAGGAACCCCCTCATTGGAATAGATCACAATGGGGTTTGGGTTTGTTTCGAGAATGGCCCGTAGCCGCTCCCCTGTTTCCCGGAGGGCAGTTTCTGCCTGCTGACGTTCCTGGACTTCCCTATAAAGAAGGGTGTTGGTTTCTCTTAATTCCCTTTGGTTTGCTTCGAGCGCGTCCTTGGTAACGGTGGTATTTCTCAAATGGGTCACCATCCGATTAAAATCTTCGGCGAGATCTCCCATATCTCCGTGGATATTCGATTTGACGCGGACGTCCAGCCAACCATCAATCACCGCTTTGGTTGCCCGGCGAAGATAAACGATGGTAATGGAAAAAAAGGTGCCGGCCCAGTATGCCAGCCCCAGTGTCGTTACCAGGCCGATGCCTAAAAAGAGAAATCCTTTTTGTTTAACCGTTCGGATGAACTGCTGGAACATTGCGGTCAGGTGGCGACTGGTGTCCCGGGCAGCCTCATGGGAAATCGTGATCGGTTGTGTAAATTCATCAACGTAGGCGGTGGCTGCGATCACCAACGGCACCCTGTCCGCCGTTTCTATGGTAACCGGCGCAACATGCATGTATTTGGTTTGAAGGGCTCCCTTGGTATTCGCCCATTCGTAGTACCCGAAGGCATGTTTACCTCCGAGACTTTTTTGAACAATCAGCCAGACTCCGTGCGGTTTGTCGGTGAGGGTTGAAAGGTCGAGATTTTCAAATTTGGGATCCTGATGGAACAGAATAACGCCCGTGGTGGCATTAAGGACGACCGTATAACCGGTCTCAAACATGGGTTGGACTGCTATTTTTCTAAATTCTGGGGTTTTTCTAAGCTGCGCCAACGTCATATCGGAATGGGCTTCTAAATAGAGGGTCAGTTGGAGTGCGACATCAAGGGCTTTTTGACGGACAGTCTCTTCCGCCATTTTACTCAATATTGCAATATTGAGGCGTTCTTCCTCTGCCTGACGCTGTTCGATTGTTTTGTCCATCTCCAGTCGAAAGCGGTGGTCAAAGGCGTTTATTAAAAATCCGAAAATAATGAATGGAACGAGACCAAAGATGAACATCATCATGATCAGTTGGTTCGTATAGCTTTTCGGTAACAGGCGCTTTAAGCGCATATCGCCCCTCCTTGTACTTCACTCATAGGTATCAGCTTCTGGCATACAGTTGCCGGCATGGCTAACGGTCGAGCTGGTTGCCCTTTTGGGTTTTTCAGTAACGGTTTCTCATTTGTGAGAATGAATTAATCATCGATATCCAAGTCGGGGTATAATCGTTTTGCGCAGTCCGTGCATATACTGTGGGTAAAATCCGCTTCAGAGTGGTTTTTGATATAAGATTCAATCTGGGTCCAGTAGCCCTGTTCATCCCGTATTTTTTTACAACTTGAACAGATCGGTAATAACCCCTTGAGCATTTTGACTTCGGCCAATACTTTTTTCAATGTCGTAATGTCTTCCAAAATTACGATCGTTCCTTCAAACTTGCCGCTGACATCTAAATTTTTTGCAAGTTTTACGCGGAAAACAACATCTTGATGGTTGTGGTGAATTTTCTTTTCAAACATCATGGCTGTCAGTGTTTCTTCTTGAAATTGTAAGAATTTATCTTTAAGCCACGGCAATAGGTCAAACACCCTGACGCCACCGAAACAGTCCGGGTCAATAGGCGCGGTTTCATCACCGAGGCATTGTTCAACTTCCATTTGTCGGTCTCTGGAAAGACAATAATACTGGGATCCGGGCGCCAGGCTCTGTTTAAAGAGCCTGGCGGCCGATATGTTCATATTATCGACCTTCAGTGCCCGGTTTAATATGATGACCGGGCTGGGAATGCTTTCAAAGATCGTGAGATACTTGTTTTTTTCATTTGTCATCAGGCGGTTGCCGACCTGCAGCTCATGAAGAGACCTGTTTTGATTGGCATTCGACCATTCCATGCAAAACCCGATTTCAACCCGATCAAAGACCCGATGGAGGAAGAGCGCACAGCGCTCTTTAAAGCAGTCCTCCCGATCGATGTGCCGGACCAGGTCGATGTACGACTGCCGGTAGTACTTCATGAGCCCCATGAACATTTCGAGGCTAATTCCCCGCTCCCGATGGCGCTGGGCCTCCACCACGCCAAAGAGAGCCGCCGGATCCGCGGAGAAGTCCTCTTCCGGGGTGAGTTCCGGCGGCTGGCCACCGCCGGTATGAAGCGCCTCGATAATGGACATGGTTAATCCGGAGATTGACAACCGCCAGGCCTCTTTCAAGGTCGATGTATAGGCGGTGTACCCCTGTTGTTTGGCATAGCTCAGGATCCGCTCCATCAACCAGTCTTCATTTTGCCTCAAATCCGTTTCGAATGAGGTCGGGATCCTGCTTTCCATCACGAATATCTTTCTTTTTCAGTCGATGATAGGTCTTGTTCTGCACTCATGGTCCCGCGTAGACAGATGGCCCCTAAAAATCTGTGAAATCATCCTCCCCCATGGGAATCACCTGCTCCGGGCGCGCCGATGATTTTTTGGGGAGTGCTAACCGTTTGGTCTGTGGGGGGGCATCCATGACCTTTGGGTATTTCGATGCAACGGCCTTCGACCACTTGCCGTTGTTCTTCCCCCCGATGATAACGACAAGTTCATCCACCATGCCTTTCATTTGGTCGGCCTGGGCATTTAATTCCTCTGACGCAGAGGCGGACTCCTCCGCATTGGCCGCATTTTGCTGGGTGACCTGGTCCATCTGGCTGACCGCCTTGTTTACCTGATCAATTCCTTCGGACTGTTCACTGGATGCGGCGGCAATTTCTCTGACCAATTCCCCTACCTTTGCGGCAGATTCTGCCACCTGTGAAAAGGCGTCGTTGGTTCGGTCCACCAGCTCAGATCCGTCCCCTACTTTATTTACGGTGGTTTCGATTAGATTGGCTGTGTTTTTGGCGGCTTCAGCGGCCCGCATGGCAAGGTTTCTCACCTCTTCCGCGACCACGGCAAACCCGGCACCAGCTTCACCGGCCCGAGCTGCTTCCACCGCCGCGTTCAGTGCCAGCAGGTTTGTCTGAAAGGCGATTTCATCAATGGTTTTGACGATCTTGGAGGTTTCCTGGCTGGCCGAAGAGATATCCGCCATCGAGTGCGTGAGTTCTTTCATGGCGTTATTGGCGTCTTCGACAATTTGGTTGGCGTCGGTCATTAGATTGTTCGCCTGGGTTGCGTTTTCCGCATTCCCCTTGGTCATCGCCGACATTTCCTCCAGGGAGGAGGAGGTTTCCTCGATGGAAGCGGCCTGTTCCGAGGCGCCTTCAGCCAGGGACTGGCTGGCCGAAGAGACCTGAGAAGAGGCAGAGGATACCTGGTCCGCACCATCGTTAAGATCGGCGATGATCCGATTGATCGGTTTTGTGATCGATTGTGTAATTAGCAGTGCAACGGTCACAATACCGGCCAATGCCACCAGGGCCACCAGGCCAATGGACCACTTGATCGCCTTTATAGCGGCGAAGGCTTCCGCCTCATCAATTTCTGCAATCAACGCCCAGGTGGTGTTGCCTAATTTTAACGGTGTATAGGCAGACAGGACCGGGTTTCCATTATAATCGATGATGATTTTTTGACCGGTTTTACCGGAAAGGGCGTCCCGCGATGCCTCGGTATCCACCTTTCCTTTGGCAGGATTTGCAAAGGAGGTTTTTACAGAGTGGTTTTGAGGATCCAGGTAGGAATCCGATCGCATGAGTTTGTCACTGCCCACCAGATAGGTTTCGCCGGTTTTACCCATGCCGTCCCGTTGCTGCATTATGCCGTTGATAGCATCCAGTGAAAGCTGCAGCCCCACGATCATCTCCACATCGCCTTTATGCACAAGCGGCTGGGCGATAAAGGCTGCCGGCTCCCCATTGCTGGGGGCATAGGGTTCAAAATCCGCCAGGCCAAACTGTTTGGTTTGGAGTGCCTGCCGGACCAGTTTCCCCAGGCCGGAATCAGCGTATTTTCCATTCACGAGGTTGGTCTGATAATCGGCCGCCTTGGCCACCGTGTAAAAGCAGTGCCCGTCCGGGTTAAACAAAAACAGGTCATAATATCCATACATTTTGGTATATTTTGCATAAAACTCGTTGCCGCTGTCGTCCACCGGGCTAAAGGCCTCGGCCACATCGATCTCGGTCAACATGGCCCAGCGAATGCCTTGGCCAACGTCGATGCCGTCCCAACAGGAGAGCACCGGGTTTCCGTTGTAGTCAAGAATCACTGCCTGGTCTTCATCGCCGGCCAGGGCACGGCGGGTGGCGGTGGTATCGACCCTTGCATTGTTTTTAAACGATGCGCTAACCGAGTGACCGGTCGGGTCAAGATAGGAGTCGGAACGCATCAGGCCGTCGGGCCCCACGAGATAGCTCTCCCCGGTTTTTCCCATGCCGTCTCTACGGAGCATGATGTCATTGATTTTGTTGATGGGGATCTGAAGCGCCACAAAGCCTTTGAGATTTCCGGCGTCGTCATGCATTCTCGCCATCATGAATCCGGCAGGGTCTCCTCCTGAGGGTGAATAGGGTGCAAAGTCGGCCATGGCAATGTCATCCTTGCCCATGGACTGGGCCTTTTTAAATGCGTTGCCGATGCCTTGGGTTGCCAGTTCGCTCTCCGGGATGGTCATGCCCAGATCAGACTCTTTTGCAACGGAATAAACAATGTCTCCGTCCACATGGATGAGGAAAAGATCGTACCAGCCGTTATCTTTCAAAAGATCTTTCATCCGCTCGTCATACCGGTTGGCCACCGTATTCCACTGGTCCGTGCCGGTCCTGTCGCCGCCTTCTTCAAACGCCGTGTCGAGCTCGACCAAAGCGTTCAATGTGAACGGGTCGTCCTTTACCGAGTGGAGCGCCGCTTTCATGGATTTAAAATAATCGATGAGCTGGGCTTTTTTGATTTCCTGGACCGCCTCCATTTTGGCAAAGGCTTCTTTTCGCAGGGTGCTTACGGTTTCCACCAGCACCCCCATATCCCCCTGGCGCTCTTCAAAGAAATTTTCTATCTGCTTTTTTTTGATTTCCCGCATGCCCTCCAGGCTGCCATAGGCAAGCTGGGAGAGGGAACTGCCTGATTTGTTTAACGAAATCATACCGACTACCACAAAGGGAATAATTCCCACCAGCAGAAATGCGATGAGCAGTTTGGTGCCAAGCTTCATATTTTTGAACATGTCATCCTCTCTATTACGTCTTACGCTTTTTATTTATTAACTGTTAAACTTATGAGATGGACTGCCCATATTGTTCGGCCCACCGTTTTTTTATGATTTGGCTTTTCTATCGGGAAATTAAATTAACAAGGACCGTTATTACATCTTCAAAATTTCCATTGGCATGGCCAACGTACCGTGGTCCGAGCAAATACGTTTGCCGCTCTACCCCGGCATCCCTGCCCACAAGAACGACAATCACCGGAATCCCATCGAAAAGTTCCTTGATAGATAAGAGTCCATTCAGTGTCTGCTGTGTACCGATCGCTAGAACGATAACAGACGGCGCCGGTTGGGGCTGGTGAAATCGTTTGTGTAGCTCGGTGATCGATTCACAGAGTTCGATACGTTCTGTCTCTGGTTTTAGTGCGCAGATAAGGCGGCAACACGTGCCGCCAGATGATTTTATGGCATTGTATCGCCTTTCTGAAGGAGGGGGCGCCCCTCCTTCCGGCGCGTCGGTGTTGTTGCAAAACATTAAAACGCTCATTCCGTCTCCTTTTGTCCCACCGTTGTTCTAAGTCATATGCAAAGTGGTTCTTCAAATTCCATGCCACTGGAAGCATATGACAATTGATTGATGAAAATATAATATACTCTATGGGTTATATTTAAATGGGGGGGCGTCTGTTAGGGTGGGCAATATCAGAATGTGTCGCAATGATGAGACAAGGTCTCATCGGTGAGAATGGGGCGGGGGGCAGGGTAAACGCATGTAGCAAAGCCAGTGATGGCTAAATTGGTGTTGCTTAAAGATGTCACCTCTTCATAGGCCCTCCACCGGGATGATCATCAGCTTCTTGCTGTGTCGAATTAGTAATAGATATAAGGATGCGCTGGGGGCTATCGAAGGGAGATCTTATGTTTTTTTAATAACCGGTATACCTGGGCCCGTGAAAGTTCGGACAACCGGGATGCTTTCTGAACGCTTCCGCCGGCGGTGATCACCACCTCTTCAAGATATTTTTTTTCAGCAGTTTTCATATGGTCACGGAAACGGATGGACAGGCCTGAGGGGGCATTTTTTGTTTTCTGTGGTGAGGTTTCGTTTGATCGGTTTCCTACGGTTCTTCGGGCCAGATCGGCTCGAATGTGGATGGGCAGGTGGATGGGGTGAAGGAGGGGCTCGTCTTTTGCATGGATTACGGCCGCTTCGACCGCTGCGATAAGCTCTCGCACATTGCCGGGCCATGGGTATTGCGCCAACGCTTCCAGAAATTCAGGATAAAAGCCTTTTACCTCGACGCCAAACCGTTCACAATACTTACCAATCGCCCGCATGGCAATGATTTGGGTATCGCCGCGTCGAGACTTCAGATTCGGCAAAGCGATGGTGAGTCCGCGAAGGCGAAACAGCAGGTCTTCCCTGAAAGCGCCCCTATGGGCCATGTCGCTGATGTCGCGGTGGGTGGCGGCAATCAGGCGAAAGTCAGTGGCTTCCTCGCGGCTGGCACCCACCGGGCGGAGACGGCGTTCTTGAAGGACTCGCAGAAACCGCTTTTGGTGCGACAGTGATAGTTCGCCCACTTCGTCCAGAAAAAGGGTCCCTCCATTTGCCTGCCGGATAAGCCCTTCCCGTGCGCTGACAGCACCGGTAAAGGCCCCCTTCTCATGGCCGAACAGAACGCTTTCCACCAATGACTCGGGCATGGCGGCACAATCCACAATCACAAAGGGGGCTTTGGCCCGCCGGCTGTTGTCATGAATGGCGCGGGCAATGAGTTCTTTTCCCGTACCGCTTTCACCGGTGATGAGAACGTTGGCATCGTTCCGTGAGGCCTCGGCCGCTGCTGCCAGGCAATTGGAAAGTTCTGGGCTGTCCCCGGCTATTTTTTCTCGCTGGAACCGCTCATGGCCCGACCCGGCGGACCGCGCCTCTCGAATTTCAAGAACATGTTTCAAAGGCAAGGTGATGGCATCGGCCGTAAGCGGTTTGGCGATATAATCCCAGGCCCCGCTCCGAATGGCCTGGGCCGCCCCATCGGCAGTGCCCTGGCCGGTGAGAATAATCACTTCGGGGGAAAAGGGCATGTTTCTCAATTTTGATACAGCGTCCAGTCCATTGCCGTCTGGGAGGCGAACATCCAAGAAGATGATGTCCCAGGAACCGGTCCCGGCTTTTTCAAGGCCCGTTTTCAATGTTAAGGCATAGACTGCGGAATGCCCGGAGGAGGTGATGATGTCCACCATGAATTCGCAGATGCCGGGATCATCGTCGATGATCAGAATGTTATGGTTGCGATTTTTTTCTTCCATTAGGATAATGCTTCTCGTATTTTTGCTGTGAGTCCATGCACGGTGAACGGTTTGTGAATGAAGTTTACCCCCTGATCCAGAACCCCCCTGTGAGCGATGAGATCATCCGTATAGCCGGACATGTAAAGCACTTTGAGCTCGGGGATGATCTGGTTGGCTTTTGAATACAGTTCAATGCCGTTCATGCCCGGCATGATTACGTCCGTTACCAGCAGGTGCACCGGCATTTTTTGGGATTTCAGGATCGATAGGGCGTCGGCCCCGCTTTTTGCTGTTAGGACCGTGTAGCCCTGCTGGGTGAGGACAATACGCCCAAAGTCGCGTACCTGGGCATTATCCTCCACCAACAAAATGGTCTCGTGGCCCTGTAAGTCCACATCGGGTTTGACGGTTTTTTTGTCCGCTTCCTGGGTACCGGTATAAACCGGCAAAAAAATCTTGAATGTGGTGCCGGCCCCGGGGATGCTTTGAACGGAGATGTTTCCCCGATGTTGCTTGACAATACCATGGACCGTTGCCAGCCCGAGGCCTGTACCCTGTTCCCCCTTGGTGGAGTAAAACGGTTCAAACAGATGCTCGAGGGTGTCGGCATCCATACCGAAACCGTTATCGCTGATAGTCAGCAGGGCATAGGTGCCTGGTTTCATTTCCTGATGGCTGATGGCATCTGTTTCGGTCACTTCCGTCACCCCGGTTTCAAGGGTCAACTGGCCGCCTTCGGGCATGGCGTCTGCCGCATTTACCACCAGATTCATCATTACCTGTTCCATCTGGCCAATGTCCGCCATGACGGTTTGAATATCATTTCCCAGAATGGTCTTGATTTCGACGTCCTCCCGGATTGTACTTCGCATCAGCTTTTCAAAACCGGTCACGGCCCTGTTTAAATCAATGGGCCTGTACTCAAGGGTCTGCTTTCGGCTGAAGGCCAACAGCTGGTGCACCAAGTCCCGGGCCCGCGAACCCGCCTGTACAATCTGTTCCATCCTTTTTCGACGAACATCGCCGGGCCCGAAATCATTTAACATCAAATCGCCGTAGCCGAGAATGGGGGTAAGCAGGTTGTTTAAATCATGGGCCACGCCGCCGGCGAGCCGGCCGATGGCCTCCACCTTTTGGGATTGACGGTATTGCTCTTCTATTTTTTCCTTTTCTTTTTCAGCTCGCTTGCGTTCTGAGATGTTCCGACCGATCCCCAATACGCCGATGAGCTGGCCTTCGCTATCGAACATCGGCGTTTTAATGGTTTCGAGCATTTCCCGGTGCCCGTCGCAGGCAAAGGTGACCTCTTCTTCGTTTGTACTGGGCTCGCCTTTGACCATTGCCAGTTTGTCGTGCATTCGAAAAAAGTCAGCCAGCTCCTTGTCCACAAAGTCATAATCTGTTTTTCCAATGATTTCATTTTCTTTTGCACCGAAAAATTGTTCAAACCGGGGGTTGCAGAAAAGATAACCGCCGTCCCGCTCCTTTAGCCAGATCAGATCGGGAATGGTTTGAAGCAGGGTCCGAAGATAGGTCTCGCTTTCTTTGAGGGCGGTTTCCGCCTGCTTGCGCTCGCGAATTTCCGCCTCAAGTTTGAGATTGACAAAGCCGATCCGGGAGATGTAAGTAGTAAGTTTTGTTAAAAATCCCATGAGATTTCGAATGGTTTTCCGGCTGTATTTGGGCACCCGGCGTAAGGCAGCCATATAGGCCTGTTGGTCAAAACCATGGGCCTGTGCATGCCTGAGGAAAAAATCTTCATCAATTTCCTCATCCGTATAAAAAAACTGCCCGGTGTATATATTTCCTAAATGTTTGTTTTCAACATAGAGCGGCGTAATGACGTCCCAAAGACCGTTCTTGCATTTGTAATCGATATACTCACCGGGGTTGACTTTATTAGACAAAAACAAATCGCTCTCTGTGCAGAATTTCATCGTGGTAGGATTCTGGCGATGAAAATTGGCGCAAATGTCCTGCCAGCCCGTGGCCTCGATGACCTTGCCATTAAGGTCAAGAATGGCAGTGGTCATATTTGTCAGTCGGCTGAAATCTTCCATAATCGACTGAATATCCTCAACATTGATAATGGCGTCGAGGTTGACCTGTTCTTGCGCCTTTTCTTTGATGGTTTGGTTCAGTGGGGCGTGACCTGGTAGTTTGGCCATTGAAGCTCTCCATTTATAACATTGCATTGTCTTAAGGAAAAAGGTGTTTCTGTCTCAGGGTGATCTTCGCAACCGGCAGCTAAAAAGAGCGATAGCGCTATCAGGGAACAGGAAATACGGCAATGAGTTGACGGAACCACAGGGCAGAGATATGATACCTTTCTTAAACGTTATTACCAAGGATGATACAGGAGATAAATTCATATGTCGAGCACATTCGGTACGTTGCTTAGAGTGAGCACCTTTGGAGAGTCCCACGGGCGGGGGGTGGGTGCCATTGTGGACGGATGCCCTCCCAACATTGCGCTGTCCGAGGCGGACATCCAGCGTCAGTTGGATCGCCGGCGACCGGGCCAGAGCAAACTGACAACCCCGCGCCAGGAAGCCGATGCGGTATCGATACTATCAGGGGTTGAAAACGGAAAAACCCTTGGAACGCCTATTGGGCTTTTGGTGCTCAACCAGGACCAGCGCTCCGGTGACTATAAAAATGTCCGGAACGTTCCCAGGCCCTCCCATGCGGATTACACCTACCACATGAAATACGGCACTCAGGCCTCCAGCGGCGGGGGGCGGGCGTCCGCCAGAGAAACGATCGGTCGGGTCCTCGGTGGCGCCATCGCCGACAAGTTGCTTTCGGACCTGTATGGTATTGAGACGGTTGCCTGGGTGAGCGCAGTGGGGGAGATCGAGGCCACGGGTGTTGATATGACCACGGTAACCCGTGCGGATGTGGACCGCTTTCCTGTCCGTTGCCCGGATGCGGAAACGGCCCCACGGATGATCGATCTCATCACCGAAACCGCGACGGCATCGGACTCTATAGGGGGCATTGTCACC
Organism: Desulfobacterales bacterium; assembly: GCA_963675725.2. GTDB lineage: Bacteria > Desulfobacterota > Desulfobacteria > Desulfobacterales > JAFDDL01. Next base: position 3,815,126 of record CAXXXZ010000002.1, on the reverse strand, counting down.
TGCGTCTGTCGCAATGTGCCGGCTGGTCTTGGAGAACCGGTGTTTGACAAGATGGAGGCTCTGCTGGCCCACGCCATGCTTTCTATTCCGGCTGTCAAAGGGTTTGATGTTGGTTCCGGATTTTCCGGTGCCAGACTTCGTGGGTCTGACCATAATGATCTGTTTGTGAAAAAAGGTGACCGGCTCGGGACCAAAACCAACAACAGTGGGGGAATACAGGGGGGGATTTCAAACGGAGAGCCAATATTCTTTCGGGTAGCGTTCAAACCGGTGGCGACGATTGGTATCGAGCAGAAAACCGCAGACTATGACGGTAATGAGGTGGTGCTGGCGGCAAAGGGCCGGCATGATCCCTGTGTGGTGCCTCGGGCCGTACCGATTGTGGAGGCCATGACGGCCATGGTCATTGGTGATCTAATGTTGCAACAAAAGCGGATGTAAATCGTGGTGTTGCCATACCCCGGGGGCAAACGCGTGTAGTTCAAGCGTTGCTTAACCGACCTTAAGCTCAGCGTGACTTGATTGAAGTTGCAAATTTAATATGGCGCTACGCTACAGGATTTAACACCGGTCTGATCATCAGCTTCCGGCTGTGTCGAACTCGGATAAAAGAGGTTGTAAAAAAAAGCAGTTTTCATCATATGATTTCAACAGCCCATTCAGGGCAATGTGAACAGAGAGAATGGAGAAATAAGATGCATAAATTGTTGCGAAACGAGCCGGGGAAGAAAACTCTTTTGCTTGGCAATGAAGCCATCGCAAGGGGGGCCATTGAGGCCGGGGTTGGGTTTGCCACCACGTATCCGGGGACACCCTCTTCAGAGATTTCATTGAACTTGTTTCAGATTTCCGGAGAAACAGACCTCTATTTTGAATACAGTACCAATGAGAAAGTGGCTTTAGAGGTGGCGGCGGCGGCAGCAGCGTCCGGTGTTCGTACCATGTGCATGATGAAACATGTGGGCCTGAACGTGGCGGCCGACCCGCTCATGACATTGGCGTATGTGGGGGTCAAAGGCGGTATGGTGATTTTAACGGCGGATGATCCGGCGATGTTTTCGAGCCAGAACGAGCAGGACAATCGCTACTATGCCCGTCTTTCAGGACTTCCGATGATGGAGCCGTCTTCCATTGAGGAAGCAAAGGCGATGACAAAAGCGGCCTTTGATATATCAGAAGCCCTTGGGGAACCAGTGCTTCTAAGGACCACAACACGGATTAATCATTCCACGGGAGAAGTTCACTTAAGCGATATACCGGCGGTATCGGCCAAGGGTGATTTTCAGAAAGACCCGTTCTCCTACGTCACCGTGCCGGCTGTTTCCAGAAAGCTTCATGTTCGGCTTCTGGAAAACTATGAGAAAGCGTTGGCGATGTCAGAAGCCGCTGCGTGGAATTTTGAAGAGGGGACCGGCGAGTTAGGTGTCATCTGTAGTGGTGTGGGATATAACTATGTATCTGATGCGGTGAAGGAACTTGGCGCAGACGGTGCTGTAAAAATACTTCGCATTGGTTTTTCTCATCCCCTGCCGGCGGAAAAGATTCGGACATTTTTATCGGGTTGTGAAAAGGTGCTGGTGGTGGAGGAGGGTGAGCCGGTGATGGAAGAGGCGATCCGGTCTATTGCTCAGAAAAAAGGCATTACCATACCCATCAGTGGGAAAGAAAAGAATTTGTTTTCACGGCTTGGCGAATTCAACCCGGCCCTGGTGCGGGAGAAGATGGCTACCTATTTTGGTTTGCCTTATGAACCGGCCCCATTGCCGGATCTTTCAAACGTTCCCGAAGTTCCCCAGCGTCCGCCCAACCTCTGTGCCGGGTGTTCCCACCGGGCAACGCTCTACGCCGTCAAAACTGCGGCAAAAGGTATGGACATCATTTTTCCCACTGATATCGGGTGTTACACCCTCGGATTTTTGCCACCGCTATCGATGGCGGATTACGTCATCTGTATGGGATCTTCAGTGAGCAGTGCCAGTGGGTTTTCAAGGGCCACCGGAAAAAAGGCAGTGGCGTTCATCGGTGATTCCACATTTTTCCATTCCGGCATGACCGGACTGGTGAACGCAGTGTTTAATAACCATAATTTTACCCTGGTTATTTTGGATAACGGTACCACCGCCATGACCGGTCACCAGCCCCATCCCGGGGTCGACATGAACGCCCTTGACAAAGGCGGCTACAACCAGGTGTCTATTGAGCGGTTCGTGGAGGCCATAGGTGTCAAGCATATAACGATCGTAAAACCGTTTAAGGTGAAAAAAAGCATTGATCAGATTAAAGAGGCCCTTGCCTTTCAGGGCGTGTCGGTCATCATTTCCAAGCAACCCTGTGCGTTGTTTGAAAAGTCCCTGAAGATCAAACCCAAGCGGCCTTTTCACGTTATTGCCGAAAAATGCAAAGACCATCGGGCCTGTGTCAATGAACTCGGTTGCCCGGCGTTTTTTATTGAAGAAAACCAGGTTAAAATCAATGCCACACAGTGTGTGGGGTGTGCTGTCTGTGCACAGATTTGTCCTGAAAATGCTATTTTGCCAGTGAAGGAGTAAATAGTGGAAACAACCAGATTAATCATAGTGGCAGTGGGTGGACAGGGAAACCTGCTTGCCTCCCGTGTGCTGGGTGAGGCAGCCCTTCTGGCTGGTGTGCCGGTCCGTATGAGCGAAATTCACGGTATGGCTCAACGGGGTGGTGTTGTGGAGTCAGCGATGGTGTTTGGTAATGTCAAAAGCAGCATCATTTCAGATGGAGAGGCGGATGTGCTGTTGGGGTTTGAGCCGTCTGAAACGCTACGCGCCTTGAACAAATGTAATAAGGATACGGTCGTTATAACAAATACCAGCAAACTGCCTCCCTTTACCGTTTCCATCGGTAAAGGCGTTTATCCGGACCTTACGGAGATCGAACGCCTTATCAAAGAAAAAACGGCTCGGCTTGTTACACTGGATGCCGTTGCCCTGGCTGAAGCCGCTGGAAATGTGCTGGCGGTGAATATTGTTCTTCTGGGGGCGCTGCTTAGAGCCGACGTTCTGCCGGTGTCTGCCGATCATGTCCGGCGTGCTATCCAGACCACCACAAAGCAGGTGTTTGTTGATGTCAACCTGAAGGCTTTTGATATGGGTTTGAGCGCTACGGATTAAACAAATCTCGTCTTCCCTTCATTGTACTTCATTCTTGACGTAGGGCCTCATCCTCTTTATGATTTTGACATATTCACCAAAACTTGAGGAAGGAGGCCCCGATGGCGGTTATTACGATTTCCAGGCAGTTTGGTGCAGGTGGCAAGACATTGTCCCAGAAGGTCGCAGCGCAGCTTGGATACAGCATTGCCCATGAAGAGATCATTGAGCAGCTTGCCGAAGCAGCATCTGTTTCCCCTGCGGGAATTCACGCCTTTGAGGCGGAAGGGGAAGGGGTGATTGACCAAAGTACCGGCATGTTGATGCCGAAACGATTTTTGGACCATATCTTCGATCCTTCCAGGAAATATATGGATGGCAAGCGATATGTTAAGCTGCTCGAAAAGATCATTCCCAGCCTGGCCAATAGGGGCAATATCATATTTATCGGCAGAGGCGCCCAGTTTCTCCTAAAAGACCGAGAAGATACCTTTCATGTTCTGATGGTCGCGGAGGAACGCGATCGAATCGCTTTCATGGAAAAAAATTATAACCTTTCCCGTTCGGATGCAGAGGTTGCGATAAAAAAGCAGGGAAAGCGGCGAACAAAACTTATGAAACTATTCCATACCGAGGACTATGATCAGCCCTACTATTACACACTTGTGCTCAATATGTCGAAAATAGACATGGACCATGCCGTGCGTCTGGTGTGTAAGTTGGTAGTGCCTTCCTGAGGGAGCACTCCCCCGTTAACCGTTTCATGCTGATGTAAAAAAGGGCGCGTTAATCAGTGGCGTTTCGATACTTGGGTGCGTGCAAATTTGGCGGCTTCAATGCCGGCGATGCACCCCTCGCCAACAGCTTTGGCCAATTGCCAGGGGGGACCACAGACGTCGCCTGCGGCATAAATGCCGGCAACGTTGGTTTCCTGCTGCTTGTTGGCCCGGATGTATCTGAGCTCATCATCCAGTTGAACCCCCAGCGTCGTTGCCAGTTCCAGCAATCCTTTGGCGCCAATCTCTATGAAAACGCCTGAAAGCGGCAATTTTTTTTCATTTTCAAGCAAAAGGTGTGTCACCTGTTGCTCGCCTTCTATAGCCTTTACTTTGTTGTTTTCGTGAACAATGACATTGCTGGCCTGAAGCCGGGCCATTAGATCTTCAGATACGCGGACCTTTTCAGAAATTAGATAAACCTTGTTTGCAATCGGTACCATTGTCAACGCGCCGTCAACAGCGGCGCTTTCATTTCCAACAACGGCCACGTCTTCACCTTTGAAAAAATGCCCATCACAATCAACGCAGTAACTCACGCCCTTACCCAAAAGATCTTTTTCCCCGGAAACGCCAAGCCGATGCCGTGATGTGCCGGTGGCAATGATAAGGGTTTTTGAGTTAAGAGATTGGCCACCTTCCGTTGCAAAGGTGAAGCCGGACTTATCTTGTGAAATATGCAATATGTCCTCTTCCAGAAAGGCGGCACCAAATTTTTCTGCCTGCTCTCTGCCAACTTTTAGCATTTCCTCACCAGACCCTTTGAACAAAAAGGCATAATTTTCGATATGTGCATGATATAGACTGCTCTTCGTCTCTTTGCCGACGACCAAAACAGAGACCTTTTTCCTTGCTGCATGAATGGCTGCCTGAAGTCCCGCAGGCCCCGCGCCGAGAATAACAACATCATACGTAAAAACATTCGCCATAGTGTCCTCCCCGTTTCTTTGTTGCCCCGGTGTTCGCGGGGTAGAGAAAAAGTCATTTATGCTGGTGTGGCTTGGTATGATTTAAGGAATATTTTAAAATACTTGCTGAGTGATGTCGATGATAAAAAAGGGATGATAAAAAAAGAGAGGAAAAAAAGCCTGCGTGCTATCTATTTGCCGAGATGATAGTATCATATTAAAGGACCTGTGCCCCTCGCCGCCATTCATATAAACAGGTCAATTAGCATGTCAAACATCCGGTGAAATAGCACGCAGGCTCAACCACATGACGTATGCCCTGACATCAGGGCATGCGCTAAATTATGATAGAACTGCTTAAATGACGTTTTTTAACAACGCCAAAAGAGGTATTGCCTCCTGCCTGTCCGGTTTGGACGGTAATTGGCTCAGTATCCCGAGCCCCTCGCTTGCTTCGTGAAAATCTTTAGGAGAAAGGGCGCTTACGGCTGCCAGGTTGATCATGGGATTTGTTTGAATGGTCTGCTTTGCCAATTCCAGACCAGGCATATCCGGCAATTTTTCATCGGTGATCAACAGCGAATAGGCTTTTGACGCACATCTTTGGAGCGCATCTTTGCCTGTTGCGGCCCAAGCAACAAGGGCCCCCTCTTTTTCAAGACCATTAGCGAACGCTGTGAAAGCCGTTCGGTCGTCAGTGACCAATAGAATTTCAATCATGTAATCTGCTCTTTAGAATGATTCGATTCACGTTGTGTCTGGGTAATGCCTACCATTTACCGCCGGTGTTCGGTTGTTCCGCAAACGTCAGCTTGCCTTCCTTGAAGGATTGAACAGCCTCCTTGACTGTACCGCTGACATCCGCCGCAACTTTAACGTTTGCGGCCTGAAGTGTTTTAAATGCATTGGGGCCACAAAACCCCGTTAGCAATGCCGCCACCCCTTTTTTACTGACATTGGCGGCAGCCTGAATACCGGCGCCCTTGAACGCATTCACGTTTTCTTTGTTGTCCAAAACCTCAAAAGACAGGGTTTTCGTATCCACCACAAGAATATAGGCCGCCCGCCCAAAGCGTGGATCGACGGGTGCGTTAAGGTCCGTTCCTTTTGCCGTTACTGCTACTTTCATAACTGGCTTCCTCCTGGTTCGTGTCCGGCAAACAATGCTAAACCGCGCCCCCACCTCCGCCGCACACCTGATTATCTGAAATTATCGGCAGATTGCCAGCGATCAAATCTTCCACCGGTGGCTTGATATCTGGACAAGTGGCGTCATAATATACATCAATGCCAACCTGTTTGAACCCCATAAGGGGCCGCATGCCGATGCCGCCGACAATCAGCGCGTTCACATTGTGCGATGCCAGCAGATTTACAGGGACCATACATCCCCCCTGAACATGACTCTGGTTGGGTATGGTCTGAACATTTTTAATTTTACCCTCTTCCACATCAATCAGGGTAAACACATCGCAATGGCCAAAATGTCCAGCCCGTTGGCCTTCAAGACCGCCATGATCCAGTGACGGAACTGCGATTCTTCCAGTTTTCATGCTTGTTTCCTCCTACTGTCTATCCAAATAATATTATGATATCGATGCCATGTGGGATACGGCCTGTTGCCAGATCGATCGAATCTGATCAATCACATCCGGCGCTGCGTCTGTCTCCATGATGGTTTTTCCCACGACCATCGACTTTGTAAAATCAGGATCAAAGCGTATCTGGCCGAGGAACACAAGATGCTGTTTCTCGACATGCGCTTTGATGACGTCTGTTTGCTTTGGGTTTAAATCAAATTTGTTGATACAGACCATGGCCGGCACTTTAAAATGTGCTGCAAGTTCTGTAACCCGCAACATGTCATGAAGGCCCGTTACCGTGGGCTCTGTCACAATAACGAGCGCCGTGGCCCCTCCGATGGAGGCGATCACCGGACAACCAACTCCCGGCGGCCCATCGGTAATGATGAGATCAAGCCCCTTTTCTTCAGCGATATTTCTGGCCTCTTGGCGGACAAGCGTTACCAGTTTTCCCGAATTTTCTTCTGCAATACCGAGTTTTGCATGCACCATGGGGCCAAAACGGCTTGTGGAGATATACCATTCCCCGCAGGTTTTGGTCGGAAATGCAATTGCCTTTTCCGGGCATAAATCAACACATACCCCGCATCCTTCACAATCGATCGGTTCAACAACAAATTGGTCGCTGATGGCGTCCCAGCGGCATAACTCCCTACAGTAACCACACGCTGTACAAAGGGTTTTGTCGATGATCGCCTCGCCCCCGCCAAGGAAGTCGTGTCGTTCTTCTATCTTGGGGGCCATCAGCAAATGAAGATCCGCTGCGTCCACGTCGGCATCACATAGAACTTTTTTGTTTGCCAAGGTAGCGAACGCTGCCATCAGGCTGGTTTTTCCGGTGCCGCCCTTACCACTGATGACGACGATTTCTTTAATGTGATCTTCCACTGGCCAAATCCTCTATTTTTTCATACAGGATGACGAATTTTTCCTGCCACGCCGGTATTTCATCTATGATGAGGTTTCCGCGGGAGTATGTTTCAGCAATTTGACGATCGAAAGGGATTTCCATGAGTATGGGTATATTCTCTTTTTTGGCGTACTCCGCGACACGATCATCGCCGATATCAGACCGATTGATGATTAACCCGTGCGGAATCCCTAAAACCTTCACTGCTTCCACAGCGAGCATCAAGTCATGTAGCCCGAAGGGCGTTGGTTCGGTGACCATCAGCACAAAATCTGTTTTTTTCATGGCACTGATTACCGGGCAAGACGTACCAGGGGGCGCATCAACGATGGTCAACTTTTCCTTTTTCTCATAGGCACGCACCTGTTTAATCAACGGGGGGGCCATGGCTTCACCGATCCGGAGCCGGCCATGGATGAATTCGACGCGGTCTTTGTGACCAATTTCTATGTCACCCAGTTCCCGGCCTTTTTCCGTGATCGCGTTTTCCGGGCACACCACCATGCATCCGCCGCAACTGTGGCATAACTCCGGAAATGTTAGAATCACCTCTCCGATGACAGCGATGGCCTTAAACCGGCAGATATCGGCGCACTTGCCGCAAAAGGTGCATTTTTTTTCGTCTATGTCCGGTACCGGCGTCCACGCCGTTTGCGTCTTTTCGATGGTCGGTTGCAAGAAAAGATGCGCGTTTGGTTCTTCCACATCACAATCAAGAAGTTGCACCTCACACGGCACGGATGCTGCCAAATTTGTAGCAACGGTGGTTTTTCCGGTACCGCCTTTTCCGCTGGCAATGCTGATAATCATGTTGACTGTCCGATCATCCAAAATCCCGCCTTTAGATTAAGACACCATTAATGATATTCATGGGTCCCCATTTCAACTTTGCAGCCCGTTTTACTCTCAAGAATCTCTGCGAACTCTTCAGCGCTTGCGTAAGGGCAGCCAGGTTTTGCATTGACCAGGCAGGAACTCAGATAAATGGCGTCTGGTTTGATTTCCGAAAGTTTAATGGCCATTCCCATAGTGGGCGCCAACGTTCGGCCCGGGCACTCGCATTTAATAAAGGATGTCACCTGAACCGGCTCATCAAATTTTCCTTCCCCCAAAGCAGCGGCCTTAAGACATCGCCACTCTCCGGGGCATCCAAAACCACTGTCCATATAGGCACCACATCCCACAACAGCTACTTTTTTCATACGTTCCCTTTCATTTAAGTTGGTTAGCATTTCCCATGGGCCCGCATTGTTGGCCTCGTTTTTTTTAAGGAGGTCTTCGCAGCCTTTTTTGACTGCGTCATGCCTTGGGCACAGCTGCGGACATTAGGCTTTCTACGACCGAAGGTTAATTCCTCACCTGCCATGCAATATCTGTCATAGGACAGCGGTGAAACATCGCCCGAGGCAGTGAGATCTCCGTTGATAAACTTTTCCATTGCCCGGGTTATTGGAACCCCGCCTTGTCCTTCATAGAGTTGTATGCCGGTGCGACGCAGCGATAGCGAGGCATTCGGCCCACAGTGGCCTGTGATAACGGCGGACACGTCCTTTTCTGACAGGAAGGCGGCCGCCTGAATACCCGCACTGCCACGGAGTCCGGAACTTTGGTTTGGATATACGTTTGCTGTCATGTCCGTTGTTTCCACAATGATAAAATAAAGGCAGCGCCCAAATCGGGGGTCAACCAGCGATGTCAAATTTTTTCCAGATGCAGTGATCGCAACTTTCATAACCATGTCACCCCAGGTGCGTTGCCGTATATAACACCCCTCCGCAAGCGAGTTATTCCGTTTATCCCAGTTGTTTGTTCCGGCTATTTTGAAAATATTTCTCCTCGCCACCTTTGCCACACCACCGGGTGTGTTCTCAAAATACATCAAGCGTTGGGGATAGTTGCCAATCGCCGCCATAGGGTGAGGAGGTGGGCCCTGAGCCTAGTTTTTGTCCCCAACGCTTGATGGTTGGATGGAAAGATGGTTGATATCCTGAAGGCAGGAGGCATTGGGATGAACGCTTTCAAGATCCGTGGTAGCAGCAGAAACCCTCACATCATGCCATCCGCCCCGGAATATGAACCCTTCCCACCGCCGGGAACACCTATTTTATAAAGCAGAATGTATGCCATAGGCGTTTAAAATTATAACCCTCTGTTTTTTCTAAATTTAAACAGAAAGTTGCCATAGCGAAAAGAAACAAGGTGTGCAAAACTGCAGTGCGTTGTTATGGGTGCATTGCATATGTGCAATGGTGAGGTGTCTTGCAGGCGTTTGACAGTCAGTCGGAAGCGGGAGATGGCGGTGTTATACCCAAGCGTTTCATTTTGCGCCATAACGTTGTGGGGTGAATTTTCAGTTGCGCAGCCGTTGCCGTCCGGTTCCAGTTGTTTTCCTCAAGTATGGACAGGATAAATTCTTTTTCGACACCTGAAAATGCATCGGGGTGATCCTTGAGCGTCACCGATGGCGTGGGGGGAGGCGTTGAGGCTTCTCTCAGGTAATCTGGTAGATGGGATACCATGATATCCCCCCGTTTACAGATCAGGGACGCATACTCCAGAATGTTTTCCAATTCGCGTACATTACCAGGAAAATCATGTGCCATAAGCAATGAGAGTGCATCGGAAGAGATCTGCTCAATATGGCTGCCGTTCAGATGGTTGTATTTTTGTATGAAGTGCTGGGAAAGGGGCGGGATATCCTCTTTTCGATGTCGCAGGGGAGGGAGGGACAATCGGGCCACATTGATTCGATAATAGAGGTCCTGGCGAAAAGTTCCCTGTTTGACCATCTGGGTTATATCTTTGTGCGTGGCGGCGATGATTCGGATGTCCGCTTTCTCTACCCGGGTGCCTCCCAAAGGCTCATATTCTTTTTCCTGCAAGAGGCGCAGAAGTTTTACCTGAAGAAGCGGGGAAAGGTCACCGATTTCATCCAGAAAAAGAGTTCCCCCTTGGGCCAATGCGATGCGACCGGGTTTGTCCTTTTTGGCGTCTGTAAATGCGCCGGCCTTGTAACCAAACAGTTCTGACTCTAAAAGACTGTCGGGTAGCGCCGCACAATTTATGGTGGTTAACGGACCTGAACTGCGATGGCTCAAGGAGTGAAGGGCTTTTGCAAAAAGCTCCTTTCCGGTGCCGCTTTCCCCTTCCAGTAATACGGTGGTGTCGCTGTCGGCAATCATTTCCATCATGCCGAAAAGCCGTTTCATGTCCTTGTTTTTGCTAATGATGTCTAAAAATGAATGACGCCCGGCAAGCTCCTTTCGCAGATTTTCAACCACTGAAAGGTCCCTGAACGTTTCAACCCCACCAATGACACCGCCATCGTGGTTTTTCAGCAAGGCCGTAGAAATGCTGACAGGAATTCTTTTTCCAGCAGAATTTGCGATAAATAAGGCCTGATTATAGATAGATTCCCCGGTTTCAATGGTGTGGCGAAGGGCACAATGCTGTTCACAAATGCTTGCCCTGAAGACTTCCCAGCAATGGCGTCCGATGGCACTGCTTTTATCAATTCCCGTAATGTTTTCAGCGGCGCGGTTGAAAGAGGTGATCTTCCAATCCAGATCGACCGTGAAAACACCGTCCGTGATGCTGTCGAGAATTATCTGAGTTTGGATTTCCAGTGAATTTTGCATGTCATTCCGCCACCCAATGCAATTCTGCGCTTAACCGATCTTGCATTAGCTTTATAACAGCAAACCCACCTTTTGCAAACAATCCGGGATTAATGATTTGGGTGTCGCCAATTTGATCAAGCCCAGTGGCTTCATGTATATGTCCGCAAAGGCAGACATCAGGCTGTTTCGATTCGATAAAATCCCGAACAGCTCTGCTGCCAACCGCTTGGCCGGATGGTAATCGGTCCGTTTTCGTGGCATAGGGGGGGGTATGGGTCATAAAAATTAAATGCCTGGATGGGGGCAACATGCTGTAGGCCGTATCAAGCCATGCCGATAGCTGCTGTTCACTGGCTTCCGATGGTGTATGAAAGGGTGTCGGGGAGGAGTAACCCAGCCCCAATAGGGCAACATTATGCCCGAGGTCAACCGTCTTTGCGTGGACGTTTATTCGTTTTTCAGTCAGCAGGAGGTTTACTTCCGCGGTGTCCATGTTGCCAATCTGGGCATAGATGCAGGGGTTTATTTTTTCTACTTCCTGAAGAATGCCGGCAGCGGTCTCCCGGTTACCCACGTTGGTAATGTCCCCGGCCATTAAAATGGCTTGTGCCTTTTCAAACCGATTTATTTGTCGAATCATTCCGATCTGCTCATGAATATCGCAGAGGCCAATCCAAAAAATGTCTTGATTCATGATGTGTCCTCACCTGTATACCGGTTTTTTCATTCAACGGGTACCGACTGTATTTGGGAATATGTAGCAAACAGCCAAATACTTTGCAAACTTTTCGAGGGTGCATCATTAATTGTTTGACAGATAAAACAATTTAAATTTAGATATATAGCCGCTACTCTTTTGTGGCAGTAACTTACATTGGCTGTGATAAGCAGCTGGACGTTATGAACGGTTAAAAGAGGACCGTCATGTTCACCATTGCCGAGTTGTTTGATATAGCCGTTCAGATTGAAAAAAGGGCTGAAGCCGCCTACCGTGAAGCCGCCCAAACAGCGGAAAGCCCGGCGGCAGCCTCACTGCTGGTGTGGATGGGTGACCAGGAGGCCTCTCACGGTGAATTATTTTCGAAGTTGAAAAAAGAGAGCCCTGAACACACTGACCCGGTGACGGTGGACGAACTTCAGGCAGGTTTTATTGAAGAGGTGATGGTCGGGGCAAGTTTCAGCCTCGGGGACGTGAACTTCAGGTCGATATCGAGATTGAACGATGTGCTTCGCATCGCCATAGAGTATGAAGAGGATACCATCCTTTTTTATGAAATGCTCAAATCCTTTGTTCAAGAAAAAGAGAATAAAAAGACCATAGACGACATCATCAATGAAGAAAAACAGCACATTGATAAAATAACCTCTTTTTTAGCATGAAGATCGGCATCGTTGTGGATGATGGTACAACGGAGTATAACCAGAGAGAAGATCATAAATGTACACAGAAGTACTTTTCATAAAAAGTTTCCTTAAGGCGGCCGGCGGGTATCATGGCCGAGTCTGACTATACGTTTCAGGGACCTCATGATCCATTGACGTTCTGCAGTAAGTGCGGTGCTGCGTTGGATTATCGCATACCAACAGGGGATGACCGTCAACGGTTTGTTTGCGACAGTTGTTGCATGGTGCACTACCAAAATCCAAAGATGGTGGTGGGTGCCATCCCTGTTTTTGAAGACAGAATATTACTGTGCGAACGTGCGATAGAGCCTGCTTATGGCAAGTGGACACTGCCGGCCGGCTATTTGGAAAATGGGGAAGCGGTTGAGGAAGGCGCGATCCGGGAAACGAGAGAAGAGGCCGGGGCGGCCATCGAAATCGTTCAGCCCTATGCACTTTTTAGTTTAACTTTCGTAAGCCACATCTATCTCATGTTTCTTGCCCGGATGAACACCCCGGACGTTAGCCCCGGAAAGGAAAGCCTTTCTGTTCGCTTTTTCGCAGAGGATGAAATACCATGGGAAAAGATTGCGTTTGCCGTCATCAAAGAAACACTTAAGTATTATTTCCTGGATAGAACCAACGGGCAATTCCTTTTTCATATCGATGATATCGCGCAAAAATAATCCTCGTATTGCATCCGCCCACGAAGACGTGCAGCATCGCTATTGGCCTTAGCGATCATGCCTTGATGCAGCGATTTTGACGGGTGACCATGACGCGAAGCAGATCATTTTACAAGCCGAAGCTTGTGGGTTTTCTGGAGCGTTTTCCATATTTTTCTAATCATCAGCATGATCAGTTCCTGTTCGTTTTTCGAAGTCTCAGCGTCTGGTGTGGTTTCAGAATTTGGGACCGAGTCATGGGTCAGCATGGGGTGTAACCGCTCTGATAATTTTCGCTGTATGTACGTTCCCAATGATGGCCAAAGTTTTTCAAGCTCTGGTTCACTGTAATTTGCAACGGTCACCCTGTCTTTCAGTGGCATCGCCGCCACAATATCACCAATGGCTTCTTCAACGGTGGAGGTTGTGTCTATATTTTCATAAGGGTACTGCCATTGTGACGGGGATATCATATTGCTTTCGATAAGACATAGATAATAGGTTGCTTCAATCATATGCTGAACGGTCTTTTGGATTTTACGACTCTCACTGGCTGAAGCGCCAACAACGTACAGAATGTTGATGTCTTGGGTTTCGAGCCATTCGTGGACGAGTTGTGACGCCTGAAAACTTCCCGTACTGCCCAAATCAACCAAAAGGCAGGATTTTTGGCGTTTTAACGTTTCTCTTCGGGCCACATCAGATTCTCCGGACAACACACCGTTAATAATCACCAAGGTGCCGTCTGATGCCATAATGTTCTCTTTGATATAATCGCCTTTCTGGTCTATCATTATTTCTGCTAATCCAGGCGCATCATCAGGGTGAAAATCTTCAACAGAAAATCCATCGGACATCTTTCCACCGAAAGGGATATCGAGTGCGACCGCCGCATCAATTGCACCGCGACCGGCACCCGGGCCACCGCTTGAAATTATTTTTTGAATCATATGAATCCCTCCAGGTTACTATTTTGATGATACCGCTTTCGGTGCGAACCGGCAAATTCTTTTTTGCGTGATATAATTAGTTGGGATTGAAGAATTGGATGTGCTGGCGGGAAGCAGGCCAACGCAACGATTGCGGCAGGGAGCAATCAGGACCTGGATCTTTTGTTTTATAAAGGAAGGGTGACGCCTGTATTGGCGTGATGATCAGCGATTAGAAACAAAACAAATAGGGGGGGAAATGACGCCTTCCACCCCCTAGGTGTGATCGGTTTTAGACGGCGTCTTTGAGCTTTTTTCCGGCTTTGAATTTGATGACGTTTGCTGCTTTAATTTTGATTTCCTCACCCGTCTGAGGATTTCTGCCTTTTCTAGCTTTGCGGCGTACCTTTTGAAACGTACCAAAGCCAACGAGAGTTACTTTGCCGTCTTTCTTTTTCAGTGCTTTTGTAACACCTTCCATGAATGATTCCAATGCAGTGGCAGCTGCAACTTTGGAAATGCCAGCATCTTTTGCCATTTTTTCAACGAGTTCCGCTTTTGTCATTTAGACCCCCCTTTAGTTTGATTGTTAAGAAGCCCTTCTTTGTTAAATTGCATCTTTTGTATGTAATTTACCCTGGGTACAACAATTAACGGGAAAAATATGGCAAAGATATCGACTCAACACGTCATTTCTGAATTAATTCCAGAGAAGAATACTTTCAAAATTATTTTTGTCAAGAAAATTCTTTAATAAATAGTAAAAAAAATTTATTTTTGGCTTCTTATCAAAATGTTGCCACAGAAGGGTTCACGGAAACGACCCATAAAAAGGCAGCGATTTTTAAGCTGTTAAACAAAGAAAATGGGCCCGATTCGCGATATTTAAGGTGGCGAGGGAAATCCGTCAAACCGGGTTTTTTATTTTTTCCTTTGCCGCCCATAAGCCAGAAAAAATTGGTTTGCGGCGTTTAAGGCGAATTGCAGACAGACATTTTTCAACTGCCCGCCCGCTGGCAAAGCGTTCTAACTGCCTCAATATATTGATAAAGAGATCTCGCAAAAATATCGTTGTGATTTGCTTTGGGGATTTTTAGAAAAGTTTTGTCTTTGGAACCACAGGCGTCAAACAATGCTTTTCCTTCTGAAAAGGGGATGATGTGATCATACTCAGCATGAATAATTAGTGTGGGTTTCATGAAGCTCTTTATTTTGTCAATTTGGCGCAAGCTAATTTTTTTTTCAAAATCGCTTCCGCCCGCGCGAACCCCAAGAAGTTTCAGCAAGGGGCCCAGATAGGCAAAGCCACTTTCAACAATCAGTCCCGATATGTGGGCCGTTTTTGATACGGCTAACTCGAGGGCCGAGGCACTGCCCAAAGACCGCCCCATGATAACAAGCGGGCCGGTGTGTCCATTTTCTTCCAGCCATTGTTTGGTGTAATCAAAGATAGTGTGGCAATCGGTCATCATGGCGCTTACGGTTGGCCGACCACCGGAACGCCCATACCCTCTATAATCCACAGGGAAAAAATTTATCCCCATTTGATTGTATAGCGGCCCCAGTTCATCATAATCTGCGACTATCTCACCGTTGCCATGGAAAAAGAGTATGTTTGGAAAAGATTTTTCCCCGACGTGAAAACAAGCCCCTATGGAAATTTCTGCTGATACGGGGATCATCACGGGGGTGCCCGGTGTTGCGTTGGAAGCGTGGGGGTATTCCGGCCGGGGATGAAAAAGAAACTGCAGTATATCTGGTCGGTCCAGCACAGAATAGGCAGGATTTCTCTGATCGCTCATGGTGCCTCCCTCTTTGGTAAGTAGGTGTCAAGGTGAATGTCGGTACGGGCCGGGCACATGGACTTTAATTTTCCAATAACAACCTCTTTTCCATGAAAGAAGAAAAAGCGAGTGCATGGGTCCCCGGGCCGGAGCGTATCTTATTTGTTACCCTTTTCCATCACGACAGCATGAAGAATTTTTATGGGTGTCGTGGGAACATCTCTCCGGCCTGACTTAATCCCTGTTGGCACGGCCGCGATCTTGTCAACCACCTCCATACCTTTAATGACGTTTCCAAACACACAATATCCCCACCCCTGGGGAGACGTTTTTCCCCGGTGATCGAGGGGCTTATTGTCTACAGTGTTGATAAAGAACTGAGATGTCGCAGAGTGCGGGGCACCGGTCCTCGCCATGGCAATCGTGCCCCGCTTATTTGACAGGCCATTGTCAGCTTCATTGGTAATGGGCGCATTGGTTTGTTTCTTCGCCATATCGATGGTCAAGCCACCCCCTTGGATCATGAACCCCTTTATAACCCGATGAAAAATGGTGCCATCGTAGAATCCTTCTTTCACATACTGTAAAAAGTTGTTCACCGTTACAGGCGTTTTTTCAGCATCGAGCTGAAGAACAATGTCGCCGAGACTCGTTTGAAGGGTCACGGTGGGTGATTTTGTCTCAGCCCAAAGGACTTGCGCAGATACCAAGCATATTGCAATCATAGCAAACAAGATTTTTTTCACGGTGTTTACCTCCTTCATTGTTATTACAGTTGATGGTGATTATATACTAACTCAGTATAAACCAAAACGGCCCCCGATCCGCCGAAGGCGGGCAGAGAGGCCCTTCAAAATGTTCTCCTGCCATATATACGTCGTTGTTTCATCCTCTCACACCTTTGGGGTGCGGTGTTGTATTTTCTTCACAAATATAAGACCGGGCAATCTTTCTAAAAGCCTCGATCTGGTCGGTTTCCCAGCGTTTGCTTTTCCCCATTTCTTCAGCCATCAGTGTAGCCACTCTGGGCGCTATCAGTATGCTTGTTCGGGCATCTAAAACAAGACAGCGCAATCGGCGTGCCAATACATCGGTTAGTGTCCGTGCCATTTCATATCGAACCGCCCAAATGATTTCAACCCGTCGATAAGAAAACAGGGGGTGGATCAAATTATCCAGGGTGTTATTTTCCAGCAGCAATTGATCGATAGCAGCGCGATCAGCACCATAACCGGCATAGGAATCGTTTGTTCCGTCACTCTCCTGCCACCCATGCAATCGTAAACGATCAGTGCGCGATGGTGCATCTGGAAGCCCCCCCACTTTTGCCGCAACATTGACCGCATCTTCGCCCATTTTTCGATAGGTTGTCCATTTCCCTCCGGCGATGCTGACCATGCCTGATGGTGAAATTATAACCTGGTGGTCCCTGGAAAGCGATGATGTTTGTTGACGGTGTTGACCCTTGATAAGCGGACGAATTCCTGCAAAGACACTGCAAACATCTTGAATGGTTGGTTGGTCGGATAAATATCGTTTGGCGTGGGACAATAAAAACGTAATTTCTTCCGGCAGGGGAGTGGGTTCTACACTGACCCGTTGCAATGGGGTATCGGTTGTGCCTACAATGACGCGATCGTGCCAGGGAACAGCAAATAGAACACGACCATCATCGGTATGGGGAACCATGACAGCCGACGCTCCCGGCAAAAATTTCTTCTCCAGAACAAGATGAATCCCCTGGCTTGGGGATATAACAGGCTTGGCAGTGGTATCTTCCAAGCTGCGAAGATGATCTAAAAAAACGCCAGCGGCGTTCACGACCACTTTGGAATGGATCTCGTAATGCTCCCCTGTTTCCTCATCCTTGGCGATAACGCCCACCGTGATGCCGCCTTTTTGTATGAACCCCGTGACCGGCATGTAATTAACGGCACACCCGCCGAGGTCCACCAGCGTTCTTGCAAGGGTAATCGCCAAGCGGGCGTCATCAAACTGGCCATCATAATAGATAATGCCACCACGAAGTCCGGTCTGCGAAACGGTTGGAATACGTTCTATCGTTTCTTCACGGGTGAGGTGTTTTGAAGAACCAAAGCCCAGTTTGCCGGCAAGCGCATCATAGAGTTTTAAACCGATTCCATAAAATGGTCCCTCCCACCATTCATAATTCGGTACCACGAAGGCTTGGTGATGGACCAGATGGGGTGCGTTTTGCAGTAACAGGCCCCGTTCATGAAGCGATTCCAGAACAAGCGCCAGGTTTCCCTGCTGCAGGTATCTGACCCCCCCATGGATCAGCTTTGTACTTCGGCTTGATGTCCCCTGGGCAAAATCAAGCTGCTCCAAAAGCAGCGTATGATATCCTCTGGCGGCAGCTTCGACCGCTGTTCCCAAGCCGGTGGCGCCGCCACCTATGACGATGATGTCCCAGGCATTGCTTGAATCGGCAACCTGCGTTATCATTTCGGATCGGATCATGAATTGTCTTCCCTTTGCCTGTCTGAAACGATCGCCTTATTCTTGCTTTAGCGCCGTGCGGCCAATCTCCGGGTAGTTGGTAAAAATGCCGTCAACGCCAAGGGTCTTCATGCGCATCAGTTCTTCAGGTTGGTTCACGGTAAATGCAAATACTTTAAAACCCCGATCATGTGCATCATTTACAAAAGCACGGTTGATAAAATTTGTGTGGGCGTGGATGGAGGATACCCCTAAGGCTTCGGCAAATTTTGCATTGTGGAGGGGCAACCCGTAGATATTGGCACCGGTAGAAAGGTTTGGGGCCAATGATTTCATTTTTAGAAGCTGCTGGTGATCGAAAGAAGAAATGATAACATTATCCTTTCGCAACCGATGCGTTTCCAGATAATGTGTCAGCAATGTTGCTACCGGGCCAGCAGTGTTTGGGCCCTTCAGTTCAATATTGATGCCGGCTTTTCCGGCGACCATATCAATGACTTCCTTCAGCGTGGGTATTTTTTCTCCCTTTCCAGCATCCAGCGAACGGATATAGGCAAGGGGTTTTTGCGTAACATCCCCCGATCCGTTCGTGGTTCGCTCCAACCAGCGGTCATGGATTACAATCACCTCGTCTTCTACCAAAAAGACATCCACTTCAATCCAGCATGCGCCCATGGAAAGGGCTGTTTTGACCGAAAGTAAGGTGTTTTCCGGCGCATGACCACTGGCCCCCCGATGTGCAATGTATATCACAGCTTGAAATCCTCAGTACTTTCGTAAAAAAAATAGTTTTAGACAGGTCTTTTCCCATACCCTGTGCCTTTTGAGGGTAAATGGCTATGGCGCTGGCATGTGTTCACAAAATTGAGAAAATCGGTTTTGTAACCCCTTGTTCCTGACCGGTCGAAAGGTATGCCCCAGGTCCGGTGACGGCCACGTGCCGGGGCATCCGAAAGCCAGCCATGCAACCCCTCGCGCGGTGGCCTCCTTTTCCGAGGGCCGATATACTTCTTTCCCCGTTAAATCCGCAAGGCGCTGACAGAGACCATCAACCGCCGAAAGCCCGCCGGTTACCTGAAGACGTGAAATCTCTATCCCCACGTTTGTTATGGCACTCAAATTTGCGTAAATCAAAAAAAGAATACTTTCGGCCACGGCCACGATTCGTTCCGCGGCTGTTCCGTCTCCGATTAAACGCGGTGTCATCTGCGGTTGCCACCAGGGCGACCCCAAGCCGCCTACGGTGTTGATAAAAACAGGCGGGTGTATATCATCGCTAAGCCAGGCTGGTAAATATTTCATTACATCTGGGATGGCCCATGTTTTTTCAGCCCAGGTCAATGCGGCGCCCGCGCCGTTTACAGTTCCCTCAAGGAGGTAGTGCCGATGGGCTTGCGTCGTTTTGGACAATCCGCTTAACAGGGTAGAATGCTGGTAGAGGTTTTCTCCGGTATCGAGGAGAATAAAGGCGCCGGTGCCCAAGTTGATAATGGCCGTTGTAGCTTGAGGCGCGCCAATGCTGAAAAATGCTGCTTGCTGATCCCCGGTAACTACTGCCAGGGGTGAGCCGCAAATTTTTAAGGGGCCATAATCATAGCCAGTGGGTTTGAGTGACGGCAGCAGGTTCGATGGAATGTTAAAGAGGTCCAGCATGAAAGGATCCCAGGACAGGGACTGAAGGTTCAATAAATGTGTTCGTTGGGCGTTTACGTGGTCCACTATCCAGGGGGATGATTCAAGCAAGTGAAACAACAAAAAACTCGATACCGGGCCCCAGGCAAGATATCCACCCTTTTGGGCGTTCTTCACGATCGGGACATTTTCTAACAGCCACCTTGCCTTACTGGCCCCGTAATGGGCGGAGAGCGGCAGGCCTGTATGCATTTTAATCTTTTTCGCTTTCGGCAACAATTTTACAAGTGAATCGGCGGCCCTGCGATCTTGCCAACTGATAACAGGCGTTAATGGCGTGCCGCTTCGGCGGTCCCATGCCACGATGCTGGACCGCTGGGTGGCAAGGCCGGCACTCATTATCGGTCCAATTTTCGGTGAATAGTTCACGGCACGCTGAATGGTCGTTGTCACCGAAGCAAGGAGTTCTTCCGGATCCTGTTCTACATGATCATGCCTTGAAGAAAGAGAAATTTCAACAAAACTGGAGAATCGAATGTGGCCGTTCTTGTCCACAAGCATGGTTCGTGTGGCGTGGGTGCCTTGGTCAATCGAGAGCGCAACGGGTTCTGGCATACGGTTAATTCATCACCTGTTTCTAAAATCTTCGATAACGGCTTTGATCTTTTGTGACAACGGTTGCTTGATACGTATTTTCAGATAAAGATCGCCAGGCGTCCCCCCTGCCTTGCCAGGATCACCTAATCCTTGGAGCCGAATTTTTTGCCCATGGCGAACAGCGGGAGGGATCTTGACGATTATTTTTTTAGCCTGCTTACGATGGTAGTAGGCATAGGGACCGCCTTCAGCAGCCTGTGTAGCGGAAAGTGTAATGGTGTTGACACGGTCTGCGCCTTGTTGAGGCGGTTTTAGACCGGTTAGTTGCTGAAAAATCAGTCGCGGGAGTTTCCCAAGTCCTTTTCCCGAAAGGAGGTGTTGATTTCCGGGACTGGCGGTGCCAAATCGGCCGGAAAAGATAAATCCGCCCATGAAAAACCCCGGTTTCTGGACACGAAAGGAGTGATACTCTTTGCCGTAAAATTCTTTAAAGATGTCGTCAAATCCCTGGAGACCAAACGAAGTGGCCATTTCCTCAAAAATTTTACGGATGTCGGATCCGCTGAAAATATCCTGCTCTGAAAATGATTTTCGAAACTCATCTGCGGCAGCGCTGCCAAACTGATGACGAATGGCATCATACTCCCGGCGTTTTTTTCCATTTGACAACACGGCATAGGCTTCGTTAATCGCCTTCATATTTTCTGCATTGTCTGCGTGCTGGCCCTGCCGGTCCGGGTGGTATTGAAATGCCAGTTTGCGGTATGCTTCCTTTATTTGCTGCGGTGTGGCTGTCTCATCGACTCCCAGCACGCGGTAATAGTCAGTTTGTGACATGCTTGTTTTCTTTCATCCCTGGTCGTTACACGATAAATCTCTCTGGAATTACTGGCCAACTTGGAAATTATAGGAAACAGAGCCGAACGCGTCAAACAAAAAGGATTTGCCTTGACATTACACCCCTCGAAATCTAAGGAAACGGCATGAATTTTCAATCAGATCGAAATTATCTCTGGGTTGCGTGGATCTGTATCGCTGGCGCGACCGCTTTTCGTCTTGTTTATGCGCCGCACTTTTTGCTGACGCCGGATGAAACGAATTACTGGCAGTGGAGTCGATATCTTGATTGGGGATATCATGACCAGGCCCCATTGATCGCCTGGGCCATCAAATTGTTTACGCTTCTTTTGGGGCATACAGAACTTGCTGTTCGCCTGCCGTCTATTCTAGCCATGGCGGTGACATCTTTTTATTTGGTTGCGATTGCCCGCAGGTGGTTCAGCGCCAAAACGGCGCTTTCTGTCGCCATTTTGAGCCAGGGGATCTTCGAATTCAATGTGGGAGGGTTGCTGGCAACGGCCGATGGTATTCAAGCGGCAGGGTGGGCCGGTGCGGCCTATCACGTGGCCCGTGCCTATGAGCAGAACGCATGGCGGCAATGGCTTTGGGGTGGTTTCTGGTTCGGCTTTGGCATTCTCAGCAAATATACCATGGTGTTGTTCCTGCCCAGCGTCTATTTGTATGGGTTGGTTTCTACCACCCATCGGCAACGGTTGTTTTCCATTCGGCCATACGCCGGCGTACTTCTCGGATGTTTCATGTTTTTACCGGTTATCTGCTGGAATGCCAGCCACGGATGGAACTCTGCGCGCCATGTGGCCTATATCGGCGGGGCCAGTGAGTCGTTTCAGCTCCACATCAAATACATTGGCGATCTGTTCGCTGCCCAAGCGGGGCTCTTGTCTCCGGTGGTGTTCGTTCTTGTTTTGATGGCCTGGTACCGGATCATTCGAAAAAAATATGATCCGCAGCAGTGGATCTTGCGGTATCTGTTTTATGCTTCTTTTCCCATGTTTGCATTTTTTACCATACTCAGCCTGCACTCCCGGGTATATGGCAATTGGCCCGCGGCCGCCTATGTGACTGCCGCTGTGCTGGCTGCCGCTTTTTACCAGGGGAAAAAGGTATGGTCCTGGGCCATTGGTACCGCGTATCTTTTTACGGGGCTTGTTCTGCTTCAGGTTGTGTTCCCGGTGCTTCCCCTGACCGTTGAGCTGGATAGGACCGCCGTGGAACTTTCCGGATGGGATAAGATTGGGCAGACGGTCGATCAGGTGCGGTTGGAGATGCCCCGCCCGGACGAGACCTTTATGTTTGGCTTACGCTACCAGATAGCGTCTGAGCTTGCCTTTTATGCTCCCGGGAACCCCAAGACGGTTTCCATTAATAGGTGGCGACGCCCCAATGTTTATGATTACTGGTGGCGGGATGAAGACTTGATTGGCATGGACGGTGTGGGCGTTGCCTTGCGGAAAGAAACGGTACAGTCGCAATTGAGAGAAGTGTTTGAAAAAGTTGATCCGCCGATTCCGGTCACCATTACCAGGACCCGACCGTTGACCGGGGGCGTTCCGGAAACGGTCAAGACGGTTTACGTTTTTCGGGCCTACGGTTTCAAAGGGGGCATTCACTGGCAGCCACCGGATTTACAGGACATTCGGGTTAGTGATAGCTACTAAAGATCCATGCGTTTTCCCTCATCGTTATTGGGGATCCCTTGACGGAGCCCTGAAGACAGGCTATAGACGGTTCAAATAAGATTGATTAAACGCCGTGGTTTAGATATCGGCGTGCGTGAGAGTTATGTAATAGGTTAGCGCCACCCAGACTCGCAATGGGGTGGCGTTTTTTTATTGGGGGGACGTGTTGGCGACGTTGCTTGTTATCGATAATTATGATTCTTTTACCTATAATTTGGTCCAGATGTTCATGTGTTACGATTTGGAGATTTCGGTTTACCGGAGTGACCACATTGCTCTACATCAGATTGAGCGAAAGATGCCGGATTATGTTCTTATCAGCCCGGGGCCAAAGGATCCGGCCCATGCCGGAATTTCCGTACCGCTGATTCAATCTTTTTATAAAAATGTGCCGATATTGGGCGTCTGTTTGGGGATGCAATGCCTGAACGAAGCATTCGGCGGTAAAACCATCAGGTCTCCTCACCCCATGCATGGCAAAACCAGCCGTGTCCAGCACTTTGATACCGGTATTTTTACCGGAGTTCCGTCACCATTTAAAGCGGCGCGATATCATTCACTGGTTGTGACACCCGCTTCAGAGAAATTGGTCGTGACGGCCCTTTGCGAGGACAATGTCATCATGGGACTGTCCCATATCGCCTATCCGCTCCATGGGGTCCAGTTCCATCCCGAAAGTTTTTTAACGGACTACGGGTTCGTGATTGTGGAAAATTTTCTACGCCTCGGTCCTTTGAAAGAGAATATCGGTCATGGAAAAACTTATTGATTTAATCGGTACTATCACAAAGGTCCACGAGGAGGTCGTCACACTGGACATGCCATTTGAAGAGATGGCGGCGGCCTTCAGCCATGAGGAAGGCACCGTTGTTCTTTTAAGTGGTTCTGATCTGGATTGTGCCAGGTATCATATTTTGGGGATTCGTCCCTGGCTCGTATTTAAAGGCTGGGGGCGTCGTCTATCGATTACAATAGATGGCACGGGACACCATTTTGAGAACGACCCTTTAGCATGTTTAAGGCAACTGCTTCACCATTGCCGAATATTTCCCGAGAACAATGGCTCACCGATCGTCGCTGGCCTGTTGGGGTATCTGTCCTATGATTTGAAGGACATGCTCGAGGTCCTTCCCAGAACCAGCATTGACGATTTGGACTTACCACACATCTGTTTCTATGCGCCATCGATACTTGTTGTTCATGACAAGTCTGAGAACAAAACAACCCTTTTCATTCCGCAGCGATCACCGCTTCAGGTAGAACGAGATCGTGATTTTTTCTTTGATCGGCTGAACGTTGGTCGGCCAATGTCTGCCATCGCAGGAGAGGAACGCTTTGAAGGGCGATCCAACTTTGAACGACCGCAGTATTTGGCGGCAGTCAAAAAGATCATTGACTACATTGCGGCTGGCCATGTTTATCAGGTTAATCTTTCCCAGCGGTTTGAGATGACATTTAAAGGCGATGCCTATCAACTGTTTGCCGACCTATTTCATGCAAACCCGGCCCCTTTTTTTGCCTTTATCAACGCCGGCGATCACCAGATCGTTTCCACATCCCCTGAGCGGTTTTTGCTGCAATCGGGACGTATGGTTGAAACCCGTCCCATCAAGGGAACACGCCCCCGGGGCAGCACGACCGAAAAAGACACCGCCCTCCGCAATGCGTTGTTTGAAAGCAAGAAAGACGACGCCGAACTGTCCATGATTGTCGATTTGTTGCGAAATGATCTTGGAAAGGTTTGCTGTGCCGGTTCTGTGAAGGTCTCTTCCCACAAACGGGTAGAAGCCTATCAAAATGTTTACCACTTGGTATCAATTGTTAATGGCACGCTCGCACCCGAAAAAGATAGCGTAGACCTGGTTTGTGCCACTTTCCCCGGGGGGTCCATTACCGGTTGTCCTAAGATAAGGGCCATGGAAATCATTGATGAACTGGAGCCCCACCGGCGCCATGTTTACACCGGGTCGATTGGATATCTGAGTTTTCATGACACCATGGACCTTTCCATTGCCATTCGAACGGCAACGGTGGTCAATGAACAGCTTGTATTTTCCGTGGGAGGCGGGATTGTATACGATTCAAAGCCTGATGATGAATATGTAGAAACACTCCATAAAGGGCAGACCCTCATGGCCCACTGCAGTGGCACCGTTTCCGTGGAAAAAACCAGTCCGGTTGTCTGGCAAAACGGTGTTTTCAAACCGGCCCACGTTGCGGGGATTCCACTTTCAAATTTGGGTGCGCTCTATGGTTATGGCTTTTTCGAAACGATTCGGGCGGTAAATGGTGTGCCGAAGCGATTGCCAAACCATTTGGCACGGTTTTACCATACGTGGTCCGCATTGGTGCCCACCGCAGCACCGGATGTGTCCTGGCAAGAGATTATCCATCAGGTCCTTGTTCAAAACGGACTCCAAGGCGGTGCTGCCGCCATTAAAATCATGGTGGCTGTGGGAGACCGAAGCGTTCCCCCTTTCAACCATCAGCTTATTGTCATGGCGAGACCCTATGTCCACCGCTTGAAACAGGTCGGGCAACCAGGGCTTCATCTTGCCCAGTATCCAGAACCACGCCAGACACCCCTTGCCGATTATAAGACCACCAATTATCTTTATTATTATTTGGCTGGAAAATGGGCCGATCAGGAGGGTGCGAATGAAGCACTTATCGTTAACCCGGATGGCAGCGTCTCGGAAACCAATACCGGTAATGTCCTTTTGTTAAAGGGGAAAGTTGCCACTGTACCCAAATCTTCCCATGTATTACCGGGTGTTATGCAGCAGGCGGTTTGTGATCTTTTGACATCCTGGGGAGTTACGGTAGAGGAAACAACCCTTTGGCCGTCTTCCCTGCTTGATGCCGACCTGGTCCTCGTTACCAATGCGCTTATGGGAGCTGTGCCGGTATTAAGTTTAAATGGAAAAAACCTCCCATTGAGAAGCGAACTTTACAATCGCATCAATCAACAAATTCTGTAGTTGGCGGACGATCTGTTTTTCGGAATAAAGAAATTCACCGCAATTGACGATGGTCGGTATATTCGATAATGTTTCTCTCATGGTGTCGCCTTCAATGGGCGCGTTATTATCATCCAACACAGTTCCAAAAAACGAGGAGAAAAGATGGCTATTACAAAATGTGATTACAAAGAGGATATCGATCGACCAGTTGCCGTGTTTGAGACCAACATGGGGTCATTCGAAGCGGAGTTGTATGCGGCGGAATGCCCGGAAACAGTATGGAATTTCATTAATCTGGTGGAGGGTCGACAGGAGGGAGGAAAAGAAGGGCCGTACTATGACGGACTTGTTTTTCACCGCGTCATCAAAGGGTTTGTTATTCAGGGGGGGTGCCCCCAGGGGTCAGGGATGGGCGGCCCCGGGTATCAGTTCAAGGACGAGTTCGATCCCGCCCTCAAACATGATCAGGCCGGTGTTCTTTCCATGGCCAACGCAGGCCCCAATACCAACGGCAGCCAGTTTTTCGTTACACTGGCGCCAACACCACACTTAGACGGTCGTCATGCTGTGTTTGGAAAGGTCTCTAAGGGGCTTGATGTGGTTGAAAAGATCGGTTCGGTCAAAACCGGCGCCATGGATCGGCCTGTGGAAGATGTTGTCATGGAGCGTGTTTCCATTCAGCGATAATCCAGCATTGCAGCAGCATTCGGGATAACACCACGAGTCAGCCCTGGCTGTGGTCAAAGACGTACCCGACCGATCGAATGCTTTTAAAATAGACAGGGTCTTTGGGGTTATCCTCGAAATACTTTCGAAACCGGACAATGAAATTGTCAACGGTTCGGGTTGAAACATTCGAGGTATATCCCCAACCGACCTTTAAGATGGTTTCCCGTGACAACGGTTTGCCCCTGTTGGCAATAAATAGACGCAAAAGCTTTACTTCCTGCTCAGTGAGGGTTATTTCTTCTTCTTTTACACGGGCCGTATAGGTTGTAAAATCAATTTCATTATGACCAAATGTGTATCTGGTAGCAGCTTCCGCTATTGCCGTTTGTTGGCTACCCTCTTCCCGGTACCAGGAAGACCGGGTAAGAAGCCTCTCGATGCGGAGTAAAAATTCATCGAGATTAAAGGGCTTTGCCAGATAGTCGTCAACGCCGCAGGCAAGGCCTTTGATCTTGTCGTCTGAAGCGCTTTTCGCCGAAAGAATGAGAATCGGAAGCTTCTCGTCTTCAAGTCTGATTTGACGTAATACCGACAACCCATCAATTTCAGGCAACATAATATCTAATACCACAAGGTCCGGATGCCAGTCTCGCCAGGCTTTCAAGCCGTTCGCACCGTCGCTGGCAATTTTAACATCATAGCCTTGAAAAGAAAGATTTAGGCTAAGTCCCTCGGCAATATGTTGATCATCCTCGACGACTAGAATTCTTTTTTTTTCGGGATCATTCATGCCAGCTCCTCTATAGATAGCTGGAATCTTGGATTGGCAGCATCAACGTAAATATGGCCCCTTGATCCAGCCCCTTGCTTTGGGCAAAGATTTTTCCTTCATGGATTCGTGCAATATGTTCTACCAGATAGAGGCCCAAACCACTTCCCTTGGCTGACATATTGCTGGATTGGCCCACCTGGTAAAATTTTTTAAATATCTTTTTAATATGCATTTTTTCTATACCGATGCCATTGTCTGAAAAGTGAATATAAAAATTTTTTTTAATTCGTTCAAATGTAATATCTATTGTCGGCACATCTGCACGATTATATTTTACAGCATTGGTCATTAAATTCATAAGGAGCATTTCAAACAACGATAAATTGATGCGATAAAAAAATGGGCGTCCAAGTTTATCGTGAAATCGGACTTCGCACCCCTGAAAAAGGTGAATGTTGTTTTTGTAAAATTGCTCAACAAGCTCAACGAGATTCTTTTGGACCAGTTCTTCCTCAAAGCTTTTGCTTTCTATTTTGGCAAGGTTCAGAATGCGATTGATGGTATCGGTGAGCCGGTTCACGTCGGTGATCATATAATCAAGATATTTCAGCCGCCGATCTCGGGGAATATCGTATTTGCGAAAGGTTTCGAGATACAATTTCAAAGAGGTTACAGGCGTTTTTAATTCGTGGGTAAAGCTGTTAATGAAATTTCGTTGCAGACGATACAATTGAATTGATTTGTGGAAAAAAATGAAAATGATCGATATGCCTACCAGGATAACGCCAAACAGGATCGATAGAACCAAAATTACGATCCAGTTCTGCGGTTCAAGCACCTGGCTTGAGTCGATATTGAATTTGGTCACAACGGCTTTCAAGCCTTCACTTACTTCAATATACCAATAGATATAGAGAAAAAGCGAACTGCCGAGCGCAACAATCGAAAAGACCAAAACGAGAATGGGATGTAAAAACCACCGTGGATGTTTCATGGATTCTGGCAACCGTTATTGTAAAACTTTTGTAAAAATTGGCCATATCTCTGGCTTTAAGTGTCAAATTATATTAATAAGAGTAATTTTAAAATCAGAATTGTGTACTGTAGACACATCTTTATTTAGAGGCAATATGTTATGAGCCATAAATTTCATATCCCTGTAATGGGAATCGCATTTACCCTTGATACGCCTATTCGAATCGCTCACCTCGGCATCTCATCGGTCATTTCGCTTGTGGATGATCTGCTGATGGAAAAGGTTCGAAAACATTATTGTGGCCTATATGGGTTTGCCTACGAAAAAATATCAGAAAAAAATCCAGCCGGCCGGGCCAAACGGGTCACAGCCTATCTTAACATGGTGGACGATATTGTTCAGATAAACATGGAAAGAACCAAAAGGGAACCCTTTTTTCAGAAAAATGATAAGTGTAAATATTTTGAATTACTGCCGTCTGATTCACTGTTAAAACAAGATTATATCAAACTGAATGAAATGCCATCCGGTGAAGCGCGGGACCGGTTGGCCGCGGAATTAACGGAAAGAATGCAGCCGGGCGCCATTGATGTAAACATTATGGTGAAAATAGACCGGAAGCGGTACGATAAAAATGGTGATCCGTTAAGTGACGATGAAAGTGACGCAAGGACCGCGCTCAAAGGTTTTGCGGAAAGCACCTTGCAGTCCGGTCTTGTTTTTTCCGCCGGTATAAATAAAGGTTTGTTTCGGTATATGACCAACTTTAAAGGGTTTTACCGGAATAGCGCGGGAGATTTGCAGAAGAGGATTATTCTAAAGGTCAGCGATTTTCGATCCTCTGTGATTCAGGGAAAATTCTTGGCCCAGATGGGTCTGGAGGTTGCCGAATATCGAATTGAGTCTGGGCTCAATTGTGGCGGGCATGCGTTTCCCTCAAACGGCACCCTTTTGCCCTGGATCCTTAGGGAGTTTAAAGCCAACCGCCACAAGCTTGTCAGCGGGTTCCACAAATTGGTCATTGCGTATTATGAGAAGAAGGGATGGGACTACCGAGGCCCTGCGGAAGCGCCCAAACCGCTCATTACGGTCCAAGGTGGTATTGGTGCCCATGGAGAGGCCAAGCGGCTTCTAGAAGATTTTGGCATGGATCGCACCGGTTGGGGGACCCCTTTTTTATTGGTCCCTGAAGCCGTTTGTGTGGATTCGGAGATGAGCCACTTGCTGAAAGCTTCCAAACAGGAAGATCTTTTTCTTAGCAATGTATCCCCCCTCTCTGTGCCATTCAATCTGGTGCGAAATACGACCTCAGAAAAATGGACCCTTGATCGGGTTGAAGCGGGTAACGCCGGCTCTCCATGTCCGAAGAAATTTCTTTCTTCCAATACGGAATTTAGTGAAAAACCGATTTGTTTAGCCGCTCATGTTTATCAAAGTAAAAAACTCGACCAGGTCCAGAAACGGCCAGAGCTTGTGGAGAAGAAACAACAGCTCAAATCTGCGGTGGTAGAGAAGGTGTGTCTTTGTGAACATTTAGGAAACAGTGCGCTCATTAACCTTGGTATATCCACTTCAAAAAAACTGCCGACGATTGTCTGCCCCGGTCCGAACTTGGCGTGGTTTGACCGCACATACACCCTTCGGGAAATGGTGGACTACATATACGGCAGAGGCCCATGCCTGGTTTCCGCTGATCGGCCCCATATGTTTGCCATGGAGCTTGTCATGTATGTGGATTATTTTGAAAAATTGGCAAAACAGTTCACCGGCGAAGCCAAGTCATTTAAAAACCTTCAGGATTTTGTGGCGAACCTTGAAAAGAGCATGGATTTTTGTTTGGAAATATCGGCGCAGACACCCTATGCTGATGAGAATCTTGCATCCATCGCACCCTGCGTGGTAAAGCAACGACACCGGCTTAATGACATTTGGGAAAGCATAGAACGCCAGCAGCAGGAAAAAGTGGCGGACGACTTGCCGGACAACTTTCAAGAGGTTGACGCCCGAGCGACAAAAATTATTGGTCGCATGACATAATATCCAGAGGTTGATGCGCATTTCGGATATTGCTACATGAGGCTGATCATTTACGTATGAACGCTGATAATTTCTCTGAAAACCTGATAAGAAATCATTTCTACAACACCACGCAACCTCGTTGCCTCTGGGCTGAAAAGATTCCTGCGCTTGCCACCGCGGTATACTATGCCCGGCTGGTGAACCTCATTGTGCGAAGTAGTCGTGTTGCCAGACGGGGTCGGTATACCAGCAAACAGTGGTGCTGGGATTCCCATTTTGTAATGCAAATTTTAGAGTCGGTCGGAGGGACGGTTCATATTTCGGGCCTTAAAAAGATGGCCCGCCACCCGGGGCCGGTGGTATTTATTGCCAATCACATGAGTATGCTGGACACCTTCCTTCTACCAGGTCTCGTGCTTCCCTTTCGCAGGGTTACTTTTGTGATAAAGGAGGGGCTGCTTGATTATCCAGCGTTTGGATGGATTATGAAAGCCGTGAAGCCGATCGCTGTGAAACGTCAGAATCCCAGAAAAGATCTTAAAACCGTTTTATCAGAGGGGCAGCGATTTCTTGCTGAAAACTGTTCTGTCATCATCTTCCCGCAGGCCACACGCAGCGCTCGCTTTGATCCCGCGACCTTTAATACTTTGGGTGTCAAGTTGGCACGAAAAGCAGGTGTTCCAGTGGTGCCGGTTGCGCTTAAAACCGATTTTCAACAAAACGGGAAGTACATAAAGGAAATGGGACCGGTGAACCCCCAAAAGCCGGTGTATATTCAATTTGGTGATCCCATGGTCGTTCAGGGAAATGGCCAGGCGACCCATCGGGCCATCGTTGACTTTATTGAGGCGAAACTGGCTGCGTGGGCGCTTCCCACTGATGGCGCTAATTCAGTGGCAGGGTGATTTTCCTTTTTTCAGCATCCGGATGTTCTCGAAAAAAGATAAGCACATGGCCGATCATTCCAACCAGATGACATGCGGCCGTCGAAGCAATCGACTGGGCAATCTCTTTTTTTTCTGACTTTTCTTTGAAATCGATGCATTTCACTTTGATCAGCTCATAATGATCAAGGGCATGGCCTATCTCTTTGTATACCTGATCGGTAAGATGCTTTTGGCCGATAAAAACGACCGGTTTTTTCCCGTGGGCAAGGCCCCGCAAATATTTCTTTTGAAATCCAGATAATGTGTTCATTGTAAAAATAAATCCTTATTTTCCGGTCCGTTTTAATCCTTTGGCGATGTTTTTCGGGCGTACGGGCAAGATTCTGTTTAGCATATTTACTACAGCCTTTCGAATAGCACAAACGTTTTCCGGAGCATAAAAATGTTTGTGCCTTCCAAGTGACTATGGTACTATTTTTTTACAAGCAGAACAGGTTGATACAACAACTCGTGAGGGTGGCGTTGTACCTTTTTTCTCGTTCCTGACAGTTTCTACCACTTACGATCACGCCTTTTGAATTCACGAAATACTGCCTTTACGACGAAATAATATTATCGATTTGTTTAATCCATACTGGAAAGGGGAAAGATCATGAGAATTCAATTAAATAGTATTCTCTGTGCAACAGACTTTTCTGACTTTTCAAATCAGACCATTCATTATGGCATCCGCCTGGCCCAAAAATTTGAAGCCAAGTTATATGTGTGTCATATCATAGACCTTCCATTTGCGGCCATGACCGGTGAGGTGCAGTTCGATCCGATAGAGCAGCAAAACCGGATGATTGATTATGCCCACAATCAATTGGCCGAATTGTTCTTGGATGATGCCATTGAATGGGAGCCCCTTGTGGCGGTAGGGCAAACTGCGGATGAAATCGATCGACTTGTTGAGGATAACAATGTCGATTTGGTTGTGACTGCCACCCATGGGCGTCATGGGCTTAAACGACTGTTGCTTGGATCGGTTACGGAAAGACTGATGCGAACCGTGACCTGTCCATTGCTGATTGTCCGGGGCAGCGAGGAGGGTGATGTGTTGCTCCCGCCATCGGAATCCTTATTCCAACGTATTTTGGTTGGGTGTGACTTTTCGGAAGATTCGGACTTGGCATACCGATACGGGTTGAGCCTCGCTCAAGAGTTGGAGGCGGAATTGCACCTTGCCCATGTTGTGGAACCCCCGATTTATCAACATGTATTTGCCTCCGATCTTACTCCCGATCAGGATCCACGAGGGCCTGTGATCTCGCTTTTGCAGGAAAAACTGGACCAGATGGTACCGGTGGATGCGCGCCACTGGTGTCATGTGAGACCGACGTTGCTGGAGGGAAAGCCGGATGAGGAATTGAACTACTATGCGGTGCTGAATAATATAGACCTTATTGTGCTGGGGGTTCGCGGTCACGGTCTTGTGGAGTCGCTTTTTGTGGGGTCAACCACCGACCGAGTTGTCAGAAGTGCCCCATGCCCGGTTCTTGCCGTGAGACCAATTTCTGGCAAGTTTCTGGCAACCGC
This sequence comes from Desulfobacterales bacterium, assembly GCA_963675725.2. GTDB lineage: Bacteria > Desulfobacterota > Desulfobacteria > Desulfobacterales > JAFDDL01. Next base: position 3,782,356 of record CAXXXZ010000002.1, on the reverse strand, counting down.
TTGAAAACGACTTCAACATATGCAACTATAGCCGCAATTTGCCCGAAACAGGATTGATTGTTCGGGCCTGAGAACGAGAAAGCATAACTGCCATCGGCGGTTTCGTTTTTGTTAACCTTTATTCATTTATATCGGGATTTCATCATGACAGAACCAAAAAACATCGAGGAGCATATCACCCAGTTGCAGACTTCTCTGGCCAGCAATTCGCAATGCGGTACAACCCATTATAACCTGGGGGTGGCGCTGTTAAGCCAAAAAAATATAGAGGCAGCAGAAAAACATTTTTTTGAGGCCATTGAGTGTAGCCCCAGTCTAGCTGAAGCTTACGTGCAGTTAGGTGGGATTTGCCTGCAGCGGGGTGATTTGGACGCTTGCCTTGATTTCAACAAACGAGCGGTCAGGGCACGACCGGGTTTTTCCGAAGGATTTGGCAATATCGGGTTCGTCGAGTTGCAAAGAGGAAACATCGATGAAGCCATCAAAGCGCTTGAAAAGGCCATTGCCTTTAACTTTAGATACATTCAGGCTCTTACAACCTTAGGCAATGCCTATCTGATCAAGGGGCGAATTGACGATGCCATCGAGGCGAACCAAAAGGCCCTGAACGTTGAACCGAATTTTGCCGTCGCCCATAATAATCTCACCATTGCGTATCTGGAAAAGGGTGAAATATCTCAGGCCATTACCCACTGTGATAAGGCAGTTGCATTGGGATACGAGGTTCCGGAGCAGATTAAAGAGGAAATAGAACAACTTCGGCGGACAAGCCCATCCGAATAAGTTATATGCCCCCTGTACCGACATTTCAGTTTGCCATCGGCGGGCGCCATGAGCCTGTTTTGTCCTCATCCGACCTTTGGCGCCAGCCGCTACCTTTCACCCGGCATCACTTCCGGCATCGCTCTGAGACCATCGGCCAAGGGCTTCCTTGGCACCATGGCGATTACTTTACAGCCGCATGTGCCTTTCTTGAAAGACACCAATTTAAGATGCTGGTTGATGCGGTGGCGGTTCGGATGGCACAACACGTTACGCCAGCGGATATTCAGTTGATCCGGATTACCCTGATGAAGCACGGTGAATTTTATCATCCAGCGCAAATCCGAGCAACCGTGTTCGATCAATCCATAGAATTTGTGTTGAATACCGCCATCTCCCAAGCAGGGGTCGACACCCTGGACCAGGAATATGACTGCCTAAAGCGACTTACTCAAGGCGCCGGCACACCCTTTGTTCCGAGGGTTTATGGTAAGGGCCGGGTCGCCATCCAAAACGGTCGACAGGCGAGCATGTTTCTTGGCGATTGGTTTGACGGTTATCACGAGTTTCATCTCTCCCACGATCCGGAAGGAGAGCAGAACGTATGCGTATGGGATGAAACGGCGGGGCCCTTTTACCTGGATACCCCCCAGACCTATGCGTTGTACTACGAGACGGCCAGGATTCTAACGAGCTATTATGATCCTGGATCCTTCCATCAGATTTTTCCCTGGCATCATGCGGCCGGTGATTTTGTTGTAAACGTCACAAAGAACAACCTTTCGGTGCGGCTGGTCACCGTTCGAAAGTATGGGCCGGTGTTTACCGTTTCAGAAGGGGATGCTGTCCACCGGATGATGACCAGCTTGCTCCTTTTTTTGCTTGATTTATCGGTTCGGACCCGCCTTGATCGGTTGGATGGTATCGGTGACATTGCCTGGGCAGAGGATGTTGCCGTGCTGGGGACATGGGCGGGCTTTCTGGCTGGCCTGTCTGAGAACAGATTTTGGCCTCCTGAGATAGGAAATCCGAAGGCGCTTTTTGAGGCCTATTTGGGAGGGAGGCATGGGGTCATGTTGCCTGAGCTGCTGGTGGCAATCTTAAATACGTTTCACCCGGATGCGCCCGAAGTTCCTGTCATTTTGCAGCATATCGAAGAGCATGTGGCGATGCTGTGCCAGACCATTGATGGCACGGGGTTTCCCCGGCCGGGTATGGATTAAGGCCTTGTTTCTCAGCGCCGGAATCACAATTCCTTTTTTATTGACATTGAAAAAGATTGATTTTATAAGACTCCTTTGTAATTCAAATTATGATAGGGATAACTATAGGTAGCCGATTATAAGATAGATGATTATAAATTCTGAGAGGAGGTGACCGTAAACGGCCCCATCGGGAACAGGAATCATTTGGTGTACGGAAAGTTAATGAAATAACATACGGAGGTAAAACAATGGCAAAGCATGAAACCCCTTTGTTGGACCAGCTTGAATCTGGGCCGTGGCCGAGTTTCGTGTCTGATATGAAACAGCAGGCCGAAGTAAGGGCGAAAAATGAGGCGAATACTGAGTTCCAAATTCCGCAAGACGTTGTAGAGGATCTCATCGGCGTTTTGGAACTTTCCTTTAAACACGGTAGAACCCACTGGAAACATGGCGGTATTGTTGGTGTGTTCGGTTACGGTGGTGGCGTTATCGGTCGTTATTGCGATCAACCGCAGCAGTTTCCGGGCGTTGCACATTTCCATACCATGCGAATTGCGCAGCCGGCCGGTAAATTCTATACGGCGGATTATCTGAGAAAACTTTGCGATCTGTGGGATTTCCGTGGCAGCGGTATTACCAATATGCATGGCTCCACCGGCGACATTATTTTCCTTGGGACCACAACCCCTCAGCTCGAAGAAATTTTTTATACCTTGACCCATGACATGAAACAGGACCTTGGTGGATCAGGCTCCAACCTTAGAACCCCCGCTGACTGTATCGGCCAGGCCCGGTGTGAATATGCCTGTTACGACACCCAGGCCCTTTGCCATGACTTGACCATGGAATACCAGGATGAGCTTCACCGACCTGCATTCCCGTACAAATTTAAGTTCAAATTTGACGGTTGCCCCAACTGCTGCGTGGCATCCATAGCGCGTTCGGACATTTCCTTTATTGGTACCTGGAAAGACAACATCCGCATCGATCAGGAAGCCGTTCAGGCCTACATCGGTGGCGAACTTGCACCCAATGCCGGCGCTCACTCAGGACGTGATTGGGGCCCGTTTGATATCCAAAAAGAAGTCATCGGCCTTTGCCCCACCAATTGCATGTGGATGGAAGGCAACACCCTGAAAATTGATGATAGAGAATGTACTCGCTGCATGCACTGCATCAATGTAATGCCACGCGCTCTGAGAATCGGTGAAGACCGAGGTCTCTCCATGCTCGTTGGCGCCAAAGCCCCGATCCTTGACGGTGCACAGATGGGTTCTCTGCTGGTTCCATTTATCAAAGCCGAAGAACCGTATGACGAAATCAAAGAAGTGATTGAAAGCATTTGGGACTGGTGGATGGAAGAAGGGAAAAACCGTGAGCGGCTGGGTGAGCTGATCAAACGTCAGGGATTCCAGAAACTGCTGGAAGCCACCGGCATCAAGGCGGCACCGCAGCACGTTCAGGAACCGCGCCACAATCCGTACATTTTCTGGAAAGCGGATGAAGTGGAAGGCGGCTTCGAACGCGACATCAACGAATTCAGAAAACACCATCAGAGATAGGAGGGGAAATTACCATGGCTTTTATTTCAACAGGATACGATCCAAACGAACCGATGAAAGATAGAATTTCCGACATCGGCCCGAGGAAATTCGATGAGTTTTACCCTCCGGTAATTGCAAAGAACAAGGGTAAATGGCTGTATCATGAATATCTGCAACCTGGTGTGATTGTTCATGTTTCAGAGAGCGGTGACGAGGTCTTCACCGTTCGTGTCGGTGGCGCTCGTCTCATGAGCACCTCCCATATCAACGAAATCTGCGATATCGCGGAAAAACACTGCGATGGTTATCTGCGTTTTACCACCCGAAACAACATTGAGTTCATGGTGGACAGCAAAGATAAGGTCGAACCGCTGATCAAAGATTTGGAAGCGCGAAAATTCGACGGCGGCAGCTTCAAGTTCCCGGTGGGTGGTACCGGTTCCGGTATCTCCAATATCGTTCATACCCAGGGCTGGATTCATTGCCATACGCCGGCATCGGATGCTTCCGGTACGGTCAAGGCGACCATGGACGTATTGTTTGATGATTTCAAACAGCACAGAATGCCGGCCCATGTGCGTGTTTCCATGGCTTGCTGCCTGAACATGTGCGGTGCGGTTCATTGTTCTGATATCGCCATCCTGGGATATCACCGAAAACCGCCAATGTTGGATCACGAATACCTTGACAAGATGTGCGAGATTCCATTGGCTATTTCTGCTTGTCCCACCGCGGCTATCCGTCCCTCAAAAGTGGAATTGCCTAATGGCAAGACCGTGAACAGTGTGGCCTTAAAAGAAGAGCGCTGCATGTTCTGTGGAAACTGTTACACCATGTGTCCGTCGATGCCGCTGGCTGACACCGAGGGTGACGGCATCGTGCTGATGGTCGGTGGTAAGGTTTCTAACCGAATCACAGCACCAATGTTCTCCAAGGTGGTTGTGGCATTTATTCCCAACGAAATGCCCCGATGGCCCACCATGACCGACACCATTAAAAAAATCGTAGAAGCTTACTCAGCTGGTGCGAACAAATATGAGCGTGTGGGCGAATGGGCCGATCGTATTGGCTGGGAAAGATTTTTTGAAAAATGTGAACTTGAATTTACCCATCATCTGATTGATGATTTCCGTGATCCCGCCTACTATACATGGCGCCAGACCTCACAGTTCAAGTTTACTGACTAAATCAACTCCTGATTGGGTGCCCACACAGGTGGGCACCCGGTCTTTTTCGCTTATCTAAAGGAACCGATTATGGATTTAGCTGAAGCTAAAACAAAAGTGGTAGAAGCCCTTTCCAAGAAAAAAGGGAAAAGCAAATTCTATTTTAATGATCTGTCCAAAATTTTGGAGCTTAAACCACGGGAAGCTAAAAAACTGGTAAATGCACTGGTTCAAGACGGTACGCTTGAATATTGGTCAAGTGGCAGCACCTCTATGTATGGCCTCAAAGGCGCCGGGAAACAGGCCGCGGCTGAAGACGAAGCTTAGTTTTTGTCTGCTGTTTAACAAAATTTTTAATGCACAAGGACAATATGGGGATTCCACGGCTGTTAGTGGCCGCACTCCGAGGCGGTTCTGGAAAAACCATTGTCTCTATGGGAATAATTGCTGCTCTGAGAAATCAGAGCAGCCCCATCGCTCCCTTCAAAAAAGGTCCCGACTATATCGATGCCGGTTGGCTGGCACTTGCGGCTGATCGCCCCTGCTATAATCTAGATTCTTTCCTCATAGAATCCAGCACGTTAATCCATTCTTTTAAAACACACACCCAAGAAGGTGACATTGCTGTTATTGAGGGGAACAGAGGTCTGTTTGATGGGATTGATCTTGACGGGTCGACCAGTACCGCTGAATTGGCCAAATTATTGGCGGCGCCGGTCATACTATGCTTGGATTGCACCAAATCCACCCGTACCATGGCAGCCGTCGTTCTTGGCTGCTGCCAGTTTGATCCGTCGGTCACCATTAGTGGAATTGTACTGAACCGGGTGGCCGGAGCACGCCACGAATCAAAGCTTAGAAACAATATTGAGCATCATTGCGGGGTTCCTGTCATAGGCGCCATACGGAAGCTTGAAAAGGAACTGTTCCCGGAACGCCATATGGGGCTTGTACCGACAGCTGAGCATGCCTGGGCGCAAAATGCAATGGATTCGGTGAGGCAAATGGCGACCGATTATTTGGATATTCCGGCGATCAGGGAGATTGCCCAGAAAGCTTCCTCCGGGGCGAAGCGTGGTACATGCAGCGCCATTGCCGCTTCGTCGACCGATCGAACTGAAAAATCGCGCCCGGTATCAGCGGCGTCCAAGCCCACCATTGGCATCATTCGGGACAGTGCGTTTCAGTTTTATTATCCTGAAAATATTGATGCACTCGTGACGGCCGGCGCAAACATCGTCTTTCTCAGTCCGCTTTCCCAAACAGAACTGCCCCCTGTGGACGCACTTTATATCGGTGGCGGGTTTCCGGAAACCCATGCCTCTCAACTTTCTGAGAATACTTCTTTCAGAAATCAGATAAAGGCCCTGGCTGACCAGGGGCTACCAATTTATGCGGAATGTGGTGGCCTCATGTACTTGGGCAAAACCCTTTTTTATAAAGGGCAGACCTATCCGATGTGCGACGTCTTGCCCATTGAGTTTGGCTTTACACGCCGGCCCCAGGGGCATGGTTACACGGTGTTGACCGTTGTTCAGGAAAACCCTTACTATCCGGTGGGAATGGAAATAAGGGGTCATGAGTTTCATTACTCATTTCTGCAGGATTGGCAGGGGGAATCCGATCAGCTTGCCTTTGGGATGACCCGGGGAACCGGGTTGGTTCATAAAAAAGACGGCGTTACCTACAAAAATGTCCTGGCAACTTATTCCCATATTCACGCCCTGGGAACGCCCATTTGGGCAGAGGCCATGGTTAAAAATGCGCTTCAGTTTCGAAATACGAAAGGGCAACCATAATCATGGTTGCCCTTTTCTGCTAATCACGAAATTTTAAACAGATTATTTTTTCTTCTTGGGATGACATTTTGTGCAGGTTGTGGGTGCGGCTTTGGATCCAGTGGCGTCTTTAAATGCCTTATGACAACCCTTGCAGTTCTCATGAAGCGCGTGAGCGTGGTATTTCATTTTTTCTTCTTTGCTCAGTTTCGGAGCATCTTTTCCCTTGGGGGGCTCGCTTGGTTCTGTGTGGCACTCGATGCAGCCTTGAACTGAATCTCCTTCATTTATGGTAAGCGGTTTGCCGTCTTTATCGTGATGGCATTCCCCGCAGCCATTTTTGTATAGATCCGGATTTTTTTCGGCATACTCTGAGGCATGTTTTTTATGGGAAAACATGACAATGCCTTTTTTATGTTTCGCGTAGGCGCTGTTTTCCATTTTGATTTCATCTGAAACAGTAGTGGAAGCCGCAAAAATACCAGCCGTTGTCAGCATAACGACGAAGCCGGTAATGATGGCGATCAACAGGAACGTCCGTTTTTTCATAAATTTTCTCCCTCTTTATTTTTTATATTTTGTTACCGTTCTTTTTTATAGAAGTTAGGCCAAGAGTTTCGCATATCAAAGCTCACCGGCGATGTCAATGGGTTTCACCGTTGACATCAGTGCCCCCTTCTCTATCAAGATCATCGTTGTCAGGATCCTCTTGGGTAGTTTCATCCGATGTTTTTTTTCCGAAGATCTTTGCGCCAAAGATACTGATTTCATAAAGCACCATTAAAGGAAGCGCCATCATTACCTGGGTAACCACATCCGGTGGTGTAATAATTGCGGCACCTGCAAAAAACAATAAAATTGCATATTTTCGATTGGTTTTTAAAAAACCAACAGAGACGATGCCGAGACGTGCAAGAAAGGTGATCATAAGCGGCAATTCGAACACAAGCCCGAATGCCAGGAGCAGCTTCGCGGAAAAGCCGAGATATTCTTTCATGGAAGGCATGGGTCGAATGCTCTCGGTGGCAAAACTAAGAAAGAATTCAAAGCCAAACGGGAATACGACAAAATAACCGAAAAGGGCGCCACCAATGAAGAAAAAGGAGGATAGAAAAACGATCGGCAGCAAGGTGTGTCTTTCTTCCTTGTATAATCCGGGTGCTACGAACATCCAAAACTGGTACAGAAGTACCGGTGTTGCGAGCATGATACCGGCCAATAAAGATACCTTCAGATAAGTGAAAAAAGCTTCGGGAAGGCCAGTGAAGATAAGGCTGTCCCCTTCTTTCATGACAGAAACAAGCGGGCGGGTGAGAAAATAGAAAAGCTTTTCTTTAAACGCGTAGGTGGCAACAAATCCAACACCAACGGCAACAAAGCAGGTGATCAGCCGCTTTCTGAGTTCCTCAAGGTGTTCAGTAAACGGTACCTTATCATCCTCATTCATCTTTCGATTCTCCGGAATTCTCGTCACTGGTGGCTTTTCGGGTAGATTCGTCCGTGGTTTCGGAAGGCGCAATCTGTTTTTCAGAAGTTGGTACGAAAAAGTCAGTATCTAACGGTCGTTGAATACCGTCAAAGGCCTTCTTGACTTCTGACAGATCGTCATCTGGATCAATGGAATCTTTAATGTCCCGGGCAGCCTTTTTGAACTCCCCAAGAGAACGCCCGATGGATTTTGCCAGGTCTGGAAGTTTTTTAGGGCCCACCACGATAAGCGCCACTGCCAGGATAAGTAGCATTTCAGGCATGCCAATGCCGAACATAATTGGCTCCTTTATTTTGTTATTAAGGTATCCACCGCTCTATCCTAATAAACGGTTTGAATATTTGGTTGGACAGGTGGACTTCAATGGGTCTAAAATGTATATTCACGAAATAACGTATCAAATGCTATGACACGTGCATACAACTACGCTAAAATTAATACTTTTTTTGATTGTAAGAGTCAAGCATACCGTCATCACAGTTTTTAAAAAAGATGCAACCTTTAAAAGGAAAGGATTTTGAAATGTTAGTAAAAACAATGGGACGTATGAGTATAGTCATTCTTTCTGTTGCTCTTTGTTTAGGGGGGGGGGCCTCTGCGGAAAACAGCTGGCTGGAGAAAGGTGCCAGCATTTTGGAAACTTATCAGAAAAAAGATGATGGATCCAGTCTGTCCCTTGATGACATCGCCCAGGGGTTTAAGGAGGCACTTGGTATTGGTGCAGGAAATGTGGTTCAGAAACTGGGCACCCTGGATGGGTTTAACGCGGATGCAAACATACACATTCCTCTACCTGAAAAGCTTGGTGCAACCAAGGACCTGCTATCACAAATCGGCATGTCCTATCTTCTGGAGGATTTGGAGCTGAAGTTGAACCGGGCAGCGGAAGCCGCAACACCCAGGGCAAAGGCGCTTTTCATGCAATCAATATCAGAAATGACCTTTGAGGATGTAAAATCAATATACAATGGTCCTGAAAATGCAGCGACACTCTATTTCAAGGATAAAATGTCTCCAACATTGGCAAAGGAGATGGCACCCATCGTCCAGGCGAGTCTGTCCGAGGTGGGTGCTGTAAAAGCCTATGACAGGGTTATGGCCAAGTATGAGACCCTTCCTTTTGTGCCGGATGTGAAGGCAAACTTAACCGATCATGTGCTCAATAAGGGTATGGATGGCATCTTTTACTATGTAGCAAAGGAGGAGGCAGCCATCCGGAAAAATCCAGCGAAACGAACGACCGATCTTCTGAAACGGGTTTTTGGCAACCAATAAAGCCGACAATCTCTTGGCGTTTCGTCAGAACAATTATACATAAAATTCGGTTTTGCTGGTCACGGTGGTTTTGATGGCGTTCAGTAATGCCTCAAGGGTTGAGATCACATTGTCCCGAATATCGCCGGCAACGACCAGAAACATGACATCATCGCCGACCTTTAAATCGACGTCTTCGTTGATCCATGCCTGAACATCCAAAATACCGGGTTTTGCTCTGTATTCGGTTAACAGATCGTCTAATTTTTCGTGGTCAACCGCTACACGAAGACCGGACACCTTTCGACCGTCTCTAGAGGTGCCACGGACAACGCCGTTATGCCCTAACACCATACCAACCTGGTCAAAATCCGGACGCTGCTTAACTTTTTTTATTAAATTCGTTAGTTCCATGGGGTCTCCTTTTCTGTTATGTCATAAGATATATCACCTTCCGCCCATTGCAAGCAAACAAGCCTTTGCATTCGCCGGGGCGGTATGGTATCTGCAAGGTCTATTGATTTGACCAGTACAACCCTATCCCTTTAACTGAAAGGAACGTTTCTATTATGGCAAATGGTGCCGAAAACAACAGGATTAATTTTACCGTTGACGTTAATAACCTTTACCAGGAGGAAAACTACACGGATTTGAAAGTTGCTTCCATCCGGCAGTTAACCCCCGTTACCGCCGATGGCAATAAAGACGATAGCCGTACCCCTGTGTTTGTGGGCAACACCAGTGTGATGACCCCGGAAGGGCCGATACCGTTACAGGCAATGCTGCCGGCCAATAATCTGAAAGAAGCGTTTGAGGCGTTTCCAGAAGCCATGAAAGCGTCATTGGAAAAAACGATAGAACAGTTGGAAAAAATGCAGCGGGAGCAAAATACCAAAGGTGATTCTCGGATTATTGTGCCGGGGCGATAGACGGGCTGGTCGACCTTTTGCCTGATAATAGATTTTTTTTGAGCACCAGGAAAAAGAGTTTTCCGGTGTGTTGCATATGGCCAGCGGCGATTTCAGCATAGGCTCCGTTTCCCCAGAATAGATCTGCTCGTCCTGCTCCGCGAATCGCACCCCCTGTATCCTGGTTCACGACAAACCGTGCACAGTCAACCCATCGATGAATGTTGCCATGGCCGTCTATTACAGGCTTTTGGGTTTGAATGAATGACAGGGTTCCCAGAGGGAACAGGCGGCGGTCTAACGCAAGAGACCGGCCGGGTGTAAGGGGAACTTCAAGGCAGCCGAGCGGACCAACCGGTTCCGTTTTAAAAAAGACATAGCTATGGTTGACACAGAGTATCTTTTCCATTTCATCGGGATGTTCCTGCAGGTATTTTCGAATCGCCTGCATGGACATCTTTGACCGTTCTATTTTGCCATGATCAATAAGCCATTTTCCAATACTGCGATAGGGCTGCCCATTGGTTGCATGATAATGGACAGGCAGTAACTTGCCGGAATCCAGAAATACGGTGCCAGAGCCTTGAATATGGAGAAAAAACAGATCGATCGGATCATCCACCCATGCAATCGGGTTGATGCTGCCTTTTAACCGTTGGTCATACGAAATGGCTTTTCGGTCGAAATAGGGAATAAAGTCGCGGCCCACAAGGCGTCCTGTCAGCTTCTCGCCTTGGTATCGGGCCGAAAACGAGGAAAGATCGATGGTTATTAAATCATCTGGTGTTGGGTAGACAGGATGGGCGTATTTTTCAGATGGTGAAAGGCTGCCATTCAGGGTTGGCTCATAATATCCGGTAAAAAGGACCTTTTTATCAGGATTGCTCCCGGTTGATTGATAGATGTCATAGTTTGTTGCTATAAATTGGATTAGTGCATCTTCAGAGGGCATTGTATGGATAAAGGCCAGAAATCTTTCAAGGCTTAATATAAGTTCATCTCTTGAGTATTTTTTTTCACCAAAGGCAAATTGTTTGCTGGGAGATACCTTTATAAGGTAGGATAGATTTTGGGCAATGCCATGCCCCAATGCATCGTACCCCAAATCGTCGGAAAACCGGGGATACGCAGCGGGCTCAATTTTCACCATGGGTGGCGGATGGGGCGTTGAAGGCGCCCGCGGCATAAGGGCGCATCCCTGTATCGTCACGGTGAAGATGGCAAGCCATAAAATCTGAAACGGCAATTTATTTAATTTTAAAAGCAGCGGCATCCACATTTTATTCTGTTTCTGGCTGCGGGTCGGTATTTCGGACGTAATAGCCGCTTTTACCCCCCGCCTTTTCCATGAGCTGAATGTCCGAGATACACATTCCCCTATCGTAGGATTTACACATATCATAGATGGTCAACGCTGCTACGGTAACAGCCGTAAGCGCCTCCATTTCAACCCCGGTCTGGCCGGTCAGGCGAACACAGGCTTCAATGCGAATTGCGTGGTTCTGCTCATCCGGGAAAAAATCAACGGCTACATGGGTGATGTTAAGCGGATGGCACATGGGGATAAGGGTGGCGGTCTGTTTGGCTGCCATAACGCCTGCGATGCGAGCGGTTTCTATAACATTTCCTTTTTTAATCGACTGGTTTTTAATTTTATCAAACGTCAGGGGGGCCATGGATACCACCGCCTGGGCCCGCGCGGTGCGTAGCGTTTTGGGTTTAGTCGTAACATCTACCATACGGACCCGACCCTGGTCATCAAGATGGGTAAAATCGTTCATTGGTCACCTCACGATTCGGTTTATTTGATAATGGTTTTCAGCCAAAAACCATAACACTCAGGCAAAAAAGGTTGGTTCTATTTCAAAAGCCTTTTCAAGGTCTTCGGGGCGATTGATGTTAAAAAAGGAAACCAGTTCCGGGTCTCTTTCCCTGAGCTTCTCTTCAGGGATGTGTTTTACGCGGACTTGATTAAAAAAGCCTCGGACTTTAAGCCCTTTAAAAAGTACCCGTTCGCTGGGAGACGCCGATTCGCCTGTAAGTGCGATCTGTTGTTTAAGCTGCCGTTCTATGACCGGCAAACAGCGCTTGGCGTAGACGGCACAGAGGGCTTCGAAACCTTTATCGGTTTCCGGAACAATAACATCATACCGTGGTTCAATTTCACTGAGAATCGTTTGAATCATTTCTTTTTTTAAAAAAGGGATATCGCATGCAACCACAAAGATATAAGGCGTCTTGGCATAGAAAAGCCCTGTATGAATGCCGCACAGGGGACTGCGTATGGAATATAGATCCGTTACAATCGGTATATCATAGGTAAGATACCGTGCGGGCTGATTGGTAATTAAAAAAGAGTCATTAAAAAAATGGCGAAATTGAGATAAAATTCTTTCTAAAATGGTCTGAGAGCCAATTTTGACCAACGCTTTTTGTTGGCCGCCAAAACGGATGTTCATTCCACCGGCAAGTACTACTCCGCTACAGAGTGTTTTATCCATAAACTAGCCTTAGTTGCCACGATGAGCTTTTCGGATGCGAAACAGTTCCTGAAAGACAAATAAAGATTTCCGGAAAGAATCATACTGTATCCGAGAATCTTCATGATGATGCCAGCTGACAGGGAACTCCGCAACCTTAAATTGATGCTTTTTGGCTAGCCATAATATTTCCGGGTCAAAAATGACACTGTGAAGTTTTTGATGGGAAAATAGAACCTGGGCAGCCTGTTGGGCGAACATCTTAAAGCCGCATTGGGTGTCTTTATAATGAATTCCGAGGTAACAATTTTGAACGATGGTATAAAATTTTCCTGACAGGGCCCGGAAAAAAGATTGTCGTTTTGTGATGCTGGCGCCGGTGACGGCCCGGGACCCGATGGCAATATCTGCGCCTGCGTTGATCAGTGCAAAAGCGTCTTCAACCGCCTCTATGGGTACGGAATAATCCGCGTCCATGAATAGCAGATGTTTGCCGGTCGCCCTTAACATGCCATAGCGGACCGCATACCCTTTTCCGCGATTTGGATGGTATTCAAGCGCTTGGACCCTCACATTACGGCCCGACGCATCGTAGCAGTCACCACCGTACAGGTGTTATCGTTACTGCCGTCGCTTACGACTAAAACTTCGCTGTTGTAGGGCTGACGGTTCAGATAGGCCAATGTGTTGGCGAGGGTTGGTAAAATTCGATCCTCTTCATTATAGGCAGGTATTACAACTGATAACTTCATGGGGCTCCGCTTTTATTCTAAAGGTATTATCGATAACCCATCCGGTATGCCGGTCGCATAGAATGATGTGCAAGGTGCTGATTAGCCTGATTTGACCGATGGCGCAGCCGCCGCATTTTCAGCAAATTGCATCTGATAGAGTTTGGCGTATTCCCCCCCCTTCTGTATCAGGCTTTGATGGGTGCCTTCCTCCACAATGTTGCCGCCCACCAAAACAATAATCCGGTGGGCATTGAAAACAGTCGATAGCCGGTGGGCGATAACAAAGGTCGTACGGCCCTTCATGAGATTCTCAAGGGCTTTCTGGACCCACATTTCAGATTCGGTGTCAAGACTACTGGTGGCCTCATCCAGAATGAGAATAGGGGCATCTTTTAGCAATGCCCGGGCGATACATAGACGCTGTTTTTCACCCCCGGACAGTCGCCCGCCTAACTCGCCAATCGTGGTATCGAACCCTTTTGGAAACTGCTGGATAAAATCATAGGCATAGGCAGCCCTGGCTGCTTTTTCGATGTCCACGTCCGATGCATTGGGGTTGCCATAGGCAATATTGTTTTTGACCGTATCATTAAAAAGAATTGGTTCTTGGGTGACAATTGCGATCTGTTTTCGAAGGGATGATAAGGATGCGTTTCGGATATCGATGTCGTCTACTTTAATACTGCCCTGTCGAATGTCATAAAAACGAGGCAATAAATTAACCAGGGACGTTTTTCCGCCACCGCTCATTCCTACAAGGGCCAGAATTTCTCCCGCCGACACTTTCAAATGAATGTCATTCAGGACATCCGTCTCTTCATACCCAAAACACACGTGATCAAAAACCACTTCATGGGGACCGCTGGGTATTGTTACAGGTTCCTTTGGCGCCTGAATATTCGATTCGGTTTCAACAATATCAAATACGCGATCGACTGCTGCCATACCTTCCTGAATTACATTATGAATCCGGCTGAGTTTTTTTACTGGATCATAGAGCAGCATTACCGCAGTAATAAATGAAATCAACGTTCCAGGCGTGGAGGTTCCCATGATCACCCGGTGCCCGCCATAGGAAATAATAAAGGCAACACCAGCGCCGGCGAAAAACTCCATAATTGCCGGGGAGAAGGCCTTCGCTTTTGAAGTTTTAAGCTCCAGGTGAAACAGATTTTTCGCCTTCTGTGCGAACCGTGATATTTCAAACGTTTCCATGCCAAATGCCTTGACAATCTTATTGCCGGCAAAGGTTTCATGTAAAAATGCGCTCATTTCAGCCATAGCTTCCTGGCTGCGGGTGGAGATCCGCCGTACCCGACGCCCAAAAGTGACCACCGGTAAAAACGCGACTGGTAACACTGCCATGGCGATCAACGCCAACTGCCAGTCTCTGTAAAAGATTACAACCGTGAGGGCCAATATGCTGAAAAAATCCCGGAGGGCGGCTTTGACCGAGTCAGACACCATCGCCTTTAATACGTTGACATCATTGCTGATGCGTGACATCAGGACACCGGTTCGCTCTTTCTGGAAGAAGGAAAGGGGCAGCTGCATAATTTGGCTGTAGAGCATTTCACGAAGGCGTCGGATAATGTCCTGGCCCACATAACTCATGAGATATTCCTGTCCGAAGATACCGAGTCCCCGTAAAGCAAAAAGGCCGATAATCAGGACCGGGAACAGTTTCAGCATGGCAAGGTCTTTATTGATAAATACTTCATCAATGGCAGGTTTGAGAAGCCATGCAGAGATTGCGGTTGTGGCGGAGATGAGCATCGAGCAGATCATGGAGAGGGCAAAGCGAAAGCGATGCGCCATGATCATTCTGAGAATATGTTGAAGGCGGGGCCTTAATTTGAAACTGAAAAATGTCTTCATTGTTTTATAATTTCTATTTTATCGCATGACCAAAATGGTGGTCCGCATCGGTGGTGATCCGGCAGAGCTCCTGCTCCAGCCGGAGCCGGTAATGTTCAAAACTGCTTTGGTCCAACAATGGCGGCACTGTGATCGGGTTGCCATATACCACGCGGCATTTTGTGAACGGATGCGGGAAGATAAATCGGTCCCAACTGTTAAATATGGTTGCATTTTGTGCGCTATAGGTAATTGGGATTATTGGGTAACCGGTTTTTTGAGCCAGAATGACGACCCCTGGCTGCACCTTGAACCGAGGGCCCTGAGGACCGTCCGGAATGATGGCAGCAGGCCGCCTGGTGGTTTTCTTTAACCATTTTATTTGTTTTGCCAGGGCGCGGAGCCCGCCTTTATTCGTAGATCCCCGGACCGTGTCCTGTCCCTGCTCATGTAAAATTCTGGCAATAATTTCGCCGTCCTCGGAACGGCTTACAAGCACAACACCATCCCATCCTTGAAACAGGTAGCTGACCAGGATGATTCTTGAATGCCAAAATGCAAGAATGAACCGTTTGGTGCGCAAAATGGGTTGGGCTTTTTTTGCGCCCACCGTATCAATGGACGTGCTTAAACACAGACCATCAATAAAGGATTTGCCAACTTTGCCCACAAGCGTCCATTTGACCTCTTGGAGGATGCGGTTGTGTTTCGGTATCATGATGTCATCCGGTCGGACGATGGTCGGTCCATAATGTCCATGGCGATATCTGCTACCCGTTCGGAGGCCCCCGGGCCCCCCAGCAGGTTGCGAAGTTTCAACAGGTCCCTCTGCTGGGCCAATAGCTTGTCCGGGTGCTTGATGATGTCATGTATGGTGTCGGCGATGTTGGTCGCAGAAGCCTCCTGTTGAAGCAGTTCCGGACTGATCTCTTTTCCTGAAATCAAATTTGCCAAACCCATATAAGTAACATTCACCAGCATTTTTCCGAGCCAATAACTGAGGGGAGACACCTTATAAATAATGACCATCGGAACACCGGCAATGGCCGCTTCGAGTGTGACAGTACCGGATGCCGCCAGAACCAACGTGCTCTTTTTAAAAACATGATGAACCCCTCGGGGCTCGATGGTAAAATTGATGACATGACCGTACGTGGCGATCAGCTCGTCTGCCAGTTCTTTTTTAATGGAGGGGGCCAGGGAAAGAATAAATGTTACACCAGGAATGCGTTCTTTTAACAGGGCCGCCGCCGCCATCATTTCGGGCAAAAGTCGTATGATCTCCTTGTCCCTGGAGCCGGGTAACAGACCGATAACAGGCGTGACGCTTTGGGTATCAGCTGAAATAGAATGAAATTCCGCCGGTGGATCATACGCATCCAGAAGTGGATGGCCCACAAACGTTACCGGTACTTCATGCCGCATGTAAAAATCGGCCTCAAACGGCAAAATTACCGCCATATGGTCCACAAGTGCCTTTATCTTTTTAACACGGCCGGCTCGCCAGGCCCATATTTGGGGGCTCACATAATAGAGAACCGGAATGTTCAATTTTTTAGCTGCTGCTGCCACCTTCAGGTTAAAATCAGGAAAATCGATCAGAATCAGCAGATCAGGTTTTAAACTATGGAGGAGCTTTTTGGCTGTCGACAGCCCGCTGAGCAGGCTTTTTGCTTTGGCGAAAATTTCTGTCACTCCTACCACCGCCAGATCCCCTGCATCCACCATGACCCTGACGCCTTCGGCTCTTAAGGCAGAACCACCAATCCCGGCAAAAAAAATATTTTCATGCCGTTTTTTCAGCGCGGCGACAACCCGTGCACCATGATGATCTCCAGAGGCTTCTCCGGCGATTATCATGACACATTTATGGGAGGATATCGTCATGTCAGTTGTCAGGAATCTATAAAACGGTGATTGGTGGTGTCGATTTGATCCATGATATTGAGCGCAATTTCAAGCGCATTTCGACCGACTTTTCCGGTTACTTCCGGTGCAACCCGTTGGGTTACAGAAGTTACAAACGCCTTGATTTCATCATCCAACGCGTCTCCCGGGGTAAAGCAAAGTTGCTTCATTTTCATGCCGGGGATAAGATCGCTGTTCTCTTCCGCCCCTTTGTTGATTACGACGATTTCGTGATTTGCAAAGTCCATGGAAACGTAGGCATCCCTTTGAAACATTCTTATTTTTCGTTCGTTTTTTGATGAAACACGACTGGCGGTGACATTGGCCACACAGCCGTTTATAAATTCCAGTCTCGCATTTGCAATATCGACCTCGTCGGTTATTACCGGGATCCCGGCCGCATGAATATGCTTTATCTCTGATTTTACGAAATTTAATATAATATCGATATCATGTATCATCAAATCGAGTACCACGCTGACGTCTATCCCCCGGGGTTTAAAGATGCTCAGGCGGTGGGATTCAATGAAACGCGGTAGGGTGACAATGCCATCCAGCGCCACAACCGCTGGGTTGAAGCGCTCCAGATGTCCCACCTGGATGATCAGCCCTCTGGACTCGGCAAAATCGATGAGTGCATCGGCCTCTTTCAAGGTGGTTGTAATGGGTTTTTCAATCAGCACATCCACATCATGGGCCAAGAAGTCATGGCTGATCGGGTAATGGTATTTGGTTGGCACCACAACACTGACAGCATCCACTTTGCCGAACAGGTGATTGTAATCTTTATAGGCGCGGGTTCCCGTCTCCTTTGCCACTTCATTGGCCCGGTCAATGTCAAGATCGACAACACCCACCAGGTCCACATTTTCCATATTGGCGTACTTCTGGGCATGGAATCTTCCAAGGTACCCGACACCAATAACGGCCACTCTGAGGTTTTTCATATAGAAACGACATTCCTTTTGGGAATTTTAAATTCTGTTAGTAAAATACGGATCATCCTCTTTTCAAAGCGGCGGCGCTAATTTTTTGACAAGGCCTTGTCTGAATCGTCCATTGCCAAAATGGAAATGCCATGCCGGTTGGCAAGGCCAATCATATCTTCCTGGTTGAACACCACCGCTTTGCCTGCTTCCACCACAAGGACTTTGGCATCGGCTTCTAACATGGTTTCAATGGTTTTTGCGCCGATCGCCGGAATATCAAACCGATGATCCTGATTGGGCTTGCATACCTTTACGACCACCGCTTTGCCGCGACCCAGTTGCCCTCCCCTTAAAATTGTGGCATCCGTGCCATCAATGGCTTCTACCGCAAGAACGGACCCACTGGCCACCACAATACATTGGCCGATATCGAGGCGGCCGATCTCTTTTGCCAATTGCCACCCGAGCACCACATCTTTCATTTCATTTTTATTCGGCTTTCGTCGGGTCCAGCAACCGGTTGCTGCTAATATTTCCGGCATCAGCATGGTTGACGCCTGAATTTGGATTCCTTCTTTTTCCAATAGGCTTGCAAAGGCCCTCAGGAAACCATCGTCATGGGTATGACGAAGTTCGGAAACCAGGGACAGCAATTTGGTGTCCGGGCGAATGTCCTTAAACATTCGTGTTTTTCTGATAGCGCCCATCATGACCGCTTCGGTGATTTGGTTGTCTTTAAAAAACCGAAGCAATCGTTTTATCTGCCCGAGATGTACCCATTCGATGGATGTTACGCATGATTCAAGCTTTGGGTCGGTTTCCTTCAAATGGGCGACCGCATAAACATCATACCCGTTCAACTTGGCTCTTTTAGAAAAAAGGATCGGGAACTGACCGCCCCCCGCTATTAGTCCGATTCGTTTCATTGTTACATCTGAAGGTATCATCTAACGGGTGATACCTCTTTCGGAAGACTGTATAAAATTGATGAATGCAACCACTTCCGGAATCTGGTCAACTTCGGCCTTTACCCGCTCCACCGCTTCGTGCATGGTCAGCCCAATTCGAAAGATAATACGGTAGGTTTTTTTAAGGAGGGTTAATGTCTCTTTGGAAAATCCACGTCGCTTCAATCCCACGGAATTGAGGCCATGGAGTCTTGCCCGGTCTCCGGAAGAGATGACAAAGGGTGGAATGTCTTTTACCACGGCAGACTTGCCACCGATGAAGGCATAGTCCCCCACCCTTACGAATTGGTGAATGGCGCTCAGTCCACCCACCGTGGCATAATCACCAATGGTAATATGGCCGGCAAGAGTGGCGTTGTTGGCAAAGACCACTTGGCGTCCAATTTTGCAATCATGGGCTACATGGGTGTAATTCATCAAGAAATTTTCTTCGCCGATTTCTGTCACACCGCCGCCAAATTCAGTGCCACGGTGAATGGTCACGAACTCCCGTATCAATGAGCCACGCCCGATTTTGACAAAACTTTTTTCGCCCCTGAATTTCAATGACTGGGGGACGGCACCGATGCACGTATGCTGAAAAATCTTGCAATCCGCCCCGATGGATACATAGGGATCAATGACGGCATGGGGGCCAATGGTGGTCCCGGCACCGATGGTTACGTGGGGGCCGATCACAGCGTAGGGCCCCACCTCTACGCTGCTGTCAACTTCTGCTTTTTTATCCACAATTGCGGTTGGATGTATCATACTTTTTCTCCAACGGTCGCCATCAATTCTGCTTCTGCAACCACTGCCCCATCTACTTTGGCGACCGCAGCCAGTTTGATGGCTTTGGCTCTCTGTTTTAAAATTTTGACTTCAAGGACGATCTGATCGCCCGGCAGGACCATTTTGCGAAATTTTGCCTTATCAATCGCCATAAAATAGAGCAGGGAACCATGCTTTTCCGGAGGTTGGGCGTTGAAATACAATACGCCACCGGCCTGGGCCATGGCCTCGATGATAAGGACTCCCGGCATAACCGGCTGATTGGGGAAGTGACCTTGAAAGAAAGGTTCATTCATGGTTACATTTTTTAAGGCGACTATTTTTTCGGCATCAATCTCTGTCACGCGGTCGATGAGAAGGAAGGGATACCGATGGGGTAACAGGGTCATAATATCCGTGATAATTTTGGGTTGCTCCATATGTCCTCCTAACTGCGATCAGTCCGTATTTTCTAATTTATCCAACCGTTTTTCAAGTGACGCAACTTTTTTTACCAGATCGGGGAGGCCTGGAATCGCTCTTGTGACCCGGAGCCAAAGGCGATGCGGCATTCCGGGGGCGCCGGACAAGACTTCGCCGGCGGGTACTGATTTCGCAATGCCTGCCTGAGGGCCGAGGATTACCCGGTCACCGATATCAAGATGTCCGGAAATGCCGACCTGTCCGGCGATAGTCACATTCTTGCCGATGGTGACACTGCCAGCGATGCCGACCTGGGCCACCAGCAATGTATTTTCACCGACGGTTACATTATGGGCCACATGCACTTGATTGTCTGTTTTTACGCCAGACTGAATCCAGGTTTTTCCAAAAGAGGCCCGGTCGATGGTATTGCAGGCCCCGATTTCCACATCATCGTCAATCTGGACAATTCCCAACTGGGGGAGTTTATGATGTTTTTTACCGTCTGAGGCATAGCCGAAACCGTCACTGCCAATGACCGTTCCGGCATGGACAATGGTCCGGTTGCCGATTTTACATCGATCCAGTATGCTGACATTCGGATGAATTACCACATCGTCCCCGATTTCAACGTGTTCTCCGATTACCACATTGGGATGGATCTGAACCCGGTCACCGACGGTTACGTGATTTCGGATCACCGCATGGGCCCCCACAGCAAGTTCACTCCCGCACCTGAACCCGTCGCCGATGACTGCCGAGGGATGGATGCCGGTCGAGAGGCGGGCGGGCGGATAAAAGGCCTGCATCACCTTGGCAAAGGCCACCTGAGCATCATCAACCCGGATAGTTGGTATCGATTGCGGTGGCACCTTTCGGGGCACCAGAACGGCCCCGGCGGTGCATGCTGAAAGCTTTTTTAAAAACGTTGCCTGGGTTGCAAAGGTGATGTCATCACCGGTTGCCATATCAAACGCCGCAGCACCGCGGACAGTCTTTCGGGCATCCCCAACGACCTCCCCGTCAACCATTTCGGCAATAGCGTGTAATGATAGTTCCATGGTTCTTAAGTTCTTAATTAGCCTTTTTTGTTATATGTCGCATTGTATTTTTGTATGACCTCATCGGTAATCTCAATTTGAGTGGGGGCATAGACAATTCCGCCCTCACGTTTTTCAATAATAAGCAAAAAGCCTTGTTTCTTCCCGATTTCATCGACCACTTTCATCACTTCATCCCGGAACTCACCCACAAGTTTCATGTTAAATTCGTTAAAATCGCTTTTATGCTTTTTTTCAAGGTCTTTGAAGTCCAATATCTTAATTTTGAGTTCCCGTTCTTTTTCTTCCCGAGCCTCTTTGCTCATCACATAGGCTTCCCGTTCAAACCGCTTCTTGCTCTCCTCGATGGCCATGCCTTTTTCTTTCAGATCCCCCTCGAGTTCCTTGCCCTTTGTTGTTATTTTTTCTTGAGCGGCCTTTCCGGCGTCTGATTTTTCCAGTATCTTTTGAAAATCAATGATACCGATTTTGGCTACGTCTGCGCCATAGGCTGTCATTGCAAAAGCGCCTAAAAAAATGCCGATAACAAAAAACCCGATTTTGGTAAGTTGCATAAAACAATCCCCTTTCTAAATGTGTTAAACGGTGCGGCCGGTCAGATCAAAACCAACAAATTTTTTAGTCCAGATGGCCTTGCCGAAATTAATAGACAACCCTTATTTTGTGTTTTGGCAAAACGGCAGCAACGCTTAGAATGCTGCCCCCATGGTAAATTCCCATCTGCCGGAGCCACTGTCACCCTCCTGGGGATCCAGGATATGTCCGTATTCCACGCGGATTGGGCCCATGGGTGAGTACCATCTGAATCCGAACCCGGCAGTTTTTCTCAGATTCCCAAAGTCATAGTTATCTGCCTCCGAGTCTGGTCTGGTGGCCACCACATTGCCATCCGCATCTCTTTCAGTGATGATATTGGATTCACCGAATATCCCGCCGGTATCAAAGAAAACCACGCCCATAAGTCCTGCATCCTTGAGCAGTGGAAAGATCAGTTCAATATTGAACTGTACCTTTTTATTACCGCCGATTTCCGCACCCTTTTCATCGATCAGGTGAATATCCCGCCAGCCATATCCACGAATGGAGTTGATGCCGCCCAAATAGAACCGCTCGTAATCCGGAAGTTTCATTCCCGAGTTTTGCGTAATATACCCCACCTCCCCGTGAACAAACCCAACCAGATGCCAGAATAGCGGAATGTAAACGCCGGCTTCCGCGGTCACTTTTGTATAGCCGATATCGCCACCGAGCCCGGCATATTCAACTGTCAGGCGATGATCCTGGCCGCTGGTTGGGTTTACAATCAGGTCCCGGGTATCATAGGAGATGCCGGTAGTCACAAAGCTGGTGATAAAGGAGCCTTCAAGGTCAAGAATATCGTTCGCGACCCGGTCTTCATCAATATCGGAAATTTCCCCCACATCATATCCGTAAGAAGCAAACAGCCGTATATCCTCAAAGAACGGGTAGCTCAAGCTAAAATTGCCGCCCATGCTGTTCTTGTCATAGTTGTCATAGTCTCGCTCCCAGTTATATAGATTCACGGAACCGGTGAGCGGCATGTCAAACAACCATGGTTCTACAAATTTGGTGTTAAACTGGGTGGTCCGGCCGCCGACCTGGGCCTGTACGATAAGAGCCTGTCCTCTGCCAAAGAGATTGTTCTGGGAAACGGATGCCGTAATAAATACAGATTCCACACTGCTGTAACCCCCCCCGAAACTGACAGAGCCGGTTGGTTTTTCCGTAACGTTAAGGTCCAGCACCATGGTATCCGGTGTCGACCCCTTGTAAGTGTTTGCTTTGACATCTTCAAAGAAATCAAGTCGGTTTAGGTTCTTAACACTCTTTTTTAACAACTTGCCGCTGAATTGGCCCTGCTCTTCAACCTTCAACTCTCGTCGGATAACCTTGTCCCGTGTATGGGTGTTGCCACTGATTAATATTTTCTCAAAATAGACGAGATTTCCTTTCTTGATGTCATAGGTGATATCTACAATATGTTCTTTTTCTTTTGCGTTCACAAGCGGGGTCGTATCGGCAAATGCATACCCATAGTCCGCGCAAACGTCGTTTAATGCGAGGATGTCCTCTCGCAACAGGTCCCGTTTAAAAATGGTTTCTTTAATAATGCCGAGATGTTCAAGAAGTTCCTCTTTCGGCACCACCAAGTCGCCGGTAACGTCCACGTTGCCGACACTGTATTGGGGGCCCTCTTCAAGCTTAAAGGTGATATTGAGCCAATTGTCCTTTTTTTCTATGTCAGGCTCTGCGATTCGCACATCCATGTATCCATTGTTTTGGTAAAAAGCATCCAGCAATGCCAAATCACGGGCGAGCACCTCTTGTTTAAATTCACCGGAAGAAGTAAGCCATGAAAAAAAGCCTTTTTCGGATGTTTTGACAATCTTTTTAAGCTTTTTGGTCTTGAAGGCCTCATTTCCGACAAAAGTGACACTTTTAATACGGATTCGTTCTCCCTCTTCTATTTTAAAGGTAAGAGCCACCTGATTGTTATCCAGTGGCTTTGCATCATAGGTGACTCCGGCGTTAAGATACTGTTTTTCTTGGTATTGAAGTTTTATGCGTTCGATATTTTGACGAACACTGAAGATATTCATAATCGATCCGACACTGATATCGAGATCTTCCTGCAGCTTTTCGGTTTTAATGGCAAGGTTGCCCTTGAAATCAATTGATTTGATGGTTGGTTTTTCTCTGACCTCAAAAACGATGACCTTTCCTTCAGGACTATCTTCCGAATTGATGCGAATATCATCAAAATAGCCCATTGCATACACGGCCTTGAGATCAGCGGAAAGTTTTTGGGGTGAATACTCGTCTCCGGGCTTCGTGCTTACAACCCGCAATATGGCATCTTTTTCGATTCGTACGTTACCTTTGACCGACATGTCTGCCACGACTTCTGTCCGAACGAGTTTTTTGCCAATGTCCGAAGCAAGTTGTTGTACCACGCCAAGTAAATTTTCAATGCTCTTTCCAGATGCCGTCAATTCCTCAGGAACATTATTGTCCCCGGCGGCCAGCAAATAGGAGATGATTTCAAATTGCTCATCCTTCCAGTTTAGAATTCCCCAGACCACATGGGTAGAATTGGCTTCTTTTGCGAGGTTTTGAACCGTTTCCAAATCACTGCTGCTGGCGATGGGCCCTGTAATTGAAAGGGCCTCCGGCCCGATTGTTTCAAGGCCGAGGTTATTCAATTCTTTTTGAAAAATAACCGGGATTTCGGTTTGCAGATACGTCAGGTCCTTTTGCGCCATTACGTCAAACGGCAACACAAGAACCTTTATCGGCTCTTGGGATTGAACGACAGCCGGCAGAAAAAGCATCCATGACAGCATCAAAAATAAAAAACGTTTCAATATAACCCCCTATTCGGTTGTCACTATTCGTCCATCTAGTATCGTTACACGCCGTCGCATGTATGCGGCCAGCCCCATATTATGTGGCATTACCACCACCATGGCCATGCCGAATTCGTTATTCAGCTCCATGAGAAGTTCATGTACCTGCTCACTATTCTGCCGGTCCAGATTGCCGGTGGGCTCATCTGCCAGCAGGAGTTTGGGTTTCAAAACCAGTGCCCGTGCCAGGGCTACCCGCTGCTGTTCTCCGCCGGAGAGGTTCAGGACGCGATGGTTCAATCTGTCTTTCAAACCGACCCGGACCAGAATTTCTTCAGCCGCGTTTTGAGCATCCGGTCCTCGAATTCCCTTGATCAATAATGGCATCATCGTGTTTTCCAGGGTCGAGAATTCCGGTAACAGGTGATGAAATTGAAACACAAACCCAATCGACTCATTTCTCAGTTTTGCCAATGCGTTTGATGAGAGCCCAAACACATCCTTTCCCTCGAATAGGAGCCGTCCCTGGTTGGGTGGTTCCAGGGTTCCTATCAGATGGAGAAATGTCGACTTTCCAATGCCCGATGCGCCCACTACGCCCACTGCTTCACCCGAGAATAATTCAAAAGAGGCGTTTTTCAGAATATCAATACGGTTCCCACCACTAAGGTAATGCTTGCAAATGTTCGATACCTGAAGCAGCGGTTCCGGCCGGCTGTTTTCAGCTGCGTTAGAGATATCCGGGTCATGCATTTCGAATCGCCTCTACCGGGTCCAATTTTGACGCCTGGCGTGCCGGATAAATCGTTGCCAGAAAACAGATGCCAAGCGCTGCGAGGGCTATCGAGAGCACATCGAGCCACTGGAGCTGGACCGGAAGTGTTGTGATATAATACACATCACTCGGTAGTTCAATAAAACGATAACGCGCCAGCAGACCACAGAGGGCAATTCCCAGAACCGCTCCCAACGATGTGCCAATGGCGCCGATCGCCATCCCCTTGAACACGAAGATGCGACGAATCTGCTGGTTTGTTGCTCCCATCGTTCGCAGTATGGCAATATCCTTTTTCTTTTCCATCACCATCATAATGAGCGAACTGGCAATATTAAAGGCCGCAACCATGACGATCAGGGCCAATATGATGAACATCACCGTTTTTTCGAGTTTCAACGCTGAAAAGAGGTTGCTGTTTTTTTGCATCCAGTCCTTTGCCCAGTAGGGAAATCCGAGTTTTTCAATCAACTGTTCGCGGATCTTTTGAACGTTATATATATCGGTCACCCGTATTTCAATACCGGTTACGGCTCCCTGCATGCGCAGCATTTTTTGGGCATCCTCCAATGAAACGAACGCAAGGGCGGCATCATATTCGTAAAGGCCCGACTCAAACAACCCAACCACTTGAAACCGTTTCATGGCGGGCACATGGCCGATAGGGGAAATCATTCCCCGGGGGGAGATCAAATGCACCGTATCTCCCACCGCTATACCCAGATTGCCCGCCAGTTCTTTGCCAAGAAGCAGGCCGGGCGGCAGGTCCGGGTTCGTCTCTCGTTTTGCCATATGGCTTGCCAACAGGTCTGTTTGAAGGTGCTGAATGACATCTGTGGCCGATGCCAAATCGACGCCCCTTAAAAGGCCTCCTGAAACACCGGTTGCTGCCCGCAGCATAATTTGAGACAGAACAAATGGCGTGGCGGCTTCGACCCCCGGCTCAGCGATCACCGTATTGAGGATTTGCTCATATTCGGTGAATGGCGCCAGATGGCGCTGCAAGACCAGATGGGATTCAACACTGATCATCCGCTCCTTTAAATCAGATTCAAACCCTGCCATAACCGCAATGACGATAATCAACGCCATGACACCCACGGTCACCCCTGCAATGGAAAGGATCGTAATGAGGGAAATGAACGCCTGCTTCTGTTTGGACCGAAGGTACCGTCGGCCTATGAAAAATTCCACCGCCATGATTCACTGAAATGCAGTTAAATTATTAGTCCTTGAACTTCATATGCGGAAACAGAATAACTTCTCTGATCGAGGCAGCATTGGTTAAAAGCATCACTAATCTGTCAATTCCGATTCCTTCACCTGCAGTGGGCGGCATCCCGTATTCAAGGGCCTCAATGTAATCCTTGTCCATGAAATGGGCTTCCGCATCACCGGCCTCTCTGTCGGCCACCTGCTGTTGAAACCGTTGCAACTGGTCTTCCGGATCGTTTAATTCTGAAAAGCCGTTGGCAATTTCGCGGCCTGCAATAAAGAGTTCAAACCGGTCAGTCAGCCCCGGTTCCGTATCACTTCGTCTTGAAAGTGGCGATACCTCGACCGGATAACCGGTGATAAATGTCGGCTGAATCAATTTGGGCTCCACCAGGGCATCAAACAGTTTGGTGATGACTTTGCCATGTCGCCCGGTTTTATCCATTTTAATGCCTTTTTCTTTGGCAAACGCCACGAGACCCCCATGGTCTTCAAGCAGCTTTTCATCGACACCGCCAATTTCCGAGAGCGCTGTCAGCAGCGGAATGCGCTGCCACTTTTTACCAAAAGAAATTTCATGGCCCTGGTAGACCACCGTGTCAGCGCCGGTGACGGCCTCGGATACCCTGGCAAACATTTCCTCCGTCAGATCCATCAGGTCGTGATAGGTGGCATAGGCTTGATAAAATTCTATCATCGTAAATTCCGGGTTGTGTTGGGTAGAGATCCCTTCGTTTCTGAAATTTCGATTAATTTCAAATACCCGCTCAAATCCGCCGACCACGAGCCGTTTCAGATAGAGTTCCGGTGCAATCCGCAGATAAAGGTCCATGTCGAGCGCATTGTGGTGTGTAACAAACGGGGTGGCCTCGGCACCGCCGGGAATTGGCTGCATCATGGGGGTTTCTACCTCGAGGTAGTCCCGATCCAGGAGAAATGTACGGATGGCCTGAACAACCCGGCTTCGCTTGATGAAAATATCCCGCACGTCCCCGTTCATGATCAAATCGACATACCGCTGGCGGTATCGCTTCTCAGGGTCTTTCAATCCGTGGAATTTTTCAGGTAGCGGCCGGGTCGCTTTGCTGACGAGCTTCAACTCTTCGGCCAGCAAGGTCCACTCTTTGGTTTTTGTCTGAAACAGGGACCCCCGAAGCCATACGAAATCCCCGATATCAAGCTGCTTGAACAGGGCGTAGGTCTCATCTCCGACCTTGTCTTTTCGAACGTATGCCTGCAGCTGGCCGGTGCGGTCCCGAAACCGGATGAAGGTGCTTTTACCAAACCGGTTTACCGCCATCATCCGGCCGGCCACAATAAACTCAGGACAACTTTCCGCAATAGACTCGGGAGATTCCTGAACCTGCGTTAAGATTTCCCCGACGGTATGGCTCACCGTTAGATCGTTTGGGAAAAGGGTCATGCCCTCTTGCTTCAGTGTCTCTATCTTATCTTTTCGTTTTTGAAGAATATCGCTTGTTTTTTCCATATTTGGTCAGTCCAACAACGTTAAAAATTAAGTCTTTTTATCAGACAAACACGAATCAAAACCCCCACAGGGATATTGATAAAAAAGTGAAAGTCCAACCACTTGCGGTGAATGCGCCACTTGCCGCGCAACCTTCAGCCAACCGGCTGAAACCGTTCGGAAAAGAGAGTGTATCGAGCCTTGCTAACCTATTTCCTATAAAGAGTCAAGAACAACCACCTTTTACGGGTTTATGGCAAAATAAGGCACTGACACCCCAAATGATTTCATTTGGGGTGCCGGGACAATGTTTGAACGGTCAGCTGTATTCGGTAAATTTTAATTAAACCCTTTTGATCCTGTCCGGTGGCCGTGGTTGACAAAATGGTAGGGGTTATCCAATGAGTTCTATAATCTTTTTTGAGGTATATTCTCCCACATCGGCAAGCCCGTCAATCGGCAAAAACAGATGTGCATTGGCTGAAAACAGGCAGGTGGCCGTGGCGGGAAATTCGTCGTCTTCCTCATAGAGGATGTAACACAATGCTATTTTGGGTAAAGGGTAAACCACAAATGAAAAATCACCGCCTGTGCCGGCAGGTGACGCCTCGCCATCAAGTTTGTCAAGAATGGTGTCCATCTTGTTTTTCATGGGCTGAACGTGTGGGGCGAGCACGAGTTCGGTATGGGTTGCAAACGCACCCACATACGGCATGCTGCTGGGAAACTGTTTAAAGGCTTTAAACGGGACTGTCACACAGGCATCCGAACACGCATTCTGGGCATACAGGGTCAACAGGATACCCAGTACCGAAGCATGTTCACCTGCGCCTGTTCTGACACCGTCTGGTGCGATTTCGCAGTTTTCACCGAACGCCTTGAACGTGAAGCGGTCCCCGTCCCGCTGTCCGGGTAGCTTTTTTTCGAGGTCTTGGGGGAGGTCCTGATAGAGCTTTGCCAAGTTGTCTTGAACGATTTTAGCGTAATTATCGACCATAGATACCTCTATTCTTTCTTTTGAGATGTTATAGCAGTGGCGTTGCCATACCACCCACCGCTTTATAGATTCTCGTGGTTATCTCTTTTGGCGAAAGTCCTGGCGGGGATCCGGGAAAACTGCCAACGTCTTCGTAATTTATGTAAAATTCCGGATGGTCCGGTGCGACAGGCGCCTTCCCGGTTCGCAACGCGAAGCTGCTTGTATTTCTGATGGGCCACAAATCCACCGGGCTCAGTCGCATCAGTCCCTCGATTAACCCGTTGAGCGTGTCGGCGCTGAGGGGGAGTTTCTTTCTGGCAATTACCCAACTGTTTTCCGGTCGGCAATCTTTCAGAATGTCCGCCTTTAACATTTTAGCCACCCGTTCATCCTCAATGATGAGGCCCACTTCCGAGTTCAGGTTTTGGGACCGGGGATCAAGATTGTAGGAGCCGATACAGGCAATGTGATCGTCCACGACCAGGGACTTGGCATGAATGCACAAAAACGGTTTTCGTGTCTGCTCTCCGTTTCTGATTTTCCCTGCTGCACGGGCGGCCATTTCCGGGAAGGAGGGAAAAACATCGGCGAGGTTTCCAGGATGCGGCATGTACTCGAAAACATCTAAGGCAAGCGCTTCAATATAGCAGGATCTTAGCCTGTAATTGGCAGAATAAGCCGCGGTGTTATCTGTAGACCCGAAGCTGTTTGTGGAGACAACCATGTGAAGGTCAGGGCGGTTCTTTTTTACCTTTTCAAAGAATTTTCGAGCAGCGTTGTTAAGGACAAAATAGGGACTCTGGACAATAATTTCTTTTTCTGCCTTTTGAAGGATCTGCATCAATCTTTTTGTCATCGCACCGTTCCCCCGGAGCCACAGGGCCCGGTTTTTTCCGGGGTTGTCAGCGATAAATTCCACATGCTTGACCCTGATCATCCGGTCGGCAATGTTCTGTATGGCTGGGTCCGAATCGGGATATTTTGCCGTATTTTCGCAAAGGCCGCCAGTATAAAAGGATTCGCAGGTGTCATACCGATTAAAATCATTTTGTTTGATAATCGCTGCCACATCCTTCAGTTCCTGGCTTGCCACGGAATGCTTAAACGACCAGAAGGCGTTAAAGGAACGGGCAATTTGTTCAACCACCGGGCCAATAACAAAGATGTCCCGGTCTTTGAAATTCAATTCCGTTGACAGGTTGTAGTACGTGTTTTCGATATTCCTTCCGCCGGTGACGGCTGCCACGCCGTCAACGATCATTACCTTGTTGTGCATTCGCTGGTTCAGGGCCTTGAATTGAAAGAGGGTTTTTAAGAAAACGCTAATTTTTGAAGGCTTTATCTGCCCGGCGGCAGGCCGGTAATGTTTGATTTTCAGATTGGAGTGCGCAGTGGCCAGAAACGCGATAATTTCAGGATCCCTATGGGAAACAAAGTGGTCGGCCAGGATCCGGACATTCACCCCGCGTTTTGCCGCTTCTATAAGCTCATACATCATAAAACGGCCAACCTCATCATTGGTCCATATAAAGGTCTGGATATCGATGCGTTTGGTGGCATGGCGGATGAGGTGGACCCGGAGCCGCAGCGCTTCCTTACCGTTGTTCAAAATCTGAACGGAGTTGTCCTTTGCGGGTGAGGCGTTTTCCGCCACCGCGCGAATCGTTTCATTGACCACAGGCTGAAACGGCGAGTGGTTAAACCGCGCGGCGGTCCGGGCCAGTGCGGGGCTCCCTGCTAATAAGGTCAGGCACAGACTGTATGAAAGAAAGATCTTTATCATTTTGAAAGGATACCGGCTGTGCGTGAATTAAATTTCTTTTAAGCTTCTCAACTTACCGTAACCATGAGGTAAATTGCAACCTACAATTTTAAATTGTGACACAGAATATTCATTGACAGGAGAGAATCTGTCGTTACTTTGAATTTATATGCCGGCGGGTACCCTACAAACAACGTGCCAACCACCTGTGGACGAGAGGATGCCTTTCGTAGTAAAAAGCGATATGGTGAAAAAACAAGATAAAGAATCCTGCTGCGAATTGCCCCCAGTTTCTTGCAACTGTGGCCCGGAACGCCCTATAGGACCTATGTTTCCCATGGCCCAGGATGAGAAGGTCTGCTGTGGTCCCCCATCCGGTCCCCCCAGTGGGCCGTTTGAACGACCGGGCTACCGTCTTCTGCCCTTTGTTGCGGAAGTTATCGATACGGCAACTGGCCCGGTGCCGCGTGTAAAAACCATACTTGAAACCAGTGATCACCTGAGTACCGCTCGGGTGCGTTGGGGCATTCGGCGCGATCAATATAAGGTGGCCCCCGGGCTCTATTGTATCGGCCATCCAAACGCTCACTCGCCCGTTTTGGTTACCGCAAATTATAAACTGAGCTTTGATCGAGTGCGAAGCGAGGCGAATTTGCCCGCTGCCTGGATATTGGTGGTGGACACGCGTGGCATTAACGTGTGGTGTGCTGCCGGCAAGGGAACTTTTTCGACGGAGGAGGTGGTCCGGCAGGTGAGAGCTGCTCGCCTTGATGCCTTTTTGGCCCACCGGCGGCTTATTTTACCGCAGCTTGCCGCCACCGGCGTCTCAGCACGGAACGTTACAAAGGAATGTGGCTTTACAGTTATTTGGGGGCCGGTGCGCATAGGGGAATTGAGGCGCTTTATCGATGGGGGCATGAACGCGTCTTTGAGCATGCGGCAGGTGACGTTTCCGTTTTATGAACGCCTGGTGCTTGTGCCGGTAGAGTTATCCTTTATTATTAGACACCTTCCGTGGGTGTTGGCGGTGGTTTTTTTGCTTTCCGGTATCGGGGCGAATGTTTTTTCCTTTCAGATGGCCTGGACCCGGGGCCTGTGGATGGCAGCTGCTTTGGCCGGAGGGGTCCTTTCTGGGTCTATTCTGACCCCGGCATTGTTGCCTTGGATTCCGGGCCGGGCCTTTTCCCTGAAGGGGGTCTGGGCTGGCCTTCTGGTTGGGTTGATGATCGGCGGAACGCTTTGGCATAGAACCTCTGTGTGGGAAGTGGTGGCGCTGTTGCTTTTCACCATGGCCCTTAGCTCTTTTTTGGCGATGAATTTTACCGGTGCCACGCCTTTCACCTCGCCATCTGGTGTCGAAAAAGAGATGCGGAAAGCCCTTCCCGCCCAATTTGGAACAATATTGGCGGTGATCGCGCTGTGGATAACCGCAGCGTTTCGGTAGAAAGCTATATGCCATGAAAGATTTTAGATATTTATCCGGCGGAAGCACGTTGGTGTTGGATCGCGACGTCTGCACCGGATGTGGTATGTGTGAGATGGTTTGCCCCCACGGGGTCCTGACCGTTGAAAAGAAAAAGGCGGCGGTTGTTGACCATGACGGATGTATGGAATGTGGTGCCTGCGCCAACAACTGCCCGGTGGGTGCGATTCGGGTATCCCCCGGGGTCGGCTGTGCGGCTGCCATCATCAATGCCTGGTTAGGAAAAGAGGGCGCTGCTTGCTGTGGCTAATGAAAACCTGGGGTTAACCTTCGGTAGACACAGCTTGCCATCCGCCTCCCAGTGCCTTGTAAAGGCGGATCAGATTGGCGGTGATGGTGCCCCGGCTGGTGGTCATCTGGTCCTGGAAAGATAAGAGGGAACGCTGGGCCTCCAGGACCTCCTGGAAATCCGAAGTGCCTGAAACGTATTGATCATTCGCAAGGGCAGCGGCTTCCTGGGCGGCGCTAAGCGCGTCTTTCAGGGCCGTGAATTTGATATGTTCTTCGGTATAGGCGGTGATCGCGTTTTCCACCTCTTCCAATGCAGATAAAACAGCAGCTTCGTATTTGACGAGGGCCTGCTCCTGAAGGGCCGTTTGCACCTGGATATTCTGTCGGATGGCCCCGGCATCGAAGATATTCCAGGAACTTCCCGGCCCGAAACTGGTGCTGCGATGATCAATATTGAACAGCTTTCCCAGGCTCAGGCTTTCAAGGCCGATGGAGCCGGTGAGTGAAAATTTTGGATACAGTTCTGCTGTCGCTACCCCAACGCGGGCGGTCTGGGCGGCCAGGTTTCGCTCGGCCTGGCGAACGTCCGGCCGGTGTCTTAAAACATCTGCAGGTACCCCAACCGCAATTTCAACCGGCGTCACCGGTATGGGGGCGATTTCATCCAATTCTTCGTTGAGACGACCGGGGAGACTTCCGGGTGAGGCGCCCAGCAAAACCGCCAGACGGTTCTTGGCGCTTTTAAGATTGGTGCGAAGACCAGGAATCTGAGCCTCGGTGCTTTTTAAATTGTACTTAGCTTTGGATACATCCAGAGCGGTTACCAGTCCCGCTTGATATTTAAAGTCGGTAATCTCAAAGGTTTCCTGCTGGATTTTCAGATTGGCCTCGGCAACGGAAAGGCGTGCCTGATAGGTGCGAACATCCACATAATTAAGTGCCACTTCAGCGGCAAGGGTTACCCGCACGTCCTTTAGGTTTTCTTGGCTGGCTTCCAGATCCGCCTGGGAGGCTTCCACAGATCGGCGAACCCCGCCAAACACGTCTACTTCCCATCCGGCATCAAACCCTGCCTGGTAAGTCTCACGGGTGTTTCCGTCACCCGTTCCCGAACTTCCCCTGCTGTACCGGGCGGTGCCGGAAGCATCCAGGGACGGAAACATACCGGATTCGCTGATGCCGCGCCGTGCCCTGGCTTCCACAACCCGTGCCCGTGCGTCGCGCAGATCCAGGTTTCCCTGGACCGCTTGGTTGATTAACCCGGACAAAACAGGGTCACCAAGGTTTTCCCACCAGGCTGTAAGGCTCGATATGTCTCCCGTTGCGCCGGTTTTGAAATCGGAGCCCCACTTGTCCGGGACGGAGGGCGCTGGCGCCTTGTAGTCGGGTCCCACGGTGGCACAGCCACAGGCCAACAGGCAGATGATACCGAAAAAAGCGGTTATTCCTTTTTTATTAATTGGGGCATCGCCCATTTGATTCTTCCTTCCTGAAATATTGCAATTATCATCTTATTCATGGCGCAAGGCGTCAATCGGGTCCAGCCGGGCTGCCTTTTTCGCCGGAAAGTATCCAAAAATCACCCCCACGGCGGCTGAGAACAAAAATGCGATGATCACGATACTGGGATTAAACACAAACGGAACCTGAAGGACTTTTGTCAGCCCTACCGCTGCGGTCAACGCCAGAAAGATGCCAAAGATACCCCCAAACGCCGCCAGTACCACCGCTTCCACTAAAAATTGCATGAGCACTTCCCGCTCCAACGCCCCAATCGCAAGCCGGGTGCCGATTTCCCGGGTCCTTTCCGTCACAGACACCAGCATGATGTTCATGATTCCGATACCCCCTACCAGCAGACTCACCGCGGCCACAGCACCCAGAAGCATGGTGAGCACCTTGGTGGTTCCCGTAAGAGTGGTCGTGATTTCTTTCATGTCCATCACGGAAAAATTATCGTCCTCGGTGGCTGAAATCCGCCGTCGCTCCCGCAACAGCAGCGTGATGGCAACCTCGGCCTTTTCGGTTGAGTAGCCATCGGTCACGGAGACCTGTATAAAGTTGATGTCGGTCGTTCCGGAAAACCGTCGTTGAAAGGTCCGAAGGGGAATAACGACCAAATCATCCTGGTCGGTCCCAAAACCGGATTGTCCCTTGCGGGTCAGGGTGCCGATCACCTGGCAGGAAACATTTTTAAGCCGAATTTTATTGCCAAGCGGGTCCTGGTTACCAAAAAGCTTTTTTGTGACCGTGGCACCAAGAATGCAAACGCCTTTTCCGGACCGTAGTTCCCCCTCTGAAAAATTTCGCCCAGTGGCAAGCGGCCAATTTTTTACCTCGAAAAAGGCGTTGGTGGTGCCGGTGAGTCGGGAGGACCAATTCGTATTGCCAAATATCGCGGTCACGGATTGGGTGGAAGAGGGCGCCACGGCATCGAGAGAACTGATTTCCCGTGATATGGCCTTGACGTCTGCCATGTCAAAGGGCTTTGCTGCAGCCGCGCTTCCCCCCGGCCCCCGGTGCTGTCCCGGATGGATCATCAGAAGATTGCTCCCCAACTTGGCAATATCCTGTGTCACCTTGGCCGTGGCGCCTTCACCGATGGTTACCATGGTAATGACCGCCGCAACCCCGATGACAATCCCCAACACGGTCAAAAAGGACCGGAGGACGTTTCGTCTAATTTCTCTTAATGCCAGCAAAAAGGCATTCCAAATCATTTTTCTTTCCCGCCTTCTTTCTTCTTTTTTATTCTATTGCATTCTATGGTTCGCTTCTGTTTTGCCATCCAAGAAATGAATCACCCGGTTGGCATACTCGGCCATATCCGCCTCATGGGTAACCATTACCACGGTCAGTTTTTGCTCCCGATTGAACCTGCACAACAGCTCCATGATCTCCTTGCTGCGGGCGGAATCGAGATTGCCGGTCGGTTCATCTGCCAACAGAACGGATGGCTGGGTTACGATGGCCCGGGCGATGGCCACACGCTGCTGCTGGCCGCCGGAAAGTTCTCCGGGGGTATGATGCTCCCACCCGTTCAGCCCCACATGGGACAGCGCTTCCATGGCGCGGGCCTTTCGTTCGAAGGCCGGCAACCCCCTGTAAATGAGTGGCAGCTCCACGTTTTCTGCGGCAGACGTCCGGTTGAGAAGATTGAATCCTTGAAACACAAACCCGAGGAAATATCGCCGAAGTTTGGCCCGTTGGTCTCTGGATAGTTTTCCCACCGGCACGCCTTTAAACAGATAAGCGCCATCTGTTGGGGTATCAAGGCAGCCGATAATGTTCATGCAGGTCGATTTCCCGGAACCGCTGGGCCCCATTACCGCCACAAAATCCCCTTCTTCGATTTCAAGATCCACATTGTTCAGAGCGGTAATGGCTGCATGTCCCTGGCCATAAACCTTTGTAAGACCTTGAAATTCGATGATAGCTTGTGGCGGATCGGCCTCTGTTTCAGATAATATCGATGTCATTAGGATGCTTCCACTATGTTCAATATGATTGCCTGACTTGGTTGAAGATCACCGTCGATGATCTGGGTCATTTTCCCGTCCGTAACGCCAACGGTGACAGGAATCGGTTTGGGCAGGTCTTTTTCAAGGATCCATACCTTTTTATGAAGGGTTTTGCCCGGTTCTGAATTCTTAGGCACAGTCCTTCTGGGCGGCCGGCGCGGCAAAAGGCTTCTGATCAGCCCACCCCCCTCTTTGGGCGCCTCTTGCATTTGGGTTTCAGGGGTAAACCGAAGCGCCGCATTGGGGATAAGAAGACCATCGGTGATGGTTTCAACGCGGATGTCGGCAGTGGCGGTCATTCCCGGTCGGAGTAAAAGATCCTGGTTTTCCACCAGCAGAAGTGTTTTATAGGTCACCACACCATTTTCCGACTGGGGTGCAAACCGGACCTGTGTAATTGTGGCCGGAAACGTTCGGGCCGGGTAAGCGTCCACTGAAAAGGAGGCGGCCTGTCCTTCCTTTACCTGGCCCACATCGGCTTCATCCACATCCACATGCAGTTCCATCTTTGTAAGGTCTTCCGCCAGGGTGAAGAGAACCGGGGTTTGCAGGGAGGCCGCGACCGTCTGCCCTGGTTCGACGGCCCGGTCAAGAACAATCCCGTCAATGGGGGCCCGGATAACGGCTTTGTCAAGATCTGACTGATTGGCATCCAAGGATGCCTGGGCCTGGGCGATGGATGCCTCAGCCGAGGCTTTTTCTGCCTTTGCCTTTTTTACAGCGGCCTCGGCCGCATCCAGATCATGCTGGGAAGGGACCTTGCCGTTGCTCAATTTTCTGACATGCTCCAAGCGTGAAAGTTCGTTAACGGCTTCCAAAAGGCTCGCTTCGGTTTGAAGCAGCTTTGCATTGGCCGATGCCAGGTTCGATTTGGACTGAAGCACCTGGGCCTCAAGTTTTGTGGTATCGAGCTTCGCCAGAATTTGGCCGGTTTTGACGTGATCGTTAAAGTCAACTGCCACGGTTTTGATGGTCCCGGATACCTCCGTGCCCACATCCACCTGGTTGACCGGTTCCAACTCTCCGGTAGCGGTCACCGTCACCACAAGGTTTCCGCGTTCGACCGGTGCAGTAATATATTTCAACGCTGCCTGCCCGTTTGGTTTGAGAAGAAACCATCCGCCTATACATACGATCAGAGCAGCAACAAGCAAAAATATCATCTTGAATCGTTTTTTGGGACCGGCGGTCTCCAAAACGCCAAGGGCCTTTTGAATGTCAACGTTGTTATCTTGATAATCCTTACCCATAGTATCTCCGTTGGTTTTTGGGAAACATCCGTGTGGTGCTATGTAGATAGGTCGACTTAAAATTGAAATTGGTTACAAAAAAATTTGATGAATTTGACTTTGTAAAGATTTTTGTTTTAACTATGGCATCCTGCTGGAAGACTCAGCTATTGAAATACCCCTATCAGGTGTAATAGTAAATGGTTTCATGCAAACAAAATATCGGATGCCTGAAGGTTTTTATCAGCGGGAGCGGGCCGCAGACCAAGCCAGGGTCTTTAACGAAAGATAGCCTGATGGCATGTCTGGTCTTTGATTCCGCTGTTGTTGATTTATTCCCCTACCTCAGCGCCGTTGCCGACCAGGCGAAACTTTTCCTGAATCCCACCAATTTAAGATTTGTATTCAAGGATCGGCAGTGTGTTCTCTATCCCGATCGTTGCATTGTTACCCCATTTTATGATCGCCATCAGGTGGGGGTTTTTGTAGAAGACTTTCTTGGTTTCATAAATGAAATTGCGGATAAGAAAGAATCGATTCTTCCCCGGCACAAGGTCTTTCGAAATGCTTCTGTCGTGGATATTATCAGGCTTCTTCCGATCACCAATTGCAGGGATTGCGGCTTTTCTTCCTGTATGGCGTTTGCTGCCGCGGTCAGTCAGCAGCAGGCCACCCCAAGCCGGTGCCCTCATATCAAGCCCCCGGTCACAGAAAGGGCATCCTATCCAGTTTATGATTCAGAAGGGAATCTCATAAAGACCGTTTCCCTTGATATCGATACCGCCAAAACCAATGAAGAACTTCGCTCCATGCAGCACCATCTCGATGAGAAGCAACAGCGACTCAACGAGCTCGAGAATTACCAAACGATGGCAAGGGAAGCGGCAAACCGAAGTTTGCCGGTCCCGCTTTCCCAAAGGGAGATAGAAGTCCTTCGAATGGTGGCACGCGGTGAAACAAACGTGGAAATTGGCCGCCGGCTTTCCATTAGTCCCCATACCGTAAAAAGCCATGTGATCAGCATCTTTAACAAGCTCGGCGTCAATGACCGAACCCAGGCATCGGTGTGGGCGGCCCAGCACGATCTTCTGTGATCTGATTTTAAGTTTTTTGATTTGAATTATTTGATCCGTGTTTGAGCAGCCTTGCGTCTGGCATGGGATGATGGATAAAACGCTATTCGTTCGTTGCAAATAATTAAGTGCTCACAATGCTATTATATGTTGCATATTGCTATTTTTATGTGTTATTGTTACCTACAATATTGCATAAGGAGGTGACAGCAATGGCAACCGCAGTTAGAATTACCGACGATCTGGTTCGAGACGCAAAAATATTTTCAAAAATCGATAAGCGATCGATAACTGGTCAGATTGAACATTGGGCACGCATCGGGAAGTGTGCTGAGGAAAATCCTGATTTAACCTATAGCTTGATTAAAGAAATCCTTATCGGCATTTCAGAGCTGGAACATGGTGAATCATCAGAATATAAATTCGGGTAACAGCCAATGAAAATCCTTCA
Source organism: Desulfobacterales bacterium (assembly GCA_963675725.2). Taxonomy (GTDB): domain Bacteria; phylum Desulfobacterota; class Desulfobacteria; order Desulfobacterales; family JAFDDL01. The sequence goes on along the minus strand of CAXXXZ010000002.1, from coordinate 3,743,585 downwards.
GTCCCGATCCTTTGAGCGCAAAGTTAAAAAATTCAGTAAGCAGGAAAAAAAAGTACTGGATAAGCATATTCTAAAGATTGCTGAAAACCCCACTGTTGGTACAGAAAAAAAAGGCGACCTTCGCGGCGTATACGTTCACAAGCTTAAAATTAAAAGCATTCAATATTTGCTCTCGTATCGTTTTGTGGGCGACGATCTCCAGTTAATAATGATTGGCCCTCATGAAAATTACTATAGGGATTTAAAAAACTACCTCAAACCAAGGTGAAAAAGGCGAACAAATCGCTGGTGTGTGACCGGGAAAAGCCGGGGCTTTAAAAAAAACCTTTTATTTCGTAATGCATTCGCTGTTAATGGCAGCTGTGCGCTACCGTTTCCCGGCCTCTCATCTTCGCGTTATATCAATTTGAATTTTCAAGATTAAGTTATCCTGAAATTATACAACTGTAGAGGAGGGTTGAATATGGAAATTACAGTTAATTTTAAAAATATTAAATCATCTGATAAATTAAGAGAGTATGTTGAAAAGAAACTGAGCAGCGTCGATAAGCTGTTCGATAAGCCCACAGAAGCACGCGTGGTTTTTTCCAAAGAAAAAGACATCCGGATTGTCGAGATTAATCTTATTGGCAGCAAATTAAATATTCATGTAAAAGAGACCGGTAGCAATATGCGGCCGACGATTGATCTGGCAGTAAATAAATTAAAAAGTCAGGGGAAAAAAGTCAGGGAAAAGATTTACAACCATCGGACACGCCGTAAACCAAGGGAAGAAGTTGTTGAGAATGAAATTGTCGAGGAATAGATGCATCCCGGAATTTGGACAGGGCAAAAAGAACATTATAGACTTTTATGGTTCATCAAAATGAAGCATACTCTGATAATTTTATCGGGAATAGAATGGTATATAACCACGAAGAACACGAAGAACACGAAGAATGAAATTTGATCCGCAGAGGAGGATCAAATCGTGTTATTGGGTCTGCGATCGAGGTTCATTGTACTCTCGGTTCCGGTTTGCTCGAATCAACCTATGAACAATGCCTGGCGCATGAGCTAAACCAGGTTGGTATACCGTTCAACGTACAACATCCCTTTTCAGTGGAATACAAAGGAATAAAACTGGACTGTGGTAATCGAGTTAATTTGTTGGCAAATGACGAACTGATTCTGGAACTTAAATGCGTTGAATTTGTAATATAATCTTCGTTATCTTCGTGTGCTTCGGTGCGCCAGGCAAAGCCTGTTGCGACTTGCTGACTGAAAGGAGTCAGTCATGACAATTGCTCGTTCATCATGTAGCAGCGGTCCCCCGTGTGAGGATAACCGACCCCGGGAAGCGGACCGGTCACCGCCTTGAGGCGGTCGGCAAAGGAAGCAGAGCTTCCAGACTGCGAACAAGTGAGCCCTAACGCAAGTGAACCCGGTTCGGCCTCGTTACATCAGTGGGTGCGGCCAATTTTCCGGAGATGATAAAGCCTGTCATCTGTGGCGAAGCAACGAGCATTGGCAGCCACAGGGCACCCCGGGGTGATAGGGGAGGGCGCGCTTGGACAGTCGCATCGAGGAACCTGGGAGACCCGGCATGGTGGTGGGCTTGCTACCAACGTTGGTTGGGAATTAATAACCGGCAAACGGTTGTGTCGGGAGTCGGAAAGGCCCATAGTAGCAAAGAAACGGGGTAATGCCGTGGAGCCAAGGGGCCTTGCCTTGAACACGCGGAGTTAGACGAGAGGAGTGCCGTTTGGTCAATCAACCCATTACGGAACAACTGGAATTGTGGGAGTCTATAGAAGTAGACGTGTGGGAGACTGCGCATGTCAAGACGATCCGGCTTCCGGAGAAACTCTCTTCTCTGAGGCAGAAGCTTTACTTGAAGGCGAAGCAGGAGCCGAAGTTTCGATTTTACTCACTTTATGATCGGATCTATCGGTGCGATGGATTGACCAGCGCTTACCGGATTGCCAGAGCCAAACGAGGCAAAGGTGGGGTGGTGTGGATGGCGTTAGTTTTGAGCAAATTGAAGCCGATTAGGGCGGTGCAGAGGCATTTGTGGAGGATATCCATAACAGTCTCAAGCTCAAACGATACCGTCCGTCTGCAGTACGCCGTGTGTATATTCCTAAACCCGATGGTCGCAAGCGTCCGTTGGGCATTCCCACGATACGGGATCGGGTGGTTCAAACGGCAGTGCTGCTGATTATTGAGCCGATTTTCGAGGCTGACTTCATGGACTGTTCGTATGGATTTCGACCCAAGCGATCTGCCCATGATGCCCAGGACGAGATAAGAAGGCATATCAAACAGGGCTTGACGGCAGTGTTTGATGTGGACCTGAAAGGATATTTCGATTCAATACCACAGGACAAACTGATGAAATGTCTTCGAATGCGAATCACCGATCGAGGAAGATGATGATCATGGCGGAAAGAGATGCTTCCGAAGCCGGAAAGGAACCCCGCAAGGCGGTGTGATATCGCCGACGCTTAGCAACACCTTTCTTCACTATGTGCTCGATGAATGGTACGTCAAGGAAGTCGAACTTCGAATGGTGGGAAAGTGCTTCCGAAGCGGTTCAACCGTTTCAAGTTGGACCTTCATCCGGAAAAGACCCGCTTGATACCATTTGGAAAGCCGCCACAAAACGGAAAGCGTGGTGGGACCTTTGATTTTATGGGGTTCACCTTCTATTGGGGCCGAAGCCTCAAAGGATACTGGGTGATCAAGAAGCAGACGGCCCGGAAAAGACGAAACCGTTTCATGCGGTCGCAGTGGCACTGGCTCGGGAGGAGGGATCGGGATGGATATATCAGTCACGAAAAGTTCAACTCAATTTTCGAGACGTTTCCATTACCGTTGCCGAGAATAGTCCATAATATTTGATTTTGCAGGGAAGCAACAGTTATTCGCCAACCGGGGTGTCGCCTGGTTGGTTGACGGTCTGGTAAAAAGGGCCTGAACCGAAGAGCCGTATGAGGGAAACCTTCACGTACGGAACTGTGGGGAGGGCACCGGGTAACCGATGCCTTTACCTGGAAGGCGAAAGCCAGGGCCGAGTCGTTTTGGAAATTAGGAGAAAATTTAAACAGTAATCACATTTTTTGAGGTTAGTGGCAGCCCTGGCTTCCGTCTGACCTCGGGCGTTCGGTGAACGAATCATGAGCACTGAGGTTATTTACCAAGATAAATTGATTACAGTCACGAAAGATGAGATCATTTTTCATAATTACTATTTTCCGACTGGAAAAGATAAGATTGTGAAACTCGAAAATGTAAAATCCGTGTCTGTAGAGAAACCGACTATTTGGAATGGAAGATGGCGGCTACACGGAACTGGGAATTTCAAGGTATGGTTTCCAAAAGATTATGGCCGCCCTAAACGAGATAGAATCTTTATAGCAACTTTAAAGACTCAATGGGTAAATATAGGATTTACTGTCGAGAACGGAGATAGAGTCGAAAATCTATTGAACTCAAGAAACCTTATAAATAAGAAATGAACACCGAACCACGGGCTGTTGCGGTCTCGGTTCCCTCGCCGCAAAGCCCGGATGTTGGGCTTTTTATAAATGATACAAAAGGGAATAGAAACCTAATCTATGCTGCATTAAGCGGTTGAATTTTTTTTAGTTCTTTTTTAAAACGTTTTTCGGATTCCCAAAGATCTCTTGCATATTGCGCATTGAGCCAGAATTCGGGAGAATTACCGAACAAACGAGACAAGCGCAATGCCATAGTGGGTGTGATGGACCTTCTTTTTCTCAAAAGTTCATTAATCGTTTGACGGGAAACGCCTAAAGCGTTGGCCAAGGATGAAGTAGTCAAATTATAATCCGGCATAAAATCTTCCTTTATCACTTCGCCGGGATGCGTTGGTGGTATTTCTCGATTTTTTGTATTTGGTATGGACATAATATTGATCCTTAATGGTAATCGGTTATTTCTACGTCAAAGGCATCTCCATTGACGAATTTAAAACAAATACGCCACTGGTCGTTGATAGATATCGAATCACTGCTGTCCGGTTAACTTTTTCTAATACTGTGTAACATATTGATATATTATATTCATATAAACAATTTTACATTTTTAGATTAAAAAAATTAGCCGAAATCATATTTTTAGGCCAAAACTTGTCATAACCAGCTTAACTTATAATAAATTTAATTTAAAATGAAGGTATTGGGCGCTATGTTGATCGAATGCAGCCACCATGATAATTTCTCTTCTAACGAGAATTATACCGGACAGCATCCTAGTCATTCGGTTATCAATGAAATTGGTTATGAGGAAATTGATATGCCCAGTCCTTCATACGTCTTCTCCCAATTCTTAGATCTTCTCCCAAGGTACGAGTTTCAAAGCATCGTCAATAAATACAAGGGCGATTACCGCACCAAGGAATTTAAATGTTGGAATCAACTTGCGTGCATGATCTTCGCGCATATACGACAAGAGCATAGCCTTCGGGATATCGACATCGCGCTGAACGCTCATGCGAACAAGCTATATCATATCGGCATCAAACAATGCCCAAGATCCACATTGGCCGACGCTAATGAACGCCGGGATTACCGAATCTATGAGGAATTCGCAAAATCCTTGATGTCGAAAGCCAGGCGCTTTTATGCCAACACGCAACTTGCCATGGATGTCGACAATGCTGTCTACGCCTTGGATGCCTCCACAATCGATTTAACCCTTTCTCTTTTCCCATGGGCGAAGTTCCGAGCCACTAAGGGTGCCGTTAAATTACACGCCATGATCGATCTACGCGGCAATATTCCGGCCTTTTTATACATCACGGATGGCAAGGTCCATGATGTTAAGGCGGCGCCTCAAATCCAGATCGAGCCACAAGGAATCTATCTGGTCGACAGGGGGTATGTCGACTTTTCATGGCTTTGGTCAATTGAAGAAACCAAGGCCTTTTTTGTCACCCGTTTGAAAACTTCGATAAAATGGAACCGTGTCATTTCGCGTCCGGTGGATAAATCCCTGGGTGTCCGAAGCGATCAGGATATTCTGCTTTTCAGCAAGCAAACCAAAGCGAAATACCCGAAACGCCTACGGCGCATTACATTCCGGGATGAAGAGCAAAACAGAATACTTGTGTTCCTTACGAACAACTTTTCACTTTCTTCCGATACCGTTGCCGCTTTGTACAAGGCCAGATGGCAGATTGAGCTTTTCTTCAAATGGATCAAACAAAATCTCATGGTGAAAAGTTTTTATGGAACCTCCGCTAATGCAGTAAAAACCCAAATCTGGATTTCCATGATTGTTTATCTAGTTTTAGCAATTATGAAAGAGCGATTTCACCTTGAAAATAACCTTTCCCAACTTTTACACTTTTTGGAGGTGAACTTGTTTGAACGAAAACCACTCGAATCAATCTTCCAGTTAAACGACAGGAAGACGGATGCGAAGAAAAACATTGAACATATCCAATTGAAACTATTTGATTATTGATGCAAATTTGTCCAAATTAGCCAAACTGTCAGCGAAAATTTTATGTAGTACTTTTTTTGCCAAAATTACAAGTTGAAGCGGTAGAAAATATATAACCATCTGTAATCATTTAACAGTTAACCGGACAGCAGTGATATCGAATATAACCCCTCTCTGTTACCTTTGAGAGCATGCAAACGATTACTTGGAGGAACCCTTAAGTCATTTATATCCGTTGTCCAGTGGATAAACTCCAAACGACGAATTGCCCTTTGTATTAAATCTGGAGGTATACGTTTTGATTTGCCTTGGACAAAGACCTTTTGAGTTTCTTTATCAGCAAAAGTTTTTATCATAAATTATTTGTAAACTGTAACGTTACAATTGTCAAGGGGGGGGATGTTTAAGCAACTAAAATAGTGCTGTGATTCTTTCAACATGCAACTTCACCAGATTCGGGCCAAACGGCGGCCCTCACCGGTGAGAAGCGGCGTTTTAGGTGTTACCCAGTTCGTGAAAACAGTTTTTGCGCGCTGGTATCTCCCCTATCCACATCGGAGGTGTAATGGATCTCGTTGTAAAGGGAATCGTAGCAGGCGTACTCGGAACATTGGCAATGGACTTGATGAACAATCTCGTTGCTCGAACTGGAGTGTTGCTGAAAATAGATGTAGCGATGATAGGGCGAATGGTTGCGGGTTGGACACGTGGACGCTTTCGTTATGGGCATCCAACAGAAATGGACCAAGTCCCCAACGAGATGATCTACGGTTATCTCGCACACTTCGCCATTGGCGTGGGCCTCGCGGTCCCCTTCATATTTGGTTGGAATCTTTGGACTGGAGAACCTGTGTCACCGGAATGGGCCGTCCTATATGGTGTTGCAACAACCGCAGCCTCCTTCTTCTTCGTTTACCCTTCGATGGGACTCGGAGTTTTTGGCAGGAGGTCGCCGGATAGAATTAGGGCCGTCATTACTCCACTCGTCAACCACCTTTTCTATGGAGTGGGTCTTGCCGTTGGGGTCATCCTGGTATGAAGGACACGATTGTACGGCACCTACCCACTTTTGTACAGGACGCAAAACAACAGGCGTTTGTGAAAAATCGTTGCTAAAAGCTTAAGCCCGGTTTCGACCACAGCCTTTTTGGTTTTTAACTGGCTTAGCGTCATGGCTTCATTCATAAGTTTGTCATCTATGTTAATATTTGTGCGCATTGTTTTAGTTCCTATTTGATGTGTATTAAATACATTTGGGCGTAACACCTTATCATTTATGTTGCAGGAGGAGTGTTCATGATAGATGTAGATACAATATTGCTTTTTTGTGTTACGGCTTTTGTCCTGATTATTACGCCAGGACCGAACCAGATTTATATAATAGCACGAAGCACAAGCCAAGGGAGGAAGGCCGGAATCCTCTCGGCGTTGGGTGTGGATGCCGGCACACTTGTCCATGTGGTTGCAGCCTCGCTCGGTCTTTCAGCACTACTGGCATCTTCCGCTCTTGCTTACAGCATAGTTCGGTATGCTGGTGCAGGTTATCTGATATATCTTGGAATTCGTACTTGGTTGAGCAGGAATAACAATACTAAATGTGAAAATATGGAATTCATCAGTGGAAGGCGTATTTTCATCCAGGGAATGCTGACGAATATTTTGAATCCGAAGGCAGCGTTGTTTTTCCTTGCCATTTTGCCTCAATTTGTAAACGAAGCGCACGGACATGCAACCGAACAGATGTTGATTTTAGGTTGCTTATTTGCACTAATTGGAATGTGCATTGATTTGGCCGTTGCTATTCTTTCGAGTTCCGTTGGTGTTTGGCTACGTCAAAAGACCGGATTCCAGCGGGGCCAAAAATGGGCGGCAGGTGGCGTGTATTTTTCGCTCGGACTAAGTACAGCATTGACAGGTACGAACAACAAATAGCTGAATCAAAACTACGCAACTGCCGAAGGGGTGCTCAAATACCTGTGCGCCCCATATCAGCATGCCGGGTGTACATATAGGATACGAAGATAAATGCCATTCACGTTATCAGAGGTTGTCCCCTGGGGACGTTCATATGATGAATACGTATCAATGTTTTCTCTTTCTCCATTAGATCTGAAGCAAAAAATATTGGGTTGTGGTGATGGCCCTGCGAGCTTTAACAGCATTCTTTCGTCAAGAGGGGGAACGGTTGTTTCTATTGACCCTGCTTATTCGTATTCTGCCGCGATAATTAAAAGAAGGATCGATGAGACTTATGATGTTGTACTCGAGCAAACCAGAAAGAACAAAAAGGAATTTATTTGGGAAACGATAACTTCAGTTGAAGAACTCGGAAGCATTCGTATGGCTGCTATGACCACGTTTTTAAAGGATTACGAAACTGGAAAGAAAGAAGGCAGATATATTGCCGGCGAACTCCCCCAACTCCCATTTTATGATAAAGAATTTTATTTAGCCTTGTGTTCGCATTTTCTTTTCTTGTATAGCAAGCAGTTGTCAGAGGAGTTCCATTTCACATCAATAAAAGAACTTTGCAGGGTGGCTCAAGAAGTAAGAATATTCCCAGTTTTAGAACTAAATCCTATAAAATCGAGGCACTTAGAAAACGTGACTGCCAAATTGGAAAGGGAACTTTATGATGTCAAAATAAAAATAGTACCTTACCAATTTCAAAAAGGCGGTAACGAAATGTTAATAATAAAATCGCCCAACAATGCGGCCCATGAATCAACCAGGACAGTGTCGTATCAGAAAAGTAGAGCCTTAATAGGCAACAATAGGGATAAATCACATTCTTTGGAACCTGTGGAAGCCCTGGTTGCCTGCTGACCGGCACGTTAGGAGTTAAAACAATCGCATGAGTGACATTTTGTATAGCATCGAAGAACTTGGTTTCGATAAATGGTTTCAGGACAATGTTAATTCTAAAAGATTGGAGGGGCTTGAGGTGGCAAGAGTGATTGCTGTTCATAAGGACAGCTATACGCTAACCAATGGAAAGAATGATGTTTTTGCCGAGCTGGTCGGGAAAATGCTATACGGTGCGGTTTCTCCGATCGATTATCCGGCTGTTGGGGATTGGGTACTGGCCAAATTTTATGACGAAAATACTTTTTCAATCATCCACGAGATCATCCAGAGAAAATCTTTGCTCAAAAGAAAGACACCCGGGAAGAAAATAGATTTTCAATTGATTGCCGCGAACATAGACATCGCATTCATTGTCCAGTCTCTGGACGATAATTTCAACCTCAGGCGGCTTGAGCGGTATCTGGTTATGATTAACGAAAGCAATATCAGGCCGATTGTTTTATTAAGTAAGAGTGATCTTCTCACGTCTGAAGAGATTGAAATCAGGATCGGCAACATACATAACATAATGCCGCGTTTACCTGTTCAGTCATTCAGCAACGAAAATGAATCCGGCTTGAAAAGCGTAAAGGATCTCCTGGCGCCCGGGTTGACATATTGTTTGTTGGGATCCTCGGGTGTGGGCAAAACAACCCTATTGAATAATCTCATCGGAGAGTCTGTCTTTAAAACAAAAACCGTCAGAGAAAAAGATAACAAAGGACGGCATACCACAACGTATAGGCAATTGATAACGTTAAATGGCGGAGCAATGGTCATAGACACTCCGGGAATGCGGGAACTGGGGATTTTTGCAATAGAAACAGGCCTTGATCAAACATTTGCGGAAATATCAGCGCTATCAAGAAATTGTCAATTTAACGATTGCACCCATGTTGCTGAAAAAGGGTGTGCGGTTTTGAATGCTGTAGAGGAAGGCTCTCTATCCGAGAAAAGATATCAAAATTATATAAAAATGAACAAAGAATCTGTTTTCAATGAAATGTCATATCATGAGAAGCGGAAGAAGGATAAACAGTTTGGGAAAATGTGTAAGACGATAATGAAGCACAAGAAAAATCGAAAATAGCACCTAAGAAATTATGTAGAAATAAAACCGAATTTTTTGATAATCGAAAAAAATGGGAACAAAATGGTCTTGGAAAATATCAAATCTATTCTGATTGTCTGTACCGGGAACATATGCCGAAGCCCGATGGGTGAGGGCGTTTTACGACACAGACTTGCTCAGGCAAAACTGTCTCACATTCGTATAAATTCAGCCGGGACATCAGGCTGGGACAACCATAAACCAACTTCCGAAGCAATTCAGGCATGTTCTGAAATCGGGATTGACATTTCGTCTCTCAGGTCCACCCCGATCTCCGAACCGATAATACGGTCAGCGGATTTATCCGTGGCAATGGAACGGCATCATGTAAGTGAGATGGTAAAATTTTATAATGCGCCTGCTGAGAAACTTTTTCTTTTGGGAGACTTCCATACTAAAAGACCTGGAATGGAAATCGAAGACCCTTACGGAAAGCCGATTTCCTGTTACCGGAAAATTTTAAAAATCATATGTCAGTGTGCAGACGGATTGACTGACAAACTGAAAAAAACATTTTATGCGGAACAAAAAGACCGATAACCCGGCAAATCCGAAAGTCGTGCGTCTACAGTCGAGAGTCAACAGACACAACCTTCCATAAAGATGCACACTTTCGGACTCGGAGTTTATGCCCGGTTTTTAGGGTGCTTACCTGCGTGGATGTTTCTGATAAAGGGTCTTATGAGGGGAAAGTTCAAGTAAGGAATCCACACGAATTTATAGAGGGGAATGACGCGTATGCTAGAAAAAATAGGGTCTTATGCCTGGCTGATTCTGGGTAGTATTTTCAAACTGGAATTGGGCCGTTGCGCCTGCAGCATGGCTGTTCCCTGTTTTCCGAATCCGTTTTTCGCGCACCCGAAAAGTAAGTAAGGGGTTACTTCCCGTTAGCCTGGTCTGTATCATCGTTGGCGCAGTTTCAATGTGGAGACTGCTGTCAATAGAGGCAATTCCTCCATTGTTTCGGGTTGCCTCAGGTATTGCGGTGGGCATCATTTTCTTTATTCCTTTTCTCCCTGACCGTCTTGTAGCGCCCAAAGTGTCACCGTTTATCGCAACCTTGGTGTTCCCATGCAGTTGGACAGCCTTGGAATATGTAAAATCATTGGGTAACGGAAGTTGGGGGGCTCTGGCCTATACGCAATACGGCAATCTGCCATTCATGCAACTCGCATCCGTTATATGCGCAGACCAAGATTATCCGAGCCTGATTCGCCAAGCCGGCGCCAATAATGCGGATATATTGCTGGTTCCAGCCCAGGATTGGGCGGCGGTTGATCCTTTACATTCAAAGATGGGTGTTTTCAGAGCGATTGAAAACGGTTTTTCAATAGTGAAGGGCACTGGGGGGGGCCTGTCTATTGCTGTTGACCCCTATGGGCGGAAAATCAACTCATCTGACGCATCTGAGCCTGCTGAAACGCGCCCTGCTCAAACCCGAATGATTTCTTGCATACCCACGAAAGGAGTAGTAACAATATACTCTCGAGTTGGAGACGCCTTCGCCTGGTTATGTATTGTAGGATGTTTCATAGTTATCGGGTGGGCTGCATATGTCAGCAGTAGAAAAAGGTAATACATATGCAAAGAAACACACTGATTGAAAAATATTTACCCGAATATACATTCAATGAATATCATGAGTTAGTCGTAGATAGTCCCATTGAAAAAGTGTTTGAAGTTGCAAAAAATTTCGACCTGTCAAAATCGAAAATAATAAAAATTTTATTTAAAATTCGTGGCTTGCCAACAAAAAGATTGAACCTACAACATTTCATAACGGATATTGGATTTACAAATCTTGAAGAGAATTATCCAAATGAAACGCTAATTGGTTTTTGGGCGAGATTTAAAATAGCAAAAATACCAAGCTATGAAGACTTTATCAATAATTCAATTTCACCATGGGTGAAGGTGGTTTGGAATTTTCAATTTGAAAACATTGAAGAAAACAAAACAAAAGTTAGCACTGAAACCAGAGTATTGTGCGTTGCTAAGATTACACGATTTACATTTGGATTCTACTGGTTAATTGTTAAACCTTTTAGTGGGTTAATACGGATACAAATGCTTAAACTTATAAAAGATGAAGCTGAGTCAAGAGAGTCGAATAGCTAACCTCATGCTTTACAGGATTTGAGCTCCGGTGCCGTTACGCTCTAACCGGAAAATATGGCTGCTGTGCTTGGTTTAATTGATCATAGGGGGATAGATTGAACCCGAAGAAAAGAATCATATTATTGATTACAATAATGACCATATTGGTTGCAACCACATCAATAGTCTCTATCGGGATTCTTTATAGAACCGCAATTCAAGAAGAAACGACTCGCCTTTCTGAAACGGCAAAGAGCCAAGCACGCCTAATTGAGGCTGTCGCCCGTTTTGATAAAAGGTATAGTACTGATTATCCATCCGGCCCTAAACAGGCGACGCTTACTCAGATAAAAGAGGCTCATTCTGAATATGAAGGATTTGGAATAACCGGTGAATTTACACTTGCTGAAAAAAAGGGCGACCAAATAGTCTTTCTGCTGAGCCATCGCCATTATGACCTAGACAATCCAAAACCTGTACAATGGGATTCTAATATCGCAGAACCCATGCGGGCCGCGTTATCGGGGAAATCCGGAGTAATGTTTGGACTCGATTATAGAGGGGTTAAGGTAATTGCTGCTTATGAACCTGTTGCAGATCTTAATCTGGGGATTGTTGCAAAAATTGACTTGTCAGAAGTTAGAGGACCATTTCTTAAAGCAGGCCTCATTACCGGCATCTTTGCCTTGGCCTTAATAATAATAGGGGTAAGTGTTTTTTTTAGAGTTACGAATCCTATCTTGATAAAACTCAACAAAACCGTCGAAAATTTACAAGACGCTTTAAAAGAGGTTAAAGTCCTCAGAGGGATCCTTCCAATTTGTTCATTCTGCAAAAGGATACGTGACGATCATGGATATTGGAACCAGGTTGAGGTTTATATAAAGAAACGCTCTGATGCGGATTTCAGTCATAGTATTTGCCCTACTTGTTTTGAAGAACATTACCCAGAAGAATTCAAAAAAATACAAAATAAAAAAAACAATTCTAATTCAGCCATCCCCAAAGACCCTGCTTCTTAATAGCGGTGCTTGAATGATAGAGGCGTCATGAAAAAAGAACACGTATTTCTCTTATTCGTCAACTTGATCTTAATCGTGGCATTCGGGTCGCTGTTTGCTGCCCGTGCGAATTATGAATTCATTATCTATGTGGGTGTTATTATATTCTTCCTGTGCCTGATTGGGATTACCATCAAAAAAGTCGACTATACCCTTGGATCTTTGATCGGACTGACAGTCTGGTCTGCCCTTCATCTTGCAGGTGGTGGTGTTGTCATTGGTGATGGAAGATTATACGATGTCGTACTTGTCCGTCTTTCTGAAACATATCCTATCTGGCGATATGACCAGCTTGTTCATATTTGGGGGTTTGGCGCGTCGACCCTGGTGGCATACAGTCTTCTCTCCCGAGCGCTGAAAGTCCCCATAAGTTCGCCTATAGCCCTTGGCATAGTTATTGTTATGGCAGGACTTGGTATGGGCGCTCTCAATGAGATTCTTGAGTTCTTCGTCTCAATGTGTGTGCCGGGGTCGGGGGTCGGCGGTTACTTGAACACCTCCCTTGATCTATGCGCTGATTTGATCGGGGCAATGCTTGCGATGATATACATACGCTTTCGATACTGGAAAAGAGGGGATATTTAGTCGTTAGGGCTTTTATAAACCTTTATATTCTTGAGGAGAAGACAATGTTAAAGTGGATAATGGGTATCATTGGGGCTGTTGTTGCAGGGATTATCGTGTGCTGGTTAACTACAGGCCTACAGGAACCGTCAGGGATCAAAGAATCCGGAATTTATGAACCAAAAGATGGTGGTAGTGTTTTTCACAAAACAACTATTGAAGGGTGGTACAATGATTCTGGGATAAAAAACGATCTTTGGCTGGTCGTTCAGCCGGTTGAATCACCCTTCTATCACCCTCAGCCTGGTCCAATACCAAAGGATGAAGATGGCAGGTGGCGGGGAATAGCATATATTGGAGAATCAGCGAAAAAGAATATTGGTGAGGAGTTCCTAATCTTTTTTATGAGGGTGGACTTAGCCGCTTCTAAAATATTCGCTGATTACTTTAAAAATTCAGAAAGTAGCGGTAAATGGCTGGGGTTGCAGATCTTGCCTGAAGGAGCGACGTCGATTGATAGCGTGAGGGTGGTACGCAAATGAACCGGTAAAACGTTAAAATGAAATTGGTACCAGCAGGCTTCAAGATATGAAAGCGATTGTTTATCATAAATATGGCCCGCCTGATGTTCTGAGGCTGGAGGATATCCAAAAACCCATTCCAGGTGATGATGAGGTTTTAGTTAAGATTCATGCGGTTTCAATTAATTCATGGGACTGGGATACGTTAACAGGAAAACCTTTTGAGTATCGATTTTTAAGCGGTATTTTAAAGCCGAAAAGTATTAAACTGCATGGATGTGACATAGCCGGAAAAGTTGAAGAAGTTGGAAAAAATGTCAAACGCTTTCAAGTTGGCGATGAAGTGTTCGGCGACCTATCGGCAGAAGGTTGGGGTGCTTTTGCTGAGTATACTTGTGCTTATGAAAGCAAATTGACTCTAAAACCTTCGAGCATGACGTTTGAGGACGCTGCATGTTTGTCTCATGGCGGGAATCTTGCTGTACAGGGTCTTGTTGATTATGGAAAGATAACATCAGGACAAAGGGTTTTGATTAATGGCGGAGGTGGTAGCACGGGTACATTAGCCATCCAGATAGCAAAATTATTCGATGTTGAAGTAACAGGTGTGGATCACACAGCGAAATTAGATATAATGCTTAAACTTGGCGCAGACCATGTAATTGATTATACAAAAGAAGATTTTACCAAAAATGAACAGAAATATGATCTAATTTTTGATGTAAAAACAAACCGTTCTGTTTTTGCTTATCGGCGCGCATTATGTCCTAATGGTATTTATGTAACGGTCGGGGGAAAAACTTCACAGATCCTTCAAGTTATATTTTTTGGGAAACGATTCAAAAAATACAAAATGCATATGGTTGCCTATAAAGCAAATAAGGATTTAGAATATCTCGTTGAACTTTTTGCGGCAGATAAATTAAAACCGGTTATAGATAAATGTTTTCCTTTGGAAAAGACGGCAGAAGCTTTTCAATATTTTGGAGAAGGACGTTTCAAAGGAAAAATAGTCGTAACATTGTGATCACGATACTGTTGGGCGCCCGTCAGGAAGTGAGTGATTAGCGGTGCCGCCCCCTCTTTTTGGTAAAGAAGGTGGTTTGTGGAAAAAAAGATCGACAAAAAGGGCGCTTTGCTTAATCCTGAGGTATTGGGTTTCGATGCCAACTGAACGTTGCAAATAAGGCTATGAATTCGGCGCATAATTGCCGTGGGTGCAAAAATCAGACTGAGGGCATACCCCGAACGGAGGAATGAATGAGTAAAAAAATCGAAACAAATACAAAACTCTTCACACCGATCAAGATTGGCAATCTCGAGGTTAAAAACCGGATTATCATGCCGGCGATGATCCTTAATTACGCCATTGATGGCTTTGAGCTGGCCGATGAGTGGTGTCGCTTTTACGGGCGAGCCGCTCGCGGGGGCGCCGGCTTGATCGTGTGTGGTGCGACCTATGTTAGTATGACCGGAAAACAGGATGAACATCAACTGGGCGCCGATTGCGACGACTGGCTGCTAGCGTTGACAAAGGTGGCTGACGTGATCCATGAAAACGGTTCCAAGGCGGCACTCCAACTCAACCACGCCGGGCGATACTCCTGGAAGAGTGTGACCGGCTGCGATCCGGTTGCGCCTTCCGCGATCTACACCCGTTATACCAAGCTGGTGCCACAGGAATTGACCACGAAGGAGGTTGAAAATGTCATTCAATCCTTTGCCGAAGCGGCGCTACGGGCCAAAAAGGCGGGATTCGATGCGGTAGAACTCTTGGGCGCAACCGGATATCTGATCAGCCAGTTCATGTCGCCGTTGACCAACGAACGCACCGACAAGTACGGTGGCGATTTCGATCGTCGCCTCACATTCGTTCGAGAATTGGTCAAGGGAATCAAGGCCGCTACCGGCGACGATTATCCGCTGATGTTCCGCCACTCCTCCACCGACAACATGCCGGGCGGCCTGAATGCCGACGACCAGCGGCGGGTGGCGGTAATGCTTGCCGAGTGGGGGGTGGACATGCTCAACGTCACTGCCGGATGGCACGATTCGCCGGTGCACCAGATCGGCCCCAGTGTGCCCCATGGACATTTTGTTCCCCTTGCGACGAAAATCAAGGCCGAGGTGAACATTCCGGTCTCCTGCGCATTTCGCATTACCGAACCGGCTTTAGCCAGAGAGCTGGTCGACAGCGAGAAGCTGGATATGGTCACCATGTGTCGCGCCCTGCTGGCAGATCCGGACTGGCCGGTCAAGGCTGAAGCTGGTGCGGATGCCTCCATTCGGCGCTGTATTTGCTGTTGCCACTGCTTCGACGAGGCGTTCAAGCGTTCCCAGATGGATTGCGCCATCAATGCGGAACTGGGCAAAAACGCCCCGGCGAAGACCAATCGTCCCAAGCATATCTTGGTGATCGGGGCCGGTCCGGCCGGGCTGGAGGCAGCGAGGGTTCTTAAACTGCGTGGTCACGAAGTAACTTTGATCGAGGAAAAGGAAGAGGTCGGGGGGAAGCTGAAGCTGGCTGCGGCTGCACCCCACAAGCAAGAATTTCTCAACCTGATCGACTATTTCCGGTTCATGATCGCGGATTTAAAGATAAATTGCCAGACCGCTACCCGTTTTGAGATGGTGGACAGAAAGGGAATCGATGGGGTGATCGTTTCGGCGGGTTCCCGGGAGCGGCGGTTTTCCATCAAAGGCGAAGATTCCATTGGAGTATACATGGCCAGCGAGGTCTTACTTGAAAAGGTTTCACCCCAGGGCCCGGTGGTAATCTTGGGGGCCGGGCTCGTCGGTGGAGAAACCGCTGATCTGCTCGTGGAAAAGGGCATCGAGGTCGCCTTGGTGGATATGATCGCCAAACCCTTCAAGGACATGGGCGCCACTCTCAAGTGGGTGTTGGCCGGCCGGTTGCGCAAGGCGAAGGTGCAGTTCTTTATGGAGTCTACCATCGTAGAGATCAAAGATGGTCGGGTCATCATTCAAAAAGAGCCTATCGCCCGAATGGTGGAAGAAGATGTGGTTATCGAACGGGACGATCTGTTGACGAAGGTGCCGGCCAAAAGCCTCGTGTTTGCCGTTGGGTATGAACCCGAAGAGAATCTTTTGGATCAGGTCAAAAGCACGGGACTGCCCTATATTGTTCTCGGTGACGCCAAGCGGACGCGACGCCTGAAAGATGCGGTGGCGGAGGGGTACATGGCCGGGACCCAATGGGTGGATGGGTTATAGGCGATCTTACGAACCCGACATCCAATCCGGAAGACTATCCTGCGCCGTCCTATTTTTTTCTTTTCCCTTCCATGGGACCGGGCATGTTTCAGAAACAGAGTGAACGTGGACATCCTCTTGCCGCTCCGGGATTCGAAGATTCGAACAGAAGACGGTTGCATGCGGCGAGAGAAGGGAAATCATAAACGCTTCTTAAAATCTAATTTATTGTCAATTCAAATTTTTTATGCGAGTTTATACCAGAAAAACCTGAAACCGGGCCCCGCCGGTTGCAGCGTCAGGCGTTGCGGTAAGGAGGTCACCGCGATTATGCTTAAAAAACAAATTTTTAATCAGCCACCCCTATACTGACGGAGGTTTAATCAATAATGAGAGAAATCAGCACCAGGACGCAATTGTGCGCAGTTATCGGTAATCCGGTTGCGCACAGCCTTTCGCCTGCAATTCACAACGCCGCTTTTGAGTTTTTGGACCTGGATTTTGTTTATGTGGCTTGTCCGGTTGAGGACGTGAAAGGCGCTATAGACGGTATGCGGGCGATAGGAAACTTTCGAGGTATGAGTGTCACTATCCCGCACAAGACGGAAGTAATGAAATATGTAGATGAGATTGCGCCGGTCGACCGCAATATCGGTTCAATCAATACGGTCATTCATGAAAAAGACAAATTGATCGGGTTGGGTACGGATGGCGCTGGTGCGCTAAAAGCATTTGCTGATAACGGTGTAGACCTCAATGGCAAGAACGTCTTGATGTTGGGCTCCGGTGGTGCTGCGCGAGCGATTTCCTTTACCCTTGCCCAAAACGTCAACATAGGAGAGCTTTCCATCCTGGATATCAATGAAGCGATGCTCCAGGAGTTGATGGCCGATTTGGCGGCCGGAACGGGTGCCGGCATCAAATCCGGGTTATTAACTAATAGTGTTTTAACGGCAGCGATGGAGAGAGCGGATATTATCATTCACTGCACGCCGGTTGGTATGCACCCAAACATAGATGCT
The DNA here is from genome assembly GCA_963675725.2 of Desulfobacterales bacterium. Taxonomy (GTDB): domain Bacteria; phylum Desulfobacterota; class Desulfobacteria; order Desulfobacterales; family JAFDDL01. The sequence continues at coordinate 3,725,698 of CAXXXZ010000002.1, read as the reverse complement.
TCCCTTATTCCCCCTGAGTTATTTAGACCCGGACAGGTTGTCTTTGATATTGTGTACACACCTCTTGAGACGAAACTACTGGCCGATGCAAAATCTTGTGGCCTTAAAGTGATTCCCGGAGTCGAAATGTTTATCCACCAAGCGGCTCTCCAATTTGAACAGTTCACCGGTGTCGACGCGCCTGTTGACGTGATGCGTCGGGTAGTAATGGAGCATTTAAATTCATGAACATAGTACTGATCGGATATCGTGGTACTGGTAAAAGTGTCGTCGGAAAGCTTGTTGCAGAGCGTCTCCAAATGAAGTGCATTGCCATGGATGAGAGAATAGTCCAAAATGCCGGCATGTCGATTCCTGATATTGTGGCGAATCATGGATGGGTGACATTTCGAGATATGGAGTCCGACGTTGCTCGGGAGTTGGCAGCACTTGACAACATCATTATTGATACAGGGGGGGGCGTTATTGAAAGGCCTGAGAATGTTAAGGTTCTTCAAGCGAGCGCCTGTATTTTTTGGCTCAGGGCGTCTGTAGCTATGATCGTTTCGCGAATTCAAGGCGATACTGAAAGGCCCTCTTTGACGGAGGGGAAGAGCTTTACTGAGGAAGTTGGGGAGGTCTTGGAGCAAAGGAATCCGAAATATAAGAACGCCGCACAATACGAGATTGATACAGACCAACGAACACCAGATCAGGTTGCGGACAGAATTATTGAGATCTGGGAGCAAGAATCGATAGGGTCTGACAATGCTCAAACATAAAAGAAACTGTATGCACAAAATACGGAGCACCTGACGTTCTTCTGCCGAATGATGTAAAAAATCACATATTCCATTGTTTAGAAAATCCTAATTTGAGGAGGCAAATCATGACAGCATTCCAACATCTTTTCAGTCCTATCAACATCGGTGCTGTGGAAATTCGAAACAGAATCATTATGCCGCCCATGGGTACCCGAAGTGCAACAGCGGACGGCGAAGTGACGGACCGTCATTGCGGTTACTATGAGGCCCGTGCAAAAGGGGGCGCTGGCCTCATCTGTGTCGAGGCTGCTACCCCAAATAGGGAACGCAAATACGCGCCGGGCGCTTTGGGACTTTTTGACGACAGCTTGATTCCAGGCCTTGAAAAGCTCACATCGAAAATTCACGCCCACGGGGCAAAGGCATGCATCCAGATTTTTGATCCGGGGCCCGGCAGTGGGTCAATGGCCGGGGGAAAACCATCCGGTCCCTCACCGATCTGGGATCCAGGTATCAGGGAAACCCCTGCAGCGCTCAGTGTTGCGGAAGTCGGACAGGTCATCAGGGATTTTACGGCCGCTGCCCGGCGGGCCAAGGCTGCTGGAATGGACATGGTGCAGATCCATGCGGCCCATCGATTTGCCATGGTGGCGGCGTTTCTCTCTGCCTATTATAACAAGCGAACTGACAAGTACGGCGGGTCCCTTGAGGACCGGGCCACGTTGTTGCTGGAAATCATCCAGTCGATCAAGGCAGAAAACGGGAACGATTTTCCGGTTATCGTTCGGATATCCGGTGAGGAGCGGGTTGCCGGCGGGCGGACGATTGCTGAAACCCAGTTTATTGCGCCGATGATTGCTGATGCCGGTGCAGACGCGATTGAGATCTCGGCCGGTACGGTGCCGGATGGATTCTGGGCCGTCGTTCCCCCCTCTGGAACGCAAACGCCCCTGAATGCCGAGGCGGCGGCGGCCATCAAAAAGGTGGTCGATATTCCGGTGATTACCGTCGGGCGTATCACCAGTCCAAGAATCGCAGAGTTCATTCTCCGTACGGGAAAGGCGGACATGGTCTCCATTGGCCGCGGGCTGATCGCTGATCCGGACTTTGCCAACAAGGCAAAATCCGGAAATATTGAAGACATTGTTCCCTGTGTCGGGGACAGTCAGCACTGTTTAGAGGGGCATCCGGTAGGGGGGCACCTGACGTGTCTTGTGAATCCGGCCGCCATGAGGGAAGAGGAACTGACCCTCACTCCAGCGGAAACACCCAAGAAGGTTTTGGTTGTGGGCGGTGGCCCGGCAGGGCTGGAGATGGCCCGGGTGGCGGCACTGAGAGGGCATGGGGTAACCCTGTATGAAAAGAGCGACCAGTTGGGCGGGCAGATCAACATCGCTTCCGTTCCGCAGCATAAGCAGGAGCTGAGCCTGCTGATCAAATACCTTCGCTGCCAGATTGAAAAGCTGGGGGTTAAGACGGTTTTGGGCCAGGAAGCAACCGCAGCGACCGTTGAAGCGCTGACGCCCGATGTGGTGATCATTGCCACCGGTGCCGAGCCGATCGTGCCAACGGAAATTCCAGGGGCAAACGGAAAAAACGTGGTGACGGTCTGGGATGTTCTGGCCGGAAAAGCGGGCATGGCCTCGAGAAATATCGTGATTGTGGGCGGGAGCATGTCCGGATGTGAAGCCGCGGATATGCTGTCGTTTCTTGGCGACAATATCATGGTGGGGCGAACAAAGGTCACCGTGGTTGAAATGCTGGAAACGGTGGCCACGGATTGTTCCATGCAGATCAGACATCTTTTGATGGAGCGGCTCCGACAAAAGAATGTGACGATTCTGACGTCCACCAAGGTCAAGGCGATCGGCGAAAACAGCGTGACCATTGAGAGCGGGGGAGGAGAAGAAAACCTGGAAGGCGTCGACCTGATTGTGCTGGCCATGGGGTCCCGGTCCGTGGAGGTTTTGTCCAATGGACTGGCGGGCAAGGTGAATGAGGTTTATGTGATCGGGGATGCGCAAAAAACCGGTAAAATTCGGGATGCCATAGAACAGGCAAGGGAGATCGGTAGGAATATTTAGGGGATTTTGGGGCGTATTCTCTGTGTCAGGTGGCTGCGCCCCATTTTTTTACCGAAATTTCAATGAATGATGATAACCTGACCGTTTAATTTCATCTGGCACCTCCAGCATGTCATAACATATGCCCTAATCCGGCAAAGCCGGAAGTCGTGAGTCCACAGTCGAGAGTCGACAGGCACAACCTTCCATAAAGATGCGCACTTTCGGAGTTTATGCCCTTATAAAACCGATCAGTTGGTGCCTGCAACACTGGAAACAGCGGTGGATTTTTTTCGATTGGCAGACTTTCTTCTTCGTGAAAACGGGCATTCTGTTGAGGAAACAGGATTGGTTTACACCTTCGAGCGTATTGGCGTTGGGGGCGAAAAGCCTATTGATTCCAGATCGTTGGACAGAGCAACATTGCAGGGGGTGGGAAGGGCGCATCGGGATGCTTTAGAGTTGATTCGTGCATCAAAAGATCAAATCAGTACGAAAAAAGTTCATAATTGGCGGCTTGCCGATATCGGAATGTATGTGTACAATAGAAGACACTCTATGCAAATAAATTGAATCGGTATGCAATCGGGGATCGAACCCAAGATATACAATATGGATCGGATGGCTTACTGAAAATCGACATTCAGGAAGAAAAACCGGCAAAAAATAGACATGGGAACTGGTTGCCGGCACCGGAGGGAAACTTCTATCTGATGATGCGACTCTATATTCCAGACAGGACGGTGCTTAATGGGCACTGGCTACCGCCGGCAGTGAGGGGAGTAGAATAATTATTGATAAAAGGAAAGTTTTTTTGACTTGACGGGCCCTCAAGTGAATGGGTACTTTATCTATAGGTGACCCATTTATAACAAGTTATCCAAAATAAAACCAACACCCTTTGACGGTATTGTGAATCATTTTGTTTTTATAGTTCCAAATGACGCTTTTTCATTGCTATACACCGTGTCAGAGGGCGTGCTCTATTTTTAGATCGCTTGTAGACGCCTTAATAGATTAGGGGAGCTTTTAGTGAAACGAGTCTTCATTTCTTTGAAGTTCACCCACCGGTTGCATATTTCCTTTCTCCTATGTTGCCTTTTGCTCCTGAGTTGTGATCACAAAGAACCGATACGTCTTGGCTTTATTGCCAGCATATCGGGTCCTGCGGCAGATTTTGGGATTTCTGCACGAGATGCGGTCCAACTTGCTGTAACGCAGTGCAATGGACAGGGCGGGATCCGCGGCCGCCAGATAAAGCTCATCATCAAGGACGATAGGCAGAATGCTGAAACCGCTGAACAGGCTGTTAAGGAGTTGATCAAGGAGGGTGTCGTAGCGATTGTGGGCCCAATGTCCAGCAAGATTGCCATGGCCATTGTGCCGTACTTGAATGATTCTAAAATGATGGCGATGGGGGGGGCGGTTTCCACCCAACGCCTATCCGGCCTGGATGACTATTTCTTCCGCGTTTGCATCACCAGCCGTGAGCATGCATTTCGAAGCGCCCATTACCAGATCGATTCCGGTGACATGCGGCGCATTGCCGTGGTCTATGATGGCGGAAATCCCTTATTTTGCGAAGGCTGGCTGGAGGACTTTAAGCGGCCGTTTATTGCGGGTGGGGGAGAGATTCTTACGGTTGTTGACTTTAAAACAGAGGAGAAACGTCCCTTTTCAGAAATTGTCAACGGATTGCTAACGGCAGGCCCCGATGGAATTCTGGTTATTGCCAACTCCATGGATTCAGCACTATTTTGCCAACAGATCCGAAAATCCAACCCCTCAGTGAAGATCACCCTGTCAAACTGGAGTGCCACCCAACGACTCATAGAACTGGGTGGAAAGGCCGTGGAAGGGGCCACCCTTCCCAGTGTCTTTGATTGGGAGAGTCCAAACCCGTCGTATCAAACCTTTCGAAACCTCTACGTTGAACGTTACAAACAGGAACCCGGTTTTCCCGGCTTCTATGCCTATAATGCCGCCCGGGTGGTTTTAACGGCCCTGAAATCCCAAAAACGGGGACAAAATGTTAAAAGCACCGTTCTCTCCATCGGCGAGTTTGAAGGATTACAGGGTAAAATAGTCTTTGATGAATATGGTGATGTAAAGCGTTCAAATGCTTCCATCAGGATCATTCGCGATCAGAAGTTTGTTGCTGTGGAGTAATTCTATGAAATCTCCCATTTCGTTAAAAGCATACTTGTCTCTTCATTTCTGCACGGTGGCGGTTTTGCCGATAATCACCATTGCTGTCCTTGTATGGTTTTTTGTAATGCCGGCCATTCAAACCAGAATAGGGATAAGACACCAGGCCATGGCCCGTTCCGTTGCGGGGCAGATTTCTGCCCATCTAAAGGGCGGCGAACGACAACTGATTGCGTTGGCTGAGTATCTCCAATCGGAGGGGCGCAATCCGGAAAAGGCACTGATTGGCCTTTTGGATGCCCAGTGCGGTAAAGGTGAATTGTTTGAGGCCCTGTTTATAGCCGATAATGAAGACATGATCATTCAAACGGTTGGCTTGGCAAAGGAGCGCAGATGGAGACGTGCCGATTTGATGGGGTTGGATCTTTCCGGTCGCAAATTTATTCAGACTACCAGAGCGTTACTGAAGGAAGCCGCATGGTCGGAAACCTTTTTGTCTACCGTCGGCAGTCACATGGCGGTGGCTCTGATCGTTCCTATGGCAGGTGGTTTTATCACCGGAGAGATTACCCTGGAGAACCTGTCTGAGGTTATCAGCCATTTGCCTGGGAAATCCGAATTGCGAACCCTGGTTATTGATGGTCAGGGGATGATTGTGGCAGATTCCGAAAAGCTGCGCTTTGGACAGGTGTTCAATGTAACCTTCCATCCTGCAGAGGGTATTGTCAGCAGCGGTTCCTTTTCCTCCAACTCTTTTGAGTTGGACGGTCAGCGGATGTTGGGAACACTACTGGAAATGGATGATCCTGGCTGGAAAGTGCTGGTGGCGCAGCCAAGCAAAAATGTCTTCAAGCCGATTCGGGACACATTTCTGCTGATTGCGATTGGGTTCGCCATTGCATTGACGCTGGCCATATCCATCTCATGGTTTCAGGCGAGTAACCTCTCCAATCTATTTCAGGCATACGCCGAAAGAGCCCAATCCATTGCCAAGGGTCAGTACACCCTGGACTGGCCGCAGGCCAGGGCAAGAGAGTTCGACCAGCTTGGTCAGGGCCTCCAGCGCATGGCCCAACAGATCAGCCAACGCGAAAAGGCCTTGGTTGAGAACGAAGAGCGGCTTCAGGATCTTGTCTCCAATGTTCCCGGTGTTGTCTATCAATTTACGGCTGATCCCAATGTGTTTACCAGTGTGGTCAGGGATAAATCGATTGAACTGCTTGGATTGGATTCGGAACCGGAAAAATTTTTCGACGATTTTGTTGCCTGTCTCCCCGAGGAGGATCAACCTCGGTTTATCACATCCGTCAAAGAGGCCGTCGAAAGCGTCACTCCCTGGCATTACGAGGGGCGTTTTATCAGGCCTTCGGGGGGAGAAATCTGGCTTGACTGCTATTCCATCCCCAAAAGGGCCGGTGACAAGATCGTCTTCTACGGTATACTTACGGATATAACCCAGCGCAGGGAGCTGGAATCCTCATTGCGGTTTTCCCAATTTATTTTTGAAAAGGCCACCATTGCCATATTTATTCTGGGTGAGAACGGTGAATTTTTAAATGTCAATGAAGAGGTTTGCCGCTATCTTGGTTATTCCCGGGAAGAGCTCTCGCATATGACGGTATTCGATGTGGATACGGTATTTACGGCTGAAGGGTGGGGTGCATTTATGGCAGATTTGCGAAGCCATGGGGTCAAAACCATCGAAACCTGGAACCGGCACAAGAATGGAAAGGTGTTTCCGGTTCAGGTAATCGACAATATCATGACCTTTGAAGATCAGGAGTATCATGTGGCCTTTCTACAGGATATTTCCGAACGAAAACGCATGGAGGAGGCATTAAAGGAAAGCGAACAGCGGTTGGAGTTGGCGCTGTCTGGCGCAAACGAAGGCATTTGGGATTGGCGTATCAAGGAGGATATCCTTTACTTAGACCCCCGTTATTACACCATGGCGGGTTACCTGCCCAATGAGTTTCCGTGTGCATACGATGAGGTTCTAAAGCGCATTCACAAAGACGATCTTGAGCGGACACAATCAATCAATGATCGATATCTGGCCGGAGAATTGGAAACCTTTGAAATGGAATTCAGGTTTCTGCGTAAAGACGGCAGTTATATGTGGATTCAGGCAAAAGGGAAGATCGCTGCCTGGGATGATCACGGAAATCCCGCACGGTTTAGTGGTACCAGTACCGATATTACCGAGCGAAAAGCGACCGAAGAGGAGTTGCGCCAGTTGCGAAGCTACCTTTCCAACATCATCGATTCCATGCCATCCATACTTGTGGCGGTGGACCGTAACGGGAAAGTGACACAGTGGAACAACCAAGCCGAACAGGCAACCGGAATGCGATTTGAAGAAGCGCTGGGGCAGTCCTTGGGCAAGGTGTTTCCCCGCTTGGCTGACGAGATGGAGCGCATCATGACGTCCATTCAGGAGCGGCGGGTAATCAGCGCCCCCAAAGTCTCCCGCAAGATGGTCTGGGACACCCGTTTTGAGGATATCACCATTTTTCCCCTGGTGACCAATGGGGTGGAGGGTGCCGTGATCCGAGTGGATGACGTCACCGATCAGGTTCGCATGGAAGAGTTGATGATTCAGTCGGAAAAAATGCTCTCCGTTGGGGGACTTGCTGCTGGCATGGCCCACGAGATCAATAACCCGCTGGCTGGCATCATGCAGACGGCTGAAGTTATGGCCAGCCGCCTGGGAACAAATCTTTATGTTGCGGCCAACGAGAAAGCCGCCGAAGCTGCCGGCACCACCATGGCGGCCATCGAGCAGTTTATGAAGGCCCGGGATATCCAGCGCATGATCGATACGATCACCACCTCAGGTCAGCGGGTGGCGGATATTGTGGACAATATGCTGAGCTTTGCCCGTAAGTCCGACGCGATGGCCTCTTCACAGCTACTTACGGAGCTTATTGATAAAACCATAGAGCTGGCAGCCACGGATTATGACCTTAAAAAACATTACGACTTCAAATTGATCGATATCCAGAAGAAATATGCAGGGGATCTTCCGCCGGTTCCGTGCGAGGGCGCCAAAATTCAGCAGGTGCTGCTTAACATTTTCAGAAACGGTGCCCAAGCCATGCAATTGGCGAGGACCGATAACCCGCGGTTTGTCATACGAACGTGGTTCGAACAGGACAGAGGCATGGCGGTCATCGAAATCGAAGATAATGGCCCGGGTATGGAGGAGGCCGTTCGAAAGCGCGTGTTCGAGCCGTTTTTCACCAACAAACCCCCCGGTGAGGGTACCGGCCTTGGGATGAGTGTCTCTTACTTCATCATAACCGAGAACCATAGCGGCGAGATGAGGGTGGCATCGCGTCCTGGGCAAGGTGCGATATTCACCATTCGGTTGCCGGTTAAAAGGAGTGCCAATGGATAACGCGATAAAAACAGTTTTAATCCTCGATGATGAGAAATTTGTCCGTCAGAGTTTTGCCGACTTTTTTGAAGACCGTCTCTGGCACACCCTTCAGGCAGAAAGCGCAGAGCAGGCTTTGGATATTCTGGAAACAGCGTCTCCCCATGCGGCGATTGTGGACGTCCGTCTGCCGGGAATGAACGGGGATGCCTTCATCCGGAGGGCGTTTAATAAAAAACCGAAAATGATTTTTACCGTCTGTACAGGATCTACCGATTATATTCTTCCAGAAGATCTTTCGATACTGCCCACTGTCTGTAGCGATGTGTTTTTCAAGCCTGTGAGCAACATGGCTGAAATGGAATCCTGCCTTCTGAGGATGATGTCTGCACTTGAAACCACAGAGGACTAAGGCGATGGATAATAGCACCACGATTCTGATTGTTGAAGACGATGCGGCAGTTCGTCAAAGTATTGCCGACCACCTTGAAGACCTGGAATACCGTACCATCACTGCGGAAAATGGCCGTGTGGGATTGGATCTATTCGAACGAGAAAATGTGGATCTGGTGCTGGTGGACCTGCGCATGCCGGAAGTAGACGGATTGGAGGTGCTTGGCCGAATCACGAAAATGGATCCTGAAACGCCGCTCATCGTCGTGTCTGGAACAGGGGTAATCTCCGATGCCATAGAGGCGGTGCACCAGGGGGCCTGGGATTATGTCCTTAAGCCCATTAAAGAATTTTCGGTGCTGACCCATGCCATTGACAACGCCCTGGAAAAGGCCCGTTTAAAACGGGAAAACCGTCAATATCAGGACCACCTGGAGCAGTTGGTGTCCGAACGCACCAAAGAACTGGAACAGGCCAATCAGCATCTTATGGATATCAACGATCGGCTGAGATGGATCGTTGATACGACTAGCTCCCTTTCCTTCTGTTCAGAAGTAAAAACCTTCGGTTCCCAGTTGCTGGATGAATTTTGCCAGCAGATGCTGGCCACCGGTGGCAGCCTCTATTTAGCAGAAAAAGACGGCCTTCAATTGTTGCATGCCTTGGATCCTGGTCATGCTCCGGAATTCATTCCCTTTCCGATTTCCGGAACGTCCATTTTTAATCGAGTCCTTGAGGATAAGAGGCCGGTACTAATCCAGGACATCGCTACGGATGTTAATCTCTCCGCCAGTGGATGGGAGCATTACGAGAACGGGTCAGCGCTCCTCTTTCCCCTGATAGATGAAAACGAAGAGGTCACAGCAATACTGACCCTGCACAGTAAAAACCCGCCGCCCTTTATTGAGCAGGACAAGGAGATAGGCGCTATTTTGGCGTCCTACAGTTGCGAGGCGCTTCGGGCTGTTCGGGCCACAGATAAACTTCGTGAAAGAGAACAGCAGCTCCGACTGATTCTTGACACCATTCGTGCCGGCATCATCATCATCTATGCAGATTCCAGGGAAGTCGCCTATGCCAATCCAACCGCTGCAGAGATTATCGGAAGCACTCCCCAAGAGATTATTGGTCGATGCTGTTATGATGTCTTGTGTGCTGAAGAAAATGGCTGCTGCCCGGTGCTGGATCTGGGTCTCGAAATCGATTCATCCGAACGGCTGTTAAAGACCCATGACGGCCGTGACATTCCGGTTTTAAAAACCGTAGTCCGAACCATTTTCCAGGGAAAAGAAAGTCTGCTGGAAAGTTTTATCGACCTGACGGCACAAAAAGCTGCTGCCGCCGAAAAACTGGCACTCGAGTCCCAGCTGAGTCAGACCCACAAAATGGAGGCTCTGGGTACCTTGGCCGGCGGCATTGCTCATGACTTCAATAATATCCTCAGCGCGGTGATCGGATACGCTGAATTGTGCTTGCTCGAAACGAATGAAACCGCTCAGCCTATGTATCAGAGACTTCAATCCATCCTCCATGCCGGAAACCGTGCCAAGGATCTGGTTGCCCAGATCCTTACCTTCAGCCGGATGAATGAGCACATCCTCACCCCGGTATCTATTGCGCCCATCATAAAAGAGACACTGAAATTGCTCAAAGCGTCCCTGCCCGCCAATATTGAATTGGAAAGCAGTATTACAACGGAACAGAAGATCATGGCGGATGCAACACAGATTCATCAGGTGGTCATGAATCTATGTACCAACGCTTACCACGCGATGGAAGAAAAGGGGGGGCAGCTGATCGTCTCCCTTTCGTCCATTTCACTCGATGAGCAGGCAACCCTTCTTTATGATGATCTGGCGCCTGGGCCGTACTTGCAGCTAACGATTGGGGACACGGGGGTGGGAATCAGCTCGTCGGTAATAGAAAACATTTTCGACCCATATTTTACTACGAAAGAGAAGGATAAGGGGACCGGTCTGGGGCTTGCCGTTGTTCACGGCATCATCAAAAGTCATGGGGGATCGATTTCTGTCGAGAGCCGTGTTGGCCAGGGGACGAGCTTTAAGGTGTTTCTGCCGGTTACCGAAGAAGCTGAGAAATCATAAATTCAGAAAATACACACAAGCTTTCCGGGCGGCTGTGAAAAAATTTTGCTTGTGGATGATGAAAAGGATCTGGTCACCATCGGCTCACAGATGTTGGCCAAGCTGGGATATGATGTTACGGCGGTTGTGGGAAGTACAAATGCATTGGAAACCTTTAAACGGTCTCCCCATGGATTCGACCTCGTTGTCAGCGATCTGAACATGCCGGGATTGGCAGGAGATCGGCTGGCCCAGGCGCTTACCCGTATTCGTCCCGGTGTACCGATAATCTTGTGTACCGGCTTTTCCGAACGCCTGGACCACGGGCGAGCCCGCATGCTGGGTGTCCGAAAGGTAATCATGAAACCTTTGACCATGGACGCTCTGTCCCAGGGGGTTAGGGAGGTGTTGGATAGCCCGAAGTGATCGGGCTTGTTCCCCATTAACGATAGCAACGTTGAAGCTTATGCGATACAATATTTGAAATGGCGGCGGCTTTGTCTGACCGGGTGAAGGCAACGTGGAAGAGAATTGCGTTATCGGTGGATCGGATGATTATTCTGTGATGACGGGAGTGGTGAATGGAAATGAGCTACGAAATCAAACTGTCAACGTGTGGGAACTTTCTACGGGTTCAGGCGGAAGGAAAAATCTCTACGGATCTTGTTCGCAAATGGGCGAAGGAGCTTGAACAGATGCGCCAATCAACAGGAATACGAAGATTCTTGTTTGATTTAAGAAATGCTCGAAATATCTCCAGAGCGCGGCGTATTTATGACTTTGCCTATGAGGATGCTGCAGAATTTTCTTTAAACAAGGTTGCACAATCAGCGATTTTGGTTAGTCCAGGAGATACTTCTCATGATTTTGCTGTGGTCACATTGAGAAATGTTGGGTTTAAAATAGAATTATTTAATGAGGAACTCGCTGCAATCAAATGGTTGACGGAGGGGTGAGCATCCCGCGATATGGCTGTAATGGGGGGGGTGAACTCCTATACGTGATGCAATTATAGAAGGTCAGCCCCCCTAAGGGTCCTTGGCTTCTTGACGGCCCCCCCTATAGCGCTCTTGCTACATTTTCGCCATCCCGGATGGCATCGCCGATCATTCTTGGTGCCCAGCAATCCCCGATGCGATGCAGCTCCTTTATTTTTCCCTTCAGTTCTAAATAAAGTTCATCATTGGCCTTATTGTAATAGGCCAGAACCACATGGTCCACATTTTCAATGCTTCTTTCCTCCCGGCTGTGGATGTTATAGAGATGAACGGTATTCCCTTCGATGCCTCTGATCATGGTATAGGGGGTAAAGCGCAGCCCCTTTTTCAACACCCGTCTCAGCATGGGAATTCTGCGTTCTGCTGTCAGATCAAATCCAATATGATCATGGGGGCCGATCATCTCCACGTCTTTCCCCTGATCGACCAGAAGTTCGGCAATGCTGACCCCCTTCCAGTGTCCCTCCCCATCGTCTGCCACAATTACCTTTTGGCCGACTTCTTGCTCATCTTCCAGGAGTTGCCAGGTGGTCAGCACATTTTTCTGGTCCATGCCAGGGGGCACAGGATTGTCCAGGTGAAAGGGTGGGATGCCGGTAAAACTGGCGCGACGCGGTGTTGAACCTGTTGCCAGAATCACGGCATCTGCGTTTGCCTTAAGAATCATATCTGCAGTGACATTGGTATCCAGTTGAATGGCCACCCCCAGTTTTTCCACCTGGCGGATCAGATATCGCGTAATCTCAGAAAGCTCTGACCTACCAGCGCCTTTGGCAGCAATATTTACCTGGCCGCCGAGTGTGGACCGTTTTTCATAAAGGGTTACCTTGTGGCCCCTTCGGGCTGCGATTTCAGCGGCCTTCAGGCCACCGGGCCCACCGCCCACCACCATGACATTTTTGGGCGTTGCCGTTGGCTTCAGCGTGCCCATTCCGTATTCTTTTTCATGGGCGGCCGATGGATTGTGGATACAGCCAAAGCCACCCCAGAGCATCCCCCAGCAACCATCATTGCAGGCCACGCACGGCCGGATATCTTCCAGACGGCCCTCCCTTGCCTTGTTTGCAATCTCAGCGTCCGCCACATGGGCCCGGGTCATGGCCACCATGTCCGCGTGTCCGTCTGTCAGGACTTTTTCCGCGAAAACCGGATCATTGATTCGGCCTACCGCAAAAATATAAGCGTTTCTGGTGACTTCCTTGATACCGGAAGCATAGGGCACCCAGAGGCCGAGCGGGTGCTGCATGTCCGGAATCACCATATTCGGTGTCCAGTATGTTCCGGCTTTTATGGTGATGTAGTCGATTTTTCCGGTTTCATCGATGAGCCGGGCGACTTCCTGGTAATCTTCCAGGGTCAGGCCGCCAGGGACGAGATCGTCTCCGTTGAGCTGAAGCCCCACAATATAGTCATCTCCCACATTTTTCCGGATAGAATCGATGACTTCATAAACGATCCGCATCCGGTTTTCCAGACTGCCGCCGTATTTATCGGTGCGTTTGTTACTGTAGGGGGAGACAAAACCTGCTAACAGGTAATTCCCATACAGTGAATGAATCTCTACCCCGTCAAATCCGCTATCCCTGACGTTTCGAGCGCCCCGTCCCCAGGCCTCCACGACGTCCTGAATTTCTTCGGTTTCAATTTCTTTGGGGGTTAGTCCAATCAGATCGTAAAACTGATACGGCATGGCGGACGCCGCCCAGGTGGTCCGCTGTCCCGGTAGCCGTTGGCGACCGATGTGCCCGATCTGCTGTATAATGGCCGCCCCGTGTTCTTTCACAGCCTTGGTCATTTTCCTGAATTCGGGGATATAGCTCTCATTGATGCAATTCAAGACAGAGGTATAGGCCGGATGAACAGTGGCAAATTCGGATACCAGCAAGCCAACGCCGCCTTTTGACCGTTCCACATAATAGTTGAGGAGCTGCTCGCTCGGCACGCCGGTGGCTCCCATGAGCGTCCCATGGCCGGTGATCATGATCCGGTTTCTGAAGGTGATGTCCCTGATTTTAAGAGGTGTGAAAAGATGTTGAAATTGATTTGACATGTCCTGTTCCTCACTCTTGTTGGATAAAGGTTATGATACAGTATAGAGGCGATCCAGCTGCCTCTGGTTGGTTCGTACCTGATAACAGTGGGTGTAAAATTCCCGCTTTTATGGGATAGGCGGGCTTGGTATATTTAAGAATTGTTGCTATTTCGGGAAGCCCGGGTTCATGAATCTCAACGTGGTCTGAGAACCCTCTCTTATTATCCATCCTTATGGGCTGTTCCCCGATATTTGCGACCGTGCAGCCCCTTCATGTAAAGCAATCTTTATGCCTATACGCCCGATAAGTGTGACATCTTTTTCTGATCTTGCTTATAGGATGCATCGATGCCAGTGCTGATGTCTTAATTTTACATTCAATAACGGCGGGCGATCCATTCCTGGCATTATAATTTTCCAAGTCAAGTCGTGGAAAAACCATAGCGAATATGGATTGTTTTGTTGTGTTTTCTGTGGCATATTGCTGAAACCGTTAAATGATTTGCAGAATCCGTAATGGCCGCAAAAAGCACAAATCCGCTTCGGTAGGGATGCGCTTAAACCACGCACGAGTATATTATTTCCATTGTTGCTAATAAAAAATATCCTATCGCAACATTGGTGTCTTTGTTAACAGCATCAGGTAAATTGTCATGATTGACAACCCTGACATTAACCATCCTGGAACTCGACAAATGAACGCAATGAATCAGCGGTTGAAACAACTTAATCTTCAGTTGAACCATCAGATAGATGCCCTGAAAGAGGGAAATCGCCACCTTGAACGTCAGCACCAGAACATGGAAACCCGACTGAAGTTTGAAAAACTCCTGTCGGAGATCTCATCCTCATACACAAATTTACCAGCCAGCAAGATTGACGATACTATTGTTCACGGGCTTGAGCAGATTGGGAAATTTATGGGGGCGGACAGGTGTAATCTTTCACAGTTTTCAGAAGGTTTAAAAGACAACCATATTATCCATTCATGGCATGATATGGGGGTTTGTGCCCTGCCTGCTTATACGGCTGATTGCAGCCGCCTCTTTCCCTATATCCTGCGGAAGGTTTCAAGGGGGGAGTCCATTCAGTTTTCACATCCCGATGAACTCCCCGATACAGCGGCGGTTGACAAAAAACATCTTCATCGAGTCGGCCACGTATCTCATCTGGTCGTTCCGATCAGTATTGGCGGGGGGGTCATTGGTTCGCTCTCTGTCGATAACCTGCGAACCCGGCGAACCTATTCCGATGAATTTGTCGAACAGCTCCGACGTGTTGGCGAAATTTTTGCCAATGCGGTTGCCCGCAAACAAAAAGAGCTTGAAATAGAAAGGGCCTTTTCTGAGATCAAACGGCTGAAAGAACAGGTTGAGGCGGATTGCATCTATCTTCGGGAAGAGATCGCGTTGGAACACAACGTGTACAACATGGTCGGCCAGTGCGATCTTTTTAAACATCTGCTGCTTAAACTACAGCAAATTTCTTCCACCAATGTTACGGTTCTCATCCTCGGTGAAACGGGTACCGGCAAAGAACTTGTGGCCAGGGCGATCCATGGGGCAAGCTTGCGAAAAGGCCGGCCAATGGTAAAAGTCAACTGCGCTGCCCTCCCGGCCAATCTCATAGAAAGCGAGTTGTTCGGTCATGAAAAGGGGGCCTTTACCAGCGCTATGGCGAGACAAGTCGGCCGCTTTGAACTGGCCCATGGGGGCACCCTGTTTCTAGATGAAATTGGCGAGCTTCCCCTGGAATCTCAGGCCAAGTTACTCCGGGTGCTACAGGAAGGAGAGTTCGAACGATTGGGGAGTCCTCGGACGATTCGGGTCGATGTAAGGATTATCGCGGCCTCCAATCGTGATCTGGAAGAAGAGATCCGAAACGGGCGATTTCGGCAGGATCTTTACTATCGGCTCAATGTTTTTCCGATTATGGTGCCGCCCCTTTCAGAGCGAAAGGCCGATATTCCGTTGCTCGTCAATTATTTTGTAGATAAATTTTCTAAAAAAATGGGAAAAAAGATTAAAAATATTCCGCTGGACTTTATGAATAACTTGCAGGAGCACCACTGGCCGGGAAATGTCAGGGAGTTAGAAAATGTCATTGAACGGGCAGTTGTAAATACGACGGGGCCTTCTTTGCAGATGCTCGATCACCTGCCACCCGCTGCGCCCGTAAATAAGACGAAGACAACGGACGTATCCATTACACCCGTCAAACAGGCTGAACGTGAACTGATTCTTCGTGCGCTCGAAAAGACAAAATGGCGGGTAGAGGGGCCAAAAGGGGCCGCCCTTCAGCTTCAACTGAATCCTTCAACCCTCCGATACCGCATGCGCAAACTGGGAATTGCCAGAGACTGATCCTTTCTTTTCTGGCAATCAGGTGGCAACCGCATGTTCGGTCCTGGCAATGATATCGTCCTGGATTTCTTTTGTAAGCACAGTGAAATAGGCGTTGTAACCGGACACCCTGACGGTAAGACCTTTGTACTCTTCAGGGGTTTTCTGTGCATCCATTAACGTTTCTTTACTGACCACATTGATTTGAACGTGATAGCCGCCTTTGCTCATTAATGTTTTAATCAGGGTGGACAGGTTCATGATTCCCCACCGGTCATTGAACACTTCTGGCGAAAATTTGAGATTTAGCTGGGTTCCATTGAGAAAGCCGCTGTGATCAAACGCGGTGACAGACTGGATAGCTGCCGTGGGCCCCTTGATGTCCGTTCCCTGTCGTGGGGAGCAACCTTCGGCGAACGGCTCTCCCGCTTTTCTTCCACTCGGCAATGCGCCGGTGACCATTCCCAGGGGAAAGGTTGTGGTTAGGGGAATAATGGCCGCCCGCCACTTGGCACCCCATTTTGAAGTGTACTTTTTTGTTTCATTGCCGGGAATTCGAAGCAGTTCCCTGGCAATTGAATCCACATAGGGATCCGAGTTTCCATATTTCGGTACCTGCAAGCACATCTGGCGGATTTCTTCTCCCCGGGAATCGGCAAAGTCATTTTCCAATGCACTAAGAAGCTCATCCCACTGTAGTTTCTTTTCATCGAAGATGAGATATTTGACTGCGGCCATGGAGTTGACCACATCGGCAATGCCCGTAAACAGGATTCCGGGCCCTAAGGTATATTTGGCCCCCCCGCAGTGGATATCTTTGCCTGCTTCGATGCAGTCCTCATAAAGCAATGAGCCGAAAGGGTCCGGATCCATTTCTTCGTGCAGGTCTCTTGCCAGCTGTCCTAAGGCCACATGATGACCGACCAGGAATTCAATCTGCTTTTTAAACGCGGCCATGACCTGATCAAATGACGTAAAGGTGCGGGGATCTTCCGTAGGGTAGCCCATCTGTTCTTTATTGAGCCGCCAGATACCCTTGTTGAGGGCAAACTCTAATGCAACGCCGATATTAATCGATCCTGCATCAGCGTTATTGGCAGATTTCCCGGGTCTTGCCGAAGGTTCTACGCAGCCGACGATCGTTCCCTGCCGCGCTTCGTTTAGCGGCAATCCCATTGTTTGGAGCATCTCAATTAGCCGCTCCATGCTGTATATCGCCGGATGACCGGTTCCAAGGCTGACCAGTTGGCAGGTTTTTATCGCAAGATCATCCGGGATATTGGCATGCCACAGAACAATGATGCTGGGCTGCCCCAACCTTACGTTACACATGGACTGGAGCAGCATATAGGACAATTCATTGGTGGCGTCGAACCCATCTTCGTCCACCCCTCCGACACAGATGGTGTGTGTCCCGCCGCAACCTGCAAAATATTTGGCGGCCTCTGTGGAAAAGAACTGTTGTCGCTCGGCACATTTGATAAAGAAACAGTCGAGGATCTCCTGTGCCCGTTCTTGGGTGATGATGCCTTGGGCAACGTCTCTTTCAAACCAGGGGAACAGGTCCTGGTCAAGCCGTCCGAATCCGATGGCTCCCGCATCATTCAAACTGATGCAATAGGACAGATAAAGAGCCTGGATAGCCTCGTGGAAGGTTCGTGCCGGTTCCGCAGGCACCCGATCGCAGATGTCTGCCAAACGTAAATATTCTTCTTTTTGATCGGGATCGGTTTCTTTTTTCGCCATGTCCCGCGCCAGTGTGGCATAGCGCTTGCCGAATTTAACGGCGCCTTCACAAACGATTAACAGCGATTTATAGAACGATCGTTTTTCAACGTAATTAGGATCCGTGGGTGCCAGGGTGTTCAGCTTTTCTTCAACCTCCTTTTGGATGCCGGAAAAACCCTTTTCCAATACCCGGTTGAAACCGGGAATCAGATGGTTGAGTGTGACCTGGGTGGCAACACCCTGTTCGGAAATGCCGGTCATAAACCCGAGTTTGAACGATTCGGGAATAATTTCTTTGGCCCGTTTCTGCCAGATGTCAAATAATGATTTTCCCTTCCAATAGGGGATAATCTCTTCCCGGTATATTTTTATCGTTTCCTCATCGCATTCGGCGGGATAATATGGTCTTACGGAAAATTGCTCCAGCTCATGTTCTACCCATTCACACGTTATGTCTGGGTAATGGATGGTGGAGTAGGGTCGCTTGTCTAATCCCCCTAAAATTAGCTCTCCTGGGTGGATATGCAAAGAAACGGTTTCCGCATATTTCTTCAAGGCCTTGGCTCTTCTGATGATCGTTGGTTCTCCCTCGGATTCTTTAAATGCCTGGGTCCAGCAAAGCGCAGCTTCATAACCGACACGACCCTTCAGTTTTAAATGATGCTCTCTCAGCGCGGCAATTCTGGGCGAGGGCTTCATCTGATCAAACATAGTTTTGGTACCCCAATTTTCTTGTGCTCTCATCGGTTTCTCCTTTGGGCGGCAATGCGTGACTGTCTTTGCGAAAAAAGTTTACTATCTAATATTAATAGGTTTTTCTTGGCGTTCTTAGCGGCTTTGCGTGATATATTGACTCCCAATGAGGTTATCGGTCTTGGCTGGGAAAAAGCGCAACGGGTTTAATTAATTTCACATACCGGATTCCAAGTATCCATGGTGGCAAGCATTTTGCCCACACCAACAAACTGGGCGGATAGCATGCAAACTTCCAGAATTTCCTTTTCGGAAAAATGTTGGTGCAGCCGGGCAAAATCCTCATCAGTAATTGAATTATGATTCCGAGCCAGTTTTTGACCGTAATTGATTGCGGCTTTTTCTGCATCGGTAAACATATCCGACTTTTGAGCAACAGGCAGACGTCTGATAAGCTCTTCAGTGAGACCCTGATCCACAGAGTCTTGATGCCTATAATTAATTCAATTTGAACATTGGTTGACCTGGGCAACACTGAGTCGAATAAGCTCCACCAGCTTTCTGCTGAGCAACCCCTCTGTCTGAAGTTTTCCGTAAAAATCAAAGAAACTTCGTAAAATATCCGGCCGGTGGGCCAGAGCCTTTAAAGCCAGTGCGTCTTTCTCGCCATTGCGGCCCGTCATCATCTCCTTTGCCATTTCAGCAACATCCGGCTCCATTTCATGGAGTTCAAGTAAATGAATTCTTGCCATTTGAGATCTCCTTATCGATTCGCAAGGAGTTGTTTAGTACGTTATGCCACCTGGTCAACCTACCCCTCTGTAAATTAGTGTTGATGAGTTAGGTTTCAGCAAATTATATGCCATGGAAAGAGGGCGGCGAAATTAGTGTTTAACCAATAGGAATTATGTGATTATATAATATGTATCGGTGGAAATGAAGTGCGGAGAAAGAACCATGAATCCTCAGAAATCCTGTGGGCACATCAGAAAACCTTTGGATCCAAAAGGGAAATGACCGAAAAAATGAGCGGCTCTCCGCCAGTCAAATATCGATGGGTTCAGAAATGATTCGCGGGATACCGAGCCGCTTCATGTGATACCTTAAATTATTCCCTGTGAGTCCCAGCTGTTTTGCGGCCCCATTCTGGCCATCGATGACCCCACCGCTGTTTTTTAGTGCGTCTTGTATTGCCTGTCTGGCGGCTTTTTCAAGAATGTCTTTGAAATTTTTTGAGCCCTTTGGGCTGGAGGAGCGGGGTATCTCTACATGAAGTTTATTTCCTGGACTGGTAATGATCGCCCGTTCGAGGGCATTGCGAAGTTCTCTTACGTTGCCGGGCCAAGAATACCCTTGTAAGGTATTGATCGTTTCATTCGAAACGGGCTCGAATATCCTCCCCGTTTTTTTTGTATATCGATTCAGAAAATAGGTTACCAGAATAGGGATGTCTTCCAGGCGTTCCCGCAACGGCGGTATAACAATGGGAAAGATATTAATTCGGTACCATAAATCGTGGCGAAATTTTCCGGTCTCCACCGCTTTTTGAAGGTCCCTGTTCGTTGCAACAATGAGGCGGACATCGGTGTGGCTTGTATTGCTTCCCCCAACCCGCTCAAATTCACCCTCCTCAAGGACACGAAGAAGTTTTGCCTGAGATTTTAAGGGGAGTTCTCCGATTTCATCAAGGAACAGGGTCGTTCCGTTGGCGGCTTCAAACCGGCCGATCCGATGGGTGAAGGCGCCGGTGTAAGCGCCTTTCTCATGACCGAAAAGTTCGCTTTCGATTAGGGTTGGCGAAAGGGCCGCACAGTTGACCTGAATCATTGGCCTGTTTTTGCGATGGCTCGCATTGTGGATTGCTCGTGCAATAAGCCCTTTTCCGACCCCAGTTTCTCCAAATATGAGAATGGTTATATTCGTGGAGGCAACCTGCTTGGCTTTGACCAGCGTTTGTTTAAGCGCATCGCTCTTCCCCACAACCTCTTCAAAGTTTTGCTCCAGACTGATTTCTTCTTTGAGGTAAAGGTAATCCGCTTCAAAGCGCTCCTTGAGTGCTTTTATCTCAGATAGCGCCTTCTGGAGTTCTTCATCCGACTGTTTTCGCTTAAGCGCATTAATGAAGACCTCCCCAAAAAGGCGTAGGCGAGGGATGAGATCCATTGGCCATATCTGATAGGATACGGTTGTAAAAATATTCAGAAGTCCTGCAACTTTTCCTTCAAACAGGACGGGCACTGCAAGGGAGGATTTAACTCCCATCTCTGACAGAAAACGGTGCTCTGCTGCAGCGCCTGGTGGCACAGGACCAACGCCTGTCCATATAAACGGCTCGCCCTTTGAATGCTTCCCAAAACCCCATGGAAAGCTATCCGCATCAATACTCGGGTTTCGCTTTAACCATTCCACAAAACGCTTATTGGATGATTGCTTTTCGTCAAGAAACCATAAAAAGGGTCCAGTCACCGTAAACGTATCAGGGTTTTCGCTGGCAACATAAAGAAGGCAACCATCGACATTGAGGGCCTGAATCAGTCGTTCAAAATCTCGTTTAAGCGCCCTTTCAAGCGCTTTAACGGGAAGATTTATATAAGTCGCAGAAATTTCAGACAAAAGCGTTTCAAATCGTCTTATCTTTGCTGGGGTTGCGGTTGCGTTCTTGCTGGATACCGGCATTGGCTTTATGTCTTTCCCTGGTAAAGGGTAATACCTGATAGAGGCGTTAAAACTATACGAATCGTTCAAAAAACATTAGACCTTAAATCAAAAACATCCACGCAGGCAAGCACCCTAAAAACCGAGTAACTCAGAAAGCGTGTATCTTGGCAGAAGGTTGTCGCCTGTTATTATAAATTGCCCCGATCCTCGACTGTCGACTGATGGCTTACGACTCCCGGCTCTGCCAGGTTGGGGTTATCTTATATTGAGTTTCCGCATTCGCGCCCTTAACGTGGAGGGGTGGAGACCAAGAAGGATTGCCGCTCCTTTTGGACCATATATGCGCCACCGGGTCTCTTCCAGTATTTGAAGAATATAGTTTCTCTCAAGTTCTGCGAGTGTGAGTTTTTTTGCTTTTTGGGCAGATAATTCTTCGCCGCTTGATAAGGGGGCAAAAAGTTGCAATGTGGCGCCCTGGCTGTTAATAACGGCCCGCTCGATGACATTTTCAAGCTCCCTCACATTTCCCGGCCATTGGTAATGTTTTAATGATTTCATGACGTTTGAAGGAATTTTTTCAATAGATTTTCCGAGTTTTTTACTAAACTTTTGGATAAACCAATCCGCGAGAATGGGAATGTCCTCTATGCGGTCCCGCAATGCTGGGACTTCAATGGGAAATACATTCAGTCGATACCAGAGGTCTTGCCTGAAGCGGCCGTTCTTGACCTCGGCTTTCAGGTTACGATTGGTTGCGGCGATAATCCGAACATCCACTTTTATGGTTTTTGAACTGCCCAGCCGTTCAAATTCGCCTTCCTGAAGCACCCTGAGCAGTTTGGCCTGGGACGCAAAGGGCAGCTCACCAATTTCATCCAGGAAAAGGGTATTGCCGTTTGCCAGTTCAAACCGTCCGATCTGTGTTTTGTGGGACCCTGTAAACGCCCCTTTTTCATGCCCGAACAGTTCACTCTCAATCAGGTTTTGGGAAAGTGCAGCACAGTTCACTTTTACCATGGGGCGGTTCTTTTGACGGCTATTGGCATGAATCGCTCTTGCCACCAACTCTTTGCCGGTGCCGGTTTCTCCGGAAATAAGCACGGTCGAATTCGTATCTGCGATTTGATTGATTCTGTAGATCATCGTATTGAAGGGATCACTTTGGCCGATCATATGGTGATGATCATAGGCCAGTTTGATTTCTTCCTGTAGATAAAAGCAATCCGCTTCGATTTGGCTTTTTAGTTTCTTGATTTCTTCAAAAGCTTCAGTCACTTCAAATTCTTTTTTCTTCCGAAGAAGGGCATTTGAAAACACTTCTCCCACAAGCCGGAGGCGGGGGATGATTTCATCCGGCCAGTTGCGATGCTCCCTTACCGTCGTAATGGAAAGCGCGCCAACAATGGGGCCCCCAATGGATATCGGTACATTGACATTAGACTTGTTGCCGATGCGGCGCCAGGTTTCCTTGTCGATACGCGCTTCTTCGGGTACGTCCTCAAGATGCGAAAAATGGACGGATTTCCCTTTCAGTATTTGAGACATCGTCCAGGGGAACAACTTGTCGAGATTTTCCAGCTTCGGAAGCCGCGCAACACCTTTTTTAACCCATGAAAAAATCAACGCCTCTGCAAAACCTCCTGGCTCATCATAATGGGCATAATCACATCTGTCAGCGTTCAAGAACCTGCCAATTCGCTCCAGTCCGAAATCAATATATTTGTCTATATTTTCTGCTGGGAGATTGGCGAAAACAGAAGAGATTTCAGACAGAATTTTTTCAAATTGGAATAAGCTGCTAAACTTTGAGATGGTTTCTTTTTGACGGATTATTTTGCCAAAAAGATCGCAAACGCGATTTAGCTGCTCAATTGAAGCTTCTGGCCAAATCCGTGGGGCCTGGAATGAATCAAGCGTCAGTGCACCAATCACACTGGGGCCTTGGATAATGGGCACCCCTATGTGTGATTTAATTCTGCCCTTCAGCCATGATTGGGTTTCTTTATTTAAATGCCTGGGAAGGTCTTGGGGGATTCGTTCTAAAACAATCGGCTTTCCCTTACTCAAGGTTTCTGCATACCATGACATATCCGAAAGATGCTTTGGCATTTTTAACCCGCCAGCGCCATCCACGGTATGATCTTGAGCCATCCGTAAATTTTGCCCATCCTCCGAAAACACGGCAAGACAACTCCGGTCAACCTGGAAGAAATTCGAAATAATTTTCAGATTGTCTTTGATAGCAAGATCAATCGGTTTTTCGGCCTGGCCAAGGAAATCCGCGGCAATTCGGGACGCAAGCATTTCAAATTGGTATTTGGATTCTAAGGTTTCCCAATGATCAATATTTTGCTGGTTGGTTCTCATATTTTTTAATTTTCCGGGTTTGGATGGAGCTATGCTGCTGGGCGCCGGCAATTGGTCATATTTTGCGTTTTTAATGCTATTTGACAATATAAAAAAAAATAACCTCAGTCAAGCTTGCAAGGAGATCTTATCCCATAATATTTTAGTAAGTTATAACAATGAGTTTTGCATATCTATGCGAAATGACGTGATGCCAAATTTTAAATCAAAGCGCTGGATTGTGTATGACCAGTTTGTTTGTTTCAGTCAAATATGACGGTAATCCAAATTTATCGGGTCATCCGGCTGAAGCTCATTTTTTAGCCTTTATATAAATCTTTAAAAACCAGATGGTTAATAGGTTTATTAAGGGTGAAATGGATCGTTGGCATGCAGTTTGCTGTTCCTAACAGTGCTTACCTCACCTTGATTCTGAGCACCAGCGCTGGATGATATTTAACCTAAATGAAAGGAGGTGATCATCTTCTATCTTTAGCAGTGCGTTTGGGTTTACTCCAGAATATGCGCCTACCGGACCTGGACTAAATCATCAATACCAAAAGGAAGTATGTGAAGAACGTGTTTAATGTAATCAAAGAAATCTAACGAAACTGGAGGAGTATGATGATAAAAAAAATGGTGTCCATTTTTTTATTGGGAGTGGTTATCGGGTTGTTTGCCGTGCAGGCGGGTTTTGCCTACGACCCGGATTTTGATGCGAAACAGAAACAGGCCATGAAAGACCTCGGCTTGACACCAGGGGAAAAGATCAATGCAGACAACTGGCAAAAAGTCAAAGATTGCCTGCCGCCATCTATCGTGGATTGGGTCAAAAAAGGAGAATTCACGATTTTTCCCGACTATTTGAAATATGACTACAGCAACGATGAGGCTTATGAAAAGATTTGCATACGCAATAAGGGGAAATACGGCATCGGTGATCGGGGTCAGATTATCGATAAGTCCACCGGAAAAATACCTGATTATCTGGAAGGGCGTCCGTTTCCCGTGATCGATCCGAGCGATCCGCAGGCAGGCATCAAAATTATGCAGAATCGTGATGTAGACAGAATGAGGACAGGCAATTGCACGTTTACATGGGATGTCTGCTGGATATCGGATACAACCGGCTTAGATAGGTCTTTAGTGGGCCAAGGCAGATGCTTCTACCAGTGGAATCGGCCGGACGGTCAGATTTCGAACCCTCAGAAGGTCAAACGATTTGAATTGACCACTGTTGATGAACCCTTTGACCTTGCCGGGTCGGCCATGCTGTATCACTATTGGCTGGACGGGTCACCGGAACGGTTTGTTCAGTACATCCCGGCCCTTCGCCGGATCAAGAAAATGAACGTGACCGACCGGTCCTCCCCGTTTTTTGGAACAGACTTTTGCAACGATGATAATTTCGGGTTTGGTGGACAGCCCGAGTCCATGGACTGGAAGGTTCTAGATAAAAAGGTACTATTGATGCCCATGGCGGACTGGTATATCGACCAACCGGACATGTATGAAAAATTGCCTGGTGGAGGTTGGAAGTGTGGCCCGGGAGACAAATTAAACTGGGGTTATGAAGACCAGTTTAAGAATGAAAAATACAATGTGTCCTGGATGCCCTGGTTTTGCAAATGGATTCCGAGGGAAATCTGGGTGCTTTCAATGAAATCCAAAGACCCCTACTACGCTTACGGCGATCAGATACTGTATGTCGATGTGGCCGCAAATGTTATTGTATACAAAATCATCTGGGATAAATCCGGCGCCTACTGGAAAAGCTTGATTTCATGCATGGAACCAGAACAGTGGGGGGAAAACCGAAGCATCACATTGCCAGTTTTTTCCTTTTGT
Organism: Desulfobacterales bacterium; assembly: GCA_963675725.2. Classification (GTDB taxonomy): domain Bacteria; phylum Desulfobacterota; class Desulfobacteria; order Desulfobacterales; family JAFDDL01. The sequence continues at coordinate 3,700,243 of CAXXXZ010000002.1, read as the reverse complement.
GTGGACGATAAAACGCATCACGCCACCATAGCCAATGGCCGGGGCACAAGGGGTAATGTTGATTTTCCTGCAATTTTGGACACGCCAAAAAACAACCCGCGTATCTATAAAGACGAATATATCGCAACCATGGGCAGATAGTGATTGTCTTCGAAATGGTTTTTTATGAAGAAAAGCTGGTTGAAAATGGAAGAAGAACAAGCGTCAACAACGAGACGCAACTAAAGGAGTGAATAATGAGAAGAGGAAAACGACTTGTTTTTACGAGTGTTCTCATTGCCCTGCTGTCGATCGCCTTTACCGGAACAGGTTTCTGCTTTTTGAACCTGGACTACAAGGTGGCCGGGCATGTTATGAACCAGAGTGTCATAAGGGACCTGGATGGATTTCAAACCGGCATAATGAACGATTCAGACTGGATCCAGTGCCGAAATGAGTTAAAGTTCGATCTTTCCATGCGGCCCCAATATGTGATCGAGCCGAACCTCCGGTTGGATAAAATTTTTATCCGTTACCGGGGCGCCTATGACGCCATCTATGATTTGGTGAATCGGTATAACCAAATTCCGAACAGCGTGCGTGGGGCGGGTAACTCCCGCTATGATTTGGGGCTGGATGACGTGATCTACGAAAACGACCTTCGGGAAGCGTTCGCGGATATTGCCTACCAGAGTCCTGGCGGGTTTTTTACCAACATGCGCCTGGGCCGTCAGATCGTCCAATGGGGGGAGGCCGGCCTCTTTAACGTGGTCAACCAGGTCAATCCCCAGGATTTGAGTATTGTCCGGAATTTTCAGAACCCGGAGGATCTGGCCGCGCCGATCTGGATCGGCCGGATGGATATCTCCACCCCGCCGATGGGGATCTTCAACGAGCTGAGTGTGCAGTTGCTCTACATCCCCGACAACCGGCCGACCATATTCGGGCCCAACTATTCCACCGGCGTAGCCCCTTACGGTCTCGGTGTGCCGGGACTGAACGTGTACCAGAATGACGTATCCTCCGATATGGGCAATCCCCAGTTCGGTATGCGGGTGGGCGCCAGCGCGGGCCGATACAAGGCCTATTTTTATTATTTTGACGGGTTTTACAACGGTCCGGCACTCAATTTTTCCGATGTTGGAAATGGGAACCTCTGGCTGGACCATCCCCGTTACCAGATGTTTGGGGTTTCCTTTAACTACGACTCTCCGAATGGATTCATTCTTCGCGGGGAGGGCGCCCTGCACGACACGATGCCCTTTACGGATTTTGGGGACCCAACCGGTAGTGGATATACCGGCCACAAGGTGTATGAGGCCCTCATCGGGATCGACCGCAGCTTTTTCTCCACCTACGGGTTTCCTGGAGCCGGCGGTACGCCCCTGTCCACCTCGTTTGAGGTGCATTACAAACGAGTGGATGACTGGGACTATGACCGGAATTTAAGAAACGGCGCTAAAGAGAACAACTACGGGGCGACCTTTGTGGCGAACACCTTTTTCATGCACGGATCGCTCTTGCCGGTGGTTGCGCTGTGGTACGACTTTCACGGCGTGCTCCTGACGTCGCTCAGTGCCGATTATACGCCCAACGGGTTGCTGTTTTTCAAGGTGGCGATTTCGTCCTCCTACGGCAACAAGTCGGCCTCCTACAGTCCGATTGTCTCAACGATCAATTCCAGTGAGGTGTCGCTCGGGATCGGGTATCGGTTCTAATAAGTCCGCCGATGGCGGAAGCGTTAAATTTTAAGTAAAACGACAGATAAATCAGAGCTCCCAGTAGCATGCACGTGGTTCGGTGCATGCTACTGGCAAGGGACTTCTTTTGCCGGTTATTAAGGAGTTTGTCTCTATATAGACTTAAAGTAAGGAGGAAGACAGATATGAATATTCCGAGCATGAAAGAGAAAGTTGCTATCATTACAGGCGCTGGCAGAGGACAGGGTGCTGCCACTGCAAAACTGTTTGCTGAAGCCGGGGCAAAAGTTGTTGTCAGTGATATTGATGAGAAAACCGGAGAATCGGTGGTTAAAGAGATTAATGCATCAGGTGGAACTGCCTTTTTCCAAAGAGCGGATGTCGCTAAAGTAACGGATGTTGAACAATTGGTTGCAGCCGCTGTCCAGCGGTACGGAAAACTGGATGCTGCGGTAAACAATGCCGCTTGCATGCCGGACACCCGGCCGATAACAGAATTAGTTGAATCGGAATTTGACCATGTGATTTCTGTTGATCTTAAAAGCGTTGCCTTTTGTTTGAAATATGAAATTTTGCAGATGCTGCGACAAGGCGGGGCCGGTGCCATTGTCAATATCGCATCTACAAGTTCATTTCGTCCGCAAGTGAACAATCCTGCATATGTGGCAGCAAAACATGGCGTAATCGGCCTTACCAAAGCGGCAGCAATGGAAAATAGCCCTAAAGGTATTCGCATAAACTCAGTGTCGCCCGGCGCAATTGATACCCCAATGCTTCATGATGCATTGGCTGATCGCGGGGGTGATATAGACGGCGATATTGTAGCGGATTTTACGCCACACTTAAGCCTTTTTAATCGTTTTGGGAAATCCATAGAGGTCGCCCAGGCGAGCTTGTGGTTGTGTTCGGATCTTTCTTCTTATGTAACAGGGGCAAATTTGGCTGTGGATGCGGGTTACATCAACCGATAACGCCAGATGGGAGGCGAGATGAAACTTGGAGAAAAAACGGATGTCATCAAATACACCACCTGCGCAGCACATTGCTTGAACACCTGTGTCCTGAAGGTCCGGGTCCGGGAAGGTGTCATCGTATCCATTGAACCGGATGACACCATTAACCCCGGGATGGCAAGAGAGTATGAAAGGCTTCCCGATGAGGTGCTTGATCGCGGAAGGGTGCAGCGTCGGCCCTGTGCAAAGGCCTATGCCTGGCTCCAGGAGATATACAGCCCCAACCGGTTAAAGTATCCCATGAAGCGCTTAGGAGAACGGGGCGGAGGAGAATTTGAGCGGATTACCTGGGAGGAGGCCATTGACACTGTCGCCAAAAAACTGGTGGCGATTAAAGAACAATATGGCCCGTATTCCATAACACATCAGCCTTATGATTTGTATGGCACTTGCAGCTTTCCACTTGCCTCATCCTTTCGCGCTGGTTTTGCCTGCTGGCAGAATCACTCCTGTGCCGGATCCGAGCAACCCCGTATATGGGTTTTGGGGAAAGACCCGTATAAAGAATGGCTGAGCGGAACGGTAAACGATCTGGTCCAGGATGAAATGAATATTTTCAGCGCCAAACTGATCGTCCTGTGGGGAATGAACATTACGTCAAACTGGGGCGGCGCTGCGGTCAATAATTTTTTGCGGGCAAAGAAGCAGGGCATTCCGATCATCGTTGTCGACCCCCGGTATACGCCAACCGTGGAGGTTCTGGCGGACCAGTGGATTCCGATACGCCCCACCACCGATGCCGCCATGATGATCGCCATGGCCAATGTCTGGTTCAAAGAGGATCTTTGCGACAAGGCTTTCATTGAAGAGTATGTAGAATCAGAGGGTCTTGAACAGTGGAAGGCATACGTACTGGGCCATGCGGACGGCACCGATAAAACGCCTCAGTGGGCGGAGGCAATATGCGGCGTCCCGGCAGAAACGATCGAGGCGTTCGCCAGGCTTTACGCCGGCAGCAAACCGGTCAATCTGAACGCATCGCTGACATTGGGCCGGCAGTTTTATGGGGAAAATACGACCAGAGCATGCATGTACCTTCAGGCCCTGACGGGGAATATGCTGATTCCAGGCGGAACGGCGGCGGCGGATACAGGGTTGTGGATGAATAGCTGGTTTGGCTTGAACATGCCGCTGCCGATAAGAAACTGGGAGGATGCCTGGGGAGAGAAAGAGAACGCCTATGTTCCGCCAACCCTCATGGAACTGCATCACTGGCCCAAGGCGATTGTCCTCAGGGAGAAGCTGGACAAGGGAGAAATTACCAAAAAAGAGTACCACAACCAAATCGGCAGCACACCGGACGGTCCCAGTCCCAATATTCAGATGATCATCATGGAAAGCAATAATCATGTAAACACCCTGCCGGAAATCAATATGACCATCAAGGCATTTAAAATGGTGGATTTTGTCATGGTGTGGTCTCATTTTGCGGACATGGATTCGGCACGGTATGCGGATATACTGCTTCCGCTGGGGCTATCTGCTTTTGAGGGGGCACACGAGAGCTTCTGGGGGCGCTGGTGGGCGTGGCATCACTGTTTCATCTTGCGGCAGAAATGCATCGATCCGCCGGGCGACATCCGGCCGGTGGAATGGTTCTGGACCCAGGTGGCGAAGAAGCTCGGGATTGCGGATCAGTATAAACCGAATATGGTCGATGTGCCCCACGACAGGTGGTATGAAGCATTGCTTGAAGATGACCGAAAGGCGTATGAGGAATGGGCGGTCATGCCGGAAATTGCCCCCCTGAAGCCACCGAGCTGGGAAGAGTTTCTCAAAAAACCGATTTTCCGTTTTGATTCACCGAAGGACCCTTATTATCCGTTTAAAAACCTGGTGGAAAAAGGGGAGAACCCGTTCAGTGGTACCGCCTCCGGCAAGCTCGAGTTTCACTCGGAACTACTGGCCAAGGGTAAGGAATATCTTTCTGAGAACGAAGCCCAGGTGGGCAACCGGTGCTACGGGGGAGGAAAGTTGCCACCGGTGGCCCAGATGACCAAGGGGGGAAAGGATACATTTTATAGTGAGGATGCGAAGGAATATCCCCTGCTTATGTCATCTCCCCATGCCTATTATCGGGTACACTCTTGGCACGACAACAATCCACTGCTCAGAGATGACTGTTACCGGCACGCGGTATGGATGAGCGTTCCGGATGCCGTATCCCGTGGTATAAAAGATGATGATCCGGTAAGGGTCTACAATGACATTGGTGAAATGATCCTGCCGGCCTATGTGACGTGGCGAATCGTCCCCGGAAATGTCGTTGTTCATCATGGCGGATGGTACCGTCCCGGTAAGGAGAAAAGCCGCCTGATGCCGGATGGGATAGACCGCGGCGGATCGGCCAATTTCCTTACGCACAACACCGATTTGCCGGATACCGTTGTCGGGTTTTATCCGGCCAAGGGTCTTGTTCAAATCGAGAAATGGGAGGGTGAATAATGCCACAATATGGATTTTATTTCGATCAAAGCTGTTGCACGGGATGCAAGACCTGCTCGGTTGCGTGCAAGAATTTGAATGGACTGCCGCCCGGACCCCTAAAATACTTACGGGTATATGAATATGAGAAAGGAAGCTTTCCGGACATTCGGCTTCACTATCGTTGGATCCCTTGCTATCACTGTGAGCAGCCGTCGTGTATCGATGCCTGTCCGGTAGATGCCATTTATAAAGAAGACAAATACGGTGCTGTGCTTATCGACCAGGAGGCGTGCACCGGCTGCCGGCAGTGCTATGAGCTTTGCCCTTATGGCGCTCCGGTGTTTGAAAGTGATGCCCCTGATGTGCCGGCACAAAAATGCAATATGTGCATTGATCGCCTGGAGCAGGGTGAAAATCCACAGTGCGTTATGTCCTGCCCCACAAGGGCGCTTGATTTTGGAACATTGGAAAGCCTCCAACAAACGTACGGCGATCGGAGAGACCTGGAAGATATGCCGGACAGTCAGATGACCCGGCCGGCGGTTATCGTCACCCCATCCACTGCGAAACGTCAGTTGGTTCCTTACGATGGCGAGAAGGCAATGAAGTTGATGATGCGGAGAGATCCGCTGCCACCGCTTTTTACTTCGGTTCTTGACAATAGCCAGCTGCCACCGGGAACGATCGCCCGAGACCACCTGGTGATCAAGCACGAGTCAGCTCATGAATTGATGCGGTGTACCCGAAGTGATGAAGGATAGTTTTTTCAGTATTGGTTCGGATTATTTTATTCTAAGGAGATATACATATGTCGGTAAAGCCAGTTTTTAAGGGAATCGCACAGGTTGGTCTCGTGGTCAAGGATTGTATGGCAATGGTCAAAGCATATGCAGATGAATATGGTATCGGGCCATGGTCCATATACGAAATTTCACCGGATACGATTCAAGATGCCACGGTTCATGGAAGGCCTCAAAAAATTTCGATGCGTATTGCCAGCGCATTCATCGGAACGACCCAGATAGAGCTGATTCAGCCCCTGGATGACCATAATATCTATGCGGAATTTCTTGAAGCGCATGGCGACGGCATTCATCATTTGCTGTTCGATGTTGAAAACTATGATGATACGTCGAATTTTTTGCAAAAACGGGGTGCCAAAATTATCCAGGGCGGCAAGTTCGAAGGAAACGAATTCGCGTATTTGGACACCACCAAGGACCTTGGGCTTATCTCTGAAATTTATAAAGTTCAACCCGATTTCGAGCCGAAAGTGCCCGATGATATTTATCCCAAATAGGGGCGTGTTGCCGTATATGGAGTTTCCGCGCTTTATACTTTCCCGGGGTAGGATCATATTGCTGAGAGCCGATTGCAGGTTATATTTTGCGATTTTAGCAATATTTGACGATATCTAGGAAAATAGCGCCTGCGTGCGTGTTAAAAGACCCTTGTCCATAATATTAATAATTAAATATAACAATATGTTATGAGTGTTATGGCCAAGCAGGGTAATCCCAAACTTTAGATCAAGGGGCTGAATTGTGTTTTGCCAGCCTCTTTATTTTTAGCCAAATATGACGGTTATATTATTTTATTGGGCGGTATCCGGCGGCACTTCATTTTTTAGGCTTTTATATAAATCATAAAATATCAAACTGTTAAAAGGTTTTTAAGGGGGAGATGGGGTGCTGGCATGAAATTTGTTTAACCAACAGTGCTGACTTGTCCTATTAGAATATTTCGGAAAACAATAAACACGGAGGAAAGTTATGACAGATTTAGAAGCTCGGATAAAGAAAATCGAAGACCGGCAGGCATTGCAGGACGTCCTTAATGCCTATTGCAAGGCTGTAGACTCGCTTACCGATTTGGACGGTCTCATGGCCTGTTTTACAGAGGCCCCGGTGTTTGATGTAACCGGGATCGGCCTCCCCCGATTTGAGGGAAAAGCCGCAGTGCGAGGTTTTTTCGAACAGGTCTTTGGGGACATGACCCATCACGCTCACCTTATAACCAATTTCAATGTGGACCGGTTGGAAGACGATGAGGCTTTTTGTACCAACTACGCGATTGGCAACGGAAAGTCCAAAGCCGGGCTCGTCATTCATGTCTATGTAAGGTATAAGCTCCATTTTGCCCGAACATCGGACGGTTGGAAAATGAAATCTTTCACTGAAGATGCGATCATGCCGCTTCCAGACGAACTCACCAATGTTCATGGCCGGGATTAGGCGTTCTTACCGGCGTTAACTAGTAGAATAGATTTTTGCTATCATTCTCAAAGACCGCTCGCATAAGTTTACTGCAACCGAATTGAGCAATGTTGGGTTCAAACTATCGTTATTCGATGCAGAATTTTCTGCAATCAACTGGCTAAAGGAGAGATGAAGATGCCAGAGGATGCCGTTTTTAGGGGAATTGCCCGAATTGGCCTTGTGGTCAAAGATTGTATGGCGATGGTCAAGACGTACGCAGATGAGTATGGCATCGGACCATGGTCGATATACGAGCTTTTACCGGAAAAAACAAAAGACACAACGGTCTATGGAAAGCCCCAAAAATTTGCAATGCGTGTTGCCAGTGCATCCATCGGTACCGCCCAGATTGAATTGGTCCAGCCCCTGGATAACCAAAGTATCTATTCGAAATTTTTAGAAAAACATGGCGACGGGATTCACCACTTGCTGTTCGATGTTGAAAATTATGATGACGCCTTGGTTCTATTTCAAAAACAAGATGCGAAAATCGTTCAAGGTGGGAAGATTTTGGGGTCGGACTTTGCGTATTGCGATTCCACCAAAGATTTGGGGTTTATTTCAGAGATTTTTAAACCTTCACTCGATTCTGAGCCACCGGAGCCGGATGATATTTATCCTAAATGAATTGAAAACAAATTGGAGATGATGATGGGAAGACTTCAAGGAAAATCCGCAGTGATTACTGGCGGATCTCGGGGTATAGGTGCTGCGACGGCCAGGCTTTTTGTTAAAGAAGGGGCTGGCGTGGTTATCGCAGACATTCTGGAAGAAGACGGAAAATTACTGGCGGATGAACTGAAGGCTGCCGGCGGTAAGACAGAATTTGTGCGGTGTGATGTTACAAAATCAGATGAAGTAAAAAACATTATGACAACCGCAGTGCGGTCATTCGGTAAACTTGACATTCTCTTCAATAACGCCGGGATTACGCAAGAGCCCACAGATATCGCCAATTGCTCTGAGGAGACCTATGACAGGGTCATGAGCATCAACACCAAGGGGTGTTTTCTGGGTATCAAACATGCAGTTCCGGAAATGCTAAAAACCGGCGGTGGCTCCATCATCAATACAGGCTCCACGATGTCGGTTGTAGCCATACCCTACGCCAGCGCCTATTGTGTATCGAAACATGCCGTTGTTGGTCTTACACGGCTTGCAGCGTTAGACTACGCAGATAAGGGAATCCGGGTAAATGTCATTCTTCCGGGAGTGGTGGATACGCCGATCCATCATCAGTTTGGGCAGGAGATCTCTCCTGAAGAATTAGAGGCGAACATGAAAGAACTTTTGTCCAGGCAACCCATAAGTCGAATGATATCCCCGGACGAGATATCGCCCATGGTTCTATTCCTTGCTTCGGACGAATCTTGCATGTGCACTGGTGGCATTTATCCTGTTGATGGCGGCTGGACAACTATCTAGACATAGACGATTTTAATTTATTACGTTCCTACAGCACTGGGGTCAGTTCAAATAGTAGGGTCATGGTTTATAATGGCCTTCTACTGCCCGAGTTGGGGGTGGAAAAGACCCGGTATGCCGACTGTAATCGATAACGATAACCCAGGAGATCTATGATGAAATATCCGGTTGAACTACTTGCAGGTTACTGGACGCTTGGCGGCTACATAGATCTTGCCGCCAACATAAAATCCTTTGAGAAAAATGATACGAGTCCATTTGATTTCCGGGACCGGGTGGAAGCTGCCGCGCGAGTTGGTTACAAGGGGATCGGACTTAAGCATGCCGATTTGTTGGTGGTGGTCGAACGATATGGGTTTCCGGAAATGAAACGCATTCTGGAGGCCAATGGTATGAAGCATCTTGAACTTGAGGTTCTTTTTGACTGGTTTACAGACGGCGATCGGCGCCGGAAGTCGGATATTATTCGAAAAGATTTACTGACAGCGGCGGAAAAACTCGGCGCTCGTCATCTGAAAGTCTCCGGCGGTCTTGAGGAAGATGACTGGCCTGTCGAACATATGGCGCGGTGCTTCAACGACCTATGCAGGGAGGCTTCCAATTCAGGCGCCCTTGTGGGATTAGAAGTTATCCCCTTTTCCAACATCCGGAACCTTGATACGGCACTGGCCATTTCAGCAGGGACGGATACGAAAAATGGTGGTTTGCTGTTGGACATCTGGCACGTTAATCGTGGCGGTATTGATTACCAAGAAATTCGCAGCCTACCAAAAGAACTTATTGTATCAGTGGAACTGAGTGATGCCGACCAGGAACCCGTCGGCACCCTATTTGAGGATACGATCCACAGGCGAAAACTATGTGGTCAGGGCGATTTCGATGTTCCCGGTTTTATAGAAGCGGTCTTGGCAACAGGATACACCGGCCCGTTCGGTGTTGAAATTCTGTCTGAACAACTGCGGAAGCAACCGCTGGACACAGCCGCAAGGGAAACGTTTGATACTACCATCCGCCAGTTTTCAGCCATAAAGGAGTTTGCCGTTTAAATAACAACCTAAAATTGTAATTGATCGGAGAAAAAATGAAAGCAATATTGAAAACAACGAAAGCGCCGGGCATTGAGATCACGAATATCGACGATCCCGAGATAGGGGACAATGATGTTTTGGTAAAGGTCGGGGCGAGCAGTATTTGCGGCTCTGATGTTCAGCTTTACAGATGGGAGGAAAGCAAAACAGGGGAAAATTGGTGGGATAAGCTGCTAGAACTTCCAGTGGTCCTGGGTCATGAGTTCTCCGGACAGGTCGTAGAGATTGGGAAAAAAGTGACAAAGGTGGCCGTGGGGGACCGCATTGTATCCTCTCCCCTTACACCCTGTGGTAGTTGTGATTTATGCCGGGGGGGGAAACAGGACTTTTGCTATCAGGGGATTCTCGGGCTGAATGCCAATGGCGGTATGGCCGAGTTTATGCGGCTCCCGGAGGCGGCCCCCATCTTCAAGATTCCGGATCATGTGAGTTTTGAAGCCGCGAGCTTATTGGAGCCCCTCTGTGTCGGCTTTCATGGCGTGGAAAAATCCGACATCAAACTGGGTGACACGGCGATGGTGTTAGGGCCTGGTCCCATTGGTCTTATGGTATTGCTGTCGCTGAAAGCGGCGGGTGCGACCAACTTGCTCATGGCCGGCACCGGAACGGATGGTACCCGGCTTGATTTGGCATTAACGCTCGGTGCGCAGCACGTCATGGATGTGGAAAAGGAAAATGCATTCGAAAAAGCCATGGACCTAACGAATGGGGAAGGGTTCGACTTTGTATTTGAGGCATCCGGCAGTGCAGCGGCATTTTCCCAGGCCTTGAATTTGGCAAAACCTTGGGGTAAGGTCGTTTCCACAGGCACCTATAAGGATAATGCCGCCTTTAATCCCAGTTCCATGGTTTCCTACAATAAAACGATTATCGGTTCGGGTGGCCATTCTTCCACAACATGGCGACGTGCGGTGGCGTTGATTACCGAGGGGATTATCTCCCTGGAGGCGCTTGTGAGCAAAACCTTTCCTTTGGATGAAGCAAGCACTGCTTTTGAACTGGCTGCGCAAAGGGACGTTGCCAAAATTGTTCTGACGCCGTAGCGGACGTTCAGCCGTGATGCTCAAAACTAGTTTCGGAGGTAATAAATGAACAAACGAAGACTTGGAAATTCAGATCTGAAGGTTCCACCCATCGTTTTTGGCGGGAATGTGTTTGGGTGGACCGTAGATGAAGCAGCATCCTTTAATTTGCTTGATGCCCTTGTGGACGCAGGTCTGAATTTCATCGATACGGCGGACGTATACGCTAATTGGGCTCCCGGAAACCAGGGTGGAGAGTCTGAAACCATTATCGGAAAATGGCTAAAAAGCAGGGGCAACCGAGACAAGGTTGTCATTGCCACCAAGGTTGGTTGGGAAATGGGGCCGGGCCGGAAAGGTCTCTCAAAGGCGTATATTCTGAGTGCAGTAGAAGACTCTTTAAGGCGTTTGCAAACGGATGTTATCGATTTATACCAGTCCCATGCGGATGATCCGGAAACCCCCATGGAAGAAACATTTGAAACCTATGCAGAGTTGATCAAGCAGGGAAAGGTTCGATTCATCGGGGCGTCCAATTTCAGCGCAGCGCGGCTTTCTGAGGCCATGGACCTGAGTAGAGAACAGGGGTATCCCCCGTATCAAAGTTTTCAACCATTGTATAATTTGTATGATCGCGAGGGCTTTGAAACGGAGTTTAAAGAGTTGTGCATGAAAGAGGGGTTGGGCGTCATCACCTATTTTTCATTGGCTAACGGCTTTCTTACCGGAAAGTACCGCTCGAAAGAAGACCTGACCGATCGGGCACGTGGCGGATTTGTTGAAACGTATCTGACCGACAGGGGATTTCGTATCCTCAAAGCGCTGGACGAGGTGGCAGGCGGACTTGCGTCAACGCCGGCGAAAGTATCCATCGCATGGATGCTTAAAAGTCCCGGTGTTACCGCTCCCATCGTCAGCGCAACAAGCCAGAAACAGCTGAATGACCTGATCGAAGGCTCGAAACTCGACCTCGATCGGTCTGCCATTGAAATGCTCAACACTGCTAGCAATTACTGATTCAATTTTTTATTAATAGGAGGCCTGGAAGTATGCTACAAAATTATGATAGCCTGTTTACACCCTTTAAAATCGGTAACTTGGAATTGAAAAACAGAATTGTCATGTCTCCCATGGGCACGCATTCCGCCAATCCGGACGGCTGTGTCAGTACCGAAGAAATCGATTATTTTGAGGCCAGGGCAAAGGGCGGGGCAGGAATGATCATTACCAGCGTTCAGTATATTTCCAAAGAATCCGCAAGGGGCTCTGTGAACAACGTCATGGAAGACGCCTATGCTCTTCCCCGATTAACGGAACTGTGCGAGGCGGTGCAACGGTATGGCGCCAGAATCTGTGCACAACTGACCTGTGGTGAAGGCCGATACAACGGGACGATGTGGCAAGGCGGTCCTCCGGTGTCCGCTTCCCCGGTGCCGGCGCTCTTTCTTCCGGACGTGATCTGTCACCCTTTGAGCGTTGAAGAAATACAGCGCATCATGCAGCAGTTCGAAGATGCGGCGTCAATGGCAAAAAAAGCAGGGTTTGATGCGATCGAAATTCACGGACATGCCGGGTATTTGATCGATCAGTTTATGTCTCCCCTGTGGAATAAGCGAGAGGATGAATACGGTGGCTCTGAAGAGAACCGGGCCCGGTTTCCCCGGGAAATTATCCGTTCGATCCGCAAAGGGGCTGGGCCGGACATGCCGATTATTTTCAGAATTGCCCTCGATCACTGTTTTGAAGGGGGGCGCACCCTGAAGGACAGCATGCCCCTCATTCAATTTCTGGAGGCGGAAGGTGTTGATGCGATTGATGTGGATGCCGGTGCCTGGGAGTCTGTGGACTATGTGTTTCCCCCCACCTATCTGGGGGATGCGTGTCTGGCCTATGTCTGTGAACCCGCACGGAAAGCGGTCAAGATTCCGATTCTCAATTCCGGCAACCATACGCCGGAAACAGCCGCTGCGCTTATTGCGTCGGGAAATGCGGATTTCATCATGTTCGGGCGCCAGATGATCGCCGATCCGGAGATGCCCAATAAGCTGATGCATGGCCGGCGAGAGGATGTTCGCCCCTGCATCCGCTGCAATGAGGATTGCGTCGGCCGTATTGTAGGCCGCGACACAAAGTTGAGCTGTTCCGTGAACCCCCAGGCATTAAACGAAAAGCGGTTTCAACTTCAACCGGCAGCAACCCCAAAACACGTTGTCATTGTCGGTGCCGGCCCTGCCGGAATGGAGGCGGCGCGCGTTGCCGCTTTGCAGGGGCACACGGTTAGCTTATTTGAAAAAGAGGGCATCGTTGGGGGGCAGCTGGCGGTGGCAGCAACCCCCGATTTTAAGCGACCATTGCGGGCGCTGGTGGACTGGTATGAGGTGCAAGTCAAAAAACTCGGTATCGATTTGAGGCTGGGCACGGCGGTTACCGCTGATGATGAAATATTGGCGGCTTCCGATCGGATCATCGTTGCTACCGGCGCCATCCCCATGACCCTTCCGATTCCCGGCATAGATGGCCCCAACGTCATAAATGTGATTGACGCCCATCGAAATAAGGATGCGGTGAAAGGCGTGAACGTCGTTGTTTGTGGCGGCGGCCTTTCCGGGTGCGATTGCGCGCTGGAACTGGCTGATGCGCATGGGAAGCATGTCACCATCGTTGAGATGGTGGATGACATTGCAAAGGATATGATGCCCTTTAATACGGTATCCCTGAAGGCAAAACTGCGAGACGCCAGGGTCGACATCCGTACCGGCAACAAAGTTACCGCCATGGATGAAACGGGTGTTCATGTTCAAAAAGCGGATGGCACGACGGACGTTATACCTGCGGATACGATTGTGACGGCCTTTGGTATGAAGAAGAACAATAAGCTGGCAGAAGCAATCAAGGCGAAATATCATACCAAGACCCGGCTTGTGGGGGATTGCGAGGCGGTCGGAAAGGTGGGCACAGCCGTCCGAATGGGTTTTTTTGCGGGCAGCAGTCTGGATTAGATCTCTTTTATCCGAAAAAAGGACTCGTCAAACGCCGGTTTTTTGGCATACCGCGCCATAAAAGAAGCTGGAAGTTTCTCAATTTTTTCAATGAACTTCGGGTCCGGTGTGATGCCGGCCTTGCGCAGTGCTGCAAAAATATCTTCGGATTTCGGGGGGCAACCGGGCACAAGAATTTCTTCTTTGATGTCGGGGTGCCCCTTGTTTTCCTTGCACATGCATTTCCCCAGTAAAATGGTCTTCTTCATGCCGGGCTGGGGTTTCATGATCTTGCCGGTCAGTACTTCCACGTCTTCCCATGGGGTTCCCTGCCAGGCGGAGCGAATTGCCGACAAAACCGTTCCGTTTATATGGGAGCAATAGGTGCAGATGGAAAGATCATACTTTCGGTAGTAAAGTCCCTCTATGCCGCAGCGGGAAAGCCCCACCGGCATATCACCTTTGTCGCTTGCCTGATATGCAAACCCATGCGCATGGTGTTTGGCGACCGATTCAATCGCCTCTCCAATCACTTCAATATCGGATAAAGTAAAGCCACTTTCACGTTGGGTCATGGCGTGCTTTAAATGGGGGACATCGTCCATGTCATAGCCCAAAATTTTTGCGCTCACCAAATCTGCGGCAAGAATATCCGTTGATGCCACCAGAAGATTGCTCCGATGGGCCTTTCCATCAAACCATGGCCCCCGTTCCAGGGTGTAAATGCCGTCCTGGAGTGTCAGCATCGGCGGCATTTTTTTCCACAGGCCGGCAATCATGACATTCAAATCTTTCTGGGTGTCGGTGCTGTGGCATTTTTTTCGGGACGGAACATCGATCATCCCTTTCAGGTTTTTAATGCCCAAGCTGACAACGGTCTGGCTATGGGTTTTGATGACCGGCAGGTTGACGATAAAGTCGCTTTCCAGGATATCGACGTTGAAATTTAAATGGATGTCATCTCCCAGATCGACCTTTCGGAAGGGCCGCTCCATGACATTGATTGTGTTGACCCCATATTTCTTCTTTAAAACGCCATATCCCAGGGTTTCAAAGGCATGTTTGGGAATTTCTTTATTTCGGGGGTTTGCGGCAATTCCTTCCCCAATGGTAATGTGGTCAATGCCGTGCTCTTTTAGCAGCACCACCATGTCTTCGATAACCCGTGATGTTGTGATAACGCCCCATTTGGGAAAGGGAACGGATGTTGTCCAAAAGACGATATTGGGTTTGATAAACACCCGGGCGTTATGGGTAAGATGGTCGAACCCTTTTGACAACTCGACTGCTTTTCGAACAGATTCTATTGATTTTTCATAGCGAACCAGTGATACAGGGTTTTTTTGCATTGATTTTTCTCTTTACCAAACAAGAGGTGATTGTCACTTTTCAGTTTTCCAGGGAAGTCCGCTCAGTCCAAATGCAAAGACATGGGTGACCAAAAGCCATCCGATCCCCAGGACGACAATGCCGGAAACCGGATATCCGCCATAGGGCGTTTTAAATTCTTCGATCAGGCTGTAGATCAGGGCCATCCCCAGTGCGATCGGGGTGATGAATTTGATACAATACATCCAAATTTGTAATATGACGTACTTAAACACCTGGTGCTTGCTTCCGGAAAGCCCCAAATTGTCAACAATGTGGTTTTTAAGCCGATGGGTTTTATAAATCCACCCAATGACCAGTGCTTCTAATATCCCCACGGTCACCAGACCGAAATGGTTCAAAAAATGATCCACGATATCAAGCCAGAAGAGCCCGGCATGGGTGCTGAACAGCAACGAGCCGAAAAAACCAATGATGCAGACGGTGGTAATGATCTTGCGGCGGGGGACGTCAAATTTATCAATAACGGCAGAGGCAAAGGCTTCGATGATGGAAATGGAAGAAGAGATGCCGGCAATGGTTAGCAGGAAGAAGAACAGGATGCCGAAAACCTGTCCCATGGGCAGCAGAGAAATCGCTTGGGGATACGCCACGAACGCGAGCCCGATACCGCTAGTCACGACCTCTTCTATGGGCTTTCCCTGTTTGAGGGCCATGTATCCCAGTATGCTGAAGACCCCGAACCCGGCAAACACCTCATAAAAACTATTGGAGAAGCCCACAATGAGGCTATTTTTTAAAATATTGGTTTGCCGTGGGAGGTAAGACGCATAGGCGATCATGATGCCAAACCCCAAGGAGAGGGAAAAGAAAATCTGCCCGTAGGCATCGATCCATACCTTTATATTTCTGATTTTACTGAAATCGGGTGTGGTATAGAGGCGAATGCCTTCTTTGGCACCTTCAAGGGATACGGCCCAGCCGATAATAATGACCGTAATGAGGAATAAGAGCGGCATCATCAGCTTGACCGCTTTTTCAATGCCCTTTTCGATGCCATTATAAGTAATGAGCCAATTGATAAACCAGATGATGAAAATAGCCACTACAACGGAAATGTTAAGGCCTTTTAGTTTCCAGACACCGCCCGATATGGAAAGAAAATCGTTGAAAAAAAAGCTGTTGGTGTCTGTGCCCCAACTCTTTAAGGCAGAAAAGAGCATGTAATTGGCGCACCAGCCGATGACCACAATGTAATAGAGGACAATACCGAACATTACGAAGGAGACCGACCACCAGCCAAGCCATTCCCATTTGGAATCAATTGTTGCAAACGCCATGGGGGCAGACGCTTTTTTTTTTTGCCCCAGGGAAAGCTCCAGCATCAAAATCGGGATGCCGGCTGTCAATAACGCAACCACGTAGGGAATTAAAAAAGCACCACCGCCATTTTCATAAGCCACATACGGAAACCGCCAAATATTCCCTAGCCCGACTGCAGATCCGATAGCTGCTAGTAAAAAACCGGTGTTTGAGCGCCAGGCCCCTCGTTCTCCCATAGATGTCTCCTTTTACTTATTGCTTATCCTGCTTTTTTACATCCTCCAGGGTCGATTCAATGAGGTGTCGAATCTCTTTTAGGCGATCTTCAGAAAGGGCCTCAAACCTGAGCACCAGGGCCGGTTGCGTGTTGGATGCCCTGACCAGCCCCCATCCGTCATCAAAAAGCACCCGGACCCCGTCAATGTCGATGACATTGTATTGGGTACGGAAGCGTGCTGCTACCTGCTCTACGACCGAAAACTTGATGGCATCCGGACAGTCAACGCGAATTTCAGGAGTTGAATAGGTTTTGGGGACATTCGCCAAAAGTTCGGGAATCTTCTTCCCCGTGGCTGAAAGAATTTCTAACAGCCGGCAGGCGGCATATACAGCATCGTCATACCCGAAATATCGATCGCTGAAAAAGATGTGTCCGCTCATTTCCCCGGCCAGTTCCGCCTTTTCTTCTTTCATCTTTTGCTTGATGAGCGAATGGCCGGTTTTCCACATGATGGCGTTACCGCCGTTGGCTTTGATGTCGTCGTACATGGTTTTTGAACATTTAACTTCCGAAATGAAGGTGGCGCCAGGCTTTCTGGAGAGGATTTCCCTTGAAAAAATAATCATCAGCTGATCGCCAAACACCAAATTGCCCTCATTATCGACCACCCCGATGCGATCCCCATCGCCATCAAACCCAATACCGATATCAAGTTTTTTTTCACGAACCAGTGCCACCAGGTCTGTCATGTTTTTCAAGACGGTGGGGTCTGCCTCATGGTTCGGAAACCGACCGTCCATATTGCAGTAAAGATCGAATACCTCGCAGTCGAGTTTCTTTAAGATCGGCACGGCAATCGGTCCAGCTGTGCCGTTTCCAGCGTCTACACCCACTTTTAACGGTGTGTCGATTGAAATATTCCTGATTATATAATCAATGTAATCCGGCTTTACATCCGCCGTGTCAATGCCTCCCTGGCCAGTGACAAAATTCTTTTCTGTAATAATTTTATATATTTCCTGTATTTGGTCGCCAAAGACGGACTCGAGCCCCTTGCAGACTTTAAACCCGTTATATTCCGGTGGGTTATGGCTGGCCGTGACCATGACGCCCCCTTCTTTGTTTAAATGGCGGATTGAAAAATACGATATGGGGGTGGTACAGACGCCAATATCGGTGACGTGACACCCGGTGGCAACCAATCCCTGGATGACCAGTTGGGCATAATCATCTGAGGAAAGGCGGCAATCGCGACCGACGGTAATATGGGTACACCCATGCTGACGAAGGTAGGTCCCAATGCCCATGCCTATATCTTTAACCCCCTCATCGTCCAGATCTTTACCCACAATGCCTCTGATATCATATTCTCTGAAAATCGTAGGATTCAACACGGAAAGCCTCCTTTCAAATAAGCGTATATGCAAATGCCAGCAATCCCACCCCCCAACAGTAGGGTGAAAACGCAGATAGTTTTCCTTTTTTTACGAGACGCATGAGCACAAGCAGTGACAGATAACCAACCAATGACGCAATGGCCGTACCCATGAGAATGACATTCAATGACGCGGAACTTTGTTGCATCATCTCTCCATCTATACTGATCATCAATGCGCCAACAATTGCCGGAATAGAGAGAAGAAATGAATAGCGGCCGGCCAGCTCCCGATCAATACCCATTAAAAGAGCTGTGGAGATGGTGGCGCCGGACCGTGAGATCCCTGGAATGATGGCAAGCCCCTGTACAATGCCGACGATGACAGCATCCTTTATCGTCATTGCCGGGATCGGTCTTCCGGTGGTCTCAAGCCGTCGCGTTATCCACAGCAGGGTGCCGGTCACCAGCAGCATGAGACCAACCAGCCGGAGGTTTGCAAATAGGTGATCGGCAAGATCTTTGAAAAAAACGCCCAGCAATCCGGTCGGGATGGTGCCGACCAAAATGAACAGAACAATACGGACCGATTCATTGTCCTTGATGAGGGGCTTCAGCCCGCCGGCGCGTTGAGCCAGTTTTGGTAATTGAAACAGCGTTGACAAAATGGTACCGATTTCTTTCCAGAACACTAAAAAAATGGCGATCAGGGTTCCCATATGTAAACAGATATCAAAAAAAAGTTCCGGGTCATGAAGCCCGAACAAATTTTGGAACAAGACCAGGTGGCCGGAGCTGCTTACCGGCAAAAATTCGGTGAGTCCCTGTATGGCCCCTAATAACATGGCATGAAATGTATCCAATCATCACCTCTGCATGGCTGCCTGTGAACGGGGTACAATCCGGCACGGCAGGCTGATTTTTAACCGACCGTAACGATGTGGCCGGTTTTTTCTGTATGATACCCGCCCAGTGCCTCTACCCGCTCCTTAAATTTTTTGTCTTGAATGATTTTCAAAAGAAATTGAATCGGTGTTGTGTCAAAATGAACGTCCGGAATCAGCAGGTCATACTGTTCGGTCACCACCGGGATAAAATCCAGATCAAGGGCCTTTGCAGCTGCATAAATGCCAAGGCCAACATCTGCCGCGCCGCTCAAGACAGCTGCCGCTACAGACATGTGGGTAAATTCTTCGTTTGCATATCCCGAGATCTGATCGGGTGACATATTGCTTTGCGATAGCTTGTAGTCAAGTAAAATTCGGGTGCCGGAGCCGGCCTGCCGGTTTACGAAACTCAGGTCCTCTCTGGCAAGGTCCGTGATGCCCGTGATACTTTTGGGGTTTCCTTTTGGCACGATAAACCCCTGGTCCCGGTAAACAAGGGTGACCATATGAATTCGTTCTGTCGGCAGGTACTTTTTAACGTATGACGTGTTATAGGTGCCATCGGTGGTGTCGAGAAGATGGGCGCCGGCAAGATGACAGGCCTTCTTTTTTATGGCCATCAACCCACCAAGGCTTCCGACGTGGCTGGAGGAAAGGGTGAGGTAACCATGCCGGGCACGAATTTCATTGGTCAACAAATCAAGGGTATTATCATGGCTGCCCACCACCACAATGGTGTTTTGAATGTTGGTCATTGGGCGAAGCAATTCGGCGGTAACCGTTATGCCGTCTGAAATTCCCTCCAAATGATTCGGGATGCGGATGATGCCGTCTGCTTCAGTAATGGAAGTAATAGTGCCGGCACCGCGGGGAAGCGGGGTGGCCACAATACGGTCTTCCACTTTTCCAAGCTTGACCCGAATGAATTCTTCAAGGCCCAGTTTAGAGGCAATTTTGCGGGTGGGTACCACTTCAAGGCTGGGCCTTGTGTCTTCAGGTTGTCCCAGCATCCTTTGGATGAGGGGGGCGACAAATTGCTCAAATGCCATGATCGCGGAAACCGGGTATCCGGGAATACCGAAAACAGGCTTTCCGCTGATTTCCCCTAAGATTACCGGTTTGCCGGGCATCATTGTGACACCGTGAACCAAGATCGTGCCGAGTTCGCTGATGACGCGCTTGGCAAAATCTTCAGATCCGGCAGAAGATCCCCCTAATATGAGGACCATATCCGCGTGGCCTTTTGCCACTTTTTCGACTTCGCTTGCAATCACGTCCACCGCGTCGATCAGCATGTCGACCCGTTCAAACTGGGCCCCGGCAGCTTCTGCCATTTTACCCAATACAAAGGAGTTGGTTTCCAATACCTGCCCTGGCAACAGTTTCGATGTGGAACGCCAATCCACAAGCTCGTTCCCGGTTGGTATGATCGCTAAAAGCGGCTTTTTAAGCACCGTCACCTCGAACACACCACCGGACAGGAGGGCACCGACACAGTAGGGGGTGATCTTGTGGTTTTGGGGAAATAAAAGTTCGGTAGCGACAATATCTTCCCCCATTTTCCGGACATACTGCCAGGGAAACGCTGGGGCATCAATCTCAAATCGATCTTCTTCAATCAGATTAAGGTGCTCTACCATAATGACGGCGTCGCAAGGTGCCGGGATAAGATGCCCGGTATTGACCCAGAAGGCATTCTGGCCAATGGTGAGCGTTGTGGGATTGTTTTCAGCGGCACCATAGGTGTCAGCCGCTTTTACGGCAACGCCATCCATGGCCGCGATATGGGCATTGGGTGAGGACATGTTCGCCACCACCGGGGCTGCCAACACCCGTTCCACCGCATCGGGCACCGAAAGGGTTTCAACCGCCATAGGACGATAGTCCATAAACCTTTGGAATAAAAGGGCCCGGGCCTCTGTGAGGGACTTCATTTTTAAATAAACATTACGAGTTGTCGTCATATCGTCTTGATTGCTTTGTGCTATACCAAAATAACGTTTACGTTGGCCCCTTTTTCAAGGCCTTCTGTATTCATATCGATTGCCACGAGGCCATCTGCTTCTACCAGGGTGCGTATGAGTCCGGATTTCCCCAACACCGGTGTTGCCCAATATTCTCCGTTTTTGTCAGAAAGCTGAACACGGATAAAATCAGTGCGGCCCAGAACTGAGGGCACATTTCGCGTCATTCTGGCGGAGACCTGAAAATGGCTGGAACTTTTTGGATCTGCGCCATTTATTCTATTCAGAAATGGTTTGACAACGGCTTCAAATACGACCATCGCTGATACCACATGCCCGGGAAGTCCCCAGACGGGTTTATGCCCTGCAGAGGCAAGGATGGTGGGTTTTCCCGGGCTTATGGTAATACCATGGGCCAGAATTTCGGATGTGGGCAACTGTGAAAGTGCTTCTATGGTGTAGTCCCGGACGCCGACGGAACTGCCCCCGGAAATGATGACCATGTCTGTTTCCGTGTGAGCTTTACGGCATACGCCAAACAAAGACACGGGATCGTCATTGACAATGCCGTAATTCACTGCAATACCACCGGCCGCTTTTATCATAGCGGCAAGGGAATAGGAGTTAATATCGCGAATTTTCCCATATGGAGGCGTTTCGGTGATGGGCACAATTTCATCACCGGTTGAGATAATGCCCACCCGGGCCTTTTTATACACTTTGACCGATTCAATACCAAAGGCTGCCAAAAGCCCTGCCTCCTGGGCACGCATTCGCTGGCCGGCAGAAAAAAGGTGGTCTTCAATTTTGAAATCCTCTCCGACCTGCACCACGTGTTGTCCCGGGGCAACACTGCGATAGACTTCGATTGTCTGATTATCCAGGGCTTCGGCGTGTTCGATCATTACGACACTATCAGCACCTTCCGGTAATGCACCGCCGGTCGAAATGCGTGCCGCTTCCCCCGATCCGATAGATAAATCGGGCCGGCGGCCCATGGGGACCCCCCCCTTAATGGTGATATAGGCCGGGTTGGCCTCAGACGCACCAAAAGTGGATGCCGCTTTCAGGGCGTACCCATCCATAATGGCGCGAGAAAATGCCGGTAGGTTCTCCTTGGCCTGAAAATCCTGTGCCGCAACCCGCCCCGCGGCTTCAAGCACATCAACTGTTTCGGTGCCCACTGGGGGGAAAAGAGATGTAAATGAACGAACCGTGTCAAGATCGGTCACATTAAAGAATGTTTTCATAATGTTAGCATTTATCACAAAGAATGGGGCAGTTCAAACACTGATATGGTTTCTTTTTAAAAAGTAGTTTATCCACCGGGGATCATCTTTATCCCCCCGAAGTTTGGGGAAAGGCCGTGTTTGAATACAGATATTCCATTTTCTCCTTGTGTTTTAATTCTTCATTGGCCATTTTGAGGAGTACCTCCTTGACATCACTGGAAGGATGCGCTGCCGCCAGTTCATTATAGAAATGATAAGATTGGAGTTCCCGATGAGAGGCCACCAGAAATACATCCTCACTTGTCATATCCGGTGCCACATCAGGGGATTCCTGGTACTCTGCAATTTTATAGTACACCACATCACTCATTTTTAGCGTGTCCGGACCATACCGACCGTTGCGGTATTTTTCAAGGAAGTCTCGATGTTTTTTTTCCTCATTTGCGATAAATTCAATCGTATTTCGGGTTGCCTCTTCCGTTATCTCAGAAAGAAGGCCTGTATAAAAATCATAGGCCTCTTTTTCCCGGTCAATGGCAGTATTAATCAATTTTTCAAGTTTTTTATCCATGGCATTCTCCCTGAAATAATTTATAATCCATTAACCAAAATAGGGTCGGTTATGACCATTCGCAAGTTTTTTCTTCTATTTGGAAACATTGCGGAGCTTAAATTGACACCCGGTGCCGATTCCCCTATAGTCTTCACCACTTTATCATAAAAAGACCTTTATGGCGTACTATTATAAAAATACAAGGAGTAATTATGCAAATATATGTTTCCGGTTCTCTAGCCTATGACCGTATCATGGATTTTCCCGGCAAGTTTTCCGATCATATTCTTCCGGATAAAATTCATATTTTAAATGTCAGTTTTACGGTAAATGGCTTGAAAGAAAGATTTGGCGGCACCGCGGGCAATATCGCCTACAGCCTTGGGCTTCTTGAAGAAAAACCGCTTATTGTCGCCACTGCCGGGAAAGACTTTGATCGATATGAGGCTTGGCTTCAAAAGAACAACCTCCCGATTACGGGCATTCGGCGGGTTGATTCGGAATTTACTGCCAGTGCCTATATCACCACCGATTTATCAGACAATCAGATCACCGGTTTTAACCCAGGCGCCATGAAGCATCAATCCCGTTATTCTTTTGAGAGCGGACCGACCAATGATGCCATTGCGATTATTGCCCCCGGCTGTCTGAAGGATATGACTGCTTACAGCCAAGCGTTCAAATCGCTTAATATCCCGTATGTTTTCGATCCTGGCCAATCCATACCTGCTTTGAGTGGCCAGGAACTTGTTGAAATGATTACCGGGTCTCAATTGTTAATTTCAAACGATTATGAGTTGGAACTGATTAAAAAGGCCACTGGGCTTAGCAACGGGGAAATACTCGAACAGACGCCCACCATCATTACAACCCTTGCAGAAAAAGGTTCTCTGGTAAGGACACGGCAGCAGGAGACATTTGTTCCTGCAATTAAGGTCGAGAAGGTTCTTGATCCAACGGGTGCCGGGGATGCCTACCGGGCGGGACTTCTTAAAGGACTTGTTATGGGAAA
The DNA here is from genome assembly GCA_963675725.2 of Desulfobacterales bacterium. GTDB lineage: Bacteria > Desulfobacterota > Desulfobacteria > Desulfobacterales > JAFDDL01. The sequence continues at coordinate 3,676,458 of CAXXXZ010000002.1, read as the reverse complement.
AGATCTTATTGCAGCCGCTCATATGGGGGCTGTTTGTGCCAGTTACCCCATTTCGTTCCAGGGGACACAGGAGCATCGATTTCAGTATGATGAATTTGCAGCATGTTATCGTCATGCCTTTTGCAAGGACCTTGAATAGCTTCGGGCATCATAAGCCGGGTAGGTTTAACACTATCCGGTAACGATATGGCGCACAAGATGTCCTAATTCCGGAAAGATAATGCCCTTGCATGCCAGCTTGCAGGCACGGAGGCTTCCCGGCATGCAAAACAGGATCGTGTTTTCGATGATGCCGGCCGTGGCCCTTGACATCACCGCCGCTGAATCAATCTGTTCAAAGCTAAGTTGAGCAAAAATGGGGCCAAAGGCTGTCAGTTCTTTTTTTAGCAGCGGTTTTACCGCTTCGATGGTGACGTCTTTTTCACTGATGCCTGTGCCACCGGTCATCAGGATCGCATCGGGGCGATGGGTATGAATCGCTTCCAGCACAGCCGCACTGATCGCGGCCGCATCATCCGGCACGAGTCCCTGGTAAACCACCTGGTGCCCTTCTTTTTCAGCCCGTTTACGAATCCATTGGCCACTTTTATCGGTTTTTGGGGTCCGTGTGGTCGAGATGGTTAAGATCCCGACAGTGATCTTTGTGGGGGCGGTTTTTTTATGAACATGTGTACTCATTACGTCATCCTTTTTACCAGGGTACCATCGCTATTCTGGATGGTTCTTTTTCCAGGTTTCGCTAAATTTTCAGGTGGTGCCATAATTGGTTCAATCTTTTCTATAGCACCGTTATCCTGTTTTTCAAAGGATGCCTTCTCTGAAATTTATCGGGGATAAATTCTGAAAAGCCGACATCTGTTGAAAAAATTAAGTATTGATTTTTTTAAATATAATACATATCATACAATGTTAATAATTGTCAGGAGAGGGGTATGGAGGAAATAAAAGAAAAGAAACGAGAATTGCGAGAACAGATGGCGACAGTTCTGGATGGACTTTCCGAAGAAACATTAGCGGAAAAACAGAACACAGTTATCAGCAAGCTGTTTGAATTTGCAAATTTCCTTGAGGCAAAAATCGCGCTGCTGTATCTTCATAAGGGGTATGAAATCAGCACAAAGAGCATTATTGAAAAAAGCTTGATGCTAAACAAAATAGTGGTGCTTCCATTTATCGGACCCGAACAATCCAAGCATCAGCTTTTCAAAATTGACGATGCGGACCAGGACATCGTTGCGGATGCCGATGGTAACTTGGTGCCGGATGTGAATAAATGTAAGAAGGTACCCATCGATTGCCTTGATATTGCGATCATTCCGGGGCTGGCATTTGACGAAAAGGGGGGGCGGATTGGATCCGGAGACGGTCATTACGATCTTTTGATCCCCAAACTACCAGCGACAGCGCGAAAGGTCGCCATCGCTTTGGAAGAGCAGATGGTTGGTCAGGTTCCGATGGAGTCGCATGATAAATATGTTGATATTATTATTACTGACAGTAGGATAATCTATAAGATATAATCAAGCGGTATCGAGCGTTAAAAACCAGGCTGCCAATGAAAGTGGCAAATGCTACCAGGAATTGGCGGCCTATTTTTTTGGGCATAGCGTTTTTGCCAACCGGTCTAGATTTTCTACCTCTCCCACCGCAATCAACGTGTCTCCATCATTAATGGTGTTTTCAAAAGATGGATTGAAAACCATCTCTCCCTTGGCTGTTTTGATAGCAATGATAATACAATTATAGCTGGGGCGAATGCCGGAATCTTTCAACATCAAATTCACCAGGGATGATGAAGCGCTAACCGGTAGCTCTTCCATTTGGATATCTTTCCGCTTATGGGCAAAGGCGGAGTCGAGAAAGTCCGTTACAGTCGGTCGTAAAATGCTGTTTGCCATTCGCGCGGCCCCCATGTAATAGGGCGATTCAACCTTATTGGCCCCGGCTGCCTGGAGTTTTAGGACGGATTCCTCCCGTCCGGCCCGTGCAATAATGTATAAGTTGGGGTTGAGTTGACGGGCGGTCAGCACCAGGAAGACATTGTCGGTGTCGGTTGCAAGCACCGAAACAAGCATTTTGGCATGCTGAATGCCTGCTTTTTGCAGTATTGCTTCTTCTGCCGCATTGCCAGACAGATAGAGTACACCGTCTTCCTCCATCGTGGGGATAAGTTCGGCGTCTTTTTCAATCACAACAATATCAATCGTCTTGCGCCGAAGTTTTTTGCAGAGGACTCTGCCGATCCGTCCATATCCGCAAACGATGTAGTGATGTCTTAGCTGGCTAATCTGATGATCCAATCTTCGCCTCCCTAGAAAAACGCGCAAGCGGCCATCCACCACAAATTGCATGACAGCCCCTGCCACGAAAAGTGTAAACCCGACGCCGAAAAAAACGAGAAAAATCGTATAGATTCTGCCTGCACTGCTGACGGTATGCACTTCACCATAGCCCACGGTAGAGAGTGTAATCATGGTCATGTAGAGTGCGTCAAGCCATGGCCACCCCTCTATGAGCACATATCCAAAGGTACCGGCAATGATTAAAAGTATCCCTAAAACAAAGGAGATAAATAACGTATTGGTACTGTTCATGAATGTTCCCGTTGTCGGCAGGTCGATTTTAAATGGCTGCACACTAAGATGATCTTGACTGAAAATCAAGGGGCGAAATTCCATGCGGAAAAATAATAGAGCAAATCCCTTTCCGGGATGCTTAAATCCTTGACCCGGTTGTTGCGATTTGATAGCCAATAGACCTCATAAAGGCATAAAAAACAAAGCACTGCACGGAATTCCCAGAAATGGAACACTTGATAACAGATGACAAATGAACCCTTGAAGTATTCCCGACAGCGGGAGGAGATGGTTTGCCGACAAATTGAGGCCCGGGGGATTGTTGACCTGAATGTTCTTGCGGCGATGCGGAAAGTCCCGCGCCACCAGTTTGTAAGTGAGGCCCTCAGAGATCAGGCGTACAGCGACTTCCCGCTTCCAATCGGTGAACAGCAGACGATTTCACAACCCTATATTGTGGCGGAAATGACCCAGGCGCTGTCACTCACCAAAGATGATCGGGTCCTCGAGCTTGGGACCGGTTCCGGTTACCAGGCGGCAATTCTTGCTGAAATCGTTTATCGCGTATATACCATTGAGCGTATTCATGCGCTTTATGTCAATGCAAGACGGCTTTTTGATAAACTGCGTTACCATAACATTGTGACGCGTTACTCTGACGGTACCACCGGCTGGCGGGATGAAAGTCCGTTTGATGCAATTATTGTTACTGCTGGGTCTCCCCAGATTCCTCAAGTTCTTTTAGACCAGCTGACGATCGGGGGACGCTTGGTGATTCCCGTAGGGGGTGAACACTCCCAGTCTTTGGTCAGGATTATGAAAACAGAGGATGGATATCACCAGACAGATTTGGGTGGCTGTCGATTTGTGAAACTTGTTGGTGAGTATGGCTGGTGACCAATACGAAAGATGCGTTTCTGACGGTTTGAAAAATATCTCTCGGCTACTTCATTCCTTGGTTTCGGAAACATCGGCTGTTTCATACCGATTGAAAAACATCATCATGAATCCGCCGACGGCAAAACAGGCGAAGGTGGGGAGAAGTTCTCCCACGCCATGCCACAGTCTTAAATTGTTTCCATAAACCTTATATTGCGGTACGTTGACAATGCTATCGTTCACCTTCATATATAGGTCAATCAACTGAAATTCCTTAAACGGCCACAGCGCGTATAAGGATCCCACCATTAGGCCGATCAGAAAAAAAATCGTCTGATCCCTGTATTTTTGAAACAGATAATTAAAAAGTTTTACAAAAACAATCAGCCCGGTGATGCTGCCAATCCCAAGGATGGAAAGGAAGATGAGATCCTCAGGATAAAAATGCTGTATGCGGGAAATAGCCGCGATTACCTCGTAATATAACCCAAGCAAAAGGAGCACGAAGGAGCCGCTGATACCAGGTAGAACCATGGCGGATATTGCCAGCATGCCAACAAAAAAGGCAAATACATATTCAGAAACGCTGTAACTGATTGCGCTGCTATCGATAGCGCCGCTTAATATCAACTGGTAATGACGACTTTTTTCAATGAGCTTGCCGGAGGGATCGACCAGTACACTCACGAGAAGTGTTAATCCTAGTCCAATAATAAACCAACTGGCTGTTTTCGGGCTTTTTTCCTGAAGCAGTCGATAGGGAATCGGAATCGAGCAGATAATTAGTCCTAAAAAGAAACCATAGGTAGGTTCATAGTGATTTTCAAGGCAGTACTTAATGAGCTGGCTCAGTAGAACGATTGCGAGCACGGCGCCCGCCCCCAACCACGAGAGGAAAAAAAAATTGTCTGTGAACACCAGATGTTTTAAAATATATGGCTTTCTGGTTTTAAACCCGGTTCCCAGTTCTTTAACAAATTGTGCGTCATAGGCACCCAGGGCCTTGAGTAGTTTGGGATAGATTCCCAAAATCAAAGCGAACGTTCCACCCGAGACGCCTGGAATAATGTTGGCGATGCCAATGACACATCCAAAAAAAAGATACTTAGCACTGTTTTTCATTACGGGCATCGTTCGAGATTATCCTTCCTTGTTAACTGCATTTTGAAAAGCCGCATGCGTGACAGTTCAGGCACCCTTCTTCATGGGTAAGCACGCCGCTGCACTCAGGGCACATACCCATAACGGTTTCACTGGCGACAAAGTTTGAATCGGTTATATTTTTTAAAACTTGAGAGATGGCATCCGGACAGGAGAGCACCATTTTGCCATTTTGCCAGGCAGGAGAAGGGCACCGAATCCCAATCAATTGTTTGATGATGGCATCCACTTTAACACCGGACCGCAGCGCCAGGGAAATTAACCGGCCGGCCGCTTCAATCTGGGAGGAGGCACACCCACCAGTTTTTCCCATTTGTGCAAAGACTTCACACATGCCATCCTGGTCGGAATTAATCGTAACATAGAGTTTTCCGCATCCGGTCTGAATTCGTTCTGTGATACCGTGGGTTCGCTGGGGGCGAGGCCGCGGTGCGATATGCTCCGGTGCATTGCTTTCAGTGCCAATGGTTAATACCTGTGACTCACGGCTCCCATAGCGGTAGATGGTAACGCCTTTGCAATTGTTTTCATAGGCGGATAGATAAATTGCTTTTACATCGTCTTTTTGCGCCTCTGCTGGCAGATTGACAGTTTTCGATACAGCATTGTCTGTATGTTTTTGAAATGCGGCCTGAATACGGACGTGCCATCTGGGGCTAATATCATGGGAGGTTTTAAATAATGCTTTCACTTCCGGCGGAACCCCATCGAGGGCCTGAACAGAGCCGGCCTGGATAATTTGCTGGGATAGATCTTTCGAAAAAAATTTATGTTCTTTGGCCATTTTTACAAACAGGGGGTGCATTTCAGACAAGGTTTTCCCCCCCAAGACCTGGCGACTGTGTGCTACGGCAAAAATGGGCTCTACCCCGGAGGAGGTGCCGGCAATGATGCTAATCGTACCGGTCGGGGCAATGGTTGTGGTGGTTGCATTCCGCATGAAAGGTGAGTCCGGCTGATCGTAGCGACTTCCGTTAAAGGCGGGAAAGTTTCCGCGTTTTCTGGCAAGCCGCTGGGATGCTTTCTTAGAGGTATCGTCAATAAACGCCATGACGGTTTCAGCCTGGGTAACGGCGTCCTCAGAATCGTAAGGGATTCCTAATTTAATTAGCATGTCGGCAAAGCCCATTATGCCAAGGCCGATTTTTCTGGTTTTTTTGCTCATTTCCTCAATTTGAGGCAATGGATAGCGGTTGATTTCGATAACATTGTCGAGAAAATGAACCGCATCCATGACGGTACGTGACAAGCGATCAAAACTTAGTTTGCCGGCAACCACCATCTTGGAAAGATTGATAGAACCAAGGGTACAAGATTCAAAAGGCAGCAGTGGCTGTTCGCCACACGGGTTGGTGGCTTCAATATCCCCGAGCAGCGGTGTTGGATTGTGGTCGTTAATATGATCGAGAAATAGAATGCCTGGTTCTCCCGTCTTCCAGGCGGATGCGACGATCAGGTCAAAGACGGATTTTGCAGACAACCGGGAAAGGATTTTTCCCGTACGCGGGTTTATGAGGTCGTAATCAGAATCATTCAAAAACGCCGTCATGAAGTCGCTTGTAAGTCCAACGGAGATATTGAAATTAGTAAGTTTGCCCACGTCATTTTTAGACTGAATAAAGGCTTCGATATCTGGGTGGTCGACCCGGAGCACGCCCATGTTGGCGCCGCGGCGGGTACCGCCCTGCTTTACCGTTTCGGTGGCCATGTCGTAGACCGATAAAAAGGAGAGGGGGCCACTGGAAACGCCGGCCGTGGAAAGCACTGTATCTCGTTTCGGTCGAATTCTAGAGAAAGAAAATCCTGTGCCGCCGCCGCTTTTATGAATCATGGCGGTATATTTGAGCGTTTCAAAAATACTTTCCATAGAGTCTTCTATTGGCAACACAAAGCATGCTGCCAGCTGGCCTAACCGCATCCCCGCATTCATCAGGGTCGGGGAGTTCGGCAAAAACCATAGATTACTTAACAGTTTTAAAAACGTATCTTTTGTTTTATTGACATTGGCCTTGGCGTCAAACAAGGTATCCGCCGCGGCTATGCTGGTGGCAACACGGGAGAAAAGCGCTTCCGGGGTTTCTTGAACAGTGCCTTGTGCGTCTTTTTTCAAGTATCTTTTTTCAAGTACGATACGCGCATTTTCCGATAGTATGATGCTCAACGTAATAAAATCCTTTATCTTTCGGCAGCGATGTTAAGTTTTGTGATGGGGCGTTTTTCCGGTATCATATCCCTGTATTTTTCTTTAGAAAGTCAATAAACGTCCTGCATAATGGGGATGGCGTCCGTTGGTGATGCCGCGTCAGATAAAAATGGCGTTTTAAATTGACCCCTTTGATTTCGAGGGCGCATAAACGACCGGATTGAAGATCTTCTGCAACAGCAAGCGTTGAGAGGATGGATATGCCAGCAAGGGCTTTAATGGCTTGCCTGACAGCTTCCGTGCTTCCCATCTCTGCCACCACATTAAGTTCTTCGATGCTGAAATCCTGCTGCCGGAGACGTTTTTGAATAGAGAGCAGGGTTCCGGACCCTTTTTCACGAATAATGAAGGGCTCTTTTTTCAGCATGTCCAATGAGACCGATTTGCGCATGGCCCACTTATGATTGGCGGGGACAATGACACGCAGATTATCTTCAACCAGTGGCTCTTGTAAGATACGACTGTCCTCCACCCGGGCGCCGACAACACCAAATTCAATCGTACCGTCAAGCGTTCCTTTTGCAATGGCCGCCGTATCCCCCAATACGAGAGAGATCGTTACTTTTTTGTATTCCTTGGTAAAGGCGCCAATATGCTGGGGCAAAATGTATGCTCCCGGAATCGTACTTCCCCCGATAACCAGACGGCCTTTCACGGCCCCTTGAAATTCCGCTAGGGCCGATTCTGCTTCATCTCGAAGGGCCAAGAGCTTTTTGGCGTATTTATAGAGAAGCTCTCCTGCTTTTGTGGGAGAGGCTTTTTTGGGAAGCCGGTCAATCAGCTGGCAACCAATGCCCTCCTCCAAGTCCTTAATGTGACTGCTAACGGTCGGCTGGGAAAGGTGGACAACCTTTCCGGCTTTTGAAAAGCTTTCCAGTTCGATTACCTTGCAAAATACGTGCAGTTGCCATAAATCCATTAATGATCTTTCTCCCTCAGAAGACTGTATTTGTCTTTCAGCCGGTCATATACGACCGCTGGCACCAGTTCTTTTATCTGGCCACCGAATCTACCGGCTTCTTTGATAATGGAAGAGCTTGTAAAAATCCATCGAAGGCCGGTCATTAGAAAAACGGTTTCAATTTTTCGGTTCAGTCGCCGATTCATCAATGCCATCTGAAACTCATGTTCAAAATCCGAAACCGCACGCATTCCTCTGAGAATTGCATCCGCTTTTTTTTGGATGGCATAATCGACCAAAAGCCCGGAAAAAGCATCAACTTCAACATTAGGGCAATCTTTCAAACTTTCCGTCAATAACTCCACCCGCTCATCCACGGTAAAAAGCGGATTTTTACTGACATTGTGCAGTACCGCGACAATAATACGGTCGAACAGCTTCAATCCCCGTTTTACGATATCAAGATGACCGTTGGTAACGGGATCAAACGAACCAGGGTAAATTGCAAGTCGCCCCATAACGCTTTTTTCCTTCCTTATCATGCTCATCAATATCTAATACTGGTTATGCGCCTTTATGATCAATTTGGTGTTGCAGCGGGCCAGTAAATATAAGCATCTGATTATAATATGTAATCGATAAAAGACACAAGGGTTTTTCCATATTTTCGCTGATCTTTTAGGCAAAAAGGTGCCTTTATCTCAAGAGGGGGCTCTGCGGTACCATGTTCCGCCACCACAAGCGCATCAGGCGAAAGTGTCTTATTTTCGTGCAAACAATCTAACATCGAGGGGATGGCCTGCTGTCGATATGGAGGGTCCATAAAGGCAAGTCCAAATTGAGTGCCCAAAGCGGTTAACCACTTGCTACCTTTTAAAAGGTCAAGTTGAAGAACTTTGGCATGGGATTCGTACCGGCAGATTTTAAGATTTTTTCGAATGACTGAAACCGGTTTTCGATCATAGTCAACGAAAAGAACAAATTCAGCCCCTCTGCTTAACGCCTCGATACCTAACGCACCCGTTCCTGCAAAAAGGTCCAGCACCCGTGCATTCAACACCCTGCTTCCCAGGATTTGGAAGACGGATTCCCGTACTCTGTTAGAGGTGGGGCGGGTGGCGATACCCGGCACGGTAAAAAGATTTTTTCCTTTCCGTTCACCGCTGATAATTCGTATATGCATTATCAATCCATCATCTGTTTCAACTTCTTGCGCAATGTTTCCTGAGAAACCCCCACTTCCTCGGAGGTTTTGTCAAGATCCTGGTTGAATTCATAAAATTTTCTACGAATAAATTCCTCCTCAAATGCCTTTTTTGCCTCTTTCAGCTGGTTCAATTCGAACAAATCATTTTGGATGGGAAGCGTTGTCTCGGGCTTGTAAGGTAGCGGCAAGTCTTGGACATCGATCACCTCCTTGCCACCCATAATAGAAATCCTTTCGACCAGGTTGCGTAATTCTCTAACATTTCCCGGCCACCGATAGGCCGCTAACGCAGACAGGGCACCCGGTGTCATCTGAACAGGTTCGGTCCTTCCCTTCTGCGCAAATTCAGATATAAAGGTTTCCACAAGAAGCGGAATGTCTTCCCGGCGATCGCGTAAAGGCGGCACATAAATGGGAATAACGTTCAGTCTGTAATAGAGGTCATCCCGGAAACGGTTTTGGTTGATTTCTTCTTCAAGGTTTTTATTGGTGGCGGCAATCACCCGAACATTGACTTCGATTGTGCGTGCGCTCCCAATTCGCTGAAATTTTTGTTCCTGCAGGACCCGAAGAATTTTGGCTTGTGTGGACAAATTCATGTCACCGATTTCATCAAAAAAAATCGTTCCATTATGGGCAATCTCAAATTTCCCCCTCTTTTTTGCCGCGGTATCAGAAACGGCGCCCTTTTCATGACCGAATAGCTCACTTTCAATCATATTATCCGGAATTGCAGCGCAATTGACATCCACCCAGGCCTGGTCCGCCCGGTTGCTCAGATTATGTATGGTGCGGGCGACCAGTTCTTTGCCGGTACCATTTTCACCGGTGATCAGGATCCATGCATCCGAAGGCGCTGCCTGTGCAATTTGGCCTTTTAGGGCCATAACCGCTGGGCTTTTACCGGTGATGGAATGCTTTTCAATTGTCTTTTTTCGAAGATATCTGTTTTCTTCTTCAAGGCGTCTGAAATTGAGTGCGTTGTTGATTGCAAGAATTACCTTGTCAATGGAAAGCGGTTTTTCAATAAGGTCAAACGCTCCCATTTTAGTCGACTTTACAGCTGTTTCAATGTTTCCATGGCCAGAAATCATAATTACCGGAAGATATGGGCTTTCCTTCTTAATTTCTTTTAAGGTTTCGATGCCATCCATCCCCTGCATCCAAATATCGAGCAATACGACATCGGGGGCTTCAGATTCAATAAGTTTCAGCGCTTCGTAACCATTTGAAGCGCTGATTACGTTAAATCCTTCATCTTCCAGAATGCCACTAAGGGACTTGCGGATAGAGGATTCGTCGTCGACAATTAAAACGGTGGGTAACATATGGTTTCCTTTATTCAGGTATTTTTATATTGCCTGATAGTTTATTCAATTATGATCTTTTCTATTTATCCGTCCATACTCTCACCATAGACCGGGAGCTCAATAACAAATTTCGCCCCGTGGGGATGATTGTCCTGAACGCGGACCATGCCAAAATGGTCTGCAACAATCGAATTGACAATCGTCAATCCAAGTCCCATGCCGGCTTGTTTGGTGGAAAAGTAGGGTTCAAACAACCTTATCTTATCCTCATCTGAAATACCTGGGCCATCATCGGTTACTTCGATGCGGACCATTTTCAATATGGGGTCATGGGCTAGGAGTACTTGAATAAGGCCTTTTTCTTTGATGGCACTGACCGCGTTGCCCAGCAGGTTTATCATTGCCTGTTTTATTTGCTGGGGGTCCAGGTTCAGCAGTGGAATATTCTCTGGCAAATGGACCTCGAACCGGACCTCTTCATGGCCCTCTCGGAAAAGGGCGATGGCCTCTTCGATAATTGGCGCCAGTTTGTTCGGTTTGGGGTTTGCTGAAGGAAATTTGGCGTAGGTGGAAAACTCATTTACCAGATTTCGGATCATGGAAACGTGGTCAATGATCATTTGGACACATTCAGAAAAAACCGGTTCATCGATCTTTTCGGCGTACTTTCGTTTCAGGCGTTGGGCGGACAAGGTGATCGGTGTTAATGGATTCTTTACTTCATGGGCAATACGGCGGGCCACCTCGCGCCAGGCGGCTAACCGTTGCGCCTTTTCAATTTCAGTTAAATCGTCAAAAACAAGCACGAAACCAAGCGCATTTCCCCCTTCGTCATACAAGGCGTTCACGTGTAGAAGAAAACTTCGATGTCGCTGCGCGATGGTAACCCTAACGGGGACATCAATATATTCATTGCTTGTTCGAGACAGCTTGTCTTTCACTTCCAGGGCAAATTGTAGATGTTCTCCCTTTAACAGATCTTCAAAAGACTTGTTTAAAACACTTTCTGCTTGGATGTGAAGCATTTTTTCTGCGGATTGACTCATGGTGGTAATCACCCCACCCGCATCGAATGTTACAACACCTGCGGAGACATGTTTTAGTACAATTTCCATAAATTGACGTCGCTCTTCAATTTCCATATTCTGAAACTGGAGCATTCGGGCCGACCGTTCAAGTTGTTCCCTGCTTTCCCGTAAATCTGTGATCATTTTGTTGAATGAATCAACCAGGCTTCCCATTTCATCTTCTGCCACCAGATCGATAGAAACATTCAAGTCCCCCTCCGCCACCCGAAGGGTTGCTTCTGCAAGCTCCTTAATCGGTATTGTAATCGTTTTTGCAAGATAGAATCCGACCCAAACCGCACCAAACATCACTAACAATGCCACAATGGAAAGTGCGATATAATAAGTGATTTGTATCGGCCGGCGAATCATTTTCATCTGGCGATGGCCTTCCACACCACGCGAAATCACCTCAAGGTTTTGTTTCATGTTTGGTGAAATCAGGCCGGTAATGACAACAAAGCCTTTTGCTTTTATTCTTTCCACGCCATAGGGAATGGTGCAGATACTTCGAACGATTTCACTACTTGCGATTTCCTGAAAAACGGCATGAATTTTTCCCGGCGAGGGGTCTTTTTGTAGATGGTTTGCTGAGAGGCTCCTGAACGGTAGCGCCTTCATTGTTTGAGAACGGGCCAGTGTAATCTGCTGAAAGTTACCGTCATATACCTCGACGGCATCAAGTGAATAGTTGCTTTGCATGGTGCCAATATAACTGATGAGGGCGTCCCTTTTTTCGGGCACCAGCAGGTCTCGGTCATTTATGGCCCCTGAAATATCTTTAATGAAAAAAGTATGCTCTTTTTCTGCCTGCTCGTAGATCTGATGCCCCACATCCAAAGAGGCATCTAAGGCATATTCAACATTTACATCAACCCAAAACTTAATGCTGGTGGTAATAAAGCTAATCGAGAAAAAGAAAAGAACCGTGGTGGGCAACAGTGTGAGCATTACAAATGCCATTACCAGTCGTGTCCGGAGCTTGGCGCCCATGACTTTTCGTTTGCGGTCATATAAGAGTTTTACAAGATTTCTGAAAACCAGGAATATTATCAGGATCAGCAGCAGGAGGTTGATGTTGATCAGAATAAACATCAATATCGTATTTGATACTGGAAAATCCGCACCAAAATAGACCACCTTGTTTTCGATATAGGTCAGGAGCCCTATCACGAAAATGGAGGCAAGAATGATGATTCCTTCCCTTTTCTGACGTTTTCGATCCTCTTCTGTAAAGTACGATACTGATCGTTTTTGGCGGTTTCTGTTCATTTCCAACCAAAGCGTCCGTTATGGATGAATTGAAAGAAAGCCATGATCAGAAGGTAAAATCGATGGCGTACCAGTCGGTTTCAAAATCCCAAAAAGATAAGAAGAAGAAAATGCGGTGTAAATGCAGTGGAAGGGTTAATTTGTTAAGTTCTGCTTTAGCCCTTATTTGATAATGCTTGCCTTTTTCAAGTGTTTTGAGCGCAGTGATTTTCAGGCTATCAATTTCAGCCATCAGCTTCTGTGCTTCATCAAAAGAGCCCGTAGTAATGGGATTTCCGCTATCCCATGATCGTTCGATTTGGAAGACTTTTTTTAAATTGTCATAGCAAATGGTATGCGTAACCTTGATGTCGACCAGGTTTTTATTCAACCAATAGGTTCTTGCCTGGTTCAGTGCAATAAAAAAGGTAAAAGTCGTCGGTACACCGCTTAGGATCGCTTTTTTCGTTTTTTCCCGAAAAGCACCTGTGGCACTAAGGTAAAGGAGAAGGTCGTCCCGATTATTGGTGACGACAATGTTCACTAGTTTTGCGTCGTCGGCAAAGCCGATTTGTTGAAAACAAAGAAGCATTCCAAGCAAAAGTGGGACAATCTTTTTTAGGCGGCAATTTGTATTCATTATCATATAATATTTCAAATAAAAACGAATTGTATTTAATATGCGATTAATTGGCAAGGGCTTTTAGCGGTATGGTGGGGGCTGCCGGCATGTCCGTTAGCGTTTTGGTTTCCCAGGCATTTTTTTGTGAAAAAAACTTTTTCAAAAAGGCATAATGAAATGCATGCCCTGATTTTTCAGCAACGATGTGCCCAACAATTGGCATGCCAAGCAATGAAAAGTCACCGAGGCAATCGAGCATTTTATGCCGGACAAACTCATCTGAATACCGCAACCCACCAGGGTTCATAATTTGGTCTTTATCAATTACGACAACATTTTCAAGGGAGCCGCCCTGTGCAAACCCATATCGTTTTAAGTACTCGTATTCATGAAGGAAACCAAAAGTTCGTGCTTTGGAAATCTCATTTTCAAAAACCTCTTGAGTTAAACTCAGAGCGCATGTTTGACGCCGAATCAAGGGGTGATCATAATCGATCGCATAGGTCATCCGGAATACATTGGAAGGGTAAAGCCCGATTTGTTTTCCATCTTCCTCGTATTCGATTGGCTCTGTGACCACAAAATAATATCGTGGGCTATTTTGGGTGACAACACCGGCCGCTTTTATCAAACAAACAAAAGGTGCGGCGCTGCCATCCATAATCGGCATTTCATAAGCGTCAAGTTCCACCACCGCATTATCGATTCCAAAGCCGGCAAAGCTGGCCATCAGATGCTCAATGGTTGAAACGATAAACCCATCATTGCCAATGACCGTCGCAAGACTACTGTCAACAACATTGTTAAAATGAGCGGAAACACTTGGGCCTTCCGGCAGATCAATTCGAACAAATCTGATACCATGATTTTCCGGTGCAGGGCGAATCGTCAGATGAACCGTTTTCCCCGAATGCATCCCAACGCCGGAGCAAGAAATCGGTTTTTCTAATGTTCGCTGCTTTGTTTGAAACATAATGATTCTTTATAATAATCCAAATATTTATATAATTTGATTGACATTTAACTTGACCTTCTTCTATACAATTGTCTATTGAAAAAAGCAATAATTCTCTTCCTATCAATTAAATCCACATAAAGTCACGAATATAAAGCACTTTAATCATCGGACGCGCGAAATCACATTGCCAAACGGAGGCATTATGCTGGCCAAAATATTCAGCAGTACGGTTGTTGGAATTGATGCGCATATGGTGGAAGTTGAAATCGATATCGCCAATGGCCTCCCGGCATTTACCACGGTGGGGCTTCCTGAAGTTGCCGTTAAGGAGAGTAAAGAAAGAGTAAAATCGGCAATACATAATTCTGGGTATGCGTTTCCTGATGATCGCATTACGGTGAACCTGGCGCCTGCGGATATAAAAAAAGACGGCACCGGTTTTGATTTGCCCATCGCTTTAGGTGTCCTCACTGCCACCGGAATTATACCACAAGAGAAAATGAAGCGGTTTTCGGTCATGGGAGAACTCTCGTTAGATGGAAGAATAAAGCCGGTGAAGGGGTCTCTTCCCATGGCACTGGCGGCTAGAGATGCCTGTCATTCGGGGATAGTTGTGCCTGCTGAAAATGGCCTTGAAGCGGCAGTCGTAAAGGGCGTTTCTATCTATCCACTCAAAACGCTTCATCAGGCGGTCGATTTTTTTCGAGGTGCAACGATTTTAGAGCCATTATACGTTGATGTTGACGCGCTGTTTCAATCGTCAGAAAAAGAGCTCGTCGATTTTTCAGAAGTCCATGGGCAGGAGCATGCCAAGCGGGCGCTTGAAATAGCTGCCGCCGGGGGACACAATTTAATTATGGTGGGGCCGCCGGGTTCGGGCAAAACTATGCTTGCCAGGCGCCTTCCAACGATTTTGCCACCCCTGACCTTCGAAGAAGCGCTTCACACCACAAAAATTTTTTCTGTAACAGGGCTTTTGCCATCAAAACAGGCCCTTATAACATCACGTCCCTTTCGATCTCCACACCATACAATTTCAGATGCAGGGTTGATCGGGGGCGGACATACGCCCAGACCTGGAGAGGTGAGTCTGGCCCACAACGGGGTTCTTTTCCTGGACGAGCTTTCCGAATTTAAAAAACATGTTCTGGAGGCGCTGCGTCAACCGTTGGAGGACAAACAGGTTACCATTTCCCGGGCGGCTTCCACTATTACGTATCCATCCAGCTTTATGCTGGTCGCCGCCATGAATCCGTGTCCATGAGCGACGGTTTTGCAACATCCAGATATATATCCATTTCAATATCTTCTTTGGTAGCACGTATTTCCTTCACGATAGCAGATAATCGCAAAGCTTTTCCGGCCTCGTCTAAATATTCCCAATTATGATAAAAGGATGTAATTCCATCAAAAGATGTTTCGAGAGTTGCCAACGAAGATTCTTTAGATTTTGCTAAAGCTAATATTCTTTCTTTTTCATTTGTTGTTGCCCTGATTTGCTCTTTAATTTTTATATATCTCGGATGGAAATCGTCGTCTTCAATGACCCCGCTTTCTAATTTATCCATTAACCTATCTAAACTTGATTTCAATCTGTTAAGATCATTATCAAGTTGTGTAATATCGGGTTCAATATTGGTTTTATCTAATTTTGATTTGAAAAGATTTATCATTTTTTCTTTATCAGCTAAAAAGTCGGTTTTATTAGAAAGGTCCTTTAGGTTTTGTATTATGAAATCTTCTATGGCATCTACTGGTAGACTAAGCCCCCGACATGCTGTTTTTCCCTTTTGTTGCTTATTCACACACTTATAATAGGAATAGGATTTGTCTGACTCCTTTTTCTTAAATGTATGACCAGCCAATGAACCTCCACAATGTCCGCATTTTATGAGTCCTTTGAGTAAGTAGTTTCTGCCTTTTTTTGTCGGTTTGCGTGTAACCTGTTTAAGTTTTTGCTGAGCTTGGTTAAATATTTCCTCAGTTATAATAGGGTCATGTTCGCCATTTACGATCGTCCAGGATTCTTCCTTTTGAGGAATTAATTTACCATTGTCTATATCAGTCTTCCGTTTACCATAAGAAATTTTACCGATATAAACTGGTGATCTCAAAATTCGATGAATAGTGGATTGGGGCCACAAAAAGCTTTTTCTGGTTTTAATACCTCTATCATTTAATAGTATTGCTGTTTTACGCACACTGTTTTTTTCTATAAATGTATTGAAAATCCACTGAACAATTACTGATTCATCTGGGTCAACAAACAGCTTTTTCGGTTCTGGACAAATTTTTAGTGCTCTAGTTTGGGCATCATTCTGATTCATACCGAGTTTCAGATATTTATTAATCAATAGGGACTGTGTAGCATACCCAAAAGGAACTATTCCACCATTCCACTTTCCTTTTTTGGCCCTGTGATGCATGTCAATTGATACCCTTTCAGCTGTAACCTCCCTTTCCAATTGAGCGACTAATCCCAACAAATGCTGCATAAACCTTCCCATTGGTGATCCAGTGTCAATGCTCTCAGTAATGGATATGAATTCAACATCATATTTTTTAAAACAATCAATTAAGTCAATAAGGTCTCTTAAAGATCTTGTTATTCGGTCAAGTTTTGTAACGAGAACAGTTTTAATTTGACCTAATTTAATTTCATTCATTAAATTTTCAAATGCAGGTCTTTTAGTATCTTTTGCGCTAAAACCAGCATCTCTATAAAGCTTAACTTTATTAATTCCGTTTGCAGAACAGTATGCTTTCAGTCGTTCTTCCTGGGTTTTAAGAGAGCTTTTATCCACTTGGTTAAACGTTGACACCCGAACATATAATGCACCACAAGATTTGTTTGTATCCATTTTTACCTCATTAATAAATCGTTGGGTTGTCTTAGTGTCCTATTAATATATTATGAAACAAATAATTGAAATGTTCGGATATAGTCAACTATAAATTTAAATTGGTGTGACAATTTGATTTGGGGACATCTAACACCTGTGGATAGCTATTCATTTTTCAAAAATGTATTTCAATAATGAAAAACCTCTATCTTTTTCATTTGCTATGAATTGACAGCAAACTAAGTTTGGATATTTCTGAAATATTATGTAATATTATATAGATGGACAATGTCAGCCCTCAACGAAGAAGCGAAATAATGGCGCGGGTTCGTTCCCGTAATACAAAAACTGAAATGGTAGTTCGAAGGTTGGTCTATAGACTTGGTTTCAGATATAGGATTCATTCGAAAGACCTGCCAGGGAAGCCAGATTTGGTTTTCAAAGGAAAAAAGAAAGTTATTTTTGTCCATGGTTGTTTTTGGCATAGGCATGAAGGTTGTCCGAACACACGAACTCCAAAGTCGAGGGTCGATTTCTGGAAAGAAAAATTCAGGAAGAACCGGGAGAGGGATCAAGCACATTATAAAAAATTGTCCGAAATTGGGTGGGAATATTTGGTTATATGGGAGTGCCAAACAAAAGACCTCGAAAATCTCAAAAAAAAAATAATTCAATTTCTGAAGTAATTGGTTAGGGTTTAATGGCAAAAACGCATTATGTTGGTATTTAATTCCATGTCGGCACAATATGTTGTTGACAAATCAATTTCGCACTTGATAAGAGATCTATGGAAGACTACCCACAAAGTTTGCTGCAAACTCAATCTCGCTCACCTTTCGAATGGTAATATATATGAAAAGCCTAGGCACTAAACTTGTGTATGACACCCAGAATAGTCTCTCTGAAAGACCACCCGAACAATCACACATACCTTCGCTCAGAAATGAATATTCTGTTGTTTCAATGTTCGCTGGTGCAGGGGGGCTTGATCTGGGAATGATGGGCGGCTTTACATATAAAAATCGTAGGTTCCCTGAATTGCCGTTTAAAATTCTTGCTGCATATGATTCAGACCAACAATGTGTTGATACTTATCGAAATAATATTGGCTCTCATATAAAACGGCGCGATCTTACTGAAATTCCTGCCGTGGAGATACCAAAAGCTGATATCTTGATAGGGGGATTCCCTTGTCAGGACTTTTCTTCGTGTGGTCCCAAAAAAGGAATAACGACGTCTCGCGGCCGTCTTTATAAATCATTGATTAGTTATATGAAAGAACATTCTCCAATGTTGGTTGTAGGTGAAAATGTTCCCCATCTTGCTCGGATGAATAATGGAGTGGTTCTAAAAACAATCGTCGATGAAATGGCGGCGGTTGGTTACAATTTTAAAATTTGGGATTTATTCGCACCAGATTACGGGGTTCCACAAAATCGGAGAAGACTTTTTCTTATAGGTATCCGTAATGATTTATGTGGAAATATTAGGCCGCCAAAAGCTACTTACAAGAGTAAGCATCGAACTATTGAATGGGCGATTGGAGATTTGGAAGAGGTGACTGATGAGACTATTCCAAATCAAAGTCAATATTTCAAAGCATCACGCGCTAAAAACGGTAATGGACAAGGAGATGAAACAAGTATTAGGGAAAAGCCTGGGTACACTGTGAGGGCAAACGCGAAATCTCGCGTTCAATTCCATTACTCTCTAAATCGCAGGTTGACTGTTAGAGAACTTGCAAGGCTTCAGACTTTTCCTGACGATTTCGTGTTTTCCCATTCAGCCACGAAAAATGTAATGCAAATCGGCAATGCCGTACCTCCAATGCTTGCCTATAAGGTCGCAAATCGAATATTATCTTTTCTTTCGAATCGTTCTAATTCAAGTTGACAACATAATTCCAGGAATAGCGAATCTGGAGGCAAATAATGACCGAAATATCATCCACTTTGGATATCACTCCTAATCCAAGAATTCTAAGAGCTCTGGGGCAGATACCTTTTGATTCCTGGCAGTGCATAGCCGAATTGATGGACAATTCCATCGACGCATTTTTAAGGACATATAACGACGGCACTGAAATCCTCGAAAAGAGGATAAATGTCAGCTGGTCAAGCACTGCGGTCGCAGTGGAAGACCGTTGTTTGGAAATATCAGATAACGCTCCTGGAATGCCTTTATCTTCACTGCAAGACAGTGTTCGAGCCGGGTACTCAGGGAATGACCCCCGCGATAACTTGGGGCTTTTTGGCATGGGTTATAACATCGCTACTGCTAGAATGGGTGAAAAGACAATAATCCTTTCCGGTGTTAAAGGTAGCGAATACTGGGAAGGTGTTGAGATTGATTTTTCAGTTTTGGAGGCTGGTGGTGAATATAAAGTCCCTATAGTCAGGGAAACGAAACGCAGAAATGAACACGGGACAAAAATAAAGATTACAAAGCTTAAAGCGGATGCGTATGCTGACTTGAAAACAAAAGGGCCTCAGATCAGACAAATATTATCATCAATTTACTCACAGATCCTTCAAAGATATGACATAAGGATCATGATTCAGGGAAATTCTCTCTCGCCAAAACAGCATTGCATATGGTCTAGTGAGAGATACGTCACATTGCGTGGTTTAGGGACAATTGGAGCGGTGCATAATCTCGATATCGTATTAGGCGTTTCCCTGTTTGATATTAAACGATACCAATATTTGACAACGGAGAAAGAGGATGAAGTACTGCAAGCTGAAAGTGAAACTGGAAATCTGCCAGACGGTATAGTGCGGAGAAACAAAAAGGTCACTGGTTGGATAGGGATTCAAAGATTTGCCGATCCCGATGATTATGGTCTGGATTTCATAAGAAATGGCAGGAAGATTCTGGCTGGAGAAAAGTCTCTTTTTTACTATCAGAACGTCGTTACGCAGCAAAAAGAGCTGGAATATCCTACAGAGCTTGGGACCACAGTAGGTGGAAGGATTGTTGGGGAGATACATGTTGACCACTTGATGCCTACTTATCAAAAAAATGATTTTGTTCGTTCAGATCAGTCGTGGCTTGAGGTTGTAGAGGTTCTAAGGGGAAGCGGCCCTATTTTGCCCAAAAAAAGAACCGCAATGGGATACGATGGTATAAATGATTCTCCCATAGGAATGTTGATTAGGGGATATCAAAGAGCGAATACTGGCACAAAATGTCTTTTCGCACCTAATCAAAGATCAAAAGAATGGTATCGGAAATTTATTCGTGGTGATTCAGATTACTTGACTGACGAAAAATGGTTTGAAGCTGCTCGAGAGGAGGATCGTTCACGCGCGGATAGGGGAACCGGAGGGACGCCACCGCCAGATCCTGGTCCGGATACCTCGGATGATCCATCCGAGTACGGCCCTCCAGACACTGGAAGCACAGGAACAACTCCGGCCCCAACTCCTACGCCGACCACACCTGTCATTGCGCCAGTACCACCGCCCGACCCCATGGCTGACTTGATTTCGAGATCAACCGAGAAAACTGCTGGTTCAGGTAGTTATGGATACGAGGGATGTATAAACCCTTTCAATATAAATATATGGGAAATCACATCAGGAATAATAGGTAACACGGGTGAAGGCGAACCTTGCCAATTTTTCTTTTCAAGGATGGAAGGAAATTTCTTTTATAATCCGCAGCATTCATTTTTGAGAATGTTCCACACAAGCCCTATGGAGCTGTTACAGGTTTATCTCACTAGACAATATGCTCTTCGTGATCGCTTAACTGATGAAGGAAGGTTGTTCACCAGCCTGATCAGAAGCAATTGCCCCGAAATGAAAATTGAATTGGGTAATGTCCAAGCTCGCGCGCGTGAAATCTTTGGTGGAATAAGGGATGCCGCTCCACAGTTGTTAAGATTGCGTGAGCTTGAAGTCATTGAATACTTGCACGAATCTTCATCTATTGTCGAACAAACGGCGGAGAAATTACTTTCCAATTCAACATTGCTGACTAAATTCCAGACAAGGGATACAGGCTCGATTGAAGTCTTGTTAAGCGTCCCACTATTCGCGTTGATTGAATTAGTACAGAAGTTCCCCGAAGAATGGTTCGACGAAAAATATTTCCAATCTCCATATCAGAATATATCTTTAAAAAATGAAGGTTCTACGCTTAGATTGAGACAATCGTCATTGGAACGCATAATTGGATTCTTGAA
Source organism: Desulfobacterales bacterium (assembly GCA_963675725.2). Classification (GTDB taxonomy): domain Bacteria; phylum Desulfobacterota; class Desulfobacteria; order Desulfobacterales; family JAFDDL01. The sequence continues at coordinate 3,655,291 of CAXXXZ010000002.1, read as the reverse complement.
GGATGCATTAAGGGTAGTACAGGATCAGAGCTCGTCAATGACAAAAGATGAGCTGGCGCATTGCGAACAAAGCCTTAAACTTCTTGAAAAGGAAATTATATAGATGGATTTCCTGACAGAAGAATTAATGTCTGGCCAGTCATGGCGCGCTTTTGAGCGGGCAATTGCGCGTTGGATGGGGCATTGCGGCTGGTCTGACATCAGGATCATAGCTGGATCTGGTGATGGTGGCGGTGATGTTCTCGGTGTCAGGAATGCGAAAGGAAGAGTCGAGAAGTATGTTGTTCAGGCTAAGAGTGTCAGCGGGACAAATTTCGTAGGACCAGCGGCAATTGACCAGGTTCTTGAAGCCCAAGGCATTTACGGAGGTGATGTTGCTGTTGTCGCAACTAATGGAAATTTCACTGATTCGGCCATCAAGCGGAGAGATAAGCTTAATAAGGCGGGCTTTAATGTAAAACTTTGGAATGGCACCTTCCTAAAAAAGACCCTCGATTTGTGGCCGGAAAAAAATCCACTTAAAAAAGAATTACGTCCATACCAAAGCAAGATTGTTGATTCAACCTTTGAATCCATTGATCAAGGAAGAAGACGAGCACATTTTGTTGTGGCAACGGGACTTGGAAAGACTGTAATCGCTTCAGATTTTGTGAATAGAATGATCCTGGATGGATTTAAAAAGATACTCGTCCTTTGTCATGCAAGACATCTCGCGTTACAATTGGAGCAAGGTTTTTGGCCTCAGATCGGGAAAAGCGTGCCAACCCGTATATTTTATGGTGGCGAACCTCCTATTCCAATTGAAGGAATTAATTTTGGTCTTTTTCAAACATTCATAGGTTATCTTTCCGGCATCGAACCAACGGATTATGATATTGTTGTCGTTGATGAAGCGCACCATGCAATGGCGCATGGGTTCAGGCGTTGTGTGAACCATCTGAGACCCCACTTTTTGCTTGGGATGACTGCGACCCCTTGGCGGGGAGATGGAGAGAATATCGAAACCATTTTTGGACAGCCAAGCGAACAGGTCTCAATAGTTGATGGAATGCGGTTGGGATTTCTGGCGAAAGTCGATTACCATGTTTATTGTGATACGGTTAATTGGAACGAAGTGTCACAGAAAGCTGGCCCTGTATCTGTTAGAGAATTAAATAAAAAATTGTTCTTGCCACAAAGAGATGATGCGATTTCAGGAAAAGTATATGATATTAGCAAGACCTTCCAAAAACCACGCATAATCTTTTTTTGTGCCTCCATACATCATGCGGAAAATATGTCCCGACTGATGATGATGCATGGATTGATAGCCTGTGAGTTGCATTCTGGCATATCAAAACGAGAGCAGTATCGAATTCTCATGGATTTTTCGGCCGATAAAGTGAATGTGTTATGTACCGTGGACATGCTAAACGAGGGGATAGATATTCCTGATGTGAACATTCTTGTATTTTTACGAGCTACACATAGCAGGAGGATTTTCATTCAGCAATTGGGACGCGGTCTAAGAATTACACCGGAAAAAAAAGAAGTAATTGTCTTAGATTTTGTGACGGATTTACGGCGATTGGCAGATGTAATGGAAATGGATAGTGACGCTAGAGGTGGGGGTGCGGGACAACAAGTAGTTCGGTTAAACGATGGGATTGTGGATTTTGAAAACAAGGCGATAGTTCCTTTTGTTCAGCAATGGATCATTGATGTTACTGACTTAGGAGAATCTGAAGACACACGATTATTAGAGTTTCCGGACATATTATAATGCCAATAAATATTCCAGAGCCTTCGAGACAAAATATTTTCGACGCCGCATTTAGAGAATTAGATGACTTTCAGTATCTAACAAAAAGTAGGCCAGAAAACGCTGATCTCATGGATAGACTCATAGAGCATCCCGATATCGGGGCTAAATTACGAGAGCATATTACAAACGAAAAGGTTCGGACGTACATAAAAGATACAATCATTAACAGGTACGCAAAAGTAAGAACTGCTTTACCCCGTGAAATTGAGGATTATATTGAAACAATCTGTACTGATACCCTGTATGAAATTGACTATATCGCAAACGATCATGTCTCCTTCCATAGAACCGAATCAAATGGTTATTATGCTATAGCAAGGAGCAAGCATCGTCATACAAGCTGGCCAATAGCTCTCAGAAATCTTCTTTTTTATCTCGCAAGACTTCCACAATGTCCCCCGGAAGGGTGTTCCGAATTAGTCAAAGTTTTGATTATATTTTGTCATGGGGTTCCTGTAAATTCAGGTGATAAAGAAATCGTAGTTAAAGCTTTATCCCATGCAGACGTTTTTTGTGTATGGATTGATTGATACCTTTGAAAAAATTCGTTTTGGAAAAAAGTCGACGTGTATTGTGCAAAAACTATTGAGTACCGCCATATCCCTGCCTGTGAACCGTTGATTTCCGGCTTTAAATCACATCAAAAACTCAATAGAAAATCATGCCATTTTAGCCAAATAACTGCAAATTACACATTTTTTCAATAAATCCTAAAGAAGCGCCTAATAGTGTAAAATTCGTGTCAAAACGCACGAAAAAGGAGTTAAAACAGTTATTTAAAGCGTTTTTTGATTGACAAAAACCGTAAAAATGATAAAATAAACAATATAAACAAAGTGTTAAGTGGTTTTTAGTGGTAAAATTATGACATTTTGACACTTTTTAATGGTTTTAGACAGGCAGATAGACAGGTAGATTATGATACCGGAAAAATTAATAAAATTTCCAGAAAATCGGTTACAAAATGGGGGCAGTGGTCGGACTGTTTCTAACGTTGACGGTGTTAAATATTTCACTGAGCTTGAAATTAAATTGATACGCCGAACGGTTAGAAATTGTGCTGACTTGGATCTACAAAAAAAGAAAGTCACGGCAGTAAGAGAGTGGATGGCTGTTGACTTGATTTCCTCAGCGGGTCTTCGAGTGGCTGAAGCTGCTAATGTAAGATGTGGGGATGTTAACATCGGTTACAGCCGAAGTGAAATTTTTGTTCGTTTTGGTAAGGGCGCAAAATCCAGAACCGTTCAAATCCCTATGAATTTGAAAAAGCACTTGAAACAGTTTTTAGCCTGGAAAGAAAACAGAGGTGAAGGCGCTAATTTTGATGACCACTTGTTTATCGGTCAAAGGGGTCCATGGACAAGCCAAGCCATTCAGCAAGTCGTGAAAAAGTATTTGAAGGCATTGGGGCTTTATGAACGTGGTAAGTCGGTTCACGCATTGAGGCATTCATATGCGGTGAATTTGTACCGTAAACAAAAAGACCTGCGGGCGGTTCAAAAACAACTGGGTCACTCGTCAATTCAGACTACGCAGGTGTACGCTGATGTCACAGTAGAGGACATACAGCACCAGTTGAAAGGCTTTTGGAGTTGAGATGCGCTTGAAACCTTACTTGCAAGGTGATGTTGATGGTCTTTGCGGTCTTTACTCAGCGGTAAATGCTTTACGACTAATAGAAAAAAAGCTGACACTGGATGAGTGCTACGAAGAGGTGCATATCTGGTTGACGGCATTGGAAAAAAGGCGGGGTGAAATTGCTAAAGTCATCATCAACGGATTGTACCTGTATGATTTGAATTTTGTGTTGAATTTAATGGCTGAAAAGTTTGACGTTACTAAATTCAGACCTTTTTACAAACAAGCCAATATTCCGTTTAATGTTTATTGGGATACCTTAAAATCTTTTTTTGAAGAAGGTGATCAACGAGCCGTAATAGCAGGGTATGAAAACCGCCGTTTGGATGACAGTCATTGGAGTGTTATTAAAAAAGTCACTGACAAGTCTATTCATCTTTTTGATTCTTGTGGGAGAAGATACATTCTAAAATCAAAGTGCATGACACAAAAAATGAATGGAAACCAAACAATTGTATTATATCCGGCTCAGACATTCTTTTTAATTAAACATGATAACGGAAACAATAACGGAAATGGAAAGCAAAAAAATAATTCGTAACTGATTTAAAGACTGACAAATTATGGACCTGGAGAGGCTTTTGTGGCAATTCGCTGCATAAGCTTTTCCGGTTTTTGGGAGTAGGAGAAAATTATGTGGAATGAACCGACTAAAGAACAATTATCAACAGTACCGAAATTATACGAGACTGAGCACGTGCCCTTGCATGAAACAATTATATATTTTCATTTTTTCATTGGCGGTTGTGACTGGTACGTTGCCGAGTTTGACGGTGAGGACCTCTTTTGGGGCTTTGCTATTTTAAATGATGATTTTTTCAACGCCGAGTGGGGTTACTTTCAGTTCAGTGAGTTGAAGAAAATAAAAGTGTGGGGCGGCATTGAGGTTGACTGTGACCTACACTGGAAAGTCAGAAAATCGTGCGAAGTTGAAAGAATTGTGGCTTGTCATTTTTAAAAAATATGGAGGCAGTAAAATGTCTAAGCGTAAAGTAAAATATCAGAGCCCTGAATCTTTAAGGGCTGTACTGAAACGACTTAAGAATGAAAAATTTAAACTTGACTGCGGTCACAGCATTACCTTCAACCACAACTTGGGAAATAACGTTGTAATTATCAACGGAAAAGAACTGAAAATAATCTGTTCGGATTGTGGGTATTAACTCGGCTGAATTTATTTTTTCAGATATATCGACCTTATCACAATTTTTATATGAATAAGGCTTACCACCATATGTTGGGGTTGGCTTTTATGATCATGAGGCTTCTGTAAGATGCTCTTGATACCACCTATCTTATAGATTTTAGGTAGAATTAGGCTTTGGTTCCCCGTGTTAAATACAGGTGACGAAAAATTCACCGGCAGCGGGGGCCGCAAGACCCTCCCCGTCAGGTGATGTGGCGGGTTAAGCGTTGCTCATTCTTCTATTAAGTCTAAAGCAGATTCCTTTTTAAATAATAGAATAACGGATTTAACTCCAACGACAAAACAAAAGATCGGAAGAGCAATAAAGATAAAAAGGCTCCACAGGCTTTTATCATTAAAAAAATACTCTATAAAGCTACTTTTCAACCTTGATACTTTTGCGTTATTAGAATTTCTTTCTGAATAAACAAGATAAAATTTCGCTCCTATAGGGTACGCTTTATCCAAATCGAAAATTTTTTCACGACCGTCGTATATCAAGGTGTTTTTATGATATGTTCTTAAACGCTTTCTCCGAAATTTCCTCTCGGTCTTACTTTCCTTTACGATTGCCGCAACTTCGACGCCGTTCTTTGCTAAATCTATTGAATCGGTAATATCACTAACACAGGTCCAAAGTAATAATGCCCCAACCGGAAAAGAAAACATCGGAATGATGAAATACTTTAGCCTTCTTGTCAAATCATATCCCTTATTGAACATGATGTGATCGAGAGCCAAATATCCGATCACCAAGCCTACCAGTGTTCCAAGTATCAAATAACCAATCATAATATTTTACGCTTAATATTAGTTACTCACCGTAATACAATGAGCAAGTAGGCAATTTTAACCGTCATTTTTTGATTTAAGTTTGAAAAATGCTGGCAAGTAAAAAGTTTTCTTCCGCTTTTATCATATCATACTGATAAATCAAGATAATTATATTCGTTACATTTTTGACTGGCAATCTTATGTATTATCATTCAAAACTGAACATATCGGATTTATTCTTAATTTTGGTTACTTATCGTATTTACGATGACTTTTTCAACGTTAAATGATATTGGAAGATGATTCAGAATTTAATTCGGATTGTCTTCGTAACGTGTTTTATGGAAAAATTAAATCATGAGATTGATAATTAAAGCACCAATATATTGTGGTTGGCAGGAATTCCTCAGAAGTGATGATATCATAACATATCTAAGTAAAAAACCAATTTGGAACCAATTCAAAAAAAATATTGTAGGTAAATCGACCTTATCTGAACAAAGTTCGCCAGTAATAAAAAATACGAGGTAATATTATTACAGGTGTAAAAAATCCCGACGCCTTAGAAACATTAAAACATCTTCATCGGGTTTCATTAGTCTAATATTTATATTTAAAGACTTGAACAATTCTTTAACCTTGGCGATTTCCCCACTCTCCAAGTTAAAAGATGTCCCCCCACATTCCAGCATGTTCTCTTTTCGGTTCAATTAGCCTCAGAACGTTTGTTTCATTATAACCAAATCCCAGGAAACAAACATGCTTAGCTTTATGTATTAACATTTGAGCCTTACTAAACTCCAAATCGTTTTCAGCACCTTCCTTTTCATGGATAATTTTTATTCCTGTTCTGCCTTCAACAAACTTAGGAATATTCTGGTTGTTGTTACCATATGGGACCCCGTTGTGACTATCTTGCCAAGGAAGCGGACCCAAGTGCCCATGGAGGTGAATTATTGGAATCCTCGATAATTTTTCAGCACATTCAGAATCGCATTTCCCATATGAGTTTTTAAGTGCGGTAAAAAGGAAGTGCTCTAACGATCTGTCATAATTAAATGTAATGAACCCGAGGTTATTTTGATCGAAGTCTTCAAAAGAAGTATTAAGCAAACCATACAGATATTCGTACCATCCAGCACCTTCAAACAATATATCTTGATATTCGTAACGAGAGAGAGCAAGTGCGATTGCAGCTTTGCCAACGTCTAAAAATTCGGTACGATGCTCTAAAAAGGCATCTACTGAACCTTTTCCAGATTGGAACAAGGCAGAAGCAAAATGAACCATGTCCTTAGACATGAATCCCAAACCCATTAAGAGACTGTGTTCGCTATTAGATGGATTACCCAAGGCGGCGCAAATTTGTGTTTTCAGTTTATTGCCTGTTGGATATTTGTAAGGTGCGCTGGCCCCTGCTCCAAGAACGAACACAATGTTTTCTTTGATCATGTTTAACCTATAGAATCTTACAGATTGCCAATACACAAGATGGAATCATTCGTCGATAACCCCTTTGAAATTTATGAACCATTTCTTGATTCGATTTTTCAAGTAGACAGTGTCTAAGATGTCTTCCATTAGGGCAACAAAAATGCAGAATACCAATATGATTATGCCAATTATAAGATAACGCATGATACAAGATGCTGGTGCTAAAATTTTGATTAATCAGGATTGGAATTGGTACTCTTTTTTTTATCCCTCAAACTTGTCCTTAATGTCAAGGTTAAAAAATCTGATGCAAGTTATAACCATCATATTTCCTTGACATTTATTGCCATATAAATAACATAAGTTGAATATTCACTTAATTAAAAGGGGCTAATGATAATGACTCTCACTAAAGCGGCAATCATAAAAGAAATCGAAGAAGCCAATGGTTTCTCAAGAAAGAAAGCCACTGAAACAGTAGAAAGTCTTATTGAGATTATTAAAGACACCTTGGCTTCGGGTGAGGACGTCCTTGTATCCGGCTTCGGTAAGTTCTGTGTAAAAGAGAAATCTCAACGAAAAGGCAGGAACCCTGCAACAGGTGAGGACTTGATGCTTCGATCACGAAGGGTCATTACGTTTAAGTGCTCCGGCACCTTGAGGGATAAAATCAACGGCGGGTAACGTTATGTGCGGCAGATACTCATACTTTGGACCATTGGATATTTTAAAGGAGTCTATCAAGTTCGATATCTCTGATACTGATCCAAAGCCCAACTACAACATAGCACCAACACAAAGTGTTCCCGCCATCATCACAGAAAATAATCAAAGAATCTTGAAACATATACGTTGGGGATTGGTTCCATTTTGGGCAAAGGATGTTTCCATAGGTTCAAAAATGATCAATGCCAGAGCCGAAACCTTACCGGAAAAACCAAGCTTTAAAAACGCATTTAAAAAACGCCGTTGCCTTATACTGGCAAATGGGTATTACGAATGGAAGGGTGAAAAAGGTAACAAGCAACCATTTTTCATTATGCTGAAATCAGGAAATCCATTCGTTTTTGCTGGTCTATGGGAGGTATGGCAAGATAAAAAGTCTGATAACCCAACGCTTAACTCCTGTACGATCATTACAACTGAAGCAAGCCCGAACATAGCTCACATTCACAACAGGATGCCCGTGATACTTAACTCAAAATATTATGATGCTTGGCTTGATACTGCTCTACAGGATTTTGGTCAATGCAACAGAATTCTAAAAGATGGTGCTATTAGGGATTTCCAGTTTTACCCGGTATCAACAAAAGTGAACTCAGTAAGAAATAACGATCCATCACTTGTTCAACCAATATAAATTATCAGCGATCGTCATTTTTTTTAAAACATAAAATTTTTTAAGCATTATTTTTTATTTACAATTTTTTCAGCTGGTTAATGCCAATAGTGGGTATGCACCTACTCCCTTTAAATTTGTCTTAAAAAAGAGTATGGGAAAATATGGTTTCAAATATTGATAAGTCCCTGCCCGAAACAGTGGAAGAAGCCGTTGATGATATCATTAATGACATGCCTTTAGATGAGAGGGTGAAAGTTGCAAGAATGTCTGAACGCGAAATTGCACCCTTAAAACTGGTACTCATGGAATATGTGCAAACCCAATTGGAAGAATCCGGTATTAACGAAAAACTTAAAATGTCCTGCTGTGAAACTGCTGGTAAGAATTTGGATGAAGTAGGAGCATCTACTGTTATCATTGATGAGTTATGGAAACGTTTACGTGATAGCCATAGTTTGAAAATAGTGAAATAACTTTATTGAAATGAAAATAGAAAAGAAAAGCCCATTAAAATCAAATCCACTTAGAAACCCCGGTCAATCTTTAGACGAAGAGATAGCAGACCTTTTAGAAGACAAGGTTATTATTTACTGCATGGCAATTGGGTTTGCAGTTTTTATCGTATTTTATGAATGGTACCGTTGGTTCAGGCCTCATCCACCTTCACCTTTAATCCTTACTATATTGTTTGGTCTTATCTCTGCCTATTGTGGGTACAAATTAGTCCAACTTAAAAAGCAATTAAGACGTTTAAAACTTGGAAGAGATGGGGAACGTGCGGTTGGTCAATATCTTGAGCGTTTGCGTCAAAATGGAGCTCAGGTTTTTCACGATGTCATTTCAGATTCATTCAATCTCGATCATATTGTTATCTCTGAGAATGGTATATTTTTAATTGAAACGAAAACGTATAGTAAACCTAAAAGAGGACCTGCTGTAATTAAGTATAATGGCAAGTCCCTACAGTTTAACAATGGTTTCATTAATAAAGAAATTTTAATTCAAGTAAAAGCTGGCTCAACATGGTTAAGAGCGTTGATTGAGGAATCTACAGGCAAAAATGTTTTTGTGAGACCTGTAGTCGTTTTCCCTGGCTGGTTCATAGAAGATGGAACTCGATCAAAAAAGACGGATATATGGGTATTGAATCCAAAGGCGTTACCTAAATTCATAGGCAATAGCTTTGAAAGATTAAAACCGGAGGATGTAAAGCTTATCTCATTACATCTTTCAAAATATATTCGTAACTATAAGAAAAATGATAAATCTATCATTGCGTTGTAATGTCATACAAAATGATGCTTAAACAAATAAATATGTCCTGCAGTCTATAGTAAGGAGGATTGATGGAAATTGAAGAACATGAATTAGAAAAAATGAATGCGCTGGTTGAAAGTGGTGAGATGATTTCAAATGTTGCCAAACAATTTCCAAAATATGATTATTGGAAAATTTATTGGGAAGTAGAAGATTATAGTTTGCTCGGGAAGAAGCGTGTTATAACAAACCGCATAAAAAAACTCCAGAAAGAGCTAAAAAATAGCGAACATCGAAAGTTGGTTGAAGAGATCAAGGAACTAGTAGATGAGATATATAAAACATCAAAAAAAAATGGTAAAAAACTTGTAAAAATCAGTAGTATTCTTGCCGGGTAGTATATAACGGTATTAAGGGTGGTTGCACAATACAGTAACACCATTTGTAGGTTAGGTTTGTGAAGTGTGAGGATGCATAGTGAAAGGTCATAAGTAAACGAAGAATTGAGATTATATATGAATTTCGAACAGATTGTTGATTTTCTTGAAAACAAAATGAGTATGAGTCACATTTATCAGCCACTCCTACTTAAGGGCCTTGTCGATTCAGGTGGTACTGCTACCATTAGGCAACTAGCTCATCAATTTCTATCTCAAGATGAAAGTCAGCTTCAATATTACGAAAAAAGAATCAAGGAGATGCCCTTAAGGATTTTGGATAAGCATGGAATCGTTTCCAAGGATAAGGATCTTGTAATTCTTAATGTTAAGAAACTATCCTTTGAACAAAAGGCACAGATTAAAATGATCTGTGAAAAGAAGCTTCAGGAGTTTGTGTTAAAGAAAGGTATGGGGCTGTGGGATTATCGTCTCCTTGAAACAGACCAGATCCCTGATAGCCTTCGATACAGGGTGCTAAAAGAATCAGGTGGCCGTTGTGCTTTATGCGGGGCTACAAAGAAAGATCGCCCACTGGATGTTGATCATATAAAGCCTAAATCCAAAGGTGGCAAAAATGTATATGAAAACCTACAAGTCTTGTGCTCAAAGTGCAATCGTTCAAAAGGGAACAAGGACGACACTGACTTTAAAGATAACCTTTCACCTGATGTAGATTCATCATGCCCCTTTTGTAACTCAAAGGCGAAAATCCTTGAGTCTTTTGATACCGTATTTGCCATCAATGACTCCTATGCCGTAACGGAAGGTCATGTTCTTGTTATTCCTAAACGGCATACCCCCGATTTTTTTACTATGACGGAAAAAGAAATCAAGGATGCTGAACAATTAATACGCATCATGAAAAAGAAAATTTCTAAAAACGATCGAACCGTTACCGGGTTTAATATTGGTATGAATTGTGGAGAGTCAGCGGGGCAGAGTATATTCCATGCGCATATTCATTTAATTCCACGAAGGGATGGAGATATTCCAAATCCAAAAGGAGGCGTTAGGGGGGTTATCCCAGGAAAGATGAATTACTGAGGGTTCAGTATGAGAAATTTTAAATTAGGATACAACGGAATAAAACCGATCCGTGGCTTTTAAAACAAATCAATTATGGTTAAGAAATGTTTGTAAAGAAATCGGATTTCGATCCAGAGAGATTCAGGGCAGCTAAAAAACTGAAAGAAGATGATAATTTTGTCCCGTATCCCATTAAAGAAGGAGATGAATTATATCCGAATGGTATCTTCGAATTTAATATCACTAAAATTCTTGAGGATATCGAAAGCAATCCATTGCTTTTTAATCTTGTAGAAATTGTAGTCGACGATTTCCATAGTAATTTTTCAACGTTAAACGAATCACACTTGGATTCGGTCGATGTCTCACGCCCAGTAGTTTTAGCAGAAATATCACCTGAGCGTTATAATTTGATTGACGGTCATCACAGAATGGAAAAAGCTCGTAGGTTGGGACTAAAGAATGTATCAGCCTACAAAATGAATGTTGATCAACACACAAAATATTTGACAAGAAAAGAGTCGTATTCTGCTTACATTAAATACTGGAATGACAAACTAAAAGAGACCTTTTAGCACAAGAACAGACAAAAAACCTAAGTTTACTACATATGTTACGGTAAGCTCCTTACATCTTTAACGGGATAAAAAATGAGCCAAATAAACTTCGCTTGCCCGCAATGTAATGGCAGTATCTCCAAGCAGATCAATTCTATCCCGGATGATGCTGTCATCAATGCCGCCTGCCCTCATTGTATGCTTGAGTTTGAATTAATGTTGGATGAGACTACAGTTCAAATTCTTAATATAGAGGAATTGCTGCGGTTGTGGAAATGATCTGATAATTAAGCCGGAAACTCCCTCACCACTTCAGGCCAGTAGGCGTTATCCTTAATAAATACCGGCACACCTAATGACTTTGCTTTATTAACGATAGATGCAATCCAATTATATTCAGGTACGATTTTACCTCTCCTGTTTCCTGTTTCAGCTCCAATGATTACCCAATCAACCTGAGACCAGTCGTATTCTATCCTGCTATGAATGGGTTCTACAGACACAAATTTTATTATACCAGGATTACCCGCTATCAGCTTATCTATCCTGTGAGTATTTTTCATTGTGTTAACTGATGTGCCTATCCATACATTCTTTGGGAATTTAAATTGAGAGTACCCCTTTGGCCGTTTAGATAGGATCTGAAAAGTGTGTTGAGAGCATTCCTGCATTTTTTCAATGATAGCATGAAGCCACCACTCCTTGTTATCTTTACAGTTCCAGTCCCACATTGAATCTATAAATATCTTCTTATGCTTCTGGTTAGGCTTGATCTTGTAAAGACGTTCAAGGTGGTGATGAGGTATAAAGTCGTAACAACAGCTTCCAATTCCACGACGTTTAGCAAACCTTCTTGCGTAACAGTAATTACATTTATGTGTACAACCTACAACGGGGTTAACTGTCCAATCAGTCCATTCTATTCGTGTCTGGTTCATAACATTCCTTTCAAATAGTTCTCCTATATTAACCCTAATCTAAAAGAAGTTTAATCAATTAACCCTCTATGCTTCCCTAAGAATTTTTTTCCAACACGAATACAGCTTTTATCTTTAAAAATCAGACCAATTAAATTCAACATAAGCCCTGCAAGTAAATCCACTTTATCTTCTACCTCAAGCATGTTGAATACCCTTTCAAATTCAGAAGGGTTATGGATAAACTTAGAAGAAACTTCTACACTTGGAATCTTCACGTAATAAATACCATCTTTTTTCATTGTAATGTCCTTTCTTTTTTAAACAGTGTTTATCAAAAAATAATGCTTTGTAAATAAACTGGTTTTATAATTTATATTTTTTTAGTTTTGTATTAATTTAGATCGAAATAAACACCTGCTCCTACCCACCATGGGTTATATAAATTATTTAAATCGTATTGTAGAGCATACAAGGGGCGTATTCTTTTGATTATTTGGGATAATTAAACAACATTGATTATTCACCATTTGGCTTGAAACTCTTTAGCATCTTGATCATACGACTATCGTCCTGCAATACTTGATATCCAGAACCAGAATTTAAGATTCTTTCTATTTGGTTACTTTTGTGCGGTTTTCCCGTAGATAAATCAGTTGTTTTAACCTCATCGAGAAGTAATTCTTTTAACTCTTCAAATTGGTCTTCATTCAACTCATAAACCTCTGGCTCAGCAACAGGTAAGTTTTTCTTATTAATTACACCGTAGCTATGCTTATTTTTTATAAGTTCAATTACTTTGTATAAACCAATTCGCTTTTTTCTCGCAGAAAGATACCCAATAATTGCATCACTATCTTTTGGGCTATTAAGATAGTCAACTCTCTGATATTTCTGCTTACGATAGCCTAAAATTCTTTCCCAATATTTTTTTATATTCTTTTTTAGTTCCGGCTTTTCAGTTCCAGTTCTACCAACTAAGTGTATATGAAGAGGCGATTTTATGCTGGATTCAATAGTGTAAATAAACCAGCATTTTGGGTATAATCGTCTTAATGCAGTTCCTAAGCAATTAATATCTTTATTTATTCTACAAGCTAAGGCATTCTTTTTGATGAATGAGGGGTATATGAGTGTTATAAACCACAGAGGTCTTTTTTTTAAAGAATATAGCAATTTAATAAAACCGTTCCGTCTACGAATCATCTTGGCTCTTATTCTATCAGGAGTTAGTTTTGCGTTTTTTCTATATCTACCATAATGCTTTATTTTGTTTTTATTTTGGTTAGAGCCTTTTTTCCGTTCTCCCCAGGTTACTGTTTGTTTCCTGAGCGTAATAATTTTAAGTTTTTTAGATCTTTTCTTCATCGTTTTATTTGGGGTCTATAATGGTTGTTTGATAGCAATAGTGAAAGTTACGAGTCTTCAACACACAGATTTCATTATATAAATATCCAATATGTTATTTCTAATTCCAAATATATTGATATTCTTAGATCCATATTTAATACTACAATAGTAAACGTTAACATGTTTTGATATTATTCCTTATTTAATGGCAAATAGAGCACATGTAACAGTGATTAGGGAATGAATTGATACTCATCCCCTAATCACTTTTTCTTCTAATAAATGGCTATTGATTAATAATCTGAAGTTTCCAAAAAAAGTTAAGCAGCCATGCGCAGCATTACTGCCACAAACGAATTTACGACAGAAATACGCGGCACCGGGAAAAGTCTACTAAAATTATCTTCCATTGCCGCTTGGGTAATTGATCTTCTGACATCCGAGAAGGCAAAATAGCGCCGCCCCTTGACGGCGTGCCGTCGTTTGGGGGTTTTTGCGATCCGGTCGGCATAAATCCATGCCACGGAAGCAGCCATCATGCAAAAGTTTAGATGGTTGCTGACAGCCTGCGGATGTCTGGTTTGCGTTTCGGCACTGCCGATATCGCGCTTGAGTTCTTTGAACAAGGCTTCGATCTTCCAGCGAGCGCCATAGTAGGCGATGATTTGCTGCACTGAAAGGGTCAGGTCGGTTGAATATAGCGCTATCCACTGACTTTGACGATAGACCCAGACCACCTTGACTGCACAGCGGATTGTTTTGAGCGTGACCACGCGCTCGTAGGCCACTACGGTGCGCTCGCGGCCATACAAGTTGACAGTATATTCGCTGGCCAACGATTTGAATTCACCAGCCAGTGACGCTGCCGTACCCAGTTTTGCGCCGTATTTACGCGGTCGTCCTGCTCGGCGGTTACCTTTAGGGCAAGGTAACTCGAAGATGTTGTTATTGGATCGCAGCCGAGAGAGCAAATTCACACGTCGGCCCAGTTGATGCCGCAATGGTTTGAACAAACCGTTGTTGCCGAACCATGAATCGGTGACCACGGTAATGGGGGCAGCAGAAAATACGGCCGCTATTGCTGTGATCATTGTGGCAGCCTGCTCGAGCTTGCTCTCAAAGGTCAGCTTTGGCCCTTTATTATCGCGATTGATCTGTTCAACGCTTTTTTTCAGATGATAGAACCGGTAGTTGAGCGGCAGACAGGCCCAACGTCCCTTAACGATTTTCAGTAGTCCCACAGCTACGATATTTTGCGCCCAGGGATATTTGGACTGATTCTGTTTGGCGGCATGATCAAAGATGTTGGCACAGCCGAAAACCTTCTTGCCGGATTTGGGGTTGATATAATCATCGAGAGCCAGGAGCAGGCGGCCATCGGTCAAGGGATTGTCAATCATTTGCCAAAGCCTTTGCCACAATCGTTGCCATGGAATTTTGGGTGATGCCATGAAGGTGTAAAAGCGTTTTTTGCCGATACCTGTAATTCCAAAAAGCGTTTGAAGACATCGAAGTATGTTGGACGTTTTCGATGAAGTAAACGGCACCAGGATAGCCATGATTGTATAGATAAACCAACTACCGCGTTCATGGCCCTTGCGTGAGTTGGCAAATTCGCTTTTGAGATTGGTAAGTATTTCGTGTAATGTAAACATGCGAGGCTCCGAGTTTGAGTGGAAGTTTGTTTGGGCAAAATAAACCTACCACAATCGGGCCTCGCAATCAACCCTAACTTACTGAATTCATAATACTTATAGTAATTTTTAGCAAAATGTCGGTTCGATATTATCAATAATTTCAGCATGTTACGAACGACCCCTGTTTTGCTAACTATTTGTTTTAATTGATTATTTGTGCGGTCGAGAAGTACTTCCACTTCATGCCGCCACTAAAAAAATGGGAAACTTCAGTTAATAATATATTTGTCAGGTCTTATTCCTTTGGTTTTGCAATCAATCTCATCCAATTTTTGGTTTATTCCATCAATATTTTCGAATATCTTATTTATAGAACGACCAATGGAGCCAATATCAAGCCCATGTCCCGATTTAAGTTCAGCATCTTTTATATCACGATGTATAGATTCAAAATAACGCTTCAGCACTTCTAATAAATGATTCAGAGAAGGTGCACTTTTTTCTATAAGAATTTGTTTCATTTTATCACTCCTATTTGTTGTAGATTGATGTTTTTGGTGGAATACCTGCTCGCTCTTTGTTTTTACTTGCAGATACGATAACCTCCTGTAGTAATATCGGGGATGAGGTAAATTCCTCATCCCCATATTTCTTTAAATTAACTGACTAAATGTCACTTTTTAAGAGCTTTGATATAGGCCTCCAAAGCCTTAACCTTAGCGAAAAACTCCTTAAAATCATTCTTTTTTAGGGGGATTTTCTGATTTTTACTTTCAAGGATCTGATCAATGGTTTTGGTAACCTTATTAGTCGAGTCAATGAGGGCGGACCTTAGACTTTTTGGATCAGCTTTTGTATCCTCCTCCTCGTCTTCATCCTCATCGTTATCCTCATCGTCTTCGTCCTCGTCGGATTCCTCATCAGAATCACTGTCTTCGTCATCTTCATCCTCCTCATCTTCGTCTCCGTTGGTTCCTTCTGTTTCATCTTCAGTATCATCATTTTCATCGTCTTCCGGTGTCTCATCATCTTTCGACTTATCTATACCCAGCAGCTTGTCCACTTTCGCTTTAAGTTCAGTAACTTCCTCTGGGTCTTCGACATCAATGTCAAAATCAAGGTCATTGTCCGCAAAGAGGTCAATAATTGTTTCACCATCTTTCAGCATTCCACTCTTTTTCAGCATTTGGTAAACGCCTTCTATCCTCGTTTGTCCAAGCACTGCGATTCCTTCGTTTTTCTCAAGGTCCACCTTTTTCAGAGTCCTTGCGATATTTGTGTAGCGGAAATAGGTCCGTTCATTTAGTGCAGGGAACACATATTTTCTGACTTTTTTCCACTTTTCCCCTTTAGCTTTACATACTCGCTTGTACTCAAGGAGATAGAGCCCGAGTTCCTTTGCATACTCGACACTATTGCACTGCAACCTATTTAGTTTGGATAAGGTTTCGTCAATTAAACCTTCCAAGTACTCCTTTTTTTGTTCAAAGGTTTTTACTCCCTTTGGATAGGTTACATAATTATTTTTCTTTCTGCCTTTGCCTGATTTGTTACTATTTTTGTTATCTTTTTTCATTTTTATCTCCTTTAAACATTTAGATGTTTAGAGGAGCCGGCTCCAACTTTGTGCATACTTCTGGCCAGTAATGATTAACTCTCTTACCATCTTTCGCATTCAAGCCTATTGATCCGGAGTTATAGTCAAGAATGCTGAATTTCATCGTTATCACCTCCTTTTTTTCACTTCATCAGTCTGAAAGTTTTTCTTTTGTAAATGTAAAAAAGACTCAACCCAAATTCTATAACATTCCATTTTTCTTTCTTCAGACTCGAATGAAACGAAACGGTATTTTAAATTCCATCCATGTTTAGCCATTTAATCACCAAGCTTTTCTGTTTCCCATTTATATTGCTAAACACGTGCCAAGTTGTAACAGTCTGAAATAACAATTAAAAAATTTATAAGAATTACAAAACATTCTAAATAGGACTCTTTAAGCCGTGCTAAATAGAATTTAATCTATACAAAAAATAGTTTTCTTGTTAATAAACAAAAGGGGAGGTGCTATCTATGACAACTAAAAAAAGCTTTCTGAGCAAATCGGATGCAACAAAGGCTTACAATTTAATGATGGGATTTGTGCATCGGGCTATTAAAAAAGACAAAAGCGCCGACAAATCAATTGATAACATTGAGGAGGCAGTAAAAAATCTCCTTTTCAATATTGGTATCCATCCTGATGACAATGCTGAAAGTGTTAAAAATATGATTGAGCATATTGAAGAGACTTATGAAATAATAGATTTTGATCTCAACGATTTAATCAAACTTAAAATGGCTGATCCCGTTCCATTGGGATCTTTGTTTATGATAATAGAAAAACCACATGCAAGTGCTTACTATATTGGTCTATTAAATGATATAGCCTTAAAAGACCCTGAATATTTTGAAAGAAATTGTCTACCAAAGCTAACTAAATACATTAATATATTAATTAAGCGAATTGAAAATAACATGTGCCGAGAATTCGCTCCTTATTATTTCGCATTGTTATTTACTATTCAATATTACACTATCATTTATGATTCTAAGAAAGCTTATAAAGCCTTCATTTATTTGCTGCAAAAAATTCATGCTAAAGAAAATTATAAAAGTCCACCACTCATTGAGTATATACGTAATTTTTGGGAACAATCCGGAGAACTTATTTTATCAGAGTTCCTTGGAGATGGTTCAGAAATATTTGTCAATAATGATCTAATTATTCAAAGCTATATGGATGCCTCTAATTACGCTAACGATAATTATCCTACCTTGATCATAGGTGAAACAGGAACAGGAAAAGAAAATATTGCGAGATTTATGCACGACATTAGTGATAGGAGTGAAAATAATTTTTGGGCTGTTAATTGCGGAGGTATTACTGAATCTTTGTTTAATTCCGAAATACAAGGACAACATCAAAAAGCAGCAACTGATATTGGGACTAGACTTGGTGCGTTTTTAACAGCGTGTGGTAGCAAAAAAAACAACACAGGATATTATTTAGATAAAGGAGAAATAAAATTTAGATTCGGATCAGATAAGAATATTTTATTTCCTTCTGAAAAACAACTTGAAAAATCAGCTGGAACTTTGTTTCTTGATGAAGTAAATTCCATCCCACTTGGGTTACAGTCAAAATTATTAAGAGTAATTGAACAAAAAGAAGTAAAAGTCGAGGGCGAAGATAAGGCAAGAAAATTTGACTTGAAAATTATATGTGCTATTAACGAAGAATCTTCGTTAAATTTTCATAACAATATATTTAGAAGAGACTTTTATTATAGAATTAGCAAAGGAATTGTTAAGCTTTCTCCTCTTAGAGAAATGAAAAATTCCATTCCTGACATTGCCCAAGTTCAATTAAAAAAACTCTGCTCAATTTTGAAATATAAAAAAGATATTACTATCCAAAAAAGAGCAATAAATAAGCTAAAAAGTCATGATTGGCCTGGAAATCATAGAGAACTTGAAAATATTCTATATAGAGGGCTTAAGAGGTTAATAATACAGAATGGTGATATTTTGACATTTAAACATCTTGATCCTCTAACAAATTACGAACAAAATAATAGAAAATCAAACTCTTTTTTCAAAAATAAAGGGTTCTATGAGGTTGAAAAATTATATATGAAATATTTGTTTGATTTATCTGAGGGCAATAAAGCTGAAATGAGGAGGCTTGGAAAGTTTAAAAGCATGTCACCAGTTCGCCGCCTTCTTACTAAACATAAAATGATGAACTATTCATAGCGCAAATAAATTTATGGTATTATATAGTTTTCGACAGTGTTTTACCAACATACGGTTTCCGTTTGCTTTTTTAACATAAGATTTCCCTATTGACCCTGTTCCGTATATTTCACGACAAAATAGAATCTTCTGTTTAGGATTCCGATCTCAGTGAAGGTCCTAATTATTGTTTTATACCAGAAACCAAGATGGTTTAAAGAGTGGGTTGAGGATAGCTATGCTAAAGAATTTCACATTTACAACCGATGACTTTACCAAATGAACGGATTTTATCGCGTAGTCATTCAGTATGGAAATTCATAAAGAATCGGTGCTACAATTAATTTTTTGGGAAATATGATTAAAATGACAATTCGTATCCCCATCCTCATTACCCCTCCTAAACTTTGTGGTAGCTGGTATCTATATGTAATTCGATTTGATCCAATTCAATATTTTCAGCTTGTATTCCGGTAGTGGTTCCGATTTAGAGATTTCCCATTTAACAATAGAGGATGGATCTACGTCGAGGATTTTAGCCAGTTGCTTGACAGTTAAGAAACGTTTCATTCTAGTTACCCTTAATTTTTCACCAAACGTATTTTGTTTGTGTTGTTTCGGGTAAAATGGATTGGATTTGAAAATAAGGTTCCATAATTTATTTTCAGATATAGAACCATCAAGATGTTTTCTTAGAAACACCACGACTAACCTCAACCGTTTCCGATCCGGTTGATGGTTACCAACCTCCCAATTGATAATTGAACCTTCATTTACGTTTAAAAAGATAGACAGTTCTTTCGCTGTCAGATTTAATTCCATCCTTGTTTTTCTAATAAGATCCCCAAAAGTTTTTATTTCAGTTGGGCAACCTGATTTATAAAAGATCTTTTGGATTGGCAATCTTATTGAATAGTTAAGATAACTATTTGAGAACGGTGATTTGAGAAAATAGTTGCTATACTGTACTGCATGGCTGTCCGTGCGGATATCTTGGTGATGCAAAGCATGACTGCCATTGTTCCCACCACCAGATCCACCGTTACCGGTCAAAGATATCCGGGCCATTGCTCGATCGGATTGACCTTCATGTTGATGTTCCGGCAGTGCCTTATAAAGATTTGAGTGTCACCACACCTTCGGAACCTTCTTTCAAAATTCGTCAGCGAGTATCCGCTGCCCGGGCCATCCAATTGAAAAGATTTTGTAAATCAAATATTTACTGCAATTCCCAGATGGAAAATCGTCACATTAAAAAATGCTGTGGTATTGATGCTGCTGCGGATTTATTGTTAGAATCGGCCATTGATAAGCTCGGATTGTCTGCCAGGGCGTATAACCGAATTTTAAAGATATCGCGCACGATAGCCGACCTTGACAATGCCCCTGATATCATTTCAACCCATGTTGCCGAGGCCATTCAGTATCGAAGCCTGGATCGTAAGGTTCACCCGTAACTGAAAAGGGGCGTCGCTCTAAGTCAGATCGTTGAAGCGTTTCCGGTAGGTTCGGTAATCAATACCATATTTTTTCATCTTATAACCGAATTTTCGAATGGTGGTTTTGAGAAGCTCGGCTGCCACTGTGACATTTCCTTTGGCATTTTTCAGCGCATCAAGGATCATTTCGCGTTCCAGGTTTTCTATGGCGTCTTCAAGAGAAAGTTCCGGTAACGTGTTGGACTCTTCGCCAGTTTGAAGTGTAGGGGGCAAGTGATGACTGTGAATCACCCCTTCATTACAGAGCAATACGGCCCGCTCAATACAGTTCTCAAGCTCCCGGACGTTGCCGGGCCAGTGATAATCCATGAGCATGTCAATTGCCGGGGTTGAAAAACGTCTTATATCTTTTTGATTTTCTTTCACATATTGTTCAAGGAAGTGGTCAGCCAGCAATAAAATGTCTGTTTTTCGTTCCCGGAGGGGGGGCAGATAAATAGGAAACACATTGAGCCGATAATAAAGGTCGCCGCGAAATGAACCACTGTCCACTGCCTCTTCGAGGTTTTTGTTGGTGGCAGCGATAAACCGCACATCTGCCTTCAATGTACGGCTTCCGCCCACTCGTTCAAACTCTCGTTCTTGAAGGGCGCGTAGCAATTTGACTTGCACATCCATACCGATGGAGCCAATTTCATCCAGAAAGAGCGTTCCCAGATGGGCCAATTCGAATTTGCCTGGTTTTTGGCGTATGGCGCCGGTGAAAGCGCCTTTTTCATGGCCAAAGAGCTCACTTTCGATGAGATTTTCAGGTATGGCAGCGCAATTTATTTTAATAAAAGGGCGCTCTGAACGACGACTGTTATAGTGGATGGCGTTGGCCACCAGTTCCTTTCCAGTGCCGCTTTCACCTCGAATCAACACCGTGGCGGTGCTGTCGGATACCTGGGAAATCATCTGAAACACTTCCCTCATTTTATTGCTATTGCCAATGATGTCTGTAATGCGGTATCTGTTTTGAAGCTCACTTTGAAGCCGTCGCTTTTCCTCACGAAAACGCTCTTTTTCCATGCGTACTGTATCCAAATGGATAACATGCCGGGCAATCATGGTGGCCACAACGGACATGAACTTGATGCTTTCTGAAAGGTCGTAATCAGGGTTATACCGCCGCTGAACCCCAAAGGCACCAATGGTGCGGTTTCCCTTTTGAATTGGCACACAGACGAACGACAACTCCTGCCCTCCGGCGGAAGATTTTGAACGGCTTTTGTTTAAAAACCTAGGCTCTTTGCTGATCTGCGGAATTGCAATGGGTTGACCGGTTTCGATAACCCGGCCCGTGATACCTTCTCCCATACGGTATCGGACATTCCTGGAGGGTTTTTTTGCCAGGCTATGAATGATTTCAATATTGATTTCATTTCGCAAAGAATCTAAAAGGCTGACAGCGCTCCAGATGTTGTCTTGGGCCCGGGCAAGAATATCGAGAACCTGATGCAACGATTTTTTTAAATTCAGATTTTCGTTAAGTGTCAAACTTATGTCGTAAAGAAGTGATATTTCGTCTGTTTTTTTCATGTTACCGTTTCACTTTGTGATCTTTTGTTGGGCCAAGATTATGATGTTACGATGGCGCTGTCAACCGACGATTGCCAGTTTTAGTACATGTGATGATAAATAATGTCCCTGTTAACGGTTAAAAGAAATATAAAGTCAAAGCCCGTGCTGTTAGGCGCCCATTTTTCCATTGCCGGGGGGCTTGAAAACGCACTGAAGGATGCGATGGCCTATGGCTGTAGCACTTGCCAAATATTTACTAAAAATTCTCAAACATGGCGAGAACGGGTATTGTCAGAAAAAGAAATCGAAGTTTTCACTGATGTTCGCAACGGTAGTGACGTCAAAATCATCGCTTCGCATACCTCTTATCTCATCAATTTGGCCACCCCTGACACGGAAAAACGGAAAAAATCCTGTGCGGCGTTACAAAAGGAACTCGAGCGTTCGGATGTGCTTGGTCTTCAATATGTTATTTTACACCCTGGATCTCATATGGGTACAGGTGAAAAAGAGGGCCTTTGCCGGATCATTGACAGCCTCAAGGAGGTGTTGTCCCGTGCTCCAACCACCCGGCCTGTTATTTTGATTGAGACAACTGCTGGACAAGGGAGCCATTTGGGGTATCGATTCGAACAGCTTGCCGAAATTCTGAACGGTGTCGGCGATGCCAATCATTTTGGCGTATGTTTGGATACGGCTCATATATTTTCAGCGGGCTATGATATTCGAACCAAAACAACATATCGGAGAACACTAGACCGGTTTGACTCCCTGATCGGACTAAAACACCTTAAATTCATACATCTTAATGATTCCCAGAAGATGCTGAACTCGCATGTGGACCGGCATGCTCATATCGGTGAAGGTCTCATTGGTGCTGCTGCCTTTCAATGCATCATGAAGGACGTAAAATTACAACACATCCCCAAAGTAATTGAAACACCAAAAGAGAGGGGCGATATTGATTGGGATGCCATAAATTTGAAGCGATTACGAGCGATGATCGCATAACACCAAGCCAAAGGTATCGATTACATTAAACCTACTTGCTTATCCGACGCGCCAAGATGCGCAAACCTGCGTGCCGCTGCCCACTTCAGATATGATGGTGAACATTCCAAATGAAAGCTCTGTTCGTTCGCGCATGCCAATGAGCCCGAGCCCCCGTTTGTCTGTTATATTGGACAGGGTTTCTTTGTAGTCAAATCCGTTGCCATTGTCTTGAATGGTGAGCTCAATCATTCCGTTTCTTTTTATCAACGACAGGACGATGTTATCTGCGTCGCTATGTCTGGCACTATTATTCATTGCCTCCTGTAATATCCTAAAAATTACAATTTTCAGACTATCAGGGACATCTTCCTCGGTAACAGTGATGTTTTTTACCACCTCAATATGGTCATAAATCGTTTGAAACTCACGGCAATGCCAGGATATCGTTGCAATAATGCCAAGGTCATCAAGCAGAGATGGTCTCAGATCTGTCATAATTCTTCGAATTTCAACGATATTCGCTTGGACCATGTCCATCACAGACTCAATGGTAATCCCGGGTGGTGGCGAGGTGTTGCCCATTTGTTTCAGCTTCTGGGCAAGTGTGAATTTAATCGTCACAAGGCTCTGGGCGATCGTATCATGCAGCTCCAGTGCGATTCTCTTTCGTTCATTTTCCTGGGCCGTTAGAAGTCGAGATGACAACATCCGGAGCTCATTTTCGGATTTCTGTAAATTGGCTTCAATCCGTTTTCGCAGGGTAATGTCGATTAAATTCCCTAAGATTGCAGGCTTTCCCTGATACAGGATTCGCGTATTGTTCCGAACCACCCAGATCACTTTTCGGTCTTTGGTGACCCCCCGGGCTTCATAGCTTGTCGGCGCTTGATCGCCATCCAGCCGTTTTTGGCTATATGACTCAACTTTTTCTCTGTCTGTTGGATACACCAATCGTCTGGAATCCATGCCGATAATTTCATCGTGGGTATACCCGTGTATTTGACAGAAGCGCTCATTGGCCAGGACAATTTTTCCACCCTGTTTAATGTAAATGCCTGTCAGAGAGTTTTCAACGAGGGTACTGTATTGTTTCTCAGATCGCCGCAGGGCCTTTTCGGTGAGTTTGCGTTCTTCAATTTCCTGTTTCAATTTTTCAGCGGACCGTATCAGGGCGGCGGTCCTTTTTTCAACTTGGTGTTCTAGATTTTCATGGGCCTTTTGCAATGCCTTTTCTACCTTCAGTCTCTCGGTTACATCTATCGACACAGCCATTGACCGGTAAACCTCGCCGTCTTTGTCCATTTCAGCAATGGCCGACATTAGCACATCGAGCATTCGTCCGTTTTTACTGATCAATTGGTAGTGAACATCCCTGCAAACACCTGTTCGAAGTAGGTCCGGAAGCGCTACTGCTTTTCGATACTGTCGCGATTCTTTTGTTAAAAAATCAATGAATGGTTTACCGACAACTTCATCTTTTGTATATCCCAAGGTGGATAACCAATAATCGCTGACACTGACAATTTTGCCCTGTTGATCAATTGAATGAAGCATGACCGGTGTTTGCTCGTAAAGGGTCCGATACCGCACCTCACTTTTTTTCAATGCTTCTCTTGCCGCCACATGTTCGGATATATCAATACCGGCAGACAGAACTCTGCCGTCACCGGTATTGTCAGGCAAGTACCCCTGATAGATCATAAAACTTTGGCCAGTGCGATTGGACCATTCATACGCAATCGAGGCTTTTTCCTGTATTACATGGTAGGCACGGCAACGGTCACATGGAACCGGACTGTTATGAAATATTTCATGACACCGGCGGCCCGAAGGGCTGCCGAATAAACGAAGAAAGTGCTGGTTGGAGAATTCAATTTCATGTGATGAATTGGTAATATAGATAAAGGCGGGAAGGATGTCGAGAATGGATGATAGCCGGTCAAAAGAGATGGTATCGTAGAACATCTTATTCCTTTCTGGCTTTCCGCAGGGAGGGTATCCAATAGCACGAAAAGGTGATCCGTATGGACAATTGAATAACGATTGGGCAATATAAAAGATACCTTGGTAACAGAATGAAACTAATAGGTTTTTAGATTCGAAACCAAAATATAGTTCTTTTCATTGAATTTCAAGGCCAAACTTGTTTCACCTTGACACATGCCCTTTTAGGCGTTTATTTTTGATAAAATCGTACGTTATATTATTGAGAACATAAATAGCTGTTGTCTGAGGTATACTCTCATGTCTGAAAACCAACGCATTCTTTCCCAGATGACCCGACGACAATTTCTTCAAATGTCATCACTGGCCGCGGCTGGTATGTTGTTCGGTTGTGCTGTCAATCCGGTTACCGGGGAATCCCAATTGATGCTGGTATCAGAGCAGACAGAAATTGGCATTGATCAAAAGCATTCCCCCCATCAATTTTCAACGGATTACGGTACGCTTCAGGATAAAGCACTAAACGATTACATCGGTCGCATTGGAAGGGGGATGGTGCCCAAAACCCATCGCTCACAGATGCCATACAACTTTAATGGGGTCAACGCTACCTATATCAATGCCTATGCTTTCCCTGGCGGGAGTATTGCGGCGACCCGAGGCATTCTTTTGTCACTGAAAAATGAAGCCGAGTTGTCAGCGCTACTTGGGCACGAGCTCGGTCACGTGAACGCCCGGCATACCGCTGAGCAAATGACAAAGGGCATGCTGGCCCAAGCTGTGGTTGGAGGGGTCAGTATCTATGCAGCCAGCAAAGGGGAGTTTTATGGGCAGCTTGCTTCTCAACTGGGGATGATCGGTGCTAGTGCATTACTTGCCAAGTACAGCCGTGAAAATGAACGGCAGGCGGATGAACTGGGCATGAAATATATGGTGGAAAGCGGATATAATGTGAATGGTTTTATTGGCCTCATGGAGATGTTGAATGGTCTTCATAAAGAAAATCAGAGCCCTGCATCAATTCTCTTTTCAACCCATCCCATGAGCCAGGAACGATATGAAACCGCCCTGAAAAGGGCAGATGCGGACTATGCCTATGCAAAACCCATTTCCGCAGAATTCCCGCTTCATCGGGACAGATATATGGACCAAACGGCAACCCTTCGGCGTATCAAGCCTGCCATTTTGGCTTTACAGGAGGGTGATAAGGAGATGGCCCAGGGCAAATATGCTCAGGCGGAATCCGCGTTTTCCAAAGCATTAAAGATTGCGCCGAATGATTATGCCGGTTTGACCATGATGGCCAAATGTAAGCTTGCCCAAAATAAAAACAAAGAATCGTTACAATATGCCAACAAGGCAAAACAGGTATATCCCGATGAGGCCCAGGCCCATCATCTGATAGGGCTTGCCTATATCCGGGAAAAACAATTCTCTCAAGCTTTAGAGGCGTTTATCGGATATGAATCAATGCTGCCGGGCAATCCAAACACTCCCTTCTATATCGGAAACGCTCATGAGGGAATGGGGCATAGGGAGGAGGCCGCCTCCTTTTACGCTCGTTTCCTTCAAACGGTAAACCAGGGGCCTCAGGCACAACATGCCTATGACCGGTTAGTGGCCTGGGGGGTTGTTAACCCGGCATCGAAGCAGTAACTGTTCCGTTTCTTATTAACGCATAAAAACCTTGGGTGTCTCCCAATTCATTGGTGGCAGGTATTCCAGGAAAAGTAAAAAAACCTTTTCAGAAAGGGAGAGTCTTTGCTCCATTCAAGGAGCGGCCAATACTTATGCAGCAAGAGGTGTGTTTTACCGTTCAAAGTTGATGGCCATAAAACATTGACATGCAAGATTGAACGATAACATTTAGTAGAGGATTTGAACACGATTTCAGTTCAGTTTGCGTTTTTAGAAGGAGCCCTAATGGCCTTATCGGTTGTGGATGTATTTCAAAAAATCTTACCAAAAACAAATTGCAGAGATTGTGGTTTCGCCACCTGTTTGGCTTTTGCAAGTATGGTGGTATCTGAGCAGTTGCCCTTAAAAAAATGTCCACACTTGACCCAGGGCACCATTCAGCGGTATCAGGGAGAGCTTGATGCCCAGCACCAGGCCGGCAAATGGACAAAGCGTGACATGGCCAAAGATGCACTGGAATGGGCGAAAGAACGTTCGGCGTCTATGAAATTTGATGATCTACCCGAACGGATCGGTGCAACCCTCATTGAAATAAATGACAAGCCGGCCCTTTCCCTGCCATATTTTTCCGGCACCATCCATATTACCAGCGAGGGGATTACTGACCAGGATGGAAATGCGCTCTGTCGGTGGGAGCAGGTTTTTATTTACAATCACATGGCTCAAGGTGGCGGCGTTCTTCCCAAAGGAAACTGGAAAGGGCTGGAACAGTTTCCGAATACGGTATCCAAGATAAAGTCAATGCGAGAGCATGTGGAAGAACCACTTATCAAGCATTTCACCGGTAGGTGTGAGGCCCTTCGTGATGCCGCCCTTACCCTTGGTGCAGAAGACGTCAAGGATTCCACTCAATCTGCAGATGTGGTGCTTTTCTTCAGACCGCTACCGAGGGTCCCGGTGATGCTCCTTTTTTGGGATGAAGATGTGGACGATGGGTTCAAGGCCAGAGCAAAACTACTTTTTGACGATACCATAACAGACCATCTTGACATCGAATCAATCCTTTTTTTGTCGGAACGAATCCGGCAGCTTCTGTGTGGTACTGAGTAGCGCGGTTAGAAGGACGCGGGGAATTTTTCAGGGGATGAGAAAAAGGGAAAAGCGCCCATTTAAAAAGGAATGTTTAATCATATCTGGTTGTGTTTGCTACAGATTTTTTGCCAATGCCAGCTGGTTTTTGTTAAGGGCGAGGTTCATGCGTGAATTTACGTATTCGTGGTGTTTTTCAACAAATGGCAAATAAACAAGTAAAAATGATTTGGCGGTGATGGCCATTTTTTCAAGGACCTCAACGGCCATGCTTTTCGGGCGTATCAGATCCGCCACGGTGAGCTTTAAACTTTCCAGGGCTTCGGATAAGGGCAGATTGACCGGATGAAGTCTGGCTTTCTTGGGAATACCCGGCGACAGATTTGTGGTATGCTGGTTAACTGTAACGGCATTGGCCATCCGCAAAT
This sequence comes from Desulfobacterales bacterium, assembly GCA_963675725.2. GTDB lineage: Bacteria > Desulfobacterota > Desulfobacteria > Desulfobacterales > JAFDDL01. The sequence continues at coordinate 3,627,060 of CAXXXZ010000002.1, read as the reverse complement.
AAAATTGAGGGCGGACCTTAAAGGCCGGCTGCCAGAACCGAAAACCGGTCTTTTCCCACTCGCTTTCGATGACCCGGGGCAGGTTGGCCAGCCGGGCCAGGTCCGCATAGGAGTTTAGCTCAATATCCGACACATCTGCTTTTATTCGCCAAAATGGCAGATAAAGATTGTTTCCTGAATTTGACGGCTGGAAGGCGCTGGTAAGCTGTTTTAATCCGCCCATCGACGGTTTCCACAACCTGTCGCAATTGTCGCACAGCAGCGAAAGAGAGTCTTTGTCACCAGAAAGGTCCCACCCACATTCGGGGCAGAGGGTTGGTAAAAATGCGACACTGCCTAATGGTCTATCGTCCTCAAGTGAAGACAGAGAAAAAGCTTCCGACAGGATACCTGAAACCGGTTTATTCAATATCGCATCATACACTTTTTCCTTTATATAGAACGGTGAATAGATCAGACTGATCGTTTCACCGATTTCAGCCTGGTACAAGACTGGTCTGGAGCGGTCCGTATCAAATCTTTTTTTCAAGATCGTCATCACATCTTGAAAAGACAATTCCGGTGCCAAAAAAACCCCGTCACTTTTAGGCGTTACAAAATTCAACGCCATAGCTTGGCTTCTTAGGCCCAATGACATGGGGAAAAAGGGGGAGGATATTGCCTGATGGCTGACATCCAGAAATTTGCTGTTTGTTTTTGTGCCGAGGCATGAAAAAATCATCCCCTTAAACCGCCAATAGGGAAAATAAACGACCGGATTGCTGGCTTTTTGGACGTGGGGCAGCAAATAGCGAAATGTCCCCTGGGGCATGAGATAAGACGTTACCTTACAGAATGCACATTGAAAGAGCCTGTCTGTTTCCTCCAGTTCTGCGGGTGCACCGCATTGGGGGCATTGATGTGCTATTAAAAAATTAATATTTTTCTCCGCACTGGATACAGAATTTTGAATCGCTTAAATTTTCAGTCCCACATTTCGGGCATTTTTTGGGTTGCGGTTTTTCTTCTGTCGGGTGCCCACACCGGGAACAAAATTTAGCATTGGGCGTGAGATTTTTTCCGCAATGGCCGCACTCTCTGAAAACGAGCTGCTGGTGGCCGCAGTGGGAGCAGAACTTTGCTTCAAGGGAAATTGGCAGGTGGCATTCCTGACAAACGGTGCCTTCCTGTTCATTCGTTGCTATTTTTTGTTGTTGGATCGGGGTGTTTCCCGTAAAGTATTGGGCGAACATGGCCGGCATCATCAACCCCATGCCGGCCCCCATACCGGCGCCAACATCGCCTGGGTTTTCAGCCGCCTTTTCCATGGCCATGGCTGCTTTCATCTGCATCAGCTTGTTCATGTCATTGAAGACACCAAGTTTACTGCGATCATCAATGGCCTGCTGGACCTCTGGTGGCGGGGTGATCGCGTTCATATAAAGATGGGTCAGGCCCAAACCGAAATGCTTGAAATCTTCCTGGAGACGCTGGGAAAGGCCATCCGACAGCTCATCATATTTTGCCGGTAGATTTAAAATAGAGTCGATGGTTTCGCCAAGGTAGTCGTTAAACCGAGAAACGATAACACGGTTTAAATACTCTTCCACGGCTTCTGTGGTAACCATTCCCTGGGTGCCGACCATGTTATTAATGAAGAGGACCGGCTGCATGACCTGCAAATTAAAAACACCAAAAGCCCGCAATCGAATGAGACCCAACTCGGTGTCCTTGAACGCCACCGGATCACGGGTACCCCATTTTAAGTTCGTGAACACTTTCATATTCACAAAATAAACTTCTGCCCGCAAGGGGCTACTTGCGGCCCATGGTAACGATGCGATTTTGGTTAGGATCGGAATGTTACCGGTTTTCAGGGTATGCCGGCCTGGCCCGAACGCTTCAACGGCCTTTCCCTTGTAAAAAAAGACCGCTACCTGGCTTTCACGGACTGTCAGTTGCGCACCGTATTTAATTTCCCCGGAGCCTTTTTCCGGCAGCCGGTGGACCAGCTCTATACCGGAATCATCAAACCATTCCAGATTTTCAAGAAAAACCAAGTTGTCCGCGCCCATGTACTTTTTCTCCTTGCTTTTATTATATGAATAAAGTCTCTTAATTAATATCGGCGCTATCTGAAAAACCTAAAGAAATTTAGTGCACAGGTTTCTCCGCTCCTCTACCCAAGCGCAATCGTTAACGGTAAAATTATTACTGGTCGTGACATTTCGAATCAAGAACGAAAGCATAACAATAATCTTCCTTTTTTAAATGGGCTGTCGAATGACAATTTATTCGGCGGTACCGATAGCAGAATTAGCGCCTCTTTAATTGGATACCCATATTGAAAGGTTAAAAATATTATTTTGAAATTCTGCTAATTGTGCTAACTTTTTCTTTCAACCAAAGATATATTTACTTTTTTGCAATAATAACTTCAGCTATCTGTTGCTCTCAGCCTAGTAAAGAACAGTTTACTCTCTAACTGTTTGTGGAAGAATTAATTGCCAATATTAACGGTTGTATAAAACAAAACATAAGGAACTGATTGGAATGAAACAAAATAAAGTATCCTCTGGACTGATGGTTATGGCGCTTATATTGTTTTTTTCTATTTCATCCACATCCGCTGCAGTTTTCAATGTCGCAAATTCAACGGAATTTCAAAGTGCGCTTACTATCGCAGCCACAAACAGTGAAAATGATACGATTCAAGTAGCTGCCGGAACTTATAACCTTTTATCATCTCTGGCATTCAGTTCCTCAGAAAATTTTTCCCTTGCGATCAGCGGTGCTGGTAAAAATTCCACTTATCTTAATGGTGGGAATGCCGTTCAAATACTTACAGTGACAACTACTCAAGTTGGGGCCGACATCAAAATTCAGGATTTGGCCTTTCAGAATGGCACCACCATCGAAAGCGGAGGCGCTTTGAGCGTCACTACGGTTTCAGGAACCATTACCATTGATGATTGTGAAGTGGCCGATAGTGATGCGACGAGTGGAGATAGTGTTGGCGGCGGTGCAAGCCTGGCCACGGATACAGGAATGATTACCGTCAGTTCCTGTGAATTTCTTAGAAACGGTTCAAGCGGGAATGTGGGTGGACTGTATGCAGCAACTGTTACAGGTTCACTGCAACTGGTTAACTGCACTTTTGAGCAAAACAGTGTCACCAATTCCGGCGGGAGTGACTATTTCGGGGACGGAGGCGGGGCAATGTTTTATTCCGATAGCACAAGCCAGGCCAGCATTCAGGGGAACTTTTTTACCAACAACACCGCTGGCGGGGGAAGTAACCCGGATGGTGGTGGACTTATGACGTACCAGCTTGGTGCCAATTCTGCCCTAACTCTTGAGAATAATTCATTTTCAAATAACACTGCAGGGTTGGGTGGTGGCGGATGTATTCTTCGGTTTAATGATAGTGGTACGGCTACAATTACCAACAATATTTTTTCGGAAAATCAGACAAATATCGGGAGCGGGGCTGGGGCAATGGTTTATATCGACACCGGGACACTGACCTATTCCGGTAATATCCATACCCGTAACCAGTCTGCGGAAGACGGAGGCGGGGCTTGGATCAATCTTTTTTCAGGAAATGGCACGATTTCAAACAATGTTTTTACCGGTAACCAAGTGACCAGCAATGGTGGCGGGCTTAGTTTGGTTACTGAGTCAGCCACCACCACTGTCATGCAAAATGTATTTTCAGGTAACCAGGCTGGTAATGTTGGGGGGGGGGTGTCTTATGCCACCACTACGGGAACATTAAACGCCTATAACAACACCTTTTACAATAACACGGGTTCTGGCGATGGGGGGGGTGTTTACCTGTATTGTGATCAAACAGAGGCGGTGTCTACGCTTAAAAATAATATTTTATGGCACGATACGCCCAATGAGTTCGGTTATTCCTATGGGGCAGGTACCGCTATAATAACAATGACTTATTCTGATGTAGAAAATGGAACTGGCGAGAGCTGGTTTGGCACAGGATGTATTTCGCTGGACCCGCTCTTTGTTCGTCCAGCTGAAGATGAGTTTGCACTTAAATGGCAGAATTATCCTGTAAGTGATGCCTCCAAATCACCCTGTATTGATTCTGGCGATCCCAGTTCAACTCCTGATGCCGATGGCACTCGGTCGGACATGGGTGCTTTTACCTACGTCCAATCCCAGCCGTTGGTAACAATATCTGATGTCGCCCTAACCTATACATCTCCATTGCAAGCAGGCGATTCGGTAGCTGTCACTGTGGATGCTGTTGCCACTGATAGCTCTCAGCTTTATTATAAATTTTATTACCGGGGCAATTATGGTACATCCGCTTATGATAGCAGTCCCTGGACCGTGGTTCAGACGTATTCCACGAACAATCAGGCTGTTTATAATTTCAATCAAGAGGGAAGTTATGTAATTGTAGTGCGTGTGGTCACCAATCCAGCCAATGAACCTGCCTCCTTGCCGATCATTGGTGGTGTGGTTATCGTGGGAGGCGACACGCATGTGGTCGATTATTCGGGGTTTTCTTCAGACATTGCCGGTACGCTGGAAGCCGGAACCTCTGTTACTTTCAGTGTGGATGCCGAAACAGTTGCAGATGATACACTTTATTACAAATTTTATTATCGTGGCAATTATGGTTCCGCTGCCTATAACAGCAGCCCCTGGGTTGTTGCCAGGGCTTATGCCGCAAACCATCAAGCGACATTCAGTTTTCCGGAGAGCGGCAGCTATGTGGTCGTTGTTAGAGCGGTAACTGATCCGGCAAATGAGCCGAGTGTTTTACCGATAATTGGTGCAACCTATGTTGTAGAATGAGGGGTTCATTAACAACCTGTTATTGTAAGTGATTTGTCAAGGGCGCCTTCTTCTCATCAATAAGGAAAAATAGAGCGCCCCCGATAACAAAAAGGAGTACCACCGCACCCATGCTCCATCGGGAGGCCAGGCGGGCGGTATGCTCGAGCTGGGTTGCTGTGGGTGTGGCGGGTAACAGAAAATGTCGCACCACAAGGCCGGTGGTGCCGATCAGGATTGGGCCCAGGATGGCGGAAAATTTCCCGATTAAATTATAAAAACCGAAAAACTGAGCGGATTTTTCTTTGGGGATGAGATGAGCGTAATAGGACCGGCTAAGGGCTTGAATACCCCCCTGAACCAGACCGATCATCGCGGCCAGAAGATAAAATTCTTCCTTTCGAGTCATTTGGACCCCCCAGGCCGTAATGAAAATATATCCCCCCAGGGCTAAAAAAATAGCCTTTCGCGTGCCCCACCGATCTCCCAAAAATCCAAATGCCAATGCTGACGGAAATCCGATGAATTGAACGATAAGGAGCGCCTTTATAAGATCGTTTGATTCAAAGCCCAGAGAGAGACCGAAATCAACCGCCATGCGGATGATGGTATCGACCCCATCGATATAAAACCAATAGGCAAGCAAAAAGAGTATCACGGTTTTAAGTTGCCGGGTATTGTGAAAGGTGGCGACAAGTTGTTCCCATCCGGAAAAAAGGACCTCTCTTTTCGACGAGGCACGATTTTTCTTTTTATCGGTGGGTACCCAAAAGATAGTGAAAAAGGTAAAGGCGCTCCACCAGACAGCCACCGTGAGAAAAGAAAACCGGACGGCATCTCCGCTGTTGGAAAATCCAAACCAATGGGGCATTGTGGTCATGAGAACATTTGCTGAAAATAGAAGTCCGCCGCCAAGGTAGCCGAGGGAGTAGCCTAAGCTTGAAATACGATCAAGATTCTTTCCATCGGCTATTGCCGGTAAAAGAGCATCGTAAAATACATTGGCACCGGCAAAACCGATGGATCCGGTAATATAGATAACGGCTGCCCAAGCCCATTGGCCCCGCTGGACCCAAAAAAGAGCGGCTGTCATAAGGATGCCCAGATAAGCGAAGAGGATTAAAAATTTTTTTCGTGTGCCCCCTTGATCCGCAATGGCGCCCAATATTGGTGCCATCAAGGCGACCAGCAAACTGGCGGCACTATTGGCCAAGCCAAGCCTTGCGGTACTAACGTTCACATTGGTCCCGACGCTCCAATATGCCTTAAAAAAAATGGGGAAAAAACCTGCCATTACGGTCGTGGCAAATGCGGAATTGGCCCAGTCATAAAGTGCCCATCCCCAGATGGCTTTTTTATTCGATTTCATGTTTTGCCATCAACAGGCCATTTATGGTTTTACTATCCTGAATTTCACCGGAAAAGATCATGGAAACGGCTTTTTCAAAGGGCATGGCATGCACATTTAGCACCTCATCCTGCTCTAACTGCTGCTTTGCCGGTGTTAGATCTGTGGCCAGAAAAAGATGAATTCGTTCACTTGAATAGCCTGGAACGGGTATGATTTCACCGAGTTTTTTCAAAGCGCCTGCTGAATAGCCGATTTCTTCAACGAGCTCGCGGTTGGCACATGTTTCAGGAGCTTCCTCTGGGTCCAGCGTGCCGGCGGGGATTTCCCAAATAAACCCACCTACGGCGTGACGGTATTGTTTGATCAAAATCACCGTGTTTTTGTTAGGCATCGGTACAATCGCTGAAGCCCCGGGGTGATGAAGAAGATCGAGATCAATCTGAACGCCGTTTGGCAGCGTTATATTTTCGGTAACCAGCTCAAAAACTCGGCCCCGATGAATTTTTTTCCGATGATTGATTGTAACGGTCATTGTTTCCTGCTTTCAGTGTTAGAATTAAATTGGCCGCCATAGCCGCATCATTTTTAAATACTGGCACTGTGGCTTTTAGCTTTAACAATTCTGGTATGCGCCTTATCCAGTTACAGGAGATAAAGTCATTTTCAGAAAGAGCGATGCCCTGCAAATGATTTATTGCATAGTCTGCCAAAATGTTTGATTCACGGCTGTCTTTTCTCAGAATATAAGCAAAAGGTTTTCCTGCATGCCCAACTTCGGCCAAGGTGCTATAGCCAAGCTTTCCAATTACGAGATCTGATGCATAGACCAGGTCCGGGTGATAGAATTCAGAATGATGGGGCAGCACAATCACATTTCGATGTTTTGAAATTGTCTGAACAGTATGGGGTACCACAAACATTACCGAGGACAAGTTGTAAAGCTGATCCAGAAATGTGTGCTGCGTTGCGATTCCTCCCATGGTAATCAACACCAAGGGTGTTGACGGTGAAACCCCCAGCTTTGAGCGAACGATGTCCGAGGGGCTTTTGGGGGATCGGCCAATCGGTTTTAGTTGGAGTCTATCTTTTTTGGGGGCGCAGATCGGTTCCGTTTGAAGGTGGACGTCCGCGCTGGAAAATAGGTCTCGTAATTGTGAAATAATAGATTCAAACGCCGGATATTTTCCCAGGTACGGTTCATAAATCCAATCCCAGGTGAAATTTTCTATTAAAATAGACGGGATGCCAGTTTTTTGGGCGACGGCAATGCCAAGCGGTGAAATATCGCAGACAACGGCCTGGCATCCTTTTTCCTGAAGTTGTTTGGCCAACCCGGCAACGTGGTTTTCTGAAAGCGGGAGAAAATGGGCCAACCCTTCAAGGGTTTTGGGCACGTCTGCTGAAAAAGGATCCTGTTGCATCATTCCCACATCGGTCTTCAATGCATGATAATGAACCGGGCCTTGCACGGATTCTTCAAAAAACCAAGCCGGAATTTGTGTAAAGACGTCAACCGGATACGTCGGCTCTATTCGCCTTATCGCAGCCATTACCGCTGAAGCCCTGGCGGCGTGTCCAAAGCCGTGAGCACTAACAAAAAAAGCGATCATTGGTTATAACAAATGGCCATAATAATTCGTTATCGTTTCAATTTCGGCAAATGAACTATAGTCCTAAATCCTCATCGATCAGCACGATCTTGATACGGTCTTTCGGAAATGATTTTTCAGTTATTGTCCAGGTATTACAGATACGGGCCGGGCTTTTGCATTCCTCGCAGATAGATGTTTTTGTGCAAGGGGTTTTCATGCCAAGCCGCATCGCATTCACGGGTGCTACATAGTTTTTGATGCGAAACATGGCTTCATCCAGGCTTGCTACCAATTTGTTCCGTCCGACCAAAATCACCACATGCTTGGGGCCGAAGGTAATGCCGCCGATTCGATTTCCAATCATATCAAGATTCACAAGCTGGCCTGTTTCAACCACTGCGTTCGTGCCAGTCAGAAACAGGTCTGATAATAGCGCCTGACGACGGCGTTCTAAAGAGGCTTCTTTGGAAATGCTGCGATCAAAGGTATCGATCACTTCATAAGCGGAATTTGTTTTGAAATAGTCATAAAGCCCCGAGGCCACGAGCGTCATGGACCCCCCAAAGGTGATGCTGGTAACCGATACTGTCGGGAGGATTTCTTCTATGACAACTCGCTGGGCCTCGATCGCTGTCGATGCCTTAAAGACTGCAAAATTATTGGCTTCAAGGGCTAATTTCAGATCGTTAAGTCGTTTTTTCCAATAGATTTTTTTTGGATTTTCCATAATAAGCTCCTGAAAGATGGTATTAATAGTCAGGGTTGAGTTGAAAGCGCAATGACCATTACTATCTGTTTCCACCGGTAATTTCAATTCCATCTTGAAGTTTTCGGATTTATGGGGGACAGTTATGTGTCGCTTTATGGTATAAATATTCTGCAGATAATACTACTGACGGGAGTAAACATGATGCGCCAAAAATGGGAAAACAGATCCTTTCGGGGTTTTTTACAATCCGGTGATGGTGTTATTCTGAAGGTAACAAAAACAAATCGCCGAGGCTTAACATTTAAGGCCGTTTTTCACCTTTCAGCGGCCTTTATCGATCGACTGAAATCCCAACCTGAAAACATCACCTTTAGTGAGCGATCCCGGATTGCACGCCTCGGAATCAGCATACAGTCTGAACCGCCAACAGCCGCTCACCTTGAGGGAAATGACCTTGTGCTTGATTTAACGGCATCATCGGTCATTCCGGGTTATCCGGGCCTGGATGAAGTTAAAGCATTTTTTTCAACGGGGCTTCCGATAGGGAGACTAGTTTATTGCAATCCCGAGAACCTTCTCTCTTCGGAAGAGGTGCTGGCGGCTATTGAGCGTTCCGACCTAAAATTACCCGCTTCCACGACAATTTCCAGCAACGGGAATATCCTTATTGCACCCCACAAAGTCGTATGCCGGTTAAAGCAAGTTTTGGACAAAGACACAATTGGCCGTATTCTGTATAAACCCAATGGCCGGGAGATATTAAATCTTTATCAAATTCAGGAACCGGTGCCGGCCGTCACGATTCCGCCGGGTGAGGGTGTGGTCACCACCTGCTCAATGTATTTGAACGATCACTATGTGGTCCTTCAAAGCGGATTTTCACTGGGAAAACAACTTCCGGCAACGATTTTGGATCCCATCAAGACCCGGGGAATTCGCATCTACCTGGAAATTGTAAACGGAAGTCGCCATCCGATTGTAAACCCGCTCATTTCCGCCAGGGTATATCGTGTGCTCCAAACTAAGAAACGAAAACCTGCCAAAATGTCTGACCGAGGGATTGCTCTATTCCCCTATGAGGCCATGAAACAAGTGGAAGTTGAAATGACGGCGGCAAGTGAAAATTGTACTTACAACCCAATCGCCGTAATCCCCAACCAAATCCAGGGGATTGACAAGGCGGTTACTGTTGCGAAACCGGTAGATTGTATCAATAAAAAAAGAAGGCGTACCGATCGCTTATTCTATTCACCGTCTTTGGTGCCTGAGAGCAATACCACACTATCATCCGATATCGGGAAAGTCCGGGAGCTTCTTTTTCAAACCTCGGGGATTCTTGCGTTAAAATTTTTCCCGAACCTGGTGGAACACCGGGAGATCATGAACCTCATAAATGAAGGGCTTTTGGAAGCAATCTATTTTTTTGAAGCGTCCTGTGAGTATGGCCCGTTTCTCTCAGAGCAAGACCATGTCCATTTGCAGGAATATGATGCTTTTGACATTGATGTCTATTGGGTATCAGGCCTTAACCATTCGCTTATGGTGCATACGATGCGGGATGGGAAGGGGTATTTCGTGAAGCCGGAGCGCCTTGCAGATTTTCATAAATCGATGTTGTTTGCGTTTTATGGATCCAACATGGTTTTGTCCGATTCCGGCAACCAGCGGTTAGGGCGATTGATGGATGCCCTTATTGGGTTTTGGGGAAACCATATCGGGATTGTGACCGGTGGGGGGAGTGGTGTAATGGCCCAGGCGAATGTCCTGGCACGGGAGCGAGGGATTTTGTCCGGGGCCAATTATCTTGATATCACAGATCAGGCCATGACAACCGATGTCGATTTTTGTCAGGTATTCCAGGCCACTTGCCGGCACAGCCGTCAGAAATGGTTTGAAATCGCGTCGTTTCCCATTTTTAATGTGGGTGGCATCGGCTCTTTGGAGGAGCTTGGTATCACATTATGCAATATGAAGCTTTCCATTATGGATCCGGTACCGGTCATTCTGTTTGATACAGAAAAAAAGGGACAGTTCTGGTCTGGCATCAAAGATCAGATTGATCTGATGGTGGCAATGAAAAGAGCACCCGGATGGATACGAGACAACCTCATTATGACTGATGATCCGGATGCGGTAATTGATGCTTACCGCACCCGGTTGCACCTTTTTTGATTCTATGCCAAAATTTAGGCCACCTTTTTCTCTAATTGCCAGGTAGGAATGTCATATAGCCTAAAGATTCACCGCAATGATTGATTTCATCGTCACGAGACTGCTCTTCAACTAATTGAAGATAGAGTCCGCCTTTTGTTTTACCGTGCCAACGAACAGAAGCCGTATCCGGCCCATAAGCTGTCTGCATGGCTGAAATGATACCAGGCGTCTCCGAAAAGTATTGGTCAAACGATAAGTAATAATCATTCTCATCAATTGAGGAGGGCGCTCTATTTACTTCAAAGGTTGTATCGCCGATGGTTCCCATGGACGGCTCCCATGCGATGTAGGAAACGGTTTCCGTTGAATGTTGGAGGTCAGTATTTGCCTCCTGCTCTTCCAGCATCAATTCAAACGACCAGCGGTTCACATCACGCATTCTTACTGTAACAGCATCAGATCCGTTGAATGTCGTTGAAATTGCCATCACCACGGGCGTTGTGTTAAAATTACCGTCAAAATAAACATGTTCAAAACTGGTTGTTGTATCGGTGTGAACCGTTCCGGCCCTGATCTGCGTACCGTCTTCCAAGGTGTGGATTCCGGATTCCATTACCAGATAGCCGACCTTTTCAAGGGTGTGTTGATCGTCGAGATAATCCCATTCTTGAAGGCAGATATCAAATCCGTTCGATGTAACATTGTCGATCCGGACAACAGCAGGGTCTTCACCATTAAAACTCAGGGAGCCGGCTACAACAACAGGATCGGTGTAACTGTTTTGAAATGTGACCCTTTTCCAGTTATGGTCTACTGTAATTTCATCTGCCTCAAGTGCAATTTGTGGGGCTGATTGAACGAATTTTGCTTCGATGGTATGAGGCCTATCTATGTTTTCAAGCGTATATTCAAAGACGGGTCCTTTAGAAATTCCGTCAATCAGGACGTCAAGCACTTTATGATTTTCATCGGGTTGGATTGTAAAGATCTGGCTTGAGCCATGTTCAAAAGAAAGTTCACCACCAGGGATAATCTCTCCATTGCCACTGGAAATGGTTTCAATGGCATACGTTCTTTTTTCAACGATAACCGAGATGTCATAACTTTGATCTATTTCAAGAAGCTTAGATGAAATGGCACCGTATGATACGCCATTGATGATGACATCTACGACATCGACGTAGGAGGATGGGTCGGGCGTTACATCCAGAATGAAAGATCCGCCGTCTGAAACAAGGGTGTCGCCTTCTTGGGAAAGAATCCCTGCTTCACTCGAGGTAATCGATACCGTATGTAATGTATAGAAATAGATATTATTATCCGAAGTTGGATTGTTCTTTTCCGCTTCTATTTCCTCATAACTTGGGAGGGATGATTCAAGGCCTGAGCTGCTGTAAGCCGTAAGGACAAATTGGTAGGTAATTCCGCTTTGCAGCCCAGCGATTTCAATCGCCGGTTGGCCCGGATCAGCCATTTGGTCGACAGGTATATCAATGGGTGATTCACAAATCTGTTGGCCGAAAATTAACGGATCCGTACCATTGGGGTTGTGATAGTCCATGTAATAGAGCTTATATCCAGCAACGACGCCGTCATCGCTGGCGCTCCATGCCAGTGATACGGAACTATTGGCCATGCTTTCGGATGATATTAATACGGTACATAACAGGCTGAAACAAAAATAAAATAAGACCTTCTGAATTTTTTTCAAAAAAAACCTCTCTGAATTTACAAGTGTCATAAATTCCTCAAATTAAGTTGATAAATTGTATGATTTCCTTTTTTGTATCCTGCGGTGGATTACCATAAGGATACGAAAGGCAAATTGCCATACTCAAATCAGACAACCCTGATGAAATCAAGGGAAAAATTAGTAACACTTACTCATATCCCCCCCCTATTTTTTGATAACAGCTTAAAATATTTTAAATATAATACATTTGTTTAATGCCGAAATAGAATTGTTGAATAATTGTTTCTGATTGGTTGTATTTCAATATATTTAGTTATATTAGTTATATATTAGTTTGTTACTTTTTTTTTCTAGGTATGGTGGGTCGAATTAAAAATAGCCAAGAAGCCGGAAAATTTTATAATGAAAGCGGGACGGCAGATTCGAAGAGGGGAAGGTTAGGATTCTTTTCATTTGGTTTTGGTTGAGTGCAACATCATGCTTCTTTTTGCATACATATGTTTTACAGGGGCTAACTGCATTCCCATAGCGGTTTAAACATTCCGAGCGTGAACATCTTGACTTGCTTTAAAAAATGGTTATTATCCATAATAATTTGAAAATTGCATTATAATTACCTGATTTTATTTAATTGCCTGTTGCGCTCAGGGCTGTTTGTTGCAGGATGGTGCTATTATATTTTAGAATAAAAAAATCAGGCCCTATCAAAATAATGCGCCGAAAGCAGTTCCTCAGCAGTCCTCGGGCAACAACTGTGACATGGTCCCAAGATAACGATTCCGACTCAATGTTGGCAAACACTCGGTTTGTTTGTATTGGCAAATCAAATATGAGGAGAACTGAAAGTGCTTGAAGAGATAAAACGAAACGTCGAAGAGGCCCATCACCTTGTAAATCGGTTGCGGCAGGAGATTGGAAAACTGCTTGTGGGGCAGCGAAAACTGGTGGATGGACTGCTCATGGGGCTGTTTACCAAAGGCCATATCCTTATTGAAGGGGTCCCTGGGCTTGCAAAAACCAGCGCCGTGAAGGCCTTGGCGGCGACGGTTCAGGCGGATTTCAAAAGAATCCAGTTCACGCCGGACCTGTTGCCTGCAGACCTTATTGGTACAGAGATATACCGACCAAAGACCGGTGATTTTACAATCCAAAAAGGCCCCATTTTTCACAATATCATATTGGCAGATGAAATTAACCGAGCTCCCTCAAAAGTGCAATCTGCCCTTCTGGAAGCTATGCAGGAACGTCAGGTGACCATTGGCGATACTACCTTTCCGCTGGCAGATCCTTTTCTGGTGATGGCCACCCAGAACCCGATTGAGCAGGAAGGAACATACCCGCTTCCTGAGGCACAGGTGGATCGGTTCATGCTGAAACTGATTATCGATTACCCGACGAAGACCGAGGAAAAGGAGATTATGCGGCGCGTTGGGTTTGAATCGCCCACAACCATTGAACAGGTCATCAATCCGTCCATCCTTAACGACATGGTTTCATTGATTCAACAGATCTATGTGGATGAAAAACTCAAAGACTACATGGTGGACCTTGTTTTTGCGACTCGACAGCCGGTCGATTATGGGCTGGACATTGCCAATTACATTCAATACGGTGCTTCTCCCCGGGCCACGATTTACTTAAGTCAGGTGGCGCGGGCATTTGCCTTTTTGCAGGGGCGTGCCTATGTTACCCCGCAGGACATCAAAACCATTGCGCCGGATGTGCTTCGGCACAGGATAATTTTGACCTATGAAGCGGAAGCGGAAGATGTAACGACTGAACAGATCATATCTCATCTGTTTGACACGGTGCCGGTGCCCTAGTCCCGGAATGGTTGTGATGAATTCTATCAAAGCTGGCTAAAGGATCTCCGGAATACTCAAATTATGTTGCCACCAGAAATCTTAAAAAAAATTAAAAAGGTGCATATTCGAAGCGCTCGGCTGGTGAACAGCATGATGGCAGGACAGTATAAGTCCGTATTCCGAGGGTCCGGTATTGAATTTGAGGAGGTTCGGGAATACAGCCCGGGTGATGAGGTTAAGAGTATCGACTGGAAGGTGTCTGCCAGAATGGGGCGCCCCTATATTAAACGCTATCGGGAAGAACGGGAGCGGATCGTAATGCTCCTTGTGGACATGAGTGCTTCGGGCGGGTTCGGCACCACCGAATATCTGAAAAAAGAAATAACGATTGAAACGGCGGCAATTCTTGCGTTTAATGCCATTCGAAACAATGACAAGGTCGGCGCCATTCTCTTTACGGATCAGGTCGAAAAGTATATCCCGCCCCAAAGCGGTCCTTCCCATGTATGGCGGGTCATCAAGGAACTGTATTCATTTAAGCCGGCCCACAAAAAAACAGACATTCAGGCCGCCCTTCATTTCATGGGCCGCGTGTGCCGAAAACGGGTTCTTTCTTTTTTAATTTCGGATTTTTTGGCAGACGATTTTTCGTTGCCGCTGAAAATTATCTCAAAAAAGCATGAATTGATTGGGGTGCTGATTTTTGACCCGGGTGAATTTGAATTGCCCCATGCCGGGCTTTTGCTCGTAGAGGATTTTGAAACCGGAAAGCAGCTGCTGTTGGACGCGTTTCGAGAAAAAACACGACGTGCCTATTCGGACAAAAAACGAGCCGACCATCAAAAAATCCATGCCCTTTTAAAGGCATCGGATATCGATTGTATCGAAATCAGCACCGACGGATCGGTGTCGGATGCACTGATGAAGTATTTCCGATTGCGGGAAAAAATGAAACGGTGATAGGGACATTATGAGGCGCTATTTTTTTATTTTCCTGTTGATGGGTTGTGTTGGAGGAGCGGGTATATGCCTCAATATGGACAATATCCTCGCTGCCCCCACCTCACCGTCTATTGATGATCGTGCGTCGTCCGGGCCCGACCAAAAACAGGAGGCATCTTCGTCACCGGGATCGGAGATGACCGATATCCATGATATTAAATCATTGGAACGTGTGGCATTACCGCTATCTTTTACAACAATCGCGGGTATCGCATTCATCGGTTTTCTGGTATGTGCCACCGTAATTGCCGGATGGCTCTACTGGCGCCAGCGGAAAAAAAATATGCACCCCATTGAGATAAAGATTGTGCCTGATGAGAAAGCCTTCCAGCAGTTGGCGGCACTTGAGACGGATAACACGCTGGGCGACAAAGAATATTACTTTCGGTTATCTACGATTTTTCGGGAGTACCTTGAAGGCCGGTATGGTATTGACGCCCCTGAAATGACAACCGAAGAGCTTTTGCCTCAGCTTGACAAACTTGCGTTGGATAGAACGTTAAACCTTGGCATCAAAGCATTCATTGGTTCCTGTGATCCGGTTAAATTCGCCAATGAACGCGTTCCGGAAGAGAAAAAAATAACGGATGTTTCGCTTGTTAAGATGTTTGTGACAACGACCCGACCAGAGGAACAAGACGACACCACAGCCGAACAAACGTAACTTTTACCATGTTTCGATTTGAAGATCCATATATCCTGGCATTGCTTTGCATCATTCCGTTTGCGGTTTTATATCGAAAACGCAGATGCCAACGTCCCTCCCTGCGATTGCCGAGCGCCGGTCCTGCTTGGGACCTTTCGGAAGGTTTTTTTGTGACGGTGGCGGAATGGCTGCCCGCCCTGAAATACCTGGCGTTGTGTCTTATGATCGTTTCATTGGCAAGGCCACAGTGGGGCACCCGGCAAGTTGATGTCCAAACCGAAGGAGTCAACTTGATCCTTGCCGTGGATCTTTCAGAAAGCATGGCGGCCCTTGATTTTAATAAAGGAGGCAAGATTATCAACCGTCTGGAGGCGGTCAAAGGCGTCATCCAGCAGTTTGTGGCAAACCGCGCCGGTGATCGCATCGGGTTGGTGGTTTTTGGAGAGCATGCCTATACCCAATTACCGTTGACCCGTGATTATGATACGATCGTCGATATTTTGGATCGTGTCCAGATCGGTGCCGCCGGAAAAAGCACTGCCATTGGGGATGCCATCGGCATTTCTCTGAAACGATTGGAAGACATTGAAAGCAAATCGAACATTATCGTCTTGCTGACAGACGGTCGCAGCAACAGTGGGGAGTTGTCTCCGGAAGCTGCGGTTGAAATTGCTGCGCAAAAAAAGGTCAAAATATATACCATCGGCGTGGGGTCAGAGGGAAAAGCGCCTTTTCGTGTGAACGTACCGGGATATGGCGAAAGATATGTGTACCAGCGGGTCGACATGGACGAGGAGACCTTGAAAACCATTGCAACTTCTACGCACGGGCGTTATTTTCGTGCCGCGGACACGGATACACTTGAAAAGATATATGAGACCATCGATTCACTGGAAAAGACCAAAGTAACGGTTAAGACCTATGACAACTATCGAGATCTTTACCAGTCGATTCTTGCAGCGGCATTTGGATTTCTGAGCATTTGGCTGGCATTGTCCTATACGCGTTTGCTGAGGGTGCCGTGACGTTTTCTGATATTCACATATTATGGCTTGTCTGGTCGGTGCCGTTTCTTTTTTTGGTGTGCCTGTATGGCATACGAAAACGCGTCCAGGTGTTGCGCCGATTTTCCTCTTCCAAAGGGCTTGCCGCCATTGTACCGGACGCATCCGCTGCGAGGCACTGGGTGAAAATCGGTCTGGTGTTGACGGCGCTTCTACTGATGATCATCTCCTGGGCGGGCCCCCAATATGGGTATCATTGGCAGGAAATTCAACGAAAAGGGGTGGACGTCATCATTGCGCTGGATTGTTCCAGAAGCATGCTGGCAAAGGATATCTCCCCCACAAGGTTGGACCGGGCCAAGCGGGAGGTCTTTGACCTGTTGGGAATGCTTCAGGGGGACCGGGTAGGGCTTGTGGCGTTTGCCGGAACGGCCTTTTTACAATGCCCCTTAACGCTTGATTATGAAGCGTTTTATCTTTTTTTAAACACGCTTTCTCCCGATTTTCTACCCATGGGGGGGACGAATTTGGCCGCCGCTGTAAGCACGGCTGTATCGGGGTTTAAAAAAGAGGACGCATCTGAAAAAGCGATTATCCTTATCACGGACGGCGAAGAAACCGATGCGGATGCGGAAGCTGCAGCCGAGGCCGCGGCCCAGGTGGGCATCAAGCTTTTTTGTATCGGCGTGGGGGGGGAGGATGGTGTGCCGATTCCCACTTCCTCTGGCGGGTACATCAAGGACCAGGACGGTAACATCATTCTATCAAGGCTGGATGCGTCCACATTAAAGCGCATGGCGGCGGTTTCCGGGGGGGCCTATGTCCGATCTGTTGCCGGTGATATGGATTTGGATGTAATTTATGCAAAGCATATCCGGGGCGAAATGGATCTTAAAACCCTTGCAAATCAGAAAAAAAAGGTCCTTGAAAATCGTTATCAGTGGTTTTTGACACTGGCGGTGCTGGCCCTTTTGATTGAACGATTTTTGCCTTTTAAAAAAGGCCTTGTCCTTGGCATTTTGGTCATTGTGATGTCGATACCGGGGGTTGGTTCGGCCAGTCAATTAAAAGAGAGCCTCAATCACGGGATGGATGCCTACGAGGCCGGTGAATATGACAAGGCAGAAAATGCCTTTATCGACGCCCAACTCCTGGCGCCGGAAAAGCCTGAAATTTACTACAACCTGGGAAATGCGCAATATAAAGCGGGCAAATATGAGGCAGCAATAAAAAATTATGAACAAGCCCTTGGCAGTGAGAATGAATCCCTCAGGCAAAAAACCCACTATAACATGGGAAATGCCTATTTCAGGAAGGGACAGCTGGATGATGCCATCAAGCAATATGAGGCGGCCATCACACTCGATGCGAAGGATCATCAAGCCAAAGAAAATCTGGAGTATGTAAAGGAATTAAAGGCAAAACAACCGCCGGCCTCTTCCCAGAAGGATTCAAACGAATCCGATAAAACGGAAAATGATCAACAGAAAGAGACTCCGGACCAGAAACAGGACGGACAACAAAACGAGGACACTTCAGATAAAAAATCCTCCAACTCTCAAAAGCAGGATGAAAACGAGCCCTCACAGGATCCGGCGGCTGGGTCTTCGTCCCAAGATAACAGAGAGCAGGAAAAAAAAGAGAATGAGGATAATGTATCCGGGGAACAGCAGGGCGCTTTGCCAAAAGAACAACCCGACACTTCAGATTCTGCCGGCATGAAATCAGCGTCTTCCAACACAAAAACAGACGATGTGCCACATAACGATCCATCGGAAAAAATGCTCAACCGTTTAAAAGACATCCCGGGAAGGGCCCTGATGCCGAATTATCAAAAACAACAGGTGGATAAGGATTGGTAATGAAACAGCTTTGTTGGATATTCGTCTGCGTCTGCCTTTTGCCGCTGGTGGCTGAAGGAAAGGGGCTTCAGGCCATGGTGGACAGGACCCAGACCGATCTTGAGACGCCGATACAACTTACGGTTTCCATCCCAGATGATAAAGGCCGCGTGGACACTGGCGCAATTTCTGACTTCAAGGTCATTTCCCGCGGGTCCAGCAGCCGCATGCAGATCATAAATGGCCAAATGAGCCAGGAAAAAACATTTAATTACACCCTGGTTCCATTGCGGGTAGGCCGACTCAAGATCCCGGCGCTGGCGGTTTTTGTTGACGACGACACCTTCTATACCGATGCCATTGATATTCTGGTTACGAGGACGCAGTCTGCACCGAAAGGTGCCAATGACTTTTTTGTTACAGCGACCCTTTCAAACCCTCATCCCTATGTTGGCCAACAGATTGTCTATACGTTTGAACTTCGATATTCGGTTCAGATTGCCAATACCAATTACGAATCCCCTTCCTTTGAGGGGTTCACCGCCAAACAGATCGGTGAGCAAAAGACGAGTCAGATGGTTGTCAACGGGCGGCAGTATCAGGTGGTGACGTTATCCTATCTTTTGGTACCGCTTAAGAGTGGTTCTTTTGAAATATCCCCGGCCCTGTTGCGATGCGATAAGGTGGTCGCTGTGGCAAATCGGTCCCGAGATCCCTTTGACTCCTTTTTCAACGATTCATTATTCGGTCGTAAGCGGTTGGAGCCCAAGATTTTAAGAACAGACGCGATACCGGTCACCGTGTCGGCTCTACCCCCCTACACCGGTGAAAATCCGTTTTCAGGACTGGTGGGACAGTTTGATTTCAAGGCGGATCTTGAAGAGGAGAAGGCGGCGGTGGGGGCATCCGTGACCCTGACCGTTACGCTTGAAGGCCGGGGGAATATTCAGGATGCGGACATGCCGGATCTGGACCTGCCAACGGTTTTTAAGCAGTATCAAGACCAGCCGGAATCTGACGTTACCCTCGGGCCAAATGGATATCAGGGAAAAAAGGTGTTTCGAACCGCATTGGTACCGGTGGCCCCCGGTTGCTATAAGGTTGCGGTGACGCCGGTTACTTATTTCGATCCGGCTCAAAAAAAGTACCGAACGCTGACCACCCCACCACTCGCTCTGTTGGTCCATGATACCGGCACCGGGCCCGCTTCGCCGGATGTTTATTCCGCATCACCGGAAGATAACGGCACACCTCAACTATTTAAAAAACAGGTTGAATTTAAGGGGCGTGACATTCTTCCCCTAAAAACCGAGCTGGATGCCCTGGAAATACCTCATAAGGTGTCTATGGTATTGTTCTTGGGTGGACTGGTCACCCCCGCAGTTCTATTTTTAATCGCTGTGAGTGCCTTGAATCTTTTTCAAAAAAATGATAGGCCGGCTGCGGTAATGGCTCAGAAATCAAAACAAGAGCTGGATGCCGCGATTAAAAGCCATGAAAACGACGGCATTGACTATCTTTCAAACCTGTATCGGGCACTTGTGTATGCGGCATTATCCAAGTCCGGCATTGCTGGAGAAACGCTAACACCTGATGAATTTGCGTCTTTGTTAAACAAACAGGGGGTACCTGACAAAATAACAACCCAGGCGGCAAATCTGCTCAGCCAAATTGAGCAGACAAGATTTGGTGGTGGTGCCTTGACCGGTTCGGCAAAAAATGAACTCGTGGAAAAAACCAAAAAAATTGTTAAAACGATCGTTCGATGAAAAGGATACTCGAAATTTATAGTTTTGTTTTGGTGTGCCTTGTGTTCTTTATGGCCGGGCGACCGGGGAGTGTGGTCGCTAGCCAACAGGCCCAGGAATTTTTAGGCGGTATTCGGCATTACGAGTCAAAGGCGTATGGGAGTGCCATTGAGGCATTCAGCAAACTTGTTGAAAAGGGCGTTCGAAACGGCAAACTGTATTACAATCTCGCTAATGCTTATCTGAAAAATGGCGATATCGGCCCAGCGATCTTATGGTATGAACGTGCCCTTAAACTGCTGCCAAATGATCCGGATGTTCGTTTTAATTTAACCTATGCCGATACGTTGGCCACCGATAAAAAAGAGTCGTTCGCTTCGCCACTGATGACAGTGATGTTTTTCTGGAAAGACCTTTTTTCACCTCCGCCACCTGGAAATGGATCGCCCTTTTTATGTAACGCTATTTTTTGGGGCTTTTGGGGGGCGTGGTTCTGGTTTCGGAAACGGGGCGTTCAAAACCATTGGCTATTGTTTTTTAGTGGTAACCTGTATATCCTTGGGTACCATTATTTACCACACATGGACGACAACCTACCGACCGCAAGCGGTTATTTTACCGGCATCCGTTTCTGTCCGATCCGGTTTTGCGCCAGAATCGACGGAGTTGTTTGTGTTGCATGCCGGTACCCGCGTAGTGGTAGAAAAACGAACAAAGGGGTTTTATAAAATACGATTTTCTAAAGATAAGTTGGGATGGATCACAGACACGGTAGCCGGCATTATATAGGTGTTAACATGTTAATTATAAAGGAGAAAAGCAATGATCCATGTCGATAAGCTTACCAAGTATTACGACGAGCTGTGCGCAGTGGATCAGATTGATCTGACCATTGAAAAGGGAGAGATTATTGGATTGCTGGGGCCCAACGGGGCTGGCAAAACAACGACTCTGCGAATGCTCACCGGGTATTTTTTACCGACATCAGGCAGTATTCGTATCAAAGACTATTCGACCGAACAGCATGCAACGCAGATCAAACAACTCATTGGATATTTGCCAGAGTCTGCACCACTGTATCATGGGATGCTGGTGTATGATTATCTTCAATATGTGGCAAAAATTCGTGGGTTGTCAGAAAAAGACCGTAGAAATAGGATCCGCCGGTTGGTAGATATCTGTGGGTTGAATCACATTATGCATCGCAGCATTGGAGAACTTTCCAAAGGACTGAAGCAACGGGTCGGGGTGGCCCATGCGATGATGAGTGACCCGGAAATACTTGTTCTAGATGAGCCCACATCAGGGCTGGATCCAAATCAGATTGTCGAGATCCGGGACATTATTCGGGAAATAGGGAAAGAAAAAACCGTTATTCTATCAACACACATTTTGAGCGAAGCAGAGGCCACCTGTGATCGAATTGTTATTATCAACAAAGGCAAAATCGTCGCGGATGGCCCTACGGAAATGTTGAAGCAGTCGGTTGGAAGTGGTGAGACGCTCCACATTTGCTTGAAAAATGCGGCCTTTGATCAGGTGGTATCCAAACTCAAAGGCATTGACGGCGTTCTGTCGGTAGAAAAGAATGACAGTGTGAACGATAACCAACTTTCGGTAAACCTTTCCTGCAGTGGCGATGAATCGGTTCGCGAGGCGATTTACAGCGCCATTAAACAGACCGAGTGGGTACTGCTGGAATTTCGGCCAGAGAGTAAATCATTGGAAAATATTTTCCGTGAACTGACGAAGGAGAATTGACATGCACCAGATGTATCAAATTTTCCAAAAAGAATATAGGGACTTTTTCATCTCTCCCATCGCTTATATCGTGATCTCCATATTTCTACTTATAAGCGGCTGGTTTTTCTTTATGACGTTTTTTATTTTTAACCAGGCGGAGCTCAGAAACTTTTTTACTCTGCTGCCCATGTCGTTTTCATTTGTCATTCCTGCGTTGACCATGCGTCTGTTTTCAGAGGAACTGAATGTGGGTTCCTATGAAACACTTGTGACCCTGCCGGTGACACTGATAGATATTATTGTGGGCAAGTTTGCTGCAGCGTCCGCCTTTGTGGGCACGATGTTGCTGCCGACCCTGGCCTATCCTATTTTCATCTCTTTCCTGGGAGATCTCGACTGGGGGCCTGTGCTTGGCGGCTACTGCGGCGCATTTTTTCTTGGAAGCGCATATTGCGCGATCGGGCTTTTTGCTTCTTCTGTGACCAGAAACCAGATTGTTGCTTTCATTACCGGCGCTTTAATCTGCTTTATTCTGACAATGCTGAACAAGATGCTTTTTTTCTTTCCCCAGACAATTTTGGATGTCATCAGCTATCTGGGGGTCGGCGCGCATTTTGAGAATATTGCCAAGGGAATTTTAGATTCCCGGGATCTTTTATATTTCTTTAGTGTCATCTTTATCAGCCTTTTTAGCACCAAGCTGGTACTAGAGGAAAAAAAATAAGGAGAACCCATGGGTGTGCAAAATCGATCTGGAAAATATTTCAAGTTTCTTATCTATGCCGTTATTGTTGTGTTGATAAACATTGTTGGTATTACCCTGTTTGTTAGAAAAGATCTGACTGAAAACAAGATATATTCATTGTCTGATGTCAGCAAAGAAGTGGTGTCTACATTAACCGAGCCGTTAACTATCAAGGTTTTCTTCACAAAAAATTTGCCGGCGCCCCATAACAACACAGAGCGGTATTTACGGGACCTGTTGACTGAATACGCCCTTCACGCCAATAAGTTTTTTAACTACCAGTTTTATGATGTGAGCCCGGAAACGGAGGGCCTAGGGCCATCGGCCAAGGAAAATCAGGAACTGGCAAACAGTTATGGTATCTATCCGATACAGATCCAGGCCCTTGAAGAAGATGAAGTGAAGTTTAAAGTGGCCTATATGGGGTTGGTGATCATCCATGGTGATATTGTTGAAAAGATACCCACCATGACCACCATCGAAGGGTTGGAGTACGACCTGACCACCGCCATTCAAAAGGTAAACAACAAGATCAGCTCGTTGCTCGGTCTTTCAGAAAACATTCAGGTAAGGCTCTATATGTCATCATCCTTGAAAACGGTGGCGCCGCTCATTGGGCTTGATGAATTGGCGGATCTGCCCGAAAATGTGAAGGATATTGTTGCCAAACTGAATTCAAAGAATTATGGCCGCCTGGAGTACAAATTTATTGACTCTGCCACGGATGAGGAACAGGCCGAAGCAAGCCAGCGGTATAACATCATGGCACTCAAATGGCCTGATCTTGGCGATGGAAAGGTATCTGCCGGCCAGGGTATCATTGGGTTGGTGATGACTTTCAAGGAGAAGGTGGCCTCCCTGCCGATCCTGCGGGTTTTCAGGGTCCCTGTAATCGGCACCCAATACCAGCTTTCGAAAGCGGAAGAAATAGAGGAGATGGTGAACGGGCAGGTGGAATCGTTGCTGGATATCAATGAACGGTTTGCCTACCTGGGCGGGAATGGCACGCTGGCATTGACCGCGAGCATGCCGTCTATGGGCCAGGATCAGGAGGCGGTCGCTAGGTTTACCGAGATGGTCAAAAAGACCTATAGCCCCAAAGTATTTATGATCGACAAGGACCCTGTCCCTGAAGATGCCCAGTGCATCGTTTTGGCAAGGCCCACAGAGCCTTTTAGTGATTATGAATTGTTTCAGATCGATCAGGCGCTTATGCGCGGCCAGAACATAGCGATTTTTCTTGAACCATTCAAAGAGGTTCGTATGCCCCAGGTTAATGCCATGGGATTTGAGCAACAGACCGTGAACCATGAACCACTCGACACTGGGCTGGAAAAGCTGTTGGCCCATTATGGTGTGAGCATAAAGCGCTCCATTATCATGGACGAACAGTGTTTTAACCAGCCCCTTCCCCAGAGAATGGGGGGCGGGGAGCGACCAATTTATTTTGCACCCATCGTAAAGCAGGACAATATCAATAATGTCTTGCCGTTCATGAATAACATCAAAGAACTTATCGTATTTAAGGCATCACCAGTAAAACTTGATAAAGAGCGTATCAGAGAAAACGGATTGAATGCGACGACTCTTCTGTCATCATCTGAAAAGTCCTGGGAAATGAAGCCGCCCATCCGTTTGAATCCACAAGTTAACCGGCCGCCAGGGCCAGATGCCCAACGGGAAAGTCAGGATATCGCTTGTCTTATCGAGGGCGAATTCCCCAGCTATTTTGCCGGAAAATCCATTCCTGAAAAACCCGCTGCGGAAAAAGATGACAACGCAGGTGATAAGGGCGATGGGGATGCTGCGGATAAGGATAAAGAGGCCGTCACGTCACCAACTGAAGATATTGTGGGTGAAGGGATGATTCTCGAGAAAGGAAAACCGGCAAAGCTTTTTATAACGGGCTGTTCGGCATTTATTAAAGATGACCTATTGAATGGCGGCGAACGAACACCCAATGCCATGTTCACGATGAATATGCTGGATTTCATGAACGGCCGGGGCGGTATTGCTGTCATGCGCAGTAAGACCCAGAAAATTAACCCATTGGAAGAATCGGCTGTCTTTACAAAAACGGCGGTAAAGATATTTAATATCGCTGGCTTGCCGGCACTGGTGGTCCTTTTTGGGCTTGCGGTGTGGACCCGACGGCATATGAAAAAAAGATCGATACAGCGGATGTTTGATACGAATTGAGGAGCCATTTGAAAATGAAAAAAGAATATCTCATTTTAGCGGCGATCATTATTCTATTGGGTGGCTATTTGTTTATTCATGATGTGGACCGTTCACAATATGAACTGCCACCCACGCCAAAAGTTGCGGCCAAAGACGTCACCAAACTGGAAATCGAAAAAGAGGGAAACACCATCGTTTTGCTCCGGGATGCAGATGACTGGCTTATCGGGGATAAAAAGCACCCGGCTGATGCTGAAACGGTCAAACAGATACTGGCGGTCATCGAAAATTTTAAACTCACGGCCCTGGTGTCGGCATCAAAAGCATATACCCGGTACGATCTTTCAGATGATAAACGCATTTCGGTAAAAGTTTACGCCGGAGATGTGTTGAAACGTGCCTTTGATATCGGAAAACAGGCGGAAACCTATCAACATACCTTTGTAAAACTATCAGGAGACCCCAATGTTTATCATGCCCAGAAAAATTTCAAACGGACGTTTGAAGTGACCGTCGATAGCCTTCGGGACAAGAAAGTTTTTTCCCTATCGCCAGCAACAATTAACACCATTTCAGTCAAAACCGCTGATGGTGACATAACGCTTGGCCGCAAGGAAGTAAGTCCGGAAGAAGAAACTTCGGCAATATCGCCTGAGGACGGGAAGCAGGGGCATGAAGAAGATGCTGCTGAAGCGGATTCTGAAACGGATAAAGATAAGGCGAAAACCGTTTTGGTATGGCAGGATGCCGCCGGCAATACCGTTGAAGAAGATGCGGTCGCCGATTTTCTGTCAAAGTTGTCTGATTTGAAGTGTGAGTCGTATATTGACGATAAAACAAAGGCGGATTTTGAAGCGCCGAACCAGACTATTACACTCACCGGAGACCAGACGTATACACTCAGTATTTTTGAGAAGGTAGCGTCCGATAATAAATTTCCTGCGGTTTCCAGCCAAAATGACTACCCTTTTTTACTTTCAAAATCCCTTGTGGATCAAATCACAAATCGCATGGATAAACTACATCCGGAAAAAAAGGACTCATAACAAAGCGCCCCGCAGACAGACGGTCTGCGGGGCGTTCAGATCAATTTGCCCTATCTATCTGCCCCAAAAAGCATAGTCACTGCCCTATGCATTCCGGGCAACGTGCCGACCAGCCCGCCCCTTTTTGTTTTTCACCCGTTGCCACCCTATATGCTTTGCGCTATGGTGGTACGGTATCCTGAGGAATACATCATAACCTGATAAAAGACCAGGTAACTTTCATGGCATTGAAACGATACCATCGTGTTTTTCTCATAAGCCTATTAGGTGTTTCCCTGTTGTTTTGGGTTGCTTTGAAGTTCTTTCTCCCCTGGTTTATCGAAACCACGCTGCTGCCAAAGATGGCAAAAAATGCCGGCATCAGTTCATTTTCGTGCCAGATCCGAAAACTGAATTTAACCGGTATTGATATCGGCCAGATTCAAGTAGGCAGGGGGATATCGGTAAATTCGGTCCGGGTCGATTATGGCATAATCGATCTTTTTCACCGGCATGTTCAGCAAATTTCAGTTGTTGGAGCCATAGGCCGATTTTCTTTCGAAAATGGCAAAGTGATTATGGACGGGATCGATTTTTCTCGTTCCGCTGGGGCAGAAATGTCCGCGAACCATCCGGAAACGTCCGGTAAGGTTTTTCCGCTAACGATGGTCTCCCTCGACCGGGTTTCCATTCAAAATTCAGTCGTTGAATTGCTTTGGAACGGGAACCGTCTCCGGGTCCCTTTTTGTCTGGAAAGCGTGGGGTCAGGGGACGGAAAAGATGCTTATCGTTACCTTGTGAACAGTTACGTTCGGGGCCAGTTGCTTCAGGTTGCCGGGGAATTGGATATAATCGACGGCGATGTGTCCGCTATTTTGTCTGGAAATGGCATCCGGCTGGAGTATTTTTCGGATATGGTTCCCGCGGCGGCTGACCTTCCATTTAAATGTGCAGCTGACATCAAATTAGCGGTTCACGGAAATCTGCCGCATATTCATGACATCTCCGGTTCCTTGGCATTCCATCATCCGGTGGTATGGGCAGATGGCTCGACATTTGGCACGGCCATATCGGACAAGGCTGCCCCGCCAATCGGCTTGACGTTTGCCACAAAAGACCTTCAATCGTGGCAGTTTGCTGTGACCCAGGCATCCGTTGGTCTTCCCCTGGGAAATCTGTTTGCGGAGGCCAAGGGTGACGTACTTTTAGAAACTTCATCCTTGAAAATTGATGGTGCGGTCAATACGCGGTTTGAGCCCATTCAAAAAGACGGGCTGGCTGGCGATCGTTTATCAGATGTGCGCATTACCGGTGCGCCCTCGATGGCCTTTGAGTTTCATGGCAATAAATCGGATACCGGGCAATGGCAGGTGTCTCTGGCAAGTGAAACGAAGTTTTCCCATGACCATACAGACCAGTGGCAGGCCGCAAAAAAGGATGTGACCATTCAGTTTGCGCGGCCCCAGATGCTGGCGTCTGTCTCCAGTGATGGGACGGGTATTTATCACAATTTTTCTGTGAAGCTGTCGGGGGTTAAAGTGACAAAGGAGAAAAACCGGCTTCAGTGGTCGCACGTTACCCTAACCGGTGAAACAAGGTCCTCGGAAAAAAGTGCTACCAGCGAGTTGGTTTTTTCAGGAACCGCTTTGGATGGAGACATTAAAACGAATGGGGGGCGAGGGAAAATTCCCCGCCTGTCCGTAACCGGATCGCTTTTACAGGATAAATCGAACAAGCGGACGATAAACAGCCGCCTGGCGATATCAAAAGGCACCCTTCTTTTTCGGTCAAAAAGTAAAACAGCTCGCATAAGCGATATCTCCGCTGACGTTCCTTTTCACTGGCCTTATGCAACGGCGCCATCCCCTGGTCATCTTCGCGCGGGGAGCATCACCTGGGGTCAAAGAAACATGGGGAGCCTTGACGGGGTGGTTTCCCAGGAAAATATCGGCTTTAAGTTTAAAGGGAGATACCGCAGTAAATTTTTTAAAAACATGACGGTGAAACTTGCCGCTGTTGCCGATCCATTTTCCCAGGTGATCCCAGCAAATATTAATATACACTTACCGCCCTACCAACTTCCATCGGGATTTACGCTGGATCAGTTGACGGATGCTGCCTCAGGCGTTGCCCTTTCGGGCGAAATCTCAGCAGAAGCCGATATCCGCTTTACGAAATATAGTAAATCCGGTTCCCTGAGGGCCCGATTTCAAGACGGACGCCTTGCATATGAGACAAAAGATATGCACCTGGATGGGATCACCGTTGATATAGCGATGCCGCGGGTGTTCGATATAAAAAGTGCGCCAAAACAGCCCCTTCATATTGAAACCCTTTCCTTTGGAGAGCTTCATGCGGCGGATATGGCGGTTGAGTTTCAGGTAGAATCCCCCCAAAGCCTATTCATCGAGCAAAGCCGCTTTAAATGGTGTGACGGCTATATTCAAACCCAACCGATTCGTATCAAACCGGGAATTAATGAGTATAACCTTACGTTCAATTGTGACCGGTTGAAGCTGTCCTGTCTGTTGGACCAATTCGGGGTGGCCACTGCAGCGGGACAGGGAACGGTAAACGGCCGTGTTCCGGTTAGAATTACCAACAGAGAAATCACTTTTCAGGACGGTTTTCTTTATTCGACCCCGGGTGGTGGCGGTCATATCGAGTTGACCGGGGCCGAGCTGTTAACGGCTGGTTTGCCACCCGATACCCCCCAGTATGTTCAGATGGACATTGCTCAGGAGGCCCTGAAAAATTTTGAATACCAATGGGTAAAGTTGAATCTTTCAACCGAAGAGAAGAACCTTAAAATGTCGTTACAGTTTGATGGAAAGCCAACCGGCGTTTTGCCGTTTGAATACAAAAAAGAGATCGGCGGCTTTGCGCGGGTGGATGCGACAAGCAAGGGGTCGAGCTTCCAGGGAATTCGCCTGGATGTAAATTTTACCCTTCCGCTGGACGAACTTTTACAATATAAGGAGATAATAAAGAATATTAAATAAGGAGCTTGGTATGAAAAAAATGCTTGCAGCCTTTTGCCCCGTACTTTTACTATGGGGACTGAATGCCTGTCAAACGCACCACGCGGTGGAGGTGGCCCCTGTGGAGGTAAAGCCGATCCATATTACCATTGATGTGAATGTTCGCGTGGACAGAGCATTGGATGATTTTTTCGGCGATATTGATGCGGCGGAAGAAGAGATTCAGCCCTCCGACTTGGAAATCGAAAAAGAATAAGCACGGCATTACTTCAAATTTGAATAGGGATATGAACATGAAAAGTAAATATCAAAAAATTGCATTTTTTCTGATTTCGTTCTTTTTTATCTTTTCCCTCCAGGGGTTCGCACAGGGGATTAAGGAAAGAATGAAAACGCGTTTGCCGGTGATAGAGCAGCTAAAACGCGAAGGGTTCATTGGCGAAAACAACTTGGGATATCTCCAGTTTTTGGGTCAGAACAAAAAGAGTGAGGACGTGGTCCAAGCGGAGAATACCGATCGAAAAAAAGCCTATTCCTTTATTGCAGCAAAGGAGGGCACCACGGATGTTCTCGTCGGAAAACGGCGGGCCATTCAGATTGCAGATAAAGCCGATCCGGGGGAATGGCTCCAGGATGCGAACGGAAACTGGAAGCAAAAGAAGTAAGCATCGCGTCAATCTCTCGCTATTATTCTGGTAATTTGTTTGTAATTGAAGTCCCGAATAAATGGTTCCCAATTGATTCTGCAACTGAAATTTGGAATGCAATTTTTGTAAACCGACGGGCCTTATAGATTGAGATGATTTGAATGGCAAGAAAAAAAGCGGGTTTCCCCAAATTTTTTCTTGTTGTGGTGAATTGAGTTTGTTCTGATTGTTTGCAACGTGCGCTAGCACTGCATCATCCAGAAAAACACGCCTTGCGCAAGCGCGCGTTGGGAATGTATGCCATGGGGTGATGATAATATGGCAGCGTTCGGCGTTCAGTAATTTCAGGCCTTCCATTTAGATCTTACCGCGCATATCGCCAGGCCAATAGTGCCTGGGTTTCATTTTTTTATACATCCATGTGCAATATTTTAGATGCCAAATAGACGATTGTCTGCATCTCTTCGGGCATTCAGGGGGTGTAAACCGGATAACCGATAGATATTGCAGTCTCTATTGATGTGGAAGATAGCATGATAAGAAATGGCACATTTTTTGTTATCATTTATTTACGGGCCAGTTGAAACGGCACCAAAAATTAAGACGACAAACTGTTGTTCCGCTCTGAACCACTATTCGAGATAAAGTGCTTGTATACATTTTCCAGAAAGATTGCGCTTTGTAGCGTTGCATTTTTCACAAAACGATAACCTGCCAGTCTGATCAATCAGTTCATGAAGGAGACCCGGATGCGTAAAATGTTCAAAAAAATTCTGAAGTCAAATAAACCATCAAAATCCGTTCCTGACGCTTCGGACGAGGTGGGAGACACCGGGATACCGGATTCATCCCACAGGCGGTCCATGCTCCAATCGGTGGCAAGACTGTTTCAAAAACCTCGTGGCATGGTCTTGGGATTCTTTGTTTTGGGTCTGGGGCTCGTAATGGTAGAAGGCATCATTATCGCTAGGCAGTTGAGAGAAAATCAGAGGGTTGGCGGTATTTATGAGAAGGTGCTAAAAGAGGTAGCCGTTGCAGACAGCCTTGAGCAGAAGGAAGAGCTGTTATCGGCCTATGCCCGGTCAGATTGCCCTGAAGCATTGATGCGGGATGCCAAAAACAGAATAAAAATGATACGTGAGCAAATCATATCGCGCGATTATTCCTGGATTGACCATACCGCCATGGATTTTAAAAAAAAGGGAGACTTTAAAGAAGCCATGGCCGCCTATGACAGGTTCCAGGAAAAATATCCGAAAAATCAATATCGGGCGGCCATATTAACCAGAAAAAAGGAGCTTTCAGGCCTAATTGAAACCAGTGACTTTGAAAAAGTGGAAGTTGCTGTCAATGAACAGGCGGAAGACCGGATCGAGACATTGAAGGCCTTTCTTGCAAAATATCCGGATGGACTTCACAAAGAGGCGGCGTTAACCCTGATTGCTGACATGGAAGACGATCATTTCATCTACACGGATCGAAAGATTCAGGAAGGTGAAAAGGATGGCAACTGGCAGCGTTGTCTCGAACTTAGTCAGAAATACATTGATACCTATCCGGATTCTGAACACACTCAAACGTTGAAGGTATATCAGGTTGTTTGCCATGCGGAAATGACGGCTGCCAGGGCGTTTTCAAAACTGCAGAATGAGAAGATGGATTTTGGCACCGATTATGAAAATGCTGTGATGGTTTATTCAGATTTTATACAAACCTATCCCGAAACCAGGGTAAGGGGAAAAGCTGAACAGGAAATCAGCCGGTTAAAAAAGTTAGCCGAAACCGAGCGCCTCAATACAGCCAAGGCGGACGTGAAAGCTCGGTTGGCGAACACTGAAGAGACACCGCGGTTTGTTGCCCAATCCGACGAATCGATCCTTGACACAGAAACCGGATTGATGTGGTGTTTGCTGGATTCCCGGCGCATGTTGAATAAATGCCTTAACTACGACGATGCTGTGTCTTATGTGGCGGCCCTCGAAACGGCTGGCTATAGGGACTGGCGGTTGCCGACACCTGAAGAGTTAACAGCGCTGCACACAGGAAAACTGTTTTTCCCTTCTGATTCAGGCCAATGGTACTGGTCCTCCAAATTCCAAAAACACTACAAAGGCGAATGGATTGTCAAAGTAGACGTGACCATGGCAATGCCAGATCAGATAGTGAAACAGGAAAAGAGAGATGCCTGGCAATGTGGTGCGGTAAGAGCCGTTCGTAAGGCAAGACATAAGAAAAGTACCCCTCAGGCAACAGATGCGGGCAAGACAGGTGTGTGACCCTGAAAAGGTTATATTTTTTTTGCCGACAACCCTTCTAAAAAATCAATCACTGCAGCGCCTTCAAAGGAGGCGTCTTTTTCACCCACGGCTATCTGGGACATTTCAGAAATTGCCTCCTTGTCCTTGTTGTTTATAGTTTTATCGAGAAGCCGCAAGGTGTTTGCATCCGAGTGATAGAGGACAATGGTGTCTATCAGAACGGAACCATCTGGTTTATTGGTTATTCTGCCAAGAAGGTCATATCCGGTTACCGAAAAAGGTTTGGGCGGTTGTTTGAGACCCAGCAATTCTGCGAACAGGGAAAGACATTCGCGCACCCCGTCGCTATTTCCATCTGCCAGGGTGTTTTTGCCATCCTCCGCGATTTCCTTGAGATCCTGCCGGTCATAGGATAGGTCCAGCTGGCCGAGGCATAAATTGTGGATTGTTTTCAGGGATTTTTCTTTTTTACTGACGAGTACGTCGGCATCGTTCAAAATTTTAATTGCATTTCGTATGCTTATCATTTCTTTAACCGTGGGGCTCTTCCGCAAGGCCACGTCCTCAATGGACGTTCGGTAAATCCCTATATCGTTGTCTAAAACCAAAATCATCTCTTTCAGGTCTTTTTCACCAGAAACATATAATTCAAGGTCCCGGGTGTCCGTCCGCTGTAATGGACTTAGCTTCAGTAGCTGCCTCATGGCGGCCCTGTCGAGTTTTCGTCCGCTTTCCACGGTTCCGATCGTTCGAGAAATCGTTTCTGCCAGCCGGTCAATTTTTATTTTTTTTAACAGCTCTGCTTTAAATGACATACGGGCTCCTTATTTCAAATTTTATATTGAGCTGAAAAGAAAGCCAAGATACGCTATTTTATGTTTTGCTAACATTATTCTAACATTTCTAATGTATGCATAACGATTTTAATAACTTTTGACTCCGCAACCCTGGTCTTTCAATAAGGGGCGGAATCGGATTGAATAATGGATATCTATTTAATTACACTGGTGCTTCTGGCAGGTCTTGCCATTTTTGATCTTGTTGTTGGTGTTAGCAATGATGCCGTTAATTTTTTAAATTCCTCCATTGGCTCTCGGGTGGCGCCGCGTCATGTTATCCTCATTGTTGCCAGTTTCGGCATGCTGGCGGGTGTGACGTTTTCAAGTGGCATGATGGAGGTTGCCAGGAAGGGAATTTTTCACCCGAGCCTGTTTTGCATGCCGGAGCTTTTGACCATTTTTTTGGCGGTGATGCTGACAGATATCCTTTTATTGGATCTTTTTAACACATTTGGTTTGCCACGTCCACCACTGTATCGATCGTTTTTGAATTGTTGGGGGCCGCCGTGGCGGTGTCCCTCGTTAAAATATTCATGGCCAATGAAAGCTTCATGGCGCTGTCAGATTATATTAACACCGGAAAAGCGCTGATGATTATTTCAGGCATTCTGTTGTCTGTGGTGATTGCCTTTTTCTTCGGGGCGGTTGGGCAATTTATCACCCGCCTGGTATTTACCTTTGATTATCAGAAACGGCTGAAACGGTATGGCGGTATTTGGGGTGGCCTGGCCATGTCGATGATCACCTATTTCATTTTGGTCAAGGGCGCCAAGGGGGCATCTTTCATAACCCCGGAAACTTTGGCCTGGATAAAGGGGCATGCGGCCCTGATTTTTTTATCAAGTTTCATGTTGTTTGGCCTTGTGTTTCAGGCGCTGGTGACCCTGACAAGAATCAATATTTTAAAACCAATTGTATTGATCGGCACGTTTGCCTTGGCCATGGCCTTTGCGGCGAATGACTTGGTAAACTTTATCGGGGTGCCGCTTGCGGGGTTGAATGCATACAAAGTGGCTGCTGCGGCCGAGAACCCCTTGACGGCATCCATGGCTGCACTGCAATCAAAGGTGCCATCGAATACATACCTGTTGCTTTTGGCTGGGGCCATTATGGTCATCACCTTGTGGGTATCCAAAAAGGCCAGAACCGTGACAAAAACTGAGGTTGATCTCGGCCGGCAGGACGAGGGCTTGGAACGGTTCAACTCTTCAACCATTTCTCGAGCCCTTGTTAGGATTGTGTCCGGCCCCATCGACCTGCTTAAAAAGATCACCCCAGCCAAATTGGGCCAAGCTGTTGAAAAGCGGTTTGATGCCAGCCGGGTCACGGAAAACGGTGTGACAGGTAGCGATGTGCCGTCTTTCGATTTGCTGCGGGCGTCTGTAAACCTAATGGTGGCGAGTGCCGTCGTATCCTATGCCACATCCCATAAACTTCCGCTTTCTACCACCTATGTAACCTTTATGGTGGCCATGGGCTCGTCTCTTGCCGATCAGGCGTGGGGGCGGGAAAGCGCCGTATACAGGGTGACCGGTGTGCTGACGGTGATTGGTGGTTGGTTTATTACGGCGGTTGCCGCCTTTGCTGTCGCTTCTGTTTTTGCCGCAATGATATGTTTTTTCAAAATTCCGGCAGTGATAGGATTGTTGCTCATGATCGGGGTGCTCTTATGGCGGAACCATCAGTTTCATCATAATAAAAAAGAGGAAGACAGAAGTTTACAGGCCTTCAGCCTTAAGGAAGTTACAGACGCCGAGGAGGCTATAAAAACCTCATTTATGCACGCGGGTAATTTTTTAAAAGAAGTTTCCACAAACCTATCTGAGTCGATCGATGGTCTTTTTTGTGAGAATCGGATCGTATTAAAAAAAGCAAGGGCCCAGACCAAAAAGATTCAGCTATGGGCCAATGTTATTGTGGCAAATATTTTCAAGACCCTTTATTTGCTGCAGCGGGAGGATGTTGAGCATACGAAGAAATATCTTCAAACGGTCAGGTCGTTACAGGAAATTGCCGAGCGGCATCGTGATTTGGTAATTCGTTCCTATCAACACATTGATAACCTGCATACCGGGTTGAGTGCGCCCCAAAAGACCGAATTGTCTAAGCTACATGAATGTGTCGCCACGATTTTGTCACAGTCTGTTGCCCAATTTATGGGCCAATGTGCGCCGGATTGCACGCCGATTTTATCCTACTGCGAAAAATTGAATCATATGATCGTTGAGTTTGATCGTAACCAGGTAACAAGGATACAAGGTCGTGAAAGCAAGACACGGTTAAGTATCTTGTTCTATGGATTTCTGGATGGTTACGCCAAGATATCTGACCAAACAATGGCGTTGGTAGTCATTTATAAAGACTCCGTTGCACATATTGCCCAGAGAGATATCGGCTGAGGTTTTTTACCGTATTGCTGCAGACAGCTTCCGAGTGGAAAGTTTTTTGGTGATCTCCTGTTT
Organism: Desulfobacterales bacterium; assembly: GCA_963675725.2. Lineage (GTDB taxonomy): Bacteria > Desulfobacterota > Desulfobacteria > Desulfobacterales > JAFDDL01. Next base: position 3,591,849 of record CAXXXZ010000002.1, on the reverse strand, counting down.
CTCCAATAGTTGACAGTGTCCTCACTTTCTAATAACTATTGCCAACAATAGATACCACCATTGTTAGTTTGACTGAAAATTATGTTGCCCTTACTTACCATAAGCGGGTGCCTATGAAGGATCGCATTTCCACAGGGGTGCATCATCTTGATGACCTTATTGACGGCCTTTTTATCGGTGACAACGTCCTTTTGTATGACGATGCCGGCAGTCTTGCCAGCGCCTTTAGTCTGAATTTCATCCGGGTCTCTGAACAGCAGAAGAAACCGCTGATCTACGTTAGCTTTGACCGCTCACCCAAAAACCTGCTTGAGCTTTTAGGGCCACTTGCCGACAATGGTCAGTTGATCATACTCGATTGCTTTACCTATGGAAAAGGCGACGGCTCTGATATTTTTAAACGGTTTTATGATGAACGCGGTGGCCGTAACCATCATCTTGTTAAGGTGAAAAAGCCGTGGATTCCAAATCATGTCATTAAAGCCATCGAAGATATTCACAAACCTCTCAGCGGGGATGTTCGATTTGTTTTTGAAAGTCTTACCGGGATGCAGGATCTCTGGGGCGGGGAGGAACATCTTATTCGGTTTTATACGCATTCATGTCCGCGATTGTATGAGCTGAATACCATTGCCTACTGGGTGATTGAAAAGGGGGCACACTCCGGTCGCCTGAAAGCCCATATCAATCAGATTGCTCAGGTGGCCATTGATTTAACGATCAAGCGGGGAAAGTCTGAGCTAACGGTTTTGAAAGCCGAGCGACGGAATCCTGAAAACCTAAATAAACCTTACGGCTACTGGTGCGATGGTACGCGTATTAGCTTCGACAGTGGTAAACATGCGCCGGGGCGTATCGATATAGGTCAGCGCTTAAAGGCACTCCGTAAAAAACAGGGTGTTGCTCAGAGTGAGCTTGCAAAGCTGGTCGGTGTTACACCGAGTACGATTTCTCAGGTTGAAAGCAATACCATTTATCCCTCGTTAACGGCACTTTTCAAAATTGCAGAGGTTTTGTCCGTTGAAACCGGATATTTTTTTCATGAAAAGGTGAAGTCCACGCCTCCCCTTGTTTTCAGACCGGAAAACGGAGCGAACATCACTTTTCCCAATCTACCAAAGGACAACATTAGCGGAATTCAGCTGCTCAGTTCCGCTGCCGATTATAAAGCAGATCCCTCTGTGATTGAAATTCCCAAAGGCAAGAGTTTGTCCGCTCATTTTTTCATGCATAAAGGGGAAGAGGTGGGATATCTGCTGACTGGCCGGTTAGAGGTTTGTGTAAGGGGGGAAGTTCACAAAATGATGCCTGGTGATGTGATTTGCCTAACATCAGACATTCCCACTCTCTGGAAAAACATCGGCAGTGACAACGTTCGGCTTCTGTGGATCAAAATAAGTTAAAAGGGTCTTTCAGCTTCTGTTGCTGAAAGACCCTCTGTGCTTACGCTCATTAGCTATGAGTTAAGAATTTTTCTGGCGCTTTCATCGTTTACATCACTTACATGGGGGATACCGGTTTCCTTAGCGGTCTCACGGTTTCCGGAAAAGATATCGCCACGTGTGATTTGTTTGACAGAGAATCTTCGGGCGCCAGCCAGAAGTTGCTGCAATCCGCAGGAGAGCTTGTCTGCCATCGTACAGAAGGCAATGGCCCCATAGGGGATATGCTTCATTTCGTCTTTCCCAACCTTCTTTTCAACCTCAACATAATTGGCAAAAATTTCCTTGGCAGTGTTTCCAACCCGTTGAACGGTTTTGGGCAGTTCGTTCCAGTTCCCATTCAGATCGCCCCGTCTTTCCGGATGAAGTGCGCCTTCGATATTGGCACCCACAAATCCCGGAATCATAATGGCCCGGCCCATGCAGACCAGCTTGGTGAATGGCGCACCTAGAGCAAGCGCTTTAAACATATGATCTTCAAGTGCAAATCCGCCGGCAAAGCTCATGTCAACTACATTTTGGCCCTTTGCAGCAAGGATGCTGGCATATTGATATGCTTTCGAATGCAGATTGATGGAGGGAACCCCCCAGCTTTGCATCATGTTCCATGGGCTCATTCCCGTACCGCCACCGGATCCGTCAATGGTCAAAAGATCGAGTTCTGCGTCTGAGGCAAATTTAATGGCCATGGCAAGTTCTTCCATGCCATAGGAGCCTGTTTTAAGGGTGATCCGGCTAAATCCTATGCTCCTGAGGTATTCGACCGATGCCATAAAATCCCTTCGGACCTGTTCTACGGTGTCAAGATTTGTGCCGCCCAGACGGCTGTGTCTGGCAAAGGACTTGATGGAACCATTTTCAAAGGCTTCCTGAACTTCTGGCAGCGTTGGGTCCGGATCCACTACATATCCACGTTCTTTTAGAAAAAGGGCGTAATCAAGACTGGTAACCTGAATTTCACCACCAATGTTTTTGGCGCCCTGGCCCCATTTCAATTCGATAATGCATTTATCGCCATACTTGTCAGCAACAAACTCAGCAACGCCGTTTCGGGTATCTTCAACGTTCAATTGTACAATGATAGCGCCATAACCATCATAGTACCTGAGGTAGCCGTCAATTCGTCTTTCGAGTTCCGGGGCAGATTCGATTTTGCCTTTTCGGATATCGCCGGGGTTGATTTTGGAATTTCTGTCGACACCAACCACATTTTCACCGATGACCACCGGAATGCCGCAGAGTGCACCACCAATGGCGAAGGAATCCCAATATTTTTGAGCGATGAATGTGGACCCCAGTGCGCCTGTCATAAGCGGCATGCGAATTTTGGTTTTTACTTTTTTCCCAAATTCAGTCTCAAGGCCAACATTCGGGAAAATACAATCGTCCGGATCATTGCTCAATGTATCCTTGATGCCCTGTGCACCGTATGCATAGCCTTGAATTCTTAGCGAATTATACGATACACCCACATGGGTCGTGTTGTCCGCACCTGCTGTTACCAGTCCAAAACTTCTGGGATAAAGTAACTTCCGTCCCACCAGGCTGGAAAGCCATGTTTCGCATTTCCCCTGGCAATCTGCACGGCAAAGTGTGCATAGGCTCGACTCTGTTGGGTTTCCTCGATTGCTGGTGCCAAGTGCATCATTGCTTTTGGTAAATCGCATCGTTTTCCTCCTTTGTTTTGTTAAAAAAGAATGAGGGGATCAGAATTGTTAACGTTTTTGTGTCTGGCCTCATAACGCAAAAAGGCGTCTACCTCGTCAAAAGGTATAGACGCCTTTGTCTATTTTAGTATCTGATGGGGCGCCCCATTTTTTCACATCATTGTGTAGAAATGGAGCGAATCCTTGGTTCACTGATGATTGCACATCATTGTGTCAACCAACGAAAGACTATTTAGTTGTACTAAAAAAAAATGTCAAGCGTTATTTAAAATAAATATCCCGACCTTTTGATTATATTGGCAAACCGGTTGGATAATATCGACGGTGACAAGCGATATTATATCGGAAAGGAAAGATTGAGGGCGGAGGAATTGCGCTAAGGATCAAAGAAAAACCGCCTGAAGGAGGCGGTTTTTCTTTGGTTAGTATGTCAACTGATTGTGTTAAAAATCAGTAAAATCATCGTTATCCATAGGGATAATCTCTTCGGGTGTTGCAGATTCCTTCTTAGAAGAGGAGGGCACCGATTTTTTGGTAGAAGATGATTCAGATGGTTTCGGTGATGCCAGATGATACCCGCCTTCGGTAACAGATGCACCGTATTCCATATGGTTAGATGACCCGCTGATCAACCCAATCAATTCATTCACCATGTTTCGCATCTGTTCAGATTGGGCGTACATTTCTTCAGAAGCCGATGCGGATTCCTCCGCATTGGATGCCACCTGTTGAACAATGCGGTCCATTTCTGAGACAGCTTTATTCACCTGCTCAATACCATCTGCCTGTTCATGGGATGCTGCGGCAATTTCAGAAATTAATTCCCCAACTTTTGCAGAAATATTAATGTTTTCAGTAAATGCGTTTTGGGTAGATACCGTAAGCGTGCTACCGTTTTGAACAGCCTTGATGGTATTGTCAATAAGATCCGCGGTTCCTCTGGCAGCTTCAGCAGCCCGCATGGCAAGGCTCCGGACTTCATCTGCGACGACAGCAAAACCAGCCCCTGCCTCTCCTGCTCGGGCGGCTTCAACCGCAGCATTTAATGCTAGCAAATTTGTCTGGAAGGCGATTTCATCGATGGTTTTAACAATCTTCTGCGTTTCCTCACTGGCCTTTGAAATTTCTTCCATGGATGATGAAAGTTCATTCATAGAATTATTGGCTTCTTGAACAATACGATTGGCATCTTGGACAAGGTTATCCGCCTGGCGTGCGTTTTCAGCATTCTGCTTGGTCATGGAGGACATTTCCTCGAGGGACGATGATGTCTCTTCAATGGAAGCGGCCTGTTCTGAAGCGCCTTCCGCAAGGGATTGACTTCCTGCCGAAACTTGCTTGGAACCCGTGGTGACCTGCTGCGATCCTTCAAAAAGGCCTTCGGCAATTCGATTCATCGGCTTTGCAATGCCCTGGGCAATAAAATAGACCACAATAATCATGGCAAACAGTGAGGCAAAACCGATCATAATGGTAACATTGCGAATGGAGGTTGCATTTTCAAGTACTTTGTCCATGGGGATGTTGATGGCAAGAGACCAGGGGGTTTTGGTGTTACCGATCGTAATCGGTACAAAAATGCGGGTGATATCGGTTTTAAGGGTTTCTGAGTAGGCTGTGGTAATTATTTGCTTTCCAGCCATAATGGCTGATTTAACCTCATTTCCCATACCAGTGGATGTAATATCTTTTCCAATTTTGGAAGAATCTTTGTCCGCCACAAACACGCCATTGTTACCAATAAGGCTGGCCGTTCCCGTTTCAAACGGTTTAATTTCCGTGACCAAGTTCTGAAAAGAGGATAAGGGAATATTAATGCCCACCGCCGCGACAAACTCGTCTTTGTAGATCACCGGTGAGACAACCGTTGTGAGCAGAACGTTACGCCCGTCGATCTCCAAGGAATAGGGGTTTAAAATTGTCTCAGTTTTAGATTCTTTACATAAAAGGTAATAATCACCGTCACCAGATTTGTCATAGTTTGACAATGGTTCCAGTTTGACATCCCCACCTTTCCGGTTCCAGTAGGGAATATACCGTCCCGTCCCATCATGGCCCACGTCATTAATATAGGTAGTGTCCATTTTGTCGAAGGCATTTGGTTCCCAGCAGGTCCAAACGCCTAAAAAATTATCGTTTTTAGCGAGGATGCTTTTTAGCATATCATCGATATAGACGCGTTCAGGACTAAAACCGCTTTCCTTAAACCCCTCAAAGGCCTGGGCGAGGGTTCTTGCTGAATCCATCGCGATGTCAATTTCAGATTTGACCTTCGCCCCATAACGGTGGGCGATCTCTTCAGATTTTTCAAGTGCCTCTGTTTCGGCCATCCGGCTGGCTTTAACGGCAACAAATGAAATGGTAACTGAAAACGCCAAAAAGGCTAATGTACATATAGAGACCAACATGCGGGTTTTAAGGTTAAGCCGTTCGAGCATTTTTTCCTCCTATCGATATAACTTTATATTAAATGGTAGTGTTCATGGCGAAAAGAGCGGGTGCACACAGCGCTTCATTCGCCATAACATTTAATATCGGCAGGGAGGATTGCGTACTGAAGTTAACGGCATAAAAAAGGCGCTTTTTTATCAAAAAGCGCCTTTAGATAATAATGCAGGTATGGGGAAAGCTTAAGACCGAACTTCCTCTTTTACAGAAACAGCCATTTTAAAAAGAGCGGTTAAGATCAGAAAGCCAACGGCCCATACGGAGAGTGAAATAAAAAGTTCTTTTCCGGTAGGGATGTATTCGTTTACATGATGCAACGGTGAAGGTACAAATCCGCCCGCGATCATGCCGAGCCCTTTATCAATCCATGTGCCGGAGAAGATAACGGCACAGGCAACTGCCAGTACGCTCTCATTGCGACGTGTAATCGGATTAATAAGAAGGATAATGCCAAGAAACATCAATCCAAGGGATGTCCACATCCAGGGAACGTAAGCGTCGTGACCGTGGAGACCGAAAAAGAGGTATTTAAAATGGTCCATATGTTCCGGAATTTGGCTGTAGAAGACAACAAATACTTCACAGAGCAAAAAGAACACATTTAACAGAATGCCGTAGGTCACAATTTTGGCAAGGGATTGGATCTGTTCACGGCCAGGATCAAAGTTGGTTAGTTTGCGTACAAGCAGGCACAACAAAATGAGAAACGCCGGACCAGATGCGAACGCTGAGGCGAGAAACCTAGGTGCCAAAATGGCCGTCAGCCAAAATCCCCTGCCAGGAAGACCACAGTACAAAAAGGCTGTTACCGTATGAATACTCACTGCCCAGGGGATGGACAGATAGATGAACGGTTTGATCCATTTTGGAGGGGCTATCCCATTTCGCTCCGCATCAAGTACTTGCCATCCGATTACGATATTCAGCAGGAGGTACCCGTTTAGTACAATCATGTCCCAGAACAGTACTGAGTTTGGCGTGGGATGAAGTAACACATTGACTACCCGGCGGGGTTGTCCAAGGTCCACGAAAATAAACAGGACGCACATGGCTACCGATGCAACCGCTAAAAATTCCCCTAAAATGGTGATTCGACCGAAGGCCTTGTAGTTATGCAGATAATAAGGCAATACCAGCATAACGGCGGAGGCGGCAACACCAACCAGATAGGTAAACTGAGCAATGTAAAATCCCCAGGTGACATCACGGGTCATCCCGGTAATACCAAGTCCGAATGTAAGCTGTTTTAGATAAAAAATCGTGCCAAGACCGATGATGACGAGCAGAAAGGTCATCCAGCCATAATAACGCTTATTTCCTTTTATCGCGAGTTCAAGCATAAGCACCTCATACGATGTAGAAGACACTCGGCTCGGTGCCGAGAGTCTGTTTACGACGAATGGTGAAATGTTTTTCAAGAAGTTTGCTCACATCGGAGTCTGTATCTTCTAAATCACCAAATGTTAAGATTCCTTTGGATGCTTCCACACAGGCGGGCAATTTACCAACGGCCAGACGTTCTGCACAGAAGTTACACTTTTCAACCACACCTTTGGTTCGTCTGGGAAATTCCAGATTGATCTCTGGTATGAACTCCTTCGGATCTCGAAAATTAAAGCTTCTTGCTCCAAACGGACATGCGGCCATACAGAAACGGCACCCGATGCAGCGATGAAAGTCCATGAGAACGATACCATCAGACTCCCGCTTAAAAGTCGCTTTTGTCGGGCAGGCTCTTACACATGGTGGGTTCTTACAATGGTTGCATAACACCAAGAAGGGCATGTGCTTGAATTTGTTAACGAGCCGATCATGGTTCTGGGTGGGAAAGGCATGCTTGAATTCTTCCTCCCATATCCATTTAATCTCATGGTTTTTGTTTTGATAATTTGGAATATTATGAATTTTGTTACAGGCCTCAATAATCGGTTCCAAATCATGTTTTGATTTAATTTTTCGTGTGTCGACGACCATACCCCAACGCCGGGCTGTCAATGCTTTTTGATTTGGGAGCATCCGGGGCTGCGGTTCACTATGTCCGCCACCAGCGGCCATTACATCCAGCGAAGATGTAACGCCGACTCCCAACGCTGCCAAGCTGGTTGCTTTCATAAATCTTCGTCTGCTGTTGTCCATCACTGAATCTCCTTCGGATTATCGATATGGCAATCCCAGCAGTAAGGGTTTACCGATGCATAGTTGTGGCACCTGTCACAGAATTCTGTTTTATTGGAATGGCAGTCCAGACAGGTATTGCTTAAACTCATATTGAATTGTTTTCCTTGGCCGTTGACATAGATACGGTCGCCTTCGCGGACAACTTGATCTCGCCATATGTCAAGAAGTTGCATGTGCTCCCGCGTCATAAATTCTTTGCTGCGGACACAGGTTTTCGCCGCTTTGGCCTTTTCAGTCAGCACGACTTCCGGTGCCGGAGCTGCTTTGCCGAAATTAAGCCAAAAAGGCGACGTTACAAGAACCAAAAAAACAATCAGGCCGATCGCTATAAGCCCTTTGTTATACATCTTACTCTTCGCCATCTTCCCCCTCCATTCCTGGTAACGGTTCCGAGCGCAGGTCTGTGGTTCGTTCATTTTCACCAGGCAAGATCAATGCGTTCGCCACAAGTTCTGTAACACCGGTGACTTCGACGCCAGGCACCCAGTAATCCATGAGTGGCGGCAAGGCTGCACGATCTATAGCGCAAACACACGCCAGCATGTTAACGCCATATTTTTGATGAACATGTTTCACCGCATTGGCCCGTGGAAAACCGCCAATCATACGCAGTTCCATATTTTCACCGGCATTAAGCCCTGACCCACTGCCGCAGCAGAAGGTTTGTTCCCGAATTGTATTTCTTGGCATATCATAAAAGTTGTTGCAGACATTTTGAATAACATAGCGCGGCTCTTCAAGCATACCCATACCACGAGATGGGTTGCAAGAATCATGGAAGGTCACCTTGAGGTGATCATTCCGGCTGGGATCAAGATTCAGCTTACCGTGCTTAATAAGATCCGCTGTAAATTCGGAGATGTGGACCATTTTGGTTGACTTGGCGTTTTCAAATTTGGTGCCGGTGATCGGGTTGACCGGTTCTTCGAGAAAATCAGCAGGTCCGTTCATGGTGTCCATGTATTGAGTGATAACCCGCCACATATGTCCGCATTCACCACCGAGAATCCATTTGACGCCCAATCGCTTCGCTTCTGCATACATCTTGGAATTCAGGCGCTTCATCATCTCATGGGAGGTAAACGATCCAAAGTTTCCACCTTCCGACGCATAGGTACTCCAGGTAACATCGAGTCCCATGTCCTTAAGATAATGAAAGAGCATTAAATACCCCATGCAGGTGTACGTGCCGGGATCGGCAAATACGTCCCCGGAGGGGGTAATAAACAGAATGTCTGCTCCTTTTTTGTTAAACGAGGGTTCAACCGTAACGCCCGTTATTTCTTCGATATCCTCTACGAAGAATTCGAGCATGTCCTTAAAAGCGTGGGGTTGAATACCGAGATGGTTGCCCGTACGATAACAGTTTGCAACCGGTGTGGCGATCCAGTCGATATTGAGGCCCAGAAGGTTTAACAGCTCTCGGGTAAGGATGGTGATTTCAGCGGTATCAATGCCATAGGGGCAGAATACCGAACATCGTCTACATTGGGTGCATTGGAAAAAATAGGACCACCATTCTTTCAGCACATCAACAGTCAGTTCGCGGGCACCGACCATTTTTCCTAATATTTTTCCGGCTTTGGTAAAATTGTTGCGATACACTGACCTGAGCAGTTCTGCCCGAAGCACCGGCATGTTTTTAGGATCACCGGATCCGATGAAAAAATGGCATTTATCTGCACAGGCACCGCACCGGACACAAATATCCATAAAAAGCTTCAAAGAACGAAATTTTTCAAGGCGCTCCTTGAGGCCATTTAGAATAATTTCTTTCCAATTTTCTGGAAGTTTCCAGTCGTCCTCCGCCGGGTTCCATTGTCGCGCATGGGGCATCCCAACATATTCAAGGCTTTTGGGGTTTGCCGCGTAACAATAGATGCCCTTTCGAATTTGGGCTGGCGTATCCATCCACCCGGTGCGAGGAGGGTGATAGTCTAATCTCGATAAGAGTTCATTCGGTTTAAGAAGTTCGTCTGACATTCCTTACTCCTTTTCCACTGGCAGGCCAGCCTCTATCATTTTTTCCCTAAATTCATCTTCATATTCCTGATAGGTGTGAACTTTAACAGGATGGTTCCAAGGATTGATATGTCGCACTGCACGACTGTTTCCCGGCAAGTTTCGTGTGGGGCTCAAAAAGATGCCGCCCATATGCATGAGCTTGCTGAAAGGAAAATAGGCCAGAAGTGCGCTGACAAAAAAGATATGAACATAAAAGATGGTATTGACTCCTTCAGGCGTTGACCACTCGAACGTTACCAGTCCCATTGTGAGTTCCTTGACGCCCACGATATCTGTTTTGGTGAAATATCGCATTAGAATTCCGGTAAACGCGATACCAAATATCAGAAACAGGGGAAAAAAGTCAGATGTCAGCGAGATATACCGCACCTGGCTGATAAACAGGCGCCTCAGGAATAAAAAGGTAACGGCCGCCAGTAATACAATGCCGGAGAGAAAAATACCGGGTAACCCAATCTGTAGAAAACCGTCAATGCTTTCAAGGAGTTGGATCGGTGCTGGCACAGGGTCGAGAAAAAACCGAAGGTGCCGAAGCAATACCACTAAAAAAGTGTAATGAAACGCCAGGGAGCCCAGCCATAGCCATTTTTCAAGGCTGTAACTGAGTTTTCCTTCATCATTAAGCCTGACTTTTGTATTGCGGAAAAGGGATCGAAAGCAAAAAATTTCAAGCAGCATGCGAATGACAACACCGCCAGTCGTGTGGGGGTTGTCTATCGTTGCGCTTTTGATCCAGGGGAGTGACTGTTGCTGGCCACATGTGGACGGGATTCTAAATGGCACGGGGGATTTGGCCCACCCGGTCATTCGGTAAACAATCCCGATCAAAAAAAGCACCACCGCCGCATAGGGTATGATGATGCCGAAGATACTTTGAAGACCGAGCACGTCGACCCCCACGTAAGCGAGCAAGAATAGAACAATCACCGCTATAAGCGAAACCACGTAATTGACATTCATATAATATTACCTCACTTTTCTTAAATCTCCGGCTTGCATGCCGGTCCGTTATTGAGCAACCCTTCCTGTTTGAAAACATGAAGCGCTTTGTTTTTCACTTCTTTTTCCATGATGCGAAATAATTTTTCCCGGCACTCCATATAAATATTGAATGCAAGGAGGCTAAGCTCGTCAATTCTGGATTCAACTATCAGTAACTCGTCATAGAGTGTTGCGTCCTTCAGGTCAGATGCCAACCGGTTTCGAATGACCTTTTTTAGTAGGAATATGAACCCGGTTGCCTGGGAGGGAGTAAAATTTTGAACGGCCCGGATGCGAATAAGAGGGTCTAAAAAGTCTGAAAGGGTTTGGTGGCTCATGCCACCGAGCATTTCGCTAAAAATTGCTTCCATACCGGTTCTGGCCGTTGCCCCCACCGGATTTGCGAAAGGATCCCTTTGTCGCTTTAGAAATTGTGCGGTATCCGACGGGTAGGTTTCAACCGTTTGGTTAAACCAGTCCTTGACAATTTTGCTACTTTTCTGGGCCAACAATTTTTCAATTCGCATGCAGCTGTTCCACCGGTCAATAAACATCAATTTTGATTCAAAGATCGTTTTATAGTCAAAGGATCATGGCCTGTCAAGGGGAAAAGGCTAAATGGAAAATTGATATGATTATGGAGGGTTATAATATGTATTTAGGTAAAGATGTGAGCACCCCTTTTTATGTCAGGGGATTTGATGGCGCTTAAATGGGAGCCATAAAAAGAAAACGACCGATTGCCTGTTAAGCAACCGGCCGCAAAGGAGAAGAAAGCGACTGGTTGAGCCCACATCAACCAATCGCTAAAAAGGAGGAGAACAGATGAAAAAATTATCTGGTTTAACTTTTACTTAAGCAAGAAGTTTGCCAAGAATTTTGGATGGCGGTAAAATTTATGAAAAAATTAATTGATCTAATAAAATAAGGTCGTTATGTTTGTTATTGGGTTATGTTAGCAATATTATTGCCTGCGTTTTGATGGTCGATAAAAGCCGAAAAAGTTTAAAATTTTGTACTGATTCTTGCAGCGGAATGACTTTACCGATTGTAATCGTTTACAATAAGGGCGGTTTTTAAAAGTTTAAAATTTTGAACACTTGTGTCATTGATGGATATCAATGCCTAAAGAGGGAAGGGGTATCATGGACCCAATTAATTTTAGAACTTAAGTTAAAGTTTTGAATAAAACGAACGATGAAGTTCAATATATTCGATTTGTGCGTATTGTTTGGGTGGGGTGCCACTATGCATCTTGCGTTACACGGCAAGTCATCACTGGAGGGAGTCACGATTGAAACACGTTTTGACCATAGCCGGTTCCGATAGTAGTGGTGGGGCTGGTATTCAGGCCGATTTGAAAACTTTCGCGGCCCACGGCGTATTCGGTGCGAGTGTGATAACAGCCATTACGGCTCAGAATACCCAAGGCGTCTTGGCCGTTGAAAATGTCTCTGCCAAAATGATTACGCACCAATTGGAGGCAGTTTTTTCAGATATTCGAATTGACGCCGTTAAAATAGGAATGGTTTCCTGCAAGGAATCGATTGTTGCCATTGCCGATGCCTTGGGGCGCTTCCAGCCACCCCATATCGTTTTGGATCCCGTAATGATTTCAAAAAGTGGCTACCCCCTGATGGCTGAAAGCGCCATGGATCTTTTGCTGCAACGCCTTTTTCCCCTGGCAAGCTTAGTGACCCCAAACATTCCCGAGGCAAACTGGATCACCAACCAATCGATTCAGTCCATCTCGGACATGAAGGGAGCGGCGGAGAAGCTAATGGGATTAGGGCCGGGTGCTGTTTTGGTGAAAGGAGGGCACCGACGGGAGGATGCGACGGATATTTTATTTGACGGTATACAATGGCATTGCCTTGCGGCAGAGAGAATTATGTCCAAGCATACCCACGGTACGGGGTGTACCCTGTCATCTGCCATCGCTTCGAATTTGGGGAAACAGCAGGCGTTATACACGGCGGTTGCCAATGCAAAGCGCTACATTCAAACGTGCATTTCAAGCGGATTAGCAATCGGTAAAGGGATCGGGCCGCTGAACCATTTCAGTGTGCTGTATAAAAATGCCGGTATGGACATCGGCGATTAAAAACAGTGATTGCTTGACTTTTATAATTTAGATTGCTAAAGACAAAAGGTAAGGAGAGAGCCTCAGGATGAAAAAATCACTTCTTTTTCTTATCTCATTTCTGTTGATTGCTGTTTCGGTTGCATCCCAAGGTGTTGCTGAATGGATGCTTGTTGGCAATTTGCAGGAGGTCTCCGATACCGTCGGAAGTTTTGCGGACACAGATCCATCCATTGACGATATGGAATTGGGGGCCATGGGTCATTTGGGTGTTGCCTCCTACCCCCTTGTGCCGATGCAGGTCGATCAGGTCGTGGTTTCGCTAAAAGGGTACCCCGATGTAAGTGCGACGCTGGACGATAATATCTTTTCTAGCTATTCGATTCATTCGGGCGTTCAAATAGAAAAATTTTCATCAATACCCTCTTCACCGGCTTATTCTGAAAATAATGAAACTGATATGGGCTCCCCTGTGGTGTTTGTGGGAATCAGTGTTGATTTTGGCGATGCTTTCGTTAAGGGAAATGCATTTTTAGGAAAGCCCGGGGGGAGCGGTTTGGCCGCCGGCCATAACCAGCGGGAGCCCCTGGCCCCGGAAATTACTGGGTTCGAGTTCGATCCCGAAACCTATGGGTTTGAAGCATCGGCCGGATATCAGGTCAATGAAAAGCTTGCGCTTGGGGCAGGTTTTGGGCGATTGCGAAACGGCAGCAAGAATGACCACATGACTGATGAAGTTTGGGCCGTGTATGCTCAAGCGATTTTAAGCTTGGCGCCTGGGATTCAGATTGTTCCGGAAGTCGGTCAAATCGAACTGCAAAATGAAAAGCAGAACAATGAAAAAACCGACTTTTATTACGGTGCCAAGTGGGAAATCAATTTTTAAATTGTCCACTTCATTCCACCGCAAATTGCACGTAACTTTTTAAGTATTATACGGTGCGGTTTTTAGCCCTCCAGTTTTGTCTTTAGAAGTTCATTGACCATTTTAGGATTGGCCTTTCCCTTGGTTTCTTTCATGACCTGACCCACAAAGAATCCCATTAGCTTTTTCTTGCCATTTTTGTAGGCTGTGACTTCTTCCGGGCTATTTTCGATGACCTTGTTGACGATGGATTCTATTAAGGAGCCATCCTGCACTTGGACCAGCCCCTTTTCTTCAACAATTTGTTTGGCAGGCTTGCCCGATGAAGCCATTTCGTCAAATACGGTTTTGGCAATCTTACCACTGATGGTGCCATCATCCATCAATTTGAGGAGATCGGCCAGTGCGGTGGCAGATATGGGGGATGCCTCCATGTCTTTGCCCTCAGTGTTCAGCAAAGCCATCAGCGGTCCCATAACCCAGTTGCTGACAGGTTTGGCTTGAGGAAAGATGCTGAGGCAGGATTCAAAGTAATCGGCAATATCGCGACTGCTGGTCAAAAAGTCAGCATCCTGTTCCGAGAGCGCAAATTCCGTCATGAACCGGGTTTTTTTCTCAGCAGGGAGTTCCGGAAAATCCTTTTGTATTTCGCATAACCAGTCATCATCCACGATAAGTGGCAATAAGTCGGGGTCTGGAAAATACCGGTAATCGTGGGCTTCCTCCTTGCCGCGCATGGAAAACGTTTTGCCCTTGTCGGCATCGTAAAGGCGTGTTTCCTGAATTATTTTGCCGCCTTCACGGAGGACTTCCTCCTGCCGGACCACTTCGTATTTCAACGCCTTTTCAACGTATTTAAACGAGTTTAGATTTTTAAGTTCTGCACGGGTGCCAAATTCGGAGGTGCCTTTCGGCATAATAGAGACGTTGGCATCGCACCGAAAGCTTCCCTCTTCCATGTTGCCGTCACTGACACCCAGATATCTCACGATGGACCGCAATTGACGCAAGTAGGCGCCGGCTTCTTCAGGGGAGCGTAAGTCTGGTTCGCTGACGATTTCAATAAGCGGCACCCCGGTTCGGTTGTAGTCAACCATGCTCACCGGCCGGGTTGGGTCGTGGGTGAGTTTTCCCGCATCCTCTTCCATGTGGATCCGGTTGATGCCAATCCGTTTTTTGCTTCCACCCACGTCGATATCAATATAGCCGTTTTGAGCAATAGGAAGTTCATACTGAGAGATTTGATAGCCTTTGGGAAGGTCGGGATAAAAATAGTTTTTCCGTGCGAAAATACTCTCCCGTGCAATGGTGCAATGGGTCGCAATTCCCATGCGGATCGCATATTCAACCACCTTTTTGTTCAAAACCGGCAGCATGCCAGGCATCCCTAAACACACCGGACAGGTGTGGGTGTTGGGTGGGGCTCCGAAGACGGTGGAGCAATTGCAAAATATTTTCGTATTGGTTTTTAGCTGTGCGTGAACTTCCAGCCCGATAACAGTTTCAAACATAATGTCAGATCCCTTTTGAATACGTGGAAAAAATTAAAGAAAAATCTTAACAATTGTTCCCCATTAGTCAAGGCTATTTTAAGTCGCCGGGTGTGGTGCCAGTACGCAATAGCGTTTACTAATTTAAAAAGGCCTATAATCTTGGCCTACAGACCCTAATATCCACAGATAGTGACACATCTTCAAGGCCATTAACTTCAGCGCCAATTTCAAAACGCCCCCTTTTATCCGATTTCGGCGTCAGGCTTAAATTATAATCTTCGAAATACTCAATGTATGCGTGTGGTTATAATTTTCGCCTTCCTTGAACTTGAATAGAATTGAACGTTCTGAAACTGGCTCTTCATATAAAAATTGTTGTTAAGTTTCCAATGCGGTTTGTCGATACAGGGTTATATCTACAGAGGCCTGTGCATACGAGGAAAGCAATCAAAATTATCTGGCCCATAAATTTGGTCTCATTCGGAACAAATGTTAAAAAGGAGGTAAGGCGTGATAAGCTATTTAAACAAGATGAAAGTCAGCCATCGGCTACTCATTCCAATTATCATCTTCATTGGTGTTGCAGCATTGGTGGGGGGGATGTTTTTTCATGTCAATTCGTTGATTTCTGATATCACAAATACCCATCAGGAATTTGGGTCTGTTTCCCGCAATATTGAAAAGACCACCCAGGGCATCCGTGCCTACCTTGGAAAGCAGATTGCCTTTGACGATTTAGATAGTGTTTATCGCTCCACTTCGGGAAAAAGCGCATTAAATAATGTAAGCCTTGATTTCGAAGGGGTGTGGGAAGACATATCCGCTTATCATGATATTGAAATGCAGAACCAGGAAATTGAGTTGAAAATCAATGAGTTGACAGATTTTTCGATCAAACAATCAAACGGTTTTATTGAGCAGATGGTGGGAAAACTGGCTGGGGAGGAAACCCGCGCCGAAGTATCGACTCTCGAACGGCTGGTAATTGGCGGTGCCAGCGTCAATACCTCTTCTAATTTTATGATTAAGGTGATGTTCGGCCGGTTAAAGGAAAATTACGAGACCGGAAAAGATATGCTGGAATATCTTGATTTACTGGTGGCCAATACCGCCCAGGACATCAAAAGACTTTCAGGGACACCGTTTGCCGCTTCGGGAGAGGCCGCTCAGAAAGCCAATAAGCAGGTCAAAGCGATGACGCTTTCGGCGATCAGCAACTTTGAAAAACAAAATGCCTTGAGAACAGTGATAACGGAAAAGCTGGATCGCATTGCGGATTCTATGGAAACACAGGCTGATGCGGCAAACAGTGGATTCTATGGAAAAATCAAGACCGGTTTCCAAAATATGTTGATTCTAATTATCTTCGCGTCGTTATTGGGCGTTGCCATCACCCTGGCCTTAAGTCGTGGCCTTTCCAAGAGTTTGCATACCACCATCAGTGGACTGAACCGGATAACAGATCGAATTTCTGGTGCCGTCAGCGGAATATCCACCACCAGTCATCAGCTGGCGGAAGGTGCCTCAGAACAGGCTGCCACCAACGAAGAGACTTCCTCCTCTCTGGAAGAGATATCCGCCATGGCGGAGCAGAATGCCAACAATGCCGGTGAGGCCAACGGCTTGATGGCCGAAACAAAGCGCGTTGTTGAAGATGCGACCACTGTGTTGGAGGAACTCACCACGTCAATGGGGAAAATTTCAAGTGCCAGCGAGGACACATCAAAAATTATTAAAACCATTGATGAGATAGCATTTCAGACAAACCTGCTGGCACTTAATGCCGCGGTAGAGGCGGCCCGTGCCGGTGAAGCGGGTGCTGGTTTTGCCGTTGTGGCAGATGAGGTCCGAAATTTGGCGATGCGGGCCGCGGAGGCGGCAAAGGAGACAGCTGCCTTGATCGAAGAAACTACCCGACGGGTAAACGAAGGCGCCGGCCTTGTGACAAAAACCACTGCGTCGATAGAAGGGGTGAACGACAGCGCCAGCCAGGTGGCCCAGCTGGTTGGTGAGATAGCAGAGGCATCCAAGGACCAGGCCGAAGGGATTCACCAGTTAAACCGAGCGGTGACTGAAATTGATAAGGTGGTTCAACAAAATGCTGCCAGTGCGGAAGAGTCCGCATCTGCCTCTGAAGAGCTAAATGTTCAAACGATTGAACTGAAAGGCATGGTGGAAAGCCTTGTGGCCTTGGTGGACGGCAACCACACCAACGAAGCATATACGGGCCCCTCTCATATGATAGAGGTGGGTACATCGTCGACCATTATCCATGACGATTTCAAAGACAATGATGCCGAGAAGCGAAAAACAACACCTTCTGCTTCAAAGCGGGTAAATCCCGAACAGGTAATTCCTTTTGAGGATGATGATTTTAAGGACTTTTAGCGGACAGGTTTTTTTCACTTACGAGAGAGATTATGTAAAAAAATCGGATTATTGTTTCCCCCAATGTTTTGTCATTGGGGGAAACATAACCCGAAGAGGTCATTTGACAGTATAATTGAATGAATCCATCAACTTCTTGTCACCATCCATCACCTTGGTTTTAATGGTGTAGGTGCCTGGGGCAGCGAAATCGACATCTGCTCCGAAGCCACCCCCCATTCCCATGCACATCAGTTTTTGATTTTTTTCGTCAGGTCCCACTACCAGATACCCTACTTTGGCCGATTCAATCTGATCACCGTGTGGGGGGGTGACATAGACCATCATATGGTGGGTCATTTTCATTTCGTGCTGGTGACCGGTGGCCTTCATCTTTTTTCGCATGTCAATCAGATGATAGGTGAACGTATAACCATCCACTGAGGCATTTCTAATGTTTTCTCCCATATGCCCGGTGTGGCCCATCTCCTTCATGGCATGGCCATTTGGCGAGTGGTTCATTTCCGACGTGCCATGGGTGGAATGATCCATGGATGAGTGTTGCTCGCAACTGGAGTGATCCATGTCATCCGCTAGGGCGCCGCCGAAAGCCGCCAAAATAAAAGTCAAACCTGCGATCAATATTGTCTTAATGTGTTTCATAATAAACTCCTTTTGGTTAATGTTTTTACGAATGTGCCTTTATGTTGCATTGTTTGCTTTCGATCCGGCATTGTCCCGAATGATCTGTTTGCGAAGTGCTGCCCGTTTCCACATGTCGTACACCACCGGAATGAGCACCAGTGTTAGTATTGTGGACGATATCAGCCCCCCCACCATGGGGGCCGCAATTCGTTTCATGATTTGAGACCCGGTTTCGGTACCGATCATGACCGGCAGCAGACCGATCAATGTGGTTGCCACTGTCATGAGCTTTGGCCGGACCCGTTCCACCGCGCCATCAATAACCGCTGTTGCCAGATTGTCGGTGGTTTTTAGACGGCCGGTAGATTGTCGGTGGCCAAATGCTTCATCCAGATAGACCAGCATGACCACACCCGTTTCGGCGGCAAGTCCGGCAAGAGCGATAAATCCGACGACCACTGCTACGGAAAGATTGTATCCCAGAAGATAAACAAGCCAGACCCCACCGACCAGGGCAAACGGTAAACTGGCCATGACAAGGATTGCTTCGGCAATGTTTTGAAAATGTACGTAGAGCAGGACGAAAATAAGGACCAGTGTGAGCGGCACAATGATATTGAGGGTTTTTCTGGCTTTTTCCATATATTCAAATTGGCCTGACCAGACCATGGAGTACCCTGCAGGAAGCTTTATCGCCTGATCGATGATTTTCTTGGCCCGTTTGACATAGGTCCCGACGTCTACTCCTTTCAAATCCACATAGACCCAGGCAGATTGTCTGGCATTCTCACTTTTGATACCGGCGGCACCTTTTCGTATGGCAAAATCGGCCAGTTGAACCAAAGGCACCTGTGCGCCGGTCGGGGTGGATACCAACACCCGTTTGAGTTGGTCAATATTATCTCTAAGTTCCCGGTTGTACCTTAAGTTGACTGGGTACCGCTCTAGTCCTTCAACGGTTTGTGTAATGTTCATCCCGCCGATGGCTGTCATAATGACGTCCTGAACATCGCTGATGGTCAGACCATACCGAGCAATCTGATCGCGGTCGATGTCAAAATCAAGATAGTTGCCACCGGTAACCCGTTCGGCATAGGCGGATAAGGTGCCGGGGATATCCTGCACCACGGCTTCGATCTGTGCGCCGATATCTGATAATCTTTCCAAATCCGGCCCCATGAGTTTAATCCCCACCGGGGTTTTGATGCCGGTGGAGAGCATATCGATTCTGGTTTTAATCGGCATGGTCCAGGCATTGGTGAGTCCCGGAAACTGAATGGCTTTATCCAGGTCTTCCGTCAATTCATCAATGCTAATATAGCGGGTTTCAGGCCAGATTCGAGAGAGTGGTTTTTTCAACCAGTCGGGCCAGCCAGAGAAAAACCGTTTTACTTCTTTTTTTCGCCACTCAGCGATAATATTACCGTTCTTTTTTTCCGGTAAAAACCAGGCCAGTGGTGTTTTAAGCCAACCGGGCCAGTCAGAAAAAAACCGTTTTACCTGTACGTTTTCATATTCGACTTTGGGACGAAGTATAATGGTTGTTTCAATCATGGACAGGGGGGCCGGGTCCGTGGCGGTTTCCGCTCGTCCGATTTTGCCCAAGGTGTGATGCACTTCAGGAAAACGCTGTATGATTTTATCTGTCTGTTGCAGCAACTCTTTGGCCTTAGTGATGGATATACCTGGTAGGGTGGTTGGCATATACAGCAGGTCCCCTTCGTTGAGGGGCGGCATGAATTCACTACCGAGGTTTGCCAATGGAAACATGGTGGCCACCAGCACCGCTATGGCCACTGCCACGGTGGTTTTTCGCCACGTGAGAACCCACTTGATAATCGGCAAGTAAAGCATGATGAAAAACCGGCTTAACGGATTTTTTGATTCAGCAATCAATTTTTGCCGGATGAGACAGGTGGCAACAAATAGCGAAATTCCCAACGCGGCGACCAGCGACCAGTCAGGCAACCGCCATCCTGTGTATGATCCCAAAACAGCCGCTGCAATCACGACAACCACAGGCAGCGTAAGGGCCATGATGCTTATCCATCTCCGACGTCCCGGTGCGGTGCCGGGTGAAAAGGCGTCCTCCCTGATAAAAAAGGTCATCAATACTGGAACGAGTGTGACGGCTAAGATGGCAGATGCAGCCATGGCAAAGGTTTTGGTGAATGCCAGGGGTTTGAATAATCTACCTGATTGCTCCTGGAGGCTGAAAACCGGAAGAAAAGAAACGGTAATGATAAGCAGACTGTAGAATAGGGCCGGCCCCACTTCCTTGGCGGCCGCCAGCATAATTTCCTGATGGGATTTTTTCCCCTGGTCTCGTTCCAGATGTTTGTGGGCGTTTTCCACCATCACTACCGATGCATCCACCATAACGCCGATGGCGATGGCAATACCGCCAAGGCTCATGATGTTCGCATTGATACCAATCCATCGCATTACCAAAAAGGACATAAAGATACCGATGGGCAGGGTGAAAATAGCAACGAAAGCGGACCGGAAATGCAGCAGAAAGATGATGCAGATGATTGCTACCACGGTCATTTCCTCGATGAGCTTTCGGGTTAAGGTTTTCACCGCTCGTTCGATAAGTCCCGACCTATCGTACCCGGTTACGATTTCAACACCGACGGGCAATCCCTTTTCCAGGGACCGAAGCTTTTCTTTGACGTTTTCAATGACCTCGAGAGCGTTTTCGCCAAAACGCATCACCACGATACCGCCCACAGTTTCGCCTTCACCATTCCAGTCCAATATCCCTCGCCGCAGCTCAGGACCGAGTTGAACATTGGCGATATTTTTCAGCAGCACCGGTGTTCCCATCTGATCCACGCCCACGGCGATTTTTTCAAGATCTTCAAGGGTTGAAAGATATCCACGCCCGCGCACCATGAACTCGGCCTCTCCCATTTCCACCAGTTTCCCGCCCACATCCTGATTGGAACGCTGGATCGCCATTCGTACCTTTTGAATGGGGATGCCATATGCCTGAAGTTTGTCCGGATTCACCTCCACCTGGTATTGCTTTACAAACCCGCCGATACTGGCAACTTCAGACACACCTGGTACGGCGGTAAGTTCATACCGCAAGTACCAATCCTGAATGCTGCGAAGCTGCTGGAGGTCATGCGTGCCGGTGCTGTCTTTCAGCACGTATTCATACACCCATCCGACACCGGTGGCATCCGGCCCCAAGCTGGGGGTGACACCGGCGGGCAATCTTCCTGAGACAAAATTCAGGTATTCCAGCACGCGGGACCGCGCCCAGTACATATCGGTGCCGTCCTCAAAAATTACGTAAACAAAAGAAAAACCGAAAAACGAATACCCACGCACCACCTTGGCAAACGGAACGCTCAGCATGGCCGTTGTGAGCGGATAGGTCACCTGGTCCTCCACTACCTGGGGGGACTGTCCGGAATATTCGGTGTAGATAATGACCTGAACGTCTGATAGATCAGGAATGGCATCCAATGGCGTATTCAAGATGGCAAGAATCCCGCCCAGTGTCAAAAACACCGTCGCCAGAATCACCATGAACGTGTTCTTTATGGACCATTCGATTATTTTTTCAATCATCGTTTCTACTCCATGTCACTGAAAAAATCGTCATCCTTGCTTTCCACATCGTCAAAAAAATCATTCTCGGGTTCGTTGTGCTTCTTTTGGGTCAGTTTTTCTTCCATCATCTTTTGAACCGCTTCCTTCAGCTTTGATTCCGAATCCAGCATGAATTGTCCTGACGTTACAATCGTATCTCCGGGCGCTAGTCCTGTCAGCACCTGCACCATACGGCCATCCAGAGAAACGCCGAGGGTCACATCCCGGGGGGAGAACTTGTTGTTATCACGGGTGACGAACACCACATTCCGTTTGCCGGAGCGGATGACCGCTTCTGAAGGGATAATTAGCCCCTCCCCTTTGGCGCTGGTCAAAATTTGTACATCCGCGTACATGTCCGGTTTTATGGAAAGATCCGGATTGTCAAACTCGAGCCGGATCACCACATCTCGGGTTTTGGCTTGAAGATAGGGGTAGATGTAGGCGACTTTCCCTTCAAAAGTTTTCCCCGGTTGATACGGCAAGGTCATCTTCGCTGTTTGCCCCACGGCCACCCAGGGAAGTTCATACTCAAAGATATGGACTTCTACCCACACGCGGGAGAGGTCTGCGATTTTTAAAACACTGGTACCGGCTTTAAGGTAACTCCCTTGTTCAATCTTTTTCATGGTGACGAAGCCGTTTAAAGGTGAATAAATGGTAAGTGTCTTACGGGCCTGACCTGACGTTTCTATTTGTTTGATAATTTGTTTTGGCACTTCAAAGTATTCAAGACGCCGCCGGGCGGTGACGATCAGCTTTTGACTCTGCGTGTTGGATAACCGGCCGGCGTTTTGATACGTCGCCAGATATTCCTCTTGGGCTGACACAAGCTCTGGTGCATACAAATCAAACAGCGGGGCTCCCTTTTTAACATATTTTCCGGTAAAGTCCGCAAAGATCTTCTCTACCCAGCCACTTATCTTTGGGCTGATTTCCGCGGTTCTGGTTTCATCAAAGGTGACATGGCCATAGGTGCGGATGGATCGGGTCAGGGGGGCTTTTTTTACTTCTTCGGTGCGAAAGCCCATATTCTGCTGAGTGACCGGATCAATGGAGACAGCAACCCCTCCGATGACTTCATCTTCATAGACAGGTACGAGATCCATGCCCATTGAACTCTTTCCCGGCTTATCATAGATTTCGGTGGGATTCATGGGCGCACGCCAGTAGGTGATTTTCCGATCGGTAGATGCCGGGGCGTTTTCAGTGGCATCCGCGTTACGCTTTGGGGTCAGCTTCATGCCGCAAATGGGGCAGTTGCCGGGTTCTTCCTGGATGATCCACGGATGCATCCCGCAGGTCCAGAGGGTTTTTTCTTCTCCGGTACTTTCATCTATAACGGTTATTGAATGGGATTGATGAAACCCCACAAAATAGCCAGCTGCAATCGTCACCGCAATAGAGATCACGGCGGTGCTTACAATAACCGAATAAATTGAATGTGGTTTTTTGTTTGCCATAACAGTGTTACCTCTTATCCGTAGAATAAGCGTTTATGGGATTCCATCAGGACCTTTGCCGATGAGCCTTAGTAAACGGGCAACGTCCTTTTGATAATCGGCCTGAATTCTGGCCAAATCGAGTTTTGCGTCATACCAGAGCGATTGGGCGTCAATGAAATCCGAGAACCTTAACTTTCTGTCCATAAACCAGGTTTCTGTGGCGTCAATGGCGGCTTGTGCCTGGGGGAGGAGTTCATCTTCGTAAATTTCGAGGGTGCGTTGCGTGTTTTTAATTCGATAATAAGTCGATCGGACCCGGGTCATGATATCATCTACACGGGCGGTCTTAGCGGCTTTCGCCACGGCTACATCTGCCTGGGCTTTTTGGATGCGGCTGTTATTTTTTTTGCTCCACAGGGGCAAGGTCAGGCCAAACTGGATCCCCACCGCATCATCGCCGGCATCTGACGGCGGCATCCTGACATCAGGGGTGCCCACGCCAGCATAAAAAAGACCCAGTTTAAAGTCAGGCAGCCGGCCATAGCGGGCAAGTGCTACGCCGTTTGTTCTTTTTGCTATTTCAACGTTCGCTTTTAAGATATCTTCCTGGTGTGCGACTGCCAATTGATATAGCTCATCCAGATCGCTGGCCGGCAGTATGCTATCGAATGCCGATAGGGTACCAATGGATGCATCTGATAAACGTCCCAATAGCCGGTTCAACCTGGTACTTTGACTTGTTTCCAAGTCTTTTAGCAGAACCGTTTTTTGGTGAAGTTTGCTGAGCCGAGATTGGGACCTTAAGACATCCACCAAGGCGGCCCGGTCTTGAGCATAGACGTTTTCGGTGGTTTTTGACACAGTGTTGAAAAGGTGGGCTTCTTCGTTTAGGATGTCGATGGCATTTCGAATGTAGACAAGCTCAATAACAGCTTCCCGAATGGCCAGCGCGTTATCATGGATGGTTTTGGCAAGGTGAAGCGTTGCAATTTGAATGTCCGCTTTTGCCATTGCGCCTGCGGTGGAAAGCTTGCCCGGATAAGGAATGGCTTGTGTCAGGTTGGCATTCCAGTCCTGGGGGCCCAGTCGGGTTTCAATCGGTTCCGGATAATAGGTTACCATCAGTTGCGGATCCGGATAGGCCGTATCGATATGGTAGGTTTCCTTTTTGGCCAGTAACAACGCCCGGGCAGCCTGAATGTCTGGGTTCTTTCTGCTGGCATAGGCGATCAGGCTCTCAATGCCGATCTGGCTTTGAATGTGGGCCTCCAAATCTGAAATATCCAACGCGACTGTCGCAGACAACGATGCTTCAAAAAGCAGACATCCCAGCGAAATGGCAATCCCCAAGCATATATTATGAGCTGATGGCATGGTGGCTCCTGTAAATTTCGATGTTTTATGTTGTCATCATTCTTTCCGGTCGATCATTAGAAAAGCAAAATAAATGCCATTTGGCATATTTAATTGTTATTACAATGTGTTAATGAGTAAGTCGGGCGCGAGCAAGTCGTGAAAGGGCGCGCAGAAAATGCGCACTTCTCTGCCAGTTTGACAGTGAGTGCGCAAAAAATTTGCACCTGCGTTAAAATTCCCTTATGATAACACTATCTATCAATTTCATAGGGGGCATGATAATTCATATTAGGGGCATTTCCTTTTATCCGTCAATTCATTTTCTGGTAGGGTACCCATCATTTTCGTGAAGGATTTGTATGAAACGCTTCAAAGCAAAAACCATGTATTTGCCGGCGTTGTCCATCTTAATGGTGGTATTTGTCATGCTTATTCTGATCAGCATTTCCACCTATCGGAATCTGGACAGAGACAAGCAAAAAGCCATGGCATCCCTATCTCGTGAGGGACGAAGCATTTTAAATGCTATTGAGGCGGGGGCAAGGACTGGCCTGTCTTACGGTATGAAAAAAGGCGTTTTGTCGGCGTTGATCAACGAGACCGTGAAACATCGCAATATCGCTTACATCTATATCATTGACCACGGCCATGTCCAGGTTCAGGCCACCAATGAGAAGTTTAAACATCCGGTGACACCTTGGTCGGTGGCGCTGGATACACTCGATGATGTGAAAACACGGATACACACTGTTTCGCCTGAGATTCGATTATATGAGCTGGCAAAACTTTTTCTGCCGGAGCGAAAAGATGTCGGGGATCTGATCGGCGGGCGCATAGCGGCCATTTCAAGCCATTCCGGGACTGGCGGCGTGGTCATTGTGCTTGGCCTCGAAATGACGGGATTTGAGAAAGCCCATTCGACCGATATCCACCATGCTTTTATCATGGCAGCCATAATGGTGGCATTGGGCTCCGCGGCCCTTTTTTTTATTTTTGTGATACAAAACTACTATTTGGTAGATAAAACGCTAAAGCAGACCCAGGACTACACCCGACAGGTTGTGGCCAATATGGCCAACGGACTGTTAAGTGTTAGCTTGAACGGTGCGATCGTATCCTATAACCAGCTTGCTCTTGACCTGCTGGAGTTAAGGGCGGACAAGATCGAAGGGCAGGATTTGAGGGGCATCATCGATTTTGACATGACCGGAGTTTCAGAGACATTGGCCCACTGTCGATCGGTTTTGGACCATGAAATCAGTCACCCGTTGAAGTCGGGTGGGGTGATTCCCCTTTCACTGAGTGCAACACCGATCACCAACGATGACGGTATCTGTATTGGTGCGGTAATTCTTCTTCGAGATTTGCGGGAAATAAAGGTGCTTGAAGCAAAGGTCCGTCGGTCTGAAACACTTGCCGCCATCGGGGAACTGGCGGCGAGCGTGGCCCATGAAATCAGAAATCCGTTAAGCTCCATCAAAGGGTTTGCCCAATTTCTTCGTCATTCCCTCAAGGATCGCCCTGAAGAGCAGGAGTACGCCGACGTTATGGTCCGTGAAATAGACCGGATCAATCGCGTAGTAACGGATCTGTTGACCTATGCTCGTCCGGTTACCATTGAGCGAACCCAAATAGATTTGTCGGCGCTTGTTCAGCATGCCATTCGACTGGTTACCGCAGACGCACAGGCCAAGGGCATCACCATATCCAACGCGTTGTCCTCAGATCTTAACCAAGTCGTGCTCGATGAAAACCAGATCACTCAGGCACTTTTAAACCTTTTGCTGAATGCGATTCAGGTAATTCCCGATGGTGGCAAAATATCTGTGGGGGCAAGCCGGGAGACGGATACAAATCGCCTCAATTTATGGGTGGAAGACAACGGTCCGGGAATACCACAGGCTGATCAGGCCAAGGTGTTGGATCCTTTTTTTACAACCCGAAACAAAGGCACCGGGCTTGGGCTCGCAATTGTAAGCAAAATCGTTGAAAACCATCAGGGAGAGATACGCATACACAGCCCGTTAGTGGGCACGGACCGGGGGACACGAATTTCCCTTTTGATACCATGATCGTGTAAGGCCGGAAAGAGGCGAAATGAAATCAAAAATCTTGGTCGTAGATGACGAGGCCGCCCACCGCCAGATGATTGGTACGGTCCTGAGCGCTGAGGGGTATGATGTTCATATGGCTGAAGATGGCCTCAAAGCAATCGCGGCCGTGGAAGGAACCTTCCACGATCTCGTTTTGATGGACCTTCGGATGGGCCAAATGGATGGCATTGAAGCCATGCGCCGAATAAAGGAGGTGAGTCCGGGAATTCCCATCGTGATCATGACTGCCTATGCATCGATCAATACCGCCATTGAAGCGCTGAAATCTGGCGCCCAGGACTATTTGATCAAACCGCTGGATATTGAAGAGTTAAAAATCCTGGTAAAAAAGACACTTCATCATCGAAAGGTGGAACAGGAGAATCGGTTTTTAAAAGAGCGGCTCGATGATCGATTTCGCTTTGAAAACATCATCGGCAATAGCCCTGCCATGCGGAAATTGTTTGATACGATGTCGCTGGTGGCGCCTGCGGATGCCACCGTTTTAATTACCGGTGAAAGCGGGACGGGCAAAGAGCTTATTGCCAATGCCATTCACATGAACAGCCCGCGGAGCGATAAGCCCCTGGTTAAGGTGAATTGTGCGGCTTTGCCGGAGACGTTGCTGGAGAGTGAATTGTTCGGTCACGAAAAAGGTGCCTTCACTGGCGCTGTGAATCGCAAACAGGGGCGCTTCGAATTGGCCCATAAGGCGTCCATCTTTCTGGATGAAATCGGCGAAATGCCTTTAACGATCCAGGTCAAGATTTTGCGCGTATTGCAGGAGCGTGAGTTCGAGGCTGTCGGCGGAACCCGTACCCATCAGGTCGATATCCGTGTGATTGCCGCTACCAATAAAAACCTTGAAGAAGAGATTGCTGCTGGCCGGTTCCGGGAGGATTTGTTTTACCGCCTTAATGTGGTTGCTCTGAACGTGCCGCCCCTGCGTAAAAGACATGAGGACATCCCCCTCCTGGCGGATTATTTTCTTAGAAAGTATGCCAAAAAGAACCAGCGCCTTATAAAGGGATTTTCCCCGCGGGCAGTGGACTTGCTGATGCGTCATTCGTGGCCGGGAAATGTTCGAGAGCTTGAAAATGTTGTGGAGCGCGCTGTCATACTGTCTCGGGACGACGTTATTTTGCCAGTCCAATTTCCCAGTGTTATTCAGGCGCTTGATAACGACAATGCGGATGTTGGATTAACTCCCCTATCAGGGCGTTCTTTAAAGGAGATGGAACGGCAGATGATCGTTCGAACCTTGGCGGACACCGATGGAAATCGCACCCGTGCTGCTGAAATACTTGGTATCAGTCGAAGGACGCTTCAGTTGAAACTCAAAGAATATGGCGTGAATAGGTAAGCGGGGTTATAGTACGATGCCGGTATAAAGACGCCCGAAGGCACGTTGTGACACGCCTTGGACGGGCGTGAAAGATTCGGTTGACAGTCACGCTTTTATATAATAGAAGTAATTAGTAATAATTACTAATTAGGATGTGATCACCTTTTTCCCCATTCGGAATGTATGCAAAGTTTCGTTAACGTTATCCAAAATAACTTTAGAAGGGAGATACAAAAATGAGCAAGTCAGAAGAACATCTCAAGGAAGCGTTTGCAGGTGAATCCCAGGCCAACAGAAAATACCTTGCCTTTGCAGCCAAGGCTGACCAGGAAGGATACACCCAGGCCGCAAAACTATTTCGGGCCGCAGCGGAAGCAGAAACGGTTCACGCCCATGCCCATTTAAGAGTCCTGAAAGGCATCAACAGTACCGCCGAGAACCTGAAAGAAGCCATTGCTGGCGAAACCCATGAATTCAAATCAATGTATCCCGATATGATTAAGGATGCCCAAGCCGAGGGAAACAAGGCGGCAGAGAGAAGTTTTTCCTTTGCAAACACAGTGGAAGAAACCCATGCGGCCCTTTATCAAAAGGCACTGGACACGCTGGATAATCCGCAGGCGGTCGACTGCTATTATGTTTGCTCGGTATGTGGCCATACGGTTGAAAATGAAGCCCCTGACGCTTGCCCGGTATGTAATGCGAAATCAAAGGCCTTTAAACGGGTGGATTGATCGCTTCTTCACTGGTATTTTGTTGATACGAAAAAGAGCCGCGCGAATTGTGCGGCTCTTATTCCGGTATGACATGAACCTTTTTAATATTTGCATATTCTATAAAATGCTTTTCTTCGATTTCATTTAGTAATTCTTCAGCCAGGTTCGAAGCTCTAAACGTATAGCGAATGCAATCCCCACAATATAGACCGCATAATTCTGTTAGTTCTTTTTCTTTCATCATTATTCCCAATATCGGTTGACAATACCACCGCCCAAAGTTTTCGAGCTGGTCGGCCAAGCTTCTGCGATCGCGTATAGATGACTATGTGCCGATTTTTGATACCGTCTTTCCGCATCCATCGCCAAAGAGATTCTCATATTTATCCGGAACAGGATATCCGGTCTTTTGCCTTTTCAATACGATTGGAAAAATGAAGAAGGCTCTTTTTAAACCCGGATAGCTCATCTTCTGTTTCGGAAAGATCACCAAATATTTCTTCCAAAATGTTTGATAAATCCTTTTTTATGGACTGAATTAAGGCGGGTCCGCGATAGGCAACGTGCTCTTGAAACCAGGAGTGGCTCAACTCGGGGGTGATGGGCTGAGAGTTAGAAAGCGTTTTTTCTATATCAGTTAACAAATGGGGATTACTGTTTGAGGAATATTCGTATCCGACAGTATAATTCGCGGGATCATAAGGAAGGTTATAGCGTCCAAGAAACTTTACGGTCATTCTAAAATATTCTACCGTTTTTTCAAGAGAATGATTGTAGAACATCCACCCACCCATTTTTTATGGTTTTAATGTATGATCAATGTGTTAAAAGCCTTTTGTGTTATTTGGGCCATTCTTTTCATGCTTAATGAACCAACACTTCATGAACCGCTTCAAGGAGGTCCCGGTTAGGGAAAGGTTTTTGCAGAAAATTGTTGTTGGATGTTAGAACCTGTTCAACATCGTTGCTGATGATACCCACAGAAACATAACCTGACATAAAAATCACCTCAATATCAGGTAGTTTGCCACGAATCTCTTTTACCAGATCGGGTCCTTTCATGTCTGGCAAAATGATATCGCAAAGAACCAAATCGATACTCGTGTTTTGTTTGACGATTTCAAGCGCTTCATAACTGTTTGATGCATCAAATACCTTATAATCTGCCAATTCAAGAAGCTGCTTCACGAGTTTTCTAAACTCATCATTATCATCTACTACCAGAACAATTTTTGCAGGTAACGTATCCTTTTGGGAGAGGTGATCATTGGCAATTTTTAGCGACAACTTTTTGATCCGTGAGGCAAGGGCCACCAACTCGTTTTTCATCGTGTTTGTCTCTTCAGTCGTGTCGGTCAGCTGTACAAGCTTGAGGCAGATATCTTCAAATTCTCTGAGCATTTCTCTTTGGCCTAATTCGTCAAATATCATATTGAGATCGTTCCCTTCTAAAATAGATATCGGTACAAAATTATTTCGCTAAATCTATATAATCATATAAAAATTATATAGCAAAACTGTATGTATTGGCAATTTAGAACTTAATCGCGACAAATCCTTTACCTGGGGCCGTGTACGGGTTTCGATACCAGAACGCCATACGCTGCTTTTTTAGTATGAAAAGTTTATGTTGATAAATCTATCATTTATGCATTATGGAGGTCGTGTTGCCCTGATTGTTTCTTGAAAGCTGTCGAGACTTTGGCATATAATCCCTATCAGAAAGTTCCTGCCGCATCGAAAACGAACCATCTCAGAACGAATCAAGGAGGTTCAGCATGGCAAACACCGATCCCACCGTCGCCACTCAAGCCCCTGATCAACAATGGTTTACCGTTCCGTGCTTCATGTGTACCAACCAATGCGGGCTCACTGCCTGTGTGGAAAACGGCAGGGTGACCAAAATCAAGGGAATGCGGAAGCATCCCCGCAGCAGGGGGGGATTTTGTGTGAAGGCACGTCATATCCCCGATTATATGTACCATGAAAAACGGCTCAAATATCCAATGAAGAAAGCCAAAGGTGGCTGGCAGCGAATTTCATGGGATGTAGCATATGACACCATTGCGGATAAATGGTTGCGGGCAAAAGCGAAATACGGCCCGGAATCCTGCAGTGTTTTCATTGGTGAGCCGGCCTGCCTGACCATGGAAATCGGCTGGTTCCTGGCGTGGCGGTTCTGTGATGTGTTCGGGACGCCAAGCCGATTTGAGGCGCTGGATCTATGCGGCAGCAGCACTTGGATGGGCGCAATTTCCACATGCGGATATCTGACGGAACCGGATATGGAGAATTCCGACTGTATTGTCCTGTGGGCCACAAACCCGCATGCATCCGATCCTGTGGGCGGCCTCCGCCAGATTACTTCCGCACGAAAAAAAGGTGCCAAGATTATTGTGATTGATCCAAGAACCACACCACTTGCCAAAAAGGCGGATTTGCATATCCGCCCATGGCCGGGCACGGACGGGTTTCTTGCGCTCTCACTGATCAATGTCATTCTTTCGGAAAAACTTTATGATGCAGCGTTTGTTTCAAAATGGACCGTCGGGTTTGATCAACTGGTGGACCACACGGAAAAATATACACCCGAAGCGGCCGAGCAGGTCTGTGGCGTTCCGGCAAATGATATCAGAAAACTGGCCCGCATGTACGCTTCGAATAAATCCGCCTGCATTAGGCATTATTTCCGGACCGGCTGGGTGCCGGACGGGGTACAGAATTTTCGGTCTTTTGCGATTTTGGCGGGACTAACCGGAAATCTTGACAGGCCTGGGGGAGAATTGATTTTTGGTTTTGCCCAATTTGTGCCAACCAAGCCGATACGGTTGCCAGAATTGATGGGGGCGCCGAGATGGGTAAATGCAGACAAATACCCATTTTACAGCAGGTACCTGACAATATTCAAAGACGGAGCCATGGTGGATTTTGGGGATACTATCCTAAATGAGCCGCAAATCGTCAGGAACATGATCGTCTGCGGAAGCAATCCTGCGGTGAGCTGGCCGGATACCACCAAAGTAAAAAAGGCGCTGGCCAAGTTGGATTTTCTGGTCAGTTTGGACGTGGTGATGACAGAAACCAACCAGTTCGCCGACATCGTACTCCCCGCCACGGTTGCGTTTGAAAGGTTGAATTATAGCACGTATCACGGCGAGTTCATCGGTAGAAAAATCGTGGAGCCCTATGAAGAAGCCAGGTCGGAATTTACCTTCTGGAGCGAACTGGCAAGGAAAATGGGGTATGAGCAGAAGTTTCCATGGAAAACGGATGTGGAGGCATTTGATTACTTTTTTGAACCGGAAACCGTTGATAGTTTGTTGAAGCAATGTCCGGAGGGGTATCTTCACTATAATGTCCTGCCGGGAGAACGGCATTATGAAAAGGATGGCTTTCCTACCCCCAGCGGAAAAGTAGAATTGTATTCCGAAGTATTCCTGCAAGCCGGGTACGATCCTATGCCGACTTTTCAGGGGCCCACGGTAAGCCCGATCAAGACACCAGAGGTTTTTGCCGAGTATCCGCTGCAGTTGAGCAATGGGCATACAGAGGTGGAATGGTGGCATTCCATGTACCGACATGTGGAGGGATTGCGTGACCGGGTCCCAAAGATGACCTGTGAGATTCATCCGGATACAGCGACATTATATGGTGTCAAGGACGATGAATTGATGGTGATTGAATCAAACATTGGCAGCCTTCAAATGCATGCGAGACTCACCGAAGATATTATTCCTGGCATGGTCTCCATGCCACACGGGTGGAAAGGCTGCAACCTGCTCACCAGTGACCGAAATTTGGATCCGATTTCAGGATTTCCGGAGTATAGCGGTCTGCTCTGCCGGATTCGGCCGGTAACATAGCCTGTTGAATATGAATTGGTAGTGTATTCCTTTTACTACTTATTCTTCGTAACATCATATTTTGAAAAAGGAGTTCTCCCATAGACGTGTTGCGGTCCATCATTCGTACTTATTTGTATATTCCGTTCTATTTTCATAAATTTATGCGCAATGGCACATTTGCCAAGGACGTGGTGGAGAGAGTGCGGGACGCGACGCCGACAGCCGGCACTCATTTGAAGCGCTCGCTGTGGAAACACTACGTCCGGCAGTACCATGAGGCCTCATGCTCTGTGGCATCGGTTGCCACCGTGGTCAACGCACTTGGGGAGGTTGCCAAAGGACAGGCCGGAGAGATTACTCAGATGGATCTTCTGGACAAAGTGAAAACGGGAAATTGGAAAAAAAGAATGAGCCCCGAGGGAGATAACGGTAAGCGCGGTCTCCCGCTGACGCTTTTTAGTGATGTGGTCAGAGAGAGCCTCGACGCATTTCAAATTCCCTTTTCATCCATAGAAGCTGTAGATATCCGAGAAGGGGCTATGCCCGAGCAGGAGAAAAAAGAAACCTTACGAAGCAGGCTTCACGAGTTTGAAGCCGTGGGAAGCGGGGTGATTATCGCACATTTCGACCAAGGCGCTTTTGTTCCGGAACTGAATATCCCGCATATTTCTCCAGTGGGCGAGTATGACGATCGTACCAGCCGCGTCACGGTCTTGGACGTGGACCAGTTTCAAATTGCGCCCTACCGTATTCCCTTCGAGCGCTTCTATTGGGGAATTTCCAAACCGTATCACCTCCCATTCAGATTTTTGGGATTACGAAATGGCGGATATATTTACATCAAACTTTGATACGTCATGCAACCGCCGATAGGGCCTATTTTGAAAAATATAATATGGGTTGACCTAAAAGAAAATCGGTGCTAAATGGTATCCATTATCAATTAGGATAGGGGCGGCTCTGCTCAGCTATTAATTTTTTGCTATTGATTGATCGTCGTAATATCCTACTAACGATCCTTCAAGTCCTCCATTGTCGGTAAAACCAGTGGATAACCCGCTAACGGTAATTAAATAGACGGGCACAGACGTTCGATTTTCCTATCAGTACGGTGCATAAATTCAGATAACGAAAGGAGGAGCCTTATGAGTGAAAATGGCAAGTGCCCTGTAACAGGGGCAACCAGCAAATCCATTGCTGGGGGTGGCACAAGGAACCGGGACTGGTGGCCAAACCAGTTGAATCTCAAAATTCTTCATCAGCATTCAAATCTGGGCAACCCGATGGGTGCGGCGTTCGACTATGCTACGGAATTCAAGAAACTTGATCTGCAGGCCGTGAAGGAGGACCTCTATGCCCTGATGACTGACTCCCAGGATTGGTGGCCGGCCGATTACGGTCACTACGGGGGGCTTTTCATCCGCATGGCATGGCATAGTGCCGGCACATACCGCATGGGTGACGGCCGCGGGGGAGGAGGTTCCGGAAACCAGCGTTTTGCGCCCCTCAACAGTTGGCCCGACAACGTAAATCTCGACAAGGCGCGTCGGCTGCTCTGGCCGATCAAGCAGAAGTACGGTAGGAAGCTCTCCTGGGCCGATCTCATGATTCTCGCCGGCAATTGCGCCTTAGAGTCGATGGGGTTTAAGACCTTCGGTTTTGCCGGCGGGCGTGAGGATATCTGGGAGCCGGAGGAAGATATTTATTGGGGGGCCGAAGAAGAATGGCTGGC
Organism: Desulfobacterales bacterium; assembly: GCA_963675725.2. Lineage (GTDB taxonomy): Bacteria > Desulfobacterota > Desulfobacteria > Desulfobacterales > JAFDDL01. The sequence continues at coordinate 3,557,517 of CAXXXZ010000002.1, read as the reverse complement.
CACGAGCGACAAGCCCAAGAGTCGTTATTCAGGCGATCGGGACTTGGAAAACCCCCTGGCGGCTGTTCAGATGGGCCTGATCTATGTGAATCCGGAAGGCCCGGACGGCAACCCTGATCCGGTCGCATCCGGCCGTGACGTTCGTGAAACCTTTGCGCGCATGGCCATGAACGACGAAGAGACCGTGGCGCTCGTTGCCGGCGGGCACACCTTCGGCAAGTGTCATGGGGCCGGCGATGCGGCAAACGTGGGCCCGGAACCCGAGGCGGCTCCCATTGAGGAGCAGGGGCTTGGCTGGAAGAGCAGCTTCGGCAGCGGCAAAGGCGGCGACACGATCAGCAGTGGTATCGAGGGCGCATGGAAACCAAATCCCATCAAGTGGGACATGGGCTACCTAAAGGTGCTGTTCAAATATGAGTGGGAGCTGGTAAAGAGTCCCGCCGGTGCGAACCAGTGGCTGGCCAAGGACGTGGAGGAAGAGGACATGGTCGTTGATGCCCACGACCCGTCGAAGAAGCACAGGCCGATGATGACCACGGCGGACCTTTCCCTTCGTTTCGACCCGATCTATGAGCCGATTGCGCGGCGCTACCTGGAGAACCCTGAGGGATTTGCAGACGCCTTTGCCCGGGCCTGGTTCAAACTGACCCACCGCGACATGGGGCCGCGCTCACGCTATCTTGGCCCGGAAGTTCCATCAGAGGAACTCATCTGGCAAGACCCGGTGCCCGCTGTCGATCATGAGCTGATCGACAAAAAGGATATCGCGGACCTCAAGGAAAAGATCCTTGCCTCTGGCCTGTCGATTCCGGAATTGGTTTCCACCGCCTGGGCGTCTGCGTCCACCTTCCGGGGGTCAGACAGACGCGGTGGGGCCAATGGAGCACGCATTCGTCTTGCGCCGCAGAAAGACTGGGAAGTAAATCAGCCGGTCCAACTGAAGAAAGTGCTCCAGGCCTTGGCGGAAATAAAAGCGGCGTTCAACAGTGCTCACTCCGACGGGAAGAAGGTGTCGCTTGCAGACATGATCGTCCTGGGAGGATGTGCTGCTGTGGAGCAAGCTGCGAAGAATGCCGGTCATGATGTGACCGTTCCCTTCGCACCGGGCCGCATGGATGCGTCGCAGGAGAAAACCGACGTGGTGTCTTTTTCCGTACTCGAGCCAAAAGCAGACGGCTTCCGTAATTATCTCAAAACCAAATACGCCGTATCGGCAGAGGAACTGCTAGTGGATCGGGCGCAACTGCTGACCCTGACCGCCCCTGAGATGGCGGCTCTCATTGGCGGCATGCGCGTCCTGAATGCCAACTACGAAAAGTCAAACCACGGTGTTTTCACCAAGCGGCCTGAGACGCTCACCAATGATTTTTTTGTGAATCTGCTCGACATGGGCACGGTGTGGCAGGCAACCGCGGAGGACCCAGACGTATTTGAGGGGCGTGATCGCGAGAGTGGCGAACTCAAGTGGATCGGAACCCGTGTTGATCTCATCTTCGGATCGAACTCCCAACTCAGGGCCTTGGCGGAAGTCTACGGATGTGAGGACTCCCAGGAGAAGTTCGTGAACGACTTTGTTACGGCATGGAACAAGGTAATGAACCTTGATCGCTTTGATCTTGCCTGATCGTGGCATAATTGCCTTCGAGGGCGTTTGCAGTGAATAAAACAAAGTTTTGCCATTGGCAACGAAAAGATGGAACGGTGGTTGAAAGAATTTTTTAACCACCGTTTTGCTTCCGGTTTTTTACTTCTGGGTTTCAACCGCTGCTGATACAATATGTCGTGGCGATTTTTCTTGACAATCGATTGCATTTTTAGCGTAAACTATAGGTTAAAAGAGCACGTTGCTGTTTTGAGGGACATTCAACAGAGTGATTACCATGGCCTTCATCAGGATGAACTTTCTTACCATGCTTTCCTGAAATGCTAGTGCAGTTACCTGTCGTAAGGAAGACGTCTTCGACTGATGGTGGATGGGGGGGGCCTCTGTTTCATCGCCAAGGAGAATTCGCCATGATACCTGTTCCCGGTCAGCAATCGCCCGGTTATTTTTTTTCGGGCTATTCCGCCAACCAAGTCCGGAAAGGTTCGGATCATTCTATCCTTTGGGCCATCATGGTGGCGCTATTGTTTTTTGCCGTTGTCAACCTCGCCCAAGCCGATGATACCCAACACTGCCTCGAATTCGTCCGCGCGGAAGTCCAAGGCGCACTTGGGCCCAGTATCAACACAACGGGTGCCATCCACACCTGTCGGCGAAGTTGGCAATCGCCGCGTGGCTGGAACGCCGAGGTTCTCATCCGTTGGCCAAGTCCCCCCAAACGGCTTTGTCACGGCGACCAGCTCAGTTTCCGCCTTGAAATCGAGAGTTTCAAGCCGTATGCGAAAGATCCCGGTGGCTATGCCGGCACTGTTTTCTTCGATGTTGCACCCAGCTTTCGCGAAGCGGTGCGCTGTCAGGACAGTGACAATCGTGATGTGGACGGTTGTGGTGTGTACGTGATGATCCCCGAAACAGGGGGCTTTGCCGTTGCCAACACGGACATCCGGGTCCCCCCGCGTGACATCGGCGTGGAATGTCTCGTTTTCATTGTACGTCTTAGCATGGATGTCCCTGGCACTGTAACCTATATATACCAAATTATTCCAAGAGAAGACGCTGACCGGACCCAGCACCATGATCTGAGCAGTTTGGACGACGCAACCCGTGCTGACGATATGACCGATGAAGAGGACCCGGCGGAACTTTCGACCGGCAAGGACTCGGATGGCGATGGAATAACTGACGAGGCCGAACGCCAGCAAGGGACCGATCCAAACAAATCGGACAGTGACGGGGACGGTGTGTCTGACGGCCAGGAGATTCAAGACAATACGGACCCGCTGGATCCCTCTTCACGGCGATCCCAGCAGGACGACGATATCGGTCCGACTTCAGGGCCGTGTGCCGACGTTGGTCCCGGGACCTGGATCGTCATTGGTTCTCGCCAAGGCCCCCAGGGCACGCCTGTTAGAATTCCGGTCAGCCTGTGCGGGGCGGACCGGCTCGGCGATCTCAACCTCACGATTAATTACGGTACGGACGTCCTTCGTTCCACCGGCTTTCAGCGGGGGGCGATGATCGGCAACGCGCTTTTCGACGTGAACCTATCGCCGCCAGGGACCATTCGTCTCGGTTTGGCGGACAACCAGGGCCTGAGCGGCGACGGGTTTTTGGTTTACCTCGCTTTCGATGTCATCGGTGCCGAAGGCAGTCGCACCGCCTTGCGCGGCCGTGTGACCACGGCCACCCAGGCGAACAACGACCAGCGGGTAACGGTTCAGGTCCGAAACGGTCAGTTCACCGTGACGTCAGCCAGGAAAAAGGGGGACGGTGATGGTGACGATCGGATTACGAGTCTCGATGCGCTGATGGCCCTTCGCATGTCCATCGGTAAGATCCCCGTTGATCTGATTCTGGATGTTAACAGCGACGGTCAGGTCACGGCCCTTGATGCCCGCTGGATTCTACAGGCGGCAACGGGGCTTCGTCAGCTTTAGAGGAGGCGGATTCTATGTGCAAGCGAATCACCCTGGTGATACTGCTCATTGCAAGTGTTACCGTTGGGATTTCGGCCTGGGCTGTAAAGGCGGAGGTGTTGCTGACTGTGGGCACCACCAGGGCGTCGGCAGGCGAAAGCACCCAGGTGGACATCACCGTAGGCGGTGCCGCCAAGGTGGGGGCCTTTGATCTGGCCCTTCGCTTCGATCCGGCAGTTGCACGTTTTGCGGCATTCGAGCCTGGACCGGCTGCTAATGGCGCATTGGTAATGGTCAACGAGATCGCGCCTGGTCGGTTGCTGATTGCCCTGGCGGTCAGCGAAGGGCTCAAAAACGAGGGGGTGTTGATGCGGGTGGCGTTCGAGATTGCCGGGGAGGTAGGGGACCAGACCGCTGTCCGTGTTTCAGCAGCCAACGCCTACCATCACGAGACGTTTATCGATTTGCCGCTGGCCACAGTGGACGGGGAAATCAATGTGGTAGGGGGAGGGATTTCATGGCCGACCATGGGTATCGGCGTGGTGGTTGTTATCCTGCTGGTGCTTTTCGTCGTACTGCGGTGGCGAAGTAAACGACAATAAGAAATGGGGGCGTTGTCTAAAATTATCATAATAACTTTTTGTTTTAATTAATACAAAGGGTTATATTCATGCCTGTTGCTTTCAAACTTGCCGGTTTCAAAGCTGTTTCATTGCCTTGACTGGTCCCACGGCAACGAGGTAGAGAAGCGCGCTGCTCTCGTTAAGATCGAGAAGTCTTCGTGCCTCGTCATCATAGAGGGCGCCGATACCACAACACCCAAGGCCCATGGCGGAGGCTGCCAGATAAACCGTTTCGCCAAGTCGGCCGGCTTCCAGCATGGCGTATTGATACCCCCGGGCGCCCCAAATGCGGTCCAGCTGGTCGAGGTTCGCAAGAAAACAGACATGAAGGGCGGCGTTTTGAAGCCACATCTGATTCAGGCAGGCGGCGGCCATGGGTGGAACAAACGCTCCTCTCCGAACCAGTCCCCACTGGTTGTTTGAAAAATTGCAAAGATGGAACCCGTCTGCAACGTTTTCCACGTTTTGGGTTAGAAGACCGGTGGCCAGACTGCTGCCATATGGCGGAAACGGGGGGCGGTGACGTTTGGATGTTAGGGAGAGAATATCGAGGACCCCCCAGAAGGTTTTTCCGGGGAGTTCGCCAGGGATGTAGTTTCGCCTGGAGCGGCGGTGCATCAAGGTGTTGGTAAAATTGAAAACATCATTGGGGGCCACCGTTTTTAATGGCTGCCATTTTTCAGGAAAGATACCCAGGTGTTTTGACATGTCCGAAGAAGTGGCCGTATGCGCCGGCAGCCTCGAAGCGGCACGGGATATCTGTTGGATTTCTTCGAAATGGTCTTCCTTTTTGGAGACGCGACTGGCATCGAGAACGGCCTTGGACAGGGGGGGGTGGATTTCGTGGGTTTCAGTAATGGGTGAACTTGAGCCGGGGATCCGGACACAGGCGAAACAGGTCTCCCGTTCAGGGTCACAACCCAGGAAGTGGTCTGACAACTCCCTGTCGATATCATAATGCACTTCGGCTTCAATCCTATGGGCCCTTAGAACCATAACCAGGTTTTCCAGGACATGGCCGGTGTCCAGCAGTACATACCTAAAGGCCCGCTTTCTGTACTTCCAGGAACTTCTATAGTAGATGGCGCTCAGAAAAAAGGCGGCGACGGGCGGCGGGGAGGTATTGTTCAAGAGGAGGCATTGGCCTGTGGTTGCCATAACGTTTTCAACTCTCAACTGGCAGAGTCCGCGACCTGCCACGTCGTAATGATAGAGTCCAGGAGCAAGAGCGTCTATGCTTCCTGATGCCAGATAGATCTCGACGGGATAGAGTGCGCCGGCAGACGGTGCGCTTCGATAAAAAAAATCCTTCTCACCCGACCGGGTGCGGCCCGTAATGCCATAGGCGAGAGCGAGCACGGCGGAGAGCCAATTGAGGGTAAGGGGTGCTGGCTGAGTTTGCCTGAAAGGGGCGACCGCTTCCTGCAAAGATAGTTGGGGGAGGTTCTCGGGGCGAGGGAGGTCCAGATATTTCATCCCAGGATAAACTTTGTATACAGACGGCTGGCTTGCCCAATCAAGCCGATGTCCGCTCATGTCGTATCGATCGTAACGGGTGCTCCAGTGATAACCCTTGGCGGTGATGGTCATGTAGGGCTCCATTTTTTGAGATCGTTTTGTAGCCTACCCTTTGTTGTGTTTAAAATCCTTTGCCATTCGTTCGATCATATCCGGTTCCTTTTTAACGGGCGTGTCATTGGGGTTGATACGCTCTGGCCTACTTGGACGAGGAGGGTGGCGCTCCCAAGTCTCTTCAAACCGATTGTTAGACTCTTTTAGGCGGTCCGAACCATATTGCCTGTAACTTTCTAATTGGGCTTGCGTGATGAGCCCCTCAGATAATAAATCCTTCTCTTGTCCCTCTTCTGGGTCATCAACAAATAGGTTGAACTGAATGGTAAGGACCTTGGCCTCGGGGCTGACAAAAAGCGCCCTGTCATTAATGTCGGTATCTTCAATATAGATAAAATATTTTCCTGAACTTTTATTTTTATATATTTCCATCGGTTGTTTCACCACTTATGGCATAGGTTGCAAGTGCTTTGGCTTTTGCAGGGGAGACTATCACAAGTGGCTATAAATATCATGATATTTTAGTCTTAAAAATCTCCATCATCTATGCGGGGAGAGACATGTCCCGGTTTTTGCACCTTTGTTCGGGGAGCCGTCAGGTGCTTGATAGTGTTTTCCAAGCCTAAAAGAGCGCCGGTTCCTTCTCTCTCCGCCGATGGTCCATAAAGCGCAAGGGTATGGTTTCCGTTAAGATGCCCACCCACAAGGTGCATCAGATCTTTTACAACATTTTTCATCTGCTCTGCCTGAGCACTCAACTCCTCGGAAGAGGATGCAGACTCTTCAGCGTTCGCGGCATTCTGTTGCGTCACCTTGTCCATGTCTACCATAGCGGTGCTCACTTGTTCAAGACCGCGAGACTGCTCATTGGAAGCGGCGGCAATTTCACTGATCAATCCCGCTACCTTAGCTGAACTTTCCGCCACTTGGCCGAAGTCTTCATTTGTTTTGGTTACCAAATCTGACCCTGACGCAACTTTTTTCACGGTGCCCTCAATTAAAGTTGCGGTGTTTTGTGCTGCCTCCGCTGCTCGCATGGCAAGATTTCTGACCTCATCGGCGACAACCGCAAATCCGCTACCAGCCTCTCCTGCCCGGGCAGCTTCCACTGCGGCATTCAATGCCAGCAGGTTTGTCTGAAAAGCAATTTCATCAATGGTTTTTATGATTTTCGATGTATCCTTACTGGCTTTTGATATCTCTGCCATGGAAATCGTAAGCTCATTCATGGATTTGTTTGCCAGAGAGGTGATTGTTTTTGCCTCCTTCATGAGCACATCCGCTTGATCGGCATTGGATGCGTTTTGCCTGGTCATTGCAGACATTTCTTCTATGGAGGAAGATGTTTCCTCTATGGCAGCGGCCTGCTCAGATGCTCCCTCGGCTAGAGACTGGCTGGCGGAGGAGACCTGGGTGGACGCAGCGGCGACCTGCTCAGCGCCCTCTTCCAAATGTTGGGAAACTTTCTTGAGGACGGCGACAATGCCCTTTGCGATTAGCAACGCGAGGGCAATGCCTGCGATCAGGGCCACCAAACTGACGATGGTAACATTTCGCTTGGTGCCCTGGGCAGACGTTAACATCGCCTCATCGGTCATGATGTGTTTCCAGATTTCAGTGCGAACATTTCCCAGCAATTCCTGAACAGCATGAAGGGTCGGCGTTGTTTGGGTTGCGTAGATGTCTTTTGCTTTTTTCAGCCCTGCAAGATTATGGCTTGATTTGGTTATCAGACATTTCAGTTGCGTTAAGGTTTCGTTTAGGAGTGGGGTCGTGACCTTTTGAAACAAGCCGTTAGCCGTTTCTATAGAAGTTTTGGCTTCATTTTCATCCAGCAGATTTCGGCGCAGTTTTTCTGCGTTCTTTGCCAATTCATAGCCCTTATGGGTGATTGCAACGGCCATTTCTTCTAAATCCGGATTGCTGTTCACAAGTTCCGACCAGGCAGATACCTTGTCCTGAAATTGGTTGAATTTATCTTTATAAACAGGCCACTGGTTGTTAACATTTACTGCAGTCAATGTTGCAATCAGCATCCGTATTTCCATGAATGGTTGGACAATATTTTTGTTCATATCCCTGTCAATCTTGTCCCATTTTGCCATTGTCACTGCATCGAGGGCTTCTTTGGCAACAGCTTTCGCGGGGTCAACAATTTCTTCCATCGAATTGTTGAGAATGTCCATTATTTCTTTTAGGTAATTGTTGCAGTCAGATACCAGTTGAGCCTGTGCTGAATGAATTTCTGAAAGCCTGCCATACGCCAAATTCTTTTCTATATTTGTGGCTGATTTGTGTAATTTGTCATGGTGGATCGTCATTTTATCCCAGGCTTTTTTAAAATCCGAATCCCCTGAGTCATATACTTTCTTTGCTTCATGGGAGGTGAGCCATTTGCCCAATGCACATTGCTTCGGATCCGTTTGAACCCCAAGTGAGTCATTGTGGCTGAGTAGCGCGTTTCGGATGTTGGATGCCCACACCAAATGATCGACTTCTACTTTTGTGAGTAAGGCAGGTAATTGGACATCGGCTTGTTGAAAAACCTTTCCGATTTCAATTGCAGACATGTGAAGTTTTCGATGGGGTTCTTCTATCTTTTTAAGAAGAGGCACAATGCTGGGAAAGAGCCTTTCGGCCTCCTTTCGCCCTTCACCATGCAGCCACTTGCCAAAGCCACACTTATGGTCATTCGTTTCGACTTGAAGCTCTGTTATAGTATCGTCTGTGATCAACGCATTGACTTTGCCGGCCCAATTCAGGTGATCAACCTCATTTTGTGCGAGCTTACCATCCACCTTATTACCCTGAATAACAGTTTTGGCGTTTCTTACAATATCGCCAACACCACTAAAACTGATAAAACCGACGATTCCCAGCAGGACCAATATGAGTCCAAATCCAAAAGCGATCTTTTTGCCGATGGTCATAGTTTCCCAGTTCATTTTTTGCCCCTTTGTCTTTGATTTTTTGTCAGTAATCTTCTTCCAATATTCATTTGGGCATCTGAAGATTGATGCCGTCCCCTATAATCAATGAAAATGCCAAACAGATGTCCGTTTGTTATCAACGAGCATCACTGTCTTTCGATAGCAGCTATCGTGCCAATGCCTGCAAAAATATTATATGCTTATATATCTATTGGTTAAGAGTTTAGCTTGGGCTTTGGTAGGGCGGTAAGTAAAAAGATTTGGCCAAATGGCAAACTGATAGTTGGCCAAATCATCACTAAACGGACATGACGAAAAGGGGGGGGGCAGTAAGTTTTAGACAGGGGGGCTTTCTTCATCGTTATCAAAAGGCAGGGCCGTTTGGCGCTGCCTTTTCCGTTACGTTTTGATTTTGTCAAGTGCATCAAAAGGTCTTCATAAAACGATTGCTTTGAATTTTATTTTAGAAGTCGACACCGGAAAAAAACATCCAAACCGGACCTAATCCTTAAAAGTTATCCTTCCTTCTATCGTTCCTCCAATATTATCCACTCCATCATTAAAAAAAGGAGATAAAAAAATATCCAAAATAATAAAATAGTTATATTAAATAATAGGGATATGGATATCCCCCCTTCAGCAAATGAAAACAGTTGTTTAATATTCTGCACCTATTGTAGTGTCTATTAAATTTATCTTGTGTATCACCTGTGTAACTTATCTAACGAGAACAACAAAAGCGACAGAAACATTAAATCTTTTGTTCTGAATTCTGCTGGTAATGATCAATGCTGATATGGCTGTGGGGCTTCGCAAATCTTTCTATTTGAGGGGAGCATTATGGACAAACTGCAATATCATAGGGCCATTTTAGAATGTATGAGCGAGCAGGTCTATGTGCGGGACCTTGATATGAATATTTTATATATCAACCCAGCCGCGGAGGACTTCACCGGCTGGGCCCTGAAAGACGTCGTGGGGAACAAGTGTTATTCGGTTTTTGGGGACGAGAAGTCTCTCTGCCGTTGGGGTTGTCCCGTTCAAAAAGTGATATCCGAAAGGGTTCCCATTAAACACTTAGAAGGCGTGTTGAAAATTCGGGGCGGGGAAGCAAGACAAATGCAGGCATCTGCAAGCCCTTTCCAGAAGGAGGGCAAAACCGTCGGCGCTGTCGTTGTTATGCATGACATTACCGAACGCAAGCAAATTGAGGCTGAACAACGGTTTCTGGCCCAAATAATAAAGCAGATCCATGATGCGCTCATTACGGCGGACCTCAACGGTGTCATAACGAGTTGGAACAGGGGGGCTGAACGCCTGTTTAACTATCCGGCCCATGATGTTATCGGTATGAACCTCAGGGCGTTATGCCCCGGAGAGGTTCAAAATATGTTTCAAAACGAAATTATTCCGACGCTGTTATCAAAGGGTCTATACGAAGTTGACATGCCTTTGCAACAACGTGGTGGCAAAGCGTTTTATGCTGCCCTGGCCTTTTCCTTATTGAAAGATAACGCAGAAGAGCCTGCTGGGTTGATTGTTTATATTGTAGATATTACGGATAAAAAACGGATTGCGGAGGCGCTCCGCGAAAGTGAGGAAAGGCTTGCAAGGTCAAAAAAAATGGAATCGTTGGGACGGTTGGCGGGTGGGGTGGCCCATGATTTGAATAATGTGCTTTCAGGCATTGTCAGCTATCCGGAATTATTGTTAATGACCTTGTCTGAAGATAGCCCACTCAAAAAGCCGCTTGAAACGATTCATGCCGCTGGACAAAGGGCGACCAACATTGTTCAGGATTTATTGACCGTAGCAAGGGGGATTGCAACGCCAAAGGAACCACTATGTTTAAATTCGGTCATTGAAGAGTATTTACTGTCTCCTGAATTTCAAACGCTCAAACAGCTTCACCCGAACGTTTTCGTTACAATCCATCTTGATAATGATTTGCACAACATCCTTGGTTCGCCGATTCATATCCGAAAGGTCGTCGCGAATCTGTTTTCAAATGCGATAGAGGCGATTGAGGGCCGTGGTGATGTTGCCATATCGACCGAAAATCGATTCACGGATCGCTTCCAGAAAAGGTATGACGATACAAAAGGCTCGGAATACGTTTTGCTTTCAGTGACAGACACGGGGAAGGGTATCGCTCCGGAAGACCTTGAAAAGATTTTTGAGCCGTTCTATTCAAAAAAGGTTTTGGCAAGAGACGACTCGGGGTTGGGTTTGGCAGTGGTCTGGAATGCTGTTCAGGATCATGATGGGTTTATAGAGGTGGCAAGTGATGAAGCTAAAACGATATTTGAGCTGTACTTCCCAATTTCAATAGAAAAAATCCCGGTTGGCACCTTACCCGTATCTATCAAAGACTTTTCGGGAAAGGGTGAAACCGTCCTGGTTGTTGATGATATGGAGAACCAGAGAGAGATCGCCTGCCGGATGCTTGAGGCCGCGGGTTACAAGGCCAAAGCCGTGTCCAGTGGGGAGGCGGCTGTTGATTATTTATGCGATAATATGGTGGATCTCATACTGCTTGATATGATCATGGCGCCGGGTATAAATGGTAGAGAGACGTATGAGCGAATATTAAAAATTCATCCTGAACAAAAGGCGATTATCACCAGCGGGTTTGCCGAAACGGATGAGGTAAAAAAGGCGCAACAATTGGGTGCCGGGATCTTTCTCAAAAAACCCGTAACCCTGGAAAAATTGGTCAGTGCTGTTAAAAATGTTTTGAGCTCTTGATTGTTCAGAAACCCAAAAATGCGTTGGAAACGAACGTATCTTTGACATGTTACTCACTTGCGGAAAGATCTTTTCCCCTTTTGCAGCCTTTTCCCCAGGTCATAAACCCAAGCACAAAGAGAGTGGCAAGTCCTGACAATACGGCCAGGAGCCCTATCAACGAAATTTTCCAATCCCCGCCAAGAGAGATAATCCACATGGCAGCCGCACCGAAAATAAAATTGGCAAACAGCATCATTGATGATGCAGAGCCGGCATCCTGATCAACGGTCTCCAGGATAAGGTTTACGCTTAAGGGGCGAGTGAGGCCAAAACCGTAGGATATCAAACACATGGGTAGGGTAAAAAACAGGGCTTTTGAATGGGGAACCATCAAAAGCAGCAGCCCGCCGATCAAGACAATACCAAATCCGATTTGAATCAATACCATATCATTGATTTTTTTTGACAGTTTCATGCAGGTATAAGATCCCATCATCAACGACAGGGCATTGACTCCGAACAGCAATCCAAAAACCTGTTCCGACAGGTGGAAGCCAGTGATATAGATTTCAGCTGAGGCTGCGAGAAAGGCAAAAAAAGAGCAGACAGAGGCTGCGAACAACAGTGTCAGGCCAACAAAATGGGGATTCCGGAACAGCGATAGATAGGGTCCCGCCATTTTGATGAGTGGGATGTGTCGAGGATTGGCATGGGACTCTGGCATTTTGATAACCCCCGCCATGGAGATAATGGCAACGACTGCTTGGAGAACAAAAATAATATGCCAGTTGCCTATCAGCAGGATCCAGGATCCCAGGGTGGGTCCGATCATGGGAGCGATGGCAATGATAATACCGATCAGGGCTAATATTTTATGTCGTTCCGGACCGGTAAAATAATCCTTGATAATAGAAAGCCCAAGGGCTGATGGGCCGGCAGCACCGATGCCCTGAAGTATTCGGGCCTGGATCAGAGTATGGACCGAACCTGCGGAGGCGCTTAAAAAGCTGCCCAGTATGAATAGGGCCAGGCCCACCAGAAGGGGCGCTTTTCGGCCGAATCGGTCGGAGAAAGGGCCGTAGATCAACAGGGCCGGGCTATATCCCAGAAAAAAGCCTACCAGGGTGAAATTTATGACTTTTGGTGAGACGTCCCACAGGTCGCCAAGATGCGGAATGGCCGGCAGATACATATCGGTTGCCAGGGGGGGGAAGGCGGATAGCATCGCCAGCAGGGGAATTAAAAATGGGACCGGTAAAGACGCCGATAGAGCGGTTCGGGATTTCATCTTACTTCCTTTTACAACGGGGAACTTTTAACCAGGCAAAGTTCCTCTCATTAAAGCAACATTGGGCAAAAAATATTCAGGTAGCTTAACATACGAATTCTTTTACGTCACTTTTCTTTTGTAAAAAAAGCATTATCAACACCCGCACGGTGGGATTTTTTTGACGATCAAATGAAAGCCATGGGCTTGGCCTGTTGGCAGCCTGGACTGGTTAAAAGGTGGGTGTCGTGGTAGAATGGACCAATCTTTTGGTGCCACGGGGCAATTGTGGCGTGGCGATTACGGTACCATCAGCAAGTTTTTAAGGAGGATAGAAACATGAAATTGGCAAATCGGGTAATGATGATCTTACTTTTCTGTGTATTGATCTTTGGGGGTGTTGGCAATAGTTTTGGCCAGGATGTAATCGTGAAAGATGGCCCTGACGCGTCTGCAACGCCGGAATGGGTCGCCGGAGAGATCGTCGTCAAATTCAGGCCGGGCGTTAGCGGCAAGACCATCGCCAGTCTGAACGCAACGCACGGTGTTGCCGAGATTGCATCCAGCCCGGTTGCCGGGTTCAAACGATTACGGATTCCCTCCCGAAAGACAGTTGCCGAGATGGTGGCGATCTACGGAAAAAATCCCAATGTCGTCTATGCAGAGCCGAACTTCATCGCCCATACGTTTATGGTCCCCAATGATGAATTCTACGATTATCAGTGGCATCTGCAGCAGATTAACATGGAACAGGCCTGGGACATTACCTCCGGGCATCCTGGCATTATCGTTGCCGTTGTGGACACCGGAGTTGCCTATGAAGATTATGATTCCCCTGGGGTGCCGATCGGGAAAAGCGGCAAATTCACTGTGGGTGAAAGCTTTGCGAAAGCACCTGATTTGGGTGGCACCCTTTTTACCCCTGGTTACGATTATATCAATAATGATGCACACCCAAACGACGATAACGGGCACGGCACCCATGTCGCCGGAACAATTGCCCAGAGCACAAATAATGCGGACGGGGTGGCTGGCGTGGCCCATAATACCACGATTATGCCGATAAAAGTGCTTGATAGCAGTGGATCTGGATCTTATACGGCGATTGCCAACGGCATTTACTATGCTGCCGATAACGGGGCCGATATCATCAACATGAGTCTCGGTGGCGACAGTGCGTCGATTACCCTGGAAAGTGCCCTTGCCTACGCCTATGCCAAAGGGGTTGCCATCATCTGCTCGTCTGGGAATGACGGATCTGCCACCACTGTAAGCTATCCCGCTGCCTATGATGCCTACTGTATTGCCGTGGGCGCCACCAGATACGATGAAACAAGCGCCTATTATTCCAACGGGGGCGCTTCTCTGGATGTCATGGCCCCGGGTGGGGATGTAACAGTCGATCAAAACGGGGATGGTTATGGCGACGGGGTCCTCCAGCAGACCTTTGGCGCGGCCCCAACTGTTTTTGGGTACTATTTTTTTCAGGGAACCTCCATGGCCGCGCCCCATGTGAGTGGCGTGGCGGCGCTGTTGATGGCCCAGGGCGTGGCAACAACGCCGGATGAGATAAGAGCGGTTTTGCAGACCACGGCAAAGGATAAAGGTAGTTCCGGTTGGGATCCTGTCTATGGCTGGGGGATTGTGGATGCCTACGCCGCCCTGAACTACAGCCTCTCACCGAACAGTCAACCTGTGGCAGATGCGGGGGGGCCTTATGCCGGCACAGAAGGTGTTCCATTAGCTTTTGACGCTTCAGGGTCTTATGATCCTGACAATGACCCCCTGACCTACAGATGGGATTTTGGAGACGGGGCAACCGGAGCGGGGATAACGCCTACGCATACTTATACTGCCGGGGGAGCCTATACGGTGACGTTGGTTGTAAATGATGGAAAGACTGATTCCATTGCTTCTCACGCAGCGGCCGATATTGCAACAGATCAATCCAGTATGGTGATGCAGGTTGCCGCCATTGATATGACTCTTTCTTCTAGGTCAGCGGGAAAAAATACGTTTACAAAGGCATTGGCGACCGTAACGATTAAGGGCGAAAACGGCGCACCGGTTGAGGGAGCAACGGTGTCTGGCACGTGGGCAGGCGCCACAGGCGATAGCGATGTGGGGGTAACCGATTCAAATGGCCAGATTACATTGGCATCCGATGAGGTTAAAAATGTTGCCAGTGGAACCACGTTCACCTTCACAGTGGACAATGTAGCCAAAACTGGTTGGGTGTGGGTGTACAATCTGTATACCGACACAAATTTTATTACCACGTCGGAAATCGTAGGGAACTAAAATATAGCTGGCGGCTTCAGCCGCTTAAATGTCCTGTGCGGCGGTTTCTATAAACGCGTCCCCGGTTGTCCCCCGGCGGACCTCATGAATAAATTTTTTGGCGGCGGTAACGTCCCTTAAAATGACAAACAACCGGTTCAGGCCTGCCATTTGAAGCAGTTGCCGGACATTTTTCTGGGAATGGCAAATGACAAAGCATTTCCCATGGCTTAGAATAGACTTGGAAACGTTTAAAAGCAGCATGAGCCCCGAAGATCCGATGTAGGAGAGCATGCTCAAATCGAGAATACAATCCCGATCGCCAATGTTCTGGAGCAGGGCATCGTAATCAATTTTGGCGGCCTGAAAGGTATCAAAAACCCCTGCGAGCCGAAAGTGAACGATGTCACCGGAAATGGGTTGCAGGGCATAATCAAACGAAGTCGGGTGGGACACATTGACGGAACCTGTTTTTGAGGGAAAAATATTCGCATCTTCCGGGAAAAAATAATCCATAAGGCGATTGACCATCAGTAAACGGCGGACGCGAGGGTTAAACCCCGCGGCGGCAAGGGGGATGCGGTCTGTTTTCAACCGTTGCCAGATGCGGATCAAGGTGCCGATACCTCCGGCAGTTAGATCCCGAACACCGCTAAAATCGAACACGATCATGGACGGGGGGGTCCGGGACAATTGAATATCTTTTAAAAGTGTTTGCATTTCAGAGGCCAGCAGCTTTTGGGGCAGAAATACATGTTTATGAAAATTGCCAGAAGGCTGGCGAAGGGTCTGGCTTTCATGAAGCGTGCTCAACGTCTTCTTTTTGAATCTGCGTTTTAATGCTTCATACCGGTAGAAAAAAACAGACGGCCACACCAGCAACCCGAACTTTACAAAATCTACAAGATACCGTTTCCACAATCGTCTGGGCTCCTGGGCAAGACGAAACATCCATTCGAGGCCGGTCCGTTGCATCCATTCTGGCGCCCGGGCAATGGTGCCAGCCATAAATTCAAACGTGGCCCCCACACCAATGGTTACGGGCACTTTCAGCCGGTGACGATTTCTATCAAACCAGATTTCCTGTTTGGGACTTCCAAAAGCAATGAAGAGAAGGTCTGCTCCGGAAGCATTGATTTTCTCTACAATCTGCTGATCGGCTTCGTCCGACTGAGCCAATGGTTCCCCTGCCACATGGACCCAGGGCGAATCTATGCCGGCGATCTTCAGCCCGGGATGCTGCTGCTGGAGAATCCGAGCCGCCCGGTAGGCGGTCATCTCAAATCGTTTGCCGCCTAAGAAATAAATAGATTTGCCCTCTTGTTCACAGGCGGCGACAAGCAGGGGCGATAGATCTGAGCCTGCCACCCGCTCTTTTAAGGGGGCTCCCAGCCATTTGCTTGCCCAGACAAGCGGCATTCCATCGGCAGTGACCATATCCGCCTGACGCAGAATATGCATTAATTCAGGATGTCGTGTTTTCTTGAACCGCCATGAAAGCACATTGGTGATAAAATCAACGTTTACGGTGGCCACGTGGCGGAGCCGTTGGTCCTGGTGAAACGCTGCCATCATTTCAAGGATATCGGAGACTGCCTCGTTCAGTGATACATCGTCAATGGGTACACCAAGGACCGCAGATGCTTTTGGTATCATATTCATTCCTCTGTTTACGGCGCTTTAAAAAAGATACAGCTTGCCCTAATGTTGCATTAAAAATTTGGATATTGTCAATTTATCAATTATAATAGTGACTTAATTCCATTGTTGAAAAGTTTCTGGATGCCACAAACGGTGAATTCCAGGAATCATGGTATTTTGCCATATTTTTTAACCCGCTGGGAAAGCGCAAGAACTCCAGATGCTGCGTTATCAGGGTTTGAAGTAGATAACTACGTCTTCACCCTTGATGCCTTGCCTCTGAAGCCCTCGCGCTTTTGCAACAATAGGCTTACCCATTTCGCCGTGAGGTTCGCTTCCAGAAGGCGCTTTTGTTCGACGATTGCAGGATGATAGGTAATTTAACAAGTTTCCAAAGGATGTAACACGGTGCCCATAGGAGTATTGTCAAGTCTTCTATGGCGCCGGCCATTGCCACTGCTGTTATCACATGAAATGCAACAATGCCAAGTTCAAAAACAGCATAGTACTGCGTAAGATAAAAGGGGATAACCGATGCCACCATCAGCGCTGTAACGTGAAAGCTGAGTGGTAATGTCAGTAGATCAAAAAGGGGCTCGATCGCGCTTTTCTTTCCCGAAAAGGCCGCAAGAAAACCCAAGCGTAGAACGCCCCCGGGGGCGGACAACATGAAAGGCAAGAAGTGCTATGTGCATGATTCTACTTCGAACCGCAACATCACTTTGGGTGGGTAGGTAGCGGCATTGCAGCGCTTGGGCCCCATTTTGAAAAGCGGTAGCACATTCGGAAATAAAATCAGCCGGGACCGCAGCATCCGCATCCACTACCAGGAACGCATCAAAGTTTTCTTCAAGAAGTGTGTCGAATGCGAATTTCAGGGCCGGTCCTTTTCCTTTGTTTAGAGGGGCTGTTCGGGCGATGGCGCGGGCGCCGTTCCTTTCAGCAACCTCAAATGTTTTGTCGGAACAGTTATCTGCGATAACCACAAATTCGACCCTATTCGGACCCACATCGCAGGCCTGTAAAGAGTCGATGCACCGGGGTAGTATGTTCTCTTCGTTGTGGGCGGGAATAATCACCGCCAGCTTGAGTCCTTTGCCGGAAGGATTGCCGGAGCGGCGTTTCCAGAAAAGGCTTGCCAGCGTTAGGATAAAGATTGCCATTGTACCGGGTAGGGTGACAAGGGTGGGCAGCGTTCCCAATATCTTCCAGATGAGTGATAGTGCCATAAGTTAGTTAGGTGTGACCGAGTTGATCTTTGAAAATTGTTGCCAGTTCGTGACAATTGTCAAAAAGATTATAAGCTGCTTCGATGCTGAGGCGCCCCTCTTTCCCGAGCCGTTTGGCCAATACCTTGTCTACAATCAGTCGTTCCATGGCATGGGCCAACCCATTTTTATCGCCCGGGGTGACGAGAAGACCGTTTCGTTCATCTTCAATCAATTCCGGGATGCCGGTAATACGAGTGGCAACCACCGGTATGGCCATGGCCTCCATCAAAACCACTGGAAGCCCTTCGGCAAATGACGGTAAAACAACCATGTCTGCTTCATGATAGTAACTCTTTACCTTCTCCTGGCCACCTGAACCGGCAAAAAAGACTTCTCTTTCAAGATCAAGTTTTATCGTTAGGGTTTTCAGCGATTTTCTCTCCTCCCCATCTCCAACAAAGATCAGAGAAAACGGAATCAAGTTCTTTTTTAACACAGCGCAGGCTTCCAGGAGAAGGTGTTGGGCCTTGTTTCTCGTTAGCCTGCCGACACATAGAACTTTCTTCGGGCGATTATGGGGGGTGGGCCTGGGGGAAAAGTCATATATTAAACCGGCAATTAAATAGGTAATGGTTTTCAGCATTACTTTTCATAGATGCCTAAAATAGCAGGTTTAAACGAAGCATTACAAAAAAAAGTCGTGTATTTAATTGCCGGTTTAATAATGGAATACGATTCAACGTAGTTCCCAATGTCATTTGGCGTATTGCTTAGGAAACCCACTATGCGCATTCCGCAGTGGGGACAGTTGCGGATGTTTCGGGCGGCTTTCTTTGCACGACGACCGGTTCCGATAATAACGACCGACTGAATTAAGTGACTTCGGGTGTTACTTTTGGTGATGAAAAGGGATAGCCCCCAGCGGCCCATCAGGAGTATGGCAAGAGAAACCGCATATCCCGAGGCGAGAACAATTAAATGGCTATTTTCTATCGTAGATGCGACCGTAGTATAAGAGAGGCCGAAAGCCGGCATGCCATAGATTGAAAAAATCAGCATGATCGTGGCAGCCATCAAGGGCGGAAAATACTTTAAATAGGTTGAATGTATTGAATGAAAATGGTCGCCGAACCAAATTTTTTTTGAAGCAAAAGAAAAGAGCAGAAAGATGGGGATAAGATAGTAAAATATCAATCCGCAGGCAAGCTGTGAAAAAAACGGGTGGCTGGCTGGCGCCTGTGCACACCACCGACAGGCCATAAAGCTGGCAACGCAAAAAAGAACGGCAAGTATCCAGTTTGTTAGTAGATACACAGGATAGAGGTATCTTTTTTGCGCTATCAGCATTTAGCTCGCATGGTGATATTTTTGTTTACTCCTATTTCAGCTTGGTTGCAATACATACCGCTAATGTCTGGCGACTGAGAAGATCGATAAGAGAGATTGCCAAACTCATAGCAACAGCTAATTTAGAAGTAAACCCAGTTATTATTCTCTGCAATTGTATTATCGAAAAGGGCGTATGGTGATATGCACCCTGCCATGCAACTGAGTTACTGAAGTTTCCAAAAAAAGTTAAGCAGCCATGCGCAGCATTACTGCCACAAACGAATTTACGACAGAAATACGCGGCACCGGGAAAAGTCTACTAAAATTATCTTCCATTGCCGCTTGGGTAATTGATCTTCTGACATCCGAGAAGGCAAAATAGCGCCGCCCCTTGACGGCGTGCCGTCGTTTGGGGGTTTTTGCGATCCGGTCGGCATAAATCCATGCCACGGAAGCAGCCATCATGCAAAAGTTTAGATGGTTGCTGACAGCCTGCGGATGTCTGGTTTGCGTTTCGGCACTGCCGATATCGCGCTTGAGTTCTTTGAACAAGGCTTCGATCTTCCAGCGAGCGCCATAGTAGGCGATGATTTGCTGCACTGAAAGGGTCAGGTCGGTTGAATATAGCGCTATCCACTGACTTTGACGATAGACCCAGACCACCTTGACTGCACAGCGGATTGTTTTGAGCGTGACCACGCGCTCGTAGGCCACTACGGTGCGCTCGCGGCCATACAAGTTGACAGTATATTCGCTGGCCAACGATTTGAATTCACCAGCCAGTGACGCTGCCGTACCCAGTTTTGCGCCGTATTTACGCGGTCGTCCTGCTCGGCGGTTACCTTTAGGGCAAGGTAACTCGAAGATGTTGTTATTGGATCGCAGCCGAGAGAGCAAATTCACACGTCGGCCCAGTTGATGCCGCAATGGTTTGAACAAACCGTTGTTGCCGAACCATGAATCGGTGACCACGGTAATGGGGGCAGCAGAAAATACGGCCGCTATTGCTGTGATCATTGTGGCAGCCTGCTCGAGCTTGCTCTCAAAGGTCAGCTTTGGCCCTTTATTATCGCGATTGATCTGTTCAACGCTTTTTTTCAGATGATAGAACCGGTAGTTGAGCGGCAGACAGGCCCAACGTCCCTTAACGATTTTCAGTAGTCCCACAGCTACGATATTTTGCGCCCAGGGATATTTGGACTGATTCTGTTTGGCGGCATGATCAAAGATGTTGGCACAGCCGAAAACCTTCTTGCCGGATTTGGGGTTGATATAATCATCGAGAGCCAGGAGCAGGCGGCCATCGGTCAAGGGATTGTCAATCATTTGCCAAAGCCTTTGCCACAATCGTTGCCATGGAATTTTGGGTGATGCCATGAAGGTGTAAAAGCGTTTTTTGCCGATACCTGTAATTCCAAAAAGCGTTTGAAGACATCGAAGTATGTTGGACGTTTTCGATGAAGTAAACGGCACCAGGATAGCCATGATTGTATAGATAAACCAACTACCGCGTTCATGGCCCTTGCGTGAGTTGGCAAATTCGCTTTTGAGATTGGTAAGTATTTCGTGTAATGTAAACATGCGAGGCTCCGAGTTTGAGTGGAAGTTTGTTTGGGCAAAATAAACCTACCACAATCGGGCCTCGCAATCAACCCTAACTTACTGAATTTATATAACTTATAGTAATTTTTAGCAAAATGTCGGTTCGTTATTATCAATAATTTCAGCATGTTACGAACGACCCCTATTTTGCTAACTATTTGTTTTAATTGATTATTTGTGCGGTCGAGAAGTGCTTCCACTTCATGCCGCCACTAAAAAAATGGGAAACTTCAGCTGAGTTATAACAGTATGTAAAAAAAATTACTTGCCTTTAATGTTTTATTCTTTATAGAATAGATTGAATAAATACAGGTAGTATATTCTCAACATTGCATGTCTCATTTCATCGTCAGCCTTTGCTTCTATGGCGCCCGCATCCTGTCTAAACAGGGCAAAAAGGGAACGAAAAAGAATAACACTGTTCAACCATGATGTGGATCGTAATTGTTCTTTGAAAAAAATACTGGGATCTTCCAACGCAGGGAAAGATGGTGGGGATGGTACTCATTGGTCACCATAATTATCGGGGCAACGGTGTCACCTTTTTGCCCTTGCTTTTCCCTGTTTTTTGGCGTCGATTGTAACTTATTGGGCCACACATAAATCACCTGTTTGTATCCTGCCGGAATAAAACGTATTTATTGCGAGGTTGTTTCGGGTACGTTATTTGCTTTCCTATCATCCTTTTGTTTCATTAACAGGGAAGGCGGTATTTTATACTGAACTTCCGAAAAAATTTTAATGTGTATAGGTTAGGAAGGGAGCAATATGGCAAAAGGAACAGTGAAATGGTTTAACGACAGTAAGGGGTATGGTTTCATCGAGCAGGAAGAGGGGCCGGACATTTTTGTTCATCATTCAGGGATCAATGCAACCGGGTTTAAGTCACTTAAAGAAGGCGATTCGGTCACTTTTGACGTAGAGCAGGGCCAAAAGGGCCTTTCTGCAAAGAATGTTACAGTCGTATAGTTGCATAAACACCTCAAATGGCATTCCAGTTATTTTTTTCATGGGATGCCATTTTTTTTATTTTTTCTATTGTTTACAAAAAATAGTTGCGTATGTGCGATATTTCATATCAGGAAAAAAGAAATGGCCGAAAAAACGACCCATGAAGAACCGGAAAAACATTTTCCGGTGACAAAAGATCAAGACCTTACCTCAATACCGACTGAACACGAGTCGTCCCCGGCGGCATCAGAATGGCAAGCAACCTTTGACGCCATGAACGCCGGTGTCTGGATTCTCGATAGGGATCATCGCATTTTAAGGTCCAACAAAGCCGTTAAACAGATGTTTAGCCATACCCATGAAGAGATGGTCGGCAAGCACTGCTGGGAGATTGTTCATGGCACCGACCAACCAATTCCTGAATGCCCTGCTTTACGGGTAAAGGAAAGCTTGAGACGTGAAAGAATGGAGTTGGTGATTGACAACAGGTGGGTTGAAGTCGCCATTGATCCGATTTTTAATAAGAATGGTGAACTTGCCAAATACGTCCATATTATCACCGATATAACAGAACGAAAACAGGCGGAAGCAGCGGCTGAGAAGCTTGAAGCAGAAAATCGCCATCTTCAGAAAGCCGAAAGCCTGAAACGAATGGCCGGTGCTATTGCCCATCACTTTAACAACCAGTTGACCACCGTCATTGGTAATCTGGAAATGGCGTTAGAAGAACAGGCTCAGAATGGCGGATTGTTAAAAAATCTGACCAAAGCCATGCAGGCATCATTAAGGGCATCCGAAGTAAGCGGTCTGATGTTGACCTACCTTGGTCAAACCACTGCCAAGCAGGCGCCAATAGATATTTCAGGGGTTTGTCAACGGAGTTTGCCTTTACTCCGGTCTATTATACCCAAAGCTGTACTATTAGAGGTAGATCTTCCCACGATTGTTCCCTTGATCCGAGGGAATGTGAACCAGATCGAACAAGTGCTAATCAATTTGGTTACCAATGCAGGGGAGTCGATGCCTGGTGGTAAAGGAACGATTGATTTGACGGTCAAAACGGTTTCAGGTGAGGATATCTCCAGGTCTAATTGCTACCCCATCAGGTGGAGGCCAGAAGACATGGACTATGTGTGTCTGGCGGTTGCAGACGCTGGGTGTGGTATCACCGGAAAGGATATGGAGAAAATATTTGATCCCTTTTTTACAAAAAAATTTCCTGGCAGGGGGCTTGGTCTTTCTGTGGTACTCGGCATTTTACGTGCCCACAACAGCGCCATTACAGTAGAGAGCACGCCGGGTGAGGGGAGCGTTTTCCGCGTTTTTTTGCCAGTGCTTTCTGAAGAACGTTTTCCTATGGTAAAAAGCGACACTGTTTTGCGGGTGAAGTTTGGTGGGACGGTGCTGCTGGCGGAAGATGAAGAGAGTGTGCGAATCATTTCCAAAGCGATGCTCGAGTTTCTGGGGTATAACGTACTCGAAGCCAAGGACGGTTATGAAGCGGTGGAGCTGTTTCGGCAGCATAAAGATGATATTCGTTTTGTTCTCTGCAATTTCACCATGCCAAAATTAAATGGTGCAGAGGTCTTGGCAGCCCTTCGCAAAGTTTCGCCGGGGATTCCCTTCATCCTGTCCAGTGGATATTATGAAGAAAAAGGGATGTTGGAGGGGCAGTCCGAACGATACAACGTGTTTCTCCATAAACCATTTTCCATGAAGGAGTTGGCGACTGCAATAGAACAGACCTTGGTTTCGTCACATTGAAATCATTGGGTGAAATTTGATGTCGCAGGTGGACCGCAAATCTTTCATAAGTCTTAAGATGGCCATCTCCTTGGCTTTGGCTTCGATATCGATGGTAATGTTTATATTGAGGTCCAGCCACTCTTTTGGAAAGTCTGTGAGATCTATATAATCGTGATGACTGTTCGGTTTTGTGCTTTTCCAGCCATTTAAGGGGCTGGATAGATGAAAGAGTGGTTCGCGATTCCAGGTGCCGATGGTGCGTCGTGTGACCTCCGATTCACGGAGGCCATCAGGCAGGCAACGGTGATGGTGGACATCGTATACAAAGGGGATGCCTAAGCGCTCACAAACCGGAAGGAGATCCTTTGGGGTATAAGTGCGATCATCATTTTCCAGCGTCAACCGGCTTTTAACAGCAACCGGCAGTCCCCGAACGATTTTTTCTAAACGGTCCAATGCCGTTTTCTTGTTACCATAGGCACCGCCGGCATGAACGTTGATAACATCCGCATTGACCCACGATGCCACTTCGGCCTGGTATGCCAGATCGGCGATGGATTTTCGGACCACATCTTTGTTCGGCGAAGACAGCACAATAAACTGGTCCGGGTGAAAACTGGTGCGAATATCATGCCGCTTGCAAAAGTGGCCGCATGATTTGAAAGCTGCGATGAGTTTCCTGTAACCGGGAAGGTCCGTCATCTGGTAGCCTACTTCAGGATGGGTCCGCAGCGGAAGGATTTGACTGTTAATCCGAAAGGCTCCAATACCATTGTTCCTGCAATAGGCAAGTGATGCTTTTAACGCCTGGGCGTTTGATGTGGCAATTTCAGAGAGGTAGGCCCGTGCGTTCGATGGTGATTGCCGTTTTAAATATGCTGCGGTCGTGCGTCGGAATTTTATCGATTCCTTTAAAAAAATGCAGCAAAGCCCCAACCGAATCATGAAGGCTCCTATCGTTTAATTGAGCATGAGCGATCGCATGGAGATGGATCCCAATGTGACTTTTTCACAGAAAAAGGAAAGCGTGTCCGTATTTTCTTGCATTGCCAATACATATAGCAGCGGCAAAAAATGTTCGTTGGTGGGAATAGCCTTCTCATTGTTTTTTATCGCTTGATAATCGACCAGTGCGGCATGGTTTCCAGCTGTTATCCGCTTGGTAAGTTTGGCGTCAAAATCTGCGGCCCAGTCAAAGGCGGTATCGTTCCACGCCATGGCCCTGAGGTTGTGCACCATGTTACCGCTGCCGATGATCAGGACACCCTGGTTACGCAGAAATTTCAATTCCTTTCCCAATTGATAGTGAAAACCGGTCGATTTGTTAAAGTCGAGACTTAACTGAAGGACCGGAATATCTGCAGCAGGAAACATTCGACAGAGGACAGACCAGGCGCCGTGATCAAATCCCCAATTGAAATCAAGATGAAGGACGACGTTCGACATAGCCTTTTTGATGCTGCGGGCAAGTTCCGGTGCGCCGGGGGCAGGATAGTTCACTTTATAGAGCCGTTCGGGAAATCCCTTGAAATCATACAAGATGGCAGGGCTTGGCATGGCGGTTATGCAGGTGCCGACCGTTTCCCAGTGCGCGGATATGCATAAAACAGCAGCGGGTTTTGGAAGGGTGTTGCCGACCTTTGCCCATGAGCGACTGAACTCATTGTCTTCGATGGCATTCATAGGGTTGCCATGCCCCACAAACAACACCGGCATTTTTTCAGGCATATGCCCCCTTTCAATTTCATTCCAGAAAGCAATCGTGTTACGGCAAACGTTTATATAACCACAACGTTAAACGATAACCGGGTGACAGGCAAGGATGAAAACACGCCCCATCGTACATCACCGGCATAGACGTTAGTGTCTATTTTTGATATCTTTATAGGCAACTAAGGTGATCTTGCCTCGTCATTTGGTAACCACCATATCGAGAGAATATTATGGCGCAACAAGAAAAAAAGTTCGAAATTGAATTACACAATGTTCCGATCATATGGGATTTGGAAAACGGTGCCCTGTCCTTTTTTGGGATGGATGCAGCCCTTTTCTGGACAGATCCATCTCTGGTGCGGATGCTGTTACCGCTTGTGGAGGAAGTTGGCATAGATTTGTTCCGGCTACTCGTTGCCTATTCCTCCAGTATCGGCACAAAGGAGGATTATCATACAATGATTTCAACCCTGGGGAATAGTTTTGAAACGGGATTCCTGGCCTGGGGCCGCGGTGTTTCAACAGCGGGGTGGGGGACCTTTGAGATGCCAAAATATGACCCGGATAAAAAACAGGCAACGGTTGTTATACGTAATCCCTGGGAAATCAGTATGCAAAGCAACCTTCCCCCTGAAAAGTGCTGGGGGACCCCATTTTTTGCAAGGGAAAATAATTGGAATATTCAACCATGCATTTAAAGATCACTGCTGGGCCAATGACATCTGCTATTATGATCCTGAATCTCCCTACGTGGTGTTTGATATTTCTGAGTCGAAGAAAACAATTGTAGATGAATTGAAGCAACTTCGATATGAGCGAATGGTGGCGAGTGAACAGGCGTTAACGGCTGAAGTGGAAAAGAAGACCGCAGAACTTCAGGAAGCCAAAATAGAGCTTGAAGCATATTCCAAAAAGCTGGAGCAAAAAGTGGCGGAACGGACTGCTGAATTGGTTAAAATAAATAATGACCTGCAAAATGAAATTAATATTCGCCAAGCGGCAGAGGCGAAAAAGGAGTTGCTGATCGAAGATCTTCAGCAAACCCTACGGGAGGTCAAAACACTCAGAGGGTTGTTACCAATCTGTTCCGCTTGTAAAAAAGTGCGTGACGATAAAGGATACTGGAACCAAATAGAATCCTACATATCTGATCATAGTGAGGCTCAGTTCAGTCATAGCCTGTGCCCAGAATGCGTGAAAAAACTATATCCCGATTTGGGGTCACATAAATAGGCAATCAATGCCGTCGAGCACCATATGAATAACCAGGCCCAGGCCCACAAGACGGGTTTTTCGAAATACGGTCAGGAAAACATATATGGCAATGGCTGGGCCGGAGTGAAGGGGATGGTAGCCGACGCTGCAACGGTGGGGGGCGAACACCGGGGTTGCCAGCAGGTGGTCTATATCAACGGCCATGGTAAGCACCATAATGCCCCAGGCCTGTTGCCAGCGGTCAGTATAAAACCTGCCGGCCAAAATGCCAGGCACGAGTATATGAAGCCCCATATGAACGATCAACCGCGTCATGCTCGATAATTGTTTTATTCTATAAATGAAACCTGCAAAACGGGTATACAGCATTTTAGTGTTTCAACCTACTTTAAGCGGACTGTTTCTAACATAGTTAATAGCCGGAGGGAAGAAGCGATTCGTCTTGACGGCCAATCATTTTTTGTTAATGGAGAATAAGATGATGAAAAAAAATCATTTTAGTTTCCCTTTTTATGGTTGGAAATTCATATTTGTTCCAATCTTTTTAGCCATGTTATTTGGATGCAGCACCAACCCTGTCACCAACCGCAGGGAGCTGATGCTGGTGTCTGAAAACAGGGAATTTGAAATTGGGCGAAAGCTGGACAAATCGATCCGGGAAGAAATGGGTGTTTATCTGGAGCTACCTGAACTAAGGGTGACTGTGAAGGATGTTGTAAACAGCCTTGGCCAGAGCAGCGATCGGTCTGCTCTGATTTATCGGGTTGAAATCATTGACACGCCGGATTTCAATGCGTTTGCGGTACCGGGTGGATTTTTGTACGTTCACCGGGGCCTTTTGGAACGTATTAATTCCATGGATGACCTGGCAGCGGTGATGGGGCACGAAATTGCCCATGTGGCAGCCCGTCATTCTGCGGCCCAGATTTCGAAAATGGAGTTATTAAATTATGGACTGTTCGGCCTTTCGGTTGCCACCGGTGGGGCACCTCAGAAGTATGAACAGTTAATCGATTTGGGAGCTGCGCTCTCCTTCAGTAAATTTTCAAGAGACGATGAAAGAGAGGCGGACCATTTTGGGACAACCTATATGGTCAATGCCGGGTACAACCCGAAAGCGGCCATTGATGTGATGAAACAGATTGATACCCTTCAAACCCGTGAACCATCGGCCCTTGCGGTGTGGTTTATGACCCACCCCCCTACCGACGAAAGAATTGAAAACCTAACCCAGGAAATCGAGCACATCAGGGCAATGCATCCTCAACTGCTTGACAAGGCATTTCAGCGAAATGAGTATATTCAGCTGCTTGATGGCATGGCGGTGGGCCAGTGGAACGGAAAGGAACTGACCAAGGGAGACCGGTATTACAACCGGGAATTCCTTTTCAGCATCCCCGTGCCGCCGGGTTGGGAAGTTCAGATCAATCCCAAAAATGCAACCGCCGTATTCTCAGATATTAACACCGACAGTTATGACGTTATCAGCGTTGAGCCACTGCAGAAAAAGACAAACCCGGAAGCCTATTTTAAAACCATATCTGATCACCTGAAAGGCCAGGGATTAAAGCCTGATGGACCGCCCGTGAGTGCTGACAGGTATCCAAAGGAGGCCGTAACCGGTATTTTTAGAAGTAGCCAGAAGCAGGCGATCCTTATCGTATTTTTAAGTGGTGATAATGGCTTTTCGATGCTTGGCGTTAGTTCAAGAGATGCCTTTAAAGAGATATCCCCTCATTTTGAAGCTATCGGAAAAGGCTTTGAATTTATATCTGCAGACCAGGCGGCTTCCCTTGCGCCACCGCGGCTTCGGATTCATCGGGTTGCCGCGGGCGATACCTGGGAAAAAATCGCAAGGGCCTATTTTGGCGAAACAGATGACAAAAAGAAACTGGCGGAATACAATGGTCTGCCGGTAGAAGTAAAACCGGAACAGGGAACCTTGCTTAAAATCCCCCCGACCTTGCGATTTCGGTAGAACATTTGATGTTGAAACACGGTAGGACACAGGTTTGTTACCCCTAAGATCATAATCCGGATATGGTGTTTATTGATTTAAGTCTGGTGCCGATCCTCCGATAATAAACAAAGACCAGGCTTTTTATAATTTTCCACATGATACCATGTGGATCATGGTGCGTTTAGTATTACTGATTGCCCTTGTTGCGCTAATAGATAATCGGCTATCTTAAGTGTTTTAACGGAAAATGAGTGATCAGGTATAGGGGAATGCCCCTTGATGGAGAGATTATGAAATATGGTTTCAAGGAGCTGGTTGATGTCCCCAAGCTGCAAAAACTGACCGATGAACTCTATAAGGCCTCTAAAATCCCATCAGCAATCATCGCCATTGATGGCGAAATTTTGACTGGATCCGGATGGCAGCGGATTTGCACGGATTTTCACCGGCGTCACCCCCAGATTGAAAAAGAGTGCATTGAGAGCGATACAACACTAAGATGTAAATTGGCGGAGGGGGAGCCCTTTTCGATTTATAATTGTCCACGGGGCCTCATTGATGCATCGGCACCCATTCTGATCGAAGGCCACCATGTGGCGAGTGTGTTTTTAGGGCAGATACTGTTCTCACCCCCGGATGAGGCCGCAAAACAATTTTTCAGGGAACAGGCCCGGCAGTTTGGTTTTGACGAAGCCGATTACCTTCGGGCGTTGAAAGAGGTCCCCATTTTTTCAGAAAAAAGGTTTCGAGCGGCTGCCGCTTTCCTCACCTCTTTGGCACAGATTATTGCGGACATGGGACTTCGGCAGCTCCGGGATTTGGAGACCCGGGAAGAACTTCGGGAGAGTCGGGAAAAGTTTCGATTAATTGCCGAGTCGAGCGGCGAAGGCATCTGGCAGATCGACTTGTCTGGAAAAGTGACCTATGCGTCACCGGCATGTGAAAGAATCTTCGGGTATGCCCAGGCGGAATCTCTTGGGCTTGATTTTGGGGCGTTGTTCCTGCCGTCGGAGGCCGAAAAAGTGACCGAAGCCTTTTCTAAAGCCCTCGGCGGAGAGCGGTATCGCCTTTATGAATTTACGGCTGTTAAAAAAGATGGTACCCCCTTCCCCCTTGAGGCCAGTGCCAGCCCCGTTACAAAAGGTGGCGTGGTCATTGGTGCCCAAGGGATTATTAGAGACATTACCGAACGCAAACGAGTGGAAGCGGCATTACAGCGTCGTATTGCGTTCGAGCAGCTGATGGCCCGGATTTCATCGGAACTTGCCAGGTTTGGTGATACGGAACATATTGATTCTACGGTCAATGAAGCGCTTAAAGCGATTGGTGCCTTCACGGAAGCAGACAGGGCTTATATTTTTCAGTTCAGAGATGACGGCGTGCGGGTTGATAACACCCATGAATGGTGTGCGGAGGGGGTGATACCGCAGATAGCGGACTTGCAAGGTATTTTACTCAAAAAGGAGCTTCCCTGGTTTTTCAAAAAACTTCAAACGCAGAAAATCTTTGATGTGCCGCGCGTGGCGTCCCTGCCCCCGGAAGCCTGGTGCGACCGCGAACACTTCGAGTCCCAGGGGATTCAGTCTCTTTTAGTGGTACCCATGACCATTGCGTCGGAACTGAAAGGATTCCTTGGGTTTGACGATGTCCGAAAAGGACGCATCTGGACAGAGGATGACCGTGAGTTGCTTCGGTTTTTTGGGGATACCATCAGTCACGTGATCGAACGCAACCGGGTCGAACGGGAACATGATCGCCTCCGGAACGAGCTAACCCATGCCATAGAGATGGCCCATCTTGGCTCCTGGGAGTACGATGTGGCCAGTGACACCTTCACCTTTACCGATCATTTTTACAAACTATTCCGAACCACCGCTGCAGATGTCGGTGGATACGAGATGCGATCTGAAGCGTATGCCCGCCGGTTTTTGCACCCGGATGATATGTACATGGTGGCGGCGGCGATTCAGGAAGCACTGGAAATGCCCGATCCGAATTTAAGTCAAGGTTTGGAACACCGGATACGGTATGCCGATGGTTCAGCGGGGTATATCACTGTTCGTACTGGCGTCGTCAAAGACGCTCACGGAAAGACGATTAAAATGTTTGGTGTGAACCAGGACATCACCGAGCGCAAGCAGGCGGAACAAAAACTGCGGGAAAGTGAGGAAAAGCTTATCCGAGCCAAAAAAATGGAGTCCCTGGGACTCCTGGCCGGCGGGGTTGCCCATGATTTAAACAATATTTTATCCGGTATCGTCACCTACCCGGAATTGTTGTTGCTTAATATGTCCCATGAGAATCCTCTTCGAAAACCGATTGAGACAATTCAGACCTGCGGGCATAAAGCCACCGCCATTGTCCAGGATCTATTGACCATCGCCCGGGGAGTGGCGATCGAAAAGCAACCCCTGAACCTCAACGATGTTATCAACAGCTATCTGGCGTCGCCGGAACAATCTAAAATTATCCAGTATCATCCGACCGTGACGGTAACTGTGGACCTTGCGGATCAGCTCTTGAATGTGAAGGGGTCCATGCCCCATATCAGCAAAGCGGTGATGAACCTGGTGGCCAATGCCTGTGAGGCCATCGAGGGCATTGGTACCGTTACGCTGTTGACCGAGAACCGATATGTGGATCTGCCCCTGAGGGGCTATGATGATGTGAAGGCGGGAGAGTATGCGGTTCTGACCGTCAAGGATAGCGGACCGGGAATTCATCCGGAGGAGCTTGACCGGATATTTGAGCCCTTTTACTCCAAAAAGGTCATGGGCCGAAGTGGGACCGGGTTGGGCCTGGCGGTAGTCTGGAATGTGGTCCAGGACCATCAGGGGTACATCAACGTGTTTGGAGATGAGAGCGGCACCACATTTGAGCTCTATTTTCCGATCACCCGGGAAGACCTCTGGAAAAAGGATATGCCGCTATCCATTGACGACTACAAAGGGCATGGGGAGTCGATATTGGTGGTGGATGATGAAGAAAGTCAACGGGAAATATTTCGCAGCATGCTGGGCATATTGGGTTATTCCGTAGAAACCGTTGACGGTGGGGAGGCTGCGGTTGACTATTTGAAGGAACATCCGGTAGATCTTTTGATCCTGGATATGATCATGGCCCCGGGAATGAATGGTCGGGAAACCTACGAACGTATAAAAGAGATTCATCCGGACCAGAAGGCGATCATTGTCAGCGGGTTTGCCGAAACCGAAGAGGTAAGAACAGCCCAGCAGCTGGGAGCCGGGCGATATATTAAAAAACCGGTTCAGATTGAAAAGGTAGGGCTTGCCATCCAGCAGGCGCTTGCAGCAGGCAATAATTAAAAACCGTTCACCCTACCTTTTAAATCATAAGGACATTCTATTGGTTAACTTCGGTTAATCGTCATCGTCTTTCTTGGTTTTCAGGTCCCTTATCCGGTTGGCAACCCAGTAAAACGGGGAGAGCAAAAGGAACAGAAGGGGACCTGGTTTCAATAGTTTCGGTATGATTTTGAATACATCATCGGCGGTGATGTAAACCGCGGTGTCAAACTGGCCCATCAGCCGGCCGTGCATAAAAAGGTTCGCGCCATTTCGAGACATCTTTTCAATGTCAATCACACTGGAGCCGTCTTCGGTCATAATTCGGACGGCCTTTTTGTCGATTTTGCCTTGGGGTAACGGTAGCATACGCTTTTTCCTCGCAGAATATTGATTCGATCAGCATGACGACTGCTGGTGAATGTGACGCGCCGCCACATAGCCGAACGTCATGCTGCGGCCATTAAAAAAACCGCTGTTGTAGCCGGCGCCGATGCCCAAATGGGCGGCAGTGTTGCTGGTGGCATACAGCCCGGGAATAACCTCGCCCCGAACGTTTATGACCTGGGCGTTGGCATTGGTAACAAGGCCACCCTGGTTCCCGGCGGTGCCCGGATAAATCCTGACGCCGTAAAAGGGGGCTTTCGTCAGGGGGGCCAAAGAAGGATTGGGCTCATGGTTGGGATCACCATTCACCCGGTCATAGGCGGTTTCGCCCCGATGAAATTCGGGATCGTTGCCGTCCTTGGCATGGGTGTTAAATCTTTCCACGGTTTTTTCAAGCGTATCGGCCGGGAGGCCTAATTTTTCTGCCAGTTCTCGAATGGTATTGGCCTGGGTGAGCCATTCGGCGTTTTCGGCCGATTGTCCGGGAGAAAGCGGTCCGCAATGGTATTTTTTTCGATGACGCTGATCGGCAATCCAGTACATGGGGGGATTCGTCAATTCTGATTTTCGGATATCAAGCTCGCAAAAGGCGCGCCCCATGTCGATATAGAACGATTCGTTGCAACATCGTTCCCCATTTCGGTTTACGATAATATCGCCGGGTTTGCCGCAACTGGTCAAAAAGAGTCGGTAGAGGGGCTGGCCGTCTATCTGTTCATCTTGGACCCGAATGGTGGGGAGCCGCACGGTATGGTCCATCAGTGCCACGGCGGCACCGATTTCCATGCCCATTATATGTCCGTCTCCTTCGTTTTGCGGATTTGTAAAAGGAAAGACATCGCCCTGGATAAACTGTTTGTTCATTGCCTGGTTCCATTCAAAACCGCCGGTGGCAAGCAGGACGGCTTTGTTGACTTTGACGAGAAAGTCTTTACCGTTCCGTTCGGCTCGCAAGCCGACCACGCAACCGTTTTCCATGATTAGGTTTCGGGCGCGGACGTTGTTCATTACCGGAATGTCGCGTTCGAGACAGGCCCAGACAAGGGGACCGATCAGTGTGCGGCCCCCGGCCCATACCCCTTCCGGGAGGCCAAGGTTGAGGGACACCGGGGGCTTTCGCACCTTATCAAGAAACGGATATTGCTTTTCGGCCATGGCCAAGGCGGTTGCCATTCCAAGGGGGTTGGGCAGCAGATAACGGCCTTGGAGTTTTCCGCCGGGCAATTCCGCTCTGTAATCGGGATAGCGTGGCATGATGATCATTTTAAGGGGGGTATGGGCTTCGATGTATTCGAGCATTTTGGGGCCATTGTCCAAAAACGAGATGGTCCTTTCTTCGACACTTCGGCCCTGACTGATGAGACGCATGTGCGTCAGGGCTTCCTCTCTGGAATCCGACAGGCCGGCTTTTGCCATGTGATGATTGTTCGGTATCCAGATGATTCCCCCCGATAAGGCAGTGCCTCCGCCGAGGGCATCTGCTTTTTCAATTACCATTGCCTTGAGGCCAAGATCGTGCCCGACAATGGCACCCACCAGACCGCCGCTGCTGGATCCGGCAGCAAGGATGTCTACTTCCATGTCCCAGTTCATTTTGGTTCCTTTCTCACTATGTTTGTGGCCGCAGCCCTCTGTCATCGATAGTTTGCAATGAGTCGTTCTAATGCTTCTTTCTGTCGTTCTTCAATGTCAGGGCTTTGCAGTAATTTATAATACAGGTGAAAGCCGAGCAGCAGGGAATAAAATTCAAAAGCAAACTGTCGACAGTCAATATCATCTCTGAAGTCGCCCACGCGAATAGCGGACTGGGCGACCCGGGCGAGGGCATCCACCCAATCCTGCTGCTGGGCCCGGATGCGGTCTCTTACTTTCCCCGGCCGGTCACTGAAATCCGCGCTGGCAATGACGAAAACACAACCGCCCGTGCTCTGGGTGCTCCAGGCGATCCATTTTTCCAGAAGGGTTTTGATTCTCGGAATGCCGGCGGTCGTTTTCAGGGTAGGGATGGCGACTTTTTCTGCAAAGATCCCAATGGCATGCTCCAATATGGCGAGCTGCAGGTTTTCCTTTGACTGGAAATGGGCAAAAAGCCCGCTTTTCGACATGTGGGTGGCTTTAGAAAGTGCGCCGATGGAGATCCCTTCAAGGCCTAACCGGCTGGCCATATCCGTTGCGACTTCGAGGATGTGAAATTTGGTTTCTGCGCCTTTTTTCATGGCTCAATAAAAGCACGATCGTTCGTATTAGTCAAGAAAAAAAGAAACGATCGTTCTGTTTTAATCGATTGGATGCATAGGTGTGGAAATCGTTCACGATATTTTATGGATTTTACGGCTATTTTATGTTTTTGTGAGTAAAGCAGCGAGGCCATTATGTATGATCAAACATTATCAGGGGGATCTTATCATGATGAAACGGTATATTGATCTGGTTTCAGGCGCAGCGAAGCGGACCCCAGCGGCAACGGCCGTGGTGTCAAAGGATGCCAGGCTGACCTTTTCAGAGCTCGACCGGCGAACGGGGCAGCTCGGTGCAGCGTTGCGAAGTGCGGGATTGGCACCCGGCGACCGGGTGGCATTGCTTTCCGCAAATGAACTTGAGTATCCCGAAATTCAGGCGGCTTGCCTGCGATCAGGGTTTACGCTGGTGCCACTCAATGTGCGGCTGGCCATGCCGGAATTGAAATATATCCTGGCTGACTGCAGGCCGGCCGTTTTGATCGGTGGGCGAACTGAGCACCAGCGGGTAAAAGCATTGATGGACGCAGGCCTTGTTCGAAAAGTGGTTGGGCTTGGATGCCCCGATCATATTGAGTCGTATGACGATTTTATTGCCGGTGCCGCGCCGGATCCGGAGACAGACCCCCTTGCGCCGGAACTCCCCTGTACAATTCTTTATACGAGTGGCACTACCGGAAGACCCAAAGGGGCAGTCATTGATCGGGCCGGTTTGACGGCGCGGGTATTTGTGAATGCAGTCGAGCTTGACGCGTCTCCAGAGGACGTCTTTCTTGCCTGTCTGCCAATGTTTCATATTGCGGCGTTTCTATCATATGCGTATCTGTTCCGTGGGGGAGCCGTCATTATGCCGCCGGAGTTTTCACCCGCGTCATGTTTTGAGGTGATGCGACAGGAGCGGGCAACGGCTCTTGTACTCGTGCCGACCATGATTCGGATGTTGCTGGACAGTCCGGACATCGATCGGTTTGACCCCTCGCATTTGAAGTTGATTGTCTACGGGGGAGAGTCAATTCCGCCTGCCACGTTAAAACGTGCCTTTGATCGTTTTGGGTGCGGGTTTCATCAGCAGTATGGCATGACCGAAACCGGTGCCCAGACAATCTTGAGATGCGCGGACCACCTATCGAATGACGTGGAAGTGCTCTCTTCAGCGGGAAGTGATGCCGTGAGCTTCGAAGTGAGGGTCGTGGATGATGCCGGCCATGATGTAACGCCAGGGCAAAAGGGTGAAATCATCTGCCGGGGACCTGCGGTCATGGCCGGCTACTGGAATATGCCGGAGGAGACGGCGGAAACCCTGCGAAACGGATGGATGCACACTGGTGATATCGGCCGGTGGGACCACCATGGGTATTTGCACATTGTGGACCGGCGAAAAGATAAAATTATTAGCGGTGGGGAAAACATCTATCCCCGGGAGGTGGAACAGGTTTTGTTGGGTCATCCCCAGGTGGCCGAGGCTGCAGTGGTGGGGCTACCTGATCCGAAATGGGGAGAGGTCGTCACCTGTGTGTTGGTGGGAAATACGCCCGATGAGGAGGAACTCGAGTGCTATTTGCGGGATCATATTGCAGGTTATAAGGTGCCGCGGCGGTGGGTACGGCTTGGTGACCTGCCACGAAATTCGACCGGAAAAGTCCTTAAAAATGTTTTGAAAGCCCAGTTAGAAAAGATGCCGATAGAAATCTGATGGCGGCCTTTGGCCGCCATCTTTCCTGAGTCTTTATTCGTCCTTATTTGCCTTCGCTTGGCTACGATACCGCTCGATATTCTCGACGAACTCCAGATCTTCTTCCTGAAGGTCAGGCGCAGAGCGTCGGCGAAGCCGCTTGTCTCCCAGTTCTGGGGCCATATACCCATCATCATCCCGGCTGACATTGGTGCCGGGGGGGCAGATGTCGTCAATGGCATCAAGCATATCATCCGGTAATATGATTTCAGCTGCTGCCAGCAGACCTTCAAGCTGTTCTTCAGTTCGCGGGCCGATGATCGTTGCGGAGATGGCCGGATGGGCGCAGGTAAAGGCGATGGCCATATGCATCAGAGAAATGCCGGCGGCATCAGCTACCTTTGAAAGGGCTTCGATCCGGTCCAGTTTTTGTTGATTAACATTCCGCTCCAAATCGAAAAGATGGGGTTGCAGGTTTTGGCGCTGCGTATCTTTGGCGGCACTACCGCGACGCCATTTCCCGGTTAGCCACCCCTGGGCAAGGGGGCTCCATATCACCACCCCGATACCATAGCGCTGGCATACGGGCAGTACGTCTGCTTCAATACGTCGCGCAAATATGGAGTAGGGGGGTTGCTCAGTTCGAAACCGTTCGCGAACCCGCTTTTCCGAGGTCCATTGGGCCTCTACCAGGAGTTCTGCCGGGAAGGTCGAGGAGCCGATCAGGCGGACTTTCCCTTGATGAATCAGGTCTGAGAGGGCGCCCAGTGTTTCATCGATGTCTGCGGTGACATCGGGCCGGTGTACCTGGTAGAGGTCTATATAGTCGGTTTGTAACCGGTTCAGACTATCTTCCACCGCCTGCATGATCCAGCGGCGGGAATTTCCCTTATGGTTGGGGTTGGCATCCATAGGCAGACTAAATTTTGTGGCCAGGATAACATCATCACGTTTGCCCTTGAGTGCTTTGCCGAGAATCGTTTCGGATTCTCCATGGGAGTAGACATCAGACGTGTCAAAATAATTAATACCGGCATCCATGGCCCGGTCAACCATCCGCTTGCAGGATGATTCATCAGTGTTGCCAAAATAACCGAACATCCCGGCTCCAAAGCAGAACTTGCTGACCGTCAACCCTGTTCGTCCCAATAGTCTCATTTCCATTTGCCGACCTCCTTTTTGACCTTTTACTCGTAAATTAAAACTTTCATAAATTGATAGTGCAAGGACAGGTCTTGTCGTATGAGTACCGTCTGAATTTTAACATAGTACATTTAATCGTTTGATACCACGATTTTAACTGAAGATTGATACGGTTTTAAGAAAATTTTCCGTAAAGTATAGCGGCGGATTGGCCGAAACAATCAGAAGGAATATTTTAGGTGAAAGGAAGATATGTTGTGATGCAGACAATTGTTGGTCTTGTTTCGTGCCCATCTGTAAATGGTTTTTTCACCCGACGAACACTTCAGGCAACACTACTAATCTTCCTATGGGTAGCGGTTGGATCCGTGGCACCTGTCTTGGGGTATCGTGTCCCGGCGTATGCGGAAACCGGAGACGCGGACGATATCATATTCGGGATGTCCACTGCTCTCAGTGGCCCGGCGGCTGAACTTGGTCAAAACATGCTGGCCGGTGTCAGGGCGTGCTTTGAACGCATGAATCGTCAAGGCGGGATAAAGGGGCGCTCGTTACGCCTTCTGGCCCTTGATGACAGGTATGAACCGCGGCGGACCGCTCCCAATATGAGGCGGCTTTTGATTGATGAAACGGTTCTGGCTGTCATTGGAAATGTCGGAACCCCTACGGCAACGGCTGCGGTTCCCATTGCCATAGACCAGAAAACCCTTTTTTTTGGTGCCTATACCGGCGCGGGCTTTTTACGGAAAACCCCCCCGGACCGTTATGTGATCAACTACCGCGCCAGCTATGCCGAAGAAGTGGGGGCCATGGTCGATGCCCTGGTTGATATTGCCGGGGTGGGCGTCGATGAAATCGCCTTTTTCACCCAGCGGGACAGCTTTGGAGATGCCGGTTTTGCCGGGGGCATTGCCGCCCTTCAGCGGCACGGGCTGACAGATCTAAAAACGGTGGTGCATACCCGATATGAGCGAAATACGTTGGCGGTCGAATCCTCAGTGGCGGAAATATTATTGACCCAGCCGGAGCCCAGGGCCATCATCATGGTAGGTACCTACAAACCTTGTGCCAAATTTATAAAGACATTGAGAAACTGTGATGTTAATCCCCTTTTTCTAAATGTCTCCTTTGTGGGAAGTACCCCCTTGGCGATGTTGCTTTCAGGGGAAGACGTGTCGGTTATTGTTACCCAGGTGGTTCCCCATCCAAAGGGCACTGCCCCCCTTGTTCGGGCATTTCAAGAAGATTTAAGACAGATTGACGAAAACAAGCAACCCACATTTGGTGCGTTGGAAGGGTATGTTGTTTCTAGAATATTAGTAGATGCATTGCTCACAATCCAAGGTGAGATTACACGGGAAAACATTATTGATGCCATGGAAAAACTTGGTGAATTCGATGTTGGGTTGAACACGCCGTTGTATTTGAGCCGACTGCAACACCAGGCATGCCACCGGGTTTGGCCGACCATTTATAAGGACGCTGCGTTTCATCCCATGGAGTGGGTCCAACTCAAAGACATGATTGCAAAATCGGTGGCACCATGATTTCGACATCCAAACAACACCTCCCATCAACAAAATCCAGGATTGTAAGCGTCCTCTGGTTACTTGTTATTGCAGGGTTTATGGTCATCCATGGGGCGATATACCTTACAGGTCGGAACATGAGCGCTGTGCGAGATGAACCCAAAAGGGCAAATCTGCAGACCGAACAGCATCTGAAGATGACGATCGCTTTCAATTTGTTTCTTCAGCAGATCCGTGAAGAATTTGCTATCCTGCTGGAACCTTCAACTGTCTCCGTACCTCCTTTGGATGGCGTTGAAAAACTTTTGGAAACGCTCAACCGGCAAAGAGTGGCGCCGGTTTCATCGGACAAGGTTCCCGAAATTCTTGATCGGATGTCATCCGATGCCAAGGCATTGAATGCATTGCATCTAAAGGGACAGGATTGGCGACAACGATTCATCCAGGTGCACAGCGATATTGAACAGGACATAACCCTGGACAAAATTCGGCATCTTATAAATAGCCTGCGCGAACGGATTGCCATTGCCAGTGGCAAGATTCGTATCCAGCGGGCCCTTATGGTCCGAGGATACCAGAAAATCCGTGGAGACACCGCAAATGAACTTGCCATGGCACGGCGGTTTATCGACAGTGAGTTCAAGCAAGAGCGGTACAACATCGATACATTAATCAGTGAATTGGTTGAAATAGCACTTATTTCAGAGCAACTGGCATCCACGCGGAATCCGGATGAATTGAAGGATCTTCGAAATAACCATTTTAATGCCTGCTTCGAGCGTCTTAATCGGGTTTTTTTCATACTTCGCTCAGTAGATGGGTTTAATGGCAATGATTTTTCAAGGGATATTTCCGAATTGATTGCATTGCTTTTCGGACAGCGTCCTGTGCAAACATCTGAGTTCATCAAAGGGCTCGGAACGGGTGGGTTGTATGGCCTAAGAACGAAGTCTTTCTTGTTGATGAAAGAACAGCAAGACCTCACCCATCAGGTGAAAGCGGTGCTTTCGGATATCAACCAACATAATGCAAGCCTCAACCGGCTTACCAGTCAATATCATGAGCATGCATTGCGCCGGGTCAGTGAAGCCCTGTCGATGGGACGTAACAAAACTTTTTTGATGGGCGCATCGCTCAGCGCCATTTTTATTCTTATTGCAATAATTATTTCCGTTATGGTCCACCGGCAGGTCAAGGAAATTGAAGCCGCCCGCCAGGCGGCGGAGAAAAACGAGCGCCTGACCAGTTGGTTTGTGGATAACCTGCCGTTCGGACTGATCCTGATTGACAAGGACCACACCATTAAACGGACCAATAATGCAGCGATTCGTATGTTAAAATATCAAAAGCCGGCCGACCTGATCGGCGCACCCTATGGGAAGGTATCACGGGTGCAAGGTATTGGCCCATGGCCGACGATGGATCGAAAAGACCAGATTCAGTCGGTGGAGGAAGAACTCTTGGATGCCAACGGGGACCGGATACCGGTCCTCAAAACCGTGTTGCCGTTTGAAATGGATGGAAACGCTGTCCTTGTGAAGGCGTTTATCGATATCACGGACCGGAAAAGGGCCGCCGAACTTCTTCAAAAGGCGAAAGAAGACGCTGATGCGGCCAATCAGGCCAAGAGTGAATTTTTAGCCAATATGAGCCATGAAATTCGGACACCGATGAACGGAATCATTGGTATGGCCGAGCTCATGGTTGAAACTGATCTCAGTGTCACCCAGCGTGATTATCTGAATACCATCCGAAAATCCGCCCACTCCCTGCTGGATATCATCAATAATATTCTCGACTTTTCGAAGATCGAGGCCGGCCGCATGGAGCTTGAATGCATTGATTTCAATCTCCAGGACACGGTGGAAGATATTGGTGAGTCCCTGGCTCCAAAAGCCCATGAAAAGGGACTGGAACTGGTATGCCGGGTGGCCACGGATGTGCCTGTTTTTGTGACCGGTGACCCGGGCCGACTGCGACAAATCCTCCTTAATCTCAGCAGCAATGCCATTAAATTTACGTCTCACGGTGAAATATTGATCCAATGTGAAGTGGACAGCCTTCAGGGCGACAGTGTCGTACTTCATTTCAGCGTTCGGGATGATGGTATTGGAATTCCTGAAGACAAGCAGGAAACAATTTTTGAAAGTTTCCGCCAGGCGGATGGATCCACCACACGGCAATACGGTGGGACCGGCTTGGGACTGGCGATCTGTAGCCAGCTAACCCAGATGCTGGGGGGTAAAATATGGGTTGAAAGCCAGATTGGCGCCGGCAGTGCCTTTCATTTTACCGCCAGATTCGGAATGACCTCTCGGCAAAAAATGCCCCGGTGGGTTTTAAAAGAGGAATCGGTCAAAGGAAAACATGTTCTGATCATTGATGACAATCAGACGAACCGGGCCATTGTGCGGGAAATGGTATTGTCCTGGGGGCTGTCTTATCGTGAGGTATCCAATGGCCCGGATGCCCTCGATGAGCTGGCCGTGGCCTTTAGAGGAAACCATCCTTATGATTTGGTTTTGCTTGATATCCAGATGCCGGGCATGGACGGTTTCGAAGTGGCGGCCAGAATTAATGAGGGCCCAGAGAGTTTCGGACTGCCAAAGGTCATTGCTCTCAGCTCGATTGGCCGACGGGGAGATGGCGAGCAGGCGCGGGAGACGGGTATTGCTGCCTACCTGGTAAAGCCCATAAAGCGCTCGGAACTTTTTAATACGATTCTTATGGTGCTGAATGAAGTGGAGAACCCGGTTCCTGTGGTTACTCGGCATACCTTGAGAGAGATATACAGGACGGACCCCGCATTGATTCTACTCGCAGAAGATGACCCTATCAATCAGAAAGTTGCCGTCAATATGCTTGAGCAGCATGAACACACGATCACCATCGCGCAAAACGGTCAGGAAGCTGTTGACTACGCTTGCAAGCAGGTGTTTGATTGTCTGCTCATGGATATCCAGATGCCGCTGGCGGACGGTTTTGAGGCCACTCGCCAGATTAGGTCCCATGAGAAAAAGACGGGGGGCCATATCCCGATCATTGCCATGACCGCCCATGCGATGAAAGGGGACCGCGAAAAATGTTATGAGGCTGGCATGGATGATTACATCACCAAGCCGATTGATCCACAGCAGC
Organism: Desulfobacterales bacterium; assembly: GCA_963675725.2. Classification (GTDB taxonomy): domain Bacteria; phylum Desulfobacterota; class Desulfobacteria; order Desulfobacterales; family JAFDDL01. The sequence goes on along the minus strand of CAXXXZ010000002.1, from coordinate 3,515,817 downwards.
TTTTTAGAACCCTCGCCAAATGGCTGTCTAAATCAGACCAGACCCAGTTGAAACAGGCCGCGGTTCTTGTGCCAACAGAAGAAAATGATCATTCGCCACCAGTCCTCATGGAAGAGGCCCTTGACAGGGCCATGGGCAATAAACCGTTGTTGGACCAATTGTTCCAGGCGTTTCAGGCGGATCTTGAAAAAACAGTTATGTCCATCCGGAAAACCATCGATGAGGGCGATGCTGAGCGTCTGGCTGACATTGCCCACAAACTCAAGGGGGCTTCTGCGAACTTAAGTGCGTACCCGATTTCGGGGGCGGCAAAAGCGCTTGAGACCCTTGGGCAGTCGGGAAACCTGGCGGAAGCAGGGAAGGTATGGGATGACCTGGTGGCCCAAAAAGACCAATTTATATCCTTTTTACAACAGAAAAATTAGGACGCTTAAAAGGCTTTGTTCATGCAAATTCTCATCGCAGAAGATGATTTTATCGCTCGTTCGCTCTTACAAAATATGCTGGAGACCCTCGGACATACGGTCTTTGTTGCCGAAGACGGAGAAGCGGCCTGGGCGCTGTTTCAGAAAGAGATTCCGCCGCTGCTAATCACGGATTGGGTGATGCCCGGAATGAACGGACTGGAGCTTATCCAGAAGATACGGTCAACGTCTGGTTCTGAATATGTGTTCATCATTCTCCTTACCTCCAAAGACTCAAAGGCGAACATTATCGAAGGGTTGGAATCCGGTGCGGATGACTATCTTTCAAAACCGTTTGATCAGGCGGAACTGATTGCACGGATCAAATCCGGCGTTCGTATTTTGGAACTTCAGGCCTCTCTGCAAAGGGCCTACCAGGAGGCCAAAAACCTTGCGGTTACCGATACCTTAACCGGTGCCCACAACAAGCGATATCTCAACGATAATTTTAACGATGAAATTAAAAGATCACAGCGGTATCAGCATCCGATATCAATCATCATGTGTGATCTTGATCATTTTAAAAACACCAATGATACCTACGGCCATCTGGCCGGCGACCGGGTCCTCAAAGTTTTTGTTGAACGCATTTCAAAAGAGATCCGATCCGGTCTAGACTGGATTATTCGATACGGTGGGGAAGAGTTTCTCATTGTACTTCCGGAAACAGATTTGGCGGGTGCTGTAAAGCTTGCCGAACGCCTTCGCCAGGTGGTGGCAACCCGTGCCATCCTGTTTGGTGAGCATCAGATTCAGGTAACTGCCAGTTTTGGGGTGTCTGGTGTTGCTTCCGGACTCGAAGAAGATGAAAACCTTTCCGAATGCCTTATCCATGCTGCGGATAACCACCTGTACCAGGCGAAACAAAACGGTCGAAACCAGGTGTGTGGCGGTATTGTGACAACCCCATGCTAGTCTTTTAACAGCCCGGCATTGTTGTGATCGCTTAAGATCTCCTTCATTTTGGCAGCGAGGGACGTATAGGAATAGGGCTTTTGGATGAACCCTGCCAGGCCCTTACCGATAAAACGTTGGGTTGCATCACTCTCATTGTATCCGCTGGTGATAATCACCTTGATATCAGGACGAATGAGGCGCATTTCCCTGAAAGCTTCTTCGCCGTTCAGGTGCGGCATCGTCAGATCCAGAAGAACGCACCGAATTTGGTCTTCATAGGTACGAAATTGTGAAAGGGCTTCCCTACCATCCGCCGCAGTGAGTACCTGAAACCCCATTTTTTCAAGCATCAGTTTGCCCACTGCACAAATTGCTTCCTCATCATCTGCAATCAAAACCGTTCCGCTACCGCGCCAGCGGTGGTCTTTTTCCGCATCACCAGATGATTCGGGGAATAAATCGCTACGCTGACTGATGGGAAGCAAGACTTTGAATGTCGAGCCTTTGCCCACTTCACTGTAAACCTTTATTGTTCCTTTATGGCTCCGCACAATACCCTGGACAGCTGCCATGCCAAGACCGCGTCCCGTGAACTTTGTTGTAAAAAATGGATCGAATAGCTTCTTTTGGCATTCAATGTCCATACCGCATCCTGTGTCAGCGACTTCAATATATACATAAACTCCCTCGGATAGTGGCTTCGAAATACCGGGCAAAGATGCAATCGTGGTGGTATCGAGGTATTCCCGGTTGCAGTTCATGGCCCCCGTGCTGATGGCGATCACACCACTCTTGTCGCCAATGGCATCGGACGCATTGGTAATAAGGTTCATGACGATTTGACGAATTTGAGTGGCATCTGCATCAATCGAAGGCAGGTAATCGGCAAAATCGAATTTCAGCACCGCCTTTTTGGAAATAGAGACCTGAAGCATATGGGTCATTTCATTCACCAACTCATTTAGATCAACCGATTCAATGACAAAATTGCCTTTGCCAGAATAGGCGAGCATTTGCTTTGAAAGCTCGGCGGCGCGCTTTGCCGTTCGCTCTATTTCCTGAAGTCTGACATGCACCGGCGACATAGACGAAATTTCATCCAACGCCAGGTCTGTGTTTCCGAGAATAATCATCAACAGGTTGTTGAAATCATGGGCGATTCCTCCTGCAAGAACCCCCAAGCTTTCCAGTTTCTGGGCATGTTGAACCTGTCGCTCCAGCGCAATACGTTCCTTTTCGACCTGTATCCGGTCTGTGATGTCTCGGACGACGGCCAGAACCATGGGACGCCCGCCCATCTCAACCACCGAAGAGTTTATTTCCACCGGAAACGCCTTTCCGGATTTTGTGATATGGGTGGCTTCAAAAATCAACTGCCCGGCATCCTGCAACTTTTGACGATGGCTTTGGGTAGCATGGACCTCCGCGTCCGTTTTTTGAGTAATGTCCGGTGCCGACATCCTCAAAAATTCCTGTCGGGTGTATCCGTACCGTTTGCAGGCGGTTTCATTGACGTCCACAAACGGTGCAAAGCCCTGATCGAGAAAAGGGTGAAGGAATACCGGATCACTGATGGTATTAAAAATGGTTCGTCCCCGCTGCTCGGTTTCCGCATGATGCGCTTCTATTTTTTTCTGTTTGGTGATGATGCGGGAGACAATAATACCAAATAAGGTGAAACACCCAAAAATAAGGGATCGAATGTAAAGTTCGTGGTTGGGGATGTTGAATAAAAGTAAGTCGAGAAAGGAGCTTTCATAAAAGATGGCATAATCCAATATGGCGTCAATCATCCAGGCAAAGAAGCCCAAACCAACAGAAAGGAGCATAATTCGGTTTTGAACGGTCATGATTTATTCCGTGGTGCTAGTGAAGAGAATAAAAGCGATTGGTCATATGGTTTGGCCGGCTATGTATCCATTCTGACCCTTGATATATGGTCGCCATCCTAACATACCAATGCTCTTTTTCCAAACCATTGAGGCGGGCGCATGTAACCAAATCAGACGATTGCCAACATATCTTAAGTTCAATGTGACGAAAGCGACCTCACCAAGCGGCTACTTTTACAATACCCACTTCAATACAGAAGGATGAGACCCGGTATTCACGGGCAAAAATTGACAATCCGTATGCGTGCCATTAAAATCAAAGACGATCGGTAATTTCATTTTAGCCACCAAAACGCGGACTTCAGGACCATTCGACCCGGCGTGTTTGCCGTGCTGACCTATTAAGGGAGAGATTCTATGAAATCAATGGGCGATATGCTGCTTACCAAGACCCCTTTTGCCGAAATTGTTATGGGGAACACGGCATTGGTGAGGGCCATGATTGAAAGTGGTACTTGCGTGGTGACGTCCTACCCCGGTTCGCCGACACCGGAAATTGCCACCGCCATACAGAGCATCCCAAAAGAAAAGCGCCCCTTTTATTTTGAATTTTCGACGAATGAAAAGGTGGCCACGGAGGTTGCCTATGGTGCTGCCGTGAACGGTCACTTATCAACCGTATTTTTTAAAAGTGTTGGCTTGAACGTGGCATCTGATACGTTTGTTCAACTGGCCCTTATGAAGCTGATTGGGGGGATGGTGATTGTGCTGGGGGATGATCCTGGCGCCAACAGTTCCCAAAACGAACAGGACAACCGACACCTTGCCAGAATGAGCTATACGCCGGTATTGGAGCCCTCAGATCCTTCGGAGGTATACGCGTTTTACAAAGTGGCCGTAGCGCTTTCCAAAGAACAGATGATGCCGGTTCTGTTGAGGCTGACGACCCATGTCTGCCATGCAAAGGAAAAGGTTTTCTTTGGTGGATGGGCACCAGAACCGATTGACCCCACTCCGCGATTTGATGCTACCCATGAAAATTACATTCCCATTGCAGCGCCCTTGGTGTTCCCGGCCAAACGGCGGGCCCTTGAAAGGCTCAATGGCCTTGTGTTCCATGACAAATTGCTGTCGTTGACGAAGGTTGTCGATCATGGAAATAAGCAGAAAGGAATTATCACCGCCGGGCTGCCCTTTTTGTCCCTCATGGATGTTCTTGACGCTGCCGCAGGGGAAAAGCCGGATGTCCTTAAGCTGGGAGCTGTTTATCCCCTACCTAAAACCGTAATTTTGAACTTTTTACAAACCCATAATGATGTGAAAATCCTTGAGGAATTGGATGACGTTTTTGAAAAAGAGATCAAGGCGATTGCCTTTGACAAAGGGTTAAAGACAACAATCAGCGGAAAGCTCGACATGGAGGACTGGATTGGCGAGTATACCCCGGACAAAGTTGCAGATATCCTGAGAAAGACATGGCCGGCCTTGCTGACTAAAAAAAGAGACTTGCCGCAAGACCTTCCGCCTGTGCCCTGGCGACCACCCCAGATGTGTCCCGGCTGTGGCCACCGAAGCGCCTTTTTTGCAATCAAGCAGGCCCTGCAAGACACCGACATTACCGTGGCGGATATCGGTTGTCACACCCTCGGATTTTTGCCGCCCTATGAGGTGGGGAAACTTTTGATGTGCATGGGAGCATCCACCGCTATCGGTTCAGGGCTCCGGCTCTACAATTCATCCAGAAACGTGGTTGTGTTTTTGGGTGATTCCACCTTTTTCCATGCCGGATTGCCGGGCATTCTGAATGCGGTTTTCAACAAGCATGCCATTACATTGATTGTGATGGAGAATGGCACCACGGCCATGACCGGGCATCAAGATCATGCTGCCAGCGGGAAAAATTTCAATGAACCCACAGAAAAAATACCCATCCGGCAGGTCCTTGAGGGGCTTGGGGTGGAGCACATCGAGGAGGTGGATACCTACGAGCAGGCAAAATTGAAGGCACTGGTTGAAAAGTCAGTGGCGATTGATGATTTTAGCGTCGTCATTGCCAGGCATCCCTGTATGCTAAAATTTACCCGGGAACGGCGTAAAAAACCAGGCTATGCGCTTTATCAGGTCGACATTGACCAAGACCGATGCACGCAGCATTTTACCTGTGTTGAGCGATTTGGTTGTCCGACCTTTACCCGGGCATCTGATGGCAAGATTGCCGTCAATCAGGACCTATGTATCGGGGATGGATCTTGTCGGCAAACCTGCCCGGCCGCCGCTATTTCGGCGCCTAATAAGGCATGATCTTAACCCATAAGGTGATATAACAATGGAAAATTTCAGTATTTATCTCAGCGGGGTAGGCGGACAGGGGATTGGTCTGATTAGCGAAATTATGCTAAGAGCCGCAGACCATGCAGGGTTTCGGGTAAAGGGCGTTGACACCCATGGACTTGCCCAGCGGGGGGGGATTGTGGTTTCCCGGGTTCGAATTGGCAATACGGTCCATAGCCCCCTTATCATGAGTAATGGGGCAGACATGGTCATTGCGTTGGAGCGGCATGAAGCTTTGAGAAGTATCAACACCGCATTAAAGGACGGCGGTATTGCCATTTACTACAATACCGTCTGGCAGCCGTTGTCGGTGCGATTGAGCCAGGCGGACCCGGTTACGGAAGCTGACATTCAAAACGAATGCGAAAGGCGAATGATACGGCATTATTGTGTATTCCATGAAACGTTGGTCGATGCCCGGATGCAAAACATGGTGCTATTGGGGCATATTGACAAACTGAATCTTGTACCAGGCATCGCGACAGAACACTATTGCCGGGCCATGGCCGATTTGTTGACCGGCGATATGCTGGAACGAAATGCCCATATTTTCAACGAGGTGCGGCAGCCCACAGAGCCTTGAGGCCCTCGGGTGCTGTTTTGGGTATGGAAAATGCCTTGACTTGGTTTAGATTGCATCTATTTTTATGGGACACTTAATGTCACAACCCGTTATTTTTGAATGTCATGCGTTTAAAGGAATGATGGTGTTTTTAAAACAGGCTTAGAAAAAAAGAGAGATTAGAGGAGCCGTTATGCCCATATATGAATATCAGTGCATCAGCTGTTGTCACTGTTTTGAGGAGTTGTCCCTTTCATCACAAGATCCTGAACCGAAATGCCCCAAATGTCATAGTGGGGAAGTCAAAAAACTAATGTCCTGTGGGGCGGTCAGACCCCAAGGAATTCCTACTGGGGCGGGTGGCTTTAAGCCCCCTGCCTGCAAACCATCCGGCGGCTGAGGGATATAGCGTTTTCTTGGTTCAAGAAAAAAACATTATAGAACGATATTAACCATTCCCGAATTGCGCTACCGATGGATACTGAAAACCGATACCAGGAACTGCGCGGCCAGATCGAACGGATTACTTTTTACAACGAGGAGAATGGGTTTACCATTGCCAAGTTAAAGGTTCGTGGTCAGCCTCATCTGGTAACCGTTGTCGGAAGCCTTTTATCACCGACCCCCGGGGAGTTGATGACCCTTACGGGGGAATGGTCTAACCATCCGAAGTACGGCGAACAGTTCAAAATTCTATCCTATAAAACCATGGTGCCTGCCACGGTTCATGGCATCCAAAAATACCTTGGTTCTGGTCTCATCAAAGGGATCGGGCCGGTGATGGCAAGGCGTATCGTAAACCGGTTTGGTCAGGGGACCCTCGATATTATCGAGGACTCACCGGATCGGCTTCAGGCGGTTCCGGGAATTGGCAAAAAACGCATCGGAATGATTCGAGACGCCTGGAATGAGCAAAAAGAGATCCGAAAAGTCATGCTCTTTCTTCAGGGGCATGGGGTGAGTGCTGCCTATGCCACGAAAATTTTCAAACAATATGGCAATGACGCGATTGCTGTTGTTACTGAAAACCCATACCGGTTGGCGACGGATATTTTTGGGATTGGATTTGTTACGGCCGACCGTATTGCAGAACAACTTGGTTTTGAAAAAGCGTCCACCCTTCGTGCAGAGGCCGGCATTTTGTACGTCCTTCATCAACTCTCCGATGATGGGCATGTTTATGTTCCTTATGAGCGGTTGGTCGAAGAATGCCAAAAGGTGCTGACGGTAGAAAAGGACATCATTCTGGTTGCATTGGGGACGATTGCAACGGAAAAAAGGATCATGATCGAAGACCTGAATTTTGACGTTCAGGGATTCAGGGAAAACAACAAGGCCGTATATTTGAGTACCTTTTATCATTGTGAGATCGGTGTTGCCCGCAACCTGAAACGACTTTTAAAGGAGCCAAAAAAGATCCGGCCGATTGATGCCACCCGTGCTGTGGATTGGGTTCAGGGGCAACTGTCGATGTCTCTGGCAAAAAATCAGACGGCGGCCGTTCAGGGTGCCATCGACCATAAGGTGCTCGTCATTACGGGTGGACCGGGGACTGGAAAGACAACCATCATTCATGCCATTTTAAAAATTTTTTCCCGGATTGCGGGGAAAATTTGCTTGGCGGCCCCCACGGGCCGGGCGGCCAAACGGATGAGTGAGGCCACTGGCTGGGAAGCCAAAACAATTCACCGGCTGCTAGAGTACAGTTTTCTTAAAGGGGGGTTTCAAAAAAACGAAAAACACCCCCTCTCCTGCGATCTGCTGATCGTGGATGAAGCATCCATGGTTGATACGGTGCTCATGCATCATCTCCTGAAAGCGGTGTTGCCCCATGCTACGCTTATTTTGGTGGGTGATGTCAACCAATTGCCATCGGTGGGGGCTGGCAATGTGCTGAAGGATATTATCTTTTCAGGCGTTGTTCCGGTGGTCACTTTGACCGAGATTTTTCGGCAGGCAAAACAGAGCGCCATTATTACCAATGCCCATCGTATCAATGAAGGAAAAATGCCGTTTTCGTCATCCCCGAACGCCCAGAAGGACTTTTTTTTCATTGAGGAAGAAACGCCTGAAGTGGTGCTCGATATTATCACAGACCTTTCCGCGCGGCGTATTCCTGAGTGGGGACGCTTTGACCCTATTGATGACATTCAGGTTCTTACCCCAATGCATCGCGGGGTGGTGGGGGCCACCAATTTGAACAAATGCCTGCAGCAGGCCTTGAATCCGGGCAAGGAGGGGATTTTACGTGGCAATCAGCAACTCCACGTGCACGATAAGGTGATGCAGATACGAAATAATTACGATAAAGAGGTCTATAACGGTGATATGGGACGCATTTGTCAAATAAACAAGGAGACGCAAACCGTAACCGTCGACTTCGACACCAAATCTGTCGACTATGACTACACTGACCTCGATGAAATCACACTGGCCTATGCGGTTTCAGTACATAAGGCCCAAGGGTCTGAGTATCCAGTTGTTATCATGCCGGTCCTTATTCAGCATTACATGCTGTTGCAACGAAATTTGATTTATACGGCAGTGACCCGCGGCCGACAACTTGTCGTGCTGGTGGGCACCCGAAAGGCCCTTGCCATAGGGATTCGAAACAATAATACACAGGAAAGACACACCTTGTTGGATCATCGGATTGCCGAAGCGGTGGACGTCCCCCCAATTTTTTGTTGACAATGCCACCGGGGATTGAAATGCATCTTTCATTTAAAATGCATGCGTTTTTTTGATAAAAATTAAGGATGGCTGTGCCATGCATATTCTTCAAGATTGGTTCAAGCGACACTTTACAGACCCAGAAATTGTTATCCTGATTATTCTGTTGGTATTATGTACCGTTGTGATGGTGACGATGGGACAGACCCTGGCCCCGATTCTGGCCAGTGTGTTTATCGCCTACCTACTTGACGGAATGGTAGCCCCCCTGGAGCGCCTTCATGTGCCCCGGTTCCCTGCGGTGTTGTTCATTTTTTTGTTGTTCATGGCGTTTTCGATTTTTTTGCTGTTTGGGCTGCTGCCGATGCTCTCTGTGCAGTTGGGGCAATTTGTGCGTGATTTGCCGAATATGTTTTTGCGGGGAAAAGAACTTATCATGCTCCTGCCGAGCAAATACCCCGGTGTGATTTCCCAGGAACACATTTCGGCCCTCATTGATATCTTACAGTCTGAATTGGGAAATCTGGGGCAAAAAATCCTGACGTTATCAATGGCATCGGTCAGGGGGATTGTGACCTTTTTGGTTTACCTGGTCCTCATGCCGTTGATGGTGTTTTTCTTTCTGAAAGACAAACAAAAGCTTTTTGATTGGATGGCTAACTTTCTGCCGGAAACTCAAAGCATGAGTGGTAAGGTGTGGCAGGAAGTGAATCGACAGTTTGGGAATTATGTCCGGGGTAAGTTTTGGGAAGTGTTGATCATTTGGGCGGCAAGTTATATTACCTTTCTGCTACTTGGCCTAAAAGTGGCCATGTTGATCGGGTTACTGGTAGGACTATCGGTGCTTGTTCCGTATATCGGGGCCACCGTTGTGACCTTTCCGGTGGCGTTGGTCGGTATTTTCCAATGGGGTGTCAGCTCGGAATTCATGTACCTGATGATTGCCTATGGGGTTATTCAGCTGATCGATGGCAACCTACTGGCACCGCTGCTGCTGTCAGAGGTGGTGGATCTGCATCCTATTGCGATCGTAACCGCCGTGCTGGTTTTTGGGGGCCTTTGGGGGTTCTGGGGCATCTTTTTTGCCATTCCTTTGGCCACGCTGGTTCAGGCGGTGCTGCGGGCCTGGGCCTTTAGAAGCCAGGCCTTAACCGACCTGTCTGACCAGGAAATTGATCCCGATCAAAATGAGGCGCAGAAAGACCCCGTTTTTTAATATTAACTAGTTAAAATAACAATAATTATGAATTATAATAACTATACAGCTGAAGCGATAGAAGTTTTAAATGGTTTGGATCCGGTCAAGCGCCGGCCGGGTATGTACACCGATACAACCCGCCCGAACCATTTGGCTCACGAGGTGATTGATAATAGCGTTGATGAGGCCATTGGTGGTTTTGCCAATAAAATTGAGGTTACTTTATTCCCCGATGATTCCCTGGAAGTGCGTGACAATGGCCGGGGGATGCCGGTCGATTTGCATCCGGAAGAAAAAATACCAGGGGTCGAGCTAATTCTTACCCGGCTTCACGCCGGAGCGAAGTTTTCCAACAAGAATTATCAGTTTTCAGGCGGGTTGCATGGGGTCGGGGTATCGGTGGTCAACGCCCTTTCCGAAAAGCTTGAAACGACGGTCATGCGGAATGCAAAAAAATATTACATGGAATTTCAGCATGGTGAGATAGTCCAGCCCCTAAGCGCCATCGGGGCCGTTGGCAAACGAAATACCGGCACCATCATTCGGTTCTGGCCCTGCACCGATTATTTCGATTCTCCTCGATTTTCAATTCAACGGCTGCGTCATACGCTTCGTGCCAAAGCAGTCCTTTGCCCTGGGTTGATGGTGCATTTTCACAACCAGCAGGCCGACACCTCTGAATCCTGGCAATATGCCGGTGGCCTTCAGGATTATTTGCTGGAAAAGGCATTGGACAATATACTGCTGCCGGAAAAGCCTTTTACGGGCACATTTAAAGGGAAAACAGAGACACTCGATTGGGCTGTGGCATGGCTCCCGGAGGCAGGCGATCTTGTTACCGAAAGCTATGTGAATCTCATTCCAACCCCACAGGGTGGAACCCATGTGAATGGCTTTCGAACCGGGCTGCTCGCGTCGATACGGGAGTTTTGTGAGTTTCGCAATCTCGTGCCCCGTGGCATAAAAATAGGTGCGGAAGACATTTGGGACCGATGCAGTTACGTGCTTTCTGTTAAGATGCAGGACCCCCAGTTTTCCGGCCAGACCAAAGAGCGATTGTCATCCCGGCAGAGTGCCACCTTTGTGGCGGGTGTGGTGAAAGATGCGTTCAGCCTGTGGCTCAACCAACACACAGATGCGGCTGAGCAAATCGCCGATATTGCCATTCGCAATGCTCAGAAACGCTTGCGTTCTGCAAAACAGGTGACCCGAAAAAAGGTCGTTAGCGGGCCCGCTTTGCCAGGAAAATTGGCGGATTGTGTGGGGCAGGATTCTGCACAATCTGAATTGTTTTTGGTGGAGGGGGATTCGGCGGGTGGTTCTGCAAAACAGGCAAGGGACCGTCAATTCCAAGCCATTATGCCGCTTCGTGGCAAAATATTGAACACATGGGAAGTGGACAGTGCCAATATCTTAAATTCCAAAGAAATCCATGACATTGCAGTGGCCATCGGGGTTGATCCTGGGTCAGAAGACCTCTCTGGCCTCCGGTATGGTAAGATTTGCATTCTTGCAGATGCTGATTCCGATGGCCTTCATATTGCGACATTGCTATGCGCCCTTTTTCTTAAGCATTTTCGGCCCCTGGTGGCAGGAGGGCATGTGTTTGTGGCCATGCCGCCTTTATATCGCATTGATGTAGGCAAAGAGGTTTACTATGCGTTGGATGATGCAGAAAAAACCGGGTTTTTGGACCGAATTGCGACGGAGACAAAGAAAAGTGCTATTAAGATTCAGCGGTTTAAAGGCCTTGGTGAAATGAACCCCATACAACTCAGGGAGACCACCATGTCACCGGATACCCGACGCCTGGTAAAGCTTACATTACCGCCTGGTGATGATACAGAGGGAATTATGGACATGCTATTGGCCAAAAAACGCTCCGGGGACCGGCGGACCTGGTTGGAAAAAAAAGGAAACCTCGTCTAACTTATAACAGATCTTTGCAGGGAGTTTATGGAAACAGGAACCACCATCGCGGATGGCATTGAACACCTTCCGCTTCAGGAGTTTTCGGAAAAGGCGTATCTTGAATATGCTATGTATGTTGTTTTAGACCGGGCATTGCCCCATATCGGGGACGGCTTGAAACCGGTGCAGCGGCGAATTGTTTACGCCATGAGTGATTTAGGGCTTTCGGCCGGTTCAAAATATAAAAAATCCGCCAGAACGGTGGGAGATGTACTTGGTAAATTTCATCCCCATGGAGACAGCGCCTGTTATGAGGCCATGGTCCTGATGGCCCAGCCTTTTTCATTTCGATATCCACTGATTGATGGCCAGGGGAACTGGGGGGCGGCGGACGACCCCAAATCTTTTGCCGCAATGCGTTACACCGAATGCCGGTTATCGCTCTACGCGGAACTCCTGCTATCTGAACTTGAAAAAGGAACCGTTACCTGGGGGCCTAATTTTGATGGTACCTTGAAAGAGCCGGTAAGGTTGCCAGCCAGATTGCCCAACATTCTTTTAAATGGTGCGACCGGCATTGCGGTGGGCATGGCCACCGATATTCCTTCCCATAATTTGAGGGAGGTTGCCAGTGCCTGCGTTCACCTTCTGGAAAATCCAGATGCCTCCACGGAAGATCTCTGTGAATTTGTCTTAGGACCGGATCTGCCAACAGAGGCTGAAATAATTACCCCGCAAGAGGACTTGATGGCGATTTATCGAACCGGTAACGGGCACTTCCGGATGCGGGCCGTATATGAACGCGAAAACGGGGACATTGTCCTGACGGCGCTTCCTTATCAGGTGTCTGGTGCAAAGGTTCTGGAGCAGATTGCAACCCAGATGCAAACCAAAAAATTGCCTATGGTTGCCGACCTTCGGGATGAGAGCGACCATGAATCCCCCACCCGTTTCGTTATTGTGCCGCGGTCCAACCGTGTAGATGTGGATGCGTTGATGGCCCATCTGTTTGCCACCACCGATCTTGAACGAACCTATCGGGTCAACTTGAATGCCATTGACCTTAGCGGCAGGCCGCGCGTTTTCAATCTTCCTGACCTTTTGTCTGAATGGCTATTGTTCCGAACAGAAACGGTCCGGAAACGACTTACTTTCAGATTGGAAAAAGTCACAGACCGGCTTCATATCTTAGCGGGGTTTTTACTTGTCTTTGCCCGGCTTGAGGAAGTGATACAGATTATTCGAAGCGCAGACGAACCGAAACAGGCGCTCATGGATCGGTTTCGCATCAGCGATCGCCAAGCAGAGGCAATTCTTGCCCTCAGGTTGCGGCAACTTGCAAAACTTGAAGAGCTAAAATTAAAGGAAGAACAACATCGCCTTTCTGCCGAGCAAGCGGAGCTTGAAAAGATACTTTCTTCTGAGGCAAGGCTTAAACGACTGGTTAAAACCGAGATCGAGGCCGATGCCGCAACTTTTGGGGATGAGCGGATGTCCCCGATTGTCCACCGGCCGTTGGCCCAGGCGTTTTCGAGGGAAGAAATGGTGCCGGTGGAGCAGGTGACGGTCATCTTGTCCAAAAAAGGATGGGTCCGGGCTGCCAAGGGGCATGAGGTGGATCCGGAAAAACTGAACTATAAGGCCGGGGACGGCTCACTGGATATTGCCCATGGGCGGAGCAATCAACCGGTGGTTTTTCTTGACTCCACCGGCCGAAGTTATTCACTTCCGGTCCACACCCTACCCTCTGCACGAAGCCATGGTGAGCCTCTTAGCGGCCGGCTGGCGCTACCGTCGGGTGCCAGGGTCGTATCCGCCCTCATGGGGCCCCCTGAAGCGCTTTACTTGTTGGCAAGTGATGCGGGCTACGGATTTTGCGTTAAATTATCAGACTTTTTTACCAAAAATAAGAATGGAAAGATGTTGTTAACCCTGCCTTCCAACGCAAGTCCTATACCACCGGCAGCGATTCATTCTCACACCTCAGACCAATTGGTGGCCATTACCAATGAAGGCCGCATGCTTATTTTTCCCGTTGTGGATCTGCCGACCATGTCGAGGGGAAAAGGCAATAAAATTATAAGCATATCACCGAAGCGTGCGGCATCAGGGGAAGAATTGCTAACGTTTGTCCAAATCATTTCCCCGGCGGACAATTTGGTAATACATTCAGGGAAGCGCCACCTTACCCTGAAGCCTGGCAACCTGGAAGAGTTTTGCGGCGTTCGCGGGCGGCGGGGAAGAAAGCTTCCTCGGGGATTTCAGAACGTCAATTCCCTGGTGGTTCAGCCATCGGCACAGCTGAAATTGCTCTAATTAGAAAAAAATAAAAATCTATTTGACAAGCACCTATCATTCGGATATTAGATACGATCAGTATTTGTTTTCGTTTGAATATCTGAAGTAAGGGCTTGTCTCTACGGTGTTAAATCCCTCAACGAATGTTCATATCAGATTGCCACGAAAAATCACCTTTTGGTGTCCCTTCGTATATCTATCTATTATCGATACAGTCAATATAACTGGTCAATACTGTGCTATTTCTAAGCGTAAAGGAGCGATTGCGGCGATATAAATATTGAAGTATAAAATTAATAGGTTAATGACGTGAGTCGGAAAATGGTGGCGATTTGTCATCGCATTGATGTTGTGTCCATAGGCCGGTTTTCGGTTTTGAAAACGGTCATTTTCAGCAATATTATTTTAGGTGTGTATTTCATTGTGCTGTTGCTTCGGTAGAAAATACATGCCAGATGTAAACCAAAAGTGAGGGAGGGTTTTATTATGCCGAGTGGGACTGTAAAATGGTTTAATGACAAAAAAGGATTTGGATTTATTGAACAGGAAGAGGGTGCTGACGTGTTCGTGCATTACTCTGCTATCACCATGAGTGGTTTTAAAACTCTCGCTGAAGGAGACCGCGTTTTATTTGACATTGAAGACAGCAACAAAGGGCCTGCCGCACGAAACGTTCAAAAGGCATAACAATCCACGTGACTGGCCCTTTGTTCTGAAGGAAATAATAATTATTCTTTAGGCGTAAGTATTCGAAACAGAGGCACTTTATCTGTAGCAAAGATAAAGTGCCTTTGTTTTGCTATTCGTCGTGCCAAAGGGGCCATGCCCGAATGAACCGGCAATATGCTCAAAAGCAACCGCGGGATCATGGCATCCGGCGTGGTAAAACAACTGCTTTTGAATTCTTCCCATCTACTTTGATGGCCAACCCCGAAGGGGATGTAACGTGCTTCACATAGGTTTTTTCCTGTACTACCGGCAAACCCGAAAGCCATGACCAGTCAATCGATCCCCCTGCATGCTGCTGAATGGTAATATAGCTGATGCCCATGGAAGTGATATTATGAAAAAAATGGGCGCCCTGGGATGGCGTTGCTTTCAGTTTATCGGAATTGACTTCAACCATGACTTTGACGCTTGAGATGTCTTGCCATTTGACGGGAATACCAAGCCACCGGTCTGCACTTCCCCATCTGCCAAAACCAATAAGTAGATACGATTTGCCTGTTTGCTTCAATCCATAATTAATAGTACCAATTTCTTCTGCAATTCGGATTGTCTGGCCGGGGTCAAAGCTGTCGGGTTTGACGAAAATGATATCCTCAATATCGTCAACCCATCCATTGCCCAATGCCATGTCAGAAACACAAACAGCCTCTTTGATTTCCGAGGGGGTAATTTTAACCGGTCGTTGATTTCGGTCCAATATCAAAGGACGAATCTGCAGAATCGCAAATTTTTGCGGTTTTTTTCTTGAAAAATCAACAGCAAACTCTATTTCTACAGGACCGCCCATACCTTTTCGGCCCACATCGAGAATGCGTGACAGAATTTCGGCCAACGGGAACGACTTGCCCTTTAGAATATTCGAAAAGGTCAGTACCGGGTAGCCTGAATGGCGCAATGACGGCCGAATGCGGTGCTCTTCATGAACATAGGTGTCGCATAGATAGGAGACAGGGTAATGGCCGGTCACTTCGTCAATTTCCAGATGAACCATGGCAAGGTCTTCCGCCACAAGATTCGTTCTGCAAGATGAGGAGAGATTGAGGGCATAAAACGAACGTTGGGCATTATTTAAAATTTCGTCGACAGATGAAAATCCAGGTAAAAATTCAGGATGTTTTGGAGAAAAACGAAGGGACACACCACCATCCATAACGGTTTTTCCTAACCCCAATGCAATATGCGCGACACCCTCTTCGGGTAGCATATGGGCCACGGGATAAAAGTTATAGGAGTGTACCACGCCTGAAATGGCGGGGTAAAAATAATCTCCATAGGGCTGCCCAAAAATTTGCTGAACAATAACCGCCATTTTTTCTTCTTCAACCCGGTGAAGTGTGCTTTCGGCAAAGGACCTGGCAGCTTCAAGATACGTTGAGGCGAATACAAGTTTTATGGCATCTGTCAACCCTTTGTATCGAATGGAAAAATCACTATGAATGTTCGGAAGCATATAGGTTTTGTAAATACCAGCAAAAGGCTGGGACTGCGAATCCTCCATGAGGCTTGAAGATCGAACAGCCAGTGGATAGGTGGCATGAGCAAGAAAGACCTCAAGTGCTTGTGTCAATGTATCCGAAAAAGAAGCTTTTAAAAAGTATTGTTTTATTTGCACATCTGAGAGGGTGTCAAAAGACAAACGCTTTAATTCGTTTTGATCCATAAAGAGGTCAAATTCTTCAGTAGTAATGACAAACGTTTTGGGAATGCAAATGTCAACATTTGGAAATTCTTTCTGAATTGAAGTGTCTCCATAAAGGAGCGATGCCATGAAAGCCAACCCACGGGCTTTTCCGCCCATTGATCCGGTTCCCAATTTGGTAAACCCGCCTTCAGGATCATACTCCTCTGGGGTAAAATCCATAACGACACCTTTTTGGCGTTCTTTTTGGCGTTTTTCTATGCAGGATATTAAATATGCTTTGATATTTTCGGGGCCAGAAAAATCAGAGATCGTTAGGGGGCGCAGTTGCGCGGCAAGTTCTATTTCTGATCGGGCCATCAGCCAAATTGAAAAATCATTTCGGGCTGCATGATACAGGAGGCTTTCGTTGGGCAGTGTGTGAAGGGCCTTGCGCAGCGCCTTTAAGTTTCGTGCCCGGCCCACCTCCTTGCCATTTGGAAGTCGAAAAATAAAATCTCCAAATCCTAAAAACTCCATAAAGAAATTTCTTATTTTATTATGAAGCGCAGTAGAATTTTTATTAATAAACGCAGCGGGAATTGACAGCACAGCTTCTTTATGGGAATCGTCTGAGCTTAGGTTCAGTAAGGCAATATGGGGTGTTTTTTGCTTAACAACCCGTAAGAATTCGATACCAGCAAGGTCATCCATTTCGCCGTTCTTTGGGAATCGGATGTCCGATATGACGCTGATAATAAATGGCTTGTATTCGTGATAAAGAGCGAGAGCTTCTTCCCAGGTTTCTGCAAGGAGAATTTTAGGACGGGCGCGCATCCGAAGTAAACGATGCTCTTCGTTGACCGATTCCTCCATTACGCGCTGGGTTTGAAGGACTACCTCACGATAGAGCAGGGGAATAATGGAAGATGCGTATAATGGCGAGTCTTCCACCAATAAAATAACCCGAACAAGGGCGGTTTTGGTATCTTTTTCGACGTTCAGACGGTCCTCGACATTTTTAATCAAAGCCACCAAAAGATCCGTGTTGCCGCGCCAAACATAAATCCTGTCGAAAACCGATCGGCATTGCGGGGCCATTTCCCTTAACATTGGGCTGGTGGTATGTGTTAATAAAATTATGGGAATATCCGGCGACACGCGTTTGATTTTTTCCCCGAACTCAAAAATGTCCATGTCATCCAACCGGGGCATGGTGACAAGAATATCGTATTGGTGTTCTTTCAGTGTGGCTAAAGCGTCCTGGGCGCTGGACACCCATGTTAGTCTCGGTGGCCGTGAGAGATTCAACCCTCTGTATTCATGTATGATTCTTCCTGCAAGACGGCCGTCCTCCTCCATGATAAATGCATCATAGGAACTTGATACCAGAAGGATTTCCTTCACCTTGTAAGGCATCAGCTCATGAAAAATTTTAACAGAGGGCAACAATTTGTCGGAATGACGATAATTATGGGATGTCATAACATGTTCCTTGCCGAAATAACGCCTTTAGACAGGCGGACGTTAGAAGGTTGATGCCAATATCATACAGCAACCTGGAGATAAAAGCGACCTCGCTCAAGTTCGATGGCTTATGTACCGATAATAAAGCAAAAAAGAATCTATGATAAAATGGGTGACGGTGTGATTGTTGTGAACAATGAAAATTATGTGGACGGTAGTGGTTTCCCGGGGGCCGTTTCGGCGTTGTCGGCACCGGTTGAAGCGATCCAAACAGGTATCCTGGTGGTGGATGGGAAACGGCGTATTTTACATATGAACGAGGCCGCAAAAGGGATACTTCAAAAGGGAACCAATGGACTTGAAAAATATTTTTGTCACCAGTTGTTGGCTGGCACCGATACCCCCTGCCACCAGTGCCCGTTGCTGGAAAAAACATTGGCCACTGCCCAGCCAATTCCCCACATCGTTGAGACACCGGATGGAAGCGAGATTTTTATCAAGGAAAAAATGGCCGAGATTGGTGGCTATTATCTCCTGACACTTTTTGATGTAACCCGGGAAATCACAGCGTTAAAAACGATAGACCTTGCCAGGAAGGAGTTGAACGCAAAAATCATCATATCCGAACAGCGGCAAAGAAAAAAGGAAGAGGAAAATCGCCGGTTGACTCAAACAATCGATCAATTGCCCGAGGCGCTTGTGTTGATTGACGAAACGTTCGATATCCAGAGGAAAAACAAGGCGGGTGAGGCACTGTTTCCGTTCAAGGACACCGGTAAGTGTTTTACGCTTTTGGGCAAAACAAGCCCCTGTAATGGGTGTCCGGCAGAGAACAAGTTTCAAGACATCCATCAGAAAAAAAAGACGCATCATGTTTGCGGGCGATATATTACAGAGACATTTTCGAGCACTTCCGATGGGGGGCATGGCCTACTTCTTTTTAGTGATACTACCCGACAAATTGAACTCATCGAAAAAATACGGGAACAGCAAGATACGATTAAGCGAAAAAATGAAATACTCTCCAATCTTGTGAAGCTTCAAACTCGAATGCAAAACGCAAAGGACCCCAGGGAGGTACTTGATTTTTTCCTGGATGTTTTTCTGCCAATTTGCCGATCAGAAAGTGGGGCGATTATTGTCAACGATACCCGTGCCAGCAGTGTATGGCTGTCGGTAGCGTGCGGGCTGTCGTCATCACAGGTAAAAAAGTTAACCGGGGGATATCTTTCTAGAGAGGTCCAAAGTCATCATTCTCAGTCAATTCCTGGCCATTTCCTTCCATGGCCAAGGACCCAGCAGTTCTATCTGATCGGCGGTGGGGGGCAGCGGGTAGGCATTATCCTTTTTGAAGAAAATGAAAAGACAGATGAGGGGGTGCGGCAATTATTTTCAGAATCTCTCGGTGCCTTTTTGCATAATAAACTTCTTATGCGCCAACTGGAAGAAAAGGCCAATACCGATCCATTGACCGGGCTTTACAATCGAGGATATATGAATGACACCTTGCGGTTGGAGAAAGAAAAATACACCAACTACGGGCTTGATCATGCGATTATCGTGGCCGATGTCAACGGGCTGAAACAGGCCAATGATCAATATGGTCATGACATTGGCGATCAGCTTATTGTACGGGTCGGTAATTTGTTAAAATCTGCGATAAGGGATACCGACACAGTCGCCAGGACGGGGGGGGATGAGTTTCTGGTATTGCTATCCGATACAAATTTCGCCGGCGCTTTGAAATTGATTGATCGATTGAATCGCGCAACGTTTCATAATGTTTATCTGCCGGTTGACGAAAGCAGGACCTTCCAGGTATCTGTGAGTTTAGGGGCCGCCGCCACCGATCAAACCCATCCCGATGAACTCGTCAAGACTGCCGATCAGAGAATGTATGCGGCAAAAGAGGCGCATTATAAACACCAAAAACGATATCGGTGTTGATTTTATTCAAGGATTAGCATATGGGTCCTTAAATCATATATGCTATTTTTACGATGCGTTATCAATTACATTGCGGAAAAGTACATCGGAGGCGCCCCATGGCAAGTGCCGAAAGTATCGACAAACATATTGCATCTCTGGTTGAAGTTACCGAATCGATCCTGCGGGGAGAGTATGACAAGTGGGAAGCGGGCATTGATGCCGAAGGGATGCTTTCTGTCTTGGCTCAGAAGATAAATACCCTAATCCGAAATTTAAAGAATGTAGAGACCCCACTGACCAGTGCTGGGGAACAGGCCCCAACGGTAGCACTTCGTGTGAAAAACGTCATCGAGTTAATGGCAACCGCTGCGGGCCAAGTGTTAGATAATGCGGATCGATTATCGGAAAGTGTTGCTGTACTTGAAACAAATCTCCAGCAGGCGCCCTCCCAAACAAAAGAAGTTGTTGTTACTGTTCAGAAGGAGCTGGCCACCATCAAGTCTTGCCTGTTTGATATCATTGGATCGCAGTCCTTTCAGGATGTTGCACGGCAGAAAATGGAAGTAATGATATCGGACTTGAATCAGATCAGAGACTGGTTGGTTGAAGTGCTTCTTATCCTTAACATCCGAAAGGACAGTTCCCCTGAAAATGTTCAGAAAAAGACGGAAATTTTAAAAGGTGTCAGTGAATCGACAACGTCTGAAGATATGAAGCAAGACCTGGTGGACGACCTTTTGGCGGAATTTGGGTATTAGATGGGTGCCTCTACCAAGGTCTTCCCCTGGTAGGAATCGGTTTTTGCCATATATTCACGGATTAAATTAAGGGTGTCCGATTTTTTCAGCGCCCAGGCCGGAGCGACCAACTCCTCTCTGTGGGGATCTCCCGTAAGTCTCTGAATAACAACGGACGGTGGGAGTAACTCCAAAAAGCGGCAAACGATCGCCACATACTCATCCTGGTCAAGACACTGATAGTGCCCCTGTTCATAAAGTGATGCCAAGCGGGTTCCCTTCACCACATAAAGCAGGTGTAGTTTTATGCCATCGATATGGAGCTCTCCAACCCTACGAGCCGTTTCCAGCATATCGGCACGGGTTTCTCCAGGAAGCCCAAGAATAACGTGGGCACAGATTTGAATACCGCGGTGGCGGGTGTTTTCTACCGCCTTGCAGAATGCGCTGAAATCATGGCCCCGGTTGATACTTTGCAGGGTCTTATTATGGGTTGACTGAAGCCCGTATTCCAACCAGACCAACCGGCTTTCTGCGTACGATTGTAATAAATCGAGGATCGGTGTGGTGACGCAGTCAGGCCGGGTACCGATGGAGAGGCCGACAATGTTTTCCACAGCAAGCGCTTCATCGTAATGGGATTTAAGCGTTGCAAGGGGGGCGTAGGTGTTTGTAAAAGACTGAAAATAGGCTATGAACTTATTGGCTTTATAACGTTTTGAAAGTGTTTCCTTTCCTCGCATTAGCTGTTCAGTGATGGAAAGACCCATTTGAAAGGCACCGGTGCCGGATCCACGGTCATTGCAGAAGATACATCCCTCTTTGGAGAGGGTGCCGTCCCGATTGGGACAGGTCATCCCCGCATCGACGGTAATTTTTTGAACCCGGCAGCCAAACTTTTTCCGGAAATATGTATTTAGGTCATAATATGGTTGTTTCATAATATATCCTCTACTTGACCATATGCTGCACTGATACTATATCTAATACTTAATTACCGCAAGGGTGATGGCACAGCGGTCAACCCCTTCTGGTCAGACCGTTTCACTGACACCCTAATTAAAGGTGTAGGACGCTTTACGCGTCGTTATTACAAAGAAGTTATCCGCGATGAATTTAAAAAAATATGATGTTATTGTTGTGGGTGCTGGCCATGCCGGGTGTGAGGCGGCCCTCGCAGCGGCTCGCATGGGCTGCCAAACACTCATTCTTGCCATTGATCTGGACAAGGTGGCGGCGATGCCCTGCAGCCCCTCCATCGGTGGTATGGCCAAGGGCCAACTGGTCAAGGAGGTCGATGCGCTTGGTGGAGAAATGGCCAAAATAACAGATAAAACCGCCATTCAATACCGGACACTCAATACGCGAAAAGGACCGGCCGTCCACTCCACAAGGACTCAAAACGACAAAATCCGTTATCACATTGCAATGAAGGCCGTATTGGAGACCCAGCCAAATTTAGATCTTAAACAGGCCCTTGTTGAACATCTGGTCGTTGAAGATGGCTGCGTTCAGGGGGTCATAGACCAAACCGGGTTTCAATACCAGGCACCAATGCTGGTGCTCGCCACAGGCACTTTTTTAAGCGGCCTTGTGCATATCGGCACCTGTTCGTTCAAGGCAGGTCGCGCCGGAGAGTTTGCCGCCTATGGGCTGGCAGAAAGCCTATGTCAGCATGGATTTAAACTCGGCCGGATGAAAACCGGAACACCGCCGCGGTTGAAAAAATCAAGTATTGATTTTGACAGTTTTACATGTCAGGCGTCAGATGCCCCCCCTAAACCATTTTCGTATTATACGCAGTCGGTATCAAATACACAGCTACCAAGCTATATCGGCTATACAAACCCCGGTAGCCATGATTTTATAAGAAAAAACCTGACCCATTCTGCGCTTTACAGTGGTGTGATTAAGGGGACACCCGCACGTTATTGTCCATCGTTTGAAGATAAAATTGTACGATTTCCAGATAAGGATCGGCACCAGATCATTTTGGAACCTGAAGGCATTGACACCGAGGAGATCTATGCCAGTGGACTGGGAAACAGTCTTCCCCTGGCCTTGCAGGTCCAATTCGTACGGTCGGTGAACGGGTTGGCCGATGCGGAGATCATGCGACCGGCCTATGCCATAGAGTATGATTATGTGAATCCGATTCAACTCTTGCCATCCCTTGAAACCAAGAAAATAAAGGGACTATTTCTGGCGGGCCAAATTAACGGTACGTCGGGATATGAGGAGGCGGCAGCCCAAGGCATCTGGGCGGGCATCAATGCCGCCTGTCGTGTTCAGGGTCGACCGGCATTTATTTTGGACCGATCCCAGGCATACCTGGGCGTCATGATAGATGACCTCGTTACACGGGGCACCAGCGAACCCTACCGTATGTTTACTTCCAGAGCAGAATATAGGCTCATGTTGCGTGAGGATAACGCTGACTTGCGTTTGATGGAAATTGGGCATGAATTGGGGCTCGTTGATCGACCAGCGGTCCAGGAGATGAAAGACCGCAAAGAGCTTATCCAGAAGGAGATTCGGCGGGTCCGATCTGTGGTCATCAAACCGGACCAGGCGGTGAATGAATATCTTGAAAGCCGAAACACGCCTCCCATTGCAAATGGCGTCCGTCTTGATCAATTGTTAAAGCGAGTTGAAATAGATTACGATGCAGTGGCCCAGCTTGCTAAAAGCGATTTTGATATAGATGAAAAGGTGGGCAAACAGGTTGAAATAGAAATTAAATACGAAGGTTATATCGAAAAGCAACAAAAGGAAATAGCCAAGTTTCAGCATCTTGAAAACATCAAGTTGCCGGAAGGATTTGACTATGCTTCCGTACACGGACTTTCAAATGAACTTCGGAGTAAACTTGACACCATTCGTCCCGGTTCTCTTGGCCAGGCTTCCCGTATTGATGGTATGACACCGGCCGCACTTTCTGTTTTGATGGTGGCGTTGAAGGCCAAAGGCAGGCACACAGCCTCACCGCCCCAATGTATTGGATAGTCTTGTGAAACACGCTGGAAAGGCCGACTTGACACCATGCGGGCTGCAGCTTATTTTTTATGGAAACAGGTTAATATTTCAATAAAATACGCTTTTTTAAAGGAAGGACACCAATAGGAAGATGGCCACACAAGACTATTACAAACTACTAGGGGTTGAAAAAACAGCGTCGGATGCGGAGATTAAAAAAGCCTATAGAAAACTGGCCATGAAATATCACCCGGACAAAAATAAGGGCGACAAGAAAGCTGAAGATAAATTTAAACAGATCAGTGAAGCCTATGCGGTATTGAGTGATAAGGAAAAAAGACAGCAATACGATGAATTCGGTGCCAATGGGTTTCATCAGCGATTTTCTCAGGAAGATATTTTCAGGGGATTCGA
Organism: Desulfobacterales bacterium; assembly: GCA_963675725.2. Taxonomy (GTDB): domain Bacteria; phylum Desulfobacterota; class Desulfobacteria; order Desulfobacterales; family JAFDDL01. Next base: position 3,491,781 of record CAXXXZ010000002.1, on the reverse strand, counting down.
CATGTCCGACATCCTGAGAGAATTCGGATTGGGGGGAAATATTTTCGGCGGCCGTAAAGGCGGTGGCCGGTTTTCATTCGGTGGTGGTGGACCTTTTGGTGGATTCGGTGGGGGCCAGCAAACCCCCAAGGGTGCCGATCTGGTTTATGAGCTGCCGTTGTCCCTCAAAGAAATAGCCACCGGGACCAAGAAGACGATTTCGTTGCAGCACGGCGGCCGGACTGAAAAGATCACCGTCAATATTCCCAAAGGGATGATTTCCGGTAAGAAGCTTCGTCTTTCCGGTAAAGGCAACCCAAGTCCTTACGGGGGGGCACCGGGAGATCTGTTTATCCAGGCGAAAATGTTGCAGGACTCCGTTTTTAAGGCAGAAGGGCATGATCTCATCATTACACGGAATATTTCGCTAAGCCAGGCAATTTTAGGCACCACCATTTCTGTACCGACCATTGACGGAAAAGAACTCAGTTTAAAAGTGCCGCCCGGGACCAACCATAAAACAAAAATGCGGCTGCCCGGCCATGGGATGCCACAGATGAAGGGGGGTGCTGCGGGTAACCTGTATGTTCAAATACATGTAAAGATGCCGAAGACTCTGACCGATAAACAAAAAGAGCTAATAGAAAAAATGGCTGCAGAAGGACTCTAACAACTCAAAATCATTGACAAGGAGAACTATTGTCGGTACCAATGAAGCCATACGGAGTGTTTGAATGCTATTACAAATTACAACGAACACTTGAAAGTGACTTCAATAAAGTATGGCTGAATTAGTTCCCGTTCTGACAGCAGACGACCTGAAAGGTACCATAGAGACCCTCGCCCGAAAGATCTCATCCGATTATCAGCATCAAGAGGTGGTTCTTATTGGTATTCTAAAAGGCGCGTTTATTTTTTTAGCCGACTTGTCCCGCCGCCTGACCATCCCCGTAACCATTGAATTTTTAGGCGTTTCCAGTTATGGCGAGAACACTTTTTCGTCTGGTGAGCTCCGGTTCACAACCCCTTTGCAGAAAGATATTACAAACAAACATGTCTTGATTGTGGAAGACATTGTTGACACGGGGCATACGCTTAAAAAGTTGACAGCATATATGAAATCGCAGCACCCTCTCTCTGTTAAAGTTTGCGCCTTGATAGACAAACAAGAGCGGCGGGAGTCAACAGTTTCAATCGACTACACCGGCCATGTCATTGAAAGTGGTTTTCTGGTGGGTTTTGGTCTTGATTATGCTGAAAAGTATAGAAACCTGCCAGGAATTTTTCAACTGAACCTATAGTCAGTGAGGATTCATTATGATCGTTACCTGTGAAAACTGCCAAACCGGATTCAATTTGGATGAGCGTCTTTTGAAAGCTGAAGGCTCTAAAGTGCGATGCTCCAAATGCAAACACGTTTTTACGGCATACCCGCCGACGTCGGAGCCAAAGGAAGAGGCTCTGACGGACGAGTCCGGTCAGGACACCGGCCCGCCTCCATCACCACCTTCAACGTTACCGGAGGAACCAACTGCCACCGATGCAAGCACGGTGGGTGGGGAAGAAAACGAAACGGATGGTTCATCGGTGGCTGAAGAAACGATTGATGAAGACTTTGAAGATGATATGGATCTTTCTGACATTGAAAAAATGCTGTCAATGGAGGATCTCGATGAAGAGGGCTCTGAATCTGCAACGGAAGCGCTACTTGACCAGGAAGATATGTCAGCGGAGGAAGATTCACTGGATTTGTCAGACATTGAAAAAATGTTAGACGAGGCAGATGACGAAGAACCGCTTGATCTTGAAGATGAGGAGGATGAACCGGAGCTTGAACTAGACCTGGACGAGGAAATAGAGTTGGAAGCATCCGGCTTACAGGAAGACATTCCGTCTGAAATCGATTTGGGGGATCTTGATAAGATGTTTGAGGAGGAAGAAGAGTCCCCACCGGCTGAACTGGAAGACCTGGAATTAGATTTTGAAGGAGATGATTCGGAAACAGAGGATGTTGTCGCTGATGCTGCGGATGAAGCCGACGTTACAGAAGATATGTCGGATTTGGAAAACCTTGAACTGGAACTGAATTTCGATGAAGAAGCGCCAGAAGAGGCGTCACAGACATCAGAGCCAGAGGAGCTTGAGCTGGATCTGTCGCTCGATGAGGAGGAGCCATCGGAGGCCGCAGAAGATTCAGACACTGCATCAGAGCCAGAGGAGCTTGAGCTGGATCTGTCGCTCGATGAGGAGGAGCCATCGGATGCGACAGAAGATTCAGAAGCAGCATCAGAGCCAGAGGAGCTCGAGCTGGATCTATCGCTCGATGAAGAGGAGCCTGCGGAAGCGGCGGAAGATTCGGAACAGGCACCAGAAACAGAAGAACTTGAACTTGATTTAATGATGGAGGGATCGGCGGTATCTGATGAGGTGTTAGGGGAAGATGCGTTGAGCCCCGAAGACATAGACGCTGAAGAGGCTGAGGATTTCGAAGATGATATGGATCTTGACTTCCCTGATGATGCGGTGCCTGAAATTCCGGATGATGATGAAGCGTTTTTAGAGGAAACGGAACCCGCGGAAGGTGAAGAAGAAATCCTTGAAGAGGATATTTCGCTTCAACAAACAACGGTACCCCAAAAAGATGGTCCTAAAGTTCTCCTGATTCTTCTAATTGTCCTGTTCATCCTATTGCTTGGTGGGGGAGGGGCCCTTGTGCTCCTCAAGAGTAAAGGAATCGACGTTCCCTTCCTGAAGAATGTTCAGATTCCCTTCCTGGATAAAATGGTACCGACCAAAACACCAGACCCAGGTAACTTGCAGATAAGTACCTCAAACGTAAACAGCCAGTTTGTTGAAAACGAAAAAACGGGGAAGCTTTTTGTAATCACAGGCGAGGTTCAGAATGATTATAAAGACCATCGAAGTTTCATAAAAATTACGGCCAAGTTGTTTTCTCAGGGGAAGGTCCTTTCCAAAACGGAAACCATATATAGCGGCAATGTGATTTCAGGTCTCGAATTATCAACGATGGACCTATTGGACATCAAGAAAAAGCTCGGAAACCGAGAGGGCGATAATAAGGCCAACGTCAAAATTCCACCGGGTCAAAAACGACCTTTTATGGTTGTTTTTAGTGACTTGCCGGATGAATTAGAGGAATTTACCGTTGAGGTGACCAGCTCTTCACCAGCATCCTGATAAAAACCTGTTGTTTCGACTTGACTCGATTCGAAGAAGCTGGTAGATGACATGCCTTGTTGAGGCGATGTAGCTCAGATGGTCAGAGCATGCGGCTCATATCCGCAGTGTCCGGGGTTCAAATCCCTGCATCGCCACCAAAATAAATATAAGCGCTGTAATTGTTCAAATTACAGCGTTTTTTCTTTGTGCCGCTTGTTACTTTTGCGCCAAGCTTGATCGTATGTATGGAATTTTCACTGGAACCCATCGGTATCATCCACTCATGTTTTAAAGAAAAATTCGGGATTCCGCGTCAGCCAGGTTTGGCCCCGGCGGCTCGGGCCCAACTTGAACTTTTCCCCCCCTATGGGAGCCATGAGTCTTTACGGGGACTGTCTGCGTTTTCTCATTTGTGGATCATTTTTATTTTTCATGCCAACCCACAGAATGCCTGGAAGGCGACCGTTCGGCCACCTCGGCTTGGAGGAAACCGGCACATCGGGGTATTCGCTTCCCGCTCCGGATTTCGGCCAAACCGTCTTGGTATGTCAGCGGTCAAATTGGAGCAAATTTGCAGCGATGCATCCGGGGTTCGGCTTCACCTGAGCGGTGTGGACCTCCTCAATGGGACCCCGGTGCTTGATATCAAACCCTACCTTCCCTATGCTGACAGCCTTCCCACAGCATCAGCCGGTTTTGCGGCGGAAAAACCGTTTCCCATCTTTTCAGTTGAATTCTCACCGGAAGCAGACGTCATGTGTCGGCACTTGGAAAAGGAATGGCCCTTATTTCGCCAGTTAATCGTTCAGATTCTTCAAAGTGATCCCCGGCCCGCTTACTACGGCGGTGAAACCTCGGACAGAACGCATGGTGTCTGTATCCATGATGTCGATGTCAAATGGAAGCAGGAAAAACATCGAATCATCGTAACTGCCGTTGAGCCGATTCTGCCTGTGGTGGACTAATCCGTTTGAAATTTAATTAAGGGATAGGCACCTTTCTTCAATGACTTTCAACCTGGCGTTCTGTTGTTGTATTCAGTTCAGCTTTAGTGTTACTTTAAATGAAAGGAGAAACGCGTTATTACTCTCACCTATAAACTTAACAAGGGGGGCGGTTATGGCGGCAAATCCTGAAAGAAAGTTGTACCTTCAACAGTTTAAAGCCATCAGCAATGCCATATCAACCTATGAAGACCTCAACCTGCTCATTTATCATTTAATTGAAGGCCTCTGCCGCACATTTGAGTTCAAAGCCAGCAGCATCTTGCTGCACGACGAACGAGAAAAGCAACTTTTTCATGTCAGCAGCCATGGTATTAGTGAAGACTATATCGACAAGGGCCCTGTTTTTTACAACGAAAAACACAGTGCTTTTGTCACGGGTGAACCGGTTTTTGTAGATGATTTAAAAACAGACCCACGCGTGCAATATCCGGAGGCCGCCCTTCAGGAGGGCATTACCGCCATGGCGTCATTTCCGATTAAATGCAGAAATGTTGTTGTCGGAATTTTAAGGATTTACCACAGTGAACAGATACGGCTTCATAATGACGACGTTGAATCTATCTTGCTGCTCTGTCTACATTTGGGATTGGTAATTGAAAACAGCGGACTTAAAAATTTTCTTGATAGTGTCAAAGGCGCCATGGGAAATCTGCCACTGCGGTTGCTTGAAGGATTATAGCACGGATGAATCGTCCTCGGTTGCACATCGACACCACGGATTTCACAGCCATTGAATTTGGGGATGAAATATTGGTTGGGAAGGACCGTTACCGTGTCACCGGATTTGAAAGAGAACGCCGGTTTGGGGTAGAGGACCCCAAATTCTGGGTCAAGCGAGCGGTTCATGCCGAGTCCGGGGAAAGAAAAATCATAAAGCTGTCGTTCTTTGAGTCCTTTTTGACAAAAATAGGCCCCATTGCCATTCGTTGCTTTCGGAGTCCTGAAAAGGAAGGCCAAATACTGGCGCTTGTCAAAAACCATAGCTCTTTTATGCAGGGAACTTCCGTTACTGATCCCAAAGGCAATGTCATCCGGGTGCTTGATATTGTGCATGGGCCGAATTTCTACCTGTATATCGATAAGTTCCGAATTCCCCACAAGAAATATTTCGACGAAGTTTTGCCTGGTATACTCTTTAAACTGGTGGACGCCTTTGAAGCGATCCAGTTCATGCATCATCATGGCTTTAAGCACGGGGATATCCGTAACGATCATCTGATATTTGATCCGAAAGCAAACCAATATGTCTGGATTGATTTCGATTATGACTATGACGCAAGAGAAAATCCATTTAGTTTAGATATTTTTGGATTGGGAAATGTTCTTGCCTATGCCGTGGGGAAAGGGTTTCATAATCATTACATGATTACCAATGATCACTATACCTATGGAGACCTCTATACCAAACTTGCACTGAGCGATTTTTCCATTATTCATAAGAGCCGGTTTCTTAACTTAAAGAAAATATATCCTTATATTCCAAGAATGTTAAATGATATTCTCCTTCATTTCACCGGGGGTGCCACCGTTTTCTATGAATTTGTAGACGAGCTTCTGGAAGATTTGAAAGGGTATCTTGTTTCGTTATAGGCGTGTTGCGCCGCTATCGAAGTTAAGAGGAGGAGCCGCATGAAAAAGTCAATCCTTGTTGCCTTAAATGACTCGGTAAGCTCCCGTCGCGTTTTGGACTATCTTGTGGATTTCTATAACATTCCCGGTGAACCAGACATAACCCTTCTTCATGTATTTCGAAAGCCAGCCGCCAGCGAAGAGTTGATGGGAGAGAAATTTATGCGCAATCAGCACAAACGCTTTTTGACATTTCTGGAGGATACCAAAAAGGCGCTTGTGTCCCAGGGATTTAGTGAAAATCAGATTACACTGAAACTGGTGACGGACCCTTACCCAACGGTTACGGAGGGGATTATTGACCAATTCAAGAAAGGCAACTACAATATGGTGGTTATCGGCCGGAAACGAAAAAGCAAGGCCGAAGAGTTCGTATTGGGCGACGTAGGCGTCAAATTGGTTCGGGCATTGGAAGGCACGGCTATTCTAGTGGTTAAAAGTTAATCGGGAGTGATTCGCTAACACCCCTCATGATCTATGAAGATAATCCTTATTTGTCGTCGATGTTACCCCTTTGTCGTTCCTGTTGGTGTGCTTTTAGGAACGATTTTCATTGCTGCTCGGTGGCAGGAATGGTCAATCGTTACGTCCCATCAAAAAGAACTCAATGCAGTTCTGATCCTTTTTCCCTATTTTCCCTATATCGTTTTAGGGATGGGTACCCTTCTGGGTTGGCGCTTTCAGAAAGCCGGCATGATGCTTGCCTCATGGTTGTTGGGACTGACCTACTGGCAATTTCGTCGTACCCCACCGCTTGACCTTTTGGAATTGGCTTTATCCATTGCCCTTATAGAATTGGCACTTCTATCCCGGTGGCGATGGCAGAGATTATCACCATGGTGGAAAATGGTTTGGTTATGTCTGCTGACGCTTCAAGCCTTTTTATGGATGCCACCGGCATTTTCGCATATTGCCCCTTGGATTACTCAAATTAAAAGCACGTTGACAGGTTCGTTCTTTCAGCTTCTCAATCAATGGGGGCTGTTGTTTTGGGGCCATGTGGAGAAGCTTTTGGGTTTTCTGCGGTTTAATTCAGTGAGACCGACGCCACTTTTTCTGATTATAGTAGACGCGGCCCTTGTTGCACAAACCTATCGCAAGAAAGATGTCCTTTTGGCAGGGATTGCAGGCGCTTTTACGGCATTTTTGCTTTGCCTGGGGGTGCCGGGCAAGGCGCTGTCTTTCAATGCCGCATGTGGGGCGGCAGGCTTGATATTAGTCGCTTCTCTGATTGAAGCATCCTTTTCAATGGCATATCATGATGATCTTACAGGTTTGCCGGGGCGGCGAAGTTTGAATGAAACACTGTCCAGCTTAGGACGGCGATATGTCATTGCGATGATTGATGTGGACCATTTTAAGAAATTCAATGATACTTATGGCCATAAAACAGGCGATGAGGTTTTGAAAATGATCGCGGTCCATATGCAGCAAATGACAGGTGGGGCAAAACCATTTCGATATGGCGGGGAAGAATTTACTGCCATTTTTCCGGGAAAGCAGGTCGATGAGACGAAAAAGCATTTGGAAAGTTATCGCCAGAAACTCTCACATACGCCCTTCATTGTGCGGCAGAGCGCCAGAAAAAGGTCTTCGTCCAGTAATCGGAAAACGGGGCCCCAGAAAAATGGCAAACAGGTACATGTCACCGTCAGTATTGGTGTGGCCGCACCGGACAGCCGTTTTGAATCACCGTTAAAGGTCATCAAGGCCGCGGATGCCGCGCTTTATCGCGCCAAACGTTCGGGTCGAAACTGTATCAAATATAGCTAGCTATATTTCAATTTGAACTTCTGCCTTAATCCAATTTAAAAAAGAAGGATTGCCGTTTGAAATCGGCAGGCTGACCACGCAGGGGCACTCATAACTGTGGGCTTTAGTAACGGTTTCAATAACGCTGGCGACCCGATCGGCGGTTGTTTTTGCGATTATGACCACTTCATGACCTTCCTGAATGCTACCCTCCCACCAATACATTGCCTGCATGTTATCGACAAGGTTGATACACGCCACCAGCCGGTTTTCCAATAGCAATCTGCCGATGGATTTGGCTTCCGCCATATTGCTGGCGGTGATGTAAATTAACTGAATGTCCATGTTAACGTCCCCCTAAAGAATAAAACAATGTCCCTGATAAAATAACGTCATCTTTTTCTCATACCAGAATAGCGTACAAATTACAGGGGCGCTTTTTGAGATGCAACATTTCGTGGATACGGGCGGAGTGTCTTTTGAACGGATTCTTTGCAATGCCTGGGCGAATTATCCATTGAATTTTATATGAAAATGTGCCATCACCCAAAAAGATCCAATGTACGTGCAGACTTGGCTGGTGATTGTTCCGACTCAATTCAATTGTTACGAAGGGGGAATATGGGCATTCCAGGGATTTCCAAACAAACGTTCAAGGTTCGTCTCTTTTCCGGCTTTATTCTTTGTGCCATTCTTATTGCCATTTCCGGGGTCATCAACTGGATGTTGCTCACTGAGGTCTCCCAATCAGTCAGTTCACGTGCCTTGGCAAGTTCAAACATGGGCGTCCTTTCAACGTGGCGTTACATGCTGGTTGCCACCAGTCTCGGTTCGGTTATCTTGGCGTTATCGGTTGGATATTTGATATGTCGATCGATTAATAACACGATGGTGGATATTGCGGGGACGATAAAAGGTGGTTCTGAGGATGTCGGTACTGCCTTTCTAAAGCTCACGTCTTTGAACCAGGAAATGGCGGCCACAGCTGCAGAACAGGCCCATACAGTTTCCATGGCGGCGGACGCCTTGAATCAAATGAATGAAACCACCCAACAAAACATGCAAACGGTAACTGATGCCCAGGATTTGGTCAGCAATGATCTTTCACAAAGCAGTAAGCGTATGGGGGAACTGGGTGGAGAACTCGGCGACATTCTCGCCAAGGCCATTAATGCATCCGAAGAAACTCAAAAGATTGTCAAAACAATTGAAGAAATTGCATTTCAAACCAATCTATTGGCCCTGAATGCGGCAGTGGAGGCAGCCCGTGCTGGGGAGGCGGGTGCCGGTTTTGCGGTGGTCGCGGAAGAGGTTCGAAGCCTTGCCCTTCGGTCAGCCCAGGCGGCAAAAGATACGGCACAACTTATAGAAAATACGGTTTTTTCGGTAAATGAGGCTGGAGAAAAAAACGGTCAGGTCCATGCGGAGGGCAGTAATAATTATAAAATTCTGAAAGATATTACGCGCAGGATAAAGGCGATTGCAGATGCCACGGACCAACAGAAAAATACAATCGAACATGTTAATAACGCGATTTCCCAGATAAAAGGTATTACACAAAGTTATGTGGCAAATTCGGAGGCATCGGCCGATACGGCACACCAAGTGGGCGCCCAGGCAACTCAATTCAATGCTGCCATCAAAGCGCTCGCTGCCATGTTTGACCCAGCTGGCAATTACCAACGTTCTGAAAAGAACCAACCCCAGGCACTTCTAACAGATGCCGAGCACGCCTCATAATTACCACATGCTTTCTAAACGATCTGTTAAGGAAAGGACGGCGGGCATTGTATTTATCAACCACGCTCGAAATGCCGTTGTGGTATTTATTTCGGGAGGCTCCGGAACGTCCAAGGCGTTCATCTGGCGGTGAAGCGTATCCAGAAAAAGCCCTAGCGGAAACGCCGGACGAGGAATTGCTAATCTGTCGGGAGTGTCGACAGGTGATTACCCATCGGAAGGAAGAAATCAGTTTCAATGGTGCTTTCCGGCATACATTTGCAAATCCCCATGGCATCATTTTCGAGATTGGATGTTTTCAAGCGGTGACAGGTTGCAGCACCGTTGGTGTTCTCTCTGATGATTTCACATGGTTTAAGGGGTATTTTTGGCGGGTATTGATCTGTACGGGATGCCAGGCGCACTTGGGATGGTCGTTTTCAAACAGGGCCGGTGTCAGTTTTTACGGATTGATCTTGGATCGGTTGATTAGCCTTGTTTGAATAAAATACCGTGTTTCAGTTTTGACCATATCTGATCAAGGGGACCGGTGATTTCTTGAATTGAAAAAACGTATCCTGTCGTTGCGATAAGTAAAAGTCCCAGGCTGCCGACCATGCCGCAGAGCATCAAACTCCCGTGGATGGTGCTGGCATCGATTCCCTTTGACAGAAAGGGGCGCAGACGTTCCAGTAAGATAAACAAGCCGATACCAAAGCATATCATTTTAAAAAAACTTTTATAGACAACAACGCTTGCCGCATTTTTACTTCTTCGGTTCCATGCCCAGAAAAGCAGTATGACTTGAAAAAAGGCGGAAAAGGACATTGCCAGGCCGATACCGCTTGCCCCCATCCATTTGATGCCAAAAAAGTAGCAGGGGACTGTTAACAGCGCACCAATGGTGCAGAAAACAGCGGGAAAAAGCGTATCTTTGCTGGCATAAAAGCCGCGAACGACAATCGTGTAAGTGGCGATGGCCACTGCACCCGGCAACAGAAACAGAAGCACCTGGGCTGTGGCAGCGGTGGCTTTTGCATCAAAACTGCCACGCTCGAAAAGCAGAAATACCACCTCCTGGCGAAGTACCATCATCAACACGCATAGGGGTATTGAAAGCGTGATATACCGAAGGGTGGTGTTCAGAAGCTCATTGGCGGCTTCAATTTTATTTTCAGTGACCAGTCTGGCCATAAACGGATAAAAGGCCGTGCCAAGGGCCTGGCCAAACAATCCAACCAGGATGAACATGATGCGAAACCCATAGTTGATGCTGGCGATACCGCCGGTGGGAAGAAAGGAACCAAAAAATCGGAAAAAAATCTCCAATGAAAAAACGGGGGTTAACCCCAACATTAACGGCAAGGTCAACCGAATATATTCCTTTAGATCAGGGTGGGGAGCCGGGCGGTAAAATTTCATGCCAACACGCCGGGCCCCGCCATACTGAACCACAAAATTGCCGAGAAAACCTCCCAAAAGGGCTCCCCATGCGAAACCGGCCATTCCCAGACGGGGGCCCAGTAAAATTCCTCCGGTGATAATGCCGATATTGTAAATAAGTGGGGCCAGGGCCGGGACCAAAAATCTGCCATTGGCGAACTGGACGGCCATAAAAAGCCCCCCGCAAAAAAAGAAAAACTGGGCTGGCATTACAATTCGGGTCATTTTCACGGCAAATGCAGCGGTTGGCCCCGGGGCAAGTCCCGGGGCCAGCAGACCGACCAGGGGTTCTGCAAAAAATTCGGCAAGCCCTATCAGCAATAACAGCGCCCCCCCGAAACAAAACATAATCAGGGAGAAGACCCGCCAACCCTCTTCTTTACGGCCTTCCGCTAAATATTTTGAAAAAATAGGGATAAAGGAAATAGACAGAAAACCGCTGGCGACAATATGGTTTAAAATTTCCGGAACAACAAAAGCGACTTGGTAGGCATCAACCCCGCCGCTGACGCCACCGATATGGGCAATGACCATCTCGCGGGCGACGCCAATGATTCGGCTTAAAAAAACGGAGCCCATCATAATCATCGCTGCGAAGCCAATTCTTTTGTAGGTAGCTGGCGTCATAGGGTTATTAAGACACCTTTCTGTTTTGAGCGTCTTCTCAATTGTAAAATAGTTGGATACTGCTTTAATCTATAAAACGATGTTCGCCACAAAATACGAGCAATCCTGATTTGTTACCCGGACAGGCAAGGGTGAGATTCAAGCGGTTTGCGAGATCGACTGCGAGGGACGTGGGGCGGGATTTTGCTAAAATGATCGGAATCCGTGCCCTTGCCGCCTTTTGAACCATTTCATAGCTGATGCGTGACGAAAGTAACAAAAACGCGGCCTGATCCAATGTGTGGGCCAGAAAAAGTTTGCCGATGGCCTTGTCAAGTGCATTGTGTCGTCCGACATCTTCTGCAACCGAAAGAAGTTGGTAGTCGCTGCCAAAAATGGCGGCCGCATGAGCGCCCCTGGTTTCTTCCCGAATTGGCTGATTGGCTGAAAGTCCGTCTAAGCAGGTGCGAACTTTGGCCCAGGCGAGAGCCACTCCGTCGGGTACCGATTCGATTGTTTGATACAGTTCTGAAACAACTTCTTTGCCACAAATACCGCAGCTGGTCTGACTGATATATCCCCGTCGCTCCATATGCTCAGGGATACAGGCCCGTCTTGACGCCTTCAAGGTCGCCGTTACCACATTTGGATTCGATTCGTCACAAACAGCCAAGGACGCAAAATCATCGGGGCTATCGACTATTCCTTCGGACAGGCAAAATCCCGCTACATGCGAAATTTCTTCCCCCGGGGTCCGCATGATAACGGCGTATGGATTTCCCTGAATCCTAATAGAGAGGGGTTCTTCGGCAACGAGAGATGCTGTTTGCGTATCCACTCTTCCATGATTCAACATCCAAGTATTATAAATTATTTTGTTTCTCACCAGAAACACCTAACGATCATCTTGGGAATTGTTTAATCCGGCTTGAAAAATGTTCATTCCCACAAAGAGATAATGAAGACCGGATAACGTTGTCAGACCCGCGGTCAGCCAGAATGCGATCGGTTCAATCCAGGACAGGTGTGAGACATGAATATTGACTAATGTGAGGCAGACGGTTCCAAGCTGCGCACCCGTTGTAAATTTGCTGACCAGGCTCGGTTTTATGGTGATTTCTATGTTGGTAATGGAAAACACCGCCATACCGATGACAATGAGAATATCACGACTGATGACAATAACCGTCAACCAGGCTGGAATCAGTTCCAGAATGGCAAGGCTGATGAACGATGCCGCCAGGAGCAGTTTGTCTGCAATTGGGTCAAGATATGCTCCCATTACGGTTTTTTGGTTGAATACCCGTGCGATAAATCCATCCAACGCATCACTGATGCCTGCCAAGGTAAACACCAGGAGCGCATAGGTATAAAGATTTTTTAGGAGAAGGATCACAAAAAAGGGAGTTAGCAGGATCCTTACCAGCGTCAGAATATTTGGAATATTTATGGACGAGGGTGTGTTCACACGTTTGACCACTCTTGAGATTGATTATTGGGCCACCAGGGACAGTCTGATTTGTTCCGGCGTTACCTGGTTGATATGAATACCAAATGATTCAAAAGACTTCAAAAGCAATGCTTCCGCAAACTGTTGGGGGGTGCCTTCAAAATCAACCCAAAGGAGTGCTTGGTTCGACATGATCTCTCTGGTTTTAATATCTTTGACCTGGGGGAGTTTTGCCACCGCTGCCCTAAATTTAACCAGATGCACAAGGTGCTGGGTTCCTTCCACAAAAACTTCAAAGGACTTGCTGGTGCCGGCTTCACTTTGCCATGCGGACTGAAGTTGAGTTGCCAGTATGGTCCCTGCTTTTTCACCCACTGCGGCCAACGCGTTTCTGCTGCCGGAGATATCATCCGCAGCTGCGCTGAGAGCGGTTTGGGTTATGGATACAATCTCAACGCTTGTTTCTGTTCGAAGCGCCCGAATGGTTAATGTCCCTTTATATGATTTAAGCGCTTCGCCCATAGCGTTTGGGGCACTTTCAGCAACCGAAGTGCCAACGATGACAATGTCCGCTTGAAAAAGACGTCCGATAGTAACCGCTTGGGTATTATCCAAATGAAGCGGAAAAGACAAGTCACCATCTGGCGGATTGATATCCACGGCAGCATGGTTGATAACACTGAAACCGTTTGCAGTGAGCGCAGGGGCTATCTGGCTTTCTGAAATGGCTTCCACAAAGGCATCGGATTTGCCCCACCAGTATCGTGGTAACATATCTTCCAGGTGCTGTTCCGCGATTAATAACAGCACGCGTATGTCGGTGTCTGTTTCGAGGGCCATGCCATGCCCGGCAAGGTGCTCTTGAATTCTGTCAAGGGAAACCGTGGCCTGTACCAGCACCCGGTACTTTCTTCCGGTGGTCGCTTCGGTCAACACCTTATACCCCTGAATAAACTGGTCCGCGTGGGTGAGAACCACCTGGTTCAAAATGGAGAATTTTTCTACGATGGTTTGCAAGGGGGCCATTTCAGCCATTACCAGGCCGATGGCGGTAGCCAGACTGTTTGATATGGCCTGATCCCTGGCTGAAACGGTGTCGCCACCATGAACAAGCCCGGTCCCCACCGCTTCAACCGTCTTTACATGGCCTGTCATTTGGGCAAGCGTGCCATTTGGAACCAGCATAACAAAAAGTGCCATGGCAATAATACTGTGTGATATGTACCTCATATTAGATATTCTCCCCGTGAACCGTGTTACACCCGACGCACCAATGCATAATCCGCTATGTCTTCAAGGAGTTCTTTTTCAGGGGACGTCGAGAAAACAGCCAAACTCTCTTTTGCGGTCTCTACATAGTGCTGGGCTTTTTGGGTTGCGTCGGAAATGCCACCGTGAATGGTTAACAGCTTTTTAAACTTATTGAAATCATCGGTTGTAAATGTCTTGTTTTGGAGGAGTTGGAGCATCCATTCTCGGTCTTCGGTACGGGCGTTTTTCAGAGCAGTTATCACCGGCAATGTCAGCTTGCCCTCTTTTAAATCTGCCCCCACCGTTTTGCCGAGAGTGTCGGTTTCAGCTGTGTAATCCAATAAATCGTCGGCCATTTGAAAGGCCATCCCAAGATGATACCCATATTGCTTCAACTGGTCGGTCTGCTCATTGGTTGCGCCAGCGATCATGGCCCCCACCTGACATGCCCCTTCAATCAACACGGCGGTTTTCCGGCGGATAACATTCATGTATTCCTGCTCGGTCAAATCAACTCGCCCCTTGTTATGCAGCTGTTCAATCTCTCCCTGTGACATCTGCTCGGTGATGTTACTGATAACAGAGATGACGTTGAGCAGTCCGGTATCGGCCGCAATGGTAAGGGCCCTTGCCAATAAAAAATCGCCGGTCAGAACCGCTGTTTCATTGCCAAACACCCTATGGGCCACCGGGGTGTTGCGCCGAAATTTGGCATCATCCACCAAATCATCATGAAGCAGGGTCGCAGCGTGTAAGTACTCGAAAATAGTTGAGAAGCGATATAGGTTTTGATTGTCTGATCCACACAGCCGTGCACAAAAAACCATTAGTAACGGGCGAAACCGTTTACCTCCTGCAAAGAGAATATGCCGGGCCGTTTTTTCAACGAGGCTAAAATAGGGCGTCAGGTTTGTTTCAAGGGCGGTTTCAATGGCCGCCAGATCGGTCCCCACTCGGGATATGATTTTTTCTTTTAACGACATGCTAATATTTCGCCATGGGTTCAATTATAACAGCCTGATGCGGTAATGTTATATGTCTTAAGTGTTATGGGTTCGTGTTTTGCCAACAAGGTCGTATTCCAGTGCCTCGGTGATGGTAATTTCCTTAAAGTCTCCGATGGAAACGGATTTGTCTCTTTGGTCTGTGTGAACAAACGTGAGCCCGTCGACCTCAGGTGCCTGAAACCGGGTCCGTGCTGCGTAAAGATTCGGTTCGAGGCATTGCTCAATCAAGACCTTTTGGGTGGAGCCGATCCAGGCCTGGTTTCTATCCAAGGAGATTTCCCTTTGGCGGCTCATAATACGGTCAAACCGTTCCTGGGCTACTTTCATTGCGATATGGTCTTTAAGCCCATGGGAGGGCAAGTCCTTGTCATCCGAGTAAATAAAAACGCCGAGATGATCAAAGCGCACGGTTTCAATAAACTGCAACAATTGCAATATGTCATCGTCCGTTTCGCCCGGAAACCCTACCATGACCGAGGTCCGGAGCGCGGCATGGGGAATCTGTTCGCGGATCTTACTGAAAAGATGCATCAAGTGATCCTGGTCATAGTGCCGGCCCATGCGTCTTAAAACAGGCTGACTCACATGCTGAATTGGGATGTCAAAATAGGGACAAAGGTTATCCCGGGCGGCTACGACCTCAATTAGGGTGGAATCAAAATGTTCGGGGTGCCCATACAGGAACCGAACCCAGATCTCTTTTGAGATTTGTGAGAGTTTATCCAATAGAAAACTCAACCGAAGCGGCGGGTCTAAATCCATGCCATAGTTTGTACTGTCCTGGGCCACCAAAATCAGCTCCCGGACGCCCGAGGAGACGAATCGTTTCGATTCTGAAATTATATCCGCCAGTGGTCGGCTTCGATGGTTGCCCCTGAGTTTTGGGATAATACAGTAGGTGCACCGGCTGTTGCAGCCCTCGGCAATTTTGATATAGGCCATATGGGTATCAAAAGCGTGCCGGGGCGTATTTTCTTCCGCCAAAGACCGTTTTTCAGGAGCCGGTAAAAGGCATTTTTGTGATGAGCTGGCTTTGCCGATCACTGCATCAATTTCACCAAAGGCGCCGGTTCCTAAGAAAAAATCGACTTCTGGTAGGGTGGCCACAATGTCTTTGCCATAACGCTCAGGAAGGCAGCCGGTTACGATCAGTTGTTCGCAGGCCCCGGTATTTTTATAATCAGCAAGCGCCAGAATGGTATCAATGGACTCATCAACTGCTGATTCGATAAAGCTGCATGTGTTGACGATGATCACATGGGCATCTTCAGGGTCTTGGATGATGTGCCAGCCACGTTGCTCCAACCGACCGAGCATCACTTCGCTGTCCACCTGATTTCTGGCACAGCCGAGGCTGGCTAAATAGACTTTCATGTATGGCAAAAAACAGCGCCGGCCATGCCGGCACCTATCTGTATCGGACCTTCCTGAAAAAGAAAGACACCATTATCGTTGATTTTGGGCAATAAACTATTCTTATGATAGCAATCGAATTTAGAGTAAGGTAGGGAGGTTGTCAACCGGAATCCTTTTTTTGAGTAAGATCGTTGGGAACGATAGATAGAACGAAGAAAGCATCGTCATTGCTTGCTTTCTTCGTTCCGTAGGATTTAAAGAGAGTGCTCTTTTCGGGGTGACCGCCGAAAGCCTGCCAATCCGATAAGGCCGGTGCCAATTAGATATCTCCGTTCGCCAATTTCTGATGTTATTAAAAAACAGGGCTGCCCCCCACAATTGTTTCCCCGTCCGGGATATTCCAATCGATTTTATATGTTTAATTATAGTAGTGAGTTGCATATTTTTTGGGAGGCGGATGATCAAAAAAAGATAACCTAAATTACATAGATTCGAATTGCTGCAGTAAGGCCAAAGGCTTTGATTTTATGGAATGAACACTACTGCCTTTGTGGTTTTGAGGAATAGATACTTGTGTCTTCTGAAACAATCTCGGTGCCAGCCTGTTCCTTTACGGCGGCTTCAATTTTTTTAATGGAAGTGATCACGGCGCGATGACCACCATTGCGGATAAACTGGGCCGCCGCCGCCACTTTTGGGCCCATGGAGCCGGCATCAAAATAGCTTTCTGAAAGATATCGGTCCGCATCATTGAGGCATAGGCGATTAAGATTTTTTTGGTGCGGAGCGCCAAAATCTATTGCAACCGACTCCACGTCTGTAGCGATCAGAAAGATGTCTACACCGATTTCTTTGGCAAGGCAGGCGCTTGCCAGATCTTTGTCAATCACAGCATCTACACCTGCAAATGCCCGACCTTTACGGATGACAGGAATGCCACCACCGCCGCAACATATTACAATAAAGTCAAGATTGATCAATTGCCGGATTTCTGCCTTTTCAACAATGGTGACCGGCCGGGGAGAGGCGACCACACGACGATAGCCTTTCGGGGTTTCCGCGGTTTGGAAAGGGCATTTTTCTGCCTGGCGTTTGGAATAAACAGGACCGATTGGCTTGGATGGGGTTAAAAAAGCCGGGTCGTTTTGATCTACAACCACATAGCTGATCAGGCTCACAAGGGATTTTTCATTCATCCCCTGCTTCATTAGTTCTGTATCAAGAGTGGACTCAATCATGTATCCGATTTGTCCCTGGGTTTGCGCGACCAATATTTCGAGCGGCAGTTTGGGAACGTTCCCAGTGCATTCCTGCTGCAGCAACAGATTCCCAACTTGCGGCCCATTGCCATGGGTAATGATAATGCGGTGCGTGCGGGAGAGTCTTGCGATCTGACGAATTGGGACCCGTAAATTGGATAATTGCTGTTCAATTGTGTCCTGTTGCCCTTTCCGGATAAGGGCATTTCCGCCCAGTGCCACCAGCAGGATGGGTTTTTCAGGTTTGTTCGGATTCATTTTTTTTCATGGCGGCATGACGTTGTTGGTCGATTTGACGTTCGTGCAAACTTTTTTTAAATTGGCGCAGGACAAACCGACCTGGAAATTCGGGGCGAGCCAGATAGACTTTTGAGCTTTTAAGAAATGAGTCCACTAACGATTCGAATACAGATTGCCGTTCATCCTCATGAATAAAATTGCGTTCACTAACAAACTCATAGGTGACGGTTTCGCCCAGCACGGCTAAAATTTCTCTTTTGCTAACGCCGCTGCTGGTTGCTACATCGGGGGCCACTCTCCCGACGGGGACGTCTATTTTGGCTGCCAAGGACACCAACCATCGATCGGCAGTTACTCGCCTGGACTGATCATCCAGATGAATTGTAAGGCCATTATCCAGCAAAAGGCTTTGGTTTGGATTTTCGACCATTTAAAACGAACTCCTTTAATCTCTTTTAAGGGTATATCGTCTAATTTTTTTGGCTCGGAGGGCCTGATCGATCTCGACTTTCTTCGCACAAGATCAGCACTTTTTCAATGTCTCTGGACAATTGGGAACACCAGGCCACCGATTCGAGCCAGAAATGATTCAGTACGGATACACACCGGTTTATGTGACTGTCACGATGGTTTTCTATCGCGTTAAATAAAGATTTTAAATGCCCCAAAGCCTGTGTTTCAATAGGGTGTTTGCCGCCACCGGTTAATAGCTCAAGGCTTGAGATTAAACGGCTCACGGTGTCGATGAGTTCTTTATCTGAATGATTATTCATTTAACATGATTCTGAAAGGTATTTTTCGTCAATATGGGGCTACGTTAGGCTAAATTACAAACTAAAATCTATACCCTAAAACGCGGGATGGTCGCAAGCACAATGTTAAAGGAGGCGGAGATGCTGTTAAGCCCCTAAATGCATAAAACCCGGTCAGCCCTTAAAAAACGTGGATTTGTTAACCATCAATAATCATACGAAAAAAAGAATTATTAAAAAAAACATAAAATTTTATTTAAATTTACTGTTGACATCTCCGGGAAGTCTCTGTAGAACGCCCAAGTCTTTTGCTTGAGGCGAAAGGTGGAAATTGCTTGATCTTTGAAAACTAAATAGTGGCCGAGCGGGAACTTGTTAATTGAGATACTCATGGAGACATGGGTATTTTTAGGATTTAATTGGAGAGTTTGATCCTGGCTCAGAATGAACGCTGGCGGCGTGCTTAACACATGCAAGTCGCACGAGAACGTCTCAGCTTGCTGAGACAAGTAAAGTGGCGCACGGGTGAGTAACGCGTGGGTAATCTACCCTTGGATTTGGGATAACCCTTCGAAAGGGGGGCTAATACCGGATGACATCACATTTTTTTAGGGAGATGTGATCAAAGATGGCCTCTCCATGGAAGCTATTGTCTGAGGATGAGCCCGCGTACCATTAGCTAGTTGGTAGGGTAAAGGCCTACCAAGGCAACGATGGTTAGCTGGTCTGAGAGGATGACCAGTCACACTGGAACTGGAACACGGTCCAGACTCCTACGGGAGGCAGCAGTGAGGAATTTTGCGCAATGGGGGAAACCCTGACGCAGCAACGCCGCGTGAGTGATGAAGGCCTTCGGGTCGTAAAGCTCTGTCAAGTGGGAAGAACCTACGGGGGTACAATATGCCCTTGTACTGACGGTACCACTGAAGGAAGCACCGGCTAACTCCGTGCCAGCAGCCGCGGTAATACGGGGGGTGCAAGCGTTATTCGGAATTATTGGGCGTAAAGGGCGCGTAGGCGGCCTTGTAAGTCAGATGTGAAAGCCCGGGGCTCAACCCCGGAAGTGCATTTGATACTGCAAGACTTGAGTATGGGAGAGGGAAGTGGAATTCCTGGTGTAGAGGTGAAATTCGTAGATATCAGGAGGAACATCTGTGGCGAAGGCGACTTCCTGGACCAATACTGACGCTGAGGCGCGAAGGCGTGGGTAGCAAACAGGATTAGATACCCTGGTAGTCCACGCAGTAAACGGTGATCACTAGGTGTAGCGGGTATTGACCCCTGCTGTGCCGGAGTTAACGCATTAAGTGATCCGCCTGGGGAGTACGATCGCAAGATTAAAACTCAAAGGAATTGACGGGGGCCCGCACAAGCGGTGGAGCATGTGGTTTAATTCGACGCAACGCGAAGAACCTTACCTGGATTTGACATCCCGGGAATCTTTAAGAAATTAGAGAGTGCCCTTCGGGGAGCCTGGAGACAGGTGCTGCATGGCTGTCGTCAGCTCGTGTCGTGAGATGTTGGGTTAAGTCCCGCAACGAGCGCAACCCTTATCTTTAGTTACCAGCACTTCGGGTGGGGACTCTAGAGATACTGCCCCGGTCAACGGGGAGGAAGGTGGGGATGACGTCAAGTCCTCATGGCCTTTATGTCCAGGGCTACACACGTGCTACAATGGGCGGAACAAAGGGTAGCAATACCGCGAGGTGGAGCTAATCTCATAAAGCCGTCCCAAGTTCGGATTGGAGTCTGCAACTCGACTCCATGAAGCTGGAATCGCTAGTAATCGCGGATCAGCATGCCGCGGTGAATACGTTCCCGGGCCTTGTACACACCGCCCGTCACACCATGAGAGTTGGTTGTACCAGAAGTTGTTGGGCTAACCTTTCGAGGAGGCAGGCACCTAAGGTATGGCTGATGATTGGGGTGAAGTCGTAACAAGGTAGCCGTTGGGGAACCAGCGGCTGGATCACCTCCTTTCTTAAAGGAAAGAAAAATAATAACGTTCGGTCACTATTTAGTTTTGAAGGATTGAGCTTTTGTTCTTTTAGAGCGTAAAGCAAAAGGTCGAAAAGGGGCCTGTAGCTCAGTCTCGGTTAGAGCGCACGCCTGATAAGCGTGAGGTCGATGGTTCAAATCCATCCAGGCCCACCAAGTGGGGGTGTAGCTCAGCTGGGAGAGCGCCTGCCTTGCACGCAGGAGGTCATCGGTTCGAACCCGTTCACCTCCACCAGTTTTTTAGAGGTGGCGGACCCAAACCTTTATCGATCCGAAAGATTTTTTTTATAGGGGCGGCTATAAGGTCTCTATATAGTTCTTTGACAATTTAGGACAAGCGTAAAAAAAACAAAAGAGCGTTTTGGTGTTTATGTCAGCTGTTTTGTGGCTAAGCTAGTAAGGGCAAATGGTGGATGCCTTGGTGCCAAGAGGCGATGAAAGACGTGGCTAGCTGCGATAAGCTTCGGGGAGGAGCTAAACATCCTTTGATCCGGAGATTTCTGAATGGGGGAACCCGATTGGGGTCATGCCCAGTCATGTCATACTGAATACATAGGTATGTCAGGCTAACGAGGTGAACTGAAACATCTTAGTAACCTTAGGAAGAGAAAACAACCGTGATTTTCCTAGTAGCGGCGAGCGAACGGGAAAGAGCCCAAACCGATTGTGTGTTAAAGCCCGAAAGCGTTGCACAGTCGGGGTCGTGGGAGTCGGTATGAGCAGGTTTCGGACTGCTCGGGAAGTTACCAAACTGACGTATAGTCGAAGTGTCTGGAAAGGCAGACCGAAGAAGGTGACAGTCCTGTAGGCGAAATGCGTCAGACTTTCTGTACCGACCACCCAAGTACCGCGGGACACGAGGAACCCTGCGGGAATTCGTGAGGACCATCTCACAAGGCTAAATACTCCTTGGCAACCGATAGTGAACCAGTACCGTGAGGGAAAGGTGAAAAGTACTCCGGTGAGGAGAGTGAAATAGTACCTGAAACCGTTTGCCTACAAGCAGTGGGAGCACCATGATAATCGTTTCGGCGTTTATCGGTGTGACCGCGTGCCTTTTGCATAATGAGTCAGCGAGTTATTCTACGTAGCAAGGTTAAGCCGTCAGGTGTAGCCGTAGCGAAAGCGAGTCTTAATAGGGCGAATTAGTTGC
>CAXXXZ010000002.1:2260000-3465000 GCA_963675725.2 Desulfobacterales bacterium | reverse complement strand
CGATCAACAGTGCAGTACCGGTGGTGCTATCGACGCCAGAAGGAAAACAGGTTGTTCCGGTTCTTGGGATTTCACCGGCGGATGTGAAAAAGTTGTTGGTACAATGAAACGGATACATGAGTATGATAGGCGGCCCAAATTGTATCGTTGCAATGTTCAGCTATAGACACAGTCGTGTGATGCTGTATGCATATATCAAAAAAATACAACCAAATATCCGTTGTTTTTTTTTGCATAACTTGATATGGCATTTTAGATTTTCATGAAAAGTTAGATGTTATTTATTAAAGTGAGTCGCTTAAAACACAATTTTGGTGGTTTGTCATTTATTTCTTTTCGCCAGAGGCGGAGCGGCATTTATGACCTAACTGGGGGAGCCAAAATGTATGGTGAAAAACGGCTCAATTAGGACATAACTTTAAACAAAATGGGGAAAATGGAACGATGAGAGAAGGTAACCAGAAACTAGAATTTTACGACACAACCATGCGTGATGGCGCGCAAAGCTTGTGGGCAATGGAAATGCGATACGGTACGATGGATGCTATTGCCGGTTTGCTGGACGAAGCGGGGTACAGCTACATCGAAATGCCGGTCAATGCGATGAATGCGAAACATCATTGTCGCTTCATGAAAGAAGATCCATGGGACATTGCACATCTGCTGGGACGAAAAATTACCAAAACAAAGAAAAACCAGTGGATCGCGGAAAACCTGGATTTGCTGGATTATGCTGAGTATCGAGGCGTGATCCGGTTGTATTACCAGTTGGCGTTCAAGGCAACTGGTGCGTCGCGTTTCTTTTACATGATGAACACCCGAAATGAGCTTGACCGCCATGCACACTGGGTTGTGCCGATGGGTAGAGATATGGGGCTGGATTTCAATCCCTGTGTTTGTTATTACCCCTCCCCCAGGCTGACCGACGAATACTATGCCGATCTGGTAAAACGAATTATGCCGCTTGAGCCCCATACATTCTGGCTCAAGGATGCGGGCGGGTTGATGACGGTGGAACGCATCAAAACCCTGCTGCCAGCCATGCAAAAGGAGGCAAAGCATGTACCGATCAATCTTCACACCCACGGTATGAGTACCAACAGTGGTCGGGTTGTCGTCGCCGCCATGGAGCTTGGCATTGATGGTATCCACACTACGGTGCCACCACTAGCGAACGGCTCCTCTCATGTGTCAATTTTCAATGCGATGCATAATGCCGATGTGCTGGGGATCCCCTATAATATTGACAACCCCGATGCACTCAGAGAAGTTGAGCGACGACTGCGGCGAATTGGTAAAATAGAAGGCCTTCCCATCGACAACCATCCCCTGGAATATGACCACGGTGTGTACAAACATCAGGTGCCGGGCGGGGTTATCTCCAATTTAAGGGAGCAGTTAAGGCAAATCGGTATTCCTGAAAAGCTGGACGAAGTGCTGGACGAAGTCGTTCAAATTGTTGCAGACCTTGGGAATCCCATTATGATTACCCCGGCATCCCAGTTTATCGTGTCCCAGGCCGCTGTGAATGTGGCAGTTGGGGAGCGCTACAAAGAGATTTTGGACTCCATGATCGAGACGGCCCTGGGCGTATGGGGCTGGGAAGACGCCGGTGTTCCCTGGATGGATCCAAACGTTAAGGACAAGTTCCTGAGTCATCCCAATGCCAAGAGTCTTGCGGCAAGATATGAACGAAACAAGGAGATTATGGCCCAAGAGGGCGATCTTAATAAGCTTCGGGCAAGTTATGGCATGACCCATGCTACGGATGAGGAGTTTATGCTGTACCACATCATGAAAGGCGATAAGGAAATTAAGGCGATTGAGAGACCATATAGATCTTACTATACCGGAAAAGAGCCGCTGGTAATGCTGCTCAAGGAACTGAGCAAAGATCATGATATAGGCCGCTTGCAGATGCAAAAGGGAAATAGCTTTTTTGAATTTCGTCAAAAATAAATTGCTTTTAGAATAAGCTTTTAAATCAAACAGGAGGAATCGTTATGGGTTTCAGCATGGATGATGTAATGGAAGTAATCCAGATCGTAAAGGAATGCAAAGACACAGAGCTTCACATTGACACCGGTGAGATCAAATTGTCGCTTTTCAAGGGGGAAGTCGGTGACAGCGCTAGAAGTCCGATGCCATTTTCAGGCCCCGTATGCATCGCCAACCAGGCAGATCAGCCGGGAGCCGCACCGGCCCCTGCAGCGGCAGCAGCGCCGGCAGCCGCTCCGGTTGCAGAACCTGCAGAGCCAGAAGCGTTGAAAGCATCAGATAAAGACATCGACGAAACAGGGCTTCATAAGGTAAAGGCAAGTGTTCCCAGTGTATTTTACCGAAGGCCGAGCCCGGAAGAGCCACCCTTTGTGGAGGAGGGAGATGCGGTCGAAGCTGATACTGTTCTTTGTCTGCTTGAAGTAATGAAGTGCTACCGACAGGTAATGGCCGAGGTGAAGGGCAAAATCATGAAGATTTGTGTTGACAGCAACACGCTCGTGGAAGAAGGCACCACCCTGTTCCTGATTGCGCCCGAATGATGTAACCACCTGACGGTTACAGAACCCTGATTTGCCGAGGGGCTGGCGGTTATGCGGCTCCCTCGGTGATCCAGTGGCTGCAATGCAACAACTTTTCCGAAGACCGAAAACAACGACGGGTTCAATTGGAACCTTTTTTATTTTGGGGAGAACCGCTATTTTTCCCTTCTGGCTGTGGGGCTGAGAGACTACACCGCAAACGGCACGGCAGATAATTCGGGAAAGTAACCATTTATCAATAAAAGATCGTTAAGTGATATTAAAAAAGGAGTATCGGAGACAATGAGACGAAAGCGAGTTTTGATCGCCAACAGAGGAGAAATCGCTGTCCGAATTATCAGAGCCTGTGAAGAGAGCGATATCGAAACAGTATTGGTTGTTTCGGAAGCTGATCAGGAAAGCCTCGCGGCCAAATTGGCCGATAAGGTTGTTTGCATCGGTCCTCCACAAGTTAATTTGAGTTACCTGAATATACCAATGATCATCGCAACGGCCTTGGGGGCGGGTGTCGATGCCATTCATCCCGGATACGGGTTCCTTGCTGAAAATCCGGAATTTCCGGCGGCATGTGAGAAAAACGGGATTATTTTTATTGGCCCTCGTTCAGAAACGATGCGCCAGTTGGGAGACAAAGTCCGGGCCCGAAATATTGCAACAGAATGCAATGTTCCCATCAATTCAGGGAGCCAGGGGATTACCAAATTTGCGGATATGGAGGCCAAGGCTCAGGAAATCGGTTTTCCTGTTCTCATTAAAGCATCTGCCGGCGGTGGCGGCCGTGGGATGCGGATCGTTTTAGATTCCAAAGATCTGAAAAGCGCCTTTGACATGGCCTACAATGAAGCCCAGCAAGCCTTTGGTGACCCCACGTTGTTCGTAGAACGCTTTGTTCAGAATGCAAGACACGTGGAGGTCCAGATTATGGGGGATAATTTTGGCCGGGTCATTCACTTGGGCCAGCGTGACTGCTCTTCCCAGCGACGCTATCAGAAAGTTGTTGAGGAGGCGCAACCCATTGGACTGCCCCAGGAGCTGACAGACCGGATCTCCGAAGCGGCTGTTTCTCTGGCAAAAGGTATCAATTACAACAACGCAGGAACAGTAGAGTTCTTGGTTGATATGGACCGTCAGCAGGCGTATTTTATGGAAGTGAATACCCGTATCCAGGTAGAGCACCCTGTTACCGAAGAGGTAACAGGGGTGGATCTGGTAAAGGAACAGATCCGGATCGCTTTCGGGCATCAACTTTCCTTGAACCAGTCTGATGTTCAATTCAAGGGGCATGCCATTGAGTGTCGTGTTACTGCCGAGAATGCCAGAGATGATTTTATCCCAACGCCGGGTCGAATTACGCGCTTTGCCGTGCCATATGGTGACAACATCCGAGTTGATACCCACTGTTATCAAGGGTATGCGATTAGTCCGTTTTATGATTCATTGTTGGCTAAGGTTATTGCCACGGGCGACAATCGCGATCATGCATTACAGAATTTGCAGCAGGCATTGGCAGATTTTCAAATTGAAGGCATAAAATCAAACATACCATTTCTCCAGTATTTAATCAGTCAGCCCGAATTTGCCGACTGCAGCATAAACGTAAAATGGATAGAAAATACGGTGTTGCCCAATTTTCTCAAAGTATCATGATGATTGGATGATCATTAAGTCTTCATGCTTTTTATCGTTTGCACCATTGGCGGCCAATGGGGGTGCCAGCCCTCAGGCCGCCAGGGTTGCCTTATGCCTGCGTTGGCCAAACCTTTAAGGCACCAAATGGCTTTGTGTTACTCTTGACGGATAAGGGATAGTTTGTTCCCATCCTTTATTCATAACAATACCATCCTTGTTTTTTTTACCTTTGTCCCTTAGATTCGTCGAAAACTGATAAGTTTATACCACTTAAAATAGTTTACGCGTTAATAGGTCGCGTAATGAAAAATTGATTCCGGTGGGTTCGGTAATTTGCTGGCCCATAGTACGCTTCATTACGAGAAAGGAAACAGAACCATGAGTGAACAGAAAGTGCTATTTTCAGATACAACGTTTCGGGACGGCGCCCAGAGCATGTGGTCGATGTTTATGACATACGGGGTAGTTGATGCTGTTGTCGATGAAATGGACAAGGCGGGTTACCACTTTATCGAGATTCCGATCCATGGTGTTTTTTTTAAAATGGTGGTTCGTTTTTTGAAGCAGAACCCATGGGACATGATGCGTCTTTTCAAGAACAGGATCACCAAGACCAAAAAAATGATCCCGATTCAGGACAGTGTCGCACTGCTGGAGTTGCCCGAACCCAGATCAATCGTTAGATTTAACTATGCATTGAACGCCAGGGCGACCGGTGCCAAAAGATTCTTTTTCATGGCAAATACGCGAAATGAGCTTGACCGCTATTATCCGTGGGTCGTACCGATGGCAAGGGACAACGGGCTGGAATTTCAGCCGCTGATTTGCTACTACCCATCGCCAAGAACCACCGATGAATATTATGCCAACCTGACCAAACGCCTGATGGAATATGAGCCCGAAGCCCTGTGGTTAAAAGATGCCGGGGGCTTGTTAACAGTGGAACGGATCCGGACCCTGCTTCCGGCTATCCAAAAGGAAGCCAAAGGTATCCCCATTGATATACACACCCACGGGATGAGCACAAATCACGGCCGGGTCGTTGTGGAAGCAATGAAACTGGGCGTTAATTGTGTCCATACCTGTGTCCCACCACTGGCGTCCGGTTCGTCACACGTTTCTATTTTTAACGCAATGCACAATGCGAAGGTGCTGGGGTTGGACCATAATATTACTGATCCTGAGGCGCTCAGGGAAGTAGAACGGCGGTTGACCAAAATTGCTAAAGAGGAGAATCTTCCGATAGGTGTTCCGCTGGAGTATGACCATGGGGTATATTCACATCAGGTGCCCGGTGGGGTCATTTCAAATCTAAGAACCCAGTTGGCACAATTGGGCATCGCAGATAAACTAAATGAAGTGCTGGATGAGGTGGTTCGAATCATTGCAGACTTGGGATACCCGATTATGATCACCCCGTCGTCCCAGTTCATCGTTTCTCAGGCGGCCGTTAATGTGGCGGTGGGAGAGCGGTATAAAGAAGTGCTCGATCCCATGATTGAGACCGCATTGGGGGTTTGGGGGTGGGAAGATGCCGGTGTCCCCTGGATGAATCCTGACGTCAAGGATCGGTTCCTTAGCCATCCGAATGCCAAAATTCTTGCGGAAAGATATGAACGGCGGAAAGAGATCTTGTCGGAGGAAGGATCTGTTGAAAAGTTGCGGGCCCAATATGGTATGACCCATGCTTCTGACGAGGATTTCATGCTATATCATATTATGAAGAATGATACTGAAATAAAAGAGATTAAAAAACCCTATAAATCCTATTACACGGGAAAGGAACCGCTGGTTCAGTTACTTAAGGCAGTAAGCAAAGACCATAGCATAAGCCGGTTGCAGATGAAAAAAGGAAACAGCTTTTTTGAATTTTGCCAAAAATAGATTGGTTTTGAAGTTGCCGAAAACAAACAGGAGGTATGGCGATGGGATTCAGTGTTGATGATGTGATGGAAATCATTCAGATCGTAAAGGAATGCAAAGATTCCGAGCTTCACATAGATACCGGTGATATCAAATTATCACTTTTCAAGGGAGATGTTGGCGGCAGTGCAAGAAGTCCGATGCCATTTTCGGGTCCTGTATGCATGGCAAACCAGACCGAACAGCCCGGGGGGGCTTGTCCAGCGTCCTTAGAACCCGCGACAATAGCGCAGGAGGCCTCAGCAGGAGAACCTGCAGCGTCGGAAGCGCTGAAAGCATCGGATATCGATATCGACGAAGAAGGGCTTCATAAGGTTAAGGCAAGCGTTCCCAGTGTATTTTACCGAAAACCGAGCCCTGAAGAGCCACCCTTTGTGGAAGAGGGCGACGCGGTTGAGGCCGATACCGTCCTTTGTCTGCTTGAAGTAATGAAGTGCTACCGACAGGTAATGGCCGAGGTGAAGGGCAAAATCATGAAGATTTGCGTGGACAGCAACACGCTCGTGGAAGAAGGCACCACCCTATTCCTGATCAAACCTGAATAGTGTTACCGGTGGACTGCTATTGACCAAGGCATTCCTGTTTATCGGCACTTAAAGATATGGGGGCGAAAGCCCCCATCCGCATCTCAGGGGCGTAATCGGCCCTTACTGAACCCGTGATTCTAAATCGGGTGCATCATCAGGATTGACAGCCTGACCCTCATCGTGACATGAACGTACAGTACTTTTGCTGATTGGGGGCCATTCGGTTATGATAAAACAAATATCCCGACAAATAAAAAAAATTGAATCAAAAGAAAAAAAAGGGGCTTATGGCCAGTGGCGCAGGGAGTTTTGCGCACAATATGTCCCGTTGCTCGATCGAATTCGAAAAAATACGCATACATCACTGGGTGAAGCACTTGCCAAAACCGGTGAGAGGATTACTTGCCAAAAAGGATGCACCCATTGTTGTTTTCACTATGTGGCGGTATCCTTGGCTCACGGCGTTGTAATCGTTGATTATCTTTATGAAAACAAGGGGTTGCTGAAGCAATTTCTGAATAATTATGGAAGGTGGCATCATAGGGGGTATGATGTCGCAAATAGCATTGATCAGATTCGGCTCCAGTCTCTATCTTCACAAGTTCCTGTCGATCGTGTCATCGCAGATACGAGGCCTTTGTCCGGGCGCTATCTTGATATGAATATCCAGTGTCCGTTTCTTATGGATAACCGTTGTTATATTTACGATGTCAGGCCACTGGCCTGCTCTGGACATTATGCAGTTAGCCCACCTGATTGGTGTTCACCGACCGAACAGCAGCGGCCGACCATTCACCACCTGGTGCCGAATGATACGGATCTTATTGACATTGTGCAGTTGTCTGACCCGCGGCTGACCCTATATGAACTCTCGCTTCCTTTCATGATCAAAAAACTTCTGACCGCTGGGTCTGCCGTCATGATGAATGAGATCACTCAGTATAATTTTTAATTCCTTCACCTGATCCGATATCAGATATAATTGGCATGTCCGGCATGAAGCTGACCGCAGGCAGCGGAAATATCAACGCCCTTGCTCAGACGAATATTTGTTGTAAATCGTCGATTTAGCAAGATCGATTTTCATCAATCAGGTTGGTTTCAAAATTTTCTTTCCAATACCTCAATGAATTTCTTTTATCTTTGTTTCCGTATTTTTTTATTCTCAAAAACATTAGTATTGCCATTAATAATGAAATGTTAAGCCAAGGTGTGTTTGTTTCCTTTTTCCAATCAGCAGAAAGACTGATAAAGCAGCCTCCCCCGCCGCTTGAAGAGGATACCGTCGGAGTTGGCGCTAATGCATCAGGGCCTGACGGATCAATAATTATGCCGTTGGCGACTCCATCCAGATCCCCTTCACCTCCATCGGTTAGGCGAATGGTGGCGGACATGTCATCTGCACTGAATGACGTAAGCCCGGTAAAGTCTTGCCATCCCCCCGCAGGGGTGTACTTGTACCAATGGGCGTCCTCTGCCATTGCTTCGGATAGATATATTGTCACTTCAGCGGTATCCCCCGGTTCGGGCACCAGAATTTTAAATCCCACCAGCCCCATATCAAGGGTTTCTGGTTTGTTCATGGTATCGGATATGGTGTCTGCATTGATCGCTGTTACTGCTAAGACGGCAATAGTATTGGTGCCGGCCTTTACACCGATCCGCTTACCGTCTACGGCTGAAGTAATGCTCAGAATATCATTTTGTTGGTTATCCGGAGTACCGTCTTGATCGAGATCTTCGGTGTCGGAAACCGCTTGTCCATCAGGAATTCCGTTTTCATCAAGGTCATCGCCGGCAGACACCACAGTGGTGAACATATTGGGTTGGGACCACGAAGAATCATTGCCATTGGCATTATAAGCTTTTACGCGCCAGAAATAAGTGGTTTCCTTGTCTAACACAAGGGCTGGGACAGAGAGGCTTTCCAGGCTTGCAGCACTGATCAGATTCAATACCATTTCATCGTCGGTGAAGCCAGGATCAAGGCTGATCTGCCAGTGAGTTTGGGTATGGACAAAGTTCGAATCCATTATTCCAAATGGGGTCATTTGCAACACGGGCATCAATTCAATCCCTGTTCCACCATCTACAGGCAATATGAGCTGGGGAATGTCATTGTCCAGATTTACGACCACAAGATCTGTCGGATTTAACCCGTTATAATTCGAATCCTCAGACACAAGTGAAGAGATGATAATACTGAAAGAGACATCCCCATCCACCAGATCATCGTCCACGCCGGTTATGGTGATGACCTGTTGAACATCAAAATTATTCGGCGTGAAGATGATGTCGCCCGGATTGATCAGGGCTTCAGTCTCATTCGAAACGCTCAGGGATACATACACGTCATGGGTCGGTTGTCGGGTCAACGCAAGGCCGAAGGTAGCAATGCCGGCATCTTCGTCGATGGTGCCGTTTAAAGAACCCACAATCACCCCGGCCGCCAACTCATCCGCTCGGTTCAAACAAATGGCATAGGAGGTCAGCGTTTTTGTTGTAATGGACAGGTGCTGGTTTCCTGTGTTCACAAAAGAGATTTGTTTCCAGGCACCGTCTTGGGTATCATAGTTCAACACCAGCAGATCCTCTTCATCGAAGCCGGCCGGGATATTTGCAGTATCATAAGCGATATCTAATGTTGTGCCATCACTGGCAATTATTCCTTCTTCCGATATCACGATACCGTCCACCAGAAAGAATTCCGTGGGCAGTTGCGGCAAACTTCTATCCATAGTTGTCCTGACCATGGAGAGCGTATTTATTTGAGTCATTTCATCCCATCCATGATTTAGAGCGTAGGCTCGCAAAGACTCAAAGGTGAATTCAACCTCTGTTTCATTTCCGTCTAAAACTTCAGGGAAACGGACGCCATTCGGAACATAGAGCCTACTCTCATTGCCAGTAGCATCTAATAAGTTGATCATCCCCCGTAATACGCCAAAGTTGGATGAGCTACCGGCTTGCTCAAAAACAATTCGAGTTCCCGAGACAACGGCTACATTCATCAATGTGCCCCGATTGATCACATTGCCGGAAATTGTGCCGCCGAGTAATATGGTTTCTGTCTCGATGGTCGCTGTGTAGGCAGGATCAACATAACCATTCGGATCAGTACCGATAATGGCACCGTTATTCGTAATATTGCCTGAAAAAGCCCCACCGTGGATAGTTCCCTCATTGATACTATTCAAAACGATCCCGGACTGATTGTCCAAAGTACATTCCTGGGAAATAGTGACGCCGTCCAGAATACCACTGTTATGGGATTCTCCGCCAACAACGCCGCCAAGAACAGTTCCGGCGTTATTCAAATTATTGATGGTACCTTCATTGGTGATGGTTTCACCAGGGTTTACCGTGATATTCTCAAACGTCTGGTCGTCTATCACCCAATAAGCATATAAGGCAACATTTGACCTGCCGATTGAAAAAATGTCCCCGCTGGCGTAGGAAGTTCCGGTGCCGTTTGCGGCGGTGTTCCATCCGGTGAAAGTGTATCCGGTTTTCACCAGGGAGCCGGTGTTGCCCAGCACCGTGGCGGTGTCGCCGTTGTGGTAGCTGGTGGCGTCCGTAGGCACGGCGCCGGCGGTATTGGAATTGCCGTTGTAGGTGACGGAATAGGTGTTTTCAGTCCATTGGGCGTAGAGGGTGACATTCGAGCTGCCCATGGCAAAAGTATCTCCGCCGTTGTAGGAGGTTCCGGTGCCGTTTGCGGCGGTGTTCCATCCGGTGAAAGTGTAGCCGGTTTTCGCCAGGGAGCCGGTATTTCCGAGTACGGTGACCGTATCGGTGATGTTGTAGGTATTGCCGTCCGTGGGCACGGCGCCGGCGGTATTGGTGTTGCCGTTGTAGGTGACGGTGTAATCGATGGGGGACCACTGGGCATAGAGGGTGACGTTCGCGGTGGCAATGGCAAAGGTGTCTCCGCCGTTGTAGGAGGTTCCGGTGCCGTTTGCGGCGGAGTTCCACCCGTTAAATGTGTATCCGGTTTTCACCAGGGAGCCGGTGTTGCCCAGCACCGTGGCGGTGTCGCCGTTGTGGTAGCTGGTGGCGTCCGTAGGCACGGCGCCGGCGGTATTGGAATTGCCGTTGTAGGTGACGGAATAGGTGTTTTCAGTCCATTGGGCGTAGAGGGTGACATTCGAGCTGCCCATGGCAAAAGTATCTCCGCCGTTGTAGGAGGTTCCGGTGCCGTTTGCGGCGGTGTTCCATCCGGTGAAAGTGTAGCCGGTTTTCGCCAGGGAGCCGGTATTTCCGAGTACGGTGACCGTATCGGTGATGTTGTAGGTATTGCCGTCCGTGGGCACGGCGCCGGCGGTATTGGTGTTGCCGTTGTAGGTGACGGTGTAATCGATGGGGGACCACTGGGCATAGAGGGTGACGTTCGCGGTGGCAATGGCAAAGGTGTCTCCGCCGTTGTAGGAGGTTCCGGTGCCGTTTGCGGCGGAGTTCCACCCGTTAAATGTGTATCCGGTTTTCACCAGGGAGCCGGTGTTGCCCAGCACCGTGGCGGTGTCGCCGTTGTGGTAGCTGGTGGCGTCCGTAGGCACGGCGCCGGCGGTATTGGAATTGCCGTTGTAGGTGACGGAATAGGTGTTTTCAGTCCATTGGGCGTAGAGGGTGACATTCGAGCTGCCCATGGCAAAAGTATCTCCGCCGTTGTAGGAGGTTCCGGTGCCGTTTGCGGCGGTGTTCCATCCGGTGAAAGTGTAGCCGGTTTTCGCCAGGGAGCCGGTATTTCCGAGTACGGTGACCGTATCGGCGATGTTGTAGGTATTGCCGTCCGTGGGCACGGCGCCGGCGGTATTGGTGTTGCCGTTGTAGGTGACGGTGTAATCGATGGGGGACCACTGGGCATAGAGGGTGACGTTCGCGGTGGCAATGGCAAAGGTGTCTCCGCCGTTGTAGGAGGTTCCGGTGCCGTTTGCGGCGGAGTTCCACCCGTTAAATGTGTATCCGGTTTTCACCAGGGAGCCGGTGTTGCCCAGCACCGTGGCGGTGTCGCCGTTGTGGTAGCTGGTGGCGTCCGTAGGCACGGCGCCGGCGGTATTGGAATTGCCGTTGTAGGTGACGGAATAGGTGTTTTCAGTCCATTGGGCGTAGAGGGTGACATTCGAGCTGCCCATGGCAAAAGTATCTCCGCCGTTGTAGGAGGTTCCGGTGCCGTTTGCGGCGGTGTTCCATCCGGTGAAAGTGTAGCCGGTTTTCGCCAGGGAGCCGGTATTTCCGAGTACGGTGACCGTATCGGTGATGTTGTAGGTATTGTCGTCCGTGGGCACGGCGCCGGCGGTATTGGTGTTGCCGTTGTAGGTGACGGTGTAATCGATGGGGGACCACTGGGCATAGAGGGTGACATCGGAGCTGCCCATGGCAAAGGTGTTCCCTCCGTTGTAGGAGGTTCCGGTGCCGTTTGCCGCGGTGTTCCACCCGTTAAAGGTATATCCTGTTTTCACAAGACTTCCGGTGTTACCCAGCACCGTCACCGTATCGCCGTTGGTATAGCTGCTTCCATCGGTGGGCACTGCTCCCCCAGTATTGGTATTGCCATTATACGTTACTGTATGTGTTGGCAACACCGCAGCCGAAAAATCCAAATCGTCAATCGACAATATTAGATTGTCGCCGCTAATAGTAACTGAGCTCACATTCATAAATTCAGCATTTGCGGATAAATCAACCGTTTGAGTTACCCAAGAATCGTTTGAAACCAGCACTACGGCGCTTCCCCCACTGGGGGTTATCAGTATATTCGTAGTCGCCATCGCATCAATGGCAAATCCCCTTAAAAAGAAGTTACTTGCATCTTCTGCTTCAATTTTTAGGGATGCATCCGTTCCAGCAGACATATAATAATCGGCACCGTTGTCACCCAATGGGCAGGTACCGTTATTTGTAATTAGCGTTCCAATCAGAGTTCCTCCAAGGGTATATTTGATTCCGTCATTAGTAAATTGAGCTGATGCCCCTACTGACAAGGCGCTGTCGTCATCGAAATTCTCATCTGCCGGCGTTGCATATGCGGAACTGAAAGGCGCTGCCATCACTATGCTCATTATTATTAACGTTACGATTTTTTTAATTAGTTTGATTGCGATCATATCGCACCTTTCTTTGTTTATTTTGGCCTAAAGAGGAACAAGGCCCTTAACTTTCTATAAGGTTTTCAACCGTCCCAGAGGGGGCATTATTCTTTAAATAGTGACTTTAAATCGCACTTTCCACACCTTAAAAAAGAAAAGGTGTATATTTTTTAGTAATGTAATATCAAACACATAGGTAGATTAGAGTGGTATTTATAAAATGAATGGCATTTACCCTAGACTTCTAGCTGTGCTGGTGTTATTTTGTCCCGAAAAACAATTTTATTGAAGGGATGAAATATGGAGTCATTGGATCTGGCCGACGCGAAGTTCACGAATGTACAGCATTTACCAATAGTCAAAGAGTATGCACGGCAAATTAAGTTAACAGAAACCATAGATAGTATGGTCGAATCACAGATGGAATTGAGTCCCGGCGTTGCCGTCTTGGCTATGGTGTTGGATACATTGACAGGTCGTACACCTTTGTACCGAATGATTAATTTTTATCGTAAGAAAGATGGTGAGTTGCTTCTGGGCAAATTTGTAGCGCCTGAACTTTTTTCTGACCATAACCTGGGCCGCGTATTGGATAAAATATACGAAACCGGGACTCAAAAGATATTTGGACAGCTTGCCCAAAATGCAGTGGGTGGTTTTCAGATAGACACACGATGTGGTCATTACGACACGACATCAATGAGCGTATTCGGAGATTATGATTTGGTAGAGAAGCCATTTCATATCACCTATGGTCACAGCAAGGACAAGCGTCCGGATTTAAAGCAATTTTTAATAGAGATGCTGTGTGTTGATCGCAACATTCCCGTTTTAGGAGCAACCCGTGATGGCAATGGTTCGGATAAAACGCTCAATAACGAGCTTTTGAGCGGCATATCAAGATATATGTCGAAAAATGGTCTAAAAGATGATGTCTATATTCATGTGGCCGATGCAGCCATGGTAACCGTAAAGAATTTGGAGATGGCTGATTTACAGAAAATATTATTTATCAGTCGTTTGCCGGCAAACTTCAAGGAGTGTAGCCGAGCCATCGAAGAAGCCGTAGCCCAGGATCAATGGAAAGATATCGGCACTTTGAATCAAACCCCGTCGACGCGAAAGCGTCCGGCAGCATTTTACCGCACCTTTGAAACCACAGTGAAGATAAATGGAAGAACTTATCGAGCGATTGTAGTACATTCAAGTGCCCATGACAAAAGAAAACATAAACGAATTGATCGACGATTAAAAAAGGAACATAAAGAGCTGACGAAAATTTGTAAAAAGGAAATGGCGACTGCATACTTTTGTCAGACCGATGCACAGATAGCGGTACAAAAGCTATGTACATTAACTGGGGGTTCAGAATGTTATCGAATTTCGACTATGATTGAAAGGGTTGCCAAATATAAACGTGGTCGCCCGGCTAAAGGACGAGAACGAGAAGTTGATCACTATGAGTATGTCCTTAAGCCCGAGATCGTAGAAAACGCTGAAAAAGTAAAAACATTGCGTTCTGAAGCCGGGTGTTTTGTTTTACTGACCAATTTGATCTCTGACGAACACAGACACGAGTGGGATGCCGGTCGATTGTTGCAGCTATATAAAAATCAGAGTGGCATTGAGCAAAACTTCGGATTTTTGAAAGACCCTGCGATAGTCAACGGCATCTTTTTGAAAAAAACAACTCGTATTGAAGTGTTGGGTCTAATCCTTTTGATAGCCCTTTTGATTTGGAGATTAATGGAGCGCGCAATGCGTCAATTTACACAGCCGGATGGGAGTACATTGCCAGGTTGGGAAGAGCGTAAAACCAAAAGACCGACTTCTTTTATGATGACGACAAAATTTACTGATGTGCTTGTCATTACAATTGGAAAAGTTCGCCGCCTTGCGAATCGATTTACATCAGATCAACTTGCCTACCTTGAAGCATTGAAAGTAAAGCCGGATGTGTTTGTTACACTCTGAGATGACAATTAAATCATTGAAACAGTACAAAATAGGGTGTGGAAAGTACGTTAAATAGTGACTTTTGATTATATTATCGACTGCTTTTCTATTCGAACTAAATGGTCATAGTTTTTAAATGACTTGCTGGTGTTACCTACATCGAAGCCAGCGGAATTGGCATGGTGTCAGTTAGAGTTTATTCCACTTTCTGCCAGAGAGTGCCGTGAAAAAACGGTGGCTTGATACTGCATGACAATTGGAACAAGAGGGAACGCCGTCTTTTGCTATACACATCGGCAGAGATGCCATTTCCTAAAGAGTTTTTTCGGATATTGAAGCTAATATTGATCCAGAGTGGGTACTCTTGCCGTTTCAATTTATCAGACAGCACAGTTATTGACATTCCCAGCATGAAGCTGCCCGCAGGCAGCGGAAATATCAACGCCCTTGCTCAGACGAATATTTGTTGTAAATCGTCGATTCAGCAAGATCGATTGAAACTGGAGCACCGTTTCATTGTCCGGCCGGGCAAAACCACACCCAGGGTGGGGATTAAAAGGGATTAGATTGACTTTGGCCCAATCAGGGGAAAGCAGGTTTGCCAGCTGACGCGCATGTTTCAGGGTATCATTCAGGCCACGGATAAGAATATATTCAAAGGTGATTTTTTGCCGCGGCCGCAGTGGAAAGTTTTTACAGGCAGCAATCAACTCTTCAATTGGGTATTTTTGATTGATTGGCATCAATCTTGAGCGGGTGGCATTATCCGTGGCATTCAAGGAAATGGCCAGTTGGATGGGGATTTCGCTCCGAAGCGCTTCGATTTTAGGGACCAGGCCGGCTGTGGAAATCGTAATTTTGCGGGCCGAAAAATTTAAACCGGCCTCGCTGCTGGTTAGTATCTGAAGGGCTGTATTCACTGCGTTATAATTGGCCAGCGGTTCTCCCATCCCCATGAAAACGATGTTCGTTAATCGATTTTGAGGTCCGAGCAGGTGTTTGACATCTCGCACCTGGGCGATTATTTCGCCAGGCGTTAGATTTCGAACAAATCCAATTTTGGCGGTCATGCAAAACCGGCAGTTCTGGGCACACCCCACCTGGCTGGAAACACATAACGTATCATGGGTGCGTTCCGGTATTAAGACGCTTTCAATCTTATTTCCATCCGACAGTTTGAATAAAAATTTCTGGCAGCCGTCCTGGGAGGCCTCAACAGTATCAATTTGAAGGCGGGGGATGATAAAGTGATCAGTTAAAAGCGAGCGGATCTCTTTTTTAAGATTCGTCATTTCATCAAAATTATCAAGTTGTTTCACATAGACCCAGCAGAAAATTTGGACGGCGCGATACGGCGCAATTCCGCGATCTTTTAACCAAGTTGACAGTTGTTCCCTGGACAGATTGGTAATATCGGTTTTAGATGACAAACCGGTTTGCTGGTT
Source organism: Desulfobacterales bacterium (assembly GCA_963675725.2). GTDB lineage: Bacteria > Desulfobacterota > Desulfobacteria > Desulfobacterales > JAFDDL01. Next base: position 3,448,894 of record CAXXXZ010000002.1, on the reverse strand, counting down.
TTCATGATAGTTGCGGTCTTTGAGGTGGCGCAAACTGGAACTGCTTGTTTCGATGCTTTTATTTTCCAAAATTACTATAGATTTATTTGGTTTTGAGACTTATAGTACGGATACATGAACGCTATATGTTTAACCCTTTTCTGGTATAAAGGCTACTTTTTTTATACCAGAGTGGTTGAATATTGACGATTCAGGTTTAAAACAGCAATCATACGGCAGAAGCTGTTTTTACTTGACATAACACTGTTTCAATTATAGTTTCAAGGTTTTAATCCATTTAAGGCCGCTGGCGTTGACTGGGCATAAACCGATTAGAGGAACCGATGTTTGACAAGCTTAGCGATAGGCTCAATACGGTCTTTAAACAGCTTAAAGGCCATGGGAAATTAACCGAGAAAAATATTGAGGAAGGACTACGCGAAGTTCGAATGGCGCTGCTTGAGGCAGATGTCCATTATAAGGTTGTCAAACAGCTGGTCTCGGATATAAAAAAACGGTCGTTAGGCCAGGAGGTCATGGGAAGTTTGACGCCGGGCCAGCAAGTGGTTAAGATCGTAAATGAAACGCTTTCTGACCTGATGGGTGCTGAGCACGAAGTGTTGGCTTTGTCCGGTACTGCGCCTGCTTCCATAATGTTGGTAGGGCTTCAGGGATCAGGTAAAACAACAACGGCAGGGAAACTATCTGTTTTTTTGAGGAAACAGGGGCGGCATCCTTATTTGGTACCGGCCGATGTATACCGGCCTGCTGCAATTGATCAGCTAAAAAAGTTGGGGGATCAGTTGTCGGTGCCGGTTTTCCCGTCCACCACAGAGATGGATCCGGTGGACATTTGCCGAAAGGCAAAAGCGGAAGCGGTGAAAGCCAAATGCGACACCTTGCTCATGGACACGGCCGGTCGGTTGCACATTGATGAAGCGTTAATGAACGAGCTTTGTCGAATACGGGATGTGGTTCAACCCTCGGACATCCTATTGGTGGCGGACGCCATGACCGGACAGGATGCGGTGAACATTGCAAAATCGTTTGACAGTACCCTGAATATTGGTGGCGTTGTACTGACAAAGATGGATGGCGATGCCAGAGGCGGCGCGGCGTTATCGATCAAGGCAATTACCGGCAAGCCGATTAAATTTATAGGTGTCGGTGAAAAATTAAGTGAGCTGGAACCTTTTCATCCCGATCGGATGGCTTCCCGCATATTGGGTATGGGGGATGTCTTGACCATGATTGAAAAGGCCCAGGAAGTTGTTGATGAGAAAAAAGCCGCCGAACTGGAAAAAAAGTTTAGAAAAAACCAATTTACCCTTGAAGATTTTCGTGACCAGATGGTTCAGATCCGTAAAATGGGATCTTTCAAAGACCTGCTTGGAATGATTCCGGGGTTGGGAAACAACAAGCATCTGAAAAACCTGAATGTAGATGAAAAGGAGTTTGTCCGTATTGAGGCGATCATCAATTCCATGACACCTCAGGAGCGGCGCCAGCATACAATCATTAACGGCAGCCGGCGGAAACGGATTGCCAATGGTAGTGGAACGGTGGTCCAGGATGTGAACCGCCTGCTTAAGAATTATTCGCAGGTGACGAAAATGATGAAGAAAATTAACAAAGGCGGCCTAAAAAATATGGGAAGAGGGATGCTGCCATTTTGAAGGAGAGAAAATATGTCAGTTAAAATTAGATTGGCCCGGCACGGTGCTAAAAAACGACCTTTTTACCGGATTGTAGTGGCGGACAATGAATCCCCAAGGGACGGCAGGTTCTTGGAGATTGTGGGGACTTATAATCCATTGCTGGATCCTGCAGAGGTGACGCTAAAGGAAGAACGCGTTCAATATTGGATGGGAAAGGGTGCTACCCCGACGGATACGGTTAGAAACCTTTTCAAAAAGCAAGGCCTTGCGACCAACCCCGCGTGACAACGATGGGGTATTGTGATGCCGAGAAGTCAAAAACACCAACAAAGGAGGCGGAGCTATGAAAGAGCTGATCAAATACATTGCTGAGGCATTGGTTGACAGTCCAGAGCAGGTATCCGTTGATGAAGTGGAAGGAAACCAGACTTCTGTGTTGGAACTGAAAGTGGCAAAAGACGACCTCGGAAAAGTTATCGGCAAACAGGGTAGAACGGCTCGCGCGATGCGAACTATTTTAAGTGCGGCATCTGCCAAGGTAAAGAAACGAACCGTCCTTGAGATTATCGAGTAGTCTTGTGGTACCGGATGGCTTTGTTTTGATTGGGAAAGTCGTTGGGGCCCATGGCCTTAAGGGGGCCGTAAAGATCTTTTCTTACGCAGAGTCCTCAACAATCTACCAGAGGGGGCTTGCGGTTCTCCTTGTTGATACAGCGGGTCGCGTTATAAACCATACCGAAGTGTTATGGGCAGACCCGGTTAAAAAAGGGGTACGGATTGCGTTTGAGGGTATTGGTGATCGGAATGCTGCGGAAGCCGTCTTAAATGCTTCGGTGTACGTGGAAAAAACGATATTGCCCGAGCTGGAGGAAGATACCTATTATTGGTCGGACCTCATCGGGCTTTCTGTTTACGATGAGGAAAAAGGCTATTTAGGTAAGCTTTCGTCGATTATGCCTACCGGAAATCATGATGTCTACGTCATAACAGATGCTTCAAAGGGGGCCGATTATGAGGTGTTGATTCCGGCACTGGCGACGGTAGTGACCTCAGTGGATCTCGTTGACAAGTCGATGCATGTGAAAGTACCCGACGGGTTGATGCCCATGTAACTACCTAAACGCAAATAATCATCGGCAAACCATGCTGGCACTGCCAGTAACATCACCGGCAAAGGGTTGTATTGCCGGTTATTTTTATGGGCAGCATTGTCGTTTGGATGCTTTTAATTGACTTTATATGGATTTTGTTGTTTTAACGATTTTTCCTGACATGTGTCTCCCGTTTTGGGGCCATGGCATCGTTCGACGGGCCGTTGAGCAGCAAATAATTTCTGTGGATGCCGTCGATATCCGAGCCTATGCTCAGGATCGCCACAAAATGACAGATGATCGGCCTTATGGGGGAGGGTGCGGGATGGTGATGAAACCCGAGCCTCTTGCGGGGGCCATTCGCGCTGCAAAAATAAAACAGCCTGCATCCAAGGTTGTTTTACTAAGCCCCCGGGGAAGGGTGTTTGATCAGACGATGGCCGAGAGCTTTGCCACCTTGGACGGATTGATATTTGTGTGCGGGCGCTACGAGGGGGTGGACGAGCGAATATGTACCCATTTCGTCGATTATGAAGTATCGATTGGTGATTTTGTGATGACTGGTGGGGAACTTGGGGCTCTGGTAATCATGGATGCGGTGACGCGGCTGATTCCAGGGGCATTGGGTGGCGAGGATTCTGCGGCTTGCGATTCATTTTCAAAAGGCCTTTTAGAGCATTCACACTATACGCGGCCGCCGGTATTTGAAAATGAAGCGGTGCCAGATGTTTTGCTATCGGGAAATCACCAAGACATTGAACGTTGGCGATCGGAGAATTCACTGGCCCAGACGTTTGTTAAACGACAGGATTTGCTAGATCGGGAACGGTTGAGTGAGCAGCAAATCGAATTACTAAAACAGTGGCATCGTGACCTTGAGCGCATCATACGTACCCAGACTTTATCTGGCGTTGATCCACTATCCCGTGATCAATAAGCAGGGAGAGGTGATTGCCTCGGCAGTGACGAACCTTGATGTCCATGACATTTCAAGGGCGCTCAAAACATATGGTGGTGCTGGGTTCTATGTGGTAACCCCATTGTCGGACCAGCAGACGTTGGTAAAAAGGATTATTTCCCACTGGACCGAGGGGCAGGGCGGGGCGCATCATCCGAAAAGACGTGATGCATTATCGTTGGCCCGAGTGACGGATACCCTGGATGACGCCTGTGACGCCATCGCGGAGATAGAGGGACTGCCGCCAATATTGGTGGCAACCAGCGCAAAAAACAGACAAGAGTCGCTGAGTTTTGCGAATCTTCGTGAGATTATGTTGAAAGACGTGCCAGTACTGCTTGCTTTCGGTACTGCTTGGGGGCTTTCAGAGGAGATGTTATCCGTGGCAGACCACATATTGGCACCGATCCAAACGCACACAGGATACAACCATTTGTCAGTTCGTTCGGCAGTGGCCATTGTTTTGGATCGATTATTGGGACGGTGAAATCACTTTTTTATGATTTGCGTGAATGAATATTTGAAAACCGATGAATGATAAGTTATATTAACACATTTGTTATAATTTGGAGATACCAATGAATACCATTGAACAATTACAAAGAGAGATGATGCGGTTGGACTTGCCCGATTTTATTCCGGGGGATACCGTCAAAGTCCATGTGAAAATCACAGAAGGTGAAAAGACGAGAATTCAGGTGTTTCAGGGCGTTGTCATCAGTAAGCGGGGCAGTCTTTCAAGTGCCAGTTTTACCGTCCGGAAAGTATCCTATGGCGTTGGTGTGGAAAGGACCTTCCCGCTTCATTCCCCCTCTATTGACAAAATTGAGGTGGTCACCCGGGGTCGAGTTCGGCGCGCGAAAATCTACTATCTTCGAAAACTTCGTGGAAAGGCAGCGCGTATCAAAGAGCGTAGAATTAATTAATTTGTATAGCCGCGTTCGGATGAACGCCAGAGGCTTTCTGCGGGCGACTCGTTGAGATCTTATGGCACAGGACCTTTGGGTTTTTGAAAGAGAGGTTAAACAAGACGGGTTCGCCCAGATTGCCGGTATTGATGAAGCTGGGCGTGGTCCGCTTGCCGGGCCTGTGGTGGCGGCGGCTGTCATATTGCCGTTCTCTTTTTCTGCCGCAGGCATAAATGACTCCAAAAAACTGACGGCAAAAAAACGGGCCGCATTGTATGAAACAATATACGATGGTGCAATTGCGGTGGGCGTCGGCGTTGTTGAGGCCGATGAAATCGACCGCATCAATATATTAAAAGCATCGCTTCTTGCAATGGCCATAGCGGTCGATAAGCTTGATATACCCCCTGATTATCTCTTGGTTGACGGTTCGTTTCGAATCGACAGTAACCTCCCTCAAAAAGCGATTCCCAAAGGTGATGGCCTGAGTGTTTCTATCGCAGCGGCGTCCATTATTGCCAAGGTGACCCGGGATCGATTAATGGCGCATTATCATAAATTATATCCTCAATATAATTTTGAAAAACATAAGGGATACCCAACAAGAGCGCATCGAGACGCCATCTGCGTACATGGCTGTTGCCCAATTCATAGAAAAACCTTTAAAGGTGTCAAGGAATATACCTCCTAATTATCTATCAGTGCTAAATGGTCGCCAATGACAACGGCATGGGGCCTTTCCCGATCAATTAAAAAAGAGGCGGAGGCTAATGAACAGTCAGCATTTACGAGTTGGACATCATGGGGAAGCGATAGCCCTTAAGGCATTAAAGAAAAGCGGGTATAAAGTAGTAGAAAAGAATTATCGCAACAAACAGGGAGAAATCGACATTATTGCCAGTGACCGTGATACCCTTGCGTTTATCGAAGTCAAGACAAGGCAGTCGGAGCGATTTGGTTCCCCCAAAGATGCCATTACGCCTCAAAAGCAAAAAAAGATATCCATGGTTGCCTTGGGTTATTTAAAACAGACCGGGCAAATCGGCAAAAAGGCCAGGTTCGATGTGGTTTCCGTTATTCTTGTAGAAAATAAACCGCAGGTTGACATCATTAAAAATGCCTTTGAACTCGCATATGGAAGATAACAGGGACGGCGCGGCTGCTGGCGTGCTTTATGTGGTGGCAACCCCCATCGGTAATATGAGGGATATTACCCTCCGGGCGCTGGACACCCTGAAACACGTTGACGTCGTAGCTGCCGAGGACACGCGCCAGACTGGTCTGCTCTTGGCCCACCATCAGATCTCGGCGCGTCTTGTGTCGTACCATGAACACAATGAGGCAGAGCGGACGCCACATCTCATTGAGCGACTTGAATCCGGGAAAAAGGTTGCACTTGTTTGCACGGCCGGTACGCCGGCAATTTCAGATCCAGGCTATCGATTGGTCAAGACCGCCATTTCACGAAACATTACGGTGCGGCCGATACCCGGCGTGTCTGCCGTAATATCAGCCTTGAGCGTTTCCGGGCTTCCGACCGATGCATTCATATTCATCGGATTTTTACCCAGGAAGCAGAATAAACGCATCGCTCAGCTAAAAGCCCTTGCCGATGAATTGCGTACGATCATTTTTTATGAATCTCCGCGGCGGATTGAAAGCCTGCTTAAAGAGATTTATAAATACATGGGAGACCGTGAGAGCATGTTGTCCAGGGAAATGACCAAACCCCATGAAGAGTTTTTACGAGGACCGGTTTCTGGTATACTGAAGGAACTGGAGGCGCGTGCTGCGGTCAAAGGGGAGTGTACGTTGCTGGTATCTGGTCGCGCCAAAGGAGAGACGATCAAAAGGGAAGACCTGATAAAAGAAATCCATTTCGCCCTTTCAACTTCCAAGAGAAGCCTTGGCGATATCAGCAAGACAATTGCTAAAAAATACAATGTCACCCGCCAACTCGTCTATTCGGAGGGGGTAAAAATTAAAAAAGGAATTATAAATGAAGAATCTTGACGCTATTTTTACCCCCCAATCAGTAGCGGTGATTGGTGCTTCTACGACACCTGGAAAAGTCGGGCACGATATTTTCAAAAACATTTTAAGGGGGGGATTTACAGGGACACTCTATCCTGTAAACCCAACAGCCAAATCGATCTTGAGCGTACGGGCGTATCCTTCTGTTGCAGATATTCCGGACGATATCGATCTTGCGATGGTGATATTGCCGCCCAAAGCGGCCCTGGCGGCAGTTTCCGTGGCAATAGACAAAGGGGTGAAGGGGGTCGTTATTGTTTCTGCAGGTTTTCGCGAAGTAGGCGGGGAGGGGATTGAAATAGAGAAAAAGCTTGTTTCTCTCTGTAAAGACGCGAATGTTCCCCTTGTGGGGCCGAACTGTTTAGGCGTCATCAACCCCATATCCTCCGTAAAGCTCAATGCCAGTTTTTCTTCTCGAATGCCTGAGGCGGGGAACATTTCTTTTATCTCTCAAAGCGGGGCTCTCTGCACGGCAGTACTTGATTTTGCAGCAGACAAGAACTTTGGTTTTTCAAAATTCATTTCCATTGGTAACAAGGCGGATGTGGATGAACTCGATTTGCTTCGGTATCTTCATGAGGATGACGAAACCGAAGTGATTATGATTTATCTGGAAGAGCTGCGTCGTGGCCCGGAATTCATAAAAGCCGTAAGAGAGATTACCTCTGGCGACTGGCATCCGAAACCGGTTCTGGTAATAAAATCGGGGCGTACCAGTGAAGGGGCCCAGGCGGCCGCTTCCCATACTGGCTCTTTGGCAGGCTCTTCAGCGCTGTATGATGCCATCTTTGAGCAGGCGGGTATGATTCGGGTTGATACCATTGACGCCCTGTTTGATTTTGCAACTGCATTTGCATACAAAAACGAGACCGCCACCGGCAAACTTCGACGAAAGGTACCCAACGGCAACCGTATCGCCATTGTAACCAACGCGGGCGGTCCTGGCATCGTGGCCACCGATATGACCGTTACATCCGGCCTGCGGTTGGCAACATTTCAGGAAGAGACCATCGAATCGCTCAAAAGCCACTTGCCGATGACCGCCAATGTGAATAACCCCGTGGACGTGATCGGTGATGCTGCCCAGGACCGATATGAAAATGCGCTGGATGCCGTTATCAAAGACGAAGGCGTGGACGGCGCGCTGGTCATCTTGACACCTCAGTCAATGACCAATGCGCTTGGTACGGCAGAAGCGATTGTTCGTATTTCAACGCGGTCCCATAAGCCGATTTTATGCTGTTTTATGGGAATTATCGATGTGTCTGCCGGTGTGCAATTCTTGCAACAGCATGGCATTCCGGTTTATCGCTTCCCGGAAAATGCTGCGAAGGCATTTGGTGCCTTGTATCGGTATGCCAATTGGATGAACCGGCAGCATCTGGCACAGTTTAAGCTGAGTCATGAAAAAGAAACCTGTGCAAAACTCATTGAAACCCATTTGGCGGCGGGCCAAACTTACCTTGGCGAACTCGATGGCCTCGATTTGTTAAAATGCTACGGCATGGAAACCTTGCCGACCAAGCTTGCCACTACGGCAGAAGATGCTGCGGCGATCGCCGAGGCGATGGGGTTCCCGGTTGTCATGAAAATCGTGTCTCCTCAGATTATTCACAAATCAGATGCCGGGGGTGTGGTTGTGGGGGTGGAGACACCCCAGAACGTCAGGCGAGAATTCAAGCATATCGTTGACCGGGCCCGGGCGTTTGATGAAAAGGCAGACATTGAAGGCGTGTTGATCCAGAAGCTGGCGCCCAATGGCGCTGAGGTCATTTTGGGAATGAGCCGGTATCCACAATTTGGGCCACTGCTGATGGTCGGTCTCGGGGGGATTTTTGTAGAGCTGTTTGAAGATGTGGTTTTTCGGTTAGCGCCCATTGGTCGCAATGAGGCGCGTCGTATGATTCGAAAGATAAGAGGCTATAAATTATTTGAAGGGTTTAGAGGAAGGCCCAAATCAGATGTAGAGATCCTTGAGAGATTGATGGTATCGCTGTCAAACATGGCAATGAACCACCCAGAGATTCAGCAGCTTGATGTGAACCCGTTGTTGGTCCATGAAAAGGGAAGCGGTGCTACGGTGGCGGATTGTAGAATTATATTAAAGGCCTTGGATAAGGCATAGGTTCATTACAGAACAATGGCGGTGCATACGCTTCTTACGATTTATCCGGTGGTGCTTCGCGTGCCGCTAAGGCATCGGGGGTTGACCGGGAAAAAGAAACAAAGTTTTCTCAGTGCCTTTGCCAGAAAAGCCATCTTCAGGTCGGCTCAGAAAAGCCGAATTACGTTGGGAAAAATTGCGAAGAATGAGGGGGGGGTTCCCATCCCCCATAGCGGGTATTACTGGTCCCTTTCTCACAAGACCAACTTTGTGGCAGGCGTGGTTGCATCCGGCCCTGTTGGCATTGACATTGAAAGAATCCGACCGGTCAGCACCGGGCTTTATCGTAAGACTGGCAAACCGGAAGAGTGGGCCCTGGGAGGGGAACAGACGCCCTATCTTTTTTTCAGATACTGGACGGCCAAGGAGGCCGTATTAAAGGCTGCAGGGGTTGGGTTGAGAGGGATGAGCGCTTGTCGTGTGGTTCAAAACGTTAATGATAGTATGCTACGCCTTGCCTATGAGGGGCAGAATTGGACTGTCGCCCAGCATGTGGCGGAAGCGCATCTTGTTTCGGTCGTGAAAAATGATTGGCAGGTTGAGTGGCCATCGGATGGTGCGGTTGATGTCTAAGAGGAAATGAGCCATGTCAAGAAATAGCAGACAATTTAGAAACGGCCCTGTAACACCTGTCACAGCGCTTGTTGCCAACACCCTCGGTGAAATTTTCGAACTTGACGGATTTGGCGCAGTCGGAATGGCTGGTATCGAAATGACATTGCTCCAACCGGGGAATACGGTAAGTTTGCCCTATGGCAGCGAACTTATGTATTTGCCTGATCGCCGGCCTGTTCTCTACAACCTTGCAACCGGCAAAACGGAGGTGGTATTCGAGGACCCCTATGATCCGGGAAAACCGATATTTCCGGTGGCATCCTTTAATTCACCGGGATTTGTCACTTCCTATGTACCGGCTTATGCAGAGGATGACGGGGCAGGTTACCTGCCTCTTTTTTCATATGCCGCCGTGGGGTGGTTGGACGATGGATTTAGGAGTGCGGTATTTGAGGTTGATAGGGAGCCGCGTCAGGATTTAAGACAGATGCCGCTGGATAAAGTTTCAAAGGGCGTTGTGGCACTTCAAAAACGGTTGCCTCAAAACCGGCTTGCCCGGCATCTTGAAAAATGTGCCCTTACCTACGGATGTCCGGCGGCAAAAAATTTATTCATTGGTCGCTATGAAGCGCCGCTGCCGACCTCTCCCTATTGTAATGCCCGGTGCCTGGGATGCATTTCTAAGCAACCGGCCAATGGAATTTCCCACTGCCAGGACAGAATCGGTTTTATGCCGTCCCCCGAAGAAATTGCGGAAATTGCTCTGGTGCATCTGGGCCGAGTGCCCAAAGGCGTGGTAAGCTTTGGCCAGGGGTGTGAGGGAGATCCGTTGATGGCGGCAGAAGTGATCTTGCCCGCAATCCACCTGATTCGTGCCCGTACTGATAAGGGAACCATCAACATGAACACCAACGGAAGCCTGCCGACTGTCCTGGAAACGCTTTTTAATGCGGGCCTTGACAGTATTCGGGTAAGTGTGAACAGCTTTCGTGAATCCTGCTATCTAAAATATTTCAGACCAAAAGGATATGGCTTTTCAGATGTACTGAAAAGTATCGAATTGGGAATTCGGAAGCGTAAGCACGTTGCCATCAATTATTTAAACTCACCTGGATTTACCGACTCGCCCGCAGAGTATGCTGCGATAATGGATTTTCTCGACAAACACCCAATTCATCAGATTCAGTGGCGGAATCTTAATTTTGATCCCTTGCAATATTGGCACATCATGGCGACCGGCGAGGGACAGGAGAAACCCGTTGGCATGCGAAAATTGGTCAACGATATCAAAACACGTTTTCCACGGTTACGTCACGGGTATTTCAACCCACCGATTGATAGAGGCCAGATACTATCTTAATTAAAGAAAAGACGCTCTGTTGCCGACATCCATTATAAAGGGGGACTTCCGCATAATCGCATAAAACGGATTATACGCAGAACGCCCATCCATTATTAAGGGAGGCCAAATATGGAAATTGTAATCGGTGCTGTGCCGCGCGTGGGGCAGCCGGGGAAAAAAGTTGAAACGAGAGGCGCTTATGTGGAAGCCCGTGTATTAAATATTCGGCCGCCGCGAAGACGCAGAGACCGGGTACCCGGGCAGGTAGACCGGCGGGGGAAAAATTCATCACAGGATCCGGCGGCCGGCCGTGTGATGGTGCTAATGGTGCCAGAGGGATATAATATCCCAAAAGATATTGACTCCGGAAATTACAGGGTTTTTTTAAGATTTGTTCAAAAAAGATCCCAATAGAACCCCCAACGAGCGTTGATTGAAAACAGGGCAACGTGGTCATCCATGGCCATCAGACAAATAATGCAGGATATCCCAATCGGTGATGACAACATACCGAAGGAGCTTATCTATGAAGCCTCTGGATAATCAAAATCAGAAAGAAAAGAGGACAAGCCAACGAATTCCTTTATCCGCGGCCGTGACATTTGCAACCCGTGGCCAAGCGTATGAAGATTTTTTGATTGATATTAGTGCGGGGGGGCTGTTCATTGAAACCCAGGCTGTTTTTTCTGTGGGGCAGCATTTGTCTCTCACCTTTCCCTTGCCAGGACATCATCATTACATTAAGGTGACCGGGGTGGTGGCCCGGATATCAGGGCGTGGTATCGGTGTACGGTTTGATGAATCGATTCAAACCCTCCTTGAGATGATTGAAGATGACTTGTAAGATACTGTGGACATATGAAATGGATTGAGTTGCAGGTACAATTTGATGCGCCCGATAAGGTTCTTGCCGAAGAACTTATTGCGGATATCTTCTATGATATGGGCCTTCAGGGGGTTGCATTGGCGCCGTTGGGGGAAACCCCGGTCGAGGATTGGGCACCCGGGATCGTTCCGCCGGATGACCAAGGTGCTGTCACCGGTTATATTCCGGACAACAACGCGGCGACCGATATGCTGGCCACCCTGAATCAGCGGCTGGCCGACCTGGATCAGGCGCATCATATAAAGACACGGCTCACGGTAAAACGTCTGGATGAAGAAGACTGGGCAGAATCCTGGAAAGCATTTTTCTGGCCGGAAAAAGTTGGACAGCGGTTTGTGGTAAAGCCAACCTGGCGGACCTATGATTCCGATCCGAAAGATATAATCATCGAGCTCGATCCGGGAATGGCTTTTGGTACAGGAACCCACCCCACCACCCGGATGTGCCTTCAGCTACTTGAAACCTACGTTAATAAGGGGAATTCGATGCTGGATGTGGGCACCGGTTCTGGCATTTTAATGGTGGCTGCCCATAAACTGGAGGCTGTTCCAGTTTGGGGTATCGACAACGATGAGGTGGCCGTGACGGTTGCCAAAGAAAATCTACAGCTTAACAAGGTTCCCCCCGGGCAGTATCAAGTTTTACAGGGTGATTTGGTCCACTGCGTGGACCAACGGTTTGATTTGATTGTTGCCAATATCCTTTCCAATGTTATTATAAAACTGCTGAACGATATCCCCGAGCGCCTCACACCAAACGGTATTTTTATCTGTTCCGGTATTACCGAAGAGAACACAAGCAGCGTGATCCAAAAAATGATGGTCGTCGGCCTGGCGGTGATTGAAAAGCGATTTCAAGAAGGATGGAGCGCCCTTGTGGGGCGTTAATTTATCAATGTGATGCCGAGCCGAGTTGCCGGACCAGTTCTGACGCCGGTACCAAACGAATCTTTTTCTTAAGCCTGGGTAACATTTTTTTTAGTGTGCGATGGGTTGAGCTATGAGGATGGCCGATGCCGATGGCATGCCCCTGTTGATGTGCCGTTCGGACAAGCTCATTCAGCTGACCTTCTATAAACTCCGATGTGGGGACATGATCTAAAAATACATCCCGTTCAGCAAAAGGGACCTGAAGCAGTCGGGCCGAGGGTTTGCAAAGGGTTTTTGATGTGGTCCGGCTGTCAATGAAGTAAAGGCCCTCTTTTTTCAGGATAGTGAAAATCTGGTACATCTGACTTGAGTGTTGGGTCATTTCAGAGCCCATGTGATTATTAACCCCTTTTATGGCTGAGACGGATCGGAGGTTTTTTTTTAATTGGTTGATCAATTCATCTGCACTCATTGATGTTAGCAGTGCGCCCGGGCCGGGGTCCACCATTGGATATTCCGCTGGCTCCATGGGTAGGTGCAGCATGGTTTCGATGTTTTTTGACCGGGCGGCACTGGAAATTTCTTTTTCAAATGGGCTGAAGGGAAGAACCGAAAATGTCAACGGGGCGTCAAGGGCAAGGAATTTTTTAACAATATGTTTATCATAACCAATATCGTCGATAATAATGGCAACTTTTGGCAGAGACCTGGAAGCGATTACTTTGGGTGCAATCGGGCGTTTAACCGGTTTGGAAAGACCATTTTTGGGATAAATTTCAAACGGGTGGGTCTTGGACGGAATCTTTCCGATAAATTTACCATTGGATTGAATTTGTTGTTGTGGCTTGGAGGACGGTGGCATAAACTGATCCACCAAATAACCGGTGGCAACAACGATCAATATCAACAGGGAAAGTCCCCAAAAAGCGCGTTTAAGCCGCTGTCCCCCTGTGGCAGGGGCTGGTTTTTTTGGATTTCGGCGTTGTTTATTGGTTTTTTTGTTTTGTTTTTTTGGCGCCATAAGACTGTGTTTTGCTGCTATGTTAATTCCTAAAAAAAACAGGGTCGGCCGGGCCGACCCTGTTTTTAACTGTTCATGGTGATATGAACGACGTTATTTTTTTAATTCACTAAAAATATCATAACTAATCAAGATCTCCAGGGCACGGGTCACCTGCCAATCACTCTTTAGTTTTTCAACGGTTAACTGACCATGGCGAGATAGTTTGTCATCGCTTTCCTCAGGCGTTTCTGTTTCCGGTTTGGCTTCTGGTTCGTCTTCCGGTTCAGAAACATCCGGTTCAAGATGATTTTTCAGGTCTTTTTCCTTAATCATGCGCCGTTTATCGTCAGCAGCGGTATTTTTTTCGATGATTTTTTGCTCCACTACAATATCCGGCTCAATGCCCTGTGCTTGGATAGACCTGCCGCTGGGTGTATAGTAAAGGGCAATTGTCAGTTTGAGCCCGTAACCGCCGCCCAGGGAGTCTACATTTTGAACAGAGCCTTTTCCGAAGGAGGTCGTTCCCAAAATGAGTCCGCGTTTTTGATCTTGAAGGGCGCCGGCAACAATTTCAGAGGCGCTGGCGCTGCCACTGTTAATCAGTACAATAATCGGATAATCGCGTTTAACGGAATTCGGGGTTGCTTTAAATACCTTGTTGTTCATGGGTTGCCGTCCCTTCATGGAGACAATGATGCCGTCTTCCAGGAAAAGATCTGCCACCTCAACGGATTGATTTAAAAGTCCGCCCGGGTTGTATCGAAGATCAAGAACGAGTCCCTTCAAAGGGGGCCCCGCTTTCTCGAGGGTTTCCAGTGCAACCGTTAATTCTTTGCTGGTGTTTTCCCTGAAATTCGTAATCCAAATATACCCATAACCGGGTTGTAAGGATAGATAACGAACACTCTCGATCGGAATAATATCTCGAATCAATTCAAAATCGATCGGTTCCGTAATCCCTTCACGCCAAACGGTAATGACGACTTTGGTCCCTTTGGGACCTCTCATCTTCTTTACCGCTTCCCATAACATCATGTCCTTGGTGTTTTCGCCATCGACCTTGATAATGTGATCACCTGCGGCAATACCGGCTTTCGAAGCGGGAGTGCCTTCGATGGGAGAGATGACTGTAAGAATACCCTTTTGCATGGTGATTTCAATACCGATACCGCCGAATTCGCCCTGGGTGTCAATTTGAAGTGCATCTAACGCTTCTGGCGGTAGGAATGAGGAGTGTGGGTCCAGACTCTGAACCATTCCCTGAATCGCTTTTTCAATCAATTCCCGGCTATCCACCGGTTCAACATAGTTTTGTTCCACCATTTCAAGTACATCAGAAAAAATCTTCAACCCCTTATAGGTGGCCTCATTATCTGCCGAGAGGTTTTGCCAAAAGCCGGTTATAAAAACCCAGCAGATAACTGCTAACACCATCACCCGCCACAACTTGAATGTCCTTTTTTGTCCTTTTGCCATATGTCGATTTTCCTCCTATTGAGATTTAAACCACGCCAGCGGGTCGACGGATTTCCCGTGATGACGAATTTCAAAATGGAGTTTGGGCCCCATCAAGGATCCTGTGTCGCCGACTGTACCAATCACCTCTTTCACGTCGACAGGGTCTCCCTTTTTCTTGAAAAGTTCCTGAAGATGGGCGTACACAGAACAATAATGATTGCCGTGATCGATAATGATCACGTTGCCATAGCCTTTAAACCAGTCTGCATAGATTGTTTCGCCGCCATAAATGGCATAAATCGGTTCCCCCTGATCTGTCTTGATGTCAATGCCATTTGAAAGGGACTTTGAGTGCTTACCGGTTCTTTTTTCAAAATAACTCGAAATTTTTACCTTACCTAGTACCGGCAGGTTAAGCAACCCCTTGGCTGTATGAAATGATTGCAATGGTTGCTCTGGATCTGGAACAACCGTGTGTACAATCCAGCTAAGCGATTCAATCTTTTTATCAAGATCTTTTGCTGCCTGTTGCAACGCGTCCAAAGCGGCAAGCGCAAAGGTTTTTTTTTGTTGGATGTCATTTAAGAGCACTGCCCGCTTCTTTTTTTGCCGGTCCATGATTTCGAGTTGTTCCTTCAAACGTCCTTCATGAAGGATGTATGTTTCTTTCTGTTTTTCCAAAGAGGTTTTAAGACTGTTTAGAATGTTCTTTTTTTGGGTGAGTTGCCGCCACAGTGTATCATCGTTGGATAGAATAATTTCAAGATTGGTTTTTCGAAAAAGCAGATCATTCAGGGACGTTGCTGAGGCAAGAATAGGCATTTTGCCGAGTTGATGAAGTTTATATAACGCCGCCAAACGTTTCCCCGCATATTCCTCTATGGTACCGATGTCCGCAACCAGGGTATCTATCGCCTTTTGCGCGGATAGCTGCTCCTTTTCCAGTGTGGTAAGTTTTTCTTTTAACGCCTTGATTTCTTTTCGGGTGTTGTTGAGATTTCGTTCAGTTTGGTCCAGATTTTCTATCAGATCAACTTCTTTCTGGGTATATGCGGCCACCTGCTGCGTATTTTCTGAAATTTTACGGCTGATCCGGCTTGCTGCCTCCGTTAACACATCTACATCGTCTGGTGATTGAACGTCAAAAGAGGAATCCGGCTGGTCTTTGTCTAACGCGGCCGCCTCATCGAACCGGACATGTTTTCGATAAATGTACCCATCCTGGCCGCTGTGGGTTACCTTTAACCAGTGGGGCCCTGTCTCATGAATAAGTAAACAGCTTCCCTTTGATAGCCTTTTGATGATCGCGTGAGTTGTTGCCGGCCCAGATCGAAGGTTTACCCTGTTTGCCGTAACCACGCCTGTCTGGACGTACCCCCAGGCATTCCCATACAATATCAGCAATAACATGCCGGAAAAAGCCGGCGTTAATTTTTTAAAAATTGTTTCAATGACAGATAGCAACCGAGCAACCCCATCATCATGCTTGCAGATACAATTAGCAGTGAATACTTTATCGGAAAAAACTGCATATGAAAATTGGTTATCCAGGCACTTTCATTTATGTTTGCACTGACCGCGATATAAACAGAGAATAAAATGCCAAGGCCGATCAGGGCACCGGACAGCCCCTGGATTATCCCTTGAATATAAAACGGTGTTTTTATGAATCGGTCTGTAGCGCCAACCAGACGCATGATTTCTATTTCTTCGCGCCGGGAGTATAGGACCAAACGTATGGTATTGGCAACGATGAAAATGGTGGCCATGAAAAAGAGCCCACCCATGCCGAATCCGGCAAAGCGAAACAGGTTTAAGAAGGAAGAGATTCGCCCCATCCATTGCTGTCCATATTCCACATCCACAATGGCATCGATTGACGCTATTTGGTGGGCCATTGCTTCTAAATGCTGGTTTGTTTCCGAGGCAGGTAGCAGTTGAATTTCAAAGGCATCTGGCAAAGGGTTCTTCTTCAGGTCTTCCAACAGTCCCGTCTGTTGGCCCATTAACCCCTTTAGCTTATCGAGAGCAGCCTCTTTTGAAATGAAGGTTACCGTTTGAATGCCATACACAGTTTTCAGCTTTTCTTGAAGCGATTCAATTCGGGTTGAAGGGAGGTCCGATTCAAGATAAGCCATCATACGGATGCCCTTTTTCCATGAGTTGATGATTTCATCTGCGTTAATGAAAAAAAGGCCAAAGGCACTGATGATGAGAATGGACAATGTAATAATGATGATGGTAACCCCATTTAAGAGGCGATTATCAGATATGTCCTGGAAAGCTTTTTTTAGATAGAAAAGCATGGACGTAATTATTTCCCTTGTATGGCTGAGCGTTAGAGATCAGCGACTTACGCCTGAAGCTGTCCCTGTTTCAAATTGATGATACGACAGTTGGTCCTCTCCAAAAGGCTTCTGTCATGGGTTGCAATGATGAGGGTTCCGCCACGGTGGTAAAATCTATTTAGCAGTTCAAAAATGATGTCTGCCGATTCAGGGTCTAAGCTTCCGGTCGGTTCATCTGCAAGAATGATTTTTGGGTCCCCGGCAACGGCTCGGGCAACCGCCACCCGTTGCTGTTCCCCGCCGGACAGGCTGGGCGGCAACAGGTCCCGTTTTTCTTCAATACCGACACCTCTCAAAATACTATTGACCTTTTTTGCGATGTACCGTTTCTTTTTGCCGGCGGCTTCCAACACCAGGGCAACATTTTCAAACACAGTTTTTGTGGGAATCAGTTTATAATCTTGAAAAATAACACCAAATTTTCTGCGTAAAAATGGAATATTTCGGGTGTTGATTCTTGATAGATTTTGGCCGTCGATTAATATCTGTCCTTCGGATGCTCGTTCACCCCGGTACAGGAGTTTCAGCAGGGTTGTTTTGCCAGCACCACTGGGACCTGTCACAAACAGTAATTCATTCTTAAATACATCGAGGTTGATGTCCGTTAGGGCTTTTTTGGCGCCATAGGATTTGTGAACATGGAACATGCGAATAATCAGATCGTTATGTTTGTCTCCTGCCATATCGTCTGGCATTCAATCCTCCCCATAAACGGCTTTCGACCTTGGCTTTAGGAAGCACTAGGAAAATTAGGAATGATGAATACCATACTTAAGCGATTAAAAAAAGATGTAAACGTTGCAAGATTCGAGAGGGCTATCGCCAAATATCCCTGCCGGTTGGACTGGTTTCGGAAAAAAAACGCACATACGACTTTTCGGTTTTGGATTGACCTCTTACAGGTTAATTGGTATGTCGGCAATTTGAGTCCAGGGAGTGCCGTCACCGGTTTTCCTTGCTCAGGGCCTCCGCTGAATTCCGTGAAACTGGCTTCTTCCATTTTCAGTGGGGGCTTTTTATTGGGTAACCACCTCAATTCAACAGATGCTTGAACAATGCGACAGGGAAAAGAAATGAAACAAGAATTGATCGAATTGCTTTGCAAGAAATCTTTCAAATACAATACAGAGCCTGTTTTTAAGCTTGTTTCGGGTAAGCTGAGTCAGTTCTATGTGAATTGCAAACCGACCGCCCTGCATCCCAGGGGAATGTACCTGATCGGCCATCTTTTTTTTGATGCCATTCGACATCTTGACGTTGCCGGCATCGGCGGTTTGACATTTGGTGCAGACCCCATGGCCGTGGCCACTGCGTTTGTTTCAGAATTGAAACAGCAACCGATTTCAGCCTTTTCAATTCGAAAAACAAAAAAGGATCATGGTATTGCCAAATGGGTGGAGGGGGATCTTGAGCCCGGGCAACATGTGGTGATTATCGATGATGTGGCAACCACGGGCGGCTCGACCATCAAAGCCATTGAACGGGCCCAGGAGACTGGGTTGGTGGTTGCCAAAGCGCTTGTTCTCGTTGACCGCCAGGAGGGAGGGCTTGAGAACATTAAAAACCATGTCCCCGATGCAACGGCCATCATCACACGGGACGAACTGGTTACATGCTGGCAAAAAGGAGCGGGTTCGCCTATTGATTCATGATGTAACTGGCACAGGCATTTTCGGACTCCCATGCGGTAACTTTCGACACCCGGATATTATAACCCTTTATTTTGGGCGCGAGGGCATGGGCGATGAACCGGGCAACATTTTCTGAAGACGGGTTTCCGTCGTCAAAGATCTGGAGTTCATTTAAAAATTTGTGGTCCAATTGATCGATAATCTCACCTAAGAATCCCTTAAGTTCGCCAAAATCGATTAATACTCCGGCATTGTTCAAGGCTTCTCCCTGAACGTAAACTTCGATTTTCCAGTTGTGACCATGAAGGTTTTCACACTGTTTGGCCACCATTCTCAACTGATGGGCCGCCGCAAAACGTGTTACTATTTTTAATTCATACATATCTGAGTTCCAATACTTCCTTTATCCGGCAACCTTTGAGGCGCCCCCTTTGAGAATTGATCTCAGCTTATTGGAGATTTTGTTTTTCTCGAGTTTTTGAAATTCCTTGAGAAGCGAGATCTGTTTTTTGGTCAGATTGGTCGGTGTCTTGACATTGACCTGAATAATTTGATTGCCGCGCTGCTGGGTGCGAAGCGATGGAATGCCTTCCTTTGGGAATCGAAACAAGTCCCCGGGTTGGGTGCCTTTTGGTATTTCAAGGGTCCTTTCCCCCGTGAGTGTCGGTACCTTTATCTTGTCTCCCAGCGCTGCCTGAATGAAGGATATCGGCATTTCACAGATCACATCCGTATTGTTTCGCTTGAAATATTCATGGGGCTCCACGTGGATAAACACATAAAGATCGCCCGGAGGGCCAGTGAGCTTTCCTGCTTCACCTTCTCCCGTAAGCCGGAGCCGTGACCCGTTGTCCACACCGGCGGGGATTTTAACAGACACTTTTTTATTGGTATACACATGACCTTCTCCTCGGCAGGCACGGCACGGGTCTGTAATTTGCTGGCCGGTGCCTCTGCAGTTGGGGCAGGTTGTTCTGACCGTGAAAAATCCCTGGCTTCTTGATACCTGGCCAGCGCCCCCGCAGCCGCTGCATCGGGTGGGCTGAGAACCCGGTTCACAACCGCTTCCAGAACAGGCGGGGCAGGCGCTCATTTTGTCCAACGATATTTCAGTATCTGTTCCGAAGGCGGCTTCAAGAAATGTCAATGTCAAATCATAGCGCAGATCTGCACCTCGGCTTGCCCGGGTTCGACCCTGCTTGCCACCGCCAAACCCGAAAAAATCTTCAAAAATATCTCCGAAGCTTGAGAAGATATCTTCAAACCCGCCGAATCCAGAAAATCCGGAACCTTCCAGTCCCTGATGGCCGTATTGGTTATAAATTGCCCGTTTTTCGGAATCCCGAAGGACCTCATATGCTTCGGCAGCTTCTTTAAATTTGTCTTCAGCTTCTTTATCATTCGGGTTTCTGTCCGGATGGTATTTCATAGCGAGCTTTCGATATGCCGTCTTGATTTGAGCACCATCGCAGTCGCGGTCAATTCCTAACACTTCGTAGTAATCACGTTTTGTTGCCATCAAACCCCTGCTTGTTCCTTCCTGTAGGTAGTTATGTGAGACCCAATTGTTAGTGAGAATAAATGATGATCTAATTTAATACACATTGGAGGGTTGTCAATGCGGCTGCAATGCCTCACGCAGTGAAGGAGCGACGCAGCAGTGTATTTTTTTTCCACCGGAGGTCATCCCGATTTGGAAAATCAATGCTATAGTGAAGACCTCGACTCTCTTTCCGATATTGGGCACATTTTATTATCAATTCTGCCACCAGGGCTATATTTCGCAATTCAATCAAGCCGGATTTGACTTTAAAATCCCAATAATACTTATTGATTTCATCTTGAATAATTTCAATGCGTCGTTTGGCACGATCGAGCCGCTTATTTGAACGCACAATACCGACATAATTCCACATCAGTCTTCTGATTTCATCCCAGTTGTGGGAGACCATAATCACCTCATCACTGTCGGTGGTGCCGACCTCGTCCCAAACCGGCAATTCATGCTGGGGTTGGCGCTTGATTTCTGGCAGCTCGGCAATAATCTGGTTTGCAGCCATATGGGCGAATACCAGTGCTTCTATTAATGAGTTGCTGGCAAGCCGATTGGCACCATGAAGGCCGGTACAGGCGGTTTCGCCAACAGCATAAAGCCCTTTGATGTCAGTTCGGCCGCAGTTGTCGGTTGCCACACCGCCACACATATAGTGGGCTGCCGGCACAACGGGAATCGGATCTTTTGTCATATCATACCCAAAGGTCAGGCATTTTTGGTACAAATTGGGGAACCGCTTTTTGATAAATGCGGCCTTATGACGGGTGATATCAAGAAACACCGAGTCGTCACCGCTTGTTTTCAATTCAGTGTCAATTGCCCTTGCCACAATGTCTCGGCATGCCAAGTCCTTTTGGGGATCATACTTCTCCATGAAGGATTGTCCCGCAGAATTAATGAGTATCCCCCCTTCACCGCGGACTGCTTCAGAGATAAGAAAGTTCTTTGCGTCTGGATGGTAAAGACATGTCGGATGGAATTGTACAAATTCCAGGTTGGCCACTGTCGCACCAGCCCGATAGGCCATGGCAATTCCATCACCGGTGGCAATATCCGGGTTGCTTGTATAAAGGTACACCTTTCCGGTACCGCCGGTAGCAAGTAAGGTGATTTTGGCTGAAAATGTTTTTACCTCCTCATTCTTGGCATCCAGCACATAGGCCCCACAGCAGGTATCTTCCCTGAAAGTGGTAATGGAGCCTCTTTTTATCCGTGTGGAATAGGTAATAACATCGATGGCAATATGGTCTTCATAGACAGTGATGTTGGGGTGCTCCCAGATGTGTTTGGCAAGTACCCGCTGAAGTTCCCGTCCGGTCATATCGGCGGCGTGTACAATTCGTTTTTGGGAGTGCCCCCCCTCCCTCCCCAGGTCCAGCTTGGGGGTTTCCTGGCTACCTTTCGGTTGCTCTTTGAAATTGAAATTGGCGCCCAACTCAATCAACTCCAGGATTCTGTCTGGCCCATTTTTAACAACCGTTTCAACCACCTGTTCGTTGGACAGACCATCGCCAGATGCCAGGGTGTCCTGAATATGATAATCAAATGAATCAACTTGGCTAAAAACCGAGGCAATGCCTCCCTGGGCCTGATTGGTACTGCTGTCCGTCATCCCTTTTTTGGTAACAATGGACACCGTGCCATATTGGGCCACTTTCAAGGCAAACATCAGTCCGGCGACACCACTGCCGATAATTAAAAAATCTGAATTGTGTTTCATAAATTTGCTAGAGTAATTTGGATTTTCGACGCTGCGGTTTTGTCACAAACCCAAGGACGATACCACCCAAAAGGACACCGGCGCCAATAAGAAACCATTTTAGACGGTTATCGTTATAAAGCTTTGCCAGTTCATTTTCACAGGTTTGGGCCTTTTCCCGTTGCTGCTTGAGCGCGTCTTTGGTTTGGCTATAGTCTGATTGAAGGGCCAGAAAATCTGCCGATTCTTGTTTTAGGTTTTCATAGGATTCTTTCAGCGTTGTGATGGTTTCCTGGTGCTGTTTCAGTTCGTGGGTCAACTCTCCAATTTTTTTAATAAGGTCTTTGTTCTCTGTTTTGAGGTTTTCCGCGGTTTCATTTATTACTTTATAGTCGGCCTGCAGCTCTAAAAGCAAATTTCCACTGGGCGGCTCGCTCTGGAGATAACGATTCAGCACCCAGCCTTCTTTGCCATTGGGCAGTCTGATTTGCGCCCATTCCTCGGTCTCACTTATGATTTCAACCTGGGTACCGGTTTTAAGCGTATTGGTAATTCGGTATTCATTGCCAGGGCCCGTGCGAAACATGATGTCTCTGATTTCAGTGACAAACCTGCTTTCTGCCAGAATTGTCATGGGTATACACAAAAAATAAATACTGATGATAACCGCATAACGCATGGTAAAGTTCCTCATACCTGTTTTTATCATGTTGGCTTATCCCTTGACTTAATAAGGAATTCCTATCATAAAGGGGGCAATGGTTTAAAGCGAACACAAAAAACTGCCCTTTACATAAGCTGCATATGGTACGCAGCGACTGCATAGAGTGAATGACTATTTGTGTTGGAAAAAACTGAATCTGTCAATATTTTCTTTTTATTTTTTTGTAAGGTTAGGGACTTACAGGCGTTATCATGATCGTATACGATTTGCAGTGCGCGGCAGGGCATTCCTTTGAGGGGTGGTTTGATGACAGGGCGTCGTTTGAAGCCCAGAAAAAAGAACAGCTTATTTCCTGCCCGGTTTGTAATGATTCGAATATTTCGAAATTGCCTTCCGCCTTTTCGATAAAATCATCTCCAAAACAGGCGATGAAAATGCCGCTGCCGGATAATTCCCAGGTGCTTGGAAAATTAATAAACGAGTATCTGGAACAGAATTTTGATGATGTGGGATGTGATTTTTCAAAAGAGGCGCTTAAGATCCATTACGGTGTTTCAAAACAGAGAAACATTCGTGGTACCAGCACCAGAGAAGAAGAGAAAATGTTGGAAAAGGAAGGGGTGTCGTTTGTTAAATTTCCAGTGCCGGCTTCTGGTGATGCCGAGTCACAATAACGGCGCTGCGGCGGGTATGCCGGGCATCGGAGATACACCGGAAAATGTTATGATGCCTTGTTTCTGACTGCCAGATCCTCGATGTTTAATACCCGGTCAATATCGAGCAAAATCTTGACCCTACCTTCCAGCTTGGCCATTCCCAGGATCGATTCCGTACTGACCTTGGTGCCGAAGGTTGGTGGATCTTCGATTTCCTCGGCTTTGATATTGAGAACCTCGGAAACAGAGTCAACCACGTTACCGATAAGAACATTCCCGGATTCTCCTTCCACTTCGACCACAATAATACAGGTGCGCTCCGTATATTCCCTGGGTTCCATTTCAAATCGCAGTCGCAGATCGACAACCGGTATCACCTTACCCCTCAAATTTATGACACCCTCTACAAATTCAGGGGTTTGGGGGACCGAGGTGATTGGCATCATGCCGATAATTTCTTTTATTTTTAAAATGCTGATGCCATACTCTTCTTTCCCTAACGAAAAGGTCAAGTACTTGCCATCCCGGTTTGGGGCCGCATTTTTTATCGGACTGTCTTGGCTCATGGTTATTTTGCCTCCCTATTTCTCGTAACAAAAAAATTGCCCACGTTATCTAAGGCATTTTTGAGCGTTTCGCAATGTTTTTTAATGCCTGTGAAAAACTTCCCGAATCTGTTGCATTCAGACCGTGGTTTTTCAGGGGTGATGGCAACTGGGCACAAACACAAGCGCTTATAGTTAATCTTTTGGTTGGCAGAAAACCCTTGACAATTTAGACTCAGTATAGTTATTTATTCAGTAAAAAAGTAAGTTTTACTTTCTGGTAGGCTGTGGCCCTTATTTCCGTTTATTTTCTGTTGCATTTAAGCTATAGAAAATGGGACAAACTTGCCGTCGTTTTTAAACAGTTCAAACAGACAGTACTGCAATTTAGCAAAGACGAAAAAGTAATGCTTATGCTGGGTGTGCTGGGAACGGAGTACCCGTCCAGATCTCACTGTTCAGGGGACTTTGTGCTATTAAAGGTGCTTTGTGTGACCGCTATTTGACGGCCGACTTTTTTCCTTCCATTACGGTTGAATCCATGCCTTAGCCCCTTTGCGGCTCGCACGCTTGATAGTAAGGAGGCAACAATGACAGACGATGTTTATGAAAAATTAAGACAGCACTTGGATACATTTCTTTTGGGTGCCCCTGATGCTCCTGGCATTATCGGAATATTGAAAATCCGGTTTACACCTGAGGAGGCCGCGGTCGCCCTGTTTCTTGGACAAGCCCCCAAAGACCTGACCACCTTGGCGAAAGAAACCAAGATGGGCAGAGAATCTTTGCGGGAGATCTTGGAGGGGATGACGGACAAGGCTTTGGTGTTTAAGAGAAAACCTAAGGGGGATGCGCCTGAAGAAAGGTACAGCCTGTTACCAACGGCTGTGGGGCTTTGGGAGACCTCTTTTGCCAAAGGAGAGCGAAATCCACGAACAGAGCAATTGGCCCGATATTGGCGGGAGTATTATGAGAGTGGGTGGGGAAAGAGCATGTTCGTCGAAGGTGTTTCCTTTACCCGGGTCATACCTGTAAGACAGGCCATTTCTGCCCAGCAGGAGGTTTATCCTTACGAACAAGCGGCGGAGTTGATCAAACAGCAAGGCTATGCGTGCGTACTTCACTGCCCATGCCGAAAGGCTGCGGAGTTGGATGGTAAAGGGTGTGGGCATCCCACAGAGGTATGCCTACATTTTGGGGAACTGGCGAAATTTTTCGTTGAGAGAGGATATGCCAGAGAGGTGAGCCTGGAAGAGGCCCTTGAGATTTTGGACATGACCGAGAAAGCGGGCCTGATCCATATGGTGGGTAATTCCAAGGCGATGGGGGTGGCCATGTGCAGTTGCTGCAGCTGCTGCTGCACACAGTTTCGGGCCATCAAAGAGATGCAAAACAATGAAGCGGTTGCCGCCTCCAGATTCGTGGCTCAAGTTGACCTGGAGGAATGTACCGCCTGTGGCACCTGTGAGGATCGATGCTGGGTCGAAGCGGTCTTGGTGGATGAGATCGCCGAGATTGACCAGGGTGTTTGCATCGGATGCGGATTGTGTGTAACGACCTGTCCGGTGGAGGCCATTTCTTTGGTAGAAAGACCAGGATATGTGGCACCGGTAGACACAGGAAGGGACTTGGCAAAAGCGCTTATCAAGGGAAGAGGATGAAGCCCCCCTGATTACATGAGGGCTGAATCGAAATCTAGCGTAAAAGGAGAAACATATGTCAGACCAATTTCAACATTTATTTACACCCCTTAAAATTAAAAATGCCAATATACGTAACCGAATTCTTATTACCGGGCATGGAACTGGCATGACGAGAGGGGGCAGACCCACCGCACCGCTCATCAATTACTACGTTGAGCGTGCCAAAGGCGGCGTGGGGATGCTGGTTTCGGAGTTCGCATCGGTCGATCCCGCGTATCGTGGCTTATTGGGTTTAAGCGATGAGCGATTCATACCTGCTTACAGGGAAATGACCCAGGCGGTCAAAGCGCACGGGGTTACGTTTGTGCAGCAGATTGGCCATATCGGCCGCCAGCGGCTGGCGGGCCAGCGAATAACCTGGGCCCCGTCCGCGATGCCTTACCAGTTTTATGATGTGATCGGTTTGACTCCCAAAGAGATCGAAATCGAAGAGATCCAGGCCGTGGTTGACGCCTGGGGGAAGACCGCACGAAATGTTCGGGAAAGTGGATTTGATGGCGTTGAAATACATTCCCTTTATGGAAACTACCTGCTGGGCGCCTTCCTTTCCCCATACAGTAACAAGCGCACCGATGAATACGGCGGAAGCTTGGAAAACAGAATGCGGATTATCTACGATGTCATTGATGCTGTTCGGAAAAATGTAGGGGATGATTATATGGTGGGACTCCAACTCAATGGTGATGATTTGACGCCGGGTGGCTTGACGGTGGAGGATTACCAGGAGGTGGCTCGCTTGATCGATGATACCGGCAAGATCGACTACATTACAATTAAGGCCGGCACCTACTGGACGCCGAATATGGTCATTCCGGACATGCAACATCCGTTGGGAATTTGGGTGCCCTATGCTTCAGGAATAAAGGCCGAGATCCGAAATGCGTATGTTTTTGCCGTGGGCCGCATCAATGATCCGGTATTTGCCGAAAAGGTTCTGGCGGACGGTCATGCAGACATGGTTGGCATGACCCGGGCGCATATTGCAGACCCGGAAATCGCCAATAAGGCAAAAGCGGGTCGCCTGGAGGACATCCGGCCGTGTGTGGCCTGCAATGACGGTTGCTGGGGCATGACCTGGGGCGGTTTCGGGTGCATTCATAACCCTGCAGCGGCCCATGAAAAGAAGCTTGGAATTGGTACCCTCAAAAAAGCGGAAAAACCGAAGAATATTCTGGTGGTGGGTGGTGGCCCCGGAGGGCTCAAGGCTGCCGAGGTGGCCGCACGGCGCGGTCATAAGGTGACCCTTTATGAAAAGCGGCCGGAGCTTGGGGGCCAGGTCAGGATTGCCGCAAAGGGCGCCGGCCGGGCCGAGCTTGCTGAAATTACGCGTTATTTGGCAAGACAGGTGGCAAAACTGGGAGTAACCGTCCATTGCGATACGGAAGTCACCGCCGATATGGTGCAAAAGGCGGGCGCTGATGCGGTTGTGCTGGCCACCGGCTCAGTGCCAAGGCGTGTCAGCTTTACGGGCGTTCCGCCGTTTGATCCGGAAAACCCGATCCCTCCCGGTTCAGATCAGGAAAACGTCTTGACCCATTGGGATCTTTTGGAAGACGAGAAGGCGGTGGGGCAAAACATCCTGGTGGCGGATGATGGCGAGGGGCATTGGAAAGCGGTGAGCATTGCCGAACTATTAATAGACCAGGGAAAACAGGTGGAGTTGATTACCCCTCACGACCGTCTCGGCCAGGATCTCAGCGCAGAGCGCCGGTTCCCGGTGCTGAGGAGAATATTAAAGAAAGGGCTGGTGGTAACGCCCTACACCATGATCAAGGGGGTCGATGGTAACACCGTCAGCGTTTACAATATTCACAGTCGCGCTGAAAGAACGATTGATGGGGTTGATCATGTGGTTTTGGCTTATTACAATCAGGCCAATGAAGATTTGTATTTTAAGCTTAAAGGAAAAGTCTCGGCACTTCATCGCATCGGTGATTGTGTGGCACCTCGTTTGATCGGAGATGCCATTCGCGACGGTGAAAAGATTGGTCGGCAGCTTTAATGACTTGGTGGCAAGCCGCATTTGGCCTACCTTGTGGTTTGTCATCGGTTCGTAAACTGACCAGTTGTTTTTCTACTTTTAACTATCAGAACATAATTGGAGAGACAAGTGTTGAAAAAAGAGATTTGGATTCTTGTCGAGCACCGCGACGGAGAGGTTGAAGAGGCGACCTTGGAGGTCCTGTCGGAGGCCAAAAGACTGGCTGGGAAGGCAAAGAGTTCCGTTTCGGCCCTAGTGCTGGGGCATTCGGCGGAAGCGTTTGTCGATACGTTGAGCCAACAAGGGGCGGATGTTATCTACCATGTGCCCCATGAGCTGTTGGAGACCTACACCACAGATGGGTACACGGCCGCCCTGGCAGAGCTGATAACATCCCGGGAGCCCTGGGCGTTTATCCTTGCCGGAACGGCAATGGGACGCGATTTGGCGCCACGGCTGGCGACCCGTCTAAAAACTGGCCTGGTCAGTGACTGCCGGGTTCTGGACATCAGCAGGGATGGTGCCCTGGAAATGACGCGACCCACCTGCGGGGGAAGGGTGTATACGCGGATGACGGGAGATGATTCGGGGACGAAAATTGTCACCGTTCGGCCCGGGGTATTGGGCGTTGGAAAAGCGTTGCGGGGCCGAAAGGCCGAGATAGAGGTCCTTGAAACATCCCTGAAACCGGAGATGATCCGGACGCGTGTGCTGGGTATCAGCGCGGTTGACCGGGAGGAGCTGGACATCATCGAAGCCGAATTTGTTCTTGCCTTTGGGCGCGGGCTTGGCGATGAGGCTTATATGTCTCAGATGACAGCCCTTGCCAAGGAAATGGACGCCTGCATCGCCGGATCCAGGGCGGCAGTCGATGAACGGTGGGTAACCTTTGACCGACAGATTGGCCAGACCGGTAAGACCATCGCACCGAAGGTGATTGTCTGTTGTGGTATTTCCGGTGCTCAGCAATTTGTGATGGGGATGCGTGATTCGCGATTTATCATTGCGGTTAATAAGGACAAGCGGGCCCCCATCTTTAAGGTGGCGGATATGTCGGTATTGGGGGATATGCATGAAGTTGTTCCTGCGCTGACCGAGGTACTTCAATCAATGAAATGAAAAGGACCTGGTTTGGTTTGTCCGTCCACCACCCCGATGACGATAGAAAAAGATGCTTTCGTGAACAGGGCAGGTGGCAAATGGATTGTTAAACCGAACAATAAGGGGGAGGTATGACAGCTAAGTTTGATTGTATTGTGGTGGGTGCCGGGCCATCCGGTCTCACGGCGGCGCTTGTGCTGGCCCGTGCCGGTATGGAAGTGGTCGTCCTGGAGCGGGGAGAGTACCCCGGTTCAAAAAATATGTTTGGCGGGGTTCTTTATAGTAAAGGCCTTCATGGACTACTGCCCAACTTCTGGGATGAGGCTCCGGTTGAAAGACCGGTTTCTCGCTGGGGGCTTGGGGGAATGGATGACGCGTCGTTGTTTTCTATCGATTATCGAAACGCCCGGTATTCAGAAGCGCCCTATAATGCCTTTACGGTGTTGCGGTCAAAATTTGATCATTGGTACGCGAAACAGACAGAGGCGGCAGGGGCCACCCTGCTGACAGATACGCTGGTAGACGATTTTCTCTGGGAAGGCGATCGTGTTGTGGGGGTGAAAACCGGCAGGGACAACGGCGAGCTGCTTGCCGATGTCGTCATTGCGGCAGATGGGGTCAATTCCATTGTGGCGCGAAAAGGCGGCCTTCGAAAGGATTTATCCCCTGAGGATGTATCCCTGGGGGTAAAAGAAATTCTTGCCATGCCCAAGGAGTCCATTAACCGGGCGTTTTCTCTTTCCGGTGAGGAAGGGGCCGCGATTACCTTTGTGGGGTCGCCGACAATGGGTATTCCGGGTGGCGGTTTTATCTATACCAATAAGGAGAGCATTTCCGTTGGTATTGTGGTGAAATTGTCTTCTCTTTCTGAAAAGGAACACCGGCCCGAAGATTTGCTGGACGCATTTAAACGACATCCGCAGATATGGCCCCTGGTAAAAGACGGTGAGAGCCGGGAATATCTGGCCCATTTGATTCCGGAAGGAAGCCTGACGAAAGGCGCGACGTTTTACAAGGGGGGGCTGCTGGCGGTGGGGGACGCTGCCGGGTTTACCCTTTCAACCGGATTGCGTGTGGAAGGCGTCAACTATGCCATCATGTCCGGTCAGGTGGCTGCCGAGGCCGTTAAGCGCGCCAAAGAAAGCAATGATTTCTCGACCCAAGGCCTTTCGGTTTACCCGCAGCTGCTCAAAGAATACGGCGTACTCGCAGACCTTGAAAAATTCAAAAATGCACCCCATTTCTTTAAAAATGCCCGCTTGTACAATGAGTACCCGGCGTTGGTGTGTCAGCTTGCCGATTCTGTTTTCAGTGTGGAGCCTGGCCCTAAACAGGGTCTCGGCGCATTGTTTAAAGAGGCGGCCAAAGAGAAGGTGTCATGGTTTGATATGGCCAAGGATGTCTATGGGGGATGGAGGGGGTTATCATGAGTGTCAACGATAAGCTTTTAAAAACCCGATTTGTTGTGGATTCAGGAAATGCGCATATCCGGGTGGATACGGAACGGTGTAAAAGCTGTGATTTGGCTCCTTGCTTGATTGTTTGTCCTGTTGAGTGTTATCAGAGGGATCTGCAGCAGGGGGTGACCTTCAGCTGGGAAAATTGTGTAGAGTGTGGTTCCTGCAGGATCGTATGCCCTGGTGGTGCCGTTGACTGGAATTACCCGAGAGGCGGGTTCGGTGTTTGTTTCCGACATGGATAAAACGTAGAGGAGTTCTCTTATGAAGATAGTGGTCTGTGTTAAAGAGGTCATGGATGTGACATTTCCATTCGACCTGGATCAGGAGACCTTGCATCCTCTGAAAGAGGATGTTTTCTATAGGATAAATCCCGCGGACAAATGTGCCGTGGAAATGGCGTTGTCTCTTCAGGAGGCCCACGGCGGCGAAGTGATTTATCTGACATTTGGGCCGGAGCGCACGGAGAAGATGTTAAAAAGCTGTCTTGCCATGGGAGGGGGGCAGGCAATTCGCGTGTGGGAAGAGCGGCCGGAGATCGGCAACCAGACAAAGGCCTATCTCTTGGCAAAAGCGGTGGCGCAGCAATCCCCTGATGTGATACTATGCGGCGCCATGTCCCTGGATGAAGGCACAGGTGAGACACCGGTGGCTTTGGCGGAATTTCTGGACGTACCGCAAGTGACGGGTATAACGGACCTTTCGGTCTCAGATGGCGGCAAGTCTGTTGTTGTAAAAAGAAAACTGGAACGGGGCCGTCGGGAAGAAATCGAATGCCCGCTGCCTGCGGTTTTGTCGTTGGAGTTGGGGATTCGTCAGCCTCGGTACGCCGCATTGCCGGATGTGCTCAAAGCTTATCGGGCAGCGGTGGCTTGCCTTGAAGCAGATGATGTGGATGCGGATTTTGCAATGCTCAGAGAGCTTGATTCTCTTCTTCGGACGGAAAACCGTTCGCTGCCGAGACCCCGTCCGAAAAAGACCTTTAAAATGGACAGCAACCTGTCTGCAGAGGAACGGATGGAAATGATGATGTCCGGTGGTCTTAAAAAAGAGAGCAGTGACATGCTGGAAGGAACACCCGAGGATGTCGCCAAAAAACTGGCAGGTGTGATTCGGGAGAAGGTGTTCAATATGTAACCTGCCAAAATTATGAATGCGAAGGAGGTACCAATGAAAGCTTACCAAATGGTTGGATGGCAGCAGCCCCCCGAGTTTCGTGATGTTTCTGTTCCGGAACCCGGTACCGGCCAGGTCCTTATCAAAGTCGGTGGCGCCGGTGCATGCCATTCTGATCTGCATGTGATGGAGTATCCTGATGGCACACTGCCCTATGCGATGCCCTTCACGCTCGGCCATGAAAATGCCGGGTGGGTAGAAAAGATAGGCCCTGGTGTTGAGGGTTTTTCGGTGGGAGATCCGGTGGCGGTTTATGGCCCCTGGGGTTGTGGGCATTGCTACAATTGTCGAGTCGGTGCCGAAATTTATTGTCATAATGCGGAAAATGTAAATAGTGGTGCTGCTGGTGGCGGGCTTGGTCTCGATGGGGGGATGGCGCCATACATGCTCGTTCAGTCCTCGCGATTTCTGGTACCGCTCGCATCGCTGCCGCCAAAAGAAGCTGCACCGTTGACAGACGCAGGACTGACGCCCTATCATGCCATTAAAAGATCACTTCCCTTGCTCACTCCCCAGGCGACGGCGGTCGTGATCGGTGTTGGTGGGCTGGGACATCTTGCTGTTCAGATCCTTCGGGCTCTGACAAGTTCCCAGATCGTCGCGGTGGATATTGCCGAAGACAAACTGGCACTGGCTGCCGAAGTGGGGGCTGATGCCACTGCAATCTCCAATGAAGATGCACCGGCCAAAATTGCTGAGTTGACCAAGGGATTGGGTGCAGATCTCGTACTCGATATGGTGGGTGCGGACGCAACCATGGCGATGGCTGGCCAAATGGCCAAGAAACTTGGGCATTTGACTGTGGTGGGTGCAGCCGGTGGATCCTTGCCGTTTAGCTTTTTTGGCGTGCCGACCGAGTGTTCCATGGCGACGACCTATTGGGGGTCATTACCGGAACTGATGGAACTGATCGCGCTTGCCGAAAGAGGTCGCATTAAGAGCCATAACACCTATTATTCGCTGGATCAGGTGGAGGAAGTCTATGATATCATGCGCGCCGGCAAACTTCAGGGGCGTGCCGTTATTGTCCATGAGTAACATTTCATAAGTAGGAGGACTGGATGGGAGCATGTATTTCGTGGGAAAATCGTTCTGGAATTGGAATCTTGACGTTGAACCGGCCCGAAAAGCACAATGCGCTGGATGATCAACTTGTTCGGGAAATTGGAGATGCCATTGAGGCCTGTCAAACGGACGATAGTGTCAAAGTATTGGTGATTCAGGGCGCTGGAAAGAGTTTTTGTTCTGGTGGTGATTTGAAAGGCAATTCTTTTCTGACGGCAGGCAGCATCCGAGAGCGGGAGCAATGTCTGAAAATGCTTCATCGGATTCCTTTGGGATTAAGAAAGTTGCCACAACCGGTGATTGGTGCGATCCATGGTATGGCGGTTGGTGGTGGTATGGATTTGGCGCTTAATTGTGACATTCGTATCGCCTCAACCGATGCAAAATTTGGCATGCTGTTCGGTCAAATTGGGCTGATGCCCGATGGTGGCGGCAGCTACCAACTGCCACGTTTGGTGGGGACGGCCAAGGCCCTGGAACTCTTATTTACCGGAGACCTGATCGATGCCCAGGAGGCCCTTCGCATCGGTGTGGTAAATCAGGTGGTGCCAAGGGAAGAACTGGAAGAAAAAACGTTGAAGCTTGCCGGCCGTTTGGCCAAGGGGGCGCTTCAGGCCTATCGCATCACCAAGGAAACGGTTTATAAGAGTATGGGGCTTGATTTACAGATGGCCCTTGATCAGGAAATTGCCGGCCAGGTTTTTCTCATGGATACGGAAGATGCCCAGGAAGGGGTACGGGCGTTTGCTGAGGGGCGCAAACCGGTGTTTACCGGAAAATAGAAGAATGCCTTCAAAGAAGGAGATAATTGCATGCATGATAAAAAACCGAGAGCGATTAAAGTCAACAGGGATGATGATCTACGGGAAAACCTGGAAAAGTATCGTCAGATGGCCATTGACTTGGGATGCACCGATGCCAAAATCGTTCCTGCTGAAAAGGTTTATGTGGACAGACGGGTACGGATCAAATGCACCATTCCAAAATGTCCTGCTTACGGTGGTTGTGCCCACTGCCCACCCCACAACCTTGATACGAATGTGTTTAAGGAGTTGGTGTCTGAATATCGGTACGGGATTCTCATGAAGATAAACGTTGATCCTGAATTGATGCTGGGCGGTGACTCTCTCGAGACAGACGAACAGGGTAATATCCTTATGACAAAGAAGATGAAAAAGCTTCTGAAATTTTATCGCACAATCAGCGATGTGGCCAGCAAGATCGAAGCCCAGGCCTTCTATGATGGCCATCACCTGGCGGTGGGGTTTGCTGCAGGCTCCTGCCGTGGTCATTACTGTAATTTTAAAGAATGCCAGGTCTTGCAAGGTAACCCCTGTTTGTTCGCAGGAAGGGCAAGGCCATCCATGGAGGGCAGTAGTATCGATGCCTACAGAATGGCTGCTGAAGCGGGTTGGGAGATGTATCCCATTGGTACGGATTGCAATCCGAACAATGTGCCCCATGGCACCTTGTTGGGGCTTGTACTCGTTGATTGATGTTATCACTGGAAATTTAGTTCCGGAGCAGAAATAACTTAGATTGTGTGTTGTAGGCGGTGTCACCTGATTGACACCGCCACAGTACCTTTTGGGGAAAGGGGTCACTATTGAAAACACTTGAACAATTTAGACTGGAGGGGAAGGTCGCCTTGGTCACTGGTGCTGGTAGAGGCATTGGCGCTAAATGCGCTGAAGTTTTGGCCGAGGCCGGCGCCAAGGTAATGGTCAGCGATATTCTAGAAAAAGAGGGCAATGCGATTGTCGAGGCCATCTGTGCGGCCGGCGGGGAGGCAGTATTTCAACGGTTAGATGTCAGTAACGAAGAAGAGTGGATCAGTACGGTTGACACGCTGGTGAAAACCTTTGGTGGTTTTGATGTGCTGGTCAGTAATGCCGGTATTGAAGGGATCAATTTGGTAGAAGACATACCGGTTGAGCAATGGCGACAGGTTATGAGCGTTAATGCGGATGGCGTTTTTTTGGGCATGAAGCATGCCATTCGTGCCATGAAGCCAGGTGGCATTGCGGGAAAAGGCGGCTCCATTATCAATATGGCCTCTGTCACGGCCAATGTCGCTTTTTACAGTGCTGGCGCATACAGCTCCGCCAAGGGTGCTGTTCGAATGATGACGAAGGTTGCGGCGGTTGAATGCGGTAACCATAAGTATGGCATTCGGGTGAATTCAGTGCACCCAGGGGTCATCCGGACGGAATTACTGGAGGCATCGTTTGTGAATTTTGCGAAAAAAGGGCTCTATCCAACGCCCGAGGATGCCGAGGCGGAATATGTCGGCATGCATCCCATCGGAAAGCTTGGCACAACGCTTGATGTGGCCCAGACTGTTTTATATCTGGCATCCGATGCCAGCGACTTTGTAACGGGTGCCGAATTGATAGTAGATGGTGGCTACATCGCCCATTGATAACTTATCAGTAGAATGGGGGGTGAATGAAAGGAAGGGCGTAAGGCTCTCACGCGTGCCAAGCGATTTAAGCGTCCTATATATGTTTTTTTACGGAATGATACGTGACGATGAAAGGGATAGATTATGTCAACCAAGACGAGTTTCCGAGTTGATGGAAAAGTTGCACTGGTAACCGGTGCAGGGCGAGGCTTGGGGGCCAGCTGTGCAAGGATTCTAGCTGAGGCCGGCGCCAAGGTAATGCTGACCGATATTGTCAACGAGCAGGCCGAAGCGGTGGTTGAGGACATCAACAGCAGCGGTGGCCAGAGCCTTTTTCGACAAATGGATGTGGTGCAGGAGGAACATTGGGTAAGCACCATTGAAGAGACCGTGAAGGCGTTTGGCGGATTTGATATTGTTGTAAACAATGCGGGTGTTGAAAGTATGAACCTGGTGGAAGACCATACCCTTGAGGATTGGCGAAAAGTTATGAGTGTCAATCTGGAGGGTGTTTTTTTGGGGACGAAACATGCAATACGGGCCATGAAGCCGGGTGGCATTGCCGGCAAGGGAGGGAGTATCATCCAAATGTGCTCCATCTGCGCTATGGTAGGCCTTGAGGGCGCGGTCAGTTATTCGGCGGCAAAAGCCGGTGTCAGAATGCTAACCAAGGTGGCGGCCATTGAGTGTGGCAAGTTGAACTATGGCATTCGGGTTAATTCCCTTCATCCTGGCGTGATTCTCACTGAATTGACCAAGGCTGGCATGGAGGAGTCTGCAAA
The DNA here is from genome assembly GCA_963675725.2 of Desulfobacterales bacterium. Taxonomy (GTDB): domain Bacteria; phylum Desulfobacterota; class Desulfobacteria; order Desulfobacterales; family JAFDDL01. Next base: position 3,413,222 of record CAXXXZ010000002.1, on the reverse strand, counting down.
GCGGGGTGTTTTTAAAAGTGCATCCGAGGCCCAGGCGCTTTATGAAAGCATGCATCCCATTGGAAGGTTGGGCGAACCTATCGATATTGCCAATGCGACCCTTTACCTGGCATCCGATGCCAGCAGTTTTGTGACCGGGTCAGAGTTAGTAGTGGACGGCGGGCTCATTGCCCAGTAAATTATCGTTTCGCTACACTTCAATTTAATATTTCATTTTTTTTAAGGATACAAACCATGGAAGAAATCATCAAACAGTTTAAGGAACGTCAGGAGATTTGTGATTTGTTGACCCGATACGCTTACTCACTTGATGATCGGGATTGGGCTCGCTTGGCGACCTGTTTTACACCAGATGCCGTGGCGGTCTATGGGGAAGATTTGGGTATGCAAACCGGGTATAAAACGATAGAGGAAACCTGTCGAACTGCACTGGCACCGCTGGACGCCAGCCAACATATGGTTAGCAATTTTGTGGTAGACATCAATGGCGATACGGCCCATACCCGTTGCTATCTGCAGGCCCAGCACACAAAATTGGGAACTCCCGGGGGCGATAACTTCACGATTGCAGGAGAATACCGGGACGAGATCGTGAGAACGCCAGATGGGTGGCGAATCAAGAAACGTGAGTTGATTTTTTTATGGCAGGAGGGGAATCCGGAGGTGATTGCCTCTTAAAGCGGCTATTCTTGCGGCCATGCCAGCAAAGGAAGCGGCCTGGTTTGCACGAGGTTGGGAAAAAGCTTGACACAGGAAAATTAAGTTTGTAAGTAAGTTTTACTATAAGCGGGAAGCGAGGCAAACCAGCTAACGATAGGAGGACATAGGAATGATAGAGACATTTGACAACATTATTTATGAAAAGAAGGGCCATATCGGCATCATTACGATGAACCGGCCGGATAAGCTCAATGCCTGCAGCACCGGCATGTACAAGGATATCGACGAGGCGCTTAGCATGATTGAAGTGGATGATGACGTGCGTGCCGTCATTATCACCGGTTCTGGTGACAAGGCGTTCAGTGCCGGTGCAGATCTCCAGGAATTGGACTTTGCCGACCTGAAGGAATCAACCGATTACATTGCTATCGATGCAAAGGCGTTCCGGCACCTGGAAAATATTCCCCAGCCGGTCATTGCCGCTGTGAATGGTGCTGCGATCGGTTATGGCTGTAAAGTGGCCATGATCAGTGATATTACCGTTGCATCGGAAAAAGCCAGGTTCTGCCTGCCGGGGACCACCTTTGGAGCGGTTCATGTGATCATGCTCGGTCGTGCCAGAGGGATCCTGGGGAGGAAAAGACTGAGCCAAATGCTGTTGACCGGTGAGATGATTGATGCGAACCAAGCGGAAAGATATGGCATTGTGAATACCGTTGTTCCCCAAGACCAGGTAATGGCTGAGGCCGAGAGAATTGCAAATAAGATCGCAAGCTTTCCCCCGCTGTCAGTACGCGTGAATCGCCGCATGTTGCATCGCGGCATGGATGATGATTATCGATGGGAAGATCTGTTGAGCCCCGGTCTGCTGCTGATGCAGGACCTGAAAGAAGGGCAGCGGGCGTTTATGGAAAGACGTAAACCGAAATTTACCGGTCGGTAGTTGCCACTGATAGGAGCAATTTCAAGGAAAGCGTTCATCGTGACTGGGATGGAATGCTTTCAGTTAACATTCATTACCCTATACTAAATTTTTAAAAGGAGAGTGCACTATGATAATGGATCGATACAGCCTTAAAGGAAAAACAGCAATCGTAACCGGCGGCAGCAAAGGATTGGGAGAGGCCATCGCCATTTCTATGGCGGAAGCCGGCGCTGATATCGTGATTACAGGTCGCGATCAGGCCGGTCTGGACAAAGTGGCCGCCGACGTAAAGGCCACCGGTGTTAAATGCATCGCCATGCAGGTGGACGTGCTCAAAGCGGAAGAAGTCAAGGAGATGGCGGATAAAACTGTCGCGGACCTTGGTAAAATTGATATTTTGGTTAACAATGCGGGCATCAATATCGTAAAACCGTTTATGAAAATCACCGAGGAAGAGTGGGACCGTGTATTGGATACCAACTTAAAGGGGTATTTCCTTTGCTCTCAGGCTGCTGGGAAATATATGCTCGATCAAAAAAGCGGCGTTGTGATCAACAATTCATCCGTTTTCGGGCGGACTGGATTTCCAAACCTTTCTCCTTATATCTCAAGTAAGGGTGGCGTGGTTCAGTTTACCAAAGCCTTGGCCATTGAATGGGCACGGTTTGGTGTTCGTTCTATCTGTATTGCACCTTCTTATATTGTAACGGAAATGGCCAAGAGAGATATTGAAGCCAACCCCAAAATTTTGGAAATGAACATCAAAAAGATCCCGATGAGAAGAGGCGGGGAGCCCAGAGAAGTTGGGGATGTATGTGCTTTCTTGGCATCTGATGCCGCAAGTTTCATTACCGGTGATACCATTGCAATTGATGGTGGCTGGCTGTCCATGTAATTATCGACTTATACCCCTTGGCAGTCATAATATCGCCATGGGCAAACAGGAGAAAAAGAATGGCAAAAGTAGATCTTAATGCAAGTCTTGTTGAATATCGGGCATCCCTAAAAGCCCAGGAGTTGGACCGTTGGCTGGCCAACTTTGCAGACGGCGCTACGGTTGAAGATCCCGTTGGCGGTCCTGTACTTACAGGAACGGACCAATTGACAGGCCTTTTTAAAGGCTTGGGAAAAACCTTCAGTGCGGTGGAAATGAATGAGGAATTCACCGTTGTGACCAAGCTGGAAGCAGTTGTAAAATGGACGCTGAATGCTTCTACGGCCACGGGTCTCAATGTCAGTTTCTCTGGTGTTAGCATGTACAAATTTAACGAAGATGGAAAAATTACCCAGATGCGTGCCTTCTGGGATCCCAAAGAGCTTGCACGGCAGTTCAAGTAATAACGGAATTTTTTTCCCGGTTTGACTGGCTGACCTTTCGGGACGACACTTGTATCCGGGAAGGTCAGCCTTTGCAACAGACTGCCAATATGGGGTGATGGTTTTCCCCCATTATTATTCTTTCATATTCCCATCCTTGAATGAAGCAGCATCTTTTACTATCTTGCCTGAATTGATGACATTACATAAGATGTTACCACTGGTCATTATCAGGATGTTTCATCTGTTGTCTAAAGAACGGTCATTGTTACCCGCTAACCACCGAACGAGGAGTCATTATGAGCGTAAAGACACCGACGATGGAGGATCTTGCTGCTAAATTTGCCATAACAGAGGTGATTCACCGGTATTGCAGGGGCATGGATCGGATGGACAGGGCGTTGACATTGTCATGCTGGCATCCTGGCGGAACGGATGACCACGCCCCGCTTTACGCCGGAAGTGCTGAAGGGTTCATCGAGTGGCTTTGGCCTGTGCATGCGGCGATGATATCCACCCGCCATGTGGTGACCAATACCCTGATTGAGCTTCAGGGAGATCGCGCAGGTGCTGAAACCTATTGGACCGTAACCTTGCGGGTGCCCCACGGGGAGGAAGTTTATGATATTGTGGGGGGCGGGCGATACCTTGATCAGTTTGAATGTATTGACGGGGTGTGGGCGATTCGCCATCGCCAGTCGATCCATGACTGGGATCATGTTTGGCCGGTGGGTCCGTCCATGGCTGAATTCCAACCGCCCCTGATTCTGCCGAATAATCCGGAGGTCTCGCCGAAAATTGCCGAACGAAATCGATCAGATTATTCGTACCGTTTGCTGCAACATCTGGCTCAGTGAAAGAGGATTGAAATAGCCCCTTTTTTGATGATAGATTGACGGAATAAATGTTATCTGTTTGTTTTTATATGCTATTGTTGGTTTTGACTATACGCGAAAGTAGTTAAAAAAGACTTGACAAGGAATCATGATGTAAGTAAGTATTACAAATAATTTTGCCGTTTAGCGATAACTGGCAAGACCATCCATATATTTAATAATGAGTACAAACGCATCTATGGCTTATCGCACTATGGATCATACCATCATCAGTGCCTTTTTACTTATAAAATGGAGGTAATCAGGGTGGATTTCGAATTTACACAAGAAGAGAAGGAAATTATTCAGGAGGTTCGCCTATTTATTGAAAAAGAGGCAACGCCTGAACTACGACAAGAATCCCATGAGATAGAGTACATTTACGGCGGGCCCATCGCACGTGAGTTTATCAAGAAATTTGCAGCTCATGGGTGGCTTACCCCCAGCTGGCCAAAGAAATATGGCGGGCTGGAGGCCTCTGAAATGGTCACTTACATGATCAGAAATGAGTTGGCCTATTCCGGCTGTCCGATTCATTATGTCGGTGCGCACATGGCCGGGCCCAGTATCCTTCGCCACGGTACCGAAGACAACAAAAAGTACCTGCTGCCGTTGTCAAAGGGGGAGATCGAATTCGGTCTGGGCTACACAGAGCCGGGTGCCGGGTCAGATTTGATGGGGCTTGAGATGTACGCTGAAGACAAAGGGGATCACTTTCTTGTTAACGGCCAGAAGACGTTCAGTACCCATGCCCATGTGGCAGACTACCACTGGCTGGCCGTCCGGACAGAGCTGGAAGGGCCCAAACACCGGGGCATTTCGATTCTGATTGTGGATCTGAAGAGCACAAAAGGGATCACGGTCCGCCCGATTATGACCTTTCCGGGCACCAGATCCAACGAGGTCTACTATGACAATGTCATCGTGCCGAAAGAGAACCTTGTGGGTGAAAAGAACATGGGGTTTAAATACATCATGACCGCTCTCGATTTTGAGCGAATGTTCCCTTGGGGCCACTACAAAAAGGTTTTTGAGGACCTTATAGATTATACCAAAGATGCCACCCGCAACGGGCAGCCACTGAGAAAAGATCCGTTGATCCGACAGAAACTGGCCCAGCTTGAAACCGAATTTGAAGTAGTGAAACTTCTATACTATCAATTGGCGCACATGCTGGATAACGGAAAGGTTCCGAACTACCAGAGTTCCATGGAAAAACTTTTCTTCAGCGAACTTACACGCCGCATGTCCCATACTATCTTTGAGATTTTGGGGTTGGGCGCACAGGTGACAGAGCATGACAAGCGGGCTGCGCTTCATGGTATGGGAGAATTTTTCTCCAAATGGTGCCTTATTGAAACCATTGTTGGAGGAGCATCTGAAATTCAACGTAATATTATGGCCCAGAGAGGCTTGGGGCTTCCCAGAGCATAGGAGGGATCGGTCGTATGGATTTTGATATCAATAAAGAACAAAAGATGCTTAAAAAATCCGCCCGGGAGTTCTTTGCCAAAGAGGTGGATACGGAAATGGTAAGAGAGTGGGAGGCCGATGAAACCGGCTATAGCCCGAAAATTTACAAAAAAATGGCCCAACTTGGCTGGCTGGGATTGTTGGTTCCCGAAGCATACGGCGGGGAGGAGATGGATTTCCCGGACATGACCGTTGTGCTCGAAGAGATGGGCGCCAGTGCCATGCCGAGCCCGTTCTTTACATCTGGGGTCGTTTCAAGCCTGACATTGCTGGCCGCAGCAAATGACGGTCAGAAAAAGAAACTGTTGCCGGGGTTATGCAGCGGCAAGAAAATTTTCACCCTTGCCTATGATGAAACGTCAACATCGATGTCTCCGGTGAATGTTGCAACTGCGGCGGTTGACAAGGGGGATAGTTACGAAATATCCGGAACAAAATGTTATGTGCCCTATGCCCATGTGAGCGATTCCATCATTACCTTGGTTCGCACCGGCGATGCGGTTGACGGCGGGGCCAGTGGCACCAGCCTTATATTGATTGACCCGAAGGCTGATGGGGTTGCCGTTGATATCCTTAAGACATCCACAGCGGACAAACTCTGTGAGGTAGTGCTGGATAAGGTCCAGGTGCCCAAAGACAATGTGTTGGGAGAATTGGGCAAGGGGTGGGAAGTCCTGGAACCCGTGCTGCAGCAGTGTGGTGTTGCCAAATGCGCTGAAATGGTGGGGGCCTGTGCCCGGGTGATGAAAATGACCGTGGATTACGCCAAAAACCGTGTCCAGTTTGGTCAGCCGATCGGTAGCTTCCAGGCAATTCAGCATCATTGTGCCAACATGATCACCTGTTTGGAAACATCTGATCTGATTACCCGTCAGGCGGCATGGCGGATCGGTACCGGAGAGGGATGGGAGAAAGATGCGGCCATGTGCAAATCCTGGGCGAGCGAGAACCTAAGAGAGCTGATGATGCTGGCTCACCAGGTGACCGGTGGCTTTGGGTTCATGGAAGAGGCAGACTACCAGCTGTTTTACAGACGGGTGCGATCTGCGGAGGTCATGTTCGGAACTGGCACTTATTATCGTGAAATCGTTGCGGACCAAATGGGATTGTAACTTTAAGTTTTTTTAATGACGGTTGGCCTTTCCAAGCTTGCTTGGAGAGGCCAAGCTGTTTTTTGAATGATCTTTTGATTGCAATTTTAGAATAGTAAAAGCCTATCCTATCTTCCCTATAATCCTATCCTTGTTTTTTTTCTTGTTGTTCCATAGATTGAATGTTAAATTCAATTTTTTAGACTTTTTGCAATACGTTTAGCGATCCGCAATATCAGAATTCGCAGTTTTCCCCTAAAGTTTGTTTTAATTATCTGCCTGAAGCGGGCAGTGAAAAAACGCATAATCATTAAACGAAGAACGGAGGGTATTATGGAGAAACTTATTGTTACGGTTGCAATTACGGGCGGCCTTCATGGCAAGGCGGCCAACCCGAATCTTCCTGAGCAACCCGCGGAGCAGATTCAGCAAACAATCGATGCATGGAACGCCGGTGCGTCGATTGTTCATATCCACACCCGGGACAACGACGGGAATTCGGTCCAGGATATCGAAAGATATAAAGAGATAAAGGAAGGCCTTCGTGCCAAGGGGTGCGACATTATTGTGCAGTTTACAACGGGCGGTGGTATCGGGATGACCAATGACGAGCGACTTAGCTCCATTGAGGCGGATCCGGAAATGGCATCTTTGAACATGGGGCTTTTAAACTACCCGGGGCCGGACAATAACTGGTTTTTGACAGCGTTCAACCCGAATGATCTTATCTATTTCGCCGAAAAAATGAAGGCGAGAAATGTCAAACCGGAGATGGAAGTATACAGCCATGTGATGCTCAAGGAAGTCAAGCTGCTGATAGAAAAGGGATTGCTTGAAAAACCCTATTATATCAACTTTGTGATGGGAATGCCGGCCCAGGGGGCGGCGGAAGCCACCACCAAGAACCTTCTTTTCATGATTGATCAATTACCACCGGACTCAGTGTTCAACGTATGCTCAGTGGGGCGCCATCAATTGCCAATGACCACTCAGGCCATTCTTTTTGGCGGGATGGCGCGGGTTGGCCTCGAAGACAACATTTTTTACAGAAGGGGCGAACATGCCACCAGCAATGCGCAGCTTGTAGAGCGGACGGTTCGCATTGCCAATGAATTGCAACGGGACATTGCCTCACCTGCAGAAGCCAGAAAAATTTTGGGGCTAAAGCCGCTGTAATGCCTCAATATCCCAAATAATTCAACTCAGCCGCCGGCGATACCGGCGGCTGCATCGGGTCATTTAGGCAACTGAAAGGAGATGGGGATGTTTAAAGGCGTACATCACATAGGGCTTTCCACAAGCAATTTAAAAAGGCTCCAAAACTTTTATTGTGATATCCTCGGCTTTGAGTTGCTTGCCGAGATGGACTGGGCACCAGGTACGGAGTTTGGTGAGCAGGTGGACCGAATTATAGGGCATAAAAACTCTGCCGCCAAGATTGCCCTGATCCAGGCCGGCAATGTGATAGTTGAACTATTTGAATACAGTGCGCCGACGCCCCGGCCGGTTGACCCGGAATGGCGGGGATATGACCATGGCTATACCCACCTGTGCCTTGAAGTGGAGGACATTGATGCGGCATACGATCGATTGATCAAGGCGGGCATGACGTTTCACGCGATGCCTCCGAAAGAGGCATATGATGGCAACAAGTGTCTTTATGGGCGGGACCCGGAGGGTCATGTGATAGAGCTCATAGAGTTCTGTGCTGACGCCTGAAGATGGTAGGAAATGTCTGATAGCGGAAAAAGCGGCTCCATCCTGGTGATCGACGATAATCCTGTCAATTTGGATTTTCTGTCCAGTGCATTGGAGAAGGAGGGATATTCTGTCAATGCCGCCATTAGTGCCCGATTGGCGTTGGCGTCTCTGGACCTGTTTTTGCCCGATATTATTCTACTGGACGTCAAAATGCCGGAAATGGACGGGTACGAACTGTGCCGTCTGCTGAAGGCCGATGCGCGTCATCGCATGATTCCTGTCATATTTGTCAGCGCTCTGGGTGAAGTGGTTGATAAGGTAAAGGCGTTTCAAGTCGGCGCGGTGGATTATATCACAAAACCCTTTCAGCTCGAGGAGGTGTTGGCACGCGTCGGGACCCATATTGCCATGCGTGAAATGCAAAAATCACTGGAAGAGAAAAATCAGGCATTGCAACAGGAGATTCTTCACCGGCAGCAGGCCGAAAAAGAGCTTTTGGCCCTTGGCCGTGCCCTGGAGCAAAAGGTGGCGGAGCGGACCGCATCTCTTGAGGAGACCAATACCGCCCTGAAAGTGTTGCTGAAACGCCGTGAAGAGGACCGGCGCAACCTTGAGGAGGATATCCTTAGTAATGTCAGAGAGTTGATTGTTCCCTATTTCGACAAGCTGAAAAATACCCAATTAAGATCCCACCAGCGCGTGCTCATCGATATCCTGGAAAATGGTATGAATGAAATTCTTTCTCCGTTTGTAAAGAATTTGTTTGACTGCTTTCCGAGCTTGACCCCAACGGAGTTTCAAATCGCATCGTTGATTCATGAAGGCAAAACTGCAAAGCAGATAGCGGACTTGTTTAATGTGTCGTTAAATACAGTGAAATTTCATAAAGCGAATCTACGCTTGAAGTTTGGCCTAAAAAACAAGCCAATCAATCTTCAAACTTTTCTCAAGACAATGAACAAAAGCAGCTAAAGGACAATTTTTTACGTTAATGTTGATGAAACAAGAAAAACCTGCTGAGAGGTTGCAAGGGTTTGGGGATCTTCTCATAGACATTGCGGTAAAACTCGCAGCTGCGCCGGCCCGCGGTGTGAAAAAACAAATCGCAGTATGTCTTGATAGGGTTGGCGCGTATTGGGGGTTTGACCGGGTGGCGCTGACGGAACGCAAGAACGCAGAACCGGTTGTGCCGCTTTTCGTTTACGCTCCCGGAAAGACGAAGGCCGGGCTGACCTCGCCAGATGGAGGTCCTCCAGAGGGCGTTTCTAATGACGCCATGCTCCAGGGGAGCGTTACCCAGCGGCTTGCCCTTCCTGTGGACGTGGGTACAGGGGAGGCAAGGATTGAACTGTTTTTTGAGACCCGGAAAAAAGACGTTTTTTCCGATGCGCTGGTGGCGCAGCTGCATCACCTGAAAAAAATTATCGGTGGCGCCCTAAGTCGGGCATCCGTGGTGGTGCCCCCGGGTGAGATAGACCAGTTTGAGTATCTGTTGTCTGAAATTTCAGCCACCTATATCAACCTTCCAGCCGAGAAGCTCGAAAAGGAGTTGGCGATTGATTTCAGGCGGCTCACTCAGATGCTCGGCGCGGATGTTAGTATTCTTTATATGGCCAGCAAGCGGGAGGGTGTTTTTGTAGCGGCAAAGGCACTTATCTATTTTATTGATAAAAACAGATCTGAAAACAAGCACCTCGCGGAATGGTTGGAGGGAAATCCAGTTATCGGCGCTGGGCATTTTCCCTATTTGTTTGAAAATTGGCATCGGGGGGAGGCGGTGGCATGGGGCAGTGTGGATGATATGCCGCTGTCAGCCAATGCTGAACGGGAGGCCCAGCGAAGTCGCGGTATAAAATCCGCCTTAGGGGTTCCCATAATGTTTGATAGGGAGATGAAGGGCATTATCAGCATTGCCACCACCCGGGATTATCGTATTTGGCCGGAGTCACTTATCCCAAGGTTGCGTCTCTTTGGGGAAGTTTTTATCAATGCCCTGATGCGGAAAAAATCAGAGCAGAAACTTAACAATGCCTTTGCAGAGATCAATCGGTTGAAACGGCAGGCTGAAGCGGATTATTCTTATTTGCGCCAGGAGGTTGATTTTGATTATAAGGATACCCTCCATGGTATAGTGGGGAAAAGTGATGCGCTGGGCAATATATTGTCCAAGGTCCGGCAGGTGGCGGCCACCAATACGACGGTGCTGATTCTTGGTGAAACAGGGACCGGCAAGGGGTTGGTCGCCAGGGCTATCCATAACATGAGCCACAGGAGAGATCGGCCGCTTCTTCAGGTCAACTGTGCGGCTTTGGCACCGAGTCTCATAGAAAGTGAGCTCTTTGGTTTTGAAAAGGGTGCGTTTACCGGCGCGGTGGCCCGCCGGGCGGGTCGTTTTGAGGCCGCTCGGGGAACCACTCTCTTCCTAGATGAAATCGGTGATTTGCCACTGACGCTGCAGCCCAAGTTGCTGCGCATTCTTGAAGAGGGGGAATTTGAACGGGTTGGCGGCAATAAAACGCTACAAACAGATGTTCGCCTCATTGCGGCCACCAGTAAAAATCTAAAGGATGAAATTGTTACGGGGGGGTTTCGCCGCGATCTTTGGTATCGTCTGAGTATTTTTCCGATTGTGGTCCCCCCCCTAAGAGATCGCTTGGATGATATTCCCCTGCTGGTTGCCTATTTCATAGAAAAGTATAGCAAATGGGCGGGGAAAGAATTTAAGTCGATTCCTTCACACTTTGTTCAGGGGCTTCAGTCATATTCCTGGCCGGGAAACATACGGGAGTTGAAAAATGTAATTGAAAGAGCGGTAATTGTTAGTAAAGATAACGAGCTTAAACTGGAGGAGGCGTTTTCGGAAAACCTGCAAAGCCAAAACGAAAGGCTCTCCATGCGAAAGGCCATTGAAAGAACCGAGCGGGCGCTGGTACTTCAGGCGTTGCAGGAAAGCAATTGGGTGATAGACGGGCCCAACGGCGCTGCACGGCAGCTCGAAATGAGTGGAAATAACTTTCGATACTACGTCACGAAATTTGGTATCAAGCGGCCCGCGTAAACAGGGCGGCTCCCCACAAATTTTTTATGATTTCCAACAAAATTTTTTAGGCCACATTCTTATTCTTTAGCGAAAACCTTTATCATAGAAAAATGTTTGCTTGATGGCGCAGGATGATTCTTTACATACCATTGATATTATTCGGTATTGAATGGACAATCGATGTTGGTGAGTGAGGGGGCGGTTGAAGAGGTGCCGGCTTTCGGTTTTATTTTTCTCGGTATGGGAAGTGGCGGGTTGTTGATGCTTGGCCTAAAATTATTTGTGGTTCTGCCCGGTGCGAATCGGGATCGGAGGTATCGCAAGATGCGTGATTCAATGATTATTCGTTTAAATTGCAGGTGGTTGTAAAAACACAGTGGCGATTACTGGTATTCTGGCAAAAAATTTGCATGTTTTAAGTTCTTTTGAGCCAGTCGACACGCCGGGACCATGTCTTTGGGTGTTGGTGTTGCGGCACGGGTTGAATTTAATGATGAAATAGTATTGACGCGGTCACAAAACTGGGATATGCAGGAAAAGTAGTTCATTTCTAACAAATTAAAAGTTCATCAGTAGCAAAATTAAGTCCATCGGTAATAATATGCCGGTTTTAAGGTTCAATATATATGTTTTAATATATTAAGCGTTGCCCACAAGAAGAACCAGTTAAAGCTAGTGTGTTGTTTTTTTGCAGTAAAGGCCCTGGATGGGCATAGTAAAAGATGTGCTCATTTTTTTTTGGATGGCTTTAAAGAAGCGGATGCAACTTTCATTCACGTACAGTTACGATAGACAAGCGTAAAACGGTCAATGCCTGAAACCCCTTGGGTTGATGTGCGGGTCTGCTCAGGCATTGCTCCGGCATCATAAACGGTATCTGGTTTCATAACGATTCACTGGAAGTGTTTTGATCCTTATCGAATTGCACCACACCAGTATAGTCGAAAATCAAAAGCCAACACGTTTTTTGCGTGCGGTGCCCAACAAACTGTGCATTGCAGAAAAACGATATGGACGGGTATTTCTTAAGCTATCCATTATTCGGGTCCCATCGGCTCCGAATTAGAGTTTCTCCACACATTAGATTTCGGAAAAGAAAGGAGGTGATCACGTTTTAACTTGTCAAGGTGCCAGAAGGGGTCCGGGTGGAGAGGGATAATCGGGATGGCAGTTCGTACGATTATTGAGACCAGATTTTTGTGCGGCCTTGAGAAGACTTCGGCATAGATTTTATAGTGTCATCAATGCGTTATAATTAACCGGGAGGATTACGATGGTAAAAAGAACAATGTATTTGCTTTTGTTGGGAATTATCCTTGGATTGTTTGTCGTCCAGACGTCCATGGCCTATGACCCGAACTGGGAAGAGACCCAGAAAAAGGCCCTTAAGGCTACAGGATTAAAGGTGGGGGACGTGGTGAATGCGGAAAATTGGCAGAAAGTACAGGATTGCCTGCCATTTTCAATAGTTGAATGGGTTAAAAGAGGCGAGTTCGTGATGAAGATCGGTGAGTTTAAATACGACTACAGCCACGATGAGACCTATGAAAGAAAGAGCATGGCCAATGACGGGAAGTACACCATTGGCGAAAAAGGCCAGATCTTGGAAAATGGGAAAATGCCCGACTATGTCTGGGGCCGACCGTTTCCGGTCGTTGATATGAAAGATCCCCAGGCCGGTGTCAAGATCATGCATAACCGGGACGTTGACAAACAAAGGACCGGCAGCACCTGGACAGACTTTGATATTTTGTGGGTTTCTGACCAAGGGATGGACCGTTACCTCTATGGCGATGACGTCTTTTTTTACATGTGGTCCCGTCCGGATGGAAAACCCCTGGCCAACCCCCAGAAGGTAAAACGGTATGAAATTACTCTAATCAAGGAACCCTTCGACCTTTCCGGTAGCGCCATGCTGTACCATTACTGGTTGGACGGATCTCCGGAGCGGTTCGTGCAATACATTCCTGCCCTACGCCGGATCAAGAAGATGAACGTGACCGACCGGTCTTCCCCATTTTTCGGAACCGACTTCTGTAACGATGATGGTGCGGGATATGTGGGTCAGCCCGAAGCCATGGAGTGGAAAGTGTTGGAAAAGAAGGTTCTTTTGATTCCGATGGCGGATTGGCTTTGCGAAGCGCCGGACAAGTTCGAAGCGCTGCCAGGCGGCGGTTGGAAGTCCGGGCCGGCCGGAAAATTGGAGTGGGGATATGAGGACAAATATAAGAATGAAAAATACAATATTCCATGGATGCCCTGGTTTGTGAAATGGATCCCGAGGGAGTGCTGGCGGATTTCAATGAAGGCCAAAGATCCTTACTATGCCTATGGGGATCAGGAGATCTTCGTGGATGTGTCCTCTGGTGCGCCGATTTACAAGGTTGTTTGGGACAAGTCCGGTGCTTACTGGAAAACAATGATGGTGAACAGTGACTGCGCCCAGTGGGGAGAGAGCCGAAGCAATACCATGCAGGTGTTTTACGTCAATATGGACGATAAAACCCACCACGCCAGTATCTGTAACTGCCGCGGACAGCGGGACAAATTCTACTTCCATACATTTTTTAACATCCCGAAGAACCATCCGCGGATATACAAGGATGAGTACATTTCGACGATGACCAGATAGCGATTGGCTTCGAAACAGTTTTCGTGAGGTAAATCTGGTTGAAAATGGAAGAAGAATGAGAGTCAACAACGAGACGCAATCAAAGGAGTGAATGATGAGAAGAGGAAAACGACTTGTTTTTACGAGTGTTCTCATTGCCCTGCTGTCGATCGCCTTTACCGGGACAGGTTTCTGCTTTCTGAACCTGGACTACAAGGTGGCCGGGCATGTTATGAACCAGAGTGTCATAAGGGACTTGGATGGGTTTCAAACCGGCATAATGGACGATTCAGACTGGATCCAGTGCCGAAATGAGTTAAAGTTCGATCTTTCCATGCGGCCCCAATATGTGATCGAGCCGAACCTCCGGTTGGATAAAATTTTTATCCGTTACCGGGGCGCCTATGACGCCATCTATGATTTGGTGAATCGGTATAACCAAATTCCGAACAGCGTGCGTGGGGCGGGTAACTCCCGCTATGATTTGGGGCTGGATGACGTGATCTACGAGAACGACCTTCGGGAAGCGTTCGCGGATATTGCCTACCAGAGTCCTGGCGGGTTTTTTACCAACATGCGCCTGGGCCGTCAGATCGTCCAATGGGGGGAGGCCGGCCTCTTTAACGTGGTCAACCAGGTCAATCCCCAGGATTTGAGTATTGTCCGGAACTTTCAGAACCCGGAGGATCTGGCCGCACCGATCTGGATCGGCCGGATGGATATCTCCACCCCGCCGATGGGGATTTTCAACGAGCTGAGTGTGCAGTTGCTCTACATCCCCGACAACCGGCCGACCGTATTCGGGCCCAACTATTCCACCGGCGTAGCCCCTTACGGTCTCGGTGTGCCGGGACTGAATGTGCTTCAAAATGATGTGTCCTCCGATATGGGCAACCCCCAGTTCGGTATGCGGGTGGGCGCCAGCGCGGGCCGGTACAAGGCCTACTTTTATTATTTTGACGGGTTTTACAACGGTCCGGCACTCGATTTTTCCGATCTGGGAAATGGGAATCTCTGGTTGGACCATCCCCGCTACCAGATGTATGGGGTTTCCTTTAACTACGACTCTCCCCATGGATTCATTCTTCGCGGGGAGGGCGCCCTGCACGACACGATCCCCTATACGGATTTTATCGATGGCGGCGCCAAAGGCTACAAGGGCTACAAGGTGTATGAGGCCCTCATCGGGCTCGACCGCAGCTTTTTCTCCACCTACGGGTTTCCGGGAGCCGGTGGTACGCCTCTGTCCACCTCGTTTGAGCTGCATTACAAACGAGTGGATGACTGGGACTATGACCGGAATTTAAGAAACGGCGCCAAAGAGAACAACTACGGGGCGACCTTTGTGGCGAACACCTTCTTCATGCACGGATCGCTGTTGCCGGTGTTTGCTATGTGGTACGACTTTCATGGCGTGCTCCTGACATCGCTCAGCGCCGATTATACGCCCAACGGGTTGCTGTTCTTCAAGGTGGCGATTTCGTCCTCCTACGGCAACAAGTCGGCCACCTACAGCCCGATTTATACAACGATCAATTCCAGTGAGGTGTCGCTCGGGATCGGGTATCGGTTCTAATAAGTCCGCCGTTGGCGGAAGTGTTAAGTGTTAAGTAAAACGACAAAGAAATCAGGCCTTCCAGCAACATGCGCGCGGGTCGGTGCATGTTGCTGGCAAGGCGCTGATTTTGCCAATTATTAAGGAGTTCATACATGTTTAGACTTGAGCCGAAACAGGTCCATTCGTTTGAACTCATTAGTAATTGGTAGCAATAAAAAGGCCAGGCCCCGTTGGTACGGAGGTGGCCTTGCCTTGTTTATTTTTAATTTTTTATAAGAAGGAGGTGATGCTGGACAATTCGGTGCGTATTGTTTGCAGAGGCTATGAGATGGCCTGGTTGTTATCGTCAACAATTTAAGTATGAAACAGAACGAAGAGGTACGAATGGGGGAAGCAGATAGCCAAAAGAAAAAAACCATATGGTTAAAGCTCGTTGAATTTCACGTCAACCATCCTTACCTGATGCTGTTTTTGATCGGCGTCGGGACAATCTATTTTACCTATCAGTTAAAATTCTTAAGAATTCATACCGATTTTTTTCAACTTTACCCGCCCAAGCATCCTTACATCCAGCTGTACAAGGAGTACCGGCATATGTTTGGTACGGCCAACGTGATGAGCGTGGTGCTGGAGGTACAGGACGGGGACATATATAACCCCACGACCCTGAACAAGGTCGACCGGATGACCAAGGAAATTATGGCGATTCGAGGTGTGAACCCGAACCAGGTCCTTTCGATCACCCACCCGCGACTCAAGGACATTCGTGTCGGGGGAGAGATCGGCATCGCGGTCCATCCCCTGATGTACCCGCGGATTCCCACGGACGATGCCTTTGAGCTGGCCCAGCTCAAACGCAAGGTATACACCAACGACCAGATCCGGGGGGTGTGGATCACCCCGGATGACAAGTCGACCCTGATCCAGGCCGGTTTCTGGGAAGAGGGCGTGGACCTTTTGGCGCTCTACCACGCTATGATGGAGATCAAGGATCGGGAAGAGGACGCCAACCATAAAATTTACATTACCGGGTATCCGATGCTCTATGCCTGGATTGCCTATTATACGCCTCAGCTCTACAATGTGTTCATCGTGACGACCGTTTTCCTGTTGGTGCTTCTCTGGTGGTACTTCCGGAGCTTTATGGGGATCTTCGTGCCGATGATTTCCATGGTCATGAGCGCGGTCTGGGGCCTCGGGTTCGCCTCTGCCCTCAAGTTCAATATCGACCCGCTGATCCTGGTGGTGCCGTTGCTGCTGTCGGCCAGGGCCTTGAGCCATTCGGTCCAGTCCATGGAGCGCTATCACGAGGAGTATGCCGCAATTGGGGATAAGAAAAAGGCGATTATCAATGCCTATAGCTATCTATACAAGCCGGGTATCCTGGGCAACATCAGTGACGGGCTGGGCGTTCTCACCATTGCGGTGGCCACCATTCCGGTGATGCAGAACCTTGCCATGTACGGCTGTTTCTGGGTGCTGACCATCTATGTCAGTTCGATCGTTCTCCATCCGGTGATCGTGTCCCTGGTACCGCCCCCCCGGGCCAAACATGTGGACCATGAAAAATTAAAGGGCCTTGACAAGGAGACCGCCCGGGAAGAGATCCGGAAGATCACCGCCCGGCCGGGGGATGCCGTCTATCTGAAGATTGGTCACGCCCTGATCCATATCACCAAGGGTCGCAACAAGTGGTACACGTTTGGAACCGCCATGGCGATTCTGGTGTTCGGCGGCATTGCCACCCATACCAGTTTGAAGGTGGGGGATGTGAGCGCCGGTAAGGCGATTCTCTATCCGGACCATCCCTATAACGTTGCCTTTGACAAGGTGAACCGGGAGTTTTTCGGTGCCAGCCAGATGATCGTCATCGCTGAGGGAAAAGAAAAGAGAGCCATGGTGGACCCGACCACCCTGCGGTTGGTGGACAATATGGCTTCCAGCGCCCTGAACATTCCCCAGGTGGGCGGCACCATGACCATCGTGGATATCGTCAAACGAATTTGCCGGATGTTTCATGAGCAGGAACCCAAATGGGGCGTCGTCCCGCCGGATAATATCGGAACGTACTTTTTTCTCATCGGCGGCGCCATGGCGCCAGGCGAGCTGGACCGGTATATCAGCACCCCGAATTATGAAAACGCCACGGTGACCCTTTACTTCCGGGAGTATAACAACACGGTTCTGAAAGACTCGATCAAGTTTCTGAAAGACTACATCGCGAATAACCCCTCTGAGATGTTGGAGTTCCGGCTGGTGGGGGGGATTCTGGGGATTCTTGCGGCCGTGAACGAGGAAGTGGAATGGTCTTACTGGGTGAACATGCTGCTGATTTTTTCCACGATTTTTATCTTCTGCTGGATGGCGTACCGGACCTGGCTGGGGGCCCTGGTGTTGTGGGTACCGCTGGTGGTCTGCCAGGTGCTGTGTGATGTGCTGATGCTGATTCTCGGCATCGACATGAACATTAACTCCCTGCCGGTGGCCTCTGTGGGGGTTGGCGTGGGGGTTGACTACGGCATTTACGTGCTCAGCCGGTTGGCGGAAGAATACCAGTTCAGCAAGGGGGACTTTGAAAAGGCGCGGTATCTGGCCCTGACGTCCACCGGTAAGGCGATTATCTTTACCGCATCGACCCTGCTGGTGTCGGTTATCTTCTTTGCCTTTGCCGACTTCAAGTTCCAGGCTGAGATGGCGATATTGCTGGCCTTCCTGTTGATAGCGAACATGATCGGTGCCTTGGCATTGCTTCCGGCGCTGGTATCGATTATCGGTCCCGAGCGGATTTTGCCGAAATACCGGGTGTAGCGGTGGAACCATTAATTTATTGTGGAGGAAATAGCTGTGCATAAAAAAGTCAAATGTGTAGTCTTATGTGTATATCTCGCATGCGTTTTCGCCGGCACCAGTGCGGTGGCGTTCGCCCAGTCGGACGAAACGTGTGAGGCGAAATTCCGGGCGAACATGTATTCGGTGTGCCTGGTGGATGCGCGGGAAGGATGGGTCTGTGGAGATGGCGGGCTCATCTACCATACGGAAGACGGGGGGCTTAACTGGAAGATTCAACCGATGAAAACCAAAGAGGCACTGTTTTCCATCTCCTTTGTCAACCCGGAAGTTGGCTGGGTGGTCGGCAACAAGGGCCTTATCTTCCATACCACGGATGGGGGAACGACCTGGGAGCCCCAGACATCGCCGAAGAGCAAGATTCTCTTTACGCTCAGTGCGATTTCTGAGCAGAAGGCCATTGCAGCCGGGGACTGGGGGACCATTGTCTATACCAGTGACGGCGGCAAGACCTGGGAAGACCGGACCTATCCCAAGGACATGATGATGTACGGGATCGATTTTGTGGATGAGAATGAGGGCTGGATTGCCGGTGAGTTCGGAACGGTGCTTCATACCGCCGATGGCGGCGAGACCTGGGAGAAACAGGAGACCGGCATCGAGCATATGCTCTACTCGGTTTCCTTCAGCTCGAAGCTGGACGGCATGGCATCGGGGATTGACGGCATGCTCATCATGACCAGCGATGGCGGACAGACCTGGCAGCAGGTTGAATACTGGGAGTCCGAAGGTGATAAAATTGAACTGCCGGAGGATCTTGCTGCCGGTGCGGAGGACGAAAGAACGTTGGAGGTAAGGCAAGAGTATATCAAACAGCAGACCCAGCGGTCCCCGCTCTTTGAGGTCAAGTACCTTGATAACGTGGCCGTTGCGGTGGGAGACGCGGGCGTTTATCATCTCAGCAAAGACAAGGGCAAAACCTGGAACAAACCAACGCTTCCGTCGGACATGGGGCTTTTGTGGTTCCGGGGTGTTTCCCTGGTGAAAAAAGGAGATGATGTGGTCGGTGTTACCGTCGGTGCGAAATCCGTTTGTATTGTTAACGAAAACATCGAGTTGTCAGCAATCGGTTATCTGCCGAGCCTTACCTATTGTAAGGCGCCCGAATAGCCAGATCCAAATAGGTGAATTAGAATAGTTCGGATCGGAATTGTCCGGAAGCATTTCAACGCAACAGAGAAAGTAACGAACCCTGAACGTGATCCCTATCGGAAGCTATGTGATTGTGGCCTCCGATAGGGACATTTGCTTTAAAAGGATGCGGCTTTATAAGGGGTAGTTTATGCCTATCCTTTTATTCTTATAATACCATCCTTGCAATTTTGATCTCAGTTTCTTAATTTAATAGAAAATTTAGAAAGATATCTGCCGACATCTTTCCGAAGCGAGCATTCATATGTAACGCAAAGATTGCATCCGATAAGACAACAGTTGATGCGCGTAGGTGAATGCATATCGAACCGGGACTTTTTATGTTAAACAGGCAATTTCAAGATACGGTGGACTTTCGAATAATTAAAGTAATGAAAGAAAGGAGAAAACATGGGAAATCCGAAATATGATGTTATTATCGTTGGTGGCGGTATCGCCGGGTGCGCAGCGGGTGCACTGCTGGTAAATGAAGGCAAAAAAGTATTGTTGCTGGAAAAAGCGGATGATGTGGGGGGACGTTGCTGGTCCGGTGATTATAAAGGGTATCGGCTGGATCTTGGTGGCCACCTGATCGAGGATGGCGCGGTCATGGCGGTGTTTGCCAAGGTTGGAAAAGAACTCAAGGTTGGTCCTCCAGGGGAAGGCATGAGTCTGTGGAAAGACGGCAAATGGTTCGATATCCGCGAATTGTACAAAAATGACAAAACAGACATGCGGAAGATCTGTACAGAGCTTATCGAAATGGATTGGGAAGAGCTTGACAAGCTCGATGACGTGTCCCTGACCGATTGGATTCGGGCGAGGACGGACAGTGAAGGCATTTTGGAGCTTTTCGGAAATTTTGGTGTGCTCGACTTCAATATTTTTACATATGATGACGTGGCTGCCAGCGAGACCCTGTTTTTGCGTAAAGACAACCTGGTGAATAAGGGGATGCTCGGTTGGTCCCAGTATCCGATCGGCGGCTTCAGAAACTTGGTATCGCCCCTTGCCGATGTTATCCGGGAAAAGGGCGGCGAAGTGCGGACCGGTGTTACGGTCAGTGAAGTGATCATTGAAGACGGTATCGTAAAAGGGGTTGAAATCGCCGGCCCCACAACCTTGCCCAACGAATTTGCGGAAATCGAATTCATAGAAGCCCCGTCGGTAATCTGCACGCTGCCGATGTGGGACGTTCTCAAGGTGATCCCCGAGAGCAAAATGCCCCTCTGGTATGTTGAGAATATCAAACGGTTGATGAATCACCCGGACTGCTTTTTCGGTTTCTATGCCGGCGTTACCGAGCCAATGATGAAAAGGACCACAAACGGCTGGTTGAAAGCCCCGCGGACCGGCTTGCCGGGATGGTCCCTGGAACCGTCTGCCTACGATCCGAGCCTTGCGCCCGAAGGAGAGCATCTGGTGACCTTTGGTACCGGTGTTGCCGATCGGGTCGACTGGCTGCGGGACCGTGCCTGGTTGAAACAGAAATTTGCTGAATTCGAGGCCGACATGGAAGAATTCTATCCCCAGCTGAAGACAAACTGCCTGTGGAAAAAATGGTATGTGGTCGAGGACTTTGCCCTGCTGGAAAAACCGGGGTATGTGGGTGCCCATCGGCCTGATATTTCAGTGCCAACTGTGAACGGTCTTTATTGTGCTTCAGATACGTTCAGGACACGAGGGATTGGCGTGGACGCCTCTGCCCGGTCTGCATTGACTGCCGTGGAACGGATCCTTGGTAAAAAATTGACAGGGTTTGATGACGTTTATCACCTGTAATCAGCATTGGCCCATGGACGTTTCGATCCATGGGCCTTTTCTTTAAGGGAGGCGTAAGTGGGGCTTTTTTCTGATAAGGTCGTGCTGGTTACCGGCGGTAATTCAGGTATTGGAAAGGCGGCGGCCATTGCATTTGCCCGGGAAGGGGCCAGCGTCGTCATTGCCGCGCGGCGGATCGAGGCGGGCGAGGAAGTCGTGAAGATCATCCAATCGGCAGGCAATTCTGCGATGTTTGTTCAGTGTGATGTCACCCGGGGCGATGATGTGGAAAAACTTGTCAATACAGTGCTTGACAATTTTGGGCGGCTCGATGTCGCATTTAACAATGCCGGGATCGCCGGTGATCGGCTGCCATTGGCGGATGTTACTGAAGCGCAGTTTGACCGGATTGTCGATTTGAACGTGAAGGGCACATGGTGGTGCATGAAACATGAAATTCCCGCCATGATCAAAAACGGCGGTGGGTGTATCGTCAACTGTTCGTCCACGGCGGCTTATAAAACCACGCGCGGTATCAGTATCTATACCACCACAAAGGCCGCTCTTGTGGCGATGAGCAAGGGGGCGGCGGTGGATTATGCCCGGCAGGGGATCCGCGTAAATGCGGTATGCCCGAGCATCGTCGAAACGACCATGTCTACGGACTATCGACATGAAGACAACGCTAAGGCTGCGGAGGCGGTGGCAAAGGCCCACCCGATGGGAAGGGTTTGTCAGCCGGATGAGGTGGCAAATGCCGTTCTCTGGCTATGTTCGGAGAACGCTTCGTTTGTGACGGGTGAAGCGCTTGTGGTAGATGGTGGATTTTTAGCGGTATAGTAAACAAATCCTTAACCCAAAATCATCCATTTTGCTGTTCAGCAACGTTTAAATAAAAAATTCTCCGACAGATCAATGATGTTATTCCGCCCCTCCTAAGGGTGGTGAAGGTGAGCGAGGTATCAGAAGTGACACTCAAGAATCTATTTAGCCAAGGAAAAATAGGCCCTTTAGTTCTCAAGAACCGAATCGTTTTGCCGGCGATGGGATCAGGTATGCCGGAAAAGGACGGGCATGTCTCAAAGCAACTGATTGATTTTCATGTGGCGAGGGTGAAGGGGGGATGTGGTCTAAATATTGTTGAAAATTCTGCGGTGTCCGAAAACACAAAGGCGCCCCATGTGGTCGGCCTCTATGACGATCGATTCCTCCCGGGTCTCACAGAACTGGCCGGCGCCATCAAACAGGCGGGCGGAAGCGCCTGTATTCAAATTTGGCACGCCGGACGGCAGACCCGAAGCTCCCTATCCGGGCTTCCGGTGGTGGCCCCGTCGCCGATACCCTGCCCGGTCAACAGGGAAATGCCGAAGGAGCTGACCGTTGAGGAGATAGACGGATTGGTGGAAGATTTCGCCAATGCCGCGCTGCGGGCAAAAACAGCTGGATTTGATGCCATTGAGGTGCATGGCGCCCACGGATACATTATCACACAATTTATGAGCCCGTCTGCCAATATACGAACAGATGACTACGGCGGATCGTTTGAAAACCGGGTCCGGTTTCCGGTAGAGGTCGTTACGGCGATTCGAGAGAAGGTAGGGGCCGATTTTCCCATCATCTTTAGGTTGAGCGTCGAAGAGCGGGTGGCGGGTGGTTTGACCCTTGAGGATTCGAAACGTATTGCCGCGACGATGGCGGAAGCGGGTGTGGATGCTATTCATATATCCATGGGAACCTATGCCAGCATCCAGTTTGTGATTCCCCCGGTGGATTTATCCCCAGGATTTAACGTGGAAAATGGGGCAAAAATCAAACGAGAAATAAACATTCCACTCATTACCGCAGGCAGGATCAATGACCCGCTGGTTGCTGAAAAGATACTGGCGGAAGGCAAGGCGGATTTTGTCTCTGTGGGCCGGGGACAGTTGGCGGACCCGGAGTTCGCAAACAAAGCGTTCCGGGGGGATTACGACGATATCGTGAAATGTGTCGGGTGTAACCAGGGATGTGTGGACAGGCGGCTCTATCAAATGACATCGATTTGTTGTTTGAGAAACCCCAGTTGCGGTCGAGAAGAGGCATACACCCTGGTGGCCACCGAATCGCCTAAAAACGTATTGGTGATTGGCGGCGGACCTGCGGGTCTTGAGGTCGCAACAACCTTGCAGCGTCGCGGACATGCCGTCACATTGTGCGAAAAAGGAAAACAGCTGGGCGGTGCATTTTTTCTGGCCGGCGTGGCGCCGCGGAAAGACGAGATGAGCGATGCGGCGTTGCAGATGGGAAGACTTGCGGCCAAAGCAGGGGTCGACATTCGTCTGGAAACCGCTGTGACACCGGAAATGATGGACGAACTGGACCCGGATGAGGTTGTCGTGGCCACCGGATCAAGCCCGATTATCCCAAAGATTCCGGGAGTCGGCGGACCCCATGTCTACACTGCCAATATGGTTCTTTCTGGTCGGTCAATTTCAGGGGATAAGGTGATGGTGATTGGTGGTGGCTTGATAGGCGCCGAAGTGGCGGAATTACTTTCCGAAAAGGGAAAACAGGTGACGATTGTCGAAATGCTGCCCAAAATAGCAGGCGACCTCGGGAAAACCCGGCGAAAATTCAGCCTCGATGGATTGAAGGCGGCGGGAGTTCGGGTCATGACGGAAACTACCTGTAAAGAGATCAGGCCAAAGAGCGTTGTCCTTGAGCATTCCGATCAGCAGGAAGAGTTGGTAGACATGGATGCGGTCGTGATTGCCGTGGGGCTTCGATCTGACGATTCGCTGATCGATCATCTGAAAAAATCCGGTCGCAGCTATCATGTTATCGGCGATGCGCGAAAACCGGCAAAAGCCCTTGATGCTATTTGGGAAGCTGCCGAATTGGCCAGAAAAATATAGTGAATGTCCATGCAACTTGGCTTTTATTTTGACCAGACCCGATGTGACGGGTGTGGAATTTGCGCCACTGCCTGCAGGGATTGCCATGACATTCAGGCCGAGACCGTGCATTGGATGAAGATAGGCGCATTAGCGCAAGAACATCTTTCACAGGCATCGGTCGTCTTTATGATCAGACCTTGTTACCACTGTGCCCGGCCAGGTTGTATGGAATTTTGTCCGGTGGGTGCGATCTTCAAACGAGATGAGGATGGCATTGTCTTTGTGGACAAGGATCTTTGCATGGCATGTGGCGATTGTTCAAACGCCTGCCCCTATGGTTCCCCTCAGTTCGAGGGAGATGATAACCCTGAGATGCAGAAATGCGACTTTTGCCTCGATCGTTGGGAGGCAGGAAAACAGCCGGTTTGCGTTGAAGCTTGCCCTGCCAGGGCTTTGGATGCCGGCCCCATAACGGCGTTGAAAGCCAAATACGGGACAGCGCAGGAGGCGGTGGGGTTTTCATATTCTTCAAGTGTTCAACCATCCATTGTATGCAAGTCCGTTGGCTGAAACGACCGCTCAGGCAGTAGATGATATCACCCCTCTATGGATAGCAATACCGTAATCTATTGCGGTTGGAAACGGTACCCAAAAGAAGATGAGAAGGAGTGTGTTTATGGAACTAAAAGAGGTGTTTCGTCCGTTGCAGGTGGGCTCCCTGACCTTGAAAAACCGAATCGTTTTGCTCCCTATGGGGACTGGTTTGGCAAAAGGGGGGGCGGTGACAGATGAATTGATTGCTTATTACGTTGCTCGGGCCCGTGGTGGTGTGGGGCTCATTACCGTGGAATTTACCGTTTGCCACGAAGGTGCCAAAACCGCACACAACCTTTCGCTTCTGGATGACAGCCAAATTCCCCGCTGGCGGGAATTGGTAACTGCCGTGCATGCCCATGGGGCAGCCATATTTCCCCAGCTGGCCCACCAGGGACCCCAGATCAGCTCGGCAGTTACCGGTTCCCCCGTTGTAGCGCCATCGGCGGTGCCGTGCCCCATGATGAAGGAGGTGCCAAAGGCCCTTACCAGAGATGACATTCAAGAATTGACCAAAGGGTTTGGTGATGCAGCGGTTCGGGCAAAAGCGGCAGGGTGTGATGGCGTCCAGATACATGGTGCCCATGGCTATCTTGTCAACAGCTTTATGTCACCGTTTTCAAACAAACGCATCGATGAATATGGTGGCACGCTGTTAAACCGAATGCGATTCCCGCTTGAAATTATTTCAGAAATCAAATCCCGATGCGGCAATGATTTCCCGGTCAGTTTCAGATATTGCTTTGATGAGCTGGTTCCCGGCGGCATCTGCCCGGAAGAAGGGGCGTTGATGGCAAAAATACTGGAGGATGCGGGCATCGATCTTCTCGATGTCAGCCGGGGGATCTACGGATCGATTAAATGGATCTTCCCACCCCACGGCACACCCGTTGCACTGAATGCCTGGTTTGGGGAACGTTTGAAAAAGATTTTGAAAATTCCGGTTTTAATCAGTCACCGTATCAATGATCCGCTGGTGGCCGAAATTGTTTTACTAAGTGGACAGGCAGATCTGATCGGAATGGGTCGTGCCCTGATCGCGGATCCTGAACTACCGCGAAAGGCAAAAGAAGGCCGGTTCGACGATATTAGCCCCTGCATCGCCTGCAATCAGGGATGTCTGGGGCGAATCATGGAAGGAGATCCAATCGCCTGCATGATCAATCCCTCATCGGGCAGAGAAAAAGAACTGCCGATCACACCGACCGATCAGCCCAAAAAGATACTGGTGGTGGGCGGTGGGGTGGCCGGCATGGAGGCGGCTCGGGTGGCGGCCATTCGGGGACACCAGGTGACCCTCTGTGAAAAATCCGATCGCCTCGGGGGACAATTTTGCCTGGCAGCCGTTCCGTCCAAGAAACAGGACTTTGCCAAGGCGGTGGCCTATTTTACTACACAGCTCAACAAAACGGGTGTCACCGTAAAATTAAACACTGCGGTGACCGCTGATACGATAGCGGCAGCGTCCTGGGACGTTGTGATCGTGGCCACTGGGGCCGCTCCGCTGGTGCCGGCAGGGATTTCCGGCATTGAAAATGCCATTGTCAGCACCGGGCATGACGTGTTGTCGGGTGAGGTGCCCATGGGAGACAAGGTCGTGGTGGTGGGCGGCGGCATGGTTGGATGCGAAGTGGCCGGATATTTAGCGGAACGGGGCGTTGGCCAGGTGACGATTCTGGAGATGCTCCCGGATGTGGCAATGGATGCCATCGCGGTGTGCAACCGTCAATTTTTAATGGAAGACCTTTCAGCGCATCATGTTTCGATCGTGACCGGCGCAACGGTCAAGGAAATCACTCCAGACGGCTTGGCTTACACAAAGGAGGGGAAAGATGTCTCCCTCAACGGTATCAGCAATGTGGTGCTGGCGGTTGGGGTGACCTCTTTTGATCCAATTTCAAAAGCGTTGGATGGCAAGGTCCCTGAGCTATACGTGATTGGCGATGCGAGCCAACCGCGGATGGCAGTGGATGCCATCGAGGCAGGTACCCGCCTCGCACGGCGCCTTTAGGGTCGTTGGACGGCTGATGCTGATGTTATACACGTTTACGAAAACCGATAGGCGAAACCAATAGGAGATTTTGGCATGATAAAAGCAGAAGAAAAAGCGCTACAGGACTTATTGGATCTTTCCGGCAGAACGGCTGTGGTGACTGGTTCGGCGGTGGGAATCGGATTTGCAATTGCCAGCCGTTTGGCGGAGGCGGGTGCACGCGTGCTCATGACGGATATCAATGCACCGGCCATTGAAAAGGCAGCGCAAGGATTGCGCGAAAAGGGGTATGCGGTGACCTCGATGGTGGCAAATATGGGTGTGGAAGAGGACATTATATCCCTGTTTAAACATCTTGCCAGCGACCTTGGCGGCGTTGACATCCTTGTGAACAATGCCGGGATTTTTCCTGTTGCCAATGTGGTGGATATGCCCGTGGAACAGTTAAGACAGGTGCTCAGCATCAATCTTGAAGGTGTCTTTATTGCCTGCCGGGAGGCGGGGCGCCAGATGGTAGCGCAGGGCAGAGGGGGCGTGGTGGTGAACCTTTCCTCCATGGGTGCCTTAAAACCGAGTTTTGTCGGTATGGCCCACTATGAGGCCTCCAAGGGGGGCGTTATCAATCTGACGCGCAGTATGGCCCTGGAACTGGCTGCCCATAAGATTCGGGTGGTGGCGGTGGCGCCGGGTGGTATTATGACCGAGGGGGTCCGCGCCAATTTTGAAGGGGGCGCGGGGGGGGCTGTTGATGATTTGCTTAAAGAACTTGCTGCCAAAATACCCCTTGGAACGTTTGGTCATCCGGACGATATTGCCCGGACAGTTTTGTTTTTGGCATCGGATGCAGCGGCCTACATAACCGGAACCACCATACTGGTTGATGGTGGGGCCATGCTGTCATAACTTCAGAAAACAATAGCCAAAGGAGGCACCTATGCCGTCAATCGCTGAAGAGAGGATTGCCATTCTGGAGACAGCCTATCGGTATGCGCAAGGTCTTGATACGAAAGACTGGTCCCTATACCGGTCGATTTTTACAGATGAAATTGGCGTGGATTTTTCAGATTATAATGGACAGCCCGGAGAGCATATCAGTGCGGACGAATGGGTTGCCAGACTTCAGCCGCTGTTTGCGGGCCTTGACGCCACCCAGCACAGCATGACCAATCCGATGGTGACCTTTGATGACAGCGGTGCGACGTGCCGTATGTATATGCAGGCCGAACATTTTCTGGATGCCAATGACGGGGAAACCGGGTACGCCATTGGTGGCTATTATACGTTTCGGTTCATTCAGAAAGCAGCGCGCTGGTACATCGAGCGTGTAAAGTTAACCCTATTTTGGCGCCGTGGTAATCCAGATATTATGGTCAAGGCCGCTGAAAAAGGGATGGCAACCGCAACGGAGAATAAATGGGCGCGTTGGTCAAAACCTGTATCAGATTAAGTCGGCGCCATGTGATGCCTGCACGTCAGCTGTCGGACGCTTACATTCGGCCTCACAGCGATGATACCCATCTGCGCTGTGGAATATGTGCCTGTTGGCGTGGGAGACTTTCCGATGGCGGGCGTTGATAAGTTGATCAGCCAGACCGATGCGGGCGATAAACAGTTTCGGATGCTGGCGGAATCTCTTAATCTGCAGGTGTGGACCAGCCGCCAGAATGGACAGATCGATTATATCAGCCCACAATGCCTTCAATATGTCGGTCTGCCGAAAGCCGCGCTGCTTGGCATCAACAACTGGATGAATCGGTTGCTGCACCCAGAGGATCGTCAGTGGGTAAAGGACGCGTGGCTGAAGGCGATCAAAGACCAGAAACTCCTCGATATTGAATACCGTATTCTACGCTATGACGGTCTTTACCGGTGGTTCAAGGTGCGGGCAGTCCCTGTGGAGCAACCTGCTGATGGCACCATTCGCTGGTATGGATCAAATACCGACATTCACGACCTGCGTGAGACAGAACGGGCGCTGCAAGAGAGCCAGCAGCGTTATAAAGAGGTGTTCGATAACAGTTCGGATTGTATCTACCTTTTGCATGTCACAGATGAAAACCGGTTTCGACTTGTGGATGTCAACCCGGCCACCGAAAAAGCAATCGGGTTTAAGCGATCGGATGTTTTGGGAAAATTCATAGAAGAGATTATCCCGGAAACGGCGGCCCGGAAAACGATCGATAATTATCAGCAGTGTGTGGCCTCCGGGAAAATTATCGAATTTGAAGAGCGGCATAACACGACGGCTGGACGGCGATATCTGCAGACTGTTCTCATACCTGTTCCAGATGCAACCCATCGTATTCACCGGCTCATTGGCGTTGCCCGCGATATAACGGAGTCTGTAAAGGCCCAGGAAGCATTGCGGCAGCAGCTGCGCATGACCGATGCATTTTTCAACCAGGCCATTACCTGCTTCTGCCTGTTGGACCGAGATCTCAAATACGTTCGGGTCAACGAAGCCTGGGCACGGGGGTTTAACCAAAAGGTGGAAGATTTTGTTGGCAGGAACACGGTGCTGTTTAACGACAGTGAGCAGTATCGTTCCTATTGGGGCCACCTCTTTGAAAAGGTGGCGAAAACCAAACTGCCGATGCAGGTTCGGGCCGATCCATACGAGTTTGCCGGTCAGCCGGAGCGGGGGGTTACCTACTGGGATTGGACCCTTCAGCCGATTCTCGATGAAAACGGTGAGGTGGAATTCTTTTTCTTTTCTTCCAACGATGTGACGGATCGTAAAAAGGCAGAGGACAAATTAGAGGAATATCGGAACCACCTGGAGGATCTGGTTCGCCAACGGACAGATGAATTGATGGAGGCCAAGGAACATGCTGAGGCGGCCAGCCGCGCCAAAAGTATTTTCTTGGCCAGTATGAGTCATGAACTACGAACACCCTTGAACATCATTTTGGGATTCACACAGTTAATGGCCCGCAATGCGGGTGTGGATTCGGACCAACAGGAAATTCTTTCAATCATTGGTCGTAGCGGCGAGCATCTGCTCGCCCTTATCAATGACGTTCTCGAGATGTCCAGGATTGAGGCCGGCCATAGCGTGCTCCGCAAGCAAAACTTCGACCTGCATCGTACGATTAAAGTGGTTGAAGAGATGATGCGCAGCCGGGCCGAAGGCAAAGGCGTGGGGCTTTATGTTCACGTGGCCTCGGATGTGCCGCAGTTCGTTCGATCAGATGATGCCAAATTGCGCCAGGTCCTCCTTAATCTGATTGGAAATGCCGTTAAATTTACATCCCGGGGCAGTATTACGCTGACGGTGGCCAAAGGGAAAATGAATTCGGGAGAGACCGACAGCCCTGATGGGCCTGTTTGCCTTTGTTTTGAGGTGGCGGATACCGGTATTGGTATCTCGCGTGATCAAGTCGAACATATCTTCGATCCCTTTGTACAAGCGCAGCTGGAAAAGACACCTTTGGAAGGGACGGGGCTCGGGTTGGCAATCAGTCGGAAATTTGTACAGGAGATGGGGGGGGACATTACGGTGGTGAGCACCCCAGGAAGGGGGGCTCGGTTTAAATTCAGTATTATGGCTGAATTTGTAGATGCTGCGGATATCATACGTATGAAACAACCGGCTAGACGGGTGCTCCGGTTATCTTCGGGACAGCCGGGTTATCGGGTCCTGATTACGGGTGACATTTCGGAAAGCCGACTGCTTCTCAAAAGACTCATTGCTTCAGTAGGGTTTGACGTCAAAGAGGCAGAAAATGGCGCTGAAGTGATCGAACAGTTTGAACACTGGGCGCCTCATCTTATTTGGATGGACCTCCGGATGCCGGGCGTAAACTGCCGGGACCTCACCCAAAAGATAAAGGCTTCCGCAAAGGGGCGACAAACCAAAATTATTGCTATTTCCGCCAGTTCATTCGAAGCAGAAAAAAAAGCGGCCTTGGCGGCAGGATTTGATGGCTTTGTACGAAAACCTTTCAAAGAGACGGACATTTTTGAGACGATGGCAACGCATTTGGGAGCCCACTATGATTATGGTCGTTCGAAGGTGTTTCCCGAAAAGGAGACGAAAAAAGCGCTCACCGATTCTGATACGATTTTAAAAGGGTTGGTAAGCCTACCTGCGGAGATGCTCAATGGGTTTGAGGCTGCCGCCAAAAGTCTAAATGTTACCCAAATTCGTTCCCACGTTAAAAAAATTAAGGGCGTAAATCCGGAGCTGGGCGGCGCATTGACGGCATTGGCAAAGCAGTTTCGTTACGATAAAATCATATCCCTCATCGCCAAAACGAAAACCGATAGGTAAGTGTGCAGCGGCAGCTTCTTCTATTTGTTTTTATAAAACAGAAACGTTTCATCCGCATTCTCTCTGGAAATTTCGCCAAGGCTCTGGAGATATCTTAAATGTGAAATCGTCTCTCCGGTGGCAAACCACTTTTGGGCAACTGGAAATTGCTCCCAGGACTTGCAGTCAATGTCCCAGGTCATTTTGGACGCCGTGGCGTAGGCGGTTTGGGGGCCGGGTGACAGGATGGAGAGTATTTCATCGTTTCGCTTTTGATGATGCGCTTTCAATTCAGTGATCCGGGATTTTAAATCTTCAAAAATACGCCGGTGCCCGGGTAAAACCTTGGCCACCGGCAGGCCAAATATCTTGTCGAGACTTGTGAGATATTCTTCTAAAGGATTCCGATGGTCTGCCCAGCAGGTGATATTTGGCGTGATATCAAGAAGGATGTGGTCCCCGGACACAAGAAGTTTCTTCTCCCGTTCATACAGGCAGGTGTGGCCGATGGTGTGTCCAGGCGTTGAGACAGCTTCAAAGCAATACGCGCCATAGGTGAACGTGTGTCCTTCATCGATGGGTGTCATCGCAGGCATTTCATTGGGGCCATATTTAAGTCCCGGGTGATTTGCGACGGCTTTTTGAATTTCGGTTTCGGGGAAATCGTTTTGTCTGGCATAATCAACAATATTTCCCCAACCGTTCCAGGCAAGCATGTATTCCCAGTCTGGCCGGTTAATATATGCCCTTGAGGTATCTTCAACCAGAGAAGAAACGAGCGAGTAATGGTCTGCGTGTAAATGGGTGATATAGAAGTCGGTTTTATTTAAATCAATGCCGATTTCCCGGAAGCCGTTTTGAAGGGCATCAAGGCATTCTTTTCGATAGAGGCCGGTATCGATAACCAGATTTCGAGAACCACCGGTTATCACATAGGAGTTGACCCAGCCCAGGGGATTGCCAGAAAGCGGGACCTGGATTCGATATAGGTCTGGAAGAATTAATTCAGCCATGGAAAGCCCTTTATTTTGGAAGTTTGCAAATTGGATTCATAACATGATAACGGAGATCTCACTACCTTTTATTGACGGATACAGCAAAGAAAATGGGCAGGCGAAAGATTCATATGACATATGATGCGTTAATACAGAAAAAGAGGTTACAATCTGGGACCGCCCTGACTGAAGTGGCGTCCAAACAATTGCTGGCTGGCTATGGCTTACCGGTGACAGAGGAACGTCTAACCACCAGTGAGACCGATGCATTGGAAGCGGCTGGGAAGATCGGGTATCCAGTGGTGTTGAAAGGCGTTGGTGCAAACCTGACCCACAAAACAGAACGGGGCGTGGTGAAAACCGATCTGCGGAACGATCGGGAGGTGATAGATGCGTTTCACCATATAAAGCGCCAGGCCGCATCGGACTGGGAAGGGTGCGTAGTCCAGCCGATGCTGACCGGAAAACGGGAGCTGGTGGCGGGCCTCATTCAGGATCCCCAGTTTGGCCCTGCGGTGATGTTTGGGTTGGGAGGCGTTTTTACGGAGGTGATGCGGGATGTGGTTTTTCGGATTGCGCCGGTGAGTTCCGACGAAGCCGACAGGATGATCAACGCCATTTCATCCCGAAAACTGCTTTCCGATTTTCGAGGTGAAGCCCCTGCAAATCGGGAACAGTTGAGGCAAATTCTGACGGGACTGTCGTCTCTGGGCCTTGAACATCCAGAGGTTGCGGAGATTGATATCAACCCGTTGATTGTGCAGCCCGATGGCCAGATCGTGGCCGTGGATGCGCTGGTTTTATTAAGGAGTGGCGATCGGGTTTCTTACACAGCCGATCACCACAGGCAGCCTCGTTGGGAACCTGCTGCGGCGAAAGATGATATCGTTCGTGAATTACATACCCTATTTCATGCCGAGTCTATTGCCATTATCGGGGCCTCTCCTGATGGAAGCAAACTGGGTAATCTTCTGGCCAGGGGATTCATAGACATGGGCTATGGGGGAAAGCTTCATTTCGTTAACCCATCGGCCACCGGTCGTATTTTTAATCAGCCGGTATATCAACGCATAGAAGACGTTCCAGGCGAGGTGGCGTTGGTTGTGATTTGTACGCCGCCGTCTACCCTGCCGGGGTTGCTGGCGGCATGTGCACGTAAACATGTCAAAGGGATCGTTCTTTTTGTGGCACCCACTGACCGGCATCCCGAGCTTCAACGTGCCATTGATCAGGTGAAATCGACGGGTGCCAGACTCATTGGCCCCAACAGTATGGGGGTGCACTGCCCTGCCAGTGGTATGGCGATCTGGCCCTTCCTGCCGAAACGCGCTGGTTCGATTGGTGGTGTGTTTCACAGCGGCGGCGTTGCATTTGCTTTCCTATCTGCGATCGAGGCCAGAAGCATTGGGTGCAGTAAGGCGGTTACGGTGGGTAACGAATGGGACCTGACCTGGACCGATTATTTGGCGTACCTGGGGGAAGATGATGACACAGACCTGATTGCCGGATACCTTGAAGGCATGGTCGATGGCCGTCGATTCTTAAGCGTGGCGGCTGCCATCGGATCGCGAAAGCCGATTATTTGCATCAAAGGCGGCGATAGTGAGGCAGGTAACGCATTCGCCGGTTCCCATACCGGCGGCATGGCTGGTAGCCGCTTGGTTTGGCAAGCGGCATTTGAACAGGCCAATATCGTTAAGGCTGTTGATTTTCAGGATTTGATTACCCATGTGGTCATGTTTAAACATCTCATGCATCGACCCCTTGGAAGACGCGTTGGGCTCGTGACCGGCACCGGTGGCCCAACGGTCGTCACAACAGATTTGTGCGAGCAATATGGCCTGGAGATACCGGCGCTGTCCGCGTCAACCAGGGCGGATCTGCTGGATATTTTACCTCCCTTTGGTACCAGTTGCCATAATCCGGTTGATGTGAGCATTTCGGCGGCAGTGGACCAATCTTTGTATACGCGCAGTATTCAAATACTTGATCAGAGTGACGATGTGGATGTGATCGTCTGCATTCATACGGGGGACTCTGTTGGTGAACGGCTGGCGGATCGGCTGATTGAAGAGAACCGTGGCGGTCGCAAACCACTTGTGGTTATCATGACCGGGTCTTCTGAAATGAATTCCCGGCCCGTAAGCCGGCTTCTCGCTGCGGGGATTCCGGCGTTTGATTTACAGGACGGTACGATTCGTGCCCTTCGATCGGTCATCCGGTGGCAGGAAAGGGTTGCTACGGGCCCGTAGTTTTTTTTCTATCTAGAAAAAAAACTACGGGATTTTTGCCAGAATATTCCGATTGAATAAATCTGTGGTTATTTATTTTTTTATAAAATAAGGTTCTTATGAACATATTGGTAGTTTTAGATTTTTTGGCACATTAGTTGCTATTATAGACTAATTGGCAAATATGCAGCGTTGCGATAGAATAGCGACCATAATTTTTCACTACCATTTCAATCGGGAGGAACAAACATGGCAGATCAGTTTCAGCATCTTTTCACCCCCCTCAAAATTAAAAACGCTACATTCAGAAACCGTATCCTGATTACCGGGCACGGTACGTTGATGGGCGCTTCCGGGATTCCAAGTCAACAGCTTATCGACTATTACGTTGAGCGCGCAAAAGGTGGCGTTGGTGGACTGGTTTCCGAGTTTGCCAGTATCCATCCAGGGTATACCAACGTATTGAATTTTCACAGCTCGAAAACTATTCCGGATTTTCGCAAAATGACCAAAGCCGTCAAAGAGCATGGAACAACCATTATCCAACAGATTGGTCATATCGGTCGACAGCGTCTGCCCGGCCAGCGCCTCACCTGGGCACCGTCCCCCATGCCACTCAGATTTTTTGACCTCAACGGGTTGACGCCCAAAGAGATCGAGATTGAAGAAATCCAGGACGTTGTAGAAATGTGGGGCAATGTGGCCCGAAATGTCAGGGAAAGTGGGTTTGATGGGGTGGAGATTCACTCCCTTTACGGCAACTATCTGCTCGGTGGTTTTCTGTCTCCCTACAGCAATAAACGGACCGATGAATATGGCGGCAGTTTTGAAAACAGAATGCGGATTATTTATGAGGTGATCGACAACGTCAGAAAGAAAGTCGGCGATGACTATATGGTAGGTCTTCAACTTAACGGCGACGATCTCACCCCAGGTGGCCTGACCATGGAAGATTTCCAGGAAGTGGCCCGCCTTATCGATGATACCGGCAAAATCGATTATATCACGGTAAAGGCCGGTACCTACTGGACCCCAAACATGGTGGTTCCCGATATGCAACACCCATTGGGCATCTGGGTCCCTTATGCATCCGGCATCAAAGAGGTGATCAAAAATGCCTATGTCTTTGCGGTTGGTCGAATCAACGATCCTACGTTTGGGGAAAAAGTATTGGCCGACGGCCATGCGGACATGGTGGGAATGACCCGTGCCCATGTGGCAGACGCGGAAATTGCCAACAAGGCAAGAGAGGGCCGCCTGGAAGATATCCGCCCGTGCGTAGCCTGTAATGATGGCTGCTGGGGAATGCTCTGGGGCGGGTTTGGCTGTATCCATAACCCTGCGGCCACCCATGAGAAAGAGTTGGGTATCGGCACACTCAAGCCAGCAGGGATACCCAAGAAGGTTATGGTGATCGGCGGTGGTCCTGGTGGGTTGAAAGCCGCCGAGGTTGCAGCCCGAAGAGGCCATAACGTGACCCTGTATGAGAAGCGCGCGCAGCTCGGTGGGCAAGTCAATATTGCTGCCAAAGGGGCCGGAAGGGCGGAATTGGCGGAAATAACGCGTTATCTGACGCGTCAGGTGGAAAAACTGGGCGTGGACATACACCTGGACACGGCGGTGACAGCGGATATGGTGCTAAAGGCAGATGCTGATGCGGTAATCCTGGCTACCGGGTCTGTGCCGAGACGCGTGAGCTTTACAGGCATTCCTCCTTTTGATCCGGATAATCCTGTGCCGCCTGGCTCTGATCAGGACAATGTGCTGACGCACTGGGATCTTTTGGAAGATGAGCGAGAGGTGGGTCAGAAGATTCTTGTGGCCGATGATGGGGAGAGCCATTGGAAAGGGGTCAGTATTGCGGAACTATTGCTCGACCAGGGCAAGGAGGTGGAGATGATCGATCCCAACGATCACCTCGGGTATGATTTGACAGCCGAGCGGAGGGTGCCTCTTTTGAGAAGAATTTTGAAAAAAGGACTGGCCTTTTCACCATATACCATGATCAAGGCGATCGACGGGAATACCGTGACCGTGTACAATATCCACAGCCGACAGGAAAGAGTGATTGAAGGTGTGGACAATGTGGTCCTGGCTTACTACAACAAGGCCAATGAAGATCTTTACCTGGAATTGAAAGATAAGGTCAAAGAGCTCTACCGAATTGGCGACTGCGTTGCTCCGAGAATGATTGGTGATGCCATTCGCGATGGCGAAAAAACGGCGAGGGGGCTCTAATATAGAAAAATAAGGGGCATCCCAAATGGGATGCCCCACACATAATTTCAAGTTTTTACCAAACCAACTATTTTGACCGCTTGAGATCAAATTTCCTTACATAATAGCGCAAGTTGCTGCCGGAAATGCCCAATAGCTTGGCAGCCCCTCTGGGCCCCTCGATAACCCAGCCACTTTGTTCCAGCGCACGAAGAATCAATTCCCGTTCGGTATTATCAATGGCTTCCCTCAAGGTGAGACTGCTCGATGGCATGGTCATGCCGGATCGAGGCACCTCAAAATTAAGATTTTGATCACCGCTGATAATCACAGATCGTTCTGTCATGTTTTTTAGTTCTCGAATGTTTCCTGGCCAGGCATATCCCTGAAGCGTTTTAATTAGCTGCGTAGGAATGGCATCAAATTTCTTGCCGGCCCATTTGCTGTATTTTTTGACAAAGTGGGCCACAAGCAGAGGGATGTCGTCAAGCCGCTCGCGCAAGGGGGGAACCACAATCGGGAAGATATTTAAGCGATACCAGAGGTCGCGACGAAATCTTCCTGCGGCGACCTCCTTTTCGAGATTTCTGCTGGTGGCAGCAATGAGGCGGACATCGGCGCGTAGCGTCTGATTCCCGCCTACCCGCTCAAATTCACCTTCTTCGAGAACACGCAGAAGTTTTGCTTGAAGCTCCAGCGGTAAATCGCCAATCTCGTCAAGAAAAAGCGTTGTGTTTCGGGCCGCCTCAAAACGCCCGATGCGCCTGGCGGTGGCACCGGTAAAGGCCCCTTTTTCATGACCAAAAAGTTCGCTTTCAATAAGACTGGGAGCAAGGGCAGCACAATTGACCTGGACAAGCGGCCTGTTTTTGTTGTTGCCGGTATTGTGAATGGCACGGGCAATCAGTCCCTTTCCTGTACCGGTTTCTCCCAGGAGAAGCACGGTGGTGTTAGTGGCAGCCACCTGTTCAACCTTGACAAGGATTTTACTGAGGGCGTCACTTTTACCCACAATGCCGTAGAAGGCATGGTTAAAATTAAGATCGATTTCCTGTTTGAGATAGGTATAATCGGCCTCCGCACGTTTTTTTAATCGCTTGATTTCGGAAAAGGCATTTTTCAGCTTTTCTTCCGACTGTTTTCGCATTAGGGCGTTGAAGAAGACTTCACCAAAAAGCCTCACCCGCGGAATGAGATCTTCAGGCCAGGCCCGGTATTTACGGGTAGTGGCAAGACTGATAAAGCCTTTCATGGCCCCGGCAACCCGTATGGGGACTTGAAGGGCTGATTTGACCCCTAAGTTCAACGTCTGGCTTTTTTCCAAAGGGGCTTCCAACGGAATTTCATCGGCGACCTCCCAGGCCACAATCTCTCCACGGCTTAACTTATCAGTAAGATATTCGTGGCTTTTAATGTCCAGGGTCGATTTGTTCTCCAGCCATTCAATCAGCGATTTGTTGGCAGGCTGGTCCTTATCGAGAAACCATGTCAGGGGCTGGGCCGCGAAATAGATTCCCTTGGTTTCGTTTGTCATGTAAAGAATGCAGGCGTCAACCCCAAGTACTCGATTCAAAAGACCAAAATCTTTTTGGAGCACCCGTTCGAGCTCTTTGGCAGGCAGGTTGATATAGGTCGCAGAAATTTTAGATAAAAGTTGTTCAAATTCATTGATTTCACGCAATTTTTCATTCGCTTGACAGCGTTTTAACGCCTTGGTAACCACACGGGAAAAGAGATCGAGCTGTCCGATCAGATGTTGTGACAGCACTTCATCTGACGAAAAGCCAAAAAGCAGGGCGTGGGTTACACTGTCATTCATGTTGATAGGAAATGCCAGCCCGATGGTGCTGCCCGCATGGGTGAACACGTCCATTTCCAAGGCCATGCCACAGGAAAACCCCTTTGTAAGGGGCGTGATCAGCACGGGTTGCCCCGTGGCAATTTTTTGAAAAAGGGGAGCATTTATTTTGTTAACCAATGTGGGTAGTGAAGAAAGGGCGCCTGGGGAGGCGTAAGAATCAATTATGTTGGCATCCTTATTATTATCGGTCAATGTAACCAGCAGAACGTGGTCGAAATGCCAATACTCTCCCACAAGCTCAAGCCCCCTGTGAATGGCGGCGGTGGTCTCGTCGGGCGATGAATCGATGAGTGTTACGGCAAGATCAAATAATGGCCCAGTGAATTTACCCATTTCCGTGGGTGATGGCGATAAACTCTCCTTTATGGCGGCCCGCATCCCTATCTCCTTGGCTTTCCCCTTTAACAGGCGGGAAATGGATCATTGTGAATTATTGGTATTCTCCAATATTTCACATTGCGCGGTCCGCTTGAGTGCGCATTTGTCGACTTTTCCGGTGGCCGTATGAGGTAGGGTACGCACAAACTCGACAATTTTGGGTTTCGCATAGTTGGCCATACGAGGTCTGCAAAAATCAATCAGTTCGTCTTCAAGAAGTGTCTCGTTTTCTTTAACGACAATAAAAGCTTTGACCGCTTCGCCCCAGGTGTCGTCCGGCACGCCAATGACCGCTGCTTCCTGTACCTTGGGGTGATCAAACAGCACATTTTCAACCTGCGCCGGATACACGTTCTCACCCCCGGTGATGATCATATGATTCTTTCGATCAACCACGTATATATACCCTTCTTCGTCCACAGTTGCAAGGTCATTGGTATGGCACCACCCGTTTCGAAGTGTTTTTGCCGTTTCGGCAGGTTTTTGCCAGTAACCGGTCATCACAAGTCCCCCGGAAAGAAGGATTTCTCCCACTTCACCGGGGGCGACGTCCGCACCGGCTTCATCAACCACCTTGGCCATGGCCAGTGTGGCCTGACGCCCACAGGAACCCATACGTTTTACAGATTTGGAAGCGCCACCTAAGGCGGCAGCATGCTCTTCGGCCCTGAGAACAATCGAGGCATAACATTCGGTGGACCCATAGGATTGAACGAAAAGACACGATGGCAGGAGTTTTACTGCTTTTTTCAGTACATTCAGGGGCATTGGCGCGCCACCATAGAGGATAAGACGCAAACTGCTCAGGTCGTAATCGGAAACCGCTGGCAGCGTGAGGATAAAGTTAATAATGACGGGTGCCAGGAAGCATTTGGTGACCTTCTCAACCTGGACCAATCGACAAAACTCGGTTGTATCCCAGTCCTTCAAACAGACGATGGTATCGGCCCTGAATAAAAATCCTGCGGCGGTTACCCATACCACATGAAACAACGGGCTGGCGGCAATAAAAATATCATCCGGTGCGATCGACATTTCTATTGCAATATTGCAGAATCGCCGGACGGCGATATTGCGGGTGGTCACAACGCCTTTTGGATCACCGGTGGTACCGGAGGTATAGGTGATAGCTGCCAGATCATCTCGGTCAATTGCGACATGCGGCGCTTCAGGAGATGCTGAATCGAGCAGAGACTCATACGCTTTCATGTCTGTGGCCTGGCACCCAACGGAGATGAATGTCTTGATGAACGGCAACCGGTTTCGCATGGCTTGGATTATGTCCACAAATTCGTGGTGCACCAAAAGCGCGCGGCAGTCCAGATCGACCAGCATCTTTTCAACGCTATCCGGGTTGAGTCGGTAATTGATTCCGCCGATCACAATGCCGCTTTCGGCGCCAGCACCGAACGCTTCAAAATATTCCGCGCAGTTTTTAAGCAGGAGCCCTAACCGGTCCCCTTTTTTAAGACCCAATCCGATAAGGGCGTTTGCCAGGCGGTTTTGCCGCTCTCCAAACTGCCGGTAGGTGAACCGTCGATGACCGTCCACAATGGCAATTTTGTCTGGAAAGAGTTTGGGGCCTCGCTCAAAGGTTTCTCGGTACTCCATTTAAATTCTTCCTCATTTAGTTCACCCAACTATCAGCAATATTGGAGAGAACCGCCTTCCGTTTAGCGTACGTTGGCTTGGCCGCCATCAACCGGAATTAACTGCCCTGTAATGAACCGTGAAGCGTCCGAGGCAAAAAATATCATGACGGGGCCCAAGTCAAGGTCAGGATCGCCATACGTTTTGCCCATGGCGATGGCGTCCAGATGCTGCCAGTAGTGTGCGGTGAGTTCCTCTTCGTTGAATCTGGCCTTTGCTTCCTCGTACATGGGGGTGGCAATAGCAGGCAGGATGGCATTCACCCGAACCTTGTCCATACCCCATGTCGCAGCGGCAGTGCGAACCCATGAGTGCACGGCACCTTTGCTCGCTGAGTAGGCGGAGGCCGTCACTTCAGGGAAAAGACCGGATCGTGAACCGAAATTGATAATGGATCCACCGCCCGACGTTTTCATGTAACGGTATGCCACTTGGTTGGTCAACATGGTGCCGCGCGTGTTGACTGCGAACATCAGGTCCCAATCTTCAACGGTCACCTCGCCTGCATTCGACGGGCCTTGGATGGCGGCCGGATGTGCGAGAACGTCGAGCCCGCCCAGGTTTTTTACTGCTTCGGCAAAGGCGGTTTCGACGCTCTGTCGGTCTGAAACGTCGATATGCATAAACGTACATTTTCCAGAACCCAACTGCATTGCGTCCTTGGCACTGGCCATTCCAAGTTCGTCGGACACATCCATCGCAACGACATCAGCCCCAGCCTTCACATAAGCCCGAATTGTTGCGGCACCCATTCCACGCGCCGAACCGGTGACAATGATTCTTTTCCCCTGAAGTTCCATGATCGTCTCTCCTTGTCTTTCGTCGTTATAATATGCCGATATTACACAATGCAATTACTTCCTTAAAAAATGATTGTGCGAAGGGTCTTTTTCCCGCTTATCGCCGTTCGGGAACAGGCGATGGGGCTCCCAGGTATCAACCGGCAAAACCGCTGAATGGGACCAGTCAAGGACAATACGGCTATGGGCGATCTTCCAAACACCGTCCCTGCATTCAAACCGATCAAGATGGCGG
Organism: Desulfobacterales bacterium; assembly: GCA_963675725.2. Lineage (GTDB taxonomy): Bacteria > Desulfobacterota > Desulfobacteria > Desulfobacterales > JAFDDL01. The sequence continues at coordinate 3,372,150 of CAXXXZ010000002.1, read as the reverse complement.
GCAACGGCGACGTCAACGGCGCCTTCGGGTTCGGCCAGGCTGTTCACGGCAAAAAAATAGCTTTCTACCCGGGCCATGTCCCCATCAAGTTCAATGTATATATTGGTCGCGAAATGATTACAGATGGCAGAACTCTTGTCCAGCTCGGTCACTAAAAAATCAGCAAACGCTATGCCTAGCCCATTAAACATGGGACCTGCTTCCTGAATGCCGTCCGGGTGATAAACGCTCTTTATTAGTTCAGCATCGCCGCGATCGACGCCACGACAGTATCGTGCGATGGTTTGCTGAATTTCGAGATGTGCACTAATCGTTTCTAAATCCATCATGGCAACCTCCTGTTCGCTTCGATAATAATGTTTTAAAAAGACCTGACCCGTTCTATTTTTCCCCCAGGCCCATTACCGCCTCCATGTCGGCCCAGGTGGGATTTCTCCGTAGTGTCAGGCCACCGTTTACCTGAAGATTCTGGCCCGTCATAAAGCAATCATCCGAAGCCAGCCAAACCGCTGCTTCGGCAATGTCTTCCGATGTGCCGAGCCTTCCCAAGGGATATTCCTTTTTGAAAAGTTCTGATATGGCGTCATTATCAAATACCATGGCGCCCATGGGGGTGTTGGTAATACCCGGAGAAATGGAATTGGCCCGAATACCATATTTGCCGAACTCATTGGCAACGCACCGGATGACGTGGTCTGCGCCGGCTTTTGTTCCCATATAGGCTGCATGATTTTCAACCATGATAGTCGCCGTTGCGGAGGAGATCTGTATGATGGCGCCCCCCTTCGGCATCGCTTTGATCAGTTCTTGGTAAAATTGAAATGGACCGATGAACTGAATGGCTGTTATTCGTTCCAGATCTTCCTGGGTATTGTCCAAAAAGGGTTTCAGAAGTCCCCAGCCTGTGGCATTGAGCCCCACATCCACCCGGCCGAAATGTTTCACGGTGGTCGCTACCAGATTTTCGATGTCCGCCTGCTTGGTGATATCGCAGGGCTCCCATGCAACGCCTAATTCTTCAGCCTTGGCTTTCAAGGTTTCGGCATTCATATCGGAGAGCATGACCTTTGCGCCTTCTTTGATAAATCGCTGTGCAATAACAGGCCCCATGCCGCCGGCGCCCAAAATAATCGCTACCTTTCCTGCAATTCCTGCCATAATGACCTCCTGAAAAAGTTTTTGGTAAACTGTTAAATTGCGTTATTAAAATTTCATGGCGTTGCTACCAACGACACCAAGGTGGCCTTCAGCTTTTAGAACAGATTGGCAGGGTCGTCCGGATTGACGATCTGTTGTAACTCGAATACGTTGCCATCCGGATCGCGACCGTAGGTGGCAACGACCTCGCCAAAGTCTTGGGGGGGCACATGAAATTGGATGCCGGCTGCCACCAGTTTTTCATATACACTGTAAATATCCGTCACATCCAGCGCCAGGTGGGTATGACCATGGTTACAAACCGGTCGTTTCGGATCCATGGGTTCGGGTTTTGGGCTCGTAAACTCGAACAATTCGACACAAACATTTCCAGCTTTTAACATGGCTGCTTTGCCGGAGCTGTTTTTCAGCCCCAGCACCCCATCGATGGCATCGGTTCCTTGGGGCCATTCGGCGTTTCCAACCTCTTCAAATCCCAATAAATCACGATAAAATCCAAGCGCTTGCTCCATATTGGGTGTGGAAATAGCTATATGGTGAATGCCTCTGATCATGGAAAGTCCTCCTTTTATACGGGAATGGTTATGAAATGCTGGTACACGGTTTTAGGCGATTAAGCAGCGGCGAATGGTTTCTGTTTCTTTCGCCTCTTCTCGGGCTAGATGCCAAAGTAAAGATTCGATGCTAATATCGCCTAACGCGGGATGCGTTATGTTGCAAGAGAGTTTTTCCGGTGGAAGGTGTTCCAATACCATGAGCGTTTCTTTTCGGGATGCCCACAATTTGTCCAACACCGGCTCAGGTCGCGTTTGGTACGCGTTGGCTGCCGATGGCGTACGATCGGTCGAAGATGCGCCCTCTGCGATCAGTTGCATAATCAGCTCCCTGGCTTGGCGGTCAGCGTCTGTGAGGCGTGAAAGGGTATTGGTAACCTTTTGGTCGCGGTTAATCTGGTCAAGAGAGGAGTCGTCAAGAAAACGGACCATTCGATTCAGGTCGTTATAGGTGACTTGAAGACCGGCGATCAAGTCTGCGGTCGATATTTCAGGGCGATCCGCCGGCGCAATACGACAACGGCCACCGCGCAGTGGCTGGTCCCCGGCGAAGCTGCAAAGCTTAACACTGGTGGCGGTCAAGGCATTGGCGTTCGCCTCCCAGAGCCCCGATAACCCCGGTTCACCAGGTTTTTTTTCCGGATACCACCAGTAACATTCTGGTTGAACCGTATCCGGGCGGATCTTATCGGTAATGAGGGCCAACTGCCGGATGGCCCCCTCGGGCCGTTCGATAAGTACCCAATCACCGTCCTGAATGCCATGTCTGGCCGCTGTCTCAGGGTGGATCCAGACTGGCGGGTCCGGATATTTTTTACGTAGAAATTCGACCTGGTGCAGATTGGAAGCCATGAAATAGCGAATACGGCTGCCGGCAATCATCTGATAGGGATATCGTGCGGGGTCGTCCACTTCCGGCATCGAATAGGGAGGACCCTCATATTCGGGCAGTGGGTTGATACCGACTTTTTTGAAGATACTCGGCGCCAGTTCCACTTTTCCGGAGAAGGTGGCAAATCCCTCTGTTTCATACTTTTTATATCTAAGTTGTGGGGCGTGAAAATTTCGTTTGGATTGTGCCCATTCGGCGAAGGGCCTGCCGGATGGTGCAAGAAACCGGTCGAGCATGCCCTCCAGCGTATCCGGCCAGTATGCCTCCTGTCCCAGCCGATGGCCGAGCCCCTTCCAAAAATCATAGTCATTGCGTCGCTCATAAAGTGGTTCCACCGCCTGCTCACCGCACACAAAGACGTGGGTGAGTCCCCAGTGGGTTGAAATATCCGGCCGTTCCAGGTAGTGGGCCGCTGGCAAGACATAGTCGGAGAGTTGTGCCGTCGGGGTCATGAAAAGGTCCATTGTAACTAAAAGATCAAGATTGGCGCTATGGAACGCTCTGTAAGCGTCTGTGACACCGCCCATAGACAGTAACGGTTCGCCGTTCTGAACGATGATGGCTTTGACAGGGTAGGGTTTTTCGGTGAGCACCGAACGGTAGATAGCGTTCTGGTTGGCAAACAGGATGTACTCCGCCGCATAGTGCCCTTTGGGGTGAAGGCGCTCCTGGGCTTTGCAAAAGAGTTGATATGCTTTCGTCCCGATAATCGGATGTTCTTCGGCACCCAGGGTGTCGTGTTTGCGAAGCGGGTGGTTCACCAGCTTGTCCCAATGCATGTTTTCAACCCAGGCGATCTGGCTATCATCGAGTTTCATGGCGAGCGGATCACCGCCTTTTACATCCACATTTCCGGTAAGGGAGACCAGCAGTGTTCGGGCCAAAACAGAGGACCGGCTGGCCCCCTGTCCGTCCTGGACCAGGGCAATGCCCGGTACAAAACGGGCCGGTTTGGTGGTGGCATAGAGCCGTGCCACTTTTTCAATCGTTTCCACCGGGACACCGCTGAGAAGAGAGGCGCGTTCAGGAGGATACTGGTCCACTACCTTTTTGATGTCATCGAACCCCTCACAGTAGCGGTTCACAAATTCACGGTCATGGAGTCCTTCCCGCAGAATAACATGGGCCATGCCAAGGGCCAGCGCACCGCTGGTGCGGGGTCGGACCTGGACCCATACATCTGCTTCTTCTGCGGCCTTTGTCCTTCTGGGGTCTACGACCACAAGGGTCATTCCCTTTTTCTTTCCCTCCCGGAGGCGTTGCATGACGGCAGTTCCGGATTCTGCCGGGTTGGAACCCCAAATAATGGTGAGCTTTGTTTCTCCGGGGTAGATGGCTGCATACATGGTATCATACCCATATACAGCAGTTTCGGCGACAATATGCCCCACCCCGCAATTTCTACCTTGGTTGATAAAATTAGGGGTGCCATAGAGACTGCAAAATCGCCATGAGGACCAATCACCGGGGCCCTTGTGTGTTCCCCCAAGGGTCGCCAGAGATTCAGGGCCATGCTGGTCTCGAAGGTCAGCCAATTTCATCGCGATTTCATCCAGGGCCTGTTCCCAGCTGATTTTCTCCCATTTCATGGCGCCCCGTTCCCCCACTCGTTTTAACGGGAAATTGAGCCGGTCTGGATGATTAAATAAATCGATTGCCCGAGGGCCCTTGATGCAGAGCCTACCACCCGCAATGGGGCTTTTGGGATCTCCCTTAACCGAGATGGGGCGTCCATCCTGAACCGTTACCAATACGCCGCAGTGCTGCGGGCAGATGGTGCAGAAGGTTCGTTTTATGGTTTGATGGCTGTCACTCATCGTTATCTCCTTAGCGGAATGGAATTTTTGTTTGCCGGCATATTCCGATCGGTATTCTTTTCTTTGTTTATGAAAGATCACGACCATGATAACACGTTGGCATTTTCGCAACTCTAAGGGACAGCGATACAAATAACAAGGATAGTATTATTATGAATAAGGGATAGGGGTTAACTATCCTTAAAATGTTTTTGCAACGCGTGATACTGCGCAAATTTTGAAAGCACCCGGGTGCCTTTTGGCAGGTCGTGATAAAACGGGATGCCGGCATCGATAAGTATTTTTCTTGCAGTTTCCAGGCAGTCAAATATGGCGGTGTTGTTTTCATACTGCCGCCAGACGGCAATCAGTGGTTTCCCTGCGGTATGTTTTCTGGCCTCGGTGGCAAGATAAGTGGCGACTTTTCGAATAAAGGCATCGTTCTCATGGCTGTCACTATAAAACCAATCCATGTGAAGGGAGATGATGAACATGTCCACAAAATCTTCAGCGGAAAGCAGATCCAGTGTTTTGCTGAAAAGGTCTTCAGAAAAAAAGAGCAGGTGCGCATCCATGGGATTGCCGACCATATTCCCGGCAGCGGGGATGTATTCGCGTAATTTTGCCATGAGGGAGGGTGGGATTGTCGGGAGCTCAAGACCTGCCTTGGCGCATTCATCCGCAACCGTTACGCCAATCCCGCCGCCTGTGGCAAGCACAGCAGCCCTCCGGCCGTGGCATGGCGGCAGATGGAGGAAGGCCATGGCCATTTCGGCAACTTCATCGACATTATCAACGGATACCGCGCCGCTTTGACGAAAAAACGCATCCCATATTTTTTCGCTCCCGGCAAGAGATCCCGTATGGGACACGACCGCCTTGGCACCGGATTCCGTCAAGCCTGCCTTGATAATGATAACGGGCTTTTTTCGGTTTACCGCTTTAACAACGTTTAACAGCCGCCGCCCCTCTTTGACGCCCTCGAGATACATACCGATTACACGGGTGGCATCGTCCTGGCTCAGAAATTCCAAAAAGTCTGTGCTATCAAGCGTCAACGCATTGCCGTAGCTGATTACTTTGCTGCAGTGAAGATTATAAAACCGGCTGGCCAGCCGCGTAAAATCCTGTGCATACCCGCCACTTTGGGAGACGAAGGCCATCGGCCCACTCTTTTTGGTTGCCCATGGCCAGGTGACGATGCTGGCACTCGGTACGTATAGCCCCATGCAATTCGGGCCGATTACATGCAGATCGCCTTCCTTGGCAATTGTTTCGATTTCCTTTTGAAGGGCCATCCCTTCAGCCTCGCCGGTTTCCTTGAAACCGGAGGAGAAGATATGAACGTGTTTGTTTCCTGAAGCGGCGCAATCTCTTAACGCATCCGGGACAAATTTTGCCGGGACAGATATGATCACAAGGTCAACGGGTTCCGGAAGCGAGCAAAGATTGGGATATGCTTTGTGTCCGAGAATTTCAACGTCCCCCACATTGGGGTTAATGGGATAAAGGTTGCCGGAAAAACCGAACTCAACGATGTAATGGAAGATGCCTTTAAACCGCTCTCCAACAGATCGCTTGGCGCCCACAACGGCGACTGATTTTGGGTGGGTCATGGACTGAAGGGCAGCATTAATGGCATGGCTTCGATTGCTGTTATCTGTATCGCCCAAGGCGGTATCTGTTGAGGTGCCTGTGGGCAGCTGCTTGAGTGCGACCAGTGCGTCCACTGCGGTCAACCGTCCATCAGGCCCGGCAATGATAGGGTTGATATCAACCTCGGCTATTTCGGGGTGTGCTTCCGCCAGCCGGGCCAACCCCATGAGGATTTGGACCAATTGCTTCTGGTTCACAGCGGATTCTCCTCGAAAATCGGAAAGCATTTTTCGGGATGCGAGCGCGTCCACCATGAACGTGGCATCGGTTGCGTCGAAAGGGGTGATGCTGAAGGCGACATCTTTGAAAACCTCCGCAAAAATGCCGCCCAGCCCCAGCATGACAATGGGGCCGAACTGGGAGTCCCGAAACAAGCCGGCAACAATTTCGCGATTACCGCGGACCATTGGTTGAATTAGGCATCCTTCCAAATCGGCTCCGGCAGCGTCATGGATAGCCCGAAAGGCAGTTCGGAGTTCTTCAAGGGAATGCAGGCCGACCTTAACGAGTCCCCGTTCGGTTTTATGGGTAATACTGGCCCCAAGGCCCTTTAGTACAACGGGGAAACGTATTCTTTCGGCCTGTAGCACCACATCAGCTTCGCTGTGGCAAATTGATTCCGAAACGACCGGAACGCCATAATGGCTGAGTAATTTTTTGGATTCTGCTTCGGTCAGTGTTTTACGACCCTGCGCGAGGGCGGCTTGAATTAGGTTGTCTGCTGCCATGGTAAAGAAACCTCCTGATTCCGGTATTTGGACGAATTGGAAATCATCGCATCGAAAATCTGCTTGGGCTTAAATGACGGTAGGATATTCAATTTTGATGGTATTGACTGTATACAGGTTGTTAGTAATTGTAATCATTAACTACAGGGCACTTATTCTGAAGTCAAGCGTGTATGTTTCGTTGGAAGCTATGGCGTTAACATGGAAAACAATGGCGTAACACCATTATTCACCAAAACTTTACGCAAAAAGGGGGAAAAAAATTGACAATGCGCCCGGAAATTACTTAAGATACTATTTAGCGCAGTTGGCCCACATTCGGTTCGAACGCTTTCAAACGTTGCAAACAGTATTTAACGTATAGTTTCTTTCAACAGTTTCTTTTTTATTAAAATCACTTGTAATACGATAAAATATTATTAGCTTTTAAGTATTGTAGGAATGGATATTGGTGATCGGTTGTTTGGGGCAGTGAATGTCTTTTTAAAAAAAGTGACCGTAGTTTTTCCTTTTTTAGATTTCAATCATTCTAACTTTTTGAAAGGAGCTCGCTATGAACGTTAAGTTAAATTTCAAAAGAACGTCCATTCTCATGGCCGCGGCAATGGTTATGATTGCTTTTGTAGGGGTTGCCTCTGCAGAAAACATGTGCCAGATCATTACCATCGGGCAAACCAAAAGTACGAGTACCCAGCCGTTAGATATCAATCCAGAGAAAGTCACCGTCCCTGTGGGCACCTGTACCATTTGGGTCAATTTTGTCAGAGATCAAGCCGTTACCGTCAGTTTTCGGGAAAATGCCAAAGCCTGTATCGCTTCGGTGGATGCTTCCACTGGGTTTGAGGGTTATGAGCTAGATGCTGGAGAATCCTGTTACCTTTCCGAACGACTAAAACACGGAAAGACCTCAAGCATCATTTGGGGAACGCCCGGTGTGTATAAATACACCATTGAGCTTCTGGGGACGCCATACGATGTCTCTTCAGGAAAAAAACTTGCCCACGGTGTCATCGAAGTAAAATAACGTTGGTATGAAACAGGTTGCTCCCAAATAATTGATGAGAGCAACTTCTACTTTTAAAGAAAGGAGTTTATCATGGACATGAGGAAATTGAGTTTTAAGAGAATTTCAATTGTTTTGGCCGCGGCGATGGTTCTGATGGTCTTTGTAGGGGTTGCCTCTGCAGAAAACATGTGCCAGATCATCAAGATCGGGCAAACTGCGGCAGAAAGTACACAGATGGTAAATATTGATCCCGCAAAGGTCACCGTCCCTGTGGGTACCTGCACCATTTGGGTCAACTTCATTCGTGACAAGATTGTTTCTGTAAGCTTCCGAGAGAATGCCAAGGAATGCATCGCTTCGATTGATTCATCCTCCGGGTTTGAGGGGTATCAATTGGGCGAAGGAGAATCCTGTTATTTGTCCGAGCGGCTGAGGCATGGAAAAACCTCTAGTATCATTTGGAACACGCCGGGTGTTTACAAATATACCATTGAGGTTTTGGGTTATCATGCCGATGACGGCAAAAAGCTCTCCCAGGGAGTTATCGAAGTTAAATAATAGATGACGTTGTTTAAAGGCTGTTAAAAACATTGCCCCCTAAGCACAGGCTTAGGGGGCAATGTTTTTTTAGATCGGAAGTATTGGATTATTCGGCTAACATTTTTCAAAAATAGTGGCTGGGGCCATTCCGCCGCCCGTACAGAGAGAAACGAGGGCATGCTTACCGCCAATACGGTGCAACTCGTTGAGTGCGGAAACCACCAGGCGGCATCCGGAATTTCCTACCGGGTGGCCAAGCGCAATGGCGCCGCCATTTACGTTGAGTTTTGATTCATCTGCATCAAGCTCTTTCAGCCATGCCAGCGGAATTGGTGCAAAGGCTTCGTTGATCTCAAAGATATCGATGTCATTCATTGAAAGTCCAGCTTTGTCCAGAACCTTTGGTGTGGCATAAATCGGACCGGTTAGCATCAATTTTGGATCGGATCCCACCACAGCGTTTGCCACCACGCGGGCAATCGGCTTAAGGTTCAATTCTTTCATCTTTGATTCACTCATTAGGACAACCGCGGAGGCGCCGTCCGTAATGGTGCTTGAGAGGCCAGCGGTGATAAATTCGGTGTTTGGCAGGACAGCCAGCTGGTCAAGTGATTCAATGCTGGTAGTGGGACGAATGGGCTCATCCTGTGTCATCAGTATGGGATTGCCTTCCTTGTCCAAACCGTTCGTGGGCAGAATTTCATTTTTAAAGTGGCCATTGATGGTTGCCTGGTGCGCCTTCTGGTGACTTGAGACGGCAAACTTCTGGCAATCTTCCTTGGTGATTCCCCATTTGTCAGCAATCAGCTGTGCGCCATGAATTTGATCCGGTGCACCGTATTTGCTGGTATAGTACTCTCCAAAGGGGTTGCCCATTGGTTTCCCATTTGAAAGCGTGCCATTCATATCGGATTGAATGGTGTATTTGGTAAGAAGTTCGCAGCCGCTGGCTACGATAACGTCCATGGTGCCGGATGCAATCATGCCGGTGGCAAAATGAATGGCGGATAGGCTGCTGCCGCACTGTCGGTTTAAAGAGATGCCTGGGACGGTGATCGGGTATTTTTTGGATGCCAGAATACCAGTCCGGCCCAAGGTAAAGCCCTGCTCACCCACTTGGTAGACAGTACCGTTGATTACATCTTCAACCAATTCCGGATCCAGGTCGATTCTGTCTATTACTTCATCCAGTACTGTTGCCAGCAGTTCCGGTGCGGTCCATTCACGCAAATACCCTCTGTTTTTTCCTACAGGCGTTCGCACTGCGCTAACTACATAAACTTGTTCCATGAGTCCTCCCTTGATATATCTTTTTCGTTTATTTTCTATGATATAAAATCGTTATACAACCTATTGGGTCTGACGCAGCACCGTTAGGGTGTAAGCCGAACTTTACCATATAGTAACGCTTGCTTACGGTATGTTAAATATTCTGTCAAGTTTATTCTCATGCTAATTTATCTTGAATATACAGCAGGATCGGGCGCTGAGAGCAAGGAGAAAAAAAGATTTGACAAAAAAAAGTTAAGCAAGTAAAGTTTACTTTATATTTTATGCCGCTAGTCTGGTGAGGTGTTATTGCTTGTGCGGCCTTAGGCGGTTGGCGTTCAAAATCGATAAAGAGAATTTCTATAAACCGGGTGAATTTTCAGGTTACAAGATTAGAATATGGCGAAAGTGGCTAACAGGCTCGATTCTGACAAAAAGGTTGGGACACGGAAAAAAATTTCAACGGCACCCAAGAAAAAAAAACCGAAAGATCCACCTGGCAAAATAAAGCTGGCTGATGCGCTCAGGCATCTCCTGGAGGAAAAGGACTTTAACTCCATTACCACCGCGGAAATTGCTAATACGGCCGGGACCAATGAGGCGCTTATATATCGATACTTCGGTGACAAGCGCGGCTTGCTGCACCAGATCTTGGCCGAGTACATGGAGGATTTTGAAAAAAAGACGGTTGGTTATACAAAAGATATAGACAGCCCCCTCGAACGGCTCAAACAGCTCATCCTTGATACCATGGCGCATTACGACCATAACCGGGTGTTTGGGAGAATTCTCTTTGTTGAAGCCCGAAATTTTGCGGGATATTTTCAAAGTGAAACATATAACCTCGTGAAAAATTTTTCGCGGCTCATGGTGGAAATCATTCAAGAGGGTGTCACAAGGGGTGAAATCAGAGATGATATTCCCCCGACATGTATTAGAGATACTATCCTTGGCAGTATAGAGCATATTATATTGCCGATTGTGTTGTTCAATAAAAATGTCGATACTGAAAATCGAACCAAAATGCTGTGCGAGATCCTTTTTTCCGGTATTGCAAGAAAGTGACTTTGGAGCGTTTTTTTAGTCGAGTTAAAGTATGTAAGCATTACTTGCAGAGTGGGGCTTTTTTATTGCAAATAGCGTTGCAATATTTAACAAGGTATGGCACTGATCTTAGGATCTATTTTGTATTTTTAAGGCGTTCGGATTATAACCGCTAACCATCGTTTGAGAGGTGAGAATTATGAGTTACGAAACGATTATCTTGGAGCGAGCAGGAGATATTGGAAAGATTACTTTCAACCGCCCAGAAGTATTGAATGCGTACAATGAAAAACTTGCGGATGAACTGGTTCAGGCGATAAACGAACTGGCCGCGGATGATGCGGTGAAAGTTATTGTGATCACCGGTACCGGCAAAGCGTTTATGGCCGGCGCAGATATTAACATGGTCAACGCCTGGTCAAAACAGGGCGATGCGGCTAAAATCAAGGAATCTTTGGCCAAGATGTTCAGCCCGAATATTCTTGAAGATTGCCCGAAACCAACAATTGCGGCCGTCAATGGTCTGGCGTTTGGAATGGGATGTGAAGTGGCAGCGGGCTGCGATTATCGCATTGTGTCTGAAAAGGCAAAATTCGCATTACCCGAAATTAAGCTTGGCATTATTCCGGGTGCTGGCGGCAGTCAGCGTGTGTTGAGACTTGCTGGTGCAACCAAGGCGATGGAGATGATCACGACCGGGGATCCCATCGATGCGCAAGAGGCATATCGGATTGGACTGGTAAATCAAGTTGTTGAGCCAGATAAATTGATGGAAGCTGTAGATGCGTTGGTAGCGCGACTGACCGATAAAGGTGCCGTTGCCCTAAAGATCTGTAAACGATTGATCTACGAAGGTGGCGATTTGTCTCAACGTGGCGGTATTGAGTTTGAGCGGGATCGGTTTTGTGAAATTCTTCTCACCGACGATGCCAAAGAAGGGACCGCGGCCTTTTTGGAGAAAAGAAAACCAAATTTTAAAGGTAAATAAGACGATTGGGGCCCCGATTCATTTCCAGCGTGGTTTTGTTTGAAGTTGGGGGCTCAGTGTTAATTTTTCTAACCATCAAACTATAATAAACAGGTAACGATATGGCAAATCTGTTAGTCGATGAAAGAGATGTCAAGTTCGCTTTGTTCGAACAATTGAAGATACAGGAAATCTGTGAGCACGATCATTTTTGTGCATGGAATGAGAAGGTGCTTGCGATGCTTCTGAAAGAGGCGCGGCAATTTGCGGAAAAAGAGCTGTTTCCGTTAAATATTGAAGGTGATAAAATAGGTGCCAAACTCGAAGATGGGACAGTATATTCCGTGCCCGGTACCAAAGAAGCATACGAAAAATTCGTTGAAGGTGGTTGGTTGACCTCTATTGAGTCTGAAGATATCGGCGGGCAGGGACTGCCCCACGTCATCAAGTCTGCGGCTCATGAAATGTTTTTTGCCGCGAACTTTCCGTTCATGTGCTATGTTAACCTAACGCACGATGCCGCCAAACTAATCGAGTTGTTTGGGACGGACGAACAAAAAAAGCTGTTTATGCGGCCGATGTATGACGGGAAATGGATTGGTACCATGGCATTAACCGAGCCGGACGCAGGATCGGATGTCGGTGCTGCCGAGGTAAGGGCTACTCGAAATGATGATGGCACTTATAATATCACCGGACAGAAGATTTTTATTACCAATGGTGATAGCGATGTCGGCGAAAACGTTGTTCATATGGTGCTTGCCCGAATTGAGGGAGACCCACCCGGCACCAAAGGGCTGTCGATTTTTATTGTTCCGAAATTAACCGTCCAGACGGATGGTTCCCTAGGAGAGTTAAATGATGTTCGCTGCATCGGGTTGGAGCATAAAATGGGTATTGTTGCCTCTCCGACGGCGACCATGTCATTTGGCGAGAAAGGGAATTGCGTTGGATACCTGCTTGGAGAAGAGCGAGAGGGTATAAGAATCATGTTTCACATGATGAACTCTTCCCGGTTGGAAGTTGGGGTTTGGGGCCAGGGGACCTGCTCGGTGTCCTATCAGCATGCGCTGAACTATGCCCGTGACCGAAAACAGGGCCAAAACATTGAAAATCCCGATCCTGCTATCCAGGTGCCGATTATTCAACATCCTGACATTCGAAGAATGCTGTTGTTGATGAAGTCCCATATTGAGGGGATGCGAGCCATGCTGCTTTACTGTGGCTATGCTATGGATCGAGCGGAAGTTGCCGAGAGCAAAGAAGAGAAAAGAAAATGGAATGGGATCGTTGAGTTATTGATACCTATATGCAAGGCGTACCCAACAGAGAAAGGCGTTCAATTTGCTTCCGATGCCATCCAAATTTATGGTGGGTATGGATACACGAAGGAGTACCCCGTAGAGCAATTCCTCCGGGACTCTAAGGTCGCATGCATTTTTGAGGGAACCACTGCGATTCAGGCCATGGATTTCGCTTTCAGGAAAGTCCGCATGGCTAAGGGCGCGATCTATGCCGGATTTTTATCGGACATGGATGACATGATCGCAAAAGCCTCCGAGATTCCAGGCCTTGAAAAATATGCGGCACAGGTTAAGACGACAAAAAATTCATTGGCTGAATTGCCCGCTATTTTTTCTGAGAAGGCGAAAAGCAGCGGCATTTCTTATCCTTTCCTTAAAGCAACGCCATTTATGGAGGCAGCAGGGGATGTGGTGGTGTCTTGGTTTCTGCTTTGGGCGGCTGTAGTGGCTCAGGAGAAACTGGAGCAGCTTTTTGTCAAGAAGAAAAAGGACGATGCTGAAAAACAACAAAAATTTGTCGAGAGCAATGCGGAAGCGGCTTATCTGGCTGGAAAGGTACAGAGCGCCAAATTTTTTATCGGCAATATTCTTCCTGTAACAGATGGAAAAATATCAGCGCTTAAATGGGGAGACGTGTCTGCCTGGGAGATAGCAGAAAGATCGTTTTAAGATGGATTTGATCAAAGGAATTCTGGCAGGTGAAGTGTGGGCCATTGCCAGAATGATCTCTATGCTGGAACGGCGCGATCCCGATGCCTTCAGCGCCATGAAAGAGCTTTATGGTAAATGTGGTCGTGCTCATATTGTAGGTGTCACCGGCCCACCCGGTGCCGGGAAAAGTTGTTTGGTGGCGGCATTGATCCGACAATTCCGGGAGCAGAACCTGTCGGTGGGTGTGCTGGCAGTAGACCCATCGAGCCCCTTCACCGGGGGGTCGATTCTGGGGGACCGGGCCCGTATGGAATTGTTTTCCAACGATCCGGAAGTGTTTATTCGCTCCCTGGCCACCAAGGGTTCCGTTGGCGGACTTGCGGAAGCGGTGAACGGGGCGGCGGATGTATTCGATGCCTCTGGAAAAGATGTCATTCTGATTGAAACGGTTGGTGTGGGGCAGAATGAAATTGATATTGTCAATCTGGCCCACACTGTTCTGTTGGTGATGGTTCCCGGTTATGGGGATAGTCTTCAGGCCATGAAAGCCGGCATTATGGAAGTTGGCGATATTCTAATTGTCAATAAATCCGATCTGCCCGGGGCCGACAGTGTTGTCAGTGAGCTGCGCATGCTGCCCGGTAAAATTGATGCTGAAGATGTATTGAAGAACCCAGAGACCTTTACGTCCGACTGGCAAGTGCCCGTGACCCGGACGATCGCCATCAAAGGCAAAGGCCTTCCGGATTTGAGCACACTGGTCGGACTTCATATGCAATTCTTGAAAAACGGCAAACAGCTAACAGAAAAAAATCGGAAACGGCGGGTTAACCAGTTTCTGGATGTGCTGTCAAAACGAATTCGAGCGGAGTTTGTTCGGCTATACCAGACTGATTTGGCACTGAAAGGGTGGATTGAGAAAATTGAAATGCTTAAAATGGACCCCTATCAGGCATCGGAGCAGGTGATCGATTTTATTGTTGAGGCCAGAGAGGCCGAGATTAAAGCAAAAAAGTAAATAACCAAGCCAATAAAGTATTTGGCAATGCTTTTAGTATAGGGCAAAAACGCTTTTAATAGGAGGATTTACCGTGAGTAACCCAAAGACAAGTGAAAATTTTGAAAAGGCTAAGGCTGCCTGGGAAAAGGCGCGGCAGAGATATGCCGATAAGATCAAACCCAGAAAAAACCTTTCCGGGATTGAAGTTAAATCGGTTTACACTGCTGAGGACGTTGAAGGAATAGATCTGGACACCATGCCTGGTGTTTACCCGTACACACGAGGGTTGTATCCGGATGGATATGCGCTGACGCCATGGATGCAGCAGATGGTTTTTGGGTACGGCACCTGTGAAGAGACCCGGGCCAAGATGGAAAAGATGGTAGCAGAGGGGATGGAAGGCTACTTTGGACACAAGGTGTTCAATATGGTTCTGGACATTCCATGTATGTACGGTATCGACTCGGATCACCCCGAGGCTAGGGGCAACGTGGGACAGTGTGGCTGCGTGCTGTGCTCCGTGGAAGATTATGATGAAATCATGAGGGACTGGGACCTCAAAACAACCAATTTTTCATACATCACGGGGGACAATTGTCTGCCAGCGTTGGCCCTTGCCTGTGCTGCTGCAGAACGGCGCGGAGATTCAATCGATATGCTCCATGGCAATTCCATGAACTGGTATCCCCGTATTGCGGTTCAAGACATTCCGTCTTGGGAACCCAAATGGGGATATGCTCTGATGGGGGACCTGATTAAATTCTGTACAAACAAGGTTCCCGCCTGGAATACGACCAATATTTTCATGTATGGTCTTTCTGAAGCTGGTGCAACACCGCTGCAGGAGCTTGCCTATGGGCTTTCATGGGGTAAATCTGTCATTGATGCCGGCGTAAATGCTGGGCTTGCGCCTGACAGTTTTGTTGGTCGGATCGGATTTCAGATAGGCATCCAAAATGATTTCTTTGAAGAGGTGGCCAAGCTGAGAGCCCATCGAAGAATGTGGGCGAAAATAACGAAAGATGCGGGTTGCACAAAACCACAGTGTCAGCATGCGCGGGTTCATATTCACACCAGCGGAAATGTGTTGACTGCTCAGCAGCCGCTTAACAATACGGCAAGAATCACCATGCAGGTAATGGCGGCTATCATGGGTGGGGTTCAATCAATCCATTCCTGTTCGTTTGATGAAGCCATCAGTATCCCCACTGAAATTTCCCACCGTACAGCCATTCGGACCCAGCAGATCATGATGTGGGAAAGTGGTCTCAGAAATGTGGCTGATCCGCTGGCAGGATCCTACTATGTGGAATGGCTGACGGACAAGATGGAGAAAGAGGCCTGGGAAATTTACAATGATCTGGAATCAAAAGGTGGATACCAGAAGGGCCTGGAAGAAGGTTGGATCAAGAAAGCGATCGATGACACTTCCTATCAGCGGAAGCAGGCCGTTAAGGAAGGTAAGTGGCCGGTGGTCGGTCTGAATATGTATCAGAGCGATGAAGAAGAGGATTATCAGCAGTTTAAGGTGGATTTGGCAATTGAGAAAAAGGCGATAGAAAAACTGAAGGCCTTCAAAGCCAAACGAAGCCAGGAAGAGGTTGATAATGCAATTGCGCATCTTCGAAACACTTGCTTTGAATTCAAGGAAGGCAAAGCAGATTTGATGCCAGCGCTGGTAGAAGCTGCTCGAAAGGGCGTTACCAACGGAGAAATGACGGTTCCGATGCGTGAAGCGTTTGGCTGGTATGTTTCTGAGTAAGGATGCGGGAAATCTAACGTTTGGTTAGGGTTCTAATTACAAATTCATATTTGTTTTGAACAGGAACGATTGTTCAAGATATGGAGAATACATTATGTCGGAAAAAACTATAAAGGTTCTTTTGGCAAAGAAAAAAATAGACGTTCACGGTAGAGGGTCAAAACTCATCGCGCGGGAACTGCGGGATGCCGGTATGGATGTCATCTATTTTCGTTTTGGAACTGCAGATGATATTGTGAACGCTGCGGTTCAAGAAGATGTGGACGTGGTTGCGCTGAGCATCATGACCAGCGGGCATAACCTATTGGTCGAAGATCTTATCCCAATGCTCAAAGAAAAGGGAAAAGCAGATGTGATGCTGATTATGGGCGGCGTGATTCCAAAGAGTGACTTCGAAGGCTTGAAAAAACTTGGAGTTCACGAGGTGTTCCCACCAGGTTTGCCCGGAGAAACCGTTGCAAATTATATTCGGGAAAACGTTGGCAAAGTGGGCCTGAGCTGATCCTATTAGATTCAAATTACAGGCAAAACCAATAATTTTGGTCAAAAAAAGGAGTGGATTCGCAATGAGTTTTGAAACGATTCTGTATGATGTTAAGGACGGTATTGTGACGATTACTTTCAATCGTCCCAAGGTGTTCAATGCTTACAGCGAGCAGATGTCTCAGGAACTGGTTGCCGCCGTTGAGAAGATCAAAGGAGAAGAAGGTGCCCGGATTGTTGTGCTGAAAGGTGCTGGAGATAATTTCCTGGCGGGTGCTGATATCAACATGTTGAACTCCTGGTCAAAGACTGCTGATGAGGAGGGGTGGGAAAAGGTGAAAGAGACGCTGGACCATCACTTCAGCCCCACCCTGCTTGAAAAGCTTCCGCAACCGGTAATTGCGGCGGTGGACGGCATGGCTTGGGGGATGGGCAGTGAAATTTCACTGGGTGCTGATTTCCGGATCTGTACGGATCGGGCGTCTTTTGCTCAACCGGAGATCACCCTGGGGATCATTACCGGGGGGGGCGCCAGCCAGCGTTTGCCACGGATTGTGGGAAAAGCCAAGGCCATGGAGATGATTCTGACCGGGAAGCCGATCAGCGCTCAGGATGCCTACAAATGGGGGCTTGTGAACAAGGTTGTGGCGCCGGAAGACCTGGATGCCGAGGTGATGAAACTGGCGAAGGCGATTATGGCGAAAAGCCCGTTGATGGTGGATTGGGCCAAGCAATGCGTCAATCTCGTACTGGATCATGATCTGTTAAGCGGTATTGACAAAGAACTGGCGACGTTTGCCAAAGCCTTTTCAACCGAGGATTCAAAAGAAGGCACCTCTGCATTCCTGGAAAAGCGGAAAGCCAATTTTACAGGTAAGTAGGAAATAACTAAATTTAAGATACCGGTTGATGTCTGATGCAGTAGCGACCGGAAACGAAAGTATGGAGAGCAAAATGGGAATTGAAAGGTTTAAACTGGATGGAAAAGTGGCCGTTGTCACCGGCGGCAGCCGCGGATTTGGAAAAGCGATTGCCATTGGCCTTGCGGAAGCGGGGGCCAGCGTTGTGGTTGCCAGCCGGACCAAGGCAGACCTGGATGCCGTTGCTGAAGAGATCAATGGGAAGGGTGGAAAAGCCCTGGCTGTTGCCTGTGATATGCTTGACAGGGCATCCATTGAGAAACTGGCGGAGGAAACAATTTCTGCTTTTGGCAAGGTTGATATCCTGGTAAATAATGCAGGACAGGGATGGAATGTGCCCTTTTTAAATTTGACGGAAGAACAGTGGGACAGCATCATAAGCGTCAATCTGAAAGGATATTTTTTGTGCACCCAGATACTTGGTAAGCATATGTTCAAGGCTAAAGCCGGAAGAGTTATCAACATCTCTTCAGCCATGGGCACCTATCCGCTTCCCTTTCTGGTCCCCTATGCCGCTTCAAAAGGTGGTATCAATGCCATGACCAAGAGCTTGGCCCAAGAGTGGGCCACCCGCGGCATTACGGTAAATTCCATCGCACCTTCCTATTTTGCAACGGACATCAACAAGGGTGCTATGGAAGATAAGGCCATCACTGGCTTGATCATGTCCAAAACACCGGTGGCCCGATGGGGGCAGGTGGAGGAACTGGTCGGCTTGGTAATCTACCTGGCATCAGATGCATCGAGCTTTATGACCGGTGCGATTATTCCGCTGGATGGTGGGTGGTCTGCTGGCTAAAAAGTATAAAAAGGTCATAGATAATGGCCTTTACATGCGGCTGAACTTACGACAGAGGACACGGAGTGTGTGCAAAAAGGTGCATTTTCTCCGTGGTCCTCTGTGCTTTTGGTAATGCAAACACATTGTATGGACCTGTTCTTCACGATGAACAGGAAATTTTCGTCAGACCACTTCAATGGCTGAACGGTGATAGGAAAGGAGATACCAGATCTATGGGGACAACTTTGAAACTGAAATCAAAAGTGGGGACACTCGCCGATATCGGAAAAGTGATTAAACCCGGGGATTTTGTTGCGCTTGGCGGTGGTTGGAGTTGCAACAAACCGATGGCAGTTGTGCGTGAAATCATTCGACAGAAAATCAACAAATTAAAGGTGATGTCCATCGTCGGTGGTTGGGAAATGGAATGGCTTCTTGCTGCCGGTTGTGTGGATCATCTCGTATTTAGTTTTTTGAGCCTTGAATTTTTCGGTTTGCCGACAAACTTCAGAAAGGCCGCGGAAAACAAGCTCATCGACCTGACCGAAATCGAAGGTTGTAGTATGATCAAGGGGCTTGAGGCGGCCCGCTTTGGATTGCCGTTTGCTCAGTTTATGGGCCCCAAAGGATCCGATATCATCAAAGAGGCGCCAGAACTGTATAAGACGGTCAATTGCCCGTTTACCGGTAAAGAGTTGACCGCGATTCAGGCCATTGTGCCGGATGTAGCAGTGATTCACGCACAGCGAGCAGACGAGCAAGGTAATGTTCAGATTTTTGGCACGTCTGCATCAGATATTGATATGGCCATGGCCGCCAAAAAGACAATTGTGACCGTGGAAGAAATTATCAGCTCCGATGAGATCCGAAAGGATAAAACCGCCACCAAACTGTTCAGAACAGATGTGGATATGGTGATTCCTTGTTCTTTCGGGGCCAGCCCCTGTAGCTCCATCCCCTATTATTCTGCCCATTTATTACAGATGATGCAGGATGTTGGGGGCCTTAGCCCGAAGAATGCCCAGCAGTATATTCCCGAAACCATCGGAAAGAGTGAGGATGAATATTGGGCAAAAGCCGGTGGCGATGTGGCAAAGAAAAAGCTTACCGAATTGGCCAAGACCACCGGAACCATAGAGTGGACCGGTGAGGTCAAACCTGAAAAAGCGGAAGAATTTGACGTGGCCGATGAAATGGTTGTCAGCCTTGCGCGCACAATTGATGACGAGGACAGCATCGTACTGGGCTCGTTTACCCCCCTGGCCTATGCTGCCTACAATCTGGCAAAAATGACCCATGCACCCAATGCGTTTGTGGTGGGTTACAGTGGCGTGGATGCCAATCCATTCCAGATGGGATTTCACACATCTGAGGCGTCCTGTATTGCCAATTCAGCTGGCCTGTGGTCCATGACCGAATGTATCGAAGCGCTTCATTTCAGAGGAACCGGTGATGTGGAAGCGGTATCCAGTGCCCAGATGGACGCCAATGGCGATATCAATATCTCCTGGCTGCCAATGCCAATCAGGGGTGAAGATGGTAAACCCACTGGCGAATGGAATACACGCGGGCTTCGTCTGCCGGGCGGTGCCGGTGCACCGGTTGTATTTGGCCTCCATCGCAAATCCGTGGCCTATTTCCCCAACCATTCCAAAATGCTGTTTGTACCCAAAGTAAATTACATTACTGGTACAAGGGTATACCTATCCGATGAGGAAAGAATTGAACAAGGATTACAGCCTGGCCCGATGATTGTTGTGACCAATCTATGTGTAATGGAAATGGTCGAACGGGGAAAATGGAAAGCACTTTCTCTCCACAAAGGCGTCACTGCAAAGGATGTGCAGGACAATACAGGGTTCCCAGTCGAAGTTGCCGATGATTGCCCGGTTACGGAAAATCCCACGGTACAGGAGCTGGAGTTTATCCGCACCATCGATCCCAAAGGGATTCGAAATCTAGATTTTATCAGTGGCAAGGAGCGTGCCGCCAAATTGCCGGCCATCCTCCAGGAAGAATGGGACTCAGTTAAATAAGAAATACGGAATTTGAAAAAGGAGAATTCATCATGGAATATACTGTTTTTAAAGTAGAAAAAAAAGAAAACTATGCCATTATTACGTTTAACCGACCGGATAAGTTCAACGCTGCCAATGCAACCATTTTTGCTGAACTGGCGGCAGCCGTAAGGGAGCTGGATGCTGATCCTGAAGTGGGTTGCATGATTCTGACCGGCCAGACGTTCACCCATCCGAAAAAGGGAACGCCGTTTCCAGTCTTTTCAGCGGGTGCAGATGTGGAACAGTTTGCCCACGTTGGGAAAACAGAAGCTGGGTTTGAATTTATCAAGATCTGTTTTGAACCTTTTAAAGCCATCGAGTTGGCCGAGACCCCGGTGATTGCCGCTGTAAACGGGGCTGCATTTGGTTTCGGTTTTGAAATATCCGGTTGCTGTGACGTTGTCTTTGCCTCTAAGAGTGCAAAATTTGCGCTTAAAGAAATCAATCATGGTGCGTTGCCGGCCTGGTGCGTGACCCGGGGTCTCGAAAAATACGGGAAAAACCTGGTTGCGTATCTGTGTCTGTCTGCCAAAGAGGTAGAGCCTGAAGAAGCCAAACGGTTGGGGATTGTTCTGGATGTATTTGAAGATGATGAACTGCTGCCCAAATGTGAAGAACTGGCGCAGCGGATTGGCAAAAACAGCTACATGGCAAAAACCTTCATTAAAACCCAGCTCAACAGAAAGGCCATAGAGCATTACCAGGAAGCGGAACGGCTGATGCCGACCATTTTTGCAAGCCAGTTCATGCAGGGTGCCTTTTCACGGTTCCTCAAGGGAGATACCAAGAACGTTAAATAGTGGTAACTCCTGGGCTATGGTTCCGGTTGTTTAAAGAGTAACGAATTATTTCAATAAATCGATAAGGGAGAAGGTTCATGAGAGACGTTGTCATCGTATCAGGTGCACGTACTGCCATCGGTGTTATGGGGGGAAGTTTGGCCTCCTTTCGCCAGAGAGATTTGGCCTCTATAGTGATGCGGGAGGTCCTGGCGCGGGCAAATGTGGCCCCGGATGCCGTAGAGGATGTTTTTTTCGGATGTTGCAACAATGTCCAAGAGGACGTGAATGTTGCCAGAGTCGGACTGCTTGAAGCCGGGATTCCGGATACCGTACCTGGGGTTACACTCAACCGGGTATGCCTGTCGGGAATGGAGGCCATTGCTTCAGCTGCTCGAAAAATTCAATGTGGAGAGGCCGATGTCTGTATTGCCGGCGGTGTTGAAACCATGAGCAACGCCCCCTATTACGTTAAATGCGCACGGTGGGGTGCAAAACTCAGACATCAGGAACTGACCGATTCCATGTGGGAAGGACTTCATGCGGGAGGTCCTGAACTGATGGGAATTACCGCTGAAAATGTTGCTGAGCGATATGGCGTGACGCGTGAAGACCAGGATATCGCAGCGATGCGTTCCCACAACAATGCGGAAGCGGCGACCAACAATGGCCGGTTCAAAGATGAAATCGTGCCGGTAACCTATAAAAAAAGAGGGAAAGAGATTGTCGTTGATAAAGACGAACATTTCCGTCCCGGAATGACCCTTGAAAAACTGGCAACCTTACCCCCGACATTCAAAAAAGACGGGACCGTTACAGCCGGTAATTCATCGGGAATTAATGACGGTGCCGCTGCGGTGCTGGTGATGTCACTGGACAAGGCTAAAGAGTTGGGGGTAACCCCCATGGCTAAATATATCGTCAATGGCATTGCCGGTACGGATCCATCTTATATGGGGATTTCACCGGTGCCGGCAACCAAAGTGGCTTTGGAAAGAGCGAAAATGTCTCTCGACGATATTCAGCTGATTGAATTAAACGAAGCCTTTGCGGCGCAGTATGTGGCTTGCGAAAAGGAATTGGGTACCAATCGGGAGATCACCAATGTCAATGGATCTGGAATCGGGCTTGGGCATCCGGTGGGATGTACGGGTACGCGAATTGTGGTAAGCTTGATTTACGAAATGATCAAAAGAGATGTAAACGTTGGTATGGCGTCTCTTTGCGGTGGTGGCGGCATTGGTATGACAACTATTTGGGAAAGAATCTAATAAGGAGATAAAGCTATGACAGAAATAAAAAAAGTTGGTATTTTGGGTGCCGGTATGATGGGCAGCGATATCGCATTGTGCTGTGCGTTGGCTGGTTATGATGTGCTGATGAAAGAAATTAACCTTGATCTTGCCAAGGCGGGTGTGGCGAGAATTGAAAAAAGCCTTCAAAAATGGTGTGAAAAGGGCCGTCTGGTTGCCGATGAACAAAAGCAAAAAGATGCCGTTGCCCGTATAACACCGACGGATTCTTTTGATGGGTTTGGTGATGTTGACATCGTGATCGAAGCGATCTTTGAAGACGTTAAGGTAAAGGCTGAAAATTACAATGCACTTGAAGAAGTGTGCAAGCCGTCATGTATCATTGCTTCCAACACCTCTTCTATTCCAATCACCAAGCTCGGCGCCACCTTGAAAAGCCCTGAACGAAAAGCGAATTTTCTGGGAATGCACTTTTTCTCACCGGCATCCATCATGAAACTCGTAGAGGTCATCAGTGGTGAGGATACTTCTGCAGAGACTGCCGCTACCGCTTTTGATTTCTGCATCAGCATTGATAAGGAACCGGTTCGGGTTGCAGATTGCGCAGGTTTTGTGGTTAATAGAATCTTAGGGGCAATCAATGATGAAGCGATTCGGCTGTTCGAAGAAAATATCGCAACACCTGAAGATATCGACAAGGCCTGTCGCATGGGATTGGGACATCCGGTTGGACCGTTCGCCCTGATGGACAACATCAGCAATGAACTGAATCTGAAGATCGCTCGAATTTTCCACGAAATTTATGGCGAACGTTTCCGTCCGAGACCGGCCATGGTCCGAAAGGTCGATGCTGGCCATTTCGGTAGAAAAACCGGGAAAGGCTGGTTTGACTACAGTAAATAAAGGACGCAGAAAAAAAGAGAGGTTTAAATGAAACTAAAGAACGGAGCAGAATATATTGAAAGTCTGAAAACGCTGAAGCCCGTCATATACTATCTTGGTAAAAAGATAGAGGATGTTACAGAACATCCGGCAACCTCGCCCCATGTGCGCGCGGCAGCCATGACCTATGCGCTGGCAAGCCAGGATGAATACAAAGACTTGGCAACGGCAACGTCTCATCTGACCGGGCGAACCATCAGCCGTTTCACCCACGTGCATCAGAATGTGGAAGACCTGATAAAGAAGGTAAAGTTGCTGAGAATTCTCGGACAGAAGACCGGTACCTGTTTTCAGCGTTGTGTCGGGTTTGATGGGATCAATGCCACCTTTTCTACGATCTATGAAATGGACCAGAAGCATGGCACCGATTATCTGGAGAGGTTCAAGAAATGGTTGATCCGTATTCAGGATGAAAACCTGATGGTGGTGGGTGCGATGACGGATCCCAAAGGGGACCGCTCAAAGGGGCCTGCAGAGCAGGAAGACCCTGATCAGTACGTGCATGTGACGGAGCGGCGGGACGACGGTATTGTCATTCGGGGTGCAAAGCTCCATATGACAGGTGCGGTCAACTCTCATGAGATTTTGATTATGCCGACGGCTGCCATGAATGAAGCATCGAAAGACTACGCGGTTATTTGCTCCGTTCCCATTGACGCGCCGGGTATCACGATGATCTTTGGTCGTCAGGCCAATGATAGCCGAAGGGATTTCAAGGAAACGATCGACGTGGGCAAGCCTTCCTTTGGTGTTGTGGGTGGGGAAGCTGTAATCGCCTTTGAAGATGTGTTTGTTCCCTGGGAGAACGTGTATATGGATGGCCAGACCGATTTCACCGGTATGATCGTCCAGCGGTTTGCCGCACACCATCGGGCCAATTATGGCGCATGCAAAACCGGGCTCATGGATGTTCTGACCGGTGCGGTAA
The DNA here is from genome assembly GCA_963675725.2 of Desulfobacterales bacterium. Classification (GTDB taxonomy): domain Bacteria; phylum Desulfobacterota; class Desulfobacteria; order Desulfobacterales; family JAFDDL01. The sequence continues at coordinate 3,347,677 of CAXXXZ010000002.1, read as the reverse complement.
CGTATCTTGCCCAGAGCCAGGGTACTGCCAAGGGGTCCCATGTGCGGGACAAGGTAACGGAGATGATCCACCTGAGCGAAACGCTCTACAGCTCCTCCATCGCCTGTTCGGCAGAGGGACAACCAACGCCATCCGGTGCATACATGGTTGATACCATGCTTGCCAATGTCTGCAAGCACAACGTCACACGGTTTCATTTTGAAGTGGCGCGGCTTGCCATTGATCTGGCCGGTGGTTTCATTGCAACGCTGCCAAGCGAATATGATCTTAGAGATGAAGATGTTGGACCTTTGGTCAAGAAATACTTTTCAGGCGTTGCCGGCATTCCGGTTGAGGACCGAATCAAGATCGGTCGGCTGATTGAGGCCATGACCGGTGGTACGGCAATGGTGGAATCTATGCATGGCGCAGGATCGCCCCAGGCCCAGAGAATTATGATTTTCCGGGAAGGGGACCTGAACAAAAAGGTCAAATTGGCCAAAGCCCTGGCAGGCATTCCAAAAAGAGAAAAGATATAAAGGAGATATGTCGTGGCAACGTTGCTAGTAGATAAGAAAGATCAGCAGTTTGTTTTGAATGAAATGCTCGAAATAGACAAGCTGAGCGAATATCCAAAATTTTCAGAACATTCCGGTTTTGACATGGTGTTGACCGAGGCGCATCGGTTTGCCAAATCCGAGTTCTATCCCACGACGGAGGAAGCGGACCGGAATGGGTGCGTTTATGATCCAAAGGACAAAACCGTTAAGTTTCCGGAGTGTTTTCATACGCCCCTTGAAAAATTCAATGAGGGGGGCTGGTTGGCCATGTGCGATGATCCGGCGGTAGGGGGAGATGGGTATCCCCATACCCTGGGCACCGCGGTTTCTGAAATATTTTATGCGGCTGGGTTTTATATTTACGGTGCGGCGGAGCTGACGCACGCCGCAGCAAAAGTCATAGAGACCTTTGGTACCGATGAGCAAAAAGAGTTATACATGACCCGGCTTTATTCCGGTGAATGGATGGGCAGCATGTGCCTGACCGAATCGGATGCCGGGAGTGATGTCGGGGCAGTCCAGACAATCGCAACGCCTAACGAAGACGGCACCTATGCCATTTCCGGGACCAAAATTTTCATCACGGCCGGGGAACACGATATGGCTGAAAACATCATCCATATGGTCCTTGCCCGGGTGGAGGGAGATCCTGAGGGTACCAAGGGCTTGTCCCTGTTTATCGTCCCGAAGCATCTTTCGGATGAAAAGGGCAACCTGATTCGGTCGAATGATGTTTACTGTTCTGGAATCGAACATAAAATGGGGCTTCACGGGCTTGTGACCTGTACCATGGCATATGGGGACAACAAACAATGCACCGGTTTTCTCTTGGGAAAACAGGGGAACGGTATTGTTGAGATGTTCCATATGATGAATGAGCAGCGTTTGCTTGTGGGGCTGGAAGGGTTGTCGTTTTCGTCGTCAGCATACCTCCATGCGGTGGATTATACCACAACCAGAATTCAGGGCCGATCGGTTTACCCGGAAGACAGCAAGAAACCAGGCCCGGTTAAAATCGTCAACCATCCTGACGTGAAGCGGATGCTGCTGACCATGAAGGGATATGTGGAGGGGGAACGGGCGCTTGCATACTTCACCAGCATGTGCATGGATTATTCCCATGTTACGGAAGGTGATGAAAGCAAAGAATGGCGAGGGCTTGTTGAACTTTTGACACCGATCGTTAAAGCGTATCTTACTGAAAATTCATGGTTTGTCACGGGAATGGCAATCCAATGTGCCGGTGGGTATGGATACTGTTCGGACTATCCGTTCGAGCGGTTGGCCCGGGATTGTAAGGTTACCACGCTGTTTGAAGGGACGAACGGTATCCAGGCCATGGACTTGGTTTTCAGGAAACTTATCGCCAACAAACTGGTGAATTTCAATAATCTGATGGGCCGTATTGATCAGACGATCAAGGCAGCAGACGCCCTGGGGACACTGAAGAATGAAGTGGAGATCGTTCAGGGCGCCAAGGAGCGGCTTGAGGCGGCGGCCGCCGAGCTAAGCCAACTGGCTCAGAATCCGAACGCCATAGATTTATATGCCAAGGCAACCCCGTTTCTGGATGTCATGGGCGATGTCCTCATTGGCTGGTTGCACCTGTGGCAACTGACCATTATCAGCCCGAAAATGCCGGAGCTCACAGGTTCGGAATCAATTGGTGAGATTAAAAAGCTCGTTAAAAAGGTAAAAAACGGGACTTTTTACTACGGTAAGATGCAAAGCAGTAAGTATTTTATTGGAACGATTCTTAGACGAACCTATGGGAAGTTCGAAGAATTAAAATCAAATGCTGATCCGGTGATCGATATGTTCGATACAGCCTTCACCGGATAACGGTATCCTAAATAGAGGAGATAAAAATGGACATCAAAAGTGTAGCAGTTATTGGCTCAGGAATTATGGGTCACGGTATCACGCAGGTGGTCGCCACCAAGGGGATTCCGGTAAACCTGTATGATATATCAGAAGAAATCCTTGAAAAAGCCAAAAACAATGTATCCGCATCATTGGACAAAGGCATTAAAAGAGGAAAAATCAGCGAAGACGATAAAGCCGCTATTCTCGGGAGAATCAATTTTACCGTAGATTTTAACCAGGCAGTGAAAGATGTTGATCTGGTGGTCGAAGCTGTACCTGAGCTGATTGACCTTAAAAAAGATATTTTTAAAAAACTGGACGACCAGTGCAAACCAGAGGCCATTCTTGCCACCAATACGTCTCAGTACAGCATTACAGAACTATCCAGCGTACTGTCCGATCCCACCAGAATCATTGGCATGCATTGGTTTAATCCACCAGTGGCCATGAAATTGATTGAAATCATTCGTGCCCTGGAAACATCCGAGGAAGTTGTAAACACCATTAAGGCGTTTTCTGAATCGCTGGGCAAGGAAACGGTTGTATGCAAGGACTCACAGGGGTTTATCAGCACGCGGGTGCTTCTGGCGCTTCGGTTGGAATGTTACCGGTTGCTCGAAGAGGGGATTGCTTCGATGGAAGATATCGATAAGACCTTAAAGCTGGCCCTTGGTCATCCCATGGGGCAGTTTGAACTGGCGGATTTTTCAGGGTTGGATATTGAGCCGGCTGCCTGTGAATCCTTGACAAAAGTTTTTGGCGATCGGTTCCGGGCACCTCAGAATATACTGCATCGCGTGAAAGCTGGCCGGTTGGGCAGAAAAACCGGAAAAGGCTGGTATGATTATTGATCACCGAAGGGTAGTAAACACGATACGAAGATGAACCATAACCGTGCCGGCGCATTGCGCCGGCATACTATATAGAGGGTAATAATTATGAGTGGCAATAAAGATGATCTGGTAATTGTAAGTGCGGCCAGGACTCCTTTCAGTAAGTTTGGCGGCGCATTACGTTTGATGCATAGTTCCAAATTGGGGACCTTAATCATTAAAGACGTATTACAGAGAGTCGGGCTAAAAGGCGAAGACGTTGACGAAGTATATTACGGGATGTGTATTCAGTCTGAAGCTGCATTGAAATATAATGTGATTGGTCGGCAGGCGATTTTGGACGCTGGGTTGCCGCCTGAAACGGTTTCATTGACGGTTGATCGCGCTTGCTGTTCCTCTCTTTCCTGTATTCAGCTGGGAAGAAAATCGATTCTTTTGGATGAAGCGGAAATCTGTTTGGCGGTTGGGGCTGAAAATATGAGCAACACACCGGTGGTTCTGAACGGGCATCGCTGGGGAACCGGGTTGGCCAAACCGGAAATGGTCGATCACATCAATCCGATTATGTACCATGGATATAATTCTCTGGCGGTGGATGCCGGCGAGGTGGCACTTGAGTACGACGTGTCCAGAGAAATGCAAGATGAATGGTCCTATGGTTCGCAGATGAAATACCAGGAAGCCAAAAAAGCGGGTAAGTTTAAAGTAGGAGAAGAGTTGACGGCGGTTGAGATTCCGCAACGAAAAGGCGATCCGATACAGTTTACGGAAGATGAATTCCCGAAAGCCTTTACCACCGTTGAAGGATTGGGGAAATTGAAAACCGTTTATAACAGCCCAACAGTTACAGCGGGTAACTCTCCGGGGCTCGATGCCGGTGCGGCTGCGGTCATCATATGCAAACGGTCCAAGGCAGAGGCAATGGGGTTAAAACCCTTGGGAATCATTATGGCCACAGCGAGTGTGGCGAGAGAAGCCAGAAAAATAGCTGAAACACCGGCGTTTGCTATTGATAAAGCGCTATCAAATTGTGGCGTTGCATTGGATGATGTGGATTTGTTCGAGATCAATGAGGCCTTTGCTGCCATGCCGTTAGTGTCACACAAGATTCTTGCAAACGGTGACGATGCCAAATGGAAGCAGCTACTGGACAAAACCAACCCCAATGGCGGTGCCATTGCCATCGGTCATCCGGTGGGTGCCAGTGGTGCTCGGATTACCTTGACGGCCATGTATGAGCTTCGCCGAAGAGGTGGTGGAATCGCTGCGGTCGGTATCTGTGGTGGGTTGGCCCAAGGGGATGCCGCTGTCATTAAAGTGGATGATACTTGCTTCTAAAAATAAGGATGAATAAAGGGGAAAACCTATGAACGTGATAGAAAGCGGAATGGGACCGGTATTTTCTAATCCCGATCCGGATGAAGCGCGAGCATTTTTTCGCAAAAAAAACCGCACTAAAACCAATAAAGTCATGTCCTTAAAAGAGGCGGTGGAAAAGTTTGCCCATGATGGTGATTATTTGGCCATCGGCGGGTTTGGGGCCAACAGAACTCCGGTTGCGGCATGCCACGAGATCGTGCGGCAGCGGAAAAAAAATATGGGATTTGCGGGGCATACCGCGACCCATGATATGCAGATTTTAAGTGCCGGAGAAGTATACGACCGTCTGGATGTGGCCTATGTGGTGGGGCTCGAGGCCAGGGGACTGGCTGGCGCGTCTCGTAGCTATATTCAAAGTGGTCGTGTCAAAGTCACCGAGTGGACAAATTACAGCCTAACTATGCGGTTAAAAGCCGCTGCGATGGGGGTTCCGTTCCTGCCTACCCGTAATATGATGGGGACCGATACCTTCAAATACAGTGGCGCCAAAACAATAGAATGCCCCTATACCGGGAAAAAGCTTGTGGCATTGCCGGCCCTATATCCGGATGTAGCCTTTATTCATGTCCACGAGGCTGATATCTACGGAAATGCCCGATTTAAAGGCATTGCGGTGGCCGATCTTGATTTGGCCAATGCGGCAAAGCGTCTGATCATTACGACAGAACGACTGATTTCTACAGATGAGACCCAACGTGATCCCTCATCCACCAAAATTCCCTATCATGTGGTAGATGCGGTATGTGTGGTTCCATTTGGTGCCTATCCAGGTACCATGCCGTATGAATATTTTTCTGATGAGGCGCACATCAAGGAGTGGATGGCTGCGGAGAAGGATCCGGAGACATTTAAGGCGTTTTTGAACGAAATTATTTATGACTGCAAGGACAATGAGGAATATATCATGAGAAATGGCGGCTTCGCCAAAATGAATGAACTCAGAGCCCTGGAATTGATGATACCCAAGGAGAAAAAATAATGGCTGATTATAATAGCATGGAATTGATGATTTCTGTCGCTTCCAGGGAGCTTGAAAATGGGGCGACAGTTGGGGTGGGGACCGGCGCGCCCTGTGCAGCGGCGATGCTGGCCCAAAAAGTGGCCTCTCCGGACTTGGTTATTGTATTCGAGGCGGGTGGATTCGGTCCGGAATTGCCGGAAATGCCGATTTCGGTTGGGGACTCCAGGACTTTTTACAAGGCTTCGTTGGCGGGCAGTATGGGCGATACCATGGAGTATTGCGCCAGGGGATTTGTGGACTATACCTTTCTGGGGGGCGCCCAAATTGATATGTATGGAAATTTGAATTCCACTGTCATCGGCGACCATGCCAAACCAAAGGTTCGGTTTCCCGGGAGCGGGGGCGCCAATGATTTTGCTTCTTTTTGCTGGCGAATGATGGTCATGACACCGCAGAACTCGAAGCGATTCGTGGAAAAGCTCGATTTTAGGACCACCCCCGGTTGGCTGGAGGGGGGGGATTCCCGGGCGAAATCCGGATTGCCCTTAGGGGCGGGGCCTTACAAAATTATTACCGATATGGCGGTAATGGATTTTGAACCTGAATCCAAGCGCATGCGAGTCATTTCCATAAATCCGGGGTATCAGCTGAAAGACGTAAAGGAAAATTGTGGATTTGAACTGCTCGTTGCGGATAAGATTAAGGAAACAGCACCACCGACGGCAGAGGAGCTTCGCATTCTGAGAGAAGAAGTTGATCCCTACCGTTACGTCATTGGTCGCTAAGCAAAACAAAGTTTAAACGAAAGAGACTTTTTCTCTTTGAATTTACGGTTTTTGCTTGGAATATAGCGATATAGTTCGTCATGGTGCCATTTATTGGCTTATTGTGCCCCTCTTCTGTCGAAGAAGGGGGGCACAAGTGTGCAAGACAAATGCTCTCCAATGTAATAATAGCCCTCCATTGCAGTCACCTGGCGGACAAACCTGTGGCAGAAATTAGCTCAATAATCAACATATGGAAATTAAGTATAAAATTTATCGGTTCCGTGGATATTCATGGAAGCAAATGAGGAGGCAATAATGAAAGATGTTGTAATCGTATCAGCTTGTCGTACTGCTATCGGAACATTTGGCGGCACATTACGTGATTCGAATGCTGCAGTGATTGGCAGCGAAGCCATGAAAGAAGCGATTCGTCGCGCAGGGATTGACGCCGGCATTATCGATGATGTGAGGTTCGGATGCTGCTGCGAGCATGAGGACACTTTGAATGTCGCACGTGTGGCAACGCTGATGGCCGGTATTCCGGACTCAGTGCCTGCTGTGACCATTAACCGGGTCTGCATCTCCGGTATGGAAGCGACCATTTCAGGGATGGCCATGATTCAAGCCGGCATGGCGGATGTTATTCTTGCAGGCGGGGTAGAACACATGTCTGGTACATCCTATACCTTACCCTCTGCGCGCTGGGGCGCCAGGGCGCAAGATAAACTCATGGTGGATGCCTTGATGCGAAAACTGACCTGCGGTTCCCACCTGTTGCCAAATGCGGCTGATGGACCGGTGAACGCTGAAGAACCACCCCTCTGTAATTTTAAGGGCAAACCCTACATTATGGGACACACCGCCGAATTTGTAGCACAGCATCTCAATATCAGTCGGGAGGAGATGGACGAAGTGGCCCTCCGAAGCCAGAATAATGTGGAACGCGCCACCAATGATGGATCCTTTAAAGAAGAGATCGTTCCCTTGGAAATCCCTCAGCGTAAAAAGCCGGCAATCATTTTTGACAAGGACGAGCATTTCAGGCCGGGGCTTACCATGGCGGACCTTGAGAAATTACCGCCGGCCTTTGTACCAAAAATCGGGAAAGTTACCGCAGGTAACGCCTCCGGTATTAATGATGGCGCAGCGGCCATAATTATTATGTCTGCTGAGAAAGCCAGTGAGCTGGGACTGACGCCACTGGCCAAAATTGTAGGCGTTGGCAAAGGTGGATGTCATCCATCCGTGATGGGGTTATCTCCCGTGCCGGCCGTGAAAGACCTGCAACAGAGAAGCGGACTGAAAATCGAAGATTTTGAATTGATTGAAGTAAATGAGGCGTTTGCGGCGCAATATATCGCCTGTGAGCGGGAGCTTGGCCTCAACCGTGAGATCACAAATGTGAATGGATCGGGGATCGGGCTGGGGCATCCCATTGGCGCTACCGGTGCGCGCATTATGGTAACGCTGATTCATGGTATGAAAAAGCGGGGAAACCAGCTGGGACTTGCCACCCTATGTGGCGGGGGCGGCGTTTCCATGGCTTGTGCCATTGAGATGATGTAACAAACAACAGTTGAAAGACCATCCATGGATGAAAAAGCGCTGAAAGAATTGCTGGGAAAGTTTCAGGCCGGCAGCATCAATATAGATGCGGCGATGGCTCAGTTAAAGAAGCTGCCTTTTGAGGATTTGGGATATGCCAGGGTCGATCACCACCGGTCGATTCGACAAGGGGTTCCTGAGGTAATCTACTGTGAGGGGAAGACCCTGGACCAGATCGATGGGATCGTGGCCCGGCTGGCGGAGCATCATAATAACATCCTTGCCACCCGGGCCAGTTCTGAGGTCTATGATCGCCTTTTGCAATCGGACGTAAATTGCAATTATCATGAGATGGCACGGATTGTTGTTATTAATCCATCGCCAGTGGCCCATGCGGGTAACATCGCCATCGTCAGTGGCGGGACGTCTGATATGCCGGTGGCTGAAGAGGCGGCTGTTACTGCAGAAACGCTTGGCAATGCCGTCCACCGTATTTATGATGCTGGCGTGGCAGGCATTCACCGGCTTTTACATGCATGTGAAGAGCTGTTTAAGGCGAATGTCGTTATTGCCGTGGCCGGAATGGAAGGAGCCCTGGCAAGCGTGGTCGGCGGGCTTGTTTCATGCCCGGTCATCGGTGTGCCAACGAGCGTTGGATATGGGACGAGTTTTGGCGGTGTGGCGGCCTTGCTGAGCATGCTCAATAGTTGTGCTTCGGGTGTATCTGTTGTCAATATTGATAACGGCTTTGGCGCAGCCTTCCAAGCGAGTCTTATCAATAAAATGGCGACCGGTGATTAGGCCATGTTTTGCCCGCACCGGGCGCGGCCATGTCGTTTGAACCAAATATCCATCCAGGGCGTTATGGGCATGATGAAAGAAGTGCATCCCGATATTTTTCGGGTCAAAATTCCGTTGGCAGACATGCCAATGGGTCATATAAATTCCTATATATACAGGGGAAAAGGAAGGAACCTGATTGTCGATACAGGGCATGATCGCCCTGAGTGCCTAGCGGTGATGGCATCCGCGATAAAAAAACTTGGCATTGATTTGGGTCAAACAGATTTTTTTATCACGCATTTCCATTCGGATCATAACGGCCAGGTAACGCTATTCGCAACAGATCGTTCTAAACTATATATCAGCCGCCAGGATGCCGCTTTCATTCGGGAATGGACCGGTTTTGAAAAGATGATTAGGTTTAGTGGTACAACCGGGTTTCCTAAAGAGGCGCTTCGATATTATCTGGAAAACCATAACGAGTGGAATCTGAATTTTAAAGAAACGGACGATTTTTATACGGTTGAAGACGGTGAAACGATTCAGGTGGGGGATGAGACTTTTCAGTGCATCCTCACGCCTGGCCATACCATGGGGCATGCCTGCCTTTACAGCCCCAAGCGGAAGTTGTTGTTTGCAGGCGATCATATCCTCAAGGATATTATTCCAACGCTTCCCTGTTGGCAAGACGGAGAGGATCTGGTGAAGGCCTATTTTGAAAGCCTCCAAAAAGTTTATCCTCTTAACCTCGAGATAATATTGCCAGGCCATGGTATACCGTTTACGGAGCACAGGCCGCTTGTTAAAAAAATTTATCATTATCATTCACACCGCCTGGAGGCCATTTTAAACAAAATCAATGGTACGCCAGTGGGTGCGTATGATATCGCCAGCCAGCAAAAGTTGGGCGGGGTTGTTAATTCATGGAATGATTTGCCGGCATTGCACCAATGGGTGGCAACGGGTGAGACGGTTGCATATCTTAACTATTTGCACCAGCGGGGTCGTATCGAGCGAATAGCAACGAATGGCAAGGTTACATTCAGGCGAAAACCGGCTGGGGCGTCCCGGTCCTGTGAAAATGTAAGATGTTCTGGTGAGGCGGCTTGACGGGAGATTCTATTGGAGGAGTGAACGGGAAAATGCTTGACAAAAATCAAAATGTAAGTAATATTTACTCACAATATATTATAAATGAACCAGCAATATTAGCTTAGGAGGATTTTTCCATGGCCGAAAAAGGGGAGAACCAAGCAGTATCCAAGCTGTTTTCACCCATTGAAATAAGTGGGTTGACAATAAAAAACCGAGTTGTCATGCCAGCGCTGATTTTGAACTATCCATTCGAGGGATATGATATCGGACCCGAATGGACGCGATTTTACCATCGAAGGGCCCAGGGTGGTACCGGGATGATTATCGTGGGGGCGGTCTTTGTGGACCAGGCCGGTAAGATGGACCCCTATCAGCTGGGTGCGGATCGTGACGAATGGATTCCGTCACTCAGTAAAGTTGCTCAGTCCATTAAAGATGGGGGCGGCGTTCCTGCTATTCAGCTGAACCATGCGGGCCGGTATTCAAAGAAAAAGATTACCGGCGTGGATTCCGTAGCACCTTCTGAGCTTATTTCACGGTACACCAAAGAAAAACCGCGGATATTGACCACGGAAGAGGTGGAAGATGTCTTTCAGTCTTTTGCTGACGCTGCGGTGAGGGGGAAGGCGGCAGGATTTGAAGCCATTGAACTGCTGGGTGCCACCGGATACCTCATCAGCCAGTTTCTCTCACCCCTTACGAACCATCGTACGGATCGCTTTGGCGGATCTGAAGAAAACCGGTGGTCTTTTGCCAAGGAACTCATTACAGCGGTCAAAAAGGCGATCGGGGACGATTTTCCGCTTATTTTCAGACAGTCGTCTACAGATAATATGAAGGGCGGCATGGATGACAAGGACCAGCTCAGATTTTCTAAAAAATTGGAAGAATGGGGTGTTCACCTTCTGAACGTAACGGCCGGGTGGCATGATTCGCCAATCCACCAGATTGGTCCCTCGGTCCCCCATGGACATTATATCCCCTATGCTACCCGCATTAAGGAAACGGTTAACATCCCTGTTTCTTGTGCTATGCGAATCACCGACCCAAAACAGGCACGTGAGGTGATCGATGACGGCAAGCTCGATATGGTGACAATGGGCCGGGCGTTGATTGCCGATCCGGACTGGGTCAACAAAGCCCAGGCAGGAAAAGATGATTCAATCCGCTATTGCATTTGTTGCTGTAATTGTTTTGATCGTGCCTTTGCCAAGCAGAGCGTTGAGTGTTCGATCAATGCGGCCACCGATGACGATACCCTGGAGCCCGCAGCAGTGTCCAAACGGGTGCTGGTGATTGGCGCAGGGCCGGCAGGTATGGAAGCGGCTCGGGTGCTCTCTAAACGTGGCCATCAGGTGACCATTTTGGAAAAAGAGGGCCGGCTTGGCGGCAGACTGCCGACCGGGGCAAGACCTCCCCATAAAGCGGAGATTAACCACCTGGTTCAGTTTTTGAGCCATGAGTTGACAGAGATGAATGTACCGGTGGTGAAAACAGTTGATTTTGAAACCTTGAAGGACAACTTCGACGGTGTGGTCTTGGCGGCCGGCGCCAGCGAAAAAAAGATCCAAATCAATGGGATGGAGAGTGTCCCGAATTATTTTGCGACCCAGGTCATTGACGAACTGGTGACACCTGAAAATCCCGTGATTGTTGTGGGAGCAGGGTTGGTGGGCTGTGAAACCGCAGAATTTCTACGTGAAAAGAACTATGATGTCAGCATCGTTGAAATCCAAGCCAAACCCCTGCCGGACATGGGGGCTTCCCTGCGATGGCCCCTGTTGGGTCGTTTGAAAAAGGCGGAAATCAATATCTATACCTCATCTTCCATTCAGGAGATCAAAGACGGTGAGGCAGTCATTCAAACAGAGGAAGGCACCGTCACTTTGAAAGTGGGTTCCCTGGTGTTTGCTGTCGGATTTGCCGCAGAAAAGAGATTGGATGAAACCTTGAAGGGGGCAGGTGTTCCTTTCTGCGCCATTGGTGACCATAAGTCTCCCCGCCGGATTCGAGATGCCATCCATGAAGGATTCTGGGCGGGTGCTACCTGGATTAAAGAACTTGAAAAATAGGAAGACTACCTATGAGAATATCGACACCGGGAAAAGTGACTGATAACCTATGGCTTCTTGGAAATGAAGAGGCTTGCATCTATCTGCTGGAAGGTGCGAATGAGTCGATGTTGATAAATGGCGGTTTGAGTTATGTCGTTCCGGATATTCTTCAACAGCTTGAGGAATTCCGGATCGACGAAACGAAAATAAAGCGAATGTTGCTGCTTCATTCGCACTTCGACCATATTGGCGCGGCACCTTTTTTAAAAAAGCGATACCCAGGAATGATTCTTCATGCATCCGCCCGATCTTTGCAAATTCTCAAAAAACCAAAGGCGATTGCTGCTATTAATGACGCAAGCCATTATGCGGCCGGATCTCAGGGGAAGGAAGAGATTGTTACGACCTATGATGTCGATTGGTCCGAAGATATCGGTGGCGGTGAGACCGTTTCAGATGGCAGTCGCATTGATCTTGGTGGCATAACCGTTGAAATCATCGAAACGCCAGGGCATTCGCCCTGCTCCATATCCGCCTATGTTCCGGAATTAAAAGCGTTGTTTCCCTCTGATGCAGGGGGGGTTCCGAATGAAAATGGCATCGTTCCTTATGGCACATCGAACTATACCATGTTTGAAGAGAGCCTCGTTAAGCTCTCGTCGCTGTCGGTTGATTTGTTGTGCTCCGATCATTGCGGGATAGTCAATGGGGCGGACGCCGGCCATTATATCAACGATGCGCTAACAGAAGCCCGGCGGCGCAGGGAGTTGATGGTAGCTACCTATGAGCGCACGAAAGATCTTAAAGCCGCCGCCGTTGAACTCGCCGAACGCTTTAAGGCAGAAAACCTTGTCAATATGGTATCGGATGCTGTTTTCTGCGAGAGTCATCGGCAAATGATTATGCACGTTACGGGGCTTAAAAAATAGTGAGGACCAAGGCAAGTGGCTAGAGTTCAAATTGATCTTCCCCCTGTTGTTCATTTTACGACTGAGTTGGCTCCGCGTTATGCCGATATCAATATGGGAAACCACGTGGCCAACAATTCCTATGTTTCCCTGATTAACGAAGCGTATCTCAGGTTTATGGATCATTACGGTCTGTCCAGTCTGGGCACAAAAATGATTGTAGCGGATCTTGCGATGATTCATAAATCTGAGGCGCTTTATGGCGAGCAACTTCGGATTGATGTTGCCGTTGATAATCTGGGGGATAAAAATTGCGAGCTATTTTACCACTTCACGAAAAAAGAGACGGGACAGGATGTCTTGATCGCCAAGACCTACATCGTTTTTTATGATTATCAGCTTGGCAAATCGGTTCCTGTGCCGGAAGAAATACGGTCACTTTTTTCAAATAACACCTAATCCGGTTACGCCGGAAGTGCTGAGTGCTAAACAACTAAGACTCTATATCCTGACGAAACCTCCCTCGGTGGACCCCGTTTCCGAATCTGCCTTTCTAATGTAGCGATTTTAATTTCAAGATTTTGCTTTTGAAAAGAGGCATCGGTATTTGGGAAAAAATGCGCCGGCCTTTTCTTCATGGACAGTTCCTTTCTTAGACCACAATCCAGAAAAATGTATTTTAACTCAACAAAACCCATGTAATGAAAACGATATAAGAGTTTTTATCAATATATAATACTAACGCGAAATATCGTGTTTGTCCGCGTGAAGGGATTTTGTTTTAAAAATGCGGCGGGAACGCTGGAGATATTTTTAATTACTAATATATCTAACTGTTATAGTGTAATTGGGACTGTAATCGGTTTTGGCACCCAATTTGCTCATGCTAACAGGCAGGGGCACGATCCCCTGGCTCAATGGCGCACGGTTAACCCTTTTTCATTATCTGGTGGATAAAAATATCCCTGCCTTAAGCAGACATTATTTTCTGCGCCATTGGTGACTATAAGTCTCCCCGCCGGATTCGAGATCTCATCCATGAAGGTTTTTGGGCGGGGCTACATGGATCAAATAAATTGAAAAATAGGAAGGCTACTTATGAGAAAATCGACGCCGGGAAAAGTGACGGGCAACCTCTGGCTGCTTGGAACTGAAGCGGCTTGCATCTATCTGTTGGAAGGTACGAATGAGTCGATGTTGATCAATGGCGGTTTGAGTTATATCGTTTCGGATATTCTTCAACAGATGGAGGAATTCCGGATCGACGAAACGAAGATCAAGCGAATGCTGATACTCCACTCACACTTTGACCATATTGGGGTGACACCCTTTTTCAAAAAACGTTACCCTGATATGCTTCTTCAGGGATCCCAACGCACTTTGGAAATTCTAAAAAAGCCAAAAGCAATTGAGGCCATAAATGCTGCAAGCCATTATGCGGCAGAATCCCAAGGGAAAGAAGAGGTCATAAAGACCTTTGACGTCGACTGGTCGGCAGATATTGTTGGCGGTGAGGCCGTTTCAGACGGCAGCCGCATTGACCTTGGAGGCATAACCGTTGAAATCATTGAAACCCCGGGCCATTCACCCTGTTCAATATCTGCCTATGTGCCGGAATTAAAAGCCTTGTTTCCCTCCGATGCGGGAGGCGTTCCGAATGACAACGGCATCGTTCCTTATGGCACATCGAACTATACCATGTTTGAAGAGAGCCTCGATAAACTTTCGTCCCTGGCGATTGATTTGTTGTGCTCGGATCATTGCGGGGTAGTCAATGGGACAAGCGCAGGGCATCATATCAACGATGCGTTAATAGAAGCCCGGCGGCGCAGGGAGCTGATGGTTGCCACATATGAGCGAAGGAAAGATCTTAAAGCCGCCGCAGTTGATCTCGCTGAACGATTTAAGGCAGAAAACCTAGTAAATATGGTATCGGATGCTGTTTTCTGCGAGACTCATCGGCAAATGATCATGCACGTTATAGGGTTTAAAAAATAGCGAAGACCGAGGCACGTGCTTTGAAATTAAACCGATCTTCCGTCTGCCGATCATTTTACGGCGAAGTTGGCCCCATTATGCCGAATCAATATCTGAGCGAGGCAAAAGATAGGTTGAAAATTTTCAAACGGCTTTTATGCTTCTTTTGATGCCGAGCTTCTGAATTCGTGACCTGAGCGTTGACGGATGGAGGTCGAGTAATGTTGCGGCGCCGTTCGGCCCGGCAATACGCCATTGGGTTTTTTTGAGTACCCGGGTAATGTGAGAACGTTCCACATCCTGAAGCGACAGGGTGTTTGGGAAAGTGGTATCCTCCTCAGGTTGTGCTTGCCTGGTTGGGGTGTTAAGGCTGCCTCTAAGCGGGTGCGATTTTCTTTCAGGCAGAGATATCCCCAGCGTATCCATCAGCTGTAAGGATCCGCCATGGGTATTGATAACGGCCCTTTCAATAACGTTTTCCAACTCACGAATATTACCCGGCCAGTGATAATTCTGCAGGGTGTTCAACAGCTTTGATGGGATATCTGTTATTTTACGACCCATTTTGCGGCTGAATTTTTTGATAAAGAAATTGACCAGCAGGGGGATGTCATCCATTCGTTCACTGAGGGGTGGCACTCTTATTGGAAAAACACTCAAACGATACCAGAGGTCCTGACGAAACCTTCCTCGGTGCACTTCGTTTTCGATATTCCGGTTTGTGGCAGCAATGACACGCACATCCACCTTAATGGTCCGAGCGTTACCTAACCGTTCAATTTCTCCTTCTTGTAATACTCTGAGAAGTTTAGATTGAGATTCCAGTGGCAATTCGCCAATTTCGTCCAGAAAGAGGGTACCGCCATTGGCAAGTTCAAACCGGCCGACCTGTTTTCGATCGGCCCCGGTAAAGGCCCCTTTTTCATAACCGAATAATTCGCTTTCAATTAAATTGGCGGGAAGCGCCGCGCAATTTACTTTGACCATCGGACGATGATTTCGGCGGCTTGCCGCGTGGATCGCACGCGCAACAAGTTCTTTTCCCGTTCCAGTTTCACCATGGATAAACACTCGAACATCGGTTGCTGCAACCTGCTTGATTTTAGAAACCAGTTGATTAAGTGGTGGACTTTGGCCAATCATATTGTGAAAATCAAAAGTGAGGGATAACTCTTCCTGGAGATAGTTTTTATCGACTTCGAGTTGGTTTTTTAAATAATTAATTTCATGAAAGGCATTTCGGATTTCTATTTCCTTTTGCTTTCGAACAATGGTGTTGGCGGTTATTTCAGCAATTAATCTAAGGCGTTGAATCAGCTCTTTTGGCCAATTACGGTGGGTACGGATAACGGAAATAGAAAGGGCCCCCATCATGTTACCACCAATTTCTACCGGAACCGTTAGGTGGGACTGTTCATTGTAGTGAATGAAATTCTTCCTATCAATCGCGGCCTCATCCGGCAACTCTTGGGGATGTGAGAATTTGACAATTTTTCCTTGGCGGAGTTTGCCGATAGTCCAAGGAAAAAGACCGGGGTAATTAACAATGCCTTTAATATGAGGAGCGATCCCGTCATTTGCCCATGTATAGAGGATACGGGTGGTTTTAGTATCTTCTGTAAATTGGGTTAAGCTGCATCGATCTGCGCCAAGAAAACGTCCGATTCGTTTGAAACTATATTCAATGGTTTTATCTATTTCACTTGCACGAAGCCGACTGTATTCGGAAGAAATATCTGAAAGCAATTCTTCAAATTTTAATCGTTCCTCGAGAAGTTCTTTGAATCGCCTACTATCCTGTATTTGCTTCTTTAATGTGGCGATTTCGTTTTCAAACTTTTGCTTTTGAAAAGAGGCACCGGTATTTGAAACAGGCGGTGCTGATTTTTTTTTCATACCCCCCCTTTCTTAGACCATAGTCCTCAAAGAACGAGATTTAGGGCCCAAAAGAATATATGTGGTGAGAACGAAATATTGTTTTAATACAATATAGAGCAATAACGCGATATATCGCGTTTATCAAGCGATATTTTTATTTTGTTTCGAAAGGTGGCAATTCCAACGAAAATGTATTTTTTTGAATTGAAATCAGCATGTTTTAATGTTTTGTGGGCGTTTGATGGATTTGGCATGATAGTTGCTGTGTAAATTGCATATCTTTTCTAACTTAAAATTTTATCAGTTATTATACGTTCAGTATTTACGATGCGTTTAGCGGAGGCCCGGCATCGACTGGCATGCGTACCCATGGAAGCCATATACCACCGCTTGCTATAGAAGGCCCGAATTGGCAGGGAATACTTACCAAAGATGTTGAAGCCGTTCACATTCCCATCCGATAAGGATTGATCGCGGGCCGCATAATCGCCGATGGAAAAGAAGATGTTAAAACATGTTCTTCCCTTACAAGAAAAAATAAATCTGGTTTCATTAATATCAAATGTGAACAGGATGGCTCACTGATTTTTCATATTCAGGAATCCATGCCTGAGAAGAATAAACATCATAACTGGCGGTCTGAACCTGCGTGAAAATTATATCTGATGATGCGACTCTACATTCCGGACAGGGCAATACTTGATGGAGCATGGCAAGCGCCGGCAGTGATGAAGGTGAAGTAATTGTTGAGATCTTTTGCGAATGTTTTTTTAACACCATAGAAAGGAGGGGGGATAGGTCGAGATAAAGTAAAGTTCAGCAGTAAAATAGATTCACTCGATGAATGGATGCCAAAAAGCCTACGATATAAATCTCTTTGGCCGTTCAACAAAGCGCTTACCACAACAAATTTTTGGAGGGATCTTATGAAGTTTGTGAAAAACAAAAACCTGATTAACAGTGCTCCACTTTTGTTTGTTGTTCTATTAACACTCTGTTTGGCGAGTGTTCGCCCGGCAGATGCGTTTACCAAGAAACTTGGAGAGGTAGAGGTCGATTGCGATCTAACGCTTACATACGCAGGCGGATGGCGGGTCGCCGACCAGAATTCAACCTTATTGAAGAATGTAAACGGAGATGACGGTAACCGGAATTTTGAAAAATGGGATATGATCAACAACAAGTTTACCATCATCGCTGATGTGGATTTTCGATACAAGAATCAAGGTTTCTTTTTCAGACCGCGGGCCTACTATGATTCTATTTATGACAAAAAAACAGCCAATGATTCCCCAGGAACATGGAACGGCGATCCCAATGATTTTGGAAATTTTGGGAAAGAATGCCAGGACGACCACCGGGACACTACAGAAGTATTGGACTGGTTTTATTACAATAATTTTTATGTTGGCAAGATGCCGATAACCTTTAGAATCGGCCAACAGGTGGTAAGTTGGGGGGAAGGCCTTTATGTGGCAAACGGCATTTCCAGCGCCATGGTGCCCGTCGATGCAACAGCAGCAAATTCGCCAGGCGTAACCTTAAAAGAGATTTATCTCCCGGTGGAGTCGGTTTATGGATCAATCGGGCTGACGCCGAATCTGACATTGGTGGGCTACTATCAATGGGAGTGGCAAAAAACACGGATCGATGAGCAGGGCGCCTATTTTAGTACATTAGATATTCTCGACGATTCCCCATCGAACTATCTGACTTCAACCGGAGATATTTTGGCCACAAGGGGGGAGGATGATGAACCAAGCGACAGCGGGCAGTTTGGGGTAGGTGTTCGTTATGTCACCGAAAAGCTAAATGCAACTGAGTTTGGTCTGTTTTTTATTAACTATCACAATAAAGGGCCAACACTCGTATTTGCCGGTGATCAATATTACTGGACTTACAAAGAGAATATCAAGCTTTATGCCGGCAAAATAAGCACGGTTCTCTTCGGGCATAATGTTGCTTGTGAACTGACATATCGGGATGGCCTTCCCCTAAGCACCGTAGAAGGAACGCAAGAGGGTGCCGTGGGGCAGATCCAGATTTCCGATGTCCAGATCTGGGGCCCCGGTCCAATGTGGGACAGCCTGAGTACGACATTTGAAATCGGTTTCAGTCGGGTATTCGATTTGGACGCGGATTTGATCTCCTCGTTTGACGAGAGTTCATGGGGCGGAGGAATCGGACTGAGTTTCACTTGGTATCAGGTCTTTCCCTATACGGATTTCAATCTTGCCCCTTCTTATCAATTCAGGCCTGACGGTACATCACCCATAGGGACTTTTACGGAAGGCGCGGAAAGTTTTGGTGTTAAATTCAATTTTACCTATGCGCAGCGTCTGAAATATTCGTTCGGTTATGCCAAATTTCTGGGAGATGCTAGTGAAAACAGTAAATGCGACCGGGACAATGTATCTGCCACGATTACATACACCTTTTAAGCAAAATAAAAGCAAAACGAATATAAAAGCAACAAGGAGGAATGAATATGTTTAAACGGATAATGCTAAATTTTTTAATAGTGGCGATTTTCTCACTATGCACCGTTTTGAATGCGAACGCAAAAGTGTCGGCTGATGAGGCGGCACGATTGGGCAAGGATCTGACCCCGCTTGGAGCTGAGCGTGCAGGCAATGCAGACGGTTCAATTCCGGAATGGGATGGTGGACTCACAGGCGTACCGGATGGTATAAAATACAAAAAAGGTGACTTCTACCCAAACCCCTTTCCCGACGACATGCCGCTTTATAGAGTCACGGCAAGAAACTTGGAGAAACACAAACAGTTTTTGAATCCAGGCCAGATTACGATGTTTAAAAAGTATCCGGATACTTATTATCTAAATATTTATAAAACCCGCCGTACTCAGGCAGCCCCTCAGTGGGTATACGATGTTACCAAACACAACGCGGTAAATGCGGATACGACTGAAGATGGGCAAGGGGTTATCGGGAATGTTAAGGGCGGGATTATGTTTCCGATTCCAAAAAACGGTTATCAGGTAATGTACAATCATCTGGGCCGATGGGAAGGTATTGGAAGAATCGGTATGATGCACAGTGGGGTGGTTTTCCCTGATAAGGGATTCGTGGCCGGCGGCGGCGGAAGAAATTTTGACATGTATCCTCGGAACTACAATCAAGGGAATGCGTCGGAAAAATGGCAGCATGTTCTCTTTTTAAACATGGTCGAGTACCTGAATCCGCCAAACCGCAATGGTGAATATGCCGTTGTAAGAGACTATGTGAATGCGGTGGATAGCCCGCGAGAGGCATGGCAGTATCTTCCGGGACAACGCCGTGTTCGACGGGCTCCCACCCTTGGTTGGGATACCCCAAACCCGTCAGCCTCTGGTCTCCAGCTTTTTGATGAATCCCATGGATTTTCCGGTTCGTTTGATCGCTATAACTTAAAGCTTGTCGAAAAGAAGGAAATGTATATTCCATATAATAACTACGCAATGTTGCAGAAACCCTTGGATGGCATTTTGACCGCAAATTTTGCGAATCCGGATATCGTTCGATGGGAAAAACACAGGGTATGGATTGTTGAGGCGACTTTAAAGGAAGGAAGCCGTCATACTTATCCTCGCCGTACCTTTTACTTTGATGAAGACAGCTGGTGTATTCTCTTGACCGATATTTACGACGGCCACATGAACCTTTGGAGAACCCAAACCAATCTGAGTTATTGTGCATATGATATTCCGGGAGTCGTGCTGGGACCTGAAAATTACTACGATCTTACTGACACCAAATATTACAGTGTATATGCCCAGAACGGCTTTGAGAAAATGTGGGTATATTACCTTGAGCAAACGTTACCCGACGATTTCTATACACCAGAGAACATTCGAAGACGTGGACGTCGCTAAGTCAAATGGATGGAATCATGAAATTCATATCATCGACATTGGATACAGCAAAGGCAAAAGTAGCCCAAATTGTAACTTTGATGGTTGTTGGGTTTGTTCTGATGGGCTGCTTGACAATGCTAAATGGAGCAAGCCTTGAGGACAACGACTATCTGCTTTTGCCTGCTGAAGAAATCAATGACGCGAAAACCTCTATTTGGATGGATGTCGTAAATACAGGAAATCGTTTGGTAGCGGTCGGGGAGCGAGGCTTTATTGCTTATTCAGATAATAACGGATCGGACTGGAGCCAGGCAGAGGTGCCTACCAGCGTTACGCTGACTGCTGTTTTTTTTCCCACCGTCCAGAAAGGCTGGGCGGTGGGGAACCAAGGGGTCATACTGTATAGTTCAGATGGTGGTGAAACATGGAAAAAACAACTTGATGGCCTTCAAGCCAGTGAAGGGGTCATCGTTCAAATTAAGCAAACTTTGAAAAAACTAAAAGCCGAACTGAGCGAAGCAGAAACTGAAGAACAGAAGAACGAAATAGAAAACGAAATTAATGACTGTGATTATTTTCTCAATGATTGGGAGGATCTTAGCAGTGAGGGGCCTTGCGTGCCATTTTTGGATGTCTGGTTTCGAAATGATCTTGAGGGGATTGCGGTCGGCGGCTTTGGCATGATTTTTCAGACCATGGACGGGGGCGCTAAATGGGTTCCTATTCTAGATCGCATTGAGAATGTAGATGGGTACCATTACTATGGAATCTCCTATTCCAATGGTTCGCTCTTTCTTGCGGGAGAATATGGAACTCTATTCCGGTCAGATAATTACGCCCAGAGTTGGAAAAAGCTAGAATCTCCTTACGAAGGTTCTTTTTTCGGTATCAATGGAAATTCCAATCCCATGTTTGTCGTTGTTTATGGGCTTGCGGGGAGTATTTACCATTCCAATGACAATGGTAGTATATGGCTGAAATCCCAGCATCAGAACGAGGCTTCTCTGGCAGCTGGAACAGTGTTGTCTGATGATTCCATTATGCTTCTTTCCGCTGATGGCAATTTACTACTAAGCCAAAATAATGGTGGAAGTTTCAAAAAACAGGGATCCCGAATTATCGGAGGGACCTCTTTTGCCCAGGCGAAAGACGGCAGTATAATTGTTGTAGGGATTCGCGGCATAACCAAATTGAAATTATAAAAGGTTTGTTAGCCAGGTCATTGTATTTAATGATCAGTATACATATTATTAAATACAATGACCTGTAATAAAAGAGAATTTGGATCTAATTCTTTCTGGTTATAATAACATTAACAACGTAAAAATGGTTGCGTAAAAATACGTCACTGAATTTACGAATCAGATCACTTAGGACAAGATGATGACAGAGAAAGAGCAAACATTTAAAGCTCGTGCCTGGCTGAAAGGTTTGGAATATCTGCTTTTTGAATTTCGAACGATTGTTCTCCTGATATTTGCTGTACTGACTATTGTATTCTTATACAATGCCCTGAAACTTCGCCCGGAGGCGAGCTTTCTGCGTATGATCCCAACCTATCATCCCTATATTAAAAATTATCTTCAGCATGAAGATGACCTTAAGGGACTGGGAAATTACATCCGAATAGCGGTAGAAACAACAGAAGGGGAAATATATACAAAAGACTATCTCACGACATTGCAGAAAATTCATGATGAAGTTTTTTATATTCCTGGAGTCGACCGTGTAGGGATGATGTCTCTATGGGCCCCGATGTTTCGGTGGAGAGAAGTTACGGCAGAAGGGTATATCGGGGGGGCTGTCATTATGCCGGATTATGATGGCTCGAAAGAAAGCATAGAGGAGGTACGCCAGAACGTTTTAAAATCCGGAAAAGTCGGAGAATTGGTGGCTAACAATTTCAAATCGAGCATCATTCACGTTCCGATTTATGAAAAAAATCCGGAAACCGGACAGCCTCTTGATTATCATGCTTTTTCTCAAAAACTTGAAGAAGTTCGCGATAAATTTCAAAACAATAACATAAAGATTCATATCACTGGTTTTGCAAAAGTAGTCGGAGACCTGATTGAAGGCTCTGGGCTCATTCTGGTATTTTTTGTCGTCACCTTTTTCATTTTGCTCTCTTTTCTGTATCTGACATCGAGATGCTGGCGCAGCACAATAGTGCGCGCCACGTCTTCCCTGGTTGCAGTGGCCTGGCAACTTGGCGTAATGCGCCTGTTTGGATATGGCCTGAATCCCTATTCAATGCTGGTGCCCTTTTTGATGTTTGCATTGGGTGTCAGCCACGGCATTCAAATGGGAAATGCCATGACCAGGGAAATGATGCATGGTGCAGACAAATTGACAGCATCGCGGAGTGCATTTCGGATGATCTTTGTGCCCGGGTTTGCGGCATTGATTACGGATGCCGTCGGTTTCGCACTTTTGTTTGTCATTAAAATCGGTGTTATCCAGGATATTGCAATCGGAGCCACAATCGGTGTGATCGTTGTTGCCTTTACAGACCTGATGCTGCTTCCGGTCATGATGTCCTTTACCGGGGTGAGTGAAAAAGCAATCAAACGATTGGCAGATCAAGAAAAGATCAAAGAACATCCCTTCTGGTTTAATTTGGCCAAAATATCTTCTCTGAAGTCAACAACAGTGATTATCATTGTAACAGTACTGATTCTGGGAACCAGCTTCTATGGACGGCAAGGCCTTCAAATCGGCGACCTGGATCCCGGCGCCCCGGAACTTCGAGTTGATTCGCGATACAACAAGGATGTGGCCTTTATGGACACAAACTACTCCGTGGGGAATGACTTGCTTGTGATTATGTTGAATACCCCTGGAAATGGAAATACAAATTATAATGTTTTGGTGGCTGCAGATCGGCTACAGCTTAGGTTGGGGAAATTAGAGGGGGTAAAGTCAGTCTATTCTCTGGTGAACAACATGAAGCTTTTCAATGTTGCTTTTAGTGAAGGCAATTATAAATGGTTTGCCCTGCCAAGAAGCAGTACGGCCAGGAAAAGCATTGAAACCAATTCTCCATTCCGGCTGCGAAATATGGAAGGTACGGTTTCACCGATATATGTGTACTTGAAAGACCATAAAGCAAAAACACTCGCTGATGTGGTTGATGTTGTGGAAGCCTTTAACGCGGAATACGCCAGTGAAAAGGGACGGTTTCTTCTCGCAGCCGGTAACGCAGGCATCGAAGCTGCAACGAATATTGAAATCGAGAAATCTCAGAATTTAATGACGATTCTGGTTTTTACCGTGATTTCCCTTGTCTGTTTGATCACCTATCGATCCGTCAGGGGAACTTTGTGTATCGTAATACCGCTTTATGTAACGATGATCATGAGTGAAGCGCTGATGGCGAAACTCGGAATTGGTGTCAAGGTTGCCACCTTGCCAGTAATTGCCGTGGGAGTTGGTATCGGCGTGGATTACGGGATTTATATATACAGTAAGCTTTCGTTCTATTTGAGTGAAGGCCGCATCTTTTTTGATGCCTATTATCGAACATTAACAACGACTGGAAGAGCGGTCCTTTTCACAGGAACAACATTGGCAATTGGTGTGGGGACATGGATGTTTTCGCCGATCAAGTTCCAGGCGGAC
Source organism: Desulfobacterales bacterium (assembly GCA_963675725.2). GTDB lineage: Bacteria > Desulfobacterota > Desulfobacteria > Desulfobacterales > JAFDDL01. Next base: position 3,323,614 of record CAXXXZ010000002.1, on the reverse strand, counting down.
ATGGGACTGCTCCTTGCTTTTGTATTTTTAGGCAACATGTTCGGCGCATTGTTGCTGCAACCCGCGCTATTTACTCTTCTCGGCGTAACTCGAAAGCACCGGCGACTCGCCACGGAAAAAGACAAAGATATGTTGCAGACGTCAAAAGAATTGCAGTTTGAAGGAAAAATGGTCTGACGGAATTACGTGCAGCGATTATTTAAGAAATACTTATAATAAATATTAAAAAAATAATAATGGATTATTACTATGCCCGGCAATAAAAGTTTTTATGGATGGAAACTGCTTTTTGTTCTCTGGCTTATATATTTGCTAAATGTGTCATTTACCTATTTCGGTATTCCCGTTGTTACAACTGCAATGGCCAAGGATTTGAATTTTGATCGGAGCACACTAGGTATGGGATTCACATTTCTAATTCTGGCAATGGGCCTCCCCGGCCCTTTCATTGGGCATTTTGTTAACAAATACGGTGTCCGACTTTCCATGATACTTGGTTCAATCGCTATTTTACTGTCTGCATTATACTTGGCACTTTTTGTGGATACGGGTCTGGAGTATATCATTGCATTTGGGGTGGTCATGGGGCTGGGAGCCGGCTATTCAACAGTAATTCCGGCGCAGACAGGGGTCACCCTCTGGTTCAATAAAAGAAGATCGCTTGCATTGTCCATTATCATGACAGCATCAGGAGTAGGTGGTTTTATTGCCGCCCCCCTTTTGAATAAAATTATTAATCTGGGGAATGCAACTTGGAGAAATGGCTGGTTTTTTGTGGCCGGCACCGCAATTGTTTCCTTAATACTTGCCATTTTGTTTGTAAAGAATAAGCCTTCCGACATTGGGCAGATTCCCGATGGGATCAGACCTGATGAGGCATTATTGGATAGCAAAGGAAAAACCCAAAAAGTGAGCAGAGTCTTTAAAACAGAAAGGGATATGACGTTAAAAGAAGCATCCAAATTACCTTCCACCTGGATTCTTCTGGTCGGTGCCATTGTTTTTGCCTGGGCGTTTCAATTATTCCTCGTTCATGGCGTTATTCATTTAGGAGATTTAGGCTTTAGTTCTGAGGTGAGTGCTATGTCCTTGTCCGCTCTCATTATCTTTACGGTTGTTGGAAAATTGGGAACCGGCTTTTTGGGGGATTATATTGAACCCCGATATATATGGTCGGGAGGCTTTATTATGACGACAGTCGCTATATTGCTGGTAGTTGCACCAAAAAATCTATTTCAGGTGTATGCTTATGCAATATTGCTGGGTACCGGCTACGGATGCTCGGTTATCTGCTGGATCACATCTTTAAGCAATTATTTTGGTTCCAAATATTTCGCGTCCATATTGGGTCTGCAAATTGCTTTTATTACCGCTGCATCTTCTTGTTCCCCTCTTTTGGCAGGTTTAATGTTTGACCTAATAGGCAGTTACAAGATTATCTTTCTATCATCAGCCGTGTTATCGCTTGCTGGAGCAGTATTTATTTTATTCGCATTACCGCCAAAAGTAAATGTTATCAGTTTAAAGTCTTCAGCTGAAACCGCATAACTTTACAGAAGAGATACAGTTAGGTAGATGGGCCGTCAAGATATTGTTTTAACAATCGTAAAGAGGTAGCTGCATCTATGACACTAGATATAACCCGCATAGACAACCAAAGTGAGCTTCCCACAGACAGCGATCGACAATTACTCCGTGAAATGGTTCGTGATTTTTTAGTGGAATATTGGCCGGCAGACAAGGCGGTTGATATGGCCACGACGCCAGCCGCCTTGCAGAAAATCTGGCGCTTCATGTGTGACCAAGGCTTTGCTACCCTCTGTGCAAATCCCCTGGAGGGAGGCGTTCGGGAGCTGTTGGTTGTTATGGAAGAGCTTGGCCGCGCTTCCTGTCCGGTGCCGATGCTGGAGGCAGGGCTCAGTAATATCCTGTCACTTTCGGAAGAGGTTCAGTCGGCAATGCCGGATTTTTTTCCGTTACTTCACTCGGGCGAAGCTGTCCCAAGTATTGCTTTTGGTGTATTTGACGGCGACAGTTGGGCAGGGGATGCAACATTTGCTGACGGGAAACTGACAGGGGCGCTCGGCTTTGTTGAACATGGAACCATCGCCACACATTTTTTGGTGTTCGTAGAACAGGGGCCAGGGGTTGTGATGGTGGCCCGAGACGATGCAACGATAAAGCTCACCGAAACCCCGGGATTTTCAGTACCGCCGCTCTGTTCGGTATGCTTTTCTAACACATCCGGAATGTCTGTGAATGTGCCGCTTCAATTGATACGGGATTTGAATCTATTGGCGCGCCTGGCCTTACTTGCACGGGCTGCAGGGGGAGCACGAAGAGCGTTTGAACTGGTGCAGGAGTATGTGAAAATACGGAAACAGTTCGGTCAGCTGATCGGACAGTTTCAGGCCATACAGCACAAGCTCGTAAATTGCCTGATAAACCTGGATGGTGTTTCCTTGTTGGTTGATAATGCAGCAACCGCGTATGACAACCAGGTGGATGACTGGCGTGTTTATGCGGCGGCGGCCTGTGCTTTCGGCAGTCCCGCGTTGCGGCAGGTTTCTTTTGAAACGCATCATGTTTTTGGCGCCATTGGTTTTGCAGAAGAGCATGAAGCGCCGCGTCATTTCCGTCGTACCCATTCAGACCTTATCCGTTTTGATACCGTACGAAAATCCAGAGAAGAACTATCAGTCTATCTATTAGACGCTTCTGATCGATAACAGCGTCTGGTGGCTAATTAAGGGAAAAGAGTATATGGCGAGCATACCTGAATATGATTTGGGGCCCAAAGCGAACGCTTTCAGACAGGAAGTTCGCGATTGGTTAACGTCAAATTGGCAAGGAGAGCTCCGGCAGGCACATGAAAAGCTGTCGAAGAGCGAACGCGGATACGATAAGGCCTTTGTCCAACAACTTGCCCAAAAAGGGTGGCTTGGGATCAGCCTGCCGGAAATGTATGGGGGGCAGGCGCGGTCGTCGTTGGAGCAGATGGTTTTCATAGAAGAGTTAACCGCTATGGAAGCGCCGGCCCTTTCAATCGGAAATAGCTGTTTTATTGTGGGGCCTTCAATTTGTGCGTTCGGCACTGAAGAGCAGAAGAAAAGATTCGTTCCCGAAATTCTAAGTGGCGATGTTGCATCGATTTGTCTTGGATACAGTGAGCCCAACGCCGGATCGGACTTGGCGTCTTTGCGTACGAAAGCGATGTATGATGGAGACGACTGGATCGTTGACGGGCAGAAAATATGGTGCAGCGGTGCAGAACATGCCGATTATATCTGGCTGGCTGCGCGAACAGATCCGGAAGCAATCCCGAAACATTCGGGGATCAGTGTCTTTTTGGTTCCTATGCAAAGCCCCGGCATAACCATCGAGCCTTCCATGGCTATGTACGGGAAAACGTTTTCCACCGTTCAGTTTGACAGGGTGCGTGTTCCCGGAAATCATCTCATTGGGAAGGCAAACGATGGGTGGCGTGTCATTACCCATGCGTTGGCTTATGAACGGGTGTTTATGGGCGGGCTGGTTGCCGAGGCACGGTTATTGTTTGACGAACTGGTCGAACATATTCGTGGCCTGGAACGAAACGGATTGCCGTTGCGGCAGGATCAATCCGTACGGGAGAGAATCGGGGCGCTGGCCGCTGAACTGGAGGTTGCAAGATTATTTGCGCTTAGAAGTAATCGGATTGTGGAAGATGGCAAGGTGCCCACCTATGAGGCGGCGATGAGCAAAATATATACAGGAGAACTTCGCCAGCGAATAGCTGAGACCGCATTGGAAATTTTGGGTACGAATGCGACACTGTCTGAGGAATCCGCGACCAGTCCGCTCAAGGGGAAGATTGAATACACATTGTGTAAAACAATCATGGAGGTCGTCGGCGGTGGGACAAATGAAATTCAGCGCAACATTATTGCAATCAAGGGACTTGGGTTACCACGTTAGCGCGTGATATCCGCATTTCAGTAAGAATGGAATCAAGAAGAATAGAATCAGTAAGAACGGAATAAATACGGATGGAATATTCACGGGAGATATATTGGAATGTCGGGCAGCAGGTAGTCTTGCCCATGTATATACTCTCAGGCGTTTCGATAGTCCTTATGATTTGGTGGGGGTTCTGGCGGAGAATAAAAATCTATCGCAACGGGAAACCATTGAGCCGTTGGGATAAAGTGGCGAAAAGATTGGGTGACGCCCTGTTTTCCACCCTCTTTCAAACCAGAGTAATTCGGAGTTGGGGCGCCGGGACAGCCCATGGGCTTTTTTTCTTCAGCTTTATGACGCTTCTTTCAGGTACCTTTCTCGTTCTGCTGCAAGAAGACGTTGTTGCACCATTTTTTAACGGCCGCTTCCTGGTTGGGAAATTCTACCAGTGGTTTTCCCTGTCCCTTGATATTTCAGGACTGGTGGCCATTTTAATGCTCTTTGGTTTTGTTTGGCGACGTTATGTGATCCGGCCCGAAGGACTGACAAGTAATCAGGATAATTGGATTGGGTTAAGTCTGCTATTGCTGATTCTGGTGACAGGGTTTGTGCTTGAGGGGGTGAGGATAGCGGCCACCGAAATGGATAAAGACCTGAGGTTCTGGTCACCCGTGGGATTGGCGGTGGCTGCTTCAGTGGATGATTTGGGTGAAAAAGCACTGAGAAATGTACATATGGTGATATGGTGGACCCATCTCGTTTTGGTGATGGGCTTTATTGCCTTCATTCCATTCAGTCGCCTTCGTCATCTTATTTTGATTCCTGTAAACGTATTCTTCCGGGATATTGGGCCCACCGGTAAGTTGGTGTCGCTCGATTTGACGGATGAAAGTATAGAGACCTTCGGCGCCGAATCATTAAGCGATCTGTCATGGAAAGACATACTTGATTCAGATGCATGTGTGAGCTGCAAACGCTGTCAGGACCGTTGCCCTGCCTATGCCACAGAAAAACCGCTGTCCCCCATGCAGTTGATGAATCAGCTGCAGGCGTTAGCCTTTGCAGCACCAAATAAGGGCTCAAAAACGGAATCAGATACGGGAATGATCGAAGCGGTAAGCCGGGATGCGATATGGGCGTGTACGACTTGCCGGGCCTGCGAAAGCACCTGCCCAGCCACCATTGCGCACGTGGGAAAAATTGTTGAAATGCGCCGGCATCTGGTGCTGATGGAGGGGGCTTTCCCTGGACCGGAAGTCATGGCAGCCGTTAACCAGGTTGAGATTAACGGAAACCCCTTCGGGTTGGGGTACGCCGATCGGGGTGGCTGGGCAAAAGAACTGGGGGTGCCGACACTCAGCGAATCGACCAACGTAGACGTCATGTACTTTGCGGGATGCTATGCCTCCTATGACAAGCGGAACATTCAGGTGGCAAGGAACCTGATAAAACTTTGCCGGGCGGCGGGCGTACGTGTAGGGATCCTGGGTTCGGAAGAAAAATGCTGTGGTGAACCTGTCCGAAAGCTCGGCAATGAATACCTGTATCAAACCCTTGCCGAAGAAAATATCTCCGCCTTCAAGCGTTATGGGGTAAAACACATCGTTACAAATTGTCCCCACTGCTTCAATACGCTGTCAAAAGAATACAGGGACTTTGGACTCCATATTACAGTAGAACATGCGACCACCTTTTTTGCGGGTCTCCTGGCGGAAGGAAAATTACAACTCAAACAGCAGGCATTTGAATGTACCTATCATGATTCCTGCTATCTGGGACGGCACAACGGGATTTATATGGCGCCTCGGGCGCTTCTCAACGCCGCCGGTGGCACTATCGTGGAAATGGAAAAGAACGGGATGGAAGGGGTTTGCTGCGGTGGCGGTGGCGGCCGCATTCTTGCTGAAGAGACACTTGGGGAGCGCATGAATACGCGTCGGGTGAACATGGCAATGCATACGGGGGCGCCCCTGTTGGCATCCAGCTGCCCGTTTTGTCTGACCATGTTCGAGGATGCGGCCCGAGCACAGGACATCGAAGAAAATATTATCCCAAAAGATATGCTAGAAATTTTAGCAGAGAGACTTTAACACCAATTACATCAGGTTGGTTGTTGTTGTGTGGCGGCCAAAAAAGAGGAGTAGAAATGAAAATATTGGTTTGTGTTAAACAGGTACCGGACATGGCATCGAAATTTACGATCAATGCCGATGGGAACTGGTATGGTGAACAGGGCCTGGCGTGGCGGATGAACGAGTACGATGAATTCGCGGTAGAGCAGGCGGTTCGATTGTGGGAGCAGGAGGTCGGAGCGGAATTGGTCGTTATTTCAATCGGGCCGGCACGCTGCCGAGAGGCCATCAAAAAAGCCCTGGCCATGGGGGCCGATCGTGGGGTTCATGTGGAGGATGAGAACTGTTTTAAGAAAGATCCTTACCAGATTGCAGGCATTCTGGCTGAATATGCAAAGGGCGAGCACTTTGATTTAATATTTACCGGCATGCAGTCCCAGGACAGGGGTTCTGGCCAGGTGGGGGTGCTGCTTGCAGGGATGCTTGGGCTGGATGTTGTAACGACCATTATTGGTTTCGCTTATCAGGATGGAAAGATCCGCGTCAAGCGAGAGCTTGAGGGGGGCCTCAAGGCGGTGGTTGAGGTCTCTTCACCGGCGCTCCTCACTTGCCAGTTGGGGCTCGCACAGCCGCGTTATCCAACCCTGCCAAATATTATGAAAGCGAAAAAAAAGGAGCTTACCCTTATCTCTGTAGATGATCTTCAGCAATTACCTTCCCTGTCTCAAACAGCGTTGGTTGAATTTCCCCAGCGAAGGAAAGGGGGGCTTGTCCTGGAGGGGGATGTAAACGACTTGGCAGACGAATTGGTGGCGATCCTGAAAGAAAAGACAACGGTCCTGGCGAGAAAATAAAGAGAAAATAAAGAGGAGATAAAAATGAAGGCACTGATTGTTGGGGAAACCCGTCAGGGCGAGTTGCTGAATGCCAGTCAAGAAGGCGCCGCATTTGCTGAAATCATAGGCGCAGAGCCCGTTCATTTTCTTGTGGGTGATAAAGAAAATCTCCCCTGGGTTCGCGGGCCGATATACCTGGCCGATGTTTCAAAATATGGTGAATACAGTCCGAACGTCCACCTGTCACTTCTTCTGGAAGTTGTACGGCGCGAAGCGCCGGAGGTGATTGTGTTTTCGCATTCCTCATACGGGTGGGACCTGGCGCCACGGTTATCCTTGCAACTCAAAGCAGGTCAGATTTCCGAAGTGGTGGATGTCCGAGATGGCGCGTTTGTTGTGCCGGCCTGTAATGCGAAATTGCGGCGAACGATTCGGCCGCTGGGCGATATTTCGGTAGTGACATTGCAGGCAGGCGCTTTCGGCCCCTTTCAAGCGTCGGAGGGCACCACAACGGTAATAGACGTTGGTACAGATAACACCGACACCATCACCTTTTCCGGGTATGAAAAGGATGCAACGGGGGATGTGGCGCTTGATAAGGCGGAAGTGATCGTCAGTGCAGGGCGGGGGGTCGGTGAAGCAGACGGTCTCACATTAATTAAGGCGCTGGCGGCGGTTTTCCACGGTGAGTATGGCGCCAGCCGGCCGATTGTGGATGCCGGCTGGACACAGCCGAATCGCCAAATCGGCGTAACGGGTCAGGTGGTTTCGCCAAAATTGTATATGGCATGCGGCATCAGTGGTGCCATTCAGCACCTGATGGGCATGAAAAATTCAGATTTTGTTGTAGCGATCAACACAGATAAAGATGCGCCGATTTCGGATGTCGCCGATGTGATGGTGGTAGCGGATCTTAAACAATTTGTTCCCGTGTTGATTGAAAAAATTCAAGGTCGCTAAATTTGTAATACCAGCACATCATGATGAAATGGAGGAAACAATATGGCTGACAGAGACAGATTAAACAGAAATCTAATATGGCGCGCCGTGCCGTCGGATTTACTTGTTACAAATGCGGCCCGATACCCGGAAAAAATGGCTATGCGGTTCAGGGAAAACAGGATTACCTACCGGGCGTTTAATGTAAAGGTCAATCGGCTTGCCAATGCCATGATGGAAATGGGGATCGAAAAGGGGGATCGGGCGGCCATTTTATCCCATAATTGCGATCAACTCCTCGTATATTGGTATGCACTTTTAAAGATCGGAGCCGTCATGGTTCCCATCAACTGGATGTACAAGGAGGATGAGATCCAATACGTTGTGGACCACAGCGAGGCGAAGATGTTGGTGGTGGAAGACGCCCTGTCCATGAAAGTATATGCCATCAGTGAAGCGCTGAAGACGGTCCGGCATTTTGGTGTGGTAAACCTTTCCGGGGCTGAAACGCCTTCCGGCTGGTTTGACATTGAAAGCCTGCAGGCGGATCAATACCCTGCGGATGAGCCGGAGGTTGAGATCGACAATGACGATCCTGCGGTCATGATCTATACGTCCGGGACAGAGTCAGCCCCTAAAGGGGCACTGATTCGCCACCTCAGCCTGGTGACGTCCCTGGTGACCATGCAGTATGATTTTCGTTTCGAAAAAGACATGGTGTTTTTAGGCGGATTGCCCTGCTTTCATATGGCCGGTCTCTGGAATTTTGCTAACACGATCGGGGTGGGGGGCACCTACGTGATTATGGATACCGCCGACCCCGCACAGATATTGGAAATAACGGACCAGGAAAAGGTGACCCATTGGAGCTGGGTGACCACACTTTATGTCACCATGCTGCAGCAGCCGGATATTCACAACTATAATCTTAAATCCTTAAAGGTGGCGGCAGTTTTCGGATCCTACGTCAGTACCACCCTTCTAAATAAATGGAAGCAATATGCCCCGGACATAATGTTCCTAAAAGGATACGGGCAAACGGAATGCTGCTCGATCACGACCATTTCAGGGACTGCGTTTGATGAAAAGCCGGATTCAGTGGGGCTCCCGCAATGCCTGGTTCAGGTGAGGATAGAATCGACGGATGGAACCGTTCTGCCGGTCGGTGAAGAAGGAGAAATCGTCGTCCGGTGCCCCGCTGTGATGATTGGATATTTTAAAGATCAAGAAAAAACGGATTATGCGATGCGGGGCGGGTGGCTCCATACAGGTGATATCGGAAAATTAGACGAAGACGGATACCTGTACTTTGTTGATCGAATCAAAGATATGATCAAAACAGGGGGGGAAAACGTGGCGTCTTCAGAGGTGGAAGAACTTATCCTAAAGCACCCTGCTGTGAGCGAGGTGGCCGTCATCGGACTCCGGCATCCCGTATGGCAGGAAGCAGTGACGGCGGTGATCACACCACTGCCGGGAGAGAGTTGCAGTGAAGACGATATCATCAAGTTTTGTAAGGAGAGAATTGCCGGGTACAAAATTCCCAAAAAGGTGATCATCCGAAACGATTTGCCCAAAAACCATGTAGGAAAGATTTTAAAAACCGAGCTTAAGAATATTTACAGCGAAGCATATGCATAGGTCGAAGGGTATTGCCGTAGCGAAGTGATATGAACGAATCGTATGAGGTGAAAATATGGCGGTAAAAGATGTTACCATGGGTACCCTTTGTAAACGGATGGCAAGGGTTTATCCTGACCGGGTTGCTTTTGTGGATGGCGATACAAACGTTAGCTTTGACCAATTTCACAACAGAACCAATCAATTGGCCAATGTGTTTGTCTCATCCGGCGTTAAAAAGGGGGATCGGGTCGCGGTGCTTCTGTTCAATGGCCTGCCCATGATGGAACTCTATTTTGCGGCTGCAAAGATTGGGGCCTTGTTGTTGCCGCTAAACTGGCGTCTTGCACCACCGGAGATTGACTACATTTTGCAAAGCGCACGGCCCAAATTATTCTTCTACGATGCCGGTCTTAAAGACACGGTCGATAAGATGGAGGCGGCTTTGCCGACAACGGTCAAGGTGCCCGCCGAGGATGCACCGCTATCGGGAGCATATGCCGATTTCCTCAACAACGGGGACCATTCCGATCTTCCGGAAACAACCGTTTCAGACGATCCATGGGTTCTTTTGTATACCAGCGGGACCACCGGACGTCCAAAGGGGTGCCTGATCAGTCATCGCGCAAAATATGTTTGCAATTTGGGCTTGGTGATAGGATTGGGAATTCTTCCAGATGACCGGTATCTTTGTTTTTTGCCGCTGTTTCATGTGGCGGCACTGGGCTTGGCCTTGGCCCACTTTTCGGTGGGCGGCGCAAACGTGATGTTGCCGCGCCCGCCGGAACCGGAAGCGATCATTGCGATCCTGTCCAAAGAGGGCTGTACCTCCCTGAGTGCGCCGCCACCCTTATTGAAAATGATCATTGACGTCCAGAAAACACAGCAAAAGCCGCTAAAGCTCCGATGGTTGACCGGGTATGGCGGGGGAGAGCCCGGAGAAACCATTCAAGGGGTCAGGGACACGTTGGGGGCAGAGTTTTACGGAACCTATGGGCAATCAGAATCCGGCAACTTTGTAGCCGCGCTCAATGCTTCAGACCAGCTTGCCCACCCGGCTTCCTGCGGGCGGGTTCTGCCGCATCTGGATGTCCAAATACAGGATGATGACGGTGTTGAAGTGCCACGGGGAGACATAGGGGAAGTATGCCTGCGGGGACCGAGTGTGATGAATGGATACTGGGAACAGCCGACTGAAACGGAAGCGGCGCTCCAGGACGGATGGCTGCATACCGGCGATATGGCCAGGATGGACCGGGAAGGGTTTTTGTATATCGTGGACCGGAAAAAAGACCTGGTCAAAACAGGCGGGGAAAATGTCTACCCCCGGGAAGTAGAATTAAGGCTTTCTGAACACCCGGATATTGTTGAGAGCAGCATTGTGGGGGTTCCTGATGCCCATTGGGGTGAGGCGGTAAAGGCCTTTGTGGTTCTTAAACCCGGCGCCTCGCTGAAGCCGAAAGCGGTGGCGGATTGGTGCAGAGGTGCCTTGGCCGGCTACAAACGGCCACGGTATGTGGAGTTTATTTCCGAATTGCCACGGAGCCAAACCGGTAAAATTGAGAAAAAGCGGTTAAGGGAGTATCCGGTTCAACCCGATCAATCCGCAGACTGACCGATGGCAGATCGAGAATTTTAATCCAGTAAGGAGATGACCTTGTTGTTTACATCGGAGCATGAGCAATTGCGACAGTCCATCGGGGATTTTATTGACAGGGAAATCAACCCGAACATGGACGAGTGGGAGCGCGAAGGTAACTTCTCCGCCCATGTGCTGTTTAAAAAGATGGGAAAATTGGGGTGGTTGGGTATTACCAAACCTGAAGCATATGGCGGGGTCGGGCTCGATTACAGCTATGGGTTGGTCATGGCGGAAGAACTCGGGCGCATCCGGGGAATGGGGGTTTCCACCGCCATCGGGGTGCAGACCGATATGGCCACACCCGCTTTGGCCCGTTTCGGCAGTGATGAGCTTAGAAAAGAGTTTTTGGCGCCGGCAATATCGGGAGATTATGTTGCCTGCATTGGCGTTAGCGAGCCCCATGCCGGTTCGGATGTGGCGGCCATCAAAACCCGAGCGGTCAAGCAGGGGAATGAATACGTCATTACCGGAACCAAAACATGGATTACCAATTCAACCCAGGCGGACTGGATCTGTTTACTGGTCAATACAGGCGGTGGGTCGAAGTATAAAAACAAGTCTTTGATTGTTGTGCCCATGAAATCAAAAGGTATCACTGTTTCCGAAAAATTTGATAAGTTGGGGATGCACTCTTCTGATACCGCGCAGATTTTTTTCGATAATGTGCGGGTTCCATCTCGTTTTCTAATTGGTGAAGAGGGGGCCGGGTTTTCCTACCAGATGCTCCAATTTCAGGAAGAAAGATTGTTCTGTGCCGTCTGCAACTTAAAACGCCTCGAAACCGTGATTTCAGAGACCATTGATTATACGTCACAGCGGATGGCTTTCGGAAACCCCATTCTCGATAATCAAGCCGTCCATTTCCAGCTGGCGGAAATGCAGACTGAAATCGAAGCGCTGCGGGCCTTAACCTACCGGGCGTGCGAGTTATACATCAATGGGCACGATGCGACCAAACTTGCCTCGATGGCGAAATTGAAAATTGGCCGGTTGTGTCGGGACATTCCGTTTGAATGTATGCGATTTTGGGGCGGCCAGGGGTTTATGTCAGAAAACTATATAACACGCGTCTATCGGGACTGCGCAATTGTACCCATTGGCGGGGGAGCTGATGAGATCATGCTCACAATTATTGCAAAGTATTTGGGAATTTTACCCGGACAGAGTCAACGTCCTAATGGAAAAAACCAATAGCCAGACTATAGATGAAATCCGTTGCTTATTCGCAACACATTTTTCATAATCATTTAAAGCAACAGGAGTAGAAGATATGGGAAAACAATATTTTGAGGATTATTCAATGGGTGAGAAACTTGTGACTCCCGGTCGCACTGTTACTGAAACGGACATTATTTTGTTTGCTGGTATAACCGGAGATTGGCATCAATTGCATACCGATGTTACATACGCTAAAAACACGGATTTTGGAGAGAGAATTGCACATGGAATGCTGGTTTTCGCCATAGGCAGCGCGTTGGCCATTCGTCTGGGGCAATTCGTAGTAATGCCGAAATCATTTATAGCCGCTTATGGTACGGATAAACTCCGTTTTCCTGCCGCCACCAAAATTGGGGATACCATTCATTTAGAAATGGAAGTGGTTGACTTAATAGGAAAAACCGATACAATGGGTATTGTTTCTTGGCAAGGTCAGGTAAAAAATCAGGATAACGTTGTGGTTTGCAGCTATATCACCAAAGTTGCTTGCGGCCGCAAACCAAAGGATGAGGATTAGTTTATTTTAAGGGGTTCTGTAATGGAAAAAGATAATCTGCCGGTCATTGTCGGAATCGGGGAAATTTGTGAACCTGTTCCTGAAAATATCATTAACGCCCATTCAATTGCGGACCTGGGGGCATTTGCTGCGGAAAAGGCCTGTGACGATGCATTATCGGTTGCGGCATTGGCAAAGCATATCGATGCCATCGCGGTTGCGCGTACCTTTTCTGATTCAGTGCTTGCATACGGGAAACCTTTTGGAAACATCAAAAACCTGCCGCGCGCCATTGGAAAGAAGATCAATTGTACACCCCGCTACGCGCTTTACGAGCAGCCGTCCGGTACGGTCACACAAACGATGGTGACCGAGTTTTCAGACCGGATTGTTTCCGGCGAATTTGAAACGGTTTTGATCGTGGGGGGCGAAGATATTGCCAATACCAAGGCGGCCATAAAGGCAGGTGTCTCCGTTGACAGGTCCTATGACGATGACGGGCAGCTGGAGGACAGGGGTGTGATGATTCCCGGGATCATTTCGTCCCAGGAATTAATGAACGATTTAACCCCGGCCATAACATACTACAGCTTGCTGGAGAACGGGCGACGGCAGGCCTTAAATCTCAGCCGGGCAGATTATCAGGCACAAATAGGAGAATTGTTTGCACCCTTCTCACAGGTAGCCGCTACCCATGCGTGCAGCATGTTTCCCAAAGCATATACGGCTGCGGAAATTGCGACTGCAAGCAAGGAAAATCCGCAACTGACCGATCTTTATACCAAGGCTATGGTTGCCAAAGACCGCGTCAATCAAGCCGCTGCCGTCATTTTGATGTCTGAGAAAAAGGCCCGGGCGCTTGGGATTGACGAGTCAAAATGGGTTTATCTCCACAGTTCCTGTACCATTAAAGAGCGAATCCTGCTCGAACGGGAACATCCGGGGAAGTCCCCGGCGGCCAAAATGGCTTACCAGACTGCCCTGAGCCGGGCAGGATTGACCCAGGCAGACATCCGTTATTTCGACATCTACAGCTGCTTTCCGATCGCGGTATATGCCGCCTGTGAAGCCCTTGGCATCAGTCCAACCGACAAACGGGGATTAACCGTCACCGGCGGTTTGCCCTTCTTTGGGGGGCCCGGAAGCAGTTACTCTCTGTTCGGCATTGTTGGGGTTGCGAGAAAATTGAGAGAAAATAGGAATGCGTTCGGGTTGGTGGGGGCAAACGGTGGGTATGTGTCCAAACTTTCAGTGGGGATTTATTCTACAAAGCGTCCCGATGGGTGGGTGCATTATTCTGACGTGTCGTTACAAAAAGAACTGGACAGCAAACCCGCACCGAGAATTGAAGATCATCCGGATGGTGAGGCAGAAATCGTTAGTCATGTGACAACCATCCGAAATGGAACCCCTGAGCGGGGATTTGTCCTGGGCCGTATGCGAAACACAGGCGATGTGTTCATCGCTGCAACCGATCCGAAAGATGCTGAAACCCCTCAGCAAATGATCGCTTCAGACCCGTTCGGCGAAACCGTATTTGTCACGTCCGCAGGCCCCGGTAACCGATTTACGTTCTCCAAAGAAAAAACGTTTTCACTGGTGCCGAAGAAAAAGGATTATTTCCGTGACGATTATGAGTATTGCAAGGTGAATGTCAACGGGCACATCCTCGAGGTAACCATCAACCGGCCGGAGATGAAAAATTCGTTGAGTCCCTATGCCAATGAAGAGTTAGAAGAGATCTTTGATAACTATTTTTCAGACCAGAACCTGTGGGTGGCCATTCTCACCGGTTCCGGCGATGACGCCTTCTGTGCGGGTAACGACCTTAAGTTCAGTGCCACTGGCCAGAAAGTATGGGTACCACCAACGGGGTTTGGCGGGTTGACCCATCGGGTTCATCGGAACAAACCGGTTATCGCTGCCGTAAACGGGTTCGCCATGGGGGGTGGGCTCGAAATAGCATTGGCTTGCGACTTGATCGTTGCCAGTGAAAACGCTTCTTTTGCATTGCCTGAGGTCAAGGTGGGGATGATCGCCGGGGTTGGTGGTATCCAGCGCCTTACACGGCAAATTCCGGTAAAAATTGCCATGGAGATGATTTTAACCGGGAAACGAATTTCAGCAAAAGAGGCCTCTGAGCTTGGTTTGGTTAACCGAATTGCCGAAAAGGGAGAGGCGATGTCGGTCGCCCGGGAACTTGCAGGTGAAATTCTGGAAGGGTCGCCATTAAGCGTCAGCTGTTCGTTGGAAATGTGGCATGAAAGCAATCAATACGGCGATGTGACGACTGCTTTAGCCCAGCATTCCAAGGCCGTGGACCGCCTGCTAACCGGTGAGGACCTCAATGAAGGGGTCATGGCGTTTGTGGAGAAAAGAAAACCCGATTGGAAAGGAAGATAATTAAAGGCAACTTCGAAACCGTCTAGAACAATTAAAACCAAAAGAGGTCGTAGATGAAAATCACCGCAGCCATATCAAAGGGCCCCAAAGCGAAATTTTCAATTGAAGAGATTGAACTGGCCGAACCAAACGAAAAGGAAATACTGGTGCGAATGCTTGGGGTCGGCATTTGCCACACAGATATAGACTGGCGCGATTTAAATATCGGTCCGGCTGTTTTTGGGCATGAGGGTTCGGGAGTTGTTGAGAAAGTTGGCAAACAGGTTACAAAGGTACAAGCAGGTGACCATGTTGTGTTGACATTTGCATCCTGCGGCGTATGCGACTACTGCCAATCGGGTGAACCGTCATATTGCGCGAATTTTGAAAGCCTCAACTGCTCTGGGACGCGGCCTGACGGCTCGTCGACATTGTTTAAGGATGGCTCTCCCATTTTTGGAAATTTTTTTGCCCAATCTTCCTTCGCGTCCCATGCATTGGCAAATGAAAGAAATGTGGTCAAAGTGAATCAAGATGCGCCGATTGAGTTATTAGGACCTTTGGGTTGTGGGTTTCAAACAGGAGCTGGCGCAGTGATTAATGTGTTGCATCCCAGATCCGGCCAGACCATCGCGATTTTTGGAACCGGGGCTGTTGGATCGGCTGCAATAATGGCTGCAGTATTAACCGGATGCTCTCAGATCATTGCTGTGGATATTAATCCCAAGCGGCTGGAAATTGCCAAAGATTTAGGGGCCACACGCACCATCAATCCCAATGAGAATAATCCTGTTCAACGCATCCAAGAACTCACCGGTAAAAAAAATGGTGTGGATTACACACTGGAGTGTACGGGAAATCCTGAAGTGCTTCTTCAGGCGATTGACGCCTTGGGGTTCAGAGGAATATGCGGTATGGTGGGAGTGGGGAAGGTCGGTGCCAAGTTTTCCCTGGAAATGACTAAACTGCTATTTGGAGGGAGACAACTTCGGGGAATCTTAGAAGGGGATTCCGTTCCTGATGTTTTTATCCCCCGGTTAGTAGCGCTTTACAAACAGGGCCGTTTCCCCTTTGATCGGCTCATTAAAACCTATCCGTTGGAAGCATTCAATCAGGCGGTAGAAGATACTATAACTGGGAAGGTAGTCAAATCCGTGATTGATTTCAATCAAATTGGTTAAGGGCTCGCGCAAAAATAACTTCCCATTTTTATGCGTCGATCCATCTCACCTGGCTGCGTTACAAAAATACAGAATATCCAGATATTCTTTAATTTTTGTGCCTTGCCAGGTGAGCGCCTCAACACCTAAAAAATGTAAATTAATTTTTGCGCGAACCCTAAGCATTAAAAAATAGGATATTTTGATGCAGAATTATGTAGACGGCAAAGTATTGATTATTACAGGTGCTGGAAGCGGGTTTGGGAAACTGACTTCAGAAATGGTGGCTGAAAGGGGTGGAAAAGTAATCTGCGCCGATATTAATGAGGACGGCTTGAAAGCCACTGTTGGGGGGATAAAGGAGAAAAGAGGACAGGCGGACTATATTGTTACTGATGTGGCCAACAAGGAACAGGTTGATGCGATGGCCAAATTTGCCAGTGAAAAATACGGAAGAATTGACGTGCTTGTAAATAATGCCGGGATTATGCCCCTCGCATTTTTTTCTGATCATGAAAAAGCCTGGAAGGCTTGGGATAGATGTATTGATATCAATTTAAAGGGAGCCATATATGGGATCAGTGCTGTTTACGATCAGATGATGCAACAAGGGCGGGGACATATAATCGGGGTTTCCTCCATATATGGCAACTATCCGGTTAAAGGCGGAGGGGTTTATAGTGCTACAAAAGCAGGCATTGAATTTTTAGCCGATTCTTTGAGGCAAGAGGCACAAGGGGTTATAAAAGTCACTGTTATTAAACCCACGGGGACTATCGGGACGAATTTGGGCGCATCAAGTATTAATCCGGCTGCAATTAAAGGTGCGTTAGGCGACAAATGTGACATGTACATGAGCGAATTAATGCAAGTGATGCAAGGAGAGGGAAAGTTTGAATGGAAAGATATCGATTCCACTGAATATCTTGCACTTGATGCTGTAAGTTTGGCTAAAAATATTGTGTATTGCATTAATCAGCCTTGGGGGGTGTCGATTAGCAAAATAGAGGTAAGATCGACAGGAGAAAAGTACGTCTTTTAAAAGGGGAAGGGCCTTATGGGCACTTTATCAATGGAAGAAAAACTGAATAGATTACTGGACCAACAAGAAATTCAAGAATTAATGGCACAATATTTTAATTTTTGTGATGCCATGTGGAATAAGAGAAGAATGGATCCAGACGGTGTCGCTTCGCTGTTCATAGAGGATAGTATTTGGGAGTGTGCAGATACAGGGATATACTGTAACGGAAGGGAAAATATCGGGACGCTCTTCCGCGACTTTGAAAAATTGCCGTTTGTGATGCACTTTATTTCGAACCCTATTATTAAGATAAAGGGAGATGTCGCTATCGGATATTTCAATTTGATATCCCCAAGTTCTGATCCGGAAACTGGAGAAATTATAACCTCTTATGGGAAATACGATAATGAATTCATACGCACAACTGACGGTTGGAGAATCAAGGTAATTAGAATTAATTTGGCGATACGTTCAGTATAGTTCAGGTCAATTAAGAACTCCGGTTTGAAAATAAACTTCTTATCTTTGATATCGATCACCATGAAAGGACCGTCTGATGGAATCCGTTTTAAGAATTAATATGAGCAGGTTGATATGTCGGAAAGAAAGTGTTCCGGAGGTGTACCAAAAAACAGGTGGTCGCGGACTCAGTGCGTTGATTTTGAATTCGGAGGTGGATGCCGGGTGTGATCCGCTGGGTCATCTGAACAAACTCGTAGTGGCCCCTGGGGCTTTGGCGGGGACACTCGCTCCTTCCTTTGGCAGGCTTTCTTTTGGCGCCAAAAGTCCTTTAACCAAGGGGATCAAGGAAGCCAATGTCGGCGGAACCGCCGCCCAGCGGCTGGATCGATTGGGAATAAAGGTGATCATAGTGGAAGGACAACCCGAAAACGCCGGCCTCTGGATCGTAAAAATTTCCAAAGATGGTTGTGAGCTATTACCGGCCGATGATCTGTCCGCCATGAGAAACTATGATGCAGTGGCTGCTTTAAAGAAGCGGTTTGGTGATCATGTGGGTGTATTTTCCATTGGTCCTGCCGGCGAAATGAAAATGGCTGCTGCCACCATTGCAGTAACGGACCAGGACGGAAATCCTGCTCGCCACGCCGCCCGGGGGGGCTTAGGTGCTGTTATGGGATCAAAGGGATTAAAGGCGGTTGTTATTGACGATTCAGGTGTGTCAAAGGTCGCCATGAAAGATGTCGCCCTGTTTCAGAAGACAGTCAGAAAACTGGTGAAAGTGATCAAATCGGATGAAACAGGCCCCTTGCTGCTCAGCACCCTGGGAACTCCCGGATTTGTCCCTGTAACCAACCAGATCGGTAGCATGCCCACTGAAAATTACAGGATGGGTTCCTTTGAATCCTTTGAAACCCTGGCGGGTGATGCCATAAAGGAGATCAACACCAAAAGGGGTGGCAAAATGCACGGATGCATGCCGGGATGTGTCGTCCGGTGTTCCGTGGCATTTCACAGTAAGGAGGGCAACTATCTTACCTCGGGATTGGAATATGAAACCATTGCCATGCTGGGTGCCAACCTCAAGATCGGGGACGTGGATGCGGTGGCTGAAATGGATCGCCTATGCGACGAGTTGGGAGTGGACACCATAGAAATCGGCAGCGCATTATCCCAGGCAATGGCTGCTGGAAAACTGCAGTTCGGAGATGCCCCAGGCGTGATCCGAGCCATTAAAGAAATCGGTCAAGGCACACCGTTTGGGGTAATTCTCGGTCAGGGGACCGTGGCCGTGTCAAAAGAGTTCGGGATAGAAAGGATTCCAGCGGTTCTGGGGCAGGCATTGCCTGCCCATGATCCCAGAGCCTGCAAGACGGCGGGTGTGACCTACGCCACATCTCCCATGGGAGCGGACCATACTGCTGGTATGGACTATGCGGATCCGTATGGAAAAGAAGGGCAGATCCAGAGATCAAAAGAACTTCAGATATTTTTGGCGGCCGTAGACAGCCTCGGATATTGCATGTTCGCCATTCCCACAGTGGCCCCCATTCTGTCGCATTTTGCAGACCTGCTCAACGCTCGTTACGGCACCACGCTCACAGAGGCGGATATTCCCCTTCTGGGCGTGAATGCCATAAAAAATGAATTAGAATTCAACCAAAAGGCAGGGATTGATCCAACATTGATCCGGATGCCGGATTTTGTGCGGGAAGAAGTGATTCCGCCAAGCAATTCTGTATTTGATGTACCCCAGGACGAGATTAACACCATATGGAATGACATAATTAAATAATTACGAGAAGTTACATATTTTGCCGAAACCATTAATCTGAGATGATACGGAGACTGTTAGATGGAAAGAAAAATGATGAAGGCGTATCGGATTTTAGAGTTGGGAAAACCACCCGTGCTTCAGGACGTTGAAGTGCCCAAGCCGGGTACCGGTGAGGTACTTCTCCGGATGGGAGGAGCAGGGATCTGTCGCACCGATCTTGAAGTTATTGACCGAGGCATTGAGCTGTCGCCGTGGATCGGTCCATTTACCTTGGGGCATGAAAATTCCGGATGGGTGGAACAATTAGGGCCTGGCGTTTCGGGCTTTGAAATAGGAGAGCCGGTGATATCCTCCTGTATGTCCTCCTGCGGCAAATGCGAGCCCTGCCTTTCCGGCAGTGGTAATTACTGCGAATCGATGGTGGCCAGAGGGCTGTATAAGGCCGATGGGGGGCTTGCAGAATTCATGATTGCCGACCACCATCAGCTTATCTCCTTGGGGAAGGAGAATCCCATTCGATATGCGCCCTTAACGGACGCTGCCTTGTCCGCTTATGGCGCGGTTGATTATGCCCGCTGTAAAATACCGGGAGATGGGATTGCCGTGGTCATCGGGGTTGGCGGCCTGGGATATTATGCCCTACAGTTTGTACGGGAGTTAACGAGCGCCATGATTATCGCTGTTGATACCAGCAAGGAGCGGTTGGCGATCGCAAAGGAGCTTGGTGCCAGCGACCTTGTCGTCTCCGATAAAGATGCTGCTGATAAAATTATGGCCCTTACGAATGACAAAGGGGTTCATGCTGTTTTTGATTTTGTTGGGATCGATGCGACCATGGCCCTTGGTGCCAAGATCACCCGTGCCCTTGGGATTATTACGATCAACGGGCTGGGCGGTGGGACCCTCCCGTTTTTCTGGGGAAATGTTTTGCCGGGTATCGATGTGCGGTTTTCACAAGGCGGAACGCTTCTTCAGTTACAGGCCATTGTGGATTTGGTACAGCGGGGAAAGATTTCAATAGAGTATCAGGAATTTGGATTTGATCAGCTTTTCGAAGCGCTCGATGCCTTGCGAAATGGCGCACTGTCCGGTCGTGCTGTGGTGACCTGTAAGCCCGCGTAGTTGTCAGTAGGGTGGGGCTCCCTGTCATATGAAATTGACCGTCTGGCGATAAACTTTCTATTATGAACCATTGCGGCTGATAAATACATGATTTTAAAATAATCATTTCTTGACATGAGTGCGTGAGGGGATTATTTCTCTATGAGCTGTACTGGCCAGTCAGTATTTAATTCATGGGGGAATATTCGCTTTGACGATTCAAGGCACTTCGCTTGCAAACATGTAAATAAGAAATATTGCCTGTATGACCGATAAGTTTCCATTCCAGATTACCATTGCCCGGCAGCTGGGCAGCGGCGGGTCAGAATTGGGGCGGCGGCTCGCCCAGCGGATGGGATATGCTTACATAGACCGTCAAATTCTTTGCCAGGCAGCGGAAGAACTGGGAATGAGCGAGGCTGAACTGTCCCATCGTGAGGAGCGCATCCGTAGTTTTTGGGCCGGGGTAGTAGCAGAATTTTCAACCGGTGGCCCCGAGTTTATAATGAATCGTTTTTCGCCGCAAAAAGTTTCAGATGAACAGGTGATTGACGCGAAAGAAAGGGTTCTTTTGCGCCTGGCAGCCAGCGGATCATGCGTCTTCATTGGGCGGTGTGGTTTTCATGTGCTTGCCGGAAAAGCAAAATCGCTGAATCTTTTTATTTGGGCGCCACGGGCGGTTCGGATCAAGCGCCTCATTGAATTTTATGGCGTTGACACTGCAACCGACGCTGAAAAAATGTTGGAAGAATCAGATCGTAACCGGCAGCGTTACGTTGAAAAAATCGTTGAAACGTTATGGTATGACGCCCGCAACTATCATCTTTCAATTGATATGTCGCTGGTAACGATTGATACCGCTGAGGACGTCGTCGTTTCCATTGCAAACCAAATTCGTCCCCCAATCGAGCGTAAACAAAACGCAAAAGGTTTTTAATACCTTGCTGACACTGGTTTATTGCGATTAAATTGCGAATTACATCGAAACGATAAGATGAGACCACTGATGCGTTCGTGACCGGCAGGCCTGTGCCCGGTCAGGATTCGAGGGGTTCACATTTTGCAAAAAGGTGGTAAGACAGATGCAGGTGATGGATGAAGAGAAGCGAAGCAAAATTCTGGCTGCGGCGACTAAGCTGTTTGCCACCCAACCTTTTCATAAAGTCCTGTTAAGCGATGTCGCAGAAATAGCTGCAGTCAGCAAAGGGTCGCTTTACACCTATTTCAAGAACAAGGATGATCTATATTTTTGTGTACTGTATCATGGTGTTTCCAGTTTGATCGAACAGCTTGGTCAAAGAATCCAACAGGCTTCGGAAAGACCCCTATACAACCTGAAGATTGTTGTTCATGAAATGGTCGGTTTTGCCTATGACAACCCCCATCAGTTTGAAGTGATGCGCACCATTCCCGGCTGGGGGCCTAAAAATCAGGCGTTGTGGGACGCCAAACGCACGGAACTCATCGCTCTGATTGAATCCATCATTCAAGGCGGCATCGATCGGCATGTTTTCATGGATCCCCATCCGGAACTGACGGCGTTATACATTGCGGGAATGGTACGGTTTTCCTTGATCGAGGGCATTGAAACCGTTGAACGGGAAATTCTGATCGATCACATTTTGTGGTTCATCGAAAGCGCGATAAAAATAAAAGAGGGAAGGATTTGAAGCCACTGCCCACCCAATATATGACCAAGTATATGACCCAATATATAATCAGATCCATCACCAGCTTATTGCTGGTGTTATTCGTGAGCGGATGCGCCGTAAATCAAGAACGGGATGTAAAGCTTTACAGAGACGTTCTTGATGCTGAAATGTCCGCACCGGATAGATCGTTTTCTCCTGAAAATCCCCTGACGCTGGAACAGGCAATGGAACTTGCTAACGCACATAATGAGCAGTTGGCCATTACAGGTGAAGATTTTCTCCAAACATTGATCAACAAAGATCGTGCCTTTGCGGCATTTTTACCGACCATCAGGCTGGCCCCTGCATTCATGCGTCAGGAAAAGACCTCTCTTGGGGCTGACAATCCGCTTATCACTGAATTCATGCCAGAAGAAACAATGGATCTCCCGATAGAGGGAAATATGAACCTCAATTTGGTTCGTGATTGGAAATCTCTCAAGGCTGCCGACGCTTCCATCCGAATGAAGCGGGCAGGCTTGCTGGATCGTCAATCGATTCTCATGCTCGATGTGGCAGAGACCTATTATCAGATCATGCATTCAGAAGAAAAGGCCCGGGTGCTGCAGAATACGCTCGGCGTCTATAACTGCCGGTTAATGGATGTTCGGGTGAAGGCGCGGGTGGGGGTTGCCCGTCCGATGGATGTCTCGCTAGCAGAAGCACAACTTGCTGAAATACAGAATCGGTTAATTCAAGTGGCGGATGACGTGAAAAACGGCAGAACCATGCTGGCGTTTTTAATCGGTGTGTCCGAAATAGCCGGACCGCTAACCAACAGGCTGGCGGTTTCGTCAGCAGGTCGGCAGATGGCACACTTGCAGATGCTGGCAGATTCACATCGACAGGATCTTATTGCTGCCCATGAAACCGTGGCATTGGCAACGGCGGAAGTGGAGGCGGCCTGGGGGAAATATTTCCCCGAGATTTCACTAAACCTGAGCAGCTACCTATCCCGAGACTCTTTTCCCAGTGATGTGGATTGGACCGCGGTGATCCAGGCCAATATTCCGATTTTTTCCGCAGGCCTGATACACGCGGATGTCCGTGCGGCCTATTCGAAATTGCGACAGGCCCACCTTGCCGAACGATATATACAGCGAAAAGTGCAAAAGGATTTGCAGTTGGCTTTGGATAATCTTGAAAGGGATGACCAGCAGATCCATCAACTGGGCATACAGGTAACCGCCGCACAGGCGGGGCTGAAGCAGGCCAATGCTGCCTTTTCCGCCGGGATCGGGACCAACCTCGAGCGTCTCACCGCGCAGGATGGCCTGCTATCCGCCGAACTGGCGCTTACCACCGCGACATTCAATTTCAATATTGATTACCTGAGGCTTTTGCGGGCAGCGGGTGTTTTAACTCCCAATTTTTCACCACTGGCAACAGATCCACAAGAAATGGAACCTAGTAGTTATGGTAAAAGAAATTCAGAACGTTGATGCTGAATCCAGCAATAAGGATGCGGCGATAGCCGAAACACCATCAAAATCAACTGGGCTTTCGCGAAAGCAGAAAGTAATCCGATGGGGATCTGTTGTCCTGATTCTCTTGGCGTGTGCGTTTTTTGTGCCGTACTATTTTCATGCATTGTCTCACGAATCAACCGATGATGCATTTATTGAAGGAACCATTGTTTCGGTCAGCCCCAAAATTTCAGGCCATGTTACCAGCGTTTATGTCAATGATAATCAGTGGGTCAAAAAAGGCGATCTTCTCGTGGAATTGGATTCGCGGGATTTTGAAATCCAGCTCGAGGTGGCAAAAGCTGAGCTGGCATCGGCAAAAGCAACCGAGGAGAGTCGACATATTGAAGTTGAGTTGACTAAAGTCAATACAACTGCAGAACTGGCAGAGGCAATGGATAACGAAGAAGCCGTAAAAGCCGTGGTAGAAGAAGAAAAAGCACGGCTTTCTGTGTCCAAGGCCGAGTTTGATGAAGCCATTGCAGAAGCTGAACGAGCTAATTCAAGGCGCCAAATTGATGCCAAGGATTTGAAACGGTTTCAGGAAATGGCAAAGTTTCGCACAATCTCAGAACAGGATTTGGATCACGCAGTGGTGACTGAAAAAATGTCTGCCTTAGCCTTAATGGTCGCCCAGAAAAAGGCGGATGCGAAAAAAGCGGAAATCAAGGAGGCCGAGGCTGCACTTAAAACAGCTGAGGCCAACCTGAGAAAGGCGCATGCTCGGGTTGTTGCTGCCCACTCTGCCCCAAAACAGGTCCAGCGGAGTCGTTTTCAGGCGGATGCGTCTCGCTCAAACGTTGATTTTGCAACGGCGAAAATGGCCCAATCCAGTTTGAACCTCGCCTATACCAAAATATCAGCACCCTGCGACGGGTTTGTGACCAAAAAGCGTGCCGAACCCGGTCAATTCGTTCAGGTGGGGCAAACCCTTATGGCCATTGTCCCACCAACCGTATGGGTAACGGCCAATTTTAAGGAAACGCAGTTAACGCACATGAAACCAGGCCAACCGGTTGATATTTCGGTGGATGCCTATCCGGATCTTGCCTTGAAGGGGCATGTGGACAGCATACAGCGCGGTACGGGAGCGAAATTCAGTCTTCTGCCCCCTGAGAATGCCACCGGCCATTATGTTAAGGTCGTTCAACGAATACCGGTGAAGATTTTTATAGAAGGAAAACAGGAAAATTTCCCCGTACTTCTCACGCCGGGGATGTCCGTGGTTCCGGATGTCAATGTCGGGGGCAAATAACCCTACCCAGCGATGGCTATGAACCATAAATTACCTCATTTCAATTCATGAGCACTTCTTCTGAAAATTCTGTGTCGCCGGACCTTTCGGTCAACAAATGGCTGATGGCGTTTACGGTCATCTTTGGGGCCTTTATGGCTGTCATGGATATCAGCATCGTCAATGTTGCCATGCCGCATATGATGGGGGCGTTCGGTGAAGACATGTCCACCATTACCTGGGTGGCCACGGCCTATAGCATCGCAGAAATCATTATGGTGACCATGGCGGGGTGGTTCAGCACACTCATTGGTCGCAAACGACTGTATTTGTGGTCGTTCGGACTCTTTACCGTTGGTTCTGTACTCTGCGGAACGGCAACCACATTTCACCAGATGTTGTTTTACCGGATTCTGCAGGGGATCGGCGGCGGCGCGTTGATCCCGGTTTCTCAGGCCATTTTAAGAGAGTCGTTTCCCCAGGAGGAACAGGGGATGGCCATGGCCATTTTCGGCATGGGGGTTGTTTTAGCGCCCGCGGCTGGACCGATATTTGGCGGCTGGTTGACCGATAACTTCGGATGGCCATGGGTTTTTTTCGTTAATGTTCCGGTGAGTATCGTCGGGATGCTGATGGTAGCAACCTTTGTTCATGATCCGCCCTACCTGCGACGCGGTATCCATAAAATTGACTGGGGCGGAATCATCCTTTTAACCGTTACGCTTACCACCATGCAGGTCGTTCTGGAAAAGGGGCAAAGCGAAAATTGGTTTGAATCGCGTCTGATATTGATGGGGACTATTATTTGCGGCGTAGCGCTGATTGGTTTTATTTTTTGGGAGATGAAGACCCCGGAACCGGTTGTAAATATACGAATTCTAAGGGATATTCCTCTGAGTTTGGGATCTTTAATATCGATTGTTTTCGGCATCGCTATTTACGGTTCAACCTTTATTATTCCCCAGTTAACTCAGAATTTACTGGGATACTCGGCATTTGATGCAGGAATGGTGGTGGGCCCACGGGCATTCATGCTGGTACTTTTCATGCCGATTGTAGGGCGTCTGTATAACCATGTGGATGCCCGGGCATTGGTATTAGTGGGTATCATGATTATCATTTGGTCCTTCTATGATCTTTCGCGGTTGTCATTAACGATCGGTTTCTGGGACCTGGTTCCGATGATGCTGATCCAGGGGATGGGTATTCCGTTTATGTTTGTAACGCTGAGCACGTTGTCCCTTTCAACCGTATCACGGTCAGACCTGACAGACGCCGCAAGCATGTATACACTTTCACGCAGGATTGGCGGCAATATCGGTTATGCAATTGCGGCGACGATTGTTGCTCGTGGACAGCAGGTTCATCGTTCCTATATGGTCGATCATGTCACCCCTTCAAACCATAACTACACAGAATTTAGTCAAATATTTGCAAAGGTTCTGAACGAAATCGGACTAAACGCGCATGCTTTGCAACAGACGGTGCATGCGTTGTTTGACAGGTTCGTGAATTTACAGGCCACGATGCTTGCCTATAACGATGTATCAGCGTTCTTTGGATTTTTGTTTCTATTCACCATTCCCATGGTGTTTTTTCTGCCTCCCCAACCACTTTTACATAAGACGCATTTAATATCGTATAAAATTAAGAGGTACCTTGGATGGAAAGAAAGTGGATAACGCAGTGACCATGGATCCAATTTATATGGTCGGAAGGAGAGCAGGATGATATATGAGATACGTAACTATCATTTCAAACCGGATTATTTCGAGGCTTATAAAAAGTGGGCGAGGACCGAAGCGCTTCCCTATTTATCGCGTAACATGGACATTATAGGCTTTTGGGTCAATACCGATGAGCCATCTGACATAAAAGGCCAACCCCAGGACAATCTCGGATCAGCAAACATCACCTGGATCATTCGCTGGCAGGATAAGGACCAATGCAAGGCAGTTTTCCCTGTCGTTGTAAACAGCCCAGAGTGGAAGGCAATTTCCGCCAAGGTTCCGGGCGGGCCAGATAGTTACCTTCGGATAGAGTCAAAATTCGCCGAAACCCTTTTGTGAGTAAAGGCGATAGTGATGTCCTCGTGCATACGCAATCTTTTCTAACTAAAATTCCAATCGATTCAAAAATGGAACTTTTCTGCGAAAAATTCGTTTCCTATAGCAGTTGCCACGCGTGATGAGAGTTCGTCAATGTCAATTTGCATCCCTTGACCCCGAACCAAAACATGGTGTATCTATTCTTGGTTTTTTAAAGCGGGAATAAATCTGGTTGAAAAACATTGCCTGATCCTTTTTACGAATTTTATTAAAATAAACAATTTTGCGGAAACGAAACATGGCGATTCCAATTCCAGTTTCAGTACAACCTCGTACTGGAGTGGCAGGATTCAGAAAGTTGCTTTTCGATTTTGCGGCAAAGCTCGTTGAACTGCCGGCGCAGGACTTAAGAAAGGAAATCAACCGTGGAATCGATGAGATGGGGCGCTACGGCCCATTTTCACAGATTGTTCTTGCTGAGATACATCCGGTGGAACGAACGTATCACATGATGTATGCATATACCGCTTTGGGCTTTCAAGCGGGTATACCTGGTTTTTTCACAGATAAATCCGCATTTCCCCCTCTACAACACGACAACGCTACAGAGGCACTTTCTAACAAACAGTTTTCTGATGGACATTTATGGGATGGGGGAGATACCAGAGAGCTGGCGATCCCCATTCAAACGGAAGATGAAAAACGATATGCCCTTGTTTTTGCTTCTGAAGATAAGGAGCTGTTCACTGGAGAACTGATCGAGCACCTGCTTTATGGTGCTAATATTCTTAAAAGTGCCTTAAATCGGTTTCATTCTGCTGACACGCTTCTGGATCTGGAACGGTTCGAGCAGCATCTATCGGAAATATCAGCGTCCTATATTAACTTGTCCGCTAAAAGACTTGAAAAGGTTCTGACGAATGATTTCAGCCGCCTCAACCGACTTCTTGGGGTCGATGTTTGTATTCTCTATTTGGTTGATGAAAACGATGAAAGTTTTTTTGTGGCAAAACCCCTGATATGGTTCTTGGATGAGACGCAGCCTGCTAACAGGGCGTTGATCGAATGGCTGAAGGATAATCCGACCCTTGATTCAAAGAACTATCGTTATATTTTTGACCAATGGCATCAGGGAAAACCGATTGTCTGGTCGACCCCGGAAGACATCCCTGAGGAAGGCCAGATTTCAAAACAGCTTCATATAGCCCTTGGTGTAAAATCCTCCGTGATTGTGCCTATCATGTTTGCCGGTTCCATTAAGGGGACCATGAACATCGCCACGACCAGACAATATCGCACCTGGTCGGAGGATATAATCCCCCGACTTCGTCTTTTTGGTGAGGTGTTCATTAACGCGATTATGCGAAAACAGTCTGAAATTAAATTAAAAAATGCTTTTTCGGAAATAAAACGGCTAAAAAAGCTGGCAGAGTCTGATTATACGTATCTTAGAAAGGAAATCGATTTAGAATTCAAAAGTGCCATTTATGATGTGGTAGGAAAAAGTGGTGCTCTTAGCAGTATTCTGACCAAAGCAAAGCAGGTGGCGACCACCCCTTCAACGGTATTGATCCTTGGCGAGACCGGTACGGGAAAGGGCATTATTGCACGGGCCATTCATAATCTGAGCACTTGTAAGGACAGGCCCCTTGTTCAGATCAACTGTGCTGCTCTTGCCCCCAGTCTTATCGAAAGTGAACTGTTCGGTCACGAGAAAGGCGCTTTTACCGGGGCTGCGGCCCGGCGGCTGGGCCGGTTTGAGGAGGCCAATGGCACGACGCTTTTTTTGGATGAGATTGGTGATTTGCCGTTGGCGCTCCAATCAAAACTATTACGTGTGATTGAAGACGGTGAATTCCAAAGGGTTGGTGGCAACAAGACCGTAAAAACCGATGCCCGACTCATCGCTGCGACAAGTAAAGATCTCGAAAATGAAATGGCGGAAGGAAAATTTCGTCAAGATTTGTGGTACCGGCTCAATGTTTTTCCGATTCTGGTTCCCCCCCTAAGGGAGCGCTTGGAAGATATTCCGTTGTTGGTGGCTCACTTCAGTAAACAATTTGGCAACCGGGAAGGAAAAGAATTTAAAGCGCTCCCGTTAAAAACCATGAGGGCTCTCCAAGCATATTCCTGGCCAGGAAATATTCGGGAGCTAAAAAATGTCATTGAACGATCTGTGATTACCAGTTCGGGGCAAAATCTTAACGTTGAAATACCGTCAACTGATTTTTAGGATTTGAGGCCTCCGATTTTGGCGGCTTCGAGGGTAAATGCCTTTAATATGGCGCCACCCTCAAAGCAACGGCGCTGATTTTCTTTATGAAGTGTTGAGTGCGACCTACTACTCCATATCAAGATGCAATAAGCCCCCATCCACGTATAACGTATGCCCATTGACGTTTCGGGCTTCCTCGGAACACAGAAACAGAACCCCGTTAGTGATATCATCCATTGAAATACCATTGCCCAGAATTTGCATCTGCTTAACAACCTCTTGATAGATATCATCCGGTGAAGCGTCCATACCCTTTGAAATGTCATTGAGCGCACCATTTACCATCGGCGTTCGAACGGAACCAGGGGCCACACAGTTGACATTAATCTTGTGTTCGCCTACATCTTTGGCTGTCCCTAACGTGAAGATTTCAATACCGGCCTTAACGGCGGAATAGGGCACATTATATCGGTTCCCTTTGGCGGCAATGGAACTGACGTTCACTATTTTGCCTGATTTCTGTTTAATCATGTGGGGCAGGACAGCTTTGGTGCACAGAAAAGTCCCTTTGAGCATTACATTCATCGTGAGGTCCCAAATAGATTCTGTCACTTCCCAAATGGGGGTGGCAACAAAGGCAATTCCGGCATTGTTCACCAGTATATCGATTTTTCCAAATTCATCGATCGCCCTTTGGACCATTGCCTCCACTTCATCTGCCTTTGATACGTCACATTTGACCCCGATGGCCCGACGTCCCATGTCCTGAATTTTTTGGATAACACCACTCACTTCATCTTGCGACCCCATTCCATAGGTGGCATCTTCTATATCTTGGCAAATATCAGACACAACAACATCCGCGCCTTCACGCGCAAACGCAAGCGCATGATTGGCGCCGAGCCCATGGGCTGCCCCGGTAATAATCGCTACCTTGTCCTTAAATCGTTCCATTAGAATCGTCTCCTTTTACTTTATTAAATTCTGTGATCGTATGGTTAACAATGGAATACATCTATATATTGTTCTGGCAATGGGGCTCGATCGCAGTGGATTTCTCAGAACCAGGGCAGATGGTATTCCGTCAAACAAAGAGGAAAAATTGCAGGGTGGTTGCTGGGAGCATGATCGATGACCTCATGGCGCGCATCGTAATGGCTAAGAGTCCATCTGTCAAACTGGGGTTATGTATGAACGGCTATTTTTCTTGCTGCTGGGAGACCGTCATTCCATAAATGGAACGTCAAAATGATCTTATCTAACCACTGTCACTGGGCAATGGGCGTGGGAAAGCACCTCGTCGGTCACCGTTCCCAACAGCATGCGTTTAATGCCGCGGGTGCCCTTGCATCCTATGAAAATGGCATCATAGCGGCCCTCCACAGAAATCCGAACGATCTCTGAGGCCACCGGCCCATGGGCAATCCTCAGGTTACAGACAATAGCGTTGTCGATCGATGCCACGATCTTTTGGGCGCTTTTCAGAATCTCATTGGCCTTTTCCTTCCGGATCTTAAACCCGGGGTCATCCGGCAGTTCGGCATAGCTGACCACATCTTCAATCACATGCAAAAGGGTCAACCCATATCCTGCGTATTTTGCGGACCGGGCGCTTGCCTTCACGGCTTTCTCTGCATATTCAGAACCATCGGTACACGATAAAAATTCGCCCATTTCATTTTCTCCTTATTTTAATGCTTACCGCACCACGGTTACAGGACAATGGGCATAGTGGATCACATCATCCGTTACACTGCCCAGAAGCATTTTTTTGATTTTGCTACTGCCACCCGATCCTACGAATATGGCGCCAAACCCTTCCGCTTCGGCGATCCGAACGATTTCGGCAGAAATTGGCCCTGCGGCAATCCGAGTCGATACCGCGAGTCCCGACGCTACCCCTGCTGCAATCTCAAGCGCATCATCAATGATTGCCTGCGCCTGTTTTTGCTTTTCACCGTAACTGTCATATTCCGAGGCGTTTCGCCTGACTTCGCTTTCAATCACATGTAAAATCATCAAAGAAGAGGATGATATTTTGGCATACTGCGCCGCCACGTCTATCGCTTTCTCTGATGATTTTGCCCCATCTGCGCAAACCATAATTTTCATATCGGTGCTCCTGCATATGGATGAATTTCTGGACTGTTCAGGGGTGCGGGCACCTCGTGATCCCCGCACCCTTTGGTAATAGATTAGTCAAGCTCTGTCTTTACGGTAAGTGAGCCTTTTTCTTCGGCCTTGATGTTCTTATACACCACCGTGTAGTCGTACTCGCCTTCCTTATCGAATTTCAAGCTGGTGGTCCCACCGTAGGGGATCCACATATCGGTGACATAACACCCTTCCGCCACGGCAAACCCGCCGGCCGCCACGGTGGCCGCATCACACTTGGCCCCTTCCTTGAAATTGATCTTTACTTCCGACTTTCCCCAATTGGCAAAGACCACCACCGTACCGGGGGTGACCCACAGGTTCGCCGGTTCTATTCGGGTGGAGACACCAGGGACCATCTGGGCATAAATCCGGACAATCCTGGTGTCTGCACATTGGGCCTGGGGGACAAGCCCAAACTGGAGACATATTGCCAGTGAAATGGCAACGGTCAAAACAAGCAAACGTCTGTTTCTTCTCATGTATTACCTCCTTAGTGAAATACGCGTCAGTTAAGGTCCCCAGGATCGAAAAAATATGATGTCAATTCATTAAAATATCCAAATGACCAAGGTGAGATTTAACAATAGTGATATCAAGAAATCACACGGATACCTCATTGTATCATATTTTTTAATTTTCCGGGGAAGCCCAAGCATCTTTTGATGCTTTAGGGCCCCCCCGGACAGTTGCAGAAGGGGGACATTCATATTGGTTGACACGAAACCTTACCGGCCGCGTCGCCGCATGGCATCAATTGTAAAATCAGCGGGCTTATATCTTTTATTACTCTCAGCTGCCATGATCGTCAGCGGTCCGCCTTCCCCGATAAAATAATCGGTACAGCCCCCGGTGGCGACTGATAGAGCAGCACCACCGACAGCCGGCTCATTTTCAATTACGGCAAAACCTTCCCAGTAATTTTTCCACAGTTCACCGGCCTGATTGAAATTCTCCGAATTGATAATAATGAAGGTATCAGCTTCCATATAGATCCGCCGTTTGGAATAACAATAATTGGGATCTCTTGGGATTCCCTCCACAATCAACATCTTCCTTTTTTCAAGTTTTGCCAGCGGGGCGTGCAGCCCTTTGGGAATCGGCCATGGATCCGCAGGCGGCGTGGGATGAAGGGTGGGGACCAGCATTTCTTTTTCCCCTATATATTTCCAGTCAAAATCGATGATATTGCCGGAAAATCCGTAATCGTCGTCTGCTACGGACACAAAGCCACCCAGGGCATCGCACCCGGCGGCTGCGCCGGAACGTGTTGCCCGTCGCAAGCCCGGAACGTAAACCCAGGCGTCCACTTTTCGACTCGAGTCAATGTAGGCTACCCTGATCTGAGATAGTCCTTTGGATTCAAAGGGGCCCAGGAAAGTGATGAAAAATTTATTTTTGACTTCAGGAGACTTCGGGTCAAACATCGGTTTGGGCTCGACATCGGTCCGGAAGTTATACTGACAGTTGTCGGCAACCCCCCACAGCCTTTTGACATTGCCTTTTGCGTCGGTGAGATAATAATTCCATTCGGTCGGAAAAGCGTCGGACGCATAATGCCACCAGTAGTTCCACATGAGTTTGACGCCCAGCTGGGGATCATCCTTTTTCAGGTCCATGAACGGCCGGCCGCCCTCATAATTTTCCAGCTCGCCTTTGGGCCCGAGCTTCGCCTTTCCCCTGTTTGCCTCACTTACTTTTAAATACGCCGGGCTGTGGCATCGCGCCCAGTCGGTGGTCTCCACGATTGGAACTGTGTAATTGTTATCGATTAGTTCCTTCCAGTCCCTGAAAAATCCCTCGCAAAGAAGGCCCTTTGCCTTGAGGTCCTGGAGGTCCTGAACTGTTTTAATGACTTCCCCTGCCTTTCCTTCTATAGCCTGGGAGGCGGGTGCCAGGAACATTAGCATCCCGGCGCACAGAAAAATTGCGACCAAAAGATTTTTGCGTGTCAGTTTCCTACACATATGCGTCTCCTTTATTTCTCCTAGAATTCATATTTAATCTCAAACAGCGCCTCGGAGTTTCCGCGGATTAAACCAAAATCCCCCACGTACGGGCTTTCCGAAAAGAAATAGTTCACTTTGGCGGTCATGGTCAGACCATTGAGCCATCGGGGCTTAAAGTCAAGCCACGTCTGAATCTCCCCCCATTTCCGGTCAATGTTTCCCATTGGAACAAGATAGAAATTCCACCTCTCAGAGGACCAGCCATAGTTAAAGAGAAGCACAATAAACAGATCAAATTCCTTGATCTCCCAGTCGGAGAATCCGGGAGTAATGAGGTTGTCGTCATGGTCAAGGATATACGTGCCGATAAAGGTGATTGTGTGCAGCAGGCTTCGGGTGGGATTCAAGAACGGCAAATAGGTGTTGCGGTCATATCCCAGGGCAAACTTGATCGTGTCCTTGCGCTCCAGGGAGTACGTGTTGCTGGTGAACGGCAGGTCGTGGAAGTAACCGATCTCACCGTGCCACACACCTTCCGTGTAATTGTCAAACCAGTTAAAAGAGGCCCCTAAGATGTTCTGGCGAAGATGCTTCACATGAAATCCGCTAGCATCCGCCCATACCGCCGGCGCGTCATTGAACTTGTACATATCCATGATCGCATAGGTGAACCCGCCGATCGTCTGCTGCCACCGGAACCCGATGTCGCTGTCGCTCAACGTGTTGTCGATTCCGTCCGGCTCCGCCTTTTCATCCAGGGCGCCCAATGCAACCACGTCTCCCGGCGCCAATGCTCCCGGTGGATTGTTCACCCCCCAACGGTGGTCCGGCGTGCCATAGGAGCGGTTGACCCGAAGATAGTCCGGATCGATCCCCGGCACCCAGACAAGCTGAAGGTTACCGTTATATTCCGGAACGCTGATAATCGCGTTGACCATGTTGAGCGGAATCCGGATATCTTCCCAGCTCTCCTGATTGAAATGCCATCTCAAATCCAGGGGGTTGACCACGTCCATGACCCGGAACCCGGCCACATCGCCCCAAACGAGCTGCTGCCTGCCCAGCGCAACCCAGAGCCTGTCGGTGAGCTGGCTGCCGATATAGTATTCCCTCAGGTCACTCTCGGTGAGGTGGTCATCTTCAAAATTCCCGAAATTAATCCCGTCTTCTTCAATATCGTATTCGGGTTCGATGTCTCCCCGCCAGATGGCATGGAAAAAAGTCTTTTCCGAAATCTGAATCTCGGTTTCCAGCTGGAGGCTGTTACGGAACATGGAAAGCCCTTCTCCCCGCTCATTTCCGTAGGTCCCCAACCGATACCCGGTCCATTGGTGAAACACGCCGTTGAGCGAGACTTTGCCGTCAGCCCACTCGATACATAGCCCTGTACTCGGCACCAGAAACATCAGCGCGAGTATCATTAAAATAAAAACCCGCAAGCGTCTAAATTTAGTCATCACCGATTCTCTCCTTTTGTTGGCTTGTTGTCATTTGGTCCAAACAAACTCCCCTCTGCCCCTTTGCCCTGCCCGGCCGATTACCTCCTTTCACTTCCTACAAGGCGAATGTTTACTTCCAGTAAAAAGTTGATTACGCACTGATCACCACCCGTTGGATGAACTTGGGCCGGATGATGGCCACCATGGTCGGGATCAGGATAAGGCCCCCCACCATGCTGATGAACATCCAGATCGCCAAAAGAAGCCCCATCTCCGCCTGGAACCGGAGGCTCGATAAAAAGTACCAGAAGATCACCGATGCGATCAGGGTCGTGCCGGTGAACAGCACCGCCCCGCCGGCGGTGGACAAGGCGTTGATCGAGGCCTGGCGATAGCTCTTTACCACCGCGTACTCCTCGGCCATGCGGCTGACGATATAGATCCCGTAATCCACCCCGAGACCGATCCCAAGGGTCGTCACCGGAAGCGTATTCACGTTCATCCCGATCCCCTTGGAGGCCATGTATGCAAAGGTCAGATAGTTCGACACCGCCAGCGGGATCACGAACAGGAACCCCGCCACAAACGACCGGTACGTAATGGCACAGGTCAGGAACACCACCACCAGCGCCAGCACGATGGCCAGGGTCTCGCTCCGGGCGATCACGTCGTTCGCCGCCGCCAGGATACCAATGAGCCCACCGGCCAGCTTGAACGTGATCCGCTCCGACGGGTGCGCCGCGATAAAGGCCTTGGCCTTTTCCATCACCTTCTCGATCGTCACCCCTTTGTGGTCCTTTACAAAGCAGATGATGTTCGCCAGCCGGTTGTCACGGCTCATGTAACGGTCCATCTCGCCGGGCTCGCACCCCTGGGCGAACATGAACGTCAACATCGCCATGTACTGCGGATCGTGCAGCGCCTGGATCCCCCACTTGGGGTCCCCGTAATGCATCGAGGCGTTCACCCGGGGGGTCACGCTGGCGATCGATACCGATCCGCCGATCTCCGGGATCGACTCCATCTGGAACTGAAAGTCCTCCATCAGCTCGATCGCCTCAGGGGAAAACATGTCCCCTTCCTTGTTCCCCTCACAGATCACGAACAGCTGGTCCGTACCGGGGTACTTGGCGTTGATCGAGGCGGTGGCCTGGTTGTACTCCGAGTCCGGCCACAGGATCGGGGTCCCCGGATGGATGTCTCCCACCCGGAGGTCCTTGGCGTAGTACGCCGCGATGGCAAAGATCACCCCCGTGGTGGTAAGGATGATCACGCGGGAGCTTTTCTTGAACGGCAGCTGGCCCATCCAGGCCAGGGGTTTGGCAATCCAGGCCTCTTCCTTGAAGCTGTCGGCCTTGAGCGCAGGGGCCGGCAGATACGACAGCAGGATCGGGTCCAGGATCAGCACGCTCAGGATGATGCTCGTCACCCAGTAGGCCCCCATGAGGCCCAGTTTGGTCAGCAGCGGAATCGGCGCCACCAGGATGACCAGGATCCCCAGGGCGTCGGTGATGGTCCCCAGAAGGCCGGGGGCCAACAGGTGGGCGGTGGCCTCGATGCAGGCCTTTTTAACGTCCCGGTACTTATAGAACTCCTCGTCAAACCGCCGTACCATCTGAACCGAGTGGCTCACCACCCGGGCGCTGATCAGAAACGGGATGACCAGGATCAGCGGATCGAGGTTGTACCCCAGAAGCGAAGCCAGCCCCAGGCCCCAGATCGTGCTCACCACCCCGGACACCAGGGGCCGCATCACGCCGATAAACGACCGGAAGTAGACAAACAACAGCAGGATCAGAACGCCCACCGTCAGGGCAAAGATCCGCATCATCTCCGGAAAGTAGCTGTACACCCATCCGTAGAGCACCGGATTGCCCGACATGGAAATCTTTGTGTTCGAGTCCTCGTACCGGCTGATCAGGTCCTGGAGTTTGCCGAACAGCAACTGGTAATCTATGGTCTCCCCCGTGGTGGGGTCATCGATGAACACCGCCTGAATCAGGGTCGATCTGGAGTCCAGGGCCACGATCTTCCCGTAGATCGAGTCGCTCTGGTACACGGTCTTTTTAAGCTGCTCCATCGCCTCGGGGGTCTTTGGCACATTGGGGAACATCACCGGTTCGTTTTTGATCCCCCAGCTGGTGACCTTCATGTCCTTGGTGTTCCGGCGGGCCAGGGACACGATCTGATACGGGTGCACCCAGGGCAGCAGCTCCACCTCTTTGGTGATCTGTTTGATCTTCTCCAGGGTCTCGGTGTTGAAGATCGTGCCGTCTTCCACTGCGATCTCCAGGGACACCAGGTTCGCGCCCCCGAACAGCGACCGGAACATGTTATGGACTTTGATATATTCGTGGCTCTGGGGGAAAAGATCGTCAAACTTTGTGACCATCTTCATCTGGGCGGCATGGTAGCCGAAAAAGCCGGTCAGAAGAACGATCATCGTCAGCCAGTAGGCTCTGTACTTGATCAGGTGTTCTGCAAATTTCTTCACTTCTAGGATCCTCTCTCTTTTCGATTATCGGGTTTGTTCTCTCAGCCGGTAGGGGTGGGCTAAAACACGTCCAGCAGTCGCCACTGCTGGCCCTGGTTGTTGGTCACGATGACCGTGCCGCGGCCCCCGACGATGGCCCCCATCTGGCCGTCAAAGG
This sequence comes from Desulfobacterales bacterium, assembly GCA_963675725.2. Lineage (GTDB taxonomy): Bacteria > Desulfobacterota > Desulfobacteria > Desulfobacterales > JAFDDL01. Next base: position 3,286,102 of record CAXXXZ010000002.1, on the reverse strand, counting down.
CAACCGCTCCCAGCCACCATTTGGGGAAGTCTTTCGCCCCGTCGAATACCGACCAGCTCTTTCCGCCGTCCGTGCTGGTGCACACGGCTCCCCGTGTGCCCACGGCAAACCCGATGCCGCTGTCTGATACGCTGATGTCTAACAAAAGGTCCTTGACCCCGCTCTTTTGCAGGGTCCACGTTGCGCCCCCGTCCGTGGTGTGAAGGATGGTCCCGTCGATCCCCACCACCCAGCCCTCGGTGGGGGTTCTGAAATATACATTTGTGAGATACAGGAGGTCTTCCAGCCCCGCGTCCTGGGTCTCCCAGGTGGCGCCCCCATCGGTGGTGTGAAGGATCGTACTGAACTCGCCCGCGGCCCAGCCGTTGGTACGATCGGTAAAATAAACCCCTGCGATCATGGCGTCGATCGGTTCGCCGCCTTCCTTCAGGCTGTGGTCCGTCCAGCTGATCCCCGCATTGTCCGTCATCAGGATCGTTGAATAGGCGCCCACCACGCAGGCGTGGGTCTCGTCGATGAAAAAGACGTTCCGGAGGGTGTTCTCTGAAAACCGTTTGACCTGGGCCCAGGTGGCGCCCCCGTCCGTGGTTCGGATGATGGTGCCGTACTCGCCCACGGCCATGCCGTTTTTAAGATCAGCAAACGACACGCAAAAAAGCGGCTCCCGGGTGCCGGACTCCTGGAACTCCCAGGTGGCCCCGAGGTTCGCCGAGTGAAAGATCCGGCCCTTATAGCCCACGGTCCATATGTTCTGCCCGATCACCTGAACGTCGAACAGCTTGTCCGACGGCAGGAAGTTGGTCAGGCGCTCGGTGCCTGCCCCGATTGCGCCCGGTGCTGCCGCCAACATCAGCAGCACAAATAAGAGTATCATGCCGGCGCATACCGGCACATCCATCCTGCCATACCGTAAAATCTTCAAAACCTTCTCCTCCGTCTTGTTACCCCTCTGTTGCATTAAAAAAAATGCCCATTGCCAATTTGTAAAATATCTTAATCAGTTTATCCCATCAGTAAGGGCGCACCGGCCCTGCTGCATGCAACGCCGGTTCCTCCGGTTGCACACAATGCCCGGCCACTCGACTTTTAAAAAAAGTTTCGGGTTAAACAAATGCAGCACCATCCGTCATAATCTCAGGTAATGTTATGCACGCACGCGCTTTATGGGCAAATGCCGCGAACATGCCGAGGATCTTAATCCTAATACTGCATACTGCAATTTATATTAAACGTTTCTATGTGGTGTATTCGCTTTTGGATGCCTTGGGGATCTGGCATATATTCTTAATACGTATGCAAATACAAAGCCAGATGTGGCGGGGTGGTCAAATATGGTATAATATGCCAATAAAAAAGAGAAAAAAACAAACTATAGGGCGGTCGGTCGAAGAGATGAATTTAGAATAAGTAGAAAAAATTTTGCTGGGAACCGAAAAAAAATTACGGATTGGTGGGGTGTGCCTGTTTTTCCAGATGGAATAGAGCCGTCACAATGGCTGTGGTCACTTGCATCGAAGGGGAGGGGTATTACGGGCCGGGGTCACCTTGATTTGTGATTGTAAAGAACATTAAAATCACAAATCAAGGTTTGATCCATCTTTATTGCGTCTGCCTTGCTGCTAAAACCGCCGCGCCGATGGCCCCGTTGACCTGGGCATGGGGGGACGCCTTGATGGCGGTTTCAAGCTTATCTTCAAGGGCTTTAAGCAACCCAATGTTTTTGGCTACCCCGCCGGTCATCATCACGGGTTTCTCTACCCCCACCCGCATTGCCAGGGCCGCCACTCGGGAGGCCACGGATTCATGAATGCCGGCAATGATGTTTTCACGGGTTTCCCCTTTGCCAATCAGCGAGATAACTTCTGATTCCGCAAATACCGTGCAGATGCTGCTGATTTTGGCCGGTGTCTCGCTTTTCAGGCAGATTTTCCCGAATTCGTCCAGGTCTACCTCCAAGGCCCGGGCCATAACCTCCAGAAACCGTCCTGTTCCGGCCGCGCATTTGTCGTTCATGGCAAAATTAACCACCCGACCGTTATCGTCGATGCGGATCGCTTTGCTGTCCTGGCCACCGATATCGATGATAAACCGAATATCCGGATCCAGAAAGTGGGCCCCGGTTGCGTGGCATGAAATCTCCGTAATGGCTTTTGTTGCAAATTCTACGCTGTTTCTGCCATAGCCGGTGGACACCACGGCTTCCAGATCATCCATGGTGATATCGATCTCATCCATCAGTTCCGTGATGACCTTTTTCCCGGCCTGGCTTGAATTGTATCCGGTGAAAATGACTTTAGAACCGAGAATGTTGCCGTCCTTCAGCACCGCGGCCTTGGCCGTAATAGACCCGATATCGATACCCGCTGTTATCATTAGCTGAGCATCTCCGCGAAGGCTTCTATTTTGGTTTTTAACCGGCCAGAATTACTTACGTCTTCTGCTTCAATTTTCAACAGGGGGATTCCGTTTTCTTTCATACTTTGCTGAAAAATGGGGAATTCAAATATATAGGGATCGCAATATTTTTCAACAGACCAAATCGCTCCATTACATTTCAATTCCTTGATTGAATCCGTAAGTTTATTCACAAGCACGTCAGAACGGAATTTTCCGGGGCAGGGGATTTTATTCAGATAGTGGTCGGCCAGCGAAAGCATCGGGTCGCCATTCATCGCAACCGGCTCCATGCTGTATCTTAGCCCATAGGCCAAATTATCGGAAACCACGGTGCTTCCAAGTGCTTCTATCGTACTCATGATGGTCTCGGCTTCAAAAAGCTCATTGCTGATCAGATAAAACGTTAAAGAGTCTTCTGCCGTTTCCTGAACAGGTTCCGCTGTCTTTTCAGCTATAAATTTTTTGAGCATTTCATTATGCTTCTCTTTGGGCATAATCAAACCGGCATTCAGAACACTAACGATTTCCGATCCTTTTATTCGGTTTTGCGAAGGTTTCCTTAGCTCATAAAGTTTATTTATGAGTGCGCGGTTTTCGTTATAGATGGCTATGGACTTTTTTAATGCTTCGTCCGTTATTTGGTTTCCGGTCAACTCCTCTAAATAACGTTTGAGTTTTCGGCATTCTTCAATATAAAAAGTAAGGGCGCTTTCTTCGGATGTGGCGGGAACCTGGATAAGTAAGGGATCCGACAGCCCGGCGTTCTTTTCCCAGACGCCGTAGAACCCGCGCATACCTTCACACAGATGTGACATAATGATGCCGTCAATGTAACTCAATTTGCCGTCCATGGCTTGGGCAAGGCAATCTTTGAGTGTGGGGCAGAGAAATTCAGGCAAATACCGCCTGGCTTCTGTAATATCCATGCCGACATCCTGAATCAGCACAGGCAACGCACCGGCGGCATGAATCATTTCTTGAGGCGTCATGGCGTTAAAGCAACCGACCACCTTTCCATTTTGTTTTTTCCATTCATTGGCAATATCTGCCCTTTGTTCATAAATTTTTTTAAATTCAGAAATCATCTGGCATCTCCCGTTCGAAGCGAATAAAAATTCGTCAAAATATTATTATGCATTAGTCTTGGCGGCTGCATGGCTTTCCAGCAGTTCTTTAAAGGCATCCACTTTATGTCTTACCCCCTCAGCGTCATGTCCACCGGGGTCTGCCATATTTCCGGTCATCGCAAGGTAAGGAGTCCCAAATTCATCATTTAAAGTCGCAGCCACATCCAATTGACCGGTGGAATACGCACGGCATCCCTTATTTTCAAATACAGCAACACCGTCTATCTGAAAATCCCTGACAACATCTCTCATAATTTTTATCTTGTGGGGAAGCCTTGTGTTCGTCCAACTGGTGAGATATTTGAGAGCGAGACTTTCGAATATATCATCCGTCATGAATTTTTTTGCCCAATAGGCCGTAAAATATGTTTCATAAACAAAAATCATGCCTTGTTTTTCAAAATAGTCGATCAAGTCCAAATCATGCCATATGGGAATGTTGTCCCAAATAAGGCGGAATTTTTCTTCGTAGCCGACCCCTAATCCCTTTTCGACTCTTTCCAACGTGTCTTCATATAATTCTTTATAAAATTGAGTGGTTTCCTCTGTCCCGGGAAGCGATGTAATATGGTACATGTCACCTACAATTTGGCGCGTGCTGATCGGGTTGGGTCTATTCTTCCTCAACTCTATAAGATCCGCAAAATACTCACTGGCAGTACCGGATAGTTCCACACACTTTTTGAGTCGATCCATGTCCAGTTTTTTGCCCGTCTGTTCTTCAAGAAAGGAAATCATTTTCTTTGTTTCCGCAACAAAAAACGCAATATCCTGTTTTGTCGGAGCGCCCGCAAGGACCGGCCCGTCCATGATGAAATGCGGCACCTTATAGAAATCCTCCATGACTTCCCACCAGGGAACATGAATGCCACACGTGTAAGCGCTTGATAACAAAAGGTCCGGCTTTGGTACGCCGCCATAAGGACCCTTGCCCGTGTGCATTGACCCCAGTGCAACCGTTGAAAAGGCGCAGGCATCTCTGGAAATACCTGCCTCTTCGGCAGCAAGGCAAAGTTCATCGGCCGCCCTGAAGGCGCATGCCATGGTTGCATATGTCTCCGGATAAAAAGGGATGATATCCATTGCCACAAAAACTTCCGAAGGCATAAACCCGGTTATATGTGCAATTGGTTTACGATTGGAAGAAGTATCTGCAAGCTCCTTGTTGTAGGCGGTTCTAAATTCCTTTCGCAATTCTTTAAAATAATCTCGTCCCTTCATTGATTTTATTCCTTTTGCCTTTTAATAAATTATTGTTTCCTCTCGACTTTCAGTTGAGAGTTGCGACACATGTCCAGCGATGCTTACCGGTGGGAAATTGTCTGCCCCCAGGTTTTGTTACGTCCTCCAGGGGGGAGCTTAATTATTGTTTTTACAATATACCATTCCCCGATCAAGTAAAAAAACTTTTTTTGCATCTTTTTTTCTTTGGCCTTCTGAATAACAAAAATGCTCCGTGTGTTTTAGATTAAATCAGCAAGCTTTGTGCCAGGTTTTTAAAACAGGGAATTTAGGTTATATCTGCCTGGTATAAAATGAAATATTTCGTATGGTAAAGCAGGACAGGATGGACTACAATGCGAAGGTTTTCATGATATATCATGAGATAGTTATATTTCATGATTTTGTCGCGTTCCCTGCTTAACCATTGGGGGCGCTTTCGGAGGAAATGGTTTAATAGACGGATGAATAGAATGGTTGCGACACCTAAACGAATATATCGAAAAGGCCTTCTCGATCAACTCAAAGAGCTTGTCTTTGACCTTGCCACAACATTTATTTTCGGGTCCCATGAAAAAATCAAACATGACATTGACGAGGGGCTTCAGCAAATCGGGACGCTGTTATCCTTCGAACGTGTTGTTCTGTTTGAATTTTCAGATGACGGTGAAACGGCCCATATGCTTCATTCATATGCAGCCACTGGTGTGAAATTGCCCCCCGACTCCCTGCCGGCCGATGCGGTGGCATCCCTTTCGCCGGATGCATCAGCCCTGCAGCTCAAAATTCATGATCAGCTCAGAGGCGTGCTTATTTTTTATCCATCTCTGAGCAGTCATTTGCCGGAGAAATTGAAAGACCAGCTTTTTCGTTTTGGCCAGGTGCTCGGCGGCGTTTTGGAACGGCGGGTGGCAGAGCGGCAGGTCCAGCAAATAGAGCAGTTTGAACGCCTGTTGTCGGAAACATCCGCCACCTATATCAATCTGCCGGTTCAAAAGCTGACGGATGTATTGAAGGATGATTTTGCGCGCCTGAGCAAAACCCTTGGGGTGGACGCCTGCATCCTCTTTATTGCGGACGAGAGCACGGGGGCGCTACAGGTGGTAAGGCCCCTTGTCTGGTATACGGATGAGCGCAAGGCATCCAACCGGCGCCTGACGGATTGGCTGAAGCGGGGTCCTGAATTTGATTCGGAAACCCTTCATTATACGTTTGCCAGGTATAATATGGGACTGAATATTCAGTGGCGAACCAACGATGAAATTCCCAGCACCGCCGAGTTGGAGAGGCAGTCACAGTCAAATTTGGGGATCAAATCGACCCTGGCGGTCCCCATACGGTTTGCCGGATCCATGGCGGCCATTTTGAATATTTTAACCACAGACGATTACAGGAGTTGGCCGGAAGATCTCGCGCCGCGGCTCCGAATTTTTGGAGAGGTGTTTGTTAATGCCTTTATGCGAAAGCGGTCGGAAGAGAGACTTCAGAAGGCCCTTTCAGAGATAAAGTTGCTGAAGGAACGTTATGAGGCGGATTACCTCTATCTCAGTAAAGAAGTGAATGTGGGGTATGACTTTGATGGCGTTGTGGGGCAGAGCCATGAGATCCAAAAGGTTCTGGTCAAGGCAAAGCAGGTGGCCCCCACCAGTGCAACCGTTTTGATCCTGGGGGAAACGGGCGTGGGCAAAGGGCTCATCGCCCGGGCGATACACAATGCCAGTAACCTTTGGGAGCGCCCACTCATGCAGGTCAACTGTGCCGCCCTTGCCCCCAATCTTATCGAAAGTGAGCTGTTCGGTCATGAAAAAGGTGCCTTTACCGGTGCCACGGCGCGGCGCTTGGGACGCTTTGAGGCGGCCGAAGGGACCACGCTTTTTCTTGATGAGATTGGGGATTTGCCGATGGAACTTCAGGCGAAACTCCTGAGATTGCTTGAAGAAGGGGAGTTTGAGCGGGTGGGGGGGAATGAGACCATCCGGACGGATGTCCGGTTGATTGCCGCCACCAGTCGAAACCTTGAGGAAGAGGTGGCGGAAGGAAAATTTCGACAGGATTTGTGGTATCGGTTGAACATTTTTCCGATTGTTGTGCCGCCCTTGCGGGAGCGTTTAACGGACGTTCCGCTTTTTGTCAGTTATTTTGTCGAGCAGTATGGAAAATCTTTGGGAAAGACTTTTGATGCGATTCCACTGGATACGATCAAGGCGCTCCAGGCATACGACTGGCCCGGCAATATCCGGGAATTGAAAAATGTCATCGAGCGGGCCATTATTACGAGTCACGCGGGAAACCTGCAGGTGGAGTTGCTGCGGCAAGAACATCAAGCCCCGGGTTTCGGCAGACAAAGAACCCTCAAGGAGATCGAGCGGGAAACCATTATCGACACGCTCGAGCGGACGCATTGGAAAATTAATGGAGTAAATGGCGCCGCACAGTTTCTTGATATTCACCCGGAAACCCTCAGGGCCCGAATGAGAAAGCACAACATCAAACGCCCCTACCCGACACTTCGGCGGAAACGATAACCCCTAATCCGGCTAAGCCGGAAGTCGTGAGTCTACAGTCGAGAGTCAACAGGCACAACCTTCCATAAAGATGCACGCTTTCGGAGTTTATGCCCTTTTTTAGGGTGCTTACCTGTGCGTATGTTTCTGATATAGGGCCTAATGTTCTATCATTGGGGACAGGGACGCGCTGTCAGCAGCCCCCAGCGGTTGTGCCGTACAGACACGATATTTTAAGGACGCCTGTCGGTATCATTCCAGGCGCTTCGGTTTTAAAATTTTGAGTTTCCGCATTCGTGCTCTCAATGTCGATGGGTGAAGCCCCAAGATTAATGCAGCGCCCTTGGGGCCCTCTATTCGCCACTGTGTTTGATCCAGAATTTTGAGGATATGGTCTTTTTCGATTTCTTGAAGCGTTTGATTATGGCCTCCTTGTGCCACGGGATTTTCATTGGCGCAAAGCGGTTCGCGCAGCTGTAGTGTGGGGCCCGGGCTATTGATGACAGCTCGCTCAACCACATTCTCAAGCTCTCTGACGTTGCCGGGCCATCTATAATTCTGTAATGATTTCAGTATATTGACCGGTATTTTTTTGATCGGCTTGCCAAGCTTTTTGCTGAATTTGCGGGTGAATCCGTCAATCAGCAGGGGAATATCCGATTTCCGTTGTCGCAACGGGGGGATTTCAATGGGGAAAATATTGAGCCGATACCATAGATCTTGACGAAACCGTCCGCTTTTGACTTCCTCTTCGAGGTTTCGATTTGTGGCGGCAATAATGCGTACATCCACTTTAATCGTACTGGAGCTGCCAAGCCGCTCGAACTCCCCTTCCTGCAAGACCCGAAGGAGTTTGGCCTGGGACTCGATCGGTAACTCCCCAATTTCATCAAGGAAAAGGGTATTGCCGTTTGCCAGCTCAAACCGGCCGATCCGTCGCCCCTGGGAACCGGTGAATGCCCCCCGTTCGTGGCCAAACAATTCGCTTTCAATAAGTGTTGGCGACAGCGCGGCGCAACTGACTTTCACCATCGGCCGGTGCTTGCGCTGGCTGCTGGCATGAATGGCCCTGGCCACCATTTCCTTTCCGGTGCCAGTTTCCCCAAGGATAATAACATTTGTGCTGGTGCTGGCAATCTGATTGATTTTAAACATCATCGATTTGAAAGGCTCGCTGTTGCCGATCATGTTATGATGGTCATACTTGAATTCAATTTCTTCCTGAAGATAAGTAAAATCAGCTTCAAGCTGGATTTTTAATTTTTTAATTTGGGTGAAGGCGTGCATGACTTCAAGTTCTTTCTTTTTCCGGACGAGGGCGTTGGAAAACACCTCGCCCACAAGTCGAAGTCGCTGAACGATTTCCTTGGGCCATGCCCGATGTTCCGTAACGGCAGTGACAGAAAGTGCGCCAACGATGGGGCCGCCAATCGATATTGGTACATTGACATGGGACTTTGTTCCGATTTTACGCCAGCTTTCGAGGTCCATAGTGGCTGACTTTGGTACTTCTTCGAGGTGGGAAAAATGGATGGTTTTACCCCGCAGCAGTCGGGAAATTGTCCACGGGAACATCTTGTCTGTATCCAGGGGCTCCGGGAGTGGCTCGATCCCCTCATTGACCCAGGAATAGAGTTTTGCTGCTGTTTCTTTGGCGCGGTAGTATTGCGAGTGGTTGCAACGGTCCGCATTTAGAAATCGGCCGATTCGTTCTAACCCATAACCGATATGTTTATCCACCTCTTCCGCGGGTAGATTGGCAAACATGGATGAGATTTCAGATAAAATCTTTTCGAATTGAAACAGTTCATGGAACTTAATATATTCCGATTTTAATAAAAGGGTTTTGGCAAAAAGATTGCCGATGCGCTGCAACTGTTTGATCAGAGGGCGGGGAAAATACTGGTAGGAGTGAAGGACGTCAAAGGTCAGTGTGCCGACAAACACCCCGTTGCTCTTAAGCGATAGGCCAATGTTTGATTTGATGCCGCTGTTGGCGCATCGTTGCCGCTCTTTTTCGGTGCATTTGGGAAGGTTTTTGGGCAATCGTTCCAATGCAATCGATTCGTCACGTCGCAGTTTTTCGACATACCAAGGCATCTGCGTAAAATGCATCAGGTCATTTTGTGGCCCGGAAGTAATCGTAGCGCCATTGAAAAGAATTAGCAATTTAAGCTCACCATTGGAAATGGTAGATATGGCGCATCGGTCAAATTTCAATAAGCTGGCAACAATCCTCAGTTGTTTTTTTATTTCCAAAACGATCTCATTGGCACTCAGGCCGATTAAATTAGATGCGAATCGAGCCCTTATCTTTTCCAGTCTATTTATCGTTTTTTCAGAAATATTATTTTCAAAGGAGTGGATCGTTTCATACGCCTGGGCAGGGGGGGTCGTCATTTATGAGGCACCTTGATGAATTTTAATTAGAATCTGGTACTAATCTTTCTGTAGTTGAATGTGAAAATCAGTGAGAGATTTTCTTTATGTGCTACAAAACTGCAATATTTGACAGTTTATATTGAAATAAGTCTGGCGTCAAGGATTTAGTTGATGATTTGAGTGCGATGAAATTTTAGAATTTTTGTTGAATTTCAAGGTGTTTTTTGAATTTAACATAAGGGGATTTGGATTGATTTTGAGGATGGCTATACTTTCATATATGACGGGTATGCGCTTGGTGCGGTTTGAAAAGAATACGTTTTTCCAGGTTTATCTATACTATTTTCATTAATATAATATATAGTTAAGTGGTAATCGGTCAAATAGTTAAGCGGCTTAGGGATAAACCGGCTATCATTCTTTCTCGCAATGGTTTTTTGCAGAAAATCCTTTCGAAATTTTTATATTTATTAGTTAAATTGATACGTTATGCTTCATATGTTTAACTGTTCGTATCTGGCTTGATATTTGCTTATTTAACAGCGGATATGCCAGATCCCCAAGGCATCCAAAAGCGAATACACCACATAGAAACGTTTAATATAAATTGCAGTATGCAGTATTAGGATTAAGATCCTCGGCATGTTCGCGGCATTTGCCCATAAAGCGCGTGCGTGCATAACATTACCTGAGATTATGACGGATGGTGCTGCATTTGTTTAACCCGAAACTTTTTTTAAAAGTCGAGTGGCCGGGCATTGTGTGCAACCGGAGGAACCGGCGTTGCATGCAGCAGGGCCGGTGCGCCCTTACTGATGGGATAAACTGATTAAGATATTTTACAAATTGGCAATGGGCATTTTTTTTAATGCAACAGAGGGGTAACAAGACGGAGGAGAAGGTTTTGAAGATTTTACGGTATGGCAGGATGGATGTGCCGGTATGCGCCGGCATGATACTCTTATTTGTGCTGCTGATGTTGGCGGCAGCACCGGGCGCAATCGGGGCAGGCACCGAGCGCCTGACCAACTTCCTGCCGTCGGACAAGCTGTTCGACGTTCAGGTGATCGGGCAGAACATATGGACCGTGGGCTATAAGGGCCGGATCTTTCACTCGGCGAACCTCGGGGCCACCTGGGAGTTCCAGGAGTCCGGCACCCGGGAGCCGCTTTTTTGCGTGTCGTTTGCTGATCTTAAAAACGGCATGGCCGTGGGCGAGTACGGCACCATCATCCGAACCACGGACGGGGGCGCCACCTGGGCCCAGGTCAAACGGTTTTCAGAGAACACCCTCCGGAACGTCTTTTTCATCGACGAGACCCACGCCTGCGTGGTGGGCGCCTATTCAACGATCCTGATGACGGACAATGCGGGGATCAGCTGGACGGACCACAGCCTGAAGGAAGGCGGCGAACCGATCGACGCCATGATCGCAGGGGTTTATTTTACCGATCGTACCAACGGCTGGGCCGCGGGCGAGTTCAGTACGATCCTTCACACCACCGATGGGGGCGCCACCTGGGAGACCCAGGACGCGGGGCTGGAAGACCTCCTGTATCTCACAAATGTATATTTCAGAACCCCCACCGAGGGCTGGGTGGTGGGGATCGACGGGACCATCCTTCACACCACGGACGGGGGCGCAACGTGGACCCTGCAAAAGAGCGGGGTCAAGGACCTTTTGTTAGACATCAGCGTATCAGACAGCGGCATCGGGTTTGCCGTGGGCACACGGGGAGCCGTGTGCACCAGCACGGACGGCGGAAAGAGCTGGTCGGTATTCGACGGGGCGAAAGACTTCCCCAAATGGTGGCTGGGAGCGGTTGCCTTTGACGGCCAGATGGGGGCCATCGTCGGGGGCCGCGGCACGGTCATCGTGACCAACAACCAGGGCCAGCAGTGGCGACTGCTGGACGTGTTTTAGCCCACCCCTACCGGCTGAGAGAACAAACCCGATAATCGAAAAGAGAGAGGATCCTAGAAGTGAAGAAATTTGCAGAACACCTGATCAAGTACAGAGCCTACTGGCTGACGATGATCGTTCTTCTGACCGGCTTTTTCGGCTACCATGCCGCCCAGATGAAGATGGTCACAAAGTTTGACGATCTTTTCCCCCAGAGCCACGAATATATCAAAGTCCATAACATGTTCCGGTCGCTGTTCGGGGGCGCGAACCTGGTGTCCCTGGAGATCGCAGTGGAAGACGGCACGATCTTCAACACCGAGACCCTGGAGAAGATCAAACAGATCACCAAAGAGGTGGAGCTGCTGCCCTGGGTGCACCCGTATCAGATCGTGTCCCTGGCCCGCCGGAACACCAAGGACATGAAGGTCACCAGCTGGGGGATCAAAAACGAACCGGTGATGTTCCCCAATGTGCCAAAGACCCCCGAGGCGATGGAGCAGCTTAAAAAGACCGTGTACCAGAGCGACTCGATCTACGGGAAGATCGTGGCCCTGGACTCCAGATCGACCCTGATTCAGGCGGTGTTCATCGATGACCCCACCACGGGGGAGACCATAGATTACCAGTTGCTGTTCGGCAAACTCCAGGACCTGATCAGCCGGTACGAGGACTCGAACACAAAGATTTCCATGTCGGGCAATCCGGTGCTCTACGGATGGGTGTACAGCTACTTTCCGGAGATGATGCGGATCTTTGCCCTGACGGTGGGCGTTCTGATCCTGCTGTTGTTTGTCTACTTCCGGTCGTTTATCGGCGTGATGCGGCCCCTGGTGTCCGGGGTGGTGAGCACGATCTGGGGCCTGGGGCTGGCTTCGCTTCTGGGGTACAACCTCGATCCGCTGATCCTGGTCATCCCGTTTCTGATCAGCGCCCGGGTGGTGAGCCACTCGGTTCAGATGGTACGGCGGTTTGACGAGGAGTTCTATAAGTACCGGGACGTTAAAAAGGCCTGCATCGAGGCCACCGCCCACCTGTTGGCCCCCGGCCTTCTGGGGACCATCACCGACGCCCTGGGGATCCTGGTCATCCTGGTGGCGCCGATTCCGCTGCTGACCAAACTGGGCCTCATGGGGGCCTACTGGGTGACGAGCATCATCCTGAGCGTGCTGATCCTGGACCCGATCCTGCTGTCGTATCTGCCGGCCCCTGCGCTCAAGGCCGACAGCTTCAAGGAAGAGGCCTGGATTGCCAAACCCCTGGCCTGGATGGGCCAGCTGCCGTTCAAGAAAAGCTCCCGCGTGATCATCCTTACCACCACGGGGGTGATCTTTGCCATCGCGGCGTACTACGCCAAGGACCTCCGGGTGGGAGACATCCATCCGGGGACCCCGATCCTGTGGCCGGACTCGGAGTACAACCAGGCCACCGCCTCGATCAACGCCAAGTACCCCGGTACGGACCAGCTGTTCGTGATCTGTGAGGGGAACAAGGAAGGGGACATGTTTTCCCCTGAGGCGATCGAGCTGATGGAGGACTTTCAGTTCCAGATGGAGTCGATCCCGGAGATCGGCGGATCGGTATCGATCGCCAGCGTGACCCCCCGGGTGAACGCCTCGATGCATTACGGGGACCCCAAGTGGGGGATCCAGGCGCTGCACGATCCGCAGTACATGGCGATGTTGACGTTCATGTTCGCCCAGGGGTGCGAGCCCGGCGAGATGGACCGTTACATGAGCCGTGACAACCGGCTGGCGAACATCATCTGCTTTGTAAAGGACCACAAAGGGGTGACGATCGAGAAGGTGATGGAAAAGGCCAAGGCCTTTATCGCGGCGCACCCGTCGGAGCGGATCACGTTCAAGCTGGCCGGTGGGCTCATTGGTATCCTGGCGGCGGCGAACGACGTGATCGCCCGGAGCGAGACCCTGGCCATCGTGCTGGCGCTGGTGGTGGTGTTCCTGACCTGTGCCATTACGTACCGGTCGTTTGTGGCGGGGTTCCTGTTCGTGATCCCGCTGGCGGTGTCGAACTATCTGACCTTTGCATACATGGCCTCCAAGGGGATCGGGATGAACGTGAATACGCTTCCGGTGACGACCCTTGGGATCGGTCTCGGGGTGGATTACGGGATCTATATCGTCAGCCGCATGGCCGAGGAGTACGCGGTGGTAAAGAGCTATCGCCAGGCCTCGATCAACGCCTTGTCCACCGCCGGCGGGGCGGTGCTGTTCACCGGCACGACCCTGATCGCATCGGTGATCTTCTGGTACTTTTTATCGAGCCTCCGGTTCCAGGCGGAGATGGGGCTTCTTTTGGCGATCTGGATGTTCATCAGCATGGTGGGGGGCCTTATCCTGATCCCGACCATGGTGGCCATCATCCGGCCCAAGTTCATCCAACGGGTGGTGATCAGTGCGTAATCAACTTTTTACTGGAAGTAAACATTCGCCTTGTAGGAAGTGAAAGGAGGTAATCGGCCGGGCAGGGCAAAGGGGCAGAGGGGAGTTTGTTTGGACCAAATGACAACAAGCCAACAAAAGGAGAGAATCGGTGATGACTAAATTTAGACGCTTGCGGGTTTTTATTTTAATGATACTCGCGCTGATGTTTCTGGTGCCGAGTACAGGGCTATGTATCGAGTGGGCTGACGGCAAAGTCTCGCTCAACGGCGTGTTTCACCAATGGACCGGGTATCGGTTGGGGACCTACGGAAATGAGCGGGGAGAAGGGCTTTCCATGTTCCGTAACAGCCTCCAGCTGGAAACCGAGATTCAGATTTCGGAAAAGACTTTTTTCCATGCCATCTGGCGGGGAGACATCGAACCCGAATACGATATTGAAGAAGACGGGATTAATTTCGGGAATTTTGAAGATGACCACCTCACCGAGAGTGACCTGAGGGAATACTATATCGGCAGCCAGCTCACCGACAGGCTCTGGGTTGCGCTGGGCAGGCAGCAGCTCGTTTGGGGCGATGTGGCCGGGTTCCGGGTCATGGACGTGGTCAACCCCCTGGATTTGAGATGGCATTTCAATCAGGAGAGCTGGGAAGATATCCGGATTCCGCTCAACATGGTCAACGCGATTATCAGCGTTCCGGAATATAACGGTAACCTTCAGCTTGTCTGGGTGCCGGGGATCGATCCGGACTATCTTCGGGTCAACCGCTCCTATGGCACGCCGGACCACCGTTGGGGGGTGAACAATCCACCGGGAGCATTGGCGCCGGGAGACGTGGTTGCATTGGGCGCCCTGGATGAAAAGGCGGAGCCGGACGGAATCGACAACACGTTGAGCGACAGCGACATCGGGTTCCGGTGGCAGCAGACGATCGGCGGGTTCACCTATGCGATCATGGATATGTACAAGTTCAATGACGCGCCGGCGGTATGGGCGGATGCTAGCGGATTTCATGTGAAGCATCTTCGCCAGAACATCTTAGGGGCCTCTTTTAACTGGTTTGACAATTACACGGAAGGTGTGTGGCACGGTGAGATCGGTTACTTCCACGACCTGCCGTTCACCAGCAACACGTACTCCCTGGAGCGCAAGGACACGATCAAGTTTGCCCTGGGATATGACCGCAACACCTATTTGCCGTTCTTGAATCCCACCCGAAGCCTGCTGCACACAATCACCTTTATCGGCACGTATATCCTTGACCATGACGACAACCTCATTACTCCCGGATTCTCCGACTGGGAGATCAAGGAATTTGATCTGTTTATTGTGCTTCTCTTTAACTATGGCTGGTCCTCTGAGAGGTGGAATTTCTATCTTGTTCCAATGGGAAACATTGACCGGAAATGGGGGGAGATTCAGACGTGGCTTGACTTTAAGCCCCGATGGCTCAATGGTCTGACCATGACCGCCAAAGTGAACTATTTCTTTTCGGAAAGCCCGTACGTGGGGGATTTTGGTTTAATCCGCGGAAACTCCGAGGCGCTGTTTGAGATTAAATATGAATTCTAGGAGAAATAAAGGAGACGCATATGTGTAGGAAACTGACACGCAAAAATCTTTTGGTCGCAATTTTTCTGTGCGCCGGGATGCTAATGTTCCTGGCACCCGCCTCCCAGGCTATAGAAGGAAAGGCAGGGGAAGTCATTAAAACCGTTCAGGACCTCCAGGACCTCAAGGCAAAGGGCCTTCTTTGTCAGGGGCATGTGTATGATTTTACGGAGCTGATCGAAAACGGATATTCTGTTCCAATTGTTGAAACAACCGATCGAACTGTGTTGCATAGCCCGAGCTTTATGGAGGTAAGCAAAACGAACAAAGGAGTTGCCAAAATCGGCTCCAATGGGGAAATTCAGAATTACAATGGCGGTCGACCCTTCATGGATCTGACAACTGATGATCCCCAGGTGGGTGTCAAAGCAGCGTGGAATTTTTATTATCGGTATCAGACCGATGCCTTTCCTTCTGAGTGGAACTACTATCTCACCGATGCCAAGGGCAACGTCAAGCGGTTATGGGGTCAAGCGGATAACTGTCAGTATAATTTTCGTACTGATGTGCCACCCAAACCCACCTTTGATCCGAAATCTACGGAAGTGAAAAGAAAATACATTATTAGCTTCTTCGGACCTTTTGAATCCAAGAACCTGTCTCAGCTATTGGTTCAATATTTAGATCCTACCCGAAAGAATGACGTGTGGGTCTACGTGCCGGGTTTGCGTCGGGCGACCCGAAGCGGGGCTGGTGCCGGATGTGACGCGTTGGGTGGGTTTGTATCGGTCATGGATGATGACTATGGGTTTGCTGGAAATATGCTTGATTTTGAATTCCATTTTATCCGGGAAGCAGAGATGCTGGTTCCCACTATTGCTCCAAATTATCCTGAGTTTTGGGAAATACCGAAAGGGCTTCATTGCCCGCTAGTAAAAGTTGAAAAAAGAAAACTCTGGGTCATTGAAGCGATCCCCAAGGATCCCAACTACTGTTATTCCAAGCGGGAATGGTTTGTGGATCCGGAAACCTTTTATATCCTAAATTCCCAGAATTATGACCAAGCCGGAGAACTCTGGAAAAATTACTGGCTTGCCTGGGCCAAGATTCCCAATCCGACAAATGTTGGTGGTTTTGCTCAGGAAATTGCTAGCGGGGGCTGTACGGATTTTAAAATATGGGAGGGTGGGCCTCTCGTTAGCATAACAAAAGAAGTGAATATCAAATATATTCCCGGCGACTTTACGATCGATGCTATGCGGCGGCGGGGCCGGTAACATACCTGTTAGATACTGGTAATTTTGACTGTTGCATGTCTTAACAAGGAGGTATTGCATGGAAAAAAATAAATTATGGGTTGTATTGACCGTTGCCATTGCACTGGCAATGTGTCTCCAGTTTGGGCTTGTCCCCCAGGCCCAATGTGCAGACACCAGGATCGTTCGGATTTATGCCCAGATGGTCCCTGGTGTCTCCACCCGAATAGAACCGGCGAACCTGTGGGTCACCCCCGGTACGGTGGTGGTCTTTGCCAATTGGGGAAAGTCGGAAGTAAAGATCAATTTCAAGGAAGGGGCCAAGTGTGATGCGGCCACCGTGGCGGCCGGCGGGTTTGCCGTGGCGGAAGGGTGTTATGTCACCGATATGTGGATCCCCTACGGTGGGACCACCAGCTTGAAATTCGATAAGGAAGGCGAGTACGACTACACGGTGGTGTATAAGAACATCAAGGCCGAAGAAAAAGGTTCACTCACTGTAAAGACCATGCTAGACGACTAATTTATTATCAGGGGCGCGGGGATCATGGATGCCCGCGCCCCGCTCTTTATTGGCTTTTATTCGTATTCAGGAGCACCGATATGAAAATTATGGTTTGCACAGATGGGGCAAAACCATCAGCGAAAGCGATAGACGTGGCGGCGCGGTATGCCCAACTATCATCCTCTTCCTTGATGATTTTACATGTGATTGAAAGTGAAGTCAGGCGAAACCCCTCGGAATATGACAGTTACGGTGAGAAACAGAAACAGGCGCAGACGATCGTTGACGAAGCGCTTCAGATTGCAGCCGGGGCAGCGCCGGGACTTGCGGTGTCGACCCGGATTGCCGCAGGGCCAGTTTCTGCCGAGATCGTTCGGATCGCCGAAGCGGAAGGGTTTGGCGCCATATTCGTGGGGTCGGGCGGCAGCAGCAAGGTTAAAAAAATGCTTCTGGGCAGTGTAACGGATGATGTGATCCACTATGCCCATTGTCCTGTGACGGTGGTACGCTAGGCATCAAAACAAGGAGAAAATGAAATGGGTGAATTTTTAGCGTGTACCGATGGTTCTGAATATGCAGAAAAGGCCGTGAAGGCAAGCGCCCGGTCCGCAAAATACGCCGGCTATGGGTTGACCTTGCTGCATGTGATTGAAGATGTGGTCAGTTATGCCGAGCTGCCGGATGATCCGGGGTTCCGGATCCGTAAGGAAAAGGCCAATGAGATTTTGGCAAAGGCCCGGGAAATTGTAGCATCGATCGACAGCTCGATTGTCTGTAACCTGAGGATCGCCCACGGGCCGGTGGCCTCGGAGATTGTTCGGATTTCTGTGGAGGGCCGCTATGATGCCATTTTCATAGGATGCAAGGGCACCCGGGGCATTAAACGCATGCTGCTGGGAACAGTGACAGATGAAGTGCTCACACACGCTCATTGCCCGGTGACAGTGGTCAGATGAAAAAACAGAGCTTCAATTTATCAGCTGCAAAAGGAGGAAACCATGAAATTGCTTGAACCAGGGCGAATCGGCAGCATGGAAGTAAAAAACCGGATCGTGATGTCTCCCATGACGGCAGGTCTTGGTGGGGTTCATGGTGAAGTGACGAGCAGGGTCATTGATTGGTACGAAGCACGGGCAAAAGGAGGCGCCGGGCTGATTTGTGTTGAAGAGACCCTCGTTACGTCTCGTGAAAAAGATGGTCTTGATGTGGTCGGGCAGCTGAGGATTGATGATTGGAATCAGGTGCCCGGATGGAGTGAACTGGTGGATGCGGTTCATTTTCATGGTGCCAAAATTTCCGTACAGCTCAACTACACCGGTCCCGGGGCAGACCCAAAGCTTTCGCCAGGCGTTCAAGCCAGAGTGCCCAGTGAATTTTCCTTTAGCCGGGAAAGTTCATCCATGGACTACGGTCCGGATGGGCTCTATGCCAAGCCGGCGCCGAGCCGGGAGATGGGCATCGCTGAAATCGAAGCTCTCATCCATGACTTTGAGGAAGCTGCATTTCGTGCCAAAAAGGCCGGTTTCGATGCTGTAGAAATCATATGCTACCATGGCGGACCGGCGGCCTTTCTTTCTCCCTATACAAATAAACGAACCGATGCGTATGGCGGCGATATAGAGGGCCGGATGCGGTTCCCATTGGAAATACTCCGATCGATTAAGCGTCGACTGGGTGAAGATTTTCCCGTGTTCCCGAGGATTCCCGCCGATGAGTTTATGCCGGGTGGTATTGACCTTGAAGAGGCAAAGAAAATTGCCAGAAAATTCGAAGAAAATGGCGCGGATGCGATCAGTGTTGCCAGCGGCACGTGGGGAACCTCCTTGTCGTTATGCTACGGGGCAAGCTGGCCGACATATCAAAAAAGAGGATTTCTTGAACCCCATACGGCAGAAATTAAAAAAGTCGTCCATATCCCCGTCTTTATGGTTGGCGCGATGCACTTCTTTGAAATGGGAGAACGTATTCTCGACGAAGGGAAGGCCGATTTTATCGTGATGGGTAGAGGGCTGATTGCAGATCCTGAAATTCCCAAAAAACTATATGAAAATAGAACTGAGGACATTCGAAGATGCATCAGGTGTAACGAGTGCCTGGCATGTACAACCGGATATACACCTGTGCACTGTTCAGTGAATCCAATGGCAGGCAATGAAAAAAGAAGATCTTTCCGGGGTGCGGACAACCCCAAAAAAGTGCTGGTGGTCGGGGGCGGTCCAGGTGGCATGGAAGCTGCCAGAGTTGCGGCCGTCCGTGGACATGATGTTACGTTGATAGAAAAAGATCATAAATTGGGTGGGAATATGGTGCCGGGATCGGTGGCGTCATTTAAAGAAGAAATTAAGTACCTCATTGATTGGTACGACTGTCAGCTTTCGAAGGCTGGCGTTACGGTTGAACTGAATTTGAAGGCAGATGTTGAAGAGATTGCCAAGCGGGATTCCGATGTGGTGATCCTTGCCACTGGTAGTAAACCGATAATCCCCGATATACAAGGCTGCGAAAATGCCTGCCATGCCATTGACATTTTTATGAGGAGCTCTGCAAACGTTGGGGATCGGTTGATAATCGTGGGGGGCGGAACCGTTGGCTGTGAAACCGCTTTGTATTTAAAACAGGCGGGGAAGCATGTCACCATCCTGGAGATGATGGACGATATCCTTTCGAATGAAAATCCTATTGTCAAAGTGACCCTCACGGAAAAAATGATTGAAAATGGGGTTGAATGGCTTACGGGGATGCGATTGACAAAGATTCTGGCGGATGAGGCAATCGCTTTGGATGCCACAGGTGAATTCCACACTTTTCATGGTAAAGTGGTTCTTGCGATGGGGATGCAGCCGGTAGCATTACTTGCCGATGAATTACGGAAAACTTTGATTCACAGAGAATACTACAAGATCGGGGACTGTGTGCGTCCACGGGACATTTTTAATGCCATCCACGAAGGATTTGCCGTTGGTAGTAATATATAGGTGCGACGGAATAAGCTGACTGTTCCCAAGCTTTTAACACTCATTCCCCGGCCGGTTTTATACACCTTTGAAAGCATTGACGCAATTAAAACATTTATGATGTCACAGTTGGCCCAACAGGTTCATGCGGAAGAAAAGGAGATTGTAGATCATAACCGGTCGGTGTATGTGTTGATGAGACGGTATGTGATCGCAGATTTGGTTTGTTGATAACGCAACATTCGGATAATCGTTTCGTAATCTTGCCTAAGTATTTTTTGTCCCGCCAACAACAACCATATTTACAAGCCGCACAAGCAAATTATTTATATTCCTTCAGGCAAGCGTGATGCTTGCATTACATATAAGAAGAGTAGTTTCTATTTATAGCTTATTCCGTGAGTATGGCTGGTGATGTGTTGAAATGAAAAGGAGAGAAATAATGGGCAGAATGGATAGCAAGGTTTCGCTGGTAACGGGTGGGGCGATGGGGATAGGTGAAGTTATCGCTCACTTTCTGGCACGTGAAGGGGCCAAGGTGATTATTTCAGATATCAATGAAGAAAAAGGGAGGGCTGTTGCCGATGCGTTAGGCCAAAGCGCCATATTTGTCCGCCATGATGTCAGCGATGAAAGCCAATGGAGAGCCGTCATTGAAAAAACACTGGTTGCTTTCGGTCGCCTTGACGTTTTGGTTAATAATGCGGGTATCGTCCAGGTCTCCGATGTCGAAGAGACAACCATGGCAGATTGGCGGTCTGTGCATGCGGTTCATATGGATGGGGTGTTTTTAGGATGCAAATACGCTATTCCCGCTATGCGTAAAACAGGCGGCGGATCGATTGTCAACATGTCATCTCTTGCCGCTGTAGGGGGGTACCCTAAGGTGTTTGCGTATTCGGCTTCTAAAGGAGCGATACGGTCCATGACGAAATCTATTGCGGTGCATTGTGCACAGATGAAATATAATATCCGATGCAATTCTGTTCATCCTGGTGTAATTGAAACGCCGATGGTCAGACAATTTCTTGATTCAGTGGCCCACGATCCAAATGTTCCTGAATATCAGAAAGATCCGATGCTGGGGACTCCTGAGGATGTGGCCAATGTGGCTCTATTTCTGGCTTCGGATGAATCGAAGTTCGTTAATGGCGCTGAAATTATCGTCGACAACACCGCTTTGATCACAGAGGGGATCGTGCCGAAATAGAATTTTAATTTAATCCAACCCCCAATTTTTTCGCTTCCCTATCTGGATCTGGCAGGGTCGTAGCGTCGAAAATGGCGCAATGTATTTACTATTTTAGTAATATTTAACATATTTGCAGATATTGACAAAATAATAAATCAAAAGAGGGGCCCTTTCTGTTGGCTCCTTTTTTTTAGTGAAAGTAGAAAAATCATATTATTATCGTTGGTTGTGAAATAATGGAAAAAGAGAGGAGTGCTTGGCATGAAAGTGGCATAGTTTTATTGAGTTGAGCTTATTCAAATATCATAATAAGGACCTTAGAAAAATGCGTATTCTAATGTCAACGGAAAAACTGCCGGAAGCAAAAAAATTTCTGTATTGGCGAGACTTTATCTGTGATTATTATCACCAAACTGAAATTTTTCGAACATCAGATCGTTCTTTTAATGCGGAAATTTCAGAAACCCGATTTGGGGACCTAACCTTATCCGTCGTGCGTGCTTGTGCACATAAGGCTTCCAATATGAAATGCCGGATGCCCCAGTCTCATAAAAGATCGGTGTTCCTCCTTCAGCAGTTAAGCGGTACAGCCTCTTTTTCCCAGGATCAACGACGCGCAAAGCTATGTCCAAATGACATCATTTGTTTTGATAACACGCGGCCAGTATCATCCACTGCAGACGGCTATTATGAGCAGCTGTTGCTGCATGTGCCGTATGATCTTTGGGACAGAAGATTTGGGTGCTCGGAGAAGGTAACGGCGCGGGTGCTGCGCGCCGATACAGGAATGGGACGGATGCTGGGTAATTATTTCCGTGAAATTCCATCCGTTAACAAGAGCGGCAATCCCATTGCGATCTATCGGCTGGAGGACGCCACCTTGTCTTTGATCGCTGCAGCCTTTTGCGGTCTCATTTCTAAGCCGGAGCCAGGGAAAAGTGCTGGGCGAATGGCGCTTTTATCCCGGGCAAAAATGTTCATTGAGAGCAACCTTCATGACCCGGGCCTAAACCGCAAAAAGGTGGCTGCTGTACTTGGGATCTCCACCTGCTATCTGCAGGCGCTATTTCGTGACGAAAACCAATCCGTGAATAATTGGATTTGGGAGATGCGACTGGAAAAATGCCGGCGGGACATTGCTGATTCGATGCTTTCTGAAAAAAGCTTGAGTGAGATCGCATTTGCTAACGGTTTTAACAGTTTTCCGCATTTCAGCCGAAAGTTCAAGGACGTCTTTAAAATGACGGCATCCGAATATCGCCATAGACATCAAGGGGATGCTGGGTAATGCAAGACAAGCCGCTGTTTGTATAAGATTGAGATAACGCCCCAAAAATCATTGCAGACCAGACTTAAACCATTCTTTGCCATTATTATCCGCATTATTCGGTCTGTAAGCTACCCTCATGCAACCTCGCAGATAGTTAATTCTGCCATCAGTCCTATGGAAAACCGTCAGCACAATCTAAATATCACACAGGCAAATTTATTTTATTCTTATAGGCAAGCACGAAGCTCGAAATTCGTGTAATTATATCTCCGATTTGTGGCAATTGTTTTTTTAAAATCGGAAGTTGCACAATAGTCCTACAGAAAAAATAATTATTTAATGGTGGGATGCTTAAAGCGCCCACGTGCTCTCGGTTGATAGTACTAGAACACACCATCGTTCTATACGCGTGGGCGCTTTAAGTTCAAAACACCAGGCAGCAAACAAACTCAGGTGAATGCCCACTTCATTTCGATCCTGAGATTAGAAAGTCGTCCATTTCAGCATTCCAAAATGTATCACATGATTTTCGAAAGAGATGGCAACCTGAATGCCAAATTCCCTGTAAGGCGGCTTTATAATGTCTTTCGTGATTACTGAAGGGAGGTGATAGCCTACAGCCATGTCGGAATGTATCGCCGGGAATAGGAAGTGTTCGTTATGGTATGGACCCAATAGATTGTTTGAGAATGTTCTTGGAATTTTATTTATATTTAAGATTGTTTAACTAAGCAGGAGGACTATGATGTTTAACAAGAAAATGTCCATTCTTTTTATGGCGCTCGCCATTGGATTATTTGCGGTCCAGGCGACCATGGCATATGACCCGAACTGGGAAGAAACTCAACAAAAGGCCTTCGAGAAAACCGGCTTAAAGCCGGGGGATGTGATTAATGCGGAAAATTGGCAGAAGGTGAAGGCGTGTGTGCCGCCATCTGTTGCTGAGTGGGTCAAAAAGGGAGAATTTACGCTTTTTATTGATGATCTGAAATACGATTACAGTAATGATGAAGCCTATGACAAGATGTGCATGACAAATGAGGGAAGGTATGCCATCGGAGGCAGGGACCAGGTCATTGTCAAGGCCACCGGTAAAGATCCAGAATACGTTCAGGGCCGACCGTTTCCTGTTATTGACATGAATGACCCCCAGGCTGGACTGAAGCTTATGCATGGTAATAGCTTGGACAAAATGCGGGTTGGTTCTTACTGGTGTGAGTGGGATATATGCTGGATATCGGATTCTGGTGGACTGGACCGATATATCTGCGGCGATGATGCCCTGTATTTTTTTTGGAATCGGCCGGAAGGGAGTAAAATTCCAAACCCCCAGAAGGTGAGGCGTTTGGGCTTGACCGTTATCAAGGAGCCTTATGATCTTGCCGGGGCTGCCATGCTTTATCATTACTGGCTGGACGGGACGCCGGAACGGTTTGTCCAGTATATTCCAGCCCTTCGCCGCATCAAGAAAATGAACGTGACCGACCGGTCTTCTCCGTTTTTCGGAACTGATTTTTCAAATGATGATGCCGGGGGATATGTGGGGCAGCCGGAGGCTATGAAATGGCGGATTATCGAAAAGAAAATCATGCTGATTCCTTTGGCAGAATGGGTAATTGATAAACCAAATACATTTGAAGCATTACCGGGTGGTGGCTGGAAAGCAGGAACTGCAGGCAAATTCAGATGGGGATACGAAGACCAATTCAAGGATGAGAAATACAATGTTTCTTGGATGCCCTGGTTTACCAAATGGGTTCCGCGAGAGGTCTACCGGGTCGAGATGAAGGCAAAAGATCCTTACTACGCATACGGCGATCAGGAACTGATTGTAGATGCGGCCTCCTGGGCAATCGTCTATAAGATTATGTGGGATAAATCTGGTGCTTACTGGAAAACCCTTTTGGTTGCGAACAACCCTGCACAATGGGGAAACAATCTAAGCATGACATCCCAGAGTTTCTACCTCCAGGTTGATGACAAAAGCCACCATGCCAGTGCCTGTAACTGCCGGGGGCAGCGGGATAAGTATTATTTCAATACTTATCTTGATTGGCCCCAAAACAATCCACGGATATACAGGGACGAATATATTTCGACTGCGTCGAGATAGCGATTGCCATTTACTTGGTTTTTCATGAAGAAAATCTGGTTGAAAATGGAAGAAGAACAAGCGTCAACAACGAGACGCAATCAAAGGAGCGACTAATGAGAAACGGAAAACGGTTTATTTTTACAAGTGTTCTCATTGCCCTGCTGTCGATCGCCTTTACCGGGACAGGTTTCTGCTTTCTGAACCTGGATTACAAGGTGGCCGGGCATGTTATGAACCAGAGTGTTGTAAGGGATTTGGATGGGTTTCAAACCGGCATAATGAACGATTCAGACTGGATCCAGTGCCGAAATGAGTTAAAGTTCGATCTTTCCATGCGGCCCCAATATGTGATCGAGCCGAACCTCCGGTTGGATAAAATTTTTATCCGTTACCGGGGCGCCTATGACGCCATCTATGATTTGGTGAATCGGTACAACCAAATTCCGAACAGCGTGCGTGGGGCGGGTAACTCCCGCTATGATTTGGGGCTGGATGACGTGATCTACGAGAACGACCTTCGGGAAGCGTTCGCGGATATTGCCTACCAGAGTCCTGGCGGGTTTTTTACCAACATGCGCCTGGGCCGTCAGATCGTCCAATGGGGGGAGGCCGGCCTCTTTAACGTGGTCAACCAGGTCAATCCCCAGGATTTGAGTATTGTCCGGAACTTTCAGAACCCGGAGGATCTGGCCGCACCGATCTGGATCGGCCGGATGGATATCTCCACCCCGCCGATGGGGATTTTCAACGAGCTGAGTGTGCAGTTGCTCTACATCCCCGACAACCGGCCGACCATATTCGGGCCCAACTATTCCACCGGCGTAGCCCCTTACGGTCTCGGTGTGCCGGGACTGAATGTGCTTCAAAATGATGTGTCCTCCGATATGGGCAACCCCCAGTTCGGTATGCGGGTGGGCGCCAGCGCGGGCCGGTACAAGGCCTACTTTTATTATTTTGACGGGTTTTACAACGGTCCGGCACTCGATTTTTCCGATCTGGGAAATGGGAATCTCTGGTTGGACCATCCCCGCTACCAGATGTATGGGGTTTCCTTTAACTACGACTCTCCCCATGGATTCATTCTTCGCGGGGAGGGCGCCCTGCACGACACGATCCCCTATACGGATTTTATCGATGGCGGCGCCAAAGGCTACAAGGGCTACAAGGTGTATGAGGCCCTCATCGGGCTCGACCGCAGCTTTTTCTCCACCTACGGGTTTCCGGGAGCCGGTGGTACGCCCCTGTCCACCTCGTTTGAGCTGCATTACAAACGAGTGGATGACTGGGATTATGACCGGAGTTTAAGAAACGGCGCCAAAGAGAACAACTATGGGGCGACGTTTGTGGCGAATACCTTCTTCATGCACGGATCGCTGTTGCCGGTGTTTGCCCTGTGGTACGACTTTCACGGCGTGCTCCTGACATCGCTTAGCGCCGATTATACGCCCAACGGGTTGCTGTTCTTCAAGGTGGCGATTTCGTCCTCCTACGGCAACAAGTCGGCCACCTACAGCCCGATTTATACAACGATCAATTCCAGTGAGGTGTCGCTCGGGATCGGGTATCGGTTCTAATAAGTCCGCCGTTGGCGGAAGTGTTAAGTGTTAAGTAAAACGACAAAGAAATCAGGCCTTCCAGCAACATGCGCGCGGGTCGGCGCATGTTGCTGGCAAGGCGCTAATTTTGTCAATTTGGTTTGTAACTCAAAAGGCCAGAGTACCGTTGCTTTCGAGACGGTGTCAACGGCCTTTATATGTTTTATTATTCAATTTGGATTATGTGCCAGAAGGGAAGGAAGAACATGGGGGGATCATTTCATCAATCTGAAAAATCTAAGGCCGATATCATCAGATACACCTCCTGCGGGTATCATTGCTTTGACCAGTGTGTGCTGAAGGTCCGCATTCGTGACGGGCGGGTGGTTTGCGTGGAACCTGATGATACGGTGAACCCTGGTTTTGCCCGGGAAGGGGACGACGACGGCACTGGCCGGACATTGTCCCATCGCCAATTTCGGCCCTGCCCCCGGGGATATGCCATGGGGCGCGCCCTGTATGATCCTAACCGTATTATTTATCCCATGAAGCGCGTGGGCAACCGGGGGGACGGAAACTACGAACGAATATCGTGGGACGAGGCCTTGGATACCATTGCGGCAAAACTGGTTGAAGTAAAAGACAAGTACGGGCCCTATTCGATCATTCATCAACCATACAGCTATATGGGGCATTGCAGTTTCCCGCTGGCCCCCTGGTTTGGAGCGGGGACTGCCGGGTGGGACGCCCATTCCAACTGCGGACTTCACGAACCTCAGAACTGGGTCTATGGTAAAGACCTCATGGACGGGTATATGGAGTGCGGTCATTTCGAGCTCGCCCAGGATGAGACCAATATTTTTAAATCGAATTTGATTGTCCTGTGGGGGTTCAACCCCTGGGGGACCATGGCCAGCCGGGTGACCCACTACCTTATCCAGGCAAGGGAGCGGGGAATTCCCATCATTTGTATCGATAGTTCCTACACACCGAGCGCAGAGGTCCTTGCTGACCAGTGGATCCCGATTCGACCCAGTACGGACGCAGCCATGATGGTGGCCATGGCCAACGTGTGGTTCAAGGAGGGCCTGTGTGACGAGGAATTCATCGAAAAAAATGTGGATTCTGCCGGCCTTGAGAAATGGAAGGCCTATGTGCTGGGCACAACGGATGGCGTCGATAAGACCCCCGGCTGGGCCGAAGGAATCTGCAGCGTGCCGGCCGAGACCATCACCGCCTTTGCGCGACTTTACGCCAGAAGTAAACCGGTCAACCTGTGTGTGGGGATGTCTATCGGACGACAGTTTTACGGGGAGAACGGGACCCGGGCGGCCATGTACCTCCAGGCCCTGACCGGCAACACGATCATCCCCGGCGGGAATGCCGTTGCGGAAAGCTCCCTCTGGTGGGGCCGGGTAGGCGGCCCGCTTCCCTGGCCGGACTGGCAGCAGGCCCCTGGCGATTACCAGCCCCCGGTGCTTCACGCCCATTACAAATGGCTAAAGGCGATTGACCTGAGAGAAAAGCTCGACAGCGGGGAGATCACCAAGGCGGAATACAACAATGCCATCGGCAACAAGGCCGACAATCCAGCCCCCAACTTCCAGATGGTGATTCTGGAAACCAGCAACCATGTGCAGGGCCTCCCGGGGATGAGCCAGTCGATCCGGGCCATGAAAAAGGTCGATTTCTCGGTCTGCTTCACCCAGTACAAGGAGATGGCCTCCGCACGATACGCCGACATCCTCATTCCCCAGATCTATACTTCCTTTGAGGGCCGAAATGGGGGGCTCGGTTCCGAGTGGCCCCTGTTCAGTGTGACCATCAACCTGGGTAGCCATTTCGTATACCGCCAGAAATGCGTCGATCCACCGGGTGACGTTCGGCCCAATGACTGGATATGGACCCAGATCGCCAAACGGCTGGGGATTGCCGACAAGTTCAATCCCCGGCTGAAGGATGTGGCCTATGAAGATTGGGAGGATGCGGTGGAGGCTATCTACCAGGAGGCCTATGAAACCTGGGCGGCCAATGATACCATCGCGCCCCTGTCCCCTCCCAGTTGGGAAGAATTCCAGAAAAAACCGGTCTTTCGCTTTCCCATGGCGGGCGAGCCTTATCATTCTTACAAACACCAGGTGGATGCTGGAAAGAACCCCTTTCAGGGGACCGCTTCGGGCAAAATCGAGTTCTTTTCAGAGACCCTGGCAAAGGGGCCGGAATATCTCCAGAAAAACGATGTGCCCCCGGGCAGCGGAAAATGCTACGGTGGCGGGAATCTGCCGCCCATGGCCCAGATGCTGAAAGGTGGCCGGGACACGTTTTTCAGTGAAGATGCGGCCAAATACCCCCTGCTGATGTCTTCGCCCCATTCCTATTATCGGATGCATTCCTGGCTGGATAATATTCCACTCCTCAATGACTGCTACCGGCACGGCGTCTGGATGAGTGTTGCCGATGCCAAACGTCGCGGGGTAGCGGACAACGATCTCGTGAAGGTCTATAACGACCGGGGAGAGATGGTGCTGCCGGCCTATGTTACCTCTCGGATCGTTCCGGGCACCGTGGCCATATTTCATGGCGGCTGGTATGCGCCGGGGAAGGAAAAAAGCGATATCATGCCCGATGGCATCGATTTCAGGGGGGCCCCCAATTTGCTTACCCATGATGTCGATTTGCCGGAGACACTGGTCGGGTCATTTCCCTGCAAAGGGCTTGTTGACATCAGAAAATGGGGAGGGCAATAACAATGCAATACGGATTCTTTTTTGATCAGAGTCGATGCACCGGATGCCAGGTTTGTACCGTGGCCTGCAAGTCTTCCCATGACCTTCCCCCTGGGCCCCTAAAGTACCTGCGTATCTACCAGTATGAAAGGGGTGCCTTTCCCGAGGTGCGGCTCCAGGTGCAGTGGGTTCCCTGCTATCATTGTAAGGAGCCGGTGTGCGCTGAAAATTGTCCCACTGAGGCTATTTATAAGGAAGAGGGATTTGGGGCTGTGCTGGTGGATCCGGACATGTGTATCGGATGCCGGATGTGCTACGACGAATGTCCCTATGGGGCACCGGTATTTGAAAGTGATGACCCGGACTGTGTGGCCCAGAAGTGCGATATGTGTGTGGATCGCTTGAAAGAGGGGAAAAAACCGATTTGTGTCATGGCCTGCCCCCTGCGGGCCCTTGATTTCGGACCTCTTGCGGAACTTGAAGCGACCTATGGCCAGCTGAAAGCCTTGCCGGACCTTCCGGACAGTGGCACGACGGAACCGTCTGTTGTGTTTAAAAAATGCCGGGACAAGGTCGACCTGGTGCCGTTTGATGTAGAAAAGGCCCGGACCCTGTTCATGAAAAGAGACCCGCTTCCCCCCCTATTTTCAGCAGTAAGCGAGGTTACGGATATCCCGCAGGGGATGGTGGGAAGAGACCAGCTGGTGCTAAAACACGCCTCATGCGCAGAACTGATGAAATTTACCAGAAACGATGAGGGGTAGCTTCAGGAGATTGGTCAGAATTATAACAGCGTTATCATATGCCGAGCTTTCGCATGCGCGCCCGTAAGGTGGAGGGGTGAAGCCCCAGGATCAATGCGGCACCTTTGGGCCCTTCAATGCGCCACCGAGTCTTTTCAAGAATCTGAAGGATATACTTTTTTTCGTTTTCAGCAAGGGTCTTCGGTGTTTCTGTTTCGATGCCTTCGCTCTTCTCTCCAGGCAGAGACTCAAGCAACTGTAATGAGGTGCCTTGCGTATTGATGATGGCCCGTTCAATGACATTCTCAAGCTCCCTGACATTGCCCGGCCATCGATAACGCTGTAGGGTTTTCATAATGTTGATTGGAATCTTGCGGATCGGTTTGCCGAGTTTTTTACTGAATTTATGGGTAAACCAATCAACCAGCAGAGGAATGTCCGATTTACGGTTTCGAAGAGGCGGGATATCGATTGGGAAAATATTGAGTCGATACCACAGGTCTTGACGAAAGCGCCCCCTTTTGACTTCTTCTTCGAGGTTCCGGTTCGTGGCGGCAATAATACGTACATCTACTTTAATCGTGCTGGAGCTGCCAAGCCGTTCGAATTCTCCTTCCTGTAGGACCCGAAGGAGTTTGGCCTGGGATTCAATCGGTAACTCCCCTATTTCATCAAGGAAAAGGGTATTGCCGTTTGCCAGCTCAAACCGACCGATACGTCGTCCCTGGGAACCGGTGAATGCCCCCTTTTCGTGGCCGAACAATTCGCTTTCGATAAGGGTTGGTGACAGGGCGGCGCAGTTGACTTTTACCATTGGCCGGTGCTTGCGTTGGCTGGCAGCATGGATGGCACGTGCCACCATCTCTTTGCCGGTGCCGGTTTCTCCTAAGATGAGGACATTCGTGTTGGTGCCGGCAATCTGATTGATTTTAAAAATCATCGACTTGAAAGATTTGCTGTTGCCGATCATATTGTGGTGATCATATTTGGACTCAATTTCCTCCTGAAGGTAGGTGAAATCAGCTTCTAGCCGGCTTTTCAATTGTTTTATTTCGGTAAAAGCCTGCATGACTTCAAGCTCCTTCTTTTTTCGAACGAGAGCGTTGGCAAACACTTCGCCCACAAGCCGAAGTCGTTGAGCGATTTCCTTAGGCCACACCCGATGTTCGGCAACAGCCGTTACGGAAAGGGTACCCACAATGGGGCCGCCGATCGAAATCGGTACATTCACATGGGACTTTGTTCCGATTTTGCGCCAGCTTTTGATGTCCACGGCGGCCGCTTTCGGCACTTCTTCAAAGCGTGAGAAATGGACAATTTTTCCATAAAGTAATTTAGCGGTGGTCCAAGGAAACAATTTGTCGATGTTCCGGAGTTCCGGGAGTGGTTCAATTCCCTCATTGACCCAGGAGTAAAGTTTTGCCGCTGATTCATTGGCCCTGTAATTTTGCGAGTGGTCACACCGGTCCGCTTTTAGAAACCTGCCTATACGCTCAAGGCCATATCCAATATGTTTGTCTACCTCATCTGCAGGCAAATTGGCGAACATGGACGATATTTCTGATAAAATCTTTTCAAATTGGAACAGTTCATTGAATTTTACATACTCCTTTTTCAATAGGAGGGTTTTCGCGAAAAGGTCGCCAAAATGGTATAGCTGCTTGATCAAAGCACCAGGAAAGCGGTGGTGGGAACGAATGGCATCAAGCGTTAGCACTCCAATCACGGAGTGATCATTCATGAGCGGTAGGCCAATGTTTGATTTGATGCCGCTCGCGATCAACCGTTGGTATTCTTTTCTCGTCGAGTTGGGAAGGCCTTCTGGCAAATGTTCTAATAAAACCGTTTCGCCGTTGCGAAGCTTTTCAACATACCAGGGTGCCTGGGTAAACTGTGCTCGATTTTCATCGGTTTCCGCGCTTATTGCCTTGCCATTGAAAATGATTAACGATTTTAGGTCGCTGTCTGTAAAGGTAGATATGGTGCAGCGGTCAAATTTTAATAATGCGGCGATGGTTTTCAGTTGTTTTTTAATTTCTAAATCTATTTCATCCGCCCTAAGGCCAATCAGATTCGATGCGAACCGCGCCCTCAGTTTTTCCAAATGACTTATTTTGTAAAGGTTATTACATTGTGGGATGTTTTTATCTGCCATAAATATCATTCTTTAGTTGAGATAATTGATCCGGATTGTAGATATGTATCAAATATTATTTAATATATTAAGATATTTTGAGGGGCCTGTTGAATTCCGAATGGCCACAATATATGACAGTTTATCTCGAAACAGTCTTGGAGTCAATCTTTATATGGAAAATGACAATCGATGAAGAAATGAATAAATATAAATAAAAACAGTATCATAATTTTGTATTGTTGATTTTTTTAATTTGAAATTCAAGTGGAACGTTCGTGAAAACATTGTCAAGTGAATGCTGTAAAATATGACAGTATCTTTCAAATGTTAAAGAATGTTTGGGTACGAGCCCACCTCATGAGATTGTGTATGATGCTTATATAGTTCTTTTATTACAGTTTGTTATTGTGTTTTTCAACCTTTAAAACGCATGTGGGCATGGAAAATGCTAGTATGACTGGTGCTGCTTTAACGGTCGGTAACATAGACAAACGGTCATTCAACGAATCTTTAAGATAACACGTTTTAAGTAGTGTATAACTATACACTGGTCTATGGGCACGGGTTGAGGTTGCAAAAGATCCATGGGGAGTTCCTGGAAGGGAGGCGGGAAGCTCTTTCGTGATGTATAGGGATGTGCCTGCTAAGTTTAGGGGTATCGATTATCTGGGCAAGCAGGCCTGGTTATTTTTTAACGTAAAAGATTAAGTGAGAAGAACAGAGGGGAGAGAATGGGGGAAGCAGATAGCCAAAAGAAAAAAACCATATGGTTAAAGCTCGTTGAATTTCACGTCAACCATCCTTACCTGATGCTGTTTTTGATCGGCGTCGGGACAATCTATTTTACCTATCAGTTAAAATTCTTAAGAATTCATACCGATTTTTTTCAACTTTACCCGCCCAAGCATCCTTACATCCAGCTGTACAAGGAGTACCGGCATATGTTTGGTACGGCCAACGTGATGAGCGTGGTGCTGGAGGTACAGGACGGGGACATATATAACCCCACGACCCTGAACAAGGTCGACCGGATGACCAAGGAAATTATGGCGATTCGAGGTGTGAACCCGAACCAGGTCCTTTCGATCACCCACCCGCGACTCAAGGACATTCGTGTCGGGGGAGAGATCGGCATCGCGGTCCATCCCCTGATGTACCCGCGGATTCCCACGGACGATGCCTTTGAGCTGGCCCAGCTCAAACGCAAGGTATACACCAACGACCAGATCCGGGGGGTGTGGATCACCCCGGATGACAAGTCGACCCTGATCCAGGCCGGTTTCTGGGAAGAGGGCGTGGACCTTTTGGCGCTCTACCACGCTATGATGGAGATCAAGGATCGGGAAGAGGACGCCAACCATAAAATTTACATTACCGGGTATCCGATGCTCTATGCCTGGATTGCCTATTACACGCCTCAGCTCTACAATGTGTTCATCGTTACCACTGTGTTTTTGCTGGTGCTTCTCTGGTGGTACTTCCGGAGCTTTATGGGGATCTTCGTGCCGATGATTTCCATGCTCATGAGTGCGGTTTGGGGCCTCGGGTTCGCCTCTGCCCTCAAGTTCAATATCGACCCGCTGATCCTGGTGGTGCCGCTGCTGCTGTCGGCCAGGGCCTTGAGCCATTCGGTCCAGTCCATGGAGCGCTATCACGAGGAGTATGCCGCGATTGGGGATAAGAAAAAGGCGATTATCAATGCCTATAGCTATCTATACAAGCCGGGTATCCTGGGCAACATCAGTGACGGGCTGGGCGTTCTCACCATTGCGGTGGCCACCATTCCGGTGATGCAGAACCTTGCCATGTACGGCTGTTTCTGGGTGCTGACCATCTATGTCAGTTCGATCGTTCTCCATCCGGTGATCGTGTCCCTGGTACCGCCCCCCCGGGCCAAACATGTGGACCATGAAAAATTAAAGGGCCTTGACAAGGAGACCGCCCGGGAAGAGATCCGGAAGATCACCGCCCGGCCGGGGGATGCCGTCTATCTGAAGATTGGTCACGCCTTGATCCATATCACCAAGGGTCGCAACAAGTGGTACACGTTTGGAACCGCCATGGCGATTCTGGTGTTCGGCGGCATTGCCACCCATACCAGTTTGAAGGTGGGGGACGTGAGCGCCGGTAAGGCGATTCTCTATCCGGACCATCCCTATAATGTTGCCTTTGACAAGGTGAACCGGGAGTTTTTCGGTGCCAGCCAGATGATCGTTATCGCTGAGGGAAAAGAAAAACGGGCCATGGTGGATCCGACCACCCTGCGGTTGGTGGACAATATGGCCGCCACTGCCCTGAACATTCCCCAGGTGGGCGGCACCATGACCATCGTGGATATCGTCAAACGAATCTGCCGGATGTTTCATGAGCAGGAACCCAAATGGGGCGTCGTTCCACCGGATAATATCGGAACGTACTTTTTTCTCATTGGGGGCGCCATGGCGCCAGGCGAGCTGGACCGGTATATCAGCACCCCGAATTATACGAACGCCACGGTGACCCTTTACTTCCGGGAGTATAACAACACGGTTCTGAAAGACTCGATCAAGTTCCTGAAAGACTACATCGCGAATAACCCCTCTGAGATGTTGGAGTTCCGGCTGGTGGGGGGGATTCTGGGGATTCTTGCGGCCGTGAACGAGGAAGTGGAATGGTCTTACTGGGTGAACATGCTGCTGATTTTTTCCACGATTTTTATCTTCTGCTGGATGGCGTACCGGACCTGGCTGGGGGCCCTGGTGTTGTGGGTACCGCTGGTGGTCTGCCAGGTGCTGTGTGATGTGCTGATGCTGATTCTCGGCATCGACATGAACATTAACTCCCTGCCGGTGGCCTCAGTGGGGGTTGGCGTGGGGGTTGACTACGGCATTTACGTGCTCAGCCGGTTGGCGGAAGAATACCAGTTCAGCAAGGGGGACTTTGAAAAGGCGCGGTATCTGGCCCTGACGTCCACCGGTAAGGCGATTATCTTTACCGCATCGACCCTGCTGGTGTCGGTTATCTTCTTTGCCTTTGCCGACTTCAAGTTCCAGGCTGAGATGGCGATATTGCTGGCCTTCCTGTTGATAGCGAACATGATCGGTGCATTGGCATTGCTTCCGGCGCTGGTATCGATTATCGGCCCCGAGCGGATTTTGCCGAAATACCGGGTGTAGCGGTGGAACCATTAATTTATTGTGGAGGAAATAGCTGTGCATAAAAAAGTCAAATGTGTAGTCTTATGTGTATATCTCGCATGCGTTTTCGCCGGCACCAGTGCGGTGGCGTTCGCCCAGTCGGACGAAACGTGTGAGGCGAAATTCCGGGCGAACATGTATTCGGTGTGCCTGGTGGATGCGCGGGAAGGATGGGTCTGTGGAGATGGCGGGCTCATCTACCATACGGAAGACGGGGGGCTTACCTGGAAGGTTCAACCGATGAAAACCAAAGAGGCACTGTTTTCCATCTCCTTTGTCAACCCGGAAGTTGGCTGGGTGGTCGGCAACAAGGGCCTTATCTTCCATACCACGGATGGGGGAACGACCTGGGAGCCCCAGACATCGCCGAAGAGCAAGATTCTCTTTACGCTCAGTGCGATTTCTGAGCAGAAGGCCATTGCAGCCGGGGACTGGGGGACCATTGTCTATACCAGTGACGGCGGCAAGACCTGGGAAGACCGGACCTATCCCAAGGACATGATGATGTACGGGATCGATTTTGTGGATGAGAATGAGGGCTGGATTGCCGGTGAGTTCGGAACGGTGCTTCATACCGCCGATGGCGGCGAGACCTGGGAGAAACAGGAGACCGGCATCGAGCATATGCTCTACTCGGTTTCCTTCAGCTCGAAGCTGGACGGCATGGCATCGGGGATTGACGGCATGCTCATCATGACCAGCGATGGCGGCCAGACCTGGCAGCAGGTTGAATACTGGGAGTCCGAAGGTGAAAAAATAGAACTGCCGGAAGATCTGATGGCTGGTGCAGAGGACGAAAGAACGTTGGAGGTAAGGCAAGAGTATATCAAACAGCAGACCCAGCGGTCCCCGCTCTTTGAAGTCAAGTACCTTGATAACGTGGCCGTTGCGGTGGGAGATGCGGGCGTTTATCATCTCAGCAAAGACAAGGGCAAAACCTGGAACAAACCAACGCTTCCGTCGGACATGGGGCTTTTGTGGTTCCGGGGTGTTTCCCTGGTGAAAAAAGACGATGATGTGGTCGGTGTTACCGTCGGTGCGAAATCCGTTTGCATCGTTAATGAAAACACTGACCTTATGGCCATCGGTTATCTGCCCAGTCTTACATACTGTGTGGCACCAAAATAGGTTGCTAAAGTGATAATAATCAAAAAAAGGAGGATTGGATATGACAACTTGGGATTATGAGGTCGATGTGGTCGTTGTGGGATCTGGAGGTGCTGCGTTTACCGCTGCTATTTCTGCAGAAGCCCATGGCGCCAAACCCATTATCATTGAGCGATCTGATAAGCTAGGTGGCACGACTGCGATTTCCGGAGGGGCCTTGTGGATACCGATGAACTCACATATGGCGGAAGTTGGCATTACCGATTCAAGGGAAGAGGCCCTTACCTACTGCAAGAAACTCACCGATGGCCGGGCTGATGACAGCCTGGTGGAAACCTTTATCGATTACGGGCATAAGGCAGTTGATTTTATAGAAAAGAATACGCCGGTTAAATTCTTTGCCATGAGCATGCCGGACTACCATCCCGAAGAGCCGGGGGCCAAACCCAAGGGCCGTTCCATCGAGCCAAAAGTTTTTGATATAAACGAATTGGGGGACTGGAAGGAAAAAGTCCGGGCTCATGCGCTTCCGTTTATGGGCGTGGTGACCAGTGAAGAACTTTGGCATACCTATAAAGTTTTGTTGAATGCCACCAAGCTTCCGATTGAACTAATGCTTGACAGGATGGAGCAGGGGCAATTTGTTCATGGTAAGGCATTGATTGGAGGCATGCTAAAGACATGTGTAGAAAAAGATATCCCAATTCTGCTAAACACCCGGGGGTTGGAACTGATACGGGAAGGTAACCGGGTTGTGGGTGTTCGTGCCGAAAAGGACGGGAAAGACGTTTTTCTTAAGGGAAGAGGTGGCGTTATTCTGGCCTGTGGTGGCTTTGAATGGAATGAAGAACTAAAGAAAAAATACATTCCGGGCCTGGTCACCCATCCCAATACCCCGCCATTCAATGAAGGTGATGGCATCATCATGGCAGCGGAAATTGGGGCAGATCTGGCCAATATGCATGAAACCTGGTGGATGCCGGCAACTTACGTGCCTGGCGATGAATACGAAAACAAACCTTACGCCAATTTATGCATCGGTGAACGAACGGCGCCTCATAGTATTTTGGTAAACCGTCAGGGCCGGCGTTTCGTGAATGAAGCCGCGACGTATAACGAGGTGGTCAAACCCTTCTTTCGGCCGAATGAAAACGGTACTGGTTATCGAAATCATCCTGCCTTTGCGGTTGTGGATTCACAATTCCGAGAAAATTACACCCTGCTGACAATTTCTCCCGGCGACGCTGATCCTGAATGGCTGATCAAAGACGAAACCCTTGAGGGGTTGGCAGCGAAAATTGACGTGGATCCCGAAGGGCTTGTTGAAACTGTTAAACGATTTAACGAAATGGTCGCTAAAGGGAAAGATACGGATTGGGGGCGTGGTGACAGTGCCTATGATTGTTTTGTGGGGGATAAAACCACACCTCATCCGGTTCTAGGTGACATATCAAAGCCTCCGTTTTATGCGGTCCAGATTCATCCGGGTACCCTTGGTACCAAGGGCGGGCCGCGAACCAATGAAAATGCCCAAGTGCTCGATGTCCGGGGCCGAGTAATCCCAGGGCTTTATGCTGCGGGGAATGTGATGGCCGCAGTATCTGGACCAAGCTACTATGGTGGCGGCGGTACCCTTGGAACCGGTATGACGTTTGGCTATTTGGCTGGTATTCATATGGCCGAAGAAGCAAAGAAGCAAAAATAGCTGCCGTATTAGGAGATTATGGACGATTTGCTGAAGGCCGTTTTTGGTGTTTATTTTTGTGCCTCGCAATCCCCCACGCAAAGAATAAACCAGGCCTTCAGCTTATCAATCCCCCTTTTCTTCCTGCATCTTCCCTCAGGGAGGAAGGGGGAAACAAAAACCGAAAGGGACACTGCATTTTCTTTATGAGCTGGTGTGTCGTAAAACACCTATCGCCAATATTCTAAGGAGAAAAGAATGAACGGACCGAGTTTGGAAGGCAAAGTTGCGATCGTTACGGGTGCTGCTATGGGTATGGGTGCAGCAACCGCAAAGCTGTTTGCAGATGCAGGGGCGAAGGTGGTGGTCGCCGATTTGGACAGGGAAAAAGGTGAATCGGTGGTTCAATCTATTGAGGCCACAGGGGGGGTGGCCGTTTTTCAGAAAACCAATGTCGCCATTGCCAAAGATGTGGAAGCCATGGTAGCGGCAGCGGTTGAAAAATTCGGGAAACTGGATGTATCGGTGAATAACGCTGCTATTACGCCAGACAATCGTCCTATCGCAGAAATGGACGAAGATGAGTTTGATAGGATCATCGCTGTAAACCTAAGGGGGGTAGCCCTTTGCCTCAAATACGAAATTGCCCAGTTTCTCCGACAAAAGACGCCTGGCGCTATCGTTAACACCGGCTCCACCAGCTCTTTTCGTCCATTGGAGACCAGTTCTGCGTATACTGCTTCCAAGCATGGTGTAATTGGTTTGACCAAAGTGGCGGCCTTGGAATACAGTCCCCAGGGCATTCGGGTAAACTCAATATCGCCCGGTGCCATTGATACTCCCATGCTTCGTGGGGCTCTGGACACCTTTGGCACGACAGAGGAGGAGTTTGCCCCTGTTTTGAGCCTGTTTGGCCGATTTGGAAAACCCACCGAGGTGGCCCAGGCAAGCTTGTGGCTGGTATCAGACCTCGCCTCTTATGTGACGGGTGCCAACTTGGCGGTGGATGCGGGCTTTATAAACCGATAATACATTTGTGGGCCCAATATTTCTGTGCCCAGCATGTTAATAAACGTTTGTCGTTAACATAGTGAAGGAGAAAAGAATGAACGGACCGAGTTTGGACGGGAAAGTGGCAATCGTGACTGGCGCTGCCGTGGGGATGGGTGCAGCAACCGCAAAGCTGTTTGCAGATGCAGGGGCTAAGGTGGTGGTAGCAGATTTGGACAGGGAAAATGGCGAAGCGGTGGTTCAGTCTATTGAGGCCGCAGGAGGGGCAGCTGTTTTTCAGAAAACCAATGTCGCCATTGCCAAAGATGTGGAGGCCATGGTAGCGGTAGCGGTTCAAAAATTCGGGAAACTGGATGTGGCAGTGAATAATGCTGCCATTACGCCGGACACGCATTCTATCGCAGAAATGGACGAGGCTGAATTTGACAGGGTTATCGCTGTAAATTTAAAAGGGGTGGCCCTTTGCCTTAAATACGAAATTTCTCAACTTCTTCGTCAAAAGATTCCGGGCGCGATTGTCAATATTGCATCCACCAGCTCTTTTCGTCCTCAGCCGAACAATTCTGCCTATTGCGCAGCCAAGCATGGTGTGATTGGTTTGACCAAGGTGGCGGCCTTGGAATACAGCCCCCAGGGCATCCGGGTAAATTCCGTATCGCCTGGTGCCATCGATACCCCCATGCTTCGGGGGGCCCTTGACACGGTTGGTGCGACAGAAGAAGAGTTCGCACCGGTTTTGAGCTTGTTTGGCCGATTTGGTAAACCCATAGAGGTAGCCCAGGCAAGCTTATGGCTGGCATCAGATCTCTCCTCTTATGTGACAGGTGCCAATTTGGCGGTGGATGCGGGGTTTATAAACCGGTAACGTTTTAGTTACCAGTTAAATCTTTTGTGGTAGTATTAAATATGTCGTGCCCACTATGAAAGAAAACACCTTTTCTGTTTATGAGTGGGGGTTACTTTTTTGCTCAGAAAGCGTTGCGAAAAACGCCTATGGGTGTAGCGTGTAAGGAGATAGGTTTATGAACGAAAAAAACAAAGAAGAAATGAAGGCGTTAAAAAAACAGAAGAAAGAAGATGAAAAAATACAGAAGTTAAAAGAGCAGAAGATCAATAAAGAAAAAATGCAGCCCGTGAAATATGATAAAACGGTTGAAATTCCCCTGGCTGTGATGTGGGACTTTGTCAAAGATTTTGATAATTGGGCGCCGATGCTCAAGGGGTATCAGACGCACGAAACTATTGATGACAAAGAGTCAATCTGGACGGTAAGGGGAGAGTTCGGTCCCTTTTCGCGTGTCACTAAATTTCACATTACAATTACGGAATGGGTTGAACCGAAACGCGTGGCCTTTGAACTCAGGGGTATGAATGAGCCGGTGACCGGGTATGGGTTTGTGGATTTGATCGAGCCTGGCGATGGGAAAGTACAGACGACGATTTCTTCTGAAATGGGCTTCCTCGCTGGTGGCGCACTAGGCCCCCTTATCAATCGGCTGGTACAACCATGGGTAAGTACGGTGGCAGAAGAATTGGTAGAAAAACTGGTAGCCGCTGTGAACCCCACTGATTTTAAATCAGAATTCTGGCCCACATAGTCTGAATCATAAATTCAGCCTTTGTGGTCGGCGCAGCACTGATGGTAGAGGGGGCTATACGGGTGTGTGGCGTGTGCATTTACTTTTAACTCAAACCAAAAATAGAAGGAGATCAAAACATGAATCAATGGGATTTGGAAGTGGAAGTTGCAGTGATCGGAAGTGGCGCAGGTGCGCTGACGGCGGCGCTTTCCGCCCATGAGGCAGGCGCCAAGGTCGTTGTGATCGAGCGCACCGACAAGGTCGGCGGCACCTCGGCGCAGTCGGGCGGTGCCATCTGGATTCCGATGAATCGGCATATGCA
Source organism: Desulfobacterales bacterium (assembly GCA_963675725.2). GTDB lineage: Bacteria > Desulfobacterota > Desulfobacteria > Desulfobacterales > JAFDDL01. The sequence goes on along the minus strand of CAXXXZ010000002.1, from coordinate 3,245,321 downwards.
GGAGCTGGGCGTCAGCGACTCGCGCGAGGAAGCGTTGGAGTATTGCCTGGCGTTGGCTGAGGGTCGCACTGACGACGACGTGGTGGAAGCCTACGTGGACAACGCCGTGAAGGCACTGGAGCTCATCGAGACCAAGACACCGGTCCGCTTCAAGTCGCTCGTCATGCCCGACTATCACGCCGAGGTCCCGGGCGGAAAGGCTCCGGGACGCGGACTTGATCCGCAGCTTTACGACCTGAATGAGTTGGGAGAGTGGAAGGATAAGATTCGCTCCTACGGCGTTCCTATTATGAACAACATGACCACCGAGGAGCAGTTCACCGAATGGAAGATGACCTTGAGTCCGGCCAACATTCCGTTGGATATGCTGATGGATCGCATGGACAAGGGCCTCGTGGGACGCGGCAACGCGCTGATCGGCGGCCTGCTGAAGGGCTGCCTCGACCGCAAGATTCCTATTCTGCTGGAAACCCGTGCGCTGGCGCCGGTGATGGACGGCAAGGCGGTCATCGGCGTGAAAGCGCAAAAGGACGGCAAGGACTTCTACGTCAAGGCCTCGGGCGGCGTGATCCTGGCCTGTGGTGGCTTTGAGTGGAATGACGACCTGAAGAACCGCTATCTGCAAGGCAATATCGATGGCCCCGTGGTACAGCCCCACAACGAGGGCGACGGCACCATGATGGCATCCGAGGCGGGCGCTGACATGATCCAGATGCACGAGGTCTGGTGGTTCCCCTCAGTCCACGTGCCGGGTGACGAGTATGATGGCAAGCCGTTTTACATGATGTGTTTTACCGAGCGGCACACGCCTCATACCATCCTGGTTAACAAGATGGGCCGGCGGTTCGTCAACGAGGCCGGTACCTACAACGACATGGCGAAGGCGATGTTTACTCCCGATGAGAACAACTATGGTTATCGGAACTACCCCTGCTGGGCGGTGATGGACAGCCAGTATCGGGAGAAGTATCACGTGATGGGCGTCCTCCCTGATGATCCTGACCCGGATTGGCTCATGTCGGCCGATACGCTTGAGGAGCTGGCGAAAATGGTCGGCATCGATCCGGCCGGGCTGGTCGAAACCGTAAATCGCTACAACGGTTTTTGTAAGAACGGCAAGGACCTCGACTGGGGACGCGGCGAGAACCTTTACGAGCGATTCGTTGGTGATCCGGATGCACCTCATCCGGTATTGGGCACCGTTGAAAAGGGTCCGTTTTACGTGGTACCGGTTCTTTCCGGCGCCTTGGGCACCAAGGGTGGCCCGCGTATCGACAAAAACGGTCAAGCACGCAATGTGCGCAACCAACCGATTACCGGTCTGTATGCCTGTGGCAACGTAGCGGCGCCGGTTTCGGGTCCAGGCTACTGGGGTCCGGGCGGCACCATCGGTCCAGGCGTCTGCTTCGGCTATCTGGCAGGCATTCATGCCGCAAAGGAAGCAAAGGATAGGCAATAAACACCTTACGCATCATAGCAGTGGTCATAAAATAGCAGTGGTCAAAAATATGTTTCGATTGAGCCGGATCAGGGTTTCCGATCGGACCATGGCGCCATGTAAGCGTTCTAAGGCGCGCTGCGCGGAACTGACTTAGCGAACGCATTCCCCGCAGCGCGTCGTCGCCATCGTGACGTTGGTGCCTCGGCGACTCGCTGCGGGGTGCGTTCAAAATCCCCAAAAAGTCGCCATATATATTTTCCGTACGACCGGACATTGCTGTCACACCTGAGCAATTGCGGGTAGAATGTCATACATGTATGCCATAATTTTCAACTGGCAGGGATATTTGGCGTTAGTCCTCTCGAACTTGATGATAACATTTCCTAAAGAAAATCAGCGCCGTTTCCTTGAAGGCATACACCTTGGCACTATAACTTGATATAAGTATAAACATCTCTGCGTCTAGTTCCACGCACTCATTCTGAGACAGGGGCTGAATAGTATTTACATAAAAAGTTAAATCAAGTATATTTTTAAACTCAGTAAGTTAAGGCTGAACCGGCGAATTCTTCAGTCCAATCTAAACTATTTCTTTGTCTGAAGACCTTAGCAATTTGTAATTTTTCGGGGATTGGTATCAATATATTTATTGGGAGGAGAAAAAATGCAAAACTGGGATTTGGAAGTCGATGTTGCCGTTATCGGATCCGGTGGTGCTGCGTTTGCGGCGGCATTGCTGGCTCAAGACAATGGAGCGAAAACGGCAATTTTGGAGAGAACGGATAAGGTCGGTGGCACAACGTCCGTTTCCGGTGGGGCACTGTGGGTTCCCATGAACCATCATATGAAAGAGCTGGATATTCCGGATTCACGGGAGGAGGCCTTGGTTTACTGTAAAAAATGTACGGATGGCCGTGCCGCAGATATTATGGTGGAAACCTTCGTGGATACAGGGAGTGAAGTGGTGGCTTATGTAGAGAAAAATACACCGGTTCGGTTTGGGCCAATGACCATGTCTGACTACCATCCCGAATATGAAGGCGCCAAACCCGGCGGTCGTTCCATTGAGCCGCAGCCCTGGAACATCAACGAACTCGGCGAATGGAAGGAGAAAGTTCGTCCCAATGCGCTCCCATTTATGTGTGCGGTGACCTGCGAAGAGTTGTGGGGAGACTATAAAGTCAACATTAAGCCGAGCAATCTGCCGATGGACCTAATCATGAGCCGGATGGACGAAGGATTGGTGGTCCAAGGAAATGCGCTGATCGGTGGCCTATTGAAAACTGCTCTTGAGCGGAACATTGAAATTTTGTTGGAAACCCGTGCCGTGCAGTTGGTTGTCGAAAATAGTTGCGTGATTGGTGTGCGTGCTGAAAAGGACGGGAAGGATTATTTTGTAAAAGCCAACGGCGGTGTGGTTTTGGCCTGCGGGGGGTTTGAGTGGAATGACAAGTTGAAATCGACGTATCTTCCCGGCGTTCTGACCCATCCCAACAGTCCGCCGTTCAACGAAGGAGACGCCGTCATTATGGCCGCTGAAGTCGGTGCGGAACTTGCCAACATGCATGAAACATGGAATATGCCCTCCACTTCGATTCCGGGAGAAGAATATGAAGGGCGTCCCTACAGTCAATTGTGTATCGCGGAAAGGGCATGCCCCCACTGCATCATGGTCAACCGAAGAGGAAAACGGTTTGCCAATGAGGCAGCCAACTATAACGATTTGGGAAAGGCATTTACCCATTTTGATGAAAATGAGGGAGGGTGCCGTAACCTGCCGGCCTGGTCAGTTCTCGATTCCCAGTACCGGGAGAAATACAGTATGCTGACGATTTCGCCGGGAGACATGGAGCCGGAATGGTTTATCAAAGACGATACCTTGGAAGGTTTGGCCGCAAAAATTGGTGTTGATTCTGAGGGATTGGCAGAGACGGTGGAACGATTTAATAGATTTGTCAAAATGGGAAAAGATCCTGATTTTGGTTGTGGTGATAGCGCTTATGATCGCTTTGTCGGTGATCCTACGGCGCTTCATCCAAATCTTGGTTCCATTGAAAAGCCACCATTTTATGCGGTTCAGATTCACCCGGGCAGCCTTGGCACCAAAGGTGGGCCCCGAACCGATAAAGATGGTCAGGTGCTTGACGTTCGCGGCAATGTGACTCCAGGGCTTTATGCGGCCGGTAATGCATCGGCAAGCGTGGCGGGCGCAAGCTATTACGGGGGAGGTGCCACCATTGGTTTGGGGATGGTGTTTGGCTATCGAGCAGGCATTCATGCGGCCAATGCGGTTAAAGATCGAAAGTAATTATGGCAGGTTTCGGTAATTTCGCTTTAGGTAACGGTTAAATCTTGTGGGGTAGTATTAAAGATGTCGTGCCCACTATGAAAGAAATCACCTTTTCTGTTTATGGGTGGGTTACTTTTTTTTTGCATAGAAAGCGTTTGGGAAAAACGCCTATGGGTTTGGCTTTTAAGGAGATATTTTATGACTGAGAAAAACGAAGAAAAAATGAAGAAGTTAAAAGAACAGAAGGTAAATAAAGAAAAAATGCAACCCGTGAAATATGATAAAACGGTTGAAATCCCTCTGGCCGTGATGTGGGACTTTGTGAAAGATTTTGATAATTGGGCGCCGATGCTCAAGGGGTATCAGGCGCACGAAACCGTTAATGACAGAGAGTCGATCTGGACGGTCAGGGGGGAGTTTGGTCCCTTTTCACGTCTTACCAAATTCCATATCACCATTACAGAATGGGTTGAGCCAGAACGGGTGGCCTTTGAACTTAGGGGCATGAATGAGCCGGTCACCGGTTACGGGTTTGTCGATTTGCTAGTGCCTGGCGATGGGAAAGTACAAACGACGATATCTTCTGAAATGGGCTTTAATGCCGGCGGTGCATTAGGGCCCCTTATCAATCGGTTGGTGAAGCCATGGGTAAGTACGGTGGCGGAAGAATTGGTTGAAAACCTTGTGGCGGCTGTGAATCCTACTGATTTTAAATCTGAATTTTGGCCCAAATAGTTTGATTAGGATCAAAATTTGTGTTTGATAGAAGCGAGAAAATTGCAAAGGGCATGGGGGAAATGTCCCGGAGAATTGATAAGCACCTTTCGAAGAAGCTAAAAGGAGAAAACAGTATGAGCGGACCGAGATTGGATGGCAAGGTCGCAATCGTTACAGGCGCGGCTGTTGGTATGGGAAAGGCCACTGCAAAGCTTTTTGCGGAGGCAGGCGCAAAGGTTGTTGTGGCGGATCTTGATGAGCAAAATGCCACTGCTGTGGTTGCCTCCATTAAAGGCGCCGGCGGGGAGGCCTTTTTTCAGAAAGCAGATGTCTCGAAAGCAGCAGATGTGGAGGCAATGGTGGCTGCAGCTGTGGATCGTTATGGGAAACTGGATGTGGCGGTGAATAATGCGGCGGTAACCCCTGACACCCGAACCATCGACCAGATGGACGAGGCGGAATTCGATAAGGTCATCGCGGTTGACCTGAAAGGGGTAGCGCTTTGCCTAAAATACGAGATTTCGCAGTTGCTGCGTCAAGGAAGTCCGGGTTCCATTATCAATATCGGGTCGGTAAGTTCTTTTCGACCGCAGCCCAACAATTCAGCCTATGTGGCTGCAAAGCATGGTGTGATTGGCTTGACGAAGGTGGCGGCATTGGAATACAGCCCCCAGGGCATTCGGGTAAATACTGTGGGGCCGGGCCCCATCGATACGCCGATGTTTCGCGGAGCTCTTGAGACGTTGGGTATTACCGAGGCGGAAGCCGTCGCGAACCTGAGCCTGTTGGGCCGCGCGGGCAAACCTGTCGAGGTGGCCCAGGCCAGTTTATGGCTGGCATCCGATCTTTCCTCCTATGTGACTGGTACAACACTGATGGTCGATGGGGGCTTCACCGGCATGTAAGGCGTGACGATTTAAGAAGTGATAGTAATGAAACGATAATATTGTTCCCATGTTTTCAGTGTGGGAACAATATTATTAATGAATGCTCTTTTTGATTTGAATGCCGAGTTTGCGCATTCGGTAACGGAGGGTCGACTGATTAAGCCCAAGAATCAGTGCGGCGCCGTTTGGGCCAGAAATTCGCCAGTTGGTTTCTTCGAGCACCTGTACAATATGATTTCGCTCAGTTTCTTCAAGGGTGGTATGAAACGTCTTTACAGTTACCGGTGGGGATGCCGGGGTGAGGGTGTCCATTAATTCCAGCGACACGCCTTGGGTGTTCACCGCCGCTCGTTCAATGATGTTTTCCAGCTCCCTGACGTTGCCGGGCCAATGATAGCCTTGCAGGATATTCATCACATCGATCGGAATTCGTGTGATGGTCTTGCCTAATTTTCTGCTGAATTTATTCACAAGCCCATTGACCAGCAATGGAATGTCTTCCTTTCGTTGTCGTAGTGGTGGCACCGTAATTGGAAAAACATTCAAACGGTACCAGAGATCCTGGCGAAACCGGCCCCTTTTAACTTCTTCTTCGAGATTGCGGTTGGTGGCGGCTATGATACGAACATCGACCTTGATCGTTCGAGAACTTCCCAACCGTTCAAATTCCCCCTCCTGGAGCACCCTGAGCAGTTTGGATTGGGCCTCCAGGGGAAGCTCTCCGATTTCATCCAAAAATAGCGTGTTTCCATCGGCCAATTCGAAACGGCCTACCTGCCGCGCTTGGGCATTGGTAAACGCGCCCTTTTCATGGCCAAACAGCTCGTTCTCTATGAGATTTGCCGGCAGAGCGGCACAGTTGACCTTTACCATGGGGCGTTCTTTTCGGTGGCTGGCCGAATGAAGGGCTCGGGCGACCAATTCCTTACCGGTGCCGGTTTCCCCCAGTATAAGGACGGTGATGTCGGTGGGAGCAATTTGCTCAATTTTCAGGAATACATGCCGAAGGGGATCACTCTGGCCAATCATGTTGTGGGCATTGTGCTCAAAATCAATTTCTTCCCGAAGGTAGGTGCAATCTGCCTCAAGTTGATCTTTAAGTTTCTTTATTTCTTGAAATGCATTTTGGATCTCAAGCTCTTTTTGCTTGCGCACCACCGCATTGGCAAAGATTTCTCCTAAAAGCCTCAGTCGTTGGATCAGTTCTTCCGGCCAGGCCCGATGGGTGCGTACCGTGTCAACTGCAAGAAAGCCGATAACAGGTCCCCCAATTGCGATTGGGACGGTGAGGGTTGACTTGGTGCCGAGTCTGTTCAGGGTTTCCTTGTCGACTTTAGCCTCGGCAGGCAATTCTTCCGGCCGTGAGCATTGAACGATCTTCCCCCGTTTTAGACGGCTGACGGCCCATGGAAAAAGGCTGTCGTTGGATTCGATCAGGAAATTTGGCAGGGGATCGATGCCACTGTCCGACCAGGAATGAAGGATATGAACCGAGCGTTGTTGTTCTGAAAATAAAGCTAGGTTACACCTGTCAGCGCCGAGGAATTTTCCGATGCGCTGGAGCCCATATTCGATGGTTTTGTCAACCTCAGTGGGTGGGAGATTGGCATAGACGGATGAAATTTCGGAAACCAATTTTTCGAATTGCAGCAGCGCCTCTAACTGGAGGCGTTCCGGCGGTGGATTTTTTCTTTGCCCGTTATTGACCTCGGAACCGATTTTGGCGGTATCGTATGGTATGTTTTCATTCATGATAACTCCAGTCGACTCAATTTTTCTCGATGATGCCAAGCTGAGGAATATTAATTGGCAATATTTAACACATTTGCAGCATTTTACAAAATGACAAAGTTAAATAGATATGGTTTGTTTCTTTTTGTACAGCGTAATAGCCTGAAAATATATTTATATCAGTGACATATAAAAAGGTATGAATTTATTTTTGTTTGGCATAAAAGTCGCAAGGCATATAGGCGGTCAAGAGAAGTCCCCATATTGAAACACTGGGGTACATTCAATTGTTTTGTAGTCTTGGTGTTGGTGGTCAGCACACCTTTTTCGCCGCGCTGATGAAAATCACCAGGCATGATGAAGGATAATCACATTAGATTGGTCCTAAAATTAGGAGCGTCTATTCTTTAAGAAAGGAGATAGCAGTATGTACACAATGGATAAGTATTTTTGGTGGAACGACGCACAGAAAAAATTGGCGGATGAGGTTGCCGAGTATTCGGATAACTTCATTGCGCCCAGAATAAAGGAAATCGAAGATACCAAGCGGTTCCCTTGGGAGATACTCGAAGAAATCGGCAAAAAAGGGTGGTACGGTGTCTTGATTCCAAAGAAGTATGGTGGCATGGGGGAAGAGTACGGCATCACTGCGATGTGTATCGTTCTTGAGGAGGTTGCCAGGGGGGCTGCTATTGCTGTGGATTTTTATGAAACCACAGTGTATGGGTATTCACCGATCGTACGATTCGGAACGGAAGCACAAAAGGAAAAATGGCTTCCGGCATTGGCCTCCGGGGAACATTTTGCCTGCATCGCCATTACCGAGCCGTTTATGGGGTCCGATGCTTCTGCCATCTGGACAACGGCGGAACTGGACAGGGATGAGTATGTCATCAACGGGAAAAAACGATTCATTACTGCCGGCGGTGTGGGGACACTCTACTGTGTTTACGTCAAAACCAGTGATGATCCCGAAGATATAAAAAAACATCGCCACCTGAGTGCTATTTTAGTGGAGAAGGGGACCCCCGGATTCACGGTGGAAGCCATTCACGACCCCATGGGGCGTTTCGGTTCGCGCCACGCGGTTTTAAATTTTGATAATGTACGTGTTCCAAAAGAAAACATAATCGGCGCAGAGGGGGATGGTTGGAAGGTGGTGACCGACGCCTTGAATATCGAGCGGCTAGGGGTCGCTGCCGGTGCCATCGGTGTTGCACGAGCTTGCCTGGAAGCCACTGCGGATTATACGACCCGGCGGGTTGCCTTTAAACAGACCCTTTCCGAAATTCCGGGTGTGCAGGTCATGTGCAGCGATATGGTGGTCAGCACCCAACTCATGTCTCTGAGCACTTACTATACTTCCTATCAACTGGACAAAGGGAACGAGGCGGCTTTAGGTGCCAACGTTGCCAAACTCTATGCCACCGATCGGCTCACCAAAACAGCTTTGGACGCCATCCAGTGTCATGGGGGGGATGGGTATATGAGAGATTACCCGGTGGAACGGCAACTTAGGGATTCGAAACTGATCGAGATTGGGGCGGGTGCAAATGAAATTATTCAGCACCTGGTCTGGAAACTTTGGCTCAAAAACTATAAAAATCTCAGAAAATCCCTCCGAAAACCGGTTATGGAAAGTATCATTCAAGGGCCTGAGGTCAAAGACAAGATTCTTGACGCATTGGCTGAGTTTTACCTGAAACATCCAGCCCTTTACATGGAAAAGGAAATGTTGTCGGAGACCATCGGGGTGGCTGAACAGGATTTGGAAGAACACCTTATTGCCTTGGAAAAGGAAAATATGGTCGCTGTCTATCGGACCAGAGGGCGGACTGCGTTGATTAAATCCACCTATGATGGACTTAATAAAGCCCATCCAATAGAGTATTATCAGAAATTTCCGGATTTTGTGAATATGGAGAAGGAAGTATTTTAACAAATAGGCAGGGAAAAAGGAGTTTGAACAATGAGCAAAACCCCCCTATTCTTTACAGACACAACCTTACGTGATGGCGCGCAGAGCATATGGGCAATGAACGTCACTCACGGGACATTTGATGCTGTGGCTGAAGAACTGGACCAGGCCGGGTACAATTATATCGACCTTCCGATGCATGCGATCTATTTTAAGATGGCGGTTCGATTTTTTAAAGAAAATCCCTGGCAATCAGCCCAACTTCTGAAACAGAAGATTACTAAAACAAAGAAAATGATGGGGATATTGGATACGTTTAATTTTTTAGACGAAGCCCAACCCCGTTCAGTGGTGAGGCTGTTCTATGAGGTAACGGCCAGGGCCGTGGGGGCGAACCGGTTTTACTATATGTGTAATTCTCGAAATGAGCTGGATCGTTATTATCCATGGGTTGTCCCGATCGCACGGGATCTTGGCATGGAATTTCAACCCTGTATTTGTTATTACCCTTCCCCCCGGATGACGGATGCATATTACGCTGGCCTTACCAAACGGCTGATGGCCTATAACCCGGATGCCATCTGGCTGAAAGATGCGGGTGGGTTGTTAACCGTGGAACGCATAAAAACGCTTCTCCCGGCGATCCAGGGGGAAGCAAATGGTGTTCCCATAGAGCTTCACACCCATGGCATGAGTACGAATCATGGCCGGGTGGTGGTAGAAGCAATGAAGCTGGGCGTCGATGGTATCCACACCTGTGTGCCGCCACTTGCATCTGGATCTTCCCATGTGTCGATTTTTAATGCCATGCACAATGCAAAGGTGCTGGGGGTGGAACACAATATTACCAATGTGGAAGCGCTTAAGGTGGTTGAAGAGCGGCTAAGGCGAATTGGAAAACTTGAAAACCTTCCCGTCGGTGTTCCGCTGGAATATGACCATAGCGTATACGCACACCAAGTACCGGGGGGGGTGATTTCAAACTTAAAAAGCCAGTTGGCACAACTGGGCATCGGCCATAAGCTGGAGGAGGTTCTGGATGAAGTTGTGCAAATCATGGAGGACCTCGGAAATCCTATCATGGTAACACCGGGGTCTCAGTTTATCGTATCACAGGCGGCCGTTAATGTGGCCACCGGAGAGCGGTATAAAGAGGTCCTTGACTGTATGATAGAGACGGCGCTGGGTGTCTGGGGTTGGGAGGATGCTGGTGTTCCGTGGATGAAACCCAATGTAAAAGACAGGTTTCTCAGCCATCCCAATGCCAAAAGCCTTGCTGAAAAGTATGAAAGGAAGCAGGAAATCGAGGCGGATGAAAAGGCCGTAGAAAAGCTGCGCGCAAGTTATGGCATGAACAACGCCTCGGATGAAGACTTTATGCTGTACCACATCATGAAGGGCGATGCTGAAATCAAGCAAATCAAACCGCCAAAAACCTATTATACGGGAAGGGAACCACTGGTGCTTCTGCTCAAAGAGTTGAGCAAGGACCATGATATAAATCGCCTGCACGTTCAAAAAGGAAACAGTTACTTTGAATTTTGCCAACGGTAAACCCCAGTGTTGCAAAATAACATGATTTCTGGAATTCACCGTTTGTGAAATCCATAAACTTGTCGATTATCGAATTTAGTTGTTGTTATACTATGTAAAATTAACGTCCGCCAAATTTTTAAAGGCAACACTGGGGTAAATAGCGTTAGTTAGATTGGAAAAATGAATCCTGCGGGCAGAAAGGATGTATTATGGACATGGGATTAGATGGAAAGATTGTTCTTGTTACGGGCAGCAGCAGCGGGATTGGCGCTGAGATTGCTGTGGAATTTGCCCGGGAAGGGGCCAATCTTGTGGTTCACTATAGCAAATCCGTTGAAGGGGCAAAAAAAACCCAGGATCGGGTCCGGGAACTGGGAGTGGAGGCAATCGTTCTACAGGCGGACGTTTCGGACAGCGGGCAGGTCGTAAGGATGTTCGAGGACATAACGTCCCATTATGGCACCCTGGATGCCTTGGTGAACAACGCCAGCAATGTGCTCGGCGGGCCGACTGTTTCCTGCCCTGATAAGATATGGAACAGCCAGATTGGTGTCTGCCTGAACGGGACCTTTTTCTGTTGCCGGGAAGCGTTGAAGATCATGCTCGAAAAGGGCGCCGGAAAGATCGTAAATATCTCTTCGGTGTCCGGAGTGGGCGCTTTTTCGAATACGGCAGCCTATTCTGCTGCCAAGGCGGGCGTTATTGGATTTACTCGGGCCCTTGCCAAGGAGGTGGCGCCCGGGGGGGTGAATGTAAATGCCATCGCTCCCGGGTTTATCGATTCACCCCTGATCTCTGATTTTGTGAACTCTGAGGCGGGAAGCCAGTTTTTGGATGCTGTCGTTCCGCTGGGTCGGTTTGGAAAAATGTCTGAAATCGCTGCCACCGCCGTATTTCTGGCGTCAGCCCAAGCGGATTATTTTGTCGGTGATGTACTGACCCCCTCCGGCGGACTGATTGCCGGTCCTCCTGTGAGCGGAGAATTTGTCAAAAAGGAGAAGAAATAAATGAGCAGACAGACGATACAGCAGATGTTCGACCTAACGGGCCAGTCCGCAATTGTAACAGGTGGCGGAATGGGTATTGGCCAAGGCATCGCCCTTCGTCTGGCCGAGGCCGGTGCCAGTGTGATGGTGGCAGACATCGACTTTGAGGCTGCAGGCAAGACTGTGGATGAGATTATAAATATGGGGGGAAGTGCACAGGCGATTCGAGCCGATGTGAGCCAGGTGGCAGATGCCGAAAACGTCGTTTCGAAAACGTTAGAAGTTTTTGATCGTCTGGACATCCTCGTCAATAACGCTGCTTTTTGTCCTGTTACGCCGGTCATGACCGTTACCGAAGAAGTTTGGGACAGGGTCCATCAGATCAATCTCAAGGGCTTGTTCTTTTTTTCCAAGGCTGCCGCAGGGGCGATGATCAAAACCGGGCGAGGTGGGAGAATCGTAAACATCGCTTCCATTGATTGTCTGCATCCTACGGGCAGCTTGGCGCCCTACGATGCTTCCAAGGGGGGGGTGCTCATGACCACCAGGGCCATGGCTCGGGAACTGGGTGAGCATAAGATCCGGGTCAATGCTGTTGCCCCTGGGGGAATTGATACACCTATGACCAAATCCGTTTTTGCCAATTTTGAGGACCCGGAGGCGGCAATGGCGGCCGTAGCAGAAAGAACCCCCCTGGGGCGTTGGGGGCAACCCGATGACATTGCGCGGGCCGTTCTTTTTCTCTCCAGTCCGGCTGCGGATTTCATCACTGGGAGCCTGCTGGTGGTTGACGGAGGAATTTTGCAGGTATAGCCATGCTGTAATTATTTTTTTATATCATCCAGGACAGAGCGAATCATCGTTGCCAGCTCGGATTTAACAATGGGTTTCATAAGAAATCCCTTTATGCCAATACGATATGCCTTCTTTCGGTTGATATGTTCACTGAAGCCGGTACAGATGATAATCGGAATTGTGGGTTTAATGGCAATCAGTTCTTTGGCAAGTTGTTCGCCGGTCATGTTGGGCATGGCCATGTCGGTAATTACCAAATCAAAGTTGTTTGGTGTTTCAGCGAAAAGCGCCAGAGCATCGATACTGCTGACACGGGTGGTGACATGATAACCTAACCGCTCAAGCGATATTTTTTCAAATCGGGCGATCGGCGCTTCATCGTCAACCAGTAGAATCCGCTCATTGCCGGAACAGGCCTCACCTATTTCTTTTTCTTCCAAGGTTTCAACGGATTCCGCCATTAAAGGCAGGTAGATGTTAAAAGTTGTTCCCTTTTCTACAGCACTATCGACCCTGATATCGCCATTATGGTCTTTGACAATGCCGTAAACAACCGCCAGTCCGAGCCCTGTCCCCTTGCCGTGTCCTTTGGTCGTGAAGTAAGGATTGAAAATTTTGTCTATGATGGCAGGATCAATGCCGCATCCTGTATCAGAAACGGATAAAAGTGCGTAGTGCCCCGGTGCCAGCATATCGACGGATAAATGATTCTGCTCCACCGCTGTTTCTTTTAAATGAACATGTATCTCACCACCCTTCCCTTCCATGGCGTGAAAGGCGTTGGTGATGAGGTTCATTGCGATTTGGTGAATCTGAACTGGGTCGGCCAGGACAAAACGACAGTTAGTTTGGATGTGTTGGAAGATTTCAATGTTTGACGGAATGGTGGGCCTGATTAATTTGTATACTTCTTGCAGCACTTGCTGAATACGCACGGGGATCATCTTATGTTCAGATTGGCGACTAAAGGCGAGAATCTGTTTGACAAGCTCACTGCCTCTTATTCCTGCCTTGTAGATTTCTTTTGCGTTGTCATAGGGAATGCTGCCAGCCGGGAAATCCTCTAAAAGCATTTCTGATATGCCGATGATTGGAAACAAAATATTGTTAAAATCGTGGGCGATGCCACCGGCCAGGTTGCCAATGGCTTCCATTTTCTGGGCCTGCTGGAGACGATTCTCCAGACTTTTTAGTTTGGTGATGTCTGTAGCCGTTTGGATGCGTACCCAGCGGCCGTCCGTCCATTCTATGACCCGGTCATAATTGACGTACCATTTTTTGTTTATCGGATGTTTATCATGCCAGACATAGACGTCTTTTGGCCTCCCTTTTTCATTAACGAGTTTATCAAAGGTACAATGGGGGCATGGTCCGGGTTTGTCTCGGAACGCTTTCCAGCATATCTCTCCCGTCATATTTCGACCAAAACTCTCAATCATCCGCTTGTTCATGAATAGAATTTCATGGGTTTCCATGTCGACGACATTAATGGTCGCATCGATGCTGTCAAGAATTGTCAGAAATCTTTCATGGGAGGCTTGAAGCGAATTTTCCGTTTGTTTCCGATCTGTAATGTCAACAAAAAAACCGTTCCATAAAATGCTGCCATTGGGGAAGCCTTCCGGTGTCGAATGCGCTTCGATCCATAACACCTCATCGTTGTTTAGGCATCTAAAGGTGGCGTCAAAAGGGTTGAGAGTCCGTGCGGATGTTAAAACCTTTTCGTAAAACGAATCATGGTCATCAGGGTGAATCATGTGTAACAGCTTTTGGGCATCTTTTATAATTTCTATGGCTGACAATCCCACGATATCCGATATTCGATCGTTCATATACGGAAAAGAAAATTTGCCATCTGGTGTCATCAGAAATTGGTAGACAACAGCCGGAGAATTTTCTGAAAGTCGTCTGTATTTTGCTTCACTTTTCCGAAGCGCCTTTTCTGCTTCGATTCGTTTTGTTACTTCTGTCAAGGTGAGAATGAGTTGGCTGACTTCTCTAGAATTGTTTTTGATTGGGTATAGATTCCAGTCCCAGTAAGTAACGCCCCGAGAAAGCTGGTCCGGGAAAACGAAAGGGTCAGCCGTTGCGGCGTGGGGTTCACCGGTATCAATTACTTCCCGTAAAATTTGTTGGTTTCCCTCGTGGGGATAAAGATCAAAAAGGTTTTTCCCCGGAAAGTAGGCGAGAGGATGCCCACAGGTTTCGGCATACAAATGGTTTACCCAGGTAAAATTAAAATCCCTGTCAAGAAAAATGGCCAGTATTGGGATATGATCAAGTACGCTTTTTAAGATGTTGGTGGATGCTGAATCCAGCGGCTCGTTAAAGCGTGGCACTTCCATTTTAAGCCTCTAATTATAAGTGAGATGCTTTTATCGCATATTATTCATTGAATTTGACGGCTTTTTTTGCTTGTTGCGGTAGTGCGCAACTTGCCGCAACAGATTTTTTCGTTATCGGCATATGGCGTGATGGTATGTTCGTCGGGCGATGCGTGGATGCCTTCTGTCAAAACCGATATTTCACTGAACGGATAAACAACAGAACCTCAATGTCTGTCGGAACTGTATTACATAACCCTCACCATATCAACCGTTATCAAAAATGGCAATGAATTAGTTGTATGGTCAATATAATAAGTATGTTATGCCTATTGAGGTTTTTGTGAAGATCCCATGACGGGTTGCCGGCTGGATCTGTGAATCCTACATACGGTTCGTAAACATCAACCGACGTAGATCATGTTTTCAATCGAATTAATTGTCATTCTTTGTGGGCGACAATAACCCGGCGGCCGTATCCAAACCCTGCGGGATCTATTTCAGGCAGAATCTTTGTGTAGCCAAACCCAGATGATTTCAACCTGTCGAGAATATCAGAACCGTAATTTCTGAGACAGAGGATTTCCCCTCTGATGTTGTCGCCATGATATTCGGCGGGCATCAAATGAACAATGTGGCCGGCGTCAAATGAAATGCGTTCGGTGGTAGTATCGGAATCATATAAAGGAACCGTGAAAACAAAAAAACCACCGGATTTCAATACGCGGTAAATTTCTTGTAATCCCCTCATATCATCCTGAACATGTTCAAACACTTCACTGCAGATACATACATCAAACGTTGCATCTGGATACGTTAAGTTTTGGATATCCTGGCATTGGATATTGTTTTGATATTCCCCGGGCAACACATTGTCGAAGTATTCTGAGGTGGTTAGTTCCCCAGCATTGCTGACGAGGAATCTGTGCAGGGAAGCAATGGGGGATAATTCATATACAGATTTTTGTTTCAGATCATCAATCAGGCTATTGAGGACCGTTCCAATGGCCATTGCATTTACAGTGGCATGACAGAATAAACAGCTGATCAACCATTCATTGTCATCCAGTTTTAAAAACAGGCGCTGGTTGCATAAAGGGCATTTCCCGATTCGGATTTTAACTTTTCCCCATTTTCGTTCTTTCAGGATTTTTTTCAGGCTGACTAAATTCGGTATTCTCATCTATTTCAGTTACCCATTCTAAGGTCCTTTTTAAGAATTTTTCCGACGCTGCTTTTGGGCAGATCAGTTCTAAATTCCACCATAGCCGGTGTTTTATACTTTGCCAGACGGTTCCGACAATAGTTGATCAGCGCCTCTTCCGTCACCGCAGCTCCTTGTTTCAGTACAACATATATCTTTATTTTCTCACCAAGTTTGGCATCGGGGATTCCAACGGCGGCGGCTTCCTGTATGGCGGGGTGGTTGTACAGGACCTCCTCGATTTCTCTGGGATAGATATTATATCCTCCTGAAATGACCATGTCCTTTTTCCGGCCCACAATATAAAAATAACCATCATCGTCCATATAAGCGATATCTCCGGTGTAGAGCCACCCATCCACAAGACATTGCTGTGTTTCATCAGGACGATTCCAGTATCCTTGCATGACCTGGGGCCCCTTTATGAGAAGCTCCCCCGGAGTGCCGCAGGGGACCTCCTGATTGCTGTCTTCAAGGTCAACGATACGGCAAAAGGTGTCTGAAATGGGGACACCAATGCTCCCGACTTTTCGATGTCCGCCGGCAAAGGGGTTGATGTGTGTGACCGGTGATGTTTCCGTCAGCCCATAGCCTTCAACGATAACGGCACCTGTTTTCTTTTCAAAGGCTTCGATGATTTCACGGGGCAGGGGCGCACTGCCTGAAAAACATCCTTTGATGGACTGGAGGTTTGCCTTGTGAACCTTGGGATGGTTCAAAATGCCGATATACATGGTTGGGACAAGTGGCACAAATGTTGGTAAGAACGTATTGACGGCTTTGATCAACGCATCAGGATGGGGTTTGGGCACCAGGATGTTGCTCCAGCTCAGGGCGATCGGCAGGTTCATGGCAGTGGACAGGCCAAAAACATGAAAAAAAGGTAGTGCCCCCAGCATGACCTCTTCGCCTTTTTTCAATTTTGGAAACCATGCGGCAATTTGCTGGGTTTGACGGCTGATATTGCCGTGGGACAACATAACCCCTTTGGTGATACCGGTGGTGCCACCGGTGTATTGATACATGGCAACATCTTTCATCGTGATGGCCATTGGCGGGGGGACCTTTGTGGGGCGAGCCATCAGCGTTTTCCAACGGGAGATCCGAGGGGCTGGTGATACCGGTGCTGATAGTTTTTTTCTTCTGCTGACCAATGGAAACAGGAGGCGTTTTAGAGGGGGCAGATAGTCCCCAATTGTGGTGTAGACGATATGATCAATATTGGTTCTAGGACGAAGGGTGACCATCCGGTTTGCCAGCAGATCGAGCGTAATCAACATTTTTACACCGGCATCATTAAATTGATGCTCCAACTCCTGGTCTGTGTATAACGGGTTGTTCATTACCACGATAGCTCCCAGCCTCAGAATGGCATAGTAGCTGATGACGCAGGGGATGATGTTAGGCAGGAGGATCGCGACGCGGTCCCCTTTTTGAATCCCATATTCGGACAGTATGCCGGCAAAATGGTTCACCTGCGCTAGTAATTCCCGATAAGTTAGCCGATAACCTTCAAAAATGAGTGCGGGGTGATTAGGGAACTCGATTGCTGATCGTTCCAAGAATTCAGGCAGGCAGACATTTTCATAGGAAAGTTTATGGGGTACCCCAGGCTCATAAAATTTCGCCCAGGGCAGATCTTCATAGCGAACCGTTTCTCCCATATACGCCTCATCCGATTTCGATGGTGGCATGAGTGGGCCGCCGGCCATCGGTAAGCTCTGTGTTTCTTATAAAATTATAAGAATAAAATTAATGAGTTGTCAAGGTATAGATTTGCTGTAGGCGGCTTGTTTGGATTGCTTTCGGAAACCGGCGAAGGGGGGCCTTCAAAGGGGGGCCTTCAAAGGGAGGGGAAAGATTCGAAAGGTGAAGAAATGATTTTCTTGACAGTTTGCCACTAGATTTGTAATACTTACTTTCTTTAATTATACGGAGACGTATATGGTTATAGTTAAGAGACTTAGTCAGCTCATCCACAAACATAATAAGACCATTTTGAGGTGCTCCAGACCACGTTGCATTTCAAATTGGGTGTCTGGGCAGATGCCCCGGGGGGCGTGCTACACGATCGATGATGCCATCCAAGGCACTTTCGGTCGGGGATAAGAAAGGAGATGAATTAAACAGATATGGAAACAGCTTTAATTTCACCAGCGAATACCTCATTGTTGCTAATACCGTCGAGTCTATTTTCCATTTTGATTCCAGTAGTCGGTATTAGTATTCTAACCTATATTCTTGCCAAACGGTTGGCACCCATTGTGCGGGCGGCACCGGCGTTTCGGTTTGACCAGATACCCAAACGACTTTATGGCATGTATGAGCATCCCCATCACCGCATGCCGAGATACGCTTCTGCCGCAGCGATTCATATCACCATTCTCATCAGTCTGATGGTAATGTCCTTGCGTGTCATCACAATGATATTGCTTGGTATTTCTGATGGGTTTGTGCTGCCGGGTCTTGATGGCCAATTGGGCTCTATTTACAACGGATTGGCAGATTTGGCCGAGTCGCTCATTTTTATTGCTTGCGTGGTTGCCATTGTTCGGCGGGGGGTGTTCAGGCCGGAACGTTATGACGTGCCGAAACGATACGGGAAAGACCGGACACAGGAAGCGGTGCTTTTAATGGTATTGCTGGGCGTCATCATTTTGTGCGATATGTTCTTTCGTGGCAGCCTGGCGGCAGCCGGTATGCAAAAAGAAATGGCCATCGATTATCTATTACCGTTGAGTGGTCCTTGGATGATTGCTCAGTCCCTGAGCGATAATGCCATCGAAGGGCTTCAACGGATTCATATCATATCCTACTTTTCCTTTACGATTCTCTTTTTTGGGTTTCTGTGTGTCCTTCCGTTCGGCCGGTTGTTTCATCTGATTACCGGCGCACCAAACGTGTTTTTTATGAAACTTGCCAAAGGCACCGTCAAACCGGTGAAATGGGGAGTGGACGAGGAGAAGCTCGAAGAACTTGAGTCCTTTGGTGTAAAAAAATTCGAGGATTTTACCTGGAAACATATGTTGGATTTTTATTCCTGTGCCGATTGCGGTAGGTGTTCAGACCAGTGCCCGGCCAACGCGGTCGGAAGGCCTTTGTCCCCGCGGTTTATCTCCATTAAGGGGCGGGAATATGCTTACAAGCATTATCCGGTATGGGGCAAAATGAATATCAGCGAGGAACCCCTGATCGGTAGCGTCTATGATGAAGATGAGATTTGGTCCTGTACCACCTGTGGTGCCTGTGAGCAGGAATGCCCCATCACCATTGAATACATTGATAAGATCGTTGATTTGCGGCGCGGCATGGTGGATGATGGGCTCGTACCGCAATCGCTTCAGAAGCCGTTATCCGCATTGGGGAAACGGGGGAATCCATACGGCAAAATGGAAAAGAAACGTGCCGCCTGGACCAAAGAGCTTGAAGAGGAGATGACGGTCAAGGTTGTTGGTAAAAAAGAGACTGCGGATACGCTCTACTTTGTGGATAGCGTTACCTCCTTCGATGATCAGATTCAGGGAATCGGGCGCGCTACAGCACGAATTCTCAATCGTCTGGGGATTGATTTTGGCATACTGGGACCATTGGAAAAAGACAGCGGCAACGAGGTAAGGCGATTTGGCGAAGAAATGTTGTTCGTGGACTTAAAAGATCAGAACACGGATGCGATATTAAATTCCGGCGCTAAGGAAATCGTCACTGCAGACCCCCATGCCTTGAATGCCTTGAAAAATGATTACAAAGACTTGCCGCCGGTATTGCATATCAGTGAGGTGTTGCTGCGGGCGATCGAGTCAAGAAAGATCAAGCTGAAAGCGGCTGAAGATGACGGGAAAATCTACACCTACCATGACCCCTGCTATTTGGGTCGGCACAATAACATTTATGATGCCCCGCGCAAGGTGATGGATGCCATTGAAAACCTGCAACGGGTTGAAATGACGAAATCCCGGGACAGATCATTTTGCTGCGGCGGTGGTGGGCTGATGCTGTTTTATGAACCCATCGAAGAAACCCGTATGGGAAGCCTTCGGGTAGAAATGGCCAAAAAGACCGGGGCAAACGTGATTGTAACAGCCTGCCCGTTCTGTTTGATCAATGTGGCTGATGCCATTAAAACCAGCGGACTGGAAGGTAAGATGGAGGTGATTGATCTTGCGGAACTGGTGGAGCGCCATCTTGTCACTGATGCCGCCGAGTGATGTATCAGTAAAACCAAATGGATATATGAACTTTAATAGGTTTTAGCGACCATCAATAACCGGGGATGTGTTGTCCCGGGGACAGATGGGCATTAACCAGTAATAGAAGATTCGGTTTTTTTAAAATTTCCGGTTTGACCGGGTGGAATTTAACCACAAGGACTTGGGAGGAAATGTATGGAAATTTTGGTATGTGTGAAACGAGTGCCAGACACCGCCGAGAATGAGATCGAGGTGAATGGCGATGGCTCCGATATTCAACGGGATGACCTTGTTTATTCGGTAAATGAATGGGACAACTATGCGGTAGAAGAAGCCATTCAGATTCGGGACAATGTGGGCGGAAATGTGACGGTGGTGACCGTTGGTGATGATGAATCCGAAGAGGTTCTGCGACGGGAAATGGCTATGGGCGCCGACAGTGGACTGCTCCTTTCCGATGACGCATTTGAATCGTCAGATGGTAAGGGGATCGCCAGTATTTTGAAAGCGGCGGTTGAAAAAGGAAAATACGATCTGATTCTGACCGGTGCCCAGGCTGATGATGGGGCTGGCCAGGTGGGTGGTATGTTGGCTGCCATGCTCGATTATCCTTACGCCTCTTTGGTAAACAGCATTGACGTTCAGGATGGAAAGCTCAAGATTGGTCGGGAAATAGCCGGTGGTAACCAGGAAGTAAGCGAAATTGAAATGCCTTGTGTGCTGTCCATTCAGACAGGTATTAATGAACCGCGTTATGTCGGTATCCGTGGTATTCGAAAAGTGGCATCGGTGGAAATACCGGTCCAGGGTTCTTCTGATTTGGGTTTGGCTTCAGACACTGTTGGAATTGGTGGCGCAAAAATAAAACGGCTTGATTATTTTGTGCCTGCATTGGGAGATGGTGCTGAAATGCTCGAAGGAGATATGGAAGAGAAAATCGATAAACTGATTGAACTCTTAAAATCCAAGGGAGGGATTAAATAATGGCTCAACAGATGTTTGCCTATATAATTCATAGTGAAGGTAAAGCCGATGACACGGCGTTTGAACTTGCGGCGGCTGCCAAAAAGATCAGTGCTGACGCCTCTGTGACGGCAATTGTAACAGGAACGGGTGCTGAGTTGGATGCCGTTTGTAATGAAGTGGCAGCGGCCTATTCTGAAGTTTGGAAGGTTGATAACGCTGCCTTGGCATACCCAAATGCTGAAATTATTCGAAAGGTGTTGGTTAACCTGGTTCCTGCCGGGAGCATTGTCTTGATGGGCCATGAGCATTTTGCAATGGATGTGGCACCTGGGCTTTCCATCAAGTTAGACGCTGCATACTTGCCGGATGCCGTTGATATTGAAGGGGTCGATGGCGATGTATTGAAGGCGGTTCGTCAAGAGTACACCGGTCAGGTAAGCACTCATGTGACCTGTGATTTGTCCAACGGTGCAGTTATCACAACACGCCCTGGTAGCTATGAACCTATTGAAGGAGCAGTGGGTGGACAGGTTGTGGATAAAAGTGGCGACGCCGGTGATTTGGCCGCAAAACGAAGCTTTATTGAAGTTGTAAAAGCTGAAGTTGGTGATGTTGATATTACCCAATCTGAGATACTGGTGGCAGTCGGCCGTGGTATTGAAGATGAAGATAACCTTGAAATCGTTGAAGAACTGGCAGAGGCGATGGGCGGTGACGTTGCCTGTAGCCGGCCGATTGTGGATGCCAAGTGGATGGACAAATCCCGTCAGGTGGGAACCTCCGGTCTTACCGTAAAACCGAAAGTCTATCTGGCTCTGGGAATTAGCGGTTCATTCCAACATGTGGGCGGTATTAAAGGAAATCCGTTTATCGTTGCGGTTAACAAGAATGCCAAAGCGCCGATTTTTCAAATCGCCGATGTAGGTGTCGAGGAAGACATCTTGGACTTTGTGCCAGAACTGACCGAAAAAATTAACGAAGGATAGTGATTTCGTGATTGACCGGTAGACGGTTGAATTAAATAAAAAAAACCCGCCTTTGTTAAAAGGCGGGTTTTTTTGGATAAAGTTACTTTTGAATCATAGTTGCGGGTTGTAGTCTGATGCCAAAATATGAACTGTGTGCTTGTCAATCCAGTTAGAGCGCACAGCTTAGAAATCACCCATGGCCCTGTCAAAAGTATATTTCGCGGGTTGGGTGACGACCGTATCAAGGACCTCTTTACTGTTTCCGCCGGGAATGGAAAACGGGAGAGATACGACGTAAACACAACACCCGAAGATAGTGGACGCAGCTCCAACGGGCCGCAAAAAAAGGAGGTCCGCTGCCATTTTGCCGGCTGACGCCTCCGTGTTTTTATCCATGGCTGTATTTGTTTCCGCCAGCCCTACCAAGGGGATGGTGACCAGGCAGAGCGCTATGAAAATAACCACGATCTTTTTGACAATACAATGCATATCCCCTCCTTTTGAATCCAACATGGTTGAAACTACCTTTCTTTGGTCTTATAGTAAGGTCGCTTTATGCACCACCTTGTGATGCTTTGAACAGCAAGACAATCACCTTTTACTGCCGATTGTTAATTCCAAAGTAAAAAAAGGCAGTTGGCGTGTCAAGAAAAAAGAGAAAATGTCCAGAAAAGTGTTATCCGATTCCAGGCAAAATCATATTGAAGTGGCGATAGCACTACCGGTATACAACACCTATACCTACTGCCTACCGCCAGGCCTTGCCGCTTTCAGTGCCGTTGGACAGCGTGTACTGGTACCGTTTGGCCGTCGCCGGGTAACCGGTTATATCATGGGGCCTTCAAAACCGCTGAAAACCCATAAAATAAAGGAGATATTGGATATCCTGGATGAACGGCCGCTTTTTCCGGTTTCTATGCTCGATTTCTATCGATGGATTGCAGGTTATTATCTTTACCCATTGGGGCTGGTCATTAAAGAGAGCTTGCCGAGCGGGCTCAATTTCTATGACTTTGTTGCTCTTGAATTGACAGAGAAGGGACAAACATCACTCGCAGACAAAGGCTTGTCTTTAGCGGAGAAAACCATATTGGTAGCTTTGGAAAATGGGAATTGCCGGCTAACCGATATTTTCAAGAAATTGGGCCAAGCGATTTCACCGGGGGTCATAAAAACGCTTGTGGCGACTGGCAAGGTGGTCGAAAAGAGAAAGCTTTTTGGGGGTAGCACCAAACAACGGGTTGAGCGCATTGTTTCATTGAAACACGCCGACGGAAACCATGATGGGCTCTCTGTGCAACGACGAAATATTTTAAAGGCGCTCAAGGAAAATGGCCCGATGTCGGTAAAATCTCTTACCTCTTACGCTGCAACCGCCGGCAGATTGATAGCATCCATGGCAGACGCGGGCCTGGTTAGCATCAGCGAAAAGCGGGTTTACCGGGATCCTTTGGGGGACGCCATCGCTCCGGACCGGTCACCGGTGCTGACCAGGGAACAGACCATTGCCGTGGAAGCTATATTGGCGGGGCTTGGAAAAGGGTACGCTTCGTTTTTGTTGGCTGGTGTGACAGGGTCGGGCAAAACTGAGATATACTTAAAAGCCGCCGCATCCGCCATTGAACAGGGATATTCGGTGCTGGTTTTGGTGCCGGAAATTGCGCTTATTTCCCAGACAGAGCGCCGATTCAGGGCACGGTTTGGCGAAATTGTTGCCGTTTTGCACAGCGGCCTGTCGGCAGGGGAAAGATTCGATCAATGGCAACGAATCATTGGCGATCATGCAAAGATTGCCGTGGGAACCCGGTCTGCCGTGTTTGCTCCGTTTGAAAGTCTTGGTTTGATTATTGTTGATGAGGAGCATGATCCTTCCTACAAACAGGAGGCAAGTTTACGGTATAATGCCAGGGATCTCGCAGTGATGCGTGCCAAGCAATTAAAAGCTGTTACCGTGCTGGGATCGGCCACACCTTCCCTCCAGTCTTTTTTCAATGTGGAGACAAAAAAGTTTTCATTGTTGAGCTTAACCGAACGCGTTGAAAAGCGGCCCATGCCGGTGATCAAAGTGGTGGACCTGCGTGAACGGAAGGGATGGCAGGGAATACAAAAGTTTGTCACCCCACAACTCCACAGGGAAATGAAAGCCACGTTATCAAGGGGTGAACAGGTATTGCTTTTTCTAAATCGACGGGGATATGCCAACTTTCCTGTTTGCCGTGCATGCGGCGACACCGTCACCTGTCGACACTGTGATATTTCGTTGACCTTTCATAAAAAAAGTAATGCGTATCGATGCCATTTTTGTGGCTATTCCCAGGCTGCAACCAGTGAGTGCCCCACTTGCGGTGCAGATCAAGTCCAAAATGTAGGACTTGGTACGGAAAAGGTTGAAGCGGGGATCCAGCATCTGTTTCCAGGGGCAACCGTCGCCCGAATGGATCGGGACACGACCACCAAAAAAGGGGCGATGCAGGCGTTATTGAAAGGCTTGAAAGACAGAACCATTGATGTTTTGATCGGGACCCAAATGGTGGCCAAGGGGCATGATTTTCCTAATATTACCCTTGTGGGGATTATTTGTGCGGACCTTTCTCTTAATTTCCCGGATTTCAGGGCTGGAGAACGCACTTATCAATTATTGGCCCAGGTTGCGGGGCGGGCTGGCCGGGGCGATGTGCCGGGCCAGGTGGTTTTGCAAACCTACAACCCGGATCATTTTAGTATTTTAACTGCGAAAAAACAGGATTATCTGGCCTTTTACGATCATGAAATAAAATTCCGGAAGGCCCTGAATTATCCCCCTTTTTCTCGCCTCATCCAGATCAAGATAGCCGGAAAAAGCCAGGAAAAGACTGAGCATAGCGCAACGGTTTTGGGGGAATGGTGCCAGGCTATGAAAAACACTCGTGAATTTAGCAGGTATGTCGACGTATTGGGCCCTATTGAAGCGCCCCTGACAAAGATTGCAGGGCATTATCGATACCAAATCCTCGTCAAAGGAGCGGGAACCACGGTCATTCATCACTTTGCAAATAAACTGATGGAGGAGCATGGTGACGCCTTTCAAAAGGCGGGGGTCAGGGTGGTGATGGATGTGGATCCTGTCGATATGCTGTAGCTTTTGGGGGAGATTATATTTATGAAATAATCTTTTATGGCCGATATAAGATAGTGTAAGGTGGATGCCCACCGGGAAACTTCCGCCAAGGTGAATGTTGACATGTTCTCTCAAGCGATTACAATTAGGGTCGGTATGGATAGCGATCAGGCTATGCAAAAACGAGCCCGGCGTTTTTATTTATTATTGGAGGTAAACATAATGTCAATTTTTAAAAAGCGGTTAACGTTTATTGCTATCATTATGATAGGGTGTCTGATTCCGGTCGTTTCGTTGGCTTCGGGAGAGCCCGAAGGCGCCCCCGTTGCCGTATTGCCCCAAACAGTCTATGAATTTCCACCCGTGCTGGAAGGTCAGGAGGTAATTCATGATTTCGTCATTCAGAACAAAGGAACAGCGGTACTGAAGGTCGAACGTGTAAAAACTGGCTGAGGTTGCTCGACGCCCTCATTGCCAGGGCCGATTCCTCCCGGTGAGGAGGGAATAATAAAGATTAAATTGAATACCGCCAACAAGGGCGGAAGAACAGTCGATAAAAAAATAACGGTGTTCACGAATGATCCAGAAAATGAACGCCTATACATTGACATGAAGGTAAAAGTCGACCGGTTGTACAAGTTGTCCCACCGGCGGGTAAACCTTGTGGGAAATGTGGGAGTGGCGCTCAAGCAGACTGTCACGCTGACACCCGAAAAAGACCATGCATTTAAAGTGAAAGAAGTCACCGCAAAACGTGGCGATCATATTAATTATCAGTTGCACGATATTTCAAACCAGACAGAAACCAAGTATGAGTTAACCATTGAAAACACCAAAAAAGAGGCGGGTCCCTATTTCGATACCCTTTATCTGAAAACCGATAGCACGGTTCAGCCCGAGATCAAAATACAGGTCTTTGGAAATATCCGGAAACCGACCGAGGTAAAAGAGAAGCAATTGTCTAAACTAAAAGAAAAATAGGTTATGAAACATATTAGCGTCGTTACTTTTGACTGTGATGGGGTGATGTTTGATTCCATGGCAGCCAATACAGCCTACTATAACCAGGTACTTGACCATATCGGCCAACCTCTTATGACGCCTGAACAGGTGATTTATGCCCACATGCACACGGCGGATGAGGTCATCGATTTTCTGGTGCCGGGAAAAGAGATGAATCAGCGTGCCAATTCATACCGACACAAGATCGGTTATTTGCCGTTTATTCGACATATGCAGATTGAACCCCATTTGAAAACGTTACTTCATTTTTTACGCCCCCGTTTCAAAACAGCCATTGCGACAAACCGAACAAATACAATGGGCCATGTTCTCCACGAGCATGACCTTGAAGACCAGTTTGACTATGTGGTAACAGCGTTTGATGTTTCCCGGCCCAAGCCGAATCCTGAAATGTTGATCAATATATTAAAGTTTTTTAATATCAGCTCCGAACAGATGTTGTATGTGGGGGATTCGGAGCTGGACGCCCAGGCTGCCGAGGGGGCCAAGGTACCCTTTGTGGCCTATAACAACACTAACCTTTCAGCTGGCTACCACGTTCGGACCCTACTAGATCTGAAGGGGCTACTCTCTAATGGAAGCGCCGATGCATAGCGAGTAGCCAGACATTAAACCAGACACCAAATATAATCAGTACTGGGGGAATTATGGCGTTTTTTGATTGGAAAGCTGAGTACAGCTTGGAGTTATCTGAGATTGACGGGCAGCATAAGAAACTGGTGGAGATGCTCAATGAACTTTATGTTGCCCTCAAAGCCGGTGAGGGGCGAGAGGCCCTGGGGGGCATATTGGCCGGTCTGGTTAATTACACCAAGACCCATTTTGCCACCGAGGAGCGGCTGATGAAATCCTATGGATATCCCGGATACTTGGAGCATAAGGAAAAACACGAAAAAATGGCGGCCAAGGTGTTGGGGTATGTCCAGAAATTTGAAGCCAATGAAATTAAAAGCCCCATAGAGATCAGTAATTTTCTAAAAGACTGGTTGAAGAAACATATCCTGAGCACGGATAAGGCCTATAGCCCCTTTTTAAAAGAGAAGGGCGTTCGTTGATCCGAAAAGGTGGCGGTGACCCGTTAGGACGCCGCCACTGGCTGAGCACTAAAAAAGTATCGATATCCGGTTTCTATGAATGTTGCCTCGCCTATTGGTTTCCAAAACCATTTTGCTGGCCACAATCCGGGCACTGCCAGGTAATACCGTTGCAGGACATTCCCCAAACATTTTCGAGCATGCAGTCCTGACAAATTCTGAAACCACAGCGGCATCCCCAGCAAAAAGAAAAAGTTCCACCACAGCAATGGCATTGTTCCTGTTTACTTCGCCGTTGTCTTCTACGATAGCTTGACGTTTGTGCCTGCCCCATAGGTCAAAACTCTACCACATTATTTTGTCATTTTTTTTATAGGTTCCATTGATTAATGCAAGGACCACCTTGTTGTTTTTCCACAGAGATGGTATGAGAACCTGTCTTGTCGTAAGGGAGAACCATTTCCTCCTTTTTTCTTTCTAATCTAATGCAGTGTTACAATTGTGTCAATTACTTCGGCCGGGACTTCCAATATGAAAAACGACGATACTGTTTATTTGATTGACGGGAGCTCCTATGTCTATCGTGCCTACCATGCCATTCGAGACCTGACCAATTCACAGGGGCTTCCCACCAATGCCGTTTTTGGATTCGTTCGCATGTTGATGAAACTAATAAAGGACAAAGCGCCGGCCTATGGCGCGATGTTTTTTGATGCCAAAGGGCCCACCTTTCGGCACGAAAGGTATGAAGGATACAAAGCCAACCGGCCGCCGATGCCGGAAGATATGGTGGTACAATTGCCCTATATCAAAAGGGTAACGCGTGCGCTTGAAATAGCTTGTTTTGAGATGCCAGGATATGAAGCGGACGATCTTATCGGCACCTATGCGCGCTTGGCCGAAGGGGCTGGGTTCAATGTGATCATGGTAACCGGAGACAAAGATTTCATGCAACTGGTTACGGAAAAGGCCATTTTGTGGGATCCGATGAAAGATAAGATCACAGACCGGCAGGCAATTTTTGACCGGTTTGGTCTTGGCCCTGAAACCATTGTTGATATGATGGGGTTGACGGGTGATTCATCCGACAATATTCCCGGTGTGCCGGGTATTGGTCCCAAGACAGCGACGTCCCTTCTTGCCGATCATGGTACCATGGAGGCCATCTATGATCACGTGGAGCAGATTACCCGAAAAAAGCTTCATGAAAATCTGGTGCGCTATCGGGACCAGGCTTTTCTAAGTCGTGAGCTTGCCACTATCCATCGGCATGTGCCGGTGCAATTTGATATTGAATCTCTGCGGCTTAAAGCACCAAACCAGAAAGAACTCCAATCCCTTTTTCAGGAACTGGAATTTTCCCAACTTCAACAAATTGTTTCGACGCCAACAGCAACCATCAAAAAGACATATCAGGCTATCACGGAGGCATCCGCGTTAGAGCAACTGGTCGAAAGACTCTCCCAGGCCAAACGGTTTTCCATTGATACAGAGACAACCGCTAAAGATCCTATGCGGGCTCGCCTTGTGGGGATTTCGGTTGCCCTGGATCCGCATGCGGCATTTTATATCCCCTGTGGGCATACAGAGAAGGCGGCGCCTGAGCAGATCCCCTGCGATATTGTATTGGCGCAACTAAAGCCGATACTTGAAAATCCTGATATTTTGAAAATAGGCCAGAATATCAAATACGACTGGCTGGTATTGAGTCATTATGGCATCGCGCTTGCCGGCGTTACATTTGATACGATGCTGGCCTCTTATCTCATTAATCCAGCCAAACGGGGCCACAGCCTCGACCAGATTGCCCTGGATTACCTGGACCATAAAATGGTCTCTTATAAAGAGGTGGCTGGTAAAGGGAAAGATGCCCGGACCTTTGATCATGTTCCATTGGAACAAGCGACCCCTTATGCTGCTGAAGATGCGGATATTACCCTGATGGCCTATGACCTGTTGTCACCAAAACTTGAAGAAGCAGGGCTCCTTGACCTGTT
Organism: Desulfobacterales bacterium; assembly: GCA_963675725.2. Lineage (GTDB taxonomy): Bacteria > Desulfobacterota > Desulfobacteria > Desulfobacterales > JAFDDL01. The sequence goes on along the minus strand of CAXXXZ010000002.1, from coordinate 3,216,220 downwards.
TGAACAGGTGGAAATGCCTTTGGTGCCCGTACTGATGCGGATGGAACGGGTTGGTATCGCGGTAGACGAGCGTCGACTTGGCGAACTTTCCAAAACGTTTTCAGATCAGCTTAACACAATCGAGGGGGAAATCTATTCCCTTGCCGGTGAAACATTCAATATTCGATCGTCCCAGCAATTGGGAGAGATATTGTTTGAAAAATTGAAATTGCCGGTTCAGAAACGCACGAAAAAAAAGACGGGGTTTTCAACCGATGTCGATGTGCTGACAACCCTTGCCGAACACCATGAACTGCCGGCACTGGTGCTACGACATCGAATGTTGTCGAAGTTGAAGTCTACCTATACCGATGCGCTGTTGGAACTGATTCATCCGGAAACCGGACGTATTCATACCTCTTATAATCAGACCATCACCGCTACCGGCCGGCTCAGCAGCTCCGACCCTAACCTCCAGAACATCCCGATCCGCACAGAGGAGGGGCGCCAAATCCGAAGTGCGTTTGTACCCCGAAAAGGATGGCGGTTTTTGTCTGCCGATTATTCGCAGATTGAATTACGGATTTTGGCCCATTGTTCGGATGATCCCATTTTAATCAAAGCCTTTTCGGAGGATGAGGATATCCACATGCGGACTGCCACGGAGGTCTTTCAAGTATTTCCGTCTTTTGTGAATACAGAGCTTCGCCAGCAGGCCAAGGCCATCAATTTTGGTATCATTTACGGAATGAGTCCATACGGACTTTCCAAACAGCTTGAAATCAGCCAAAAGATGGCCAAGACTTACATTGATAATTACTTTTCACGCTACAAAGGGGTCAAGGCGTTTCTGGATAAAACCATTGAGGCGGCCAATCAGAGCAAGATGACCAGCACTCTGTTGAATCGAATTCGCCCGCTGCCAGAGATCGGTAGCTCAAACCGCAACATTCGGCAATTTGCTGAGCGGATTGCCATCAATACGCCCATACAGGGATCTGCGGCTGATTTAATAAAATTGGCCATGATTCAAGTGGATGCGGCACTTCGAGAAGGGCAGTATCAGTCTACCATGTTGCTGTCTGTTCATGATGAAATTATGCTGGAAGTGCCCCCTGAAGAGGAAAAAGCCATTGAACAGTGTGTGAAGGATATTATGGAAGGAATTTGGAAACTTAAGGTGCCATTGAAGGTGAATTTGGCTTGGGGTGACAACTGGGCTGAGGCCCACTGACCGCAACTCCGTTCAAACTTAACAGTGGGATGCGGGTGCTTTTTTGCGTTTGCCTGGGCATACCGTTTGATATGCTATCATCAGGCGTAGTAGGGCGTGGCCATCCTCATCCCTCCTTGCCCTCCTTTTCCGCTTTAACGGTATCCGATATGGTTTGATAGATGGATTGAAACGTTTCGTGTATACCGGTGGGAGATACGCGGCCGGTTTCGATAAATTTCACAACGATTTCTTTGGTGGCTTTTAATATTTGCTCATCAATGGATGCCATGGGGTACCTTTCATGCAGTCAAACGGAGGATGCTTGTGACGTTTGCTATCAAAGCGATCGATGTCTGTCAAGATCTTGCAACCCATATGGCGATGATATCGACCGATTGACAGAGCAGCTATGCTTTTGATATCGAGGGTTATTTTAAAATTGATATTTTTTTCAGCCTACAGGAGATTACATGGCATCCTCAGGAGAGACGCCCTACCAGGGCAAAAAAGAGAGCCCGGACATTGTCGACGCGAATGTGTTGGTCGCGATTGATTACCAATACCATCAAAAACGGGGTATCGACATTGTTATCGAGCAGCCGGAGTTTACCTCTGTGTGCCCGATGACCGGGCTGCCGGATTTTGGCACGATTGTAATCGCATACCGGCCGCAACAGAAAATCGTTGAGCTTAAATCCTTAAAATATTATTTGCTTCAATATCGGAATGTCGGTATTTTTTATGAGCATGTGGTAAATAGGATTATAGATGATCTCGTGCTTGCAGTGGCTCCCACATGGATGGAGGTTGCCGGAGAATTTTCCGCACGAGGGGGTATTAAAACGAAGGTGACAGCAGCTTATGGGAGCAGAGAATGAAGCGAATTAGAAAAAGCGCATTGTTATTGGCCTGTGTGGTATGTTTGCTTTTTGCAGGGTGCAGCACGTTTAAGTCTGTCCAAGGCGGCACAAAACGGTTGGTAGGCAGATTTGGCAGTACAACGCACCAATATCAAAAGGTGGTTGCTCTGACCCCATTTAGTGCTTCTCCCAAATGGGCGCCGCTGTTGACTACAGGACTGTTTATAACACCGCTGAGTGAGACGATGCGCGATGAGTGTAGCGATATGCATTTGCTGATGCCTGGCCAGGAACCCCTTTCTCTGCGGTTGGCTGAGGCCGTCAACACTTCTGAGGGGATTGCGGATAACTTTACCCTCGCACTTACAGGGCAAACCCTGGGGATTAATGTCATTATTTTTTCCCGGTTGGCGGACATTCTATTGGCGGACAGAAAAGAAGGCGTCTTGTGGTTCAAAGACGAGCACCCAAAGGCAAAAGTTCAAATAGACGTCATGGCGTTTCACTGCGGTACCGGGGCAAAGGTGATGGACGAATCAATATTTTTCCCACTGGAGGTGAATGAATCACAAGGGAAACAGGTTGCGTCGGGGCAATGGCCTGAGGGGATATCCATTGAGGACGTCATGGCGGAAATCGCGACCATGTCGGGAGAGATGATTTGCGAAGCATTGCAAGACGAGCCCTGGGAAGGATACATCAGTGCAGTGAGCGGCGATAAGGTTTCGCTGCCGTTTGGTCAAATGAGCCAACTGGAAACAGGACATGAACTGGATGTCTACGCGGTTGAAAAAGTTATGGAAGGTGCGAACCAGTTCCGATATTTCGTGCCAGGGCTCAGCACCGGCAAGATAAAGATTACATCGGTTTCAGGGAACACTTCAGAAGGAACAATCGTGGAAGGCGATGCCATCCGGCCCGGCAGTATCGTTCGCGCCCTTCGTAAAGAGTGACGCCTTATTTCGGAAATTAGGGGGAGAGGGGGGCGATGGTGTTGCTGTATGCAGCCCGTTTCCTTGACATTTCCCCCTGTCATCCGCCCCGTGAATCCAGCGTTGTTGTTTTGGATTCACGTCCGGTTGGTGAACAACAAGTTTTTATGTTTTATCCTCCTTCGTGGCCTATGTTATCATATATATGAAGTTGGTTGATGATGACATGGCGCACTGAGCGGTTGCGAATGTTAGCAGTCTGAAACGTTCCATTTTCACTTCGTATTTGAAAAAATCTAGACGGTTAAACCGATAACTTTCAATAAATCAGAACCAAAATTTCAGACATTGATATATTCCATTGCTCTCATTGATATCCATTAATGAGGGAGGAGGCGGCTAATGAGGGAGGAGGCGGCTAATGAGGGAGGAGGCGGCGACAATGGATTTTAGATTATCAAAGGATATGGAAATGATTCGTCAGGCGGTCCGCGAGTTCGCGGACAAGCAGATAGTACCATATGCTGACGAGTGGGATAAGAATCACTATCTTCCGATCAAAGAAGTTATGATACCCATGGGTAAGTTGGGTTTTTTGGGTTCCGTATTGCCTGAAGAATATGGCGGCGAAAACATGGGCTGGATGGCGGCAATGATCATTACGGAGGAGATTGCGCGTGCATCAAGCTCACTTCGGGTTCAGATCAATACGCAAACCATCGGTACGGCGTTTACGATTTTGACCCATGGTACAGAAGCACTGAGAAAAAAATATATCCCCAAACTTGTTTCTGCGGAATATATTGGCGGGTTTGCCATCACCGAACCCAACGCGGGGTCTGATATGATGGCGATGACTTCGGAAGCTGAAGACAGGGGGGGCAGATGGGTTTTGAACGGATCAAAGACCTGGATTTCAAATGCGCCCGTCGCCGATGTTTTAATCTATTATGCTTATACCGACAGACATGCCGGTACCAAGGGGCTATCGGCGTTTGTGCTGGAACCCAAAACGTTTAATGGCGTTAAAGCAACGAATCTCGAAAAATTAGGATCTTTTTCAACCCCCACGGGAGAGGTGTTTCTCGACAATACAGAGGTCCCGAAAGAGAATATCCTGGGTAAACCGGGGGATGGGGCAAAAATTCTCTTTGGTTCTCTGAATCAGACTCGTTTGTCGGCTGCTGCCGGCGGGGTAGGCGTCGCGCAGGCGGCTCTGGAACTTGCCACCAAATACGCCATGGATAGGGAACAGTTTGGCAAAAAGATCGGTGAATTCCAGATGAACCAGGACATGCTGGCACAGATGGTTGCTGACATTGAGTCCGCTAGACTGCTTGTTTATAAAGCTGCCTGGGCCAAGGATCAAGGCAACCTGAACAATGGCCGCGATGTTGCCATCGCAAAATATGCTGCCGGTGAGGCAGCCCTAAAGTGTGTTAATTTTGCTATGAGAATCATGGGTGCATATGGATATTCTGCCGAGTACTCTTTGGCCAGGTTTTATCGAGACGCACCGACCTATACAATGGTGGAAGGATCTTCCAATATCTGTAAGTGGATCATTGCATTGGACCAGCTTGGTATTCGGAAAGCCAACCGGTAATAGGAGGAATCTATGAAAGAGATTGTCATTCTGGGGTCTGGCAGAACTGCGAGTGGAAAATTTGGCGGATCTTTGAAATCACTGGCAGCACCCGAGTTTGGTGGCCAGGTGATCAAAGCGGTCATTAACCGTAGCGGCATCCAACCAGCGGATATTGATCAGACGATTTTTGGCAATGCCTGGCAGGCGGGAATCGGGCCAAATCCGGCAAGACTTGCGGCTGTTGCAGGAGGAATCCCCCCAAATTCCCCGGCCGTTTCTGTTAATGTAAGGTGTGGGTCCAGCATCCAGGCGCTGATCATGGGGTGTCAGGCGATTAAAGCAGGGGATGTTGATACGGTGATGGTCGGTGGCACTGAAAGTGCGAGCCAAGTGCCTTTTGCTTTGGCCAAGGCACGGTGGGGGTATCGAATGGGCAAGGGCGTGATTGATGACTTGCTGCATAAGGATGGATTTTTATGCCCACTTGGGGGAGGGCTGATGGGGGAATTGACCGATGCCTATGCCAAAGAGTTGGGTATTTCCCGTGAAGCGCAGGATGAGTTTGCGGTCGACTGTCATAATAAAGCCGAGGCCGCGGTGAAAGCTGGTAACTTTGAAGCAGAGATCGTTCCCATCGAAGTGCCGGGGCGGCATGATGTTTCGATATTTAAAGATGAGGAGATTTACCGGGAAGGCGTCACCATCGCGTCGTTGGCAAAACTGCCCCCGGTTTTTACAAAAGATGGGACGGTTACAGCCGGCAATGCTTGCGCCTTATGCGATGCGGCTGCTGCACAGGTGGTGATGGACCGCGAAAAAGCCATTGGTTTGGGATTGAGACCTCAAGCGCTGGTTCGGGGATACTCTTTTGTTGGGTATGAACCGAAGCGGTTTGGCCTTTCACCGGTTAAGGCCATTCCTGCGGCCTTAAAAATGGCAGGATTGGACTTGGAAGAGATGGACATCATTGAGTTGAATGAAGCATTTGCGGCTCAGTATATCGCCTGTGAACGAGAGCTGGGTTTAGACCGAAATAAAGTCAATCCATATGGGGGCGCAATTGCGTTGGGGCATCCTGTGGCAGCAACAGGGGCCAAAATTCTGACCACACTGCTGTATGCACTGAAGACCCAGGACAAACAGTTCGGCGTTGCCAGCGCCTGTGTAGGTGGCGGGAACGGTGTTGCCATTGTCGTGGAAAGACTCAATTGAGGAGGGAGTCCAATGACCGTCAAAAAAGTACTCGTTATCGGTGCCGGCACTATGGGGGCAGGGATTGCGCAACTTTGTGCCCAACAGGGGATTGAGGTTGTCCTGGCGGACATCAATATGGACCTTGCCCAGAAAGGTATCGCTCATATTGAAAAAGGCCTGACCAAAAGAGTTGAAAAGGGGAAGATAACAGAAGATTTTAGGGATTCAGTGATAGCCCATGTCACGCCTTCGGACAATTATGATAGTGCTGGGGATACCGATGTTGTTATTGAATCCGTTGTGGAGGATATGACAATTAAAAAAAAGGTATTTGCGGCGTTGGACAAAGTCGTTGGGGGAAAGACCCTTTTGGCAACCAATACCACATCACTTCCCATTTCTGAGATGGCATCGGTGACCCGTCGACCGGAAAAGGTTGTTCAAATGCATTTTTTCAATCCACCTACCATAATGAAGCTTGTGGAAATTATGCCGGGCAAGAAGACTTCAGCAGAAACATTGGAAGTGGCCAAAGCCTTTGCAATACAACTTGGACGGGAGCCTGTTGTGTGCAAGATCGAAGCCCCTGCCGGTATTGTAAGCCGTGTGTTGGGACAGCTTCTGAATGAGGCAACGTGGTTGATTGAGCAGGGAGTGGCGGAACCGGCTGATGTGGACAAGGCTATGAAGTTAGGTGCCAACCATCCCATGGGGCCACTACAGTTAATTGATATGATTGGGCTGGATACCCATCGTGCCAAAATGCAAACGTTGCGAAAAACGCTTAACGATCCGCGGTATAACCATCCGCCAATTGTTGACATATTAATCGAGAAAAATTGTCTCGGACGGAAAACCGGCAAGGGCTTTTATGATTACGGAGAAGCGTAATGGCTGACAATATTCTTTTTGACACCGATGGTGTTGTGGCAATTATAACAATGAATCGCCCCGATAAGTTAAATGCGGTGAACAAAGCCACGATTGAAGAACTTGACAATGCCCTTTCCCAGATCGAGGAAAATGGGGATTTGCGGGTGCTTATTCTGACAGGCGCCGGTAACAAGGCTTTTGTGGCAGGCGCTGATATTGGCGAGATCAATGAACGGGATACAATTACAGGAAGGACTGAGACCCGGCGTCGCCAGGCGGTGTATGGCCGAATCGAGAATCTGGAAATTCCGTCTATCGCGGCCATTAATGGGTATGCATTGGGAACTGGGCTTGAACTGGCTATGGCGTGCAGTATCCGCATTGCATCCACCACAGCACGTTTGGGTCAGCCAGAAGTAAAACTGGGCATTATCCCTGGTGCTGGGGGGACCCAACGATTGCCAAAACTCGTGGGGATGGGGCGTGCTATGGAGCTTGTGTTAACTGGTGAGCCGATTACCGCACCGGCTGCCTTGGATATGGGACTGGTCAACAAGGTTGTGCCACCAGAACAGTTGATGGCGGAGGCCAAAAACATATCCCTTACGATTGCTGCACGGCCAAAGCTTGCGGTTCAGTATGCAAAGGAAGCAATTCTGCGATTCGGGGAAGGCTCGCTGGCGCAGGGATTGGCCCATGAATCTTATTTGCACACACTGGCATGTGGCACTGAAGATAAAAAAGAGGGCGTGGCGGCATTTCTTGAAAAACGTCCTCCCGTTTTTTCGGGAAAATGAGTCATAAGCTTTTATAAAACGAGGCAACGTGTATCGAATACTTCGACTACTGTACCAGCCCTATAAGTGGTTTATTTTTCTACCGGTGCTGGGGATAGTCACCTTATTGGCCGGTGCGGGCTGCGTGATGTTTTCCGGGATGGTATCACAACGTTTTGCCAGCCAGCAGTGCGGGAGGCTCTGGGGCCGGATTATCGCCTATGCGGTCCCCATGATTGTAAGTGCTTTCGGCAAAGCGCATATCAATACTGGCCAATCCTATGTCCTGGTGGCAAACCATCAGAGCCAGCTCGATATTCCGCTTATTTATGGCTGGATAGGAGTTGACTTCCGCTGGGTTTTGAAAAAAGAATTGCGAAAAATGCCGATTATCGGCATGTGTTGTGAAAAACTCGGCCATATTATCATTGACCGCTCCGATCAGGCGACGGCCGTTGCTGCCATTAATGCTGCAAAAAAAAGAATTGGAAATGGCACCTCAATTCTTTTTTTCCCCGAAGGGACGCGCAGTCGGGATGGTCATTTGCTTCCATTCAAAAAAGGTGCTTTTAAATTTGCACTCGATATGGGATTGCCAATTGTGCCGGTCACTATTCGCGGCACACGGCGCATCCTACCTCCGGATACAATAGGCCTGTTCCCGGGGCGTGTTCAGATGATCATCCATCCCGCCATAGAAACAAAAGGGTATCATGACAGTCGGCTGGATGAATTAATGGCGCGTACAAGGGCTGACATTGCCGCTGCGCTATAACCCACTTAAAATACAATTCTGTGGGATATTACCGGTGCGCGAATGCCTTTCAGATTAACTGCAGGCCGGGGTGATAGCACAATATTCCCCGGAAGGCATGGGGTTAGCTTTTCGGCAGTATCACCGCAAATAAGGATTTGCCCTTGCTGTGCGAGTTTTTGAAGTCTTGAAGCAAGATTGACGGCCATGCCAATAGAAGTGAATTCTTTCTTCCGGAATGATCCCAGTACACCTGAAAACACCTTTCCTGTAGCAATTCCAATTCCAATATGAAGACGAAGCCCGTTTTTTTTCTCCAATGTGTGATTGATTTCGTCTGCCTTTTTCTGCATGGCAACCGCAGCCCGGACGGCTCTTTCAGGATCGTTTTCTTTTTGGATCGGAGAACCGAAGACAATCATCATACTGTCCCCAATATGCTTGTCGATGGTGCCTTCGTATTGCCAGGCAATTTCTCCCATGGGAGAAAAAAAACAGGTGTTTAAGAAGTCCGCAATTTTTTCGGGAGCGGCACCCTGAGTCATTTGCGTAAATCCTCGAATGTCCATAAAAAGAACGGTCACTTCGTGGTCCGATGGTGCCAGCGCATGGGGCGTGGTTTGGAGTTTTTTAAAAATAGGCTCAGGTACAAACTGTTTTAATCGCTTTCGTAAAGCAATTTCATGGATGTTTTTACGTAGATCTGTATTATCAAACGGTTTGGTCAAAAAGCCATCAATGCCTCCGTTGGTGGCCTGAATAGCGACATCCATGGTGGCATATCCGGTTAGAATGATACGGATGACTTCCGGATTGATTTGGCCAATGGCAGTTAATGTTTCCAAACCATTTAATCCCGGCATTTTATAGTCTGATATAACTGTGGCAATCGTTTGAGGATTTTCCCGAAGTATGCTGACACCTTCTTTTCCGGTTTTAGCAAGATAAATGGCAAAGGGGGCACGTTTCAGGGCGCGTGCCACAGATCGTCTAATGCCTTCTTCATCATCAATAAAGAGCAATCCATCCATGCTGAATACCCCTTTTAAACCTCAGTTGCTATAATGAAGTAGAAACGAAAAAGTAATACAAACAACAGGTAGCTAATTGCGAATGCATATATTTTATAATAGCGAAAGAATGACACGCAAATCGAAATATATCAAACAGAAGTGAAGTGTTCATGCTTTAATACTTTTTTCATGAACCAGTGTCAAGCGAAGATATTTGAATGTGTCTGTTCCAAATTACCTATCGGGCTGTTATGATGCCAGTTTGAAAGCGCTTTTACTAAGATATGGTTTCGTGATATAGGGATCGAAACATCAAACTCATTCATAGGAACTAAAAATGGAGTGTCATAAAGAAAAAAATCAGAAGCATTGCAATTGCAGTTATGAACCCTGCGCAAGGAAAGGGATCTGTTGTGAATGCCTGCAGTATCATCTTAAAAGTCGCCAGCTTCCGGCGTGTTGTTTCACCAATGAAGCGGAAAGAACCTATGACAGGTCGTTTGAGCACTTCGCAAGACTGGTCTCTCAAAAAAAGGTTTGAACCAGAGCGCTGCCGTTATTCCTTGCTTTTCGGGAGGACTTTTTTAAGAATGGTAGCAGGCAGGTTAAGCGTTCTACCAATAATGCCAAGGACCTCTTTGCCCACCGCTTCGGTCGAAACAGGCTGAAGCTTCGGATTTTCCCAGGGACCGGTTACCTTGACAGGATAAAACACAAAACCTTTGCTAAGGACGTCGCTCACCAATGGGATTTTTTCAACCACCATGTCAACGCCTTTAAGCGGAGCGACCACGATGGTCATATTATGATCTCTTAGTAAGTAATTCTCTTCGCCATGAAAAAATATTTTCATGGCAGCGCTGTCAATGACCCCTTCTGTCAACCTCAATACACCGTTTTCAAATGTCCCCTTTACGTGAGCTTCCTTATATGGGAACCCTTCTTTTTCAAGACTCGGAAAATCTCCGCCGAGAAGGCCTGGAATGTTTAACAGGGTAAATATTCGAGCGAGAAGAGAAAATCGATATATTCTGCCATTATGCGCTGTGAAAAATACTTCACCTTTACAGGCAGGTGCAATCGGTTCATCCGGTTTGACATTGGCAGTGAAGATGCTGTTGGCACTGAATTGGCCATCCATGAATATCTTGTCATTACCAATGCAGCTAAAGGGCAAGGAAAGGTCCTGGTCTTCTGCTGTAGGAGCTAAGGAGAACTGTCTGTGATTTTGTGAAGCAATAATACTTCCCGGGATGGAGAACCCGCAGAGTTCGGCTTTGAGAAGGTCAGCAGTCATAGTGCCTTTATCAAATGTGAGTTTTGTTTCAAATGGCCCGAATGTGGCGGCATCGCTGAACCGAAAGGTGCCGGTTGACACATGGAGTTTGCCATATAGCGGTATTGGCCACGGCGTGTTGGAAACGCTTTCTTTTGATTCGAAAAAGGTGTGGCAGATGCGTTGCCAGTCAAGTTGATCTGCTATCAGGTCCATGTCCATTTTAAGTCCGTCATTAAAGTGTGCTATTGTGCCTGTTAGAAAGACCAGATCATTTTCCCATATCAGACGCGCTTGGGATATGTTGAGTTTCGTGTCACCCCCTTTAAGGGTAAGCTGCTCAATTTGAATCGGCCATTTAAACTTATAAAATTGGAGGCCATCGGCGTGGAGTTCCCCATCAATGGTAGACTTTTCAGGCATTTGATCAAAATAGCAGCCCTGAAAGTTGCCCTGAACAGCACCCGATAGCATTGTATTTTTCATCAATAAGGTATCCAATGTGGTGGCACTCAGTTTACCATGGAACGCGAAATCCGCGGTATCTGCTTTTCGATGAAGGGTGATGGTGGCGTCAGAATGTTTATCTTTGATAGACAAGTGCTTTAATAAAAAAACCTCAGGGTGTAGGGATGCTTCGAGGCTCACCATCAGATCGTTTTGGAGGGAAGCGGCCATGGTTACATCGAATCCCTCTGCAACCTCCCAGTGAAGATGCATGGCGGAAACAGTTATGGGGGCTTTCCACCTGCATTCATTCGGGACATTGCTATGGTTTTGAATCCACAGTGACATGGCGGAACCGGCACTGCCATGAAAATCTGCATCGAATGCCCTTTTATCTTCAAGATAATCTTGAAGACTGCCGGTCATATATGTATCGGCATCCAGAACCGAAACATGGGTTTGGTTAAAGGAGATTACATTCGGTTCAAAGGCAATACCACCGCCTTGGCATTGAATCGGCTCTGAAAAGAGGGGGAGTTTGACGCTGAGTTGCTTTGGGGTTGTTGCCACAGCGTATTGCCAGCTCCCGGGTGACAAAAGCGGACCGTTAAAAGACATTTTGGATACCGCCAATTCGCCGTTGAGGGACTGGAGATAATCGGTGGTTTTACTAAAAGCTGTAAAGGACCGGAACCACGGGTATAGCTCATCGGTTTTTAACACAGCAGCGCCCGATGGAATGCTTAGGTGCAATGTGTTTTTCCAATCGAGGGCAGCATTTATTTTGGAAAAGGTGGATGCACCGACGGCACCTCGGATATCACTGAGCTCAATACCGCCGTTTCGGTAGATAAAACCACCTCCCTGAAGAGAAACCGGAAATGGAATGCGATCGTAGTCTGCAGCAAGTTCAAAAGCCGATACATCTACTTCTACCGTTACCTGGCCTTCCGCCCTTTCAACTGTCAATTTGCCGGTTGCGCTTCCTTTGGCGTTTTCGACCTGGGCCATTTCATGGCGAAGTGCTTTGTTGGCAACGAGTCTCTCCAACAAGGGAGGCAGTTGCTTCAGATCGGCTGTTACATTGCAGGCCACACGAAAATCGTGCGAGGCTGCTGGGTGTAGATCCATTGAAAAAGAACCAGACTGGCCCACGGAGTTACCAAGCTGGGCGTCAGCCGATTGGGCTGTGAGAATGCCGTTGGTAACCCTAACGTCCCCATGGACCTTCTTTAGTGGAAGTTTAGGGCCGGGCACATAGATATCGCCGTCACGAATAGTCCCCTGAAGTCTTAAGTTGTCAACATTTTTAAGACGGGATACTGCGGTCGCGCGCTGTTCTATAGAAAGCTGTGGAATGAATCCCCCCTGAACAACCTTCGCAATGTTCTGCGTTGTTTTAAAATTACCCGCCAGAAAAAGCGCCGCCTTTCTCAAATCGGGGACACCAATATCTTCAGCATCAATACGCCACTCGATCCCGGAGCGGTCCTTGTTGCTCTGGTAATGGCCGTTCACTTTCATTTTTGGAACCATCAGGTCGGCATTGGTTACGGTCACTTTCGTTTTTTGTGGAGACAGGATAAGCGTGCCTGATGCAGAGCGGGCTTTAAACTGTTGTTCGGTTCCGTTTTTTTGAATTGAAATGGTTGAATCGGTTGTATTTAACGAAACCGCAATGCGATCGGGATGTTCGATGGTGAAGTTGCATCTGACATTGGTCTTTGCGGCAGTCAGACGAAAGGACGTGTTCGACCATAGGTGGTCCGTTAATTTGTGCGGCGAAAAATCATACAGACGAATCGTTCCTTTTCCTTTGAACGCACTGTAGTGGAGAGACAGGTCTACACTCGCCTTTTTCCATAAATTGCTCCCGCAGGACATTCTGAACCTGCCAACATGGAGTATATGTTGGTAAATACCATTGATGTTGTGAAACGAAAACGCCGGTTTGCCTTTTTGTTCAACACCGATGTGACCACTTTGAATTTCTACAGTCGATAATTGCTTTAGAAACTCAGGGACAGTCTCGTGTCTGGCGAAAAAACCAACAATATTTTGCTTTGAAAGAAAATCTTTTATATTTTCAGTTGGTTCTGAAACTTGGATGGAACAGTTTGGGGTGATTGCCTCAATGCTTGAAATTTTTATCTTTCCTTGCAGCAAGGGAAGTAGTCTCGGGGTTACGATGAGGCGGGCAATGTTGCCTCTAATTCGACCAGGGATGGCGATTGATACGCCCTGGAGCTGAATTCTCGGGCGCGGAAAATAGTAAAGCGACAGGTGGTGATAGGTGATACGCCCTTCAAGCTGTTGGTCAAAATAGGTCTCTAAATTTTGGCGCACAGTCGGCAGGCGCAGCAGATGTGGGAGCAGTGCGAAAAAGATCGCTGCTATCAAGGTTGTGAGGCATAAGCCTCCGAAACCCCATTGAATCCATTTTTTATTAGCAAGGGCCATATGAGTGCGGTTTTAGTGTAAATTATGGCTGCTGTCAATCAACACACGCTGCCGTCGATTTGTTTCCTTGCCATTGTGTAAAAAACGAAGTAAATTAGAATAATTGTATGAATAGTGGGATCGGCATTGCATTCACCGTCAAGGCTCATGGGATTTCACACAAGACTTGTGCGCTCCCTGGCAAATGGGCCCTCTGATGGATTCTTGCTGCTTGAAAAGGAGCGCGATGGAAGCACCGAATAGTGTGGCCAGCCTGGAAGTGATTGGCCCGGTAGATGATTTACTCTCAGAGATACTGACGCCGGCAGCATTGGTTTTTCTGAATGCGCTTTTTGAGACATTTGAACATCGTCGAACTGTAATCCTGAGCCACCGGTTGCAAGTTCAAACTGAAATCGACAGTGGCTTTTTACCCGACTTTCCATCGGAAACACATTATTTCCGTGAAAGCGACTGGCAGATCGGTTCTGTACCAGGGGCTCTGAAGGACCGCCGGGTTGAGATTGTGGGGCCGGTTACCCGTGAGGCCGCTTGCAGCGCTCTCAATTCGGGGGCCTCTGGCTATATCGCGGATTTTGAAGATGCCCATTCTCCAACTTGGAAGGGGACCCTTCACGGGCAACTCAATTTGCGGGATGCTGTTAGTGGTATGCTTTTTCCAACAGGTACCAATGGTGGGGAGCCGCCACGTCAATCAAAGATCCCTTCCATTCATGTCAGGCCACGGGGATGGCACCTGGTTGAAAGACACGTGCTGTTTCGTGGTCGTCCGGTGTCCGCCACCCTCTTTGATTTTGGTCTCTATTTATTTCATAACGTAGATGCACTGCTTTCCAAAGGAACAGGTCCCTATTTCTATTTACCCAAATTGGAGCATTATCTGGAAGCCAGACTGTGGAATGATATTTTTGTTATGGCCCAGAAACTTCTCAATATTCCCGTCGGAACCATTAAGGCAACAGTATTGATCGAAACGCTGCCCGCTGCCCTACAGGCAAATGAGATTATCTGGGAACTCAAGGAGCATATTGTCGGGTTGAGTTGTAGCTTCCGGGGGTATGTTTTTAGTTTTATTAAACGGTTTCACAACATACCCGGATACATTTTCCCGGATCGGTTTGACATTACCACGGATGCGCATTGCATTCGCGCCTGTTCCCGGTTGCTCGTCAAGACCTGCCATCGCCGTGGTCTGCTTGCCATTGGGGAAATGGAAACCCAAGCACCCATCACGCAAAGTTCCGCAGAAAATGCTGCTGTTTTACAAACGATTCGGGCAAACAAGATCCGTGAGGCGCATGACGGTTTTGACGGCACGCGGGTGAGTTACCCCGCAACCGTGGCAATTGCTCGCGAAGCGTTTGACAAAGTATTCACAAGCACCAATCAATTGCATGTGAAAGGAGCGTCGGACCGGATTTGGTCCGCAGATCTGTTGGAGCTTCCGACGGGACGTATCAGTGAAAAGGCACTTCGTGCCAATATCAATGCCAGCGTTCGGTATATGGCGCACTGGCTTAGCGGAAATGGATGGGTGCCGCTTGACCGCCTGATGGGAGATGCGATGACGCTGGAAATATCCCGTATCCAGGTATGGCAATGGCTGCATCATTTGGAAGGTGTTCTTGACGACGGGCGGAAAATAAATATGTCTATCTTCCGTCGAGCGATGGCCGAAGAGATTGAAAAATTGCAAGCAGACATTGGCTCTGATGAATTTAAAAGAATGCCTTTTGCCTTGGCGGCAGAACTTCTTTTTGAGAGTGTGAACCGTCCCGTTTTGGAAGAATTTCTAACACTCTCTGCCTATGAGTATCTTGATTAAGCTTTTCTAAAAACGTGAAAAGATCCTTGGCGCAACAAAGGACGGTATCCTGTCAGTGGGCGGTGTTGCGATCGTATTGAAAGGAACCACGGGGGAGGACATAACCTACCATGATTATAGGTGTTGTAAAAGAAACTTTTCCGGGAGAACGACGCGTCGCCATGGTGCCGCAGATTATTCCGTCACTTACCAAAGCCGGCCATACGGTATTAATTGAAAAGGATGCCGGACTTTCCGCCGGGTATGCCAACGATGCGATTGAGGCCCATGGGGGGGAAATCTTAGGCAGCAGGGCAGCCGTATTTAAAGAAGCAGGGGTGATATTTATGGTACGTGGCCTGGGCGCCAATTCTGATGCAGGGCAATCTGATTTGGCGTTGCTGCGGCCCGGCCAGGTGCTTATTGGTTTTTTAGAACCACTGAGTGCCTTTAGCGAGGCGGAAAAATTGGCGAAACAGGGAGTCACTGCCTTTGCCATGGAGCTTATTCCACGTATCACCAAAGCCCAGAGTATGGATGCCCTTTCCTCCATGGCCAATATAGCAGGGTACAAAAGCGTTCTACTGGCGGCCGACAAACTTCCGAAACTATTTCCTATGATGATCACAGCTGCAGGGTCTATTTCGCCGGCAAAGGTGTTTGTAATCGGTGCTGGTGTGGCAGGCCTCCAAGCCTGTGCTACTGCAAAGAGACTTGGTGCGGTTGTATCTGCCTATGACCTCCGGCCGGTAGTTAAAGAGCAGGTGGAGAGTGTCGGGGCAAAATTTGTGGTATTTGACTTGCCCATCGACGACAACGAGGACACGGGGGGATATGCCAAATCTAAGAGCGATGAATTTTATCGACGCCAGCGGGAAGAGATGGCCAAAACAGTTGCCCAGAACGACGTGGTCATAACCACGGCGGCTGTGCCAGGGAAAAAGGCACCGATTCTGATCACTGAGGAAATGGTGCGTGGCATGAGCCAAGGGGCTGTGATTGTCGATGTGGCTGCAGAACGGGGTGGCAATTGTGAATTGACAGTGCCTGGCGAGACGGTTGTGAAACATGGGGTGACGATCATGGGGCCGGCCAACCTGCCAAGTATGGTGCCATATCATGCCAGTCAAATGCTGGCCAAAAATATGGCGGTCCTGTTTCTGTACCTGACCGGTGATGACGGTCAACTATCCCTGACACCTGACGATTCAGTGGTGGAAGGGACGTTGTTGTGCCGAGATGGAACAGTGGTTCATCCGCTTGTCCGTGAGTTGGCGGGTTGGGAGAAGCTCGAAAAGTAGAGCGAGAATAATCGATAGGGGGGGCTTTTACGGGGCTCCTTAACGTAAAAATATCGTTTCATGAAAGGCTTATTATGGAACTGATTGCATTGCTAACAATTTTTGTATTGGCCCTGTTTGTAGGCTTGGAAGTAATCACAAAAGTCCCGCCAACCCTCCATACCCCGCTTATGAGCGGAACCAATGCCATTAGCGGGATAACGCTGGTCGGGGCTTTGGTATCTTCCAAATTAGAGGCGCCCACCGTTGCAAGTATCTTAGGTTTTATTGCGATCGTACTTGCTACCATCAATATCGTAGGCGGTTTTTTGATAACCCACCGCATGCTTGGCATGTTTAGAAAAAAGGACTGATGATGCAGATTGAACTGGCGAATCTACTTTATCTGTTGGCGGCGATATTGTTTGTTTTTGGCCTCAAAGGACTGACCCACCCTCGCACTGCGGTCCGGGGAAATATTTTAAGTGCTATTGGCATGTTCATTGCCGTTATAACCGCATTGGCAAGTGAGCTTGAACTCAATTGGGCCGTCATTCTCGCGGGACTTGGAATAGGAAGTCTTATCGGCGCGGTCCTCGCGGTCAAAACGCAGATGACCGCAATTCCTCAACTTGTGGCTCTTTTTAATGGCTTTGGCGGAGGAGCGTCGGTATTGGTGGCGGGTACTGCGCTTATCACTACTGCTCACGCAATGATCGAAATCGTAGGAATGACCTATCAACTTCTGATTTCCACTGCTGTTGCGGTGATTATCGGGGCCGTGACGTTATTCGGAAGCCTGGTGGCGTTCGGAAAATTGGCCGGCATTATCAAGAAAAGTCTGGTTTTTTATGGTCAAAGAATTATTAATGGTCTCTTGGCTGCCGGTGTTGTGGTTTGCGGCGTCTTGTTGGTCGTCACTTCTGGTGAAATTATGTGGTTTTGGGCCATGGTGTCACTGGCAAGCGTTCTCGGTATACTGCTGGTGATGCCGATTGGCGGGGCGGATATGCCGGTGGTGATTGCTGCGCTGAATGCCTATTCTGGGTTAGCCGCCTGCGGTACTGGATTTGTGCTTAACAATAATGTGCTTGTGATTGCAGGCTCTTTGGTAGGCACCTCCGGTCTGATTCTCACCCGCATCATGTGTAAAGCCATGAACCGATCCTTTACCAACGTTATTTTTGGTGTACCCATGGGCAGCGGTGGTAAGGTGGACGCTGATGAATTTTATGAAGGAAAAATTAAATCCACATCCGCTGATGAGGTTGCCATGGTTCTTGAAACTGCCAGAAAGGTGGTGGTGGTGCCAGGATACGGCATGGCCGTTGCCCAAGCCCAACATGCAGTTCGGGATATGACACGGATTCTTGAAGCAATGGATGTTGACGTGACATTTGCAATCCATCCTGTGGCAGGTCGTATGCCGGGGCATATGAATGTGTTGTTGGCTGAGGCAGATATCGCCTATGATAAGCTTTTAGACCTCGAGTCGGCCAATCCTACCTTTGGGCAGACGGATGTGGCCATCGTTGTGGGGGCCAATGATGTGGTCAACCCGGATGCCCGCAACAATCCGGACAGTCCCATTGCCGGTATGCCAATCTTGGACGTTGACAGATCCAAAACCGTGATTGTCATTAAAAGAAGTCTCAGCCCCGGGTTTGCTGGCATTCCCAACCCGTTGTTCATTGCAGAAAACGCATTGATGTTTTTCGGTGACGGCAAAAAAGCAGTCGGAGAAATCAATACCGCCTTAAAGGAGCTTTAGCATAAATGATGCCCACCTATAGTACACCGCCCGCCTGAAGTCGCTTAACCACAAACATAAATTGTCACCGCAATCAAACCGGCTTTGTGCTGGCCCGAACAGCTGATCAAACGGTGTAATGTTTTGTCCCACCCTCTTTGTTTTGTAACGATCTAAACTATTAAATAAATCAAAATGTTATATTTCTATTGGCGGGTTGTTATCACAAAATGTAACACCTTTTGCCACAACCTTTCGACGATTTGATTTGGAATTAATTATAATAAAATAAAAGTGTTAAATATAATTGGGAGGATTGGCATCCTTTTGGCTATACCTTCAACCAGATAAAGCGAAGCAACAGATTTTTTCAAACGGAAAGGATGTACCCAATGCTAACAGATCGGATGAAATTAAAATATCGGCTGATGGTACCCAGCATGCTCTTTGCAATTGTGCTTGTCATGCTGGTGATGATGTCAATTTATGCGCAGCGTATGGTTGCGGACGTTTCAAACAATATCCGCACGATGGAAGGCGATAAGGATGCGGTCAATGAAATCGCCATGGGGGTTACCGCCTATTTCGGTAGTCATTTGGATTGGGACAGTTTGCGGGGGGCATACGAAGCGGCATCAATGCAGCTTGCCAACGCATCCCTCCGGGAGCAGATGGCGAAAATTTGGAAAAAAATGGAATCCCATCAAGAATTGGTGGTGTCGAACAATCAGATTGATGAAAAGATAATGACGCTCACAAAATTTTCGATTAAAAATTCCAATACCTTTCTCGCACAGCTCAGCCAACGGTTAACGGATGAAACGGAGCGTGCTGCTGTCAGTAAATTAGAGAGAGTCTGTATTGCGGGCGCCAACCATAACACCTCTGCAAGTTACGATGTTCAAGTATTGTTTCAAAAATTGAAGATAGACGTAAATGCCAAGGAAGAGGCGCTGACATATCTCGACGACCTTATCGCGAATGTGGAAAAAGATATCGTTGCGCTTGCGAATACCCCTTTTGAGGCTACGGCCATTGCGACTAAAGATGCAAATGTAAAGGTGAAGCAGAATATGCTGGAATACATTGCAAATGTGGAGGTGCAGCAGGCGATTTATCAATCCGTGTTGGCCGAGGTCGAGACCATTTATGGCGACCTTGAAAAAAAGAGTCTGGATTTGAGGAATATGCTCTTTGAAAAAGTTCAGCAGGGCATTCGTCTTTTCCTCTATATGTTCCTTGGGGCCTTTGTCATTGCGCTGTTGTTTTCTCTTGCCATCAGCCGGAAACTCACCGTGACGTTGTCTCAAACCATTGGCAGGTTGAATGATACGGCCAATCATGTTGCATCTGCCACAAATGAGCTTTCAGATGCCAGTCAGTCCCTTGCTGAAGGGAATTCAGAGCAGGCGGCCTCCATTGAAGAGACATCTTCATCCCTGGAGGAGATGTCCGCCATGACACAACAAAATGCAGACAACGCCAAAGAGGCCGATACCTATATGACAGCGGCAAAGAATATCGTTTCCAACGCGAACGGGGCTATGACGCGGCTCGTGGACAGCATGGAAACGATAAACCATGCCAGCGAGGAAACCTTCAAAATTATCAAAACCATTGACGAGATTGCATTTCAAACCAATTTGCTGGCATTGAATGCAGCGGTGGAGGCGGCCCGGGCCGGAGAAGCCGGTGCCGGTTTTGCCGTGGTGGCTGAAGAGGTTCGGAATCTTGCCATGCGTGCGGCAGATGCAGCCAGGGATACAGCGTCCCTTATCGAAAACACGGTTAAAAAAGTGCAGGAAGGGGCGGATATCGCTGAAGAAACCAGATCCTCTTTCCAGCAAGTAAACGAAAGCAGTTCAAAAGCGGCCGGTTTGGTCGGTGAAATCGCGGCCGGTTCGAGAGAACAGGCCGAAGGGGTGCAGCAGATCAATATGGCCGTTACGGAAATGGAAAAAGTGGTCCAGCGCAACGCTGCCAATGCCGAGGAATCGGCTTCCACGGCAGAAGAGATGCGTTTCCAGGCCGAGCAGTTGAGAGAATACGTCACCGCATTGCAGGGGTTGATGGATGGGGCCGCTGCTGGCCAGGCACTGTCTTTACAGGGTCCGGACAGCTATGCCCAGTTGGTGCTCCAAGGCAAGAAACAAGACAAGAAAAAGGATCGGCCGGGTGCTTCATCTGCCAGGCCGCGCCTTCTGGGAACAAAACCCCACCCAACGGGGACGGATAAGCTCGATGATGCTGAATTTAGTGATTTCTAACTTTTTCGCGCAATAAAAGGATGATCCAATGCTAACAGATCGGATGAAATTAAAATATCGGCTCATGGTACCCAGCATGCTCTTTGCAATTGTGCTTGTCATGCTGGTGATGATGTCAATTTATGCGCAGCGTATGGTGGCGGACGTTTCAAACAATATCCGCACGATGGAAGGCGATAAGGATGCGGTCAATGAAATCGCCATGGGGGTTACTGCCTATTTCGGTAGTCATTTGGATTGGGACAGTTTGCGGGGGGCATACGAAGCGGCATCAATGCAGCTTACCAACGCATCCCTCCGGGAGCAGATAGCGAAAATTTGGAAAAAAATGGAATCCCATCAAGAACTGGTGGTGTCGAACAATCAGATTGATGAAAAAATAATGACACTTACCAGATTTTCGATAGAAAACTCCAATTCCTTTCTCGCACAACTCAGCAAGCGGTTGGTGGATGAAACAGATCGCGCGTCTGTCAGCAAATTAGAACGGATATGCATTGTTGGGGCTAATCATAACACCTCTGCAAGTTACGATGTTCAAGTATTGTTTCAAAAATTAAAGATGGACGTAAATGCCAAGGAAGAGGCGCTGACATATCTCGACGACCTTATCGCGAATGTGGAAAAAGATATCGTTGCCCTTGCGGATACCCCCTTTAAAGATATGCCTATCGCGGCGAGAGACGCGAATGTGAAGGTAAAGCAGAATATGCTGGAATACATTGCAAATGTGGAGGTGCAGCAGGCGATTTATCAATCCGTGTTGGCCGAGGTCGAGACCATTTATGGCGACCTTGAAAAAAAGAGTCTGGATTTGAGGAATATGCTCTTTGAAAAAGTTCAGCAGGGCATTCGTCTTTTCCTCTATATGTTCCTTGGGGCCTTTGTCATTGCGCTGTTGTTTTCTCTTGCCATCAGCCGGAAACTCACCGTGACGTTGTCTCAAACCATTGGCAGGTTGAATGATACGGCCAATCATGTTGCATCTGCCACAAATGAGCTTTCAGATGCCAGTCAGTCCCTTGCTGAAGGGAATTCAGAGCAGGCGGCCTCCATTGAAGAGACATCTTCATCCCTGGAGGAGATGTCCGCCATGACACAACAAAATGCAGACAACGCCAAAGAAGCCGATACCTATATGACAGCGGCAAAGAATATCGTTTCCAACGCGAACGGGGCTATGACGCGGCTCGTGGACAGCATGGAAACGATAAACCATGCCAGCGAGGAAACCTTCAAAATTATCAAAACCATTGACGAGATTGCATTTCAAACCAATTTGCTGGCATTGAATGCAGCGGTGGAGGCGGCCCGGGCCGGAGAAGCCGGTGCCGGTTTTGCCGTGGTGGCTGAAGAGGTTCGGAATCTTGCCATGCGTGCGGCAGATGCAGCCAGGGATACAGCGTCCCTTATCGAAAACACGGTTAAAAAAGTGCAGGAAGGGGCGGACATCGCTGAAGAAACCAGATCCTCTTTCCAGCAAGTAAACGAAAGCAGTTCAAAAGCGGCCGGTTTGGTCGGTGAAATCGCGGCCGGTTCGAGAGAACAGGCCGAAGGGGTGCAGCAGATCAATATGGCCGTTACGGAAATGGAAAAAGTGGTCCAGCGCAACGCTGCCAATGCCGAGGAATCGGCTTCCACGGCAGAAGAGATGCGTTTCCAGGCCGAGCAGTTGAGAGAATACGTCACCGCATTGCAGGGGTTGATGGATGGGGCCGCTGCTGGCCAGGCACTGTCTTTACAGGGTCCGGACAGCTATGCCCAGTTGGTGCCCCAAGGCAAGAAACAAGACAAGAAAAAGGATCGGCCGGGTGCTTCATCTGCCAGGCCGCGCCTTCTGGGAACAAAACCCCACCCAACGGGGACGGATAAGCTCGATGATGCTGAATTTAGTGATTTCTAAGAGATTAAATGACCTGCTTGAGGGCTGCATTTTAAGAAAGTTTATTGATGCGCGTTAAAGAGGTGGCCGACTCTCGTCGCCCCTTTAACGCGCCTTTCCGATATTTTCTAATTCTCTTGCTGGCGTTCACAGATCAACATCCGGGATTCCTCGGCGCGCAATAAAATCCGTTTGATCAGGACTTCATATTTGTCAGAATTGCCTTTTGCCGCGAGCGCCGGCGCATTGTGTTTAAATTCATCAAGGATGTGCAAATCTTCAACCGCTCCTACCCGTGCCAATGCCCGAATTACAACCCGTAGATTTCCGAGCAAAGCATTTAAATGCGGTTCACTTTCACTGCTGTTGTAAATGACAGAGGATGGATCACTGTAGTCTTTGAGGGCACTCAAAATTACACTCCGTGCGGTAAGACCGCCAATCAGCGCCAAGAAGATAAACGCCTCGCGTTCAAGTTGCAGCAAGTATAGCGGTGGAATGGACGGTTGCTTCTTTTTGTCGGGATTGAGCGATTCAATCAGGGTTTGATGAATGGTTTTGATTTTTTCGAAGAAATTATCCTGGTCTTTGCTCAGACGCCAGGCCACATAGTTGGAGACCTGCTGGTCCAGTTCTCCGCTTACTTTAATAATCTCCTCTGGCGTGATTTCCATGTCAATCAGTTCATTGTTAAACTTGCGAATCAAGACACTGGTGAGCATGATGGCCTTTGAGTCGGAATAGCTTATTGTTTCAGGCGCTTCATAGAAATCCGATAGCAGGATCTTGACGGCTTGCTTGGGATTTTTCATCCGCGCGATGAGCTGCTGCAGGGAATTCAGAAACGGCAGGCGATCCTTGTCATGGACGTATTCACGCAGGTAAAGCCATAGAAATTCAAATATTTTTCCTTCAAAACGCTCGAATTCGGGCATAATCCGGGCAAATGCGCTTTTGATAAACCGGCCGCTGGTATCAAAGCAACCTTCCAGCATATCAATCAGCGCCTGGGCATCTTCCACCGAGATCCCAAAGTCTTTGGCCAGTGTTTGAAAGTCGGTTAAATTTAGTTTCGAGGTGTGATCCACAATGTGGCTTAGCTTTTTTTTGGTGTCGTTTCGGCGTTTGTAAAAGGTTACGATGCTCAATACCCGCTTGTGCAGGCCCTCGAGAATGCCAAATTTTGAGTCTTTTCCGGACAGGTTTGCCTGGGCTTGTGTAAAGAGGTCATCAAACACCTGGGCTTTGACCTCATCAAGGCGTTTTTCAATACTGCCCATGATCTCTTTGCGCATCTCCTTGGAATTTCTGGGCGCTTTTTCTACGGAATCGAGCAGGTCGGATGAGAGTTGGAGCCGCTCGTTGAGGCTGTTGGCATCGATTTTTTCATAGTCATTGCCATACACGCTTTTGAGTATCTTGGCGGCCTTGGCTGGGGAACCACCAGCCCTTTTGATGGTAAATTGCGCCACTTCGGCCTTTTCTTTACTCATGGTCTCGACCTCGCGTTCCCCCAACAACCATACGACGTTGTTAATCTCGATGGGGGGACGCACCAGTCTGCCCTTGAACTTTTGGATCGCAAAAATAGCGTTATAGATGCTCATATAACGATCCTTCAGGGGGGTTGTCCCAATTTTTTCGACGAGTTTCTGGACGCTTTGCGGTTTGATTCCATTGGCGATGGTCAACAGTGTGAGGTTCTCATCAGGAATACCATCGCTATTCTGAATCACCGGATAGGACTTGGTTTCGCCGGTGTCATTTTTAAAGATGATGGGAGCGTTATCAGTGACCGCCTTTTTATAAACCGAAAAGGCGCGAAGGCCATCATGCAATCGGCTTATTTGTTTATCGATGTTTTTAGGAAATCTTAAGTAAAGCGAATAGATTTCAAACGATGAGAATACCTTGAAGGCGCGATTCAACTGATCGGCAAGGTGGGAGACTCTGGATCCGAGCCGCTTGATCGTATTGGTCACAACAGCCGTATCCACGACGGTTGTCCCGTAAATCATCTCATAGTCTTCCTTTTCCGCCATTTTGGGATCATTGGGAAAACCTCGAAAGCGTATGAGCAGTGCCATTTTTTTACCTGAAAGCTTCCAGATCCGATCCATGGTTTTGCGAACTTGCTGAAAGGTTTCATTTTCGATGGTGTTGTTATCTGCGATGTTGGTGTCTACCAGATAAGTGCTTAAAAGGTGAGCCAATTCTATAATTAGCGTCCGTTTTTCGTCTTCCTGCTCTCTTTGCTTTTCCAGTCCTTCGGCCAGGCGGTCATTGCCATAATCTTTGTCAATACCATGCAATAATTGATAAAGTTGGCTGGCTTCGTTATCTAGGACTTTTTCGATGTCTGCCATGGTGATTCTCCCTCAAATACCCTCACGGATGGTTTACCCCATTGTTACGGCATCGGGGTTTATAATCCGTGAAATTCATTCCGATAATTATTTCATTTATTGTAGCTGTTAGCAATAAGAGATTGATATTTAAGGAGGAGAGGTTAAAAAATGCGTTTGCTCTGAAACCTGGGTCGATTTGCATTTTTAGTTAACTTAACCTATCATCAATCGAAATAGAAAGAGATTGGTTACCCTAACCAAAGTCAAACGCTTTCTGAAACAATAATTCAAATTCACGAAGATAAGATGAAGACACCAGAAAAGAAGGCGCCGCTGGCCGGACCATTTCAGAGGTTTTTTAAGAAATTTGCCCAGGGTAGCTATCCCCTGTTTGCTGCGGCAGTGATCGCTGTCCTCTGGGCGAACATTTCCCACGAGTCCTATCACGCTGTCTGGCATTCGGAACTGAGTTTTTCCCTTGGATCTGTCCAGGTTACAAAATCACTTGCCCACTGGATTGATGAAGCCTTGATGACCATCTTCTTTTTTGTGGTGGGGCTTGAGATCAAACGAGAATTTCTGGTGGGGGGCCTCTCTTCGTTTAAGCAAGCCATTTTGCCAATAATGGCAGCTGTAGGCGGCATGGTGGTGCCCGCGGGGCTTTATTTGATTTTTAATTACAATATGCCGAGCATCCGCGGGTGGGGCATCCCCATGGCAACCGACATCGCCTTTTCTTTGGCCGTGTTGGCGCTCCTTGGTCAAAGAATTCCCTTTGGGTTAAAACTCTTTCTTTCTGCTTTTGCCATTGCGGATGATCTTGGTGCGGTGATGGTTATCGCTCTGTTTTACACGGCTGCGATTGACTGGGGGAGTTTACTCGTGGCGGGAATGTTTATCATTGGCCTGTTGATCGCCAACCGATTATGGATTCGGCATCCACTCGTTTATTTTATTCTTGGGATCGGCCTATGGGTGTTTGTCCTCAAATCCGGTGTTCATGCAACGGTGGCAGGGGTGCTGGTGGCCATGTTTATACCGGCCCGAGCAAAATACGATACAGATGGATTTGTTGAAGAAGTAGATTCAATACTCGAACGGCTGCGTTGTGGTATTCATAGTTGTGGATTTTCCATCCTTCTGAATCGCGACCATTTGGATGCGGTTCAAGAGATTGACATCGCCTGCCGCGAAGTTGAAACCCCGCTGCAACGGCTTGAGCACGCCCTCGATCCATGGGTCTCTTACGTAATACTCCCATTGTTTGCCCTTGCCAAATCCGGCATTTTCTTTGAGGGATTCGATTTTTCACAGGCGGCGGTTCACCCGGTGACCTTGGGTATATTTGCAGGGTTAGTTTTGGGAAAACCTATCGGAATCGCTCTCTTTTCATTGATGACGCTTGGCGTTTTAAAGGCGAAACTGCATTCGGGGGTCACAAAGCGCCATATCATTGGCGCCAGTTTTCTCGGCGGGATCGGATTTACGATGTCCCTTTTTATTACCGGCCTGACCTTTACGGATGCCTATCAAATTACCCTGGCAAAATTTGCAGTGGTCTCCGCATCCATTCTTTCCGGCATTCTTGGGTATTTGGTGTTGCGGGGTACCTCTTCTGGTACAGCTGAAGAATAGAGATGAGATCTGCAAACAGAGGTTTGGTTATAATCCGATTGCCATCCGAATGTGATGAATCTCCCGGCAAAGCCGGAGTGTTTACCTAACCGCAATTAAAGATA
Organism: Desulfobacterales bacterium; assembly: GCA_963675725.2. Classification (GTDB taxonomy): domain Bacteria; phylum Desulfobacterota; class Desulfobacteria; order Desulfobacterales; family JAFDDL01. The sequence goes on along the minus strand of CAXXXZ010000002.1, from coordinate 3,189,782 downwards.
GTGAAGGAGATGACGGATGACAGACCTAAAAACTTTTTTTCGGCCCGGAAAAATCGGCACCTTGGAACTGCCCAACAGAATTATCATGTCACCCATGGGAAACGGATATTCGGAACCGGATGGACGATTTTCAAAGCGAGACATTGACTATTTTACCGAAAGGGCCAAAGGAGGTGCGGGTCTAATCATTAGCGGAGCTACCAAGATCGAAAAAAACCTTGAATATTGCCCAACAACGAAGCTCCCATCTGCCGATACGGACGTCAATATCGCGGCAATGCATGACTTAACATGTGCTGTTCACGATTACGGCGCCAAAATAGCCCTGCAATTAACCGCCGGACTTGGCAGACAGGCACCCATCATCGGTTCCTTGATGCCGCTGATCTCCTCCTCCGAAATTCCTGCAGCTGTAGATCCTTCCATCACCTGCAGGAGCCTGTCGCTTGAAGAAATCCGCACCCTCGTGAAGGCCTTTGGAACCGCGGCTCAACGCGCAAAAGAGGGCGGTTTCGACATGGTGGAAATCCATGGTCACGTGGGTTATTTAGTCGACCAATTTATGAGAAAGACTTGGAATAAACGAACGGACAAATATGGCGGCAGTTTTGAAAACCGGATGCGGTTCGCTGTCGAGCTGATCCAAGAAATACGGGAAAGAGTCGGGCCTGACTTTCCGATTAGTTTCAGGCTTGCAGTGGATCTCGGCAATACCGATGCAAGATCGATTGAAGAATCCCAAGAAATCGCCTTGAGGTTAGAAACGGCCGGGGTGGATGCAATTCATGCGGATGCCGGATGTTATGAATCTCTCGAACTTGTTTTTCCAACGGCATACATGGGAGATGCCTGTCTTGCATATACGGCTAAGGCTATCAAAGAGGTAGTCAACATTCCTGTTATCGCTGTGGGCAATATGACACCGGATACTGGGGCAGAAATCCTTTCTTCAGGACAGGCCGATTTCATAGCCTTCGGTCGCCAGATGCTCGCTGATCCTGAATTTCCTTCAAAGGTGAAAAAGGGACAAGTAGAAGATATCCGGCCATGCATCCGCTGCAATGAGAAATGTCTTGGTTATGCATTCAGAAACCTTCCGATATCCTGTGCGGTAAACCCTGTGACCGGAAAAGAAAAATACTACGAGCTTAAAAAAGCAGAAACTCCTAAAAGAGTACTTGTGATTGGCGGGGGACCTGCCGGAATGGAGACGGCAAGGGTAGCCCGCCTTAAGGGGCATGATGTCATTCTCATGGAAAAATCGGATACCCTTGGCGGACAATTGAAGGCGGCGAAAACCTCAGGATTCAAAAAAGAGCTGCACGGGCTGGTCTGTTGGTACAGACGCCAACTTGAAAGAGTCGGTGTAGACATCCGGATGAATGAAATGGCAACGGAAGCGTCTGTCAGGCAAATGAATCCGGATGCGGTTGTCCTTGCAACCGGCGCGATCCCAAGCATTCCCATAATTCCCGGCATTGAAGGAGAAAATATAGTTGAAGTCAGCGATTTCTATATTCATAACAAGCCCGTAGAAGGAAATAGGATTGTGGTTGCAGGAGGCGGGCTGTCCGGGTGCGATGCCGCCCTGGATCTGGCGAACGCCGGAAAGCAGGTGACCATTGTCGAGTTACTGCCAGAACTGGCTGTTGGAATGAATGTTGTTAGTCGGATTTCCCTTCTTGCCCGGTTGGCTAAAGCTGGAGTGGTTATGAAATCCGGGTATACCATAAAAGAATTTCGCGACGATGGGCTGACCACCGTTGATACCGAAGGAAACGAACACTTATTTCCGGCCGATACCGTTATCTTGGCCATGGGAACAAAATCGGAAAATACCCTTTGCGATCCGTTACGGAAAACCGTAGAAGAATTTTATGAAATCGGTGATTGTGTAGGCCCCGGAAATGCCGGCAGTGCCATACAGGCTGGTTTTGTAACCGGCTGGCGGCTATAGTCGACCTTATTTGAAATACGTTTTCGACCGACCCTTCCTTGTATCCAGGCCGCTGACATTGAAACCCATGAACGGGGGCGCTTGGTAACAGAACATTATGGTCTTGGCGTGTACGATGCAATGATAGTCGCATCCGCTCTCCTTGGCGAGTGCGAAGTCTTGTATTCCGAAGACATGCAAAACAGAATGCTGGTTGACCGGCATTTGTGTATTAGGAATCCTTTCGTTTCCGGATGTTGATGTCCCTTTTTGGCATTTCAGGGATCAAGCCCACAACAGGGTTTGAGGAAACCGGAATTAAGCGGTAGGCGTTGAGGCCGTGCTGAATAGCGATGAGTACATGCCCCTTCCCTATTGATAATATGCGCAGAACCTTCTAATGTTACGTCCTGTCGAACGCCTGTTCCCTTGCCGTTTAATTTAAATGTCACCATAGTTTCGGTCATGATGGTCTCCTTTATAAAAATGAAAACGAATATGATATTGAATCTATTTTAGATTTTTCACTTGAATTAAACCCCAACGCTGGAAATTACATCCGCATAAACCTCGGCCTCTTGTTGTCTGCCAACAGGCCTTCATCGATCAGGTCCAATACCGTTTGCTTTTCTTCCGGGAATTGATAGCCTTCGTAACTCATGGAAAGCAGATGCCCGCCGTTCCGATTTTTCCAAAAGTTGGCAGCATGGTCAAAACAGACTTTTGACGTCACATCCAATCCTTCCATGGTGACCCTGAGTTCCTGTAATAGCGCTTGGGCGGAGAGGATTTCAAAGCCTGCGGTGTTTGCTTCATCCCGAAGGGGAGTTCCCTCCCAGAGGTGGAGCGGTCTGGATCGGATATAATGGGGGTCGATTGCGCTAAGAACCCTTGCCGTATTTTTGGCATGGCGCTCCCATAGGGCTTTTCCGCCCAACCCCGGCATCCAGTATTCAGACAGTTGGAACCCGGCGGCCTTGGCTTTACGGCCGCCTTTTATGTGGATTTCTCCCGTGGCCCCCTTTTTAATCTTTTCAAGGACTGTATCGTCCCCACTTTCCAACCCCACATGCACTCGATCAAGGCCTGCCGCGCAAATGGACTCCAGCTCTGATAGCGATTTTTGCATCAAGGTTTTGGACCTGGCATAGGAGGTTACCCGTGTGATGGAGGGAAAGGTGGTCCGTAGGTATTGCAGCACTTCCACCAAATCATCTGTCTTCATGATCAGGCTGTTGGCATCCTGAATGAAGGCGGTTTGGCCGCCGGACAGGAGCCAGTGGTAAATCATTGCAAATCCGTGGTGGCGATCGAGTTCAGGCGCTTGCTGAAGGAACGCCAAAACAGCTTCACGCGTAAGCCGGCCGCCGTGGCCCACCTTTACGGAAGCTTCTTTCAGGTCATCACAGATTGCCGCCATGGCATCGATGTCTTGCTTTAGCTCTGACACCGAGCGCAACTCAAATCGCTCGGTTTTATACATGCCGCAAAAAGTACAGTGGTTCCAGGGGCAGTTTCGGGTCAATCTGACAAGGAGGGAGTTGCTGCCCCCTTCACTGGGGGGGCGGTAAACGCCGGTTTCAAAGTTATATCTATCGGTAGGTAATACGGCCATCTCAATTCCTTTGGTTATGCGGTTATATCAATCAAAATAGTCCCTAAACGGCTAAATGTCCAGTGGTGATCTTGCTTGAAATGGCTCAGGTGGACCAGCTTGTCGGAAGGAGCTATTGCGCCGAAAGTTTAGGGCGGGAAAATATTTTCTTGACTTAATAAGAAATCTATATACATTAAATAGTGAAATACGGATAAATAAAAGGATATAAATCGTATTATGAAAATTAGCCAGACACAAAAAGCAGAGAACCGGCAAGGCATTATCCGGGCAGCGGTTGACCTGATCATCGAAAAGGGGGGCAAACTAGCCTCAATGCGGGAGGTGGCCCGCAGGGCCGGCATTGGGGATGCTACCATTTACAACTACTTCCCCACCAAAGAAGCCATATTATACGCGTATTATGAAGATCACGTTCAGGATTGCCTAACGCAGATCAAATTTTTAGAATCTTTCCCTACCTTCAGCGTCCAGGAGCAACTTCAAACCCTTTTTGACGTGAGCCTGAATTTATATCTCGCTGACAGAGAGTTTGTAGAGGCTTCTTTCAAGGACGTTTGGCTTGGCAATAGCCGCGACTGGGGGCGGATCAAACCGATACGAACAAATTTTTTGGCGGCCATTCAAGATATCATCGCAGCGGCAGAGGAGGTGGGGGAAATTCCTGAGCAGGTATTTCGGGAGCTGATGGGCCAGTTTTTTATGGATGCCTATATCGCGACGGTCATGTACTGGTTGTCAGATACCTCCGAGCATTTCCAAAACACGATGGTCCTGGTTGACAGAGGGCTTGATCTGGCGTGCTCGTTGATGAAGGCAGGCATCGCCAACAAAGTATTCGACCTTGCGGTGTTTCTGTTTAAAAATCATGTGCTCAACCGGCTGGATCGTTTTGTGACACCTCTGAAAAAAACAGAAAAGGTGAAACGAAAATTTATGGAGGCCATGAAAGATGAATAAACTGCGAACCGGCTCCTTTGGTCGCATGGTGGCAGGTGGTGGCACCGTTGCAAAAGCAGGGAGCAAAATGCTTACCTATTATGCGAAGCGGCCGTTTTTATCGGAAGCGGCACAAGCGCGTGCCAGAGAGGACGCGGCGCGTGCCAGCGGAAAAACACTTTTTGCAGGGCTGAGCATGCTGAGGGGTACTGCACTTAAAATGGGCCAGCAGCTTAGTTTAGAGACAGATATTTTGCCGGAGGCTATCTGCCAGGAATTGGCCAAGGTGTATCACCAAGTGCCGCCGATCAACCGGGCCATCGTGCGCAGCGTGGTTCGGAATGGGCTCGGGAGATCACCTGAAGAAATCTTTGACAAGTTTGACCTGAACGCGTTTGCCGCGGCCAGCCTGGGGCAGGTGCACCAGGCGGTTGCCGGTGACGGTAAACCCCTTGCGGTGAAGGTGCAATATCCTGGTATCGCCAAAACCATTGAAAATGACGTTAGGTTGATACGCCAGGCACTTCGCCCGATGATCCAAAAGGATCAATTGTTGCCAGCGCTTACAGAGGTGGTGAGTCGGCTAAGAGAAGAGGTGGATTACCTGAATGAGTCAAAAAATTTGGACTATTTTTCCCGCCACCTAAAGGTGGAGGGTGTTCATATACCTGAGGTGTGCCCTGAGCTAACCTCCAGTACGGTTTTAACAACCACGTTGATGCCCGGCAAAACACTGGATATTTGGCTCGCCGGCACGCCGGGGCAGACAGAAAAAGAAACGGTTGCAAAGCGGCTCAACGAAATACTGATAAAGGGGTTGTATGAACTTCATGTCATCCATGCCGATCCGAACCCCGGCAACTTCATCATTGACGATGACCTCAACGTTGGGTTGGGTTGGTGGATTTCGGTTGTGTAAAACGGCTGCCGGCAGATTTTGTGGAGCACTACCGACAACTAGTATATTTCGCAGCCCACGATGATCCGGAAGCCCATTTTCAGTCCATGATTAATATTGGGATGCTGACCGAAAAGCTACCAGGGGAAACGGTCGTGGAAATAAGGTCGCTTTCCGATGAGGTGGGAAAATGGTTCGGAGCACTTTTCGCTGAGGAACAATTTGATTTTGAGCAGATGGGCGCTCGGATAGGGTTTCGAAATACCTATGAATGGTGACCGGAGAACCAATCATCCAAAAGGAAAGGAATAACGATATGTCCAATGACCTAAAACACAACTGGCAAAAAATTGTAAACCATTTTGAAAAAAGCATCCGATCAAGTCGATTTTATACATTCGCTACCATAAACCCGGATGGTACGCCCCATATGGCGCCCTATGCTTCCCTGGTTCTGAACGACAATTGTACGGGGTATTACAGTGATGTCTTTCCAAACCAGATGAGCCGGAACCTTAAGACCGATCCGCGTATCTGCATATCGGCTGTCCGCATGGGATTTGGGATGTGGTTCAAGGCGCTGCTTACAGGGAAATTCAAAGGCTGGCCAGGGGTGAGACTTTATGGCACCGTGGCGTCCTCCCGAAAAGCCACAGCGGAAGAAATTGACCGGTGGCGACAATATGTGAAGAAGTACAAATGGATGAAAGGGTATAAGTTGTTATGGGCCGATATAAAAACAGTTCGCGATATCCAATTTGAGGGTTTTGAACCGGTACGGTTGGGGCCAATGACGCGATGATGTGAAAGGGGGTAAAAAGTGAATTATGAGCTTGCGTTATATCCTGTTATTTCAATGTATAATAAGAATTCCAGACCTGAGTGAGGTTAGATCACTTTTAAAAAAATGTGGGTTTAAAAAAAATATGGCCCATCGATTTATACCGGGCAACACCTTTCATGGAATCATTGCTTCTAATCATGAAAAATCTTAATAGCATTCCAACCCTTCCCGCTTACCGAATATTGAGTTTTCGCATCCGAGATTTTAAAGTTGAAGGGTGGAGGTCAAGGATTAAAGCTGCGCCCTTGGGGCCACTGACACGCCAACGGGTTTGTTCAAGGATTTTCAGGATGTGATTCCTTTCGACTTCATCGAGTGTGTATTTTTGATCTGCCTTTGCTGGCAGGTCATGAACGTTAGAAAGTGAGCTGGCAAGCGTCAACGTGGTCCCCTGGCTTTGAATAACGGCACGTTCGATCATGTTTTCAAGCTCCCTGATATTTCCCGGCCAATGATAATTTTGTAAGGCCTTCATGACCCTCGCGGGAATTTTTAGAATCGGTTTGCCTAACTTTTTCCTGAATTTTTCTGCAAACCAATTGGTGAAAAGTGGAATGTCTTCTAAACGCCTTCGCAACGGCGGCATTTCAATAGGAAAAATATTTAAACGGAATAAAAGGTCTTGGCGAAACCGGCCATGCATGACATCAAGTTCAAGGTTACGGTTTGTCGCCGCGATGATGCGAACATCCACATGAATCGTTTTTGAGCCACCAATCCGCTCAAACTCTCCTTCCTGAAGAACCCTGAGTAATTTGGCCTGAGACGCTAAAGGCAGTTCACCGATTTCGTCAAGAAACAACGTGTTGCCATTGGCCAATTCAAAGCGGCCAATTCGCATTTTCTTTGCATCGGTGAAAGCGCCTTTTTCATGGCCGAATAATTCGCTTTCAATTAAACTCGATGAGAGTGCAGCGCAATTTACTTTCACCATCGGTCGATTCTTCCGTCGGCTACTTGCGTGGATTGCCCGTGCGGCGATTTCTTTGCCAGTTCCAGACTCACCGGTGATCAGAACGGTCGTATCTGTATCGGCAATTTGGTGGATCTTATAAATCATCGATTTGAACGTTTCGCTCTCGCCGATCATATTGTAGTTATCGAATTTGATATTGATCTCTTCCTGAAGATAGGTGAAGTCAGCTTCAATTTGATGTTTCAGGTTTTTAATTTGATTAAAGGCCGTTATTAATTCCATTTCTCTTTTTTTGCGGACCAAAGCATTGGCAAAGACCTCACCGAGAAGCCGAAGTCGTGAGATGATTTCATTCGGCCACATACGATGCTCTTTCACAGTGACTAAAGAAAGTGCAATAGTGGTTGGTCCATCGATGAATATTGGGACGCTGACGCAGGATTTCGTTCCAAAATACCGCATGGTTTTTTTATCGACCGACGCCTTGCTTGGCAACTCATCCGGGGTAGAAAACTGAACGATTTCTCCATTTTTGAGTTGAGAGCATACCCAGGGGAACGCGCCATAAAGATCGTTGAGTTTTGGTAATGGTTTGAAGCTGTCATTTGCCCAAGAGTTGAGCAATAAATTTAAGTGTTTTTGATTGGTTTCATGGCTTAGTTCGATTTGGTTGACTCTATCAGCCTTTAAAAACTTCCCGATGCGTTCAAGCCCTCTTTCAATATTTTTATCAATATCCCTGGCGGATAAATTAGCAAATTCGGATGAAATTTCAGATAGTATTCTTTCAAAATCAAAAAGCTCTTTGATTTTATCGGAAGATTTTTTAACCTCCATCTCCCTTTTTGCACGTGCCAGGCTGTTCGAAAATACTTCTCCAACAAGTCTAATCCGTGGAATGATAGCATCCGGCCAGGATCGATACTCTGTAGAGGTTGTAATTGAGAGGGACCCAACGACGGGGCCACCTAAGGATATAGGAACACTGATATGAGACTTTGTTCGCGTCTGGGTCAAAGAGTTTCGGTCGACTGCCGCCACATCCGGTAATTCTTCAAGCCGGGAAAATCGAATGATATTTCCGCTTATGAGCTGCGAACAAGTCCAGGGGAAGGCGGTGTATAGGTCAGCATATTTAGGCAACGGTGGATCGCCTTCCTTCGCCCAGGAATAAACAGATGGCTTAATAAATTTTGTATAGGAACCGGATTCAGCATCTAAGAGGGTGACCCTATCTGCATTTAATAATTTCCCGATGCGTTCGAGCCCTCTTTCAATATGGCTGCGAACGTCAATAACAGACAATTCGGTAAATTCAGTAGAAATTTCCAATAATATGCTTTCAAATTCAAATAACTCATCGAATTTTTCTTCTTCCTTTTTTTGAATGATTATTTTTGAAAATATTTTTGAGAGATGGCCCAATAGGTGTTGGATCTTTTCAGGCCATACCCTATGCTGGAATGATTCAAAAACAAGAATGCCAAAGGTGGTGGTGCTGTTAGAAAGTGGAAACGCAAAAATAGATTTAAGTCCGGACTCCGAGCAGATGGCTTTTTCTATGCTTGCATGGCTCGGAAGATCTTCGGGCAAATTTCTCAATATGATAGGACAGCCACTTCGAATCTTATTCAAATACCATGGCATTTGAGAGAAATCGATGGTTGTTTTTGCCGATTTGCCATCCCCTGCTTGATAATCAAAAATCATGTCCAATTCAGAATTATTATCAATAAAGGTAAGAACGCAACACCGGTCAAATTTTAAACACTGACTTATATTTTGAAGTTGTTTGTTGATCTCCGCAGCCATTTCATTCACGGGTAGACCAATAAGATTGGATGACACATGCAGAATCATATGTTGGATTTGCTGGTGCAGAGTCAGCACCTTTTTTGGGGGCATGTTTTCACTCGAACCTGTTCTTCTTTTTGATAGTTGGCCTGAGGCCCCAGGGGATAATTTCCTGTGATTGCATTTCATAAGAACAGCCTTTATCTGGTAAGTATCTTAATGAACAAATGAAGAGATGTGCAGTTTGAATTCATACCGTTAAAAAGGAGCTACTGAATCTTGAGTTTTCTCATGCGGGACCGTAGCGTGGATGGATGAATCCCAAGGATCAATGCGGCACCTTTCGGCCCTTCGATTCGCCACTGCGTTTCTTCGAGAATTTGTAATATGTACTTTCTTTTTATTTTGTCGAGCGTATGATCTTTGGGCGCTTGGTCTGGTATGCCTTGGATGCTTGCAAGAGGGGTATAGAGCTGTAGGGCATCCCCTTGGGTATGGATTACGGCACGTTCCAGCATATTTTTTAATTCTCTTATATTCCCAGGCCAGTGGTATGTTTGTAATGTTTCCATGACCCGGACAGGAATCTTTCGAATGGTTTTCCCCATTTTCTTGCTGAACTTGCGTGTGAAGTAGTCGGAAAGCAACGGAATGTCCTCTTTGCGAAACCGTAGCGGAGGCATTTCAATGGGGAAGATGTTTAGGCGATACCAGAGATCCTGGCGGAAGCGACCGCTTTTAACTTCATTTTCAAGGTTACGATTGGTGGCGGCGATAATTCGTACATCGACTTTGATGGTATTTGAGCTGCCAATCCGTTCAAATTCACCCTCCTGAAGCACCCTGAGAAGTTTTGCCTGAGATTTTAAGGGAAGTTCTCCGATTTCATCCAGGAACAAGGTATTGCCGTTTGCCAACTCAAAACGTCCAATACGTTTCTGTCTGGCACCGGAAAAGGCGCCTATTTCGTGCCCGAACAGTTCACTTTCAATCAATTGCGTAGAAAGGGCGGCACAGTTTACGGTTACCATGGGACGGTTTTTCCGTTGACTGTTTGCATGAATGGCCCGCGCGACCAATTCCTTGCCGGTTCCTGTTTCGCCGGAAATAAGAACGGTGGTATTTGTAACGGCGATTTGATGGATTTTTGAAATCATCGATTGAAAAGCATCGCTTTGGCCAATCATATTATGATGATCGTATTTTAGATCCACTTCTTCCCGAAGGTAGTTGACATCTGCTTCGATCTGGCTTTTTAATTTTTTGATTTCGTTAAATGCGTTTGCCGCAACAATTTCTTTCTTTTTATGATTTAACGCGTTGGCGAAAACTTCACCAACAAGCCGAAGGCGTGGAATAATCCCTTTTGGCCAGACGCGGTGAGCATTCAGGGATACAACAGAAATGGCGCTTACAATCGGCCCACCGATAGATATCGGAACACTGACAAACGATTTGGTTCCAACGGCCCGCATGGTTTTCTTGTCAATTTCGCCATCCATCGGAATATCCTCAATGTTTGAAAAATAAAGAGATTTACCCTTTACCAACTGTGAACATACCCAGGGATATTTTACAAAGGGATCGAATTCTTCAGGGAGAGGAGCTATATTTTTATCCACCCATAAATTAAGCCATGGTTTCTGGTGGGGGAGGGTGGTGTCCAAATCCAAATTCAAGTGGTTGACCCGATCGGCATTTAGGAATTTGCCAATCCTTTCAAGGCCCCTTTCAATTTCAGTGTCGATATATTCTGCAGGCAGATTTGCAAACTTGGAGGAGATTCTTGATAATAGTTTCTCGAATTCAAACAGCTCGTTATTCTCTTTATTAATCCTCTCGGCTTCAAGCTCTTTTCTTTTTCGCATCAATGCATTCGCAAATACACCACCGAGCAATCGGAGACGGGGGATAATTTCATCCGGCCATGAACGATATCTTTTTACTGTTAGGACGTTAATCGCACCTACTACTGGCCCGCCTACAGATATGGGGACACTGACCTGGGATTTTGTTTCGGTGGAACGTATGGATGATTTGTCGATACTTGCGTCATCTGGAAGTTCTTTAGGTTTAGAAAACCGAACAGTCTGTCCCTTAGACAGTTGGCTACAAATCCAAGGAAATTCAGCGAGAAGGTTTTTGTATCTTGGTATTGGGTTGACGCCGCTGTTCGCCCAGGAATAAAGGACTGGCAGGATTTCGTTTGTGCCTAAATCATATCCTGTTTCAAAGTAGGCCACCTGATCCGAGTTTAATAAATTCCCGATTTGTCCCAGACCTTTTTCGATGTGTTTATCCACATCTTTGGCTCCAAGATTTGCAAATTTAGAAGAAATTTCGGATAATGTCTTTTCAAATTCAAACAGCTCCCTGAACTTTTTCTGCTCTTTCCCCTTTATCATTGCGCGGGATAGTAATTCACCGAGTTGACGCAATTGATCGATCACTTCAGTCGGCCATATATCTCGGAAAGAAATAGAATCAAGCGATAACACCCCAATTGTTTTCTGATGAAAAGTAAGTGGTAATGATAGATAGGCGTTAAAGCCCATTTCAGCCCGGCCGTATTGGTTTCTATTTTCGCGTAGAAGAGGTGGATGGGTTGATTGATTGAAAATGACGGGTTCGTTGGTGTAAAGTTTTTCAAATAACCATGGAATGTTATCAAAAATGAATTGAGTTTCTATTGGGGTGACGCTCTTTGTGGAGTATTCAGAGACTATTCGTAATTTCATGCCATCATCAGAAAAAGCCCATAGGCACCCGCGGTCAACACCATAATAATCAACGATCATTTTGAGTTGATTTTTTATTTCCGACGTCATCTTTTGCGCTGTCAATCCGACGAGATTGGTCGAGATCTGAAAAAAGAGATCTTCAAATCGATCTTCGTTCCCAATCGTCAGTTCAGCTCTATGACAATTTTCGGGATTTTCCGCTTCAACAGGACTTTTGGCTGGGTTAAAAAGGCCGGCTTTCCTGCGCATAAATAAATTCTCCGTAAGCAGAGATATAAAATGAATTTGAAGGGGTGATCATCGCCTGGTGGTGCTGGTGCTGGGCCACTTATTTTGACGATATTTAACAGTATCTTGAAACCAGAATTTTATCAAGTCGCTATCTAAAAATTTTTCGTATTAAACAGTAGGGTTGAATATTATGAAAAAACAGTAAAATAGGTTGGTTAAAGCGCGGAAAAAGTCATAATTAAATTTGGCGAGGTGCCGATATCTGAGATGCTTTTAAATAGAGACAAATTGTTTATATATCGCAGAATATAGATGTGTCTGTCATGACCGGAAATTGTCAGATATCCAATAATTAAAAAAGTTCAGTATGTTAAGGGTTGGTTTTTGTAACAGACACCTATTGGCATGCCTTTCGCTAAACAAGAAAATATCATCACGCTTAAACCAACGTTAAAAAACACTTTCAACAATACCTACCGTGCCATTGCTCGGTAAGTAAATATAATGCGGCAGCACGATAGCCGGAACCGCATGGCCATTACTACAATCCGCCATCATAGCACTTAGATCGGAGATATTTTTCCGTTTCCTGAATCTATGGCGTAAGTACCTTGATCCAATAACCCTATGATGACTGGAGGAATAAATAATAAGTGCGATAATAATGCCTTAATCATGGCGGTGATATAGTGAAGGGAGGTGATGGCGCAATGCTCATACGTTAATACTACTATCACACGTATTCATAGAGCTATATATGATTTACCGGCGAATTACATTGTCTGGAAATAGTCTAAATAAAGCCCATCCACAGACATTACGGTCAAATTAGCGAAAGATTAAAATCAACATAACCACATGGGGATACCCCATAAAAACGTAAGTGAGGAGTGGGAAAATGGCATGTAAGAGATCGTTATACAAATTGGGTCTCGTGTTACTGATTCTGGCAGTGATTACTTCCTTTAATCCTTCCTTGGCGGATGCGATGACCTTTCAGGCCACTGACACGACAACAGTATACATTAATCCCAGTTTAACGTATGGCGCTGCATGGCGCGTTTCAGAGCAGAACAATACGTTATTAGCAAATATTAACGGTGACGACGGGAACCGTAATTTTGATCAGTGGGACATGATCAACAACCGCTTTAATCTTAACGTGGATATCGATATTAACAAAGGTAATTACGGAATTTTTATCCGGCCCCGTGCTTATTACGATTTTGCTTATGACGGAACCACCGCGAATGATTCACCCACAACCTTTAATAACGGGCCTTTATATGGCGGACCATTAAGAGACCATAAACATTTTGATCCAAAAGTAGAGGATTTGCACCGGGACAAGGCCGAAATTTTGGATCTTTTTGCCTATAGCCAGTTTTATGTGGGCGGTCATTCGGTAAGTTTCCGCGTTGGCAGGCAGGTTGTCAACTGGGGCGAGAGTGTGTTTATCCCTGGTGGCGTCGGATCGGCCATGGCGCCGGTGGACGGGACCGCGGCCAACGCTCCCGGGACAGAACTCAAAGACATATATCTTCCTGTGGGCCAGGTGTACAGCTTAATAGATATTACCGACAGTATCAGTATTGCCGGCTATTATCAGTGGGAATGGGAGAAAACAAGACTGGATGAAGCCGGCGCTTATTTCAATACCTCCGATCTTCTCGATGATGCGGGGAGGCGGATCCTGATCCCAGCGGATATTCAAAATGGCCTTGCCGCCACGGTTGACAGGGCAAGAGATGATAATCCGGACGATCAGGGGCAATACGGTTTTGCGATAAGGTATGTCGCTGAAAAACTAAACTATTCTGAGTTCTCATTTTATTATATCAATTATCACGACAAGGCCCCTCAGTTGGTTAGCCAGGCCGGTGGCGGCATTTCATCAACGGATTGGGGAAGTGATACCTTGAACTTTTTGGATAGCGCTTCCTACTTTTTGCGGTATGCCGAAGATATTAAACTTTACGGGTTTAGTTTAGGAACGACTGTTGGCGAACGTGGCGATATTAATATCGGATGCGATATAACGTATCGCGAGGACTTCCCCCTTCTTGTCCGCGCAGGTAGTCCTTTAGGGACCGGGTATGTTAGAGGCAATGCCTTCCAAGCACAGGTTTCCGCCATATACGCGGGTGGCCCAAACCCATTGGGGGACAAGTATTCGATTACTACGGAGTTTGGGTACAATAAAGTATCTGGTTATGGAAACGCCGTGCTGGTCAACGATAAGACCGCATGGGGCGGTACGGTCAAATTGTCGGAAGGATACCTACAAGTTTTGCCGTCGTTGGATATTGATGTGGCGGTTACCTACAAATGGAACCCGGATGGAAAGTCTTCGGTGGGTGGTACATTCACGGAAAATGCGGACAGTGTGGCGTTTGGCGTGGATTTAACCTATAAAGTTTCGAACATCACTAAGATCGGATATACGAACTTTTTAGGTGATTCCAGCGATAATTCAAAAACAGATAGGGATTACGTATCCATCAGTTTAAAACGTACCTTTTAAATGCATTATCAGAGGAGTTTATTCCCAATTTTTTGCATTCCACATATTAAATTTTATGAATTGAGCGTCATTCGTTTCAAATAAATAAAATAACGTAACGAAGATGGGAGACAGCTATGAATAGATTGGAAAAATCATTTTTGGCATTACTGATTTTACTTGTTATGGGCGCTCTATCAGGCGTATCTGCAAAAGTGACGTCAGAAGAAGCAGCCCAACTTGGAAAAAATCTGACACCGTTTGGCGCTGAACAGGCAGGGAATGAAGATGGCACGATTCCGCCATGGAAAGGCGGTATTACAGGCCCACCTTCGGGGGTAACACACGAAAAGGGGGATTTTTACCAGAACCCCTTTCCTGATGATAAAGTACTCTTTACAATAACGAGCCAAAATTTCGACAAGTATACTGACAAATTAAGTGAAGGTTTGCAGCATATGTTTCGCAAGTTTTCAGATTTTAAAATTCAGGTGTATCCAACGCGCCGGACACAAGCTGCCCCGCAAACCGTCTATGAAAATACGCTTCAAAATGCCACAAGGGTTTCATTGAATGAATCAAAGCTAGGCTACATAGGTGGTTGCAAAGGCATCCCCTTCCCCATTCCGAAAGAAGGCGCAGAAGTGATTTGGAATCATAGTGTTCGGTGGCAAGGCGGTTCGAGCATCAGACCGTATAACCACTTATTGGTATACAGTGATGGTAACATCTTGATCGGGGCAGGGGCGGAAACTTGGGAGATTTACCCTTACTACCTGCCGAATATAAGCCCAGAAACATTTAATGGATATGCGCAGAAAGGGATTTACCTGTATACTTTCCCAGAACGGCGGCGGGGTGAGGTCATTGTGTCGAGAGATCCGGTTGATCAACCAGCGCAGAAGCGCCAGGTATGGCAGTATCTACCCGGCCAGCGTCGCGTCAGGCGCGCACCTTCCGTGGGCTATGATACCCCGAATCCGGCGTCTGGGGGTATTTCAGGCTACGATGAAGGGTATATGTTCTATGGCCCCATCGACAAATTCGACTGGAAAATCATTGGCAAGAAAGAGATGTATATCCCTTATAATAATTACGATTTTGACCTTGCCAAACGGGACGAACTCTTTACAGCAAACTATCCCAACCCAAACCTTGTAAGATTTGAGCTGCACCGGGTGTGGATCTTGGAAGCAGCACAGAAAGAGAGGCATCAGTACAGCAGACAGGTGTTATTCATTGATGAGGATAGTTGGACGATTTGCGTGGCGGACAGGTATGACAGCCGCGGAGAACTATGGAGATGGTCTTATGGCACATGTTCTAATTTTTATGATTTGCCTGCCGTGGTCCAGACCCATCAGGCGAATTTTGATGACACCACAAATTTTTACTTCGTTCAGTTTACGGTGAACGATTTAGACAAAATGTGGCAGTGCTATAAGGAAAATAAGTTTCCGGATGGCACCTTCGAGCCTTCAAATTGTAGAAAATTAGGACGTCGATAACACACATAGAGGAATTATGCCCCAATGAAATTAACGCATTTATATAAAAATAGAATTGGTTCCGATATCTATCACCTGATGTGCTGGCTCATTGGTATTCTCCTTACCATGGGTGTCGCGATCCCGGCGATGGCTGAAAATGACGAGCTGGTCATACCGGCTGAAAAATCAGATCGGGCCACATCCGCAGTGATGATGGATATCGCCGAAGCGGGAAGTTCCATAGTCGTGGTGGGCTCTCGGGGCATAATCCTGATTTCCGATGACAATGGCGAAAGCTGGGCGCAGGCCACCGTCCCCGTGAGTGTTACCCTGACATCTGTCACGTTTCCCACCGCCCAGAATGGCTGGGTGGTGGGGCACCAAGGTGTCATTTTGCACTCCTCTGATGGTGGGAAAACCTGGCAAAAGCAACTTGACGGTAGTCAGATCAACACCCGAATGCTGGATGAAGCAGCCCGATTGTGCTGTATTGTAAAGGGTAAGATATCAAATGCCTGCATGGTAAAAGAGAAAAAACTGGAACAGGAGCTCATCGATTTAAATTTTTTGGTGTCGGATTGGGAAAGTGCGGTTGACGAGGGCCCCACCAAGCCGTTTTTTGATGTGTGGTTTCATAACAAAAAGGAAGGGCTTGCGATTGGTTCTTTCGGGATGATTATGGAAACCAAAAATGGTGGGGAGAGTTGGCAGTTAATAATAGAGCGCTTTGATAATCCATGCGGGCATCATTACTATGGAATTGCCTCAACAGGGAAGCGTCTTTTTGTGGTGGGAGAGGCGATAACGGTTTTTCCCGGTGAGGAAGAATATAAGACGGCGGGCGGGATGATCTTTCGCTCTGACGATGATGGAAAGAATTGGAAGCGTTTACCTCCCCCTTCTGAGGGCTCGTTGTTCGGCATTACGTGTAGCCGGGACGGCCAATTTATTATTACGTATGGGCTCCTGGGTGCTTTTTGTTCAACTGATAATGGTGAGACATGGAAAGCGATTGAAATAGAAGAAGATTCTGGAATTCAAAACGTTGCGATATTTCAAGACAATTCGATATGGTTGATTTCGTCGAAGGGCAATCTCTTCAGAAGCCTCGATGGCGCAAGAACATTTAAGAAGCTGACAAACGGTTTCCCAGGAGGCATCTGTTTGGCGGATTGCGGTAGCGAAAATGTCTTGTTGGGGGGATTAAACGGCATCAAAAAGATTGATATAACCAGTTTTAACAATTAAGGATTACAGCTGAATCATGAAAAAATCCAAAAAATTGTCTATACAAAAAATACCAGGGCCAGTAGAGGGTGGGCGCAGCGTTTTTTTAGAGCGGGTTCTTTTCAATAACCGCATCTTTTTCATGGTGCTTTTTACCGTTATAAGTATCTGGTTAGGATATCATGCGCTACAACTTCGTCCCGAAGCGAGCTTTTTACGCATGATCCCCACCTATCACCCCTACATTGAGAATTACATAACACATCAAGATGACCTAAAAGGCTTGGGGAATCGCGTTCTTATTGCGGTTGAGACAACAGAGGGCGATATTTTCAATAAGGACTATTTTGAGACCCTGAAAAATATTCATGATGAAGTGTTTTTTATCCCCGGGGTAGGTCGGGGGGGGCTCCAATCGCTTTGGTCACCGGCCACGCGGTGGACCCAGGTAACCAAGGATGGGTTTGAAGGGGGACCGGTTATTCCGGATGGGTATGACGGATCCCCCAAAACCTTGGCAGCATTGCGGCAAAACGTGCTCAGGTCTGGTGAAATCGGTACATTGGTGGCGGCAAATTTTAAATCGAGTATTATTTATGTTCCTGTTCAGGATTTTAATCCCGAGACAGGGAATCCACTTGATTATAATGAATTCTCTAAGCATCTTGAAAAGATCAGAACGCAATTTGAGAGCAAGAAAATAAAAATTCATATTACAGGCTTTGCAAAATTGATGGGGGACCTGATCGAAGGCGCCTCGCGCGTGATTCTGTTTTTTGGGATCACGTTTCTGATTTTGCTTGCCGTTTTGTATATGACCTCCCGGTGTCTGCCAAGTACGTTCGCTCGAGCTATATCATCAATTGTAGCGGTGGTGTGGCAGTTGGGTTTATTACAGATGCTGGGTTACGGATTGAATCCGTATTCAATGCTGGTGCCTTTTTTGATGTTTGCCTTAGGAGTGAGTCACGGCATCCAAATGAGCAATGCCATGGCCCACGAAATGATTGATGGTGTCGATAAAATTCGAGCTGCGCGACGGGCGTTTAGGAAACTTTACATTCCAGGCCTGGCTGCGTTATTCACAGATGCCGTCGGTTTTGCAACACTTTTTGTGATATTGATCGGTGTGATACAGGATATTGCTGTTGGCGCGACCATCGGTGTGATTGTGGTAGCGTTCACAGATCTGATGCTGCTGCCCATATTGCTTTCCTATACCGGGATGAACAAAAAAAGTCTGGAGCGCCGGCGCCAAAGTATGGAGACATCTCCTCATCGGGCCTGGCATTTTGTAGCAAAGGTAACCAATTCCAAACCTGCGCTGATAATGGTGCTGATTACCATCCTGGCTTTTGGTATCGGGTTTTATGAAAAGCAGGATTTGAAAATCGGTGATTTGGATCCTGGGGCGCCTGAACTTCGACCCAATTCACGTTATAACAAAGATGCTGCTTTTATGAATAAGAATTATGCTGCAAGCAGCGATCTGTATGTGGTTATGCTAAAGACCCCGCCGGGTGGTAATAGTAACTACAATGCATTGGTCGCTGTCGATCGGCTTACGTGGAAACTGGAAGGTCTCAAGGGGGTTGAGTCGGTTCGGTCGATCGTCGATACCACTAAAAAACTGAATGCAGGTTGGAGCGAAGGCTACCTTAAGTGGTATGCGCTCCCCCGGGGAGCCGATGCGCTCGACAATATGGCAACCAAGGCGCCGGCCAAGTTGAGCAACCGGAACGGATCCTTGACGCCATTATTGATTTATTTGAAGGATCATAAGGCAGAAACGCTAACAGCGGTTACCAACCTGGTTGAGAAGTTTTCCAAAGAGAATCATACTGAAAACTACCAATTTTTGTTAGCCGCAGGAAGCGCAGGGATTCAGGCCGCCACGAATATTGAGATTGAAAAGGCACAGCTTAAGATGACCTTGCTTGTTTATTCGGTCATCTTTCTCGTGTGTCTTTCCACCTACCGCTCATTAAAGGGGGCGATCTGCGTTCTGGTGCCACTTTACCTTACGTCGGTGCTGTGTGAGGCGTTAATGACCTATATCGGCATTGGAATCAAGGTGGCAACATTGCCGGTCATTGCTGTGGGGGTAGGGGTTGGCGTTGATTATGCCATTTATACCTATAACAGCTTGAAAATGAATTTAGAAAAGGGCTTGCCTTTAGAGCAGGCATTCTTTGAGACATTAAATACGACCGGACGGGCGGTTATTTTCACCGGTACCACCTTGGCGCTGGGGGTGGGGTCTTGGATTTTATCCCCCATCAAGTTTCAGGCGGACATGGGGTTGCTGCTGACCTTCATGTTTCTGGGGAACATGATGGGCGCTTTGGTTTTGCTTCCTGCGTTTATCCGATTATCAGGGCTGTGGAAGTCCTATACCACCGAGGAATCGGATGAAATTGAGAATGGCCAACTGCCCGTGGCTGAAGTGCTAACGTCGAAAAAAAGATTCGCGATACGGTGAACTTTATATTTAAGATCAGGCGGTTGTAATTAATTGCAAAAATCGGTAAAAGGGGGCTTGGCCTGAAAATACCGCATGACATTTGGTTGGGCATTAAGCGTTGGTTTTTTAGTCGTTGTGATAACAACGGGGAATGGAATTTTATTTCAAGGAGCCGATTTCAAAACGTTCACGTTTTGAAATCGGCTCCTAAGTCAGGGCCACTATGAACATTTATAGCACCATTGAGCGTTATGTTGAGGAGAATCAGAATAAAAGCGCCATTATTTTTGGCCACAGAAGAGAGACCTATGGCAAGTTTCATCGAACGGTCGAACGGTTAAGTGCCGGTTTCCGCAAGTTGGGATTAAAAAAGGGCGATCGGGTTGCACTCTTAATGAATAATTGCCCCGAAGTGATTTATTCGGTGTATGCCGCCTGGAAGTTGGGCGCCATCAGTGTTGGTCTCAATGTTATGTTTAAAAAGGAAGAGTTGGACTATATCATCGGCGATGCAACCCCTGATGTTGTAATCACCCAACATGCTTTCTTGCCCATCATAGAAACGGTTGACCGGGTTCAAAAAGGTGAGCTTAACGTCGTTGTCGCGGGTGATGGCGCGACGATTTCGGGAGAAGTAATCTTCTTTGAATCTTTATTGGCGTCAGAAAAAGATGATTTCCCAGAGACATTGGATTTGGGGCCGGATGACGAGGCGGTTATCGGCTATACATCCGGAACAACGGGGTTTCCAAAAGGGGCGGTACATACCCATCGCAATGTTTTGCTTCATCTTGATGGCATGAGCCAGGCACTTCATTTGGGAGACACTGATATTTTTTTGGCTGCTCTCCCGTTTTTTCAGCTCACCGCATTTTTAGTCCATGCGGGCCTTGCCTTTCATGTGGGGGCAACCCTTGTGGTCATGGAAAAATTCGAACCCAAACCGTTTCTTAAGTACGTTCATAGGGAGAAGGTTACCTTTTTTTCGGGCGTGCCGACTATTTATCAGATGTTATTTGATGAGGGCAGGGGAAAATCAGATCTCTTTAAGACCTTACGATTCTGTATTTGTGCGGGCTCTCCGTTGTCGCAGCAGTTGCGGTCTGATTTTGAAAATGAAATGAATCTTCGCATCGTTCATGCCTACGGCAGTACGGAAACCCCCTTGATCGCCGCCTTTGAAAGACCGAACGAGGCCCCCAAAGGCATTTCGGTTGGCAATATCTCCCCCCATGTTTCACTTCGCATTGTAAAGCCGGATGGCACCGCGGCGGCGCCGGGGGAGGCCGGGGAGATTCAAATCCGTTCGGATAACGCTTTAAAATGTTATTGGAACAATTCAGGCGCCACCTGTGACGCTATTCGGGAGGGGTGGTTTTCGACAGGTGATGTTGGCGTGATCGATTCCGAAGGACATTTACATATTGTGGATCGGGCCAAAGACATGATTATTCGGGGGGGATTTAATATCTATCCGGCAGAAATCGAAAGGGTGCTGCTTGACGATCCCAGAATAAAAGAGGTGGCCGTCGTTGGGGAATATCACAAAAGGCTCGGAGAAATTCCAAAAGCCTATGTGGTTCCGGAAGCTGGAACGGAACTAACAGCGGCGGACGTCATTTCGATCACGCGGGAAAAACTCGCCAAATTCAAGGTGGTGGAAAAGGTGGAATTTGTATCAGAGGATTTTTTCCCTCGTAATGCGCTTGGAAAAATCCAGAAGATAAAACTGAAGCAAAAATTGGTGTAAAGTTTTTTTATGGCCCAGACAGAGACCGTGCATTTTGAATCGCCTTTGCAATCAGCTGTCAAGGGGAAATCCTTCGTTAGGATCATAAGGAGAAAAAATGGAAAAAGATTTTGATCACATCACCTATGCGACCGTTTCAGAAAAAACTGCATTGAAATATCCTGATAAAGTGGCCTTTATCTATAAAGATAGACAGCTGACGTTTCGCCAATTGCGCGACGCAGCCATTAGACTTGCCAAAGCCTTCGTAAAAGCAGGTATCAAAAAAGAGGATCGCGTGGCCATTTTAATGACAAACATTCCTGAATGGGTCATTGTTCGAAATGCCATCGCGCGTGTCGGTGCCTGGCTGGTTCCCATTAACACCCGATACAAGACGTCTGAGTTAGAACACCTTTTAACCTATGGAGAAGTCAATGCGCTGGTATTGATGGATTCGGCGTTAGGTATCGATTTCGTAGAACTGGTCCAGGTCGTGTGTCCGGCGTTACAAAATGCGGCACCAGGAAATGGCTGCGTGGCCCTTGATGATTTCCCTCACTTAAAGACCGTCGTTTGCCTGGGGGAACGAGACTATCCCGGTATGTATAATTTTAACGCGTTCATTGATTCAGGCGAAAAGATCGCCGACCAGACGCTCTCTGACATTACTGATTCCATACAACCCCATGACGTGAACACCCTCATGTTCACGGCTGGCACCACGGGTAAACCAAAAGGGGTTTTGACTACGCACTACCAATTCCTGCGGGTGTTTACCAAGGTTTGTGAAAGATTAGGGTTAACCTCGGACGATGTCATCCTTGGCGCGCCGCCATTTTTTACAAATTTCGGGTTGCATATGGGGCTATCCATTGCCGAAATATCAGGAGCGAGCATTGTTGGGTTTGAAAGTTTTGATCCCGGACAAATTTTAGAAGGGATTGAGGCCCATAAAATTTCAATGGTCGCAGCGACCCCTGCCATGTTCCATATGCTGCTACACCACGAGAAGTTTAGCCGGGATAAAGTAAAATCCATAAGGGTTGGCGACTACGGCGGCGCCCCCATGACACCGGCCCAGGTTTTAGAGCTAATCGATGAATTTGGACTCGAACTTTTTTCCATGTACGGAATGACGGAAACTACCGGTTTAATAACGGTTTGTGAAAAAGATGCGCCGATTGAAATCGTTGCGACCACTGTGGGAAAAAATTTCAATGACGACTGTGAATTTAAAATTGTAGATGTGGATACCCGAGAAGAAGTGCCTCCTGGTACGATAGGGGAAATCGTAACCCGGGGATGGCATGTGACGCCGGGGTATTACAATGAACCTGAATTGACGGCCAACGCTCGGGATAAGGAAGGCTGGTTTTCCACCGGAGACCTTGGAAGTGTGGACGAAGAAGGGAATTTAAAATTTGGGGGCCGCATAAAGGAGTTGATTATTTCGGGCGGGCTGAACATCGATCCCATTGAAATAGAGAACTTCATCCTGGAGCACCCCTCCGTGGAATCCGCCCATATTGTCGGCCTGCCGGATCGCCGGATGGGGGAACTGGTGGGCGCCTTTATAAAGTTAAAAACCGGCATGCGCTGCACGGAAGATGATATTCGTTCTTTCTGTGACGGAAAGATCGGAAAATACAAGATCCCCAAATATATTACTTTCATAGAAGAACCTCCCAGGAATGCTGTTGGAAAGGTGCAAAAGTTCAAGCTCCAGGAATTAGGGGTTGTTGAGTTTGGTTTACAATCGCACATTGACGGGTGAAGTATTTTCAATACATCAGCAGGAGATGCCATGTCCGAGCAGGGAAGTAAATTTTACGGCTGGTTTTTGGTCGGTATTTTTTTTTGTATCTATTTTATAAACACCACATTCCCCTATTACGGGGCCAGTGTCATTAATACCTTCATGGCCAAAGCCCTAAACCTGGACAGGTCTACGCTCGGTCTTGGGTATTCCATTTTCTCCGTTTCTCTTGCCGTTTCTGCCCCGGTTGTCGGGTTCTGTGTGAATAAATTCGGTACACGACTTACCCTTTTTGGCGGTGGAATTTTAATCTTTTTGGGGGCGTTGCTAATGGCATCTGCTGTGGCAACGCCCTGGCAATATGTCGTTGCCTTTGGCCTGATTACCGGAACAGGTGTCAGCATGGGCGGGGCGATTCCGATCCAGGCGGGCGTTACCTTGTGGTTTAAGCAACGGAAAGCATTTGCGATGTCCATTGTGCTCTCAGCAGCGGGCGTAGGCGGTCTTATAGCGGCCCCGTTGCTCAACAAAATCATCCTTGCATCCGACGGCAATTGGAAAATCGGTTGGGTCTTGGTCGCCGCAACGGCAATCTTGTCCGCTCTGTTGTCTGTATTTTTCGTCAAAAACAGGCCTGAGGATATGGGGCAGGTCCCTGACGGGATTCCCGCAACGACCACTCATAATGCGCCTTCTGATAGTTCTTCACCGGTTTCTCAAAAGACATTTCAATCCAACGTTGCATGGGGGACGGGGGATGCATTTCGGACCAAGGCCCTCTGGCTGATTATCTTTGCTTCCATTGCCTATCTTACCCCATACATCACAGTGGTGGCTCACGGCGTTGTTTATTTGCAGGAAATTGGACACCCGAAAGCCATTTCAGCAATGTCTGTTGGGCTACTGGTATTTTTCAGCATTATCGGCAGGTTTGCCAGTGGGTTCTTTGGGGACAGAATCGAGCCCAGAATTATATGGAGTATCGCATTGCTGTTCATTGTCGCCGGCATGGTGGTCCTCACCAAGTCCGCGGCGATGGGTCCTGTTTCTGTTTATCTTTATGCATTCCTGGTCGGGACGGGAATGGGCGGGGCTTATGTCTGTATGGCAACCATTTTAGGGAATTATTACGGCGCGGATTCCTTTGCTTCCCTCATGGGGTTGATTTTCCCCATTATCTTTTTGGTCGCTGCCCTCGGTCCATATCTAACCGGCTTGGTGTATGACCTTCGGGGAAGTTATGTCGAAGCATTTATCGGTCTCACGGTCCTGGCGTTTGTTGGCGTTATTGGTGGTCTGTTGGCCACACCACCTGTAGTAAAGCAAGCGTAGGGCTTGGTTGAAAAGGGAAGAAAGGTTCGGAAAATAATGGAGTATTCACCATGTTATTAAAGGAAGTCTACAATCGGGGACCCAAATTATACCCGGATAAAGAAGCCATTGTAGATGGCAGCAGACGGTTCACGTATCGGGAATGGGGAGAGCGCCACAACCGACTGGCGAATGCCTTGCTGGGGCTCGGGCTTCAAAAAGGAGATGTCTTAGGGGTTCTGTTGAAAAACAGTGCGGAGTATTTGGATGCCCTGGCTGCCACTGCCAAAACCGGCATTATCTTGGGGGGGATCAACTATCGTCTCAACACGGATGGCATAAAAGGCGTTATAGAGGATCTGGGATGCCGGGTTCTTTTGGTGCATTCCGAATATGTGGAAATAATTGATGCCATCAGATCGCAGATCCCCTTTTTAAAGATCTATGTGTCCGTGGGATGTGAAAAGAATGGCATGATTGAATACGAGGCCCTGCTGGAACAGTATCCTGCCATAGAACCGGAGGTTCAAACAGAGGACGACGACCCGGATCTTATCGTATATACCAGCGGCACCACCGGAAATCCAAAAGGCTGCCTGACCGCTCGTAAACAGACCTTGTGCCGGATCAGCCAGCTTGCCATTAATATCGAAATGACAGAGACGGATCGATACATTAACGTTTTTCCCATTTTTCATGTGGCGGTCAACATCACCCAGGCGATCATTTTCCGTTGCGGGACCAATGTCATCATGAGAGACTGGGATGTAAGGGAATTTTGCAGGCTGGTGGCAGAGGAAAAAATAACCAAAACGACGCTTGCCCCTGTTTTTATCAATTTTATCCTTAATTTTCCGGGTGTGGAAAAATACGATTTGAATACCATTCAGCAGGTCCGCTATGGCGCGGCCCCCATGGCGCCGGAGATCCTGAAGCGAATTGCCAGATTACTGCCAAACAGTGATTTTCACC
The DNA here is from genome assembly GCA_963675725.2 of Desulfobacterales bacterium. Lineage (GTDB taxonomy): Bacteria > Desulfobacterota > Desulfobacteria > Desulfobacterales > JAFDDL01. The sequence continues at coordinate 3,164,413 of CAXXXZ010000002.1, read as the reverse complement.
AAACTTATGGCGGATCGGAAACATCTGAAGTGGTGGCACTGACGGTAAAAGATCATCAGGAGGCGCTCAACGGTGGGGAGGCGGCATCGAAACGGTTGGCATCCTGCGGGAAACAGGCGCTTTATCATGTTGTGCGGGTGGTCAATACCGATGGAGAGGATGTAGAACCTGGCGAGGTGGGTGAAATAATCGTCAAGGGGGGCGGGGTGATGCTGCGGTATTGGCGAAAGCCTGAAGCGACTGCCGAAAAATTTAAAGATGGATGGCTGTATACCGTAGACCTGGCGACCGTAGACGAGGACGGGTATATCTACATTGTGGACAGAAAAAATAATATGATCATCACAGGGGGCGAAAACGTCTATCCCGCCAAGGTAGAGAGCGTTTTGTACGAGATGCCTGAAATTGAAGAGGCCGTGATTCTTGGCGTTCCGGACGATAAGTGGGGGGAGGCGGTAAAAGCGCTCATTGTCCTTAAAGCGGGGTATACGTTGACACAGAGTGAAGTTGTCGATTTTTGCGCCCAACGCCTGGCCAATTATGAAAAACCGAAATCAGTTGGTTTTATAGACGCCTTGCCCCATTTGCCCACCGGTAAACTTGACCGGGTTACCCTGAAAAAGATGGTGCTATAGTGTATAGCATGTCTCTATAGGCGAAAGTAGTTAACTCGCATATGATCAAGAAAGCCTGGTGGGTGAGTTTCTTTTAAATCGGTCAATCGGGCAGGGATATTTGGTGTCAGCCCTCTTCAGACAGTGAGAGGGCTTCCACAAAATATCCCTGCCTCGCTCACCTCATGCCGGTGTCACTTCTTTTAATTTGGCTATGGAATTTTTCAAGGCTCAATTTCGTTACGTCGAACTTATTACGATCTCTTATAGCCGAGTTTTGACGCTGCCAAAATCTGATTGTTTTTCTATCGTCCGGTATCCGATGGTAAGCCTGGTACCCAATGGAAAATTTGAAAGCACCATGAACCGGGTTGGTAGTAAAAATATTTCAATTAGCCAGCAGGGCTGCCATCAGTCCCCATCCAGCAATCTTCCAATACCTCCCAGAAGTGATCCCTCCCCTTTTTGACTGCCGCCTGCCGATGGTGCATGCTGCAAAATGCGGTCGGCCATTCGTGAAAACGGAAGACTTTGAAGATAGACCGTTCCGGTGCCGGAAAGGGTGGCGAGAAAAAGGCCTTCGCCGCCGAAGAACATGGATTTAAGACTCCCGGAGCGCTGAATGTCATAGTCGATATTCCCAGTAAACGCGACGATACAGCCGGTATCCACCCGAATTGTTTCGTGGCTCAATGTTTTTTTAATGACCGTGCCGCCGGCGTGGACAAAGGCCATCCCATCGCCGCGTAGCCGTTGCAAAATAAACCCTTCACCGCCGAAGAACCCTGCCCCCAGCCGTTTGTTGAACGCAATGCCGATTTCCGTGCCGAGGGCCGCGCACAGAAAGGCATCTTTTTGGCATAACAAATTCCCCTGGACAGTGGCCATATCGATGGGAATGATCTTTCCGGGGTAGGGGGCGGCAAAGGCGACCCGTTTCTTGCCCGGGACATTGTTGGTAAAATGGGTAATGAAGATCGATTCGCCAGTGAGCATCCGCTGGCCGGCTCCCATCAGCTTTCCAAAGAGGCCGGTATCCGGTTTGGATCCATCGCCCATTTTTGCTTCAAATGAGATGCCGTCTTCCATATAGTTCATGGCACCGGCTTCAGCCACCACGGTTTCACCCGGGTCGAGTTCAACTTCCACAATCTGCATGTCATCACCAATAATTTCATAATCCACTTCATGGCATTTCATAGGATTCTCCTTTCCTTTCACTTAATCGACTTTGGAATGGTACAAACCGGGATGGGGTCCATTTTGTGTCGGTTGGCACGATTGAATTTCCGGTAAATGGCCAGGACTTCTTTTTGCCGGTCAGTCAGATCTGCCTCAATGACCTGGGCGGCATCAAACGTCATGCACCACTCCAGTTCGGCATAAGTGGCACCAATCTGGTTTTCGTCCGTTCGCCCGTCCTCCCATAGGCCATCCGTAGGGGGAGCGGTTAAAATGGCATCAATAATACCAAGTTCTTTCCCAATAGCATAGACTTCGGACTTCATCAGGTCGGCAATGGGTGAAATATCGACTCCGCCGTCGCCGTATTTTGTGTAAAATCCAACCCCGAAATCTTCTACCCTGTTGCCCGTACCAGCCACCAGCAGTTTGTGGTGGGAAGCAAAGGCGTAAAGGGTCAGCATCCGCAACCGCGAGCGGGTATTGGCCATGGTAAGATTGTCCTGAATCGGATCGGGAAGCGTGTTCTCCAGGGTTTTAAAAACAGGTGTTAATTCAACGGTGGCGCCCTTAATATTCTGAAACCTCTGTTTTAACCAGTCAATGTGTTGCTCCGACAGGGACACTTGGGTGGGGGCCTGATAAATCGGCATGTTAAGGGCCATGACGGTTTTGGTCGTTTTGGCGCAAAGGGTTGCGGTAACCGCCGAATCAATTCCGCCGGAGACACCCACCACAAACCCGTTCATCCCGCTTTTGCTGCAATAATCTGACAGCCAGGTGGTAATGTAATTAATGACAGCGGTAGTTTTCATGGTGATTCCTTTTCAATGTATACGTTGGTTTTTTCTAAAATGTTTTTTGATACGATTTGGTGTGCGTTTTGTTGAATGCCGAGTTCGAGCGATTTTTCAATTTCAACCGGTTTGGGGATCAGGTGTTGTGCCAACATGATGGCTTCTGTTTGCCGCCAAGCGTTTACGTCGATTTCTCCAATCGAAGTCCCCGCAGGGTGGACCAACAGTCGTGTAGACGCGAGCTGACGGATTAACGTTGGAAGCGGTGTATCCGTATCGAACTTTTGAATAATCCCAATGGCGTTTTCTTGATTGTCCGGCGCCATTGCCAGGTGCCAACCCTTTAAAAGGGCACACAGAAAGCGAAGTACCAGCGCGGGATCTTTTTCGATCATGCGCTGGGAGGTAACAACAGAGTTGGCGACGAACTGAACACCATGCTTTGCCGGATCAAAGAAACGAACCGTTTCTCCGGCTGCTTTCAATTTGTTTGCAATGATAATACCCTGGGCATTTCGGTAGACGGGCCAAAGGTCGACCCGGCCCTTGTAAAAGGGCGTATAATCATATCGAACGCTGAAGTAGGTCACATCCCGTTCATCCATGCCCCCAGCTGAGAGAAGTGCGCGCATGATGGTTTCATCGTTCCCGCCATAGGTAATGCCGATCGTGTGTTTCTTGAGGTCCTGCAGTTTTTGAATGTTTGAAAGTGTATCGCGGTACACCCACTGGAGCGGGTTGGTTTGAAACAGCTGGGCAATGACCACCACCGGCGATTTTTTGGAAAGGGCCCGAATGACCTGATCGGCCGACGCCACGCCGAAATCCGCATAGCCTAGTTCCAACTCCTTGATGGCGTCCCGTTCGGGTCCGCCGGCCTTGACGGTTACGTAAAGCCCGTGGGCTTCAAAAATACCATCAGCGTCGGCATACAGATCCCCTGCGGCACTGACGTTGAAGAGCCATTTTAATCGATAGGTTATCTTAACGTCTGTTGCCGATGCGGGCATCGGGAAAACCAAACCTGCGAAAAAAGAAAAAAGTAAAATTGCGCTGGAAATGAGGTTCCGCGGGTGCTTAAAAGACATGGTCGCTGACAGTAAGTTTCCTTATCGTTATCGTTAGGCGTTGCCGGCCCATAGTTTGCCTGCCTGTTGCCCCAACCATTCCAGGAATCCCTGGTAACAGGAGAGGGTTATTCCGATGAAAAAAAGAGCAATCAAAATTTTTGATAAATCGCTTTGGTACAATGCGATGCGGATACTATAGCCAATTCCGGCGTTTGCCGCAATGAATTCAGCCACGATCGTACCAGCCATGGCCAGCGTGGCGCTGCCGGCGATGACAGTGGCGAGCTTGTGAAGATTTTCAAAGGCGCGGATCTTTACCTCTAACTGCCACCGCAGTCGTCCGGTGGCGGCGTAAAAGTGCTCTACCTCTGTGATCGGCTCAGACATGATGCCCAGCATTGACAGCAGCAAGGGGAAATAACAGATCATGGCGGCAATAAGAAGCCGTGATAAAAACCCGTCTCCCAGAAGGATAAAAATAATCGGTGCAAGGGCCACAATTGGGTATGCTTGAACGTTATAGGCGGCCACCTTGACAAAAGAGCCGACCCAGGAGGCATGGCGGCCGAAAATGCTGATAAAAATCGCCAGCCCGATAGAAATAAGCTGGCCGATTATTGCTACCGAAAATGTGTCAAAAACATCTTTAGAATAACGGGCATAAACCTCGGCCACTGTCAAAAGGACAGTTGCGGGCGCCGGAATGACGTATTCGGAAAGCCGGAGAGTGTATTTGATGGTAAAAAGAATCGCCAATCCCAGGAGGTAAATGATAAAAAACTGATAGAGGCGTCTATACAGCATTCATGACCTCCAGCATGGTTTTTTCGAGGGTTTCTTTTTCAAACGGTTTTTCTTTGGTCTGATTCAGGCCGGATATGGCAATCGCCTGGGGGGACTTGTGGACACTTCGAAGGATCGTAATCTGACGGCAGAATCGCGCCACCTCCGAAACGTTATGAGAAATATAGAGGAAACAACGATCCGGAAAATGCTCCTTTATTTTTAGGATGATCGCTTCCCTTCGGCGTTCATCCACATTGGCAAGGCATTCATCCATGATCAGCACATCAAACGCCTGGACCAAATATCGAATCAGGTTCACCCGATTTTTCTGGCCAAGGGAGAGCTTAGAAAAACGATAATGCGCGATTTTTCGGACCCCGAAAAAATCAATGAACACTTCTTTCAAGTCCTCTTTTCCGGAGGGGGTTACCTTTGCCAGGTGGTTTTCAACACTTGACCAGTCCGGGAGCCGTTCGAGGTTGTAGGTGTATAAGATCTTGCTATTGTCCTTTTTTGTGGTGACGGTTCCGGTAAAGTCATTGATTTGGCCGGTCAGAATCCGGGCAAGAGACGTCTTGCCAACGCCCGACGGGCCGAAGATGGCATGAAAGCCGGGCATGTCAATACCAAATGAAAGGTGCTTGAAAAGGGGAAGTTCCGTATTCGGATATTGGTATGTGATATCTTGACAGTCAAGTAACATGGCGCTTTAAAACGTCCTATGGTGGCGTCTTTCCGATAAAGTCGCTTACCCGGTCCTTAAATAGCTTTGCGGTGAGCAGGCTGACATGGTCTCTGTCTGGCAACATGTGTACAGTGGCGTTGGGAATTTTGTCCATAAATTTTTTCGGTGATCCTGCAAAGTCATCGTTCATGCCCCCGACAATCAGGACCGGCTGAAGAATTTTCTCCAGCAGAGGCGCTCCCTTGCTGTATACGCCCCGATTGCAGGCGGCCAGCGCTCGAAGATCGTTTCCCATCGATTCGGCAAACTGCCGAAGGGTTTTTAAAAACCGGTCTGATATGGATTCCGGAGATCGCGTGGTCAGCGCCTGGGCGATGCGTTCTGCCCGGGTGGTCAACGCCAGCACTTCTCCGCCAATGCCGCCCAGAATTCCGGATTTGAAGCGATTTGGATGGGTTGCCATCAAATAGGCCGCCAGCCAGGCACCCATGGAGTAGCCCATGATGTCGGACCGGGCAACGTTCAGATGGTCCATCAACCCGATAATATCCTCTCCCAATACTTCCGGAGTGTAGTCATCAGCCCCATAAAATTTTTGGCTCTCACCATGACCGCGAAGATCCAGAGCGACGACCTGGCGCTGTTTATTTTCAAAGAACCGATACCAACCGGTATTTACCCAATTGGCAACACGGTTGCTGGCCAAGCCATGAACCAGCACAATGGGCTCTCCTTTTCCCACTGCATCATAAGCGATATCCGCACCGTTGATTTTCAAGCGGCCCATGGCATCTTTTCACGAAATGAGATTCTACGCATTGGTGTTGTGTCTCTCATGTGTTGGACGAAAGCGGTCCTGTATTGGTAAGGAAAAACCGGACCCAATCGAATCCGAACATCATCAGCTCAGCGTCGTCCGACTCAATTTTTTGTTTCCGTTCCGGTTCGACATCAAACCGGCTGAGAAACGAGCTGTCAAATACAAAGGTGCGCAGCTTGTCCACATTGAAACAGGCCATGAATGCCATTTTAAGTGCCGGGCTTTCAAGTCCCTTTTCTCCCCAGGGGTTGTTCCGGAAAATAGTGTCCAGGTCCACCCATAAATCATTCATGGCGTTATAGGGGGCAAGCTGTTGGTTGTCCATCCATTCCTGAACGGTCCAATGCTTTTTCTCGCCATGCCCCTTGCAGTAGGAATGTCTGGCGATGTAGTACCGGACCTGGCGTTTTCCGGTATCGCCGAATCGGGCAACCGCCCGCTCCAAAGGATAGGCCCGGCATGAAAACGGCCGGTCTTCATAAACTGTACATCCATACGGCGTGAGAAACGGGCAGGCCCTGTCCTCACTGTCCGACATTTTAAGCATCACGTGGGGGAAATGCGGGTTGTCCCGTATTGCGACCACCGTATGCTGGGCGATAAACGCTTCCGAGGTGATACCGAGTTTGGTTTTCAGTCGTACAATATCATAGGGGTATAGGTACATATCCGTGTCCCGGCAGCACTGGGTAAAACAGGCGACACCGGGGTGGCAGGCAAACTCAAATGCGTCTGACGCTTGGAGCATCGGACGTTGCGACGTGGATGCGTGGTAGTGTGATTCCATTTGTTTGTATATTCCTTAAATCTTTTGGAGAATGATCGGGATATCCCGCTGGTCTTGTAGCATAACCTGTACCCCGGTCTCCAGGATTTCTTTTGTTTTAATAAACCCTATTGTTACAAAAGCGCGAGAGCTTCAGAGGCAAGGCATCAAGGGTGAAGACGTAGTTATTTACTTCAAATCCTTGATAACGCAGCATCTGGAGTTCTCGCGCTTTCCCAGCGGGTTAAAAAATATGGCAAAATTGCTTGGTTCCTGGAATTCACTGTTAGTGGAATCCAGAAACTTGCCAATAATCGAATTAAGTCCTTGTTATACTATAAAAAATTGACAACTGCCAAATCTTTTAATGCAACAATAGGGTAAACAGAGCGGTTCACCAACGTGGGGAGCGTAAGTGTTTCATTCAAATCTAAGACAATGTTTATTTGGTTACGGCTATTTGCTGGAAAAAAAATAGATGGCAGCAAAGGCGCAAAGGAATCCCATGCTCTCTTTCACCGTAATCGGTTCCTTTAAAAATGCATATGCAAGTAAAATCGTGATGGCTGGATACATCGCGGTAAAAACAGCGATGATCGATACCTTGCCCATTTTGACGGCAAAGAGAAAGCCCAGCGCACCCAGAATGCCCAGCATGCCAGTAGTGATTCCCAGACAGATGCCTTTGGGGTGAATTTCCAATCGAGGCCCCCAATAGAGCAGAATGATGCCCCCTACAATACCCACCCCCACGGCTTCAAATACCGCGGCACTCACAGGATGGATGTATCGTGTAGTGATTTTGGGAATAAAGCCCCAAATCCCCCAGCAGAAAAGTGCCAGGGTTGCGGGTAATATCCATTTAGGCATTTCGAATCCTTACCAAAAGTGTTCCGGATGGATTAGCGTACACCATTGTTACCGTCTATAATGTTCTGCTTTTGGGTTGGTCGCAACTTTCTGTCGCTGCTAAAGTTGTGCTTTCACAAAGGCGTTTAGGGCGGTTCATGGAATAATATATTTCGAAAGTCTAAAACGTTGCCCAAGTTCTTTGCAACGAGTTTGACCGATATACATTATGCTTCATCCCGATTTACGATCTCCGGTGAAAATGCAGGCAGACACACGGCAATGTATTCCGCTCCTTCCGGGTGGGGCGTGCTGTATTGTACCCATTCCCCGGCCGTTACGATAATGGCGTCCCCTGCATTTACCGCTAGTGTTTCGCCCTTCGTTTTTACCTGAAGCACACCTTTTAAAACAAGGGTGTATTCATCAAACGCCGGCGTTTGCCCCGGCTCCACCCACCCCCCGGGACTTTTCATCCTTGCGACGCTCACGCTTTCCGTACCGGTATTAACCCGGCCTACGAATTCCTCGATTTGTTTTGGTTTGTTTCCGGCGGATTGAATGATCGTTGGACGTTCGATTTTTTTAACCATGGTCGATCCCTTTCGCGATGTGGTTATTTTACAACATTCCAGACAGCGGTCCAGAAAGGCAACATCAGCAGACAGATGCCATAACTTGCGATGAGGATGCTGCCGATCTTTTGTTCATCCCCACCATATTTTTTGATCTGAAGCATAATGGTAATCGCTGGTGCGGCAGCGCTTTGGATTATGAAAAAATCAGAAAGCAGGGGATATTTTCCACTAAGACCGGTGGCATGGACAATGAAGAGGGTTAACATCGGGAGGATGGCGAACTTTATCATAAGGACACGAAGGGTATCCGAAAAATAAGGTTGGATGGTAAAAGTGATACCGCCCAGGACGCCTCCCAGAATAAAGATAGCAGCGGGTACGGTGGCCTCACCGAGAAGGACAATGGCATCCATGAAAATGGTGTAGCATGTCACGATCAAATTGAACGGGGCCGTTTGACCAGGATATGGCAGTACCTCCCGTAAACCTGTCATGATAAATAAAAGGGCCCCTATGGTGGCCATAAGCGGGGGGGTAATAAGATCCTGCCAGTGAAGCGGGGCATCCGGTGCGGCGGTGGTCATATATTTTCCAACGCTCCATATAAGGGGGCTTTGACCGAGAATGAACAGAAAAACATACAGGGAAAATTGATCAAACTGTTGAGGGAAGAGCACAGCTCCCATGGGAAGGACCAAGTATCCGGAATTTTGAATGCCAGCCAATGGCAACATATTACGCTTCTCGGGAAGTTCATTTTTAAATAGGAGAGCGCCGATTCCAATTCCCGCGCCGTTCATGACAATGGCGGAGAGTGGCAACACCCACCAGATGCTGAATTCCTGAGGTTTAAAATAGACAATGATATTTGAAAATATCAGGCAGGGTAAAAATGCGTCCACCGTTATAATCGTAAGGCCCTGAATATGATCTTTCCCGATTACCCGGCGTCGAACCAGGAATCCGGCGATCAGCGCGACGCAAAAGATTTTAAGCATGGCCAATAATGTGGGGGCAAAGGCGGACAGCATCACTTCAGGCATGATATGAATCCTTAAACACCAGCGTTAAGATATCAAAACGATTCCAAACGATCAGACGTTCAGAAAGCGCATTTGGATTGGGTTTGACAATTCTCTAATAGCCTAGTTGGAAGGAATGGCAAAGCGCTTTTCACAACCGGTGCTTTGGAATTTAGCAATGCGGCTTTTGGTATCTGGGTGGGTCGACAGGTAATCGTGCCATCTGGCTTCTTTGGTCGGGGATTTCGGTTGTGTTTCACCTGTTTTTGAAAGGCGGTGGGTTTCGATTCTTTCCAGCAAGGCGGCAAACCGGCACAGGGGGATCTGTGCCCTGTTTAAATATTCACGGGCAAACAGGTCCGCCTCTTCTTCAAACCCTCTTGAGTATGCGCGTTCGGTCAGCACAATGGGAAGGGACATAAAAATGTCTGCTACACCAGAAGCGTCACCGGTGATAAATACCACAATGAACGCAAGCAGGGAATCTTGGATGATCATCCGCAGACCATGGCGGTGCGCCACGTGACCAATTTCATGGGCCAATACGGCCATGAGTTCCTCTTCGTGTTCCGCCAGCTCGATCATTTCGTCCGTAAAAAGAATGGTGCCAGAGGGAAGTGCAAAGGCATTGGCACCGATGGGACCGCCTTTCCTGAAGGCAATGTTGATATCGACCGCCGGATGCGCTGAAAAAACCGATGTGAAATTTTGAAGGATCTTTTCTTTTTGACGGTCTTCAAGTTCAGAAGGGGCAAGTATGCTTTTATCCAGCATGGCGATAGCCTGTTTGCTGGCAAGATCTCCCACAGAGGGGGGCAACAGAAAGGCAGCCGATTTTGCCGTGGCAGGCACGCCAAACCGGGCGGCAACGTAGACAACCAACATGACTGTTACCAGCGCCAGTAAAACCCACGACTTTTTGCTTTCAAGAGCATATATCATTTGTCGGTAGCGGCTCGATTTTTGGTTGCCCATGAGCCCATCCAGCGCGGCGTGGTCAGTTGTTTTAAATTTTCCCCCACAGGGAAAGGAGATGAATCGAGGAGTATTCCCGATCCTGGATGGAACCTGAATGGTGCTGGTTGAAGCGGTGCTAAGTAATGCATGGTTTTCAGCATGGAGAATTCGCCAACTGACTTCTTCGCTGATATTGGCGATAGCCGGCACATGGCAGGATGTTTTGCCGTCATACCATGTGCCGTGGAGGGTTTTCATAGGCCAATCTCAATATCAAACACGTCGCCGATTTCCTGGCCCAGGGCGCTGACTTGTTTTTCCTGTGCTGCGACAAAAGTGTCGAGGTTTCCGGCCGTCTGAAACTGGAGCCGGCTTATTTTGTACTGCGCGGTTCGCACCTGGGCCCATGGATAAAAAAGGCCAAGGGTTAGCACCATACCGAGAGTATTCGTTAGGATCAGCATGGCATAGGAGCTGATTTCAAGTCTAGAAACAAAATGATGTTGTGCCAGATGTGCGTGATTATAACGAAGGTTTATCATACGCACATTGAAATATGCAAATATGAAAAGGTAAAAAATGGCACCAAGGAGAACAGCCGCAGGCCCGAAGAATGGCACCAGGCTTGCCACCAGTGCAACACCGCCAATCGCAATCAGTGTAACCATAAAGAACATGGCGTAGTAGGGACCGGGCGTGGCGCTAAACCGAAACGATGTCGTTCCATATCGGCTGTTGGATACGATGAAGCGCTGTTGGCGATAAAAGGCATAGGGAGATAAAATACCCAGCGTAAGCACTGCAAGGAAAGGCCATAATAAAAATGCTTTGGCCGCTTCGCCGATGCGGCCATCAAAACCAAACCGGATGTTTTTATAGGCACTCATTCTGGCATTAAAGGAAAGGGAGCGAACCACAAGCCAGGGCATCAGTGTTGAGAATAGAAGCATCAGTGCGATCCCTACGAGGGGCGCATAATTGGACGCCAGGGAGTAGGCCATGAAAAATGCGACGGCAATCAATCTGCCTTTCAGGATTGCGGTTGGGCTTGCCTGATAATCGAAACTTGCGCCATCAATGGCCGTGTTCCCGTAAAAATACCGTCGTGTGCGGACCTTCGCCCAGGCTGAATAAATGCCAATCGTGATGATGCTCAGCAAGATATTGACAATCCAAATCTTGAAATATTCGGCGCCATTACCGCTAAATTTAAAAGCAACCGGGTGTTTCTCCAGGGAGGTGGTGCCGCTCATAACCTTTTCGGCAGCAATGGATTTTGCACTCGCAGCTTTTGCCATGGCATTGCGCAGTGGTGCGGCACGGTCGATTTCTTCTATTATGGTTGACGGATCGTCGACAGCAACGTCAGATGACGGAATTTTTTCAACATAAACACGTGCACCGGCCTTGGAGAGCTGCTGACGATAATAATCCGCCTTCTTTTTTTGAATATTGGATTTGATGATGATGCGGTGTGAGCCAAAAAGTTTGTCGACCTTTTCTTTCCCCAGATTAAACAGTTTTGCCACCGCTTTTTTGACTTGATCCAATGTAAAGCCTTCAAGGACTTCACCCTGGTAGACGACACGATAAGCTGTGATCGACATGGCCTACTCCTTTCTTCTTACTTGAAGATATCTCATTTAAGCTGAAGCAAACGTGCGTCTCAGGGATGCTTCGGATACCGAATCAGAATAGAAGCAAAAAACAGGCCAAACGGCTGGATTGGTGAATTACGCTCGCGGACAACTTTTGAGGGGGGGGGGGGGACGATAAGGAGAGGTGACAATTATTGCACTGGGTGTAACAAATATTGTCAAAGCGGCCTGTTCGATGGTTGTGAGTGGTATTGTAGGGAAAGGCGGGGTGGGCAACGTTGAGGGTTATTCAGTGGTCACCCTGTTCCGTCCATTTTTCTTAGACTGATACAATGCAATGTCTGCTCGATGGACGAAAGCCGCTGATGATTCGCCTGGGCGATATTGAGAGATACCGGAGGACAGGGTGATATTTCCCATGGATGTCCCCGTGCTTTTTTGTTTCCAGGCCATTTTGGTAAAATGGGCTCGGATTTTTTCCGCTACGCTGATGGCGCCCGATAGTGCTGTGCCTGATAGCAGAACAACAAATTCCTCTCCGCCATAACGGCAGACCGTATCGTTTCCCCTTACAAAATCTTTCAGGGTCTTTGCAATGACGCGAAGCAGATCATCTCCGGTCAGGTGCCCATAGGTATCGTTGATGCGTTTGAAATGATCAATATCGATCATGATCAGCGACAGATTTTCTTTAGTCTGTTCGCAATTTTTTATTTGTTGTAGTAACTTTTCTTCGAATGAACGACGGTTCCAAATACCGGTCAATGCATCGGTTGTTGCATGCCGCTTGGATTCTTCCAGCCGCTGCTGAAGCTTTTTTACTTCTTCCTCTGCTAAAATGAGCCGGCGGCCCAGCAAGGTCCTGGATGTATTTACTTTCTTTACCTCTTGGAGCAACGCCTTGAAATGGGATATTATGTCCTCCTCTTTCATTGGCGTTTCCAGACGGCTTGAAAATTCGGAAAGGTAATTGCCAAAATCTGACACATCACCACCGGCTGCTGAAAGATCGTTCAGGATTTCTTTGATTGTCTTATGGAATTCCACCTTAATGGTGTCAACAAGATCTTCCTGGCGATTCATCAAATAGTCTTGATAAATCTGATAACTGGTCTCTTCGCTGATCTCTTTTGTTTTGCCCAAATGATCAGCCAGTGCAGTACTTAATGGTGGATTCTCTTCAGACAGAAATTCATACCAGATTGAATAATTTACAGGCGTGAAGGAGAGTTTGTAATTGCTCAATTCAACGAGCGTCCGCCGTAGAATTTCTGATGCCTGTTCGGTAGAATGACGATATTTCATAGGACAAGTACCATTGTTTTTAGGGCGTTATTAATTATTGAACAATAATATAGGCTGATAAATACTTTTTAATCAATATAAAAACCACTCTAAAAAAGCAAAATATTTATCAAAACGCTTAAGACGACTTGGGAGGGGTGGAATCGTCAAGTACCCTGCGAACTACCTCGGCCATTTCTTTTAAAACAACCGGCTTCATAATGTATTCACGGATACCGATAGCCTTGGCCTTTTCTTCATTAATCAGATCACTGAAACCAGTGCAAAGAACTATTGGAATATCTTTTCGGATGGACATTAGCTTACGGGTTAGCGTTGCACCGGTCATTTCCGGCATGGTCATATCGGTAATGACGAGATCAAATGCATCGGGTGTGTCTGAAAAACAATCTAAGGCGTCGAGACAGCTGGTTGTGGCGGTCACCTTGTATCCAAGGCTTTCAAGTATGCGCTGTTCAATTTCGGCTATCGTCTGCTCATCGTCAACCACCAAGATTGACTCATCTCCCTTCGGAATGGGCGTGTCCTGGGTATTTGTTTTACTGTCGGCTGGCAGGATACGTGGCAGATAGATTACAAATGTGGAGCCTTTGTTCTGTTCGCTGTAGACACCAATATGGCCCACATGGTTTTGAACAATTCCGTGCACCACAGCAAGTCCCATACCCGTCCCCTCTCCCTTTGGTTTGGTTGTGAAATAGGGATCAAAGATACGTTTTTGTAGATTACGGTCAATACCCGAACCCGTGTCACTCACTCTGAGCAGCACATGTGGCCCGGGTGATAACTGGTGGCCCATTGCCAACTCATCACTTTCATGGATTTCTGTTCTAAACAGCTCAATGGTCAATGTGCCGCCGGTTTGGCGCATGGCGTGATAGGCGTTGGTGCATAGATTCATCAGCACCTGGTGGATTTGAGTGGTATCCGCCCAAATGGTGTCATTTTCTTCGATGATGTTCAACCGAATGTCTATGGTCGTTGGAATGGAGGCCCTTAGCAGCTTGACGACCTCTTTGATTACCGCTGACAACTGAATCGGTTGCTTTTCGTGTTCTGTCTGACGGCTGAAAGCCAGGATTTGTTTGACCAAATCTTTGGCACGGTTACTTGCATCAAGGGCGGCAAGAAGGTCTTTTGTGACGGCACTGTCCTGGGGCAGTTTGAGCGCTGCTAACTCTGTAAACCCGATAATGGCTGACAAGATATTGTTGAAATCGTGTGCAACACCCCCGGCAAGGGTGCCAATAGCTTCCATTTTTTCTGCGTGGTAGAGTCGCTTTTCAAGCCGTTCTTTTTCACTTTGGGCAGCTACTTTTTTGGTTATATCATCGGTAAGGCCCAGTTGAACAAGGTCTCCGGAAGATCCATATTTGAGGGGGACTGCCACAGACTCCAGAAGGTGACGATTGCTCGCGCTATCGATCAGGTTGAACCGAAATGTGCGTTTTTTGCCATTGCAAATGTCTTCATTAAACTGTCGATAGGCGCCTCGATCGTTTTCATCGATAAAATCATAGACGGATGTTCCGACAACCGCTTCTTTTGACGATGCCTTGACCATAGCCAGACCTGCCGGATTGATATCCAGCAGGGTACCGTCTTTGGCCACTAGCTTGACACAGGTCGGTTGGTTTTCGATGATAGAGTTTAGTAGCTGCAGGTTTTCTTCGAGCTTTTGTTCGCTTTCTTCCAGCAAAGCAACCGCCTTCATGCGGGATGTAATTTCAATCATGATGCCATCCCAGAGGATATCACCATTCGGCAGTAACTCCGGCCGGGACATACAATCATACCATCGCACTTCTCGCGCCCAGCGAAGCCCGAGTCGTTGGGATTTTACCGAAAGGTAGAAGAAATACGATATTGTTACCCAATGGGTGATCTCAAAATGAGAAAGTCCCATCTGAGCAAAGGTTAGCCACCAGCTCAGTAGCGAGGTCCGCAGGCAAACCCGGTAACGGGCGTCTGGAGCCGGACGGAGCAAGGGCGTAGGCCCTGCATTGAGCCCCGAAATATGTATAGTTGTGGACCGATAGGATAATCGTCCTGATACTAAGGAAGAGAAAGCCGACACTGTGAAGTGAGTGGAAGGCAGAAGTCCTGTGAGCGTTATGGCGAGCGAATAGGACACCACCGGGGTCTGAGACCAGGGCATGTGCTCAAGGGGGTAACTCGGGAACTGGGGAGATCCGAATGCTTCCTTGTACGACACGGTTGGGAGAAACCGTCCAAAGAGTAAAACTCCCGGCTCTGCAACAGACAACCTCCGCTGTGCAGAGAGTTCGAGAGAATTGACGAACGCAGAGAGGTGATACAAGGTATTGGGGGCGGAGTGACAAACGAACAACCCCAAGATAGGCATTCGGAAGTCTTAGTGGATCATAGTACCGATGTTCGGGGAAACCGGGACGGGAAGGTGGGGAAGTTTCGCCCAAGCGACCCACTGTAGGGAAGGTGAAGCAGGGTATAACGTTTCTCTGGAAGGAACTATGGGAGATACACAGAAATCACAAACCATATCAACGAAAAACCAGGGAATTGCGTCGCAGGATGCGTGCGATTCCAGGAGTTGTTCAAACCGTGACGTAAAGGACAATCCACCGCTATTGGTAGGTGAGTCTTCGCTCGTCCGGGTCAAGATGCTGGCAGAGGCGGACCCGCGTTTGGTGTTTACGTCTCTGGCGCACAGGATCGATTTATCCCTGTTGAGAAAGTCATTCCGCAAACTGCACAAGAATGAGTCCACCGGTGTAGACAAGGTGACGGCAAAGCAGTACGCCGTGGATCTTGACGAAAACCTCTATAATCTATATCAACGGCTGTGCAGAGGTCAGTACGTTGCTTCCCCGGTGAAGCGCATTTGGCTGGATAAGGAAGACGGTAAAAAGCGCCCCATAGGGATTACTGCCCTGGAAGACAAGATAGTTCAAAAGGCGGTGGCGATCCTATTGGGTGTGGTCTATGAACCGATATTCCATGATTTTTCGCATGGGTTTCGTCCCGGCCACAGCCAGCATATGGCAATCCACGAACTTCGTGAGAAATGCCGAAATCTGAACATCAACTGGATCTTGAGCGCTGATATTACAGGATTATTTGACAATATTGATCGTAACCTGCTGCGGGATATAATCCGAATCAGGGTGAATGACGGCGGCATTATTCGGCTTATCGGCAAGTGGTTGAACGCCGGTGTAGCTGAAGGCGGTGAGGTCATCTATCCTGAGAAGGGTACTCCCCAAGGTGGGGTTATTTCGCCGACGCTCAGTAACGTTTTTCTGCACTACGTGTTGGACGACTGGTACGTCAAGGAGGTCGGACCACGTTTGAAGGGCAAGTGTTTCCTAATTCGATTTGCAGATGATTTCATTATGGGGTTTCAACTGGAGTCGGACGCTAAGAGATTAATGGAAGCATTACCGAAACGATTCAACCGTTTCAAATTAGACCTTCATCCGGAAAAGACCCGGTTGATTCCATTCGGAAAGCCACCACGGAGCGGGAAGCCGAAAGGAACCTTTGATTTTCTCGGGTTTACCTTTTACTGGGGTAAAAGCCTTAAGGGCAACTGGGTGATAAAGAAGCAAACCGCCCGGAAACGGCGAAACCGCTTTATGCGGATGTTGTGGAATTGGTGCAAAGAAAATCGGCATGACCCCCTGAAAGAGCAGCATGAAATGCTATGCAGCAAACTTCGGGGGTATTACCAATACTTTGGGGTGCGGGGAAACTATAAGGTGCTGGAGGTGGTGTACGAGTTCGCAGGAAAAGCATGGAGACGCTGGCTCGGACGGCGCCATAGGGATGGGTATATAAGTTGCGAGAAGTTCAATCGCATTCTCAAGACCTTTCCCCTGCCGCTCCCCCGGATAGTTCATAATATCTGAACACTTGCAGGGCAGCAAAGTTATGCGCCAATCGGGGTGTCGCCTGATTGGTTGACGGCTCGGTAAAAAGGGCCTGAATCGAGGAACCGGATGCGGGAAAACTGCACGTCCGGGTCTGTGGGGAGGGCGCCGGGTAACCGGTGCCTTTACCCGGAACCATTAATCATATGCCGTATTGTTTCCCGCCAGGGCTGCAGTGTTTCGGCTGATTTTTTCACAGTTTTATCGAAACGCTCGCGGTCATCCGGATGTATGAACATGGTTAACAGCGTGGCATCACGCATCAGGTCTTCCGGTGCAATATTGAACAACACCTGTGAGTTGCCATTTACATAAGGAAAAGAAAAAGACCCGTCCGGATGCATGGCAAATAAGTAAACCATGCCAGGGATGTTGCCTTCCAAACGGCGATATTTTTCTTCGGCGGTTTTTCGTGCCGATTCGGTTTGTTTGTATTTTACAACATGGTCGTTTACAGTTTCCAGTAGCCGGTCGACCGTATGGGAAAGCTTTTCTATGTCTCCAAGCCCCATGGCTGTTTCAAGGTGTGTATCAAAAGTTTCGGATATATATTTTTCTAAAACACCAATAAGCCTTCTAATTTCTTTGTTGTTTGATGCATAGATCATCTTTATTCCCACTGAACATGATGAAAAATAATGAACCGTGAATAGCGATTAAAAGTTACAGCCAGTTAATTGAGACAGAAAACAATCGGTTTATGCTTTTGTTTTAAGTATTCAAGAGAATTTCACTGACGGCATTGCTAAGCTCTGTCATATTGTACGGCTTTTGAATAAAACTGCTATTGCCTTTTTTTAGAATGGCCCGTGATTGATCTGCTAATGCATACCCGCTGGCCAGCAATACCGGTGTGCGCTTGTCGATGTCAGCGAGTCGATCGTAGGTATCTCTACCGCTCATTTCTGGCATTATCAGGTCAAGGATAATAAGGTCAATATCATTGTGGTGCAAAGAATATAAATCGATGGCCTTTTGGCCATTCGATGCTGTCAGTACTTTATAGTTTAACCGCTCCAGCATTTGGCGGCCAATGTCCAGGATGGCCACTTCATCATCCACCAGTAAAATGGTTCCCTTTCCTTTTGTGATGCCTTCCTGGTCGGCTTGCTGTGGCAGAATTTTTTTGCAGGAGTATGGTAAAAATATCTCAAAAGTGGCGCCCTCTCCCTTGGGGCTTTTAACGGTTACCATGCCACCATGGTTTTTGACAATACCGTACACAGAGGCCAGCCCGAGACCGGTTCCGAGATTTTTATCCTTGGTGGTGAAAAACGGGTCGAAGATTCGTTCTATGATCATCTTGTCGATCCCGAGGCCGGTATCGGAGACAGCTATTTTTACATAGTTTCCTGCGGATAGACCAGTTGGACGCGCCTGATATTCCTTTAGATTCATAATTTCAGAAGTTACTCGGAGCTGTCCACCATTGGGCATTGCCTGCCAAGCGTTGACAAAAAGATTGAGCAGCACCTGGTCCATCTGGCCCTGGTCAACTTCTACGACACAAGGTTTTTGGCTTAGGTTGCTGACGATCTGGATTTCTTTTTTGGTTCTGCCAAACATGTCGATGTTGGACTGAATCAATTGGTTCAGGTCAATGACCCTGGAATGATATTTTCCGCTTCGGGCGATGCCTAAAAGTTGCCGGGTCAGGTCAGCACCTTTTTTGACATAGCTTTCAATGGCCTTGCATCGTTTGTAATTCTCATTTCCTTCGAGCATTTCAAAGAGCATCAGGGAAATGTTCCCTTGGATGCTCATCAGAAGATTGTTGAAATCATGAGCAATGCCACCCGCCAGTGTGCCAAGCGCTTCCATCTTTTGCGCCTGATACAGTTGCTTTCGAAGGGCCGATTCTTCGGTAACGTCTTTTCTTACGGACACATAATGGGTGATTTGTCCGGTATCATCCTTGATAGGCGAAATGGTTGCTTTCAATTCATAGAAGGTACCTGTTTTGTGTTTATTGATCAAATGTCCGTGCCATATTTTTCCTTGCTGAATTGTTTGGGTAAGATTTTGATAGAAAGCATCATTGTGTTTGCCGGATCGGACAAGACGAGGCGTTTTACCAACGGCTTCATTGCGCGTGAATCCAGAAATTCTTTCAAAGGCAGGGTTCACATATTGGATGGTTCCTTTATGGTTGGTAATCATGATGGACTCGGCGGCCTGTTCCAACACCGTCTCAAGCCGGACCTGATTTTCATCGGTTCGTTTCCTATCAATTTCCGTTGCAAGTAGATTGCTCACAAGGGATAACAGGCAGCATTCTGATCGGGTAAACGGTTTGATCTTTTGATTGCCGGCAAACAAAAAACCGAGATGACGGGATTTGATCTGGATTGGTATGGCGATCGCCTGTTCTATATTGTCAATGGCATCTTGAAAAAGCCGGCTTTCGGTTTGTTGTTGTGCAGTCTTCGGGAAAAACCATACATTTCCATCGGTTGTCTGAGCTCCAGGAGATGGGGGGCGCAGCGCCGACAATTCAACCCCTGTAAGGTGGGCAGTGCCGGTTCCTGAAACAGTTTGAATGACATGCGTGTCGCGCTCCTCGTTGAGCAATACCACCAACGCGATGTCAGCATTAACCAACAGGCGTACCTTATCCGCTACTTGCTGGAGCTTTTTTTCAAAATAAAGATCTGATGCTAAATCAATAGCAAGATCGTTAAGCGCCTGAAGTCTTAGTATCTCACTGCTGCTTGCCTCACATTCAGGAAGGGGCGTCACATCTTGAGATGCTGCAGTACTTGATGGTAATTTTGTGTTTTTCTTTATCGACGGCATTGGTTTAGCATTCTTTGTTATTTGTTTCACCATTCGGTGGTACGCTTATTTCAGCATTATTGGCATATATCGACAAAAATTAAAAAGAGTTTAACATGAACCGTGGCCACCGATGATGATGAGGGTAATAAATATTATTGTTTACAATTTCTTACAGGGCTTGTTAAAAGAGTTTCTGTAAATAAAGAGGTAATGATCGAACAGGATGGATATGCAGTCTCTAAAACCACAAATCATTGTAATCTGTGGCCCCACGGGCATAGGAAAAACATCCACCGCTATCCGCCTGGCTGAAAAATTTCATGGGGAGATTGTCAGTGCTGATTCCATGCAGATTTATCAGTTGATGGACATTGGCACTGCCAAACCGACTGAATCCGAAAAGGCCCAGGTGCCTCATCATCTGGTGGATGTGGTTGCACCGGACATGCCTTATGATGCGGTAAATTTTAAACAACAGGCCAGTGCCATCATTCGAGAGATTCAGGGGCGTGGTCGTTTGCCGTTTATTGTCGGCGGAACCGGGTTTTACATCAAGGCGTTGTTATACGGACTTTTTGATACCAAGAGCCGCGATATGGCTATTCGGAACCGCCTTAAAAAGCTGGCGGTTTCAGATGCCCCAGCACTTTATCAGCGGTTGGCCAAATGTGATCCGGAAACTGCCAAAAGGCTCCATGTGAATGATACCTACAGGGTCATTCGTGCCCTGGAAGTTTACGAAGTGACGGGGATTCCCATATCACAGCACCAAAAGAATCACCGTTTTCAAAAAAGTGCTTACAAAAGCCTTAAAATTGGTTTGATCCTGGATCGAGAGACCCTTTATGGGCGGATCAATGAGCGCGTGGCGACGATGCTTCAACTCGGTCTTCTCGATGAGGTTAAAATGTTGTTGGAAAAGGGATATGCCCCTTCCTTGAAATCAATGCAATCCATCGGTTATCGTCATATGGCTGACTTTCTCGAGGGCAGGCTTTCCTGGGAAGAGGCGGTACGGACCCTTAAACGCGATACGCGCCGCTATGCCAAACGTCAGCTAACATGGTTTCGTCAAGATGCTGAAATAACCTGGGTGTCTCCCCTTGAAATAGAAAAAATGGAGAAGATGGTGAAACATTTTCTTCATTCGCAGTAGGGCCGTCTATGTCAACCCATTCTCGAAACTCACATCAATCGGTTCTGGTTTTTTTACGGGCTCCGGAACGAGGTTGCGTTAAAACCCGGCTTGCCAAAACACTGGGCGATGAAATGGCCCTTGCGCTGTATCGGTGCTTTGTAGAAGACACGCTTTGCATGATCGAAAAAACCGAATACTCACCGGTTCTCTGCTATCATCCCAAAGAAAAACGGTCACTTGTGGCAGACTGGTTAGGCGAGGAATATGTCTACTGGCCCCAGAAGGGGGTAAGCCTCGGGGATAAGATGTCAAACGCCCTGCAAAAGGCGTTTGACCTGGGCATCCGCCAGGCTGTGGTTTTGGGTACGGACACACCGGATTTGTCGCATCATATCCTTGCCCAAGCGTTTGAAACCCTTGACACCCATCATGCGGTCGTTGGGCCGGCGTTGGATGGTGGGTACTATTTAGTCGGGTTTGATACCAGCGGTTTTTTTTCGCAAGTGTTTCAAAATATACCCTGGGGGACGTCTAGGGTCTTTAACGAAACGATAGAGATCTTTCATAAAAACAGGCGCCTCGTGTCTTACCTTCCGGCCTGGCAGGACATCGATGAGGAAAAAGACCTGCGGGACCTGATAAAACGGCATGCCGGGGCCAAACCAAACCTTCGTACGCTAAGATTGATAACCGAACGAAAGGGCTTTGGCGATTACAAAATTATTTAACTTTATGGTATATTGCTGTTTCACCATAAAAAAGGCGATCGTTTTTTTCTTGCTGTTAATTTTTATAAAAAGAAAGGACCAAGCTCATGAGCGAGCCAAAGGTGAAAGTCTATTCATTGAGCACATGCAGCCACTGCAAATCAGCCAAGAAGCTGTTAGGGGACTGCACGGTGAAATATGAGTTTGTTGATGTCGATCTGCTGGAAGGGGATGAGCGGAAATCAATTTTAGAAGATATCAAAAAATTCAATCCCAAATGTTCTTTCCCAACGATCATCATTGGAGGAACTGTTATTGTTGGCTACAAGGAAAAAGAGATAAAGGAGGCGCTGGGGCTCTGATGGAGGTAAATAAATTATATGAAATGCTGAAGCAAAGCCAGGAGGCAAAAGGATACTTTTTTAACACGGATCAGGATCGGGTTTTTGAACTTCTGGAAGCCCTGTTAATCAACAAGGAACGTTATGGCTATATGGGGTGCCCCTGCCGTCTTCTCTCCGGTGACAAAGAAAATGATCGGGATGTCATTTGTCCATGTGTCTATCGGGAGCCGGATGTGGCTGAGTTTGGCAGTTGTTTCTGCAATCTTTATGTGTCGGATGCGTGGAATAAAGAAGACATCTCCCATGAGTATGTGCCAGAACGCAGGCCGCCTGAGAAAATAATATTCTAGGACAATTAGCGGACTGTGGAAAAGAACGATGCGAAGTCACTCGTTGTTAGCCGAATTTATCGAAAGCGATCATATCCGGCGCTACTCCAAGATCATCCAGCATGGCACATACGGCATCGATCATGGGGGGCGGACCGCATAGATAATACTCAATTTCAGTGGGGTCCGGATGGTCCTTTAAGTAATGTTCAAAAAGGCATTGGTGGATGAAGCCGGTCATGCCGGTCCACTGATCTTCCGGTTGTGGTTCAGACAAGGCCACGTGATAGTCGAAATTTTCGTGTCGTTTTGAAAGCGCTTTGAACTCATCATCGTAAAACATTTCCTTCAACGAGCGGGCGCCATACCAGAACGTGACCTTGCGGGAGGTGTTCAAGGTGTCTAGAGCATGAAAAATGTGGCTTCGCATGGGCGCCATGCCAGCGCCACCACCAATGAAACACATTTCTCGATCCGTTTCCTTAATAAAGAAATCCCCATAAGGGCCGCTCAGGACCACACGGTCACCTCTTTTTAAATGGAACACATAGGAGGAACCGATGCCAGGGGGTACCTCTTCCCCTGCACCCGGCGGGGGGGGGGCAATACGAATTGTAAACCGAAGCAGCTCTTCACCGGGCGTGTTGGCCATGGAGTAAGCACGAAAGACCGGCTCTTCAGTTTTAATATGGTGTTTCCACAGGCCGAATTGGTCCCAGACACTTCGGTACGCCTCCGCGATATTAAAGTCCTTAAACGCCGTTTCGTATTCAGGGATATCTATTTGGATATACGCACCGGATTTGAATTCGATGTGTTCTCCCTCATCGAGTTTCAACACCAGTTCCTTGATAAATGACGCTACATTTTCGTTTGAGACAACCGTGGCATTATACTTTCGAATATGAAAGATTTCTTCCGGGATATGGATACGAAGATCGTTCTTTACCTTTAATTGGCAGGCCAGCCGAACATTCTCTTTCTGTTCGGTGCGGGAGAGGTGGGCAAGCTCTGTGGGCAGAATATCCCCCCCCCCGGTTTCCACCTTGCACCGGCACATACCGCAGGTGCCACCGCCGCCGCAGGCGGAGGGCAGCAGAATATTGTTCCCCACAAGGGTCGATAATAAGGTGCCACCGCCGGCCACGGTAAGGCTCTTTTCTTCATCATCATTAATAATAATGGTGCGGTCGCCCTTTTGAACAACCATCGCCTCCAAAAGCAGGATTAACCCTACTATGAAGATCACAACACCGGTAAAAACTGTTAAACTAATGAAAAAAATCACGCAACGCTCCTGTTTCGGAGGAAATAACCCCGCAAGCTGCCTGAAGGATTGACATTACAGGGTGATGCCTGAAAACAGCATAAATGCCATCGCCATGAGACCGGTTACAATCATGTTGATGCCGAATCCCTGAAGCCCCTCTGGTACATTGGCATACTGAAGTTTCTGGCGAATGGCGGCCATGGATACAATCGCCAGCATCCAGCCCACACCCGATCCAGTACCGTATACAACCGATTCCCAGAAGGTGTAGCTGCGTTCCACCATAAAAAGCGCAGTTCCCAGGATAGCGCAGTTAACCGTAATCAAGGGTAAAAACACTCCCAAGGCTGCATACAAGGCCGGCGAATAACGATCGATAATCATTTCAACGCCCTGAACCATGGCGGCAATGACGGCAATGAAAAGGACAAGTTTTAAAAAGCGTAAATCGATACCCGGGAGCCCGGCCCAGGAAAGGGCATCGGGTGCCAGCAGGTAATGATATACCAGCCAGTTGACCGGGGTCGTCATGGCCAGCACGAAAATAACGGCCATGCCCAATCCGGTAGCGGTTTTAATGTTTCTTGAAACGGCAAGAAAAGAGCACATGCCAAGAAAATAGGCCAGCAGGATGTTGCCGACAAAAACGGAATTTAACGCAATACTGATGAGATTTTCCATGGTATTACCGTTTTACGAGAGTATGTTGCAGCCAAACAAAGAGCCCGATGACAATAAAAGCTCCGGGCGCCAGCACCATCAGGCCCATGTTTTGGTATCCGGCCGCATAGGCCCACGCCGGAACGACGGGAAAACCAAAAAGACTACCGGAACCGAGCAGCTCTCTCACAAAGGCAACGCCGAGCAATACCGAGCTGTAGCCTATGCCGCTGGCAAACCCGTCTAGGAAGGACCGTACTGGTGGGTTGCCCAATGCAAATGTTTCTGCCCGCCCCAGAACAATGCAATTGGTGATAATTAGTCCAACGAAAACAGACAGCTGCTTGCTGATATCGTAGAAAAAGGCCCTCAGGATTTCATCGGTCAAAATCACGAGGGTGGCAATCACGGAAACCTCCACGATAATGCGGATGTTTTTCGGGATCATTTTCCGCATGGATGATATAAGCAGATTTGAAAATGCCACCACGAGGGTCAACGCGATGCTCATGACGATGGCGGTCTCCAGCTTCACTGTAACCGCAAGGGCCGAGCAAATACCGAGGGTTTGCTTTGAGATCGGATTGGATTCCCACAGGGCTTTTACAATCAGTTTATAGGCGTCCGTTTTGGAGAGTTTCATTGAAAACTGTTTTTCTATTTATCAGGATTAAAATCCGGTTGTTGATAATGCAACATAATCTTATTGCCTACTGATCGGCCGTTGGTGACAAAATACGGTTGTTTCGAAATCGGACCGATACAGGTTCATATTCCGAAAGGACCTTCCGGAGCCCTTCTGTCAGGTATTTACCGGTCAGGGTAGCGCCGCTGATGCCGTCCACATAGTTCAGCTGTTTAGTAACCGGGATGCTGGTTTCCACTTTCCCTTTTGCAATACCAATCGAAACAAAATTGCCATCACGGCCGAGGATCTTTTTGTCTACAAAATTTTTCTGGAACCATCTTTTTTCTATTTCACCCCCCAAACCGGGGGTCTCCTGGTGTTTGTATACTGTAAATCCCTTGACCGTTTCTCCATCTCGATCAATCGCAAGATATCCGTATATTCTTCCCCAGAGGCCTTTGGACACAATCGGGATAATATAGGATTGAATCCGTTCATTTTGGAGGTGCACATACAGTGGCAGCCAACTGCCGGCAGGGTCACGGGTTGGCTCAAGTACCCCATCGGGTGTTGCCCAGAAAGACTTTATGTTCTCTTGATACAACTGTGTAACAACTTTTTCCGAAAGATCTGTTTCGCGGCTCAGCAGTCCCACAGATTTTAGGATGTTTTTTTGACGGTCCATTTTCATGTTTTTTTGCTGAAATCCCTGAAGGCCCGTCATGGCAGCGGTTAGCAGCGTACTGCAGACGATACACATGATGGCCGCGAAAAGAATGGATTTGGCACTATCAGACATTGGGAATTCGCCTTTTCAGCTGTACCGCAAGGACCATATGGTCGAGTAGTGGCGCGAAAACATTCATAAAAAGAATTGCCAGCATGACACCCTCGGGAAAAGCCGGATTAAATACGCGGACCAGGACCGTTAAAGCGCCGATGCAAATGCCATACATCCATTTGGCTTCGTTTAAATCCGGTGCGGAAACCGGATCCGTCGCCATGAAGGCGATGCCAAATGCAGCGCCTCCCATGACCAGATGATAAACCGGGTTAAGGGACATAAAGGGTGCTGACGAGTCAGATACAAAATAATTCAATAAATAGCCCATAACGAGGAGGCCTGAAATGCCACCCAAGATGATGCGATAATTGGCAATTCCCAGAACCACCAGGAACAGGGCGCCTGCAAGGCAAAGCAGGGTGGATGTGGCGCCGATGCTTCCCGGATATCTTCCGAGAAAAAGAGTCGTCAACGAATATCCTTTTTCCATGAGCGTTGTTTCAACATGACTGCCCAGCGTTGACATCGCAGATACCATGAGCGGTGTTGCCGCCGTTATGGCATCAACAGCCGCTTCTTTGGTGTTCGCTGCGGCTGTCCAGACACTGTCCCCAGACATGCTGGCCGGATAAGCGAAGAAAAGAAACGCGCGCCCGGTGAGGGCCGGATTCAAAAAGTTCCGGCCGGTGCCGCCGAATATTTCTTTGCCGATGACGATACCAAAGGAAATACCGAGTGCCGCCAGCCAGAGAGGCGTCGTGGGCGGCAGGGTCAGGGGGAACAGCATGGCGGTTACCAGAACACCTTCACTCATGCTGTGCTTTCGTTTGGCAGCAAATAGCACTTCCCACGCGAACCCAACGACATAGGAAACGATAACCAGTGGCATCACAACCCGCAGTCCGGGCCAGAGGACCGACAAAAAGTCGGTTGGAAGACCTGCTGCCCGGTGCGATTGATAACCTGCATTATAGATGCCGAAAAGAAGTAACGGCACCAGGGATAGAATAACCAGTGCCATGTAACGCTTTGTATCCAAGCTGTCACGGACTTGAGGCCCGTTATCCGTGACCGTATCGAGCCCCCAAAATACGGTTTCAATCGCTTCATAAAAGGGATGGAGTTGTTGATACCTTCCACCTGGTTGAAAATGCTTTTTGGTGGCATTAAATATCGGTCCTAAAAAATTCATCCGCGCTGTTCCTCATAGTAGGCGGCTTTGGCGCCCCTCAATGTTTCGGTCAATTCAATTTTTGAAGGGCAAACATAGGAGCAAAGTCCGCATTCAACGCAATCCAGCAGCCCGTGGGATAAGGCGGTTTCAATGTCATCGGCCAGCAAACGCTTGTAGGTCAGTTGGGGCAGTATCGTGACAGGGCAGATGCTCGCGCAGTGGTTGCACCCGATGCATGCCCTCGGCCCGCCGTGAAGGTTGCAATCCATGGAAAGGGGCTTTTTGTTAAATGAAGATAAAAATGTTCTGGAATAACTGGCTTTGTTATATCCAGGCTTGAAAAGCGCCAAAAATTCCGGGGTATTTCCTTCGGGTAAAAGCGTCAGCGTGGTTTCATACAGTCCCATGAAAGAATTCCGGGCGCTTCGATATCCGGTCAATATGCCGCCGACAACGTATCGCGGTGCAAGGCCGTTTTTTTCTTTTGGCACCAACGCTGCCAAGGGGACCCCCAGCCGTGTTTGGATGTGTTTTCTTTCTGCTGCCAGGGGACCTGAAATCACCACCGTTCGCTCGGTGGGATATCTTCCCGCGCGCAAAAAATCGGCAATCAGAAGGACATCTTGACCGTTTACATACCAGGCCTGATTTTCAGCGGGACTGGTTTTTGTGTAGTAAGACAGCACGCCTGGATCGTGGGCCGGAAAAGGTCCTGAAAACGTATGGGTGGGCATCCCATCAATTTCGGAAATAAATGGCGTTGCCGTTTTATCAATGTCATTTGAAAGTGCTAACATTAATTGACTATTTGCTATCTTTCGAAGTGCCATTAAACCATAATTAAACAGATCCGCTTTATCCTTCAGATAAACTTCAGGACGAGGCGCAAAGGGCTCCCGGTTGCCAACGGTTACAATCAGTACGGGCGGAATTTTATCTGGCGAAGCAATGTCACGAAAGGGAAGCGCGCGGATAAACGGCCATATGCCACCCTCTAACAGTATTTCAACCAGCTTGTTTCGCTCAATGTGATCAAGGTCGTTGCGGTTCAATGCTTGAACAGGGCGATAGGTTTCATTTTCGTCGAGGTCGATCACAATTTGTCGGAGTACGCGTCGCGGGCCGTAAGCGATATCCGATATGGTGCCGCCCCCCGGCGATGAGAAAAGAATTTGGGGACGCCGTTTATCATGAAAGAGTGGGGTGCCGATATCAACATGATCCCCCTTTGATACCATTAGCTTGGGGCGGAGAAACCTGATTTTTTCTGGCAAAACCGCTACCTGGGATGGGCCTTTGAGGGTCGTAGTCGTTTTATCCGGTGTGCCTATCAGCTTTATGTCATAACCGCCTTTAATACGAATCGGAACCATTTCGAACCTTCAATTATGAACACTCGGTTGCAGGTGATGGACGCGTTAATAAAAAATACTACCATTAAAACTGACGGTTTTCAACCAGCGAAACCGTTTCTTTACAGTGGTTGCGCTAAGGATTTCTGTCTTGACATTTTTAGCGTCAAACATCATTTATAGATATATAAGAAAATATCAGCCAAAAAGACGAAACCGGTTAAAATGAAGTAACCTGGCAAAGCTAAAATGATTTTAAACAACCATATGGTTATTTTAATTTTATAAGGAGATGATATGGCGGTATCCCCAGACGTTAGAAATACGGGGCTTCGGGGAGTTACAATTGCCAGTACCAAGATCAGTGATGTTCGTGGTGATGAAGGGAAACTTATCTATCGCGGGTATCTGGTGCAGGATTTGGCCCGGAACGCTTCGTTTGAAGAGGTCATTTGTTTGCTTCTCAATGAACGGTTGCCAACCTCCCAAGCGCTTGAAACAGTGAAGAAAAAACTTGCTAAGGAGCGGTTTTTGCCAGAAGCCGTTGTAACAGCTCTGAAAACATTTCCGAAAAAATCGTTGCCAATGGATGTGCTCCAGGCGGGAATCTCTATGCTGGCCCCTCATGATGAGGAGCTCGGTGATCCCTCACGGGAAGCTGCCTATAACAGAGCCATTCGGCTCATTGCGAAGGTGTCGGCGATCGTGGCAGCCTGGCATCGAATTCGAAGCGGGAAAGAGCCCGTCGTGCCAGCAGCGAATTTAGACCACGGGGCCAATTTTCTTTACATGCTGTTTGGTAAACAGCCTGATGAGAAAACGGCACGGTTCATGGATGCCTGTTTGGTGCTTCATGCAGAGCATTCGTTTAATGCCTCGACATTTGCAGCTCGAGAGGTTGCCTCCACTCGTGCTCACATGTATGCGGCAACGGGCGCAGCGGTTGGCTCACTTTCCGGGGATCTGCACGGGAATGCCAATGTGCGTGTAATGGAGATGCTGCTTAAAATCGGAAACATTGAAAATGTGGCCGCATACGTTGATGAGGAACTTGCCGCCGGGCGAAAAATTATGGGGCTAGGTCATGCCGTTTATAAGACAGATGACCCGAGAAGTTTCGTGTTGGCGCCCATGGCCCAAGAGATGGGGGCTATTATCGGTGAGACGAAATGGTACGAGATGGCAAAGCAGCTTGAAATTTTGGGCAAAGCAGCCTTTAAAAAGCGAAAAGGAAGAGATATATACGTCAATGTGGACTTTTACAGTGCTCCCCTGTATTATGCCATGGGGATTCCGGCGGACCTCTTCTCCTCGATATTCGCTGTATCTCGTGTCGCCGGGTGGTGCGCGCACCTGATTGAAGAGCAGTTTGCGGATGCGGCACCCAAACCGATGCTTTATCGGCCCGAGTCAGATTATATTGGCGAATACTGTGGGCCAGATGAATGCACGTTTACCCCCAGAGAGGATAGATCGTAACACAACCACGGCATCTTGCTGCCTGATTGACAGAGATATTTTTTTGGCCGATAAGCAAATCATACGGATGACGCCGCAGCGTCGCGTTATTCTCGAAGAGTTGAGAAAACTTGAGTTCCATCCAAGTGCTGAAGAAGTCTATGAGGTGGTGAGAAAGCGCCTGCCGCGAATTAGCCTGGGAACGGTTTACCGTAATCTTGAGATACTTTCGGACCTGGGTGCCATACAGAAGTTGGAATTTGGGGGCACCACGAAGCGATTCGATGGGGACCCGGAGCCTCATTACCATATCCGCTGCAATTTATGCGATCGGATTGATGATGCACCCATGCCATTGTTAAAAGACATTGAACTGCGTGTGGGGTCCGAAACAGACTACCGTGTTATTGGTCACCGACTGGAGTTTTTCGGCCTTTGCCCGGAGTGTGCAGCGCACATGATATCTCCGGGCCTAAAGAAGTTGATGAAAGAACAATCCTCCCCGGATGGATCTTAACGGTTGTCAAAGCCTGACGCTTATCAGCAGAAAAACACTTACCGGTTGACACGAGCCGTCCTAATGACATGGGCCGTCTAATTCTTTTTGCAGCCAGTTTCTCACCTCGCCCTCAATCGAATAAACGCCTTTGTTATGGCCTATTGAGTCGAGGAAACGTTCTCTAACACCACCCGGAAGCTCAATTTTGGCAAGTTCGACCGCCTCATCGGAATTCCGCCGAATGAGATAAACCACCGGTATCTCTTCCCATGTATTCACGACAAAATAGTGGGATTCGTCATCCTTTCCACGAATAACATAGTTACCACGGGCCCAGTTATTACCCCATTCAAGATAGAGCCGGACCGCTTCTTCTGGTGTCATGTCCCAATTAATGTTGTTGAGCAATGCCCTATTTTTTCGAATATCGTTTAGATTCCACATAAATTTATCTCCTTGTCGAGTTAGTCTCGTTATCAAACCAAGCTTAATTAAGTATCCTCTCCCGGGGCCTCACTTAATTAGTCGTCGAAGTCGTAACATCTCTGGTTATAGTCTTAAGCAAATTGTATGCCTTATTAATTAGGTTTTTATATTACTAATGTAATACAGTAGCGATAAGGGTCAAGAGAGAAATCGGGGCATGATAGGCGTTCGTGCGCGTGTTAAAGGTGTCTCATGAGACACCTTTGTATCACATAGTTTTGAGACGGGATCGGAGAGGGTGTAAATTCTTAAAAAATACAGATACTAACATTTTTTTTCGCTGGTTTGGAAGTGAGATCAGGACAACATGTAACGGTTGAAATGTATCATTCGGTAAATTATTAAAACGGCAACCGCGGTGAAAGCTTGTTCATATGTTATGTCATTTAAGGGAATTACATTAATTTAAGATAGTGTTTTCAATGTTGGCACGCAAGTTGAAATAGAAGTACACAAAATGTTCACTTTCATTTCGTTCCAACGGACCGACCCGATTAGGATTTTCCGTGAAAGCATGTAATGACAACCTGAAAAAAACCCTTTCGCTGGCCAATGAAATGCTTAGGCTGGCAGACCAGGGGGATGCCGATCGGGAAGACATCGGTTGCGGCATCATCTATGGAATTCTTCGAGATACAGCATACAGATTAAAGCAGCTTGCAGAAAAGGAACGGGCGGCACATATTAAAAAGGGCTGGTGGGAAAGCGAATGAGCGCTAATAGCTTTCTCTGGCCCACAATCCCAGATGTTAAATTGGATACTAATACTATAGAAGGAGGAAAACGTGGCAAGTTTGAAAGGAACTCAAACAGAAAAGAATATTTTGACCGCATTTGCTGGTGAATCCCAAGCACGTAATCGCTATACTTATTTTGCGAGCAAAGCAAAAAAGGAAGGGTTGGTTCAGATTTCAACAATTTTTGAGGAGACCGCGAATCAGGAAAAAGAACACGCCAAGCGACTGTTTAAGCTACTTGAAGGCGGTGATGTGGAAGTCCAAGCCGCATTTCCAGCTGGTGTTATCGGCAGTACGCTGGAGAATCTGTTGGCATCCGCCGCAGGAGAAAACCATGAGCACACGGAAATGTACCCTGAATTTGCCGAAATTGCTCGCAAGGAAGGGTTTGATGAAATTGCGGAAATTATGTTGGCCATAGCGGTGGCGGAAAAGCAACATGAGAAGCGCTATCGGGCCTTGGCAGCCAATATCGAGGCAGGGCGGGTTTTCAGACGTGAGGCCGGGACGGTTTGGCGATGCCGAAACTGCGGCTATTTACACGAAGCGGCCGATGCCCCGGACAAATGTCCCGCCTGCGATCATCCGATGGATCACTTTGAGCTGCTTGGAGAAAATTATTAAAAGGCACTTTTCAGATTGTAGATGTAATAAATGAAACGAAACGGTTTTACACTCGTTTCAACAACTTCAACGCTAATATCTTATAGGAGGTAATCATGGCGGAACGATTAGAAGTTTATAAATGCGATGTGTGTGGTAATATTGTTGAAGTACTTCACGCGGGTGGCGGTGAGTTGGTGTGCTGCGGTGAATCCATGAAATTGATGAAAGAGAATACAGTCGACGCCGCAAAAGAGAAACATGTGCCGGTCATTGAGACAATAGACGGCGGTGTCAAGGTGTCCGTTGGTAGTGTTGCACATCCCATGGAAGAAAAACATTACATTCAATGGATTGAAATCATTGCAGACGGCATCGCATACCGAAAGTTTTTGAATCCGGGGGATACGCCTGAAGCGACCTTTTCCGTTGCTGCAACCAGCATAACGGCACGGGAATATTGTAATCTGCATGGGCTCTGGAAAGCCTAATACGGGAGACGTAGACAGTCAATGCTGACGCTTTCGATCCTTTGGTGTTAACCATGATGGCTTTTGGCCAGACAACCAACAGACAAAGGAACCTGAACGATGACAACTTGGAAGTGTGAAAAATGCGGTTACACACTGAGTGCCGATGCACCACCGGTGCAATGCCCCAGTTGCAAGGAGAAGTGTGAATTTTTGGACAGCTCCTGCTACACACCGGATTGTGATGGCGCAGATGCAGATCCGCGCATTGGTCCAAATAAATAATCCTAAATGCTCGCCAACTTGGCGATGAACATGATAAGGAGTAACGATGGGTAAGGTATTGATTGTATACGCCACAAGGACCGGTGAGACACGTCGGATTGCTGAACTGATTGCCGAAGGGATCCGGATGTCAGGTCATGAAGTAAAGGGCATTGATGCAAAGACTGTTAAGAATGAGAGTGATTT
Organism: Desulfobacterales bacterium; assembly: GCA_963675725.2. Lineage (GTDB taxonomy): Bacteria > Desulfobacterota > Desulfobacteria > Desulfobacterales > JAFDDL01. Next base: position 3,131,585 of record CAXXXZ010000002.1, on the reverse strand, counting down.
AAGTGGGTATGATGCCTATGTTTTTGGATCGGCAACCTATCATGGTGATATGATGCAGTCCATGAAACAGATTCTCTTTTTGGGTGAGAAGGCGGGCCTTTCAGGCAAGGCGGGCGGCGCTTTTGGGGCATTTGGTTGGAGCGGGGAGGCGCCGGATCGAATTTATGATACCATGGTTCATATTTTCAACATGGACATGGTCAGCGGCCCATTGCGTCTTAAATCCAGTTCACTGGGGGGTGGCATCAGTATGGCACAGAATTATGGCCGCGAGATTACCCGTAAGCTTAGCAGCCCAGATTCATAGCCGTGGTAATTATTTTAATCAACGTCAAGCAAGGGGGACACAATGGTCACAACACCTCAGCATTGCCCTGGGTATTCAAATTTTAAAAATTTAAAATCATTTACATGCAAGTGTTCAAAGTGTGGCATGGAAAAAGAGATTTTTTCTGATGAGTTCGACCGGGAGCATATCTGTTCCGGGTGTAATGAAAAGATTGACTTCACCCAATGCACATTGACTGGGGAAGCCGGGGGGGTCGCACCCTAAGTTTACCTTTTTAATCAATCAAAGGCAAAAGATCCGGGGGCTTCAGCAAAGCATGCTTTAGGAGTATATGAACCCACAGTGGTTCAAGCCGAAGAAGAAACCGTCTCTTCGCGATGCGATGCCTTTGTGTTGCGTCATTGAAAGCCCTTGCTTTTTTAAGGCACTTATATTCAAGGCTATGAAGATGAGGGAAGGTTTTTTGACATTTATAAGATATGGTTTGCTCATGTGCATGGTATTGTTGGTCGGTTTCACACCGGTTAGCGAGCAGCAGGGCGCTAAGGAAATAACCTTATCAGGTGGCAACCGAGGAGAGGTTCTGTTTCCGCATTTTCGCCATCAGGAGGTGATACGGGATTGTTCCGTGTGCCACCAGTTGTTTCCGCGTGAAAAAGGCGCTATTGACCGGTTAAAGAACGATGGCACGTTACAAAGCAAACAGGTTATGAATAAGCTCTGTGTAAAATGCCATCGAGAGAAGGCCGCTGCAGGGGAAAACACCGGTCCGAAGTCGTGCAATGCGTGCCATGTGAAACAAACACCCCCCATTCCTGCCATGAGGTAAAAAAATTATGCGTGTTCTTGGATTACAAGGAAGCCCCAGAAAAAAAGGAAACTCCAATTTCTTGATGTCCACCTTTATGACAGAAGCGCAGCGGCTTGGTGCCAGCACTCGTGTTGTGGAGGTTTGTGAGCGGCACATTCTGCCTTGCAAGGAGTACGTTGTCTGTGAAAAAAAAGGTTATTGTCCCATTGATGATGACGTTAAGCGTGAAATATATGGATTGATTCGATGGGCGGACATCATTGTGATGACCTCTCCTGTTTTTTTCTATAATGTTACCGCGCAATTAAAAGCGTTGATTGATCGATGTCAGGCCCTTTGGGCCCGAAAGTACCGCCTGAAATTAAAAGATCCAGGCGCCAAGATGAGAAAGGGGTGCTTATTGGCAGTCGGGGCGACCCAGGGAAAGAATTTGTTTGAAGGACTCCACCTGACAGCGAAATACTTTTTTGATGCTGTGGATGCGACTTATGCAGATAGCCTGACCTACTGGGGGATTGAAAAATTTGGCGATATGGCAAAGCATCCAACGGCTGTAAAGGATGTGGAGACAATGGTCGAGAAACTGTCCGCCCCATTTTTAAACAGAACGAAAGTTCTTTTTGCTTGTCGTGAAAATGCATGCAGAAGTCAAATGGCAGGGGCATTTGCTAACGTGATTGCCGGCGACAGGCTTGAAGTATATACCGGTGGCAGTGCCCCGGTGGAAGCGGTAAATCCATTAATGGTAAAGGCTATGGCTGAAAAGGGCATTGACATGGCGCTTAGTAAACCAGTGGCCTTGGATGAGGCCCTGGCGGAAGGACAGCCGGACATCATTGTGACCATGGGATGCGGGGAAACTTGTCCGGCTGTGGCAGGAGCGCGGCGGGAAGAGTGGGCGGTTCAGGACCCGGCTGGTGATTCTCTGACGGTTATGCGGGAAGTTCGCGATGAAATTGAAGCAAAGGTTGTTGGCTTGGTTGATACCTTATAACGTTGAAATAATAACAAATTGAAACGACAAGGGGGAATGAAAATGCAAAAGTACGTATGTTCTATTTGTGGCTATGTCTATGACCCAGAGCAAGGTGACCCGGATAATGGCGTGGCGCCAGGGACTGCTTTTGACGCAGTGCCGGATGATTGGGAATGTCCGGTATGCGGCGCATCCAAAGAAGATTTTGAACCAGAAGAATAATAAAAAAAATAATCTGGTTGGTGTAGGGTGGTTTCCATTTTAGTGCCAGCCATTGCGTACCTCAAAAATGCTCTTTATTTTCCGGGAAAGGAAGCCACCGGAGAGAAGGGCATTTTTGATATGATCCCATTGCTGGTGATCACTGCAAAGAAAAAACGGTTAAGCAGAGGAGTTTTTAATGGGTCCCATTCAAATAGCAGAAGGTATTTTTGAGGTAGGTGTTATTGATTGGAATATCCGAGATTTTCATGGATATTCTACCCATCAGGGGACTACTTATAACGCCTATCTTATTTTGGACGATAAAGTCGCCTTAATTGATACGGTCAGAAAAGAGTTTGCAGACCAGTTGATAGAAAATATTGGTGCCATCATAGACCCAAAAAAAATTGACTATGTTGTCAGCAATCATACGGAAATGGATCACTCGGGAGGGTTGCCAAGGGTCATGCATAAAATAGGAGAGAGTACTCCCCTGATTTGTTCCAAAATGGGAGAAAAAAATCTTTCCAGACATTTTTCACAACCATGGCAATATCATGTCGTTAACAGCGGAGACACCCTTTGCCTGGGCAAGCGAACCCTTTCGTTTATGGAGACGCGGATGCTTCATTGGCCGGATAGCATGTTTACCTACTGCCAAGGGGACGAGATACTGTTTTCAAGTGATGCCTTTGGCCAACATTACGCCACGTTCGAAAAATTTGATGATTTGGCAGGAAATACGATCATGGACCATGCCAAAAAATACTACGCCAATATTTTAATGCCTTATGCGCCGCTAATTACCAAGCTGATTGAACAGGTTTGTCAGATGGGCCTCAAAATTCGTATGATTTGCCCCGATCATGGTGTGATTTGGCGAAAGCGCCCTCACAGCATTGTGGATGCATATGCACAGTGGAGTCGTCAAGATGCTGAACAAAAGGCGGTGGTGATTTACGATACCATGTGGCACAGCACAGAAAAAATGGCCACTGCAATTGCAGAAGGCATTCAGGCCACCGGTTGTGCAGTGGTACCGATGCATCTAAGGAAATGTCACCGAAGTGACATTATGACCGAAGTGCTGGATGCCAAGGCGGTGGTGGTTGGTTCCCCCACACTCAACAATGGATTGTTTCCCACAGTGGCTGATCTGTTGACTTACATGAAGGGGCTCAAACCCAAGCATAAGCTTGGCGCGGTGTTCGGATCTTACGGGTGGAGTGGGGAGGCGCCTAAATTGGTCCGACGTGAGCTTGAGGCCATGCAGGTGGAACTGGTGGACGAAGCGTTGCGCATCAAGTATGTGCCGAGCAAAGAGAGTCTTCAAGAGTGTTATGAACTTGGGCGAAAGGTTGGAAAGGCCATTTTGTCATGAGAAGACCAATGGTGGATTTAAGTGACTGTATCCTTTGTGGGGTTTGTGAGGAGATTTCTCCGACCGTTTTTCACCTGAATGATGCAGGATATATAGAAGTGCGGGAGTGTGTTGAATATTCGGAGGACGAGGTGGCTGAAGCCATGAAGAATTGTCCTGCGGACTGTATTGAATGGGAAGACGACTCATAGGAGCAGGCCAAACCGGTATGGGGATAGACCAACTAAAAGGCCGTCGCTTGAAGAAGAAGGTGTTGGATTTACTTGAAAGTAAATCCTTTGAGGCTGCAATGGTAGATTTGCTTTCAGTGCCGCCACGGCGGGTCGTTAACCCGCTTTTTTCTCTTTTATATCATTCTGACCTGAACATTCGGTGGTATGCAGTTTCAGCAATGGGTCAGGTTGTAACTGCCCAAGCGGCAGCCGATATGGAATCAGCCCGGATTGTCATGCGACGGTTAATATGGAACCTGAACGATGAATCCGGGGGGATTGGATGGGGCTCGCCAGAGGCCATGGGAGAAATTATGGCGCTTTGCAGTGATCTGGCAGCAGAGTATGGGAACATGCTGATTTCCTACGTCCATCCGGAGGGTAACTTTCTAGAGCATGAAATCCTTCAACAGGGAGTTTTATGGGGAATTGGCAGATTGTCCCATGCAAGACCCAACCTGATGCAGAGTGCGGCTTGTCTTTTGGTTCCTTTCCTGACGGTGGCGGATCCCTATCGTCGGGGTCTAGCTGCCTGGGCGGTGGGGCCGCTGGCAGCTGCGGAGGCGAAACCGATACTGGAAACCATATCCAATGATCCGGCCGCCATGACCCTTTATCAGGATTACAAATTGGTGGAACTGACTGTCGGTACCCTCGCAAAGGGCGCCCTGAGGTATTTCGTTACCTCTTGACACTATTACCCGATTTTCGTAATCCTTAAAAGTTAAGGATTATCATCGTGCGACCCTTGGGTCTTAATGGGGGGCACGTAAAGCCTGTGAACAGGCAAAATTTATGTTGTGTGTTATTGCTTTTTAGAAAGGGTATCGGGTCATGATCAAAGTTGGATTTGTTGGATGGCGTGGAATGGTAGGCTCTGTTCTGATGGGAAGAATGCTGGCAGAACAGGATTTTAATGGTTATGAACCGACCTTTTTTACCACCTCCCAAATAGGTCAAAAAGGACCTGATGTCGGACAGGAGACCCCACCGCTTCAAGATGCGTTCGATCTGGACCAACTAAAGCGGTTGGACATCATTGTTACCTGTCAGGGGAGCGGTTACACCCAGAAGGTTCACCCAGAGCTTCGGCAAACCGGTTGGAACGGATACTGGATTGATGCCGCTTCAGCCCTTCGCATGGCGAAGAGCAGCGTAATTGTATTAGATCCCGTGAATCGTCATGTGATTGACCGCGCGCTGGTAGGAGGGGTTAAGGACTACATTGGTGGGAACTGTACCGTCAGTTTGATGCTGATGGCCCTGGGCGGGTTGTTTCAAAACGGCTATATTGAGTGGCTTACCTCCATGACCTATCAGGCGGCCTCGGGCGCGGGCGCTAACAATATGAGGGAGCTTGTGTCACAGATGGACATGATTGGCGCCAATGCCCGGGATCTTGTGAATGATCCTGCCGGCGCCATATTGGATATCGATCAAAAGGTGTTGAACACCATGACCCATGGAGATTTTCCCACTGCCCACTTTGGGGTACCACTGGCAGGCAGTGTTATTCCGTGGATTGATACGCGAATGCCAACAGGCCAGAGCCGGGAGGAATGGAAGGGATACGCCGAGACCAATAAAATACTTCAAACGGAAAAGCCGATTCCCATTGATGGTATCTGTGTCCGTATCGGTTCAATGCGGTGCCACAGCCAGGCCCTGACCATCAAACTTGATCGTGACATTCCGATAGAGGAAATTACCGGTATCTTAGCCAATGCGAACGATTGGGTAAGGGTGATTCCCAATACAAAAGAGGAGACCCTCAGTGAACTGACACCCACAGCGGTTACTGGCAAATTGCATATACCGGTGGGCCGTATACGGAAAATGAATATCGGTCCTGAATATCTGACACTTTTTACCGTTGGGGACCAGCTCCTGTGGGGTGCGGCAGAGCCGATCCGGCGCATGTTAAATATTTTGCTGGCACATCTGTTGTAATCCTTTCATCTTTAGTCTGATGTAATACGGTGGTTATGGAAACAGTGAGAGAACCCCAGGATAATGAGGGCATGCCCCCTGACAGTTCGGGAATTGGGAAGATTGTGGGCATTCTACTGGATGAGAAGCTGGTGACCGATGAACAAATCCGGTATGCCTGTCGCGTTCAGACAAAACTTCAGGTCCCTCTGCCGATCATAGAGATCCTAAAAGAACTTAATTACATTACCGATAATCAGATCCAAAGCACCATCCGTTCGCACCGCCTGAGCATGTTGATCGGTGAGCTGCTGGTGGAGTTGGGGCATCTGAAAAAGGCAGACCTTGAGGCCGCCTTTCAGATACAGGCAGAGAGTAAAATAAAAAAGAAACTGGGGGAGGTGCTGGTCGAGCACAACTTTATTGATGAGCGAAAGTTCATCGAGGTGCTTTCAATCCAAATGGGGTTTCCTTACGCAGATCCCCAGTTTTCCAATATTAACCTTGACCTTTTTTCAAAGGCCCCTGCCAAATGGTATGATGAGCACCTTCAGATACCGATTCGTCAGGAGCAGGACGGGGTGCTCGTTGCCTTTGTCGATCCCTTGGACAAGCACGAATTGGATGCTGCCAAGCAGGTGTTTGGAGATAAAATTCAACCCGCGATTGCCCTGAAAAGGTCGATTTTGGAGGCGGTGAAAAAAACCCGGCGCAGTGTTTCAGGAAAACGTCGATCCCAGATCGATCAGGATACCGTGGTTGGGATTGTTGAGACGATTATCATGGATGCGGTCAAAGACGATGTGAGCGACATCCATATTGAACCGATGCAGGATCGGCTGAGAATTCGGTTTCGACAGGACGGCGTTTTGGTCCACTATAAAGATTTTTCAAAAGATATCATTGCCGGGTTGACCAGTCGCATTAAAATCATGTGCGAAGCTGATATTGCCGAGAAACGCCGTCATCAGGGCGGGCGCATCCTTTTTGAGCTGGCAGATGTGCAAATTGATTTGCGGGTGTCGATATATGTGACGCTTCACGGGGAAAAAATAGTCTTTCGCCTTTTAAAACGAGAGGCCTCCCTTCTGAAGGTGGAAGATGTGGGGATGAGTTCTCGCCTGTTTCAGCGGTTTAAAGAGCAAGTGCTCGATCGGCCAAGTGGGGTCATTATTGTCACGGGGCCCACAGGCTCCGGTAAGACAACTACGATTTATAGTTTTATCAACTACCTGAATAATCCCATGACGAGCATTGTAACGGCAGAGGACCCGGTGGAGTATGTGATTGATGGCATCGCGCAGTGTTCCATTAACCCGAAGCTCAATCTGACCTTTGAAGAGACCTTGCGCCACATTGTTCGTCAGGATCCGGATGTTGTGGTCATCGGTGAAATAAGGGACCGTTTTTCGGCTGAAGTCGCGGTCGAAGCCGCGCTGACCGGCCACAAGGTGTTGACGACCTTTCATACAGAGGACAGTGTCGGTGGCATCGTTCGGTTGCTCAACATGAACATCGAGCCCTTTCTGGTGGCCTCCACTGTGGCAAGTGTTGTTTCCCAGCGGCTGCTGCGCCGACCCTGCCAAGCTTGCTCGGTTATTGAAAAACCGTCTGTCAGTACCCTTCGACGGCTGGGATACTCCTTATCGGATGTGGCTGGTGCAGAGTTCAAGGTGGGCCGTGGCTGCCCCCACTGCCGATACACGGGATACAAGGGGCGGTCGGCCGTTTTTGAAATTCTCTTTCTTGAAGAACAACTGCGAAGTGCAATTCTAAATCGCGCGGAAAGTCATAAAATTCGGGATGTGAGCATTGAGAGCAGCGGGCTGATAACCCTTCTGGAGGATGGCATCTTAAAGGCTGCCAAAGGAGTTACGACCCTGGCTGAGGTACTAAGATGCTTGCCGTACCTTCATGCACCCAGACCGGTTGCTGAGCTGAGACGTCTTGCGGGAGATTAATATGGAAACGGATAGACCCTTTAAGGAAATCATAGAGGAGTACCTGGCCTCAAACGAAACCCAACTGCCGCCTTTTGACAAGACAGCATTTCAAATACAACAGGAAATTACAAAGTCAGAACCGAGCATTAAAAAGGTTGAGTCCCTCGTAGAGGTTGACCAGGCATTGACGGCTCAGATGCTCAAAATGGCCAATACGGCCTTTTTTAGGGGGTTGTCAAAGGTGGAAACAGTGCGTGATGCCATTGTCCGCCTTGGGCTGCAGCAGGTCTCTCAAATTGTGCTGCTGGTGACCCAAAAAAAGATATTTACGTCCGATGACGTATACATCCAGGAACTGATGGAAAAATTGTGGCGGCATTCTGTTGGTACCGCCATCGGCAGCTCTTGGCTGGCAAAAAAATGCGGTTATCACCAATTGACAAACCAGGCCTTTGTGGCCGGCCTGCTACATGATATTGGAAAACTCTTTTTATTGACAGTCATTGAATTGGTTCGAGAAAGGCAAAGCAGCGATTTTGATCCATCCAAAGCGTTTTTTGTTGATGTGATGGAAAACCTGCATACCGAACAAGGCTATGAACTGACCCAAAAATGGAACTTACCGGAAGGGTATTGTGTCATTGCCCGGGACCACCATTTGGATGATTTCGACGGTCGGAATGTACTGCTTCTGATTGTTCGTATTGTGAACAAGGCCTGCAATAAAATGGGCATCGGAATGGAGGAGCCGACCGAACAGATCCTGGCAACGACACCGGAGGCAGCATCTCTGGGGTTGTCAGAGGTGGATTTGGCCGAACTGGAAATTATGCTTGAGGATGCGCCGATTTTAATTGTCTGATAGACGTATCACTTGACTATCCACAAGACCACCGGTACCAAAATGGCGATCATAATCATAATACCGGGGGGGGTCAAATAGGGCGCATACCAAGGTGCACCCGTCGCACGGGCTTTTTTAACTTCCGAGAGAAACCAGTTACCAACGATGGCTGCCGCGGTCAGGACAGCAACCATTTTTAAAAGTTCGAACATTGTTCCTATGGGTCCTTTCACCAAACGGTTTGTCCCATTATAAATGGGGGGCATTCAAATCGGTTAAACCAAAATATAATGCCTACTGCAGATAATATAAACCTGCCGAAAAATCAAACCGGACATTTGACTTTTCCAACGATAAAACCCAAGCATTGATACATCTCTTTCCCTGGTAAGATGTTTTACATAAAATGTATAAATTGTGATTAAAAAATGAGAAATCGAACCCGTTTGCTAAATTTGCTCAAAGATCCCAATGCGTTGCGAAATGTAATCAGGCACAAACTTGCTACGCAGATAAATGTAGCGTCATTTTGGCCGGATCGGGGCCATTCAGGTCGGCAACCCACATCGGTACTGTTTCTGATCGGTATGCATGCAACGGAGCCGGGGAAAGGCCCGGTGCCGTGTTTCATCTTCAATAAACGATCGCAATATGTTCGGCAGCCAGGAGATTTGTGCTTTCCGGGAGGGCATCATAAAAACAACTGGGACCTTTGGCTGGCGAGATTGCTTAATTTTCCCGGATCCCCCCTGTTCCGATGGCCGTTTTGGGCCACCTTTCGACGCCAACATCCCCTGGCTGCTAAAGAACTGTCGATTTCCCTTGCTACGAGCCTTCGCGAAAGTTTCGAAGAGATGCGACTCAACCCACTGCTGATTAGTTTTCTAGGGCCAATGCCACCAGAGCGGCTTGTCATGTTTCGACAAGTCATTTACCCGGTTGTGGGATGGATTCGTCACCAGAAGCAGTTCGTTTTGAATCATGAGGTGGACCGGCTTGTTTGTATTCCCATTCGCGCCTTTTTCCAACAACATTGGTATGGACGATACCGACTTTCATATTCCTCCCCTCTTGAAAGAAGATTAAACTGGGATGGATTTGAAGAGTTCCCCTGCTTTTTATACCCGAAAGACCATCAAGCGGACATGCTATGGGGTGCGACCTATCGAATGGTCATCCGGTTCCTGAATCTCGTTTTTGATCATGAGCCACCGGCCCTCCATGAGTTGCCGGCTGTTTCCGGAAAGCTGGGCCGAAAATACTTCACGGGTCAGGGCAATCGCATGTAAAAAACTTGTAAGTATCTGATATAAATGTGGAAAAATTTATCTAGACTTTTCGTTTTGATTGAGTTATGCATATGGCAACAAAAACAAGGAGTTGCCAATGCAATCAGAAACGATAGACACATTTTTTGAACGGATTGAAGATCACCGTCACCATAATAAACTTCACAAGTTGATAGATGTTATTATTATTGCCATTTGTGGAGTGGTTGCCGGAGCAGACACGTATGAGCAAATAGAAAATTTTGGTAAAAAGCGCAAAAAATGGCTTTCAAAATTTTTGGAACTCCCACATGGTATACCCTCCCATGATACTTTTGGAAGAATTTTCGAAAGGCTGGATCCCAGAGAGTTTCAAAATAGTTTTAAGCGTTGGATTGAATCAGTAACAGAACAAACCAAGGGACAAGTGGTAGCAATAGATGGTAAGACCTTGAGACGCTCTCATGATAGATCAAAAGACAAAAAAGCCATTCACATGATCAGCGCTTGGGCCTCATCTAATCAAGTGGTTCTTGGACAACTTAAGACAGATGAAAAATCAAATGAGATAACGGCGATTCCCCATCTTCTAAAGCTTCTTGATATATCAGGTTGTATCATAACCATAGATGCCATGGGCACTCAGAAAAATATTGCCAAGACAATAATTGATAAGGATGGGGATTATATCCTTGCTGTAAAGGAGAATCATAAGACGCTACATAATGACACCGTCTTGTTTTTCAACGATATGGAAAACATGAGAGAAGAAGGCTGCATATTTGACGAGCATACAACAGTAGACGCGGATCACGGGCGAATTGAAACGCGAAAGTATATAATGACATCGGATATTGCCTGGTTGCAGGGCAAGGAGAGTTGGCCGGGGTTAAAATGTCTCGGTATGGTGGAAAGCACGCGAGAAATAAACGATGAGCTTAGCCACGAGAAGCGCTATTATATATCAAGCCTTGAGTGCGATGCGGAAAAGTTTGGTCATGCGGTCAGAAGCCACTGGGGAATTGAAAATTCGGTGCATTGGGTGCTGGATATTGCATTCCGTGAAGATGAAAGCAGGATAAGAAAGGGTTCGGCGCCGGAGAATTTTGCAGCTATACGGCATATTGCTCTGAATTTGCTCCGAAATAACAAAGAATTTAAAGGCAGCGTAAAAACAAAAAGATTGAATGCAGCGATGGATATCGATTATTTGGAAGCAGTCGTGTTTAGATGATCAGAAATAACCGAAAAAAACATAGGGACTTCGTAATATTTACATGCGTTAGCCCTGCTTCACGGGTGTGCATTCCTTGCCAAATCGTGTTCAACAATGATATGTACCCAAATTCAAATTCAGGATTTTGGTTTATTGCCTGCAGGGAGGATCAGGGATGGGGGGAAATAACAATAAAGGCAGCATCGGCAGCATGCCCGATGAGGTGGCAGCTCAGTTGGCGGAGTGTCGCAACGATATTGATGCACTTGATCGCGAAATGGTTTCGCTTCTTGGCCGCCGGAAGGATGTGGTGGAAAGGGTGGTGGCACTTAAAAAGAAACATCGCTTGCCGGTACATCATCCTGCAAGGGAAGAGGACCTGATTTCAGATCGACGTGCCCGCGCTGAAAAATCCGGATTGAACCCCGACCATATAGAGGAGCTTTTTCGATGTATTTTGCGCCAGTCCCGCATGCAGCAAACCGCTCATATCGCCAAAAAAGCGGTGCGGCCGGGTGCGACTGTACTGTTGGTGGGGGCCAGCGGCGGAATGGGGCAGTATTTCCAAAAGTGGTTCGGGGAATCCGGCTATCGCGTTCGCCCCGTGGGTCGAAAAAACTGGCATCAATTGCAGGAACTTTGTGACGGCGTTGATCTGGCGATTATCAGCGTGCCGATTGATGTGACCGAAGCGGTCATCAAAGATGTTGCCCCTTATCTGCCTGCGGAATGTATCCTTACAGATCTTACCAGCATCAAGGGCCCCCCGATGGCCGCAATGTTGAATGCCCATAAGGGGCCGGTTGTTGGGCTTCATCCGCTGTTCGGTCCCACCACGTCTACCATGGACAAGCAGATTATCGCGGTGACCCCTGGCCGGAACCATCCTGCCTGTGAATGGCTTATCGAGCAATTCGATGTCTGGGGTGCCATTATGGTTCAGACAACTGCAGACGAGCACGACGAAATCATGGCCATTGTCCAATCTTTGCGCCATTTTGCCACGTTTGTTTTTGGCCAATTCCTATGGAACAAGCGGGTCGATCTTTCCAGGACCCTTGAATTTTCAAGTCCCATATATCGCCTGGAACTTGGCATGGTTGGGCGGTTGTTTGCCCAGGACGCGTCCCTCTACTCAGAAATTATTTTCGCATCTCCCCAGCGTCGCCAACTGTTGAAAGATTTTGTGGCGTGCATGACAGAAAACCTGTCCATGCTTGACAAGGGGGATAAGTCTGAATTCAATGAACAGTTTCAAAAAATTGCAGACTGGTTTGGTCCTTTTGGTGAACAGGCTATGCGCGAGAGTACCTTTCTGATCGAAAAATTGATCGAAAGATTTTAAAACGATTACGGTTTGCCCACGGCCTGTTCCCAATATGGTGACATGCTGCGTAACCGTTCAATGATCGGGGGCATTTTATCGATGATGAAATCAATTTCTTCCTCGGTATTGTAAATGCTCAAACTGAACCGGATCGACCCGTGGGCAGCGGTAAATGGGACCCCCATGGCCCTCAGGACGTGGGACGGCTCCAGGGATCCAGAGGTACAGGCAGATCCAGACGATGCGGCGATTTCATGTTCATCCATCAAAAGAAGAATTGATTCGCCTTCAACGTATTCAAAGGAAATGCTTGTTGTGTTCGGCAACCGATGGGCAACATCACCGTTTATAAAAGCATTGGGAATCGTTTTGACTAAGGCTGTTTCAAGTTTGTCCCGAAGGGCTTTGACCCGTGTGTTTTCTTCTTCCAGTTTTGTGGCGACAAATTCGCAGGCTTTACCGAGCCCTACAATAGAGGCCACGTTTTCCGTGCCGGCCCGGCGCCCTCGCTCCTGGTGACCTCCCATCAAAAAAGGTGAAAATTTGGTCCCCTTCCGGATAAAAAGAGCACCAATCCCTTTTGGGCCATGGAGTTTGTGGCCTGATAACGAGAGCATGTCTACAGGAATAGAGCGAAGGCCAATGGGGACTTTTCCAACGGCCTGGACCGCGTCTGTATGAAAGACAATGCCCCGGTCCTTTACGTGGCTGGCAATCTCTTCAATTGGAAAAACAACACCGGTTTCGTTATTTGCCCACATGACGCTCACAATGGCAGTATCGTCGGTCAGGTGACGGTAAAGAAAATCAGTGTCCAACTGCCCGTTACGATCTACTGGCACAAATGTGACCCGGTAACCGTTTTTGGAAAGGTGCTCACAGAGATTTTTTACGGCAGGATGTTCCACACGGGTCGTGATGATGTTCTTTTTTTCAGGGTTGGAACGAATCGCCGCCCATATGGCGGTGCTATCGCTTTCTGTCCCACAGCTTGTAAAAATAATTTCATCCGGGGTGGCACCGAGGAGCCGCCCCATGCGCTCACGGGCTTCGGCTACTTTCAGTCCCACCTTGCCGCCGAATTTATGCATACTGGACGGATTTCCGTATTGATCTGAAAAATAAGGAAGCATTGCTTCAAGTACTTCGGGGGCCACTCTGGTGGTCGCATTATTGTCGGTATAAATAACAGCCATTAGGACACCTCCTCCACAATTAAATCTTCCGATACGAGCTCCCGTAGTTTTCGTTCCACATAATTTTTCAGTGTCAGTTGAGATTTTTTGCAGGTGGCACACGTGCCAAACAGTTTAACAAACACTTGAGAACCGTCTACATCCACCAATTCGATACTACCGCCATCCTTTTTGAGGGCCGGAGCAATTTCCCGTTCCAGTGTTTCTTCAATCAGTTTAATTCGTTGGATGTTGGTAAGACGCTTTGGTTCTTTTTTGGAGGGGGCCTCTTGGATCAGAAGCCGGTCAATAATGTCCTGGATGCCTTCATGGCAGTTGCCGCATCCACCACCCGCTTTGATGTAGTTCGTGACGGACTCAACATTGGTAAGGCTGTTTTCCTTGATCGCTCGTTCGATTTCGAAGTCCGTCACTCCAAAGCATTCGCAAATAATGCTCCCTTCTATCTTTTTTTCGGGTTCTCCCAGATAGCAGGAAATGGCCTTTTCCAATGCATCACGGCCCATGACCGAACAGTGCATTTTTTCCTTTGGCAGACCACCCAGGTAATCGGCGATGTGTTCATTCGTTATTTTTTCTGCTTCTTCAATGGTTTTCCCAATAATCATTTCCGTTAATGCGGAAGAGGAGGCAATGGCGCTGGCACACCCAAAGGTTTGAAATTTTGCATCCACGATTCGCTTGTTATCATCGATCTTCAGGGTCAGTTTTAGCGCATCGCCACAAGCCATGGACCCAACCTCACCTACGGCATTGGCGTCTTCAATTATTCCTACATTTTTTGGATTCAGGAAATGCTTCTTAACGTTATCTGTATATTCCCACATGAGCGCCTCCTCATTTTTAAAGACCCGTCTTGGAAAAATCAAATCCACATTTGGTCGATTCATCAAAATTCCCTCATATGATAACATAGTAAGCATGGTTTTGAAAAATAAAACCCTGGTAAACGGTAAAGGTGTTGTGGGAACAACGTTGCTTTTCGATCAGGGGGTATAGTATCATGGGCTATCTGTTCACCGTACAAAGGAGGTGCCAAATGGCAGCCAGAAGGGCTACATTCTCAGGAAGTTGGTATCCCGCCGATGCCGATGCCTGCGAACAGGAAATCAAAACATTTATTGAAAAACAAAACACAGACGTTATTTCTAAAGGACCTTTTGTCGGCGGGATTGTGCCCCACGCGGGCTGGTTTTATTCCGGAGCGATTGCCTGCCAGGTCATCCGATTGCTTGTTGATGAAACACCACCAGATTTGTTCTTAATATTTGGGATGCACTTGCCGTCGGGTGCCCCGAACTACATCATGTGTGAAGGAAGTTGGGAGACCCCATTTGGCGAACTGCCGATAGCCTCAGATATGGCAACGGCGTTAACCCGGCAATTTCCATTTAACATCGAATCGAATACTCATTACACGCCGGATAACACCATTGAACTGCAACTTCCCTTTATTAAATATTTTTTCAGCAATGCCCAGATTATTCCCGTAGGGGTGCCACCAGACCAGGCGTCCTTTAAAATTGGAAAAGCAGCCGCGCTGTTGGCCAAGGAAAAAGGACTTCGGCTGAAGGTACTTGGTTCCACCGATTTGACACACTATGGCAGCAACTACGGATTCATGCCCAAAGGAACCGGTCCGGCCGCTGTGGACTGGGTCAAACATGAAAATGATCGCAAAGCCATTGATGCGATGGTGGCTATGGATCCGGAAAAAATTTTGAGCGAAGCAAAGAAAAATTTGAATGCCTGCTGTTCAGGGGCCGTGGCAACAGCTGTTGCAACCGCCAAAATGTTTGGGGCCACGCAGGGCCATCTGGTTGACTACGCCACAAGCTATGACAAAAGCCCGGGGGAAAATTTAGTGGGATATGCCGGCATTGTTTTTTGAAAATGTATATGGGAATGAGGTGCAGCTGCCCCTGACGCAAGATAAAATTCATCGTACTACATTGCTTTGAATAGACTTTTGTGCTACGCAAGGCTACTTAATGTAGACGTGTTCAATCGAAATCATGTTAGTATTTCTTTCTAACCTCAAGCGTAGAACGAATCCAATGCCAGAAAAAACGAAGCAGACAAAAAATAGTTCGGCCACCGTGCCCAACTTTATCAGAAATATTATTTCGGAAGATCTCGAGGCTGGAAAGAACGATGGCCGTGTGGCGACTCGGTTCCCCCCGGAACCAAACGGATATCTTCATATCGGGCATGCCAAGTCGATATGTCTCAATTTCGGTTTGGCCTCCGATTACAGCGGTACCTGTAATCTAAGGTTTGATGATACCAATCCCCTGAAAGAGGATGTTGAGTACGTCCAATCTATTCAGGAAGATGTAAAATGGCTCGGGTATGATTGGGCCGATCGGTTGTACTATGCGTCTAACTATTTTGATCGACTGTATGATTTCGCTGTGGAGCTCATTAAAAGGGGGAAGGCCTACGTTTGCAGTTTGACGGACGAACAGATTCGAGATTACCGTGGTACACTGACGGAACCGGGAAAGGACAGCCCGTTTCGGAACCGTACGGTGGCAGAAAATCTGGAGTTGTTTGAGAAGATGCGGCAGGGTGTTTTCGAAGACGGTACCCATGTTTTGCGGGCCAAAATCGATATGGCCTCCGGGAATCTGAATATGCGGGATCCGGTTCTTTATCGCATTCGGCGTGCAAGCCATCATCGCACCGGCGATGAATGGAAGATTTACCCACTTTATGATTATACCCACTGTCTGTCCGATGCGTTTGAAGGGATTACCCATTCTATCTGCACACTGGAATTCGAGGACCATCGCCCTCTTTATGATTGGGTGCTCGATAATCTCCCGGTTGCGTGTCACCCGCAGCAGATCGAATTTGCAAGATTGAATTTAAGCTATACGGTGCTCAGTAAGCGTAAACTAATTCAACTGGTGGAACAGAAGGTCGTTAACGGTTGGGACGACCCCCGGATGCCGACCATTGCCGGGCTGCGACGCCGGGGGGTCCCCCCCTCAGCAATTCGGTCCTTTTGTGAGCGTATTGGTGTTGCCAAGCGTGATAGCACGGTCGATATCGCATTGCTGGAGTACATCATTCGTGACGAATTGAATGAGACAGCTCCCAGAGCGCTGGCAGTGCTTCGCCCGCTTCGTGTCGTGATCGTTAACTATCCGGAGGATACCATGGAAGAGATGGAGGGGGCCTATCATCCTGAGCAGGAACAAATGGGAACCCGGAAACTGCCGTTTTCAAAAGTGCTTTACATTGAGCGGGATGACTTTATGGAAGACCCGCCCAAGAAATATTTTAGGCTCGCACCGGGCAGGGAGGTTCGGTTGCGATATGCCTACTACATTACCTGTGTGGATGTGATCAAAGATGAGCAAACCGATGAGGTGCTTGAAGTCCATTGTACCTATGATCCGGAAACACGGGGAGGATGGTCAAAAGATGGTCGAAAAGTAAAAGGGACACTACACTGGGTATCCGCATCTCATGCACTAAATGCGGAAGTCCGTTTATATGATCGCCTGTTCACTGTCGAAAACCCGACGGGCGGATCGGAACAAAAAGATTTTATGACATTTGTGAACCCGAATGCACTGGAAGTACTTCCAAATTGCTACGTGGAGCCAAGCTTAGCCAGTGCAACGTCCGGCAGCCGGTATCAATTTGAACGATTGGGATACTTTTGTGTCGATGCGGAAGATAGTGATGACAGCCATCTGGTTTTCAATCGAACCGTGACCCTTCGAGATTCATGGGCGAAAGTTTCAAAAAAACAAAAAAAGTAGTTTGTTCTCACTGAACACGCCGTCTTTCCAGGTCAGAAAATACGTTGGCCGTGCTGGACAATTATTAAAAACAAAAGAGAAGCATGGTGTCAGGACAGCTTGCTATCAGCACTTGCTGCCCTGACATCCATATGTGGCACCAACAGTTAATAAGCCCCTTTGCCAAGTAGAATTACAGGTAATGTTTTTAACAATATCTTAAAATCCAACAGCAGATTGCGCGTCTCAACATACCTTCGATCCAATTTAACCTGAATAGCAAATGGCAAATCACTTCGGCCACTGATTTGCCACAAACACGTCAGGCCAGGTTTGACTTCCAAGCGTTTTTTTTCATAAGGCCCGTAATGCTTCACCTCATGGGGCAATGGCGGACGCGGTCCAACCATCGACATTTCCCCCTTGAGAACATTGACCAATTGTGGCATTTCATCTATACTCCATCGCCTAAGGTGCTTTCCAATCCAAGTTATCCGGGGATCCCGCTTCATTTTGAAAGTTAGATTGTCGGCGTGAATGTTGCGTCCGCGATAAACGGCCTGCACCTTTTCCGCATTGATTGCCATCGACCGGAATTTCATCAGCTTGAAGGGGCATCCGTTTTGACCGATACGTGTTTGCCAAAACAAAACAGGCCCCCTGTCTGAGAGCTTGATCAGTAACGCAACAAGAAGTAATAAGGGCATCGTTAAAATGAGAAGTATCAGTGAGAGTGTGATGTCAATTGTTCGCTTCAACATGTTTTTCCTCTTTGCATTTGCAACAATTATAAGTAGCCACGTTGACCGTTTGATATCAAAAAGCATGCCAAATCATGACGATCATAAAAAAAACAAATTATTACAAACTGTTAAGCGTATGTTTGGGCGAGCGGGCGATTGAACTCATAACCCTCTTGCGTAATATTCCCCAAGTCAGGTGAGCGATTTTACCCATGCAGGCATTGAATCTGTTATCGGTAGGCCTTTATTCGATATCGAAATTGATCTCGGCTCAAATTTAAAAGCCTGGATGCCTGGCTTTCATTGCCGTTTGTTATTGTCAGTGCATTCATCATATAGGTCTTTTCGATGTTTCGCATGACTTTGGGGAAATCGATACCTTCCGGGATCAATGGTGGAAGGTGACAGGTTCGCTCTGAAGACAATGTTACATTTGCTCCTTCTGCAGCTGTTTGGGGGGTTATTTCCGGTATGTTCATTTCTGGGCCACTCAAAAGCAGGGAATACCTTTCTATTAGATTTTTTAGCTCTCGAACATTTCCAGTGTATTGAAAGTTGATTAGCGACGATGCTGTTTCGGGAGAAAAATGAGTGAAGGCCTTGCCAAATTTTTTATTATAAGCATTTAGAAAATATTTTGCGATGGGTAAGATATCTTCGCGACGTTCATTCAGAGAGGGGACTTTTATATTGATAACGGCAAGCCGGTAATAGAGGTCCCGGCGGAAGTGATTCGTTGCCATCATCTTTGATAAATCGCGATTTGTTGCGGAAACAATCCTTGTTTTGATTTTGTGAGATTGGGTTCCGCCTACCTTGTAAAATTCACCGTTTTCAAGAAACCTTAAAAGTTTCGCCTGTGCTTCGGTGCTCAGGTCTCCGACTTCATCCAAAAAAAGGGTGCCCCCAGATGCTTTTTCAACCATGCCATGTTTGCCACGATCAGCGGCCCCTGTAAAAGCTCCCTTCTCATGGCCAAAGAGCTCACTTTCAATGAGATCTTTTGGGATGGCAGCGCAGTTGAGGGTGATAAGGGGGCCCTTGTAATTAGGACTCCGGTAGTGGATTGCCTTTGCAATAAGTTCCTTGCCAGTGCCGGTTTCACCGGTTATTAAGATAGGCGTGTCAGCACTCCGTGCAACCTTTTCCACTACTTCCATGATGCTTTGGATGGCGTTGCTTTCTCCAAGAATAACTGGTTGGTTCTCCTGAAGAGCCTTTTCCTGCAGATGCTGGATTTCTTTTCTCAGGGAAATAGTTTCAAGAGCATTATTAATGGTCATTAAAAGGGCATTGATCTGAAATGGTTTTAATATGTAATCGTAGGCGCCTATTTTCATGGTTGCCACTACACTTTCAATATCTTCATAGGCGGTAATCATAATGACGATTGTATCTGGATAGTTTTGCTTTATATGAGAAAGGGCATCGATGCCGGTGATGCCCGGCAACCCGATATCGAGTAAAACAAGATCTGGTTGTTCATTTTTTATTGCGGCCATGACCGATTCCGCATCTTTGAAAGCCTTAACACGGTAATCTTTCTGGAGCGCCATAGAGAGGCCTTCTCTAGCCAATTTCTCATCATCAACGATGTACAAAGAATAAAGAGTCATATTGTCAATTCCGTCTATCAATAGGCAGTTCTAACGTAAATAGGGCGCCCCCCAGATCGCTGGTTTCTAATTGAATATTACCCTTATGATCTGTGATAATCCGTTGGGCGATATTTAAACCGATTCCGGCCCCATCATCTTTTGTCGTAAAAAAAGGATCAAAGATAGTCGAACGCATGGTATCCGGTACTCCCGGACCGGAATCAGCCACTTCAACATATATTCTACCCCTATGTTCTCGGGAAGAGACTCGGATTTTTTTTCCATTCTCAGTCTTTGAAACGGCCTGAATGGCGTTGTTGATAAGGTTTAGTATAACCAGTTCCATCAGTTGAAAGTCGGCATAGCAATCCGGAAGATTTGAAGATAAATCGGTTTCGATTGAAACCCCATTTTTTCGTGCAGTGACCTTGGATAGTGTCAATACTTCAGAAATCGCAGTGTTTATGTTCACCAGGGACATTCGAGCCATCCCGGGTTTGGCAAAATCCATGACGCGTTTGATTACGGATTCTATCTTGTTGGATGCCGTTTGAATTTGCTTAATTACATTCTTGACCAAAGCCGGTTCATCAGTTGAATGGATGTTGGATTCAATAATCTTTTCAAGAGAGTATAAGTAAGAATTAATGCCTGTTAACGGATTTCGAATTTCATGGGCCACGCCTGCGGCCACCCTTCCGAGGGAAAGCATTTTGTTTTCGACAATGATAAGATGCTCAAGCTCTTTGAGGCGGGTAATATCCATGGTGTTAATTAAAAATGCAGTTTGCCCTCGATAGTTTATACAACTACCTCGGCCGAAGGCCCATCGCATTTCAGGGGCATTGCCTTCTGGGTTAGATACATAATATCTGAAATCAGTTTCGCCAATAGAGATCTCCTTCGAGAGGAGCTTGCGGGAAAGGGTCTTTATTTTGGCAATGTCGTCTCTATGAATAGCAGAATAATCGTTTGAATTAATTAATTTGGTGATTGGTGTGAAGCGATTTTTTTGGACCGGATTTTCATAGACAGCTTGCGATCCTGAACGATTAAAATACCGGAAAGGGTGTTTTCAACCAGGTTTCGAAAACATTCTTCACTGGCTTTGAGGGCTTGTTTGGCCCGATCACGGGACTCGATTGCTTGTTTGTGGGAGACCGCATTCTGAATTGTTTTGATGAGTTCTTCCCTTGAGAAGGGCTTTGTCAGATAATCATACGCACCTTGGCGAAGCGCTTCGGTGGCAGACTCCAAAGAGGCGTATCCTGTTATGATAATAACAAGGGTGCCGGCGTTTTTTTTAAAAATCTGTTGCATAATTTTGAACCCGCTCATATTCGGCAGTTTCAAATCTAAAAGTACGATGTCAAATAAAGGCGCGTGGTCCAAAATTCGGAGGGCTTCTATGCCTGAGTGGCAAAACGCTAATTTGTAGGTGGCAATCCCTTCTAAATAGCCCTTTATAATAGTACAAAAATCGACTTCGTCATCTACGGTGAGTATTCGAATCTTTTCGGCCATTGAATCTCCCTGAATATGGTATGGGCCTTGGCGTTTCATTACAAACGGTTGGTCGAGCTTCAATTTTCGTCTTAAAATGCCATTGGAAACGGTTGCGCTGGCAAGATCAAGCGATCACGACCAAATTCGCAAGCGTACGCATGCGTGAGTCACAGCGAACAATCCAGATGAATTTGAAAAAAATTGTCGTTGAATCTATTGGCCGCCAGAGAAGGAATTGTGGGCAGTATCACCGAGGGCCGTTTTTATTAACTCTTATGCAATGTGGCCACAAAAAGGCCTCACGAAACGATTCGCCGCCGTATCTCCCTTCTCCCCAGTCGGGGTTAAGCAACAGGAAATATGGCAACATTCTGTAGTATGAAACAGTTGAATATACACATGACGATCGCTTCTGGGGGGGGAAGTTCGCTCGCAAGTATAATGTTTTTTTGTTTTCAGTCAAGCTAAAAAATATAAACATTACGTCGCGTTCAATGCTTTTTGCCGGCCGCTGGCACATGGGTACTGACTGCGCGGTTAAGAGAGGCGATGTTTTTTGGCGAAAGCGTCTAGAAGCTTGGTAAGTCGTGAGTTTTCAATTTCCTTTAATTCATAGGTAACCCGAACACAGGGCTTATCGGTGGGGATAATGCGGTTAAGGTCCACGGGGGTTCCAATGACAACAACGTCGCATTCGGTTTTAGCAATCGTAGCTTGCAAGTCTTTCAACTGTGATGGGCTATAGCCCATAGCGGGTAGAACCGGCCCGATCTCCGGATAGTTGTTATAAACATCTGCAAGGGACCCAACCGCAAAAGGACGGGGGTCTACAATTTCTGAAGCGCCATATTTCCTGGCGGCAATCACACCCGCGCCAATTTTCATCTGCCCATGGGTCAAGGTCGGCCCGTCTTCAATGACGAGCACCCGTTTCCCGCGAACTCTATCTGAATGCGTTACGTTCACTTCCGAAGCACAGAGAATTATATCGGCGTCAGGATTCACTGTGGTGATATTGTGAAGAACGGTTTTCACATCCTGTTTCTCAGCGCTGTCCACTTTATTGATAATAACGGCATGCGCCATGCGTAGCGTGGTTGTGCCCGGGTAAAATGACAGTTCATGCCCGGGCCGGTGGGGGTCGGTAACTGCAACAAGAAGATCCGGCTTATAGAATGGAAAATCATTATTGCCGCCATCCCATACAATAACGTCGCATCCTTTCGGGTCATTTTGGGCGGCCGCTGCGATGGCATTGTAATCAACGCCGGCATAGATCACATTGCCCCGGACCACATGGGGTTCGTACTCTTCGAGCTCTTCCACCGTGCATTGATGGGCGTCAAGATCCTCCAGGGTTTCAAATCGTTGTAACCGTTGTGATGCCAGGTCGCCATATGGCATGGGGTGCCGGACCGAAATAACCTTGATGCCCTTTGTCATAAGGTATTCGATGATGTTACGGGTTGTCTGGCTCTTTCCACACCCGGTTCTCACCGCACCAACAGCAATAACCGGTTTCTTGAGTTTAAGCTGCGTCTGCCTTGGCCCGAGTAAAATGAAATCTGCACCGGCTGCGTTTACAATGGCGCTGGTTTCCATTACCTTTTGATTTGAAACATCACTGTACGAAAAAATGCATTCATCCACGTCCAATTGGTGGATCAATGCGGGGAGGTTGGCTTCAGGAAATATCGGAATACCCTTTGGGTACAATTTGCCGGCAAGCGCAGGCGGATATATCCTGTCGGCAATGTTTGGAATCTGAGCGGCGGTAAAGGCGACGACCCGATAGTGGTCATTATTACGGTAAACTACATTGAAATTGTGAAAATCTCTGCCTGCAGCGCCGATGATAATAATGCGTTTTATTGGCATTTCGTTATTTGTTTTCTATCTTGCCAAGTGTTGCAACCATTACGGCCTTGATTGTATGCACCCTGTTTTCAGCCTCGTCCCATACAATGGACGTCGGGGATTCAAATACCTCATCGGTTACTTCCATTTCGGCCAGCCCGTAGGTTTGGTAAATTTTTTCGCCCATCGTCGTGTCTCTGTTGTGAAAAGCGGGAAGGCAGTGAAGAAATTTTACGTTTGGATTGTCGGTCTTTTCCATGGTGGCTGAATTTATCTGGTAGGGTAAAAGAAGTTCAATCCGCTCTTTCCAGACGCTTTCGGGTTCTCCCATGGAGACCCACACATCGGTATAAAGAAAATCACAGCCCTTGACACCAAAACCAACGTCTTCCGTTATCGTCAGGCGGGCGCCTGTTTCTTTGGCGATAGCGGATGCCTGGCTCACCAGAGAAACATCTGGCTGCACCTTTTTCGGCGCTACGGCGCGAAAGTCCATTCCCATTTTGGCAGCACCGATCAGCAGAGAGTTTCCCATATTATTTCGTGCGTCCCCCAGGTAGGCAAGAGATACCTGATGGAGCGGTTTGTCAATATGCTCAACCATCGTATGCAAATCGGCCAGTACCTGGGTGGGATGGAATTCATCGGTGAGGCCATTCCAGACCGGCACCCCGGCATATCGGGCCAGTTCTTCAACCCTTTTCTGCCCATATCCCCTGTACTCAATGCCATCGTACATTCTGCCAAGGACCCGAGCCGTGTCCTTAATAGATTCCTTATGACCGATCTGGGAGCCGGTTGAATCGATATAGGTTACCCGTGCTCCTTGGTCAAAGGCCGCTGTTTCGAAGGCGCATCGGGTCCTTGTGGATGATTTTTCAAAAATTAGTACGATATTTTTGCCCCTTAGGTATTGCTTTTCAGCACCTGAATATTTATCCTTCTTGAGTTTTATTGAAAGATCAATCAGGTATTGTATCTCCTGAGGCGAAAAGTCGAGTAATGTTAAAAAATGCCGGCGCTCTAAATCAAATGACATGCCGTGTCTCCTTTTTTTTATAAAAGGACCGAAGTGTTGCCTTTCATTGAAATTTCCAATGAAAGGGTTGTAATTTTTTTATCCCACCCCTTACCATAAAACTGAAATTAGTGTCATACAAATTTTTTATTGATTATTAGTAATGAATTGCATGACACCGGTCAGGGGGAACCAATGCTGAACCGCTGTGTAAGCATATAATAAGCCAGGAGAAGCCATTTTGGCGGCATCTCATCCCAGAAGCTTTTCAAAATATTTGACCTTGATGATTGTCACCTTGGTGACCGGTACCGTGGTCGTCATTTCATTGATGTTTTATCTCTATTTCGGGTTCCGGTTGGAGTCTGAATTTAGAAATAAACTGCTATCGGAAAAGGGCCAGGTTGAGGTGGTGCTTGAGAACAGGGTCAATGAGGTCTACCGCGGACTTCAAGCCCTCGCCAAGGACAATACAATTCGGGTCACAATGATGCTAAATGATACCAGCCAGTTGAAATTTCGGGTTAACCAGATGGAAAGCATCGCGCATGGTGTTGCTTTTTTCGTCCGGATGAAAAAAACAGGAGAGGTTGTTTACCAACGCGGTGGAGAGCTTTATGGGCAACAGGCCCATCAAATGTTTGACGCCCTTCCCCAGGGGCAGTATCGGCATATCAATGATCAAGATTGCTTGATTTGGTGTTTTGGCATGCCGATTGTGGACCGGGATCGTCAAATGGGATCCGTTTTCATCATTTACGACATGATGCAGGACCGGCAGCTTTCCGAAGCTGTTCGGGATGCTACCGGTGGCGATGTGGGGGTTATCACACCAACGGGACTATTGGGGGTGTTATCAAGAGCGATGTTGCCCATTGATGCTAAGTTGGAATTGCCTGGAGAATCTGATCGCCCATTCAGAATAGCGTCATCTGAATGGGCGGTTTCCTCTCTCCGAAATAGTCCGGCTACATTTTTGGTCTCGTCCCGTAAAGAGCTGATTGAGGAAAAGACAGGGCTTTCTGTGGTAATGGGGTTGTCTTGCTTTTGGGTGCTCGTGCTATCATTGTCGATTTCAATATTTCTTGCGCGCCAACTGTCCCGCCCACTTGGAGAGATGGCGAATAAGGCAATTCAAATTTCTGAGGGTAATAAAAAGGTGGTTTTTGGTACCAGTACGATGACGTTTGTAGAATTTCGGGTGCTGAACCAGGCCTTTGATCATATGCTGTTCAACTTGATCAATGCTGAAGAAAAATCGCGATACAATGAGTTATTGGCAAACGTGGATGACGCTGTTTATCTGGTTGACGGCCAGGGAGACATTATTATGGCCAATGAGGCCACTTATCTGCGTTTGGGCTATGCAGCTGAAGATTTTTCAAAAACGACTCTGTCCGATCTGATACCGTTCTTGGATATCGATGAATTCAATCGGCAGCTGACTTTCGAAAATGATAGACAAAAAATGTTGAAAATAACGGTGACAACTTCCCATCGGCATAAAGATGGTACCCTATTGCCTGTTGAGATCAATTCTCGGGCCATTGCCTATCGCGGAAAGCCGGTATTGTTGCATGTGGCCAGAGACTTGACCGCCCAGCTAAAAGCCGAGAAAGAGAAAAAGAAACTTGAGGAACAGTTGTTTCAGGCCCAAAAAATGCAGGCCATCGGCACCCTTGCCGGTGGGGTGGCCCATGATTTCAATAACCTTTTGATGGCAATCCAGGGTCGTATTTCGCTCATACGGTTGGATACAAAGCTTGATGGACACTTTGGACAATATGTTGATGAGATAGAAAAAACAGTTCAAAATGCAGCCAATTTAACGCGTCAGTTGCTCGGATTTGCCCGGGGCGGTAAATATCAGGCAAAAAGCACCCACTTGAATGAATTAATCGAAAAAAGCGTCCGTATGTTTCAGCGGACCCGTCGTGAGATAAAGGTCCATACAAAATTTGAAATGGCGCTCCAGACGGTGTACGTGGACCATGCCCAGATAGAGCAGGTGATGCTCAATTTATTTCTGAATGCAGCGCATGCCATGGCTGAAAAAGGTGATTTGTATATCGAAACGAAAAATTGCGTGTTGGCACCTGCCGACTGTGTCGGGCAGGGGATTCCTCCCGGTGATTATATCAGTGTGTCGGTGACCGATACCGGTGTTGGCATGGATGAGGAGACCACGGGGCGCGTGTTTGAACCCTTTTTTACCACAAAGCCTCTGGGGGAGGGGACCGGCTTGGGTCTTGCCTCTGTTTATGGGATTATTAAAAACCATAAGGGGACAATTCGGGCAGTGAGTAAAAAGGACCGGGGGAGTACGTTTCAATTTTTTTTGCCGGCTTCGGATGAAACGATTCAAAAAGATCCAGAACACAAAATTAAGCTATCCCGCGGCCATGAGACGATATTGCTGGTGGATGATCAGCCGGAAGTAATTGACGTGGGGCTTCTTATGTTAACAGAACTTGGGTATGAAGTCGTCATCGCAGACTCAGGGAAAAAAGCACTGACCTTGCTGCGAGAAAACACGAACATGCCGGATTTGGTAATTCTGGATATGATAATGCCGGGAATGACAGGTCAGGAGGTCTTTAATGCGATTCGTGCAATTCGGCCAGAGATGAAGATCCTTCTCTGCAGTGGTTACGGTCTAAATTTCAAAGCACAAGAACTGCTTGCATTGGGGTGCAATGGGTTCATTGAAAAACCGTTTGATATATTCAAATTAAGCCAGAAGGTTCGGGAGGTGATTGAATTTCAAGATCAAGCCGTGCCACCCAACTGAGGCCCGCCAACCGTTTGTAATCATCGGTTTTGAGATAGAAAAATTTCGATTCTCCTGTTTTTTCTTCTTTCTTCTGGCGTGTCGTTGGATGCTACCGGGCGGAATTGGGCAAAACTGCATGCAGATAAGCGTTCGGGAGCCACATTCGCTTCTTCCTGAAGAAAACGAACCACAGTGATTGCCCTGGCAGCCGACAGCTCCCAATTGGTTTCAAATGATGAATCTTTGCCTAATTTCCTATTGTCCGTATGGCCTTCCACCGCGATGCAGCAATCTTTATATCGGCCGGATAAATCTTTTGCCAGTCTTTTCAGAATGGCTTGTCCGTTTAAAGAAAGTTCGGTCTTTCCGGGCGCAAACATGATTTGGTTCCAAAAAACAAACTTGATCGCCTGTTCCTGGGACTTTACCTGGTAGTTCGTTAAATTTTCGGCCATAATCTGTTTTTGGAGCCCATTTTCAATTGTTTTTTGCGGATCATCCAACAGCTGAATAACGTTGCTTTGAAGTGCAAGTATTCGGTCCTTTTTGTCAAGATCCGATTTTAGCGTCGCGGCAGCTTGGGCCAGCGTCATGTTTTCGTTTTGGAGTTTTTCGATGCTGTTTTGAAGGTCTTCTATTTGCTCATTACAGGTTACCGTGGCTTGTTCCAGAGCCTTAAGTTTCTGTTTCATCGGTTCAAGGGAGTTATCTTGTGTAGATAAAACAGGTTTAGATAAAACAGGCGCCCGCTCGACAACAATCTCTTTTTTTTCTTGTAACCAAAAATGAGGGATACACCCCTGGAACATAAGCCCTATAACAAAAAGGCAAAGCAATGCCTTCCATCTTGTCATGCTTGCTAACTCCTGGCGATGAGTGTCATCACTGACGCGTACGGGATTGATTTTGTGACCGTGACCGATCTTTTCTGTTTACTGGTGATGATTAATTGACCACCAGTACTGACACTTCTTTTGCGGCGTGCATGACTTTTTGGGAGACGCTGCCGAGGAAAAATTCCTTTATGCCTGAAAGCCCTCTTCGGCCTAATACGATAATATCATAGCCGTTTTTAGCTTCTCGTAGGATATCTCTGGCCACACCACTCTTTTTGGTATCAATTTTAATGGCAATGTGATTTTCAGGAAAGCCAGCGGATTCGAGATGACCTTTGGCGTTTTTAATGGCATCTTCCATGATAGCCTTCTTTTTGGCCTCAAGCGCACAAAAATTGCTTTGTTGTGAAATAAAATAGTCTGTTAATTCAGGACTATGGAGCTCGCATAAAACCGCTGTGTCCGGGAGAACATGAAACAGGGTGACGTTGTTTTCAGGGGGAAACGTCCGTGCAACAAATTCGACGGCGCGAAATGCATTTTTCGAATCATCAAAAGCCAGTAGAATATTCTGTGCCATTTTACACCTCCTGAGTTATTTTTATTAGCCCTTGCAAAGGAACATCACCGCGGCATATCATGCAAAACAATTATACCGATAGAGATTAATGCCTTTGTAGAAATCAACCAAATTTTATTGTATGCTCAAGATCCCACCCTTGACAAGCAAAAATGATTAAAGTTTGTTTTGACAAAATAAAAAATGGGGTTTATGTAAATAATTTTTAGTAAATTCCGGTATTCTCAATTTACAAAATGTGAATACAGCGCTCACACTTCGTTATTGCTTTATTTTTATAATAAGACAATATTTTTTGCATAAAATTTCGTGATACAGCACTAAGCTATTGAAGGAGGGTATTATGGCACAAATTGATTTTGGCGGCGTCGTTGAAGAGGTCACCACATCGGAAGAGTTTCCACTGGAAAAGGCACGAGAAGTGCTGGCCAATGAAACGATTGCTATTCTGGGTTATGGCGTTCAGGGGCCGGCTCAGGCATTGAATTTGAGAGACAATGGCTTTTCGGTCATTATCGGTCAGCTTGAATCGGACAAGGTGTATTGGGAAAAAGCCATTGCTGACGGGTTTGTTCCCGGCGAAACCCTTTTTTCAATTGAAGAAGCCGCCAAACGGGGTACGGTTATTCAGTACCTGCTATCAGACGCTGGCCAGATGGCTACCTGGGATATGGTTAAAAAATGCCTTAATCCGGGGGATGCGCTTTATTTTTCCCACGGTTTTTCAATTGTTTACAAGGACCAAACCCATGTGATCCCACCGGACAACGTTGATGTCATTCTTGTGGCCCCTAAAGGTTCAGGACGAAATGTTCGTCTGAACTTTCTTGATGGCAGCGGTATTAACTCAAGTTATGCAGTATTCCAGGACTATACCGGTCGCGCCAAAGAGCGTACCATTGCGCTGGGGATTGCTATCGGGTCCGGTTACCTTTTTCCGACCACTTTTGAACAAGAGGTCCATAGCGATTTGACTGGTGAGCGCGGTGTGCTCATGGGGTGTCTGGCGGGCGTTATGGAAGCGCAATACAATTTGTTGAGGAAGCATGGTCACAGCCCCAGTGAGGCCTTTAACGAAACGGTTGAGGAATTGACCCAGAGCCTGATCCGCTTGGTGGCGGAAAACGGTATGGATTGGATGTTTGCCAATTGCAGCACCACCGCCCAGAGGGGGGCTCTGGATTGGGCACCAAGGTTCAGGGATGCTGTTGTGCCAGTGTTTGATGAACTTTATGAAAGTGTGGTGTCGGGAAAAGAGACCCAAATTGTTCTTGAAAAGAACAATGCGCCCGGTTACATGGAAAAACTCAGGGAAGAACTTGATGTGATCAAGAATTCGGAAATGTGGCGTGCTGGTGCTGCTGTTCGGTCTTTGCGACCTGAAAACAGGTAATAAATGGCCTGATTATTTTACGATAAATCAGGTTCGATTGTATTCTTTTTGACCATTCTTTCCTCGTTGAAGACAATGCAGGGAAGAATGGTCTTTTTTTTTAGATGGCTTAATAATCGCTTATTTGACCTCTTCAGTGAGCGAGTGCGCATTGCAATCTCCGACACAACATAGATTGAGGCTTGGCATTACGGTGTTTCTTCCCATGGTTTTGGCTTTGTATAACATTTCGTCGGCTTCTTTGATGAGGTGTGCCTTATCACTATGGGGTTTCAGGGCCGCGACACCAAAGCTGGCCGTTTTTTGAATCACTCGTCCATCTGGAAGGCGGATGGCTAAATTTTCCAGAATATGTTTCAGCCTCTTTGCAAGACCGATGGCCTTCTGCAATTTTGTATCCTGCAGGACCACTACAAACTCCTCACCGCCATAACGCGCCAGGTAATCCCCCTTTCGAATAGCGGCTTGAACGGCGTGAGCAATTTGTTCCAACACTGCGTCTCCAGCCGGGTGACCATAGGTGTCGTTGACCAGTTTGAAGTGGTCGATGTCAAGCATTATTACTGACAGCGGGGTGTGGTGCCGCTGAGCATTCGCAATCGTATGCTCAATGAGCCGGTCGAGCTCTCTCCGGTTATAACAGTTGGTAAGGGGGTCAAAGGCAACGTCACTTTCTAATTTTTTGATATTTAAGTAATTATTAAGAGCTACCCCGAGGGTTTTAACGATAGTTGTCAAAATTTCATTATGATAGGGTAGCATGTTCCGCTTTGGGAGCACATAAAGCCGGGCCAGGCTGTGGCCATTCATGATCATATGGGACAGCAACTCACTGCTGCGAAAGGATACTTGTCGTGGTGTGCTTGTCTCCAGCTCATTTATGAAATGGATCTGGACAGGGGAGGATGTTCCAAAATCCTGCTCGATTATCTTTCGAAGCGGTTTTTGATAAATCCTTGGATCAATCCAGACCTCCACATTTTGATGGTCTTGGAATGCAAAGGCAAACAGCTGATAATTAAGGATTTCCTTTAGGCATCGGGATGCTTCCACCAGAATGCCATCCAGGCAATGGCACTCATTCATGCTGATGATATAATGGTTCAGCGTCTTGTAATCTATCCGTTTGGCGATACCCAAGACAGCACTGGTGGTGGCACTGAAATTGAGGAATATTTTTTTAATATTTGGCAACATGTAAACACCTATAGCAAGATAATGTGTGATACTTTTTGGGTATTAGCATGGCGATGCCTTACGTTTATGCAATATGGATGCCATAAAATAAATATCTGAAAATAAACGAATTTAAGAAAGACTTCGTTGGTAGTAGGAAAAATTTTCCAGTTTGTCTTGTCAGTTTTCAGACTTTTTTGCCTGGAAAGTCATTTTTTTGACACAACCGGGACGAATGGTTTGGATCTATGATTGGTTGACAAACCCTCGCCTGCATCTTAGCTTTAGCGCACTGTCTTTTTGTTTTTCAATTTAATTGACTTGGGATTTTATGCCTGAATTTTAGTTACGATATTCCGCTTTGAAGGAGAAAATATATGGCTTTTGAAACAAGAGAAGAGATTCTTGAGAAAGTGTTGGATATGGAGAAGCCCAAATGCCCTTATTGCAGCCAGGAGATGAGTATTTGGGAAGTGCCCCCGGTAAATATGGGCGACGGTTTGGGGTGGGGAACCCCTTATTTATTTGTATGTTTCAATGATGAATGCCCTACCTACAAGGACGGGTGGGAGCATATGTTGGAAAATTTCGGGCATCGCTCATCCTGCCGGTGTATTTGCTATCCGGGAAGCACCAATTTTGAGTGCATGCCGGTGTTCAGTTCTCTGGGAGGCAGTGGCCAAGTGGTTGATGACCAAGTTGTGATGCAGCAGGAGATGCTAAAAGAGTCCATTAAACGCGGATTTTCCATACTAGCGGATTGCTACAATGATAACGATGGCGTTACGGTATTAAAGATCTTGACGGATTCCACTGAACCGGCCCGGGTCCGTTTAAAAGCAGCTGAGATGATTGGCGATATTGGTGTGCTTGAGGCGATCGATCCATTACAAGCATTGAAATTCGGTAATGAAGTCCTTCAAGATAAAGTGAACGAATCAATCAAGAAAATTCATGCCAGGTTTTTTACCCGTGAGTGCCCCTTTTGCGCAGAGATAATCAAACAACGGGCCAATGTGTGTAAACATTGTGGAAAGGATGTGGCTGGAGAATAGGCACAAATTCGTTTAAGATGCTTGAATCGTTAACGATATCATGTGTTGATATCCCGATGAACGTTGATGTTTTCCATATCATAGGTCCGGAATACAAGCTTTTCCCGTTCGATTTTTTTAGGTGAAACAGGTATGAATTCGAGTTTATCAAACCGATTTGATACCGCTTCCAAGGACGGGATTGCGTCCGGGCCTTCCTTTATTTTTTTCCCGGATATCGTATCAAGAAGGATTGCGCTATCTCCATCCGATACAACAGCAAACGGAATCTGATAGGTGTCCAATAGCCTTGCGGCAGACACAACTTCCCTTTCTCTGGAACCTAAAGAGCCGGCTACGCATTTGATGACCATAATGCGCTTGCCTCCAACCTTTATCACCAGGTCGGCTTGGGACTGGTATGGTTTGCCGTCGATTGTGAGCCTTATGTTCACATCCACTTCAACATTCGACTTATCATAGCCCTTTTGGGTGATGAGTAGTTTCTCAATTATTTGACGATTCGCTTCGGCCCCGATATCGGGGACTGGCCTGCCGGTAATAAAATCGGTAATCATCTGTACTGAGTTCATATGATCTTCCTGTCACGAACGAATGATCAAAGAGCGTCCGGTCATCGCTTCGGGTTTTTCAATTCCCATCAACTCTAATATGGTTGGTGCGATATCGCCTAATTTCCCTTGTCGCAGTGATGCCGATTTTAGCTGATCGTCTACCAGAATAAACGGCACCGGATTAAGGGTGTGGGCGGTATGCGGATTCCCATTTTCATCCTTCATTTTTTCAGCGTTGCCATGGTCTGCCGTAACAATGGCAACCCCACCATTCAGTTTTAATTGGTCGAGTATTTTGCCGACGCATCGATCTACGGTTTCACAAGCCTTTATGGCAGCGGGCATGATACCCGTATGACCCACCATATCCATGTTAGCAAAATTAAGCACAACCAGATCATAGGCGGTTGTCTTCATTCTGTTCAGCAATTCATCGGTTACCAGGTCTGCACTCATTTCCGGTTTATGGTCGTAGGTGGGGACATCTCTGGGAGATGGAACCAGGCAGCGTTCTTCTCGTGGAAATGGGGCCTCCTCACCGCCGTTAAAAAAATACGTAACATGGGCGTATTTTTCTGTTTCTGCAATTCGGAGTTGGGTGCCCCCCTGTTTGCTGACAACTTCCCCTAAAATTTTTTCAAGTCGCATGGGCGGAAATGCCACTGGTGTGTCAAACTTTTCATCATAAGATGTCATGCAGACGTAATCGCATAGGCGGGGAGTTCGCTGACGAGAAAATTCGGAAAAATCTTCACTGATGAATGCTTCGGTAAGCTGCCGGACACGATCCGCCCGAAAATTAAAAACAATAATGCCGTCACCATCTTCTATGGGTCCATTGGGAGCACCATGATCATTTACCAATACAATCGGTTTGATAAATTCATCCGTTTCATTCCGATCATAGGCACGGGAAACGGCTTCTAAAGCATCTGATTCCTGATGGCCGGTACCCAGGGTATACAAATCAAAGGCTTTTTGTGTCCTTTGCCATCGCTTATCCCGATCCATAGCATAGTACCGCCCGCATATACTGGCGATACAACCATAGCCGGATGCGCTGATGTGGTTCTGAATTTCCCGGATATAATGAATGCCACTATCCGGTGGGCTGTCCCTGCCATCGGTGATGGCATGCACATAAGTTTGTGGCACTTTTTGCCGGGCTGCCATCTTCAATAGGGCATAGAGGTGATTCAAATGGCTGTGCACACCGCTGTCAGACGATAGACCCATCAAATGGAGTTTGGTGCCACTTGCAGATACCCGGTTCATGACTGCCTTCAGGGCGTCATTATCAAAAAAGGTCTCGTCGGCAATGGCTTTATCGATTCGCAGAAGCTCCTGATATACCACGCGCCCGGCGCCGATATTGAGATGCCCAACTTCGGAGTTTCCCATGAATCCGGCAGGCAATCCGACCGCTTCACCAGAACACAGAAGCTGGGTTGATGGATAATCCTTGAAAAGATTGTCAAGAACAGGGGTGTTCGCATTGAAAACGGCGTTTGATGACTGGCTGGCATCAATCCCCCACCCATCCAGTATGATTAGCATACACGGTTGCTTAGAATTCATGGGTCGGTTCCTTTTCTGTCTGGACAGAGGCTGGTTTCAAGAGGCTGGGAGGGGTGATAAGCTTGGCATCTTGCCAGAGGCTTTCGAGATCATAAAATTCTCTGATCGGCTCAAAAAATACATGGATGATTACATGCCCGTAGTCAATTAAAACCCAGTGCCCTTCTTTGGTGCCTTCAACGTTAAGCGGATAAATCCCCTTTTTTTTCAAGGTCGTATGTATATGCTCAGCGATAGCCGAGACTTGGCGGTTCGAACGGCCGCTGCATAAAATGAACGCGTCGGCAATTGAGGTCAGGCCTCGCAGATCTAAAATAGATATGTTAAATGCCTTTTTTTCCAGCAAGGCCTGTACATAGACGTCTAATTCATTTTCCAGTGATGTGGCTGGCGCATCCATTATCGGTAAAGTCCTTTTTCTAAAATATAAAAGTCTACAGGTTGCGGTACCAAGTCGTCAATGGTTTCCCCGCAAATTATCTTTTTACGAATCATGGTGGCTGAGATATCCAGCATGGTGTGCTCAAACAGGTAAACAACTTCTTGATGTGGGTGGGAAAAATGGCTTTTGTCGGATGAAAATACATAGTCTGTTGAAATATGCGTCATTAAAAAATGTTGGACTCTTTGAAAAAAGGATTCTGTAGCGCCGGCGGCATCATCCGGTCGAGACAAGACTATCATGGGAACGTGATTGAAAAGATTTTGAAATGATTTCCAGGTATTCATTTCAATAAACGCATCGATTCCGATAATCATAAAAAAGTGCGTGCCTGGATCGGCATTTGACTGAAAATAACGGACCGTGTCAATTGTGTAACTTGGTCCTTTTCGGTTTAGCTCAACATCAGAAGCTGAGAAATATGGGTTTTTGTCTAGGGCCAAACGAAGCATTTCAAGACGAGCTTCGGCCGGCTCGATACCATCCGGCGATTTGTGTGGCGGAACGGCTGATGGAATGAAAACGATGTGGTCCAGACCGAATTTTTTCTGCACACTGTTCGCCGCCCAGAGGTGCCCCAAGTGGATGGGGTTAAAGGTGCCGCCAAACAGCCCAATACGTTTCAAAATATCCTCAAGTGTTCGCCCCAGCACTCGGGGCATGCCAAAGTTAGGGTATAATCCCTGTGGTCATAGACGAATTTGTCCGTCCCCATAGACCACAAATTTAGTGGTTGTTAATTCCTCCAGGCCCATGGGGCCAAATGCGTGAAGTTTTGAGGTGCTGATACCAATTTCAGCGCCCAGCCCAAGCTGACCACCATCATTAAACCGGGTAGAGGCATTGACCAGAACGACAGATGCGTCTGCCTCTTTCAGGAATTGCCTGGCGCGTCCGTAATGGGTGGTGACGATGGCCTCAGTATGTTTAGAGCCGTAGCAGTTGATGTGGTCAATTGCTTCTGCCATATCCGTGGCTATTTTAACGGCACAGATCAGATCCAGGTATTCCGCCGGCCAATCGCCTTCATTGGCCGGGGCGACATCTGATAGAATTTGGCGTGTCCGCTCACACCCGCGCATCTCAACACCGGCACCATCAAATTTGGCCTTCATCTTCGGCAAAAATTCTTCGGCAACCGCCTCATGAACAAGGAGGGTTTCCATTGCATTACAAACCCCAGGGCGTTGTACTTTTGCATTATATGCAATGTCGATTGCCATATCGAGATCGGCAGAGTCGTCCACAAAGACATGGCAAACCCCTTTATAATGCTTTAAAACCGGTATTTTGGAATTCTCGACCACAAAGCGGATCAACCCTTCACCACCCCTTGGGATGATCAAATCAATGTATTCCTCCTGTTGCAACAGGGCATTGACGGCATTCCGGTCCCGGGTGGGAACCACCTGGACTGCAGATTCAGGTAGCCCAACACTGTTTAAAGCGCGGCTGACCCGATCGGCCAGTGCCTGGTTGGAATGCAGGGCTTCGGATCCTCCACGCAGGATCACCGCATTGCCGGCCTTCAGGCAAAGGCCGGCGGCATCAATGGTGACATTCGGTCGTGATTCGTAGATGATGCCAATAACACCCAGCGGGATTCTCATTTTTGATACTTGCAGCCCATTCGGGCGTAGCCATGCCGCGCTGACAGCACCGACCGGGTCTGGCAGATGGACAATTTCACGAAGGCCGTTGGCCATTGCGGTAACTGTACTATCGGAAATGGTCAATCGATCGATCATCGCATCGGACAACCCCGCTGCTTTGGCTTTCTCCAAATCCTTTTGGTTCTCTTTTTTGATGTCTTTGGTATCCAGTTCCAGCGTTTCAGCAATTTTTAGCAGCGCTTCGTTCTTTTGGGTCGATGAGCAGCGGGCCATCTCCATGGAAGCCTGCCTGGCCTGCTTTGCCATTGTGATTATTTCGACGTCAACAGACATATCTTCCTCCTTAAACTATTCTTGATGGGTTATGGCCAGGTTGTCCCGATGAATGATTTCATCATAGGTCTTTTGTCCCAAACAATCGGCAATCTGACTTGTTTTCAACCCCATAATTTTGCGAATGTCAGCTGATCCATAATTGACGAGACCAATTCCCACCACCTGTCCATCTGCCGAAATGATATCTACAGGTGCCCCCGCCTCAAAATCGTCCTCAACCGATGTGATGCCGATCGGCAATAAACTTTTCCCGTTTAGAATCAGGGCGTTGAGTGCACCGGCATCAACGCGTAATGCCCCTTTGGGTTTAAGATTATAGGCAATCCAACACTTTTTACTGGCCAGCCGTTTTTGCTTCGGTATAAAATAGGTGCCATGTTGTCTGCCGGAAAATAGTTTGGTTAAAATGTTCGGCACTCCGCCATTGGCAATTACCATGGGAATACCGGCCGATGTGACCGTTCGTGCCGCTTTTATCTTGCTTGACATCCCGCCGGTCCCCAAGGCGCCTGGTATATCATTGGCCATTTGTTGGATCTTTTTACTGATGGTCGTAATGGTTTGAATTAGTTTTGCGTCATGATTGGACCGGGGATCCTTGGTATACAATCCGTCAATGTCCGTCAGTAAAATGAGAATGTCGGCATCGAGCATCAGGCAGATCCGTGCGGACAGGTAGTCATTGTCCCCAAATTTGATGGACTCCACTGCCACAGTGTCATTTTCGTTGATAATGGGTACAATGTGCCATGAAAGGAGTGTTACAAAGGTGTTTCTCGCATTCAGATATCGTTTTCGATTGCTCAGGTCCTCACTGGTCAGAAGGATTTGAGCGACCTTTTTTTGATACCGGCCAAAGGCCTTTTCATAGGCCAGCATAAGACCAGCCTGACCCACCGCTGCAACGGCCTGCCGCTTGGGAATTTCTTCCGGACGTTTTGTCAACCCGATTTTTTTAAGTCCTGAGGCCATGGCACCAGACGATACCAGGATAACGTCAATGCCTCTATCCATAAGCTGACTGATCTGACGGCTGATGGATCGAATTGCCTTTTCATTGAGGCTACCGGGAGCCGTGAGAACATTACTCCCAATTTTTACAACAGCACGTTTTACATTCGCAAAATAGGGTGTTGTATTAAGAGCCATTGTGTTTTTCTAAGAGTTTTACAATATTCGATAGGAGCGCTTTAATACCGTTACCGTCTTGGGCGGAGATCTCAAGGATTTTTTTGTCAGCCAGTTTGGTATGGAATGCATCTGCCAAGGGCCTTGTCTCCGGCAGATCAAGTTTGTTTAAAACAATCAGCTGGGGTTTAGAAGCGAGGGCTTCTTTGTATCGCTGTAATTCATTTTGAATGGTTTCATAACCCCTTGTCGGCACCTCCGGGTCGATGCTTGATGCATCAATCAGGTGGATCAGTATCCGCGTTCGTTCTATGTGCTTTAAAAATTGTATGCCAAGACCGGCACCCTGGTGAGCGCCCTCGATAAGGCCGGGTATATCCGCCACAACAAAAGGTTCTCCCCAGTCCGTATTTACCACACCAAGTTCTGGCGAGAGGGTTGTAAATGGGTAGTTGCCGATTTTGGGATGAGCAGACGAAATTTTGCTGATCAGCGTTGATTTGCCGGCATTGGGCAAACCGATTATTCCCACGTCCGCCAGTAGCTTAAGCTCAATGCTGAGTGTGAAATGCTCGCCCGGTTCTCCGGGCTGGGAAAAACGAGGGGTACGATGGGTGGATGTTTTAAATCGGGCGTTTCCCCTGCCGCCTCGCCCACCTTTTGCAACAGTAAACGATTCACCGGGTGTGGTGAAGTCATATACGACCTGGCCGGTCTCCTTGTCGCTAACGAGGGAACCCGGGGGGATATCGATGATCAGATCTTGCCCGTTTTTCCCTGTTTTCTGGCTTCCTTGGCCGGGAGTACCGTTTTTTGCCTGGAATTGGCGTTTAAACCTGAACTGGTAAAGGGTTCGGCGCCGGGTCGTGGCCCTGAAAATAACGTCCCCCCCCTTACCGCCATCTCCGCCGTCGGGCCCCCCTTTGGGAATAAATTTTTCACGCCGAAAACTGACACATCCGCTTCCGCCATGGCCCGCCTGGACGGTAATGATTGCTTCATCTACGAATTTCACGCTGCATAGACACTAACTTTTTTTCGGTCTCTTCCCAAGCGCTCATAGGTAACAATGCCATCAATTTTAGAAAACAGTGTGTAATCTTTACCCATTCCAACGTTGTTTCCCGGATGGATTCGAGTTCCTAATTGCCGCACCAGAATATTGCCTGCCTGTACCTGTTGGCCCCCATATCGTTTAATGCCTCGCCGTTGGGCATTGCTGTCGCGACCGTTTTTTGAGCTTCCGCCCGCTTTTTTATGTGCCATTTATCCAAACTCCCTAAAGCATTATGGAATAATTGTCAGAATAAGGGAAACTGCCTGCGTTACATCTCGATGCGGTCGATCTTCACCGCTGTGTAACTTTGCCGATGTCCCTGCTTGCGTCGATATCGTTTGCGTCTTTTGTATTTAAAGACAATAATCTTTTTGGCTTTATCTTGTTCGGCAATATGTCCATGGACGACCGCATTTTCCAAAACCGGTTGCCCAATCTGAACTATTTCGCCATCGGAAACCATTAAAACATTATCAAAGGAAACAGAGGTCCCTATGTCACCTTCAATTTTTTCAAAACGGAGTACATCACCTTCCTGTACTCTGTATTGTTTGCCGCCGGTGGTTACTACCGCGTACATGCGTTATCCCTCCTTCAATATGCCGAATATTTCAGCTCAATAAAAAAATATTCAATATTAAGTCTTTGCAATATTTTGTCAAGCAAATTCTTGAACCATCTTTCAATTTATGTCATAAGAATGCTATTATGAAAACAGGAAAATTATCCAAACGATGAATACCCCACCGTCTCTAATTCAACTGAAAGACGTTTCCTTCAATTATCAGAATGGCTTCCCTGTGCTGAACAAAGTTAATTTTACACTGCCTCTGGGAAAGCGAATCGGTTTAATCGGGCCCAATGGGAGCGGTAAAACCACCTTGTTCCACCTCATCATGGGGCTCTTGCCGGTAAGCTCGGGAACCATAGAAATATTCGGCCAATCCGTGGCGACGGAAAAAGAGTTTCAAATGGTGCGCCATAGAATCGGGTTGCTTTTCCAGGACGCCGATGACCAGCTTTTTTCTCCTACCGTGTTGGAAGATGTGGCCTTTGGTCCCCTGAATCAACTCAAATCTTCCGAAAAAGCGATTGCCATTGCCCGGGAAACCCTCGCTTCTCTTGGGATGGCGGAATTCGAAAAACGTATAACCCATCAACTCTCAGGCGGCGAGAAGCGTATGGTTGCCATGGCCACGGTGTTGGCAATGAATCCGGAAATTCTGCTATTGGATGAACCAACGGCCGGTCTCGATGAAAAGACAACCGAAAAACTTCAGACCGTTCTCCGGCGACTGGACCTGTCCTATCTTATCATCTCCCATGAATTCGATTTTTTGGCAGAAGTGACTGATTATATACTCATGATGAAAGACGGTAAGATCGTTTCTGACGGGGTTGTCCAATTTCATCAGCATGCCCATGCCCACGTTCACGGGAGTGCGCCCCATGCCCATGAATAGCAACCCA
Organism: Desulfobacterales bacterium; assembly: GCA_963675725.2. Lineage (GTDB taxonomy): Bacteria > Desulfobacterota > Desulfobacteria > Desulfobacterales > JAFDDL01. The sequence goes on along the minus strand of CAXXXZ010000002.1, from coordinate 3,091,521 downwards.
GTAGTATGCAATTTGTCATTAGATGCGGGCCAGCGGATCAAATAGCGGGCCTTTGCTGTTTAGTCACATATTTTGAATGAATGGGCTCTGTAGTTAAAATAATATCCATCCTCTTTTTGCTCTAAACAGGTTGAAAGTTTCAATAATGCCTTTTCGGTAAATTTTACCTTTTCTTCCCCAAGTGTCATATAAAGTTGATCCTTTTCAACCAAAAGGTTTTCCGGCGTGAGGGGAATCGTTCGCCGCGTGTTGAGCACCAGGATGATATCATCTTTCAGAATGACATCGAAAACAAAAATGGCTGTCTCCTGATAGGGGAAATAGACCTTTTCCTGAATATTATCATATTCCTGATAGAGAAAATACCCATTTTTATCCTTCTGGATGGCCGCATGAAAATAATTGATAATCTTTGGATGTTCGATCGGCCCATGGACATTATGCCAGCGCCCATGTTCATCCATCCAGAAAACGGCTTTTTCTTTTGGAATAACTCTTAATTTCATATCCTTATTCATAAAGCAGGTATCCTGACGATAAATTTGTTTCGGTCATAAATTCGTTGTCCCCTTGCAGGGATCACAATATAACAGTTTGTGGATAAATTTGACACCCGTATGTGTGCCATAACCACAACCTGCTTTAGATATTGGTTTTAAGTGCAGATTGACGTGGGGGGGGTGGGTCTGGTAACACAACAAAAACAGTAGCTTTTCATGACGGGCAATGCGGTGAGAATTGCAACCTTTATTGCCAATGGCATTCGTGCCAGGATGCCGATTCTGTTGGGTTGGCTTCAAAAAGAGAGCCCGGATGTTCTCTGCGTTCAGGAAACCAAGGTTCAGGATCCTGATTTCCCTTGCAAATCGCTGGCAGATGCCGGATATGAAAGTGTTTTTAAAGGTCAGAAAAGCTACAATGGTGTTGCGGTATTGACTCGAGGCAAACCAGGGCATGTTCGCATCGGGTTTAATGAAGCGGATCACGAAGAGGGGCCCCGCCTTATTGCGGTCAATGTAGACGGCGTTGATATTGTCAACACCTATGTGCCCCAGGGAGAGTCTCCGGATACCGACAAGTTTGTCTATAAACTCGATTGGCTGGATCGATTATATGGCTATTTTGAGACCTATTACTCACCCAATGATCCGTTGATTTGGGTGGGCGATTTTAATGTGGCGCCGGCGCCGATGGATGTGTATGATCCTGAAAAGCTATTGGGGCACGTCGGGTTCCACCCCAAAGAACATGACGTGCTATCGAAGCTGAAAGCATGGGGATTTGTGGATGTTTATCGAAAATGCAACCCGTTTGTAGTTGCTGAATTTTAAAGGGACCTTAATTTACACGATACGTAAGGAGAGACCTATGGAAAAAAATGAAAAAAAGAAAGCGCCCTTTATTCATGAAGGAATTGAAAACCTTCGCCGTTATGGGAGCAAGCTCATTACAGAAGGGAAGACCAAGCATCCCCAGGCGTCCCTTATGAAAGCGGCTGGCGTTATCGATTCCATGAAAGCGTTGAACAAACCGATAGTGACCATTGTCAACTCTTATACCACGCATATTCCCGGCCATGCCCATCTCAATATTCTAGGGGACATCATGCGTCAGGAATTGGAGCAGCTGGGATTTACTGTCTGGTATGCCAATATCGGTGCTGCCATTTGCGATGGTATTGCCATGGGGCATTTTGGGATGAAATATTCCCTTCCGTCTCGGGAACTTATTACCGATCAGATTGAATCCGTCATAACGGCACATCCCTGTGATGCCTGGGTGGCTATCGGCAACTGCGATAAAATCGGTCCGGGGATGTTTAATGCCATGGCGCGTCTGGATCTTCCGTCGGTGTATGTGTCTGGTGGCCCCATGCTGGCAGGTGCTGCCGGCGGTGATCTCATTACGATTTTTGAAGGTCTTGGAAAGCAGGCTGCCGGCAACATGAGCGAGGCTGAATTGGATGAATTGGCTGAAAATAGCTGCCCGGGGTGTGGATCCTGCGCAGGGATGTTCACCGCCAATTCCATGAATTGCCTGGCCGAGGTCGTGGGGCTTGCGTTGCCGGGTAATGGCACCATTACCGCTGAAGTCTGGGCGAATGAGGCAAAAACCAGAACCAAATTAAACCCAGACAGAATTGCCCATGTAAAGGCCTCGGCGGCTGCCTTGAAGCGGTGTCTGGAAGAAAATGTTCGTCCGTCGGATATTCTCACCCAGAAGGGTATTGATAACGCGTTTATTGCCGACATGGCCATGGGGGGAAGCACCAATACGGTTCTCCATACCCTTTCCCTGGCTGCTGCGGCCGGATTGCAGTATGACCTTAATCGCATTAACGAATTGTCCTTAAAAACACCCTGTGTGTGTAAGGTTTCGCCGTCGCGGCCGGAGGTCCACCTGGAAGACGTGCATCGTTCCGGCGGCATTCCCACGATTTTAAAAGAGGTGGCAGGGAGCCCAAACAGTCTTTTGTCCCCTGAGGCCGTAACAGTGGGCGGAACCCTGGCGGCTGCCCTTGATGCGGCCGGGTCGCCGGATGGTGATGTGATCCGAAAAGCAGACCAGGCATTCAGCGCCGATGGCGGACTTGCGGTGTTGTTTGGTAACATTGCACCGCAAGGGGCGGTGGTAAAAGTGGCAGGGGTCGCCGAGGACATGATGGTATTTGAAGGACCGGCCGTTATTTATGAATCACAGGAAGATGCGCTTGCCGGTATCCTTGAGGGGGAAGTCAAGGACGGGGATGTTGTGGTGATTCGATACGAAGGACCGAAAGGCGGTCCTGGTATGCAGGAAATGCTGGCACCAACTGCTGCTATTTCAGGGGCGGGGTTGAAAGCGGCCCTGATTACCGATGGCCGGTTTTCAGGTGGTACCCGAGGGCTTTGTATCGGTCACATTTCTCCCGAGGCGGCGAGTCGTGGCCCCATCGCGGCAGTTCAAAACGGTGACAAAATCCGTATTAATTCAAAACAGCGAACCCTTGATCTTGTGGTGAGCGAGGAGGAACTGGCAAAACGTATGGAGAACATTCCGGCGTTTGAACCAAAGGTAAAACATGGGTGGCTGGCCCGATATCTCATGCATGTAACCTCCGCAGACAGGGGCGCGGTCTTTGATATTTGACGGAGGTTTGTTTTTAGAAAGCGCAATCGGAATAAGGTGATGATAAGTCCAATAGCAAAAAAAAGGGCCTTTCAGTGAAAGGCCCTTTTTGCTATAGCCAATCCCGCGGATAGAGATGGCTTCTTGCTATAACGCTTCTTGCTATAACGCTTCTTGCCATAAAGATGACGCGTCCGTTATCCATTTTCTTTTTCAAATGTTTTCATGAAATCGACCAGCGTGGCCACTGCATCCACCGTGGTGGGATTGTAAATGGAGGCGCGGCACCCCCCCACAGATCGATGTCCCTTTAGTCCACCAAATCCGTTTTCAAGGGCCATGGCAATAAATTTCTTTTCGAGGTCCTCATTGGGAAGCCGAAAGGTTACATTCATAAGGGAGCGGCTGTCGGTATCTGCGGTTCCCCTGTAAAAAGCACTGCTGTCCAGAAGCCCGTAAATCAATTCGGCTTTTTGTTGATTGATGGCCGCCATTTGATCTAATCCACCGATGGTTTCTTCCAGCCATTTGAGCACGAGTTGTACGGTATAGATGGCAAAACAGGGCGGGGTGTTGTACATGGAATTTTTATCCGCAAAGGTGGTGTATTTTAGCATGCTCGGCAGATTATTAGGGACCCGTTCCAGCATGTCTTTTCGCAGAATTACCACGCAAACCCCTGCGGGCCCCATATTCTTTTGTGCGCCAGCATAAATTAACCCAAAAGGAGTAACATCGATCGGGCGGCTCAATATGTCAGAGGACATGTCGGCAATGAGGGGAACATTTCCTGTATTTGGCATCTGCTGCCACTGGGTTCCTTTGATGGTATTGTTGGTCGTTATATGCGCATAGGCGGCATCTTTTGTAAATGCGATGTTTTTTGGAATGTAACAAAAATCCCTGTTTTCGGAAGATGCCACAACATTGGCTGTTTTTCCCTGAATCGCCACTTCCTTAATGGCCTTGGTGGACCAGGTGCCGGTATTGACATAATCCGCAGATGCGTTTTCTGGCAGCAGATTCATCGGAATCATGAAAAACTGGGTGCTTGCCCCGCCCTGTAAAAACAATACCTCATGGTCACTGCCGATGGAGAGCAGGCGTTTGAGTCTCGTCACGGCATCGTTGATCACTTCATCAAACCATTTGGAGCGGTGGCTGACCTCGGTAATCGACATGCCGGAGCCTTTGAAGTTAAGGAAGGATGCTTGAATCTCTTCTAAAACAGGTAAGGGCAAAGCAGCTGGCCCCGCGTTAAAATTATAGATACGCTTGTCTTTCATGTTGCCTCCTTGGGGGTACGTAATAAACAACCCTGAGTGTCGTCCTCTCCGGGTGGTTGTTGTTTTGATTGCGAAACAATGGGATTGCGTTGTTCCTGCTGAAATCTGTATCAACATAGCTATTCATCAAAATATGTCAAGCGCTAAATAAATGGAATAATAATAAATATGGTTATATTTTATGATATTAACAGCGCAATTTGGAGAATTGGTTGAAGATATGATCAATTTGATCTATTTATTTTGATGAAAAAATAAATTTTAAACAAACTCGGCGGGACGGAATTTTTTCAAAGAATTTTTTTGTTACCTGTTTGTAGTTTCAACAAAGATCAGATATACAATTTCAGTTGTGTGAAAAAGGCCTGCGTTGACTGTCTCAAACAACAGATTAAGGATACCCCATAATGATAGTTGATGGAAAAAACATGCGTCCCATCTGGTTTGATGAACCTGCCGGGTCGGTGAAGATCATTGATCAACGAAAACTTCCCCATATTTTCGAGGTGGTTGACTTGGTGACCCCCGATGATGCGATTATGGCCATAAAGGAGATGTATGTTCGGGGAGCGCCCTTGATTGGTGTGACGGCTGCCTATGGGGTTTATCTTGCGGTCCGGCAATGCCAAGCAGATGATGTCATGTTGAAAGCGGCCTGCCGGCGCATTCGGGAAGCACGGCCAACCGCCGTAAATCTGATGTGGGCGGTAGACCGAATGGAAGACTGCGTAATGGGGCAGGGCGACCCAGCGGATAGACAGGCCGCGGCCTTGAAGGAAGCCGCTGTAATTGCCGAAGAAGAGGCGATCAATTGCCGTAAAATCGGTGAGCATGGTGCACTGCTTCTTGACGCCATCAGCCGGAAAAAAGGCGGGGCACCGGTGAATGTGCTGACCCATTGTAATGCTGGCTGGTTGGCGTGTGTTGAATACGGTACAGCCACGGCTCCCATTTATGTGGCTGCTGAAAAGGGCATCGATGTCCATGTATGGGTGGATGAAACCCGGCCTCTGAACCAGGGGGCGCGTCTTACCGCCTGGGAACTCGGCAAACAGGGGATCGCCCATACGGTCATCACGGACAATGCGGGCGGTCATCTAATGCAGCATGGCATGGTTGACATGGTGATTGTGGGGACAGACCGGTCCACATATACCGGGGATGTTGCCAATAAAATTGGGACGTACTTGAAAGCCCTTGCGGCCAAAGACAACGGTATTCCGTTTTATGTGGCACTTCCATCCTCCACCTTTGACTGGACCCTTCAGGATGGTGTGGCTGAAATTCCCATTGAACAAAGGGACCCGGATGAGGTGCGGTACATCTATGGGCGCCATGGTGATGAGACAATGTCCGTACTCGTGCCACCGATAGGCAGTCCTGCGGCCAACTATGCCTTTGACGTCACCCCGGCACGGCTTGTCACCAAATTTATTACGGAACGGGGCATTTGTGATGCTTCGGCAGAAGCTGTGACCGCATTGTTTCCTGAAAAGCGCAACTCGTAATAGCGTTGGTTTGTGTAATAGGTTTTTTAGGGACCCATAACCATGGTGTCTTTCGAAAGCAGATAATATGCTTGTTTTTACAAAAATCTTGACATTCATTAGAGGTCCTTTTTATATCCGGATGCCATGGATGAAATTGATAGAAAAATAATCGCTGCTGTCCAGGGAGACATCCCCATTGTGGAACGGCCCTATTTGAAGATTGCCGAATCAATTGGCATTGATGAGGACTCGCTGCTCGCAAAGCTTCAAAAGCTGAGGGATGAGGGGGTGATCCGCCGTTTCGGGGCAACCCTTCGCCACCAGCAATCCGGGTTTTCTGCTAATGCCATGGTGGCCTGGCAGGTGGATGAGGATCGTATAGAGGCTGTTGGCCAGATAATGGCCACTTTCAAAGAGGTGTCCCACTGTTATCGCCGAAACCCCACTGGGGAATGGCCTTACAATCTCTATACCATGGTTCATGCCCGGGACAAGGCGACGTGCCGTAGGGTTGCGGAACAAATGGCCCAAAAAGCATCGGTGGCAGCCTATTCCCTCCTTTTCAGCCGGCAGGAGTTGAAAAAAACCTCTATGGCCTATTTTGAAACAGATGATGATTAAGTCGTGCCACGTGTGAATCGGGATACCCCTCACATCCTTTTGGTAAATCCATGGATTCATGACTTTGCGGCTTACGATGTCTGGGCCAAACCGTTGGGCCTTCTTTATCTCGCGGCGATTTTAAGGGCCCATGGATTCAAGGTTACTTACATTGATTGCCTGGACCGGTTTCATCCCAAGTGCCCCCAAGCCGATCCTATCGTCCGAAATGGTCGAGGCCCGTATCTAAAATCCCCCCTGCCGAACCCGCCAGGGCTCGAGGACATTCCCCGTAACTTTTCGCGTTATGGCATCCTGCCTTCTTGGCTGAGGGAAGATTTGGCGGCACTCTCAAGGCCAGATCTGGTTTTGGTAACATCGCTTATGACCTATTGGTATCCAGGGGTGCTGGAAACCATTCAGGCGGTGAAAAATGCTTTTCCATCGGTTTCGGTTTGGGCCGGCGGCATTTATGTCACCCTGTGCAAGGAACACGCTCTGGCGAATCTGACTGCAGATCGCATTATTGCCGGTGCGGTGGAAGACACCATTGTTTCCCTGGTGGCGGCCGAAACCGGATTTGACGCCCAACCGGCGTTTGACCCGAATGATTTTAACACCTATCCTTACCCTGCGTTTGATCTGCAGCAGCAGATTCCCTATGTGCCGATACTGACGTCTAAGGGATGCCCCTATCGGTGTGCCTATTGTGCATCCCACTACCTTTTTCCAAAACGGCTTTGCCGTGAACCACAGCAGGTGGTGGCGGAGATCGAGTACTGGCACCGAAAATTCGGGGCGATCGATTTCGCCTTTTACGATGATGCCCTTTTGGTGGATGAAGAGCGTCATGCCATCCCATTGTTTGCCGAGATCATTCGCCGTGGGTTAGATATTCGGATACACACCCCCAATGCCCTTCATATTCGAAATATTTCTGATGAAACGGCCCGACTGATGGTGAAAGCCGGTTTTACCACTCTGCGGTTGGGATTGGAAACCGCCCATTTTCATCATCGTTCGGCATTGGACACAAAGGTAACAGAGGCCGAGTATAGACGGGCGACCACTTGCCTTAAGAACGCCGGGTTCAAGAGAAATCAGATCGGTACCTATCTGTTGTTAGGGTTGCCCCATCAGTCCATTTCAGATATTGAGGCATCCATTCGTATTGTAAAGGACAGCGGACTTACTCCTATCCTGGCGCATTATACGCCCATACCCCACACCAAAATGTGGCCTGAGGCTGTGGCCGTATCCCGTTATGATTTAGAAAAAGATCCGATATTTACCAACAATGCAGTGATGCCCTGCAGCCCTGAATTTTCCTGGGAAACCCTTTCGGACCTAAAACGGCTGATACAATCGTGACCTGAAGGCGCCGGGAGGCGCTCAACGTTAGGTTTCATAACAAAATGGTCAATTCAAATCCGGGCATCCGATTCGATAGGCATAGACGGCTTTTGGCAATTTTTCCCTTGACAGAGCATACATTTTTAATTAATAGTGCCAAATTCTTACAAAGAGGAGTGACAGAAAGTGAAAAAGTATACATATAGCGCAAAAGCAAGCGATATCAAAGAGAAATGGTGGGTGGTGGACGCTGAGGATGCCATCCTTGGCCGGTTGGCCACTGTGGTGGCAGCACGCCTTCGGGGAAAACACAACCCCTTGTTTACACCCCATGTGGACTGTGGTGACAGCGTGATTGTGGTCAATGCAGAGAAAGTCCAGTTAACGGGTCGGAAATTAGACCAAAAGAATTATTATCGGCACAGCGGGTTTATTGGGGGAATTAAATCCATCACAGCCAGAAAGCTTTTGGAAAAGCGGCCTGAAGATTTGGTTCGATCCGCTGTGAAAGGCATGCTGCCTAAAAACCGACTTGGAAGACAAATATTTAAAAAATTAAAGGTATATGCCGGAAGCGATCATCCCCATGTGGCTCAGCAACCGGAAACGCTTGAACTAAACTAATTTAAAGCGTCATCAGCTTTATTGCTCGGAGTTTTTTATGACAAAAGAATCAATGTACTACGCGACCGGTAGACGGAAAAGTGCAATTGCCAAGACTTGGCTTCAACCTGGATCGGGCACCATTATTGTGAATGGTCAGCCAATGGAAAAATATTTTTCAACAGAAACCGCCAAGATCATTCTAACGCAGCCTCTGGAGCTGACGAATCTTCGTGATGTTTATGACGTTCGCGTATCGGTCAAAGGCGGTGGTATTTCTGGACAGGCCGGTGCGATTCGCCACGGGATCACCAGAGCATTGATGCTGGCAGATCCGGATCTTCGGGCATCTCTCAAACGGGCGGGATTTGTAAGACGTGATCCGCGTGTCAAAGAACGAAAGAAATACGGACAGCGGGGCGCGCGCGCGCGTTACCAATTCTCAAAACGTTAAACTATCCTTTGTTTGGTTTTCAAAAGGGAATAGGGGTTGCTGCCCCTATTCCCTTTTTTTATGTCCCCATGTTTTACCACCATTGATTCAAAACCATTGTTATCAGCTGCTTTATGGAGGGACGCATGGTGTTGATGGGAATTGATACCGGTGGTACATTCACCGACTTCGTCTATAAAGACCAGGGCTCTTGGGGAGTTTATAAACTTTTGTCCACTCCCAATGACCCTGCTTTAGCGGTTATTTCTGGAATTCAACACATTACCGGTGACCGACAGGCCCGGGTGGTCCATGGGTCCACTGTGGCTACCAATGCGCTTCTGGAACGAAAAGGCGCTGTCACGGCGCTCATAACCAATAGGGGGTTTGAAGACCTCCTTGAAATCGGCCGACAGCAACGTGTGGCACTGTATCGGTTGACCCACCAAAAGCCAGACACATTTATCCCATCGGATTTATGTTTTGGCCTGCCTTGCCGGATAGATCGCAATGGCAAAATCGTTCAGCCGCTGAACAAGTCGTATTTGGAACCTCTCCTGAAATCGCTTCAAAAAAAAGGTGTTGAATCCATCGCCGTATCGTTTCTTTTTTCGTTTCTCAATGCCCGGCATGAAAAGGAAGTCAGGAAAGCCCTTTCCGGTCTGAAGGTACCAATATCCCTGTCCCACGAAATTTTATCCGAATTTCGTGAGTACGAAAGAACGGCCACCACGGCCTGTAATGCCTATGTCCAACCCAAAATGGCGTCCTATCTAGCCTCCCTGGCGGCGTACAAGGGGATCCATCGGATAAGCATCATGCAGTCAAGCGGCGGCAGGATTTCCGCGAAAACGGCTGCCAGTGAATCCGTACGTACCATTCTTTCTGGACCTGCCGGTGGTGTGGTTGGGGCCTTTGAGGTGGGAAAACAGGCCGGGTATTCGAAATTGATTACATTTGATATGGGGGGTACGTCCACCGATGTGGCACTGGTTGATCAGGGGCTTCCCTTCACAATGGAAACCACGATTTCGCATCTGCCGTTAAAGGTGCCGGCTATTGATATTCACACCGTAGGTGCGGGAGGGGGGTCTATTGCAAAAATTGATGTGGGTGGCAGTTTGCAGGTTGGGCCCGAGAGCGCAGGGGCGGATCCCGGCCCTATCTGTTATGGCAAAGGCGATGCCATAACCGTTACAGATGCAAATCTTTTTTTGGGACGGTTATTGCCCCGATATTTTCTGGGGGGACATCTTTCCCTTCACGAAAAGCGGTTGGCGCCTTATTTCGCAGCTTATGCCAAAAGACTCGGAATCAGTAACCGTGAGGTCGCGGAAGGGATTCTGTCCGTGGCCAATACGACCATGGAACGGGCCATTCGCATGATTTCCGTGGAGCGTGGTTTTGACCCCGGAGAGTTTGCGCTGGTCGCTTTCGGTGGCGGTGGGGGACTTCATGGGGCAGCACTTGCCCGATTGTTGGGAATACCCAACGTTCTTATCCCGAAGCACCCGGGCATCCTTTCTGCCATTGGCATGTTGTTGGCGGATGTGGTGAAAGATTATTCCCAGACCGTTATGATACCCCAGGGAATTGCCACGGATCAACTGGAGGAAATGTACCGTCCGCTGAAAAAAAAGGGGGACGCCGCCCTTCGTCGAGAGGGAATTGAGTCCCAAAGGATGTTGTTTGAGCGCTATCTCGACATGCGGTATGTGGGGCAGTCCTTTGAGATAATGGTGCCGTATTCAACGGATTTCCTTTATCAGTTTCACAGGCTGCACGAAAAAACCTATGGGTATGCAGACCGTTTGAAACCGGCTGAAATTGTAACGCTTCGGCTGCGGGCCCGTGGTGAAACTGATAAACCCAGAATGCCGGCCCTAAAAAGAGGGGGCAAAATACCACCTAAAAATGCACGAATGGGGCGTCAGACTGTTTTTTTCGATGGGCGAAAAGAAATGGCCACAATTTTTCGGCGGGATAATCTGTTGGCGGGAAATAGATTCCAAGGCCCTGCAATCGTGGTGGAGTATTCTTCCACCATTGTCATTCCGCCGTTTGCATCGGCCCAGGTAGATACTTACGGAAATATTATCATAAAAATAACCTAATCCGGCAAACCCGGAAGTCCGGATATTGAAAGAGATATGAAAGACAATCCGATACTTTTAGAGGTGTTTAAGCACCGTTTCGCCTCGATTGCCGAAGAAATGGGAGGGGTACTTCAGCGGACTTCGTTTTCTCCCAATATCAAGGAAAGGCGCGACTTTTCCTGCGCCGTGTTTCATAAAGATGGTAGTATGGTGGCACAGGCCGCGCATATCCCGGTGCATTTGGGGTCCATGCCACTCACGGTGGCATCTGTCATTGCGGCGCACTCATTTCAGCCTGGGGATATGGTTATTTTAAACGATCCTTTTCAGGGGGGGACCCATCTTCCGGACATTACGCTCGTGGCGCCGGTTTTTACGGATGGATCGGATCCGGACTTTTTTGTAGCAAACCGTGCCCACCATGCTGATGTCGGGGGCATGATGCCGGGTTCCATGCCGCTTAGCACCACGATTTTCCAGGAAGGCATCATTATCCCGCCCCTCAAGATTGTGCATCAGGGCGAACTCGACCCGGCGATAATGTCCTTTTTTTTACAGAATGTTCGAACACCAACCGAGCGGGAAGGTGATCTGACGGCTCAGATTATGGCCAACAGGGTCGGTGCTGAGCGCGTTAGGGCTTTGATTAGTAAGTATACCCTGTCGACGGTTAAGCACTATGCCGAAAGTCTCATGGACTACTCGGAACGGATCGCCAGGCATCAGATTCAAAAGTTGCCAAATGGGACCTATCGGTTCGAGGATTACCTGGAGGATGACGGCCAGGGGAATACAATGATTCCTATCTGTGTGACCATCTGCATCGAAACGGATCGGATGACCGTCGATTTTACGGAATCGGCAGATCAAGTGCCCGGTTGTGTGAATGCCGTCCGTGCCATTACCGAATCCTGTGTCATGTACGTGATGCGCGCTTTAATGGACGATGATGTCCCTACAAATGCCGGTTGCTTCAGGCCATTAAACGTCGTAACGCAACCTGGCAGCATTGTGGATGCGATTTTCCCTGCAGCGGTGGCCGGTGGTAATGTAGAAACGTCTCAGCGAATTGTGGATGCAATTTTGGGCGCCCTGGCCCCAGCATTGCCGGAGAAGGTGCCTGCCGCCTCTCAGGGCACGATGAACAACCTGACGATCGGCGGGACCAATGAAAAGGGAATTCCTTTTGTCTATTATGAAACCATAGGGGGGGGATGTGGCGCCGGGGCTCGTCAACCGGGAGCCAATGCGGTTCAGTCCCATATGACCAATACGCTCAATACACCGGTGGAGGCGCTTGAATTCAGTTATCCGTTACAGATTACGGAATATGCTGTTCGTCGGGATTCGGGTGGCGAGGGGGCGTTTCGGGGTGGGGATGGCATTATTCGTGAAATCAAGATGCTGGTAGATGTGGATGTGACGGTTCTTTCGGAAAGAAGGCAACTTGCACCCTATGGTCTGGGGCAGGGTAAAGCCGGGAAAAAGGGGGTGAACGCGATCGTTCAAGGGAGGCGTAGAATTGAAAAACCAGGTAAATTCCAGGCACACCTCAATGCGGGGGATGCCATTCGGATTGAAACACCGGGAGGCGGCGGATTTGGTAATGAGGATCTCATCCGATAGCACCGGTTCTCGGAACCAGCAAGTTCCCATTTCCAGTGTATTTAATTGCCGAATGCCTGGCGAATGGTTTTTGACAGTTCGTATAGTAAAAATGGTTTCTTTAATAATGCGCTGATACCAATTTTAGCGGCTTTTTCTTCAGTAATTTCGTCACTGAAACCGGTGCATAGGATTACAGGTAACTCCGGGCGGATCTCTAACAACTCTTTAGCAAATATCATGCCGGTCAATTGCGGCATGGTCATATCGGTGATGACAAAATCAAAAGCATCTGGCCTTTCTTTAAAGGATTTTAACGCGGCTTGGCTATCTCGAAAAGCAGTTACCTGATAGCCCAATCGTTTCAACTGTTCTACCCCGATTTCAATAAGAGCCGGCTCATCGTCCACAAAAAGAACATGCTCTCCATTGCCTTTCAGGATTTTGTTTTGAGTTTCAATCGCAGCAAATTCGCCATGAAATGTGGGGAAGAACACGGTAAAAGTAGATCCTTTGCGCGGTTCACTATGGACGGTGATAATACCGCCAGTATCTTTAACAATGCCGCGAACCACTGAAAGGCCGAGACCCGTTCCCTCCCCTTTTTGTTTGCTTGTAAAGTAGGGCTCAAAAATGTGTGCCAGCTGGCTTTGAGCGATGCCTATGCCGGTGTCGATGATTTCTAATTTTTGATAAGCGCCGGGGGGTACGTTTTGAAAGGCGCTTACAAACGATGTGTCCAGGTCTACATCCGTAAGGATGACGTCAATAATGCCTCCCCTTTCTTTCATGGCAAAGCTGGCATTGGTGCAAAGGTTCATCATTACCTGATATATTTGTGTCGGGTTGGCCAAAATCCGCCCATCACTTTTAAGGTCTTGTCTGAGCGTGATGGTGGTGGGCAAGGAGGATCTCAGTAACTTCAAGGCTTCTTTGATAATGACTTTGGTTTGAATCGGTTTTCGGACTATATTGGTTTGCCGGCTGAATGTCAGAATTTGATTGACGAGGTCTTTGGCCCGATCACAGGCGTTCAGCACTTCTTTTAGATGCTTTTCGCTTGTTTCGCCTTCACAGTTTTTCAGTAAAGCGATCTCCGCATGTCCCATGATTGCCAAGAGTATGTTATTGAAATCGTGGGCGATGCCGCCGGCGAGCGTGCCAATCGCTTCCATTTTTTGGCTTTGGGCGAATTGACGCTCAAGCTGGGTGATTTTCTGTTCCGCATGCTTTCGTTCTAGGATTTCTTTTTCAAGCGCCTGATTAGAGGCCTCCAGCTGGGCGAGTTTGTCTTCCAGTTTGTGAATAAGGGCCTGATTGTATTGTTTCAGATAAACGTCTTCCTTATGGGCATCTTTGTTGTCTGAAACTGGATGATTCGCATTGAATTTTTCCAAGACTTCACGAATGGCTGCAACTAGATTTTCTGGCGCCACCGGCTTGACAATGAACCGATCGGCACCCAACCCTAATGCAAACTTTTCATCTTCAGGATCGGTATAGGTGGCCGTGTAGAAAATGAACGGAATGGCCTTGAGTGTTTCATCCTGTTTCCATTCACGGCATAATGCAAAACCATCCATGCCTGGCATGAGAATATCGGCAATGATGAGGTCAGGGGATGACGCCCTTGCCTTTTTCAAGGCTTCGATGCCATTGGCGGCCAGTTCTACTTGGTAGCCATTGCTGGATAGAAGTACTTCAGCCATGTAAAGGTTTTGCTTATTATCGTCTACCACTAGCAATTTTTTCATCCGAATACGCCTCCACGTCAGATAGGTTTTGCCGTTTTTTTTCAATTTATAGGTATTTATTGATCTCGTCCATAAAAGTGTCTGGATTGATAGGCTTTTCGATGTAACCGGTGCAACCGGCTTCAAAGGCTTTTTCCCGATCGCCCACCATGGCATAAGATGTTACGGCAATTATGGGGATTTGGTGGACCTCGTCAATTTTCCGTAATTTTTTTGCCACCTCATAACCATCCATCAATGGCAGTTGAATATCAAGTAAAATCAAGTCCGGCATTTCGAGACAGGCTTGTTTGATACCTTCTATTCCATTTTGCGCTGAAATGACTGTATGCTCGTTCTTTTCAAGAATGAATGATACGAGATACAGATTCTGCGGATTGTCTTCGATAACGAGAACCTTTTTCTTCATTGATGCTATTCTCCTGTTGGCAGAGAAAAGGTGAATGTACTTCCATGATCAAGGCCTTCGCTGTGTGCACTAATTTTCCCTCCAAGAAGTTCTACCAGCTTTTTGCAAATGGAAAGTCCGAGGCCGGTTCCTTCAAATCGGCGGGCTAAGCCAGTTTCAATTTGTTGAAATGCTTTAAACAGTTTGTCGGTATCAGCTGGGGCGATACCGATGCCGGTATCCTTAACGGTTGTGGTGAGCAGTCCCTCCTCTTCATAACAGGACAGTACTATTTGGCCTTTTTCGGTAAATTTTATAGCATTATTTAGCAGATTCAGCAAAATTTGTTCAACCCGTCGCCGGTCACTGGCAATAGCGCCGACAGCCGGCGAAATTTCGACAATAAGCTGCAAATTTTTTTGTTTAACCATCGGTAGTACGCTATTTGCGACATTGCTTACAGCCTCCTTCATGTCAAAATCTTCTGAAATCACATTCAGTTGGCCTGCCTCAATTTTAGAAAGATCCAACACATCGTTTATCAGGCTCAATAAATGATGAGCACTACCCTGCACCATCGTAAGTTGTTTCACCTGTTCATCGTTCAGGGGCCCAACCAATTTTTGAAGGATAATACCGGTGAATCCAATAATAGAGTTCAAGGGGGTCCGAAGTTCGTGGGACATTGCTGCTAAAAAGGCGGACTTGAGGCGGTCGGATTCTTCTGCTCGCTCCTTGGCAATCGCAAGCTCCGCAGTGCGTTCGGCGACTTTTACCTCTAAATGATCGTATGCCTGCTTTAGTGCTTCCTGGGCTTGTTTGCGCTCGGAGATGTCCCGAATCAAGACCAAGTCGGCAGGCCTGTTCAGATAGGTGGTTCTGCCTGCATTCACTTCGGCATAAATTTGTTTGCCGTCCTCACGGACAAAGATGGTTTCGTAGATTGCTGACGGGGATTCATCCGCCATTCGTTGTTTATATAGTTCACTGACTTTTGTTTTTTCGGAGGGGTGAAGATAGGCGGTAAAGGGTTGGCCTATAAAATCGGCAGGGGCCTGGCCCGACAGTGATATGGCGCTTGGATTGGCAAACCGAATCAACCCATCTTGGAGAATAACGATACCGTCATTGGCGCGTTCGACAAGATTTCGATACTTGTTTTCGCTTTCACGCAGAGCTGTTTCTGCTTCTTTACGATCTTCTACTTCATCTTGAATGCGGGCCATTTGGCGCGCATTGAAGATGGCAAGACCAACGGTTTTGCCGATGGCCAGAAGGGTTTCTTTTTCAAAATTCGAGGGGGAGTATTTTGATTTGTATATTAGGTTCATCGCTCCCAACACCTGATCCTGGGCCATTAGGGGAACCGATAGGACACTTTGTAACTTTTCAGCCATCAGCGCCTGTTTAACGCTGGAAACCAGTCTCCCATCGGCGGAGATGTCTAAACTGGAAACAATTTGTCTGCTCTCAATGGCAACCCCCGTTAAGGAGCCTTTAAGGGGTAGCCTTGCTGACTTGTTGAGCGTGCTTTGATCGAAACCGTGCGCATGAATCAATATTAGCTGATTGTGCCGACTATCATATAAAAATAATGCAACACCGGGGTATTGGCTATAGTTAATCATCGCATTAACAGCATTTTGGGCGACGGTATGGATGTCCAGTGAGCGATAAACTGCGTCGGCAATGGTATTGATGGTTCGCAGTTGGGCATGTTTTTCATTGATTGCCGCCAGCATTTGATTAAATGCGTTTGCCAGTTGGCCGATTGCGTCTTTGCTCTTATAAACAAGAGGTTGCTCAAAGTCCCCCTCTCCCGCCCGCTTTGCCTGTTGGGCAAGCCCCTGAATGGGGATACTGATAATTTTGGAAACGAGCAATGCTAGCGATATGCCGATAGCGACTGCCAGCAGTGCTACAATCAGTATGCTGCACTTAATGGAAACGATGGTCTGATGGATAGTTTCCAAGGAATATCCGATATGTAAAGAGGCGTATTGCTTGCCTTCAATGGTGATGGGAACCGATTTTACGTAAAGTCTTTTTGCGTCGGTCAAATCATTGGGAAAAGAGACATCCTCAAAATATGATTCCTCTTCTCTACGCGGCAACTCGCTGGCGAGCTTTCCGTCCAGATGATGGTTATTGTGGGCTAAAATACGGTTATCCGCAAAATCTATCACCAGTGCGTAATTTACGCCCTGAATTCGTCCCAGGCCATCCACAAGATTGTCCAGCAAGTTCTTATTATAGATGACAAATGGGTTGCACAGCGTTTGTTGCGATAGGGTGGTCAGTGCGTCGGCCTTGCTTTGGGATTCTTTGACCATGGCCATCTCCATGGGTTCAATCATACCTATTCCAATAACAGCAGTTACGATGATTGCCGGAAGTATTGAAAGTATCGTAAACTTATACCACAGACTTCGATTATTGAATACAATTTTAAGTGGTTGCATTTTTATTCTTTCTGCTCGACATGGACATCATGAAGTTCTATCATGCCGGTAAACGAAGGTGTGAAATGCTTTACGCGTTTGTTTACAGCGTAATATTCATCTTGTGCGTAACCGAATATCATCGGAGCTTCCTTATGAATGATAGCCTGAATTTGGTGATAGTATTCGACCCGTTTGGGCATGTCTAAAGTGCGTTGCGCCTCCAGAAAAAGAGTGTCCAAGGCCGATGAAGAAAATCCTGAAAAATTTCCCGAGGCACGGCTTTTGAATTTGGGGGGGAGGATACCGGTCGGATCAAGTGTGGAATTGCCCCATGAGCCTATGAAGATGTCCCATGGGGCATTCGCTCCCAACATCTGTGGGCGGAAAGAGGATGAATGGATTATCTTTGTCCTTAACCCTATTTTAGTTAAATAGAGCGAAATCGTACTGGCAAAAACTAAATCATCCTTACTGGAAAAAATTGTTACGGGCCTACTCTTTGGATAGCCCGCTTCTTCCAATAATTCTGTGGCAAGGTCTGGTTCATAGGAATAAGGCTGGAGATTAGGATCAAAACCGAAGGCGTTGGGAAGCAGGATGGTTGAAAGTACTTTCCCCTTTCCTTGAACTTTTTGCGTTACCGTTGTTTTCATGTCAACAGCATAGTTTAAAGCCTGACGGATCCGGATGTCATCGAAGGGTGGTTTTGCACAATTGATTTCGGCAAAATAACTTCGTGTGGCAGATGACCTTAAAACTCGAATGTCGGGTGACATCTCTGCGATGGGCACCGACTCTGGTGGGAGATTGAATATGACATCGCATTGACCGGTCTTCAATTGGGACAGTTGGTCTATATGATAGGGGACAGCCTTGAATATGACCCTATTTAATGGCGCCGTTTGGACGGGTGGCTTAAGCGGGGAGCCTCCATAATAACCTTCGAAACGTTCAAGGATTACTGTTTTTTTGTCTTCAACGATTTTTACAACCTTGAAGGGGCCTGTTCCTACCGGATGTTCGATGAATTCTAAAGTTCCGACAGCTTTTACATAGGTGGCGGGAACTATTTCCTGAAGGGACAGCATTAGCGGAAGAATCGGCCAGGGGTGATGGGTTTTGATGACCACGGTGTGCTCATCGACTGCAGTCACTTCCGAGACAGGCGCCAGTAGGTTTTTTCGTGGCGATGTTTCGCCATCCCGCGCGCCCTCGTGGATTACTCTTTCGATCGTAAATTTTACGTCGTCTGCGACCAATTTCTGTCCGTTATGGAAGTGAACGTCTTTGCGCAGGCGGAAAAGCCATTGGGAATCATCAAGCCGGTGCCAAGATTCGGCCAGTTGGGGAATTGCTTCATTGTTGTTGTTCCGTGTGGTGAGGCTGTCGAATATGTTTTTTAAAACAATCTGGGTGATTCTGCTGCGATGACCGGTGGGGTCGAGCGGCTGTATTGGTTTGGGAAGACAGATGACGATTTGGTTGGTTTCAGTTCGGGCGGGTTTGGTGAAAATTTCATTGGCCACTGCCGGAAAGGGGGCACAAATCACCCATATGACGAAAAAAATGCCGCTCCATGGTGAAGGCAGCCGCTTGCACCTGCAACGCACCTGAAAAACAGGTTTCCGTTTGGCTATTGTGGTTATTCGCTTCATCAGGGCCCCCGAAAAACGGATAGCATGTCGTTAGAAATTGAATCAGACGATACACTTGTTGTTTGCCTGCGCTAACGCAGGAGGGCACTTCATGAAATTATATGATTAAGAACAGTGGTCTATTTCAATTATAAGGGATTTCTATCCGTGTCAAACCATACTTTGGCCCTCATTATTTTGTGGTGTGTAGTTTGCATTTGCCCAAAATATAAATGTTTGTAAAAGTAATTATGGGTAATTAGAGAAAATATAAAGAATATTCATAAATAAAATTTTGACAACAAATAACCATATAAGATAATGAAGGAGTCAAATATTCGTTTTGTTTTAGGCAAGCATGCGTTGCGCATTTTGTCTATATAGCAAGCTGCTGTCATGGTCGCTGGTAGCAGCGAGTGATAGTCGGATACCTTAAAGGATGGGATTTACAAGTGCCGTCCAAACAACCAGTGCTCTAACCAGTTCTTTAATCAGATGAGAAGGCAGAAGCTCATACAAGGAGGTTGAAGATGTGCCGGAGAAAGTGTTACGTTAAATTTTTTATCGTCTCAATTGCATTCTTATTAGTGGTTCCCCTGTTGATGCCGTGGGCGCAAGCAGCAGATAGCAAAGATTATGAGGAATATACCCTGGGAGAGATTGTCAATATCGGTAAAGGCTCTGCCGTTAGAGATATTGCCATTATTGATGAAGTGACTCCCGAGGATTTTGAAGCCGTCAATGCTGAGAGTGTGGCCGATGCCCTTACCTATGTGCCTGGGGTGCAGGTTACCTATGGCCGAAAATTTTTTCCCACCATGACCATCCACGGTTTTGATCAAAATCGAATACTGACCCTGATTGATGGGGTCCCTTACTACGAAACCAAGTATGGGGGGATGGACCTCAATCAGATCGGACTGGAAGGGGTCTCGCGGATTGATGTGGTTAAGGGCGCCCCCTCTGTTCTTTATGGCCCGAACGCCTTGGGCGGAGTTGTAAATATTATCACTAAAAAACCGACTGAAAAACCGACTTTTTCCGGGACCGTAGAATATGGCATCGCGGGGCAGGACGATGCCTACAAGGCCTCCTTGTCTCATGGTATGAGGGTGGGAAATTTTAACTATTGGTTGAGCTATTCCCATCGGGAATGGGACTCATGGGATTTGTCCGATGATTTTGAACCACGTGAGGGAATGATCAGAAGGGGTCGCGACAGAAGCTTCGTTGTGATCGAAGATGGGGGCGATCGGAATAATTCTGATTATAAAACAGACAATTTCTGGGCCAAATTGGGCGTTGAGCCTTTTGAAGGTACAGAGATGTACGTGAATTTTCATTATATCACCACAGATAAAGGCGCTCCACCGGACCTTGACCGGGTGAATGTGTTTGACGACTTTTCCCAGTTTGCTAGAATCACTGCCTATGATGACTGGGGATTTGATTTGAGTGCTGAGCACGCCTTTACCGACCGATTCATTATGCAGGTTAAGCTTTATTACCATAACCACGAAGATGATTATACGTCCTATAGTGATCAAACATATACGAATGCCTTTGCCGTAAGTACCTACAAGGATGATATTGTCGGCGGCATGCTGCTGGGGGATTATAACCTGGCAGATTGGGATACCTTGCGGTTTTCGTTTCATTATAAGCAAGATTCCCACGAGCAACGGGATTTGGAAGCTCTGCCCTTTGCCGAAAGCATCGCAAGTACCGGCTCTGTGGGGCTTGAAAATGAGTTGACCTGGTTTAACGACAAGCTCTCGGTTGTGGCGGGTGTCAGCTATGACTGGTACGATATCACCGACGCTGAATCAGATCCCGGGACGGATGGCAATATAGTGGATTTAGAAACCCCCGACACTATGGATGAGATCAATCCCATGGTCGGTGCCACCTACCAGGTAGATGATGCCATCAAGTTGTTTGCATCGGTCGCCCGAAAGACCCGCTTCCCCACCTTAAGTCAGATTTATTCGGGTGAAGATGAGGACGGGCGAGACCTTCCAAACCTTAATTTAGAAGCAGAAACAGCAATAAACTATACGATTGGTGTTTCCTGGGCATTTCAGGACCTTATCAGGGTGGAAGTGGCCCCCTTTTTTCATGATATTTCAGACTATATCACGCGGGATGTGCCACCGTCTATAAACCCCTTTTCGCAATATAAAAATTACGAGGATGTCGAGATGCTGGGGGTAGAGGTGAACACCGAAATAAGGCCTCTTCAGGATCTTCTGCTTAAAATTGGTTATGTATACAACGATGCCAGTAACGAAAGTTCCGCACGGGTGACCGATAAGATTATCAACGTTCCGGAGTACACGCTGAATTTTGGCGTGCAGTATACGGTTCCCCGGATCGGCACGCGACTGAACTGGAACATGCTCTATATGGGGGAATCCTACCGGGAATTGCCAACGCCTGAGGACCCCACAACTGATGTCTTAAAGAACGATTGTTATAAATTGTGTAATATAAGAGTGTCCCAACCCTTTATGTCTGATAAACTGGAAGCGTTCTTATCCGTAGACAATTTGTTTGATGAAGATTATGAGCCTAATACTGGAAATCCGGCACCGGGGATGAGAATGTGGCTGGGAGTATCCTTTAAACTGTGAAAAGGCGTCTTCTGCAGATTTGGCAATGAGGATGTGGTGTTATGATGTACACTTCGGCTGCCCCCTGCTGTGCCGGGGGGCAGCCTGATTTTCGGCAGAAACCCAATTGGCTTTTCAGGGGCCTGATTATTGTGTCCTTGAGCCTCCATGGGCTTCTATGCTGGTATGTGGCGGTGGTATACTCTTACAAACCGCCATTGACAGTAATAGAGCTAAGTCTCAGGGCTGAAAGTGCTCTGGACCAAAGAGTTATCCCAAGACCACGTTCCCGTCCCCAACACCGCCAGCCGGCCGTCGATAAGATCGAACCCGTGGTAACAAGACCGGCGCCGCCCTCCTTCAAACCGTTTCAGGTAGCGACCCTTCAAGGAGACCTGCCCCACGGCATAGCAGAATCTATCAGCAACCTTTCAGATACAAATGTTCCAGGAAAACAGATTGAGGCATGGGCACCAGAGACGATGCCGGATTTTTCGGATACGGTGTTCGACTCCCCTGACAGCTACCTGGAACTCATCCGGTTTAGAATTGAAAAGAACAAACTTTATCCGGATCAAGCCAAACAGAAGAACATGCGAGGGCGGGTTGTCGTATCCCTTGTGATCACACTCAATGGCGAAATTGGTTCCGTGGTAATTAAAAAAAGTTCGGGGCATATCATGCTGGATGAGGCCGCATTGTCGGCGGTTCAGCGGGCGGTACCGCTACCGGTGCCGCCTGCCCGTTTTTTTAAAAAGGATATTCTTTTGAACATACCGATACTGTTTGAAATAACGTGAATATTCGCCTGTATGCATACAGGCGAATATTCGGTAATAAAGACAATCAATCGTCATGATAATTTGTTGGGCGGATATTGAGCGATAGAGAAGAAGAGCGGGATGAAAAATATCATTGTCTTTGGTGTCATGCTGGCTATTTGTGTATTTATATATGTCCGTCAGCAGGATGAAGCGTATTATGATCTCTTGATTGTGTCCGGTGCAACCCCTTTGGCCGTGGCCAAAAAAGTACCCTCGTCAATTTCTCTGACCGTTTCAGGGCTGATAAAAAAAGAGTACATATTTGGCGGCGATGCGCTCAATGCATTTGCGACCACACGTATTCGAACGCGGGAATTTTCAGCAGCAGGAGATTATCAAGGCGCCTATGCCTACTTAGGGATTCCGGTATTCAACATCCTGGAGGGGATATCACCGCAAAAGCCTAATTCCGCAAGTTTTCGTCAGCCCCTTGATATGATGGTATCTTTTATTTCAAAGAGCGGGAAACGATCGAACTTTAGCTACAATGAAATCATTATGACATCAGATCAATTCCCCATCACCCTGGCCTATGACCGAGTACCCCTTGAGCCCACAAACGAGGCGGCGCTAACGACCTATCAGTACAATCGGTATAAAGAGAATCTTACGGGCTTGCGGCTCATTTGTCCCAAGGAGCCGGACACGGTAAGGTACCTGGACGATGTTGTTCGTATCGTGTATTCGGTTCCACCAGCGCCGGACGAACGCTTACCGGTCCGCAAAAAGCCTTTTAAGTGCGAAAGTAGATCCTTGCGATGTATCGACGGGGCTGAGGCATTTCGGGCTCGCTTTGATAATGTCACTCTTTATTCTGTGCCCCGTTGGGTGAGGATCGGTCATGGTCATGGTTTTGAAGAGGTTGTCACCGCATCAGGGTATCATCTTCCATCTTTTTTGAAACAAAACTTTCCCGGCTGTGCCGATACAGATTTTTTTTTATTTGTGGCCTGTGATGGCTATCGATGCCTCTTTTCTGGAAGGGAGATTTTTTCAACGCCCGATGGACAACATATGATGATTGTAAACAATTTTAATGGCGATATACCAGAAGCGGGGTTTATGCTGGGACCCACCGGTGATTTTTTTTCAGATCGGGCTATGTGGGGCTTATCATGTGTGGCAAGAATTGAAGAATCAGAATAAGGTTAAAAGAGCAGCTATGAAACCAATTGTTCGGATAGTGTTCGTCATCATTACATTGAATCTTCTGTTGCCATTGTTGACTGCTGGCATGGCATTTTCTATATCCGATGAGCATTCGATACCACCCCCGGCAAAGATGCGGGCCATACAGGATATGCTGGGGCGGGAGGTCGTGGTCCCTGAAAATCTCCAGCGGGTTGCGCTTCTCGGTGGCCCCACCGGCCAGGTGGCCTTTATTTTAGGCGTTCAAGACAGGCTTTGTGCGGTTACCAATACATTGAGGATGTCGCAACTGGCGCGTATGCTCTATCCAAAGGTCGAGGACTTGCCGGGACCCCGAACCGTGGCCGGTAACATCAACATCGAAGAGCTTATCGAATCGCGCCCGGAGCTTGTCATTGCGGGTGATACGGATGGGCAAATTGTGGAGCGAAAAACCCGTATTCCGGTGGCGTATCTTGACAGCAGCATGGCGGCGGGTATCAAGGAATTAAAGGATGAAATCCGTTTCTACGCTAAAGTATTTCAAAAAGAGGACCGGGCTGAAATTTTTGCCGCCTATCTGGATAACACCATCGCATTTGTTCGGTCCCGCACGTCCGATATCCCTATAGACAAACGGAAAAAAGTCTTTAACGGGTATCATGCCAATCATCTGGTGACCCTTGGCGGCGACACCTTTTTGCAGGAGAGAATTGAAGCTGCCGGGTGTCTCAACGCCGCGGCCCCAGTCTCCACAGAAGGAAAGCAAACCGGGCTTCATGCGGGCTTGGGAGAGGTGACCATGGAGCAGGTACTGGCGTGGAATCCGGATATTCTGGTTATCAACGCCGGGAAGCCGGAAGACCTTTATATAGATGCAAGATGGCGGGCCATTAAGGCCATTAAAACGAAGCAGGTATTCTATCAGCCCACCGGCATCTTTATTTTTAACCGTCCCACTGCCGAATCCGCCGTGCTCTACCCCCTCTGGCTGGCCGTTATGGCTTACCCGGAAAGGTTTCAGGATATTTCCCTGGTTGCCGAAGTGAAGAAATTTTACAAGGAAGTCATGCAGGCAAATCTTACCGACCAGCAGGCAAGCGATATTTTGAAAGGCGCCTTTGAAATGAAGATCATGAAAGGAGCGGTTCATTAGTAATAAATCCCTAAATATTTCCACCGCCCGCATCATTTCAAGGCCTGAAGAAATGGAAAACCGCGGCATGGGCATCAGCAAGGTGCATCTTTCCCTTTTATGCTTGGTGTCCCTGGCCGTCTTTGGCTCCCTTGCACTGGGTCGCATTGAGGTGCCGCCGGTGGTGATCCTTAAAATTCTTCTTTCAAAAATGCTGCCGATCACCCAATCCTGGTCCGATACCATCGATAGCGTCATCATGGATGTACGGCTGCCGAGGATTATGGCAGGCGTTCTGGTGGGGGCGGGTCTTTCCATCTCCGGCGCCTCCTTTCAAGGGGTGTTTCGAAATCCTCTTGTGAGTCCCCACATTCTCGGTGTGGCCTCAGGTGCAGGTTTTGGCGCCGCCGTGGCCATTCTTCTGTTTAACAAGATACTGTTTACACAGCTTCTGTCGTTTGTTTTCGGTCTTGCCGCGGTGGGGGCCACCTATTCCCTTTCCAGAGTGTATAAAATGACGCCGGTGCTGATGATGGTGCTCTCGGGCATTGTGGTGGGATCTCTTTTTTCAGCCCTTACCTCATTTATGAAATACATCGCCGACCCCATGAATAAAATGCCGGCCATTGTCTTTTGGCTGCTCGGCTCCTTGAACCATGTGACAGGAGAAGATCTTTGGATCGTGGGTCCGGTGTTTGCCCTTTGTATCGGGCTTCTGCTGGCGGTTCGCTGGCGTATCAACCTGTTGGCAATGGGCGAAGAAGACGCCAGGGCACTGGGCGTGAATACCGAGCAGCTGAAACTGATCATTATTATCAGTGCCACGGTCATTACCGCATCTTCCGTTTGCATCAGCGGTATTATCGGATGGATCGGTATCGTCATCCCCCATATCGGGCGCCTTGTGGTAGGCCCGGATCATAAGCATCTATTACCGGCCTCCATGCTCATCGGTGCCGCTTACCTTGTCATCGTTGACACGATCGCCAGAACGGTGCTTGTCACTGAAATTCCCATCGGTATTCTCACTGCCATCATCGGAGCCCCGGTGTTTGCCTATCTGCTTCGAAAAAACAAGGCGGGCATGTAATGGCGCCCATGATCGAAATAAAGAACGCCGGTTTTCGCTATTCATCAAAAAGTGATGTCATTTTCAGCAATGTCACGTTTACGGTCGCTTCCGGAGAGGTTTTTTTTCTTATTGGCCCCAATGGCGCCGGAAAATCCACCATGCTCAAATGCCTGAGCGGGCTGCTGCCCACAAGTACCGGCACGGTGCAATTAAACAGCCGGGATATTCGTCGTCTGTCGGCAACGGCTGTTGCCCAAAAAGTGGGATTTGTGCCCCAGTCCCTTATTTCCGCTTTTCCTTTTTTGGTCCGGGATATCGTGGTGATGGGGCGGGCCGCCAGGCTGGGGCTTCTGGCATCCCCCCGGAAAAAAGACATGATGCAGGCGGAAGAATCCATGGCCCGGGTCGGCATTTTATCCTTGGCAAACCGGCGGTGTAACCAAATCAGCGGCGGGGAGTGGCAACTGGTGCTCATCGCCCGGGCCCTGACCCAGTCCCCTGCAATACTCCTTTTGGATGAGCCCACATCTCACCTTGATCTTGGCAACCAGATCAAAACCCTGATGGTGATTCAGCAGCTGGCTGCAGAAGGATTGACCATTGTCATGGCCTCCCATTTCCCGGACCATGCCTTTTTGAATGCGTCAAAGGTGGCCATTTTAAAAGACGGCGGGCTTATCAACATCGGATCACCGGATGAGGCCATCACGGAGCAGAGCCTAAAAGCCATTTACGGCGTGAAGGTGAGTGTGCGGTATATTGGAAACGGTATTAACCGAAAGGTATGTATCCCGGTGCTTAATAACTAAAGGTAAAAATATAGCATGTCAAAAATCCATCCTATCAAAAGTCTTTTTTATATACTCATACTGTTATGTATTGCTGTCGGATGCCCCCCTTTTTTACACGCAACCGGCTCATCGGCCATCACCATCACCGATGCGGCAGGCCTAACCCATGCCTTTGACAAACCGCCAAAACGGATTGTGATCGTCGGCAACGCCCCCTATATGCCCCTTCATCTGCTCTACATGTTTCCGCAAACAAAAGACGTGCTGGTGGGATATGAAAGAAAATTCAAAACCGCCGAAGAATTTTTGCCGCTGATCGACCCTGAACTGGACAAAAAAACCGTCTTGGCCGCAAATCCCGGCACGGAGCAGATTGCATCCCTGCACCCGGATGTCGTTATCACCAAAGGATCTGTTATCGGCCCCCTTGACAACTCATTGTCAACACTGAATATACCGCTCGTCCATCTTGGGTTTGAAAGTCCGGAAATGTTTTTAAAGGATGTAAAAACTGTGGGAATGCTTCTCGGCAGTGAAACAAGGGCAAAAAAAATCCTTGATTTCTACGCCGATCGGCTAAACTTGATAAATTCTGGGCTTAAAACAGTAACCCAGGAAGAGAAACCCTCTATACTGCTTTTGGAATACAGCAACCGGGGGGGGGAAGTCGCTGTTCGTGTGCCTGCAAAAACATGGATACAAACCCTGCAAACTCAAATCGCAGGAGGCCGCCCCGTCTGGACAAAACACCTAAAGGCCCAGGAAGGCTGGCAGGTGGTGGGCTTCGAGCAGATTGCGGCCTGGAATCCGGATCAAATATTCATGGTGGTATGGTTTCGGCTAAACGGCCTTGATGTGCTCCACTCGCTCCAAAAAGACAGCAAATGGCAAAGGCTAAAGGCAGTGGTCGCGAATGAATTATACCTGTTTCCAGAAGATGTGTTTGGGTGGGATTCTGCGGATCCACGTTGGATATTGGGTGTGATGTGGCTCGCCACGAAGATTCATCCTGAGCGCTTTGCCGCCATCAACATGGAGAGAGAAGTGCGTTGTTTTTTTGAAACCCTTTATGGAATGAAACCAACCACCATCCAATCCGAACTAATGCCGCGGATTCATATAAATGGAAAATAACACGAACATATTCTTAAGAATTTTCCATCCAGCCGCTAAAAGCGCGTGGGGTGTACTCTCTTTAGTGGTTCTAACATTGGTTGGTTCGTTTTTTATAGGACGTTACCCAAAACCCTATGTTACGCCAATAAGCGATCTACTTGAAAACCCTCTGGCCAAAGAAATACTGCTGAACATTCGCATGCCCAGAATTCTTACTGCCTTTTTGCTGGGCATGGTTCTGTCGGCGTCCGGTACGGTGTTTCAATTGGTTTTTCGAAACCCATTGGTGGATTCCAAATTTATAGGCGTATCCGGCGGCGCCGCCTTTGGCGCCTCCCTGGCCATTGTCTGTTTGGGGGGGCATCCTGCCACGGTGCAACTCAGTGCCTCCTTTTTTGCATTTTTTGGACTTGCCGCCAGTTATTCCATTGCGCACCGTGTTCGAATGGGGGACTGGATGCTCCGGTTGAT
This sequence comes from Desulfobacterales bacterium, assembly GCA_963675725.2. Classification (GTDB taxonomy): domain Bacteria; phylum Desulfobacterota; class Desulfobacteria; order Desulfobacterales; family JAFDDL01. The sequence continues at coordinate 3,063,578 of CAXXXZ010000002.1, read as the reverse complement.
CCTCTCCGGCATTGCCGTCTCCGCTATCTACGGTGCTTTGACCGGCGCCTTGAAATATCTGGCGGATCCCTTGCGGGAACTGCCGGAGATTACGTTTTGGCTGCTCGGCGGGATATGGGGCATTACCTGGCCGGATGCCTTGCAGGTGCTGGTGGTGTCCGTACCGTGCCTGGTCATAATCTATATGATGCGCTGGCGGCTGAATCTTCTGTCCATGCAGGATGACACGGCCTTTTCCCTGGCACCGTCGCTCAATAAAGAACGCTTGGTGCTCATTCTGGCTGCCGTCGTCTCCACCGCCGCTGTTGTGTCCAAATCCGGCCAAATCGCCTGGGTGGGGCTCATCGTGCCGCACATCGTAAGACGAATTGTCGGCTCGGATGCCCAAAAAACCCTTCCCCTTGCGATGCTTTTGGGAGGATTCTTTGTGCTGATTTGTGACAACATCGCCCGCACACTTTTTACCGGAGAGATTCCCCTGGGAATGTTAACCTCTTTTTTCGGTGCAACCATTTTTATTGGCCTTCTAATGACCAACCGGCTCAACATAAAGCAGAAGTAAACAATGGACGCGATAATTGCCAAAGACATATGGTTTAAGTATTCAAGCAACAGCAGTCAGGTTATAAAAGCTCTCGATCTCAATGTTCCGACCGGAGCGGTCACTGCTGTTCTGGGTCCCAATGGGTCCGGAAAGACAACCTTGCTGGGGTTGGTGATCGGTCTTCTGTCACCTCAAAAGGGAGAGCTTCGCCTGATGGGCAAACCCCTCCAAGAGTACCGGAAAAAATCCGTCAAGAAACTTGTGGGCTTGGTTCCCCAAAATGAAATAATCCCGTTTGACCTGAGCCTCATCGAATATGTGCTGCTGGGCCGCGCACCATTTTTGCATCTTTTACAACAACCAGGCGAACGAGATAAAAAAATCGCTGAGAAAGCTATCAAAACCGTAAATATGGAACACCTGATGCACCGGTCGGTACTCACCTTCAGCAGCGGGGAGCGGCAGCTGGCAGCCATTGCCAGATCACTCACACAAACACCGAATATTTTGCTTTTGGATGAACCGACGTCTCATCTTGATCTTGGCAATTCCCGGCTCATATTGACGCTTTTAAGAACGATTTCAAACAATGGCAGCAGTGTCATGTTTTCCACCCATGACCCCAATGCCGCCGCAGCCGTGGCCGACCATATCATCCTGTTCGGCAAAAACGGGTTGGTGGCCGCCGGCCCTACGAAACAGACATTAACCGAAGAGAATCTAAGCACCACCTACGAACAAAGGGTTGAAGTGATTCAAACCCATAGAGGGCCGATGGTTCTGACCTTGCAGGCACCAGATGGAAGGAACCGAATGGAAGGCAATGGATTGGTGCATTTTGATGAAAGGAGATTAAATTGGAAAAAGTAACGGATTGGCTTTTACTTTGGCAACAGCTCGTGACCGCCCAGGACCGGTTTTGGAACCTTGGAAAAGAAAAAAAGAAGGAAAATAAGGATTTCTGGAAGGGTCGGGCCCAGCATTTTGATAAAATGGTCCAAAAGCGCTGGGCAACGCCCGATGCGTCAAGAGAGTTTATTGTTTCATCCTTAAAGGCACATCGTAACGCAACGGTGTTGGATATCGGCGCCGGCACCGGCGCCTGGACCCTTCTCATGGCGAAGCACGCCGCAAGGGTAACCGCCATTGAGCCGTCGAATGCCATGTGTGCGGTCATGGAAGAAAAGCTTGCCGTTGAAAATATCACCAATGTGACCATTGTTCAGGGCAATTGGCCAAACATGACCATTGATCCCCACGACTTTTCCTTTGCCTCCCATTCCATGTACGGTGTAGCTGATTTAAAAGCATTTGTGGAGGCCATGGCCCAAATCACTCGAAAAACATGTTTTCTCTTAATGCGAGTTCTATTTGCAAATTCGGTGATGGCAAAAGCGGCAACACATATATGGGGCCAGCCCTACGACAGCCCGAATTTTCAAGTGGCCTATAATGCGCTGATGCAGATGGATATTTATCCAAACGTTGTTATGGAAGCCGCCGGCGGCTGGGAACCATGGCGGCATGACACGATAAACGATGCCATGGGTGAAGTGAAAAAACGTTTTGGTATTGAGAGCGACAGCGCCCATGATGCTTTTCTGATCGCTTTACTGGAAACATCCCTGAGGGAAGAAAATGACGAATATGTCTGGCCAGTGGGTAACCGGTCGGGAATTGTTTATTGGGATGCCTGAACCTAATATTTTTATGAAAAAATCATAAAACATCAATGGCAGTCGGTTTTCTTCCATGTTCAGGCTTGTGTGGCGTCTTTCATTCCGTCGAGAGCCCTTCGTAGGCGAATTTCTTCAGCCTTCTTTTTTCTGAGTTTCTCTTCAAGGAGAGTTCGATTCTCAAGATCGGCAGAATCAATTTGGGCTTTGATCCTATCGACTTCCTTAAGTACGCGATACAGTTCTATGGCAAGCAGGCGAATCGACATGTTATCCCCCAAACACCTGGTCTATTTCTCCAAGCTGAGATGCGGATAGCTCTTTGGCGTCTCCCAGTAGTTTGGTTATGAGCGTAATTTTGGCTGCAGATTCCAAAACTTCAAGCCGCTCAAGAGCGAGGACCAAGGAGTCTCCGACAGTCAGAACGCCATGGTTTTCCATCAGCACGGTGTCCGTGTTTTGAAGGCAGGCCGAGACACTCTGCGCCAGATTTTCGGTTCCCATCCTTGCATAGGGCGCAAGGGCAGGTTCTTTTAACATGAGTCGGGATTCGGCAATAAGGCGGCAGTTGATTTTTTCATTTGATGCGGCAAAGGCAGAGGCTATCGGCGGGTGAGCATGCACAATGGCGTTGATGTCAGGTCGCTTTTGGTAGACAGCAAGGTGCATAGGCGCTTCCATGCTCGGTTTAAGGTTTGGGGTTTGGTTTGTTCCATTTTGAGACAAAATACCGATTTGGTCGCCTGTAATGGTGCCTTTGTCTATACCAGAAGGCGTAATAAGGATAACGTCATTGGATACCTTTAAACTAACATTGCCGCCGAGACTGGTGGTCAAGCGCTGGTGATATAATCGCTTCATAATTGCCGCCACTGTCTGTCGAAGATTGTTAACGTCCTTTAAGTTAAACGAAATTACCATAGTGCCTCCCTGCCTGTCTTCATATCCGATTCATTGCATCGATCATCATTACCAGAGGTCTTATCAGACTTAAGGGGATAGATACAACAGATGTCTTTTTTACTGCGAATTGAGCGCAGTGCAACAGGAGGAAAAAAGGGGGGGCGCATGGTCATTTTTCCAAAAAGGAACGGCTGATCAGGATTACCCCGACCAGCCGTAAGGAGGAGAGAGAGAGTTAGTTGCCGATTGAGCCCACTTCAATCGACGACTATCTATTAGGGCAGATAAGTAATTATCTGATTGCCACTTTATTCTGCAATATGCTTGCCAGTTTTATTTTTGCCTGTTGGATATTATTTAAGGGGTGAATTTTTCAAATATTATTAACGGGTTTTAGGAAAGTTGGATACTAAAACCCTGAAATACGAAATTCATAAATCCCGCGAAAAATCATTCTAAAATGTAACACGTACTGTTTTAAAAAGATATAACCAATTGTAATATTATTGAAAAATTACTATTTCAATGACGTTCAAAATCTTAAACTACGCTTCTGTAGTGGGTTTTTTTTACACATGAGTGAGTCATCTTTTTAAAATATAAGAGCATAGGTTTTTTCAACCCATTGGGAAAGCATGTGAACTCCAGATGCTTCGTTATCAAGGGATTGAAGTAAATGACGATGTCTTCATCCTCGATGTCTTTCTTCTGTGGCCTCACGATTTTGCAATAATGGGGCATAGCTTTGATAGTAGCCGCTATTAATAAATAGTGATCATATGCATATAAACCTATTGTAATTTATTGACAATTTATGTCTTATATGGTGACACTAATTGTCAATATCATCTTCCGATGACAACTGTATCTAAATAATATACAGCATCAATCTATAGAGAAATCAGTCCCAGTTCACGCGGAATAAAGATGTTCAAAAAACATGAAACGATTCAAGTGCGCAAGCAGTATTTGGCATGAATTTTGCTATTTGCTCCACATGGTGCTTAAAATATTAATCCACTGAAAGAGAAAATAGTATATCGATCAGGAGGAAGTATGAAAGTAATTGTGGCAGACGATTCAATGCTGACTCGAAAGATAGTAATAAAATATTTGGCGCCATTAAATTTTGAGGCAATTGAGGCAAGCAATGGCAGTGAAGTGATGGAGATTCTAAACAAAGAAGAAAATTTGCCAAATCTCATTTTAATGGACTGGAACATGCCTGAGATGGATGGGATAGAAGTTTTGGAGGAGATTCAAAAGAATGCAAGACTAAATCGGGTTCCTGTTATCATGCTGACATCTGAATCGGACGAATTAAGTATCGAAACAGCAATGAAGGCCGGTGCAAGGGCATACATTACAAAACCCTTCACTGCGGAACAACTTGTTGAAACCATCAAGGAAACAATCAGATAAACGTTTCTGCTCATCTCATGACAAAAGGAAAATCGCCAATGAGCAAAATACTGGTCAATGACTGCGATAACCCGACGATAAATGCAATAACGAATTTTATGTCATCAAAAGCTGAGATTATCAATAGACCTTTCAGCAGGGATTTGGACATTACGGAATTTGATATGGTGCTACTGGGTGCCGATGGTGATAGAGAAACAATTTTGGATAAACTAAAACACATTCGGTATGGCGCCCGGTTTCGAAATATACCAATTTTGTTGCTAAATCCCAAGAAATCAAGAGATCAAAAGCAATTTCCATTTTTGACCGGCGCCGCAAGCATCCTGTCGATAGAAGAACCACCTGAGGCATTGGCGCAAATGCTTCAGGGGTATTTAATGCCAAGCCGACAGCCCAAAAAGTTTGAAATGGAATATTTGACCCCGTTTATCGAAAGTACAAAACAGGTTTTCAGTACTATGGGTTCCATGACGACAAATTATAAAGGCGTTTATTTTAAAAATGATTATAACTTGTTAGGGGATGTATCAGGCATTATCGGTCTTTCTGGAAACGCTGAAGGGATGGTGGTGATCACCTTTTATTGGGATTTAGCCCAAAAAATAATTTCCAGCATCATGGGCGTTGAGGAAGAAGAGATCAGCCCTGAATTGATAAATGATGGGGTTGGCGAATTAATCAATATGATCAGCGGCGCTGCGAAAAGATATTTATCAGAATCCCCATATCTCTTTCAACTTTCACTACCAACTGTTTTCGTTGGATGGCAGCATGAAATTGGCCATCCAGAGAAGGCAAGTGTCGCGGTACTAATGTTCGACATAGAAGAAAAATCATTTGCTATTCAGGTTTCACTTACTGCAAAAGATCAACAGAACCGTCGTTAAAGGAAACGAGGGCAATAATGGGAAGCATCAAAACAATCCTTATTGCAACAAAGCACCAAGGAGTGTGTCGGGTTGCTTCCAAGATATTTGGGTCTGAAGGTTATGCTGTCCATCCAGCAAGAACATTACGAAATGCCTTGGTTGAAATATCCTCAAGTTCTGTTGATCTGATCGTTTGCGGGATTGATTTAGAGGATATTCCAGGCATACTTTTTTTAAGATACCTAAAAAATGATCCGTTACGGGAGGCAATCCCATTCGTTTTTCTAATTCATCAGAGAAACCAAGAGCGATTTGATGTTGACGCGGCGTTGTCACTTGGCGCTGAAGATTGCTTGTTTTATCCTGCTGCGGCAAAACAGATCATAACGAAGATTAAAAAAATTTTAGCGGAAAAACAATCACAAAACAAGATGCAAAACGGTTCGTCCGCCCAATCTTCCAGATCGATTGTAGAGATAAGCAGTATTAATACAGCATGGGTGACCGGTCAAATTGTTAACCACACACACCATGGGACCATGATAGAAACGGCTTATGAAGGTAAGTCAGGAGATACTGTAAAATTGAAGTATCTTTTTCCTGAAGGCGTTGTCGTGGCAGTGGGTAAATTGACCCATATTTTATTAGGTGATCAAGAGCGTCCTGTTGGAATAGGCGTAAATTTCGGTAGGGATGAAAACTGGCGTAGGATAAATAGGTTTCTTAAATCAGAAGGAAAAGAAGGGCGTACAAAGCTTAATGGTAAATCGAAGGTAACCGCCGGGAGCGATACTGAATATACAAATAGCGAATCGTTAGAAGAAGAGGTGGCGCCTGTCGATCTCACCCAGGCACCTTTTTGGCCAGTCACCATTGAAACTCCCAATGATGGCAATATATGGATGCCAGGAAAAATACTGCGCTACAGTGATAGAAAAGTTCTCGTCAGAACCCCATTGCTTGGAAAATCTGGCAACGATATATATATGAAGTGCGTATTGATTCAGGGGCAGATAATCGTTAAGGGGCAGATTGAAAAGATTACCCTTGACGATTTGAAAATGCCTGCTGGTATCGAAGTTGTTATTACAGATGTCGAAAAGTGGCATCAGGCATTCGATTTTTTAAATGAGTTGACGGATACACTGCTATCAGAAGAAAATATTCAAGGGGGAAAAAGTCAATGTCGTTACGATAAAAGGAATATGGAGACCTTGGTGCTGGCCCAAAAACCTGCTCCTAAAAAAGATATTAAATTTCAGTTTTATGAAAGCCTTATCGGCAAGCAAATGGGAAATTATGAAATCGTCGCTTTATTAGGGGCTGGCGCCATGGGTGGGGTATTTGAAGGATGGGATCTTGCACTTGAAAGATCTGTCGCCCTGAAAATAATTTCTTACGAACTGTCCTCAAAAAAAGAGTTTGTGGACATGTTTTTTAAAGAGGCGCGCTATATTTCGCAACTGAATCACTTTAACATTTCTCAAGTCTACTATATTGGAAAAGAGAATGATATTCTTTACTATGCAATGGAATATGTTCAGGGCGAAAACCTTGCAGAGATGATAAAGCGAGAAGTCAGGATTCCTGCGGAAAAAGCAATTGATTATCTGCTGGCGGCATGCCAAGGGCTTAACCACGTGTGGGGGAGAAAAATTATTCATCGCGACATAAAACCTGCTAACATAATGGTTACGGAAGAGGGTTCGGTTAAAATTGTTGATTTTGGTGTAGCGCAGCAGTATCACATAGGGCATGACCAATGCATGGAGAACACAGCTGGTTCTCCACCGTATCTGAGCCCAGAGGCAATTCAGGGGCAGACCATTGACCATCGAAGTGATATCTATTCACTTGGCGCCACCTTCTATCATGTACTTTCAGGGGTTCCCCCGTTTTTGGGTCGGACAGTCCAAGATATACTTTCTCAACATCTCTCAGTTATTCCTCAGCGGTTAAAAGACAGGCATACAGACATCCCGGCGGGGGTAAGTGATGTGATCGAAAAAATGTTGGCAAAAGCGCCATCAGACCGGTTTCAAACTTATCAGGAGATTATCAATGCGCTTTGATTATATGCAAAAAAGAATTTTGAAAATAGGATTGGAAAGCGGTTTATAAAAGGTATTCGAAACTCAGAAAAAATTGGTAATGATTATGAATCAACTTGAATCCGCTGGCTTGACTGACATTGGCAGAAAACGAAAGATGAACCAGGATGCCTTTTTAGTGAATGACTCGGCAGGGCTTTATATCGTCGCCGACGGTATTGGTGGTCACAGAGCTGGTGAGGTGGCAAGCCGGATGGCTGTTCAAACCATAGATAAAGTTTTTAGCGGAAAAAGGAGCGAGAAACGAAATAAAAAAGAGGATGTCAGGTTATCAACAGAGGCCGAACGGCTTAGCAATGCGATCAATGCGGCCAATGAAAAAATCTATACTTCATCCTGTGAAAATTCCGCTTTTACAGGGATGGGGACAACTGTTTCCGCAATTTATTTCCACCAGGATAACGTTCTTGGCAATATGTTGATTGGAGCAAACGTGGGTGACAGTCCCATTTATCTTGTCCGGGAGAAAAAGATCGAACGACTTTCTGTCCCACATACCATGGTTCGAGAAATCGGAGGCGTCGATTCAACAGGCGGTGACGGTTTGAAACATATATTGAGCCGCGCAGTCGGTATTGAAACGTCCGTGGCGGCAGACGTCTTTGAAATGCAGTGCTACTTTGGAGATATTATTATTATCGGCTCCGATGGGTTGAGTAACAAACTTGAAAATGAGGAACTGAAAGATATCGTTATCCAGCAAGCACCCCAAAAGGCATGCGAAACGCTTGTGAATTTAGCCAACCAAAGGGGCGGAGACGACAATATTACAGTTATTGTTGTAAAGGTGGTTTCAACAAAAGATCGCTTTTTCGAAAAAATAAAGCGTTGTTTTTCTTTTTTCCATCTATAGATACAAAGGAGGCGTGGGATGCCAAACATAACATTGACGTTCAAAGGGCAGGCCATCAATTATTATCCGATTCATGTTGGAAAGACACTGACCATTGGGCGGAAGCCTGAAAATGATCTGGTTATCGACAATCTTGCTGTATCCGGGAACCATGCTACCATTGAGGGGGCAGGCAATGGGTTTATCTTGATTGACCTGCAAAGCAAAAACGGAACGTTTGTGAATGAAAAGATGATTACCTCTCACCCACTTGCCCATGGCGACGTCATTACGATTGGTAAACATCAGCTCAAATTTGAATATGCAAAAGATGAGGAACGCCCGGTTGATGATGATGATGATCTCTATCAGACGATGGTAATGGATACGAGTGAGCATCGCGCCTTGCTTGACAAGAACAAGGCGTCGTCTGAGGCTATCGAATCCAGTTCCAGCGATAACCAGCTGCCACCGGCCAGTCTATCCTTTTTAGCGGGTGGTGAGGGAGAGGTGGCCATTTCGAAAAAGCTTTTCAAAATTGGCAAAAGCGCTCAAAGCGATTTGCAAATTGGTGGGCTGTTTACAGGCCAGACTGCCGCAACCATCAGCCAGCGGCCGAGTGGTTATTATTTAAGTTATGCCAGTGGCATTTCAAAGCCCAAGGTCAATGGTGAAATTATTAAAACGTCCGTTTTGCTAAAAGAGTTTGACTTAATTGAGATCGGTAAAGATAAATTACAATTGATTCTAAAAAATAACTAATTTAAATTTGGAACGAGGTGTCAACAACTTCTTTAATATTATTTAAAGAGGGTTATTTGCTGCTGTTCGGGCAAAGCTAAAAAGGCCTTTTAATCAATGCTTCACGAGGGGGTATGAAAAAATACCGATATATATTTATGCCGATTTTTTTCTCTATCTATTCGAATTTGGTGCTGCGCAATTAATTTGGAAAGATAAAAGAGGATAAATATTAGAGGTATACTGCGAGAATTGAATTAAGTCTCTTATGTAATGTTAAAAAATTAGTACAAAACCAAACTGAACTGCATACGAATCCCATTCTACAGAATTCAATTGTGTATCAATACGTCGGCCTTCTGCCAGAAAGAGACGGTCAATACCTCTGCTGGCATCCCAATCCTGCCAACTCCCCAGAAACGCAAAACCAATTTTGGGTGTGATCTGGTATTCAAAAACCATGGACAGGACACAACCTCGCCCGTCTGAATCATGTTCAAAACTTTTCGGGTGAGCAAAGTCGGAACGCAAATTCCAGTTTGCTTTGCCGTTATAATCGGCAAAATGGTATTCAAAATCTACAGATACTGTACATTGGGGTGCCTTTGGGAAATTAAATACCAGTTCAACCCCGCCCCAGAGGGTATTCCAAGTTGTTCTATAAGAGCTGTTTAGATCATGCAAAGAAGCATCAGAATTTACAGCCTGATGCCCATTATAAAGGGTAAGCCTCTGTTGATGAAATGAGTAACCCACAAACGGATTCAGGTGTAGGTTTTGAAATAGATTTAGAAGAGGATATCCAACCCCGATGGAAACGTCCCACATATTCCCATTTCCTGCATTACAGATGATACGTGAAAATTCCTGATTCCGATTGTTCTGCAGATAATCGGAATCCCGGCAACTTCCATGGTAGATCCAACCGTAGTTGAATGAACACTTAATGATCGGTTTAATCTTTTTATGGCTCCGCAGAGAAACCGTAACCTGTTTGGTTTCAAGATTTGACCATTCAAGCTCCGACAAGATGTTAGGGTTTTCGCCAAATATATTACCGGCAATATTCCATTGCACATGATCAAACCTATAACCGGATAACAGGTCAATAGAAATGTATGAGTGATTTTCTGGTGCGTTAGAATTTCTTGCGGGGGTTGATTGGCAAATGACGGGCGATAAAGTGATTGTAAAGACGCATCCTATCAATATAATCTTAATTATTTGCACGTTTTTTCAGAGGAGAACCAATATTGATGACCGTCAGCATTGGGGCAGGGCAAGACCTTACCCCAAGGCTGACGGTGAATGGTATTTTAATATTTTTCAGGCATATCTAAAAATAAATGATATTCTTCCGGCAATTCTGCTTCCTCCAAAAGAGAGCGGAAAATTGTCGTATCGTTGGAATAATGTGTTCCAGAGTATGTGTTGACAGGCGTTATGGAAACGCTGCCGCTTGCTGTAACGTCCATGCTGAAAACTGACCAGACCCAGTCATCCGTTACCGCAGCTGTAGTTGATGGCGGAGAGAAAGATCGAATTTCCGTGCCGCCTTTGTAAATTTTAACCATGGCACCACTGCTGGGAATATCTGAAGTTCCTGAGTAGTGGTGTACATAGTATTTATAGGTGCCAGCCATAAAAGTACCGTCACTCCTTTTTTGAATACTGACGGTTTCAGGTCCATAGCTGCTCGTGTCGTCCACATCAAGCCAAGCGGGTACGGTGCTGTCACAGGGGGCACTGCTGCAATTATTCTTGTTGGAATAATATACATGAAAACGATCATCGCCATCGGTCATCGGCCCCGTGATGTGGGAATCCAAATCCCTTGGATTTTCTCCCCATGTTAGAATAACCTTGATGTCGCCTTGAAGCCCGGCAGAGTCGCTCAACAATGCAAACCCCTGGCTTTGGGATTCTCCACATTCCATGAATACCTGTGACGTTTGGGATGAATACCCTGATGCGGTGACGGTAACAGTAATTTCAGTATTTGTGGGTAAATGCGTTAGTGTGGTTGTGCCGGAGCTTCCCGTCGTTGCTGTCTGGCCAGATGCGGTAATAGTAGCACCTGAAATAGCAGCCCCAGTAATAGCATCGGAGACTGTGATATCCAGCGCGGAAGCATCGAAGATACAATCGCTTTCGCTGCCACCATCCACAATGGTCACTGTAGTGCCAATAAGTGGCACGGGGTTAGGGGTTGATTGTGTCGGTGATACCCAGGCGACCACTACATATGAACCGGCTTCGCTAAAGCTGTAAGTTACGCTGTTGTCCGAAGACCAGACCACATCCCGCATGTTTTCCCAAGAGTTGGTAGCATAGGCAGTTGTGCCGTAGCCACCTATGTAGGAAAAATAATAATACAAAGTGCTGTCGCAGTCGGATTCTCCTTCCACTGTGAAGGTAATTGATTCGTTGGTGGTAGGAATTCCGGTGTAATCCATAGTCATTGATTTGGGTGTGACAATGCAGTTGTCAGCCAAACAAAGGCCAAAAGAAGATAAAATCAGGAAAATCGAGAAAGAAAAAACCAAAATTTTTTGAACAGTAGAATTGTGAACCATATTTGTTTTCCTTTTTTGTTAACGTGTTGATTCGGTCATCAAAAAGATTGATGAATCAATTTGAGATATAATAGCTATTTTTTTAATCGCTATAACGCCTTTAATATATCACCTCCTTTCAGAAGAACTAAAGATTTTGTATAATAGCATGATTATGTAAGGTGATGGTTGTTCCATCATATTAATCGGTACAATTAATTATTTACTTGAGCTGTTTTTTAGGACTGGGGGATACGTTCCCTACCTTTTTATGAGAATAGCGCCGAAAATATTAGGTTGAAGACGTTGGTTTGTGTTTTTTATCTTGTGCGACAGTCGTAGGAGGCATTTAAATCGGTTTCAAATAGGGTGTGACTACAAAAATGGTTGTATGTAAATAATGTATTAAATAAATATAATTTTGGTATGTTGTCATATCGTTTTATTAGAAAAAAGATGGTAATAGATATCCGTTAAATATACGACTCCGATGGGTTTGTCATTTTCTAAGACAGGCAACCGCCGGTATTTGTTTTTCACCATTCGATCCAATAGGATAATAAGGTGATCGTCCTTTTTTACACCAACAACCCCACGGGTCATAATATTATAAACCTTTTTTTCGCTGAACCTATCTATAAGAACATTTAGTTGCCCTTCCCATTCTAGTTCTTCACTATCGATACCAAAATTTAAAAAATCTGGCCGAAGGTGGTAAAGGATGTCAAACAGTGTAACGATACCCGTTAATTTATTGAATTCATCGATTACCATTAAACTATCGGTTTTGTACCCTGTTTCTCTGACAATTCCGTTCGAAATTTTTTTGATGGCTTCTGCAGCAGGAGCTTCCTCATGAATTATTGTGAAATCTCGGACCATAATGTCTTTGGCGTGTAAGGTCATTTATCTCAATTCCTTAATTGTTCAATCATTTGTCAGTTAACAGGTTGTTCGTTTCGCTGCGTGGTTACGATATTAAATTCAAATCGCATGGAAGTGGATGAAAAAATGCGGTATCGTTAATATATTAATAAAAAAATCAACCTTCACCAGATATTGTTTTCGTAACCAAAAACAATGGTGCCCCCGGCAAGGATCGAACTTGCGGCACATGGATTAGGAATCCATTGCTCTATCCACTGAGCTACGGGGGCGTGTTGCCCTTGGATCGCCTATACCTAAATAAGGCGCGTTCATTTGTCAATATACAAACTTTAGTCGATATAAAGTGTCTGGCCTGGATAGATGTTGGCGCCAGGGGCCAAATGGTTAATCCGTAAAAATCGTTCCAAGGAGGTGTTGTGCTTTTTTGCAATTGTGAATGGGCTGTCTCCTTTTTTAACAACGTAAGCTTGGAGACCGGTGGTGGTGGATGAGCTTTTCGGTTCTGAAATCTTTAATATTTGGCCGATATGGAGTCGGGTTGACGTTAGATTATTCAGTTTCTGAATTCTTTGAGTGGTAGTGCGATATTTCTTGGCAATTATCCAAAGGGAATCACCACGCCGGACCTTGTGTGTTAGCGGTATATTAATCTTTTCATTCGGGGGTGAATAGGACTTGGCTACATAACCATTCCGAAGCGGTATTTTTAGTTTATTGCCCGCGACAATGTAATTGCTCTTTCTTAGGTTGTTTGCCCGCATAATCCGTTTGACACTGGTTCGATACCGTTTGGCAATCGTGGAAAGGCTTTCACCAGATCGAACGCGGTGGACCACGTAAGCAGGGGTTGGTGGATGGGAGATCGGTATGGAATCCACTACGGCAAGCAACTTGTTCGCCATACCCGTTGGAACACGTAAGGTATAAGGCTCGTCTGGCAGTAACTTATGACGTAACTCAGGGTTTAAATCAACTATGGTTGCTGCAGGTACCTCTAATTTTTTTGCAATATGGTTCAAATGAATTTCCTTGTTCACAGTAGCGGTATCAAACGGTATGGCGGCATCTGGCTCTGGAAAATCGAAGCCATATTTTTCAGGGTTTTTCAAAATTTGAAGTGTTGCGATAAAACGAGGCACATATCGTGCCGTTTCCAAGGGCAACCGTTGGTACAGGTCCCAAAAATGATCGAGATAGTTTATGTTCTGACCTCGAATGACGCGAAGCACGCGTCCCTCACCACAATTATAGGCTGCTAATACGGTGGCCCAGTCACCGAAAATTTGATGGAGCTCTTTCAGGTAAGTAATGGCTGCCTGGGTTGATTTTTCAGGGTCGAGGCGTTCATCGATGTATGTGTTTCGTTTTAGGCCAAATTTGTACCCGGTGGAAGGGATGAATTGCCAAAGTCCAAGTGCACGTGCCTTGGAAAGGGCCCGAACTTTAAATCCACTCTCAATCAATGGGAGCCAGGAAAGTTCGACAGGAAGTCCGTTTTTCTCAAGTTCCTCAACTATGTATGGCCGATATTTTCCTGAACGCTTATAGCTATTGATAAAAAAATTCTTTTCTCTGGTTTGAAACAACTTGATTTCTTTTTCAATATGCTCGTTCATAACCATAGGGATGGCATGGTGGTTTCCGTTAACAACGATATTCCTTGATGCATAAATTTCAAGAATTCGTTTAGATATTGTGAAGCGGAGGTCTTCCTTTTGTTGAATGAGTTTTGGGATATTATGGGTATCAACCTGCAATATTAATGAATATGCTTGATCAAGGGATTCAAGTGCGTTTTCAAGTTCACCCTTTTGCCAAAAATCTTGAGAGACCTGACAATATTCAAGCGCTTCATCCAGAATGGTTTGCGTGGTTTTGTCAGAAGCTTTAGTATCGATAACAATGCGTTGGCTACCATGATGCAACTCGAGTTCGGGAGCGGGTGCGCCAGGGGGCTGGTAGATGCTGAAAAGTGTCTGGTCATCTTCGGATGCTTTTGAGGCGAGTTCCTGGTCAGTGCTTTGCCGATTGATAGCAGGTGCAGTAGTGCCTGGCTGAGATGTTTGTGAACCTCGGTGTTGCGTAATCGTGGTGTTTGAGTAGTTAGAGCGCGTCGGGGCGCAGCTGCTGATTATGAAAAGGACTAAAAATAAGGACAGTATCTTACCCGTTTTTAGTATCATATGTGTTCCTTAAAATGGTTTGGAATCGAATATTAAAACTTATTACTTGGTTATTTAAGTTGCTAGTATATCCATCGCATTAAATTCGCTGCTGATTATGAAAAACTTGAATCGATTACACAAAAAAGAGAGCGAATGTCAAGGCTTTGTATTGAACAGCAAAGATGCTCGGTTTTTATTGAGCACATCTGATAATTCTTATCGACAAGGAAATGCTTGAACTTTAAAGATGACTTATATATAAGGAAAGAATAGGTTAACTGATGCTGCAATCCATTCCATTGTATCCAGTCACCGAGTTTGTTATACGATTACATCTAAAAAACTTTAAAAATAGTCGTTATTGGCAGCAAATAATAGAAAATAGGCCAATATTTGGTTTTAAATATAAAAATATTTAGGTTATTCATGGTATTTAGGATTTGTAATTTGTTGTAAGGGCCGATATTTAATGTCGTTCTTGGTTCCGGTGGAAATTTTGGAACCAATAGCTAAATTCGGCCAGCGTAGCTCAGTTGGTAGAGCTACTGATTTGTAATCAGTGGGTCGGGGGTTCGAGTCCCTTCGCTGGCTCCATAATTTGAGTTGAAGCTTTCGCGGTGGGGTTCCCGAGCGGCCAAAGGGAACAGACTGTAAATCTGTCGGCGATGCCTTCGGAGGTTCGAATCCTCCCCCCACCACCACCCTCGATAGAGTTTTATGTAGGAGGTTCTCGGTTAATTACGGGATCGATAGTTAACTACATAGCTTCCTGCTCAGGGTAATCACGCTTGGCTGTTGGCTAATCTTAGGAGGCCCAGTAGATGGGCAGTTAAGATGAATGCTTTTGTTTTCTAAGGCGGGAGTAGCTCAATTGGTAGAGCATCAGCCTTCCAAGCTGAATGTCGCGAGTTCGATCCTCGTCTCCCGCTCCAGGTGTCATTGCATCAGGGGGCTTTGGTTAGAATCTCAAGTGTGCAAATGCCCACGTAGCTCAGACGGTAGAGCGCTTCCTTGGTAAGGAAGAGGTTCACCGGTTCAACTCCGGTCGTGGGCTCCATAGTTATTGTTGTACGAGATGTATAAAAGTCGGAGGGTGGATCCGCATTATTTATACAAAAAAATTTGTGAAAAAATGCAGGGGAGGAAAAGACAATGGCGAAGGAGAAGTTTGAGCGGAAAAAGCCGCATGTGAATGTAGGTACGATCGGGCACATCGACCACGGCAAGACGACCTTGACGGCAGCGATCACCAAGCATAATGGCCTGAAAGGTTTGGGTAGTTATGTACCATTTGATCAGATCGACAAGGCGCCGGAAGAGAAGGAGCGTGGAATTACGATCGCAACTGCCCATGTGGAGTATGAGACGGCCAACCGACATTATGCCCATGTGGATTGTCCGGGCCATGCGGACTACATCAAGAACATGATTACCGGTGCGGCCCAGATGGATGGTGCGATTCTGGTGGTTGGTGCGGACGATGGTCCGATGCCTCAGACGCGTGAGCATATATTGCTGGCACGACAGGTGGGTGTACCTCGGATCGTGGTGTTTTTGAATAAGTGCGATATGGTGGATGATGAGGAACTGATTGAGCTGGTGGAGCTTGAACTTCGAGAGCTGTTGGATAAGTATGAATTTCCAGGAGATGATACCCCGATCATTCGTGGCAGTGCTCTCAAGGCGCTTGAGAGTGATGACCCAGACAGCGAAGAGGCCAAATGCATTTTTGAGCTGATGGCGGCGATTGATGATTATATTCCGGAGCCGGAACGTGATATCGACAAGCCGTTTTTGATGCCGATCGAGGATGTTTTCAGCATATCGGGTCGTGGAACAGTTGTAACGGGTCGTGTGGAGCGTGGGATTATCCACGTGGGTGATACGGTCGAGATTGTAGGGATTAGAGAGACAGCCAAGACGGTATGTACCGGTGTTGAGATGTTTCGGAAGCTGTTGGACGAAGGCCAGGCCGGTGACAACGTAGGGTTGTTACTTCGCGGGACAAAACGCGAGGAAGTTGAAAGAGGCCAGGTTGTGGCGATACCGGGAACGATAACGCCGCATACGAAGTTCAAGGCGGAAGTGTATATTTTGAGCAAGGAAGAAGGTGGGCGTCATACGCCGTTTTTTACCGGTTACCGCCCCCAGTTTTATTTCAGGACAACGGACGTGACGGGTGTATTGAATTTGCCGGAAGGTGTTGAGATGGTAATGCCGGGTGATAATATCACGATTACGGGCGACCTGATTACACCGATCGCCATGGAGAAAGAGCTTCGGTTTGCGATCCGTGAGGGTGGCCGAACGGTTGGCGCCGGCGTCGTTAGTGAAATTATCGAATAAGATATAAGGAGTCGGCAAGTGAGAGTCATCATTACCCTTGCATGTACTGAGTGTAAGCAGAGAAATTATACGACAACAAAAAACAAACGAACGACACCGGACAAGCTTGAGTTTTCTAAATATTGCCGGTTTTGCAGAAAGCATACACCGCATAAGGAAACAAAGTGATGTTTCGGTAGTGCGTCGTTAAATAGATACCCTTCAGAATACATTCTGGGCAATTGAAGGGAAAGATGCAGGCCAGTAGCTCTAATTGGCAGAGCATCGGACTCCAAATCCGGGTGTTGGGGGTTCGAATCCCTCCTGGCCTGCCAAACGATCTGACAAGAAAGCTCGAAGCAAAATGGTCATGTTGTATTAACAGGCCCAACTTTGAGCTTTCTATTTTAGGTGATGCATGGGACGAATACAGCGGAAAAAGCCGGTGGTAAACCGGCTGAAACGAAAGACAGAAAAAAACGAGACAGGTGATTCTCAATCAACCGGCAGCGTTCCGATTCGCAATGCTCAGGCAGGCTCCCTTGCAAGACAATCAGTTAAACAATCAAGGGCTTATCCCGGTAAAAAATATGTCGACATAACGGCACAATTCCTTCGGGAGGTTCGGATTGAACTACGGAAGGTCACCTGGCCGTCTCGAAAGCAAACAATCGGGTCCACCGTGGTTGTCATTGTGCTGGTGTTGATCATCTCTGCCTTTTTGGGTGTAGTGGATTTTGGACTGTCCAGCCTTGTTCAGGTAGTCCTCCAATAGATGGGAGAATGAAACCGTGGCATTAAAATGGTACATCGTCCATGTGTATTCAGGTTTTGAGAATAAAGTCAAAGGTGCACTTGAAGAACGCATTGCGACATCTGCGCATCCCGATAAATTTGGCAAGGTTTTGGTGCCAACCGAAGAAGTCGTTGAATTGGTGAAAGGGAAGAGGAAAACATCATCTCGGAAATTTTATCCGGGCTACATTCTTGTTCAAATGGAGCTAGATGATGGCACATGGCATATTGTTAACGATACTGCCAAAGTAACCGGATTTTTGGGCGGACGTGAAAAACCAACACCAATATCTGATGAGGAGGCAGATCAAATACTTAATCGGATGGAGGCTGGAAAGCTGAAACCGAAACCAAAGTATTTTTTCGAATCCGGTGATGAGATTCGAGTTATTGATGGCCCTTTCACGAATTTTAATGGGACGGTTGAAGATGTGAATCATGAAAAAGGCAAAATCAAGGTTTTGGTTAGTATTTTCGGTCGTGCCACACCGGTTGAACTTGATTTTGTTCAGGTAATGAAAATGTAGTTCAATCTAAAATTTATAAGCGCAGATGCATTCCGCAGTGCAAAAAATCAACAGCAGCAGGAGTAAGAATAAAAAATGGCTAAAAAAGTAATGGCAATGATCAAATTGCAGGTTCAGGCCGGAAAGGCTAATCCATCTCCCCCTATTGGACCAGCGCTTGGCCAGCATGGTGTCAATATTATGGATTTCTGTAAAGCGTTTAATGCTCGAACGTCTAAGGATGAAGGAATGATCATACCGGTTGTGATCACTGTTTATCAGGACCGAACATTTACGTTTGTTACCAAAACTCCGCCAGCTTCCGTATTGTTAAAAAAAGCTGCGAAGATTGCAAAAGGGGCCGCAGATCCAAAACGGGAAAGGGTCGGCACTGTGACCCGCGCCCAAGTTGAGGAGATTGCGCAGCAGAAGATGGTAGATTTGAACGCAAACGATTTGGATGCTGCATGTAAAATCGTAGCAGGGACCGCTCGAAGTATGGGAATAGAGGTCGCCTAAAAGTTAAAAGGAGTGAGTAAGAGAAGATGCCAAAACGGGGTAAAAAGTACTTAAATGCCAAAGAGAAGTACGATAACCAGCAACGATATGATTTTGCAGAATCCGTGCAAAAGGCCATCGATTTATCCTTTGCCAAGTTTGATGAAACGGTGGACCTTGCTGTTCGCCTGGGAGTTGACCCGAGACATGCTGATCAAATGGTTCGTGGTGCCGTTGTTTTGCCAAATGGAATCGGTAAAGAGGTCAAGGTACTGGTATTTGCAAAGGGTGAAAAAGAGACTGAAGCCAAGGAAGCCGGCGCAGACTTTGTCGGAAATGATGATCTGATTGAACAGATCAAAGAGGGGTGGTTTGGTTTTGATAAAGCCGTTGCTACGCCTGACATGATGGGGTCTGTTGGGAAAATCGGTAGATTGCTAGGGCCAAGGGGGCTGATGCCCAACGCAAAGACCGGCACGGTGACCTTCGATATCGCAAAAGCTGTGAATGAGCTAAAGGCTGGTAAAATTGACTTCCGTGTGGAAAAGGCGGGAATTGTTCATGCGCCAGTAGGTAAAGTTTCATTTGGTGTCGACAAGCTTATGGAAAATATCAAAGCCTTTTTGGAAACTATTCAAAAGCTAAAACCGGCTGCCAGCAAAGGCGCTTATTTTAAAAGTATTGCCGTTTCCACCACCATGGGACCTGGGGTTAAGGTTGATACCGCACTCATAAAAGATTTGGTGAAGTAGCGGGCACTGGTTTATTGGGTTATCATTGCGGGAAAGCGTTTTCTATGGTTTTTGTGTTAACTGTACCGCTACGCTTACCTGTAATGGATCTTAAATATAATGTAAAAAACGTTTGTCAAAGACCGTAGGTTCACCTGTTAGGTGTATAATCGGCGTTGCCGGCCTACCTAGACACTTTGCGTGTTTGACCTCCGGTTTTTACGAATGATGAAAGGAGGTGTTTGAGTTGAAGCTTGAAAATAAGAAGGCCATTGTTCAAGACCTGCATGAGAAATTCCTGAAATCAAAAGTCGTCATTGCTACTGATTATAAAGGGCTCGATGTGGAAAGCATGAATGCGTTGCGTAGAAAACTACGGGAAGCGGAATGTGAATATCAGGTAACCAAAAATACATTGCTTAGGCGTGCTTCGGAAGGAACTGATGCGGCGATTCTTCAGGATCATTTCAAGGGACCCAGTGCGATTACGCTCTCATTTGAAGACCCCGTAGCACCTGCAAAGGTATTAAGTGAGTATGCCAAAAGCAATAACAAGCTAGAGATTAAAGGCGGGGTTCTAAACGGTCAAGCCTTAGATGTTGCTGCGATCAAAGCACTGGCGGAACTACCTTCTCGTGAAATTCTGCTGGGCCAGTTGCTGTCTGCGCTCAATGGTGTGCCGACATCAGCTGTCAGGGTCCTAAATGGTGTGATTTCAAATTTCATGAATGTTCTTCAGGCTGTTAAAGAACAAAAAGAAGCTGCGTAACAATACAACGAATATGTGGGGCGTCTGACAAGACGGACCAACTTTGGAGGAAAATAAAAATGGCGGATATTACCAAAGACGATGTAATTGAATTTATTGCGAACATGTCAGTGCTAGAGTTGTCTGAAATGGTCAAAGAGATGGAAGAAAAATTCGGCGTGTCAGCTGCTGCGCCTGTTGCCATGATGGCAGCTGGTCCGGCGGATGCTGGTGCCGCACCCGCTGAAGAAAAAACCGAATTTGACGTCATTCTCTTAGCACCTGGTGACAAGAAAATTAATGTTATTAAAGAGGTAAGGGCCATTACAGGGCTAGGTCTCAAAGACGCAAAAGCCTTGGTTGATGAAGCACCAAAGCCTGTGAAGGAAGGGATCGCCAAGGAAGAAGCTGAAAAAGTTAAAGAGCAACTGGAAGGTGCTGGCGCGCAAGTTGAGCTTAAATAGTGCGGTACAGTTACTTAGAAACAATCACATGCCTTTCATCACGGCAATGAGTGTTTTTTTTCTTCACCAGTCTGAATTCATAATTTACCGGCTTAAAAAGCATTCCTTTTTAAGCCGGTAAGGCTGAACACTGAATTTCAAGCGATAACGCTTTCACTATCTGAATCCCATTTTCACTAAATACAAGAAAAATTGGAGAAGCCATGTCGGAGACGCCTCAGGCAAATATACGGCTGAGAAAACATTTTGGAAAAATTAAAAAGATTGTCGAGATTCCCGATTTGATTGGTATGCAGCGGGAATCTTACCGCCGTTTTCTACAGGTGGATACGCCGCCGGAAAAGCGTGAAGATATTGGATTGCAGGCGGTCTTTAATTCTGTTTTTCCCATTAAGGACTTTACCGGCAGCGCATCATTAGAATTCGTTTCGTATCGGTTTGCAGAAGTAAAGCATGGTGTTGAAGAGTGTATAAACCGAGGCATGACCTATGAGCTGCCTGTTCGAATCACCGTTCGACTGGTGGTATACGATGTGGATAAAGAGACTGGTATTTCCAATATCCGCGATATCAAAGAGCAGGAAATATATTTTGGTACGGTTCCGCTCATGACGGATCGTGGAACATTCATTGTCAATGGAACGGAACGGGTTGTCGTAAGCCAGTTACACCGTTCTTCCGGCGCTTTTTTTGACCATGATAAGGGAAAGACGCATTCCAGCGGAAAAATCATCTACACCTCACGTATTATCCCTGTACGTGGGTCTTGGATCGATATGGAAATTGATCCAAAGGATATCGTCTATATCCGTATCGACCGGCGGCGTAAATTTCCGGTAACCTTGTTATTTAAGGCCTTTGGTTATTCAACAGAAGATCTCCTCTCATATTTTTACGAAACTGAAACAATTCGGATACAAAACGACGATATTCTTAAACTTTTCAATGAAAAATTTTTAAAGGGACAACGCAGCAGTAGGGACATTGTCAACCCTGATACCGGTGAGGTGTTTGTTAAAAAAGGACGAAATTTTACCAAACGTGCCATTCGGCAAATAAAGTCCGCTGGTATCGAGCAGATTCCAATCGAAAGAGAAGATCTTATCGGCAAAGTGTTTGCGTACACCATTGGAGATCCGACCAGTGGCGAAGTGCTGGTAAACGCCAATGATACGGTCGAAGAGGAAACGCTGGATAGGTTAAACTCCGCAGGTGTAGATACCTTTGAAATCCTTTTTATCGACGGGGTCAGCACGAGTGAGTCTGTTCGAAAAACATTGTTACTTGATAAAGTTGACTCAAAGGAAGATGCGCTTATCGAGATATATCGGCGGCTTCGCCCTGGTAATCCGGCCACTCCGGAAGTTGCCCAGGACTTCATTGACCATCTGTTTTTTAAGTCCAACTATTACGATTTGTCCGCGGTTGGTAGGCTGAAAATAAATCTTCGACTCGGTGTCGATACCCCGATTAATGTCACGACCCTTCGGAAAGAAGACATACTGCAAACTGCCAAAACACTTGTGACCTTGAGAGATACCCAAGGTGTTGTGGACGACATCGACCATTTGGGAAACCGGCGTGTTCGGGCTGTGGGCGAACTGCTTGAGAATCATTATCGCATCGGCTTGGTCCGCATGGAACGAGCCATTCGGGAAAGGATGAGTTTGCAGGAAGTTGATGCCTTGATGCCTCATGACTTGGTGAATCCCAAACCGGTGTCCGCCGTTGTTAAAGAATTTTTTGGTACCAGTCAATTAAGTCAATTCATGGATCAAACCAATCCGCTTTCTGAAACAACTCACAAGCGTCGGTTAAGTGCCCTGGGGCCAGGTGGTTTGACAAGAGAGCGGGCGGGATTTGAGGTTCGCGATGTACATCCATCACATTATGGTCGTATTTGTCCCATCGAGACGCCTGAGGGGCCCAATATCGGCCTGATCGTTTCTTTGAGTACATACGCGCGTGTGAATGAGTACGGTTTTATTGAAACGCCATACCGTGTGGTTGAAAATGCAACGGTAAGTAAAGAGGTCCGTTTTCTGAGTGCGTTTGAAGAAAAGGATCTTGCGATCGCCCAGGCAAACGCGCCGGTGGATGACGGCAATCAGTACGTCAACCAACTGGTTACTTCACGTGTGGCCGGGGAATTTATGATGATGGACCGGGAGAAAATTGAGCTGATGGATATTTCGCCAAATCAGCTTGTAAGTGTTTCGGCCTCGTTAATTCCATTTTTAGAAAATGACGATGCAAACCGGGCGCTAATGGGATCCAACATGCAACGGCAGGCCGTCCCGTTGATCGTGAATGAGGCACCTCTAGTGGGCACCGGTATCGAGGGGGTTGTTGCCAAAGATTCCGGTGTAACGGTGGTGGCCAAGCAAGACGGGACCGTTGTTGATGTGGATGCCTCTCGTATCGTAATAAAGAATGATACGGTGGGAAAAATGTTGGACAAAGGGGTTACCATTTACAATCTCTCGAAATTTGTTCGTTCTAACCAAAACACCTGCTTTAACCACCGTCCCATTATTCGTAAAGGCGACAAGGTGAAAGCCGGCCAGATTATTTGCGATGGCCCGGCAACAAATCTGGGAGAATTGGCATTGGGGAAAAATGTTACCGTTGCATTTATGCCCTGGGGGGGGTTCAACTTCGAAGATTCGATTTTGGTAAGTGATAGACTCGTTCGAGATGGCGTCTATACTTCGGTTCATATCGAGGAATTTGAGATTGTTGCGCGCGACACCAAGCTTGGTAAGGAAGAAGTTACGCGAGATATACCAAACGTGGGTGAAGAAGCCCTAAAAAACCTGGATGACAGTGGGATCATTCGATTGGGTGCTGAGGTAAAGCCGGGTGATATCTTGGTGGGTAAGGTGACGCCCAAAGGGGAGACCCAACTGTCGCCTGAAGAAAAACTGCTTCGCGCCATATTTGGCGAGAAGGCCGGTGAGGTGAAAGATACCTCCTTACGGGTGCCTCCCGGTGTTGAAGGCATCGTAATTGATGCGAAGGTCTTTTCAAGGCGAGGGGCGGACAAGGATGAGCGAGCCAAGCAGATTGAAAATCAGGAGATCGCCAAAGTTGAAAAAGACAGAGACGATGAACTCGCCATCATTAAAGAATTGGCCAAAGCGCAACTTGAAAAAATGCTGTTTGGACAAAAGAGCACAGTGGCCTTAAAGAAAGGAAAAAAGACACTGGTTGCAAAAGGCGCCACCATTCAAGAAGGTATGCTGGCAGAAGTTCCGATGGCCCAACTGGAAGGGTTGATTATTGACGACCCGGATATCATGCAACAGGTTTATGATTTATTGGAAAATTATCGTGCCCAGAGCGAAGTCTGCCGCGAAAAATTTGAAAAAGCCATCAGCCGATATGAAAAAGGCGACGATTTGCCGCCAGGCGTCATTAAGATGGTAAAGGTCTACGTGGCGATGAAACGGAAGCTGTCCGTTGGGGATAAAATGGCTGGCCGCCACGGAAATAAGGGCGTTGTATCTCGAATTCTGCCGGTTGAAGATATGCCGTATTTCGAAGATGGACGTCCGGTGGATATGGTGTTGAATCCGTTGGGTGTTCCATCCCGTATGAATGTTGGTCAGATTCTTGAAATTCATCTTGGTCGTGCTGCAAAATGCCTTGGTGATCAAATCGAAGCGATGCTTGAAGAAAATAAGACCAAAGAACTCAGGGAAAAGCTTAAACAGATCTTTAACAACCCCGAAAATCATCAAATGATCGATCAATTGGATGATGATGGGATTATATCATTTGCTGATTATTACAGAAATGGGGTTCACATGGCCACACCGGTTTTTGATGGGGCCAAAGAGGATGAAATCAAGGCGCTGCTTTCTGAGGCCGGTGTGAAGCATACTGGCCAGGCTACCTTATACGATGGCCGCACCGGCGAGGCTTTTCATGGTCAGATTACGGTCGGAACTATGTATATGCTGAAGTTGCATCATCTCGTAGATGACAAGATTCATGCCCGATCTATTGGCCCATATTCATTGGTGACCCAACAACCGCTTGGGGGTAAGGCGCAGTTTGGGGGGCAACGATTAGGAGAAATGGAGGTTTGGGCAATGGAGGCGTACGGCGCGGCCCACGCCCTTCAGGAATTTTTAACAGTCAAATCGGATGATATGGCCGGCCGAACACGTATGTATGAAAAAATTGTAAAAGGTCAAAATACATTGGAACCAGGTTTGCCCGAATCGTTTAGAGTGTTAACCAAAGAGTTGCAAAGTTTGGGAATAGATGTCCAGTTGGTAAAGGATACGGATTGACGCGAATTGCCAACACGGTATCTGTTGAACAACGCTATTAACACCTAAAATGGGAATTTAATATGGAAACATTATACGATTTTTTTGCAAAACCCACTGACCCAAGACTTTATAAGGCAGTACAGGTGGCGCTGGCGTCTCCGGAGCAGATACGGGAATGGTCCTACGGGGAAATTAAAAAACCGGAGACCATTAATTACCGGACGTTTAAACCGGAACGGGATGGATTGTTTTGCGCAAAGATTTTTGGCCCCACCAAGGATTATGAGTGCAATTGTGGTAAATATAAGCGAATGAAGCATCGTGGGGTGATATGTGAAAAATGTGGCGTTGAAGTGATTCAGTCCAAGGTGCGACGGGACCGCATGGGGCACATTGAGCTCGCCACGCCCGTTTCACACATTTGGTTTCTGAAGAGTCTTCCGAGCAAGATTGGGAATCTGCTTGATTTGACCCTTAAAAATATGGAAAAGGTCCTATATTTTGATAACTACATCGTGGTGGACCCAAAAGAAACCGGCCTGACAAAAGGTCAACTGCTGTCTGAAGACAAATACCGAGAAGCACTGGAGTTATACGGTGCAAAATTTGAGGCTGGGATTGGTGCTGAGGCTGTTAAACTGCTTCTCGAAGAAATTGAATTAGAGACGTTATACAACCAACTTCGTGAAGAGATTCGTGCTACGGGATCTGTGGCCAAACGTCAAAAGCTGTCTAAACGTCTGAAAATAGTAGACGCCTTCCGACGCTCTGGTATTAACCCTGCATGGATGATTATGGATGCGATACCGGTGTTGCCTCCGGATTTGCGACCACTTGTTCCGTTAGAGGGTGGTCGGTTTGCCACATCTGACCTGAATGATCTGTACCGGCGGGTGATCAATCGGAATAATCGACTGCGACGCCTGATCGACTTGAAAGCGCCTGATATTATAGTTCGGAATGAAAAACGGATGCTGCAAGAAGCGGTGGACGTTCTGTTCGATAATGGTCGGCATGGCCGTGTGGTGACTGGTACCAATAAGAGGCCTTTAAAATCCCTCAGTGACACTCTAAAAGGTAAGCAAGGTCGGTTTCGTCAGAATCTACTGGGTAAACGTGTTGACTATTCAGGCAGAACCGTTATTACCGTTGGCCCTAATCTTAGGTTACATCAGTGTGGCTTACCCAAAAAGATGGCGTTGGAACTGTTTAAGCCATTCGTATATTATCGTTTGGAAAGGAAAGGGCTTGTTTCGACGATTAAAAGCGCCAAGAAAATGGTTGAGCGGGAAATACCAGAGGTGTGGGATACCCTGGACGAAGTGGTGAAGGAGTATCCCGTGATGCTCAACCGGGCACCAACCCTTCATCGGTTGGGTGTCCAGGCCTTTGAACCGATACTTATCGAGGGAAAGGCGATCCAATTACATCCACTGGTCTGTACGGCCTTCAACGCTGACTTTGATGGCGACCAGATGGCGGTTCATGTACCGCTGTCAGTGGAATCCCAGATCGAAGCTCGCGTGTTGATGCTTTCCAGCAACAACATTCTTTCGCCTGCCAATGGCAGCCCCATCATTGTCCCGAGCCAGGATATTGTTCTGGGTGCCTATTACATGACCAAGCCGATTCAAGGTGCCAAGGGTGAAGGAAAAATATTTTCAAATCCAGAGGAAGTTCGAAGTGCCTACGATGCGGGTGCATTGGACCTTCATGCGGAGATTACAATTCGGTTTGAAGGGAAGCGTGTTGAAACTACAACAGGCCGTGTATTGCTGTGGGAGATTATGCCGAAGGACAGTGTGTTGGTGTTGCGGCATGTCATGGTGGATACTGAAAATGCCGCCAATGCGATATTGGGAGACGTTGCTTCCGGAAAGTCCTTGGTCGAGTTTGTTGAATCCCATTCCCAAAGCCTTGATAAAGATAATAAAGGACTTTTGGGAAGTGTACGTAGGGATGAGTTCGAGCGCATTTTTAAAGTCGATGAAACTGAAATCGAGAATCTGTTTTCATTAGAAAAAGGTGATACCAGTGATATTATAAATGAAAATGAGGACCGCTTTCATCTATTTGAAGTCATCGATAAAAAACCTGCAATTCCCTTTAGCGTTGTAAATAAAATACAGGATAAAAAATCGTTACGGGATCTAATCGACTATGCCTATCGTAATTTGGGTCCAAAGGCGACCGTTATCCTGTCCGACCGTTTAAAAGATTTAGGCTACCAAGCCTCTACCGAGGGCGGCCTGTCCATATCTATCGATGCCATGATTATTCCTCCCACGAAGTGGGACATTCTTAAAGGGGCTGAGCAGGAAGTTACCAAGATTGGACAACAATATACCGAAGGGCTTATTACCCAAGGTGAAAAGTATAATAAGGTGGTTGATATATGGGCAAAAGCCACTGAAGATGTCGCCAATGAGATGATGGCGGTAATGAAAACGCCACCGGTAAATGATGACAAAAGTCCGGTGGATGAGAGTGCCCCTCAGACCAAAGAGACCCTTAACCCGATATTTATGATGGCCGATTCTGGGGCAAGGGGTAGTAAAGATCAGATGCGGCAGTTGGCGGGAATGCGGGGGTTGATGGCGAAACCATCCGGTGAAATCATTGAAACCCCCATCACTGCCAATTTCCGTGAAGGCTTATCGGTACTTCAATATTTTATTTCCACCCATGGTGCCCGAAAAGGGTTGGCAGATACCGCATTAAAAACAGCCAACTCTGGTTATCTGACACGTCGTCTGGCAGATGTGGCTCAGGATTGTGCGGTAGTGGAAGAGGACTGCGGAACCATGCTGGGGGTTGAAGTGGAGCCCCTGATGGAAGGTGGTGAAGTTATCCAAGAACTTGGAGAGCGCATTTTGGGTCGTGTGCCTATTGAGAATATTGCGGATCCCTTTAATGATGAGGTGCTTGTTGCTGCTGGGGACGAAATTGATGAGGCGGGTGTTCAGAAGATCGTTGATGCCGGTATTACCAGCGTGAGAATCAGATCTGTGTTGACGTGCCGAACGCGTTTTGGCGTTTGCGCCAAGTGCTATGGCAGGGATTTGGCCCATGGCCAGCGGGTGGAACTAGGGCAGGCCGTTGGAATATTGGCGGCACAGTCTATTGGAGAACCTGGAACGCAGTTGACGATGAGAACATTTCACATTGGCGGTACCGCCAGTAGACGCGTCGAACAAGCTGATATTCGTGCCCGTGTCGATGGGGTCATCAAGCTTGATGATGAACTCAATGTCGTGGTTAACGCTGAGGGGGAAAATGTCGTAATGAATCGTCGGGGAGGGCATTTCGCCATTGTTGGTGAGGCGGGCCGTGAGCGGGAACGACATCCGGTGATATACGGCGCCCATCTTCTTGTGGCGGATGGTCAAAGTGTGAGTGCCGGTGATGTGCTTGCGGTCTGGGACCCCTTCACAACACCCATTATTACTGAGGTCAGTGGTACTGTTAAATTTGGTGATATCGCTCTTGGAAAAACGGTTCAGGAAAAGGTTGACCCTGTTACCGGAAAATCGAGCCGGACGATTATAGAATCAAAGAGCGCGGATGTTCGACCTCGCATTTCGGTTAAGGATCAGGAAGGTAAAACTGCAAAACTGTCGAAGGGTTCAGGTGCCGCACGATATGTTCTACCAACAGGGGCAATTATTCTGGTGGAAGAGCACGATGAAGTGAAGGCCGGTGATATTATAGCTAAACTGCCTCGGGCAACTACAAAAACCAAGGATATTACCGGTGGTCTCCCGCGGGTGGCGGAACTTTTTGAGGTTCGAAAGCCAAAAGAGGCCGCTATTTTGAGTGAAATCGACGGCTATGTTTCTATTGCCAAAGCCACCAAAAAGGGAAAACAAAAAGTTACTGTGACTCCCGTGGATGTGGGCGACAAAAAGGAATACCTGATTCCAAGAGGCAAACATGTCAGCGTCTATGAAGGGGATTATATTCGTGCGGGAGAACCGCTGATCGGCGGCTCGGCAAACCCACAGGATATTCTCAACATCAAAGGTGAGGTGTCGCTGGCCAGATATCTCGTGGACGAGGTCCAAGAGGTATATCGGCTTCAGGGAGTTCGAATCAACGATAAGCATATCGAGGTAATTGTACGCCAGATGATGCGTCGGGTGAAAGTAACGGATATCGGTGATACGGATTTTATCCTTGAGGAACAGGTGGATCGAGTTCGTTTTGAGGAAATGAATCAGCAGATTATCGAAAAAGGAGGGCAGCCGGCCGTGGCTGAATCTCTTATTTTGGGTATCACAAAGGCATCTCTCAGTACGGATAGCTTCATTTCTGCAGCATCCTTTCAGGAGACCACGAAGGTGTTGACAGAAGCATGTATTGCCGGTTCAAAAGATTTTTTAAGGGGCCTTAAGGAAAATGTGATCATGGGCCGTATTATCCCAGCGGGTACGGGAATTACGGAATATAGTGATGTGCAGATAGAGTCCGCTTAAATATGTGAGTAGGCCTGCTTGAAGGGGTTTAGGCCATCAAGCAATTTTATATTCAATAGTGGCTATAAAATGCTTGACAACGAGGGCAGATCTGTATACAAATCGGCTTTTTGTCAAGTGGTGAAGTTTGCGTGTCAAAAAACAGGATTAAGAGGAAATAATGCCAACAATCAATCAGCTCGTCCGTAAGGGCAGACAGCGAATCAAACAGAAAACCAATACACCAGCCCTGAAAGGGGCGCCTCAAAAAAGAGGCGTGTGTACTAGGGTTTATACTTCAACCCCAAAAAAACCGAACTCAGCGTTGCGTAAGGTGGCTAGAGTTCGTTTAACGACTGGTATAGAGGTGACCGCCTATATTCCAGGTATTGGTCATAACCTTCAGGAGCATTCTGTTGTCTTAGTACGGGGGGGGAGGGTTAAGGATTTACCCGGTGTTCGCTATCATATTGTTCGTGGTACCTTGGATACACTTGGCGTGGAAGATAGGCGACAGGGTCGGTCCAAGTACGGCGCCAAGAAACCCAAGTGATTGATTATCATTTTTAAAGTTTAAACCCGAAATGAATGGGGCGGAGTAACCTATGCCGAGAAGAAGAGAGGTCCCAGAGAGGCCCATTATCCCAGATGCAAAGTATAGCAATAAACTGGTGGCGAAATTCATAAACGCTATCATGAAAGATGGGAAAAAGAGTACTGCCGAAGCGATTTTATATGGCGCTTTTGATATAATCGAGGACAAGCTTAAAGAGCCACCGGTTAAAACATTCGAACAGGCGCTTGAAAATGTTCGGCCAGTTATTGAGGTAAAGTCTCGGCGGGTGGGTGGTTCCACATATCAGGTGCCAACTGAAATTCGACCTAGCAGAAGAACGGCGTTGGGTATTCGATGGATTATCAATTATGCGCGGGGTCGATCTGAAAAGGGGATGGCGCAGAAGCTGGCT
Source organism: Desulfobacterales bacterium (assembly GCA_963675725.2). Taxonomy (GTDB): domain Bacteria; phylum Desulfobacterota; class Desulfobacteria; order Desulfobacterales; family JAFDDL01. Next base: position 3,033,097 of record CAXXXZ010000002.1, on the reverse strand, counting down.
GGCGAACTTATGGATGCGGCCGGCGGACGGGGCGCATCAATGAAAAAGAAGGAAGATACCCACAAAATGGCTGAGGCGAACAAGGCATTTGCTCATTTTCGTTGGTAACAGATACAATTTGATATAGCCCAACATAATGGGAGGAAAAGACAATGGCGAAGGAGAAGTTTGAGCGGAAAAAGCCGCATGTGAATGTAGGTACGATCGGGCACATCGACCACGGCAAGACGACCTTGACGGCAGCGATCACCAAGCATAATGGCCTGAAAGGTTTGGGTAGTTATGTACCATTTGATCAGATCGACAAGGCGCCGGAAGAGAAGGAGCGTGGAATTACGATCGCAACTGCCCATGTGGAGTATGAGACGGCCAACCGACATTATGCCCATGTGGATTGTCCGGGCCATGCGGACTACATCAAGAACATGATTACCGGTGCGGCCCAGATGGATGGTGCGATTCTGGTGGTTGGTGCGGACGATGGTCCGATGCCTCAGACGCGTGAGCATATATTGCTGGCACGACAGGTGGGTGTACCTCGGATCGTGGTGTTTTTGAATAAGTGCGATATGGTGGATGATGAGGAACTGATTGAGCTGGTGGAGCTTGAACTTCGAGAGCTGTTGGATAAGTATGAATTTCCAGGAGATGATACCCCGATCATTCGTGGCAGTGCTCTCAAGGCGCTTGAGAGTGATGACCCAGACAGCGAAGAGGCCAAATGCATTTTTGAGCTGATGGCGGCGATTGATGATTATATTCCGGAGCCGGAACGTGATATCGACAAGCCGTTTTTGATGCCGATCGAGGATGTTTTCAGCATATCGGGTCGTGGAACAGTTGTAACGGGTCGTGTGGAGCGTGGGATTATCCACGTGGGTGATACGGTCGAGATTGTAGGGATTAGAGAGACAGCCAAGACGGTATGTACCGGTGTTGAGATGTTTCGGAAGCTGTTGGACGAAGGCCAGGCCGGTGACAACGTAGGGTTGTTACTTCGCGGGACAAAACGCGAGGAAGTTGAAAGAGGCCAGGTTGTGGCGATACCGGGAACGATAACGCCGCATACGAAGTTCAAGGCGGAAGTGTATATTTTGAGCAAGGAAGAAGGTGGGCGTCATACGCCGTTTTTTACCGGTTACCGCCCCCAGTTTTATTTCAGGACAACGGACGTGACGGGTGTATTGAATTTGCCGGAAGGTGTTGAGATGGTAATGCCGGGTGATAATATCACGATTACGGGCGACCTGATTACACCGATCGCCATGGAGAAAGAGCTTCGGTTTGCGATCCGTGAGGGTGGCCGAACGGTTGGCGCCGGCGTCGTTAGTGAAATTATCGAATAACCAGAAAGTTGTGTGACATGAAAATGAACACCAAAATCCGAATCAGATTGAGGGCATATGATCATAAGTTGTTAGATCAATCCGCCGCTGATATTCTGGATACAGCTAAAAAAACCGGAGCCAAAGTGGTCGGGCCGATACCTTTGCCCACGCGGATCAATAAATACTGTGTGCTGAGATCTCCTCATGTAAATAAAAAATCCAGAGAGCAATTCGAGATGCGGACGCATAAACGGCTCTTGGACATTGAAGATCCTACACAGCAAACAGTGGATGCCTTGATGAAATTAGACCTTTCTCCTGGAGTCGATGTGGAGATAAAACTGTAGCATAAGGAACCGTAGCAGCAATGTGCAAAGGATTAATAGGAAAAAAATTGGGTATGGCCGGTGTCTTTACCACCGAGGGGCGCTATGTGCCTGTGACGGTCGTTCAGCTGGGGCCCTGTGTGGTAACCCAGATTAAAACGGTTGAAACAGATGGATATAACGCGCTTCAACTTGGGTTCGGTGACAGGAAACAATCCCGTATCAACAAGCCGATACAGGGGCACCTGAAAAAAAGTGGAAAGGAAAATTTTGCCTTTTTACGGGAGGTGGGAGTTGATTCACCTGAGGACTACACGCTTGGTCAAACGCTTCCGATAGATATCTTCAATGTTGGCGAGAAAGTAGACGTGGTTGGAACCACGAAGGGGCGTGGTTTTTCAGGAGTAATGAAACGGCACGGGTTCGGTGGCGGACGAATGACACATGGTAGTCACAGCAAACGTATTCCTGGTTCCATCGGCTGCAGTGCTTGGCCTGCAAAGGTCATCAGGGGAAAAAAAATGCCGGGGCATTATGGCACAGCGAAAAAAACCATCCGCGGTTTGGAGATAGTTGATATTCGTCCTGATGATAACCTCATCATGATCAAAGGAGCGGTGCCAGGCTGCGGATCGGGATTAGTAACTGTTAAAAAGGCAAAGTTTTGATGTGAGGTTAAAACGGGATTGATCCTGAAAACGACCTTCGAAGAAAAGATAAAGACTTAACCATAAGACGCAAGAACGGTACGAATATGGCTGTTATAGATGTATTAAACCAAAAAGGAGAGAAGGTTTCCCAGGTAGATTTATCGGATAATATTTTTAATGTCCCGGTAAAGGGAAGCATTCTGCATGAGGTCGTACGGATGCAGTTGGCCAGTCGTCGACGTGGGACTGCTGCTGTAAAACACAGAAGCGATGTTCGCGGGAGTACGCGCAAGCTATTCCGTCAAAAAGGGACTGGTCGGGCAAGACGTGGTGATATTAAATCTCCTTTACTGAGAGGCGGCGGTTCCGTGTTTGGACCGGATCCGAGATCATACGTTTACAAAGTGCCCAAAAAGGTCCGAAAATTGGCCCTTAAGATGGCTTTAAGCGACAAACTTAAAGAAAATAAACTAATTGTTATCGATAAGCTTGAATTGGCGGCGATAAAAACTAAGGGTTTTCTTGAAGTGATTGAGTCTTTGAGTGTCGGCAACGCTTTGATTGTCACGGATAAAAAGGATGAAATCCTTGAGAGGTCTTCTCGAAATATTAAAGAAGTAAAGGTCCTTAGGACAGAAGGCGTCAATGTTTATGATCTAATGGCCCATGACAACCTGATTTTGGTTGAGTCTACAATTTCAGGGCTGGAAGGGAGGCTCGCATGACACCTTATGATATCATCAGAAGACCAGTGATTACAGAGAAAACGACGCTTCAGAAAGAGAACAGCAACCAGGTTTCATTTGAAGTAGATCCACGAGCAAACCGAATCGAAATTAAAAGAGCTGTGGAGACGATTTTCAATGTAAGAGTTGGTGCTGTTCGTACCATGCGAGTAACAGGGAAAATAAAACGCAGAGGTAGAATCCTTGGTAAACAGCGGAACTGGAAGAAGGCTACTGTTCGATTGATGCCAGGCGAACGAATCGAAATTTTTGAAGGCGTTTAATGGTCAATTGTCGAGCGCTCAACGAGTGTGTTTCTGAGTAAAGGTATAATCGGTTAGAGAGGCAATTATGGCAGTTAGGAAAGTAAACCCCACATCACCTGGAAGACGGTTTCAAACATTCGGGACATTTGATGAGATCACTAAAAAACGTCCTGAAAAAAGTTTATTAAAAAAGAAAAAGAAAACAGGTGGCCGAAACGCAAACGGTCGTATTACTAGTCGGCATCGGGGCGGCGGGCAAAAACAGCATTACCGGGTTATTGATTTCAAAAGAGATAAAACTGGCATCCCTGCCAAGGTGGCCGCAATTGAATACGATCCGAATAGATCAACAAGAATTGCTTTGCTTCACTATGTGGATGGTGAAAAGCGATACATTTTGGCACCGCTTCATCTGTCGGTAGGAAGCCATGTTATGTCAGGACCTGAAGCTGACATACAGCCGGGTAACGCTTTGCCATTACGGAATATCCCCTTAGGAACGCATATCCACAATATCGAACTAAAGCTCGGTAAAGGTGGGCAAATCGTCAGAAGCGCTGGAACGTTTGCGCAACTCATGGCGAAAGAAGACCGCTATGCCTTGGTGAAGCTTCCATCCGGTGAGGTACGAATGGTGCTAATTGATTGCAATGCAACAATTGGGCAACTTGGAAACGTAATGCACGAGAACATATCGTATGGCAAGGCCGGGCGGACACGATGGCATGGACGACGTCCGAAAGTTAGAGGCGTTGCCATGAACCCTGTTGATCATCCCATGGGGGGTGGTGAGGGGCGATCTTCTGGGGGGCGGCACCCATGTAGTCCTTGGGGAATTCCGAGTAAAGGTTATCGAACACGGAAAAATAAACAAAGCAACAAATACATTGTAAAGAAACGCTCCAAATAAGTGCAAAATAAATAAGGAAGGCGTCGGCGTTGCCGGATTGAAAGCAGAGTTTTATTTAAACGGTGACGCCTCTTTTACTTAATCAGGAGATAGCTATGCCACGGTCCTTAAAAAAAGGTCCATTTGTAGACCAAAATTTGATAAAGAAAATTAATACCGCCCAAGAATCACGGTCTAACCAAGTGATTAAAACCTGGTCCCGACGCTCGACAATTATTCCCGAGATGGTCGGAATCACGTTTGCGGTCCATAATGGGAAAAAGTTCGTACCTGTTTTCGTGTCTGAAAATATGGTAGGACATAAGCTTGGAGAGTTCTCTCCGACGAGAACTTTTTATGGGCACGCTGGCGATAAAAAATCAAAACTCAAGAAATAATGAAGATGATGGAGAAAGTCTGCCATGGAGGTTAAAGCCGCATTACGATATGCTCGGATTTCCCCACAGAAAGTCCGTAAGCTGATTGGGGCGATTAAAGGGCAACCTGTAGAAGTCGGTTTAAACAAGATAAAGTTTATGCCCCAAAAATCGGCTCGAATAGTAGAAAAAATTATACAAAGTGCCGTGGCGAATGCGGACCAGCATCCTGACATAGATGTTGATTCGTTGGTGATACGAAACATTACGGCTGATCAGGGCCCAATGTTGAAGCGATTTAGAGCTAGAGCCCGCGGGCGCGGAACCCGTATCTTAAAACGAACAGCCCACATTACGGTTGTCTTATCCGAAGAGTCGATGTCCTAAAGGAGGAAAACGGTTTGGGTCAGAAAGTACATCCGATTGGATTTAGGTTAGGGACCACAAAAACATGGGAATCCCGATGGTATGCCGGCAAAGATTATGCGGACTATATCTTTGAAGATCATAAAATTCGGAATTTTTTAAAGAAAAAACTCTTTCATGCTGGCATCTCCAGAATAGAAATAGAAAGATCCTCAAAACGTATACGGCTCCGGATTCATACAGCACGGCCAGGTATCGTAATCGGTAAAAAAGGGTCGGAAATCGAATTGCTTAAAAAAGAGATGGAAAAAATGATTTCCCAAGAGGTTTTTATCGATATTCAGGAAGTTAGGAAACCTGAGGTGGATGCTCAACTGGTTGCCGAAAATGTAGCGCTGCAAATAACCAGGCGTGTTGCTTTTCGGCGAGCGATGAAGCGCGGTGTTACTTCGGCCATGAGATTCGGTGCGCAGGGCGTCAAAATCATATGTGCAGGTCGATTGGGTGGCGCCGAAATGGCCAGAACTGAATGGTATAAAGAGGGACGAATTCCGCTTCATACATTACGTGCCGATATCGATTATGGTTTTACAGAGGCTCAGACGACTTACGGTATTATTGGTGTAAAGGTATTTATATTCAAAGGTGAAATCCTGAAGAAAGAACAAGCAGGACAAAAAGAAGCATAATCATAGGAGCAGGGCATGTTAAGTCCCAAGAAAGTTAAATTTCGGAAACAACAGCGCGGAAGAATGAAAGGTGTCGCTCGGAAAGGCGGTCAACTGAATTTCGGCGAATATGGTTTGCAAGCAACTGAGTGCGGATATATCAGTTCGAAGCAGATTGAGGCCGCTCGTATCGCGATGACCAGGCACGTAAAGCGTGGCGGGAAGATGTGGATTAGAATCTTTCCTGATAAACCAATTACCAAAAAGCCGGCAGAAGTAAGGATGGGAAAGGGTAAAGGGCCACCTGATGCATGGGTAGCGGTCATTAAACCCGGCAGAATATTGTACGAAATGGAAGGTGTTGATAGAGCTTTGGCACAGGAAGCACTTCGGCTTGCATCCCATAAACTGCCAATAAAGACAAGGTTCATAGAAAGAGGCGAGTTGTAATGAAAGCAAGTCAAATTAGAGAAATGAGCTTGGAAGAAATGCAACAAAAGGCGGTTGATATGGAACAAGAGCTTTTTAACTTAAGGTTCCAGCACGCCACGGGTCAGCTTGAGAACTCAGTCAAGCTGAAAATGACCAAGCGCGATATCGCCAGGGTAAAAACCATCATTCGTGAAACCAAGTTAACCCCTAAAACGAACGAAACAGAATAATAGTTGGTGCCATGAAAAAGCGAGGAATAAAGAGAGAGCTTCAAGGGACCGTTGTGAGTGACAAGATGGACAAGACCATCGTTGTTATGGTTGAGCGGCTTGTTAAACATCGACTCTATCAGAAGTATGTGCGACGGCGTTCTAAATTTTCAGCCCATGATGAAGGAAATATATGCCGTGAGGGGGACAAGGTAATTATTGCGGAATCACGCCCTCTAAGCAAGACGAAAAGGTGGCGCGTTAGAAAAGTTCTTGAAAAGGCTGTCTAATTTTATAGGGAACCAAGAGAGATGATACAAGCAGAGAGTAGACTAACTGTAGCAGACAACTCCGGCGCAAAGACATTGTATTGCATCAAAGTGCTCGGTGGATCTAGACGCCGGTATGCAAGTGTCGGAGACATCATCGTGGTATCTGTTAAAGAGGCGATACCAAACGCAAAGGTAAAAAAAGGTGATGTATTAAAGGCCGTTGTTGTGCGAACAAAAAAAGAAATTCGACGGCCGGACGGATCCTATATTCGATTCGACGATAACTCCGCTGTCGTTATTAACCCAAATGGTGAGCCTATCGGAACACGAATCTTTGGACCTGTGGCTCGGGAACTTAGGGCAAAACGGTTCATGAAAATTATTTCATTGGCTCCGGAGGTGCTTTAGGCCGATTTCACCGGTGGAGAACTGTATTATGAATTGTGATAGAATTAACTTTAAAAAAGATGATAAAGTCAAGGTAATTGCCGGTAAGGACAAAGGTAAGATCGGCAAGGTGCTGAGGGTGTATCAAAAGAAAAACCGGGTGCTCATTGAAAACATCAACATGATGAAACGGCATACCAGGCCAAACGCTCAGAATCGTCAAGGCGGCATAATTGAAAAAGAGGCACCGATTCATTGGTCGAATGTAATGCTGATGTGTAACAAATGCATGACTCCCGTTCGCGTTAAAATGCAGATCCTTGAAGATGGAAAAAAGCGAAGGACCTGTCGAAAATGTGACGAGTTTATTGATTCATAGGCGGGAGAGCCGGAGGGAGTGTCATGTCGCAATTAAAAAAAGATTACGAAACAAGGGTTGTTCCAAAACTGATGGAAAAATTTCAGTATCAGAACATAATGGAAATTCCCAAAATAGAGAAAATTACACTCAACATGGGACTCGGGGAAGCAATTCACAACATTAAAATACTTGACTCCGCTGCAGATGAGCTTATGGTCATTTCCGGCCAAAAAGCAATCATTACGCGTGCAAAAAAATCGATTGCCGCTTTCAAATTAAGAGAGGGGATGCCGATTGGCTGCAGAGTGACACTGCGTCGGAATCGAATGTACGACTTTTTATATAAGCTTATCAATGTTGCACTACCACGTGTGCGTGATTTTAGAGGTATATCTGGTAAGGCAATGGATGGCCGGGGTAATTACTCTCTTGGTATCAAAGAGCAGATTATTTTTCCCGAAATAGATTATGACAAAATCGATAAGATAAAAGGGCTCAATATTACCATTGTGACCACAGCTAAAACAGATGAAGAAGGAAAAGAATTGCTGAAACTTTTGGGAATGCCGTTTAGAAACTAAATTGGTGTAAAACAGAAGGAATTTAGTGAAATAGCTAGTGGTAAGGAGGAAGAGTTGGCAAAAACATCGCTTAGAATGAAAGCAAAGGCAAAACCAAAGTTTAAAGTTCGTGCATACAATCGGTGCCCTATTTGTGGACGCCCACGGGCATTTATTCGAAAATTCGGAATTTGTCGAATCTGTTTTCGAACCCTAGCTTCCCAGGGAAGACTGCCGGGTGTCATTAAATCAAGCTGGTAGAAAAAAAGACACCTACGTTTGCTTTATAGGTTTAGAAAATAAAAATAACAAAACACAATATATTAAACGGAGTATGCCATGTCGATGAGTGATCCGATAGCGGACATGATAACACGGATCAGGAACGCGGGAAGGGCCAAGTTCAATAGTGTGGACATTCCTGGCTCGAAACTTAAGGTTGAATTAGCTAGGGTCCTGAAAGACGAAGGAATGATTCGAAACTACAAATTCCTTAAAGATGATAAACAGGGGCTTCTTCGTGTGTACCTGAAATATGGGCCTGATCAGACATGCACAATTTACGGGTTAGAAAGGGTCAGCAAACCCAGCAGAAGGGTATATACAAAAAGTAAAGACCTGAAACCGGTACTGAACGGAATGGGGATTGCTGTTATATCCACTTCAAAGGGAATTATGACGGATAAACAAGCCCGGAAGCAGAATGTAGGTGGCGAAGTACTCTGTAAAATTTGGTAAATAGAGGTGAACACATGTCTCGAGTAGGCAAAAAACCGATTCAAATACCTGAAAAGACAACAGTGAGTTACAAGGACCGGGTTCTCGTAGTAAAGGGAGAAAAAGGGTCCCTGACCAGGGAGATTCATTCCTCAGTTGAACTTGAAATTAAAGACAACGTCATCACAGTACTTCCTCTTCAGGATGACCGCGGCTCTATCGCTTTTCAGGGAATGACCCGTAGCCTTGTAGACAGCATGGTTGTCGGTGTTTCAAAAGGATTTGAAAGAGTCCTTGAAATTCACGGCATTGGTTACCGCGCAGAAATGAAGGGAAATCAGATCGTGCTAAATCTTGGATTCTCGCATCCGATAGATTTTGATTTGCCCGAAGGCATATCTGCAACTGTGGATAAGAACAATGTTATCAGACTCTCCGGAATTAATAAGGAGGTCCTTGGCCAAACAGCAGCTTCGATACGCAAACTGAGACCACCTGAACCCTATAAGGGAAAAGGGGTTAAATATGCTGAAGAGCGGATTCAGAAGAAAGCTGGAAAGACTGGAACCAAGTAGGCTTCCAGGCCTTTGAGGATTACACATCGAAGGGATTAAGAATCATGGGGACGGAAAATAAAAGAAGACTGGCACGTATCAAAAGAAAAAGGCGTGTTCGAAAAAAAATACTAGGTACATCAGAGCGCCCAAGACTGAGTATATTTAGAAGTTCCAAGCATATCTACGCGCAGATCATCGATGATACTGAGGGTCGAACACTCGTTGCATCTTCCAGTATGGAAAAAGCCTTCAAGGAAATGGAAAAGCATAAAAGTAAATGCGATGCTGCTAACTCGGTGGGAAAGATGATTGGTCAGAAAGCAAAAGACAAAGGAATCAACACCGTTGTTTTTGACAGAAATGGCTATATCTACCATGGCCGTGTTAAGGCACTTTCAGATGGTGCCCGCGAAGCAGGGCTTGAATTTTAGTGATTATATAAAGTGAAGGAGGCGGCCCTTTGTTTAAGCAAGATAAAGATGAAAACCAACTGATTGATAAAGTCGTTCATATCAACCGGGTAGCCAAAGTTGTCAAGGGTGGGCGTCGGTTTAGTTTTAGTGCGATTGTAGTGGTAGGTGATGGCGAAGGAGAAATTGGATACGGTCTTGGAAAGGCTGGTGAAGTACCAGAGGCAATTCGAAAGGGAGTCGAGAAAGCCAAAAAAAACATGGTATCGATTCCATTGGTCGATGGTACAATTCCGTTTGAAGTCATTGGTAAATTTGGTGCCGGCAGGGTTCTTTTGAAGCCTGCATCACAAGGAACTGGCGTTATAGCAGGTGGCGCAGTCCGGGCAGTTTTGGAAGCAGTCGGTGTTCAAAATGTACTGACAAAATGTATGGGAACGCACAATCCCCATAATGTGGTAAAAGCGACCATTAACGGGCTACAACAGCTTGAAAGCCGAGAAAAAGTTGCAGCAAGACGTGGAAAACGTCCTGAAGAATTGTAATAGGGTTAAAACTATGGCGAAGACCTTGAAAATCACTTTGGTGAAGAGCATGATTGGACGGCCCGAAAAACACCGTAAGGTTCTCCGGGGTATGGGCCTGACCAAATTGAACAAAACTGTTGAATTGCAGGATACACCAGCCATTCGAGGTATGGTGAATGCTGTAACGCATTTGGTCACTACTGAGGAGAAGTCAGATGAAGCTTAATGAATTATCACCTGAAAAAAACTCGCGAAAGGATCGAAAACGCCTTGGAAGAGGGGTTGGATCTGGTACCGGTAAAACCGCAGGCCGCGGGTCTAAAGGACATAATTCGCGGTCCGGTGGTGGGGTAAGGCCAGGGTTCGAGGGAGGCCAGATGCCATTACATCGTCGGCTACCCAAGCGCGGCTTTACAAACATATTTAAAAAGAAAATTACAGCGATCAACATAAGAGATCTTCAGCGATTTGAAAGTGGTAGTACTGTGGATCGTGCAGCGCTCGTTCGAGAGGGGTTGGTAAAAGGACCTTCGGACGGAATCAAATTGTTAGGTCAGGGTGAGCTGGATAAGCCACTAAAAATCCAAGTGGATGCACTAAGCAACACTGCCAGAGAAAAAATCGTAGCCGCTGGCGGTAGCATTGAGGGCTCTTAATCATGGTAGCCAGTGGGTTCCTGAACGTATTCAAAATACCGGAATTGAAGCGTCGAATAATCTATACACTTGGATTGCTCATTGTATACAGATTAGGCGTGCATGTACCAACACCAGGGATTGATTCGACTGCATTGGCAGAAATATTTGCACGTGCACAAGGTACAGTGCTTGGTCTGTTCAATATGTTTTCAGGAGGGGCACTGGAGCGGTTATCGGTGTTCGCATTGGGAATCATGCCCTACATCAGTGCCTCGATTATTTTGCAACTGATGACGGTTGTGATCCCTCACTTGGAAAGACTTTCAAAAGAAGGAGAGCAGGGCCGGAAGAAAATAACCCAATACACACGCTATGGGACTGTCCTTCTTAGTATCATACAGGGGTTTGGAATCAGTGTTGGGTTAGAAGCCATGGGGACTGTGCTTAATCCGGGATGGGGATTTCGTTTGATGACGATTATCACCCTTACTGCTGGAACAGCATTTATCATGTGGCTGGGTGAACAGATAACCGAAAGAGGCATTGGAAACGGAATATCACTCATCATATTCACTGGGATTATTTGTCGAATTCCTTCGGCTACCGCAAACATCTTAAGGCTACTTTCCGCCGGTGAAATGAATATTTTCTTCGTCGTGATTCTGCTTATTTTTATTGTAGCGGTTTTAGGATTCATTATTTTTGTAGAGCAGGGTCAACGGAGAATTCCAGTTCAATATGCTAAGCGAGTCGTTGGCAGACGACAATACGGTGGTCAAAGCACACACCTCCCACTAAAGATAAATTCTGCGGGGGTTATACCACCAATTTTTGCTTCTTCAATCATGATGTTTCCTGCTACAGCAGCTGGTTTCATTACCATTCCATGGATCAAAAACATTGCTGATTCTTTAGTTCCTGGAAATTTTATTTATGAGATCATCTTTGTCGCATTGATTTTCTTTTTCTGCTATTTTTATACTGCAGTAACTTTTAACCCGGTTGATGTGGCAGAAAACATGAAAAAACACGGTGGATTTATTCCAGGTATACGACCTGGTAAAAGAACTGCTGATTATATTGACCGCGTTCTTACAAGAATTACACTTGGCGGTGCGACATATGTAGCTGCCGTCTGTGTATTGCCTTCGATTTTAATGACTCAATTCAATGTTCCGTTTTACTATGGTGGAACCTCATTGCTGATCGTCGTCGGCGTCGCTATCGACACAGTATCACAGATGGAATCCCACATGTTGTCTAGACATTATGAGGGGTTCTTACAGCGGGGCGGAGGCGCTAGGATAAGAGGGCGCCGGTAAAAAAATAAGTAACCACGCGGAGAAATTTTATGGCAAAAGATGAACCAATAAAAGTAGAGGGAACCGTGTTAGAAACATTGCCAAATGCAATGTTCAGAGTTGAATTAGAAAACGGACACAAGGTTCTTGCTCATATTTCAGGAAAAATGCGGATGCATTTTATAAAGATACTTCCTGGAGATAAAGTAACTGTTGAACTGTCACCATACGATTTAAGCAGAGGTCGGATTACATATCGCGTCAAATAAACAATTGGTTAATGCTAACATTAATAGGGAGCAACCGAAATGAAAGTAAGAGCATCGGTTAAAAAAATATGCATAAAATGCAAAATTGTTCGCAGAAAAGGGGTTGTAAGAGTCATCTGCGAAAATAAACGGCATAAACAGCGGCAAGGATAGAGGAGGAAGAGTTTTGGCAAGAATCGCTGGCGTAGATTTACCGAATAGAAAGCGCATCGAAATCGGGTTGACGTACATATATGGCATCGGCCGATCACGGGCCAAAGAAATACTCGATTCCATTGGCATCAATCCTGATATAAAGACCCAAGATTTGTCAGATGCTGAGATTAATGAGATTAGAAAAGCCATAGATGACCGTTATAAAGTCGAGGGTGAACTTCGTACCGAAGTATCCATGAATATCAAGAGACTCATGGATTTGGGATGTTATCGTGGGCTTCGACATCGTCGGTCCTTGCCGGTTCGTGGACAGAGGACAAGCACCAATGCAAGAACGAGAAAAGGGCCCAGACGATCTGCAGTGAAGAAAAAGGGCGTTGCAAAGAAGAAATAAAATACCTAGAATAGGAACGTAAGACATGCCTAGAAGAACACGTACCAAAAAGAAAGAAAAGAAAAACATCCCAAATGGTGTTGTCCACATTCAATCTACTTTCAACAATACTATCGTAACGATAACGGATCCAGGGGGGAACGTTGTCTCTTGGTCAAGCGCCGGCGTACAAGGGTTTAAAGGTTCAAGAAAGAGTACCCCCTTTGCGGCTCAACAAACAGCCGAAGACGCTGCGAAAAAAGCTATGGACCATGGTATGCGGAGCGTTGAGGTTTATATTAAAGGGCCAGGAGCCGGAAGAGAATCAGCTTTAAGGGCCTTACAGGCAGCCGGATTTACAGTGCTTTCTATAAAAGATGTAACGCCTGTTCCTCATAACGGATGCCGACCCCCGAAAAGAAGACGGGTTTAAATTAAACAAAATATTGCTTGCAATAACTAAATAAAAGGAGGAGCACGTTGGCTCGATATACTGGTTCAGTCTGCAGGCTTTGCCGACGCGAAAATTTAAAATTATTCTTAAAAGGGGACCGATGCTATTCAGATAAGTGCGCGTTTGATCGACGCAGTTATGCCCCTGGACAACATGGCCAAAGTCGCCGTGGTAAAATTTCAGACTACGGTATTCAGCTTCGCGAAAAGCAAAAAGTTAAAAGGATGTATGGTCTTTCAGAAAAACAATTCCGACTACTGTTCAGCAAAGCCGACCGTCAAAAAGGCATAACGGGTACGAATCTCCTGTCCTTGCTCGAACGTCGATTAGACAATGTCGTTTATAGAATGGGGTTCGTTAGCTCTCGAAATCAAGGTCGCCACTTTGTTCGGCACAAGCACTTTATGGTGAATGGGAAAAGAGTAGATATTCCATCATTTCTTGTAAGCGTGGGTGACATTGTTGAAATACGGGAAAAAAGCAAAGAAGTACAGGCGATGCAGGAATCTTTAGATGCAGTCGTACGACGGGGTTTGCCACAATGGGTTGAACTTGAAAAAGATAAACTCCGAGGCGTTGTAAAGGGATTACCGGTTCGTGAAGATCTGACGATGCCAATACAAGAACAGCTAATTGTTGAGTTATATTCAAAATAGCCTGTCGTGCTAATATCTAAAAAGAATTCGGAGATCATGTAATGACCACGAATGAACTAATGTATATGAACTGGCAGAAGATAATTAAGCCAGAAAATGTTCAAGTAACCAGTACACCTTCCTATGGAAAGTTTGTATGTGAGCCTTTGGAGAGGGGGTTTGGTATTACGCTTGGCAATTCTCTGAGACGTATCATCCTGTCTTCATTATACGGCGCCGCCATTGTTTCTGTTAAATTTGAAACAGTGATGCATGAGTTCAGTGTTCTGCCTGGTGTTCTTGAGGATGTTTCAGAGGTTATTCTGAATTTAAAAGAGGTTCGGTTAAAAGTCACTGATGCTTCTTCAAGGACCCTTCAACTAAATGTATCAAAAGAAGGGCCCATAACTGCTGGCGACCTCGTAAGTCCTGACGGTAAGTGTGATATTCTCAACCCTGATCAGTATATTGCAACCTTGTCAGAGGGGGCAACGCTGAAAGCATCCATGACGGTAAAAGTTGGGAAAGGATATTCACTCGCTGAAGCAAACAAAGACGAAGATGCGCCCATCGGAACAGTTCCAATTGATTCGGTGTTTTCACCCATCAAAAGGGTAAATTACGTTGTCGGAAATGCAAGGGTTGGGCAACGAACCGATTACGATAAACTTACCCTAGAGGTTTGGACTGACGGAAGTGTTCTGCCTGAAGATGCAGTTGCCTATGCAAGTAAAATACTGAAAGAGCAACTAACACTATTTATTACTTTTGATGAAGATAAAGAAGTTACCATTTCCAAAAAGAAAAAATCAGAAGATAAACCAAACTACAACGACAATCTATATCGAAGTGTCGAAGAGCTTGAACTCTCGGTTCGTAGTGCAAACTGCTTAAAGAATGCTGATATCCACAAAATATATCAACTTGTGAGTAAATCCGAAGCAGAAATGTTAAAGACCAAAAATTTTGGTAGAAAGTCATTAAATGAAATTAAGGAAGTGCTTTCCGAAATGGGACTTTCTCTGGGAATGAATATGGATGACTTCGAGATCCCCGAAGAAGTGGTCGAAGAAGGAGAATAGAGGAATCCAATGAGACATCGAATTAACACTGTAAAATTAAACAGAACAAGCAGTCACCGTAAAGCAATGTTTAGAAACATGGTCACTTCGTTATTTAAACATGATAGAATACAGACAACTGATGCAAAAGCTAAAGAACTAAGACGTTGGGCTGATCACCTGATTACACTTGCAAAACGTGGCGATCTTCATGCAAGAAGGCAGGCTCTTTCAATTGTGAGGGAAAAAGCGATTGTTCATAAACTTTTTGCTGAGGCAGCCGAAAGATACGGAAGTGCAGCAGGTGGATACACCAGGATTGTCAAAATAGGAAGGCGACCTGGGGATGCTGCATTCGTTTCGATGATTGAGCTTCTTGGTCAAAAAGGTGAAAAACCAAAGAAGAAAGTTAAAAAGACAATCGAAACTGAAAGCCAGCCAGCAAAGGCGACAGATCTGGAAGACGGAGAAATTGAAACGAATACCGATGAGACCGCTGTAGCTGAGGAAAGTGCTACACCCACTAAAATCGACGAACAAGTTGAAGCGGTTGCAGAAAGTAAAGAAAGTAAGGCATTGTCGGAAGAATCGTCTGGTGAAGACAACGAGACTAATGATGCCGTTGTAAAAGAAAAAGAAGATTAGGATAAAATAGCAGGTAGATAGAAAATATCAAAAAAAATAGTAAAGAGGCATCTCAGATCAGGAGATGCCTCTTTTTTTATTTCTTTTTGAAATTTTTGACTTTTTCCGAATTGCCTTCATCTTGTACAGAGCATTATCAGCCCCTTTTAATAATTGAGAGGGCGTTTTATAAGGTCCCTCCTCATTGGAAGAGACACCAAAGCTGATTGATACAGGAATAGTTCCGTCCGGAGTGACTAATGGGTTGGTTTTAAAGTGTACCTGTACTCTACTCATTAATTCTTTTGCATGGGCAGATGTCGTCTCCGGAAGAATGATGACAAATTCATCGCCGGCAAAACGGGCAACCACATCAATATCTCTTACCATACTGCATAATTGCTGAGACAAATAGGACAACAATTGATCCCCAAGGTCATGGCCAAAGGTATCGTTGGTTAACTTAAAATCATCAACATCTAAAAATATAACTGATAACGGCGCGTTGTAGCGTTTTGAGCGTTGAAATTCTCTTTTTAATATTGATGCCATGACCCTTCGGTTTAAGAGACCCGTGAGGGGGTCATGATATGCGAGGAATTTTAATTTTTCATGGGCGGTTACGTTTGAAAGGCATAACGACACTTTAATAGACAAGCGTTCGAGAAGACTGGTATCAATGCCCGGCGAAAAACGGTTATGTGAGAAATCAGCCTGGTTGAGGCTGCCAATAACCCGGCCATCTAGCGTTATTGGGGTAAGGGCCATAGATTTAATAAAATATTTACGCTTTAAAGGTAATAGCTGAAAGTAAGGTGTTAACGAATCATTGACTAAGAGTGGTTTGGTAGTGTTCGGTACTAGATCAAAGAAGACATCTTGAGGGACGACGTTGAGATGTGCCTTTAGTAGGTCTGAAGCGGCTAAATGTTCAATTAGGACAGGGATCTCTCCAGTATCAATGAAGGTAAGCCATGTGTAAGGCACCTGAAATTTTTCTTTAATTTCCGTTAACAGAACCTCAAACAAGTCGGTGAAGTTAAAAATAGTCAGAATTTTGATTTCTATTTGGTGGAATTTATCAGCAATCTCTTCGTTTTTTTGCAGTGTTTCTAATAAGTCATCTATATTTTGCATTTCGGATTTTCCATCCTTGGCTGGGCAAGCTCTTTCTAATGCCATTACAGCTTATAACAAAAGGCATTTCGGAGCAAAAAATAATACAATTGTAAACTATTGTAATCGTCAAAATCAAGAATTACGTGGATTCTCTCCAGGGCTAACGCATGTAAATATTACGAAGTCCCTATGTTTTTTTCGGTTATTTCTGATCATCTAAACACGACTGCTTCCAAATAATCGATATCCATCGCTGCATTCAATCTTTTTGTTTTTACGCTGCCTTTAAATTCTTTGTTATTTCGGAGCAAATTCAGAGCAATATGCCGTATAGCTGCAAAATTCTCCGGCGCCGAACCCTTTCTTATCCTGCTTTCATCTTCACGGAATGCAATATCCAGCACCCAATGCACCGAATTTTCAATTCCCCAGTGGCTTCTGACCGCATGACCAAACTTTTCCGCATCGCACTCAAGGCTTGATATATAATAGCGCTTCTCGTGGCTAAGCTCATCGTTTATTTCTCGCGTGCTTTCCACCATACCGAGACATTTTAACCCCGGCCAACTCTCCTTGCCCTGCAACCAGGCAATATCCGATGTCATTATATACTTTCGCGTTTCAATTCGCCCGTGATCCGCGTCTACTGTTGTATGCTCGTCAAATATGCAGCCTTCTTCTCTCATGTTTTCCATATCGTTGAAAAACAAGACGGTGTCATTATGTAGCGTCTTATGATTCTCCTTTACAGCAAGGATATAATCCCCATCCTTATCAATTATTGTCTTGGCAATATTTTTCTGAGTGCCCATGGCATCTATGGTTATGATACAACCTGATATATCAAGAAGCTTTAGAAGATGGGGAATCGCCGTTATCTCATTTGATTTTTCATCTGTCTTAAGTTGTCCAAGAACCACTTGATTAGATGAGGCCCAAGCGCTGATCATGTGAATGGCTTTTTTGTCTTTTGATCTATCATGAGAGCGTCTCAAGGTCTTACCATCTATTGCTACCACTTGTCCCTTGGTTTGTTCTGTTACTGATTCAATCCAACGCTTAAAACTATTTTGAAACTCTCTGGGATCCAGCCTTTCGAAAATTCTTCCAAAAGTATCAT
The DNA here is from genome assembly GCA_963675725.2 of Desulfobacterales bacterium. GTDB lineage: Bacteria > Desulfobacterota > Desulfobacteria > Desulfobacterales > JAFDDL01. Next base: position 3,015,320 of record CAXXXZ010000002.1, on the reverse strand, counting down.
GGGAGGGTATACCATGTGGGAGTTCCAAAAATTTTGAAAGCCATTTTTTGCGCTTTTTACCAAAATTTTCTATTTGCTCATACGTGTCTGCTCCGGCAACCACTCCACAAATGGCAATAATAATAACATCTATCAACTTGTGAAGTTTATTATGGTGACGGTGATCTTCAATCCGTTCAAAAAATGTGTCTATCGTTTCTGATTGCATTGGCAACTCCTTGTTTTTGTTGCCATATGCATAACTCAATCAAAACGAAAAGTCTAGATAAATTTTTCCACATTTATATCAGATACTTACAAGTTTTTTACATGCGATTGCCCTGGGATTCTCTCTTAGGGCCCGATATAAAAGGATTGTCATTGACAATAATACCCTATTGTGAAATGTTTTCCTTTGCTTTTTTTTATTGATTCGTCTATTTCTTTAAGCTTTATATTATATAAAACTTATAAATAAGGCTTATGTGTGCGATGAAACTGTCAGAAATTAGAGATACATTGTCTGCGACAGTGCTTGTTGGTGAAGACCAGCTAAGTCGGAATATAGAGGGCGGCGGGAGCGCAGATCTGATGGAGGATGTGTTGGCTGCTGTTGCTAAAGATGCCGTGTTACTTACGGGCGTTACGGATGTACAGGTAGTTCGTACTGCGAAAGTTGCCGGTGTCGGGGCGGTGGTGATTGTGAGAGGGAAACAACCATCTCAGCGGTTTATTGATTTGGCACGAAATAATAATTTACCACTGCTTATAACACAAAAGTCTTTGTTTGTTTCAAGTGGAAGATTATACATGAACGGACTACGGGGCCTGGATGGCTCCTGGTAAATTAAGAATTGAAAGATCTTACTATATCTAACTGCTATTATATCAGTAGTTGGCATGTCTAAACATAGAGAGGCTCGTTATGATAAACGCCATATTTTTAATGGGTGGATTAGGGCTAACCGTTGGGATTGGGTTGGCGTTTGCATCTAAAATCTTTTATGTTTATGTCGATCCAAAAATACTTGCCGTTGATGATTTGCTGCCGGGTGCTAATTGCGGCGGCTGTGGTAAGCCGGGTTGCACCGCTAATGCTGAGGCGATTGTTGTGGGCGAGGCGGCGCCCAACTCCTGTGTTGCCGGTGGGCCAGAGCTTGCAGAAGCTATTGCAGGTCTGTTGGGCCTGACGGTTGCGGCGACAGAGCCCGATATCGCAAGGTCTGGTTGCTATTACAGTGTCGATCGCGCAGAGCTAAAATATAATTATGACGGGCTTGATGATTGTCGAGCTGCAACGTTGCTGAGCGGTGGGATGAAGGTATGCAAAATCGGATGCCTCGGGTTAGGGACCTGCGCAAAAGCATGTCCTTTTGATGCTATTACAATGGGTCCGGATGGCCTTCCGGTGGTCAATGAGGCGCGTTGTACCGGATGTGGCACCTGCGAGCGTGTTTGTCCCAAACATATTATACGTCTGTCGTCTGTTACCAGGCGAATATTAAGAGAATACACTACAGAAGAATGTACGACGCCTTGTCAGCGTGCGTGCCCGGCAGGCATCAATATCCGTGAATACATTCAACACATTGCTTCTGGAAATTATACCAAAGCGGTTCAGATAATCAAAGAGCGTAACCCCTTTCCGACGGTTATTGGCCGTATCTGCCCGCGACCTTGTGAAGAGGATTGTCGCCGGAAGTATGTTGATGAGGCTGTGGCAATCAACTTTTTAAAACGATTCGTGGCAGATTACGAGAAAGATATTGGTCGGCGTGTGCTGCCATACAAGGCGCCTGAGAGTGGACGGAAGATCGCTGTTGTGGGTGGCGGTGTCTCTGGGTTGTCCGTCGCCTTTTTCTCTGCCCGGTTGGGACATGGCGTGACAGTGTATGAGTCCACTGATCAATTAGGTGGGCTGCTGAGGAGTGCAATTGCCAAAAATCGACTCCCCGAAGAGATATTAGATTGGGATATTCAAGGGGTCATTGATATGGGGGTGATCGCTGAAACACGGAAAACAATCGGAAAAGATTTCGGCATTGAATCACTCTTGAAGGATGGTAATGAAGCAGTTTATTTGGCGACGGGAGGCTGGGACAGCCGGTTGGCGCGTGCAACCTCTCAAGACATGCCGGTGCCCGGTACGAGTTTGCTAATCGATTGGATAAAAGAAGCAGAAGGCAGCGAATCATCTGCCTTGAGTTGCCATTCTGAAGTGGTTATGGTCGGTTCCAGCGAATTAATGGCTGAAACCATTCGCATTTGTAAGGCCAGAGGCGCTCGAAAGGTTACGATTCTATGCCGTGAGCCTAAAGGGCAAGCCAGCATCCAGGAAGATTCTTTTACAGATACAGAAGTAACCATCACGATCATCTATAACAGTGCCCTCCATTTACTATATGGTTCAGAAAACACATTGACTGAGGTTGAGGCCGTTCATTTAGAAACCCTTGAGACACTGCGAATTCCAGCGGGTTCTCTTATTCTTGAATCAGGAAGATTCCCGGAATTGATCTTTACAAAGGATCAAGATGAAAATGATTTGGACGCTGGGGACGAGCAGGAAATCACTCAAGAATCAGGGCCGATGATCTGGAAGGCCTTTATGCCCTACAAGCAGCCGCGCAATAAAGATGAAATTGGCTTGTTGGCCGATGGCGATGCATTTACTGATTTCAGTGCTGCAATCAAAGCGATAGGTGCGGGTCGTCGCGCGGCCGCTTCGATCCATTATACAATAAATGGAATTTCTACAGAAATGTCGCCATCCGTAATCACAACAGAGCTTGCCGTTCAAAACATTGATCATGTTGAAGATGTTACGATTATTCCGCGCCAAATCATGCCGATGGCATCGCCATCAGAACTTTCCCACGGAAAAGAGATAGAAAGAGGATATACTGAAACAGCGGCCAGAGCAGAAGCGTCCCGCTGCTTACAGTGTGGGCTGATTTGTTATGAGAAATCGAACAACACTGAAAAGACGGTCCAGGTAGCATAACTAAGACATTTATTGGACACGTAAGGAAATCATTTGGCAACTGAACAGGGCATTGTAACCAAAACCGAAGGCATAAATGCTTGGGTAAAGACCAACCGATCTAGCTCCTGCAAGTCGTGTTCATCACGAGATTCATGCACCAGTGTTGGTGATGGCAACGAAATGGAAATTGAGGCGGTCAATGAAGCGGGCGCCAAAGAGGGTGAACGGGTGGTTGTGAGCCTTGAAACCGCATCTCTCGTAAAAGTTTTTTTTGTTATTTATATTTTTCCAATTTTATCAATGCTTGCGGGCGCAATAATTGGTCAACAAGTGGCCCATCATCTATCTATTGATGAGTCCCTGATTGCGGTCATTTTCAGCTTTTCATTTTTCTTCATTTCATTTTTCATTATTAAAGCGCGTGGCAATAAAATGGCGCAAGATAAAGCATATAAACCGCGTATCGTTCAGATATTGCCACCACTTCGCTAATAGAACGTGGTTACGAAGGCCAGGAAAATACTTCAAAACAAAGCCCTTCCCTTTTTGTACGCGCCTCATCGATAATAGAGTCTTTCAAGCCTGTGGGGATCTACACCCATGAGATAAAAGAACATCAGGGCCCAATTTCGAAAGGTGCAAAAGAAAATACCCTCCTGTTCCCATCTTCGGTCAGACGACATTACTTTCAAGGGGAGGATCGCAATGGGTGCTTTTCTTTTTTTTATCAATCGCATAAGGGCAACGTCTTCCATGATGGGAATGCTTTTGAATCCGCCCAGTTTCTCAAAATAACCTTTTTTTATGAAAAAAGCTTGATCGCCATAGGGAATTCGAGTGATGCGGGTTCTTATATTCACAGCGAACTCTATCAATCGGTATCGGCTTTTTTTTGAATCAATCCCTAGTCTAAAAGCACCTGCCGCCAACTTTGAATTTTGAAGTACGGAATGAGCCAGCTTAAGAGCATTTGGGGGCAAAAGTGTATCAGCGTGCAAAAAAAGAAGAATATCGCCGGAAGACAAGGACGCCCCGGCATTCATTTGATTGGCGCGGCCCTTAACTGAAATGGCAGTTTTTATACCGAAATGGGTAATTGCATTAATAGTAGAGCCATTTGGATCCCCATCCACAACAATAATTTCTGCCTTTTCTCCCTGGATTTTAACTAAAAGGTCGGAAATCGTTCTTTGAATCCGGTTGGTTTCGTGTAAGACAGGAATGATAATGGAAAATAAGCAGGCCATATTTTTATGGTTGCTGGCTACCTTAAGCTTCATTTCGATGCATCTATTCGTTATATATAACATTATTTAAAAACATACAATCGTATCATCTGTCAACACATCAAAAACCAGCAAATAATTTTCTTGACTCCAATGGTGGCTGATTATATATGAATTTAAGAAATAAATGATATTCAGAAAGTAACTCAGAATATTGCCCCGGTTTTCGATGCCGTTAATGGAGCTAATGATGGGAGGACTTCCTATGAGCCTGGAAGAAAAGTTCAGAGAAAACAAGTTTGTTATCTTAGCTGAAATGGCCCCTCCAAAGGGTGCTGATGTGGCGCCGATGGTTGAGAATGCAATGCGGGTGAAAGGGCGGGTCGACGCCTACGTTGTACCAGAGATGGATAATGCTGTAATGCGCATGAGCGCACTTGGGGCCGCAATGGTTCTACAAAACAAAGGGATGGATGCTGTGATGCAGGTCTGCTGTCGGGACCGAAACCGGCTTGCGTTGCAGGCCGACCTTTTGGCCGCAAATGCTTGTGGCGTTCGGCAAATTATGATTGTAAAGGGGGAAGCGCCGAGTTATGGCGACCACCACCAGGCACGAGCGGTATACGATATTGAGTTGCTCGAATTGTTTCAAGTGGTAAAAACGCTGCAATCTGGCCGAGACATGGCGGGGGTAGATTTGATGGGAGCCCCTCAATTTTTTATTGGTGCAACTGTCAACGCTGGCGCTAAAGATGAGGCTCTGGCGCTTGAAATCGAAGAAATGAAGCATAAAATTGATGCCGGGGCACAATTTTTTATTATCCCCCCGGTTTTTGATTTATCAGGCATCGAGCCGTTTCTAACGGAAGCCCGGGCCATGAATACTCGTATAATTCCGACGGTGCTGCTTATTAAGTCCTTAGGCATGGCACGTTACATCCAGCGACATATGGAGAATGTTTACATTTCTGATGACCTCATTCGTCGCATTCAAAAAGCTTCTGACAAGGTGCGGGCGTGTATTGATATCGCTGCAGAGACAATAAGCCTACTGAAAAATGAAGGATTTGCTGGGGCAATGATTTCGACCATCGGCTGGGAAAATAAATTGCCAGATGTCTTGGAGCGCGTAAAAAACTAATACAGATCGGCTGTGTTGAACCGTTCACTGTTTTAATGAAATAGGCGCGCGTCGAAAGAATCACCACCACATCGGGTGAACGTCTCCGACAATCTCTGATCATTGGTGTAGCATTTGACTCGTGCCTTTTTTCAAAAGGAGGAAAAAACTTACCTACCAGGCCGCACATCGATTTTTCTCAATGCCATTTAGTATTCTCTATAGTACACCATCACAGAAATAAATAACCTCCCTGTTTTCGCCATGTAGTGGCAAAATCGTGAGCGGCTGTATTATATTGTATACATTCATATCCGTAAAAGTATCTTTTTCTACATTTCCCCCCAACAACTGTTAATTATAACAACGGATCATTTCAAAATACGATGTTCACTGTTTTTTCTAATGTATTTACAGATCGTTATTTATAAATAATTAGGGGAGTAATCTCACGAAGAATCAGTTTTTGGCATTATTTTTGCTAATTAAAGCGTCAGTAATGCATGCTCTTTAAGTAAATAGCTCGAAAAAGGCAAACCATCTGAAAGGGTGGGACGCAAAGCCATTGGCCTAAGTCCTTTAATTTAAGGGATATGGTAGCAAGGTTGCCGGGCAAAACTAGCACCTTAATACATTGCTTTGTTTTGCACGGATTCAAAACAAAGAAAGGTGCTAGTATGAAAAAAGTCCACGTGCAACTGTGTGCATCTGTTCCATCCCTTTTGTTGTATCTTTTTGTATTAACGACCTGTCTTTTTTCCCTTTTTATTCTTGTAAACACCGCTTCAGCTGCCAATGATGCTGAGATTTCTCTTGCCTGGGACAAGAACACCGAAACAGATTTATTGGGGTATAAGATATATTACAAAACGGATGTTTCCGGTGAGCCCTATGAAGGGACAGACGCCTATGAGGGGGCTTCCCCCATAACCGTCTTGGTTGAAGACCTGCCAAATCCTGATGCACCCTCGTATAAGTTGACCCAGCTATCAGAAGGGACAACTTATTATATGGTAGTGACAGCCCTCAACAGGGACGAGGCTGAAAGTGATTATTCCAACGAGGTAAGTGTTACAACCAGTGTCGAAATTATAAATGAGACGCCGACGGCAAATGCTGGCATGGACCAGCTGACCACAGAAGGCAACCTTGTTTACCTGAACGGTGTGAACTCATCGGATCCGGAAGACAGCATTGCGGAATACCAATGGCAACAGATTTCGGGGCCTTCTGTTAGTCTTACCCATAGCAGTTTTGTCGAAGCATCTTTTACAGCTCCTAATGTGGGACCGGATGGCGCTTCACTCACATTTGAATTGACGGTTACAGATCAAGAGGGGCTAAGTGATACGGATACCTGCATTGTTAATATTGTATGGTTGAACGAAGCACCGGTTGCTGACGCGGGAGCAGACCAAACTGTAACCGAGGGAGAGACAGTTACCCTATCAGGTCAGGGCTCAACCGATTCTGACGATGCCGTTTTAAGCTATCAATGGACCCAAACAGAGGGGCCGTTGGTGAATCTGAACGGTGCAAACACTGCCCAGCCCTATTTTACAGCGCCAGACGTATCTGCCGATGGCGAATCTTTGACCTTTAAATTGCTGGTTGAGGACAATGGCGGTCTGATCGCCTCAGATTATTGTGTTGTGAATATCTCCTGGTTGAATGAAGCGCCAACAGCCAACGCTGGAGAGGATACAACCGCATCGCCTGGTGAAACCGTCATGTTAGATGGTTTGAATTCTTTTGATCCTGAGGGTGATATCGTCTCATACACCTGGACGCAGACGTCCGGGAGATTAGTGGCTTTGACCACGCCGACCATGGCGACAACAACTTTTATGGTGCCTGACACCTTAATAGAAGGGGACACCCTGTCTTTTGAATTGACCGTGAAAGATTCTGGTGGGCTTCAGGCAAGTGACGTATGTTCCGTTGAGATACCTGTTATAGTAAGTGAACAGGTAGAGGATAATACGAATAATAATGGTAACAACAATAATTCTGAAGAGACACCTGTAACAGTCGCAGCTGTAACCGAAAGTGATGATGACGCAACAGATGCTGTTTTGCCTGACGAAGAGGCTGACAATGGGGAGGCAATCGCGAATAACGGGTCTGAAAGTGACGATGGCACAACAGATATGGTCTCTCCGGATCAGGAAGAAAGTCCAAATACAACAAACAACAGGGGCGGGCGAAACAACGCAACCAACAGCAACAATTTGATTGAAAATGCTGTTTTGCCTGACGAAGAAGCCGATAATGGCCAGGCAGCGGTAACCCCCAATAACGAGCCCCAAGCAAGTAACGCAGGCAATGATGCAACCGTATCTGATGATGGGCAAGCATCCACGACTAACGGGGATGGAAACAGTACAACAAACAATATCGATTTGGTTGAAAGTGATGCCGCTGTCGATGAAGAAACCGACGCGGAAGAAGAAATAGTGCAAGAGAATCAACCCAACGTAACCGAAGTGAGCGAAAACGAGTCGCCCTATCAACCGGAGATCGTATCACCTCAAAATGGCGCTCTGGTTTCGACAACACAACTTCGTCTGGAAACCGGGGCCTTTATGGATCCTGATGTGAACGATACACACCATAAAACCCAATGGCAGGTATATCAGAAAAATAGCGGGGTATGTGTTGTCAATATTGTTTCAGTGTCATTTCTCACGGCCATTTTGGTTCCAGAGATGGTATTAGATGAGGAGACGAATTATTATTGGCGGGCACGATTCATTGATAACCAAAACAATGCATCCGATTGGTCATCAAGTGCCTATTTTGTAACCTCTTTTTCCGGCAACGATTCAGACGGAAACGGTGTACCAGATTCCCAGGAAGCGGACATCACCGTTGATTTGAATGGGGACCTGATCCCTGATGTTGAACAATCCCATATTCGGTCAATTTCCTTGCCAAATTCCGAAAATCATATTGGCCTCAGTATCGAAGGCTCCCCAACAGTAACGAGTATCTTAAGTATGGCAGCGCTTGATCCGCAAAACACCTCTACCGAGATGGATCAGGAGACCGAGGTGCTTCCCTACGGACTCATTAATTTCAAGGTGTCAGTTGCCAATCCGGGCGATAAGGCCACCGTTACCATATTTTTTGACGCGCCGGCGCCTAAAGGAGCAAAATGGGTGAAATATAACACCATCCAGGATATGTGGATAGACTATTCCCCCCATGCGACATTCGCGGAGGACCGGATGTCGGTAGTGTTAACATTCAAAGATGGCGGTTTCGGTGATGACGATGGAATTAAAAACGGGATTATCGTTGATCCATCAGGGCTTGAAATTGAATCGGCTCAATCCACTACGCTTTCGGAAACAACAAACAGTGTTGTGTCTGAGGGTGGTGGTGGCGGCGGCGGATGTTTTATCGCTGCCAGCACAGAAGGCGAGACCGGTGATGCGATGCTGATGTTATCGATTGGTCTTTTTCTGTCATTGGCGATAGTACGGTTTTTGAGAGTAGGAAATAGAAGATAAATAAACGGGGCAAAACCCTGGTTTAGATTTTATTGTAGAAAAGGCGGTGCCATGGTGCACCGCCTTTTTTGTAACCAGGAACGATAGATACATTGACAATGAGAAGGGAATATGTGATGAGAATATTTACATAAGCTTATCTTATTTCCAGAGAAAATGTGTTTAAATAATAATCAAAAGGTCCAACCCAAAGATACAAAGGGCCTGTTTCAGATTAAAGCGATTGGCCCAAGCGAGCCAATTTTGTCGATTTGCTATCCCTAGTTATTCTATCAGCCGAACTTTCATTTCAGGAGGTTAGAGAATGCATGGTTTCATGAAAGTGGTTTTCACTGTGTTGGTTTGTATATTCATCTGCTGTAGCTGCTCATCAAAAGAAGAAAAGAAAGTCTCATATTTTGAAAGAGGTTCTGCCTATTTTGAAAAGGGTGAGTACAAAAATGCTGAACTTGAGCTGAAAAATGCGATTCAGATCGATCCAAATTACAGTGCGGCTTATGAAAAAATGGGGGAAACATATTTAAAGCTGGGGAATGCCAAAAAGGCATTTAATGCATATTCCAACGTTGTAAAACTTGATCCTGAAAATACAGCGGCGCAGCTGAAATTAGCCACTTTTTTTGCGCTGGGAAAGAAGATTGCGGACGCCCGTGAAAAAGTGGAGATCGTGCTGGCCAAAGAGCCGGATAATATTGAAGCCCTTTTTCTAATGGCGGGTATTCTTGACCAGGAGGAAAAACGTGGAGAGGCCATTGCAACGTTTGAGAAAATTCTGTCTATGGATGCCACTCAGGTGAATGCCTATTTGGGATTGGCCCGTTTACAGCAGCAGGAGAAACACCTGGCTGATGCTGAGGCTACCCTGCAAAAGGCGGTCAGTACGTTTCCGAAAGATGTTAAAACTTATCTTGCGCTTTTTGGATTTTATAATAGCCAGAAATTGTATGATAAATCCGAAGCCGTATTGGTGAAAGCCATTGAGGCCAATCCGGATAATACGGATCTTCGCATTGTTCAGGGGAACTTTTTTATCGGTCTTGGGAAGAGTGAAAAAGCTGAGGCTGCCTACCTGAAGGCCATTGAAGGGGACCCCCAAAATGCCAAACCTTATCTCGTAATGGGTGCGCTTAAGGAAAATACGGGTGCAAAGGAAGAGGCGCTCCAGCGTTATCAGGAAGCCTTGGCCCTTCAACCAGAGGATGTCGGTATTATGAGTACGATGGCTCGGTTTTACCTAAAAACTAATACCTTAAAGGAGGCTGAGGCACTTACCGACCAAATTCTCTCTATCCGACCTGACTATTTTCCAGGTAAAATGCTAAAGGGCGAATTATTGCTGGCAGGAAAAAAATATGACGATGCACTTACACTGTATGATAAACTGGTTCAGGATGAACCCAAATCGGCAGCTGCCCATTACTTCAAGGCCATGGCACACCTTGGTCGCAAGGAAACACGGGTGGCAAAGTCAGAATTTGTGAAGACAACCGAATTGAACCCTCGACATGTTCAGGCAAAACTGATGCTGGCAAATCTTTATCTGCAAGAGAGATCCATTGATTTTGCAGCCAAAGAAAGTCGGGAAGTGTTGGCGATCTTGCCGGGAAATTACCAGGCCAGGCTTGTCCTGGGAAATACTTATCTGCTCGAAAACAGAATTGATGAGGCGGAAAAAACGTTTTCTTCTCTGATCACGGATGCCCCCGATAACCCTGCCGGATATTATCGAATGGGATTGGTGAAGCGTATTCAAAAAGAAAATGATGCGGCAATTCAAAATTTTGAAAAAGCAATATCCTTGCAACCGTCGGGGATGGAGGCTTTTTCCCAATTGGTTCAGACCTATGCACAGGCCGGAAAGGTGGATACGGCGCTTGACAGATGCCACCAGCAGTTGGAGAAGGTAGCAGGCCAATCTGACCTTGAAGCATTGGTCTATGGTCTCAAAGGGGATCTTTTAATGCAGCAGGCGCGGAAAGGTGATGCAGAGAAGGCCTACCAGAAAGCATTGGAAAAAGATCCGAATTTCATGCAGGCTTACCATGCGCTCGCTAGGCTTTATCTTGCAGATCAAAAATCGGAACAGGCCATTTCCCAGTATGAAGCCGGTTTGGAAAGAAATCCCAAGGAAAAGGGCTTTCATATGCTCATCGGTACCATTTACGATCTCAAACAAAAGCCTGAGCTTTCTGAAAAACATTACCGTGCTGAGTTGGAAATTAATCCGGATTCCGTGCCGGCACTGAACAACCTTGCCTACCTTATTGCAGAACATGGTGGGAACTTGGATGAAGCCCTGGCCATTGCACAAAAAGCGAAGAAATTGGCTCCCAACGATCCACGTGTCATGGACACTCTGGGATGGGCGTATCTTAAAAAAGGGTTTTTTGATAGCGCGGTTCGAGAATTTAAAACCAGTATTGAAAAAATGCCGAACGATGCACCGGTACATTATCATCTCGGCTTGGCACTAATTGAAAAGGGCGATATGGCAGGCGCCAAAAGTGCTTTTGAAACTGCGATTGGTATTGATGAAAACTTTGATGGTGCTGAAATGGCCAAGCAGAAAATAGCTGAATTATAGCAAAGAAATTGGCTTGCTCGGGTTGGTGGCCCGAGCAGGCTAAATATACACAGCGAATACATCCAATGGTTGCTTGGTATTGCTTACGATGAAACACCTGTCATTCCGAACCCTCGTACTTTGTATTCTTCTTCCGCCCATTTGTTATGGCATTACCCTTCAAGCTTTCTCACACTATCTTACCAATCACTTATCACAGGATATCGAAGAAATATGTGTCGGTAACACTACGCCCCTATTCCAGGGCGAAATACGATTAGCAGACGCCGTTCGAAGTAACATTGACCGATATCTGAAGACGCAACGCCTTATTTATTGGGGGGTGGATGTAAAGGTCCTTGTAACAGCCGGGAATAAAACAATAATATATCCTCCTGTTTTGGAGAAAGAGCGGTCAGATGGGCACATCCATGAGTCTTCCACGAAGATCGCTATAGAAAACTATTCGCTACTGAATGAGGGCTTGACGGTGGCGGTCGATGTCCAGTTGCCGCTTTATGAATTGCTGCCAAATTTGATTTTATTTTTATATATTTCAGTGGCCATTGCAATTTTGTATGGATTTTATCACCGAAGTGTTCGAAGAGAAAATTTTGAAAATGAGGCGATCAACAGACAGTTCAATCGCTTGCAAGCCCAGGAAGAAGAATATCATGACCGTCTCCAATCCTTGCAGCAGGAGAGAGCGTCAATTGCCACCGAGCGTGATCGGCTTGAAAGTATGCTAAAAGAGGAAAAAGACAAGGCCAAAAACAATGAATCTGAATTATTTGATGAAATCATAAAATTAGATCAAAAATTGTCCCAAAATTTATCACTTCAGGATCTTCAGCAGGCAGAGATTACATCTTTGCGCGAACAGATTGATGGATTTGAAAAAGGCAAGAGAAAGAGCAAAAAGACAAAAACCAAAGAACTTGAAATGATGGCAAAACGGTTCAGGGCACTTTATAAAAACATCTCACTGCATGATCGTGCCATTGAGGGCTTTTCAAATCTCACAGACGATATGAAGCTGAAAGGGGAGGAGTTGATCCACCGCCTGAATGAAGATGCGAACCAGGTGCCGGTCAAACGAAAAGTATTCAGCGGCAAAGGCCATAACACGGTCCTGGAAGTATTGTTCGGATACAATGGGCGTTTATACTTTCTAAAAACAAATCAGGCACTGGAAATCATCGTGATTGGGACCAAGAATACACAATCGAAGGATTTAGAATATATCAACCAGTTTTCCAAACGATCTTAATGCCTAAACCTTCCAGCGGGCGTTGCTCAAAGATTTTTGCCCAATTCAAAACGCCTCATTCCGGCCAAATTATAAATCCGACGGCCTTGAAGCGTTTTGAAACGGGTGGACTAACCTTAGGGTTTCGGTAGGCCGGTAATGAATTCGACAATACGATTCGTACCGCTTACATCCCCCATTGCCATTATGTGGACGCCATCTGCATAATCGATGATTTCTTTTATGAAATCACAGGTGATCTCAATTCCAGTTACACCTTCATTTTCCATGCGAGCGATGATCGCTGCGGGGACATCTATCCCTTCTACGTTTTTATCCATAAACCTTGCCATTTTGACACTTTTCAGGGGCATGACGCCAATTATAATCGGTTTGTCCAGTTTTCGGGCAGCGTTAAGAAAGTTAACGGTTTTTTCAGCATCATATACAACTTGCGTTTGAAAGAAATCGGCACCGGCTGCAATTTTTTTTGCCATCCGTTCGATTTCATGTTCAAGGTCTCTGGCGGTGGGTGTCGCCGTGCAGGCCACTTTGAAATCAGTATGCCCGCCAAATTCTTTATCGTTGTAGTCCATGCCGCTGTTCATTTTTTTGATAAGCCGGATGAACTCAAATGTATTATAATCATAAACAGCCTTGGATGGGAACGGCCCATGCTTTGGTGGATCTCCGGTCGTTACGAGAAGGTTTCGGATACCCAGGGCGTGTGCCCCGAGCAAATCGGCCTGGGTTCCCAAGAGGCTTCGATCTCTACAGGTAAAATGGGGTATCGCTTCAATATTCAGTTGGGCTTGTATGAGAGATGCCATAGAAATCGAGTTGATACGAAGGTTTCCCATGGGGCAGTCGTGAATATTGATGCCATCCAATGGAAGATATGTGGCGGCTTCTATAGCGTCATTTGTCAAAACGCCCTTTACCGGACCAAGTTCGGTGGTAATCACAAAATGGTTCCCCAATTTTTCAGCTAATGTCATTAAAATCTCCTTCAATTAAATAGGTCCAATCTTAAAAACCATTTCCATCTATATGGAGGCTATCGGTTTCCTAAAAATTTTCAGCGTCACGCTTTTTCCGATCTTAAATCGATCACGGTAATTTCATTCCAAGCCCGATGGCCAACCACATGTTTAGACGATTAATGATGTAACAATTAACCAGCGAAAATATAGAGATCAGAACGGATACAGTGATCCATATTTTGAAATCAAATTTCATTATAGAGTGAATAAGAGTGAGCGGCCAAGAATGACGGACATTGCAATGGGGTAACCCTTTTCTCATCTCAAACTGTTCTTATTTCCCCAATGTGCTCATAATCCCTCGCACCGATGCAGGGATATCGGCGGGCAAAACAACGATCTTGGCATTTTGAGATGAAGATATGTTTTTTATAGCTTCAATATACTTTTCGCCAAGTAGATACATAACCGGCAATTCGTTGTTTTGTATCGCTATGCTTACTTTTTGAACCGCTTCCTGGCTTGCTTCGGCCAAGACTACCTTTGCCTGGGCATCCCGTTTGGATGCCTCCAGCCGGCCGTCGGCCTCCAGGATAGCAGCGCTTTTTTCTCCTTCTGCACGGGTTACCGTCGCCCGCCGCTGCCTTTCAGCGGCTGCCTGTTCTTCCATTGCTTTTTGCATGGTTTCAGATGGGTTGATATCCTGAATTTCAACGGTTTTAAGTGTGATTCCCCAATCAGAAATATCATCGGATATGGCAGCCTTGAGTTTCGCCTTGATCTGGTCCCGGGATGACAGGGCATCATCCAGGTCCATTTCACCGACAATCGAACGCAAAGAGGTTTGCACAAGATTTCTGATTGCCAGGGTGTAATCCTCCACACCGTAGACAGCCTTTTCAGGCGATACAATGTTGATATAGGCAACAGCATTGGCGATGATGACAGCATTGTCTTTGGTGATCACCTCCTGGGAAGGAATATCTAGCACAATGTCCTTTGTTGTCACCTTATGGGCAACGCTATCAATATAAGGCACTATAATATTAAGGCCGGGGCCCAGGGTTTTATGATATTTTCCCAACCGCTGTACCACAAATTTAGACCCTTGTGGAACGATACGAACGCCAAGCGAAATCGTTATAATGACCAGAACGACAAAAACCGATACGACGATAATTCCTGCCATGTTTTCCCCCTTTGAATAAAGTGTTGATGAAATTAATGGGTCATCTTTTCTCGACAATCAATGTATTGCCGGAAATATCTTTGACAAAAACACGATCACCTAAGTCGACTTTTTCTTCACAGATAAAAGGCCACTCATCGTCTCCCATAAGAGGCGTCGTAAAACGAATAATCCCGTGATTACTTTCGGTAGGGGTTTTTATCACCTGCCCACTTTCTCCCATGATTGCTTCTCTGGAAATACCGGCCTTGGTTCGGTCGGTCATCAATGGCTTGAAAAATTTGAACCAAAGGAACGTAAAAAGACATGATGCGGCAGCCCAAGAAAAAAGCTGCCAACTGAACGAAAGGTCTGGAAAGAAAAGCAGAAGACATCCAATGATAATTGCACCCAAGCCGAACCAGAGGACGGTGAAGCTTGGGATAAAGATTTCAGCCATCACAAGCACCATCCCGAACACCAACCAGTACCAATATAAGACCTTGAATCCCATTTGTTCTCCTTGATGAATGGAACGCTTCAGCAGCAAAGATTTAGAATCTAAATGTTATGTTATATGGGTCGCCCGAACAGCTCTTTTATCTGATATAATACCCTGATACGCGCCAAATCCCATCTTTTTCCAACATCGGGGTGATTGTTTCGGTTGCGGTTGCCTTGTTATCAAAGGTGGTTTCATATTGAACGACCACATATTCAGCGTCCGGGGCGCCAGGTAAGGATGCGCTATATTCCGCTGTGGCGACCTTTCTGGATATCACGGCACCAAGGGGATGGCGCAAGGCGTTTGCCATTGATTCCCAGTTGTCTTTGGCAACGGCCTGTTGAAAATAATGGCCTGCGGCATCCCAGCTTTCTGCATATTTACCGGCGTCAACGAGAGAAAGCCAGGCATCTACAGCTGTTAGGGCCTCAGCTTCTTTTGCCGGATCGGCGGAAAGATAGCTGGGTAGTAAAAAAGAGACACATATGGCAATTATAAAAAAACGTTTCATCATTGCTCTTTCCCTTTGCTATGAATTACGGTTGAGATGGCTTTAATCTCACCTTGACAGAACGGGCATGGGCAGAGAGCCCTTCTATTTCAGCAAGGCGCATGATATGGGGCGCATCTTCCAAAAAGGCGCCCTGGGAATAGTATACCAGACTTGTTTTTTTTACAAAGTGGTCCACCGAAAGTGCCGACGCATACCTTGCGGTGCCGGCCGTTGGCAGTACATGGTTTGGACCGGCAATGTAATCTCCCACCGGTTCCGGCGTATAGTTGCCAACGAACACGGCGCCGGCATGGCGAATTTTACCAATATGGTCGAAAGGATCTTGAATGTGGAGCTCGAGGTGCTCTGGTGCAATGCGATTGGCGAGGGCGATGCCGGCATCAAGATTCGACACCACCAGGATGGCGCCATAATTTTCAATGGATTCTTTGGCAATATCCCGCCGGTCTAGCGTGGCCATTTGTTTCGAAACTTCTGCGGCCACTTTTTTGGCTGTTTCCATGGATGTGGTTACCATCATGGCCGATGCGATCGGGTCATGCTCGGCCTGGGACAGAAGATCTGCGGCGGTATAGGCGGGATTTGCTGATTCATCTGCAATTACGAGGACTTCGCTGGGGCCGGCAATCATATCGATACCAACCGTTCCGGAAACAATCTTTTTTGCCAGGGTGACCCAGATGTTACCAGGTCCCACAATTACATCGGCTTTGGGTACGGAGGCTGTGCCATAGGCAAGGGCCCCGATGGCCCAGGCACTGCCTATTTTAAAAATATCCGTAACCCCAAGCTTTTTGGCTGCTACCAGAAGATGCGGGTTAACCGTGCCATCAGCGGTGGGGGGGGTTACCATGACAATGCGACCAACGCCGGCAATCTTGGCTGGGATGACTGACATGAGGACGGAACTTACAAGGGGCGTTTTGCCACCCTTTCCGCCGGGGACATATACCCCTGCTGTATCTACCGGGTGAACCAGTTGCCCCATAAGCGTTCCGGGACGATCAGTACTGATCCAGGAGGTTTGCAATTGTTTCTGATGAAACGATTCGATTTGCGCGATGGCCTTATTCAGTGATGCCAAGAACGATCCGTCGACATGGTTGGTCGCTCGCGTCATTTCGTCAGGGGAGACCTTTAGATCGGCCAGATGAAGCGTCGGGGCATCAAAACGGTTGACGTATTCAATGAGGGCTGTGTCGCCATTTTTCCTGACATCTTCCAGGATACGGGAAACGCTCTGGTATTCTTCGGTCTTGAAAGCAAGGCTTCGGCTGGAGATGGTGGTCATTTTCTTTTCTGCGTCTTCAGAGGGATATGAGTAGATTTTCATAGCGGCGCGTCCTGTTTGTTATTTCAAAAACAACATTTTTTTATGGTTAAAATATTTTGAAATATAGCTAACGGTTTTATTTAACATAAAAATGTTATTAACCTTTTCA
Source organism: Desulfobacterales bacterium (assembly GCA_963675725.2). Taxonomy (GTDB): domain Bacteria; phylum Desulfobacterota; class Desulfobacteria; order Desulfobacterales; family JAFDDL01. Next base: position 2,998,070 of record CAXXXZ010000002.1, on the reverse strand, counting down.
GTGGTATTACCAACCAATATGGCAAGTGTAACCTATGGTGTTTCAGGTTGCAATGGTCTATTAAAAATGCGGATATTCCCGTAAATATTGTAGCGTCTGTGCTTAAATTTTTGGTTTTCAATCGTACAAAAAACACCGCACCCTATGGGTTTCGGTCACAGGCAGATCTAAGGGGTAAGCATCCCTGCATTTTGGCATCGTGTGCCCGCAGCGTGGATTGAAATGACACCCTTTGGGTGGATGACTAGGGGATGGCATTTCACCGCTCAACTTAATGATTTTACGGCCATCTTGAGAAATGGTCGGTACCGCGGAAAGCAATGCCTTGGTGTAGGGGTGCTTGGGATCCCTCATGACCTCTGTGACCCGACCATATTCAACGATACGCCCAAGATACATTACCGCGATATCATGGGCGATGTACTCCACAACCGATAAGTTATGGGTAATGAAAAGGTATGATAAAGCCAGGTTTTCCTGCAACGCTTTTAACAGATTCAGGATTTGCGCCTGTACGGATACATCTAATGCGCTGGTTGGCTCATCGCAAACAATCAATTTTGGGTTTACGGCCAAGGCCCGCGCAATGCAAATTCGTTGGCGCTGACCACCTGAAAACTCATGGGGGTATCGCAGCTTATGTTCCGGGGCCAGGCCCACCTGCGCCAGTATATTCTCAATGCGTTTTTCCCGTTGTGTGGCATCTCCTCCCACCTTTTGGGCAGCCATGCCTTCCTCGATGATATCTTTCACCATCATGCGTGGGTTCATCGAAGAAAAGGGGTCCTGGAAAATAATTTGCATGTCCCGTCGTTTAGCACGAAGATTTTTTTGCCGAAGCTTGGTAAGCTGAACGTCTTCCAACGCCACACTTCCCGCCGTCGGCCGGATCAATTGAAGAATACCTTTACCTACGGTGGTTTTACCGCTACCGGATTCTCCCACCAAGGCCAGGGTTTTCCCTTTGAGAATGGCCAAAGATAGATCATCCACTGCCTTGACAACTCCCACGTTGCGTTTGAAAAATCCTCTATGGATCGGAAAATGGATTTTCAACCGATTGACATTCAGCAATTGATTGTTTTCGTTGCTCATAGAGTGCCTGTTTTTCGAAGAGGCGACTCCTTCACCCGCCACTGTGGAAACCATTGCGGGTCGTTTTTGCATTGGATCCAGTAGGTGGCAACGAACGCCACCGTTTTGGTGGGTGGCTATCCAAGGCGGTATTTGCTCCCGGCATGCATGCCACCCATGGTCGCAGCGCGGCTCAAACCGGCACCCTCTAAACGCATGGGCCAAAGACGGCACGGTTCCCTCAATGACGGCCAGCTTTTGGTCGCGCCTGGTCATGTTTGGCAGGGAATCGAATAATTTTTGGGAATACGGGTGTTGCGGGTGGGTAAAGAACTGATCGCGGGTTGCGGACTCCACGATCTGCCCGGCATACATTACTGCCACCTGATCAGCCATTTCGGATATTACACCAAGATCATGGGAAATGAGCAGAATGGCCATGCCGGTGTCTTTTTGAAGTTTTCGCAATAAGTCAAGAACTTGGGCCTGAATGGTAACATCCAGGGCTGTGGTGGGTTCATCGGCAATGAGAAGTTTGGGATCACCGGCCAGGGCGATGGCAATCATCACCCGTTGTTTCATACCGCCGGATAACTGATGCGGATACTCATGGTACCGGCGCTTGGGATCCGATATTCCCACGGCATCGAGTAGTTCCAGTGTATGCGCTCTGGCTGCAAGCCCCTTCAGACCCACATGTCGCAACACCGATTCCTTGATTTGTCTACCAATCGTCAATACGGGATTCAGGCTGGTCATGGGTTCCTGAAAAATCATGGCAATCTGTTTGCCACGGACATCACGCATTTGTAACTCGGTGAGTTGCAAGAGGTCTTGGTCGTACAAACTGACACTGCCTGCCACAATTCTGCCGGCGGGTTCTGGCACCAAGCGCATTAGCGACAAGGATGTCATGGATTTGCCGCAACCCGATTCTCCCAATAAGCCAAAGGTTTCGCCGGTATGGATGGTGAAGTCCACCCCGTCCACAGCGCGTACCGTTTGCTCGCTGGTTTCAAACCAGGTTTGCAGCCCCTGGACCGTTAGCAATGGGACATGGTTGTTTTGTTTTCGATCGGTTTTTGCCATTATTTTGAACCGTTGTTTTTCAGTTTTCGCTATTTGGCCCTCGTTATGCGAGGATCAAAGGCATCACGTACTGCATCAGAAAACAGGTTTGCGGCCAATACCAGGGTAAACATGAAGACAAACGCAGCGGTCAAAGACCACCATACAATGGGTTCCCGGGCAATTTCCAGGCGCGCGCTGTTAATCATGTTGCCCCAGCTCATGGTGATGGGATCCACCCCTACCCCCACATAGGAAAGCACCGCCTCTGCAAGTACCAGGCTGCTGAAATCCAGCACGATTGAAATCAATATGATGTGCATGACATTGGGCAGGATATGGCGCATGATAATTTTGAGATGGCCGGTGCCAAAGGATAATGCCGCCTCGATATAGTCAAGCTGGCAGACCTTCAACGTCTCTCCACGTAACAACCGGCACAGGCCTGTCCAACTCGTGATTCCCAGAATCATGCATAGAAAAAGAAGGCGCAGGTCGGCCCTCTCCGTCACCGTTTCAAACATCTCCGGATGGTTGGCCATGTAAACCTGTAAGGATAAGATAGCCGCAGCGATCAGCAGTACACCGGGAATGGAGCTTAACGTCGTATAGACATACTGGATGACATCATCCACCCAGCCCCGAAAATAGCCGGCCATGATACCCAGCAATACCGCGAACGGCAGCATGATAAGTGTGGTGATGGTGCCGAACACGAGACCGGTCCGGATACTTTTCAGGCTAAAATACAACACGTCATTTCCCACCTTGTCCGTGCCGAGAATGTGGTACTGGTCGGCAAAGACCACCATAAACGCGATGAAATAACAGATAGTGCCGAAGGTGAGAAACATGGCGCGGAAGGGCACACGTGTTTTTCCTCTTATGATTCGCTTCGTCATTTTGCTGAAACTGACGTGATAATGGCGTGCCGCAAGCCAGGTGATACCAGAAAGGAGTGCAAGCCAGAAGGGCATGCTGCAGCTCAATGCCCACAATCCTCCCTTCACCAGATCGGAGAGAAAGTCTTTTTCCGGATTCATTAAATGGTAACCGCCATATTGTAATCGTGGATATGCTCGCACTCGTCCTTGGGGAGTATCAATGGTTTCCTTGGTGTATAAATGCCAGGCAAAGGGCGCAGAATAGGTTTTTTCCTGACGAGAGCCAAGGGGAGATACCAATTTATCAAAGGCGCTGATGACTTCGCCGGAATAATGAATTTCGGCTTGACCGGTCTGCTGGTCCAGGGCTTCCCGAAAATGAATTGAATCCAGCAGGCCGATTATCACATAGCCGCTGAGCACCACGGCTGCCGACATTGCCAAAGGGCGTCGGAGGACATAACGCCAGGGGGCTCGCAGATGTTCCTTTTGCCAGGCTTGAATTCCGAATACGGTCACCCCAAACGCCAGGATGTAAAGGAGAAGATCGGTCCAGAGGAATACGAATTTGAGCTGTAGGCTTGTTGCCGCCCCAAAAGCCAGTGCAGCAACCGCACAGATGACAGCGGAAAATAACAGCCAGGGCCTTCTCATGCCGCCTCCGCCCCCAACCGAATTCGGGGATCCACAATGGTGTAGGAAATGTCCGTGAGGATCAAACCCAGGATGTATAGAACGGATCCTAAAAAAACCATAGATCGAACGATGGCAAAATCCTGGGACTGGATGGCGTCAATGGTATAACTGCCCAGACCCGGTATGCCAAAGAATGATTCCAGGATTAAACTCCCCATGAATAATAGGGGGATGATCACCACCACGCCGGTGAGGATGGGCACCAGCGCGTTTCTAAGCACATGCCGAAATAGGACGATGCGCTCGGGCATGCCTTTTGCGCGAACCGTTCGCACATAATCCTTGTTGATCTCCTCCAGGAAAATGGTGCGATACCAGCGGGTACCGGATCCGGTGCCGCCGATGGCGCCAACCACCACCGGTAAAATGATAAATTTTCCCAACGTTGCGATGTCGGCGCTGAACCCAGATATTGGTACCAAGTGCCATAATTTGCTGATCACATATTGTCCGCCGATGATATAAAACAGGCTTGATATGGACATGAGCACGACACACAGAACCATACCGGTATAATCTACATAGGTAGCGCGAAAGAACGCAATAATGAGCGCAAAGGTGATGTTGACCATAAGGCCGATAATGAATATGGGGATGGCAATCGCCAAGCTGGGCAAGGCGCGTTGCCGGATATCATAACCAATGTTGCGGCCATCATCGGCGCTGCCAAAATCGAACACAAAAAGTTTTAAGGATTTTTGAAAAAATATGGTCTCGGTAAAATGTCCGCCCGCTTCCGGCTTGCTGTTGTAAAACAATGGCTTGTCATAACCATGGCTTCGTTTCCACTTGTCAATATCGGTTTGTTGCACATGTTTCATGCCCAAATGCATGCGGGCCATGTTGTCGGGTTTGTTCACCACAAAAAACAGGGTAAAGGTAATGACGTTCACGCCAATGAGAATTGGAATTGCATAGAGAAATCGTCTGACAATATAGGCAAACATCAGTCTTTCACTCCTTTGGCGTAATTTTTTCTGCGATAGGAAACAAGGGCGGGAACAATCCCTATCAATAGGCCGCCCACCAGAACCAAAAGAGGCCAAACAATGGGGCGGTTCCATTTCGCCCTGAGACGGGCCCGCAATTTCGGGTCAATTCGTTTGTATTTAAGGGTGTTATTTGCCATCAGGTTTGGCTTGGCATTGTGATACCAGACATGATAGAGCGCAAACTCCTTGGGATGAAATCCCCACAACCATGGCCCGTCTCGACGGGCGATTTCTAACATTTGATCGATGATGTTTTGTCGCTCAGGACCGTTGGGCATATTTTTCATTGTTTCAAACAGCCGGTCAAATTCTCGGTTTTCGTAGTTTGCGGCATTTTCGCCGTTTTTTCCCATCTTGGCATTGGGGCCATAGAGAAGAAATAAAAAGTTTTCTGGGTCCGGGTAATCGGAGTTCCAGCCCCATTCAAAAATCTGGGCCGTGCCTTTTAACATTTTGTCCTGAAATCGATTGTAGTCCGTGGCGCGAATCACCAGTTGAATGTTGAGTTTTTTGAATTGCTTCCGCAACCAGTCCAACTGGGCCTTGGCATCGGGTCCGGTGGCCGCGGTGTCGAAATATATAATGAGGGGCTTTCCGGTCTTTACATCCCGCCCATTCGGGTACCCGGCTTCAGCGAGGAGTTTTTTTGCCACTGAAATGGGCTTTCGTTTGGGGCGATTGTTTGTCCAATCATAAACATAGGGATTGAGGCCTTTTTTACCGGCGCGATATCCGAATATGCCGGGTGGAATGGGACCTTGGGCGGCAATGCCCCGATCATTGAGAAAAATAGAAATACGTTCCTCATAATCTACGGCAATGGCAATGGCTCGGCGCAGCTTTTCGGCACGCCCGGAATAGCCACCGATGACTGCATCCTGCATGTTGAAACCCATGTAGTACGTGCTCGTGCCGACGGCGGTAATCAGCTGAATGCCTTTTTTTGCCATGGTTTCACTTAAGCTGACGTCTCCCGCGGTATTGAAATTAATTGCCTGGTCAAAACTGTCTGAGGCAATACCAGAGGCGTCGTAATAGCCCTGAAGGAATTTATTCCAGGAGGGGATGCTTTCCTTCTCGAGGCTGTAGACAATCTTATCAATGAAGGGCAAGGGCTTTCCGGCGTCTTTTAAAAATCCTGCGGCGTTGTCACCGGGTTCCCCTTCACTGGGATATTTTTCCCCATGAAAGTTAGGATTGCGCGCTAGTACCATTTTCAGATTTGGATTGTTTTCGGTTAACATATAGGGGCCAGTACCAATGGGATACCAATCCAAGGTGATGTTCTTTTTATCCATACCTGGTTGGGCGTAAAAACGGTCGGCTTCAGGGGGGATGGGCGCAAAAAAAGGCATGGCGAGCCAGTACAGAAATTGCGGATACTTGCCCTTGATCTTGATGCGATAGGTGTAACGGTCGAGTACTTGGACACCGCTGATGCTAAATTGATTTAGATCCAGGAAAGCCTCTTTTCCAGAACTTTCTCTTGACATTTTATCGACACGCCGGAGTTCATCGCCAAATTCTTTCAAGCCCACAATATACTCCGTCATAAGTCCGTAAATGGGAGAATGGAGGCGTGGGTGGGCCAGCCGTTTTATTTCATATACGAAATCATTGGCGACCAGTTCGCGGGTACCGGTTTCAGGAAAATCGGCCAGGGCTGATTTGGCAGTAATATCTTCCGCGGTCAGATTCAGATAAAGGGGGCTGCCAAGGTTGTCCACGGCAAGGGCCGGGTGTGGCTGATACAGGACCTCTTTTTTAATCTCGATGGTATAAACGCTATAGGCAATGTTTTTTACAGGTGCATTGTTCGGCAATTCATGGCCTTGTTGGTCGAAATAAACGGCCTTGGGCACCTGGATAGCTGTCAGGGGGATAATTTCATAAGGGCGTTTCAAATAGTGATACTGCAGGGGCGGTTCATAGATTTGACCGGTAAAGGCCACTTCATTGGAGCTGTAGGATTGGGCTGGGTCAAGATGCTTGGGGCGTCCGGAAAATGAGGTATAAAGAATATTGGCGGTACGCTCTGCTTCCGGGTAGGGATTATTCCAGCCGCCTTGGTCGCATGCGGTGACGCTGAGGGTGATGAAAAAAAGGACCCACAACCGCGCCCATAGAGGGGGGATCTGATTTGATGGAAAACTGTGTGTGGGACATTTTTTGGCACAGGTCATCGGAATCGAAGCTCCACAGTTCACAAAATACACCTTGTCAATGGCCACCGGATTCGACAATAGCCTTTATGCCGGTTCCCGTCAAATATCGAACCGATTCCGTTTTAGAATTGCTGCCGGCTGAATCGGCGCGGAAAGAGTAGAATGTTGGATACTTGCATTGACTGCTGCATTCATAAGAAATAGAACGACCATCGTCAAGGGTAAGACGACAGCTGTATTATAGAAAAAAATTCCTAATGGGAACATGACTACCTAATTATTGGGCAATTCATTTCTATGATTACCCTGTTCTCCGAATCGTGGATGTACTAACATATTGAATACAGGTTAAATAAAATTTTTAATAAAACGCGGGTACAAATATTGCTTATCAAGTTACCAAGTCAAGAGGCCCATAAAACGGACATTTAAACAATAGCCATTGCCTCTATCAGCAATAGCTCATGTCAAACAAGCTGTTGTGGCGAGCTCATTTGTTTATACATAACACAATAAAGGTGGAAACAGAGTGCATCAATGTCACATGCATCGGCAAAAATTATCATAAGAGACAATGGCGGTAGAAGATCGGGTTTGGATCGGCGCAGATTCACCTATGCCGGATACATTCCAGAAAGGCGGTCTGGCAAAGACCGCAGGTCCGGCGAAGACCGACGCCAGTCAGCGCGATACAATACGGTGATAACCGCAAAATAACCGTAGCATGGCAACAACGAACTGCCTCGTATTCTTATTGAATATTTCTACCAAGTTTGCCGCTATTTTTCCGATTTGAGGCGGCACTCTGCATCCCATTCTGGGCACGCGGTTTTCCATTCTGCCTTGTAAGCCAGCATGCATTCACCGCATTCCATTTCCACGTTCGGCACATCACCATATTTTTCCCGGATTTCTTCGGCTGTTAAGTGTGCCACACCACTACAGCCACATTGGGGGCAGGCGGTCTCGATTCGATATCTTTTTTTTGTCATGGCGCTTTCTCCTTGTTTAATTGAAAAGATTATTCAAAGTATCTTCAGGTAATACCTTTTCCTCAATGGCCAAAGCTTTGACCGTTTTTCCGGTTTCATGGGCCTTTTTTGCAATGGCCGCTGCCCGGTCGTATCCGATATGGGGGACGAGGGCGGTTGCCAGTGCCAGGCTTTTTTCAATATAGGCGGCGCATTTTTCATGGTTGGCGGTGATCCCATGGACGCACTTTTCAGCCAAAAGAACAGCGGTCTTAGAAAGAAGTCTTACCGATTGAAGCAGATTGAATGCAATAACCGGCAGAGCAACATTCAACTCAAATGTGCCGGCCTGACCACCGAGCATGACAGCGGTATCATTCCCGATCACCTGCATTGCCACCTGTAGAACGGATTCAGGAATAACGGGATTCACTTTTCCGGGCATGATGGAGGACCCGGGTTGAAGGGCGGGGATGGTGATTTCGCCGATGCCGCACCGTGGCCCCGAGGCAAGCCATCGGATGTCGTTGGCAATTTTCGAAAAACTCACAGCAATAGTCCTAAGCACGCCGCTTGTTTCAACTGCGGTATCCTGGGCGGCCTGGGCCTGAAAGTGGTTGGTGGTTTCCCAGAAGGGGAGACTCGTTTCTGCTGCAATCAGGTCGATCACTTTCCCGGAAAATTTTGGATGGGTATTGATGCCGGTGCCAACAGCTGTGCCTCCCAAAGCCAATTCACCCAGGCGTGTCTCCAATGACCTCAGGCGATTGAGGTTCCGTTCGATTTGTCCGGCATACCCTGAAAACTCATCTCCCAATGTAATGGGAACAGCATCCTGCAGATGTGTCCTGCCGATCTTTCGAATGTTTTTAAACTCATTGGCTTTCATTTTTAGAAACTGGCCAAGTTTTGTCATCGCCGGTATCAGGGTGTCGGTAATTTGAACCAGGGTAGCGATATGGAGCGCCGAAGGGATGACGTCATTGCTCGATTGCCCGAGGTTTACGTGATCATTCGGATGCACCGGCGATTTGCCGCCTTTTTTTCCGGTCAGAATTTCATTGCTCCGTGAGGCCAATACTTCGTTCATGTTCATATTGGTAGAGGTGCCTGAGCCTGTTTGAAAAACATCCACCACAAACTGGTCCGAAAATTTACCGTCAAACACTTCCTGAGCAGAACGGGCGATGGCATCTGAGAGTTCTACTGGCAAAAGCCCTAAGTTTTGGTTCACTATGGCCGCGCATTTTTTGATGAGTGCCAATCCTTGAATCAGCTCTAACGGCATCCGTAAGCCACTTACAGGAAAATTGTCGACGGCTCGCTGGGTTTGTGCGCCGTAGTAAGCCGCTTCAGGAACCTTTACAATACCGAAAGCGTCAATTTCATCACGTAATTCCATGATTGTTTCCTTTTATTTGAAAAGATCCGTACTCAGATATCGCTCGCCGGTACTTGGAACGATAGCGACGATCTGTTTTCCCGTTACTTCCTTCCGCCTGGCAACTTCCATGGCGGCCCATAGGGCCGCTCCTGAGGAGATGCCACAGAGAATGCCCTCTTCTTTTGCCGCTCGCCGCGCTGTGGCAAAGGCATTCTCATTACTTACGGTGATCACTTCATCAATGATCGACCGGTCTAACACCTCCGGTACAAATCCGGCCCCGATTCCCTGAATCTTATGGGGACCAGGCACACCCCCCGATAAAACCGGGGAGTCGGCAGGCTCCACTGCAATGGCCCTAAAAGAGGGGTTTCGTATTTTTAAGACCTGGGCAACACCGGTGATGGTGCCGCCAGTGCCAACCCCTGATATGAGGATGTCAACCCGGCCGTCGGTGTCGCGCCATATCTCTTCAGCAGTAGTGACGCGATGTATCTCGGGATTCGCCGGATTGGCAAACTGATTTGGCATAAACGTGCTTGATTGGCTATCTCGGATCTGAGATGCGCGTTCAATGGCGCCTTTCATTCCCTGTGCGCCCGGTGTAAGTACCAGTTCTGCACCAAGATGGGTGAGGAGTTTTCGGCGCTCTATACTCATGGTATCCGGCATGGTAAGGCAGAGCCGATAGCCTTTGGCCGCGCAGATGAAGGCGAGCGCGATACCGGTATTGCCGCTGGTGGGCTCAACGATAAGTGTTTCAGGGCCCACGAGCCCCTCGGCTTCTGCTTTAGCAATCATGGCGCCGGCAATACGATCTTTCACACTGCCCAGTGGGTTAAAAAATTCGAGTTTGGCCAAAATGGTGGCGTCAATACCCGCTACCATGTGATTGAGGCGAACTATCGGGGTCCTGCCAACGGTCGAGATGATGCTTTTATGTTGATTCATGGCGCATTCCTTTCGATATCGTGAGCCCATGATTGATAGGGGGGTACCACCCTTAGAGGGACGATTCTCTACCGAATTTGTAAATGAGTTTTGGCTCTTCCAGAATCACTTTGGTGTCAGGGGGGACTGATTTTGTGAGCCACACATTGCCACCGACGATGGATCTTGCACCAATGACCGTGTCCCCACCCAAAATAGTGGCGCCTGAATAGATGATCACCTTATCTTCTATGGTGGGATGACGTTTTTGGTCCTTTAATTTCTCACCAGCCCCTTCGGGTAGGGAAAGGGCGCCCAGCGTGACCCCCTGATAAATTCTTACGTGGTCTCCGATAATGGTCGTCTCGCCGATAACAACACCGGTACCATGGTCTATGACAAAGCTTTTTCCGATTTTGGCGCCCGGATGAATATCAATTCCGGTTTCTGCGTGGGCGTATTCGGTCATGATGCGCGGCAGAAGGGGAACCCCCATCTCGTATAGCCGATTGGCAACCCGATAGACCATGAGTGCAAACAGGCCCGGGTAGCTGAAAATAATTTCATCATGGCTTTTTGCAGCCGGATCCCCCTGCAATACTGCCTTGACATCCAAAGCCAGCAATTGCCGCAATTGGGGAACCGTTTCCAACATGGCCAAGGCGATTTCAAACCCATTGGTTTCGCAGTCTCCGCAGGCATGATCGTATCGAAAGCAATCGTGGCGGATACTATTGCAGACCTGCTCGGCCAGAAGATCATATAATTTCGCAACGGATTGTCCCATATAGTAGGTCAGGTTCACCGGATCTATTTTTTCCCGTGTGAAATACCCTGGGAAAAGCATTTCCTTGAATCGCGTGATAATATCGATTACCGAGTCTTTTGAGGGAATTGGCTCGTAGTCAACATGGAGGTAACACTCGGCATCCTGGCAGTTTTCTATAATTTTCTGGGCGATACCAGTCAGTTTTCTGCGAAATGTGGCTATTGCGTTGACATCAATCTTACAAGATTCACGGGACCGCTTAGAAATTTCATCCATAGACGTTTTCTCCCTGAACTGATGTGGCGTAAAAAGCTCGGTATTATTATAAACTTAAAACAGCTATGGCAGGTTGTCAAAAGATTGCAGGGTGGCCGTAGAATTTCATTAAAAACAATCAAACGGCACACAAAGCCGCTGGTTTCCAAAATGCAGCGGGAACCACCGATAGACCTCGTGCATTCACCGAAGCAATAAAGTGCCTTTTTCTGGCGTGACAATTGTCGGAATATGGGCAAATCCGTCAGGGGAGGGCGGCTTTTTTTTGACGTCAAACAGCACCGTCCTTTGGTGGGCAAAAAAATAGCGGCACCGATGTTAAGGGGCGTCAGCGGTCAAACAATATCGGTATCCGTATTCTCACAATCCTTGCAAACCCCGTTCAATAGAACGCTTTTTTTCAATACCGTAAACTGATCTTTTAATTCCGGGGGAAGCGCCAAGTCGTTGAAAGGTGCATGATCAAAGTCGACAATCTTCCCGCAGTGCACACAATGAAAATGATGGTGTGTATAGGTGTTCGGGTCGAATCGCCGGGGGCCGCCCTGTCCTTGCAAAACATCCAAAATACCGATTTTGGCGAAAGTCAGCAATGTTCGATTAACCGTGTCATAAGAGATGTTCGCATATCGGTCGCGAACATTTTGAAACACCATTTCCGCTGACGGGTGCTGTCTGGAATCGGCAATGGCCTCGTAGATTGCCACCCGTTGAGGCGTTACCTTTAACCCGTGGGCGCGACATTGTTCAACAAAGTCTGTAACAATCATCTTTTGTGGTTGGTTTTCCATAATATTTTTAAATAGTAATTAATATGAATAGTCAAGTCCTTTTATTCAAATGATCATCATAACCGGATCTTTTTCAATCAAACCAATGGCAATATCTGCCGCCAGGGCAATGTCGGGAAATGTGGCTTTCAGTGAACGGATATGCCGTAAATGGTCTGCTGTGCGAAGCACCAGCATAGAAAGGTCACCCTCTTGAATACCGCCTATCCGGGTTACATCCGCCCACGGCATCCCGCTGGCCCATGCATGCACAACGGCAGCCGGTTTCATTTGTGTTGGCCGGACGGGAAATCCTTCAGCAAACATCATTTTCGCAAGGGGCTCAAGGCCGTTCACCGCAATTTTGAGTGATTTCCATAATTTTTTAGGCAGAAGACGCCGGTCAATGGTTTCATCGCTTTCCTTGTCGTAAACAAATGAAGCGATTACCCCCGCAAGCAAGGTTGGTTCTGACACCGGGAGAAGTTCCAGGCGAATCCCTTCTGCAATTTGAAGGGGTTGATCCACGCGCAATTGAGACGCCCATATGCCTGATTCTGTCAGCACATCGTTTTCTGTTACGTAATCCAGGTATTTTAAAAACGACAAATGGTTTTGAAAGTCGGTCCATAGACGCTGTTTGGTCGCTGTTTCGCCAGTGGCGTTTTCAGGGGTACCTTTACGCTGGAATTGGGCGAAAGAAAGACCCAACAGGTCCTGAATCTGGCCAACACTGTGGGAAAGAAGGAGGTTGAGGACCATCGAGAAATTAATAAAAAGGCGACTGTTCACATTCGAAGGGGGGGCATTGATAAGGCCTGCCATGTGGGGGATGTTCATAAATTTGCCGGGGATCATTATGACAAAACCAATCCGGTCCATCCCCCGTCGACCCGCGCGGCCAGTCATTTGATGAAACTCGGTTGCGTTTAGCGGCACAAAGGCGGTTCCGTTGAACCGGTCCGAATTCTGAAGCACAATGGTTCGTGCGGGAAAGTTGACACCTGCCGCCACTGTTGACGTGGCAAAGACGGCATCCAACAGCCCTCTGGTCATGAGATGCTCAATCACGATTTTCCAGGCTGGAATCTGACCGCTATGATGGGCACCCACAGCCAGGTTTTCAAGATGCCAACGTTGACGATGTCGGGCCACATGGGGAGCCTGAGCGGTGAGATCGCTGATCTGCTCGGCCAATATTGTCCGACGTTCAGGATCATTAACATAATTATCCCCACATTGGTCTAAAGCGGCGTTGCAGTCCGCCCTTGATTTTAGAAAAAAAATAGCTGGCAGGAGGTTGTACCGCCGGAGCACCTTTATAATATCACCATAGGGGAGTGGCTTTCCCGGTTTGGAAAGCCGCTGCGGTCGCCTGGTTTGAAGGTACCCCAGTACCTTTTCATAAAGTGACGGGGGGTGTTTGGAGGCATCCTTGGTAAGTGGGAAGAGCTTTCCGGACGGGTGAAAAAAGATCGGATACAGTGGCACCGGCCGTTTGGATTCCGACACCACGATACAATTTCTGTTTCGAATGGAAGCGAGCCATATAGATATCTGGTGGGCGTTGCCGATGGTGGCCGAGAGCATCAGCAATGGAATTCGTGCCGGCAGATAGATCATAATTTCTTCCCATACAACCCCCCGGTCCCTATCACCAAGGAAATGCGCTTCGTCTAGAACCACCAGGTCAATATCCATGGTTTCTCCGCGATGCATGGCATCATAGAGCTGGTTCCTGAGGATTTCGGTGGTACCGACGATAATGGGTGCGGTTGCATTTTCTTTCCGGTCACCCGTAAGAATGCCTGTCTGGTCTTCTCCAAAAATATCCTTGAATTCAGAATACTTGGCATTGCTAAGGGCCTTGAGGGGTGAGGTGTACCAGCAACGCCCCCCCCCAGCATGAACGCGTTCCATGGCTTTTTGGGCAATCCATGTTTTTCCGGCACCAGTGGGAGCACAGACCAGGCAATCATCCCTTTGTACGGCCGTTATTGCTTTCAACTGATAAGGGTCAGGCTGAAAGGGTTTGTTCTTGGGAACCCCGATTTCGGAAAAGACGCGTTTGAGCTTCGCATCTGCAGCGGGCTGAATCGTCCGTGGTGCCTTTGAGCTCGAACCTTCCCTTCGCCGAGAGGATGCTCTCTCCCGGCGACGGGGATAATAAGACGGTTTTGCAGGTTTTGATGCCATCGTTATAGGCTTTGGACCATTTCCCTGATACGCTCCTTGGATGCAGATTCGGTATCATAAGGGGATTTTCCGTTTAAATCCGCTTCAATCAGCAGGTCATCGTAGGGTAGAAATCCTAAAAACTCAAAATCGGGCAGATGTGTTTGAAGGAAGTGTTTGTCTGAATCGTTTCGAATTTTATTGCCCACCAGGGCGATTCGCGTAAGACCGATTTCCGATGCCAGTTGTCGGATATGTCCAGCCGTTTCAATGCTTCTGCGGCCCGGTTCGACGACCACCAGCAGGCGGTCGACCGCACGGGCTGTGCCTCTTCCCAAGTGTTCGATACCGGCCTCCATGTCCATGACCACTACCTCATCCCTGGCGAGTACGATATGCATGACCAGCACTTTCAGCAGGGTGCTTTCCGGGCAGATACAACCGGTTCCCCCCTTTTTAATGCCGCCAAGGCGCATCATTTTGATATTCTCAAATCTGGCTGAAAGGGCATCCGGGAGATCGTCCACCTTTGGGTTGAGCTTAAAGAATCCACCGATGGAGCCTGGCTTTGCCTCGGTTCGTTCATAAATGAGTTCCTTCATTTCTGAAATCGGTACGATTTTATCGGCATCCTGTATGCCGATGGCAGCTGCCAGGTTGGCGTCTGGGTCGGCATCAATGGCCAACACGTGTTTGTTCATATCATTCAACGCACGGATTAAAAGAGATGAAAAGGTGGTTTTCCCAACCCCCCCCTTTCCACTGACTGCGATTTTCATAAGATATTCCTTTCGATAGCATAACGTAACGGGCGGGCTCAGGGCTAATGAAACCTATGAGAGTATGCCAAATGAACACCGAAATCGGGGCTGTTGGCATAGTCCAGTATATTTTCAATAATGCTGAACTCAATAACGCCGCTTTTTCGTATTTGCCATTTAAACCCCAGCCCGATTTCATGGGAGGGGTCGCTCAGGCTGTTGAGATTCTTAATGACGTCCTCATGGTACATGTATTGTAATAAAAAAGAAAGACCGGGATGTTTTTGCCAGGAAAGGGTGTTGGTGGATGAGAGGCTGCTGTTTTTAAAGGTTAAATGGGGAATGTTTGTTTGGCTAAATCGGGTATATCGAATGGTATGATAGGAATACCAGCGGGAGGCCCATCGTTTGGAGAGACCGATTCCGATAGAGATATCCAGGGGATCTGCGTTATCATCAAAGGGGGTTTCCAGACCATATTGCACCACGGCGGAAAGGTTTATGGCCGGCAGAAGTTTTGTGCCGGGCGTCAGGATAAGAGAACTCATCAACTGGGCGCTGCTGTTGTTGAAAACGTTGGCAGCTCCAAGGTCAGCGACGGTATTCCCATTTCCATCCAGCAATAAGAGCTTTGATTTTCCTGTGGGTGCGTTACCGCGACCATCCTGGTCGATACCGAAAAGGTCGTGAAATTCTATGATGAAGTCATCCATTGCGCCACCAAAATAATTCCGTTTGATGAATGAAATACCAACCATCCAGCGTTTGTTGATGCCATAGGTGAGCGATAGGTGACTTTCTATCATTTCATAGTCAAAGTAATAAAAGGCTTCATTGGCCCATACATTAGTCCAGCTGGTACCCGCATCTATAATGACCTGACCTTTGGAAAGGTTTGACGGAACCAGTGGCGGCTCTGTCAAACGCAGACTGGGGCCTGGCGAACGACTTGCCAAGACAAAAGGGCCGCCTCCAAAATTATAATCAAAATAAGGGGGTTGACTTTTGCCATGTGCTGTCGGGCAGGTTGCAGCCAGTATGACAAAGTAGAAAAGCAAGCAGATAGTTTGAATTGCCTTTTTGCCGATAGGGCGCTCTAATTTAGGCGGGGTAACGAAGTGCCGTGTAAGCCCTTCTGTGCTATTATTCTCAGCCATCATCACTTTTCCTAATCCATGTTGTTGCGTGACTATTGAGCGATAATGTCTATAGCTTATATTTCGTCAACCTGTTTGAGGCATTGCAGTCTCCCTATTAATTTAATACCGTGATTGGTCATTTATTTCAACTTGTGAGGCTGAGGGAATTTGAGTATGCTGAAAATTAATGTAATGATTCTTATCAATTGTTGGGGAGGCATAAATAAAAAAAATGGACAACATTTCGACCCAAAAGCATCACCCTTCCATTTTGGCACCTGCGGGTAGTCGACTTGCTTTTTTGGCTGCAATTGCCGGTAAAGCGGATGCTATCTACTGTGGGTTGAAGAAGATGTCCGCCCGTATGGCTGCCATTAACTTTTCCCTGCCGGAACTCATACCGCTAGCGGCATTGGCTCGGAAAAATGGAATAAAACTCCACATTACATTAAACAGCCTGCTGAAACCCGACGAGTTGGAAGAAGCCGGGCGGTTGTTGGCGCAACTTAATCTGTACGTGAAGCCGGATGCATTGATCATCCAGGATTTGGCATTTCTGGAATTGGCAAGGCAAACGGGATTTTCAGGTGAGATTCATTTATCAACCCTTGCAAACGTGAGTTTCTCGACCGCGTTGCCGTTCGTAGAAAAAAAAATGAATGTTCACCAGGTGGTCATTCCGCGAGAGCTTACCATTGACGAGATAAAGCAGTTGGCAGTTGTTTGCCCGAAAACGGTTGGGCTTGAAATTTTCGTTCACGGGGCCCTTTGCTATGGGGTTTCAGGCCGTTGCTATTGGAGCAGCTATATGGGGGGGAAGAGCGGCCTCCGTGGTAGATGCGTTCAGCCTTGCCGAAGAATTTACAATCAGGGTGAAAAGACAGACAAATTTTTTTCGTGCCAGGATTTAAGCCTGGATGTGTTGGTGAAAGTATTGCTTGATGTACCGCAAATAAAAACCTGGAAGATAGAGGGGCGAAAAAAAGGTCCACATTATGTTTACTACACGGTAAGCGCTTACCGGTTGCTAAGGGACCACGGTAAAGATCCCCAGGCAAAGAAAGACGCGCTTTATCTTCTGGAAAGAGCGTTGGGCCGTTCGGGTACCCATTACGCCTTTTTACCACAACGTCCCCAGCATCCGATCCAGTCAGAAAGACAGACCGGATCCGGCATGCTGATGGGAAGGGTAAAAGGTGGCGGCGGCAGCCCCTATGTCGTTCCCAGAGAATCTTTGTATCCGGGGGACAAACTTCGTATCGGTTATGAAGATGAATCATGGCATGCTGTGGTAAAGGTTTCAAAATCGGTGCCCAAGCACGGCAAATATAATCTTCCAACCGGCCAGAAACGTGGCCCCAAGAAAGGCCTCCCGGTATTTCTGGTGGACCGGCTGGAACCTGCCCTGAAAGAAAAAATCGAAGCACTTACAAAAAAGCTGCCTGCAGAATCGAATACAAATTTACGGCCATCGGCTTTCAATGTATCGTTGCCGAAGGGCGGTTGGCATAAGTCCGAAATTTTACAAATAGACGTATCCCGTGGATATGGAAATCCGAAAAACAGGCAATTTCCTGATGGGCGTTGGGTACCGCTCAGGGCATCACTATCGCTTCCAAAGGGGGGCGTTCAACGTACCTTCTGGTGGTTGCCCCCGGTGATGTGGCCTTCAGACGAGAACGACTGGCAGTCTCAGCTGGCGGCGGTGATAAAAAATGGAGGGAAGTATTTTGTCCTGAATGCTCCCTGGCAAGTCGCCCTGTTTGAACACCCTGAAAACGTTCATTTATGGGCGGGGCCCTTTTGTAACGTTGCCAATCCGCTGGCGATTGCTTCCTTAAAGGCACTGGGATTCAAAGGCGTGATCATTAGCCCTGAGCTTGGTGAAAAAGAGATCATGGCACTCCCAAAACAGAGCCTCCTGCCATTGGGTATCGTTATTTCCGGGCATTTTCCGCTTTGCATTTCTCGAAACCTGTCCCCCTCACTTTCACCCAATGCATTGTTTAGAAGTCCCAAGGGAGAAGATGCATGGGCGGCTCAAATCGATAATGATTACTGGGTATTTGCGAATTGGCCGCTTGATTTGGCAAAACAACAGCAGCAATTGATGCAGGCGGGGTATCGGCGTTTTTTTATTCTGAGAGAGCGGGTTCCCAAAGGGGTTAAGTTGAAAAAGCGGCCGGGTGTATGGAATTGGGCTATGGGATTACCCTGAGAGAAGGAGGCGGGGTTAATAAGGTCGCTCTATGGATAATTTGGGCGCTAAAACAAACAAACCTGCGGATAAGACCTTATACTAACCGGCTAACGGTCAACTTATCAAGGAAAATTAACTTATGACATCATCCTCTGTTTTTTGTGACTCGTTGGAAGTAAAACTAAAAAAAGGGCCTGATATTGCCGACATTACCCCTTTGCTCGAGAAGATCATCGGTGCTTCCGGAATTCAAAACGGTGCATTGACCGCCACGCTAATCGGTTCTACGGGGTCCCTTACGACCATTGAATTTGAGCCGGGGGTTGTTGAGGATCTGAAGCAAGCCATCAACCGAATGGCGCCACCGGAGTTGACCTATGCCCATGAACAGGCCTGGCACGATGGAAACGGCCACAGCCATGTCCAGGCGGCCATCATGGGGCCCTCCCTGGCGCTTCCGGTCCGAAAGGGGCGTCTGCGATTAGGAACCTGGCAGCAGGCCGTGGCCATCAATCACGACAACAAGGCCCGCACAAGGTCCATTGACGTCACGATTATTGGAGACTGATTTTTATATAACCTCGAATTATTTGCTGATGAGCGATTGAAACTTTTTTGAAACCGATCTGGGTGTTATATGGGATTTTTAAGGTAACACCGGCCTTTTTTGTCACGTACATCCCACACACTGTGGCGCATTACCACAATCGGGATACCACCCTTAAGACCGATGGTCAGATCGTAACGCGAAAAGGCCATGACCAGCCCCCTGATGATTTCACCCTCCAGCAGGGTAAAAAATAACACTTCGCGCTGTTGCATCAGGGGGAAAAGGGCTTTGTTTTTAATATGATGGCGACCTTTGGGGTAAATAATGGGCGCGATGGGCTCAGCTTTTAATTTCGGATCTGTTTTGATCAATTTGCCGGCCTTTGGAGCATGAATGGCTGGATAGAGCAGTTTAACGCTGGTTTTGTCGATCTCCGTTTCCGGCCCCTCTTCGATTGAAAGGGCAATTTGATAGGTGGAATTGCGGGCGATCTGTGCCTGCACGATCTTTTGCTCATGTAGGTGATACACCCACGGCGATCGATCACTTAAGGCCAGATCAAACACGGATGTATCGTAGTTTTCCTTCAGGTATTGATTTAATCCGGTGGCTCCACTCATCCGTTGCTCTCCTTTTGCACCGAAGATCATAAAGAGGTTAGGATTAAGTGTCAACCTCTATAGATATAGCTGAATGGATGATTATCGGATAAAATTTTCATGTTTGAGGGGGACATGGAGATTAAAAAGAATTCATTGGGATAGCATTTCACAATTACCGGCAAAACATACTATAATGGAACCATAATAACGATAGCCCTACCATAACACGCGGCAGAATACTGGAGGCACGAATGACCCAAGAACCGGCACCCTATATTCCGAAACATGCCATTCGCGTGATTACTGCCACCGCCCTTTTTGATGGCCACGATGCTGCCATCAATATCATGCGCAGAAAGTTGCTGGCCACCGGCGTGGAAGTGATTCATCTGGGACATAACCGCTCGGTTCAGGAAATCGTGACGGCTGCCATTGAAGAGGATGCCCACGGGATCGCCGTTTCAAGCTACCAGGGCGGACATGTTGAATTCTTTCAGTACATGATAGACCTTCTAACGGAAAAAGACGCTTCCCATATCAAGGTGTTCGGTGGTGGTGGTGGCGTGATTCTTCCCGATGAAATCAAAATCCTGGAAGATTATGGCGTAACCAAGCTCTTTTCTCCGGAAGACGGTGCCCGTTTTGGGCTTCAGGGCATTATCAACCATATGGTGAAATTGCTGGATCAGGAAAGCATTTTTGGCGAGGTCTCGATAGATATATCGAAGGTTTCTATCGCTAATAAACTCATTACGGCTCGTTTGATAACCGCTGTGGAGACCGGATTGAAGAAATTTGCCGACACCGACATCATGGCCGTCTTCGAGAAAAAAAGCAGAAATGTTTCGGTGCCGGTGGTGGGTATTACCGGCACCGGCGGGGCAGGAAAGTCCTCTATGACCGATGAACTGGTGCTTCGCTTTCTAAACGACAATAAGGAAAGCGCCATCGCCATCGTTTCCTGTGATCCGTCACGTAAAAAGACCGGAGGGGCGCTTTTAGGGGACCGCATTCGTATGAACGCCATTGGGGGGGCGAAGGTCTATATGCGAAGCATGGCAACCCGGCATGCCAAAGCCGAGGTCCCTGAGTCTCTTCCTGATATCATTACCGTGCTAAAGGCGGCGGGGTATCAACTGATTTTCGTTGAGACTGCGGGCATCGGTCAGGGGGATTCTCTCGTCATTGATTATGTGGATGTGGCCCTTTACGTGATGACGAGCGAGTATGGCGCGCCCTCTCAGCTTGAAAAAATTGATATGCTCGATTTTGCGGATCTGGTGGCGGTGAATAAATATGACAAGCAGGGAAGTGAGGATGCCTTTCGGGAGGTGAAGCGGCAGTTTCAGAGGAATCAGAACAGTTGGGATCTGTCCCTGAACGAATTGCCGGTTTACGGTACCATTGCCGCAAGGTTTAACGATGATGGTGTAACGGCTTTGTACCAGGGGCTGGTCGAAACGATTTTCCGAAAAACCGGCATTCGTTTTTTAACTGTGCCGGCTGTGACGAACACACACGTCTCTTCATCCAAAACCATGATCCTTCCGCCGGAACGGGTTCGGTATTTATCCGAGATCGCAGAGACCGTCCGGAAATATCACAAGGAGACGGCAACCCAGGCCAGTGCCCTTCGGCATGCATGGCACCTTCAGGAGGCTGAAAAGGCACTACAGGATGAAAAAAGGGGTGCGATAGGAGAAAAAGATTCAGCAGTCATTCTGAACGGTTTGTCGTCGGCCGCCCAGGCAAGAATAGATGCTCAAACCCGTGCGTTGATGGCTGAATGGACAGGTATTAACAGGGAATATCAGGAGGATGGACTTGTTTACAAGGTGCGGGGGCAGGACGTTCGGCTTCCGCTTTATACCGAATCTTTGGCCCGTACCAAAATACCCAAAGTGGTCCTACCGAAATTTACGGATCCCGGTGAGACCTATCGATGGATGCGGGAAGAGAATGTTCCAGGTAGGTTTCCCTACACGGCAGGCGTCTTTCCTTTAAAACGCATGGAAGAGGCCCCCACCCGGATGTTTGCAGGGGAAGGCGGGCCCGAGCGTACCAACAGGCGCTTTAAACTGTTATCAACGGCGTATAAGGCCAAGCGGCTTTCCACCGCATTTGATTCCGTGACACTTTATGGTCGAGATCCTGAAAATTGTCCGGACATTTACGGCAAGATCGGCACCTCGGGGGTGAGCATCTGCACGTTGGATGATATGAAGGCTCTTTATGAAGGATTTGATCTCACCGCGCCCAACACTTCCGTTTCCATGACCATTAACGGGCCGGCGCCTGCAATTCTCGCTATGTATTTAAATGTTGCCATTGATCAACAGGTCGACCGGCATCGAAAGGAGACAGGGGCTCGCCCGTCGCCGGATGAATATGCAAACATACGCTCATCGGTTCTGAAAAAAGTACGGGGAACGGTTCAGGCGGATATCTTGAAGGAAGATCAGGCGCAAAATACCTGTATTTTCTCAATCGATTTTGCCATTAAAATGATGGGAGACATTCAGGCCTATTTTATTGAAAATGAAATTCGAAATTTTTATTCAATTTCTATTTCCGGGTATCATATTGCTGAGGCCGGCGCGAACCCGATTACCCAACTGGCGTTTACCCTTGCAAATGGGTTTACCTATGTCGAGTATTATTTGGCCCGGGGGATGCCCATTGACAGCTTTGCACCCAATCTTTCCTTCTTCTTTTCAAACGGCCTTGATCCGGAATATACCGTCATCGGGCGGGTGGCCCGACGGATTTGGGCCGTTGCCATGAAGCATCGATACGGTGGGGGCGCGCGTTCCCAGATGCTAAAATATCACATTCAAACGTCCGGGCGGTCTCTCCATAGTCAGGATATACAGTTTAACGACGTTCGGACCACACTTCAGGCGCTTTGTGCCATCTATGATAATTGTAACAGTTTGCATACAAATGCCTACGATGAGGCTATAACGACACCGACCGCTGAATCGGTTCGCAGAGCACTGGCCATTCAGATGATTATCAATCAGGAGTGGGGGCTTTCTAACAGTGAAAATGTTCTTCAAGGAAGCTTTGTGGTGGAGGCGTTGACCCATTTGGTTGAAGAGGCGGTTTTGATGGAGTTTGACCGGATCTCTTCCCGCGGCGGTGTCCTGGGTGCCATGGAAACGGGGTATCAGCGAAGTAAAATTCAGGAGGAATCCCTATATTATGAGGCCCTCAAAAGTTCGGGTGAAATTCCCATTATTGGTGTGAATACATTTATCGATCCCCAGACAGATGCTATCGGTAATATGAATAAACTCGGATTGTCCAGGGCCACCAAAACTGAAAAAGGCCAACAGCTGTCCCGACGGTCCCGTTTTCATGAAAAACATCGCCGGGAGGCACCCCAAGCCATTGAAAGATTAAAACAAACGGTCCTGTCTGGCGAGAACGTTTTCGCTGAAATGATGGAAACCGTTCGATACTGTTCGTTGGGCCAGATAACCCAAGCCTTTTTCGAGGTAGGAGGCCAGTATCGGCGGAATATGTAGGACTTATGTTATGGGCTCAATTTTTTCGCTTGTGTTCACCATATCAGACGAATATAATTATACGTAGAAATGAAAAACACTTCCTAATTTGTTTCTGCCTCTGAATGTTCTTATGGAATCGGTTTAAATTGTCACGCATATAGAACTGCTCATTGATAAGAATGGCGCTATCCGATGTGCTTTGGTGGCAGTGTTTTGTTTTCCACCTGGCATACTTTTTTGATAATAGCTGGCTGGCAACACACTTTCCAAGGGGCCCACAGAAAACGAAAGGAGGTACCCTATGAAAGCAGGTGTCATTTTTACAGGTACAGGACCGATTCTTATTTTAACCACATACGAATCCTTTTCTGATGGACGGTTTGTCGAGAAACTTGCGGCCAAGGGGCTCAAGAAATTTATTGCCCATGAAGTGAACGAATCATTGGTGAAAGAAAAATATGGAAAACATTTTGCCGTAATTATGGGTGACCTGAAGCAAACGGACGATTTGCGGGTGCTTGATTATGATGGCCACCACATCTTTTCCAATTTTCCGTTTTCAGAATTCGGGGAGCCATTTTTTCATGACGGCTGACAGGATGATAGTGGCTAATAGCTAGTTACGCTTTCTGTTCTACAACGGTGACAGGAAGGATGTCAGGGCTTTTTTTTGCAAAAAATTACAAGGAGGTGAATATGGCGAAATCACGGTCAATTCAGCAAATGGTGGAGGAACAGATAAGCCGTTGGCATATTTTGCAAAAAGAGACGAAAAAACAGAAAACGATACCGGTCATTACCATATCGCGGGAGCCAGGCAGCGGTGGACGCATTATTGCAGAAATGCTTTCCATTGAGCTTGAACTGGATATTTTTCATCAGGATATGATTCACCAAATGGCCGAAAGCGCTCACATTCATAAACGCTTTTTTGAGACTTTAGATGAAAAAGGGATGAATGTGCTTGAAGAATGGATTTCTTCACTGGTGAATGACCATCACCTGTGGCCGGATGAATATCTTAGGCATTTGATGAAACTTGTGGGTGTCATTGGTAAATATGGCAGGGCAGTAATTGTGGGCCGAGGGGGCAACTTTCTTCTACCGCCGGATAAGCGTTTTAGCATAAGGATAATTGCTCCTAAAGAGATTCGTGTCGGCAATGTTATGAAAAAATATGGTGTAGGCCGAGAAGAGGCAAAACGTCGTATTATTAGAACAGAGTCAGATCGACGCGCCTTCATACGAAAATATTATAACGCTGATATTGATGATCCTCTCAATTATGATCTGATCGTTAATACCGGCAGTGTAAGTCTGGAAGCAGCTGTTCGGGGAATTCGAGGTGCTTTGGGTGCCTGAGGCCCAAAATGGGCAGGAGCAAGTTTAAGAAATAACAAGGGCTGGATATACCGCTTCGTTGAGGGAACGACGCATCCGGAGTGCTTCATTTCAGAGGCACCTGTATTAGCACGCAAAAAAAGCTATTGGGTTGCGGCCAACGTTATCATGAGCTGCTCCCCCATGTCCATTACGGTGACAACAAAATTTTGGTCACCTTTTCTAAATTCAATGGATTTTGTGGAAGCAATTTCTATTTCATTTTCAATCTCCCATCCTTCTTTAACGACCGCTTTTTTATAAAAAACAAAGACATCACCGACAGGTGTGCCAGATGCGGTTAAAACCGCATTTGTTTCATATTTATTGGTAGCACTTGACAGGACGTTCGAATTAGGAAGTTGCTTCACAATTCCGTTTAATTTGTCCGGATAAGAAGGCTGAGCCACTAGCAACGAAGGTATTACTACCATCAATGCGCCCAATAAAAACAAGGTTTTTCTCTGATTTGTCATTTTTATCTCCCTATTCTTTTTTCATTAAAGAAATTCAGAGCAATACCATAGATTTCATATGCCACATCCGAAGGGCTATAGAAAGTTCTTTTTCATTTTTTTGAGTTTACCGAAAAATTTATGGTTTGCTTTTGGGAATGGGTATTTTCCGATGTCCTCTATTTGGATCCATCGATGATCCACCGGCCCTCTTAATTTAATCTTTCCGGATCGGTATCGGCAGTAGAAGACATCCATGATAATTTTAAAATGGGTATAGGCATGATTAATCCGAGCAATTGGCTCAACAATATCGATGGCGATGTTAGTTTCTTCCTTGATTTCCCTGGCACAGGCAGCGATTGCCGATTCTTTGTTTTTGACTTTCCCCCCCGGAAACTCCCAGAGCCCTCCCAGTAACCCATCCGGTTTTCGTTGCGTAATCAGCATGCGGCCATTCTTTAGGATGACACCGGTGGCAATATGATAGGTCGGGATATGTTTGGAGCTGACCCTCTTTGGATAATCTGAGATCAAATTTTTTATGTAAGCACAACAGTACGCTATTAGGGGGCAGTGATCACATTCAGGCGTATCAGGTTTGCAAACAAGGGCGCCAAGCTCCATGACAGCCTGATTGAAGCGGTCAGGGGTCTCTCGATCCAGAAGGGCGGTTGCCATACCTTGAAATAGTTTGTGTGAAGGGGGGTGATTGACGGCTTCCTTTACACAAAAAAGCCTTGCAAGAACTCTTTTTACATTTCCATCCACAACAGCATGCGGTTTTCTAAAGGCGATACTTAAAACAGCCGCTGCTATATAATCACCAATGCCGGGAAGCTTTCGAATTTCTTGATGTGTATCGGGCAGTTTCCCCTGATATGTCGTTACGACCATATGAGCGGCTTTGTGTAAATTTCTGGCCCGGGCATAGTAGCCCATGCCTTCCCACGCTTTTAGCACAGCCTGTAAATCTGACGCTGCCAGGTTGTGGACTGTGGGGAATAGGCGAATGAAGTTGCGATAATAGGGAATAACGGTTTTAACCTGTGTTTGCTGGAGCATCACTTCAGATACCCAGATGCAATAAGGATCCTTTGTGGTCCGCCAGGGCAGGTCACGACAGGTCTTTTGGTACCAATCAAGGAGTTCCGTTTGCAGCCGGGCAATTTTGGCTTTAGAAAAGTTGATATATGTAGGGGGCATGCAATTCCATTATGTGCTAAAGGGACTTCCAGTTTTGCCCCAGCGTTGCATTAAAAAATATGACCAATACAAAGAAGAAACGGGATAAATATCGTAGGAGGCTAAAAAGGTCTTTGGGTTAACCATAGCAGTAGGGAGAGGCGGTATTCCTCCGTATTTTTCTGCGTTCTTTTCCATCCCTCCTGTCTACACCACTGCGGCGTTCCGGAATAACGCCATAATAGGAAAAACATCGCCGATCACAACCCAAGCGCCTTCCGCCGTTGTCTAGTATGGGGTCGATGTCTATAATCACGCTATTTTCTTTACTGTTTATATTCGCTTTAGTGCTGAAGGTAGATCGACATGTATCGCCAACAGTGTACCCTTGGATTTCTAATTATTTTTCCAATGATGTTGTGGTGAATTCAGCGCTTATGCGTAATGCCATTATCGCTGCTCCTGCGTTGGGCGATTTCTCCTAAATACGACAAGTCCGATAAGGCCCGTGCCAAACATAAATAAGGTGCTTGGCAGCGGGGATGAAAAAGGATTTCTTTCATTTGTCAGGGTGCCGCTAATGGTGAAAGTGGTACCCAATTGAAATGTTTTGGGAATATCAAAAAGGTCTAATGATAAAATTCCCCCATGAAGTCCGTTGTAACTGTATTCGATAGTTTGGGGTGCATCCCACTGGGCGGCACCACAGCTGAAGGACAGAAAAGAAAAAACACCAAAAGAGCCCCTGTTTGAAGCTTCCGACAGGGGCGTCGGTGATAATAGCTCAATGACCGCTTCCACACTGCCGGTACCGAGCGCAAGTGGAATCGTGACAATGAAGAAATCGATTACATGGGAGGTTTCCCCCTCATTTAAATAAAAAGTATCGGTGCCGAGTGCCTGTTGCTCATAAAGTACGCCAACGCCTTTTTCAATGCTTCCGTCTAAAATACCGCCGGTGCCAACTTTAAAGGGAATTGTCCCGGCAATACAATCCCCGTTAACAACAATGAATGCAATTATTAACACAATCCCCCCCTTAAGGAAGGGAAACCACTTCTTCATTTTTATTGCCTCCTCAGTTAAATCTTTTACGCTTTTTTCGGAAACCGCGTTGATAGAAAAGGTCGTATTGCCTTGTCCATAAATGGCTCGCGTATGCCAGAAAAAGTAATTTATAACTATAAAAGCAATATTCATGCCTATGGTTTGGTAGCACAAAATGATAACTATCTTAGATGATTGCACGGCCTCATACGGGGATATGACATCCGGCTATGCAACAGACTTCATAATTTTGGGTAAATGCATTCATATGTGTTGAAAGAAAACTACAGATTACCAAGGACTTTCGAATGAACATCGCATTGCGATTATGCTTCGAAAACCTTTCTGTTTCCTTGACTTGATATTGTAACATCAGGATGTTATGGTACGAATCATTGCCACTTGTCACGGATGAATTACAACCACTCTAACATGAATGAAGATCATATGGTGACCCCACTTATCGGTGCCAGCCGGAACATAGAGCGCATCAGAGAGCTTGTTCAACACGTTGCTGATACTGGTTTGAATATTGTCATTACAGGAGAAAGCGGTGTCGGCAAAGAAGTCGTGGCCCAGCAGCTCCATTATCATTCCCCTCGGCGGCAGAAGCCCTTTATCAAAGTCAACTGTGCGGCACTTCCTGAAGGGTTACTTGAGAGCGAACTTTTCGGCTTCGAAAGAGGGGCTTTTACCGGAGCACATCGTAAGAAGCGGGGTAAGTTTGAATTGGCTCATCAGGGGGTTTTGTTTTTGGATGAAATTAGCGAAATGTCCTATGGGCTTCAAGCCAAGTTGCTTCAGGTTTTGCAGGGTGGTTCATTTATGCCGTTAGGCAGTGAAAAAGAGATTAAAACAGATGCTTGGGTTATGGCCGCCACCAACAGCGATTTAGAGGAAAGAACCAAAGACGGCCTGTTTCGGGAAGACCTTTATTACCGCCTGAATATAATAAAAGTTTATATTTCCCCGTTACGCCAACGTCCTGAAGATATCCCTTTGCTGATAGATTACTATATAAACCAATACGTCCCGTCAAATCAGGGAGTGCAGTTTGTAAAACCAAGTGGGCGTGTCATGGAAAAACTAATGAGTTATTCGTGGCCGGGAAATGTTCGGGAGCTTCAAAATGTCATTCAGCGCATGCGGGTTGTGGGGGAATGGAACGAGGTCATTGCAGGGCTATACGCCTCTCGGGCAATTGATAAAGATGAGAACCGAAAAACGGCCGTCAAGGAAAATCCGGAACCGTTTCTAGATTACATTTTTGATAGATCAGGATCATATTCGCGGGACTCCAAATCGTTTCCGCTCAAGGAGATTCGAAAGACCCTGATGGATCAGGTTGAAAAAGAGATTATATCCTTTGTGTTGACAAAGACTGGGTGGAATAGAACCAAGGCGTCGAAATTGCTGGATATCAGCTATCGTACGATCATCAATAAGATATCGGAACATAATATTGTGCCACCGCAATATTTTTTAAATGACTGAAATAGAAACCTGTCGGAAATATAAGATGCTAAAAGCTTCTTGTTGAATAACGTAACATCGGTATTTCAGATAGCGTATAAATAACATTTCTTAAATATTGACAAATTGTTTTCCTTTATGGCAGAGGTGGCTATTTATCGGTTTTTATAAAGGCACCTCAAGGGCAGACAGCCACAGTGTCTGCCAACCATTGGACTAGGTTGATAAACAAACATGACGCTATTTTTGGGGTTTAGGATTAAGATAGCCTAACTGGGAAGAGGTCATCATGCCGGACAGTTTTGGAAATAATAAAGTTGTAGATGCCTTAAGGCAGACACTCGAAAGCCTGTTGCAGTTGGCAAATGTTACTGAGGGGAATTCTGAGTTGCGAAATGGTATTTTAGAATTGGCCAACCGCACGGAACAGCTTATTACAGAAACCATGAAAAAAGAATTTGACAACGCTGGTGAGACCGACAGTCAAACCATTCTTGTGGTTGATGACAATGAGGAGACAAGAGAATTTATCAAGCAGGCGTTGTTGATGACA
This sequence comes from Desulfobacterales bacterium, assembly GCA_963675725.2. Classification (GTDB taxonomy): domain Bacteria; phylum Desulfobacterota; class Desulfobacteria; order Desulfobacterales; family JAFDDL01. The sequence goes on along the minus strand of CAXXXZ010000002.1, from coordinate 2,969,059 downwards.
GGGTATCGGGTATTGGAGGCATCGAATGGAGAGGATGCCCTGACCATCGCGAAACAGTCGCCCGAAATCCATCTTGTCTTGAGCGACGTGATGCTTCCGGGCATCAAAGGGCCGGAGCTCCTGGATCGTTTGCGCGACATGAACGGGGATATCAAGGCCATCTTTATTTCAGGATATATTGAGGAAGATGTCGTTAGCCAGGATGTTGAAAAGGTAATTGCGTCTCAGGTGACATTTTTACAAAAACCATTGTCCTACAGAGGCATGCTTGAAAAAATTGAGGAAATTCTGAATCAATAGATGCTGTGTGATATGAAGACTGGGTAATATAAAAGAGGAAATATAAATGAAGTATCACCATACGGGCGAACAGGCTGCGGAGTATCTGAGGCTGACATTGAAAGAGTTGGGCCGATTTAACTTGCCTGCCACCCCCTTTAATTATTCTGTTTGGTATGAATTCCTGTCAAAAGTAAATCCGGAGCTGACCATCGCTTTGGAAGACCTGCTGAACAAAGCGGATGATATTACCGAAGAAATTGCCTATCAACTGTATTTATACCATATTGTAAACCGGGGCCAGGCAATTATTGACAAGGTGAAGGTGAAATTCCTGAACGTCGTCAAGGAAATTCTCAATGATGTCTCTTCTGCCGGAGATGATATTTCATCCTTTGAAAAATATCTCTTGGATTTCACAACCCGGATCGAAAAGGCTGATGATGAAAACAGTTTCAAAACAAGCTTAAAAGATTTGATTGTTGAGGTAAAAAAAATCGAGAGCTCAAGCACCATTCTCGAAAACCGTTTAAAATCAGCAAACGATGAGGTCCAATCACTCCAGTCCAAATTGAAAGAAACGGAGTGGTTTGCAACCACGGACGCTTTGACCGGTCTGTGGAACCGCCGGTCGTTTGAAGAAAAACTCTCACAGTATATCTCCAACAGCCATAATAATGGTACTATGCTTTCCCTGATCATTATCGATATCGATCATTTTAAACGGGTCAATGACACCTATGGCCATTTGACCGGCGATGATCTGTTACGGGTCATTGCAAAAACATTGAAAGATTATGTGCGTGGCAAGGATATTGTCTGCCGATATGGCGGAGAAGAATTCGTTATCTTGCTAAGTGATACACCGCTTTCAGGTGCATTGACCGTTGCGGAGAAAATAAGACATCATTTTTCTGCTATGTCATGGAAACAAAAAAGCACAGGTGTTTCAATGGGGAAGGTAACATTGTCCAGCGGTGTGTCCCAATATCGAACCAATGAATCTATAGAGTCCTTTATTCAACGGGCGGATATTGCGTTATATCAATCAAAGAAACAGGGGCGAAACCGCGTTACACCTGAAATGGCTTGACCCATCAACATCGACATCAAACATCCAGCTCCTGCAATCTGGTTTCGAATTGGGACGCTTCGCTGTCAAGTTTTTCCATAAGCGTTTCCAACCGGCTATAATTTTTGTCAATGGTCGTCTGGCAGCTGTGGATTTCTTGTGATATCTCTGCAATCTGTTTGCCGTTTCCAGCTTGCGTTGCCGCCATTATGGTTTGGTTAAGGGTCTCAAGCCGCTCTTCTTCGGATTCAATCAACATTTCAACTTTTGCAATATCTTTTTCGATGGGCCGTAACAATCGGGCGCGCTCCTGAACGATTTCAGAACGTTTTCGGCGAAGTTCTTTTTTATTGATCTTTTGTTGACCGGCAGTGTCTTTCGGGGGGCTGTCATCAGCCGACCGTTCGGTTCCCTCTTCCTGCCAACCCACCGTCTCCAGAAAATGCTGATAAGTTCCTTCAAAAACTTCAACACAATCATTTTGGAAAATAATGAGTCGGTTGGCCAGGGCGTGTAAAAACATTTCATTATGTGTCACCAGGATGACTGCTCCCGGAAAACTGTCGAGGGCGGAAATAAGGGCATCACACGCATCCATGTCCAGATGATTGGTCGGTTCATCTAACAGCAGCAGGTTGGTTGGTGTGGCCAGAATTTTGCCTAAAAGGACCCGACTTTTTTCTCCTCCTGACAGGACCGATATTTTTTTAAGGGCCTTGTCACCTTCAAACATCATGGTGCCGCAAATATTTCGGGTTGCTTGCCGGTCCACCTGCTGGGCTGAATACAGGATTTCTTCTTCTACCGTTCGGGTATCCACCAGTGTGGAGATGTTGGTCTGTTCATAGAAACCGCAAACTGCCGAAGGGTGATATTTGACCCCCCCTTTTTGAAGTGGTAGTGCATTTGCCAGGAGCTTTAAAAGCGTTGTTTTACCTTTGCCGTTTTTTCCAATAATACAGATGCGATCAGTTCCCCCCACCGTAAATGACAGGTCTTGGAGCAATGGCCGCTTCGCTTCGTAGCCAAAAGAGATGTCTTCTACATTCATGATCTGTTTTGCTGAAAACGGCTCATAAAGAAAAGAAAAATCTAAGTTTTTTATTCTATAAAGTTTGTTGCGATTGTCCATTTTTGCGAGGGTTTTAACGCGGGACTGGACCATATTGGCCAAGCGTGCCTTGGCGCGAAACCGTGAGATAAAAAGCTCGATTTCCTTTTTTTTCTTTTCATCATTCAGGCGTGTTTTTTCGTAAATTTCTTCATCCTGGGCGATTTGCGCATAATACTTTTCGGTATTCCCCGTTATCTTTCGCACTTTTTTACGATGAATTCCAAGGGTATGGGTTACAATCTTATCCATGAAACTGCGATCGTGAGTAATCAGCATCAGTTCGTGAGGCCAGGTGAGAAGAAACTGTTCAATCCATCGGATTGAGGTGATGTCGAGATAGTTGGTCGGTTCGTCCAGGAGCAGGAGATCTGGTTCCGACACGAGCACCTTTGCAAGGTTAAGGCGCACCTGATATCCGCCTGAAAATGCACTTGGGTGACGCGCGAGATCAGCCGGGGAGAATCCGAGACCGAATAGGATTTTTTCAACTTTCCAGGCGTGGTCTTTTTCAGATTTGGGCAACCCGGTCATACCCTCTGCCAGTAGTGTGTCCTGTGAAAAAGAAAGATGCTGCTGCACATGCCCGATACGATACTGTTTTGGTATGTGTAGGCTACCGCTATCGGGTTCTTCCTGGCCGATGATCATGCGAAATAATGTTGTTTTGCCATGACCGTTTCGTCCCACGAGGCCGATCCGTTCTCTTGCGTTTATCTTAAAGTTGACACCTTCAAACAGAGATTGGCTGCCAAAGCTTTTATCAAGATTTTCAATACTAATCATAAGTTGAACGTTACCGTCATCTAAGGGTTGAACATTTAATTGTGTTTCATATAAATCAGGACCGCGACACTGTCAAATGATGTGGCTGCGAGCTATCTGCAAAGGGTGTTGTTCGGAAGTTCATAGTAAGATCGGCCCTGGCAGGAAATGCATAAGTGACCGTGGTTTTCTGGATAGGCCTCGTCACATTGTGAGCAAATGGTCATGGCCGGATTTGGTGGGGTGTGAAACTGGCGTGTCATAGGAATGGCCCGCCAGGAAAAAACAGTTCGACCGGCGGTTAGAATATCTGTCAGTAGATGGTCTGTTTCTTTGGCATCGAGGCGTATCAGGCGCATGTACCAGTTATAGATACTGGAGATGTGTTTTGTTTTGGCAATGTCAAGCCAGATACGGTAGCCTGCAAGATTTTTGCGGGAAAAGACGCTGAGGCCCATTTTCCCCCAATTTAGCACAATCAGGCGTCCATTTCCGATGGTGCAGCGGGTGAGCAATTGAATGGCATCGGGTAACGACCATTTCGTTTCAGAAACAGCGACAATATTCTGTCGTGAAGTCAGCAACTCAAGTGCCAAATCAACCATCATGCCACCCAACAGAATGCCCGGGTTTCGACAACCGTGAAATGTTTCAGCCTCCTGAAGAAACTCAGGCACGGGCTTTCCACAAATTGTTTTCCCGGATAGATCTTCTGAATAAATGTGTTTATTTTTCAACATTGAAATTAGACTTCTTTTCAGTATACGATATTGGATCGTATTGTTTCCACTGCCGGTAACTGATCAGTGGCGGTAAATAACTTTCACACGAAAGCGGGAACCATGGAAAAGAGCGTTGCTGCGTTACATCCGGACCGGCAGTTGGCGGTGCTTTCAGGCATCCGGAACCTTTGCCGCCTCTATTGGGGCCCCGATGTCAGTCAATGCCAGGAAATGCTTGAAGGGATCTTTTTTCAACCCTTTAAAGACCTGGTCACTGATTTGTCAACAGCATCTGTCCTCGCTCTCAATCGCCTTGATGGCTTTTGGGGAGGTGTTCCCTCCGTTGATGCTTTGGTCGAGTTGCTGCATACGCTGCATGTCCGCCTTTTTGTAAGCCACCCGGTGGGTGTGGTCGCTCCGCCGTTTCATTCGTGTTACCTGTACGATGGTGCACCATTAATGGGCCCCCCAGCTGTAAAAATGCAGCAACGCATTGATGACCTGGGCCTTTCTCTGGCAAGCCATATGGGTGAGCCGCCGGATCACATTGCCATTGAGCTTGAGTGCCTCTACTATATGCTTGAAAAGGGGTGGACAGATCCAGACTCACATCTTTTTCCCGCAGCCATATCGTTTGCCGGAACAGAGATCGCCAGCTGGTTGCCGCAGTTTAGGGACCGGCTGGCTCAGGCGGGCGATTCGGAGCCCTATCTGTCTGGAACGCGCCTCGCCCATGATTTAGTTTCATTCATCTCCCATTTGGTTTCTTGAATGTTATCTTAAGTTGCTGTCCTGTTCATTGTTTTGGTTTTCAGTCGAATTTTGCTCTATGGGCGTCTCTGTCATTTCAGGGTAACGCTCCCGCCATTCGAAATACCCTTCCGGAAAGTGCCACACATTTGAATACCCCAGGCGCACGGCCCAGACGGCGGCAATGCCGCTTCGAAGTCATCTGAAGCTACGGCAATAGATGATAATCCGCCGGTTGTGGTCAGAGCCGAGGACTTTTTTTAATGCCTGCCTCCTTTCAGATGAAAGAGACAGGCGGTCCCCGAGGTCAAATTCCATATTCATTGCCCCCGTCAAATAACCCTGTTTGTATTCATAATCCGGCCGCACATCCAGCAAGAGGAAAGGTTCTTTCGCCTTATACAGGGCATTCAGCGATTCAGATGAGATGAGCCGAAATCCGTTTGTGGGTGCATTTTCTTGGGCCTGGGGCCACCAGGACGGTGGGGCAGCATTTTCTGCATCGGTCATCTCGATTGCCAAAAGGATAACCAAACAGATAGCCGGCCAGATAAATGCAAAGGTTTTTTTCATGATGAGAGACCACTGGGTTTAGTCATTTGGGGTCGCTGGTTAACTGGTCATACCACAGACGGTGATGGTGTTTTGCGTAGTTTTCAGGAACTGACCCCGTGAACATGGATCGAAACGCCGGTCGTTCTCCTGCGGCAATGGCGGCCATATAAATATGGATAAGAAGCCCAGCAAACACCAGGCCCACTATCACAAAATGGAGTAAAATAGCCCATTGGACAATCGCAGGATCCCTAAAAAGAGTATCCGATAGAAAAAGAACAATACCCGTTGCAGCAATCAAAATACCACCGAAAAGCGATGGAATGGCAAATAGCTTCTGTCCGACATTGTAAAACCCCTGTTCTGGGAGTGTGGGATCAATGTCTCTTTTTTTAAGCACTGTGTCGCCGATGGTCATAATGACCCCTTTTTTTAATAGCCATTCAGCGTCTCTTTTGGGCGACACTTTCATAATTTCTTTAATGAACGGCAATGTCACGCGGCGGAATGCAACGAGCCCATATACCAGAAAACAGAATGCCCACAGAAGCCCCACGCCCTCATGGACCATAAGAAGTGTCTCACCCGAACCGAAAAGTGATCGCATCCACCGTCCCCACGTTCCACCGAAAATCTGGAGTGCATTATTCTGCAACAGGCCGAGGCCGGTGCCTAACAGAAAAAACCAACAAATCGCATTGAACCAATGCATGATCATCGCCCCGGTGGTATGTCGTTTAAGCATGTTGGCCTCCTTTGGTGTCTTGGTTCTGATCTTTATCCGGGGGTGTATGGTCGTTTTGTGTAAAGAGCTGCTTTCCGAGCATCAGCATTACCATCAGGGCATTGATACCAACCGCACCCCAGATAATGGGATAAAGGGTCTTTAGCCAGCGGATAGGCGATGGCTCTTTGGCCTTTCGGGGCCAGTTTAGTGGGGCGGTTTCAGACAGGTAATAGATATTTGGTTTGGTATCCGTGTCTGCATTAACGACGCGAACGGTTGTTTGTTTCGCCAATTGTGTTGAAACCGGATCTGTCGGGTCTTTTATATTTCCAAATGTCCTTGCTTTGGTCGGGCAGGTCACAACACATGCCGGTAATTCATTCCGGTTTCGACGCGCTTCGCAGAAATCGCATTTGTCTACCACTTTTTTTTCCGGATGCCGGTACCGGGCACCATATGGACAGGCCGGGATACAGCTGCCGCATCCAATGCAAAGCTTTTCGTTTACTTTCACCGTACCTTCTTGGGTATCTTTATACGTGGCACCCGTAGGGCAGGCCGCTACACATGTGGCATTGTTACAGTGCATACAGTTGCCTGGCTGAAAATGAAGCTTCACGGAACCCGTTTTGCTCAAAAGCGTTTCAACCGGGGGCATTTGTTCTTTGATCCAGTTTCGCCAGAAACCTTCAGGGACATGGTTTTCTACCTTACATGCAACCATGCATGCTTTGCAGTCGATACAAAGCGAGGAATCGATTACCATTGCAAGCTGTGTGGTCATGATCGTCCTTTCCTGGAAACCTGAACAAAGGTTTCATGCATTGCCATGTTGCCGGATAATGTATCTGCCTGATCTTCTATAAGGTCGGCGATACAGGCACCCTTCCCGGCAATGTTGCGAAGTGCTTTTGACAATACACCAAACCCGCTGGCCATGTAGACGGTGTCTTCTCGAATTCCTTGTTTGAGGGTGGCTCTGAGTTCGGCTTCGCCCACAGGGCTGGTTACGCGGACCACATCACCTTCCGAAATTTGACGCTTTTTTGCTGCCTTCGGATGCATCCAGAGAGCGTTTTCCGGCATGAGTTCATTGAGAAGTGCGTTATTTTGAGTAGTGCAGTGGGTGAAATAGGCATTTCTTCCAACCACCAACCGGAAACTGTTCGCTGCCCCCTTTTGGGGGGATTGATAAACCGGCATCGGTGCAACGTCCATCTGCTGATATCGCTCATTATAGACTTCAATTTTCTTCGATTTGGTTTTAAAAATCCGACCCTCATATATTCCGTAAAGTTTACTCGGATTATAGTACACGCCATCTTTTCGCAGGGCTTCTTCCGCCATGGGCAAATCTCTGAGTTGTTGCTTCCGATATTCTTCGACTGTAAAATCAAAATACTCTGAAAGCCCCAACCGGTTGGCAATTTCCTTTAATATCCAGAAGACTGGCCGGGATTCAAACAACGCTGGGACAACCGGATCCCGTGTTACAACACAGGCACAGGCAGAAGATCCCTGGAGACCCGTCGCTGGATCCTGTCGCTCCAGATAACTCGGTGCCGGTAGTACCAGGTCAGAGACCCAGGCGGTATCGCTCATGGTGATGTCAACGGTAATCATGAAATCGAGATGTTCGATCATCTCTAATGTCTTTTTTCGGTTGGCCGCCGACTGCAGGGGATTATACTTGTATGAAAACCACCCCTTGATTGGATAGGGCGATTCTTTGATAATGGCGTCCCGGACATGCTTGAACGATCCCTCTTCATCAAACATCATGTGCGCCATGCCCGCGTCGATGCGGTCATCCGGGTTGTCATCATAAAACGGCGCTTCTGGCATGTGGGGTGCGCTGAGTCCCACCTTTCGTGCGGCCAAAAGTCCGCCGGGTTTGTCCCAATTCCCAAGAAGGGCGTTGACAATGGCCATGGCCCGCCGGATCTGGGTAGAGTTGACATAATCGGAGGTGCGGCGCCCAGGGTATACCATGGCTGCCGGTGCGGCCGCTGCCATCTCCCTGGCGATTCGCCGGATATCTTCTGCCGAAATATCGCATTTCGCCGCGGCCCACTCGGGGGAATACTGTTGGACATGTTGCGCCAGTTCAGGGATGCCGCTTAGTTTTTCAGCAGCATAATCGGCATCATAGAGTTTCTCATGGACCAGAACATGGGCCACCGCAAGAAAAAAGGCCATGTCTGTACCGGGTTTTACCGGAAACCACTCATGTGCCAGACCGGCGGTCTTTGTAAAACGGGGATCCAATACAACCAGCTTGCACCCCTGCTTCATGGCGGTCATCAGGTCGATGCTGTCGGGGGTGATAAGTGCCTCAAGCCGGTTGGCGCCTGCCATGAGGATGTACTTGGAGTGAAGCACATCGGCAAACGGTACTTCCCCAAAGGTATCAAGGTATGCCCGGTTACGGCTCAGCAGGCAGCTCGATTCATGGGTGGTGACGTTGTAGGAACCGAACACCTCCGCAAAATGATGAACAAATGTCGACTGCATGTCTGAACCCGGTGTAAAAAGAACACCGCATCGGGTATATTTTTCAGCAATGGTCTGGAGCTTTTCCGCAGCGAGGTCCAAGGCGTCATCCCAACTGATTCGCCGCCATTTGCCTTCCCCCCGTTTCCCCGTCCGCAACAGCGGATACTTGAGACGGTCCGGATCATAGAGTTGCTTGATGCCGGCGTTGCCCCGGGCACACAGCATTCCCCGAGACTTCATAAATTTCGGATTCGGATCCAGCTTGGTAACCACACCATCTTCCACCCTGGCGATCAAACCACATTTGTTCAGGCAAATACCGCAGGCGGAAAAAAGTTTTTCAACTTTTCGAGGCTTTTTGGCCTGTGTAGATGGCACCAGGGCCTTGACAACCGGTGCATTGACACCGGCCGCCGCTGCTGTGGCGGCCGACATCTTGAGAAAATTCCGGCGGGAGATCGATGATTTGGGAAAAGACGCCATGGTTTCGCTCCTGTTTCGCCTTATTTACATTTTGCCGGTGAAGGAGAATCAAATGCATGTTTATGCAGATAGGTGAAGATATCTGCCAAATCCTGTTCGGAATGCTTTGCCCATTCGTCCTTACAGTCGAGCTTGTTATAGTTGTCGGGCTTGAATACCCGTTCCCATTGGGCCTGGGTTTTGCTGTCAGGGCTCAACGGTTTGGCCGTAGCATCTTCCTGATGGCATTCCCTGCAACTATTTCGAAAAAGATGCTTTCCCTTTCGGCTGTTGCCGTTTGTTTCAGAAAATCCGAAGCTTGCGAGTGAGAATACGAAAGTAATGGCTACGAACATGAAAACCAATTTTCTATGCATGATAAACTCCTTTTAATTAGAATCTTAAATAAGCTGCCAGATAGACGTCCCATACCTTGTCTACAACCGGAAACAATGTATCCAGTGCGGTGGCCTGTGATATTTTGACCGGTCGCCCCAGTGGGTTTCCGCTGCCGGTATAGGCATAATCATAGTATTGTCCGCCAAGTTTCAGGAAGAAGTTGTCCTGAAAAATCGGTTGAATATAATATGTCTCCCACACCTGCCCTCGGGTCGCCAACTTGCTGCCAATCAGAGAATCTTCAGCCCCGCTGAAGTTAAACCAGTATTGGGAGCCCCAGTTGTATTCAACCCCAAATCGGGCTTCCAGGGGCATGGGGAATACGGCACCGGCGTAAAGGCTATAACCATCCTGTGCTTTCAGCTGGCCATTGGAGCTGAGAAGCCCGTATCCTAACAGGTTAAAAAACGGATTTTGGGAGACTTTATCAGGGTCGGTGTGGGACCAGGCCAGAGAGAAGAAAAAATCAATGTCCTTTTCAAACCGTTCCATCAGGTTGGTTCGAAACAGGACCGTGGCCGCATCCCAATTGCCGATATTGGTGGATGGCTCCAAGCGACTGATAAACGCACCACTATTGGGAGTAAAGCTATACACGCCGGTGGAATTGTCGATGATAAACGGCATGATCGTAAGTCCCGTGAACCCGTCTGTGATATCGCTGGCATGGGCATAGTTTAGGACCACACTGCTAACCTCATTATCGAACAGTGTCGAGATAAATCCCATTAAATGCACGTCCTCTAGATCAGATGTACTGGATAGTGAGGAACTGTTGCCCCAATCACTTTCAAAGCCGACACCATAACAGAGTTTGAAATCAAACCCGGGAATCCCGGTCATTTCTTCAAGCCCGAAACTTAATGACGCACCATCGAACTGCCAGTTGATGATGTGGGTCAGCGGGGACCCCCCCTCCATGCTGTAATTGCCGAATTCCATTGGGGTGCCTTGGGTTGAGGGGCGTCTTCCGAAAGAGACATTAATCGGCACATCGCCGATATAGTCCTTATAGTTGAAGTAAGCCCGTTCCAGATGGATGGTGTCGCCACGCGGAAGGCTGGTGGTGGTTCCATCTAAGGCGATGTCCCCCATATTGCCTTGGTTGAATTTTACGCCGGTGCTGTCACCGAATACCTTGTAAACCGCTAATCTCCCGCCAAAATTAAGCTGGGAGTTGATTTTGGCTTTCATGTTCAGCCGAAATTTGTTGGTATAGATAATGTCATTATCAATATCCGCTTTTTCGGGAGGCGGAATCATGCCGGCAGCGGCCATGCCCGCAATGGCTTGCTGTATCTCCTGGGCGGTGGCGCCATTAAACCCATTGGGATAGGGGGTGAAAAAATTGCCAAACAGCGCACTGGGTGCCGACAGCATGTCGTCATAGTGGATTGATTCAGCCCGGGACCTTAGTTCTATTCCGAATGAAACTTTGTCGGTGGCTGTGTGAAGTTCGGCCTTGTTGAGCCGCTGGTCAATCTCTTCAATGACGTCCTCTTTTTCATTGTTTTTTGTTTCAAGTTGCTCAATTTTTCGTTGCAGCAGTTTCATGGTTTCAGCCATTTGCTCAAGCTGCTGCTTCAGGGCATCCACTTCATCGGTGGCCCAAAGAACAGAAGGCACGAAACAGGTAAAGGCAAACAGCACTCCGACAAGGAGCATCAGATACCTGTTTTTTAAAAGATGTGGGGTTTTCATTCATTCCTCCTTTTTAACATTTATGCCATTCAGTTGCGGTAAAAATTATCGTACACCTCTGGTATCGCAAAGCCTGTGCCAATGTTTGGATTTTGTTAATATTAGTTGCAACCTGCTGAAAATAAAATTAAAAAAAAGAGTGCTCCGTGCTTGTATTTGCCGTTGGGTGTTGTTATGTTAACAGGTGATAACTTAACAGGTTAACAGGGAGCTTTTAGGGCGTTACCATTTTCACAGGATTGGTAGGCTATGACCAGGGTGTGAGTCATGGACATTTCAAAACATTGGAAGCATATTATCGATACCCTGCAAGATGGTATCATCGTGGTGGACACAGAGGGGATTATTCGAGCGGCCAACCCGTCGTCGGTGAGGCTTACCGGATATACTTCTGAAGAACTGATCGGCCGTTCGTGTCGTATTTTAAACTGTACGGGGTGTAAAATTTACGATGGCGGGCCGGATGCCAATTACTGCAAGCTTTTCACCATCGGGCGATCCAAGGTAAAGCAGTGCATGGTGACCCATAAAAACAATCATTCGGTACATATCTTAAAAAGCGCATCCGTGCTCACAAATGAAGATGGGGAGGTGGTGGGGGCGGTGGAAACCCTGACGGACATGTCTGAACTGGTTCGAAAGCAACAAGAGTTAGAGTCACTTCGGAAAACGTTTCTTCTGGATGACGGGTTTCATGGCATAATTGGCCATTCTCCGGTCATGGAAAAATTGTTTGAATTAATCGACAGTGTCTCCCAGTCAGAAGCGCCTGTTTTGATTCACGGGGAAAGTGGGACCGGAAAAGAGCTGGTTGCCAGGGCAATACATCAATCGGGCTTTCGAAAGGGCCAGCCTTTTGTGAAGGTGAATTGTGCGGCATTGAATGAAAGTCTGTTGGAAAGTGAATTGTTCGGTCATGTAAAGGGAGCCTATACCGGCGCTGACCGGGACCGGGTCGGTAGGTTTGAGGCCGCTCACGGGGGCACCATTTTCTTGGATGAGATTGGCGACATCCCGCTGTCAACCCAGGTAAAACTGCTTCGTGTATTGGAGGAAAAGGAAATTGAACGGGTGGGGGACCACCGGTCTATTTCTGTAGATGTGCGGATCGTTTCGGCCACCAATAAACACCTGGAGACGCTGATCGCCACCGGTGATTTCCGCGAAGACCTGTTTTTCAGAATCAATGTTTTTCCCCTTGAATGCCCTTCCCTGATTGACCGGAAAGAAGACATCCCGATCATTGTTCAGAACTTCATCGCGCAAAATAGCGCCAAGAGCGGGAAAGAAATATCCGGAATTACGCCTGAGGCCATGGCCATTTTGTTGGCTCATGACTGGCCGGGAAATCAGGGCAATCGCATGTAAAAAACTTGTAAGTATCTGATATAAATGTGGAAAAATTTATCTAGACTTTTCGTTTTGATTGAGTTATGCATATGGCAACAAAAACAAGGAGTTGCCAATGCAATCAGAAACGATAGACACATTTTTTGAACGGATTGAAGATCACCGTCACCATAATAAACTTCACAAGTTGATAGATGTTATTATTATTGCCATTTGTGGAGTGGTTGCCGGAGCAGACACGTATGAGCAAATAGAAAATTTTGGTAAAAAGCGCAAAAAATGGCTTTCAAAATTTTTGGAACTCCCACATGGTATACCCTCCCATGATACTTTTGGAAGAATTTTCGAAAGGCTGGATCCCAGAGAGTTTCAAAATAGTTTTAAGCGTTGGATTGAATCAGTAACAGAACAAACCAAGGGACAAGTGGTAGCAATAGATGGTAAGACCTTGAGACGCTCTCATGATAGATCAAAAGACAAAAAAGCCATTCACATGATCAGCGCTTGGGCCTCATCTAATCAAGTGGTTCTTGGACAACTTAAGACAGATGAAAAATCAAATGAGATAACGGCGATTCCCCATCTTCTAAAGCTTCTTGATATATCAGGTTGTATCATAACCATAGATGCCATGGGCACTCAGAAAAATATTGCCAAGACAATAATTGATAAGGATGGGGATTATATCCTTGCTGTAAAGGAGAATCATAAGACGCTACATAATGACACCGTCTTGTTTTTCAACGATATGGAAAACATGAGAGAAGAAGGCTGCATATTTGACGAGCATACAACAGTAGACGCGGATCACGGGCGAATTGAAACGCGAAAGTATATAATGACATCGGATATTGCCTGGTTGCAGGGCAAGGAGAGTTGGCCGGGGTTAAAATGTCTCGGTATGGTGGAAAGCACGCGAGAAATAAACGATGAGCTTAGCCACGAGAAGCGCTATTATATATCAAGCCTTGAGTGCGATGCGGAAAAGTTTGGTCATGCGGTCAGAAGCCACTGGGGAATTGAAAATTCGGTGCATTGGGTGCTGGATATTGCATTCCGTGAAGATGAAAGCAGGATAAGAAAGGGTTCGGCGCCGGAGAATTTTGCAGCTATACGGCATATTGCTCTGAATTTGCTCCGAAATAACAAAGAATTTAAAGGCAGCGTAAAAACAAAAAGATTGAATGCAGCGATGGATATCGATTATTTGGAAGCAGTCGTGTTTAGATGATCAGAAATAACCGAAAAAAACATAGGGACTTCGTAATATTTACATGCGTTAGCCCTGGCCGGGAAATGTCCGCGAATTGCGCAATGCTATCGAATATGCTTTCGTACTATGTTCCGGTGGATGGATTGAGCCGCACCATATGCCGCCAAAACTGGCACACAATCGTTCCAAAGGGGGCGTGAGCCATCATTTGCCTCCAGAGACCATGGCAGAAAAGGAACGATTGCTGAAAATGCTGAAAAAAACAAACGGCAATCAGTCTGAAGTAGCACGGCTCTTGGGGGTCAGCCGTGTAACCGTGTGGAAGCGAATCAAGAAATACGGGATTCGGTTAAATGAGGATTTGCGGGGCACTTAACCCGGCTGCGCCGGAAGTCGTGAGTCTACAGTCGAGCGTCAACAGGCACAACCTTCCATAAAGATGCACGCTTTCGGAGTTTATGCCCTTTTTTAGGGTGCTTACCTGCGTGGATGTTTCTGACATAGGCCCTAACCATCATCAACGCTGAAATATCATAGCCCCTTTCCAAAGGGGCAATGGGGATAGCTGCAGTTCGGGCAGTCCATGCAGAGACCGCCGTGACCCAAAAGAGCAAGTTCTGCCTTGCCGACATGTTCTCCGGCAAGGATCCGGGGCAAAATAAGATCGAGCACCGTTGTGCGGTGATGAAGGCCGCATGCCGGGCATCCCAACAGGGGGATGTCTTCAAAGTAGGCCACTAGAAACATGGCGCCTGGAAGCACGGCCGCACCGTAATGAAACTCCGTGGGGCCGGCCATCCGGATCCCTTTACGGGTCACATCGTCGGGATCGACACTCATGCCACCGGTCACCAATATAAGATCACATCCTTTGTCCAGATGAGAGTGAATCTTCTTAGCGATTTTGTTCGCATCATCCGGCACGATGGCTGCCGCCGTGGTCTCAGAGCCGAGGTTATGTAGTTTTTTTTCGAGAATGGATGTGTATCGGTCTTCAATAATCCCCTCATAAACTTCAGTACCCGTAATGACCAGACCTGCTCTGGCCTTTTTTAATGATTGAACAGAAAGTACAGGATTGCTTTGTGTGGCAATCATTGCGGCCCTTTCTATGACGGCCGTTTTCATGACCAACGGGATTGCCCGTGTGGCGGCCACAAGCTCGCCTTTTTTTACGAGGGTGTGGGTGTGGCGGGTGGCGCACATGACTTCATCGACCATGTTAAACGCTGCAAGGGAGGTGGTGTTGACCTGTAAAAGTCCATCTCTTTCTGCCAGGAGTCTGATTTTGCCTTCATGGGGTTGGTTTTCCCAGACGATCCCCTCACCGGACAGGGCTTTTGCGAGAATTGCCGCCGCATCGTCTTCATGGATTTCATCTGCCGCCAAATCAAGGACAAAGAGATTGTTTTTTCCAAGCCGCTGAAGGTGGCAGATATCCTCATCACAAACGGTATGCCCCTTTTTGAAGGCGGGACCTTTAAATTCATTGGGGCGAATTTCAGTTATGTCATGGGCCAACTTTGTGCCAACGGCATCTTTCACAGGGATAGTTTTGCGCATAAAATGCTCCTTGCCGTTTTTTATCATCGCATCGGATGACATCAGATCATTGTGCTACCTTGTTATCACCGATGATGTATTGATGGTTTTCATTATCCGCAGGCCGCCAGTTCATATCCGGCCAGGTTATTTCTCGGGCGTTTTGAAAGTAAGTATTTCCGGCGCAGATCTGGCACAACACCTTGTTATTTTGGTACACTTCGCGATGGTCCCTTACGATCTGCCCGCATTGCATACAGGCCACTTTTTGACGAGTGGGACCTGGAAGATCAAACTCGCTGATGCGCACATCCACCTCTTGGACTTTGAACAAAACGCTGTCCGGCATTTTTTTGTAAGCCGTCAGCTGCTGTTTTGACTTGGGTGAGACACCTGGCGCATACACCGCAGTCAGATCTCTGGCTTCCTCTGTGGAAATAATACGAATCGCCTTCCCCGTTTCCACGTTCAGGAAAGTTGCTGCCATGATACCGTAATCTTTGTGTTTTAACGAGCGGCGGCCTAATCTTACACCCGTCACATGGGCAACGGAGTCCGCAGTACATCGGTCCATTTCTACATAAACAATCAATTTTTTAATTTCTTTGTGTGGATCGGCGATGTCGATGAGGCGACAGCCCAGCATTGCCATCCGAACCCCTACCACCTGCCCCGGGCATAGATGCCCGTGGGCTTTTGCCGATGAGGCCAAAAGTTCGTCAAATGATTTCAATTATTTTCCCTTTCCCATAACTTAATTCAACATTATGATAACTGCCTTTTAGCGAATGTCAACTCCATAAGTCAGGTACAGGGCGCCTTTTCGGTTCATAAAAGAATACGGTTGCGCCCTTTCAACTATCGTATTAAATTAGATAACTGTGCTTGATTTCCACATAAAGTTTTCATTAAAATTCGGGATTGTGTTTTGAACGTACCTGTGAGGTGAAACCTATATGATGATGTTTATGTTAACGTTGAACAGACGGGCTTTGGGTTTGCTCACCGTTTTCATCGGGCTGTTATGCGTTTCCGGATGCAGCACGCTCATGAGCGCCGTTACTTCCGATCTTGCGGATGATCTGGCAAGGGCAATGCTTGATAATAACGATCTTGAGACGGTTGAAACAGGCGGTCCGGCCTATCTGCTAATGATCGACGGTTTGCTTCTGAACAGTCCGAAAAGTGAAAACCTGTTACTGACCGCCGCAAAGCTCTATGGCCAGTACGCCAACGCTTTTGTAAATGACACCGCGCGCGCCACAAGATTGACGGAAAAGGCCATTGGCTACGCTCAGCAGGCACTATGCCTTCGGTGTACGGCAGCTTGCAACTTAAAAACCCTTTCTATTGATGAGCTGTCGAAGGTCCTTGATCGTATGGAAGCGTCGGATGTGCCGGCTTTATACGGAGTAGGGGCGGCCTGGGCCGCCATGATTCAAGCGCAGAAAGAAGATTGGAAAGCGATCGCCGATATTCCGAAAGTAACATCAATCATGAACCGGATACTGGCATTGGACGAAGTCTATGAGGATGGTAGTGCTCATCTTTACCTGGGGATATTTAATGCCCAGATCCCGGCAGCGCTGGGGGGAAAGCCGGATGTGGCGAGGAAACATTTTGAACGGGCCTTGATGATGAGTGGTGGTAAAAATCATATGGTGAATGTGCTTTTTGCCAAATATTATGCCCGATTGGTGTTTGACCGAAAACTTCATGATGAACTTTTAACAGAAATAATGAATAAAGACCCAAACGTACCGGGGTATGTACTGGTGAACACCGCCGCGCGCCAACAGGCAAAGGCGTTGTTAGAAAGTGGGGATGATTATTTTTAAGCATTAAAGGGAATAATCCATGAGAAGACACCTAACACTGTGGGGTTACATCCGGTTGGCTAACATTTTTTTGATGTGGAGTTTTTTGCTGATGGTTTGGGGCGCAACAGTTGCCCACGCCGTTGTCTTGAAGGTGGGAACGCTCTCTCCGGAAGGCTCCAGCTGGATGGAAAAGATGCGGTCGGGCGCAGAAGAAATTAAACAGAAGACAGATGGCCGGGTGAGACTCAAGTTTTACCCCGGTGGCGTTATGGGCGACGACAAGGCGGTGCTCAGAAAAATTCGTTTGGGGCAACTCCAGGGGGGAGCGGTGGTGTCCGGCAGTCTTTCGGAAATCTACTCTGATAATCAGATATATAACTTGCCGATGTTGTTTAAATCGTTTGAAGAAGTTGATTTCATCCGGCAGAAAATGGATTCGATTATTATCAATGGTTTGGCAGACGGTGGTTTTGTCGTACTTGGCATGGCGGGTGGTGGATTTGCCTATGTGATGAGTCAACATCCAGTATCTACCATTGAAGATTTGCGGGTACAAAAAATGTGGGTTCCGGATAATGACCAAAGTTCTCTGGAAACACTGCTTGCATTTGGCGTGAAACCGATTCCGCTTTCACTGGCAGACGTCAGGGCCGGACTTCAGACGGGTTTGATTGATACCGTGGTCACCTCCCCCGTGGCGGCCATTGCCCTCCAATGGCATACCCAAATCAAATACCTGACGGAGACCCCGTTAATTTACATTTATGGCGTTTTGGTGATTGATCAAAAAGCCTTTTTAAAGGTATCTGAAACGGATCAACCGATTGTAAAGGAGGTCATGGCAAAAACCTTTCAGGAAATTGAAGTGCTGAACCGAAAAGACAATGTCACGGCACTGGAGGCAATGCGTCAGCAGGGGGTTCAGCTGGTGGTACCGGCGAAAGACGCCATGGCCCAGTGGCGTTCGGAGGCAGGTACTGTGGCAGATCGCCTGATCGATAAGGGGCGATTGTCCAAGGGGATTGTGGAAACGCTTAACTCACATATCGCAGAGTTTCGAAATGGTCAATCCGTTAGAACGCCCTGAACCAAAAAGGTGGTTGGAGGATATTACCCATCTGCTTCGTTGGGCATGTCGGCTCGAAGAGGTGCTGCTGATCGCTATTCTCACCGGTATGGTAAGTATGGCCGTGGTTCAGATCGGTATGCGAACGATGTTTCACTATGGTCTTGTCTGGGGGGATGGTCTGGTGAAGATGCTCGTGTTATGGGTCTGTATCCTGGGCGCCATGGTGGCAGTGCGTCAGGAGAAACACATTCAGATTGATTTACTCGCAAGGTACCTGCCGATCCAAACGCGAAAAATTTTCAGATCGGTGGTATACGTGTTTTCAGCAGGCATCTGCTTCACGGTGGCCTATTACGGCGTACAATTTGTCAAATTGGAATATACCTACAAGACTCTTGCTTTTTCAGCCGTACCCGCCTGGATTTGTGAAACAATCATTCCTTTCGGATTCACCGTAATGGCCTTTCGTTTTATCATTTTGACCCTGAAACAATTTAACCGAAGTCGAGCAAATTAAACGTGACGCCTGTTCTCTTGACAACCGGACTCATCTTGCTCGCCATTTTGGGCACCCCCTTATTTGCGATTATCCTGGCTGTGTCGATAGTTGGTTTTCTTTACAGTGGCATCGATTTGACCATTTTAGCCGCCGAAATTTACCGGATTTCGGACACGCCACTGCTTGTGGCATTGCCACTTTTTACCTTTGCTGGGTATGTGCTCAGTAGCAGCCGGACGCCTCAACGGCTTGTTTTCCTGACGCGGGCGTTATTGGGTTGGATGCCAGGTGGCCTGGCCATTGTGGCCTTCGTATCCTGCGCCTTGTTTACAGCGTTTACCGGTGCTTCCGGGGTGACCATCGTGGCGTTGGGGGCCATCCTCTATCCAGCCTTACGACAGGCAGGGTATCAGGAGGACTTCAGCCTCGGCCTTGTGACCAGTTCTGGAAGCCTGGGGCTTCTGTTGCCGCCATCGTTGCCTCTGATTCTGTATGGCATTATTGCCCAACAGATGGGAACCGATGAAACCCTCACCATCAAGGCCCTGTTTGTGGCTGGTATTCTGCCGGGCCTCTTGATGGTGGGGTTGTTGTCTTTATGGAGTGTGTGGACAAACCGTCATCATCCCATTCCTCTGGTGACATTTTCCGGGCGTCAAGCCCTCCGTGCGATTAAGGAAGCCAAATGGGAAATCCCCCTGCCATTTTTCATTATTGGTGGTATTTACGGTGGTTTTTTTGCGGTGTCTGAAGCAGCGGCGGTTACGGCCATGTATGTGGTGGTGGTGGAAGTTTTTGTCTATCGTGAGATTCGGTTTCGCGCCCTGGGAAAAATTATGAGTGAATCGATGGTGATGGTGGGGAGCATTTTGCTGATTCTTGCCGCCTCTCTTGCTTTCACCAATTTCATCATCGATGCCGAATTGCCGATGCGGCTTTTTGAGCTAATTCGCAATCATGTTACCAGCAAGTTGACATTTTTAATTTGCCTGAACCTTTTTTTGCTGTGTCTGGGCGCCATACTGGATATCTTTTCTGCAATTGTTATTGTGGTGCCATTGCTACTGCCCGTGGCGGCCAGCTACGGGATCGATCCCATCCATCTGGGAATTGTTTTTCTTGCCAATATGCAGATAGGATACATCACGCCCCCCGTGGGCATGAATCTGTTTATTGCAAGCTACCGGTTTCACCAACCGGTGGACCGTTTGTACCGGGTGGCGCTTCCGTTCATGATCGTCCTGTTGGTGTCAGTTCTCGTGATTACCTATTGGCCGGGGCTCAGTTTATTGCTTATTACAAAGTAGCGCCGCAACGGGCTAAATTAAAAGAGGAAAGAATTTCTGGATGCCGATAAAGAGTGACCGGGCCATTTTGTGCCCGAATTGTGGTAAGTTGGTAGGTTCGGGGGAACCCCAATGCCCCCATTGCGGGCAACGAAATCCCGGCGCCTGGTGGCGGCAGCGACGCCGACAGCCCGGGAGGGCTGCGGTGCATCCGTTGATTCGTGCGATCATCTATGTGAACGTTGGGATGTATCTGCTTTCCTTGCTGCTGTCGACCCGGTCCATCGGGATGTCCTGGAACCCCCTATTTGCACTCTCTCCGGGTGATTTAAGCCTGAAATTGCTGGGGGCGACCGGTACGATTCCCATTGACCGGTACCATCGCTGGTGGACCCTGGTATCTGCCAACTTTCTCCATGGGAGTCTTCTGCATATCCTCTTCAATATGATGGCGTTCTGGCAGCTGGCGCCGTTTATCCTGCGGGAGTATGGCACGTACCGGTTGATTATTCTTTATATCGTGGGGGGGGCATTCGGTTACTGGTTGTCCTATATGGCCGGGGTCCATTTGACTATCGGTGCATCCGCGGCAATATGCGCTTTTATTGGTGCGGCCCTATATTATGGAAAAAGCAGGGGTGGGGTTTATGGGCAGGCGGTTTATAAACAGGTCAGTGGCTGGGTTATGGGGCTCTTTTTTTTCGGATTGCTTATCCCAGGTATTAACAACTGGGGGCATGGCGGCGGGCTCCTGGCCGGGATTGCCATTGGGTTTTTGGCAGGTTACCGGGAAAAACGGCCTGAAAACTTCGGCCACAGAATACTGGCCATTACACTGGTAATCGTGACCGTTTTGGTCATTGCCTGGGCAGTGGTATCGGGGGTCTACCTGCGACTGACGTTTGGATAGTTCCCGTGAGGTTCGGCTTGGGTTGTTAACAATCGTACCTTTAAAGCAATAAATCAGAAATCGGAACCCTTGGTTTATCCGGAGGGGATTCCGCCGGGTAACCCAGAGGTAGCAATGCCACGGGATAGATGGTGTCGTCCCAACCGAATATCTCTTTAACGGCATCCGCATCAAAAAGTCTTACCCAACAGCTACCCAGCCCGAAATCAAGCGCCCTTAACACCATGTGTTCAATGGCAATCGCCACGTTCAGGCCTACAAAAGCACCAATCTGTGCCACCGGCATCGTTTTCATGTGTGCCGCACGATTTTTAAGGGCTTGAGAGATCTTCTGAAAAGAGGTGCCCAGGTTTCCCAAATCCTGGGCATTGGATATGGTGCCGTCTATATAGCGTTGAATATCCGCACAGCATACGAGCACCACCGGTGCATAGGCGATGGATTTCTGTCCAAAGGCTGCTCCGGAAAGTACCTTTTTTGGGGCCGGTTCCGTGATGATTTTAAACCGCCAGGGCTGTGCGTTGCATCCGGATGGGGCCCATCTGGCCGCTTCCAGCAAGGCATTGATCACTTTCTCCGGAATGGGGTCCTTTTTAAATCGTCGAATACTTCTTCGTTGTTTGATTGCATCAATGGTGCTTAACATGATGGTATGTCCTTATATAGATACTCCTGGTTGCGCCGCTATTTTCTTGAGCAGTCTTAGGTCAAACTGACCGCGTGCTGTATATCATAGAATGTTACTTTACGGAATACATCACCGTGACAGAGATTCGCGCTGATCCTGCTGATATCTGATCGTTTCAAAAGTAATATGATTGACGGGTTTTTACTCAATGGCATCTAATCTATTGAACTGTAATCAAAAAATAATAAAAATAAAGAGTTAAAAAGGTTTTTTTTTACTTTGTGATTTGACAGAACAAGCGCCAGGCATTATAAGGTAATAAAAATCTGTTCTGTGGGCATGTCAGATTGATTCCCGTGATATGCCAAAATATTCCGAGCAGTTGAAGAGACATATGCCGCCGAACAAGCAGGTAGCGGTAACGGACTTGAAAAGGAAACCAATATGAAAATTTTAGTGGGTTTTGAAGGCTCTAAAGCTAGTAATGAGCTATTGAAAACAGCCCATAAACATGCCGAAGCATTTGGGGCGGAGGTCCATATTCTCGCATCAACCCCCCACTCGCCTGAGGTTAATTCAAAAGAAGTTGAACGCATCAATAACGATTTGGCAGGTATTAAAACCGGTTTCACCGATAAAGGGCTGAATTGTATTACCAAACTTATTATCAGGAGTCTGACCCCTGGTGAGGACCTGATCACATACATGAACGATCATGATATTGATGAAGTCATTATCGGGGTCAAAAAACGGTCGAAACTGGGAAAGTTTTTACTCGGATCCACCGCTCAATTCATTATTTTAGAAGCACCGTGTAATGTTTTGATTGTGAAATAAAACCGTCTTGCATCGTTCTGCCTGAGCCACCCCATGAGAGAAAAATCGAAAAATTCAGATTATGATGAGCCGTCCGACCGGAAAACCAAGTGGCATCTATTGATGATGCTATTTTTGGCCATCGGTCTAATTGATTCGATTTACCTGGCCTATCACCATTACAAAGTAAATATTCTAAAACCAGAAACCGCAAGTTTTTGTGTTATTAATGAAACCATCGACTGTGATCGTGTAACGACCAGCTTTGGTTCAAAATTCCTGGGCATTTCAGTGGCGACCCTCGGGATGTTTGCCCATGCATTTCTTTTCTTTTTTATCTATATTGAACACCTCTTTACATTCGGGAACAAGGCCCATCTCTATTGTTTCGTCTACTTTGTATCGATTCTCATGGCATTATTTGCCCTGTATGAACTGTTTATTTCTTTTGTGATTTTGAAGGCGATTTGTATCATGTGCGTCGTGCTGTATGTTACGACAGCCATGACGCTTGTATCTTGCAAGCGCGGGCTTCAATTGACACATTCAGAAATATTAAAGGTAATGACGAATTTGTTTTATCCGGTACTGAACCGAAGCGTTCTTAAAAATATGACCACATCCCTGATCGTATCTTTGATATTGTCAGTGACCCTCGCTTTTGGTCTTGATTATAAATTTGTACAATATTTTGAGCAGCTGAAAATAAATACCTATTTTTAAGTGGTGCCGCATGAGCGCTCACTTAATGATACTGATAATGTCCTTGAATTCCTGCCTGTCAGCAGTTCCCATTAATTCAAAAACCGCCATCTCAACGCTGGAAATTCCCACCCCATTGTCCCTCATTTTTTTAAGCCCAATTTTTTTATTCCCACTGGTCCTTGAGGAGACGGCATCTGCGATTACCTCTACAGAGAATCCATGTCGAACCAGCTCAATGGCGGTCTGATAAATACAAACATGGGTTTCGATACCGGCCAACATCACCTGCTTTCGGTTGGTCTGAGTCATTGCTTCCTTTATCCCCGGGTGCTGAAAACAACTGAAGCAGCTTTTGGCAATGGGGGTGTTGTTCGATAAGAGCGTCGCAATTTCCGGAATTGTGGGGCCTAATTTTTCAGGTATTTGTTCTGCCCAGATAATAGGGACTTTTAGAGTTTGGCAGCCTTTTATTAATTTTTGAATATTTTCAAACAACAGTTCTTTTTCATGCATTGCCTGGGCGAGGTTGCCCTGAACATCAACAAGAACCAGTACGGTGTTATCTGCGGTAAGCGTCATCGTTAATTATTCCTCTTTTTTTTCATGTTCACAATTTTCAGGAATGCTGTCTGCAATAATACCGACAGACGGCAGTATGTCCTGAAATGAAATTCCATAAATATCCCAAACCGTAATAAACAGGGCGGCGATAATCGGCCCGATAATAAAACCGACCACTCCGAACATAAGAATGCCGCCAATGGTGCCGAAAAAAATAAGAAGCTCATGCATTTGGGTGTCTTTACCCACGAGGACCGGGCGCAGAAAATTATCAAGGCTTCCAACAACAACGGCACAAAAGATTGCAAGTCCGATTGCTTTTACCATATGACCCGAAACGGCAAGAATAATTGCTGCGGGTATCCAGATAAGAGCGGTGCCAATTCCCGGTAGGATGGAAAGTACCACCATAAGAACACCCCAAAATACCGCACTGGGAATGCCAACAATGGCAAAGGCGATGCCGGACAGGCTGCCCTGTAGAATGCCGATAACGGCGGTTCCCTTGAGTGTCGCCCGGGCTACGGAGGTAAACCTGGACAGCATGCGCTGTTCATCTTCATTTTCGAGGGGTAGATAGTAAAGGATCCTTTCGATGAGATATTTCCCATCCATTAAAAAAAAATACATGCTATAGAGGAGAACAAACGTCATGAAAAAAAAGTTCATGGTGCCGATGGTGGCTGATGAGAGACTGTTGATTAAAAAGCTGCTGATTGTACCGACCATCTCACCAGCCTTTTGGAACAGAAACTCCCGGTAGGGTGTGATTTGGTCGAAAAAAGGAATTGAGTTGAGAAGGCTGAAAAATTCATCCGGCGCTTCGATTTGATGCTGAACCCAGGGTTTGACAGAATTACCAACTCTAATCGCCTGGGCCGTAACAACACCCGTAAGTATCACCATCGGCAGCATTACAAATAGAATAATAAGCAACAACGTGGTGAGTGATGCCAATGATGTGCGGTCACCAAGCCATATTTTCAGCCGGTGATAGATAGGATGAGCAAGCGCACTGAACAGGCCGGCAAGAAAAATGGCCATTAGAAAGGAACGAATCATGGAAATAAATATAATTGAAATGAATAGTACAACGTACTTTCCACACCCTATTTTGTACTGTTTCAATGATTTAATTGTCATCTCAGAGTGTAACAAACACATCCGGCTTTACTTTCAATGCTTCAAGGTAGGCAAGTTGATCTGATGTAAATCGATTCGCAAGGCGGCGAACTTTTCCAATTGTAATGACAAGCACATCAGTAAATTTTGTCGTCATCATAAAAGAAGTCGGTCTTTTGGTTTTACGCTCTTCCCAACCTGGCAATGTACTCCCATCCGGCTGTGTAAATTGGCGCATTGCGCGCTCCATTAATCTCCAAATCAAAAGGGCTATCAAAAGGATTAGACCCAACACTTCAATACGAGTTGTTTTTTTCAAAAAGATGCCGTTGACTATCGCAGGGTCTTTCAAAAATCCGAAGTTTTGCTCAATGCCACTCTGATTTTTATATAGCTGCAACAATCGACCGGCATCCCACTCGTGTCTGTGTTCGTCAGAGATCAAATTGGTCAGTAAAACAAAACACCCGGCTTCAGAACGCAATGTTTTTACTTTTTCAGCGTTTTCTACGATCTCGGGCTTAAGGACATACTCATAGTGATCAACTTCTCGTTCTCGTCCTTTAGCCGGGCGACCACGTTTATATTTGGCAACCTTTTCAATCATAGTCGAAATTCGATAACATTCTGAACCCCCAGTTAATGTACATAGCTTTTGTACCGCTATCTGTGCATCGGTCTGACAAAAGTATGCAGTCGCCATTTCCTTTTTACAAATTTTCGTCAGCTCTTTATGTTCCTTTTTTAATCGTCGATCAATTCGTTTATGTTTTCTTTTGTCATGGGCACTTGAATGTACTACAATCGCTCGATAAGTTCTTCCATTTATCTTCACTGTGGTTTCAAAGGTGCGGTAAAATGCTGCCGGACGCTTTCGCGTCGACGGGGTTTGATTCAAAGTGCCGATATCTTTCCATTGATCCTGGGCTACGGCTTCTTCGATGGCTCGGCTACACTCCTTGAAGTTTGCCGGCAAACGACTGATAAATAATATTTTCTGTAAATCAGCCATCTCCAAATTCTTTACGGTTACCATGGCTGCATCGGCCACATGAATATAGACATCATCTTTTAGACCATTTTTCGACATATATCTTGATATGCCGCTCAAAAGCTCGTTATTGAGCGTTTTATCCGAACCATTGCCATCACGGGTTGCTCCTAAAACGGGAATGTTGCGATCAACACACAGCATCTCTATTAAAAATTGCTTTAAATCCGGACGCTTGTCCTTGCTGTGACCATAGGTGATATGAAATGGCTTCTCTACCAAATCATAATCTCCGAATACGCTCATTGATGTCGTGTCGTAATGACCACATCGTGTGTCTATCTGAAAACCACCCACTGCATTTTGGGCAAGCTGTCCAAATATCTTTTGAGTCCCGGTTTCGTATATTTTATCCAATACGCGGCCCAGGTTATGGTCAGAAAAAAGTTCAGGCGCTACAAATTTGCCCAGAAGCAACTCACCATCTTTCTTACGATAAAAATTAATCATTCGGTACAAAGGTGTACGACCTGTCAATGTATCCAACACCATAGCCAAGACGGCAACGCCGGGACTCAATTCCATCTGTGATTCGACCATACTATCTATGGTTTCTGTTAACTTAATTTGCCGTGCATACTCTTTGACTATTGGTAAATGCTGTACATTCGTGAACTTCGCGTCGGCCAGATCCAATGACTCCATATTTCATCCCTTCAATAAAATTGTTTTTCGGGACAAAATAACACCAGCACAGCTAGAAGTCTAGGGTAAATGCCATTCATTTTATAAATACCACTCTAATCTACCTATGTGTTTGATATTACATTACTAAAAAATATACACCTTTTCTTTTTTAAGGTGTGGAAAGTGCGGTACAACAATGATGAGGGTGATTTTTTTTACCATATCATCTTTCATGAAAGCGTATCCTAATTCCTTGTTACAAGGTGAAAAAGTAATGCCGCGCGTTTATTGTAACTACATTTGAATGGCCATTTTGCATAAATAGATTTGTATAGGCACCCCTACTAAAATCACCGTTCAAATTCAAGATGCCTCGGTTAATTCTGGGGCTTAAAATCCTCCTTTCGTAAACCAAGACGTTTCATGGCATTATAAAGCCCCCTGGGATGGATGTCGGCGATTTTGGCGGTGCGATCAATTCTGCCCTGGGCGTGTGACAGTACCATTTCAAGGTAGCGTCGTTCCACTTGATCGATCACCTCTTTTTTAACTT
This sequence comes from Desulfobacterales bacterium, assembly GCA_963675725.2. Taxonomy (GTDB): domain Bacteria; phylum Desulfobacterota; class Desulfobacteria; order Desulfobacterales; family JAFDDL01. The sequence goes on along the minus strand of CAXXXZ010000002.1, from coordinate 2,942,268 downwards.
CCGGAAGGGTTTTGCTCACCCAATCACTGCTGTTGAGATAAATCTCTGATGATTTCGCTCCAGGAGCAGGTATGTTATTGTGGAAGATATGCGGCAACTCGGCCATGGTGATAACAGTTGTTTTGCTCAAAAGGATGGCACGTTCTATGACGTTCATCAATTCTCGAACATTTCCGGGCCAGTTGTATCGACAGAGTGCTTGAAGTGCTTGGTCGTTCAGCATATGAATTTCTTTGCCAATGCGATACCGAAAATGGGTGATAAAACGCCTTGCCATGGCAGGTATGTCTTCTTTTCTTTCCCTGAGAGGAGGAATCGTGAGGGTTAAAACACTCATGCGATAATAAAGGTCCTGGCGAAAGTTTCCGTTTGGGATCTCTTTTTCAAGATTGCGGTTTGTGGCGGCAATAATTCGTACATCAAGATCGATACTACTCTCACCACCAACCGGTTTGACAGCATAATCCTGAAGGACGCGAAGCAACTTTGCTTGGAGATGGAGCGGCATTTCACCGATTTCATCCAGAAACAATATTCCCCCATGGGCAAGTTCAAAGGCACCTCTTCGATAGCGGACGGCTCCGGTGAAAGCCCCCTGTTCATGCCCAAACAGCTCGCTTTCGAGGAGTGGCTCCGGCACAGCCGCCGTGTTGACCGAGATGAAGGGGCCGACGGAGCGCGAACTTTCCGTATGGATCGCTTTTGCGAGATGCTCTTTCCCGACACCGGTTTCACCCATCAGCAGGATCGGTGCATCACTGGAGATGACCTGTTGGACTTCTTCCATAAACAGTTGCATCGCCTGGCTTTCAGAAACAAAGTCGGAAATTTTAGGTTCGGCCAGACCGCTTCGATCAACTCGTTTACGCTGGATAAAAAGCCGGCGAGACTCAATCGCTGATTCGATTGCGTCAATCATACTTTTTTGAGAAACACCTTCATAGAGCACAACATCTGCACCGGCTGCGGCCAGAAGGGCGTGTTCTTCAGGTGAATCACTTTTATGAATAATGATGCTGGTCGGATTTTCCGGTAGTTCATTGAGGATTGCCAGCCCGCTGTCAAGGGGTTGAAGCATCAACCCTTCACTGATAACGATGACATCACATCCGCTGCGCATAACTTTTTGCCAAGCCGTTCGAAGGGGACGAAATGTTTCTAAACGAACGTCTGCATCGCCCAGTTTGCGGGCCAATATTCTTTCGAGTGCAAGGTTGTCGACAGCAATGCCAAGGCGAATCAGCATATGGTTCCTTCTAACGGTAAAATATTGCCGAAAATTATAAAAAGTTTTTATTAATTCATATCAAATCGAATTTATTTTTTCATTTACGGTAAAATAGTGCTAAAAAACAAGAAAAAAGGTAATATTATGCTTAAAAATGTCGTTTTTCTCTTAAAGTATTTTTCAGTTATTTTTTTTAGTTAATAAAAATAAATGGTTATATATTTTGATTTGGTTGGCATGAAAAACGCATATGGCCGATGACATATTCGTTAGTGCATAGAAGACAACTAATTTTACAGGCGTTAGAGCGCTTCGCATCTGGAGGAGTAAAAAAATGAGCATGGCAGCACAAGTTGTAGAGAAATATGAAACAAAAGGACAGCGGGTCATTCGGGCCGCCATTGATAACAATGTGTGGGGGATTGCCTCCGCCATTGATATTTACAATTGCGATCCTGGGAAAATACGTGATGCAGAGACCATAAAGCGATTTGTCGCAGAGTTGTGCGACCTAATTGAAATGAAGCGGTTTGGTGAAACACAGGTTGTGCATTTTGGTGAAGATGAACGGGTGTCCGGCTACTCCATGGTTCAGCTTATTGAAACCTCATTGATCTCGGCTCATTTTGCCAATCAGACCAACACCACCTATCTGGATGTTTTTAGCTGCAAGCCCTATGATCCGGAGGTCGTTTTGGCATTTGCACAAACATATTTTGGGGGCAGTGATAGTGTGTTGAACGTAACGCTACGCCAGTGAGGTCGCAAATGACCAATATCAGGATTTGTAACGATCTTGAAGAAGCCCGGCGGTTGTGGCATCGCCATTGGCCTCAACGGAGTTTGTTCGATTTGTGGGGCGTACGGTCTTGTTTTCAAATGTATTATGACCGGGACCCCTGGTTTGTTGTGGCGGAGCAGCATGACGCGTTTGCCGGTATGTTGGCCCTCAGCTGGATTCCTGAACTGCATTGCTTCGGACATTTTCCGGGGGAGGTTTGGTGCGGGAAGACTTGGCTTGAACAGAACAGGATTCTGGCTTGTTCACCGGAGGTGGTCTATTTGATGGAAGCGCACACGCCCGGAGAAATAAACATCAGATACCTGGTGGCGACCGATTTTGACCGTCATGGATTTTTGGATGCGGTGGATGAGATTGGATATCTTTTTTATCCGGGGTTATATGACTACTCGTTCCAAAACTATATGAGGGGCTTTTCTGGGAAAACCAGAAAAAAGATACGCCATGAGGTTAGCCGCCTTGAACGACAGGGAGTTTCGTACCGCTTTGATCATCTTCCCGATATCGACGGGTTGTTTAGATTAAACTTGGAGAGTTTTGAAGATAAATCTTATTTTAGCGATCTTCGTTTTTTAAGATCTTTTGAGAACCTAGCGGCCTGGCTTCATGCCAACGGGATGTTGAAGATCACAACAATTCTTGTGGGCGGAAAGGTTGCTGCCGTGGATCTCGGTGCTGTTTGGAACAAGCACTATACCGTGCTTGCCGGTGGCACATGTCCAGATTTTCCGGGTATCGCCAAGGTCATTAACTTTCATCACCTTGAATGGGCCTGTCAACAGCGGTGTTTGTCTGTTGACTTTCTGTGTGGTGATTTTAACTGGAAAAACAGGTTTCATTTGACGCCAAGGCCGCTTTATCGGTTCTTTCGTCCTCATCTGGCGGCATATTTGCCGGAATTGGAACCCTGTCGGAGCGTTGCCTGTGCCTGATGGCCGCGTGTTGGTGGTTGGCACCACATCCGATTATGTCGATTGGATTCGTTGCGCCTACCCAGATCAAGCGTTGTTTTTAACTGATCCGGACGTTCGACAGGCGGCCAAAGAACCGACGCCGTCTTCTGGTGAGGAAATTTTAACGGATTTGGTCGATTTTGATAACGTGTATCGTTCGTTGCATGAACACCTTTGCCGTTATCAACTCAGGCTGAAAGGCCTCGTTTGTTTCGATTGTGAATCAATGTTGCTTTCGGCATTTCTGGCCCAGAAATGCCTCTTGGATTATCCCTCTCCCGATGCTGTTCTAAATTGCAGAAACAAATATCTTTCCAAATTGAAATGGCAGCGAAGAGGGGTAGGTACGCCTTCTTTCGGTCTTGTAAGCACGTCTGAAGACGCTGAGAGGTTTTTATCCGTAACCGGCACTTCGATTGTGTTGAAACCACTTACCGGAAGTGGCAGTGAGCTTGTTTTTAAATGCGATTCCCCTGGCGACTGTCATGAAGTATTTCACCAAATAAAGGACGGCTTGCGGCAACGAAGAACCCATCGGCTCTATCACGCCTCTGCGGTGGAACACAGCTGTATGTTGGCAGAGGCACAAGTACAGGGGGATGAGTATAGTTGTGACTTCTTAATTGAAAATAGCCAGGTTACAATTCTTCGGCTTACCAAAAAGATATTTACAAAGGATATGCTTTTCGGGGTTACATTGGGATATATCTGCGAGACGGGATGGCCCAAAGGCCTTTGTGAATGGCACCTTCAGAAGGTATTTTCCGAAGCCGCTGCGGCGCTGGGTATCAGGCGTGCCTTGTGTATGGTTGATTTTATCGTTCAGGATTGCAAAATTGTTCTTTTGGAATTGACGCCACGACCGGGCGGGGATTGCATCCCATTTTTACTGCAAAAGGCACGGGGGCTCGATATCTTGAAGCTCTTTATCGCTTTTTCTTGCGGGGAAAAAGTTTGTGACGGTTTTCCATTGATCGGGTCACGGGTTGCCGCGCTTCGAATATTTGCGCGAAAAGCAGGGCGCTTGGAACGTATTGATATTCATCGCATAGCGCAAAATGCGCATGCCAGTGATTTTCATATCATTCGTGGACCAGGGCACTGTGTTACGATGCCACCGGCCGATTACGACTCATGGTACTTGGGGCACTTTCTCTATTGCCCACAAGATGATGATAACTACGAAATGGAATGCCGAAATATGCTTGATGAGATCGATGTAAGCGTGGTGATGGATGGCGTCTGATTCGCAAGCATTGATTCGCAAGCAGAAACAGTTGTTGAGTTGCGCAACGCCACGGATACCTGAAAAAAAACTTCGGGCCTATGTTGAAAAATATTTCGATTCAAAGCGTCGATATCTCGACGCGTTGGTCCACTCTGAGTCCCCCTTATACCTGCTTGACCCCGAAGTCCTAGAAACAAAGGCGCGAGAATTCAAGGCTGCCTTTCATGAGGTCTTTCCGGAAACCTCCTATTATTTCGCAGTAAAGAGCAACAATCACCCCGATGTAGCAAAAATACTATTAAGGGAAGGGTTCGGCTTGGATGTGTCCAGTGGGGAGGAGCTTGAAATGGCTCTACGGCTGGGTGCGACTGACATTGTTTTTAGCGGGCCGGGAAAAACAGAACGCGAGCTTGCCTTGGCTGTAAATAATTGGGAGAAGGTGACCCTTCTTATTGACAGTTTTGGTGAATTGCGCCGGGTGGCAGGCATTGCCGCTGAGCGGGACCATTGTATCCGTTGCGGTGTTCGGCTGAGTGTTTCTGCAACCGGCTTATGGCGGAAATTTGGCATTCCTCTTTTGTCGCTGCCTGATTTCTGGGGTGAAGCACAACAGCATCCGCAGATTCAACTGAGAGGTCTTCAGTTTCACACCAGCTGGAACCTTTCGCCAGAGCGCCAAGTTGCATTTGTCGAAGAGGTTGGCGATGTTCTTCAGGAAATGCCGACCAAATTCAGAAAAAACCTGGAATTTGTGGATATCGGTGGCGGTTACTGGCCAGAGCAAGGTGAGTGGATGCAAACCGCCGGAACGCCCGAGGGCGGCTTGCTAAAAATCTTGGATGAAGATTTGGACACCAGCGCCCATTACTGGCAGCCAGCTGATAGAATCAACATATTCGCGGTAAAGATCAGTAACGCGGTATACGCCCACCTATTCCGTTATTTGCCAAAGCCATGCCGGATCTGTTTTGAGCCGGGCCGCTGGCTTTGTCACGATGCCATGCATTTGCTGATGACGGTTGTCGATAAAAAAGGTTCTGACATCATTATTACAGACGCAGGTACCAACGCTGTTGGGTGGGAGCGGTTTGAAACCGATTATTTCCCGGTTTTAAATCTTTCCCGACCGGCCCTTAACGAAAAAAGATGTCTCGTTCTTGGCTCTCTTTGCACCCCTCACGATGTATGGGGGTATGCGTATTTTGGTCAAGGTATTGAACCCGGTGATGTCCTGATGATCCCCTCTCAAGGCGCCTATACTTATAGCCTTCGGCAGCATTTCATTAAACCATTGCCACGTGTGACGATGATTTAAGCGCGCGTTGCTCAGCCATATCTGACATTAATTCCCCAGCTTTCTAATTTCCGGCGATTTTCCGACAATACATGCCTGAGAAAAGACCTCCTTTCGCCGCTTGGTAACAGGATGGCAATAAAATATATAAAAAACAAATATGTAATTAAGAGATACAAAAATGTATTATAAATTAAAATCGAATCAACTAATTCTAACACATCAATCAAATATATTATAAATTTATTAATACTTTATGACTTATTGTATCCATTGGCACACAGTTTGCTCATGTAATGAGTCAGGTCGTTTTCGAAAACCGTATATATTCCTAAAAGGAGGATTCATACATGAAAAAGATAGAGGCAATCATCAAACCATTTCAGCTGGACAACGTCAAGGACGCGTTGAACAAGCTTGGTATCAAGGGAATGACTGTCACTGAGGTAAAAGGATATGGCCGGCAAAAGGGTCATAAGGAGATTTACCGTGGTGCAGAATATACCACCGAATTTTTACCGAAAATCAAGATTGATATCGTGGTGGAAGAGACCATGGCAGACAAGGTCGTGGGGGAGATCGCAGACAGCGCTCACACCGGCAAGATCGGGGACGGCAAGATATTCATTCTACCGGTAGAAACCGCCGTACGCATCCGGACCGGTGAAAAGGGAAAAGACGCACTTTAATGAAAGTAACTACAATTTTGTCACACAATAATTTTAAATTAGGGGAGATAATTTCAATGAAACTATTTCTGATATCATCACTTTTCACACTAGTAGGTGCTTCTGTGGCGTTTGCGGCAGATGCGGAACCGACAATTTTGACGAACAAAGAGGCAATCGATCTCGTTCAGACCCACGCCAACTATCTGTGGACCCTGGTGGCGGCAAGCCTCGTATTTTTTATGCAGGCAGGGTTTGCCATGGTGGAGGCCGGTTTTACCCGGGCCAAAAACGCTATCAACATCATGATGAAAAACCTGATGGATTTTTCCATCGGCTCTCTGGCCTTCTGGGCCATCGGGTTTGGTTTGATGTTCGGCGCTACGACGACGGGTTGGTTTGGCACGAGCGGTTTTTTTCTGAGCGATTTTACTCCGGCTGGGGACCCCTGGGTGCTGGCGTTCTGGATGTTCCAGGTGGTGTTTGCCGCCACGGCGGCCACGATTGTGTCCGGCGCCATGGCCGAGCGGACCAAATTTTCAGGGTACATTGTTTATAGTATGATTGTCAGTGCCGTGATTTATCCGATCTTCGGTAGCTGGGCCTGGGGCAGCTTGCTGAACGGCAATGGCTGGCTCGAAGGGTTCGGGTTTATTGATTTTGCAGGCTCCACGGTGGTCCATTCGGTGGGCGGCTGGGCAGCCCTGGCCGGTGCGATTGTGCTGGGTCCCCGGATCGGCAAATACACCAAAGACGGAAAGGCCCGCCCGATCCTCGGTCACAGCATGACCCTGGCGGCGTTGGGTGTGTTTATCCTCTGGCTCGGATGGTTCGGATTCAACCCTGGTTCCACCACGACGGCAGACAAGAGCATCGCGATGATTTTTGTGAATACGAACCTGGCTGCCGCCGCCGGTGCGGTGTTGGCGATGATCACCTCCTGGATCAAGTTCGGTAAACCGGAAGTGGGCATGAGCTTGAACGGCGCCCTTGCCGGGCTGGTAGGCATCACGGCAGGATGTGCCAACGTGACGCCGGGCAGCTCGATCATCATCGGGGCGGTGGCCGGCGTGTTGGTGGTGCTGTCGGTACTGTTCTTTGACAAGATAAAAATAGACGATCCGGTCGGTGCCGTGTCGGTGCACGGTGTGAATGGTGCCTGGGGCACCCTGGCGGCGGGTATCTTTAACATCGGTGGGACGAGCATGTCCATCATCGGGGTACAGCTTTTGGGCATAGTCGCCTGCTTTGCCTGGACCTTTCCCATGGCGTTTATCATGTTCAAGATCATCAGCAGCACCATCGGTCTGCGGGTATCTGCCGAAGAAGAGATTGAAGGGCTGGATCATACAGAGCATGGTGGTGTTGCTTACCCGGACTTTGGTGTATCGACACATGCTGGTGGAACGCCTTTAGCAGGGGGCGCCACATATGGAAAGACCTTATCAGCCGCATCTGCAACATTGGCTGAACAGGTTTAGCGATCAGGAAAAAAGGAGGGATGGAAAAGAAGCAAATTGTAAATGAGTGGTAATGTTTTAGACGGTTCTTAAATTGATTAGATGAAAGGAAGTAAAGAAAATGAAAAAAATAATTCTGGTGATGATGGTTCTTGTTTGGTGCGCGGTTCCGGCTTTTGCGGAAGAGACATCGCCCCATACCTTGGGTGGATCGATTACGATGGCGACGGATTACATATACCGGGGGATTTCTCAGACCAGCGAGAACCCTGCGATCCAGGGGAGTTTTGACTACAGTCACGCCAGTGGCTTATACGCAGGCATCTGGGCGTCGAACGTTGACTTTGCCGGCAGCGTTGAAATGGACTGGTATGCCGGCTATGCCAATGAAGTAAGCGGCCTGGGGTACGATTTTATGGTACTGTTTTACTCTTACCCCGGCGCGGATGACGCTGATGCCGAGTTGGATTTTCTGGAATTTCATGTGGGACTGTCCTATACCCTGTCAGAGGTGCCGCTGTCACCCGCCATCGGTGTGGGCTATGACTATTCTCCGGAGTTCTACGGGGAAGATGGTACCGGCCAGCACTATTCTGCCAGCCTGGATCTCTCCCTCCCTGGGGACATCGGTCTTGGGGGCACTTACGGGTACCAGGATGTGGAAGGGGACGTGACCTCACCGGATGGATTTGATTATGCCTATTGGCGAATCGGTGTGAGCAAGGAAATCATGGGTTTTGGCTTGGATCTTAGCTACTGGGACACCAATGAGGAGGAGATGCTCGGTGAGGACATCGCCGGGGATCGCATCGTATTCTCCGTATCCAAAGGGTTTTAACTAATCATCAGCTGTGGTTTAATAACAGAATTGAAAAATACCGCCGACCCGTCGCTTAAGACGGATCGGCGGTCGAATTTAAATGATGTAAAAAAATTCCAGTTTCGTTCGATTAATTCTCAACTTCCATTGGCAGACCCTATCCATGAACTATGGGTAGGATAATCATCAGGCCACCTCTTCATACTCCGCGTCCACGACCTCATCATCAGCAGATTCCCTTGATCGGGTCTCGCCGCCATATTGTTTTTGTCCTGGATGGGTACCTCCTTGAGAAGATCGATTATACATCGTTTCTGATATTCGGTTGGCTGCCTGCCGAAGGGCTTCGGTCTGTTGCGTTATAGCCGCAGCATTTTCTTCCTTTATCGTGGTTTTTAGCTTCTGGATTTCTGTTTCAACCGCGCTGACTGTGGCCGTGTCAAGGTTGGCCCGGTGCTCCTGGAGCGTGTGTTCAACCGAGTAGATAAGCGCATCTGCATGGTTTTTTGCTTCAATAGTGGCCCTTTTCCGTTTATCTTCATCTGCATGGATATCCGCTTCCTTTATGAGTCTTTCAATTTCTGAGTCAGAAAGACCAGATGATGCTGTGATTTGGATTGATTGGGCCTTTCCGCTTGCCTTGTCTTTGGCGGACACATTTACAATTCCATCCGCATCGATATCAAAGGTGACTTCAATTTGTGGGGTGCCTCGAGGCGCCGGTGGTATACCGACAAGTTCAAATCGGCCAAGGGTTTTATTGTCACTGGCCATCTCCCGCTCTCCTTGAAGCACATGAATAGATACTGCAGGTTGGTTGTCCTCAGCCGTAGAAAAAACCTCGCTTTTCTTGGTTGGGATGGTTGTGTTTTTTTCAATCAACCGCGTCATAACGCCCCCCAAGGTTTCAATACCAAGAGAGAGCGGGGTAACATCCAGCAGCAGTACGTTCTTCACCTCCCCTTTGAGGACGCCGCCCTGGATGGCCGCACCCATTGCCACTACTTCATCTGGGTTGACACCTTTTTGGGGCTCTTTCCCGAAAATTGCTTTTACCTGGTGCTGTACTGCGGGCATGCGTGTCATGCCCCCTACCAGTAGAACCTCACTGATATCATTAGCACTTAGCTTCGCATCTGTCAATGCCTGACGGCATGGTCCGGCAAGTTTTTCAAGCAGGTCTGACACCAGTGATTCCATCTTCGCCCGTGTCAGCTTGATATTCAAATGTTTGGGGCCACTGGCATCCGCAGTAATAAACGGAAGACTGACTTCGGTTTGGGGCGTGCTGGAAAGTTCCATTTTTGCCTTTTCGGCGGCCTCCTTCAATCTCTGTAGTGCCATTTTGTCATGTCTAAGGTCAATGCCCTGATCTTTTTTGAACTCGTTCGCCAGATACTCTACCAACCGAAGGTCAAAATCTTCCCCACCTAAATGGGTGTCACCATTGGTTGCCTTTACCTCAAACACCCCGTCGCCTATATCGAGTATGGAAATATCGAAGGTGCCCCCACCCAGATCAAATACAGCAATTTTACCCTCTTTCTTTTTATCCATGCCGTAAGCAAGCGATGCCGCAGTGGGCTCATTAATAATCCGTTGCACGTTAAGACCAGCAATTTTTCCCGCATCTTTGGTGGCTTGCCGTTGACTGTCGTTAAAGTAGGCGGGTACGGTGATTACCACCTCCGTTACTTTTTCGCCCAGATATTCTTCAGCTGTGTGTTTGATATCTGCCAGAATCATGGACGATATTTCGGCCGGACTATAGGTTTTACCTTTCAGGTCAATAACCGCATCGCCATTGCTGCCTTGTTTGATGGTATAGGGGAGGACGGTAATGTCTTTCTGGACCTCTTGGGAATTATATTTTCGTCCAATCAGTCGCTTGACGCCAAAAACAGTGTTTTCCGGGTTTGTGATGGCTTGGCGTTTGGCAATTTGCCCCACCAGGCGTTCTCCGGTTTTTGAAATGGCTACAACAGATGGCGTGGTGCGCCCTCCCTCAGGGTTGGTGATAACCGTCGCATCGCCGCCCTGAATGACCGTTACGCAAGAATTGGTTGTGCCAAGATCTATTCCGATAACTTTGCTCATATGAAGTCTCCTTGTAAGCATTACTAAAAAAATAAATACTTATTAGTAATGTTAAGATAATCAGTAATGGTTTTATGTCAATTGCGCAAAGTATTTATTTGAGTCACCAGGCATTTTTTAAAAATCTTGTGATTGATGATTGGAGGTGATAAGGCTCTTTTTATTTGTTAGAAGTGATAGCGATATGAGGTATGACCACTGCCGACGTATGGGGGGCGGCCCAGGCAAACGAGTACCCGCGTTGGAATGATATTAAGGAGTCGCGATGAAGATGTGCAATTACGATCCGGTTGACGTTATTCGTTTGAGCGGCTGGATTTTTTTTGCTCTTGGCCTTGTTCCGCTGCTTTTGCCAAAACCGGTGCTGCAATTTTATAGTCGGATAAATGAATCTCTCGGGAGGCATGCAAATCTTAATAACCCACTCTGGACACCTATGGCGTTCAGGGTTTACGGGATACTGACGTGTGTGGGGGGGATATACCTTTTACGACAATAGGCGGTGAAACATAACCACCTTCGTAAAGCATTACACGATAAGCTGTTTACGAAAAATACCCCTGCCGGTTAAAGCGGATGTTATGCTGTTTGTTTTGCTGAATTTGCTCGGCGAGGGTGAGGTCGTTCAAGATTTTGTTTTCAAGGAAAAATCGACCAAGGGGTAGATTGTAGCTCCGCTGCCGGCCAAGCAGCACAAAACGCTTGTAGTTATCCAATAAGCCTAATCGGACAGCAGCTTTACCAAATCGCTCTTTCAAGTTTTTTTCTCGCAAAATGTGTAAAATATCATGCCGTGCAAGATAGTTCAAATCAATGGCGATCTGTCCAATTTTCGGGCGAACGTGATACTGCCACACAATGGCATCAATGAGCGTTTGCCAGGCAATAATTTGATTGTAGAACAGGAATTCGCCAAATCTTAGCTTTCGTCGTGGTAACATTCCGCTATAGAAGTAGGGGGGGCGGTCCGTTTTTCGCCGGTGTGGGGTGTGGCCAGTAAAAATCGGTCCCCGTGCACTGGCGGTTCTTTGGGCATGGACGTGCGTGGCTGTTCTATGACGACGGGCGGCTTGGGGGTGTTTCAAGTCTGTTTTCCTGCGCAGTGGTGATGACGCTGGCATTGCATTGGGGTTCAGGATTAAATACTTATCGATCAAAGCCTCTTTCAAAAGGGAGTAGGCCTCATTGATTTCTTTAAATTTTTCTTCCAACAAGCCCCTGCTTTTTCCTAAAAATGCGGCACGATCAGGATGAAATTCAAGGGCCTTTTTTCGAAACTCTCGCTTTATTTCGTCCATCCCAACGCGGTAGGTCGCAAGATTGCCTTCTGTACGGCAAAGCTGATCTGCAAAAAACAGTTGTACCGCCTGTAATAAATCCGGACTGAGGGTCTGGTTCATATCTTATTTCCTGCTGAAGGAACGCTGTGGTTCTTAACGCATCGTAACAGTTTCATCTTTACATGGGTTTGCCGTGTGACCGCAATTCCACTCCCAACAAATTGGGAAAAGTAACAAATTTTATAGATTATACCCTTTTTGGGATCGGGGGGCAATGCTTAATCGATGCGTCGATACCGGTAGGCGGTGTTCCTCAATGACGACAGAGACGCAATGTTTTTGTGGTTGTGTTTTGGCCCAGGCGCTTTGGACGCTCGCATATTAGCAGGGGCGTCACCTTGCCGCACTTCGCTTGACAAACGGTGCGACGATTTTTAAAAGGGTGGCCAGGTCCTCGTCGCTATATCGCCGCGTATATTTTTCCACATACTCAGGGCTTAGAACGGATTTAGGCTGAAATTGTTGGAGGACGTAGAGATCTGCGCCCTTAATCAGTGGTCCAATGCGTCGCATTACATCTTCAGTGACAAAAGGGAACAGGCATGTGGTGCGAAACTCATGGGGGATACCCGAAGACAGGACAAGTTTCACACTTTGTCTGATGCGCCCGGCAATACCGCCCTGGTAAATCAAGGGCGCATAATGGTCCGGATCGGTTTTGATGTCCATGGCGATATAATCAAGGAGTGATTCGGCGATAAGTTGCTCAATGATGTCGGGCCGGCTACCATTGGTATCTATTTTTATCGGATAGTGAAGCAGTTTGATTTTCTTTAAAAAAGGAGCAAGATTTGCCTGTAGTGTGGGCTCACCCCCTGAAATGGTTACCCCGTCGAGAAACCCCCTTCGCTTTTCCAGAAAATCTAAGGCATCTTTTTCGGTAATACGTTGCAGGGTTTCAAGCTTATTTTGGGCCAAGTCCGCATTATGGCAATAGGGGCATGTAAAATTACATCCCGGCACAAAAAGTACACAGCTGATATGACGGGGAAAATCAATAAACGAATTTTTTTGTATTCCCCCAAAAAACATTTCTATTCTTAGTGGACTGCAACGGATGCAGCAGGTTCCATTTCTTCTTCCCTTTTAGGCATTGAAACCGGTTGAACTATTTGAGGGTTGGCTATGGTTGTCTTTTCTAAGTTTGGTATTTTAAATGTCCTTCGGATTTTAAATTCTGCAAGTTTGCCATCATTCCATTGATTTACAGGCCTGAGATATCCCACCACCCGCGAATAAACTTCGGTATCTTGGTCACAGATGGGGCAGGTCGCCTGCTCACCGTTCAGGTATCCATGGGAGGTACAAACACTGAAGGTCGGGGACAAGGTAAAGTATGGTAATCGAAAATTGGTGGCCGTTTTTTTGACCAGCATTTTGACCGTTTCAACGTCTTGAATCTGTTCTCCAAGAAACATATGAAGAACGGTTCCCCCGGTGTATTTTGTTTGCAGGCCGTCCTGAAGCATCAATGTTTCAAATACATCGTCCGTGTAGTTAACGGGGAGTTGGGTTGAGTTCGTGTAATAGGGGGCAGCGCCATTTTGGTACTCTGCTTCATTGGAGCAAATAATTCCGGGCAGCTGTTTTTTATCCAGCATGCAGAGTCGGTAAGAGGTGCCTTCTGCAGGTGTCGCCTCAAGGTTAAAAATATCACCGGTGGTTTCCTGAACAGCAGCAAGGGCTTCTCTCAAAAAGTCCATTACTTCCATGGCGAACGCCTGACCGGTGTCACTGGCAATATCCTCATCGATAAAATTGATGCATGCTTCGTTCATGCCAATAATTCCAACCGTTGAGAAATGGTTTTTCCAGTAAAGCCCCGACCTTTCCTTGATATCATTGAGATAGTGTTTGGAATAGGGGTAAAGATTCTTGTCGGTGAATTTTTCAAGGATCTTACGTTTGATAATTAAGCTTTCGACAGCAAGGTCAAGCCTTTCTTTTAGGGAAGCAAAAAACTCATCTTTGTTGGTTGACTGAAAGGCAATTCTCGGAAGGTTTAACGTGACAACGCCAATGGAGCCGGTGAGAGGGTTCGCGCCAAAAAGGCCACCGCCTCTTTTTAAAAGTTCCCGATTGTCGAGTCTTAGTCGGCAGCACATGGACCGGGCATCTTCAGGCGACATGTCTGAATTAATAAAGTTCGAAAAATAAGGAATGCCGTATTTGGCGGTCATCTGCCAGATAAGATCGAGGTTTGGATTGTTCCAGTCAAAATCAGAGGTAATATTGTATGTAGGGATTGGAAAGGTGAACACCCGACCTTTTGCGTCTCCTTCCATCATAACTTCTGCAAAGGCCATGTTGATGAGGTCCATTTCCGGTTGGAACTTGTCATAAGTAACGTCTTGCTCAACACCACCGATGATGACGGGGTGGTCTTTTAAGATGGACGGGACGCACAGGTCCATGGTGATGTTTGTAAACGGCGTTTGAAATCCTACGCGGGTCGGGATGTTAATGTTGAATACAAATTCCTGAAGGGCTTGTTTGACTTCGTTATATTCGAGGTCGTCAAACCGGACAAATGGGGACAGCAGGGTGTCGAAATTGGAAAGGGCCTGTGCCCCAGCAGCTTCTCCCTGAAGGGTATAGAAAAAATTGACAATCTGACCCAGGGCGGACCGCAGGTGTTTCGGCGGCGCGCTTTCCACTTTACCCGCAACGCCCTTGAACCCTTGTTTCAGTAAATCTTTTAGATCCCATCCCACACAATATACAGACAGCAGGCTCAGATCATGAATGTGGATGTCCCCGCTTTTATGGGCCCTTCGAATTTCTGGCGGATAGATGCGGCTGAGCCAATATTCTGACGTAATATCCGACGAAATGTAGTTGTTAAGTCCCTGCAGAGAATAACACATGTTGCTATTTTCTTTGATTTTCCAGTCAAGCTTTTGGATGTAGTTTTCGACCAGATCGACATTTGCCGCTGTGGCAAGGTTCCGTATTTGAGAGTGTTGCTCCCGATATATGATGTATGCCTTGGCAGTTTTGTAGTAAGGAGAATCGAGAAGTACCCGTTCAACGATGTCCTGGACTTCCTCTACTTCAGGATTTGGGCCCATTCGAAGATCATGTATGAGGGTAAGCACGCGCAAGGTCATTTTTCTGGCGTCACGCTCAGTGAACTCGCCCGTTGCCTTACCGGCCTTCGCAATGGCGGTTGTGATTTTTGAGGAATCGAAATCAACCATTCGTCCATCTCGTTTTTTAATCTTTTCAATCACTGGCAGCACCTCTGCAATTCTTTCTTTGGGGTTAAAAAAGATTTTTGCTGAATTTACAAAAAATAACGGGTTTAACGCTTTATGTTGGAGGATTTCGGGACACGCTTCATCCCCAAGGCAGGTTTCAACGTATCCAAGATGTTGTTGTCTGTCAATAAAAAAAAACAACATATTGCGCTTTTCTTGAAAATTGGGTCGACAGACGTGGAATGCCCGTAAAAGCAGGATGTTGGCGTTGGTCTAAAACGGGTGTTTGGTTTCTTTCTGGACGGGCGTTACCCAAATATAATCGGCCCAATCCGTGTTTATTTTTTTGCCGGCTGAGGCAAGATAAATCGTTCGGAAAGCCGCTCCGGTTCGTTCGAACGCCCTATCTGGGATACCAAATTTGTGAATGATATGGCCGTTTCCAGCCAATACCACTATCGGGCTGTTATTACGGTGTGCTGCGATTGCTTCCGCCATGCTATCATCCCAGACACACTGGGCGGCATAAAATTTTTCAAAATCATTCCTGCCGGGAATTTGATGCATTCCGAATATGGCTTTTACATAGGCACGATGTGCTTCGTTTGAAAAATCAAGGCTGTTTGGCAAGTACTTTCGTTCTTCATTCCGCAGTGAGTTAATACCACCGGTGGCAATTTTAGGCGGAATATGAAACGGGATATTCAGCCCCAAAAGCGGCAATCTCTTTTCCTGTATGAATAACAGAATGTCACGGTAGAGACCGAATCGAAATTTCCAATTTGCATACCAATGTACGCTTTCCAAAAATGAGGCTTCATTAAGTTCATTCCTGGACCACTTGTCCAACTGCGGTTGATAAGAGCGGTCAAACATTTCCATGCCAACTGTAAGCTCGGGTTTAATCTGAAAAATGGCCTTAATGATATCAAGTTGAATTTTATGATGGAACGGGTCGGTGTGGATTTCTCCGATGTAAATGATCTGAACGGTTGCAAGATCCCGAATGAGTTCCTCAAAGGAAATTGGCTGTCCAGTTTTGCCTGAAATGATGGTATTTTTTTGCAAGGGGCTTTGGGGGGGATTTCTTGTAACTGTTGGTGTCATCGTGCATCCGCTTGAGAAGCAAAAAATCGTATTGATAAATACCAGTAAAAAATGAAAGAAAAAAAAGTGAAAAAAACGGGGGAATCGGTCTATCATGACTTGATTTTTTCCGCTTCGGCGGAATATAAAGGGGTTATTTAATCAGACACTACCGGATGGACGCCCATGTTTGATCAATCCCCAGTATTTCGAAAAGAGATTGTGCCTTGGTACGATGGGGACGTTGTTTGTTTCACACTCCTCCTCTTCCTGTCCTTGGTATTTTTGTTTGCCTGTTCAGGTATTTCAGCAGCGTCTGAGGTCCCCGATAACCATCACTTCTTATGGCTTCCCGCATTGCTAATTTTGCTCAGCGCAAGCGGTTTCGTCAGTATCACCCTCCGGTTAATTCGGAGAAATACCTATCGCTTTAAAAAATGAGCTGACAAAAAAACTGTTGGGATTCGTCCGGCCGACGGCCCCATTTTTTTGTTGCCTGTGATGGTGCTATCCTCCCACCCCCTGGCTATTTCTGCTGCTCCATGTATTCCTTGAAATTCATTTTATCAAAACTATCGGTTTGGATATATTTTAAGATATGCAAGAAGTTATCGTGTTTGACATACCCGGGTAACTCGGTAATCTTCTCGCCATCTGCTTTATAAAACCAAGTGGAAGGAAGACCCCGCGCTGGATGTTTATCTGCCACGTCTTTTTCTTTGTCACGGTTGACTTTGATGGCCACAAAATTTTCGTTGATGTAGTTTATTACAGATTCTTCAGTGAAGGTATTTTTGTTCATTTCCTTACAGTAGTGGCACCAGTCGGCATAAAAATAGAGCAGTACCTTTTTGCCCTCTGTTTTGCCCAAAGTGATCGTGTCGTATGAAACCCACTGGATGGTAGAAGGCTCTTGGGAGACGCTGGCAACCGTTTTGGAATTTCCAGATTGCTCTGCAGGAACGCAGTGCACTGAAAACACAAAACAGCAAAGCGTGAGGGTGATTAAAAATATATGAGAAATTGTTTTCATGTGGTGATACTCCTTAGCCTTGGATTGGCATAAAATTAAGTTTATTTGTTACGAGCAAAATGCCAACGATAATGAGCAGAATCCCGCCAATAAAATTCAAATATCGCATGGCTGGTGCCGCTTTTTTTAGAAATATAAGAATGAAATTTATAAAAATCGATAAAATCAAAAAGGGAATGCCAAGTCCAAGGGAATAGACGCCCAAAAGGGCAATCCCTTGGAATACAGTGTCCTTGCTGCCAGCAATAATCAGAATTGATCCAAGCAGTGGACCGATGCAGGGACTCCATCCGGTGCCAAAAGCCATACCGATAATAAAGGTGCCGAGAAAATGGAGGGGTTTTTTATCAAGATGGACCCGTTTTTCAAATTCAAGAAACCGGATTCGAAAAAGTCCCGTCAAATGGATGCCGAAAATCAGAATAAAAATGCCGCCGCCGACACGAATGTAATTAATATACTTGAATAGAAAGCTTCCTAGGAAAGAAGCGGAAGCGCCCATGAGAATGAAGATAAAAGAGAAGCCTAAAATGTAGGCCACTGTAGACAGGATTACTTTTTTTCGAATCTCCATGTCCTGGCGAGAGGTTAATTCATCAAGAGAAAACCCGGTAATAAATGTAAAATACGCGGGGATCAGAGGCAACACGCATGGTGAAAAGAAGGAAAGGAGGCCTGCCAACAGGGCGGCTGAATATGTCACGGTTTCTGCAAACATGGTTATCTTACCGTTTCTTTTTAGGTATCGGTTGTTAAAATACTAAAAAGACTCATTTGCTCAAGGCCCTGGACCGTTCAGCCGCCGCGGTGATCGCATTCACAACAGTCGTTTTTACATGGTGGGCATCAAGTACATGGACTGCGGCTTCAGTGGTGCCGCCGGGAGAGGTTACCTTTTGTCGTAATTGCTCAGGCGGCTCTCCGCTTTTCTCTAACAAGGATACGGCCCCGGCAATGGTACCGAGGGTAAGTGCTCTGGCTTTTTCCGGAGATAGGCCAAGCCCTATACCGGCGTCAATCATTGACTCTGCAAGATAGAAAACATAAGCAGGACCGGAACCAGAGACCGCGGTTACCGCATCCAAGTCATCTTCCTTTAATTCGACCACTGAGCCCATAGCAGATAGAATCGATCGGGCGGCCGCTATATCTTCATCGGTGGCAAACCGATTGGCGCTCATACCCGAGACACCTTTAAGAACCAATGCCGGCGTGTTTGGCATTACACGTATAATGGGGAAGTCCGCCCGCCTTTCTTTTGAAACGGCGGCATATAAATGAGACTCGATTTTTTCGATGCGGATGCCCGCTGCAATGGAGATGATTAATTTTTTTCCTGTATTAGATAATTCAACGTGACGTATGATATCGGACAGAATGTCATCCATCTGTTGAGGTTTAACAGCCAGCACAATTGTATCGCATGTGTTAAAGACAGTATGGTTATCCTTAGTGACATGGATACCATAATTGGTATTGATTGTATTGAGTCGTTCCTGGTTTACATCACTGGCATAAATGGCGGACGGTGGAGACAATTTAGCACCGATGACAGCGCCAATAATCGCTTCGCCCATGTTACCTGCACCAATGAAACCAATCGAGTTATTCATATGCAGAGGATTCCTTTTCGTTACTACCGTTACTTGTATAAATCTAAGGCATATCTAAGACAGGATCAACAACACTGCTAAAAAAAGCATATTAATAAACTTATTATCAATATTTATTCTTATTAAGATATCCTTTTATCGGAGTAAGTGTCAACGGGTTTATGGCAAATTATCTTGACTTCTAAGCAATATATATTTAATTTGTTTGACAAAATTAAGAGATCTGACAAAAATAATACCAAAAGACCCTCAATTAAAGGTAAACTCTCATATGTACATCTTTGGATATTTTTTTCTCGCTATCGCCACAGTGCTTGATTACGTTCTTGTGATTTTTATGTGGATTGTGGTAGCGCGTGCCGTTTTATCTTGGGTAAATCCAGACCCCTATAATCCTATTGTTCGTTTTATTTACAATGTGACAGAGCCGGTGCTTGGTTATATTCGACGGTATGTTCCAATCAATTTTGGCGGGATTGACTTTTCACCTATTCTGGTTTTGTTAGGCGTGATCTTTTTACAAATATTTTTGGTTAACAGTTTAAAGCAGCTTGCGCAAACAATACTATAGCCAAAAAGTAAGGAGAACAGATCATGAAAATGACACCACTTGACATTGAACAGCATCAGTTTCGTATCCGATTTCGCGGATTTGATATCGAGGAAGTGGATGCGTTTTTAGAGCGGGTGGCAGGTACGCTTGAATCTTTCCAAGAGGAGATTCGGCGATCCCGGGGCGAGGTGCAGCGGCTTGAAGCTGAACTCAAGGGATTCAAGGAGCGTGAAGATACCTTCAAACGTGTGATGCTCGAATCCCAAAAGACTATAGAGCAGATGAAGGAAAATGCCCGCAAGAATGCGGAGCTGACCATTGCTGAAGCAGAGGTTAAGGCTGAAAAAATACTGAATCGGGCCCACAACCGTTTGGCACAGTTGCACGAGGATATTGCTGAGCTAAAGCGCCAGCGGACCCAGATCGAAATCCAAATTCGATCTATCCTGGAGGCCCATACCCAAATGTTGGATATTGGCAAAGAGGAAGAGAAAAACCTCGAACAGGAAGATGCCAAACTGAAGATACTGCAAAAGTAAGCCCCAGTCGGGGATAGATAGTCCGTACCATATCAGAATGTCGTTCTATTGCTTTCCATTTTCGGTGATACCACATAATAGGGGGGCTCCCTGCAACCGGTCATCTAAATGAATTAAAGATGACACTAAACTTTTTTCTAAATGATCCGATTGATAATATAACTTGTTCGTCTGGTATTCTAATGAGCCTATTCGGGCTTGTATTCTACTTTGTTGGGAGTGATGTATGGCCAAAATAGATGCATTTTTTAAATTGATGAACGATCAGGGCGCATCCGACCTTCACCTGACGGCTGGATTACCGCCGGCACTGCGGTTACGGGGTGAAATCGAACGGATTAAGTATAAAACACTAGGAAACGATGAGCTCCGTAGCATGCTGTATGAAATTGCACCTGAAGACAAAATAAAAGTATTCGAAGAAACCGGAGATGTCGACTTCGGATATGAAATTCCGGGGCTTGCAAGATACAGGGCCAATTTTTTTATGCAAAAAAATGGCGTGGGAGCGGTTTTCAGGGAGATTCCAAGCAACATACTGAGCGCTGAAAAACTTGGATTGCCGCCGGTGATACCCAAACTGGCGAGCTTGCCCAGAGGACTGGTACTTGTCACCGGACCCACCGGGAGTGGTAAATCAACCACGTTGGCGGCGATCATTGATGTGGCAAACGACGTTCGGAAGGATCACATTATTACGGTCGAGGATCCAATCGAATTTGTCCACCAAAGCAAATCTTGTATTGTGAACCACCGTGAAGTGGGACTTCATACCCAGACGTTTTCTGCCGCACTTCGTGGTGCGCTTCGCGAGGATCCGGATGTGATTCTGGTGGGGGAAATGCGGGACCTCGAGACCATATCGCTTGCGATCGAAGCGGCTTCAACGGGGCATCTTGTTTTCGGCACCCTGCATACATCGAGTGCGCCAAAGACGGTGGATCGTATCATTGAAGTCTTCCCATCTACCGAGCAGGCCCAGATCCGCTCCACTCTTTCAGACAGTCTTCGGGCGGTGGTGGCACAGACGCTTTTTAAAAGAATTGACAAGGTGGGACGAGTGGCGGCGCTAGAAATATTAATTGCTACCCCGGCGGTCCGAAACCTTATTCGGGAATCAAAAACCCATCAAATTCCGTCAATGATTCAGACCGGGAAAAAATATGGTATGCAGTTGCTGGATGACGCAATCATGGAGCTTTATAAAAATGGCATGATCAGCCCGGATGAGGCCTATGCAAAGGCCAATGACAAAGCAAGGTTCAAGCCGTTCCTTAAGGCGCCACCGGACGATTTTACAGAGGCGTAACCCTTGTAACGTGTTGTGATGACAATTATTCTTGCGGAAAAATGGTTGCAGTGCCACTGTATAAAAGATAATACTTAAGACCAGAGAGATCGCAAATGAAGAAACAAGAGATCGATCATATCCTCACCAAAATGTTAGATGCCCATGGAAACGTATCTGACCTGAACTTGACCGTTGGGAAACCGCTCCAGGTGGAAAGCTCTGGAGAATTGGTGCCAGTTGAAATGGACCCTGATTTTAGGGAGTTGACACCCTTTCAAGTGGAAATGATCGCCATGAACCTCATCAATCAGGACGCACGGCTCACAGAGCGGTTGCTCACGGACGGTTCTTGTGACCTTTCCTACCACTTGGCTGGCAAGGCTCGGTTTCGTGTCAACGTATTTTCACAATCTAACAATTATTCCATTGTTCTTCGAAAACTTGAAACCAAAATTCCAACTATCCGAGAACTCGAACTGCCCGAGTCCTTTCATAAGATTTCCAAGGAACTCAATGGCATCGTAATTGTAACCGGTGCCACCGGGTCTGGTAAATCCACCTCCCTTGCTGCGATTTTAAATGAAATTAATGAGGAAAAGTCGGTCCATGTGGTTACGCTGGAAGATCCGGTCGAATATCAGCACCCCCATAAGCAATCTACCTTTAACCAGCGGGAATTGGGGGCAGATTTTAACAGCTTTGCAAATGGGCTTCGGGCTGCCCTGCGACAGGCCCCCAAAGTGATTCTGGTCGGTGAGATGCGTGACCGGGAGACGGTGGAAATTGGCCTCGGTGCAGCTGAAACCGGGCATTTGGTGTTTACAACCCTTCATACGGTGGATGCTGGTCAGACAATCAACCGTGTTCTTGGCATGTTTAGCAGTGAAGAGGAGAATCAGATTCGTATTCGTTTGGCCGACACGATTCGATGGATTGTCTGTCAGCGGCTTTTGCCCAAAGTTGGCGGCGGGCGGGTGGCGGCTTTTGAGATTTTAAGCACCGGCCTTCGGGTAAAGGATGCCGTTCTCCATGGGGAGTCCGAAGGTAAGACCTACTATGATATTATGCAGGCAGGTCGGGCCTTCGGTATGACGACATTTGATGATTACATTGTCGATCTCTACAAGCAGGGGCTTATCACTCAGGAGACCGCACTTGCCTATTCTTCCAGACGGGGTGTCGTCGGTCGGGGGATCGATTCCATCAAGAGCGAAAGGGGAGAGGCCACAACCGATATCGAAAGTCTTGAAATTGACAGGGGATATCACGAAAATATCAGTAAGTAGCGACCATAGCCAAATTAAAGGCTGTTTAATATCAGCATTGTGTGGTGACATCACCAATGACCAATTGAATTCCCACTTTTAAAAGATTCTCAATGTTGAGAAATTGCGAGGACGGGGGGCCATAATACCATTATGCAAGTGATTTGCGGTCAGTGCCAAGCAAAGTTTAAGATTCCAGATGAAAAGATACCTGAGGGCAAAGTGGCATCGGTCCCTTGTCCAAAATGTAAGGGAAAGATAACGATTGGAGCACCGGCGGTCAAAAAGGCTGAAAGTGAAACTTCGAATGAACAGTATGATGCATCTGAAAAGCCTTTTGACTTTATAGAGGAAGAGGGGAAAACTGCCCTGGTGTGCGAACAGGATAACGTTATTCGAGAGCAGATCACCTCTGTTTTAGAGCTTATGGAATATTACATTACGGTTCCGGAATCTGCCAGAGATGCTCTTAAAAAAATGCGTTACCACGATTATGACCTGATCATCATTAATGAGAGTTATGATACCCCGGATCCGAATGCCAATTCCGTTATGATTTATCTTGAACGGTTGAATATGGCTATTCGAAGGCATATCTTTGTGACAATGCTCAGCTCCCGGTTTCGAACCATGGATTACATGATGGCTCTGAACAGGAGCGTCAATCTGATTGTCAATTTGACAAATATTGAAGATTTTGGAAAAATCCTGAGCAGAGGGTTGACAGACCATCAGCTGTTTTACCGGGTTTATCGAGACACACTTAAAAAGCTAGGCCGATTGTAGTCTGTTATTAAGACATTCACGGTCAGTGCTAGACATTTTTTTATATGGAACAACAAAACAAATATACCTGTTATGAATACAGGCAAGAGATGCAACTGCTTGGTCTTCGTATGCGGCTTCAAGATGCCGATCTGACGGAAGCAGAGAAACAGATTATTCAAAAAAACATCGAAGCCTTAGAGGCTGAAATGGGTATTTCCTGAGTTTTTCTGGCCAATCTATTTTTCCATTAGCAGTGTGACCGCTTTTTCCAGCCCATCAATGGACAGTTCCACCATTGGAAATATCTTTCTTATGATGTCAATTGTTTGAGTGTAAGGCCAATGGTTTTCGCGGACCGGGTTGAGCCATATGGTATGGCGAAAGGTTTTGGTGATATATCTGAGGCATTCGACACTCGGACGACCGGCGCGGTCTGATATGTAAATAGATCCATCCCGTGCCATAAGTTCATAAGGCGCCATGCTTGCATCCCCCACAACGATAATCCGTGTTTCAGGGTCTAATTTTATAAAATCACGGATCGGCTTCGGTTTCTTGTAACGAGCAGGGTCCTGCCAGACGGTTTCATATATCGTATTATGAAAAAAATAGGTTTTTAGTTCTTTGAACTGAGCGCTGGCATAACTAAAGAGCGTTTGTACAATGGTGACATAGGGGTCCATGGACCATCCACCATTGTCAATCAGGAGGATTACCTTTAACCGGTCTTTGAGGGCGCGATCAAAAATGATTTCAATTTCGCCCCCGTTTTTCATGGTTTGATAGATAGTGCTGTCAACGTTGACGCGGTCTTTTGGGCCGGCGGGGCGCATATGTCGCAATCGCTTAAGGGCTTCGCCCACCAGGGCTTGGGTCAGGGGGCCTTGAAGGGAATAGTCCCGATATCGCCTATCCAGGGCAACTTTGACGGCAGATTTGCCTCGAGAGACACCACCGACGCGCATACCACCCGGATGAAATCCAGAATGACCCACCGGGGAAGTGCCGCCCGTACCGATCCATCGATTCCCACCGTCATGCCGTTCGGTTTGTTCTTCCAATATTTTTTTAAAGTATTCTAACAGGGCTTCGGGGGTGAGTCTGCGAAGCGCATTTTCATCGATTCCAAAATAGCTTGTGATGGTTTTCGGGTCCCTCAGCCACTCTTCAAGCAATGCGGCTGCCATATCATCAATTGCCAGCGATTCTTCGTTAGGCAAATCTGCCCCTTTGAAGTAGGCGGCAAAAATCTGATCATATAGGTCAAAATAGCGCTCACTTTTCACCAGTAGGGCCCGTGATGCGGTGTAAAACTCATCAAGACTATTGATCAAGCCGAGACTTAACGCTTTGTGAAGGCTTAGAAAAGCAGTCGGGCTGACTGGAATGCCGTGATTTTTAAGTTGATAAAAAAAGTTTAAAAACATGATTAACCGAATGGGTGTTGTCCGTTTGGCACCACGGAAGATTCCTATCCAACCCGATTGAACACCCTGTTGGCATGTTCATAGTCCCGACTCTTTTTGAACAGAACACCAAGGTATGGCGTCTGGCCTTTGGCCAATTGCTTGGGGTGGAAATCAGGATCTGCATTAAGTGCGCGAACCCAATTGATAAGTTCCCTGGTTGCTGGTTTTTTTTCAATGTCATTCAATTTGCGCAGCTGGTAAAAAGTTTGAATCGCGCTGTCCCTGAGACATTTATCAACGTCCGGGAAATGAACATTGATAATTTTTCGCATCATGTCATCATCCGGAAAAGCGATGTGATGAAAATTGCATCGTCCCAAGAAAGGGTCTGACAGATCTTTTTTAGCATTAGACGTTATGATGATCACTGGTCGATGTTTTGCCTGAATGGTTTTATCAATTTCAATAATGTCAAATTCCATCTGGTCCAATACATCCAACATGTCATCCTGAAAATCGGTATCCGCTTTATCGATTTCATCAATCAGCAACACCGTTCTTGCATCCGCCACAAACGCCTGCCCGATTTTTCCCATTTTAATGTAATTTTCAATATTGCTGACATCTCTTTGAGAATCACCGAAGCGGCTGTCATTTAAGCGTGTCAGTGTATCGTATTGATATAGGGCTTCAACCAGTTTCATGCTGGATTTTACATTCAGTACGATCAATGGCATGTGAAGACTTTCGGCGATGGCGTGGGCCAGCATTGTTTTTCCTGTACCCGGTTCCCCCTTTAGTAATAAGGGCATTTCAAGAACCATGGACAGGTTTACAATTTGTGATAGCTCTTCATCTATCACGTAGCGGGGCGTCCCGCTTATTCTTTGGAATGAATTTCCGTTGTTCATTGATTTTCCTCTTGATAGTTCAACTATAGTTTGTCACTGATAAGGCGAAGTCCTTCCAGTGTTAACGAAGGTTCTACCACTTCAATGGTTTCTGAAACGCCATGCATGAGACGCCCCAATCCCCCCGTGGCAATTATTTTTGGTATTGAATCCATTTCCTTTTTCATTCGTGACACGATTCCGTCCACAAGACCCGCATACCCGAAAATAATACCCGATTGTATGCTGCCGATGGTGTCTTTTCCGATGACTTTGTCCGGCGGATGAAAAATTTCCACCCGGGGCAATTTGGAGGCATGGCTGTAAAGGGCTTCCGAAGCTACAATAATGCCCGGGCTAATGGCGCCGCCCAAATACTCCCCTCTTGCCGAAACCACATCAAACGTCGTAGCAGTGCCAAAGTCAATGATAATAAGGCTTTGTTGGTATTTGTGGTAGGCGGCGACTGCATTTACAATTCGATCGGCCCCCACTTCTGCTGGGTTATTATACCGGATAGGCATCATTGAGACTGATTCGGCAGATATCCAGTGGGGGGCGTGATTCAGATATTTTCGGCAGAAGGCATCCAGCAAAGCCACCATTGGGGGAACCACACAGGAGATGATGGTTTTGTCAATGTGATCGGTTTGAATATTGCTTCTTGCAAAAAGGCTTCCTGCCAGGATACTGAATTCATCTTCCGTGGCATTTGGTTCCGTATGGATCCGCCAATCTTGCTTGAGCTGTTTTCCATCATAGATGCCGAGTACGGTATGGGTATTGCCAACATCAACGACAAAAAGCATGATCATCCCTCTTTTGATTATGGATTAATGGTAACCGTAAAAACGCCAGGCGTTGCATCCACGAGGGTGAGACCAATCGGTAGATTGATTTTAGCGCGCCGTGCATAAACCCCTGGTGCCAAATCCGTTAGGTCCACATAGGCTTGCAGGGAATTTTCAAGAGCCAGATCTGCCAATGCAAGTTCAGGTCCTTTTACCGTAACATCAATGGTGGATGGTTGAATATCATATGGATACATCGTATTGCGGCCGTTCACAGGAATATTTTCATATTTTTTAACAACCACCTGGGCTTCAATGGTTATCGCAACGGTTACAAGCCTGTTCGTATTTAAAACTTTAATATTTTCAGGCAGATCCACGGAAATTTCCTTTTTAAAGGATTCGGACATCCCATCTACTTTTATCGGTTTTGTATGCACCTGATCAAGGCTCGTAATGATTTTTTCGGCACCCGTCAGTTTGATCTCCGGGGGATCGATAGTGATCTGCCCCACGTTATATCCCGCAGCTGGTTTTCCCATAAGTGCGACTGCAATGGGAAGGACCTTTTCCGTCTTTGATTCAATACGAAGAATCACATCTGTTGGCGAGATGTTCAACAACGAAACGCCTTTTGGAATTTGAAGGCGGTCTATGTCGATGGGGAGGGTTACAATCCCGGGGATCTCCTGGGAAAGATCGATGGAATAGACACGTTTTTCCTTCAAAAAGGCGTCTGTGATCGCCTTTTTTCCGCGTATGGTTATTTCAAGTCCTTTCAGAGCAGTTCCGGTTACGATGGCATCCCTTGGCAGATTATCATATTGAATTGGGACAAAGAGGTCTCTCTCCTCAAAAGTAATGTCTTGCCAGAAGGTAAACGTTGCGACGCAACAAAGGCACAACATGATAAAAAACCAGGATAAAATGCGCTTTTTGTTCAATCAATAACCTTCATTTGCCATCTTGTCGGGCTTGTTTGATAGCGTTGATAATGGTAACCGTAATGCGTGTGCTTTTTACATCATGGACACGAACGATATCCGCACCGTTTAGAATCGATGCAGATACTGCTGCCTGGGTCGCTGTTTCAACAATTGGTTGATTGGCCGGAATATCCTGTTGATCAGAGGGCTTGATCAGTTGGCGAAGGAAGAATTTCCTGGAAGGTCCCACCAAAATTGGGCAGCTTATGAATTTCAATTCCTGAAGTCGGGCGATGAGCTGGAGATTATGCCCGATGGTCTTTCCAAACCCGATGCCCGGATCAATGATAATTTTTTCCCTACCAATACCTTTCGCCACAGCATTTTCAACGGCCTTGCCTAAATATTCTCCAACTTCAGAAACAACGTCGTCATAAACAGGCGCAATCTGCATGGTTTTTGGCGCTTCTTTCATGTGCATGAGTATTACCGGGACCCCTGTCTCCACTGCTACCGAGGCCATCTCCGGATCTCCATAAAGTGCACTGATATCATTTATGATTGTTGCCCCAGCCGCAACTGCCTGTTTGGCCACCTCCGCCTTGGTGGTGTCAATTGAAATGGGAATGGAGAGATTCTCAGCAAGACGGGTGATCACCGGCACGACTCGCTTAATTTCTTCTTCGACCGATACCGGATCGGAAAAAGGTCGGGTAGACTCCCCCCCAATATCAAGGATGTCAGCACCGGCTTCCAGAAGCTTACGCCCCTGGGCAAGGGCTGCATCATGTGAAAAGAAACGTCCGCCATCGGAAAACGAATCCGGCGTTACATTCAGGACCCCCATAACAGCGGGCCTTTGCTGAAAATCAAAACAGTGGTTTCCACAGGTCATGATGTGCTCTGGCATGCTATTCCGTTTCAGTGGAGGTTTCGTCCTCTTCTTTTTTATGTAGAATGAAATCCGGTCGCATGGTGGTGATCAGTTCGTCCAGCTCTTTTCCCATAACAGTTTCTTTTTCCAATAAAACATTCGAAAGACTATGCAGGATGTCAATATTTTCTTCAAGAACCGTTTTGGAGCGGTCGTAAGCTTCTATAATAAGTTTGTTCACTTCGCTATCAATTTTATCGGCCGTTGATTCAGAGTAGTCCCGATGCTGGGAAATTTCCCGGCCCAGAAAAATTTGTTCTTCGCCTTGATCATAGGAAAGTGGTCCCAGGGCTTTGCTCATTCCCCAGGTGCGAACCATTTTTTGTGCAAGGGCTGTTGCCTGTTTGATATCATTGGAGGCACCCGTGCTGATACGATCAAAGACAAGCTCTTCGGCGACGCGGCCGCCAAAGGCGACCGACAATTCGCTTTCCAACTGGTCCTTGTATTTAAAATCCCGCTCTTCCGGCAAAAACCAGGTGACACCGGCTGCCCGTCCCCGGGGGATGATCGTGATTTTGTTAACCGCATCGGTATGGGGTAAGAATCGGGCCACCAGGGCATGACCGGCCTCATGGTATGCCGTTGTTTTTCGATCTTCTTCTTTAATGACCTTTGATTTACGTTCAAGTCCCATATAGACTTTATCTTTTGCGTCTTCAAAGTCCACCATGTCGACTTTTTCCTTGTCCCGTTTGGCACCAATGAGCGCTGCTTCGTTGACTAAATTTTCCAGATCTGCGCCTGAGAAGCCGGGGGTACCTTTTGCAAGGATTATGGGGTCCACATCCGCTGCTATGGGGGTCTTGCGCATATGCACTTTTAGAATTTTTTCACGCCCGCGGATATCCGGCAGAGAGACCACAACCTGCCTGTCAAACCGTCCCGGTCGAAGTAATGCTGGATCGAGGACATCCGGGCGGTTGGTGGCAGAAATCAAAATAACACCTTCATTGGATTCAAAGCCATCCATTTCAACCAGTAACTGGTTGAGGGTCTGTTCCCGCTCGTCGTGACCACCCCCCAACCCGGCACCCCGATGGCGTCCCACTGCGTCAATTTCA
Organism: Desulfobacterales bacterium; assembly: GCA_963675725.2. GTDB lineage: Bacteria > Desulfobacterota > Desulfobacteria > Desulfobacterales > JAFDDL01. The sequence goes on along the minus strand of CAXXXZ010000002.1, from coordinate 2,913,016 downwards.
TCGATAAAAATAATGCAAGGGGCGTTCTTTTTGCCTTGAACAAACAGATCACGGACGCGAGATGCTCCCACCCCGACAAACATTTCGACAAAATCCGAACCACTTATGCTGAAAAAAGGAACCCCTGCTTCACCTGAAATCGCTCTGGCAAGTAGCGTCTTCCCTGTACCCGGTGGGCCGGTCAGCAGAACACCCTTTGGGATACGACCTCCCAGGCGGGTGAATTTTTTAGGGTCTTTCAAGAAATCGACAATCTCTTCAAGTTCCTCTTTGGCTTCGTCTATTCCCGCCACATCTTCAAAGGTTACCTTTTCGGCCTGGTCGCTCATGAGTCTTGCACGGCTTTTACCGAAAGACATGGCTTTCCCGCCACCCGATTGCATTTGACGCATGAAAAAAATCCACACGCCAATCAGCACAATCATGGGGAACCAGGAGACCAGAATGGACATATACCAGGGCGTTTCTGCAGGTGGTTTCGCCTGAATGACAATTCCTTTTTGGCGCAGAATTTTAATCAAATCAGCATCTTGAGGTGCATATACCTTATAGCGACGTCTGTTGGCGTCGGTGATGATCAGTTCCTGGCCTTGAATGATGACTTCGTTGATGCGATCATCTTCGACCATGGATAGAAATTCCGTGTAAGACATGTTGGCGTCGGAAAGATGTTGCTGGTTAAACAGATTATACAGCATTATCATCATTAGCGTAATGACAAGCCACAATGCTAAGTTCTTATAAAATGGGTTCAAAAGTTACTACCTCCTCAGCTTTTTTTAACATACGAAGTTTTTGCATTCCCTAATATATTACATGATGATCCTTCAGCGTCAAATAGCACATCCATTGATAATAATCACGATTGGCTATCAAGCAAGGCAAAAGGCAACTTTGAGGATACGTTTGGTGTCTGTGGTTACCTTGGCCCAATCATTGAGACGATGGCCTACCACCCATATTATACAGCTGCCACTTACCAACACCGGGCAACGCTGGCGTTCGGGCAATGGAACTTTGTGGTCGCTAAAAAATTTATGGATCTTTTGGGTGCCCGTCATCCCTAACGGTGTGAAACGGTCGCCATTCCTAACCTTCCGTATCATCAACGGATATGATACGATATCCATATCAAAAAAGGCAACATTCTGTCCAGCTTTTCCAGACTCCGGAGGTGGAACCGCCGGCGCTTCAGACACATGACATCTTATGCCAAGTTCCTTTATGAAAATGCTTCCGGGACCTTCCATGGAATACTCAAAATCAGGATCGTTTATTGGAAGATGTCGCGGACCAAGGTGCCGCAGCGGCACCGTTTCAACAACAAACGACAGAATGTCTTTCTCGCGGGTGACTCGCAATCGGTCCGGCAGATCAAGGGTGCCTGTAGTCGGGCCCACCTTTATAAGGTGTATGGCGGCCATAATATGAGTGTACGTGATTTTTCGAAGGGTGCCCTTCACTTCCAAAATGGAATCTCTCAAGACTTGACGCAGCAGCGCCGTGGGCAGTGGTATGATTTTTGAGATTGAGAGTTTTATTTTGCCCCCCTCTTTTTCCAATACCGCTTCTTTTCGTACCAGTACCGCCATTTCAGTTATCCACGATTTTTCCGATGACATCACATCTGCCATTCGGTTTACTGTATCCACAATATTCGGGTTATAGAACCGCTCGATTAGCGGTATCAATTCATGGCGGATGCGGTTACGGCGATAACGGAGGTCATCATTGGTAATATCGTGAACAAAGGCACAGTGTTGTTCTGCCAGAAATGCCAAAATTTCTTTGCGCTTACATTGAATTAGGGGGCGGACCAGCCCCACCGGCCTCCCATGGGTGCCATCTATCGAAAGATTCCGCTGGGGGGCCATTCCGATCAGCCCTTTCAGTCCGCTACCACGGAGAAAGTTCATGAGAATCAGTTCCGCATTGTCATCCGCATGATGTCCCATCGCGATTTTTTGGTATTGATGCGTTCTGGCGGTTTGGTGGAGGAAGCGGAGACGGATATCACGGGCGGCTTCTTCAAGGGATAATTTGTTTTTTTTTCGATAGGCGGCGACGTTTTTTTTTTCAACGTAACAGGGAAGGTCGAGTTTCTTTGCCAGTGAGTCTACAAAAGAGGCGTCGCGTGCTGCGTCAGTACGCAGGTTGTGATTTAAGTGTGCAATGCCGAGGCGCCACTCTTGTTGCTTGGACAGCATCACTAGACTGTGAAGGAGTGCGACCGAGTCGGGTCCCCCTGAAACTGCTACCAACAGCGAATTGCCCGGTTCTAAAAGGTGATGCGCGATGATGGTCTGACGCACTTTTTGAAGAAACTGATTGGTTGTTGATAGCGTCATGGCACGCGGTATTTCCTTCTTTTTCTGAAAAAAGGTGAAGTGTTTCGATAAGTTAAGGCAGAGATCGGGTTGGAGTCAAGTCCAATATGATACATCAACATTATTTTGCCTTGAAAAGGGCGGCCTCTTTGTTTATATTACAAAGCTTGGTTGTGCTAGGTGGGGCGTTAGCGGTGCCCTTTACCCGAAATCCGCTTTATGCGGGGCTGAATTCCCCCTTGCGGGTAACAACTGAATGTATAAAGTCGTTCAAGCCGGCCGCCACGCAACAGACGGCCGCGAACCTCGTCAGGTCCGGAAGGAAGCAGCGATAAGTGGTGCAGGCTGTGTCGTGGATCGATCCCGGTTTTGCATATGACTTTGATTGTTCAGTGTGCTATTCAAAAGGGGGTGCACAACCAAATTTCATTTCTGTTTTGCAACGAAACATTTTTTTTGTTCTTGCCATATACCACCTTGCCCCTTGCGTACTTTATTCCTTTGTATTTTTAAAAGTCTATTCCATTCATTTTGAATGGTTTTGCCGCCTTGACATCGATTTAAATAGTCTTATTTTTTTGATCAACGCCAGCAAGGCATTGCGGAATCAACAATCGTCTGATCTATTTAGGAATAGTTATTAACTGATGGGAACTGAAGGAAGCGTTGGCGAATGAGCAAAAAAGAGAAAATAAAAAAATATGAAGAAGCGGAAAAAGCCGCTTCCACAGATGATGGAAAACTGAATATCGCAAAAGGCAAAGAATCCGAGGAAAAAGAGCCGGCAGATTTGGTGGAGCGACTTGAAGAAAAACTACTGGTCGCTGAAACGGCGTCAAAGGATAATTATGACCGGCTGTTGCGTGTTTCTGCTGAGTTTGAAAACTTTAAAAAGCGGACCAGCAGAGAAATGGATGAGCTGAGAAAGTTTTCAAATGAGTCCATCTTAAAAGAACTGTTACCGGTGGTGGATAACTTGGAACGGGCCATTTCATCGGCAAGTGAGGCTGATGGGTCGTCACAGGGTGTTATCAAAGGGGTGGAGATGACCCAACGGGAGATTTTAAAGGTATTCTCACAATTCGGGGTAAAACCGATTGAAGCTATCGGTCAGCCCTTTGATCCCATTTACCACCAAGCCATAATGCAAGAAGAAACAGATGAAAAGCCTGAAAATACGGTTACGAAAGAAATGCAAAGGGGCTATCTTATTCATGATCGACTTCTTCGACCGTCGATGGTTGTAGTGTCTAAGCCAACCCAGGTGGCGCCGGGCGCTGAAGATGGGCAAGATAATATATCGAACGAAGATTAATTCAATTTACACATGGGGAATGGGATAAGGAGGAAAAACAATGTCGAAAATAATCGGGATAGATCTTGGCACTACGAATTCGTGCGTTGCGGTCATGGAAGGTGGTGACCCGAATGTTATTACCAACCCGGAAGGCGGCAGAACGACCCCTTCCATGGTAGCCATTTCTAACAGCGACGAGCGCTTGGTCGGGCAGGTAGCCAAACGACAGGCAATCACCAATCCGGAAAATACCGTTTTTGGTGTGAAACGATTGATCGGGCGAAAGTTCAAAAGCAATGAAGTCCAGCGCGATAAAAACGTTTTGCCATACAAGATCGAAGAGGCGGGTAACGGCGATATTCGAATCAATATGAAAGGAAAGCAATACAGCCCCGCAGAAATATCCTCCTTTATTCTTGCACACATTAAGAAATTTGCTGAGGATTACCTTGGCGAGCCGGTCACCGATGCGGTCATTACAGTGCCCGCCTATTTTAACGATAGTCAACGCCAAGCCACCAAGGATGCCGGTAAGATCGCGGGGTTAAATGTCCTGCGGATCATCAATGAGCCGACGGCGGCTTCGCTGGCCTATGGGCTTGATAAAAAGAACGATGAAAAGATAGCGGTCTTTGACCTCGGCGGCGGTACTTTTGATGTCTCCATTCTTGAACTCGGAGAAGGTGTGTTTGAGGTCAAATCCACCAATGGCGATACCCACTTGGGTGGGGAAGATTTTGATCTTCGGATCATCGATTTTTTGGCGGATGAGTTTAAAAAGGACCAGGGAATTGATATCCGAAGTGACAAAATGGCGTTACAGCGGCTGAAGGAGGCTGCTGAGAAAGCAAAAATAGAACTCTCAACCTCTATGGAAACGGAAGTTAATTTGCCTTTTATCACGGCGGACGCCAGTGGGCCGAAACACCTGAACATTAAAGTTACACGGGCCAAATTAGAGGCGCTTGTGGGCGATTTGCTTGCGAATTTAGAGGGTCCTTGCCGAACGGCCATGAAAGATGCCGGATTAAGTGCTAATGAGATAGATGAGGTTATTCTTGTGGGCGGCATGACCCGGATGCCGGCGGTACAGGAACGGGTCAAAAACATCTTTGGCAAGGAACCGAACAGAGGCGTGAACCCCGACGAAGTGGTTGCGCTTGGGGCCTGTATCCAAGGTGGGGTTTTGCGGGGCGATGTGAAGGACGTGTTACTTCTTGATGTAACCCCGCTTTCGCTGGGAATTGAGACCCTTGGTGGTGTCATGACACGGCTTATCGAGAAAAATACAACCATTCCCACAAAAAAGAGCCAGATCTTTTCCACCGCGGCGGACAGCCAGCCGGCTGTGTCGATCCATGTGCTTCAAGGGGAGCGTGAAATGGCTGCCGGCAACAAAACCCTTGGAAGGTTTGAATTGGTTGGCATCCCCCCAGCACCCCGTGGGGTACCTCAAATCGAGGTTGCATTTGATATCGATGCGAACGGCATCGTAAATGTCTCTGCAAAGGATTTGGCGACCAACAAAGAACAGTCGATCAAAATTACCGCCTCCAGTGGCCTGTCAGAAGAGGAAATTGATCAATTGGTCAAGGATGCAGAACTCCATGCAGAAGATGACAAAAAGAAAAAGGAACTGGTGGAAGCCAGAAATGCGGCAGATACCTTGATCTACTCCACAGAAAAATCCATCAAGGATTTGGGTGAAAAAGTGGACAGTGAGACCAAAAAGAATGTGGAAGATGGGATCGCAGAGTTAAAGAAGGTCATGGACGGCGACGATGTTGAAGCGATTAAACAAAAAAGCGAAGCCTTGACCCAAAGCTCCCACAAACTTGCCGAAGCCATGTACAAGGAAGCGGCCCAACAGGGAGGCGCCGATGCTGGAAGTGCCGATGATGGCGCCGGCGGCCAGGGGGCAGCGCCGGATGATGATGTGGTGGATGCTGATTTTGAGGAAGTGAAAGAAGAAAAGAAATAACCGTGCAAAGCTGATCCAACCCCGCTGCAATTTCTGCAGCGGGGTTTTTTATTATTTTCCGCCTTGGAGGTATTTTGAATACCAAGATTGGATTTGTCGGATTGGGTATCATGGGTAAACCCATGGTGAAAAATCTGATTAAGAATGGTTTTGAAACAAAGGTGTTCAACCGGAGTCAGTCTCCGGTTGAGGAACTCCTCAGTACCGGGGCGATTGCCGCTCATTCCGCTGCTGCTGCTGCTGAAAATGTTGATGCCGTCATCACCATGTTGGCGAACGATCAGGCTGTTGAGTCGATATACTTGGGAGAAAACGGCATTATTCAAGGTATCCAAAAAGGCACGATTGCGGTCGATATGAGTACCACCTCCCCCGATACGGCAAGAAAGATTGATACCCTTTTGAAAGAAAGGGGCGCAACGCTTCTTGATGCACCGGTTAGCGGGGGTGATGTGGGCGCCGCAGATGCCAGCCTTTCCATTATGGTGGGAGGCGATGAAGCCGCTTTTGATAAGATGCTGCCGATCTTCAAAGCCATGGGAAGAAACATCAGTCACGTGGGAGAAAGTGGTGCCGGTCAAATCGCTAAATGTGCTAACCAGATTATTGTCGCTTTGACCATTGAAGCGGTTTCGGAAGCGCTATTGTTGGTTCATAGATCTGGCGCCGATCCCGAAAAAGTAAGAAACGCGTTGATGGGTGGATTTGCCCAGAGCAGGGTGCTTGAGCTTCACGGGCAGCGGATGATTCAGCGGAATTTTGAACCTGGTGGTAAAGTCAGCATCCATAAAAAGGACAATGAAATCGCTCTTGAACTTGCTTCCAGACTTAATTTGTATCTGCCAGGAACCTCGTTGGTATCCCAGTTGTGGAATGCTGCCTCAGCTCAAAACGGCGGTCAGGATTGGGATCACTCTGGTTTGCTAAGATTACTGGAACTGATGTCCAACACAACCATTTCAAATGCCTAATCATCTAATTAGGCGAGCCAATAACAAAGACCTGTTATCTTCATATAAAGACCAAGATACCTTATTCCCTCAAATTTGGGGTTCAGCCTATGGCTATCAGTCTATTTCTTGATTTTCAGCTGGTATTGGGTGCAACATTTTGTGTACCGCTTTTTCGCTTTCATACCTCTGGATGTTTTGCCAGCTGCTGATAATATTTCGCCTCATCATGGCGCCCGCGCTTGCGGCAGCCGTTTGCATAAATTTTGCATTTTTGGGTCAAAACCATGACCGCTGCCTTCCGTTGGGATTCGGACAGCTCTCCTTGGGACAATATCTTTTTGAGGGATGCAATTCGATAGCGGTCCAGGGATGGTTGGCGGGAAAGCTGATCAGCATGCCCCCCGCGTTTAATGATCAGCGGCGTGTCAATCAAAAAGACCGGATACCGGGCGCCGATCCGCAGCCAGAGATCATAATCTTCACAGGCCGGCAGCTGTTCATCAAAAAAGCCCACTTCATCAAACAATTCCCGTTTTATCATGACCGCTGATGGGCTCACAAGACACAGATGTAATGACCGATCAAAAATATCGCCAGATGGCTTTTGGTGGCAATTTTTAGGATTTACCCGCTGCCCGTTACGAATCCAAATTTCCTCAGTTTGGCAGATAAGGGCATCGGGATGGGTTTCAAAAAAGGCGGTTTGGGTGGCAAGCTTCCGCGGGAGCCACAGGTCATCCGAGTCAAGAAACGCGATGAGGCGGCCTGTTGCCACCTGGATCCCTTTGTTTCGTGCGGCACTCACCCCCCGGTTGTTCTGTGGCACTACTCTGATCTTATCCGCATATTCATTTAGTATGTCCACCGTATCATCCGTAGAACCATCGTTTACCACAATGACTTCAAATTGGGGCGCTCTCTTTTGGGCCAGCACAGAGTCAATGGCCTCCCGGAGGATCCAACCGCGGTTGTAGGTGGGGATAATAACACTGATAAGGGGATGCTGTTTCATTGTCTCGAACGCCATTACGATTAAGCCTATACCCTATTAGTTTCTCATGGCACTGTAAACCCCATTTTTGCAACAGTGAGATGCATATTGAATTTGCAACTTCAATCACGCCACGCTGATCTTAAGGATCGTTGAGCCCCCTTTGGTATTTACCTGCGTTCACCCTGAAAGCCGGTGCTGTGTCACTTGACGGATGGTGAATTGTCAAGTATGTTACCTGATCTTTGGTAATAAATTTATAACTTTAGCAAGGAAGGGAATCGGATGAGCACTCAGAATTCAGCAGGGGAAAAACAGAAAATTGAAATTGGCATCATTGGGGGTCGTTTCGACAAAGTGACTACTATTTTGGAGGAATTTGAACCAGGTAATGAAAATTTCATTCATTCCTATGAAAAGATTGGTATCGAACCACGAAAGGTGGGGCCTGTTGAAGAAAGAGAAGTTGAAGTAAAGGTGCCTGCAAGGCTTCATCCCACGGTATTTGATATGAATCGCTTCAACCTGAACCGCCCCGGGGGAGGTGGCCTTGGTGTCAGTATCGCCATTTATTTCTATGCAAAGGTGAAAGCAATCTCGGAACCGGTCATCAGAACAAAAGGGGAGCGTCCCCTGATCATGGAACATTTCGGCCATATTTTTAAAAAGCTGTTGGGCTATGACGGCGGGTTTGAAATAGAACTTCATGACCATAAACGACGACACGTTGGATTGGGCTCATCAATCGGATCCATGTGTGCTGTCTGCATCGGCATGAATGAAGTCCTGGGACGGCCTTTCCACGGGTGGGAACTGCGGCGGATCATGGGATATCATTCCTGTGAGGAAAGTCCCGCTTCTGATAAATATTTACTCCCGGCTTTTGAAACCGGCATTGGTGCGATGGTGGGGGTCAATGGTGGCTGGGTTGTCGCCAGCGATGATTTGGTGTTGGTTCACCGGGTGGAATTGCCAAATACCAAGGCGATTATCTTTATCCCCGAGGTAAAGAGCCTGGAAGATGAGTTTTTGGGAAAGGAGACCTCTGCCGAATCGGAAGTGGAACTTCTCTTGCGGCGGGCCAGGACGCTGGATGCCATGCAGGCCGGTGCAAAGGCGCAACTAATTTTATTCGATATGTTGCCGGCCATGATAAAGGGCGACCTTAAAAAAATGGGAGATGCGCTTTTTGATATCTGCTATCTGGGCTCAAAAAGGGCGGAGTGTGAGCAGCACGGCACCTATGGCGCACCGATTTATACCTATATCAATGCATTCCGTGAGATGGGGATTGAAATCGCTGGTATGAGTTCAGTGGGGCCTACTGTTTTTGCTTTGACTCAGAAACAGGATGCATATGATCGGGCGCTGCGTTATCTTGATTCACTCAATATTTCAAAAACGAGAATCATCGAAACAGAAGTGGATAACGTTGGCGGGACCATTACCGAAAATGGGGTTGAAAGAACCTTTCTTAACGACACCTGGCTGAATGGATAGCTATGATGTCCAGTGACTTTAAAACCAAAATTTGTGGTACCACCAGCCGGGAGGATGCTGATCTTGCGGCAGCAGAAGGAGCGGATTTTTTCGGTGTGGTGGTGGACGTTGCGTTTTCTCCCCGGTCTCTATCGATTGAAGCGGCAGCACCGCTCTTTATGGCACCCCGTATTCCGGCCGTTGCCTTGGTTTACCAGATGGCGGATGACCGCGTGGAAACTTTGATTAAGACGCTACTGCCATTTGCAGTTCAGTTCCTCAACCCAGCGGACCCTTCTCTAATCAAACGTCTCAAAGATACCTATTTGGGAACGGAGGTGTGGCAGTCGATTCATTTGCCCCGGGCCGGTGAGAACGTGGACATTCAAAAGTTTCATCAAACGGTTGACACTTATGTGGCAGCGGGGGTGGATGCCCTGCTGTTTGACACGGCTACTGTGGCAGACGGAAAAATGAAGTTTGGCGGCACAGGGAAGACGTCGGATTGGCAGATCGTGAAAGAGCTCATGGGGCCCATTCAGCGCAAAGTACCCATATGGTTGGCCGGGGGGATCAATCCGGACAATGTGGGGGAGGCTCTTGATGTTGTGGCGCCCTATGGTGTTGATCTATGTTCCGGGGTGGAGGCTGTTCCCGGAAAGAAAGATCCTGAAAAAGTCAGGTCATTAATGGCAGTGATAAAAAGTAAATAACGTGTTCCCATTTTAGCAACATTTGGGAAGGCAGAGGCTAGGAGAAAAAACGTGAAAGCAGCAGTTGTGCATGGCAAAGATGATATTCGTATCGAAGAATATCCAACCCCTTCGGCCGGTACGGGCGAAGTAATCATAAAAACAAAGGTATCTGGTATTTGTGCAACCGATATCAAAACATTGCTGGGGCAGGGGCTTCCCAAAGAGCTGCCGACCATATTGGGCCATGAGGTCGTGGGTGAGGTGGCCGAGATCGGTGAGGGGGTTCAGGGGCAAAAGGTGGGTGATCGCGTGGCGGTTTATCCCATCGCGGTTTGCGGACATTGTTACTACTGCCGGCAGGGTCGGCATAACCTGTGTGAACATGAGTTTGGTCTGGCCCACGGTATTGATGGTGGGTTTGCAGAATACGTCCGTTTGCCCAAAGAGATTGTGAACATTGAGGGCATTGTAAAATTGGCGGATGATGTGCCTTTTGAAAAGGCGGTATTGGCCGAGCCGCTTTCCTGTGCGATGGCGTCGCTTTTGGCCTGCAAGGTATCCTCTGGTCATGTGGTCGTGGTACTCGGTGCTGGCCCCATGGGCCTGATGCATTTGAAACTGGCCAAATCGATGGACGCCAAAGTTATCGTGGTCGATCTGCTGGAGGAGCGATTGACGGTAGCCAAGGATATGGGTGCGGATGTTTGCCTAAACCCTGACACGGTGGATCACATTAAAGAGATAAAGAACATAACAGATGGCCACGGTGCGGAAGCCGTCATTGCATCTCTTGGAATTCCTTCTGTCATCGAGAAGAATTTGATGCTGACCCGTAACGGTGGCACCTTTAACATCTTTGGCGGTCCCCCGGCCGGACAGTCCATTTCAGTGGACCCACGTTGGCTTCACTATTGTGAGATCAAGATTACCGGTACCTTTGCCGCATCACCGGATATATTTAGAAAATGTGTCGGGCTGATCAGTGAGGGAAAAATTGATACGACAGGGCTGATAACAGACCGGTTTACCCTTGATTCGTTTTTGGATGCGGTGGATCGTGCGAAGAACCAGCAAATGATTCGAGGGGTTGTCGTTTTTTAGACAAAATAGCGTGTTTTACCAATAGTATGGGAAAGGAAAATCGTTCGATGGATGGAAAAGAAAGACGGTTACGAAATATTTTGAATAAGAAGACCGGGCGTTCCCTGGTACTTGCAGTGGATCATGGCATGGCCCTGGGTGCTATGACCGGCATTGTGGATATCGCCAATACGATTCGAACACTGGATGCTACCGGCAAAGTCGACTGTTGGCTCATGACCAAAGGGATCTATTCCCACGCGTTTGATCCTGATGGAGATCCGGGGGTGATTTTGAGGGCCAGCGGGGGAGCCACCATTGCCGGGCCGGATTTGACCAGGGAAGGACAAGCTGCAGACGCCAAAGAAGCCTTACGCTTAGGGGTCGACGCCATGGCAACCACCGCATTTGTCGGATCGAATTATGAACATGAGACCCTGATTGGTATGGCCCGTATGGCAACAGAGTGCCATAAATGGAACCTGCCGCTTTTGGGTGTGATTGGTCTTGGAAAAACCAACGAAGACAAGAAGAAAGACCCCAAATTCATTGCTCTCGGTGCCCGGGTTGGTGCAGAACATGGTGCCGACATTATCAAAACGTACTATACGGAGACCGATTTTGATAAAGTGGTGGCCGGGTGCCCTGTTCCGGTTATGATTGCTGGTGGGCCAAAGTGCGAGACGGATTTTGATACGCTGAACATGATCTATGGCGCACTCCAAGGGGGGGCTAGAGGTATTGTCATGGGACGAAATGTATGGCAGAGTCCCCATCCAGTGGCATTATTGTCGGCTGTCTATGGATTGATCCATCAGGGGTTGGATGTGAAGGAAGCCTCGGAGCTTCTGGCGCACGAATCACAAACAGCGTCTTGACAGGTGCTTTTCACAGTCTCATCATTATTATAGTGCTTCAAAGAAAACGTCAATTGATGGCGGTTAAGGGAGCGTAAATATGGGAGGCAAAAATGAACCTGTTTAGTCATAAACATTCCAGACATAAAGTGATCATTGACCTTCGGAAGGTCAATGAACTCAATGCAGAGGGTTGCCCGGCCTGTGGCCAAAAGTTTAACCTGGGCGATACCGCAGTGCTTGCCTGTGGCGCATGGGAAGGCGGCCCCCGGCTGATACATGAATCGGAGGCAGTGTTTGATCATGAAAGCGGTGGGTATGTAGAACGCAGGTGTTACGAGAGCCGGAAATGAGCGGCAAGGGCAATTCTTTCCATAAAATATAGGGGGGATAAGTTGTTTCTTATCCCCCATTTTTTTGAAAGCAGCATGAAATGGCCAAAAAATATTATGGGGTCGCAGTGGGGCGAACCAGAGGTATCTATGAAAAATGGTTTGGTCCAGGCGGTGCCTTTGAACAGGTGAATGGATTTAAGGGCGCTATTTACAAAGGTTTTCAGGCCCGAGATGAAGCAGAAAAATGGCTTTCAATGAAAACGAGTAGGCCGGCAACACCACGGTTTCGTTCATCATTCACGCCTGAATCTCAAAAAGCAATCTCAGAAGATACGGTAATCATCTATACGGACGGCGGTAGTTTAAATAATCCGGGACCCGGCGGATACGGGGTTGTTCAGCTTTATAGGGGAGAGCGAAAAGAGTTTTCAGGTGCTTTTCGACTGACGACAAATAACCGCATGGAATTGATGGCCTGCATTGTGGGCTTGCGGGAATTGTCATGCGCGGCACCGGTGGTCATGTATTCTGATTCCAAGTATGTGGTCGACGGGATGACCAAAGGGTGGGCAAAACGCTGGCGGAAAAACAATTGGATGCGCACCAAAACAGAAAAGGCCCTGAATGCTGATCTGTGGTCTGAGCTGCTGCAGCTTTGTGAAAAGGTTAAGGTTGAATTTCGTTGGGTAAAAGGGCATGCGGGCGTTGCGGAAAATGAGCGATGTGATTTTCTTGTCAATCAGGCTCAGGCACAGAATAACCTTCCACCGGATGTCGAATACGAAAAGATAATATCAAAACCATACCAACCATCTCATCAGTGATTTCAAATCATAATGACGTTATCAGCGTAAGTTTTTTCTTCTCTTTAACAATCTTTTATTGTTGGCACAAAGATTGCTTTTTGATTGATACGTTAATTGGTTAAAAAGAAGACGATACAGCAGTCTCATTTTTTTTGCGAAATTATCAATACTCAGGAGTTGGTTGTTGTGGAGGAAAAAATAATCTATTGTATCCAGTGCGAAGCGCCTTTTACTTATTCTGTGATCGAACAGGAAAGGGCCGCCTTGAACGCGTTCAGCGAGCCTTTGCGATGCCCGAATTGCCGAAAGAACAAATCAAAATCGGCGAAAAGCGTTGAGGGGAAAAAAGGAAAAAAACACCGGCGTCGAACAACGAGAGATGAAGAGGATGTAAGCTGATAGAAGAGGTCTATCTGAATTCGGGCAAAGGGTCCTCAAGTATCGTAAAGCTATGAACCTTTATTTCCTTTTGGTGCTGCCCCTTTTTAGTTAGTTGCCCCGTTATCTTGATTTTTTTCTTGAGTAATTTTTTTAACTCTCTGCCGGCTTCATTCTCCATATCAATCTGATATATCACCTCATCCACCGCGGAGAGCCCCCATGCAATGGGGGTCCCGTTTTCTTGCCAGGCGGTGGGGATAATGATCCCGTCGAGTTGTATCTTGTCAAGATCGCGGTAAATATCTTTTATCATGGAGTTCTCACGCTTTTCCAACAGGCTAAAGTAAAACCCTCGAAAGATCCAATCGCATCCTTCATGCTAGTAACTGTTTCAACCCAAGCCCTTTTCCGGCAGACCCGAGTTGAAATGGGTATTATGTTAATTGGAAGTGAATGCAATGAACGTGCCATGTCTGATGGCGTTGGCAGTGGTTAGAAAAACGGATGAAGCAGTATGCCCCCACCATTTTCAGAAGCGTCAGTTCTTGTTTTTAAAATCCTCTTTTCGTATGCCATATTTAACCATCAATTTATGCAATTGACGTGTTGAGATGCCCGATGCCTCTGCGGATTTATTGATCCGGCCGTTATATTTTACCAGCAATGCTTTCAAGTATTGCCGCTCAAAATCATCAATGGCAATGCGTCTCGCGTCTGCAAGCGGAATGGATACGTCTAAGGGGAGAAAGGACGGGGTGTCATTTTCAATCAGTTCAATTGGAATGCTTTCCGGTGTGAGGGTTGAAGCGGTTTCCAGGATATAGGCGCGTTCCATGACATTTTCAAGTTCACGAATATTTCCCGGCCATTCGTACTGCTGGAATGCCTGAATCACCTGTGGGTGGATGCTGTTAATATCCTTTTGAATGTCCTGGTTTAGCCTTTTTAAGAAAAATTCTGCGAGTAGCGGAATGTCTTCCACCCTTTCCCGTAGCGCCGGGATTTCAATGGGAAACACATTGAGCCGATAATAAAGGTCATTCCGGAACAACCCGTCCGCCGTCATTTTCTTGAGATCGACATTTGTGGCTGAGATAATTCGTGCGTTGGTTTTCAGGGATTCTTCTCCGCCCAACCGGCTGAACGTTCCGTCTTGAAGTACCTGTAACAGCTTAATTTGAGCTGAAGGTGTAATCGTCCCAATTTCATCCAAAAAAATGGTGCCGTTATTGGCTATTTCAAATTTCCCTAATTTTCGCTTGGTTGCGCCTGTAAAGGCACCTTTTTCGTGTCCGAAAAGTTCGCTTTCAAGCAACGTGTCCGGGATGGCTCCACAATGGAGGCTGATAAACTGAGCCTTGCTACGGTTGCTGTGCCGATGAAGCAGTTTTGCCAGAAGCCCTTTGCCGGTACCGGTTTCGCCCGTGAGCAGCACGGTAGTTTTGGTGGGTGCAACAGACTTGATTTTTTTAAAAACCAACGTCATGCAATCATTTTGTGTATTTACAATATTGGCAGAATCAGTGATCCAAAATTGCTCGCGAAGATAGTCAAGTTCAGATTTTATGATAAAGGATGTTTTGATATTTTCAAGAACGCGATCAATTTCATTGGGGTCGATGGGATAGACGAGATAATCGTTTGCGCCTGCCTTGACTGCACGAACGGCTTCCCTGATTCTCTCCTGGGGCGTTAATACAATGATTTGAATAAAAGGTGACGCGGCTTGGAACGGTTTGAGGGATTCCAAGTAGTTATTTGGGGGCAGCTGTGCCGTTAGAATATCAAGATTGATAAAAAGAATGTCATATCTTCTTTTCTCTAAGCATGATATTGCCTGACTTTTTTTATCGGCATAGTCGACGGTAGCATCCTTTTTTAGTGCCGAAGCGATAAGGCTTTTAATGCTCTTTTCGTGTGTTACTACCAGACTGGCATACATATCCACCCTCCAAAAGAACTATATGTAATCATAGCGCGGCTGTTTTAAACCCAATCGTTGCATAAAAGTGATGGTTAATTTTAAGCAACACCTCAGATCCATTGGGTTTTAATAACATTGGGTGACGTTTCAACAGCAGCCTGTCTTTAGCAGCCTTTGGACAAGAAATAAAGATATTGATGCTAAAAATAGAAATTTCAGTTCATGTTTTTTTATTTTCGGACATCCGGGTTCCTGTTTGAGATGAATATTGCGGGTGATACTCCCTTTCTTTTCCCACGGGTTAAAAAATATGTCAGAATAGCTTGATTCTTGGAATTCATCGGTCGTGAAATCCAGAAATTTCTCAACAATGCCATTAAGTTATTTGAATATCTTATTAACTAAATAATGGTTTTATTTTTTAATGCAACACCGCTGTAAATAGTGAAAAGGCATTTGGTCGTTTATATCCAATAGGCTCTGGTATGGGTATTGCTTGAGTAAATTTGTATGAAATGGCGATCTGATTTATGACAGTTCAGGCAACTTGTTTTTCCTGGAAGGGTGGCAGGGAAACCCTCTTAAATCGACATTCTATTGGGATGGAAACAATGAAAAGGGAACAACTCGATTTATTTAAAGAGATGCTGGCCCAGCAGCTTCAAACCCTCCTTTATCAAGGAGGAGATACGGTGACAGGGATCCGAAATCAGGAACATGTTTATAGTGATCCACTGGACCGCGCAGCCGTTGATGAGGAACAAAGTCGGATGCTGCGTATTCGGGACAGGGAGAGCTATCTCATTAAAAAAGTGCGACAGGCGCTTAAGCGAATTGAGGAAGGAAACTTTGGCGTTTGCGAGGCATGTGGGGAAATGATTTCCCATAAACGTTTGCTGGCACGGCCGGTTACCACAAAGTGCATTACGTGTAAAACTGCAGAAGAAAGATTGGAAAAAGCTGCGGGGCTTTGATGGTGGTATGGTGATAATCATTGAGTACCATAACTTTTATAAAGGGGCACATGATGAATAAATTGATGTTGATTGAACAAATGGCGAAGGATGCAAAAATTGATGTAAAAAGTGCGGAAAAAGCACTCAATTCTATGGTTCAGTCTATTGTGGACGGGTTGATATCAAAAGAAGGGGCTTTTCGTATAATGGGGTTCGGGACCTTTGTAAAAGCCCACAGGAAGGCAAGGGCAGGTGTCAACCCTGCAACCGGAGAAAAAATACAAATTGAGGCCAGGAATGTGGTTCGGTTTAGACCCGGTAAGGCATTAAAAACACTGTAGCAAAATGGAAAAAGGGGTATTCGCCCCTTTTTCCGTCTAATCCCCATACAATAAGATCATTCGTTAGGGATAACCGTAAAACCCGTCACAATGATAACATTTTCCGACTCTTCTTCCATTACGTTGATGGTGCCGGTTACCTTCACTTTTTCCCCGATATGATCATTTACCAACTCGTTACCCTTTTCGGTGTCTGCCACTTCATAAATTTTGCCCTCTGATGATACGACTTGGTACTCATCATTTACTTCTCCAACGATGATGGTTTCTTGGGCGGTACCTATGGCTGCGATGCAAAACACAAGCACTATCGTGCTGAATAATCCTATAATGACCTGTTTTTTCATATTCCCTTTTCCTTTCACATTTTGTTTTGAGGATAACTGATATCCATGAAAACCCTGCAATAGTAATGCCAGGCAATATTTTTTTAAAAAGCATAGTAAAAATGCTTTTTTCCAATCTTGACATGAGGCGATCTGTTTTTATTTTACTGTTGACAGGATATTTAAGGTGTATCGGGAAATGATTTGTTTGGATAAATTAAATTAGAGAGGGAGGGTCGAAAAATGCTAATCAGAAGATCTTTCGGGTTTCCAAATCGCGGCTGGCCAGATACCTTGAATGAGCTGGAAAGAATGAGAAGACAAATGGACGATATCTTTAAGGGTTTCTCTAAAGAAGGACATATGAGACAGGGAAGCGGCGTATTTCCGTCCATAAACCTGACCGAAGATAAGGACCACTTTTATCTGAGGGCCGAATTGCCGGGGGTTACGTCCGAGGATTTAGAAATGGAGGCCATTGGGAAAAACATCACGATCTCGGGTACGAGACGAATCGCACTTGAAAAGGAAGGGGCAAAGTACCATCGTCGTGAGCGGGAATCAGGAAAGTTTTCGCGCGTTATCAGTTTGCCAAATGAAGTAAATACAGAAAATATCACCGCAGCACTTAAAGACGGTATTCTTACTGTTTGCCTGCCCAAAGCGGAAAAAGCGAAACCTCGACAAATCACCATCAATTGATTTCCATATGAATGTTTCGGAAGGAGGGGATTGTCATGTCAGCAAACGAAAATAAGGAAATCCAAGTAAAAGAAAAAAAAGAGGTGACAAGTCCGGCTGAGCAGACAAGGCCTGGTTTGGTATTTACACCTGATGTGGATATTTTTGAAACCAATACGGCATTGACGTTACTTGCCGACATGCCCGGTGTTTTGCCGGAAGATCTGACCATTGACTTAAGGGACAATGTGCTGACGGTAACAGGCGCTGTGAAGCCGTTTGAAGGGCCCGGTGAAACGGATTTGCTTGTTGAATACGAAGTCGGAACTTATTATCGGCAGTTTTCCCTTTCGGAAATTATAGATCAGAACAAAATAGATGCTGAATTGAAAGATGGTGTGTTGCGTCTTTCCCTGCCAAAAGTTGAGAAGGCAACACCGCGAAAGATTCAAGTTCAAGCTGGATAGTTATCGATCATACCGGCTTCGGAATTTGCTTTCGAGGCCGGTATATTGATATGGTAGACCGGCCTCACCTCACCGATTGACGCCGGCTCTTTAGTTTAATAGGTGTCAGATGGCGTTTTCTGACTTTCAGATTCAGCATTTCAACCAAAAATGAAAAAGCCATTGCAAAATAGATATATCCTTTTGGGACGTGAAGAGCGAATCCCTCGCCAAGCAAACTCACACCGATAAGAAATAGAAAGCTTAGCGCCAGTATTTTTACTGTGGGGTGGGTTTCAATGAAATTGGAAATGCCGGCCGAGGAAACGAGCATCACCATCGTTGCAATGATGATGGCAATCACCATGATCGCTACCTCGTTAGCCAGACCAATAGCCGTGATGATGGAATCAAGGGAGAAGACAATATCCAGCAGCATGATCTGAACGATAATACCGGCAAATGATTTGGCAACATGTTTAACTTGGGTTTCTTCAGGTCCTTCGAGATTGTCATGAATCTCCAGTGTGCTTTTTGTCAGCAAAAAACCGCCGCCCAGTATTAGTACTATGTCTCGGCCTGAAATTTCCTGGCCAAAGACAGAAAACAGCGTTGAGGTAAGACCCATGACCCACGTTAGGGACAGTAAAAGCCCTATACGGGTGACCATGGCAAGTGACAAGCCAAGCAGTCGGGCACTGTTTTGACGGGCTTTTGGTAGTTTTGTGGCAAGAATGGAAATGAAAATGATGTTGTCAATGCCGAGAACGATCTCTATTGATGTAAGAGACACGAGTGCCAACCAGTATTCTGGTTCAAACAGCCATTTCATGGCATTCCCTCCTTTTTGAATAGCGAGAAAGGGGTGGGGGGATCAATAAGAAAACGGCTTGTCACCAAAAGATATCCCCATATCTCTGGCAGCACGAATTACATCACTGACAAGGGGAACAGTTTTTCTTTTGCCAATGGCCTTTTCCAGCGGGATACTGCTGATATGGGGTGGGTCATAGGCGACCATCTGACCGAAAAAACCTTCGGTGGCTTTCCGCTGTTGAATGGAGCTTGTCGATGGCTTCGGTGGCCGTAGATACTGCTGTATCAAAACCAAAAGTGACGTCTGTTCCGGATATGTCATTGTCAATGGTCTTGGGGACACCCGCGACTGGAAGGCCCCGTTCATATAGCTTATGGGCGATACCAAGGGACCCCTCGCCCCCAATGGCAATAATGGTGTGACCAGCGTTTTAATTCCCGTCCAATTCCAGCGTTTTAATTCCCATCCGATTTCATCGTTTTGATTCCAGCCATCTAATTCATTTCCGTTTGATTCTGAAAAAAAGAATAAAAATCCATATAGTTGCTCTTATTCATCCTGTTGAAGGGAGCCGGCATATGGAAAAGATCCCCTGTGTTCATTGCGGTACGTTTTTCATGCCTCGGAATCGTGAGCAAAATTATTGTTCGACAGCTGATTGCCAGCGGGCCAGGAAAGCGGCGTGGCAACGATTTAAAATAAGAACCGATTCGGACTACCGGACCCAACAGAAGCTGAGCCAGCAAAAATGGCTTAGAAACAATCCAGACTACTGGAAGGATTACCGGCGGCGCAATCCAGATAAAGCGTTAAGAAATCGGGCACTTCAGCATATCAGAAACCGCCGCAACCGGCGAGCCGGCGGGGGAGTGATTGCCAAGATGGACGCGAGAAAATCCAGTCATTTCGAGCTGGTCGGTGGTTTTTACTTGGTGCCGGTGATTGCAAAGATGGACGTGAGCCAGGTTAATATTTACACCATCTCAAGCGGTTATATCTGATTGCAAAGATGGACGTGAGCACAACCCTGGCCGGCGCATGTTACATGGCCCGTAAAACCTTTTAGCATTGAAAGGGGGCGGCCATGATCAAGAAAAAAATCCTTGACCCACAGCGCATCCGTCGCATCAGCGGCGGCTTCAGCTTCATCCCGCATCGATTCCTTACTGGCGGATTTGTATCGTCCTTGGCGCCTGAAGAGCTACTTCTGTATTTTTTTCTGGTGATGGCGGGAGATAAAAACGGGCTTTCCTACTACAGCTACGACACGATCTGCAGCCTTCTTAAGATGCCTCTGGAGACGTATCTTCAGGCCCGGAATGCGTTAATCAAATACGACCTTCTCGCCTTTGACGGCACGATCTTTCAGGTGCTTGATCTTCCCGATACGGCCCCTGCAACAAAGCCTTGCAGCTCAAACATTAATGGGCTGATCGGCAGCATGCTGAAGGGGGCGTCGGTATGATAGGCAGCGAACTTCTTTTTGAAATCACCCGCCTGAAGAGCGCGGGGTGGTCCGATCGCAAGATTGCACGTCACCTCGGATGTGATCGGGCCACCGTCAAAAAATATGTGGAAAACCCATACCAAGAATTTAAAAAGCCGCCGCCCAGGCAGTCAAAACTTTCTGCCTATCGCCACCTGATCCACCAGTGGTTCAAAGAGGACCCGGAGGTTAAGGCTACTGTGGTGCTGCAACGGCTTTCTGAAAAAGGGTTTACCGGCAAGATCACCATTGTGCGGGATTTGCTTAGGGAGCTTCGGGGCCGACGGAAATATCGTCAAGCGTATATCCGCTTCGAGTCTGGACCCGGCAAGCAGATGCAGATCGACTGGGGGCATTTTGGCTCGCTGGCATACGGCGGGACAACCAGAAAGCTCTATGCCCTGGCGGTATTGGAAGCCCACAGCCGCATGCTGTATCGCACTTTCCACACCTTAAAAAAGAAAAGGTGTATATTTTTTAGTAATGTAATATCAAACACATAGGTAGATTAGAGTGGTATTTATAAAATGAATGGCATTTACCCTAGACTTCTAGCTGTGCTGGTGTTATTTTGTCCCGAAAAACAATTTTATTGAAGGGATGAAATATGGAGTCATTGGATCTGGCCGACGCGAAGTTCACGAATGTACAGCATTTACCAATAGTCAAAGAGTATGCACGGCAAATTAAGTTAACAGAAACCATAGATAGTATGGTCGAATCACAGATGGAATTGAGTCCCGGCGTTGCCGTCTTGGCTATGGTGTTGGATACATTGACAGGTCGTACACCTTTGTACCGAATGATTAATTTTTATCGTAAGAAAGATGGTGAGTTGCTTCTGGGCAAATTTGTAGCGCCTGAACTTTTTTCTGACCATAACCTGGGCCGCGTATTGGATAAAATATACGAAACCGGGACTCAAAAGATATTTGGACAGCTTGCCCAAAATGCAGTGGGTGGTTTTCAGATAGACACACGATGTGGTCATTACGACACGACATCAATGAGCGTATTCGGAGATTATGATTTGGTAGAGAAGCCATTTCATATCACCTATGGTCACAGCAAGGACAAGCGTCCGGATTTAAAGCAATTTTTAATAGAGATGCTGTGTGTTGATCGCAACATTCCCGTTTTAGGAGCAACCCGTGATGGCAATGGTTCGGATAAAACGCTCAATAACGAGCTTTTGAGCGGCATATCAAGATATATGTCGAAAAATGGTCTAAAAGATGATGTCTATATTCATGTGGCCGATGCAGCCATGGTAACCGTAAAGAATTTGGAGATGGCTGATTTACAGAAAATATTATTTATCAGTCGTTTGCCGGCAAACTTCAAGGAGTGTAGCCGAGCCATCGAAGAAGCCGTAGCCCAGGATCAATGGAAAGATATCGGCACTTTGAATCAAACCCCGTCGACGCGAAAGCGTCCGGCAGCATTTTACCGCACCTTTGAAACCACAGTGAAGATAAATGGAAGAACTTATCGAGCGATTGTAGTACATTCAAGTGCCCATGACAAAAGAAAACATAAACGAATTGATCGACGATTAAAAAAGGAACATAAAGAGCTGACGAAAATTTGTAAAAAGGAAATGGCGACTGCATACTTTTGTCAGACCGATGCACAGATAGCGGTACAAAAGCTATGTACATTAACTGGGGGTTCAGAATGTTATCGAATTTCGACTATGATTGAAAAGGTTGCCAAATATAAACGTGGTCGCCCGGCTAAAGGACGAGAACGAGAAGTTGATCACTATGAGTATGTCCTTAAGCCCGAGATCGTAGAAAACGCTGAAAAAGTAAAAACATTGCGTTCTGAAGCCGGGTGTTTTGTTTTACTGACCAATTTGATCTCTGACGAACACAGACACGAGTGGGATGCCGGTCGATTGTTGCAGCTATATAGAAATCAGAGTGGCATTGAGCAAAACTTCGGATTTTTGAAAGACCCTGCGATAGTCAACGGCATCTTTTTGAAAAAAACAACTCGTATTGAAGTGTTGGGTCTAATCCTTTTGATAGCCCTTTTGATTTGGAGATTAATGGAGCGCGCAATGCGCCAATTTACACAGCCGGATGGGAGTACATTGCCAGGTTGGGAAGAGCGTAAAACCAAAAGACCGACTTCTTTTATGATGACGACAAAATTTACTGATGTGCTTGTCATTACAATTGGAAAAGTTCGCCGCCTTGCGAATCGATTTACATCAGATCAACTTGCCTACCTTGAAGCATTGAAAGTAAAGCCGGATGTGTTTGTTACACTCTGAGATGACAATTAAATCATTGAAACAGTACAAAATAGGGTGTGGAAAGTACGCTGTATGTAGAATTCACCCACAGTCAGAAACAGCAGACGCTGCACCGATGTCTTCTGAATGCCTTTTTGTTCTTTGGCGGCACTCCTCGTGAGATAGTGGTGGACAACATGCTCACGGCCGTCACCGAGCGCCAAGGGTCGGTGATTCGATTTAATGATGCGTTTCTGGATTTTTTGCGTATCTTCGCCATCCGACCAATTGCCTGCAATCCCGGCGCGCCCCATGAAAAGGGAAAGGTGGAGGCGGCTATCAAATATATACGTCGGAACTTCTGGCCCCTGAGATCTTTCGCTGATCTCGCCGATGTAAACCATCAGGTCCGCCAGTGGCTTGATGCGGTTGCCAATGTGCGGCTTCACCAGAGCACCGGAAAACCGCCGCTGGAGCGTTTTGAAAAAGATAGCCTTCAGCGGCTTCCGGAACTTTTGCCGGACTGCCGGGAAGTATATCAGCTCAAGGTGCACAAGGATTTTGCGGTTCGCTTCGACGGCAATAGCTACAGCGTTCCGCCCTGGAGTATTGGCAAAAAGCTTACCTTGAAAGCCGATGCCTGCAGCGTAACGCTGTATCACCGGGAGAAGAAAATCGCCGTTCACACCCGGTGTTGGCAGCGCTACCAACGAATTGAGACAGAAGCCCACGGACAGCAGGTAAAAAGACTCCAAAGAAGGCTGTGGCATGACCGCGAGGTCGCAGCCTTTGCTTCATTGGGGGAAGATGCCCGGCGCTATCTGGAGGGCATGATCGCTGCGGGCGTTGGTGTCAAAAAAAACGTCGCCAAAATACTTGAACTGAAAAATGAATACGGGGCCGGGGCGATTGTCGCAGCCGTCCAGAAGGCGCTTTCGTTCAGCGCCTACGGGGCGGATTACATCGAAAATATCCTCTATCAGGAAATAACGCCGTGCAGTCATCATCCGCCGGTTAAGCTGAAAAATGATGCGCTGAATCGTATCGTGCTCACGCAACCATCACTGTCCGATTATGATGCTCACGTGCTCAAAAAAAAGGGGAAAACCGATGAATGAGCTTATCGATAAATGCAAAGAGCTCAGGCTCAAAGCCAGTGGGCAGAATATCGTCCAGGTTATTGAGGCGGCCTCGCAAAAAAACTGGACCATCCAGAAAACCATCGCCCATCTTTTTGACCTGGAATTGGAATACCGACGACTGAATCGCATCGCCTTATACTTTAAAAGATCCAAGCTTACGGAAAAGCTCACCATCGACCAGTTTGATTTTGGCCACCACCGTTCCCGAAAGGATCAGAAATCGAAAATACTGGACCTGACCTCCCTTACGTTTATGCAACAGAAAAAGGATATCATCTTCATCGGCAATCCGGGTACCGGCAAATCTTTTTTGGCCAAGTGTATCGCCTATGCGGCGACCCAGGCCGGAAAAAAGGTAATGTTTACCACCGCTATGGACATGATTAACCACCTCATCGCGGCTGAAGCGGACCATTCCTTGCTCAAAAAGCTTCAGTTTTATCAATCCCAGGACCTGCTTGTAATCGACGAAATCGGTTATCTTCCGCTGGGCCGGCAGGGGTCAAACTTGTTCTTCCAGGTCATCAGCCAAAGGCATGATCAACGATCCACGGTGATCACAACCAATCTGCCTTTTGGGCAATGGGGGAACATCTTTGACGGCACCACTGTGGCCACCGCGATCGCCGACCGCCTCGTCTATAACTCCCAGGTTCTTATCTTGGAGGGTAAAAGCTATCGAAAGAGGGAAATCCAGGCTGAATGACTAAAAATAAGGGCACCACCGACAGCCCCCTTCAACACACCACACTCACGGCTTGTTCATTGCGCCATTAGGATCGACTGCGCGCCTACTGTTGATTGGCTGATATTAAAACGTTGGTTTTGGCTGGAATCTCAAACGTTGGTCACAATAATGGCATCAAGGCCGACTTTCTTGGCACCGGGAATCACTTTTTCGACCCATTTCTTTCCCTCTTTCACCGGAAAGGAAAACGGGTTCCCCCGGTTGGTGGTTCCTAGTATCGTACCCCCGATGTTCAAAATGCCCTTAATATCATCTGTGTTCAACGGTTTTGTATGACGTTAAACATTCATGAGTCCTGCAAACCCCTCCTTTATTCCGTAAACCTTCCAGCCGATATTTATGGCAGTTTTTACAGGTGACCGAATCACGGCATTGATTCCATGACAATCGCCACCGTCGGTCAGGATGCCAATATTTTTGAATTGGTGTGTGAGAGTAGTGTTTCTGGGTCCCATCGTTGCGATCCCTTTTTTAAAACGCTATTGTATTATTTATCACTACCTTTTAGTATTAACTCTGTATTCCTTTTTTCCATCTTCTGCAACATTGCGATGCGTTAACTTGAAAAGCTATGGCCAAACGAGCCGGTCAAATTTTTATGAATAAAAGTGGTTCCGCACCAGGGGACTATATTGGGCATCATTACGTTTGAAAAGGAGGGGATTATGTTAAGTGAAAAAATAGCTGATGCGTTGAATGAACAAATTAATAAAGAAATGTATTCTGCCTATCTTTACATGGCAATGTCAACCCACTGCGCTAACATAGGGCTCAAAGGTTTTGCGAATTGGTTTATGGTTCAGTATCATGAGGAAATGCTCCATGCCATGAAAATCTATGAATTTGTTTTGCGCCGTGGCAATATGGTTTCATTACAAAAAATTGATGCGCCACCGAGCAATTTTACCACTCCGCTCGATATGTTTGAAAAGACTCTTGAGCACGAACAATTTATTACGGCCTCAATCAATGATTTAATGGGGTTGGCTATAAGTGAAAAGGACCACGCCACTCAGACTTTTTTACAGTGGTACGTAAATGAGCAGGTGGAGGAAGAGGAAAATGACAATGACATGATTGCCCAGTTAAAACTCATCGACGACAATCCACAGGGATTGATGATGTTGGATCGTGAGTTGGCCGGACGTGTTGCCACCGTGCCGACGGATTTCAGTAAAGGGGTGGCATCGGCCATGGGTGAAGGCCCAGGTTGATTTTACCTCATTATTGAGATTTAGGGAGTGCCCCAACCAGAATTGACCGGGTTGGGGCAACGGTTTTTGTTTGATTTTGTAAGCGTACAAAGATGTAGATATTACAATAACGTTAAATATGAATGGTCTATTATAACATATTTGAAATATCAAGCCCTTAATAAGCCCTCGCGTATATTTTTAATATTGTTTTACATTTCTATTAGTTAATACCCTTTCTGAGCCATTTCTATAACCTGGCACCATTATTGAATTAATAATTGTCAACGTGACAGACTGCCGGTGGCCAGCGCTTGGCAAGCGCCGATGCTTCCATCGGTCGAGCGTTGAATCATTAACTAGTGACACCTTCGCTAGGAGAGGGTCGAGCAGTGAATTTAAACCGGAATGTTAACCCAATATATTTGGAAAAGAGGCTTGTGCAACGGGATATACATAAATTGGAGTTAAAGGTGCTGTATGAAATATGCGGCATCATTGACCAAATATTATCATTGGACCAGGCTCTTGAATCGGTTTTGGCCATCCTTTCAAATTCCTTGTCCATGGAGCGTGCAACCGTGACGCTAAAAGACCCTGTCAGCGGGCTTCTTAAAATACGTGCTTCCCATGGGCTCGCCCCTGAAGAGCAAAAACGCGGTATCTACAAGCCGGATGAAGGAGTGACCGGCCATATTTATCAAACATCGCAGCCGTTTATAGTTCCAGATGTGGGCCAGGAGCCTCGATTCCTAAACAAAACCCAGGCAAGGAATATTAGAAAAGAGAGTTTTGCATTCATCGGTGTCCCCATCACCTGGAATGGTGATACGCTTGGGGTGCTAAGTGTTGACCGCCTGTTTGATGTGGACGTGGCCTTTGAGGAAGATATCCGTTTTCTGACAATCGTTTCCGCACTGATAGGACAGTTCGTCAACATTAACCATCTGGTTCACGATCGTGAAAAGAATCTAAAAAATGAGAACCGTTTTCTCCGGGCAGAAATATCTGAAAAATATAATCATTTTTTTACTGTGGGGGTAAGCCCGGCTATGAATGCCCTGAATCGGATGATTCAGAAAGTTGCCCCAAGCAAGGCTTCGGTGCTTCTGCTTGGAGAATCTGGCACGGGGAAAACGCTCACAGCGAGAATAATACACGAATTGAGTAAACGGGCCCGTTGTCCTTTTATTAAGGTGAACTGTGCGGCGTTGCCGGACAACCTGATTGAGTCAGAGCTCTTTGGTTATGAAAAAGGTGCGTTTTCCGGTGCAATGCAAACAAAACCAGGTTATCTGGAAGATGCCGACACTGGAACCGTTTTTTTGGATGAAATCGGAGAGCTGCCTCCTGGGGTTCAGGCCAAGTTACTTCATTTTTTGCAGGAACGAGAATTCACAAGGCTTGGAAGTACGAAGACGAGAAAGGTAGATGTTCGGATCATCGCTGCCACGAATTCAGATTTATCAGAGGCCGTGGAAAAGGGGACTTTCAGGACGGATTTATACTATCGTCTCAACGTGTTTCCGATAGCAATTCCACCACTTCGGGAAAGAAGGGCGGACATTCCATTTTTAACCAGTTATTTCTTAAGTAAAAATGCAAAAGAATATGGCCAGAAATTTAGCTTTGCCGATGAGTGTATCGAAATATTGACGGCCTATGACTGGCCGGGTAACGTTCGAGAATTGGAGAACCTTGTTGAGCGGGTGGCGATACTTGCTGATAATCCCTGTATTCAGAAACAAGATCTTCCGCTTGATTTGTTGAAGAATAAAAATGAACATGGCACTGCAAGTGATGCACGTGTTTCGGATCTGGAAAAAATGGAAAGAGAAATGGTGTTGGAGGCCCTTGAGCGAAATGGTTGGGTCCAGCAAGAGGCGGCAAGGGAGATTGGACTCACCCTTCGCCAAATGGGCTATCGGGTCAAAAAATTCAACCTTTATCCAATCATTAGAGAAGGGAGGCGAAACAGACAAAGAAGAATAGCACTTTAGAAAACGAGGAAATTCTACTTTCACTGGAAAACGATTAGTTAATGCAAGAAAATTGAAGGGCGCATGGTGTTGAAGTTACCATGCGCTCTTTTCTTTTGAATCATTCTATCAGAGCAGCTTTATAAGTATACAATATTGTATTGTAATACGACACAACTGTAGTATTGGATTGCACGTTTGCATCCAAAAGATTTTAGGATGGGATAACAGCATCTATGTAATTGCAATATTAACAAATGGTTAAAAAATTACTCCTGGTAATATTTTGATATGGCACGTCATTTGCTGATTAAATAAGCAAACAGTAAACATTAAACGAGAGGGAAAGCAAAAATGAGAAAAATAGCAATTTATGGAAAAGGGGGAATCGGCAAATCAACGACGACCCAGAATACGGTTGCGGGTCTGGCGGAAATGGGGCGGAAGGTCATGGTGGTGGGTTGCGACCCCAAGGCGGATTCAACACGATTACTTCTAAATGGACTTGCCCAAAAAACAGTATTAGACACCTTAAGAGAAGAAGGAGAGGACGTTGAACTTGATGATGTACGAAAAACAGGATTCGGTGGCACACTTTGTACCGAGTCTGGCGGTCCCGAGCCCGGTGTCGGTTGCGCAGGCCGAGGCATCATTACTTCAATAAATTTGTTGGAACAATTGGGTGCATACGCAGAAAGTGAAGAGCTCGATTATATTTTTTACGATGTATTGGGGGATGTTGTTTGTGGTGGTTTCGCCATGCCGATTCGGGAAGGAAAGGCCCAGGAAATTTACATTGTCGTCTCCGGCGAGATGATGGCCATGTACGCGGCAAACAACATCTGTAAGGGTATTGTGAAGTTTGCGGAAGCCGGCGGCGTTCGTCTCGGCGGCCTCATTTGCAACAGCCGCAAGGTGGACAGGGAGCAGGATTTGATTGAGGAGCTTGCAAGACAGCTCGGCACCCAGATGATTCACTTCGTTCCAAGAGATAATGTCGTACAGCGAGCCGAGATCAATCGGAAGACCGTGATCGAATATGATTCCAAAGATGCCCAGGCGGATGAGTACCGGGCCCTGGCCAAAAAGATCGAGGCGAACGAGTTGAAGGTGATTCCCACGCCGCTGGAGATAGAAGCACTCGAAAAGCTACTGATCGACTTCGGCTTTATGGAGTAACCCGGCAGGGCCGAATGCTGGAAAGCATGAAAGCATGAAAGCTGGGACGCTGGGAAACAGAAACTTTAAAAAAATAAAAACAAAATAGCCAAGGAGAATAGTTGTCATGATAATGATTCGATCAATAGTAAGGCCGGAAAAGGCAGATGATGTGCTCGCAGCATTGATGGATGCAGGCTTTCCGGCAGTTACGAGACTTTCCGTAGTAGGAAGGGGAAAGCAGCGGGGAATTAAAATAGGCGAAATTAGTTATGATGAGATTCCCAAAGAAATGCTGATTACCGTCGTTAAAGATGGAGCCAAGGATTTTGTAGTTAAGACCGTCATGCAGGCGGCACGAACCGGAGATAAGGGTGCTTTTGGTGATGGAAAGATCTTTATTACGCCGGTGGAAGAGGCCTACACCATCAGCTCGGGGATCAAAGAAACACCGGATGGGAAAACTGAAGAGGTGAAAATATGAAAGAGGTCTTCGCGGTCATACGAATGAACATGATGAACAAAACCAAGCGTGCCCTCTCGGAAGCAGGTATATGGTCCATCACGGCCAGGGAGGCCTTGGGAAGGGGCAAAGGGATTGTAGATATGGAGCTTCTGAAGGGCGCAGAAAAGGGATATGAAGAGGCCATTTCCCAACTTGGGCAAAGCGGGCGCCTCATCCCAAAGAGAGTGATGATGATTGTTTTGCCCGATAACCTTGTGGAGACAGCTGTTACAACCATTATTCGTACGAACCAAACTGGAAAATCAGGAGATGGTGTCATCTACGTTATGCCAGTTTATGACGCGCACCGGGTAAGAACTGGCGAAAACGGAGATGCCGTAGTAGATGAAGAATAGGCTGCAGACATCTTAACAGGCGTTATGTGAAAAAACGTACAAAAATAAGGAGAAAGAAAATGGCGGTTGATGCGGTAACCGACGAAAATAAATTTGAACTAGCCGGGAAGGATCCTGAAAAGCTCAAGGCCGACATGCTCCGTGCATATCCAACAAAAATTGCGCGGAAACGTGCAAAACAAATTGTTGTCAATAAGGTGGGCGAAGGCGATCAGGTTCCGGTAATTAACTCTAACGTGCGAACAGTCCCAGGCCTTATTGGCCAGCGGGGATGCTGCTATGCCGGATGTAAAGGTGTAGTGCTCGGGCCAACCCGGGACATTATCAATATTACACATGGGCCAATCGGGTGCGGGTTCTACAGTTGGTTGACTCGCCGTAACCAAACAGATCCTGACGCCACACCCGACGGGCATAATTTTATGACGTACTGCTTTTCCACCGATATGCAGGACAAGGAGATCATATTCGGTGGTGAGAAGAAATTAAAAAGGGCCATCCAGGAAGCCTATGACAATTTTAAACCAAAGGCCATTGCTGTATTTTCTACCTGTCCTGTAGGCTTGATTGGTGACGATATCCACGCAGTGTGCAGTGAGATGAAGGAACAACTTGGCATAAACGTCTTTGGGTTCAGTTGCGAAGGATATAAAGGCGTCAGTCAATCTGCTGGGCATCACATTGCCAACAATCAGATATTTAAACACGTCATTGGGCTCGATGATACTATTGGGGAAGGGGACTACCGGATAAACCTGCTTGGGGAATACAATATCGGCGGGGATGCCTTCGAAATAGACCGGATTTTTGAAAAGTGCGGTATTACGGTGGTGTCAACCTTCAGCGGAAACTCAAGCATCGATAAGTTTGCGAATGCGCACACGGCAGATCTGAACCTGATTATGTGCCACCGGTCGATTAATTATGTGGCGGAGATGATGGAAAAGAAATATGGCCTGCCCTGGATAAAAATTAACTTTATCGGAGCTGCGGCAACAGCAAAATCTCTTCGGAAGATCGCCCAATATTTTGATGACCAAAAACTGACGGATCGCATAGAGAAAGTGATTTCTGAGGAATTACCTGAGGTGGAAGCCGTATGTGATGAGGTTCGGCCGCGTACGGAAGGCAAACGCGCTATGATGTATGTCGGTGGGTCCAGGGCACACCACTATCAGGAGCTTTTTAACGAACTTGGCATGGAAGTGTTATCAGCAGGGTACGAGTTTGCACATCGGGATGACTACGAAGGACGGAAGGTGATGGAAACGATCAAGGTGGACGCAGACAGCAGAAATATTGAAGAGCTTGAAGTAAAACCAGATCCGGAGAAATTTAACCCAAGGAAAACAAAAGAGGAAATGGAAAAGCTGGTATCCGACGGGCTCGATTTTTCAGAATATGAAGGCATGATGCCAATGATGAAGAATGGATCTCTTGTCATTGACGACATATCCCAACATGAAACCGATATTATGCTCAAAACCTTAAAACCCGATATCTTCTGCGCTGGCATTAAAGAAAAATATGCGGTCCAGAAGCAGGGTGTCCCCATGAAGCAGCTTCACAGCTATGATTATGGCGGCCCGTATGCCGGTTTCAAAGGCGCTATTAATTTTTATCGAGAAATCGATCGCATGGTCAACAGCCGCGTTTGGGGCTATCTGAAAGCGCCATGGGAGAAAGCGCCGGAGCTCAAGGCAACATATGCATGGGATTAACCTGCTTGAAGAGGAGATATAAAAAGATGTTACTCAGACATACAACAGAAGAAATAAAAGAGCGAAGTGCATTAACAGTGAATCCGGCCAAGACGTGCCAACCGATCGGTGCCATGTATGCCTCACTGGGAGTCCATGGGTGCCTGCCCCACAGCCATGGTTCCCAGGGCTGCTATGCCTATCATCGGAGCACGCTTACCCGCCATTACAAAGAACCGGTGATGGCTGCTACCAGTGCGTTTACTGAAGGGGCTTCCGTTTTTGGGGGGCAGGCAAACCTGCTTCAGGCGATCAACACCATGTTCACTGTCTATAACCCGGATGTCATTGCCGTGCATACCACCTGCCTTTCGGAAACCATTGGGGATGATGTGTTTCAGATTATCAATAAGGCCAAGACAGAAGGCAAAATCCCGAAAGGTAAATATGTCTTCCATGCCAGTACGCCAAGCTATGTAGGCTCCCATGTGACCGGCTTTTCAAATATGACCAAAGCAATGGTAGATTATTTTGCGGAACCGGTTGCAGGAAAGAAAAAGGAGATTAACATCATTCCCGGTTATGTCGAGCCGTCAGACATGGAGGAAATAAAACGGTTGGCGATGCTGCTGGGCGTTAGCCCGATCATGTTTCCAGACACCTCCCGTGTACTCAACGGGCCGATGACAGGAAAGTTTCGAATGTATCCTGAAGGTGGAACAAAAATTGAAGACATTCAGGCAAGCGGCAGCAGCAGTGGTACGCTTGCCATGGGAGAACTTGCTTCCCTCGCAGCCGCCCAGGCCCTCGATACAAAATGTAAAGTGTCCTATGAGATGATCGATTTGCCCATCGGACTCCAGGGAACGGACGATTTCATTGATTCATTGCGGCAGATGGCCGGTGTCTCCGTGCCCGATGCAATTACCTATGAGCGGGGGCAGCTGCTGGATATTATCGCCGACATGCATCAGTACTTCTATGGAAAGCGTGTGGGATTGGTGGGGGACCCGGATCAACTCTTGGCGCTGACCAAATTTCTCGTGGCGCTCGACATGCGCCCCGTCTATATCGTTACAGGATCGCCGGCTGGAAAAAAATACGTAAAAGCACTGGAAGACGCTACGAAAGATGTTCCTGGCGAAGTGAAAATCAAAGTTCCTGGCGATATGTTTCTCTTTCATCAGTGGATTAAAAACGAGCCTGTGGATTTACTGATCGGAAATACCTATGTGAAGTATATTGCCCGGGATGAAGATATTCCCTTTGTCCGGTATGGTTTTCCGATACTTGATCGCATCGGCCACAGTTACTTCCCCACGGTAGGATATAAAGGGGGGATGCGACTTTTGGAAAAAATATTAGACGCGCTTATGGATAGAAAAGATCGAGATTCGTCAGATATCGATTTTGAACTGGTCATGTAAGCAACAAGGAGGACATTGTGCCAAGCATACCGATACTAAAAGAAAGAGAATCCCAGATCTTTCAAAAAGGGAAGCAGGCGTATCGAATGACGTGCGAGAAGCACAGCCTTGCCGGCTCGGTAAGCCAACGGGCGTGTGTTTTTTGCGGATCCCGTGTCGTTCTATATCCGATAGCCGACGCGCTCCACCTAATCCACGGTCCTATCGGTTGTGCTGCATATACCTGGGATATTCGCGGGGCCCTATCATCGGGCCCTGAGCTCCACCGATTAAGTTTTTCGACGGATATACGGGAAAAGGAAGTCGTGTTCGGTGGTGAGAAGAAACTTTATCAAAGCCTAGTGGGGTTGATTGAAAAATACAGCCCCAAAGCGGCATTTGTCTATTCGACCTGTATCGTTGGCATTATTGGTGATGACGTGGCTGCGGTATGTCGCAGGGTGTCAGAAGAAACCGGAATCCCGGTTCTGCCGGTACATTCGGAAGGGTTCAAGGGAACGAAAAAGGATGGGTATAAGGCTGCCTGTTCGGCCCTTTTCAATCTGATCGGCACCGGGGATACCAAAGATGTGAGCCCAAGCAGTATCAATATTTTGGGTGAGTTCAATATCGGCGGAGAAGCCTGGATGATTCAGGAATATTACCGCCGGATAGGTGTAGAGGTCGTATCCACCATGACGGGTGACGGTCGGGTGAATGACATCCGCCGTTCCCATGGTGCGGCATTGAATGTGGTTCAGTGTTCCGGTTCCATGACCTATTTGGCCGAAAAAATGAAGGAAACATACGGTATCCCTTACATCCGTGTGTCCTACTTCGGCATTGAAGATACGTCCAAAGCTCTCTACGATGTGGCCTCTTTTTTCAAGGAAGAGTCAGAGATCATGGCACGGACCCAGGACCTTGTGCGACAAGAAGTAGAGGCTATCCATCAGGAGCTACAAGAGATAAGAACAGCGGTCAGAGGAAAGCGGGCGGCCATTTATGTGGGAGGAGCGTTTAAGGCCTTTTCTCTCATCAAGGCCCTTGCCGGTTTAGGGATTCAGGTGGTGCTGGTTGGCTCACAGACCGGGAACGAGGCCGATTATGAGGTCCTTCGCGAGATGTGCGACGACGGCACCGTGGTGCTGGATGATGCCAATCCTTTAGAGCTTTCAAAATATATCATTGAAAAAAAAGCAGACCTTTTTATCGGTGGGGTCAAAGAACGCCCCATCGCCTTTAAAATGGGAATCGGTTTTTGCGATCATAACCACGAGCGCAAGATCCCCCTTGCTGGATTTGCGGGGATGCTCAATTTTGCCCAGGAAGTACGAAGGACTGTAATGAGTCCGGTCTGGCAGTTTTCTCCGGCCAGGCAAACCAAATAGCACAAAAGCAGGTGTCATATGAATACAAAACATAATCATGCCATTGCTGCTACCCAGAACGCTTGTAAACTATGCGCGCCATTAGGTGCTTCCCTGGTGTTCAAGGGTATCGCGGGGGCTATTCCACTGCTTCACGGCTCCCAGGGATGTTCTACATATATTCGAAGGTATCTGATCAGTCATTTCAAGGAACCGATCGATATCGCATGTTCCAACTTCGCTGAAGAAACGGCCATTTTCGGTGGCGGCGCCAACTTGAAAATTGCCTTGGACAATATTCGCCGGCAGTATTCACCAACACTGATCGGGATTGCAACCACCTGTCTCAGTGAGACCATCGGGGATGATGTCCCCATGTTTATTAAAGAATACAAATCTGTCTACGATAACGACGCATTGCCCCCCCTGGTGCACGTATCCACACCCAGTTACCAGGGGACCCATATGGAAGGGTTTCATCATGCGGTTTCCGCAACGGTCGCAGCACTTGTAGATAGCCGGGCAGAGGCCGCGCCGAACGTGAACCTCTTTCCCGGGATGGTTTCCCCTGCAGATTTGCGGTACTTGAAAGAGATCATGGCTGATTTTTGGCTGCCGGTTACCGTGCTGCCTGATTATTCGGCCACTTTAGATGGTCCCCTGTGGACCGAATACCAGCGATTGCCTGCGGGGGGGACAGCGGTTTCAGATCTTAAGGCGATGGGAAACTCGCTGGCGACCATTGCCTTTGGACGACTTCCGGCAGCCGATGCGGCGAGTCCTGCGAAAGCGCTCATGGGCAATTTCGGGGTGACGGCCTATGAACTCGGAATGCCGATCGGGGTCAATGAAACGGATCGGTTGTTTGAAGCACTTCAGACAATTACCGGCCGGCCGGTTCCTCCGAAATATGTGGACGAGCGGGGCCGCCTCGTCGACAGTTATGTGGATGGCCATAAGTATGTCATGGAAAAGCGGGCCATTGTTTATGGAGAAGAAGACCTTGTAATCAGTATGGCTGCTTTTCTGAATGAAATTGGTGTGATCCCGGTAATATGCGCATCGGGTGGCCGGAGCGGCAGACTTAAAAGAGAAATTGCCGCCATCATTCCCGATAGTGAGAAGAAAGGGGTTCAGGTCATGGCAGATGCTGATTTTGTCGATATCGAAATGGCGGCCCAAAAGAGCAAGGCTGATTTCTTTATCGGTAACAGCAAAGGTTACACCACCGCAAGACGCCTCAATCTACCGATGATTCGCATCGGGTTTCCCATACACGACCGAATTGGCGGTGCCAGGCGTCTTCATCTCGGATACCGGGGCACCCAGCAGTTATTTGACGAGATTGTCAACACGCTTCTCGGTCAACGGCAATCTGAATCCTCGGTGGGGTATACCTATATGTAAACTGAAAAGGTCGGTTGTTCCATGGACAGGCCGAAATGAAGGACTAATCATATGAACCTAAATAATCATCCATGCTTCAATGCAAAGGCCCATCGAAAATATGGACGCGTTCATCTTCCGGTTGCACCTCGTTGCAATATTCAGTGCAAATTCTGCAATCGTAAATTTGACTGTGTGAATGAAAGCCGGCCCGGGGTGACCAGTGGGGTCCTGTCTCCCTCACAGGCCATGCTGTACCTGGAAGAAGTTTTTAAAAAGAAAAGGGATATTTCCGTCGTGGGAATTGCAGGCCCCGGCGACCCCTTTGCAAATCCTGAGGAAACCATCGAAACCCTTACACGGGTGAGGGAAACCTATCCGGATATGATGCTGTGTGTGGCCACAAACGGGTTGAACCTGAGTCCGTATGTGGACGAATTGGCACGGCTTGAGGTCAGCCATGTCACCGTGACAGTAAATGCGGTTGATCCTGCTATCGGTGAGAACATCTATGCCTGGGTCCGCCACAATAAACGGGTCGTCCGGGCAGAAAAAGGTGCAAAGATTCTTTTGGAGAACCAGCGATATGCCATCAGGAAATTAAAGGAAAAGGGCATAATCGTAAAGATTAACGCTATCATTATCCCGGGGGTCAATGACCACCACATTGGAACGGTGGCGGTTGAGATGGCCACAATGGGGGTCGATCTGCTCAACTGTGTCCCCTATTATCCGGCCAAGGGAAGTTCATTTGAATCACTTTCAGAACCTTCTCAGGAGATGGTGAACCAGATTCGCGACAAGGCAAACCACTATCTCCCACAGATGCGTCATTGCACGCGCTGCCGTGCGGATGCCGTTGGGCTCTTGGGTGAAAAAGCTGACGTTTCCCTGATGAAGACTCTCCAGGCCTTGGAGCAAACACCAGATACGGTATTGCGGGCAAAGCCGCCAGCAAAGCGCTCCCGTGTGGCGGTTGCCAGCATGGAGGGAGTTCTTGTCAATCAACATCTTGGTGAAGCGACGCGGCTTCTGATTTACGGAGAGCAAAATGGGATCATTTCGCTCCAGGAATCCCGCAGTACACCGGAAAAGGGCGGTGGTATGGGGCGGTGGCGATCGCTCGCCGAGGAACTTTCTGATTGTCATACGCTGCTGGTAAGTGGCATTGGCGATAATCCGAAACGTACGCTGTCTGCTTCCGGTATTGATATATTTAACGTTGAAGGACTCATTGATGACGCAGTGGAGGCGGTCTTCGAGGGACGCCCCCTACGTCACATGATCAAAAGACCGGTTACCGCCTGTGGTGCTGCTTGCAGTGGAACTGGCGGCGGTTGTGGATAACTACCTAATGGAAAGGAGAAATTCGATATGGAAAAACCGAAACATCATATTTTTGTCTGCGCTAGTTTTCGGGCGGACGGCGCGCCAAAAGGAATGTGCCATAAGAAGGGAGCTGTCGATTTTCTTCCCTATATTGAAAATGAAATACTGGACCGTGGCCTCGACGCGCAGGTGACCAGCACCGGTTGCATGAAAGCGTGTGATTATGGCCCGGTCATGGTAATCAATCCGGGAGGTACTTGGTACGGCAAGGTGGAGAGCGAAGAGGCAATTGATGAGATCCTCGATGCTCTGGAAGATGGGGAACTCGCTGAATCCTATCTGATTACTTAAGAAGTCAGGCGCAAGGTGTTGGGTTGTTCAAAACCCGGGTGGTTCAACGGCGCGCCACCCCATGGCCGATGGGTATTGCGATGAGAAACAAGGAGTTCCCGTTCACTGATGGCACTGGGACATGATTTTTATCGCAACCTGCGGTCTTCCGGAGGACATATGATCGTTCGAAATGGAACCCGGGAAGACGTTGATGCCCTGGTTGTGTTACTGAAAGAACTTTTTTCCGTTGAAGCAGACTTCACATTTGACCCAGAAAAGCAACGTCACGGGATGCAATTACTCCTGGATGGTTGTGGCAAGCATCGATGCATCCGGGTGGCTGAAGCAAACAGGTGTGTGATCGGGATGGCCACTATTCAAACGTTGATTTCGACGGCAGAAGGCGGTGCCGTTGGGTTGGTGGAGGACGTGGTGGTCCGAAAGGAATGGCGGGGAAAAGGGGTGGGCAGTGAGTTGCTTCGGTCCATCGTAGACTGGGCAGAAAAACGAGGACTTCTTCGCCTGCAGCTTTTGGCGGACAAGAACAACATTTCGGCAATCAATTTTTATAAAAAACGCCAATGGTCTGGCACGGAGTTGATATGTTTAAGAATGAAACGATAGAATTTCTAAATGACGCATCCGGCGCCCATGCTTCGAATTTTGTTTGGATCATTGATGCTACGTTGCGGGATGGAGAACAGGCCCCTGGTATTGCTTTCAGTCAAAAGGAGAAAATAAAAATTGCTGAAATGCTCGTTGAATTGGGGGTAGATGAATTGGAAGTGGGAACTCCGGCAATGGGAGAACCCGAGCGCCGAACGATTTGTGCCCTGGCTGACCGGTTTAGATCTGTTCGGTTGACAAGCTGGTGTCGGGCCATGAGATCAGATATGGATAATGCTGAAAAGTGTCATACCGGCAGCATTCACATCAGTTTTCCGGTTTCTGCCATTCTGCTGCAGGCTTTTAACAAATCGGCTGATTGGATTCAACGCCAGATGGAAACCTTGGTTCCGGAAGCGTGCCGGCGGTTTGACTTCGTCTCCATCGGTGCCCAGGATGCCACGCGGGCTGATGTTGATTTTTTAAAAGCGTTTGTCGGGCTTGCAAAGGATTGCGGGGCCGACCGCATTCGTATGGCGGATACGGTGGGAATTGCCACGCCGAACACCATAAGCAGATTGTTTGAAGACCTTTTGCCTGTGGCCGGAAAAGCGGATCTTGAATTTCACGGTCATAACGATCTTGGCATGGCCACTGCGAATACCATTTGCGCCATCGAGGCAGGGGCCACCGCAGTGAGTGTTACGGTAAACGGATTGGGTGAGCGGGCCGGCAATGCGCCTTTAGAGGAAGTGGCGGCAGCCTTGACCTTTGGCACCCAAAAGCCCTGCCGTATTCAATGCGAAAAGCTAAACCATCTTTGCCAAACCGTGGCCGATATGGCCCATCGCACCATCCTGCCGGACAAACCAATTATTGGGCCGGGCACCTTTACCCATGAATCAGGCATTCACTGCCGTGCCCTTCTTCGGGATCCCTATTCCTACCAACCCTTTTTGCCAGAGCAGGTTGGAAATGCCGAAACCAAGTTTGTCATCGGAAAGCATTCCGGAGGCGCCATACGCCGGCATGTTTCTCAACCCCCGAGCTGTGTTTGGCCAAGCGCCGCTTAAACAGCGTACCCCCCCCCTTGAATTCTTGATTTACGAGGACTCTTCTTTACCCTAATGTTGCAAAAGCGCGAGGGCTTCAGAGGCAAGGCATCAAGGGTGAAGACGTAGTCATTTACTTCAAACCCTTGATAACGCAGCATCTGGAGTTCTCGCGCTTTCCCAACGGGTTAAAAATTATGGCAAAATAACATGATTCCTGGAATTCACCATTTGTGAAATCCAGAAACTTGTCGATAATCGAATTAAGTCGTTGTTATGCTATGTAAAATTGACACCTGCCAGATTTTTAATGCAACATTAGGGTTTACGCCTGGCTGCCAACGGAGCGATATTCACCAAATAATTGGCCTGTTCGATGGTCTCCTCTCGCACCCTCCTGTCCAGCCGCCGGAGCCAGCGCTGCGGCAGATTGTTTATCCCATAAAATGCCCCGGCAATCATACCGGCAATGGCACCGGTGGTGTCGGCATCCCCCCCCTGGTTGACCACACCGATGAGACACGCTTCAAAACTATCGGTGGAGAAAAAATAGTGCAGGACTGTCTGCATGGTGTCGACAACGTAGGCGCTGCTGTTTCCCAGGTAGGGGCGATAACGAAATTTGGGATGGCAGGCCACCAGATCGTCGGCAATCGTCTTTAGTGACGCTATCGATGCCCCGATCATGGCCCGGTGAACCATCCGCCCGACGGCGATGCAGGCCGCATCGGAAAGCGGGTGATGATGGGTTAGATGAGCCTGTTGAACAGCCCAGGTTTGCAGCAGCCGGTCATCCCCCAAGGTGCCTAATGCCACCGGCACCATGCGCATGACGCCGCCGTTTCCCGCATCCCACTCGTTGAACGGTACTTCCAGGGCACCCTTGCTTATGTAGTGGCCGATACCGCGCGCGCAGGTGGCACCGATGTCTATCGGACGGCTTTTCATCCAGGCCGCAAATTGCTCAGCAATGGCGGCGATCTCCCATTCGCCGGATTCACGGATGGCCCGGGCAATGCAGAGGGACATTTCCGTGTCGTCGGTAACCCTGCCGGGTTTCAAATGCAGCCAGCCCCCACCGACAATCTTCTTGAGCGTACCGTATTTGGCCCGAATCTCCATGGGCGTCATGAATTCCGTGGTGGCGCCCAGTGCATCGCCGATGGCCATGCCCAAAAAGGCCGCGCTGGCGCGCTGTTCGATCTCCGGCCAAGGCAACGGGCTTTCTTCAGGTGAGATGGAATCGCTCATCCAGTTCCTCAATACAGGCGTAGGACAACATCGTATTCGCCGCCAATCACCAACACCTCCTCTTCTCCCTGGAGAATACCTGCGTGCAGGAAGGTACCGTCGAAAAAAATTTTAGGGATCGGTACCTGCACTTCGATGACAATGGTGCCGAACTCCCAGGCCCGCTCGAAATCACAGGTAAATGAATTCAGGTTGTTGAGCAGCAAGGTGGCGTGGTGTTTGTCAACCTGCTCGATGATCGTTTGTTCGGCAAAATCATACACTCCCCGATACAGGGTCATATGCGTGCGATCCACATCGCGGCGTGACAACTCATACTGCACGAATTCATAAAGCAGGTCAAGCTGTGAGAAAATGGCGTTGGTCCGGGCGGCTCCGTTCAGTCGGTCGCGCATGTAATCCAGGTAAGCCTCACTTTTGCGGTCCTGAATCGGCGTTCGGTGAAATGTGGGTGGGATGCCCAGCCGGCTTTCCACCCAGCCCTTCATCACTGCGCCTTCTATCGAGTTGGAATCGTAGAGCCAGCCGCGTAGGAAGCGCAGGTAGCTGTTTTTGAGACTGAGGTGTCCGCTGGGGTCTTTTTCCCGCCGCCATTGGTGGAGATGAAAGGCCACCTCCATGTAATCCTCATAGCTCCGGGCGCGCTCCGCCCAGGTGCCCAGGCGGTCCAGCATTGCAAAAAAGTGATGGTGGGTGACGCGAATGCCCTGAATAGACAAGGGCGTCGGATTTTCGTTATAGGCCCTCGAGGCGATCTCCCACGGCGGCAGGTTACACATATTGGTCGAGGGACGCATGGTGTCCATGAGATGTTACGAGTGCTCCATTTCCATCTAATATCGGCATTGGTATCGCTATTATCAACCAGCGATACCGATGTATCACGATCTGTCAATAAAACCAATATGGATAGAAAACGATGCCTATTTGTCACGGATTGCTTCCACTGTTATCAGTACCTTCACGTCTTTTCCCACCACGCCCATTTGATGAAATTTACCACTACCCACATGGTAGGCCAGCCGGTCGATTTCCAAGCGGGTCTCAAACCCGGCCACAAGCTGCTTTTTGTTAAAGGGGTTCTCTTTGACACCAAAAAAGGTAAACGGCAATCTGATTGTTTGACTCACATCTTTAATCGTCAACGTCCCCTCAACAATGTATTGATTGCCAGCGGTGCGTGAAATAGCGCTGCTTTTAAAAGTCATTTCGGGATATTTCTCGGCGTCGAAGAAATCTTCGGACAAAAGATGACTGTCCCGTTTGCCATTGTTGGTATTAATGCTTTTGACGTTCACGGTAAAGTCAAATCGACTGTCTGCAAGATGCTCCGGATCAAAATCAATGGTGCTTTCAAATTCGTTGAAATACCCTTTGACGGTTGAATAGATATGGTTGATTCCGAAGTAGATGCCCGAATGGTCAGCGTCAACTTTCCATTGGATTGCCATTGCCCCGTTGTTAAATCCGAAAGTTACCAACAGCATGATAGCAAGATTCAAAAAGATTGTTTTTTTCATGACGGATCTCCTTTATACAAACCGTCGTTGCCGGAATTCGAGAGTCCACGGCGGTATGTTGCGTGAAAATGACGATTAGTGACGCTTTACCCTTGAACTTAAGAACCGGGTAAAAGTTTGTCAATTTTTTCTGCATAACCTCCAATTCACTTTTACCGAAAAAGGACAAAGGGGCTTATGGCCCTATGTGCAAATCGAAACCCAGACCGGGCTTTCCGTTGGGATACAGTACACCGTTTTTTAGTATCACCACGCCGGCCGTTGGGTCACCGATCAAGTCCATATGACCGTCCAGGTCTGCATATAGCACATTTGGCCGTGCCAGCGCGAAATGCAGCCCTGCGGCAATACTCAATGCCGTTTCATCCATACACCCCACCATGACATTGAATCCGGCGGCCCGTGCCACCGCATTGATTTTGAAGGCTTCGTTGATGCCACCGACCTTCATCAGCTTGATGTTGACCATGTCTACAAGCCCTTTTTTCGCCATTCGAAAGGCGTCCCGTAGTCCTTTCAGGCTTTCATCCGCCATGACCGGCACCGGAATGTTTCGGGTGATGCGGCCGAGTAGCTTGAAATCATCCCACCGGGTGGGTTGCTCGATTAGCTCGATGTCAGTATCTGTGGTGTTATCGACGAACCGATGGATGTCCGATTCCGAGTATCCCTGGTTGGCGTCAAAGCGGAGTGCGATTTTGCGTCCCACTGTTTCACGAATTTTTTTTACCCGTTCGATATCCTCTTCCACATTGTGCCCCCCCTTTAGCTTTAGTGCTTGAAACCCTTGGGATACGAGCGAAACGGCTTTTTCAACAGCTTCTTCAAGGGGCATAATGCCGATGGTAATGCTGGTTTTAATGCGTGTCCGAAAGCCTCCCAGCAACTGATACAGGGGTAAACCTGTTTTTTTACCGAGAATGTCATGAAGCGCCATGTCCACCATGGCCACTGCTGACGGATGGCCTGGGAGAAGTGGCTTGAATTTTTCAAGTATCGCGGCATAACGCAAAGGGTTTGCGTTTTGGAGGTGCTGCGCCATGGTATCGGAAAATATTTTCATGATACCCGCCGGCGTTTCACCGGTCACCTGGAAATCCGGTGCGGCGCATCCAAAACCGATGATGCCCTTATTGGTGGTGATTTTGAGAAGCACATTTGTTGCTGTCTCATAGGCGCCGTAAGAAATACGATACGGTTCCCGTAGCTTCATGGTGACCGGCCATACCTTCAGGGCAGTAATTTTCATTTATTTGGCTTCCTGCCGTAAATTTCTTTTAGGGAAAGCGGTTTTAAATCTTCAATCAGGTTAACCAGGTGGGCGATCATCATCTCCCATAGCTTCAGTCCCTTTTCAGCGCTGGCCTTGGTCGGATCTCCCATGACACCACTGGGAGATACCTTGTTGGTAAATGCGTACCATTCGATCCCTCGTTTTGAGGTGAAATCCAGATAGCGACTGGAAAAATTTGGTACCGCCGACACTGCCTGGTCCATTTTTACCAGGTGGGGTCTAACTGCCAGGGCCGTGCTGGTTTCAAGTTCACCTGCATGCACATCATTGGGGGTTTCTATCAGTCGATTCAGGTCTACATCGCTGGTTTCTCCGGTATCCACACAGACAAAGATACCGGTGTCGCGATGAATCATCTGGGCTGCATAGTTGAGGGTGGGCGCGTTGCCACCATGCCCATTGATAATGACCAGTTTGCGGATACCGTTTCGGGCAACTCCTGCACCAATGTCATACACCAGGTTGGCCAGGGTATGGTTGGAGATGCTCAAGGTGCCTCGAAAATCATCGTGATGATAAGAAACGCCGTAGGCAAGCAACGGAAGAACCAGCGGCTTGGGGTCGCTGCTTGCTTCCGCCACCCGGTGTGCCAGATAATCGGCATCAAATGCGTCTGTATCAAGGGGCAGATGGGGGCCGTGCTGTTCAATGGCCCCTACCGGCAGAAGGGCGATATCCACCTGTTTTAGATATTCTTCAGCTTCCGGACGACTCAGCTCTCCCCATAGATAGGATTGGGCAGCCGTCTCCATGGTTTGATGGTTACCATGGTTAGTCCTCAGTGCTGGCGAATCAAGCTCAAACGGGTAGAGTTGATTGGCATTAGGATCGGTCA
Organism: Desulfobacterales bacterium; assembly: GCA_963675725.2. GTDB lineage: Bacteria > Desulfobacterota > Desulfobacteria > Desulfobacterales > JAFDDL01. The sequence goes on along the minus strand of CAXXXZ010000002.1, from coordinate 2,869,452 downwards.
GCGGATTGTATTCATTCCAGTCTCTGCCGGAACTCTCGAGGGCACCATCGGCATGTTCCAGAAAGATCTTCCATAATGGTTTGCGAAGGTCATTGGGGATGCTATTGACCGGGGCGCATTTCGCATTAAACCGAATTTTTACTATTTCCGGCATTTTTTGGAAGTAATCTTTTTCCTTTTCGTTCGGCGCGATCACTCCTTTTTTGTAAAGTAGGTGGCCAATATGCCGCACGCCGGCTTCTTCCTGGGAGATTTTCTTCACCATAAAATCTTCAATACAGCTGCGAATCTGGTTTTCTGTGTACCCGCATTGCCCCGGGTCTTGACCGATAGCAGTTAACATGCTGACAATCCGACGGCATTTATCGCATCGGCCGCAGGGATAGATGCGCTGATCTTTTTCGTGGGCCATATGGCAGGACACCTGATGGCTCAACAGTTGATGGTAACGCTCCGCCAGGGTCTTTTCTATCAGAAGTTCCGATAGGGGGCGCAAAACAGAAAATTGGCTGACGGCCCAGCCTTTTCGCATGAAGTAGCGTGACATGGCGTGATCGAAAAAAAGACTTTGGTCATAGAGGCCATCATAGTGCGTAATGCCGTGGTATGTTTTTCGGATCGTTGTGTCGTATTCATCTCCAACCAGAAGTCGGCCAATTCCGTGCTTTCTTAACAAGGGGAGCACCCCAAAAATAAAAAGCGCTACGGTCCAGAGGCGTATGGGATAAATATCGGCCCGGATACTTGAATAATCTTTTCTGATAAACGGCATTTGCTTCAGCATCCAAGAGAAGAGACGGTCCGAGTTTACCCAGACCCGGGCGGTGTTTGGAACGTTTGCCTTAAAGAACCTATAGGCATTGAGGGCTGTGAACCAATGACGCCCAGATTCATTAACAAAGATGGGGTGAACCTTCAGGCCGAGCTCATTGAGGAGTCCATAGGTCAGCAGGCTGTCTTTCCCACCACTACTCAGTACGCAGTGCCGGTCCTTTTGAGTGGCCCACAGGCGCCATCGGACATTTGATAGGGCTTTACTCTTTGAAAATACAATTTTTGCTTGAAGGTAGGGCGACCGTTTTTTGGGCGAAGCATTTGAATATCCTTCCACCAGGAACGGATTGGGTGAACATATTTTATTGACGTAAATTTCCCTTGCCGTGTTTTCTGCCATGTCGCGAATGAAGCGCCGGTCAAGTTCGTCATAGATGCCGTGAAAAATGAGGGTCCGGCAAAACAGACCATAATTGAGTGCCGCCTGGGCCGCAATCATGTTGGCAAGGTTGATCGATTCCGGTTCGTTTGGATCGAAAACATCCTCTTCATAGCGATATACCAGCTCGGTTTGGGCTGTCCCCCCATTCCATGAAAGTCGATAGGGGGCGCTCATGCGATTGGGTGTAAGGGTAACCGGCCCCACTTCGAGGGCATCGAAGGTAAGGAGCCGTGAAAACGTATCATCTTGATTCGCATCGATGGCTGATCGTTGTGATTCTGTGTTCATTTTATATGTGCCCTCATCCTTTCATATATCCTTTGATAATGCGCAACAGCTTTGCAGGCCCCTGGGTCAGCAGGTCAACAGCAGGCAGCCCCGTGATTGTTTCGATGGCATCACATACCCACGGAATTTGCTCCCTTTCCAGGCCTTCATGGTTGACCGTGACGGCCACCACCGGCTTGTCTGACACCATTTGAATGGTCTCTATCTGACGGGCCAGGGGATGAATCGAATATCCGGGAAACCCATCATAGTCTTTTCGGGCCGGTGCGTGTTGCAGCACAACGATGTCGGGCCGCCCAGCCGCAAGGATTTCAAATCCACCCGGATAGGCTGGATTCATGAGGCTGCCTTGGCCTTCGATTACAATGACATCAGGTTTTTCTTCATCCCAGGCGCGCCATACAGCATGCTCTATTTCGCCAGACACAAAATCATTGACCAGAGAGTCGATGATAATGGAATAGGCGGCTCCCTGCATCCAGGCGGTTTGCCCGGTACCCACTATCTGTGCTGAAATGCCGTCACTCAAGAGACCGTTTACAATCATCCAGGCACTTGTGCGCTTTCCCACGGCTGAATCCGTGCCAAGGACCGCCACCTTTAGGGCCATTACTTCTTCTATTTTTCCACTGAAAAAATTGAGTTGATTCCGATCAGGCGGTTTTCGGACATCCCGAATCAAAACCCCATATTCGTGTGCTAGCATGCTTATTTCCGGGTCTTCGGATAAGTAGTCATGCAGACCGCAGTCCACGTGAAGCCCGTTTGCTATTGCATCTTTAACAGCTTCCCGAGCGTTTGCATTGAGACGACCGCCATCCGGGGCCAGCCCGATTACAAAGTGGGTCAATGGGGTCGATGCGGTTTCGGCTAAGGCACATGCTCGATCCAGACCGGCAACAACCGGGATACCGCAGTCCTTTCCGTCCAGAATTTTGCCCGCATCTTGTCCGGCATATCGGTCGTCTATTACAGCCACTACCTGATAACGCTTTGTGAACCTGACAAGACCGTGAGCGGTTTTGCCACTGGGGGTATTGAACATCCCATCACAGTAAACCACGGCATTTCCTTCTGGTGTATGAGAATTCATCAGGATCTCCTTCCGGTCAGAACTGCAACATATCGATCGCCGGGAAAATTTGTTTTTTGATTTTTTTTAACAAGCGCAATCAAGCCGGCAGTAGATGCCGGAAGCACCTGCAAGCCTTCTTTCTCACGGACCAGCCGGGAAAAGGTTTGCATAGCCTTATCCGATGCATCTTCAGCCCACCCGTCCGTATGGCGAATCGCTTCCAGGGCATGGTTCCCATCAGCCGCATGCCAGTTGATCAGGGGTTCATTAATACTGGTTTCGTGGATGCGGTGAGGATCCAAATCTTCACAGAAAGGGGTGTTATTTGCAAATGCATGAATGATCGGATTTTTTCGAAAGGAGGACCCTGCGATCATCAGTGGCATTCGGGAGGTTTTCCCCCTCCGGTAGAGACTTAAAAACCCTTTGTAAATACCTGCCAATGTCGTGCCGTTTGAAACAGGAACCGCGACAGCCCTGGGGGCGTCACGAAGATCGTCGTAAATTTCAAATGCAATTTGCCCATAGGCCTGCATCTGGATCGGGGTGTTGGTGCCGCCGGGATTGGCATCGTAAAATTCCTTGGCGTCAGCTTCTGCAATGGACAATTTGACGGCCGCCTCATAGTCTCCACTTATTCGAACAATCTCTGCGCCCAGGTTTTCCATTTCACGGTTTCTGGCAGTGTGATATCCTTGAGGAATAAAAATGCGGCATCGTAATCCAGCGAAATTGGCTGCCAGGGCCATGGCAGCTCCGAAATTTCCGCAGGTGGCGACCGTAATGACGTCAAACCCCCTTCGCATGGCATCCAGGGCTTGGGCAAATGCAATACGGTCTTTTTGGGTCCCGGATGGGTTGCCCCCTTCAAATTTAAGATAGATTTGGCGCAGCCCCACTTCCCGCTCGATATTTCGCGCGCGTACCAAAGTGGTGTCGCCTACCTCTGAGTCGATAATGTCTTCAAAGGCTTCCAGTCTGTTTTCAATTGGGATTGTTCTGTCCTGGGCAACCAGCCTCAGCTTGTCCACTTCCTGAAGGACGTCTGTGCTGACGCCGTTGGCACCATCCAGCATGTTAAAATTTTTCTCTAGTGGTGTCATTCGAATGTATCCTGATTTGTAATATCGGTTGCTTTTTTTAACGGCAGATGCCCCCAGCAATTAGTGGGCCAAAAACCATACAAATGCCTAAACGTACACCGAACAATGGATGGCCCCCCATTTGTCATTGTTTTCGTCGGGTGAAAAAGATCAAAAACGCTAAATCTAAGAAGTAGAACTTCCGATAATTAAGGATAATTAGGATATGCCATATCGCTTTTTTCTGGCGGAATATGGATATACAGGGTGCGTTATCCACATGCCACTTTATCGTACTAAGATAACTATCTATAACATTGAACAAAAAATAGTTTTTCGATGACCTGGCATTCTTTATGCTTTTTATAAACCCATTAGGATGCCGTTATTAAAAAAAATAAGGCATCTGAAATTTGCTTACCCTCTAATAACAGGAGGTGGACGGGAAAAAACGATATCAGGATGATTTCCAAGCAGCTCCACTTTACCACATGTTCAGTAACATTACGACCAAATCAGGAGAAGAGAAATGAAAAAAACATTCTTATTGTTGTTATGTGTGTCTGTTGTAGGCATTGCGGGCATGGCCGGTGCGGTACCGATTCCCTTTCAGATAGGTACCAGCAGCACGCTGCACGAGACAGTGACTTGGGGCCCGGGAATGATCGGGAGCTATACGGCCCTGGGGACCCCTGTGTTTTATCTCGATGACGGGGAGACGTCTGCGGTAATTGATTTTTTTACGGTAAATATTCCCCTTGCCCTGGCGGCCGGTACGGTTGAGGCAGACATTGACCTCTTATCGCCAACGGCGCTATCGAGCGTAACGGACCAGGGGACATTCAAAGTGCTGGCCTTCTATGTTGCCAGCCTTGGCGGCCTCAAATGGGGAGACCCGGTTGTAATACCCTATGTATACGGCGGCACCACAACTGGTGTGCTGACCCTGGACCTGTTTGATATTTGTACGCTTCAGTGCGGAAGCGAATTTACGATCAGCGGGACGATCACCAATGAAATTACGAGCACACCGGGGGCTGTGCCAATACCCAGTGTGGTCCTTCTGCTGGGGACCGGGTTGATCGGGTTGGCAGGTTTCAAAAGGAAAGTAACATCCGCCAGCTGAAGAAGTTGAAAAATGACAAGCGGCTGAGCCCCTGTTAACCAAAAACAGACGGTTGAGTTCGCACCTGAAAAGCCACCTTTTATAAGGTGGCTTTTTCTATTTATGGCTATTTGTGATAATCTGTAAGCATCGTTATCAGGGTGTTAAACACTTTGGCACAGTTTCTCTGACAGCTCTAAAAATTCCAAACAATTGACAGCGGGCGCTCTTCCTGAAAAAACGGTAGAAAAACCTTATAATAGACTGAAATTTAAATGATTAATGATAATTGTGGACCGGTTCGATGTCGTACCGCCGTGTTTGGCATGCCTGTTGCTGATCATTTGATAATGGAAGACAGGGGTATCTTATGAAACGATCAGGGAGGAAACCATGACAAAATGGGTTTATCTGTTCGATGAGGGAAACAAAGACATGCGGGAATTACTTGGCGGGAAGGGAGCGGGATTGGCGGAAATGACCCGGGCAGGGCTTCCTGTGCCTCCGGGTTTTACGATCACCACAGAAGCCTGTAATGCCTATTTTAAAGCCGGGCATGCGCTGCCCGATGGCTTGTGGGACCAGGTATGCACGGCCCTCGATAGGATTGAACAGCAGTCTTGGAAGAAGTTTGGAGATCCGGAAAACCCCCTACTGCTATCCGTCCGCTCTGGCGCGAAATTTTCAATGCCCGGTATGATGGACACGGTGTTGAATATCGGGATGACCGCCGACATCGTTGAACATATCGCTACCACTGGCGATGATCGGTGGTTCAGTTATGACTGCTACCGACGGTTGATTCAGATGTTCGGGCATACGGTCAAGCATATTGATGATGAGGTATTCGATGTTCTTTTTAACCAATATCAAACCACTGTTGACGATGGGTTGGGCGCTTCTTTGACGGCAGCACAATTGGAAGAGATTGTCGCCGGTTTTAAGGTGCGCTATCAGCAGTTTGTCCAGTCGGTGTTTCCTGAAGACCCCATGGTGCAACTTCGCGAGGCGATCGAGGGTGTCTTCGCATCATGGTTTGGAAAGCGAGCTGTGGATTATCGGAATTACAATAAAATACCTCATGATTTAGGAACTGCGGTCAACGTGATGGCAATGGTCTATGGGAATCGGGGCAGCGATTCTGCCACTGGCGTGGCCTTTACTAGAAACCCCGCCACTGGCGAAAAGAAACTTTATGGAGAGTATCTGATGAATGCCCAGGGAGAGGATGTGGTGGCCGGTATCAGAACCCCACAGAAAATTGATGCCCTGCAAAAAGATCTTCCCGAATCCTACGCGCAATTTCAAAAGATCTGCAAAATGCTCGACACCCATTACCGTGACATGCAGGACCTTGAGTTTACGATCGAGCAGGGCACTCTTTATATCCTCCAAACCCGCACCGGGAAGCGAACAGCCCGTGCGGCCGTGAAGATAGCGGTCGATATGGTCCATGAGGGGATGATTACGAAAAAGGAGGCCATACAGCGCATTGCGCCTGAACAGATCGATCAACTGCTACTGCCGGCCTTCGACCCTGTTGAAAAAAAGGCGGCTGTGGCCACCGGGAAACTTTTGGGCACTGGGCTGAATGCATCGCCGGGTGCGGCGGCAGGAATTGTTGCGTTTGATGCCGACACTGCCAAAAGCTGGGGGGAAGCGGGGGAGGCCGTGATCTTGGTTCGCCCCGAAACAACCCCCGATGATGTGCACGGGATGCTGCAGGCCAAAGGGATTCTGACCCAACGGGGTGGGGCCACCTCCCATGCTGCTGTGGTGGCCCGGGGGCTCGGAAAACCTTGTATAACAGGCTGTGAGATGATTCGAGTGGATACCCGTGAAAGGCGTTTTTATTCCAAAGGGCTTTCGTTCGGGGAGGGAGAACCGATTTCAATTGACGGTACCACCGGAGAAGTCTTCAGCGGTTTGCTGGCGACGATCAGCCCCGACTTTTCCCGGGAGAAGAATTTGGTAGAACTATTGGGCTGGGCCGACGCCGTCTGCGATGACGTTTGCCGGCAAAATGAAGATGGCTCCTTTAAAAAGGGGCTTCAGGTATGGGCCAATGCGGAGTACCCGCGGGATGCTCGCATTGCTCGAGATTTTGGGGCCCGTGGAATAGGGTTGTGCCGCACGGAACATATGTTTTTTGAGCAGGACCGGCTTTCCCATGTTCATCAGATGATTCTGAATGCCACCGAGGCCCAAGGTGCCTATAACGCCGTTTCACAGATCGAAAAAGAACTTGCGCTTCGTCCGGACGATCCCCGGATGGGAGAAGAAATGAAAGCGATCCGTCAGCACCTTGCCGAAAGTGAAGCCGTTCGAAAATACGAAGCAGCTCTGCAGGCGCTTTTGGCGTTTCAACGCAAAGACTTTGAAGGTATTTTTGAAGCCATGGACGGACTGCCGGTTATCATCCGTTTGATTGATCCACCGCTGCATGAGTTTCTGCCGCGGTACGAAGAACTATTAGAAGAAATTACCGTGTTAAAGACCCGGATAGCGCTTATAGGCAAGTTGCCTGAAAACCTAACCCTTGAGGATATGCCATCGATAGATAAGATGAAAACTGAGCTTGACCAGCGAAACGCCATGCTCAATGCGGTCAAAGCCATGCGGGAGAGCAACCCCATGCTGGGGATGCGCGGTATTCGTTTGGGCCTCTGCTTTCCCGGTATCGTCAAGATGCAGGTCCAGGCGATATTTGAAGCCGCCTGTGGTCAGGCCCGAAGGGGCATTCGGGTGCTGCCTGAGATCATGATCCCTTTAACAGGTCATGTGAATGAATTGAAGGCAAGCCGTGAAATGTTAGAAGCTGTTGCGCTTGAGGTGATAGAAGCCAACGATCAGACGCTTGATTATAAATTCGGCACCATGATCGAAGTGCCGCGGAGCGCCTTGACCGCATCTGCCATTTCAGAACAGGCGGAATTTTTCTCTTTCGGAACCAACGATTTGACCCAGATGACCTACGGTTACAGCCGGGATGATGCCGAGGGGAAATTTTTGCGTTATTATATCGAATCTGGTATTCTTCCTGAAAATCCTTTCCAGGTGATCGATGAAGAGGGGGTGGGCCGATTGATTCGTATGGCGGTCACGGAAGGACGGCAGACTCGTCCGGATCTTGAGGTGGGGATTTGTGGTGAGCATGGCGGGAATCCGCCGTCAATTCAATTCTGCCATCAGGCAGGCCTCGATTATGTGTCCTGCAGCCCCTACCGGGTATTGACGGCCCGGTTGGCAGCTGCCCAGGCAGCGTTGGGCGGAGCCGAAAGGGATAAATAGGCCGCGATTTATTTGTTGTGGGCGGGTATGGAAACTATCGTACCGTTTTACGCGTAACGGCTGAGAGGTATTTTTTCTTTTCTGGTTTATAATCATGAACACTGCCGGTTATGATTTGTTAAAAATTTGTTCGGCAATTTTTCTTGTGCTTGTCAACGGGTTTTTTGTGTCTGCGGAATTTGCCCTGGTTAAGGTTCGGGAAAGCCGTTTGGTAGAAATGAGCCGGGATCGACGCCTGTTTTCCCCAACCGCCCTGTGGCTGGTGCAGCGGCTCGATGCCTCTTTGTCGGCCTGCCAGTTAGGCATTACCATTGCCTCTTTAGGGCTTGGCTGGATAGGGGAACCGGCGGTGGCTCATTTGATTCGACCGCTGCTTCTCTCCGTTGGTATCCATTCGGAAATTTTACTTCATGGTGTCGCCTTTGCCATGGCTTTTACCATGATTACGGCGTTGCATTTGGTGCTGGGAGAACAGGCGCCCAAAATTGCCGCCCTGCGAAGGCCTGAAACCGCGGTGCTATGGTCTGCCATTCCGCTGAGAATGTTTTATTTTATTTCCTATCCGGCCATTTTTTTTCTGAATACCCTTACCTCCTCTTTGCTTCGCATGGCCGGTATTGAAAAAACCGGTGAACATGACGTACCGCACAGTGAGGAAGAAATCAGGGCCCTATTACAGCAGGCCCACATCCATGGGGAACTGACCCGTTCCGAGCACCGACTCATCAATGCCGTGTTTGAGTTTGACGAACTGATGGCTCGGCGGGTCATGGTGCCCCGGAACGACATCGTTTTTGTTGATGTTTCCATGGCACAGAATGAGCTTTTCGAGCTGGTTCACCACACAAAGCATTCCCGGTACCCGGTATGCGACAGGTCCCTGGACAATATTTTGGGAGTGATTCACGTGAAGGACCTGTTGCCCACGGGTGAGCAGAAGCAAACGGCTTTGGCGACGCAGTTGCGAGCGGCTCAATTTGTTCCGGAAACAATGCCGGTGCGTCGTTTGCTTCGCCATTTTCAGTCAACCCACCAACATATGGCGTTTCTTGTGGATCAATACGGCACAACCACTGGAATGGTAACCCTTGAAAATGTGCTGGAGCCGATATTCGGATCGATAGAGGATGAGTTCGACAAAGAAACGCCGGACGTTCTGCAGGAGAGCCCCCAACAGTATTCCGTTAGTGGGCTATTGTCTCTGGACGAAGTCAATCAGCGATTCAACCTTGATATCAAGGAAACCGAAGTGGAAACTCTTTCAGGGTTATTGATGGCCCTTTCGGACAAACTACCCCAGGTGGGAGATACCTTTACGATCGCCGGCGCAACGGCTGAAGTGCTTGAAGTCAGTGGATCTCGTGCGGTTCGGGTTCGCCTGATGCTGCCCAATCCGGTTGAAAAAGCTGTTTAGCATGACAATCATAACCGAACAAAGAGAAAGGGGCTTGTGGTGAAGGGTTCAGTTTTTTTGATTGCCTTTCTTTGGCTGGTAAGGGGTATTTTTTGTGGAACCGCTTTCGGGGGGGTGGCTACCGAAGATTCGGTCGCTGGAGCCGCCAAAGTCTACCGGTACTTGAATACCGATATCCTTAAAATTTCAGGCGATATCAGAAACACACATGAAAAAGGAATTGGCGATGTTTTCATTCGAGTAGATATTCAAAACGGGCCGAAGACCATTACGAAACAAACCAGCACTGATGCTGCCGGTCATTATGAGGTAGAGGCGGTCTTTCCCCCCGGTACTCTGGCGAAACAGGATGTTGTATTGGCGTTGAAAAAAACATCCTATGCTCCCATAGCGCCCCTCACGCTTGATATTGTTTCGGCAAAACTTTCTGAGACCGATAGCACACTATATCTGGCAAGGGCTGATGTTGTGCTGCGCCGGGTGGCCTCCCCCGGCATGTGGATATCGGCGGCGGTGCTGTTCATGATTTATGTTTTGATCGGCTTGGAGCTGCTTCATCGCACATTGGCGGCGCTTTTGGGTGCCGCTTTGTTGCTGGCAGTGACGTATATAGTAGGACCGCTATTCCCCGACTTTAAAATTATATCCTTTGAAACGGCTGTTCAGGCCGTTGATATGAATGTCATTTTGCTGCTGTTTTCCATGATGGTGATCGTGGGCATCAGCGAAAAATCCGGAATGTTTCAATGGGTTGCCTTTATCTGCTACCGGCTTGCCGGAGGACGAATGCGCCTGCTTCTGGTGGCACTCATGGCCGTGACAGGGATACTTTCGGCATTTCTCGATAATGTCACCACCATGTTACTGGTTATTCCCGTTACATTGGAGATAGCAAAGACGTTAAAAATGAATCCGGTTTCGTTGATACTTCCCGAGGTATTCGCATCCAACGTGGGGGGCGCCGCTACACTCATTGGAGATCCTCCCAACATTATGATCGGATCCTATGCGAACTTGAGCTTTCTTGATTTTGTGCGAAATCTATCCATTCCTTGTGTTTTGGCGTTGGCCGCAGCGGTTTTTTATTTTATGTTATTCTTCCGAAGGGACTATTCAATCGCCACACCTTCTTCCCAAAGCTGTATCGCCAATATTCCTCCAATTGATGTGAAGCTGCTGATATGGTCGATAGTTTTCCTGGCACTGACCATCTTATTGTTTTTTTTGCATTCCTTATTGGAAATGCCCCCTTCCATCGCTGCCTTAATCGGTGCGGCCGGGTTGTTGATCATGAGTGGTGAGGATATTTCCGATCTTTTGGCAAACAAGATTGAATGGTCGACCCTGATCTTCTTTGCCATGCTTTTTGTGGTGGTGGCAGCTGCTGTAGAGACCGGCCTGATTCATTTTCTGGCCGATCAGGTCAAAGAGCTTTCCAAGGGTTCCCTGGTTATTTCCATTCTTTTGGTATTGTGGGTATCCGCCATCGCATCGGCGATCATTGACAATATCCCGTTCGTTGCCACCATGTTGCCGGTGGTGGGATATATGACGGCCAGCGTTCCGGGGGGGCAGGACGGGGTTTTGTGGTGGGCCCTGGCCCTTGGTGCCTGCTTGGGAGGAAACGGCACGGTTATCGGCGCCAGTGCGAATGTGGTCACTGTGGGCATGGTTGAAAAAGAGGGAATCCATATTTCCTTTGGTGATTACTTTAAAGTTTGCTTTCCTGCCATGATTTTATCGGTTATGATTTGTATGATTTGGCTTTTGTTGAGTAGATAACGTTTGATAAATGCCATGCAATGATTACCAAAACAATCAATAGGAGGAAAAAATGAAGAAACGTGTTGTGTTGGTAGCATTCAATGGTGAGCTGATGTGTTTTGTCCATGTGCTTCTGAATGCCCTTGATATGGACGCAAAAGGGTATGAAGTTAGGGTGGTGATAGAGGGGACTGCAACGAAGCTTGTGAATGAAATGAATGATCCCGCAGCTTCATTTTCAAATCTTTATTTGAACGTAAAAAGCAAGGGCTTGATCGATTGTGTTTGTAAGGCCTGTGCTTCAAAAATGGGGACATTAAAAAGTGTTGAAGAACAGAACATGCCAGTGTGTGATGAGATGAAGGGCCATCCGAGCCTGGCGAAATACATGGAAAAGGGATACGAGATAATTACATTCTAAGGAGCCAATCGTATTTATAAAGTTTGCGTTGAAGCAAAGGAGGCATAGTTCGTTTTGGACAATAGAAGTTATCAAAAGTCATTTATTTTGGACATGGACGGTGTTTTGTACACAGGGCCAAAATTACTTCCCGGTTCGAAAGAATTTGTGAAGCGGCTGCGGCAGGGGAACTACAAATTCCTGTTTCTGACCAACAACTCCTATCACACACCGACGGAGCTGAAAGATCGGCTCCTTGGCATGGGCATTGAGGTCACCGAGGACGATTTTTATACCTCCGCCATGGCCACTGCAAGCTTTCTCAAAGTTCAACGGCCAAATGGCTGCTCCGCCTATGTGATCGGCGGCCGGGGGGTTATTGATGAACTTGAACGAGCCGGTATCAAGATAACAACTCACAAACCGGATTATGTGATTATTGCCGAAACCGAGGAATATGATTATGCCAAAATCATTGAAGCCACCTTGCTGATTCAGGAAGGCGCAAAATTCATTGCTACCAACCAGGATTTGACGGGCCCTAGCCGACGGGGGCCCGTTCCCGCTTGTGGCGCCCTCGTCGCACCGATTGAAAAGGTCACAGGAGTTACCCCCTATTTCTTGGGAAAACCCAATCCGGTGATGATGTTTTTGGCCCGGAAGACCCTGGGGGTACATTCAGCCAATTGCTTCATGATCGGTGACAGAATGGATACAGACATTTTGGGCGGTTTGGAATCCGGGATGACCACCTGTCTGGTTTTGTCCGGTGTGACAGATGAAGAAACCCTGAACCGATTTCCGTATCAACCCGACTATGTTTTCAACCACTTGGGAGAGATTGACCCCGATACCATTTTGTCGCAAAGAACCCGGGTGGAAGTTTGATTTTGGTGAAGTCCGGGGCTGGTCATGATATGGAAACCACATAATGCCCAACAAGGGTGCATTGGACCGCTATTCAATGCACCCCTTATTGCCAATGATGGCGTGGCTCACCTTCTCAAAACTTTGGATTTTGTCATGATTACAACGCCTACACACCTGTAATTTCAGGAAACTTGATTTCCTAATCGACGCATGTAATAAGCAAAACTTCACGTATAACCTGTGATAACAGAAAGATAAGAGTTTTGAGCTATCAAAAAGGCAAGGCATTGTAATCGGAAAATGGACATGACACCTTTAACCTTATTATCTTGGCGGATAAATGGAGGGAAAGGGTGCCATGCCTCAACAAATACTACCACTTATTCCACGCGGCGCAACCCAAATCAATGGTTTGGTCAGTGTCTATCGTGAGGGGACAAACTGGACCTATTTTTTATCGACCTACCCGATCTATTCTCACGCAGAGAACGATCGCCGAATGTTTCGGATGGTCACGGCCCAATTGGTTGATTCCGGAGCATGCCGACAGGTCGATATACAAAGAGCTTTCGGCGTATCCAAAAGCAGTGTGATTCGTTCGTTGTACAAACTGCGAACCGATGGTATCGAATCATTTTTTGTTCAGCGGCGAGGACGACGTGGCGGCAGCGTATTCACGTCCGAGGTTCTTGAACAAGCTCAGCGTTTCCTGGATCAAGGATACACGAGAAAAGATGCTGCTCAAGAGCTTGGTATTAAGTATGACACCTTACGCAAAGCCATAAATGATGGCCGATTAATCGAACCGAAAGGTTCGGATGAGGCGGTTACCAAATCGTCTCGTAATGAGCTCGACATTGCCGCTGCCGATGGTATGGGAACAGCCTGCACCCGAGTCGGGGACCGCATTTTGGCATCGTTGGGCAAAATAGTTGGTGCGCCGATACGCTTTGAAAGATGCCTGGACGTTCCTAAAGCGGGTGTCCTATGTGCGGTGCCGGCGTTGTTGGCAAATGGGCTTATAAACGGCGCCAAACAGTTTCTTGGGTCGGTAAGAGGTTATTATACGGTCTTTCATATTCTATTGCTGTTGGCCTTTATGGCTTTATGCAGGATCAAATCCACCGAGAAATTGAGAAGGGATGCTCCGGGAGAGTTTGGTAAATTGTTGGGTTTGGATCGTGCACCGGAAGTTCGTTGTCTGCGCCGGAAGATGGATGAATTGAGTCAGGACCAAGGCGCGGAGAAATGGGCGGCACATCTTGGAAAATTCTGGATGGAACAGGAACCTGAATCGGTTGGTGCGCTATACATTGACGGCCATGTACGTGTTTACCACGGCGGGCTGACCAAACTACCGCGCCGTTATGTATCTCGGGAGCGATTGTGTTTGCGTGGTATTACCGACTATTGGGTCAATGATGCGATCGGCCGCCCCTTTTTTGTCATCGAAAAACAGATCGATCCGGGATTGCTGGCCACCTTGAGAGAGGATATCGTTCCCCGGTTGCTGGAAGATGTTCCCAATCAGCCCAGCCGAGAGCAGCTAAAAGAAGACCCTTACCGGTGCCGATTTGTACTGGTTTTCGACAGGGAGGGGTATAGCCCCGCCTTTTTTAAACTCATGTGGGAAAAGCATCGCATTGGCTGCATGACGTATCACAAACACCCTGGAGAGCCCTGGCCGGAGCAATGGTTCACAGCGCATGAAGTTGCAATGCCAAATGGTGAGGTGGTGAAGATGCGGCTTTGCGAAATGGGCAGTTTGGTCGGTTCCGGAAAGGATGCCACCTGGATGAGACAGGTGCGTAAACTCACCGATTCGGGCCACCAGACCAGCCTGATCAGTACCGCTTTTGATTTGTCACATACGCAATTGGCAGGGCGCATGTTCAGCCGATGGTGTCAGGAAAATTTTTTCAACTACATGATGCAACATTTTGATATTGATGTTCTTTTAGACTATGGTGTCACCGAATTTCCTGACACCGAGAAAGTGATTAACCCTACTTGGCGGGAATTGAACCGGGCCCGTAACAGCCTTGAGAACAAATTGCGATATCGTCGTGCACGTTTCGCCGAGATGACCATGCATCCGGAGGCTTGCGATAAACCGAAAAAGTATGATCAATGGCAAAAAAAGAAGGGTGATCTGTTGGAAGAAATTGAAATGCTGGAGTATCAGTTAGGTGAATTGAAGGCGGAACTGAAACAGACAGAAAAGCACATCGACTGGCAAGAGCTGAAAGAAAGGGATAAGTTCTACCGGCTGGTTCCGGGAAGAAAACGGTTGATGGATACCATTCGCATGATCGGTTATCGTGCAGAAACCGCAATGGTTGGGCTTATCACCGGCCCTACGGTGGACTCATCCGATGCACGAAGTCTCCTACAGGATCTTTTTTTGACCGAAGCCGACATAATACCTGAAAACGGGAAGTTGAATATCCGAGTCCACAGCGCTTCCCGGCCTGTGGCAAATAGAACCCTTGCCCAGTTATTTGAGCGACTCACCTGCGCTGAGATGAAATATCCCGGAACGGAGCTTACAATGACCTTCGAACTCGGCGGATATGTCGCTCAAAATCATGCCGAAGGTGTCAGATAAGCTTCCCAGAAATGCAGTGTCCTGAACTTGCCATGGATGTCGACAATGCTGTTTACGCCTTGGATGCCTCCACAATCGATTTAACCCTGTCTCTCTTCCCATGGGCGAAGTTCCGAGCCACTAAGGGTGCCGTTAAATTGCATGCCATGATCGACCTACGCGGCAATATCCCGGCCTTTTTATACATCACGGATGGCAAGGTCCATGATGTCAAAGCCGCACCTCAAGTCCAAATCGAGCCGCAAGGAATCTATCTGGTCGACAGGGGGTATGTCGATTTCTCATGGCTTTGGTCCATTGAAGAAACCAAGGCCTTTTTTGTCACTCGTTTGAAAACTTCGATCAAATGGACCCGTGTCATTTCGCGTCCGGTGGATAAATCCCTGGGGGTCCGAAGCGATCAGGATATTCTGCTTTTCAGCAAGCAAACCAAAGCGAAATACCCGAAACGCCTACGGCGAATTACATTCCGGGATGAAGAGCAAAACCGAACACTTGTGTTCCTTACGAACAACTTCTCACTCTCTTCCGATACCATCGCCGCCTTGTACAAGGCCAGATGGCAAATTGAGCTTTTCTTCAAATGGATCAAGCAAAATCTCATGGTGAAAAGTTTTTATGGAACTTCCGCTAATTCAGTCAAAACACAAATCTGGATTTCGATGATCATTTATCTAGTTTTAGCAATTATGAAAGAGCGATTTCACCTTGAAAACAACCTTGCCCAACTTTTACACTTTTTGGAGGTGAACTTGTTTGAGCGAAAATCACTCGAATCAATCTTCCAGTTGAACGACCGAAAGACGGATGAAAAGAAAAGCAATGATCATATCCAATTGAAACTATTTGATTATTGATAAACACTTGTTCAAATCCGCCAAATTGGCAGCGAAAATATGTAAAAGTACTTTTTTTGCCAAAATTACAAGTTGAAGCGGTAGAAAATATGTAACCATTTGATATTTTTAAGATGTTAACCGGACAGCAGTGATTTTAGATTTATTATGGAGCACTGCCCCCTTGAGATAAAAAGCATTTTTGTCCCAAAAAGAAACTGTTTCCTTTTTGGGACAAATTCAAAACGTTTTTTCCGATCCATCAATCGGCTACGAAAGCCCTATACAAAAGCCATTATGAGACACTATGGAGCCAAAGGAGCGTGGCTATGGGGCCATTATGCGACACTACGGAGCCAATAGAAGACATTATGAGGCCAAAGTGGGGTGACTTAAGGGCCGATGCCGGACACGAAATCATTACCTCTCTTATCTCACCGGCCATGTCGAAATCCTATTCCGGTTATCACGGCCAACGAAGCGTCCGGTGCCGCAACATATAGATCGTTTTTCATTTGCATATACCAAGTAGCATATGGTGAGAAAATGTGCTTTACATTTCCGATACATGAACTTTACATTTATATTTACATTAAGGCCAGAGAGGCAACCTGCCGTGAACTTCCTACCGATGGGGTCCCCCGAACCTCATGCCACAGGCCATGCCCAACCTCAACGCCCTCAAGGTGTATCAACCGAGAAACCCGCAATCCAGCGGATACTACAAGTGCGTCGAATCCCATTTCGAGGAACTGGAGCAGATCTGGGACGATCAATATGCCTCCCGTTTCGGCTTCTGGCGGGACTATGTCACAGGTAAGCGAAGACTCCGAAGGTCATTCACCGGTATCTGGAGTGCGGGGATCTTCATTTCGGGTTCGCTCGGGTCAGGTGCGAGGAATGCGGTCATGAATACTTACTGGCATTCTCATGCAAACGGCGACATTTCTGTCCATCTTGTCATCAAAAACGGGTGGTAGAATACAGTGAGTGGCTGTTAGGGGAGGTACTGAAAAATGTTCCTCACCGGCAATGGATTTTTAGCATTCCCAAAAGGCTCCGCATCTATTTTCAGTACGACCGGAAACTTCTGTCCAAATTGAGCCGGTGTGGATGGAACCTCATCCGCAAAAGCCATGGTTCGAACCTGGCGCTGGTTCGATGTTGTGAGGGACACAGAAGCCCTCACGGGTAAGGATTAGTCATCCGCCCGTAAGCATTCAACCTTACTAATGAAAGGAGGCTTGCGAGTCCGGCGAGGTAAAGGGTGTAGGCCCTGAATCTGCCCCATTAGCCCCGAGAAGTGCAAATATTTTGGAGGGTGCCGATCCCATCATGGTAGGCGCAGGCAACATGGCGGGCGCGTTATTGACGAGCGCCTGCCCATCCTCCCGGGGTCTCAGACAGTATCGAGCCGGACAACGACATCGGGGTAACCAGGCGAGCATCGGAATATCCCAAAGGTCCCCGGCGAAGCATCTCGGGTCGAGCGGATAGTAGCCGGGTATGGTCGGGCCAACGTGAAAGGAGGGCGACCGGAAGACGCCGATGCGAGGGATGGGAACCGGTATGACCGCAATGGTTTAGCGATGAGGCGGCTAATCCCCGTTGAGCGAAGGTTCCCACGGTTAATCGCCCGTGAAAGAGGAAACATTGCCACTATGCAAGGAGTGAATCTCAATGGGAACAGATCTAACACGGATAGGAGTAAAGGCCCGCAAGGAGCCGAATACGGTGTTCACATCGTTGTATCACCACGTGGTGGATGTGGACAACTTGCGAGCCTGCTACGACGCCCTGGAGCCGAACAAGGCAACAGGTGTGGATGGCGTAACGAAGCCTGAATACGGCGAGAATCTGGTTCAGAACTTACAAGACCTGTCTATGCGACTCAAGGACATGACGTATCGTCCCCAGCCCAAGCGAAGAAGCTATGTACCCAAACCGGGCAGTGATAAAGGCCGCCCACTTGGGATCAGCAACTTCGAAGACAAGCTGGTCGAGTCGGCGCTCAAGCGGGTTTTGGAACCGATTTACGAACAGGTATTCGAGGACAGCAGCTATGGGTACCGACCGAATCGGAGCTCTCACCAATGTCTGGACGAATTGGGACGGTGTATCCAGCAAAACCATGTAAACTATGTCGTGGAAGCCGACATCAGAAGCTTTTTCGACAGAGTAAACCACCAATGGATGATCAAGTTCCTTGAACATCGCATTGGTGACCCGCGTATTATGCGGCTGATCGGCCGTATGCTGAAAGCGGGGATCATGGAAGATGGTCTGGTAAGGGCCAGCGAAGAAGGAACCCCGCAGGGGTCGATATTATCGCCGCTGCTGTCCAACATCTACCTCCATTACGCGCTGGACCTGTGGTTTACCCGGCGGTTCAAGAAACGGTGTGTAGGCCAGGCGTACTATTTTCGTTTTGCGGATGATTTTCTGGCCTGCTTCCAGGTGGAGTCGGATGCGAAAGCGTTCCGGGAACAGATGGAAGACAGGTTGGGAGGATTCAATTTGGAAATAGCGCCGGAAAAGACGCAGTGTATTGAATTTGGCCGGTTCGCACGAGAGATGGCGCGGAAAAGAGGGAAAAAGCCCCGGGAGTTCACCTTTCTGGGATTTACGCATTATTGCGGTAAGACGCGGAGGGGGTACTTCAAGCTCAAAAGGCGTACCAGTCGCAAGAAGTTCGGGCTGAGTCTGAACAAGTTTAACCAGTGGGCGCGTATGGATAGGCATAAACTGAGCAAGGGTGCGATGTTACGATCTGCCCGCCGGCGGGTTGTCGGGCACTTGAACTATTACGCCATAACGGATAACTCGGACAAATGTTGTTGCTACGTCTACCATGCGACCCGAATCCTTTTCAAATGGATCAATCGCAAGAGTCAGCGCCCAAGCTACACGTGGGAGGGGTTCAATCAAGCACTCGATCAGTGCGGGTGGCCTGAGCCGTTTATCCGCAAAGACCTGAATCCATGTCGTAGATTACAGGCGATCTGAAGGGTTAACCGAAGAGCCGGATGTATGGGAAATCCGCTTGTCCGGTTCTGAGAGGGGCTGGGGACAACCGCAGGTATGGCCGAAATATGGTGGCACCGCCGGGAAACCAGGCGGAAACGGAGAAAACAAACCTTGGCCTGAAGCCACGGAAGCCCCCAGTCTACTCGACAAACCACCTCCCCGGATGAAGACGCCAAGCCCGGGGCCAGCATCGCCGTGCACACATACGGCGATTTCCTCAATTTTAATACTCATCTGCATGCCATTGTACCGGACGGTTGCTTCCTGGGAGACAGCGATTTTCGGATGGCGCCCATGATCACCGGGAAAGATCTGTCAGAGGCGTTCCGGCATGAGGTTCTTTCCATGCTCAAAAAAGAGGGAAAAATCACCGACGCCGTCATCGAGAACATGATGTCCTGGCATCACAGCGGATTTCACGTGCATATCGGCGAAAGGATCTGGGCGGAGGATCAGCAGGGGTTGGAGAACCTGGCACGGTACATCATCCGTGCCTGCTTCTCACAGGAGCGGATGGTTTATATCCCGGTGGCGGAATCCACGGACGGCGCGGCTAAAGTCATTTACACCTCAAAGGACGGCAGAACCCGGAAAACCTTCGATGCATTGGACTGGCTCGCCCATCTCGTGACCCATGTGCCCGGTCGGTATGAGCAAACGGTGAGGTACTACGGATATTACAGCAACAAGTCCCGAGGGCTGCGGAAAAAAGCGGAAACGGATAACGACGTGCCGGGCATCGTGGAAAACGAAATGTTATCCAAGGAGTGGCGGCAAAACTGGGCGAGGTTGATTCAGAAAATTTATGAAGTCGATCCCCTGAAATGCCCGAAATGCCAGGGGGAAATGAGGATTATCGCCTTTATCGAGGATGAGGCGCTTATCAAAAAGATACTGAAACATCTGGGCCTTTGGGATACGCGCAATCATGGCCCGCCGGTACAGAGCCACGCACATATCCCCGAACTGACCTACGATGACGACTATTCTCAGATACCCGCCATTGATTACTGGCTCCAATAGTTTCACAAAAGTTTCTAAAAAACGGTGACGGTTTGGCGGACTCCCTTATTCAAATTTTACCGAAAATCCCGTTTTTTTATCTGTTTGCCGTTGACGATCAAATTTCAAGGTTCAGTGGGCAGAGCCATCAACGTGACGGCTGAAGCCTTTTTGCAGCAGGCACAAGATGTTGCGTCAATTATCCCTTGACAACCCATTGTGATACTGACATATAATTCCAAGCTAAAAGCAAGTTCCTATCGTCAACGGAATCACCTTCGCCGGTTTCCGAAAAAACGCACCCTCGAGACCTTCTCGATGCCGAGACTTCTCAAATACCTTTCCGTCGTACTCGGATTTTGATGCCTCAGTACCTGCTGGATCAAGCTGAGACCATACCCCTTTATGATAGAGGATCGTTGCGGTCAGGTGCCGGGTGTGACTTCCACTCCACCCCAGCGGTCAGCATACTTCTTCAACGTTCGGACGTCAATCTGCAATAAGTCCGCTAACTCTCTCGGCTTGAAGACGCACCCTAAATCTTTCAAAGTCTCTCACTATTTCCCCAGATAATGTTCCGTAACCATAGCCGTCGTGCGAAGGGTGTGGTCAACGCATTTCACCGCCACGTCGGCGGCGAACTTGCTTTTCTCTGCGACACAATGCCCTCGAAGGCCTCTATTATCGCTATATATCTATAACCACTCGAATTCGTGGCAGATATGTATTGACGCGTTTTGATGTCAATTGACTTGTCATATGGATTTTATTAAAATAATTGAAAATAAGCAGACAAGGTTTTATCGATTGTTAAACCTTCTGTATTTACCGATAGTTTCTTTATAAAAGACCAGTCCAATGAACAGGAGCTTGTAATGGAAGATAACAGTCAGACAAAGGACCGGTTCATGACGGAACTGGTAGCCGCGAAGAAGCGAATCGGTGAACTGGAAGCGCTGTTATCCCATTGTACACGATCCGAGCGGGGCCTGCATGAATGCGAAGTTCGCTATCGTGCTCTTTTCGAAAACACACTCAACGGGCTTTCATATTGCAGAATGTTGTTTTATCAGAGGGTGCCTGTAGACTTTATATACCTCGACGTAAATGATGCTTTTGAATCTTCAACCGGGTTGAAGAATGTTGTTGGGAAAAAGGTGTCCGAAGTCCTTCCCGGAATAAGGCAGTCGGATGCCGAGATGTTTGAAATTTTCGGCCGGGTGGCATTGACCGGAAAAGCTGAGAGGTTTGAACTGTATCTAAACGCCTTAAACCAATGGTTTTCGGCGTTAGTATACAGCCCTAGAACAGAATACTTTGTGACCGTATTTGATATTATTACCGAGCGAAAGCGCGTGGAAAAAGAAATCCGGTGCAAGGACGAGCTGCTTCGTAAAACCGGTGAAATGGCCAAGGTGGGCGGGTGGGAGTTCGATGCCTCGACGTTCAAGGGGTCCTGGACCGATGAGGTGACCAGAATCTTCGATGTTGATGCCAAGCAGGAACTCAATGTAGAGATTGCCGTTGGTTTATTTCAAGGAGAATCGCGGGAGAGGATTGAGCGGGCGGTTCGGGAAGCCGTTGAATCGGCCAGGCCCTACGATATGGTATTGGAATTGGCAAATGGCAAAGGCGTGTCCAAGATCGTCAGAACAACGGGTGTTCCTATCACGGAAGGGGGAAAGGTTGTTAAGGTACAGGGTATTATCCAGGATATTACAGAGTTTAGGCAGGTTGAGCAAGCGCTGCACGAGAAAGAAAGACTTTACCGATCCTTATTTGAAAACATGCTGAACGGATTTGCCTATTGCAGAATGATTTTTGAAGATGATTACCCGACGGACTATATCTACCTGGATGTTAACAGTGCCTTTGAATCATTGACCGGTCTGGAGAATGTGGTGGGGAAAAAGGTTTCCGAAGTTCTTCCCGGCCTGCGGCAGTCGAACCCAGAGGTGTTTGAAATTTTCGGCCGGGTGGCGTTGACCGGAATCCCCGATAAATTCGAAACCTATGCGGGTACCGTGGACCAATGGGTGTCGTTTTCCGTGTACAGCCCCGAAAAAGGATATTTTGTCACCATATTTGATATCATTACGGAGCGCAAAAAGGCGGATAAGTTGCTGCGCGAAAGCGAGGAGAGACACCGCCTCATCACGGACAACATCACGGATATCATCTTCATGACAGACACTTCGGGCAATTACACCTTCATATCTTCTTCCCACAAGCGGGTGCTGGATCGCGGAGAAGAGGTGCTCGGCAGGAACATTTTTGAGCACGTCCATCCCGAGGACGTTCCGAGAGTCATGGCGACCTTCGAGGAAACAACAACGAGCGGGCATATCGGAAGGGCTGAGTTCCGCTATCTTCATCCCACCCGAGGCTATATCTGGCTCGAAACAGAAGGAAAGTTCAGTGATATTCAGGGGGCACTCACAGGGGTCCTTGTGTCAAGAGACATCACGGCAAGAAAGCTGGCCGAGGAGTCTCTCAGGAAAATCGAAGAGAGACTGCAGCAATCATACAAGATGGAGGCCATCGGCACCCTTGCGGGCGGCATTGCCCATGATTTTAATAATATTTTGTCCGCCGTGCTGGGATATGCCGAGCTTGCCAAGATGGACCTTGACGATAGGGAGCAGCTCGAGCAGCGTCTGGACGAGATTCTTAATGCGGGGATTCGGGCAAGGAACCTGGTCAAGCAGATATTGACCTTCAGCCGTCAGGCGGGCATCAAAAGGGAACCCATGCAAGTGGCGCCGCTTATAAAGGAGGCCCTGAAGTTTCTTCGGGCATCTTTACCGGTGAGCATTGAGATTCGGCAGGAGTTCCCGGTATCCGACAGCACGGTCGTTGCCGATCCCACCCAGATTCACCAGATTATCATGAATCTGTGCACCAATGCCGCCTACGCCATGAAGGAGAAAGGCGGCGTGCTCGATGTTTGTCTGGTGGAAGTGGAGCTGACGGATGAGGCCGATCTGGCCCTCAAGCAATTAAAGCGAGGCCGATATTTAAAACTGGAGGTTGCCGATACCGGGAGCGGCATTCCCGGGGAAATCATCAATAGAATTTTCGATCCGTTTTTCACAACGAAGGAACGGGGGGAGGGTACCGGTATGGGGCTTTCCGCTGTTCATGGCATCGTCAAAGATATGGGCGGCGCCATCTCGGTCTACAGCAAACCGGGTGAAGGCAGCACGTTCCATGTTTTTTTCCGTAAGTTTGAAAAAGGGCAGGCGATTCAGGCCGATCCCACACATTTCACTCCTAAAACAGGCAGCGGAAAGATCCTTTTCGTGGACGATGAAAAGGACATCATAGCAACCGGTCGTGGTGTTCTTGAAAGTCTCGGCTATCAGGTGGCTGCAACAACGAGCCCCCACGAAGCCCTTAGGTTATTCGAAAAAGATCACGATATATTTGATATAGTCTTGACGGACTTGACGATGCCCGGGATGACGGGCTTAGAGCTGTCGGAAAAGCTTTTGAAGATAAAACCCGACATCCCCATCGTCCTATGTACAGGATTCAGCCTGGGATTAACGACGGAAAGGATCAGGAAGATCGGCATCAAGCAGCTTGTTATGAAGCCGATGATTTCAGCCGAACTGGCAGATGCGATCTATTCGGCGCTGAACGCTGATAAAGATTAAGGAGGGGCATGGCAAAAATACTGATTATCGATGATGATCCCAAAATTTGCACGGTCCTGACTGACTTGGCGACGAGTATGGGCCATGAGGCCTTCCAGGCGTTCACGCTGGAAAAAGGATTGAGTCTCTCCCTGAGTAACCCTCTTGACCTGATTTTTCTGGACTTGCAGTTCCCACAGGGAAACGGGCTGCAGATCTTGCCTGATTTGCTGAATTCGCCTTCAAATCCGGAAATCATCATTATTACGGGATCGGGCGTTAAGGGCGCGGAGTTGGCATTCAAGTACGGTGCATGGGATTATGTTGAGAAACCTTTTCTCCTGTCTGAAATATCCCTGCCTCTATCCAGGGCGCTGCAGTACCGGAGAGAGAAGTTGACGGAAAAAGCGCCGGTCATGCTGAAATGCTCAGGAATTATCGGGGAATCACCTGTCATAAGCAGATGCCTGGATGCCGTGGGCAAAGCTTCCGCAACCGACGCCGGTGTTCTCATCACGGGTGAGACCGGAACGGGTAAAGAGTTGTTTGCCCACGCAATTCATGAGAACAGCAAACGATCGGCGAACAGTTTTATCGTTGTGGATTGCGGGTCGTTGCCCGAAACGCTGGTGGAGGGGATTCTTTTCGGACACGAAAAAGGGGCTTTTACCGGTGCGGACAGACGACGTAAAGGTCTTGTGGAGCAAGCCGATGGGGGGACGCTCTTTCTCGATGAGATTGGAGATCTTCCGCTTAACATTCAAAAAACGTTTTTAAGGGTCTTGCAGGAAAAGCGTGTACGTCTGTTGGGTGCCGATAAGGAAGTGCCGGTTGATTTTAGATTGATTGCGGCAACTAATCGGGATCTGGAAGAGATGGTCGAAAAATCTCTGTTTCGACAGGACCTCCTGTTTCGGATTCGGGCCTTTGAAATCAAACTTCCGCCGCTTCGCGATCGCAGAGAAGATATTCGCGAAATTACCATCCAGATCATCCAGCGCCTCTGTCGTCAATATGACATGGGGATTAAGGGAATATCCAAAGAATTTTTTGATGTGTTAAGTGACCAACCGTGGCCGGGCAATGTTCGTGAGTTGATCAATGTACTGGAACATTCATTGGCATCCGCCGTTCATGATCCAACAATAGTCCCAAAGCATATCCCGCATCAATACCGCACCGCCCTTTTAAAAAAAGGTGATTCGCAGAATAAACGGGGGGAATTGCATCCTGAAAAAGTCTCGGCAGAAAAGCCGGACGAAAATTTGATGCCACTGAAAGAATACCGGAATAAATTTGAGAGAAATTATCTTCATTTACTGCTTGACCGGGCACAAGGAGATCGAAAAACGGCGTGTTTCCTTTCCGGCTTATCCCAGTCCCAATTATATGCACTTCTGAAAAAACATAACCTTTCCCTTTGCAAGGCATAAGAAAAAAATTGTTCTTCACTTTTAGCCCGTCTTGAATCTGATCGCTCGGAAATATTCAGAACTCGGCGTTACAGCATTCAGTTATTCCGATAAACCGGAAAATACCTTTCTTGATTATCGGAAAATATATCGGCGCAAAAACGATTTATGCTGCACTGATTAAACGTAACCCTATGATAGATAAATAATATTCGTTTGTTGGCCAAGGATTCCGCACGGATTTCGGCGCATGCCCTCCCATCGAATGTGTTAACACCTTTATTTTATTCGTATATTCCATAAACAAATTCTTTGGCATGTATCTTGAAAAATATCTGAAAAAGCGTGGGCATAACCAGGACGATTGCCATGGGGCTGTTACCGTGTTGTCACCATTAATAAAAGGCGGCACCGGCTTTTAAAGCAATATTAAGAGAGATTTTACATGAACGTTATTTTTTATTCATCGGTTGTCAATGAGAAGGCGAAGGCGATATGCAGGGTTCTCGAAAAATCGGACCGAAGCATCGGATTGGAAATGCATCGTTCTATAGACAGCCTCGAGAGCAGGATTAAACAACCGATGAACGGGATCATCCTCGTTATCCTGAATGTAGCAAGCATAGAGGAACTTTCCAACTTGATAACCCTGAAAGAAAGGTTGCATGCATTTCCCGTTATTCTCATCATATCCGACACTGGGGAAGGCACAATGAAAAAGGGTCGCATTTTCAGGCCGCGATTTATCTTCGGCGCCGATGACGATCCTGAAGAGTTGGGACTTATTTATAAAAAAATGCTTTCCCGGATAGATGTGACCAACCTGATTATCTTACAGGAAAGGTCCGCTGATAAAAATGAATTGAATCAGAGAAACAATATTCGATTAAAGGAGGGGAAATGAACTTAGCAGTAGAGACACTAACTGTTGGGGGTGTCGTCGTCCTGGGGTGTATGGCGGTTGCCTTCGTGCTTCGCCTTTTATATGGTCAAAATTTAACCTACAAGCTGTTTGTCTGGACTGTGCCGGGTTTGACAATGCTTCTCCTTGATTTTCATGCTTGGATAAAGCTCGGTAGCTACCATAACATTTTTTTCACCTTGGTCTTTGTGCCTTTAGGGGTTGTCATATTTGTTGCCAACTATATCATTGTCGGTCGGTTCCTGATCCAAAAGGTTGAAACGATCGCCAATGAACTTGCCGGTGCCGCCCAAGAGGTGGATGGCGCGTCCCAGGAAGTTTCAGCTGCCAGCCAAACACTGGCCGAAGGATCTTCGGAGCAGGCGGCGGCAGTTGAAGAAACCAGCGCTTCACTGGAGGAAATCCTCAGCACGGCAAAGAAAAACTCCAGCAATGCCCTTCATGCGAAGGAGCTCAGGGCACAGGCTGACGAAGTTATAGCGAGGGTTGAGAAGCACTTGGGCAACACGACCGCTGCCGTTACGGAGGCGAGGAAAACCAGTGAAGAGACGGGGAAAATAATTAAATTGATCGATGAAATTGCATTTCAAACGAATCTGTTGGCTCTTAACGCAGCGGTGGAAGCGGCCAGAGCCGGGGAAGCCGGCGCCGGGTTCGCAGTTGTTGCGGATGAAGTAAGAAACCTAGCCATGCGGGCGGCGGAGGCGGCAAAAAATTCATCGAGCCTGATTGAAAATACCATGTCAATGGTAAAACGCAGCAGTGAGCTTATTGGCATGACGGATGAGGCGTTTAAAGAGAATGTAGGTATTTATGGAAAGCTAGGCGTTTTTATTGAAGAGGTGGCCGAGTCTTCACAGGAACAGACTCACGGGATTTCACAGATTAGCAGCGCCATGGGAGAGATTGATAAGGTTATGCAGAATGTAGCGGCGACGGCCGAAGAGTCGGCCGGCGCATCGGAAGAAATGAGTGCTTCGGCGGCGTTTATGAATGAGAGTGTTCATCGTCTGCTCAACATTTTTACCGAAAAGCGTAATTCCAAAGTGAATAATAATACAGGAGGATCACAATCGATGAATGTCAAAGTTATAAATACTAATTCAAAAAGCGGGATAAAAACGGCAACGAAGCGCGCGTTGACAACTGGAAGAGCAATGCTTCCTGAAAAAATCGCCACCCTGTTTATTGTCTTTCTGGTACTATTTTCCGGGTCCGCGCTTGCCGTCAACGGGACCAATCTCATAGGCATCGGCCCTGTTTCCCGGTCCATGGGCGGCGTTGGTATTGCCGGATCGCAGGATGTGGTCGGTGCGATTTTTTCCAATCCGGCAACCATGAGTTTCGCACCATATAATACCGGCTCACAAATAGATTTCTCCGCCTCCCTTATCAATCCCCACGCCGACGCAACGACTCTGACCAGCGCTCTTGGCTCAACCGTGGCAGGTGTGAATGAAAAGTTTTTTCTTGCGCCCGCCATCGGAATATCTACACCGATCTCAACACGGTTTCCATACTGGCGATTCGGCGTGGCGGTTACGGGAACATCAGGCCTAGGGGTTGACTATAGAGGCACCACTTTGGATCAGCCCAATTATTTTGGGCCCCGGGTGCCCCTGATCAGCGGCACGTTTTCCGAGCTTCAGATTGTAACATTATCTCCAGCAGTTTCTGCAACGCTAAATGAAAACATTTCTCTCGGACTGTCCTTGCGAATCGATCAGGGAAACCTCAATCTAGGCGCCGGAACGTCAACGGACTACAGTATGGGTGCTCAGGTAGGTATCGCCTATAAAATGACGGACAGCATAACAGCAGGATTTACTTATGTATCTCCCCGTGCGCTTGAGTTGGAACTACTTGGTGATTTTAACGGTGACGGCGTTCTTGATGATCTTTCGCTGACACTCCCTCAGGAAGTCGGAATTGGTTTGAGTTTTTCAACGCCACAGGGGAAGTTGCTCCTGGAGGCCGATGCGAAATGGATCAATTGGGCGGATGCTGATGGATACAGCGACTTCGGGTGGAAAAATCAGTGGATTTTCAGTACGGGCGCCCAGTATTTCGTGACACCGAAATTGGCACTTCGAGCAGGATATAACTATGGTAATCACCAGGTGGAAACCCATGAAGGCTTCAGCGGCACGCCGGTTGACATTACAAACGTTCAGGGAATAGCGATTCCCACATACTATTTCGAAACACTCAGAGCCATCGGTCTTCCCGCTCATCTGGTACACCACGTAACTCTCGGCATTGGCTACCAGGTCTCAGCCCGTCTGTGTTTAAATGTCGGCTATATTCATGATTTCGACCATACGTTCCGGGAAAGCGGAATCGGATTTGCCGGCCCCACCACCATTAATAACGAAGTCAGCGTCGATTCATACGATATCGGTATGACGTGGCGGTTCTGATATTGAAATGATGAGTTCATCCGAAAACCGATATTTTTGGATGAACTCACACTTCCATTCGATTCCGATACATTCATTCTGATTGAGCTGATGAAAAAAACATCGAAAGCGCTGTAACCTACCAATAAAGGGTGTTGAAACCAATCAAATTTTCATAAAGCTATAAATAGCTTATGTTTGTATGGTCCGTTTTTGGTGTACGATTGTTATGGTTAGCCCCCCAATAAGATCCGGATTTTTGGTTTGTTCCGCATGGACTTTGTATCAAGCTGCGGTCTGTTTATAATATCCGGATATACT
Source organism: Desulfobacterales bacterium (assembly GCA_963675725.2). Taxonomy (GTDB): domain Bacteria; phylum Desulfobacterota; class Desulfobacteria; order Desulfobacterales; family JAFDDL01. Next base: position 2,840,782 of record CAXXXZ010000002.1, on the reverse strand, counting down.
GGTAACAACCAATCAATCGGCCCAGAGAAAATCAGACATTACGTTTCTAAATTTTATCCTGTAGCAGTAAACAACTCCATTTGGTCATTCTCTTTTTTCTTCGGCTTATGCCTTGTCCCAGCCATCTCAATTAGCAAGGTTACAATTGTCGTTAATGCAGATCGAACAACTACCCCATGCTGGCTTCTTACCCTTGTTTGTTCAAGCCCTTCTCTTTTTTTCATCAAATTGAAAGGCCGTTCGCAATTCTTTCGAATTTTGATCGCTTTTTGTGAACCGTTATGAAAAGTTAGCATTGGCTGAAAATGACCGTTGTCAAAATCAATAATTCTTGATTTGGGACAGGTTGGTTCAAACCTACATTCACATGGTCTTGCGCCACACTCAAATTCATGTCCTTCCGGTGTGGTTCCCAAATATTTCATTGGAAGCTCACAGGAATCGTTACAGGTGACTCTTAACGGAGATTCTAAAACATTATCAGGAAGCTTTGCTTGTTCAGATGCCGGGGCCACAACATAAACCCCGGTTTCATTCAGAACGGAACCATCCTTATCGTGATAGGCCTGGTCTGCGGTTATCAATTTAATATCAATACCCAGTGCCTGGGCAAGCTTGATCAACGGTTTTAAAAACAGACTGTCGTGATGATTTGCTGCGCCCACAATAGAGACCAAAGGAAAGCTATGGCCGGTTGCTGGATTTATCGCTGTTAAAGTATGGAGCCTGTATCCGATAACATAAAACGACTTATCCCTTTTGTTTCGGCGCCTTCCGCAGTCACAATCCAAATCGGAGTAAATACGTACTTTCTTTCCTTTTACCTCAATTGTGCAAAGGGGATAATTGATTTCAGACGGTAACTCGGACGAATCAACACCATGAATTACGGTATTCTCTAAACAACCTGATTTATAAAAATGATGGAGGAAATACACCAGAACATTCATCAATTGATGAAATCTCAGTCCACGCCGGAAATGACACAGTTCGGTATGGTCCACTTGGCTTTTGGTGTTTAAGGGTAATCCTACAAAACGCCTGTTTTGTTTCCGTTCTCTGCCGAAATATTCATCACTGCAAAATTTTCTGTAGCTGATTTCAGGATATTTGATGATTTTCAAAAGCTCCATCCGAAACAGCTGATAGGGCTGAATGTCTCTATGTGGAGCTGAATACCCTTCTGGGGCAATCAAGCTGTTTATAATCTGGTCATCTAAAAGCTGGTCAACGAATTTTAGCTCTTCATCTACAATTTCAGGATATGGCTTTTTCAACCGATCGAAATCGAACAGATTATCAGAATGGAAATTCTCAATATAGGTTGCCATTTCCGGAAGACTACGAATTCCCATAGACGGTCTTTGATCTTCAACTCCTATAAGTTCTTCGATGGGAACGTCCAATTCCTGAGAATAATCATAATTACCAGCAACCTCTATCATGATCTCCTTGATCAGTTCTTTTTTGGACTTCTTGGGCATATTCTTCCATTTCGGAAAAATTTTTTTCAATTGCTTTGTGATGATTCGTTTGATATTTTTTTCGTGCATAAAGCCTCTGTGTTGTTATTTGTTTTTAGCGACTCAAATCTACAACTAAACAGAGGCTTTTGCAACCAATAACACGCTGATATATTAGCTAATTACATTAATTTTACGCTATCGATTTCAACACCCTTCAATACTAATAAGTTCATAATTATTTAGACATTTCTCTTCCATTGTGCTATAAGATATGGTCATGAAAACAACAGATGGCAGAAAAATAAATCCAAAAGCAATGGAAGAGATTCGAGCACGAGCTGTTGAGCGTGTTCAAGCCGGAGAAAGCCCAGAGGTTGTAATAAAAACGCTTGGGTTCTCCCGTGCATGTATTTATAATTGGCTTGCCCGATATCGCTCCGGTGGATGGCACGCTCTGCGTACAGGCCATCGAAGCGGGCGACCCAGCAAGCTGTCTGGACCTCAAATGCAATGGATATTTCGAACCGTTAAGGATAAAGATCCGAGGCAATTGAAATTTGATTTCGCTTTGTGGACCCGCGTCATGGTTGCTGATGTTATCAAAAAGCAGTTTGGGATCAAGCTCAGCCTTGCATCTGTCAGCCCACTGCTCGCACAATTGGGTCTTTCCTGCCAAAAGCCGCTGTATCGTGCGTACCAAAGGAATCCGGAACTGGTTGAAAAATGGAAACAGGAGGATTTTCCGGAGATTCAAAAGCGGGCCAAGAAGGAAGGGGCAACAATATATTTTCAAGACGAATCTGGAATCAGATCGGATTTTCACGCTGGAACCACATGGGCTCCGAAAGGGAAAACACCGATTATAGAGGCCACCGGTGCTCGATTTGGCTTGAACATGGTTGGAGCCATAACCCCGAAAGGACAATTGCAATTCATGATAGTTGAGGGAAGTGTCAATTCCTCCAGGATTATTGAATTTTTGAAGCGCCTTATGCATGGTCATGACAATAAAGTTTTTTTGATTTGGGACGGCCATCCAACACACAAGTCCAAAATCGTTAAAAAGTGTATAGCCTCATTTAATGGGCGTTTAGAGACATTTTTACTACCATCATACTCTCCTGATCTGAACCCGATCGAGCAGTTGTGGAACCATACAAAGACAAACGGTGTCGGTCGACAGCCAGTAAGGGGGATAGATCACCTTAAGCGTATTGTAATCAATAAGTTGCGCAGTTTACAGAAGTTGCCGAGAATAATTTCGGCATTTTTTAAGCATCCTGATTGTACTTACATTGTAAAAAATTTATGTCTATAGACTTATGAACTCATTAGTAATTCTTTTCACATGTCAGTTTCTTGCTTTTTCGACCTCTACATATGCTTTGAATCGAACTGATCACATCGCCTATCTTGCCCTGTAATAAAAGACGGCGATGCTTTTTGACCCAGGCGTTCCGTTCAACTTTTTTCCAACCGGTTCTCAAATCCGCTATCTTTACCAAATGTTCAACAGCATGGAAAAAATCCACAAGGGAATAGAACTGTGAGGCGGAGAGCCCCAAATCTTTCATCAATTCCGGAACCCGGTTCCAGATCCAACGCGCTCCGTCTGCCACGAAAAGAACCTTTTCGGTCTTCGTTACCGCCAGCTGTTTGAGATAATATTTGATCAACCCAAATACCGCATCCGGACCTTTCATTGTCCCTTCAATGATCGGTAAAAATGAGGCATCCTTTTCACCTTTTTCATCGACCGTATACACAATCAGTAGTTTTGGCTCTCGCCAATTCGTTGTATACCGACTCCGTCCCTTTTGGGTTTTTGGTCCGCGTTTCTTTCTGCGAATCCGAATTCGTCCGCCGTCTGTCGAAACCACAACACGGCGTCCGGCCAGAGTCTCGCCTGCCACTGCGTTTGAAGTTTGCCTGACATATTCTGCCCGGCGGGCATACCGTCTTGTCATCTCACAAATTTTCTTGGCGTCGATATCAACACCTCGATCCCGCATGAGATTGCTTGCTTCCTGGAACGACGCGACTACCGTAGCGATTAGACAAATCTCCGATGTCAGTCCCGGCGATAAACGATCATAAATGCCCAAAAGGAAAAGCCCGGGATAAGAGACGCCGTTTATGATTATTTTTTCTTCCCCCGGCCTTTCATCTTTCTTGTGTGGTAGGCCGCTTTCACTGTAACAACTTCTCCACAGGCCGTTGTTATGTTTACGTCACGCAACCCCTGGTTTTTCATCTTATGTGGCATGTTTTTAACCAGTGCGCTTGATTTTTCATACATCTCATCAGAATCAAGCGACTCCTGTATCACCTTTGCGGTAAAAAGACCGGCCAGTCTCGCTGTCTTTTTAGCAATGTCTTTTTCAAAATTCTCAAGTTCCTCCGCGCAAAGAATCTTGGAACTTTGGCTTTTTATTTGCTCTAATTCCTGGATGGCGTCTTCGATTTCCTGTTTGATACTTTTGACATGATCCTTTTTATCCATCATTCCTCCTGTATTTACAAGTTCTTGAAATGATAGATAAAAAACACTAGAATGTCTAGACTATTTGTAACATACTGTTATTATTATTTATATTTACATCGCCCGTTTTGCTGGACCTACTTTTTTGGAACACTCCCGAACGCGGCAGCGACGAATTGGCCAACCGGTCGCTGAAAGATTTTGGTCATGAACAACTGCCCTTCAAGCGTTTTACCCCCAATGCGGCTTGGTATTATACGATGCTGGTTGGTCATTTTCTGCTTGAATCGTTTAAAGAAGATGTCAGTGCCCCAGTATTATCGATTGGTTCCTATGCCTCCACGGTGCGTAGGCGGTTGATCGATATTGCCGGCAAAATTGTCTTTCACAGTGGGGAGACGATCCTGAAAGTATCCAAGGCCTATTTGGAAAACCTTCGCTTGCTGGAGTTGTTCAAACGGTGCCACACAGCACCGGTTATCGAATAACCGGCAAGAAAAACCAAAGGTCAAGCAAAACCGCTGGTGAAGTGCGCGCGAAAATTGGATTATTGAGCATATCTCCATAATAATTGAAGTCCACGGGACTATTCTCCATGGATTTCTCCTCTGGAGCTGAGTAGCTCGCATTTCTGCTACTGGTTTTGACGTGACTCCTGCTGCATAAAACTAAAATCGCCTACTTTAGGTAAAAAGAATTATCATTGCCTGTCTGCCTTTTCTTGTTTTTCTCGGCCTGGCAGGTTTTGCGGGGGCGGCTGTGGTTGATGTTTATCCAACGGGCAATCCGGCAATAGACCCAGGAGCAGTGCAGACAGCAATCACTGCCGCCGGTGACGGGGGTACCGTGATCCTTCACGCCACAAAGGAAGGTGAAACCACGCCGACCGCTTTTGATTTCGGACCTTTCGGCCAGTGTGTCGTGCCTTACAGCCTCACCATCATGGGAGATAAGAAAGGCGATCCCATGACCGGGGAGGGGATGACCAAGATTGTAAATGGAATGGTTCCATTTTTGGCCTATTATTCTTCATCCGCAGATGTTGAACGTTCGAAACGTTCACTTTCATAATTTTTCTATCGCAGCGATCGTTGCCCATCAATGTCGTGATTTTACCGCCATCGGAAATCGCATTACAGCCGACACGATGGAAGGCAGGACAATGACTATTTATGAATTTGGCCCACCCGTTGAAGTTGCTTATGGCATTGTTGTTGAGGGTTTGGAATTATTTGGCTCTGGTCTCATCAATCCTGAATTCGTTTCTGGTGATGTTGTCATCCAGGACAACTATTTCAATCTTCAAGAGGACCCTTTTACCACAAATCCGGATTGGCTCACCTGGTCTGCCGTGATTGCTTATACGATGGAAGACGTGTGTATCAAGGGAAATCATGCCTACAACAATTCAGGTGATGCGTTGTCGTGTATGAATATTCAAGGTGACATTTTGTTCGAAAGAAATTTTGTGAAACTGGTGTCGCTTGCCCCGGTTGTGGGTGTTCCGCTTTACCCGTTTGGAATAAATGTGGGCTTTTTCCCTGATTTCTGGGAGAATTCAGTGCAAAATATTCAGGTGTCCAAAAATGAAATCGTTTGCCCTTCAATGGCGTTTGACCAATTCGCTATCGCAGTGTGGGCTGGCTATGACGTAGACCAGGCGGGAGCGATATCGATCCGTCAAAACAAAATAACACTTGATATGGGTTGCTTGGGAATTTGGTATGCCGGGATGGACGACGCATACATCGGTCAAAATCAGATCAAGGGAACAGGCTTATATGGGATAGTGTTAGGAGCAGATCCACCCGTTATACATACAGATAATAATGTTCTTTTGGGCAATAGTGTGTCTGCCTTTGAGCCCTTTTTAGGTGATATTGGCCTTGGGCTACTGGCCGACAACAATGTCATTGTAGGGGGAAGCGGAATCCTTGAGGACAATGGTGTGGACAATATTGTCAAAGGCGGATATTGGGATGTTTATACGGGAGAACACGTAAGTATGCCCGGTGGCATCGGCGACAAAATTTCAGGGGCTTTGGGAGCGATTCACGGGCCTTGAGTGAGTGGAGATTTTATCCCAAAGCGGGGCGTCATGGCTTTATTAAAATCTCGGGTGCCATAGGATGTGGAAAACAGTCTGAAGGGGCGCGGTTGCGTGTGACAGCTTTATCGGTAGGGTATCCTGCCGGTGGTCGGCCAATGTGGTTTTGGTGTCTACCGCTTAAGAAATCGCTCTCTGGAAAAAGTGAATAGGCCACCCTGACATATAGTGGTTGGCCTATTCGACTGAAAAGTGGTGGTGCGGTCATAATAAACCATCAATTATCATCCTTAAGAGTTATCAATCCCCCAAAAGGCAGGCATTCGTAAAATTCCTGCTATTAACCAACCATCCTTTTTATCTGCGTTTACATGTTCCGCAATAAAACCAATACCAACAAAAGGATGCTTTGTGGTATGATACGAAGCAAGGGCCCTCTTGAACGACGCTGGCCCAAATAATACTGAAAAACGTGGCTGTCGATTTCCGATATAGAGAGAAAATATAAGATTTCGCATGCTAAAGGATCCGGCAATATCCATTGACAGGCTCATCGAAATAGTCAGAGCTGGTGGTTCGGTTAAAACGGGAACAGATGTTTACAATGACCATGGCGTTCTCCTTTTAGAAAAAGACGTGATGGTGAGCAGTGTCAAACCCTTGGAAGTGATAAAATCCGCTGGACTTGCTCAAGTTTCGATCAATACTTTTACAAGCGGCGGGATTTGGGATAAAAACGGAAATCATATTGAGTTCTTGCGGCACGTGCCCAAAAGTCTTCCAACCTTTAGAGACACCGCTTCGCAACCCCTTGTAAAACGCATCAAGCAGATTCATGAAATAAAGGAACAGGCCACTGAAAAGTACAATAGGGCCAAGATCTGCATAAGAAAAGTTATTGATGATATACGAAAAACCGGAGGTGAATTTGATTACCAAACCGTTGAGGTAACAGTTTCGGAGATTCTCGATTTTTTAGTAGAGCATGAAAATGCCTTTACCTATCTCACGCGCGAAATTTTTTCCTATGACGATTATCTTTACAATCATTCTATCAATGTTTGCACCATTGCAACCGCTGCGTTGCATAAATTCAACCGGTCTTTCAGCAAAGCCGTCAATTTTTTCCTAAACGGTATTTCTTTTGAGAGTCTCTTGAGTCAGCATGGGGCTTTGCAGGATGCGTTCGTTTTGTTTAATGAAGAAGAAATTAAAAATATTTCAACGGGCTACTTTTTGCATGATGTCGGTAAAGTGCTTATTTCAGATGCAGTGCTTAACAAAAAAGGGCCACTGAACAACCAGGAGTTTGATTTTATAAAGCGCCACTCTTTCGACAAGGGGCAGGAGCTGCTGGCCAAAAACAAAATTCAGGACGCCTTCATCAAAAACATCGTTAGATATCACCATTGTTCGCTATATAAGGATGAACCGAAATGCTATCCAACTGATATTGCCGCCGCACAATTACCACCCTATGTGAAGGTCTGCAAGCTGGCGGACATATATGATGCGATGACCTCCAAACGCTGCTATAAGGATGCCTATAGCCCCATATCGGTGGTTACCGATATGTTTCGAAAATATGCCAACAAAGACAGAATGCTTCAGTTTATTGTGGATTCTTTTATCCGAACGATCGGGGTATACCCTTCGGGGAGTGTGGTAAAACTGCGAAACGGTCAGCAGGCGTTTATTGTTGACAGCCAAGGCCCCATTGTGGTCCCCTTTACAACCAAAGACGGAGTGCCTTTTGAGTCATTGCAGGACCCCATCAATCTCGGAGAGGCAGATCCCCGGGATTCTGAATATGGTATTGACCGCCGTGCCACTCAAGTTCCCCCCATAACGGCATATGAGTCGCTGCCCGATTATTTGAAATAGACACCGTCCATTATCCTCGAAAATTCGTTTCTTATTTATCCTGATTCTTTTGCATCGCTCAATCAAAACGGTGTTATGTTTCGTTACAGCCGTATATTTCATTCCGTTTGCCATATATAGAACAAAATAAAATGGTTATTATCTGTATGACTGCTTTATCGGTTCAAAATAACCTACCTTTTTGTATTTCGGCTTGTTTTAATAACCTGAATTGTTATGAAATTACAGTTGGTTAACTCGAATAACGGTGGCATGTTTTTGGCAAAAGAAAGAATCTTTATGGTAGATTGTTTATAGAGGCGCTAAACGTGTTGAAAAAGCACCCTCTATGGATAAGGCTTGGATGAGTTACAAATTTTGAGACTGAAGGCCTGATGGGGTCGAAAACGATGGTGGGGAGATGATATCCATGGGACGGTTTAGGTGATTGGAATGGGCGAAGAATCAAAGATAGACCGGATTAACCGGATGAGAGCGGCTGTCGAGAAGGCCATCGCCGGAGATTTTTCAGGCCCTGTGGAAAAATCGGGTCAAAATGATGAAATCGACCGGCTGGCGGATTCAGTCAATCAGCTCCTTGGGATTGTAAAAGAAAAAAGCGGCGTGAAAACCAAGGCTGAAAATGCAATCCTATTAAAGAAAAGCGAGCAAAGACTATCCAACATAATTTCGGCATCACCGATCGGCATATCGATGTTTGATGCGTCCGGTCAATGTGTCATGGCCAATGATTCTCTGGCGGAGATGGTAGGTGGGACCCGGCAGCAACTTCTTACGCAGAATTACAATGATTTATCCTCCTGGAGAGATTCCGGGCTCTTGGATGTTGCCAGAATGGTTTTAAAAACCAAAACCTCTAAACGTCATGAGGTGGTGTCGACCTCAAGCTTTGGGAAAAAAATGTTTCTGGATGGCCATCTCGTTCCTTTTGGCGAAAATGGTCTGCTTTATATGTGCCAGGATATCACCGAACGAAAGCGTGCGGAAAAAGCGCTTCTGGAAAGCGAGGGGCGTTTAAAGAGTGTTTTTCGGGCTGTGCCGGCCGGGATCGGGGTGGCGGTTGGCCGCGTTTTCAAGCAGGTGAACAGGCGGATGTTCGAGATCACAGGGTATTCCGAGGATGAGCTTTTGAATCATAATGCCAGAATGCTCTATATCAGCGATGAGGAATATGAACGTGCCGGACGTCTATATGCGCAGGCCTACAAACAGAAGATCGTATCGTTGGAAACCCGGTGGCGGCGCAAGGATGGGCGTGTTATCGATATACTTTTAAAATTTACACTAACGCCTGTTGAGGATTTACGGAAAGAGGTGACATTCAGCGCCCTGGACATTACCGATCGGAAGCAGGCGGAAAATGCGCTGAGATTCACCCAATTTGCCATTGATAAAATAACGGATATCGCTTTTTGGATGACCGAAGACGGCCGTTTTATCTATGTTAACGATGCTGCCTGCCGTAAGCTGGGGTATTCAAGGGAAGAACTTCTGACAATGTCCATACCGGATATCGACCCGACGTTTCCGCCGGAGATGTTTGCCGAGCATTGGCATGAACTTCGCGGAAGTGGATCCATTGCCCTTGAAGGTGTCCATCGTACGAAAGATGGCCGGGAATATCCCGTGGATGTCCGGGCCAATCACGTGGTTTTCGACGGAAAGGAATATAACTGCGCCTTTGCCACAGACATCAGTGAGCGCAAGCGAATCGAAAACAATCTTATTCTTGCGCACAAACGATTTTCAAAGGTGCTGAACAGTTTAAAGTCAATTGTGTATGTCGCAGATATGGAAACCTACGAAATCCTATTTTTAAACGAATCTGGTCGCCGTAGCATCGGCGATGTCGTTGGCAAAACCTGTTGGCAGGTTTTACAGAAAAACCAGACAGGTCCCTGTGAATTTTGTACGAACGATAGATTGGTCGATTCAAGAGGAAAAAGCACTGGTCTGTATGAATGGGAGCATCACAACGAGATTACGAACTGTTGGTACCATATTCAGGATCAGGCGATTGAATGGTTTGATAGCCGCCTCGTGTGATTAGAGATTGCCATGGACATTACAACATCAGTGCAGGATAAGGAAGAACGGGAGAATCTTATACGTGAACTTCAAAAAACATTGTCAGAGGTCAAGATCTTAAGAGGTTTTTTACCCATTTGCGCTTCATGTAAAAGAATCAGGGACGATCAGGGGTACTGGAATCAAATTGAATCTTACATCCGGGATCGTTCAGAAGCCGAATTCAGCCATAGCATTTGCCCTGATTGCGCTAAAAAGCTATATCCTGATTTAAAGATAAAAGAGTAGCGGCACATCCTTGATATTGGAGCAGGCATGCGATTGGCACTGATAGCAGATATCCACGGCAACAGCATTGCGCTGGATGCTGTGCTCCGGGATGCCGCCGATCAAGGCGTGGAGGGATGCTGCTTTCTTGGAGATCTGGTTGATGGATTTGATCCGTCCGGTGTCTTATCAAGGGCCATAAAAACCTACATAAATGTAACTTGCCGTGACAATGTTGTAATTTAATTGCTTCGCTTCTGTTTGTGTAATAATCTCGTTATAAACAAATTATATATTAATATCAGTATGGTATGGTTTCATGAATCCTTTTGTAACGGTGTGGCACAACATTTGCTCATAGAAATAGGGACGGTTATAAAATAAAAGCAAAGGGAGAAACACATGGGCTATAGAAAAGGACTCCTCGCAGATGCGAAACGAAACGGTCTTGAAGACCTGCTGGGAGAGGTGATTAAAAAAGTACGCAACCTGCCATATAGATTGAGCAAGCAGCAATACGCGGTGCAAGTCGTATTTGAATACCAGCAGATCAAAAATGAAATCCAAGAATCAATAAATTTTCATGGGTGAATCGGTAAGTGCCATTAATCGATATATTTGATTGTAATGGCGGGACCTTGATTCGTGATATAGAATTCCTGTTAAACAATAAACGGCACGTTAGAAAGGCTTGGTTGTTTTCTGATCGCCGTTTTTGTTTGGGATAACGGTGCCCCAGCCGAAAAGCCAAAGGGCGTTCTTTTTTGTAACAGCGTGTTGATTGTGGTGCGGTCGAAAAAAGAATAAAATACAAATTCTTACCCATCAGATGCCGGTCACCCCATTCAAAATGCAACACCCTTTTCTGGGCGATATCGCCTGTTTATAACAGTTTTATATCTTTTAATTTCTGTGCGTTAAATATAATTGCAGCCGCTGGTACGGATTTGGCAAAACAATCTTTACATTCGAAATGGATAGCTTTATTAAACCAGATTTGTAACCAATGGATATGAACCATGAAAAAATTCAAACAATATATTGATATATTCGCCGGGTCGCTGAAAAACACGATTTTGCAAATGACGGAAATTGTTATTGACGGGATTCACACTGAAGAGATTGGTGGTCATGTGGAAACCTATCCGATTGCTCATGAGATGGCTTATTTTGATGATGATCAAAAGATCGATGGTGCTTTTGTGTTAGCCTTTAAAAATGAATCCACCGCACTGAAGCTTGCATCGGGAATTGGCAAACAGATGGGATTGCTTCCGATGGACAGGTTTGATGATGATGCGGCAGATTTGTTGAATGAGTTTATTAATGTGGTTGTTGGTCGGGCCATATCTGAATGGGACCAAGAGGGACTTACCGTTCGCTTTAATCCCCCGGAACTCAAAATCAATATAGAGCTGGCCAATGTGTCAGTTTCGAAAGTATATAGAATAACGGTTCAAACGAACTCAAACCAGGTGGTTTTGGGCGAGCCGTCTCAAGATCTTACTCTATATGTGACATTTACTGAAAGGATTGAAAATATTTTGGATAACATGCGAGTAATGGTTGCTGAAGACTCGAGAGTGATCAGAGGGATCATATCAAATACGCTTAAGAGCGAGGGGTGCATGGTTCAAGAGGCCAAGGACGGGAAAGAAGCATTGTTGCTGCATAAAACTTTTCGGCCAGATCTCACCTTGATGGATATCAATATGCCTAAATTAAATGGCCTCGATGCCATTGCGGAAATACGCAAGTCAGACCCAGCGGCCCAATTTATCATTCTTTCATCGAGTTCCAGAAAAGATGAAGTGCTCACGGCGAAGTCGCTTGGGGTGTTGGGGTATTTGATTAAGCCGATCAAACCGGAGATGTTCGTAAAAAGAATCAAGGAGATCTTGGATCAGAAATAGATACGGTATAATACGGGATGGTGAGTAGGTAGTATGTGGGGATGGAGACAAGTTTTAAGGGTTATGTTGAGTAGGTGGAGCGGTTTTGAACGAAAAGTATTCGGCCATACCCTGGGGAGATGACGCAACATGGGCGGGAGTGAACCGGACCGTTACCGATCTCACCTACCGCTATGATACAGAATTTCGGACTGCCAGAGAGATTGCGCAAAGTCTTGCAACCCATTTTCGATCGGTGTTTGCTTACCTTGATGACCTGTGTATCAACACCTGCCCCTGGTGTCCGTCCCCCTGTTGCTTGAATGCAACGGTCTGGATCGACTTTAAGGACCTCTTGTTTTTACATTTTGCCGGATGTGCAGTGCCTCTCAAGCAGTTGATTGAAAGTCCGTCTGATCAATGTCGGTATGCGGGACCAAGGGGATGTACGTTGGCGCGGCTATGTCGCCCCTGGATTTGCTCGTGGTATATCTGCGGGACCCAACAGCGGCTTTTAGCCTCTCGGGCAGAACAGGCAAGGGCATCCATAGACTGGCATTTTCAGGAAATAAAGCGGCTTCGCCGGGATTTGGAGAAGGAATTCGTGGCTGTGACGATCTGAAACTGACCTGCGCGAACCCTAAGAAAAGACCGGTGTTGCCAGAATCAGTGCAGCGGCGGCTCCCCGCGGGTAAAGTGAAAAAGAGACCTTTTGAACATTGAAATTCTGGCACACCGCGGAATAGTTCGATGTGATAAAGGTTTCGAAGGCCTGTTGGGTTCGCTGATTTGATTCGCCAAGTGCGTTGGCAGACATCGCTTTGTATGCGTGGTAGAAACGTTGGATATCATCTTTTTGATACTGCGGCCGGGAAAGCAGCAGAAAATTTGATTTCACGTCGGCTGGTACCAGGGCGTCTGTGCCATGGTCTGCCACAAGATGTGCGTCCGCTTTTCGACATCGATAAGCCGAGAGGCTTTCTTCGGGGGCTACCGCAACGATTTCCGAAAGCGTCGTCTCCCCCAGCTTTGAGAGACCGTCATCGATCAGGGTCTTCATTCCACTGCGGATGGCAAGATGTCGAAGGTCATTTTCATTTTTGTCCTGCAATATTGACCATGAGAGGGCGTCGGTAAGGGGCAGTAGCTCTGATATTAATATCTGGCCGTTAAAGCCTGTAAAATTACACTCGGGGCAGCCGGTGCCTTTGTAAAAGGTTAGATGCGATGGCATTTCATCAAACAGGGGTTGCCATTCTGCCGCGGTTGGATGATAGGGCTGTTTGCACGCGGCGCAAATCCGTCGAACGGACCGTTGGGCGAGAATGCCCTTTAAGTGCAATGCAAGATGCCGGGGGGCAATCCCAAGATTTTTCAAGACCGTTATGGCGCTGGCGCCGTCGGTGGCTTGAACCCCTGCCAGCATCCGGATGCCTTTTCGGGATGCCTCGGTGATCCAGAAGGCGGTTTCAGTATCGGGAATGTCGCCTGCCAGGACAATGTCTGGATCCAAGCGAACAGCGGTGCGCAGCAGGTCCGGATAATTCATCGCAAGGGCTTGATTGACCTGAGTTTGTACAATGCCGGGGAGGCTGTAAGCGATGGGATCTTCCACCGTGATGGCTTTGAATTTGGGATCGTTCAGGCCCTGAAGGATGCCATACAATGAGGCTGATTTTCCACTGATCGGCGGCCCGGCGACAATCACCATCCCGGGGGCCTGCTTCAACAGCAGTTCTATAGACCCTTGTACCGCCTTTGAGTGCCCTAGCGCGTGGAGGGTCGGGGCGGCCGGGGATGGCTGAATGATTTTCAGGGCAATGCTTTCACCCGCAAGTGTGGGGCAGGCGGTGACCGAAAGATCAAAAGGGCTGGCGCCTCCCTGGCGCTGATGAACCATTTTTCCCCGAAATACACCATCCTGCGGGAGCCGAGAATCACTTGCATCAAGGCCGGCCATCTCCTTTATGATGCTGATAACCTCGGCCGCTACTGGGGGCAGTTTCGTGTCAAGCCAATCCGGCGTTGGTCGTTTCAGGAGACCGTCTTGGCGAAACCGTAAGGTTGTCCCCTCAATGTCCCTATCAATATGGATTGCCTGTGCCCCGCTTTTAAGTGCCTGGGCAAGCATCAGGTGAACAAACTCATCGGGCGGAATATGTTTTGCCTTTTGGGGGCTGCTGGCAACCGCTGGTTTATGCCCCCTGGGCGTGGGGGGGCGGGGGACTCTTGGGTGCGATTCGGCGGATGTTTTGCTTTTTACCGTGCCCGTGGGGGGCGCAAACTTGTCGGGAGGGGGCGGCTCTATGGTGGGCACCGGTACAGATGGTTTCTGATGTTTGAAATTGGCCCGATCGTGGTAGAGCATTTCAAAAAGGCGATTCAGATCGAATTCGGTGACCAGCCCACATTCCGTGCGAAGATCGACACGTTTGGATCTAAGGGCGTGGACCACCTTTAGATTTTCCGGATCTGAAATGGCAACGGTAAGGTTCTGTCCCTTGAGGGCCATGGGGACAATTCGAAACTGTCGTGAAAAAGTCTTTCCAATGATTTTGCTGAGCGCTTCTTTTTGAGGCGGCTCATATTTAAAATCGTTCAGTTTCAGAAAGGGCACATTATACTGGGTTGAAAATGCTCTAAACAGTTCATCCAGGGTTAGCAGTTCTTTTTCAAGAAGGATGTTGCCAAGGGGTTCCGCTCTGGATTCCTGTTCCAGAAGTGCCATGTCCAGGGTGGCATTGTCGATAATTCCCTGTTTGACAAGGATTTCACCAAGACGCAGGTGCTTTCGGTACTTGTTCAGGACTGCGTTGAGGTCAAGTGGGGTGATGAGGTTGAGGTCGCAGAGAATTTCACCAACGGTGCGTTGATAACGTTTGATGGTGATCGCTTCCAGCAGGGAGTCTTGCGTTACCATGTCGAGGTGAAGTGCCAGCTTGCATAGCTTCATGCTGTTGAGCTGCTGCTCTAAGAATGCCAGGAGATCTTCATCGGTGATGCATCCAGCGGAAATCAGCACCTCATCAAGTGGTTTCCGGGTGGAATTCCTGCGAATACAGTCTGCCAGTTGGCGGTCATCGATTAGACCCCGCTCTACCGCAAAGGCGCCGATACCATTTCGCAATTCTGGATGCTCAAGCAGGGTTTGAAGTTGTTGCGTGGTGATGGCGCCTATCTTAACCAGTAGTTTCCCCAGCGGCATTTCGGCAAGGGCAAATTCCTTTTTCTGGATGCTTAAGGCTTCGGCCACATCGGTTTTGCGAACAAACCCCTCATTGACAAGTAGCGAACCGATTTTAAGCGGCTGGTGCTCCAGGTTGTCTTTTTCGGCTGTGTGTAGCATCCCCCTGCCCCGAGGCGCATGTTATCGGCCTCTTGCTTTCCCATAGTGTGGGCCATCTTTACTAAATTTTCAGGCCCTGAGGATGACCCCCCGAACGCCCCACCTTGATCCAGTTGCCGTGCGAAAGGCAGCGGCTGGCATGGGATCTTTTCGGCAAAAAACTTGATTTGCCGGCCCGCGAACCGTTCGTTTTTAATAGGTCGGTTCAGTGTGTTGCTGAAATATGCACTATCTACTGAATTTTTTGTATAATCTTAGCAGGTTCGGTGATTCGTTGTCAAGATGCGGATCGAATCCTAGAATGGGGCAATTTTTTAAATAACATCCACATAACTCCACTATGGTGTTACTTTTGGCGTATGAAATTTAACATACTATAATAATTGTAATTATTTTTTTCATATTTTTAATAAAGTTTATTTTTTTCTTGACTATTTTAATAAAATAAGCTTTTAAGGCAATATAGTGGATTAATGTGGAGGAATGGGGTCTAAAGTGTTTCGAGGAAGCTCCTTTCATACGGTGGATGAAAAAGGCCGTCTGATAATTCCGACAAGATTTCGGGATGTCATTCGTGCTGGCGGGGGGGAGGGTATCATGGTCTCCCGCATGGACGGGTGCCTGTTGGCATACTGTATGGAAGAGTGGGCAAAAATCGAGGGCAGAATTCTCGCGTTGGCAGAAAAAAGCGACAGCATGCGTCGTTTTCGGCGTGTTTTTATCGGGGGCGCATCCTACTGTGCCTGTGATAAGCAGGGGCGTATTCTTATTCCCCCTCCGCTAAGAGCGTACGGTGGGCTTGAGCGGGACATCGTATTGGTGGGGGTCCTTGACCACTTTGAGATCTGGTCTCGCGAGCAGTGGGACCGAGAAAATGATTACATGGAAGCCGATATGAAGAAGGAGGATGTCCGGAACGAGATCGCAAAGTTAGGGCTATAACCGATGCCTTACTTTCACCCAACAGCCATGCTTCAGGAGGCGGTGGACTGCCTCAACTGTCGGCCGGGCAAAATATATGTCGATGGCACCCTTGGTGGGGCCGGACATTCAAAATTGATCTGTGAACGGATACTTCCTGGTGGCCGGCTTATCGGGATTGATCAGGATGCGGCGGCGATTGCAAACGGTCAAAAAATACTCGCAAAATACGCCGGCCACGTTCACCTTTTTCATGAAAATTTCATAAGCTTACCAAGCATCCTGGCTTCATTGGATGTTTTATCCGTGGACGGCATTTTACTCGATTTGGGGGTGTCGTTATTCCATTTTGAACAGAGTGGGCGGGGCTTCAGCTTTAAGCATGATGAACCGCTGGATATGCGCATGAATACGCAGGCACATCAGACGGCAGCTGATTTGGTAAATGGGCTCCAGCCTGCGGAACTCGAGCGCATTTTTAAAAATTATGGAGAAGAACGGTGGGCACGACGGATTGCCACCAGAATCGTTTCCGAGCGCTCCCGGCAGCCTGTTCATTCCACCAAAGATTTGGCACGGATTGTACTTGAGGCAGTCCCCGGTAATTGGGCGGCAAAACAACGGATTCATCCGGCGACACGGGTTTTTATGGCGCTTCGAATAGCTGTAAACCGGGAGCTTGAGGTGTTGGATGAATTTTTAAGCACCGTTTTGACATACTTGAATGCCGGGGGGCGGTTGTGTGTTCTGTCGTTTCATTCCCTGGAAGATAGAATCGTTAAAAGGCAAATTCAAAAATGGGCAAAAGGGTGTACCTGCCCGCCGGATTTTCCTATATGCGTATGCGGGAAAAAGCCGCTTGTTCAGGTGTTGACCCCTAAAGTAATGCGACCGGGTAGTGCCGAGGTGGCCGCCAATCCAATGGCTAGGAGCACTCGACTGCGTGCCATTGAAAAATTATGACCCTTAGCGCGTATTTGTAAACGGAACGAGATGAAAAAAAGTCCTGCTCCCCAAAAGAGGCATCGGTCAATTTTTTATCTATGTATCTGTTTTTGGGCAATATTTATCGGAGAGTTGCTGACGTATACCTGGTGCCGTGTTCAATGCACAAATGTTGGCTATGCCCTGAACCGCACCACGAACGAACACGAGCGGCTTTTGGCAATCCAGAAAAAGCTGCAGATTGAACTGTCCCTGTTAAAGTCCCCGGAACGGCTGGTGGCCGTGACCGGTCGTCAAGATCAACACAAATTGGTGATGCCCACATCCGAACAGGTGATTACTATTAAATGAGACAGGGTAAGAAAAATCGTATCAGTCTGAGGGCTGGGATTGTTGGTGTCTTTTTTTCGATTTGGCTGGTGGCCATCGGTGCAAAGGCTGTTTATCTGCAGGTGTGGCAGGGGGATCGACTTTCGGAATTGGCATCCGGCGAGTATGAACGCTCCTATCAAACCAAAGGAAAGCGCGGTGTCATTTTTGATTGTAGGCATCGCGAAATGGCCGTCAGTATTGATGCGACCTCCATCGGCGCGTACCCGCCTAGAGTCAAAGATATCAAACGGACGTCTGCGGCTCTGGCTGATGTGTTGAAGGTGAATGAACGGGCGCTGGTGAAGAAATTGTCGTCGAAACGGTCATTTGTATGGGTGGAACGACAGGTTACCCCCAAGGAGCGTACGGCGGTGAAAAATCTCAACCTTTGGGGGGTGGATTTCAGGTCTGAGCATAAACGCTGTTACCCCAACCGGACACTGGCCGCCCAGGTGTTGGGGTTTACAGGAGTTGATGGCAGAGGTCTTGAAGGCCTTGAATATCATTTCGATCAATACTTGAAGGGCAACGCCCAACACTTGACCATATTAAAAGACGCGCTTGGCCGCGGATTTGCGCCAGACCCTCAGCAGGCTCCGGAAAGTGTCGGCAACAACCTTGTCCTGACCCTTGACAGGACCGTTCAATTCATTGCTGAGCAGGCGCTGAAGGATGCCGTGGAGAAGCGGGGTGCCAAATCCGGCATGGTTTTGGTGATGACACCTCAGACAGGTGCCATGCTGGCCGTGGCCCACTATCCGTTTTTCAATCCGAACGCCTTTCAGACGTTTGAACAGAGCCACTGGCGAAACCGGGCCATCACAGATCCCTTCGAACCAGGGTCTACCCTAAAAGTGTTCACAGCTGCCGCAGCCCTCGAATCGGGCAAGGTGACGCCCAGCAGTATCTTTTTCTGTGAAAACGGGGCGGTTACCATGGATGGTCATACCATTCATGATTCCCATGCCCATGGCTGGTTGTCGCTTCAGCAAATTGTAAAATATTCAAGCAATATCGGAATGATAAAGGTTATGGAGAAGATCGGCGCCCAGACGCTGTATCAGCATTTGCAGGCATTTGGATTCGGTCAGAAAACCGGCATCGATTGCCCTGGGGAAACCGCCGGCTCCCTCCTTCCGGTGAACCGGTGGCGAAAGATGGATGCCCGGGCCATCAGTTTCGGACAGGGCATTTCGGTATCGGCCGTACAGCTTGTGGCCGGCATTAATGCCATTGCAAACGATGGGGTGTGGATGAAACCCTATGTTGTGGCTGGCATCAGCGATACACAGGGGCGGATGGTAAAACGTTTCGAGCCGGAAGCGGTCAGGCGTTCTGTTTCCGTTGAGACCGCACGGGTACTGAGAAGAATAATGCGCTCCGTTGTTACCGAGGGCGGCACCGGCGAAAAGGCTGAACTGTCCGCATATCCCGTGGCAGGAAAGACCGGTACTGCGCAAAAGGTAGATGCGAAAGGCGCCTATGCGAAGGATAAATATATCGCTTCGTTTGTTGGTTTTGTGCCATCGGATAAACCGGTGTTAACTATGTTGGTGGTGCTGGATGAGCCCCAGCGGGAATATTATGGCGGTGAGGCAGCCGCGCCAGTATTTCAAGAAATTGCTGAAAAGGTCCTTCACTACATGAATGTATCCCCGGGTAACGTGCCCAGTGGTATGACAGTTTCTAGAGAAAGCGAGGTCTGTGGATGAAACTGTCAGCGCTCATGGCCGCCGTTGTAGCAAACGAAAAGGCCAACGGTAACGGGCACAATGAATATGCACCGGTTTTCAACCATACGGCTGAAACGGATCCCGATATCTGTTCAATTCACTACCGCTCTCAAACGGTGCAGCCGGGCGGACTGTTTGTGGCTGTCCCGGGCCATAGGGCTGATGGCCATGATTACATCGAGGATGCAATGGAAAGAGGGGCCGTGGCAGCCGTGGTGCAAAGGGTCAGTTCCCATGAGGGCATATTCCTGAAAGTGCCGGATACGCGTCAGGCCCTGGCCCAAATTTCTGCCGCTTTTTATAGCCATCCATCCGAGGCTTTGTCTGTAATTGGGGTGACCGGGACCAACGGTAAAACCACGGTGACCTATCTGGTGGAAAGTATACTCACAGCTGCGGGCCTTTCACCGGGCGTGATTGGGACGGTCAATTGCCGGTATGCCGGAATGACGCAGGAAAGTCCCGTGACAACACCGGAATCACTAGACCTTCAACGGTTGCTGTTTCAAATGAAAACGGCGGGGGTTACCCATGTGATTATGGAGGTGTCATCTCATGCCATTGACCTTTTTCGTGTGGCGTCTTGCCGGTTTGATATCGGTGCGTTTACAAATCTAAGCCAGGATCACCTTGATTATCACAGAACGATGGAGGCTTATTGGGCCTGTAAACGCCGTTTTTTTACGGAGTATTTACAAAAGGGGCCAAAAGCAAAGACAGCCCTTGCGGTGGTGAACACAGACAATCATTGGGGGGATGATCTGTTGGCAGTGCTACACCCGGCAGCTGGTCGGGTACCGATTTCTTATGGCCACCGTCCCAATAGTGATGTCAGGCCCCTGACAGTGTCGGTAGAAAAAACGGGTATTCAGGGGGAACTCATGACCCCTGCGGGGCCCGTGGGGATCCAGTCACGATTGGTGGGTGGACATAATCTGGAGAATATTCTCTGTGCGGTGAGTATTGGTGTTGGGTTGGCACTTCCGGTGCCGGCTATTGAGAAAGGAATCCTGAATGTTTCAAGCATTCCCGGTCGGTTGGAACAGATATGGAATGATGCCAAACGGTTTGTATATGTGGATTATGCCCATACCCCGGATGCTCTGGAAAATGTATTGAAAACACTTCATGCCATTTCAGACCAGCGAATCATCTGCGTCTTTGGCTGCGGTGGGGATCGGGATGCGGAAAAAAGACCACAGATGGGGAGAATCGCCGGAAAATGGTGTGACGTGACGGTGATTACCTCTGACAATCCTCGAACGGAATCGGTCACGGCGATCATTGAACAGATTTTGACGGGAATTCAGCAAACAGCCAGCAAACCAATAGCAGCAGACGAAGCCACCGCTCCCGGCAAAGGGTATCTTGTGTTGCCGGATCGCAGGGAGGCCATCACATGGGCCATCCGAGTGGCCACGCCAGGGGACATGGTGTTGGTTGCCGGAAAAGGGCATGAAACCTATCAGATCATCGGCACGGAAAAGCGTCCGTTTGATGACCGGATCATTGCTCGGGAAGCACTTCTGGCATTGGAGGAGCGCACGAATTAGACACCGGAATGACATTGTAACCCAACGGTTTCCTTTGGATGATGCCTGTAAGACAGGGAGTAGCGTGCGAACGGAAAGAGGAGATAACCAAAGCGTGACAAATTTAAACCCGATGCCCTGGACCACAACCGATATCCTAATGGCCACCGGGGGATGTCTTTTGAGTGGGGTACAGACGCGAGGGTTTGCCGCTATTGGGATTGATTCCCGCACCATATCTCCCCGGGATTTCTTTGTTGCGATTGTTGGCCAATCTCTTGATGGGCATGCGTTTCTTGATCAGGTGATTCAATCGGGTGTTCAAGGGGTATTGATTCAGCAAGACAGGGCTGAGGAACTCCCCACCGCGGTATGGGAGCAAAAAGGTCTTCATTGTGTGTCGGTGATGGACACGACCCAGGCCCTGGGAGACCTTGCCGCATATCATCGATATCGTCAAAAAGCCTCTCTGGTGGCAATTACCGGTTCCTGTGGCAAAACCAGTACACGAGAGATGGCGGCTTCAGTGCTGGCGAGACAATTTTCCACCATTTCTGCCCGAAAGAACTTTAACAATGAGATTGGACTTCCCCTGACCGTGCTATCAATTACCGAAGTTCATGAATGGGTTGTGGCAGAACTTGGCATGAACCGGAAGGGGGAAATAAGGCGGCTTGGTGAGATTTGTCGACCAGACATTGGTGTGATCACAAATGTTGGATTTGCTCATCTTGAGGGGGTCGGTTCCATCGAAGGGGTTGCTGCCGCCAAGGCAGAGCTCCTGGGTACAATTCAGCCCACTGGGACTGCAGTACTGAATGCAGATGATGCACGTGTGATGCAACTGTCCAAAAAAGCGACGACACCGGTATTGTTTTTCGGAGAGCATCCACGGGCAGATGTGCGGGCCCGATATGTAAAAACCCGAGGGACGCAAACCTCCTTTGAGTTGGTTCTGCCATCGGGCACAGCGCAGGTAACATTGAACGTGCCGGGGCGAGTCATGGTATCAAATGCCCTGGCGGCTGCGGCCATTGGATATCTGGCCGGGGTTAGCCCCGAATGTATTCAAACGGGATTGGCGTGCTTTATGCCGGTCGACGGTCGGATGATGACCCTCGAAACCCACGCCGGCATCCACATTATCGATGACGCATACAATGCAAACCCATCATCCATGGCAGCGGCCGTGGATGCCCTTCGGAACGTAAAGGGAATGGCGCGCAGCGTGCTCGTCTTTGGGGACATGCTGGAGCTAGGACCAGAGGCAGCGGCTCTGCACAAACGGTTGGGACAAATAGCGGCCCGTTCAGGGGTGACCCGTATTTATGCCACAGGCGCTTTTGCCGGGGAAATCGCTGATGGGGCGATTGTTGAAAAGATGGACCCCAAGGACATTACCACGGGTTCTCTGGATGAGATTTTAGCGGACTTGAAAAACTGGCTAATGCCGGGAGACTGGTTACTGGTAAAAGGTTCGCGGGCTTCAGGAATGGACGCGGTGGTTACGGGTCTTGTTAGATGGGCTGGCGGCCAAACCAGGAACGACTGATGAGATGATAGCGATGACGTTGGCAAACACAAAACTTCCAGGAATAAGTTGAGACAAGCAAGATGCTTTATCATTTGCTCTACCCTTTACACACCAGTATTTCGGCATTTAATGTCTTTCGATACATTACGTTTCGAACCATTTATGCCAGTCTCACGGCATTCCTGATCTGCTTTCTTGTGGGGCCTTGGGTCATCCGTAAATTGAGCATATTACAGGTGGGTCAGTATATCCGTGAAGATGGCCCCAAGAGTCATCTTGGGAAGGCCGGCACCCCTACCATGGGGGGGCTTCTGATTTTGTTTTCAGTGGTAATGTCTACCCTTCTCTGGGTGAAATTGACAAATCCCTATATATGGATTGTGTTGCTGGCGACCTTGGGGTGCGGGGCCATCGGGTTTGTCGATGATTATCTGATGCAGGTAAAGAAACAGAGTCTCGGCCTTACTGTCCGGGGTAAATTTCTGCTGCAGGGTGCCGTAGGGCTCCTGACCGGGTTTCTGGTTTATCAGATTCCGAGTTTCCCGAGTTATGTCATGATGCCGTTTTTCAAAAATATGACATTCAACCTGGGCTGGGGATACATTTTCTTTGCTGCACTGATCATTGTGGCAACGGCCAATGCGGTGAACCTGACCGATGGGTTGGACGGGCTTGCCATTGGTCCGGCCATCATCGCAGCGTCCACGTACATGTTTTTTGCATATGTGGCGGGTCATGTGAAAATAGCCAGCTATCTACAGATCAACTATGTGCCGGGCAGTGGTGAAGTGACAGTGTTTTGCGGCGCATTGGCGGGGGCCGGTCTTGGGTTTTTATGGTTCAATGCCTACCCGGCCCAGGTCTTCATGGGGGACGTCGGTTCTCTTTCAATCGGTGCGGCATTAGGGACTGTGGCGGTGATTACCAAGCAGGAAATTCTGCTGGCGCTGGTCGGTGGATTGTTTGTGATTGAAGCACTGTCGGTCATTTTCCAGGTCAGTTTCTTCAAGATGACCAAGGGACGCCGAATTTTTAAAATGGCGCCGTTGCACCATCATTTTGAGCTTACCGGTTGGGCGGAGCCGAAGGTGATCGTTCGGTTTTGGATTATTGCCATTGCACTGGCGCTCATTGCCATGAGCACGCTAAAACTAAGATAATTTACAGCGGAAAGCTGAAAAAAGACGTAGCATAAAGGACTTCAATTGGTAATGGCAGCAACATCCTTTCAAAGCATTCAGGGCAAGAAGGTTCTTGTGGTGGGCATGGGTGTCTCCGGCCTTGCCGCAGCGGCGTTTCTCCATCGTTTTGGGGCGGGGGTTACGGTCACCGACCAGTCTGCGTCCCCACCGGGTGCGAACAAGATTCAGCAGCTGGTGCAACAGGGCGTTCGGGCGGAACTGGGTCACCACCATTCTGAAACCTTTGAGACATCCGACCTTATCGTGATCAGTCCCGGTGTGCCGGAAACCTTGCCGGAATTGGAAAAGGCCAGAAAGCATGGGGTGCCGGTAATTGGCGAACTGGAACTGGCATGTCGATTTATCAACAAGCCGGTCATTGCAGTGTCCGGCACCAACGGTAAATCCACCGTGACAGCTTTGCTGGGGCATCTTTTAAGGACTTGTGGATTTCGTGTTGCCGTGGGCGGTAATATCGGCACGCCGCTGGTATCTTTTGCGGATCGGACAGATCAGTATAACGTCTTGGTGGCGGAGGTTAGCAGTTTCCAGTTGGACACTATTGACTCCTTTCAACCGGTTGTCAGTGTGTTACTCAATATCACCCCAGACCACCTGGACCGGTATGTTGACTTCGCTGCCTATGCGGCATCAAAAGGCCGTTTGTTTGAAAATCAACAATCAGATCAAGTGGCAATTCTGAATGGACACGATGAGTGGATCCGTAACATCAGCCACTCGATAAAGGCCCAAAAATGGTTCATTTATGCCGGTAGTGGGGAGGATGGGGCAAACTTTCAGAACAACCAACTGACCTATCAAACCCCGCAGCATCAAGACCAGATTGATCTTTCAGTATTAAAGCTGCCCGGGTTGCATAACCGGGAAAACGCCGCTGCTGCAGTTCTGGCAGCCATTGCATTTGGTGCAGCTCCGCCGGACATTGCCAAGGGACTTGCCACATTTCAAGGCCTTTCCCATCGCATTGAATGGGTGGCAGAAATAGGCGGCGTGTCATTCTACAATGACTCCAAAGCCACGAACATTGACGCCGTGGCTCGGGCGCTTGAGACCTTTGATCAGCCGATTGTCTTGATTATGGGCGGCCGTCACAAGGGGTATGCCTTTTCTGAACTCGCAGACCGGATAAAGGGGCGTGTGCGTATGCTGATCGCACTCGGCGAGACCGCTGCGGACATTTTGGCCCAGCTGGGAAATGTTGTTGATAGCAAACAGGTTGCAACCATGGAAGACGCGGTGGGTGAGGCGTATTCCACCGCACATGCTGGCGATGTCGTTCTGCTTTCGCCGGGATGTGCCAGTTTTGATATGTTCACAAGCTATGCGCATCGGGGGGATGTGTTTTGCAGCGCCGTAAAAGCACTCGAACAAAAATAGCCATGCCAGAGGCAAGCGCGACCGCTCGCCAGTGGCAACCCGCCAATAAAGCGGCTCAGGGAGGCATGTCGGTTCCCTATGACATACCGCTTTTATTTCCCGTGCTGCTACTGGTGGGGATCGGGGTGGTCATGGTGTACAGCGCCAGCTCCGCCATTGCTCTGAAAAAATATGGTACGGACTACTACTTTTTAAAAAAGCAGGCCGTTTTTACCTTGTTCGGTGTGTTGGGGTTGGTCATTTGCCGGAGATTGCCATTTCAATGGTATCGGTTCCTTGCATATCCGCTATTGGGGTTGTCGGTGATAAGCCTTGCGGCTATTTGGATTCCCGGGTTGGGCGTCACTGCCGGTGGTGCCACACGATGGTTGGCCGTAGGTAATTTGACCTTTCAGCCGGTTGAGCTGGTCCGTGTGGCGCTGGTGATCTACCTGGCCTATTCACTGGCCAAAAAACAAGAGCGTTTACAAGAATTTAGCATCGGCTTCCTGCCCCATATGGTGGTGCTTGGGCTTTTGTCAATGTTGATTATGAAACAGCCTGATTTTGGTTCGGTGATTATTCTGGGGGCCATTACCTGGTTGATGCTATATGTGGGGGGGGTTCGCATGGTTCATTTGCTTTCCCCCCTGCTGGCCCTGATTCCCATAGCCTATCTTTTGATGATCAATGCGCCGTATCGGGTAAAACGGCTCATGAGTTTTTTGAATCCGTGGCAGTATCAGTCCGATGAAGGGTATCAGGTGGTCCATTCCCTGATGGCTTTTGGCAGTGGGGGGATTTTCGGGGCGGGTGTTGGAAAGGGATATCAGAAACTGTTCTACCTGCCGGAACCCCATACGGATTTCATCTTTTCAGTGATTGGTGAAGAGCTCGGTATGGTGGGCGTTTTAATTATTTTATTACTTTACGGCGTGTTGTTGTGGCGGGGGGTCATTATTGCCCGGAATTGTGATGACCCTTTCGGGCAATTGGTTGCCAGTGGTATTACCATTGCCATCGGCCTGCAAGTGGTTGTGAATATGGCTGTTTCGTTGGGACTATTGCCCACGAAAGGGCTGACCCTGCCGTTTTTAAGTTATGGCGGTACCTCGTTGTTAATCAATATGGCCACCATCGGCATTTTAATGAACATTGGCGCTTCACGGGTGCAAAATTAGCGTATGGAAAGCAACCTGCATAAAGAATCTGCTTATCCGCCACTCAAGGTGATTATCGCTGGTGGCGGCACCGGCGGGCATCTTTTCCCCGGGATCGCGCTGGCCGAGGCCTTTCAGCTAAAAAATCCGGCAACGAAGGTTCTTTTTGCCGGTACTGGCAACAGAATGGAAAAAATAGCGCTTGGGCGGACGCTTTTCATGCATCGACATATTTCCGCCGGCGGGCTTAAAGGGAAAACATGGCGCGACAGAGTCAGGGCGCTATGCAAGGTGGGCGTCGGGTTCCTGGAATCCTTGAACATCATACGCCAATTCAGGCCAGACCTGGTGGTGGGGGTGGGCGGATATGTGTCGGGACCTATGGTGCTGTCAGCCCGTTTGAGCCGTGTGCCGTCGGTTCTCCACGAACAGAATATGATTCCTGGCCTGACAAACCGCCTTTTGGCGATGGTTGTGAAACGAATATATGTGACATTCCCTCAAACCCGATTGAGAGGGGCGGATAATAAGATAGCCGTGACCGGCAATCCGATTCGAAAAAGCATGGCGGCAATGGCCCCGGCAGCAGATGCCGACTTGAGCGTTAGTTCGCCTACGGAAAAACAGTTTACTGTTCTTGTGTTTGGTGGCAGCCAGGGGGCCCACACCATCAATTGTGCGGTCACCGAGGCGCTGACTCATCTTCCCAAAAGAAATGAGATGTTCTTCATTCATCAAACCGGGGAGGCGGATGAACGGTGGGTACAGGAAACCTATCTTGCCTTAGGGGTAAGAGCTCGTGTTCAGGCATTCTTCTTCAACATGGCAGAGCAGTATGCGGCGGCGGATTTGGTCATTTGCAGGGCGGGGGCAACTACCATTGCAGAGGTGGCAACGGTTGGAAAAGGCGCCATTTTTATTCCCTATCCGTTTGCCGCCGATGACCATCAGACGAAAAATGCGCAGGGACTGTTGCAATCCGGTGCGGCGGAAATGATTCTTGAAAAGCATTTGACCGGAAGAGGATTGGCCGAGAAGATAGATTTATACCGAAAACACCCCGGTAGACTACAGCGGATGGCTTCCACAGCAGCGAGCTACGGCAGACCACGGGCGGCAGAAGACATCGTTGAGGATTGTTACCGGATATTGGGGGGCACCCCCGCTGACTGATAACGGATAGCATAGAAACGAAATGTATCGAAAAAAATACCATATTCATTTTGTAGGTATTGGCGGTATCGGCATGAGTGGCATTGCAGAATTGCTGCTCAACCTGGGATACAAGGTCTCCGGATCTGACCTTGCCGATACCGAGACCACCCGCCGGTTGCAACAACTGGGAGGTATCCTGTATCAGGGGCATCTCGGAGAACAGATTAAAGGCGCGGATGTGGTGGTAACCTCCTCAGCTGTGAGTATGGACAATCAGGAAGTCCAGGCCGCCCGGCACAGCGGAATTCCGGTCATCCCCCGGGCGGAAATGCTGGCGGAGCTGATGCGCCTCAAATACAGCATCGCCGTGGCCGGTTCCCACGGGAAGACCACCACAACATCCATTATCGCCGCGCTTCTCGAAAAGGGAGAGTTGGATCCGACGGTGGTCATTGGTGGCAAACTTAAAAGCATCGGGTCGAATGCCCTGTTGGGACAGGGTGAGTTTATCGTTGCGGAAGCAGATGAAAGCGATGGCTCTTTTCTCAAGATGGCGCCCACCATTGCTGTGGTGACAAATATCGATCGGGAGCACCTTGATTTTTATAAAGACCTGGATGATGTCAAAGCGGCATTTCTGGAGTTTATCGATCGAACGCCATTTTATGGAAGGGCCGTGTTGTGTCTTGATAATGAAGCGATTCAGGATCTTATACCCAAGATCCAAAAGCCGTTTGTGACCTATGGCCTCAGCGCACAGGCGGACCTGCATGCCAAAAACGTTTCCTTTAACGGCCTTAAAAGCCGGTTTGACGTGGTATGGCAGTCGGCCGCCCTTGGCACGATGGAACTGAATCTGCCGGGAATTCACAATGTTTATAACGCACTGGCAAGCATAGCGGTGGGAATGGAACTGGCGTTGTCTTTCGACACCATGGCCACTGCGTTGCGGACACTTCAAGGCGTTCAGAGACGTCTGGAAATCAAGGGATGCTGCAATGACGTGCTGGTCGTCGATGATTACGGGCATCACCCAACGGAAATAAAATCGACCCTCGAGGCAATTACGGAAAGCTGGCCGGATCGGCGTCATGTGGTGGTGTTTCAGCCCCACCGATACACACGCACCCAGGCGCTTTTTGATGAATTCAGCCGGGCCTTTTACCAGGCGGATGTCTTACTTTTGCTTCCGGTATACCCTGCTGGGGAAAAGGCAATTGCAGAAGTGGATGGCGACCAATTGTGCCGGGCGATTACGACCCATGGCCATAAAGATGCCGTTTTTGTGAGTGACCATCGGGCCGCCGTGGCCCATCTCAAGGAAATTGTGGTCCCCAATGATCTTGTGCTGACCTTGGGGGCGGGAAACGTGTGGCAAGTGGGCGAAATGTTGGTTGACAGTATGGAACGGAGAACATCGGTCAAAAAAAGCGAATAACGACCCTATGGCATTGGACGAGAGCACCAGAGAGTGGTTGACAAAGCGTTTTACCGGGCTAGTTTGTTTTGACGAGCCCATGGCGCGACACACATCATTTCGTGTGGGCGGTCCGGTGGATGCGCTGGTGTACCCCAAAAGCCAGGAAGATGTGGTGGCATTGATGACCGGTGCTTGGGAACGGAAAATCAGATACATGGTGGTCGGGGACGGGACGAACCTATTGGTGCCGGACAGGGGTATGTCCGGCATTGCGATTAATCTGGGCAAATACATGAATCGCATCAGGATCTTGGAAACAGGTGCGGAGACGATAAGGCTTTATGTCGAAGCGGGTGCCAGGACGAAGTCCTTATGCCGGTTTTGTTTGGGCAAAGGGTTTCGGGGAATGAATTTTGCGCTGGGGATTCCCGGAACCTTAGGCGGTGCCATCCGGATGAATGCCGGAACCGGGCTCGGTTGGATGAGTGATGTCCTGAGATACGTTGAAGTGGTCTACCCCATGGGTAAACCAAAGAAGATACCAAAGGAAGAGCTGACAACAGGGTATCGAAAACTGTCCTGGGTATGCATGACAGCGGCAGAAGAATGCTACCCGCCGGTGTTGCTGGGCGGCTGCGTCGAGGTGGCACCGGGGGACAAGGCGGCCCTTCGAAAAGAGGCAAAAGAAATTGTCAGAGCGCGGAGAGGAAAACAGCCTGTGAGCGGGCACAGCGCTGGTTGCTTTTTTAAAAATCCGGACCCAAAGCGATCGGCGGGTTGGTTGATCGAGCAAGCGGGCCTGAAGGGTTGCCGATGCGGCGGGGCGATGGTTTCGAAGAAGCATGCCAATTTTATTCTCAATACAGGAACGGCAACATCAGAAGAGATTTTTACACTCGTGCGAACGATTCAGGAAACCGTATTCGAAAAATTTCAGGTAATGCTTGAACCGGAGGTGCAGGTTGTTTCAGAAGAAGCGGATACGCAGGAATAAGCCCCGGAGACCTAAAAAAGGACTTCGTGTGCAATTTAATGGGATGTGGCCTTTACTAAAAGGGCTGGTCAGTATTGCAGGGATTATTTTCATGAGCCTGCTGTTCATATTGGGATACGATGTGGTTACCCAGGCCCGATTCTTTAATGCCAAGCAAATCGTTGTGACCGGAAACAAACAGCTTTCGGAGAAGGCGGTTTTGCAGTGTGCCCAAGTATCAAAGGGAATGAATATTTTTTCCCTAAACCTGCATGTGGCAAGGAAAAGGCTCCTTTCGAACGGCTGGGTGGCGGACGCTCGGGTGGGAAGAGAACTGCCGGACCAAATTATGGTCCACATCACAGAACATGTGCCCATGGCCATTATAGAATTGGCGGATAAAAGATACTTTATGGACACCCGGGGACGCCTTTTCAAAGAGTGGCATACTGATGACGGCGGGCATTTTCCGTGTGTAACCGGTTTGGATTACGCGGACATAGCGGTCCCCCCTGAGACCTCCGGCCGTGCGATGGGAGAGTTGCTGGCCCTGGCAAAAGTGCTTCGGCGTGTTGATAGCCCGGTGTCGTTTGAGACCCTTTCACGGATTCATGTGGACAGAGAGCTGGGGTTTACGCTTTTTGGAGAGGGCGAGGTGCGGGCAGTAAGATTGGGTTTCGGTCACTATGATAAAAAACAACTGCGTCTTGCCAGAGTAATGCGTTACCTGGAAGGGCAGCAAGGGATAGCAGCTTTTAACAACGTGGACCTTAGCAATGAGAAGTATGTGATTGTGGCCCCTGTCTGGGGAGAGAATATGCCCGATAAAACCATAAGGAGGTCTTAGGTGCAGGCGCGTGAAGACATTATCGTCGGTTTGGATATCGGCACTACCAAAATTTGTGCAGTTGTGGGGGAAGCCTCTGGCAGTGAAATTAACATCATCGGGATCGGGAGCCATCCTTCCATCGGCCTTCGAAAAGGGGTTGTGGTCAACATCGAGTCCACAGTGGAGTCAATAAAAAAGGCGGTAGAAGAAGCGGAGCTGATGGCTGGATGCGAAATTTCTTCAGTGTACGCGGGCATTGCCGGCGGGCATATTACCGGTTTCAACAGCCGGGGCATTGTGGCAATAAAGGGTCCGGAAATTACGCAAAACGATATTGACCGGGTTATTGATGCGGCGCGTGCGGTAGCGATTCCCATGGATCGGGAGGTGATCCATGTTCTCCCCCAGGAGTATATTGTGGACGACCAAGTTGGTATTCAAAATCCACTGGGGATGACCGGAGTGAGGCTAGAGGCAAAGATCCACATCGTAACCGGCGCAGTGACTTCAGCTCATAACATTGTCAAATGTGCGAATCGGGCGGGCCTTGACGTTTGCGATATCGTTTTGGAGTCTCTTGCCTCCGGTGAGGCGGTACTTACCGATGAAGAAAAGGAACTTGGAACGGCATTGCTTGATCTGGGAGGGGGCACCACGGATTTGGCGGTATTTTCTGAAAAGAACATCAAGCATACCTTTGTACTTGCTTTGGGTGGAAATAACCTGACCAATGATATTGCCGTGGGGCTCCGTTCGCCGATTGCCGAAGCGGAAAAGATTAAAAAGAAGTTTGGTACCTGTGTTGCCAGAAGCATTCACGGTGAAGAAACCATCGAAGTGCCGGGTATGGGCGGCACTAAACCGCGGAAATTGCCACGGCAGATACTGGGAGAAATCCTCGAACCACGCATGGAAGAGATCTTTGCCCTCGTGAAGCGCGAAATTTACCGTGCTGGCATGGAGCATATCATTTCATCCGGTGTCGTGGTTACCGGGGGAACCTCTTTGCTGGATGGCGTTACGGAAGTGGCCGAGTCAATATTTAATGTGCCAACCCGATTGGGCAAACCGATCGGAATTAGCGGTCTGATCGATGTCGTCAATAATCCCATGTATGCCACCGGTGTCGGGCTCGTTCTGTTTGGTGCACGGCACCGTACCACAAAGAAGTTCAGAATACGGGACACCAACATTTTTAATCGAGTGATGAACCAAATGAAACGATGGTTCAGGGAGGTAATTTAACAGCCTATGGAGCAGCGCGGACAACCACAGAAACGGAAAAAGGCAGACAGGGAACTGAATCAGGAACAACAACCATTACCATATTCATTCAGGGGGGAAAGTATGTTTACGTATGTTGACAATGAAAAATCGGCAAAAATCAAGGTGATCGGGGTAGGGGGAGCTGGCGGCAACGCCATTAACAACATGATCGAATCAAACCTGCAGGGTGTTAAATTTATTGCTGCGAATACGGATGGCCAGGCACTGGACATATCCAAGGCAGGGGAGAAGATTCAGATCGGGGAACTTCTTACAGAAGGGCTTGGCGCTGGTGCAAATCCAGAGGTCGGTAAAGAGGCAGCCAATGAAAGCCGCGAGATGATTCGAAATGCATTGGAGGGAAGTCACATGGTGTTCATCACGGCTGGGTTCGGGGGCGGAACCGGCACAGGGGCGGCACCGGTAATCGCTGAGATTTGTAAAGAAATCGGAGCGCTTACGGTTGCAGTTGTGTCAAAGCCGTTTTCCTTTGAGGGGAAAAAACGGTTGCGCCAGGCGGACGAGGGAATTATAGCGCTCAAAGAGGTGGCAGATACCGTGATTACCATTCCCAATGACCGGCTCAGAAGTCTTGCGGAAAAAAATGCCAAAATGACCGATATGTTCAAAAAGGCGGATGAAATTTTGCTCCACTCTGTCAAAGGAATCACGGACCTCATTATGCTGCCGGGACTGGTAAACCTCGATTTTGCAGATGTAAAAACAACCATGTCCAAGGCGGGAATGGCGATCATGGGCATCGGCATTTCAAGTGGTGAGAACCGGGCCATCGAAGCGGCTGAAAGGGCCTTCTCTCATCCGCTACTTGAGGATGTTTCAATCTCTGGCGCAAAAGGCGTGCTGATGAACATTACCAGTTCCAACGATTTGACAATGGAAGAAATGACTCAGGCTTCTGAAAGGATTTACGAAGAGGTTGGCGAGGACGCGGACATCATCTGGGGAACCGCTGTGGATGAGAGTCTTCAGGATGAGATGCGGGTGACGGTGATTGCCACCGGTATCGGGACCACTTCCGAAAAACCCACTGTAGAGCCCCCGATAGAAATGCCGATTCGTGGTAGAGTGCGCGACATTACGCCGGCGGATATTCAAAATGCCGTTGAATTCGACGAGCCGACATTTATTCGAAAACGCCAGGCATCGGGGCATGGCGGCAGCGGCGGGTATCAGGGATTTAAGGGTATTATTATTGATAACAGCGACCTAGACGTCCCGACATTCTTGAGAAGGAAAGCCGATTGATGGAACGGTGAAATTTTGGCACCAATAACCGAATCGTTTTTCATGGTACACATACTAAAATTAAGGATGCTCCATGAGAAAAAACACGCTGGCCTCCAAGTTAATTGAAAAAGATGAGCGAAGCGGTATCGAACGGCGGCAATTCGCGTATGCTGCCTGTATTCCGGAACGCAGAATATGTTCCGATCGCCGCCGTAAGGTTTCATTCTATTTGGTAACATCGAAAAATGGTGACGTTCCCCGTAAAACCAGGTGGCAAGCGTTAAACCGGACCGCATTGTAGATGTCGGGTGTGGGCTGTTCCCGTTGCGTCTCATGAGAAGATTTGATACCTGTGAAAAAGGTTATCAACAGCGACCGGTTTGACACATGACCGTCCGCAACACCCATTCGTCCCCCCCTATAACGGGTGGGTGTTGCGGATGTTGTCAAAAGGGCAGACCATGCCAGGAATGTCAGAAACAGAAGTTACCATAGAGCACGGCGTTATTCGAAAAGACTGGCGCGGGCGAATTCGGGTGGCATTGGTTTATCCCAATCACTACCACGTGGGGATGGCTAATCTCGGATTTCAAAAAGTTTACCAACTCCTGAATGATATCGAGACAGTCGTCTGTGAACGGATGGTCCTGCCACCGCTCGAAAGCCAACCCGGTGGGTTGGTTCTCACCATTGAATCCGGAAAACCATTGACGGCGTTTGACATTGTCGCCTTTTCCCTTTCGTTTGAAAATGATTTCCCAAACATATTAAGGATGTTAAGCTTTTCCAAGATGCCAATATTGGCTGCCGAGCGGCAAACAGGGCATCCGTTGGTGATTGCCGGGGGGGTGGCCTGTATGCTGAACCCGGAGCCGATTGCGCCCTTTTTTGATTGCTTTTTAATCGGTGAGGCAGAGGAAACACTCCCGGCTTTCATTCGGTTGTTCCGGCACCATGATGATCGAAAGATCCTATTGGAACGTTTGGTCCAGGAGGCCCCAGGGGCCTATGTGCCGTCATTTTACGATGTGGCCTATCAGCAGGACGGCACCATTCGGGAGGTGGTTCCACATCGAAATGCCCCTGACAAAATACAGCGCGTGTTTCTGAAAGATCTTGATGCGAGCCCGACCTGTAGCACGATTGTGTCGCCTCATGCATCCTTTGCGACGACATTTTTGGTTGAAGTGTCCAGAGGATGTGCGCATGGGTGTCGTTTCTGCAGCGCAGGTTACGTTTACCGTCCACCTCGTTTTCGGGTACCTGAATCACTGGCAGCGTCCCTTGATGCAGGACTGCCCCATGCTCGTCACATGGGGCTTGTGGGGGCTGCGGTGTCTGATTTGCCGGACCTTGCCGCCCTGTGCGGAAATGCTGATGAAAAGGGAATTCGTCTTTCATTCAGTTCATTACGTGCTGATGCCCTTACGCCGGATTTACTGGTTGCCCTTCGAAAGGCCCATGTGAAAACGGCCACCATTGCCCCAGATGCCGGGTCTGAGCGAATGCGGCAAGTCATCAACAAGGGCATCACGGAGGATGATATTTTGTTTGCAACCGAAGCGCTCGTTTCAAATGATATCCCGAATCTCAAACTCTATTTTATGGTGGGGCTGCCAACGGAAACCGAGGCTGATGTTGAAGAGATTGTGGTCCTGTGTAAAAAAATAAAAAATGTTTTCCTTTCGTCAAGCCGTCTAAAGGGAAGGATAGGAAGTATTACGGTCAGTCTTAACACCTTTGTTCCGAAGCCGGTCACCCCATTTCAGTGGGCCGGGATGGCACCGCTGGCCACCTTGAAAAAGAAAATCCGACACATACGAAACGGGCTGAAAAAGATTCCCAATGTTCGTTTGCATGCTGAAAGTCCTCGTAATGCTTATGTTCAGGCATTGCTGTCACGGGGTGACCGCCGGTCTTCAGCGCTTTTACAAGAAGTCCACCGTAATGGCGGAAATTGGCAGCCGATTTTGAAAAAAATGTCCGCTTATACGGATGGGATTGTATACCGTGAACGGGAAAAAACAGAGGTATTTCCT
Organism: Desulfobacterales bacterium; assembly: GCA_963675725.2. Lineage (GTDB taxonomy): Bacteria > Desulfobacterota > Desulfobacteria > Desulfobacterales > JAFDDL01. Next base: position 2,805,685 of record CAXXXZ010000002.1, on the reverse strand, counting down.
TGGGACGTGATCGATCATGGTATTGATCGGAACTTCTTGTGGAATGAATATAACCGGGCGATGTGCGGAAAACCGGCTCCGCCATGCCGGCCCGGATCATCTTGTTCCGTATGCGGGGTCTGTAAAGTTTAACTAACGGCCTTTAGGGCTTGACGGGGATAGGCATTTTCACCGGGGCCCAGTACAATCTTCAGGTGTTCAGACAGCTTCTCAAGATTGTATGGTTTTTGGATGAATCCGTCACATCCACGCTTTAAAATCTTTTTTGCCTCGCCTTTTATACTATAGCCACTGGAAAGAAGAACCTTGACATCCGGCCGGATGGCTTTGATTCGATCAAAGGTCTCGCCGCCGCTTAACCCGGGCATCACCATATCCAGGATAATGAGGTCGATGTCCTCGTTGTGTTTCTTGAAGATCGCAATGGCATCTTCCCCGTTTCTTGCGGTCATTACCTTGTAGCCTATGGTTTGAAGCATCTCTTCGGTCACTTCAACAATATTGCTTTCATCGTCTACAATCAGAATGGTCTCTTTACCGTTCAAAATTGGCGTGCTGGCAATTTCCAATAATTTTTCAACGTTCCTTGAGGCGGGCAGATAGATAACAAACGTGGACCCATAACCTTTTCGGCTTGTAACTCTGATAGCACCTTTATGGTTGTTGATAATACCGTAAGCGGAAGCAAGGCCAAGGCCGGTGCCCCGGCTTCTTTCCTTGGTTGTGAAAAAAGGTTCAAATATTCGCTGCTTCACTTCTTCATCCATGCCGATGCCTGTGTCGGTAATGGAGATTTTAAGATAGTTCCCACCTTTGAGACCAAGGTTTTTGGCTGAATTTCCGCTTAAGGCGATATTGACGGTTGCAACCGATATATCGCCGCCATTTGGCATCGCCTGCCACCCATTGACGTAAAGATTTAACAGCACCTGTTTTAGCTGGCCCTGATCCACGTCAGCGTGCCACAAATCAGATTGAAGTTGCAGGTCCATTCGGATCTCTTTTTTGGCGCGGCCAAACATGGAAACCGTCTTTTTGATCAGATGATTAAGGTCGGTGGTTTTCAGATCATACTTACCGTCCCGTGCGAAGCCCAGCAATTGGCGAGTTAGTTCGGCGCCGCACTGGACATGCTGTTCGATGTGCATGAGCCGGCCATTGTTTCTGTCTGCCAAATTTGTATCCGCTAACATAAGGGACGTATATCCCTGGATACCCATTAAAAGGTTGTTAAAGTCATGGGCAATGCCACCTGCCAGGGTGCCAATGGCTTCCATCTTCTGGCTGTGGTACAGATGTGATTCCAACTGCTTTCGATAGCTGACATTCCGCGCCACCCCATACGTCCCTAAAAACAGCTTTTTGTTCCTGTCTTTCTGATGTTCATCATACATGCCGGTCGCTTTGAGTTCGACAATAATGGTTTTTTGTCCCATTTGAACGCATTCCGGTGCGTTGGCTTTGCAAACCAGCCGGATTTCGAGTTCATTGGTGGCTCGGCTTCCGGTTCGCCGTTCGTTGAACAGGTATTTGGACCGCGCCTGGTCTTCCTCGTGTACAATGGTGGTATAATGTTTGCCGATCAGCTCATCCGGATCATACCCGAGCAACCGTGTTACCGCCTGGTTAAGAAACGTAAAATTTCCTTTTGGATCCAGCTGGTAAATCAGGTCTGGCGAGTTTTCCACCATATATTTGTATTCGATCTTGGTTCGACGGAGACGATCACGGATGCGACGGTGAGCCAGGGCGTTGTCGATGGTTTTCATCAGGTCGGTGGGGTCGAACGGTTTCCTTAGATAATCATATGCCCCCATCTTCAGTGCTTTGACTGCGGTTTCAACGGAGGCCTGGCCGGTCATCATTACAAGCAGTGCGTCCGGTTGCTGTTCAAATATCTCCCCCATCAGTTGAAAACCATCCATTTCAGGCATACAGATATCCAACAGGCAAAGGTCATAACGGTTTTGGGAGAGAATTTTCAACGCATCGTGGCCACTATCAGTGGTGTCAACAGAATAGCCTTTCTGTTCAATGAAAAATTGGATGCTGTCACGCATTCTTGGTTCGTCATCAACAATGAGAATTCTGCATGAATCTGTCATCTAATCCTCCAGACCTTTCTTGTTCTCCGGGAGAGTGGTGGGTAAGGTAACGATAAAAGCAGTGCCGGAACCGGGGGTACTATGGCATTGAATCGAGCCATGTAATTCTCTAACAATATTATGCACAATTGAAAGTCCCAGACCGGAATGGCCATCTTTTTTAGAACTTATGAATGGTTCAAAGAGTCGATCCTTAATTTTTTCAGAAATGCCTGGTCCATCATCCTGAATGGTCACCTCGATCATGTCAGATGATGATTTGATATTGGTTGTATAGATATCTGTTGTGCCGATCAGTTTGGTTGTAACATATATGTTGCCGCCTCGGGGCATTGCTTCCACGGCGTTTTTAATTAGATTGATGATGATCTGCTTGAGACCATTTTTCTCACTTTGAATTTTGGGAATATTCGAGTCCGGCTTAAAGTGAAGCTCTATTTTGGCCGGCTGTAGGATTGAATTTTTGGTGATGTTCAAAATATTGGTGAGCAAGAGATTGATATCTATCGGTTCGAAAGACCGTACTTGTGGCTTGGTGACGTCTCTCAGATAGCTGATTATCTGACCGACGCGATCAATTTCTTCGCTGATAATTCCGAGCTCGTCCTGGGCTGGATGTTTTTCAGGCAGTTTGAGTCCCAGAATTCTGAGGTAATTTTTAATAATTCCCAGCGGGTTGTTCACTTCGTGAACAACTTTGCGCGCTATGGTGGCCGATGCTTTCAGGCGTTCTTCTTGTATCAAGTGGGTTTGGGCCTGCTTTAGCTTTTCGAGATACAAGCACATGCCGGCATGGTTTGCAAAAAGGCGTAACAGTTTTTTCTGTTTGGTAAGGGCCCGGGATTGGTGTTCACTGGTGCCGACGGCAATCAAACCCACCGGTTCTTGATTGGCACTCATTGGCATGTACCACATCCCTTTCGTTCCGAGGAGCCTTAAAATCTGCTCATCCAAGATGGAAAGTGGTTGTGCGCCGGAAGTGGTTATTGAGTTAAACGGCTGGTTCTTCATAAGCGCCTGTATCATTTGGCTATTATGGCCTTTACAGGGAATGACCAGCATATTTGCTAGGCCGTCAAAACTGTTTTCCGGAAACGCGTGTCCTTTTAACTGTTTTTTTTCGGTTTCATATAAAAAGAAAAGAAACTGCCGGATTCCAAAGAGAATCTGGAATCCCCTGTTGAGCGTTTCCAAGATGTCATGCTTATTTTTAGCCGTCAAGAGATTTTGAACAGTGCCATATAGGAGGGAAAAATATTTTACTTCTGAGATTAATTTTTCTTCCTTGATCTTATAAGCGCTGATTGTTTCCTTGTTCGCTTGTTCAGGTGGATTTGCGGGTATCCCGAGCGATTTTGCCATGTCAGAAACTTCATCTTTGGCATGGCTCAAAATTTTCGTTATCTGTTCCGACGAAAGATTGAATACCGCCCCGGCCACTTCCTTTGCCCGCTCGTCATCTGGCTCAGTTGCGTAACAGCAGGTATTGGCGACATAGATTATCTTTACCAGGGGAAGGGCATCGACAATTCGTTCCATACGGTCGTGGTGATACCGGATGGCATCCGCCATGAATGAATTGAGGTGCCACTGCTCTACAAGCCATGCGCCTAACTCATAATGGGTGGCCCCGATTATTTTTTCCTTGGCAGTCAGGAGCTCTGTCTTTCCCCCAGCATCCTCAATGGCAATGGAATATTCTTTATTAAAATTGACCCACAAAATCAGCTTGCCGATATCGTGCAATAGGCCAGATAGAAACGCTTCATCCACCGACGGATAATCAACTTCACGTGCAATCTTTTTCGCCAGGGTGGCACACATCAGTGAGTGCCACCAGAAATGTTCCATATGAAAGGAACTGTTCCCTTTTGCGCTGCCAAAGACCTGAAACACCGAAGCGCTTACCGCTATATTTTTCAGGGTATCGGCACCGAGATAAATCACTGCTTTTTCAAGATCATCGATCTTATCTCGCATTCCTAGGTATGAAGAATTTATAAGCTGTAAGACCTTGGTGCTGATCGAAGGATCTTTAAAAACAATGTCTGCAAGCTCTGTTGGAGAGGTATGATAGCTATTGCAGGCATCGATGAGCTTTAGAAGGACCTGTGGTGGGCTCGGCAAAGAGCGGGACGATTTTAGTTTGCCGAATATGTTATCTGGGGTATTCACCATCAGACTCAAGCATATTTCCTTTAAATTAGTAGCTGCTATTTAATCGTAAACCACTTGAATGTCAATAAAAAAATAATATTTCATTTGTTGAACGCCTATTTTTCAAACGTTCATCTTATTGTATTCGTCCAGAACGCCCAATTTCTTGAGTACAAAATACCACATTATTGAAAATATTCGCTTTCGTATCGATGATAGGTAGCAATGGTACGGTATCGTCAGATGCTGTTTTTTCTTGACAAAAGTGCGCCGGTTTTAATAATTTTTAGACTTTCAGTCTAAATACGATGTCATGAATTTTTGGGAAACATCGCTTCGTTGCGCTAAACACGCTTGTATTTTTCATCGATGATTTGAATGTTACTCCAAAGCTGCCATGAAACGAATTCGCTATTGTTAGGCCTGCATTAATATTTCAATTACTAAATTGCATATTGATTTGCAGCGATAAGGATATCTCATGCCCCGTCCGCCCATATCTGAAAAAGTGCATTCCGAGCGCCGGTATCAAATGCTCGGTATGGCAAAAAGATTATTTATTCTAAAAGGTTATGACAATACAACGGTGGATGACATTATTAACGAGCTGAAATTTAACAAATCAACCTTTTATCATCATTTCAAAACAAAACTCGATATTCTTGAAGCGGTGGTGGACGCGATTCTTGCCGATTTGGAAACGACCATTCAGGCGTTTTGCCATCACTCTGACGGTGCGTCTGAGCTGGCTGCCCATGATAAAATGAATGCTTGGTTTCAACTCTATTATGACACCACTCGGGCGACCCGGAATATCTGGCTATCCTATTACAGGGATAATAATACGAGACTACACCGTCGGTTGATGATAAAAAGTATCGATGTTTTTGCTCCGCTGATGGCTGACATATTGCGAGAAGGTATTGAGAGCAACCAATTTAACAATGTGCCGCCCTTGGAAACCGCTGGTGCGATTCTCTATCTGTTTGATTTTTTTGTCACCAAGCTAAACGATGTAAACGGGCCACAGGAAATAGAACACCTCTATGGTGCATTATGGCGCATCTTGTCATGCATGTTGGGTGCTACTTTTGATATTGCTCGGTAATAAATCGCTTTTGTGATTATAATTGGGCGGATGTCGGCGCATGTTATTGCACGCGCACTGAATTAACAAAAATATCGGATTTCCCCGAAGGAGTGTTAACAAATATGGGTGCTTTTCACTGCCCTTTTGGCTGTCCCTATCATGAAGCGGACGGATGCATTGATTGTGGATTGTGTTCAGCAACCGCCAATGAGGAGATGGTTGCTGCGTCTAAAAAAGTGCGAGCATACTTAAAGGCTCATTCAAAGCAAGGCGGGCCGGTAAAAAAAATCGCTGTTTGCGGGAAAGGTGGCGTAGGAAAAAGCACGGTCACCACCTTGATGGCAAAGGTTCTTTCAGAGCTCCAGTATTCCGTGTTGGTGCTGGATACAGATGAATCCAATCCTGGCCTCTATCGTTCTCTGGGATTCAAAAGGCCACCCAAGCCACTCTTAACATTAATGCCTCGTTTTTCCTATACTGACGAGCCAGAGGAAGATACCGAGTGGATAATGTTTCCGAAAATCAGGGTGGAAGATATTCCAACGTCTTATTTGCCGGAACATAATAATATCAAATTTCTGATGACCGGAAAGATTGAAAACCCGTTTCAGGGGTGTGCCTGCTCCATGGCAGATGTCAACCGAGGGCTTGTTTCAAGACTTTCGTTAAAAGAAAAGGAAATCCTCATTATCGACATGGAGGCGGGTGTCGAGAGTTTCGGGCGCGGTGTGGAAAGGAGTGTTGACCTCATCCTAACGGTTGTCGAACCGTCCTTCGAGTCAATGTCTTTGGCAGAAAAAATCGTCTATATGGCCGAAGGTATGGGCATTGATCGGGCCGGAGCGATCCTCAATAAAGTGACTTCAGATACGATCAAAGAAAAAATGATGGATGAGATGAAGCGGCGATCCGTTCAGGTTCTTGGCACCATTCATTTCGATGGCGATATCCAGGATGCCGGCTTTTATGGCAGACCTTCGGGAGACACCAGGGCCAAAGCCGAAGTTTCAGAAATTACCCAATTGCTCTTGAGTATTGTTCAGCAGATTTGATCTTAGATTTTTTCCCTCTATCATGAAAGGCTTGTCGCTATCCTCGTATTTTTCGGCTGGAAAAGCCGGTGAATACCGGGGCGAGACGTTCTGCGCCTTGAATACGAGGTCCCCCCAGGGGGGGGGCTATTTCGAATATCGGTATCCCGCAGCCCTTAATAACGCTTACGGGATCAACGAGGGATTCTCACTGGGGATATGTTCGGGCGGTCGCACCAGTTTCAGGGCCAGCGCTTCGGGCTCACAGGTTAATACGCAGGCACCGCACCCATAGCAAAGTTCCGGATCTACGGTTGCCTTGCGTTTCTTCTCGCCTTCCACTTTAACCATTTTGATGGCGCCGAACTGACATCGTTTGACGCATTTCCCGCAGCTGATGCAGCCTTCAATATCGACTGCGGCTTCAAACCGGCTTTTGGCAAGCCCTTCTGCCTTTCGTAGATGATTTCCCTTTTTAAGGGGGTCAATTACCACGCAACAGCAGCCGCAACACATACAGATATAATGCTGAAATTCCATGCTGGTTATGTTGGCCACCATGGGGACCATGCCCGCATCCTCTGCTTTCGATTCGAGTTCAAAAACCTCTTCCCGTGAAATGTCTCTGCAGGCGCCCCGCATGACCGCATAGTCGGCCCTATGGTTGAATTGGATGCAGGTGTGAATCGGCAGATCACAATTTCCCCGGCCGATACGGCATGGGCAGTCGCGTACGGTGGCGGATTTTGCGGCTTTAATGAGCTCATGAATATCTTCGCAGGGAAGAAGATCGACCCCTTCAGGAACGGCTTTTCGAAGCGGTGCAATTCTGAGCATCGGAGGATTTGTGTTTATAAACCACTCTTCCAGGTCTTTTTGCATTGTGGTTTTGTAGTATTCGTCCCATAGCCGAATAAGTTTGATGGAAACAAGGGCCGGATCCGAGGACAGCATTTCATCTTGCAGCAACCCCACCTCCTTATAGAACACAGGCCCTTCGGGCGACGGGTGGACGAGCCCCCGTCGCATAAAATCATAAATTTTTTCTTCGATCGCTTTCTCGTTTTGGTTGAATTTTGCTGCCAGATCGACAGTGGAGGCTGGCAGTGCCATGATAATTTCAACCTCTTCGGGAGTCATGACAAGTTTCAATATCTCAAGCATTAATTCCGAATGGTCTGAAGGTGGTAACATGGTTTTCGCCAATTCTTTGTAGATATTTAAACGTGACATTTTACCCTCCGATCGGCATTCTGTATTTTTAGAATTGTAGATAGGCTATGAGACGTTGAAGATGATGTCTCTGAGATAACAAATAGCAGTCTTTATGCCAAGAAATAATTTTTGTGCTCTCCGGAATTACAATGACGATTGTGTGAAGCGTTTTTGTTTTTCCATTTGATTTATAGCAAAATATATTGCAGGTTGTCGAAATGGTTGTAGACAACCCCTTTGAAACAATTAAGATAAGCTGTCACCAAGCTGCCGAGCCAATATAAACTTTTGGAAGCACAACCCATGGGATTTTCCATAATGCAAGCAGATGAAGATGATGCAGAAGAGATTCTCGCCCTTCAGAAGTTGGCCTACCAAAGTGAGGCCGTGCTGTATAACGATTGGAAAATTCCGCCACTGTGTCAGTCTCTTGCTGAAATTGTGTTAGAATTTGATAAAAGAATATTTTTAAAGGTAATGAATGACGGTGCGATCATTGCTTCGGTGAGGGCTTCTCTCGACGGAGTCACCTGCCTGATCGGCAGACTTATTGTCCATCCTGAATTTCAAAAAAAGGGTATCGGCACTTTGCTGATGAAAAAAATAGAATCTTTTTTCCCGAAAGCCCACCGGTTTAAATTGTTCACCGGGGCAAAAAGTACTGGAAATATCCGTTTCTACCATAAACTTGGGTATCGGGTTTCACGAAACGAAGTGTTGTCACAAAAAGTTACGATCGTTTTCATGGAGAAAGAATTATAGTTAAAAGTCGATTTTGTTGGCTCGGCATTTTCCGGTTAGACGAATCGGCTATCCATTTGCGTGTGGACTAAAATAAAGAACAGTTTTGCAGGCGTTGAGATGACCCTCGAATTCGACGGTAAAAAATATGAAAAGGCATCTGTTCACCAACGGGAATGGGGAGCAAGGCTCATCTCTGAATTGTCCTTAAAAGGAAATGAACGGGTCCTTGATTTAGGCTGTGGTGATGGCAGCAATACGGCCATGATTGCAGACATGCTTCCAAATGGAGAGGTAATTGGGATTGATGCCTCAAAGGGCATGATCGCAACGGCAAAACCAAAGGAAACAGATAATCTGAAATTCATTTTATTTTAAGGACTTCGTTTGGCCCTGGTACATGCCGTCAATCGATGAGTATTCGCGTGTGGTTACAGAAAGCGAATTTAAAGACAGTAAAGTTTGGGGCGAAAATGCAGATCGCTTTTTTCCGGATACCGAAGCGTTAATCGGGTGGATCGACCAGCCGAGCCTTGTGCCGATTTTACCCCATGTTTCCGAAGCGCATCAACAGGACTTCAGGGCCCATGTCATCGATGAAATGATTCGAGAGACGCGTTGGGACGATGGCCGATGCTTTGAGACCTTCAGGCGCATCAACCTCTTGGCAACCAAATAGACTGTATTATCAAGGCTTGCAAACAGATAACCATATTAAAATATAGAAAATCATAGTTGTTCTCTATCATGCAAAAGAGACATGCGAGGATGCAAATGACAAACGATATGCCCAATAATGATACCATCGCAATTGGCGAAGTACAGCTCATCTTAGCAGAAAAACGTACCTCCTTGGCGGTAATGCGAACGGGTATCGCTGTTTTGGCGTTACCATTGTCGGTGACGAGTGTGCTGATAGCTACTTCAAAATACTATGATGTTCTCCATGTGTTGCATCTTCTGATTCCGTTGGGGATACTTAACGTCGCATTGGTCTTTTTTGGCGCGTATCTGATCGTTCGATCCATCCTTCGAATGCAGCACTATGATTGCCTGATTCATAAAATCAAGGTGAAGCATAGTGTGATTGGGGAGTTTATTGAATGATTGTCAACCTGACATCCGTGAAAACCTATGGCCCTTTGGAGTTTCTTGTGACAGTCCTCTCAATGGACATGGTAGCCCCACCTTTTGGGCAGCACACTGTTAAAGAATGCTTTCAGAAGATCAAGGAGGCGCATCATGACTGACGAACTTCTTTGGTTGTATATCGTAAATGCTGTGTCACTGATTAATCGATGAAATCGATTCTGCTTATTGAAAAGAATGGTAACTATTCAGACTTCCTGGTGGCCAACACACTTGTTCCCGTCACCTTGGTCGGAATGCGGCCTCTCATCCTCAAACGGTTGAAACTGGACCCGGTTCTTGTTTTCAGTCCGCTATTGACAACTGTTACAGAAATGTGCGTCTTTTTCTTTGTTTTGAGTTTCGTCGCAGCTGTTTTGCCGAAATTTGGTGGCATCTAGCCCATTATCCTTTTTACCAGTGATTTGATAGGCCCCTCATAGCGCTGCACGATCATTACGGGAGATTTGGCGTAACGGGCAACTTTCTCGGGTATTTCGCCGAACAGGACATTTGAAAAAGCTCCTTCCTTGGAAGCCCCTAGAACAATCAGGTCATAATCCGCTGTAGCGCGGACTATTGTTGACGCCACCTTTTTGCCTTCCAAGAGGCGTATGTCGGCCTTGCCGTCAAGAAGGGTGCCTTTGAGGGTTTTTTCAATCCGACGACGAGCGGTTTTTCGATCATCTTCATCTGCATTGGGTTTTAGGACATAGCAGCACGTTATCTGGTGGTCGCCCGCACCATGGTATATTCCTAAATATTCAGCGGCAAGGCTTGCATGAGGTCCCCCGGCCGTCGCGGTTAATATGCGCTGGATCGGACGATCTCCCATTAATTTTATGGTGATAAGATCACAGGGAGCATGACGCACCACTTTATCGGTGACTTCTCCCATAATCCGGTCGCGAGTTGTGGTGTACCCTTTCCAGCCCATCAGAATCAGCGTTGTCTTTTCCACTTCGGCCGCATGCAGAATGCCATCCCATACTTGATGTGCAATGAGTACCGCCGAACGGGTTTCGACGCCCTGTTCGTTTCCGTATTCGATCGCTTTTTTTAACAGCGGTGTTTTGTGATGGACAAATCGCATCCCTTCATGGGGCGGAAGGGTGAGCGGTACATCAATGACACCAAGCACAAGGATTTCGCCATCGTGGGCCCTGGCAATGGGAAGGGCCAGCTTCATTAGGGGAATCACATGATCGGGGTTGTGCAGTGGCACCAGGACTCGGTACGAATGGATGTTGGCACTTTTGGGCTGTTTGACCACGAGTACCTGAGGCATATCGGCGGCCGTGACTTTTTCAAAGTAGATAAAATAAATAAACAGACCGGTGATGATCCAGGCAATGGCGATGTACCATGCTCGTGGATCGAATTTGAACTGATAGATCGCCAGAAACATGTTGAGAACAATGGCGGCAATAGGCGTGGCCGGGTATAGCGGCACGCGAAAGCCGCCCTTTAATTCAGGGAACTTGCGGCGCAGAGCGATGAGCGAAAGATTGACCATTGTAAATGTTAGCAAGAACATGACGCTGGCTGCAGATCCGATCACGTGAATTGGAAAAAGCAATGCCATGAATAGGACAAGGCCTCCGGTGACGGCGATGGCAATGTGGGGTGTACGGCGCTTGGCGTGTATTGTGCTAAGGGAGATCGGCAACATTTTGTCGCGACTCATGGAAAAGGCCACCCGGGATGAGGCCAAAATTGTTGCGTTTAAGGCGGATATGGTTGACAGTAGCCCTCCGAAGATAATTAGTGCTACACCATAGGCTGGCATGAAGTTATGAGCGGCCCTGGCAATCGCTGTTTCTTGGTACTGGCCCAGGAATTGCCAAGATTTGCCTGACTCGGGTTGGATGGCCCCGATACATACCAGCAAAATCATCAGATAGATGAAGATGGTGACGGCAAGGGAGATAAGGGTGGCCCGGGGAATGGTTTTCTCGGGTGACTTGATCTCTTCGGCGACGGTTGCGATTAGATCATATCCCTCGAAGGCAATAAAGGTCAGCCCCATGGCAATGACCACACCTCCGGCACCGTTCGGCAGAAAAGGAGTGAAACTTGCCGTCGCCTCGCTGGGGATCTGAAAAATCCGCTTCAGTCCATACGCGATAAAGATGCCTAGAATAATAATTTTGGCCATGGTGATGATATTTTCGATGCTGCCGGTGACACCTGTACCCCGCATATTGACGAGAATGAAAACGAGGCACACCAAAGCGGTCATCATCAATGCGGGGGGGGGTGACCTGCAAGGTCGAAGACCAGATGAGCGATTGTGGGGAAATAACTTTGAACGAATTCCCAGAAATAGCTGCCAAATCCCAGCGCATAAAGCGCGCAGGCAATGATATAGCAAAACCAAAGCATCCAGCCCGAGGCGAAGCCCGCTGGCCCGGGGAAGGCTTTGGCGATAAACGAATAGCCGCCGCCTGATTTAGGATAGACTGAGGCAAGTTCCGCATAGGCAAACGCGGTCAGTAGGGTTACCAGTCCATTGAGGGCAAAGGCCAGCAGGGCTGCAGGCCCCGCTTCACCGGCGGCGATCCCGGTGAGCACAAAAATTCCGGCACCGATCATGGCTCCGATGCCGATCATGGTGGCATCAAAAAGACCCAAGTTGCGGGCAAATGTAACCTTGGCTTCAAGCGAGGAGGGTGCCGGGGGTGATGCCATATTTGGGTTCCTTCCAAAAGTGGTTCATGTTAGAAAGCGTCGCTCAATATGATCAAACCCAAAAAAACCTTTTGATAAACATCACGACGGATGGCACAGACGACACAATTGCCTATCAAAAGGCTGGATGAACGAAGCACTACAGAGAAGGCATGGCGGATCTGGGTATATTTATCAGCTTTGGCAAGAGAATATTTGAATCATCACTATAATCAAAGTAAACCACACGACATAAGATTGCAAGTGCCAGCGACTCTCACTGAACGTCATTTATCACAGTAGCCATGGATTCAGGGGCTTTTGGAAATTTTTTTTGCGACTGTGAATCCCTAAAATTGCATAACATTACGAATTTATATTGTAAAATAAGATAGTCGCAACTACCATATATTGTTTTATATTCCAATACGCTGGTAGTAAAACCCACCGACCACAAACAATATCAGCCTTCAGCTATAATTACCGAAGAAAGATCAATTGACTTTTTTTGTTAACCTTATGTATTTTGAAGTGGTGATAAACTTTTTCTAAATGTGCGATGTGGAAAAAATATGGGGTCCCTTCTGGAGAGTATTTTGAGGCGTTGACGAATGTGACCAGAAATTGCATTGAATAACTGTACAGCATCAATTGCTAAAAAACGGTACGGCCGGCCGGCCCAGGAAATATGGTTCAGGCAATGCCCCGATATTTAAAGAGCACTATGCAAATCATGAAAAGCGTTTTGGTTTACCGCCCATATAAAAGTAGTCTAAAAGCCTGCCCGAATTAATGTGAATGTGCCGATGTTACGGAGATAGTCCAAATATCCGGACATGGGAGGAGGAATAGCCTTTTTCCCACGTCTATCATTGAATGACAAAGACATCTTTTTGCCATGGAGCTGGTTATGGATGAAATCGAAGCATTGAGATGGCAGTTGGAAAGGTATCGTGCGGTTCTCTCCCATCAGGTTGACCGGCTATACAATGCACTGGAAGAACTTCAACGGACCACCCTTCTGCTTTTGAGCCTGGATGAGGATTCAGATAACAAGCCAGAGGCTACGTTGGATAAAAAGATAGATGGATGGTTGCAAAGTGAGGGCTTTGCCATAGACGAAGACGGCTTTTTTCAAAGTCGGCCTTTGCTATCGGCTTATCGGCAGGGCACCGCACCCGAGGAGGCTGTCAGTATTTCCTGGGGAGAGAACTTGAAAACGGACCCGACGGTACGGCGGCACATGTACAGCCATCGTCATATTGGAAGCCATCTCAAACATATCCACGATCGTTTGGGGGATGTTGGCTGGATCTATTACCAGGATGCCGCCAATGCTTCCCTTCAATACCCATTTATCGACCAGCGCAGCGCGATTACCGCTGATTTTGATTGGACAACTTATCATACCTTTCTTTCCGTATGTCCTCAGCATAATCCGAACCGTCAGATTCATTGGACACCCCCCACTGTTGATTATGCAGGGGAAGGGATGATTCTTTCCGTTTCCATTCCGGTATGGCGCAACGAGGAATTCCTTGGTCTGTGGAGCATCGATCTGCCGACCCGTTATCTCTATCGGGATTTTGCCTCGTCAAAAACGTTTCCCCAACAAACCAAATTCATATCGGACGGAAAGGGTATGCTGGTGCTGCATGAGAAGCTTCAGGCTGAAATCGATCAGACGCAGGGACGTCTGTTCCGGCATTCTCTGGCAGAACTTGGCGGACAGTGGGGGCGTTTCGATATGGAAACCACCATTGCAGCGGCGGAAGGCGAGCTGAGGGTAGAAGATACCGCCGGCATGGAGTGGATATATTGTTATGTCCATGTTGCCGGTGTAGATTGGGTTCTTTTCTCGGGGCTTCCGAAGGCGGCAATGGAAGCGGCGGCTTCACAACGGATCCAACAGGCCTTTCAGCAGATCTCGGGTGGTAATTTTTCTTACCGAATTGAGGCTACACCGAACAATTCCCTTTCTACGCTGGTCGATGAGTTCAACAAAATGAGCGAACGTCTCGATAAGGCAGAAAAACATCGGAAAGAGATGGAAAGTCAACTGCACCAGGCCCAGAAGATGGAGGCCGTTGGGAGGTTGGCAGGAGGGGTCGCCCATGATTATAACAACATGATTAACGTAATCATGGGGTATTCCGAACTGGCTCTCGAGAGAATACCACGTAATGATCCATTGCATGATGATCTTCAGGAGATCATTAAGGCCGCCACGCGGTCCAAGGAGCTTACCCATCAACTGCTGGCTTTTGCCCGTCGCCAATCCATTGCGCCCAAGGTCCTCGATATCAACGAAATGGTGAGTGGGACGCTCAAAATGCTCTACCCCCTTATTGGGGAAGACATTGAGCTTGTCTGGTGTCCTGGCGATGGCGTTTGGCCAATCCGAATCGATCCCTCCCAGGTCGATCAGATTTTGGCCAATCTATGTGTCAACGCCAGAGACGCCATTGGCGGTGTGGGGAAAATCATCATCGAGACCGAAAATGTTGATATTGACGAGGCTTATTGTTCGCTGCATCAAGGGTTCATTCCAGGCGAATTTGTCCGGCTAACGGTGAGTGACGATGGTGCAGGCATGGATTCAGCAATGTTAAACAATATTTTTGAACCCTTTTTCAGTACCAAAGCCATTGGTCGGGGGACCGGCCTTGGTTTGGCGACTGTCTATGGTATCGTCAAACAGAACAATGGATTTATCAACGTTTATAGCGAGCCGGGCCATGGTGCCACCTTTAAAATCTATCTGCCCCGGGCCACAGGTCGGGCCGTTGATCTATCTTTCAAAAGCACCCTTGCTACTTCCCTTGGCAATAATGAGACTCTTTTGCTAGTGGAAGATGAAGATGCTATTCTCAAGCTGTCAGAAAGGATGCTCAAAAAACTCGGATATCGGGTGATTGCCGCAGATTCTCCTCTGAAAGCCATTGTCGCTGCCAAGAATCACCCGGGCTCAATTGATTTGCTGATCACCGATGTTGTCATGCCGGAATTGAATGGACGGGAGCTGGCAAATCGGTTGCAGGTGATGTTTCCCTCACTTAGGGTGCTGTTTATGTCCGGTTATTCATCAAACGTGATCGTTCATAAGGGGATTCTGGACACGGACGTATTTTTACTGCAAAAGCCATTTTCCAAAAACGAACTTGCCGTCAAAGTCAGGGATGTCCTATCCGCTACGATTGATCCGGCATGGTTAAAAACGGAGAAAAAGGGTAATTGACGTCTCCATGCTGAAAATTGAACTGGACCTCACAACACACTGTATCGAAACGGCTACAAAACGGTATTATGATCGTCTTCTCTCTGAATATTTTCGAACCAAAGGGGAGAATGCGGCGTTGGAGGAAAAATTGGATTTTTTGCAAAAGGTTTTGAAAGGTTTTGATTTTTCGGCTTTGCGAAACCTCCATAGCGAGCTGGCTGGGCGGAGCAACGTCCAAGTTGCCCTGGTATATGATGGCAACGGTCTACCAAGCACTACCATAGAGGATCGCCCCATTGATATAAAATCATATGTCGGGGAGGAAAAACCCTTTGTAAAGGATGCAGAGTAGAGAATGGTCAGTCTCCATCACTCAATGCCCTGCAGGGTGTATAACTGTATTAACAACTCTGGCATGACAACCTGTGCTGAATGCGGGAATTTTCCCTTATTGTTTCAATAATCATATCTCTTACATCCATCTGGGCGCCTTTTTCAATCCCTTAAGAAAACCGTGAAGAGGCCTATAATTTATGTTATGATGTGTACAACCTAAGACAGAACTTTCCCGTTGCAATTTAGTCGAACCGAAAGGCCATCATGAAAAAGATTTTTTCCTTTGTATGTCTCCTGTTTCTTTTATTCATACCATTCGTAGCACCGGTGCTGCATGCGGAAGAAAAAAGCGGATTGTCAAGCGGGCAGACGATATATGTGCCGGCATATTCACATATCTACAGTGGTGATAGGGAAAAACCGTTTTTGCTGACAGTCACCCTAAGCATTCGGAACATAGATCCTAGACACCAAATCAAAATTACCCGGATCGATTATTATGAGACGCAAGGCAAGTTTCTAAAAAATTATTTGGATGCTCCTGTGATCCTTAACCCATTAGAGTCCATACGCTATGTCGTACCTGAAAAAGACAAAAGCGGTGGGTCCGGTGCTAATTTTATGGTTGAGTGGGCATCTGATAAATTGGTTAACCCACCGCTTATTGAGTCTATTATGATCGGCACCCAATCTCAGCAAGGGATCTCTTTTACTTCTAGAGGTCGGATCCTCATTCGTTCAGAAGATTAGCTTACCGTAAGCGGCATAACCATACACCAACGGAGGGCGCCATGGCGGTTATTGCGAACAAACTCAAACACATCTTTCCGTCAGCCGCGGATATGCCGAAAAACCTTCTTGAGAATATCCCCTGCTTACAAACCGGCTATCTTGTAAATGGAGAGATTCGATCCTGGGATGGTCCGCGGCAGGCAGTTTTTTCGCCTGTGTGGGTTGCCGCCGATAACAGGCCCACTCCCTTTTTCATCGGTGAATATCCTTTGCTGACGGAATCAGAAGCTCTTGAGGCTCTTGATTCGGCGGTTGCAGCCTATGATCATGGCCGGGGGCCTTGGCCCACCATGTCCGTGGCGGAACGAATTCATCACATGGAACAGTTTGTTTTTCGAATGATGGAGGTCAAGGATCTGGTTGTCCGGTTTCTTATGTGGGAGGTGGGAAAGTCTTTTCAAGATTCGGTAAAAGAATTTGATCGAACCGTCAAGTATATCAATGACACCCTCGGGGCCCTGAAAGATTTGGACCGCACTTCTTCCCGGTTTGTCATTGAAGAGGGGATCATTGGTCAAATTCGGCGTTCCCCCATGGGCGTCGTCCTTTGCATGGGACCGTTCAATTATCCGCTTAACGAGACATTTACAACCCTGATACCGGCGCTTTTGATGGGAAATGCCGTTATTTTGAAACCCCCAAAGCACGGCGCACTTCTTTATGAGCCGCTTTTAAAGGCCATGTGCGATATTTTTCCCAAAGGTGTGATTAATGTAATTTACGGTGAGGGCAGGAAGTTGATTCCGCCGCTTACGGCTACGGGAAATATTCATGTGCTTGCCCTCATCGGGAGCAGCAAAACGGCAAACGCTTTAAAAAAACTACATCCCCGTCCGAATCGGCTTCGTTGCGTATTGGGTCTCGAGGCAAAAAATCCTGCGATTGTGCTTGATGATGCCGACATCGATCTTGCCGTTCGTGAATGTCTTATAGGAACACTGTCATTCAATGGCCAGCGTTGTACGGCCATTAAAATACTTTTTGTGGAAAACGCTTTGGTGGACAGGTTCCTTGATCTTTTTATCGATGCGGTGAGCAATGTTTCCTTCGGTATGCCCTGGCAGGAAAATGTTATGGTTACACCGGTGGCGGAAAAGGGTAAGACCGATTACCTTCAAGCGCTTGTTTCCGATGCCGTGGCGAAAGGCGCCCGGGTCGTTAATTCCGACGGCGGCACGGTTTGCGGCAGTTTCTTTTTCCCCGCCGTTTTGTATCCGGTTACCAGTGAAATGAACATCTATCATGAAGAACAATTCGGCCCGGTGATTCCGGTGTCGTCTTTCAAGGACATCAGCGAACCGATCGATTACATGATCAATTCCAGTTACGGCCAGCAGGTCAGCATATTCGGCAGTGATCCGGATCGGATCGCCCGCCTGATCGATCCTCTGGTCAATCAGGTCTGCCGGGTCAACATCAACAGCCAATGCCAGCGAGGTCCGGACACATTTCCTTTTACAGGACGAAAGGATTCCGCCGAAGGAACCCTTTCCGTATCCGACGCCCTGCGGGTGTTTTCCATTCGAGCCCTTGTGGCCGCCAAACAGACGGACCAGAACAAGGAAATCGTCACCCGCATTGTGCGGGATCATAAAAGCAAATTTCTAGCTACGGATTTTATTCTTTAATATATGGATATTATCATACTGATTAAGCAACTTTCGGGCTAGCGGGCATTGGTTGATATTCTCTTGACATCAACCGGATTGTTTTTCCTTTACCGGACATTACAGCGCCTCGGTACCTGGAGCATCGCGGCGGGTATTCTCATCGCCATGGTCGTCTATCTGCTTGCTAGGTTGTTGGATCTTAAAGGAGTTGAGTGGATTCTCGGTAATTTCAGTCATGTGGCGGTGATTGCCCTGATCGTTATTTTTCAGCCGGAACTCAGAAAAATATTTGAACAGGCCGCATCTCTTTACCGATCCAAGCCGGTCGATTTAGGAGAGGAATTTGTCGGCATACTGGTCGATTCGCTTTGGGATTTGGCAGATAAACGGCGCGGCGCGATCGTGATTCTGCCGGGTAAGGAGCCCATTCAGGAATGGCTTTCAGGTGGCTACACCCTGGACGCCAAACCGAGCATGCCACTCATCATGAGCATTTTTGATCCGAATTCACCAGGGCATGACGGCGCACTCCTTGTTGAAAAGGACAAGCTTTCCCGTTTCGGTGTGCGGTTGCCATCATCCCAGAGCACACGGCTTCCGGAAGAATACGGCACGCGTCATCGCGCAGGCATGGGGCTGGCTGAGCGGTCCGATGCGTTGGTCATTGTAGTATCTGAAGAACGGGGTCGCGTATCGGTCTTCATGAATGGAAAGATGCAGCCGATGCGTGATCGGGACATGCTGTTTGCCTCGATTTCCTCTCATTTACAGGACACGGCCATTTTTCGTCTTAATCCGCCGGAAGGGAAAACCCAATGGCAAACGGTGGCGCAGATAGCCGCCAGCGTTTTGCTGTCCGTTTTTCTGTGGTCAAGCCTTGTCATTTCCCAGGGTGAGATGCGGGAAAAAGTCATCACGGTTCCGGTAGAGTTCACCGCCTCGCCGTCACATCTGGTTTTGGTCGGAGACAAGGACAAAACCATACGGCTTCATCTTTCCGGCTCCAAGTCGGACCTTGATACCGTCAACCCGGCGGATTTGAGCGTGAAAATCGATTTATCAAAAGCCGTTGCCGGTCCGCAAACCTTTGTCATTACGGCGGAGAACATGCGCTTGCCCCGGAATGTGAGACTTTTAGACGTGGTCCCATCCAGTGTCGAATTGGCACTGGCCGAAATCGTGGTCCAAGCGATCGGTATCAAGCCGCAGTTGTTGGGAAATCTTCCCGGCCCCTTGAAATTGCTGTCGGTGGAAGTGATTCCGGCCAAAGTGAAGGTCTTGTCTCCGGCGGCCGACAAGAACGATGAGCCGCTTAACGTCATCACCACGCCGATTTATCTTGAAGGCATCACCAAAGACACCAGTATTTTTTGTAAAATTATTGCTCCGCCGTCCCTGCAGCCGGTCGGGAAGCGGTGGCCGGATGTTGAAGTGGTGATCAAGGTCGGCGATTAAGCCTAAACCGGCCAAGTCGGAAGTCGGAAGTCGACAGTCGACAGTCGACAGTTAACCGTCAAGGATTGGGGCGATTTTTTAATGCAACAATAGGGTTAAGCCAATGCAAGACGATCGCCTACTTTAGAGATCGATTTATCTATCGGACATGGAATGTCTCATGCGGAGGACTGCCGGCATGACGGAAAATGCTTCTTTACTACCCATCGTAAAAAAGTTTTTTGAGTATGATTTGAATACTGCCGCCCACCTTCTTGAGAGCATGCTTGAAGAAGAGGCTGCCGAAGTTTTGAAAACGTTGCCGATAAGTTTATCGGTTCAAGTATTAAAGCTCCTTCAGGTTAACTACGCTGCCACGTTGCTCAAGAGTGCTGATGACGATTTTCTACACGAGGTGACGGCACAGCTTGATCCTCAGTTAGCAACATCAATACTGATGCGACTTCCCCAAGAGGCCCGTGAACGCCTATCCCGGCATATTTCTGAAGATCTCAAGGAGCAGGTCAGAGAACTACTGGAGTACCCAGAAGGTAGCATTGGGCGGAGCATGACAACTGATTTCGTTGCGCTCAAAAAAGACATCCAGGCGGAAGAAGCCATCGATAAAATTCGGTTGCTTGCAAAAAAGCGGTTTCCGTCATCCTATGTCTATATTGTGGATGATGACAGTCGTCTCATTGGTGTGTTGAATATGCGCGATTTGATGCTCGCTGCACCGGACAAGAAGTTGGAAGACATCAGCCGCAAAGAAGTGTTTGCCTTGCACTGTTTTATTGACTATCAAGAGGCAGCAAACGAGCTTGCCAAACGAAAATTTTTTGCCGCACCGGTGGTGGACGGTGAAAATCGGATTCTCGGCATTATTAAGGCCGAGCGAATGATTCACGGCATCCGGGAGGACGCAACTCGGGACATGCAACGCATGTTTGGTGCCGGCGGAGATGAGCGGGCTTTTTCAACGATTTGGTTCTCTTTGAAAAAGCGGCTCCCGTGGCTATACATTAATTTGGCGACGGCCTTTCTGGCGGCGGCGGTTGTGGCCATGTTTGAAGGCATCATCGCGAAATTGACCATATTGGCGGTATTCCTTCCGGTGATTGCCGGGCAAGGGGGGAATGCGGGCGCCCAGTCGCTGGCGGTGGTGATGCGTGGGATCGTTATGCGGGAGATCCCGAAGGAAAAAATCCGCCATCTAATTTTAAAAGAGGGCAAAATTGGTGTCGTCAGCGGTGCTGCCATCGGTCTTGTTACAGCCCTGGTGGCCTGGATGTGGTACGGCAATCCTTATCTTGGCTTGGTGATTGGCCTCGGAATGCTGGCCAACCTCATTTTTGCTGGTCTTTCGGGCGCGTCCATTCCGCTTATTATGAAGAAACTCGGCATTGACCCGGCCCAGAGTTCCAGCATCATATTGACGACCGTCACGGACGTGCTTGGGTTTTTGGCGTTTCTAAGCCTGGCGGTACTGTTTCATGACTTCTTAATCGTCCCATAACCTTTTTCACTTTTCACTTGTTTGCCTTCATTATAGAGGGACGAAACTTGAATAATGATCGTTTAAAAGGATTGTATCCATGATATGTAAACAGCAGACGTTGTATTGCCTTGTTAGTGTTCTTTGTACTGCTTTTTTGGGGTTGCAGTGATTCGGAGACTTCATCCATTTCCAAACCTTGGCTTGACGCCTGCCAAATTAAGGAATGAATTCGATGGATCTGCAGTGTATTATTGAACATTATGGGTATGCCGCAATTTTTATCGGCGACATAAGCAAAAGAAACAGGGGGCCTCAGAAAAAAAATCATATTATCGGGATTCGGTATGACGAATTTAGAGTTACCACTTTTACACATTTTGCCCTCCATTGGATTTCTATTGGCCCTGGCCCTGTTGTCCCATATTTTAAGAGAACGAAGATCGCCGACCAGTACGCTTGCATGGCTGATGGCCATTATTTTTATCCCATACATAGGCGTGCCGTTTTACCTGATTTTTGGCGGGCGAAAGATGCTCAGCAAGGCGGGTACAAAACCGGAACTCGAACAGGAAAAACAACAGCGTTTCAACGGTTCGCATATTCACAAAGCGTATTTTTTCGAATCCGACAATGGGATTTTTCCACCATCAGCAAACAGCCGAATTACGTTTCTGCCAAAAGGCGAACAAGCGTTTCAAACATTAATCGACCTTGTCAGTGATGCCCGCCGTTCCGTTTATGTTGCGACGTTTATATTAGGAAAGGACGAAACCGGAAAGGCCATTGTGAACGCCCTTGCCAATAAAGCGTCCCAAGGGTTAAGTGTCTGTCTTCTTCTAGATGCGCTGGGATCCGTGAGAATCTCCAATAAATTTCTATCACCGCTTATCGAGGCCGGCGGCCGGGCGGCCTTCTTTATGCCGATGATTCATCTGCCTTTCAGGGGGCGGGCCAATTTGCGTAACCATCGAAAAATGCTCATTTGTGACAATCAGGCAGCGATCATCGGCGGGATGAACCTTGCATCGGAATACATGGGGCCGAAAGAAGTGACGGACCGTTGGCAGGACCTTTCGCTACTGGTTCAAGGTTCGGTGGTCGATCATATTACCCATATCTTTCGCTCGGATTGGAAATTCGCCAGCAATGAATCACTATGTTTCGATTTTCCTGCCAGACCGTCAATAGAATCATATGAGAATGGTCTAACCCAATTGGTTGCAAGCGGGCCGGATGTTCGTAACGATTCACTTCGCAATGCGATCCTAACCGCGATTTTCAGGGCGACTCAGCGCATCTGGGTTGTGACGCCGTATTTCGTGCCGGATGAATTGATAATAGAGGCGCTATGCATCGCCATCGACCGCCGAATTGATGTTTCCATTATCATTCCTAAAAAATCGAATCATCGTCTGGCGGACCTCGTTCGAGAGGGATATCTATCACGGGTTCAAGAAGTCGGTGCCGAGGTGTGGCTTTACGAGCAAAGCATGTTGCACGCGAAGGCAATCCTGGTAGATGATACACTTGCCATTGTAGGATCGGCCAACATGGACATGCGAAGTATATTGCTGAATTATGAAGTTGCTTTGTGTATTTATGATGCGGATGCGATCAAAAAACTCGAGGCATGGATGTTTGGACTGAAGAGAGATTGTTCAGCTAGGGAAAACCGACCCAAAAGCACATTTGGACTCATTGAGAGCGTGGGCAGGCTTTTTGCGCCCTTGCTTTAATGGTTCCAAAATAGGGCATATCGTTTCTTTGGAGGTGTTCTAAAAAACCCTATAGTGTGCTCCGATGACAGAATCGGTTTCAACGGCAGGAAAAGTATAAAATCACGACATCTTTATGGAGGTAGCATTATGGCAAGGTTCTTCAAAAAACGGGAAGAAATCAAGGGCATGTCTCCGGGGTCCTTGATTTTCATCGGAAACAGAAAGGTCGATAATATTCGCATTCGTGTCATTGATTACGATGGGACACAATTACAGGAAGGCGAATTGAAGGATATCGCCGAAGGCGCGATATTCAAACAAACAGAAACGGTTACCTGGATAAATGTTGACGGGCTACACGATCTATCACTGATGAAAGAAATTGGAAATACGTTTGACCTGCACCCGCTGTTAATGGAGGACATCCTCAATACCGGGCAGCGTCCCAAACTTGAAGAATTTGATAATTGTCTTTTTGTTGTGATGAAAATGCTTCGATACGACACGGAAAAGCAAAGGGTTATTTCCGAACAATTGAGTTTGGTGTTGGGCGAGACGTTTCTTTTGACTTTTCAGGAGCAACCGGGAGATGTATTTGAACCGGTTCGGGAGCGGATCAGAAAACAAAAAGCAAGAATCAGGGCATCGGGGATAGATTACCTGGCATACGCTTTAATGGATTGTGTGGTCGAGAATTATGTTTTCATCGTTGAAAGATTGGGTGAACAAATTGAAGACATTGAAGAGGAAATCCTGGAAAGCGCCGATTCGGCGGTGATGGAAAAGATTAACGCATTTAAGCGTGAAATGAATTTTATTAGAAAGTCCGTTAGACCGGCCAGAGAGGCCATCTTGCAGCTGTCCAAGTTGGATTCCGAACTCATTAACGACCAGACCATTCCTTTTTTAAAAGACCTGCAGGACCTGATTACCCAGGCTGCGGAGGTCATCGATACCTACCGGGATATGCTTTCGGATCAATTGAACCTTTACAATTCAGTCGTCGGCAACCGAATGAACGACATTATGAAGGTGTTGACGATTTTTGCCGCCATATTCATTCCGCTCACCTTTATCGCCGGTATCTATGGTACCAATTTTGAGTATTTGCCCGAGCTCAAATTTAAATACAGCTATTTTATTTTCTGGGGGGTCATGCTATCGGTCGCTGCGGTAATGCTCGTTTATTTTAGAAAAAAGAAATGGTTATGACTTCAAGCTAAAGCAGCGGGCCCTCAACACGGCATATGCTGCGCTGAAATAGATGATCAGACCGGTAGCATGGACTATGGATACAACAAAAGGAGCTGAGGAGGTTGCTGGGTCTAGCTTTCAACGAAAATGATTTGTTGATTTTTGTTCTAATTTATCTACCATGCAATTATATCAGGATAAAATCCACAGTTTATTTGAGCCATGGATGCCGCATTGGGCGCCTGTTCGCTTTCCTACCGATTATGGCTTAACCAACCCGGTGAATGAAGAGGTGCGAATGAGTTACATGCTAAATGGGTTGATCGGAATCATGCTATTGGCATTAGGGCGCAGGTAATATCCCAAAACGAGGTAGTTCATTTAATCAGAGGGCTGGAAAAGGAGGAAAAACGATGAAATTTCAACTGCCCTATAAGCCCAACGAAATTCTCTGTCCAATTGACATGAGTGAACTTTCAGATCTGGCGCTTAAATATGCATACGTTGGCGCCCATCATAAACAATTTGAACAAGATACGGTCGTGGGCCGTACTACCGAACTGGTACTAAGGCACGCATCGGTGCCGGTGTTGGCCGTACCCTACTTCAATGAAGGACAGAGATTCAGAGAATTGAGCGCAAAGCCTGACCGATAAATATAGATTTGTGTAGCCAATCGCCTTCTTAGAGGGGAAACGGCGATTTACTTTTTCTTCATTTTCGCTCGCCAGCCGGTTACCTGCTGGTAAATCGGCTGCAATATTTTACTGACGTCTCTGGCTTGTTCCATGATATAAAAAGCGGTGGGGTCTTCTTCTTTGATAAGGGGGATTAGGCGCTTAACGTCCCGGCGGCGGCAGACAATGTAGAGCTCATAAACCGGGCCGGTCATTCCCTCTCCCTGAAACACCGTCACCGCTTGTCCTAGCTTTCTGATGCGGTCCACCAGCGGTTGATACTTTTCCTTGGTAATTACCTTCAACACAAGTTGTCCCAATGCCAATTTTCGTTCGGCCATGATACCGACCACATTACCGGTGGCGAAACCGAGAGCGTAGAAAAGGATCAACAGCGGCTTCTCCTTGACTTGGTGAATGACCGTGCTTGCCACGGAAATCCAAATAATCAGCTCTGCCACTGCCAGCATGAATGCGAGGCCCATTCTACCCTGAACCGTAACGATAGTGCGCACCGTTCCGATGGAAACATCACAAATTCGTGCGAAAAAAACAATTAGTCCCGTAGTCAGGGTGGCTACATCCAACATATTTATAATCTCCTTAGTGCTGTATTACGCTTTATAAAACGAGAGTTTCTTCCGCATTTTTCGAATATCTGAAACGCCTTGAAATATAACGTGCTATCGGTTTAATCAATAGAATATAGTGAAAGAAATACTGAAAAGTGATATGGTCATTAAATCCAAAGATAACTACCGTGACCAAATGCGGCGAGTTGAGAAAACATATTCCTTTAGCATCTTATAGGCCGTCAAATCTTTACAAATCTGTTTATTTGGAAGGCTGTGCCGTAGAAGTGCGTTTTAATTTACTGTCCAACCTGGAATTTGTACGTTTGGTTTTTTATGAATGTATACCGGATAGAACGTTTCCAACAAAATAAACCTCATATTAAAAAGCATAAAACTCAGAAAGAAGAGGTCGTGATGGATATCGGGATCATTATTGCCGGATCAGCAGGAGAAGGTGTTCAAACAATCGGCGCTTTGTTAGCCGCTGTTATTCAGGCGCAAGGATACAGTGTTTTTACCTGGCAGGAGTTCGAATCCAGAATCAGGGGCGGACAAAACAGCTTCCGACTTCGGATAAGCGAAGTCCCCAAGAACTCGCCAAAGGACTGGGCCGATATTTTTGTGAGCATGAATTCCGGTGCTGCCGCGAAATATCTGCCGCTTTTAAATGAAACAGGCGTTTGGGTATCCGAAACTCCGGAGGGGGGAAGAGAGAACATCACTATTCCCTTTAAAAAAATAGCTGAAGAGAATTTTAAAAAGGTCATATATGCCAATACGATTGCAACCGGCGCTGTCTGCGGAATTTTAGGAATTGCCGTCAACGGTTTGTGTCGGGTGATTGAGAAGACGTTTTCAAATAAGAATAAAACCGTTGTTCAAACCAATATACAGGCTGCCGAAAAAGGGTACATATCGGCATTAGATGCCTGCAAAGACCAGTGCGTTTGGCAACTGCCTCAAAGAGCCGACCGTTATTATCTGATACCCGGCCATGAGGCTGTTTCATTGGCCGCAGCGTATGCCGGATGTCGGTTTATTTCGGCCTATCCGATGAGCCCGTCGACCGGGATCATCACCTATTTAAGTCAAAAAGAAGATGATCTTGGGGTCTTTGTCGAGCAAGCCGAGGATGAAATTGCCGCTATAAATATGGCAATCGGCGCCGGTTATGCCGGTGCAAGGGCCATGACCGCGACATCGGGTGGCGGGTTTTCGCTCATGGCCGAGGGCGTTAGTCTTGCCGGAATGACCGAGACGCCGGTTGTCATCATCCTGGCCCAGCGGCCGGGGCCGGCGACCGGCTTGCCGACGCGCACCGCCCAAGGGGATTTATTGTTTGCCATAAATGCGGGGCATGGCGAGTTTCCAAAACTGGTGATAGCCCCCGCTGATCCAGAAGACGCGTTTCAAAAGACCGTCAGGGGCTTTAATCTTGCAGAAAAATATCAGATACCCGTGATCATCATAAGCGACCAATTTCTGGCGGACGCACATTTTTCCTACAAGGAGTTTGAATTTAATGAAATTCCGCCCGAGCTCCATACGCCGAATCTTGATGATATTGATCATTACAAACGCTATCGCCTAACGCCAGACGGGGTGTCCCCACGATTGTTTCCGGGACAAAGTGCTCACCTGGTAACTGCAGACAGTGATGAGCATGATGAATACGGTCACATCACAGAGGATCTCGGGGGGATGGCCGATCAGATGTTTATGAAAAGACTCGTCAAAATGGAAAGGCTCAAAGCAGAGATTAATCCTCCTGAACAGAGAGGTGTGGCTTCCGCTGAAATTGTGCTGGTGGGGTGGGGGACCACGCGAGGGGCTATCCTTGAAAGCATCTTGCTGTTGGCGGGAGAAAACAAAAAAGTCGGCATGATTCACTTTACCGAGTTGTGGCCGCTTCCGGATTTTTCTTTCCCCTCCGGCAAAAAATACGTGTCGGTGGAAAATAATGCAACGGGTCAACTCGAATGGCTTCTTAGAGCGGAATACGGTGTTTCCATGAGCGGGCACATCAGAAAATGGGACGGCCTTCCCATTACTGCAACATATATTAGGGAAAGGGTGGTGACCTATGAAGACGAGCGTGTTTGACAACCAAGTGGAAAACCAATGGTGTCCGGGCTGTTCGAATTTCGGTATTTTAAAAGCATTGAAAGATGCGCTGTTGACGCTTGGCAGGGCCCCTGAAGCCGTATGTGTCGTTTCGGGTATCGGCCAAGCTGCAAAGTTTCCCCATTATTTAAATTGTAACTTTTTTAACGGACTGCATGGCAGGGCCCTTCCGGTGGCGTTGGGGATTCATGCCGCCAACCCGGCGCTCACAACCCTCGTGGTTACCGGTGATGGGGACTGTTACGGAGAAGGGGGGAATCATTTTCTTCATTTATTGCGTCGGAATCCAGACATTTGTGTGGTTGTTCACAACAATGAGCTCTATGCGCTTACCAAGGGCCAAGCGTCACCGACCACACCGGTGGGTGCTCGGCGGACTCTTCCGGCCGGTCCGGTGGAAAGCAGCCCATTGAATATGCTGGGAATTGCGATTGTTCATGATGTGGGGTATGCGGCCCGAGGGTTTGCCGGGGACATTGATCACCTAAAGGGGCTAATCATAGAGGGCATTAGCATCAGAGGGCTTGCGCTGATTGAGGTGGTGCAGCCTTGCATTACCTGGGGGACCCATCCGATGGGATGGTACAAGGAGTATGTTTATAAAATTGATGATGTCCATGACCATACGGATCAAATTGCGGCACTGGCCAAGGTTTCGGAACCATCTGACAAGATAGCGATCGGGATGCTGTATCGGGGAAAACCGAAACCGATTTATGCAGAGAGGTTCAGAAAAGACATTACAGATCGTCCGTTATTTGAATCCGCTGCCATAAGCACTTCCAAAATGGCAGGCTTGTTGGATACATTTAAATAATTGATACCAAACCACGATTGTCGGGGCTTGGCCTGCAGGCCGAATCGGGTTTTGTTGCAACCGGATTAGGTAGGCAGTAAATTTGGTTTGTCAATATTGATGATATCCTCCATATTTAACTCTTCTGCAAAGTCCTCCGGTGCTAGATGCGCGTGGCCTGATATTTTTTCAAAAGGAGCGATGTGAAAGACGGCATCCCCTTGATGAACAAGCGGGAGTTGCAGACAACCGATGATGACACCATCTGCAGGAGAAATGACTTTTTTTTCATTTTCGCCAAACGGATCAAAAATGCTTGCCATAATATCATCTTTATTTACGGTCGCCCCCAGCGAGGCCGCCGAATAGATAATTCCGCTTTTCGGCGCCCGGACCCACGAAGTTGATTCGACCACGATAGGCTCGCGTCTCTTTTTTACGATCTTTTCTTTTTTCGGCAGCATGCCCAGTTCGCGCATGACTGAAACAATACCTCGAAGGCCGAACTGGATCGCATGTTCGTTGAACCGCAAGGACTCGCCTGCCTCGTAGAGGATCATGGGGATTCCTTTTTCTATCACCGCATCGCGAAGAGAATTGTCCCGTATGCGTGCATTAATGATGACGGGAGCGCCAAAAGCATGCGCCAGCCGTTCCACTTCGGGGTCTTCAAGGAGTGCTCGAAGTTGCGGTAGGTTGGTGCGGTGGTTGCTCCCTGTGTGAAGATCGATACCGTGGGTACACTTCTCGACAATTTCATCCATGAAAAGCCGAGCAATGTTGGAGGCAAGCGATCCTTTATAGGAGCCGGGAAAACAGCGGTTAAGATCCCTTCGGTCTGGCAAATAACGGGATTTGTTAATAAAACCGTAGACGTTGACGATCGGGATGGCAATCAGGGTACCTTTCAACTGCTTGATCATTTTAAGCTTAAGAAGTCTGCGGACAATTTCAACGCCGTTGATTTCATCACCATGAATGGCGGCACTGATAAAAAGACGCGGTCCTTCTCTTTTCCCGTGGATCACATGGATCGGCATGGTCAGAACATTATGGCTGTATAGATTGGCTATGGGAAGTTCTATGGTTGTCCTGTTTCCAGGCGTGACGGTGACACCGCCCACGGTGATCGGCTGACGCATGGGAATTAACCTCTGCCACGGGTTTTAGTTTTGCCCTGTTGAGCATTTTTTTCAATAAAGTCAATAATCATATCTGCCACATCTTTCTGGGTGGCCTTTTCAATCCCTTCCAATCCGGGTGACGAGTTGACTTCCATGATTACCGGTCCATGATTTGATCGGAGAATGTCGACCCCCGCCAAGTTGAGCCCCATTGTTTTTGCTGCCCGGATGGCCGTCGACCGTTCCTCCGGGGTGATTTTAATGGGTCGACTGGTGCCACCGCGATGCAGATTGGATCGAAATTCCCCATCTTTGCCGCTTCGCATCATTGCTGCGACGACTTTGTTGCCAATAACCAGGCATCGAATATCCTTTGCGCCGGCTTCTTTAATAAATTCCTGGACAAGAATGTTTGTTTTCAGACCCCTGAAGGCTTCGATGACACTTTCGGCAGCATTTTGCGTTTCAGCGAGAACGACGCCAATGCCCTGGGTGCCTTCCAGCATTTTAATGACAAGGGGGGCACCACCGGCAAGATTGATAAGATCGTTGGTGTATTTGGTTGAATGGGCAAAGCCGGTAACCGGCATTCCAATGCCTTTTCGGGCAAGGAGCTGGTATGCGCGGAGCTTGTCCCTTGATCTGGAAATTGCGACCGATTCATTGAGACTGTAAACCCCCATCATTTCAAATTGCCTTACCACCGCAGTACCATAAAAGGTGATAGACGCACCGATGCGGGGGATGATTGCCTCATAACCCGTTAATGCTTCACCTTTGTAGAAGACGGAAGGGTTGTGGGACGTGATATTCATGTAGCATAGAAGTGTATCGATGGTACGCATATCATGGCCACGCTTTTCAGCTGCCTCCATGAGCCTACGGGTGCTGTATAGTTCTTTATTGCGAGATAAAATAGCTATTTTCATAAAAGTGATTTCCCCTTTTGTTTTTTTTTGCCATAAGCGTGGCGAAGTTTTCGGCCTGTGAGATATGATTTGTTAGGGTCAATAAGTGCGTTCCCGGCCAATGCGGTCCGTCCCAGCAGCATGCGAAACTGCATAGCGTCTCTGTCGGTCAAGGTGATTTCAATGCGCCATTTGAAATTGCCAATAGATATCGGCGTGTTGATGACGTATCGCATTTCATGGTGTCCGCCGGAGTCACTGACCCTTCGATAATCAACGACTTCAGCATGGCAGGTTAGGGCGATGTCCGTTTTCCTCTGTAGTGGATGGAGATCAAACCTTACCTTGTGTAGGCTATTTTCTTTATATGTCTTGAGCCGAAAGGCGTGTAATGATGATGTGCGGGCGCCGGTATCGATTTTTGCTTTAATAGCGGGAATGTTCAACTCGGGCAGGCTCAACCATTCCCGCCATCCGAGGACCAGTTTTGTATCAGCTAAAGAAGGCATGTGTTGATTTAACGTTAAATAGAATGTCAACGGCATGGCAGAACAAAAGCCCGCGCTTTTTCCCACCCCTTTGGTGATGAACTGCGTTCAAAACGCCCACAATTATAGCTCAATTTCGTATGTTTTGATATATATTACAATAATTTTAGGGTTTTTTGTTGTAAAGGCCATATCATTGGACTTATTATTCTATAATTATGCCTACTTTGAATAGTAGGCGCAAGGTCCATTAATTCGCTGATTATTCATGCCTAATAGAGACGTGCGATGAGTGACGATTAACATCGATATTGATAAACTCATGACGTTATCGGACTCGAAGACACTATGATATCCTTTTTTGAGATTATTTTACTCGTGCTTAGTTTCGGAATCCTCAGTCTTTATCATATTCGATTGGTATGTAGGGTTCGCCATTCGCTATTTTAACCATGCGAGCTTTGGCCTTGGCATTCCGGATCAGCCTGATGGTGTCGTAAACCATGATTTTATGGCCGAAGTTATCAACCATGCCAGCCTGCATTATACGCTTGGCATGCGCGGCTATTATTTGGCCATTCCTTTTGGCCTTTGGATTTTCGGTCCCACCTGGATGCTCATTGGAACCATGTTGTTGGTGTTGGTACTCAATAGATTAGATCGAACCGCGTAAAATAAATAGTATCGTCAATTATTTCATGAAACAGTTCGAAGGACCGGAATAGTTAAGAATATGAACACGACGTTTGATATGTGGAGACTGTTGGCAGGCCTCGGTGTTTTTCTGTTTGGGATGCTTTTAATTGAAGAATCGGTGCGTGCCCTTTCGGGTAGGACCTTTCGGCGATTCATAAGACAATACACGGCGGGGAGATTAAAATCAATCGGAAGTGGCGCGTTGGTGACAGCGCTGCTGCAAAGTAGTTCGGCCGTCTCCCTGATGGTTCTCGCTTTTGTTGGCGCCGGCGTCATGAGTATGGAGAACGCCATCGGTGTGATTATGGGCTCCAACATCGGGACGACCTTAACGGCCTGGGTGGTCGCCATATTAGGTTTTAAAATAAAAATTGAAAGTTTTGCTCTCCCCTTTATCGGCATCGGCGCGATCGGGACCGTTTTTTTCAGGCCGTCATCCAAACCCTCCCTGATCGGTAGGCTTCTTATCGGTTTTGGCTTCTTATTTCTCGGCTTGGATTATATGAAGGGAAGTGTTGAAAGCTTTGCCCATAATTTTGATTTGAACCAGATTCCGAATTACGGTCTTTGGTTCTATGTATTGGTGGGAACTTTCATGACGGCCGTCATGCAGGCCAGCGCCGCCACCCTCGCCGTTGTTTTAACCGCGCTTAACAGCCAATTGATCACATTTGATATCGGGATTGCAATGGTTATCGGTGCCAACGTGGGGACCACGATTACCGTTTTATTGGGCGCGATTGGTGGCGTGCAGTCAAAAAAACGAGTCGCCTATAGTCACCTGGCCTTTAATGTTGTTACCGGAATTATTGCTTCTGTGGGTATTCCGATACTGGTCTGGGTAATTCATTTTTTCCTGGATGTTCAAAAAAACCCCTTGATGGGGGTCGCGCTTTTCCATACCCTGTTTAACGTTCTTGGCGTCATTGTTTTCTTTCCTTTTGTAGGGTCGCTCTCCCGCCTGCTTACCAGGCTATTCCCGGACTATAAACCGATTCTTTCGGTCTACATAGATCAAACACCCACCGAAGTTTCGGATGCGGCAATCGATGCGCTTAGAAAAGAGATTTGTCACCTGTTGCAGGAATGCCAGCTTTATCATTTGCGGTTGCTGAAGATTGACGAAAAACTGGTTTTTGATAACGACACGCCGTTTGAGAAGAACTTAAAGCGGAAGAATACCCTCGATGATTTATACGAAAGCATAAAGTTGCTCCATGCGGACATATTTACCTATTATTCTAAGATTCTAAACCAAAGACTGAATGAACCCGAAGCAAAGGAATTGGAACGGTTGATTTATGCTTCCCGCAATATCATGAATGCTTTAAAAAACTTTAAGGGCATCCGACACAATATGGACGAGTTTGACGGTTCAGACAACGTATACCTCAATGCACAGTACAAATTGTTTCGGAAACGACTGCTGGAGCTCTATAACACCATGGGCCGTATTTTACAGCATGACGATAAAGAGGAGCAATACCGGCACCTGTTGACCGCATTTGTGCATATCGAAAAGGAGGACAATCTTTTCATCGGCAAAATTTCAAAGGCGGTTTCCGAGCGAGATGTACAAGAGATCGAGATCGCTTCCCTGGTATTGGTCAACCGACTTTTTACCCAATCATGCAGAATGCAGATTTTCAGCATGAAAGATTTACTCCTTTCACAAGGACAAATCAATAATTTTGACAGGGCCATGGATATGAAAGAGATCATGGATGCGGAAAGGGTTAAGATTTAGACTGTAATTCAACGAATATGAAAAAAGTAATAGACAACAGGCAGGCGTGATGCACGAAAACACATTAATGGTACTATCGGCCATCTTGCTGGTCGGCATGGTATGCCAGTGGATCGCTTGGCGCGTGAAACTGCCGGCCATTCTTTTTCTTCTCTTCAGTGGCATTCTGGCCGGGCCGGTGATGAATTGGCTGCATCCCGACCAACTGTTTGGCACCCTGCTCTTCCCTTTTATATCCATTGCGGTTGCCGTTATCCTCTTTGAAGGCAGCCTAACCTTAAAGTTTCATGATATCCCTGGGTTGGAAAAGGTGATTCGCAATATGATTACCTTGGGTGTGGTGATCACCTGGTTGATCACCACCTTGGCCACCCGTTGGCTACTTCATTTCTCGTGGGAAATTTCTTTGCTGTTCGGCGCGCTTATGGTGGTTACCGGCCCCACAGTAATTGTTCCCATGCTCCGGACTGTAAGGCCCCGGGAGAACGTGGCACATATTCTGCGATGGGAAGGCATTTTAATTGATCCCATCGGCGCCACGCTGGCTGTTCTGGTTTACGAAATTATCGTTTCAGGAGGGGCACATAGTGGTTTCTCGGCCGGTATCATCATTTTTGGAAAAATATTGGCTATCGGCTGTTTGTTTGGCGCCGCCGGCGGGTATCTATTCGGGATCATTTTGCGCAGACATTGGATTCCTCAATACCTGCATAACTTTTTCGCTTTGGCTCTGGTTTGCGCCGTCTTTGCCCTATCCGACCAGCTGGAAGCCGAATCCGGCCTGCTTTCCGTAACCGTGATGGGGCTCTGGCTGGCCAACATGAAAGGTGTCGATCTGGACGAAATCCTTGACTTTAAGGAAAGCCTCAGCGTTTTGTTCATTTCGATGCTTTTCATAATTCTGGCAGCCCGCATGAATCTTAATGCCTTCATTGACCTCGGTTGGCCTGCCATAGGGGTTTTTGTGGCCATTCAATTTCTTGCCCGTCCTTTGAATGTTCAGGTTTCAGCAATCGGATCAAAGCTGTCCATGGCCGAGCGCCACCTTCTGGCATGGATCGCCCCGCGTGGCATCGTTGCAGCCGCCATATCGGCCCTTTTTGCAATCAAGCTGGAATCGATTGGTTATCAGCAGGCAGCCCAGATGGTCCCGATGACCTTTATGGTGATTATCGGTACGGTGCTGCTTCAAAGCGCCACGGCCGGGCCAATTGCAAAATGGCTGAACGTCGCCGAACCCGAACCCAAGGGATTTCTCATCATTGGTGCAGGCATCGTTGCGCGAGCCATTGCCAAAGCGCTCCAAGAAAACGGTTTCAGGGTGTTGCTCACGGATCAAAACTGGGATCACATCAAGGCAGCTAAAATGGAGGGCATGGCCACCTATTGGGGCAATTCTGTCTCTGAACATGCTGAGCGACATCTGAATCTCATCGGAATCGGTCGCCTATTGGCACTAACGCCAAACAGGGATCTTAACACATTGGCGGCAAAGCATTACCGGATGGAATTCGGCGCCAACAACATTTATTCAATAAGAACATGTCGACCGGAAAACAAAACGGCAGAGAACAGATCGGAGTCAAAGCACGGTGGACAGCGGCTTTTTCAGGAAACGGTCACCCATGACGATTTATCCAATCTGCTGGTCAAAGGTGCAGAAATTAAAACCACCTTATTAACCGAAAAATTTTCATACGAAGATTACCGTCGGCAACCGGAAGAAAAGCGTATCCCGCTGTTTGCCATTAACCCCGCAGAACGCATCCATCCGCTGACACATAAACCTGATGCCTCACCGAAAGCGGGTTGGAAAATCATCGGCCTCTCGGTCAATCGTCAGACTTGATCCGCGCGGCCAGTAAAACGATCGATTTGGGAGTCAAGTAATGCACCTATCAAACGTTTTTGCCGAAATAAATCCGGTGATTAGAATTTTGATCATTATCGTTTTGGCTGTGGCCGCTCAGTTTGCCGTCAAGGCCCTTCGCCGGTTCAGCCAATGGTTATTGACGATGAAGGTAGACAGCGCGGCAACATCTGAAACTAGCCTCACCCGAAGATATCCCAAGATTGCCACCATCATTACCATTTCGGTCAGTGCCGTGACGTTTACAATCTATTTCGTCGCCGTTGGTATGATTCTGCGCGAATTTAAAATATCATTGACGACATATTTTGCCAGCGCGACGGTCATCGGATTGGCAGTCGGTTTTGGCCTTCAGGGGTTTGTACAGGATCTGGTAATCGGTCTTACGCTGATTTTTTCGGACGCATTAAATATCGGGGAAGTGGTCAAGTTGGGTGATGAAATCGGCAGGGTCGACCATATTGGGCTCAGATTTACCACAATGATCAACCTGCATGGCCAACAGATTTTAATTCCCAATAGAAACATTGCCGTCATCAGCCGGTTTCGCGGTGGCTGCATCCGCGCCTACGTTGACATTCAATTGCTGCAGGGAATTGATGAAAAGGAAATGTCTGAATCAATTCATGCTATCGCAAAGGGAATGCATCAACAGCACAAATCCATTATTTTGGAAACACCGGAAGTCTTTGGAATCAAAAAAGTTAGGGATGGTCAATGGCGTTATCTGCGGGTTAAATTTAAGCTTTGGCCGGGGCAAACGAAAATCGTTGAAGAGACATTCAAGGAAAGGGTGGCCCAGGCACTCAAACAAGCCAATCCGGATTATGCTTCGTGGATGATTACGGTGACCTACAAAGTTGAATAAAAGGGAAATGACAATGTCGCCCTGGAATTTCAAGTCTGGATCGATGACGAGTGCCGTCATCGCAATAAATTCGGTTTTTTCATGTAAAAGCAGGACGATAGAGTCCAGTCGACATCAAGGGGGCGTTGCTCGAAAGGAGAAAATATGAACGCACCGGCATCGCAGCTGCTGCAACACGAAAATACAGATGGACTGTCGCCGCAAATCCGTCACCAGGTTGATCTTTTGGGCCGCCTGCTGGGGGATGTCATCCAAGAACAGGCGGGAGAAGACATCTTTTTGTTGGTTGTGGAATTGCGAACCAATTGCCAGGCAGCGGGAGCAACCGAAGACTATGATGCGGTACGGCATCGTATCAGCGGGCTTGATCTTGACGCCATCTTCTGGCTGATTCGTTCCTTTACAACTTATTTCCACCTGATCAATGAGGCGGAACGCCAGGAGATTGTCCGGGTAAGGATGGAAGCGTCCCGCCATGAAACAATGGAGCGGCCATCGGGTGAATCTATTTCGAAAACGGTAATGGCCATGCAGCAGGACGGCAAGAACAAAGATGATATTGTCGCCTGGATTCGAGCCATGGACATTCAGCCCACGCTTACGGCGCATCCCACTGAGGTCCGGCGTTGGAGCATTTTGTACAAACAGCGTCGCATTGCCGACCTACTGGCTCTGCTGCCGATGGACAGCAAGTTGTCACCCATTGAGCAGAAACGAATTATGATGGCGATCCGGGATGAAATTGCCTTGCTGATGGCAACAGAAGGGGTGCGTGCCGATCCCCTTAGGGTGAACGATGAAATCAACAACGGTTTGTACTATTGCGCGACCACGATATGGAACACCGTGCCACGGATCATGCAGGACCTGCGGGAAGCGGTATTCACCTCTTTTGGCCGGTCGTTGGATATTCCCCCCTTTCTGCGCTACCGGACTTGGATCGGTGGTGATCGTGACGGCAACCCCCATGTAACCCCTGAAGTGACCCACCAAGCTTTTCGCCGCCATAAAGATGCTGCGCTTCAAAATTATATCAGGGAACTGGCGGAACTACGCAATGATCTGAGTATCTCCGACCGGCGGGTTAAAATCCCATCCATGATGTTTGAAGATTTGGAAATAGAAAAAAGCGCCTTTGCACTAGATGAGGGCAAACAGCATCGCCACGAAGCGTTTCGGCTCAAGCTCGAATATATGATCGCAAGGATGGAACGCCTGAGAGCCCAACCGGAAAGCGATATATATTCCGCCCATAAATTTACGCAAGATTTACTTCTTCTCCGGGCGGCCCTCGCTGCTGCCGGGCTCAAATCCCTGGCCCACTACGAACGCTTGGCAAACCTGATTGCCCGCAGCCGAGCATTCGGGTTTCACCTTGCCGCAGTGGATATTCGTCAGCACAGCGGCGTACATGAAGAAGCTGTGGCCGATCTGTTAAAAGCATCAGGAGTTACGGATAGGTACGAAGATATGGCGGAGCCGGAAAGGGAGGCGCTTCTGGCTTCAGCGCTGCTCAACCCCGGATCGTCGGCAGGTCATCCCGGTAGCCCGGCGGAAACGACCGACGATGTTCTCAAGGTTTTCGGATTAATGTCAAAGACCATGGGTACGGATCCCAACGCCGTTGGCGGCTATATCATAAGCATGACCCACGCTGTCAGCGATGTTTTGGAAGTATTGTTTTTGGCCAAAGAGGCCGGCATGGGGCAGCATCGGGATGGCCGGTGGGAGATTCCCCTGGATGTGGTTCCGCTGTTTGAAACCATTACCGATCTAAAAAATGGCGCCGATTTGCTGGAACGGCTTTTCACCGACCCGCTCTACCGCAGGCACCTCCGGTCCCGTGGGGACTTTCAGGAGATTATGCTCGGTTATTCCGATAGCAACAAGGACGGTGGGTATTGGATGGCGAATTGGGCGTTGGAATCCGCCCACCAGGCTTTGGCCGCCGTATGCCGTGACCACGGCATCCGTTTCCGGTTTTTTCACGGTCGCGGCGGCAGCATCGGGCGGGGCGGTGGGCAAGCCCACCAGGCCATTCTCGCCATGCCGGCGATCAGCCGAAACGGGCGCATTCGGTTTACAGAACAGGGCGAAACCATCTCGTTCCGCTATGCCCGTCCGGAGATTGCTCACCATCATCTGGAGCAAATTGTGGCCGCTGTGTTAACCGGCATGCACAATGACCATTGCGGATTTGAGTGCCATCCGGATATGAAAATCGTCATGGAAACTTTGGCAAACAGATCAATGGCCGCATATCGTGCCTTGATTGACCATCCCCGGTTTTGGAGCTGGTTTCGGGCGGTTACCCCCATTGATCATATCGGCCGGTTGCCGATTGCATCTCGGCCCGTGTCGCGAAAATCCGGCGAAAGTCTCAATTTCGAGAATCTGCGGGCCATCCCGTGGGTGTTTTCCTGGACCCAGACCCGGTACAATCTGCCGGGGTGGTACGGCATCGGAACGGCCCTGGCCGAAGCCGGCGCCCTGAAAAAAGAGCATCGAAACCTGCTGCGCCAAATGTATTCGACGTGGCCGTTTTTTTCTTCCGTTATAGACAACGTTCAGCTGGAGATGGTGCGTACCCGTCTTCCCATTGCCGCCCACTATGAAACCCTTTCCGAGCATGCCTTTCATAGCACTATCGCCCAGGAATATGGCTTAGCCGAAAAGGGGATCTTGTCGATAACCGGTCAGTCGGCCCTTCTGGCCGAACGACCCACGACGCGAAGCAGCATCCAATTGCGCAACGCATACGCGGATGTGCTCAATTTGATACAGGTGGAACTGCTCAAGCGCTGGAAAAACGCATCGGATGTTGAAAGCGAAGCGTTGCGCCATGCCTTGTTTTTGACCATCAACGGTATTGCAGCGGCCATGCAGAGCACCGGTTGAAGATAGCGTACGCAAAAAGGGGCATCTACGCTTATCTGCGCGAGCCCTGAGCAGAGAAGCATGTTCGATTAATTTATATTATTTCGAAAAGGAGATTCAATCATGGCAAAAATAGAAGCCCGGGATGTCATCGTGCCGCTTGATGTTCCCAAATCGATGAGAAAAAGCTACATTGAAAACTATTTGGCAATTACCCGCTCAAGCGGTCGGTTGATGCTTTTTGCCGGGGATCAGAAAGTTGAACATCTCAACGATGATTTTTACGGCCCCGGAGTTGATCCGGATGACGCCGACCCGGAGCACCTGTTTCGAATCGCCGCCAATAGTCGTATCGGGGTGTTCGCGGCTCAGTTGGGCCTGGTTGCAAGATACGGGATGGATTATTCAAGCATTCCCTATCTGATCAAGATGAATTCCAAAACCCATTTGGTGAAAACATCCCAATCCGAGCCGGTGAGTCTGCAATGGCTGGATATGGACCGACTGGTTTCATTTAAAAAAAACAGCGGGCTTAACATTTTAGGTGTGGGCTATACCCTTTATCTGGGCAGTGAACATGAAGAGAATATGCTACGGGAGGCCGCCCGGCTTGTATTTGATGCGCACCAATACGGCCTGATTACCGTGTTATGGGTTTATCCTCGGGGCGCTGCCGTCAAGGATGAAAAGGATTCTCATCTTATCGCCGGTGCAACCGGTGTTGCGGCGTGCCTCGGGGCGGATTTCGTTAAGGTCAATTATCCTTCGGTAAAGTCGGCATCCGAAAATCCCCTTAAAGAAGCTGTCTTGTCCGCCGGGCGAACAAAGGTGGTTTGTGCCGGTGGCTCCACGGACGATCCGGAGAAATTTTTACAATTGCTGCACTACCAGATCAACGTTTGCGGAGCCGCAGGAAATGCAACAGGCAGAAATATTCATCAACGGTCTTTTAATGATGCAGTCCGCTTCTGCAACGCCATTTACGCGATCACTGTGGAAGGGACGAAAATAGAGGAAGCTCTGGCGGTATATCGAACGGTTTAGGGGGGAAATAAGATGAAACGGCTTGTGTTGATTCGTCACGGTGAGAGCCTCTGGAATCGTGAAAACCGGTTTACCGGATGGACCGATGTGCCGCTTACCGAAAAAGGAAGAAAAGAGGCCGTGGATGCCGGCAACGCATTGACAAAGGAGCATTTTCGGTTTGATGTTGTCTATACGTCTGTTTTGAAACGGGCCGTGAAGACCGCGTGGCTGATTTTGGAGGAAATGGACCGGATGTGGGTGCCCATTGTTCACAGCTGGCGGTTAAATGAACGGCATTACGGGGCGCTTCAGGGGCTTGACAAAAGCGAAACCGCCCAAAAATATGGGATGGAACAGGTGCATATCTGGCGGCGCAGCTATGATATCAGACCACCTGCTCTGACAAGGGAGGATGCCCGGTACCCGGGCCGGGATCCCCGCTATGCGGGCATGGATTCCGAAGATCTTCGGTTGACCGAATGCCTGGCGGATACGGTCGAGCGATTCATTCCCTATTGGCAAAATACGATTTCACCGGTGGTGGCGGCGGGAAAGCAGGTGATGATCGCCGCCCACGGCAACAGCCTGAGGGGTCTTGTCAAACTGCTGGAAGATATGTCGGAGGAAGATATTACAGCATTTAACATTCCAACGGGTATCCCTTTGGTATATGAGCTTGAAGATGACCTTCACCCGATCAAACGGTATTACCTGGGGGATCCCGAGGCCGTTCAAAAGGCGACACAGGCCGTTGCGAATCAGCTGAAGATCAGACCAGACCCTTAAGCCGAAACATTCGCCTTAGCGTGCATGTCGGTAGAAGGGATCAAATACTTAGTACTCAGGACTTAGCACTCAGCACTTCTGGCGCAGCCGGATAAGGGGCCTTTAATTGAAAGGCCGGTCTACCGCAGAGGCGGCACCCATTAAAGGTAGGGTCACTTCTGTTCCATTGCATTGGCGAGCAGATTGTCACGACCGTAGATATCCTCGCGAAAGTTGACGGTACCGTCTTCCGAGATCCATGCGGTCCAATAGAGCAAATGAACCGGCATCGGCACCGGCAGCCGAATGGTGCGCTCGGTATTTTCCGATATGATTTTCGAAATTGTTTCCCGTGACAGTTTTGGATCGGAAGACAACAGATAGGTCGCCAGTTCCAGGGGGGTTTCTAAGCGGATGCAGCCGGAGCTGAAGCTCCTGGATTCTTTTAAAAAGAGTTCCTGATCCGGTGTGCCGTGAAGATATACGTCAAACTTGTTCGGAAACATGAACTTTATCTGTCCCAGTGCGTTCCAGGGCCCCGGCGCCTGTCGCAGCCGGTAGGGAAAATGCCTTTCGTTCAAAGCGATCCAATTAATGCCGGCGGGATCGATTTTTTTGGCTTCGGAGCCCCATCCCGTAAATACGCTCATGTGCATTTTTGCAAGATAGTCAGAGTCCTTTTTAATAAGCGGCAGTTTATCTTTGACGGCGATACTGTAAGGCACCTCCCAAGGGGGATTTATAACGATATAGGTGATTCGATCACTGAATACCGGCGTGCGGCGGTAAGATCTTCCAACGACCACGCGCATCTGCAGCAATGAGTTTTCTTTCTCGAGAAGGTTCAGACTAAAGTCGGGAATGTTTACCAAAATATATTTTTGTCCGAGGTCCTGGGGAAGCCAGCGCCACCGTTCAAGGTTGAGTTTCACTTGTTCGATGCGCTGGTCAACCGTGACGTTTAACGCAGCTAATGTCCTTGGCCCCACAATGCCGTCCGCGTCAAGCCCATGGCGTTTTTGAAACCGTTTCAACGCACGTTCGGTGGCTCCATCAAAAAGCGCCGCCGTTTCGTTTCCATTTTCAGCGGCATTGAGCTCACCGGTGGCTTTCAGCCGGTCTTTCAAGAGCGTTATCCGGACGTTCGAATCACCTTTTTGAAGTTTGGGTCCCGGCGCAATGCTTGGCCAATCATCTTTTTCCGCCATGCTGCGGTATGAGCGAAGAGCGTTTTTCAATCGGAAGTATCCGTCTGAACGAGGCGATACCTTCGCAACGAGATCTTGAAGGTTGCCGGTGGTCAGGGCATCCTGGAGAAGGCTTGCCAAATCCGCCTCCCTGCGATTGGCGTGCCATTCCTTATCAAAGGTTTCCGGATTGACCGAGCCTGCCAACAGGTGGGACAGATAGAGGAGAACAGCATCGGTCAAAAGTAAATCAAATTCGGCCTGGGCAGCTGGTGTTCGCTTGGCCTTTTCTTTTGTGCCGTCCGATAGTTGCTCTCTATAAATTTCGATCAGGTTCAGATGATAATCGGCCGGTTCAAGGCCCTCTTCGGTTGCGCTGCGAAGCCTGTCCATGGCGTCGTTTACCGCCGGACCAAAACCTTCGTCCGTTATCCATGCAGGTTGAAACCCTCTGGCTTCGTAAAAACGTGGCAGTGATATTTTTGTGTGGACGATTGCATCGCGGATCCTTATCTCACCTGTATGCTGCATGGTCTCGATCCTGTTTCGAAGGGATTCCCGGACGATGCTTGAATCCGTTTTTGAGTGACATGGTTCGAATAACGATAAGATAAGAGCGACCGTCATTATGGTGATGGCAAGTCTTGTTCGGGTGCTTTCATTCATGGTTAGTTACCATTGGTGATCTATCGTCTTTTCAGTTTAAATTAATGATATCGATAGATAAAAGACCGGCTTCGTTCCCAAGGGACCAATCATCCACATATAGTACCACCAACCCCTTGGCCCGGGTCAGGCCGTAATCTTGGATCGTTTCCGGGCTATCGGTTGAAGCGTCAACCCGAAGCGGGCTATTATCTGGCTAACTATTCCCCCATTTCCTAACGATTTTCTGAAAGAAAATCCTGAATAAACATATCCGTGAGGCTTAATGCTGCGTCGTGGATAAGGCTCAGGCGCCGGTAGCCGAAATCGTCTTTCATCCAGGTTGTTGCCATGACTTTAATGCCCGCGTTTCTAGCAAGCGCCACTTCCTGACGGAATTCGAGTCGCAATCTGTAGATAAATTTTGTGGGAGGAAGCTTGGTACTGT
Source organism: Desulfobacterales bacterium (assembly GCA_963675725.2). Taxonomy (GTDB): domain Bacteria; phylum Desulfobacterota; class Desulfobacteria; order Desulfobacterales; family JAFDDL01. The sequence continues at coordinate 2,762,925 of CAXXXZ010000002.1, read as the reverse complement.
CGGCGATTTTAATATACTCGCTTTTGGGCTCAATGGCGGCAATTTCAATTTTTAAATAAAGGCAATTTTCTTTTCCGGTTTTTCGGAACTGCTCTTCGGCCATGGCCTTAATACCTTTTGCCTTAAGCCTTCGCTCTATTTCGGATCTCAGGATAGCTTCCGTGATGCTTTCCTTAGACAACCTTTCTTTAAGGTCAGGGTCTAAATTCGACACTTTAACATACAATGCCTCGGCACCTTTTAAGGACATGCTCGATGCTTGAGATTCCTGCTGCGCTAACGCGGTTCCTGCAATGATAAACAAAACAGCAATAATTACACCCATAAGACGCATTTCTTTTAATACCATTGCCTCATCTTCCTTTCGGTTATAAATGTAAACCCATTTTCAACAAGCTCCTGTTTCGATTCGTCTTCGCCGGCCACCTCTTCAAAGGAAAAGCTTAACTCATTTTCCATGCTACCCCCTTTAAGGTTTAAGGGCATCCTGATTTTGAAGACGATTAATTTCTTCTAGAAGTTCTTTTTCACGTTCTGTCATGCGTTGTTCCATTTCAAGTAGTTCCCTTTTAAGCAATATGATTTGCCTCCGCATGTGAAGGATACAGTCGATGGCAGAAAGCTCCAACCCCAAGTCATGGTGCAAATGCCGGATCCTTATAAGTTTTTTAACGGTATCGGCATCCAAAAGCTTTCTGCCTTCTAAAACAACCGGTCGAATAATATCCTTTTGCTCACATTCGATGATAAACTCGACATTTACCCTTGCCAGTTCAGCAGCCGCGGTCAGTGTATAGGAAGTCGCCTTGAATACAAGTTTGTTCCGTATGGTTTGATTTGTCATGAAAAACTTCTCCCTTTATGACTTGTTATCGGGCGTTTTTCCACTGTGTGGCCAGCTCTTTTTCTTTATCAGTAAGATTTTTGGGGAGTATTGCCTCGGTGATTACCAGAAGATCCCCCCGTTTTTCAGGTGTTTTAATATTCGGCATGCCAAGCCTCCTCAGCCGGAATACACGACCGTTGGGAGTTTCAGGTGGGATGTCGAGCCGAACACTTCGATCGATACCCGCAACGGTCACTTGACCGCCCAGGATCATGGTAAACATATTCACAGATAACGTTAATTTCAGGTCATCCCCCTGGCGATGAAAGCGGGCATGGGCCTGAATTTCAATGATGAGTTATAGATCTCCAGCCTCAGCTCCAAAATGTCCGGGATGGCCTTGATGTTTAAGTCGTACCCTAGACCCGCTATTGACGCCTTTTTGATTTCATCAGCTGTGGCATTTTTTTCCACACCGAGGATACTGTAATAATCTTTGTATTGCATGTTGTTATATTGCTTTTTTAGCTGTTTTTTATCGGCGTGGATCTGTATCCCAAGATGGAAATATTAGAAATAATTCCATTGTATAATCATGCATGGTGTTCTATAAATCTTCTGTAATTTTTAGCTTGAAGTCAATATTAAAACACCAACATATTGAAGACCAGCTTAGTGAAACGACCAAGGCCTATGAATTTACGATTTATTTTTTTACTCATTATGGTATCTGTTGTACCTTTATTGGAATTGGCAACCGCAGAAAACCTGCCAGTGGTGGGATGGCTTGAGAAAGTTCGAATTGACCCTTCCGGTATACAATTGGTGGCCAAAATGGATACCGGCGCCAAGCACTCATCCATCAGGGCGGAAGTCCTGTCAACGTTCAAAAAGGAGGGGCAGACCTGGGTCCGGTTTGAGGTGTGGAATAAAAAGGGGAAGCGTTCTGTTCTTGAGAGGCCCTTGGTTCGTGAAACGTTGATCAAAAGCCGTAAAGGGGATTACTTGAAGCGTCCTGTGGTCAATTTGGGCATCTGCCTCGGCAGCATCCATAAAATTGTGCAGGTGAATTTAGCTCCCCGGTCTGGTTTTAATTACGCCATGATTATCGGGCGCAGCTTTTTGAGGGAAGCCTTCTTAGTGGACGCCGCTGCGAAGTTTACAATAAAGACCGCTTGTCCGCCGATGGAGATTAAATGAGTCGCCTTCACCTGTATGTTCTGACATCGACTCTTGTCTGCTTAGGTATTGCTATTTTTCTTTACCGGGTCCTGGCGTTTGGATTTCCCCTGGTGCCGCACGAACATGGCCAAGTGTGGCTTGTAGAGACGCATATCAGTTTTCTGGCTCAGGACAAGCCGGTTAAAATCAAGATGTATGTGCCGCGTCAGGGGGCAGAACACCGGATTACCAACGAAAATTTTATTTCCAGAGAATACGGTATGCACATCAGAAAGGGGGGCGATAACCGATGGGTCAACTGGTCGATCCGGGAGGCCCAAGGACTTCAACATCTCTACTATACCGCAACCGTGACCGCAGGCGGTGGAGTTCCCTTAATTGCCTTGGAAACACCCCCGCCGGCTGACACAAAATTATGGACAGGATCAAGAAGGGCTGCGGTCAATGCAATTGTAACCGTGGCCCGGGATCGTTCCAGTGATGCCAGCAATCTGACCATAGAGCTCCTCAAAGAACTTAATCAGAGTCCGCCCTCGGATGAGGTGTTGCTGCTCTTGGGCAAAAAACCGTTACCCGAAGATAAAGCGGCTTTGGCTGTGGAACTGTTGGCCATCGCTGGGGTGAACGCACGGGTCGTTCATGGGATTCAGCTTGGAGAGCAGCGACGGGAAGCACCCATCGTTCATTGGCTTGAAATATTTCACAATAGCCACTGGGGTGCCTATAATGTAACCACGGCGGAAAAGGGGATGAATGCCAATTACTTGGCCTGGTGGCGTGGTAACCGACCACTCATCACTGCATCGGGTACTAACAATGTACAAGCTAATTTCTCTATAATGGCCAGCCGGCCCCTGGCATTGCAGGCAGCTGTTGAGGCGGGTCGCGACAAACACCCACTATTTGTCACCTTTTCCCTGTTTGGGCTTCCCCTTGAGTCCCAGGCGGTGTATCAGATTCTGCTGTTAGTGCCTATCGGAGCACTGGTTATGGTACTGCTGCGCAATGTCGTCGGATTGCGTACCTTCGGGACCTTCATGCCGGTGCTGATCGCCCTCGCTTTCCGGGAGACCCGGTTGGTATGGGGTTTGGCTCTCTTCACAATCCTTGTGGCCTTGGGGTTGTCCATTCGGCTTTACCTGGAACACCTTAAACTCCTGGTGGTACCGCGACTTGCCGCCATCCTCACAGCTGTGGTGATTTTGATGCTCACCTTTAGCATGGTTACCCACAAATTGGGTTTGGAGCGGGGGCTGTCTGTAGCTCTATTCCCAATGGTGATCATGACCATGGCGATAGAACGTATGTCTGTTGTGTGGGACGAAACCGGGCCGTTCGAAGCTGTTCTCCAGGGGTGGGGGACGCTGATGGCGGCTGCGTTGGTTTATCTTGTGATGGGGATTCCACTGATTGGTCATCTTGTATTCACTTTCCCAGAATTACTCTTCGTTGTGCTTGCCGTGATTCTGCTCCTGGGACGGTATACTGGATATCGGCTCACAGAGCTGAGGCGATTCAAGGCCTTGATCAGGGGGTTCCAGACTTCCAGTAGTGGTGATGACAATGTTGTTTAATCAGTTCCGTTGGTTACACGATAACGGAATCCTGGGTATAAATCATCGTAATACCGAGTTTACCCTCCGCTACAATTCAAGACGGCTCTATCCACTGGTGGATGATAAATTGCGGACCAAAGAAATTGCACAGCGCCATGGCCTCAAGGTGCCAGAGCTGTATGCTGTGGTATCTGAAACTCACCAGATCCGCAATATTGAAAATATCCTCAAAAATCATAAAGATTTTGTTATCAAACCGGCACGCGGGTCAGGCGGCAACGGTATTTGTGTAATTGTTGCCAGCAATGGTACCCTCTATCGAAAGGCGGGAGGGGAATTGCTGGATGCAGAGGCCCTGCGATTCCATTTTAGTAATATTTTAAGTGGGATGTTCAGCCTGGGAGGGCAGAACGATCGGGCCATGATAGAGTACCGTGTGCGATTTGATCCGGTATTTGAGCATATCAGCTATCAGGGAGTGCCGGATATTCGAATCATCGTTTTTAATGGCATACCGGTGATGGCGATGGTTCGCCTACCGACGAGGGATTCAGGCGGCCGGGCCAACTTGCACCAGGGGGCCGTTGGGGCGGGCGTTGACCTGGCGACAGGGCGCACCCTTACGGCGGTTATGAAGAACCGGCTTATTTCGATCCACCCGGACACGGGGTCTGATATTTCCGGTATCATTATCCCTTACTGGGATCAGTTATTGCGTCAGGCTGCGGCGGCAAAAGAACTGACTGGTTTAGGATATTTGGGGGTTGATATGGTCATTGATCGGAACCTAGGGCCCCTCGTACTTGAACTGAATGCCCGGCCAGGGCTAAGTATCCAGATTGCGAACCAAAGCGGGTTGTTGCCCCGGCTGAAAGCCATTGAAAAATTGGAGACGGACGAGATGACGATTGAATCGAGGGTTGCTTTTGCCAAAACACACTTTCCGAGCAGCATTTCCCGCAATGGGGCGAATTGATTCATCGGTTTGTTTTTTTCCTTCCTATTATTAATAGGTTATTTGCAATTTGAGAGACAGCTTGTTGCAAATACTCACTGGATTCGATATTATTCAAAAAGCGCATATCTTCAATAATCAAGTAGTTGAAACCCATTTTTACCATCGTAATCATCTTTTTATCAGAGGAGAAAGACTATGAACGAAACTGAAGGTAAGAAAAATTCTGCTGCGTTTATCACTTCTAAAGATACTCTGGACGGGGTTTATCCCGGACTGATTCTCGGCATAAACGCCAGTCGGTTGGGGATGGATGCCACTGTTTTTTATACCTTCATGGGGATCAATGTCATCCGAAAAGGATGGGTGGAAAAGGCTAAATTCCAACCACCTGGGTTCATGGGGGCCATCCCCGGCATGTCGGCGGTGGCCACTTGGATGATGAAGGGAAAAATGGAAGAGGCCAACATCCCTTCCCTTCCTGACCTTCAGGAAATGGCTCTGGTGGAAGGTGTCAAGTTTGTTGCCTGCAAGATGACAGTTGATATGATGAAGTTTACAGAAAAGGATTTCATCGATGGCGTTAAAATTCAGACGGCAGAAAATTTCTTAAAACATGCCATGGATTGTAAACTGCTGCTATATACGTGATGGAATGTCCCCGCCAGCATACCCATCCCAAAGGATGAGGGGCAAATTGTCGGGGAAAATGTTCAAGTCCATGCTTGGACAAGGAATTGTCAATTTTGCCCGGGGGCATCAGGGGGAAGGATTTTGGATATGTCTTTTACCTCTCTTCTTTTGTTTCCGGAGTGAAAGGCTGCTTTATGTTGTTTTCGTTGTTTAACTTTTTGTTTTAGTTTTTCTTTTTTCTCGCGCAGTTTTTCTTTTAGCCGTTTTTGGTAATTTTCAACGGCAGTGAAGGCTAAGAAATAACCAGTTACGGCAAGCGGAAGTCCAACGAACACCCCTCCCACAACCAGAGCAGTCATGATGCCGGGAGACTTGTGAAATAAATCGATTAGCGTGTCCCAATCAAAATTGCCGGTTAACTTCAAGGAATTTTGAATGCCTGTGATCTTGGTGCCGGTGAGATATGTAAGGCTGTAGATAAAGGGAGCTGTCAGGGGGTTGGTGATCCACACACCAATGGCAGCAGCATATTTATTCCATTTGAGTATGGAAGCAATGAATATTGCAATTAGAATTTGAATACCCATCGTTGGGCTGACACCAATGAATAGCCCGAGTGCAAACCCTAAAGCGATTTCTTTGGGATTGCCCCTGATTCGAATGAAGCGCTCATACGCTTTTTCAACAGCTCTTACCATGGTAATTTTAATATAGTTGCTAACTGTAAGGTGCAAGCAATTTCTTATGAATTTGTAAAAAAGGTCCTTCCTAGTTGTTTTTAAAAATCTATCAGTATAGTAAGTTTAAAGTAGATGATGACGTCTTCATCTTTGATGTTTTGTTGCAATAGCCCATGCATTGTTGGTAGCATTGAAAGGTACGGACCGCAGGGTGCCAGGGGGCCTATTTGAGTTTGGATCTGCACAAGAACCGAGTGCTTCAAATTGTATTTTTTGTTCTGATATTCTGTTTTAATATTGTCACGGCAGATGCGGCCGATGAAATGCCTTTTAAGCTTTACGGCGTCTCTATAAAGGGCGTTCAGCATGTTGACCGGAAAGCGCTTCAAAAGATCTTGAATGCCCAACTGCCTGCTCGATGGAAATTTTGGCGCCAAAAACCTGTACTGACCGAAGATGATATTGTGGACGATCTTAAAAAGATCAAGCAATATTATCAGGCCCATGGTTATTTCAATGCAACGGCCGAATATACGGTGACGCGAATTAAGGCCTTGTCTCCTCCATCTGCCAAAGAACAAAAACCTGTGGTAGAACCTTCCCTGAGAATCTCCCCGCCGTCTCATACTGCGAAAGTGGTTTTTTCTGTGACCGAAGGCTCCGTTGTGAGGATTAAAACCATTGATATCAATATAGTGGACGACCACTCAATGGTTACAGACGTTGAGATCATTTCCCATATTCCGCTGAAGGAGAAAGCACCGTTTGAGATTGCCAAGTACAAGGAATCAAAGATTTTAATTGAGAAACTGTTTGGAAATAGGGGGTGCCCCTTCGCAACGGTCGTGTCCCGGGCGGTTGTCCGGCCAGATGTCAACACGGCGGCCATTTCATTTAATATTACACCCGGTCGGGAATATACCTTTGGCGCTATGGGGTTTACGGAACAAACGAGGCCGGTAAAAGAGGTGATTATTGAAAGGGCCATTACCTTTAAGGCCGGGGACGGGTATGAGACGCGTAAAATCGAGCAGAGCCAGCGAAATCTTTATAACCTTGATGTGTTCAAATCGGCATTGATACAAACGGAAGAACCCGAGCAAGGTAAAACTGAGGTGCCGATGGGGTTGACGCTTAAACCTAAAAGGAAACAAAGCCTCAAATTTGGTGTCGGATATGGCAGCGAAGACGGGGTGCGGTTAAGGGCCGGGTGGATATATCGAAATTTCCGCGAGTGGGCCGGCCGGTTTGGCTTGGACGTCAAACACTCCGATCTTTACCAGGGAATTTTGGGAGCTTATACGCAGCCATATTTTTGGGATGATAGAAGCAACTTGACTGTTGGTGGCGGTGCGGAGAAAGAAATGCTCGATTCCTATGAGAGCATAAAAACTTACGTCAATCTGACCTTGAACCGAAAAATGGGAAATAAATGGCAGACAACATGGGGGTATCATCTTGACATCAGTCGCCTTGAGAACCTGGATCTGACAGATACGGACGAATTGGTTGAATTTCGGCGTGAAAATGATTTCTTAATTTCCTCATGCAGGGTTGGGGCGGTCCGAAATAGCACTGACAATGATATCAATCCAACCCGGGGGTACGTTCTATCGATGATGCTGGATACGGCATCGGTGGTGCTCGGATCGACCCTATCATTTTTCGCGCCCGAGTTCGAAGTGAAGGCCTACTATCCCTTACCGTACGAGACCGTGGTGGCGTGCCGGTTTAGGGCCCAGAGTATCCGTGAAATAGAAAATACGGACCATATCCCCATTTTCAAACGGCTATTTCTGGGCGGCAGCAACACGGTCCGTGGTTACCGGTATCAGGGCTTGGGGCTGTTGGACGATAATGGAAACCCCATGGGTGGCCTTTCTGCCTTGAATGCCAACATGGAGCTTCGTCGACGGATTTATCAATCGCTTTCTGGTGTTTTATTTCTTGATATGGGCTCGCTTGAAGACAGGGCATTTACCTATGAAACAGGAAATCTGCGGTTTGGCAGCGGTGTTGGCGTTCGGTATGATACGCCGGTGGGTCCCCTTCGGGTGGACCTCGGTTACAAGTTGAATCCGGAGACCTCCCATGAGGACCGATGGCGAATCCATTTCAGTATTGGGCAAGCCTTTTGAGGGAGAAGCGGATGCGGCGGAACTCACATAATCATCAACCGGTTTCTCCGTCCCCTGGGGTGAACAGATCGATATGGTTGGTCAGGGTGGCGAAATCGGTCATCGTGATGGCGCTTGTGTTGCTATTGGTTCTGTCAGCGGCTATTTTGCTGTTGCAAACAGGGGCTGCAAGATCCAGCCTGAAGGCGGTTTTAATTGCCCAAATTGAACGCCACCTCAATGTTACCGCCACTATTGGAGACATCCGGGGGAATTTTATCTCTGATGTTGCCATTGAGGATTTTACGCTGGCAGATGGTACCGGTCCCCTGATCTCATTGGAAGATTTGTCGGTTACCTATTTCCTTCCGCTATTGATACAGAAAAAAATAGTTATCAATGCTATCAACATTCGTGGGGCATGGGTAAACCTTTCCCAGGATGAGACTGGCGTCTGGAATGTTTCTAAGCTCATGAAAAACCAGGCCGCTACCCTGCCCCCCGAAGATACGAAAGCATCTGATATTATGGTGGCGGTCCAGCGTTTGACAATAGAAGACAGCCATTTTTCCATCATCGACGGAAAAACGATGCCACCGGCCAAGCGTCAGCTCGACATAGCAACCTGCCGCCTTCGTGCGACTTATGGGCAAAGCTTGGGCATTCATATTGAAACGGCCCAATTTGCCGTGAATCGACCAATGTTTCAACAACTGTCCCTTCGGGGTAGGGCCACGTTTGATCCTGATGCTTTGCTATTAGATATCGAGTCCCTCGGGCTTGAGTCAGAGAAGTCGTCCATTGAATTGTCTGGCAAGGCCTCTTTCAGGAACAAACTGCCGACATTTGATTTCAGACTGACCTGTCACCGGCTCTCCCTTGCAGAGATAGAGACGGCGTTGTCTTTAGAGACAGCGCTTCGGGAGGATGTGACTGGCTTTTTAGCTGTTCAGGGGAACCCGGCCCGTGTTACCTGCCAGACGGACCTTCAATACCGGAAAACAGCGCTTTCTGCGAATGGGGCCATTGAACTTGATGCCTTACCGGCGATTGACATCACCTTGAACGGAAAAGTACGATCATTCAATCCGGCCATATTGCCGATTGACGCTGCAACCGATTTTACTGGCGACCTGAACACAGATTTCAAAGTTCACTTCAAAACAGCTGACAATTTTTTTGCCAGTGCGGGGCTCGTTGAATTGGACATCCTGCCTTCCGATTTTGGGCCCACCCACATTAAAGGGGGGCGTTTTGAGGTTGACGTTATAGACGGGACACTGCGACTAAAAGATTCCCATGTGGCAAGTTCTCTGGGCGACTTGAAAGCGGCCGGCCAGATTTCTAACCTTTCTGGCAGTGGCTCACAAGCAGCATCTTTGTTTGTTCATTTGAAGCATGTTGTGGCTGAAGGGTTTGCCCCGCTCCAACGGGCAGGGGTGTCCGGAAAGGCAAATTTAGACTTTGAGGCCACTGCGACCCTACCGGTGGCGCTTGATTTTTCGAAAGTACGCTTTGCCTTAACGGTTACCCCACACGATACCCCACTTTCTGTCTCCGGTGTCCCTCTGCCAGTGGGGGCGATTCATGCCGTGCATGCAACGGGTTTCTGGCAGGATGACGCTCTGTCGGTTGAATCGTTTCAGGTTGAGACTGATTTTGGTGGGCTAACCGCTATGGGAAATGTGACCCCTGGCAAGGCCGCTGGTAACATCACAACAACCGCTGATTTGCAGGACCTTAACCGATTATTCGGGGTCATGTCACCTTTTTTGCCAGCAATACTCAATAAACAGGAAATTTCTGGGAAGGCCAAAATAGAAGCGACAATCGCCGGGCAATTTCATTCCCCGTATCTTACCTGCCGAGTCCTCGGGAACGATATCGGGCTTTTGGGGGTTTTCGTAAAAGGTATTGATGCTGAAGGCGCGTGGCAGGGAACTGTTTCCGAATTTGATGCCAAAGCAGCTGTTGCGTTGACGTCGGACATTGGAACCTTGAATGCTAAGGGGCGAATGGACGCTACGAACCAAACCGGTAGCCTTTCTGTCGAGGGGGATTTTACTGACATTCGTCAGCTTTATAATGCCGTTTTGGCAATCAAGCCTGATTTGCCGAGGGACCTCTCTCCATCCGGAACGGTCCGTATCAACACGATGCTGGGTGGGTCTCTCCAGGCGCCACATATTACCTGCCAGGTTGGCGGGACAGACGTCGGGGCTATGGGGCTTTTTACGAAGGCTTTGATCGCCGGGGGAGAATGGCAGGGGGGGCTTTCGGAACACAACGCGACGATAGCATTAAACATGACTGGTTTTGAAGGAAGCGGGAACCGGTTTGACCAGGTGGATGTAAAGGCCACTTTGAAGAATAGTAATGGCACATTTGAAACTCAAATCAAACATGAGAAGGGGCATCGCATGGCTGCGACAGGTCGCGTGGATGCAGCCATGGATAAGGCCACAGAAATAGCCTTGGATGACTTGGTGTTTCAGCCGGTTGGAATTTCAGGGGTGGATACCTTAAAAAACCAGGGGGATATTCGTCTCAAATGGCATGAAGGCTTATTAGATGTGACGTCTTTCAATATGGCTTCCGGCAATACAAGTATTACATTGGCGGGCCAGGTGGAAACAACGGGAAAACAGGCCCTTAAACTAATGGTGAATACCAAGAACCTAAAACTTTCTGATCTGCCGTTGCCTGCCAAGCATGACCTTCTTCTCGATGGAATCTTGGACATTGATATGAATGCCCAGGGAACGCTTACGGCGCCGGAACTGTCCGGCCGCTTTTCCCTTTCAAATGGGCACGCAACGTTGGTCAAGAGCGGTCTGACCTATGAACATATGGCGGCCAATGTTCTTTTCGAGAATGATGCCATCCGTATTCAGGAATTACTTATCAAAGGTGATAAAGAGGGACATCTGAAAGGCACCGGTTATATAAAATTAAGGGGCGGCAAACCATCAATCATTGATGCTACTTTAACCGGTGAAGATTTTTATGTGCCATACCAGAAAGCGATTTATGCCAGGGTTGCACCCCATCTAACACTCTCTGGCCCCATTGATGCCCCAATGCTTCAGGGGGACGTTCGCATCCTTGAGAGCAGAATCAACCTGGACAGAATGGCCCCGGAAACTCCACCGGAAATTGAGATCATCAAAGCCCCGGCCGACGAGCCACGAGAACATCACATTGCTGAAGAGACGAAAGCGCCTACATTTTTCCAGCGGCTGGCGGCGAATGTGGCCGTAAAGGCACCGGGTAACATTTGGCTGAAGGGACAGGATATCAACACTGAGGTGGCTGGGGATGTTTTACTGAAAAAAGAAAGCGGAAAACCTTTCCGACTGCTGGGGGGGCTTCAAACCGTCCGGGGAATTTATTATTTCAGGGGGCGACAGTTTAAGGTTGAAAAAGGGGCGGTCAACTTTATTGGTCTGGCTGATCCCAATCCGGTTATCGATATCAAAGCAACGACCAAAATCGATAAGGTGACGATTATTATTCTGATAAGCGGAACGGCAAGGGAGATAACGTTGACCCTGGACAGTGATCCCCAAATGGACCCGTCGGATATCGTATCATATCTGGTATTTGGGAAACCGACTGATGGATTAAAGGGCGGTCAGGCGTTTAATGCCGAAAAAGCAGCCCTTGGATTGACGAGTGGTCTTCTGGCCTCCGAACTGCGAAGCATTTTAGGGGATGTCCTGTTTGTCGATTCATTTGCAATGGATAGCGGTGAGGATGGTAACGGTGGGTCTGTTTCGTTTGGGAAGTATATCCGGCCAAATGTATTTGTCATTTATCGCCGGGGGTTTTCAGAAGAAGCCCAAAACAGGATTGAAATTTCCTATGAATACAACCCGAACATTCGTATCGAGACTCAACTCGGGGATGATAAGAACAATGGCGTTGATTTTTTCTGGGAATTTGATTTTTAATTTATGTCAGCGCTGGCCTAAATAGCGATACAGCGTGTTCTGCCAGGCCGGATCGCTGATCTTTTGGAGCAGGCTGCGGTTAATTGGTTCTCGCAAAGGACTTCGGGGTGGCAAGCCAATGGCATAGTCCTGTGGCAGAAACGTTCCCGGAAGCACCTGTAATATTCCAGTATATCGCGTATTGACAAGGTGTCTTAGGAGGGGAGCATCATAGACGAAGGCATCGATATTATTCGAATTGACTGCTTCCAGGCCTTCAATTGCGTTTGGGAATGGCCGGTATACAATGCGTTTTTTTTGAAGATAATAGGCGCTAGTGGTTCCTGCTATCGTTCCCACCCGCACCCGTGGGAGATCTTCCGGCCCTTTGATCAGTGCTTCAAGCTGTTGGACGGTCAGTGAAGAGGAAATTGCGGCCGTAAAGGTGGAGATGGTGATAACGGCCGCAAACATCCAAATCACGGCAACAAACCGACCAACGGTTGTTTTCGGTGCTTTATCACCATATCCAACGGTGGTCATAGTGACGGCAGACCACCAGAATCCGGCAGCGATGCCTTTGCCGATGCTATCCCCGAACTGTTCAGCGTTTTTCTTTTTTTCAAACCACCACACGATCAATCCCACTGAAAAAATAAGTACGATCAGACCGGTTGCTGTCCTTAAAAAATCATAAGACAGCAGGCTCTTTAAAAAACCGATTAGAGGGTTCTTGTTTTTTGATTTCAAGGTGATGCCGAGACCGGTGGCATAAAACGGGTGGGAAAAGTCGATTCTTTTTTCCCTTTCGCTCGTAACCGTAAGTGCACCCACGGCTGCGTCTAATTTGCCTGTTTCAAGCCCTTGAAGTAGCCCCGGTAAATCATACTGTCTGAATTCATAAGCGTATTCTAGATCGCTTGCAATCTGGCGCCACAAATCAATGCTGATGCCGACCCATTCACCATCGTCTGTTTTCATTGAAAAGGGGGGCGCTTCTTTGGTACCAATAACGAGTTTTTTATCAGTGCTTGAAAATGCTTTCCCATAGACAGTAACTGCGAGGAATAAAGAAAGAACCACCACCCATCGCATTTTTAGCTGTATCATTTGATTGCTCCGGAAAAAACTAGTAATAAATAGTTTGCTTATTAATTTTTCAAAAGTAGATTTATTGCCAATAATTAATTGAATAAACAAGGGGCGTGCGTTATGATCTTTTTATCAAAGTATTTAACACGCTTCAATGCTGAAACAGTTTGGATCAAAACTCAAGCGTCTTGGTCAATAGACAAAATGTCCTTATTAGGAATCCCTCTTTTTAATCTAAAAAAACAATTAGTCGGTATGGGCAACTATGTCGCTACATTCAATTATTTCCTTCAACCATAACATGAATAAGGGAGGATTATGGCACATATAATCGTACTGGGTGCAGGATTGGGGGGTGTTGCAGCGGCCTTTGAGATGAAAGACCTGCTGACACCTGAAGATTCATTGATAGTGGTTTCAAACCTCCCTGTCTATCAGTTCGCGCCTTCAAACCCTTGGCTTGCGGTCGGTTGGCGAAAAAGAGAAGACATTGAAGTGCCGCTTGCACCGGTATATGAGAAAAGAGGAATTCACTTTATTCCCACTGGCTGCAAAAAAGTATTGCCGGAAAAAAATTGCCTGGAATTGGATGACGGCAGCATATTGAATTATGATTATCTCATCATTGCAACCGGTCCTTCGTTGTCATTTGATGGCATAGAAGGTTTTGGGCCTGAGGCTGGCTATGCGCAGTCTATCTGCCGTTTGGATCATGCCGAAAAGGCATGGGCAAAGTGGCAGCAATTTGTTTCCGATCCCGGTCCGATTGTCGTCGGGGCGGCCCAGGGGGTCTCCTGTTTTGGGCCAGCCTATGAATTTGCCCTGATTATGGATGCGGATTTGAGGGAGCGCAAAATCAGAGACCGTGTTCCTATGACGTTTGTAACGCCAGAACCCTACATTGGCCACATGGGCCTTGGCGGGGTGGGGGACACCAAAGGGCTCCTTGAATCGAAATTCCGTGAGCGAAGCATTCGATGGATATGCAATGCTCGGATAAAAAAGATTGAACCGGATAATCTGGTTGTCAGCGAGGTGGATGAAAACGGGAATGAAAAAAAAGTGCATGAGCTTGAGTTTCAGTACTCAATGATAATGCCGCCATTTTTAGGTGTTTCCGCGCTCAGGGATATTGATGGCCTTGTGAATCAGAAGGGCTTCGTTCTGGTGGATCCCTATCAGCGCAATCCGAAATTTAAAAACATTTTTGCGGTGGGCGTCTGCGTTGCTATTCCGCCGGTGGAGTCGACCCCTGTGCCGGTCGGTGTGCCCAAAACAGGGTATATGAACGACAGCATGGCATCGGCCGCAGCACACAATATACGGGAGCTGATTGCTGGCAAGGAACCTTCTCACCTGCCTTCGTTAACGGCGGTCTGCCTGGCCGATTTTGGAGATCGTGGCGTGGCATTTGTGGCGATGCCACAAATACCACCCCGAAATGTCAATTGGTCCAGCGAGGGGAAATGGGTTCATTTGGCAAAGATCGCTTTTGAAAAATACTATCTCCGTAAGGTCAAAAAAGGTATTAGTGAACCATTTTACGAAAAGTATGTTTTTAAATTTCTGGGGATTCAAAAACTCAAGTCGTGAGCATTTGGATTTTTATAGATTACCTGGCGGAGGTTAACGATAGGTTCTAAAATGTAGTTTGGTAGAAAATGAGGAAACCCTGATGGCTATTCATCAATACTTTGCCCGTTTTGCCTGTTTCGTGTTGTTTTTCTTGTTTTTCTTTTTAACGAAATCAGGATTCTCAGAAATTGCACCAATGCCGTTGAGCCGGCAACAGGCGATAAAAATGTCGGTGTCAAAACACCCACGGCTTGTGGCATCCAGTCAAAAAGTCGATGCGGCTTCGGCGCGCATCGGTCAAGCGAAGGCAGGGTTTATGCCGCAGATTTCGTTTGTCGAGCGCTACAGCCGTACCAATAATCCCATGTGGGCGTTCGGTACCAAGCTGAATCAGGAATCTATCACCCAGGCTGACTTTGATCCGAGACTTCTCAACGACCCGGATGACATCGATAATTTTGTTAGTACCATTGACGTAAAATGGCCGCTCTTTGATAGTGGCCAGACGTGGTATGGATGGCGTCAGGCAAAAAAAGGATTTTTGGCTGCTGAAATTCAAACCGAACGGGTTCGACAGGAGATCATTGGTGGGGCTGCCCTTTCTTATGACGGCCTGTTGTTAGCGTCGGCACGCCTGGAAGTGATTGATCAGGCCATCGGTCTAGCCAAGGCCCATTTGAAATTGGTGGAAGAGCGTTATCGTGCCGGGTTTGTAGTGAAAAGCGATTTGTTGAGGGCGCGGGTAAGATTGTCAGACCTGAAGCAGAAACGATTTGAGGCTGAAAGCGGTGTGGCTGTCGGCATGGCCGCGCTGGGGGCAGCTATCGGGTTCCAGACAGATCATCGGTTCTTGCCGACCGACTCCCTGAAAATGGAGCAGTGTTATAGCGAATCGGTGGATGAATGGATTTCGACCGCATTGGAAAAACGCCCGGAGCTTCGTCTGCTTTCCATACAGGAAGAAATGGCGCAATATGAGGTCAAAAAACAAACGTCTCAGCATTTTCCAGCCATCAGTTTGTTTGGTAATTACGAGATAAATTCAGAACGGTTTGACGATACGGGCGACAATTTTACAGTGGGTGCCATGATGCAAGTAAATCTTTTCTCTGGTGGCAAAATGGTGTCCCAGGCCCGGGAGGCGCGCGCGGCGCTTGCCGAAGTCCAGGCCCACCGCCAGTCCTTGGTTTCGAATATTGAGGTTGAGGTCCGAAAGGCCTTTCATGAGGCATGCAGTGCTAAGCAGCGAATCGGTGTGGCGGAGGAGACGGTGACGTTGGCAAAGGAGAGCCGTCGCATCGTAGAAGACCGGTATGCCAGCGGATTGCTAACGATCGTAGACCTTCTTGATGCCGAAACAACAATTGAAAATGCCCGGAATAATCTATACCAGGCATTACATGATTATCGTGTGTCCCATATCCGGCTGCAATTGGCATCCGGCGTGCTCGATGTTCCAACCGAGTGATGTTTTCTTCGTCGGGCTTTTTTTATGCCATCAGTGTTTGTTTTGCTGAGGTGAGGCTATCTTTCGTTCAACCTTCAAATTTACCCGTAATACGGGGGGCGGGGAAAAATGATGCGATACTATTTTATGCTGAGCAGTATTTTAATCGCCGGTTTTTTGGCCGGTTGTGGTGAAAAAATAGAGCCGGGAACGACACCGCCGGGCGCCCCCGTTGTTGTAACGACCCGAACTGCCGTCGTGGCATCTGATTCAATACAACAGCGATACGAGGCGGTTGGTACGGTAAAACCCAAATTATTCAGTACCCTCTCCGGAAAGGTAATGGGCACTGTCGTTAGCGTGAATGTTGATGAGGGCCAGCAGGCTAAAAAGGGGCAGCTGCTGGTGGCGTTGAGTCAGCTGCAGATCAATGCGGATCACGATCGAGCGTTGGCGGCATTGGAGGAGGCAAGACGAGGGCAGACCACGGCAGAAGCGTCTGTGAGAGTGGCGAAAGCCAATGCGGACCTGGCAAAAAATACATATGAACGGTATCAAACACTCGTTTCTGGTGAGTCTGCCAGCCCCCAGGAACTTGATGAAGTCAAGGCAAAATACGAAGCGGCGATGGCAGCCGTGGCCCAGGCAGAAGCAATGCTGGCAGGGGCCAAAAAACGGGTGGTGGGTGCCCGGGCCATGGCGGATGCAGCAGGCGCTACGGCCCAGGATATGTTTGTTCATGCCCCCTATGACGGGGTGATCATAGAAAAACTCGTGGAACCAGGAGATCTGGTGTCTCCAGGGCGACCGTTGCTTCGGCTGGAAGGATTCGAAGGGTATCGGGTGGTTTTTGTGTTGGAGGAGACGCGTATTCAAGCGGTTCGTGTGGGGCAGGTATTGGCGGTTGAAATTGAGTCCCTGGCTGATTCAAAGGTTCAGGGAACGGTGGAATCAATTTCGCCGGTGGCGGATGTGGCCACCCGATCCGTGGAGGTAAAACTGGCATTGCCTTCTATTCCGGATTTGCGATCCGGTTTTTTTGCGCGGGTATTCATTCCTGGCGGCACCACAAAAATTTTACGTATTCCAAAAAGTGCAATTGTTCAAAACGGCCAATTGACAGGTGTTTACAAGGTAGATAATGAGGGGCTTCTTCGTTTTCGATTGGTCCGTACCGGCCGGTATGCGGATGGGCAAGCGGAAATACTTTCCGGGATGAAAGCTGATGAAAGATATGTCGTCGCGCCGGGACCGGATGTGAAAAATGGACGACTGGTTAAGGAGGCCCCATGACAATGAAATTTGGGCCTGCTGGCCGTATTGCGCGATTCTTTATCGATTCAAAACTGACGCCCCTTATCATTCTTGCCTCTTTGCTTTTGGGGATTGCTGCGGTATTGGCATTGCCTCGGGAAGAGGAGCCGCAGATCATTGTGCCGATGATCGATATCTTTGTGGCTATGCCGGGGGCTTCATCCACTGAGGTGGAGCAGCGGGTTATCCGGCCTATGGAAAAACTTCTGTGGGAAATTCCAGGAGTTGAATATGTCTATTCAACGGCAAGCCCGGGGATGGCCATGACGATTGTACGGTTTTTAGTGGGAGAGCCGGAAGAACAATCGATTGTCAGGCTTCAATCGAAACTGATAGCCAATTTTGACCGCATCCCTTACAATGTCACCCCCCCCATGATCAAACCCAGGTATATTGATGATGTGCCGATTTTGGCCCTTACCTTCACCAGCCCCGAAGTAGATCATTACACCTTGCGCCGGGTCGCTGCCGAAGTAGAGGACCAGATAAAACGGGAACCCAATGTCTCGTTGACCCAGCTCATTGGTGGTGAGAGACGGACCCTGCTGGTGCGGCTCGATCCGATCCGTCTGGCAGCCTATGGGCTGGACGCCCAGCGGGTGGCCCAAATGGTGATGGGGGCCAACCAGGAACTTGACGTTGGCAGTTATCCGAGTGCTGACGGACTCATTTCCGTCCATATCGGCGGATTTTTAAGGGATGCGGCGGATGTGGGGCGTGTGGTGGTGCATGTGGCTGAAAATCACCCGATCTATCTAAGAGACATTGCAGACATCGAAGATGGTTCCCCGGAACCGAGTCAGTACGTGTTTTTCGGGTCCGGCCCAGCCAACGCAGAATCGACTTCCCATATTACTGGTTTGCCTGAGGGTGCGGTTTGGCCGGCCGTGACCCTTACCGTGGCAAAAAGAAAAGGAACAAATGCCATAACGGTATCGCATCGGGTCCTTGAACGGTTGGCAGATGCAAAGGGAACCATTGTTCCGGACAATGTTCAGGTGGCGATTACCCGGCATTACGGTGAGACAGCCAAAGAAAAATCAGATGAGCTACTGCTTCATATGATGATTGCCGTGGTATCCGTTAGCATTTTAATCTGGTTCACACTCGGCCATCGAGAATCCGGGGTGGTGGCCCTGGCCATCCCAGTAACCCTTGCGTTAACCCTCGCGGTGTTTTTCCTGTATGGGTATACCCTGAACCGAATTACTCTGTTTGCACTTATTTTTTCTATCGGAATTCTCGTGGATGACGCCATCGTGGTGGTGGAAAATGTTGTTCGACATTATCGATTGCCTGAAAATGAAAACAGATCGAGGCTTGAGGTGGCTGTGGAAGCGGTCGATGAGGTGGGAAACCCCACCATCTTGGCGACCCTTACGGTCATCGCCGCCATTTTGCCCATGGCGTTTGTGGGGGGGCTCATGGGGCCCTATATGCGTCCCATTCCGGTGGGAGCATCTGCGGCCATGGTGTTTTCCATGCTGATCGCTTTTATTGTGACCCCCTGGGCGTCGGTTCGCTTTTTAAAGGGAGAAAAGGGATCCGGCGATGGGGAGCACCATCACGCCAAGGAAGACTGGTCGACCCGGGCTTATCGGAAGGTGATGGACCCGCTGCTGCATCAACCTTTTTGGAGATGGTTTTTTTTGTTGCTGGTGGTGGTATTGCTCCTGGGGGCATGTGCCATGGTGGCGTTTGGCTGGGTGCGGGTTAAAATGCTTCCCTTTGACAACAAAAGTGAATTCCAAGTTATCATTGACATGCCGGAAACGGCGACCCTTGAAGAAACGGCGGCCGTCTGTCAGGAGTTCGGTACCTATCTTTCAACGGTAAATGAAGTGATCGATTATCAGCTTTATGCCGGGACTGCCGGACCGTTTAACTTCAATGGCCTTGTACGGCATTACTACCTTCGGCAGGGACCACACATGGCCGATATTCAGGTGAACCTTGCCCCCAAAGGGCTTCGGAAGAACCAGAGCCATGATATCGCCAAGCGGGTACGGCCGGAATTGAAACGAATTGCCGACCGGTATGGGGCGAGGGTCAAAGTGGCGGAAGTGCCACCAGGTCCGCCGGTTTTATCAACCTTGGTGGCGGAGATTTACGGGCCGGATTATGAACGCCAGCGGGAAATTGCTCAACAGGTAATGAACATTTTTGAGGAGACCGAAGGCGTGGTGGATGTGGACTGGTATATGGAAGAATATCAAAAACGCTATATCGTTCACATCGATAAAGAAAAGGCGGCTATCAATGGCATTTCTACAGGGCGAATTACGTCAGCCCTGCAAGCAGCCCTCAGCGGCCAGGCCCTTGGGTTGCTCCATCAGTCGTTGGAAAAAGAGGATGTACAGATTCTGCTGAAACCCCATCTTTCTGCCCGGGCCGGGATTGAGCGGTTGGGGGCTGTGAAGCTTTCCGTTGCCAATGGCCAGTTGGTGTCGATTTCTACCCTCGTGACGTTCCGTGAGACCGGCATTGATCGCAGCATCTATCACAAAAATTTGATGCCGGTTGTTTATGTGACCGGTGATGTGGCCGGTGCCATGGAAAGCCCGGTCTACGCCATTTTGGAGATGAAGAAAAAGATTGAGTCCCTTAAGTTGCCTGAGGGGTACGCGCTGGTGCAGCACACTGCAAAGCTTCCGGAAAGTGACAGGGAATATGCCATGAAATGGGACGGGGAGTGGCATATTACTTACGAGGTGTTCCGGGATCTCGGCCTTGCTTTTGGAATTGTGTTGGTTTTGATTTTTATTCTGGTGGTAGGCTGGTTTCAGTCTTTTTCCACACCGTTGGTTATTATGGTGGCCATTCCGTTTTCGCTTATCGGTATTCTACCGGCCCACTGGGCCATGGATGCCTTTTTTACGGCCACCTCCATGATCGGGTTTATCGCCGGAGCGGGCATCGTGGTGCGAAACTCGATTATTCTTGTGGACTTTATCGAACTTCGAATTGCCCAGGGCATGCCCTTGGATCAGGCGGTAATCGACGCCGGTGCGGTGCGCTTTCGGCCGATGATGCTAACAGCGGCGGCCGTGGTGGTGGGTGCCTCGGTCATTCTGTTCGATCCCATTTTCCAGGGGCTTGCTATTAGCCTGATGGCCGGTGAGGTCGCTTCACTCATATTTTCAAGAATGACGGTGCCGATCCTTTACTTCCTGGACAAGCGGTGGGAATTCAGCCACGGGCATATGCTTGCCAGAAAATAATAAGGGGGAGATTTTGAAAAAAGCGGCTATCTTTCTTCTTTTTTGTAGTTTTATCGCTCGATCGCTTAATGCGGAAATCATTGTCGTGCCGCCAGCCAAAACGGTGTTTTCCGGTGAACGATCTGTATTTACCGTTTTCGTGTTTAACACAGAGGAGGAAAGTATTGAAATCAACTTGCCTGATGAGTTGATCTGTCAACTGATATCCCCGAATGAAAAAACCACAGCCTATGCCACAGCCTTGCCGTCTAATATTACGGGAAGGTGGACGTTAAAAAAAAACTCGTTTTCTAAAAAGCAATACAAACTGACCATTCCAAATACTGACCCAGGTCCGGTGCGGTTCCGGGTGGAGGGCCTTGTTGCGGATGAGGTGATGTTTGCAGTGGCAAAAGGCCCGGCGCCGACAGTGCAAAAGGGTATTGACCCTGACGAGCCGTTATCTGACGAGTATCCATCTTTAGCCGCTCTGTTTTCTTTGTACCAACCGTATGCGGTCAACTTTACCGCCTACGAGCCGGTCTATTTTCTCATCGGAGCAGATCCGAAAGACAGCAAATTTCAAATCAGCTTCAAATATCAATTTTTTAATAAGGACAATTCCATTACAGAAGACTTGCCTTGGTTAAAAGGGATTTTTTTCGGCTATACTCAGACCTCTTTTTGGAACCTTAAGTCTGACTCTGCGCCGTTTGAAGATACGATCTATCGGCCGGAGGTTTTTTATCTGTCAAACAACCTTCAGATTCGATCCAAATGGCTCAAAGGCCTTTTCCTACAGACCGGGTTCCAGCACGAGTCAAACGGGCGAGGCGGCGATGTGTCCAGAAGTACAAACTTTGCTTACCTAAAGCCGTATGCTATTTTTTATAATGAAAAAAGAAAGATCGGTATGCTGGTGTCGCCCAAGATATGGGCCTATATCAACAACGATGATGAGACCAATCCGGATTTGGAAGACTACAAAGGGTACTTTAACCTGGAGATCAAATTCGGAAAACAAGACAGCTTTGTTTTCGGGTCGACTTTTTGGTGGGCAAGGGAGGGGGCTTCGGGCCAGTTTGACGTGACCTATCCTTTGCATCACCTGTTTTCCAATAATTTCGATTTATACCTTCAGGCCCAATATGTCGATGCCCTGGCGGAACGCTTCATTGATTATAAAGAAAGAAACAGGGCGTTTCGTTTGGGGGTGGCCATTGTTCGTTAGGGCTCATCAGGTGTGAGCAAGTAACCTAATTCTTAGGAAATCACTTATTAATCGCCAAAATAACGTTATCATCAAAATATTGTCACCAGGGGGAAACCATGAACGCAAACAGGTTGTCAATCGGTTTTGTATTATTATTTACCGCATTGTTGATTGTCGGTGCGCCTTTATCCCATGCAGGTCAGATTAAGGACTCGGAATCAGCCACCCATGCGCTGGATGCATCGGCACACCGGGTTGTCGACGCGTATCCGTTCGATGAGTTTAAGGTGATTCAGTTCGAGTTGCCGGTACTTTCCGTATACAGCTATTTGTTGATTAGTGACGGGCAGGCACTGTTGATTGATCCGGTGCGGGATATCAAGAGTTATTTAGAAATGCTTGAAAAAGAAAAGGCGACGCTCAAGGGTGTCTATCTCAGTCATTCCCATGCGGATTTTGTGGCTGGGCACATGGAAGTCGTCCATGCGATAAAGTGCCCCATCATTCAGAGTAAAAAAAGCGGAGCAGGATATTCGTTCAACGCCGTCGGCGAAGGAGACACCTTCCAGGTAGGAAAGGCCCGGGTTAAATTTATAGAGACGCCTGGCCACACACCTGATGGCATGTGTGCCGTGGTATTTGGTAAAAGCCGTCCGGATTTTCCGGTTCTGATGTTCAGCGGGGATGTCCTGTTTGTAGGAAGTGTCGGGCGGCCGGATTTGATGGAAGGCACCACTTCCGCTGCCTGGCTTGCCGGGGCGATGTTTGACTCCTGGCACCAAAAAATATTGCCGCTTGGCGATGCGGTCAGAATATTTCCGGCCCATGGCGCAGGATCTTTGTGCGGCGCTCATTTGAGTGATGAGCCGACATCGACCATCGGCAGGGAAAAATCCGCCAATCCCTATTTCAAGCACACCGGTCGAGGTGCGTTCGTCGCTGCCCTTTTGGAAGGACTTCCAGAGGCGCCCCAATACTTCAAGCATAATGCAAAAATGAACCGAGAAGGCCCGCCATTGGTGGGCTGGGAAAAACCGCTGCCGGCATTTCCTCCCCGAAAAGAGGTCATGGATCCTGAGAAATATTATCTTGTGGATCTCCGTGATGCAAAGGAATATGCAGCCGGTCATATTCACGGTGCTGTCAATATCGGTGTTCGTGGGCGTTTTGAGACCTGGACCGGCATTATGGTTCCCTGGGGATCAAAACTGGTGTTGGTCGGAGATACGGAGGTGCTCAGAGAGGCAGGGTTCAGGCTGAATCGGGTGGGATATGCCGGTGAGGCCTTGACCATGGCATCGTGGGAAAAGGCTGGGCTGCCTGTAGTGACGACACCGCCTATTGCGCCCCGGGAGTTGTATGGCCGGATGCAGGCTGGCACTGCACCGGTGGTTGTGGATGTACGCCTTCCCACCGAGTGGATGGGGCTTAGAATCGGTACTGTGCTGAACCTGCCCCTGAACCGGCTACATCAGCTTTGCACCCAGCTTGATCCGTCAGAACCGGTGGTGGCGGTATGTAACTCCGCCTACCGATCTAGTCTGGCCGTCGGTGTTTTAGAACGAAAAGGTTTTCAAAAGCCCATGAGTCTCGACGGCGGCAGCGAGGCCTGGCTGAAAGCCGGGTTGCCTGTCTATGAATCGGTCAAGGAAACCGGAACCGGGGGAAGCCTCCGTTATGTAAGGTTGCCTGAAAGACTTTCCGCCGATGCCCTCAATCGAATGATGGTGGACTTGCCTGGAACCTTTGATCTGGTGGATATCCGTTCGGCAGTGCATTTCAGTGATTATAATTTACCAGGATCAAGAAATGTGGACGTGGCGGATCTGATAGAAAATGTATCGTTTTTAGTTGGAAAATCTCCACTTATTCTGGTGGATCGGGACGGGAGTATTGCCATGGCGGTGGCGGGGATTCTGAGCCAGAAAACCGAACGTCCCATTAAGGTGCTCTATGGTGGTCTTGAAAGCTATTGGTCCGGCGGCCATGGGGAAGAGGGGCCGAAAATGCCGGCCGGATCGGCCTCGCCGCCGTCGAATCAAAATGCGCCGCCGTTAATATTACCGGAGAGCGGTGGTGCTCCCAAACCGGCTGATCCGCCAAAGAAAAAGAGCGCCGGTTGCTGACATGCTCAGTCGTCAGCTGGCAGTATGCAGTCGAGAAAGGGGTTAACGTTCTTAACATGAGGAGTTTTTCCCATGATACCTATGGACAATCACGGTAAACAATATGGAAATCCATACCTGGCTGGCATTCTGCTGGGAATGACCTTACTTCTTTCATTTCTTATTTTGGGTGCGGGCCTGGGCGCTTCCGCCGGGCTGGCGCGCATCGCAGCCTTTTTGGAAGGGGTGCTTTTTCCAGACCATACCTTATCGAGCCAATATTTCGGAGCTTGGGGGAAAACACCACTATCCTATTATTTGGTCTATATGTTTTGTGGGATTTTTGTGGGGGGCTTTTTCTCTGCTTTTTCAAACGGTCGGATGCAGCTAAAGGTTGAGAAGGGAAAGAAAAGCTCTGTCGGCAGGCGTTTTCTATGGGCGCTTGTGGGCGGTATTCTGGTCGGGTTTGCCAGCCGCCTGGCGGGAGGATGCACGTCCGGCCAGGCCCTTACCGGCGGGGCGTTATTGCTGACCGGAAGCCTGGTGTTTCTGATTTGTATTTTTTTCGGCGGGTATGGTGTCGCCTACTTTTTCAGGAGGCAATGGCATGATTAAAACATTTTACGGGTTAGAGACCCTTGATTCCACCGGTGCCTTGTTCGCGGCCCTTTTAATCGGATTTTTTTTCGGCTTGGCCCTTGAGCGGGCAGGGTTTGGAAGCAGTCGGCGGCTCGCCGGCGTCTTTTATTTCCGGGATATGGCGGTGGTAAAGGTGATGTTTACGGCGCTTATCACTGCTGCATTGGGGGTGGCGTTTGTTGAACAGATAGGCCTGATCGATGCGGCGTCTCAGATTTATCATATGCCGTCCTATTATGGCGCATATATCATCGCTGGGCTCATTTTCGGCGTTGGTTTTGTCATGAGCGGTTGGTGTCCGGGAACTGCTGCTGTGGGGCTTGCTTCCGGAAAGCTCGATGCCTTGATATTTCTTGTGGGGGGCGTTATAGGGAGCGTTTTTTTTAATGAGCTGTTTCCGCTCATAAAGTGGCTTCAAACCTGGGGGCAAAGCAGCCAGAGCAGCTTCGGCATCCCCGGTCTTGCTTTTATTTACACCAGCCTGGGAATTACCAAGGCCGGATTTTTACTTTTATTTTCACTGATTGCTGTGGGATTTTTTTGGGGCAGTGAGCTCATTGAGCGCCGAAAGATCGTCGACAAAGAAAAAACCGATCCTATTAATCACCAGACATTGCAGACTGTTTCGGCCGGCATCATAATTGCTGCTTTGGCGCTGTTTATATTTTCCGGCGAAAAGATGCCGTTAGAGGCCACGCGTTCCACGGACAGTTCTGGGGCTGTTACGACGGAGACGTTTTTGCAGCAGATTGAAACGGCTGAAGATCATGTGGCGCCTGAGACGTTGGCCGAGTTACTCTATGGCGGTGATGTGGGGGTCGTTGCCGTGGATGTGCGGCCGCCGGAGGAATTTACAGCGTTTCATATCCGCGGTGCAGTCAATGTGGTTCTTTCGGAGTTGCCCCGGTTTGTTCAGGAACATAAGCATAAAAAAATGCTGGTGCTCTATTCCAACGGCATGACCCACCCGGCCCAGGCAAGGGATGAATTGTTTCGAAGGGGGTACCGAAATGTCTATATCCTGACCGATGGACTTATAGGGTTTCGAGAAGAATGTTTAAAACCGGTATCGTTGCGTTCCTTGCCGACAACGCCTGAGAAGGCCGCTCAAATTCGAGCTTGGCGGGATTATTTCTTGGCGGTGCCACCGTTAACACAGGCGGCGGCTGCGCCGGTGGATGAATCGATAACATTGCCGGGGCTTGTCACGACCGACTGGCTTAGTGGTAACATGC
Source organism: Desulfobacterales bacterium (assembly GCA_963675725.2). Classification (GTDB taxonomy): domain Bacteria; phylum Desulfobacterota; class Desulfobacteria; order Desulfobacterales; family JAFDDL01. The sequence continues at coordinate 2,737,224 of CAXXXZ010000002.1, read as the reverse complement.
TGAAGTTAAAAATAAAAATAATTGATTGCCGGGATCAAAACGAGTATAATCGGGCGCATATTACCGGTGCCGTCGCCATTTCTTGCGAAAGTTTTCGGGGGGCCGTGAACGGAGTTCCTTCTGTGTTGCTGCCTGCGAGTCTGTTGGCTGAGAAAATGTCACTTTTGAATATTGCGCGGGGAGACACGGTGGTGCTGGTATACAGTGGGGATCGATTGCGGGATGCGACCCTGATCGGCATGGCTTTCGAGCGTATAGGCCACAACCGTTACGGTATCCTGGCAGGGGGTATGGATAAGTGGGTGAAAGAACAATTGCCGACATCCTCGTTGTTGCCGAAGGCCGGTCAAGCTGATTATCCCATGCCGCCGACCGCTGACGCATTCACCGTTGACTGGCGTCAAACCGACGACCATATGAAACAGAACACTGCCGTCATTTTAGACGTGAGGCCGCCTGCCTATTTTTCAGGCGAAAAGAGTGATGAAGCCAGGGCGGGCCATATTCCCGGCGCGCTGAACCGGGAATACAAAAATGATATCTATACGGCAGAGGGGTTTTCTTCATTTAAGCCGTTGCTGGAATTAACCAAGGCATACGCCGAATTGATTCCGTCGAAAAACAGCCTTGTTGTCGTTCATTGCCGGACCGGCCATCAGGCCAGCCAGACCTTCTTTGTATTGAAACATCTGCTCGGTTACAAGCGCGTTAAATGGTATGATGCCGGCTGGACCGAGTGGGCCGCGCGAATTGAGTTGCCGATTGAAACCGGTTCGCCTGCTTTGAATACGAATCGGTAAATTTAGTTTCGTGCTGGCAGCGGTTGTAAAACCACCCGGTATGATAACTTGCCGATGGCTATGAGCTATCGCTTTCTACCATCGTCTTAACATTGCTTTTAACAGTATTTTGGGTATTGCCAATCAACCGACGGTATCTTTCCCACAATCCTGTGCCAGGAAATGTATTATTTTCTAATAAGCGTATATGACGTGTTCGATTATTTATGGTATGTTTTTTCATGAAAAGTAATTTAGATGAATATTTATTGGTTATGTGAATCACGTCCTTAAGGACGATTTGGAATAAAAATGTCTCTTCATAAAAGTCCACGCGTACTTATTGTTACACCCGAAGTTACCCATTTGCCGGACCGCATGGGGAATCTGTCCAATTGCCTGACTGCAAAGGGCGGTGGCCTGGCGGATGTTTCCGCCGGTCTTATCAGTGCATTGTTCCAGCAAGGGGCGGATGTGCATATCGCCCTGCCTGATTATCGCTCTATTTTTAAAGACAAACTGACACCTTTTTTGGAACGTGAAAGGCGGAGAATACGACGAGTCATGCCGAATGACAGGGTCCATCTTGCCCAAGACAAGGTGTTTTATTACTTGAATCGGGTTTATTCGGCGGATGCCCCTCAAAATATGAGGTTATCCCTTGCATTTCAGCGAGAGGTTTTAAATAACGTGATTCCCCGGGTGGAACCAGATCTGATTCATTGCAACGATTGGATGACAGGGCTCATTCCGGCCATGGCGCGGCAGATGGAAATTCCGTGCCTGTTTACAATCCATAATATCCACACAGAAAAAGCCACCCTTGCACACATAGAAGACCGGGGAATCGATGCCGCCTATTTTTGGGATAAACTCTTTTACAGCCGTATGCCATATGAGTATGAAGAAAGTTGGGGCAACAATCCTATCGATTTTTTGGCAAGTGGTGTTTTTGCAGCCCATTTTGTAAATGTGGTGAGCCCGACGTTTCTGGAGGAGATCATCCACGGACGGCATCCTTTCGTTCCGGAATCGGTCAAGCAGGAGTTGTGGCAAAAATGGCACAATCAATGTGCGGTGGGTATTTTAAATGCACCGGACCCTGCCTATGACCCTGTTTCAGATGACTATCTGCCAGCATGCTATGGGCCCCACGACCACACGGATGGAAAGCGTAGTAACAAGCTGTTTCTCCAGAAATCCCTTGAACTCATCGAAGATGTGAAGGCGCCCGTGTTCTTCTGGCCTTCCCGCCTTGATCCCTATCAGAAAGGTTGCCAGCTGTTGGCTGACATTTTTTACCATTTTATTTCGGCCCACTGGGACCGAAATCTCCAGGTCGTTTTTGTGGCAGACGGTGAATATCAAGGGATTTTCAGAGACATCGTTCGGTTTCATGGGTTGGAAAAAAGAGTGGCAATTTGTGACTTCAGTGAGCGGATGGAGCATATTGCCTATGCGGCCGCTGATTTTATCATCATGCCGTCTTTATTTGAACCTTGCGGATTGCCCCAGATGATTGCGCCGATATACGGCACCTTGCCGGTGGCCCATGATACCGGGGGGATTCACGACACGATCAGCGATGTCTCCGTAGAAAACGATTCAGGTAACGGGTTTTTATTCAAAAACTATGATGCCAATGGCCTTTGGTGGGCGCTTGATCAGGCCATGGTCTTTTTTTCACTTCCTCAGGAAACGCGAAACCGGCATATTTCTAGAATCATGGTGGAAAGTAAAAACATTTTTAACCATGACGTAACGGCCAACCATTACATTCAGCTCTACGAAAGGATGCTTCATCGGCCGTTATTGACAGAAAAAACAGACCCATTAATTGGAACATATACGTCTTCTAATACCTGAAAGGCGGTCAATGCCGAAATTCATCAGAACTACCGTCAAAAAGACCGGCGCTTCGCCTGGAACCCTGATACATGTGGGCGAGAGAAAGATCGAAGATGTTCAAATATCTCTTATGCGATATGATGCGGATAATGTTATCCATGACCAAATGAAAAATATTGATGCGCTGTTCCCGCTTGACGAGACATCCGGTGTCGTTAATTGGATTAATCTTTATGGGCTTCATGACGTGGATATCATTCAAACACTGGGCGATAAGTTCAAGATTCATCCGTTGACTCTGGAAGATATTCTTAACACCAGCCAGCGGCCCAAAGCGGAGGTCTATGACGATTATCTGTTTGTGGTGCTGAAAATGCTCTATTACAATGAGGAGGATATGCTTGTTCATTCCGAACAGGTCAGTTTCGTTCTATCCGAGCATTTTGTCATTACCGTTCAGGAAAAAAAAGCCGATGTCTTTGCCGGTGTTCGGGAGAGAATTTATAAGGGAAAGGGCCGTATCCGAAAGGCCGGGTGTGATTATCTTTTCTATGCATTGATTGATGCCGTGGTAGACCATTATTTTCTCATCCTGGATAACATTGGGGTGGATATCGAGTCTATCGAAGAGGCGCTTCTGGAATCCTCGGATCAGTCTGTGTTTCACAATATCCATGAATTAAAAAGGGAAGTTATTTATCTAAGAAAACAGGTGTGGCCGCTTCGGGAGCTGATCAATATGGTGCTAAAGGAAGAATGCGATTTAGTTCAAGAAGCCACCCTGATATTTTTCAGAGACATTTACGATCATACCATTCAGGTGATCGACACCATTGAATCCTACCGGGATGTACTGCAAGGGATGTTCGATTTATACCTGTCCAACGTCAGCAACCGCATGAACGAGGTCATGAAAGTGCTGACAATCATTGCCACTATTTTCATTCCCATTACGTTCATAGCCGGTGTTTACGGCATGAATTTTAAAATGATGCCAGAGCTGGAATGGAGATGGGGATATGCTGCTGTTTGGGTCGTTATGAGCGTAATTGCCCTGGCGATGATTTTTTTCTTTAAAAGAAAAAAGTGGCTGTAAAAAGGGGGTATCGTGGTCCGATTCGTGAAGCTTTGCATAGGCGTTGTCGCCATATGTATGATTTTCATGGGGGCTGCCGATGTTGTGGCCGTGGAGGGGGAGGTCCCTGATACAAACGGTGAAACGGTCATGCAAAATAACGGTGTGGGGGACCCGGCACTCCCAAAGATAGTGCTTAAAACTGAAGGACTCGATAAGGCGGGTGAAAAGGTCGGGTATGGGATTGATCTGCTTAGCGAGAAGGTCGCCGGGCTGGTTGGAGATTGGGTCAATCTGAAGGTTTTTGCCGGCATCACCTGGATCAAACTATTGTTCTGTCTGTTTTTGGTATTTGTGGTGGTGTTGATTGAGCGGACAATCTCCTGGAGCATAACAAAGAAAATCGACACGGCCCTATCAATAGAGGGGGCGATCCCCTGGCAGCGAATATTTTATAAAGCGATTCAAAAACCCCTTCGATTGTTTATTTGGATATACGGCATCTATGGTGCTATCTCCCCTCTCTATGTTCACTTCCAGACACCGGATGGTGCCAACTTGCTTCAGACCTTGGCAAAAAATGTTTCAAACCTGGGGGGAATCGTTGCAATCTTCTGGTTCCTCTATGAACTGGTGGCCCTGCTGGACGCCCGATTGCTGAAATGGGCAATCGCCACAGAAAGCACCATCGATGATATTCTGGCCCCCCTTGTGGGCAAAACCCTTCGTATTTTTATCGTCGTTATTGGCATCATCATCATTCTTCAAAACCTGACGGGTTTGAAGATCGGTCCCCTGGTGGCCTCCCTTGGTATTGGCGGCTTGGCAGTTGCACTGGCTGCCAAGGAATCCATCGCTAATTTTTTTGGAACCCTAACGATTCTTTTCGATAAGCCCTTTCAGGTGGGAGATCGCATTGTTCTGGATAGATATGATGGCACCGTAGAGAATGTTGGATTCAGGAGTATACGGATCCGGCTTCTGACTGGCCACCTGGTGACAATTCCCAATGAAAAGGTCGTCAATTCCGGCGTGGAAAACATCACCCGACGACCGAACATCAGGTGGCTTACCAATATTGGTATCCCCTATGATACGCCTCCTGATAAAGTTGAAAAAGCAATTCAGATCATCAAGGAGATTCTGGATAACCATGAAGGCATGAAAGAGGACTTTCCGCCGCGGGTTCATTTCAATGCGTTCAATGACTATAGCCTCAATATTCAGATCGTGATCTGGTACCATCCCCCGGATTGGTGGCCCTTCCAGGCATGGGTTCAACGAACCTGTTTGGAAATTATGCGTCGATTCGCTGCTGAACAGATCGATTTTGCATTTCCGACACAAACGCTTTATATGGCAACCGATGATAAACGACCATTGCAGGTAAAACCACTTTCTGAAACGCCAAGGCGACAATGAAGGAGACCATGATGCGTTGGAGAGTTCTTTTGTTTTTTTGTACAATAGGCTTGATACCCGCACAATTTTCTTTTGCAGACACAGTGATGTTGACAAACGGAGATCGAATTACCGGCAAAGTGATTGCGTTGGAAAACAATAAATTGTTGGTAGACACCGCATTTGCCGGAAAAATATCAATACTGTGGCATACCGTAGCAACGCTTGAAACCGAAGAACCGGTGCGCCTGGCGCTTGAAAGCGAAACCCTGATGGTGAGTCGAATAAAGGCGGATGAAGACGGTAAAATAAAAATATCTCCACCTGAAGCGAAACACCCTCTGGCAGTTTCTTTATCTCAAGTAGTTCTTATCAATCCACCGCCTCAGGAACCGTCGGTCAAGCTATCCGGCAGAATGAACGCTGGGATGAATATTTCGGACGGCAACACTCAAACCGAAGCCCTCTCTTTGGATGGGGAATTGGTGGCACGAAGCCGCACCAACCGATTTACCATTGGCGCCACCTATAATCGCAAGGAAGATGAAGGGGTGAAGACCGCGGACAATTCCAGTGGATACTTAAAGTATGACCATTTCCTTTCAGAGAAATGGTATGTGCTTGCCAATGTAACCGGCACCAGAGATGATTTTAAGGATTTAAACCTAAGAACGGATATGGGTATTGGCGTGGGGTATCAGGTCTGGGAGACAAAACAGCGAAATCTTTCCCTTGAGGCGGGACTAAGTTATGTAAATGAAGACTTTGTCGAGGCGGAGGATGAAAATTTTTCTGCCGGCCGGTGGGCAATTGATTTTAATCATCTTCTTTGGAACAGTGAGGTTCAATTTTTCCATGGCCATGAAGGGCTTGTCAGTATCGAAGATACCAATGACCTTATCATTCGAAGTCGGACCGGCCTTCGAATGCCCATCTATAAAGGCTTGACTTCTACGATTCAGGTGAAGTGGGAATGGGACAATAGTCCGGCTGAAGGTCAGGAAAATTCAGATACGGATTACATGTTTTTTATCGGGTACAGCTTCTAATCAGTCAAAGCCTCAAAGGATTTTATACACCGGCATAATTATCTGGAGATACCATTGGCAAACCAAACTGGCGGCCAGCAAACCGGCACCCTCGGGACCTTTGCCGGGGTTTTCACCCCTTCGATTCTGACAATTCTCGGTATTATCCTGTTTTTACGGATGGGCTATGTGGTTGGCAGTGCCGGCGGCGCTCGCGCATTGCTGATCGTTGGACTCGCCAATGTTATCTCTGTCCTGACAAGTTTCTCACTTTCCGCCACCGCCACCAACCTGCGGGTAAAAAGGGGGGGGGACTACTATCTTATTAGCAGAACCTTGGGACTTGAATTTGGCGGGGCCATCGGGGTGGTGCTCTTTTTGGCCCAATCCGTTTCCATTGCCTTTTACTGTATCGGTTTTGGTGAAGCTATTAAAGGTTTAACTGGTGCCAATTTGGCCTTCTCTGCCAATATTATCGCCGCACTGGCTGTTATGTTCCTGTTCGTCTTTGCCTGGCTGGGGGCCGACTGGGCAACCAAATTTCAGTATGTGGTCATGACCCTGTTGATCTGTGCCCTTCTTTCGTTTTTTTTCGGGGGAGTGCCGCGATGGGAAGCACCTGTGTTTGCTGCCAACTGGCGAACACCGGCGAACAGCCCTGATTTCTGGGTGTTGTTCGCGATCTTCTTTCCGGCAGTCACCGGGTTTACCCAAGGGGTGAGCATGTCCGGCGATCTCAAAGAGCCGGGAAAAAGTTTGCCCCTGGGAACCTTTATGGCCGTCGGGCTTTCAATGATCATCTACTTTGCCGTCACCATCCTTTATGGCGGTGTTTTGACGAATGCGGCGCTTGCCGCTGATTACGAGGCCATGAAAAAGGTGGCCAAGTTTGGAATCCTGATTGATGCTGGCGTGATTGCCGCGACCCTGTCATCGGCCATGGCCTCTTTCCTGGGCGCCCCTCGGATCATGCAGTCCCTCTCCTCTGACCGCATCTTTCCATTTTTACTGCCCTTTGCAGAAGGGGCGGGGCAGGGGGGGAATCCACGGCGGGCGGTGCTGCTATCGGCTGCCATTGCGCTTATTACCATCAGTCTTGGGCAACTTAATTTAATTGCCCAGGTGGTATCCATGTTTTTTTTGATATCATATGGTCTTTTGAATTATGCTACTTTTTATGAAGCGAGATCAGAAAGTCCCTCCTTCCGCCCCCGGTTTCGATGGTTTCACCGTCACCTGAGTCTGGCAGGCTTTTTGACCTGCCTGGGGGCCATGCTGGCAATTGACGTTAAAAACGGGGTTATTGCCGCGTCCGTATTGTTTGCCATTTTTCAGTATCTGAAACGAACGGCCGGCCCGGCGCGCTGGGCGGATAGCAGCAGGTCTCATCACCTGCAACGGGCAAGGGAAAATTTGCTGGCGGTTGCAACGGAACCCGAGCATGATCGGGACTGGCGGCCCCAGTTGATCGCTTTTACAAACGATGCTGCTCGGCGGCCTCAGTTGTTAAAGTTTGCAGCTTGGATAGAGGGCCGAAGTGGATTGACCACCGCCGTTCGCTTGATGGAAGGCTCTGGCGTGAAAATGCAAAAACTCAAACAGGAAGCTGAAATTGCGCTTGCGGCTGAGATAAAAAAATTAGGATCAACCGCGTTTCCGCTGGTGGTGGTGTCAGAAGCGTTGCCCCAAGCGTTGCCAACATTGGTGCAGGCCTATGGCATTGGGCCTTTCCGGGCCAATACAGTTCTCATTAACTGGATGGACCAACTGAATCGGGGCATGCCCGGCATTGGGGCCATTCAGTATGCCCAAAACCTGAGGACGTTGTTTCGTCATGGATGCAATCTTATCGTATTAAATGAGGCAAAAGATTATTGGGTAGATTTTGAAAAAATACCGGTGGAGGAACGTCGAATCGATGTGTGGTGGGGGGGGGATGTGACCAGCCGGTTGATGCTGCTTTTGGCGTATCTTATGAAGCGAAGCAGCGCCTGGGAGCAAGCGACGATTCGGCTTATAGTCAGTCGAAACAAGAACCGTCCGGACAGCAGTATAGAGAATATTTCAAAGGTTCTTGAAGACATCCGGATCGATGCGACCCCTGAAATATTGGACGGAGTTGACACAGACACCGTCATCCGTGAGTCTAAAACGGCGGCCATGACATTTATCACCTTTCATTTAAAGCGCTTTAATATTACGGATCCTTTTGGGCATTCAATGGACAGACTTGTTTCCCATTTGCCGGCGGCTGCGTTTGTGAAGGCAGCAGAAGATATCGATTTGGACGCAGAGCCTGAAGAGGGCGTTGCCGGGGAGATCGCCATGGCCTTCGATGCCTTTCATGATGCAGAAAAAAAGGCGCGGGCTGCTGAAAAGGACGCTGAGAAAGCCGGTGCGTCAGCGGCGGCGTTAAAAGAAGAGCTGCAGCAACTTGAAACGGAAAGGGACAAAGGACAGAACTCCGCAGCGATATCGGATTTGGCGTCTCAAGTTGCCAAAGCAGAGGGTGACGCCGAAAAAGCCCATCGGCGGGCTGCCAGGGCACGGGCCAAAGCCGAAGATGCGGCAGGACAACTTCGTGAACTGACCGGTGGTGGTGCAGAAAACAAGGACATGGCACCTGATAATCATCAGATTTTGACATGAGCACCTTTTTTGGAGTGGATGGGTAAGTTTTAACGTCAGTTCTATCTTTCCGCGCCCCTAAAGATTTCCACACGAGTGTCCGAAACATATTCCTGAAGGTAGTGAAACAGATTGTTATAGGAAAAAGGCAGCAAAATGATAGACCACGACTGGCGACCTAAGCAGGCAAAGAAATCTTTACATCGTATTCTTCCGGAATTAGAGAAAAAATACGCCGATGACCTGCTGAATGCACCATCGGAATGGGATCGTTTTAAAGCCCGCCTGAACGAGCAATGGGAGCGGCTCTTTTCGTGCTTGCATACGCTTTATGGGTGGCAGTATGATTTTTTCTTTACACTTGAGAAAGTGCTGGAATCTCTGGTGACCCAATGGCTGGAGCGGCCGGAAGACCTCAGGCGGCTGGACGATCAGCGCCAGGTCAATCCCGAATGGTTCTTATCCGAAAAAACAATGGGGATTGTCCTCTATGTGGATCTTTTTAGTGACAATTTGTCGAAACTTCAGGATCATCTTCCCTACTTCAGAAAAATCGGTATCAACTATCTCCATTTAATGCCGCTTTTTGCCGTACCCTTGGAGGAAAATGACGGTGGATATGCGGTCAGCGATTATCGGGCGATCAATCCGGATATCGGCACCATGGCGGAACTTTCAGCACTGGCCCAAAAACTTCGTGAGGAAGGCATCAGTCTGGTGCTGGATTTTGTCGTCAATCATACGTCCGATGAGCACGCGTGGGCCCAAAGGGCAAAGGCTGGTGAGCCCGACTTTCTTGATTACTACCTCACCTACCCGGATCGTGACATACCGGACCGGTTCCAGGAAAATTTGAGGGATATCTTCCCCACAGTACGCCGGGGCAGCTTTACCTGGGTGCCGGAACTGTCCCGGTGGGTCTGGACAACCTTTAACAGCTACCAGTGGGACGTGAATTACGGCAACCCGGAAGTCATGCGGGCCATGATGGGCGAAATGCTCTATCTTGCCAACCAGGGGGTAGAAATATTCCGCTTGGATGCGGTACCCTTTATGTGGAAGCGAATGGGGACCAACTGTGAGAACCTGCCGGAGGCCCATACGCTGCTTCGTGCGTTTAATGCCATGATGAAGATCGTAGCACCGAGCGTGCTTTTCAAATCAGAGGCCATTGTTCATCCCGACGACGTCGTTCGGTACATCGATCCGGACGAATGCCAACTCTCCTATAACCCCCTTCTGATGGCGCTGTTGTGGGAAGCATTGGCCACAAAGGAGGTGAAATTTCTGGAACATGCCATGATCCGGCGAAGCCGTATCCCAGCGGGATGTTCCTGGGTAAATTACCTTCGGTGTCATGATGATATTGGGTGGACGTTTGATGATGATGAAGCCAGATTGCTTGGTATCGATCCCCATGGCCATCGAAAATTTCTCAATGACTTTTATACCGGAAAGTATCCTGGCTCATTTGCCAGAGGTGTGCCCTTTCAATTCAATGCCGATACCCAGGATGCAAGGGTTTCTGGGACCCTGTCGTCACTTGCGGGGCTGGAATCGGCAATTGAAGCACAGGACAATGATTTGATAGAACTGGCGGTTCATCGGATCAATATGCTGCGCGCCATCATGATAAGCGTGGGCGGGATACCGTTGCTTTATGCCGGTGACGAATTTGGTCAGCTAAACGATTATACTTATCTTACGGATCCGGCAAAGGCCAATGACAGCAGGTGGATTCACCGCGCCAAAAGACGCTGGGAGGCCCATGATGATCTTGCCGACCAGGATACTCTAGAATGGCGATTCTTCAAGGAAATGGTCAAATTGTCAAGCTTGAGAAAAAAAATCCCGGCATTTCAAAATGGTGGCATGGAGGTGGTTCACTGCGGAAATCCACACCTTTTTGGTTTCCTTCGGTCATATAAAAATCAACAGATACTTGTTATTAATAATTTTTCAGACACATCTCAAAAAATCGGCTCTGGCGTGCTTGAGGCCCATATGCTAAAGGGCAATATCACCGACCTACTCAATGAGACCACCATTTCTATTGGGCATGATTTCGAGGTGGATGCCTACCGATCCGTCTGGTTAGATGTTTCACCCTGATTGAGGGTAAAGCGAGGCGCAGCCTATTCGGATTTACCGGTTCCCATGCTTTGTATGGATGGAATGTCCGCCGGATACACATGAACATCTCGCTGTGGGAATGCGATCACGATATTTCTTTCCTTGAACAACCGGTCGATTTCAAACCGGATAGCGGTTTCTGTCATGAAAATAATGTCCGTGGTTGTCCAGACGCGCAGGCGAAAAATCAGGGCACTGTCCCCGAAATCTTTGAATACAACATCCGGTTTCGGATACTGAAGCACCTTGGGAGATGCAGCTGCAATTTCAAGAAGTGTTTGGCGAACCAGCTCGATATCAGAGCCATAGGCGACGCCCACATCGATATTCCTTCGCAGCCGTTTGTCCTTGAAACTCCAATTGATCACCTGGGCACTGATAAAATCGGCATTGGGAATTATGAGGGACGCATTGTCATAGGTCTGTACCACGGTGGACCGGACGTTGATCTTTTTGACAGTGGCCCAGACGCCATTGATTTCAACATCGTCACCCACCTGAATCGGTCGTTCAAAGAGAAGAATAATTCCACTGATGAAGTTGTTGAAAATATTTTGAAGCCCGAAGCCAAGACCAATCCCGAGAGCGCCAAAGGCAACCGCCAGTGAGGTGGTGCCGATGCCAAACGCCTGCAGGGAAACAAGGATACCAAAGATCCAGAAGGCATAAACGGTAATGGTAGCGACGGATTCTTTTAATCCGGCTTCCAATGGGCTGTCCGATAGAATTTTATCCTGAAGAATAAAGCGCCAGAACCGAACCAGTACGTGCGTACAGAGAAGGATCAGGCAGGCATAACCAAAATGAAGTACGCTGAACTGCATGTTTCCAATAGAAACAGGATGGGTCAATACCTGGACGAGGTGGACAAGCACGGTTTTTTTGCCCCCCCAGATGAATACACTGGATACTATCACTGACATTAGCCACATGACCCAGCAAATCTGTTTCAGCAGCCATTTTAACGGAAAGGTATCTGCGCCGGTCTCATAAACGCGCGCCTTCTGTGGGGTATTAAATTCGCGGCCCCATTCCCGAAGGGTCAGAAATCCTAGCCCTCCCCAAAGCAACACAACCGTACTTTCACCCAAAGCAAAATACCAGTAACGCACAGCCGTATCGAATCCAAATAATTCCAAAACAATACCAATGCCGATGCTGGCATATGCCGCATTAATTACGCCTGGTTTGATGAGAATGATTTCTGGAGAAGCTATAGCGGGTGTTTGGGACGCCACCTCCTTTTGATGGATTTTTCCAAAGCGAAACACCCAGAAAAGGAGACTGAGTTCAAGAAAAATACGAAATACCAAGAGCACTACACTTTCGGAACTAAGGACGTTTTCCAATACTATGTATGCAATAGCAAAATAGCGGGCAAAATTAGCCAGCATTTTTAATGAAGTTGTAACGTGGTTTCGTAAGAGAATGTGTTGGCGAGAAATGTGTTTTAAGAAACAAAGGTGCCATCGGGTAAACAAAACAATGATCAAAACATTGAGGAGCAGTTCAAGGGATGGAACGGGCTGATCTCCTCTTAATAGCAATTCATACAGGTATAACCAGAATATCGTACCGGCAATTATCAGGGATTTTCGCAGAAGGAATAGCAGTGCTTTCCGATAGGGTTTTGCATCAAAAGATGCTGAGTTTTGAAGATGTTTCAGGAAGGAACAGAGTCGGAAAAGAAAAAAAAGCAAAACAGCATAGATGATAAAAAAATTGGCCAGGGCAATCAAGTCAATTCGAGAACCTGGGGCCGATGCATCAGCCCCTACATAAGGCAGAAAGAAAGTGACGATGTTCTTTCTTAAAAGGTCGAATTCGGACTTCAATTGCAAGAGGGACAGCCGTTTGAACGGGCTGGGCTTTCGAGCAAAGAAGTTTTCTTTCTTCTTGTTTTCTACTTGTGTCTTAAATTTGGCGGATACCGATAGCAACGAAGTCTGAAGGGACACGAGCTGGTTGTGCGTTTCAGACAGGGTCGTTTGAATTTTTTCCAACCGGTCGCTTTTAGCCGAAAGGGTTTTAATAAGGCCGCGCAACTTTTTTTCTAATACATTCTTTTCGTTGTCTTTTAACTGGTTGGCTTTTAAATCTGACAACTGTTGATTGCTGAGCAATAATTGGTCGTTAGTTTGTTGTTTCCATATTGTAATGGTTTGCAGATATCGGCCCAATTCTGCCGATCGTTTTTCGACTTCAAGCAAGGCCACGTTGTTTTGTTTTTGTGCATTTTCCAGGGTCGACAGGTGTACACTTGGCAGGAGCAGAAGATTGCCATGGGCAGAAATTTGGACCTTGTAGGCATCAATTTCCGTTTCGATGGCTTTTTCTGATGCGTCCCACCGGTTCAACCGAACGGTGAAATCTGCCGTGTTTTCATTTTCGAACCGAATCGCCTCATCAACGGCCTGTGATAAGAGCGAAGGCGCTTCCGGGGTCGGAGCCTTTTCCTGAGCGTGACTATACTGAATATTCCAAAAAGCGATTGGAATGAACAACATGAAAAAAAACCATACCGTGACCATTCGATAAAACGTGGCGTTTTTTGTCATACAATATCCTGATGAATTCGATGTTATTCTGAGGTGGCTACTGAAAGATCTCCGAACAATAGCAGATTTGGTCGGGTTTCAAAAGGTATAATTAACTTAGAAACCGAGATGTTGTCAGGCTGTGCCACGGCTGAAAATATTATTAAATGTAAAAAACAAAAAAAGTAATGAAAATAATATTGACATATGGAAGACATGTCATACCTTTGGTTCAAAAGAAAAATGACAAACCAACAAATCAAAAAAGGAGATGACAAATGGAACTGATGAGATGGAATCCCACAAGACATATGTTTGGGGGCAATCACAGAATGGACAGATTGTTCGATGAATTCTTTGCCCCTCTTGCCAGCGAAGGGGAGACAGCAACATTTCACAATTGGCATCCGGTAGTTGATGTATACGAAAAAGATGATCGGATCATTGTAAAAGCAGACTTGCCGGGTGTGGACAAAAAGGACATTAACGTTGATGTGAAAGGAAACGTTTTGACCCTGAGCGGTGAGCGTTTCGACGAAAAAGAAGTAAAAGAGGAAAAAACCTACCGGCGTGAGCGAAGTTTCGGCAAATTTGTAAGGACATTTCACTTGGCCGACGGTATCGATTATGAAAAGATTTCTGCTGAGTATAAAGATGGTGTGTTACGGCTTGAAATCCCAAAACCGGAGACAGAAAAGCCAAAACAGATAACAATCCATTAATGCCATCAGTCGGTCGACTGGCCCTTCTGTGATTGGCTGTCGTTGACATTTCACCCCAAACGGGAGATGGCTGCCATCTCCCGTTTTTTCATTTTCGCCCCCTATGCCATTGACGATAATTTCTTTCTTCACTTTCTGTATTTTTTTGATATTATGAAGGTAATGATAACGGAACCGCGTGGTCACAATCAGAAAATTTACCACCTGCGAATTCATCGAAGCGATCGAAGTGCATCCACCCGCTTTACAGGCGTTGTGTAAAATGCCTGAATCTTAGACGTTCGTAATCTAACGCCTCAGGAGGAAAGAATGAAAATCTTAGGTATAGCAGGCAGTGCCAGAAAAGAGACCCAGTCCGGCGTATACCAGCTTGTTGAAACGGTCCTTAAAAACACAGACTGCGAGTATGAATTGATATCCCTAAATGGAAAAAAGATCGGTGGATGCATTGCGTGTCTGCAATGTGTCGGGGATAACGTTTGCAAGGTAGAAGACGATATGGCTGCCCTGAGGGATAAGGTCGTTGCCGCCGATGCCTATGTGGTTGGTGCCCCGAATTATTATGGGACCATGAATGCCCTAACCCATTCGTTTTTGGAACGTTGGTACCAGTTTCGCCATCAGGAAGGAGACCTGCTGTGGGGGAAGCTCGGCGTGGCCGTGGGCGTTGGTGGTGTGATGGCCGGCCCCCCTGTCGCGGATATTGAGCGGTTTTTTATGTCCAGCTTCATTGAAACCGTCGAAACAGTGACTGGTCAGGGCGCTGCCAGTTGTTACACCTGTGGTTACGGAGAGACGTGCAAGGTTGGGGTGCCGGTGATGGTACATGGCGAGGGAATCAAAATTACCCCTGAAACGACCCCTGATGTTACCGACCAACCCGAAGTGATGCAAAAGGCGGCAGATGCTGGAAAATTATTGGGTGCCAGACTTCGAAGCGGACACGATCGCCAGCAGGTGACCCAACGGATGATGAAAAAAATGATGGCGCTGTTCAGTGAA
The DNA here is from genome assembly GCA_963675725.2 of Desulfobacterales bacterium. Classification (GTDB taxonomy): domain Bacteria; phylum Desulfobacterota; class Desulfobacteria; order Desulfobacterales; family JAFDDL01. The sequence continues at coordinate 2,722,071 of CAXXXZ010000002.1, read as the reverse complement.
ACAACCTGAATGGGTGACGCCGCGGGTTAAAATAACACGTTTTTTTAAGGAGGGATTTATGCCAAAGCAACGGTCGTTCACCAAGTTTGAAAATGAAGCCCTTCATGATTTTCGAAAGAAATTAAATAAGGCCGAATCAACCGAAGATATCAAAAAGGTCTTCATTCAGACAACCCGAGGGTTATTTCAAAACATATTTCAGGAAAAACTAAACCTCGAGCCCGATGATATCCTATTCAAACCGGATGTGGCACCCCATTATAAAATTGCAGACCGGATACGGTTAAAAAGCGTATTTAACGACGCGTGGAAACACTCCGACCTTCCCCGTGTGGTCAGCCGGTTTGCCGATTCGGCCATGAACCGGTATAAACATATAGAAAAGCATCCTGAAAAAACCGACCTAAAGATAAGGAGCTGTCAGTAAGTTTGAACGATAGAGCCAATTTCAAAAGGCTTTGAAACTGGCTCTATATCTATAAAACAGTTAGGAATATTTTAGAAAAGGGATGGGTCTTCCGGTTCGGTATGCCAGGGCATTGCAGGTTGCTATCAGGCGATCGGTATTGTCCCGGACCTGAATGTCGTAGGCTGCCGTTTTCTTTGTCTGGCTTGTGAGTTTGGCCTCAGCGGTGAGCAACGCATCAGGATCCGGGCTGGCGACATAAGTGGTGTTGACGTTCAGCGCTACGGCAATGGTTCCGTCAGTTTGACTGACAGTTTCAAATGCCTCGTCAATCAGAGCAAAAATGGCCCCGCCATGGGCCCGCTCGTAAATATTGTTCATTGATTCCGGTACGTATTTCATTTCAACAATCGAATGGCCTTCAGCAAGGTGAACCAGTTTCAGGTTCATTTTTTGTGCAAACGGTTCATTTGCCACAGCATCATAAATAGCTTTCCGTATATCTGGATCCATTTTTCTTTTTCCACTCGGTTAGGAAGCGGGCGCTTCCTTTTTTTCTAAGTTGCTTTCAAGGGGCAGGGCCAAAAGGCCGGTGCGTGCCAGATCCTTTATTTTATAACATTCGAACGCTTTAATGATGTTATTGATTTTTAGGCTGTTGCCGGTAAACTCCAGGGTCATGGTTTTCGTTGCGATATCGGCAACGGTGACACTGAAGGTGTTGGCCAGCATGATGACCTCAGGCCGCTTTTCCTTGGGCACAAAGATAGTCAGCAGCAGCAACTCACGAGAGATGGAGTCCTCATAGGAAAGTTCTTCCACCTTGATAACATCAATCAGTTTTCGAAGCTGCTTTGATACCTGATCCAACATGACATCATCACCGGCGGTCACAATGGTGATGCGGGAGATATTAGGATCTGCTGTTTCTCCGGCAACAAGGCTTGCAATGTTATACCCTCGCCGGGTAAACAAACCAGCTACATGGGACAGCACGCCTGCATGGTTTCTTACCAGTATTGTGAGAATTCTGTACATACTATTCTTCTTCTCCAATGAAATCTATTTGACCACCACCGGGTGGTATCATGGGAATAACATTTTCTTCCTGTATGATCCTGAAATCGACCAGCATCGGGCCATCGGTATTTAGGGCTTTGTCGATGGCATGTTGAACATCCGCTGGATCTGTTATCCGAAGGGATGGGATCTCATAACCTTCGGCAACTTTACAGAAATCTGGATTAAAGGAAAGACAGGTGTGGGAGTAGCGGCAATCATGGAAAATCTGCTGCCATTGTCGGACCATCCCCAGGAATCCATTGTTCATAATGAATATTTTGACCGGTAAATTGTACATTCTGGCGGTGGCCAGCTCCTGAATACACATTTGGAAGCTGCCGTCGCCGGTAATGGTGACCACCGGTGCGTTTGATTTTCCCACTGCGGCACCGATGGCCGCGGGAAATCCGTAACCCATCGTACCTGCTCCCCCGGAGGTGATAAACTGCCTGGGGTGAGTGGCTTTATAAAAGAGGGCTGCCCACATTTGATGCTGACCCACATCGGTCGTTAGCATGATCTCGCCCTTGGTCATGTCGCTTAGTGTCTGGATGATAAATTGCGGCCGCAGGTTGTTGTCGTCTGGATAAGTCAACGGATGTTTTTCTTTCAGCTTTGCCACGTGGGCGAGCCACTGTTTTCGAGTCCGGTGGGCTATTCGTTGATTGAGACCCGATAACACCGTTTTTAAATCTCCCACAACCGGCACATCGACGCCAACGCGCTTGCCAATTTCTGCAGGGTCAATGTCAATATGAATTACTTTTGCCAACGGTGCAAATCGTTTGACGTTTCCCACCACCCGATCGTCAAACCGGACACCCATGGCGATAATCAGATCAGATTCATGGATGGCATAATTGGCATATTTGGTGCCGTGCATTCCGAGCATTCCTAAGGAAAGGGCATCGGTTTCGGGATAGATACCCTTGCCGAGCAAGGTGGTCGTCACGGGAATTTGGATGGTCTGCGCGAATTTGACGAGTTCTGCACTGGCATTGGCGGCGATAACGCCACCACCGGCGTAAATGACCGGGCGACGAGCATTCTTAAGAGTCGATAGCACGGTTTCATATTGTGAATCAGTCGCTTCCGTAACAGGGGCGTCCCCCGGAAGCTTTACGGGGCCAATTTTTTTCTTTCGAACTTTGGTCAGCTGAATGTCTTTTGGGAAATCGATCAGGACCGGACCGGGTCTGCCGGTGCTGGCGATATAAAACGCTTCTTTGATGATCTGCTGTAAATTCCGAACGTCTTTCACCAGGTAATTATATTTGGTGATCGGAATGGTGACGCCATAAATATCCGATTCCTGAAAGCTGTCGTTTCCAATCATTGGCACCGGTACTTGGCCGGTAATGGCCACCATTGGCACTGAATCCATATAGGCGGTGGCCAGCCCAGTTACAAGATTTGTAGCGCCGGGTCCTGAGGTGGCGATACAGACGCCAACCCGGCCGGTAGCCCGAGCATAGCCGTCCGCAGCATGCGCTGCGCCCTGTTCATGGCGTGTGAGGATGTGGGTAAAGGGCGCATCGTAGATTACGTCATAGGTGGGGATGATGGCTCCTCCAGGATACCCGAACACATGCTCGGTGCCTTGCTCAATCAGCCCGTCGATAAGTAATTGCGCGCCTGTCATCATTGCTGATGTCATGGTCGTTCTCTCCGAATATGTTGTTTTTGCTACAAAACCGGCCAACCGGTCGGTGTGACTCCTACGTTTGAATGTCAACCTACCAAAGTTCAAATTGGAAAGCAAGAGGGGAGGACTAAACAAAGTAATTTCAGATTGTTATTAAGAGCGTGCTATACACGAATTCCAAGTTTTCGCATTCGGCCCCTTAGCGTTGAAGGATGGAGCCCAAGAACCAATGCGGCGCCATTAGGACCTTCCACCCGCCAATGGGTCTCTTCAAGTATTTGGACGATATAGTTTTTCTCAACCTCCTCAAGCGTATATTTTTTTTCTGCCTGCGCGTCGATTTCAGAGGCATTGGAAAGCTGTCCGGTGAGTTGTAAAGAAGTGCCTTGGGTGTTAATCACGGCACGCTCAATAACATTTTCCAACTCTCTGACATTGCCAGGCCATTGAAAATGTTGCAGGGCCTTAATGACATTTAACGGAATTTTCTTGATTGGTTTTCCCGTTTTTTCACTGAATTTTCGGGTAAACCACTCGGTAAGAAGCGGAATGTCAGATTTGCGATTACGCAAGGGCGGTATATTGATAGGAAAGATATTCAAACGATAAAAAAGATCCATTCGAAAACGTCCTTTTTTAACTTCTTCTTCCAGGTTGCGGTTGGTGGCGGCAATAACGCGAACATCCACTTTTAGGGTGCGTGAACTTCCAAGCCTTTCAAACTCCCCTTCCTGGAGGACTCTAAGCAGTTTGGACTGCGATTCAAATGGCAACTCACCTATTTCATCCAGAAAAAGCGTGTTCCCGTTTGCCAGCTCAAAGCGTCCGATTCGCCTTCCCTGGGACCCCGTGAAAGCGCCCTTTTCATGGCCAAATAATTCGCTCTCGATAAGGGTGGGAGAAAGTGATGCGCAGTTTACCTTCACCATCGGCCGATTTTTGCGTTTACTGTTTGCATGGATCGCGCGGGCCACCATTTCCTTTCCCGTGCCCGTTTCTCCATAAATAAGGACGGTTGTATTCATATGTGCAATTTGATTAATTTTGTAAATCATTGATTTGAATGATTGGCTTTTACCGATCATATTATAATGGTTGTATTTTAATTCGATTTCTTCTTTCAGGTAGGAACAGTCCGCTTCAATTTGGTTTTTCAATACTTGTATTTCGTTAAATGCCGTTGCCACATCGATTTCTTTTTTTTTGCGGACCAACGCGTTGGCAAACACCTCCCCGACCAGTCGAAGCCGCGGAATGATTTCCTTCGGCCAAATGCAATGCTTCTTTATGGATGTTAAAGCGATGCTACCAATAACGGGGCCGCCGATGGCGATTGGTACCTGGATTTGAGATTTGGCCCCTACACGTAAAAAGTTCTTCTTATCAATGGCTGCTTCTGGCGGTAGATTCTCAACATGCGTGAACTGATAATGTTTCCCTTTTATTAAAAGGGATTGGACCCATGGCCACTCCTGATCAATATTTTTGAGTGCCGGTAAGGGGACGATGCCTTCATTTGCCCAAGAGTAAATCGTTCCGGATATCTTGTTTGCCTGAAAGCCGTGAACATAATTACTCCGGTCGACTGCTAAAAATTTTCCAATGCGCTCGAGGCCGTATTCAATATGCTCATCGACCTCTTCTGCGGGTAAGTTAGCAAACACCGAGGATACCTCAGATAACATCTGTTCAAATTGGAGCCGTTTCTTAAACGTAGCCCCCGTTTTCTTCCGGTTGGTTAGGCCTGCAAACAGATTGCCAAGCCGGTTTAATTGCTTGATTACACTTGCCGGCCACGGTCGTGAGGACTGAAAGCAATCAAAGGTCATTGCGCCAATAATGTGCTGATCCTGACGAAGCGGCAGCCCCAGGTTCGATTTAATCCCAGCGTCTTGGCATATTTTTAGTTCCATTTTCGCATGTTTGGGTAACGCATGCGGCAATTGACCCAAAGCAATTACTTCGCCTTGATTGACTTTTTCAACGTACCATGGTGCTTCCACAAAGCTGCATGGGTTTCTTCCGTGCTCTGCTTTGTTGGTTGAATAGTGATAGAACGTTTTCAGCTTCTTTCGACCTTCATAAAAAAAAGAGATGCCGCATCGATCAATCTTAAAAAGTTCGGCTGTGGCTTTAAGCTGGGTGACAATTTCCGAATCTAATGTTTCTTCTGGTTGAGCGGATAGTTGCGTCGCTGTTTGAGACAAGAACTTCTCAAATTGGAGTGGTGGTATGGTGTATTTTACGTCTTTTTCTTCCCTCGTTTTTTTACATATTGGCCCAAGTTCTTTTTTCTTAAAGGGGTTCCGATTAGACTTTTTGTCCATGGATCATTTCTCCAATTTAATTTCGTGCCATATTGCAAGGTGATCCCGGCGTCGGGCTGATTTGATACTGCCCACAAAATACGTATGGAAATCGCCATCGGTTGCAATTTTATCCTTCAACCGTTTGAAACTAAATGGACTTCGCTGTTCAATTTAAAAGAATCTTTCAAATAAAACAGGCTCGTCTATAAGTATAAGTTTGGCTATCAAAGCAAGTAAAATAAAAAACATTGAAAATACAGAATGATACAATATACAAAAATAATAGGATAATCAATGCCATAATTTGGTACAAATATTGTATATATAATCTTACTAAATTGAGAGCAACCCGTTAAACATATCAATCCCCTGGTGAGGTGCAATCGGTTGTATTGAAATCCAAATGATCGATTGCGACCGCGCATACGTTCACATAAAGGTAATGGCGAAATAAAATGTCAGAAATCTGGGTTCTTGGTGAGATTGAAAAAGATCAGGTGAAAGAGGTCAGTTTAGAACTTTTGTCAGAAGCAAGGGAACTGGCCGAAAAACGTTCATGGCAAGTTGTGGGGATTTTTCCCTGCGAAAATCCCGTAGAAAAAATTGAAACCCTCGGAGATTATGGTGCTAATGAGGTTGTGTGCCTGCTTCATGAGGGATTTCCGCATGCCCAGCCTGAGGGGCTGTCCAGTGTATTATTTGAACTGCTGGCGCAGCGTTCTCCGAGAATGATTCTTTCAAGTACGGCCTCCGCTGGTCGCGACATGGCTGTGCGTCTTGCGGTAAAAGCACGAATTCCCCTTATTTCCGACGCTCGCATCATCCAAATTTCAAGGGACGGCTCCAAAATTGAAGTAACAAAGCCCACATATGAAAAAAAAGTTTTTACAAGATTTGAATGTCCAGAACAAAAATCGGTTGTCATTACGTTTCAGCAGGGAATATTGGGGGTGGAAAAGGTTCGGAATCCTGTTCCTGCCCGTATAACAACTCACAGGGCCGAATGGCCTGAAAACTGTAATCGCTTGAAATACATTGAAAGATTCAAGGCCGACCCGCGTACTTTGGGGGTTGAAGATGCGGAGATCATCGTGGCGGGAGGCCTGGGTACTGGCGGAAAGCGAACATTTGATCTGGTTGGTGAACTGGCATGGACCCTTGGTGGCGCCTTGGCGGGATCACGCCCTGCCTGTGATGCCCAATGGGTTGAAAAGAACCGACAAATTGGAGCAAGCGGAAAAAGTGTCAAGCCCAGGTTGTATGTTGCCTGCGGTATATCCGGTGCGATTCATCATACCATCGGCATGCGAGAATCAGAGGTTATCGTATCCATTAACAAGGATGCCAATGCCTCAATGACAAAGTTGGCCGACTTAAAGGTGAAAGGCGATCTTCAAGAAATTTTGCCCCACCTTGTTGATGAGATTAATAAAAGAAAGGCTGAGAAGGCAACAACGTGAAAATTTCAGTCATCCTCGATGAGATTGCGGTAATGGCAGATTCCAGTGGGTTTGATCCAATTTCAAATGTGGTTAAACAGGAATGGCTTATTCATGGACCCAACCCGTATAGTACAGCCGCCCTTGAGGAAGCAATACGACTCCGTGAAAAATACCCGGATATACAGGTGAGTGCCTATTCACTTGGGGGTGCAGACGCTGCCCGCGTATTGACGTATGCAATGGCAATGGGGGCGGATGATGCCTTTTGGATCCCGGCTGAGAACATCAAATTTATGGATCTATGGGACAGAGCGTTCCGGTTGGCAAATGCGATTCAGTCTCGAGGAAATGACCTGATCCTATGCGGTCGTTTAAGCGCGGATGAAAATACAGAGGAACTTGGTCCTTTTATCGCCGATATTATTGGCGTTCCCTTTATTTCAGATGCTACTAAAATAGATATGGTCTTCGCGGAACAAAAGGGGTTGGTGTGGCGCCGGCTTGAACGTGGCGATCGTGATGTGTATGAGGCGAAACTGCCATTGCTGATAACGGTCGAACGGGGGATCCGGTCACCACGTTATGTCAGCGTTCGAAAACAATCCTTGCCGTGGCGAATAACGAAAATTGAAGAATCGAGTTCAAATAAGAGTTCTGATCTAAACGTATCTCCGGTTACCTTAATTGGCAGCGCATTGCCGCGACCAAAACCTAAAAAAGGGGCTCAAATTGCAACTGCTCTTTCAGCGCAAGACCGTTTGATGATGCTCATGTCCGGTGGAAGCAGTCAGAAAAAAGAGGGGGGGCTTGTGGAAGGAAAGCCTGGTGAGGTCGCCCGAAGGATATCGGAGTTTTTCGAAGAAAAAGGGTTTTATTAACCCTATTGTTCCAACAATAGGGTTAATAGAGCAGCGTTCACGATATGGGTACAGTATTTTGCGATATATAAAGAAGGTAGGCACTGATGATTGCACCTGGTAGTTATCCTTATGCGACAATCGTAATGAGCGTTATCCTTTTACTGGGGATTACTTTGTTTGGTTATCTTATTTATAGACGATTTCTTTTGCTTCGCTTTGGGTCGCCCGACCCAAGGATCGACAAGATTAAGGAACGGGCCAAGAAAACCCTTCATTTTGCTTTATTCCAAAAGAGATTACCCCGATACCCACTGGCGGGTTTTATTCATATTGTTATTTTTTCGGGTTTTCTCATTCTCGCTATCCGGTCCTTGACGCTCATTGGACAGGGCTTTTTTCCCAAATTCAGTTTGTTGCCTTTATCGATAAATTTCGCCTATTCGGTTGTTACGGATTATACAGAGTTGCTGGTGATGGCGATTTGCTTATTTGCCATGATTCGGCGCGCAATAATGCAACCCGCCAGATATATGCATGAGGAAGATAAGGTTAACAAAAAACACAAAGCGGAGGCCTATATTGTCCTTGCTTTAATCGTCGCATTAATGGGTACCGATATCTCTTTTGAAGGAAGTATGATTGCCGATAACGGGCAACCCTCACTTTTGTATCCCGCTTCCAGCGTTGCATCTTTTTTTTACGCAGGTTTCTCTGAGGCAATGCGCCAGACGATTTATCTCTTTAGTTATTGGTCGCATATCGTTATTCTTTTAGTGTTTCTTTGTTACCTGCCGCTTTCCAAGCACTTTCATGTAATAACCGCGATTCCGAACGTGTTTTTTTCCAAGCTTAACAAAGGCAGCATTAAGCCGGTTTTTTGGGAAAGAGGCGATTGGAAAAAATCAGACAATATTGGGGCCTCTAAAATAACCGACTTTACATGGAAGCATATATTTGATTTTTATACCTGCACGGATTGTGGAAGGTGTACTGACAATTGCCCAGCATCCGCAGTCGGACGGTTACTGTCACCCCGAATGATCTCCATCAAGTTGCGGGACCATGCATACGCTTCGTTTCCCCTATCCAATCCGTTCCGTAAGGTGCCCGTCAAACGGTTTTTGGGCGACATTATTGAAGAAGAGACGGTGTGGGCCTGTACGACGTGTGGTGCCTGCGAAGAAGAATGTCCTGTATTTATAGAATATATTGATAAAATAGTCGATATGAGGCGTTATTTGGTCGAAGCGGCAAAGGTTCCAGAATCGTTGCATAAGCCGCTTTTAGAATTACAAAGGAAAGGAAATCCCTATGGGGAAATGCCTCAAAAAAGAACAGACTGGGCAACGTCTTCGAATTCCACCGCAGTAAATATTCTCAATGAAAGTGATCAATGTGACCTGTTGTTCTTTGTTGATAGCTGTGCATCCTTTGATCCAAGAGCCCAGGACGTCGCCAGATCCATTGTAACCCTATTTCAAAAAGCCGACCTTGATTTTGGTATTCTCGGAAAAGATGAGGTGGATTCAGGTCATGAGGTCCGTAGAATGGGTGAAGAAGGTCTTTTTGAGCAACTTTCAGAACGAAATACGAACGCCATTAATAAAAGAAAGTATCGTCGAATCGTCACGACCGACCCACATGCTATGAATTGTCTGAAAAACGATTATCATCTTTCCCACCCGGTGGTTCATTATAGTGAAGTTCTTTTAGAAACGTTGAATTCTGGAAAGCTGAAATGGAAGGGAAGCATTAACGGAAACGAAACATACACATTCCATGATCCATGTTACTTAGGCCGCCATAATGGGATTTATGACACACCGAGAAAAATAATGAGGGCCATACCAGGCATGAGAATGGTAGAAATGGACCGATCGAAAGCGCGTAGCTTTTGTTGCGGGGGCGGCGGACTTTATTTCTGGCATGAAGTAGCGACTGAAAAAGAGCGAATGGCGGTTAAACGGGTGAATATGGCTCATGAAGCTGGGGCAAATGTTATCGTTACCGCATGTCCTTTCTGCCTGATTAATCTTGAAGAAGCAATAAAAGCAAATAGAAATACCGATCAAATGAAGGTTATCGACCTTATCGAACTGGTCAATAACCTCGTTTAATGGTCACATGATTTTTATTTCCGCATGCGCCCTCTGAGCGTTGATAGTTGTCATATATAACAATATTAAAAACAGTATGGCATACGTCCCTTTAAAAATGGGGAATGGATCGATACGGCTGTTCAATTCGAAAGAATCCTTCAAATAAGACAGGTGCTGTAGGAAAACATGAATATAGCTGCTGTTAAATAAAAAAATTATATTGAAAATACAGAATGATACACAATATAATGTTTAATATCATATCTTGGCAGAAAAATTGCTTAAATAATCATAATGAAGCGCAAATGACGATTGGTGAATGAAAACATCGGCAATTAGACAGCTCTTGGTCATTAGCAGAAAAAGCCTGAAATGAAAGTTCCTATTCTTTACGACGGAAATACTGATTTTATATAAATAGATGGGGGGCGGAGAACTTTTTTCGACCTTGCCCTTTTTCAGCCCACTTTTACGATATTTTTTTTAAAAACGCCTCGAGCGACAACCCTTAACAGGATGGAGGAGACGGATTTGAAGATTTTACGGTATGGCAGGATGGATGTGCCGGTATGCGCCGGCATGATACTCTTATTTGTGCTGCTGATGTTGGCGGCAGCACCGGGCGCAATCGGGGCAGGCACCGAGCGCCTGACCAACTTCCTGCCGTCGGACAAGCTGTTCGACGTTCAGGTGATCGGGCAGAACATATGGACCGTGGGCTATAAGGGCCGGATCTTTCACTCGGCGGACCTCGGGGCCACCTGGGAGTTCCAGGAGTCCGGCACCCGGGAGCCGCTTTTTTGCGTGTCGTTTGCTGATCTTAAAAACGGCATGGCCGTGGGCGAGTACGGCACCATCATCCGAACCACGGACGGGGGCGCCACCTGGGCCCAGGTCAAACGGTTTTCAGAGAACACCCTCCGGAACGTCTTTTTCATCGACGAGACCCACGCCTGCGTGGTGGGCGCCTATTCAACGATCCTGATGACGGACAATGCGGGGATCAGCTGGACGGACCACAGCCTGAAGGAAGGCGGCGAACCGATCGACGCCATGATCGCAGGGGTTTATTTTACCGATCGTACCAACGGCTGGGCCGCGGGCGAGTTCAGTACGATCCTTCACACCACCGATGGGGGCGCCACCTGGGAGACCCAGGACGCGGGGCTGGAAGACCTCCTGTATCTCACAAATGTATATTTCAGAACCCCCACCGAGGGCTGGGTGGTGGGGATCGACGGGACCATCCTTCACACCACGGACGGGGGCGCAACGTGGACCCTGCAAAAGAGCGGGGTCAAGGACCTTTTGTTAGACATCAGCGTATCAGACAGCGGCATCGGGTTTGCCGTGGGCACACGGGGAGCCGTGTGCACCAGCACGGACGGCGGAAAGAGCTGGTCGGTATTCGACGGGGCGAAAGACTTCCCCAAATGGTGGCTGGGAGCGGTTGCCTTTGACGGCCAGATGGGGGCCATCGTCGGGGGCCGCGGCACGGTCATCGTGACCAACAACCAGGGCCAGCAGTGGCGACTGCTGGACGTGTTTTAGCCCACCCCTACCGGCTGAGAGAACAAACCCGATAATCGAAAAGAGAGAGGATCCTAGAAGTGAAGAAATTTGCAGAACACCTGATCAAGTACAGAGCCTACTGGCTGACGATGATCGTTCTTCTGACCGGCTTTTTCGGCTACCATGCCGCCCAGATGAAGATGGTCACAAAGTTTGACGATCTTTTCCCCCAGAGCCACGAATATATCAAAGTCCATAACATGTTCCGGTCGCTGTTCGGGGGCGCGAACCTGGTGTCCCTGGAGATCGCAGTGGAAGACGGCACGATCTTCAACACCGAGACCCTGGAGAAGATCAAACAGATCACCAAAGAGGTGGAGCTGCTGCCCTGGGTGCACCCGTATCAGATCGTGTCCCTGGCCCGCCGGAACACCAAGGACATGAAGGTCACCAGCTGGGGGATCAAAAACGAACCGGTGATGTTCCCCAATGTGCCAAAGACCCCCGAGGCGATGGAGCAGCTTAAAAAGACCGTGTACCAGAGCGACTCGATCTACGGGAAGATCGTGGCCCTGGACTCCAGATCGACCCTGATTCAGGCGGTGTTCATCGATGACCCCACCACGGGGGAGACCATAGATTACCAGTTGCTGTTCGGCAAACTCCAGGACCTGATCAGCCGGTACGAGGACTCGAACACAAAGATTTCCATGTCGGGCAATCCGGTGCTCTACGGATGGGTGTACAGCTACTTTCCGGAGATGATGCGGATCTTTGCCCTGACGGTGGGCGTTCTGATCCTGCTGTTGTTTGTCTACTTCCGGTCGTTTATCGGCGTGATGCGGCCCCTGGTGTCCGGGGTGGTGAGCACGATCTGGGGCCTGGGGCTGGCTTCGCTTCTGGGGTACAACCTCGATCCGCTGATCCTGGTCATCCCGTTTCTGATCAGCGCCCGGGTGGTGAGCCACTCGGTTCAGATGGTACGGCGGTTTGACGAGGAGTTCTATAAGTACCGGGACGTTAAAAAGGCCTGCATCGAGGCCACCGCCCACCTGTTGGCCCCCGGCCTTCTGGGGACCATCACCGACGCCCTGGGGATCCTGGTCATCCTGGTGGCGCCGATTCCGCTGCTGACCAAACTGGGCCTCATGGGGGCCTACTGGGTGACGAGCATCATCCTGAGCGTGCTGATCCTGGACCCGATCCTGCTGTCGTATCTGCCGGCCCCTGCGCTCAAGGCCGACAGCTTCAAGGAAGAGGCCTGGATTGCCAAACCCCTGGCCTGGATGGGCCAGCTGCCGTTCAAGAAAAGCTCCCGCGTGATCATCCTTACCACCACGGGGGTGATCTTTGCCATCGCGGCGTACTACGCCAAGGACCTCCGGGTGGGAGACATCCATCCGGGGACCCCGATCCTGTGGCCGGACTCGGAGTACAACCAGGCCACCGCCTCGATCAACGCCAAGTACCCCGGTACGGACCAGCTGTTCGTGATCTGTGAGGGGAACAAGGAGGGGGACATGTTTTCCCCTGAGGCGATCGAGCTGATGGAGGACTTTCAGTTCCAGATGGAGTCGATCCCGGAGATCGGCGGATCGGTATCGATCGCCAGCGTGACCCCCCGGGTGAACGCCTCGATGCATTACGGGGACCCCAAGTGGGGGATCCAGGCGCTGCACGATCCGCAGTACATGGCGATGTTGACGTTCATGTTCGCCCAGGGGTGCGAGCCCGGCGAGATGGACCGTTACATGAGCCGTGACAACCGGCTGGCGAACATCATCTGCTTTGTAAAGGACCACAAAGGGGTGACGATCGAGAAGGTGATGGAAAAGGCCAAGGCCTTTATCGCGGCGCACCCGTCGGAGCGGATCACGTTCAAGCTGGCCGGTGGGCTCATTGGTATCCTGGCGGCGGCGAACGACGTGATCGCCCGGAGCGAGACCCTGGCCATCGTGCTGGCGCTGGTGGTGGTGTTCCTGACCTGTGCCATTACGTACCGGTCGTTTGTGGCGGGGTTCCTGTTCGTGATCCCGCTGGCGGTGTCGAACTATCTGACCTTTGCATACATGGCCTCCAAGGGGATCGGGATGAACGTGAATACGCTTCCGGTGACGACCCTTGGGATCGGTCTCGGGGTGGATTACGGGATCTATATCGTCAGCCGCATGGCCGAGGAGTACGCGGTGGTAAAGAGCTATCGCCAGGCCTCGATCAACGCCTTGTCCACCGCCGGCGGGGCGGTGCTGTTCACCGGCACGACCCTGATCGCATCGGTGATCTTCTGGTACTTTTTATCGAGCCTCCGGTTCCAGGCGGAGATGGGGCTTCTTTTGGCGATCTGGATGTTCATCAGCATGGTGGGGGGCCTTATCCTGATCCCGACCATGGTGGCCATCATCCGGCCCAAGTTCATCCAACGGGTGGTGATCAGTGCGTAATCAACTTTTTACTGGAAGTAAACATTCGCCTTGTAGGAAGTGAAAGGAGGTAATCGGCCGGGCAGGGCAAAGGGGCAGAGGGGAGTTTGTTTGGACCAAATGACAACAAGCCAACAAAAGGAGAGAATCGGTGATGACTAAATTTAGACGCTTGCGGGTTTTTATTTTAATGATACTCGCGCTGATGTTTCTGGTGCCGAGTACAGGGCTATGTATCGAGTGGGCTGACGGCAAAGTCTCGCTCAACGGCGTGTTTCACCAATGGACCGGGTATCGGTTGGGGACCTACGGAAATGAGCGGGGAGAAGGGCTTTCCATGTTCCGTAACAGCCTCCAGCTGGAAACCGAGATTCAGATTTCGGAAAAGACTTTTTTCCATGCCATCTGGCGGGGAGACATCGAACCCGAATACGATATTGAAGAAGACGGGATTAATTTCGGGAATTTTGAAGATGACCACCTCACCGAGAGTGACCTGAGGGAATACTATATCGGCAGCCAGCTCACCGACAGGCTCTGGGTTGCGCTGGGCAGGCAGCAGCTCGTTTGGGGCGATGTGGCCGGGTTCCGGGTCATGGACGTGGTCAACCCCCTGGATTTGAGATGGCATTTCAATCAGGAGAGCTGGGAAGATATCCGGATTCCGCTCAACATGGTCAACGCGATTATCAGCGTTCCGGAATATAACGGTAACCTTCAGCTTGTCTGGGTGCCGGGGATCGATCCGGACTATCTTCGGGTCAACCGCTCCTATGGCACGCCGGACCACCGTTGGGGGGTGAACAATCCACCGGGAGCATTGGCGCCGGGAGACGTGGTTGCATTGGGCGCCCTGGATGAAAAGGCGGAGCCGGACGGAATCGACAACACGTTGAGCGACAGCGACATCGGGTTCCGGTGGCAGCAGACGATCGGCGGGTTCACCTATGCGATCATGGATATGTACAAGTTCAATGACGCGCCGGCGGTATGGGCGGATGCTAGCGGATTTCATGTGAAGCATCTTCGCCAGAACATCTTAGGGGCCTCTTTTAACTGGTTTGACAATTACACGGAAGGTGTGTGGCACGGTGAGATCGGTTACTTCCACGACCTGCCGTTCACCAGCAACACGTACTCCCTGGAGCGCAAGGACACGATCAAGTTTGCCCTGGGATATGACCGCAACACCTATTTGCCGTTCTTGAATCCCACCCGAAGCCTGCTGCACACAATCACCTTTATCGGCACGTATATCCTTGACCATGACGACAACCTCATTACTCCCGGATTCTCCGACTGGGAGATCAAGGAATTTGATCTGTTTATTGTGCTTCTCTTTAACTATGGCTGGTCCTCTGAGAGGTGGAATTTCTATCTTGTTCCAATGGGAAACATTGACCGGAAATGGGGGGAGATTCAGACGTGGCTTGACTTTAAGCCCCGATGGCTCAATGGTCTGACCATGACCGCCAAAGTGAACTATTTCTTTTCGGAAAGCCCGTACGTGGGGGATTTTGGTTTAATCCGCGGAAACTCCGAGGCGCTGTTTGAGATTAAATATGAATTCTAGAAACAAAAAGGAGAAGGATATGTGTAGAAATTTGACACCAAAGAGTTTTATGTGGGCCTTTTTTCTTTGCATGGGCCTTTCATTTGCGCTGGTTTCAACCTCGCAGGCACTAGAGGGGAAAGCCGGAGAAGTCATTCAAACCATGGAGGAACTCCAGGATCTATACTCCAAAGGAATGATATCCGATGGATTTTTTAAAGATTATTCTGAGTTGATCCAAAACAACATTCCGCTTAAAATCGTTGAAACAACGGATCGAAGTATAATGCATAGCAAGAACTATCTTGAAACCTCTGAAAAAAACAGGGGAAAGGCTAAGATAGGCCCGGATGATGAATTGCTCAATTATAAAGGCGGACGGCCGTTCATGGATGTGAACCCGGACGATCCCCAGGCCGGCATAAAAATAGCCTGGAATTTCCAATACCGGTACTTGATGGGGGATTCTTACGTGACTTGGTGGAACTATTATCTGGTCGATGCCAAGGGCTACACCAAAAAGATCTGGGGTTACGCGAATTTGTGCAGTTATAACTTCCGTACGGACATCGATCCAAAACCCCAATTCGACCCCGCTTCCCCGGAGGTGTGGAATAAATATCTTCTGACCTTTTTGGGGCCGTTTGAATCCAAGGGGCTTTCCCAACTGCGGGTGAAATATATCGAGGGCAGTCGGAAAAATGATGTTTGGGTGTATGTGCCCGGACTGCGGCGGGCAACCAGGGTCGGCGCTGCTGCCGGATGCGATGCCATGGGTGGTTTTGTATCCGTTGCAGATGATGATTTCGGTTTTTCAGGGAATATCCTGGATTTTAACTATGTCTTTGTCGCAGAAAAGGAGTTGCTGGTCCCCACGCTTACCCCTCCTCCGCCCGAGTTCTGGGAAATCATCGAAGGCCTGCATAATCCCCGCTTGATACTTGAGAAACACAAAATATGGATTGTTGACCAGGTGGCCAAGGATCCCGATTACTGTTATGCCAAAAGACGGTTTTTCCTTTTTCCCGAAAATTTTCATATTTCCACTGTAGAGATGTACAACCAGGCGGACGAGCTCTGGAAAAATTACTATGAGTGTTATGGTATACTGCCGAATCCCCCTCAAGTTGGCGGTTTCACGCCGGTCATGACCACAGGATCCTGTACGGATTATAAAATAGGAGAAGCCGGGGTATTTCAGTGCAGTAAAATAGAGATAAATCCGCCGAATAAACCGAGTGATTTCACCATGGACGCCATGCGACGGCGAGGCCGGTAGGTTGATGTAAGGCCATGACTATTATATTTCGTATTTGAACAAGGAGGTCATGCATGAAAAGAAGCAGACGTTTACTCGTATTGACCGTTGGCATTGTATTGGTAATATGTCTCCAGTTTGGGTTTGTCCCCCAGGCCCAATGTGCAGACACCCGGATCATTCGGATTTATGCCCAGGTGAGCCCGGGTGTCTCCACCCGAATAGAACCACCGAACCTGTGGGTTGCCCCAGGCACGGTTGTGGTCTTTGCCAACTGGGGAAAGACGGAAGTAAAGATCAATTTCAAGGAAGGGGCCAAATGTGATGCTGCCACCGTTGCGGCCGGCGGGTTTGGCGTGGCGGAAGGATGTTACGTCACCGATATGTGGATCCCCTACGGTGGTACCACTAGCTTGAAATTTGATAAGGAGGGCGAGTACGACTACACGGTGGTGTATAAAAACATCAATGCCGAAGAAAAAGGATCACTCACCGTAAAGACCATGCTCGACTAATTCATTACCAAGGGGCGCGGGGATCATGGATGCCTGCGCCTCGCTCTTTAATGGCTTTTTATTCGTATTCAGGAGTACCGATATGAAAATTATGGTTTGCACGGATGGGGCAAAACCATCTGCGAAAGCGATAGATGTGGCGGCGCAGTATGCCCAACTATCATCCTCTTCCTTGATGATTTTACATGTGATTGAAAGCGAAGTGAGGCGAAACCCCTCGGAATATGACAGTTACGGTGAAAAGCAGAAAAAGGCCCAGGCAATCGTTGACGAGGCGCTTGAGATTGCTGCCGGGGCAGCGCCGGGACTTGCCGTGTCGACCCTGGTTGCCGCCGGGCCGATTTCTGCCGAGATCGTCCGGATTGCCGAAGCGGAAGGGTTTGGCGCCATCTTCGTGGGGTCGGGCGGCAGCAGCAAGATTAAAAAAATGCTTCTTGGCAGTGTAACGGACGATGTGATCCACTACGCCCATTGCCCTGTGACAGTGGTGCGCTAAGCATTAAAACAAGGAGAGAAGAAAATGGGTGAATTTTTATCATGTACCGATGGTTCTGAATATGCAGAAAAGGCCGTGAAGGCAAGCGCCCGGTCTGCGAAATACGCAGGCTATGGGGTGACCTTGCTCCATGTGATTGAAGATGTGGTCAGTTATGCCGAGCTACCGGATGATCCTGGGTTCCGGATCCGAAAGGAAAAAGCCAACGAGATTTTAGCTCGCGCCCAAAAGATCGTGACATCGATCGACAGCTCGATTGTCTGCAACCTTAGGATTGCCCATGGTCCGGTGGCCTCAGAGATCGTTCGGATTTCAGTGGAAGGCCGCTATGCTGCGATCTTTATTGGATGCAAGGGCACCCGGGGCATCAAAAGAATGCTGCTGGGAACGGTAACGGATGAAGTCCTCACACACGCGCACTGCCCGGTGACGGTAATTCGATAATACCCCAATTGAGCGTAAACAAAATCGCAAAAGTATTTTTAAGATGCTACTGACAAAGTTTTATCGCGATTTCATAGAAAATTATATCACAACGATAAGTAAGATATAGATGTTAAGAAAATTATCATTACAGCCAATTTCAAAACGTCCCCTTTTATCCAATTTCGGTGCCAGGTGACAATTATAATTCTCAAAATACTAACACACGTTTAGTTATTATTTTCGATTCCTTGAACTCAAATAGATAAGCGCAGACATCGAAATTAATCCGCCTGTGCGGATTGAAAATGGCTCATCATATTTACATTTTGTTTACGCTCAATTGGGGGAAGATATTCCTATAATATAAATGAATTTTGGAGGTAAAAAATGACAGAAGTAAACATCTACAAAGAATTCGCCAAAACCACATTACCACCTACGGACAATTCGGAAACAATGCTCGAGATTTTTAAAACCCTCATGACTCCCGAGGAAGTCGAATTCATCATGACGATGCCCGCATCCAATGTGGATCTGGCTTCAAAATTCAACCTCGATGAAAAAGCGGTTGAAGACAAAATTTATGACTTTATGCGGCGAGGCCTGGTTCATCCATCACCTGACGGGCCTGTATTTTACAAAGAAATCCCGTTGTTGGAGGACGAGGTGCTCTCTTCAGACCCGGCACTTGTTTCGATCAAGGTTGTCCGGCTTTTCAATGAGTACTACAAAACCGACATGCGGCCGCTTTTGAAAGACTGGTTTGTCAATACCAAACCGCCCATGCTCCGGATAGTACCACTGAAAAAAGCGGTTCCCAAAGACGTTGAACTACTGCCCTGTGAAGACATCTACGAAATCATCAAGGCAGCTAAGAAGGCGACCGTTCGGGATTGTCCGTGCCGCGTCGGCCGGGGGCATTGTGATAAACCGATTCACACCTGTATCCAGTTCAATGAACGTGCGGAATATTCCGTCATGCGAGAAGCCTGCGAGGACATTTCTCTCGAGGAGGTATTTGAACTTGAGTCACAGGCGGAGGATGCCGGAATGATTCCGATGGTTGCCAATGTCTCCAGCATGGAAGCTCAGAATTATATCTGCATGTGTTGCTGTTGCTGTTGCGTGGTTATTGACCCCCTAAAGCATTATGACAAGCTGAAAAATGAAGAAGGACTTTCCAAAAGCAGATTCCAGGCTGAAGTGAATATCGAGGAGTGTATCAGCTGCGGGAAATGCGTTAAACGATGCCAGTTTGACGCCATTAAAATGCGAAAAGTGGAAGGCGAAAAGAAACGAAAGGCCACTATTGACGCGGAACTTTGTTATGGCTGTGGTGCATGCGTTCTGACGTGCGAACCTGAGGCTCTTGGTCTCAAATTAGTTCGACCGCCCGAGCATATTCCTACCGAACATCCGGCATTAATCGACTAGTCCTGATCCTGAAGGGAAAGAAAAAGTATAAACAATCATATTAGAGGGAGTTAACGATGAGCGAACAATTCCAACATATTTTCATGCCCCTAAAAATCAGAGATGTTGTCATCAGAAACAGAATATCCATCACAGGCCACGGTACGTTTATGCACGGTGGATTACCTACGGAGCAGCTTAGAAATTATTTTGCCGAGCGTTCTAAAGGCGGGATTGGTCTCGTGGTCAGTGAATGTGGCACGGTTGACCCGAGATATCCCCAATTGCTGAAAATTCATGATGAGAACCTTATCCCCGAGTTTAAAAAAATGACCCAGGCAGTTCAGGCCCATGGGGCCAAAATTTTCCAGCAACTCGGCCATGTTGGATGGATGGGGCTGGGAGCACGATTGACTTTTGATTCCTCAGGGGTTCCCAGACGATATGCTGATAAAGTTCCCCCGGTGCCAAAGGCAATGGAAATCGAAGATATCCAAGACGTGATCGAGATGTTTGCCAAAGCAGCGCGAAACTGTAGGGCGGCTGGGTATGACGGAGTAGAGATTCACCCCTCCTACGGCACTTATTTGCTATCAAGTTTCATATCCCCATATTGTAACCATAGAACGGATGAATATGGCGGCAGTCTGGAAAATAGGTCGAGGTTTGTGTTTGAAATTATCGATTCGGTCCGAGAAGCCGTGGGGGAAGACTATGTGGTTGGCATACAATTGAATGCTGATGACCTTACCCCAAGCGGAATGGATTTTGAGGAATGGCAGGAGCTGGCCAGGTGGGTCGATGAGACGGGTAAGATCGATTATATGACGATAAAAGCCGGTACATACTGGACACCAAATATGATCATTCCCGATATGCAGCATCCGCTCAAGTTGTGGGTTCCCTATGCGTCTGGCATTAAAAGGGTCGTAAAGAATGCTTACGTGATTACCGTCGGGCGGATTAACGATCCTACGATGGCCGAACAGATTTTGGCGGAAGGCCATGCGGATATGGTCGCCATGACCCGGCAGCATATTGCCGATCCTGAATTGGTTAATAAAACAAAGGAAGGACGGACGGAAGATATTCGGCCCTGTGTTGCCTGTAATGACGGTTGCCTGGGGCATGTTTATGATAACATGGGATTTAGCTGCACCCATAATCCTGCAGCCGGCAACGAAAAAGAGAAAGGGATTGGTACGCTCAAACGTGCCGAAAAATTTAAAAATGTCATGGTGGTGGGAGGTGGGCCCGGTGGGTTGAAGACCGCCGAGGTGGCAGCCAGAAGAGGCCATAACGTAACACTTTATGAAAAGAGGGCGCAACTCGGCGGTCAGGTCAGGTTTGCTGCAAAGGGAGCCGCAAGAGAAGAGCTGATCGGAATTACGGATTATCTGGAACTTCAGATAAAAAAATTGGGGGTTGCAGTTCACCTTAACACGAATGTGACAACAGAAATGATTCTTTCCTCGGACGCCGATGCCGTTGTGCTGGCAAATGGATCATTGCCGGTTCGTCAGAGTATTACCTGGGTGCCGCCGTTTGATTTATTAGATCCTGCAACAAAGGGCATCGATCAGGACAATGTGCTCACCACATGGGACCTGTTGGAAAAAGAAGTTGAAACAGGGCAGAAAGTAGTTGTCGCAGATGACGGCGATGGGCACTGGAAAGCTGCCAGTATCGCAGAATTATTATTGGATCAGGGGAAACAGGTGGAATTAATCAGCAACCTTGGTGAGGTTCTCTATGATATTGATGATATGCGCCGGTTTCCGTACCTGCGCCGGGTTTTTGCCAAAGGGTTGGTTTTTACGCCTTACACCGCCATTAAGGAAATCGATGGGAATACGGTTTATGTTTACAATATTCACACGGGTCAGGAAAGAACGATTGAAGGGGTTGATAACGTTGTTCTGGCGTATTTTGGAAAGGCAGACGAGGCATTGTACTTTTCGGTAAAAGGCAAGGTCAGAGAGCTCTATCGTATCGGAGATTGCCTAGCGCCACGATTGATTGGAGACGCCATTCGCGACGGCGAAAATGTCGCGAAAAAGTTGTAGCATTATCCCCACCGCGAAGACTATTGAAGATAACCCTATTATTGAAACATTAGGGATAACTTTCGCATCATAAAAATAAAGGCGGCGTTTATGGAAAAACAAAAAATGAAGGCATATAGGATATTGGAGCTCGGAAAACCACCGGTCCTCCAGGAGGTTGACGTGCCCGTTCCCGGTCCTGGTGAAGTATTGATAAAGATGGGGGGCGCTGGCCTATGTCGGAGTGACTTGGAAGTGATTGACCATGGGGTTGAAATGCTTCCTTGGAGAGGCCCTTTTACGCTGGGGCATGAAAATGCTGGATGGGTCGAAACCTTGGGCCCGGGCGTTTCCGGATTTGAGGTGGGCGAAGCGGTGATCTGTCATTGTATGCGGACGTGCGGACAATGTGAAGCCTGTATTACCGGTCACGATAATTACTGTGAAACTGTTAGCTCCAGGGGATTGGCTGAAGACGGTGGGTTGGCGGAATACATGATCGTAGAGCCTCGTGAGCTTGTCTCCTTGGGGAGCATGGATCCTCGAAAATATGCACCCCTAGCAGATGCGGGGTTGACGCCATACGGGGCGGTGGATCATGCACGTTGTAAAATCCCTGGGAACGGTATTGCGGTTGTCATTGGCGTTGGGGGCTTGGGCTATTATGCGGTTCAGTTTTTACGAGAACTGACGGGTGCAAGGATCATTGCTGTGGATGTGAGCCCAGAGCGGCTCGAAGTTTCAAAAAAACTCGGGGCAAGTGATGTTGTTATTTCAGATGAAAGTGCCGCGGATACGATCACGGCGCTTTCGGATGGAAAAGGCGTTCATGCGGTTTTTGATTTTGTTGGAAATGACGCAACTCTGGATTTGTGCGCAAAGATCACACGCTGCCAGGGGATTATTACCGTGAATGGCTTGAGTGGCGGAACCTTCAAGGCCTCTTGGGGATATTTGAAATCTGGTGTTGATTTCCGATTTTCCCAAGGGGGAAGCCTCATGCATTTACGTGCAATGATGGATCTGGTGAAGCGTGGGAAAATTTCTATTGAGGTTCAGGCGTTTAAATTCGACCAACTCTACAAAGCGCTTGACGCGCTGAGAGAGGGAACGCTAAAAGGTCGTGCGGTCATCAACCATACGATTTAATAAGGTAAAGATTGCTTCGTGGGTATTGCCGGTTAAACCTTTCATACCGTGAAATCTTTAACCGGCAATCGTCAATTTGACTGCTTGTCGATATTTAAACAGAAAACACCCCTTTCACTGCCCCTCAAATATTTCTGTATTTATTAACATAGCAAATAGTTAATTCCATTCCCCAATTTTATAGACACCTCTACTAAGATAACTTAACTTTAACTAAACAATGTAATTTCAGATTGTTATTAAGGGATAGAAAAAAAGAAAGGCCCGTGATATGATCCACAAGGAGCGCCTGGCGATGCCGTAACGCAGTGGCGACCTTTTGCGCGACGCGATGGCGTTTTCGGGCAGGCATCCATATCCCTGTTGCGCAGCGTCAGGAAGACATTACGATCATTACTGCCAGATGAGAAAAGGACAGGAACGTATCATATGACATCAAAGAAAAAACTCCCCTCAGATTCATTAAGTTATATTGCTGAAATTGTTGGCGACGAGAGCCAGCTGGGCCAACGGATGGTGGCCGGTAAATTACTTCACATGATGGATTTTGCGGCGGGGGATGCAGCCGCAAAGCATGCTGAAACCACACTCGTTACCCTGGCCTTTGACCGGGTAGAGCTTATTGATTACATCTGTCACCGGGATTACGTGCGGTACGATGCCTGCGTAATAAGCGTTGGGAAATCTTCCATGGTCGTCAAGGTGGACGCGTATACCAAATCCCCCACTGAAATGGACATTAAAAAGGGCCATAGCGGATTTATCACCATTGTTGCCATTGACGAGAATGGTCGGCCCAACAAGCAGATCCCGTCCATGCATTATGAGTCAGCAGAAGAATTGGAATTGAAAAAGATTGCCGAGAACAGAGAATGCCTTATCTCAGAGCGAAAAAAGGAGATGGCGGCGATCGATCTGATGGAACAGGTGGAGGATCAACTGCTAAAGGATTACTACCAAAGAAAAGCATACTTTCCGCCATCGGAAACCGGTCTTCAGATAAGAAAGGGATTTTTGCCCCGTAACACAAATGTGCTTGGGATTGTTTTCGGGGGGGATACCATTGAACTGATGGAAGAACTTGCCCTTGCAACCGCCCGTCAGTTCACTGGCAATTTAATGATGGTCACCATTGCTATGGAAGACGTTGTCTTCATGAAACCGCTCTATGTGGACGATCTGGTTGAAATGACGTCCCGTGTGGTTTTTGTTGCAAGCACCACCCTGGTTGTGGAGATCATTGTACGGGCCGTGAATCCCAGGAAGGCCGGCAGAGATGCGATCACTAATAAGGGGACCTTTACGGTACTGAATTACGACCGCTCCGGCCAGAAAAAGAGTATCATAAACGGCCTTGATCTGTCCTCTGAAACCACTGAGATTCGAAAGCGTTATTTCAAAGAACAGGTAAAATATGAAAACCTGAGGGGGCTCAAACCGACGTTTGTGAAGGCCTGCGAGGTCAAATGATAAACGCGGAAATGGATAGGCTAGTATACTGATTCCGCCACTCATGGCTTGATGCTGACGCCAATACGCTTCTTTTTCTAATTGACATGAATTTTACCGTACGAACGCAATTGTTGTTACTGTTTTTGCATTGCATACTTTCAGTTGCATTCACGTCAGGAATAGTCACAGCCGAAGAGCAACCGTTATACGTATATGAACTGGAAGAGATCAGTGTAACGGCATCCCGTCTTGAAAGAGATTCTGCCGAAATACCGGCCAGCATAAGCATTGCCGGGCAAGATAAAATCGAGGATGCCGGCATGTTCAATATCAGGGAAGCCCTTGTCGGAATACCTGGTGTGTTGATTGAGACAAGGAACCAAGGCTACGATACCCGTATAATTCTTCGAGGCGCTGGGCTAAAGGCCAACTATGGCGTTCGGGAAGTCATGTTTCTTTTAGACGGCGTTCCCATTACCGATCCGGATGGATTGACCCGTCTTGATATCATTGATACCCATTCGATCAAACAGATTGAAGTGGTCAAAGGGCCCAACGCTACGCTATGGGGTGCCAACGCCGCCGGTGGCGTCATCAATGTGATTACCAAAAGCCCTTTTGAGGAGCAGGGTGGGTTCCTTAAACTTGGTGTCGGAAATCATAAGACCCGATACGGCTATCTGTCATGGACAGATGGCATCCAGGACAATTTATATTACCGGTTCAGTCTTGGCAGGCGGCAGTCTGACAATTCCTGGCGACGATGGAATGAATTTGAGACGACCCAAGCCTCCCTTCAGACAGCCCTCATACTCGATGACTGCACCACCCTGGAAAGTACCTTGAGCTATACGGATGCCAATTCCCAATTGCCCGGGAAGCTCAACCAGGAAATGTATGACCGATACCTTAACACCGGCAAGGCCAATGAAACGGACGGGCCATGGAAATATTCGGGTAGGTATTCCAAAGTTCTTTTTTTCAGTTCAAAATTCACCAAAGCGTTTCATGATTTCAACGTCAAACCGATGTTTTTCGTTAATAAATGGTCCCATGAGCATCCGGTAACCGGCCGGATCAACGAGGCGGACACCTGTACCTACGGGGCTGATGTTCAGGCCGACTACCGGCATAAGATAGGCGAGATGGGGGGGATCCTCACCTTTGGGGCGACGGCCCGGATCGATGACCAGGAAACCGATTACTTCAAGTACGCCGAATACGATACCGGATTCAATGGGAGAATTATCGAGGTGC
Source organism: Desulfobacterales bacterium (assembly GCA_963675725.2). Lineage (GTDB taxonomy): Bacteria > Desulfobacterota > Desulfobacteria > Desulfobacterales > JAFDDL01. Next base: position 2,696,753 of record CAXXXZ010000002.1, on the reverse strand, counting down.
TTTCCGATGCCAGAGGAATGCACATTGAAACCCAAAAAAGAAATGTTGACCTTTATGGCATATATTTTCAGGAGATATTCGAACCCTGTCCACGGTGGATTCTGGAACTGGGTGTTCGCTATGATCAGGTCAAGTTTCATATTAAAACCGATCGGACCGAGGCGTACAGTTATGCGCAAGGTAAGTATAGTTCTTCTCCTGCCCTTGTTACGGTGAAAAAATCTTTTCATGATGTCAGCCCGCGTTTTGGGATAACCTATAAGCTGTCGGACACGTTTAACCTGTATGGTGCGATTGCAGAAGGCCTTCAAACGCCAACGGAAGGGGAACTGGACAGTAACCCTGACCTGGATCTTGTATCGGTAATCAATTATGAGGCAGGTATTAAAGCCAGGCATGCGAGATGGGCATTTGATGCGGCGGCCTATTATTCTCCCGTGGAAAATGAAGTAATACAGATTGTTCAGGAATCGGGAAATACAGAATTCGTGAACTCGGGAAAAACGCTTCGAAAGGGGATCGAGTTTTTAGGGACGGTTTTCGTTACGCCACACCTGACGGTGGGCGCCGGGTATTCCTATACGGATTACACTTTTGACACCTTTACAGAGCCGGTCCGATATAGGGGCGAAACGATAAACCTGGACCGAGGTGGAAACACCCTGCCGCTCATTCCCCAGCATCAGTATTCACTGTCCGGCACCTTTCGGCATCCATGCGGGTTTCGGTTCAGGCTTGAGGCGTTGACATGGGGCAACTATTATGTGGATAACGCCAATACGGAAAAATATGATGGGTATGAATTAATTACCAATGCGATGATGGGTTATGAAAAGGGGCCGATGGAACTCGTTTTAAATGTAAACAATGTTTTTGATGAACACTATGCCGTGGAAGTCCAGAAGGATACCAGTGGGGCGATTCGATACAACCCTGCGGCACCCTTAAGCGTTATGCTTCGTCTCACGTATCGATTCGCCGAATAATTCTACTAAAAATCCAACGAAGTTATGGAACCAAAGAAAATCATAATTTTTATTATCGCGGTGATAATCGCTTTGTTTGCGGCCCACCATCGTTGGGGAGACTCATCCCACGCCATGGGGATTATCTCTGTTAAAGGCGGAAAGGCACGTCATCCGGCAGTGATGCTGGCGGGCAGGCGCCATTACACCCAAATCGTTACGGCATCGGTGGCACCGCCCTATAGGGGGGATGCCAGAATTATGCTCGAAGGCTTACCGGCGATTCACTACGAGATTCATTTGCAAGGGCCGGTGGTGAATTTCGATCTGAAACGCCGCCCCCGGTTGGAAAAAAATACGCTATATGGCCTTGAACCCGGGGATCGAATTGCCCTTTGGGTCATGATAACACCATCCAAGTCGTTAGCGGGAAGATACACCCTCGCCTTTTACGATACGGCCACGAACAACACCCTGTTGAAAATACCTTTTATTTTTCAATCAAAGGATGCCCAGGATGCCGGAAGAACAGAACACTAATTCGGGCATTATGGTCCGATACCGTCTGTGGATTTTGGCCATCGGGGTTCTACTTTTTCTTCCCCCGCTTTCATTTTTATTCCAATGCACCGGTGAAACAAACTTTTGCGGTACATGGTGCCCCAGAATGTTCTTTGTCTGGCGGCAGGGCATGACCGTCAACGCTTTTTTCGCCGGCTTTTTGCGGAGCTATATCGGGGTTATCCTGGTATTCGGGATTTGGATTTCCACCCTGTTTATGGGGAGGTACTGGTGTAGCCATCTTTGTCCCATTGGCGGGTGCATGGAACTGGGAAGCCGCTTGGTCCCCCGGTTTTTGAAGATCAACTTCTCCTGGCTGTCTGCGCCGGCATTTCGGTACGGATATCTAACCGTTTACTTCTTGGCGGCGGCTTTCGGTATTGGAAGCCTTTGTTGCAGTTACTGCAATTTTGCAGCGATTCCCCGGCTGATGGGCGCGGCTTTTTCAAAAGCCGACCTGGCTTATTTTATGCGGACAGCAGGGCTCGTGAACCTGGGTTTGGTGTTGGTGCTTGGGTTTCTCGCAAAAGGGGGAAGGGCCTATTGTAATCTGCTTTGCCCGGTGGGCGCAATTGATGCTCTCTTCAACTGGCTTGGCGCTCGAAAATGGAAACGGATTTTCGTATCTCAGGACAGATGTAACGGTTGTGGCCGCTGCGAAATCGTTTGTCCTGTGTGGGCGATCGAAATGGGAAAAACGGCACGGATCAACCAGTTGTCCTGCATACCCTGCTGCGATTGCCAAACGGCTTGCCCGCAAAATGCCCTCAATTGGGACAAGAACACAAATGCGGATACGAAAGCATCTGGAGCGTATGCAACTATGCGGAACTTAAGCCCCCAAGTCATTTGCGATAAGGGTCGAAATCGAGTCAGCCGCTGAGGACATATCCGATTTGAAAAGCATTGCCTCGTTTTCGGAAAATTCATTCACAGTGCGTGATGTTGAATAAAGTGAGTCAGACTTTATTTTCTTTTTTAATAGAACTTTTTTCGAATCAACATCAAATATAGTCACTTCAGCATCAATGGCGGCACTGGATTTTTTATCAGCGTAGGTTGCAAGACCATAAAGAAACTCGATCTTAACCAATGTATCCGCTTCAATATTTGTACATAATTCGGTGAAGTTGTTGTTTTTAGAAGAAGAATTAGAGTGGCTTAGTTCAATAATATCAAATTTTTTAGAAAGTTTTTTGATAAGTTTTTGATCTATGACCTTCTTGACATCATAGCCATCTAATTCAGCGATCAGGGTCTCGGGTTCCCCCCCTAAGGATTTTTTCTTAGCATGACTGGCCTCTACGGAAAGTATAATTCCTTCCAACAATCCTCCTAATGCACCAAATTGCCCACCAGTGTATGTTTTACTCATAATGCCTGAGTGATCGAGAACAACAAAATTAGGATCTTTAGCATTGGTAAGGATAGCCACCTTTTTTATCAGGCTGGTCCTATCATAACTAATTTTTTTAGGTGCGGATGCGCAACCCATACTCATAAACAAAATGAGCCCTATACAAACCAAAAGCACGTATACTCTTTTCTTCATTTATGTCTCCTTATCCATGTTTTAAGAGATAAAACCTATTCCTTTAATGATAAGTAGCTTGCTATCCCTTATAAAGTAATCGGTTGTTAGGGAAGCAAGATTTAGCAGAAAACAAGGGGGGATGACAAAATACCTATTTGTTTAGTTAATGGACTGAAAATATGAATTTTTATACTTTTGGGGGTCAATCTTTTAGGTGCTGAGAAGATAATAATTATCGAAGGTCGCCATCTTTTTAAGGGAATTTGCTTGGGCAAAACAGTCCTTGACAATTTTCTTCATCGTCGATTTAAAGGGAACTAAGAACATCATGAGAATGGATGAATAGACAACAGGGGGAACCGATGACCTGCCTGTAAAAGAGGAAAGCAAATGAAAAGACTTTTTACCCTGGGTGTCTTCATATCTACCTGGCTTGCATTTGCCTCTCATATTGCAATTGCCGGCACGCCAGACAGAACGGTAACCGATATGGTTGGACGGAAGGTGACGGTGCCGGACCACGCCCATCGATTGGTGACCACGTTTAAACCCGCATCACTATGCGTGACCGCCCTGGGACTTCATGACAGGCTGGTGGGGATCGATTCGGACTCCCGGAAGAGCCGGCTCCAGTTGGTGGTCGACCCTGCCATTTCAGATCTACCGGCGGTGGGGCAAAAAACCACGGGGCTTAATTTTGAGGCAATTTTATCCGTCAATCCTGATCTGGTGATCCTCTTTTCCCAAAAAGATGGGATTGCCATTGCCGATCGCTTGGTGGACCATGGGGTTGCGGCCATTGTGGTCCTTCCGGAGACCTTGTCATCCCTCTATGAGACCCTTCGCCTGATTGCCAATGCAGCAGGGGTGCCTGAACGGGCCGAGCAGACCATTGCTGCCTGCCACCGTCTGGTGAACATGGCAAGACAGCGGGTGGTGGCGATCAAGCCTGAGGATCGAAAAGTCGTCTATTTCGCATCCCCCCTGGGCCTTTTTGTCACGGCCTCTGGCGATATGCTGCAGGACGAAATTATCCGTGAGGCGGGGGGCCTTCATGCAGGACATGCCCTCAGCGGCTATTTCCGTGAAATTTCACCCGAACAGTTTATCGCTTGGAATCCGGACATGGTGGTCATGTCCAGCCATGGCAATATCAGGGCACAGGGAATGTTGGAACAGCTCCAGTTCGCCAGGGTATCGGCCGTTATGTCCGGCAGTATTTATGCTTTTCCCTCGAATATCGCCCCATGGGATTTCCCTTCCCCCCTGTCCGCTCTGGCTGTTTTGTGGCTTGGAAAAACCTGTTATCCGGAAAAATTTGGCGATGTGGATTTAGAAGCTGAGATCGATCAGTTTCACCAGGCGCTGTTTGGAAAAGGTTTCGAAGCGCTTGGGGGGAAGTTGAGTAAGTGAGGGCACCGTGTCCAATCATTATTTTCTGAATTTATCCCACATCGAGAGCATTTAATGCACAACAACAGCATCACCGTTACAATTCCAGGAACATCCAGGAGGAGCATCCGCCTGAAAAACGGTTTGGCAATGGCCCTGATCGGCATGCTGGTGCTTTCCCTCTGGGTCGGTTGGGTGCCCATCACCCCGGATGAGTTGGGAGGCATCGTGCGCGCCTGGTTGGGAATGGACACCGGGGAGGAGATTGCCGGCAAGGCCCTTGTCTTTGGAATGGTCAGAATTCCCCGGGCATTGATTACCGTGCTGGTGGGCATGGGGCTATCGGCTGCCGGTGTGGTCTACCAGGGTCTGTTTCGGAATCCGTTGGTCTCACCTGATATTTTGGGGGTTTCTGCCGGCGCCACCTTTGGTGCGGCCATGGGGCTTCTTATGGCCGGCAGCAGCTGGTTGACCATTCAGACCTTGGCCTTTACGTTCGGGCTGGCGGCCGTGGGGATGTCTTTGTCAATAGCACGTGTGGTGGCGGTGCGACCCATGTTGGTGTTGGTGCTGGCCGGCTTGGTGGTTCTGTCCGTTTTCAATGCATCGATCACTCTTTTAAAGAGTCTCTCGGATCCGTATAACGAGCTGCCGGCGATTGTCTTTTGGATCATGGGCAGCCTGAGCCGGGCGCAATGGGCAGATCTTCGCATCGCTGTGCCGATCATCGGCGGGAGTCTCATTGTGATTCACATGGCGCGATACAAACTCAACGTTCTGTCTCTGGGAGACCTGCAGGCCGGCAGTCTGGGACTGAATCCCGGGATTTACCGCCTGATGTTTATCTTCCTTAGTTCAATTATGGTATCCGTGTCCGTGGCCATCTGCGGCCAGGTGCTGTGGGTCGGTCTGGTTATCCCCCATATTGCCCGGACCCTAGTTGGGCCCAACCATGAGGAGATGCTGCCGGTTGCTGTCCTGTTGGGCGGCATTTTTCTTCTTCTATCGGATACGATCGCCCGGGCGTTGACCATGGCGGAACTTCCCATCAGTGTTATCACCGCCTTTATCGGGGCACCGTTGTTTGCCTATCTGTTGTACCGCAACAGGGGGAGTGGGTGGTCATGAGCATTACGTGCAAGGATCTTCACTTCAATTACAACGGAAAGCCCGTCCTTACAGCAGTGGGTTTGGCGGTCAGGGAAGGGGAGTTCTGTGTGCTGTTGGGCCGTAACGGCTCCGGAAAGACTACCCTCATCTATTGCCTGGCGGGACTGCTTAACCCCTTTCGGGGGAGCGTCACCATCGATGGAATCGATCTATCCCTTGCCACCCGGGGGGATATCGCACGGCGGGTGGGTTTGGTGCCCCAGGAACATGTGGACATCTTTCCGTTTCGGGTCCTGGATGTGGTGGTGATGGGGCGAACAGCCAGGTTTGGTTTTGCCCAGCGTCCAGGGCAGGAAGACTACCAGGAGGCGCTGCGCATATTGAGTGAGCTGAATGCCCTGGATCTGGTGGAACGCAATTTTAATCGGATTTCAGGGGGAGAGCGGCGCATTGCCCTGTTGGCGCGGGCGATGCTCCAGGCCGAAAGCACCCTGCTTCTGGATGAACCGACCAACCACCTGGATTTGAATAACCAGTACCGGTTGCTCACAAAAATAAAAAAGCTTTGCCGGGAAAAGGGTATCTGTGTGGTTGCCTCATTGCACGATCCGAACCTTGCGGCACGCTTTGCCGATACCGTGACCATGCTTCAAAACGGTCAGGTGCTGGCTGGCGGAGCGGTCGATCGGGTGATGACAGCGTCGATGGTCGGCCAACTGTACCAGACACCCATCCAGCGAATTGAAACCGATGATGGTGGGATGTTTTTTGCTCCAATACCGCTGGATACCCCCTCTCCAGAGGGATATAATGGCGACGCCCAGGACGGGCGGTGGACGTGAGCGGGTGGTCGAAAAGTAAAGAAGAAGGAAAAATTCATTTCATTGAAGGAGATAACTCACATGAAGAAATGCTGCAACCATCACAATGAACCGACTCCGGCGCTAGATAGACCGGCCGAAGGCAGTGAGCGGCTGTTGATCGATGAGCTGATCCAATCCATGCAACATCCCGCTGCCGTTATTACTGATATTGCTGTGGGTTCCCATTTTATCGGAATTCAAGCCGATGACAATGGACAGGCCTGTGTGGGCCTGGCATCTACATTGGGTGTAGCACCCAATAATCACGAAAGAAAAATGATCACCGAAATGATCGGAAAGCCCCTGATCACCGCGGCGGGCCAACTGAAATCAAGCAGCGGTTTTTCAATCAGTTTTGGTGCCGCTGCCTTGAATGCTGGCATTGCCGTTCCGAAAGACCAGCCTGAAATCGAAGCCTCTAAAATCATGGCTGAAAAAGGAACGGATGGCGAGACAATACTGGTAGGCGATTTCCCTTTCACGGGTTGGTTACGCGAGCAGGTAAAGACCCTCCATCTTTTCGAATTGAACGAGGTTGCAGGTCGAACGCCACCGAACCAGTGGGACGCCATGTTAGGTCGATGCCAGGTCCTCGGTTTGACCGGGACCACCTTGATCACCCGGGCCATGGCCGCTTATCTGGAGAAGGCCTCCCAGGCCTATACGATCATTATCGGACCCACAACACCGCTTTCTCCGGTGCTTTTTTCTCACGGCGCAGATGTGCTGGCCGGATGTGAAGTGGTTTCACCGGCGCCCGTTTTTGAAGGTATTCGCCAAGGACTGTCGTTCCGTGAGTTTAAGAATTTGGGAATTCGATTTATTTCCTGGTCAAAGGATACACTTTTTTTGTAGCAGATTATGTATAGTTACATTATTTTCGGGTAACTACTCAGAGAAAATAAAAGAAAGTGTCAAAAAATATTGATATGGTTTTAGATAAAAATCGTTTTTCGCGTCACCGAAAGCGGCTTCTTGTGTCCTCGCCCTTCGAGGAAAAAACAAAGTTTTTGGCGTATTCAGGCTTGTTTGTAACAATAACCATGAATTTGTGATTAAAGTCGACGGGTTCAAATAACTGCAGTTGTAAAGGGCCCTTTCGCTAAATGAACAATAAGTAGCATCACAACCAAATGATGGCTAAAAATAGGAACTACTTTCATATACTCAAAACATTTTTCCAGCCGTTTCTTTAGATTCACTCGAATGAAAAGTAAATGGATAATCAACAAACCATAAAATGATCTCAATTATTGGTCTTCAAAATGAATATCAGAAATAGTATGGTATTTTGAACGAATTTGTGATTTACTGGAGTTCGCTCGCAGTGGCCTCCTGAACAGTGCTATTGTTCGTTCTTTCAATACCATATGTTCACTATTCTCGCGCTTCCGAAAGTACTTTACTTCATTTTAAAGACACTTTTTTATGGAACTATGGGTTTGACACATTGTCCATACTTTGTTGACTATGATAACCTATCAACTATTTGCTTATTCAAATCTTTAATACTAATCGTAGCGTCTGTTTTAGAATCATTGTTTTTTGTCTTTAGTTAATATTTTAATGATTCTTATAGCACTGTAGATTTTATTGAGTACCATTTGTAAAGTATTTAGTATTATAGATACTAAAGTAATTGAGATACATAACCGATGTGTAGGTTAAATGTATGACCGATGTATTTATAGCAAGATAGCTCTTTGATATTCAGAGAAGTTTGCCGTTTTACCTGCTAAGTATTAATACCTTTTTTTTGTAACCTATTTTTTTAAAAAATTAATCATTGCTGTCGCTATTTCGACATTATGAGTGCTTTTAAGTAACTTATCTCCTTTTCAAACATTTTGAATTATCTTTACTATTTATGTTTTTCGTTTTTATTTATTACATTTATAATGTTAAATGTTGTAGAGTTTTATTTTTGAATATTTCATAATAAAGAAATTGATTTAATAACCTTGATTTCATTGGCCAACAGAATAAATCTGATCTTTCATATTTGATTGTGCTAAAGAATACTAAGGAAGGAGATTTGGATGAAAAAAATATTTCTCGTTGTAATAGGATGCTTTTCATTATTCCCCATTAAAATATATGCTGAGTTATTTTATTGGATAGATAAAAATAATGTCAAACACTATACGCAGGAAATAATTGAAAATAAGGTTATTTATCGCTTAAACGGAGAAATATTATCTGGAGATTATAAAAGCTATGATACGATAGGTAACAATGATAATTTGCTGCCGGTTTCTTCAAAAGACGAAAACGAAAGTTTAAAAATTGATCTAAAAAGAATAAAGGCTGTTGAGTATGACGAGGAATTAGACATATTAGAACATGAGATTAGGCCTTATGTAATAAAAAGAAATAACGTTGGGGTTGAAGCATATTTGCATGTGATGGCATCAAAAGGGATTGGTGTTGACCTGGAGTATTTACCTCTACAAAAGTCCAATACCATAAAGCAAGACACAGAATATCTGGTTAATATGATCAAAACAAAAGCTGAAACTGGTCATCCTCTCTATAAAACAATTTTAGCAAAACTTTATTTTAAAGGTTTTGGGCTGAAAGAAAATATAGAAGCAGCCTTAACTTTACTGAAAGAAGCAACTGATCAAAATTATGCGGGCGCTTTTTGGGAGTTAGGGAATATATATATTGAAAAAAATTTCCACGGTAACAATGTTAAAGATGCTATGGACTATTATGAGAAAGCAGGGGAAAAAGGTTTTTCAACCGCATGGTATTATTTAGGAGTGATTCATCGAAATGGAATGACAGGAAAAGTTGATTATGACCTTGCTATGAAATACTATATGAAATCAGCATATATGAATAATAGTATTGCTCAATCACAAATAGGGTATTGCTGCTTGAAAGGTAAAGGAATTAAAAAAGATATCGAAGAGGCAGTTCATTGGTATAGGCTATCTTTTTCAAACGGCAACTACACGGCGGAAAAAGAATTGATTAAGATAGAAAATGACCTGAAAAATAAAAGAATATTAAAAGATCAAAAAAATAACAGCATTCCAAGGTATTTTCGGAGGGTGGATATCTGTCCACCGTGTTTAAAAGGTATTTATAAGATAATTTGGATATCTGATTTAACCAACTTGATTGATAACCTAACTAATAAACCAGAGTTGATAAAGGAAGAAGACTCAGTGGGTTGGACCCCGCTATCGCTTGCAATAGCCGCAGGTTCTGAAGAAATAACAAAATATCTAATAAAAAATAAGTACAGCGTAGTAAATAAAAAAAACCAAAACAATGAATTGCCGCCTTTACATATTGCCGCTTTTACCGGACAAATCAACATCGTTCAAGAACTATTGGATAGAGGGGCGGATATGAATTTTATTTATACCCCTCCAAGCAAATATTACTGGTATAGTAGCTTGGATGGAACACCGTTACATGTAGCTTTTGGAAGTAGAAAATATGATATTGTTTCCCTTTTACTAAAAAATGGCGCTGATTTTAAAAAACAAAATAAAGATTCGCTTGATTTATTTGAATATGCGATAGATTTGGATAAAAGAAATATAATAGAAGAAATATTTAAAGAAGTCGGTTTGCCCGTTCCTGCAGCTTAAGTGGCCATCAACGAAATCGTTTTTTAGCAATTTCAGGAAAAATCATGAAACAACTTTGTTACATCTGTTTAACAGTAGCATTCAACTTTTTATTTGCGCTAAACACCTATGCAGGTGTTTCTCTTGTATGTTTAGATGATTGGTCAAATATTTATGGGGGGAAGCCAATTGCATTACGATACAAACTACAAAGAGATGAATCATTTGTCGGATCATTGGAGTGGCGGCTTTCATTAAACGAAAGGACTTTAAAACGCGGAAAATTTCATATTGATACAAAATATGAAAAAACCAATGAATATGATATCCTGGTAAATATTCCAGAGGTTACCTACGGGAACATCATAAAACTTAACCTCATGGTTTCTTTATATGAAAATATAAATAAGGTCGAGATAGATACACACCGTAAAACCTTTTGGGTGTTTGACAGTCATCCATTACAAAGCCATACGGAATGTTTGCGGCAAACAAATATTTATGTCTTTGACCCATTCGATAAAACAAAGCATTTTCTAAAAAATAATCAACTCAAGGTTATATCTATAGACTCTGTTGAAGGATTATTTCATATTCAAAACAGTATAATTGTTATAGGCGAAGGAACAATATTTAAAAACCACCGGGGTCTTTGTTCCGGGATATATCATGCCATAATCTCCGGGAACTCTATTTTATGTATAGGGTGCTCAGAAGGTTCATTAGAACTGACACCTTCTACCCCTTCATTTGTAGAGCCTACCCAAATAAAATTTATTAATTCAGATATCATAGAATCATTTGACAAGCGAATTGATAAGACAGTTTGGTACCCAGGAAAAAATTTTATAAAAACTAGTGTTTCAATAGATTGTCTTCGCACATTTACTTATTTAAAACTTAAAAATGGTACAGAAGATTGGCCATGGGTGGCAATTGATTATGAAAAAAATAAGGGCAGGTTAATTGTTTGTGGCTTTGGTATTATTGAAAATGCTCATAAATCGGCAGCCGCTCCATACTTACTGGCAAAAATACTAACAGAAATGAAAGAAAAAATTAGGGTTAAGAACAGATAAAGGAAAAAGTAATGAAAAAAATAATACAATACTTAATTTGTTTTAACTTGTTATATTTTATTATCGTGACATGCTGTGTAGCGAATGAAAACCCTACTGCTCTTTACCCAACAGCAGTTTTCCCATTCCAGGAAAAAAACAATTCTTTAAGCGGCTATGGTGAAAAGGTAAGTGACCTTTTATTTGTATTTCTATCTAATAATCCATCACTGGTTTTTGTAGACCGTCAAGAAATTGAAAAAGTTTTTAATGAGCATGAACTTTCGATGTCAGGCATGGTTGACCAGACACAGGCGATCAAGATTGGAAAATTAACAGGCGCCAAGGTCATAATCACCGGATCCGTCATGGAAATGGATAATAAACTCTATATTATTGCGAAAATTATAGGTACTGAAACTTCAAGAATTGTTGCAGAATCAATAACCGGCGATTCAAATGCAGATTTTTCATCGCTTGTTGAGTTGCTGTCAGAAAAAGTTAGCGAAAAAATTACAACAAATGCCGAAAAACTTGTTGCTACCTATGAATCTGATGAGGACCGAATAAAAAAAATAAATATGAAACTTGGGAAAACCGTTCGTCCAAGTGTTACGGTTGAAATTTCTGAGCACCATATAGGCCAGGCAACAATTGATCCAGCAGCAGAAACAGAAATAATAAAATTATGTCGCGAGACCGGCTTCGTGGTATTTGAAAATAAAGCTTCAAACCGGAAAAGAGCTGATATTACCATTACGGGTGAAGGATTCTCGGAATTTGCTGTTAGAAGAAATAATATTATCAGTGTCAAAGCACGGCTTGAAGTTAAAGCAATTGATAACAGAACTGAAGCAGTCATTTACAATGACCGTGAAAATGTTGTTGAAATTGATCTAACAGAACATATTGCCGGTAAAAAAGCATTGCAATCTGCAGCTTCAATAATTGCTGAAAGAATGCTTCCAAAGCTCACACAATAGTATTATAAATAGATTTTAAGGAATAACCTCTTGAAAACTAATAAACTTCTATACATATTTATCCCGGTCTTGTGCTTGTATTTAGGCACCAAGAATGTGGCAGCAAATGAACTCTTGCCAAAAAAAGAACTCCCTCGAATTGTTATATCTGAATTTTCATCTGACCTAAATAACAAAGAGTTGAAAAATATCTCTTACTTAATTACAGATTTGTTACTTGTAAAAATAGGCGATGCTCCAGAGGTTGAGATAATAGACCGTTCCGCAATTGAAAAAATGATTCAAGAAATAACCCAAAACATGGCCGGGCTATCAGGTTCGGAAATAAAAATATTAGCTGGTCAATTTCTGGGGTCTAATCTAACGGTTTCCGGGCATGTAAGTTTATCCAAAAACATACCAATGGCGAGTTTATCAATCCTTGATTCTCGAACGGCTATCATTAAGGATAAAAAGAAATTTCCTGTTGATCAAAAAAAATTTGAGGCCGCCATTGAATCTATGGGCAGATTTGTACGAGAAAATGCCAAAAAATATACTTCTAAGTCTGAAAACAAGCGATACATTTCAATCGGTCAATTTAACAATCTCGGAAAACGTGCTGATGATTCTTTTGGAACACAATTACGAGAAGTTTTATTCGACAAATATTTAAACCATCATGAAATTGGTATTGTTTCCCGAAAACATCTTGAGCTGTTAATTGAGGAAGTTGATCTTAAAAAATACAAATTAGTCGACAACACCAATAATTCAGTTGTCAGAGATGCCAAAATTGCTGCCGTCCATATCGATGGGGACTATGAATTTACGAGCACAAAAAAACGAATAGTAATAAATTTAACTCTTCCGGGTTATAATCGATTTTTGTTATCTGCCGATTCATCATCGATGGAGACACTTATAACAAAGTTTACTGAAATGATAGATGGTGCCCTTGAAGTAAAAAAGGTGCCTGTCGTACCAGAATATATTTCTAAATCTGAAAAACATTTCAGGGACGGAATGAAACTTCTTAACATGGCATACTCTGATGAAAAAGCAAACATTCCATTGTCCCGACGCCTTAGAAAAAAAAATACGCCGAGAATATCCCCTTCCGAAGACGCTAATAAAATTTGGGATGCGAAAACTGAACTTGAGGAAGCTATAGCGCTTAACCCATATTTTTACAAAGCGATGGTCCCACTTGCTATTTGTTACCTAAGTAAACAAGTCGATGAAGAAGGGAAGGCAAATCAACTTTTGCAGCGAGTTTTGATTGGATCAAATGATCTAGAACTTAAATCAATCGCGAAACGCCCGCTTGCCGATGGACATATCACTAAGCAGGCCTTTTCATTGATAACGAATGATGTCAATTCAATATATAATGAATTAATCGATAACAAATATATTCGAACGTCCGGTTATGTAATGGCGTTGCCTGATAATTTTTCAGAGTTAAAATGTTCGAAAAGATTTAAGTCGTTGCTGCCACAGATCTATATGGTTTTAAGCCAAGCTGTTTTTCAAAATGCAACGGAAGGTGATGGGGCCTTTCGGCGTGAGGCGATAGTTCATTTTAATAAAGGAAAGGCGTTATCAAATATTGAGTACGATAATCGTTTCCCACCTTCTCTGGCAACAAAGAACATTGGTGAAAAATTATCGGATAATGACAGGATTAATAACCTTAAAAACGCTATTTCAGAATTTGAATCTGCATTGTTCATTCAACCGGATTATTATGAAGCCATGTTGTTTCTCGGATTTTGTCTAAAAGACAAACGAATAAACCAATCAGAAAGAGCGGGTAGGCTATTGAACCGAGTTGCAAATTATTCGGATAATGAAGACCTCCGATTTATTGCCGGAGATGCCATCGATATAGCTTATGATATGAAATGGGGCGATGTTTTTCAAGCTGGTCTCCATTCTAAAGAGTATTTCATTAATAAATATGAAAAAAAATTGAATCAACTTGTAGCAGAATATCGAACCTCCAATAAAAAATATATCGATGAATTGATTGATCTTTATAAGAAAAGCATCCGTGTGAATTGTGAACATTTTTCATATCGTTGCTCAAAAAAAAGGCAAAAAACTTCGCAAAGGTATCTCGCAAAGTATATAGGCCCATTTGTGGATCTCACTCGGCAAAGCATAGGGAATGACAAAATTTTTAAAGCACGTTGTGAAGTTCTAAATGATTTGTGGGAAAAATATCCCATGATAGCTCCGCATTTCATTGCTTCAAGCCATTTGATCTTAAAGGAAGATATTTCTGAACTTCAAGATGCTCTTAATAAAATTATTAATAAGACCGTTCAACCACTATCAATAGATTTGTTTAATACACAACTTCTTGAAATCTATTCCCGGCTGTTGTCAAAATCAACTCATGGGTCGTTTGCTAATACGATTTGGACCTATTTAGATAATAATGTTTCTTCCCCGAAATTTTCTGCTAAAAGGGCATATACATTATTTAATTATGGAAACATAGATCAAGGAATAGCGTATTTGGAAAAAACTTATCCTGCTACAGCAAATATTTCTTATTTAGATAATAAAATAGATCAGAATGATTTTACCAAAGCGATTGGCGATAGCAGTGATTTGTTAGCAAAACTCCGTAATCTAAAATATCTTGATTCCGAAAATAGAATAACAAAAAAATTTAAGGGGATGACATATACATTTTGTACTGATTTAAAACAATATCATTCAGAAATCATAGCTAAAATAAGCAAAATCCTTCAACGAAATATCGGGGTATTGATTACACCCAAAAGCGTGTCCATAACAGCAGGACAAGGTGAAGGGTTTTATCTTACGCCGGCCGATCCATTAACTGTTTGGGAAAACACTTTAAAATTGATCAATAATTCACCATCAGGATTTCTAAACAGTTATGCATACCTTGAAATATCGAATGATGAAATAATTCAACACACTTTTTATCATAATGAGAACCTCATGTTCTGCTCCCGAATTTGTTCGGACGATTTAAATTGCAGAACCAAATTTTATACTCTACCAAAAGGGAGTAAAAAAAATAATAAGGTCCAATCTATTGATATTTCACTACCGGCGTTAGGTAGAATCAGCAATATCATATCAAGTAATAATAAAATATGGCTTGGAACAGAAACCGGCCTTTTCACCATCGATCCAATTAATAGAAAGTTTAAACAATATAATAAAGATGATGGCTTTCCACAAAATGCCCTCCGTTCAATTTGTCTATTTCAGAAAAAAATATATATTGCTTTCGAAAAGGGATTTGGGTGGATCAACATAGACAACAATACGTTTCATATGGCTAATACCAATATTTCACTCAGCCATCTTGCTTCTTCGGAAGACGGCATATGGATGATTTCAGAAGCGGCTGACCTATATCATTATTCAAAAGGCGAGCTGAAAAAAGTATATTCGCAAAATAAAGAAACCACACGCATTGTTAACCTTGCTTCAAATGCATCTTATGTTGCCATTGGACAAGTTGATATATTAACTGGAGATAATAGAATTATTTGTTTTGATAAAAAAACGAATATGAAATCGTCCCTTACATTATCAAAATGTAAAATCCAAACGCTTGATTTTATAGATCAGAAACTCTGGATTGGCGGGAATGATATTTTTACAATTCTGGAGCCTGGAGCAGGAAAAACCGTCTTTCGATCGACCATGAGCAATATGGTTGTTAATGATTTTATCTCCTATAAAAAAGGGACGATTGTTGCGGCTGGTCATACCTTAGAATATTTGCCAAATAGTTTTATAAGTAACACATCAAAAGAGGAAGATCGGCATCGGTCTGAATTTCAATTTAAAGAATTTTATGAGGTATCAGAATACCAACCCGGCGTATACCAAAAAATTGGGATGATGAATGGTAAGCCACTTTATTCCAACCAAAGCGGAAATGGGACATTATATTATTTGAATGAGCCGGTCACCTATTTGAAAATCAAATCAAAAGGCTACTGGATATTGGGCACTAAATTAGAAAATACAATAGACTCCAATTACGAAGGGGCTATGCTTTGCGGCGCTCCAAGTAATTGTTCACCTGATTATCCAGGTGTTTGGATAAAGATAAGATCGAAGCAGCCGGATCCGAATCTGACCGTTCAAATGTTTTCTCCTACTTTAAAAAATGAGTTTAATGATTTATCATCTTATTGCATAGATGGCCTACCCCTTGAAACATTCAACGGGACCTATTTTTCTCAAGGCGCAGACCCCTTTGGATTTCCATTTTTTACTAAAAAGGGCGGGCAATACATACTTCAATGTAGAAAAAAAGGTAACTTCCTCAACAATTCAACCTGCCAATACCATTGGGAGTTGATTGAAAAAAAAGACCAGGCTATTTCAGTTGTGTATAAAAGTGCGCCAAGGGAATTTTTCATACGACCCCACAATACTGAAAATTGGATGACATCATTTGGGGAAAAAATGCCATTAAAGATATCTTTAGTCGCTGACCCGGAGGCAAATGAAACCCTGCATCCTCTGGATTCCCAAGAAGTTGTAAATGATTATTGGGAAGGTGGCATCCCTCGCAACGTTACCCAATATGTCAATGGTGTAAAAAAAAGTTATCGGTCGTATAATAAAAAGGGGGAACTTTTTGAAAAACGCTCTTTCAGTAAAGACTGTCACCTTGACTCCCGCACTCGATACTATGAAAACGGGCAGGTGAAGTCGATTCAAAAGTATCACGATAACATTGAAAATGGAGAGTATATAGAGTTTTATAAAGACGGACAGATGAAAACTGAATGTTTTTATATTGCGGGTAAAAAAGATGGTGAGTTCAAATCTTATTTCGAGAACGGATCGTTATGGAAGCATGCGTATTATAATAATGGAAAACTGGACGGCGATTTTTCCGAATATCACAAAAACGGATCACTGGTTCAAAAATTAGTCTATAGTAATAACAAACTCCATAAGGTGGAGAACGCTTCTGAAAAAATAAGGCAAAATGATCAAAAAAGGATCCCCCCGAAAGGCTTTTTTCGCAGACTTAATTTACAGAAGATCAATTCTGGGTCGGGTTTTATCCAGATGAAACGATTGATCCTCTTTATTATAATTTTGATCATAGGTGCCTTCATAATAAAGGTGCTTTCTTTTCAACACATTTCATTTGGTGTTGGTGTGATTTTAATGCTGTTTTTCAGCATAATCTATTTTTACTATTATGATGCCGCTATTCAAAATATCAAAGCAGTAAAATATCAAGCTCCTTCAAAGCAGCCGATGGTTGTGAGGAAAAAAATAAAACGAGATACACAAAAAGTAAATAGCAACAAAAAAAATACCAAACAGAAAACGATAAAAGAAATTAATAAGAAACCGGTTGAAATTAATATAAAAAGTACTGAAGATAATGCCATGCCCATCAAAAAAATTTCAGCTGTGAAGTTTTTCAGGGAAGCAGAGGGTGCTCATTTGTGTAACTCAATTGCATTATGTGGAAATCGGATAGCTGCTGGAATGCCTCATAAAAATATGATTTATCTTTTTTCAAGGCTCGAAAAAGATTGGGAATGTTACGACCAAATAAATGCCGGTCAAATTGATAGCCTTTGCAATAGCGCCCACTTTGGTGAATCGATAGACCTTACAGAAAAATACATAATCGTCGGTGCCCCATTAGCCAACTACCATAGCCCGTTAAGTGTGTCTGAGCTTAAAGAATTACCTTTCAATGCCTTGATAAATGAAGAAGCCTTGGCTGATTCGTTTTATAAAAAAGGATATATTGATAGATATAATCGCCCCACCAAAAAATTTATGCTCATCGATAAAAGTATCAAGAAGTTTCGCAATTCTTCTGATAGCTTACCAAGCTCCCTTCGCGAAGACTTTAACGAAATATCGAATTCGGATTTGATTACAGCCTGGCAAGCCTTCAGGGATGGTAAAAAGCGAAAAAAAGCTGGTGCGGCCTATATTTTCCAACAGACACAAAAAGGGTATGAATGCGCAACACAACTTTTACCTGATTTTCCGCAAAAAGACATGATGTTCGGTTGTGGAGTTGCCATCTCTTTGGATAATGCAATTGTTGGAACGATGAAACCGAAAAATTCCATAAAACGATCAAAAATTCACAATCATTTACAAGTTGATGCGGTAAAAGGGGGTTTCATTTATTTTTTTCAAAAAAATGACCTGGATTGGAAACAGTCTGGAAAAGTTCATATTGGCAAAACGTGTACCGCTGTGGATATCGATGGCAGTTGGGCTATCGCGGGTGTGGGTAAAGATATTTTCAACACCCCTGGCGGAGCGGTATTCCTTATGAAAGGTTCTGATGATGGTTGGGAACTAAATAAAACGCTTAGGGCAAGTGATTATCAGTTATCCGCAATTGAAAGCTCAAGCAAAAAGGCAAAAAATGAATATGATAGGGATTTTGGTAAATCCGTTGCAATTTCTAGTCAATTTGCTTTTGTTGGAAATCCATCAGATAATTTCGGCAATTCCGAAAAATATGCACGAGGATCTGTATATGTATATGAACGCACCCAGAATGAATGGATGTTTCATTCAAGGATTGGGAGTGGCAGTATGGGTCATAACTACAAAGGATTTGGCAATACTGTTTATGTTTCCGGTCAATACGCAATTATAGGGGCTATTGGAGCCGTTTATATATTTAGGTACGAAAATGGATCGTGGCAACAAAAATCTCTTTTGACCTTAGAAGACTGTTCGGACCAGGAACGATTTGGGCCTGTCGCAATGATCAATGACTCGAATGTAGTGGCAGGTTCTCATCGGATCAAGGGTAAAAAAAACAATGTTGGCACTCTCTACCTGTTCAATAATAAATTGTAAGATAACTATGAGTTAAAGAGACTGTCTAAATTATTGTGGAGGAAGTTATGAAAAAAATATACTTGTCTTTCGCTATCGCCATTTCTTTTATTCTTATTGTTACCAGAGCATCCGCAGAAGTCTACTATTTCTTAGATAAAAACGGTGTTAAATACTTTACGCAAGATCCACTTCCGGGCAACAAGTACTATACCATCGATGGTAAAGAGGCTGATTTGCAAGACACTCCCCCTCCAAAGGATGTGCAGGGAAAAAATACTTATGAAATTACCTCTTCTACAAGGTTTAACCAAGCGCCACATGATAAAATTACAATGCTTACCAGTGAGTCAATTGAACGGTGGGAGTGTTCCAAAAAAGTAGGTCCAGCAAAACGGGCGATGTAAATATAAATAATAATAACAGTATGTTACAAATAGTCTAGACATTCTAGTGTTTTTTATCTATCATTTCAAGAACTTGTAAATACAGGAGGAATGATGGATAAAAAGGATCATGTCAAAAGTATCAAACAGGAAATCGAAGACGCCATCCAGGAATTAGAGCAAATAAAAAGCCAAAGTTCCAAGATTCTTTGCGCGGAGGAACTTGAGAATTTTGAAAAAGACATTGCTAAAAAGACAGCGAGACTGGCCGGTCTTTTTACCGCAAAGGTGATACAGGAGTCGCTTGATTCTGATGAGATGTATGAAAAATCAAGCGCACTGGTTAAAAACATGCCACATAAGATGAAAAACCAGGGGTTGCGTGACGTAAACATAACAACGGCCAGTGGAGAAGTTTTTACAGTGAAAGCGGCCTACCACACAAGAAAGAAGAAAGGCCGGGGGAAGAAAAAAAAATCATAAACGGCGTCTCTTATCCCGGGCTTTTCCTTTTGGGCATTTATGATCGTTTATCGCCGGGACTGACATCGGAGATTTGTCTAATCGCTACGGTAGTCGCGTCGTTCCAGGAAGCAAGCAATCTCATGCGGGATCGAGGTGTTGATATCGACGCCAAGAAAATTTGTGAGATGACAAGACGGTATGCCCGCCGGGCAGAATATGTCAGGCAAACTTCAAACGCAGTGGCTGTGACCAACGTTTGAGATTCCAGCCAAAACCAACGTTTTAATATCAGCCAATCAACAGTAGGCGCGCAGTCGATCCTAATGGCGCAATGAACAAGCCGTGAGTGTGGTGTGTTGAAGGGGGCTGTCGGTGGTGCCCTTATTTTTAGTCATTCAGCCTGGATTTCCCTCTTTCGATAGCTTTTACCCTCCAAGATAAGAACCTGGGAGTTATAGACGAGGCGGTCGGCGATCGCGGTGGCCACAGTGGTGCCGTCAAAGATGTTCCCCCATTGCCCAAAAGGCAGATTGGTTGTGATCACCGTGGATCGTTGATCATGCCTTTGGCTGATGACCTGGAAGAACAAGTTTGACCCCTGCCGGCCCAGCGGAAGATAACCGATTTCGTCGATTACAAGCAGGTCCTGGGATTGATAAAACTGAAGCTTTTTGAGCAAGGAATGGTCCGCTTCAGCCGCGATGAGGTGGTTAATCATGTCCATAGCGGTGGTAAACATTACCTTTTTTCCGGCCTGGGTCGCCGCATAGGCGATACACTTGGCCAAAAAAGATTTGCCGGTACCCGGATTGCCGATGAAGATGATATCCTTTTTCTGTTGCATAAACGTAAGGGAGGTCAGGTCCAGTATTTTCGATTTCTGATCCTTTCGGGAACGGTGGTGGCCAAAATCAAACTGGTCGATGGTGAGCTTTTCCGTAAGCTTGGATCTTTTAAAGTATAAGGCGATGCGATTCAGTCGTCGGTATTCCAATTCCAGGTCAAAAAGATGGGCGATGGTTTTCTGGATGGTCCAGTTTTTTTGCGAGGCCGCCTCAATAACCTGGACGATATTCTGCCCACTGGCTTTGAGCCTGAGCTCTTTGCATTTATCGATAAGCTCATTCATCGGTTTTCCCCTTTTTTTTGAGCACGTGAGCATCATAATCGGACAGTGATGGTTGCGTGAGCACGATACGATTCAGCGCATCATTTTTCAGCTTAACCGGCGGATGATGACTGCACGGCGTTATTTCCTGATAGAGGATATTTTCGATGTAATCCGCCCCGTAGGCGCTGAACGAAAGCGCCTTCTGGACGGCTGCGACAATCGCCCCGGCCCCGTATTCATTTTTCAGTTCAAGTATTTTGGCGACGTTTTTTTTGACACCAACGCCCGCAGCGATCATGCCCTCCAGATAGCGCCGGGCATCTTCCCCCAATGAAGCAAAGGCTGCGACCTCGCGGTCATGCCACAGCCTTCTTTGGAGTCTTTTTACCTGCTGTCCGTGGGCTTCTGTCTCAATTCGTTGGTAGCGCTGCCAACACCGGGTGTGAACGGCGATTTTCTTCTCCCGGTGATACAGCGTTACGCTGCAGGCATCGGCTTTCAAGGTAAGCTTTTTGCCAATACTCCAGGGCGGAACGCTGTAGCTATTGCCGTCGAAGCGAACCGCAAAATCCTTGTGCACCTTGAGCTGATATACTTCCCGGCAGTCCGGCAAAAGTTCCGGAAGCCGCTGAAGGCTATCTTTTTCAAAACGCTCCAGCGGCGGTTTTCCGGTGCTCTGGTGAAGCCGCACATTGGCAACCGCATCAAGCCACTGGCGGACCTGATGGTTTACATCGGCGAGATCAGCGAAAGATCTCAGGGGCCAGAAGTTCCGACGTATATATTTGATAGCCGCCTCCACCTTTCCCTTTTCATGGGGCGCGCCGGGATTGCAGGCAATTGGTCGG
Source organism: Desulfobacterales bacterium (assembly GCA_963675725.2). Lineage (GTDB taxonomy): Bacteria > Desulfobacterota > Desulfobacteria > Desulfobacterales > JAFDDL01. Next base: position 2,675,062 of record CAXXXZ010000002.1, on the reverse strand, counting down.
ATGGCGAAGATACGCAAAAAATCCAGAAACGCATCATTAAATCGAATCACCGACCCTTGGCGCTCGGTGACGGCCGTGAGCATGTTGTCCACCACTATCTCACGAGGAGTGCCGCCAAAGAACAAAAAGGCATTCAGAAGACATCGGTGCAGCGTCTGCTGTTTCTGACTGTGGGTGAATTCTACATACAGCATGCGGCTGTGGGCTTCCAATACCGCCAGGGCATAGAGCTTTCTGGTTGTCCCGCCGTATGCCAGCGAGCCAAAATGCCCCCAGTCGATCTGCATCTGCTTGCCGGGTCCAGACTCGAAGCGGATATACGCTTGACGATATTTCCGTCGGCCCCGAAGCTCCCTAAGCAAATCCCGCACAATGGTGATCTTGCCGGTAAACCCTTTTTCAGAAAGCCGTTGCAGCACCACAGTAGCCTTAACCTCCGGGTCCTCTTTGAACCACTGGTGGATCAGGTGGCGATAGGCAGAAAGTTTTGACTGCCTGGGCGGCGGCTTTTTAAATTCTTGGTATGGGTTTTCCACATATTTTTTGACGGTGGCCCGATCACATCCGAGGTGACGTGCAATCTTGCGATCGGACCACCCCGCGCTCTTCAGGCGGGTGATTTCAAAAAGAAGTTCGCTGCCTATCATACCGACGCCCCCTTCAGCATGCTGCCGATCAGCCCATTAATGTTTGAGCTGCAAGGCTTTGTTGCAGGGGCCGTATCGGGAAGATCAAGCACCTGAAAGATCGTGCCGTCAAAGGCGAGAAGGTCGTATTTGATTAACGCATTCCGGGCCTGAAGATACGTCTCCAGAGGCATCTTAAGAAGGCTGCAGATCGTGTCGTAGCTGTAGTAGGAAAGCCCGTTTTTATCTCCCGCCATCACCAGAAAAAAATACAGAAGTAGCTCTTCAGGCGCCAAGGACGATACAAATCCGCCAGTAAGGAATCGATGCGGGATGAAGCTGAAGCCGCCGCTGATGCGACGGATGCGCTGTGGGTCAAGGATTTTTTTCTTGATCATGGCCGCCCCCTTTCAATGCTAAAAGGTTTTACGGGCCATGTAACATGCGCCGGCCAGGGTTGTGCTCACGTCCATCTTTGCAATCAGATATAACCGCTTGAGATGGTGTAAATATTAACCTGGCTCACGTCCATCTTTGCAATCACCGGCACCAAGTAAAAACCACCGACCAGCTCGAAATGACTGGATTTTCTCGCGTCCATCTTGGCAATCACTCCCCCGCCGGCTCGCCGGTTGCGGCGGTTTCTGATATGCTGAAGTGCCCGATTTCTTAACGCTTTATCTGGATTGCGCCGCCGGTAATCCTTCCAGTAGTCTGGATTGTTTCTAAGCCATTTTTGCTGGCTCAGCTTCTGTTGGGTCCGGTAGTCCGAATCGGTTCTTATTTTAAATCGTTGCCACGCCGCTTTCCTGGCCCGCTGGCAATCAGCTGTCGAACAATAATTTTGCTCACGATTCCGAGGCATGAAAAACGTACCGCAATGAACACAGGGGATCTTTTCCATATGCCGGCTCCCTTCAACAGGATGAATAAGAGCAACTATATGGATTTTTATTCTTTTTTTCAGAATCAAACGGAAATGAATTAGATGGCTGGAATCAAAACGATGAAATCGGATGGGAATTAAAACGCTGGAATTGGACGGGAATTAAAACGCTGGTCACACAGTGGCAGGCGAGACTCTGGCCGGACGCCGTGTTGTGGTTTCGACAGACGGCGGACGAATTCGGATTCGCAGAAAGAAACGCGGACCAAAAACCCAAAAGGGACGGAGTCGGTATACAACGAATTGGCGAGAGCCAAAACTACTGATTGTGTATACGGTCGATGAAAAAGGTGAAAAGGATGCCTCATTTTTACCGATCATTGAAGGGACAATGAAAGGTCCGGATGCGGTATTTGGGTTGATCAAATATTATCTCAAACAGCTGGCGGTAACGAAGACCGAAAAGGTTCTTTTCGTGGCAGACGGAGCGCGTTGGATCTGGAACCGGGTTCCGGAATTGATGAAAGATTTGGGGCTCTCCGCCTCACAGTTCTATTCCCTTGTGGATTTTTTCCATGCTGTTGAACATTTGGTAAAGATAGCGGATTTGAGAACCGGTTGGAAAAAAGTTGAACGGAACGCCTGGGTCAAAAAGCATCGCCGTCTTTTATTACAGGGCAAGATAGGCGATGTGATCAGTTCGATTCAAAGCATATGTAGAGGTCGAAAAAGCAAGAAACTGACATGTGAAAAGAATTATTTTGTAAGAAACAAGTGCCGTATGAATTATGATAAAATTTCGTCTGTAGGTCTGCCAATAGGAAGCGGTGCGATGGAAAGCGCAATAAGAAGAGTTGTAAACTTACGCCTCAAAGGCGCTTCTATCTACTGGCTGGAGGAATCAGCGGAAGCAATGTTGATGCTCCGCTCTTTTTACAAATCAGGCCGCTGGAATATACTTAATAAAGCTGCTCTTTCAGTGAGTTATGAGATTTTAACCTGATCCCATTAATTTGGAATCCGCCCTTGAACGGTTTGTGCAAACTTCAGAGCAGCCAGTGTTGATTCATTTTACCATTAAAGATCAGAGTTGCCCGCCATGTGTTACATCAAACCTTTGGTTTGAGGAAATGTTCTACAATCATGGATACAACATTCGCACCGGGCAGATTGTCGTTGGTCGTTCTTTACGTGAAACTGATAACGAACTTTTGGATAAGTACAAGTTGGATAAACTTCCCGCCATTATTTTTTTTAAGGGAGGCAAGCGTGAGGGGGTATTATATGGGTGTGGAGAAAGTGAGATTGACTTGCAACTAAAAAAGCAATGGATGGAAAAACTCGATAAAGCTTTATCTAAATGGTAGCGTAAAGAATTTACACACCTTTAAATTGAGCTTCAACTTAAGTTGTTCTGGTAGTTGCCATTTATTTGATATTGAAAAGCACTGATGCCCAAAATATTTTTGATACCGGTATCTGACTAATTTTTTACCTCAACAGTTTTCGTGTGAAGACAGCGCTCATAATGACCGACACGGTGATTTTTCCGTGACTCTGTTCGTTCATAGCGCGCTGCATTGCATAACTGGGATGCTTATAAATCTAAAGGGTTGGTAATCGTCAATTTAACCCAATCTTCACAAGGAGATAGGCCTATGTCATACAGTGAGCCACCAGAAAGGGGCACGCGTTATGACAGAGTCACCCAAAATAATTGGGCCGGAAGAGAAGCGGGAATTTTGGAAGCAGCATTACCATTTTTGGCAAGAAAGCGGTTTAAATCAGGCCGAGTATTGCCGTCGGAATAACCTTAGCCATCATCAATGGGGTTATTGGAAAAAGCGGTTCATCAAAACCGAATGCACCACCGAGTTTGTTCCGTTACATTTTAACCAGCCATTCAGGGGCCTACCAGAACGTTCCACGATCAACATGATTGTCGACGAACGATTCAAAATAGAAATTGGACGTGGATTTGACCCAATCACTCTGAAATTATTACTTGCCACACTACAGCAACTTTGATGCTACCACCAGCCAATCGAATATATCTGGCCGTGGGCAGCACGGATATGCGAAAAGCCATTAACGGGTTGTCGTTATTAGTTGAGCAGGCCATGGGACTAAATCCGTTCAGCGGGGACTTGTTCGTATTTTGTAATCGCCGCTGTGATATCATCAAGATTCTTTACTGGGATCATAACGGGTTTTGCCTGTGGCACAAGCGTCTTGAAAAAGATCGCTTTAAATGGCCTCAAACGGCTGAAGAGGTTCTGACGATTACACGCAAACAGCTTAACTGGCTGTTGGCAGGGTTTGATTTTACCAGCGCACACCAGCAGTTGCGTTATACGGCCGTGGGCTGATTATTTTACTTCTGGTAGAGAGAAAAGTATTTACAAAACCTCCTATTTTTGCAACATATTTGGGCATGGATGTGGACTTGAAAAACTTGCCCGAAGATGCCGACCAGCTCAAAGATCTTGTTGTTTCTTTAGAAGTAAAATACCAGGAAAAAATCCATTACTTGGAAGAACAGCTTCGGTTAATGAAACAGGAGTTGTTTGGTCGCAGCAGCGAAAAACGGCATGAGCCGCATCCGGATCAAATCCCTCTGTTTGATCAAAACGCACTTTCCACACCTTAAAAAAGAAAAGGTGTATATTTTTTAGTAATGTAATATCAAACACATAGGTAGATTAGAGTGGTATTTATAAAATGAATGGCATTTACCCTAGACTTCTAGCTGTGCTGGTGTTATTTTGTCCCGAAAAACAATTTTATTGAAGGGATGAAATATGGAGTCATTGGATCTGGCCGACGCGAAGTTCACGAATGTACAGCATTTACCAATAGTCAAAGAGTATGCACGGCAAATTAAGTTAACAGAAACCATAGATAGTATGGTCGAATCACAGATGGAATTGAGTCCCGGCGTTGCCGTCTTGGCTATGGTGTTGGATACATTGACAGGTCGTACACCTTTGTACCGAATGATTAATTTTTATCGTAAGAAAGATGGTGAGTTGCTTCTGGGCAAATTTGTAGCGCCTGAACTTTTTTCTGACCATAACCTGGGCCGCGTATTGGATAAAATATACGAAACCGGGACTCAAAAGATATTTGGACAGCTTGCCCAAAATGCAGTGGGTGGTTTTCAGATAGACACACGATGTGGTCATTACGACACGACATCAATGAGCGTATTCGGAGATTATGATTTGGTAGAGAAGCCATTTCATATCACCTATGGTCACAGCAAGGACAAGCGTCCGGATTTAAAGCAATTTTTAATAGAGATGCTGTGTGTTGATCGCAACATTCCCGTTTTAGGAGCAACCCGTGATGGCAATGGTTCGGATAAAACGCTCAATAACGAGCTTTTGAGCGGCATATCAAGATATATGTCGAAAAATGGTCTAAAAGATGATGTCTATATTCATGTGGCCGATGCAGCCATGGTAACCGTAAAGAATTTGGAGATGGCTGATTTACAGAAAATATTATTTATCAGTCGTTTGCCGGCAAACTTCAAGGAGTGTAGCCGAGCCATCGAAGAAGCCGTAGCCCAGGATCAATGGAAAGATATCGGCACTTTGAATCAAACCCCGTCGACGCGAAAGCGTCCGGCAGCATTTTACCGCACCTTTGAAACCACAGTGAAGATAAATGGAAGAACTTATCGAGCGATTGTAGTACATTCAAGTGCCCATGACAAAAGAAAACATAAACGAATTGATCGACGATTAAAAAAGGAACATAAAGAGCTGACGAAAATTTGTAAAAAGGAAATGGCGACTGCATACTTTTGTCAGACCGATGCACAGATAGCGGTACAAAAGCTATGTACATTAACTGGGGGTTCAGAATGTTATCGAATTTCGACTATGATTGAAAAGGTTGCCAAATATAAACGTGGTCGCCCGGCTAAAGGACGAGAACGAGAAGTTGATCACTATGAGTATGTCCTTAAGCCCGAGATCGTAGAAAACGCTGAAAAAGTAAAAACATTGCGTTCTGAAGCCGGGTGTTTTGTTTTACTGACCAATTTGATCTCTGACGAACACAGACACGAGTGGGATGCCGGTCGATTGTTGCAGCTATATAAAAATCAGAGTGGCATTGAGCAAAACTTCGGATTTTTGAAAGACCCTGCGATAGTCAACGGCATCTTTTTGAAAAAAACAACTCGTATTGAAGTGTTGGGTCTAATCCTTTTGATAGCCCTTTTGATTTGGAGATTAATGGAGCGCGCAATGCGCCAATTTACACAGCCGGATGGGAGTACATTGCCAGGTTGGGAAGAGCGTAAAACCAAAAGACCGACTTCTTTTATGATGACGACAAAATTTACTGATGTGCTTGTCATTACAATTGGAAAAGTTCGCCGCCTTGCGAATCGATTTACATCAGATCAACTTGCCTACCTTGAAGCATTGAAAGTAAAGCCGGATGTGTTTGTTACACTCTGAGATGACAATTAAATCATTGAAACAGTACAAAATAGGGTGTGGAAAGTACGTCAAAACGTCCCTGCAGGCAACGAATCCCAAGCGAGTGATGATAAAGTTGAGATTGCCGCTCATTCGCGTAAAAAGAAGGGGCGCAAACCGCTGCCTAAAGATTTGCACCGAATCGATATCATCCATGATCTTTCCGATGAAGAAAAACAATGCGCCTGCGGGGCGTGTTTAAGTCGTATCGGTGAAGAGATTTGCGAGAAATTAGACTACATTCCGGCCCGGCTTCGAGTGGAACGTCACATTCGCCCCAAATATGCCTGTAAAAGTTGTGAAGGGGTTGAGGATGAGGGGCCTACTGTAAAGATTGCACCACCTCCGCCACAGCTCATCCCTAAAAGCAACGCCACCCCAGGTCTTTTAGCTCATATCGTCGTATCCAAATTTGCTGATGCATTGCCACTGTATCGCCAGGAAAAAGTTTTTTCTCGTTTAGGCATCGATTTGTCCCGTGCGGTAATGGCCAAATGGATGGTTCAAGCCGCACACGGTTGTAATAAATTAGTCGAACTGTTACGCAGTGAAATTCGAAGCGGCCCGTTGATCGGTATTGATGAATCCCCGTTTCAGGTATTAAAGGAGGATGGGCGGTCCAATATCACAAAATCGTACATCTGGGTTTTTCGGGGAGGTGCACCTATGCATCCGGTGATTCTATACCAATACCATCAAACCTGTAGCGGATGAGAGGCACTTGAATTTTTGGAAGGCTACCACGGGTACATTCAAAGCGATGATTTTGCCGGCTATAATCATTTGGATCAAAATCAGAATATTGTCCATTTAGGTTGCTGGGCGCATGCACGGCGTAAATTTGTTAAAGTTGTCAAAGTGCGCAAAAAGCATCGTTCTAAACGGGCAAATCCCAAAGGGTTGGCCGATGAGGCCCTGGACTATATTGGCAAGCTTTACGCAATTGAAAAAGAGGCTCGGCAACAAGGACTGGATTTTGATCAAATTCGCCAGCTACGTCAGGATAAGAGCAAGCCGATACTGGATACTTTCAAGGGCTGGCTGGAAGCCAAACAGCCTTCGACTCCGCCCAAAGGACTGCTTGGCAAAGCAATAAGCTACACACTGTCTAATTGGAAGAAGCTGGTCATTTACATAGAAGATGGTCGATTAAGACCAGACAACAATCTGGTCGAGAATGCCATTCGTCCTTTTGTCGTGGGTAGGAAAAATTGGCTGTTTGCCGGTAGCCCGGATGGTGCTAAAGCCAGTGCACCCTTTTTACGCTTATTGAAACCGCCAAGGCCAACGGCCTGGAACCTTATGCCTATCTGAGACATATATTCGGAAAACTACCATTTAGCCAAACCGAAGAAGATCTAAAAAAATTGTTGCCGAACAATATCGACCCGGAAACCATTGCTGCTGTTGATCAAGCCTGATTACCCATGGGGTTTAATCGACGCTTACAAAGGTTGTTTAGGGCCTCCTCAACCGACCTGGGAACCAACTCGCCAAGATGCTTGTGGCTCTATTCTTCATCTATCTTAATGACACTGTCCAACTTTTGTGTATAATCTTTTCCCATGGTGGCCTCCTTTTCTTGGCTGTTGTTTGTTTTGGCGAACTACCAACTAACCAAGTTGAGGCACCTGTCAAAACTTGCCAAAAATTTTATACGTTATCTTACTCTACCGCTGATGCGAGTACGATTGCCCGATACTTCTGATCTGCATCCATGCCGCGTGAGGGGATCACAACGGGAATCTTTACTCCCAAAAGGCAGCTTGCCTCTTTTGCGCCTTCACTCAGGGCAATGGCTTTACCTGTAATATTACCGCAGGACATATTCGGCCAGATCATTAAATCTGCATCCCCTGCAACGGGGCTGTCATACCCTTTCAATTCCACAGACTTTTTGCTGTAGGCAAGATCGTAAGAGAGGGGGCCATCAACAACACATCCTTTGATTTCTCCCCGGTTGTTCATTTCCTTGAGGGCATGGGCATCCACGGACTCGATCAGTTCAGCCTTTACCTTTTCTACCGCTGCCAGAACTGCCACCTTTGGATTGGGAATCCCCATTTTGTGGAGAGCATCAACAGCATTTTTAAGAATCTGCCTTTTCTGGTTCAAATCCGGATAAAAGATTAAGCCGCCGTCGGAGGCAAACAGAAGTTTGTGATAGGTGGGAATTTCAAGAGCGGTTAGGGCTGATGCGACCTTGCCGACCCTCAGGTTGTTTTTTTTATCCACAATTGCCTTCATGAGGATTGCGGTGTCGACACGCCCTTTCATGGCCATGTTCGCCTGGCCGGAATTGACGAGATCGATCATCTTCTGTACCGCTTCCTCGCCAGTCTTGACCGGGACAATACGAACATCTCCGTCTATTTCGCCGATTTCTTCGATACATCCCCGGATATCCGATTCATTGCCTATGAGGATCGGCTCAATAATTCCGTCCCTGTAGGCCGATAAAACAGGCCCTAATATATGAACATTATCCGCCCAGACAACGGCACATCGCTTTGGGCGCTTTTTTGATTTCACAGCATTGATCATCTCATTGAAATTGCAATATCCCATCGTATTTCACCGTTATTTTATTTGCCCTAATGTTGCAAAAATTAGGGTTTGATTTATTGAGATTCCCCGGCAAAACCGTCAGCCGTCAGCCGTCAGCCGTCAGTCGGCAGTCGGCAGTCGGCAGTCGGCAGTCGCCAGTCGCCAGTCGACAGTCAAGAGTCAAGGATTGGAGCAATCGTTACCATGTATCAACAAAACGACGGCGGTGACGATGTGCTTCTTTCGTTTTAGATGCGGATGCGATCGCCTTTAAAACAGCTTGCCGTGTATCCTTTGGGTCGATGACGGCATCAATCTCAAGATGCGCGGCAGCCTCGGTCGCTCTTCCGATCTCATACTTTTTTGTTACGAGCTGATCAAACAGAGCCTGCCGTTCCGCTTCATCTTCCACAGCGGCCAGTTCTTTTTTATACCCTAATTTTACAGCGCCTTCCAGGCCCATGGCACCAATTTCTCCGGTAGGCCAGGCCGCGATATAAACCGGAGAGAGGAAACTGCCGCCTGTCATCGCCATCGCTCCCAGGCCATATCCTTTACGAAGAATGATCGCGACAATCGGAACGGTCACGCCGGCATAGGAAACAAAAAGGCGGGACATTCGACGGACCGCGGCCTCGGCTTCGCTTTCCGGGCCGACCATGAATCCCGGCGTATCGGTCAGGGAGAGAATGGGTAACTCGTATGCATCGCATAGCTGTAAAAAACGTGATGCTTTCTCTGCAGCCCCTGCATCAATGGCACCACCCAGGTGCATACAATTATTGGCAATAACGCCTACGGGTTGGCCTTCCAGCCGCAGAAGACCTGTTATGATGCCGACCCCATAACCACTTCGAAGTTCAATGAATGAATCCTCATCTGCTAAAATGTTTATCACCCGATGGATTGAATAGGTCCTTCTCCGGTTTTCGGGAACGGCATCCCGCAGAAGCGTTTGATCGTCGCAGGTCCATTTTTCAAGTGGACCTTGGAAATAACTCAATATTTTTTTTGCTATCGCCGTCGCATCTGCTTCATCTTCTGCAACGATGTCAACCACACCGTTCTTTTGCTGTACTTCGATTGGACCGATCTCCGTCGGTTTGAAGATGCCCAATCCGCCGCCCTCGATCATGGCAGGGCCTGCCATCCCAATCCAGGAATTTCGGGTGGCTATCGTGATATCCGCACAGCCGAAGAGTGCGGCATTACCGGCAAAGCAAAATCCATTGTTCACCGCAATGCGCGGGACTTGGCCACTCAATTTTGCCCAGGCGTAAAAACTGTCTAGATTGAGCCCGGCGATCCAGGTCTTGGCGTCCACATCGCCGGGGCGCCCACCGCCCCCTTCTGTATACATAATGACGGGGATATTTAACTCCCCCGCCAGTTTAAAAATACGGTCCAATTTTTGATGGTGAAAAAATCCCTGTGTGCCCGCCAGAACCGAGTAATCATAGATAACGATCGCTGTCTGGCTTCTTTCCTTTCCGAATAATTCCCGGTTGACCGTTGCGACACCGGTAATGACCCCATCGGCAGCTGTTTTGATTTGTAGATTCTCATAATTGTGTCTACTCCTTTGTGCAGCCACCGCTAGCTGGCCATATTCATTAAAGGAATCTGCGTCCACCAGGTCATTCAGGTTCTCCCTTGCCGTCCGGTAACCAGCTTCATGCCGTTTATCCGCAGCTTCAGACCTTACGGTATCCAACGTCCTTGATAGTAATTTCTGAAGTTCAGTTAACCTTGGATTTTTCTTGTCTTGCATATCATGATCCTCATGAGAAGTTGTTGCATGGCAATCTCTTTTAAAGGGCTTTCGGCTGGCCCGTATTTGATTTTGGTTGCACATACTACCCAATACAGGTTCCCATTACAACCTTGGTAAATTGTAAAAGTGTCCATAATCCATGTGCATCGGAGGCAAACTTGGGCATTGTAAAACGTATTGTCAAAAATAACATCAACCGATATGCTGATTGGAAGGACCATCTGGTGATAATTCATCGGCTGCTGCCGATCGTATCGGCATTGTGCCGTGCGACGCTTATCGCCTTGCAAAAAAAGGACACAGGATAGGAGGCATGGGAATGTGCCCACGGATACTATGGCTGACGACCATGCTTGCAGTGCTGGCGATGGCCGGCTGTGCCACCCTACGCCCGAGTTTTGAAACACCTACGGTAACCGTGAATAGCATTCGGCTGCTGCCGTCTGGGAATATCGTGCCGCAGTTTGAGATCGGCCTGCACATCGTCAACCCCAACCGAAGCGCCCTCAATCTTCATGGCATCGCCTACACCCTGAGCCTCGATGGATACAAGATTTTAACGGGTGTGGCCAACGATCTGCCGACGATCGAAGGTTATGGCCAGGGGGATATCACCCTGATAGCCGCCACCAACCTGATTAGCAGCATTCGCCTGATCTCTGACCTGGTCAGCCGGAGCCGTGACGCCATCACTTATGACCTCGATGCCAAGATGGACCTCGGCGGCATTCTGCCGGTCCTGCACGTCAATGAAAGCGGGGAAATCGACCTTGCAGCTCAGCTTCAATGACACCACGCTGCATTCTTTGTTCACAGGGAAAACCAGTATCAAAAGGCGGATTTTATGGGAATTCTATCTTGGATTATCATGGGCCTCATCGTCGGCGTGATTGCCAAATGGATTATGCCGGGAAAAGATCCCGGTGGCATCATTATTACAATCATCCTGGGAATCGCGGGAGCCTTTGTCGGTGGTTTTATCGGTTCAACCATAGGGCTGGGAGACGTGTCCGGTTTCAATATCGGCAGCTTCATTTTGGCAATCGTTGGTGCATTGTTGCTACTTTTTATTTACCGAAAAATCAAGAGCTGAACAACACAGGGACTATCGCTGTAGTATTAAAACATTTCGTGCATAACTTTTCGACATTACAAAAAAGGCGATTTCGCCAAATAATGGAAGGAATTCTATGGCCAATTATAGGAAAATACTTTGTCCAGTGGATTTTTCACCCTTTTCTGCTGTTGCGTTAAAAGAGGCGGCACAAATTGCAAAAATATTCAATTCAAAATTGGTGGTGGCCCACATCATTACGAATCCATGGTCAGAGCAATATCAAGCCGGCAGTAGTAAGCCCATTACTCCTAAGGAATTAAATGCGTCGGTAAGAAAAAAGGTTAAGGCGTTTGCGGATCTTTATATCCCCGATATCAGCTTTGAAATGGTGGTAAGGATTCATGAGCATACTTATAAGGGGTTGATCGAATATGCAAGTCTGGTTGAGTATGCCAGTAATGAACTGGTGGATCTTATTGTATTGTCTACCCATGGTTACAGTGGCACACCCAAACAGTTTATTGGAAGCGTTGCAGAAAGTGTCATCCGTCAAGCCCCTTGTTCTGTTCTGGTTGTTCGAGATTCAGAAGATTTGTCTTTTCAGGATTCCTAAAATGACATTGACACTGGGGTTCACTTGTCAGTCCTGTATTTTCCCTTGATTGCCATTTTGTCGACCTTGCCGGTTGTGGTATGGGGCAATTCATTCACAAAATCAATGGATTTTGGCTTTGCATAGTTGGCCATCCGCGGCCGGCAGAAATCGATGATCTCTTTCTGTACCGCCGCCCAGAAGAATCTCGCCCACTTCACCCGGTTTCACATCCTTCCCGTTTTTGTCGACTACCTTGGCCATGCACAGGGCACCTTGTCTGCCGCAGGATCTCATGCGTTGTTCGGAATCCACCTTTCCCCCTAAAGCAACGGCATGCTCCTCGGGTCTGAGCCAGACAGCCGTAAAAGCCTCAGACGAGCCATAGGCCTGAATAAACTTGCAGTCCGGCAGCAGCTTCACCGCTTTTTTCATCGTCGCTTCGGGCATAGGGGCTGCCCCGTAGAATAATAGCGTCAAGGTCCTCAGGTCATATTCCACCACCTTAGTCCAGTTCAGGGCAAAGTTCAGGACTGCCGGTGCCAGATTTGTTTTGTTGATTTTTTCTTCCTGCACGATACGGCAGAATGTTTCCTCATCCCAGTCCCGCATCAGCGCTAATGTCGCCCCTCTGAAAAGTACGCCCAGGGCCACATATAGCCCCACATGGAACATGGGGAACACCTGTAGATACCGGTCCTTCGGGACAAAGGAGAGTTCTATGGCGGCGGTACAAATACGATTCATGGTAATCTCCCGCGTCGCCACAGCCCCCTTGGGAAATCCGGTCGTTCCGGTGGTATAAATAATGCCGGCCCGATCGGATGGTTCAGTCGCCACATTCGGCTCCACGGGGGAGGCGTCTTTCAGAACCGATTCATATTCGAGCATTCCGGATCCTTTCCCCCCGACGGATATACAGGTCTCGAGAAACGGCAGTTGGGACCGGATAGAATTGACCGTGTCGATTGTCACTAACGATATTTCGCAAAAAATAACGCTATGTTCTCATGAGAAACGAGGGATCAAAAAGGCTAAATATTTTGCGTGAATTGTAACAAGTATCCGTAAAGTATTGATATATTAGTGATGGGGCGATGTGGTCAGAAAGTCATGGCCTCAAAATTTTGATCTTCTGTTAAGTTTAATAGATTTATCTAAATATCGACAAAATGAATTAGGTGAAAAACTGAAGGTATGAATATCTATGGAAAATATTCAATAAAACAATATGGTTATTGAGCTGGGGTGTAAAAAAACATAATGGTACGGAATTTGCTATTATCCCAAGGCATGCATGAAGTGATCAAGACTTAACTTTTTCTTATAAAGCAATTCGCAAGAGGTAATGCGAAGTATTGAAGATAACCAGTAACGATTTAGTGGAAATGCGAAACGCACTCATCGGGGAGTATTACGAAGAGGTGGCGAATGCGCGGGAAAACGGCAAACCTGTGGCTCACATCACTGGATACATGCCCCAGGAGATCCTCTACGCCATGGGCATTATTCCGGCATATCCGGAAAATTATGCGCCGCTGAACACATCCCAGGAAGATACTGACAATTTTTGCCAAAGCATGGAGCGGCAGGAATACTCCTCCGAGGTCTGTGGATACGCCAAAGCGGGCCTCGGCGCCATGTTTGAAAAAAAGGGACCATGGGGCAGCTTGCCGAAACCGGACGTGGTAATCTCCTTCACGGATATGCGCTCCCCTCGCCCGCAGTGGTTGGATGTAACGAGTAGATATACCAACGTTTCCCACTTTTTGTTGGATGTGCCCCATAGCAATAGCGACCCTCAGGAGCGCCATTTTCGAAACTTCGTCAAGCAGTTGAAGGAAGCCGTGCGCTTTCTTGAAAACACGCTGGGGCTGGTGTTTTCGTGGGAAAAGTTGAGGGAAACCGTTCTGCTGGCGGATCAAGCCAGTCAATATTACATCGACATTCTTGAAATGCTGAAAATAAGTCCGTCTCCTCTGAGTTTTCGAGAACTCTCCGGTCATATCTTCCCCCTCTGTGTGCTTTCGGGGACTCAGAAAGCCGTGGATTTCTATAAGTCGCTCAGAGACTTTGTTGCGGACCGGGTGATAAATGACCAAGGGGTTGTAAAAGAGGAAAAATACAGGCTGGCCTGGGACAATACGCCAATCTGGCATGATATGCCGGTGCTTAATTACCTTGAGGATAACCATGCAGTGGTTGTTTATTCAACCTATGAATCCGGCACATGGGGCCAAAGGCTCGACCCGGACTACCCGTTTGAAAGCATGGCCGGAAAGTATTTAACTGATTCGGCTTGTCACCCGATCGGAAGCCGGATCGACATGTACCGAAAAAAAATTAAAGAATATAATCTAAAAGGCGTTATTTTTCATGTGAATCAGGATCACGGGCCGTTTGCGGCAGGTCAGTACGATCTGGCCAAACAGCTAAGAGAAAAGGATGGTATCCCCAGCCTGTTAATCGAAGGAAAGATGGCAGCCCCCCGGAAGTATTCCAAATCAGATACCAGACGGCGCATCGATGAATTTCTCGAATTACTGGGCTGATCCGTTTAATTAAAAGGAGATGCAGTTATGAATAAGAAAGACAAAGAAGAGATAAAGGCCTTAAAAAAACAGAAGAAAATTGATGAAAAAATTAAGAAGTTGAAAAAACAGAAGATAGATAAAGAAAAAATGCAGCCGGTAAAATATGACAAAACGGTTGAAATCCCCCTATCTGTGATGTGGGATTTTGTGAAAGATTTTGACAATTGGGCGCCGATGCTCAAGGGATACCAGGCGCACGAAACCATTGATGACAGAGAATCGATCTGGACGGTCAGGGGGGAATTCGGGCCCTTTTCACGTGTTACAAAATTTTACATTACAATTACGGAATGGCTTGAATCGAAACGCGTGGCCTTTGAACTCAGGGGGATGAATGAGCCGGTTACCGGGTACGGGTTTGTGGATTTGATCGAGCCCGGCGATGGGAAAATAGAGACGACGATTTCTTCTGAAATGGGCTTCCTCGCCGGCGGCGCATTAGGTCCCCTTATCAATCGGATGGTCGCACCCTGGGTAAGTACGGTGGCAGAGGAATTGGTGGAAAAGCTGGTGGCTGGGGTGAACCCCACAGATTTTAAATCTGAATTTTGGCCGAAAGGAGCATAACATAGCGGCAACCCGTGCGAAATTGCCGGCATCCGAAAGAAGAGACTTTTTTACCATGACAACTTATCATTTTAGTAACCCCATACTTTAATAGAAGGAGATCAAAACATGAATCAATGGGATTTGGAAGTGGAAGTGGCAGTGATCGGAAGTGGCGGCGGTGCGTTGACGGCAGCGCTCTCTGCCCATGAGGCCGGCGCTAAGGTCGCTGTGCTGGAGCGCAGCGACAAGGTGGGCGGCAATACGGCGCAATCAGGCGGTGCCATTTGGATTCCGATGAATCAGCACATGAAGGAGTTGGGCGCCAGCGACTCACGAGAGGAAGCGTTGGAGTATTGCCTGGCGTTGGCTGAGGGCCGAACTGACGACGAGGTGGTGGAAGCTTACGTGGACAACGCCGTGAAAGCGCTGGAGCTTGTCGAGGCCAAGACGCCGGTCCGCTTCAAGTCGCTGGGCATGCCCGATTATCATGCCGAGGTTCCGGGCGGAAAGGCGCCGGGACGCGGACTTGATCCCCAGCTGTACGACCTGAACGAGTTGGGAGAATGGAAGGATAAGGTTCGTTCCTACGGCATTCCGATTTTGAACAACATGACCACGGAGGAACAGTTCACCGAATGGAAGATGACCCTGAGTCCGGCCAACCTTCCCTTGGATATGCTGATGGATCGCATGGAAAAGAGTATCGTGGGCCGCGGCAACGCGCTGATCGGCGGCCTGCTGAAGGGCTGTCTCGACCGCGATATCCCTGTCCTGCTGGAAACCCGGGCGCTGGAGCTGGTGATGGACGGCAAGGCGGTCATTGGCGTGAAAGCGCAAAAGGACGGAAAGGATTTCTACGTCAAGGCCCCGGGGGGCGTGATCCTGGCCTGCGGCGGCTTTGAGTGGAACGACGACTTGAAGAATCGTTATCTGCAAGGCAAAATCGACGGCCCCGTGGTGCAACCCCACAACGAGGGTGACGGTACCATGATGGCATCCGATGCGGGTGCCGACATGATCCAGATGCACGAAGTCTGGTGGTTCCCCTCAGTCCATGTGGAGGGTGACCAGTATGACGGCAAGCCGTTTTACATGATGTGCTTCACCGAGCGGCACACGCCCCATACCATCCTGGTCAACAAGATGGGCCGGCGCTTCGTCAACGAGGCCGGCACTTACAACGACATGGCAAAGGCCATGTTCACTCCCAATGAGAACAGCTACGGTTACCGGAACTACCCCTGCTGGGCGGTGATGGACAGCCAGTATCGGGCGAAGTATCACATGATGGGCGTTATCCCGAGTGATCCTGACCCGGATTGGCTTACATCGGCCGACACACTTGAGGAGCTGGCGGATAAAGTCGGCATCGATCCGGCCGGACTGATCGAAACCGTAAATCGCTACAACGGTTTTTGCAGGAACGGCAAGGACCTCGACTGGGGCCGCGGCGAGAACCTCTACGAGCGCTTCGTCGGTGATCAGGATGCACCCCATCCGGTGCTGGGCACCGTTGAAAAGGCCCCGTTTTACGTGGTACCGGTTCTTTCCGGCGCCCTGGGCACCAAGGGCGGTCCGCGCATCGATAAAAATGGCCAAGTGCGCAATGTGCGAAACCAGCCAATCACCGGCCTCTATGCCTGCGGCAACGTAGCGGCGCCGGTCTCGGGTCCAGGCTACTGGGGTCCGGGCGGCACCATCGGCCCGGGGATGTGCTTCGGCTATCTGGCAGGCATTCATGCCGCAAAGGAAGCAAAAACAAGACGATAAGTATCTGACCTATCATCTTGACGCTGCTTCCGGGAGAACCGGACCCCGATTGGAAGGATAAAATTGTTCCCATGCTTCTGTGTGGGAACAATTTTATTTACGATGCTTCACCCCACCATTGCAAACGTTTGAGATAGCCGAAAACCGATGGCACTTGAGGAGGATTTCTGATGGAAAAAACAATAGTTCTGGGCAAAGGGACAATTCAATTTGATCCGGTCAAAGTAACTTCCTTCAGCACTTTTTTCAGAGGTATTACGGATGAAATGTGTTCCGTGCTGATCCGTACATCGGGATCACCCATTTTAAGCGAGGCGAATGACTTTTCCGCTTGTGTATTTGATGATGCGTGTGAATGTTATGCAATGAGCAATTCTGTTATCGGTTTTTTGTACGGGCATATCCAGGGGGCAGAATGTGTAAAAAGATATTATGAAGGGGATATCCATCCCGGCGATGTCTGGATCGGAAACGATACGTTCACTTCAGGAACTTGGCATCCGGCCGATGTGAACGTAATCAGACCGGTTTTCCACAAAAATGAGTTTTTGGGATTTAGCCTGGTTCAGGCCCATTTCCTGGATATGGGCGGAAGTGTTCCCGGTGGCTGGCAGCCGGGGGTTCGGGACTGTTACGCGGAGGGCCTCCGGTTCCCGATGATCCGGCTAGTGGAAAAAGGCAAGTGGAATCAGGATATTCTTCGGTTGATCGAGACGAACGTCCGGGTGCCGAAATGGGTGATCGGGGACCTGAGAGCGATGGTGGCGGCAAATATTGCAGCCGAAAACCGGATAAACGCACTCATCGAAAAATACGGAATGGAAGATTATTTGCACTACCGGCAAGTTGTGAAGCAACTTACCGAAAATACACTCAGGCAAAGAATAAAATCGATCCCGAACGGTCGTTTCTCATGTGAAGATTTTGTGGAACATGACGGCCACACCGACAGCCTGTTCCGGATTAAATTAAAGCTCATTGTTGAGGATGAACAGTTGGTTCTGGATTTCAGGGGATCGGATCCCCAGACCCAAGGGATCATCAATGGGACCTATCAAACGACTGTCGGTTTCGCAACCTCACCCATCGTGATGATGCTCGCATGGGACCTTCCTCCCAACAGTGGGCTTCTCAGAGGTTTTTCCGTTATCACAGATAAAAACTCCATCTGCGACTCCTCCCCTCCGGCACCTACTTCATCGGCCCATGCAGACTGTGGGTTGAGAGTCTGCAAGATGGTGAATGTCGCTCTTGCCCGGGCGGCAAGCGGGAGCAGCGATCCTGAAATTATAGACCGGATCGTTGCAAATTTCCATGACGCTTGGCCGATTGTCACATTTGTCAGCGACAAGGACCAGAGGGGGCAATACACGGTTTTTTCCAATATGGATGCGAGCGGTTCAGGCGGAGGGGCGCTACAGACCAGGGATGGTCTGGACTGTGCGGCACCATCCACCAGCCTGAATATGCTCATTCCGGATGCAGAAATGTCGGAGATGAACTATCCGATTCTCTATTTGTGGCGCAGACTCTATAAAGATTCTGGCGGTCCCGGTAAGTACCGGGGAGGTCTGGGCACCGATCTTGCTTGGACCCCGACGGTTTCGGACATGATGGGCGTGGTGAGCAATCAAACGATGCATGTGCCTCCCCGAGGAATATTCGGCGGCTATCCGGGTTCGGTCTCCCAGGAAATCTGCATCAGGGGTTCAAATGTATTGTCCCGAATAAAGCATCAAAAAGAAATGCCGCAATCCATCGATCAATTGGAAGGAGAAAAAGACGTATTGCCGGTCAAGGGGACCAATATCCCGCTCAAAGTCGGTGAGACGATCAACCAGTTGATCGGTGGGGGTGGCGGTGTGGGTGATCCTTACCAGAGAGATCCGTATATGGTTGAGAAGGATGTTGCCCAGGAACGCGTCTCGATTGTTCAGGCGAAAAGGGCATATGGGGTCCTAATCGATCCGGCAACCGGAAAGGTGGATCATGAGGAGACAAAAAAAAACAGGCAGTCGCGATTTTCCAAAGATATTTCCTAATCCGGCTGCGCCGGAAGTCGTGAGTCTACAGTCGAGAGTCAACAGGCACAACCTTCCCAGGTGGCTTACAATAGGGCAAAAACGTTAAGGAATAAAAAATGAAAAAATATCGGATCGGAATTGATATCGGCGGGACGTTTACAGACGGGTGCATGATAGATAAGGAAGGGCAGGTGTGGGAAGCAAAGGCACCATCGACCCCTCCTTTTTTTTTCGATGGCATTATAGGATGCCTGGGTGAGCTGGGAAAGCAGGTCGGCTTGGGACAGCGGGCGCTTCTGGAACAATCTGAATTCTTCTTTAATGGAACCACCATTGTCACCAACACGGTTGTACAGCTGAATGGGGCTAAAGTCGGGCTTATTACAACCAAAGGGTTTCGGGATACCTTGAGAATAGCACGGATCCAAAAACCCGCGGGTGAAACCGACATTACGAAATGCGTCCCCGTGCCTGAACTGGTTGAATTCGAAAATACGCGGGAGATCGATGAGCGGGTAATGTACGGCGGGGAAATTTTGGTCCCCCCAAATCCGGATCAGGTCAAACAGATCGTGGCGGAGTTGGTGAACAACGGGGTGGAAGCGATTGCAGTTGTTTTGCTCTGGTCATTTGAAAACCCCGTTCACGAGTTCGAGGTCAAAAAAATTATCAATGAGCTTTATCCGGATGTTTATGTATCCATTTCTTATGAGGTTCATCCAGTCATCCGTGAATATGAGCGGATGTTGACCACGGTTTTGAACGCATACGTAGCCCCGGTCGTCCGGAAGTACATTACCGGGCTGCAATCAAGGCTTAAAGGTTTTGGCTTTGACCGGGAGATTTATTTAATGCATTGCGGAGGGGGATATCTGACTTCCGAAGAAGCGCTGAAAACTCCGATGCGGCTGCTGCATTCCGGGCCGGTTGGCGGAGTGATCGGGGCCGGTCAGATGGGTAAAATTCTTCAAAAGCCGAATATCATCACAGCCGATGTGGGCGGAACCACATTCGATACTTCATTGATTTATGATTTTAACTACCACCAGGAATCCAGGGCGAAAATCGGGCGGTTTTTTACGGGACTGACATATGTGTTCGTATCGGCCATCGGAGCGGGAGGCGGGAGCGTCGCCTGGCTGGACGCACGTGGGGCGCTTAGATTGGGCCCAAAGAGCACTGGGGCCGTGCCTGGGCCTGCCTGCTACGATACGGGAGGGACAGAGCCGACCCTTACCGACTGTTGTCTTCTTTTGGGAATGTTGCATCCCGAGCATTTTTTGGGAGGACGGTTAAAGCTGAATCCGGAGACTGCCAAAAGAGTAGTGGGCAAGCTTGCGGCCAAACTTGGGTGGACAGCCGAAAAGACGGCGGCTGGGGTATGGCGACTTTTGGTTACCGGTGCCGGTGAGGCGATTCGGGATGTTTCCATCCGTAGGGGGCACGAGCCTGGAAATTTTGGAATGCTGGCATATGGTGGCGCATCCTCATTATTTGCGGTGGATATCTGCCGGGAAATGGGCATTCGGGAGCTGGTCATTCCTCCCCTGGCTTCGGTTTTTTCGGCGTTTGGTCTGCTAATGTCGGACTATAAACGCCAATATGTCAGAAGTTATAATTACCGAAAAGGGCAGGGCATCGGGCCGGTCAATGAAATTTATGAAGATCTCAAAAAGAATGTAAGGAGAGATCTGAAGGCAGTGGGATTCGATGATGATCATATCAAAATTGTTCTGGAGGTCGATATGCGCTATATAGGCCAATTTTTTGAACTGACGATCCCGGTGGATGACAAGATGCTGACGGAGACGGATTTTTCCGATAATATTTACCGATGTTTTACGGAGACTTATGAAAAGGCATACGGGGAAGAGACTTCCTGGGCTGGTGGAGAGACCGAGATCATCAATTTGAGGGTGACCGGGTTTGGCGTAAACGAGAATGTCGTGATTCGTGAATTTCCCTTGGGAGAAGCAAATTCATCGGCTTGCTTCAAAGAAAAAAGAAAAGTATTTCTGCCCTATGAGGAACATTGGGCAGAGATTCCGGTCTATGCCCATGAAAAAATAGCACCTGGCATGGTGATCGAAGGACCGGCCATTATCGAACATGAATTGACGACGATATTTCTGCCGCCGGAAGCAAAATCTAAAATGGACCAGAGGAAGGCCTTGGTTATCGAGCCTTGAATAGCTTGAATAGGAGAAAAGAAATGAAAAACCTTAGCGTCAGAAGGATCAATCTATATTTGGATATGGTTGTAGAAAAGGACGGTACGAAGGTCGTTAAATGCAATCAATGCGGATTTGTTCTGTGCACGGAGACGGAAGATTGGAAAAAGAAGGCAAAGGTGCTGGAAGAAGACCTCTATTCAGCGATGGCGAAATATCACATCACAGCCATACCTGCGGTTGACAGAAAACTGGTGTTCAAACAGTATTTTTGCAACGGATGTTCGGTCGCCATAGACAACGATATTGTCGAAACCGTTGGCTAAGAAAAAAAATGAATCTAACCGGACACTAATGTTTTCTGATCGTGAAAGTTGTATTACTTGATTTTCAGTTTTATCATCCGTGATTTTAAAGTTGAAGGGGGAAGTCCAAGAATCTTTGCTGCGCCTGCAGGGCCGCTGACACGCCACTTTGTCTCTTCAAGTGTTTTAAGGATATACTCTCTTTGCATTTCATCAAGCGTATATTGCTTATGGGATTTTTGGGGGAGATTTTTGGCGACAGATAAGGGGGCGGGCAGTTGCAGTGTGGCCCCGCGACTAAAAATTATGCCGCGTTCAATTGTATTTTCAAGTTCTCTGATGTTTCCCGGCCATTCGTAATTCTGTAAATTTTTCAGAACAGTTAAAGGGATTTTTTGAACCGATCGCCCCAATTTTTTGTTATATTTATTGACGAACCATTCAACTAATAACGGAATATCTTCGGTGCGTTGCCGTAACGGCGGCATGTCGATCGGAAATATGTTTAGGCGGTACCAGAGGTCCTGACGGAAACGACCCTGCTTGACCTCATCATCAAGGTTGCGATTGGTGGCGGCGATCACCCGAACATCCACTTTGATGGTGTGAGAGCTCCCAAGCCTTTCAAGCTCTCCTTCCTGAAGAACCCTAAGCAATTTCGTCTGGGATTCCAAAGGGAGCTCACCGATTTCATCTAAAAAAATGGTGTTGCCGTCTGCATGTTCAAATCGTCCGATTCTTCTTTCGTGGGCACCCGTAAAAGAACCCTTTTCATGGCCGAACAATTCACTTTCGATAAGATGTGAGGAAAGGGCCGCACAATTAACTTTAATCATAGGGCGATGCTTACGTTTACTGTTTCCATGAATGGCGCGGGCAACCAACTCTTTACCTGTCCCGGTTTCTCCGGAAATAAGAACGGTCGTATCCATATCAACGATCTGCTGAATCTTAAAAATCACTGACTTGAAGGCATCGCTACGCCCGATCATATTGTAGTGATCATAGGCCAATTCAATTTCTTCCTGCAGGTAGGAACAATCCGCCTCGATTTGACTTTTAAGCGCCTTGATTTCATCAAACGCTTTTGCCATTTTTCTTTCTTTTTCGTTACGAACAATCGTATTGGCAAAAATTTCACCAACAAGCCGAAGGCGTGGAATGATTTCTTTAGACCAATTGCGATGCTCGTTTACCGATACCATGGCAAGGTCTCCAATAATCGAGCCGGCAATGGTGATGGGAACACTGACACAAGATTTGATTCCAACGCGCCGCATGGATTCTTTGTCAAAGGCTGCTTCTTCAGGAAGCTCATCAAGTTTTAAAAAGAGAAGGGCTTTTTCATTAAGTAGTTGATTGGCGCACCAGGGAAAAATTTCATACGTGTTTTTATATTTTGGTAATGGGGTGACGCCCTCTCTTGTCCAATGATAATGTATCGGTCTATTCCGACTTGAGATCATATCGTTATCTTTCAAGCGGACATTACCGCGGTCTGCATCTAAAAAAAGCCCGATTTGTTCAAGCGCATGGCCGATGTGCTTGTCAAAATTTTCAGTATTGAAGTTGGCAAAGTCGGAAGAAATGTTTGATAGAATTCTTTCAAATTTCAATAGCTCATTGTTTTGATTAAATGCGTTTTGAAACTCCATTTCTTTTATTCTTCGAGCGATAGCATTTGCAAAGATTTCACCAACGAGGCGAAGCCGTGGAATGATTTCTTCGGGCCAATGGCGGGATTTTCTAACCGATACGATGGAAAGATCGCCAATAAACGAGCCGCCGGCGGAAATGGGAACACCCACAGCGGATTTGATCCCAACTTGCAGCAAGGCGTTTTTATCGATTGCTGCTTCTTCAGGAAGCTCATCAATGTGATTCAAGAGGTAAGTTTTTCCGTCAAGCAATTGAGAAGAGCCCCATGGGAAGGTTTTATAGGCGTCCGTATATTTTGGTAGTGGCTTAACGCCCTTTTCAGACCACGTATAAAGTATCGGTCCTTTTTGGTTCTTTGAAAAAATATTGTCTTTTATGCGGACGGTGCATCGGTCTGCGTTCAAAAAAAGCCCGACCTGTTCTAGTGCATCCAGTAATTGGGTATCAAAATCCATTGATGGTAGGTTCGATAGGTCGTTTGAAATTTTTGATAGAATTTTTTCAAATTTTAATTGGTTTTGATTTTTTTCAAATGCACGTTTTGATTCCAAATCTTTTTTTTTCCGGACCAGGGCATTTGCAAAAACTTCTCCAAGGATGCGAAGCCGGGGAATAATTTCTTCCGGCCATGTAAATTGCCGATTAAAAGTGACGATGGAAAGTGCGCATACGATTGGCCCCTCAAGGGATATGGGAACATTGATGCAGGATTCAACTCCAATATCCCGGATGGTTTTTTTGTCGATTTCTGCCTCAGGAGGCAGCTGGTCAGGACTCGAAAATTGAATATTCTTTCCCTTTAACAATTGGGAGGTTGACCAAGGGAATGCAGCGTATGCACTTTTATATTTTGAGGTTAATGCTTTTTCTTTGATCCAGAAATAGATTTTCGGCTGACCCTGGCCAAAAGTTAAATCGGGATCCAGTATCATAAGGTTGGTCCTGTCTCCATTTAAAAATTCGCCTATTCTTTTCAGCCCTGCTTCAATATGGTCATCAATGGATTGGGGGGACAGGTTCGCAAATTTAGAAGATATTTCAGATAATATCCTTTCAAATATTAAAAGATCATTACTTTGAGTGGAAGTTTTTTTGCCTTGAGGAGTTATGGTTTTAGGGTGATCTCCATCCGGTGATACAGCAATACTCCCCGGTTCAGTTTCAATGTTTTTAGATATGTCTTCAGTTTTCAAACGGTGAGAATTCGAGGCGATTCTTAGCGATTTTTTTTCTAAAGCAATCGATTTTTCTGAATGTCCCAATTTATCCTTCTCCTTAATTATCAAAATATAAGGTAGTGCTATCATTCTCAGGGCAACGAGACGAAAGCCCTCTGGCTCAGGCGCACATGCAGATCTGTTTTTTTAAGAAGCGAATTGTGAACTCATAGCAGATTTGACGATATTTCGCAAGATAACAGAGGTAATAAAAAATTCAAACAGTTCTCAATATCGATAATAAAATCAGTCTAAATTCTATATCTACTTAAATATCTATAAGATAGAATTGTTTTAGTGTAATAGCCAAAATTTGGCCTAATCATTCCAGGTTGAATTTAACGAAAATGCGTTAATCTAACGATATATCGACAAAATAATTAATTATATTGCACCACATAAAAGCGCTGAAAAGTTATTATAATGAAATATATTAAATAGTTAATAAGTATGAACGGAAAGGCATAAAAAGTTGGCACAAAGTTAGCATTTGTTTTTAGTCACAATGTTTGAAGGCAGTGATCTTAATATATGATCCAAATCCAAAGCGATTTTTGGCCTTAAGAAGTTTTTGGTAAATTTAAGCAAGTCGCCCTTGGCATGAGATCAAGCTGCACGATGGTATTTGCCCACGTTTGTTTTGAAACTATAGAGGAAAATTGAGGCGTTCCAGTCATTCCGAACAGTTCATATGCCGGCGCAGCCCATAGAAGAAAAAATCGAAATTGCCGACATGATTGTTTTCCTGAAGGAAATGATAATTAGAAATACTTCACCATAAATGAAAGCCGCTTAACCTGGTTTTTACAGTCTATTATTGATCTAGAAATGAGAATGTTAGCGGTATGTTATCTCAGATGTGTCTCGGCCAACTCATATCCGTAAACGGAAGGAGGTGAAGAGAAAGTATTATATTGGTGATTGACCCTGTGAAGTATAGCGGTTTCAATCAGGTTAAGTACTGTATGGTCATCTAACTATCGAATTAAAGGAGGAAGGGGACGAAAAATGAGAATAGGTAGAATTTTCTTAAACCGATTAATATGGGCGCTTTGCGGGTTGCTGTTTGCAATGTTAACGGTTGGTGGTGCAGCAAACGCAATGGAATTAAAAGTTTCAGATAAAGCAAAACTGGATATAGATGTTGCGATAAAATACGGCCTTGGTATGCGGGTTGAAAAACAGGACTCCGCTTTACTTGCCAATGTCAATGGGGATGACGGAAACCGTGCGTTTGATCGGTGGGCAATTTTTAACAACCGGGCCAATATGACCGTTGACCTGGATCTGGATTTTGGGAATTTTGGCGTTTTTGTTCGGCCACGTGCATATTTTGACGCGGCCTATATTGGCGACACGGACAATACCTCTCCGAATACCTTCAATAACTCTCCTTTGTACGGCGGAAGAACATACTACAGAGACTTTGATGGCGAGACGCAGGATATACATCGCGATAAGATGGAATTTCTTGACTACTTCGTACGGGGAAATTTCAATCTCGGAAATAGCGACCTTACCATACGGGTAGGCGACCAGGTGGTTGCTTGGGGCGAGAGTTTGTATTACCCAGGCGTTTCTTCGGTAATGGGCCCGGTGGATGCGACTGCGGCCACCGCGCCGGGAACCGAGGTGAAAGAAATTCTGATGCCGGTGGGACAGGTTTATGCCGTATTGAACACCCCCCTATTCGGAATCTCCGCTTTTTATCAATATAGCTGGGAGAAAACACGGCTCCATGAAGCCGGAAGTTATTTTAGTACCGCAGATCAGCTCGATAATGCGGGAAGACGTATTTTGATCCCGGTGGATATTACCCAGGGGCTTGCCGCCACAATCGACAGAGTTAGAGATGAAGAACCAAGCGATTCCGGGCAATACGGTGTCGCACTTCGATATTATTCAGACATATTTGACGGTACGGAATTCGGGCTATACTTCATCAACTATCATAACAAGGGGCCTGAACTTAGATCTTCATTCAGCGGCGGGTCTCTCCAAAGAGATTGGGGAGATGATACGTTGAACAGCCTGGACGGTTCATCATACTGGATCGGTTACAGCGAAGATATAAAGCTGTACGGTTTAAGTCTTGGCACGAATGTTGGAGAGGCATATCTGGGCGCAGAATTCACCTACCGCGATGATCTTCCGCTTACGGTCAGGGGTGCGACGCCATTGGGAATTACCTATGTTCGGGGTCGTGCATTTCAAGCACAGATGGCGCTTATCTATGTATTGGTAAATCCGCCGATCAGTGATCAGTTATCATTTACAACAGAATTTGGATACAACAAAGTCTCGGGCTATGGGAGTGCGACACTTACCGCGGACGAGGATGCATGGGGTGGTACGGTAAGCATTGGCCAGACATATTTTCAAGTCCTGCCGGCTCTCGATCTGGCGATCCCGGTGACGTTTAAATGGAACCCGGACGGAAGGTCTGCAATCGGTGGTACCTTTACCGAAGGTGCTGACCAGCTTTCGATTGGGTTAAACTTTACTTATGCGTTGGATCACTTGATAGGCTTCAAATATGTGTCTTACCTGGGAGATGCCACGGAAGATTCGTCGTCCGACCGTGATTATCTTTCGTTTTCTTATGCTTACACATTTTAAAAGTATAGTACCCAAAAAAAGTCGACTGGTTATTTATTAGAATAATTAACCAATTAGCTATATGACCAACATAAAAGATAAATCAGGAGGAAAAATAATCATGTCCTACAGGAAAATACTAATTGCAGGATTGATATGCATATTTTGTTTAGGCATCGCATCGATTGGGACAGCGAAGGTGAATCCAAAAGAAGCGGAACGTCTTAAAGGAGAGCTGACCCCCATGGGCGCTGAACGCGCCGGTAATGCAGACGGCAGCATCCCGGCATGGGAAGGGGGGCTCACCACGCCGCCGGCAGGATTTCAGAAAGGCGGTAACTTCGTCGATCCATTCGCCGGCGATAGCGTTCTGTTTAAAATTACCGCGCAAAACATGGACCAATATAAAGATAAGCTGTCGGCAGGACAACAGGCGATGCTGAAGCGGTATCCGAATACTTACTACATGAATGTATATCCAGCCCACCGTACAGCCGCCTTCCCGAAAGCTATATATGACGACACCCTCAAAAATGCCACGGAATGTATGCTTACAGCGGATGGGTATGGGGTTGAAGTGAACAATGGGTTGCCTGGAATACCTTTCCCGATTCCTAACAACGGTAATGAAATAATATTTAATGTCCTTCATCGGTATATGGGTGCAGAAAGACCTCATGTTCAGAAACAGCATCTGGTAAATAAGGGGAAGGCCACAGACGGCGGCCACTTACTTATCACTTATAGTTATCCTTGGTATGATCTCGCGAAATACGGCCACGGAGGATTCCCTGAGATACAACACTATTGCTGGGCGGAAGTGATATCTCCAGCCCGTCGCAAAGGCGAATACATTCTCGTCTATGAGCCGTTTGATATGCTGAATAGCCAGCGGAAGGCCTGGCGCTATATACCGGGTGCTCGTCGTGTTCGATTGGCGCCAAGTATCGCCTATGATGGTGCTAACGCGGCGTTTGGCGGGATGGTGTTTCAGGATGAGGGCGTTGGCCTGTGGTATGGCGCCCCAGACCGTTATGATTGGAAAATTGTAGGAAAGAAAGAGATGTATATCCCGTATAACTCTTATGCTGCAATGAATGTCCAGGATGATCAAATCTGGACCGGCAATCATGCAAACGCTCAACTGAATCGTTGGGAGCTGCATCGCGTATGGGTCCTGGAGGCGACCGTGAGAGAAGGAAAGCGCCATCAATATGCGCGGCGTACATTTTACATCGATGAAGACTCTTGGTCTCCGGCCTTGCACGATGCATATGATGCGCAAGGGACACTTTGGCGCACGAGTCAGGCCAATTTGTATACCGACTATTCTGCACCAGCAGTAATATTTAGCATGCAATTTTATTATGATCTTCAAACAACCACTTGGGGCACCAACCACAGCAATGGACCATCTAGCAATATAGATATTAGACAGGATAAGACGTTGGATTATAGTTTTTATGATCTTGAGAATTTACGGCTTGTGGGGCGCCGGTAATCATTAAAACGATGGTGAACTTAGGATAGAGGGTCACATACATGATGCAATTTTTTAGAATAATGCAATCAATCGTAAATGGACTGTCCATTAAACTAATAGGATGTTTTATCTGCGGCCTCTGGCTTTCTGCTGCTGTCTCATGGGCAGATGGGGATACACTAGACTACCTCACACGACCTGCTTCTTTTTACAAAAGGGCGATCCATTCAGTTATGATGGATGTATCAACCGCTGGCGAGTGTCTTTGTGCGGTCGGAGAGCGCGGTTTTATACTGTTATCAGACGATAATGGCGATAGTTGGACCCAATCCAAGGTTCCCACGATGGTTACCCTGAATGCAGTAAACTTTCCCACTGCCCAGCATGGCTGGGCAGTGGGCCATCAAGGGGTCGTGCTGCATTCATCCGATGGCGGAAAAACCTGGGAAAAACAGATTGACGGCAATTTCGTCAACAAAAGCATGCTTTCTGAGGTTTCACGCCTGTTGGAAAGAAAGGAATTGGAAGTAAAAACCGCGGAAGGCGATATTAAGGAAGAACTGGAAGCACAGATATTCGAGTTGAAATTTCTCATAAGTGATTGGGGAGCTGCTGAGAAGGAAGGACCTTCTCACCCGTTCATGGATGTTTGTTTTATGAACGAACAGAGAGGAATTGCGGTGGGCTCCTTTGGAATCTTTTTTGAAACCAATGATGGCGGGAAAACTTGGCGTCCCGTTTTAGATGCCACTGGCAACTATTCAGGATACCATTACTATGGAATTGCACAAAGCAACCGCTGGATATTTCTTGCCGGAGAGGCCGGGATGATTCTCAGGTCCGATGATGAAGGAAAAACCTGGGAGCATTTAGAATCACCGTACTCGGGCACTTTTTTTGGGGTTACTTGCGATGCGGACGGATCCAATATCGTGGTTTATGGGCTCCGAGGAAATGTCTTTCGATCGACGGATGGCGGAGAGACCTGGCAGACATCCGACTTCCCGAGCAAGATTTCGGTCCAAGGTGGCGCTTTTTTCGATAATGGGTCTGTGTGGCTGGTAACCGTCAATGGCACTCTCTATCGGAGTGATGACGCAGGTAAGTCTTTCGCTGGAATTGAGTCGTACATGTGTAGGTACCCGGCATGTAATATTGCGGGGTTGGGAATAAACGAGCAAACGTTACCAATGGTAACCCCAAAAACCCCGCCGGGCGCAATTTCGATCGAAGAGACGGAAAATGGCATGGTGTTGGTGGCAGGACTGAAGGGGCTTACGGTCGTTAATCCAGATAATACGGATAATTTGGTGATAGATGAAAGGTAATTAAAATGAATCCGCGTACAAGGGAAAACAACTCAAATAAACCGTCAGAAGGTTCATCGACCGGTACTTTTTTAATCATGGAAAAATTGCTGTTTCGACACCGACCAATCGTCATCACCGTTTTTGTGCTTATTACGATTTTCCTGGGATATCATTTGCTTCAATTGCGGCCTGAAGCCAGCTTTGTAAGAATGATCCCAACCTATCATCCTTACATCCAGAATTATATGGAGCATCAGGATGATCTCAAGGGAATGGGCAACGTGATTCGAGTCGCTGTGGAGGCCAGCAAGGAAGATATTTTCACTCAAGAATATCTGCAAATCCTGCAAGAGATCCATGATGCCATATTTTTTATTCCCGGGGTTGATCGAAGAGGTGTCATGTCGATCTGGGCACCAATGTTTCGATGGAATGAGGTCACTGAAGAGGGGATCGACGGCGGGCCGGTAATTCCGGATTCGTATAACGGGTCTGCCGAAAGCCGAGAATTGGTACGGCGTAATGTCCTACGAAGTGGGGCTATCGGCGAAATCGTGGCCAACGATTTTAAGTCGAGCATCGTCTATGCCCCCATCATGGATTTTTATGGGGATACCGGTGAGCCTGTCGATTATAAAGCAATTTCAGACCGTCTTGAAGAGATCCGGCAAAAATATGAGAGCGATTCCATCAAAATACACATTACAGGGTTTGTTAAAATTGTCGGCGATTTAATCGAAGGCATGGACCGGGTGATGCTTTTCTTTGGAATCGCATTCGCTTTTCTGATTATTGTTCTTTATATGACATCTCGATGTGTGCGGAGCACTGTTGTTCGTGCAGTGTCCTCCATTGTTGCGGTTATCTGGCAGATGGGCATGTTGAGCTTATTGGGGTATGGGCTCAACCCTTACTCGATGTTGGTGCCGTTCTTATTGTTTGCGCTCGGCGTCAGTCACGGAATTCAGATGAATAATGCCATGCTGCTTGACATGGCAATGGGCGAAGACAAGTATACGGCAGCCCGGTCGGCTTGGCGGCAGATTTTCGCCCCAGGACTTGCCGCGCTCTTTACGGATGCGTTGGGTTTTGCCACCCTGTTCGTTATTACGATCGGTGTAATTCAGGATATCGCAGTGGGGGCAACCATCGGTGTTATTGTCGTGGCATTTACAGATCTGACCCTTCTTCCCATCCTGCTTTCCTATACCGGGCTTAGTCCGAAATCGATTCAGCGCCGTAAAGCTCAAGAAAAGTCGGACCATCCGGCATGGAACGTCTTGACCAAGCTGATGGAACCCAAATGGTCCACGGTGGTAATTTTAGTCGGCGTCATACTCTTGGGATACGGCATTTATGCAAAACAGGACCTTAAGATCGGCGACCTGGATCCTGGAGCACCCGAACTTCGGGTGGATTCTCGCTATAACAAAGATGTGGCTTACATGAACAGCCATTATTCTTCCAGCAGTGATATCTATGTGGTAATGCTCGAAACACCGTATGAAGGCAACAGTGATTACCATACTTTGCTTTCCCTTGATGAGTTGCAGTCACGGATAAATGCGATCGATGGGGTCCAATCTTCAATTTCAATCGCGAACTGGATTAAACGCCTCTGCACTTCCATTGCGGAAGGCAATCTGAAATGGACTACGATTCCTCGGAGCGAATCGGCCCGAAAATGTACGATCGTTTCAATCCCATTACGATGGACCAATCCAGCCGGTACATTCTCACCCGTCGTTATTTACCTTGAAGATCATAAAGCGGAGACCTTAGAAAAAGTCACACATACCGTAGAAGCATTTGCAGCTGAGTACAATTCAGACGATCAAAAATTTCTGCTGGCGGCAGGTAATGCGGGAATAGAGGCGGTCGTCAACATGGAAATCGAAAAAGCCCAAATCTTGATGACGATGATTGTATTCGGCACCATCTTTTTGGTGTGTTTACTCACCTTTCGCTCCCCCAGGGCAGCGATTGCCGTGGTTATCCCGCTGTATATTTCTGCGGTCCTGTGCGAAGCGCTGATGACCCATCTGGGAATCGGTGTGAAGGTTGCCACGCTTCCGGTGATTGCCGTCGGCGTCGGAATCGGCGTAGACTATGGAATTTATTTCTATAACAAAGGGTTAGAGCTTGCATCGCAAGGTGTGCCCTTGAAGGATGCTTATCTTAAAGCCCTGACCACAACCGGCCGGGCGGTTATTTTTACGGCCCTCACACTTTCCATCGGCGTCGGGACATGGATTTTTTCTCCAATTAAATTTCAAGCTGACATGGGCTTGCTCTTAACCTTTATGTTTATCTCCAATGCGTTTGGCGCCCTATTTTTGATGCCGGCAATTGTCAAATTTATCGGGGTGCCTAGAAGGGCAAAGAAGGCAGTCGAGGAAAGCAGGGTTAGCAGGCACATAGCAAAAGAAGCGACAGCAAGCTGATCTGGGTGCTGAAAAGCATCGCATTGTCGCGGTGTTGAACAGACATCAATTTTTTATTCATTATGCAAACGAAAGAAGTTCCTGGAGAATTTATGAGCACAAAAGAAGATAAATTTTACGGATGGGTTTTAGTCAGTATCGTGTTTGTCGTTTACTTGATAAACGCCTCCTTTCCTTTCTATGGCGCAAGCGTCATTAATACGTATATGGCAAAATCCTTAAACCTTTCAAAGTCGATGCTCGGGCTTGGTTTTTCAGTCTTTCAAGTTACGATTGCACTATCATCCCCCCTGGCTGGATACTGTGTGACCCGGTATGGGTCTCGTTTTACGTTCACGATCGGGGCATTGACCATATTCCTTGGTGCTGTGCTTATGGTATCGGTGGTGACCAATGCATGGCTATTTGTGATCGTATTCGGGGTTATTCTGAGTACGGGTATTAGTCTGGGCAGTATGATACCCGCGCAAACAACGGTGACCTATTGGTTTAAAAGACGCAAGGCCCTTGCGATGGCCGTTGTTCTCTCCGCAGCCGGGGTAGGTGCAATCGTAAGCACCCCACTGATGGATCGGGTCATTACCGCCTTTGATCATAACTGGAAAGCCGGTTGGTTTCTGGTTATCGCGATAGCCCCGATTTCAGCCCTGCTTGCGGCGTTAGGGGTGAGGAATAAGCCGGAGGATTTGGGCCAGATTCAGGACGGCGCGAGGCCCGAAGAAAATGCCGCCGATGTTTCAACGGCTGGAAAAATCTATCAGTCATCCGAATCCTGGACGACGAAGGATGCCTTAAAATCTAAAACGCTGTGGATGATCGTCTTTGCGTCCATCGCATTTTACACTCCTTTTGTGACCTGTGTCGCTCATAGCCTTATCCACTTGCAATCACTTGGCTGTGCCTCAGATGTTTCAGCCGTCTCTCTTGGGTTGACCGTTTTATTCAGTATCTTTGGAAGGCTGTTGGCCGGCTATCTGGGAGACCGGATGGAGCCGAGAATTATCTGGTTTACCGCCCTATGCTTTATCGCAATCGGAATGTTTATCCTCATCAACTTTTCTTCTTTCGGCAATATATCTATCTACCCTTATGCATTTTTTCTTGGAGTTGGATTTGGCGCGGCTTATGTTACTTTGGCGACAATCGTAGGCAATTATTACGGTACGCAGTCCTTTGCCGCCATCATGGGGGCGATTCTGCCCATCATTTTCCTCGCCACAGCCCTTGGGCCTTATATAGCCGGGGCAGTTTTCGATGCTCAGGGAACATATACGGCGGCTTTTTACGGATTGCTGGCATTAGCGCTTTCAGGCGCAGTTGTAATTGCATTTGCCAAGCCTCCGATCTTTGCTTCTGAAAAGTTAGGAAGAACCGATTATGCAGCACAAACCAGCAAGCCCTGAGTATTGAAAGAAAAATAGTATGACCTTTAAGGATTTCGATTGGCATGAAAGTATCCTTGTTCATCCCTTGCATCATAGATCAATGGCTCCCAGAAGTCGGCGTTTCGACGGTAAAGCTTCTGCGTCACATTGGATGCGAGCCCTATTATCATCAGATGCAAACCTGCTGCGGCCAAATGCTGTACAATTCCGGAAAGTTTGGGGCCGCGCGTAAACTCGCACGCCGGTTTATAGAGATATTTGAGAACGATAAAGTGATAATCTGCCCTTCAGCGTCCTGTGTACACATGGTCCGTATCAATTATCCGCTGTTGTTTGAAAACGAACCTGAATGGCAGAGCCGGGCCAATCATCTGGCCAAGCGAGTTTTTGAGCTCTGTGAATTTATCGTGGACCATCAATCCATAACAGATATTGGCGCTGCCTGTGATACGAAGGCGGCGTTTCATGAGTCCTGCAGTTACCTTAAGTTAAACATCTCGGATCAACCGAAGCGTCTCTTAAGGGCAGTACATGGCCTTGATTTAATATCTATGAAAGACGCCGATGCCTGCTGTGGCTTCGGTGGGAGCTTCGTATTAGAATACCCAGAAATTTCAGGCGCTATGGTAGCTCAAAAGGTGGCCAATTTCATGGAAGCCGATCCCGATATGCTGGTTTTATGTGAACCGGGGTGCATGATGAATATCTCAGGTTTTATGCAGCGAAATTATCCCGAGAAATCCGTGGTCCATATCGCTTCATTTCTATCGGATCATCTGCTGTCACAGTAGGTTATTAGATGAAGATTACTCCTGAACAATTCAGAGAAATTTCCGCAGAAGAGATGGCGGATAAAGATACGCAATCGCTTCTAAAACGACTTCCG
The DNA here is from genome assembly GCA_963675725.2 of Desulfobacterales bacterium. Taxonomy (GTDB): domain Bacteria; phylum Desulfobacterota; class Desulfobacteria; order Desulfobacterales; family JAFDDL01. The sequence continues at coordinate 2,640,689 of CAXXXZ010000002.1, read as the reverse complement.
GAAACCCTGGTGACACTTAGAAAAACTTCTTTTAATGATTATTCAGACCCGGATGCCGCCAGGCGGGCAGGGGCGGGTATAAGGGCGGGTGCGCTTGAAAAATTGCCACACTTGCTGGAAACATTTGAAAAGAAGGCAATTGAAAAAGGCGCAACTGTCTTTTGGGCAAAGGATGCCCAAGCGGCCAATCAGCATATCGTCAGGATAGCCGAAGAAAATAATATCTCCTATATAACGAAGGGCAAGTCCATGGTCACCGAAGAACTAGGACTGAACGATGCCCTTATGGCGAATGATATTGACGTATTTGAATCTGATCTTGGCGAATTTATCACACAGTTGCTTGAGTCCCCGCCTTTCCATATTTTAGGGCCGGCCCTCAATATCCCCGTTGCCCGAATCAGCGATATTTTTCTCCAAAAAGGTATTATTGACACCCCTGAGAAAGATCCGGCCAAGCTGGGTTTGGCAGTAAGACGGTTTTTGAGAGCGAAGTTTCAACATCTTCAAATGGGCGTTACCGGGGTAAATATGGCGATTGCAGAAACCGGTTCTCTCATGAACGTTGAAAACGAAGGTAACATCCGCATGAGTAAATCATGCCCGCGAATTCAAGTGGTCGTTATGAGCCTGGAGAAAATTGTACCCACCATAACCGATGCACTGTTTTTGCTTCGCTTATTATGCCGAAGTGCCGGTGGACAGGACCTCGGGTCTTATGTTTCGTTCGATACCGGACCGAAAAAACAAGACGAAATTGATGGGCCAGAACAATTGCACATCGTGATTCTGGATAATGGTCGAAGTAGAATTTACAGGGATCCGGTCCTTCGGGAAGTTCTTCGGTGCATACGCTGTGGCGCCTGTATCAACATATGCCCTGTCTATCGGAAAATAGGCGGGTATCCATACGGCTGGGCATACTCCGGGCCCATGGGGCAAATTCTCACGCCATCGCTCTTGGGCTTGGACCGAACGCGACACCTTTATGGCGCATGCACCTTATGTGGTAAATGCAAGGATGCATGCCCGGTGGGTATTGACCACCCCAAGCTGATTCTGAATTATCGGCATCGAAATGCTTTGGCAGACAAAACGCTAAACGGTGCAGGTGTTTCTTGGAAGCAAAATGCAGTTGATTTGGCATGTGCGCATATTGCTGCGCATCCGTGGCTATGGAATATTGTAGGTGCGTCTCTTCGCAAGGGCCTTAAGCCGTATGCTCACGAAAATGTCATTCGAAAAGGGCCGGCGCCTCTTTCTGACTGGTTTAAATATCGGGATCTTCCGCTTCCCCCTTCTGCTTCCTTTCACTCCCAGTGGGACAGGATGCAAACGTCTCATAGCGCTAAGATACGTCAAACAAAAGGCCTTCAGAAATGACTACCTCTTACCGGGATGAATTGATGCGGAATTTGATAGGGACACCGTCCAAGACATCGATAATGAAACCGCAAGACGGATTTGTTTATCCGAAGTCCTGGTATGAGAATACTTCTCTTGAGAGTTCCTTTTGTGAGAAATTAACGGCGCACTCTGGCATCGTTTACAGGCAAAATCCTGCAGAAGATTTGGGTGATCTCATCGATCGAATATTTGAAGATCATGGCATTTCCCGCGCCATTGCCAGCTGCGACACGGTTCTTTTGGAGAGCGGCATAGTAGATTATGCCCGACAGCGTGGGCTGGAGATCCGTACTCAGGAAGAATTCGAACATCGTCGGTCATTTACGGAAGCCATGTTTGATGAGGCCCAGGCCGGTTTCACGGGTGCTAATTTCGGAATAGCCGAAACAGGTTCATTGGTATTGGCTTTTAATAAGGCGCATGCGCGCCTCATTTCTCTTGCGCCTGCCATACATATTGCGGTTTTGCCGAAAGATCGCATCGTCGCCACCTGTGAAGCGGCAATGAAGCAAATATACGGTTTCGGAAAGGACCCGAGCCAACTCGTTTTTATCACCGGGCCAAGTTCAACGGCAGATATCGAAATGGTATTCTTTAAAGGAATGCACGGGCCCAGAAAATTAATTGTTCTTTTAATCTGAAAATAGCCGGGAAGGTGAGGAGTATTAGATGAAAGGTACAAACAGAAACTACAGGGCAGACGTTATCATAATCGGGGGGGGGCTGGCAGGAATTGTAACAGCCGCTGAACTTCTCAACCTCGGCAAACAGGTATTGATTCTCGAACGCGACACGGAAGATAAATTCGGTGGGTTGTGCAAAGAGGCTTTCGGCGGCATGTGCATCGTAGATACGCCTGTGCAACGCAGACTCGGGATCAAAGACAATCCGGAATTGGCCCTGTCAGATTGGCTAAGAGTGGCCCAGTTTGATTCAGAAGACGTTTGGCCGAGACGATGGGCGGAGATTTACGTCAACCGGACCCGGGATCTGGTTTATGATTGGATGGTGAAAAGAAAAATCAAATTCCTTCCGTTACCTGCATGGACGGAGAGGGGGGTGTTCAAGACGCATAATTCCGTACCGCGCTGGCATGTGATCTGGGGAACAGGTTCCGGCGTGATTGAGGCCATTCTCAAGCATATAGATGCCCACCCGAATAGGAAAAATCTGACGGTTCAATTTGGTCATCAGGTAAACCGCTTGGAATATTCCAATGGAGCTGTCGTGGGATGCCATGGCGTCCTTGAAGGGAGCGATGAGGAATTCAGCGCCATGGGCAGCGCAGTGGTGGCTGCGGCAGGTGGCGTCGGCGGGGGAGATATGAGTTTTATCCGCAAACACTGGTATAAGCCATGGGGCTCCGCGCCTGAGAACCTGTTGAACGGATCCCATCGATTTGGGGATGGGAAAATTCATGAGTGCGTAGCGGAAATTGGGGGCAATGTCACCCATCTGGATAAAAACTGGCTCTATGCCCATGCGATTCATTATCCGGCCACAGACACGAAAGTCATAAACAAAGGACTGAGTTTGGCGCCTCCTCGATCCGCCCTATGGATGAATGCGAAAGGCCGGAGAATCATGGCGCCCGTTCCCTTGAGCAGTTATACGGACGGGCGTTATCTGGTGGAATCCATTTTGAAAGAGCCCGGTCAGTATTCATGGATGATTATGAACTGGAAAATTGCCAAAAAGGAGATGGCGGCATCCGCAAGCAAAGACATGAAGGCCTTCCGGCAACAAGATTTTGTGAAATTGTTTAAGGATATGCTTTTCGGTAACACGGAACTCGTGGAACGCCTTATCCGTACATCCAAGGATATTGTGACGGCCGATAGCATGGACGAGCTGGTGGAAAAGATGAACAGCACCGACAGCGAGTATAAGGTAGACGGTGAGGTGTTGAAGGCCGACATCAAGGCCTATGATGATCAAATTGATCGGGGCAAACGCTACTATAATGATGATCAGTTGCGGCGGATTGCAAATTTCAGAACCTACAAAGCGGATCGGATGCGTGTGTGCAACTTCCAGAAAATAGATGATCCCAAGGCCCGTCCCCTCATTGCTGCCCGTCTTTTTCTAATGACCCGTAAAAGTTTAGGTGGCGTCCAGACCGATGATGCTTGTAGAGTTCTTTCGAAAAATGGAGAAGTACTGCCCGGGCTATATTCGGTGGGGGAAAACGCTGGTTTCGGTGGCGGCGGCATTCATGGCAAAGGCTCCCTTGAAGGTACATTTTTAGGCGCTTGCGTTTTGACGGGCAGAATCGCCGCTCACGCCATCTGTAACAGGAAATTATAACCCAATTGAGCGTAAACAAAACGCAAACGTTTTTTTAAGATGCTACTGACGTAGTTTTATACCAAGGAGAAAAATATGTCGAATATTATTGATGGAAAAGCCGGCGACCGGCTGCTGATTACCGGCAATGCTGCGATCGCTCGTGGTGCCATCGAAGCGGGCATAAGTGTGGCGGCCGGCTATCCTGGAACGCCGGCCACAGAGATTATCGAGAATCTGGGCAAAGCTGCTGACGCTCACAACATGTACGTGGAGTGGTCAGCCAACGAACAGGTGGCCATGGAGGTGGCGGCAGCTGGATCACTGTCGGGGCTGCGGTCGTTTACATCGATGAAGAATGTCGGAATGAATGTGGCGGCAGACGCGTTGCTTCATTTCGCGGTCGCCGGGACCAGGGGGGGGATGGTTATCGTTCCCTGTGACGATCCCGGCTGTTCATCCAGCTCTACGGAGATGGAAACGCGTGTTTTTGCGCGCCTGTTTGAGCTGCCCTTGATCGAGCCTAGCGACGGACAGGAAGCCAAAGATATGGTCAAATATGCGGCTGAATTATCTGAAGAACTTCATGTCCCGGTGATCCTGAGGGGCGTAACCCATCTGTCGCATGTCAGCAGTATTGTGGAACTTGGTGAGCCGCTGCATCTAAACCGTAACGCCGATTTCAAATGTGACGGCCCGATGTTCGATGCCGAATCCGGGGTTGCCACACCGCAGCCGATGCTTGTAAAGCACGAGCAGCTTCAGAAAAAACTTCATAACGCTGTCAGTCATTTTGAAGCCTCTCCTTTTAATGTTTATACCGGTCCGGAACATCCGGAATTAATGATGATTACCAGTTCGATCTGCACGTCTTTCTGTAAGGAAGCGGTGCGATCACTTGGTGTGGAAGACAGGGTCGGGATCCTGAAATTAGGGACGACGTGGCCCTTGCCGCCAAAATTGATTGAAAGACATTTGTCAATGGCCTCCAAAATATTTGTTGTCGAGGAAGTACTACCGATCATGGAAAACGATATTAAATCGTTTGCCATGGATCTGGCGGAGAAAATCGGGATTAAGAAATTCCATGGAAAAGCGGATGGATCGCTTCCGACCGTCAACGAACTCAATGCGGACTTGGTTGTAACAGCCCTTGCCAAAATTCTTGGCATTTCCCATGAAAAATCGGTGCCGGCCTCATACACCCAATTGGCAAAGCAAATTGCAGCGGAAAACGTGCCACTACGCGGCATGTCGTATTGCCCGGGTTGTCCGCATCGCGCCACGTTCTGGCTGGTCAACCATGCCCTAAAAATGGACAACAAACAGGGCTTTGTATGCAATGATGTCGGGTGTTACGCCATAGACTTGCTCCCGGGTGGTTTTCAAACATCAAAGACGGGCCTTCATATGGGGTCGGGCATGGGACTGGCCACAGGGTTTGCAAAATTGGATAAGTTCGGGATGGATCGGACGGTTTTTGCTGCATCCGGAGATTCTACCTTCTTTCATGCCGTCATGCCTGCCCTGGTCAATGCCGTACACAATAAGGCAAATGTTACCCTGCTGGTCCTGGACAACAGCGGAACGGCAATGACCGGTTTTCAGGCACATCCGGGGGTAACCTATGGTGCATCTTCCCAGAAATTGCCGTCTGTGGATATTGCATCCGTCTGTGAAGGTATCGGCGCAACCGTAAAGGTGGTCGACCCCTTTGAGCCGGAAGATGCCTTGCAGCGCCTGTTGGAATCGGTGGAAGCCGAGGACGGTGTAAATGTATTGATTTTTAAACAGGCGTGCACCTTAAGCCCTGAAAAAAAACACAAACAAATGTTTGATATGCGCGTGGATGAAAGCCGCTGCTTAGGTGAAAACTGCGGCTGTGACCGGCTCTGTACGCGGGTATTCAGATGTCCCGGATTGGCCTGGGACAAGGATAAGGGTAAGGCCAAAATCGAAGATGCGATGTGCATTGGATGCGGTTTCTGCACGTTCATATGCCCGCAGCATGCCATATCAAAGACGCGAAAGGAGATAGCGTAATGTCGGAAGGTAAATTGCGTCAGGATCCGTATAATATACTGGTAACCGGTGTGGGGGGGCAGGGAAATCTTTTATTGTCCCGTCTCATTGGACTCATGTTCATGAAGAAACATTACAATGTTGTAACGGCAGAAAGTTTTGGTGCCACGCAACGCGGCGGGAGTGTAAACAGCCAGGTGCGTATTTCGGCAAAAGAGAGTTGTTCCCCGGGTATCCCTGCCAATTCAGCCCACCTCATCATCGGGTTGGAGCCTTTGGAGACCCTTCGCCAGCTAGCGGCCTATGGCAATCCTGAAGTTAAAATCGTCTGTAACAGCCGGCCCATCCCACCGTCCAGTGTCATGACGGGTGAAAGAGAATATCCGGATCATGAGGATATCAAACAATGGCTTGGGGCGCTGAGTGCGAAAGCCTGGTTATTTGACGCAACTACCGAAGCGATGAAACTGGGGAGGGCGGTGTATGCGAACATCGTCATGATTGGTGCGATGGTTGGCGCCGGGGATTTGCCGATCGGTCGTGACGACTTTGAAGCAGCAATTGAAGGCGTCCTGCCTGCCGGTGAGATTGAAAACAATTTCAAAGCATTTGATTTTGGGATGTCCATATGCCTCAGCGATGATGCGACATGCCGATATTTTGGCGATTAACCTAAAACTAGGAGATGGGGCATCGAATGAAGACGTTAGGATCAAACGAACTAATAGCGGATGTTTTTGATAAAGACCTGTGCGTGGGATGCGGGGCATGCGTTGGCTTATGTCCCTATTTTAAAACCCATAAAGGAAAGACGGCGATGGTTTTTCCCTGTACCCGCAGTGAGGGACGATGTTTTGCCTATTGCCCGAAAATTGAAGTGGATCTTGATGAATTATCCACCGCATATTGGGGCCACGAATATAGATGGGAGCCGCTCGGCGATTATCAGGAAATTGTTATGGCCAAAGCCGGCACCAAAATGCCCAGAGGGAACTTTCAGACCGGTGGGACGGTGTCTGCGCTGATGTGTGCTGCATTGGACTATGGAGTGATCGATTCCGCCGTGGTCACCGATCGTCAGGGACTGGTCCCGATACCGAAGCACGTTCGCACCATAAATGATATCATCAGCTGCGCGTCCTCTAAATACATGGCCGCCCCGACACTTTCGGCTTTTAACCAAGCGGTTTCCGAGGGAGAGACGGGTATTGGGCTTGTGCTCTCTCCCTGCCAGGCCACAGCCGTGGCCCAGATGAGATTAAACCCCTTGAATAAAAATGATTTTGTGGACCCTGTGTCCACGGTTATAGGGCTTTTTTGTACTTGGGCACTGGATACACGCGGACTTATCAAACTGATGAAGCAATATGCCGACCTGGAAAAAGTTACAAAAATGCACATCCCGCCACCTCCGGAAGAGAAGTTGTGTTTTGAAACGGGGGGCGGAGAAGTTGAAGTATGCCTATCCGAGGTCCGGCAATTGGTTCCCGATGGATGCTATGTTTGCCCGGACATGACTTCGGAATGGGCGGATGTCTCAGTGGGAGAAGTCGAGGGGCAGCGGGTCTGGAACACATTGATTGTTCGTTCTGATCGGGGGCGTGAATTGGTGGAACGCGCACAAAAAGATGGTTGGCTGGAAACAGCCGAAATGCCGGAGGAAAATCGCAAGAATTTAACGATTGCCGCCTGTAATAAAAAGACACGCGCATATGAGAAAGTCAGTGAGAAATGTTCCCTGAATACGGAAAACGGGGGGGGGCGATCGATTTTCAGAGTGAAAAAGATACTACAGTAAAGGAGATGTGATGCTGATCGGAGAGATTCTTGAAAAGTCTGCCCGCAACTATTCTGATAAAGAAGCGTTGATCCAAGAAGACTTAAGATTGACGTACAGGCAACTGAATGAACGGGTCAACCGTTTGGCGAACCGTTTGTTTGAGTTGGGGCTTAAAAAGGGGGATCGGATTGCGATTCTGGCCAAAAACAGTGTCCACTATATGGAGTTGTTTTTCGCTATCGGCAGGCTGGGCGGAATTGTCGTCCCGATCAATTGGCGCCTTGAAAAAGACGAACTGACTTATATCCTTAAGGACAGCATCCCCAACGCCCTCTTTTTTACCGATGAATTCGCCGCCATGGTTCAGGGACTGAAAGGAGAACTCGAGACAATTCGTCACTATATTTTGATCGATGGTAAAAGGGATTGGGCGCTTTCTTTTGAAGACCTGGTCAGGGAGGGCGCCTCGGAAGCGCCCGAAGTGGACCTCAGCGTTGATGATATCGCCATTCAATTTTACACAGGTGGTACGACCGCCCGGCCCAAAGGGGTGCTCTGGTCCCACCGGACGGTTCATTACCACTGTCTGCATGCATGTCTCGGGTGGGATTTTTCCACAGATATGGTCATGCTTGTCTTGCTGCCGCTATTTCACCAGACCGGTGCGCATACCCTTGCGGTTCATTATATCGGCGGAACGGCCGTTGTTTTGCCGAAGTTCGATGTGCAAACTATTTTGAAGACCATTGAAAAAGAGCGAATTACCTATACGCTCATGGTTCCCACCACCATTATCATGCTGGTGGAACATCCGGATGTCGGGAAATACGATCTTTCATCGCTTAAACGGCTGCAATACGGCGGCTCCCCCATGTATGTCAAACCATTGGAAAAGGCACTTAGGGTTCTCAAGTGCGATTTCAGCCAGAGCTATGGAATGACGGAAGCTCCGCTTGTGACGAGACTTACACCCGATGATCATATCGTTTCGGGATCGGAGAAAAAAATTAAAAGGCTTTACTCCGTTGGAAGGCTTTCGCACGATGTCGCGGGAATCAAAATTGTCGATAAGAATGACAATGAACTTGGGGTGGGCCAAACCGGTGAAATCGCCGTCAAACTGCCAAGCCAGATGCTCGGTTACTGGCAACTCCCGGAAGAGACGGAAAAGACGCTCAAAAACGGTTGGGTATATACCGGAGATCTCGGCTATTTTGATGAAGACGGATATCTTTTTTTAACGGAAAGAAAAAAGGATATCATTATTTCAGGGGGAGAGAACGTATCTGCCAAAGAAGTCGAAGAGGTCATTTATACCCATCCTTCAGTGCTTGAAGTAGCAGTGGTCGGCGCTCCGGATGAATTGTGGGGGGAATCCGTCAGGGCCGTGGTCGTGCTCAGGCAGGGACAGACAGCCAGCGTAGAAGAACTCATTCAATACTGCCGGAAACGGCTGGCCGGCTTTAAAACGCCAAAAGGTGTTGATTTTGTCCCGTCTCTGCCCAAGTCCACCGTAGGGAAAATATTGAAAAGAGATGTCCGGAAAACCTATTGGCCGGATTTACAATAATAGAAAGAACATTTAGTCGGAGACAATCATGTTGTTAAAAGAAATTTTCAATCGAGGACCGAGAGTATTTCCGGATCAAGAGGCCATTATTGATGGGAAACGGCGGTTTACTTACCGGCAATGGGGGGATCGGCAGAACCGCCTGGCAAATGCGCTGATTGGATTAGGGCTTGAAAAAGGAGATGTGCTGGGTGTCCTGCTCAAAAACTGCGCAGAATTTATGGATGCGTTAGGCGCCACGGCAAAGACGGGCGTTATCCTTGCCGGAATTAATTATCGCGTGAATTCGGATGGCATTCGCCGGGTAATTGAAAATTTGGAATGCCGTGTCCTTTTGGTGCATGCAGAGTATGTCGACATGATCAATGCCATGCGGCCGCAGTTGCCTTTTTTAAAGGTTTGCATCGTTGTGGGCTGCGAAGCGGAGGGAATGATTGAATATGAGTCTTTGATCAAGCAGCATTCCAGTGTCGAGCCGGATGTCCCCCTTCATGAAGATGACCCGGATTTGATTGTATTTACCAGCGGGACCACCGGAACTCCCAAGGGCTGCCTGTCAACCCGCCGGCAGACAGTATCTCGAGCAAGCATCATCGGGATGCGCGCTGAAGTGAAGGAGCATGACCGGTTTATTGCGGTTATCCCCTTATTTCATGTATTTACTGCAAACGTGCTGGGATTTGTTTTGGGATGCGCGACGTTTGTCCTCATGAAGGATTGGGACCCTATGGAGTTTTGCAGGCTTGTTGATGAAGAAAAAATAACCAAGTCGACCCTTTCTCAAACCTTCATAAGCTTTATTTTGAATTTGCCTGATTTGAAAAAGTATAACCTCCAGTCTTTGAAACAGATTCGATACGGAACCGCTCCGATGGCGCCGGAGATTTTGAAACGGGCCATCAAGTTACTGCCTGGCTGTGACTTTTTGCAAACCTATGGCGGATCTGAGGCATCAGAAGTCATTGCCTTAACCGCGAAAGACCACCGGGACGCCCTAGAAGGAGGTTCCCGGGAGCAAAAAAGACTAAGTTCAGCAGGAAAAGGGACCTACTTTCATCACGTTCGGGTGGTAAAGGAGGATGGATCGGATGTGAAACCCGGTGAAGTCGGTGAAATCATCGTAAAGGGCCCCGGGGTCATGCGGGGATATTGGAAGATGCCGGCGGAAACTTCCGAAAAAATCAAAGACGGATGGTTGTACACGGTGGATTTGGCCACCGTGGATGAAGATGGTTACATCTATATTGTTGATAGAAAAAACAACATGATCATCACCGGTGGAGAAAATGTCTATCCGGCCCGAATTGAAAGCATCCTGTTTGAGATGCCGGAGGTTGCTGAGGCAGCGGTTATTGGTGTGCCGGACGATAAATGGGGTGAGGCGGTTAAGGCGATTATTGTTTTAAAGCCGGGAACCGTTTTGACGCAGGAGCAGGTGATAAACTTCTGCGCGCACCGACTGGCCAATTATGAAAAACCCAAATCGGTTGATTTCGTGGACGCCTTGCCCTATCTGCCGACCAGTAAGCTCGATAGAGTCACACTCAAGAAACAATTTATAGAAAAGTGAGGTTAAAATGAATCTGCCATCATTGGAAGGAAAAGTTGCTATCATCACAGGTGCCGCCATGGGAATGGGAGAGGCAACGGCAAAGATTTTTGCACAGGCCGGGGCAAAAGTGGTTGTGGCCGATATTGATTCGGAAAAGGGGAACGAAGTTGCAAACACGATCATGAATACAGGGGGCGTTGCCATATTTAAAAAAACAGATATTTCCGTGGCATCGGATGTTCAAGCCATGGTTGCCGCCGCAGTGAAAGAATTCGGGAAACTGGACATTGCCATAAACAATGCCGCCAGATCTCCGGATACAAAGCCGCTTATAGAATTGGATGAAGCGGAATTCGATAGTGTCATTGCCGTTGATCTCAAGGGGACGGCGCTATGCATGAAATATGAAATTATTCAGATGCTCAGCCAGGGGAATGGTGGCGCTGTTGTCAACATTTCCTCCATCAGTGGAATTCGGCCCCAGCCCAACAATCCCGCCTACATTGCGGCCAAGCACGGTGTGATCGGTTTGACAAAGGCCGCTTCCTTGGAAAACAGCCCTTTGGGTGTCCGCGTGAATGCTGTGGCGCCAGGCGCCATCGCTACCCCCATGCTTCGTGGCTCTATGGAGAGACGCGGTGCTAAAGAAGAAGAAATTGCCCCTTACTATAGCCTTTTCAATCGCTTTGGCGAGGTAGACGAGGTGGCCCATGCAAGCCTGTGGCTCGCGTCGGACCTTTCCTCCTACGTTACCGGCATTACGTTGCCCGTGGATGCCGGCTATACCAATAGATGATTTGTTGAAGATGGGTAATTGTTGTTATATTTGTGCCTCGTTTCCCCACATAAATATAGGATGACGTCTTCAGCATTTCTATATCCTCCATCCTTTCCGTTTCTTCCCTCGGAAAGGGTGGAGGTACTCTCCCTAATTAATTAATTTAGGTTGACACCGGTCCCGGCAGGCCGATAAGGTTTTTGCATCTATTTGACCGATACCGGCTGGTAAGGCATGTGGCTCAGACAATGCAGCAGTACGCGATCCGGGAAGCGTTAATGTGGATTGCCCGGAAGACCGAATTGTCATCACCTATTGAATCAAACCACTGCATTAGGATTAACACGCCCTTTCCATAGGCTAAACCCCACTGGAGGGCGTTGACGTTTAGGAGCTTTTTTGGAATGAAAAAATTCTTTTATCCCGACCATGCCGCCATCATCGGTGTATCCGATAAATCTTCCAATCTGGGAAAGAACATTATCATCAACCTGATGGAATTTGGTTTCACCGGGTCCTACGAGGCCGTGGGAAGAGAAGGGGGGATGCTTTTCGATAAGCCGATTTATCCCTCAGTCCTTGATGTTCCCCATGAGTTGGATCTTGCCATGATTCTGGTGCGAGCCGAGTTGGTTCCCGATGTGGCCGAAATGTGCGGTCAGAAAGGCATCAAGCGGCTTGTCATCAGCACAGGCGGGTTTTCTGAATACCGGCCGGAGCGAAAGGCGTTGGAGGAGAACCTGCTGGCTGTTTGCCAAAAGTATGGGATGCGTTTCATCGGGCCAAACTGCCTGGCAGTGGTCAATATGGAAAACGGGCTTTTTCTTCCCTTTTCGCCTTATCGAAGCGCAAAATGGAAAAAAGGACCGGTCAGCATCATCTCCCAGAGTGGTGGCATTGCCATGAATTTATCCCAGCATCTTTCTCATCATAAAATCGGTGTGGGAAAGGTGGCCAGTATCGGCAACAAATTGAATGTGGACGAGGTGGACCTGTTACAGTTTTTTCTGGATGATCCGGAAACGAAGATCATTTATATGTACCTGGAAGGACTCCCCCGGGCACGAGAACTCTATGAAATGGCCTGCGCCGCCGACAAGCCCATTCTCATCCACAAATCAAACACCTCTGATACCAGCCATGAGATCTCTCATTCCCATACGGCGTCCCTGGCCAGTGATGACACGGTGGTGGAGGCAGCCTTTCGGCATGCGGGCATTATTCGGGTTCAAAATTTTGAAGAGGCGATCGATTGCATCAAGATGTTATCGCTGCCCCCATTAAAGGGGAACCGGTTGGCCTGCATGGCCTGTGGCGGCGGCGGATCCGTCATGGCTGCCGATGAGGCCGGTCGGAATGGGTTTACCCTTCCCGCGTTTCCTCGGGATTTTCTCGACTGGCTGGAAGAAAGAGGACGGGCCAAGGTCATTACGGTGACCAATCCGATCGATTACGGTGACCTGTACGAGCTGGATCTTCATATCGGGGCCCTGGAACGGATGCGGCAACTGCCCGGCATCGACGCCGTTTTTTATGATATCTGCTACAACGAGGAATGGGAAAAACTTGTCCTTTCGGAAGGGTTTCAAATGCTGTTTGACTATTTAAGCCGGGTCAATGAAAGCTCAGAGGTCCCGGTTATCGTTCGCCCCAATCTTGGCGATTTAGAGTTGTGGGAATCCGTGAACAGGCGGATTACCGCACCGGTTTTTGAAACCATTCAAGGCTGTTTTCATGCCATGCGAAAGGTGAGGGAGGCAACGCAGGCAAGGCGAATTTCAAAGCCAATCGCTACGCCCACGATCAGCACAGCCCCCACCATTGATACCATCCTTCAAGACGCCGGCCGGCAGGGCAAGACGTTTCTCGACCATGAAGGGTATGGTATCTTGAAGGCTTTGAACATTTCGGTGGTGAAGCAACAACTGGTTCAACGCAAAGACGCAGATGCGGTTTTTGAAACAAATATATCTTATTATCCGGTTGCGCTGAAAGCGTTAGGGGCGGAGATGGCCCATAAGACCGATGTGGGCGGGGTTCGGTTGAACATTAGGGATGAAAAAGAATTATCGGCGGCGATGGCGGCAATGGTAGCAGATGAACGGCTGACGTCTGCCAGTGGATATCTTGTTCAGGAAATGGTGAATGAGGGGGTTGAAGTCATCGTCGGCGGGAAGCGCGACCCCCAGTTTGGGCCGGTGGTGGTGATAGGATTGGGCGGTATTTTCGTTGAACTGTTTGCCGATTTCCAACTGGCCGTTGCCCCGGTCGATATGACAACGGCCCGTCACATGATCCAATCTTTAAAGGGGTATCCCTTATTAAAGGGATATCGGGGAGGGGCTCCCCTGGATATCGATTTTCTATCCAAGATTATTCAGCGTATTTCGGATCTGATGGCGAATTTCCCGTCGATCCGCGAGATTGATCTCAACCCGGTCAGGGTGTTTCCCCAAGGAGAAGGGGCCCTCGTAATCGATTGCAAGGTATTCCTCTAAATTTGATCAGGGGGAAACATCTGACCCCCCTAAAGTGACGGTTACCCGATGCCCCAGCGGTCCCTTTTCATTTGTATATGGCCATGCCAGCTTTTCGGTAAGCTGTGCGGTTAACTGCAGGCCGAGTCCAAACCCCAGGTCCTGGGGGGCATCGGTTGCGTCATGGCATTCGTTGATAATTTCTACGCTGTTCTTCAGTTGTTGGATGCGTACCCGGCCCTGCCAGGTGTGTTGAAAGGCATTTCGCAGCAGATTGCCAAGCACGATCCGTGTAGCGGCTGCCGGCAGCTGGGCTTTATAAGGGGCCGTGTTTGTTTCAACATCAACGTTCTTGCCCTTGAGCAGATATTGGTTTTCTTTTACCAGTTCCAAAAGTAGTTGGTCTAATATTAAAGGTGCGGTCGCCAACGGTCCAGGTATATCACGGCCCAGCCACAACAAGGTTTCAGTAAGATGTTTCATGGTCAGGCTGGCACGATCAATGCGATCAATGACGTTCACCTCGCGTGGTTCCTGAACCGAATCCGTTGCTTTTTTAAGTTTTTTCATCAGTTCGATGTTGTTTCGAATGACCGTGATCGGGGTCCGTAGCTCATGGCTGGTGTGGCGCAGGAAACGATGTTCCCGTTCCAGGCTTTGCTGTACGGATGAGAGGCTGGATCGGATCAAGTTTGCCAAGGCATTGAGCTCCGGATAGGAGAAATCGGGTGGTGGCTGGTTAAGGTTCTTTTCATCGAGGGCTTTGGCCCATTTCCCAAGGGCTTTGACTGGCCGGGAAACCCCCTTGATCAGCAGGTGAATAGTAAGCGTCAGGAGCGAGGCTGTTAGAATGCTGATTATGAGTAGTATTTTAAGGCTTTGGGCTGCGTTCCGCCCAATGAGGGCAGAACTGGTGGCGCGTGTTACACGACGACTCACGTAGAATATCTCTCCGCTATGGTTACAATGCATGACAAACAAGATGGTTTCCGGGGGACGGAGCCAACCCGAATCGTCATGCTTCAGCAAATTGCCAGCTCTGGTTGGCGCCGTTAAAAAGGCGTTTTGTACTTCAGCTGGCATCTGTTCCCAGTGGGGACTGATATCATAGCCGCTAAACCGGGTGAGTTGTTTGCGTTGTTCGGGGGGGACCGAAGCGGCAAAGCTTTTCACGGCCTGCTCCATATTACTGGCCATGATGCTGTCCATGCCCCGGAGAAAATAGTGGGCACTTAGCAGTGAATATCCCGCAACAAGAGCGATTCCCAGCGATAAAAATGCCAGGGTGATGAACCATTTGAGGCTGATGTTTGATTTCATGGTGACGGGGCCTTTATTGCAAAACCGTGGCCGGTAATGGTGTAGAGCAAGGGGGTGTCAAATGGCCCGTCAAGGGCCTTTCGCAAATGAAAAAGGTGAACCTTGAGACTGTTGCTGTCCGGAAGGTCGTCGCCCCAAACCGCTGATTCCAAGACGTGGCGAGGCACCACGTTGGGAGAGGCACGCAGCAAGACTTCGAGCAACCGCCATCCGGTGGGAGAAAGTTTGATGTCTTTCCCATTGCGACAGACCGTTCGTTCCTTGAGATTCATTTCAAGATCCCCGCAGTGCAGCCGCTGCACCTGGCCGCTGCGGCGACGTGCCAACGCCTGTAGGCGGACCACCAGCTCTTTTAATTCAAAGGGCTTGACAAGATAATCGTCGGTGCCGGCACGGAAACCTGCCAGTTTGTCATCTAACTGGTCCCGGGCCGTGATCATCAGTACCGGCGTGTCGTCTCCAACGTCGCGCAGTTTTTGGCATAGACTCAGTCCATCGAGTCGGGGGAGGTTAAGATCCAGAAGCAGCAAGTCATAGCGATGTTTCGCTGCCAATTGTAACCCATTCATGCCGTTGCTGGCATAATCACAGCGAATGCCATCCAGAGAGAGATAGTCCATGACCGTTTCTGCCAAATCAATATCGTCTTCGACCAACAGTACATTTAACATGGTTGATGGCTTTCCCTCATTCGTTGGAACATCCCTATCCCTAATGTTGCAACAATAGGGACCGCTGTCCAATGGTTCTCAGAAGCGTTGCAACGTCGTGCTGAATCATCAGCAAAGACGGAATCAGGATCAATGTAATCACTGTAGCAAACATGATGCCATATGCAAGTGAAACTGCTGCCGGAATCAGAAACTGTGCCTGCATGGATGTTTCGCCGAGAAGCGGCATCAGGCCGGCAAACGTCGTAAACGAAGTGAGCAGGACTGCCCGCAGGCGGTCGCGGCACGCCTCACTGATTGCTTCTTGAAGATGGGCGGCATCGGGTTTTAACTGGTTAAACCGTGTCGTGAGTAGCAAACTGTCGTTTACGACGACCCCCGAGAGTGCAATGATGCCGTTGAGTGACAGGATGCCAAGGGACAGGTCGTTGATCCAGTGGCCGAGGAGTGCGCCAACAATGCCAAATGGAATGGCGGTCATGATCAACAGCGGTTGAACGTAGGATCTCAGGGGGATTGCCAGCAGAATGTAAATCATCAGCAGCGCCAAAAGGAACATTTTCCCCATGGATGACTCGGTTTCCGCCTGTTCTTCTGCCTCACCGGCAAAGTGAATGTCGAGTCCTGGATACTGTTGTTTCAGTTGAAGTACCAGTTGTTGTTTCAGTTGGCATACCAACTCCGTTGCGGAGAGTAACGCCTTGTCCACATTCGCAGAAACATAGACCGCCTTTTTGCCATCGATATGGGTGATGGCGTCCCGGGTAAATCCGTACGTTACGGTGGCCACTGTAGACAAGGGCACCACTTGCCCAGCGCTGGTGCGGACCCTGGCGTTAAGAACATCACTGGCATTTTGACGGGTTGTTTCCGGATAGCGGACCTTTACTTCCACCTCATCACTGTTG
Organism: Desulfobacterales bacterium; assembly: GCA_963675725.2. GTDB lineage: Bacteria > Desulfobacterota > Desulfobacteria > Desulfobacterales > JAFDDL01. Next base: position 2,623,918 of record CAXXXZ010000002.1, on the reverse strand, counting down.
CGCTGGAATCGTTGCACCACTTGACCGTTAAACGCCTGAAACACCTGGCCTGCGAGCATATCGGTGGTCATCCCAAGGGCGCGCCCCTGCTGGGTCAGCTGCAAGTGCAACTGGGGCTGGCCTGGATCCAGGTTGTCTTCAATACCGCTGACCGCAGGAATTTTAAGAAGCTTGGCTTTTAGCCGGCTGCCTGCGTCGGTGAGCACTTCATCTTCATTGGCGCGTAGTTCAATTCTCAGGGCGTCTACAAAATGTGGTGTATTTTGAATGATCAAACTCCGCACACCTTCGGGCAACCCTGCCAGTTGTTGCCACCGATGGGTGAACCGGTTGATATCATATGGCGCATTTTTTTTTAGTTCCACCGTGACCTTTCCGGACTGATTCGCTTCCGAGAGGACCTGCAGGTTGGCGATACCACTCGGGCTGTCTTGTCCTTCGCAAAGTACTTTATCGGCGGCATAGGCCCTGTCCTCTAACAGATTCAGTGCGGCATGGGTTTGACCGAAACTGGCATCCTTTTGCATGGTCAACTCGGCCTGAATGGTGTCGCCGGGAATATCCGGGAAGAAGCTGATGCGAAGAACACCGGTAAACGGCATGGCGACAACCAGGGCAAACAGGGCGATAAAGAGCACGCACACCCCATAACGATAGCGCAGTGACCAGTCGATAATCGGGCGATAACAGTTTTCGCTGAACCAGGTCAGTCCGGTATCTGCGCCGTTCTGGACTTTTTGCCAGATGCGATAGCCCCGGTTTTTGCCAGACATGGGTTGGGTGTTGAGATGAGATAGATGGGCCGGCAAAATAAGTTTCGACTCGATCAGCGACAGAATGAGGCAAATTGCCACCACGTAAGCAAATTGGGTATAGAGCTGACCAAGGTGTCCGTTGGTCTGACTCAGGGCATAAAATGCCGCCACTGTCGTGAAAACACCGAACAGGGTGGGCACGGCCACGCGCAGGGTTCCTCTCACGGTGTTTTCCAGGGTGTCCCCCCGGCGGGACCGCATGGTGTAGACGCTTTCCCCCACCACCACCGCATCGTCCACCACAATTCCCAGGGCCATGATAAAGCCAAACGTGGTGAATTCATTTAATGACAGGCCGGCAAAATTGTCTCCCATCAAATAGAGCGTTCCAAAGAAAATAAACGGGAGCCCCATGGCTACCCAGAAGGCTACCGTCAGATTGAGAAAGAGCGCCAGCAGCAGAAAAACCAGCAAAATGCCTGTGGTGGCATTTTTGACCAGGAGCTGCAACCGTTCCTTGATCATGGTGCTTCTGTCATACCAGGTGGCAAGCGCTACATTTCGGGGCAGCTTGCCATCTGTTTGCCATGCCTTCACGACATTCAGCGCGCCTGTTACCGAGTTTGAAATATCATCCTGGCCAGTGGTGATCACCTGCAAGGCAATGCTGCTGTGGCCGTTAAAACGGGATAGTACCGTAGTGTCGTCATTATAGGTGTCATTGATGGTTGCCACGTCTCCAAGTAGTAATTGACGGCCCTCATGGTCGGTTACGAGAGGAATGGCGGCGAATTCTTCCTTCAGGTACGCCTGCTCAGACGCTTTGAGCTGTAGAAAAAGGTGTTGGTTGCTCAAGACGGCGGTCATGGTGTTCGATGAACTTTCGTTGATCGCATTTTCAATGTCTGACAAGGAAATACCATAGGCTTGAAGTCTGCCTTCGTCTATTTCGACCACCATCATTGGATCGCGCCATCCGGAAACGCTAACCCGGCTAATAAAGGCATTTGCCAGAAGATCGGATTTCAACTCATCTGCCAGTTGCTGGAGGGTATGGCGGTCGACATCCCCGTAGAGCTGCAACCAGAGGGCGTGCTCTTCCCGCTCCGCTTTTTCGATAACCGGGTTTTCCGCATCGGCCGGAAAGGTTGAGATGGCATCCACCCTGGATGTTACATCCCTGAGTAGCTTGTCAAGATCGTAACCTTCTTGTTTCTCCACCGTAACCGTTACACCGTTTCCGGTGGCGGTGCTCGTAACGGATTCGATGCCGATGACACCTTCGAGTTGATCTTCAATTTTAATGGCCAACCCTTCTTCTGACTGTTTTGCCGAACCACTGTTGTAAACCACCGATACCGTGAGGCTGTCAGGTTCCATGTTGGGAAACGCTTCTTTTCTCAGGCTTCCCGCCTGTACCATGCCAAGGACGATGACCAGGATCATCAGTAGGTTGGCGGCAACGGGATTGCCTGCAAACCAGGGAATAATGCCTTTAATGCCGTTATCCATGGGAGACCTCCTCGACCGGGTTTACAGGCATCCCTTTCAGGTAACTGCTAAGGGGATGAACCAAAATTTTTTGATTGGATTGTCGAATATCTTCGGGTGCCTGAATAAAGATTGTATCCCCGATGCTGAACCGGGGCTGGGCAGAAAAAAAATCCAGACAGTCGTCCGCTGTGACATACCAGATTTCGCCCCGTTGACTTAAGGCCGAACTGGGCAATTCCCAGAGGCCGTCCATGCGGCGGCCTGGCACCAGGACATTGAGGAAGGTTCCGGGGAGCAGTGTCGGGGAACGGTCCAGTGGCTGGTCCACTGTCACGACCAGGGCCCGTTGTCGCGTGGTGCTGTCAAGGTGCTGTTCCGTGCGAAGCACTCGCCCCTTCCATTGCTGACCGTTTTCCACATTGGCCAGTGTTACCGGCCAATTGCCACCGTTTAAAGTATTAGTGCTTGGTAGGTTCTGCCAATCCCGTGAAGATAAGGAGACGGTGACTTCTACCCAGTCTGTGCTATAGAGCGTGGCTATTTGGCTACCGGTTTGAAGAAAGCTGCCGGGTGCCACCTCGCGCGTCACAACCAATGCATCAAAGGGTGCCGTGATTTGGGTTTGGCGCAGATTTTTTTGGGCGCTTTCAACAGCCCTCTCGGCGTTGTCAACAGCGGCTGTGGCGGCCGCCAGCTGCGGTTTTCTCAGTACCAATTCCGAGTCCGGCTCACCATCAAGGCCGGATGCCTCCCATTCCGCCTTTGCCCGTTCCCCCAGGCGCTGTTCTTCAAGCAGACTCAGCCGTGCAGTTGCCAAATCCTTTTCAGCACTACTGAGAGCGGCGCGATAATCGCTGTCCTCCAACTGTACAAGCAGCGTTCCTTTACGAACCCGGTGACCCGGTTCAAAGCCAGGGGCAAGGGCCAGCACCTGCCCGGCGACCTGGGCGGTCAGGGTCAATTCGAAATGGGGCCGGGCCTCGCCATAGGCGGTTACCTGGGCGTCGTAGCCGGCGCTTTGGGATAGTATCACCGCCACATCCGGGCGAGACATTGTTTCCGCTTTGTCCGGGGGGGATTGTTTGGCACGTGCCTGGATCAGGTGCATATTGAAGAACATGACGGTGACCAACACGATCAACGCTGCCAGAAGCATGAGCCATTGTGAAAATTGTCGTATCATCGATTAACTCCCAGGCCTAGCGCAAGACCAAGGTTGATTCGGTTTGCGAGGCGTTCATAAATTAGGTTATTCAATTGGGCTTCAAGGTCATAGGTCTGTTGTTGTACATTCAGTAAATCGAGAATATCGGTCAGACCGTTGCGATACCTTCGTTCATATTGCATCAGGTTATTCCGCGCACTGGTCAGCGCGGTGTCAATATGGGTTTGTTGTTTGGTCAGGGCTTTTTCCTGTCCCAACGCATTTTCAACTTCGGTAACGGCATTCAGCAGGATTTCCTGGTAGGCATAATAGGCCTGCGCGGTTTCTATTTCGGCAATTTCAGCCGCTGCTTTGAGTTTGCCCCCCTGATACAGGGGGGCTGTGAGCTGACCTAAAAGAGACCACACCGGATGGCTTAGCAATGCATTTCCGGGGGAGGCTGCGATGTCTGTGAGAGCCGCTTCGAGATTGATGCTCGGCAGCAGATTTTTGTATGCTACCGTGATTCGAAGGCCGGCAGCCTCTAACGCTAAAAAAGCTGCCTTGAGATCGGGACGGCGTTGCAGCGTCTGTGCTGGCAGGCCGGCCAAAGGGGTAATCACGGCAGGGTAATCATTTGGAATCACAATACTTGCCTGAGGGGTACGTCCCAGCATGGTTTCCAGGGACCGCTTTTGCTGATCCAATGCGTCCTTATAGGCTTCGAGCGTTGCCCGCGAACTGGCGGTCGAGCTGCGGGCGCTGTCCAAATCTTCGAGCGTTCCAAGGCCATTTCGATAGCGGTTTAGAATAAACTGCTCATTTTGTCGCAACGTTTCAAACCGACGTTGTTCTATGTTAATGACACGCTGCTGGGCAATCAGTCCCAGCCAGGCGGTCATCACCTCGGCGGCCAGGGTATCGCGAGCGGATTGATATAACGCCTGTTGTTCCGCTACATCTTTGGCAGCGGCCTGGGTGGCGTCAGAAAGTTTTCCCCAAAGGTCTGCCCGCCAGCTTATGGTGAGGCTACCGGTATAGGAACTGTCGCTGTCTTTTTCCTTGGCGGCCGTAAAACTTGCATCTGCCGTCGGCAACCGTTCAGCACCGGTTTGACGATATTCGGCACGCCGGATTTCAAGGGTTGAGAAAATTTGGGCAAGGCCCGGATTGGCGTCCATTGCTTCAATCAACAGGGCATTCAATTCTGTCGCGTCAATCATCTTATTCAGAGAGGTTGTCTGCTGGGAACCTTCCAGCTGAGACCAGGCCACCACTGCATCGATGTCTGTCTGTGTTTTTTCGATATGGTTTTTGTGAAGGCCTGTGCTGCAGGCTGTCAGAAGCAGTGCGGCCAGTGGTAACAGGCGCAGGATCTTTTCGGATAACCTCATACCGTTATAACTCCAATGGGTTAAAGTTTGAAATTACTCGTATGGGGATATCAGCCTCTTCCCACATACTCGTCCAACCTTTTTGCCCACTCTAACACGCGACGGGTTAAGATATGGTTAACAGGCTGTAGATTTTTTTCCAGGCAACTGGTGAGGTTCAAGCGATCAGACTAAATGATTATGGACGGCTTCGTATTGATACATTTGGTTTCGTAATTATTTTAATGTGTATACCAAGCTCTCTTTCCAACGATGAATTCCAATTGTAACCCCTGCGTGGCGTGGAAGCGACCCAGATTTCAAGAATTTTATGCATATCATGCCCCCCCCGCATTGGTGTGAATTTCGTCCGTATTGATGATGTGCATATATTGTTTGGCGAAAATCATCAGAAGCGTGAATCTATCTGATTCTAAGCCTTCTAAATAATGAAGTAATATGAGAGGTGCGCCATGGAAGAAAAAATAACAATTGAACAATTGAGTGAACAATTTCGTGGTCAAATTTTTCGACCTGAAGACAAGGGGTACGACCCGGCCCGAACGATCTATAATGCGATGATCGATAAACACCCGTACGTGATTGCGCGGTGTTCGAACGTTGCAGACGTAATTACAACCGTAAAATTTGGACGTGCCAACGGTATAGATACCGCCATTCGCAGTGGCGGCCACAATGGTCCTGGCCTGGCGCTTGTGGATGACGGGCTGGTTATTGATCTCTCTGCAATGAAGGGAATCCGTGTTGATCCCCAAGAGAAAACGGTTCGGGTAGAGCCGGGTTGCAGTTGGGGCGATGTCGACCATGCAACCCATGCATTTGGTATGGCGACGGTGGCGGGGATTATCTCAACAACCGGGGTTGCGGGTTTGACCCTTGGTGGCGGGCACGGCTACTTAAGCCGCAAATATGGCCTAACCATTGACAATCTGCTGAGTGCAGATGTGGTCCTGGCCGATGGGCGCCTGGTGCAGGCAAGCCAGAATGAGAATTCAGACCTTTTTTGGGCATTGCGAGGCGGCGGTGGTAACTTTGGGGTGGTCACATCATTTAAATATCGCTTGCATCCGGTCGATACGGTCATCGGTGGACCGATGTTTTGGCCAATAGACAAGCTACCGGATACATTGCGCTGGTATCGTGAGTGGATGCCTCGGGCTGCAGCAGATATTTATGCGTTTTATCTGATCGCCGAAGTACCCTCGGGGCCCCCTTTCCCTGAAGAGATCCATGGCCGCAAAGTTTGCGGCCTGGTTTGGTGCTGTACAGGATCTCGTGAACAGGCCGACAGTGCCATGAATTTGGCCAGAGAAGCCGCCGAGCCTATTTTTGAACACATAGGACCCGTGCCCTACCCGATGTTGACAAGCCTGTTTGACGGCCTTTATCCTCCGGGTCTCCAATGGTATTGGAAAGGTGATTTCATTCATGAGATTACGGATGCGGCGATTGAAGAACATCTTCGTTTTGGCGAGGTGCCGACGAGCCTTTCGACAATGCATCTTTATCCCATTGATGGCGCCGTTCACCAGGTGAACAAAAACGCCACCGCATGGAACTTTCGCGATGCAAATTGGTCTATGGTAATCGCTGGCGTGGATGCCGATAAATTAAATAAAAATAAGATAACAGAGTGGGCCCGGAGCTATTGGGAGGCTTTGCATCCCTATTCGGCCGGGGCCTCGTATATCAACTTCATGATGGAGGAGGGGCAGGATCGCATTCAGGCGACCTACGGGAATAACTATGATCGCCTGAAAAAAGTCAAATCAGCCTATGATCCCAGTAACTTTTTCCATATCAACCAGAATATCGCGCCGGATTAAAAGCTGGCTTTTTATGGCGATGCCCCCCAGTATTGCTCATGAGACAGTTAGGCAAACTTTTTTTCTTGCTTACCGTCTCCAAATGCTGGGGGGCAGGCATCTATTGAATCTCTTGGGGGTATATTCCTCGCCGCTTGCGGCGGGGTAATTTATAAAGATGATTTCGAAAAAAGTTCTAAAAAGGCATTATTTGTAATTTCAGCCTGTATTACCTCAATAGGTATATTGTTACTTTCGGGCATCTTTAATGTACATGGCCGTCCCATCTTTTCTCATTTCCACCTCGAATAATTCACTTGCTCTTATGAGATCACCAAGTTTTTTGTAACCATAGTTAATAGGAGAAAATGAGCTATTATTAGAAATATAATGGCCCACCTTGCTCATATGGGCCCAATTATCATCTTCTGACGTTTGCTCAACGGCCGTTCTTAGTAGCTTGACCAGAGTGGTATCCTGCCTAAGCTCTGCCCGGTTCTTTTTAGATGGCGGCGTATCGCTCGTTTTTTCTTCCTTTTCTTGTATTAAGTTTTCTGTGTAAATAAAAGTTGAGCAGGCATCTACAAATGGTTGTGGTGTTTTTTTCTCTCCGAATCCATATACGGGGAGGCCGCTCTCCAAGATCCTCATTACAAGAGGCGTGAAATCGCTATCACTGGTCATAAGAGCAAATGCATCAATGGATTTACTATACAGAAGATCCATTGCGTCAATAATCATGGCGGAATCTGTCGCATTTTTGCCCTTTGTATAAGCGAACTGTTGCATTGGCCTTATGGCGTTTGGATGTAGCCTTCCAATCCAACCAGATAAAGATGGGTTGTTCCAGTCCCCATGGGCATGTCTTACGTTAACCATCCCTAACTTTGAAAGTTCTTCTAAGACGCCCTCAATTGAATTATGACTTACATTATCACAGTCAATTAGCAGGGCAATTTTTCTGATATCCGACACCAATATCACCTCCATTCATAATATTTGTTATTCACCACAATAGGATGAATAAGCAGTTCGGCGAATGTTTTAAGTTTACATGATGATGTGCTTCTTTCATAGATGATCACTTTGTACCCATTTTGTTTCAATTATCTTTCTTTTTTTGAAAGCGGTTGGTTATTTTGGGGATAAAGAAAGAAAAAATAAACAGGGCTATTGAAAAGAAGACCTTAAAAGAGAGCAACTGGTTCCAGTCGCCGGTGGTCCATACTTCTTTTAGGGTACCAATAAAAAAGGTAAAAATAAAGGTGCCGACGATGATACCAAGGCCGGTGCCCATTACGTAATCCCGAAAGGTCACCTTGGTGAGCCCCATACCAAAATTCATGGGGGTGAAGGGGAAGTAAATTAACCGAAGGTAGAGAACCGTGGCAAAACCGTTTCGGCCGATGGCATCGTCATATTTTTTAAGTTTGTCGCCGACAAGGGATGCGGCAAATTCTCTTCCGAGTGAGCGCCCGATAAGAAAAGCGGCGCAGGCCCCGACCATGGCACCGATCCAGACATACAAAAAGCCCCAGTAGGCGCCGAAAATGATCGCTCCAAAACTAGTAAGGAGGGTGCCGGGAAGAAACAGGCACACCCCGATGGCATAGATCAGCATATAGAGTACGGGTGCCCAGATCCCTGCCTGATCCAGAAATTGTCCCATGGCTTCCACCGTCAGGTAGCTTTTGGCCGGTGTATACTGGATGAGTAGAATGGCGGCACCAATAAAAATTACAAGGAAAATTGCCTTGACGGCGGCGTTTGATTTCGTTTTTTCGGCAGGTATCATATCTGGTTTCATTGGTATAGCCTATTCTTCTAAAGTGCAGGCGCGTCCTTTCAGATTGAAGAAAAATTTAAGCCCCTTTTGGATTTTTTCAGAGAATATCTTTGGCGAAAAATAATTTCCCACCACTCGCTTATTTATTTCACCCATGGTGGGATAGGGGTGAACGGTCGATGCCAAGGTTGATAGTTTTACCTTTCCGTTAAGGGCGACCACCCATTCGTTGATAAGCTCGCCTGCATGGGGCCCAACAATTTGAACACCCACAGGCGTCTCTTTTTTATCTAAAATCAGTTTGATCTTGCCGCCGGTTTCCCCTTCGGCCAGACTGCGGTCATTGTCCTTAAATGCCTCGGTCCAGGCGTCATATTCAATGCCAGTCGCTTGGGCGGCTTTTTCGTTCATTCCGACGCTTGCAAGTTCCGGATCGCAGTAAGTACACCAGGGAAGCCAGGTGTAATCCGCTTTTCGGGGGAGACGAAATACGGCATTGCTGACCACAATGCCCCCTTCGTAGCCTGCGGCATGGGTAAATTGATAGTTGCCGGTGACATCGCCGATGGCATAGATGTGTTTTTGATTTGTGCGAAGCCGGTCATCCACTGGAATTCCTCTGCTCGTGGTGGCCACCCCGGCGTTCTCCAGGGAGAGCTTCTCGATGTTCGGTTTCCTTCCCAGGGCTACCAGAATGGTTTCTGCAGAGATACGAAAACGTTTGCCGTCGGGGGGTACGAGTTCTACCACTTTATTCTTCCCGGCATCCGAAACGCTTTGAATACGATGGCCGAGGTAGAACATTACGCCTTCTTCCGCCATCCGTTCCATGACCGGCGCTACCATGTCCTTATCTTCTCTGGGGAGAATCTGATCTGCCATGTCCACAAGGCTCACCTTGGTGCCGAGTCTTGCAAACGCCTGCGACATCTCCGTCCCAATGGGGCCGCCCCCTAATACAATCATGCTTTTCGGCAGATGGGGAAGAGAAAAGATTTCTTTGTTGGTGATATAAGATGTGTCGGCCAGTCCCGGAATCGGGGGCACCGCCGGTGAGGATCCGGCAGCGATGACCCAGGTTTTGGCAGACGCCTGTTGGTCGTCAAACTGGACCCTGTGGCTGTCAAGAAAATGCGGTGATGAAAACACCACCTTGGCCCCCAGGCCACAGAACCTTTCCTTGGAATCGTGCTTTTGAATGGTTTGGATGACCGACCGAATACGATCCGCCACCTGTTTGAAATCCACGGGCGGCAGGTCTACCGGCGTAAGACCATAATTAGCGGCGCGCTTTATTAACTGGCGGACATGGGCGGTTTTTATGAGTGTCTTGCTCGGAACACACCCAAAATGGAGGCAGTCACCGCCCAGCTCCTTTTCTATCTCTAATAGAAGGGTTTTTGCACCAAGTTGGGCTGCCCCGGATGCAACAGTAAGACCTGCGGCCCCTCCTCCGATTATCCCGATGTCATAATCAAAATTGGCCATGATGCGCTCCTTTAGTGGCCGTTCAGGGACCAGTTATAATCTATATACTTTACCTTGAGATTCTTTTGGCTGCGAATCCTGGCTTCAAACTCTTTTGAGGCATACTTTAATATAAACCCTGTCGGGTCATTGTCAAAATCGTCTGAAAACCATTTGAAGATTTTGCTCACATAAAGGGTGTCTTCTTTCAGATAGTTTTTTCCCGGGTCATTGATAAAGGCCCTGGTTGCGGCGTCTAACTGTTCTTCCAACGTCTCTGCGCGGAAGGGCGTGGGATATAGCGGCGGGCAACTTTTGGAAGCGCAGTTAACAGCAAAATGGACCCGAGGGTCTTTAAATGTTGGCCTTAGAATGGTGTGTTCAATGTAATCCAGGGAAACCGTTTTTTGATCCAGTTTGATGAATCTCTTTTCAAACGGTTTGTTGAAAAACCTGCCGCCCAAATCCCAGATGGAGTCTATTTCGGGATAAGCGGTCAGGATAAGTTTGATGGTCCAGGCGTTGTAGGCGTTAATATAAAAAGCAAATGCTTCCAAACGATTCAGGCGGCTCGTGTCCGTGCGTTCTAAAATTCCGAGATAGGTGTCGAGCTTTTTCTCTTCTGTTTGAAACCCTTTATAATTGACCACACCGTCTTGGACATATGCATTCAGGAGTTCTCCAAAGAGGCCCTGTTCGCCAGCACTTCGAGTTTCATCCGCAAGAATGGGTGCGGCAGCAGCCATCACCATTAAAAAAACTGCGATTACCCACCTGAAATGATATCGTATCGGGTCGTCCATCGGATGCCATCACTGCTTTTGACAATCGCAATGCTTCTCTCCACAGTGGGAACAGATGTACTGTGGCTGTTTGGCCTGTTTTTTTTGTTTGGCATAATACATAAGGCAGAAGAAGATGAACGTGAACAGTACAATGAGAAATACAATCAGAATGTTACTCATGTTGCCTCCTGTTGGTTGATGCGGTAGGCCTTCTCCGTTATCCTGCCACCGCCGGATGATATTTGGGCTGGCGTATCAATGGCAAAGGTCTTCAAGTGCTTTTTTCAATTCGGTAAATTTGAATTGATACCCGGCTTCTAATAAATGGCACGGCACGGCGCGCTGGCTTGCCAGCAAAACACTCCCCAGTTCACCTAAGAGCATGCGGATCATGAATCCCGGTGCGGGTACGACCGCAGGCCGTCCCAGCACCTGGCCAAGTGTCGATACCAATGTTTTGTTTCTTACGGGTGCCGGTGCTGTGAAGTTAAAAATACCGCTACATTCGGATGTTTCTAACAAAAATTCCATGGCATTTACCACATCTTGGATATGAATCCACGGGAACCACTGCTGGCCGGTACCAAGCGGGCCTCCTACGAATGATTTAAACGCTGGTACCATTTTCGTGAGGGCCCCCCCATCCTGTCCCATAACAATACCGAAGCGGGCGATGGCGACCCGCGTACCTTTATCCGCCGCCGTCAGCGCCTCTTTTTCCCATGACTTGGAAAGTTGCCCCAAAAAGTCGTCTGAGCCTGCCTCCTGTTCAACGAGGATATCGTCGCCACGGTCGCCATAGTAGCCGACAGCGGATGTGCTGCACAATACATAAGGCCGATCGTCAGGAATGGCTGCTACGATGTGGCGGGTGGTGAGGATCCTGCTGTCAATTAGCGCCTGCTTGTAGTGTTCATTCCACCGTTTGAAAATCGTACGGCCGGCAAGATTGATAGTCGCATCGGCGGTTGCGACAGCCTGTTGCCACTCCCCCTCCTGGGTGGTGTCGGCCTGGATATATTGAAAGCGGTCATGCGACAGGCCTTCTGGATGTTTGCGGCTGCCTGTGGCGGTCACCTGGTGCCCTTTTTCCAGTAGTGAACGGCAGATATGTTTCCCGACGAAACCTAAACCACCGCTGACAAATACCTTCATGATGCACCTCCTGTGGCAAAAAGGACATGAAAATATAGGATTCAAGACGCTATATGGGATAATTCTAGCATGTGAAGCAAAGACGGTCAACTACCAAGGCAAACGTATGTAAGCTAAATATGACATAAATACAGTCGATCGTTGGATTAGGAAGTGAGAGCAAATAAGGGTGTTTTTGAATAAAAAAAGGCGGTGCTTATAAAAGCACCGCCTTGCTGATTATCATGTCGGGGCCGCTTAACTGCAGCTACCGGCTGTACTACAGGAGGAACAACCGCCCATTGCTGGGCCGAAATCGATACCGCAATCAATTTTATAGCCGGTGATCAGAAAATCGATCGTAATCGGTTTTGCTTTCTCTAAAAGATCTTTTTCAACTAAAAACTGGAACCCATTGATTTTGATTATTTCATCATTGTCTCTTGGCTCATCCAGAGCCAACGCCAAACCCGGACCGCCTCAGCCCCCCTGGTTTAAAAAGATGCGAACAGGTTCGATCTTTTGCCCTTTAAAGTATTCTGTAAGCTGTGTCTTGGCAGCTTCTGTGATTTCAAGCATTTGTCGCCTCCTTGTAAAAAAAATTACGTACAAGCGAAATGCCAATGCATTCGCCTGTATCATGTTTGACCCTAAATGTAGCTATGGGAATAGTGTTTGTCAATGGCAGATTATGAAGCCATTGATAAATCCAATTAAGCAGGTGATATTTATCCGCTGTTACGACTGGATTCAAATCACGTTGATTGTTCTTTTAAATGGTTAAAATAATTAAGATAGACATTCTTGTCACCCGCTGAAAACAGGATGAAAATGACCTGTTGTAGACCGGTGTGGTTTTCAAGAAACGTGCAGGTGGTATCTATGGCGATTTTACAGGCATCCATGATGGGGTATCCGTACACGCCGCAACTGATTGCCGGAAAGGCGATCGAGACGATTTGGTTCTCAACTGCCAACCTCAGGCTGTTCTGATAGCAGGCTGAGAGAAGTTTGGCATCTTTTTTAGTCCCTCGATAGCCCGGGCCCACCGTGTGGATAACGTATTTTGCCGGTAAGTTGTAACCTTTTGTGATACGCGCTTCACCTGTGGGGCAGCCACCAATAGCCCGGCACTCAGCCAAAAGTTCTATTCCGGCAGCCCTATGAATGGCACCATCCACCCCGCCACCACCAAGGAGGGATGTATTGGCAGCATTGACAATGGCGTCCACCGTAAGTTTTGTAATATCCCCTTGCAAAATGTCGAGTTTGTTACAAACAGACGGGTTCATGGCCTATTCCTTTTTCGTAATTAATTTTGCAGAGCTATTTGTTGAATGTTAGGGATAATGATGTTCAGACGCAATTCTTTTTTCCCGGATGGCTTTGGCCGGGATAAGCCCGGTGGCGGCGGCGGAAACGATATTTCCAGCCACCCCGGGCCCGTCGCCTGCAACGTACATCCCCTGTATGCATGTTTCAAGGTTTGCGTCGGTTTCAATCTGGGTGGCAAAGAATTTGATTTCAGGGGCATAGAGCAGGGTTTCGTCGTTGGACACGCCGGGGACCACCAGATTGAGTTTTTCAAGGCCTTCCACCAGGTTGGTGACAATTCGCTCGGGTAGGGCCATGGCAATATCGCCACAGATCACCTTCGTCAGGGTCGGTTCGATATACCCTTTGTGCACTCGCGGCCAGGTGCTTCTTCGGCCGCGCTTGAGATCCCCAAATCGCTGCAGGATTGGTTTGCCGCCGCCGATAAGTTGCGCAAGCTTTCCGATGGCTTCACCATAGGCCTGATTGTCGGTGACGGGCTCGGTTAACACCACTTTGGACAAAAAGGCAAAGTTTGTGTTTTCAGATTTTTTGTTTCGATAAGCATGTCCGTTCACACACACGAAGTCCCGGTAATTTTCCAGGCTTACAAACCCACCAAAGTTGGTGCAAAAGGTGCGGGTGGAATCATCATACTTTTGGGTCTGAATGAAAAACGTTGGGTCGTAAATAACATTGCAAAGATCCTGCATGATGTCATTGTGGACTTCAACCCGTATTCCCACCTCGATGCCCCGGTGCCGTTTTTCGATAGCGTATTTTTCGGAAATTTTACTCATCCATTCTGCGCCTATCCGGCCCGGGGCCAGGATGACATTGTTGGCAGGGTAGGTGGCCTTTTCCGTTATAACGCCGGTGACGCTGCAGTCTTCAACAAGAAGATCGATGGCGGATTCACCGGTGTGGATGTGGACGCCCTTGGAGAGAATGTGCTCGTAGAGGGCGGTGATATGGGTTGGCAGGTGATCACTACCGATATGCTTCTGCTTGATAATGAGAAGATCGATCCCATAGCGTTTGGCGATCTTTCGGATGTTGTTGGCTGCCTGCATATCGGTGGGATAAACGGTATTGTCCATGCCAAAGCGGTTAAAGATGGTTTCGGTCTCATCGATCAATGCCTTTGCGGCAGGCAATGCCAGAAATTGGGTAAGATCCGTTTTTCCGAGTTTATGGATGAAATTGAGCTTGCCATCGGAAAAAAGACCCGCGCCGCCAATACCGCTTAGAATCTGGCACGGGGTGCAGTTTTTGCATGCCTGATCGTCGTTGATAGGGCACTTTCGGGTCTTCGGCGGGTGGCCCTTTTCCAGCAGCAGTACAGCAAGATCTGTATGCTCGCCCAAATAGTAGGCAGCCATTAGACCTGCTGGGCCGCCACCGATGATAATAACATCGTAGTGACGCGAAGCTTCGAGGCTCATGTAACCTCCAGGCGATTTTTGGGTTAGTCCTTGCCAGGCCCCCTTGCCACAGTGCATTCGGTAGCAAGGACCGCGGCTTCCTGAACCGCTTCTGAAAATGTCGGATGGCCGTGAATGGTGCGGGCAATATCTTCGGCAGCGCCGGCAAACTCCATAGCCAGGACGCATTCGGCGATGATTTCCGATGCCCGAGGGCCGATAATATGGGCGCCTAACAGTTGATCGGTCTTGGCATGGGTAATCAGTTTGGCAAACCCATCGATCTGGTTAAGACACCGGGCACGGCCTGTTCCCGCAAACGGATAGGTGCCCACGCAGATGGGCATGTCCTTTTGCTTTGCTTCATCCTGGGTAAGCCCCACGCTGGCAACTTCAGGGGCCGTGTAGATCACAGAGGGTATGGTATTGTAGTTGATCTCGGCCGGCAAGCCGGTTAGCAGTTCGGCTACGGCCTTTCCTTCCGCAGAGGCTTTATGGGCAAGGGGCGGTCCGGGAATAAGGTCTCCGATGGCATAGATACCCTTGGCGCTGGTTTCAAACGAGGCGTTTACAGCGATCTGGCCGGTGTTGGGCACCGTGTCGACGCCTGCCGCTTCCAGTCCCAGCCCTTCGGTATTGGGTTTTCGGCCAACGGCAATCAACAGCAGATCGCCCTCGATCGAATCTTCTTTTTCTTTGGAAAGAATATCGACCTTTACGTTGCTTTTTGTTGTTTTAACATTGGTCACCCGGGTGTTCAACTGAAAGGAGATGCCCTGTTTAGAAAGATACCTTAACAAGTTTCTGGCCACCTGGTTGTCCATGGTCCCTGCAATTTGGGAAAGCATTTCAATAACGGTCACCTTGGCCCCTAATCGGGCCCAGACAGAACTTAACTCAAGGCCGATGTAGCCCCCACCTGCCACAATAAGATGCTTGGGGACGGTTTTAAGGGAAAGGGCCTGGGAGGACTGGATGATGCGGTCGCCGTCCGGCGTGATGCCGGGCAATGAGGTGGGCGTGCTGCCGGTGGCAAGCAAAATAGCCTCACCGGTCAAAACCGTCTCTGTGGCGCCATCGTCTCCGCCCGATACGCTCACCTCCCGGCCACCGGCCAGTCGGGCAGCCCCTCGGATGATGGTGACCTTGCTTCTTTCAAGAAGGCTTTGAACATTTTTCACCAGATCATTGACTACCTTTTCTTTGCGTGCCATCATGGTGGCAAGGTCAAGGGAAATCCGGCCGGTTTTAATGCCATGTTCGGCGAATTCTGTTTTGGCCTGATAGAAGTATTCACTGGAGTCCAGCAGCACCTTGCTGGGAATGCAGCCCACATTCAGACAGGTCCCGCCGAGGTTGCTTGCCTTTTCGATACAGGCGACCTTCATTCCCAATTGAGAGGCCCGTGCTGCTGCCACGTAGCCCCCCGGGCCACTGCCGATAACAATAAGATCATAGGTTTCTTTCTGGGGCATTGTTAAATCTCCAACATGAGTAATTCAGGATTTTCAATATGCTCTTTTACGGTTTTTAAAAAAGTGACCGCTTCTTTTCCATCCACAACGCGATGATCATAACTCAAGGCCACGTACATCATGGGGCGAATGACGATTTCATCGTCCACCACCACCGGCCGTTTTTCAATCTTATGCATGCCGAGAATCCCGCTTTGAGGAAGATTGAGAATGGGGGTGGACAGAAGTGAGCCATAAACGCCCCCATTGGAAATGGTGAAGGTGCCGCCCTCTAAATCTGCGATAGCCAGTTTGTTTTCACTGATACGGTCCACAAACTGGAGGATGCCTTTTTCCAGTTCTGCAAAGCTGGCCTTTTCGACATGGCGTAGGACTGGCACCACAAGCCCTTTTTCGGAACCGATAGCAACTCCCATATGAACGTAGTGGTGGTAAACAATGTCATCCCCTTCGATAAAGGCGTTCAGGGCGGGAAATTTTGTCAGTGCTGCCACACAGGCCTTGATGAAAAACGACATCAGGCCCAGGGCTACCCCATGGGTTTCCTGGAACACTTCCTTGTGCTGGCTGCGAAGTGAGAGCACCCGGGACATGTCGATTTCATTAAAGGTGGTCAACATGGCCGTGTTTTGTTTGGCGGCCACCAATCGTTCCGCAATGCGGCGTCGAATTCTGGTCATGGGCTTTCGGGTGATTTCTTCCGATTCCGCTGCTTGCCCTTCCGTCTCTTCGAACGGTGGTGAAGGGGCGGGCGGAGCCGTTTTGCCGGTGGACGGCGTCTCCCCTTTTTCCAGGTAAGCGAGGACATCCCCTTTGATGATCCGGCCGTTTGGGCCGGTGCCGGTGATGCGGCCGGGATCCAGATTATGTTCAGCCACCAGTCGCCTTACGGCCGGAGAGAGGGCCATGGAAGAGGAGGGGGCTGGTGCTGGAGGTGTTGGGGGCGCCTCGACTGATACAGACTGCGTATCTGGTGCAGCGGGTGCTTCGGTCTTTTCCGGATCTGTGTCTGGTGCCGCGTCTGGTACCGTGTCCGGTTTGGTTATTGAGGTGTCAATGGTTGCTACGACTGCCCCCACAGAAACGGTATCCCCTTCCCGGACCTTGGTGTGCAGGCGTCCGGATGCCGTTGCCACGACCTCCAGGGTGACCTTGTCGGTTTCAATGACAAAGAGCGGTTCATCTTTCTGGACCATTTCCCCTTCCTTTTTCAACCACTCGGCGAGGGTTGCTTCCTGAACCGATTCGCCCACGCCCGGCACTTTTACTTCTACTATCATGGAGGCTCCTTTTTCTACCCGAATATTGTTTTTATGAGCTGACCGTGCCACCTTCTGGCGCGCCTAACGCCTGATTGATAATCATTGCCTGGTCCCGCCGGTAAATGCTCGGAATACCGCTTGCCGGGCTGGCGGATGCTTTTCTGCCAACGTAGCCCACCGATTTTCCAATTAACCCCTCCAGCCGCGGTCTCATAAACTGCCATGCTCCCATGTTTTCCGGCTCGTCCTGGACCCAATACCATCCGCCGGCCCTTTGGTACCGGGTGACAATGTCCTTTATCTGATTTTCTGGAAAGGGATAATACTGCTCAACGCGAACGATGGCCGTATGATTTTTCTTGCTCTGATGATTTTGACGCTGCTCACGTTGGGCACTGAGTTCATAATAAATTTTTCCGCTGCACAGCAGCACCCGTTTTGGAGATTTGGGGGGCGCCGGATCATCCAGGACTTCCTGAAAACGGCTGCTGGCCAAATCCTGCAACCGGGAAACAACCATAGGGTGGCGCATCAAACTTTTAGGGGTCAATACAACAAGTGGCTTTCGATAGGATGCGATTGCCTGACGTCGTAATAGATGAAAGTACTGGGCCGGTGTGGTGGGTTGGCAGACCTGAATGTTGTCGTCGGCGCATAGCTGAAGAAACCGCTCTGGTCGGGCGCTAGAGTGTTCGGGGCCCATGCCTTCACTGCCGTGGGGCAGCAGAAGCACGAGACCGCATAGGCGTTGCCACTTGGTTTCGCCGCTGGCTATGTAAAGGTCGATGATATTTTGGGCGCCGTTTACAAAGTCACCAAACTGGGCCTCCCACAGGGTAAGGCCGTCGGGCCTTGCGAGGGCATATCCATATTCGAAACCAAGGACACCGGCTTCGGATAGCAGACTGTCATGGCATGAAAAGACGGCCTGATCTTTTTGAAGATGATTAAGTGGGATATGGGTTGCCCCGGTTTCCTGGTCCACCAGAACGCTGTGGCGCTGGCTGAAGGTGCCTCGCCGGCTGTCCTGGCCACTTAAGCGAACCGGCACCCCTTCGGCGAGAAGGGACCCAAAGGCCAACGCTTCGGCAAAGGACCAATCGATGCCCTCTTCTTTTGTCATGGCTGCCTGTCGCTTGTCGTTCATCCGTTGAAGTTTGGCGTGAAGCGAAAAGTTTTGTGGAACCGACGTCAATTGGTTGGAAAGCGGTACGAGCTTTTGCGTCGCAACACCTGTTTTTACGGATTCCGGTGCATACCTTCCGGTATAGCCTTCCCAGTTTTCATAGAACCGGGTTATAGGCATGGTGCAGGCGGTTTTCCGGGCTGCTTCATAGGCAACATCTAGGCAATGGGTGACGTCAGCGCCGAAGGCCTCCGAGGTTGCGGAGTCCAATACGCCCGCGGCCTGCAGTTTTTCTCCGTAGATCTGGTAAACGGGGGGTCTTGTTCTGATCCGTTCATACATGGTGGGCTGCGTAAAATAGGGTTCGTCCCCTTCGTTATGGCCATATCGCCGGAAGCCGATGACATCCACAACCGCATCCTTTGAAAAGGCATTCCGGTAGTCACAGGCCAACTGGATGACGTGGGCGGCGGCTTCAGGATCCTCACCATGGACATGAAATATCGGGACCATTAGCATTTTGGCAATATCTGTGGAATACCTTGTGGAGCGGGCGTTTTCAGGCAATGTGGTATACCCGATCTGGTTGTTGATAACCAGGTGGAGCGTTCCACCGGTATGGTAGCCCGACAGCTGGGACATATTCAGTACTTCTGCCACAATGCCTTGGCCGGCAAAGGCCGCATCGCCATGAATCAGAAGCGGCATCGTTTTTTTCCGGTCATGATGGTTTATGGCTTGGCGCCCTCTGACAAATCCTTCCACCACCGGATTGACCGATTCAAGATGACTCGGATTGCTCATCAAGGCCACGCGCAGGGTTTTACCGGTTTCCGTCTGAATATCCGTAACGTATCCCTTGTGATACTTCACATCGCCGGCCCCTGAAAGGCTGTCCGGATCGTAGGTGTTTTCAAATTCACAGAAGATATCATGGTAGGGCTTCATCAACACATTGGCCTGGACATTCAGCCGGCCCCTGTGGGCCATACCCAGAATGATTTCTTCTACACCCTGATCTCCCGCATGGTTCAACAGGACACCGAGTATGGAGATGATGGTGTCCGCGCCTTCCAGTGAGAACCGTGTCTGGCCCGGGTATTTTTTATTCAGGTAGGATTCGAAAAAGGATGACTGATAGAGTTTGTTCAAGAGTCGGCGCTTTATGTGATCGCTGAACCGGGGTTTATTTTGAATCGGTTCCATGCGGTCCTGAAGCCACTTCCGCTCAGTAGGATCCTGGATGTGCATGTATTCAACCCCGATGGAACGGCAATAGGTCTCCCTGAGCGCTTGAACGATTTCCTTGAGCGTTGCCCGTCTTCTTTCCGGAAAGAGGTCGGTGTAAAATGTGGCGTCCAAGTCTGCGATATCAAGCCCAAACGCCGGAATATCCAACAGGGGATGGCTCGTTGGGCAGGCAACGAGTGGGTCTATGCAGGAGAGTAAATGCCCGATGTCTCGATACCGATGGGTAAGGGCTTCCACACGGGTTTGTCGAAGGGCTTGGTCTTCGGTGCAGGCAGCGTCGTTATCGGGCACTTCTCCAAGTGCCAGCTCGAATCCTTTAAAGAAGAATTGCCAGTCTTGAGTGACTGAATCAGGATCCTTTTTCCACCGTCTATATTGTGCATCAATGAAGTCTGCGTTCCAGGTTTCCATTCGATGTGATCCAATTCGCCTGTTTTTTATGGAATAATCGTTCTTGATTAGGTTATCGAATTGCCCTGAGCAATGTCAATACCGAACCAATAGGAGCCACAATGAGTTCATTTAGCGGGCTGTCGGGCAGCCAAGGTTTCCTCCAAGAGGTGAAGCATTTTTTCCTGCTGTTGGAGCAGCTTCAGGTTCGTTTCCACGATGTATCGGGAGGATATGGCAATTTGACGGAGGTATTCATCCGAGCTGTTATTGTGATATCTTTTGGTATTGCCGGTTTGATTGTCCTGCAGCGCCTGGTAAAATTCTTCTGTGAGTTCCAAGTAGACGCCGGTTGGTAGGTTGTAGCGGCCGTTTCCCTCGCCCGCATATCCGGTAGACATGAGGAGTGCACATACGATGGGGAGCCCGATCATAAAAGATCTTTTTCGCTTTCTGATTGCCAGATTCATGGGGATCTCCTTTTATTCTTGGGAGAAATGGTTTCGGTTGCCTAATCGAAGAATGCGGTTTATTATAACCTTAAACCTGCCAATTAAAAAGGTGCTTTTTCGCATCGAACAGGACATTTCCTATGAAGGCCATGGTACTAACGCAAATCGGTGATCTTCGGGACAACCCGCAGCCGCTTGCGCTTGTGGAGATACCGGTCCCCAAGCCCCAGCAAAACGAGATATTGATTAAAATAGCAACTTGCGGCGTTTGCCATACGGAGCTTGATGAAATTGAAGGCAGGACCCCCCCGCCTTCCCTGCCGATGACCTTGGGCCATCAGGCCGTTGGACGGGTGATCGAAAACGGGACGGGGGCTGGCCGCTTTACTATCGGGCAGCGGGTCGGTGTGGCCTGGATTTTCTCCGCCTGCGGCCAGTGCGACCTCTGCCGGCGGGGGGATGAAAATCTTTGTGACGAATTTCTTGCAACCGGCAGGGACAGGGCCGGTGGCTATGCGGAATATATGACAATACCCGAAGGGTTCGCCTATGCCATCCCGGAACAGTTTTCAGATGTGACAGCGGCACCCCTCCTGTGTGCCGGGGCTATCGGATACCGCTCGTTAATGCTGTCCGGGTTGAAGGATGGTGAAATATTGGGGCTTACCGGGTTCGGGGCCTCCGGGCATCTGGTACTGAAAATGGTTCGGCATCGATTTCCCCGATCCCCTGTTTTTGTGTTCGCAAGAAGTGAATCCGAACAGGCATTTGCACGGTCTTTAGGTGCGGCATGGGCTGGTCCTACAGATGCCAAAGCCCCTGAAAAGAATCATGCGATTATCGATACCACACCGGCCTGGAAGCCGGTAGTTGCAGCACTTCGTAATCTGAGGCCGGGGGGGCGGCTTGTCATCAATGCCATTCGAAAAGAGACCCGGGATCAGGCTTGCCTATTGGACATGGATTATTCTGAACATCTGTGGCTCGAAAAGGAAATCAAGAGCGTGGCAAACGTTGCCCGCCAGGATGTCGTGCAATTCTTAACACTTGCCGGGGAAATTCCAATCGTTCCGGAAACAGAGACGTTCCCTCTCGAAGCGGCAAACCAGGCGCTTGTAGAGCTGAAACAGAGGAAAATACGGGGAGGCAAGGTCTTGGTGATGGATTCATAACTCTACTGTTGCAACAATAGGGATAACATGAGGAGGGACCATGCAACCCATCAGATGGTTTGTTTTGATTGCGTTGCTTGTGATCACATTTTTCTGCGCGGTTGCATACAGCGACGGGCAGATTAGGGAATCAGTGATTGCCGGGACGTGGTACACGAGGGATCCCAGGACCTTAGAGCTGCAACTGTCAGCGTATCTTGAAAATGCCTCCCTTCAACATGCACCGGGCAAGGTTTTGGCGCTGATCGTGCCTCATGCCGGATATCGCTATTCGGGCCAGGTGGCGGCCCATGCCTATAAGCTTCTGGAAAACAAAAAGATCGATACGGTCATTGTCATTGCACCCAGCCATCATGCGTCCTTCCGCGGGGTTTCCGTTTATGATCGCGGGGGATATCGCACCCCGCTGGGGCTGATGCCGCTGGATGATGACTTTATCGCTTTACTGAAAACTTACGATGCCACCCTGCGCCATGTAACAGCTGCCCATGCCCGGGAGCATGCCATTGAGATTCAAGTGCCATTTTTGCAGCTTGTCTGCCCAAAGAGCCGGTTGGTGCCGATTGTCATGGGGGAGCAGGGGCTCGATAGCTGCCGCCGACTGGCAAAAGCCCTTGCCGCCTGCACCAAAGGTAAATCTGTTTTGATCGTGGCCAGTTCCGACCTCTCCCACTATCACTCCGCGCGTGCGGCAAAAAAGCTGGATAGTGTCGTCATGGACCGCGTACGGCGTATGGATGCCGGCAGTCTCAGTGCCGATTTGCAGGACGGACGGTGTGAAGCCTGTGGCGGTGGCCCAATGGTAACCGCGATCCTGGCAGCCAAGTCACTCGGGGCCGATACCAGCGAGGTGCTTTGTTCGGCGACCTCAGGGGACGTAACCGGCGATCAAGAGCAGGTGGTGGGGTACATGGCTGCTGGGCTCTGGAAAGCACATGAAAAATCGGCTGCCGAAAGAGTTGAAGAAGATACTGGCCCCGGGTTTCTGTTGACGAATGAAGAGAAGCTACTGCTGCACCGTATTGCCGGAGACGCCATAACGTGTGCACTGGCTGGCAGGACCTTTTCGCTCCCTTCGGGGTTGCCGAAAACGTTTGAAATGCCCTGCGGGGCATTTGTTACTTTGAAAATAGATAACCGCCTTCGGGGATGCATTGGGCATATCGTTGCACTGAAACCACTGGCACAGACCGTTCGAGACATGGCGGTGGCCGCTGCCATGGAAGACCCGAGGTTTTCGCCCCTGACAGCAGCAGAACGACCCAACGTAACGATAGAAATTTCCGTCATGTCTCCGTTGCGGCGGGTGACCCATATATCCGAAATCACACCCGGACGCCACGGCCTCTATGTCAAAAAGGGGAGGTATGCCGGTTTGCTGCTGCCCCAGGTGGCAACCGAATATGGTTGGGATCGGGAGACATTTTTGGCGCACACGTGCCAGAAAGCCGGACTGCCAAAAGATGCATGGAAAAAAGATGCGTGGAAAACGCCGGGTATAGAAATTTATTCGTTTACGGCGGAAGTGTTCTAATGGCAAAGACCCTCAATCGACGTGAATTTTTAACCACCTGTCGGCAGGCGGCGGTGGTCGGGGTGGGCTGTACATTTCTTCCGATAGATGCTTCTTCAGCGGCCGACGCTGAGATACTTCCCCAAAAGGGCTTCATCCTTCCTCGGCTCTCTCCCTATTTTACGCCCCTTGAAAATCAGGTCATTCGGTGTGAGCTTTGTCCTCACCACTGTGAAGTGGGGCCTGATGAGCGGGGTGAGTGTCGGGTTCGGAAGAATATCGATGGCAAATACTACACCCTGGTCTATGGTAATCCCTGTGCGATCCATGTGGACCCGGTGGAGAAAAAGCCTTTTTTTCATGTACTGCCAGGCACCCGGTCTTTTTCCCTGGCTACGGCCGGATGTAATTTTGAGTGCAAGTTCTGCCAGAACTGGAACATCTCCCAGGCTAAACCGGATGATACCAGCAATTACCGTCTGTTACCGGCGGATATCCTCTCCCTCGCCGCTAATAACGGGTGTGCTTCCATTGCATCCACCTATGTGGAGCCAACCATTTTCATGGAGTACATGCTTGATATCGGAAAAATGACGAAGGGCAAGTCCCTTCTCAACGTGATGCATTCCAACGGATTTGTCGCGGAAAGGCCTTTGCGCGACCTTTGCCGTGTGCTGAACGCCGCCTGCATTGATCTTAAGGGGTTCAACGAAGAATACTACCGGTCGATGACAGGGGGGCGACTGGCGCCGGTGCTCAATAGCCTCAGGATTCTGTGTGAGCAGAACGTTCATACGGAGCTGGTGAATCTTGTGATCCCCGGAAGAAACGACGACCCGGCACAGATTCGTGCCATGTGCAGATGGATCAGCCAGGAACTTGGGGCGGCGGTCCCGCTTCACTTTTCGCGATTCTACCCCCGATACAAGCTAAAGGGGATTGCCCCCACGCCGGTGACGCTTTTGGAAAAAGCCCGTGATATCGCCCTTGAAGAGGGGCTCGAGTATGTTTACATTGGAAATGTTTTTCGTCACTTTGGGGAACATACCTATTGCCCGGTCTGTAAAAAGATGCTGATTGAGCGTAGCGGATATACGGTGAATGTGACCGGACTGGTCCAGGGGCGTTGTAAATACTGTCAAAAGGAGATTCCCGGCATATGGCGGATGCCATCTAAAGTCGCCGGGCCAGAATCAGTAGACAGACACCCGCTATAAATCCAAAAACAAGCAGTGTTTGGATCGGGCCGATGCCTGGAACGAGAAAAAGGGTTGTCACCAGAACGCCAGCGCTGGAACCAAGAAGATCCAGTCCATAAAGGGGGCCACCGATGGCGCGTAGTGGAATCCCGGCTGTATGAATCAATGCGGTTGCCAGGGAAAAATGGCGACCACCGATAACCCCCGCGCCAAGACTGAGACATGAAAAAACAAGTGCCGCATTCGATAAGAAGAAATTGCCATGAAAATATCGTGGCATGGCTGTAAATAGGATCGCAAGGGCCATCGGGTAGACGAAAAAAAGCAGCTGGACCTTCAAAAAATGGCCTTTTAGCGACGTGAGTTCTTTTAAGCGGCTTGTTTTCGCTCCCCACCCCGCACCGATGGCAAGGCCTGCCATAAAAGACGCCACAATTGTCACCATGTGAAGATAAAGAACGCCCACCAATGTCTGAAATACGAGCAGCATAATCATTTGAAGGGCCATGTTAACGGCGCCTGCAGTGATGACACTCAGACGTATGGGAGATGTGATGAGGTCGGATTTCCGCCAATACATGCAGAGAAAAACGCCTGCAATCAGCACCAGAACAGACCAAAACGTGAGGGGGGAATGCTGGCCGATGCTGTTGATAAATGTGTTTGCACTTGCATGCCATTGGGCAGATACCATGCGGAGGGTATTCAAATAGCAGCGGTTTGAAAAGTCGCTATTGACGTATTGGGGTCCGCCGTCTGTCAGGACGGAATTGAAATACTGACGTCGTATCGGTGTCATCAGATATTCGAGAACGTCTTTCCGCACATAGGAGAGGGAGAGGTGTCGTTGTTCGATTCTATGGGATAGCGTTTCAAAATCCCTTATCAATCGGCCGGTGGCGTTCGTAGAAAAGAATTGGATATGATCACCAGGCAATATCATAACGTCGTCGAAAACAGTTTGAAGCGTTTGCAGGATGCCTTTCAGGAATATGATTTGGTCTTCCCCCAGCATGTCCTCTCCACCCGATACCGAAAGGGAAAAAATGCCTCCCGTCGTTAATGCCCTTTTCACCTGTTGGAAAAAAGAGACCGTATAAAAGCGGTTCATTTGTGCGCTGATAGGATCGCCCAGACGCATGATAATGACATCATACCGCCGGGGAGGGTGTCGAAGAAAGCTTGCGGCATCCTGGTGATAGATCTTCATGGGGGCCGCAGCCGTCGGTATTCCATAACGTGCACCAAGATGTTTCTTCTCGAAAGCGGGCAGCGCCGGATCGAGCTCAACAACGTCTAACTGTTTGGACTCATTGTGTTTGAGTGCTTCGGTGGCAAAATGAAAACTCCCGGCGCCGAACATCAGAATCGATTGGGGCCGGGGATGTTGCAGCAAGGCGGGATGAACGGACCATTCCGCGGTTGGCCGGTCAGGGATTGAATAGAGCCACAGGCCGTTTGAAAGAACCGATACGGCCTTTTCTTTTTGTGTTGCGGCGATATTTTGGTATGGGGTGTCTGCCACGGCAATGATTTGATCGTGCCATTGGAATGTGCGGCTCATTTTTTCCACATCCGTCCTAAACAGGACCCCGAGTAAGATCGCAATAACGCTCATCAGCCAGATAGGCACAGCCATTGAGAGTCCTTTTTGTCGTGTCCACGGCCGGTTGAGACTGCCTGCGACAATCAGCAGACCGAGGGACGCCATCCATAATACGTTCAGGATCGGCTGATGACATGCAAAAAAGACATAGAAGCCAAGTCCTCCGGTTGTTGCCCCTAAGGCCTCTCCCATAAAGACAGCAATGGGGGAAGTGCCGGGAGAGATGCCAGACGTTCGGTCGTAGAGGATCCAACAAAGACCAAACAGCATTCCGGACAGGATGCTGGGAAGGGCCGTACTCAACAGGCATATTTCACATAAAATGTTAAAGCTTGGTAGCTCGCCCGGCAGGATGCACCATAGATACCGTGCGGTTCGAATAAAGAACGCTGTTAACGGCAGCGTGAGGGCGACCATTGATAGAACTATAGCGAGGGTCCCCCGGGTGGGGTGATGGCGGCGGACCCAGTAGTTTGCCATGCCGCACCCGCACCCATTCCAAAAAAGCCAACAGGCTAGGACGATACCGATAAACAGTTCAATGCCTTGAAACAGAACCAATAGCTCCCGCAGGACGACAATTTGAGCGATGGTGGCGGCAAGGCCCGTAGCCGTAATGGCTGAAACCGTATGTTTGTCAAAAGAAGCTTTCATGGATCTTTAAATAAAGCAAGCCGTTGAAAATAAAGGTTATATATCAGATATGCTATCATTCTATTTATTCGATTGCAAAACCAACGGAAATTCTATAAGACGAGGCTTATTAAAATCATTCCAGAGTGAGGATTGTCTTATGTATGTTCCGCGATATATGTTCTTTACCAAAGGGGCCGGTAACGCCAAAGAAAAACTGGCCTCATTTGAACATGCACTTCGCGATGCGCAAATCGCCCATCTTAACCTGGTTGAAGTGTCGTCAATTTTTCCGCCCCATTGCAAAATTCTAGATATCGATTCCGGGCTGAAACGGCTTGAGCCGGGTGAAATTACCCACGTTGTTCTGGCACGGCAGCAAATAAATGAACCGGGCCGCCGGATTGTGGCCAGTATCGGACTGGCGATTCCCTCAGAGAGCGGTAAATATGGTTATCTTGCCGAACATCACGGATTTGGCCAAACGGAACTTGAGGCGGGTGAATATGCGGAAGACCTGGCGGCGTATATGTTGGCAAGTACGCTCGGCGTTGAGTTCGATCCGGAAAAAGACTACGATGAGCGCCGGGAGATATACCGCATGTCCGGTAAAATCGTTGAATCACAACACATCAGCCAGGCGGCATTGGGTGCTGAAAATCGGCAATGGACCTCTGTGGTGGCAGCGGCCGTGTTTGTCCGGTAACCGAGAAACATGAACGACACTTTTCTTCCGTTTGGCGGTCCGGAAATCCAGCACCCGGATGTAGAGACCGCTCGCATTGTAGTACTTCCCCTGTGTTATGAAAGCGCACCTTCCTACGGTAGCGGTAGTGGGGACGGCCCTTACCATTTGACAACAGCATCGGAACAACTGGAGTTTTTTGATGAAGAGGCTTTTTTCGAGTGGGGGCAGCTGGCAATTCATACGGTACCGCCATTGCATTTTTCCCAGGGGCCGCTAAAAAGTGTGTTGGAGATGAAATCTGCCGCCGATCGGTATCTGGCTGGGGGGAAATTCCTCATGTCCATTGGCGGTGACCATACCATCGCACTCGGTCCGATGCTTTCAGCGTTTGAAAAATATCCGGATCTTGGTGTTCTTCAGATAGATGCCCATCTTGATTTGCGTGAAAAATGGAACGGTAGCCGGTATAACCATGCCTGTGTCATGCGGCGGGCCCTGGAGGCGGGCATCAAAACCATCGTGCCGGTGGGAATCCGGGCCTTCTGTAAAGAAGAGGCTGATGTTGTTCGGCAGCATCGGTTGAAGCCTTTTTATGCCCATGATATCACGCCAATGGATGATTACTGGATGGAGGCTGTGGTTTGTTCCCTGCCCGATACGGTATATATGACCATCGACCTGGATGGCCTTGATCCTTCCCAGGTTCCCGGCACCGGCACCCCGGAGCCGGGGGGGCTGCTGTACCGGCAGTTGCTGGCGCTTATAAAGGCGGTGGGGCGCCATAAGCGGGTTGTGGCGGCAGACATCAATGAGCTTGCAAAGATCAAGGGGAGCCAGGTGTCAGAAACCACTGCTGCCAGAATCGCCCAGAAGATAATGGTGTTTTGTGCGAAACGCTGAGTTCGACCGAATCCGGCTGCGCCGGAAGTGCTGAGTGCTAAGTATTAAGACCTTCTGCCGGCATCATGCTAAAGCGTGTATGTTTTGGATAAAGGGTATGAAAGGGCGGTGGCATTGTTTTGACGAAAGCGCTTATCCTTCTTGTGACCATAAACATGGCGCCACTGATGACGACCCTTTTTCAAAACAATCGTTTCAAACATCCTCTGGATGGCAACGGTCAATTCCTTGATGGCCGTCCGCTATTGGGACCCCACAAGACCCGGTCGGGTTTTTTATTCGGAGTTTTCGCCGGTGGGGTTATGGGTGGTTTTCTTGACCTACCTTTATGGATCGGCCCGGTTGCCGGTTTTCTTGGAATGATCGGCGATTCCTTTTCCAGCTTTATCAAGCGCAGGACCCGGAAACCGCCCGGCACTAATCTACCGGTGGTGGACCAGATGTTTGAAGCGGGTTTCCCATTGTTGTTTCTGCACGGGGTTGGTGTGTTGTCATTTCCGGCCGCCCTGGCTGCCCTTTTCGTTTTTATTGGTATCGGGTGGGGGGGCACATCCCTTCGAGGTATCCTCTTTACGCCGTCACCATCACGGTTCCCCAAAGTTGTCCGATCAAAATATCCTTTCCGAGAGTGGCGGGCATGCCATATTGCATTGTCGCCTTTTGCGCGGTTCTTTAATTTTGAAAATGTGCTTTTCTATCGGGTCGGTATGGCAGGCGTCTTTAAATTGGTCGGCCTTTATGCCAGAGGGCTTCAAAATGCCCTTGATGTTCGCTTAAATAAGATTGTCGTTCGATCCGTCCGAGTCCCGGCTTCTTTTGACGATTATCGGATACTGTTTATTAGCGACCTTCACATTGATGGCATGGAAAGACTATCGGAGAGATTGATTCAGCTTGTGAAGGACATTGAAGTCGACCTGTGTATTTTCGGGGGCGATTATCGGATGGAAATGTACGGCGCTTTTACAAATGCCAACCGAAAATTGAAAGGATTGGTGCCCCACATCCAGGCCCGGGACGGCGTTTTCGGAGTGCTTGGAAATCACGATTGCCTGGAGATTGCACCGGAACTTGAAGATGTTGGGATTTGCATGTTAATCAATGATTCGGTGACCATTCGAAACAATGGGGATGCTGTCTCAATTGTTGGTCTTGACGACCCACATTATTACAAATGCCACGATCTTGACAAGGCGTTTGCGGATGTCCCAAAGACGGCGTTTGCCATATTGGCTGCGCATTCTCCTGAAATAGTGATGGAAATAAAAGATCATCGCGTGGACTTTTGCCTCTGTGGTCACACCCATGGCGGCCAGATTCGACTTCCAGGCATCGGACCGGTGTTTACCCATAGCAAGGCTCCCCGAAGCACATCGGCCGGGCTTTGGCAATACAATGCAATCAAAGGATATACCTCCACTGGTGCCGGATCCTCCGGAATTCCTCTAAGATTCCATTGCCCGCCAGAAGTGGTCTTGGTTACATTGAAAACAGGTTAATCCTTCTCAAGAATAAGCTGGATGGTTTTGTCGCCATTCCACCGGTTCCATCGTACACGGAACGCAACCTGTTCATAGAAGGTTGGTGCCGGTGCTTCGGGTGAAATATTGAATTGAATGGCGCTAAATGGGCCGGATGATTTTGAAGTGGATTGCCCCAGGCGCAATTGGCGATGTTTTTCTCCGACAATTCTTGAAAAAAGGATGTTGACATTTTTGGCCAGAAATAACGGTTCTGGGTTTTGCTCTCCAAAAGGTTGCAATTTCTCTAAATCGTTTACAAATGATGGGGAAATGTCGCTAAAGTGTATCTGGTGGTCGATGGTGATGCTGGGGACAAAATCATGGGGCCGGGTGGTGTCTGTAACGACATTTTCGAATGATTGTTGAAAAAGGCTGATGTTTTCCTCCTTCAGTCGCAGGCCGGCGGCCATAGCGTGTCCGCCATAGCTTTCAAGATAGGCGCTTGCCTTTTCCAGTCCCTTATAGAGGTTGAAACCGTGAATGCTCCGGGCGGATCCTTTGCCATAGCCATGGCGAACCGTCAAAAGGACAACCGGTCGATAAAACCGCTCCACCAGTTTTGCGGCAACAATTCCAAGAACACCCTCATGCCAATCCGGGTGGTGGAACACCAGGGAATTTCTTTGGAGTAGAGGAGGATTGGCGTCAATATATCGAAGGATGTGTGAAAGAATTTTCTGCTCGGCCGTCTGCCGTTTGGCATTTAACCGGTGGAGGCATTCGGCTATACGCTGGCTTTTTTGGGTATCTTTCGTTGTAAGCAGCCTCACAGCTGCCGCTGCATGGGCAATGCGGCCGGCAGCGTTTATACGAGGCGCCAGGCGAAATGCGATATCATCTGAAGTGAGTGACCGTTCATCAAGGCCGGCTGCCCGTGCCAAGGCATTAAGCCCGGGTCTCTGGCCGCTTCGGATGACACTCATGCCGGTTTTTGTCAGAATGCGATTGTCATCCCGCAGGGGAACAATATCTGCCACGGTCCCGATGGCGACGAGATCGGCGAGTGCTTTCAGATTCGGTTCTTTGCCCTTTGACCAAAAACGTTTTTCACGAAGGTATTTTCTGAGGCATATGATGAGCGCGTAGGCGACCCCGACCCCGGCCAAGTCCTCAAACCCGGTATTGCAATCCTCTCTTTTGGGGTTTACGACCGCCACTGCGTCTGGCAATGTTTCCGGTAGCTGGTGGTGGTCCGTGATGATCACATCAATGTTGTTCGCATTGGCAGTCTCCACTGCCAAGTGGCTACTTGATCCGCAATCAACTGTAATGATAAGATTAATATCCTTTGGAGTCGCAACGCGATGAATGTGGGCCGGTGCCAATCCATAGCCTTCTTTGATGCGATGGGGAATATAAAAATAAACAGGTGCATTCAACCACTGGAAAAACTCAAATAAGAGTATGGTTGCGGTAATCCCGTCGGCATCATAATCACCAAAGATAAGAATTTTTTCTTTTTTATTTAAGGCCGTATGGATTCGTGATACGGCCCTGTCCATATCCATGATGCCAAACGGGGGGCGCAGGTGGCGTAGGTTCCCCTTGAAGAATTTGTCAGCCGCTTCTGTTGTGGTGATACCGCGGTTAATTAGAATTTTGGCGATAAGGGGCGGGCAACGAAAACTCCTGGCCAGTTGCTGGATCTTGTTTTTGTCAGGATTTTGAATCAGATATTTTTTATTCATATCAGTAACGGTGCGATAGATGTTTCATGCATAAGGCATCTCGGCTATATCCCATTCCCTTCAAAGCCGCAACCCTCCCGTTTTCACATACGTTGTTGATTGGTACTTAGGAGATGGCTATAATTAATGGAATGAAAAAATAAATTTCTATGAATTCAAGTGATGCCTACTGTAAGAGTCATTGAGTGCAGTGCATTTAGAAATACCGCTGTTGAACCAACTTTTTTTCATTGGTAATATAAATGTGGAAATGATACCCTTAGCGTAGAAAAACGACGTATTATAAGCGGTAATCGAGAGATGAAATGTAATGTGAAAACATATCGTATTGACCGACGGGAGATACATTTTCTAAAATTTATTTTAGAAGCATACGAGGGGGCTGCCTCGATCACCACATTGGATGCGATAAACGGTGTTGTGGCGATCAATGTGGCGCCCGGGCGTGGAAAGGAAGTCGACGCGGTATTAGACGCGTTGGCTTCATCCGTTATGATCGAGTCGGTTGAGACAGAGTCTACTGCTTTAACAGGGAAAACACTGAACGGGGTGTTGGTGGACTGAGGTTGCTCCAAACCGCGGCAGCGATATCGTAACAAACGAGCTAAGGCAAATTAATTAATGATAGTAAAAAACCTTTTTATTCAGACAATCGGATGCCAGATGAACGTAAATGATTCCGATTGGATTTTTCGTATGATGAAACCACTCGGTTATCAAGCAACAACTGTTTTGGAAAAAGCCGATGTGATTTTGCTAAACACCTGTTCAATACGTGAAAAGGCTGAGCAGAAAGCATTTAGTTTTCTGGGACGACTGGCTGCATTAAAAAAACGCAAACCCGGTATTGTCATTGGCATGGGAGGGTGTGTGGCCCAACAGGAGGGCGAAAATGTTTTTCGGCGCGTGCCCCATGTGGACCTTGTTTTTGGGACCCACGCAATCCCCAGATTGCCGAGGATGATTGAGCGAATTATCGAAAAACGATGCCGGATTGCCGATGTGAAAATGTCACAGCGAATCATAGAACCCGAGGCAATTCAGTTGCCTGTCGAGGCCGAACAGACGCCATGCCAATTTGTGACGATCATGCGCGGATGCGATAACTTTTGTGCCTATTGTGTGGTGCCGTATGTCCGAGGCCGGGAAACCAGCCGGCACCCGGATGATATTTTAAAAGAGATTCAAATGCTTGTGGACGGCGGGGTTCGGGAAGTGACCCTGTTGGGCCAAAACGTTAACAGCTATGGGAAAAAGGAGGATCTCTGCTCATTTTCAGAGCTTTTAGAAAAAGTAAACGAAATAAGTGGGTTACGTCGTATCCGGTTCACCACCTCTCACCCCAAAGATTTGTCCGATGAACTGATTGATGCTTTCCGGCACCTTGATAAATTATGTCATCATTTTCATTTGCCTGTTCAGTCTGGCTCGGACCGTATTTTAAAAAAAATGAACCGTCGGTATACCAAAGACCAGTATATTAAAAAAATAGAAAAACTAAGGGCGGCATGTCCGGGTATTGCAATTACCTCGGATTTCATTGTCGGATTTCCGGGGGAAACGGACGATGATTTTGCCGATACCCTTGCATTGATTGAAGACGTTGGGTTTGATGGTGTTTTTGCTTTTATTTATTCAGACCGGCCCCAAGCGCCGGCGAGGGATTTTGATTCAAAAGTTCCATTGTCCATAAAAAAAACAAGGCTTCAGGCGCTGTTGGATTTCCAGGCGAAGATTACCATACATAAAAACAAGGCACTGGTGGGTTCAAACCTTGCCGTATTGGTTGAGGGGGAGAGCAAAAAGCAGACGGGTGCCCAGGGGGTCGAAAATGACCTGATTCAGTGGAGTGGCCGGACATCTACCAACAAGATCGTCAATTTTACCCTCAAGGGCGATTTAAACGGCTTGGGTGAAAGCCTCGTCGGGAATATCGTTGAGGTTCAGATTCAAAAGGCCTTGTCTCACTCCCTGTGGGGAACCTGCCAGAATCTTAGAGCAATATCTCCAGAATCGAAAGGAGAAAAGAGCTATGCTGCATAAAGCAAATATCGCCGGTATGACAATGGACCCAACCTCTAATAATCCCATTATCATTTTGAAAACAGTGGATGGGGAACAAGTAATACCGATCTGGATTGGACTGCTGGAGGCCACTTCCATTGCTTCAGCCCTTCAAAACATTACTTTTGAGCGTCCCATGACCCATGATTTATTCAGAAATTTTATGGGAAAAATGGATGTTAATATAGAAAAGATTGAAATTTGTGATCTTCGCGATAACACTTTTTTTGCACGGATCTACTTTTCAAGTGAAAACAAGACATTTGATATGGATGCGCGGCCTAGCGATGCCATTGCCATTGCCCTTCGGTCAAGTGCACCGATTTATGTGGATGACAAGGTCATCGATAAGTCCAAGATGCCTGAAGGGGATGCAGAAGTTATTGATAAGAGTAAAGAAGGCGAAAAATGGGCCGAATATCTTGCGAGTCTTTCGCCCGATGATTTTGGAAAGTATAAGATCTAATTCTCAACAGCCCACAAGATTAAACTTATTGACATTCCATTGAGAATCATATAATCGGCACAGGAATCATCAGGCAGTCATATATCAATATGAATTTATTAGGATATATCTGTGTCTCTAATACTTATCATTGACGACGAAAAGGCCATCCTGGAAATGCTCAAAAGGGCATTTGGGAAATTTGGCTTTGACGTGGAGACGGCTATTTCCGGGGAAGAGGGGATTGAGAAATTTGACCGCGGTAATTTTGATACAGTGATTACCGATATCCTGATGCCGGGTGTAGATGGAATAAGTGTTCTCAACCACATTCGTGCTTCCCGTTGCCCTGCCACTCCTGTCATCGGCATATCCGGTACCCCTTGGCTGCTTAAAAATGAAAAATTTGATGTTGTACTCGATAAACCTTTTTTACTAAAAGATCTGGTAGATGCAGTCAAAGCGCTTGGTGACAAGGGGTCTCATCTGGCGGTCACATCGTCTTGATCAATGCGCAACAGATAGAATGTTCTTCGGTCTTCCTCCGCTAACCTTTCCGGCTGTAATTTATGACTTGGCTTAAAATCGTGTCGAGATTCGCTTTGGGTACAAACCCAATAAGATTGTTGATCTTTTCAATGCTGGGGACTCTTCGTTGCATGTCTTCAAAATCTTTTTCAAATGCTTGATCATAGGGAACCAGTTTAATGGCGGCGGTTGATCCTGTTTCCTGAATAATTTTTTCGGCAAGGGACTTGATGCTGACTTCTTCGGTGCCGCCAACATTAAATACTTCACCAAAACTTGCTTCTGTTTCCATTAATTTCGTTAATGCGTACACCACATCCTTAACATATGTAAATGTTCTTGTTTGCTCTCCTGTACCATATACCGTGAGGGGCTCATTTTTAAGTGCCTGCTTGACCAGTCTTGGAATGACCATCCCATAAGCACCTGTTTGCCGAGGCCCCACCGTATTGAAAAGTCGAACAATAATTACTTTCAATGCTTTTGTACGGTAATAGGCCAGGGCTGTGAACTCATCCATCAATTTTGATGCGGCATAACTCCATCTCGATTTAATCGAGGGGCCGTAAATGATGTTGTCGGTTTCAACAAGCGGTGCATGGGTATGCTTTCCATATACTTCCGAAGATGAGGTGAGAAGAACCCTTTTGTTGAATCGGGCACAAAGGTTTAGCACAATTTCAGTACCCTGAATGTTCACCTTGATCGATTCCAAAGGGTTGTCCAGGATAAAGCGGACGCCAACCGCTGCTGCCAAATGGAAAACCACGTCACATGTGGCAATGAGTTCCAGCATCAGGTCATAATTCAGGATACTGTCGGTATATAGTGAAAATCGTTTTTTATACCGATCTTCTTTTTGAAGGTGTGCAATATTCGACAGGGCCCCAGTAGATAGATTGTCAATGATGTATACTTCATGGCCATCGTTCAGATAGGCCTCCGCCAGGTGTGATCCAATGAAACCGGCGCCGCCGGTAATTAATACTCGCATAATAACGGTCTCCTTACAGCCACCATCTGATCGTTCGGCTGTTGGTGACAGGTAAGCCTCAAGGGTTTCTAATAGGCGAACTTGCCATTTTCGTAGATAACAATATTGCGGCCATTTGTTAAATGGGCCACAACGTTCTTTTTCTCTGTATTTACCAGGTCCCAGTGCAATGCGGAAGTGTTAAATCCAAGTTCCTGTTTCAACTTGGGTGTTAGGTTTTTGGTATTTCCAGCGAAAGTGTCCGCGTAGGAAGAGCCAACAGCAAGGTGGCAATTGCCGAATTTTCCGCCATAGTTTTCGTCGTAGAGGGTGTTTGCCATAAATTTGCTGATTTTTGAAAAACGCTTGTCTGTGAGTGAAAATTCGCCAACACGCCTGGCGCCTTTGTCCATTGAAAGCTGCTTTTTAACGAAAGCTTCTCCGGAGCTTGCTGAAATATTAACGGCGTCACCTTTTTTAAATTCCATCCGAACGTCCGTAATATAATTACCGGTCCGAAAGGAAGGCTGATTGGCAAAATATACACCGGTCGTGCCTCGCCAATCCGGTGACAGAAAAATTTCAAAGCTAGGGATATTATGGCCCGATATGCCGATCCACTGTCTTTTATCTCCCGGGGTTATTTTTAAATCAATATGCTTGGACTGAACGTGGAAATAAGAAACCTTTAATGAATTGAGCCATTTTTTTACAGACTGTGCGGCGGCATATACTTCCTGCCACATGGCAACAGGATCTACTCGGTTGAGAAAACAGGCAGACACAACTTGTTTGCTGTATTCTTTAACGGGCAGGTGGGCATGGTGAGCCAACGCTTCGGTTGGATACAGGCAAAGCGTCCAACTGAACAGGCCGCTAGATTCCCGATGGTCCATAATATCTCTTAAATACTTTTGGGCGATAGTGGCCTTGGCAATCTTTTTGGGGTCTGTATCGGTTAGGTGGGTGAGTGATGCCGGTGCATGGAGATAAATACTGCCATTGAGTTGTTGGTAAAAGGCTTCCTCTCCTGGCGGGCGGAATACAAGCTGCCGGGGATTGGCGTGAGCGTAGAAACTGGTCTCCATTTTCGGGGTTGTACCGACTCGCTGGATGGGGTTAGCGCCCGTTTCACATAATTTGTCAAAAAGGATTTCCGCTAGTGCAACAGCCGGCAGATCATAACGCAATAAGACGATTTCCCCTTTTTTTATCCTGCCTTTACGAGCGGTTCGAAGGCCCCATAAAAGGACATCTGCATACCGATCGAGCTGCTTTTCAGTCAACATAATGTAAGGCCTCCTTTTGAGATAATGTTATGACCTTTGAGTGTGTGTTTACTTAAAAAGTGAAACAGGGTCAACACCCATTTGCAACGATAGCGGATGGTTCGTAATTCGGTCTTGTGTGGAACAGTTCCAATACATGAATGAACAAGCTGTGGTGGTATTTTGTTCAGGCCCCCAAAAAGAAACTTGCGTCAGCGTTAAAATTGACTCTTGATTTATTTTCAATACTTTGACATGAGAGGTAGAACAATTCTCAATTTCGCATTATTTCGAGCGATTAGGAATCAGATGACCGCGATATTAGGGAGCTTAGGAAGCCATGGATTCAAAAAAAGATAACTATCCAGAGCATTTAGAGGATATTGAACCAGATGACTACATTTTAGATGACACCCTTTCTGGTTGGAATAGAGAAAAACGGCCGTTTTTTAAACGGCTGGCAAGTGGCTCGGAAGCACCTTTTATCCTTTTGGGAATAGGGCTCGTGGTTGTAATAGCGCTGTTCTTCTTTTTTGCACCAAAGGAAAAGCCAAATAACACCGTTCAGCAGATGGGACGTTTTTCAGAACGCTTCCAACAGATAGAGGAAAAAATTGTCACCTTGGATGCGTCTCTCCAAAAACTGGCGATCATTGAAAATGACATCGCTGACCTTCAAAAAAAAATTGGGCGTCTTGAGAGCGTGGATGCTTCCGCCGCCTTGAGAATAGACCGTATTTCAAAAGATTTTAATTCATTGAAACAAGAGATCAATAACCTGGCAACCCAAAAGAAGACATCGGCGATCGTGGTTCCTTCCCAAAAGAAGGCACCGGCGATCGTAGCACCTCCCCAGAAGAAGGCACCGGTCGCAACGGAACCAAGTTCAAACGAATCACCGGCCATTTATCATCAGGTGCAAAAGGGGGAGACGCTTTATCGCATCAGCCAAGATTATAAGGTGTCTATCGACACCATCTACCGGCTAAATTCGCTTTCAAAAAAATCGGCAATCTATCCGGGGCAGAAGTTACTGATAAGGCCCGCCGGGAAATAATAGAACGTCAACGACATTCACTAAAACTGGAGAAGCATGCGAAAACGCGTGTTGGCATATGGTTCTGCTCTCATTTTCTGTTACTTATGCGTACTTGATATGGCGGCTACAAGGGGCGAAGAAATTTTCAGATGGGTAGATGAAAAGGGTAATATTTCATATAGTAATATTGCACCCCCGGCGGTGAACGTTGCGTATACAAAAAAGGTGATTGCTAACAAAATGCCGTCTGATACGCCTGCCGCGAATGAATCTGAAATGACGACCTGCCATGTCAGTGACGATCGTCAGGTGCCGGCAGATGCGTTGGACAAGCGTATTTGTTCCAGACGAAAATCTATCCATCGGCTTGAAGGCCTGATCAAACAATCGCCGAATAATCAAGCCCTTAGACAAAATCTTATTCGCCAGAAAATCTATCTTCTGGAAGCGCTGCGTATTTTAGAAACCAAATAATCCCTTCATTCACAGGGGATGGGAGACACGGCGACCACAGTTGTCAAAAGAACATTTTTCAATAATGACGTTGCGAGGTTGCAGGTCGGTTCGCTATTCGCTTGCCTTATATTAGTAGATAATCGGAAAAAAGAACCTGATGGAAGAAGAACGTGGATTTTCCTTGATCGAATTGATGGTGGTTGTTGCCTGTCTCATAGCGTTGGCGGCTATCACTGTGCCAAACTGGCGTCGATCGACATGGCCGATTTATCAGCTGAGAGCGTCAGGCCACAAGCTGGTCGCCGATTTACGCTATGCGCGGATGAGGGCTGTTACTACCAATCGCGATTATCGCATTGTTATGGCACCTGAAGCCTCCTGCTATCACATCGAAAGCGGGGCAAGGTCTGGAAGTACCATGACATGGGAGACGGAAGGGGGGATGCACTACCTAAACACGAGTGGCGGCACAACATTTAACAGGGGCATTCACTTCCGGTCTGTTTCAAAGGAAACCATCGGCATAAAACCTACTGGCAGTATGGTTCCGACAACAATCGTTCTGCAAAACTCAAACGGCCAACAGCTAAAAATAACCTGTGTGATGTCCGGTCGGGTTCGTATGGAAAGAATAAACTGATGACTTTCAATACTAGGGCCATAGGTCATGACATGGGTACATCTTTAATTGAGGCGCTCATAGCGCTTTGTCTGTTTTCATTGGGGATGTTGGCCATTTTGCAACTTAGCGTCGGGCTTATCAAGGGGAATAATAATTCAAAACTGAGACATATGGCTTTGCAACTTGCCCAAAATAAAATGGAAGTACTTCTGTCAACAGATTACGGATCTGTCGTCGATGGGTATGAAAATGGGTTAAGTGCGACTGAGATGGCTGCATCGGGTAGGTTTGACCGTGAAGTCCAGGTGACGGAAAGCACTGCGCCAACTTATAAGAATGTGAGGGTAACTGTGACATGGCATTTTTCAGGCGAACATCATGTGACACTGCTTTCGAGCGTTGCTTCGCCATAACAGATTACACCTGGCTTGTTTCAAAATAAAATGGAATACGAAAATCTATCCTCTGATAACAAAGGGTTTACCCTTGTTGAAATTGCTATTGTGGTGACGATCGTGAGCATTCTTGCCATAGCGATCGTAGGATTCTTTACTGCCCAGCGCCAGACGTATATTTGGGAAGAACAAAAACTGGAAAGAGACCAGAATGTAGGTATGGCGCTTGATTTGATCACCCGGGAACTCCAACTGGCAGGCTTTTGTGCCGCTGATGCGTCTTTTGTAAGATTTTTGCCACTATGGCTTCCGGCTCGTTTTATCCCATCGGTACCCTTGGACGTAAAATTCGATGCAAATCCAAAAATAACCCTTGGTGACGGGGAACAACCGGATATGCTCACATTTGCCTGTGTTCTCCCAACCGATTTAAACCCGACGACCCTGCGAGTGACGGCCAACGATACGACGTTGGTTCCCAACCTTTCAAAAAGTGATATCAAAAAACAGTATCGTTGCGGCGATGTAATCCAGGTAGGCTATCCTCCCACATTTGCTATTGTAAAAGGCATATCTGATACGAAGATCACGATTGATACGGATCCGTCGGTGCCGGGAAACCAGGGAGTTGAAATAAGCTATCCGGAAGGAACATTCATGGGCGAAGTGTATGTTGTCAGTTATGCAGTCTTTAATGAAACAAATGATTCAGAATACGCGCGGCATGCCCCCAAGCGGCCGGAGCTAAAACGAAAGGTAAACGCCGGCGGGTTCCAACCGGTTACGGATAATATTTCAAATATGAAAATTACTGCCGGGAGTGACGGTTGTGTGCAGGTTACCCTGACAGCAAAAACGGCCCGGGTAAATCACCGGTATAGTGATCCCAATGGAAAGACTCTGATTACCCGTGACATCTTTATCCGCAATACACGCGATGCAGGTATGGCAACAACCTGTCTTGTCCCAGCGGCACCGGTAAACCTGAATGTGTTTGGCGGATTGGATGAAGACTATCCCTGTGGAATTTTTATGTCTTGGGATGAAGTTTCAGAAAACGAAGACGGTGGCGATTTGGAATCGATCGGGTGTCCGGTGACGGGTTATCGTATATATTATGACTGTGTAGAAAACACTTTTGGCTATTATATGGACGTGGACGCCGAAGATCGAGTCGGTTACCTTCTGGATGTCGGTAGTATTCCTGCCAGCAGCTTTTATGTGTCGGTGGCAGCAAGAAATAGTGGCGGCATTGGGGGTATAACAGGCGAAAAAAAAGTAACGGATATAACAGCACCGGATACGCCAATAAATTTTCGCGCAAAGATTACCGCTTTGGATCAAATTACCCTTTTATGGGATAGTAGCACGGCTTGTGATCTTGCAGGGTATTTCATATACCGTAAAGATGCCTCGGGTTTATCTCACATCCTTAATTCCCATCTGATAGAAAAAGGTGTTGAAATGTATGTGGATGAGGGACTGCCTCCAGGAAAAACCTACACCTACTCAATGGAGGCAACGGACATATCGTGCAATTACAGTGAGCGATCGAATCGTGTTTCAATTGCATTGCCATAATAATTTAGCCTATCGGCCAAATGGCGAATTTATGATATCTTTCAAGATTTTCTCAAGACCAGGGCTTCGTATGATGGAGACAAAAGCCCATTTCTATGCAGCGCGCGGGTGCCGGGGGATGGCGCTTATATTGATTCTAATGGTGATGTCGACACTGATGCTTGTTGGCACGATTGCATATCAACAATGCGTATTGAATCAAAGCATCGTAAATAACTGTGTCAGCAGAGCACGGGCTTTTTATTTGGCAGAAGCCGGAAGAGCACAAGTGTTGGCATTGATGCGGGAAAATCTTTTATGGCGTGGCGATGATACGCAAAACACCGGATACTACAGGGGCGGAATCGGTTTTGAGAAAGGAGAGGGGAATTTTGACGTGACGCTCACTGACTGCACAGATGATGGCAATGGTCTGTTCAGTTCGGCCCTGTCAGGGGGATGTTTAAAGGTGATGGTGACGGGGAATTATCGGGAAAGTACACAGGTCCTCTCATGCATGCTCCAGTTTAAACCGAATGCGGAATTCCCCGCCAACGCCCCTTTCCAAGCTGTTGTGACAAGCGGAAGAATTGAGGGGCCAGGAGCGTTTCCAATAACAGGGAAGAGTGACCTGGGCGTTGTTAGCAATCAAATGGTTGCTTCCGAAACCACACTTCCCGATATCAACCATGATGCGGTTGTTGCACTTTCAGATATCGCATTTTCAAATTTGGACAATGACGAGTTTGACACCAGTCTTTCAGAAACTTCCTCGTTTTGGAAAGACCGGGCGCATACCCAACCATTTATGATTTTTGTCAATGGGAATCTGACCTTATCGGGAGAGCGATGCCTTCATGGCATCATTTTTGTCGCCGGAGATCGCGTTACGATTTCCGAAGATGTGACAGTCAATGGTATCCTATATATACCGAATGCGAGCCAAGTATGCCT
The DNA here is from genome assembly GCA_963675725.2 of Desulfobacterales bacterium. Lineage (GTDB taxonomy): Bacteria > Desulfobacterota > Desulfobacteria > Desulfobacterales > JAFDDL01. The sequence goes on along the minus strand of CAXXXZ010000002.1, from coordinate 2,582,234 downwards.
CCAGTATACAACTACCTCATCCCTGCCGATCGTCACCGGCCAATTGATTGTCGGGGCAAGTGGTATTGATGTAACGGGGAACCCTATTTCGGTCCAACTAAACAGCGACTACGTAGATGCCATGAACCGTCATTTTGGCGCGGTCATTGGTGTGGATATTGTGCCGGGCAGCTGGAACGGATCTGAGTCGTATCACTAGTTGGCTGCGGACAATTCATTCTATAAAACTAATTAATAGACTATAAAATTATTTAATAGTAATTACATTTTTTAGCATTTATTTATTAAACTTCCCCTTTATCGAAATCCTCTTTATAAATCTTCCTTCTTCTAAATAATACAATATAATAACAATTATTTATATATTTAATTTGGATATTCATGCGTGCCTAAATCGGGTGGCTTAAAAGAATAATTCATGTTGGCATGTATTTTGTAAAGACAGTGCATTGGATTGAATAACACAGGAGCCACGAAATGAAAAAAAGTAAGTTTGACAAGGGATTTACACTCGTTGAATTGATGATCGTCATCGCCATTATTTCTATTCTCTCTGCGAGTCTTGCAAGTGCAGGATATAATTGGTTACCGGACTATCGCTTGAACAAATCTATCAATAGCCTTTATTCGGCGGTTCAGGCAGCACGTGTTGAGGCGGTTAAACGGAACATTACCGTTTTTTTAAATTTTGATTTAGCAAACGACCAGTGCAGAATCTATATCGACAATGGCCCGGCTCTCCCAGGAAGTCTTGAAATAGGGGGAGATCAGATGATCAATATGGTGGCCATGTCCAAGGACATTGATTTGTATAATAATACTTCGGGGCTTGTGCTTGCTTTCAATACCAGAGGGATCCCCAATGGAAGCGGTAGGTTCGAACTTCAAAATACCAACGGCCGTCATAGAGGCGTTGAGGTGGGACTTGCTGGCAATGCCCGGGTCGTACGAAGTGAAGATGCAGGTGTTACCTGGTTCTAATTTTTTAAAGGAAAAGGATAGATTAATGAAAATACGCCAAAATAAAGGTCTTACACTGATTGAACTGATGACCAGTATTGCCATTTTCAGTTTTGTGTTGACGGCATCTATGGCGATTTTCCATGCCCAGCAGAATTCCTTCAATGCCCAGCAGGCAGTTGTGGAGGCCCAGCAAGGCGGACGTGCGGCCATGTATTTTATGTCGAGAGAACTTCGGCTGGCAGGTTATGATGAACCAGAAACACGCCCTGCAGGAGCGGGCTTTATCACAGCCGGACCCTCCGTCGTTCAGTTTTCTGCCTCTATACATAATGGTTTTGATGATGATGGGGACCTCCTTGTAGATGAGTGGGACGAGGCGGGGAATATTGCCTTCAATGGGCGCGATGATGACGGTGATGGCGTTGTGGATGGATTTGAAGAGGCCCAAACCTTGGGGGTGGTGGATCAGGATGTTAACGACCCGAATGAGGTGATTCGATATGGGTTTGATCCGACAGACGACGCCGATGGAGACGGAATCGCCGATAATCCTCCTGGTATGGCGCCTTTGACCCGCAATGACATCAATGGCGCCAATACCTTTGAGCGTCTTGGTGAAAATATAGAGGCCATCGGATTTGCATATGCGTTTGATGATGATTTCAATGGGCAGATTGATTTCCTTGATATGGATGGCGATGGTGTCCAGGGGGGTGGAGAGCCGACCTATTGGGCAATCGATACGGATGCAGATGGCTGGCTGGACACCCTTTTAGACACCAATGATGATGGTGCCATTGATATAAATGATGGGGTTGCTGGGAAGGCGCTGAATCCTCCAGTTGAGATTACCCGTATACGAGCGGTTCAGCTCTGGTTGCTGGCACGGGCCGGTGAGGGGGCGAGGGACTATGTGAATACAAGAACCTATGTAGTTGGCAATAAACGGGTAGGGCCGGTGAATGATAATTTTCGCAGAAGGCTGCTGAATACGGTGATTGTTTGCCGGAATATGGATGGTGTGGGCCAGGAAGAATAGTGAAAATGAAAGAAGCTATACAGGGGTATGCCATGATAAAAAGAAAATCATTTTTAATGCAGCCAGTTATTGAAGAGGAGGGATTTACGCTGATAGAGATCCTTGTGGCGCTCACCATTTTTGCCATAGGCGCCCTTGCGGTTGCATCGATGCAAGTGCAGGCGATTCAGGGTAACGCGAAAGGTAACTACGTGAGCGAGGCAGTAACCGCAGGGACACGGCATCTGGAGACCCTGATGCAGCTGCCTTACAATCACCCGGATTTAACTGATGTTACGAATGACGATAAGCTCAGCACTCTGGACCCGAATGGACGTGCTATTATTGACACACCGGTGGATTGCACCCATACGGTAGATGGATTCACCTTGCAGTGGAACATAGCGGAGGATGACCTCATAGCGAGAACAAAAACTATTTGGCTCGACGTGACGTGGACTGAAAATTCCGAGCTTCGCCGCATTTCAATGCAGCATGTGATTCCACAAATTATTTAGTGACTGGAGGTTTTAGATGGATATTCCAAACCTGTTCTATCAAGACGAGAAGGGGTCTGCCATTGTAACCGTTTTATTGGTGCTGGCCCTTCTTACCATCCTCGGAGTTTCCGCCACCAATATGTCAACCGTGGAACAGCAGATTTCTGGGAACGATAAGGCATATAAAACAACACTGTATGGTACAGAAGCTGGATTCAATGGGTTGGCAAAACTAGTGGCATCCATTTACGAAGATAATACAATGCCGCCTTTAAGTGAAATGGGGTTTTCATTCGAAGTCGATAGCAACACTTTTTTCGATCAGGTAAAAGGGTTTTCCAACTATGACAATGGCGCCATCGATGTAAATTATACGCTTGGCAATACGACCGTTGATATGGATGTAAACCGTTGGTTATCGAGGCACAGCAAAGGGGCGTCTTTAGAGTTTATTACCGGTACTAGCGGTGTTGGTCAGCAAAGTGGGATTGAGTATTTGATTCTGTTTTCTGCCAAGGGTCAGAGCGGTACAGCAAGCGCTAGAACCCAGGCCAATTATCTCAAACATGAAGGCATCAACAAGGGGTTATAAAAAAAATGAAAAAAATAAATTGCCAATGGTTAACAGCGGTTGTGTGCGTCATTGTTATGAGCTTCTCGGCAGGTTATGCCGCAGAACCGGACATGTCTGACTATACGGCGTATCCCATTTTTATGGCCCAAGCCGTGACACCAAACATTTTTATCATGCTCGATAATTCGGGAAGTATGAACTACAATGCCTATGGATCTTATCCTGGGAATTATGGCACGGTATCTGATGCGCCCTATGGCTGTGGCAACGTCGATGTCCGGGTTCTGCAAGGACGGGATGATGTTGAGGAAATAATATCCACGGGTGAAAATTATACAGACAGCGGGGACCTGGATTTTTCGAGTCTGGATGTGGGGGGCGGTACCCCCATTATGATCGGGGTACGATTCCAGAATGTCACCATCCCACAGGGAGCCACCATTACCAGTGCCTATATTGAGTTTGCAGCCTATGACGCTGATAATGAGGCGGCATCTTGGAGTATTTCTGGAGAGGCAAGTGATCATGCGGATCAATACACAACCGGGGCCTATCAAAATTTTGTGGCAGACGATAACTATGACCTTTCCAGCAGGCCGGAAACAGTTTCTTCGGTTCCTTGGAACAATGTGGACGCATGGACCGCTGGGAACAATTACGCATCTCCTGATTTAAGTGCAATCGTTCAAGAGATTGTTGATCGCGATGGGTGGTCCAGCGGGAATGCTATGGCGTTTAAGATTACGGGAACCGGGAAAAGAGATGGTAAGAGCAGGAACAACTCCTCTTCTGCTGCCCCGCGGCTCGTTGTTACATATGATGAGTCAGATTGCCCCAAGTATTATGGTTATTTTGACCCGACTTCGCGTTATACCTACGCCAGCAATATATTTACCCGAAGTGACACCGGAGAGTTTAGCGGTAACTGGCTGAACTGGCTCTGTATGCGGCGAATTGATATACTGCGGAAGGTGCTCATGGGTGGGCTTGCCACCAGTCGGACGGGCGGGGGAAATACCACCCTGATTGGGGAAACACCAAACCAGTCAAACCGTGTATTTTATAAATGGTTTGATGGTACAGATCGGGATGAAACCCCCCACAATGGCAATTTCAAATATAAGATGGAAGGTGGTTATATAAAAGTCTATGATTCGAGTGATAACCACGTCATCGATTATACGATTCGGGTGGATAAAACAGACACCGAAGAGCCTGAGGACTTTTTTGAAGGGAACATCTCTGGTGTTATGCAGCGGGTGGGAGACAAGGCTCGATGGGGAAATATGTGGTTCAAAAGTGGGTCCGGGAACGGATATAACGGCGGGAAGGTCGCAAACCGGGTAGGGACCAATATGACCACTCTAATTACAGACATTCAAAATACCGGTGCCGATTCATGGACCCCCCTTGCCGAGTCGTATTTTGTGGCGATGCGGTATTTTATGCAGAATAAAATAACGGATAGTGCCTATGATAACAATGCCATCGGTTCTGTGAACAATACCATGGATCCATACTATCAAGATGACGAATTTGTGCCTTGTGCAAAAAGTTTTGTTATTCTGCTCACGGATGGTGCATCTACAATGGATGGTAATGTCCCCAGGGATTTAGATGGAGATGGGGATAATGATTTGGATAGCAACCGGGATTACGATGGGGACGGTGATTCAGCCTGTAGTGAAGGATCTGGCGGATGCGATTATCCGGATAGCGGAACCGACTACCTGGACGACCTTGCACTTTGGGCCAGAACGAATGATCTTCGCCCACCAGGTACGAAGGACCTCGATGGAGAACAGAACCTGATTCTTTACACCATTTATGCCTTCGGAAGTGACGATAACGCAAGGTCTTTGCTGAAAGATGCTGCTCGAAACGGCGGATTTGAAGATCGAAACGGGAATAACCGACCGGATGGCGATTATGGTTCCCCCAGTGAGGAACGTTTGGAATGGGATAAAAATGGAGACGGTGATCCAGACACTTATTATGAGGCTCAGGACGGATATAAGTTGGAAAAAGAACTTTTGAAGGCGATTACTGATATCCTTCAGCGGGCATCTTCCGGAACCTCTGCCTCTGTTTTGGCGACAACCCGAGAGGGGGACGGAAACATGCTGCAGGCCTATTTTAGGCCCAGCGTTACGGTGGGAACCGAAGAGTTAACATGGTTGGGGTATCTTCAATCTCTGTGGGTAGATGCCAAAGGAAATTTACGGGAAGATACCAACGCCAATCAGGCACTTGATGTTCAATCTGACCGGATCGTAAGGTATTTCTCTGATCCCGGTACAGGGGATACAAAGGTCAAAATGTACGATGTGTCAGAGGATGCCCCCTACCCAGCAGAAGATGAGGATTACGAGGAGGTTGAACTCGAAGATATAGTGCCCATATGGGAGGCGGGGCGTGTGCTTCACCAGATGGCGCCAAATGATCGAAAGATTTTTACATATCTTGACATGGACAATGACCAAATAGCGGATGAAGGAGTTGCTGATCCGTTTGATTCCAACGGCGAAGTAGTTCGATTTCACGAAGATTTGGCGCATCTGATTAAGCCCTACCTGGGTGTAAGAGATGGCGCCACTTGGACTTATCTGGGGGCTGATCATGACGAGCGGGTAGAAAACCTTATAAAATTTATTCGTGGAACCGATTTCAATGGTATGCGTTCCAGGACCCTTGAAGTAAACGGAACCACCGGCGTCTGGAAACTTGGCGACATCGTGCACTCCACACCGGTTTCCATCAATAAACCGATGGAGCGATTTGATAATATTTACAAGAACCGATCCTATTGGGAGTATTACACGAACTATGAGGATAGGGAAACATTTGTCATTGTGGGAGGGAATGATGGAATGCTGCATGCATTTACTGGCTGGAGAAAGGGAACGAATTGCCCGGAGGGAAGTGCCTATTGTTATGAAAATCCCGATCCCGCTACAAATCCCCACGAGAAAATTGGTGAAGAAATTTGGGCTTATATCCCGAAAACGCTGTTGCCTCATCTAAAGTGGTTGGCAGATCCATACTATACCCATGTTTACTATGTCGATGCCCAGCCGTTTGTTTTTGATGCGCGAATATTAGCGGATGGCGCCACAAGTACCATTCCTGACGGCATGCCCGATTGGGGAACGATACTGATGGTAGGGTTAAACATGGGGGGGAAACATATTTGGTCAGAGGGAGATTTTGATTATAACGGAAGCGTTGATCCAAACGAAACAAGAGACTTTTATCCCACTTATATCTGTATGGATGTGACAGATCCCAGAAATCCAAAGCTTCTCTGGGAGAGAAGCTATGATGAGATGGGGATGAGCAGCGGACTCCCTGGTATCGTCAAAATTGGTCGCAAAGAGCTCGGGGAGACTGAAAAATGGTTTGCGGTGATCGGATCGGGATATACCAATTACGAGGGCGAAAGTACGCAGACCGGTCATGTTTTCGTTGTGGATCTCGCAACGGGTGAGCCTTATCAAAGTGGTGGGAATGATTGGATGTTTTCAACCAGTTCGAAAGCGTTCTTTAATAGACCCATTACATTGGATAATAATTTAACGTTTGAAGTGGATGGCGTTTATTTGGCAGAGACGTTTGAGCAAGGCGCTAATTGGAGGAGTAAACTTTATCGCATTTCCACATGGGATGATCATACGACCGGTCAGGCACCTGCCGGAAAACATCCATCAGCCGATCCCGGCTTTTGGGAAATCAAAGAGGTATTTGATTCCCCATCGTCCATCACAGCACCGGTTTCATTGAGCACCGATGGTGAGAGGGTATGGATATACTTTGGTACGGGGCGATTCATTGGTATGCAGGATAAAATGAGTTCAGACCAGCAGTACTTATTTGGGTTGAAGGATCCGCTTTTTAACGTTGATCAGGGTTATGCCAATGCAGTCATAACAGCCATTAACTGCCTTGATACCACCGGATATGTGGTCGATAGGTCTAAGCGGGTCTACACAGGTTCAGAATGTTTAGAATGGCATGAACTTCTAAGCAAGATAAGAAAAGATGATGACACCGATACAGAATGGACAGACGGTTGGATGCGTCGTTTAGATCTTACATCCCCATCTGAGCGATGTGTCAGCAAGTTTTCATTGCTATCGGGATCTGCTTTTGTGCCGACATATATTCCGAATGCGGATATTTGCGGCTTTGGTGGCGAAGGGTATTTCTATGGATTGCATTATGAAACGGGTACTGCCTACTATAAGAGTTTGTTGTCAGGTGCTACTTATTCGGGAAGCACAGATTGTGGTGAAGGCGAAAAGGTAATGGAAAAGATCAGTATCGGGCATGGTGCGCCGCCCCCAACTACGGGTATCCATGTCGGAAGTGAAGATGGTGCAACCGCTTTTCTGCAGAAAAGTACCGGAGAAATTGTGGAAGTAAGTGTTGAAACGGTCTTTAGCTTACGGAATAAACTTATCAACTGGCTTGATAACTGATTTTAAGCCATGATGATTCCTTAACAAATAAATAGATTAAAAATAGCTTTAACTAAACATGACAGATGATATTTTCAGGGAGAATATATATTATGAAGAAAATAAGCAATCAATGGCACCTTGGCAAGGTGTGCCTGGCAGTGGCAATAATTGTGTCCGTCTGTTTTCCTTTCATAGGGGTTGCGGCTGATGATGCCGTTTCATCGGTAAAGATCTCCAAACATCGAATAGACAATGCTTTAACCAGAGAGATGATCATCAGGGAGAAGACCCCCATGGATATCTTGGCGGGTGAACAAAGATTTAGCGTTTCAACCGCTGCTGTTATCATGTCTGAAGAAGCCCTGCAAATAACACTTAAAGAAATGCCTGTTCCCTGCAAAGCGTTGATATATTATGAAGCAAGTACTGCTGTCGATCCAGAAGCCGTTAAAATAGAAATAAAGGAGGTGCTTGCCGGTGCAAGTACGGAATGGGCAATGGCGTTCCCCGATTAGTGTTACCCACAACGGGCAGGGCGTTGCCGCCATTTTAAACAGAAAAGCGGCTGTTATAAATGGATAGTGCCCTTTTTTTCTTTTGTTTAGAAGGCATTTAGGGTATTTAAGAAAAAATAATATAGAAAATGGGCGGTAATGTATAAAAAGAAATCCCAATATATCGTATGCCTATGAACGATCCATTCTCTCCCAAAGCTGTTTGCCAGGCGCTCTATAAGAGTGGCCACATATCCGAATCCCAAGCCAAGGAAATTCTTAAAAAGGAAGCCAGCCTGAGAAAGCGCTTGGAAAGTCTGCGGGCTAAGCAAAAGGAGACGGCTGACGGCAAAGGCAAAATTAATGATCCGATTACCATTGTGGATGTTTTGACACCACTGAACATTCAAAGGGCCGATGATAAATTCAAAGGACTTGATGAGGAGACCATTTTTCGCGCACTCTCCAAGGAATGGGGAATGTCGTTCAAGAAACTGGACCCATTGAAACTCGATCTCAATGTGGTGACAAGTACAATCCCCAAAACCTTTGCCATGAAACACCTGGTGCTCCCCATTTCCATTGAAGAGGGGGCCTTGACCGTTGCCACGGCCAATCCGTTTAATGTAGAGATAATGGAGGACATCGCCCGGGTCAGCAATCTTAAGGTCCGTGCGGTAGTGACCCCCAAATCCGATATTATCAAGATCATAAAAGAATTTTTTGGATTCAAACACTCCATTTCCGAGGCAGAACATCAATTTTCCGGACCGTCCATTGATCTGGGAAACCTTGAAAGATATGTCCGCCTTCGTGCAACCGACGAAGTTCCCTCAACGGATCATCATATTGTAAATGCCGTTGATTATCTGTTCGGGTATGCATTTGATCAGCGGGCCAGTGACATCCATATCGAGCCAAAACGGGACAAAAGTATTGTACGGATGCGTATCGATGGCGCCCTATATACGGTGTATGAATTGCCTAAAAATGTTCATTCGGCCATCATTACACGGATTAAGGGCATTAGTGGGCTGGATATGGCTGAAAAACGACGGCCTCAGGATGGTCGGATAAAAACCGAGCGCGATGAGAAAGAGATCGAAATCCGTGTTTCCACAGTGCCGGTGGCTTTTGGCGAAAAGGTAGTGATGCGGGTCATGGACCCAGACATCCTTTTTCAGGATTTGTCTGAGCTTGGTTTTTCAAGCCATGATTTCATACGATACAATAAAAGCGTGGATCGCCCCCATGGCATCATTTTGGTTTGCGGGCCCACTGGTAGCGGAAAATCAACGACCCTTTATTCGACCCTGCGATACCTGGCCACGCCTGAAATCAATGTGACGACCGTGGAAGACCCCATTGAAATGGTGCATGAAGAGTTCAATCAGATTTCGGTCCAACCTGCGGTAGATATTACCTTTGGGAAAATATTGAGAAATATTTTGCGCCAGGACCCGGACGTTATCATGATTGGAGAGATGCGGGACCTTGAAACGGCCGAAAATGCGGTCCAGGCTGCCTTAACAGGTCATTTGGTGCTCTCGACGTTGCATACAAACGATGCGCCGTCTGCGGTTACCCGTCTGCTCGATCTTGGCGTACCCACCTTTCTGATCCAAGCAAGCCTTGTCGGGGTGATTGCCCAACGGTTGGTTCGAAAGGTATGCACTCAATGTGCCGAAACGTTTGAAATGGATGTTTCCGAACTGGGGGCGCTTGGGATATCCCTCGACCAAAAGGGCGCTGTCTCCCTGCAACGTGGTAAGGGATGTCAAAAATGCCGTGGCACGGGTTATTTTGGGAGAACGGCGGTTTTTGAAGTGCTTCCCTTTACAGAATCGATCAAGAAACTGACCACTCCGGATGCTGATTTGGAAGCAATTCGGTCTCAAGCAAGAAAAGAAGGCCTGGTGACCTTGCGGGAGAATGCCATCGAAAAACTCCTGGCCGGCAAAACCACATACCAGGAAGTATTACGCGTTACCTGGGAACAGCATTAGGCAACTTGGTAAAAAAAACGGCCGCGTTATGAGACACGGCCGCTATAATTCGTTTTTACCTATTGTCTGTTTATTTCAATACCGACCGAAATTTGGTACCGGGTTGAACTTCTCTGTCCGAGGTTTTTACCAGGACGGTGGATGTGTTTTGCTCGGTATGAATGATCAAGATAGAACCGATATCGACAGGTGCTAATTCAATTGGTTGTTCCGCTTCAGGGGAAATTTTCTCAACTTCACGGTTGTATACATAAAACACCTGCCCCGAAGATATTCCATCCGTTTCACCTTTATTGATAAATGCAACCATGTTGTCGCCTATCAGGTTGTTCTGGTCTTCGGTACAAAGGAGACTTCCTGAAATATCCTGGGCGGATTGAGACAGAATGATTTTTGACGATTTTGGTATATATGGCATCAAGTTGTCATCAATCTGTATCGTCCGATAGCTTTTAACGACTTTTCCGATAACATACATGTCTTCCTGACTCGTAATTTCAACGACACCAAGAAGTAAATGATGGCTTCCAATAACGTCATTCCCATTGTCAGGGTCTTTAATTTCATCAATGATGCGATATATGGTAAAAAGAGCGCCGGTTGTCAGACCACTATTGGCATTGGTGGGCCGAATGTAGACCATATCCCCGCTGCTGATCATCTTTTTATCATCCAGAACTTTGAAAATGACACCATGAGGCGAAACCGAGGGTTTTCTAATAAACCCGACCTGATCAATGCCAGTAAAGGTAAAATGAGCTTCTTTTACCAATGCTACTGGCGGCGTCGCCTGTGGTTCAACCTTTTCAACGTATACGACACCATCTTTTTGATAAAGATGAAGACGGTCGCCTGGATAGATCCAGTGAGGGTTTGGGAGTTGACTGTTTTTCTGCCACAGGTCTGGCCACTGCCAAGGAGTGTCGAAGAACTGCTTTGATATGTCCCAAAGGGTGTCGCCTTTCTTGACGGTGTAGTAAAAACTTGTTTCATGTTTGACAGATTGAGAAGCGCTCTCCCCGAAAAGGCCTGAAGGAAAAATGATGACGATAATGAGTGAAAGTACGCCACACCATCCAACCCATTTCATTCGGCATTTTGTCATGCTGTCCCTCACTTGTTACAGTGTTTGTGGAAACCACCTCCGCGCTTGTTCTGCCAATGGATTTCAGGCGGAGTGGCCAGTATCATAACGCAGCTTGCCTAAATTACGAGAAATTATTACCCTTTTATACCATTGCTTGTCAAGTTTTTACCTTAATGGCAAATAAAAAGCCCTCTTGTAGGGACTGCAAGAGGGCTTTTTTTAAACGCATAAGGAAATTGAAACGAGTGATGGGTTACATCATGCCACCCATGCCACCCATGCCACCCATGCCACCCATGCCACCTGGCGGCATGCCTGGGGCGTCGGATTTTTCTTCGGGTTTATCGGCGATCATCGCCTGGGTTGTAAGCATCAGGCCGGCCACTGAGGACGCATTTTGAAGCGCGAAACGAACCACCTTGGTGGGGTCGATAACGCCGGCTTCAATCAGGTCTTCATATGTGTTGGAGTCTGCGTTGTAGCCTTGCGCACCTTCGCTGTTTTTCACTTTGTCGATAACAACCGATCCCTCGTAGCCGGCATTGTTGGCAATTTGACGGAGCGGCTCCTCAATGGCGCGCATTACCACACGAATGCCCATCTTTTGGTCTGCTTTGATCTTGATTTTTTCCAAAGCCGGCAGGCAGCGTACCAGTGCCACACCACCACCCGGAACGATACCTTCTTCAACAGCAGCGCGGGTAGCGTTCAGCGCATCTTCCACACGGGCTTTTTTCTCTTTCATCTCGGTTTCTGTGGCGGCGCCAACATTGATAACAGCCACGCCACCGATCAGTTTTGCCAGCCGTTCCTGAAGTTTTTCACGATCGTAATCAGAGGAGGTTTCTTCAATCTGATTACGAATTTGTTTGACCCGGCCTTCCAATGCAGTACGGGCACCGGCACCATCAACGACGGTGGTGTTGTCTTTATCGATCGTGACGCGTTTGGCCCGGCCAAGATCGTTGACTGTAATATTTTCCAGTTTGATGCCAAGGTCTTCGGATACGACCTGACCACCAGTCAAAATGGCGATATCTTCAAGCATTGCTTTTCGGCGATCACCAAAACCAGGCGCCTTTACAGCGGCCACCTGCAGCGTTCCTCGCAATTTGTTTACCACGAGTGTGGCCAGTGCTTCACCATCGACATCTTCTGCTAGAATCAAGAGCGGTTTGTTCATTTTGGCGACTTGCTCCAGAACCGGCAAAAGGTCTTTCATGTTGCTTATTTTCTTTTCGTTGATCAGAATAAAGGGATCTTCCAAAGATGCAACCATCTTTTCAGCATCCGTTACAAAGTAAGGGGAAAGATACCCACGGTCAAACTGCATTCCTTCCACGACCTCAAGGGTGGTTTCCATCGCCTTTGCTTCTTCAACGGTGATAACCCCTTCTTTTCCGACTTTATTCATTGCTTCTGCAATGATGTTGCCGATGGTTTCATCATTATTTGCAGAGATGGTACCGACTTGGGCAATTTCACGTTGGTCTTTGGTGGGTTTGCTGATGTTGTGAAGCTCTTTCACAGCCACTTCCACAGCCTTGTCGATGCCGCGTTTGATGGCCATGGGATTGTTACCGGCGGCAACCAGTTTCTGGCCTTCTTCATAAATAGCTCTTGCAAGAACCGTCGCTGTGGTGGTGCCGTCGCCTGCCATGTCACTGGTTTTGCTGGCGACTTCTTTAACCATCTGGGCACCCATGTTTTCAAATTTGTCTTCGAGTTCAATTTCTTTGGCGACGGTAACGCCGTCTTTGGTAACTGTTGGAGAGCCCCAGGATTTATCAATAACTACATTTCTGCCTTTGGGGCCAAGTGTTACAACAACCGCATCGGCAAGAGCTTTGACGCCGTTCAGCATTGCTTCCCTGGCTTTAGCATCGTATTTAATTATTTTAGCCATTTTAATCATACCTCCGTTTCATCTGTTGATTATTCGATAATGCCAAGAACGTCATCTTCCCGCATGATGAGATATTCTGTGCCCTCAATTTTGACCTCTGTTCCGGAATATTTTCCAAACAAAATGCGGTCGCCTGCCTTGATTTCAAGGGCAATCCGGTTTCCATCATCACTGACTTTGCCCGCGCCAACAGCAACCACTTTTCCCTCTGCCGGTTTTTCTTTGGCTGAATCCGGAATAATGATGCCGCCTTTTGTGGTTGTTTCCTCTTCCACACGCTGCACTAAAATTCGATCCTGCAATGGTTTCAGTTTCATCGGTTAAACTCTCCTTTCTATTATGACATGTTAGGATAAAGGTATTCTAAAATTCGTTTCATTTGCGAATTTCAACTGCCATGCTGTGTTTCAGCTTGACGGTTTGTTTTTTTGTATTCATAGGGTTTGGCTGCGAAAAGAAATCAAAACCAGTCGCCAATTGGTTTACCTGTTCAAAATAATCACCGTTTCTTTTTTGTAAAGAGCTTGTGCCGGACATTTCATATAATTTTGGATTTTTTATCCGTCTGATTTTTTTGAAGTATCGGTTGATTTGGTGGATGCGGCGCTTCCTTTTTTTTCAGATGCTGCATCAGCCTTTTTTGAATTGTTCGCATAATCAGTAACATACCAGCCAGTTCCCTTCAGATGGAAACTACTTTGGGATATCAGTTTATGGAGCTGGCCCGTGCAATGGCTGCATGTCGTCAATGGTGGGTCTGAAAATTTTTGAATAGCTTCCTCTGTTTTTCCACATTTATCGCATTGGTATTCATAAATGGGCATTTAGGTCCTCCCCGAACTGAAGATACTGAAAAATATACTATATTTTTTAAAAGGTTATCATCTTATGAATTTAGATTTTGTTAAAATATAGATCCTGCTTTTCAGTTGTCAAGAATCCTGCGCAAATTTTTTAAAGATTACCAAGTTTATCGAGAGGGATGTGCCAGTTTTCAAAAAACTGAAGGACAATATCCAAGTCAAGGACATTGACATTGCTTAGTATAGAACGCGTTTTTTTGTGGACCAACGCCTCTTCAAGTATTTTTTTTTCAGATGGCGCCATGAAGTTGCACAGAAACTTGCTGAAACGAACTATATGAATCAGTTCGTGGGTGGCAATATACAAGGAGAACGGAAATAGCCCTAAATTTGATTGTTGGCCAAGAACCGATAGGATGGAATGATCCTGAAGGCATATTTTGTAGAAATCGTAATTGGCCGATCCCAAGGTGGTATTTTGTTTTTTCCCCTCATATCTTATGATTTGAGCGAATGGTCCAAAGACAATTTCATCGGGAGACAGGTCCACTAATGTTTTAAAATCATACCGCCGCCGGAGCCACTGGTTGGTAGACATTTTATAGGCGTTGCTCACCAATTCCTCTGCCATTGCGGCAGAGTTGGTGAGTATTCCCAATTGATCTTGAGTAAAGGTGGCTAAAGGTTTTTCAGATGTCATTGTTTGTTTCAGAATATCAGTTAGTTGATTACGATATTTTGGTGAAAGTAACACAGCCGTTCTAATCGTGCAACCTGTCCTTTTCATGATATAAAAAAAATAAATAAAAAAAGGTGGACAATTCGAAAGTAATAATGGTATCAATGAAATTTTAAAATTTAAGCTAAAGAAAAGATAGGATTGGAGGTGATCAATTGGGTAGTGTTATCAAGAAACGAAGGAAAAAAATGAGAAAACATAAACATCGAAAATTATTAGCCCGGACACGCCACCAGCGACGCAAGGGTAAATAATCCCGCCTTTGATCCGATATGATGTAAAACAAAAAAGCACTCCCGTTACGACGGGGGTGCTTTTATGGTTTTGGGTGAGGCGGTTGCGTGACGTGATTCGACGCCTTCCTTTATGGGGTGCTGGAATACCCCTTTAAATACTTGAACAGATCAGAGTCTGTTGACAGCACAACCGAACTGTTTTCATCAAGAGATTCCTTATACGTTTCGAGGGTTTTGACAAAAGAATAAAATTCAGGGTCTGCGCCAAAAGCTTGTGCAAATATTTTGGTAGATTCGGCGTCAGCTTTCCCCATAAGTTCCTGCGCTTTGCGATACGCTTCAGACTCAATCGCTTTTAAATCTCTTTCTTTTTCGCCCAATATTTTTTGGGCCTCGCCTTGGCCTTCTGAGCGGAATTTTTCTGCAATCTGTTTTCGCTCGGCAATCATTCTGCCATAAACCGACTTTCGAACCTGTTCCACATAATTAAGCCGCTTAATTTTAACATCCACAAGCTCTATGCCGAACTTTGCGAGTTTTGGTTGGGCCTCCTGCAATATGATGCGGGTGATCTCTTCTCGCCCCACTTCAATCTTATAGCCCAAGGGTCTTTTTCTCTCGTTGTCGTCAATGCCGATCTCGGCCATGTCAAGCACCCGATTGCTTTTTCGGACTGTTTCAATCAGCCGATAGGAGGTGATCGCGTTTCGAACTGCCGGATCGATGATATCATCAAGCCGGCTTTTGGCGCTCAATTCAGAGGTAACAGTTTGAAAATACTTTACAGGGTCAACAATTTTCCATCGGGCGAACGCATCAACCCAGATGTAAGTTTTTTCCCGCGTAGGGATTTGTCCTGGGTCACCATCCCATGCCAGCAGATTTTTGGGAAAATAGGTCGCTTTTTGGATAACCGGTAGTTTGAACTGCAACCCCGGTGTGGTTTTCGGTTTTCCAACGACCTTTCCGAATTGGGTGATGACCACCTGTTGTGTTTCATCCACCACATAAACGGACATGGCGATAATAATAACCGGAATGACTATGAGAAAGAGAAGTAGTCCCTTTGGTTTCATTTTTTTGTCCCACCTTCTGTTGATAGATTTAAAAACGGAAGCAGATTTTTCTGATCGGCGTCGATAATGTATTTTTTGCCAAGTTTCGGGAGGAGCTCTTTGATTGTTTCAAGGTAGAGTCTTCTCTTGGTGATGTCCTTGGCTTTGGCATATTCCTCATAAAAGGCCATGAACCGGGATGCATCACCTTTTGCCTGATTCACCCGTTCGAGCGCATATCCTTCGGCGGTCCGAATCGTTCTTTCCGCCTCTCCTTTCGCGGTTGGAATGGCTTTGTTATAATCTTCCTTGGCCTGGTAAATCATCGTTTCTTTGTCCTGGACGGCCTGGTTAACTTCATTAAAGGAAGGTTGTACCGGTCCGGGCACATTCGTTTTTTTCATTTCGATGGTGACGATATTAATACCGGCGTCCGCATTGTTCAATTCCGCCTGCAGCAACTCTTTGGCTTCAACCGCAATTTCGTTTCGTTTGGAGATCACTTCATTGATACTGCGGTCCCCCACAACAAGGCGCATGGCAGCCTCGGACATGTCCGAAAGCAGGCGGTCAACATCTCGAACCTTAAACAGAAAGTTGTAAGGATCACTGATTCGGTATTGGACGATCCAGGGAACGAGACCAACATTAAGGTCACCTGTAAGCATCAACGATGCATTTTCCGTATCTGAGGTCGCAAGAAATCGTGACCGGTTGTCTGTAAACTCCTGTCTGGCACCAAACTCCTTTTTAAAAACGCGTCTTACGGGTACTTTCGTCACTTTTTCGATACCTGCCGGAAGCTTGAAATTGAGCCCTGGCTGGCTTTCCCTTACATATTTCCCAAAGCGTTGAACAATGCCGACTTCATTCACCGCCACGGTATAAATAGACGTCAGTGACAGCAAAACGATGATAATTAGCACAATAAATGCGGCGCCACCGGGGAATTTGAAATTTTTCATTTTTTCAAACAGTTCATCCACTTGCGGCGGCACACCACCTTTTTGCTGCTGTTGCTGTTCTTTTAATTTTTCCCAATCCCAATTCATATTTTTATCCTGTTTTAGTTATTAAGTGGGGGACATTGGTATTGTTTTGAATGCGCAGAACTATCTAAAATGTGTTGATGCATTCTACATGATGGTATTTAAATACCTAATATCTAAGTTAGAGTGCGTTTCAAGTCAAGGAAAAATGGTTCCGGTGTTTCTCTTGACAGCGGGTCGTTTCTTTTTTTAACTATCAAGCAACCGTTTGTTTCAGTCGTTTGCAAGTGGACTCGTGGCCAATATTCAACTGCTGACTAAGGGGCAATAGCATGAGCGAAGAACGAAAGCCATCTAAAAAATTTATTCTTTTGGGGGACATTTTGCCTCAAATTCTTCAAAGCTGCCGGCAGGAAACAAATCAACTCCTTGTTCGGATAGACGAATGCTGGCAGGATGTCGTTGATGAGATCGTTGCCAGTAATGCCCGCCCCGCTGCGTTGAAAGGAACATCGCTGACGGTTCATGTCACGAGCTCTGTCTGGGCCCATAATCTGAGATTTCAGAAAAAGGAGATGATCGGGGGATTGAACAGGGCGTTAGGAAATAAGATCATCCGGGACATCAAATTCAAAGTGGGGCGAATGTAAAATGGGGGGGTGCACCCTTGAAAGATTTTATGATGGCTGAAATTACCATGGATACTCTATTTGATGGGCGGTTGACCGTAAAGCAGGCGCGCTTTGGCTATCGGTTTTCCGTGGACGCCGTTATTTTGGCCCATGTTGCAGCGGCGCTTCAGGGGCGTCGTGTCCTTGACCTGGGAACAGGCTGTGGGATCATACCATTGATCATGGGTTACAGGTGCCCGACCGCAGAGATTTTCGGCGTGGAGATCCAGGCGGCCCTCGTAAACCTTGCCCAAGAAAATATCGTCGATAACGGCATGTCACAGCATGTGAACATTACACTGGGCGATATTAGGTCCCTGAAAGCTTCTGACGTTAACGGATGTGTTGATTTGGTACTTGCCAATCCCCCTTTTTATAAAACAATTGATGGGCGTATCAGTCCTAACTCCCAGCGGGCAGTGGCACGACATGAGGTCAAGGTAACCATTTTTGACATTGTTGATGCGGCCTATCGTTTATTGCAAAACAAGGGCCGGTTTGTATCAATTTATCAGACTACGCGGATGGTTGATCTCATCTCTAAAATGAGGGAGATAGGCCTTGAGCCCAGAATGATTCGGCCGATCCAAACAAAGGAAGGGCTCCCCTGCAAACTTTTTCTGGTCGAAGGAGAGAAAGGCGGGGGAAGGGGCCTTGTAATGCCGCCTCCCCTTGTCATTCATTTGAAGAATAATACGTATTCACCTGAAGTGGCGCAGATGTTTCTACCATGATCCGTCCTAATCCGGCTGTGCCGGAAGTCGTGAGTCTACAGTCGAGAGTCAACAGGCACAACCTTCCATAAAGATGCACGCTTTCGGAGTTACCCTTTTTTTAGGGTGCTTACCTGCGTGGATGTTTCTGATATAGGGTCTGAAAGGGGTGTTCATGAGATTGTAAACTAATCCGATAACAATGAGTTGATGACTTGCCCGGTAATGACTTTTGGATAAAAATAAGTCGTTTTTCGTGGCATAATCAACCCATCGTTGGCGACTTTCTGGACCTGTTCTATGGATGTGGGGTTTAAGATAAACGCCACATCGCACTCACCGGTTTCGGCAGCCTCAAGGGCCCGTGATTCAACGCTGGTATAGGCGATCTCTTTCTCATTATCCAACCTTTTTTCGTCAAAATCTAAAAGATGCATGAAAATCAGTCGTGTGAGAACCGTTACATCGAGATATCTCAACGCATCAGGTATTTCGGATTTAAAAAGCGTGTCCATAACCCCTTCTTTTAGACGTAAAAGATAGATGTTCGGGTCCTGATGGATGCAGACACCGATACCGGTCTGGTTCCCGCAAGCTCCTAAATCGGAGAGGAATTTCGGGTAGCTTTCGGTTGCGTATGGATAGGTTGTAATGTCAAAATAATCTGCCAGTTTAGTCGGCAACGCGGCAAGCTGTTCCTTTGGTACATTTAAAAGCAACCGATGGGCCGGGAGTACAGTAAGACCGGGATCATCCATGCCGCATAGGTACATTAATACCGAATTGGCCGGGTGTGACGCATCAAAGTCGCCTGTATTCTCAGCCAGCCAGTTTCGATAGTTAAGCGCCGTTTCGTACCGATGGTGTCCATCTGCAATGAAAAGTTGCTTGTCGCTGAAGAATTCCTGAATGGATCGGTGAATTTCACTGTCAAGTATCGGCCACAACCGATGGCGGTGACCTTTATCATCCGTGACATCGCTTTGAGGGGCCCCTGCATTTTTAACAGCCGTAAGTAAGACATTTAAAACGCTGCTGCTTTCGGCGTAGATTGAGAAAATGGGACTAAAATTTGCCCGGCAAGCTTTTGTTAGTTCAAAACGGTCTGTTTTTACTTTTGAAAAGGTCCGCTCATGGGGCAAAATAATTTTGTTTTCAAACGGCTCTAAACCCACCCGTGCAATCAGCCCGTATCGGGTTCGCGTGTCACCATTGACCGGAAAATCAACGGCCGTAACGTAAAGTGCCGGAAGTTCGTTTTGGGTAAGGACCCCTTCCGTTTGCCATTTGTTGAAATTTTCGGCTGCGCGTGTGTAACGATTGTCAGCCGGTGTGTCGGTTTCAAAGGTTTTGCCTAAGATTAACCGAATGATATTATGGGGGTGCCGGGCGTAAAAACTTTCCTGTTCTTTTGTTGAGATGACATCATAGGGAGGGGTCATTACATCCGATAACGCCCCCACTTTCTCTTGATTATATTGGATCCCTCTGAAGGGGAATATCCTGGCCATTGAGAAAACTCCTTAATTTTTAAAAAGCGAGATAATATCAACATGATCCAATTTTGGTCCTCTCTTTTTTGAGGGCCCAAAACTCAATATATTAAATAAACACTATATTTTGATCATTGTCGTTTCATGCGGCAAAACGTTGTGACATCTATACTATAAAGGGTGGGGACAATCAAGGGTGCTACAATCAGATAAAAAAGTTTCGCCTCATTGCATTATTGAGTAACGCTTTTCCGATAGTATGTTGACAGCGGTATTGAAACATTATATGAAATGCATCTTGTAATTTGAATCGAAAGGTATCGGAGAGGTGGCCGAGCGGCTGAAGGCCCCGCTCTCGAAAAGCGGTATCCCGCCAAAAGTGGGATCGTGGGTTCGAATCCCACCCTCTCCGCCAAAGATGAGATTGTTGGTGAGGAGAGACGCAATAACGGGCACTATCAAAGCCGTATCGTGCATAACCGGAGCAGAGAGAATCATTGCAGGCTTCTGATTGGCACGGGCAAGTTTGATAATATCACCTCCTCCTTTTTCGAATACATACGGAGAGATGACCGAGTTGGCTGAAGGTGCACGACTGGAAATCGTGTGTGTCGTTTATAGCGGCACCGAGGGTTCGAATCCCTCTCTCTCCGCCATATCATCTTTATGAGCTTCACGCCTTCTAATACCGGTGCTTTTAACATCACGCCATACAACCATCTTGGATGGACATTTAAAAGCGGTTTGTTGGCGGGCTAGGAACGTTGGCCATGGCCTATCTCGTATTTGCGCGAAAATATAGACCCCAGACATTTGATCAAGTTGTCGGCCAACCCCATGTCACCCAAACACTATCCAATGCTGTATCTTCTCGTCGTGTTGCCCACGCCATTCTTTTTTCTGGCCCAAGAGGTACCGGAAAGACGACGGTGGCGCGCATTTTGGCAAAAGCAATGAACTGCAAGGATGGGCCAAGTCCTATTCCCTGTAACCAATGTCAATCCTGTATGGAAATTACAGCGGGGCATTCCGCAGATGTGTTTGAAATTGATGGCGCATCCAATAACAGTGTGGATCAGATTCGTGAGCTCCGTGACAATATCAAATATATGCCGGCCAATAGCGCGTATAAGATATATATTATTGATGAAGTCCATATGCTTAGTATTGCTGCCTTCAATGCGCTGTTAAAAACGCTTGAGGAGCCACCGGCGCATATTCTCTTTTTCTTTGCCACCACCGAGCCTCACAAAATTCCGATAACGATTCTATCTCGATGCCAGCGGTATGATTTTCGCCGGATTGACGCCCAGCAGATAGTTTCTCATATGGCTGCTATCTGTACCAACGAAAATGTGCCAATACCTGAAGAAAGCCTTTGGGTGGTCGCCAGAGAGGCCGATGGCAGCATGCGGGATGCCTTGAGCCTTCTTGATCAGGTGGTGGCCTGTTCCCATGGCGAGATATCCCATGGAATGGTGCTCAATATTTTGGGCGTTTTTGATACACAGGAGCTTTTTGCCATTAGCAAAGCAATTTGCCAAGGAGATGTTGCCGGTGCTTTGGAGATGTTGGATATCATTTACCAAAGTGGTAAGGATTTGAAAAAACTGTATCACGATCTGATGGCCCATTTCCGGGATCTTTTCATCATCAAGACAGCGCAGCGGCCCGAAAAGCTGTTGACATTGCAACCCAATGAAATTGAAGCGGCCAAAAGTCAATTGACGCATATGACAAGCGCGGCGCTGGGGCAATTGATGGACCTGCTTGCTCGTGAGGAAGGTACGATTCGATTTTCGACGCAACCACGGATCGCCATGGAAATGGCCTTCATTCGGATGGCACGCTTAACCCCTGCTTTGCCGATCGAGGTGCTCATTGATCGTTTAGACCAGTTACGGTCCACGATTACATCTGGCAAGGGGGTAACAATTTGTGATCCTCAGGCAGATTTTGGCAATTCGCCGGAGGAAATTGTGGCTGTTTCGGATATTCCCGATCCGCCGGCAGCACCCCCTGATGAGCCTCACATGGTGGGCAGGGTGGCACCGCATACAGCGACACTGGTATCCTCTTCCCAAAACTATGATCAAACGTGGCAACAGATTTTAAACATGATTGCTGAACAACAATCATCCTTGGCGCCGAACCTTGCTAAAAGCCGTCTGGTTGACATTGTAGACCATGTGTTAACCTTAGAAATAAAAGGCAATTCATTTAATCTGTCAAGAATCAAAAGGCCCAAAAACATGAAGATCCTTAAGCGGATATGCAGTGAATTTTTTGGCAAAGAGGTGGATATTGCCCTAAAAGAAAAGGTGGGCCATAAGGCAACGGACCAAAAGAATAAAACCCTTGAAAACAAGATCAAAACAGAAGCACTTGATAATCCACTGGTAACTGCGTCAATGCATCTTTTTAATGGCAAGGTTGTGGATGTCAAGGTATTGAATAAATAATGATGCCGGATCGGTAGGCCGGCCATATGTTTTGAGATGTAATAGGAGGTAGTGATTATGAAAGGTATGGGAAACATGATGAAGCAGGCCCAGAAGCTTCAGGCAAAGATGATCAAGCTTCAGGAAGAGGTGGCCGAACAGACGATTGAAGGTTCTGCCGGTGGTGGAATGGTGAAGGCCGTGGCCAATGGCCGCCAACAGGTGATTTCCATTGAAATAGAAAAAGAAGTCGTCGATCCGGAGGATATCGAAATGCTTCAGGACCTTGTTCTGGCAGCCGTCAACGATGCTTTGCAGAAATCGCAAGAGATGGTTGCTGAAAAGATGGGCAAGCTGACAGGGGGGATGAACATTCCTGGCTTGATGTAATGAGCGACTGAAAGAGAGTGACAATGAAACACTATCCTCCCTCGATACTTGAACTGATAAAGAGCTTTTCCATTTTGCCTGGCATTGGCGGAAAGACAGCTGAGAGGCTTGCCCTCTATATTCTGCGCTCCCCCCGAAAAACGGTGGAAATGTTGTCTCAAAACCTAATGCAGGTAAAAGACAAAGTTTGTTTGTGCCAGATGTGTTTTTCATTGAGCGATTCAGAAAGGTGTGCGATTTGTGCGGACGCTGCGAGAAATGATACGCTGCTGTGCGTGGTGGAAGAGCCCGCTGACATGGTGTCCATTGAAAAGTCCGGTGGATACAGGGGACTTTATCATGTTCTCGGCGGATGTCTGTCTCCCATGGATGGGATTGGTCCAGAAAATATACGCATCGCTGAACTGATCAAAAGGGTCGACGCTGGCGGTATTGAGGAAGTCATTCTGGCCACAGGCACCAACC
The DNA here is from genome assembly GCA_963675725.2 of Desulfobacterales bacterium. Lineage (GTDB taxonomy): Bacteria > Desulfobacterota > Desulfobacteria > Desulfobacterales > JAFDDL01. The sequence continues at coordinate 2,559,231 of CAXXXZ010000002.1, read as the reverse complement.
TCGAAGGTGAGGCGACCGCCTCTTTCATTTCGGAACGGCTGAAAGCATTTTCAACCAAGGTGTCGCGGATTGCTTCCGGCGTTCCTGTTGGGGGTGACTTGAAGTATGTCGATCAACTGACCCTGAAAAGAGCAATGGAGACTCGGCATGACATTTGACGGGAAGCACGGCGAAATTGGCGGCGAAAATATTTTTGAATGTAAAAAATGCGGCGAGTGCTGCAAAGGATATGGCGGTACCTTTGTAACCGCGACGGATCTGGAAGCCATTTTCGAATTTACGGGCATTCCGCTTGATCGTTTGACAAAAGATTACTGCCAACGTTCCGGTAAAAACAAAGTGCTCGCACAGGGCAAAGACGGGTATTGTATTTTTAGAAAAGAAGAACTGTGTTCCATCCATCCTGTTAAGCCGCGCATGTGTCGTGCGTGGCCCTTCATTGAAAGCGTTATAAAGGATCCTCAAAACTGGCATGTTATGGCAGGCGTCTGTCCGGGTATGCGAACAGACGTTGATGCCCAAACTATCATTACCTGCGTATCTGCAGTGTTGGGTGCAGAAAAGAAAAGTGCAGGAAAGTAAGGAGATCGGCCCTAATTCAACGATTTTTCACATCTATCAAAAAAGAAATTTTTTTCTTTGAATGCTGGCTGCAATTCATCAATCCAGCAGGCCTTATCATCATATTCGGAAAAAAATGGTTTTTTTACCCACTCAGAAAACCTTCCTTGAATAAACGACATGGCGATATATTTTTTGCCGTTTATTTCAGGTATTCCATCTATCTTGATCTTCCCTTGAAGGGTTGACATGCTTGGGCCCCTGACTGTTCTTGCAAGGCCACTTACATGGCTGAATGCCTTTCGATATATGTCATACGCTCGAACCAACGGCATGGAAAAGAACCTATGCGACCCTGTATTTCGAGGCACAAACATGTAATATGGGACGATCCCCATGTTTACTTGATCAACCCACATTTTTTCCCATATCGTTGAACAGGAATTTACATGATTTAAGACTGGTGATTGAGATCGGATAACGGCCCCAGTCTGTCTGATTCGTTTCACAGCCTCACGAAAGGCTGAGGTTGACATCTCTCTGTAATGATTTATGTGGGCCATTATGGATAGATGAAGTCCGGCGTCTGTAATTTTTCGGAAAAGTTCAAGGATTTTTTTTGAATCCTTATCTGTGAGATACCGATACGGCCAAAAAGAGAGGGATTTTGTGCCTATCCTTATCGTTCTAAGATTTGAAAGCCCTGAAGTAAGCACAGCATTGATATAGCGTTCCAACCGTTTTGAATTCATAACCATAGGGTCGCCACCCGAGAAAAGAATGTCCGTTATTTCTGGATGTTGCCGAATGTATTCGTGAAAATACTCTAATTGTGTCAATGCCATTTTATGGTCATTCATTCCTGTAAATTGGGGCCACCTAAAGCAGAATGTGCAATACGCATGGCATGTTTGGCCCTGTGCAGGAAACACCAACATCGTTTCCCTGTATTTATGTTGGATTCCCGTCACTTTGACCCCATCTATTTCAGGCGTATTGCATTCAAGTTGTCCCGCGGGGTGTGGATTGAGCCCAAGTCTTATTCTACTAATGTTCTGGTTAAGGGTTGGCGTATCTGCACCGGTTTTTAAAAGAGCTGAGATGAGATCAAAATTTTTCTCACTAATCATCCGTTTTTGTGGAAAATTTATGGTATAGATTGGGTCTTGATCATAATTTTCCCAATCAATAAGTTCTTCAACTACATAATTGTTTGTTTTAAAGGGGAAAATCCTTCCTACAACATTGATGTCGGATGCGGTCATCTCACGCATACCTTTTAGCTGTGGAATTGTATGATAGTTTTTAAGCGTATATGATTTGTATTTCATTAAAATGCTTTCCTTCGTTAAAGCTATGGACCTTATCACATTGATTGAATCATTATTTTTTTCTAAAGTTAAAAGATGAAAAACATATTGATATTCTTTAATATCAATATGTTAATTGTATTTAATAAATTATTGCACCATGTAACTTCAGCGAAAATTAAAGAGGCCGATCAACATAAACAAATGTTTTCTAAATCTGAACGCTAAGTTTCAGAAACACTCTTCGAGGCAGGGCGTTTTGATACAAAAAATTATTAAGCGAAGGTGCGATCCATCGCTGCAGAAGTTAAGCTTGTGTAGTGATGGATGGAGTGATTATTTAGTTAAGCTTAATAGATACCCATATCGTTATTGCAAAGAGTCCAGTTGGCGTATTAAATATCATTAATTAATTTAGCATACTATAAACAATCCTTAACTATAAAGCAAACTAAATATTTTTATTCTCAGTAAATAAAAAAGAACGCTGAATTGGGGTATAACCAAAATAAAAAAATGTGCAACAATTCGACATTCAATTTTTGGCGTGAACGGATTAATTTCGTAGCAGAAGATTAGGATAAATTAAACATGAGAGAAGAAAGGAATCACTAAAAGTCAATTATAGAAATCCCTAAGACACACGGAAAATACTTTTCGTGGGCTTTATCCACTGATTACCTGTAAAAGCTAAACCCATCTTGCATTCTTTAAAAACACCTGATAGCTGATGTCATAGAACCGTTTTGGCTTGAAATACTCGATCATATTTATAGCGAAGATACCTGTGCTGGGAGTTTGCCCTCGTATTACAAAGAGAGGGGGTAAACCACAAACTCAAACCGACTTTGCCGGGTGTTACCAAAGTCAATAAGGACCCTGTTCTAATGAGGGAAGAAACCCTTCAACTCGTTCTCCGAAGAATTACAAAAAATGCTGATAAAACCAAAATTGCTGCGTTTATCAATCGGGTAAAACCGTTATCGAAAACGAATGCAAAAAAACTACTGATCGGATTGCCACGAATTGTATGTGAGGTCTCCAGCCGGAGCGAAGGGGAACTGCTTCAGGACGGACTTGATGTGATCGGTGCAATTACGGACATTGAGACCGTCGTGGCCGATGCAAATGGACGCTACCGGTTGTCAGGAACCCATCATCAGTTGGTGAAAAAAGAACTCAGCAAGGCCCTTAGAAGCAAAACATCTCTTGCCATCGTATGTGTCCAACTTGGATCCCATGATACGGGTACGATCTTGCCTTCCATGCTGGGGGATTTTCAAGACCGGTTTGCCGCCTATTTCCGTGAGAGCGATACTGTTTTCGGCATCGATGAGGATCAATTGCTGCTGCTCTGTTTTGCCACCGACAAAAAAGGTGCCCTGAGGGTTCGGGCCCGGATCAAACAGGCCGTTCAAGAGATCCTACCGGAGGCAACCCACGTCAAGATCGGTTTTTCACTGTTTCCGGATGAGGGACGGTCCATCAGCGATTTGTTTCAGCAGGCAAGGCCCAAAGCAGAGGCGAAAGAGGAGGGAAAGCAATTAGAGGTAAGGACAGTGCTTCGGGGGGGGGGCATGCCTTCGGAGCGTTCACGCGATCAGCAACGGGTCGGTACGATTCAGCTTTATTTCACGCTGGCCCGGGGACGATTGTTTCAGCGATTGTTGTCGCTGGATGCAAAGGCCCTGTGGCATGGGCTTAGCAAGCTGACAAAGAAAGAACAGCAGGGATTTGTGAATAGACTCCCCTTTGATTATAAGCTGGCGCCGACACTTGATAAGATCATTGCTTCAAACCCACCGGTGACCTCCGACAAAGAGTTGGAAAAGCATCTCGAAGAAGTGATTTATGCCATGACATCGGAAGAAGGTTTGGAAGAAAGAAAACAATATGCCTCTCTCATTGCTACCCGACTTAATAATGTCGACGCATTACCGGTTTTGCCGGGTGTCGCATCGAAGTTATTTAACATTCTGGCAGATCCGGATGCAATGATCGATGCCTTGGCTAAAGTTATTGAAACGGATCCTTCGCTGACACTGAAAATGTTGAAAATTGTTAATTCAGCATTTTATGGGGTTTATCGAAAGATTGATACCGTAAAAGAAGCTGTGGTCATTCTGGGAACCGATGAAATCCAGAATCTTGCCTTTGGTTTGTCAGCAGCCAAAACGTTTCAAAATATCCAATTTGATGGATTATCAGGCCCCAACGCTCTGTGGCATCATTCAATCGGAACGGCCATAATTGCAGAGTATCTATGTGCCAAGTCTCCAGAGATGAAAGGCGCAAGCGGATTCACCGCTGGGTTAATTCACGATGCGGGTAAGATTTTTCTCATGGCGCATTTTCCGGATTTATTCAATGAGGTTTGCCGTGCAGCGGTTAAACACAAAACGCCGGTTTATGAAATGGAGGAAGAAAAATACGGCTTGAACCATGCCATGATCGGTAAGGTGGTGGCAATCCGTTGGAACTTACCGGAAAAATTGTCACATACGATTGCCTACCATCACCACCACCAGCCTGATGCATCCCATGGAATTTCTCTTCTGGCGGCGATTATTGCACTTGCCGACCATCTCTACCATCAAGCGATCGGTGAAGAAAAAACGGGTCGTGAAAAATTCATATCAAGCGGGTTGACTTTTGGGCAATTTAAGGCCCTGAGGCACGTTTTCAAAGGACTCAATAACGAGGTGATAGAATCCATGGCCCAAGAGGTAGCACGGGTCTTAGAAGATAACCAGTCACTTTTTTCGGTGTCTTAGAGGAGGAGGGGCATGGCTGTCCACAGGGAACCAAAAGAAGAATTTAATCGGGTCGCTCGGGAGCGGGATGTTTATAAATCTCAACTTGTTAAAATCCAGGTCGGTTACGAGGCGAAGATAAAAGAGTTGTCGATCCTAAAAGAGCTCGGTGAGACGCTGCGATTGATAAATGACCTGGACTCACGGGTTTTTTGGGAGAACCAGCTGAACGTGTTGATGCGTAACCTACCTTTTGAGAATGTCACGCTGGCGTTATTTGACGAGTCAAAACAGGTACTCGATGCGGTTGCTACGGTTGGGACGGCGGTTGCCTATGAGACTGACTGGACGGCAGAAGTCGATGCGACCCGCAAAGCGATAAAAACAAAATCTCCGGTACTACTAACAGGAGAGGAGGGGATGAAAAAAGCAACGGGGGACAGAGCCTTCGGCAGCCTTCTTTGCCTGCCAGTAATGAGTAATACCAATTGTATTGGAATTCTTCGGTTTCGACGAACGGAAACAAATGGGTTTGATCCCAACATGGTTAGATTCTTAAGCCTCGTCGCCGACGGTTTTGCTACTGGGATTATCCTGTCTAGAATTTACAGCCAGCTAATCCAGGAAGAACGGCAGCGCCTGAACCTTGGCCGGTTTTTTTCCAGCTCCGTTCGGGAGAAAATTATCGACACCAAGGAAAATCTTCGATTGGGGGGGGAACGCAAGTATGTGACGGTTCTTTTTGCTGACCTTCAAGGGTTTACGTCCCTTTCTGAAAAAATAGACCATGAACGGGTCGTTGAAATACTCAATTCATATTTTTCCCGTATGACACCGATCGTTTTCCGATATCAAGGGACCCTCGACAAATTGATGGGGGATGGCATGCTGGCACTTTATGGTGCCCCGATTTCGGGAAAGGATGACGCCTGCCGGGCGCTTCAAACCGCCATTGATATGCGAGAGACCCTTGCCAAGTTCAATGAAGAAAATCGTTGCGAAGATTGGCCAACCCTGACATTGACGGTTGGTATTAATTCCGGAGAGGTGGTGGCAGGGTATATCGGCTCTGAGGACCACATGAATTATACAGTGATTGGGGATGCGGTGAATGTGGCACAACGGATTCAATCGGTAGCCGGGTCCAACCAGATTTTAATCAGCGGCTCCGTATACCGCGACATTCGAGAAAAAATGGCAATGATCACCGCACCGGTTACTTTCCAAAAACTCCCTCCACGTCCGCTCAAGGGCAAAAAAAGGAAAGTGGAGATTTATGAAGTGATTGTCAGTGGCGGAAAGAACCAAACATTAACCTCCCCGATTCATAGCAGTTTATAGCGGTTCCCTGACCCTGAGCGTTTGGGCAGTATTTTGAGTTGATTTCGGTCAGGGTCTATAAATCAATCGGATGAGATTATGACAACCGCAATCAATCCTGATGCCGGTGTGCCGGTCAAGGACCGGTACACCGGCATTAAATGACTACGGGTAATTCTTTTTGTCCGGAAAGATTGGTGCTATCGTCGTTCGAGCACCGCAATGGTTTCTGCAATCTCCTGACGGGTCACGGTTTTTCTAAGGGCTTCTACTTGGGTCATGACCTCTGCAAACCGGACCCCCTCCGCTGCACTGATCCATTCCAACTGGAGCCGTTCCGGTCGAATGCCTTTCTTTTCCATCTTGCGGCGAACCTTTTCAACCCGTTTTTGGGTCCAGTGGTTGGCGTCGATATAGTGGCAGTCCCCAATATGACAGCCGCTCACCAAAATGACGGGTGCTCCTTTTTTAAATCCATGCCAGATAAACTGGTCGTCTACACGGCCGGAACACATGGTCCGGATCAACCGGGCATTGGGTGGATACTGTAGCCGGGAGACCCCGGCATAATCCGCACCGGCATAGGAACACCAGTTACAGGCAAAGGTCAGGATTTTTTCTTCAGGATTTTCCTCCAGCAGGGCATCGATTTGGTCGACGATCTGGTTGTCCGTAAAGTGATGCATGGTGATGGCACCAAACGCACATTCGGCACCGCATGTCCCGCAGCCACTGCAGGCGGCGGTGGTTACCTGGGCGGGAATCTTTTTCTTGGGATCCACAGTGATTGCGTTGTATGGGCAGACTTCTGCACATTTGCCGCAGGCCTTGCAAAGATCTGGATCGATTTCCGAAGTGATTGCCTCGGCGGTAATTTGTTCGGCCTGCATCAGCCGGATTGCCCGGACAGCGGCGGCAGATGCCTGGGTAACACTTTCCTTGATGTCTTTTGGACCTTCGGCACAACCGGCAAAGAAGATGCCTCGGGTTGCGGCGTCCACCGGTTGTAATTTGGGATGTGCCTCCAGATAAAAACCGTCCGATGTTAATTGCAGCCCCAGCAACTCCTGAAGCTTCTGGGTCCCTGCGGAAGGTTCCATCCCCACTGCCAGTACCAGCATGTCCAGGTCAAAGAATTCCAGGGAATTGCTGGCCGTATTCTCCACGGCCACCCGGAGGCTCCCATTATGCAATTCTTCTACGTTCCCGGGAAGCCCTCGCACATAATGGGTCCCAGTTCGTCGACTGCGGGTAAAAAGATCTTCAAACCCTTTTCCAAATGCTCGGATATCAATATAGAAAACCTTAACATCCATGTCCGGATAGTGCTCTTTGAGGACTAGGGTGCTTTTGATCGTGTTCATGCAGCAGGTGTTGGAGCAATATGGCTTGCCGCGTCGGGCGGACCGAGATCCCACGCACTGGATAAAACCGACGGATTTTGGTTTTTTCCTGTCAGTTGGTCTAAGAAGCTCGCCCTGGGTGGGGCCGCCCGCATTTACCAGACGTTCGAATTCCAGGCTTGTCAGCACATTTTCAAATCGTGTGTATCCATACTCATCAAGAACCTTCGGGTTATGGGGCTCCAAGCCGGTTGATACCACAATGGTGCCCACCCGTTCGACAATCGTTTCATCTGACATATGAAAGTCGATACACTTCTTTTCACAGGCTTCATAGCATTTGTTACACACCGTTGGGTTGTTGCCCAAACATTCGCTGGGGTTCAGCACATAGGCCGATGGCACGGCCTGTGGAAACGGCGAATAGATCGCCTTTCTGGAAGATAGCCCGATGTTGAATTCATCCGGGCGTACCACAGGACAAACCGTGGAACAATCGCCACATGCGGTGCACTCCTTTTCATCAACATGCCGTGCCTTTTTTACAACCTTAACATCAAAACTTCCCACATGGCCTTTGACATCCACTACCTCGCTCAAAGTGTGGATTGTAATTCGGGGATGCCGACCGGCATCCGTCATCTTTGGACCGAGGATTCAGATGGAGCAGTCCATTGTGGGGAAGGTTTTATCAAGCTGTGCCATGATGCCGCCGATGGATGGCTGTTTTTCCACCATTATCACATCAAACCCGTTGTCGGCCAAATCGAGGGCAGACTGAATGCCGGCCACGCCACCACCGATCACCAAGGCGCGTTGGGTCATGGGTAATTTGGCCTCGGTGAGTGCCTGCAGGTGGCGCACCCTTGCCACCGACATCTTGACCAGATCGTAGGCCTTTTTGGTGGCAGCGTCTTTCTCCTTCATATGTACCCAACTGCATTGCTCACGAAGGTTTGCCATTTCAAGCAGATAGGGATTGAGACCGGCAGCTTGAAGCATTTGACGAAAAGTGGGTTCATGTAATCGTGGCGAACAGGAGGCAACCACAATACGATTTAGGTCATTCTCATCAATGTCTTTCCGTATTTCACGCTGGCCGGGTTCGCTACAGGCATAGCCGATGCCTTTGGCGATGGTGACATTCGGCAAATCGGCAGCCAATGCGGCCACCTTTTCGCAATCTACGCTTTGTGCAATGTTGAGGCCGCAATGGCAAACATACACCCCAATCCGCAGATTTTCCATCATATCAGCGGGCGTCGGGTCAGTGGTTGATTTGATTGTTGACGTGGTCATAATAGTTTCCTCATTACTCCCAATAGATGGTCTTTGCGATAGCGCTTGTAACATCCATCATTTCAATTTTTAGTTCATCGCCCCGTAGGGCATCTTCCATGGCGCAGCGCAGGTGAATCTGGCATTTGGGGCAGGCCGTAAGCAGCAATTCGCTGCCGGTGCTGCGTGCCTGCATAAGACGTTGAACCTGCATGGCCTTGCTGAAGCCGTCGCAGCCGATCCAGGCGCTATTGCCGCAGCACGGTGCGGCCGGCCCCGAATCAGACAACTCGGGCGCCTCGTTGGGCGCAAAATGGCGTATCAGTTTTCTGGGCAGCGCTGACTGTCCGTTGAAACGGCTTTGGCGACAGGCATCCTGAAACGTTACCCGTTTATCCAACGGTTTGAACCCGACAGCGCCTTTTTCAATTTCACGCTCCAGAAAAGCATGCATATGTGTAATTTTTATCGGCAGTTCAATCCCATGGCGAGCGTATTCATTGAGCAGCGTGTGATGGCATTCTGCACAGGCGGTAATCAGTTCTTCCGCGCCGCTTTCTTCGATTGCCTGAGCATTCAGTCGTGCCAGTTTCAGGAAGTTGGTACGGTCTCCTGACCAGAGAAGATCATGCCCGCAGCAGCGCTCGTTTTCCAAAACCGCAGGTTCGATGTCGAAAAAATTAAGCAACCGCAGGCTGTCTTCCAGAATATTGTGGGTCTTTACGGAAAGAAATTCCCGAAAAAAAATGTCGAAGTAGGCGGCGCATCCTCCAAAAAAGAGAAAGGGGCTGTCCTTGCGGGTCCGGACGCCTTTTGGCAGGTTCACCCATTTGTTTGGCTTTAGGTCCTTGGCGGTCAAGGCGCGCATCATACTCTGAAAAAAACCACCATGTGACGGCGATTCGGTCAGACTTCGGTTATGGTAATAAGCACGCATGTCTTTGATAAATTCCGGAAAATTGACGGCACTTGGGCAGCGATCGTAACACACACCACAAGTCAGGCACGCATTTACTGCTGCGCGTACTTCTGGCGCATCGGTCCGACCGGCGATGATGTCCACGGCAAGCGCCCGAGGAGAAAAAGGCTTGCCAGCCAGCGCCAGGGAGCAGGCCGAGGTACATTTGCCGCAATCTTGGCATGAAAATATGTCATGTGCCGAAACGATGGCCTCTGGGGAATCCATTTTTTCATCATACTCCCAATGGGACGTAGGGGGCTGGATGGGACTTTTTCCCATTCGCCTAATTTCAGCGACGAACTTTTTAAGAAATGCCAGCAGCTCATCGGATTGGTCCGGGAGAAAGTTTTTGAGGCGCAATCTTTCTTCGCCAAGCCCCAGCAGTGCCAATATCTGACGGGTATCTTCCGTGTTTTTCTGTGCGGTGGAGGTTCCGCTCCCGTATCGGCAGGATCCTGATTCGCACCCCATCAGAATGACCCCATCGGCACCCAATTCGAATGGTTTAAACAGCAGGGCTTTGCTTATACGTCCGCTACAGGGAATTCGCACCATCTTGATTTCGATTGGGATGTCGGCCTGCTGGTCCTGCAGGGTCAGCAAGGCGGCATGGGGGCACCAGTTACAGCAAAAAAGTATAATTTGTAAGTCATCCATAAGTTACTCTGAAGTCATTTGGGTCATTGGTTAACGATGCTGGCGTTAGCGTCAAAATGAACATGTCATTTGATGTCATCTGCCTGCGCTGTATGTGTTTCAGGGGCGCTGTTTTTGACAGGCTCCTGTTGTTTGTTGTTAAAGTCTATAATCCATCAGCAGCTCTTCGAGGGTCTGTTCCAGGTAAGCCTGGTCCCGGAAGGGACTGTCTGCCGCATTGCAGGGGCACACTGAAATGCAGTTGCCACAGCCCTTGCATAGAATGGTGTCCACCATGGCAATAAAGCCGCCCACATTGTTTGGTTTCAGTGCAATCGCCTGATACGGGCAAACCTGTAAACATCGCCCGCAGCTCCGGCAACTGTCTTCATTAACTGTCACAAGAAAACCACGGTACTGGCGGGGTCCCCTGGGGATGGCGGCTGCCGCCAGAACAGCCGCTGCCGTGCCCTGTGTGTGTTTCGAGATCTGAATACCTGGCGGGTCCGCCAGAAAAAGGCCGGAGATCGATGTTGTCCCCGGGTTCATAAAAGGGAGTCCCGGTACCTGGGCCTTTTGCATCTCTGCCTGGACCGTTTTGCCTGGCAGATCACGGTGGGTATGGTACAGGGCAATATTGCGCGATTTTTCGCCCAGGATCACGCTGCCAACCGTAAAATTTCTTTCAGCTGTTCCTGTGCTGACGCGAATCTGAAAATTACCCAATGTGCCGCTGATGGCACTTACCTCTGAACCAATGAATCCATGAATGTTTGAATGCTCGGGACATGATTCTAAAGGATGTTTGACGGTACCGAACATATAGATCTCAAAGCCGAGTTGTGCAAGGGTCATGGCACTTGTGACCGCGGCCTCGGTTTGACCGATAACAGCCGTTGTAAAGTTGAATGTCCGGGCCGGTGCCGGGAAGGGGAGTAATTTGGATGCCCGGCCCACACTGCGGTCGATGAGGCCTTTGAACAAATCGATGGCCAGGGGTTGATCGCTGGCCATCAGTCGCAAAACTTCTCCGCGAAGGTTGCATGTCTGGGTCATCGATCGACTGAGGCCGGTACCACTGAAAAGGCCTTCCTTGAGCCGGCTGCGCTGTTCTGTGCAGGCGCTGCAAATATAGTCAAGGGGGCAACAGACACAGGAGGCCAACACGATGCGTGTCAGGGCATTTTCCCGGACGCTGTTAAGTATCTGTGTGGTTCCTTCCGGAATGCAGGCAGACGGGATGACTTCGGCGTGAACAATAACGTTTCGTGCCACGAGCCCATCCAGATAATCGTTCATTTCCGTGGACCACCCGAATGAATCGTTACACCGGCAGGCAAAGACGCCGATGCGTATTTCCTTTGTGTGGGTCGTGTCCAGCGGAACATAGGAAATGCCATAGCCTTTCAGGCGGGTGGCGGTTTCCTTTAGCAGTACCATGGCTTTGGCTGCGGCCGCAAAGCCACGTTGGACCATGGCGTTTACATCGCTCTTGGCACTGGGGGGGCCGTATGCCCGAATGACATCTTCGCCCTTAATGTTCGGTGCCATGGAAGGGTCTGCAATGATAATGACGCCGGTATTTTCCGTTGTTTCCTCTATAAATTGGTCATGACAGATTGCCCTGTTGGCATCACATGCATCAAGGCATTCAAGGCATTGGGAACAGCTCCCGCATTGTAGGCACCGCATTGCTTCATCACATACCTGGTTGTCATTGTACCCCAGCGCCACTTCACAAAAATTATCATGTCTTGCGGTCACCGATGCCTCCGGCATACATACACGGGCCAGACATTCCTGATCTGATACAACAGGATCGTAGTCTCGGTCTTCGGGGCGTTGCGGGCGAAGTTGCGGTATGGCCTTCGGGCCAATCAGGTTTTCAATGACGCGGGCGGCTGTTTTTCTTCCGTTGGCCATGGCATGGACCACCGAGGTGGCACCGGTGGTTGCATCGCCAGCCACATAAATACCATCCAGACCGGTATGTCCGCTGTTGTCGGAACAAATGTAACCATGATCTGTTACATTCAGACCACCTTCGTTCGGGGTGCCTTTATAAGCGCCTGTCTGCCCAATGGCTACAAATGCCTGATCAAATGCTGCTTCAAATGCCTTGCTGCCGGGTATAACTTCTGGCCAGGCAATACCCTGGGCATCACATGGACCCGGGCGGGTCGGTTTCAGCCGAAGTCCCTGTAATTTACCGTTATCCCCTATAAACGCGACAACTTGACTGCGGTCCTGGATATGGATCCCTTCCGCAAGGGCGCTTTCCACTTCTTCGGCATCTGCAGGAATCTCTTCCTTGGCAAACCAAGAAAAGATGGTGACCTCCGCGCCAAGCCGTTTCAGCGTCCGGGCCATGTCAAACGCAGCGTTGCCATCGCCGATCACAGCAACGTTGCCGTCAAGGCTGGAAACCTGATCGCGATAGACCCGGGTTAGAAATCCCAAACATCCTTGGACCCCTTTCATGTCTTCACCAGGAACACCGAGCCGTCTGTCGGCCCAGGACCCTGTGGCAAGCACCACGGCGTTGAATGTTTTACGTAGTTCCCCGAGGTCCTTTGCGATATTTACCGACCGGCCTGTTGTGATATGAACCCCTTCGGCCAGGATGTCCTCCAACTCCTTGTCCAGTATTTCCCTTGGCAGGCGATGGGGGCCAATGCCATAGCGGAGTAACCCACCGGCAGCCGTCTCTTTTTCAAATACGGTGACACCAAGTCCGGCACGGGCCAGATCTGTTGCTGCGGCTAGGCCTGCAGGGCCGGCGCCAATGATTGCCACGCGCTCGCTACGCCGGGGAGAGGATGTTTGGACGCGGTTTGTTTTTTCATTATTTCCGGAATCTGCCACAAACCGTTTGATATTTCGAATGGCCAGCGGTTCGTCGAGCTCGGCCCGGCGGCAGGCATCCTCGCAGGGGTGGGTGCAAACACGGCCACAGATTCCCGGCAGCACATTGTCGTTTCGGATCAAATTCAGGGCTTTTTCGTATCGGCCTGCCCCTGCCAGGGCAATATAGCCCTGAGCGTTGACCCCTAACGGGCAATTGGCCTGGCAAAGCGGCTGCTTGCGTTTATCGATAACGGCCTGGCCCGGCAGGCTCAAACGGCTGCGGATGTGAATTGGTTTCTGCCCATTGCCGTTATTGACAGGGCAGACGGATACGCACTGTCCGCACAACGTGCATCGATTCGGATTCACAAAAGTTTCCTGCTGCTTGATACGAACGTTAAACCCCTGTTGGCTGTGTCGAATTTTTTCAATGGTCGCAGGCATAAGGCATCGTATGCTTGCGTTCCGAAAAATCCGAATTAACCCCGGGCGGTGGGAATAGTTAAATGAAACACCTGAGTCAAGCCGGTAGCGGTCTGAACTAAGCTTTTCGTTCAGATCGGCCTCTGTTTCCACCAGGGTGACAGGAATACCTATTTCCCCCAGTTTTGTTGTGGCGGCAATTCCGGCAGGTGTGGCACCCACCACCATGACATTATGAAGGCGATTTTTCGGACCTTTCATGCAACAACTCCTATGTGGCCAGCAGCTTTTTTTCTGCGGCTTTTTAGCGTGGCCTGGGCAAACTCCCATCCCCGCTCAAATGCTTTCAGGTTGATAGCTATGGTTTTGGGGGGGACCGATTCTGCCACGGTGTTTCGAGCAGACTCAAGAGAAACGGCTTCCGTAATGCCTGTAAAAAAACCGATCATGATGATGTTGGCCATCATCTTAAGCCCCATCTCCTCGGCGAAACGGGTGGCGGGAACGGAGAAATAATCTGCGGCATCCGAGGGTTTCACAAGATCCTGGTCAACGATTAACACGGTATCTTCTTTCATCTGATTGCGGTACTTATCGTAACCTGCCTGGGACATGCACACGAGTATCTGCGGCGTATTGATATAAGGATAATATATTTGTCCATCAGCGATGGTTACCTGGACGCTGCAGGCCCCCCCGCGGGATTCCGGGCCATAGGACTGTACCAGAGAGCTTTCGAGCTTGTCCCCAATGGCCGCGGCTTTGCCGACAATACGGCCTGCCATGATAATGCCCTGGCCGCCGAATCCTGTAATAATGATTTGTTTTTCCATGATGGCTTCCTATAGTAACCGGCATGTTCGGTCATAGTTTTCTATACAAGTGGCACGTTCCCGGTTAACAAATTCTCCCAGTACAACTCGTTTCTGAAAGTCAATATCCAGCTCTCCGGGATCGGCGTGGTTACGAATAATGGTTTTTTCCTGATAAAGTTTAAGCGTTTCCAACGCCTTTTCGCGATTCCTACGTCCGTAGTTGGTGGGACATGGTGCCAGTACCTCAATAAATGAAAAACCATTTTTCAGAATGGCTGTTTGAATACAGTCGGTCAGTTCCCGAATGTGGAGCATTGTCCACCGGGCCACATAGGTGGCGCCGGATGCCCAGGCCATCAGGGGAAGGCTAAAAGGTGATTCCGGGTTACCCACTGGTGTGGTGGTGGTTTTGGCCTGATGGGGCGTTGTGGCTGCTACCTGGCCGCCGGTCATCCCATAGGTCAGGTTGTTGACGCAAATCACGGTCATATCAATATTTCTTCGAGCGGCATGGATAAAATGGTTGCCCCCGATGGCAAACAGGTCACCGTCACCGCTGAAGACCACCACATTCAGGTCTGGATTACCGAGCTTCAACCCGGTCGCAAAGGGAATGGCACGGCCGTGGGTCGTGTGAAAAGAATCTAACTTTACATATCCAGCGGCTCGGCCTGAACAACCGATGCCGGATACCATGGATGTTTTTTCAAGATCCAGCCCACTTGATTTCATGGCCTTGAGGCATGCTGAAAAGACTGTGCCGATCCCGCATCCGGTGCACCAGATATGGGGAATTCTGTCTGTTCGTATCAGGTCATCCAGCGGGTGTGAGAGGGCCGGAGCGGCAGTTGCCGTTGCAGTGGCAGACATCAGAAAACCTCCTTTATTTTACCAAGCACTTGCTCAGGGGTTATTACGGTACCACCGGCATGGCCTACCAGATGGCAGGGGACCTTGCCACCAGCACAACGCATGACTTCAAGATGTATTTGTCCCAGATTGATTTCCACCGTAACAAACCCTTTGACTCGGGCGGCCAGAGCCTTTATCTGGTCTTCGGCAAAGGGCCAGATGGTGATCAACCGAAGAAACCCAACCTTAAGCCCCATTTTCCGGGCCTGGTGCATGGCGGCCAGGCTGGTACGCGCGGAAATGCCGTAGGAGACCAGCACTATTTCTGCGTCCTCCAATTGGTGTGCTTCGGTCATGATGATGTCATCCCGGTTGTCTTGAATTTTTCGGATCAAGCGTTCCATCATTTCGGCCTGGGTTTCGACTGACATCACCGGATATCCTTGCTCATCGTGGGTCAACCCGGTGACGTGAATATTGTACCCTTCGCCAGCGGAGGGCATGGGCGCCACGCCGTTCGGGCCGGGTTTAAACGGTTTGAACCGATCTTTACGTCCCTTTGGCCTGGGCCTTGAGACAGTTTTTATAGCCGATGCTTCAGGAATGATAACCTTTTCGCTCATATGCCCAATGACTTCATCGGTCATGATAAGCACCGGGGTTCGGTATTTTTCACTAAGGTTAAAGGCCGTAATGGTTTGGGAAAAAATCTCCTGGGCCGAAGACGGTGCTAACGCAATAATTTCGTAATGCCCATGGGATCCCCATCGGGCCTGCATCATATCTGCTTGGGCTCCCATGGTTGGCAGCCCCGTAGACGGACCGGCCCGTTGGACATTGACCACGACACAGGGAGTTTCCGTACAGACTCCCAGCCCGATGTTTTCCATCATTAAGCTGAATCCGGGGCCGGATGTAGAGGTCATGCTTTTTTGACCGGCCCAACTGGCCCCCAGAATCGAAGCCATGGCAGCGATTTCATCTTCCATTTGAATAAAGGTGCCACCCACCTGAGGAAGCCGGGCGGACATGCGCTCGGCAACTTCGGTGGCAGGCGTGATCGGATATCCACCGAAGAACAGGCAACCGGCTGCCAGTGCGCCTTCGGCACATGCCTCATCTCCTGTCATATAATGCTCACCGGTCAATACGGCTGATTTCATAGTATCTCGTTTCAAATTTAGTTTGTTGCAATTATTGATATTGTGCTGAACCTGCTGACTATTGAGGGGTCTCAGGCCGCATTCGGCGACGCAGCTTCCACTGAATAGATCGCAAATTCGGGACAGATAATTTCACAGTAATGGCAGTTGACACAATCATCCGGTTGCAGGGCTTCGGGAGGGTGATACCCTTTTTTGTTAAATCGGGCCGAAAAGGACAGAATGTTGCGTGGGCAATATTCAATACAGTATCCACACCCTTTGCAGCGATCGTCAATAATAAACACCGTTCCTTTGGTAATTTCAATAACCTCATTATCAAACGGAACACGCCAGAATTTCATTTTGTAATCCTCAAAGTAATATGTTACTCGGTTTAGGCAAACTATTCGTCCACCTCTGGGTAAGCATCGGGCTGCGACAAATTTTAGGAAAATAATCGTTATCTATCCGCCTCCCTCTTCAAGTACCAGAATCTGCTGACGAACTAACCTATAGTACTTACCTTAAATTAAAAGAAACATCAAGGCGTTTATAGAGCGCAACTTTAAATTATCAAGATACCCCCTATATATTTTAGGGGGGTGTCTTGAATTTCATCATCATGGTGCTATGCGTTTTTGCATGCGGATGATCTCCATTTTTTCATCGAACAGGAGAATTCTAAAAATAATGTTTCCGGGTAACGAAAAGTTTGTGATATTTTTTTAAGAGATGTGGTATATAATTAGGTATTATTTACGATTGCTATAATTCCCCCTCCCCCGATGGCCTTGAGAATCTGCCTTGATGATGAAATGACAATAAATGACGTATCAAGACCGGCACAAAACTGCGGTGCCACCAGGAGGCTCGATGAACCAATACCAGGAAAAAAGAACAGAACCACGGATTCAGTATTCTGTGCCAGTGGAGATATCCCATGTCAACGAGGGGTATAGTTTTAACGCCAAATCCCTTAACCACTGTGAATGTGGTATGTGTGTTGAATCGAGCTTTTCGTTTCATACAGGAGACACGATAAATGTTCGGGTTAAAGAATTTCACCCCAATGGCCCCTGCATTGGGTTGTGTGAAGGGTTGCGCTCCATGTCCTTAGGGGAAGTAAAGTGGTGCAGTGAAGCGCCGGAAGACAATGCGACCCATTATCGCGTCGGTATAAAATTTTTACCCCCAGTTTATTAATAACCAATTAATATCATGGTTTTGATGACTCGTATTAATCAATTCCAATAACACCCGCCGAGTAGGCTTGTGCCTGTTTTACTTTTTAAAAAATAATGCTGATGGATTCGTAAAAAGGCAAATACTCTCGCGAAGCCGCAAATAAATACTCAGAAATATTAAGCTGTTAAGCTATTGATACTAAGTTTATGCCTGCCTTTTATGCCCGACTGCCTTAATTCCAGCCAGTGAAAACTCAGCGATATGACGGGCCAGCTGCTTGATTAGTTCCGGAGAAAGGGATTGGCCCAACAAATATTGCAGGTCGCTACTTTTTGTGGTTACCAGTGCTCGACACTGATTGATGATGCTCAGTTCGCAAAAGATGATGGTTTGTTTGTTGGCTTCCGGTCCGATAATGTCACGGATAAGGTTGTGAAGCTCTACCCGGCGGGGCTCAATCATTTCATGCCAGGCGTCTTGGATGAGGCCGGTGGGATTCAGGAGCTCCAGTAAATAAAAGCGGCTGAACTGACCTATACGGTCATCGGAGGCAAAATATTCAATAAGCATATGGACATATTGTCTCAAAGAATCATGGGGCGAACTGGAAGCCGTCTTGGGAAAGGGGAGCTGTTCAAGGTTTTCAATGGCATATAACCAGGCCTCCTTGTAAAGGCTGGCTTTGTCTCCAAAATAATAATTTACCGCTGCAACATTTGCACCGGCCACGCGGCAAATGTCTGCAATTTTGGCATCCCGGTAGCTTTTCTTGGAAAACACTTCACAGGCTGACGCCAGCAACCGTGCTCGGGTTTCTTTGCCATCTTCACGTTTTACCACCTTCCCTTTCTCCTTTCTCGTGGAATTGGACGAGCATTAAGTTAAATATCAATTTAAATTAATATTGAAAGATACGATGTCCCATGCTATATCACTCATTCATATTATTTCAAATGATAATTTAAAATAATTATTTATGTTCAGGCAAAGTTGGCGGTGACTTAGATGTGCGCCATGAATGAGACGCTTTTTTGATGACTCATACCAGAAGGGAAAAAAATGTGATGCAACCTCCCCGTTTTATAACATCGATTATGATATTAATTTTGGTGGGTGTGCCGGGCTTTTTTATGTTGAGTTGCAAGGGGCGCCAACAGGGTGCACCGGCTTTTCCGCCGGCTGAAGTGGCAACTATCAAGGTGCAGCCGAAGCCACTGGCCCTTACCATGGAACTGCCGGGCCGTACATCCGTTTTTCGGATTGCGGAAATTCGTCCCCAGGTCAGTGGATTATTGCAAGAGCGGCTCTTTACGGAAGGTTCGGATGTCAAGGCCGGGCAGGTCCTGTATCAGATCGATCCCGCCCCCTTTAAGGCAGCGTTTGATATTGCCGCAGCGAACTTGGTTGCCGCCAAAAAGGCAGCGGACAGAGCCCGGGCCGCCTTCATTGCCAGCATGGCTGGCGTGGACCGGCAAAAAGCAATGCTTGCCTTTGCTGAAACAAACGAGCAACGGTTTTCGGAACTGGTCAAGGACAGAGCGGTTTCTGCCATTGAACTCGATCAGGCTGTGACCGAGGCGACCGTTTCAGAGGCCACCCTAAAAGTGGTCCAGGCTCAGGTGGAAAGTGACCGGGTCGCGGTGGCGGCTGCCGAGGCGGCCATTCAGCAGGCAGAGGCATCCTTGAAGGTTGCCAAAATAAACCTGGGCTATACCCAAATCACTGCCCCCATTTCAGGCCGTATCGGCAGATCGAGTGTCACAGAGGGGGCCATCCTCACGGCATATCAGCCGTTGGCGCTGGCTACCATTCAGCAGCTTGATCCGATTTATGTAGATGTGCCACAATCTACCAATGAACTACTGCGCCTGAAACGGCAGATGGATGCGGGCAGCCTCAATCAGAAGGGAAACGGTCAAAAGGTGGTCACTTTGCTTCTGGAGGACGATACCCGATATCCGTTGGAAGGGACCCTTCAGTTTCGGGACGTTACCGTTGATCCGACCACCGGTTCCGTCATTCTTCGTGCGGTGTTTCCAAACCCGGAGGGCTTTTTGCTGCCCAATATGTTTGTGAGGGCAAAGATGAAAGAAGGCGTTAATGAGCAGGCCATTACGATTCCTCAGCAGGCGGTGATGCGTGATCCCAAGGGGAACCCAACAGCCTATGTTGTGAATAAAGACAGCACGGCCGAATTGCGGATGTTGACCCTGGACCGAGCCATTGGTGACCAATGGCTCGTGTCTGCCGGTATTTCAAAAGGAGACCAGGTCATTGTGGAGGGCGTTCAAAAAGTGCGCCCGGGAGCACCCGTTAGATCGGTCCCCTTCGGAAACGTTCCCCAGGCCGGGGACGAGGCACCTGGTAGCGAAAAACAGGCAAGTCAAACATCCAACTAACGGAGGCGTACGATGTTATCAAAATTCTTTCTGGACCGTCCTGTTTTTGCCTGGGTGATCGCTATTGTCCTGATGGCCGCTGGCGGTCTTGGGATTTATCACCTTCCGATTGCCCAACACCCGCCAATTGCACCCCCCTCCATTGCCATTGAATTCTTTTACCCGGGGGCATCGGCCGAAACAGTGGAAAACAGCGTGACCCAGATTATCGAACAGAAGATGACCGGATTTGATGATATGCTTTATCTCTCGGCCACCAGTGATTCATCCGGTTCAGGTCGGGTTGAGCTGACTTTTGCACCGGGGACTGATCCGGACCTTGCTTGGGCCAAAGTGCAGAACAAGCTTCAGCTTGCCATGGCGAGTCTGCCGGAGGTGGTACAGCGTCAGGGGGTCAAGGTCAGCAAGTCCACCCGGAATTATCTGATGGTCGTTGGGTTGATCTCGGAAGACGAGAGCATGGACGGCAATGACCTGAGGGATTATGCTCAGTCCAACCTTGAAAAAGTACTCTCTCGGGTGCCGGGTGTGGGGGAGGTAATGACCTTTGGGAGCCAATACGCCATGCGCATATGGCTCAACCCGGATCTTCTCACCAATTATCACCTGACGGTTGAAGATGTGCTACTGGCCCTTCGGGCCTACAATGTAGAGGTTTCAGCTGGTCAGTTTGGCGGGGCCCCTGCTGTAGAAGGCCAGCGCATGAATGCGTCCATTATCGTCCAGAACCTTCTTAGAACGCCTGAGGAGTTTGCCAACATTCCCCTGCGGATCAATCCAGATGGTTCGGCCATCCGGATCCGAGACATCGGGAGAACGGAACTGGGTACCGAGCAGTATGGGGTGTCTCCACGCTACAACGGAAAGCCTGCCGGCGGGCTGGCCATCCGTCAGTCAGCAGGGGCCAACGCCCTGGAAACCGCCGATAACATCCGGGCCAAGCTCGATGAGATGAGCCGTTATTTCCCCACCGGCATGAAGGTGGTTTACCCCTACGACACCACCCCCTTTGTCAGGGTGGCCATCGAAGAGGTTGTAAAAACCCTTTTTGAGGCCATCATCCTCGTGTTTCTGGTGATGTATCTCTTCATGGGCAACATGCGGGCCACCCTTATCCCCACCATTGCTGTACCGGTGGTGCTGCTGGGGACCTTTGCCATTTTAAGTTTGTTTGGATTCTCCATCAACATGCTGACCATGTTCGCCATGGTGCTGGCCATCGGGCTTCTGGTGGATGATGCGATTGTGGTCGTTGAGAACGTTGAACGGATCATGAGTGAAGAAGGCCTTGGGCCGCGAGAGGCCACTGCCAAGTCTATGGACCAGATCACCAGCGCGCTTATTGGCATTGGGCTGGTACTTTCAGCGGTCTTCGGCCCCATGGCATTTTTTCCCGGATCCACAGGGGTCATCTACCGCCAGTTTTCAGTTACCATTATTGCCTCCATGAGCCTTTCGGTGGTGGTGGCACTGATTTTAACACCGGTCCTTTGCGCGTCTCTGCTCAAGCCTGTACCGGCAGGCCACGAACCCGCGGACAATGCCATTTTTTTCATGCAACCCTTTTTCAGATGGTTTGATCGGATGTTCTACCGGTCCAGAGACCAGTATTTGAAACTGGTTCGTCATTCACTATCCAAACGATTGCGGTATGTCCTTGTGTTTCTTATCATTGTTATCGCAATGGGATATCTATTTCAACGAATGCCCACCGCCTATCTGCCGGATGAGGATCAGGGAATTATGTTTGTGCAGGCCATGCTACCGGCCAACGCCACTCTGGAACAAACAGAGGCGGTGATGAAGCGGGTCCGGGACCATTTCAAGGAAAACGAAAAGGAGGCCGTGGAATCAGTGCTGACTGTGGCTGGGTTCAGTTTCAGCGGTGTCGGACAGAACGTAGGGGCGGCCTTTGTTCGGCTCAGGGACTGGGAGCTTCGAGACCGGCCGGATCTTAAGGTCGGGGCCCTGGCTGGACGGACCATGGGGCTGTTTATGCAGTTTCGCGACGCCATGGTCTTCGCCTTTCCCCCGCCGGCAGTGGTGGAGCTGGGGCAGGCCAACGGGTTTGATTTTCAGCTCCTAGATTTAAGTGGTATGGGCCATGCGTCGCTGATGGCTGCCCGAAACCAGCTACTGGGCGTGGTGGCGCGAGACCCACGGCTTGTTCGCGTTCGTCCAAACGGTTTGGAGGACGTCCCCGAATATCGAATCGCTGTGGATTGGGAAAAGGCCGGTACCCTGGGGGTTCCCATTTCATCGATCCATAACACCATTGCCGCATCCTTCGGCAGTGCCTATGTGAATGACTTTATTCAGGCCGGGCGGGTCAAGCGGGTTTACATTCAGGCCGACGCCCCCTACCGGAAATTACCCGACGACTTGAAAAAACTCTATGTCCGAAATACTTACGGCAAAATGGTTCCGTTTGCCTCCTTTGCGACCGGTTATTGGACATCTGGATCTCCCAAACTGGAGCGTTTCAACGGCTTTCCTTCGATCAACTTCTGGGGGGAGTCGGCACCCGGAAGAAGTTCGGGCGAGGCCATGCAGGCCATGGAAGAGGCGATGCAGCAACTGCCCCGGGGTTTCGGATTTGATTGGACAGGCCTTTCCTACCAGGAGCGGATGGCCGGTTCTCAGGCCCCCTTGCTTTACACCTTTTCCATCTTCGTGATTTTCCTCTGTTTGGCAGCTCTGTACGAAAGCTGGCCGATTCCCATTTCGATTTTGTTGACGTTGCCCCTGGGTGCCATCGGCGGGGTGATTGCCTCCTCGATGTTCGGTTTGCCCAATGATGTCTACTTCCAGATCGGACTTTTGACCATTCTGGGGCTGACCACCAAAAATGCGATCCTGATCGTCCAATTTGCCAAGGCGCGGGTGGAGGAGGGGATGCCCCTGTTGGAGGCCACCATTGAAGGTGCCAAATTACGGTTGCGCCCCATTGTCATGACGTCCCTTGCCTTTGGATTCGGCGTACTACCTCTGGCGATCGCCAGGGGCGCCGGGGCCGGCGCCCAAAAAGCCATTGGCATTGGTGTGGTGGGTGGTGTGGTCACCTCTACGTTTCTGGTGACCCTGTTTGCCCCTCTCTTTTATGTAATGATCTACCGGGCGCTCGGAAAACACCGAAAGCGTGGCGTGGACAAAAACTATGCGGCAGAACTATCAAGGGGACAATAACATGAAAAAAAACCTGTTCTTATTATTGTTGGCCGTTGTCTTTTTAGGTGCCTGCTCGCTGATACCAAAATATGATCGGCCGAATATGCCGGCCCCATCCGCCTGGCCAACCGGTTCGGCCTACGAAGATGCAACATCAGATGCAACGCCGATATCGGAGGTTCCTTGGCGGGAATTTTTTATCGATCGTGAGCTTCAGCAGGTGATCGAAACCGCCCTGGAAAACAACCGAGATTTACGGATCGCCGCCCTGAACGTGCAACGTGCGCGGGCGCTTTATGGCATTCAGCGGGCGGAACTCTTTCCTTCATTGAACGCAACCGGTGGTGGCAGCAAAACACGCCTTCCGGCGGATTTGTCTTCAGACGGAGAGGCGGCCATGACCACCGAGGAGTACAGCGCCAATTTGGGTATCAGCGCCTGGGAAATTGATTTCTTCGGGCGCATTCGAATTTTAAAAAAACGGGCCTTGCAGCAGTATTTGGCTTCAGAAGAGGCCCGGCGCAGTGCCCAGGTCCTGATTGTCTCTGAGGTTGCCAGCACGTATTTGGCAATGGCGGCGAACCGGGCAAACCTGAAACTAGCCGAGACCACCTTCGAGACCCAGAAAAGCGCCCATCACCTGATCAGCCGGCGCTGTGAAATGGGCATCGCAACGGACCTGGACCGCTATCGGTCCGAGATGCAGCTGGAAAATGCCCGGCGGGACATCGCGCGCTACAAACAACTGGTGGCTCAAATTGAGAACGCGCTGACGCTTTTAATTGGCGCGGCAGCGCCGGTTTCGTTCGAGACAACCATGGATCTGGACCGCATTGATTTTCTTCAGGACATCTCTGCGGGGGTTTCTTCCGAGGCCTTGCTCAAAAGGCCTGACATCATGCAGGCGGAACTCCTTCTCAAGGCTGCCTATGCAAATATCGGTGCGGCCCGGGCCGCGTTGTTCCCACGAATTTCGCTAACGACGTCCTTTGGTACAGCCAGCTCTGAACTCTCCCGGCTTTTTGATTCCGGTCAGGACACCTGGAATTTTGCGCCCGGGGCCGTCCTTCCGATTTTTGATGCACGGCTGTGGTCGGCCATAACCGTGACCAAGGCGGAAAGAGAAATTGCCCTTGCCCAATATGAAAAAGCGGTCCAAACCGCCTTCAGGGAAGTGGCGGATGCCCTGGCTGCAAAGGGCACGGTGATGGCCCAGGTGGCCGCCCAGGAGGCCCTGGTGAATGCGGCCGCAGAAACCTTTCGCCTTTCCGATACCCGCTACCTAAAAGGGATTGACAGCTATCTGAGTGTGCTGGATGCCCAGCGATCCCTTTATGCCGCCCAGCAGGTACTGGTGGCCCTGAACCTCGAGCGGCTTGTGAGCCAGGTGCGGTTGTATGCAGTATTGGGCGGGGGAAGTATCATCGCTTCCGGTGTTTTCTGATATCGGACCATCGGGCAGGGGATATTTGTTTTTATCCCTCTCTTCAGACAGCGAGAGGGCTTTCACCAAACACCTCTTGTCCGCTAAGCCTCATGTGGTGTCGGCGAAATCGGGAGACGATAAGCTGGAAGCTGATGATCAGACCGGTGGCGTGTCCTTTTGTGTAGCGCCCTATTAAATCTTGCGCTCTCAATCTATCCACACTGAACTCAAGGTACGTTTTCTATCTCTTGGTTTGGAATACATGCGTTCGCCAGAGTGTTCTGCCAGGGCAATCGCATGTAAAAAACTTGTAAGTATCTGATATAAATGTGGAAAAATATATCTAGACTTTTCGTTTTGATTGAGTTATGCATATGGCAACAAAAACAAGGAGTTGCCAATGCAATCAGAAACGATAGACACATTTTTTGAACGGATTGAAGATCACCGTCACCATAATAAACTTCACAAGTTGATAGATGTTATTATTATTGCCATTTGTGGAGTGGTTGCCGGAGCAGACACGTATGAGCAAATAGAAAATTTTGGTAAAAAGCGCAAAAAATGGCTTTCAAAATTTTTGGAACTCCCACATGGTATACCCTCCCATGATACTTTTGGAAGAATTTTCGAAAGGCTGGATCCCAGAGAGTTTCAAAATAGTTTTAAGCGTTGGATTGAATCAGTAACAGAACAAACCAAGGGACAAGTGGTAGCAATAGATGGTAAGACCTTGAGACGCTCTCATGATAGATCAAAAGACAAAAAAGCCATTCACATGATCAGCGCTTGGGCCTCATCTAATCAAGTGGTTCTTGGACAACTTAAGACAGATGAAAAATCAAATGAGATAACGGCGATTCCCCATTTTCTAAAGCTTCTTGATATATCAGGTTGTATCATAACCATAGATGCCATGGGCACTCAGAAAAATATTGCCAAGACAATAATTGATAAGGATTGGGATTATATCCTTGCCGTAAAGGAGAATCATAAGACGCTACATAATGACACCGTCTTGTTTTTCAACGATATGGAAAACATGAGAGAAGAAGGCTGCATATTTGACGAGCATACAACAGTAGACGCGGATCACGGGCGAATTGAAACGCGAAAGTATATAATGACATCGGATATTGCCTGGTTGCAGGGCAAGGAGAGTTGGCCGGGTTTAAAATGTCTCGGTATGGTGGAAAGCACGCGAGAAATAAACGATGAGCTTAGCCACGAGAAGCGCTATTATATATCAAGCCTTGAGTGCGATGCGGAAAAGTTTGGTCATGCGGTCAGAAGCCACTGGGGAATTGAAAATTCGGTGCATTGGGTGCTGGATATTGCATTCCGTGAAGATGAAAGCAGGATAAGAAAGGGTTCGGCGCCGGAGAATTTTGCAGCTATACGGCATATTGCTCTGAATTTGCTCCGAAATAACAAAGAATTTAAAGGCAGCGTAAAAACAAAAAGATTGAATGCAGCGATGGATATCGATTATTTGGAAGCAGTCGTGTTTAGATGATCAGAAATAACCGAAAAAAACATAGGGACTTCGTAATATTTACATGCGTTAGCCCTGAGTGTTCTGCCCCTCCTTTTGCTTTTATTTCATTTATAAGCTATAAGAACTGCTCATTAGATCCCCCCCCGCCCATGTGATTTCCCAATACGGATGGCCGGCACCTCTGCGTGGAGAATACCGGCAGGAGAAGATTGTTTCGTTCTATTTACTAAGGAGACAGACATGAAAAAAACTATCGGCGTTGCCCTGGTGTTAGCTGTAATTGCTTGCATTCACCTGATCTGCAGTAATTCCCTGCTGGCTGCATCCGAAAAAACCCTCAAAGACCAATGGGTATCAACCGTCTGCACGGATCTGGGGTGCATGTCACTTGCTTCCACAAACTACGGGGTGAACCTTACCGCTCAGGGCATGGTGCAGGACAAATCCGTGTTGGAAGGGTATGGATTTAAATTCGGTGAGGGCCCTTACCGGGTAGCGGCTACGCGGATCGATACGGCGCGTTATCTTATATCCCTTCAGGCCATGAGTCGGCCGGGCGACCGCCAGGAAAAGGAAATTCGGTTGAAAACCCGTGGTGATGAGATTTTCCCCGTGAAAATTCCCAAGTCCCCTGAAGGCAAATATACCTGGAACAGTGCCATCCAATATGACATGGGGGCCCAGCTGGGTGTTTTTCCCAGTTATGAGTATGACATAGAACCCCTTTCATTCGTGGATATCGTAATCCGGGATCCGGAGAGGCTGGCCAGGGCGGGGTTTGTTGGGTTTCAAAAAAACGATACCTCCTGCCAACTCGTCTATCAGGGAAACAATAGGTGGCGGCTTAACCCCAATGGTGGAGCGTTGGTCTATCAAAATGCGAAATGGTCCACTGTTAAGACTGCCACGGCGGTCCCGATCACTCATGAAACGAAGATGGACAAACCAGGGCCCAAGGCTTCGGTGGTACCGTCAGTGCCAACGGTATCCGACCGGAAAGATGTTCTGGTTTTTGTGCCTGTTGCCGCCACAGAGATGACCTATAACAAAAAGTCTTTTAAATGGGCGGTTTTCAAGTCCCAGACAGCGGATACCATTTATTATCTTGTCAGAAATCCGGATATTGGTACGGCTCTGATAGACATTGGAAAAAACGCGATGTTTAATGCGGAATCGGCCAAGGATCTTCCCGGTGGAAAGGGGATGTCCATGGACCTGAATGACCTGACACTGCTGGATGATTCAGGAGCAGCCAGGACGGTTGTCAATTCAAAAGAAATGATCCATGCTTGGTGGTCTGGAGAGCTCCTGTCGTTTACCTGTGGTGATGTGGCGCTTGCTCAGACACCCCAGGTGGTGACAGCTCAGGAAATGCCGGCTTCAACCATTCCGGCATCTCCACAGGCAGATGCGGCTGAACAGAAGCCCTTGCCTGATTCCACCTTGTTGTTTGCCAACAGTGATTTTGAAATGGGAGACTTGACCAACTGGACCTCGGAAGGGGATGCCTTTGCTTTTCAGCCGACCCGGGGAGACAATCCTACAACCCGGGGACGAAAGGCCATGCCGTCACAGCACCAAGGTGATTTTTGGATCGGAACCTTCGAAAAATACCAGGGCAACTCGCAAGAGCGGCCGGGGACGCCTCAAGGGGACCGGCCCACAGGCAGCCTGACCTCAGCACTATTTGAAATCACAGCAGACAAAATTTCATTTCTCATCGGCGGGGGGAGAAACAAAGACAAGGAGAGTGTTTCGCTCGTGGTGGCGGGGCAGGAGGTGTTATCTGAAACCGGCACGAACAATGAGACCCTGACGCAAAAGGTATGGAATGTGAGCGCCTACAAGGGGAAAAAAGCGCAGATTGTGATTAGGGACAGTCACAAGGGCGGATGGGGCCATATCAATGCGGATGACTTCAGATATGCTGGAATCAATCCACAGGTGAAACAGCTGAGGTGAGAGGAGAAAAGAATGAATTGTATGTGTGCGAAGGTCAAAGATAGATTGATTTTGGCGTTTATTGCAGCTGCACTGGTGGTTCTTTCAGGGGCAAGTTCTTCATATGCCGTTTTTGGCTGGGAGCAAGGTGGAAAGCTTTTTCGCGGAGAGTGTGACGATCGATTCTAACGGTTCTGTGATCAATTCGGCAAAGCTGTATGTGACAAAAGATGCCATGAGAATTGACGGTCTGATGGGAGGTGACATTGGTGGCGGGTCCAAACCGGATCTGTCTATGATGGTCTTGAAAAAACAGAACAAAACTTATCTCTACAACCACGATAAAAAATTGGTGTTTCAGGAACCGGCTGAAGAAAAGGACCTCATGGATGTGATAATAGGCACTCAATCCACGTTGCGGGAGGTGTTCGATGATTACCGCAGGGCATTAGCTTCAGCCGGCTGGGAGGACGGTGGGTCCTTTATGCAGGGCGACGTTGGCATGATGACCATGCGCAAAGGAGACCAAACCGTTCAGATCACTGCCGCAGATAAACCCGCCGCGATGGAGGGGGACTACAAATTTTACTACGACGTCCAATACTCAGCCCCGCCACAACCATAACCGGCAAGTCGGCGCTGGTAGTTCGCAGCCAGCCGTCGACACTCAACAGGGGGGGGGTATCTTATTCGCACACCCGCTACATTAAAGTCGAAAGCCGCCAGGAAACGGGAAAAACAGTGTCAGGCTAAGTTTTTCTGCATTGGCGGCTTCGGATTTTTCGCATAACGGCTTTGATGTTACGGCCATTCGTAGCTGTTATCGATAATCTGATCCGGGTTCGGACCCCACTGTACGACGTCTGTGATTTCCAGAAGCGGTTTCCCGGACAGCAGGTCCCCTATCGATCCTAAAAACGTTGTAATGATAGCTGTTCCGGTGACAGCCCCGTTTGCAATGGCAAGGGACATGAGTACGCTGGCAATGGTCAACGGATTGGTGCATAAAAAGACAATGGCTGCGATGGGTGCGATCAAAATGACAATACCGAAAAAGGCACCCAGGACCTTATCGTACCAGCTCTCCTCTTCTTCCTCCTCGCCGTGGGTGGCGTTCTGGCCTTGGTTATCCGAATCCTGGTTTTGCCGTTCGGCATCATTTAAAAGGTCCCATCCGCCGATGCCGGGTTGGACCGTTGGATATGCGAAACTTTGTGAATTCAGAATTTTGTTATAATTCTTGTTCATTTGCCCCATGAACTGTTTGTCCACAGCCGCCCCGGTGGCTGCCAGTGTCATTGCATTATCCGACGCCCAGGCTTCACCGGTAAAAAACGAGACGAGATTTGCCGGAAGTTTCTGAAAAAAATTGGCAACGGGTTTCGATCCTAACGGGTCGGCCCTTGACGCGTTTAGCTCGTGGTGAAGGTCTATCACCTCCTGGGCCTTCTTTTTGTCTTTTTTCACAAGCTGCTGGACCCGGTAAAGGCTGAGGACACTTATGGATGTGGCCAGTTTTTCCTTGAACTCCGGGGAGAGTTGGGCCAAGTCCCTGGCCTTGATATTGATGCCGTATTTGCCATGCTTTTTGACGATCTTAAAGGTCCGATTTTTGATTTTTATGGCCAGCGGAACGACCTTTTTGTTTACCCGTTTTACCTTTAAACCGATATCCAGTTTGATGTTGATCTTTGCATATCTCGGATATTTTTCTTTGGCAAAACAGGCATTGTCAAAAATAAAAATGGTAAAGAATATGAGTACGAATATATGAATGCATCGGTATTGTCTGAAGGTGATCATGTAGCCTCCCTAGTTTGAAATGTTCAGCGCAATATGTCCAACAGGAAGTCCAATATGAATGATAAATATTGAGCAATAAAATCAATCGCCGAATTTAAAATTTTTCAATTTGTTGCCCAACCCGCGAAGTTTGTTTTCGATATATTTTTTGGAGGCGTCCGTCATTTCGGAGTTGTTCTCATCGTTTTGTGTTTTCTTTTGAGATGAGGTTTGAGTTGGCGCGGCGGATGTGCTGTCCTCCCCATCATCTTCGTCGTCGTAATCGCTTAAGTTGCCGAAATCCATGCCCATGGCCGCCATCATGTTGTCCACTTGCTTATAGCCCGATGGTAATTTGAACGTGCTTCTCGATTGGGTGCCTTTGTCAATATTTCTAAGTTCAGTCATATGGCCATTTTCTGACTTGGTCCGTAGGGGCATTTCAAACTGGTCACTTTGCCAGATCAGAGCGGTCGATGTATGCGTCATGCCGAATACGGTAGATGTGCTGGTGACTTCCTTCTTGGTACACTTGTATCCAGACACCTTCTCCGTGCCAAGCTTTTTCACCTGTTGGGCGTCCTTGTAATCCTTTACCAGGTCTGCAAGACCTTCCTCGTCCATTGAGGTCTTATAGTAAAGTTTTTTATCATGGTTGAAGATATAATGTTCGTCCTTGTCTTTGAAGGTGAACATTGAAAGGGCCATGGTCGGCATGTTCGGGTTCATGCCAGCGCCGGGCATGCCGTCCATTCGGACCGCAGTTGGGGTGATATAAAGTTTGATGGTGTTGACGACTTTTCCGTCCGGCGTCAGCTCAACCATATCCGCAGAAAACTCGCCTATTTTTCCACCGAAGAGCGCATGCGCGTGAGGCGTTATCAGCATAAATGTGGAGAAAATCAGCATCGAAATTAGAAGTAAAAAATGTGGTTTTTTAAGGTGAACGTGGTCCATATTTAGCTCCTTTATAAATGAAAAATAAATTACATCCTATGGCGGCGCAAAATAATTGATACATGTCGCCTTCACATCACGGCGATATCGTCTTTTTGGGGGGGGGACGACAACATAAAGACCCTGGTGCATGGGTGGCGGCTTCCTTTGCCTTGCTTCAATATCATGGGCAAACCGTTCGATCTTATGGGCCGGCATAGGGTTCAGGCCTGACCATTTCGAAGGATGCACCTTGGCCTGTATGTTTATTCGAAAAAATCCTTATAGCTCATTTTTTAGGGAAATGCAAAACGGAAGACCGGATTTTCTTTGATAGTACGGGGGCCATACAGGAGTACGAACTACTTCCTTATTTTATTATGTTGTGTTGCGATAACCATATGCTTTTTTTCCCCCATCGGGTTAAAAAATATGGCAAAATAATATGATTCTTGGAATTCACCGTTTATGAAATCCGGAAACTTGCCGATTATCGAATTAAGTTGTTATTATACTGTGTAAAATTAACGCCCGCCAAATTTTTTAATGCAACACTGGGGCAAATACTGTTGATGAATTTGTCATGTGAAAACTATCTATCGAACAGGGCAAAAAAGGCATCAAAGCCTTGATGCCGTGACCGTTCAGGAATTTGCAGTAATGGTGTTGTATTGTTGCCAAGGCTTCTTTGCGCCTTTTCCAGTCGCAAGTTCGTTTGTCGATGCCTTTCCCTTATCTTGGCTGATATCGAATCATCGGCGATCCGAACTTTTTACATTTCGTACAATGTATCATCTTTTTTGGGTTGAAGAGATCTTGCTTTTAGGCCTTTTGATTTCGCATCCGGCAAAATAAAGGGATCTTCCTCCTCCAGCAAGGCACCCATCTCAGCTTCAATCTGGTCCGGATCTTCACCGTTTTCCATACGCTTGAGCGCTTCGGCCATGCCGGGGCCAAGCTCCATGCCGGTCATGTCCGTTAATTTTCGCATGAGATCGGCCGCCTGGCGGGGGTCATCTTCATTGATATTCCCGGCTTCCCGTTCGAGCATCGCCATGGCCTTTTCCATCTTGCTCTCATCAAAGGGCAAGTCCGCCTCACTGCCTTCTTCAGTGGCACGGCCGGTGACCGAAAATATGGACGTCTGACGCGTCATATGGGTTGTATTGCATTTTGGGCATAAGGGTATTTTGGTCGTATTGATGGTTTTGGACAGGAAATTATATATCGTATGGCAATCCTTGCAGTAAAACTCATAAATCGGCATGAAAGCTCTCCAATGGCAATTTAGGTGAAAGTGAAGGTTATGAACAATATCCCGATTTGAAGAGAAAATATAAAATGAATCCTAAAAATGTGTCAATGAATTTTCTTTTTCAAGTATGATGAATTTGTTTGAAATACGTATTGTTTGACTTGGCAGACCTGTTTTGGTATGGCTCCGTGGTCTGGAATGCCACGATGCAGTGCGTTCACTGCTGGACAGAATACACTCAATGAATAGAAAGGATGCAACGCTATGGAACGAACATTGTCTATTATCAAACCGGATGGGGTTTCCCGGGGGGTTATCGGAAAGGTCGTTCAACGATTTGAGGAAAACGGCATCAAAATTGTTGCCATGAAGATGATTCACATGACCAAGGCCCAGGCCGAAGGGTTTTACGCCGTACACAAGGAACGCCCCTTTTTTGGGAGCCTGACTGATTTCATGTCTTCCGGTCCGGCAGTTGTAATGGTACTGGAAGGTGAGGGGGTCATCGAAAAAAACCGGACCCTCATGGGCGCCACGAACTACAAAGAAGCAGCCGAAGGGACCATTCGCCGAGATTTTGCCACCGATATCGAAAAGAACGTGGCCCACGGCTCTGATGCACCAGAAACCGCTGCCTTTGAAATCGGCTATTTTTTCAACAGCTTTGAAATTGTTGGCTGATGAACGAAAAGATCCGTCTCGAGAATGTAGCGATTGTCCTGCACCAGCCCCGGTTCCCTGAGAACATCGGGGCGGCTGCCAGGGCAATGTGCAATATGGGGATTCGACGCCTAATTGTTGTGGATCCGGAAAACTGTGACCTGACCAAGGTGTTGAGAATGGCGACCCATGCTGCAGCAGATGTGGTCGAGACGATGGATGTCGTAAAAACCCTTTCGGAAGCGCTGACCGGCTTTTCCTATGTGGTGGGCACCACCGCGCGAAAAGGCGGAAAGCGGCCGGTCATTCCGTCCCCCGCACTGATGGCAGAAAAACTGATTCCAATTTCGGTTGAAAATAAAATCGCCATTGTGTTCGGCCCTGAGGACAGGGGTCTGACCAACACCGACACGCATTATTGTAATGAATTGGTAAATATTCCGACGGCTGCTTTTTCCTCCCTGAATCTTGCTCAGGCGGTCATGGTGATCTGCTACGAGCTGTTTAATGCCGGCATGGAAATGCCCCGGTCTTTTGTGCCACGCATGGCGGAACGGCATGAGCTTGACGGAATGTATGATCAGTTAAAGGACATTCTCGTTCGCATCGACTATATCAAGCCTGACAATCCTGACTACTGGATCAATAAATTGCGGCATTTTTTCACCCGAATCCATTTGCGGGCCCGTGAAGTCAGTATCATCAGGGGGATCTGCCGCCAGATGAACTGGTACAGCAACAAACGGTACGAAGACGGTTTAAAAGAGGGTCGAGAATCGTCAGTCGACAGTCGACAGTCGACAGTCGACAGTCAACAGTCGACAGTCGACAGTCAACAGTCGACAGTCAAGGATTGGGGCAATTATTAATAACCGGCGACAACCTTCTGCCAAGATACACGCTTTCTGAGTCGGAGTTTATGCCCGGTTTTTAGGGTGCTTACCTGTGTGGATGTTTCTGATATAGGGTTTGATGTTGCAAAAGCGCGAGGGCTTCAGAGGCAAGGCATCAAGGGGGAAGACGTAGCCATTTGCTTCACACCCTCGGCTTACAACTCACGACACTGGACGGTCTTTTTATTATGAAGCTTGTTCGATTTGGTGAAAAAGGAAAAGAGAAACCAGGCCTGTGGCAAAATGGCCGTATCGTTGATCTGACCACCATATTCCCTGATATCCCGGATATTGGGGAGACGTTTTTCAGGGCTGGATGGCTGAAACGGGTACAGCGGGTGAAAGCGTCGGGACAAACCATGGCCGTCCGCATTGGTTGCCCCATTCATCGTCCCGGAAAAATCGTCTGCCTGGGGAAAAATTATGCTGCCCACGCCAAAGAGACCGGGCTGGACGTTCCCCAGCGGCCCTTGCTTTTTTGCAAAACAGCCAACGCGCTGAATGGCCCCTTTGATCCGATCCTGATGCCTGAGTCCAGTAGCCAGATAGACTGGGAGGTGGAGCTGGCGGTGATCATCGGACAGGAAGGAAAGCGAATCCGCCGGGAGGAGGCATTTGACGTTATTGCCGGCGTGACGGTCTTTAATGATGTGTCCGGCCGGGATGCCCAGTTTGCTGACGGCCAGTGGTTTCGCGGCAAATCATTTGACACCTTTGCCCCCATGGGGCCGTATCTGGTGACCCTGGATGAGATGGGGGGTGCGGAAGCCTTTCAACATCTGCGTCTTACGACGCACGTGAACGGCAGGATCATGCAGGATGGTAATACAAAAGACATGGTCTTCAGTATTCCGGACATTATTGCGGACGTCAGTGAAGATATTACCCTGATGCCGGGGGACGTTATCGCCACGGGAACGCCGTCCGGCGTGGGATTTTTCAGGGAACCGCCGATTACGCTAAACCGCGGGGATGTGGTGACCTGTTGTATAGAGAGCGTAGGGGAGATTGTGAATCAAGTGATCTAATCTCCCCCATGCGTTATGCTTCAGTACTTCTTATCGGCATAATCGATCCACCCGCCTGCCTTCACAAGGGACCGATCAAAATCAGAGATTGAAAACGAAACCGTTTCCTTATTTTCACCTGCTGTAAAAACAAACCGGCTGTTTTCAAAATCGGTTTCAACGGTGGTGGTGTCGCCGGCAAATTCATAAAACAGACGGTCGATCGTATCCGCTGGCAAATCCACGGCCATCATCCCGCAGTTAAACATATTCTGGCGAAAGATTCTCGCAAAGCTGGGGGCGATCACCAGATGGATGCTGTTGGCTTCCAAGGCCCAGGGCGCATGCTCCCGGGAAGAGCCGCAACCGAAATTTTCCCTTGTGACGATCACACGCTTTCCGGTAAGATCTTTCGGATGGTCAAATCCGGGCATGGCAAGGTCTTCCAGCAGGTATGGTTTCAGCGCTTCCCTCGTAATTTCAGTAAGGTACTTGGCTGGAATGATTTCATCGGTATTGATGTCCGCTCGATCCAGAAACAGAACCGGGCCATTAAAATCTTTCATAACTTAGTCCTTATAAAGTGTCGAATTGGTGATATGTCCGGTCAGGGCTGAGGCCGCTGCAGTGGCAGGGCTCACCAGATGCACCATGCCGCCTTTTCCCATTCTGCCGTTGAAATTCCGGTTCGTGGTGGCCGCACAGGCCTCTCCTTCGGCCAGAACGCCATTGCTCATCCCCAGGCAGGCGCCGCAGGTTGGATTGGTCACACAAAAACCGGATGCCATAAAGGTATTGATAATACCTTCCTCAAGGGCCTGTTGAAACACTTTGGGGGTTGCCGGGGAGACAATCCCCCGCACCCGGTCACTGATTTTGTGACCTTTCAGTACCTCAGCGGCAACGCGAAGGTCTTCGATCCTGCCATTGGTGCACGAGCCGATATAGACCTGATCGATGGCGGTATCCACCATCTCGCTTACCGGCTTGACGTTATCCGGCTTATACCCGAACGTGGCCTGGGGTGAGAGGGTGCTCACATCGATGCCAATGGTTTGGTCATAGCTGGCATCCGTATCCGGCAAATATGTTTCAAAGTCGGAAAGTGCCGCCTCCTTGGAGGCATATTCGTTTTGGATAAACTCCCACAGGTAATCCACGGTGGTCATGTCCGGTGCACAGATACCACAGGTGCTGCCGGCTTCAACCGCCATGTTGCACAGGGTCATCCGTGATTCCATACTCATGGCGTCAATCACCGGCCCGGTAAATTCAATCACCCTGTTGGTGGCACCATTGACGCCGATCCTGCTGATAATATTCAGAATAACGTCCTTTGCAAACACGCCAGGTTTGAGCGTTCCGGTAATGTTCATGCGGATGGTGCTTGGGGACTTAAAGGCGCATACCCCTTTCAGAATGCCTACCTCGAGATCCGTTGTGCCGACACCTGCGGCAAAGGCACCAAACGCGCCATGGGTACAGGTGTGGGAATCCCCCATGATGATAGTATACCCCGGTCGTACGAAGCCCTTTTCCGGAAAAATGGCGTGACAGACCCCGTTTCTGCCGATGTCAAAAAAGTCTTGAATGCCGTGCCGGTTCACCCAGTCCCGCAGGATTTTCCCCTGAATTGCTGTTTTGGAATCCTTTGCAGGGGTGACATGATCAATGACCGCTTTGATTTTTTTAGGATCAAAGACCCTGTCTTTCCCACGGCTTATAAGGTCAGCAATGGCCGGTGGCGTGGTGATTTCATGGCAAAAGACAGCATCCAGCCGAATCACGTGAACACCCTCTACCGGGGAGTCGACCCGGTGGGTATCGAATATTTTTTCTGCAATGGTTTTACCCATAGTTTTGCCTCCCATATCTGATAATGATAAATGGTTCCCTTTTCTTTCAACAGCCTTAGATGTTTGGAACAGCCGATCCGCTGCTCCCGGCCCACTGTCGACTGCCCACTGTCGACTGCCCACTGTCGACTGCCCACTGTCGACTGCTCACTGTCGACTGTCGACTGATGACTGTCGACTGATGACTGTCGACTGATGACTGTCGACTGATGACTGCCCACTGTCGACTGTTTTTAGTCCGCATCTGTTTTTAGCACCGACAGAAAGGCCGACTGTGGAATCATTACCTTGCCCACCATCTTCATGCGCTTTTTCCCTTTTTTCTGCTTTTCCAGAAGCTTTCGCTTCCGGGAGATGTCCCCCCCATAGCATTTGGCAGTGACATCTTTTCGGAGGGGGGAGATGGTTTTTCTCGAAATGATATTGCCGCCAATCGCCCCCTGAATGGCAATTTTAAACATTTGCCGGGGAATTTCTTCCTGGAGTTTTTCGCAGGCCCGCCGTGCCCGGGTAACCGAGTTATCGCGATGAACAAGCATGCTCAAAGCATCCACACGCTCCCCGTTGAGCAGAATATCCACCTTTACAAGGTCTGTTTTGCGATAGTCTATCAGATCATAATCAAAAGAACCATATCCCTGGGTAATTGATTTTAACTTGTCATAAAAATCATAAATGACTTCGGCAAGGGGCAATTCAAAAATCATCTCAAGCCGGTCTGCGGTCAGATATTGATAATTAATGCTGATGCCACGCCGGTCCAGGCAGAGTTTCATAACGGCCCCCATGTATCTGTCCGGCACGATAATCGATGCGCGGATAAAGGGCTCCAGCGCATTTTCAATAAGTGTCGGGTCCGGATAAAGGGCTGGGTTGTCAATAACAAGTGCCGTACCGTCCTGCATTTCAATATTATATTGGACCGAAGGGGCGGTCATGATGAGTGATAGATCATACTCCCGTTCGAGCCGCTCCTGAACGACCTCTAGATGCAGCAGCCCCAGAAAACCGCATCGAAATCCAAAACCGAGGGCCACGGAACTGTCCTTTTCAAATACTAGGGATGCATCATTTAGTTCCAGCTTTTCAAGACCGGCCACAAGGTCTTCATAATCGTCCGAAGCAACCGGATAAATAGATGAAAAAACCACCGGCTTCGTTTCCTTGAATCCCGGCAGCGGTTTATCACAGGGCGTCTTTTTCAACGTGACCGTATCCCCACACCGGGTATCGCTGACGGTTTTAATGCCGGCAATGATATAACCTACCTGGCCGGCAGAGAGCGATTTCTGAGGGATCCGCTCAATTCGAAACAAGCCCACCTCTTCTACCCGGTAGGTGGCTTTGTTGGACATGAACATAATCGTGTCCCCCGCCTTGATGGTTCCCTGGAAGATCCTCAGGTGGACAATGGTACCCCGAAAAGAGTCGTAATGGGAATCGAAAATCAGTCCCTGAAACGGTGCCTCGCTGTCACCTTTGGGGGGGGGGAGTCGTTTGACGATGGCTTCCAGCAGATCGGGCACACCAGTCCCTTCTTTGGCCGATACACAGATGGCGTCATTCGAGTCAAGGCCCAGGTCTTCCTCAATTTCTTCTTTGACACGGTCAATTTCAGCAGAGGGCAGATCAATCTTGTTGATGACCGGAATGATTTCCAACTCATGCTCCATGGCCAGATAGAGATTTGCCAGCGTTTGCGCTTCGACGCCCTGGCTCGCGTCCACAAGAAGGAGGGCACCTTCGCAGGAGGCCAATGCCCGGGAGACTTCGTAGGTAAAATCGACATGACCGGGGGTGTCGATCAGGTTCAGAAAATAAGTGGCGCCATCTTTTGCCTTATACGGCAGACAGACGGTTTGACTTTTGATGGTAATGCCCCGTTCTCGTTCAATATCCATGGTGTCCAGAATCTGGTTTTTAAACTCCCGGTCGGATACCACTTCGGTCAGTTGAATCATACGGTCCGACAGGGTCGACTTTCCATGGTCGATATGGGCAATGATGCTGAAATTTCTTATGGTCTTCATGAACTGTTTTGCATACCTGTTTTTTCAGGGTTTGTGGCAAAGATAACTGCCTAGAAGAATTCGTTTTTTCTAAATGGCAGTTGACACTATTCATAATTGCCGGTATATATAACAAAAAAAGATAAAAATGAAACTTTTAACAAAATGCTGTAATTGATGTCAACCGGGTAAATTCTCCGGCTACCTTAACCAAATTTTACGGATACAACAACAAAAATGAAAATCCGTATTCTCATAGTGGATGATGACCTGGGTATCGGTGATTCCATGCGCCAATTTATTGAAATGGCGGGATACGAGTCCTTTGCTGTTCAAAATGCAGAGGACGCGCTGGCGTTCTTGTCACACAGTCGAATTCAGATTGTAATTACCGACATCATGCTACCCGGAATAAATGGGCTTGAGCTGACTGATTTGATCAAAAAGGAGCATGACACCGATGTTATCGTCATGACTGGGTACAGTGAAGACTACTCCTATGAGGAGGCGATTAACAAAGGCGCCAGTGATTTTGTTTTCAAACCGGTGCGATACGAAGAACTTCTACTTCGATTGAAACGGGTCATCAATGAACGACAGCTTTCCAAAGAACGGATTCATATGCTCAAGAGGCTTCAGAAGCTTGCGATCACTGATGCCCTTACAAAGCTGTATAATTCGCGTCATTTCCATACCCAGATAGAACTGGAAGTTGACCGATCAAACCGTTACGGTCACCCGTTGTCCTTGCTGTTGCTTGATATCGACCACTTTAAGGAATATAACGACACATACGGGCATCTCGAAGGGAATAAAGTTCTTCAAAAAATTGGCAGCGTCATCCGAACCTGCCTGCGGAAAATGGACTCAGCCTATCGGTATGGCGGAGAAGAATTTACGATTATTCTTCCGGAAACCAGCGGTGAAGAAGCAGAGGTGGTGGCACAGCGTATTCGCGGTGCCATCGAGACTGAAGAATTCAAACCGCTGGATAACAAACCGGTGCCGGTTACAGTCAGTATCGGTGTGACGCAATATTGCCCAAATGAAGAGGTGTTCAAGTTCATTCAACGCTCAGACAAGGCCATGTATACTTCTAAAGAAAACGGACGCAACAAAGTCTCCTGCCTTTTTGTGGAAAACGCATCTTTTTAGCAGTCAAATTATCTATGTATAAATATTTATTTTTAACAGCGCCCACAGCCCATGAGGTGTCACAGGTTTTGGCCCTCTATTCGGCCGCCGGATGGTGGGATGCAGGTGATTCTGCCCGACCCATTGCCGAAAAAATTGTCCAGGGCAGCCATTGCTTTCTGACGGTCCGTTACGAAGGCGACATTGTGGGTATGGCGCGTGCCATCAGCGACGGCGTCAGCGACGCCTACGTGCAAGATGTGACCGTGCTGGCGGCGCATAGGGGCAAGGGGCTTGCAAAGGCGCTGGTTACCAAAATTGTTACCCGGCTTCACGAAGATGGCATCGACTGGATCGGCCTTATTGCAGAGCGAAACACAGCGGGGCTCTACAGGCGGATCGGATTTAAGCCGATGTGTGACGCCATGCCGATGTTGATGAGGTCGTAATGGATTTTTCTCCGATTACTTTTGATGATTATAAGCGCTTAAAACCCTGGTTTGGCCGTCAACCCTATGAACTTTGCGAATATTCCCCGTATTCAATTTTGGCCTGGCAAAACGAGGATTACAGGCCGCTTGCCCATGAAAACGGCGACACTCTGGTCATCAAGGCCGAATTCAATGATGGCAAACATTCCCCGCACCTCCTGCTGCCGATATCGGAAAGGAAGGTCTGCTCACCCATTGAACTGCAGGATCTTGCCCTTGATGTCGGGGTTGATCATTATAGCTTTGTACCGGAATCTTATATTCATCAATTTGGAAAGCGTCAGGTGGCGGCCTGTTTTCATATCAGGGAGCAGGTGGGACATGCCGACTATATCTACCTGACCAAGGATCTTGCAGAGCTAAAGGGAAACAAATATTCCAAAAAAAGGAATTTGATCAATCAGTTTGAACGGAAATACGTGAATACGGGGCGGGAGGTCCTTTTTCCGATAGCGCCAGATGATATAGCGGACTGCCTTTCTTTCCTGGAAAAGTGGTGTGCGGCAAATGACTGTGAGCAGGACCATGTGGATGACCTCGCGTGCGAAAAGCAGGCGGTCATCAACACCCTTGAAAACTTGAATGCCTCTGAGGCAAACGGCCTTTTGTTGCGAATAGACGGAGATGTCTGCGCGTTTGGGATCGGTGCCAGGTTGACCGAGAATATGGGCGTCCTTCATTTTCAAAAAGCATTTTCGGACGTAAAGGGGCTTTATCAATACTTTGACAAACAGTGCATGACACACCTGTTCAATGGTTACCCGTATATCAACAAAGAAAACGATATGGAAAAGCCCGGCCTGATGAAGGCCAAAAAATCTTATCACCCGGTAAAAATACTTAAATCCTATCAACTGACCGTGCGATAAATGGAATGTACTTCCACCTTGAGGTAAAGATCTCCCCGCGTACCATCCGGTAAGTGCCGGCCAAGGCCTTTTAATCTGAGAACGCTGCCTTCTTTGGTCCCGGGTGGCACGGTGACTTTGAAAAGCCGTTTGTGACTGCCCCAGGGAACGTTGACAAACTTCTGCGTGCCAATCAGAACTTCATGGGGGCTGATTTGAATGGTGCCGTAAAGATGCGGGGCGTTGTTGGCACCGGTGGTCTGGACCATCTGCAGCTTTTCAGATGTCTTTTTGGTGGTCATTTTCCGGACTTTGTCCGTGACACCGGAAATGGGTACGGCGCTGAAAAGTTTCAGGAAGAGCATGCCAAACAGAAAGCCGCCCACATGCGCCCACCAGGCAATTCCAGTAGCTGCACCGGTACTTCCGGCTGCATTGATAAACTGTATGATGAACCATAGGCCCAGGAAGAAAAAAGCCGGAATTTCAATAAACCAGGGAATGAAAAAAATGGGAATCAGGGTCAGTATTTTCGAATTGGGATAGAGAAGTATATAAGCACCCATGACACCTGCAATGGCACCGCTGGCACCGATGGTCGGTACATTGGACGAGAGGTTGAACACCAGATGGACCAAGCCGGAAGCAAGACCACAGAGAAGATAGAAAAAAAGGTAACGAATCGGGCCGAGACGGTCTTCCACGTTGTCCCCGAAGATATAAAGGGACCACATGTTGCCAAGGAGGTGTAAAAAACCGCCATGCAAAAACATGAAAGAAAAGAAGGAAAGAATCTGATAACCCAGTGGAAAATAGGACGATATATGGGGGACTGAATAACGGGCCGGTACCAGGCCATAAATGTATGCAAATTTGTCAATGGCCGGTCCCTGGGCCAGCTGAATGAAAAAAACAATGATGTTCAGACCGATCAGTACGGTATTGACGATCGGATAATTTTTTGAGGGAATTGTGTCACGAATAGGGATCATGGCACGTTTGTCTCTGATGGGCTGCCATGGATCCGCATGCTCAAATCAAGGCTTTGGGCAGAATGTGTAAGGGCCCCTACAGAAATCATATCGATGCCAGTGGCGGCCAGCGGGCCAAGCCGTTCCCGGGTGACGTTTCCCGATACCTCTACCAGCGCACGATGGTTGATAAGCGCCACGGCCTTCTTAATTTGATCAAGGTCCATGTTGTCAAGCATGATAACATCCGCGCCTGCTTTTATCGCCTCTTCAACTTCAACAAAATTGCTGGTTTCCACCTCGATTTTAACCAGGTGAGAGATCCGCTGCCGGGTTTTTAAAACCGCTTTTTCGATACTGCCGCATGCGGCAATATGGTTGTCTTTGATAAGAACCCCGTCATAGAGCCCCATCCGGTGATTTTGCGCGCCACCGATACGCACCGCATATTTTTCAAGGACCCGCCAGCCGGGGGTGGTTTTTCGGGTGTCGACCAGGCGCACTGCTGTCTTTCCCAACGCTGCCACGTAAGATTGGGCCTGGGTGGCAATGCCGGAGAGGCGTTGTAAAAAATTCAGGGCGGTACGCTCGCCCATTAAAAGTCCCTGGAGTTTACCGCTTAAGGTAAGCAGCCGCGAGGAGGGGGTGACCGTATCGCCCTCACGGATGTCAAAAGTGATGCGGACCTCCGGGTCCAATTTCTGGAACACCGTTTCGGCAATATGCAGCCCTGCAATGACCCCGGCCTCTTTGGCAATAATCTCCCCCTGCCCCATGGCATTGGGGTCAATCACAGATTCCGTTGTAATGTCACCCGAACCGATATCTTCCATCAAGGCCAGGTCAATAAGATGGGAAATAGAACTCATGCCAGATTCCTCACCCTTTCCAGGTTTGCCTGAAGCTTCTGCTGTTTCTCCAAAAATTGCTGATGTTTTTCTTTGACTTTTTCCACCACATCCGCCGGCGCTTTGCCAAGAAAGTCTTCGTTATTTAGTTTCTTTGAAACCTTTGAAAGCTCAACGCCGATTTTTTTCAGCTCTTTTTCAAGTCGTTCGGTCTCCTTGGCCACATCCAACACGCCCTCCAATGGCACAAAGACGGTTGCGCCGGATATAATCGCCGTGGCGGCGGATGGCGGACGCTCACCGGATGGCATGATGTCAAGTGCGCTCAGCCGGGCAATATTTTCGATGAGGTCCCGGTGTGCATCAAGGACCGAACGATTTTTGTCGGATGCCGATTGGACAAGGGCCGCCAGCTTCATGGACGGAGCGAGGTTCATTTCCCCCCGTATATTTCGAATGCCGGTAATGACATCCATGATAAGATTCATCTGGGCTTCTG
Organism: Desulfobacterales bacterium; assembly: GCA_963675725.2. Taxonomy (GTDB): domain Bacteria; phylum Desulfobacterota; class Desulfobacteria; order Desulfobacterales; family JAFDDL01. The sequence goes on along the minus strand of CAXXXZ010000002.1, from coordinate 2,516,181 downwards.
CAGCCTCATCCCGATGGAGACCGGCATTGTCAGGCGTGAGCAACGGAAAGGTGGCCTGCATTATCGAGCCGGTGGTGCCCGGCAGCTTGCTCCAAATCTCTTCGGTCACAAACGGTATAAAGGGGTGAAGCAGGACGATGGTCTCCTGGAGGACCTGTTCCAAAACAGCTAAGGTTGATTTTCGCCGGGTGTCATTTGATTCATCTGCTTCAAGATAAAGCACCGGCTTGATGACTTCAAGATACCAGTCACAGAATTCATGCCAAACAAATTGATACAGCGTGCCGGCGGCATCGTTAAACCGGTATTGGTCAAGGGCCTCTTTGGCGGCTTCGGCGGTTGCCTGCAGTCGGGACAGAATCCATCGGTCCGGCAGGGCCAGCGTTTCGGCCGGGGGCAATTCACTCGTCTCTTTCAGATGCATCAGGGAGAAACGGGCGGCATTCCATAATTTATTGATAAAGTGTCGATACCCTTCAACGCGATTCTCGGACATTCTCACATCGCGCCCCTGGGCGGCAAAAGCAGCCAGGGTAAACCGGAATGCATCCGTGCCGAACTGGTCAATCGTGTGGAGTGGATCAATGACATTCCCTTTGGATTTGCTCATTTTCTGACCGTCTTCGTCCCTTACCAGGGCGTGTATATACACGTCCCGAAAGGGCACATCCCGCATGAAATGAAGTCCCATCATCATCATGCGGGCCACCCAGAAAAAGAGAATGTCAAACCCTGTCACCAGGGTGGCGGTCGGATAAAACGTGTTTAGAAGCGGGGTGTTTTCAGGCCAACCCATGGTGGAAAAGGGCCACAGGGCGGAACTGAACCAGGTGTCAAGAACGTCCGACTCCTGCACCAGCCGGGAGCCCCCACATTGTGTACATGCGGTGGGTGTTTCCGTGGCCACAATCATTTCATCGCAGTCTTCACAGGTCCAGGCCGGTATTTGATGGCCCCACCAGATCTGGCGGGAGATACACCAGTCCCGGATATTGTTGAGCCACTCGTAATAGGTATTTTTCCACATGTCCGGAATAATCCGGGTATCACCCTGCTGTACCGCTTCAAGGGCTTTTTGGGCCAAGGGTTTGACGCTCACGAACCATTGCTTTGAAAGATTTGGCTCCACCACTGACTTGCACCGGTAACAGTGGCCCACCCCGTGAAGGTGGTCCTCTATTTTTTCCAAAAGCCCTTCCTGTTTCAGTGCTTCCACGACCGCTTTTCGGCATTCAAACCGGTCCAGGCCCTGAAACTTTCCAGCGTTTTCGGTCATCCGGCCATCGTCACCGATGACCTTCACTTCGTCCAAGTTGTGACGTTTGCCAAGCTCGAAGTCGTTTGGATCATGGGCGGGGGTCACTTTCAGTCCGCCGGTACCAAACGACATGTCCACATAGCTGTCCCGAATAATGGGAATGGTTTTGTTCATAAGGGGCAGCACCACCTCATTGGCAGTGATGTCCTGATACCGCTCGTCTTCCGGATGAATCGCCACAGCGGTGTCCCCCAGCATGGTTTCCGGCCGCGTGGTGGCAACAACGATGCTGCCGGAACCGTCCGTGAAAGGATAATGAATATGATAGAGATGGCCGTTTAGGTCCTCGTGCTCCACCTCAAGGTCCGAAAGGGCCGTGTTGCAGCGCGGACACCAGTTGATGATATAATTGCCCTGATAGATAAGATTTTCATTGTAGAGCTGAACAAAGACCTTCCGAACGGCTATGGAAAGCCCTTCGTCCATGGTGAACCGCTCTCTCTGCCAGTCGCAGGAAGCCCCAAGGCGTTTTAGCTGGTTGATGATGGCGCTGCCGGATTCTTCGCGCCACTGCCAGACGCGTTCGATAAATTTCTCCCGGCCGATTTCATCGCGTGTCTGGCCCTCTTCGGCAAGTTTTCGCTCCACCACATTCTGGGTGGCGATGCCGGCATGATCGGTTCCTGGCATCCAAAGCACATTATCACCCATGAGGCGCCGGTATCGGCAAAGGATATCCTGCAGTGTGATGTTGAGTGCATGGCCCATATGCAGCACCCCCGTAACGTTGGGCGGCGGTATGACAATGGCATACCCTTTTTCTTCACTATGCTCTTTTGCGGAAAAAAGACCTTCCCGCTGCCAGAAATCATACCAATGCTGTTCTACTTCCTTGGGTTCATACCCTTTCGCCAGAATGTCGCTACTCATTTGTATCTAAACTCCTTTATGAAATCGGGCCGTTGAATCCTCTTTTTCAAATGGGGGCACGGCCGATGGCGATCGATAACACCGCACATCAGAGGTTGTTTTATAGAGGCCAAGCGGCCTTTTACATCAACAGCTAAAAAATGAAAAGGGGATTATCTCTAATCCCCAACGAATCAATTTTGGATCAAACCGTATGGTTACATCGGTCAGATCGCTTTTCTTACCGTATCACATATCCGAAATTTCATCCGTCAGCAGCCGTTTGAGTCGATCAATCTCCTTTGAGACCGAAGTTTCAATGGCCTGCATCAGTAGACTGTCGATTTTGTCCGAAATCTTTCTTTCGATAATTCGCTCAAGCGCTGCTTCGATTTGTTCGGGGGTAATTTCAATGGGGGGTATATCCGGTGCCGCTACCACCGGTTCTTCCACCGCTGTTTCTTCCGTCGCCAGAGGCACATCGCTTTCTGCGTCGAGCACGACCCCCATATCTGTCATATCGTCACGGGCGACAGGTTCACTTTCGATCATTTTGTCCATGGCTTCGCCTAACTCAAGATCGTTTGGTAATATGGCGTCCTGGTCGGCATCACTGACAATCTCTGTGGCCTCGATAATTTCTTCTTCACCTTCTTCAGGCGGGGGCGTCAAGGCATCATCATCGAGCTCAATGACGTCTTCTTCTGGCTCCGCTGCCACCTCGTCGGTCAATTCGAGTTCCAGCGGCGCTTCTTCGTCAGACTCCGCCGGCACCTCGTTTTCCAATTCAAGTTCAAGTGGTATTTCCTCTTCAGCCAGTTCATCGTTGAGTTCGAGAACACTGTCCTCTGTTTCCTCAGGTTTCGGAGTTGCCATCTCAGTTAATTCAATGACGTCATCCTCTTCGATTTCAAGTTTAAGAATCTCCTCTTCAGGTGCGTTTTCTTCTTCAGGTTGGAAATCAGAACTATTTTTATCTATCATGTAGTGCCCTCCCTGCGATGTTTATAACAGGCTAATTATCATCATGATTCTATGTTTTTTTACCATTTCCAGGATAACCTGGACATTAAACAACAAAATGTAAACAAGCCCTTATAATTTCTTGAAATTCCTATCATAGGGCGCTATGCAGTGTCAAGCCGTTTGCGGTTGCTCACTCATCAAGATCATTTTGGGTCTGCTGGCTGGTTTCACGGTGGGGCGATTCAAGATGAATTTTCCCCCAATAGATCGTAAACAAAACGCAAACGTTTTTTAAGATGTTACTGACATAGTTTTATCGCGATTTCATTGAAAATCATATCATAACGATAAGTGAGATATAGATGTTAAGACAATTATCATCATGTTTGCATTTTGTTTCCCCTCCGGGAAAGCCGATAGCACGCCATATCCCGCGTTGCCAAAGGTTCGAAATAGATTACTATGGCGTCACCTTTGGATGCCTTGGTTCTGGCGCACTCTCGACTTTCGATCAATTGGGGTTTTCGTGTTACAAGGATGGGGCGAATGAGAAACAGCGGCTTAGACCCCATATCAGACACACCCGCGCAGGTCAGTACCCTAAAAAAGGGCATAAACTCCGACGCCGAAAGCGTGCATCTTTATGAACGGTTGTGCCTGTTGGCTCTCGACTTTAGACTCACGACTTCCGGCTTAGCCGGATCAGATGCATTATGACAAAACATAAAACCATGCGAAGGTTTTTTATCGAATCCGAAGTTGCGGTGGGCGCAGACGCTGCCATAGCAGGCCAGGATGCCAGACACATCCGATCGGTTCTTCGCCTTAAACCTCATGACGAGATTCTGCTCGTGGATGGTGTTGGGCATGAGTTTATTGCTCGCATTCTTTCGTTGGAATCCCATCAGGTGATGGTTTCCATTCTTGAAAAATCAATATCGCAAACCGAATCCCCCATTCAACTGACTGTGGCGTTGGGAATGCTAAAGGAAAAAAAGATGGATGGTCTCATCCGGCAGCTGACAGAACTTGGCATGCGGCGGTTTTTGCCCTACTTTGCCGAACGGTCGATTCCAAAACTGTCCCCCCATCGCATTGAAGAACGGGTCAAACGGTGGGAAAGAATTGCACAGGAATCCATAAAGCAGTGCCGGCGTGGAACGGTGCCTGAAATTTCAGCCCCAACGGACTTAAAAAGCGTTCTGGCTTTGGCGAAAGATTTGGATGTCAGGATTGTATTTTGGGAAAACGCTACCCAGTGTCTGTCCTGCGGTGCGCAGTCCCAGGGAAAAAAAGTGGTCCAAACTGCCATGGTTTTATTGGGGCCTGAGGGCGGGCTTTCTGAAAAAGAAATCGAACAGATTATAGCTGCTGGTTTCAACGTTTATTCCATGGGCCCCCGGATTTTGAGGGCAGAGACCGCAGCGGTCACTGCCTGTGCGCTGGTCCAGTTTTTATTGGGCGACATGGGCCATGCATGAGATGAGGCTTACTTGAATGACGCCAATAACTCCTCGATTTCCGCAATTCGTTTGATTATCCGTTCTTCTTTTTTGACGAGTTCCTTGATATAGGGCCGGTTCTGATATTTTCGTTTATGCCTTCTTTTTTGAAAGCTCGCATCATTGTCGAGCGTTTCTTTTTCTTTAAAAAGCTTGATATATTCTGCTTCGAGGGCCTTTTTTCGTTCCAGGACATCATTGGAGGTCCTTTTTTCTGTGTGATACAGGGGCGCAGAACGGTTGGGGAATTTTGCCGGCGGGGTTGAATCGTCCGGTTCAATTTCCTTAATTTCAGTGACCTCTGAGATTTTATCCGGTGGAATCGTTGATAAATCGTTGGTAAAACGCTCCTGCCCCTGATCATCCACATAACGGTAAACCGTTGCCATTACGGAGCCAGACCAGAGCAATCCGCCGGCAAGAATGATAGCGCATATTTTTTTCATGGCAATTCCTTTCATTCATCCTGACGTTTCATTTTGATTTTATCATTCTTGTCCAAATTTTCAATGATATCCTTAGTATTGGTCGACTGCAACCCGGAGATGTCAAACGCCTTCCGGTTGTCCCGAATTGGAATGAAATCAACAAAGTGGCGGATGACATGGTGCGAAGACATAAAATTGGGATGAAAATTCTTGACAGGTGTTTTTAATTCGGTGTATATGCTTTCCCACTTTTGATGTCGAAAAGCTGCCTTAGAGACAGCACGGTGATTCAAAAGTGTGGTGTCCGCCGAGGTAGCTCAGTCGGTAGAGCAGGGGACTGAAAATCCCCGTGTCGGCAGTTCGATTCTGTCCCTCGGCACTTCAAATAAAAATAACCCGCTGTGAAAACAGTGGGTTTTTTTATTTTTAGCCTAAGAATTCGTTCGATTTCAAGCTCATGGTCACAAACCTTATCCACATTGAGCAAAGGAATCGGACATGAAGCCTTCTACACGAAACCCTTCCTACGTTTATCAAACTCCACATTCATATTGTTTCCGTATGAGAGTACCTGCGGATTTACAGCCACTTGTTAATAGAAAGGAATTCAGATATAGCTTAAAAACCTGTTACTTAGGTATTGCTAAATCTAAAGCGAGGTTCTTAGCTGGTAATGTTCAATGGCTGTTTGAGATTTTAAGATATAGTGGGGATTGGATGGATAAACTGACAGATGATCAGATGCAACAGATGATAAACCGATACATCCGTAACAAACTTGAATCTCTCGAAAGAAAGCGTGCCGTGGAAGGTATAGACATTCGTAAGGTAATGAAAGAAGACGAAATGCTGAAAGACTTCATTTTAGAGAATCAATCTGAATTAGTTGATGGGTCTTACGAGAACGCAGGATTCACAGTTAAAAAGATTCTCGATGAGAAGGGGATTGCGTTCGATTCCAAAATTCCGGAACATGCAGTAATGTGCCGTGAATATCTGAAAGCCGAAACTGAGATGTTTAAAGTTGAGCGTAATCGTATAAGTTCGGATTATTCTGATGATATTGATAAGCTGTTTCCATTAAACGATAAAAAATCAAGCTCCAAAGCGGATTCTCAAAGCGAATCAATCACACTTGAACAGCTTATGGATGAGTATTGGAAGAGGAGGCAAGCTGGTTGGGGTGGTGCTGCAGATGAAGCTTACGATCGATACTCACGCCGACTCCTTGAGCACTTCGGAAAGGATACTCCCATAAATTCGATCAGTTATAAGAAAATGGAGCAATTCAGAGATAAGTTAATGGAAACTGGTAATAAGGGTAAACCTGTATCAATTAAAACCGTGAACCTTCATCTTGAGTTTTATAGTGGCCTATTTAATCATGCCATTCAATCGGGAAGAATCGAATATAATCCTGTTGCTGGAGTTAAGTTATCCGATAAAAGAGACCAACAGGGATTGAACGATCCTTTCCCGAAAGAGGATCTAATTAAATTGTTTCATTCGGAACAATACACAGATGACAAATTTAAAGAGAGTTGGATGTTCTGGTTACCTATTCTTTTGTTGTTTACCGGTGCAAGAATTGAGGAACTCTGCCAACTGTACATTGATGAAATCAAACAGGTAGAGGGCGGATTCCAAATAAATGGGATCAGGTTAAAATCTCATAACTCACTGAAAGAGCAGCTTTATTAAGTATATTCCAGCGGCCTGATTTGTAAAAAGAGCGGAGCATCAACATTGCTTCCGCTGATTCCTCCAGCCAGTAGATAGAAGCGCCTTTGAGGCGTAAGTTTACAACTCTTCTTATTGCGCTTTCCATCGCACCGCTTCCTATTGGCAGACCTACAGACGAAATTTTATCATAATTCATACGGCACTTGTTTCTTACAAAATAATTCTTTTCACATGTCAGTTTCTTGCTTTTTCGACCTCTACATATGCTTTGAATCGAACTGATCACATCGCCTATCTTGCCCTGTAATAAAAGACGGCGATGCTTTTTGACCCAGGCGTTCCGTTCAACCTTTTTCCAACCGGTTTTCAAATCCGCTATCTTTACCAAATGTTCAACAGCATGGAAAAAATCCACAAGGGAATAGAACTGTGAGGCGGAGAGCCCCAAATCTTTCATCAATTCCGGAACCCGGTTCCAGATCCAACGCGCTCCGTCTGCCACGAAAAGAACCTTTTCGGTCTTCGTTACCGCCAGCTGTTTGAGATAATATTTGATCAACCCAAATACCGCATCCGGACCTTTCATTGTCCCTTCAATGATCGGTAAAAATGAGGCATCCTTTTCACCTTTTTCATCGACCGTATACACAATCAGCAGTTTTGGCTCTCGCCAATTCGTTGTATACCGACTCCGTCCCTTTTGGGTTTTTGGTCCGCGTTTCTTTCTGCGAATCCGAATTCGTCCGCCGTTGTTGATTCTTTCTTTATAATCCCAGTAAATTATCGTGATAAATTACCAAAGGAGCCCGATAAGCACAAGGCCCCTTTGGTTGATGTAGACAGCAGTCTACCGCCGGGCTATCCCTCGGCGCGAAGATCCCTCCGCTACGCTTCCGTTTCACCCGGATTGATCGATCAGGTCGCACTCAAGGATTAAATGCGGTCCAATTGTTTTTTCCTGCCTGAAGTATGCTTCATCCAATAGTAGCGTGCCGACATTCATGATTTGTCGACGGTTTCCTCTGCAGTGGGAACTCATTAGTGAGAGAGCATCGCTGTCAAACAAGTCTTTAGGAGCTTTGGCTGCTTCCAAACGATATGCCACAAATAGATCGGTTTCTTTTTCATCAAGGCCTTCCATACTGAAGATGCCGGTCATCCGGGTTCTTACAGGCGCCATGATATGCAATTGAAGCCTTTTGGTAAGGCTCTCATCGCCGACAAGTATAATCGAAGCTGCCACCGTTTTCTTTTGTGGGCTGACCATTAAAGAACATAAATCCATCAGGGATTCGTGCTCCAATAACTGGGCATCGTCGAGAATGAATACCGGATACCTGGCATTGGTTTCAGAAGCCAATTGTAATATGTGTTTCTGAAGTTTTACCAATAGCGGCACACTTCGGCCGCCGGTATCCACGCCAAGGTAGTCCGCCACCGCTTTGAGGATGCCGCTGCGCTGCAATCCGCCGTAATGGATATAGGTGGTTTGATAATGCTTTGTATCCAATTGACGAAGGATATGTTGAATAAGGGTTGATTTGCCGGCTCCGGATGGTCCTGTCAGTGCAAAACTTTTGCCGCAGTTTAACAGTGAAATCGCTCGACGTAAGATTCGATCGTCTTTTTCCCCTAAAAAGGGCGTTTGTAATTGATATGTATCGGAGAACGGGTGGCGATGCCATCCAAAAAACTCGGACATTGAAATTTTCATTTTTACCTCCATTAGGGATGGTCAAAACGGTGCGCATTGGCTGACATGTTCAGCCGAAAAGCCGGTTTTAAAAAGGTTCCGTAATATATGCAGGACAGGTCCCATGGCGTGTAGTAAACCGTTACCCGTTTTCCGGGCATTGGGTCGATCAGCTCGTAAATCTGTTTAAAGAGCCGAATAGTGCCGTCTTTATAGATTCGGCAGCGACGTTCCATCATGAACAAGGATTCGATATCGGCCACCTCAGGCATCGGCCGGCATGCACAGCCGCCTTCAAGCCGTTTTTTTATGGGCGGGCAACCGAGGGTGCCATGAATTGCCAGGTGGTACGCTGAGAGCCATTTTTGGAAAGCACTGTTGAGTTGATCCATTGATTTTGATGAGTCTGTCGCAAGAAATTGATCCCGGACCGTCCGGAACAGGCGCTCTATTTTTCCGCGTCCTTGGGGCCGATATGGTGGTGTATGAATCAGCTGGGTGCCGAGCCTGGCGCAAACGACTTTTAAATGACGACTGGCATAGCAGGGACCGTTGTCGGTATAAAAGCGTTGCGGAATGCCATAGCGTCTTACGGCGGCCATCAAATCACAAATCAGACTTTCGACCTTTTCCGATAAATAGAATCCGCCGCTGACCACATAACGGGCGCTGTCATCAAGAATAACATGAAGGTAAGTTTTTCGTTTATGTCGCCCCTGCTTTATCTTCGGTCCATGAAGAAAATCGGCCATCCAAAGCTGGCCGAAGACATCAAAGGCAAAAGAGCGGCAAGATCGGACAGGCTGACGGTGAGGGTCTCTGAGCAAATTATGTGATTTGGCAAACCGATAGAGGGTGGACTGGCTGGGACGCTGTCCATTCCATATCCCTTCGGCAATCAGGTGATCAAACAACCGGGTCATGGTCCAACGCGGATGCGCTTTCCTTGTTTTTGTCATGGCATCGATGAGCGTTTCAGGAACGTTGTGTTTTCCCTTATCACAGCGCTCTTTGTCGGCAAGGGCCGGCAGCCCGCCTTGCTGATAACGGGCGAGCCATTTACGGATGGTTTCCGGACTTAAGGTGATTTGTTCGCCATTGTCACGGACAAACGTCCGTCGGCTCATTTCTTCAAGTAATTCACCTTTGCGTCCCTGATCCGGATGCTGGTGCAGCAAGGGGCTGATGATGCCGTAGCGCCAAATGGCAAGGGTCATGTTTTCATCGGTAAGTTCCATATGCGGTCTCCTTTCAAATGATATTTTAGGCGACCTTAACGGAACCGACCGATATAACGCTATAATCGTTTCATGTTGGTGGCAACTTTTTAAAAACGCCCCGGGAACAAAGCCCAAGAAAATAGATGCGTAAAGGCTGTCCAGGAAACCGCTGGCTGAAGACAGGGGACCTCGTCATTTAAAACTGATTTTATCCTCTTGCCGATCGCAAGAGCGCGTCGGATGACAGACCAGCTTTTACCGCTTGTCCTCGCAAGCTCGGCTATCGAGTCCCCCTTTTGATACATGCTACACAGCGACAGGATGAGGCATAGTGGCAAGCGCACAATTGGCAACAGCGGGTGCGGCAATATAGAAAAGGTGAATCGCGGGCAGCGGCTGTTTAAACACCTGAACCGTTGAATCCGGATGGTATCCTCGCCATGGAAAAGATAACGTGTATAATGCCCCCATTTTGTTAACCGATGGCATTCTCCGCATCCGGGGCAAATGATCTCTGAAATCAAATTTTCCTTGGCAACCTTGTTTGCGGCAAGTAAGATGGCTTTTAAGGGGCTGAGCATATGATATCTCCTTGTTATAGTTTTGGAAAGGCTATACGAGTATATCATATGTTCGCCCCCCCCTCTTATCCCCCCCGATGGGGGGGAGGAGGATAAAGAGGCATGGCGGTTCCTGCTGTCATCAGACAGAAACCATGCATTGATTGTCAATTTGGATTATCTGGATTTTTTCACACTGGTAGTAAATCTTGAGAAAAACTATATGTTTTTTGGGAAAATATCGAAGTAATTAACACCGTCTGTCGAAACCACAACACGGCGTCCGGCCAGAGTCTCGCCTGCCACTGCGTTTGAAGTTTGCCTGACATATTCTGCCCGGCGGGCATACCGTCTTGTCATCTCACAAATTTTCTTGGCGTCGATATCAACACCTCGATTCCGCATGAGATTGCTTGCTTCCTGGAACGACGCGACTACCGTAGCGATTAGACAAATCTCCGATGTCAGTCCTGGCGATAAACGATCATAAATGCCCAAAAGGAAAAGCCCGGGATAAGAGACGCCGTTTATGATTTTTTTTTCTTCCCCCGGCCTTTCTTCTTTCTTGTGTGGTAGGCCGCTTTCACTGTAACAACTTCTCCACTGGCCGTTGTTATGTTTACGTCACGCAACCCCTGGTTTTTCATCTTATGTGGCATGTTTTTAACCAGTGCGCTTGATTTTTCATACATCTCATCAGAATCAAGCGACTCCTGTATCACCTTTGCGGTAAAAAGACCGGCCAGTCTCGCTGTCTTTTTAGCATTGTCTTTTTCCTAAAGTAGGCGATTTTAGTTTTATGTAGCAGGAGTCACGTCAAAACCAGTAGCAGAAATGCGAGCTACTCAGCTCCAGAGGAGAAATCCATGGAGAGTAGTCCCGTGGCTTTCAATTATTATGGAGATATGCTCAATAATCCAATTTTCGCGCGCACTTCACCAGCGGTTTTGCTTGACCTTTGGTTTTTCTTGCCGGTTATTCGATAACCGGTGCTGTGTGGCACCGTTTGAACAACTCCAGCAAGCGAAGGTTTTCCAAATAGGCCTTGGATACTTTCAGGATCGTCTCCCCGCTGTGAAAGACAATTTTGCCGGCAATATCGATCAACCGCCTACGCATCGTGGAGACATAGGAACCAATCGATAATACTGGGGCACTGACATCTTCTTTAAACGATTCAAGCAGAAAATGACCAACCAGCATCGTATAATACCAAGCCGCATTGGGGGTAAAACGCTTGAAGGGCAGTTGTTCATGACCAAAATCTTTCAGCGACCGGTTGGCCAATTCGTCGCTGCCGCGTTCATGATAGCAGGCAACGAGCCCATTGGTGGTCAGATAATCCACCGCTCCTGCTTTTTTAAGCATAGCGTCGATTGCCTGGCCTTGACCGATGTTGGTGACGATGATGGTGTCAGGTCGAAAGCCCGGAAGGTAAAGCTGTTTGCTGTCATCGTGCATCAGCCGACAAAAGATCGCGCGTCGGAACTGTTTCCAGTTGCCTTGCCGGATACCAAACTCAGTATATTGCCAGGCTTTTGCCTTGCCGGATGCAAACCGTTTCCATTTGGTTGCGTCCCAGTTGTCTGCCATCTGTTTAATGTCTTTATACATTTTCCCGCCACAAACATAGCCGACGTGGAGCATTTCACAAAGCGCAAAAATCTTTTGATCGAAAAAACCGCTGTCCATTCGGATGATAATCGGCACATCTTCACGGTAGTTGCCTCTGATTTTAATTATCATGTGCTTAATCATATTCAGTACCGTATCACCGTGATTGGAATGTTTGTCTCCGCTGCGGAACACCGCATCGACAATGAAGCGTCCCCAATTCATTTGCAGGGGTTGAAAACCTTTTTTCTTCTTGTAGGTCGGTTTCACGCCATGTCGGCATTTTGCATCGTCATTGTCCATGACCATCGTATCAATACCCAGTTCGATCACATCGGGCTCAGTAATCTGCAAACGCCAGATAAAAAGAGTCTGCAGAAGACGCCGGAACAAAAACACGCGCGTCCAGGCAAATGCTTTAAAAAAACGCTTGATCTGATAAGAGGAGGCCATGTTCTCTTTTGGTGTCTCAATGCTACCGGCATAGCCTTCATCGCGAGAAATCTGGTCGAAGTAGGTCAGCCGTCGGCTGCTGCCATCGATAAAAAAGCAAAGCACTTGTTTGAAAAGCTCTGTAATTGTGAGGCCTTTTCGATTTATTCGGATGGAATCGAACCAGCGATCCAACCAGCTAAAAATTTGGATGCCATGCATATAAGCCATGAAAAGGCTCAGCCCCGCCCTGCCGGTCAATCGATCAGAAGTGGCTTCAATACGTCGGATTTTGAGTTCATTTTGCCGGTAGTTTTTGCTATGTTTGCTCATAGAGTCCTTTACCTGTTGGTTGTGTTTAATCTTGTTGTAAACTTGGTGGTTTTTGACAAGTATTATAGAACGTTATCCAACATTTGAGGACTCTTTTCTTTTAAAAATCGCCTACTTTAGGTTTTACAATATTGGTTTTGAACGGGGGGTTAATGAATGGCGGAAATTTCTGAAAACTGGAGGTCATATTGCTGTTTCGGAGGTATCATGGTTTACAGAAGAGCGTCCTGCTGAGATCTATGATTTTTGGATGGATGCTTATCCGGAAATAGATACAATCCCCAACAAGGTAGCGCTAATGCAAAAAGCCGGTTATATTCCTGTTGCCACCTTTATTTTGCCCGAAAATTGCTGGGCAGAACATTTCTATGCACCACAAGTAAATGCCCAGAAAATCTTCCTGAAGAAAAACGAAGGCAATAAAGCTGCCGTAGAATTTATCGCAAACCAACGACATGAAACCCAGTTGTATTATAAGTACAAAGAGTATTATGGTTATGTTTTCTATATAGGGAAAAAGATTTAAATCAATTTGTTAAATAAGCATTCGATGCGTTACCAGATATCTAAGCCAATTTACCGGACGGCTTACAGGTGCCGGTGATCGGCTTGTTCGGTTCCCAGGCGATCCCGGCGGCGAAAAGTTGACATATGATCGCGTTATCCGACCCTTCGCGTGCGCGCTGGCGCGAATTTTTCGGATTATAACCGGTGACGCCCGATTTCAGCCCCCCGCATGGGACGGTTTAACCGATAGACCGGCCACGCGTTCGGGGATTTTCGGCCGGTTTTAAGCCTTTTCGCCGATTATCGCTGTCATACGGAAAACGGTGCCACACGCGCTGAACCGGCATTTGATGTGATACTCTCACTTAATCAGCCGGACAGAGTTCATAATGATACGCCAGAAGAGGTCATGATATCGCAACCGGGCATCGGACAGATGTGCTAGCAAATTCCACCAGATACAATCAATAGCAGAAAATCTCCACCCCTTCCAATTGCGGGGCTGGTTTTTCATAACACCCTGAAATATTAACGCCTTAATCACTATAAACTTCTCTTATTTTGTTGATTGTTTCTTCTTGTATGTGCTATAAAGCACGCATAAACATTTTTTTCTATCGGAGATTTGTTGGCATTTGACAAATATAGCCAATCTATCTTATTTATTGATACCTTTTTGTTCTGATTTTATAAACATCAGCTTGACTGTTGCCTGAAAAACACTTTTTCGCCTTTCAGAAGTTTTTGGCTGATGCATCCAACTCTGTGGCGGCTTCTCCTGATGTTCCGCCACCTTTAATTCCTTATCGAAAACCTGGCCTTCTAGTTCAGGATTCTTTTCTACGATTAAGGTATTAGGAGATCGATATGAACATTACTAAATTTATAGGATGTACAATCAGTTCGCTTTTTCTTTTGCTCAGCGCGGGGTCATTCTCTTACGCCGCTGAAAGCCATAAACTTATGGCCGTGGGAGACAATGCCGCCGGTCAGCTCGGCGATGGCACAATGACAACAGATCACGCCATACCCTTTCAAGTTGCTACGAACGTCGAGCAAATTGCTGCTGGATCATACTACAGCCTGTTTGTAAAAACCGACGGCACCCTATGGGCCATGGGACACAATTACTACGGTCAGCTCGGTGATGGCACAACCACAAATCGCGCCACACCCTTTCAAGTTGCCACGAACGTCGAGCAGATTGCTGCTGGAGACCACAGCCTGTTTGTAAAAACCGACGGCACCCTATGGGCCATGGGCCGCAATCGCGACGGTGAGCTCGGTGATGGGACAACCACAGATCGCGCCACACCCGTTCAGGTTGCCACGAACGTCGAGCAGATTGCTGCTGGAGTTACCCACAGCCTGTTTGTGAAAACCGACGGCACCCTATGGGCCATGGGAGACAATTACTACGGGCAGCTCGGTGATGGGACAACCACAGATCGCGCCACACCCGTTCAGATTGCCACGAACGTCGAGAAGGTTGCTGTTGAATATTACCACAGCTTGTTTGTGAAAACCGACGGCACCCTATGGGCCATGGGCAGCAATACCAGCGGTCAGCTCGGTGATGCCACGAGTACATCTCGCTACGAACCCGTTCAGGTTGCTACGAACGTTGAGCAGGTTGCAGCTGGACGATTCCACAGCCTGTTTGTAAAAACCGACGGTACCCTATGGGCCATGGGCCGCAATTACGACGGTCAGATCGGTGATGGCACGAGTACATCTCGCTACGAACCCGTTCAGGTTGCCACGAATGTCGACCGGGTTGCTGCTGGAAAAAACCACAGCCTGTTTGTGAAAACCGACGGCACCCTATGGGCCATGGGAGACAATTACTACGGGCAGCTCGGTGATGGCACAGCCACAGATCGCTACGAACCCGTTCAGATTGCCACTAATGTTGCGCAAGTTGCAGCAGGAGACGCCCATAGTCTGTTTCTCCAAATTGGCGATGACGATGTCGAAATTACAGGGCTCGAGTTAAACCTTGCCCAATCACCGGAAGTGAATACCCCGGTGACGGTAACAGTCAATGCAGACGATAGTCAAACCTTGTATTATAAATTTTTCTACCGTGCTAATTATGGAACGTCAGATTATGAAAGCTCTCCCTGGGGAGTGGCTCAGGGCTATTCAACGACCAATAGTTGCGATTACACATTTCCAAGCATAGGCAAGTATATTGTGGTCGTAAGGGCGGTCACAGATCCGAATAATGAACCGGCCGATTTGCCCATCATTGGAGGGGTTATTCCAGTAGGAGGTGATAATAACATCCTATTAACAGGCTTATCTTCCGACGCCACAGGAGCTGTTTCTATCGGCGAGACGGTAATGTATACTGTAATCGGTTCAAACTCAAATAACGATACGATCTATTACAAATGGTTTTATCGGGCCAACTACGGGACATCTGATTATGACAGTTCGCCGTGGATGGTTGTTCAAAACTATGCTGCAAATTACAGTTGTGATTTTACATTCCCTGCTGCCGGAAAATATATTATTGTCGTAAGAGCGGTTACAGATCCAAATGATGAACCGGCCGATTTGCCAATCATAGGAGGGGTTGTAACCGTTAATTAAAACTTCAGCGTGATTTTTACTCACAACCCTGTGCTTGCAATTAAGAATTAAAGACATAACTATATCTTAAAACTGGTGCTGGCTGGAACAATTTACGGATTAAAGAAGTTTGGTACGATAAAAGCTCATCCCCAACATCTGGTGGTTGGCCTTTTATCGTGAAATGCGGTGATACGATTATGACGATATTGGTGCTGAGACATATCTTCGGAATTTTTTATTTTGGGGAAATCAAAATTCCTAAAACCATCGTCCAGTTAATAGCAGATATGACCTGTTTCGGCTATCAAATATTATATAAAATTGAAAGGTTAAAAGTTTTTGAGGAGAAGCTCCTTTCCAGTTGTTTGCTCATCTTTTGGTACAGATTATTTCAGCGTCACCGGTTCAATTTTAAACCCTTTGAAAAGCTGCCGAATCTCAGGATGATCGTTACGACTCAGAATGAACCTGGCCTTTATCCGCTTTAAGATTTTGGCCATTTCGGCATAGTCATCGAGGCCAAGGTTCACCGTATAATAGGGCGCCTTATGATAAGGTGGGTCAAGGTAAAAGAAGGTGCCTTCGCGGTCATATCGCCTCACGAATTCCTGCCACGGCAGATTCTCGATCGTGGCTCCTGCCAGCCTTAAATGGGCTTCGGATAGCTCTTCCTTAAGGCGAAGCAGGTTGATCCGTGGCCGGTGCATCGGCACGGTGCATCGGCACGGTGCCAATGAGATCACGGGGTCGCCTTGATTAATGCACTAATATGGGGAGACCAACCAGTAACGGAAAAGGAGTGGTGTCAACTCTTGATGATAATTTATGGAACTGTCAGATAAGGTTGAACCTTCAGAGCATTTGCTATAGCAGCTTATTTTGCTTTCTCAATATGCTTTTTTCATGGGACACCTCATTCTTTATATTATCATTTAGGGGCGGATGGCGTTAACCCCTTTAACATCGAAAGTAATCATGGTTATGCAGGACGCAAGTGAGACTCATGGGCATGTTAAAAAGGTTAAGGCGTGGTTGACGCTCCTATCCTATATAATAGGTGAAGCCGATGGGGTGGATGGTTCGGCCCCGGCGATCCCGGCGGCGAAAAGTTGACATATGATCGCGTTACCCGACTTTCGCCGCCGCAGATCCCGTCAAAAATGCCCGAAAATCCCCAAAACCCGACAAAATCCAGCGATCGAAAACCTGCAGGGTAGGGGACCTTTTCCCCGAAGGCCCAGGGGGGATTTGCCGTTCACCGGGGGTATTCGCCAGAAACGGGCTTTTTGGGCGGAAAGGGCTCCGAAGTAGCGCCACATGATGAAAAAGAGGGAAATTCACTATAGTGAGATCATAGGTTTTGACAGTCACGATATTCATGAGATACTCTTAACGTATCTTGAATCAGGCTAGTCGAGGGCTATCTGCTATGGTTCTATACTCGGACAATATTTGACTTTCTGGAAAGGTGTCTTCGCTACTGAATTACCTATCAACTATAATGGCTTATGTTAAAACAGGTATATCCGCCCGTTAGAAAATGGCCATGAATACCTATTATAGACTTTTTTATTCTAAAATAACTTGATATCTTAAGGATAACATATAGGTTGTGACCTTGTGTTTTGGACTGTTTCCATTTGAGGGAAAGATTCATTTGTCAAAGTGGCAACCTCATAATTGGAACAATGTGAATTTTTTTTTGAAAGGAGGTGTCACTGTGGCTAAAGGAACTGTAAAATGGTTTAACGACAGCAAAGGTTTTGGTTTCATCGAGCAGGAAGGCGGCGGACCGGATGTCTTTGTTCATCATTCAGCAATCAACGCTGCAGGTTTCAAGTCTCTTAAAGAAGGGGACCGAGTTACTTTTGACATAGAGCAAGGCTCAAAAGGTCCTTCTGCAAAAAATGTCACTGTAGTTTAGTCGACCGGTAACAAGAAAAGCATTCCATCATATTACAATGGAATGCTTTTTTCTTCGGTTATGATTTGATGCCCATACAATGCTGAAAGTTTGACAAAATTTTTGTATTGAAATCGCAGGTTTTTGCTGCCCTGAAATTCGTGTGATATTCTCACTGTATCAAGCAAGCCCAAAAGGTCATGATGATACAGAAAATGGTATGATATCAGCACGCTCACACTGTTTCGACTGGCCACAATATGTGGGTGTGCTATGAATTACCATTTTGAGTAATTCTGTAATATTATTTATCAAGAAACCGCGTAATTCAAAAAATAATTGGTGTTTTTACGCGCAATAGTTCGTTATTAAAGGAATAAACTCATTTATTTAGCTAAAAAAACAAATATTTAGCTTGCTCCAGCCGACAGAAAGTGTTATTGTTGCTTCATTCAACAAAGCCCCACCTTCAATTGGTTAGACGATTTTTTTCTGCAGGAAGAATTGGCCTTTATTTTGCGTCCTCCAGTTTAAGATTTTGAAAATACTTTGAAAGGAGGATGTTGTCATGATTAATGGAACGGTTAAGTGGTTCAGCGACCAAAAAGGCTTCGGCTTCATTGAGCAGGATGAGGGAACAGACCTCTTTGGTCACCATTCGGCAATTAATGCTGCCGGTTTTAAAACTCTCAGAGAAGGCGACCGCGTTACCTTTGAGATTGTGCAAGGACAAAAAGGTCCTGTAGCTGCAAATGTCACTGCAATTTAGTGTTATACTTTAAATTGGGGCATTCTTTTCACAATTGAAGGAATGCCTTTTCTTTTAATTTAAATCTGCGCCCCCATAATTTGATTTCTTTGGCCGTCGCATAAATTTAAATATTCAACGATTCCTTTTGATTTTTCGATCCGCCATTCATCTCGGAGTTTTTGGAAAAGAACATTTTCAATACTGTGCCCTGATGCTCTACCATAATCTGTAAACCCAGGTTGATATCTCTATCAATCACTTTGTGGATATACGGAAACAATTATCGCAGAATAGGGGTTACCATATTTTATTATATAAAAAAGAGTGGAGTTTAAAATATGAAACGAGGCTGGTTAAGTAAGTTGACAGCCCTAATTTTCAGACAACTAGGATAAAGGAGCCGATTATGAAGGATGTCCTAAAAAAGATTCAGGAAATAATTAACAATGCAGCCAAAGAAGCTTATCAGGACACAAAGGAAGAACCACAACCGCAGTTTGGCGGTACGCCCAAATGGCCGATTAACTGTACCGTCGGGCCCGGACTTGAGGGGGCGATCGCCTGTGAAAGTAAAATCGGTTATGTCAACGGCGCCAAGGGCTGGCTCATATACAGAGGATATAATATTTTCGATCTGTGTGCCAATTCTACGTTTGAAGAAGTCTCCTATCTGCTGCTGAACGGGAATTTACCCAAACAAACAGAACTGGACCAATTCAAGAAGAAGCTGTTTGAATATTCCCACTTAAACAAAACCTTAAGGCAACTAATGGGATTCCCGGTGGAAGAAATGAGTGCCATGGGGGCATTGCGGCTGGGAACTAATCTGATGCGACAGGAGCTTACCACCTATGACCGGTTTGATGACCGTCCAAAAACAATTGATGCCATTGGCTCAGATGAAGACTCTTTTGCCATGGAATCTCCGCCTAAAGGAGCCAAACGTGCAACCTATGAGTTTAAAATTCATAAATCGAAACAGCGGCATAAAAGAGCTTTTGCTCGTGAAACCGCCTTGGCCTCCTGCCATCAGCTTATTGCCGGTGTTTCAACGATTATAGGAGCTGTTTCCAGGATCCATCACAGTTGTATGCCGTTGGAGCCCAGATCGGACTTAAGCTTTGCAGGTAACCTGCTCTATATTATCACCGGAAAAGAGCCCTCTCCTGTCGAGGAAAAAATCATGGATATTTCACTGATCCTGCATGCTGATCATGGAATGAACGCAAGTACATTTTCTACAATGGTGGTTGCTTCAACACTGGCAGATATCTTTTTTGCGGTTGGATCCGGCATTGCGGCATTGAGCGGTGCTTTACACGGGGGCGCAAATGAAGCGGTTATCAAAAGCTTAAGAGAGATAGGGACCGTTAAAAACGTTAAACCATGGGTGGAAAAAAGAATCTCCAGAAAAAAGAAAATCAGCGGCTTTGGGCATCGTGTGTATAAAACTTACGATCCGAGAGCCAGAGTATTGGGCCCGCTGGCAGATCTACTGGTCAAGGAAAAACCGGAATTCGCCCACCTATACGAAGTCGCTCACACACTCGAAAAAACAGCGATGACGGCCATGGGCAAAGAAAAGAAGATTTTCCCTAATGTAGACTTTTATTCAGGAATTATTTACACCTGCCTGGGTATTGATGACGAGCTGTTCACCCCGCTCTTTGCAGCCAGCCGAGTAGCCGGATGGACGGCGCGAGTGTTTGAATATGTTGAGAATAACAGAATTTTCAGACCGAGAGCTCTTTATGTGGGCGACTTTGATCAGACGTATAAATCGATTGAAAAACGATAATATTCAACGCAAGCAAACAGGAGACCGCTTCATTCCGGGTTACTGGGGTCCGCATATCGGAAAAGCGGACTTTTTGCCTTATTTTTGGGCTGCCGGCTCTCCATATATGGCCTAAAAGTAACGAAAAATTATTTGGGAAACGGTAGGTGCTGTCAAATTAATTGTGTGAAATTATCTTTTTGTTTTCATCGGTGTAAAAACCATCCAGAACAACCGTCCTTGAAGAAGTCTGGGGCAATTCATCAGTATGAAAAAGACGAAAACAGGCAATATCTCGTATGAACGGATATGGCTTTAATAAAACAGGAGAAAAGGAACCATGGAAAAAGCAAAGGTTTATTATACGGATTTCCGTACCCAGGCCTATGGAGACGGCCTGCCCGCAAAGCTCAAAAAGCTCATCAAAAAAGCGGGGATCGGACAGATCGATATGGCGGGCAAGTTTGCTGCCATTAAGCTGCACTTTGGTGAACTTGGAAACATCAGCTACCTTCGACCCAACTATGCCAAAGCCGTGGCCGACGTGGTCAAGGAACTCGGGGGGAAGCCCTTTTTGACCGACTGCAACACCATGTATCCCGGCAGCCGGAAAAATGCATTGGAACATCTGCAATGTGCCTGGGAAAATGGGTTTACCCCCCTGACTGTGGGCTGTCCCATTCTGATTGGGGACGGGCTCAAGGGGACGGACGACATTTCGGTGTCCGTGTCAGGATGCGAGTATGTAAAGGAGGCCAGAATCGGTCGGGCCGTCATGGACGCGGATGTATTCATTAGCCTGACCCATTTCAAGGGTCACGAGGCAACCGGCTTTGGCGGCGCCATCAAAAACATCGGGATGGGATGCGGCTCCCGCGCTGGAAAAACGGAGCAGCACAGCAGCGGCAAGGCACAGATTGATGAGGCCCTGTGCCGGGGCTGTCTTACCTGCCAGAAAGAATGTGCCAACGACGGACTTGAGTTTGATGAAGAGGCCAAAAAAATGCGGGTGAATTTGGAGAATTGCATTGGCTGCGGCCGCTGCCTGGGGGCGTGTAACTTCGATGCCATTGCATTCGATTTTGATGCGGCTATAGAGATGCTGAACTGCCGCATGGCCGAATATGCAAAGGCTGTGGTAAACGGGCGCCCTTGCTTCCATATTTCCCTGGTGGTGGATGTCTCCCCAAACTGTGACTGCCATGGGGAAAACGATGTCCCCATTTTGCCCGACCTTGGCATGTTCGCCTCCTTTGATCCTCTGGCCCTTGATCAGGCCTGTTTGGACGCCTGCCTAAAGGCGGATCCGCTCCCGGGCAGCCAGCTGACCGACAACATGGCAAAGGCGGATTTTGTGGACCATCATGACCACTTTATTAACTCCGGGCCTGATACAGAATGGCGCACCTGTCTTGCACATGCAGAAAAAATTGGTTTGGGGGCGCGGAACTATGAGTTGATCATTATCAAATAAACCGGATTGATACGCATAAATTGTCGCTGACGGCTTTTCTAAGTTTCAAAATATGTAATAGAAACAGGCGGAAGCAACTGGGAACGGTTTGCGCTTCCTGAAGTTGAAAGTCCTAAAAAATTATGGCAGGATTTCATTTTTCAAAGGTTGTTGATCCATCTCAGCCATGCAGGCAGCCATGGCCTTGATCAGATCCCCCACGTTGAAATCAAAACCATTGGCTTTTAAAAAAGTCCATAGCTCATCCGTTGTCTCAAAACCGGTCACCGTTTCCCTAAACCCATTATTGCCCCTCATTTTTTGGACAAATTGTTGTGCATTGTAAAAATTCATTTCACCCCCTATTAAACCACTGGTCGGTTTTCTTTTTTCCTAATCAGCAAGAGCGTCAGCCACTAGCAGGAACACGGGCCGGACAGCGTCTTTTCGCAAGCCGACCCATTGACTTCTTTCGATCCAATAAGTTCATCGATGCTGTTTGATAGGGCCAAATGAGCACCATTTTTTACCATCCCAGCAATTTCAGCGGCTTTTTTGATTTCGGCTGGTGTAACTCCGGCGTTGACGGCCTGTTCATACAGATGCTCTAAGCAAGGGATGCAATTTGCTGCTGTTGCTGCACCGATTGCGACCAGCACGTCTACTTTTTCTACAAGAGCTGTACCTTCTGTTGTTGCTTTTGTTTCCATCGTTAATTTCTCCTTGTTTTCGATACCGAATACGTTTAAGTCACCAAATCCTTCCTTCCTCAAATACGCATCCACGTCTCAGGTGCCTTTCTCTGGTGAAGGAGCGGCGTGATGCTGTTAAGTTCAAGTATGATACGGTCAGGAAATTGGAATCGCGGCAAGATACTCATTATCCCTTCGTTTCTCATTGCCTGGACCACCTGACAAGACGGCGTTTCGAACGAATCCAGGATCGTCTGGACAGCGGCCTCACAACCCAGTACGATCAGAGCTTCGTAGTTTTTCGCTTGTTTCGCCAGCTTTTTTCGACGCCTGGAAGTCCACATGCAAACGACGAACTGGTGGAGCATCCGGCTCTTGAACACATCGACCGTCACCCCTCTTTTTTCCAACTCGGATTTCATCGTCTCAATGTATCGTTCATAAGCAGCTGTCTTTAAATTATCTCGAAATATTGAAAAATAGGATGTATTGTTCCTGACGGCGAGACTAGCAGCCGGGCAAAATCTACACGGAACGATGAGAATTGATTTAAACTGCTCGAGTTTTTCAAATTCATAGATGTCTTTTAGGTAAACTGGCATTTGCGACCTCCTTTCCAGTAACGACACTTTTGGCAACGCTCTGCACCGGTATTTTACCACCCGGTGCAGAGGAAAATGGTCTATCCACAACAGGTGCTGCATCGCCCTTCCATTTGGACGGCTTCGCTCAAACCTTCGTCGCATACTTTACCCAAGCTTTCAAGAACCCAATCGGCCACTGATTGCGCCACCTTTTTTCTTTCTTTTTCCGGCACATCCTCATAATCGAAAATATCAGTGTATCGGTTGTAGTAAGATAAGGCATCGAACTGAACCAGTTTGTCAGCATCGATAATAGTTTCGATGATGCGGCCGTGGCATCTTAGAAAGCAGCCGTCTATCAGAACCACTTTCTCCGCCATCTTGATCCACCGGGCGATCGCTGAATCCGGAACAGTTATTAGTTCGCCATGGCATCCTCTACTATAAGATTCATGTTTAGAAACGATATTGGCCGCAAGCCTGGCAATTTCTCCCCGGATGCAAGCGCCTTCGCAGGAGATAACGGGTATCTTCGATTCAGCGATGTTTTTCTTTCCTGTCGCCTCTCCAATTGGACAAACTGCACTTGTCGTTTTCGTTCTGATCGTTTGGGTTGATTTCTCACAATTCATAATAATCGTCCTCCAGGTTCTAGGTTTTAATCTTTTCCAAGTCCGGTTGAACCGACTATGATCCGCCGCCTATCTTCATATTCAGCTTTGTCGATATCCCCTGAGGCATAACGCCTATCAAGGATATCCATTGCTGACTCTGCTCCTTTGGGCTGTTGCCAGTTTCGGCTACAGGGGCCGAAACCACCCGTCATGGTCCATTTGCGTTTGCGCATCATAAAGAAGCACAAGATCATCATGACGATGGGGACGATCCACCAAAACGAAAAAACACATGTCTCTAATCCGTACATTGGGTTTACCTTCTTTCTTTTTTGATTTTATTTACACCCATAGACGGATCAGCCCGGCAAAAAGATACACCCGGCCTCATTTTTTTCTTAATGGTCTGTAGAAAAGGGGAAATTAAGGAGTTAATGTTTGGGGGTTATTCGGGAGTTTTTGGCATAATCTGTCGTTGCTTGCGATCACAGGCGAGGGTACTCTCTTCAGTATAATAAAAGTCGCAACCGTCTTCTAAGGCTTTTTTTAGTTGGGCTCTAGCGCGGTGAAGCCGG
Source organism: Desulfobacterales bacterium (assembly GCA_963675725.2). Taxonomy (GTDB): domain Bacteria; phylum Desulfobacterota; class Desulfobacteria; order Desulfobacterales; family JAFDDL01. Next base: position 2,492,147 of record CAXXXZ010000002.1, on the reverse strand, counting down.
ATTTTCACATTGTCCAGCGTAATGCCTAAAATTTCAGCGATCTCTTTATTGGCCATGCCCTCCAATTCGCTAAGAACAATCACGGTCTTGTAGTCGGGGGAAAGGTTGTCGATGAATTCTTTGACACAGTCGCTCATCTCCTTGCGGATCACTATCTGGTCAGTGACAGGGGAAGCAGGAGAAACCGGGGCGTCAGACGTTTCATGGGACGAGCCCTCTTCGAAGGAATTGTGTTCTCTTTCGTATTTTGAGGCTGCAGACCGGAATCTGTCGATCGCGGTGTTGGTCGCAATTCGATAGATCCAGGTAGAGAGATTGGACCTGCCCTGGAACCGGTCCAACCCCCTGCTGATCTTATCGAAAACCACCTGGCAGAGGTCTTCTGCATCATCCGGGCCGACGATTCTCTTCAAATAGCGGAGAATCTGCGGATGGTATCTGTCAAATATTTCATTGAAATTCTGATTGGAGACCACTTTAGAGCCCTATCTTGAGGGGTAGGATTAACGTTTCATCCTGCCAGATTTGATCCCGATTTTTACATTTTTTTATTTTGATGATTACCTTCTTTCGCCTGCAGTTTCGTACTTGCGAATGGTGTTTTCTCTCTTCTCTTTTTGGCGAATCGGAACTAGCGGAACGATCGAAAAAATCGGCGAAGTTCCGCAACAAAAAGTGCAGGCTGTTCGAAAGCTGCGAAGTGTCCGCCCCTGTCCAGCTCATTCCAGTAGGTGATATTTTTATAGATATTGGCGGCCCAGCGCGGAGACGTCAGTATGACTTCCTTGGGGTATATGCTTACGCCGGTGGGAATCTCAACCGGCTTTCCGGTCCCCACAGCATCGAAACTTTCCCAGTAAAGTCGCGCGGAAGAAGCGCCACTGCCGGTCAGCCAGTACAGCATGATATTGTCGAGCATCTCATCCCGGCCGAGGGCATTTTCCGGGTGCCCATTGCAGTCGGTCCATTCGTAAAATTTTTCAAGGATCCAGGCCATCTGGCCCACAGGCGAATCCGAAAGCGCATACCCAATCGTTTGCGGTCTGGTTGATTGCTGTTTGGAATATCCGGAGCCCGATTCCCAATAGCGCTCCAAAAGCTGAAGCGCACGCTGCTCGAATTCGGTCAAATCATCCATCATATCCGGATCGGGGGCGGCAAACGGCGGGTTTACATGAATGGCGCGACAGTGCTCAGGGTCTTGGGCCCCAATAAAGGTCGTGACAATGGCCCCCCAATCTCCTCCCTGGCCAAAATAGGCGTCGTAGCCCAATCGCCGCATCAATTCAGCCCACGCATCGGCTGTTTTTTCAACACCCCACCCCGGAGTAGCAGGTTTGTCGGAAAAGCCATACCCCGGCAGGGACGGGCACACCAGATGGAAGGCATCGGAGGCTTTTCCACCGTGGCTCACCGGGTCGGTCAAGGGGGGGATGACCTTGAGAAATTCCACGATGGAGCCTGGCCAGCCGTGGGTCATAACAAGCGGTAAGGCATCGCGCTCCGGGGACTGGACGTGGAGGAAATGGATACCAAGATCGTCGATTGTGGTTTTAAACTGGGGAAACTGATTGATCTGGTTTTCCGCTCTTCGCCAGTCATACCGGTTTTGCCAGTACTCCTTTATTTCCTTTACGTAAGCGAGGGGAATCCCCTGGGACCAGTCATCCGGCGTCTCCTTTTCCGGGAAACGGGTCAACGCAAGCCGCTGTTTAAGATCATCCAGATCTTTTTGTGGTATCCTAATTTGAAACGGCTCGATCGCACGCATAGCACATTCCTTTTTTAGAATTTAAAAAGCGTCTGTTCTGCTTCCTGAACTTCTCCAGAGGCCATCCGAATGCCCAGAGCATGCGCCCGCTTGCAATCTTCTGGAAAGACTTCCTCGTGTCGCTTGAGCTTGTCTTCCTTGCTGAACATGCTTGATTCGAACTTGTCATAATCACTGTATTGAAGGGTGTCTGTGGACAGCAATACTTCACATGGCCCAAAGTGTGAGATCATGATGTTCTTTGCGGTATCGAACACGCGGTCAAAACCGAACTGTGGGAGCACCTCTTCAGGTAAATTCATGGTATAAATCAAGGCGGTGTTGATGCGCCTTGGAAACAGGCTTTTCATGTCTTTGGTGTACTGAAGATAAGGGAAGAAGAGCCGCTCCATAAAGGCTCGCATCCCCGCACTTTCCGCGCCGAAATAAAGCGGGGTACCCAGAATCAATGCATCCGCCTCCTTGATACGCTCCAGCACCGGGGTTAAATCATCCTGCACCGCACAGACCCCATCCTCTTTCCGGTCAATTTTCTTGCATGAAAAGCAGCTGATACACCCGGAGAAGTCAAGATCATAAAGCTGGACCAGCTCGGTTTCCGAACCCGCCGACTGTGCACCGGCAAGGGCATTTTCCAAAAGCGTTACCGTATTCCAGTTCTTTTTCCGCGGGCTGCCATTGAATGCCATAACTTTCATGATAATTTCTCCTTTATTGAAATTCAGATATTTTTTGAACCTTTTTAACGTCCGTTGTTTTTCCGCGACAGAATGTCGGGCATACCAGCCGCCCACCAGGCTTTAACACCCGATTTGATTCCAGTAATGCCTGTTTGGGTGTTTTCATGACATGAAGCGCGTTTAGGATAATGACGGCATCAAAAGAATGGTCCTGAAAATTGAGGTCATAGGCACTACTGGTGGAAAAGTTTACATTGCTGGCCCCCTGTTCCTCTGCCTTCAAGCAGGCTGCGGCAATCATCTCTTCGACAAAATCAATCGCTTCGACATTGCCAACCTGTCGTGATAGTTCCAATGCAACGAGCCCCGTACCGGTGGCCACATCAAGGACCCGGTCGGCAGGGCCAACGTCTTTTACGGTCCTTCGCACCAGCGTCATGTAGTCGTCATCGACCAAATCGTCATAACCCGGGGCAACTTTCTGCCAGAATGCACGATTTTCTCCGCTTGCCACAAAGTTCTCCTCAAAATCGGGTAAATCGAAAAGAAATGGAATACGAAAGTATCATATCAAACACTACTTCCTTCGGTATTCAAAATAGCTATTATTCTTCTGAAGCTGGAGACGGCTGACATCATGGTCTTTGCTTAATTCCTTGAGAAGCAGCACCAGGGGCTCTTTGCCGGTGTAATAGGTTCTGGGCGGCACGATTTGTTTGATTTCGGCGTCACCTCTCATGATGTGGTACAGCATGAAGTCTTCGTCAGAGGCATGGGTCATACCATAATTTGATCGTATCTTTTCAATGGACCCTTCTTCGGCCTGAATTTCCTGCTTTCTTTCATACTTTTTCTTGAGGCTTTTGGCATTTGGATGGCTCAAAAACCTGTCCCGAACGTTTAGATCCATATAGGGGACACCAGCATCTTCCCAGCCCCAGACGCCCAATGCGGTCTCTATCATGGCATCAAGGACCTCCTTGTATCGCTCCCCGGTGGCAACATTAACGGCCGCTTGCGACACGATAAACTGGGAGGCCGGGGTAATCATAATGGGATGCCCAAGGTCCTCGATGATATGGACGACTTCATCCAGAACTTCATTGAGCTTATGGGCGATCCCCATTTGCCCCAGCTGCATTCTTAAATTGGAGATAACCCCGCCAGGAATTTGGTGGGAGTATATGGCGTGATCGTACTCCAAGGGTTGGCCCACCGGCAGCTTTTCTATTTTTGCAATCCGGTTCAGCTGTTCTTCCACGGCTTTGAGGGCTTCCACATTGGTGATATTGTGCTCCAAACCTAACACCTTTGCGTTGTGCATCGCATTATAGATGGAGACATGGGAGGAGCCGGACGCCAAGGGCGGAACACAGGTATGAACACAGTCTATTCCCATCTTCATCGCTTCCACAACAACCCGCCCCTGATTTGTACTCATGCCGTGGGTGTGCAGATCGATCGGCACGCCCCTTGCCTCCTTTTGGATCGCCGGCAGCAAGGTTTTAATCCGTTCCACCGTTAACAGCCCACCGGCATCCTTGAGCCACAGGGCATCGGGATTGTATTCCATCAGTTTTTTGGTCAGATTGGCATAATACGCATCGGTGGTTCGGGGGGAGGGATAATAACAAATACACGGTTGAAACTCCAGACCAATATCTCTGGCAATGGGCACGACCCACGGAAAATAGCGATCAAGCTCGTTTCTGGTATTTGCCAGGGACCAAAAACGAACCGCCCCGCAGGCATCGGCCGCCATTTGATAATACATTCTGACCATGGATCTTGATTCGGATTCGCCCAGCAAATCCAGGCAATCCATGATCACGATGCATTTCTTTGTTTTCGTAACTTTTTGCTTATACAGCCGTGCAATGTCCCATGGGTTTTGCTTTAAAAAGCGGACTTGCATTTTGCCATTGACAGCGTTCACCGGAATTTCGATGTAATTATAACCGGCCTGGTCCAATTCTGACGCAACCGCATCGATCATGCCGTAGGTCATGTTCATCGCCCAATGACTCTGGGCACCGTCACGGGTCGTTGTGTCCGTAAACAATACCTTCTTTTCACTCATAATTTTTCTGCTCCGTTATGCTTTAATCGCCTGCTTTTTTTATAGATGGTTTGAGGTCAACGCCCTGTTAATGGTATGGATGAATCAATTGATCACACCGTTACCGTATGTTCGGTTCTGGCGATAATATCATCCTGTAATTCTTTTGACAGAACGGTAAAATACGAGTTATACCCGGACACCCTCACTGAGAGGCCCTTGTAGTCCTGGGGATTTTTTTGGGCCTCCAAAAGTGTTTCCTTACTGACAACGTTCATCTGGACGTGATACCCACCGTTGCTGATAAAGGTTTTCAGCAACGCCACAAGATTCAGAAGGCCCTTTTTGTCTTTCAATGCAGACGGGGAAAATTTCATATTGTACTGGGTCCCGTTGGGAAACGCGGTATGGTCAAAGGCGGTGACGGATTGAATGGCAGCCGTGGGGCCATTGACGTCGGTTCCTTGCTTTGGAGAGCACCCCTCGGCCAGCGGGACACCGGCCTTGCGACCTCCCGGAAGTGCGCCGGTAACCTTGCCGAACGGAATAATCGTTGTCAACGGTATAATGGAGGCCCGCCACCGGGCGCCCCTTTGGGACGTGTATTTTTTGGTTTCCTCATTGGGAAATCGCATCAGCTCTTCGGCGATCTCATCTACATAGGGGTCCCCGTTTCCATATTTTGGCGCATTGATGCACATCTGAAGGATCTCTTCCCCACGTGGCCCCTCAAAATTGGTTGCCAGAGCATCGAGCAATTCGTCCCACTGCAGTTTTTTCTCATCAAAAATGAGGTATTTGATGGCTGCCATGGAGTTGATGACATCGGCAACCCCGGTAAAGAGAATGCCCGGACCGAAATTGTATTTTGCCCCCCCGGCATAAAGGCTTTTCCCATTTTCGATACAATCCGCAAAAAACAGGTCTCCATAGGGATCCAAATCCATTTCCTCGTGTAGTTTTTCCGTAATCTGCCCCAGGGTAATGTGTTGGCGCACCAGGTACGCGAGCTGCGTCCTGTAGGCCGCCATGACGTCGTCAAACGAAGTGAAGGTGCGGGGGTCTTTGGTGGAGGCCCCCATCTGTTCGCTGTTCAGCCGCCAAACCCCCTGGTTGAGGGCAAATTCCATCAGAACCGCAAGGTTCAGATACCCGAAGTTGCTGCAGGTGTGGGTTGTCCCGGGCTCTCCTGTGGGTTCGACGCAGCCAAAGACGGAACCTCTTCGGGCCTCTTTTAAAGGCAACCCATGTTCCTGGAGCAATTCCACAATACTGTTCATGTTGAAGATTGAGGGATGTCCCGTCCCCAGGCATGCCAATTGGCATGTTTTAATAGCAAATTCTTCCGGCATGGTTGCATGCCACAGCACGGCGATACTCGGCGCCCCCAATCTCAAGTTGCACATGGATTGCAGCAGCATGTAAGACAGCTCGTTGGTCGCATCGAACCCATTTTCGTCGATGCCGCCCACACAGAGCATATTCGCGCCCTTTGCACCTGTGGAAAATTCTGCGGCGGCAGCCGAAAACAGCATTTGGAGTTCACACATTTTGATGTAGAGACAGTCCAATAGATCCTGGGCCTCTGCTTTGGTAAGGATCCCCTCTTTTATGTCTTTGGCATAATAGGGGTAAAGATATTGGTCCACGCGACCAAGGGAAATACCCGCCGCATCATTGAGCATCATGGCGTATGAAAAATAAAACGCCTGGACCGCTTCATGGAAATTCCTCGCCGGCTTGGCCGGCACCTGGTCGCACACTTCGGCTATTTTTAAATACTCGGCTTTAAGCTCCGGATCGCTTTCATTTTCCGCCAATTCCCGTGCAAAGTTTGCATACCGATCGCCAAACTTGGCAACGGCATCACAGACAATCCCCAGTGCTTCATAATAAACGGCTTTTTCGAAATAATCCGGGCTTGTGGAATCAAGTTGCGCTACCTTTTCGTCAATCTCTTGCCTGATACCGGCAAATACCTTTTCAATGACCCGATGATAACCCGGCACAAAATGATTCAAGGTAAAAAAGGTTATACTTTGCTGCTCGGAAATGCAGGTTTCAAAACCGACCTTATACGCTTCAGGCGCCACTAATTGGGCCCGTTGCCGCCAGGCTTCGGCAAATGTTTTGCCTTGCCAGTAGGGAATAATCTCCTCGCGGTAAATCCGTTTGGTCTCCTCATCACACTCCAGGGGATCGAAATTTCTGGTCTCAAAAAGATCGAGTTCCGATTCAATCCAGTCGCAGGTCAGGTCAGGGTAGTGAACAGTAGATAGCGGCTGTTTGTCCATGCCGCCCACAATGAGCTCGCCGGGATGAATGTATAATGAAACGTTTTCTACATATTTATTAATGGCCTTGGCTCTTTTTAAAACGTGCGGGGCACCCTCATTTTCCTTGTACGCCAGGGTCCAGCACAGCGCATTTTCATAGCCAACCCTGCGGTTCAGGCTAAGATGGTATTCTCGTAGCGCCTCAATCCGAGGGGAGGGGTTGATCTGGTCTGCAGCCACATCCCCCCCCCAGTATTCATTATTTTGTTTTTTGGTGGTGGCAATTGTCATATTATTCTCCTTTTCATAGAACCACCTCGAACACGAAGATCACAACGGGAGAATATGCAATATCTAAACCTATCAATACAGAGAACTATATTCTTCGTGTTTTTGGATCACTTTGTGGTAGTTGGCCTTGCTGCTATGCTTTTTTTTGCTTCCCAACCTGCTCGTAGTACCGTGCGGGAATGGCTGCCGGGTCTTTGTAAAAATGCCATTTGCAGGGATCACCGGGGCCGTTGCCTATCTCGATCGGCGGATATGGCCAACCAACCCATTCAATCGGAACGATTTGGTGGAACACTGCGCAATGGGCGCAATAGGTCGGCCATTCCTTCCTTCCGAAGGTGATCGACGCTGGATCTTTTATTTTGCGAAGATTCTTCGGTGGGCCAAACGCCCCCTCTTTAACCATTCGGCCGCCAGAACCGCAAATGTTCAGGACCAGGGTAATCTTTTCATCATCTTCTTCGATCGTAAGGCCTTTTCCGCTGTGAGCCCGGAAAAAGGTGGACATGTATTCAATGGTCTCCCGCGTCCCCAGATTGATCAAGCCGTCAAAAAACATTTTCATGACACGATCGGCACTGAATCGGAGAGACTTTTCCACCGATTCCACACCATCGGCTTCATAGATGTAAGACGTGAGGGATGCTACAAAATCCTCGAGCATATACATGATCGGAACATATTCGTTTTCGATCTGTCCTGCCAGTCGCTTTGCTTTTTCATATTGGCCTTTGTCGATGGCTTCAACGATCAGGTCCGCCAGGGGCGTTTCAAGCCTTCTGAGTTCTTCCGGAGCAAAAATCCGATTGTTGTCCATAGAGTCCTCCACGTGTCATTGGTTCGTTAAGGTCTATCCGCTAGAATGTAAATGGATTTTTAGGGGGCGTTTCAGGTCGTTGCAAATGATTGTCAAACACCACCTTTTCGGCGACAACCGTGTCGAAAAAATCATGGACTTCCACAATGAGGCCGTCTTTGATCGTAAAAATATGGCAGTAGGTTTGGGCATATGCTTCTCCGTTTTTCCCCATGCCGCCGCCCTCCATGATTGCCACCACGCAATTGTCATCCGCGGCCATGATTCGGTATTTGTCCCCGAATTTTACGGTTTCAGGAATCAGCGAATCAACCACCTGAGCAATGACCTGCCCAAAAACCACTTCTTTGGACACTGACCGGCCGGAAATCGGTGTGTTGCCCACCAGGTTAAAGACAACATCGTCTGGATGCATTGCCATCATTCCGTCAAAATTGCCATCACTCAATGCCTTGTACCATCGTTCAATCAATTCGCGGTTTTCTTTTGCGCCCATGAGTTGTTCTCCGTGTTTGATGCATGCTGAAATAATAAGGAAAAATAAGATTATCAGTTATCAATACTATAAGTCTGACTATCGGTCATAGTAAGTGCGCCGCTATTCACTGTCAAGGAAAAATGTGTTACAAAATCAGCCGGCCGTCACAGGCTCCGAAAGGAATAAGGAGCCACCCCAAGGATCCGTGACAACATGGTTTCCAGTGTTACAAGTATTCGGTCGATTTGAGCAGCACTGTCCGCTTTTAAATTTTGTTTAATAAAATGATCAAACAGGGCGATAATCGCCTCTGCGGCCTCCAGGGGCGGCAGAGGATTAAATTGCTGTTTTTCGATGCCTTCTTGTAATATTTCCGCCAACAGCGGGCTCAGCGTTTGGGTCGAAATTGCTATCAGACGGTTATGCATGGCAATATTATCGTTTCGGTGAATAAGGAACCATATGTCTTTGTTGTTATGGAAGGTATCATAGAGTGTTTTGAAAGCAGCCGTCATTTTCTCCGTGGCATCAAGGCTGTCTGCACTGCAAATTCGTTGGACCTGCACCTGCAGTGATGAGAGGATATTTTCACAAACCGCAACCAAAATATCTGCTTTGGATTTAAAATGGTAATAAAAGGTGCCTTTGGCCAAATGAAGTTCGTTTACAATCGCATCAACCGATGTATTTTCATATCCTTTTTTTATGAACAGCTTTTCGGCAACGTCGGTCAGGTTACGTTGTCGCTCCTTTAATACATTTTCGGGTAAACGCGGCATGGTGTTTCCTTGCGATGTTGGAATGGGCATATGAAAAGTGGAACGAGTATATGAAAATGAGCTGGCAAATCATATTGCATCATTCGAAATAATGTCAAGCATACGGATAACGTTGTAAAAAAATCTTTGATGCTTTAATGAAGGAGATCAAAAATCCGGATCAGGAGGCCATTATATGAGAGAGGCTGTGATTGTCAGTGCGGCTCGAACCCCCATCGGAAACTTCAACGGAAAGCTCAAATCGTTGGGCGCCACCGATCTTGGCGCTGTGGTAATCCAAGAGGTGATCGAGCGGGCCGGCATTGAAAAACGGGATGTCGATGAAGTCATCATGGGGCAGGTGCTGCCGTGCGGTTATGGCCAGAACCCGGCCCGCCAGGCTGCCGTACTAGCAGGAATGCCCCAGGAGGCAGGCTGCATGACCATCAACAAGGTATGCGGTTCGGGGTTGAAGGCAGTTATGCTGGCGGCGCAAGCCATACAGGTGGGGGATGCAGATGTGGTCGTGGCCGGTGGTATGGAAAGCATGACCAATGCTCCTTTTTTTCTTGAAAAGGCCCGGTTTGGTTATCGAATGGGCTCCGGTGATATTCAAGACCATATGGTGCATGACGGGTTATGGGACATTGTCAATGATTTTCATATGGGAATGTCCAATGAACTTTGTTCTGAAAAATACAAGATTACCCGTGAGACACAAGATCGCTATGCCGCAGAATCCTACCGACGGGCACTCAGCGCCATGGCTGCAGGTAAGTTTATAGATGAGATCGTACCCGTAATGGTTGCTGGTAGCGCCTCTGGATCAGTTGCCTTCAGCGAGGATGAATGCCCTCGGGAAACATCCTACGAGGTGCTACAGACAATGATACCGGCATTTAAAAAAGACGGAGTTGGAACGGTCGGCAACGCATCGATTATCAGTGATGGGGCGGCTGCCGTGGTTGTTATGGCAAAGGAGAAGGCCCAGGCATTGGGGTGCTCAGTTCTTGCCACTTGCGGCGCCCAGGCCTCGGCAGGACTCGACATGAAATATGTATTGGCCGCGCCAGTTCTCGCCATCCCCAAATGTATCGAAAAAGCCGGTTTGAGAAATGGTGATATCGGGCTTTGGGAGATAAATGAGGCGTTCAGTGGGTCTACCGTGCTGGTGTTGAGGGAGCTTGGCCTCGATAGGACCCGGGTAAACGTGAACGGGGGCGGTGTTGCCTTGGGACACCCGATTGGTGCCAGCGGTTGCCGGGTGCTGGTCACCCTGCTTTACGAGATGACGCGTCAGGACATAAAGACCGGCCTGGTTTCCTTATGCCTCGGGGGAGGTGAGGCGGTTGCCATGGTGATCAATCGATGAGTCGTTTGATCCTGACATGCGGGTTTAGCGTATGATTTCTAACACTTGCTGCGTGGCGTGGTGGCCGGAGGAGAAAAACCTCCGGCTACCCGATTAAGTGCATTCAGTGTTTTTGAAACACAAAATGCATCAAAATTTGGTCCCTCAATTTTTCGGGAGGTCAACCGCCTGAGGTACGCGCATCGGCTGAAAGTTGTTATGTTTCTTGATATGAAGGAGGCAATGATGTTATTTGTCAGACAGTGTCCATGGCTTTGTAAAGTAAGTTTTGCGAACTTCAGATGCCTTTGACTTTGCCCAATTTTCCAACCCTATTCTATTTATTAAACACAGATTGAAGACTTTCATATTGTGCGGTAACTCCTTAGCCCTGTCCGCATAAGGGTGTAAGTTGTCACATGGAAATTCGTTACAATCTCCACAAAAATTAAAACCCTTGTTTTTAGAACATTCATATGCAGCACAGCTATGGGAATCACCGAAGATATGCTTATGTAATGGTATCTTGCCATCGTGATCTCGGCATCCTTTGCACAGCATTATTTCAACCGGTACATTATGTTCTTCGGACATTTTTTCAATAGCAGCTCTTGCATCTTTGTTTTCAAGGGCCAAATGGAAATGGCAGTTAAAACAGTCAAGACCACAGGGAGCGGTCATTTGAAAATAATCCATGGTTGATCCTCCTAATGATTTAAGATTAATTTGGACAGGAAAGATCATAATCTAACTGTCGACAATAAAACATCCCCCATTTGGGGGATATTGGTAAAATTTAAGAAACATAACGCTTGAACTGTGCCGCCCGGCTTTTCGGAATCTTTTCGGGACATTGTTGATAAATTGTACAAAATTAGGCGTCTCCCATGGCTGAAGCGTCCTTGACATGTATAACCTACTGTAATTATGAGTTATACAAAATAGCGCCACATGGAAGCCGCTATTTGTCAAGAATAAAATTGACTATTTTCTAAAATTATTTCGAACTATTAACTGCAAATACCTTTCCGGAAATTACTGACTTATCGGCCGATTGGATGCCATACACGATCTGAATGCCTATACGCTTATGTTTGAAGCTAAATTGATGCATATTGATCAGAAGGTGAAGGCGTTGCCGCTACCGGAACCTTCTATACCGGTCTTGGTGATGTTTTCCAGGCAGTCATTAAAAGGAGAAATACTCGTAACGCAATACAATAAAGTATTTGATGAGATGCAATTCACACCTGAAGACTATTAAAGGGTGTTGAATTCGATAGCGTAAAATTAATGTAATTAGATAATATATCAGCGTGTTATTGGTTGCAAAAGCCTCTGTTTAGTTGTAGATTTGAGTCGCTAAAAACAAATAACAACACAGAGGCTTTATGCACGAAAAAAATATCAAACGAATCATCACAAAGCAATTGAAAAAAATTTTTCCGAAATGGAAGAATATGCCCAAGAAGTCCAAAAAAGAACTGATCAAGGAGATCATGATAGAGGTTGCTGGTAATTATGATTATTCTCAGGAATTGGACGTTCCCATCGAAGAACTTATAGGAGTTGAAGATCAAAGACCGTCTATGGGAATTCGTAGTCTTCCGGAAATGGCAACCTATATTGAGAATTTCCATTCTGATAATCTGTTCGATTTCGATCGGTTGAAAAAGCCATATCCTGAAATTGTAGATGAAGAGCTAAAATTCGTTGACCAGCTTTTAGATGACCAGATTATAAACAGCTTGATTGCCCCAGAAGGGTATTCAGCTCCACATAGAGACATTCAGCCCTATCAGCTGTTTCGGATGGAGCTTTTGAAAATCATCAAATATCCTGAAATCAGCTACAGAAAATTTTGCAGTGATGAATATTTCGGCAGAGAACGGAAACAAAACAGGCGTTTTGTAGGATTACCCTTAAACACCAAAAGCCAAGTGGACCATACCGAACTGTGTCATTTCCGGCGTGGACTGAGATTTCATCAATTGATGAATGTTCTGGTGTATTTCCTCCATCATTTTTATAAATCAGGTTGTTTAGAGAATACCGTAATTCATGGTGTTGATTCGTCCGAGTTACCGTCTGAAATCAATTATCCCCTTTGCACAATTGAGGTAAAAGGAAAGAAAGTACGTATTTACTCCGATTTGGATTGTGACTGCGGAAGGCGCCGAAACAAAAGGGATAAGTCGTTTTATGTTATCGGATACAGGCTCCATACTTTAACAGCGATAAATCCAGCAACCGGCCATAGCTTTCCTTTGGTCTCTATTGTGGGCGCAGCAAATCATCACGACAGTCTGTTTTTAAAACCGTTGATCAAGCTTGCCCAGGCACTGGGTATTGATATTAAATTGATAACCGCAGACCAGGCCTATCACGATAAGGATGGTTCCGTTCTGAATGAAACCGGGGTTTATGTTGTGGCCCCGGCATCTGAACAAGCAAAGCTTCCTGATAATGTTTTAGAATCTCCGTTAAGAGTCACCTGTAACGATTCCTGTGAGCTTCCAATGAAATATTTGGGAACCACACCGGAAGGACATGAATTTGAGTGTGGCGCAAGACCATGTGAATGTATGTTTGAACCAACCTGTCCCAAATCAAGAATTATTGATTTTGACAACGGTCATTTTCAGCCAATGCTAACTTTTCATAACGGTTCACAAAAAGCGATCAAAATTCGAAAGAATTGCGAACGGCCTTTCAATTTGATGAAAAAAAGAGAAGGGCTTGAACAAACAAGGGTAAGAAGCCAGCATGGGGTAGTTGTTCGATCTGCATTAACGACAATTGTAACCTTGCTAATTGAGATGGCTGGGACAAGGCATAAGCCGAAGAAAAAAGAGAATGACCAAATGGAGTTGTTTACTGCTACAGGATAAAATTTAGAAACGTAATGTCTGATTTTCTCTGGGCCGATTGATTGGTTGTTACCAGTATATCCGGATATTATAAACAGACCGCAGCTTGATACAAAGTCCATGCGGAACAAACCAAAAATCCGGATCTTATTGGGGGGCTAACCATAACAATCGTACACCAAAAACGGACCATACAAACATAAGCTATTTATAGCTTTATGAAAATTTGATTGGTTTCAACACCCTTTATTATAAATTAGTTGACGACGAATTTAACTCTCTTTCACCCGAAGTTGATGGGTTAATATCCAGGATTTCAACAGTGCCGCCTGCCCCATGAACTTTCCATTCGGTTTAATGAAGATCCTTTGTCATTTATAGCTGGCGACAGGCCGGTAAAAACAAAATTATATTTGAGGTGCGAAAAAATTTCTCTGTATGCGAAATATTTTCACAAAAAATACATAAGACTTCGAATTGATCGGTGGAAGAATGTCTCAAAAGATATAAAGATATAAGGAACCATCACAACCAACCGTAAGTTATTAAAGAGGATAGTGTTGGGAAAATATATTTACTAATGTGTTGTCCCAATATGGCATACCGATTGCATTTTTTAAAATGACCGAGAACCCTTAAAGGTATATGGAGGAAAATATGGATACCGCAATCAAGTCCGTAGTAATCTCATGTCTGTTGGTGCTTCTGTCCGTATTCGCGTTTGCCGAAACAACAGGCCGTAAAAAAGACAGATTCGTTGCCGGCGATGCGGATGCACCCATCAAGATAGAGGTGTTTTCCTGCTACCAATGTCCCCCATGTCGAAAATTTTATCTTAATACAATCGGACCGTTAATTAGAGATTATGCTGCTAACAGCAAGATCGGCATCATCTATTATGAATTCCCGCTTGAAATCCATGACTACGCCAGGGATGCAGCCCGATATGGAGAAGCGGCGCGCAGTTTAGGGCAAAATAAGTGGCAACAGGTAAGTGAAGCCTTGTATCAACATCTCATCGAGTGGCGAGATGACAAAAGCAAGATCGATTCCACCGTCTCTGAAGTCTTATCCAAAGATGAAATGGACAAGGTCAGAAAGTTGATGAAAGATCCGTCTATAGAGCAAATTATAGATAAGGATATTGCCGAAGGATATCGCCGCAACATTCGGGGCACTCCGACAACCTTTATAGATGGGGGAGGGAAAAACCAAAAATTTACCGGGAACCTATCCTATTCAGTATTAAAGAATTACATAGAAGGGTTGCTCCAATGAAGGCTATTGCGATTCAATTATTGCATTGGCTTGCCCGGCTTTTACTGGCCGGAGTGTTTATATACGCGGGCTATACCAAATTGGAGAATCCTTTGCAGTTTGCCGTTGCGGTCGAAGGTTACGAGTTAGCATCTCCCAACGTGGTGATTTGGATTGTTAAGTTGCTTCCCTGGGTGGAGATCGGTCTCGGAGTGGGGTTACTTCTGGGTGTTTATATTCGCTACACAGCCGCTTTTACCTGCGGTTTTCTTCTCTTTTTTATTGGCATAATGTTGTTAACCTATCTCCGGGGCATTGAAGCTGATTGCGGTTGCTTTGGTGTGGGTGAGAAGATTTCTCCATTCACTCTGATCCGGGATACGATGTTTATTTTCCCGGCACTTTATTTGTATATTCAGCCATGGGTCGAAAAAAATTAGACTTTTAACATCCTATTAACTAGATCAATTTACCCTTTGAAAAATTCAAACACTACTGCAATGAGAAAGTAGGTGACGGGATAATGGCTGAACATATCGGATTGGTTTTAAATACATTCGAAAACAAAACAGCCGAAGTGGTCACCGACCGAAAGGATGCCTGCGGCGGGTGTGCGGATATCCATAAGTGTCGAACGTGTTTGACCAGCTCCCAACTCGTTGCCACGGTGCAAAATTCCATCGGCGCCCGCCAGGGGGATGTGGTCTCTATCTACCTTGAGGACTCCGCCCTGTGGACGGGGGCCGTGCTGCTATACATCATTCCGGTGTTGTGGCTGATGCTCGGCGCGATTATCGGAAACGGCCTGGGAAGCGACTGGCGGATCGGGGAAACCGGCGCAGCCATTTTTCTTGGGCTGTCGGGACTAGTTATCGGTCTCACGATAACAACATTCATTGCGAGATCATCGAACTTTGGTAAGAAAATAACCCCGCGAATCATTCGCATCGTCGAACACGGGAAAGAAAAAGTGTTATAGGGTCTTTGGAAGTGAACGCTTCGGCTCCTATTTGTTTGCTTAATAAATGGGCCTGGTTGACAAGGTGAGACTATGGGCTGATATTTAAATTAGAGATTCTCTGGAAAGGAGCGTTGTTATGGCCATCGATCTTGTCTGCGGAATGATTGTCGAAGAAACGTCGGCGCCCGCCAGAATTCAGCATGAAGGAAAGGACTATTTCTTTTGTGCCGAGTTTTGCCGGGATGCCTTTGTCAAAGATCCCGAAAAGTACATAAGCGGCCCCAAATCCTGGGGCCAGGCCGTGGATCCGGTTTGCGGCATGCAGGTGGATATTCCCAACGCCGCGGCCATGAGTGTCTATAAGGGGCAGTTCATCTACTTCTGCAACCCGGCCTGTAAGGAAAAATTCGATGCCGACCCGGAAAAATATTTATCCGCCGAAACCGGTGGGGCTTTAGAGGAGCCGACACCGGCGGATCTTTTAATGGGGACACTGAAAAAGATGGAGTTCCCGGTGGGCGGCATGAGCTGCGCCAGCTGCGTGTCCAGGGTTGAAAAAGGATTGGCCAAAATGCCCGGAGTTCAGGAGGCCAGGGTGAACTTCACTTCGGAAAAGGCCATGGTCCGGTTTGATTCCTCGCGGGTTCAGTTAGGCGACTTCATCGACCTGGTCAAGGGGCTGGGCTATGAGGCGGAATTAGAGAAAATTACCCTGCCAGTTCATGGGATGAGTTGTGCCTCCTGCGTCAAGCGGGTGGAGAACGCCCTAGGCGGTCTTGATGGCGTGGTAAAGGTCGCTGTCAACTTCGCCACCGAACGGGCCACCGTGGAATATATCCCCGGGGTCTTGTCGTCAGGGGATTTCAAGAAAGCGGTGAAGGATGCGGGTTACGAGATCCTGGATGCCGGACCGGTGGAAAAGGGGGATACCTTCGACCGGGAACGGGTCTCCAGGGAGGCTGAATTCCGGAAGCTGAAACGCAAATTCATCGCAGGTCTTGCACTTGTAATTCCGGTGTTCCTGCTCGCCTACTGGAATATGTTCGGGCTGTGGGGCCGGTTTGCCCTGGATCGTAATGTGAATTTTTTCCTGCAGTGGCTGTTTCAGACCCCTATCCAATTCTGGGTCGGGTGGCAGTTTTATTCCGGTGCATGGAAAGCGGCTCGCCATGGCGCTTCGGACATGAACACTTTGATCGCTGTGGGCACTTCAGCCGCTTATCTCTACAGCGTGCTGGCAATGATTTTCCCCCATCTCTTTTCGGGCCAGGGGCTGACGGCCGAAGTCTATTTCGATACCGCCGGGGCGATTATCGTACTGATTCTGCTGGGACGGCTTCTCGAAGCCCGAGCAAAGGGTCGGACCTCAGAGGCCATCAAGAAACTTATGGGCCTCCAAGCCAAAACCGCCCGGGTGATCAGGGACGGGAAAGAAGCGGATGTCCCGGTGGAACAGGTGGAAATCGGAGATCGAGTGGTGGTGCGCCCAGGGGAAAAGATCCCGGTGGACGGCATCGTTCGGGAAGGCCATTCGGCGGTGGACGAATCCATGGTGACCGGCGAATCGATTCCGGTGGAAAAACATGCGGGCGACGGGGTGATCGGTGCCACTATCAACAAGTCCGGCAGTTTTCAATTCGAAGCCCGCAAGGTTGGAAAGGACACCATGCTCTCCCAGATCATCAAGATGGTGGAGGAGGCCCAGGGTTCGAAACCGTCCATCGCCCGGCTGGCGGACATCATCGCCGGCTATTTCGTGCCTGCCGTGATCGGCATTGCCATTGTTACGTTTATCGTCTGGTACATTTTCGGGCCAGTGCCGACCCTGACCTACGCCGTGCTCAACTTTGTAGCCGTTCTCATCATTGCCTGTCCCTGCGCCCTGGGACTGGCCACCCCCACCTCCATCATGGTAGGCACCGGAAAGGGTGCCGAGTACGGGGTGCTTATTCGGGGCGGCGAGGCCCTGGAAACAGCCTACAAACTGAATGCCGTGGTATTGGATAAGACCGGCACGCTTACCAAGGGAAAGCCTTCGGTAACCGATATTGTTGCGTTGACGCCTCATACTGAAGCGGAGATTCTCCGGCTGGCTGCTTCGGCGGAAAAAGGTTCCGAACATCCTTTGGGCGAGGCCATCGTGAACCGGGCCATGGAGAAAAACCTGACCCTGGTGAGCCCGGAAAATTTCAATGCTGTGGCCGGGCATGGCATCGAAGCGACCATCGAGGGCCGTACCCTGCTTCTGGGCAATTTAAAGTTGATGCAGGACCGAAATATTGTCCTCGCGACGCTTGAAGGGAAGGCAGATACTCTGTCCGGCCAAGGAAAGACCCCCATGTTCGTGGCCGTTGGCGGGAAGCCCGCCGGGATCGTGGCTGTGGCCGATACCTTGAAGAAGAATTCCAAAGCGGCGGTGGAGGCCCTGCACCGGATGGGCATCGAGGTGGTCATGATTACCGGCGACAACAAAAAAACCGCCGAAGCCATCGCCCGTCAGATCGGTATTGACCGTGTCCTGGCCGAAGTGCTTCCGGATGGAAAGACCGATGAAGTGAAAAAACTACAGGCCGAGGGGAAAAAGGTGGCCATGGTGGGAGACGGCATCAACGACGCTCCGGCGCTAGCCCAGGCCGACGTGGGCCTGGCCATCGGCACCGGCACCGATGTGGCCATGGAATCGGCGGACATAACCCTGATTAGCGGTGATCTGAAAGGTGTGTTGACGGCTATCGCCCTGAGTCGAGCCACCATCCGGAACATCAAACAGAACCTCTTCTGGGCCTTTGCCTACAACACCATCCTGATTCCCGTGGCAGCCGGAATTCTATTCCCGTTTTTCGGAATTCTTCTGAACCCCATTTTTGCCGCCGCCGCCATGGGGCTGTCCTCCGTCACGGTGGTCTCCAATGCGTTGAGGCTAAGCCGCTTCAGGACGCTGGAAACGGATTTTACCGACGAAGGGCTCATTCTTTCAAAATAAATAGAACAATGTTTTTGGGACTTCTCGTGGACTTCTCGCGGGACTTCAAGGGACGGACTTTAAGGGACGTTGTTGACAAATTGTACAAAATATTATAATCGTCCGGACAAACATTTTCATGGAGGAAAGATGCCACGATCTGCTCGTTTAGATAAGCCGGGGGCCTTGCACCATGTGATTATACGGGGGATAGAGCGGGCAAAAATTGTTGATGACGATAAGGACCGAAATACATTTGTAGAGCGGTTGGGAGAGCTATCCACAGAACTGGAAACACCGGTTTTTGCATGGGCGCTTATGACAAATCATGCCCATATTTTGCTGAAAAGCGGCCAGGTGGGCCTGGCAACTTTTATGCGAAAAATGCTTACAAGATATGCGATAACTTACAACAGACGGCATCGTCGGCATGGCCATCTTTTTCAGAATAGATACAAATCGATTGTATGTGAGGAGGACTCATATTTCAAAGAACTGGTCCGCTATATACATCTAAATCCCCTTCGTGCGGGATTTGTAGGGACCCCAGCAAAGCTTGATTGGTATAAATGGAGTGGGCACTCGGTTATTGTAGGACGGCGGAAAAATTCATGGCAGGATCGCGAGTATGTGATTCGATGGTTTGGCAAAAATAAGAAGGAAGGCAAAAGGGGGTATCGGGAATTTGTTAAAAAGGGGATAGCTCTCGGCAAGCAGCCGCATTTAGTGGGCGGTGGTTTGATAAGATCTGCAGGCGGATGGTCTGAAGTAAAAGCGCTCCGGAGGATTGGAGGTCGACAGGCTTCGGACGAACGGATTCTTGGTAGTGGCGAATTTGTAAAGCAAATGACATCTCAAATAGATTTGGAACGAAAATATCGATTATTAGCCACCGACCGGCAGGAAAATGCTCAGAAGTTGATTGTGCTTACATGTAAAGAAAGAGGAATTGTGATTGAGTCCCTAAAAAACGGAAGCCGGTTAAGCCCAGTTTCAAAGGTGCGCTCGGATTTAGCATTGTTGCTGGTAAAAGAATATGGTTTGTCTCTGGCCGAAACTGCGCGTCAATTAGGCGTTTCGACTTCCGCTATTGCAAGGATAATAGAGCGGAGACACAAATAAGTACAAAAAATCAACAATGTTATATATTGAAATCAAAGAAGAATACATTCCCAAAAGAAGCATAAAAAATCTTTTTTTTCGCGTAGAAAAAAAGAAAACCTCCTGATAGGATCGAAGCCGACAAAAGCAAATAGATACACTAAAAGGAGGTTTTATGAATAGCGAAATTATCAGGTACGATCACTTTAGTCAATTGAAGAAGGAAGTTAGAGGCTCCACAGAGCATTTGATAGTTGGGATTGATGTGGCGAAGGACAAACATCACGCATTCTTTGGAAACGCAAATGGTAAAACCTTCTTGAAACGATTGATATTCACGAACGACATCTCTGGATTCAATAAGCTTTTAAGCCAAGCAAAAGAGCTTGAAGTCCAAAATGGGTTATCAAAGACCGTTTTCAGTTTGGAGCCAACGGGGAACTACCATAAGCCTCTGGCTTACTGGCTGATTTCAAAAGGCGATCATCTGGTGTTGGTTTCAGGCAAGGCCGTTCGCGACAACCGGGAGCTTTTAGACGGTCGCTGGGACAAGAACGACACCAAGGACAGCGCCAATGTGGCGGACCTGGTCTCCCAGGGCAAATGTCAATTCTATGAGCATCCGGAAAAACGAATCAACGAACTACGAAATTTGATGAGCCTTCGCAGACGGCTCAAGAAACATGAACACAGCCTGCGGATGAGAATTCGAAATGGCTTACTTGCAAAATTTTTTCCGGAGATGGATCGATATTGGGGAAGTTGCCTTGAAGAAAATCTTGCCATTGTTGAGCGATGCCTATCGCCACAAAAGATTTCCGCCATGCCGTTTCCGGAGTTTGTAAATTGCGTCACCACGACGGACAGGGGCTCACGTCAGTTAAGGCGCCTGCAATCGATCTACAACGCAGCGGAACATTCGGTGGGACTTCCGGTAGGAACCGCCGACGAATTTGAAGCCAGGATACTTGTTAATGATTTAAGAGATATCAGGCGACAGGTTGATCAGGCCATGAAACAGGTGGAAACTGTTTGCAGGAATTTTGCTTCATACGAACTGCTGCAAACCATACCAGGTTTTGGTCCGTATATATCGGCCCTTGTGCTTGCCACTATCGGTGATGCTGCAAGGTTTAAAAGCCGAAAACAGATCAGACGTCTTGCCGGTTTGGATCTTTGCGCTAGCCGCAGCGGCAAGAAAAGCGACCAGGCCGTTCCGGTAATATCGAAAAAAGGGAATGCGCATCTACGCTATGCGCTATACCAGGCAGCTGTGATTGCCTCTTATCACAGCAACGACTTCAGGCTTCTTTTCAACCGAATGCTCAAAGGCCGTGAACGCGAGAGAGGCATCAAGACCAAAATGCGGGTAAAGCTTGCCGAAAAAATGCTGGTGATTGCCTGGACACTGATGAAGAAAAATGAGCCGTTCACGCCGCTTTTTTTGAGAGCAGCCAATACGATATCCAGTGAAACGGAGTTGGGCTCTGCTGGGGAGCAACCCGACAAGGGATAACTGGATGTGGGTAGCATTAAATAATGCTGCTTGGGGGAAGCGGGGGCTTCCCCCAACCCCATGTCATTATTTAAGCTTTCCCACCTATGCCTTAAAAAACCAATAAAAACAGAAAGAGCGAAGCGATAACCGCTTTTACCATCTTCGGCGAGAGAGCCCGTTCAACGACGTGGAGGCAAAAGACCTCGGTGGGGACAATACCTGGGCCTCTCTCTGAACTTCTAACCTGGATAAGGAATGATGGGTGGTTCCGATAAAACGGGACATGCCGGATAAAAGTAACGATCAGGTAGAATGTTCGCCGACAAGAGAGAACCGCCGAAAACAACATATTTCACTTCGGGAGTACTACGTGCATTTTTTGGGTATTGTGACAACTAACTGTATTTACAAGATTAAAAAAACTGCTACTTTTTCTTGACATAAGGGGCTATAGAATGTCCCCAAGGTTAGGCTCCCAGAAAATATTGTCCAGTGAAATATCTTGAATTCCAAGAACTGAAGATAACTTTGTTCCTAACCAAGTTTTTCCAGAACCAGAATTGCCTATTATTATAATTCTATTCATAGTGCTAACGTGAATCTGAGCTGGCAGTAAGAAAAACGGGGCTTCCGCAAATGGCAAGTTTTTCTCAAGAGGCCATAAAAGCTACAGCCGCATTTTTCTTGCTGTCAGCTCAAGTGGTTCGTTGGCATTTCTCGTTATTTGATGAATCTATCGAGCAAGATATCTTCGACATTCCGTCGCGAATCAATAACTGATAATACAAATACTGATGAATCTGACATTCTGTAGATAATTCGCCAGGGAGCGACAATTAATTCTCGGTATGTTTGTATGCCTTGATTTCGCAACTCTGGTACAATTCTGCCACGATCAGGCATAGTATAAAGATCTGATGTTTTTTTCTTGATTTTCTTGAGTATTTGAGAGGCGTTACCTGGGCTATCAACCGCAATATAGTCAATGATTTGTCTTAAATCATCTTGTGCAGCTATTGCCCATATGACCTGATACTTTTTGCACATTTATAATTTTTTTAAGGTTTTTTCGATTTTATCAAATACATCTTCCTGTGGCTTAACTCGTCCCCTTCTAATGTCGGTTTCTCCTTCAGAAATGAGCTTTAGAATGCCGATGGCATTGCGCATATTTTCATAACTTTCAGGGTCTTGAAGGATGGCTCTAGGCTCGCCGTTTTGGGTTATTATTATGGGCCGATGTGTCTCATTAATCTGATTCAGCAAATCGGCTGCTCGCGATTTTAAATAGGTAACCGGCCTGATATCACTTGTAATATTCATTATTCCCCCCTCCAGTCTGAAGATAGTACCAAATACGGACCGAAAGTCAAGTTTTTTCTGCCAACGAAAAGATAAGCAGGCGGCGGGTAGTGCTCCCCACGACGAGCCGAAAGTAATTCCGCTCTGCTTAAGAGACATGTTGAACGAAGCCGCTACCGCGGCGGAAAAAAATTTCAGATCCTGTATACTTTCCGTAATCGTCCAATTCAGGGCGATTATAACACGAAGGGAGTATACCATGGACCAGAAAGAAACCAAACGATTCGACAAATTGTATCAGCCCCATTTACAAATGCTCAAGCTTCAGGGCAAGAGCGAAAAGACCCGGGATGCATACGCAAGGGCCATCCGGCGGTTGCGGGATCATTTCGATTGCTGCCCGGACAAACGAACTCCCAAACAGTTGGAATGCTATTTCGCTCAACTGGTGGACACCCATTCCTGGAGCACGGTGAAGGTCGATTGCTGGGGGTTCAAATTCTTTTGGAAATTCGTTCTCGAAAAAGACTGGCAATGAATCAATATCGTCAAAACCCCTAAAATCAAATCCCTCCCCGATGTCCTGACTCCATCGGAGATCGAACGGCTTATCGGAAAAACACGCAAACTGCGTTACCGGGTTTTTATCTTGACCACTTATTCGATGGGCCTCAGATTGAGCGAATCCCTTTCTTTGCAAATCGGCGACATCGACGCTAAACGCAAACAGGTTCATATCCGCCGGGGAAAAGGCCACAAAGACCGTTTCGTTCCGTTGCCGGACCTCACATTGGAGGGTTTGCGCGAATTATGGTGCAACGCACTTTCCACACCTTAAAAAAGAAAAGGTGTATATTTTTTAGTAATGTAATATCAAACACATAGGTAGATTAGAGTGGTATTTATAAAATGAATGGCATTTACCCTAGACTTCTAGCTGTGCTGGTGTTATTTTGTCCCGAAAAACAATTTTATTGAAGGGATGAAATATGGAGTCATTGGATCTGGCCGACGCGAAGTTCACGAATGTACAGCATTTACCAATAGTCAAAGAGTATGCACGGCAAATTAAGTTAACAGAAACCATAGATAGTATGGTCGAATCACAGATGGAATTGAGTCCCGGCGTTGCCGTCTTGGCTATGGTGTTGGATACATTGACAGGTCGTACACCTTTGTACCGAATGATTAATTTTTATCGTAAGAAAGATGGTGAGTTGCTTCTGGGCAAATTTGTAGCGCCTGAACTTTTTTCTGACCATAACCTGGGCCGCGTATTGGATAAAATATACGAAACCGGGACTCAAAAGATATTTGGACAGCTTGCCCAAAATGCAGTGGGTGGTTTTCAGATAGACACACGATGTGGTCATTACGACACGACATCAATGAGCGTATTCGGAGATTATGATTTGGTAGAGAAGCCATTTCATATCACCTATGGTCACAGCAAGGACAAGCGTCCGGATTTAAAGCAATTTTTAATAGAGATGCTGTGTGTTGATCGCAACATTCCCGTTTTAGGAGCAACCCGTGATGGCAATGGTTCGGATAAAACGCTCAATAACGAGCTTTTGAGCGGCATATCAAGATATATGTCGAAAAATGGTCTAAAAGATGATGTCTATATTCATGTGGCCGATGCAGCCATGGTAACCGTAAAGAATTTGGAGATGGCTGATTTACAGAAAATATTATTTATCAGTCGTTTGCCGGCAAACTTCAAGGAGTGTAGCCGAGCCATCGAAGAAGCCGTAGCCCAGGATCAATGGAAAGATATCGGCACTTTGAATCAAACCCCGTCGACGCGAAAGCGTCCGGCAGCATTTTACCGCACCTTTGAAACCACAGTGAAGATAAATGGAAGAACTTATCGAGCGATTGTAGTACATTCAAGTGCCCATGACAAAAGAAAACATAAACGAATTGATCGACGATTAAAAAAGGAACATAAAGAGCTGACGAAAATTTGTAAAAAGGAAATGGCGACTGCATACTTTTGTCAGACCGATGCACAGATAGCGGTACAAAAGCTATGTACATTAACTGGGGGTTCAGAATGTTATCGAATTTCGACTATGATTGAAAAGGTTGCCAAATATAAACGTGGTCGCCCGGCTAAAGGACGAGAACGAGAAGTTGATCACTATGAGTATGTCCTTAAGCCCGAGATCGTAGAAAACGCTGAAAAAGTAAAAACATTGCGTTCTGAATGTGACCAGCGTTTTAATTCCCGTCCAATTCCAGCGTTTTAATTCCCATCCGATTTCATCGTTTTGATTCCAGCCATCTAATTCATTTCCGTTTGATTCTGAAAAAAAGAATAAAAATCCATATAGTTGCTCTTATTCATCCTGTTGAAGGGAGCCGGCATATGGAAAAGATCCCCTGTGTTCATTGCGGTACGTTTTTCATGCCTCGGAATCGTGAGCAAAATTATTGTTCGACAGCTGATTGCCAGCGGGCCAGGAAAGCGGCGTGGCAACGATTTAAAATAAGAACCGATTCGGACTACCGGACCCAACAGAAGCTGAGCCAGCAAAAATGGCTTAGAAACAATCCAGACTACTGGAAGGATTACCGGCGGCGCAATCCAGATAAAGCGTTAAGAAATCGGGCACTTCAGCATATCAGAAACCGCCGCAACCGGCGAGCCGGCGGGGGAGTGATTGCCAAGATGGACGCGAGAAAATCCAGTCATTTCGAGCTGGTCGGTGGTTTTTACTTGGTGCCGGTGATTGCAAAGATGGACGTGAGCCAGGTTAATATTTACACCATCTCAAGCGGTTATATCTGATTGCAAAGATGGACGTGAGCACAACCCTGGCCGGCGCATGTTACATGGCCCGTAAAACCTTTTAGCATTGAAAGGGGGCGGCCATGATCAAGAAAAAAATCCTTGACCCACAGCGCATCCGTCGCATCAGCGGCGGCTTCAGCTTCATCCCGCATCGATTCCTTACTGGCGGATTTGTATCGTCCTTGGCGCCTGAAGAGCTACTTCTGTATTTTTTTCTGGTGATGGCGGGAGATAAAAACGGGCTTTCCTACTACAGCTACGACACGATCTGCAGCCTTCTTAAGATGCCTCTGGAGACGTATCTTCAGGCCCGGAATGCGTTAATCAAATACGACCTTCTCGCCTTTGACGGCACGATCTTTCAGGTGCTTGATCTTCCCGATACGGCCCCTGCAACAAAGCCTTGCAGCTCAAACATTAATGGGCTGATCGGCAGCATGCTGAAGGGGGCGTCGGTATGATAGGCAGCGAACTTCTTTTTGAAATCACCCGCCTGAAGAGCGCGGGGTGGTCCGATCGCAAGATTGCACGTCACCTCGGATGTGATCGGGCCACCGTCAAAAAATATGTGGAAAACCCATACCAAGAATTTAAAAAGCCGCCGCCCAGGCAGTCAAAACTTTCTGCCTATCGCCACCTGATCCACCAGTGGTTCAAAGAGGACCCGGAGGTTAAGGCTACTGTGGTGCTGCAACGGCTTTCTGAAAAAGGGTTTACCGGCAAGATCACCATTGTGCGGGATTTGCTTAGGGAGCTTCGGGGCCGACGGAAATATCGTCAAGCGTATATCCGCTTCGAGTCTGGACCCGGCAAGCAGATGCAGATCGACTGGGGGCATTTTGGCTCGCTGGCATACGGCGGGACAACCAGAAAGCTCTATGCCCTGGCGGTATTGGAAGCCCACAGCCGCATGCTGTATGTAGAATTCACCCACAGTCAGAAACAGCAGACGCTGCACCGATGTCTTCTGAATGCCTTTTTGTTCTTTGGCGGCACTCCTCGTGAGATAGTGGTGGACAACATGCTCACGGCCGTCACCGAGCGCCAAGGGTCGGTGATTCGATTTAATGATGCGTTTCTGGATTTTTTGCGTATCTTCGCCATCCGACCAATTGCCTGCAATCCCGGCGCGCCCCATGAAAAGGGAAAGGTGGAGGCGGCTATCAAATATATACGTCGGAACTTCTGGCCCCTGAGATCTTTCGCTGATCTCGCCGATGTAAACCATCAGGTCCGCCAGTGGCTTGATGCGGTTGCCAATGTGCGGCTTCACCAGAGCACCGGAAAACCGCCGCTGGAGCGTTTTGAAAAAGATAGCCTTCAGCGGCTTCCGGAACTTTTGCCGGACTGCCGGGAAGTATATCAGCTCAAGGTGCACAAGGATTTTGCGGTTCGCTTCGACGGCAATAGCTACAGCGTTCCGCCCTGGAGTATTGGCAAAAAGCTTACCTTGAAAGCCGATGCCTGCAGCGTAACGCTGTATCACCGGGAGAAGAAAATCGCCGTTCACACCCGGTGTTGGCAGCGCTACCAACGAATTGAGACAGAAGCCCACGGACAGCAGGTAAAAAGACTCCAAAGAAGGCTGTGGCATGACCGCGAGGTCGCAGCCTTTGCTTCATTGGGGGAAGATGCCCGGCGCTATCTGGAGGGCATGATCGCTGCGGGCGTTGGTGTCAAAAAAAACGTCGCCAAAATACTTGAACTGAAAAATGAATACGGGGCCGGGGCGATTGTCGCAGCCGTCCAGAAGGCGCTTTCGTTCAGCGCCTACGGGGCGGATTACATCGAAAATATCCTCTATCAGGAAATAACGCCGTGCAGTCATCATCCGCCGGTTAAGCTGAAAAATGATGCGCTGAATCGTATCGTGCTCACGCAACCATCACTGTCCGATTATGATGCTCACGTGCTCAAAAAAAAGGGGAAAACCGATGAATGAGCTTATCGATAAATGCAAAGAGCTCAGGCTCAAAGCCAGTGGGCAGAATATCGTCCAGGTTATTGAGGCGGCCTCGCAAAAAAACTGGACCATCCAGAAAACCATCGCCCATCTTTTTGACCTGGAATTGGAATACCGACGACTGAATCGCATCGCCTTATACTTTAAAAGATCCAAGCTTACGGAAAAGCTCACCATCGACCAGTTTGATTTTGGCCACCACCGTTCCCGAAAGGATCAGAAATCGAAAATACTGGACCTGACCTCCCTTACGTTTATGCAACAGAAAAAGGATATCATCTTCATCGGCAATCCGGGTACCGGCAAATCTTTTTTGGCCAAGTGTATCGCCTATGCGGCGACCCAGGCCGGAAAAAAGGTAATGTTTACCACCGCTATGGACATGATTAACCACCTCATCGCGGCTGAAGCGGACCATTCCTTGCTCAAAAAGCTTCAGTTTTATCAATCCCAGGACCTGCTTGTAATCGACGAAATCGGTTATCTTCCGCTGGGCCGGCAGGGGTCAAACTTGTTCTTCCAGGTCATCAGCCAAAGGCATGATCAACGATCCACGGTGATCACAACCAATCTGCCTTTTGGGCAATGGGGGAACATCTTTGACGGCACCACTGTGGCCACCGCGATCGCCGACCGCCTCGTCTATAACTCCCAGGTTCTTATCTTGGAGGGTAAAAGCTATCGAAAGAGGGAAATCCAGGCTGAATGACTAAAAATAAGGGCACCACCGACAGCCCCCTTCAACACACCACACTCACGGCTTGTTCATTGCGCCATTAGGATCGACTGCGCGCCTACTGTTGATTGGCTGATATTAAAACGTTGGTTTTGGCTGGAATCTCAAACGTTGGTCACATTCTGAAGCCGGGTGTTTTGTTTTACTGACCAATTTGATCTCTGACGAACACAGACACGAGTGGGATGCCGGTCGATTGTTGCAGCTATATAAAAATCAGAGTGGCATTGAGCAAAACTTCGGATTTTTGAAAGACCCTGCGATAGTCAACGGCATCTTTTTGAAAAAAACAACTCGTATTGAAGTGTTGGGTCTAATCCTTTTGATAGCCCTTTTGATTTGGAGATTAATGGAGCGCGCAATGCGCCAATTTACACAGCCGGATGGGAGTACATTGCCAGGTTGGGAAGAGCGTAAAACCAAAAGACCGACTTCTTTTATGATGACGACAAAATTTACTGATGTGCTTGTCATTACAATTGGAAAAGTTCGCCGCCTTGCGAATCGATTTACATCAGATCAACTTGCCTACCTTGAAGCATTGAAAGTAAAGCCGGATGTGTTTGTTACACTCTGAGATGACAATTAAATCATTGAAACAGTACAAAATAGGGTGTGGAAAGTACGGTGCAAACACAAACATCCGAAGTTATTGTTTCCAACGCCAACGGCCCCATACATCGGATTAAATATGCAAAAAGTCATATGGACAGGGGTGGCGCCCAAAAAGTCATGAAAGTGGTTGTCCACGAATGCGGCATTAAAAAAAGTCTCCATCCATTCCCTTCGCCACAGTTTTGTCACCCATCTTCTAGAACGCGGCTTGAGCCTGCGTCATATCCAGATTATTTTGGGGCATGCCAATCCGAACACAACCGCACGCTATGCCCAACTCACCCAGTTTGCCGAAAAGGACAGTCTTTCCACCATAAATTTCCTGATTAACTCCATTCATGTGGATTTCAAAAAGGTGTGATCATGGAATTGGCCACGATCTTACACCAATATCGGGAACCCCCTTTATACGTAAGTACAAAGACACCCTTTTATCCGAACAGTTCAAGGCCGGGAGTGTTCCAAAAAAGTAGGTCCAGTAAAACGGGCGATGTAAATATAAATAATAATAACAGTATGTTACAAATAGTCTAGACATTCTAGTGTTTTTTATCTATCATTTCAAGAACTTGTAAATACAGGAGGAATGATGGATAAAAAGGATCATGTCAAAAGTATCAAACAGGAAATCGAAGACGCCATCCAGGAATTAGAGCAAATAAAAAGCCAAAGTTCCAAGATTCTTTGCGCGGAGGAACTTGAGAATTTTGAAAAAGATATTGCTAAAAAGACAGCGAGACTGGCCGGTCTTTTTACCGCAAAGGTGATACAGGAGTCGCTTGATTCTGATGAGATGTATGAAAAATCAAGCGCACTGGTTAAAAACATGCCACATAAGATGAAAAACCAGGGGTTGCGTGACGTAAACATAACAACGGCCTGTGGAGAAGTTGTTACAGTGAAAGCGGCCTACCACACAAGAAAGAAGAAAGGCCGGGGGAAGAAAAAAAAATCATAAACGGCGTCTCTTATCCCGGGCTTTTCCTTTTGGGCATTTATGATCGTTTATCGCCGGGACTGACATCGGAGATTTGTCTAATCGCTACGGTAGTCGCGTCGTTCCAGGAAGCAAGCAATCTCATGCGGGATCGAGGTGTTGATATCGACGCCAAGAAAATTTGTGAGATGACAAGACGGTATGCCCGCCGGGCAGAATATGTCAGGCAAACTTCAAACGCAGTGGCAGGCGAGACTCTGGCCGGACGCCGTGTTGTGGTTTCGACAGACGGCGGACGAATTCGGATTCGCAGAAAGAAACGCGGACCAAAAACCCAAAAGGGACGGAGTCGGTATACAACGAATTGGCGAGAGCCAAAACTACTGATTGTGTATACGGTCGATGAAAAAGGTGAAAAGGATGCCTCATTTTACCGATCATTGAAGGGACAATGAAAGGTCCGGATGCGGTATTTGGGTTGATCAAATATTATCTCAAACAGCTGGCGGTAACGAAGACCGAAAAGGTTCTTTTCGTGGCAGACGGAGCGCGTTGGATCTGGAACCGGGTTCCGGAATTGATGAAAGATTTGGGGCTCTCCGCCTCACAGTTCTATTCCCTTGTGGATTTTTTCCATGCTGTTGAACATTTGGTAAAGATAGCGGATTTGAGAACCGGTTGGAAAAAAGTTGAACGGAACGCCTGGGTCAAAAAGCATCGCCGTCTTTTATTACAGGGCAAGATAGGCGATGTGATCAGTTCGATTCAAAGCATATGTAGAGGTCGAAAAAGCAAGAAACTGACATGTGAAAAGAATTATTTTGTAAGAAACAAGTGCCGTATGAATTATGATAAAATTTCGTCTGTAGGTCTGCCAATAGGAAGCGGTGCGATGGAAAGCGCAATAAGAAGAGTTGTAAACTTACGCCTCAAAGGCGCTTCTATCTACTGGCTGGAGGAATCAGCGGAAGCAATGTTGATGCTCCGCTCTTTTTACAAATCAGGCCGCTGGAATATACTTAATAAAGCTGCTCTTTCAGTGAGTTATGAGATTTTAACCTGATCCCATTAATTTGGAATCCGCCCTTCAAGGCCTTCAACGGTATACTGGAATGCAGGACCCGTGAATCCGGCGAAGTTTCGGTGTCATGTCCCCATTGTTCTTACGTTGAATGGAAACCATTATCCTGTGGAAATAGCAAGTGCTCAATCGGAATAGATCACTTCAATTTTT
Organism: Desulfobacterales bacterium; assembly: GCA_963675725.2. Classification (GTDB taxonomy): domain Bacteria; phylum Desulfobacterota; class Desulfobacteria; order Desulfobacterales; family JAFDDL01. The sequence goes on along the minus strand of CAXXXZ010000002.1, from coordinate 2,461,430 downwards.
TTTCTTTTTTCGAGGATAGAAAATAATACCCCAGCTAAACCAACAGTAATTACTATCACAAAACATATACTTAACCCCAATTTTGATAGCATGGCGGGTTGCAAGAATAAAATAAAGGCACATGAACTGCCGGCTATACTACCAATTACGCAATAGTACCTAAAATGTTTAAATGGTAATCTCATGTATTTTATGATGCGGCGGTCAGTGGCTGCCAGGTTCTAAGATTTCTTTTTTGCACCTCTTGTCTGAATATCCTCCTAAATGTATAGGAAATGAAATAGGATTTTTCAAAACTACCAGATTTAATGTCGGGTAATAGGTTTTGAATTTTATGCAACAAAGGGAATTGTTGTTTTTCCAATCCATTATTTCGATCTCCAGACATATAATTCTGATGATTTAACGCGCGTGTCACCAGGCCGGGAGGGTAAAAGAAAATTCTTTTATGCACCGGCTGGTGAAAAACCGCTTAAAATCGTTTATGTTAAAACCGCTGGACCCTCCCGGTCTGGTGGACACGGTGGTTCTGTAAAAATTTGTTTTAAAATATCCTTATGCTCCCGAATGCCCAAAACTCGGACCAAACTTATCAATATGCAATTCTCCACCAGTAGACCAATTTTCACGATCAAATTCTTCGATTAAGACTGTAATCAACTCTCGCTTAATTCCCAAAGATGATACAACTGATTCAGTTAATGATTTTACCAAATCACGTTTTTGTTCAATTGATCTGCCTTTTGCGATTTTTATAGTTACGACTGGCATATGTTTTCTTTCAACTTGTGATGTATGCAGAACGATTGATTATCAGGTCAATTTATCCCTGATAATTTGATGTTAAGGGGGTTTTGGGCACTTTTGCCCTGTTTCAATATTAAATCTGTTTTAAGTGGCGTTGGAAACCCAGTAAAATGAACAGATTCTCTTTTAAGATGAAAGGGTTGTAGAATATTTATGAGAAAAATGCAAAAGGGGGGGAGGGTATCCCCATTGTTTTGTTTTACGTTCTGAAATTATAGCGTTTAAATGATTTTACTTTGATTCGTTCTATTAAAAAATTTTCAAAAAAAACTTTGTTGTCTTCAGTTTTTGGGTTTCGGGGAGGTTGAAAAGATTTGAAACATCCCCCGTATTATTAAAAAATTAACGCTGTGATCTCTGTGACCTCTGTGGTAATAAAATCAGTCAAGGATTGCATCCTTTTTAATGAATTCGTAAGAAGCCGAATTCATCAGGTTTTAAGATTTAAGTATAAAGTGTTAAGATTCGTTTTTAATTTTGAATTAGTCACTTAAATCAGTTAACACTGATTAAATTTGGATATTGTTTTTTTCCGATACCATCAAAAACGGGAAATAACGCTATCGAGTGATCATCAACCCATTATTGAAATAGACCATGAAAACCGCAAAAGACCATATCATTTTTCCGCTCGATGTACCGGATTTGGAGGCCGCTGCGCCGTTTGTAAAACTTCTTTCGGACAGTGTTGGAATGTTCAAGGTTGGCCTGGAGCTTTTTATCCGGTCCGGCCCTGACATCATTCGATTTATCAAATCGGAGAGCAGCGCTGGTATTTTTCTTGATTTAAAACTCCACGATATCCCGGTGACCGTCAAACGCGCCATGCAGTCTATTGCTCGGCTCGACGTGGACCTTGCCACGGTCCATTGCGGGGAATCACCGGCCATGCTTGCAGCTGCGATGGAGGGAAGTAGGGGAACGGTACGTGTGCTTGGGGTCACGGTGCTCACGAGCGTTTCCGCGGACGATCTTGCGAACGCCGGGTTTCAGGCGGCCTATGCGTCGAATGTGTCCGATCTTGTAATTAAGCGGGCAGGGCTTGCAAAATCATCGGGCCTCAACGGCATTGTCTGCTCGGGCCTGGAGGTAGAAACGATAAAGCGAGCCTGCGGAAAAGAATTTCTATGTGTGACCCCCGGGATCCGTCCGGCGTTTGAAGCTGTTTCAGGCGATGATCAGAAGCGCGTGTCCACACCGGGTGAGGCCATTCAAAACGGTTCCGACTATTTGGTGATCGGTCGCCCGATCCGGGATGCGAAAGACCCCCGGGCGGCTGCTCAAAATATTGTCGAAGAAATCGAAGCGGTTTTGTAGCAAAGGAAACTGTCAGACGTTTGAAGCGAAAGGGCAAAAATAAGGGTTTTCAATGGCGGGCGTCCCTTTTTCTTTTTTCATATCACAGAAAAGAATTCCCGCCACAGAATCACCAGCAAAATTAAGGCTCCCAGCACAATTGCCAGCAGCATTTGGTTGGGGTCAAACTTTTTAAAGATATCTCTCCCTTGATGCTTCCCACGGCCCTGTCTTTTGGGGACTATTCGGTTTTGTCGAGTCCAAAGGCAGTATGAAGCACCCGGACTGCCAGTTCGGCATATCTTTCGTCCACAACGCAGGAAATTCGAATTTCAGAAGTACTGATCAGGCGGATATTGATATTTTCATCGGCAAGAGCAGTAAACATCTTTGCTGCGACCCCGGAATGGCTTTTCATGCCGACACCGGTCACCGACACCTTGGCAATATCATCCGCCACCCAGACATCTTCGGCACCGATTTCATTGGCCACTTTTCGGGCGATCTCCTCGGCCTCTTTGGCATTTGGTTTTGGAACTGTAAAGGTGACATCCGTCAGGCCGCCGGCACGGGTGTTCTGAATGATCATATCCACCACAATTCCAGCTTCGGCAAGGGGGGAGAAAATCTTGGCACAGATGCCCGGCTGGTCAACCACTTTCCGAACCGTCAGACGGGTTTCGTTTTTGTTGCAGGTTATCCCTATTACCACCGGGCGTTCCATGTGAGTCTCTTCATTCACCAGCATGGTTCCTTCCTCCTCAGAAAAAGATGATCGAACGTGTACGGGCACGTTGTATTTTTTTGCGAATTCAACGGATCGGATCTGCAACACTTTTGCGCCCAGGCTTGCCATCTCCAGCATTTCATCATAGCAGATCTTGTCGAGCTTCTGGGCTTTCTCACAGATGTTGGGGTCTGTGGTGTAGATGCCGTCCACATCGGTATAGATCTCGCAAACATCCGCATCCAATGCAGATGCCACCGCCACGGCCGATGTGTCGGAACCGCCCCGGCCTAAAGTTGTGATATTCCCCTGGGCATCGGCACCCTGGAATCCGGCCACAATGACGATCTTTTTGTCGTCCAGCATTTCTTTTATGCGAGAGGCTCCGATGCACACGATGCGGGCACTGCCGAAGGCGCAATCCGTCTCTACCTCTGCCTGGTGACCGAGCAGGGACTGGGCCGGGTATCCCATGGCGATGAGCATCATGGATAGGAGCGCCACCGTTGTCTGCTCCCCGGTGGCCAGAAGGACATCAAGCTCTCTTTTTTCCGGTCGGTCGGTAATATCATGGGCCATTTTGATGAGGTTGTCGGTGACGCCTGCCATAGCGGACAGAACGACCACCACCTGGTTTCCGCTATCATATGTTTTTGCAACACGGTTTGCGACATTTCGGATCCGGTCAAGGTCTGCCACCGACGTGCCGCCGTATTTTTGTACGATAAGACTCATTTGTTTTTTCCTTGTAACGCCAATCATATAAGCGTCGCTGTGCGTCAGGTGTTAAAATCCATAACAGTTTGATTTTGAAGGCCCTTTACCACATTCAAGGGCTGAAGTCCATATGCGGTCAGGCAAATTTTTCGCTGGCGCTCGTCAAGGGTTTCAAACCGGACCGATAGATATTCCGCCGGCATTTCATCCTGAAGCCTTTCCGCCCACTCAATGGCCACCACGTTGAGAGTGTCAAACAGGTCGAATACCCCCAGGGCCTCTATGTCGTCCAGAGACTCCAGGCGGTACAGATCAATGTGAAACAGGGTCAGAGAACCGGGGTACTCGTTGATCAGGGTATAGGTCGGGCTGGTCACATAATACGAGTCCGGGACCCCTAATCCTTGGGCCAGACCCTGCACAAAAACAGTCTTGCCGCTGCCAAGGTCACCTGCCAGTGCAATGACAATTCCGGTGCCGAGACTGCGACCGATTCTGCGACCCAGTGCTGCGGTTTCCCCAGGCCCCTCAGACAGTATGTTTATGGTATGGTGGGTTGACATGGTGGCCTACTAACCGGGAAATGAGGCACCGCGTGCCGTCACCAGAGTGTTGATCTGCCCGGGAATGGCATCGATGACATCGCCTGCAAGATATCCAAAGGGGCCGGATATTTTCGCCACCGTGTCTGCCGCAGCGCCGTGCAGGTACACCCCGGTCCGGGCGGCTGCATCGGCAGGGGCACCCTGGGTGATCAATGCGGCGATCATGCCGGTGAGCACGTCGCCCATGCCGCCGGATGCCATGCCTGCATTGCCAGTGGTGTTCACGTAAGCCATGCCATCAGGATGGGCAATGACAGTGCCGGCCCCTTTGAGGACCACATGAATGCCACAGGTGGTTGCAAGATGTCGGGCGCAGGCGATCCGGTCCTGTTGAATCTCCTGGGTGGAAATTTTCATCAGCCTGGCCATTTCACCGGGATGGGGGGTGAGGACCACCGGTGCATGGCGTTCCTTCAGCCGGTCAAGGTCGTCTGCGAGACAGTTTAATCCGTCAGCGTCAATTACCATGGGTACATTTGTCCGGGACACCAGCTGGCAGACCAGGTTTTTGGTGCCGGGGGCGGTCCCCAATCCAGGCCCAACGGCCAGGCACTGTTTCCCATTCAGTGCATCCACCACCGTATGAAGGGCTAACGTATCCATAATCCCCTGACCGTTTTCCGGTACCGGCAGTGTCATGGCTTCCAAAAGCTGGGTTTCCAAAATCGGGTTGAGGGGTGCCGGGGCCCCGAGGGTGACCAGACCGGCGCCAGTCCTGAGCGCTGCCCGGGTGGTCATTACGGCAGCGCCGGTTTTGCCGGCGGCACCGGCAACCACCAGCAAATGGCCGGTGGCCCCCTTATGGGCATCGGGGTTTCGTAATACAATACCTCTCCGTGCAATAGCAGGGCGCAGTAATCGTTGATGGGGTGCGACCTTTTTTGCGATCATTGATGGAATGCCGATATCAACAACCTTCAGCGTACCGGTAAGATTGACGCCGGGATGGGTCACATGGGCAATTTTAGGATAACCGAAAGTGGCGGATGCCTGTCCCTGAATGCAGATACCGCATGGCTGGCCGGTATCGGAATTGAGCCCTGAGGGCATGTCAACGCAAAAGATCGGTGTGCCGGTTTCATTCATGAAAGAGATGACGTCCCGAAAAAATCCCTTTACATCGGACCGTAACCCGGTACCCAATATGGCGTCTATGTATACGTTATGGTGCCGGAGACGGGACTGTTGCGTGGTAAAGGCCGCTGCATCCGGCATTTCAACCACCGGGATGCTGAGTCGGTCCAGGAACGCCAGGTTGGTTGCGGCATCGCCCTTTACATCACGCTTACGGGCCAGCAAAAATACGGTGATCGGGATGGCTTTTTCCGAAAGGTATCGGGCCATTACGAATCCATCCCCGCCGTTGTTGCCGCGGCCGGCGATAACTGCCACGCGCATCGGGTGCATTTTGCCAAAGATTTCAAGGAAAAAATCGGTGGCTCCCCGCCCGGCATTTTCCATCAAAAGAAGGCCGGGGATGCCAAGTTCATCGATGGTGCGGTTGTCCATTTCCCGCATTTCATCCGCCGTGACAAGGTACATGGCTCTTCGTCCCCTAAAGCTCTTTAATTAAGGATAGCATCTCTCTTACCGCCCGTTCCATGCCCACCAGGGCGGCTCTGGAAACAATGCTGTGCCCGATACTGAACTCATCGATTTCCGAAAGACCTTTGAATGCCCGAATCGTTTGATAGCAGATACCGTGACCGGCGTTAACACCTAATCGTAACCGATGGGCAAGTTTGACCGCGTCCACAATATGGGCAAAGGTCTGCTCTTTTTTAGCAGAGGTGGTGGCGTCGCAGAATGCGCCGGTATGAATTTCAACCATACTGGCGTCGATTTGGTGCGCTATTTTTATCTGCTCGGGGTCCGGATCGATAAAAATACTGACCGGGATCCCCGCTTTTTGAAGGGTCTCCACGGTTTCAGCAATCAGGGCCTTATGGACCACCAGGTCAAGGCCCCCCTCCGTGGTCAACTCCTCTCTTTTTTCCGGCACCAGGGTGACTGAATTCGGCTTGACGCTCATGGCAATACCGACCATTTGAGATGTGGCAGCCATTTCAAGAATGAGCTTTGTCTGGACCACTTCCCGTAGAATTCTGACATCCCGGTCTTGAATGTGACGCCGGTCTTCTCTCAGATGGACCACAATACCGTCTGCACCGGCAAGCTCCGCCAGAACTGCGGCGGCCACCGGATCCGGATAATTAATTTTGCGTGCTTGTCGCAGGGTCGCTATATGATCTACATTAACAGCCAGTGTTGCCATGGGCCCTCCTTATGATTGATTGATCGGTATCGTGACTAAAAGATGGTCTTTTTGCCCGGTATTCTTAGTGGCGTCAACGATTTTTCCAAAGAAAAACCTCAAACCCCCGTTTTTTGTCAAAACCTGCAAGGTCTTGCCGTGGTGGGTACCCGGGCAACGTTCCTTTTACTGCGACCGGATAATTCCTGACAGTATGTTGGCCTTTGCCGCCATGATCGCTGCGTCTTTTTCGTTTGTTTCGTGATCATACCCGAACAGGTGAAGGATGCCATGAATCAACAGGTCGTTAAATCGGTCTTCAACATTAAGGTCCGCATCGAGGGCCTCCTTTTCAGCGGTTTCAATTGATATGACCACATCTCCCAAAAGACTGGGGTTGATGTCGGAGAACTGGCCTTCCTGCATGGGGAAAGCAATTACGTTCGTGGGACCGGTTCGATTGAGATATCGTTGATTGAGTTCTGCTATTTGGGGGTCATCAACGATTAGAATGGAGAGTTCACCTTCAGGACAGTCCAAGGCGCTTAAGATGACTTGTGCCGTTTGCTTTATTTTCTCCGGTGATATTTTTTTCTTTCTTTGCCGGTTGTCGATCAGGACCGCCATTTTTCACTTTCCCGTTTCCGAGTGCTGGTGAATCGGAATATTCAATTCGATGGTGATAGATACCGTTTAAAATGTTGTTAAAGCTTTTTGCGATATTATGAAGATCCTTCAATGTCAACTCACAATTATCGAGCTGGCCATCTGAAAAGATTTTGTTGATCAGGTTTTGGACAAGCCCCTGTATGCGTGACGGGGTGGGATTCTCCAGCGTCCGTGAGGCTGCTTCCACCACATCCGCCAGCATGACCAGACCGGCTTCCCGGGTCTGGGGTTTGGGTCCGGGATACCTGAAATCCTCAATTTTAACAGCATCTTCACCACGTTGTTGCTTTGCCCTGTCATAAAAATATTTAATCAGGCTGGTGCCGTGGTGCTGCTGAATGGCATCCATGATCTGGGGCCCCAATTTGTAGGACCTGGCGATCTCTACGCCATGTTTGATGTGGGAGGTGAGGATCAGACTGCTCATAGACGGCGCGAGTTTGTCGTGTTTGTTTTTGCCATCCCGTTGGTTTTCAATAAAATACAATGGCTTTTTAATCTTTCCGATATCATGGTAGTACCCGCAAACCTTTGCCACAAGAGGGTTGGCGTCAATTTCCGCAGCTGCGGCTTCCACCAGAGACCCCACGATAACGCTGTGATGGTAGGTGCCGGGGGCTTCAATCATCAATTTCCTCAGGATGGGCTGGTCCAGATTGGCCAGTTCCAGCAGCGTGATGTCGGTGGTGAACCCAAAGCTGATTTCAACAAGGGGTGCCAGGCCAAGGGTGATGATGCCGACACCGACACCACCGAAAAAGGCAAATCCCCAGGCCCAGAGCAGTTTCATGGCGGTCAGCTCCTGTGTGTAGAGACTGATGGCCGTTGCAATCAAGATATTGACGATTCCCAGTTTCAGCCCCACCTGAACGAACATCTTGCGTTCCCGACAGTTCTGGATCCAGTAAGCGGCCAAGGTGCTGTTGAGATAAAAATAGATGAACAGGTCGAACCGGTTCTGGAGAATAATGGCAACACAGACACTTGTCAGAAGGCTAAAGGCGATGGCGACTTCGAGGCCGATAAAGAGGCAGATGATCATGGCCCCGATGGCAATGGGAATACCAAAAAAGAAGGGATGTGCGGCTTCCGGATAATTGGTATTCAAAGCGATGGTCTCTGAAAAAGACAGAGACAGCTTGGCCAGGAGGAATAGGGTCACAAGGACACAGGCGATAAGAAGCAGATTTTTGTAATGGTCCTGACCGACCGTGGCCCGTTGATTGATGTAGACGATATAGACCGACACCAGCAGGCAGACCAAAATGAGGGCTGCGCCCAAGCCACTTGCAAATACCATTTCGTCATCAACGAGTGATTGCATGGCATCGAGTTTTTTCAACTGAAGCGGGGCCACCCGTTCCCCTTCCCGGAGAATCATCTCTCCGGCCTTGATCTGATAGAGGACTGGTTTTATGCCGATTTCGGCTTCTTTTTTACGCTCTTCGGTCTCGCTGCGGTTCAGGGTGATATTGGGCAGGATCAGACCCTGGGCCAGGTCAACGATCAGCTCCCGGAGCTCTACATGGTAAGGCTTGAGGATCGGATCACCGATAATTCTGACCATTGATTTGGCCTGATCAAGACCGTAAAATGTCCTGAGGGTCGTTACGACCTGTTCTGTTTTTGTCTGAAGGCTTCTGAGAACAATCCCCTTATCGGCCTCTTTTAACAAGATTTCCTTGTTTGCCACCACCCCGTTGTTTTGGATTTCTTTGAGGATGGTAATGAGGGCCTGGGATATCGGCTGGGCGAACTGCTCTTTTATCAGGAGGCGATAACTGTTGTTTGAAACCGGCGTGCCGAGGATTTTCTCAAAGTCTGGTTTCATCAGCCATGCCTGTTCGTCTTTTGTGGGCGAGGCTTCTAACAGAGAATCATTTTGGTTTTCATCGGATGGCGACAGGAGATGGTCTGCAGCGAGGGCTGGTTGTTCCTTTTCGGCATAAATGCTTCTGATAATTAGAAAGGCCTGGTTGGTCCGTTGGATTAGGCTTGAAGAAAGCCGTGTGTCGTGATCATAGACGGTAAGGACGGCATCCACCGCCTGACGACGCCTGTCGAAGGTTGCTTCTTTGTCTTCAATAAAGAAATCTTTTGGCGCCTTGATGTTTCGTTCGGCAACATCACCGAGTCTGTATGTTTGCTTTTTGACCACGAGGCTCGGGTAGAGGATCACAAGGAAAACAATCGTGATGCCGAAAAGAATACCCCACCGGACATAAGGAGACGAGGCCGATGTGCTCGTTTTTTTGTTCGGATCAATCGCCATGTTGCTATTGGTATCCCTAATTATTAGCGGGGACGCTGCCACCCGGCCATCTGTCAGGGATGGGCCGGCTCTCCTTTAGAGGCGCGAGACGCACCATTTCGGTGACCGCCTCTTTTAGATGCACCTTGCTTATCGTATGCCTTAATAATTTCCTGAACAAGTTTGTGCCTGACGACATCTTTTTCAGAGAAAAAAACAAACTTGATACCGTCAATACCCTGCAGAATTTCTTTTGATTCAATTAACCCGGATGGCCTGTCGATGGGAAGATCAATTTGTGTTATATCGCCGGTGATGACAGCTTTTGAACTGAAGCCAATTCGTGTCAAAAACATTTTCATCTGTTCGGAAGTGGTATTTTGTGCTTCATCCAGAATCACAAAAGAATCATTGAGGGTTCTTCCCCGCATGAAAGCAATGGGTGCCACTTCAATCACCCCCTGATGCATTAGACTGTTCACTTTTTCATAATTCATCATATCGTGAAGCGCATCATATAGTGGTCTTAAATAGGGGTCAACCTTTTCAGCTAAATCGCCGGGTAGAAATCCCAAGGCTTCCCCTGCTTCTACGGCGGGTCGTGTCAATATGATTCGGTTTACAATACCCTTGGAAAGTGCCGCAATCGCCATGGCCATGGCAAGATAAGTTTTTCCCGTTCCGGCCGGCCCAATACCGAATACGATATCATTCTGACGGATGGCATCTATATACTCTTTCTGACAAAGGCTTTTCGGTGTGATGGCGGTCTTTTTGGCCGTGATATACACCTTGTCGAGAAAAATATCCTTCAGACGTATCCGGTCGTTGCCGCTCAATACTTTTATTGCATAATCAATATCCTGGGGATATATCGGGTATCCCGACTTGATCAGTTCATACAGTTGATTGATCAGGTTTTGCGCAAGGCTGACCTCAATATCGTCTCCCTGAATGAAAACGGTGCTTCCCCTGGCATCCACTGACATCTGAAGTGTCTTTGAAATTCGTTTCAAATGTGAATTGTGTTCACCAAAAAGCTGCCGAGCGATGTCAGGGTTTGATAACGGTATCGTTATCTTTTGTGCTTGTTTGTCGTGGGTTGAATGCATGGGGTATCGTTGTGTTTATAAGCGCCGAATAAAATACTTTATTTTTTAATGAGAACTACCTAACACAACCTGTAAGCTGAATGCAAATCCCAAATGCACGGAAGGGTTTCAACGAAAAATACCTTGACTATGAAAAAAGCCTCTGCTAATTTAACTACCTGATACAGCTTGGAATATTTGCTTTTTCAGAATGCTTGCCAGTTTCATCATGTTAATCCAACGCGTTGTGATATTGAGAAAATCATCAAGATCAGCCATTAGGGAAAGATTATGAACCTATTTGATATCATCATTTTGGTAATCCTCGGGTTTTGCATGATAAGGGGGGGATTTCGGGGCCTCATCAAAGAAATAGCTGCCATTATCGGTGTGTTCGGTGGCTTTTACGGTGCTTATACTTATTATCCGCAGGTAGCACAAATCCTGTCAAAATGGGTTTCCAACACGGCTTACGGGAATATCGGTGCGTTCATGATCATCTTCTGCGGGGTGTTTTTATTGATCAGCCTCCTTGGACTTATTATCCGATACTTGATGGACTTGGTTTTTTCCGGTTGGCTGGACCGGGCGGGGGGTGTTTTGTTTGGTTTGCTCAAAGGCACCTTGATCGTGTCTGTGTTGCTTGTTGCCTTGACGACTTTTTTGCCGAAGGGTGCGCCCATTATTCAAAACTCCCTGCTATCTCCCCACGTATCTATGGTATCATCCGCGTTGGCCAAAGTTGTTTCTTCGGACATGAAACAGAAATTTCTGGTTAAATATGAGGAGTTGAAGAAGGGGTGGCCGTAAAAAACAATCATACGTCTCTTCCAGGACTTTCAGCACTTATTGGGTTGGTTGACACGCTACGGGGGGAGAACGGCTGCCCGTGGGACCAGAAGCAGACGCCCCAGAGTATGATCATGCAGTTGATCGAAGAGGCCTACGAACTTTCAGGGGCCATTGAAAGCGGGGACCCGCACGCGGTATGCGAGGAGCTTGGTGATGTCTTGTTTCATGTCTTTTTTTTGGCCCAGCTGTACACCGAAACGAGTGACTTTACCATCGAAGCGGTGGCCGCCGGTATTACGGAAAAGATGATTCGGCGGCATCCTCATGTTTTTGGTGACAGTGCCGTTGAAACTGCAGAGGACGTCAGAGCCCAGTGGTATAAAATTAAAAAGGCGGAAAAAGAAAATACAAAAAACGCGTCCGCAGCATCGGTTCTTGACTCTGTATCCACTGCCTTACCCGCCTTTATGCGTGCCTATCGGATGTCCGAGCGGGCTGCCCGGGCTGGGTTTGACTGGGAGGATCTCGATGGCGTCATCGAAAAGGCGGAGGAGGAATGGCAAGAGTTTAAAGCGGCCGTGCGGGAAGGCCGGAATCAAGAAGCGGTGCTAATGGAATTTGGTGATGTGTTATTTACCATGACGAACGTCGGCCGTTTTTTTCGAATGCATCCGGAAAGGGCCCTTACGACGGCCAATGCCAAGTTTGAAAAAAGATTTCGACTACTGGAAAAAATGATCGCGGATGGCGGACAGGAATTTTCATCGATTCGACAGGAAGAAAAAGATCGCCTTTGGGACCAAATAAAAAACCAGGAAAGCCGATAATTCACGACCACCTTGGCAGCAGATCATTTTGAACAGGCTGTCCCTCCGCCTGCTCTGGATCCCCTTCGATTTTCAAAAAAAGTCAGGCCTACAGAAAATCCCCTCTTTGAAATTTTTCGTATTCAACACTTGCCGTTAGGGCCACTGTGTTGGCTATATCTTTCAACCGTTCGTTTGTGGTCGCCCCAGTGTTTGATGTGGCGACCAGCATTTCTGTTTTTCTTTTAATTTCAGCAAGCAGGGGTGCAAGATCCTTCAGGCTTTTCCCTGGATCATTCAACTGGGTGGCATAATCGTCCAGCATGTCCAAAAGCTGTTCGGTTTGGCTGATATATTGCGTTCCTCCCGGTTTGATGACATTCGGGTACACAGCGGCCACCTCGCCCAGCGGTGTTTTTTCACCAATTGGGGTGGTTGGGTTGCCTTTTGATGACAGCGCTGTCTCAAGGGTTGCCTGGAACTGACCTGGTTTTGATTTGCCCGTCCCTGACTGGGGCTGAAGAAGCGGGGTTTCGTTGATGCGCTGAATTTCATTCATATGGTTCACACCTTTCTGTTCACAATTGGTTTTGATAAATTGTTCAGACCACGTTGCCCCTTGTTTAATGCAAAAAAAAGGCCAGCTTTTAAGCCGGCCCATTAAATTTATAATTATTAGAAATTATTTGGTTAAAATGATCTATGGGGTGGGTGGGGCTGGTTACTTAGCAGCAGACACCCGGCAATATTTTCCGCCCGGGTTGCCGCCGTTAAACCACTTCGCTCACAAGGGTACCGATTAACTTCTCCGCCACTTTTTCGGCATCCACGGTGTATTGACCGCTCGCAACCGCCTGCTTGATCCGTTCTACCTTCTCTGCGCGAACATCCGGTGTGTTGGCAACCGCTTCCTGGGCAATTTGATAGTCTTTTGAGGTGGTAGAAAGACTGACACGGTCATTCTGGGGAATGTCCGTCCGGGTTTCCTCAACAGCACCTTTTCGGCTATCTGTGCGCTGGGTGTCAGTCGTGTCTTTCACATAAGCCTGGTCGTATTTGCCGCTGATGTTGGTTATATTATTCATTAAGTACCTCCTTCGTACTTGAGATGCCTGCCTCATAATTCCATGTTGTTGTCCACCGCTTCTTTTGCAAGCTGTTCAAGCCGCTTCAGCAGGAAGCCGTCATCCTCAACATGGGGTTTGTTGATGGTTTTTTTGTGATTTCCCTCAATTACATTAAAAACAAACTCGTTTTTCTGATAGGGGGGTGTGACGGTAGCCTTGAATTCAAAGTCAATCGGCTGACCTAATTCATCCTCCAGTTTCGTAAGTATTTCCTTTTCCATTTCATCTTTGGGGCCTGAGCGGGTGATGCGATCGACGATATCGGATGCCACCTTTTCAATAATGGCCTGGCGTTTACCCTCAGCTGAAATTGAAATTTTATCTGTTTTGATGCCTTTCTCAAGGGTCCTCTGTCGCTCAATAACCCTGGCTTGGCTCAGCTGTTTGCTGTAAACCTTCAGCACATTATGGATTTGGTGGTTTGGTATTAGCATTCCCAGTGACCTCAGCGTTATTTTTGAAAGACACCGTCATATCACTTTGAGCCTGGGCTCAGCTGCCCCGATGTTCAGATGGGTAGCCCATGATATGACGCCTTGTACATCGTATCGGCTTGCGCATCTGAAACCTTAAGAAAAAAAACAATAATTTTTTAACCGGGAGTTAAACCACTTAATATTAATAACAATAAAAGAAAAGCCCCGGTTTCAAGTCCGCCTGTAACGGACAGAGACCGGGGCCGTATTGTTCATGTCAAACGGCCATCGTTTGGGAAAGGACCGTTTATGTTACAGCACAACGGGATTAGTCGTCGAAATCACCCTCGGGCCCCTTATCGCTGTCAAGTGTGGCCGCACGTTCGGCAATTTTTTCCGGTGTCCATTCTGCCGGGTCTTCTATGCGGGTTGCTTTGGGCCCGGCATCATAGGACCGTTTTTCACAGATCGCGTCGATCACGATAGGTGCGGTATCCTTTGAATTGAGTACATTAATCAGCATATTGTATATAAAATCTTCAACACGCTTTGCCATCCGTTCGCGAACATCGATGGGCTGGCTGAGTAACTTACTTTCAAACGGACGGTTCAGTTTTTTATAATTCCCCCCTTTAAGTCCCTTTTCATTTGCGTAGGCCACCATGTCTTGCCAGAGGGATTCTGAAACCCCCTCTCCGGCCACTTTAACAAAATTACCATCCGCATCCAAGTGGGCGTTTCCATAGTCATTGACCTCAAGGCCCCATGAAATCATTTGCAGGGCGGTGGCTACATTCGCTTTTGTGGTCTTGGTTTCCGCTGCAATCTTTCGAAGCCGGTCTGAGCTGTTGCCCGAGGTACCGTGTTGTGCCCCGGATATTTTGTAAGGCGCCAGTGCGTTGTGGATTTTTGCCGTCAGTTCCACTTGGATTCCCTGATCACTGGTTTCAATACCATGGGTAGTACCGTTGTTCAGTGCAATCCAGTTTGGGTAAATTTCATGGGCATTGAGCCCTTGAATCAGAAAAGACGCTTCTTCCACTGTGGACAAACCTTCTTTTCCTTTTATTTCACCCACTTCTGTTTCAAGCCCTGCCCAGACGGGAACATAGGGGGCCAGGGCAATGTTTGCCATAAGGTTTTGGTCATCCGGCATATGGGAGGCATCGATGGCAATCGATGTGATACCGGCTTCAAAAAGGGTTGGGATTTCTACCTTGGCCGAATCCACATCCGCATCGCTTTTAATCCCATAATGATCGGCATGGATCGTTACCGGAACCGTGATCCCCAGTTCATTGCACAGGGCATCCACCGTGCGGGCGATGTTCCAATAATTGACGTCGCAATATGCATTGACCCCCCCTTCGGATTTGGCAATCTCAATAATGATGGCGGAATTGGCCCGCTGTGCTGCCTGAAGGGCGCCCTTTATTACGAAGTAATTACGGCCATTTGCAGCCATGCAGATGGCGTTTCCTTTGGTCATCATGGCCAGATCAATGTATTTTCCACTGACAATTAACGCCTTGGAGTTGGGGAAGAGTTTGGCAATATTAGGCGGTCTTCCAACTGATAACGCGGTTACAAAATCTGAGCTGTATTGGAATTTTTCCGACATGATGCTCCCTCCTTTATCTTATACCTTAATAATTTGCATTCACAACTTTAACGGGGCGGTAACGTATTCTGCAGCGTTTTGCACCGGGCCAACACTGTGTAATAATGTTGGGCCGCGATCACATGGTCACGATCGCATATTCAGGCATGCCGTATAGGCTGCGTATTCGATAACTCAAAGAGTCCGGGAGATACCGCCCCCAGATTTTAATGGGAATTTCATTGATGGTTACCGTCGGGCTCAACCCTACGGCCAGTAAGTACTCAATAATATATTCAATGTTAATCGTAATATTGCCGAAACTGTTTTGGTGTTGTCGCTGTTTAAATATTCGCGCTTCATGCATGGAGCGGCCGATTTCAGATTCAACGAGCTCATCAAACGTCGTTGCAATCAAATCTACCTCGAGGGTGTCTGATCCGTTGCCGATAAAGGCTTTAAAGTCTTCCTTGAGCTGGCCCATAGGAAGCCCCCGGTTGCTGAAAATGGTGTGATCTTTCATCATTGAAAATCGGTGGACCATGTCATCGAGATCAACTTTCAGCTCGATGAGGTAGTGGATGGCATTGTAGTGACCGGAATGATATTCTTTTTCAACAATACGGGTCCCAGGAAATTCCTGAATAATTTCCTCCAGTTTTGATTCGGACACACCGTTTTGAATGACCTTGATTCCCAGAACATCCTTTATGGTCATGATATCAACCGGAAGGGTAATGCCCTTATCCTTAATATGGAGCAGTTGTTCTTTTTCAGCCTGGGCCATAATGTCATTCGGAATAACGCCGACTTCCTTCGCATTGCGTGCCGTGCCGCGATAAATCGCCTCTGCGGTTTCCTGAACCTGTTTCGTTACATAAAGGGACGCATAGCGGCTGGCTTTTTCAGCAATGCGCTTCATCCGTTTAAACCGGCAGATGCTCAGCACATGGTTTTCAGCGGTATGATAAATATAGCCGGAAAGTGGAGAGCCGACGTAATGATACTCAGGCAGCTTATTGTACTCAGATATTAAGTGCTTAATACGGTTGGAACCGGTATCGGCCGTCTGGCAGATGCAATCTTTCAGTTCTTTTTTTATCGACAGTGATTTTTGGCGGGCACGACCAGGATAGATCGACTTGTTCAGGTCGGTAACAAAACTGAGCAACTGCTCCCAGGCCACAAAACTGTCGTAACTCATTATGCGCGTTATATGGAGGGGGTCAGAGGCGTCTAACTTGTCCGATAACCACCGGTTCGTAATTTCAAAAAGTTCGTCTCTGTGAAGAAATGCTGAAATATACATACGCTGTCCAACTCAGCTACCGCATTGATTGTCTCTTTTAAATAGCACGTTCAGCCTGTCTTCCCATATAATAACTCCAAAAGCTTTTTTCCCTGCCGGGTACTTTCATGCATAGATGTCGATCAGCAGGCCGGTACCGGTTGCACCGATGGGCGATAACTTGCTTTCTGCCGAGTAGATTCGTGAATGGGAATCCGGTGCCCCCATAACCCGGCGAGATGGGAGATCGTTAAAAGGCATGTTCTGAAACAGATGCTGTTGATGACGATTTTGGTACGCAGGCAGTTGATCAGATGTTCCGGTAGTTATCGGAAATCTGTTCTGTGAAAAGGGTATGAGCCCGTATGGAGTAGTGGCAACCATTTATATTAAATTATTTTAATCTACATACCAAAAGGACGCTAATGATCGATCCTGATTAGAAATCAGGAATTGTTAATAGAATTATATACCATATAACATGAATAAGGGAAGGTCAAAAAGGAAAATAAGAAAATTTAAGAATCTTTTAAGCAATAGTATGACCAACTAAAACAATAATTGACAATAATCGATACTTGTGTAGATTTATCCGGACTGAGGCGCGCGTGAACCAACGTAATGTTTCCTATGTTTATTGTTGACGTTGCGTTGGATTTTCAAACCAAAGGGCACGATGAGGTGCCTTAATATTGGCATTGGGGTTTACCGGGATTGCTACCATTGAAATATACCAAAAATTGGGGCCGAACAGGCAATCATACGAGGGGCTACCTTAAGGCCGGCTTATGTTTTCTTATCTTCCTGCTTTTGGCAGCAACGTACTGTTCCTGCGCTAAGAAAACCGTCATTCCCCAGGCAAGACCGATTAGTGAAGCGGAAATCCTTTTTGCCGAAGCAGACAGCCAGTACCGGGCAGGAGATTATGAGGGGGCCGTGGCACTTTATAATAGTTGCCTGGCCAAGTATCCGCGCGCGGTCATGGCCGAAAAGGCGTTGCTGTCAATTGGGAATATCTACCTGGTGCAGCTTCGGTTTCAGGAAGCACGGGATACTTATGAACGACTGGTCAATGAATATGCTTCCAGCCCTCTGGTTGAAGATGCGTATATCGGTATTTTGGAAACTTATTATCGGGCGGGAGATTATGAGGGCGCCTTTGAACAGGCGGCCGGTATGGCGGTTAAGAACTTGTCCCGGGCCGGGCGTGCCAGATTATTCAAGCTGCTGGGAAACGCCTACCTTGCCAGAAACGCTGTTTCGGATTCGGTTTATGCATATGGTATGGGCTACTACTACGCGGCCGGCGGGGAAAAAATGGAAATTCTCAACTTGCTGAGACCCGCGGTTCAGCAGCTGACTTCCAGAGAAATCGAAGCATTGCTTTCAGGCCCTGATTTTCTTCCAAAGGGATATTTGAAGTACCAGCTGGGTGTCAATTACCTGGCCGAAGGGCAAACCGTCTCAGCCTTTACTGTCCTGAATGATTTTTTAACTCACTATCCCGACCATGAGTTTTCTGATGAAGCATGGCGCCTGGTGGCGCAAGTAGATCCTGGTGCATGGGACGAACGATTTGTTATCGGCTGTCTATTGCCGTTGACAGGACCTTATCAAGCATATGGCGAAAAAGCACTGAGGGGAATTGAACTGGCGTTGAGCCGGTATTCGGAAGAGACAGCATCTCCATCCATCCGCATTATTGTTGAGGACACCGGTTCAAACTCCCTCCAGGCGATTGCTGGGGTCAACGCGCTGTACGAGGCCCAGGTGGCGGCCATTATTGGCCCCATTGTTGCGGCCAAAGAAGCCGCTGAAGCTGCCCAGGCAAACGGGGTGCCGATTATTGCCCTATCCGGCAAGGAGGCTATCTCCGGTATTGGCGACTATGTCTTTCGAAATTTTTTGACTCCCCAGGCCCAGATAAAAACCATCGTGCCGTATCTGTGTGAAGACCTCGGGCTGAAGCGGTTTGCAATTCTCTACCCAAATGAAAAATATGGTTCCACTTTCATGAATCTTTTCTGGGATGAAATTTTACTTCACGGGGGGGTGGTGACAGGGTGTGAACCTTATCCGACGGATGCGATGGATTTTGCAGACCCCATTAAGAAACTGGTGGGGCTTTATTACGAAGTGCCTGAAGACGTTAAACTTGAGGAGCTGGAACAGGCCAGGCTGTTGGAAGAGGACCGGATGACGACAGATCCCAACCAGGTGCCGGAAGGTGCCGTTGTTGACAGCTGGCTGATCGAAGACATACCTGTGGACGAAATTGAGATTCCGGAAAATCTGATCCAGGAGCCGGTTCTAGAGGACGAAATAGAAGAGGGGACCCTTGAAGCAGAGGCGGAAGAAGAGGAACCCAAAGCCATCGTCGATTTTGATGCCCTCTTCATTCCTGATTCTCCTAGTAAAGTGGGACTGATTGCACCACAGTTGGCCTACTATGATGTTGAAAATGTCATTTTTATCGGCACAAATCTGTGGCATTCTGAAAAGCTGATTAAAATGGCCCGAAAGTATGTACAAAACGGTCTCCTGGCAGACGGATTTTTTGCAGAGAGCAAATTGCCCCATGTGAGGGACTTTGTGTATCGGTATAAAGCTGCTTACAACGACGCCCCTGGTTTTATCGAAGCGATTTCTTACGATACGGCTTCAATGCTTTTTGCCGTCATGGGCCGCCCGGAGTATGAATTTCGCTATTCCATTAAAAAATCCTTAATGCAGATGCTTCCCTACCCGGGAGTGACGGGTGAAACAGTATTTTCCGAAACCGGAGAAGCTGAAAAGCAACTCTACCTCCTTAAAATAAAGGGAGGGCGCTTTCATAGCGTTACCCGAACGTCCACACCCGGAACACAACCATGAATTATGCCTATGCAGCGTATGCCGGAGTGACCACCGGTATTTTCATATCCTGTTATCCTTTTTATTGGTTGTCCAGGCGCCTACTTAAACAGAAGTCTGAAATGCTGTCTCAGCGGATGGGGACCTATCCACCCCTGGGTCTCAAGCCGCTCGGCGCATCACCACGAATATGGATCCATGCAGTTTCGGTTGGAGAGGTGAGAGCGGCCCATGCCGTAATAACCGCATTGCATAAAAACCTGCCGACCGCTTCGATCATTCTCTCTACGGCTACGCCCCATGGATATCGGGTCGCCCTTCAGGCAGTGGCCCCTCAGGCGACCTGTCTGTTTGCTCCTATTGATTTTGTCTTCTCGGTCCAAAAAGCACTTGCTGCCGTGAAACCGAATGTGCTGGTGTGCATGGAGACGGAAATCTGGCCAAACTGGTTCATGGCCGCACACCGCCGGGGCATACCGATTGCGATTGTAAACGGTCGGCTTTCCGCCCGGTCCATTCGCACCTACCATAAAATCAAACGGCTCATGGCAGAAACACTCAGTTGCGTAAATGCCTTCAGTATGATCCACACGGCGGATGCCGACCGGATTATTCGACTCGGGGCACCGCCGGACATGGTAGAAGTCAATGGAAACGCAAAGTTTGATTTATCGATACCCGCGGAGATCGGACCGGTTGTTCGGAAGTTTCGGGGGGCATACCACCTTGCGGATGATCTCCCGGTGATTGTTGCCGGCAGCGTTCGAGGAGAAGAACCGCGGTTGCTGCTGACAGCCTATGGGAAAGTCCTGTCATGTTTTCCAGATACGGTGTTGGTTGTCGCTCCGCGTCATATGGAACGGGTGCCGGATGTTGTTGAGATTGCTTCCGGCATGGGGTTTTCCTGCCAGCTGAGCACAGAGTTGATGCGTGCTGCCCACAGGACCGCTCAAATTGTGGTGGTGGATACAATGGGCGAACTAACATCTCTCTACAGTATCGCTACTGTGGTATTTTGTGGCGGCAGTCTGGTGCCCCTGGGAGGTCAGAATGTCCTTGAGGCGGCTGCTTGGGGAAAACCGGTGATCTATGGACCCTTTATGGAAGACTTCTTAGAGGCAAAGGGGCTTTTGGAAAGATATCACGCCGGTGTAGAAGTGAAAAATGAGCAGGATTTGGCAAAACAAATCATCGATATCCTTGCCTCACCACAAACCGCACAATACCGGGGGCAGCAGGGAAAAAAAGCGATTCGTTCCTGCCAGGGCGCGGCTCAAAAGCATGCAGATGTCATTTGCCGATTACTTTGACGGTGGGGGTTACTCGTTTTTCAACGTTCCCTGGCCGGTGGCGGCCAGCACGCTGAGCCAGAGTTTCCCTTCCGGATGTACTTGCTTTCGTTTACCTGCCGATGCTTTCATCGGTACATGAACGAAATGTTCATTCCAGCGACCGATCAGCAGGTTGGTCTTTCCCGCCATACCGGAATGGACCGCATTTCTTCCTAAAAAGTTGCAAAATACCCGGTCATTGGCATTGGCCGGCAGACTTCGAATGGTGTAGCTTGGATCAATATATTTGACAGTAAAATCATAGTTTTTCTTTTCAAAATAATCAGAGATGGCTCCCTTGAGTAAGAGCCCGATGTCTTTGAGACGAATGTTGCCGGATTCGTCCTTTTCGTTTTTCTGTGCACTGAAATACTTTTGCCCTGCTCCCTCCGCTACGACGATGACCGCATGACCGCGATTATTCAGCCGATTTTCAAGTGCGGCCAGAAGACCATTGGGCCCATCGAGATCAAAATCGACTTCTGGAATTAACACGAAATTCACATCCTGCTGGGCAAGGGTGGCGGTCGCCGCGATAAAACCTGAATAACGCCCCATCAGCTTGATCAACCCGATTCCATTCGGGAAACCTTCCGATTCATTGTGGGCGGCGCGAATGGCATTCGTCGCTACATCTACGGCAGTATGGAAGCCGAAAGACCTCGATACGAGATGAATGTCGTTGTCAATGGTTTTGGGGATTCCCACCACACCGATTTTCAGGCCCCTGGCCAGAATGGCATTTGCAATGAGATTTGCCGCTTTTAAGGTGCCATCGCCGCCGATCATGAAAAGAAGGCCCACGTTCATTCGTTCCAGGCTATCGATGATTTCTTCAATGGGCTGCGGGCCCCTTGAGGACCCAAGAATCGATCCGCCCCGCTCAAGGATATTGACCACTGTTTTGGGGCCGAGCTCAATGATATCGTGCCCGTATTTGGGGATAAATCCCTGAAGACCGAACCGAATGCCATAAATATTTCGAACATTATATCCGTAATAGAGTTCGAGTGTTACGGCGCGAATGATTTCGTTCAGGCCGGGGCAAAGCCCCCCGCAGGTCACCAGAGCGCACCGCAGCTTGCTGGGGTCAAAGTAGATATGCTTCCGGGGGCCTGCCAATTCAAAAGAAGCCGGGGTTTTCCCGTCACGAATGGTATTGCAGACCGTATCGTAACGGAGGTCCACAAGGACCCGTTCATCATCTTTGATATAAGGTTTGGGATGCCCTTCGGCGGCATTGCTAAAAACCGGGGACGGGATCTTTGCCGGACCCAACGCCGGTATTTCCATGTCCTGGTAATCGATATTCATGGTATCCTCGCGAACGATGTGGAGAACAGAGACTTTAAAAATTATCCAATGAAAAACAGCGCTATCCTATTACGATTTACCGCATTTTACAACATGATAACGCAATGTGACAGGGCAACAATCAGGTAGCGGGTTGCTCCGCCTTGCTGGAATCCCGTGTGAAAACTTGGGGACATTGACAGTTGGGGATCATGTGCCGTTAAACTTGAAGTTACCTTTCCCGAGGATATCATGCAGATGCAAAATGCCCTGGACCTTTCCCGAATTGCTGGTAATGGGTAGTACTGTTATTTGGTGTTTTTCCATGAGATTCAGTGCATCGTAGGCAGGGGCTTCGGGTTGTAATGTATGAGGGCCGGGGGTCATGGCATCGGTCACCGGCATATCATCGTGTGCCTGTTTCTGGGTGACCAACCGTCGGATGTCTCCGTCCGTGATAATGCCGGTAAGGACATCGGTATCCGTTACCACCAGGGTAACTCCCATTTCAAGTCGATTGATCTCTTTCAGTGCGGCGGAAAACGTTTCTCTGATGGATACTTTTGGCACCGACCAACCGGTAAGCATCATGTCTTTTACCTGGGTTGAGAGCCGTTGGCCAAGACTGCCCCCCGGATGAAATTTTCTAAAATCGCTCGATTTGAAATGTCTTTTATTGATCAGTACAACCGCCAGAGCATCCCCCATGGCCAGAAGCGCGGTGGTGCTGGCAGTGGGGGCCAGCCCCAGGGGACAGGCTTCTTTTTCTACCCCTACGTCGATGATGATATCGCTGTATTTGGCCAGGGTGGAGGTGGGGTTGCCGGTAAAAGCGATGACTTTGCACCCAATGGTCCGTATGCTGGGAATTAATACGTTCAGCTCATCGGTTTCGCCACTGTTGGACAGGGCCAGAAAGACATCATTTGCGGAAACCATCCCGAGGTCTCCGTGCATGGCTTCGACCGGGTGCAGAAAAAGTGCCCTGGTACCGGTGCTGGTAAGCGTGGCCACGATTTTGCGTCCGACGATACCGGACTTTCCGATGCCGGAGACGATGACGCGGCCCGAGGCCCCATAAATCAGCTCCACCATGCAGGTAAAATTATCGTCAATTTTATCGATAAGGTTCCGAATACCATCCGCTTCTATTTTCAGAACTTCAATGGCTTCATCAAGACTCATTTGAATTCCTTCTTTTGTTTATTTTCGCGGGTACATTGGCAAGTTTTTCTGGAAAAAGCAAGACCTATGGCAGGGCTGGTTCTCGTCAATCCACAAAAAAAGAGTCCCCGTGTTTTACGTCAATCAGGCGGTTCAGGAACTCCTTTTGTTCAAGGGCCATTTTAATGTCACGGGGGGGGAAATGTACCGGCTCATCGCCCAGCTGAAAGGTTCCCCAATGCACAATCATTAGATGCTTGGCATTCAATTCGATAAAGGCCTGCACCGTTTCTGAAGGGTTCGCATGGCTTTGGGCCATGAACCAACGGGGTTCGTAGGCACCCAGGTTGAAGATGGCAAGATCGATATCATACCGGCTCCCGATCTGTTCAAACCCGTCAAAATATGCCGTATCACCGGAAACAAAGATCGTGTATCCGCCTTGGGTTTCGATCAGGTACGCACCCCACAGGGACCGGTTGGGACCGACGATCGGGTTGCGCATGGTCCAGTGATTTGACGGCAGGAGCGTTACCCGCTGTTTACCGGTTTCAACGGTTTCGTACCAGTCGAGCTGGCGCCGGTTATTCATTTTAAGACCCTGAAATACTTTGTTATACCCCAATGGGGTGATCACGTGGGTGCTCGGCTGAAAATGCTGCAGGGAACGGGTGTCCAGGTGATCATAGTGGCCATGGGTGATTAAAATATGGTTTGCCCGGGGCATTTCGGCCAGTTCAAACCGGCGCGGTGTGAAATCTTTGATAAAAAAACCGATATCGTCGAATACCGGGTCGATATAGAAGGTTTCACCATGGTCTTTAATCGTGATTCCGGCATGTTTGAGAAAGGTGATGGAGAGGCCGTGGTGGTTTTTCACAACCGACCAGTCGATGGCGACCGGGTTGAGCGGTTGCTCATCCAGATAGGTCTCAAAGGCGTTGGGGCTGAATTTCCAGCGTATCAGGTCCCAGAAACGACCTTCTCGAGAAAGCCCCATCGGGTTTACAAAACGGCCACTGTCATGATGCATTTTTTTGCGGGCCATCTCTTCCAGGCTATGGCCATTTAGCGGCAGATAGTGCAGGCGTTTCCCGCTTGGCGCCCGGGGCATGCCCCGTAGCGAAGCCGGTTTGATCAGCTGCATCATCATCAGGGCATATGCCCCGTTCAATATATGTTTCACAAATCGTCTGCGTGTCATGTCATCTGTTTCCAATACGTCATTTTAACTGTCGGTTGCGCGCCATTGGGAAGGAACCGTTATAGCCCTAACAGTAATCAGCTTTTGACGCAATGCAACAGGACCAGGGGACTTCTCACTTGTTTTCTGATGGTTGATATATTCCTTTCATTGTTTTAAATGAGAGATTATAAAGGTCCATTACTTGATAGCTTCAGAGGAAAGACAAATATATGAAACCGATTGTGGCATTGGTTGGCCGTCCCAATGTGGGCAAGTCAACATTATTTAACAGAATGACGCGAAGCAAATCAGCCCTCGTGGATAACCTTCCGGGATTGACACGGGACCGAAACTATGGCGATGCAGCATGGGATGGCGTTGAATTCACTGTGGTCGACACCGGTGGATTTACGGATTTTGATACCAGTGGTTTTTCCGACCAAATTCAACATCAGGTGCGACAGGCCATTGATGATGCGGATGTGATTGTGCTGGTGCTGGACGGAAAACATGGCCTCTCCCCATTTGATTCTGACCTGATCGAACTGCTTAGAAATGTTCATAAACCGGTGTTCCACGCGGTCAATAAAATTGACGGCATGGAGCGCGAGATGGCCCTTTATGATTTTTTTGGGCTGGGCGTTGAAAACCTTTATTCCATTTCAGCGGAACATGGTTACGGTATTCCTGATTTTATGGACGAGCTGGTGCGGGTGCTTCCGGTGTTTGAGCCGGATGAAATTTCAGACCAGATCCGCGTGGCCGTCGTGGGCCGACCGAATGTAGGCAAATCTTCTCTTATCAATCGCCTGCTCGGAGAAGAACGGTTGTTGGTCAGTGATGTGCCTGGCACCACCCGGGATGCCATCGATACCCTCTGTGAGGTGGCCGGTACCGCCTACGTGCTGGTGGACACCGCAGGTATTCGGCGAAAGGGGAAAGTATCCCAGAAGATAGAGAAATTTTCCGTTATCAAGGCCCTGAAAAGCCTTGATCGGTGTGATGTGGCCCTGATTGTCATAGATGCAGCTGAAGGGATCACGGACCAGGATGTCAGTATTGCCGGATACGCTCACGAGCGGGGGTGCGGCTGCGTGCTGCTGCTCAACAAGTGGGACCTTGTGGAAAAGGACAGCCGCACAGCCAAGGAATATCAAGAAAAGCTTAAAATGGCGGCCAAGTTTCTGGCATTTGCGCCGACGTTGACTATTTCCGCCCTTACGGGGCTTCGTGTAATAAAGCTTTTTCACCATATTGATGTGGTATACAAACAGTATTGTACTCGCATCGGCACCGGTCAGGTGAATAAAATCATCGAACGGGCCCTCCGCAGAAACGAGCCCTCCTTGCACCGGGGAAAGCGGCTCAAGTATTATTATGCCACCCAGGTATCTACAAAACCGCCCACATTTGTCTGCTTTGTTAATTATCCTGACGCGGTCCATTTCTCATACAAACGCTACCTGCTCAACCAGATTCGGACCGAAACCGGACTTGACCAGACGCCGCTTCGTATCATGTTCCGACAGCGCACCGGCCGGATCGAGTTCGGAAAAAAGAGGGGATAGCGCCTTTGGACCTTTTTGATTTTCAGGCCCGGCAGACAACTTCGGGGTTCCGGCCCCTTGCCGAGCGCATGCGCCCGAACCGCTTGGCCGCTTTTGTGGGGCAGCGTCACATCGTAGGGCCGGGGTCGATCCTGTACCATGCTATTGAGAATGACCGCATCTTTTCAATGTTGTTCTGGGGGCCGCCCGGCTGCGGAAAAACAACCCTCGCGCGCATCATTTCAAACGAGACCGATTCCCATTTCGTTCACTTTTCGGCGGTCCTTGCCGGGATCAAACAGATCCGTTCGGTTATTGAGGATGCCCAGAAACAGCTCCACGTGTACCAGCGGCGAACCATTTTGTTCGTTGACGAAATCCATCGCTTCAACAAGGCCCAGCAGGACGCATTTTTGCATCATGTGGAAAGCGGGCTCATCACCCTCATCGGTGCCACCACTGAGAACCCGTCTTTTGAGGTCATTCCCGCTCTGATGTCCAGATGCCGCCTGTATGTCCTAAAGCCGCTTTCCCATGAAGAGATGACCGAGATTCTCAACCAAGCACTCACGGACACCACGAACGGGTTGGGAAAATGGCGGATGGCCATCGCGGATGATGCGGTGGCACATCTCGTTCGGTCTGCGGATGGGGACGCCCGGTCTGCGCTCAACAACCTCGAGGTGGTGGCCACCATGAAGGCCGGGGCCGGGCGGGACCCGGAGGTCAGCACCATCAACATCACGCTGCAGGATGTGGAGCAGGCGCTGCAGAAAAAAGCACTTCTTTATGACAAGGCCGGCGAATCCCATTATAACCTGATCTCCGCTTTCCATAAGAGCCTGCGGGGCAGTGATCCGGATGCTGCGATTTACTGGCTGGCCCGGATGCTGGCAGGCGGGGAGGATCCACTTTTTATAGCACGCCGGATGGTTCGGTTTGCCTCTGAAGACATTGGAAATGCGGATCCCAGGGCGTTAAATGTGGCCATGGATGCCATGGCGGCGTTTCGATTTATCGGGCCCCCGGAGGGGGAGCTGGCCCTGTTGCAGGCTGCGGTATACCTTGCCACGTCACCTAAGAGTAACAGCCTTTACAAAGCCTATCAAAAGGTCAACGAAACGATTGAAAAGACCGGTGCGTTGGCCGTTCCCCTACATATTCGAAATGCCCCCACCCGGATGATGAAGTCCCTTGGTTATGGGGCGGGGTACCAGTACGATCATGATTTTAAACACGGGGTTGCCGCCCAGACATACCTTCCTGAAGACCTGGAAGGGCATCGGTTTTATGAGCCCACAGACCGGGGGTTTGAAAAGACAATCAAAGAGCGCATGGCCTGGTGGGAGAAGATGAAACAGGCGTCGAATACCGGCCCTTAGCTATTTGAGGGGGCGTAAAGTTTTTAATTAAAAGGCCGCTCGTAGAATTCATCGCGGTTGGCCGCCAGAATGAGCCGATAACCGGGATGCATTTTATAGGCAAATACGATCAGGCACACGGACGTCAGCTCCCCGATATCTTGCGTTGAACATAGGGTTTTTGATCTCCAGAATCTTCCTTACAATAGCATACTTTTAACCCGATTTTTATCTTTACATGACAAGTTGTTATTGATACAGAAAGGGATGGTTTTTCATGGGTTTTATAGATTCAAACGATAGGAGATGGTATTTCATGGATATTAGCCGTAGATTGGGTATTTTGATATTTTTCATGGTGCCTGCGATTATTGGGGGTGGCATTCTGTACGGGATTTTTCATAATTATACACCTGTATTTATTTACGAAATCCTATTGGTGGCTTTGGCCGGCGGATTGGTAAGCCGATAACTGACCGGTAATTCGTATCTAACTTGCATTACCTTTCTTCGTCACTGCGTCATGATCTATTGCGTTTCGGTAACGAAAGGTTTTAGATTACGTGCCAACAGCGGCATCAGGTCCTCTTTTTGTACCCCGAAACAATTGTGCCACGGCGTACGAGACCATTCAACTACTAATGTTGTTGCCTTATAAGGGTGTACTATGGTGGAAAGGGCTACCAAAGATTTGATCTTGTGGTTTTTTCTGGGCCTTTTTCTGGTCTCCATGGTGCTGTTGGGATGGTTGTTGTGGCCCTTTGTGTCCGTGATCGTCCTGGGGGCGGTTGTGACCGGAATTTTTTCGCCGGTTTACCAGATGCTGACACGCACCATGCGCCCTTCATTATCATCATTTTTGACCTGTTTGCTTGTTTTTCTGGTATTGTTCATTCCGATCATTTTCTTTGTCAGCATCCTGTCAAAAGAAGCGTATGACCAGTACCTTCTGGCCAAGAGCGCGGTGCTGAGTGACGAGATAAAAACCCTTTTTGAGGGGAGCCGTATCAATGATATCCTTGAGAAGAATTGGGCCTTGGCCAAAGTCAAAGAATTTCTGGAAAATTTTGGGATAGAACTGACAGGCCGGGAGTTTTACCAATCCATCTCAGAGTTTGCGAAAAAAATTGCCTTCGGGCTGTACGAGCAGGCCAGCGCGATCGCATCGAACATTTTTAAATTTCTGTTCAATTTTTTCTTTATGCTGCTGGTCATATATTACCTGTTGATCGATGGCGGAAAGCTACTGGTATTTATTATCGAATTGTCGCCGCTGCCAAACGATCAGGATGAAATCCTTATCCGAAAGTTCAAGGATATGTCCGGGGCGATCCTGATCGGAAACGGGCTGGGGGGCGTGATTCAGGGAACGATTGGCGGCGTTGTCTTTGCATTGTTTGGGTTAAATTCCCCTTTTTTATGGGGCGTTGTGATGGCTTTGCTGGCCTTTTTGCCCATTGTGGGAATCGGCGCGGTATTTATTCCAGCCGCTATTTTCTTGTTTCTTAAAGGAAGAATTGCAGCTGGGCTTTTTTTTATTGTTTTCTACATTCTGCTGTCGGGGATTGTTGAATATTATTTTAAACCCAAACTTGTGGGAAAACGGGTCAAGATGCATACCCTGCTCGTGTTCCTGTCGATTATCGGCGGGCTCCAGCTTTTTGGCATTCTCGGCATTATTTATGGCCCGCTTGTTGTGACAGGGTTTTTGACCCTGAAAGATATTTACTATCAAAGTTACCGGCAGTTTGTGGCGCCCGAGGAAACGAATGACGAGCATGCCGCGCTTTCTTTAGAATGAACCGTTTATGTTAACATTATTTTTTAACCAATACACAGTCAGGTGAAACGAGTATGCAAACTGAAAATCTGCCTGAAATTAGCATCGAAAGTGAACTAAAAAAATCATACCTTGATTACGCCATGAGCGTTATCATCGGCAGGGCCCTGCCGGAAGTGAGGGACGGTCTGAAACCGGTGCACCGCCGGGTCCTGTATGCCATGCGGGAACTGAAAAATGATTATAGCAAGCCGTACAAAAAGTCGGCCCGTATCGTGGGTGATGTGATTGGTAAATTCCATCCCCATGGCGACAGTGCGGTGTACGATACGATTGTCAGGATGGCCCAGGATTTTTCTCTCCGGTATCCGTTGGTGGATGGGCAAGGAAATTTCGGGTCTGTGGACGGAGACCCCCCGGCCGCCATGCGATATACCGAAATCCGCATGCAGCGCATTTCCCATGAGTTGATGGAGGATTTAGAAAAAGAGACCGTGGAGTTCGTCCCCAACTATGACGGATCTTTGCTGGAGCCATCGGTCATCCCAGCCAAGATTCCATTGTTATTGGTCAACGGGTCTTCGGGGATTGCGGTGGGGATGGCCACCAATATTCCGCCCCATAACCTGACGGAAACCATCAATGCCATTATCGCATTGATTGACAATCCACAGCTGTCGGGTGCTGATTTGATCGGCTATATTCCCGGCCCGGATTTTCCAACGGCCGGCATCATATACGGCACCCAGGGAATTCACAGTGCCTACCTGACTGGACGGGGCGTGATTCGCGTTCGTGCCCGAATCGTGACCGAAATCGACAAGAAAAACAACGCCGAGAGCATCATTGTGAACGAGCTGCCCTATCAGGTAAACAAGGCGCGCCTGATCGAAAAGATTGCCACCCTGATGAAAAATAAACAAATAGAAGGGATCCGGTTCGTTCGGGACGAGTCAGATCGGCGGGGTATGCGGGTGGTGATCGCCTTGAAAAGGGACCAGATGGCATCGGTGATTGTCAACCAGCTCTATAAGCATACCCAGATGGAGACAAGTTTCGGCATCATTTTGCTGGCAGTGGTCAACCAGCGGCCCCAGCTGTTAACACTGAAGGAAGTCCTGGAGCATTTTATTCTTCACCGGAAAGAGATCGTTGTCCGGAGAATCCGGTATGACCTGAATAAAGCCGAGGCGAGAGCTCACATCCTGGAGGGGCTGAAGATTGCCTTGGACCACCTGGATGAAGTGGTCAGCCTTATTCGAAAGTCCTCTTCCCCTGCTGAGGCCAAAGCCCGTTTGATCGAGCGATTTGAATTGAGCGACATTCAGGCACAGGCTATATTGGACATGCGCCTGCAACGGTTGACAGGGCTTGAGCGGGAAAAAATTGTTGAAGAGTATGAGGCTGTCTTGAAAGATATCGCGCGATTTAAAGAGATACTGGGCAGCGAGCAACTTGTACTTAATATCATAAAAGAGGAATTGACGGCGATACAGCAGGAATATGGGGATGAACGGCGCACTGAAATTGTGGCCGCTACCAAGGAGTTGACGATTGAAGATATGATCGTTGAGGAAGATATGGTGGTGACCATCTCCCAGGCAGGGTACATCAAGCGGAATCCGATCACCCTATATCAGAGTCAGCGGCGGGGAGGGAAGGGCAAAACAGCTATGGGGACCAAGGATGAGGATTTCGTAAAACATCTTTTTGTGGCCTCCACCCACCATACGTTTCTCTTTTTTACCAATTTGGGCCGGGTGTACTGGCAGAAAGTCTATGACCTTCCCCAGGCCGGTCGGGCCAGCCGGGGAAAGGCGGTTGTCAATTTGCTCGAACTGAATGAAGGCGAACGATTGACCACGGTGTTGGCCGTGCCTGAGTTTGAGCCGGGCTATCATATCATGATGGCTACAAAGGCTGGGCTGATTAAAAAAACAGACCTGATGGCCTATAGTCGGCCCCGTGCGGGAGGTATTATTGCCCTGAATCTGGCAAAAAACGATGAGTTGATTGCAGCGAGGATCACAGACGGCACCATGAATGTTTTTCTGGGTTCGGCTTCCGGTAAATCAATACGGTTCCATGAAACGGATGTACGCCCCACCGGAAGGGTGGCTGGCGGCATTCGCGGCATGCGCATCGAAGAGGGGGATCGCATTGTGGGTATGGAGGTTTTAAGTTACGGACAGACCCTTTTTGCGGTGACTGAAAATGGATATGGAAAGCGCACCTCCATTGATGAGTATCCCGTCCAAAAACGGGGAGGCAAGGGGGTTATCACGATCAAGACAAGTGAGCGCAATGGCCGGGTCGTGTCCATCCTGCTGGTGGAAGAGACCGATGAGGTCATGCTGATGACCGATTCGGGAAAAATCATTCGCATGCCGATCAAGGGGATTTCCGTTATCAGCCGCAACACCCAGGGGGTTCGCCTCATGGGGCTTGAAGCCGGCGAGCGAATTGCCGGTGCGGCGCGGGTTGCCGAGAAGGAGAACGGCACGGATGAAAATGCACCAGATGAAAATGCAGCGGGTGAAAGTGAAAATGAGAGCGAATAGGACAAACAACATATAGGGGTAATCAATTGGATGCAGCAAATGTAAAGATCGGTGTGATCGGTGGGGGGAGTTGGGGTACAGCCCTGGCGAATTTGTTGGGCGAAAAGGGCTATCCCCTTGATCTTTGGGTATATGAAGAGGAGGTCCGGGACCAGATTTTAAATTACCGGGAGAACAAACTGTTTCTCCCGGGCATTCAGCTGTCTGAAAATCTTGTGCCGTCGAATGATCTGGCGGCCGTTGTGAATGGCAAAGACCTGCTGGTCATGGTGACCCCTTCCCATGTGACGCGACTTATGGCGGAAAAACTGGCAGGGCTTCTGCCGGAAGACATTACGATCGTTTCTGCCACAAAGGGCATTGAAAATAAAACCCACCTGACGATGACCGGGGTTCTGAAAGAAGTCCTTCCAACGATATCTGACGATCAGCTGGTGGTGCTGTCCGGCCCCAATTTTGCCCGGGAGGTTGCCCAGCGGGTACCCTCGGTGGTGACAGTGGCGTCAAAGAGCCAGGATCGGGCCAAACTGGTTCAGAACATTTTCTCCTGCGCCTATTTTCGAGTCTACACCAACGAAGATGTGATCGGGGTGGAATTGGGCGGAGCCGTAAAGAATGTCATTGCCATCGCCGCCGGAATTATCGATGGCCTTGGGTTGGGACTAAATAGCAGGGCGGCGCTGATCACACGGGGGCTTGCGGAGATTCGACGATTGGGAGAATGTCTTGGAGCGGACTCTCACACATTTTCCGGGCTGTCCGGCGTGGGAGACCTGATATTGACCTGTACCGGGGATCTGAGTCGAAACCACACGGTTGGCAAAAAGATCGGGGAGGGGAGCAGCCTCGAGAAAATCCTTTCCGAGATGAAGATGGTGGCAGAGGGGGTCAAAACAGCCAAGTCGGTTTATAACCTCTCCCAAAAGATTGATGTGGATATGCCGATTTGCCACGCGGTTTACCACATTTTATATGAAAACTTGCTGCCGGATGTCGCTGTGCAGCAACTTATGAGCCGGGACTTGAAGGAAGAATTTTACAGCTAAAAGGTACGTTCATGGGAATACCTTCGACGAATAAAGGAGAGGGACATCGTTCACGGCTGAGGGAGCGATTTCTTTCCGGTGGTATCGAAGGATTTCACGATTACGAGGTCGTTGAATTGTTACTTACGTTGGGAACCCCCCGTAAGGATTGTAAACAGCTCGCCAAAGCCGTCTTAAAGGAATTTAAGACACTGCCCCTGGTATTTGAGGCCGCGCCTTCGGAGCTGGAACGAGTCAAGGGGCTGGGGCCTAAAAATATATTTGGGATCCGACTTATAAAAGCGGTCGCCGACCGTTATCTTCAGAAAAAAATCATCGGTACCAATCCCCTTCGAAATGCCAGGGAGGTACTGGCCTATTTAAACCATTTCCTGAAGGACCGGCACCGTGAGTGCTTCCTTGTTATATTTCTTGATGCCAAGAACAAGGTCAAGAAGACGGAAATACTCTTTGAAGGAACGCTTACGTCCAGTGCTGTCTATCCACGGGAGGTTGTTCGGGCTGCGTTGAACCATCATGCGGCAGCGCTTATTTTTGCCCATAACCATCCCTCCGGTGATGCTCATCCATCCAAGGAGGACATTGCCATTACCCGCCAGCTTGTCTTCGCCTGCCGGGTGATGGGGCTGACGGTGCATGAGCACCTGATTGTGGGGCAGGAGAACTATTACAGTTTTTCGGACCAGGGCCATATCGCCCAGATGAACATGGAGTTCAACAGTGTTTAACGAACGGCATCCGTCCTGGTTATTATAAAAATGGGACCGTTATCTATAGCCTTCGCATTTTCCTCAGCACGGTGGCAATGCGGAGGCCGGCGGGGGAAGCGGTTTTTATGACCCAGAAGAAAAAGCCAAATCTGCCCTGTTTCGGGGACCTGCATACTGTATTTCCCTTAGGAACGGATGGGTTGCGCCACACCCCACCGTCGTGTTTCTCCTGTGAGGAGAAAACCGAATGTTTGAGATTCGCATTATCACAGAACAGTGGACTGAGGGTGCGCGAGGAAATGATTGATCGTGCCTATCAATCGGGGCACGTGTCATTCGTAGAGCGATGGGCCCGACGGAAATCACTGCATAACAGAAGAACACAAATGCACAAATCCGAATGTAAAAAGGAGGATAGATGAAGATAATTTCGGAAATTGATCTAAAAGGAAAGCGGGTATTGTGCCGGGTCGATTTCAACGTCCCGTTAAATGAACAATTGGAAATTACAGATGATGCCAGAATTCGGGCGGTTTTACCGACCCTGCAGCATATTTTAGACCAGTCAGGCCGGTTGATTGTGGCTTCCCATTTAGGGCGTCCAAAAGGGGAACGGGTTGAAAAATTCAGTCTGGTGCCAGTGGCCAAACGGCTCTCTGCGCTCCTTGACCGACCGGTGACCATGGCCCCGGATTGTATCGGACCGGAAGTAACGGCCCTGACGGCGAAAATGGCGTCAGGGGATGTGATGCTCTTGGAAAACCTGCGGTTTCACAAGGCGGAACAGGCGAATGACCCAGCGTTTGCCCAGTCCCTTGCCAACCTCTGTGATGTCTATGTCAATGACGCCTTTGCTGTTTCTCACCGGGCCAATGCTTCGGTGGAAGCGATCGTAGCCCACGTAAGGGAGGCCGGGGCCGGTTTTCTGCTTCAAAAAGAGATTGATTACTTCCAGAAAGCAATGGCAGATCCCAAACGACCGCTCGTGGCCGTGGTGGGAGGGGCGAAAGTTTCGAGCAAGCTCACGGCCCTGGAGAACATGATGAAGCACGTGGACAAGATCATTGTGGGCGGTGCCATGGCCAATAC
This sequence comes from Desulfobacterales bacterium, assembly GCA_963675725.2. GTDB lineage: Bacteria > Desulfobacterota > Desulfobacteria > Desulfobacterales > JAFDDL01. The sequence goes on along the minus strand of CAXXXZ010000002.1, from coordinate 2,427,063 downwards.
CTTCTTAAAAGCACAAGGCGTCCACGTTGGCGATTCAAAAATAGAAGAAGACCTGCTGTCCGCCGCTGCTCATATGATGTCGGATGCTGCTGACAGGGGCATTAAATTTTATCTGCCCGTGGATATGGTGGTGGCTGAAAAATTCGATGCAACGGCGGTCACCAAACTTGTACCGGTGCAGGAAATTCCCGATGGCTGGATGGCGCTTGACATCGGACCGGCTACCTCCTTGATATATGCCCAAGCCCTTTATGATGCCAAGACAATTGTATGGAATGGGCCAATGGGGGTGTTTGAAATGGATCCCTTCAGCCAGGGCACGATGAGCATGGCCCGCAGCATTGCCGGTGCCCACGCCCTGACGATTGTGGGCGGCGGTGATACGGACGCTGCGCTGCATCAGGCCGGAGAAACCAGCCGGGTCAGCTATGTGTCAACCGGCGGCGGCGCATTTCTGACATTGCTGGAGGGGAAAGAATTGCCGGCGGTGGCAGCGCTTCGGGCTGCCGCAGACAACGGTAAGGCCAGGTAACCTGCTTGTCACATCGGCGTAAAATCATATGGCTGGCCGGGGTGATCCTGACAATGATCGCCCTGGTCTGGCTTTTTCGGGAACCGATAGTAAGCGGCGTGTCTGCCATATATCATGTATTTACGGACCGGGAAAAGACCCAGGCATTCATTTCCCAATTCGGCATCGGGGCCCCCCTCGCCTTTATGGGGATACAGGTCCTGCAGGTTCTTTTCGCCCCGATTCCTGGAGAAGCCACAGGGTTTATCGGCGGGTATCTGTTTGGGGCTTCCCGGGGATTTCTTTACTCGAGTTTGGCACTGACCCTGGGATCCCTTATTAATTTTGCTATCGGCCGGTTTCTGGGAAAGCGTTACGTCCGAAAACTCATCCCTCGTCATACCCGTGAAAAAATGGATTTTCTGCTCCGGCATCAGGGCGTGATGATCGTCTTTATTTTTTTTGTGATTCCCGGCTTTCCCAAAGACTATCTGTCGCTGTTTCTTGGGTTGACCGCTCTGCCCATAAAAGCGTTCCTGATTTTGGCTGCTATTGGACGTATGCCCGGAACACTGATGCTGAGTGTACAAGGCGCTTCCCTGTATGACCGGAATTACACTGTATTGGTGCTGCTGGCGATTGCCTGTGTTGCCGTCATTTATCTTGCCTACCGGTATCGGGAGCCCCTCTACCGCTGGATCGAAAAGCAGAATCATCTCAATAACTGAGGAGTCTGGGAGTTTTTGGATAAAAGGCCGCTTATGGATAATTTTCGGTTTCCGCACATCCGCTTAAGAAGATTATAAACATTTGCACTGGTTACAACAGCCAGACCGTGCACTGGTTGGCCATGTGGAGTACTTTTGTGCTGACCCGGCCGAGGAAAAATTCTTCCACCATGCTGAGGCCCCGCCGGCCCACCACAATGGTTCCGTATTCACGAGTTTCCGCCTCTCTAACGATTCTGGCCGCGCGGCTAAATGGCTCGTCGAAAACTTCGATAAAAAGGCGGGACGGATCCACGCCGGCGGCCAATAATTTTTTCTTGGCGGCATTGAATTTCGGTAGAAGTTCCTTGGTGTTTACGTCCAGCCATTCTGATTCAGCCTCCGGCGCGAACGGAGTATGTTTTTCACGGTGGCGATTTAGCCGCCTGACGACGTGACAAAGCAACACTTCACAATTTTCAGCGGCGAGAAGGGCAGCCAGTGTCGAGAGTCCCTTCACGATGCTGTCCGACCCGTCAAAACCCACCATAATATTTTGAGGCGCCGGCGATTCGCTGACGACCACCAGAGGAATATGAGGGGTTTTGCCGATCAGTTTGTCGGCGATGCTGCCAATGATAAAATCCTTGAAGCGACTGGTTCCTGTTCTTCCCACAATAAGTGCATCATATCCGTTGCGGGATTCTGCTAGAATATCCCGGGCAATGCCAACTTTTTTGTCCTGAAGGGTGGTGGTGATACCCTCTTCCCTGAATCCCGCATTGACAAGAAGATTCCGGGATATTTGCAGGAAAGATTTCATATCTTTTCTGGCCTGGATGTCCCAGGCACTGACAGCCGATACATGGGCACTGACCGCGGTGGTCCTGCGCAAATCCTGGAATGATTCGGGAATGCCGGTATGGACATTGAAAAGGTGGACAGCGGTCTGGTCCGGTGGAAACAAGCTGCTCACATACCGGACCGCACAGAGCGCCTGGTGTGATCCATCCACTGCCACTAAAATTTTTCGGTAGGGTTTCATCATGACATCTCCCGGTGTTTGGTTTGATTGGTTGTGCTTGATTGATCACGGAATCTGATCTAACATCTGTTTTTTTAATTCGCAAGAAGCATACCATTTCAACGAATCTCTTTAACGCTATGAATATAAAATAAAAAAGTGATATGCCATAGCTTGCCATCCGCCGTTTTCTGTCAGAATATTTGCCAGCATGTAAACCCTCCGCGGCATAATGGCGGAGGCATTGTGCCGTGTTAACCCAGGGGCATTGGTGTTTTTCTAACGGGCCGCCATTTTTTTACTTGAAACGCTGGGCGGTTGTCTTCTATTGACTTAACGTGGATATCAACATACGTAAGAATTATGTGTGGTGATATCTTTGAGGGTGCAAAATGCCCTGCGGGCTTGACCGCTAACCAAGATGGTTTGAAATTAATGCGAAAGAAAGGAGTTTGAACGTGGCGTGGGTGTTATATATCGTTAGTTTGGTTTGGGTGGCGCTGGGTTCCTGCGCAATTTTGTACACAACGGCCGTGAGAAACATGTCCGACCAGTGGCTGCTCGGGATGGACCGTCGCGTTGTGGCGGTGTTTCTGGTCATCATCGGTGTTTTGATGATAATTTCCATGACGGCTTCCCAGAACCGTTGGCTGATTGCGTTGCTGGGGGGGCTTGCATTGCTTAAGGGCGGCTTTATTTTTCTGAACCCGAAAGATGTTTACGGAAAATTCACCGGTTGGTTCATCAAGTCTGCCTCGGATCAGACCTATCGGTTTTTCGGTATCATGGCGATCATTTTGGGAACGGTTGTCCTCTCTTGGATTTCATGACCTGAGCTTGCGTCCTCAGGTGACTCTGTCGGAGCAAATATAATGAACGGCCTTCTTTTAAGGTGGCTGATATTGACCGTGTCGATTATCGCCACCGCCTATCTGCTGGACGGTATCTATATCAGCGGCTTTTTTTCTGCATTTTTTGCGGCAGCGATCCTTGGCATCCTCAACGCATTTTTCAGACCGGTGCTCTTTATTCTGACCCTGCCATTGAATATCATGAGCCTGGGATTATTCACGTTCGTACTGAATGCCTTTTTGCTGATGATGGTGTCCGGAGTAATCCCCGGGTTTGGAATCGCCGGATTCTGGTCAGCCGTGTTCGGGTCTCTGTTGATAAGCCTGATCAGTTGGTTGTTAACATCTTTTATCAATGATCAGGGGCGGGTTGAATATATCCATTTCAATCGTGGCAACAGAAACCCCTGGCAGTGAAAAGGCCATGCGTCACCAACGCCATGTCGCAGCGCAACCACAAGGAATTTGAGAAACACTAAGAAAGACAACCGGGCCCTGGAGACTTCTCCAGGGCCCGTTTTTTGTTGGTATGTAGATAAATCCTAATGTTGGTTCGACCAACAATAGGGTAAACTTTTGGGGAAGCTATTTCGTTAGGCCATTTGCAGACAGAACGATTGCTTTGTCCATCAGAAACGTTACGCTGATTGATTTTTCAGGCGATCCCCAGGTACAGCTTTTGAACATAAAGGTGTCCTCGCATTCATTGGCCTCGCCCAATATTGTTGTCACTTCACTGTAGTCCATCCATCGTTCAAGCTTTTCAAAATTAGCCTGTGTCAATTTGGTGCATCCCGTAAAAAGAAGGGTGCCGATAACCATTGCAACGAAACATAATCTGATTGTCCTTCGGTGAAACATGATACGCTCCTACGATTTAGTGAAAATTGGTTCAAAAAAAGCCGGATAATCATTCTTTCCTTCTTTTACTGAGCCGGCGGTCCGTCGTCAACTGCAAGTTAACTGTCGATCATCCATTCGCTATGGCCGGACCACCATGACGGAACAGGGTGCCCGCCTGACAACGTTTTCTGTGACACTGCCAAAGTATAGTCTTTTGGGTCCGCTTCGACCATGGGTCGACATGACAATAAGGTCCACTTTTTGCGCTTTTGTGCAATCAATAATGGCCTGGTGAATGTGCTCATGGTGGGTGACATGGATTTGATGAGGGAGGTCCGGAAAATGGGTCGTCATGAATTCCTTAACCATTTCTGTCGCGGTTTTTATCAGGACGTTTGACAAAAAAGAAAAGGGTTGTTCGGCGCATGCCTTCTCCATTCCCGAGTTGTTGCCCCATATGGTGGATAAATGCTCGCTGTATTGTTCGGACCAGGGGTTGTTGACAACGTGGGTTACCAAAAGATCATTTTTCCCGGGGGTAATGAGACCCGCCGCTTTATCCAGCGCCTTTTTAGAATATGATGAAAAATCAATAGGACAAAGAATCTTTTGGTAGGGGATGCTCATGATGGCCTCCTTCGCCTGATATTAGAAAATGTTATCTGAATCTGCCAACCGATGTGGGCGCATTCTACAGAATTTATTTCGGTTTCGTCCAGCAAAAGTTGCTAATAGACAAATTTGATCTGGGTCAAACACATCCAACGGAAACAGAATCGTCATGAATGCCCCAACGGTCCAACTTGGGGGAACATCCTATTCCATAAAAGGGTGGTCCATTTTGTAACAAGTGAACATTTCGTTCCGGCAAAATAAGACAATAAAATAAGTTTGTTATAAATATTATCGACCATCGTGATTCAAAATAGTCCACCCTTTCGCCCTGTCGTGCATTTATATGCAAACCATGTGAATACAGTAATTGCAACTGTTTAAAAAAAAGAAAGGGTTGGCATACATTTAGCATTACATATAATATGTTTTTTTAGAATAGGTGCCAACGAATATGAATGAAGAATCAGAAATAAATCGTATCGACAGGATAATTGAGGCTGCAGAAAAAGCCATCGTTGGCGATTTTTCATGCTGTGTCGAACCCTCAGGCAAGAATGACAAGCTTGACCGGCTCGCTGGTGCAATCAATCAAATAGTGGTGATGTTAAAAGAGCATGGCGCCGCTATAAACCAGACAGAAAATCTGACAAGAAACGGTGGAGAGCGTTATCGCCGTCTGGAAGCCAATATCCCTGGTCTGGTATACCTTTTCGTGATGCACCCGGACGGATCTTATTCTTTTTCCTATGTAAATGACGTGTTGCAGACATTATTTAATATCGTACCGGAAGACCTTCTGCGCGATGCAAATTTACTGCTGGACCTGATTCATCCGGATGACCGTGAAAAATTTGAATCAACCGTAAAACAATCGGCCGCAAGCCTTCAGCCTTGGCGGGAAACATTGCGAGCCGTTGTAAACGAAGACGTCCGCTGGTTTGAGTGCATGTCTCGGCCCGAATTGTACGCGAACGGTGACATCCTCTGGAACGGTATCATGTTAGAGATCACCGACCGCGTGAAAACAACCGTATCATTGAAGGAAAGTGAGCAAAGACTGGCCAACATAATCTCGGCGTCTCCGGTGGGGATATCGATCTTTGATGCGTCCGGAGAATGTATTATGGCGAATGATTCATTGGCGCATATGGTGGGGGGAACCAGGCAGCAATTACTTTCTCAGAATTACAAACAATTGGCCTCCTGGAAAGATTCCGGATTATTGGATGTTGCAGAAGTGGCTATGAAAACAAAAACCACTATGCGGCACGAAGTGATCACCCAGTCAAGCTTTGGGAAAGATCTGTTTTTTGATTGTCATCTTGTTCCATTCGGCTCAAAAGAGTTGCTTTACATGGGTCAAGATATCACTGCCCGTAAACTTAAGGAAAAAGCGTTGCTTGAAAGTGAAAGCCGTCTGAAGAGCGTGTTTCGGGCTGTTCCAGCTGGTATTGGCGTGGCTGTTGACCGCGTATTCAAACAGGTGAACAGACGACTGTGTGAGATGACAGGTTATACCGAAGGAGACCTTCTCAACCAAAACGCGAGAATGCTCTATACCAGCGATGCGGAGTATGAGCGCGTTGGCCATATGTATACGCAGACCCGTGGCCAGGAGATCATATCAGTAGAAACCCAGTGGCGATGCAAGGACGGGCACATCATAGATATACTATTGAATTTTACCCTGACACCCATTGAGGAGTTACAGGAGGAGGTGACCTTCAGTGCGCTGGATATTACGGACCGCAAGCGGGCAGAAACCGCTTTGAAATTTATACAATTCGCCGTTGACAAAATAGGAGACCTGGCATTTTGGATGACGGAAGACGGCAGTTTAATCTATGTCAACGATGCTGCGTGTAGTAAACTTGGGTATTCAAAAGAAGAACTCCTCACAATGTCCATATCGGATATTGGTCCCGAATTTCCTCCGGAGGTGTTTGCAGAGCATTGGCAGGAACTACGAAAAACCGGGTCCGCTGCCCTTGAAACAATTCATCGTACAAAGGATGGCCGGATTTACCCCGTGGATGTTCGGGCCAATCACGTGGTTTTTGACGGAAAGGAATATAATTGTGCATTTGTGACAGACATTACGGACCGTAAGGCTCTTGAGGAAAAACTGCGCCAGTCCCAGAAAATGGAAGCCATCGGTCAGCTGGCAGGTGGCGTGGCCCATGATTTCAACAACATGCTCCAGGGAATCATCGGGTATGCGGAAGTTGTTTTGGCCTCTCCGGGTCTTGATGAGAAAAATCGAAAAAGACTTTTGGAAGTTTGCAAGGCAAGTGAGAAGGCCGCAGATCTTACACGTCAACTACTGGCTTTCAGTAGGCGGCAGGTGCTTCGCCTTGAGACACTTGATGTGAATCTGATCGTTAATGATTTGCTTAAAATGTTGTATCGCCTGATTGATAAAAAAATTAAGCTAAGCTTTTATCCTGAAAAAGAGTTATGGCTAGTGAAAGCCGACCGGGGGCAGATTGAGCAGGTGTTGATGAATCTCTGCTTGAATGCAAGGGACGCCATGCCAAAAGGTGGCCAGGTGATAATTGAAACCCAAAATGTTACGTTTGATACTCAATACTGTATTCAAAACAAATGGGCGACAGCTGAAAAGTATATACAGCTAAATGTTACTGATTCCGGCTGCGGAATAGACTTGGAAACCCAGGGCAAAATATTCGAGCCTTTCTTTACCACCCAGAAGCAAAACTATGGAACAGGGCTCGGGTTATCAACCGTTTATGGCATCGTACGGCAACACGACGGTATGATTCATGTCCATAGTGAGATTGAAAAAGGCTCACGGTTTAGCGTTTATCTTCCGGAAAAAAATGAGGCTATTTAAGGTCGGAAGCGCCTGTTTGCCCAAAAAACTGAAAAGATATAGGCGGCACGCTGGGGAAGAAAAGAGCCAGGATTGATCAAAAAGACAGTGGGTTGCGGGGTAGATAGAAGGCGCTACGTGACCTAATCAAAGTGTCAGCCTATTCTCCGGATATTCACAATGGTAATAGCAAAGTTCACGGCTAAATATTTCAGGGCCAGAACAGTCACTTTAAAAAAAACAGTTCTGTATATCCTTATTTTGCGCCGAGCCTTTTCTCTCCCTCTGCTACCCCTGCTTTTATGTTTGATTGTAGTCACCAAAGCTTACGGTGATGAGACATTATATCTTGGAACTGCTGCGAAGCCACCGTTATCCAACGCGGGGCAAACCGGGCTCCTGGATTTGGTCGCAAAGGAGGCGTTCAGACGGGTAGGTTGCCGAATCGTAATTCATCAATTGCCTGCAGAGCGGTCCCTGATGAATGCCAATGAAGGAATTGATGACGGCGAGCTTTCCCGTATCAGCGGTTTACGTGCCATCTATCCCGATCTCGTTGAAGTTCCAGAAAAAACAATGGATCTGGAGTTTACGGCTTTCTCCAGAAATGTCAAAATTAAAACGATGCACTGGGATACGTTAAAACCCTATAGCATCGGATTTATAACGGGTTGGAAAATTCTTGAAAAGAACGTCCTGGATCCTGGGTTTCTGGTGAAAGTAAAAAACGAGGCTCTTTTATTTCAGCTTTTGGCAACCGGTCGGGCGGATATCGTTATCTATGATCGACTGGAGGGGTTGAGGGTCATTCAAGAGATGGGATATGAAGACGTCCATGTGTTACAGCCTCCTCTGACGGTGCGGTCTCTTCACATCTATCTTCATAAAAAGCACCGGGCGTTGGTTCCGTTGGTGAACCAAGCCCTAAAAGAGATGAAAGCGGACGGTACCTATAACAGAATCGTTAATCAGACCCTGCAACCGTTGAACGCACAAATGATGCCATGAAAACACGGGTAAGAAATATAAAATACCAACGCAGTCTTGCCAAAACCTTTATTCTCTATGTTCTCGCGTTTAGTTCTTTAATTACACTGTTGGGAACCGTTCTCCAGCTTTACCGTGATTACTCCATGGACGTTAAGCTGATTGAGACACGCATGGACCAGATTGAGGAGAGCTATCTCAAGAGCATTGTTCAGGGACTGTGGGTAATGGACAGGGAGTTGATTCAAATTCAACTGGATGGGGTTCTAAATTTGCCTGATATAGAGTATGTGGGGGTTCGAAAGGGCAATGAGAGTATTGTTGCGTTAGGGTCCCTTCAATCTCAGAATATCATCTCCAGGGTGTATCCCCTTCGTTTTTCCTATCGCGGTCAAAATATCCACCTGGGGGATCTTTATGTGCGCGCCACCTTGTCTGGGGTTTATGCGAGGCTCTGGGACCGTCTTCTCCTAATTGCAGGCACCCAAGCCGTTAAAACCTTTCTTGTATCCCTGTTCATCTTTTTTTTATTCTATTTTCTGGTGGGACGCCACTTATTGTCGATTGCCCGGTATGCCAAATCTGTTAAAATCGACCATTTGGATGCCCCGCTGAAACTGGCAAGACCCATAAACCCCCAAACCCATCGCGATGAGATAGATCAGTTGGTGACATCCATCAATGAGATGCGCGCCAATTTGAAAATGGAACAAGAGGAGAAGGCGAAGCTGGAGGCCCGTCTGCGTCAAAGCCTAAAGATGGAAGCCATTGGTACACTTGCAGGCGGTATCGCCCATGATTTTAACAACATATTGACGACGATGATCGGCTATGCGGAGATGAGCCGGGAGGATATAGAAGATGATCATTCTGTTGCATCCAATTTAGATGAGATCCTGAAAGCTGGTTTTCGCGCCCGGGATTTGATCAAACAAATTCTGTCTTTTAGCCGGCAATCCAGCTTTGAGAAAAAACCATTGCAACTCCATGTTATGGTGTCTGAAATTTTGGCATTTTTAAGTGCCAGCATACCACCTAACATCGAGGTTCAAAAAAGAATTGCCACTGATGCCGGATTTGTTATGGCCGATTCATCTCAGATGCATCAGGTGGTGATGAACCTTTGCACCAATGCCTACTATGCCATGCAAGATCAGGGCGGTCGGCTGACCATTTCTTTAACACGGGCTGAAATTCCATCCAATTATTTCGAGCATAACACAGAAATCCCTGCTGGCGTTTATGTTTGTTTGAAGGTGGCGGATACAGGCCACGGGATGACTGATGACGTTCAGGAAAAGATTTTTGAACCTTACTTTAGCACCAAACCCCATGGTGAAGGGAGCGGTATGGGACTCTCTGTGGTGCACGGTATCGTAAAAAATCATGGTGGGGTCATTACCGTGGACAGCTCCGTGGGGAAGGGGAGTCGCTTTGCGGTTTATCTGCCGCATTTGAAAGATCTCCCGGAAGACAATTTGTCAATGGTTCAAAATTAACCTGGTATCCACGCAGACCTTTCTGGTTTATAACCTGCGGCAGACCTCATGTCTTGGGTAACATTCCTCCCCATCTAAGACAGGGACATGGGGCCGCCCCAAACAGCGGTCTTAAAACAGGCACAGTTATCCACCAACAGCTGGTACAACAAGGGAGAACGCATGTTCGTTTTGCTGAACTCAAAGGTCTGTTGGCTACCGTTTGCTTACATGCGTTTGTTCTGCCGACCCTACATCAATACTGGCTTTCTGGCGGCAATTGGTGTATATCCACGCTGGTGGTTTTAGTTGACATGTAACCGATAGAAAATACAGCGTTTCACAACTTGGCGCATCCATTGATGACATGAGGCGCCAACATAGGAGGCCTGATCATGAGGATATTTCGAATCATTTCGGTGTGGGGTTGTGTAGCCGGGATGCTGAGCATTGCAACGATGGCACAGGCAAACAGTTTTACGGATGCGATTTCGGTCTTTAAGAAGTCTCCCGCGGTGGCGGCCTTTTTCGAAGATGCCTATGGATACGCAGTATTTCCGAATATTGGGAAAGGCGGGTTCTGGATAGGTGCTGCCTATGGTGAAGGGCTGGTATATCGCCAGGACCAAATTTCCGGTACTACCACCTTGTTTGAAGGAAGTATCGGGTTTCAGTTTGGCGGGCAGGTATTCAGCGAGATCATCTTTTTCCAGGACAAACGGGCCTTTGATGAATTTACCAGCGGAACGTTTGAGTTTGATGCGGCGGCAACGGCTGTCGCCGTAACTGCCGGGGCCCAGGCCCAGGCGGGCACCGCTGGGGCCACGGCCGGCGCCAGTGTCGGTCCTGCCACTGGCGCTCAGGCAAAGACAGACTATCGGAAAGGAATGGCCATCTTTGTCCATACCAAAGGCGGGCTAATGGTGGAACTCGGCATTGGTGGTCAGAAGTTCAGCTATACCCCGGTTCAGTAACCCCCAGTGTTGCAACACTGAGGTAACCCCTTATCCGGTTGCGGAAAAGGTGAGTTGCGTACCGGACATGTTCAATAAAAACTGTTCCGGCATCTCCCTCTCAATATGCATGATGGCCTCCCTGCCGGTACAATGGGCCGGGACCACATACCCTGGCGATAGGGACTTGAGGGCCGATATGGTGGGAGCGATTTGTGTCTGAAAATCTGCGCCGGACAGGTGAAATCCTCCCATTACCGCAAACACTTCGTTCACACCGGTAACATCCTTTGCATGGTTGACGATATTGACGATACCGGAATGGGCACATCCGGCCAGAATTACCAACCCCATTTTGTCTACGTGAAACACAATTGCTGAATCGTCTTCGATTGGATCCGGGAAGATTTCACCATCGGCTTCATAATAGAAATTAAGGGGTGGGGCCTGGGTGTTCGCCTTGGGAATTTCTCCCAGAAAAAGGGCCATGTTGTCCAGCAGGGTAGTCGGCTCAGGGGAAGGTACCGGTAAAATCCCTGCGGCATCCAAATCCTTTTTGTTGAGGGCCGGGAAGATGATTTTCTCCTCGTTGGGGCCCTTCATAAAGCGGGGGGCCCGAAGGGCGGCCGGGTGAAGTACGAGTGGAATCCCCTTTTGGTCGATGCGCTGGGCCAGTTGCGTGATTCCTCCGAAATGATCGAAATGGCCGTGGGAAAGCACCATGGTTTCCACGGTAGAAAGATCAGTTCCCAAGGCATCGGCATTGAAGGCTGCGCCAAATTCGGAAAGCCCAAAATCAAAGAGAAGGGATTTTTGCTGTCCGTTTTTATGGACGTTGACGAGGGATGAAAATCCGTGTTCCGCCAGAATACTGCTGTCGTTTTTCATGATCGCTACTGGAGAGGCGCGGTTTATGATCGACCCATTATCCTGGGTCAACAGGTCAATGGTATTGTCCTGAAGGGTTAAAATCTCCACTTTATCGATGGTGCAAAGATCTGTTTTCATCGACGTTACCTCCTGGTACTTAATATTATTATAAAATATGGGTAACAGAATGAACACCATTTGTCATCTAGTAAACTCGAACCGAGAAGCGTTTTTCATGTCACACAGCTTGCGTAGGCCGGCGTTATCATCTATATTTCAGCTGAACATCAATCGATACCCTATTGCTGCAATATTAGGGATAACTGACGTTTTAGGGTGATACCGTGTACAGGTGGATTTTTCTCATATCAGCAGCGCTGTATCTTTCAGGATGTACTACATTTTATCCCAAGGTTCGGGAGAATATCTCTGCTGAAATGCCGGAGCAGTATTCCCTTTTTCTCGAAACAGAGAGGGGGGGCGACCTCTGGTGGCAGGCGTTTGGGAGTGCGGAGCTGAACCAACTGGTGAAGACAGCGCTTTCAAACAACTTTGATGTTCAGACCGCCTGGGCTCGGCTTAAACAGGCGGAAGCGGCAGCTCGAAAAATAAATGCCAATAAGATGCCGGCCATCGATTATGGTGCCGAAGCCGAATATCAGCGGGCCGAAACCAGGTCGTCGACTGGTGTGACCGGTACCACCACGGATGATCAAACCTGGACCCTAAATCTTGCAGCGTCCTATGAGCTTGATTTGTGGGGAAGACTGCATTCTCTTCGCCAGGCGGAAGCACGTCAATTGGTGGCTGCTCAGCATGATCTTGACGCGGCACGGATAACGGTGGCGGCAGAGGTTACTATCACTTGGATAGACGTACTGGCTGCGCGGCAGAATATTTCGATTCTGAACGAACAGATTCAAAATAATAAAACATTGTTGGACCTTCAGAAACTTCGGTTCATGAACGGTCGGGCAAAGGCGCTGGCTGTTGCCCAGCAGCGGGAGGCCCTTGCGGCGGCTGCGTCCGAATTGCCACGCCTCGATCTCACAGAACGACAGCTCAGAAATCGCTTGGCATATTTGATCGGGAAAACCAGCGCCAGCGATTTCGATATCCACCAACAGCGCCTTCCCGACATGATGCCGGTGCCTGAAACAGGCTTGCCCGCAGACCTTCTGGCGGCAAGACCGGATGTTTGTGCAGCGGGCTTGCGACTTCAAGCTGCGGATTGGCAGGTTGCCGCAGCCCGGGCGGATCGCTTGCCGGCATTCATATTGACAGCCCAAGGGGTCTTTTCCAGTGGCAGCCTGGATGTGTTGTTTGATAACTGGATGATGCGTCTTGCCGCCAATATTTCAGGGCCGTTGTTCGATGGCGGGCAGCGAAAAGCCGAGGTGGACCGAATTCGGGCGGTGGCTGAGGAGCGGTTGGCTGATTATACCGGTGTTGTGGCAAATGCGGTGCGGGAGGTGGAGGACGGCCTTATCGCCGAAGACCGTCAGCGGGCTTATCTTGAACGATTGGCGGAGCAGCTTCAGGCGGTACGCTTGACATTAAAAGATGCCGGGTTGCAGTACCAGAACGGGCAAAGCGATTATCTGGCTTACCTGACCGCCTGGACCGGCGTGCAGCGCCTGGAGCGGCAAATGGTCACCGAGACAGCCACCTTAATAAAAAACCGGGTGGGGTTATACCGGGCGTTGGGAGGCGATTGGATGCGTCAGATCTAAGGATGTGGCTAAACGGTTTGGGGAAGATATCGACCGGATGGAGAAAAACGAATGAAATCGAGTGTAAGACACAAATGGGGCGCCAGGAAATCCATGAAAATCATGGTTCCGCTATTGATCATTATCGCAGGCGGTGGTGCCTTTGCCTATTTTAAATTAACCCCACCACAGATTAAGCGGACGCCACCAAAGCTTCAGCCAACCGCTGTGGCAGTGCTTGAAGTAGAAAAAACAGACGTTACTGCCACGGTCGCAGCGATGGGTACGGTGGTGCCAAGCCGCGAAATTACGTTGCGGGCCAGGGTGACTGGTGAGATCCGTAAAATGGCCAGTGATTTTGAGCCCGGTGGTCGAATTGCAAAGAATGCGATGATCTTTGAGATCGATCCTTCAGATTATGAGGTGGCGGTTGAAAAAGCACTCAGTACGCTGGAAAAAGCCGAAGCGGACCTTGCCCTTGAAAAGGGCAACCAGACGATTGCTAGAGAAGAACTCCAGCTGCTGGAAGACTCGCTTTCGGAGTCGATGCCAGCAACCGATCTTCTCCTTCGAAAACCCCAACTCAAACAGGCCCTTGCTACAGTTTCCAGCGCCAAGGCAGAACTGCACCAGGCTCGTTTGAATCTTGGCCGAACCATCGTTCGGGCGCCATTTAATGCCTTGGTGGTCGAGCGAAATGTGAACATAGGGTCTCATGTGGGAACCCAGGACACCCTGGCTACACTTGTGTGCACCGACACCTACTGGGTGGAAGCGGCAGTTCCGCTGGACCGACTCTCCGTTATTCGGGCCGGCTTAATACGTGGGTCATCGGCCCTTGTTCGCTCCCAGACCGGCACCGGCATATGGCACGGCATCGTTATCCGTGTGGCGGGGAAACTGACCGAAAAGAGTCGGATGGCATCGGTAATTATTTCGATTCCTGATCCGCTGGGACTGAATGGTGACACACGTTCCGTGCCACTCATCCTCAATGACTATGTCTCGGTAGAGATCAAGGGACGTCAGTTTTCTTCGGTGATCAGATTGCCGCGGTTAGCGCTGAGAGATGGTGACACAGTATGGGTTTACCAGGACGGAAGGTTGGATGTACGGCAAGTGAAGGTGAAGTGGAAGGAGAGGGACGAGGTATTTCTCAAGGAAGGGGTGTTGGCGGGCGACAAGATCATCGTATCTGATCTGGCAGCGCCGGTCCAGGGAATGCAGTTGATGATATTCGGTCAAAATTCCCGGGGCGATGCTCTTGATGAAGAAAAAATGGCCTTGAGCAACGCTAAAGAGGATATTCAATGAAAAAGACCGGTGGCGCAGACCATCAGCGGGGCCCGATTGCGTGGATGGCAGGAAACTCGGTAGCCGCCAATCTTCTGATGATGGTGTTGCTGGTGGGGGGCTTCATCACAGGCCTCTATGTCAAACAGGAGGTCTTCCCGGAGTTTGACCTGGATATGGTTGTGGTTGCGATTGCTTACCCGGGTGCAAGCCCTGAGGAAGTGGAAAGCGGTATCGTTTTGGCGGTGGAAGAGGCGGTACAGAACCTGGACGGGATTGATGAAATCCGTTCCACTGCTGCTGAAAACGTAGCAACGATTACGATTGAAGCATTGGAAGATGCCAATATCGTTCAGCTATGGCAGGAAGTAAAGAGCGAGGTCGATCGCATCGATACCTTTCCGGACGAAGCCAAAGAACCCCAGGTATCCATTGCCAGCCGGAAAAGAAATGTTCTCATGGTGACCCTTCACGGTGACACGGATGAATATACGCTTCGTGAGGTGGCAGAGCGGGTTCGGGATGAAATGCTTCTGGATGAAAACATCACCCAGGTGGAGTTGTCCGGTGTCAGGGAATATGAAATTGAGGTCGAAATCTCTCAGACCACATTGAGGCGCTACGGGCTCACCATTCAGGAGGTGGCTGATACCATTTCCCGGGCCTCCGTAGAACTGGGGGGGGGCACCATCGAAACCAGCGGCGGGGATGTGCTGGTGCGGGTCAAGGATCGCCGAGACTATGCACGGGACTATGCCAGCCTGCCGGTTATCAGTAGTGAAGATGGTACCAGAATACTGCTGGGGGAAATTGCTACTGTCAGAGAGGGCTTCAGAGACAGTAACGTTTGGGCCAACTTCAACGGGCATCGTGCGGTGATGCTTGATGTCTACCGTGTAGGGGACCAGACCCCCACCCAGGTGGCCGATGCCGCAAAGGCGGTGCTGAAAAGGCTGAACCAAACCCTTCCCCAGGGACTTCGGCTCGATGTCCTGCGGGATGCATCGAAACTTTTTTCCCAGCGGGCAGATTTGCTCCTTACGAATGCCTATATCGGGTTGTTTCTGGTGTTTGTCTTTCTGGCGTTTTTTCTCGAGGCCCGCCTGGCGTTCTGGGTCAGCCTGGGGATTCCCATTTCATTTCTAGGCTCGTTTCTCTTTCTGTCCCTGACCCCCTTTTCCATCAACATGGTGACCATGTTTGCCTTTATTGTTACCCTTGGTATTGTCGTGGACGATGCCGTTGTGGTGGGAGAAAACATATACCACTACCGCAGGTTGGGCTTGCCCTTTGGCAAGGCGGCCGTAATGGGGGTCCGGGAGGTGGCTATGCCGGTGGTCTTCAGCATCCTAACCAACATGGTGGCGTTTTTGCCTCTGTTTTTTGTACCGGGAATTCTCGGAAAAATCTTCAAATTCATTCCACTGGTAGTGTTGATCGTCTTTTTTGTCTCTCTCATTGAGAGTCTGCTGGTGCTGCCGGCACATCTCAGCCACCGGAAGCGAAGCGAAGCGATCTGGCCTTTAAACCGTCTGGAGCGATGGCAGGAGAGATTCAGCCGGTCATTTGAACGATTTGTCTATCGGCGGTACGGCTCCTTTTTGGTCCGTGTGCTCGTTCATCGATATGCCGTACTGGCTGTAGGCGTGGCACTTTTGCTTGCAACCTTTGGTTTTATTTCATCCGGGCGGATGGGCCTGACCATGTTTCCCAAAGTGGAATCAGATTATGCCTACTGTGAAGTGCAGCTGCCCTATGGATCACCGGAAAGCCGGTTGACGGCTGTTGAGGACAAGCTGGTGGCGGCTGCCAATGCGGTAGCATCGGAAAATGGCGGTGAAACCCTCTCCGAGGGTGTTTTTTCTGAGGTTGAAGAAAATAAGATAAATGCACGGTTTTTTCTGACCGACCCAGAGATACGACCGTTGGGAACAGCCAAGGTGACCACCTTGTGGCGGCAGCGCGTGGGACAGTTGGTTGGCGTGGAGTCTATTTCTTTTGAATCCGACAGGGGCGGGCCCGGATCCGGAAAAGGACTTACCATACAACTAAGCCATCGGGACAAAGACAGGCTTGACCATGCGGGTATAGAACTGGCAGAACAATTATCAGCCTTTTCCATTATCCATGATATTGATGATGGTTCCGCCAGCGGGAAACGTCAATTTGATATCCGGTTGCGTCCAGCAGGTGAACGGATGGGGCTCACTTCGAGGGAGGTGGGCAACCAGGTGCGGCATGCGTTTCAGGGCATCGAGGCGGTGCAGCAGCAGCGTGGCCGCAATGAGGTGACGATACGTGTCCGGTTCCCCAAATCGGAGCGGGTGACCGAAGCGACCCTGGAGGATTTGGTGTTGCAGGCGCCTCGGGGAGAAATTCTGCTGAGAGATGCTGTGACCATGGTTTCTGGCCGTGCCTATACGATCATAGACCGGACAAATGGCCGACGGGTGATCTCCGTGACCGCCAATGTGAGACCGCCGTCTCAGGCCGAAAATGTCCTCTCGGAGCTAAGATCGGATATTTTGCCAAACCTCGTTAAGCGTTATCCCGGGCTGACATACAGCTTCGAAGGCCATCAGGCAGAGATTCGCGACAGCATCAGAGCGCTTTTGATGGGGCTTGGGATGGCGTTGATCGGCATCTATGCGCTGCTGGCAGTGCCGTTTAAAAGCTATGTCCAGCCGTTGATTATCATGTTTTGCATTCCTTTCGGGATTATTGGGGCTGTGGTCGGTCATGTCCTGATGGGATACTCGCTTTCGGTGATTAGCCTGTTCGGTATCGTGGCCCTTTCGGGCGTGGTCGTCAATGATTCCCTGGTGCTGATCGACTTTGCGAACCGGAAACGACGGTCCGGCCTTGGGCCCGTGGCAGCGCTGAAGGCTGCCGGTGTTCAGCGTTTCAGGCCGATTTTATTGACAACACTAACAACGTTTGGCGGCCTGTCGCCAATGATCCTGGAAACCTCCCGGCAAGCCCGGTTTCTTGTCCCCATGGCCATATCCCTCGGATTCGGAATCCTTTTTGCCACCCTGATAACCCTGGTGATGGTGCCGGCGCTTTATCTGGTGTTTGAAGACGTTGCGTCGCTATTCAAACCTCAAAAATTTAATGAGGGTCAAAAAGGGGGTACAGGGAGTGAATCGCTTCCGCAGGACACAGTAACCAGGGATGTATAATTGATGCAGAGTCTAAGCATGGCTCGAATCACACATTGTTCGGTTTGCTAAAACCACAGAGGTTTCCACTTGTCGATCTGGAATTGACCAGTACTTTCTAAGAAGACGATTCTTTTCTTCCTCTGATACGAGGGTATATCCGTTCTTTTCGTAAAATGAGATTGCCCATGAAGCTGCTGCCCAGGTTCCTATAAGAATGGGTTTTTCTGTCAGGCGTTCCAGATACTGGAGTAGCTTTGTTCCGATTCCCGTTTTTTGGGTTTGTGTCCATACGTAGGCATGGCGGATGAGCGTAACCTCTCTTTTATCCTGAATTCCCATGACCCCAAGAAGCCGTCCTTCCTGTTCAAGCCCCCAGAAAACAACCCCATGTTCAATTTCCTTTCTGAGTTCTTCAGGGGGCATGTACGGCTCATGCCAACGATCTTCAGGGATAATTCCTTTATAGGCTTGAGAAGCACCATTGATGATATCAAACATCCTGTTGAAATCTGATTTTTCACATTTCCGTATCATCTTTTTTCCCTGCCCAGCATTAAATACTCACCGCAATATGATGAGGAACCAATATGTAAAAATCAAGACAATTCTGAAACTGTTTAAAAGTATGGCATTTTCTGGTAAGGCAAACTCTATTTAACATATATAACTGACAACTCAATTGTTATGTAATGCATTCCGATAAAGATGTTTTTTTCAACGGCGAAAATGGCCGATGAATATAAAACAACCGTTTGGCGGTAAATTTCACGGAGGTAGAAATGAAAGCAACAGTATGGGTAATGCTTTTCTTTACGGTCGGACTGGCGGCATCTGGCTGCAACGATAATAAATCGGCACGGCATGATGGCGTCCCTGAAACCCGGTATGTGACCATCGGTACCGGGGGAATCACCGGGGTATATTATCCGACCGGTGGCGCGATCGCGAAAATGGTCAACCAGAAGAAAGACACCTATCACCTTCGATGCACGGTTGAGTCCACCGGCGGTTCGGTTTTTAATGTCAATGCAATCATGGCTGGCGACCTGGAATTTGGGGTGGTGCAATCCGACCGGCAGTACCAGGCCATGAAGGGGATGGCCGAATGGGCGGCAAAGGGGCCCCAGACCGATCTTCGGGCTGTTTTCAGTATCCATCCGGAGTCGGTGACCCTGGTGGCTGCTGCGGACGCAAACGTCCATACGATTGCCGACCTGCGGGGGAAACGGGTAAACATCGGCAACCCGGGATCCGGGCACCGCCAAAACGCCATAGATGCCCTCACTGCTGTGGGGATTGACTATAACAACGAGCTTGATGCCGAAGGGGTCAAGGCCGCAGAGGCACCCGGCCTGCTTCAGGATGGGCGAATAGACGCATTTTTCTATACCGTGGGGCATCCCAGCGGCGCCATCAAGGAGGCCACTGCCGGTGCCCGCCACGTCGGGTTTGTACCGATCACCGGCATCGAGGGACTGCTTGCCCGGTGTCCCTACTATGCGACGTCTCACATCCTGGTCGAGAACTATCCCGGGGCCACCAACGAGACGGATGTGGCCACCTTTGGCGTAAAGGCAACCCTGGTGACTTCAGCCAACGTACCGGAAGACATTGTCTATGCCGTTACCAAGGAAGTCTTTGATAATTTTAAAGCATTTAAAAGACTCCATCCTGCCTATGCAACGCTGACAAAGGAAAAGATGTTGGAAGGTCTGTCTGCACCGATCCATCCGGGGGCAATGAAGTACTTCAAAGAGGCCGGCTTGAAATAAGGCGAAAATAATCCTATAAGGGGTGCCATGAATGGACTCCCCGGCAACACGGACGAAGGTGTAGAAATTGCCAGGCGGATGGCTGAGGCAGATGGTGGGTATGGCCGTCATCCGGTCGGGTTCTCTAAATTTTTCACGCCGGCCATTGCCGTTCTGTGGAGTTTTTTTCAGCTCTCAATCGCAGGCTGGTGGGTGCTCGACGCCACATTTACGCGGGCCATTCACCTGGCGTTTGCCCTTCTGATCGTTTTTTTAAATTATCCCCTTTCCAGAAGACCGCTGTTTGGGTTGAAGTGCCTCTCGGCGCGGGACACCATACCAATCCTGGACTATATCATCGGCATCCTTGCCGCGGCTTCGGCCCTGTATATCGCCATTGATTACAATGCGCTTGTCACCCGGTACGGGGCGCCGATCGTCCGCGATCTTATCATTGGTGGCATTCTGGTGCTGGTGCTGCTGGAAGCCTCCCGCCGGGTCATCGGTCCCGCCTTGCCGATCATTGCCATCCTTTTCGCCTTATATTCGTTTTTCGGTCCCCATATGCCGGAAGTGATCGCTTTCAAAGGCATTTCCATCAACCGGTTTATGGGGCAAATGACCATGTCCACCGAAGGGATATACGGAATCCCCCTGGATGTATCGGCAACCCTGGTATATCTCTTTGTCCTGTTCGGAGCGATGCTGGACCGGGCAGGGGCCGGCCGCTACTTTGTCAAACTGGCCCTTAGCCTGCTGGGGAGATTCAAGGGCGGACCGGCCAAGGCGGCGATTCTGGGCAGTGGCCTTACCGGATTGGTTTCCGGGTCGAGTATCGCCAATATCGTTACAACCGGGACATTTACGATCCCGCTGATGAAGAAGGTGGGGTATCCGGCGAAAAAGGCGGCCGCGGTGGAGGTGGCTGCCAGCACGGACGGGCAGCTGGCCCCGCCGATTATGGGCGCGGCGGCATTCATCATTGCCGAATATGTGAACGTTCCGTATGTGGAGGTGATCAAGGCAGCGGCGGTACCTGCCTTTGCGTCCTATGCGGCTCTTTTCTACATCAGTCACATTGAAGCCTCCAAGCTCGGTTTACAGGGAATACCACGAAACGAGCTTCCTCCTTTTTGGAAGACGCTGCTGTCCGGCGCTCATTTTTTACTGCCGCTCATCGTGCTGCTGTACGAGCTCATCGTGGTGCGCCGTTCGCCTGAAATGGCGGCCTTCCATGCCATTTGGATTATGGCGATCGTAATGCTATGTCAGCGGCCTTTTCAGGCCTATTTCAACAAAGCACCGATCGGTCCGGCCCTGAAACAGAGCGTTCGGGAAATAGTTTCGGCCCTGGCAGGCGGCGGGCGAAACATGGTATCGGTCGCCCTGGCAACGGCGACGGCGGGCATCATTGTGGGGGTAGTGGCCATGGGCCTCGGGAGTCGCATCACCGAGATCATAGAGCTTATTTCCTTCGGGAACATTTACCTGATGCTGGTTATTACGGCCCTGGCAAGCCTCATTATCGGCATGGGACTTCCAACAACTGCCACCTATATTGTCATGGCGTCACTAACGGCACCGGCTATCGTGACCATCGGTCTTGCCAAGGGGTTCGTGGTGCCGCTCATGGCTGCCCATCTGTTCTGTTTTTATTTCGGCATCCTGGCAGATGATACGCCGCCGGTGGGCCTGGCGGCTTACGCCGCCGCGGCGATTGCCAAATCCCCTCCCATCGCCACAGGGCTCCAGGGGTTCATGTACGATATCCGCACGGCGATTCTCCCGTTTATGTTCATGTTCAATGCAGACCTGATACTGCATAATGTCGACAGCTGGTTTCAGGGGCTGCTGATTTTTATCATGGCCTGTATCGGAAATTTCGCGTTTGCATCGGCCACCCAGGGCTGGTTTGTCGCTCGCAACCGCCTCGCCGAAGTGCCGGTCTTTTTATGCGTTACCGTCGTGATGATGCGTCCTGATTTGATCGCCAGAATGATCGGCGTTCCCCATGAACAACGGTACTGGTGCTACGGGATTGGGTTGATTCTTCTGGGTTTTCTTTATGTTGTACAGCGGCCCCGAAGAGCATTTTCTCCCGCGGCGGGCGCCGGGAATTAGAAGGAAATCGCTAAAAAGGGGCTTTTGGGAAGGGTGAAGGAGATATGAATTTCTTCATCCACAATCTGTGCCGTCACCGTTCCCTTATGGGCTTCCACCAGGTCCTTGACTACGGCAAGTCCGATACCGGTCCCGCCATAATCCCGTGAGCGGCTTTTTTCTCCCCTGTAAAAACGCTCGAAGATAAAGGGCAGGTCCTCCGGAGCCAGGTTGCCGCAAGTATTAGCAAAGGTGATGCGGACCTCTTTTTCCAGTTCTTCCGAGAAGATGCTGAGATTGCCACCGGGATTGGTATACTGAAGGGCGTTTTGAAAGAGATTGTGAAGAATTTGGGCCAGTTTATGGGGATCGGCGTACACAAAGCAGTCCGTATCAATGCCGGTAATATCAACCGCAATGTTCTTTTCAGCCAGCGCAATGTGAAACACATCAAGCAATCGGTTTCCGGCATCCTTTAATTTTATCCTAAGGACATCGAGGCTGATGTTGGCTCCCTTGGAGCGGGAAAGTTTGAGGATGTCGCTCACAAGAAGCGTGAGCCGTTGGGTTTCTTCCTGAAGCAGCCTGATTGTATCATCTGTGGGGGGGACCACCTTGTCCGAAATGGCTTCAAGATATCCGCGAATGTTGGTCAAAGGCGTTTTAAACTCGTGGGCAGCATCCACAATCATGGTTTTGCGAAGCTGTTCCATGTGGTTCAGACTTTCCGTCATCCGGTTGAACGCGTCCGCCAGTTGCCCCACCTCGTCTTTGGTGGATACACGGATTTCCTCAGAGAAGTCGCCGGCGGCCACCCTTCGGGTAAAGCGGGTCATGTGCATCAGCGGTTCCAGAAGACGTTTCATCATTATGAAACTCACAACTGCGGAAATGAAAACCGCAAAAATACTCCCCCAGATAAGGTAGCGGTGGATTGAGGCCACGAACATCTGATGGCTTTCGGTCGGGGAAATATGATATTTTTCCATCAGGACGACAAAATAGTCTTTCGCAAGGTAGTCAACGGCCCCCCAAACCACGATCACAACAATACCGATCACGAGCAGGTTCAGTCCAAAGAGTTTCCATAGCAGGCGGGTTTTCATGGTGCGTTATCTTCGGAAAACCGGTAGCCAACGCCGCGAACCGTTAAGATGTAATTCGGCTTCGCAGGATTTTCTTCCAGTTTATGTCGCAATTTTCCAATATGGACATCCACCACCCGGTCAATGACGATGGTTTCGTCGTTGGGGTAGAGCGACAGCAGTAATTCCTGACGAGACAAGACTCTGCCCGGGCGGCGCATCAATGCTTGCAGCAGTTTGTATTCATGGGGCGTAAGTGACACAGGGGCACCATTCCGGGTCACCTCATAGCGGGCGGTGTCTATGACAATGCCTTTGGCGGAGAGGACGGCCTCCTCCCGGTGGGTTCTGAGGGGCCCCCGGCGAAGGATTGCTTTAACCCTGGCCACCACCTCTCGGGGGCTGAACGGCTTTGTGACATAATCATCCGCCCCCATGGTAAGGCCGGAAATACGATCCACCTCGTCTTCCCGGGCCGTCAGCATCAAAATCGGCACATCCGAATGGCGTCGGATGATCCGGCAGACCTCCCACCCGTCCACCTTGGGGAGCATGAGATCAAGAACAACAAAACAGAGCTCATGGGTCGTGGCCATATCGATGGCCGCTTGGCCGTCATTGGCAATGAGGGTGTGAAAGCCTTCCTTCTCAAGATAAAGAGATACCAGTTTGGCGGTGTTTGGATCGTCTTCGGCAATGAGAATGATCTTGTCGGAAGTTTGCGTCATCATCCAGTTGCTCCACAATTATGAGAGCAGGTTCTTGAGTTAATCTTTCTTCTTATCCTAACCTTCACAGGCGGTTGACACAAGACCGATTTTTCTGTTTTTCACCGATGATCGGCATTCTTTACCGAATCTTTACGCACCCTTTAACACAGCTTTACGGTCTGTGGTTACGTTGAACATAACGCGGCATGTCATTAACCATTTCAACCAAAGGGGTGTGTTACGAACAAGCGTATGGTTCCCTGGAGCCAATAACGTATTATATTATGCCATGGCGCAAAATCGCATAGTTTCATTCCCGGAAAGCGGTTTCGCTCCTTAGACGTATTATAGACAAAACCCCGGCGGGAACAACGGGAGGTGATTTTATGAAAAGAGTGATTATTTTATTTGTGATAATTGTGTCGGCCTTACTGGGCTTTCACCAGGTAAAGAGCATGGAGGCCACTATGGAAAAAGAGATGAAAACAAAACCGACCCAGACAAAAACAGCAGTGTTTGCAGGCGGATGTTTCTGGTGCGTGGAATCCGATTTCGAGAAGGTGGACGGTGTCGTCGAGGTCATTTCGGGATATACCGGTGGTGATTCGGTCAACCCTAGCTATAAAGAGGTCTCTTCGGGTATGTCAGGACATCTGGAGGCGGTGCGGGTCGTGTATGATCCGGCCAAGATTACGTATGAAAAATTGCTGACAGTGTTTTGGCGGCATGTGGACGCGACGGACCCCGGTGGGCAGTTTGTGGACCGGGGACCGCAATATCGCAGCGCCATCTTTTACAATGACGCCCATGAGAAGAAGCTCGCGGAAGCGTCAAGGAAGGAATTGGCCGCGACGGGTCCGTTTGAAAATCCGATTGCGACCGAAATCCTGCCGCTGAAAACCTTTTACCCGGCAGAATCGTATCATCAGGACTACTACAAAAAGAACCCCATCCGTTACCGGTATTACCGGTCCGGCTCCGGAAGGGACCGGTTCCTGAAAAAGGTCTGGGAAGATTACAAGATGCCCCAAAAAGATGAAATGAAAAAAATGGCGATGGACATGCCCAAGGAGACGATGCCTGGCAGCCAAACGGATAAACTGAAAAACGGCATGATGGATGAAGCCTACCGGAAGCCTGATTCTGCGGATTTGAAAAACCGGTTGACCTCCCTTCAATACCAGGTGACCCAGCAGGAGGGAACCGAGAGACCCTTTCAGAACGAATTCTGGAACAACCACGAAGCGGGCATTTATGTGGACGTCGTTTCGGGAGAACCCCTGTTTAGCTCTACGGACAAGTTTGACTCCGGTACCGGGTGGCCAAGCTTTGTACGGCCCCTGGTGCCGGAAAACGTCGTGGAGAAAAAGGACGTCAGCCTCTTTATGGCCCGCACCGAGGTGCGCAGCCGGCACGCAGACTCCCACCTGGGGCATGTGTTTCCAGATGGGCCCGAGCCGACCGGATTGCGGTACTGCATCAATTCCGCGTCCCTTCGGTTTGTGCCGAAAGATACCCTTGCAGCGGAGGGGTATGGGACGTTTGCCAAACTGTTCCAGTAACTTGTTCAGTATTTTGGGCTATGACTCACGGTTTGGTTTTGGCAAAAAGTTCCTGTCTTTCAGAAAATCGAATATTCCGATTGCCATTGCCGTGGGATCTCCCCCAATTTGGCCACCTTTTTTCTGCGGCATGCCGCCGGACATGGCAAACTGCAATCGGTTTGCCGCCGACAGATTGCTGTCAGGCGAAAGAATCTTTTTGGGCCGGATCCGGGGCGGGGCCATGGTGGTCACCTCAAGGGTTGCCGATATTCTTTCTCCCCCGATGTCGGCAAGGGAGATTCGCTCGATTGCCATTTTTCGGGCCTGGGCCCTGCCGGGCAGGGTCGGATATCGGGGGCGATGGAGGTTCTTGTCCACGGTGAATACTGCCGGCAGGGCGCATTCAACGGTCTCGCGATTTCCCCGCTCAAGGGACCGTTGCAGCATCGCTTTGGATGATGTCGGCTCCACCGTCAAGGCGGCGACCGATGTGACGACCGGCAGGTCCAGCAATTCGGCCAAAAAGACGCCCACCTGACCCATCTCCCTGTCCATGGCCTTGCGGCCGCAAAGCACCAGATCATGGCCTGTATCCTGGGATTGGATCACCCTGGCGAGGAGGTCTGCGATCGGCCATGGATCTTTATCCGGTGCGGCGTCATCGACCACATGGATGGCCCTGTCCGCACCCATGGCAAGGCACCATCTCAAGGCGCTTTCAACCCGTTTGGGGCCAATTGAGATGACGGTAACACCGCCTTCTCCATCTTGTTTCCGAAGTCCTTGTTCCCGGAGTCGGAGCGCTGCTTCGAGCGCCACCTTATCGTAGGGGTTGAGGGTGTGGACCACACCCGTATTGGTCAACTGCCTTGTGATCTTGTCAAAGGCCTGATGAACGTAAATGTGACTTATTTGCTTGACGCATACAATAATGTTCATATGATCTGTTCTAAATTTAATTGGTCATAAATCTATCGACGATTTCCATCAGGTCCATACATTGAACCGGTGTGCCAGTGTCCTTTTGCCTGTCAAGCCCGTCCTGAAGCATGGTCATACAATAGGGACAGGCGGTTGCCACCAGATCAGGGGCATGTGTTGAAAGCTCGGCGGCCCGGACCTCATTGACACGCTGGCCCTGTTCAACCAGCCACATATATCCACCGCCCCCACCACAGCAGAGCCCCTTTTCGCAATTGCGTTCGGGCTCGATGACATCAACGCCGGGGATATGGCCCAGAATTTCCCGGGGCGGCAGGTATATCTGGTTGTAACGTCCTAGGTAGCAGGCGTCATGATAGGTGATGCGGGCCTTGTCACCGGTTTTAAACGTCACCTTGTTGTCACGAATCAAGCGGGTAAGTAATTCGGTATGGTGAAGTACGTCAACGTCGAGTCCAAAATCCGGGTATTCGTTCTTTAACGTGTTGTAACAGTGGGGGCAGGTGGTAACAATTTGC
This sequence comes from Desulfobacterales bacterium, assembly GCA_963675725.2. Classification (GTDB taxonomy): domain Bacteria; phylum Desulfobacterota; class Desulfobacteria; order Desulfobacterales; family JAFDDL01. Next base: position 2,400,572 of record CAXXXZ010000002.1, on the reverse strand, counting down.
TTCGCCCCACAGGCCTTAAGGGCTTCGATATTTTTTCTTGCAAGGGTTTCAAACAGGTATTCGTTTCCCAGCCGCCGGGCAAAATCCCCGCAGCAGCGTTCCGCTGCCCCCAGAATTTCGAACCGGATGCCCGCCCCTGTCATGATTTTCCACAGTGTTCTGGCAACGGATCTGTATCGATCGTCAGCGGCAGCAAAACATCCCACCCAGTAAACCACATCAACGGCGTTGTTTTTTGACAACGATTCTACCGGAAGACCTTCGGCCCACTCGGTTCTGCGAGCGGGGCCCATTCCCATGGGATCAGAGAAGATCTCCAGGTTGCGGAACATCTGCAAGATTTCGTCTGGGAAATCGCTCTGCATCAATACCAAATGCCGCCGCATATCCACAATTTTGTCCACGTGTTCGATGAAAACCGGACATTGTTCCTCGCAAGCGCCGCAGGTGGTGCAGGCCCATAGCTCATCGGTGGCAATAATATCTCCAATGAGCGGTGTCTCTTTCCCGGTGGACCGGGGGGCTTTTGAAGTCCCGTAAACATGGTCTCTCAACCGCATGGTCATATGTTTGGGCGAAAGGTTCCGACCGACAAGGTTTGCCGGGCAATTATCCGTACAGCGTCCACACTCGGTACAGGAGAAAAAATCTAGCATGTGCTTCCAGGTAAAGTCTTCCACTTTGCCCACGCCGGCATAGGTTAATTCCGTGATGGGGGCTGGTTCAAACGTGGCCGGTTTGAGGCGACCCCTGACCTGTTTTTTGAAAAATACGTTGGGGAGCGCCGTGATGATATGAAAGTGCTTTGAAAGCGGCAGTAAATTCAAGAAAACAAAAAATACAATCATATGGACCCAGTAGCCGGTAACGTGAACGGTTTTGAGTACCTGTGGGGCCAAGAAAGACAAGCCGTAAGAGACGGCCACCGATCCGACGGCCCAACCCGTTTCCTCAGCCTGTAAGCGATATCCAGCCCCTTCATACACAAGGTCGGAAAGCATTAGAATGCCGATCAGTGATAGCACAAGGTAGGCCTCAAACCGATGACTGCCGTCGTACCGTTTCGGTTTTACAACCGCCCGGTGATATACAGCGCCAATGCAAGCGGCCAGGGTGGTGAGTTCGAAAAGATCTTTCATGCTGTCATAAACGACCCCCACGTCGCCTTTGAGAAAGGGCAGCGTTGTGCCGGGAAAGAGCCCTTCCACCAGAAGGTTTAGGGACCTTAGTCCAAGCACCATAAATCCCCAGAAGATCACGATATGGAGAACTCCCGCCACCGGATATCGTGGCTGTCGGCGCTGCAGGAAGCCCTCCAGCACAAGGCCTTTCAATCTTTCTTTCACGGAAGAAAAGCGCGGATCTTTGTTGCCTGCGCACAGCAGACGAAACCTGTTGTAAGTCACTATAAGGAATGTCACCACTGCAATGGTGGTCAAAACACCCAGCCAGACATTGCCAGGAATGCCGGCATAATGTTGCGTAACCGGTAGAATGCCCGTCATGATTACTCCGAAGGTTTATGCGTGTTTAGATGTGTTTTTATTTTTTGGGTCAGGATCGGCAAAATGTCACGGAGATCACCCACAACACCCAAATCCGCCATTTTGATCATTTTTGCATTTTTATCGGTATTGATGGCAATAACGGTTTTTGAATCCCTCATGCCGATGGTATGGGCACTTGCGCCGGATATGCCGCAGGAGATGATCAAGTCGGGCGAAACCGTTTTTCCGGACTGTCCGATCTGGCGGCTCCTGTCAATAAAACCGCAGTCCATGGCTACCCGGGATCCGGCTATCGATGCATTTAAGGCCTCTGCAACATCCCGGATCAGTTGAAACCCTTCGTTGTCTCCGGCGCCCTTGCCACCTGCCACAATCAGTTCTGCATCGGTGATATCGATGTTTTTCGGATCCGCTTTGATAAAGCCGGTGATGGTTACGCGGTTGTTGGGCATCGGGAGGTACTTTTGGGCGTCCACAGGAACGATTTCAGGCTGCGGGGCAGTCCGGTCTTTTTTGATTTTCATCACCCCCGGCGCCACCGTTGCCATCTGCGGTCGAACATTGGAACACTTGAGCGTCTGGTGCACTTTCTGCTCATGACAAAGACGCGTCATTATCAGCCTGCCGTCCTTATCAACCTGGAACCGATCCACATCCGGTACAAGGCCGACCCTCAATTTTGCCGCCACTCGCCGCGCCAGGTCATCTCCCCGCACTGTGGCGGCAAAGATAAATGCATCGGGATGAAATTCCCGGCACAATTCACATAAGCAGTGGGTCCAGGTTTCCGGGGCGTAAGGGGTGAGGGCAGCGGCCTCTAATAAGAGGATTTTATCCGGACCGTATCCGGCAATCTCACCGATCGTTTTTTTCGCGGTCCCTTCCACCAATACACAATGGAGCTCAAGGGACAGAGTGGATGCCAGACGGCGTGCTTCACTCACCACTTCACAGGTTGTTTCCGTGAGTTCATGGTCTTTTGTTTCAACGAATACGAATACACACACCGTTACACCTGCTTTCCTTAAAAAGACAATACCCTAATCCGGCTGCGCCGGAAGTCGCGAGTCTATAGTCGATAGTCAACAGGCGCAACCTTCCATAAAGGTTCATGCCATCTGATATAGGGTCTGTTACAACACTGGGGTAAATGTTCAATGGGGATAACGGCCGGATCATCGCAGTCCCACCGTGTCCAGCCAGTCCAGGATCGCCTCGGCAAGAGACACTTCTACACCTCTGTAGAAGTGGTCGCCCCTCGGCAGGACGATGAAATTCCGGGGATGTGAATTGACGGCGCGTTCATAGACAGCCCGGCTGTAATCCATACATATCTGCTCACGCCTGCAAACGGTCACCAGCAGAGGCATGGAGAGTTCTTGAATGAACGTGCACATGTCCTGTGCGGGATTGGGACCCCATACAGAGAGAAACGTTTGGGCCGTGCAGATGATCGGAGAGGGGCCATGGTGCCGGAAGACAACGAATTTTTCGCCTTGGCCTGCCGCGACCATGCGGGTTACCTCCTGAACAGCCTCCTCATAGGGCACATCCAGATAAAATTTCCAGGTGTCCCGCATCAATGCCGCCGGGCTGCAAAAAACGGCGGCTTTTACATCCGGGTCCGGCGCCAAACGCTGTGCATATGCCATTTTGGCCGCCCCGTAACTGTGGCCGATCAGCACGATTTGGTGATACTTTCTTTCTTTGAGCAGCGATAGTCCCGCAGCAATATCTTTCGGGCTGTCTTCGAAAAGTTCCCTTTGCAGGCCGATGGAGGGCTCCCCATCAGAGGCTGTGCCGTAATCATGCCCCCGGTTGTTGAACGAAAGGCATGCAATGCCGTTTTTGGCTAGCATTCCGGGCAAAAATCGCCCGAGTCCGGTATAAAAGTTGCCCCACCCACCGTGGGTAAGAAGAACCGCCACCGGTCCGGAGGTGTCGGGCTCAAAAAGAGCGCCGTGAAGAAGGACATGGTCTTCGGTGCGTACGCTTACCAGCTCTGCAAGCATGTTTATATCTGCCGCCCAGTTACAAATCCTTCCCGAATGGCATCGATGATCCGCCGGGGAGCCGTGCAGTCGCCGGTAGAATAGAGCTCCTTGACCTTTCCCTGTAAGGCATTGTAAAGCGCGTTCTCTGCCTTGTTGTACCAGGCGAATACCACGCTGTCTACGTCTTCAATGGTTCTTTCCTCCCCGGTAAAAACATCCGCAACGGTAACGCTATCATTTTCAATGCTCTTTATAAGCGTGTCGCCTGTAAAGACAATCCCCTTGCTTCTCAACCGCTGCAATATCGGAAATTTGCTCCAGGTTTCTATAAAGATTCCAACGGAGGGCTGATGGGTGATCATCTGAACTTTTTTCCCCCTTTCCGCCAGAAATTCCGCCACACTGCAAAACTTGATATCGTTATCCCCTCCGTCGACAACCAAGACATTTTCCCCAGTGTCAGCCGCTTCGTTCAGGATCTGCCAGGGATCAAAAACATGATCCTGCCCGGCGCCCGGTATCTCCGGAATGATCGGTGTGGAACCGGTGGCTACCACCACCGCATCCGGGTTCAACGCTGCCACAAGCTCGGCCGTTACCTCGACCCCTCGGTTGATTTCAACCCCGAGCCGTTCTACCTGGGTTTCAAGAAATCGTACGCAGTTTGCCAAATCGTCCCGCGTTGGAGCTTTTGCAGCAATCATTGCCTGACCGCCCAGCTGATCGCTTTTTTCGAAAAGCGTTACCTGATGCCCTCTTTCGGCGGCCTGTTCGGCGACTTTCAGTCCCGCGGGACCCCCGCCGATGACGATGACCTTCTTTTTCACCGGGGCCGGTATCAAGGTGCCGATCCCCCGTTCCTTTTCAAATCCCACCGCCGGATTCTGGATACAGCCCATCCGAACGGCCTTTTCCGTTCTACCGATACATCCCTGGTTGCATGAGATGCAGGTGCGAATTTCATCCAGCCGTCCTTCCCTTGCTTTGTTGGCCAATTCCGGCTCCGCAATCAGCCCCCTGACCATCACCACCATATCCGCATGACCTTCAGCCAAAATTTTCTCCGATTGTACAGGGTCGTTGATTTTGGCAACCGCCATCACCGGGGTTTTTTCCACGGCTTCCCGAATTCCCGAAGTCAAATAAATGAAAGGATTGGGGGGAAACCCCATTTCAGGGATCATTGCATAGACCGTTGCGTAAGTGCACTGGCTGACATTAATAAAGTCTATTTTTCCCGTATCTTCCATCCGCCGGGCAATCTCCTGGCTCATCTCGGGGGTGATCCCGCCTTCAACAAATTCATCCGCACTGATCCGAATGCCGACCGGTACATCCTCTCCGACGGCGCTTCTGACAGAATCGACAATTCGCAGGGGAAGCCGCATCCGATTTTCCAGACTGCCGCCGTATTCATCGATCCTTTTGTTGCTGAAAGGAGAAAGAAATCCTCCGAGCAGATACCCGTGGGCCATATAGATTTCCATACCGTCAAAACCGGCCGTCAACGCCCGGACAGCCGCTTCTGTGTAAGCGGTGACGATCTCTTCAATCTCACTGCCATTGATTTCGTGAGGCACCTCCCGCATCAGGGGACACGGGATCGGAGACGCCGCCCAAAGCGGTCGTTCATATTCATAGCCCATCCCCTGGCGGCCCAAATGGGACAACTGGACAAACACCTTGGTGGGATACTGATGAATCATTTCAGTGATCCGCTTCAGGCCGGGTATCGCACTGTCATCGAAAATATTGTTGGTGATTGCCGCCATTCCGTTGGGATGTACCATGCACGATCCGGCAATGATCAGCCCGGTTCCCCCCTTTGCCCTTTCCGCATAATAACGGGCCTGCTCCTCGGTGGAATGACCGTTATGAGGGTCCACCAACCGGGTTCCATGGGGACCGAATACAAGACGATTCGGAATGGTAACGGATCTCATTTCAATCGGATTGAACAAATGGCTGAACTGGTCTGACATGGCTTTTCTCCTTAACGTCGCGGGTGTGGAAGTTGACGGTGGCACCGGTTCACCCTGCCAGTATGGGTTGCGTACAACCGTCAGGGCCGTCTGACTTCCGCTCCTTTAATAAATATGCGGATCGCCTGCTTCAGCTGATCCTCAACCGAATACGGTTCTTTGGCGTTTAGCCAGTTGAGGATAATATTGGTTGAAATGCCTGCTAGCATTTCAGCCAGCAGTTTCGGATCTTCATTTCGAAGTTCCCCTCGTTCCTGACCACGGCGGATAACACGGGACATGACATCGTTAATGGTTTGCTGGCCGTCCTCTTGCTCATCTTCGAAAAAGCCGATCTGGGAGCGCATCATTTCCAGGAAAACGCTTTTAAACAGGTTTTTATAGCCCCCCAGGTTTTTGATAACCTGATCCATGACACCGCACAGGGCATCTGCCGTGTTCATGTCCGAAGATAGCTTTTCCTCCAACAGGCCTTTGTAATACTGGACAATCTGCTGCGCCAACTCGTGCAGAACTTCGTGCTTCGACGAATAGTAATTGAAGAAAGTGGCCCGGCTGACATCAACCGCATCGGTGATTTCTTCAATATTGGTCTGGTCAAAGCCCTGTGTGCGAAACAGATAGATGGCCTTCTTGAAAATGTTTTTTTTAAGGTCTCTTTTTTTTCGTTCCCGTCGTGATAACGTTTGTTTCAATACCATGCTCCTTAATGTAGATCAGGTTGTTTTTTATATCAAGTATAAAGTTTATCCTTGTTTAATAATATTTATGGTGGTGCACTTGCCACCGAACCGTCTTTTTGGTTATCCTGCCATGGAGTAACCCCAACATTACAGCTCGTTGCATAAAAAAAGATAGCACCTTCATTTCGCTATAAAGGTCACCACCTCTGAACAGGGTTACCTATCGGGTTCTTCCGAGACCTTGCGCCGATCGTTCCTGGCCGGTGACGCGCGTCTCCGTTGATGACGGCGGTGCGGCCATCCCCGACAGGTTTCTCAACCCCACGGTGTTCAAAAGCGCATTGATATCGGTTGTTTTCAGGTTCATTCCGCCCTCTGAAACCGGTAGCAGTATAATTTTCTTTCCCTGGAGGGCTTCTGCAATTTCAAGCTTTACCAGGGCCTCACCGCCGGCGCTTGCCATGGCCTCGTTCATTTGCTGGATCCCCTTTGCTTCGGCAATCCCTTCAGCTTGAATCGCATCGGCCAGCAGTTTTTGCTTTTCATAATAGGCATCGACACTGATTTTTGCCTTCAGATATTCCCCATCCACATCGGCGATTATCTTATTGACCTCACCGCGGACTTCTTCCAGTTTTCGTTTGTATTCCTCTTTGGCAGCATGCTGGGCAGACTTGTTTTTTTCAACCTTCTGGTCTGCTACCTTTTTGTCTTCGATGGCCTTCTGGTATTTCGGATTGAACCGATAGTCCTTGGTAAGGACTTTTTCAACGACGATGCCCATGGGCTCTAACAGCTGCTGAAGGACCTCCCTGGCTTTTTGGGCCTGTTCTTCACGCCGTTCCGCCACATAAAACTCTTCGGTTTTCAGTTCACCAAAGATGTCTCGTGGTTTGCTGCGGGCAATGGTCCTGATGATTTTATTGCGAAGTTCCGTATTGTTCGGGGCCACGTGCTGGAGAATCAGATAGGCCTTTGCCGGATCGATTCGATAGACGATGATCACATCGAGGCTGATGTCATTGCCGTCAATGGTTTTAAACAGAAGGTCGTCCCGCGATCTCCGATCCCCCCGATTCTGAAAAAACGTAAACTCGAGGTTCTGAAGCTTTGTGTCAAAGGTGTGCCAGTCGTTGATAAGGGGAAGCATGAAAAACGTTGAGCCGGGCTCATATATTTTATTTTCAACCCCTTTTTTTCCGAAAATACCAAGCTTGACGGTGCGAACGCCCACCTCCGTCTCCCCGGTGGAGTAAAATACGCAACCCTGAACAGACAGCATGAGTATCATCGTCACCATCAGCAACATAAACCGTTTCATTTGGCACCCCCTTTCCGAACGTCAAACAAGTTCAGTGCATTGTCCAGATCCAGCGGGTTGACGCCGGAGGGGCCATCACTGGGCAGCACAACGATATCGAGGCCTTTGAATACGTTGGCCATTTTGAGTCCGACCATTCGTTCCGCCCCCTTTCCCTTCAGGGCTTCGTTTTTTAACCGAACTTTTTCCGCCTCTGCGAGTTTCACCAAAAGGTTTGCTTCCGCAGTTTTTTTCCGAACATAAAGGTCTTTTTCGGCCCTTTTTTTGGTAACATAGGCCTGGCCCTTTTCAAGCTCCACCGAAACTGTCACCTTGCCCTCCTGTTCGATCTTTTTAAGTTTGGCCTCTTCAACGGCGGCACGGGCTTCGGCGATGTTCTTGAACACAAGCTGGTCTTTCAGCTTCTTTTCTTCAATGTTTTTCTGGATTTCCTGGCTGTATTCAAAATAGCGGACCAGCACGTTGTCTACGTAAATCCCCTTTTTTTCAAGTTCTCCATTCAGCTTTGTTCGGGCGTCCTCCGCCTTTGCGGAGCGCAGTAGACTGTTGTAGAATTCCTCTGTGGTAAGTTCCCCCAACGTTTCTTTCAGTGCCGGCTCGGCCTTGGGGATAATGCCGTTGTTTTCAAAGAGCGTTCCGGGGCCGATAATGGTAAAGACTTTATAGGGGTCAGCGATTTGGTATAGGATTGAAACATCCACATCCACAAAAAAGCCGTCGGACGTCTGGATATGGGCCGCCTTTTCCTGCCGGGCATACCGGCTGGCGGTTTGTGGATATTTGGTAAGCTCGAGTACCTGAATGTCTTTGGGCAGGTAATGCATTTTTTGCATGATAGGAACCACAAAATGAAGTCCGGTTTCATAGACCTTGTTTTGAATACCTCTCGCGACACCTATCTTGACCTGTTTTATGCCATATTCATTGGGTTTCACGTATTTTAAAAAGGAATTATAAATAACAACAACAACGGCGAGACCAACAATAACGCGACTCATTTTGCCCGAAAAACGGAAATTAAGTTTTGGTAGGTTGCACTTCTTTTTCGAATTTGCTGGCATCGTCTCCACCGGCTCTTGCTCTACTGACATCGCAACTCCCTCCTATTTTGGGTTAGCAGTGTTGTGGTTGATCAGAACGGGCCATGGATGCTCCATGAACAGGGGCTGCATAAAACAAATTACTGATATAGAACAGGGTGGCCAAAACTACGGGCACCAGGAAAAGCGCGATTAAAAACGGCACATCAAGATTTTCAAAAAGTATGTAGGCAAGATACACAGCGGCACCGCCGACAAAAAATTTCAATGTCTCAATACGAAAAAGTGGTGTCAATTCCCGGTTGATCAGGATGAAATAGGCCAACATGGCGCAGGCGGATGAAAACGCAGCGCCGTAAAAACCGGCGAATGGAACGAAAAAACAATTTAAAAAAAAATTAAGAACACCGGTTATAACAACCGATTTTTGGAGTGACGTGATATTTTCAGATGCCTCAAGGATTGCTTCAAGGGCCGACATGGAAGAAAAGAAAAGTAAACCTGGCAAGAGTGCAGCAAAAATATGACAGGGAACAAGGCTTTTTCCCTGGTCCAGGTATAATGAATCGATGATCGTTGGAAAGTATAAAAGAACGTATAGTCCCAGTAGACCATGGCAGAAAAAGAAAAGAGTGGTGGTGATTTTTGCAGCGGTCGCAGCATCGCCGAGTCGATTTTTACCTGAAAGGGTACAATGAATGAGAAAATCCATATAAAAGACAACATCTATGGCTTCATCGGTAAACATGAAGTGACGGCTTCGCCGAATGGTGGTTACAAAGGCGCTCTTTCCCCGCCACAGGGTCATCAGGCCTGACAGCGCGGCCTCCCTTCTGGATTTTATGAGTAGCCCCACCTCACTGATGAGGTATCCTGCCAAAAGGTATGATGGGGCGACATTGATTTTCAGCAGCAAGAAAACAGAGACCAATAAAAGGATTCGTTTCCTGTTTTTTAGGGCCGTGACACGGTCGAATCGTCCGGTCCCTTGAAGAACGGCAATTTTCAGGCGGTTCCAATTTCGAACAGGAATGACCAGTGCAATAATGATGTAGGCGGCGGCTTTTTCGATCGCCTTGGCCTGCGTTCCGGGCGTCACCGAAATGTCATGCTCAAGGGATCTTGCGATGCCAAAATCACTTATAAAACTGGTGAATACAAGAAAAGAATAAAAATAGGAAAACACCCCAAGGCCGGCCTCTCCCAGTGACCGCTCCACCATGATCATGATCATCAGACTGATGCCAAGCTCAAATGTTCCCTCACTGATTAAAAGGGAGTGGTTTTTGACTCTTTTCAACCAACCATCACCGAACAACCTGGAGATATGTGCTGCGACATCCGGAAATTCAACCATCCACGCGGCTCCTTAGACTTAGGATGTGATGCATCAACAAGTATTGGTGAAAACAATTCGATAAATTAGGTACCCATACACTATTTGTATAAGAATAAAAAGTTATATCTAGATAAAAAAGTTGATTGCAGTTATGAAAACATGAACTGCGTTTCACTATCATGTTTCCAAAACAATACCCACATAGCAATTCTCGGCATAGCAAAAGGGCTCCTTTAGCTCCTTAAAATTCTATAAACGAGCTTTACGTCGACCGTCTGTAGGTAAAAACGCCAACTTACCAACAATAACCTAAACTTTAAGGAGGTCTTCAAATGGAAAATGAAAAAAGGATAGTCGTGTCTGCTGGAGAAGAAGATATTCCAACGATTCAACTAACCGTGGAAAATGGGGAGTTTTCCGTATCATTTAGAGCTTGGTACGCAGGAATACTATCTTAAAATAGATACTGAAGATAGAGCAATAAAAAATATATCTCTTGCCCATATAGCTGCATTAAAGTTTGTGGTGGTCCCTGCCCTCCGGGATACTATTATAGATGGCCTTGCGGCACTTGCAGTTATTCTTTAACGTTGATGTGTTGCTGCAAAACGCCCTAAAGGCGGCTATCCCTCAGGTAGGGGCGCCAACATTTGGGTATATTTAGACATGACCCAGCCATAGGAGCCATTGGGCAGCTCAACGTAGTACCAGGCAGGGGCTTTTCCCCGAATCAGGAGGCGCTCCCCCCTGCATACGTAACTGAGAATGGTATGCCCCAGACCTGGGCCGGACCTTACGTTAAGTGCGTAGATATCAACTACCGCCCACTGGCCCACCGGGGCCTGCAGGGTATCCCGGGGGGGGGCGTCAACCACCATGTACCCGGAGGGCACCCTTCGATAATAGATGTCGGAAAAAACGAAATAGGTGATTCCGGCAATCATCAAGGCACAGGCGGCTGGGTGAATGTGATGCACCACGGTTCCTCGATGTGGCGGGTGGTGAGGCCGGTGTCTGTGTCTTGCCAGTGCGGGGGAGGCCGAGGTCAGGCAAAAAACAAGCGCCAAAATCAGGGGAACCCGATAAAAGGAGCTTTGGTGAGAAAAGAAAAATCGCATCGTCGTATCTCCTGTTTTCCAACAGTTCCTGATGGAATCGATTTATGATTATCTGTTATATACTATATAGACGTTTGCAGAGGAGAAAGGATTACATCAAGTTTTTGAATGAACTTTTAAGATGACAACTAAACAGACAGGAAGTTTGTTATGAAAGCGATTGAAAAAACTTTTTCTTGTCTATTTCTAATAATTCTTGTTGGTTACATTTCTGGAATCTCCAGAAGCGGTTATAGGGTCGAAAATAACCCTGAAGTGTATTCGTCTGACTGTAAGGTTTCAATACAATATCAAGCGAAATTCAACGAGAATGAGGTTGAAATGTTAGGAAGAATTAAAGCATTTGATACCCTATTTTCAGTGAAGTGTTATGAAGCGTTTATTCTCGAGAAATTTGCTCGAGAGGCCTGTATTTTGGGCGCTGATGTTATCAATATTATAAAAGAAAAACACCCTGACATTCTAAGTACCTGCTATAGGGCTGAAGCCGAATTTTTGCGATTTTTTGATAGAGAAATGGCTAAGAAAAACACTTCATCGCCCAAATATGAAACGGAGCAAATAATCGAAAGATCCCAAGAAGCCGCAAGAAGAAACAAAAGGGATTTCGATAGAATTACGGCGCCCCAGCAACTTTCTGAAATACTAATAAAATAGCGCCGGTTTTCATACGCTCAATTTTTCTCCCATTATTCTAAGAATCCGGCTCGCTTTCTTGACACGCTACTTTCCGGTACTTATTCTTATCTCATATCAGGTATGATATTTAAACCATCCGATAAAAGGGGAGGTGAAAATATGGCTTACAAATGTTCAACTGACAAAAAAATTAGTCGAGTTTTCGGTGTAGTGCTGATCCTCACAGCTCTGCTAACCTTTTCGTTCGGTATAGAGGCTTTCCCATCTATCTTTATCACGACCACGTTATTTGCTGCGGTGGGTATGTTCGTTCTTGGCGTTATCGCTTCTAGAAATGAGCCGAAAGAGGACTGCCTAATCGATTAGTTGGTATTTATAACAACATATAAAAATAAGATCCCCCGTTTAGATATAGGGGGATTTTGTTTTGGCTGCTCCATTCACCAACCTTTACCCTATTGTTGCATTAAAAAATTGGCTTTTGCCCTTTAGCATTATCGAGCACATTCCGGACTGTTTTTGCCATCTCTGATTTAACGATCGGTTTCATCAGTATCCCGGCTATTCCCAAGGTATTCGATTTTTCGTCATTGATTCTTTCACTGAAACCCGTGCAAATGATTATCGGGATGTCGGAATTTATAGTTCTTATTTCTTCTACGAGTTGTTTTCCTGTCATATTCGGCATAGTCATGTCGGTCACTACCAAATCGAAGGAACTGGGATTTTTTCTATATAATTTCAAGGCGTCCGGACTATTTAAGCATACTGTCACTTTGTACCCTAAACGTTCAAGCATTTGTTTCTCGAGTATTGCTATGGGTTTTTCGTCATCCACCACTAGAAGCCGCTCATGACCTGTTGGGAGATTCTCGGTTATATCTATTGCCATGGCGTTCACAGATTTATCCATCATGGGGAGGTACACCTTGAAGGTCGTCCCTTTTCCGATTTCGCTATTGACCGTTATTCTTCCCCTGTGCTCTTGAACTATTCCGTAAACCATAGCCAGGCCGAGACCAGTCCCTTTACCCTGAGCCTTTGTTGTGAAATAGGGGTCAAAAATTTTATCAATATGATTATTTGGAATCCCTTGTCCTGTATCAGAAATAGTCAAAACAACATATTTACCGGATTGTAGACCGATATCAATTGAATCCAAATCCTGAAATTCCATTTCTTTTAACTGGACATTAATTGTTCCCCCCTTTGCTTCCACCGCGTGGTATGCATTGGTAATGATGTTCATAGCAACCTGATGAATCTTTGTAGGATCCGCCAATATAAGACCACAATTCAATTGGATGTTTTGAATCATCTTTATGTTTGAAGGAATAGTCGCGCGTGTAAGTTTCAACGCCTCTTTTAATATTTGTTGAATACGTACTGGTAAGAATTTATGCTCAGTTTGGCGGCTGAACGCCAAAATTTGTTTCACCAGATCTCCCCCCCTTTTTCCGGCTCTCAGAATTTCCAAAGCGTTCTCATATTCAAGACTGTCCTGAGGGAGATCCTCTATTAAAAGTTCTGCCATGCCGACGATAGGAAACAGTATGTTATTGAAGTCATGGGCAATTCCACCTGCTAAGTTGCCAATAGACTCCATCCGTTGAGCCTGCTGAAGTTTCATTTCAAGTTTGCGCTGCGCTGCCTCATTTCGTTTTAATTCGGTAATATCCCGCGCGACAACCACAGCTCCAAGAGTCTCCCCCCGAGCATTTAGGATGGGACTGAAGCTGTATGCACCTACCCAAGTTTCACCCGTATCTTTCCTGCGAATTGTGTATTCGACATTGGTCTTCTTTTCGCCACGAAGCGCCCTTGGTAGTGCCCACATTTCAATAGGCGTTGGTTTTCCGTTAGGAAAAAACACTTCAAATAGATCGGGATACTCATTGAGTTGTCTCAGGCATTCGTCTTTATTTTGAAATCTGCTGAATACTGCCCATGCTTCATTAAGTTCAATAAGCTCCCCGGCATTGTTTGAGATAAAAACTCCATCCACCATGGAATTCAAGGCCGTATCCAGCTTCATACGGTTTTCTTGGATTTCACTTTCAAATAGTTTTCGCTCGGTGATGTCTAAAAAATGACCATATATTGAAATAGGCTTGCCCTTATCCATAATCACGGTACATAAATCTCTTACCCATATGGTTTTATCAGTGGTGGTGATCATCCTGTATTCAAATTCGTGATCTTTACCTTTTTGTGTCTCGGTTTGACAAAAGTTAATTGCCGCCTCTCTGTCTTCTGGATGGATAGTTTGGGCCCAAAAATCAAAATCTTTCCATTCTTCGGGGGAGTACCCGGTAAGGTCTTTTATTCTCGGGCTTATGTAAACGAACCGTGAAGTTTCAAGATCTAATTCCCAGGCAATTGCTTTTGTATTTTCGACCAATGCCCTCAAATGTTTTTCATTCTCCTCTATCTCAAGTCGCGAACTGATGCTGTTTGTAACCTCTACCAGTGTTAATACTAACGTCGACACGCTCCCAGCCTCGTCCTTTACTGGGATCAGACTCCAATCCCAGTAGGTTACCCCGCGCCAAGGCTGGTCCGGGTATTCAAACGGCTTGGCAGATGCAAAATGTGGTTCGCCCGTATCAACTACATTTTGAAAAATTGCCTGATTTTCTTCATGAGGGTAGAGATCAAAATGGTTTTTTCCAAGAAAAAATGGAGGGTCATGGTTGTTTGCATCGGCATAGGCTTTGTTCACCCAGATAAAATTAAAACCTGTATCAAGATAAACCGTTTTCATACGGGTATGTTCAAGGACCACGGATAGGATTTGATTGATTTCCTTAAGCTTCAGTTCGCTATTCTTTAAATCCCCCCGGGCTTTTTCTTGTGCGGTAATATCCCTTTGTATTCCGATATAAGAGAAAATCTCACCTTTATATCCAATAATCGGAATCATTTTGAATTGGCAAAGAAATGTGAATCCATTTTTTTTCATAGCCAGTAACTCTCCGGCATAGACTTTTCCTTTGGAAACGGTTTTGTACAATTTTTCTTGAATCTCATCAGCTGCAGAATTGGCATTAAAAATATTCGGTGTTTGGCCGCGAATTTCTGTAAAACTGTATCCGAACAGATCCTCTGCTTGCTTGTTCATGTAGGTGATCTTATAATTTTTATTCGTGGCAATTACCGCTTCCGAAATGTTTTCCGCGATGGGACTTAATAGTCGCACTTCATATGCTTGCTTATAGAAAACATTCTCATTTTCTAATTGCAGCACGCGTCTTTCCAATTCCTCATAAGTTGGCTTTTTGGACATGGTTGTACCTTGTTGAGGAGAGAATATTAAATGGCCTATTTTAGCATAATACCATGAGTATTACGAGGCTTAACGCTGCAGAATGTATTATTCATAAAACATGGATAGTGGCGATGAGTGAAAAATAATGATAATAATTGATGAGTGTTAGACTTGATCTGCTATAACTCTTATCAATCAGCATGAATGATACTCGCGGGAAAACGCGAGTCCTGAGTGGCCAATAATAAATGATTGTAACGCATAAAAATCCCCAAAATTTCCCTGAGGATCGTCAATAGAGTCGGCCACACAATTTGTGAGGCTTATCCGCTGCCCTTCTCCCCTTCATCAGCAGTGCTCGCGCGTTGGAGGTGATATTGTTGCTATCGAATTGAGGGATGGCTTTTGGCGTTTACAGCTTGAAAACGCTATGGTCGTTGTGGTACAAACCGCCACAATAGCGTCTCCTTTATATATTTATTTGCCATTTGTTTTATATAATAATATTGGAAATTTGGCTGCTTATTTTATGAAATATGCGGGCTCAGGGAAGCTCGAAAAATGTTTAGAACAGTGTATTAAAATCATTCAATTAGGAAAGGAATCAGTAAGATGCAGAATTATCCATGGTGGACCGAGGCCCAGAACCAGCTTCAAAACGAAGTCGCCGAACTTTCGGACAGTATTAAACCAATGGCCGCTGAAAATGCTTATCGAAGACGATTCCCAAGAGACGTGTTGAAAAAAATTGCCGAAAAAGGGTATTTTGGCGCGATGATCCCGAAACAATATGGGGGAAGATTCGAGGACTGGGGGGTTACCGGAGCCTGCATCATAAACGAGCAATTGGGAAGGTCGGGACCTATCACGGGGCCGTTTACCAGCACAATGGTCGGTGGGGTCCACCAGATCCTCCATTTCGGGACCGAAGAGCAGAAACAGAGAATGCTTCCGCCCTTGGCCAAAGGGGAGCACCTTGGCGCCATTACGATTACCGAGCCGTTTGTGGGGTCTGATGCCGGTGGCGTCCGGACAACCGCCACCCGTGACGGCGATCGTTATCTCTTGAACGGAAAAAAGAGATTTATCGGAAGCTCGGGGGTCGCCGACCGGTATCTTACCTATGCCCGTACCAGCGATCAAAAGGCGGATCGGGCAGGCTATCGCCATCTGACGACCTTTGTTATTGAAAAAGGTATGCCCGGATTTACCGTTGAGCGAATGGCCGATATCCGATCGCTGGATGGAAATTATATCGGGTATCTAAATTTCGAAAATACCCCCGTTCCGGTTTCGAATCGGATTGGCCAGGAGGGGGAGGGGTGGAGAATAATGACCAGTGGACTGAATGCTGAGCGGGTTGTTTCCGGCGCCCAGTGGCTTGGGTGGATGTGGGAAAGTCTCCGGTATTCGACCTACCATCTTCAGCGACGGGTTCAATTCGGCAAACCAACGCTCGAATTACCGACAAACCAGCTTAAAGTTTCGGATATGATATCGAAATTGATTCTTTCCCGGCTGATTACTTACTATACTGCTTACCTGATCGATCAGGGCCAAGAAGTCCCACTCGAGTCGGCACTGGTTAAGCTTTTCAATGCAGATTCTTCTCTTGAATCCGCTATTGAGGCGATTCAGTGCATGGGCGGGGATGGCCTGACCTGCACCTACCCTGTGGAAAGGATCATGCGCGATTCAAAGGTTGCCCAGATCGTGGCCGGTTCCCAGGAAATCAACAGAATTGTTATCTTCCGCCAGGCCATGAAGCTTTGGCAGGACGATCTGCGTGTCCCGCCCTTCAAGGTCAATGAAGAGTTGCAGGTCCCCTTTCCGGATACTGAAATTAATAAGATACCGGCGGCGGACGATGGGGTTTTAAAAGTTATGGCCGAACACTATCGGGTGCATCCCGGACTGCATATGAGCCGTGAGGAGCTTCTGGACCGCTTGGAAATAACAGAAGATGCGCTGGATGCTGAGTTGTTGGTCCTGGAAGAGAATGACCTGGTGGACCTTTTTCGGGATCGGAAAGGGAAGATCGCCTTGGCCCGGTCCACCTATGAAGGGCTTGCCAAAGTTCACCCACCGGAGTATTACCGATCGATTCCTTCATGGGTAGATGTAGAGGAGCTTTTCTAACCAGCGGATGACATCTAAGCCAGTAGATTTCATTCGCGGCCTGGAAATGAAACGGTAACGAAAAAGGGTTGCAGCGTCGTTTGCTGTAACCCTTTTTATCTTATTTCCAGCGTTGCATGAAAAAGATAGCATATGTATGTATGATAACATCTTTCAAACTTTTGCAACGTTGGGGGTATGAGATACGCCCAGCTATTCCCTGTCTTCGGTTGAGATACTGAATTCGGCAACGTTATTTTGCAAAAAACCGACAGACCTGAAGAGGTTGCACATCTGTTTGTCGTTCAAATTGGCAAGCGTAATCACATTTCCGATTTTTCGCTCCTTGCAGGTTTTCAAGAACTTCTTGATCAGATTCGAGGCAATTCCTTTGCGCTGGTGCTTGGGGAGAACACCCAACAAATTAAGGAAGCCCACGTCTTCTATGGTATAAGGATGGGTAATAATGCCGCCGATGGCAAAGCCCACGATTTCACCATCAATTTCTGCAACCTTGCTCAACCCCATTTCTCCGCTCCAAAATGGGGTTCTGGGGTTACTGTAGGTCAAAACCCTGTCCGTACCCACAATTCCTTTGTCGACAGCCAAAGCGCCGGTGATATCTTCTTCAGTCATATCCCGAATCGTAATTTTTCCGCTCGACATATTTACCTCCTTTTTAGAAAGGTTCGGTGGATTGGGAGCTGTTTCAGAACGTAACGTATTGAAATTATTATTATGGTTTGTGCTGGGAACAACCGTCCTTATTATAATATCTTACAAATAGCGAAACAAGGCATTTCCTGCCTGACGAAACGAAAAATGGTCTACAGCAACATTACCAAACGCATGTTGCGCTGGATAAACTTTTACTGTTATTTCAGCAGGATTTGCTTTCTGTCGTTTTCCCATTGTGGGGGGTGATGGTGGAATTCCGCAATCGTCAAGTTCGGAAGCGGGGATTCGGCTCGTTATTTGTCAAGATCGTAAGCTAAAATTTAATTGATTTTGACCTAAACTCGTCAGCTATTACATTAACAAGTATTTCTCTTTTCGTAAAACCCCGGCCAGCGGCGTCTATTTTACTTTCTTCCATAAGACGGCTCAATGTACCGACGCGGCCTATTTTGCCAAGTTTATGCTCGAGCGTGCCGGCTATAAAACCTTTATGAGAAGTGTGAAATGGGGTGAGGATCCCTGGGATGGGCCACATACCGGGGCTGGTATCCTCCTCAAAGATAGGCGCTATCTACTGGTTTCAAGTTATACCGGCATCAATACGATGGCTGGCCCCTTTTCGAGTCTTGAAAGCTTGGACCGGAAACTTTCATGTGGCAGGAAAATTATCGATAGCAAATGGGGGGCTTATTTCCCACCACAATACTACTGAGCGTTGCTGGATTTTCGTAGCGGCGATCATGAAACTATGTATCGGTATGATTTTAGAAGTCTTTATGTGGCTACCAATTTGTTAAGGGGCAGGGTAAAGGGCTATTTATTTGTCCTCGATTCCTGGCCTCAATGGTCAACCGATGCGATTTTTCCTTTGGGCAGCATCAGGATAAACGGAATTCTTGCCAACCCCAGCAGGGCCGACCAGACATAGGTTCTTTCAAGGAATCGGAAAAAAAGCCAGAGGGACATAACCTCCGAACACCATGATGGGGTAACATCTTTCAAGGCCCATGAGCGCCACCGTCGCCACGGCCACAAGCGGTCCGACGGTTCTGGCAAGTTCGCCTCCGGTCATAAAAAAACTCATACCTAACCCCTTTCGAATCCCTGATATCCTCGCGATCATCACCGTGGAGAGAAAACCTGCTCGGGTCAGGGAAAGGGAAAGTTTTTCAATAATAAGGGGCAAAAGTGGGGAGAGAAAGCTGGTGTGAGCATCATGAACAAAATGGCACAGGGAGAGAAGGAGCACACCGCCTGTTTGGAGGTGTTCTGGTTTTTCTGCCCAAATCAAAGCATAACCGAATTACCCATTAATGTCGCAAGAGTTCAAAATTTTGAACTTTCAAAAAAGAGCACTATTAGTAATGATTACAGCATGTATTAGGTCGGTTTGTCCTAAGGCAAGTACAAAAATAAACATTTTCCCTATTATTTTATTTTTCCATGTGAATAGATCGAGTTGATCAATAGCAGGTAAAATATCTTTTTTATCACTTATTTTATTGAGTAAAAAAATATTTAGAATTAATAGCGGTATTATTTCTAATCTTGGCAAGCATTTTGCTTTAAGTATAATTAAACCAGATAATTTTTTCATCTGTTCTCCTCCTTTGTAACTGGTTGAAGTGGGCTCAATCAGTTACTTCTTCTCCTTTACGGCCGATTGTTTAACAAACAATCGGCCGTATCCTTTATGTGAGTACGGAAATAACATCCTGATAAAACGCAGTTTCCCTTCATGCACCGAAAAATTTGCTGTTTATCGCTTTGAATATTGGGTACCACCATCTATGCATGGGCGCCGATGACAAATCATGCCTATATTTTACTGTGCAGCGGGGCCGGCCGACCAACCTTTATGCGCCGATTTCTACCGGGCTAAGCCATATCGTATAACCGGAGGCTAAAAATTTTACAGGGCTTTTGTTAGAAAGGGGGGGCATTTTAGCGTTGTCGCATAATTCATAAGCGCACTTATAAGCGGCGCAAAGAGCCGTTTATGTAAACCCAAACACTCCTCCCATCTGCAGGTTTTCGCTTACGGACCGGCGTGGGACCGCCAACGAAAAAAGGGTTACAGCGGTTTTGCTGTAACCCTTTGAATCTTATGGCACGCCCGGAGGGATTCGAACCCCCGGCCTACGGATTCGAAGTCCGGCGCTCTATCCAGCTGAGCTACGGGCGCGCAAGCTAAAGAATCGTAAAAGGTTGCGTCTACTTTTGACGCAACCTTTTAATGTTTATGGGGTGAGTGATGGGACTTGAACCCACGGCCACTTGGGCCACAACCAAGTGCTCTACCAACTGAGCTACACCCACCATAAATAAAAAATCTTAACTAACAGATTGATAATACCATTTCAAGGAGAAAGTTTAAACGCTTAACAATGATGAATTCGAAAAAGTCGAATTGGTCAATTTTTAAGATTTAAGTTTTGAGTGCTAAGATTTGATTTTATATTTAAATTAGTTACTTAAAGTTTAGCGTTTAAAACTTCATACCGAGTGAAAAGTAGACGGTGTTTTTTTGCGAGACCATCAATAATTAGTGCCCCCCCAATTACATCATGTTTTGCCAAAGATCGTGTATTGTGCTGAATATTCACGAAATACAGAAGGTTGTAATAAACTGGGTGTTGTGTGAATCCCTATAGTTATGCTATAAGCGAAAATCTTGTTTGACGGGAGCGAAGTGCGTTTCCGCCATTTAATACGAATTTATCATTTCGAATCCAAAAAAGCATACAAACAATAAGGGCCCGCATGTGAACGTACTGACACTTTTTATTATACGATTTTTTTTTGGAATAGCCTTTGCGGTGTTGATCTCCCGCTTTTTCTTTCCGCGCGCCGACTTTTATTATGTTGTCGGATTGGGCATCATTATTGTGGGGTTGGCCTATTTTTCTGAATATTTGAGAAAAAAAAGATCGGGGTAAGATTTGATTGTTCACCACAGAGTTCACAGAGAACACCGAAATAAAAGGTTTAAGCTGTAAATCTTCGTGCTCTCTACTGGTAATACCAACAAGGATTATGAATAAGTGAAACAGATTATTCTCGGCACCGCCGGACATATCGACCATGGAAAAACGAGCCTGATCAAGGCAATTACCGGGATCAATACCGATCGGCTCAAGGAGGAGCAGGCCAGGGGGATTACGATTGAACTCGGGTTTGCCTTTATGAACCTTCCTGGCGGTCAGCGGATCGGCATTGTGGATGTGCCCGGCCATGAAAAATTCGTCAAGAACATGGTGGCGGGCGCTACCGGCATCGATGTGGTGGTGATGGTCATCGCTGCAGATGAAGGGGTCATGCCCCAGACCCGGGAGCATATGGAAATCTGTTCCCTGCTGGGAATAACCTATGGTCTTGTGGCCCTGACCAAGGTTGATCTTGTGGATGAGGAATGGTTGACGCTGGTCATGGGCGATATCGAGACGTTTGTGGCAGGCACCTTTTTAGAGGGGGCCCCGATCATGCCGGTGTCTGCGGCCACAGGGGACGGGATCCCGTCGTTTTTGGAGAAGCTGGATGAACTGTGCAGCCAGGTTCCGTCGCACAGCGCCAGCGGCCTTTTCAGATTACCGGTGGACCGGGTCTTTACCATGAAAGGGTTCGGAACCGTTATTACCGGGACCCTCATTTCCGGCAAAATAGAGGTGGGGGAGCAGATCATGATCTATCCCTCGGGCATTACGTCCAAGGTCCGGGGCCTTCAGGTTCATAACGAGTCGATGACCATGGCGGAAGTGGGTCAGCGGACCGCGATCAATTTCCAGGGCCTGGAAAAGGCTGCCATCGCTCGGGGGGAAGTGGTGGGGCGACCCGGAACCCTTGAATCGAGTTACATGGTTGACGTGGGGCTTGATTATTTGAGCAGCAATCAGAAACCGATTAAAACCCGGACCCGTGTCCGATTTCATACCGGAACCAGTGAAATCATGGGCAAAGTGGTGTTCGTTGACCGTGATGAGCTCGTGCCGGGGGAGGCCACGGTGGCCCAGCTGCGTCTGGATGAGCCTGTGGCAGTGGTGAAGGGCGATCGTTATGTCCTTCGGAGCTATTCGCCGGTGCGGACCATTGGCGGCGGGCAGATATTAAACCCGATCCCTCGGAAGCTCAAACAATCGGATGCGGCGCTGGTGCCGACCCTTCAGCGCTTGACCAACATGGACCCAGAGGACGTGATCTCATTTCAGGCCAAGGAGGCGCAATTCAAAGGGGTACTGTTTTCATCCCTGATGGTGATGACCAATCTTTCTGAAAAACAGTTGACGAAAACCTTGCAAGGGC
Source organism: Desulfobacterales bacterium (assembly GCA_963675725.2). GTDB lineage: Bacteria > Desulfobacterota > Desulfobacteria > Desulfobacterales > JAFDDL01. The sequence goes on along the minus strand of CAXXXZ010000002.1, from coordinate 2,378,585 downwards.
TGCTGTCCCGTCGAGAGATTGTCAGTGTTGATAAAAACGTTCAGTCCTACGTTCATCAGGACGTATTGGCAGACCTTCAACAGCGGGTTTTGGGTTACCTGAAAGACTATCATACAGCCAACCCTTTAAAAACAGGTATGTCAAAGGAAGAGTTAAAGTCAAAAGTGCCATCGGTGGTGAGTGATAAACTCTACCACTTGATGCTCAATGATTTACTTCGCCAGGAAAAGGTCGTTCTGGAGAGCGAAATCATTCGGGATGCCTCACACCGGGTGGTTCTGGGAATTGACCAGGCGGAGGCCAAAGAGAAAATCCTGGCGATATACGAAGAGAAAAAGTTGATGCCGCCTTATTTCAAGGATGTTGCCACAGCGCTTAAAATGGATCCGGCCGGTGCCAAGGATGTTATGGCACTTCTTGTTCAAGAAGGGAAATTGTTGAAAGCAAAGGAAGACCTTTATTTTGCCGCATCTGCCATGGCTGAATTAAAAGATAAACTTGTTGATTTTTTGGTCCAGCATGATGAAATATCCATGACCCAATTCAAGGAACTGACCGGCACGTCCAGAAAATATTCGGTGCCGCTTCTCGAGTATTTCGATTCTCGGAATGTGACACTGCGGATAGGGGATGTTCGAAAACTGAGGAAAAAAGTGGGGTGATTATGAACCAATTTGGAATATTTGCAGCGAAAAGAGTTATCGCCGGGATACTGATGGCGGGTTTGATACTGTGGGGTGTCATAATTTCAGTTAAATACTTTGGGCCCGGAGATGCGTCCGAGACAAGGAACATGGCCTCTGCGGATCACAAAGCAGTCAACACCGGGCAGCCTTCTGCTGCAACGGGCCATGGCAGTGGACATGATGTGGCACCGATGACCACCACCACGGAAGAGACGGGAATGGACGCCTTTGACAGCAGTCCTGAAGCACCGGTTGCCCACGGATTTAGAAAAGAAGGAAAAGCGGCGGAGCTATCCTATGGTGAGGCAGCGGCGACGGCTCATGGGGAAACAGCGATGCCGACGGTGACTGAAAATGCAAGTGATCACAGCTACATGGGCGAGGCGCCGGTAGGGTCGCCGAAGTCTCATGCTCCGGCCCGCACGGAGGCCCTCACTGCGGAAAAGAAAAAAACCGTTGTGACTGGTGGTGGACATGCTACTCATGAGACACCGGTAAACAAAAACTTGCCCAAAGGTGTGGCTTTTGTGGAGGCGGCGATCAGTCCACTTTCCTATGAACTAAGTGAACGGTTTTGGGGCTGGCGGCCCAATGATTTGATCAAATTCACGGACAACGTGAATAGCTATCAGCGAGGTGTTCTGGAGGTGACCCGGAAAACCGCGTTTGCGCTGGCAGAACGCATCTCCAGAACCGGCAGCACCGAGGCGTTCAATATTCACCTGGAGCGGGCTATGAACTGGCTCATGGTTAAGGCCGACAATTACTGGTTTCCGTCGCCTGAGACCAAATATCGCGAAGCGCTGGGTGAACTTGAGATCTACAAAAAACAGGTAACAACCGGCAGTGCGTCCTTCTATACCCGGACGGATAACCTTATTCCCCTGCTGCAGGCCTTTGAAAATTTATTGGGAAGTTGTGAAGAAAATCTTGTGAAGACCAAAGAAAAAGACGGGGAGAAGGTCAGCTTTTTCAAAGCGGATGATTACTTCTTTTATGCCAAAGGGGTGGCCAGCGCTATGGGCAAAGTCCTTGAGGCCGTGGCGGCAGATTTCGGGGACACCATTGATTCCCGTCGGGGAATCGAGGTGCTGCACCATGCCATTGAGTCGTGCCACCATGCAACCGAAATTGAGCCATGGATCATTTTAAACAGCAAAGCAGACAGTATTTTTGCAAACCATCGGGCCAACATGGCCGCTCCTATCAGCCATGCCCGATTTTTTGTGGGGGTACTGATCAAGGCCATTTCGACCTGATTTTCTATATCATTTCTGAAAATCTTGAACTGATGTAATCATGAAACAGCATGCCTTTCCGGGAAAGCATCATCCTGTGATCATCTATCGCAAGGAGCCCGTCCCGGGAGAGGTCTTCGATAAGCGATGAGAAAAGGTGGGTTGGCTTTATCTGATATTTTTTTTCAAATTCATGCAATGATACGCCATCTGATGTGCGAAGCCCCAGAAAAAGTGTTTCCATCATGAGCTGCTCCTGTGTCAGGGTTTCTTTTCCGGCGATGACTGGTTGAGTGCTTTCTGTTCGCCGGATATATTCGTAAACATCTTTGATGTTCCAGGACCGTGTGGATCCTCGAAAGGAATGGGCGGCGGGGCCAAACCCCATGTAAGGTGCATGTCGCCAGTATTTCTGATTATGCCGGGACCGCAGTGCAGGCGTGCGGGCAAAATTGGAGATTTCATAATGCTCGTACTCGGATTTGCGGAAAAAGTCAGATGTCGTCAGAAAAAAATCTGCCAGCAAGCTGTCCGCGAGTGGTTCAATGCGGCCGGAACGTTTTTGCCGTTCCAGAGGGGTGCCAGGTTCATAAGTGAGCATGTAACAGGAAACATGGTCCGGATGGAAAGAAACCGCTGTGGCGAGATCTTTTTCCAAATCTTCATGAGACTGGCCGGGTAGGCCATAAATCAGATCAAAACCGACGCTTTCGAAATCTTGCTCGCGCGCTCCACGGAGGGTCTGGATGGCCCCCCGGCAGGTATGGCACCGTCCCAGAAAAGTGAGATTTTCGTCTGAAAAGGATTGTATGCCGATGTTGGTCCTCGTAATGCCGATCGTGCGGTACCGGCGAAAATCTTCTTCCATAATCGTACCGGGATTTATCTCCAGGGTGATTTCCGCATTGGGTCTGATTGTAAACGAATAGAAGATTGCGTAAAGGATTTTTTCGATGGCGCCGGGGCCCAGCACCGACGGTGTGCCGCCACCGATGTACAGGGTGTCTACTTCCGCAGGGGGGGAACGCCCGGTTTCTGATTTCCGTGCAAACCGCTTCAACAAAGGCGGTGTGGAGCGAGGCATCGGTTACAGAATAAAAATCGCAATACCGGCATTTTTGAACACAGAAGGGGATGTGGACGTAAAGGCCGAGGGGGAGTTCTTTCTGTAGCGTTGGTGCGCTATTTCCCTCTGTGTTCTCTGTGGTGAAAAGACGTACCATATTGTATGAGACGGCTGTATGTATACTTCTGTATGGATCGATTTACCCCAGTGTCTCAACACTGGGGTTTATTACTTGCCCTCTAATACTTCCCTGCTCCGTTTTACCGCGCAAAGATCACCGCACATGGTACATACCTCCTTGTTGACCGGCAGGGAAGACTCCCGGTAAGCCTTTGCCTTTTCGGGGTCCATGGCAAGGCTCAGCATGGCGTCCCAATCAAGATTGACCCGGGCCTGGCTCATTTTTCTGTCCCAATCGATGGCACCTGGAAGGCCTTTGGCAATGTCGGCGGCATGGGCGGCGATGCGGGCTGCCACAATGCCTTCTTTCATGTCTTTTAAATCCGGCAGGCGCAGGTGTTCCGCAGGGGTGACATAGCAGAGGAAATCCGCTCCGGCCGTGGCGGCAATGGCCCCGCCAATCGCAGAGGTGATGTGATCGTACCCGGGGGCCACATCGGTGACCAGGGGGCCGAGAACGTAAAACGGCGCGCCGTGGCAGAGCTTTTTTTCAAGCTGCATATTGGCTGCGATTTCATTCAGCGGGACATGCCCCGGGCCCTCGATCATCACTTGAACATCTTCGGTCCACGCCTGCTTGGTGAGTTCACCAAGAAAAATAAGCTCCTGGATCTGGGGGGCATCTGTTGAATCTTGAAGGCAGCCGGGCCTGAGGCCGTCCCCGAGGCTGAGGGTGATATCAAATGCTTTACAGATGTCAAGAAGCCGGTCAAAATGCTCATAGAAGGGATTTTCCCTGTCATTTTCCGCCATCCATTGCAGCAATACAGAGCCCCCCCGGCTTACCACATGGGTCAACCTGGGATTTTTCCGTATACGCTCAAAGGCCATTTGATTGAGCCCAGCATGAATGGTCATGAAATCAACCCCATCCTCGGCATGCATTTCCACCACCTTGAAAAAATCGTCAATGCTGATGCTCTTAATGTCTTTCCCGTATTGTGCAATGGCATCGTAGACAGGCACCGTGCCGATCATGACCGGTGAGCTCTCGACCGCTTTTTTGCGAAACCCTCGGGTATCTCCAAAGGTGCTTAGGTCCATGATGGCGTCGGCCTTCATGGCAACCGCTGTTTTTACTTTATTGAGTTCAAGGTCGATATTGCAGCAGTCTTCTGATACGCCCAGGTTGACGTTGATTTTGGTGGCAAGCCCTGGTCCGATCCCCTTGCCCACAAGGTTCTGGTGGTGACGGTTGGCCGGGATGACAATTTTACCCGCTGCAACGCGTTCGAGAAGCAGGTCCTCTGAGATGGGTTCCGATGCCAAAACATCTTTCATTTGAGGGGTGACAATGCCCTGCTGGGCAGCATTCTTTTGGGTGGTATATCCCATGATGGTTCTCCTTATAAGTACTTCTTCATAGAGGCTGTCAGGTCCTTTATCGTGCCGGCAATGTCATGCGCGCCGACAATTTCCGTCACAAGACAAATGGTCTTGGCGCCTCGCCGGCAGACCTCTTCTATATTATGTGTTTTGATACCGCCGATGGCCACAAACGGAACCGATAGGTTGGCTATAGCATAATCAAGGTATTCAAGTCCCACCGGGGCGCACACATCATCCTTGGTGCGGGTTTCAAATATGGGGCCGATACCCACGTAATCCGCGCCATCTTCAATGGCCTTTGCCGCCTGTTCCGGCGAGTGGGTGGAAAGGCCGATGATCCTGTCGCCCACCAGGCGCCGGACCGCAGAGACCGGAAGATCGTCCTGGCCCACGTGCACCCCGTCTGCATCCACCAAAAGGGCAAGGTCCACAAAATCGTTGACGATAAAAAGCACACCATGGGCTCGGGTTATTTCCCGGATTTTCAGGCATTCCTCATACATGCTTCGAATGCTTTTATCCTTGTGCTTTTCACGGTATTGGATAATACGAACTCCGCCGCGAATCATTGCGTCAACCACTTCCAGGTTGGAACGTCCGTTAGAGAATTTTTCGGCGGTAATGCCATAGATGCCAGCGGGTAATACATCTGTCATTTTTAAATTAACTCCCAATCCTTGAACACCGGCTGCATCCCTTTTTCCTTAATGGTGTGGATGATCTCTGACACCTCCCGGTTGTCGGATATTTCGAACTGTGGGGTGCTGCTGTCATGGGGCTTGGTATATCCGCCGACATCCGTCCGTGATCCGGCTGAAAATCGGGTTGCACCAAGATAAAGGAGACGGTCTCTTATTTCGGCCCGTTCCCGAGTTGAAACCGAAATGCCAACCCGGGGCAGAAACAGCCGATATGCGAGGATAAATTGCACAAAGGTCTTGTCATCCACCAGATCATACGGCTGAAAGCCTCCCTCTGCCGGGTTGATGCGGGGCAGGGACAAACCGATCTCTGTGTCAAGATAGGTATCATCCAGATATTTGGCATGGAGACCGGAGAAAAACGCTTCGCTTCTTTTTTCTCCCAGGCCGAAAAGAGTGCCGATATTGACATTCCGGAGGCCGGCCCGGGCCCCCCGTTCCGGTGTATCCAACCGGTACTGGTAATCGGTTTTCCTGCCGGCCCGGTGAACGCGCTTGTAGACGTTGCGATCGTAAACCTCCTGGTAAATGGTCACCCCGTCTACGCCTGCGGCTTTAAGCTGCCGGTATTCGATTTCATCCATCGGAAACATTTCAATGGAAACCGAAGAAAAGTATTTCTTGATGATTTGAATGGCCGATTCAACATACTCGAAGGGCGTTACGTTCCGGTCCTCTCCGGTCAACACCAGAATATGCCGCATTTCTGTTTCGGAAATGGCGCGTGCCTCCGCATCGATTTCTTCCAGGGTCAACTTCTTCCGGATGATACGGTTGGTCCGATTAAATCCGCAATAAATGCATTCATTGCTGCAGTAATTGGAAATATAAAGCGGAATGTAGAGCTGAATGGTCCGGCCAAAATACTGTATCGTTAGCTGGCGGGCTTTCTGGGCCATGGGCTCCAAATAGTCGCCAGCTGTTTCAGACAGTAGGTTTAAAAAATCCTGCCAGGTGAGCCGGTCCCGCCGTAGGGTTCGTTCCACATCCTGGGGGTGAACATTTGCCAGGTAAGCGGCAATGTCGAACGTCTCAAATTGTGACAATACTTCAATAAATGACATTTGGGTTTACTTCTTCCTGTTTATGACAAAAACCCCGTGAGGGGTGACGATGCCACTGCGGTTTTCGTCTCCTCGCGCATTTTTGCCAGGTAGGCCATTCGGCCCGCTTCTACTGCCAGTGAAAAGGCCCTTCCCATGGTGACCGGATCTTCGGCGGAAGAAATGGCTGTGTTTACCAGCACCGCGTCTGCTCCCATTTCCATTGCCGCTGAGGCCTGAGACGGCTTGCCGATACCGGCATCCACAATGATGGGAATCTGGCAGTTTTCGATCAAAATTTCTATCATGGCCTTTGTCTCAAGCCCCCGGTTTGAACCGATCGGTGCTCCCAGCGGCATGACCGCTGCTGCGCCGGCCTCTTCAAGCCGACGGGCCAGGGGAAGGTCCGGAGACACATAGGGCAACACAGTGAATCCTTCCTTGGCAAGGATCTCGGTGGCCAACAGGGTGGCATGGTTGTCCGGTAGCAGATATTTCATGTCGGTGATTACTTCGATCTTAATCAGGTCTCCGCACCCGGCTTCCCTTGCAATTCTTGCAATCCTGACAGCTTCATGCTCATTTCGAGCGCCGGAGGTGTTCGGTAGCAGGGTGACCTCCTTGGGGATATAGTCCAGAATGTTTTCAGTTTTGGACGCAAAGTCAACCCGTCTGAGTGCAACGGTAATCATCTGAGATCCGCAGGCATTCAGCATTTCAGGTATGAGCGATTTAGACGCAAATTTACCCGTGCCAGTGAAGAGCCGATTGGTAAATGTGTAGTTGCCGATGCTGAGCTTGTCTTCCACCATCTTATCCTCCGCCCACAAAACTGAGCAATTCCAGGTTGTCATTCTCCTGAAGCTGAATGTCCTGCCATGTTTTTCTTTTTACAATGTTGTGGTTGTGCTCCACCACAATGCCCTCAGGGGAAAGGCCTTTCTGATGAATAAAGTCAAGCAGGGAACAGGGGGCTGTTTCTTCTGCTTTTCCATTTACGTTTATTTTCATAAGTTGCCTAACCCGGCTAAGCCGGAAGTTGTCAGTCGTCAGTCGTAATTCGTCAGTCGTAAGTCGTAAGCCGGTAGTCGACAGTGGAGAGTCAACAACCTTCTGCCGAGATACACGCTATTGGAGTCTGCCCTTACCTGGGTGGTTGTTTTTGATATAGGGTCTATCTTTATTTTTACCGGGCCGGAATAAAAAAAGCCACCTGCCTGGCAGAAGGCATGCGGCTTTATCAAGAACAAAAATACAAGAGGTTGATTACGCCGCTTCCCTTCGCCAGCATTACCCGGATCAGGTCATAAGGGTTTTATCTCAGCTAAAAAGCACCCCTAGCGATAGGGACAAAATACGAGTGAAACGGATGTTTGTCAACATGATTATCCCCCGAGGTGCGGTGAAAACATCGTTCGTTCGAATTTTATGAATATTCATGATAAAATAGACCATAAGGAATTCGAAAAAAGAATTCACTTGTGGCCGAATTTTGATAGGATGGCAGGCAGTTGCCAACCAGGGAAAAAGGGAGCCCTTTTCCATGATTTTACACATTGATATGGATGCATTTTTTGCGTCGGTGGAACAGCGGGATATGCCGGATCTCAGGGGCAAGTGTGTGATTGTGGGCGGAACTTCTGACCGGGGCGTCGTGTCGGCTGCAAGCTATGAAGCGCGAAAATTTGGCATTCATTCCGCCATGCCGATATTCAAGGCAAAACGATTGTGCCCGGACGGGGTCTTTGTCCGGCCTGATATGGCCAAATATAGATCGGTTTCCCGCAAGATCATGTCGTTGCTTCATAGTTTCTCCCCTCTGGTGGAGGTGGTTTCCATTGATGAAGCGTATCTCGATGGCACCGGATGCGAGCGCTTAAAGGGAGGGGCTCACCAAATGGCCCTTGCCATCAAGGCCCGGATCTTTGAGCAGGTGCAGCTCCGTTGTTCGATTGGCATTGCACCACTCCGGTTTCTATCCAAGATTGCCTCTGATATGGACAAACCCGATGGCCTGTTTGTGATTTCACCCCATGAAATGATGCCATTCATTTCAGCCTTGCCGATTGAAAAGGTACCGGGGGTGGGGCGCAAAACCCATCGGCAATTTGCGGATCTCTCCATCTCCACCCTGGGGGAGGTGAAACAGTATTCCTCGAAGTTCATTGTCGACCGGTTTGGAAAGTTCGGGAGACGGCTTTTATCAATGGCGAACGGAATCGATGAGACGCCCATTACTTCCTCCCATGATGTAAAATCGATCAGCAGTGAGAAAACACTTGAACGGGATACCGACGATTTGGACCGGCTTAGAAAATGCCTGCTGCAGCAGTCCGAGACTGTGGGACGCCAGCTTCGCAAAAAAGGGTTCCGCGCCAAAACGGTTTTTTTGAAGATAAAACATGCGGATTTCAAACAGGTGACCCGAAATCGAACCCTTATGCAACCGACCCGCTCCACAGAAGCCATTTACAGGGAGGCGCTACGGATATTATCAGAATATGAAATACACCAGAAAATTCGGCTGATCGGTGTGGGGGTGGGCCATTTGGTCTCTGAAGATGTGCCTGTGCAGGTAGGATTATTTAATAACAATGGCCGGGAAGACGACCATTGGGAAAAGGTGGACAAAACGGTGGATGCCATCGAGATGAAATTTGGCTTGGGCATCATCCGCAAGGCAGCCATGGCAGACAAAACGAACCAATAACAGATCAAAGGGGTGAAAATGGAAATCAAATTGGTTGGCGTTGTGGGATCGGGACAGATGGGAAGTGGGATTGCTCAAGTAGTGGCCATGAACGGGATCAATGTGGTGATGGGTGACGTTTCGCTGGCGCTGGCGGAAAAAGGGCGGCAGTCCATAGAGAAGAGGTTGGGGCGGGATGTGGAAAAAGGAAAAATTTCCACGGAGGATAAAAAGGCATGCCTTGAAAGAATTCAGGTGATTCAAGGTGCCTCAGACATGGCAGACGCCGATTTTGTGGTGGAGGCGGCCACGGAAAACGAGGCCATCAAATTCCAAATTTTCAAAGATCTTGACACCCTGTGCCGACCCGAGGTGATTTTGGCCACCAATACCTCTTCCATACCGATTGGTAAGATTGCCGCCCACACCCGGCGGCTGGACAAGGTAGTGGGCATGCATTTTATGAATCCGGTGCCTCTCATGAAACTGGTGGAGGTCATTCGTGCCACCACCACGACGGATGCAACATTCAAAACCACCTGGGATTTGGCCGTCAGCCTGGGAAAGACTCCGGCTGAAGCGAACGACTATCCGGGGTTTATCAGCAATCGTATTTTGATGCCGATGATCAATGAGGCCATCTATTGTCTTTACCACGGTGTCGGGACACGGGAGGCGATCGATACGGTCATGACATTGGGGACAAACCAACCCATCGGCCCGATTGCGCTGGCGGATTTTATCGGGCTGGATGTTTGCCTGGCGATTATGGAGACCCTCTATGACGGGTTCAAGGATTCCAAATACCGGCCCTGTCCGCTTCTGGTAAAGTATGTAACGGCCGGATGGCTGGGCCGAAAGACCGGTAGGGGATTTTATGAGTACGAATAAGGCTCATATCTGCATGAAAGATGGTGACGGACCAAAGGGGGCTGTCGGCTCTTCGGGTGAAAAACACCACCCGGCATCGCAGCCAAAAAAGAAGCGACACATTCATCGAATTGACAGTGAACGGTGCAAGGGGTGCGGTCTGTGTGTATCGGCTTGCCCGAACCAAGTTCTTGGGCAATCGGATCATGTAAACCCGAAGGGGTATTATCCCGCCGTTCAGGTTCAACCTGATAAATGCATCTTTTGTGCCCTCTGTTGTCTGATATGCCCGGATGTGGCTATTACCATTGACGAGGTGGCGTCAGACACAGACACGCGAAAAACCTAACCTTCATTGGGCTTATGGGGGTGATCTTATGGAAAAAATACTGATGAAGGGGAACGAGGCCATTGCGGAAGCCGCCGTTCGGGCAGGCTGCCTGAACTATTTTGCCTATCCCATTACCCCTCAGTCAGAGATTGCCGAATATCTGTCATGGCGGTTGCCGGAGGTGGGCGGTGTGTTTCTCCAGGCGGAAAGTGAGGTGGCGGTGGGCTACATGATTTTTGGGGCAGCCGCGGCCGGGGCCCGGGTGTTCACATCCTCCTCAAGTCCTGGCATCAGTCTGATGTCCGAAGCCATCAGCTATATTGCCGCTGCGGAGTGCCCCGCGGTATTTGTGAACATGTGCCGGGTGGGGCCGGGGTTGGGGGGGATTTTGCCGTCCCAGGCGGATTATTTTCAGTCGGTCAAGGGCGGTGGCCATGGCGACTACAGGCTGCTGGTGCTTGCGCCCGCCAGCGTTCAGGAGGCGGTGGAAATGACCATGATGGCCTTCCCGCTGGCTGAAAAATATCGAAACCCGGTGATGATTATGGGTGACGGGCTCATTGGTCAGATGATGGAGCCGGTGGCCTTTCCTGAGGGACTTGCCCAGGAACCATCAAATAAAGACGACTGGGCCACCAACGGCATGGCCACACGGAATAGTGAACGGCGCAATCTGGTAAAGACCCTATACCTGGACGCTCAGGAAGCCAATCAGCATAATCTGAAACTGAAGGCAAAATACGACCGGATGAAACAGGAGGACGTTCTTTTTGAGCCCTATCGCCTGGGAGGCGATTATGAACTGCTAATTGTCAGCTATGGAACCATGAGCAGGGTATGCCGGACGACCATTGATAATCTAAAAGAAGAAGGTGTCGAGGTGGGCATGATTCGTCCCCGAACCGTATTTCCTTTTCCGGAGAAGGCGGTGTTTGATGCGGCCTCCAAAGACAGCTGCAAGCACGTTGTCAGCATAGAGATGAGCATGGGGCAACTGGTGGAGGATGTGGAGCGGTCGGTGCGGGGGATACGGCCGGTGACCTGGTACGGCAAATGTGGCGGAGAGGTGCCGACACCTGAAGAGGTGTCAGCCTTCTTAAAAGAGATGTTGTCTGAACGTTCGGTTTTACGGACGGATCTAAACGGGGGCCTATATGGGCAAGACGTTTCATAGACCCAAAACGATGACGAAGAACCACACCCACTATTGTCCGGGGTGTACCCATGGCGTTGCACACCGGCTGGTGGCGGAGGTGATCGACGAACTCGGTATCCGGGACCGAACGGTCGGCATTGCACCGGTGGGATGCGCGGTTCTGATCTATAATTACATTGATTGTGACTTTCAGGAGGCCGCCCACGGACGGGCACCGGCCATGGCAACCGGTATCAAACGGGTCCGGCCGGACCTGGTTGTCTTCACCTACCAGGGGGATGGAGACCTTGCCAGCATCGGGACCAATGAAATTATCCACGCTGCCAACCGGGGGGAAAAGTTCACCACCATCTTTGTCAACAATGCCGTGTATGGCATGACCGGTGGTCAGATGGCCCCGACGACCCTGCCGAACCAGCGGACCACCACCACACCCTCCGGCAGGAATACCACCAGTACCGGCATGCCGATTCGCCTGTCCGAGATGTTGGCAACATTGAACACCCCCGGATACATCACTCGGCAGGCGCTGATTCGGCCAAAATATATTTTAAAGGCCAGAAAGGCCATCAAACAGGCCTTTACCTATCAACTTGAAAACCGTTGTTTCAGCTTGGTGGAAGTTATCAGCACCTGCCCCACCAACTGGGGGATGACACCGGTGGCGGCGGTGGATTGGGCCGAAGAAAACCTTTTGGCTTATTATCCATTAGGGGACATCAAGACACCGGCCTGACGATAGATAAGAGGCGGCTGCAACGGTTTTTTCCCTGGGTGGTAAAGGGCGACTAACATCAACTGTTCGAAAAAGGTGTCAGCATGCAAATTGAGGTGATGTTTGCCGGATTTGGTGGACAAGGGATCATGATGGCCGGGAAAGTGTTTGCACGCGCTGCCATGGAGAGAAAACTGGAGGTGGTGTGGGTGCCGTCTTACGGTCCGGAGATGCGGGGCGGGACCGCTAATTGTGTGGTTGTGGTAAGTGATCGGGCGATCGGGTCCCCGATCATTCGGAACCCCCAGCACCTGATTGCCATGAACCGGCCATCCTTGGAGAAGTTTGGGGAGATGGTAAAACCTGGCGGGGTTATTCTTGTCAACAGTTCCCTGGTGGATGTTTCTTCCGGCAGAAAGGACGTGGATGAGCTTCAGGTGCCTGCTACGGACGTTGCCCATGACCTGGGGGACGTCAAAGTGGCCAGCATCGTGCTGCTTGCTGCGTTTTGTGAGCGTAGCGGCACCATTCCATTGCCGCTTCTCCGTCAGGTGGTCACCAAAGAGTTTAAGGGGCAGCCCGAACTTATAGCGATGAACCTCAACGCCATCGAGAAAGGGGCCGATGCCGCGAAAGCCAATGCGTAGAAACAGGGATTGATGCAATCGGGGAGACCATCAGATAGACGGACGGATGCTATCCGTTTAGTAATGGGCCGAAAAAGGATTCGATGTCTTCATCGGTGACCAGGCCCAGGCGTTTTGCTACGGCAGTGCTAAACAGGCTGAAGGTGCCTTCCGATCGGGCGCAGAGGTTCCCTTTGGAATTGTGTATCAGCCCCTCGATGACGACCTCCCGTTTGGTTTCCTGCCGTAATACCTGGCCGGTAACTTTTAATTCGTCTGCAACCGCAAGCGGTTTAATAAAGTCGATCTGAATTGATTTTGTCATGACAACGCTCTTTTGCAGGTAAATCGCTGCCCAGGCCATGACTTCATCCAGCAATGTCGCTATAATCCCGCCGTGGACCATATCGTTCCAGCTGGTCAAATGTTGAGGGATCGAAACCGTTGAATAGACCGCTTGTTCGTCTGAATAAAACTTCATTTTAAGGCCGTGGGGATTATTTGCACCGCATCCGAAACAGTTGTTATAACCTGTTGCTGAAAGCAATTTGAGTAGGGGGGACGAATCCATTATAAAGTGCTCCTTTTATTGTTCCATTGGCCTGAGCAGTTAGCATATACGCCTCGCAGGTTCAAGCCTTCTTATAACCAACCGATTTGTGAGGGAATAATAATATTATGGATATTTGGCGGAATTCATGTTAACCAAAGAGCAGTGTTTAAGAATGAGTACTAATGAGGTGTGGTTTCAACTTCCTTCACGCGGCATTTTAATCGAATATGAACCATCACGTTGATTTGTCAGTAAACATTGGCGGGCTTAGGCTTAAAAATCCTGTTATGACCGCCTCCGGTACGTTTGGCTATGGTCGGGAATTTAAAAATTTTACCCAACTTGAGCGGTTGGGTGCCATTGTCGTAAAGGGGATTTCCCTCAATCCGTCCCCTGGTAATCCGCCCCCCAGAATCGTGGAAACAGCCTGTGGCATGTTAAACGCCATCGGTCTGGAGAACGTCGGCGTGGCGGCGTTTATCGAAAAAAAGATTCCATTTTTAAAAACAGTGCCCACACCGACGGTGGTCAACATATACGGCAAAACGATTGAAGAGTACGCGGCCTTGGCCGAACGTTTGAACGATTGCGATGGTGTAGCCGCCCTGGAAGTAAACATTTCTTGCCCCAACGTTAAGGCCGGTGGAATTGCCTTTGGTGTTTGTGCGGCTTCAGCCGAGCAGGTGGTAACGGCCGTTCGTTTGAAAACTGCCAAACCGGTTATCGTGAAGCTTTCTCCCAATGTAACCGATATCGCCGAAATTGCAAAAAGTGTTGAGGGCGCTGGCGCAGACGCCGTATCGTTGATAAATACACTGACCGGTATGGCCATCGACGTCCAGACAAGGCGCCCCAAATTGGCCAATATTACCGGTGGGCTTTCAGGCCCTGCGATCAAGCCGGTGGCGCTGCGCATGGTCTGGCAGACCGCCAGTGCGGTCCGTATTCCCGTGATCGGAATGGGGGGGATTATGACCGCCCAGGACGCCTTGGAATTTCTGATCGCCGGTGCAACGGCCGTCCAGGTGGGAACCGCCAATTTTGTAAACCCCCATGCCACCATGGAGATATTGGAAGGCATTGAAACATATTTACTTGAAAATCATATGTCAAAAATGACAGCGTTAATAGGTTCGTTGGTGGTTTGAGCGCCATTCGTCCCAAATTAAGAAAGGAGCGTTTTATGGAGTTTGAAAAATTTCAAGACATCATCGATTTTGCCATTGCGAAGGAAAAAGAGGCCAAGGCGTTCTATGAAGAGATCAGCCAAATGGAATCACTATCCGGATATCGGGAACTGTTTCAGGAGTTTGCACAGGAGGAGGGACGGCACGTGACGCTTCTGGAGAGCCTTGGGGAAAAGGGCATTGAAAAGTATAAATTCAAGTGGATACCCGATTTGAAACGAAGTAATTTTCTGGTGGATATCGAATATGAAAAGGGGATGGCCTATAAGGATATGCTGCACCTTGCCATCAAACGGGAAGAAAAATCCCTGGCCTTATACAATGACCTGCAGGACAAAGCAGACCAGAAAGAGGTGAAAAACCTCTTCAAAGTACTTTGCCAGGAAGAGGCCAAGCATAAACTGAAATTAGAGACCCTCTATGATGACTACATGGCACAGATGGGTGACTAACAGCCTTTTCCATTCATAAGGGAGTCCTGGTGAATCCAATTGCCGGCCGGTCGACATGTAGCAAGGCGACCGGCCGGACGTATTTCTGAAATACTATGAAAAACGCCCTGCCCCCTGAGCTACTTTGGCTCCCGAAACAGTGCAATCGCGCCTGTTTTGGCAATTTCCTTAATACCGATCGGTTTCAGCAGGCTCAGGATGGCATCCAGCTTGCCCTTGTTGCCGGTAACTTCGATGGTATAATGCTCTGCCCCCACATCCACAACCTTGCAACGAAAAATATCCACAATCCGCAATATTTCCGCTCGGTGTTGCGCTTTTGCTGATACTTTGATTAAGGCCATTTCCCGCTCCACATAATCGGTGCCGGTGAGGGTGTGTACTTTCAGTACATTAATCAGTTTGTTCAGCTGCTTTTTGATCTGTTCCAAAATGAGATCGTCGCCATGGGTCACAAGGGTGATTCTTGATATTTTGGGGTCAATGGTTTCAGCCACACACAGGTTTTCAATGTTATATCCTCTGCCGCTGAAAAGCCCCACAACCCGTGATAAGACGCCGGGTTCGTTGTCGACGAGAAGGGATAGAACGCACCGAGATATTGACATGATAAATTCCTTATTTCTTGATGAATTCGTAAAAAGCCGAATTCATGTGTTTTAAGATTTAAGATTTAAGTATTAAGACTTGTTTTTACATTTAAATTAGTTGCTTAAAACTTAACACCGAGTAAAAAGTAGCCGTTGGACTTTTTGCGAGACCATCATTTTTTATAAGATTAACATTTTGTAAAATGTACCCAAGTGGTATCCGGTATAACTTATGCCAGCAGCATATCGGTCACCGCCCGACCGGCTGGTACCATCGGATATACGCACTCTTCCTGTTCGACCACAAACTCCATAATGACCAGGCCAGGATGGCTCAGTCCCTCCTTCAGAACCTTGGCCACCTCTTCGGGTTTGGTGGCCCTGAGCCCCGTGGCGCCATAGGCGCTGGCCAGTTTTACAAAGTCAGGTGCATGCTTCATCCTGGTTTCGGCATATCGTTTGTTGCAGAACAACTCCTGGAATTGTCGGACCATTCCAAGGAACTGATTGTTTAGAATTACGATTTTTATCGGCAGACACTCCTGCATGGCAGTTGAGAGCTCCTGGAGATTCATCTGGAAGCTGCCGTCACCGGCGATATTGACAACTAACTTGTCAGGGCAGGCGATCTGGGCGCCCACTGCTGAAGGCAGGCCAAATCCCATGACCCCCAACCCCCCGGAGGTGATAAAATGATTGGGCCGGTCAAAGTGATAATACTGGGCCGCAAACATCTGATGTTGCCCCACATCGGTTGTCAGGATAGCATCTCCCTTTGTCAGTTCATAAAGCTGTTCGATGACATACTGGGGCTTGATAACATCTGTCTGTTGATAGGCAAGGGGACGGGTGCTTTTCCATTTTTCAATGTCATCCAGCCACAGTTGACGACTTTTGGCGTCATAGGAGATGC
Organism: Desulfobacterales bacterium; assembly: GCA_963675725.2. Lineage (GTDB taxonomy): Bacteria > Desulfobacterota > Desulfobacteria > Desulfobacterales > JAFDDL01. The sequence continues at coordinate 2,362,260 of CAXXXZ010000002.1, read as the reverse complement.
CTTGTTCATCCAGCAGCCTGTTCAGATCTCCCAGGGTGACCTTGCAATCTCCAACAACCGGGGTAGAGACCGGTACATTCTTCTGGATGGATGTGGGATCGATATCAATATGAACGATGTCCGACTGGGCCGCAAATGCATCGGCACGACCTGTTACCCGGTCGTCAAACCGGGCGCCCACAGCAATCATTAAATCGCAAAACCCGGTGACCATGTTGGCGCGGTAGGTGCCATGCATGCCGAGCATGCCCAGCCAGAGGGGGTCCGTTCCGGGGAAGGCCCCCAGCCCCATCAGGGTTGCGGTCACAGGAATCTTTGTTTTGTGGGCCAGGGTGATCAATTCTGATGATGCTTTTGAAAGAATTATTCCCCCACCGGCCAGGATAACCGGCCGTTTGGCATTCTTGATCAGATTGGCCACCTTTTTCAGCTGTTTTTGGTTAGGGTTGTATGTCGGGTTGTAGGACTTTAACTTCACGGTGTCCGGTTTTTTATACCGAATGGTTTCTTCGATCACGTTTTTCGGCAGGTCGATAAGGACCGGGCCCGGTCTGCCGGAGGTTGCGATATGAAATGCCTCCTTTATGATTCTTGCCAGATCCTTCGTATGCGCAACAAGATAATTATGTTTGGTGCAGGGACGCGTGATGCCCACGATATCGACCTCCTGAAAGGCATCATTTCCAATAAGACTGGTGGGCACCTGACCGCTGAAAACCACCAGTGGGATGGAATCCATGTTCGCGGAGGCAAGACCGGTAACGGTGTTGGTGGCACCGGGCCCGGAGGTGACCAAGCAGACACCCACTTTGCCACAGGCCCGTGCGTATCCATCTGCGGCATGGATGGCCGCTTGCTCATGCCTGACGAGAACGTGATGAATGCCGGAGGTTTCCATGTTGTCATAAATATCGAGAACAACGCCGCCCGGATATCCGAAGATGGTGTCCACCCCCTCATCTTTTAACGTCTTTAAAAGAATTTGTGCACCTGTCATGTCCATAATAGTGTCCCCTTGATCATAGAGTCTGTTTGGTTGTTCTGTTTTTGATAAAAAATAAAAAACCGTTATCGGCCAGGTGGCTGATAACGGTTTGTTTGTACTAATGAAGAGAGTTAACTTTAGGCCATTATCAACCATTTCCCCTGTTGCCGGAGACACCGACAGGGACGACATATACAAGAAGGTTGATAATGAAAAGAACGTACATTAAATTCTGTGCCTGTAGTTAAGTTAACTAAGTTAAGTTAATTTGATAAAAATCATTAACATGATATGAAAGATTGTCAAGAAAATTTATTTACCGGGGGAAGGGACAATAATGGAGAACCATGGAGCGAATGTCGATCCGGTTGAGCTTTCTAAATTTTCATCACTGGCGGACCATTGGTGGGATCGTGGTGGTGCGTTAAAAGCACTTCATGATATCAATCCACTGCGGCTATCATACATCCTTGCCCATGCCGGTGTGAACGGAAAGCGGGTGCTTGATGTTGGATGCGGCGGGGGCATACTGGCGGAAGCATTGGCCGAAAAAGGCGCTGTTGTTACCGGCATTGACATGAGCGGTGCGGCCCTTGCGGCGGCAAAGCAGCATTCAGTCCAATTCGGGCGTCGTGTCGAATATCGGCAACTGACGGCCGAGTCGCTCGCCACGCAAGCGCCGGCTTCGTTTGAAGTGGTCGTTTGTATGGAGCTTCTGGAGCATGTACCCTCCCCCCCTCGGATAGTGCGCGCCTGCAGAGAGCTTGTTCGGCCTGGTGGGCATATTTTCTTTGCCACATTGAACCGCAATCCAAAATCCTTTTTATTTGCGATCATCGGTGCCGAGTATCTGCTGCGGCTGGTTTCAAAAGGCACCCATTCCTATACCAAATTCGTTACCCCTCGGGAGCTAAAACAGTGGGGGCGCACCAGTGGTCTGACGTTTGAAAGCGCGACCGGGATGCACTACAATCCGCTGATGCGACGATATTCCCTTGGCGGGAATGTCCACGTCAATTATCTCATGTGCTTTAAACGGCCGACAGCACCCCGCTGACCTAACCCGGCTAAGTCGGAAGTCGTGGGTCGAGAGTCGTCAGTCGACAGTTAGCAGTCAAGGACTGGGGGCAATTTTTATAATAACAAGACGACAACCTTCTGCCGAGATATACGGTTTCGAAGTCGGAGTTTATGCCCTTTTTTAGGGTGCTTACCTGCGTGTATGTTTCTGATCAAGGGGCTAATTTCATTCCTATGGGTTGCAGGAAGGTGTTGCGTTGTTATCATATGAGTATAAAATGAAAAAATTGCGGTGATGCCTTACCAGACCAAATGAACCATGTCGTTATGGTTCAAAGCAATCTTTGATGAATTCGAAAATGGGTGTATGCGTCAATCGTTAACTCACTGACAGTAAAGGAGGTGCCATGGAAGAGCGTTCAGGTGTTGTGACATTTTTAGGAAATCCACTGACCCTTCTGGGCGGCGAAATGAAAAAAGGCACGCCTGCTCCAGACGTAACACTGCTTGATAATGATCTCAATCCGGTGTCATTGTCATCTTATAGAGACAAAATATGTATCATTTCATCGGTACCGTCATTAGACACGCCCGTGTGCGATATGGAGACACGGCGATTCAATGACGCCGCCGGCAAACTTTCCCAGGATGTTCAGATTCTGACGGTGAGCATGGACCTTCCCTTTGCCCAGAAACGATGGTGTGGGGCCATGGGGGTTGACCGGGTCATTACCCTGTCGGACCATCTGGAAGGGGCTTTCGGCACGGCCTACGGGGTGCTGATCAAAGAACTCCGTCTTTTGGCACGGGCGGTTTTTATCGTGGACCGGCAAGGGATTGTTCAATATGTGCAATTGGTCAAAGAGGTATCCGAAGAACCGGATTATGACAAAATTCTCAAAGCGGCGGCTCAATTAAGCTGATAAGAACCTGCAATTGATAAATTTAGGTATGGTTGGGGGAACGGCGACCATCAACGTCGGTCTCTAATTTCCTCAACCATACGCTTGCCTGCTTCATAGGCCTCTGAAAGGTATTCAGGATGTTTTCCAACATCTCCTTCAAAGTCAAGGCCTCGATATGTCAGCATCTTCCACAGTGACATATCGAGCACATCAAAAAAATATTTCATGCTAAGCTGCGCGCCATCAAACAACTTTTTCCCCTGTGTCGCACCCACAGAAATCACAAGGCCCTTTCTTTGTAAATTGTTCCGGGTGGCCGGTGGCTTTTCGAGCCAGTACTTTTTGACCCAGAGCGACTGGCAGCGATCCATCAATATCTTCGTGTGAGAACTGACGGTATAGAAAAAAATTGGTGAAGCGAGCATAAGACCGTTGGATGACAGGATTTTATCCCGCAATTGCTGAAAGTCATCCTTGATGGCACATTCACCTTCTTGTTTGCAGGCATAAATCTCAAGGCATGGGGACATTTTCAGGTCCCGGAGCACTATTTTCTCAACGTTGGCCCCCGCATCCCTGGCTCCCTGAACCGCCTGATTCAGTAATGTGGCGGTATTTCCTTTACGTCTCGGGCTACCATAAACAGCTGTTATCTGAATGGTCATAAATTACAGTTTTTCCGAAATTTTTCCGTAATAAGGGGTTCACATCAACATCTGCTTTCACATAAGAACTTCATATTGCATTTGTTTGCATGTTTCAAGGGTGCATCTTTTAGGGGATGTTTCCCGTTGGGTGTTTTTAGTGCCGGTTAATTGTTATCGTTTGGCATGGAAAAAGGCCTTGCGAGAAATGACATCATCTATTCAGTGCTAAAGGATCTAAAAAAACGTCCGATATAAAGTCTATTGAAAATCGTTTTCAGCAGTGCGCCTTTCCGATAATACGTTGTGCGATCTCGTAGGCTACCGATGATACGGCAAGTCGGCTGAATAATTTATAAATGTCTTTAGTGGGATGGATTCACCATGACAAGTGAAGAAAATACCATTCTCTTTGTTGATGATGAGGAACATATTCTTGCCGTCACAAAGGAATTTTTCGAGGAAAAAGGATACCGGATTGTAACTGCTCGAAACGGCGTTGAAGCTGTCGATGTGCTGAACAATGAGGACATCAGTTGTTGTTTTACGGATATGAATATGCCTGAAATGGATGGTCTGCAACTTGCCGAACACATCAGGACCTTTGACAATACCATCCCCGTTATTGTTATGACCGGTTATCCCTCGCTTGAAACAACCATTCAGACGCTGCGAAACGGGGTGGTGGATTTCCTGGTGAAGCCGGTAAGTTTGAATCAGATGGAACTTTGTCTGATGCGGGTTCTAAGAGAACGCAAGCTCTTCGCGGAAAATATGCTCCTGAAAAAAGAGGTGGAAAGCAAAGCACTTCTTGAAACAGTTAACCAGGAGCTGCAATATAAAATCGAAGGGCTCAACATTCTGAATAAAATTCTAAGTGATCTTAGCACCGTGGCCAGCAACCAGGAGATTTTCAAGCAGGTTGCCAATACCGCCATGGAAATCAGTGGGGCGGACGAGTCCCATTTTTCACTGTTGATGGATAACGAGAAAACGCCATCCCGGATCACTTGCATTACCCGAGCGATTAAGAAAAACGGCAATGACGGAGATAATCCCAAGGTCGAAACCGCCCTGTGCGCAGAAACCGATAGCTTTGGGCAGCAAATGGAAAAACTGATGTTGGAGAGTGCCTTAGACCAGTTGCCATTGCTGATGTCAGAAAACAACGGGCATCAACTTCCCGAGGCGGTTCGGTCCTGCATGATCGTACCGGTGAAAATCCGGGAAAAGACTTTTGGCTTATTGACAGCGGTGATCAAAAACGGGCCGAAAACGTTTTCGGAAAAGGACCTCTATTATCTTTCGTTCCTTACCCAGAATGCATCCCATGCCATTGAAAATATTGCATTGTATGAAAATATTTATGACAATTTTTTTTCCACCCTATACGCGTTTGTAAAAGCGATTGAAGTAAGAGACCCGTATACCCAACAGCATTCAAACAGAGTGACAGACATCTCCCTTTTGATTGGAAAAGAGTTAAGCTGCTCGCCCGAAGAGCTCGATACTTTAAATTTTGCCGGACCGCTTCATGATATTGGAAAAATTGGTATTCCGGACAATATTCTCTTGAAACCGGGTAAATTGACGACCGACGAATATGAGAAAATCAAAGAACATCCCAACCTCGGAGCGGACATTGTCGGGAAACTGGGTATGTGGGACCGCGAGCAGGAAATTATTCGCTGTCACCATGAAAGATTTGATGGCACCGGCTATCCGGATGGGCTCAAAGAAACACAGATTCCGTTGCTGGCCCGGATCCTTTCAGTGGCGGACGCCTTTGACGCCATGGCTTCAGACCGCGCATACCGTAAAAAAATGGACACCAGGAAGGTCGTGCAGATCATCAAAGGGGCGGCCGGCAGTCAATTTGATCCGGTCATCGTTGATGCCCTTCTCAATCTCTTCGACAATGGTGCCATTTATCATGAGCCGGTATGAGCCGGCGACGGTTATTTCATTGTTTACACAGATGGCAACCAGTGATATAACGACATGAATTTCCAATTGATTGGTATCGTTTGGCAGGACTTTGGCGGTGGATTTTATTCCTTAGAGAGAGGGATATAAAATTGTCTGAAAACAGAGAGGAACGACGAGAGTACGTTCGCGCTACCCTTAGCACGCAGATCCGGATTAAGGTTATTGATGAGGAAGAGTTTCAGCGGGTCAGGCCCTATCAGCCGTTCACTGAATTGCCGTTTCCACCACTCACGGGTGAAAATGTCGCAGATGAAAGCCAATCGGGGGATGATGCGCAGTCAACCCACATTCTTCAGTGGTTGATCCATATTGATGAAAAGCTCAATCGCATTTTGCAAAAGCTGGAACCGGAGCAGGCGACTGCCGAGGCGACCTGTCTGGGTGAAACGCGAAATATTAGTGGGGTGGGTGTAAAGGTCGTTTTGGACCGTCCCATACCCATCGGTCAGAAGGTCCTCATTTCTCTTTCGTTGCCTGGATTCACCATGGGAACTTTTCAGGCCTACGGTGAGGTGGTTCGTGCAGCCTCCTGTGAAGATAAAGGGGAAAAAGCCTTTGAAATTTCCATTAAGTTTATTATCATCGACGAAACAGAACGCGAAAAATTAATCGCTTATTCTTTCTATGAACAACGAAAGGCCATTCGGGAAGCAGTAAAAAACAAAGAAAACCATCGGGGAAAGGGATAGCAATGGCCGGTGCTGAAAATGACAAGCGACAAAATGTCCGTGTCGCATTTCAGGTGGATATAGAAGTAATCTTTGACGAATTGAAAATTAATGTCACGGGTGATTCAAGTAATATCAGCCTGAGTGGCGTGTACGTTAAAACAGATAAAACAGTACCGCTTCATACTCCCTGTCAGGTTGTCTTATATCTGTCTGGCACAACTGAGCCGATGGCATTGACAATGAGCGGACATGTGGCGCGAAAAGATGCGGGCGGCTTTGCCGTCAATTTCGAGTCAATGGACCTGGACAGTTATTCCACATTGAAACAGATTCTTCGGTTTAATACAGGAGATCCAGATATTATTTAATGTCCATTCAGACATGAAAGGGCATTTTATCGTAAAAAAGGAGGGTGTTGAATGGACGCAAGCATCATTAACCCATTTATTGATGCCACAATCAGCGTTATTGAAACCATGGCGTTTTTAAAGGCCACTGCCGGCAAGCCATTTTTAAAAAAGGACAATACTGCCCGTGGGGATGTGACCGGGGTTATTGGTATTACCGGTGCTGCCAATGGTACGATTTCGGTTACATTTGACGAGGGAAGTATATTAAAAATCGTTTCGAATATGTTTGGTGAAGAAATCCATGAACTTGACAGTGAGGTGGCAGATGCCGCCGGGGAATTGACCAACATGATCTCCGGTCAGGCGCGTCAGAAATTGGAAGAAAAGGGAAAGGTATTCGAAGCAGCCATTCCATCCGTTATTACGGGGAAAGGGCATCAGATCATCCATATAACCGATGGGCCGAAAATTGCCATCCCTTTTAAGTTGGATGAGCATGAATTTACAATTGAAGTCTGTCTGGCCCAATAATGGGTTGTGTTACCTTATTTTTTCTAGTTTAGTTGCAATTCATATCGTTTTATTTTAAACAGTGCTGAATGGCTCGGTACACTGCCCATTGAACGGGCCACAGCAATATTGACGAATGATCGTCTGAAATACCACAGAAGGAGGGCTCTATTTATGGATTTGGGAATGAAAATCCTGATAGTTGATGATTTTGCGACCATGCGACGAATCATGAAAAATATTCTCAAGCAGATCGGTTTTTCAAATATCATTGAAGCTGACGATGGTACAACGGCCCTTGAAGAGTTAAAAAAGACAACCGTTGATCTCATCATTTCGGATTGGAATATGCCGAAAATGACCGGGCTCGATCTTCTTAAAAACGTGCGCAGTACGGATAATATGAAAGAGATTCCGTTTCTGATGGTGACTGCCGAAGCGCAAAAGCAAAATGTCATTGATGCGGTTCAGGCAGGCGTTACCAATTATGTGGTGAAACCGTTCACGGCAGAAGCTATTTCAGAAAAATTGGAGAAAATCTTTGGGAAATGATGTGAATCAAAATAGCTAATTGCGTTAAAGGCACATGATATGCCAAAGATCCTTGCTGTAGATGCCCCTGACATTACAGAATTGTTAACCGGCCTCATGCAAGAGGCCGAGGATGTTCATGTTGAAGCTGCTGACGGATTGGATGCTGCATCAGATCTTCTTGACAACGCCGCGGTAGATGTAGTGGTGACCGACGTCTCTGCGTCAGATGTCGTTGCTCCTTCTATTCTAGATCTTCTCACGACACGATATCCATCCATTCCCTGTGTCGTTTATTCAAAAAACGCTTCTTACCGGCAGTCGGTCGAATTGATCAAGCGGGGTGCGTTTGATTACCTGACGGACAGTGATCCGCCGGATAGGATCAAATCAACCATTGAGAAGGCGTTAAATGCCAAAGTGAGTTTTGGGCTTCGGCGCCGAAAAGAAGACCAGCTGCCGGGCTGCCATTTCGGGGATCTCGTGGGTGAAAGTCCCGAAATGAAAAAAGTTTTTAATACCGTCTCAAAAGTGTCGAACACCCAGAGTACGGTGTTGATTACTGGAGAAAGTGGCACCGGCAAAGAACTCATTGCCCGGGCGATCCATTTTTACAGTAGAAGAAATGAATCCCCCATGGTTACGATCAATTGTGGTGCTATTCCAAGGGAATTGCTGGAAAGCGAATTGTTTGGCCATGAAAAAGGGGCGTTTACCGGTGCTCACCGTGCACGGATCGGTCGATTTGAGGTGGCAAACGGCGGAACGATATTTCTGGATGAAATCGGTGACATGAGCCCGGACCTTCAGGTTAAACTGCTGCGGGTGCTTCAGGAGAAATGTTTTGAGAGGGTTGGCAGCGCCAAATCAATTTCAGTGGATATCCGTGTTGTGGCTGCCACAAACAAAAATTTGATGCACAGCATTGAGGAGGGGACGTTCAGGGAAGATCTCTTTTACCGGCTGAATGTTATCCCCATTTCAGCTCCCCCCCTGCGCCATCGGAAAAGTGATATCCCGCTTCTGATCAGTTTCTTTTTAAATCGAATGGGTGGCCGGCGGCGCATGGACTTAAAACGTATGAAAGTTTTTTCAGACGAGGCCATGGATGCCATGATGGCTTATGAGTGGCCCGGCAACGTCCGGGAGCTTGAAAACATGATCGAGCGACTGTCTGTGCTGGTTGAGGGGGACATCATCGAACGCGCGGATTTGCCCCGTCAGATTAGGGGGCAAGAGGACCCGGTTTCTGTGGCTCCACCATTGACAGTGGACTTGAGTGTCGGATTTAATGAGGCGGTCGATCAGTATCAGAAAGCACTCATTCTGGAGGCGCTGGAAGAGACCAAGTGGGTGAAAGCAAAGGCGGCAGATCTATTGAAGATGAATCGGACCACCTTGGTGGAAAAAATCAAAAAATTAAAAATAGAAGCCACTTGAACCAGTTTTAAGACGTTTAAATTTATTCAAGTTAAAGGCTTGGTTATGCGACCCATCTGCATAATCGATTATTGTCATAATTTTGACGTTTGCCGTTGAAGCCGATGATTTTCTAACGCTTCCCGTCCGTCTCGCGCATGCCAACCTACCTTTATTCGACATTTGACCGTTTTCCTGGGAAAAATTAATTTAATATCACAAGACGTTGAACGGATTTATTTTGTTGCAAATATCGGTCTTTGCGATGCGCTATGAAAATGCCTGCATTGACAGTTTTATGTTTGTTTTCTTTTTCTGGCACGTTGTTTGCTCGTCCTATGGGCGTACTTGTATCAGAATGCTGCCAAGGGGATTGTTGCCCGTGGCTAACCTTTAGAAAAAAATAGATGATGCCGGTTTTTCTAAGAACAACATTAAAAAGATGGTGTGTGGTTTTGGCGTTGATGCTGATCCCTACCACCGCTTTGGCCGCACCACGCATTGAAGGAATTCATCTCGGTGATTCGGCATCAGACGTCCGCATCACCCTCAGTGGCAAGGCGGGGTATAAAATTATCCACGTCGAGCCTCGTGAATTTATGGTCGCCTTCAATCGGGCGACCTTGTCGAAGAACGTTCAAAAGACCGGCGTCAAGCAGCACGCCATTCAACAGGTCAGAATCGAAAGCCTACCCAATAATGTGGTCGCCCTGGTTTTTCAGTCTCAGCTAAGCATAACCGACGTGATTGGAGACTGGTCCAATGCGTCAAACGAGTTGCTCTTACAGCTGACGGTGGCTGCCGAAAAACCGGTGATCACGTCGGCTAAACAGGCAAAAGCAGCGGAAGAAGACCACCCAAGCCAAGAAGCGTCGAACAACCTGCCCCGAAAAGCGGAGCCAAAGCGCGATGAGAAACGGGTGGGGCCCGAAACTGAGTTGCTCCCGAATGCAGGAAAATCTCCTTCCAACAAGGCGGTGTTGGCGCTCCCCGCTTTCTCACAGACGCGTTCCGCTGTGACAGCGCATTCGACGGGGAGCAAAACATCAGGCGGGCTGGATGGTTTGCTTGATGCGATCATGGCCCATGAATGCCGCAATACAGACGATATGCGAAGTGCGCTTGCGTTGTGTGAACAGAAAAAATGGCAAGAGGCTTTTAACCGGGTCCACACGCAGTTTCCGATGATGGTTGAGGGGACATGCCAGGAGCCTTTTTATTTCCTTCATGGGTATTTGAACTATAAAATGAACACCCAAGATCAGGAGGATGTATTCCTGGATGGCGTAACATTTTTTCAGGATGCCATCAGCTATTTTCCGGATTCGCCCTATGTGCCATATGCCATGCTGGGGCTTGGTAAGACATTTCAAAAACTCGATAATTTCACTGAGGCAAAGGGGTACTTCAAAATTGTTTTGAAGGATTATCCGGAGCATGCCGGATGTCCTGAGGCCATGTACGCGTTGGGCCAGATTTATACCACCCAGAAAAAGATAAAGGACGCCATCGAGACCTATAAACAGTTTTTAAAGCAGTATCCAAAAAGTCCGTTTGTGACCGCTGTTAAAATTGCCCTTGGTAAGGAATTGTACGAGTCTGACGAGTACACGGCGGCATTGTCGGTGCTTGAAGAGGTGGTGGCAGACCATCCGGACAGTATTTTACAGAACAAGGATTTGGCCATGATTATCGGCAATCTGCACTATCAACTCGGGCATTTCGAAGACGCCAGAAGGGCGTTCATTCAAACGGTAAATCTTTATCCAGGAAGACCGGACACGTCGATTCTGATTGCCAGAATCGCCGACACATATAAAGATAGCAACCATCCGGAAAAAGCGGATAAACTATACCAGTTTGTCATGACCGCCTATCCCGGGACAGACGGCTTTGCGATCAGTGCCATCCGGCATGCAGCTTTTCTTTCCACAAGGTATGAAAAAGAGAGAGTTTACCGAAAGATCATAAAGGACTTTAAAGATCATCCCATGGCAAAACTTGCCATGGTAAAGCTTGCCGATTTGTATTATCAGGCCGATAATTACAAAGCCAGTATTAATACCCTTCGGAAAATAGGGGGCGCAAACCTCAGAGAGCTGAAAAACGAGGCCGCCTTTGTGCTTGAATCTTCATTTGAAAAGCTATTCAGCCAATTGTCACAAAAAAATGATTTTACCGGTGTTATTGCTGCATACGAAAAAGACAAGCAACTCGTTCATCGGTTTGAAAATCCGGAAATATTTGAGATGGTGGGCGCTGCGTTTTTGGAAGGATATCTCTACGATCAGGCAGCGGTTGTTTTAAAAAGGGCCTATAAACTTACCCGTCGCGGTAAGCGTTCCGCATCCCTTTATTATCGGCTGGGGGTGGCTCACCAGGAAATCGGTAAAACATCCCAAGCAAAAGAATTCTTTTATGCCTACATCGGTTCTGAGGGCAAAGACCAGATCAAACCGGCGGCGTATCTGCGCCTGAGCCAACTCTTGGTAGCGGATAATGCCCATGACGAGGCACTTCATTTGCTAAAGAGCGCTTTTACCTGCAGTCAAACCGACAGTGAAAAAATAGATATTTTGATACGTCAGGCCAATTTGCTCCGGACCATGGGACAACTGGTGCAGGTTCCATCACGGGTGGTACAGGCGATTAATCTGCTGGCAGAGTCAAAGGAACACCGGTTTTCAGATTTGAAAAACTCATATCAACTTCTGGGCGAGACTTATTTAAGCCTTTCTGCCTATGACAAGGCCGTGGATGCGTTTACCATGGCATTGAAATTTACAGAGAGCCAACGACCTCCCGGGTTGCTGTTTTCGTTGGCTGATTCGTATCAAAAGGCCCTGCTACCGGAAAGGGCGAGAGCTGTCTTAACGGAAATACTGGGGTCTGGCGATGAGTTCTGGGCCCGTGTGGCCAAGGAAGAACTAAACACGATGGCATTATCGGACAGGTTAAGTAAAAGTTGAACGGAACAGGCGTATGACGTTGAATCGGAACATTCTAATCATAGACGATGATCCAAAAGATCGGATGATGTTAAGCCGGTGGCTGGAGCAGTGGGGATTCGTACCGATTCCCTTGCCCGGTAGTGCCGATGTGGTTGAAAAAATTAAGGCGATTCCCTGTTTATTCATGATCGCAAGCTATGAAACAGAAGGACTCAACCCGATGGCATTGGTTGAGGCCGCGATAACGGGAGATAACGCCACGCAGGTGCTCTTCGTTTCACGTTCGGCATCGGTTGATGCGGCAGTGAAGCTGATGAAGGCCGGGGCGTTTGATTTTCTATCAAAGCCGGTCGATGAGACGCAACTGCAACTTCTGGTACAGCAAGTGTTTACAGAGAAAGATTCCCCAAAATCGGTGACAGCGCAGTCAACAACTACCCGTATTGTCACCCAAAACGCCGTGATGCAGCAATTGTTGGATCTTGCCAAACAGGTGGCTGACAGCAGGGCGTCGGTATTGATTCAGGGTGACAGCGGCACCGGTAAGGAGTTGATCGCGCGCTACATTCATGAACATAGCGCCCGCCGTCAAGGCCCCTTTGTTGCCATCAACTGCGGAGCGCTTCCTGAAACGCTGCTTGAAAGCGAACTTTTTGGACATGAAAAAGGCGCGTTTACCGGTGCGGTATCAAAAAAGCCCGGCAAATTTGAGCTGGCGGATGGCGGCACCATCCTTTTGGATGAGATCACTGAAATGCCACTGCACCTTCAGGCCAAACTCCTACGGGTTCTTCAAGAGCGCGAAGTGGACAGGCTTGGGGGGGGTCGGCCGGTTCCGGTCGACATCCGCGTTATTGCCACAACCAATCGGGATATGAAACAGACAATTGAGGAACAGAAGTTCCGGGAAGACCTGTTTTACAGACTCAATGTCATTCCCATCAAGCTCCCACTACTCAAGGACAGGGCGGAGGACATCCCGTTACTGGCCCAGCATTTTATCGAAAAATACAATTCGCTTGACGGTCGAAGCGTCAAAAAAATGTCATCATCGGCCGCTCAGAAATTAATGACCCAGCCGTTTAATGGCAATGTCAGGGAGCTCGAAAACATCATTGAGCGGGCGGTCCTTCTCTGTGACGGTACAAAGATCCATGAAAAAGACTTGTTCCTATCAGAAACCCTTGTGGGGAACGCGCCCTCTGCGGAGAATCAAACGTTTGAAATTAATGGTAATTTTGAACCAACCCCTTTAAAAGAGGTTGAAAAAAAGTTGATATTTCAGACCTTGGGGCAAACCAACGGCAATCGTACCCATGCCGCCAAAATGCTGGGCATCAGTGTGCGAACCCTCCGAAATAAGCTGAATGAATACAAAGAAACGGTAGAATCCTTAGCATCCGGCACATAATTTGCTTCCTTATCAAGTAACCCCATTGAAATCTTTGTAATGGGGACCATTTCGTTAAGGAGGTTGTCAATGACGGATTCCATATTATTTGATCGTGCGATTAATGTGCTTCACAAGGCGCTCAATGTTTCATCGGATCGACATCGGGTGCTTACAGGCAACATCGCGAACGTGGACACGGTCGGTTATCAGCCAACAGATATCGATTTCAAGAAAACGCTCGAAAAAGCAATCGACACCCCCAGCTCATTCCAGTTGCGTCACACACACCAGAAACACCTGTCGCAACGAACTCCTGATACGTCAGACCATACTGTTGTTAAATCAGACCAGACCCAGGTGTCGGTCGATATTGACCGTGAAATGACCCATTTGGCGGAAAACAATCTTCAATATCGGACCAATCTGGAAATGTTGCTCAGAAAACTTGGCACCATAAAATATAGCATTACGGAAGGAGGCCGCTAATGGATTTGCTGCAAGCCATGAAAATAAGTGGTTCCGCCCTTTCAGCCCAGCGGACCAAGATTAACGTAATCGCTGAAAACCTGGCAAATACCGAAACTACCAGGACAGAAGAGGGCGGGCCGTATCGTCGGAAAATGGTGGTCCTTGCTGAAAAGAAGCTATCGTCTTTCAAGGAGACACTAGAAAAACAGCAGGATGAGCCCCTCGGGGTCGAGGTGTCTGAGGTGGTCCGTTCGGATGAGAGTTTCCGTTTGGTATACAATCCGACACACCCGGATGCAGACCCGAACACCGGATACGTGGCCATGCCCAATGTTAACTTGCTAACAGAGATGGCGGATATGATGCTGGCGCGTCGGGCTTACGATGCCAGTGTTACTGCCATGAACAGCTCAAAGAGCATGATCTTGAAAGCCTTGGAGATCGGTAAATAAGGGAGGAATTCAATGATTAGGACAGTCGGCATAGAAGGAATAGAGCTTAATGGGCCATCCAGTTCCAAGAAACCAACAGATGTCAAGGCCGGTGGTTTCGGAGAGAAACTCAAGGAAGCAATCGCAGATGTCAACACCCTGCAGCATGATGCAGACCTTTCAATGGAAAGGGTTGCCAAGGGAACACTTGGGATCCATGAAGGCATGTTGGCAATCACAAAGGCAGACCTGTCCTTGCGCCTCTTGGTCCAGGTCCGCAACAAGGTATTGGATGCTTACAAGGAAATCAGCCGGATGTGATAACGGCATGGCGAAAAGATAACTGGAGCAGGTAAAGGAAATATGAACTCATTATTTGAACAGATCGGAAACATATTCAAGGCAATGCCGTTTTCCAGAAAGCTGGTGATGGTCGTTGTGCTGGTTGCGCTGGTATTTGCCCTTTTCAGTGTGTATCAGTATGGTCAAAAGGCCCAATATCAGCCGCTTTTTGGGGATTTGTCTTCGGAAGATGCCTCGCTCGTAGCAGACAAACTCAGAGAGCAGAAGATTCCGTTTAAGATTGAAGGTGGTGGCAGCCTCATTCTGGTGCCATCGGAAAAAGTGTATGATATCCGATTGTCACTGGCGGGGATGGGACTTCCAAAAGGCGGGGCCGTTGGGTTTGAAGTGTTTGACGATGCCGATTTCGGAACCACAGAGTTTGTTCAGAAATTGAACTATCAGCGGGCGCTGCAAGGTGAGCTGGCGCGGACCATCAAAGATTTTCATGAAGTAATCGATGCCCGGGTTATGATTGTTATGTCCAAAGATTCTGTTTTTATCGAAGAAGCCAAGCCTGCCTCTGCCTCTGTTCTGCTAAAGCTTCGGTCAAAACTGTCCAAGTCAAAGGTTTCAGCGGTTGTAAATCTGGTTGCCAGTGCCGTTGAAGACCTAACGCCCGATTTGGTAAGCGTGGTGGATACGGATGGCAATGTGCTTTCCAAAAAGAACAGCGAATCGGACAAAATGGAGAATCTTGCAGATTCTCAACTGGAATACAAACTGGCCTTTGAGGGCAATATGGCAAAGCGCATTCAATCAATGCTGGAACGCATCGTTGGCGCAAACAAGGCCATTGTTCGCGTTGCCGCCGATATGGATTTCAGTCAGGTGGACATGAGCGAGGAGATATTTGATCCGGATGTCCAAGTGGAACGAAGCCGGCAGAACATTGTGGAGTCCCTTGAAAGTTCTAAAGGCAGTGCAAATGGGGTTTCCAGCGTAAACCCCACAACCACCCTCGGGACCACCGGCAGGGTCGCGGCAAACAGTGCCGAAAAGGGCCAAAAGCAAAATGAAATGGTGAATTATGAAATTAACCGAACGATCAAGCGGACGGTGAAACCGGTTTCAGAAATAAAGCGAATCTCCGTGGCCGCTGTTTTGGACGGAAAATATGAAGTTGAGACGGATAAGAACGGGAATCGGACGAGAAAATATGTTCCCCGCACCCAGGCGGAGCTGGATCAATTTATACGGATCGTTCAGAAAGCCATGGGGTACAATGCGGACCGGGAAGACCAGGTGAGTGTTGAATCCTTTTCATTTGATGTAATGGATGAGATGTCTCTGGGCACATCTCCCGCTATTGACTGGCTCTCCATAGCCAAGCGTTGGGGACATCTGGTTGGGTATTTTTTCTTGGTTATTATCGCCTTTGCCCTGCTTGTAAAGCCGCTGATTAAAGCGATCCAGAATGTATCTGCACAGGTCGGGCAAACCATGATCACCAGTCAGGCAGCAGATCAGGGGTTGCTGCCCGGGGAGGGCCGCGAAGCCTTACCGCCACCGGAAGCCATGATGACAGAACGTGAGAGAGCTGCTTATCTTGCAAAGCAGGACACCGAAAAAACCGCAGACCAACTGAGGGGCTGGTTGGCGGAAGCATCATCGTAAGAGGAGTGAAAGATGGATCCCAATAAAATGACTGGCCCCGAAAAGGCAGCTGTATTTTTACTTTCCCTGGGTGAAGCGGAAGCGGCTCAGATATTTAAAAAGCTTTCGGACAGTGAGATAAAAAAAATCGCTACGGCCATGGCCGCCATAAAAAACGTTCCCCCTGAGGTAGCAGACAGAGTGGCCGAAGAATTTGTAAACCGGGTTGAAAAGAAAGACAATCTTTCAATCGGTGGCCAAACTTTTTTAAAAAGCGTGGTTGGCAGTGCATTTGAGCAAAAGCAAGCAGACAGGATTTTACGGTCGCTCGAAATGGAAAAAGGGGGAATCCCTTTTGAATGGAGCCATGATGTGGATGCCGGTCTGCTTAGAGAACAGATAATTTCGGAGCATCCCCAGACAATCGCCATGATTTTGGCCCATCTGCCACCGGAAAAGGCCTCTGAAATTCTTGCTACCCTACCGGATGATAAAAAAGGCGACATTGCAATTCGGATTGTAAAATTGGGCCAGGTACCGGCTGAAATTGTGCGTGAAGTGGACCAGACACTTCGGCGAGAACTCAGCCAAATAGATTCAAATGCTACTGAGGTCGGTGGCATTGATGCGGTGGTTGATATATTGAACAATCTTGATCGGGCCAGTGAGGAGTTGATCATGGAAACCATTGAAGAAGAACATTCTGAGATGGCTGGTGAAATCCGTGAAAAAATGTTTGTTTTTGAAGATCTGAACAAAGTCGATGATCGTGGGATGCGTGAAATATTGAAGAAGGTGGAAAATCAACAGCTGGCATTGGCCATGAAGACGGCAAGTGAGGAAATGAAGCAGAAAATTCTTGGCAACCTTTCCTCCCGGGCAGCTGAAATGCTTCTGGAAGATCTTGAGGTGATGGGCCCGGTCCGCCTCGCCGAGGTTGAGGAAGCGCAGCAGGTTATTATCCGTGCTGCCAAAGAGCTTGAGGCGGATGGTACGATTGTGCTGGGTGGTAAGGGAAAGGAGGATGTCCTTGTCTAATAACCCGAATAGTGGCTTTAATGCATCAGCCTGGCAAAATGCTTCTCAAAAGCAGCCTTCGGATGGTTTTAAGGTGCTGTATGCCAACGAAAAAAAGACCAACGTCGGTTCAGACGGATTTGTGGCATCTTTCGTGAGTAAAGAAAAAGCTCATGCCCTTTCCAGGCAACAGGTAAAGGGGGGGGCAGAAGATCAAATCCACCAAAGTGATGATGGTGCGCTGCAAAAGGCCTATGAAGAAGGGTTTGCAAAAGGCGAACAGGACGGTCTTTTGGAAGGCAGGGCCAAGGCCCAGGATATGGTGGCGCGTCTATCGGGAATTTTGGCGGACACTGAGGCGGCATGGAATAATATAATTTCAGCCTATGAAACGCAGATTATCGATCTGGTCTGCAAAGCCACCGAGAAGGTGGTCTATTCACAAGTCAGTTTGGACCAGGAAGTGGTGAAGCGGGCCATATTGAAAGCCTTCGATGCGGTGCCGGAACCGGTTCAGGTTGAAATTCAAATCAGCCCCAGCGATTATGAGTATATTGAAACCATCAAAGAGGACTTTTTTTCTACGGTTAAAGGCTTGAAGGATGTTATGGTTTCCCCAAACCCGGCAATCCAGCAAGGCGGTTGCCAAATCCAGACCCGGTTTGGCGAAGTGAATGCGACGCTTGAGAACAGATTAGAGGCAATCCGGCAGTGTTTAATGACAGCCAACGGTCGGAAGACGAATTGATATTTGGCTGTTGACGGTTAAATTAGGTGCTTACAGCAGAATCAAATGACAAAAGAACTTAATATATCCTGGGATGCATACTTTGACGCTATGGAGACTGCGCCGGGCCTCAGCGCAGAAGGTAAAATCGTAAAGGTCATTGGTTTGATCGCTGAAGGAAACGGCGTTGGTATGGGGGTTGGCAGCCAGTGCCTTATCGAAAATGATCATGGCGGCACTATCGCTGCGGAGGTGGTGGGGTTCAAGGATGATCGTGTATTGCTGATGCCCTATGGGGATACACGGGGAATTCGGCCCGGTAGCCGGATTTCACTGCGAGACAGGCATCCCCATGCCGTGGTGGGCGACAATTTCTTAGGCCGGGTTGTGGACGGTATGGGGCATCCCATTGATGGAAAAGGGCTCATTCAGGCGGACAAGCAATACCCACTGTATGGGCAGCATATCAACCCTTTGGAACGAAAACCGATTCGGGAGTTAATGGATGTGGGGGTAACGGCCATCAATACCATGGTATCCCTGGGAAGAGGCCAGCGGGTGGCAATCATGGCAGGCTCCGGTGTGGGTAAAAGTGTACTGATGGGGATGATGACCAAACACACCGCAGCGGATGTTACCATTGTTGGGTTGATTGGTGAGCGGGGCAGGGAGGTCAAGGATTTTGTGGAAGACAACCTTGGGGAAGCGGGGCTAAAAAAAGCGGTGGTGGTTGCCGCAACGTCGGATTCCCCCCCCCTGATTCGTATGCGAGGCGCCTATCTGGCAACAACACTGGCGGAATATTTCCGGGATCAAGGAAAGAACGTGCTACTGATTATCGATTCCATCACCCGCTTTGCAATGTCTTCACGGGATGTGGGGCTTGCCGTTGGCGAGCCACCAACCAGTCGCGGATATACGCCGTCTTTTTTTGCCCAGATACCGGTCCTCCTTGAGCGTGCAGGCACAGTGCAAGGTAAGGGTAGTATTACAGGCGTCTATACCGTGTTGGTCGAGGGAGACGACATGAATGATCCCGTGGGGGATACGGTCCGGTCCATTGTGGATGGCCATATTGTTTTGTCCCGAAAGCTTGCCAATCGGGGGCATTACCCGGCGATCGATGTGCTTCAAAGTGTAAGCCGTGTAATGCGCGATGTAATCAAGGGGGAGCATCTGTCCTGCAGAGAGAAGGTCATTGACATTATGGCAACCTATGCCGATGCTGAAGACATGATTTCCATTGGTGCATACGTGGATGGTTCAAATCCTAAAATTGATATGGCGAAAAGAATGATGCCGAAGGTGACAGAGCTGTTGCGGCAGGCGATCCCCGATGCCTCCCCTTACGTGATTGGGTTGAACCGACTGAAGGCTATTTGTGAGCAGATGAAATGAAAAAGTTTAAATTCAAACTTGAGCCTTTCTTGAAGTACCGGGCATATCAAGAACATCAACAGAAGTTGGTGGTTGCAAAGGCACGGACTGATGTGTTGAACTGTGAGCAGGAAATCGAGCGTTGCAAAACAGAACAAGCCACCGCCCATTCCCGATTGGATGCGGGCCTCGCATCAGGGGTGGCGGCGCAGCAGTTTCAATATTTCTGTAACTATTTTTCGGGTCTTGAAAGAGTGACGGACCTTGAGAATGAGCGCTTAAACGGATTCCTCGACGTGCTGAGCAAACAGCAGAAGGAGTTGACCCAAAAGTCGGTGGCAAGAAAAGTCATCGGAAATTTAAAAGAGCGGCGTAAAGAAGAATACTATTCACAAATGCTCGAAAATGAACAAAAAGAAATGGATGATACGGTCATCCTTCGACACATAAGGGCTATCCCAAAATGATCCCCAAAAAGCGATTTGAAAATAAGGTGCTTTTGACCGGCTTGATATTTGTAATGATTTGCTTTTTCGTCTGGTCGGTGGCGGATATTGAGCATTTGTCCCAGGCCCCGGTGTTTCAACACGCATCGGTTGCTAGGGCCGAGGACCCAGAAAGCACCGGTGTTCAAAATGACAGTGACCCAAACAGCTTGTCGTATCCCCAGGAAGAAAAGGCGCCTGATGCTGAAGCGCAGTTATCGGAAATCAAGATAATTATGACCCAGCTTGAAGAAAAAAGAAATGCATTGAAAGAAAAAGAGGCGGCGCTAAAGAAGGATCGGGAAAAACTGGAATCTCTCAAAAAAGACATCGAAGATAAACTCGAACAACTTTCTGCTGTCCAAAAGAAGATAGATGAGGGGCTCGTAAAAAAGGCTGAAATTGAAGAAAAGGCAAAGCAACAGAAGGAGATTGCAGAACAGACAAAAATTAAACATCTTGTGAAAATGTACACGAGTATGAACCCCAAGAAAGCTGCAGAAATCATTGACAAGATGGACTTGGACGTGGTCCATCAGGTCTTTACAAACATGAAGGGAGACCAGGTTGGGAAGATATTGAGTTATGTAAATAGAGATCGAGCGGCAAAGATTACGGAGCGCCTTGCGCCAAGTGGTTTAATAGGCGAAGGGGAGTAATTCAGGATGTGTCGTTGGGATCACCCCGTTCGGTTTTAAAGAAGTATAAAAACACCTTTATTTGTCTACATATTTTAGTTTTTGAGTTAACCCTATTATTGTAACAACAGGGTTGGCTGCCCGCCATGAATCAAAAAAAATCTCCATACTTTACTTCATATAACCTATCTTTAAAACATCTATCCATAGAGCCTGAGTTGCCAAGGCTTGGAAGTAGGTTTGCTACTTCTAAACCCTTGACGTCGTGGTGATGATGGTCTCAAGCTACTGCAACGGCGGGGCTAATAAGCAAATTATTGCATCGCGTTCTTCATGTCCTTAAGGTTTCGGACAGTATTACGAGTTGGCCCCGTTTCATGGCATATCGGCCCATCAGAATGAAATTATGGTAACCTGTTTCAATAGACCCGCCTGCTGATACTTCCGCATGCTGTATTTCAATCCCCTTTTTCGGCAGAACTGTTTCCCGGCAAAATTTTCCCTTTTGCTGTTTCAGTTTCGGCAAAAAATTCGCCCTGCCGACTTTGTGGAAAAAATTGCCGGCCCTTCCAAATTCGTAACGTTCAGGAATAACAAATAAAAAAAATAGTATTTTGTTTGGCACACGCTTTGCTACTAATGAAACCAAACCTGAACGGTACATCATATTAAGGAAACAAATATCAATGAAAAAAATAGAACATCAAGGCAATCCGAAGAGGCACTCATGATTTCTCCCCTGCTACTTCAAGCAATGTCGCCGAACGGCTCTGCCAGCAGCCTGCTTAATAATGGCCGCCAGGCAACCGGATTAGGCAAAGGGGATTCCTCTTTTGCAGGCGTTTTAGCTCAAATGCTCGGAAACAATACGAGCCGTGCGGTGATGGTAAGCGAAGGGAGCATTCCTTCAGGGCACGCATTATTGGAAAAATTAAAAAAGGCCCTTATGGCGTCAGGCCTTCCCCTTGACCAATTCGTTGCAAACGGGCCAGCCCTCGATGCCTTTTCCAAACTTATGGTGTCGGCTGGTTTCAGGGAAAATGATGTCACCGCCATACTCAATGAGTTAAAGGCCAAAGCCAGTGGCCAGGGCATATTGGCATCGGATTTGTTCAAAGCCGCCTCCCAGCTTTCACCTGAAACAATGAATACCGCCCGGAACGCACAGCTGAACATATCTGCGCTGCCTTATGTCGAAACAATCATGACAAAACTCGGGGTGTCGCCTGAGCAAGCACAGCACATTATTTCAGACGCCACCGGTGAGGGAAACAGCATTGACATCCAAAAACTTATCCGTGGGTTGAAAAAAGTTCAGCTGGATATGGGATCGGACGGATCAGGGCCCGTTGATCCCGCCGCATCAGAGGAGCTCCTTGAAATGATGCAGCGGGTTGGTTTGACCGGTGGGAGCGATTCGCCCATAGAGGCTTTAGACCGTTTGATTTCAATGCTAAACAAGAATAAAGGTGCTTCTGTTGCTGCGGATACCGAAGCGGACAACGGGACAGCGGTTGCTGCCATTGTTACCCAACTCCAAAAGATTTCATCAAGACTGGGGGTGACAGATTCGACGCTGCATCAACTAGTAAAAGCAGCGAAGGAAAACAGCCCGGATGCCAGAGCACAACTGATTTCTCAACTGGCGGCGTTGCGGGACCAGGCGGCAGCATTGGATCGTAACGGCGTTGCGTCCGATAACCCGGCCGATCTGGGCACGGTTTCAAATCGCCCGAAAACTTCCGGTACAATGACCCTTGGAAAGTTTGTTGCAGCGCTGGAGACACGGCTTGTTTCTGATCAACAAACGGCTCAAACAACAACCGGTATGGCAATGCCGCAGGGAAATCCTCAGGGAACGAAAGAAACGTTTAATGCGTTCATTCAGGCGCTAACCCCCTCCCAACGCCAGATGGGCGGTAAAAATGACACCATAACGGCCGGCTCTCTTTCGTCGACTGCTGCCAAACAGAATTCATCCCCAAATCAATTGAATCAATTGCTTTCCGGCAATAAGGCCGTTATCAGCCCGGAACAAGCGGAAACAGCTCCGCAAATGTCAGAGAAAAGTGTCCTTGAAAAAGATCAGGTTTTACTGGCGGCTGTTAAAAGCCGGCAGCATGTGAATGTCGATCGGGAGGTCCCTCAACCTGATGCCGTTTTAAAAGAAGTCAGAACTATAGATACCGGGGTTGAAGGGGGCGCCAAAACAGCTTCAGCCCGCACGCTTCCCGGATACCTGCTCGATCAGGTCAGCCGACAAATCGTTCGGTTGAGGCAAACCAATCAAAGCGAAATGACCCTTCAATTGAAGCCCCCTCACCTTGGCCGGATGAAATTGAGCATTGAACATACTGACACCGGTTTAAAGGTAAGCATGATTGTCGAACAGGCGGCCGCAAAAGACATGCTGCTTTCCCAATCCAACGATCTCAAGGCGGCACTGATGGAGCAGGGGCTGCGCCTTGACAAGATGGATGTGGAAACCCAGGCCAATTTTGATCGATCCATGGCCCAGGCGCAGCAGGATAGCGGTCAGTCCGGTGGCCGCGGCAAACGCCGATTTAAGGAGATGCCGGAAACCTCTACCGAAAATACTTTGAGTGAGAACGAGCAAGGGATAGCGATCCGTAATGACGGCTTGCTGAATCTTGTGGCGTAAGGAGAAAGAACATCATGAGTATTGATGCAACAACCGCCAGTACCGCAAGCGTTAATTCCCTGTTAAGTGGGCAGGCGTCGTACACCGAAAAGACGGAAGATCCTCTCGGACGCGATGCGTTTTTAACCATGCTGGTGGCCCAGCTCAAACATCAGGACCCGCTCAACCCCATGGAAGGGGCCGATTTTTCGGCCCAACTGGCCCAATTTTCGACGCTGGAGCAGATGTTCAAGGTGAACGATAACCTTGAAGCGATCCATACAGATCTGGGCCCCACAACGGATGAAAATCTGATTGATTATATCGGCAAAGAAATCATCAGTCAAAATGACAGCATCAGTCTTTCAGGTGGGGATGCCGCCGGCGGCTTTTACACCATTGGGTCCACGGCAAACATCCTTGTGAACATTTACGATAGCGTGGGAACCCAGGTGGCCCAGGTAATCGGTGGCCAGAAGGAAGCCGGCACCCACGCCGTTGAATGGAACGGCACCGATGGCTTTGGTGACATGCTGCCGGACGGCTCATACACCTTTGAAGTCATTGCCGTTGACGAGAACTATAACCAATTGCAGGTGGAAACGACCATGCAGGGGATTGTATCCGGCGTGACCTATGAATATGGCACACCCTACCTGTTGATGGCAGACAACAAGCTCGTGGCGCCGGAATCGGTGATAAAAATTCTATCTTCAGACAACGACAACGACAACGACAACAGCTAATCAAAAACATACAAAATTAACCATTTTTATTTCATATAAACGGAGGTGCAATCATGGGTTTAACCAGCAGTCTTTTTTCAGGGGTAAGCGGTCTTTCAGTACTCGGTGATGCAATGACAGTCATTGGCGACAACATTGCCAACGTGAATACGGTGGGATTTAAATCAAGCCGTGTGACGTTCCAGGACATTCTGAGTCAGACGGTGGCGACCCAATCCGGATCCGCACAGGTCGGACGCGGGACTGCCATGGGAGATGTCACCCAGGCGTTTGGCCAGGGGTCCTTCGAATCCACCGAGTCACCTACGGACCTTGCCATCGGCGGTGACGGTTTTTTTATCGTCCGTCATCCCACAGACGTTCAGAACGAGTTCTATACCCGTGCGGGGGGGTTCCGATTTGATAAGGATGGTAATTTTGTCAATGCCGCCGGATATGTCGTCCGCGGGTGGGCATTGGAGCGAAATCCCCTGACCGGTGAGGTGGAAGATATCGGATCCATTACCGACATCCAACTGGAGAACTTCACGTCTCCCCCGGAGGCCACCGACAGTATCTCCGTTATTACGAATCTTGATTCGGAAGGGGACAACAACAGCGCCGGCTCGGACGTGGCCTTATCTGAAGCATGGGACGGCGATCTTGCGGCCACCAGCCACATCGGCGACACGGCCTATGAGTACCAGACAACAGTAAAGGTTTACGATTCCCTTGGCAGCACCCATGATATTACGATTTACTTTGATAAGGCAGAGAACGATCAGTTTTATGAATACATCGTGACCTGTAATCCGGATGAGGACCAGCGGGCCATTTTCGGTGCAACGACCGATACCGGCCACGGGATGCTCGGCCGTGGTATACTGGAATTTACCTCTGACGGTGTGCTTTCCGAGATGACATTTGAAAGGTTTGAAGGGGGGGATGTGGATACCGGGACCTGGACCCTCCAGGATGTGGGCACCGATCTGACCAACCAGCATTTTACCTTTGAGGCGGATTTCCTCAGCGGGACAACGCCGATGGCGGTGGAACTCAATTTCGGGACGGCCAATATTGACGGAACGCCTGGTGGCTGGGTGCCGGACGCCCTTTCCACCAGTTACTACTCTTCGGCATCGACCACGGTGTTCCAGTCTTCCACCGGGTATGGGGCTGGCGACCTCCAGAACATCAATGTGGATACAGACGGGGTCATCACCGGTCAGTATTCCAATGGTCAGGTGACGCCGCTATTCCGTGTGGCGCTGGCCAAGTTTCAAAATGTCCAGGGGCTGTTCAAAGAGGGCGGAAACCTGTATCGGGAAACCCGAAACAGCGGCGAGGCAATTACCGGCCAACCCGGCTCCAACGGCCTTGGCAGCATTGCCTCCAACTCACTGGAACAGTCCAATGTGGACATATCCAATGAGTTCGTGAAGATGATTACCACCCAGCGCGGGTTTCAGGCAAACTCCAAAATCGTGACCACCGTGGATCAGATGTTGTCAGATACCATTAACATGAAACGATAACACGGAGACCACTGCGAACCGAAACGGCTGCTTGATTCCAGGCGGCCATTTCGGTTTGACAGGGCGTTCGGGAACGCATGGAAAAAGCAAGACGGGTCTTGAACCGTTTCGCTATAGCAAGCGCCAATCCCCGGCACTCACCCCCCAACACTCACCGCCGTTGGCCTTTTCGCATGCACTGTCAGTATGGAAATTTGACAGTTCTGTGATGTCAAAATTTTGACATTCTGACACCTGGCGCCTCTTTTGTTGAAAACACTTTCCCGATTTCTCTCTTGTCTTTGATTTTAATATCAAATTATAACAAATAGATATGGCGTGATTCAGGTTTGGAATATTTTCTGGCACAGTGGTTGCTATTGTGTTATAGAACATAGCAGTCTGACCTCAATCGGGTTCCATACTGCATTCAAAATTAATCAAATAACTTTAAGAGCATCGGATTCATGGATTTAGCAACGCTTATCGGAATCGTTTCGGCATTTGGGTTGGTCTTGGTCGCCATTCTCATGGGGGGTGGCATCGTCCTATTTATCAATATTCCTTCGCTAATGATTGTTTTGGGCGGGACCCTCGGTACCACCATGATCAACTATCCACTGAAGGACGTGCTCGGTGCGGTCAATGTGGTGAAAAACGTTTTTTTCTCCGGTGGTGTGCTGCCGGCCGATGAGGTGATTAAAAAATTTGTTGATCTGGGATCCAAAGCCCGGCGGGAAGGGATTCTGGCGTTAGAGGCGGATGTCAAGGATATCCCGGATGAATTTCTAAAAAAGGGACTTCAAATGTCCGTGGATGGATTGGAGCCCCAGGCGATCCAGGAGATTTTGATTACGGAGGTTGACTACCTGCGGGAACGGCACCAGCTCGGCGCTGAAATATTTTCAACGATGGGCACCTTTGCGCCGGCACTGGGTATGGTCGGTACCCTCATTGGCCTGGTCCAGATGCTTCAAACCATGGATGATCCCAGCAGTATCGGTCCTGCCATGGCCGTGGCGCTGTTAACGACGTTTTACGGCTCTGTCATGGCAAACCTTGTCTGCATGCCGATTGCCGGTAAGCTGAAAAGCCGGAGTAAGGAGGAATCCCTCACCAAAGAGATGATTGTGGAAGGCGTGCTCTCCCTTACAAGAGGGGAAAATCCCAGGATCCTGGAGCAGAAAATGCTGGCATTTATTCCCCCCAAAATGCGGAAAAGCAGCTTTTAGCAGTTAGCATACGAGAAGGGACGAATCAGTGTAAATGGCCGGACGACGAAAAAAAGGGGGCGAGGAAAAAGGGGTGGATCTGATACAGATCATGACGGTGTCCCTTTTTATTATTCTCCTGGCCTTTTTCATTTTACTGAATGCACTTGCCGTGGTGGATAATGAGCGTCGTCGTGTGGCCCTGGGCTCTTTGATGGAAAATTTCGGGATATTATCGGGCGGATATTCCATGATAAGAGAAAGCGGGGAAGATATCCCCACGGAGAAGATTTCTGAAATTACCAGCTTGCTTGACTTTTCAGATATGATCAAGAATGACGCGGATCCGTTAAATGACCTGGTCGTTACCTCAACCCCAAAGCGAAGTGTGGTGACGTTACCTGCCCATTTGCTGTTTGAACCGGGCAAGACTGATTTGAAACCGGACAGCTATCCGGTTCTCGATCGAATGTGCCGCCTGGTCAGGGAGTCGAAATATTCGGCTGACATTGCCGGCTATGCAAGTAAAGATACCGGTGCAGCTGATCCCTCGACGACGTCGCGAGAGCTATCGGTGTTGCGGGCACTGGCCGTATGCCAATATTTTGTGGACAAGGGGTCGGTTCACCCAGGGCTGATCACCTCATATGGGTGGGGGGCATATCGTCCGATTGCTTCTGCTAAGGTCCGCGAAAGCAAGACCCTCAATCAACGAATTGAGGTGGTGATTGCCCATGACAAACGAAAGGAAAAGCCGGAAGGCTTTTTCACATTTAAAAATTTCTTTTTCAATGTGTTTGACCAATAGTAATATCGTAAGAACAGCGGCCTCTTATGACTTCAAAACGGGATAACAAAAAAGCGGGGGGCGATGAGGTGGATCCCAATGCCTGGATGGCCACCTTTGCCGACCTGCTCATGCTCCTGTTGACCTTCTTTGTACTTCTTTTGACCATGAAGTCAATGGATGCCGGAAAGGTACGGGAGATTTTCGTAAGGACCTACGGGCCGCTTGATTATTTCATGAAAGATGAGTATGTGGATCCGCTCAATGAATTTGATCATTACGTCAAATCTGTTGTGATTACCACCAGCGACGCCCTGGAAAAGGCATTCGAACTCCTTGAGGGGATCGAGCCGATATCCAATAGAAAAAAGCCGGTATTAAACCTGAGAGATCTCATCGAGATCACTGAGGATGAAAAGGGGGTCATTATTACACTGGAAGCGGATGAGTTGTTTGCTTCCGGAGAAGCGGAAATACATTCGGATCGATTGGATGTTCTTGATTCCATTGGCAGATTGTTTCAATACGCTGCCAATGATATTCTTATTATGGGGCATACGGACAATGTGCCTTTGGGGAGCAGTCGTTTCGCATCTAATTGGGAGCTTTCTGCATACCGCGCCTTGAATGTGCTTTATTATCTGACGGACAGTATCGGTCTTAAAGCAGAGCGGCTGGCTGCAGGGGGATTCGGGGATACAATCCCGCGGTATGCGAATGATTTACCGGAAAATCGAGCAAAAAACCGGCGGGTGGAGTTTATCTTGCGAAAACCAATGTAAGCGCATATCGTACATCGTTCCGCCAACCAAAGGGAGGGGTTTCGTGGCAGAA
Organism: Desulfobacterales bacterium; assembly: GCA_963675725.2. Classification (GTDB taxonomy): domain Bacteria; phylum Desulfobacterota; class Desulfobacteria; order Desulfobacterales; family JAFDDL01. The sequence continues at coordinate 2,334,099 of CAXXXZ010000002.1, read as the reverse complement.
GAAAATGAAAAAAAGGTCGATGAAAAAAAGGGCTCTTCAGTCAACCTTATCGTTATAATCCTCGCTGTTGTTGTATTCCTCATGGCCGGGTTCATCGCCTGGGTGCTACTATTTTCAGGCGGTGATGAAATGCCGGCAGCGGATGTACCTGCGGCGACCACAGCCGCTCAAAAGGAAAAAGCCATGGGGCATACCTTCCCGATGGAAACCTTTGTCGTCAACCTCAATGACCCCGGGGGCAAACGTTACCTCAAGACCAAAATCGAACTTGAGTATGTCGATGAACTCCTTGGGGATGAGTTCCGGCAGCGACTCCCCCAGCTTCGGGACATCATTTTGCTGCTGTTAAGCAGCAAAGGCATGGATGACATTCAAGGGGTGGAAGGCAAGATTGCCCTACGAAGAGAATTGATACAGCGGATAAACCAGGTCCTGAAGACCGGAAAGGTCCGAAATATATACTTTACCCAGTTTGTTATTCAATAAGTTTGCGATGATCAGCAGGTATCATGCCGTATGAGCGAAATATTATCCCAAAGTGAAGTTGATAGCCTCCTTTCGGGGCTTAGTGCCGGTAAGGTGGAAACAGAGACCGACGTGGCACCGGAGCCGGGCGAAATTGGCAGGTACGACTTCGCCAGTCAGGAGCGGGTAATACGTGGACGTATGCCCACGTTTGAAGTGGTCAATGAACGGTTCGCAAGAGAGATGCATTCCAGTATATCGGCACTGCTTCATTCGACCATTGATATCACAGCCGATTCCATGGAAACACTTAAGTTTTCTGAATTTGGCAGATCGTTACCCGTGCCGACCAGTTTGCATGTGCTGCGAATGGAGCCACTGCGCGGTTATGCACTTCTTGTTTTGGAAAGTGAATTGGTCTTCAGCCTGATCGATACCTTCTTTGGGGGCCGAGGGATGGGAAAGGCCAAAGTTGAAGGACGGGACTTTACCCCCATTGAAGATGTCATGATCAAGAAAGTGGTGGATGCCTGCCTGAAGGATCTTGAAAAGGCATGGGGCCCGGTTGAAAAGGTGCAGACGTCGTATGTTCGTTCCGAGGTCAATCCCCAGTTTGCAACTATTGTGCCGCCGGCTGACCTTGTGATTGTCTCCAAGTTTGAGCTTGAGCTGGAACAGAGTTCCGGCACCATTTCTCTATGCATGCCCTATGCCATGATTGAACCGATTCGAAATAAGCTGTCTGCAGGATTTCAGAGTGACGCATTCGAGGTGGATCATACCTGGCGAAATCGAATGACCACGATCATTTTATCTTCGGAGATCGAGGTTGCAGTGGAACTCGGGAAGACCGAAATCACCGGTGAGCGGCTGATTAATTTAAAGGTGGGGGATATTATTCAACTTGATAAAGATGCGGAACAGTCCCTTTTTGGATTTATTCAGGGGGTCCGAAAAATAAAAGGTTATGCAGGCGTCCAGCGCGGGTATCAGGCCCTGCAAGTTGACAGCCGTTTGGATAGGGAGCTAACATGACAGACGAAATCAATCAGTCAGAAGAGATGAATGGTGTGGCCGGCGGTGGAACGCCACAACCAACGGCCACCGATGAAGCGGCGCGTGATCTGGATTTTATCCTCGATATTCCACTGGAACTTTCTGTGGAACTAGGCCGCACGAAGATGTTGGTGAATGATTTGCTTCAATTGGGGCAAGGCTCCATCGTGGAGTTGAATAAAATCGCCGGGGAGCCCCTGGAGGTATTTATCAATAAAAAACTGGTGGCCCGGGGTGAGGTCGTGGTGGTGAATGAAAAATTTGGCGTTCGCCTTACGGATATTGTGAGTCCCATGGAACGGGTGAAAAGTCTTGGATAGTGCCCAAACAAACGACTTGGTTGCCGCTTTGCCCGTGGATCCGAGCGTGGCAGGTGCACCAGAGCTTTGGGGCACCATGCTAAAAAGCTTCGGCATGCTGTTGATTGTTCTAGGAATTTTGATTGTCCTTTTATGGGTCATGAAACGATATTTTGTTCGCCAGGGCAGTATGGGACAGCCGGATGTCATTCGACTCCTTGCATCCATGTATGTGGCGCCCAAGGAGCGGGTTGCCCTTATCGATGTTTTGGGGGAGAAGATACTGATCGGGATTACCGCCCAGCAAATCAGCTTTCTTGCCCGTATCCAGGATGAAGATAATATATGTCAGCCGGCATCATCACCTGGGGATGGCTTTTTTCGCTCCCTTTTAAAGAAAAAGATCAGCCGGGTATCAAACAATGTTTCAACAAAAAAGAACCATGGCTCCACAGGATAGGAGCGGGGGAAACGTGAAACAAAAAACGATCATCATGCTTGCTCGTCTGACCATGGGGCTTGCGCTATGCATAAGGTACGTGGGGTGTGCAGCAAAACGAAGGGGGGTTCTTCTGGCGGTGATCGTGGGGGCAACGGTTTGTATGAGCGGATTGCCCGAGGCGGGGGCGGCCCCACTGCCGATTCCGACCTTCCAGATCGGGGTCGGGCAATCTGAAGGACCGGAAGATGTTGCGGTTGTATTACAGGTCATTGCCCTGTTGACAATTCTCTCGTTAGCGCCGGCCATTTTGATCTTGATGACCTCGTTTACACGGATTGTAATTGTATTTTATTTTTTGCGTCAAGCGTTGGGGACGGCACAGAGTCCGCCCAATCAGGTCATTATCGGTCTTGCGCTATTTATGACCTTTTTCATTATGACACCGGTATGGCAGCAGGTGTACCAAAAGGCCCTGACCCCTTATCTCGATGAAGAAATCACGATCACAGAAGCGCTTGAAAAGGCCCAGGTGCCGGTTAAAAAATTCATGATGACCAACACGCGTGAAAAGGATCTCGGCTTGTTTGTCAAAGCCGCCGGTCAACAACGCCCCCAATCCCGGGAGGAGGTGGCCCTGTTGACCTTGATTCCCGCGTTCGTTATCAGTGAACTCAAAACTGCATTTATCATCGGTTTTGTGTTGTATGTGCCATTTCTTGTCATCGATATGGTGGTGGCCAGTGTTCTACTCGCCATGGGAATGATGATGCTCCCGCCGGTAATGATTTCCCTGCCGTTTAAATTGATGCTTTTCGTGCTGGTGGATGGATGGCACCTTGTTACCGGGTCGATGATAAAAAGCTTTGGAGTGATTCAATGACCCCTGAATTCGTCGTCAGTTTTGCCAAGGAAGCCATACGCCTTACGATAATGGTGTCCATGCCGATGCTCGGGCTGGGACTTGCCGTGGGTCTTATTGTGGCCATTTTTCAGGCAACAACCCAGATTCAGGAAATGACCCTAACGTTTGTGCCGAAAATCATTGCGGTGTTGCTGGGGCTACTCTATTTTGCCCCCTGGATGCTTGAGAAGGTAACCGTGTATACGGAGCGGGTCATTACGCAGATTCCAATGTATATTCGCTGACAGAGGCCCATGGACCTTCTGAATTTTCCCACAGAGCAGTTTCAAATCTTCTTACTGGTCCTCATCCGCGTCAGCATTGTTCTTTACTTTTTCCCGATATTTTCAAGCACCATGATTCCGCCACTTGTGAAGGCCGGATTCGCCCTTGCCGTCACCATCGTTATCCTGCCAGCGGTGACGGTGGATCTGAGCCTGTTTCCGGATTCCATTCCAGTGGTCGTCATGATGATTGTGTCTGAGCTTTTTATCGGTTTGGTGCTGGCGCTTTCCATTCGGCTGTTCATGGCGGGGGTGGAGTTGGCCGGCCAGTTGGTCGGTTTTCAGATGGGATTTGCCATCATCAACGTCCTTGACCCGCAGACCGGCACCCAGGTGTCTATTATGGGTCAGATCGGCAATCTGGTGCTGATTGTTATCTTTCTGGCTCTAAACGGACACCATAGCCTCATCATGGGGCTTGTGGAAAGCTTTGCGGTCATTGATATCGGGGTGATTACCTTGAAACAGGAATTCCTTTCCCACGTGATAGCATTGGCGGCCGACATGTTTGTGATTGCCATCAAGATGGGGGCGCCTGCCATTGTGGCACTACTCTTTACGAGCGCCGGGTTTGGTATTACCGCCAAGTTTGTGCCCCAGATGAACATCCTCATTGCCGCCTTCCCCGTCAAGATTGCAGTGGGGCTGGTTTTTTTTGGAATGTGTCTTCAGATTATCGCGATCATGACGCAGACCTATTTGGGTAAATTCCCCGGCCTTTTATCATCGCTAATGAAATGGATGGGGGGGTAATAGAATTACCGCATGGCGGAAGACAGTTTTCAGGAAAAAACCGAAACCGCAACCAGCCGAAAGCGCGAAAAGGCGCGTGAAGAGGGGCAGGTTGCCAAGAGCCCTGAGATTGCGTCGGTATTGGTACTGCTGGTAGGAATTTCCGTGCTTTACCTGGTAGGCTCCTTTTCCTATGAAAAGATGGAACAGGCCCTGCAGGAACTGGTCACCTTTAAACAGATACCTGCCGTTGACAGCCAGTTTTGCGTGTCGCTTTTGAAAAAGACCCTCGTTTATTATTTTCTCGTTATCCTGCCAGTGCTGGCCGCGGTTTTTCTGACCGCTTTCGCTGCCAATTATGCCCAGGTCGGATTTCATTTTTCAACCAAAGCCATTTCACCGAAAATATCTAAATTCAATGTCGTCAAAGGATTTGGCCGCCTGCTGTCCCTTCGTTCTCTGGTGGAACTCGGAAAATCGATGCTTAAGCTAACGATCATCGGAACCGTGGCCTATTTTGCAATCCGGAGCGAGATCGGTGATATTGTAAAACTCTACGATGCAGAAATCTCCTATATATTTTTATTTATTTTCAAGGGGATTTTCAAAATATTCATCTGGGTTCTTATTATTATGGTGTTCGTGGCCACCCTGGACTATGCCTACCAGCGGTGGCAATACGAACAGGATTTAAAAATGACCAAACAGGAGGTGAAAGAAGAGCATAAAGAAACTGAAGGTGATCCCCAGGTAAAATCAAGAATTCGCAGCATCCAGATGCAGGCTGCCCGCAGGCGTATGATGCAATCCGTCCCTGATGCCGATGTGGTGGTTACAAACCCGACGCACTTGGCGGTGGCCATTCAGTACGATCCGATGGCAATGGATGCGCCCAAGGTTGTGGCCAAGGGTGCCGGCGTGGTTGCCGAGCGAATCAGAGCGATAGCTGGGGAACATCATATTCCCGTGGTTGAAAATAAAGAGTTGGCCCGAAACTTGTATAAAACAATAGACATCGGCGGAACAATTGGTTCCGAATTTTTTAAAGCAGTTGCGGAGCTCTTAGCGTATGTCTACAAACTTAAAGGAAAAACAGTAAGTTAAAAACCGGGCCTTGGGGGGACGACAAGCGCTTCTCCCAAAAGGGCGTCAACCAACCAACAGTTGATGCCAAAAGATTGTCAAAAATCAACCATAAGCGGGAATAACCATGGAAGCTGTTGAGAAAAATGTATTTGGGGTGATGTTCAAAGACCCTGCCGATGTCGGGATGGTCGTGGTGGTAATGGGGATCCTTATTGCGATGGTTCTTCCGGTACCGCCCTTTATGCTCGACTTTTTACTTGCGTTAAACATCGCCGTGGCCATTGTTGTTTTGATCACGGTGATCTACTGCCAGTCCACTCTTGAGTTTTCCATTTTTCCTTCCCTCTTGCTGGTGCTGACACTGTTTCGCCTCTCCTTGAATGTTGCATCCACCCGCTTGATACTTCTTCGCGGCAATGAAGGCCAGATGGCTGCCGGATCAATCATCAAAGCCTTTGGCAGCTTTGTGGTGGGCGGCAATTATGTGATCGGCATGATCATTTTTATTATCCTGGTGCTGATAAATTTTATCGTAATTACCAAGGGGTCCGGGCGAATTGCTGAGGTGGCGGCGCGATTTACATTGGATGGAATGCCGGGAAAACAGATGGCCATCGATGCGGATTTGAATGCCGGGTTGATCGATGAAAACGAGGCCCGACAGCGTCGGGAAGAGATTACAAACGAATCGAAATTTCATGGATCCATGGATGGTGCCAGCAAGTTTGTCCGTGGAGACGCCATTGCCGGTATTATCATTACCCTTGTCAATATCATTGGTGGCTTTATCATCGGTGTCTTTCAAAAAGACATGTCGATGCTGACAGCTGCCCAAAACTATACGCTGCTAACCGTGGGGGACGGGCTGGTCACCCAGGTGCCGGCACTCATCATCTCCACCTCCGCCGGTATCCTAGTGTCCAGATCAGCATCGGAAGACCGGATGGGAAAAGAGTTCAGCCGCCATATTTTTGCGAACCCCCAGCCAGTTTATGTGGGGGCTACGATCGTTTTCCTGTTTGGCCTGGTGCCTGGATTTCCCTCCTTACCATTTATGGTGCTGGCCGTGGTTTTAGGGTCTTCCGTGTACTTCTTCCAGAAGAAAAAGGAAGCCGAGGAGAGCCTGATCCCCGAGGTTATGGACGGAGCTGAGGAAGAGGAAGCCGGCCCTGAGGATGTGGAACATCTTTTAAACATGGACACCATGGAACTCGAGGTGGGCTACGGTCTGATTCCCCTGGTTGACCGGGAACAGGACGGGAGCCTGCTTGGACGCATCCGGGCGATTCGGCGGCAGTTTGCTTCCGAACTGGGGGTGATTATCCCGCCCATTCATATTCGGGACAATCTTAAATTGAAACCCCCGGAGTATCGTGTGGTAATTAAAGGGGTTGAGATGGCAAAGGGCGAATTGATGGTCAATCACTTGCTCGCCATGGATCCAGGGGATGTTCCGCGTAAAATTGAAGGCATTCCCACGCACGAACCCGCGTTTAATTTGCCAGCCCTTTGGATTCCACCGGAAAAAGAAGAGGAGGCGAAATTTTCGGGATATACTGTGGTGGACAATTCAACGGTGGTGGCAACCCATCTGACAGAAGTGATTCGTGAAAATGCGCCGGACCTGTTGGGAAGACAGGAAACCCAGCATTTGCTCGACAACCTTGCCAGGACAAGCCCCAAGGCAGTGGAAGAGTTGGTGCCAGGTTATTTAAGTATCGGTATTGTCCAAAAGGTGCTGCAAAACTTATTGCGGGAACGCGTTTCGGTCCGGGACTTGTTGACCATTGTGGAAATCCTGGCTGATTACGCCCCCATGAGCAAAGACCCTGATCTTTTGACAGAATATGTACGGCAGAAACTCGCCCGTGGTTTTATAAGCCCCTTTGTTCAGCCTGATGGCACATTGGTCGTGACCGTTTTAGATCAAGCGGTGGAAGATCAGTTGTCAAAAACCATTCAGCATACAGAACAGGGGTCGTATCTGACCGCAGACCCCACCATAATAGAAGCTGTGTTGGCATCTTCTAAACAGCAGATTGACAAGATGATGCAAGATAACCTGCAACCGATTATCCTCTGCTCACCGGTATTGCGCCGGCATCTTAGAAGGCTTTTAGAGTCCTCTACCCCTACGGTGATGGTGCTTTCCCATGCAGAGATGATACCCAATATTCGCATTCGATCCACAGGAAAGGTAATGTTGAACCATGGCAACTAAAACATACAGAGCAAACAGTATTCGAGAGGCCATCGGGAAAATTAAGGCAGAGCTTGGGGCCGAGGCTATGATTCTATCAACCAAAAAAATTCCAAAGGGACCTCAGAACCCCTATGGCAAGGATGCATTTGAGATTACCGCTGCTTCAAAAAAAGAAATGTCCCAGGAAGACATGATGGCGACGGACGAATCATTTACAAGCTTGGCTGCCTGGCGTGACTTGAAGACCCATCGAGAAGTGAGTCAGTCCGATGAAAACAGTGATTGGACAGGTGTCCAGAGCGAGCTGTCAGAAATAAAAAACATGCTGATGCTGTCCAGTCAAGGCACCGGCTTATCTGATTTGCTGCAACTGCCGCCGGTTTGTCTAAATCTCTATTCCAGATTGCTCCGCTGCGGAATTTCAGAGAGACATGTATGGTCAATGGTCCGTGATGCGGGCGCCTTGGATCTGCAGAAGGGCGATTCTTCGGAGCGGATGATGCAACAAATAATGAAATCCATGCTTACCTCCATCCGTACGTGTAACCCGTTTGCCACAACCGAAAATGGACCCCGAGTCACGGCATTTGTTGGACCCACTGGTGTTGGAAAAACCACTACCATTGCAAAATTGTCGGCAGTGTTACATTTAAGGCATAAAAAGACCGTCGGCATTATCTCTGTGGACAGCTACCGTATCGGGGCCGTGGAACAGCTAAAGACGTATGCGTCGATTATGGGGCTTCCGTGCCTACCTGCATTTTCCAAAGAAGATTTGGAAAAAGCACTGCAGAAAATGAAGCAGAAGGATGTCATTCTGATCGACACCGCTGGTCAGAGCCATCGGGATATTGCCAGGCTGAAAGAACTTTCCGATTTGTTGCCCGAGACGCTTTCAATCGACACTCATTTGGTACTGAGTGCCACCACCAAGCCGGGGGACATGAAAGAGGCGGCCCATAACTTTTCAATATTACGTCCCAAATCCTATGTGTTCACCAAAGTGGATGAAACTGATTCCTGTGGCGGGATCTTGGATCAAGTTATGGATCTGAGTTTGCCGGTATCCTTCATTACCAACGGCCAGAAAGTACCGGAAGACATTATTACTGCCACCCCCAAGCGGGTGCTTAACACGATATTTGGGAATTATAAATAAATATGACTGAAAATAAAACAGCTGAAACGGCGGCCCCTTTATGCCGAACTAGAGGAGAGACACGTGGATCAGGCAAGTAGCTTACGAAAGATAGTTCAGCAAAAAGCAGACCAAGAAAAAAGGCGGTTTTCAAAACTATCCTCGCCTGCTGAGACTGCAGGTATATGGCCGAAGGTGATTGCGGTTTCAAGCGGCAAGGGGGGGGTTGGAAAAACGAATATTGTGGGTAACCTGGCGGTTGCGTTAAGCCGGCTGGACAAGAAGGTCGTTATCTTCGATGCTGATCTGGGATTGGCCAATATTGATATCATCTTAAATGTTCATCCAAAATACAATATCGGCCATGTCCTTAATGGGGAGAAGCAATTATCGGAGATCATCGTTGAGGGCCCCGCTGGGGTTCGCATCATTCCGGCCGGTTCTGGTTTCGTCAATTTGACACATCTGACAGATGGGCAGAAACTAAGCCTGTTCAGCGAGTTTGAAGCATTTGAAGATCATATCGATTTTTTTCTTATTGATACCGGTGCCGGCATTTCCAGCAATGTGATCTATTTCAACCTTGCTGCCGACGAGTGTGTTGTGGTGGTGACCCCCGAGCCTACTTCCATTACCGATGCATATGCACTGATGAAAGTAATGGCTAACGAACATGGAGAAAAGCGTTTCAAGCTGCTTATGAATATGGTACAGGATGAAAGTGAAGCCAAGTCTGTATTCTTAAACTTATGCCAGGCCGCCGATCGGTTCCTAAATGGTGTGGTTTTAGAATACTTGGGGTATCTACCAAGAGACGAAAACGTGCCCAATGCCGTCAGGCAGCGGAAACCGTTTATGTCACTGACGCCTAAAGCGCCAAGCAGTTTGAAGCTGCAAGACATTGCAAAAAATCTGTTAGATCGTACCGAGCGGTTCGACGCCAATGGCAACATGAAATTCTTTTTAAAAAGGTATTTGTCGTATCGCAGTTAACCCCAAAAGTGTTCGGACTTCTATCTGAACCTTGACTTACTTCATGGCGGTGTGCTTATGTTAACAAATTATTCACCAATGGAAAGCAGCGACCGATATATGCCATCCTATCGAACGAAAAAGAGGAAAAAATCGTCATGGGGCGGATTTGCACCTGAAGAACGGGAGGCAATGATTGTAAAGTATGCCTATCTGGTAAAATACATTGCCGGGCGTATGGCAATGCGGGTGCCTGCAAGTGTTTCCTATGATGAGTTGGTCAGTGCCGGTACGATGGGCCTGATACATGCCGTTGACCGGTTTGACCCGAGTAAACAGGCCGACATTAAAACCTTTGCCGAGTACCGGATTAAAGGCGCCATACTTGACGAGCTCCGCAGCATGGATTGGTATTCTCGCTCCATGCGGAAAAAAATACAGGAAGTAGAGGAAGCCATGCGGTTCGTTGAAACCCGGAAAGGGGCGCCCGCTGAAGGGTGGGAAGTGGCTGAAGCCCTTGGCATTGATATAGAGGCGTATCATTCCCTTCTTTCCAATATCCACAGCGTATCGCTGCTGAACCTGGATGATTACATCCGGAATGACGACAACGATACCCTGAACAAACGCTCCTATCAGGACAAAATCATCAGTGAAGACGATCCCTCCTTAAATGTCGCAAAAGGAGAATTAAAGCAGGCCGTGGCAACGGCCATTAGAAGGCTGACAGAAAAAGAGCAGATCGTAATTTCTTTATACTACTACGACGACCTCACCTTAAAAGAAATCGGTCAGGTTCTCGAACTTACTGAGTCACGTATTTGTCAAATTCACACCCAAACGCTTATTAAACTCAAGTTGCGTTTGAAGGAATATTATGAAGCATAGGGCTCCCTTTTCCGAATATTGGGGGAAGGACCATGGCGTGGCACAACTGCATACATCGATAAGCAAACAATAAATGACACCAGAAGAAACCAAAGACGGCATTCCGATATACGTCTCCCAAGCCGATATCGATGAGGCCCTGAGTTCAAAGACCGAATCGGAAGACTCGGATATGATCGTCCTTGATGAGACGGATGTCATTGCAAATGGTGATGAGAGCACGTCTTCCGGTGCGGGAGATCTTGATTTTTTTGGCCTGCTTTCTTCCAAAGATATTGAAGCAATGCTTCATGGCGCGGATGAAAATACCGAAGACGCCACTGCCCAGAACGAAGTCGATCAACTCATGGAAAAGGTGCTGTCGGAAGATGTTCCGGCCGCGTCAGCACCCACTGATCAAGCACCGGAAGAGACCGATGGCACCGTGTCCCAGAATGACATCGATGACCTGTTGAAGAGCCTTGATGTCGATTCATCGGAAGATGCGACACCCGGGTCATCACCGGCCGAAGCGGTAACCGGCGAGACCGATGGCGCCGTGTCCCAGAATGACATCGACGACCTGTTGAAGGGCCTTGATGTCGATTCATCAGAAGATGCGACACCAGGATCATCGCCGGCCGAAGCAGTATCAGGCGAGACCGATGGCGCCGTGTCCCAGAATGACATCGACGACCTGTTGAAGGGCCTTGATGTCGATTCATCGGAAGATGCGACGTCTGCGTCCAGACCGGACGAAGCGGCCGAAACGGTAACCGGCGAGACCGATGGTACGGTATCCCAGAGTGACATAGATGCGCTATTAAAAGGGGCAGACCTCGATGTCGACGGAAGCGAGGAAGAGGCGCCTACATCGTTAGATGCCTCAAAAACCGATACGGATGAAGGTGCCATTAGCCAGGACGATATCGATGCACTCTTTAACACCAGTTTCGACGACGATGATGAAGCGATAGTGGCTGAAGATACTGGGGCCATTGAACCGGTTCCAGATGTGCCTGAAGAAGACGGCACAAGTATGATTTCCCAGGATGATCTTGACAAACTTTTGACCGGCGCCATTGAATCCGAGTTGCCGGATAGCGAGGAGTCAATTGTACCTTTCGATGCGGCATCTCCAGAAGTCACAGAAAAAACATCTGCGGGGGAACACATCAGCCAGGCAGATCTTGACAGGCTTTTGCAAGAGAGTCTCGCAGAGGACGATGTTGATGAAGGAATCGATGAGAAAGGTGAAGAAGCGCTCGCACCGGTGATTCTTGCAGCGGACGACCCCCTGTCGGAGGTACCTGCCGCCTCACCTTCCGATGAGCGATCGATCGTCCATAAAGAAAAGAGACCGGCATGGTATCAAAAAAAGGTGCTGATGATGGCGGTAGCGGCCGCTTTTATATTTGTGGTGATCGGATCCACGTTACTTATCCGAAAAGACCCGCCACAACCGGTTGCCAGGGTACCTCAAGTGCTTACCTTTCCGGTTCCCCAGACAGATGAAGCGATTCCGGTTATACTAGCCAGTCAAACGACCATCTCTCTACCGGGATTTCTAGTGCTCGCCCCTTTTGCACAGACCGAAACTACCTATGTATCTGCGGATTTAATCCTGGATGTCACGGACGTGACCACGGCGACCCGAATTAAAGAAAATGAAGCGATTGTCCGAAATATCATTTATGGGGTGATGCACCAGGCGGTGATGGCCGATGATATGTCAAATGTAACCGAAGTTCACATGACATTGGCGATTCGAAAGGCCCTGGGGGCATTCATCCCGCGGGAAACCATTGGGCAAATTTATTTTCATAAATTTACAATGGCCTAACTTATGAGGACCCATTTGATAAAGGGCAAAGAGTATGTCCTCCATAGCGAATCTCAATATTGTTGTGCAGCAGAGCGGCAATGCTCAGGAGGCGCAGCAGATGCGGCAATCATCAGAGCAAAGCCAGATGGTTGTAGCACAGCAGCAGTCTGAACAGGAAAATGCGGCAAGAACGAAAGTGGTGGCGACGGCGGAGGCGGACACCCTTCGGCTGAAAAGAGATAATGCAGGCAAAAAAGGCAAAAACGGCCATTCAGGAAAAAAGAACCGCAAGAAAAAAGAGGAAAAAACAAAAACCATGGGGACCCCTGGGTGCCTTCTCGATACTGTGGCATGAGAATGGGGGATTCCGAAGGGATTCCGAGCCTCTTTTTAATGCAACACCGGGGTAAATAAATGGATGCCAGTTCAGTAAAATATTGGGTTTTTTTTCAGATCATGCTGGACTTGTTCTTGGTGGCGCTGGTCTTTTTTTTTATCCGAACCATGAAGTCCGGCTTAAAAAAGGAGGCCTCTCGGGAGGCCGCGCAGCAGGTGGTTCAGCTTATTGCCCCCCTCTTGCAGGAGGCTGAAAAGACCGCTGCCACTTTTGACGCCCAACTCAAGGAAAAGAATCGTCTTGTTCACAGCATCAATGAGCGGTTGGATAGCCGGATTATCAGTCTGAATTTATTACTGAACCGCGCAACATCCGATTTGTCATCAAACAACATGGATGATGAGGCCCTTCAACCTCATATCTACGACCAGCAAGAGGCGATATTGGCACTTCACAAAGATAATTTGGATGCCGAAACAATTTCCAAAAGGCTTTCCATGCCAAAGGGCGAAGTTGAATTGGTGATAGACCTGAAACGCAAGTTTCAGTCCATCCCATAAATTTTTTGTTTGATGCTTATGGCCACGATTCAGCCATCCCAATTATTGGTCTCTTCGACAGATGTTGTTTTGGAGAAAACAACAAAAGTTCCCTCCCGGCTATCGTCCCTTCAGAACGGGCAGCTGGTGGAGGCAAAAGTGCTTCGGGTCATATCCGACCGTCAGGCCCAATTACGCATAAAGGGTGAAACCGTAACCGCCAAAACCTACATGCCGCTTCGCGGTGGCCAGACCCTCATGCTGCGGGTTGGCCAGACGAAAGGGCAGCTTGTTCTGAAGTTTGTAGATGGCGCGCCCGGTCAAGAAACGGATTCTCCACTGCAGTTATTCAGGTCGTTCGGGAAATCAGGCCCTTACAGCATGCTGCCACGGCTTCTTGACGCGCTGCACCACCTTCCCAGAGAAGGGAAGGGGCGGGAACATCATGGCATTCTTTTGAAATTCAGGGCGCTGCTCGATAGCATGGCACTGAAATCAGCTGATGGCCTGCGGGAGGTATTAAAGTCCTTAATTGATGGTAGCGGGCTCGCCTGGGAATCAAAGCTCGCTACGCTCTTTAACGCCGGGAAAGGGCTGTCGTCTGAAATGCTCCAGACACTGGTGTCGAATGATTTGAAAGGGTTGTCGCTGCAGTTGCTGGGGCTTCAGGAAAATATGGACGACCCGGCACTGCAACAGCTTAAATCTTTTGTTGATGGCATTGAAAAACAGCAGCTTTTAAATCAGCAGAGTTTTGATAAATTTGGTAAATACCTGTTGCCATTGCCCACCTTTATTCCACCCGAATATCGGTTTGGTCAGTTGCTGCTTGATCTGGGTGAGCCCAAACCGGGAACCGATGCCGGGAAAAAGGCACTTGTGAACATCTCCTTCCTGCTGGAATTGACACAACTGGGTGATTTTCGGGCCGATTTTTCAATTTATGAAAAATCAATTACCGGTGCGTTTGGTGTCGCGACAGAGGACATTGCCCAACTGGTAGACCGGTGGACACCGGATCTGGTTGAAAAAATACAGCGCCATGGGTTTTCCGTATACGATATTTCCTGCCGTGTACTCGGTCTGGAAACCCTTTCCGGCATGACATTACTGGACGAGGCCATTTCGGAAAATACGGACGGGTTTCTGCACCTGATGATTTAACCCCGGTGCAGGCAACACTGGGGTTAATGATTCGTCATAATACTGGTGGGGCTAATCCGGAAGGCGTCATTATTTTGACGATATGCGTTTTGATCAAAGCGGGTTTGTTGACGAATGACAGAAAAAGGAAAACAGAAAAAGGCGGTGGCGGTCGTATATCGCCCACTGGAAGACAATGCCCCCAAGGTTACTGCCAAAGGTCGGGGGGCGGTTGCAGAGCGCATAATTGAAGCGGCCCGGGAGCATGGTGTCCCCGTCAAAGATGATCCCGATCTGGTGGAGGTACTGGCTAAGCTTGACATTGCCGAAGAGATTCCCCCCAGCGTTTATGTCATTGTGGCAGAGCTGCTGGCCTTTGCCTATTCCCTGAACGGAAAAAAACAGCCCACCTAGGCAGTTTTTTCCGGACAACTAAACTACATAGCGTCCCCCATAACATCACCTGAAGTCGCCATTTTGCTATACGCAAACTGATAAAAAACAATCCGTATGATTCTGGCATTCATATTGCACATTCAGTCAGGAAAAACTGAAAAAGGAATGAACAGCCGTGATCAATGAAATGCGAAATGCCGTTCAAGGGGCATTGAAACAGGAGAGACGATTTGAAGTTCTCACAAATCACCTGGCCAATGCAAATACTGCGGGGTTTAAAACCCAGGATCTGTCGTTTGATGACATGCTGCAGGCGAACATGGCCATTGATTTCAGCCAGGGGACATTGCATCCAACGGGAAGTCCTCTGGATCTGGCGATCAATGGCGACGGTTTCTTTAAAATAGAAACACCGCAAGGGGTTCGGTATACCCGCAATGGCTCTTTTACGATCGATCAAGATGGAACCCTGGTCACTGGGAATGGATATCCGGTGCTAGGGGAAGCCGGTCCCATAGCCATCGATGGCGAAGATGTTCAGGTCGACGAGACCGGGGGGATCCATGTGGACGGCAGCAAGGTGGGCCAGTTGGGTATTGTCACTTTCGAGCATCCCCATAAGTTCGCTAAACAGGGGGAGTCCCTGTTGGTGTACAACGGTCCCGTTTCTGATGAAAGAGAATTCAGCGGTGCTATTGAACAGGGATCATTGGAACAGTCGAATGTGGCAACGGTGCGTGAAATGACCAAAATGGTCGAAACAAGCCGATATTACGAGTCTTTCCAGAAGCTCATGCAGACCATTGACGAAATGGACGCCAAGGCGATTGGGGAGGTCGGTCAAGTAAGGTAATTTAATCTTAACACCCAAAACTTAACATCGAGTAAAAAGTAGATGTTGGGCTTTTTACGAGACCATCAGTCATAGGGGAGGAAAAAGATGCTTCGAGGATTATGGACCGCTGCATCCGGCATGGTGGCACAGCAGCTCAGTATTGATGTTTGTGCCAACAATCTTGCCAATGCCAATACCACGGGATTTAAAAAAAGCAGAAATAACTTCCAGGATCTGATGTATCAAACCATCGAGATGCCTGGGGCAACGACTGCTTCCGGCGGGCAGGTGCCCACGGGGATCCAATGTGGCATGGGGACAAAGCCGGCAAGTGTTCAGAAAATATATACCCAGGGCGATTACGAGGAGACCGGTAATGAACTTGATTTCGCCATCGAGGGCAAAGGGTTCTTCAAGGTCATCAGTGGTGATGAGGAGCTTTATACCCGGGCGGGTAATTTTTCGCTGGACAGTGAGGGGTTTATTGCCACTGCCAATGGCGAACGCCTGCAACCGGAGATATCACTTCCCGAAGATACGACCTCTATATCCTTGCAATCCAATGGCATGCTGACAGCGTATGGCGGCGCGGATGGCGCGGAGGTGGCAACGGCTGAAATTTCCCTCTATTCATTCATGAATTCCGGAGGGCTCTTTGCCGTTGGCAGGAACATGCTGCGGCCCACGGAGGCATCGGGTGAGGCCATTGAAGGGACCCCCGGCAGCGATGGGTTTGGGACCGTATCAAACATGTTTTTAGAAAAATCCAATGTCAGTGTCGTAGAAGAGATGGTGGCGATGATCGTAGGTCAGCGGGCTTACGAAGCAACGTCCAAGGCGCTTCAGACCGCAGACAGCATGCTGCAGATGGCAAACAATGTGAAACGCTAATATGAAATCAAAATGACACGGCAACAGACAAAATACATTAGCAAGAACAAGAGCGATCACGCCCTGTCGATGCACTGGGTCGTTCGCAGATGGTGGTTTGCTGTTTTCATGACGGTATTATGTTGCATTGCCGGTCGCGGCATGGCTGCCGACAGCAGTTCGGGGGATTCAGCGTCGCAACCGCTTCAGCTGACCATATCGTCCGGCGCCCAGGTGGTGGGAGAAGAAATTTTTCTGTCCGACATCGCTACGGTTACAGACGCTTCTGATGCGTTTATGGAACAGATCGGAGCGATATCGTTGGGTCGATCCCCCCAGCCCGGAAAAGAGAGAAGCCTTTCCGGAAGATCGATCGAGCGGGCGTTAACGGCGCATGTGAACCTCCCTTTCCAGGCCAAGGTCATCATTCCGGAATGGATCAGTGTCCATCGCGCTTTTCAGCAACTATCCGAGTCCTCTCTCCAAAAGGCCTTTGCGCACTATGTGGCCAATCGACTTCATGGCATCGAAACCGACATCCGCCGGTTCAAGGTCCGCGGAAATGATCCGTTGCCAGTGGGGAAGATAACGCTGTCGCCGGTTGAAAACTCCAAAAAACCGATCATGGGCGCCGTTACCCTGCAGATGGCAGTGTGTGTGGATGGCAAGGACATGGGACGGATCACCCTCAGTGGCTGGGTAAATCGGTATGAACCGGTGGTTTGTGCCACCCGTTACGTGAAACGGGGCGAGGTGCTGACCGAGCGGGATATTGTCCTGAAAAAGGTAAACCTTGCCAAAGCGCCTTCCCGGTTGCTCCGCGATCCGGCCAAAGCCATCGGGAAACAGGTAAAATCGAGCCTGCGGGCAGGCCATGCCGTTCGATACAGTGTGCTGGAAGATCCGCCGGTGATCGAAAAAGGGGACCGGGTAAAGCTGTTGGCAACTTCAGGCGGCATCCAGGTGACCACGGTTGGGATTGCCATGGATGAAGGCCGGGAAGGAGACCAGATCGAGGTTGAAAATATGCGGTCCAAAAAAATCGTGGTGGGTCGTGTGGCAGACAGGTCCACTGTGGAAGTCATGTTTTAAGGAGACATAGAATGCGTATAAATGATTGGATCACCTTGGCGTTGGGTGCCACATTCTTACTGGCCAGTATGACGATCGGGTGTGCTTCTAAACCTTCGAAAGCCCAGTCCAAAACCAGCGTGGTGACAGATGCTGGCGCACCTTCATGTCCGCCAGTGACCACGGCATCTACCGGACCGGCCGAAGGGTCATTGTGGTGCGACACCGGGGTCATGCTTTATCTGGACCCCCGAGCCTACCGCGTGGGAGATACGGTGACCATTGATATCGTCGAAAATACATCTTCTAAAATGGACGCCAATACCAGCTCCAGCCGAAATTCGAGCATAGACGGCGGTGTCACTCACCTGCTAGGTTACATGCGGGCGTTGGAGGAAAAGAACCCTAATTTGACCAAAGACAATGCCGGCGCGCTGACGAACAAGTTGTTTCAGGCGGACATGGCAAACAGTTTTAAAGGAACGGGCTCCAGTGACCGAAGTGGCCGCATCACCGCTTCCATCGGTGCCAAAGTGGTTGAAACCCTTGAAAATGGGAATCTCATGATTTTTGGTCGCCGGGAAATGAAAGTAAACAATGAAGTTCAGTATATCACCGTTTCCGGAATTGTGCGGCCCAAAGATATCGATGCCGGCAACCGCGTTCAGTCAACCTATCTGGCAGATGCGCGCATTGAATACATTGGAAAAGGTGTGATTGCCGACAAACAGCGGCCCGGGTGGGGAACTCGCCTGGTTGATACGATCTGGCCCTTTTAAAGACAAAAGGAAGAGGAAAGGCAAAACAGAATATGCCATTTTCAAAAAGACGGTTTTTTATGGTTCTCGTTTTCATCGGAGTGTTGATTGCCTGGCAGGAACCACTGCTTGCAGCGCGGATTAAGGATCTTGCCGCGATCCAGGGCATTCGAACGAACCAGCTGGTGGGCTATGGACTGGTGGTAGGACTCAACGGCACAGGGGACAAGCAAGGTACGGAATTTACGATCCAGTCCCTTGTGAACATGCTTGAAAAAATGGGAATCCAGGTCAGCAAAGATGATGTGAAAGTTAAAAATGTTGCGGCAGTGATGGTCACTGCCAATATGCCCCCCTTTGCCCGGGTGGGCCATCGTATGGATGTGGTGGTTTCATCCCTGGGGGACGCCAAAAGTCTTGTGGGCGGGACCTTGCTTCTTACCCCCTTGAAAGGTGTTAACGGAAAGGTCTATGCCCTTTCCCAGGGGCCGTTGTCCGTGGGCGGCGTAGGCGCCAGCGGAGGCGGGGGCGGGATTACCGTAAACCATTTGCTGGCCGGCCGCATATCCTCAGGGGCCACGGTTGAAAGGGAGATACCGGTGGTTTTGGATGGGAAGCAATGCCTGAATATAACCCTTTTTCATCCGGATTTTACGACCGCCCAGCGGGTGGCCTCGGCGATCAATTCAGATTTTGGGACGCCCGTGGCCAAAATGCTCGATTCGGCCACCCTTCGACTTCAGGTCCCCGAAGAAATGCGGGAAAGTGTGGCACCCTTTCTGGCGAGGGTCGAAACCATTCAGGTGGTCCCGGATGCCATTGCAAAGGTGATTGTGAATGAAAAAACCGGCACGGTGGTCATGGGGGCCCAGGTACGGATCTCCACCATCGCCATCGCGCATGGGAATTTGAGCATCAGCGTGCGTGAGAGTGCAGACGTTTCCCAACCGGGTCCCTTTTCAGATGGCCGCACCGTGGTGACCCCTCAAACAGAAATCGAGATTGAGCAGGAGCATAAGCAGCTGATGGTCGTGAAAAGCGGTTCCACCATCGGTGAGCTGGTGGCGGCCCTGAATGCCATCGGGGTGACCCCAAGGGACCTGATCAGTATCTTTCAAAGCATTAAAGCGGCTGGCGCGCTTCAGGCAGAGCTTCAGATAATTTAATCCATATGGGGTGGTGACGGATGGAGATCAAACATAATAGGATGCAAGCCCTGCTAAACACGGGAACGGCCCATCAACAGGGATTGACCCGCGAGGCAGATGACCAACGTGCGATGAAGGACGATAAACTGAAGAAATCGTGCGCAGAATTTGAAGGGGTGCTTTTAAATTATATGTTCAAGTCAATGAAAAAAACAGTGGGTGGTAGTGGGGTTACCGGCAACAGTTACCAGAAAGAGATGTATGAATCGATCTTTTTCGAAGAGGTTGCCCGGGAGGTTGCCCGGGAAAAGGGAATGGGCATCGGAGATGCCCTATACCGCCAATTGGCAGGCCGATCGGCGGCACCATCTGTCGCAAAACCGGAGGACACCACCCAGCAGGATGAACGTCCTGAGAATTCAAGGAAAACGATTCGTTAACCGATAACGTCATTAGATGATCAGACCGAGGAGCAGGACCATGGATACAATCAAATTACCGGTAGCCTCTCTTTTTCAGGAAAAATTGATGCATTATCAGGAGCTGGTGGCGGTTCTCACCGAAGAGCGAAAATGGATCGCCAATGCCAATGTGGATGAGCTTTGGCGCATGTCAGATGCCAAAACCACCATTGCCAGGAAAATAGACCAGCTGCGTGCGCGACTACTGGAGATTTTTACTGAGGCCGGCATTGATCATAACATGATTCCGGAAACCTTCAATACCTCAAAAATCGTTTCTCTGCTCCCGGGGTCGTTGCGGAAAGAACTGGCCGGAACATTGCTGTCACTCGGTATCGTAAAGGAAGAGGTGCGCAGCCTCAGCCGGGACAACAAGCAATACATTGAAACCTACCTGACCATGCTGGATGATTTGATGTCGGTCCTGACCGGAAGATCGCAAACGCCAGCAATGTATGGTTCACAGCAGAACCAGAAGCGCTCTGACGGCGCCAGGCTTTTCCATCAGGAGGTGTAATTATGTCCGGCATTGGAATGATACTCAATACGGCCAAACATGCTCTGGCCGCCCAGCAAATCGGTCTCAACGTCACCGGCCACAATATTTCGAATGTCAACACAGAGAATTTCAGCCGTCAATCAGCCGTTCTGGAAAACCGAGATCCGGTGCACTACAATAACTTTATCCTCGGTACCGGGGTTGAGGTAAACAGTGTCATTCGTTCTAGTAGCATGCTGCTGGAAAACCGGTTGATGGACCAGAAGTCCGAGCTGGCACGGTATAACGGGGCAGAGTCTTACATGGCCCTCCTGGAGAGCATATTCAACGAAACCTCTGAGACCAACCTGAGCGGGCAGATCAGCGATTTTTGGAACGCTTGGCACGACCTTTCCAATATGCCGACCGGCTTTCCCGAACGCCTGGCGGTATATGATTCCGGGGCACGCCTGGCGGAACAGTTCCAATGGTTGAATGACAGTATGCTTCAGGTGCAGACCGATATTGAGCGTGAGGTACAGGCGGGCATCGATCAGATCAACACCCTTGCCGACCAGATCGCAGAAATTAATGTCGACATTGTGGCTGACTCCATCAACAACAACCCCAACGATCAGCTCGACAAACGAAATGCGCTGGTGAACCAATTAGCTGGGCTTATTGATATACAAACCTATGAACAGCCCACCGGTGCTTTGACGGTGGCAACCAACACCGGCCATTTGCTGGTTTATGGTGCGGACACATTCAAACTCGAAATGCGGTCCGGCCAGGTGAACTGGGTCGATTCCCAAAGTGGGGGGGTGGACATCACGGATAAAATCAAAGGCGGCAGTTTAGGGGGATGGCTTGAGATGCGGGATGAGGTGCTCCCCAAATATCAGCAGGAGTTGGATGTTTTGACAGAGGAACTGATATGGAATGTCAACTCCCTTCACAGCCAGGGAGTGGGGATCGATTTTTTTACAGATACCCTCACCGGCGCCTACCGGACAGATTCCACCCAGATGTTCGATACCCTCGCCTTTGGTGACCGGATCGATTATACGGGTGATTTCAAAATGTGGGTAAAGGATGCCGCAGGAAACCCACCGGTATCCATCACCGTCGACATGGACACATCCACATCCGGCATTGACTATGGGGCGGCCGGCATGAGTTTTACCACCCCCAGTGACACCTACGTGATCACGGCCACTTCCAGCGGCACTGTTGCCGGGGCTACGGACATCAACTTTACCTGGCAAACCTCCTCCGGTACCGGTACCGGTGTTATGGTGGCGGGCGACGACTTTATTACCCTGGACGACGGCAGTCAGGTGAATTTGACGGCGGGCAGCATCGTTGAGGGCAACAGCCTTCGGGTGAACGTCGATGCCGCCGGGAATGAGGATTCCCTCAAACTGAACAGCGTGTCCGGAACTGCGAACAGCGCATTGGATACGTACCGGTTTACGGTCAAAACCGGCGGTGTCATCGGCACCGACCCGGTGGAAATTGAATGGCAGAACAGCGCAACCTCCGGGATCTTTATTATCGACCCCACAGCTCCGATGGACATTGAGGTGGACGGCATGACCGTCGATTTTGCCAGCGGCACGATGTTTTCAGGTGATGTTTTTACGGTGGCCACGGACGATACCGGCAACCCGAGCTCCCAACTGTCCGATGCGTGGAATTGGACTGTCTCTTCTTTTGCAGATGCCTTTAACCGCGCGTCAGATACGGTGGCAGGTGGCGGCGTGGGGAGCGGATTTGTCCAGGCCTCCGTTACAACCGACAACCGGCTGTCGTTTACCCCGGCCGCAGGATACAGTTTTGCCTTCTCCGACGCTCAGCCCCAGGATGCCGGCGTAGCCGCTGCCTTGGGGTTTAACACCTTCTTTACAGGGGACAGTGCGTCGAATATTGCCGTGAACAGCGCGCTTGACGACAAGGACAATATTGCCGCTGCCCTGCTCGACAGCGTCGGTGAATACGGTGTGGGAGACAACAGCAATGCCATTGCCATTGCTGAAATTCAGTATACGACCATTGAACTGGCCCAGTGGAACTTTGACCGGAGCGGCGTTGACACGTCCGGGATTACAAGCAACACCCTGGAAGGGTTCTACCAGGGTATGGTGGGCGCCATGGGGATTAAATCAGCCAGTATCAATCGAAATGTAGAGTTTAATCAAGTCATGGTGGAAAAAATCAAGGAACAGCGGGACGCCCTTTCCGGGGTCAATCTCGACGAGGAGATGATCAACCTAATGAAGTTTCAGCATGCCTTTGCCGTGGCCTCCAAGCTGCTGACCACGGCAGATGAAATGCTGCAAACCCTACTGTCGGTGAAATAGAAATAATGGCCCATTGAAAGGATTTTAAACATGAGAGTTACCCATACAACCATTTATGATGCCTCCATGACCCGGCTTCAAAAACTGGTTGAGGATTTTAATACGGCAAACCAGCAGGTTTCCACCGGGAAAAAGATCAATCGCATCTCCGACGATCCGGTGGGTTTGAGCAGTGTGGTGGGCTTACGGTCAAACCTCTCGAACCTGGACCAGATGACCGAAAACATCCGGACGGCGAATACGTGGCTCACCGAGTCGGAAACGGCCCTGGACAGCATTGAAGGGCTCGTGGAGGATGCGAAAATTTTGACCCTTTCCATGACCAATGGCACCATATCCCAGCAGGAGTTGGACAGCGCGGCCGGTCAGGTTCAGGAAATGCTCGGCCAGGTATTGGATCTGGCAAACAGTCAGGTAAATGGCCAGTACCTTTTTGCCGGCACAAAAGTCGATACCAAACCCTATGCCTATGACGACCCGGCTGCCCCCACCGAAGCCATCTATTCCGGCAACGATGGGGCGTTTACCCTTAAAACCGGGAAAAATACCAACATGGTGGTCGGCTACAGTGGCGAAGATATCTTTGACAGCAAAACCCTTAACGTGGATGTCACCAACAATATGATCGACTTCAGAGAGGATGACGGCAGCGGCTTCGGGGCTGAGATAAGCGTAAGTATCCCCTCAGGAAGTTATACCCGGGCGGATCTGGAAACAGCCATCGGTACGGCCATGACAGACGCATCTGTTGCTGGATTTACATACACCGCCACCTATGACCCCACCGCCCGAACCTACACCATTCAGCACGACGGCGGGGCGGGGACAGCGGTTGATTTGATGTGGGGCACCGGATCCAACGCATCCCAAAGCATTGCGCCGGATATTGGATTCAGTGCAACCGACGTCTCCGGCAACACCATCGCCAGTGACCAGCCGGTGGAATGGAGCATCTTCAAAACACTGATTGACCTGAAACAGTACTTTACAACCGGGGACACCAGCGGGATCGAACGGTCCATGACCCGGCTTGATACCCAATTTGACAATATGATCAACGCTGTTTCCGAAATTGGATACAAGGGCATCTCCCTGGATATTAAAACCACCGTCATCGAGGAACTCGATTTTAGCTACAGCAGCCAGAAAGCAGATATCGAGGAGGTGGATATTATCGAGGCCATCAATAAACTGAAGGCAGCAGAGACGGCCTACCAGGCAGCGCTTTCCTCAACCTCCCGTATTATGCAGATGAGTTTGTTGGATTATATGTAAAAACAGTCGGCAGTGGTCAGTCGACAGTCGGCAGTGGTTAGTGGAAAGTTGACAGCCGACAGAAGATAGTGGACAGTATGCTATAGTCGGCATCTTGTAATTGAGTGCAGAGAGTAGAGTGTGACAGGCGTTGGGCTTGAAATAGAAAAGATGATTGCGATTTTAAAAAATTTTGCGACAAATTCTCACAGCAAATAGGAATAGGTTTGAGTACGTTTAAGAAATTTGAGGACATCAAGGCATGGCAGCTGGCAAGAGAGCTAACACAGGATGTTTATAAGTTAACGGCGACTTCAGATTTTGGAAAGGACCTGGGCCTCCGAGATCAGTTACGACGGGCAGCCGTTTCGATTATGGCCAATATCGCTGAAGGACATGGAAGACTTTCTGATAAGGAATTTGCCAATTTTCTTAACATTGCTCGTGGGTCCGCAACGGAATTGAAATCTCATCTGTACGTCGCGTTAGATTTGGAATTACTGTCAAAAGAAAAGTTTAATTCCATATATGATAGAGTGGATGAAATAAACAGGATAATCTTTGGTTTGATTAAGCATTTGAAACAATTATAGAGAATTATGTGTATGACATTGCAGGTAACAATTGACGCTGCCGGCAATAATTGATGATAGACGATTTTGGATATTTTGCCGCTAACTGCCGACTGCCAACTGCCGACTGTTGACTGCCAACTGCCGACTGCCGACTGTCGACTGCCGACTGCAGACTGTGAACTGCCGACTGTCGACTGAAATTTATTTAACGCCAAGGAGGGCCCATGTTAGTACTGACTAGGAAGGTCGGTGAAAAAATTCTGATCGGCGATGATATCATCGTTAGCGTTATCGATGTGAATCGCGGAAATGTGCGAATCGGCATCGAGGCGCCCAAGCGCATTTCGATATTGCGGCACGAAGTGTATGAGCATATTCGGGAGGAAAACCTGACAGCATCCCGCGCCAAGGAAGCTATCGATATCAGGCAGGTGGCTGATTTTTGGCGACAAACGGAAGCAAAGGGGAAATGAATTGAAAATTGATACAAGGCAGTTCGGTACCATCGACGTTCAGGAAGATAAAATTTATACCATGCCGGCCGGCATGCCCGGATTTCCTGGGATGAAACGGTTTGTTATCATCAAGCGCGAAGAAATCTGGCCGTTCTTGTGTTTCCAATGCCTCGACGATGCCGAGTTATGTTTTTATATTATGAATCCGCATCTGTTTAAAGCAGACTACAAGGTCAACCTCGCCCAGGTGGCGGATGAAATGGGATGGGCCACTGCGGATGAAGATATTAAAATTTATGTGATTGTAAATACATCGGGCGGGACGCCTGAAAAAATTACAGCGAATCTGCTGGGGCCGCTTTTAATTCATGTCAAGCGCTTCGAGGCGGCCCAGTATGTGCTCCATAACAGTCAATATTCTCACCAGACCCCTATTTTCGTACCACAGTCCGACCAGACTGAAACGCCGGCCCATGAATAAGCCGGCTGACAATAACTTCCGATATATAAAAAAAGACGCAGCTATACTGCTGGCTGACGACTGTAGACTGACAACTGTGGACTGTTTTAAGCTTTGCTGTCAAACAGAATGCCGATCATCTCTTCAATTTTAGCTACCAGGTCCAGCACATCCTCAGATGGAATTTCACGGAGAACCTTTTCAGTGGTTTTGTCCATGATTTTGACCATGGTCCGTCCGCTGTCATCGTGCATCGAAAACTGAAGACCCACATTATGGATCGACTCAATGTCTTGCTCCAGTTCGGATAGCATTTTTTCGGTGACCTGTGTCGTTTCGTCTTTTTTTTGTTGATCCTCCGAAGGACGTTCCACAGGAACCGTCTGGCCCTTTGCAATGGAAGATTCAAGCGCCTTTTGAGATTCCGCTGACGCGGGCGGCCTTATCGGCACAACCTTGGCAGCGGAGATATCTTCTCCCTGCACCTTTGGTGTGCTCTGATGAATTGCTTCAAACATGATATCACCTTGCTGTTTTAGGTAACGCTTTATTAAAGGGCCAACCTTTTCTTATGGGCCCTTCGGGTTAGTTTGACGATACATATCGCCACACACTTTAAGCACCATATGCCCTGGCCAGTTTTCGCCTGTTTCCGGAGGCCCGGAGCTGATTCTGGATGGTGCCTTTTTTTATTTCGACATCCCGAATGACAGCGTCTATATCCCGTTTGATTTCTTTCAATACAGGCAATAGATTCTTGTCATCGTTATCACCGGCCCCTGTAATTTGTTTCATCAGTTCCTTATGGACCGTTATCATCGGTCCCAGCGCATGATAGTCTTCATCGGCCAGTGCCGCCTTGATTCGGGCGGTCAGCTCATGGAGCTGGAGATAACGTTGTGTGACGTCATTAGATGGCACAGGCAACTCCTTCTATTCTCCGGTTTGGCGCTGATGGTGCTGAATCAGACGCCGCCGGTACCGCCGCCGAATTTTTCTGCTGGTTCATGGCGGTTTCAAAGCCTTCTTTCAACGTCATCAGAATGCTGACGGCCTGGTCAAGGGCGTCCAGATCATTACGAAGGTTGCATGCGGTTAACTGTTCCATGATATATCGGTACAGGCTGCCGAGCTGCATGGAAAGCTGGCCTCCTTTTTCCATATCAAGGGCGCAATCGAGTTCACTGATGATCGCCATGGCTTTGGAGATATTCTCGCCGCGAATTTTTGCTGAGTTCTCTGCAATTCCCCGTCTGGCATTGGCAATAAAATTAATCGCGCCATCATAGAGTTTGACAAGGACCACCCGATTGTCTTCCACCGTATTATAGGCCGACTGTCGATATGCATTGCATCCTGTTTGATACATCAAAAACCTCTCTTTATCATGCTAACTTTTAATTGCCATCTGTCGACTGTTGACTGTCGACTGTTTTTATTTTTTCGAAATTGCGGTACTCAGGTTTTGCAGGCTCGAAATCTGTTGTGTCAGATAGTCACCCGTGGCCTGATATTCACTCAAGAGCAATTCAAGGGCGTTGAACTGGGCCCGCATTCGCGTTTCCGTAGCCGAGACACGAACCTCTATCCGTTCCACACTTGTCTGAATGTCCTCGATGCGGCGCTGGATTCCTTCCTGCCGGGCGGTTATGGTGCCGTCAACGGAATTGGTCATGGCATCCACCTCGTCGATCAGGCGGACCGCAAAGCCTTCAGACCCCGTGGTGTCCTGGGAGAAAAACTGGACCACGTCTTCAAATCCGTTTTCCAGCTGTTCGGTCAGGGTTGCGGTCGATACTTCAAGTTTCCCGTCCTCATCCCGGGTGATCCCCAGGTCCGCCAGTTTGCTGATGGTATCCATCCCTGCAAGCTCGGTGTTGAGCAGGGTGCTGAAGCGTCTTTGGATCAGTTTTGCCGTGGCGTCTCCCAGGAGTGTGCCAGCGGAACCGCTATCCGCATCATAGCTTTGAGTGGCGTCCAAAAAAGAGACCACGCTGTTATAGGCGGATACAAAGGTATCCACCGCACTAACAATGGCACTTGTATTGCGGCCAACGGTAAGGGCGGTCGATTCTGTAGTGGGGTCCTCATGGGCGCTTACAAGATTGATGGTAAGCCCGGTAATCACATCCTCCAGGGTGTTTGTGGATCGTTCAATGTTGGTGATGCCATCCACATCGATGACGGCATTCTGGGCCGTCTGGGTTTCATTCATGTTTTCTGTAACACCGTCTTCAAAGACCAGCCTTGAAAGCCCGGTGGTGTCAGAGTTTTCCGGATCTCCCCCGGCTGTGCCGGCTTCCACCACCGAAATATGAATTTTGTTGTCCTCGCCGGTGTCAGTGGCGGTCAGGGTCAGGAAATAATTGGTGCCATCGAAAATAACACCGGCTGTAACGTCCCCCTCCGCGTCATTGATGGCATCGGCCACATCCTGAATCGTGTCATCGGCGGCCACATCGATGGTCATCTCATCGCCGCTGCCCACCTGAAGGGTGAGGGTGCCTTCCCCCACGGCCTCTTCCTTGGTAAATGCATTGCTGGTGAGTTTATGCACCTGGGCCAGTTGGTGGACCGTGATGCTGTAAGATCCTGTGGCCGCATCGCTGTCCGCAGAAACCGTAAAAATGTCCGTGCCCGCCGAAGTGGCGGTAAATTTGGCAAAATCATTTACATTGTCCAGCTTAGCGGCTGCTGACGACAGGCTGCCAAGGGTGCCGCTCAGGCTGCCATAGGTGGAAAGCTGCAATTGATAGGCCGCTTCTTTTGATTGCAGTTGGACGATCGGATACTGCTCCACCTCCATGAGTTGTGAGATGATGCTCTCAGTATCGAGGCCCGACATGAGGCCGCCTACGGAAATGGACATAACCAAAACTCCTTGAAAAAAAGTCGAGAGTCAAAAGTCAAGAGTCCAGTGAAGGTGAAACAATGAACTCTTTTATTATCTTATACGCATTTCTTTGCTTACGTTATGCTTGTTTTAAGCAAGTCGTGTGCCGAATGATAGAACCTTTGTTGCAGTATGTATAAGGTGTTCATTTTCTATCCCTTTCGACACTATACACTCGACGCTCGACGCGTCAATCGGGTGGGAAGTAGGCAAGATATGCCTACTTCCCTTCACCCGATTGATGTTATCTTACCTTACTGCAGCAGGCTCAATGCAGCCTGGGGCAGTTGGTTCGCCTGGGCCAGCATGGCGATACCCGCCTGTTGCATCACCTGGGCTTTGGTCATTGAAGCGGTTTCGGATGCAAAGTCTGCATCCACGATTCGGGACCGGGCTGCCGACACGTTTTCAGAAACATTCTGAAGGTTGGCAATGGTGGACTCGAACCTGTTTTGGATAGCACCCAACTCACCACGGGCAGAGTCGATGGTGGCCAAGGCCGCATCGACGATTGTCAGTGCGTTGCTTGCCCCTCCGACGGTGGTAATGTCGAGTGAAGACACACCTGCACCGGCGCTGCTGGTTGCGGCGACATAACCCGCAGCCAAGCCTGCATTGGCGTTAATGTCACCACCAACGGTGATACCTGCGGATGAGACGGTAGATAAATCCACGGTGGAGCGTGTGGTGTCGCTAGCTGCGGCGGCCGTGGTAAGCCCACCACCAAGGCCGGCATTCACGGTTGCGGCACCGGCAGTTCCAGCTGTTTCAATAGTGATGTTGCGGCCATCAGCGGCCGTTAGCGCTACGGCGCCATTATCGGTACTAAATGTTGCGGTTACGCCCGTTTGATTAGAAATTGCGTTAATAGCGGCGGCAACGTCTGCACCGCGTTCAATATTAGTAGCTGCTGACGCAAGCGCGCCGATATCTACGCCATTGATAAATATTTCGCCTGCTGAGATCGCTTGAGCGAATCCAGTTGCTTCAACACCAGCAACGGTGGTGGCATTCACACTAGCAGTGACGCCGGTATCACCGGTAATCGCATTAATCGCATTGGCAACAGCAATACCACTGGCCGCGGAATCCAGCGTTGTGGCGGTATGGACGGACAATTGACCTTCAAGGGAGACGCCATCGTCTGCTGCATGGCCAACCTGGAAACCATTGATTGTTAGATCCCCTGCGCTAAGTGCCGTGGCCTGAACTTCGGTACCTGTAACACTTGAGCTATAGCTTGATCCGGAGCCGACACCTAAGGAATCTGCCTTTACGCTGGTCATGCTAAAAGAGATGGTTTCACCTGCCTGGGACCCTACCTGGAAGGTAGCGGTTCCGAAAGAACCATCCAGCAGCATTTTGCCGTTAAAAGAGGTGGTCGTGGCAACACGCTCGATTTCCGCCACGAGTTGGGTAACTTCAGCGTTCAGGGAAGCTCGGTCTTCAGCGGTGTTGCTGTCGTTCGCTGCCTGAACAGATAACTCACGAATACGCTGTAAGTTGTTGGTAACCTCCTGCATCGCACCTTCAGCGGTCTGGGCCAGAGAAATACCGTCGTTGGCATTTCGAGCGGCCTGGTTGAGACCCCGGATCTGAGAGGTCATACGGTTTGAAATCGCAAGACCGGCCGCATCGTCTTTGGCGCTGTTGACGCGAAGACCGGATGAGAGTCTTTGCAATGATTTATTCAATGTTCCCTGAACATTTCCAAGGTTTCTCTGGGCATTTAATGAAGCGATGTTGGTATTAACTGTAAGTGCCATAGTGATTTTTCCTCCATGAAATAAATTAGATTTAGTTTCGGCATCCTTGCCGTTTGGTTTGGGCGGGGCTTTGATTGAAGTTCTGGTCACCTCCTTTCTGAACCCTGCCAATTGTCTTTAGAACTCTTATCGACTTTTGACCGGATCACTTTAGAATTTTTTTGGACAATATTTCGATCATTCCAGGGTGCCAACAATTTGACGGATCAGAGGGGGAGCTTGCGGTTTTTTGGTTACTCTAAAAAGAAAGGGAACGATTTAAATTAATTGTTAATTGTTTATATGATAGCCTTATAATAAACTAACCATATGAAATAATAAATATAAATGGCATTACCTAAGCAGTGTGCCAGCAGTTGGTAGCTTGGGTAGTTAACCTTGGTATTTTATTTGCATTCAACACGTTTATTACGTTTAATTTTCATTAATCCATCAATACCAAAATGAGTCTTCAATCAAGGGATGGTAGGGATTTCAGAATATGAGCTTCAAAAAAAAGACAAAGCGCAGACAGAAATCTAACGCAAGTTATTCTAAACAAACCAAAAAGCCTTCACTACCTGAGCAAAAAATCACCAATGCCTTTAAGTCAGCGGTGGAATATCACCAAGCTGGGCAGGTTCAGGTAGCTGAGCAACTTTACCGGCAGGTTTTGACGGGAAATCCTGAATTCGCCGATGCGCATGGCAATCTTGGGGTGGCACTACAGGCCCAGGGCCGCTTAGAGGAAGCCGAGGCTTGCAGCCGGCAGGCCATTAGACTTAAACCGGATTATGCTGAGGCACATATGAACCTAGGCAATATTTTTTTAGCCCAGGGGCTTTTGGCAGAAGCGGTTGAAAGCTATGAAAAAACCATTGCCATTAACCCAAACTATGCAGAGGCATATAGCAATCTTAGTATTGCGTTAGAGCGGCAAGGTCGCTTTGACGAGGCGGCTATTTGTTGTCAGAAAGCAATTAAGATAAAGCCCGATTTTGCAGTGGCCTATAATAACCTCGGTAATGTTTTTAAAGCACAAGGAAACTTTGAGTCGGCGGCATCCAGCTATCGAAAATCTATTTCCTTACTTCCAGATTATGCTGAAGCATTTAGTAACTTGGGTAATGTGCTTCAAAAACAGGGATATAACGCGGAATCGGTTGCTAATTGTCGCAGGGCCATTGCAATTAACCCAAACTTTGCCGAGGCCTACAGTAATTTAGGTATTGCATTGCACAACCAGGGGCTTTTTTCAGAGGCTATAGCTAATTACCGTAGGGCGATAGCGCTCAAGCAGGACCTTCCGGAAGCGCATAGTAACTTAGGAAATGCATTTCAAGAGCAAGGGCTACTGGAGCAAGCGATAACCAGTTGCCGGAACGCAATTGCTATCAAATCAGATTATGCTGAAGGATACAACAATCTTGGGGTTGCGCTTCAAGAGAAGGGGCTTTTGGAGGAGGCGACTGCCTGCTATAAAAAAGCCATAATAATCAAACCTGACTATGCGGAGGCACATAATAACCTCGGTGTTGCGTTTCAGGATCAAGGAAAATTAGGCACGGCAACTTTGAGCTTTCAAAAGGCAATGAACCTTAAACCGGATTATGCTTTGGCAAACTCAAGCTTGTTGACTAATTTCAATTATTGCCCAAATACTTCGAGAAAAGAGATTCATAAAGAATCACTAGCTTGGGATCGTAAATATGCAAAAGCGCTTCTAAGAAAAGAGCCAGTTTATTCAAATACGAAGGATAAAAATCGCAAACTGAGAATTGGGTACGTCTCACCGGATTTCAAGGCCCACTCCGTTGCTTATTTTTTTGAACCGCTTCTCAAAGCCCGTAATAAAGAAAAGACAGAGGTTTTTTGTTATTCAAATGTAATGATACCGGATCCGGTAACTGAGAGACTTAGAAAAAAAGCAGATCGCTGGTGTTCGATTGTGGGAAAGCGTGATGGAGATGTCGCGGAAGAAATAAGAAGGGACGAAATTGATATTCTTGTTGACCTTGCGGGGCATACAAAAGGTAACAGGCTTTTGGTTTTCGGCTATAAACCGGCGCCTATTCAGATAACCTATTTAGGCTTCCCTAACACTACAGGACTTTCGGCTATTGATTACCGGATTACCGATGAATGGGCAGACCCGATGGGTAAAACGGACGCATTCTACTCTGAAAAACTGATTCGAATGCCCCGTACTTTTCTCTGCTATGATCCGCCCAAAAATTTGCCCCCCATACAAAAAGAATCTCTTATGAAAAATGGAGCTATCACCTTTGGATCATTCAATAATCGTGTCAAAATAAATACAGGGGTGATCAAGGTTTGGGCTGAAATATTAAGCCGAGTACCAAAGTCTAAAATCATTTTAAAAGCAAAACAATTGACTGATAGTGGCGTGAAAGAACATTTGCTCGATCTTTTTAGTAACTATGGCGTGGCGGCAGACCGCGTCATTTTTATCGAATGGGCGGCCTCTACATTTGATCATTTCAATTTATACAATCGGGTTGATATTGCGCTGGATACCTTTCCATATAATGGGACGACCACGACTTGCGAAGCAATTTGGATGGGGACCCCGGTGATAGCATTGGCTGGCGATAGGCATGCCAGTCGGGTGGGTGTCAGCCTTTTATCAACTGTTGGGATACCAGAATTGATTGCTGAATCTATCGAGGACTATATCGAAAAAGCGGTAGCATTGACCAATGATCGTTCCAGACTTCAGCAACTACAAAAAAATCTGCGAGGGATGATGGCCGCTTCTCCGTTAATGGGTGCCACTGAATTTGCTATAGATCTTGAGGCAACCTATCGGCAAATGTGGCATAGTTGGTGTGATGGTTCTGAAATGTGTGGAGGGCTATCAACACTGCCGAAACAAAGTATGGGATGGGGGATCGGTAACTCTTATAAAATAAAGAGAAAAGGAACTTCCCGGGCTGTATCAGAAATCATGACCACAGCACTTAAAAAACACAAGGCTGGGGAATTAGAAGATGCAGAGCAATTATACCAGCGGGTCCTTGTGGAGGATCCAGATAATGCCGAGGCAAATCACCTTTCAGGCCTGATTGCCGCGCATTTTGGTCAAAATAAAACTGCTATTAAGTTGTTGCAAAAGGCAATAGAGAGTAAACCGGACTATGCTGAAGTACATTACAATCTGGGTGTAATATTTCAAAAAATAGGGCAGCTACAATTGGCCGAGTATAGTTATAAAAAAGCTGTTGCATTTGATCCAACCTATTCAAAAGCTTACTGTAATCTTGGTGCTGTATTACAAAATCAAATGTGTTTAAACGAAGGCGCTGCTAACTACCGGAAAGCGATTAGCGTTAAACCGGATAATGCAGAGGCTCATAACAATTTAGCGATGTTATTCCAGGAGAAGGGGGAACTCTCGGAGGCGGTTGACTGTTTTCAAAAAGCTTTGACTTTCAAACCAGATTATCCTTCAGCCCATTCAAACCTGCTGTTTCATTTAAATTATATGCCGAATATCTCCGCGAAGGACATCTTCAACGAATCGGAAAAGTGGGAGCAACAACAGGCCCAAAAAATCGTGGAAGCGAAACAGGTATATACTAATGTTAAAGAAAAGGACCGGAGGCTGAGGATTGGGTATGTTTCTCCGGATTTTCGAACCCATTCCGTCTCTTATTTTTTCGCACCACTCCTCACGGCCCGGAACCGGGAAAAATTCGAGGTCTTTTGTTACTCAAATGTTGAAGAACCGGATGATACGACCGATCGAATGGAGAAAGAATCTGATACTTGGCGTTCTATTGTCGGGATGAGTGATAAAGATGTGGTCTCCCAAATCAGGCGTGATGAAATTGATATTCTTATCGATCTGGCTGGCCACACCCGGGGAAACAGATTATTGGTTTTTGCCTACAAACCGGCGCCCGTTCAAATTTCTTATCTGGGCTACCCTAACACCACAGGCCTTTCAACAATTGACTATCGAATTACCGATGCATTGGCGGATCTGGTGGGCAAAGCAGATGAACTTCACACTGAAAAATTGATTCGAATGTCCCGATCGTTTCTCTGCTACATCCCACCAGAGGGGACGCCACCTGTTCAGAAAAAAAATTCGAACAGCGAAATAACATTTGGGTCGTTTAACAATCGACCCAAGATATCCTCTGATGTGATCAGGTTATGGGCTGACGTTTTGAACCGAGTCCCCAATTCAAGCTTGGTGCTTAAAGCTAAACAATTGTCTGACAGTGGCGTACAAGAGGATTTACTTAAAATTTTCGCAACGAATGGGATCGATTCCGATAGAATTAAATTTTATGGATGGGTAGAATCTTCATTTAATCATTTTGAGTTATACAACCAGATAGATATCGCCCTTGATACGTTCCCTTATAATGGCACCACAACTACCTGTGAAGCTTTGTGGATGGGAACCCCGGTTGTTACCTTGTCCGGAGCGTCACATGCCGGCCGTGTGGGTGTCAGTCTTTTGACAAATGTGGGACTGGGAGACTTGATTGCCGAATCTGAAGAGGACTATATCGAAAAAGCAGTGGCCTTGGCCAAGGATACGGCGAGACTAAAGCATTTTTATGAAAATTTGCGTGGGATGATGGCCGCTTCGCCACTGATGGATGCTATCGGATTTACAAGAGAACTTGAAGCGATCTATCGGCGAATGTGGCATAGCTGGTGTGATGGCACTGAAATGATCGAAGAAACCGTATCTCAGGAACCAGAACCCAACAGACTGCCGGAAATCAAAACAGGGACGGATCTTCAGGATGGCGGAGACACGAAGGCGGCTGTTTTTGCGAACAAAGAGGGAGAAGCACTTTTTGAACTTGGTAATTTAGAAGGGGCAAGAAAGGCGTTTATAAATGCGATCGAGAAAGATCCTGCCTATGTGGTTGCTTATAATAACCTTGGCGTGCTCCATTGGCAGCAGGGAGATTCCGGGAAGGCTGTGGAGTTTTTAATGAAGGCGCTGAACATAGACCCCTTAAACCAGGATGCAAACTTTAATCTGGAGGAAATTTTTAAATCGATTGGGCAGGATAAGAAAACAATTGCTCCAGTTACTGAAGATAAACCTGTCATTAGGATTCTTCACAACATGGCCCGGTCTGGCGGCACCCTTATTTCAAAATGCCTGGGATGTATGGCGGATGTTGCACTATTGAGTGAAATTCATCCGTTCGGGTCAAAATGGTTCAATCCGCTGAATCAGGCCCATGAATGGTTTAATCTCCTGACTGCGGACGATATGGCGCAAATTAAAGCGGCCGGGGAGATTCCTTTCAATGGCGCCATCGACCTTATTCATAAAAGAGCCGCCCAGCAGGACAAGGCGTTGATCATTCGCGATTGGAGCCACCTTGATTTTACGGCGGTGCCTTTTGTGGAAAAACCAACCTACCGTCTAACAACCGCCGAACTTTTAGGTGAATCGTTTGAGGTAAAACACACAACAACAGTTCGACACCCAATTGATCAGTGGTTGAGCCTTCGGAACCTTGGCGTTATGAAAGGGAAAATTTTTCTTGAAGATTTCCTGAGAGGGTATCTGAAATTTGCCGAATTCTGCCGAGAGATTGGGTATGTCCGGTATGAGGATTTTACGCGCTCTCCGGAAAAGGCGATGAAAACCCTGTGTGAAAGCTTGGACGTTCCCTATGACCCCAGCTTTATGGAAAACTGGTGGAAATACACGAAGATCACTGGGGACACCAATAGCAGCAGAGGCGCCAAAAAAGAGATAAAACAAACACCCAGAAGGGAAATTGAACCGGGGCTGCTCAGCCAATTTCAAAATAACCCTGATTATATCAAGGCAATTGAACTGTTGGGGTATGAGCATCCCGAAGAGGCGAAAAAAATAACACCCGTCAATAGACCAAAAAACGAAGATACAAATGAAAATGATAGGATAAATAAAGTATATGATGAATTTATAGAGACGAATAAAAAATTTTGGGCTGCCTTTTCGCCAAGCCCATCAGAACTTGAT
This sequence comes from Desulfobacterales bacterium, assembly GCA_963675725.2. Lineage (GTDB taxonomy): Bacteria > Desulfobacterota > Desulfobacteria > Desulfobacterales > JAFDDL01. The sequence goes on along the minus strand of CAXXXZ010000002.1, from coordinate 2,298,035 downwards.
GATAAGGTGATTCTGGTGGATTGCCTGGTCGATTTCCCCCCCTATATCTTAGGGAACCTGATTATCGCAAAGTATTTTCAGAAACGAAACAATGCAACCATTGTCGGTGTTGTTCGTGACCAGAGCCAACTGGAGCGAAATTGCCATTTGCTTTCTTCCTTTGCCGTTGAAAAAGTAATCTATGCATGCGGACAAAACAATCAACAATACAACCTCGATATTGAAGATATCCTGGTTGAAAAGGATGTTAAAAAGCTAAGAGAAAAGGTCCTGAATTTTTCGATCGATGGCATTACTGTGGGAGACCTCGTTTATGATGCCTATTTGCGAGACACGGGTGAGCCGACGATCCATGGTGCAAATGATGTTCTTATTAATTATTTTTACGAGGCAAAACGATATTATGATGTTTATGATATCTTTTGTAAGCATAATAATGTCGTTGCAACGGTTCAGGGGCATACGGTTTATTTGATGTATGGAATGATGGCGCGTGTGGCGGCCAAGCATGGTGCCACGGTTTTTGGCAGGAAGCCAGGTACGAGCCCTATGACAATACGGAGATATGATAGTCTTGGTGAACTGTATTTTCACGAAAGAGGCTTTGAAAAAGATCATTTTAATTTCATATTTAATACATACAAAAATGATATACTTGAGAAGGCAAAATCTCTTATTCGTCAGCGATTTCGAGGAATAAGCACCAAAGGGACCGATGCGCATGTCTCTGATGGCTTTAGAGCAGAGAAAAAGATATATAGCAAAGCTGAATTTTTTTTACTGTATGAGCTTGATACGAAGAACCCGACCGCATTCATCATGTGTCATGCTTTTTCTGATAGTCCCCATGTCGGCGGAAAGATGATACACAGTGACTACTTTGAGTGGCTTGAAGATACACTGGAAATCCTTGCGGATATCCCCGATGTAAATTGGGTTGTCAAGCTTCATCCCCAAGAAGATCATTATCCGAAATTAAAACAATTCATAATCAATCATCTTTCGAAATACCTTGCACGATATTCACACATTCACCTGGCTCCGGAAAACATTCACACTTCATGTATACAAAACATAGCTGATGCGATAGTTACCGTGCGCGGCAGCGCCGCATTGGAATTTTCTGCATTAGGAATACCAAGCATCGTTACAGGCGACAAGGGCTTTCTGGATTATGGTTTTACTTATGAAGCTAAAAATAGGAACGAATATATCACGTTATTAACAAACCTTAAGGACCTTGGAAAGCTTTCTCGTGAGAAGACAGAGAAGGCCTTGGCTGCGTTTTATATGTATTTTGACACAAATTTGGTGGATTGCATTTATATCCCAAATGTATCTCATGCCTGGTGGGAAAAGCTTGATTTGCATAAATTCTGGGTTCAGACTAAGGAGGCATTGCAGAAGTGTTCTCCTGGTGAAGACCCGCTATATCATAATTTTAATTTCATGGTCGAAAATGATCAGACGTATCTTATGAAGTATAATACATTCTCATTAACAGGTCATATTTTAAAAAATTAATTATTGATGAAGAACGAATTGGTATCAATTGATGATTTAAGAATTAATGGATATCCGGTTGTTGTCGGTATCTCATTAATCCTTAATAAATTAATAAATAAAAGAATTAAAGATATTGTCTTTGATGCTTTTAATATATCATCATTACTATCTCATTATCAGCCATCATATGATTATAGATTAAGAATCGATGATGGAATGGAACTTCATGATGTATACAAGCTAATAAATGTATATGGATTTGGTGTTTGCAAGCAATTTGTTGTGCTGATGGGGTACTTGTTAGACTCTTTATACGTAAAGAATAGAATATTATATCTGGGCAAAAAAGGTAGTGATTGTTTCGATCATTTTGCAATTGAAGTTTTTTATGACAACGCTTGGCATTATTTTGACCCAAACCTGCATATTCTTTTTTTAAATAATTCTGATGTTGCCTCAGTTCGAGATATAAAAAATAAAAGATTTAATAAAATAATCGGTGAGTTTGATCCATCCGCATGGATTTCTTCAAACAGCGGCCTTGCCTACCTGGAAGACAAGGAATTGTTTAGGCGGCAATATTTTAGAATATTTGAGGCTGTTGAAGAATTTACCTTAGATGATGATAGGTTCCCTTATAAGTGCCAGCTAATGAAAAAACAGGGTGTCGTCAGGTGGTATAAATATAACGAAAAAAAATATTTATTCCCGAAGCACATAAAGCTTTCAGAAGATATGGAAGGTTATGGGATTTCTTCTGGTAGGTTGATTAAGAGTAATCATTATATAAAATTTTCTAATATAACCTTTTGTTTTAACGTATTTAATGAATACTCGTTAACGATAAATGATTTTCCGCTTCTTATTGTTGGTCTTAAGCTGTTTTCTTCAAATATAGAGTTGAATATTAATATATTAATTAATGGCATAAAATATAATATTTGTGTCAACAGTGGCGATGATATTTTAAAAAAAATCTCTGATATTGAAAATATATATAATTCGCCTATATATAGTATTTACCTATATTCTGATGTTGTTATTAACAAATATTCCTTAACTGTGATGAGGTCTAATTTCGTGAAGTTGTTGAGTGACTATCTCGAAATATGAGCTCATTATAATTATTTAACATGAAACATATGAATAACACAGTGCTAATAATTCAGGCGCGAATGTCCTCTTCCAGATTGCCGGGGAAAATGCTCATGCAGCTTGGTGGGTTGCCTTTATTTGAGTGGGTGTGCCGCAGATGCATGACCACTGGTTCCGTAAAAAAGGTTGTCCTAGCAACATCTGAGGATGAATCGGATACTCTTTTGGCAGATAAAGCTGTAAGCCTTGGTTTTCAAGTGTTTCGCGGCTCTTTAAATAATGTCTTAGACCGATACATTCGTTGCGCAAAATCAGAAAAGGCGGAGGTTGTGGTGAGGGTCTGCGGGGATTCTCCCTTTGTTGATACCGGCCTTATTAAGAGACTGTTGGATATCTATATCAATAATGATCTTGATTATGTGTCGGTGGATAAAGAGACATGCACCGCAGGTCTTGACGCTGAGGTTGTCGGTCTTGACGCCTTGGAGAAGATCTTATCTTTAAGTAGTGACCCGGATGATCTTGAGCATGTAACCCGTCATATCAGAAATCATCCTGATTTGTATCGGGTGCGGTTGATAGATGCCGGATCAAAACTCTGTAACGGGAACCTGTCACTCACTGTTGATACGGAAGATGATTTGAAAATGTGTGATTGCATCGCCCGTTCCCTGAATCTTCAGACCGGTGCCGGACGGTTTGATTTTACGACTGATGATATTGCCAGAATTGTCGGCGAATTATGCTAAGGGGTTGTTATGCGACTACCGGATTTTCCGAAGAGAATAGAGATTGAGCTTTCAAGTACATGTAATTTGCGCTGCATCTATTGTCCCCGACATTTTGTGGATAACCTGAATGGGTATATCAGTCTTGGTTTGTTCAAACGGCTAATTGATGAAGTCGAACCCCATCCGGAAACCATCCTTGTCCTGCACAGAAGAGGGGAGAGCCTTTTGCATCCGGATTTTATCGAGATCATGAACTATATCCGGGGAAAATTTGAAACAGTTCAGTTGGCAACCAATGCGACCCTGCTGGATGAGGAAAGGGCCCGGGCCATTATTGATTCGATCTCATTCCTGTCTTTCAGTATTGACACGCCGGAGAGATTTGAGAAGACACGCGTGCCGGCAAAATATGAGAAAGTTGAGTACAATATCATGCGCTTTCTCGCTTTTAACTCCCAAGCAGGGAACAAGGTCGAGACCCAGGTGTCAATGGTCAGGACGGGCAATACCTCTCCTTCGGAAACGGAATATTTCAAGGAATACTGGAAAGGAAAGGTGAATAGAATACGGATCTATGCGGAACACTCCACAGATGGACGTTTTGGTTCTCTTAAAAACAGGCGCGAAACCAGAAAACCATGCGTGATGCCCTTTTATGAAATGCTGATCTACAGTGATGGGAGAACCGGCCGTTGCAATCATGACTGGAATGGTGAGCCCATCGGCGATATCAACCGGAAGAAGATTTCCGAGATCTGGTTTGACAACCGTTATAAGGATCTGCGTGACCAGCATGTTGCCCTGGATATCAAGGACCCTGTCTGTGCAGCATGCGACTCGTGGTATCCGGAAGAAGGCCTGCAGGGCACCGGCGAGGTGGTTGAGAAATGAAACGACATGATTTCATACCGGTGGCCAGACCAGACCTTGGCCAGGAAGAACTCGATGCCGTTGCCGAGGTGCTGCGTTCCGGTATGCTGACAACCGGTCCGAAGGTGACGGAATTTGAACAGGGGTTTGCTGAGTATCTGAAAGCGGACGAACCGTTGTTTGCCGTGGGCATGACCTCATGCACGGCAGCACTTTTTCTCGCCTTAAAGGTCCTCGGCGTCAAGGCTGATGACGAAGTGATCGTCCCTACCTGGACTTTTGCCGCAACGGCCCAGGTTGTAGAGTGGCTCGGGGCCAGGCCAATTCTCTGCGACATAGACGCAGACAGCCTCAATATCGACCCTGGTCAGGCGGAAAAAAATATAACCGGAAAGACAAAAGCGTTGATGCCTGTCCATATGGCAGGATTCCCCTGTGAAATGGCGGCTATTCAGGATTTGGCCAATAGTTATAATTTGCGGGTGGTTGAAGATGCTGCACATACTATCGGGACGGAATACAAGAGCGTCAAGATAGGGAATTTCTCCGATATAACCTGCTTCAGTTTCTATGCAACGAAAAATCTTGCCATGGGCGAAGGGGGGGCGGCTGTTAGCAAAGACCCTTCGCTCGTTGAGAGCATGAGAAAGCTTTCTTATTTCGGAATCAACAAGGAAGCCTTTAAGAGATACGAACAGACCGGCTCCTGGTTTTATGATATTGAGGCATTGGGGTACAAGTTCAATCTCGATAGTCTGCACGCCGCCATCGGCCTTGCCCAGTTAAAGAAAATCGACAGAATGAACAAAAGACGACGGGAGATTGCGAAACGATACAGAGAGGGGCTTGATCCAGCCATCACGTTTACATCGGATTCAGAAGAACACCTCCATACATATCATCTGTTCCCCATTGTTTTGCCGGAATCAATAGAGCGGAATGTGTTTATGAAGAAATTGGCCGAGATGAATATCGGGTCAAGTGTTCACTTCATCCCTCTGCACAGGCATTCCCACTATCGGAAGAAATATGAACCCGGCAGGTTTCCGGTGGCTGACAGAATATTTGAACGTGTTGTTTCTATCCCCATGTATTCGTCATTGGCAGACAGCGATGTTGCATATGTGGTGGAGAACATCAACGACATTATAAGGAATTGGTCATGACGGAATTCATAAAAAAGATACATGGCAGCAGGCGTATTTCTGTCTGGGGAATAGGCTATCTTGGCTATACATGGCTCCTACGCCTGCAGTCAAAGGGTTTTTTCGCCGACGTCTATGATACAAGCCCGGAACGAATGAAGGGTTTGATGTCTAACGCATATCCGACGAAGCATCAAAAGGAGATGTGGTCTTCAAAAGGTGAAATTCAGGCGCTTGACCTCTCAAAAATAGCATCGGACAATTCTCCGGCTCATATGTTCGAGAACAACGTGCATATTATTTCATTTCCCGGCAAATCCGACTTGGGCAGCGGTAACAGGCTTGCAGACCTGTCAGCGCTTTTTCTTGAGCATAAGGAGAGGGTCAAAGACGCGTTGGTCATTTTTCAGTGTGCCGAGGCCCCTGGTGATATCGAGAGGTATTTTATCAACAGCCTTAAGAAAAACGGGGTGGTATGCTCGTTTGCAACCGCATTCAGAACTGACTGGACAGTGGAGGAATTCCTGCATTCGGACACAAGGAAAAGAATGGTGGCCGGCTATGATCTGGAGTCGCTATACAAAGTTAAATATTTCCTCAACATTTTCGGCATAGCCGGCACTGCGCTTACCAGCATCAAAGAAGCTGAATTATATGAAAGTGCACGGAAAGCCCTCCAGTACACCGTTTCTTCGTTTATCAACCAGCTGGCCCTGGCGTACCCGGAAACAGATATCAGAAGAACCGGGAATTATATTCTGCAAGGCATTCATGTTGAAGACATGCGCCTCAGTATCGGCAATGTTAATTACAAGGCTGCCAGCGCAATACGGCATCTTTTGGATGGCAGCAAACACTCTACTTTCCTCAAACAACTGCATGATGCTGAAACCGCGAATATATATTCACTGATTAATTACTCTGAATTGATCGCCGGTAAGGGTGTCCAAGGTGTCACGGTCCTTGGTGTCAGTGTACAGGGAGATCTGAAGGATATACGTCTCTCTCCTGCATTGGTCTTTGCTGAGTTGCTCCTAAAGGCAGGGATAAAGGTGGAAATTCATGACCCCTATTTTACGCCGGAAGAGGTGAAGGATTTACTCGGAGGGGTTCGGTACTATGATATTACCGAACACCCCCTGCGGACCGACTGTGTGGTCCTTATGACCGATCATCAGTATTATCGCTACCTGACCCAGAAAGACCTTGATCGGCTGGGGATTTCCTCTGCGAAAATCATTATCGACAATACCGGATTGTGGGAAGATTTTTATTTTTCACCGGAGTCACTTTATCACATTCCCGGTGATGGAAAATATACCAAGCTTAGTGACTAATATGTGTGGAATAGCCGGTTTCATAACAACCAAGAAACACTACGATGCCGAGGTGATCGTGGCAAATATGCTGGGCCGTATGCAGCATCGGGGGCCGGACCAGCACGGTGTCGGCAAATACGGTGATGTCACCCTCGGCATGTCCAGGCTCAGTATTATTGATACAGAGCGGCATGCGATTCCCTATCAGGATCAAACGGGAAATTACGCGATTGTTTATAACGGGGAAATTTATAACCACGCTGATTTGAGGGCCCAGTTGGTGGGCAGGTACAGGGTTCAATCGGAATCCGATGCCGAAACCGCTTTGATAGGTTTTATCGATCGCGGTATTGATGCCTTTCATGAGTATAACGGGATGTATGCCTTTGCCATACACGACAAGCGCAGCAGGGAAACATATCTCGTCAGGGACAAGGTGGGAGAGAAGCCCCTGTATTATACCCAGGGTAAAGACTTTATTGCCTTTGCCAGTGAGATGAAGGCGCTTCTTGAGGTTGTTGAGCCTGAGTTCAATGACGAGGCGGTGTCGTATCTTGCCTATGAATTCACGGTTGGAAAGGAAACACTCTTTAAAAACATTTATCAGCTTGAACCCGGCGAATATATCAAAATCACCGATGGCAAACTCTCTGTTCACTCCTACTGGAAGGTTTGGGACAACATCCTGGATATAAAGGATGATGAAAAGAAAGTTCTGGATGATCTGGCAGAGCTCCTGGAGGATGCCATAAGGCTCAGGACGAAGAATTGTGCCCATCAATATGCGGCGTTTATAAGCGGAGGTGTTGACAGCGCCCTGGTCGCAGCCCTTGCTCATCCCGACCATCTGTTCACTTCCCATTATGAGTACCCTGATTTTGACGAATTGGAATATGCCGAGATGGTGGCGGAGCAACTTAATAAAGAGTTGCAGATTGTGATGCCGACAAAGGACGATTTTCTGCGCACCAGACTTGATATCGCCTTTCACCTCGATACGCCGTGCACATGGACAAGTTTTACCCTCTGGACGCTGATGGAGCGTGTTGCCCGTCAAGGCTTGAAGGTTGTTTTGACAGGCGATGGAGCGGATGAACTCTTTGGCGGCTATCATCGGTATCATCTCCTCCATCATGACGAACAGATCCATAACCTTGAATCCATGCAACAGTACGATTATTTGATCCAGAGATACTACGGCAGTCCGGTCGACCGGTACGCAAGACTTGTCAATCGATATGACAATATTCATGATGAGCGGGTGAATCGGTTTCTACAGGATTCAATCAGTTATTATTTCGAGAAAATGAATGGGGATATCATCCACCTCATGGGATTGAATGACTTTTATTCCACCATGCAGGTCCTTCTGCAGATGGGTGACAGGGTCAGCATGGCCTTTGGCATAGAAAATCGATCTCCGTTCCTGGATTACAGGGTTGTCCAATATGCCTTTTCAATGCCTTCCAAATATAAGATACGGCATGGGATCACCAAATGGGCCTTAAAGGAAATCGCCCGGCGGCATATCCCGCAACCAATTGTGGATCGCATTGACAAACGGGGATTTTCCGCGCCGGTGAATAAGTGGTTTGAATGGGATAAAAAAGGAAAATATGACCGCTCATCATATAGAACAATGGCCCTGGAGGACTGGAAGAAAGTTTTTGAACGAAAAGGGGTCGGCGGCAAGTTGAGAAATGTGGCGAACATGTCGGGGGCCTGGTTACTCAATATGATGTCGTTTTTTCTTTGACCATTGCTGGTAAGTGCTGAGGGGGGATTTTTTATGCATACATACATTATTGCAGAGATAGGCATCAATCACAACGGGTCCCTTGCTAATGCGCTGCAGCTTGTCGATGACGCTGCAGAGGCCGGGTGTGACGCAGCCAAATTCCAACTCTTCTCGGCGGACCGGCTCTACCCGAAGAGCGCGGGCCGGCTTGATTGGCAGGATGGTGAGAAAACGTATGATTATGATATTTATGAGGCGGTAAAAGGGTTTGAAATGCCCTTTGAATGGATAGACGAATTACTCAGACACTGCCGTGGAAGAGGTGTCGACTTCCTGGCCTCGGTTTTTGATACCCATGGCCTCGATTTTCTGGTTGCAAAAGGTGTTACAGGGATAAAGCTTTCCTCTTATACAATTACGCATCTTCCCCTTATTGAAGCCTGCGCGCAAACCGGTTTGCCAATCATCATGAGTACCGGCGGGGCAAGTCTTGGAGAAACAGAAGGGGCTGTCAATACTGTCCTTGGATATCACGATAAGCTCAAACTGCTTCATTGTTCCATCAAATATCCCACTCGTTTGGATGAGTGCAACCTGGGAGTGATGGAAACCTTAAAGTTTGCTTTTCCTGAATTGGATGTCGGCTTTTCAGATCATACTTGTGAGGTCTCAATTGCCCCGGTTCAGTCTGTTTATCTGGGAGGGACCGTGGTTGAGAAACATATTACCCTGAACAAGAAAATGGAGGGGCCGGATCATTTTTTCGCCTTGGAGCCGGATGAGTTGAGGCAAATGGTAGCTGATATCCGGCAGGCTGAAAAAGATTACTTAAATAATAATTTCACGATTGATCGTCATATTTATGGAAGTTCGGCAAAAATTTGTCATGAGCATGAACGATACTTGCATGATTTTGCTTACATGACACTTTTTGCAGCCTGTGAGATAAAAAAAGGGGAAGTAATCAGACCTGCAGATATCATGATACTGAGACCCGGCAAGAAGGAACGGGGTCTTGACCCCCAATACCAATCTTTGTTTGAGAAATTTATTATTACCGCAAAAAAAGATCTTGTGCCGGAAGACGCAATTACATGGGCTGCGGTTTTGTAAACATATTTTGGGTCTTATGGTTAGTGATGAAAAAAGTTTTATTCAGGGCAGACGCAAATAAATCCATTGGAATCGGAGACTTAATGAGCCTCGTCCACCTTTCCCATTATTTTGAAGCGGACAGTTGGGAGTGTTTTTTTATGGTCAAGAACTATCCTGCCGCAATTAGGCTCGCAGAGAAATATCGCGTAAAGAACCTAATTGTCATTGACCAACAGACGAGAATTCCCGCAGAAGTGGAAATGATTAATAAGGTTGCTGGTGAACTGGGTGTCGACCTGTTATTTTTTGAACTCACCGAAAACAAGTTGAGTGATTATGTTGGATTGACCCCACATCTGAAAAAGGCATGTGTGTCTTTTGATGGTTCTATTTTGCCGGATTTACATCTTGTTATAGACTGGGATGTCGCTGCACATGATTTTTTCCAGGCAGAATTATTTGAAAAGACTAGATTCTTTTTGGGGCCGGAATATGTAATTTTACCGTTTAACTTCGAGTATGGCCGTATTAGAAGCAGGAAGTACAATTCGACCCCTGAAAAGCTTCTCGTATGTATGGGAGGAAGTGATGAATTCAATTTTACGCAAAAGCTTATTAAAGTCCTGATAAAGCATAATGTTAAGATGAAACTTAATATTATCGTAGGCGCAGGTTACGAATATACATCTGCGTTAACCGAAAGCCTCGATGGGCAGCGTATTGACTTCGTGATAAAGCAGAACATTACAGATATGTTTGAGGAATATATTGATTGTGATGTAGCTGTTGGAGCTGGTGGACTCACAGCCTCGGAGCTTGTTGCAACAAGAACCCCGGCTGTTTTAATTGCAACTTATGAGCATCAGATAGCTCGATGTCGATATTTTTCTGAAAAAGGTTGGGTAACATTCTTAGGCTTTCGGACTGTGAATGAAGAAATGTTGTTAAGGAGTCTTCTTGCCTCCCCTCCAAAACCTCATGATGCAGATATGAAAATTTTTGATACTTACAAAATTGTAGAGGCATGCAATGAAATCTTTTCAACACCTTAATATTCTTATCGATAATCCAAAAAGTTGGATATGGGGTTATCTCAGAGAGATTAGACAACTCCTTGATAGGTACGCTGAACAGGTGATGATTTTTCGTAAATGCTCAGAGGTTACAGGCGGCGATATTCTTTTTCTGCTAAGCTGTGACAGGATAATCTCATCGAAAACATTGAGCAAACACAAGCATAACATCGTAATACACGAAAGCGATTTACCGCTTGGCAAAGGTTGGTCGCCTCTGTCCTGGCAAGTTGAAAGTAGCTGTAACGAAATACCTGTAACACTTTTCGAGGCCACCGAGGAGCTGGATAGCGGCCACTGGTATTTGAAGGACAAAATTTGTCTGGATGGCGACGAGTTGGTCGATGATATAAGGGAGAAACAAGCTCGAAAAACTTTAGCGCTGATTGAGCGATTTCTCGCCAACTATCCGCTTCCTGCCCATCCACAAAAAGGCGAGGAGTCTTTATATCCGAAAAGAACAATTAAAGATCAAGAACTGGATATAAATAGTACGATAGCAGCACAGTTCAATCTGCTGCGTGTATGTGACAACGAGAGATATCCAGCCCATTTTTATGTGGGTGGCAGGAAATATATTGTGAAAATCTATCAGGAGGACAAATGAAAACCTTAATTGTTTCGGCTCACCCTGATGATGAAATTCTTGGTTGTGGGGGGATTATCGGAAAGAATGCAGGCGGTGTTGAGTATTATGTTCTGATTCTTACTGGTGGAGCAGAAGGACGATATGACATATCGATGGAGCGAATTTTGCGGGAACAGGCTTGTCAGGCTGCTGCTTTGCTAGGGACAAAACGTGTTTATTTCGAAGATTTACCTAACCAGGGGTTAGATACTGTTCCGCTGATAGAAGTTGTCACGATTATTGAAAAGTATATAGAACAAGTCAGGCCTGATACCATGTTTATACATGACAGGTATGATCTGAATAAAGACCATAGAATTGTGTATGAGGCAGGCGTAACTGCTGCGCGACCAATACCTGGGCAAACAATTAAGAGGCTATATACTTATTTTGTGGCCTCCTCTTCTGAGTGGAGTCAAGGTAAGGCGCAATTTGCGCCAAATACTTTTATCGATGTCTCTGACAGTATTGAATTAAAGATTTCTGCAATGGAGTGTTATGCAAGCGAATGTCGACCATTTCCACACCCCAGAAGCCCTGAGGCAATAAAAACATACGCTTCGTTTTGGGGAATAAAGGCAGGCCTCGGATTTGCCGAACCTTTCAAACTGGTGCAGGATATTCGTGGTGAAATATGACGTTTGCGTTTTCATGGCCAAGGCTGACTATCATTTTTAGGGAGGAACGATAATGTTAAAAATCATCTTTATCGGATCCGTAGAGATAGGCCATACCATTCTTAAGAGTATTTATGAAACAAACGGTTCTGTTGATATCGTGTATACCCTCCCTATTGAAAAGGGTGCAACCACATCCGGATTCGTTGATTTTGCCCAAATAGCAAACGAGCATGGTTCACGGCTTATCAGAACCGCAAATACAAATAAACCGGAACATATTGAGGAAATACGCAGTGCTTCGCCTGATTTGATTATCGTTTGCGGATGGCAACGGCTGATTTGCGGTGAAATACTTAAGATTCCCAAATTGGGAACCTTTGGTTTTCATTCTTCTCTTCTTCCAAAATACAGGGGTAGGGCGCCTGTGAATTGGGCCATACTGCTTGGTGAAAGGGAAACGGGGATTTCCATGTTTTATTATACACCACGCGCTGATGATGGCGATATGATTGCACAGAGAAGGTTTCCAATTTTATTGAATGATGATTGTCATACGGTTTATCAGAAAGCTGCTCAAGCTGGTGCTGAACTAATAAAAGCATATTTACCCAGAATCGAAGATGGCACCGCTCCACGGCTCCATAATCCTTCCGGGACGTATCCCGAGTATCCAAAGAGAACCCCTGATGACGGACTTATAGATTTTCAACGATCTGCCCTTGATATATACAATTTCGTCAGAGCGTTAACCAGACCGTATCCTGGTGCGTTTTTTTATGATAAGGATGGTAACAAAATTATTGTCTGGAAAGTTGAGATTGTATTCGACGAAACAAGATTGCAACGATCCGATATTGTTTTTAATACACTTGATTTGAAAATCAGGTTACTTGACTGGGAAGTTGCCTAGAACAACAATATATCAATCTTATATGGTGACATGATAAAATTTATTGCCCTTATATCTAAGAATAGATACTGGAAATTTCATAGTTGGGTTATTAAAATCATAATGAAATTTCAAGGTATTAATGTCGGTGACAATTTTTATATAACCGGAATCCCCAAATTAATTATTAACGGTAAGTCTGGCAATATAACAATTGGCAACAATGTTTCTATCCTTGGAGATATTGATCTTCGAAATAGAGAAGAAGGTAAGATCATATTCAAGGATAATGTAAAAATTGAAAATAATTGTCGGTTTGTAGCTGCCCGAGAAGGGAAGATCGTCATAGGTGATGGTTCCGTAGTCACGGCTTTTGCAATATTTAACGGAGGCGGTGATATCATTATCGGCAAGCAATGTCTCATAGGGCCACGAACAAGCATCAATGCAAATGAGCACAAATTTGTCAAAGGGAAACCAATAAGAGAACAAGGATTTATTCATGCGCCGGTTATTATAGAAGATGATTGCTGGCTGGCAACAAATGTGGTGGTTAACAAGGGAGTGCGTATTCGAAAAGGCTCTATAATCGCCTCCAATGCAGTGGTTGCCAGAGATACGGAAGCATTTTCGATCAATGCCGGAGTGCCGGCAAAACAGATTGAAATGCGCCCATAGTGGAAAGGAAGAAATGTTGAACATCAAGGACACCAGGCTTCAGGTCAGCTTCAGTTGAAGCTGTAACCGTTAGGACCCTGGGTTTACCTGGGGAATCTATTTTCTTGAATTAAATAAGTCGCTTAAAGCTTAACACCTAAAACTTAACACAGAGAAAAAAAGTTAGATGTTGGACTTTTTACAAGGCCGTCAAATAAAACACTCCCCATAAATCATGTCATAATTAAATCGTGTCATAATTTTGACAAATCTCAAAATCATTCCATCTCACTGACGCTACACTCAAAGCTAAAATAAATCTTTTACATATAAAGACAGATAGTTATATCTAAACATTTGTATTGGCACAAAACCTGCTTCAATATTGATAGAAATGGCATTGGTAGAACTGAAATTGGTGGGAATGACTTGTAATGCAGGCCTTGGCCGAAGAAACATTTGCCTATGGATGATGAACAAAAAATAGAGAAAGACGTTAGCGAAGCTGACACAGACCCCAAACCGGAACCGGCTGCCAAGAACCCTGAAGCAAAAGAACCAGAGGGGCTATTCGACACCGGATTGCTGGCAGCAGAAGGCATGCGGCTTTACGGCCGGGGGCGTCAACCCCGGCGGTCGCCATGGTCTATCGCATGGGCCGATCTGATGATGACCATGTTCATACTGTTTGCTGTGCTCTATATTTATCAGGCGGCCAACCGTGAATTTTCGTTCGGGAAAAAAGTGACGGCAGGGGTTGGCGAGACAGAGAGCGTCAAAAAACCGATATCCCCCCGGGTTGAAACGGTGATTACGCCGCTGGCGGAAACGGTTCCCGCCATTCCCCTTTCCGAAAACGAAATCATCCGCCTTGAAAATCTGCAAGATATCAAAAAGGTGGATCTTGTTGAAAACAAGGCCGTTCGGATCATGCTGCCGGGAGATCTTCTTTTCGACACCGGGCGGGCTGAGCTGCGGCACGTAGCCATCGATACGTTGTGGGAGGTAGGGGACGCCATTCGGCTTACAGATTTCAATGTCAATGTGGTGGGGCATACCGACGATGTGCCAATCCATACCGAGCAATTTGCGACCAACTGGGAGCTTTCGGCAATGCGTGCCTGCGTGGTGGCCCGATTTTTAATGGAACAGATGAAAATCTCGCCGGAACGGTTTGTTGTCAGTGGTCAGGCTTATTTACAGCCGTTAAAGCCGAATACAACCTCAGGAAACCGGCGTACCAACCGGCGGGTGGAGGTCATTTTGACCAAGAAGAAGGCCCAACAGGTGAATACTTAATCCGGCTGCGCCGGAAGTCGTGAGTCTACAGGCACAACCTTCCATAAAGATGCACGCTTTTTGGGTGGATGTTTCTGATATAGGGTCTGATTAAGCGCAGTGAGGCCGCAGAGGAGATGGCAGATGGCAGAACTTGCCCGGAAAAAGAAAGTAGGCTTTAATAAAATCAGAGAATTCATCGAAACGATCAGGCTGTTTGTGGGGGGCCATCGCAACGTAACCGGGTTGGGCTGCTTTGTGGTCTTGTTTTGCGTTGGTTTCTTCATGCAGGGGCAAATGGGGCTTTACTTCAACGTGGCCGGGCTCCTTATCGTGGTGGGGGGGACCTTCAGCGCGGCGTTGATCAGTTTCAGGGTGAAGCGTCTTGGCATTGTTTACAAGGTGTTGCGGTCTTCACTCAAAGCACGGGAAATTTCCCCGAATGAGATAATCGAAACGTTGGTGGATCTTTCCCTGAAAAGCAAAATACAGGGGCTGCTGTCTCTGGAGGAAGATGAAACAGAAACCACGGTCCTGTTTTTACGGCGGGCGTTGGGGTATCTTGTGGATGGCTACCCTACCCAGCAGATCAGGGATTTTTTAACCACAGAGATTTATTATTTCAAGGCCCGGCGGGAGGAGTCTGAACGGGTGCTGCGGACCCTGGCTGAAATCTGTCCGTCATTTGGTCTGGTCGGGAGTGTGGCTGGGTTGATGAGCATGCTGGCCGGGGTGGGGGATACCACCACCATTTTAAAGACCATACCGGTGGCGCTTACCTCAACTCTTTATGGCGTCCTTTTTGCCAATTTCTTCTTCCTGCCCTTTGCTTCTCACATCCAGGAGCGAACGGACCAGGAAACCTTTCTCCAAAAAATCATTCTGGAAGGGGTGGTGGCGATTGGCAGCGGGTATCACCCCCGGGTGCTGGAGAACAAATTGATGTCGTTTCTGACCCCGGCGGAAAGGGCCAAAAAGCTGGTTTCGATTGAACGCATTCGGGAAAAATTCAACGCGCGAGCGGAAGGCGGCCTTGTCCTTCCCGAGGAGAGTGTATAATGGTTAACCCTCCCCGGGACCGGTTTTGCCAAACCGGCGGGGTGATCAAAACGACCCGTTACCTTATACGGACGGCTAAGCCGTAAATCCGTAATGAAAAATATCGTAGCGGGTATGGCCGCCCAGCAATGCATCGATTTGGGCTTGAATATCCTGTCTTTCCAAACTCTTTAGCCAGTTTTCCCATTCCTCGATAGACTGCCAGGAGCTGATCACGAGAAATTCCTCAGGATTATTGTAGTTTCGCAGGGTTTCTCCCGAGATATAACCCGGTTGTTGCATGGCCATTTGCCGCATGCTTCGAAAAAGAGGGATCATTTCTCTGGCGTTGCCTTCCGGAACGGTTCGTCTGATGAGAACTTTAACAGCCATGTTGCCTCCTTTCAAAATTAAATAATCCTTGACAGGTTAATCATGAAACGCTTTCTTCGCCTTTATAGTTCAAGAATAAACGGATCGGGGGGGACGGGTCAACCACAAAACGGAGATATGCTAATTATTTATCTAAAAATATTGAAAATAATTTGTGCATAGGCTATTGGTGACGAGGAATTTTTTAAAGCGGTTGCTGTTTGCATCCATCTAAAAGTTGAAGATGGGATTATGGGGTGCCTAAAAATTGCAGAAAATGAGCTTATTAAATCTATAAAGGGGATGACGCAACAGCAAGGAATGTGATTAATGCATCAATTCATGGTCGGGGCGAGAGGATTTGAACCTCCGACCCCTTGAACCCCATTCAAGTGCGCTACCAGACTGCGCTACGCCCCGACATGAACGTAACCCTCTAACACTTTGTTATAAGCGTGTCAAGGTGAACATGAAAACAATTATCAAAGATCGGTTGGACGAAATCATTCTTCCCAAAAAACTACAACCCGGGGACACTCTCGGCATCGCTGCACCGGCGAGTCCGTTTGCGTCAGAAACATTCGAAGCCGGGATGGAAGCCCTTCAGGAAATGGGGTTTAATACTAAAATTCCGGATGGCTTGCATGAGAAAGACGGCCATTTGGCCGGAACGGACGCGCATCGTGCCAACCTATTGCATGAGCTGTTTTCAGATGACGCGATTCATGGGATCATCTGCGCGCGGGGCGGGTTTGGCTCCTTGCGGCTGTTATCCCTAATAGATTATGATCTTATCAGAAACAACCCAAAGGCATTTATCGGTTTCAGTGACATATCGTCCCTGTTGTCTGCCATTACCCAACAATGTGGTTTGGTGACATTTCATGGGCCCATGGTGACGTCTTTGGGAAATTCCGAAGATACGACCCGCCAGGCGATGATCAATGCCCTGAGACTGGCAGAGCGACTTGAAATAAAGGCTCAGAACGGGATTACGCTGCGGAACGGCAAAGGGACCGCCCCGGTGGCGGGTGGAAATCTTACAACCTTGTGTCATCTGCTCGGCACGCCCTATCAGGCCGCATGGCGTGGCCATATACTTTTTCTGGAAGATCGGAATGAAGCGGCCTATCGGATCGACAGGATGCTCACCCAGCTAAAGCTCGCCGGTTGTTTAGATGGGGTGGCTGGTGTCATGCTCGGATCGTTTGAGGATTGCGGTGATTTGGATGCCATCTTCAGGATGGTCATGGACGTGTTTGATGAAGAGGGCGTTCCCATTGCAGCAGGGTTTAACGTGGGCCATGGATATCGGAATGCGACCCTTCCCATTGGCCTGAATGCGACCCTTGATGCGGACCGGGGCGTGCTCACCTATCTTTACGAATAAGGCTGTATGGGACGGTCTCCAGCGAGATGTGCGTGGGCGACGCTGCCCGGCACAGCGCTCTATGTTGTTTGACGGATAACCACTCGACAGGAAAATGAAGGTGGTCGATTTCCCGGATTTCAGCTCTGCAGACCGCCTGATGCATCAGGCGGTTACGGAAAACGTATTCCCCGGTGCCGTGGTGCTGCTGCAACAGGCGGAGACCGTCTTATTCCACCGGGCATATGGCGTTGCCAGCTTGGAAACAAACCATCCTGTAACAACCAGTACGCTGTTCGATTTGGCGTCTCTGACCAAACCGCTTGCAACCACCCTCTCCATTCTGCTGCTGGTCCAATCCGGACAGCTCGGATTGAGCGAGCCCCTTGGCACCTTACTCCCTGCTTTTCGTGGTACCTCAAAAGAGAAGGTCACTCCTTCCCACCTGCTGTACCATACCGCCGGACTGCCTGCCCATCGGCCGTATTACGAGTTCCTTGCCTCATTACCACCTCACCGGCGAAAAGAGGCGCTAAACGATCGGTTGGTCAAGGAGCCACAGATCCATGAATTGGGCACTGTTTGCGAATACAGCGACATCGGTTTCATGATATTGCGTTGGATTGTGGAGACAATCTCCGGCCAGCGGCTGGACCAATTTTCAATGGCCAATCTTTACACACCGCTGGGAATTCAGGATCTTTTTTTTATGGATTTGAATGAAAATTCGCCCCAGGGAGACTTTGCAGCAACCGAAAAATGTCCCTGGCGGGAGCGTCTTCTGGAAGGCGTTGTCAGCGATGAAAACGCCTATGCCGTGGGGGGGATTGACGGGCATGCCGGGTTGTTCGGGACGGCCTCGGCAGTGGCACGGCTGATGACAGAATTGATGTCAACCTATTTGGGTCGCTCAACCCATGGACTGTTTCAGAAATCCTGGTTGGATATTTTTTTTACCAGGGATGCCTTTTCGGGTCGGGCTCTTGGATTTGACACCCCCACCGCGGGTACCTCAAGCAGTGGGGCATTTTTTTCACCAAACAGCATCGGCCATCTTGGATTTACCGGCACTTCGGTATGGACCGATTTGGAGAGGGACATCACCGTGGTCCTGTTGACCAACCGGGTGCATCCTTCCCGTGATAATGTTTTTATCAGAGAATTTCGGCCCAGGATACACGATGCACTAATGGTTCCATTGATTTAATAAATCTTCTGTATATGCCGATATCTGATATAGACGGGCAGTGAACCATTGGGGACCGGACGGAAACGTTTGGGAACAGGTTTCCCGTTTGGGATGTTTTTTTATAAAACTGAGAATAACGGTTGATTTTACTTGTCACAACAGTTTAAATTTGCTACCAATTCTGGTTGTTGGTTTTGGTGCGTAATTATATAAAAGATTACCTAATTTAATGATTCTAAACTAACGAGGCGTCATGAGCATCTTTGATTCAATTCTTGGTGTTTTTTCAAGCGATTTGGCGATTGATCTTGGTACGGCAAATACCCTGGTGTACGTGAAGGGGAAAGGGATTGTCCTGAGTGAGCCCTCGGTTGTGGCTGTTCAGATTGATGGGCGGGACAAGAACCGTGTGCTGGCTGTGGGATCAGAGGCTAAAAATATGTTGGGACGAACACCGGGAAATATTGTCGCGACACGCCCCATGCGTGATGGTGTGATTGCAGACTTTGACGTCACCGAAGCCATGCTAAAGCACTTTATCCATAAAGTTCACAACCGGCGTAAGCTTGTTCGGCCACGAATCATTATCGCGGTGCCTTCCGGAATTACCCAGGTCGAAAAGCGGGCTGTGCGCGAATCCGCCGAATCTGCGGGGGCCCGGGACGTTTATCTCATCGAAGAACCCATGGCGGCGGCCATTGGTGCTGGGCTTCCGATTACCGAACCGACCTGTAACATGGTGGTTGATATTGGTGGCGGCACCACCGAAGTGGCCGTTATCTCATTGGCCGGTATTGTCTATAGCCGTTCGATCCGGACAGCAGGGGACAAAATGGACCAGGCCATTATGCAGTATATCAAACGAAAATATAATCTGCTGATCGGGGAGCGGACTGCGGAAATTATCAAAACAACCATTGGCAATGCTTACCCTGATCCCCAGAACATTGAAACCATCGAAGTCAAGGGGCGTGACCTGGTTTCCGGCATTCCGAAAATTCTTGCAATTGATTCGGAAGAGATCAGAATGGCAATATCCGAGCAAATAGAGGCGATAGTGGAATGCGTCAAAATCGCCCTCGAGCAGACACCTCCCGAATTGAGTGCGGACATTGTGGACCGGGGTATTGTCCTCACCGGCGGGGGCGGGTTGCTGAAAAATCTCGACAAACTGCTTAAAGAAGAGAGCGGATTGCCAATTACAATTGCGGAAGACCCGTTAACCACTGTCGCACTCGGTTCAGGAAAAGTACTGGACAGTCTGGAAATCCTCAAAAGAGTCGTCATTAATTAGGCCATGTTTCTCAAAAAGGCGCTGATGATTGGCGGACTTATTGTCGTTTTTGCAATCAGCCTGGCGCTATTGACAGTTCCCAAAAGGTCTTATGAGCCAACCCAGGGGCCCGGCAATGTCGCCATCGGTATCGTTGCGCCATTCCAAAATGCAGCCACCTGGGTTACCCAATCTTTAAAAGGGATCTGGAAAGACTATTTCTATCTTGCTTCCGTTGCAAAAGAAAATCGGAGCTTAAAAAAAAACCTTGGTCAGGTGATGGAGCAGAACCAGAGACTGGCAGAAGTTCAGCTCGCCAACGACCGGTTGCGTGCCCTTCTCAACTTTAAACAAAAATCAACGCACAACGTAATGGCTGCGGAAGTTGTCGGCCGGGACCCCTCCCCCTGGTTTAAGACCATTATCATCGACAAAGGGAACGATGATGGCGTCCAAAAGGCCATGCCGGTGGTGCTTGCGGAAGGGATTGTTGGTCAGATCGTGGAGGTGTCTGACCGTTATGCCAAGGTCCTGCTGATTGTTGACCAGAACAGTGCTGTGGATGCATTGGTTCAAAGCAGTCGTGCCCGCGGCATTATCAAAGGCACAATGGACGGAAAGTGCATATTGCATTATGCCTTGAGAAAGGACAACATCGGTGTGGGGGACATTATTATCTCGTCGGGCCTTGATGGTGTTTTTCCAAAAGGCTTACGTATCGGCCAGGTGTCTGAGGTTGTAAGGCGAAATGCCGGCGTCTTTCAGGATGTGGTAATAACGCCTTTTGTGGATTTTGAAAAGCTTGAGGAGGTGCTCATCGTCGTTACCGAGGAGGTTATTACCGATGGGTCTTTCGAGGAGGGGCCGTGAGGGTCGCACTCAGTCTGTTTATCGGACTCGGCTGCGTTGTTTTGCACACCGCCTTTTTGGTCCGCCTTTTGGGGCCGTATCCTTTATATGACCTGCTGTTGCCGCTGATTGTGCGTGTCAGTATTTTTGGCCCCAAGGGGGAGAGTATACTGATCATTCTTGTTCTTGGCACCATTATGGACGCACTGTCCGGGAGCCCCGCAGGGCTCTATGTCGTCTCCTATCTATGGGTTTTTGCCGGTGTTCGCGGCAGTATGTATTTTTTAGATGCCGGGAGTTTGTTTTTATTCCCGTTAATACTCGCCGTTGGTATCATCTTGCAGAATATGCTTTTTGCCATTTCTATCCACGGGTTTATCTTTGAGTCACACCAATTCTTTTTTCTGCTAAAAACGATCATACTGCAAGTGACGGTAGGGCTCGTAACGGCGCCATTTTTTCTTCTTATATTGAATGCGGCATATGCTCGGTGCGACCGATGGCGGGTCCAACTAAGAGGGGAACAACCGGACCCAGAGCATTGACGCTTCGGCTGCAGGTATTGTCTTTCTTATGTTCAAGGATTTCAAAATAGGAAAACTTCGGTTCGAGAGCTTTTTGCACTCACTCGGGCCAGACGTGTATAAACAGCGAATTGTCGGTATCATGTTTATTGTTCTGGCAAGTTTTCTTGTCTTATTGGGGCGTCTTTTTTACCTCCAGGTCCTTCAGGGCCAGAATTATTTTAAACTCTCTGAAGTCAACAGCATTCGGCTGGAAGATGTGGCCCCCACCCGCGGGCTTATTTTGGATCGGCATGGGGAACTGCTTGTGGATAACCGCCCGGCGTTTGAAGTGAGCATTGTCCTGAAAGAGGCACGATCCCTGATGCAAACGATTGAAGAAATGGCCCAGTACCTTGACACATCTCCGGATGAAATCATGGATAAGGTCAAAGCGAAAAGGGGCCGGCAACAATACAACCCGGTTCTCCTCAAGCAGGATGTTGATAGAAACGCGGTGGGGGCTATTGAAGCCCATATCTATGATTTGCCCGGCATTCATGTCAACGTTCGACCGACTCGCCACTATGTTCAAAAGTCGCTCGCAGCGCATCTTATTGGCTATTTAAGTGAAATCAGTCAGACGGAACTGGCTTCCGAAAAATACCGTGGATATCGAGCAGGGGATTTTATTGGCAAGGTTGGTATTGAAAAGCAGTTTGAACCCTATTTAAAAGGAACACGAGGCGGGCGTCAGGTTGAGGTCAATGCCGTTGGGCAGGTCGTTCGGGTTTTAAAAACAGTGCCGGCCGAGCCAGGTCATAACATCTATCTAACGATTGATGCCTCTCTTCAGCGGGTGGCTGAGTCACTTTTAGAAGGAAAGGCGGGCGCGGTGTTGGCAATGGTGCCACAGACCGGTGAGGTGCTTGCCCTGGCCAGTAGCCCCAGTTATGATTCAAATGTGTTTGTTTGCGGGATGACCCATGAGTGCTGGCAAGGGCTGACCGCCAATCCATTTCGGCCTTTGGAGAACAAAGCCGTGGACGCAGTTTACCCGCCGGCGTCGGTGTATAAAATTGTAACGGCTATGGCGGGGTTGGGAGAGGGGATCATCGATGAAAACTTGACGGTGACCTGCACGGGCGGCTATCCTTTCGGAAACAGGACCTTTCGATGCTGGAAAAAATGGGGGCATGGAAAGGTTGATGTTTATAGGGCCATCGCTGAATCCTGTGATGTCTATTTTTATGAGGTGGGTCAACAGCTAGGCGTGGATCGATTGGCCTGGTACGCGTCGGCTTGTGGTCTGGGGACACCCACGGGCATCGAGCTTGACAGCGAAGCAAAAGGATTGGTTCCGACAGCGGCATGGAAAAAACGTCGTACCGGCGAATCATGGCAGGGAGGGGAAACACTCGCCATTGCCATCGGGCAGGGTTATAATCTGGTGACCCCCCTTCAGACCCTTGTTATGACCGCTGCGGTTGCAAATGGTGGCAATCTGTTAAAACCACTTGTTGTGAAAGAGATCAAATCCGCAGAGGAGAAAGTCCTTTTTCAGAGCAAGCCGACACAGGTGGGACGGCTTCCCGCCAGCGATTCTATATTGGATGTCATTCGAAAGGGATTGTTTAAGGTGGTCAACGAACGGAAAGGGACCGCCCATATCGCCCATATTGATGGGATTGAGGTCAGTGGTAAAACGGGGACCGCTCAGGTTGTCAGTCGAAAAGGCAACCAGCAGGCCATGGATGAGGACGGGCGGCCTTTGCATCTTAAAGCCCATGCGTGGTTTGTTGCTTATGCACCTTCAAAATCACCGGAAATTGCGGTGACGGTCATTATAGAGCATGGTGAGCATGGCTCAAGTGCTGCGGCACCGATTGCGCGGGAAGTGATCAGGCATTATCTGGCGCCTTCAGAGGTATTGCCGGTTTCCGATGAGGAGAACGGCTCGCCAGGGCAAGGGGAACAAAGAACCTTACACTGAAAAGCGTGGTGGCTACAAAATTCAAAAGATGTCTCGTTTCAACATGGGATAATTTAACCATTTGTAAATTTGAAGAATAGTAAGGGGAAAAGGCATGTTTGATCGTCGTTTGGCACAGAACTTTGATTGGGGCTTGCTTGGTCTCACCTTGACGATTGCCGTGGTCGGGCTCGTGACCCTTTACAGTGCCGTTAACGCCGGTGACCAGACCGCTGCGGAAAGAGCATTGTTCGTAAAGCAGCTGATCTGGTACGGTGCTGGTTTTGTTGCCATGGTGTTTTCTTTTTTGATCAGCTACAAACATTTAGACCGCTTGGCACCGGTCATCTACATAGGAACGATTTTACTTTTATTGGCGGTGTTGTGGACGGGCAAAATAGGTGGCGGGGCAAGACGCTGGCTGATTCTGGGGCCCATTTCTATCCAGCCGTCTGAAATTGCCAAAATAATGGTGATTATCATTTTGGCGCGATATTACTCACGGGTACCCACCACAAACGGGTACAACTTGCGTGAACTGCTGAATCCCTTTTTACTGCTGGTGGTGCCATGCATATTGGTATTAAACCAGCCAGATCTTGGGACCGCCATTCATATGGCCCTTATTGCCGGGGCGATCACTGTTTTTGTCAAAATTGAGCGGCGGTCATTTATCACACTTGTCTCTTCCCTTGCACTGGCAGGCCCGGTTGTTTGGTTCTTTTTAAAGGAATATCAAAAAAGACGCATATTGACCTTTTTAAATCCGGATCGCGATCCGCTTGGGGCGGGTTATCATATTATTCAGTCAAAAATAGCCATCGGTTCCGGGATGATATCCGGAAAAGGGTTTCTAAAAGGGACTCAGAATGCCCTTTCATTTCTTCCGGAACAGCATACAGATTTTATTTTTTCGGTACTTGCAGAGGAGTGGGGCTTTATCGGGGGGTTTTTTGTTCTGATGTTGTTTGCCTTATTGTTGGTGCGGGGATTACATGTGGCTTTCGGATGTCGGGACCTTTTTGGCATGACCATATGTGTCGGTATTACGGCCATGATTTTCTGGCAGGTCGTGATAAATATCGGCATGGTGATGGGCTTGATGCCGGTGGTGGGCGTCCCCCTGCCATTTGTGAGTTACGGCGGGTCATCCATTGTTACGATGATGATCTGCATGGGGCTTTTGATGAATGTTCGGATGCGGCGGTTTTTGTTTGATTAATAGGTCGCGTCGTTTGTAAATCTGGCCTTAAACAGACGTCTTTTTGGCGTTAATGAAGGAGCCAAATGATGGGAAAAAAGAAAAAAGAACATGCGATATCGACCTTTATCGGTCCGGAATCAAACATCCGTGGGTCACTCTCATTTGAGGGAACCATTCGTTTGGATGGTAACGTCGAAGGTGACATTTCAAGTGCCAATGGAACGGTTATTATAGGCGAAAAAGCTGTCGTTTCAGCGGAAATTGATGTGGAAACGGCTGTTATCATGGGAAAGGTTACCGGGACCATCCGCGCAAAAAACAGGATAGAGATTTATAAACCAGCGCGCATAACCGGTGACATTCAGGCACCGGTAATATCTATTGATGCGGGCGTGTCATTTAACGGTAATTGTGCGATGACGTCCAAAACAATTGCGGCGAGTGAAACAAAGGATTCGTCTATCCATGTGGTTTCGGCGAGGACCAAGGAAAAATAGAAAAGTATAAAAAAACCTTTGACAATTTTGGAATCGTAATGTTATTAAGCGCCTTTGCATCTATAGCGTTTGATTCGCTTAAGTGATGGCTATTATACTAAAATCCAAATACGGCAACAACTGAATCATATTCGGCGGTGGAGGCATTTTCATGATTAGTGTTGATGGGTCAGTCTTAATTCAAATCGTTAATTTTTTATTTCTTATCTGGATGTTAAACATTATCCTGTATCGTCCTATCCGGCAAATCTTGATCAAACGAAAAGATAATATCGACGGGCTCGAGCAGAAAATCGAAACCTTCGCGCGGGATGCTGAGGATAAGGATGCGGCTTATCAAAATGGGTTGAAGGATGCCAGGGCCAAAGGGTTGAAGGCAAAGGAAGAATTCCTTCAGGATGCCGCTGAGGAAGAACGGGCGTTGCTCGCAGAGATTAATAAGAAATCACAAGCGAGTTTTGCTGAGATTCAGGCAAAAATAGCCAAAGACACCGGTGCAGTGCGGGAGGCTTTGTCTAAAGAAGTGGATGCGTTTGCAGAAGCGATTAGTCAGAAGATTTTGGGGAGGGTGGCCTAATGGTAGCAACGAAGTATAGGTGGCAGGGCAGATCAGTTTCCATTGCCAGATGGACGTTGGTAATGTTGATGGGCGTATTGTTGGTGAGTGCCGGCGCGGCTTGGGCCTCCTCCGGCGGTGGGCATGGAGAGCCCAAAGGATGGGTGGCCACGGACACCTATCGCGTCATGAACTTCGCAGTCTTGGCGCTCGCACTTTTTTTTCTGCTGAGAAAACCGGTTTCCCAAGCGTTAAACGGTCGGATTCAGGGAATCAAAGACCAGCTTGAAGAGCTAGAAGGCAAGAAAAAAGAGGCTGAAAAGCAGTTGGCTCAATATAACGAACGATTGTCTCTTTTAGACAAAGAGGCGGAAAAAATTGTAGATACCTACATCCAGCAAGGCAAAGAGGCTCAGGCAAGAATTTTGGCAGAGGCCAAGGCGTCTGCCGAAAAATTGGAAGTTCAGGCAAAGCGCCAAATAGAGAATGCGTTTGAACAGGCCAAAGTCAGCATTCAGGACGAGATTCTTGAAAAGGCCATGGCAAAGGCCGAAGCTCAGATCGTAGCGAAAATCACGGCAGAGGATCAAGAAAGACTTGTGGATGATTATCTAGAGAAGGTGGAGGCATAGTGAAAAGCGTAGCGATTTCAAGAAGGTATGCAAGGGCACTTCTCTTGATCGGGAAGGAAGACAGCCAGGCAGACACCTATAAGACAGAGTTGCAGGGCGTTGCGGAACTACTCGCAAGGGAGAGTGCTCTCGAACAGGCGGTTGTCAATCCGCTGTATGAAGCCGAAAGCCGAAAAAAGGTGCTGCGGGCATTACTCGAAAAATTGAAGTTATCCCCAGTGATGACCTCTTTTCTCATGCTGTTGTTTGATAAGGGGAGAATCAGCTTTTTGGGCAGTATCAATGATTTTTACCAAAAATTGGCGGATGAACTCCAAGGTGTTGGAAGGGCGTCTGTGATTTCGGCGACAGCACTCTCACAAGACGCTGTCCAGAAGATAAAAAGTGCACTTTCAAAAAAAACCGGAAAGGATATCCTTTTGGATGTGAAAGAGGATCCCAGCTTGATCGGAGGGATCGTTACCCAAATAGGGGATCTCGTTTTCGATGGCAGCATTAAAACGCAATTACTCAATATGAGAGAATCTTTGAAAAAGGGTGAGGGTGTCTAATGGAACTAAGAGCTGAAGAAATAAGTCAGATCATTAAAGAGCAGATTAAGGATTACGACAAAACGGTTGAAATCAGTGAGACCGGTGTTGTGTTATCAGTGGGTGATGGTATTGCCAGAGTGTATGGTCTCGAAAAGGCCATGGCCATGGAGCTGGTGGAGTTCCCGGGCGGGATCCTGGGGCTGGTGCTGAACCTTGAAGAAGACAATGTCGGTATCGCCATTATGGGTGAAGATACTAGCATTAAGGAAGGTGACCTGGTCAAACGAACTGGCCGTATTGCCCAAGTTCCTGTTGGTGAAGCTGTCCTCGGCCGGGTCTTGTCGGCTGTTGGGGAGCCAATTGACGGCAAAGGCCCCGTAGACGCAAAAGAGACTCGAAGGGTCGAAATGGTAGCACCGGGCGTTATCGCACGAAAAAGTGTTCATGAACCCTGCTATACCGGCCTTAAGGCTGTTGATGCCATGACCCCCGTTGGAAAAGGCCAACGTGAGTTGATCATTGGCGATCGTCAGATCGGTAAAACCGCATGTGCCATTGATGCCATTATTGCCCAAAAGAACACCGATGTGTATTGTATTTATGTGGCGTGTGGACAGAAAAAATCAACAGTTGCACAGGTGGTTGCCGTATTGGAACAAAACGGGGCGATGGAATATACCACTGTGATTTCCGCCTGTGCCAGTGACCCGGCTACACTTCAGTATATTGCGCCGTATGCAGGCTGCGCCATGGGCGAATATTTCAGAGACAAGGGCCAGCATGCGCTGATTATTTATGACGATTTGTCCAAGCAGGCAGCTGCCTACCGTCAGGTATCTTTGCTCCTTAGACGGCCCCCAGGACGTGAGGCCTACCCTGGTGATATTTTCTATAATCATTCCCGCTTGCTGGAACGTTCTGCAAAATTGAGTGATGAATTGGGTGCCGGTTCATTGACCGCGCTTCCCATTATTGAGACCCAAGCTGGCGACGTTTCCGCTTACATCCCGACCAACGTTATTTCCATTACAGACGGCCAGATATACCTTGAACCCGGGCTATTTTTTGCTGGTATTCGACCTGCCATTAATGTCGGCCTTTCAGTTTCCCGAGTGGGTGGTGCGGCCCAAGTGAAAGCAATGAAGCAGGTAGCAGGAACTCTGCGCCTTGAGATGGCTCAATTCCGTGAGCTGGAGGCTTTCGCAGCGTTTGGTAGTGATTTGGACGCCGCGACCCAACGTCAGTTGACACGAGGGCAGCGTCTGGTAGAGATCTTAAAGCAACCGCAATACAAACCACTGCCAATTGAGAAGCAGGTGACAATCCTGTTTGCTGGTACCCGTGGATATCTCGACAAGTATCCTGCTTCCGAAGTTTCACGGTATGAAGCCGGCCTTTATACTTTCGTTGAAGAGCGCTTCCCGAAGGTTTTTACAGAGCTGGCTGAAAAGCTTGAGATTACAGGCGATATCGAAAAGCTTTTAAACGATGCGCTTACCGCTTATGATGAAGAATTTAAAGATACGGTCAAATAAAATGACATGCTTATGTTTAAGCTGAGATATAGGGGCTGAATCGTATGCCAACTTTAAAAGAAGTTGAACTGAAAATACAAGGCGTTAAAAAAACCAAGCAGATCACCAAGGCGATGAATATGGTGGCAACCTCGCGATTGCGAGGTGCACAGAGAGCCATGGAGGCGTTTCGACCATATGCGGTGAAATTCTCAGAGGTTTTGGGCAGCCTTGCAGAAAGCGCTGGTGAAGAAGCAAGCCCATTGCTTGTTCCGAAGGACGAGGTCAGTAAGATTCACATTGTACTTTGCACCTCGGACCGTGGGCTTTGTGGTGGTTTTAACGTGAATTTAACCAACGCAGCCAAAAAGCTAATAGAAAAGAAAAAAGACGACGGTGTGACATTCTCAGTTACCAATTTCGGCAAAAATGGTCGTGATTGGACGCGGAAAAATAAAATTGAAATTGCCAGTGAGCACCTCGGTATTGTGGGTGCTAAGTTCGGTTTCAGCGTAGCATCGATTGAAGGACGAAAATTGGTAGATAAATTTCTTGAGGGCGAATATGATGAGGTATATCTGATATATGCTGAGTTCGAAAGTATTGCCCGACAGAAACCAATCGTTCAAAAAATACTCCCAATACCACCAATCGAATCCGAAGAAACAGATGAAGCCGCCGATGAAGGTTATTTGGCTGAGCACATTTGTGAACCATCTGCGGATGAGTTGTTAGGGGATTTATTGCCGAGGAATGTTTACGTTCAAATTTATCGCGCACTCATGGAAACCTCCACGAGTGAGCATGCAGCAAGAATGATGGCCATGGACAATGCGACCAAGGCCTGTAACGATATGATCGAAAATTTAACGCTGGCTTATAACAAGGCGAGACAGGCTGCCATTACTGCGGATCTGATGGACATCGTTGGCGGTGCCGAGGCGTTGAAAGGATAAACAGTTAAATACCGTACGGGGATAGGAGGTCTATCGATGGGAGAAAATATAGGAAAGATCACGCAGGTAATGGGACCTGTCGTCGATGTCGAATTTGAACAGGGGAAGTTGCCAAATATCCTGACGGCGCTTCTGATTACGAACCCTTCACTTAGTGATGAAGAAGACAACTTGGTTGTGGAAGTGGCACAGCATCTGGGCGACAACGTGGTCAGAACGATCGCCATGGATGTTACCGACGGGTTGACGCGCGGTATGCCAGTAAAAGATACTGGTAAACCAATTATGATGCCTGTGGGCGCGGCGGGTTTGGGTCGTGTTTTGAATGTTGTCGGTCGACCTGTGGATGGCCTCGGTCCTGTTAGCCAGGAAAAAATGATGCCGATTCACCGCCTGGCACCCAAATTTACAGAGCAGGACACCAGTGTCCGTGTTTTGGAAACCGGCGTTAAAGTTATCGACCTTCTTGTCCCGTTTCCACGCGGCGGGAAAATGGGCATGTTCGGCGGGGCTGGTGTTGGTAAAACCGTTATCATGATGGAAATGGTTAACAACATCGCAATGCAGCATGGCGGTATTTCAGTTTTTGCTGGCGTGGGGGAACGTACCCGTGAAGGAAACGACCTTTACCATGAAATGAAAGACTCTGGTGTTCTTCCTAAGGCCGCGCTTGTTTATGGGCAGATGACTGAACCTCCTGGAGCCCGTGCGCGTGTGGCATTATCTGCATTGACAGCGGCCGAGTACTTTCGGGATGAAGAAGGACAGGACGTGTTGATCTTTATCGACAACATTTTCCGTTTCACCCAAGCCGGTTCAGAAGTATCCGCCCTCTTGGGTCGTATGCCTTCTGCGGTTGGTTACCAACCGACCCTGGCGGTTGACCTTGGTGGACTCCAAGAGCGAATCACCTCCACGGACAAAGGATCGATTACAGCGGTTCAGTGCGTTTATGTTCCTGCTGACGACTTAACCGACCCGGCACCTGCGACCACCTTTGCTCACTTGGACGGAACGGTTGTTCTGTCAAGACAGATTGCTGAGCTTGGGATTTATCCTGCTGTGGATCCGTTGGATTCGTCATCTCGAATTTTGGACGCAACCTACATCGGCGAGGAGCATTACCAAGTGGCTAGAACTGTCCAAGTGATGCTTCAAAAATATAAGGAACTTCAGGATATTATTGCAATCCTTGGTATTGAAGAACTGTCTGACGAAGATAAGGTTACGGTGGCACGCGCCAGAAAAATTCAGCGTTTTCTGTCACAGCCTTTCCATGTTGCTGAGACATTTACAGGAAAAGCCGGAAAGTATGTAAAAATTGAAGACACTGTTAAAGCGTTCAAGGAAATTTGTGAAGGAAAACATGACGCGATTCCAGAGCAGGCTTTCTACATGAAGGGTGGTATCGAAGAAGTTCTTGAAGAAGCCAAAAATATCAGTGAGTAAATAAGGAAGAGGGCGAATAATGGCTGAAAATATTAGATTAGAAGTCGTAACTCCTGAAAATCTGGTTGTTGATGAAGATGCCAAGATTGTCATGGCACCAGGTGTACTAGGTGAGTTCGGTGTGCTCAATGGCCATACGCCGTTTTTAACTACATTAAAGACAGGTGCACTTAAATATACCGATGCCAGTGGACAGGAAAGGTATGTATTTGTCAGTGGCGGGTTTGCCGAGGCCCTACCAGATAAAGTAACGGTGCTTGCTGAATCTGCAGAGCGGCGTAGGGACATTGATAAGGACCGTGCGCAAAGTGCTATGGAACGGGCTCAGAAACGGTTAAGCGGCCAAGATGCAGTTTCTGACATAGATTATGTGCGAGCCAAAGCAGCGCTTGAACGCGCCTTAAGGAGAATCTCCTTGGCAGAATCAAGGCGGAGCGCATAAGCTCTTACTCGATAAGAAGCGACTAAAAAGACGATAGGGGTAAGTTCATTTTAAATGGACTTACCCTTTTTTTATTAAAACCGATGTTTTGATAAAGCAAAATGGATACCAATGTGGGATAAAAATGATATACAGCACGATGCCACGGATGGCAAAAGCGCTTGACTTTGAACGGGCTTCGATATTATAAAATAAGAAAAAATAAGAGGTGATAGCGTGGAAAGTGAAACCATTCTGAGACAGTTCGAACAAATTGAGCAGCGAGTCGAAAACCTGATAAATGCCTGTAAAACATTAGAGGCAAATAACGCTAACTTGAAACTAAAAATTGAACAACTGGAGGAAGACCTTTCTCAAAAAAGAGAAGCCGAGGCAAGGCATGAAGAAGAAAGGGCCCTTGTCAGATCAAAAATTGATGGCCTACTGGCCAAGTTTGACATCACTGAAGATAATTAAGCGTATACGCGAAGTGGTTAGGACATTGAAGGGTTGATAAGAATTCATTGGAACAGCTGTTAACAATAGAAATTTTTGGACAGCCGTACACTTTTCACACTGATTCTGACCTCACAAAGGCGAAGTCAGTTGCTGACGTTTTGGTTCGTGAAATAAATCTGATTGAGAATCAGCAAAAAGAATCTGGGGGAGATCTCAATAAAAACACCATGCTGGTACTTGCGGCACTCAATATTGCCAATCAAAATCAAGAACTAAAACAGAAGCATGAAAATTTAATTGAGACTATTACAAAACGTGCAACACAGCTGATTCGGTCGATGGATATCCAAAGTGTTAATGAAAAATAAAACCATGGCGCTAATTGGCAACACAACATTCACATGGTGAAAGCCGAAAAAGTACCTTGGCAACGAACCCAAGACCGATTAACAATAAGTAATAAAAAAAAGTAAAGCCCCTGCCGTGTTCGTGATTGGAAGAAGTCTTTGTCCCAACACTTTTTCTACGGGAGCCTTCACTTGTTTTGGTGAGCAAGTTCCGCATGAACGGAAAAGCCTAAAGAAACAACAAGGTGCCCACTTTGAACCCATGGTTCAAAGGCCTACCAAAAACGGCACTGTGGCGGGGGTTTTAGACAGTGTGTTATGAATTTTATTTAGTAAATTTATCGGCTTTCAAATCATAATCAGTCTTAAGCCCTTCCCGCATCCTTCAGTGTATTTCAGATTCAATCGCCTCCCCCATAGAAATGTATTTCGGGTATATGCGTAACGCCCTGATATAAAACATATAATTAATTATTTTATATGCGGATCAGGACTTTTTTCAAGATGCAGAAATAAGCTAAAATTATTTTAATAATTACAAATTATTTGAATATACTTGCTGCCTTCAGTTGAATACAAAATAAAATTAATGTAATAGAGGTAAACCACTGAAAACCAAAAGAACCAAAGGGAACAGGCATCTCGGCCTGATGTGAGGAGAATATTGATGAGTGAAAATGTCATACTGGTCATAATCATCGGCTTTGGGCTAGGATTCGCTCTCGCATTTTGGGTGCGGGGCCAGATCTTGGCGCAGAAAATCAAAGCCGAAGAAGGTGAGGCGGGCAGGGTTATAGATAATGCCAAACGCCGTGCGGAAACACTTATTAAAGAGGCGGAGCTTGAGGCGAAAGATAATATTTTTAAGCTACAAAGTGAGTTTGAAGCTGAAAAAAAGGAAACTCGAGCTGAAGCCAAGCGGCTTCAAAAACGGTTTATACAAAAAGAAGAACAGGTTGATAAAAAACTCGTACAACTAGAACAAAAAGAGGACGAACTTTCAAAGCTCGAAAGTACACTTTCTAATCGAGAGGAAAAGATAAGAAAGGATGAATCTCAATATAACGAGCTTTTAGAGCAACAAAAAGCGCAACTTGAAAAAATATCTGGTTTTACCGCAGACCAAGCCAAAGAGCTTCTGCTGCGTGCCATGGAAAATGAAGCCAGATATGATGGCGCGAAACTTATTAAGCGCATTGAAAATGAAGCCAAGGAAGAGGCTGATAAAAAAGCAAAAAAAATCATAGCCACTGCCATTCAACGTTATGCAGCAGATTATGTGGCAGAGCGTACCGTTACCGTTGTGCAACTTCCAAGCGAGGAAATGAAAGGGCGAATTATCGGAAGAGAGGGTCGAAACATTCGTGCCATCGAAGCTGCCACCGGGATTGATTTGATTATTGATGATACACCTGAAGCGGTCATTCTGTCAGGGTTCAACCCGATCCGAAGAGAGGTGGCAAGGCTTTCACTGTTAAAGCTTATTTCAGATGGACGAATCCACCCTGCCCGGATTGAGGATGTGGTGAAAAAGGCAACGGAAGAGGTGGATGGCGCTATCAAAGAGGCTGGAGAACAGGCAACCTTTGATCTAGGGGTACATGGGATTCATCCTGAATTAATCAAATACCTTGGTCGGTTAAAATACCGGACCAGTTATGCACAGAATGTTTTGCAGCATTCGGTGGAGGTGGGCTTTTTGTGCGGCATCATGGCTTCCGAACTTGGGCTGAATGCGAAAATTGCCAGACGGATGGGGTTGCTGCATGATTTGGGCAAGGCAATTGATCACGAAGTAGAAGGGCCTCATGCTATCATTGGTTCCAAGCTTGCTAAAAAATTTGGGGAATCGAGCAAGGTTGTCCATGCGATTTCCGCTCACCATGAAGATGTCCCCCCCGCAACAGTCTATGCGGTGTTGACCCAAGCGGCCGATGGTTTATCGGGAGCTCGTCCCGGCGCGCGCAAGGAGTTACTGGAAAATTATATCAAACGTCTTGAAGACTTAGAAAACATAACCAATTCATTTGATGGTGTTGCCAATTCTTATGCCATTCAAGCGGGTAGGGAAATCAGAGTGATCGTTGAAAGTGATAAAATTACAGATGAAACCGCGACACTAATGAGCCGGGACATTGTGAAAAAGATTGAGGAATCGTTGACGTTTCCTGGACAAATCAAAGTCGTTGTCATACGAGAGACAAGATCCGTAGCGTACGCCAATAAATGATATAAGGAAGTGGGAGATATGAGTGTACTAGACGTGCTTAGGGAACGGGGGTTTATAGAAGATACAACCCATGAGCAGGAACTCATCGATTTTTTAGAAAAACCGGGTGGATCCTGTTATATTGGTTTCGATCCGACTGCTTCTAGTTTACATGTTGGTAGTTTGGTGCCGATCATGTCCCTTGCCCATATGCAACGAAACGGCCATCGTCCCATTGCGCTGGTGGGTGGGGGAACCGGACTGGTGGGGGACCCGAGTGGAAAGACAGAAATGCGCAAGTTCCTGACATTGGAACAGGTTGCTGAAAATGTTTTGGGGATCAGACGTCAGTTGGAGAATTTTATTGAATTTCAAGATGACAAGGCCCTCATGGTCAATAATGCCGATTGGCTTGCAAAGCTGGAATATATTCCCTTTTTAAGGGATATTGGGCGTCATTTCAGCGTCAATCGTATGATCAAGGCTGAAAGCTATCGTATGCGGCTTGATTCCGAAGAGGGGCTCAGTTTTGTTGAGTTCAATTATATGCTGCTACAGTCCTATGACTTTCTAAAATTGTTTGACGATTATGATTGCCAATTGCAAATGGGGGGCAGTGACCAGTGGGGGAATATCGTTAGTGGTATAGAGCTTATTCGAAAAATGCGACAGAAAACCGCTTTTGGAATTACGTTTCCGCTGATTACCACGAGCAGCGGGGCAAAAATGGGCAAAACCGCCAAGGGAGCAGTTTGGCTAGATGCCGACCGAACCAGTCCTTATGATTATTTTCAGTTCTGGGTAAATACGGATGATCAGGATGTGGTTCGATTTTTGGCCTTGTTTACATTTTTGCCGATGACGGAAATTCGGGAAATAGAGGCACTTTCTGGCGTTGATCTCAATAGTGCCAAAATGGTGTTGGCATTTGAAGCGACAGCACTGGCACATGGTGAGTCTAATGCAATAGAATCATACCACAATGCAGTTGAATATTTTAACGTACAGCCGGTGCCGGAAAATATTTTGCGATCCAGTAAAATTCATGGTAATATTGTTCTAAAAATGAAGCCAGCAGGCGTGACCGTTACAGCGCCGCATACCGAAGTTGATCTTTCCGCAGTAGATGATGGCCTTCCGGTGTTTAAGGCGTTTCAAATGGCAGGGCTGGTAAAATCGGGCGGGGAAGCACGCCGCTTGATTGATCAAGGGGGTGCCTATGTCAATGGTGAGCGTATCGATTCTTTTGACCAGATGATTACCGATCAAGATTTTCCTGATGGCGAGCTGGTGCTCAGGGCCGGCAAAAAACGATATCATCGACTCGTAATAAAAAATTAAAAAGATCAATAAAAGTGTTGACGTATCCATATTTGGATGATAGAAATATCTTTTTTCGATCGGGATAAAAAAACAATCTCAACTGAAAAAAAAGATTGACAAAAAGCAGTAAAAAGAGGTATTAAATAAACTTTCCGGTTGGAAAAAATAAGTACCGGAAGCTTGATCTTTGAAAACTAAATAGTGGCCGAGCGGGAACTTGTTAATTGAGATACTCATGGAGACATGGGTATTTTTAGGATTTAATTGGAGAGTTTGATCCTGGCTCAGAATGAACGCTGGCGGCGTGCTTAACACATGCAAGTCGCACGAGAACGTCTCAGCTTGCTGAGACAAGTAAAGTGGCGCACGGGTGAGTAACGCGTGGGTAATCTACCCTTGGATTTGGGATAACCCTTCGAAAGGGGGGCTAATACCGGATGACATCACATTTTTTTAGGGAGATGTGATCAAAGATGGCCTCTCCATGGAAGCTATTGTCTGAGGATGAGCCCGCGTACCATTAGCTAGTTGGTAGGGTAAAGGCCTACCAAGGCAACGATGGTTAGCTGGTCTGAGAGGATGACCAGTCACACTGGAACTGGAACACGGTCCAGACTCCTACGGGAGGCAGCAGTGAGGAATTTTGCGCAATGGGGGAAACCCTGACGCAGCAACGCCGCGTGAGTGATGAAGGCCTTCGGGTCGTAAAGCTCTGTCAAGTGGGAAGAACCTACGGGGGTACAATATGCCCTTGTACTGACGGTACCACTGAAGGAAGCACCGGCTAACTCCGTGCCAGCAGCCGCGGTAATACGGGGGGTGCAAGCGTTATTCGGAATTATTGGGCGTAAAGGGCGCGTAGGCGGCCTTGTAAGTCAGATGTGAAAGCCCG
Organism: Desulfobacterales bacterium; assembly: GCA_963675725.2. Taxonomy (GTDB): domain Bacteria; phylum Desulfobacterota; class Desulfobacteria; order Desulfobacterales; family JAFDDL01. The sequence continues at coordinate 2,261,834 of CAXXXZ010000002.1, read as the reverse complement.
GGGCTCAACCCCGGAAGTGCATTTGATACTGCAAGACTTGAGTATGGGAGAGGGAAGTGGAATTCCTGGTGTAGAGGTGAAATTCGTAGATATCAGGAGGAACATCTGTGGCGAAGGCGACTTCCTGGACCAATACTGACGCTGAGGCGCGAAGGCGTGGGTAGCAAACAGGATTAGATACCCTGGTAGTCCACGCAGTAAACGGTGATCACTAGGTGTAGCGGGTATTGACCCCTGCTGTGCCGGAGTTAACGCATTAAGTGATCCGCCTGGGGAGTACGATCGCAAGATTAAAACTCAAAGGAATTGACGGGGGCCCGCACAAGCGGTGGAGCATGTGGTTTAATTCGACGCAACGCGAAGAACCTTACCTGGATTTGACATCCCGGGAATCTTTAAGAAATTAGAGAGTGCCCTTCGGGGAGCCTGGAGACAGGTGCTGCATGGCTGTCGTCAGCTCGTGTCGTGAGATGTTGGGTTAAGTCCCGCAACGAGCGCAACCCTTATCTTTAGTTACCAGCACTTCGGGTGGGGACTCTAGAGATACTGCCCCGGTCAACGGGGAGGAAGGTGGGGATGACGTCAAGTCCTCATGGCCTTTATGTCCAGGGCTACACACGTGCTACAATGGGCGGAACAAAGGGTAGCAATACCGCGAGGTGGAGCTAATCTCATAAAGCCGTCCCAAGTTCGGATTGGAGTCTGCAACTCGACTCCATGAAGCTGGAATCGCTAGTAATCGCGGATCAGCATGCCGCGGTGAATACGTTCCCGGGCCTTGTACACACCGCCCGTCACACCATGAGAGTTGGTTGTACCAGAAGTTGTTGGGCTAACCTTTCGAGGAGGCAGGCACCTAAGGTATGGCTGATGATTGGGGTGAAGTCGTAACAAGGTAGCCGTTGGGGAACCAGCGGCTGGATCACCTCCTTTCTTAAAGGAAAGAAAAATAATAACGTTCGGTCACTATTTAGTTTTGAAGGATTGAGCTTTTGTTCTTTTAGAGCGTAAAGCAAAAGGTCGAAAAGGGGCCTGTAGCTCAGTCTCGGTTAGAGCGCACGCCTGATAAGCGTGAGGTCGATGGTTCAAATCCATCCAGGCCCACCAAGTGGGGGTGTAGCTCAGCTGGGAGAGCGCCTGCCTTGCACGCAGGAGGTCATCGGTTCGAACCCGTTCACCTCCACCAGTTTTTTAGAGGTGGCGGACCCAAACCTTTATCGATCCGAAAGATTTTTTTTATAGGGGCGGCTATAAGGTCTCTATATAGTTCTTTGACAATTTAGGACAAGCGTAAAAAAAACAAAAGAGCGTTTTGGTGTTTATGTCAGCTGTTTTGTGGCTAAGCTAGTAAGGGCAAATGGTGGATGCCTTGGTGCCAAGAGGCGATGAAAGACGTGGCTAGCTGCGATAAGCTTCGGGGAGGAGCTAAACATCCTTTGATCCGGAGATTTCTGAATGGGGGAACCCGATTGGGGTCATGCCCAGTCATGTCATACTGAATACATAGGTATGTCAGGCTAACGAGGTGAACTGAAACATCTTAGTAACCTTAGGAAGAGAAAACAACCGTGATTTTCCTAGTAGCGGCGAGCGAACGGGAAAGAGCCCAAACCGATTGTGTGTTAAAGCCCGAAAGCGTTGCACAGTCGGGGTCGTGGGAGTCGGTATGAGCAGGTTTCGGACTGCTCGGGAAGTTACCAAACTGACGTATAGTCGAAGTGTCTGGAAAGGCAGACCGAAGAAGGTGACAGTCCTGTAGGCGAAATGCGTCAGACTTTCTGTACCGACCACCCAAGTACCGCGGGACACGAGGAACCCTGCGGGAATTCGTGAG
>CAXXXZ010000002.1:0-2257500 GCA_963675725.2 Desulfobacterales bacterium | reverse complement strand
TACTAATCGGCCGTGAGGCTTAGCCACAAAATAGTTCGCATAAGCACATACAGCTCTTTTGAAAAATTCTTGTCCTTACCGATTTTTTCGGTGGCGATAGCAAAGAGGTCACACCCGTTCCCATCCCGAACACGGAAGTTAAGCTCTTTAGCGCCGATGGTACTGCTGGGGAGACTCAGTGGGAGAGTAGGTCGCCGCCGAAAATCCTTTTTTAAAACCCGCTCGGTTTAATTACCCAGCGGGTTTTTTGCTTTTCAGCTTGATTTGCTTTTAGGGTTTGAGATAACGTACTAAAATTATGAACGTTCATATAAAATTGACATTGTTAGCAACTCTAAAAACATATTCCTCTCAGAATCATCAACATTATACAATTTCAAAAGGCCTAACGATAAAAGAAGTTTTTAGAAAAATAAATCTGCCGTTAAAGCTGGTTGGGATAATTCTTGTTGATGGTAAAAAAGCAGACGTGCAAAAAACGCTAAACGGTGGTGAGCATATAGAGGTGTTACCACCTTTGGCAGGTGGATAATCATTTCGATAAAACAAGTCGGTGTCGTTTTTTCTAAACTTTCAAAAACTGATTACTTTTATCCAATATATTATTCGCTTCATCAATGGAAACAGCGGTAAATGTCTGATATCCTGCATTCTGGGACATATCCTGCAACACTGTTACGATCGGCTCCTGCCCTGTTTGTAGAATGTGAATGATGCGTCCAACGCCCATCACATCTAACGTATAGAGAATTTTCTTAAAATGAAACTTCACGCGATTATCCATCCCATCGAGATGACCAATATCGTTAATGACATCACATCCCTTTTGAATATTCGATAGTATCGGCGTAATATTGTTCGACGCAATTTTCATCAATTTGTAATCAAAAGCACCTGAAAAAGACAAGTGGAGACGATTTTTATCCTCGTCAATCAGAACAGACCACTTTGAATCCCCTTTACTCCAGTTTCCAGAGAGGGGGGGGAGCTTTTTCATTTGGGATGTAAGATGAAAAATGCGCTCATCTCGTTTAGTGAGCTCTGCCTCCAACGCTTCAACCTTACGGACGAGAAATGGAACAGCGCGAAGAGCAAGGTCGAGATCTTCAAGATCAGCTTTGGTTTTGTGCTTAAATTTTTTTTTAAGATCTTCTATTTTCATAATATCATTATAGATGAATAAAAAGTTAGGGGACAGTGAAGAGTGAAAAAACAACAGTACCCAATAGAATTCTTTATATTAAAAGCATATTAAATATAAGTCTCTCCAGGGTCAAGAGAGAAATATACTAGACATCAAATGTATCATTCTGATATAAGCTTATCTCAAGAACACATAACGCAACGGAAATATTGAAAAAATAAAACATTACGCATAATTAACAGTTGCAATCAAAGAAAAGAGCATATTAGAATTAAGCCGTAAGTACCTTGAAAATAGAAAAAACCTGTTTTTATTGAAAAGGTGCAACACTGAAAAATGCGCTTGAGCAGCGTTTTTTAGAGCGAAAAACTGCTTTCCACTAACATCACTTCTCAATTACTGATTGGAGGGAATATGACCTCGTCAAACGATCATTCCATAAAATTCCATGTGAATGCTGTAAGAGAGGGTTCACGGTGCATGGAAAATGCGTTTCAGAGTGTATCACGGATGATTTTGGATAGCCATATTGAAAAGGTCGTTGTTAACGGCAAAACCACCTATGATTTCGATATCTTTAGAAAAGGGAAAAAACATTTAATTGGTATGTATGATGAGATTAATAGTTTCGTTTCTTTTGTAAAAGACGCAGCTGAAGGCGGATCCTCAAAGGAGATGGCCTATGTACTGGTTGGTGAACCTGGAAATGGGAAAACTTTTTTCGTCGATTTTCTCTGCGGGAAGTATCGTGAATTTTTAACTAAAGAATATAATCGAAAATATACATTTAAATTTAAAAATATTAACCAACTTGGTGGTTATGGGAAAATATCCGTTATTGAGTCCCAAACATATGAGGACCCGATGATATTGGCCATGAACCTTTTTGACTCTTTGGAGGACACCAAAGAGTATCTAAACCGTGAATTGGGTTTAACAGACATACAAATTGATGAATTATATGAAAACTACCGACCCTTGGGGGCCTGTTCTGGATTTATATGGAATGACATTCGCAATTATACAGACGGCGATATTGAAAAAATGTTTGAATTTGTTGAAGTTGTTCCTGTGCCGCTTACAGAAAGCCTTGGGACCGTTACCGGGAAGTATCCAGCCAAAGATAAAATTACTTCCTCTGCTGTCGACCTTCTTGGTGAAGAATCAATCCAAAGGCTTCTTCATATAACTGACACGAACAATCCTTACCGCTTTGATCTGAGGCGTGGCGCGTTGGCGCGAGTGGCGGGGGGAGGAATTCATTTTTCTGATGAAATCTATAAAAACAAAAAAGATTTGGTTCAGGTTTATTTGGGGGTTATCCAGAACCGAAACATTGAAATTGATGGCTATAAATGGCCAATCGACACACTCATCATTGCCACAAGTAACAATTCTGAGTTCAATCGGTTCCTTGAAGAGAAAGAAGAGGCGCCTATCGTAGATCGCTGTCGAATATGCTACGTTTCCCATAATACAAACTACAAAATGCAAAAAGAATTAACCGCTTATGCCATCGGCAGCGAAAGCAAATCCACGTTAACGAAAGAAGCGTTACATCAGGACCCCAATTTAAATTATGCCGCATCTGTTGCAGCGGTTCTCACGCGGCTGCCACGTTCAGAAAAATTAACGCCCGTGGAGACAATGAAACTTTCGGCAGGTGAGGTGGCAGGTGAAAAAAGCATTAAAACCCTCGCAGAAGTTATTGACACCCTCAATCAAAACCCTGAAATAACCCAACGATTTGGACAAAAGGGACTTGGACAGAGAAACCTTGGTCGTGCCATTCAGCTTATGATAGAAAGTTCGGAAACCAATGAGGGGCAGTGCATGTTTGCGCACGATGCGTTTCATGCATTAGAGCGCATTATTCTAGATTATGTGTCGGATGCCAATGATCGCACCAAGTTCTTGGAAGACCTTAAAATCGCCAAAGGGCTTTATCGCGAACGCATTATGACAGAGATGTTCAATGCCTATATGGATGAACCGCTTGCCATCCGGAAAGATGTCATGAATTATGTCAATATGATCATTGGCATTGATGCTGAAAACCTTGGCCCGGACATGATGTGGAAGTATAAGGACCCCCAGACCGGCGAACTAAAAGCGATGAAAATCGACGAACGTTTTATAAAAAGTGTTGAGGAGCGATTGGGGCTCAAAACCGAGGAACAGCAGGAATCCTTCAGAACATCCATCCGGAAAATATACGGCCAAAAAATTTCAACCGATCCGAATTACGATTTCATGGATAATTTAGAACTGGTAAAGGCTGTTACCGATGTCCGCTTAAAATCTGATATTGCAGGAGCTGGTAGCTTGATCGGTGCATTGGCCAACCGGACGAACGAGGAAAATCAAAAGCTATATGACCGCATGGTAGACACCATGCTAACCAAATTAAGTTACTGCAATACCTGCGCACAAAAAACCATAGAGTATTTCTGTACTCAAGATGATGAGAAATAAGAGATAAGGATTAGGGATTAGGGATTAAAGGATTGAGGTTTTTAGAAATAATCGGTGCTGAATAGAATTTAATGCCTATTTGTCGATTGAGATAACATGGTTTTTGTCCACAAAGGGAGGGACAATGCCTAATACAAAAACGGAAACTCAAGATCTTTACGATAGGTTAAAAAAGCACGGGCTTACCCCCGAACAGGACCGAATTATGCTCGCAGAACTTGAGGGGCCGGAACAGCACTTACCGATACCGACCTCCGATGAGAACAAAGATAGAGCTATAAACGACCCAGTAAATATCTATGGTTTCCATGATCTATTTTGGTTGCAGAATTTTTCGTCGCCACAGGGTTCACCCTTAACCTGTCTGCAGTCCATTGATGAGCTTCTTGAGCGAGACAAAATTCGCGAGAAAGACGGCTTTCCAAAAAAAATTCGAGTGGGACGGTTGATTAAACCGGGGAAGGGGCAGAAAAATAAGGTAGTGGTTGTTCCTACAACCGTTGAGGAAAAATTCATTCATGATCCTCATTTCCAGGCCACGGATGGTGATCCATCAGGTGGAACCGGAGACGGTGAGGAAGGAGAGGTGATCGGTGAACAACCGGTGCGGGAAGAGGGTGCATCAGGGGCCGGCCCAGGGCAGGGTGAAGGTGGGCCCCATGAAATGGAATCGAACGCCTATGACCTTGGTAGGATTCTTACGGAAAAGTTTGAGCTCCCCAACCTAAAGGACAAGGGGAAAAAAAGATCTCTGACACGGTATACTTATGATTTGACCGATCGGCATCCCGGGTTCGGTCAGCTGCTCGACAAGAAGGCGACGCTTAGGAAGATCGTTGAAACAAATATTACCCTCGGAAATTTGTCTGATATTAGTAATATTGATCCTTCAGAGTTCCTAATAGCACCGAAGAATATGATCTATCGCATTCTATCCCGGGAAAAGGATTACGAATCCCAGGCTATGGTTTTTTTTATCCGGGATTATTCGGGATCCATGGCTGGAAAGGCCACAGAGCTCATTGTAACACAACATGTACTGGTTTACAGCTGGTTGCTGTATCAGTACGCCCACCAGGTAGAGACCCGGTTTATCCTGCATGACACGGAAGCCAAAGAGGTAAAGGATTTTTATACCTATTACAACTCAAAGGTTGCCGGCGGGACACAGGTCTATTCTGCTTATCGACTTGTCTGCGATATTGTCGCAAAAGAGAATTTGGCATCAGATTACAACATATATGTATTCCAAGGGACCGATGGTGATGATTGGGATACGGACGGTAAAATGGCCATCCCTGAAATTAAGAGAATGCTTCAATTTGTAAATCGCATGGGGATTACGATTGCTGAGCATACTTACGGTAGTTCGGCCAACACCGAAGTGGAACGATACCTTAAAAAATCCGGATTGTTAGAACAGCAGCAGAATCTCTTGCGCATGGATGTACTGAAGGAAGATTCAGACGAGCCGCGGCTGATAGAAGGGATTAAAAAACTGATAAGCTAATTATAACAGTTAATACAGGACATCTCACCCACAGCGGAATAATCCGGTGGGCCAGTTGAGCCGGTGGAATAAAATGAGAGTTAGCCGGTAAACGGGCCACGAACAAACGGAATAACTGGAGAGATATGGACCTTATTGATCAACATACCAAAAGAATCATGGAGGGGTGTAAAGAAAGAGCCAGAGATATGGGGCTTCAATTTCAAGATGAGTCCTTAGAGTATATTGTTACCAACCGGGATCTTTTGGAGCTTTCCCCAAAGGTGATGATTCCTACCTTATATGATTATTGGGTACATGATGTCGAAGTACTAAAACAGAAGGGAAAATACGAACTTTATCCTTCCAATCCCTATGAGACAGTCATCAACACGCGTCCAGCCATCTCTTTCTATAACGACAACAACCCCGATTGGCTGAATGTCATGATTTTCTATCATGTCTTGGCCCACATTGATTTTTTTCAAAACAATCAGTTTTTCCGTCACACATGGGACTATGATTTCACAGGGCAGGCACTTTCGGACAAACGCCTCATTGCGAGGCTCCGATCTGAAAAGGGCCGATGGGTTGACTACGTCATTGAGTTTGCCCGTGGGATCGATAACCTGGTGGGATACTACAGGGAGCTTTCGCAAGTTGGAAGACCCCTCGTTCCATCTGGAGCGCAACGCCTCAATTTCTATTTTGATGTGTTTCTTCAGACGGTTAAGAAAGTGAAAATCACGGATTATATTAAGGAAATAGATCGATATAACGAATGCCATCGAAACTTCGGAGAAAATTGCGAAAAGCATTTCTTTTTGGATGTTGAGAAGAAATACCCGGAATTTGAAGAAATTTATAGAAAAAGTCAACAGCAGCGATCCGGTCGCCGCCTTGATTTGATGGAATATTTACTGGAGAAATCAGATTTTTTAAAAAAGGAGGACAATCAATGGATGAAACAGGTCCTTCAGGTGGTGCGAAAGACTTCTTTATTCTTTCAGCCTCAAATTCGAACCAAAATAATGAACGAAGGATGGGCCAGCTACTGGCATGAAATGCTATTTTTAAAAGATGACCGAATAGATGGCCATGAAGTTGATTTTGCCCGGGTGAATGCCGGCGTCACTTCAATGCAAAGAGTTGGGCTAAATCCTTATGCCCTGGGGATGCGGTTGTTTAACCATGTTGAGGAGCTGGGGAATAAGGGGAAATATTCCATTGAATTCAGACGAATTTTGGATGCAGATACCCGGGAGCAATATGACAACCTCGAAGGTAAGGGCAAGGAATTTATCTTTCATGTGCGGCGCAATTTCAATGATTTTATGTTTATCAATGCCTTTGTCGACCAGGACTTTATGACCCAACACAAATTGTTTGTTGTGGATAAACGGATGAATAAGAAAAAAATGGTATGGGAGTTTTATGTCAAAAGCCGTAAACTTGAGGACTATCGACAGATGCTCTTTAATACGCTTTATCATCCACCACATATTACCGTTGATGAAACGAAAAATGAGAACCATACGCTTTATTTATACCATCACTTTGAGGAGAAACCGCTTGTCAGCGATTTTATTTCAAATACAATGATGGGGATTGAATATTTATGGGGCGGCCCTGTAAAACTTGAAACAAGTGAGGTGGCTGCAATAACACATAGTCAGAATGACGCCAAAGAAGTTACGCAAAAAATAAAATGGCAGCGGGTCTTGTACACCATGGAAAAGCGAAAGCTCAATAAAAAGACACTATCATGAAAACGGTTATAGCCTATGAACAAGTTTAAAAGAGCTTTTAATTTACTGGATCGTAGCATGCACGATATCGGCCAACAGGATCCGGTCTCTTTCGAAGCATTCTTGAGTATACTGGTGTCACGACCGGACACTGTTATCCGTAATGTCTTTCAAACGTTTCATGACATGGTGAAGGCATATGTGGGCCAAGGGCAAGATGAATATCCAGATGATCCGGAATCGATCAATTATGTGTTCTATGATTGTGGTGAGCTGTTTGTGAATGGTTCTGACAGGCCCTTTTTTGCAGACAGACTGTTTGCAAACCGTCTTATCGGCCATGTGGAAACCATGCGGCGGGGTGCACAACAAAATAAAATATATATTTTTGAAGGACCCCACGGGTGTGGTAAAAGTACCTTTTTAAACAACTTGTTAAGAAAATTTGAGGAATATGCCAATACGGAAAATGGGGTGCGGTATGAAGTCGTTTGGCGTCTAAATAGAAAGGAGCTCGGTGGATATTCAGAGCGGGAGTTTGGCCGCCTGCTTGAAAAAACGATTGGGCCAAAAGGGGGCCAAGGCCATGATGCCGTTATCGCAAACAGCAATGTCGCTGATTATTATGACGTGGATGAGACCATTGATGTCCCTTGCATCAGCCACGATCATCCGATCCTCATTATTCCAAAGGAAATACGGCGACAATTTCTGGACGAACTTTTTCAAAACGATGAATTCAAATGGAAATTGTTTACCGAGAAAGAATACGAGTGGGTGTTCAAAGACAATCCGTGTACCATCTGTAGTTCGTTATATAGCGCCCTGATGAGCAAGCTTAAATCGCCGAAAAAACTTTTTAATACCATTTATGCCCGGCCCTATCAGTTCAATCGGAGGCTCGGAAAGGGGATCAGTGTATTTAATCCCGGTGACCGGCCGATGAAAACAACCATTTTGAGCAATGAGATGATTCAGGGGCGTATCGATCGGGTTCTGAAAGACAGTAATCAGGTGAAATATCTCTATTCAACATACGCAAATACGAATAATGGCATATACGCCCTGATGGATATTAAATCTCACAATACAGAGCGGTTAATCGAATTGCATAATGTGATCAGTGAGGGGGTGCATAAGGTCGAGGATATTGAGGAGAACGTTAATTCACTTTTTATTGCCCTGATGAACCCTGAGGATAAGGAAAATATTAAAGATATTCAGTCTTTTTCTGATAGAATTCAATATATTAAAATACCTTATGTGATGGATTTAAATACAGAGGTTAAAATATACCGAAACATTTTTGGCCGTCACATTGACGCGGGGTTTCTACCCCGGGTTCTTCATAATTTTGCACGCGTCATTATTTCAACACGGCTCAACAAGAAATCAGAATCCCTTTTGGAATGGATTGGTAATCCGGCAAAATATAAAGATTTCTGTGACGAAAACCTTCAGCTGTTAAAAATGGAAATTTATACCGGCTATATACCGTCTTGGCTCTCAGAGGAGGATCGAAAACGCCTTACCGCGAAACGTCGGCGAAGGATTATCGCAGAAGCTGAAACTGAAGGGGAAAAGGGGATATCCGGGAGAGATTCAATTAACCTGTTCAATGATTTTTATTCGACCTATGCCAAAGAATCCCGTCTCATCAACATGGCAATTTTATGCAAATATTTTAACGGGCTACAGAAAAAAATAAATTTATCCATCCCGGACAAATTCCTCGATTCTTTGCTGCGGATGTATGACTATACAATCCTCCAGGAAGTGAAGGAATCTCTGTATTATTTTAATGAAGAGCAGATCGCCAAAGATGTTTTAAATTATATGTATGCGATCAATTTTGAACCCGGACAGACATTGACCTGTACCTATACCGGGGACCATATAGATGTGACAGACGAGTTTTTAATGGGTATTGAAAATCGGTTATTGGGTACAGATACTGCCGGCTATCGCCGCTTTACCTTCCGAAGTGAAACACAAAAAGAGTATGCCACGCGAACACTTCCCCAGGAAATTATTGTTGATGGCAAAAACATCAAAGAAACCAAACTCTTTTTGGACCTTCAACAACGATACATATACAGTATCAAGGAAAAGGTATTAGATCCCTTCTTAAAAAATGAAAATTTTAGGCGGGCGATTTCTGATTACGACACAGAAGATTTTAAAACCTACGATAAGCGCATTCAAGCGGAGGTGACCTTTCTGATCAATAATTTGAATAAAAAATACTATTACACGCAACTTGGCGCAAAAGAAGTCTGCATATATGTCATTGATAACAATTTGGCAGATAAGTTTAGTTAAAGTCGTTTATCATACATTGTCCCAACGCCGTATTCATCGCGCCGCATGAACTTTTCTTTGGCCGGGCCGATAATTTGCATTTCCGGGAATTTTTGTTGCACCCTTTGGGCAATTCTCATCTCCTTTGTACATCCCGTACTATAAGTAGCATCTTTTCCCACCCATTCCGGTGGTACCTTTTGACCCATTATGTTGAATGACGTCAAAATGTCTTCATAGGTCTGAAATCGCCATATGTCCACAAAACCGCTTGTTTGTACGATTTCCCACATATACATGAGATCATCGGCATCCATACCCGGCTCATAGTATTCGGAAGGATTAATAATATGGGTCTGGGCAGATTGTTTTGTTAAATGTTCAACAAAGACAGACATAATTTTTTTGGCCATTCGGATTTTTCCAGGGATCGAGCCGATGATTCCACTATAAAAAATGACGGTCATGCCGTTTGATTTTGCACGTTTCATCTGGTCAATGATGGCCTTTGCCTTTTTCTCCAAATCTGCGTGGGAAAATTTGATGACCTTCGGGTGCTTTGGTTTGTGTTGAATACAGACAGACCCATCTTCCAAAGGAAAAATGTTAAAAATATCCTGGGTAAATTGAAAATGAGTGTCAAAAAAGCGTCGTCCGGTGGTCTGCCCCCTTGCAATAACAAGGTCCGCCTCTCGAAAGGCTCTGGCAAAAGTGGTAGAGGCCAGCAGTAGATTCAAGCGCTCGCGCGTTCCGTCAGATAGTACGATAATGTCATTGTCACTTCTGAAAATCTTTACCAAGTCATTCTTGTTCATAGCCGGGTCTTTTATGGACATCGCGTGGCTTAATCTTTCCGCTATCACATCGTCTGTTTGTACGTCATGATAGTCCACCTTTGTAAACATGGGCCCCTCTTTGAAGGCAATAATGACCTTGTGGCCCAATTTGACCAAGTATCCAATAATCGCAAGATCGATAACAAATTCTCCGGCTTCATCTGCAAGCCAAAGAATTTTTTTTGTGGTCGATTGGTATAATTCCTCTCTGCTTCGTGTCTGGAGTGATTCAAATAGAGGGGTGACACCATTGCCGATCAGCGGGCGGCTAAATATCTTTGAATAGTCCAGTTCGGTTAATTGGTGCGGGCTTAAAGATTGCCAGAGGAAGGTGGCGCCTGTTAATGAAAAAAGACGTTTTAGCTCGAGGTGCTCCGCCATCATCTTGATTTCAGATAATGTTTTGGGTTGGTTTCGAGGCTGCGGTTCCAAATGGTTCATTGCCGCTTGAAATGCGTCCGATGCGAGTTCCACTGATGCACGATGATTCCGTTCCGCCTTTTCAATATAGTACGGATCTTCAATTTGGGTTCTGTTGATAAATATTTGTGTGAGCCTTTTTTCGAGGCGAGAGGGAATCATCATTTCATCCCGGGTGTCATGCCGGTACTTTATTTTTATCAATGTTTCCAGATATATTTTTTCGTTTTTATCTTCAATTTTTTCGTCTACCACTTTGAGTATTTTTTCTAATACTTTCTGATATTCTCTTTGAATAAACTCTGATTGATTCCGATTGATGATGGCATCAAACATTTGATCGGAACAGGGGTAATAACGCTGGTCCTCTTCCAGGTAGACCATAAAACGGGTTTGTTCCAGCGAGGCAACTTGGTCTGGATATGCAAAGTGGTCCAGATGGTTTTCAATGAAAAAGGCAGTCAGCCATGCTGCTTTTTCCGGGCTGCCTTGGTCTGTTTGATTATTGCCAGCGCTATCTTTTTCTGTTTTGCTTTCTGTTGTCATTTGCTTCACCAGAACTTTGTCATAAATGTGCTTTATTATGTTTAGAAAATTTATATTTTTGGAAGAGAAGGGGATTGCGAACGTGCAGCAGACCGCAGGCACCATCAAAATGGTTTTTAATGGTACCCAAAACGGCATTTGCCACCGTGCTGGGCGGTGGCATGGCGGCCGTGTTGATATCATTATATCCAAGCCCTTCGATCGCAACGGGATGGGGCGGGAAATCGTGACGGAAGGCCTCGCCAACGAGCAACAGTTCGCGTCCGCAGTCGTTTTGGAGCGCTTTTGCCTGACCGCAGATAAGGGGGGGAGTAACACTGCCTGGTTTGAGATGATTATGAGTATATATAACGTCCATATATTGGTTCTACTATATGGTAAAATCCACAGAAATGATATTATCACAAATCATGTTAAGTTGGTTGACCACTGCCATGTGGTAGGGATGTGTACGATAGCGTTCCAATGATTCCATATCTTCAAATTCGGACACCAGCCCAAAGTCAAAGGATCTGTCCGATTGGACAACATCACGTCCAAATTCATAATGTTTGATTTCCGCAATTCGTGCGGGCAACCCCGCCAAGCCTTTTTCAACATTTGCAATATTTACATCACTGGTATCTGGTTTAAATTTGAATAGGACGATGTGTTTTAGCATTTAATTTTTGCCTCCTTTGAATATGTTATGTGTCTTTTAATCCAATTTCATCAGCATGAAGCTTCTTACCATTTTGAATTCTGTTTCCATTGCGTTTTATTCACGGGCATTATTTGTATCACGAAAAGACCAAATAATCATTGAAAGTTTTATAAAGAAATATTATAGGTCTCCTTCGATATGTCAGCGTAAACTTTGGTTTGCAACCCCAAATGTTGCATGAAAGTTAAATTTTCGGATGCCATTTTTAAGGAGGGATAGAATGTATAAAGCAGGCACTGTTTTTTTGTGCGCAATGATGACGGTTATTTTTTTGGGAGTGTTGAACGCATCTGGGCAAACAGGCGAAGAGTTGTGCATTCCAACAGGATCTATTACGCTTGAACCTCCGGATGGCGTTGAACAGAAGCGTGCATCTGTTGATTTCCCTCACTCGGTTCATTTTAGTTACACATGCCAGGAATGCCATCATACCTGGAATGGCAATGATGATGTGAAAGGATGCGCCACGTCTGGGTGCCACAGTGAAACTGCGACGCCAAAAGACGAAAAAACAGGAAAACCGATAGCTGGCGATCGTATTAAGTATTATAAGAATGCATTTCATCAAGCGTGCATCGGTTGCCATAAGGAAATAAAAGAGAAAAATAAGGAAATTGAACTTTCTAAAAAAGATGTTGACGCACCGTTAACGAAAACTGGTCCCACGGGGTGCGTAAAGTGTCACCCCAAAGAGGACTAACTGCCTGAGTAATAAAAACAAGGTGCGTTTGGATATCTTCAACCCAATGGTGGCAACGACAGTTGCGAATGCCAAATCGCCTTCGGCGAACCAAAATTTTGGCATCACTATCATTACATAATAGGCCTTGTGGCATATCTACCTTTATAAATATAATATACCGCTACCGGTTTGGAACCGGTAGCGGTATTATTTCTTTCCATTTCTAATAAAAAACGTCTTTATTTAGTTCAACACCCGTTGACTGTTCGCCCATATTAATTGTAGTATTTTGCAACTATTACTCAAGGCGATCGTTTTTTTGGCCGATAGAATATGTTAGCAAACGCAAAACCATTGCGTCATAAGTCGTAAGGAAAAAATATACTGAAAGGAGATAGCCAATGTCAAAATTAGGGCTTTGGGGCCTTTTTTTAATGATAGGCGGCGGCGTGATAATAGGGTTTCAACAGATATCCAGATTGGTTGGTCAAAGTGGTTCTTATGATACTTTATGTCTGGTGGATCTTTTTCAACCAGATTTTTTTAACTGGATTGACAGCATGACCTTTCTTGGTATTAACCGCCTCCTTGACACCATCGTTATGGCACCGATCTATATTATCCTCTTAATTGTTGGGGGCGTAATGCTCATTATAAGTGGGTTTTTTAAATCATAATTGATAAAAGTTGAGAAAAAGGAGAGTGGCATTGGCAAAGACGGCGATCGTTACGGGTATTACGGGCCAGGATGGAGCCTATTTGGCTGAATTCTTGCTCGAAAAAGGGTATGAGGTCCATGGGATAAAACGCCGTGCTTCTTTGTTTAATACAAAAAGGGTGGATCATTTATATCAGGACCCTCACGAGCAGAACAGGCGCTTTGTTCTGCATTATGGTGATTTAACGGATGGCAGCAATCTTACCCGTATTATCCAGGAGGTGCAGCCGGATGAAATATACAACCTTGCTGCCCAAAGTCATGTGAAAGTTTCTTTCGAATCCCCTGAATATACGGCAAATGCAGATGCGCTGGGTACGCTGAGAATACTTGAAGCCATTCGAATGCTCGGATTGATCAGAAAAACAAAATTTTATCAAGCATCTACATCCGAGCTCTATGGTAAGGTACAAGAGGTGCCCCAAACTGAAACGACCCCCTTTTATCCGAGATCACCGTATGCATGCGCAAAGCTTTACGCCTATTGGATTTCGGTTAATTACCGAGAAGCGTACAACATATTTGCAAGCAACGGTATTCTGTTCAACCACGAGTCCCCTATTCGAGGGGAAACGTTTGTGACGAGAAAAATCACCCGTGCCGCAGCCCGGATCGCATTGGGACTTCAAGATAAGTTGTTCATCGGCAATTTGGATGCATTGCGGGACTGGGGGCATGCCAAAGATTACGTGGTGGCACAGTGGTTGATACTTCAACAGGATCGGCCGGATGATTTTGTGATCGCTACCGGAAAACAACACTCCGTAAGGGAATTTTGTGAGTACGCGTTTGATGCGGTGGGGATTCAATTAGAATGGGTTGGCGAGGGAGTGGACGAAAAGGGCGTTGTGGCTGCCATCTATCCCAAAAAAGTCCAAGAAAAATTTCCAGACTTTTGTGATGTCGAAAGATTCAATGTGGGAGATTCAATCATTTCGGTTGATCCACGCTATTTTCGGCCTACTGAGGTTGAAAGCCTTTTGGGTGATGCCACAAAATCAAAAACTATTTTGGGGTGGGAACCCAGAATTTCTTTTGAAGAAATGGTTCAGGAGATGGCGACCACCGATCTTGAAGAGGCTGCAAGAGATGCTTTGGCGTTAAAAAGTGGTTTTACTGCCCCAAATAGTTTCGAAGAGAGCATGTAGCATGAATAAAGATGCAGCAGTATATATAGCAGGCCATAAAGGATTGGTTGGATCGGCGCTGGTACGATCCTTTTCCGGTGCTGGATATTCCAATTTGATTTATAAAGATCATTCCCAATTGGACCTGACCCGCCAGATTGATGTCGAGGCTTTTTTTCGGCGGAACAATCCAGAGTATGTCATTCTCGCGGCCGCAAAAGTAGGTGGTATCCTGGCAAATAGCACACATCCTGCTGAATTTATATACGAAAACCTTGCTATCGAAACAAACGTTATCCAATCTGCATGGAAATCAGGAGTTAAACGGCTTCTATTTTTAGGCTCTTCCTGCATTTATCCACGGGAATGCCCCCAACCTATCAGAGAGGACTATCTACTGACAGGACCGCTCGAGCCTACCAACGAACCATACGCGATTGCCAAAATTGCCGGCATAAAATTATGTCAGTCTTACAACCGGCAGTATGGAACACAATATCTTTCCGTGATGCCAACAAATCTATATGGTCCGAACGACAATTTCGATTTGGAGAGCAGCCATGTGCTGCCGGCATTACTTCGAAAGTTTCACGATGCAAAAATGAAGGAGGCTTCAAACGAGTCGGGATCACCCGTGGAAATTTGGGGAACTGGTACACCGCGGCGGGAATTTTTACATGTTGATGATTTGGCAGCTGCTTGCTTTTTTTTACTTAATCTCGACGATAATGTTTTTGAAAAATTGATAAAAGGATCAGACTTGCCTTTAATCAATATTGGATGGGGAAAGGATATCTCTATCAAGGAACTTGCTGAAATGATAAAAGATATTGTTGGATTTGAGGGAGCGCTTCGATTTGATGCATCCAAGCCAGACGGGACACCACAGAAGCTGCTTGATATCGGTAAACTTATCGGATTAGGATGGCAACCCCAAATATCACTACTTGATGGGATTAAAAAGACGTATAATTGGTGCAAAGAAGAAAGTGTTTTTTAGAATCTATACAACACGTTAAATATTAACAATATTGGTTTAAGATAAAATTTAGATTTAAATAAAAGGGGAAATCATATGAGATTACTTACATCTGTGATTATGGGAATCATGACCTTTTGTGTTCTTTCTTCTGTGGCTGTTGCCGAGGGCACCTCTTATTTAATAGGGCCTGGCGATGTCCTTGAAATTTCAGTATGGAAGGATGAGAGCCTTAGCCGAAATGTGATAGTACCTCCGGACGGGGTGATTTCTTTTCCCTTAATTGGAGATATTGACGTCAATAACATGACCATTACGACCTTGAGGAATACAGTTCGGAAAAAACTTGGAGAATTCGTTAAAGATGTAACAGTGACTGTTTTGCTAACCCAAATAAACAGTTTAAGGGCTTATGTGATAGGGAAAGTGAATCGACCTGGGCAATTTCCAATCAATCAGGATACTACTGTAATGCAGATTTTAACCATGGCAGGTGGATTGAATCCTTATGCGGATGAGGGGAAAATAAACATATTGAGACAAAATGGAAATGAAACAACAAGAATTCCTTTCGATTATAAGGATATCGTAAAAGGCAAAAATCTTGAGCAAAATATTTTGATAAAAAAAGGGGATGTGGTGGTAGTGCCATAACCCATGCATGAAACCTGAGGGATAGATTATGAAGTTAGAGATATTTAGGAATTAACGTCGCTATAAAGTTTATTTAGGATAGGAAGGAAGGCAATAATGAATTCCTTAAAGGCAACGATTTGTAGAGGAATCGTGTCTGTGATGGTTTGTTTTACCGTATTGAGTGTAAATTCTGCCTTGGCAGAAAAAATCAGTTTGTATTCATCAATTTTTATAGGAGAAGAATATAGCGATAATATTTCATTTGAAAGGGGGCAAACCAGAGAAGATTTTATAAATAGCATTTCTCCTTCAATCGGAATAACTTACAGTACTGACCAAACAACAATTAGCTCCCATTTGGAGCTAAATATATTAAGACATGCCTCGGAAACAAATGAGGATCGTGAAAATCAAAGTTACAACCTTAAAGGTTCTAATAAAATTACTGAACGCTTGGTATTGGAAGGGTACGTAAGCTATCGTAAGGACTCTACCCTTGAAACAGAACTCATTGAAACAGGGGAGCTAACGCATCGTCAGGATAGTCAACGATATGCCGGGATAACCTCCTTGTCATGGAGCTTATCTGAGTTATCTAACGTAGCTATGAAATATGATTATTTGAAACGGGATCTTCAAAGCTCTTATTATGATCGCCATGCCGTATCTGTTTCATTCTCAAAATCTTTTAATAGCGGCATTGACACCATTAGCGTGGGGCCGAGTTATACTTTTCGTAATTCAGATTCAAGTGAGTTAAATAATTATAATATATCTATAACATGGCTGCATCATTTTAGAGAAAGATGTAAATTTAATACATCCTTGGGGGGAAGGTATTCTGAGGAGCGTTATGATGATGGTGATACAGTGGAAAGCAATGGAATTGTTATAGGAGTGGGTGCAACGTGGAATACGGAAACCGGAGGGATGACTTTTGGCTATACTCGAGATTTGTTTACGAACACATCCGGTGGAGAAAGTGAAGTAGATAGATTTAGGTATATATATAACAGAAGAATACTTCAGCGGCTATGGGCTCATTTCTCTGGCAATTTGTATTTTAGAAGACGACCGGACGGCTCTTCGAAAAATGATGAGACTTATTATAAAATTTCTCCGTCATTAAGTTATAAGCTAACAGAATGGAACAATTTGAATTTAGGTTATAGTTATTCCAACGAGTATGAAAAAGCTATTTTGAATCATAAGACTGTTGATGAAAATAGAGTATGGCTGAACATTTCTTTTAATCATAATAAGGTATGGTAGTTAATTACCAGTGAAAATCAATATGATATAAACTATTTGAAGAATGTATTAAGAAAAAGAAGATTCCTGATGATGAATCAAAGCAGGATGAAACTAATTTTAAAATTATTATGGAGTTGTCTTTTAGGATAACTGAAAATAATAACTTTAGCTTTGGATATAGCTATGCAAATTAAAATGATAATGAATATTTGTACTATCGAAGTATGGAGAAAAATAGCGTATAATTGACGTCTAACTTTACAAATAACAAGATATTAAATTAGATTAATTTAATAAAAAATAAAAGTGGAGAATTAATACGTTATATGGAATCTCAAGTTGATATTACGGCAATAAAAAATTTAATCAGAAGAAAAAAGAAAATATTTTTTTTAATTTTTACTCCAATATTTTTAACAGCCTTAATGATAGCTTTTTTATACCCGGCAATATATAGAAGCCAAGTTGGAATTGTTGTTGAAGAGCAACAAATCCCGGAGAATTATGTTCGATCTACCATAACTAGTTATGTTGAAGAACGAATTGAAATGATAACACAACAAGTTATGAGCCGTTCAAAGTTGTTGGATATAATAGATAAACATGATTTATATATTGAAATGAGAAAAAAGGGTGCCAAGGAAAGTGAATTGGTATCGTTGATGAGAAAGAATATTGATCTTGAAACAATGACAGCAAATGTTGGAAAAAGAAACGAAGTTACAATTGGGTTTACACTTTCATATTCAGGAAGAAATCCAGAGAAACTACAATCGGTAGCAAATGAGTTGGCATATTTATACCTTGAGGAAGAGCATAGAACTAAAGAACAGCAAGCATCTGTTACAACAGATTTTTTGAAACAGGAGTTAAAAAACTTTAAGGAGCATATAGATTATTTAGAGAATAAAATAAGTGATTTTAAAAAGAAAAATATCGGAAAACTTCCACAAAATTATTCATCCAATTTACAAGCTTTTAATCGTTTAGAGAATAATCTTGATAGAATAGAACCCGAAATACGGTCGTTGGAAGAAAGGAAATTATACTTAAAAACGCAAATTGCAAATATTGAACCGCTGAAGCCAATTATGCTTGATGGGAAAAATGTAATGATGAGCCCTGCTGATAGGTTGAAACGGTTGAGACTTGAATTGATTAGTATGAAGTCATCATATTCAGATAAACATCCTGACATAAAAAAAATTGAGAATGAAGTTAGAGAACTAGAAGGTAAAGTGGAAGAGGGTGATAATACAAGTCAAAAGATTAAAACTTTTAAAGCTTTGCAAGGAGAATTAAGTAAGTTAAAATCTAGACTTGGAGAAAAACATCCTGATGTGGTTAAAGCAGAAAAGGAATATAAAACACTTTCTTCAGAAGTTGATAAACTGATGGAAAAAGAGGTTGCAGTAGAATACAGCAACGTTAAACCTGATAACCCAGTATATATTAATTTAATGACGCAAATAGTTACTATAGATTCAAAAATAAAAGGATATCTCGATGAAAAGAAGAGGATAAAAAAAGAATTAATAAAATATCAAGAATTATTAGAAAAGGCGCCATTAATTGAAAAGGAATACAATGATTTAACAAGGGATCATGGTATGGCCATGAAAAAGTATAATGAGCTTCTAGGCAAACTGATGCAAGCTCAGGTAGCTTTAGGAATGGAATCCGCACAAAGAGGAGAAAGGTTCGCAATTTCTGAGCCAGCAAGTTATCCTGGGAAACCTTATAAGCCAAATAGAGTGGTGATCATAGTTCTTGGATTTATGTTGGCGGTTGGTGCGGGTGTTAGCTTGTCAGCTCTACAAGAAGTTATGGATGATACTTTAAAGGACATGAGTGAAATTACAAAAACAACTGGGTTGCAAGTTTTATCTAATATACCATTTATTACAACTGAAGAAGAAAAACAAAAAAACAAAAAAAAGGTAGTGATACTTACAGTGGTCCTATTTGCATTTGTAATATTAACTATAATTATAGTGGATATGCTTATTATGCCTTTAGATATAATTTGGGCAAAAATTATAAATAGATTAATTGTTATTGGGGTTCCGTTATAAAAGCTATCTCAAAAAAAGATTACGACCACTGACAAGGCGTGAAACGATGAAAAAGTGGAGCATATATGAAATGCTATTTTGAAGAGAATCAAAATGCGTTTCAGGCGGATCAGAGGGTGATACATTTATGCCGCCGAAGACAGAATACCGCGGGTTTACCCGTGGGTGAATGAGGCTATCCAAATATTATTCCAAGGAACGAGGCGATAATATTTGGTCAACTCCGAATGGAGTTGTGGCCGCAAGGACCACGGTTTTAGCCGGGGGAATCTATTTTTTTGAGGTAGCTTTTAATGAAAGGCCATTGAGTATGGAATTGATGCTGTTAAATAAGTTAATAAATTAAAAAACAGGTTAAAAATGTATTTTTAGGATATTAATATGAGCAGATTAAAGAAGGCCTTGGAAAAGGCTAAAGAAGCGAACGAAGAAAGTAGGATAGAAAAATCAATTATTAATGAAAAAGCGGCTCAACAAATTTTCAATAATAAAGATGAAATGGTGGATATCGCAAATAATAAAGATAATGTTAAAATAGAATATACGAAAACAAAAATAACCAAGATTGATCCATATGTTCTTAAAAAAAATAAAGTATTATCATTATTTCATGATCATGAAATAACAGATCAAATTAATTTATTAAGAGTTCAAATTATTGGAAAATTAAAACAAATTAAAGGTAATAGTCTTCTTATAACTAGCGCTAATCCTGGAGAAGGTAAAACTTTCACTGCGATAAATTTAGCCATAAGTATTGGTAAGGAATTAAACAAAACTGTATTATTAATTGATGCTGATTTAAAAAATCCAAGTATACATCATTATGATTTTGCAAAAGATTTTTTAGGTGTAAAAATACAGAAAGGTTTAGCTGATTATCTTTTAGGGTATGAAGAGTTGGAAGAATTGTTAATAAATCCTGGTATCGAAAAGTTAACAATACTACCAGCAGGTAGGCCTCTTCCAAATTCCTCAGAACTATTGGGTTCTATACGTATGGAAAAAATGATAAAAGAAGTAAAAGAAAGATATAAAGATCGAATTGTTATTTTTGATTGCTCTTCAGTTTTAGCAAGTCCGGATCCAATTGTTTTTTCACATTTGGTTGATGGAATATTATTGGTAGTTGAATCGGAACGAACTACCCCTAATCAAGTAAAAAGAGCTATGGAGTTACTCAACGATAAGCCGCTTATTGGTGCAGTAATGAACAAAAATAGAGATCGAAGATAAAATATATGTACGAAAAATTTTACGGGCTAAAAGAAAAGCCATTCAATTTATTGCCTGATCCAGAATATCTATATATGAGTAAAAGTCATGATAATGCCTATACTCATTTAGAATATGCAATTTACGAGAATAAAGGATTCGTTGTCGTTACAGGTGAAATTGGATCTGGAAAAACAACACTTATAAACTATTTATTAAATAAAATACCACAAGATATAAATGTTGGGTTGATAAATAATACATATATACCAGCAGAACAGGTACTTAAGGTTATTTGTCAAGAATACGAAATTGATATTACGAACTGTGATAAAGCTGAATTAGTTGAAAAATTACAGGATTTTTTATTAAATCAGTTTTCATTAAAAAAGCGTGTCGTTCTTTTTATAGATGAAGCGCAAAATTTATCACCTACCGCAATGGAGGAGGTTCGCCTTATATCAAACATAGAGGCTGAAAAAAATCACTTAATTCAAATTATAATGGTTGGTCAGCCTGAGTTAAAAATTAAACTTAACCAAAATGAGCTTAGACAATTTTCTCAAAGAGTAAGTGTACATTGTCATTTAAAAGGCTTGGACAACGGTGAGGTCGATAGATATATAAAGCATCGTTTAAGTGCTGCAGGGGCAAAGAATCTTAATATTTTTCAAAAGGAAGCGGTAGCACTGATTTCTGATTATTCTAAAGGTATCCCAAGAGTGATAAATGTTCTTTGTGATACGGCATTAGTTTATGGTTTTGCTGATGAAAATAATATTATAGATAAAAGGGTCTTGCAAAGCGTTATAGATGCAAGAGAGGCTGGTGGGATTTTAACAAGTGAAAAAACTGTTGTAATAGATGAGGGCACAGGAGAGAAAATAATTAAAAATGATGTGAAAATAGATGGTTCTCATAATATATGGATTCAAGCTATTGAGAAAAGGATGGAGCTTGTTGAAAAATTGACTATTAATATTGATCATAGATTAAATCAATTGGTTCAGAAAAAAGGAGAAAGAGAAAAAATAATATTAGATTTGTTTAAGATGCTAAAAGAAAGTATTGAAAATAGATTAATACTTGTAACTAAATTTAACCAGTTAAAAAGAAGAATTGAAATTCAAAAGGATTCCTTAGTCAATAAAAAAAAAGAGGAAAAGTCACAAAAAAAAGCAAGTGGTAAAATTAAAATTATTAAAAAAACATTATTGGGGTTAATGTCCATTGTGACAATATTGCTAATATTTTATATTTTATACTTGAATTATTTTATAAAGCATTTATAAAAGAAAATATCCCTCTTGCACAAACAATTGATAAAATAAAAATTGACGTTTTTACGATATTCTTCGATTTGTTCCTCATCTCTCCAGTATAAACCTCATAACCTATATATAAAACAATAATTTTAATAGCAGTAAAACCTATATTTAAATTATGAATACGTGGATCTGGCAAATAGGGAATAGTTAAAACAATAAAGACAATTAAAAAATCGAGAGGTGTCGTTTTAAAACCACTTTGGCGTCTCGTAAATTTAAGTGTTAAATAAGAAAATAACATTAAAAAAATAAATAAAGATAAGTGAAAATAATTAACATTATGGTTAACCCAGGACCCAGGGTTGGATTCTCCCATATAAATTATAGCAGGAATTGTTAAATAGAAGATTATTCCAGAAAATGAAATAGTCCAATTTGTATTTAGCTTCCAGGCAACGAGAAAAACGGAAAAAATAATAATGGAAGTAATTGTAAAATAGAAGGGTAATTTACCTGGTATAAAACAAGATAAAAGTAAAAGAATGTGAAAGATATATTTTAAGCCCACAAATAAAAATTTGATAAACAATGACTTATCTTTGTATTTACGAAGGCGTCCTTTAATTATAGTATCAAAGAAACTCTTTCTCGAAATTTTCCAGCGAAATATATGGGCAAAATAAAAAAATAAAAGAATAATAATTGATGAAATTATATAGTATTTAGCCAAAAAAATCTCATCTTTAGAATAAAAAATAACGGGCGATAACACATAAAAAGATTGCAAAAAGTATATAAAAAGGACAGCTTCAGAGTGATAGAGTCCAAGTTGAATCAGTTTGTGGTGAAAATGCCGGTTATCAGCTTTAAAAGGGGAAGATCCCGTTGCAATACGTGATGAAAGTACGGTAATAGTGTCGATGATTGGAAATCCTATAATGAAAACAGGCAGTAAAGGTGAAAGAGTTGAAACGGTTTGCGTTAAATTTATGGAGAGCACTATAGAAAAAAAGCCAAGGAGCTGACTGCCAGTATCGCCCATAAAAAGAATAGAGGGATAAGAATTGAATCTTAAAAAACCAAAAATAGAACCAATAACTGCAACAGAACATATTGTAATCAGAGTATTATTGTAACAAAAGCCTAAATACCCGATACAAATAAAGCTTAATAAAGATATACCTCCTGCTAAGCCATCTAAGCCATCAGAGAGATTAATTGCATTTGTAACACCTACTATCACAAAAATAGTAAGTGGAATGGAAATAAAATCATGAAGTATTAACGTTTTAGAAAGAAAAGAGCCAATATCTCTTATTTGAATATCACCAAAATAAATTATAACAAGCGATGCCGCAATTTGGCTTGCAAACTTTAATTTATAACCAATACCATTAAAGTCATCAATTAGACCAAAAAAAACAATAATACTAGCACTTAATAATAAAGAAACTAAAAATTGATCTATTGGTGCCCAAAAAATAAGCGGTATGAATATACCAAATGCCATTGCAATTCCACCGCTTCTAGGCTTTGGGAATTGATGAACCTTCCTTTCATTCGGTGTATCCAACAAATTGTATTTAAATGAAACCTTATTAATATAAGGAATCAAAACAATTGTAATATACATTGATAAAATAGCAACGGCGAAAATAATCATGACAGTAAACTTTAATATAAAAGGAAAATTAAGAAAATACAGCAGCGCTTGAACAAATGCTGTAATTTTATTTAAAAAAACTGAAGTTTCCCATTTTTTTAGTGGCGGCATGAAGTGGAAGCACTTCTCGACCGCACAAATAATCAATTAAAACAAATAGTTAGCAAAACAGGGGTCGTTCGTAACATGCTGAAATTATTGATAATATCGAACCGACATTTTGCTAAAAATTACTATAAGTATTATGAATTCAGTACGTTAGGGTTGATTGCGAGGCCCGATTGTGGTAGGTTTATTTTGCCCAAACAAACTTCCACTCAAACTCGGAGCCTCGCATGTTTACATTACACGAAATACTTACCAATCTCAAAAGCGAATTTGCCAACTCACGCAAGGGCCATGAACGCGGTAGTTGGTTTATCTATACAATCATGGCTATCCTGGTGCCGTTTACTTCATCGAAAACGTCCAACATACTTCGATGTCTTCAAACGCTTTTTGGAATTACAGGTATCGGCAAAAAACGCTTTTACACCTTCATGGCATCACCCAAAATTCCATGGCAACGATTGTGGCAAAGGCTTTGGCAAATGATTGACAATCCCTTGACCGATGGCCGCCTGCTCCTGGCTCTCGATGATTATATCAACCCCAAATCCGGCAAGAAGGTTTTCGGCTGTGCCAACATCTTTGATCATGCCGCCAAACAGAATCAGTCCAAATATCCCTGGGCGCAAAATATCGTAGCTGTGGGACTACTGAAAATCGTTAAGGGTGCGGTGGCCCCCCTGGTTCAGACAACTTTTCAGTGTAGTTAAGCTCTAAGTCGGTTGTGTTTTTACTGCTGTTATGTTTTTCACCCGGGACAACGGAAGGAGCCCGTAGGGCGACTGGAGTTGGCCCGGGTGGCGCCTGACCATCAGGCTGCCATTCTTTGCTCTTTGAAATAGCATTCATCGGGAGTCTGTCTGTTCAGCGATTGATGCCCGCGTTCCCGATTATAAAACTCGAACCACTTTCTCAAGCCTTTTCTCATTTCAAGGCCATTTTCAAATGAGTGCAGGTGGAGATAGTGATATTTTACGGTCCACCAGAGACGTTCGATAAAGATGTTGTCCAGACAACGTCCCCGGCCATCCATGCTGATTTTGATGCCGTTGGTTTTCAATACATTGGTGAAAGCTTTGCTTGTGAACTGGCAGCCCTGATCAGTATTGAATATCTCAGGGCGGCCGTATCGTTCGATCGCCTCCTCTATGGCTTCAACGCAGAAATCAGAATCAAGTGTGTTTGAGAGGCGCCAGGACAGCGCTTTCCTGCTGTGCCAATCCATCACCGCCACCAGATACATAAACCCCCGTCTCATGGGGACGAAGGTGATATCGCTGCACCAGACCATATTCGGTCGATTGATATCAAGCCCCCTCAACAGATAGGGGTAAATACGGTGTTCCGGATGCGGCCTGCTGGTTTTTGGTCTCGGATAAATTGCCTCAAGACCCATCAGTCGCATGAGACGCTGAATCCGTTTCCGATTCACTCTTTGGCCTTTTCTTTCAAGGAAATCGCGAATAGTCCGACTACCACTTGTCGGACGTTTCATATATTCGTCATCGATCAATTTCATCAACTCAAGGTCGTCCGACGATATCGGCCGCGGCTTGTAATAGACCGATGATCTGTTGACATTCAGAAGGCTGCATTGACGGTTAAGGCTCAGTCCTGGCTGCTTGGAATCAATCATCTTTTTTCGCAGTTTCGGATCTAAAGACCGAGCCCTTTGGACAAAAAATCGTTTTCCACCTTCAGTTGTCCGATTTTTTTGTACAGCTCATCGACAGTGGATTCATGGTTCTTCTTGATTTTTTGTCCTTTATCGAACAAATCGGCAGCGCCTTCGAGAAGCGCCTTTTTCCAGTTATTGATCATGGTGGGGTGAACTTCAAATCTGGCCGCAAGTTCCGCGGTGGTCTCCTCGTTCTTGATGGCCGCAAGGGCCACTTTGGCTTTAAATTCCGGGCTGTACTGTTTCCGTTTCTTGCTCATGGTCTACTCCTTTCAAGTGAGTGACTCAGAGCTTAACACATTGTCCAGTTTTTGGGGACCACCGCAGGGACGTTGGGCCTGTCTGCCGCTCAACTACCGGTTCTATCATCTGAAAAAAAGCGTTGAACAGATCAATCGCGATAATAAAGGGCCAAAGCTGACCTTTGAGAGCAAGCTCGAGCAGGCTGCCACAATGATCACAGCAATAGCGGCCGTATTTTCTGCTGCCCCCATTACCGTGGTCACCGATTCATGGTTCGGCAACAACGGTTTGTTCAAACCATTGCGGCATCAACTGGGCCGACGTGTGAATTTGCTCTCTCGGCTGCGATCCAATAACAACATCTTCGAGTTACTGTGACCAGCGTTTTAATTCCCGTCCAATTCCAGCGTTTTAATTCCCATCCGATTTCATCGTTTTGATTCCAGCCATCTAATTCATTTCCGTTTGATTCTGAAAAAAAGAATAAAAATCCATATAGTTGCTCTTATTCATCCTGTTGAAGGGAGCCGGCATATGGAAAAGATCCCCTGTGTTCATTGCGGTACGTTTTTCATGCCTCGGAATCGTGAGCAAAATTATTGTTCGACAGCTGATTGCCAGCGGGCCAGGAAAGCGGCGTGGCAACGATTTAAAATAAGAACCGATTCGGACTACCGGACCCAACAGAAGCTGAGCCAGCAAAAATGGCTTAGAAACAATCCAGACTACTGGAAGGATTACCGGCGGCGCAATCCAGATAAAGCGTTAAGAAATCGGGCACTTCAGCATATCAGAAACCGCCGCAACCGGCGAGCCGGCGGGGGAGTGATTGCCAAGATGGACGCGAGAAAATCCAGTCATTTCGAGCTGGTCGGTGGTTTTTACTTGGTGCCGGTGATTGCAAAGATGGACGTGAGCCAGGTTAATATTTACACCATCTCAAGCGGTTATATCTGATTGCAAAGATGGACGTGAGCACAACCCTGGCCGGCGCATGTTACATGGCCCGTAAAACCTTTTAGCATTGAAAGGGGGCGGCCATGATCAAGAAAAAAATCCTTGACCCACAGCGCATCCGTCGCATCAGCGGCGGCTTCAGCTTCATCCCGCATCGATTCCTTACTGGCGGATTTGTATCGTCCTTGGCGCCTGAAGAGCTACTTCTGTATTTTTTTCTGGTGATGGCGGGAGATAAAAACGGGCTTTCCTACTACAGCTACGACACGATCTGCAGCCTTCTTAAGATGCCTCTGGAGACGTATCTTCAGGCCCGGAATGCGTTAATCAAATACGACCTTCTCGCCTTTGACGGCACGATCTTTCAGGTGCTTGATCTTCCCGATACGGCCCCTGCAACAAAGCCTTGCAGCTCAAACATTAATGGGCTGATCGGCAGCATGCTGAAGGGGGCGTCGGTATGATAGGCAGCGAACTTCTTTTGAAATCACCCGCCTGAAGAGCGCGGGGTGGTCCGATCGCAAGATTGCACGTCACCTCGGATGTGATCGGGCCACCGTCAAAAAATATGTGGAAAACCCATACCAAGAATTTAAAAAGCCGCCGCCCAGGCAGTCAAAACTTTCTGCCTATCGCCACCTGATCCACCAGTGGTTCAAAGAGGACCCGGAGGTTAAGGCTACTGTGGTGCTGCAACGGCTTTCTGAAAAAGGGTTTACCGGCAAGATCACCATTGTGCGGGATTTGCTTAGGGAGCTTCGGGGCCGACGGAAATATCGTCAAGCGTATATCCGCTTCGAGTCTGGACCCGGCAAGCAGATGCAGATCGACTGGGGGCATTTTGGCTCGCTGGCATACGGCGGGACAACCAGAAAGCTCTATGCCCTGGCGGTATTGGAAGCCCACAGCCGCATGCTGTATGTAGAATTCACCCACAGTCAGAAACAGCAGACGCTGCACCGATGTCTTCTGAATGCCTTTTTGTTCTTTGGCGGCACTCCTCGTGAGATAGTGGTGGACAACATGCTCACGGCCGTCACCGAGCGCCAAGGGTCGGTGATTCGATTTAATGATGCGTTTCTGGATTTTTTGCGTATCTTCGCCATCCGACCAATTGCCTGCAATCCCGGCGCGCCCCATGAAAAGGGAAAGGTGGAGGCGGCTATCAAATATATACGTCGGAACTTCTGGCCCCTGAGATCTTTCGCTGATCTCGCCGATGTAAACCATCAGGTCCGCCAGTGGCTTGATGCGGTTGCCAATGTGCGGCTTCACCAGAGCACCGGAAAACCGCCGCTGGAGCGTTTTGAAAAAGATAGCCTTCAGCGGCTTCCGGAACTTTTGCCGGACTGCCGGGAAGTATATCAGCTCAAGGTGCACAAGGATTTTGCGGTTCGCTTCGACGGCAATAGCTACAGCGTTCCGCCCTGGAGTATTGGCAAAAAGCTTACCTTGAAAGCCGATGCCTGCAGCGTAACGCTGTATCACCGGGAGAAGAAAATCGCCGTTCACACCCGGTGTTGGCAGCGCTACCAACGAATTGAGACAGAAGCCCACGGACAGCAGGTAAAAAGACTCCAAAGAAGGCTGTGGCATGACCGCGAGGTCGCAGCCTTTGCTTCATTGGGGGAAGATGCCCGGCGCTATCTGGAGGGCATGATCGCTGCGGGCGTTGGTGTCAAAAAAAAACGTCGCCAAAATACTTGAACTGAAAAATGAATACGGGGCCGGGGCGATTGTCGCAGCCGTCCAGAAGGCGCTTTCGTTCAGCGCCTACGGGGCGGATTACATCGAAAATATCCTCTATCAGGAAATAACGCCGTGCAGTCATCATCCGCCGGTTAAGCTGAAAAATGATGCGCTGAATCGTATCGTGCTCACGCAACCATCACTGTCCGATTATGATGCTCACGTGCTCAAAAAAAAGGGGAAAACCGATGAATGAGCTTATCGATAAATGCAAAGAGCTCAGGCTCAAAGCCAGTGGGCAGAATATCGTCCAGGTTATTGAGGCGGCCTCGCAAAAAAACTGGACCATCCAGAAAACCATCGCCCATCTTTTTGACCTGGAATTGGAATACCGACGACTGAATCGCATCGCCTTATACTTTAAAAGATCCAAGCTTACGGAAAAGCTCACCATCGACCAGTTTGATTTTGGCCACCACCGTTCCCGAAAGGATCAGAAATCGAAAATACTGGACCTGACCTCCCTTACGTTTATGCAACAGAAAAAGGATATCATCTTCATCGGCAATCCGGGTACCGGCAAATCTTTTTTGGCCAAGTGTATCGCCTATGCGGCGACCCAGGCCGGAAAAAAGGTAATGTTTACCACCGCTATGGACATGATTAACCACCTCATCGCGGCTGAAGCGGACCATTCCTTGCTCAAAAAGCTTCAGTTTTATCAATCCCAGGACCTGCTTGTAATCGACGAAATCGGTTATCTTCCGCTGGGCCGGCAGGGGTCAAACTTGTTCTTCCAGGTCATCAGCCAAAGGCATGATCAACGATCCACGGTGATCACAACCAATCTGCCTTTTGGGCAATGGGGGAACATCTTTGACGGCACCACTGTGGCCACCGCGATCGCCGACCGCCTCGTCTATAACTCCCAGGTTCTTATCTTGGAGGGTAAAAGCTATCGAAAGAGGGAAATCCAGGCTGAATGACTAAAAATAAGGGCACCACCGACAGCCCCCTTCAACACACCACACTCACGGCTTGTTCATTGCGCCATTAGGATCGACTGCGCGCCTACTGTTGATTGGCTGATATTAAAACGTTGGTTTTGGCTGGAATCTCAAACGTTGGTCACAGAGTTACCTTGCCCTAAAGGTAACCGCCGAGCAGGACGACCGCGTAAATACGGCGCAAAACTGGGTACGGCAGCGTCACTGGCTGGTGAATTCAAATCGTTGGCCAGCGAATATACTGTCAACTTGTATGGCCGCGAGCGCACCGTAGTGGCCTACGAGCGCGTGGTCACGCTCAAAACAATCCGCTGTGCAGTCAAGGTGGTCTGGGTCTATCGTCAAAGTCAGTGGATAGCGCTATATTCAACCGACCTTTCAGTGCAGCAAATCATCGCCTACTATGGCGCTCGCTGGAAGATCGAAGCCTTGTTCAAAGAACTCAAGCGCGATATCGGCAGTGCCGAAACGCAAACCAGACATCCGCAGGCTGTCAGCAACCATCTAAACTTTTGCATGATGGCTGCTTCCGTGGCATGGATTTATGCCGACCGGATCGCAAAAACCCCCAAACGACGGCACGCCGTCAAGGGGCGGCGCTATTTTGCCTTCTCGGATGTCAGAAGATCAATTACCCAAGCGGCAATGGAAGATAATTTTAGTAGACTTTTCCCGGTGCCGCGTATTTCTGTCGTAAATTCGTTTGTGGCAGTAATGCTGCGCATGGCTGCTTAACTTTTTTTGGAAACTTCAGTTAAAAAAATAATATGGCTCTAAATTATTCTCAGCCAAACTTAAAGATGATATTATGAAATCAGATAATTAATGGAGGATTTCATCATGAAAATGATAGAAGCCATTTCAAAACCTATTTGGTAACTCATACGCCTCAAACTCAGAATCAGGGATAGTGCAGGCCAAGGCCATTTGAATAGCAACCAGAGGATTCACGCCTCGATTTGCCATGGTCTGAAGATAGCTTGAGATCCTGCAGTAAGCCCGAGCATATTCCTCTTTTCTGAAACAGCCGGAAATTTTCTGTTTCACTTTTGTCATGCGCAAGTCTCGCTCAGCCCTGTTATTGGTAAAAGGAACATTGGGATCCTTAGCAAACAGCAATACCGCTGTTTCATGTTTCTGTAATCGCTCCCAAAGGTTGTGCGCATCGGATTTGGCCATCCTACTGCGTTTCCCTTTTGGTTTTGGTGGAATATTGGGCAACTCTTTGCCCCCTCGTGTGAGGATATTTCGATAGCGTTTTTGCAAATTGGTATACTCCTCATCGGAAAGGCACTTTTCTTTACGATCCGCAACAGTGCGACATATTTCCTGCTGTTAATTACTTCGATATTTTCCCAAAAAACATATAGTTTTTCTCAAGATTTACTACCAGTGTGAAAAAATCCAGATAATCCAAATTGACAATCAATGCATGGTTTCTGTCTGATGACAGC
Organism: Desulfobacterales bacterium; assembly: GCA_963675725.2. Classification (GTDB taxonomy): domain Bacteria; phylum Desulfobacterota; class Desulfobacteria; order Desulfobacterales; family JAFDDL01. The sequence continues at coordinate 2,227,085 of CAXXXZ010000002.1, read as the reverse complement.
AGGAACCGCCATGCCTCTTTATCCTCCTCCCCCCCCATCGGGGGGGATAAGAGGGGGGGGCGAACATATGATATACTCGTATAGCCTTTCCAAAACTATAACAAGGAGATATCATATGCTCAGCCCCTTAAAAGCCATCTTACTTGCCGCAAACAAGGTTGCCAAGGAAAATTTGATTTCAGAGATCATTTGCCCCGGATGCGGAGAATGCCATCGGTTAACAAAATGGGGGCATTATACACGTTATCTTTTCCATGGCGAGGATACCATCCGGATTCAACGGTTCAGGTGTTTAAACAGCCGCTGCCCGCGATTCACCTTTTCTATATTGCCGCACCCGCTGTTGCCAATTGTGCGCTTGCCACTATGCCTCATCCTGTCGCTGTGTAGCATGTATCAAAAGGGGGACTCGATAGCCGAGCTTGCGAGGACAAGCGGTAAAAGCTGGTCTGTCATCCGACGCGCTCTTGCGATCGGCAAGAGGATAAAATCAGTTTTAAATGACGAGGTCCCCTGTCTTCAGCCAGCGGTTTCCTGGACAGCCTTTACGCATCTATTTTCTTGGGCTTTGTTCCCGGGGCGTTTTTAAAAAGTTGCCACCAACATGAAACGATTATAGCGTTATATCGGTCGGTTCCGTTAAGGTCGCCTAAAATATCATTTGAAAGGAGACCGCATATGGAACTTACCGATGAAAACATGACCCTTGCCATTTGGCGCTACGGCATCATCAGCCCCTTGCTGCACCAGCATCCGGATCAGGGACGCAAAGGTGAATTACTTGAAGAAATGAGCCGACGGACGTTTGTCCGTGACAATGGCGAACAAATCACCTTAAGTCCGGAAACCATCCGTAAATGGCTCGCCCGTTATCAGCAAGGCGGGCTGCCGGCCCTTGCCGACAAAGAGCGCTGTGATAAGGGAAAACACAACGTTCCTGAAACGCTCATCGATGCCATGACAAAAACAAGGAAAGCGCATCCGCGTTGGACCATGACCCGGTTGTTTGATCACCTGATTGCCGAAGGGATATGGAATGGACAGCGTCCCAGCCAGTCCACCCTCTATCGGTTTGCCAAATCACATAATTTGCTCAGAGACCCTCACCGTCAGCCTGTCCGATCTTGCCGCTCTTTTGCCTTTGATGTCTTCGGCCAGCTTTGGATGGCCGATTTTCTTCATGGACCGAAGATAAAGCAGGGGCGACATAAACGAAAAACTTACCTTCATGTTATTCTTGATGACAGCGCCCGTTATGTGGTCAGCGGCGGATTCTATTTATCGGAAAAGGTCGAAAGTCTGATTTGTGATTTGATGGCCGCCGTAAGACGCTATGGCATTCCGCAACGCTTTTATACCGACAACGGTCCCTGCTATGCCAGTCGTCATTTAAAAGTCGTTTGCGCCAGGCTCGGCACCCAGCTGATTCATACACCACCATATCGGCCCCAAGGACGCGGAAAAATAGAGCGCCTGTTCCGGACGGTCCGGGATCAATTTCTTGCGACAGACTCATCAAAATCAATGGATCAACTCAACAGTGCTTTCCAAAAATGGCTCTCAGCGTACCACCTGGCAATTCATGGCACCCTCGGTTGCCCGCCCATAAAAAAACGGCTTGAAGGCGGCTGTGCATGCCGGCCGATGCCTGAGGTGGCCGATATCGAATCCTTGTTCATGATGGAACGTCGCTGCCGAATCTATAAAGACGGCACTATTCGGCTCTTTAAACAGATTTACGAGCTGATCGACCCAATGCCCGGAAAACGGGTAACGGTTTACTACACGCCATGGGACCTGTCCTGCATATATTACGGAACCTTTTTAAAACCGGCTTTTCGGCTGAACATGTCAGCCAATGCGCACCGTTTTGACCATCCCTAATGGAGGTAAAAATGAAAATTTCAATGTCCGAGTTTTTTGGATGGCATCGCCACCCGTTCTCCGATACATATCAATTACAAACGCCCTTTTTAGGGGAAAAAGACGATCGAATCTTACGTCGAGCGATTTCACTGTTAAACTGCGGCAAAAGTTTTGCACTGACAGGACCATCCGGAGCCGGCAAATCAACCCTTATTCAACATATCCTTCGTCAATTGGATACAAAGCATTATCAAACCACCTATATCCATTACGGCGGATTGCAGCGCAGCGGCATCCTCAAAGCGGTGGCGGACTACCTTGGCGTGGATACCGGCGGCCGAAGTGTGCCGCTATTGGTAAAACTTCAGAAACACATATTACAATTGGCTTCTGAAACCAATGCCAGGTATCCGGTATTCATTCTCGACGATGCCCAGTTATTGGAGCACGAATCCCTGATGGATTTATGTTCTTTAATGGTCAGCCCACAAAAGAAAACGGTGGCAGCTTCGATTATACTTGTCGGCGATGAGAGCCTTACCAAAAGGCTTCAATTGCATATCATGGCGCCTGTAAGAACCCGGATGACCGGCATCTTCAGTATGGAAGGCCTTGATGAAAAAGAAACCGATCTATTTGTGGCATATCGTTTGGAAGCAGCCAAAGCTCCTAAAGACTTGTTTGACAGCGATGCTCTCTCACTAATGAGTTCCCACTGCAGAGGAAACCGTCGACAAATCATGAATGTCGGCACGCTACTATTGGATGAAGCATACTTCAGGCAGGAAAAAACAATTGGACCGCATTTAATCCTTGAGTGCGACCTGATCGATCAATCCGGGTGAAACGGAAGCGTAGCGGAGGGATCTTCGCGCCGAGGGATAGCCCGGCGGTAGACTGCTGTCTACATCAACCAAAGGGGCCTTGTGCTTATCGGGCTCCTTTGGTAATTTATCACGATAATTTACTGGGATTATAAAGAAAGAATCAACAGTATCGCCCCAATTCAAAGGTCTCGTCATTGGAAATATGAAGACTTTTTTGAAAGAGCTCGTTTCATGGTGTTACTCTTAAATATCACCTGGAATATCTGGATGAGTTCTGTTACCGGTTTTAATCGAAGGTTGTGGGAAAACCTGAGCTCGTGCTTCATTTACTGAATGCGTGCCTGGTTCATGCGCAATCGCCAGGCTGAAAGTAGTTTGGACTCATATAATCTATTAAATCAATCTGGTATATAAGAATTCAATAAAGGAAATAACTTTTTAATAAATTCTTGAAGTCTTTTATCTGCTTCTATAATTTTTTCTTTCTCTCGTATAGGTGTTATGAGTCTGACTAAAGCACCATCAGTTCTGTGTTTGGTAATTGCATCCCAAAATGCATAAAATTTTAACTGAAAAATATTATTAAGTATCCTGCCTCGTTGAGGAAACCAATAATATGAAAGTTGCTTATAATTATTTTTAACAATTAGGGCCCGACGTAATTTAACAAAGTTTGAATAAGTTTCATTTTGAAATGCTTTGTCAATTTTTAAAGAAATTGTATGTGATTGTTGCATCTGCCATCCATTACCTGGCATGCAACTTTCAGGTGAATGAACTGATTTACCTTTGCGTTGTGATGCATAATATGAAACATAAAAATTAATAGTGTTTCCTTTATCATCATGAAAATCCATAAGAATATAGTCAGTTAAGTTTAGACTATTAACAATTGATTGTTCAATTGTTTTTGAAGAACCTTTCCATTCACCAATTGCATCAGGAAAAGAGACAAATGGTTTGAGATTGGGTATTTCATCTCTAAATTCAAAAAAATATGAAAATATAATAGTAATAATAAAAAAACCGTATATAAAAAATTTTGAGTACTTAATATTTGTAAGATAATAGTTATTAAGATTTTTCCCATTATAATAATTATTGGTTTGATTAGTATCATTAGATATGGTTTTAATTGCGCTTGGAAAAAAAAAGTCTAATAATATTTTTATAAAAATAAAAATAATTAATGATAATACAAAAATAAGCCAGCCTGAAAAACTATGAAAAAACCCTTCCGCGACTTCAGCGCCCCAATATTTATAAATAACTCCTGTAAGAGCAATTCTTGCGCTGTTTGTTCCTATTGCAATAGGAATAACGCTCGCAATTAATATTATCTTTTTCCATATAGCACCTTTATAAAAATACGAGATTAAAAGGCCTAATATCGCTAATGGCAGTAAAAATCTTAATCCACTGCATGCGTCAACAACTTGAAGTTGAACAAAACCCAAATCAATAACATTCCCTTCTCGATATGAGGGGAGACCATACAATTGTAATAACAAGACACCTAATTTAGAAGAAATTAATTTAAGATGAAGTGAAATATTGTTATTAATAAATGCAGGGAATGGAAACATTGAAAGAGAAAAAAAAACTGGAAATAAAATAATTTTTAAACGTTGAAAACCATGAAAATAAATAATAAGCCCTAAATTAACAAGCCAAAATGATATATATAATGAAAAGTATTCTCCCCCTAATTCGCCTATCCAAAATAATAATAAACCGAAAATAAGAGGAAAGAAGCCGAATAAAGATATTATTTTAGGAGTGTTAAAAAATAAATTTTTCTTTTGAAAAAATAAATAAGCCACTAAGAAGGGGATAATAATACAATAATTAAAATCTTCGTTTTGCCATCCGACTGTAATTAAATTGTATAACGCATCGAAATATAAAAATAATAAAAACAGTAATAAACAAATAACATTTGTTACTGAGAGTAATTCTTTTTCTAATATTTTTGTATTCATACTAAGGTATAATCCTTTGTTAGGTGGTCCCCAAAAACTGGACAATTTATTAAGCTCTGACGTACTTTCCACACCCTATTTTGTACTGTTTCAATGATTTAATTGTCATCTCAGAGTGTAACAAAAACACATCCGGCTTTACTTTCAATGCTTCAAGGTAGGCAAGTTGATCTGATGTAAATCGATTCGCAAGGCGGCGAACTTTTCCAATTGTAATGACAAGCACATCAGTAAATTTTGTCGTCATCATAAAAGAAGTCGGTCTTTTGGTTTTACGCTCTTCCCAACCTGGCAATGTACTCCCATCCGGCTGTGTAAATTGGCGCATTGCGCGCTCCATTAATCTCCAAATCAAAAGGGCTATCAAAAGGATTAGACCCAACACTTCAATACGAGTTGTTTTTTTCAAAAAGATGCCGTTGACTATCGCAGGGTCTTTCAAAAATCCGAAGTTTTGCTCAATGCCACTCTGATTTTTATATAGCTGCAACAATCGACCGGCATCCCACTCGTGTCTGTGTTCGTCAGAGATCAAATTGGTCAGTAAAACAAAACACCCGGCTTCAGAATGCGGTGGTCCCCAAAAACTGGACAATGTGTTAAGCTCTGAGTCACTCACTTGAAAGGAGTAGACCATGAGCAAGAAACGGAAACAGTACAGCCCGGAATTTAAAGCCAAAGTGGCCCTTGCGGCCATCAAGAACGAGGAGACCACCGCGGAACTTGCGGCCAGATTTGAAGTTCACCCCACCATGATCAATAACTGGAAAAAGGCGCTTCTCGAAGGCGCTGCCGATTTGTTCGATAAAGGACAAAAAATCAAGAAGAACCATGAATCCACTGTCGATGAGCTGTACAAAAAAATCGGACAACTGAAGGTGGAAAACGATTTTTTGTCCAAAGGGCTCGGTCTTTAGATCCGAAACTGCGAAAAAAGATGATTGATTCCAAGCAGCCAGGACTGAGCCTTAACCGTCAATGCAGCCTTCTGAATGTCAACAGATCATCGGTCTATTACAAGCCGCGGCCGATATCGTCGGACGACCTTGAGTTGATGAAATTGATCGATGACGAATATATGAAACGTCCGACAAGTGGTAGTCGGACTATTCGCGATTTCCTTGAAAGAAAAGGCCAAAGAGTGAATCGGAAACGGATTCAGCGTCTCATGCGACTGATGGGTCTTGAGGCAATTTATCCGAGACCAAAAACCAGCAGGCCGCATCCGGAACACCGTATTTACCCCTATCTGTTGAGGGGGCTTGATATCAATCGACCGAATATGGTCTGGTGCAGCGATATCACCTTCGTCCCCATGAGACGGGGGTTTATGTATCTGGTGGCGGTGATGGATTGGCACAGCAGGAAAGCGCTGTCCTGGCGCCTCTCAAACACACTTGATTCTGATTTCTGCGTTGAAGCCATAGAGGAGGCGATCGAACGATACGGCCGCCCTGAGATATTCAATACTGATCAGGGCTGCCAGTTCACAAGCAAAGCTTTCACCAATGTATTGAAAACCAACGGCATCAAAATCAGCATGGATGGCCGGGGACGTTGTCTGGACAACATCTTTATCGAACGTCTCTGGTGGACCGTAAAATATCACTATCTCCACCTGCACTCATTTGAAAATGGCCTTGAAATGAGAAAAGGCTTGAGAAAGTGGTTCGAGTTTTATAATCGGGAACGCGGGCATCAATCGCTGAACAGACAGACTCCCGATGAATGCTATTTCAAAGAGCAAAGAATGGCAGCCTGATGGTCAGGCGCCACCCGGGCCAACTCCAGTCGCCCTACGGGCTCCTTCCGTTGTCCCGGGTGAAAAACATAACAGCAGTAAAAACACAACCGACTTAGAGCTTAACTACACTGAAAAGTTGTCTGAACCAGGGGGGCCACCGCAGAACGCAATGTTTTTACTTTTTCAGCGTTTTCTACGATCTCGGGCTTAAGGACATACTCATAGTGATCAACTTCTCGTTCTCGTCCTTTAGCCGGGCGACCACGTTTATATTTGGCAACCTTTTCAATCATAGTCGAAATTCGATAACATTCTGAACCCCCAGTTAATGTACATAGCTTTTGTACCGCTATCTGTGCATCGGTCTGACAAAAGTATGCAGTCGCCATTTCCTTTTTACAAATTTTCGTCAGCTCTTTATGTTCCTTTTTTAATCGTCGATCAATTCGTTTATGTTTTCTTTTGTCATGGGCACTTGAATGTACTACAATCGCTCGATAAGTTCTTCCATTTATCTTCACTGTGGTTTCAAAGGTGCGGTAAAATGCTGCCGGACGCTTTCGCGTCGACGGGGTTTGATTCAAAGTGCCGATATCTTTCCATTGATCCTGGGCTACGGCTTCTTCGATGGCTCGGCTACACTCCTTGAAGTTTGCCGGCAAACGACTGGTAAATAATATTTTCTGTAAATCAGCCATCTCCAAATTCTTTACGGTTACCATGGCTGCATCGGCCACATGAATATAGACATCATCTTTTAGACCATTTTTCGATATATATCTTGATATGCCGCTCAAAAGCTCGTTATTGAGCGTTTTATCCGAACCATTGCCATCACGGGTTGCTCCTAAAACGGGAATGTTGCGATCAACACACAGCATCTCTATTAAAAATTGCTTTAAATCCGGACGCTTGTCCTTGCTGTGACCATAGGTGATATGAAATGGCTTCTCTACCAAATCATAATCTCCGAATACGCTCATTGATGTCGTGTCGTAATGACCACATCGTGTGTCTATCTGAAAACCACCCACTGCATTTTGGGCAAGCTGTCCAAATATCTTTTGAGTCCCGGTTTCGTATATTTTATCCAATACGCGGCCCAGGTTATGGTCAGAAAAAAGTTCAGGCGCTACAAATTTGCCCAGAAGCAACTCACCATCTTTCTTACGATAAAAATTAATCATTCGGTACAAAGGTGTACGACCTGTCAATGTATCCAACACCATAGCCAAGACGGCAACGCCGGGACTCAATTCCATCTGTGATTCGACCATACTATCTATGGTTTCTGTTAACTTAATTTGCCGTGCATACTCTTTGACTATTGGTAAATGCTGTACATTCGTGAACTTCGCGTCGGCCAGATCCAATGACTCCATATTTCATCCCTTCAATAAAATTGTTTTTCGGGACAAAATAACACCAGCACAGCTAGAAGTCTAGGGTAAATGCCATTCATTTTATAAATACCACTCTAATCTACCTATGTGTTTGATATTACATTACTAAAAAATATACACCTTTTCTTTTTTAAGGTGTGGAAAGTGCGCTATAACATCTATGGATACCGGCAATCCGCGTGTTCAGTTTCTATAGAGAAATATATTCCCTATCTACTTACTTACAGATAAGATTATATAACATATTGTTTTATTTTTAAAATAGGTTTTAAAAGGAGTGTCCATGGAAAAGGTGTTAAGCCGTTAACCAACCAAGCTTTACGGTCATTTAAGTTCGCAGTAATACGATTTTGTAGTGAAGCATTGCTAATACCGCCATAACGCATTTTAACAAGGACATTTGGAATATATGCTACTTTAATTTTCCACTTTAATAAGAAACGGAGCATAATCTCATAGTCCGCAGACGATCCAAGATTTGGGTTAAAAAGGCCATAGCTGTTGTAAATAGATTTTTTTACAAAAAAGGTCGGGTGTGGTGGCATCCACCCCCAATAGAATTTTTTGTGATTAAATCCACCAGAACGCCAACGACGAAAAATATGATTTGTATTGTTTGGAGAAACGTAATCTAAATCCCCATAGCAACAATCAATATCTAATTTGTTGAAATAATATAAAACGTTAGATAGTACATTAGGATTTGCGTAAAAGTCATCAGCATTAAGGATTCCGATAATATCTCCAGAAGACAATGATATCCCTTTGTTCATAGCGTCGTAAATACCATTATCTGGTTCTGAAATTAATATAGAAGTATCATTACGATAATTATTGATTATATTTAGAGTGCCGTCAGTTGAGGCACCATCAATAAGTATATGCTCAACCATTTGAGTTTGATTAAGGACACTTAAAATACAATCTTCTATTGTTTTTACAGAATTTAAAACCACTGTTATTATAGAAATTTTATGCATAATAAAAAAGATAAAGAATTTTTTAAAAGGTAATACCTTTATTATAAAAATTATTTTCAATTACTTTGCATGAAATTAAATACTCATAAAAAGTTTTTAACATGCAGAAATGAAACCCTGCTTTTCCGTCAAGAAAACCAAGCCTAAAAAAATAAAATAGGCAAAATATGATTATTGGTCTAAATGGCAGGGAATAAACTATTTGTTTTAGTTGGCGACGACGAATAATAGGGTTCTTATTGAATAAGTTTTTGACTTGAAAAGAAGATTTATTAGATAATGTTATTAGATCAGCTTCCATTTTTGAATAACGATTATGTTTTGTTATCCACTCGTTAAGACCTTTATTGAAAGGATAGTGCAAAAGGTGTTCCTTTAAAAATGCTATTTGTCCATCAGTTTGAAATTCCTCGTTTATAGAACGAGTTACATGAATTTGGCCAACCCTAGCTAATCTGCCAAACCAAGTCGGATATCCGCTACTATGGCGAATCCACTTACCCATAAAATAATCTTTTCTTCTGAGATAAAAAAGAGATGTAGATGGAGATGCTTTATTTGTTTTGTAGATAATTTCATCAGCAAGCGAAGGTGGCACAACCTCATCTGCATCTACCATGAAAATCCATGGTGATTTATATGATATGTTTTTCAACCCAAAGTTACGTTGTTTTGCGTAATCATCAAACTCACGTTTTATTACACGGGTATTGTATTCCAAAGCAATATCAACTGTTTTATCTGAGCTGTATGAATCAAGAATAACTATATCATTACACCATTTTAGTGAATTCAAACAAGAAGGCAGATTACGCTCCTCATTAAATGTTAAAATTAAAATAGATATTGTCATAATATAAAAGTATAAAACCGAGGCCCTTCTGAATTCGGCTTTCTTGTCTTGGGCTTCGGATAAATTCCCTCAAGGCACATCAGCGGGGTGAGACGCTGAACACAAGTTTGGATTTGTCATTTAGGAAAGTAACCTTTGCGTACAATTCTTTATCGACACAAATTCTCACTAAATTATTATTGCTCAAATCCTCTGAATTAATCCTTATCGATAATTAAGCTGAATAGTTACAATCTGGTTTTGAAATAGCCATTATAATTTGTTTGATAGACGCATCAATTGAGCCATTGTTATCGATTGTAATAAAATTTTTATTGTTAAAACGAGAATTAAATAAAGTAAAGCGTAATGGGAAATTAATATCAAAAAGATGTTCTGGTCTTTGATCTACAACGCATTTAAAGTTTCTTCTTAGAATAAAACTAAAAGTATTTTTAGGCACTAGGTTTTCAAAAAGTTTTCGCGTTATACAAAAAGTTGAAATTTTAATACCTGTATCAATTTCAAGGTCAATAAGGATATCCGGTACCCATCTATCACAAATGATAATTTTATCAGAAAAATAGGCTGGGATGTATATTTTGAAGATAGATGCAAACAAGGTATCAATGTAGGTAAAGAAGATAAACAATAGGCTTATAATTTTAAAATGCTTAAAATTGTGATAACCAACTCGTATACCGTTTGGGTATTCATATTTAGTTAAACCAACAAGACGACAATAAGCTAAAAGAAATTTTGTTAAATAGTGATTATAGCGAAGCCAGACATATGAAGAATCTTTTTGATTTTTTAAAAGCAATCTCTGTAGGTTATTAATAATTGTAGTTTTGCCACAACCATCTATACCACTGAAAGAAATAATTTTTGTGTTTTCGTGAAAATTTAGCATACTATAACTCTTTGTAAAGATGGTCTAATGTATTTTTAGCAACCTGAAGCCAGGAATGAGCCATAATTTTCCAATCTGGTAATTTGGAATACAATACTCGTGATTCGTTGCACTTAGACCTATAAAGCTTTTTGTCAGATAAAAACAGAAGCATAGCATCCGATAAGGCTCTTAATGATCCTACTGGAACAGTAATGCCAAATGGTTGAACAAATTGCCCAGTGCCACAATATTGGCTTGTTATTACAGGTTTTCCAAATTTCATGGCGTCATAAATTGCAAGTGGTATTTCAGATGGAACAATTAAAAATGGTAAAACGACAGCAATACAATGATAGATAAAAGAATCTATGGTTTGCCTGTCAACAGATTCCCAAATTGAGAAAATACGATTGGAATTCTTGAGACTATTAATATGACGTTTTAGTAAGTGCTTATCTAAAGGTGCATCGGATCTAAAAAGGCATACAAGACATATTTCAGGGTTATAATTAGCCAATAGGTTAAAGGAATTAAGTAACTCAAAAGGACCTCTTATTTTATCAGGTGGCCCCATGAATAAATAAAAAGGCCTGCCATTTAGCCAATTCTTGGCCATTGTTGGTAATTTAACGTTAAATTGACTTTTAATAAATAAATCTTTACCAGGTGGTATGACTTCGGTTTTCTCTTTTGGCCAACCATTAGATATTGCCTTGGAGGCAGTGAATCTTGTTAATGCGATAATTGATTTAATATTATATTGTTCAAAATGTCGAATATTGCGTAAGTTCTGAGCAATACATTCAAAAAGATAAGGTTTGCACTTATGAAAAGTTAGCTGGGTCATGGAATAAAGAATAGAGGATGCATGATATATACCTCCTGGGAAATAGGCTACAACAGGAATTCCTATTTTTTTAAGTAAAGAAAGTCTATAATTAGGTTCTCTCCATGATATGGGCCAAAAAATAATATCGGGTTTAAAACCTAATATTATTCGTTTTAAATCTGTTTCAAAATATTTAGAATTTTTACGTATTTTAAAAATATTTGTCGAGAGTTTAAAAGAATGAAATGATTTTTTAGATTCGCCAATAGATATTATTACAACACGGTGCCCCTTTTTTGTTAAATATTTATAATTTTCAAATATAATTCGCCAAGGCATTAAATGATAGTTGTTTTTAGTAAAACCATAAGAAGCAAAAAGAATTTTCACGGTATAATTTATCCCTTTTTTAATACTTTATCTGGAGATGATTCAATAATAGAAAATGCAATACCATCAATCTGAAACGAACTATGAGCACGATGATATACAATTATTGGTTTTTCATCAGGCCGCATTTGTTTTTGAACGAATGAAATATTATCTACAACTTGAAGATCGACAGGTAAAACTAAAAAAAAAGAATAAATACGAAGAAGAAAGCCTATTGGAAGTGATAATAGTCCTAGTGAATTGTCTGTTCTCCTTATAATTCTTAAGTCTAAGTCGCTTCTGTTATGAAATTGGTTGCGGCACATGCTGCCATAGATTAAAATTGCATCAACCGTTGAATATTTAGAGAAGAATCTTTTAGATAAATGTATGAATGAAAAAATTTTTGAAAGCCCCGGGTTTTTTATAAACAAAAAACTATCCAACAGGTAAACCCAAAAGTTTCCAGTAAGTAACCAGAAAATTGTATGTATAGCTATTGCTTCATAAAATAAATTTTGGAAAGAAAATTCAAATTTGAAAATAAAATGTAGCAATAAAAAAATAAGTATAAAACAGAGAAATTCAAATATGATACGGAATGACCTTTCAGATTTGTCAGTAGAATGTACCGCTTGTAATAACCAGCCAATTGGAAGATTGCGAATAGCTCGGTATTTTCCAGATTTCATCATAATAATAAACCATTTTTGGAATTAGTAACAAAGTAACTTATTAGATATATTTTTCTTAAACACAATTTTTGATTAGAAGCCATTTCAAAACCTATTTAACGTAATCATAAGAGACCTTTGCACGACTATTAGCTTTTCGTGATCTGACAGCATGGTACAATCAACGCTGCTATCCAAGCAATTATTCTTGCTGATAAATGTCATCAAAAAAACACACAACTAATTGAATATAAAGAATATTTGTGATATCTTTACCCCTAAAGACACTTTGCGGAGGTATCATGGCTTACAAAAAGATCGAACGCTACCTGTCCTTTGCTGATGTCGCCATCCTGAAACATGCGGAAAAGAATCGTTCTCTGGCTTTCCTTAAACAAATTAATAACACTATAGACTGGTCGCCTATTGATGATCTGCTCCTTGAATTCTATGATGTCGGTAAAAAGGATGAGGGTGGAGAAGCATATCAACCCCTATTGTTATTCAAATGCATGCTCCTCCAAAAGTGGTTCCAAATTAAATCAGATCCTGAACTTGAAAGCCAAATCAACGACCGAATCTCCTTTAAATCCTTTCTGGAGCTGCCCATGGATCAACCTGCGCCGGATCATTCAACCTTTTCTCGCTTTCGAGGACGACTCTCAAAAAAAGCCATGATTCAAATTAACAATGCCCTTTTAAAACAGTTTAATCAGCAAGGTATTTCCATCAATGAGGGTATTGCCGTCGATGCCAGAATCATTACATCCGCAAGCAAACCCATATCTGGTGAAAAGCTTGCCGAACTCAGGAAAAAACAACAAACCGAAGAAGGCCGTTTGGACAAAAATGGTAATCCTAAAAAATTCTCCCGGGACCATGAGTCTGATTGGACGGTTAAAAATGATGTCCCTTACTATGGTATAAAAGAACATGCGGCGGTGGATATAAACAATGGTTTGATTTTATCCACTACGGTGACTCCGGCTTCTAAAAATGATTCAACCCTTCTGCCGTATGCAACAGCTTACAGCATGCACACGGGAAATAAGGTTCAAATCGTTTATGCGGATAAGGGCTATGCCGGAATGCCAAATCGTGAATTCCTCCTGATGAACAACATCCAGGATGGCATCATGCGGAAAGATAACGTGAACGCCAAACTGACCCAAACCGAAATTGATCGAAATAAGGCTATCTCAAAAAAGCGATACATCGTTGAACAATATTTTGGAGTAAGCAGTCTGCATGACCGATGCCGGGCAAGATTTACGACAATCTTTAAAAATACAATGGATGCTATGTTTAGACAATTTTCGTTTAACATTCGAAAGGGGGCTGAAATCCTCAAGTTTTTGCCTGCATAGCAGGTGAGGTGCGTCCGGACACCAAAATCCGGACAAAATCGCCTCCGAGTGAGGCAAAACAGAGCCAATCGACTCGCTAACCCACCGCAATCAGCACTGCTTTGGTCGGTTTGCTTCTGAAAATTTGACAAAAAATTCATAAAAATCCAAAATCCTGGAGAATATCGCCCCAATTCAAAGCTCTCTAAAGATAGGGAATAAATCCTATTGGAACCATGGGGACAGCTCAACCTTGCCTCCTTTGGGGGCAAAAGGTAGTTTACCCCCTTATAGGGGTAACCAAAGCCTGGCCCTCTGGGTCAGGATTTTTACTTCTGGAAGCAGTGGTTTTAATAGTTTCCATTGGTCATCATTTATGAACTGTTGGCATTTAGCCATTGGGTCACCTCCAATAGCTTGATACACAAAAATACTATAAATGTATAGTTCCGTAACATGCTGTATATAAAGGATATTGTATTGTTCGTAATTTTCAACACAATAAACCCCGTAGTTGCATAAAAAAGTGAAGAAAAAGGAAGTAAATAACTTGCGGAAGCCCGAGAATAGTGAATATATAGTGTTTTCGAGGACAAAAATAACACTATTCAGGAGGCCACCGCAAGTGAAGTCCAGTAAATCACAAATTCATGCAAAATTCCATACTATTCCTGATATTCGATTTGAAGACCAACAGTTGACTTCCTTTTCCGGTTTGTTGATTTTTCAGTTGCTGTTTAAGCAGCTGAAGCTGAAGAAAAGGCTGAAAAAATGTTTTGAGTTTATGAAAGTGTCACCTATTTTCGGCCACCATTTGGTTGTGATGCTGCTGATTGTTCATTTGCTGATGGGGTTCCGTCGTTTGCGTGAAGTCGACTATTACCGGGATGATCCACTTGTTCTTCGTATTTTGGGGCTTCGAAAAATTCCAGACGTATCCACTATTTCAAGAACGCTTTCCAAGATGGACTCAAAAGGTTTTGACAATCTACGCATTATGTCCCGCACGTTGGTTATTGAGGGACTTCAACGGGAATGTTTTCCTCGTTTGACCCTTGATTTTGATGGTTCTGTACAATCGACCAAAGGTCATGCCGAGGGGACTGCTGTTGGGTTTAACAAAGCTAAAAAGGGCGCCCGCAGCTACTATCCTCTATTTTGCACTGTGTCACAAACCGTCCAATTCTTTGATGTCCACCATCGCCCCGGTAATGTGCATGATTCCAATGGCGCTGCCCAATTCATGACCGATTGTTTTGTGACAGCAAAATCGCATTTAAAAAATACGGTGCTTGAGTCACGCATGGATTCAGCTTTTTTCAACCAGGATATCCTTTCCATGTTGAGTCGCCAACATATCAGGTTTACAGCATCGGTTCCCTTTGAACGATTTGTTCAATTGAAAACCATTATTGAGAAACGTCAGCGCTGGCACAAAATAGACGAACAGTGGTCCTTTTTTGAAGCCAACTGGAAACCGAAAACCTGGGATACCTCTTTCCGATTCATTTTTATCTGAAAGAAAACTAAAAAGCAGCGAAAAGGCCCTTTGCATCTACAGTTATTTGAACCTGTCGATTTCAATTACGACTACAAAGTCATTGTTACAAACAAGCCCGAATCCGCTAAGAGCGTTGTTTTGTTTCACAATGGCCGCGGATCGCAAGAGGCCATTTTCGGTGATGCGAAAAACGATGCCGCCCTGGATATTATCCCCTGCAGACGTCTTGCTGCGAACCAGATCTTTACACTAAGTGCTATGATTGCCCACAATCTTTCGCGAGAGATTCAAATGCTGGCGCATCCTTCAGCACCAAGGGCTTTGGCAAAACGCCCTGCGGCATGGAAATTTGAAAAATTAGATTCAATCCGGCATAGGATTATTCAAAGAGCAGGACGCCTCACTCGTCCTCAGGGTAAACTCACACTTACAATGAGTGAGAATCGAGCAGTAAAAAACGATCTTATACATTTTATTAACGTGTTGCATAAAGCTGCTTGATTATTAAAGCAAATCTCTAAAAATTTATGCAACATTGGGGTAAATTAGGTTTTGAAATGGCTTCTAATGATATTGGGGAGTGTTCCAAAAAAGTAGGTCCAGTAAAACGGGCGATGTAAATATAAATAATAATAACAGTATGTTACAAATAGTCTAGACATTCTAGTGTTTTTTATCTATC
This sequence comes from Desulfobacterales bacterium, assembly GCA_963675725.2. Lineage (GTDB taxonomy): Bacteria > Desulfobacterota > Desulfobacteria > Desulfobacterales > JAFDDL01. Next base: position 2,211,152 of record CAXXXZ010000002.1, on the reverse strand, counting down.
ATTTCAAGAACTTGTAAATACAGGAGGAATGATGGATAAAAAGGATCATGTCAAAAGTATCAAACAGGAAATCGAAGACGCCATCCAGGAATTAGAGCAAATAAAAAGCCAAAGTTCCAAGATTCTTTGCGCGGAGGAACTTGAGAATTTTGAAAAAGACATTGCTAAAAAGACAGCGAGACTGGCCGGTCTTTTTACCGCAAAGGTGATACAGGAGTCGCTTGATTCTGATGAGATGTATGAAAAATCAAGCGCACTGGTTAAAAACATGCCACATAAGATGAAAAACCAGGGGTTGCGTGACGTAAACATAACAACGGCCTGTGGAGAAGTTGTTACAGTGAAAGCGGCCTACCACACAAGAAAGAAGAAAGGCCGGGGGAAGAAAAAAAAATCATAAACGGCGTCTCTTATCCCGGGCTTTTCCTTTTGGGCATTTATGATCGTTTATCGCCGGGACTGACATCGGAGATTTGTCTAATCGCTACGGTAGTCGCGTCGTTCCAGGAAGCAAGCAATCTCATGCGGGATCGAGGTGTTGATATCGACGCCAAGAAAATTTGTGAGATGACAAGACGGTATGCCCGCCGGGCAGAATATGTCAGGCAAACTTCAAACGCAGTGGCAGGCGAGACTCTGGCCGGACGCCGTGTTGTGGTTTCGACAGACGGCGGACGAATTCGGATTCGCAGAAAGAAACGCGGACCAAAAACCCAAAAGGGACGGAGTCGGTATACAACGAATTGGCGAGAGCCAAAACTACTGATTGTGTATACGGTCGATGAAAAAGGTGAAAAGGATGCCTCATTTTTACCGATCATTGAAGGGACAATGAAAGGTCCGGATGCGGTATTTGGGTTGATCAAATATTATCTCAAACAGCTGGCGGTAACGAAGACCGAAAAGGTTCTTTTCGTGGCAGACGGAGCGCGTTGGATCTGGAACCGGGTTCCGGAATTGATGAAAGATTTGGGGCTCTCCGCCTCACAGTTCTATTCCCTTGTGGATTTTTTCCATGCTGTTGAACATTTGGTAAAGATAGCGGATTTGAGAACCGGTTGGAAAAAAGTTGAACGGAACGCCTGGGTCAAAAAGCATCGCCGTCTTTTATTACAGGGCAAGATAGGCGATGTGATCAGTTCGATTCAAAGCATATGTAGAGGTCGAAAAAGCAAGAAATTGACATGTGAAAAGAATTATTTTGTAAGAAACAAGTGCCGTATGAATTATGATAAAATTTCGTCTGTAGGTCTGCCAATAGGAAGCGGTGCGATGGAAAGCGCAATAAGAAGAGTTGTAAACTTACGCCTCAAAGGCGCTTCTATCTACTGGCTGGAGGAATCAGCGGAAGCAATGTTGATGCTCCGCTCTTTTTACAAATCAGGCCGCTGGAATATACTTAATAAAGCTGCTCTTTCAGTGAGTTATGAGATTTTAACCTGATCCCATTAATTTGGAATCCGCCCATGATATTGTTATCTTAGATTGGTGTTCAATTTATCGGCAGAAGTCATAAGCCATTGAGCGATTTTAATAATCATTTTATCTTTTGTGAAATTATCCTTAAACCTACTTTTTGCATTTTTTCCTAATTTTATGCGAAATTCTTTATCATTACAAAGAGTGATAATTTTATTACCTAAATATTGCGGATTGTTAGGAGGTATAAGTATTGCAGATTCATTATTTATTACAGCTTCAGGATTCCCACCAACGTTTGTTGTAATTATTGGAAGTCCTGCACGCATAGCTTCTAACAATGCTAAAGAAAAATTTTCTTCAATGGAAGGAAGGACAAAAATATCGAATAAATGTAGCATAGAACTCGCTCTTGAGTTATACCCTTCAAAATGAATGTACTTATCTAAAGATAAATTTTTTGTAAGTCTTAAAAGTTTTTGTTTATAAGGCCCATCGCCCCAGATTATTACTTGAAAATTTGCAATTTGATTTTTTATATAATAAACAGAATAAATTAATGACTCTATATCTTTGGTTTTATCTAATCGGCAGGCAGTGCCTATCGTAATGCCTTTGAAATTATTAGCTCGAGTTCTTTTTAAGAATGAGGGGTTTTGTATAGATGAATCTATGCAGTTATGAATAACAGTGATTTTGTTAGGGTCAATATTTTTATTGAGAAGATAGTTTTTTGCAAAATTTGAAACAGTAACAATTTCCTTAACAAAATATTTAAATAGAATGATAGAAAGAAAATTAAATAATGGTTCACATATCTTTTGTTTTAATGAAGAGCCATAATAACGACCATGAAAAGAAGAATAAATTGGAATATTTAATCCGATAGATGATAGTAGGGCAATTGTGCAACCATTAAAACCATGAGTTAATATTAAATCTGGTTTTGTTTTATTTATAAAATTATAAACTTTACTAAAGAATAAAAAATTGAGTTTAGTCTTAATTACTATATCCTTTAGTCCTATATAATCAGCAGAGGATTTATCAAAAGGGGCATTTTTTAGTCGAATGCATAGGCTCATTATTTTGATAGGTGCATAACTAGAAACATTATTTATTAATGTAGAATATTTGGATACACCACCTGGAATAAAACCCCAATGAAGGCTTAAAATTCTAACTTGACTTGAATTATATGTTAACATAATTAGACCTTTGCACAACTATTATCTTTTAGCGGTATGACAGAACGGTCACCCATAACACTGTATAGAAGAAATTATTTTTAACGAAAATATCAATAATTAAGAATTATGTGCCTGACCTAAAGCAGCATATAGCATTGGTATTACAATTTTGGGAGAGTGATTTTCTTTTATAAATTGAGTTGCGTTTTTTTTTATAGTATTCATTAAGCGATTGTTTCCAAGTAAGGATTCTATTATGGGTAAAGAGATTTTAGCCAAATACTGAAAATTTTTTTCATTTAAATATAAATTGTCAGATTTTAAAATAACTTTGCCAAGGCCGTACGATGAAATAATATTATCTGGATCTATGCACAAGGAAACAACGGGTACACCATTAGTCCATGCTTGAAGGAAAGTGTTAGCGAAACCTTCCTTTATAGAAGTATTTAGAAAAAGTCGTGTCTTTTCAAACCAGTTTTCCATGTCAAAGGGATGAAGCTCGCCTAAAAATAAAACATTATTTAGTTTTGACGCGGTTATATAAGCATCGCTAAATCGTTTAATATCGCTTTTATTCATTGCAATAGCGAATTTCCGATGCGGTAATAATTTTGCAAGCTCTATTACGATTTCATATCTTTTATTTGGTAATGAATTACCAGCCCATAAAACATCAACATAATCATTGTGAGTAAAAGGTATGTTCTTGTTCAAAGAAGGCGGAGTTATTTTGCAAGAAATATTATTAACAATAGAAGCATCAATGTTGTAATTTATTGAATAAGCGTATCGTTGAGATTTTGTTTGAGAAATAATTATGTTAGAATTTTTTAGGCCGAAATCATGTAATAAACTTATTAATGGAGACCAATTTTTTCTATATTCTGGCATAGCGTCAGAGTCAGATTGTGTCCAAAAAACAAGTTTTCTTTTAAAAAAATTGCAGAAAAAACTCATAGGGGCAGCTAAGTGCCCCGGAGTTTTTATAACATAAAAATATGAGTTTGATTTAAACAATGCAATAATAAGTAAGCACCAATCAAGAAAAAGAAGAAAACTTTTACCGTTAAGAAAAAAAAATTTAGAAAAAATAAAATTATAATTTAAAAAGTTATTGTTAAAAAATTTTGATGAAACAGGATGTTGTGAGATAAAAGACACTTTCCATCCATATTTAGCAAGATATTTAGCGAAAATAAAAAATTGTCTTTCTGCGCCACCACAACCATATTCTTTACGGCCAGATATTAATGAAAAAATATATGGTGAAACAAATGTGATAGATTTCTTGTTGACAGATTTCATAGTATTAAACCTACGCGATAATGAAAGAATAGCGATCCTCCGAAAAGTTATGGAGAGGCCTCTGCACGACTATCAGGTCTGCCTTTCCTAAGTTCATCGCCATTTTCAATGCAGCAATGAGGATATTTATTTTTGGCGTAAAATATAATTAAAATACACAACTATATGAATTGATAAATTATATATGCTATGCATGCTTATAAGAAACACTTCGTGAAGTTATTATAGCTTATAAAAAGATCGAACGCTATCTGTTTCAAACCTTCTGGAGCTGCCTATGGATCAACCAGCGAGCTTAAGCGTACTGATAATTTGAAGAATTTTTTATTGATATTACACCCAATTTTATTATTAGAGAAGAAAAAGCTGCAAAAAAGTAATAAGGAGTATGCATATTGACGAAAAAAATCGCGACGAGAAATGCTAAAAAGCCGGATAAATATCCATTGTAAAATTCTATATTATTGTAATCTATTAATCGGTATTTAATGACTGATTGAAAAAGTTTAATAAAAATTGAAATGAATAGGAAGAATCCTATAATACCTGTTGTGGTTAAATAGTGTATATATTCGTTATGGGAACTAACGCCGACTTTTTTAGAAAATGTTTGCCAGCCAGTGCCAAAGATAGGGTTGTTAAAAAAGAGCGATAATCCCTTTTCCCAAATTTCAATCCTTCCTGAGCTGTAATCTGATATATCTTCTTCATTTGCTCTAGATATAAAATTACGCTCAATACCCAATTGAGAATTTTCAGGTAATAAAAAATAAGAAGATATTAATAAAATAATAGTAAGAAAAGTAAAAATAAGTAATTTAATAATAATTAATATGTTTAAATTCTTTTGGAATATAAAAAGAAGAAAAAAAAGACCGACAAATACAGCAAGAACGCCACCTCGTGAACCAGTGAGAAAAAGACAGAAAAAACCTATAAAAGAAACAAAAATTAAAAACGATTTATATATCAAAGATTTATGGTTAATAGCAATGCTAATACAAAAAGGTAAAAATAATGAAATATAAGCAGCGTATTGGTTAGACTCCCCAAATGCACCAGATGTTCTGCCGAGGCTTTCATTTAGGACAACCTTAGAGAATGAAACATACCCAAAAGAACCTAAGATCGTTATGATATTAAGAAATAGAAAAAATATTATTAAAGAAAAGAATAGAAATTTAACCTGTATAACATCATCAATTATATTAAAAATAAGTATAAATAATAATAAATAATCCATAGTGCTTTTAAATTGAATGATAGCGCTTTTTATTGAACTAGAAGTTGGAGTTCCAAAATAATGAGTAAACAACATTAAAAAAAAACAATATACTGTAAAAAAAATAATATAAAAGTTTATATTATTTTTCTCAAAAAAGGGCTTTTTAAATATAGCACCATTGAAAAACCAAAATAAAAAAATACTATAAAAAGAGATATTTTTTAAACTTAGGCCTTTAATGGATGTCATTGAAAAACCTAACGCTCTTTCAAGAGTAATTGAAGCTAAGAAAAAAATAATAATTAAAAAAGATGTTAACTTAGTAAAGAAAATCATTTTTAAATCCAATATTAGTTAGGGAAATTTTGGAATCAAGAAAGAGCTGAAAGTGAACAGAAAGGAAGTAAAATATTAAGACAATGAGTTGACGTTTAATACCTTGATGCTTGTTTCGGCGGGGTAGTTCATAACGATTTAAAAATATCTTGGAATCGCAGCAGGTTAAAACTGCGAGCCAAAATATTCTGTAAGTTAGCACAAATGAGAAATGAAAATTTAAAACAAAAAGAAAATTTAGTTAAGGTCTAAGCGTTTCACCTCTGGTGGAGGGACCCGGATATGTTCCAAGATCCGCTGAGAAAATTATAGGTAATTCCCCACAGGAAAGCCTTGATGGCAACTGACACAGGAGGAATTACCTATGCATGGTATATCGTATCAAGTTTATCGTACATACGTTGGGATTGCAATTTGACTAAAGGTTGATGAACTATTCTCTAATGGTCAATCCCGTTGGTGGGTTTGGTACATTATCTGTCGTTTGCACAAAAAGATTTTCATTGGATGAAATAATAGAAGAATCAAGATCATGCAAGTACTCTTCAATATTAGTATAATAATCGCCATCATCATCTCCATTAGGATCTGATGGTATTGAAAGAGAGATATTTTGGGCGCTTAACGAAAGCCAACCTTCTACTTGATATTGTGAATCAATTAATCCTCCAGTTTTGTTTGAGACTTGATTAATTATTCGAGTATCAATGGAATCGTAATCTTGAGGCCTCGCTCCCGCATTGTTGAGAACATAGTCTTCAACTTTATTACTTTCAAGTGCTGAAAATCCTGTTGGCCATACAGGCGCACTATCTGAAATTAGCTGACCATTGGTATCAGTCGAATCACGAAGGCCTTCTAGCTGATTAGAAATTTCGGTATTGCAAACATTATCGAATGCGTAAATTCTTGTGTCTGAAGGATGAACCGCTGCAACAATTTGTAAAAAATACTCACTATTAACTATATTTCCAACGATACTTGCGTTTACAGGATTTTCTAAATCTCTAATGATAATAGGATTGGATGATTTATATATATAATTATTTGCAACAACTACGCTTTTAGATCTTATGTATGGAACTCTGTCTTTACAGTAAGAAATTAAATTGCCAATGAGGGAAATTTTTTCTGTTCTAGGGCCAATTATGATACCCATTGAGTGTGGGCCTTCAGGGTGAATAGAATCGTATAAAGCCTCGCTAATTATGCAGTTGCTAATAGTGATATCGTGAACGTCACCCTTATCAGTTGACCAAATAGAAATGTTTTCATCGACCCCCCAACTAAGAGAACAATGATCAACAACAACGTTATAAACGTCACCGCCTGAATACGGTGGCTCTATTTGTAAGGCATCTCTATTGGTTGCGGGGACTCCTCCTTGATCACCAGTTCTAACCCTAATATGTTGAATAAGGACATCATGAGTGGCAATAACCAAGGTAGCACCACGTAAAGTTATTCCAGGGGAAGGCGCTGTTTGTCCTGCAATTGTAACAAAGGGATTACGAATTCCAATAGAATCATCAATTTGAATTGTGCCTCCGACTTCAAAAACAATAATTCTTGGTCCTGTTGCAAGAAGGGCTTCTTTGAACGATCCTTCTCCATTTTTATTTAAATTCGTGACTTTAATAATTTGTCCACCCCTCCCTGCTACAGTATCACTTCCAAAGCCAATAGCACCAGGGAAAGCTGGAATAGCATGAGCCGGGATAATTCCTATGAAAAAAGTACAAACGAAAATAATAAAAATATTTAATAAAAATCTGTAATTGCGAAAATGCATTATTAATTACCTCCTGAAATTTTTTCTCTAAAATTACAAAAATAAAAATAAAAATCAAGCACCGTTTAACGGAAAATTTTGATTTAGTATCATTACATATAATAAACATGCAATACAAGTGCCAAATATGAAATATTTTGGTGGCTTAAAGACAAAGGAATAAAATTATTATAATACTGGGGTGTTATTAAGCTATACAACGAATCATTTAAAAACAAAAGGCATACTTTGTATTAGCCTCTTGTCAATAAATTGCCAACAAATATATTTAAAACAAATCTATGGTTGCATAAATCTATACATTAACTAACATTCTAAATAAGAACATGGGAGCCGTTACCCCGTTAAATTAAGATATGTTGTTAAATATTTTCCTGTTATCAACCGCCAATCGTATGCCGTTGAAAAATAGTTTGATTTTTTTCCATAACGTTTTCTTAAATCAGGATTTTTAATTAGTTCAATTATTGCTTGGGCCATTTTTAAATGATCTTTTGGAGGGATCAGAATTCCATTTTTGTCATGGACGACAGCATCTTCATTACCTTCAACATTTGTTGCAATAACTGGTAAAGACGCTGCCATCGCTTCAACCAGAGTTAAGGCGAATCCCTCAATAAGTGATGACGAAATATAGATATCGCTTGATTTATATGCTGATAATAGGAAATCATTTGGCAATTGGTCAAAATTCAGAGAAAAGTCTGAATGAGAATTAAATGACTGTTCATCAGATAAAATGACAAAAGATTCTATACCCAAATTCTTAATTAACGGTTTTAAAACATTAAGGTTTCTCCCTACTATGAGTAATTTAAAATTAGTAAAAGACCTTGATACAGTTGGCAGCGATTTAAGGAGATATTCATATCCTTTTTTAATATGATACCGACCAACCGATAACAACAAAAGGTGGTTTTCCGGGATCCCTAAAATATTTTTTAAATTATTTGTAGGGGAATTGAATCGATCAGTGTCCACGCCATTAGGAATATCAACAATCCTATTTTCAGCAACTCCAAGTGTTGAATAGTGATTCCTAGTAGATTTGCCAATAGCGGTAACTATGTCGGCGTTTTTTATGGCATATTCAATTTTATCCTTCCATTTAGGGTTAAGTCGATCACCATAATTTATTTCTGGGTAAAGCTGAATATCACCGCCATGAGTAGTTATTATGATAGGGACTTTTAGCAAATTCTTTATTTTTAAAACATAAAAAGCACGTTGTGCTTTATGAACATGAATTAAATCAAATCTATATTTCTTTTGAAGAATCAAAAGTCGAGCCAGTAAGACAATACCTTGGAAAGAACCTTTTGGCGTTCTGTAATAATAATGGATGGGATAGTTCGAATGAATGCTATTTTGTTTATAACCCCTACTAGTTAAAACAGATACGTTGACCCCTAACTGAGTCAGATTTTTTGCAATATTGTGAACAGCGATTTCAGCTCCCCCTATAACCGGTAAAAAAGAATGACAAATTTGGCATACTTTTAAATTTGATCTTTGTTCTTTATTTTTTTTCATTTGTAACCCAAATATTATAATTTATAACTATTTGAAAGCAAATTAATCAAATCAGATGAGGCCTCATGGCAGTTATGATATCTATATTGTGGTGGCTTTATTATATAATCTCTGAAATCTGATGGATTGCCTGTTTTACCGGCTTCTGCCGCTTTAATAATATTATACATTTCTCTCGCACTTGTATAGTGTAGTGCATATTTTTGTCCATCATTATAATTTCTTTCAAGATGGAATAAAAGCTTATCAAATCGATCATCTGTAAAGATGTTTGGTGATGCTCCACCATGTGTGTGGGTTTTTATAAATATCCAGTTAGGTTTTCCTGGAATATGAATGGCAGTTTTTTTCCATAAAAATGCCCGTGTTTTTGTTATGGGATAATAAGGTTCAATAGCATCGTTAATAATTCTAAATTTAGCTAAATTATTCTCTATAAAATATGGGGTTAATGGCCCTTGAATAATCATTAATCCAGTATTTTTTTGGCCGACTCGCACTAACTTACCCCGCGCGTGGACTCGATATTTCCCTAATTGTGGTTTTGCATAATAAATTCCATTGTAAATATCTGGTGTAGCTTCATTGAGGCACGGGAATGTAAAATCTGCGTAACAGCCAGTTTTTAGAAGGATGTCTATCTCATTATCAACCCCGCAAAAGCTTCCGTATCTCGAATTATTTAAGGCCCAGTCTCCGTGAATGAATGCGAATTTTATATTGCCGTTTTCTTTCCCAAAGATGCCAAATTGACTATATTCTTCAATGCATCTTAAAAGTGTTTGTTCAAGATTGTGTGAAGAATCAGGTGATGTTTTACCATGATGTAAATGAAGTTCGATTTCGCCAATGCCGGTTTTGCATAATTTCACTAATTTATACAGGTTCCCGTATCTATGGTAATGCGGTGGAAAAAACCAAGTCATTTTAAAACAATTCCCACTCGAGTCTAAATGACGCTGGGCGAATTGTGGAAAATTACTAATAAGGTTATCGACTCTCTGCTGCTCTACACTTTGTGAAACACCGCCCGTTCCAGGCTCATAATGGTCAACTAAAGAAAAAACGATATGAATCGGGGAATGTTTTTTTTCAAAGGTATTTTTAACTATACGATATACCCAATTGATTGTAGAAAATGAGTACAATTTAAATTTATTTTGTAAGAGAATGAGTTTTGAAACCATAGTTAATATGCTTTTTTTAGTTTACTGCCAGCCAGATAAAAAATTGAAGAAAGTCTGAAAATTATACAAGATGACCAAAGCTGGTAATACTTAACATTGGCTCATCTGCTTTTGAATTCCCATAACCATGAGAACCAATTAAATCTCTTTGGTTGAATATCGTTAGAATGCGTAACAATTTTTCTTTTCCTTTGCAATTTAATCCTAAAATTTTTCCAGTTAAATGCCCATTTAACCACTCACTGTTTGTACAAATCAATCCGTCTATCTTCCATTCATCTCTAATTGCAGTTAAATATATATCAGGTGATGCAGAAACTATATAAATTTTATCCCCTCTTTTTTTATGCTGCTTCATAATTCTGAATATTTCAGTCCGAATAATTAAAGGTAGAATATGTGAGATAAAAAAGTTATTAATTTTATCAATATACTCTTTGGAGGCACCTTTTAAAGAAAAAGAAATAATTGCTTCTTTAAAATGATGACTGTCGATTTTGCCAATTACGTACTTTAAGGCCATATTAACAATAAAATTAATCCTTAACAACCGTCGAGGTTGGTGGAGGAGTGAAGTAAGGCAATAGGGAATAAGTGTATCAATTTTAGTTAATGTGCCATCGAGATCAAATAAGGCGACTGCCATGGTAATTTCTCAGATTATTTTTAGTAATTTATTGTGTTTGAGTATTTTTTAACCACTGAAGTAAAGAGTTTCTTGGCCAAATAAGTAAAAAATTAATCGGTTCATATTTACCTTTTAAAAATAGATTTTTGCGATGCTTTGAATAGAGTGTTGCATTCTTTATTGCTTGTTGTTTTTGGCCAAAACGAAACACGCCACCACCGTTTTGTATTACAAGTTTTGTCATAAATGCAAGATGGGGCGATATCGTTGCCATATTAGGATCATAGTACCAGCTGATACCCATAATCCCCTTGATATTCGATTGTCTTTCTAGTAGTTTCCCAACAGCCTTATAATGACGCACCCAACCTTCAGAAGAAAATTCTGCCATTAAGTCTGGATCGTTAGAGTCCAAGTGTTGATGGTAAATAGGCTTGAGGCCTTTCAATTTGTGTAGTATCGGGATAAGGTTGAAAAATAAATGCCTCCAATCGTTATTTAGCAATATTCGTATTAGAGGCATTCTATCTAAATGTATTTTCCGAGCACCTGTGGGGATCATTTTCAAGGTACATATTGACAGTTCTTTGTTAAACCTATCGCTTATATAATCATAATGTTGAAGAGTATTAGCATTAGTATCAATATTATTAAAAATTCGGTTAAAGTTTAGATCGTAGTATTTTCCAATGGGTTCTGGATAATTTACAGCTTCATCGTAATTGTTTTGAATAAGTTCCATTAATAATAGTTGATGATATAAATGTAGAGATTGTTTGCCATATTCAGAAGTGATTTTATTACACCAATCATTTACATGTGGGCTCACATATTTATAGTCAGAAATGACAGGGTAGGCATTTAAAAATTTTAAGTAAGTATCTAAAGGGTATTTATTTAAAAGTTCATTTTTGTTATCAGGTAAACGATTAAGGATTTCTGTTTTTAATTTGATAACTTTACTGTCCGATAGTGAAGCGTACCTTTTAATCATGTTTTTGTTCAAATGTCGTATACCATTTCATCATTATTTGTCTTTTTGAAAATAGGATAATTCAATAATAATATTATGGTCCTCTACATAATTCTCAGCAAATTGCATAATAGGTTTTTATACAGCCATAAAGCGGGCCTAAAAAAATGCATTGTTCGATTTTAAAACAAGCTAAAATTTAGGGGTGTTATCAGTTTTCAGGCTGAGAATAATTTAGAGCCATATTTATTAATTATCATTAGTGGTTAGGAAATAAATAAATTCACTTGTAAATCCAAATTTTTCAGATAGATAATAGTAAAGCTTGAAATTAAAAGCCCCCCCTGCTGTCGGGATTGCTATTGGTCCTTTTAACACCTTTACAATTTTAAACCCTGCTAATTTGAATAGATTGATCCACTTTATTCTTTGAAATGATCGAATTTCCTCAAAATGGTTTTTTGAGATACCATGGGGTGGTGGCAATCTAATAAAATCAAATATCGGATTACGATTGCACGCATAAGTTCCCTTAAGGTTATTTTGAGAAATCTGACAACACTCTTTTTTGAGTTGCGGCTGGATTGCAGAAAAAGCCTGGTTTTTAGACAATTTGAGTAATTGCCTCATGATTAATCCGGGGTAATATAAAAGTAATCTGGTGACTGCCCAAAAAGGAGACGGCATTATTAAAATTGCTATGCCGGAGTCTTTTAGTATCTTATTAATGCCTTGCAAGGCAGCCAATGGGTTTGGTAGATGTTCAAACATGTTGGATGAAAATATTAAATCAAACGAGTCTTCTGGAAAATAGGTGTAAATTATTTCTGCATCGCAGACTTTGTTTGATATAGAAGGATGTCGTGCTTTTATTAATCGTGCCTCGTTTAACTCCGTACAAATTAAATGTTTAGCATATTTTATCAGGAGGCTACTTTGATAACCATCTCCGGCGCCCAACTCTAATGCCTTGTCAAAATGTTTTTCATGAAATTTAGAAAAAGCGATATCAATTTCCTTTTTTCGTAATTGATGTAAATATTTATGCCATTTATTCCCTCTTATATAAAAATTATTCATCAATCGAAGTTCCCTACCTGTTATAATAAATTATGAAAATACAGGAAATTCCCCAGAGAAAAACAGTAAACAAAAGGGGATAATCTTTTAGTAATACACGCTCTGGTGAGCCACCTTCTTGTTTTTTATGCATTAAATAAAGATATCGAAGTATGCCGTATAATACAAAAGGTATTGTATAAATTAAATGATCTGTCTGAAACCGGTTAATCGTCTCCTGTGAGATACAGTAGAGCATGTAGCTTAAGATAGTTGATGCGGTAACAATACTAATCATTTGATCTAAAAGGTAAGGGCTATATTCGGATAAAACGGTGCGATGGGTTTGGGCTCCAGTACTGCCTAAGAGAGATATTTCATGCCTCCTTTTTGCCAAGGTCAGAAAAAATGAAATAAGTACAGTACAAATAATTAGCCAGTGAGAAACCGCAACATTTATTGCTATAGCTCCTGAAATAACACGTAACAAAAAAGCCGGCAGAAACACAAAATATATCTAAAATTACTAATGATTTAAGTATGTAGTTGTAAAGAACTTGGATTAATAAATAAAATAATATGACAACCAAAAAATTATGACCTACTAAATAAGAAGAAATAAAGAGATAATATGAGTAAGAGGCAGGCAGTAATGATAGCCAGCCTCTTTGAAATAAGACATGCTGCTAGGGGTCGGTTTTTTTTTTGTGGATGATTTCGATCCTTTTCAATATCATTGATGTCATTAGCAATGTAAACGGTGCTAGCAGTAATGCAAAAAATGAAGAAAGCTTGAAGACTAATCAATAAGCAAAATAATAAGCTGGAATATGAAAAATATTTTTTGAAAAAATTAAAGGAATTAGGACAAAAATATTTTTTATCCACTGATGAGGACGACAACATTGGAGTAAGTAAAAGATAGTTTTCATCAATAGTGTCCTAATAGAAAAGTAGGAAGAATAGACTTTTCAGTTATAGAGTAGATTGTTTAAAGGACCGAGTCTTATTGTATAACCATTGAAATCCGATAGATACAAATGGTAAATAAAATGGAATGGCGGGAAGTTTATATCTCGCAATCCCAGTTGTCCCAGTAATAAATATAAAATAAAAAGCAAGGCCGGCACAGAATATATACGGAATTGTATTTTGCTGCTTAAAGAATATCATCGAGCCAGATAAAAGACAAATGTAACTTATTATCATATAAGATAAAACAACTGAAGCAATTAATAGGCTATTGGGCGATTTAGAATGGAAGAAACTTGTTATAACGGATTTTAAATTCAAAGTAGATTTCATATCAACATCGAGCATATCCACAGGTAATTGCAGTTTTCGAGCAAATTCGGAAGTGGCAATGTTTGAAAAGGTGTGTAGCATTCCTATGCAGAAATATTCAACAAACTTGATTGGGTGTTGTTTAATATACTTAATAGCGATAGATTTTTGATACTTTGATTTTTGAAAATCATTCAAATTTTCAGGAATTTGGCCATTTGAAATCGCCAATTCATTTGCTTCATTAACCAAATATTTTTTAGCAGCAAGGGTGTCGAGACCTGTTTGATCCATAACAAGTGGTTTTACATATAAAATTAACAGTGCATATGACCCAACACTGGCTAAGGAGATTTCTCCAAAATTATTATAATTTCTAACAAGCCAAGGAGAGATTGCTGCAAGAAATAATAAACAAGAGATCAGCGAGATAGCAAAAGCTTTTTTGATTTGATTACGATATGCAAAAAGAATAAAGACAACTATGAAAGCCATAATATACTGTGATAGTGGCCTGACAAGTGTTGCTATGCCTAATAAAATTGATGCAATAGAATAATAGATTAGCACAGAGGTTTTTGGCTTTGGATTAATGGCATATGAAAAGAAAAAGAAAGAGAGAATTAAAATAAATACAAAAAGAGTATCGCTTGCTAAGGAAGTAGAGTAAAGGATCATGAAGGGATCCAATGCATAAAATAAAGCTGCTATATAAGCTGTTTTACGATCAAAAAGTCTATCTATAGATAACCAGAGAATAAAGCATGATAAGGTATCAATCAATGCCTGGAGAAATAAAACGACCCATGGATGAATTCCGAAGACAAAATAACTAGCAGCAATGAAAATAGGGTATAATGGTGTCCTTAGGGTATTCAGATCACCTGTTGAAGAATATGAAAAGCGTTGATGATTTAAGAGTGTTTCCGCCAGTTGGTGATAGCCTTTTGCATCCGCGTGAAGGATGATACTTGATTCAACTTGATTATCCCATGGAGACATCATGAGCAGAAAAACAATACGAAAACTGAAAGATAGGCACAAAGCTAAGTACAAATAACGGTAATTTGATTTCATAATATCCATAATAGAAAAAAATGAAGTTTAAATCTAACGAAATGACACCATGGTGAACTCGATAATAGCATGATGCAACAGTTTATATACTTGCGAAAATTATTTAAGGAAGAAACTGTAATGTAATAGCCCTAATATTTCTTTTAATATTGTTGAGATGTTAGAAAAATTATCTGGCAAATAATTATAAAAACTATGTTTTGATTGAATATTAGCATCAAGGTTCTCAACATAGGGGTAAGTTTTGAGACCTTCTTTTTCGAAAATTAATTTTGCTCGTTTCACATGATAGGTAGATGTTACTAAAATTGGACGAGTGAAGCCTTTTTTATCACAAATGAGTTTTACATTACGTGCATTTTGAAATGTATCGAGGCTTTTATTGTCAATAAAAATATTGTAGGGTTGGATCTGTAAATTATGAAAATGCGATTCATCAATATCTTGGCCAGATGCAATAATAGGGAGTTTGAGGCGAGTATGGAGGCTATAAGCCAGAATTAAACGATGATAATAATCTGATCTACCGCCACTTAAAAGAATAATAACATCTTTATTAATATAGTAATCCGGACCTGAAATCTCTGGTTCAATTATCTTAAACACGTTATTAGAAAATATAGGGGTAGAAATAATCCACATTGATATACCTAATAGAATTAAGGAATTGCCTAATCGCTTAGGAGAATTATGTCGAGAAAGAAAACCAAAAAGAATGATAAAGACGATAAACAGGCCGGGAGGTAGTGCAAAATGAAAAAATATTTTTTTTATATGAAAAAGCAATTGTTTTTCGCGATTTAAATTGAGGTGAAATTGAAATTTAAATGAATACTTAAATTATGCAAATTTATTAATGACGCTTAAGTATAAATCTGCAACATTGTTCCAATCATAACTATTTCGGTCGTTGAATGTATATCTCTGGGCATTAGTAAATATATTTTGTAGTTGAGCCGTGATGGAATTATCATTATTCAATAATGCGCATTCTCCACAATCAATTTCCTTTATAATTTCGGAAAGTGCTGAATTCTCAGGAGCCAACGCAAATATAGGCTTTTTGACACTCAGGTAGTCAAAGAATTTATAGGGAAGGGCATATTTAAAATCATCACCCGATATTAAAAATAAAATATCCGATCCTCTCAAATACTTAAAAAGATCTTTATACGGAACTCTATCACGGATTTCGACAATGTCATTAAAGTTATATCTATCTATTGCTTTCTGGTCGTCACCATTAATCTGAGAAAAAAGAATTAATTTAAAATACTTCCGATCAATGATGGTATCTGAAAATAATTTTGAAATTGGTTTAATAATATTTATTAGCCTTCTTTCAGGCCTAAGTGCACCAGCATAGATCATACAGAATTTTCCAGCAGCAGGTGATACAGCGTCAATGTTACTTTGATCGAAAAAACCGTTGGTGATAACGTGGCATAAGTTTTCATCTATATTAAAAGATTTAATAAAATCGGTTTTCATCAATTTTGAACAAAAAATAAAAGTTGAAGCTTTACGAATAACTATCTTTTCAATACATTTATTAAGAAATAATCTGAAATTGGAAGTGTTTCTATATATACGGTTTGACCAAGGATCGCGATAATCTATAAATAATGTTGTATTGGTAAAAAAGCTGATTAGATATCCAACTATAATTGATGTGGCGGGCGGGCCGGTCGCTATTATGACATCAATATTATTATTTTTGACAATTTGTATCCCTTTAATAAAAGATGGGACAATCCAACCTATAAAGGGATCGACTATGCATAGATAGGATTCCCAAAATCGATAAAAAAAGCGAAGTAGAATATTAGTCTTCTTAAATGGAAATTTAGGCAACATGCTGGTCCTATATACCTTGCCAGCATGTGGCAATGAAGCATCAATATCTGAAGAATCGTAACATTTTGAAGTAAGAACATGAAGCTCCGAAAAAAAATTGGAAAAGATATGAGATAAAATTGAAAAACGTTTTGCACCAACCTTGTTACTCGGTGCAAAAAAGAAAGACACTAATAAAATATTATGGTTTTTATTGTCTTGTTTCATAAATATCTTAGTATTACGATAAGGCCTATTAAGCTCAAGGATAAATTTACTGATAAAGAAATGGGACGGGTGAATTTATTAAATAAAATTATTACAATAATCTGAAAAATTATAGCTAACACAAAAGAAGCAATAAGTATATAGGTTCCTTTTAATAGTGTTGAAACAGTGTATTTTTTAGGCTTATATTTTGCGTCTGTTTCATAGTACAATTTTTTAAGAGCTTCCTGTTCAACACGGATGTCGGCAGCTTTATTTAAATTTAGTGAACTATTATCAATTAATACATTGTTACCAATTATGGAGAAGTGTTGATTTTTTCTATATAATTTTATTTCTTCTAACGGTAATGATAAGTTTAAAGACCATTCCTCTGGGGTCAACCACTGCATTGTGGTGGGCAAATTATTAATGGGTTTGTTGATGGGAAAAAAAGAATCATCTAACCAAACCACAACTGTACAAGAGTTGCCTTTGGGCTGTTCTATTAAAATGGAAGAGGCGGGATTATTGTTCGCCCATCCTATAAAAGGGGATTTGCTCCCTCGAAATGTGGTAATGTTAGGTTGCGGGGATCCTATAACAAGCTTTATAAGCTTTTTGGCTGAGGTGTCTGGAGATATTTCAAAAACCTCATTTAAAGGGGATTGCTTTATTGTTAAGTTTGGGAATGCTGTCCAGTTCGTTAGTACGGACCGATCAGCATTTTCAACAGAATCTATGATCAAAAATAGAAAGCTTTTAAACTGGTAAATTTGTCGACGTACTGAAAAATTGCCAGGAGAAGAACGCTTTAAGTCGATAGCATTCAACTTGTTGGTAGACCCATAATAAAGAAGAGAGGAATACCTATTTGAATATGTTGACTCACCTTTTAAATGAGGCGCATTAGATCCTATCCAACCTACTGCAAAAGATCTTCCCTGTGTTCCATAATTCCAGTATCCTGAATTTGTCCACCAGTTCACACCATTTTTCCAAAGAGTAAGACTAAGCTCATCCGCATGCTTATGAGCCCGCCAGGGGAAATAGGACCATGTTGTTACAAGTTGACTAATGTCATCATCAAGAGAGGGCCAGGATTCCAGCCCATGCCAAAAAATAGAGTATCCACTAATTGGATAAATCGTGAATGATTTATTTGGCCGATAATTGGAATTATAAAATAAGTGCTGGTGATTTTTTTCAAATGGGCTAAAAATATGAGGTCCCCTCAAATCTTTACCATTAGACGTATCGCCGATCATTGGAAGAGAACCGTCAGGTCTAATTAGATTAGAATAATAAACTATAGCTTTATCATATTTTTGTTGCAAATCTTTAGATATGGGAATATTTAGTAACGATAAATAATTGAAAAACTGGCTCAATAGTTCAATTCCATGTTTATGATAAAACGGTGAGTGCTCAAGTACAACGCCTTCGTCACTCAAATAATAATTAATTTGGGCACTCAACCTTTCTAACGCAATCGCCTTGTAGTCTTCTACATTTGTGAGAGCTGGAAATGTAATACACGTTTGGAGTAAAGCTAGACTCTGCATTATTCCGTGATTCGATGATGAAGTAAAATGGGATGGTTTGGCAAGAAAATTTGCACACCTAACAGTGAATTCCAAAATAACCCTGGCAGAGGTCAGATCATAGATACTTTTTTTCCGATAGTATCTCCAAAATTTTGACAAAACAAATATACGTTCACTAATTGCATGGTCATTCCACAAAAAGCCGTTGGGGAATCTTGCTGTTTTTTCGTAGTTTGCCCAAGCTAACAACATCTTTTCGGTGGCTGAAAGGAAGTCTATATCTTTCGATATCTCATAGGCGCGCAATAATATCCGGGGAATTACAAAACTAGCGAATTGAAGTTGCCATCTCTCAGAGCCCATCGTTAAATTTATTTTATCAAAAGGAAAAATTAAATATTTTGATTTAGTGCCTGGTATAGGGAAATTCCCGTTAAGAATACTTTCACTTGATGAAAGAATATAATCATCAGACCTATTTAACGGGAAGAAGGGAACTATTTTGTCAAAAAGCATGTCTGCAGGATTATGCTTGGCTATTTCAATAGCTTTGTCGGTAATATGGCTTTGGGGAACGTGATAATGGAATAATAGTGGCGTCCATAGAATTACTAAAAAAATTATCGGAACCGCTACATTAAGGCTTAGAATAAATTTTGTAGGAATTTTTAAGAACATATATTACTTGATTGTACTCACATTGTATCTGTTAAAGAATAATATATTGTTTAATATTTGGATAATATATTTGCATATTTCTTATGTTGCTTGCTGTTTATCTGATTTATGATGAAAGGCTTTCAATTGAGATAAAATATAATCTGGCTGACAACTCAATAGTAGCAATTTAAGCCAGCTGATATTTTTTTTAAAAGGAAACTGATTGAGAAGAAAATTTATTGCAGAAAGTTTTCTTGATGAAAATATCAGAGCATAAACATATGACTTCGCATAATTAAAACTAAGAATATTTAAAATGGGAGCATAAGCTGGATATTTAATGGATAAAATGTGAAATCGTTTTGAAAGTTGCCCAATACCATCAATGCGGTCTTCTGTAATTTTAAATGCGCTGTCCGGAACATCAATGACTCGTGATGTGGCGTAAGGACTAATCAATACGTTGGGGATTTCCAGAGCGCAACGATATACAAAATCAGTAATTTCATAGCATCGAAAGTTTTCATCAAAGCCTTTTAACTTTGAAAAAAAGATGTCTTTACGAATGCAGACTCCATTAATATGCCAACCTGAAAGCTGTAGTTGTTGAACTGCGTCTAAAAAAAGTTTAGGCGTACCAGTTATTATATTCCCATTTTTATCCTTGATATGAATTTTAGAAATACTGGCATTTATTTCATGATCAAAACACGCGACATGCCAAGAGATAGCTGGGTATTGATTAAATAGACCTACATCGTGCTCTATCTTGTCAATATAGAAATAGTCATCAGCATCAAGAAAACATAAAATGTCGGCAGAAGTCTGTGTTGCGCCAAAATTGCGTGCAGCTGCCGGTCCAAGATTCTTGTTTCTGAACAGTTTTATTCTTGGGTCACCCATTGGAATCTCATCGACCGAGTTGTCGGTTGACCCATCATCAACAATAATTAACTCCCATCTAGAGTAGGTTTGCGTTAAAACACTTTCAACCGCTCTTTTTACGTATTTGCCTTTATTAAATAAAGGCATAATTATTCCAACAAGGTGTGTCATTTGGATTTGATAATACTTTTATGACTGTAAAATAGGGAATGTAATTTGAGTTTAAGATAACGATAGAAGCCTATCGAAAGGTTCCATATAATTTGGGCTTTATTTGATACAATCGTTAAAGAACTTAGGTTTATAATAATAGATCTTATAACTGAATAGAGTCGTCTGCCAGAAACAACAAGGATTTTCTTATCCCCCATTAAAATGTGCTTGCAGTAAAAAGCCCCTTGGCCAATTGTATAGCCAGTATTTAGCATCTTTACTTGATATAGTGTCCGACGTCCATGGTTATGATAAATAAGAATGTCTGGGCAATAAACTAACTTGAGGCCAGCCTTAAAGGCGCGATAAAAAAAATCAGAATCTTCAGCTGAAGGTATAGATGCGCCAGCCCCAAAGTAAGTATCGAAAGCACCGACTGTCTCAAAAATCGAATTTTTCATTGCCATGTTACATCCAGGAAGTAGTGAGAAAATATGGCTGAGGTCTGAAAAGGATTTTCGCTTATTGCCGATTCGTATTGTAACGGGTTGATCTTTCTTATTATAGAGCTCAACCTTCCCACCAATAAGAGCTAAGTCGCCATTTAAATGAAACTCCTTTAAAATAGAGGAAATCCAGTTTGGAGTGACAATACAATCATCATCTGTAAATGCTATAATTTCACCAGATGATGCTAATATGCCACGATTCCTGGCAAAAGAGAGCCCTCTATATTTTTCTAAAACATATTTATATGGCAGCCTTAAGATATCACACGTTTTTGTAACAATTTCTTTAGTATTATCGGTAGAACCATTATCAACAATGACTAACTCCCATAAAACAGACTCAGGAATAATCATATCTGAAAGACTGTGAAGTGCATTCTCAATTCTATTGACACCATTATGGGTACAGATGATGACGCTGATATTCAAAATTAATTGTTTTCCTATCCGGCCACAACAGATTTTAGGATGTCTGCTGTTTGCTTTGCTGTATTGAGCCAGTTATATTGAGAAATAATTTTTGTTCTTGCAGATTTGCCAATGGCTTCAGCAACAGATTTATTTTCTTTTAATAATTTAATTTTACTAAAAATTGATTCGATTTGATTGTCGGTCAATAGTCCATCATTGTTGTCTGAAATAATTTCAGCGATCTGTCCGATGTTTGAACCGATAACAGGCTTTCCACAGGACATATAATCAAAAAGTTTAAGCGGGGAAAGATGAAAGCCGTAATCAGACCATTCGAAATCATGATAAAGGCACAAGCACGCATCGGCAGATAATATAAATTCAGGAACTTTTTCGTACGGAATGCTATTAAAATTTGCCATGTTGGCAAATTCATTTGTTGTCTTTGGATTGGGATTGTTATCCAAAACTAAAAAGGTAATATCTTGATCTTGCTGGTTTGCATATAAAGCCAGCTCTTTAAGCAAGTCATATCCCTGCCAGGGCCATCTGGAATCTCCGGCATAGATAACTTTGAATTTATTATCTGTATACCCAATGTCCTGTTGGCTATTTCGATTCGGGTTGAATATTTCTGGATTAGATCCATTTGGTATGACGTGATTTTGATTAATATTCAATGTGCCTTTTGCATAATGTTTCAAAGCCGTTGAGACACATATGGCGCATGATACTTTTTGGGCATGAAAAGACCTGAATTTTTCATCATGGCGAATCTTGGATAAAAGCTGACGGTGCCGGGCCCACTTCTGAAAAAAGCCACGAACGCCCTTATATTTAGTGAGAGATGTTCTTGTTTTTAACATTTCTTGAGCGGATGAATTTATTTCCCAAACCATCGGTTTAGAGGAGTTCATCTCAAGACATCTACATTTTAAATGTGATAGAGATAGATAATATCCATCAATTCTAAAATAGAGTATGTCTACTGCGTTTATTAGTTTTCTTACTCCTGATTTATCTGGCGGGTATGTAATGCAGTGCTCGGTTGCTTCAGGTTCAAATACATGTATCGTATGGCCCAAATTCGATAGCTGACGAGATAGATTATATACATGAATGGCCCCGCCGCTTTTGAGCAAGCTGCTATCAAAACCGTATATGTAGCCAATGTCCATGAGGCTCCTTCCTTTATATAATCAATTTATTAAAGCGTTCTACCAACTTCTTGTTCAGTTGGTTTATGTCATAATTCATTTCGATGTGCTTGCGGGCCTGGCTAACAATATCCCTAATTTTTTCAGGTTGATTTAGTATTTGTTCCAATTTGTTTTGGATGTCAGAAACGTTCCTCTCACGACACAAAAAACCGGTTTTGTTATCCCGAACCAATTCCGGTATGCCGCTATGATGGGTGCTAATTACTGTGATACCCTTTGCAAACGCTTCCATTATCGCGACCGGGATTCCTTCTTGGTCTCCATTTCGACTTGTAACACTAGGTGCAAGAAGGATATGCGCTTGTCCCATTAGACTTGAAATTTCTTCCTGTGTTTTCCAACCGAGTAATTTGATGTGCTCTCCGGCATCAAGATCGCAAATCAATCTTTGGAGATCCTCTTTTAGTGGGCCATCTCCAATTATATTGTAGCGTATATTCTTATGAATCTTATGTATTTTATTAACAGCCTGTATACCATACTCTAACCCTTTTTTTTCGACTAGGCGTGCGATACTCAAAACTTCAAGTGTTTCACCAGTCTTGAACAGATGAGGCGAATAAGTAAATATATCTAGTTCGATTCCCATACGATGGACAAGAGTTTTATGTTTAGGGCAGCCAAGCCGGATGAGTTCGGATCTCCACCTGTTACTGATAGGGAGAAAAGCATCCCCTTTATCAAAGAGTTCGTTATAAACACATTCACCATTTTCTTTTAAGTAATGGGATATGTCATACCCGTGGAAAACAGTAACTATTTTTCCATCCAAAAGCTTTTGCTTCTTAAGCTTGCAAGCTTCTATGCCGCATGGGCCGAAGTGGCATAGTATAATATCATGAGTCTTTTTGTTTTTTATCAATGGCTCGAGCTTAAACAGTAAAGTAGCCGGAGAAAGATTTTCCTTCTTATAGCTATTTGTAACTGTCCTGACAGCAACTATTGGGCTAATGTAAAAAAAACGTATAAATAAACTAAATACCCGACATATTTTCGATATAAGAGTATTTTTTTTTTCTAAAGCATGTGACTTCAAATATAATGTGTGCTCAAAAAGTTTATAATCCAGAATAGATTGGTGCGTCGTATCTTCCTTTCCAGGTATTTTTGCTATGATATCGACTTCATGCCCTAAATCTATTAACCCAATGATTTGATTGAGGATAAAAGTTTGGGAGAGCGCTGGAAACTCATTGAGAAAAAAAGCGATTTTCATTACATTACCAATTCAAATCCTTACTGTAGCTGGCCTCCATAAGAGTTTCTCCGGCAATGTTTTTAAAGATAGTTTTTTGTTTTGCTGACCAATTTGACCATCGTCCGATAGGGTTAAAATTTTTAGGTTTTTCAATTTCATTCCAGGTTACACTGCCGTTTTTCTTAATAGAAGAAGAGCCGATTACACCAACATTATTGATATTATTAAAAGGATATAACTGTGTATCTAATCCGAATGTTGTGCAAACAGATTCGACAAAGATGTCAGGAGCTTTGACAACATCTTCAAAGCGAAAGATCATATGGCGTTGGCTTTGATTACCATATACTTCCTGAAATTTTAATATAAGCTGGGTACTTTGGTGCCACAAATTACATAGGTTGTTGAAGTTCTTTTCGGGCCAAGTGCGCATTGAAGATTCTACCACATCTCTTCCATCTCGATAGATAATTATTAGATTTTCCTCTGGAAATAGGCAAAAAAAATAGGGAAGATACTCTACACTCGGCAATTTGACTAAAAATCTTTCATCCTCTGGAATAAATGAATGAAGATATGCAGTAAAAGAAGCACCGAATAATGGTAAAAAGTCATTGCTGTTAATTTTTTGCTTGTTTTGTGGATAGGGCCTGAAAAAGCGTTCCTGAAATTCAATTAATTTGTTTGAGGCACTTAAAAAGGGGATTTCCCAAAGCTCATTTGGATAAGCAGATAATTTCGGGTGGTCTTTCAGCAACGCAACGGCAAAATTGATGCCGCTTCTAGGGAGGCCCCCATGAACCATGATGCCAGGTTCACGGTTTTTACCGCGAATAGTCTGTGCCATGTCAATGGAATTTTTATCAGGGGCATCAATTTCAAAATTGATATCGTACCCATTACTATGCTTAACGGTGTCGAACAAAAATCTTTTACAGAGGTTTTTAATGCGTTGAAGATTTTTTGATAACATAAATTGTATTCCCGATAAGTTGTTATTTAGTATAGTTCAAAAGTTTGGCTAAGCGTTGATGAATACAGCTTGGGAACTTACGTATGGGGGGGGGGGCATATTTAAAGCCAAACTTATGATAAACTGTGGAATAGGCTATGAAGCGACTGAAGCAAGAAGGAACAACCGATGCCCGATTATAGCAAAGGCCAGAGAAAAATCGTTTTCCTTCACTAATAATTAAATTGCGATCTTGACCCGTTATGGTGCTGTTTATTAGGTCAAGCAGGCAAATGAAATCATCGCACCAGTCTTTTACCTTAACGGCAAATGTAATTTCACCTGAGTGCTTCCTGAAACTAGCTTTTACCTCCTCAACATCGCACCTTGGGTATTTTGCACCCAAGTTCACAATAGCATAGCAATCCTGTAACAGATTTCGTTTGGAGTTAAATCCGCCAATTCCCTTCAATTTTTTTGTATTAAAAAGTGTACTGCAAAGATAGATTGAAGTGTTACCAGAAAACCAGCCCCTCAAAACATCATCCATTGGGAGGCCTTTGACCCGGTTAGGCGCTTCCCTTTTAACCTCATTTTTTTCATTAATAATTCGGGTTCCGGTTCGAATAAAACCATAAATAGTTGAATATGAGGCTGCTTCCATGCAGCATCCCAAAAAGTCAGGATCGATTAAGTCATCGTCATGAAGCATGAGAAAATAATCGCCTTTGGCCTGCTCCAAGCAAAAATTGAA
This sequence comes from Desulfobacterales bacterium, assembly GCA_963675725.2. Classification (GTDB taxonomy): domain Bacteria; phylum Desulfobacterota; class Desulfobacteria; order Desulfobacterales; family JAFDDL01. Next base: position 2,185,809 of record CAXXXZ010000002.1, on the reverse strand, counting down.
ATTATTGGCTGCACCAATATTTTTCGAATGACGTACGTATTTTAATTGTTTACACTTATAGCTTTCAACGAGTTGGGGCGTATTGTCCGTAGAGCAATTGTCGGATACGATTATTTCCAGATTCTCATAGGTTTGATTTAATGCGGCCTCAATGGCTTGTCTGAGGAAACCATTTGCCCTGTTATATGTTGGGATTCCAATTGTAATGAGAGGAAAATTCATGATATTATCCGAAGCTATTATATTTGTTAAGTTTTTCAGAAGGATCTATTACCGGGGACCACTGCTGTCTTGATTTGTTCCACGTTTTTGTCACTTTTGCTGGGGCTCCAACTGCGATTGAACGATTCGGAACATTATTAGTTACTACTGAATTTGCTCCTATAATACATTGTTCACCGATAGTTACGCCCCCAAAAACGACGACATTTTGTCCTATCCAGGAACCTCGTTTTATTAAAATTGGCGCTATCTTTTGAATTTTCTGATATTTATATGGGATTTCAGCAGTTTCATAACCATGGAAGTTATCAATAATTAAGATATTACTCGAAAACATGACATCGTCTTCAATTACAACGCTTGAACATGCGGAGACTTGCAGGCCGCCTGTTGCTGAAATATTACTCCCGAATATAATTTTAGAATCGAAATGTTGGCTTTCTTGATAGTACTCGGAATTAGTGGTCCAAGTGGTAGGATATTGAGTCATTGCGTTTAAAAAGGAATTGGGGCCGATAAAAACATTTTTTCCCCAAAAGATTCGGTTTTTATTGCTAACACGATAAGGCTTTTGAAGAATAACATTTTTTGAGGCTATAAATATATCTGTGGCATTATCTTCGTCATTATTTTTGGCCCTATTTATTTCAATACCAATTTTTCTAAATAACCATTTAAGAATCGGTGCGATTGTTTTTTTCATGTATATAATATCAGCTTAGATGGTGAAAATGCGTATGTTATTAATGGTATTGGTTGTTCCATTTTAAAAGGGGCCTGACGACGCCATCTATGTTCTTAGTAAAGTCCCCCCTGGCGGAATCTCCCTCAATAGTGTCAATAACCGTAAATGATATGGCCGGATTTTCGTAAAACTGTGGTATTTCAGGATTTAGGGTGATCATGCCAGACCCTACCATATAATTTCCTTCGGATAGTAAATTCCCTGGGATCCAAACCGTACTTTTAACACTTCCTTTTGGCCTTGGTTTCAGTCGCCATTGAGGATCTGTATCCAATGTAGTAAAAACATGGATACCTTCACCGTTAAAAAAATGATGATGTGGTAGAAGAATGCTTCCCGATTTCAATATTTCATATTCCATATCTATGCTAAACGGCTCTCGAATATCTATAGATTCGGTAACTTGACCTGATTTAGACATAACCCGCAATCCTCTTAATCGAGCAATATCTGAGCCTGGTGCATTTAAAGTATTTTTCCATATTCTTTCGGCGGTAGTTCCTGAATCCTTAGATAAATAGTTGGCAACAACTTTTTGAGATGGGCCGTCATCAACTATTTTTCCATTTTCAAGAAAAATAGCGCGAGGGCATAGACGAGTTACGGCCGGCATGTTATGAGAAACAAATAAAACTGTTCGACCCTGTTTGCCTGCGTCCTCCATTTTATTAAGGCATTTTTTTTGAAACTCGGCATCGCCAACAGCTAAAACTTCATCAATAATTAGAATATCTGGCTCAAGATGTGCTGCTACAGAAAAAGCTAACCTTACTTTCATTCCACTTGAATATCTTTTTACCGGTGTGTCAATAAATTTGTGAACACCTGAAAAATTAATGATTTGATCTAACTTGTTATCGATTTCCTTTTTACGCATTCCAAGAATTGCGCCATTAAGATAAATGTTTTCTCTTCCTGTTAACTCTGGATGAAATCCGGTGCCTACTTCGAGAAGACTAGATATGCTCCCAAAAGCTTCCACCCTTCCCGTAGTAGGATGTGTTATACGAGATAAGACTTTCAGAAGTGTGGATTTGCCAGCACCATTCTTGCCTATTATTCCAACCACTTCTCCTTTATTTACCTCAAAATTTAGGCCTTTTAAAGGCCAGATAATACCATTTTTTTCATCATCGATAAAAGCTTTAGATCCTGAAGTTTCTGAAAAACTATAAAGTGACCGATAGGTTTTATAGTTTTTAATAGGACTTTTGAGGAAAGCCAAAAATAAATTAAAAAGCGATTCATGCTGTTCCTCTTTTAAACCGATTCTGTATCGTTTGCCTAAATTTTCAACTTTAATTGATAGCATATTGGAATCCGCAAGGTTATATTACATCAACAAAAATACGTTCTAAACGTCTGAAATAAAAAACTCCACTTATAAAAAGAGCCATGGAAGTAATAATACCAGGCCATATAAAACCCCAGGACAATGAAGTCCCAAGTAAACAGGAACGAAAACCTTCAATGACACTGACAATTGGATTAATAGAATAGATAAAGCGATATTTATCAGGAATAGAAGAAGCAGAATAAACGATAGGCGCTGTATACATTGCCATACGAATAACAAAAGGCATCGCATGCTTAACATCCCTGAATCGAATTGCCATTGCTGATAGCCAAAGACCTGTCCCACAAGCAGTGAACATCATAATTACTATAAATAATGGGAAAAAAATAAGATTCCAGGTTGGTGGTACTCTATAATAGCAGCAAACTATAATAGCAACCACCATTGATATGGCAAAATCTACCATCTTGGAAAGAATTGAAGTGAATGGATAAAGTAAACGAGGAAAATAAACCTTACCTAGCATATTTTGTCCCGAAATTAGACTCTGACTTGACTGATTAATAGCCTGAGAAATATATGTCCATGGAATAATTGCAACAGTGCTGAATAATACATAAGGGATACCATCTGTATCTAACTTTGCTACTTTACCGAATATGACCGAAAAAATTAAAATTTGTACCACTGGTTGAACAATAGCCCAAGAAAACCCCATAATGGTCTGAGCGTATAAGACTTTTATATTACGCCACACTAAAAAATAAAAAAGATCTCTATATTCTATGAGCTCTTTTAAATCGATAAACTTAAATCCTGTATCTGATTCAATGACTGTTCTGTTGTCGTTTGCCATGGTTTTTAGCTTAGAAAATATTCTCATTTTAGTTTATTAATAAAAAATTGTTAAAATAGATGGATAAGGTAAGGAACGTACAATAAAAAGATTATAAATTTAAGGCCGTTGCTTCTTTAATAATATATTCCGAAGCTCGTGCTGCAATTGCGTGAATAGTAAGAGACGGGTTAGCAGTACCTGAAGTTACGAAGCAGCTTGAGTCAATAACAAATAAATTTGGTACATCATGTGCTTGGCAAAAACTATTGAGAACTGAAGAGGTAGGATTGTTCCCCATACGGCAAGTCCCCATATTGTGAGGTGCTGCCCCAGGTTTGATGGTTGAGTTAATAATTCGAACCGCACCGGCAGCGTCCAAAATGTCATGTATATTTTTTTCCATTGCCTTAGCCATTAACCGATCATTTTCAAAAAATTGAAAATTAATTCGTGGGACCGGCATCCCATAATCATCTTTAATTTTAGGATCTAGTGTAATTGAATTTTTTTCATAGGGTAACTGCTCACCAACTGTGGCAACGCCAGCTATATGACCAAAAAAGTATTTCATCTGCTTTTTTAAATTAGCGCCCCATCCATCTATGGCTTGTGCTGTTTGAACAGGACCTTTTATTCCTGCATGTAGCTCATGAATCCACCCTCTCGCAAATGTGCTGTTAGGTAACGTCTTTGCGTAATCCTGGGAGGTTGCGCCCCCGAAAAAACCTCTAAAAGAATCAATGCGATCTTCAAAGATACCTGAGGCACTGAGTCCTGTGTGCTGCATGAAGTATTTTCCGATCAATCCACTACTGTTTGCCAAGCCATTTGGGTATTGGTTTGAGTGAGAATTCAAAAGGAGGCGCGGCGATTGAACGGCACCAGCCGAGACAACAATAATTTTGGCTTTCTGCTCATGCTCCACACCGTTATTATCGTAGTATATAACACCTGTTGGCTTACCGGATTTATCCACCCTGATACGAGTTGCAATGGCTTCGGACTGAATTGAGACATTATTGGTGGCTTCAGCCTTGGTAATATACGTTACATCCATACTTGACTTGGCTTTTGTCATGCAACCGGCACTGCATCTGCCGCATTGGATACAATGAGGCCTTCCATCAAAAGGTTTTGAAAGTCTTGCCATAGGTGTTGGCCAAAGTTTAATTCCTAACTTATCGCAACCGCGCTTTATTATTTTATTCGCATAAGAAAATTTGAATGGTGGATTGGGATACGGATCTACTAATGGTGTCCATGGATCTCCTGAAAGACCGGAAACACCTAAGTCGAGTTCAACTTTTCGGTAATATGGGACTAGGTCTTCATAAGATATTGGCCAATCTTTTCCGACTCCATCTACGGTGTAGATACGAAAATCATCAGGTAGCATTCGAATTGCGTAGGCTAAATATCGTATCGTACCACCGCCAACACCGTGGACTTCAGCCGGTCTATGTGTAAATTCATTTTCGAATGTGACTTTGTGCAGGGCTTCTACACGAAACTGTTTGGCATGCTGCCAACTGGAAATTTCCCAATCAGGTTTAGCGGATGATATATAGTTTCTTAGCGGATCGAAACGTTTACCTGCCTCTAAAACAACAATACTCATACCTTGTTCAGCAAGTTCCTTGGCTACCACAGCGCCGCCGGAACCGGAGCCTATAATACAAACATCACAAGTTTCTTTGTTTTTAGTCAATTATCCATCCTTCCACTTACGATTCGGCGTGGGAAAAACAACTTCAACATGATTTTCAAGATGAAAGCGGTTCTTATCATAAGGCCATGGTGAATGGGGTCGGTGACATGTTTTACAGTTATGAGCAATTAAACCACCTGTTGGATGTTTTACTTCATGGTGGCAAATTTGGCATGTGGTATTTCGTATCAAGCGAATCTTCCCTGTGTATAGATGGGAGGATGGTGGATCTGAAAAATCGGGATAGCCTTCTGGTTGCGGCGGGCCAAAGTATCCAATCCCTTCCCAGGAAGCCGGGTGGGAGTAAAAAGCATGTATTACATCCCGTCTGACTTTTGCGAAAAAAGTTGATTTATTTCCAACTCCGAAATGATTATCCCATATTTTATCAAACTTTAATTTTAAACGCTGAAAATATCCGGACACCTTGCGGTATCGCATGGCTCGCGCCTCATCAATGCTTCGTAATAGTTCAATTTGTTTCAAAATATCCAAGGATAAAAAACTATTTCCTGTCCCATATGCCTGCACGCTGAAGGAATCGAGCCAATTCAATCCCCTTTTATAAGCTTTCTGTTCTCGCTTAGATGCTGCTACTTTTTCATCTATGAAATCAGCAACACGCGCTTCAGTTGCTCCTGGTGTATCATCTGTTGGAATAATAAGCGCTGCCAGTGTGGCCACGAGTTTATACTGGTGTTCGTCGAAAAAAACAACATTGTCATGATAATCCGGTATTTGAACATTTTCTTTTGGTATCTGAGGATAAGGATTAGGTAGATCCATATCGGGTGGTAGAACAATAGATGCTCCAATTGAAACCGTTGCGCCTGCACCGATAATACCTAAAGCAGATACCTTGATAAATTGTCGTCTTGTGGTTTTATTGGTCATCTTCCAACCCTATGCTCAAACTGGCACGCTATAAACATAAACGGTTTGGCGGTTTGTTGAATAATCGTAATGTTTCATAAGTGTCTATTTCATTGTTTGTAAATCTTTTGAGTACCGATTTTAATTTCAATGACTTGCTGAACTAAATTTTCAATAAACCTGAAGGGTGGGGCGTCTATTTCTCCACTGGTACTCCAGCCCAAATTTTTATCCAACGCTCCACGAACGCATAAATTTTGAGTTGTTTCATTTGTGTGCCAACAAGCTTCAAAGGATTTTATTCTGTTATGTTCCACCAAAAAGGAGACAGGGGCATTGAGAACCCAGTGTCTTGAATCGTTTAAGGCGGTAGAAAATTCATTAAACGTGATTTGCCACCTATCTTGGTCAAATTTTCCTGAAAGAACAATATCCATTTCTAGCGAACTATCTTCTAATTTGGCGATAACAAAATGATCTTTAAAATCACCGGATAGGTTGAATGATGCATTGGATAGCTTTTTATTATTTAAAAGGATATTTTTTGCGCTGATTTTTGCGTTAAATGGTTTTTCATGGCCAATTTCAAAAGATAGCATGCCATTAAGATTTTGAAACATTCCTTTTCCATATTTTACATTAATACCTTCAATATTAACGTTAACTGATGGTTGGCTGAGTATGTTTTTAATGAGGCCGTTTCCTGAAAATGTGCCTTGCAGAGGAGGCCAGAGGGTGGTTGGATTTTGAACCATAAAGTCAAAATGAATAGTGGGATTTGGATCTGTTGAAGCATTTTGTGTAAGCGCTATTTTGTTGTTAGCAACTTCTATGTTGAAATTACACGACTGCAATTCGGCTCCATTTAAGGTGGCTGTTCCTTGTGCCTTGATTTTTTGATCAAGCAATATACCACCCATTTTTAGATCTTTTAAAATGTAAACGGGTGTCTTTTTAACGATTTTGCTTTCAATTAAGGCGGTCGCAGTCAGTTTTCCGGGTGAGTCAGGCCAGAGTAAGCCAGGATTTATTTCTTTGCCGGTAATGATCAGGCTCGATGATAGTTCTGGTGTTAATGCAATATTCCCACTTAATTCTGCAGATCCTCCAAGGAGATTTACTTGAAATTGATCGAAAATAACAGATGGAAAATCTACTAATAAATCGTCATTTTTATTTTGATTATTAATTTGAATGGAAGGACGGCTATCATTGAGGGATGTGTTGTTGGAAAGTTTAAGTGTGTTATGCGCTATTAGAAAATGACCAATTGCACTGGCTACAAGAGGCTTTTCGACTTTTAAAGTAAAAACCGATTTTGTGATATTACCATCAATAATGAGGCGCCATTTTTTAATCAATTCCAAATGGGTATCAGTCATCCAGTTTAGTCCTAATTGGAATGGGCCATCATACCGAAAATTGATATCGCCCTCTATAAAATCCAGTTTCTTTCCGTTTTGCACACGAAGCTTTTTAGCCTGGAATCTGGATGAATCGATATAGCCCGCGGCCGTTACGTTTTTAAAAATTTGTGTAAACCCTGAACCAACTATTTTAACTCGCTTAAATAATACATTATCGGCGAAAATAGGTATAGGGAACCTAAAATATTCCTTCATATTAGAAGGGTCGGCAGATAGTAGCCCATTAATGTCTTGTATAAGAAATTCCGCCTCGTTAATCTGAAAATCACTAATATGGATAGCGCCTTGAAAAAAATTCCAGGGCTCACAGCGAATTTTCAGTTGTTGAATTTTTATTTGCCAGTTAGCGCCCTGATAATCGACATTACCAAGATGAAAGTCTGATAAAAAACTGCCTGAGGATTGTTTTACTGTGATTTTACCGGGTATATGGTTAGCAAATTTATTCAATAACCATAGGCTGCCAGAAGTCGTTCCCATAAATACTACAGCGATGGTTACAAGGATTGCGAATAAGGATAGAAAAGATGAGACGTATAGAAAAAATTTTCGCATATTATTAATAGGTTCGAATATTAACAAGTAGATTTTAAAGGTAGTTCAACCGCAATAATCATGTTTATTTTATGCGTGTCAATATTATACGGGATGATAGAACACTTGAAATTATATACGATTAGCTGATAAAATAGTATTAGCAAATTGCTTATAGGCCTCTTCGTATGCTTTATGGGAATGGTGGAGACGAGCATATTTCCATGATTTCCGGCTCATCTCGGCAATTTTATTTGGAGGCATGGTTGAAACATTCGTTACAAATTCAGTGATTTCATTTATAGTACATTCTTTCAATAAAAATCCAAAATCGTGGACATCAAATCCACTTTCTTTACTTACAATCGGTATCAAACCGGCTTGCACGCAGGTAGCGACAGCTCCCGCTTGTCCTTCTGCACATGACGGATAGATTAAAGCCACTGATTGCTGAGTTAATTCTATAAAATGATCACTTGCGACATCCACCCATCCAACGGACTCTATATTGGGCAATCCATATAACTCGTGTTCATATATTTTTTCAAATAGTTTTTCTTCTTCAAATGTGCCGCATACAAAAAGTTTTAGGTGCGGGAGCTGTGCAAACGCTTCTAAAACAAGGTCGAGCCCTTTATTTACCACACCACTGCTTCCCACCCACATGAAATTGGTTCTGCACTTATCAAAGTCTTTATTTTCCGGCCAAGGATAGGTGCGGCAGGTTGGTACCGGAAGGCAAAAAATAGGTTTCGCAGCATATTTATAAGTGCTTTCCGTTACTGCATTGCCTATAAGGGCCGCATAATCGGCGTTTTCAATCGCCCAAGTTTGTTCTAAAATTTTCTTTGCGTGTACCGTTACGCCCCGCCTTTTCTGAAGGCCCAAATATCGATGATATGCTGCAGAATTGTTAAACATCCAGTGGGCCGTGTCAAGGTGTACAACTTTGATGCAATCCTTGGTTAATCTATGGGCTAATTTTTGGAAATTTGTTCTGGCAGAAACAAAAAGAGAATAGGGGATGTTTGGTTTAAAATCATCATTTCTGTAATCTATTACATCTACGCGGTAGCCCATATCAAGATACGTTTTGGCTATTTGAAAAGATTCCCAGTAATGCGTGTGTGATGATTTTGTTATAGAGGCATTATCCAAAAAGGGAACGATGATATAGGCTAAAAGTACGTTGCCTTTCACCGGACCGTTTGGTTTCAGCGTGACAACTTGATTCAGAGGGTCTGGCGTAGGGATCGTCTTTAATTCATACCCTAATTTGCGCAAGCCTATTGATAAAATTTTTTTAAAGGGATTCAAATTTGGTTTGTATATAATTACAGGGTAGGATCAATTAATCAAAAATTTCATCCGCAAATTTCCAAGTATTGTCGTCTGCTAGTCTCATTAGAAATTTGTGTGTACTTTTTTTACCATTCCTAAAGTAGACAGTTACATCAGCAAGCCTATCTCCATTTGGTGTTTCTTCTATGTTATTTATAATAAAATTCGAATTATAAAATTTATTACGTAGTACTTTGTCATAATTCTTGTTATCTTTCATAAGACGCTCGTATCTTGAACGAAGCGGTCCTGTCATCATTGAGTAAATATTTGCAGTGTCACCATTTTTCGCACTCCGCAACATATCGTTTACAGCTTTTTTGTTCTGTTCGTTTACAGCTTTCTGACCTACAGTTTCCTCAGCTTCAATTAAAAAAGGCATTTGAAAGGTTAAGCAAAGCAATATAAATACAATTATATTTTTTTTCATGATAAAAAGATTTCTCCTATGGTAACGTGGGTAGCGCGTTAAACCACAACTCCGCCATATTTTGATATCCAACTCCGTTTGGATGAAGTAAATCGGCAAATTGGTCTTGATTTTCTACCTGTGAAAAATGTGCGTAAAAATCCGGAGGAGTCCCTCCAATTCCATTTTCGCTCCACAATTCTTGAATAACAAGATTATAATCTTCAATTGTTGAATTTCGATCTGTATCAAGCGAGTATGGGATCTTAGCTAAGAATGCGCTTTTCCCTGCATTTGTTATTAAATCGATCATTTGTTGTATATTTTCCTTGAAAGACCCGGGATAGCCCGAATCTTCTGGATCTAAATTATAGCCACTAGGAATGGGGAAAAGAGCGCCAGCATCATTTGTTCCATAAAGAATCAGGAAATATTGCGAATTCGGGTTGTTTTCCAGCACCGTGGGGAGACGTTCAAGTCCTTGGACAGATGTGTGCCCTGCAATACCTGCCATTACAACAGTGTGTGGATATCCTTTGTCTTGTGTAAAACGGTCATTAAGTATCGGGGTAAAGCCCCCCCCAATGTTTCGGCCGTCCAAAGAGTCATCGTCGCTGTCATCGTCGTCGCCTACGCCCACCGTAATGCTGTCACCTATGGCAACAAAATAACGTCCTACACCAACAGGATAGGCAAAATCCGATGAAGAAGGTTCGCCGTATGGGACTCCCAAATCATCTATTACAAATGCTTCGACTGTGTGCTCTGAAAGGGAAAGCCCAGTAAAGGTTGCTTCGTAGGGAGGCGCTCCCACCACTTGTTCCAGTCCGCCGAATCCAATACCACCGTCTACTTGAAATTTTATACTCCAGCCAGGAAATAGCGTTTCATTAAGGCATACACTTGCCGTTACTGTCAGATTAGGATCTGCAGAAGGTTGAATGTAATAGTCAGTTGGGCTTAGTAGTTTCACATATGGGGTATCACATTTGCCTTCAATATTTATTTCAGCAGCTGTCGTCCATGGATTGTCATTTACTTCATCTAACGCAACAAATTTTATAAACTGGGCTATAGTTGGAGCGAATAGAACCTGTTTTTCTAAAAAATCATTGTCAAAAGTCCCCTGAGCCACTGAAGATCCCCAAATAACACCGTCGGCACTCGTAAAAATTTGGAAGGAACCAACTCTTCCATTTGTTCCATCTTGGCGCGGTAGGTAGCGAAATGCATCAATTTCAAAAGCACTTCCCAAATCAAAGCGTATTTCATGTGGAGGAGACGGATCTGCATAGTACCATTCTGTATGCCAAAAGGTAGATGCATCTCCGTCAATAGCATTAATAGCAGAACCATCTTCTCCAAGTGTTTCTTCACTATCAACATATGTAATGGCCAAATTGCTTTGAGAGATAGTAGTATCGGATCCAATATCGGTTACTTTAATAATCCGTGATGCCGGCGATGAATCAGATGCGCCCAAAGAATCAGTAACAGTATAGGTGACAACATATGTTCCAGGGGTATTAAATTGTACAAATCCAGGACTTTCTATATTAGCATCATCAATCCCTGAATCATCGCCAAATTGCCAGAGGTGTGATAGGGGAAGATTATTATCGGTGTCGGACCCACTACCAGAAAATTCAACAATATCTCCTGTGTTAATAGCAATGTTGTTTGATGGGGATAAGATCGTACCATTTGGGGCAAAATTGCCGGAAAAAGAATATCCTAATAAATTGAATTCTGACATTACAGTCCATGGGTTTGTATTTACTTCGCTTAAAGCTACAAATCTAATATACCGGCAAGCAACAGACGGGAAGGATATTTCCTGTTCAGATGAATCATTCGGCAAGCTGCCTGACACAACAGGCTCTCCCCAATTAACGCCATCGGTACTAACGTAAAACTCATAATTAGCAACACGCCCATTTTCTTGTCCTGATAAATACCGGAAAGCAAATATTTCATAAAAATTGCCTAAATCGATTTGAATTTCATGGGGGTGTACAGGATCAGAGCTGTACCATTCTGTATGCCATTTTGTATTTATATCGTCGTCAAAAGCATTTTCTCCTGCCCCGTCTTCGCCAACGGTTTCTTCACTATCCACATAAAGTAATGTCCAACCTGTTTGTGGTAATGTGTCTCCCTGTACAGTAACAGTTACTGTTGAGGGGGTTGGATCAACAAGGCTAATGCTATCTGTTACCGTATAGGTAATGTTAAAGATTCCGGGGGTATCAAACTGAATGAGGCCTGGATCTTCAACCGTGATATTCGCAATACCTGAATTCCCAAAATCCCATAAATGTGACAAGGGGAGGTCGCCATCCGGATCAGTGGCGGTGGCTTCAAAAAAAACAGAGTCACCCGCATTAATGGTTACATCTCCCGTTGGTGTATCGATAGTCCCATTTGGCTCTTCTCCCACAGTAACAATTCTTGTGGCAGGGGTAGGATCAGAAAGGCCTATCGCATCGGTAACGGTGAAGGTAACAGTGTAAATACCTTTTGAATTGAACTGGATACCTGACGGATCTTCTAAGGTAGAATTTGGGATTTCCGAATCCATAAAGTCCCACAGGAAAGTCAGGGGGAGATTAACATCTGGATCGGTGCCGGTTCCATAGAAGTCAATTGCACTTCCTGTTGTAATGGTAATGTCGGTTGCAGGTGTATCAATAATGCTGTCTGGAAATGCATTGACAGTTATCACTACTGTGTCCGGGGTTGGATCAACAAAACCCAGGTTGTCCGTTACTGTATAGGTCACCGTAAACGTGCCCGGTATGTCAAATTGAATGCTACCCGGATCTTCCACCGAGGCATTCGCAACCCCTGAGTCGCCAAAATTCCATAAGTGCGACAATGGCAGATCGCCGTCCGGGTCAGTGCCGGTGCCTTCAAAGACAACAGAGTCACCTACGTTAACGGTAACATCCCCCGTAGGTGTATCAATGGTTCCGTCTGGAGCTTGGCCGCTATCAATGACGGTGATAGTTCTGGTATCAGGTGTTGGATCGGCCAACCCTAACGAATCCGTAGCAGTGTATGTGACTGTAAAAACGCCAGTATTATCGAACTGGATATCTCCGGGATCTTCAGTGGTGGCATCGGCAATAGTGGGGTCTCCAAAATTCCATAAATGTGAAATCGATAAATCGCCATCGGGATCTGAAGCTGTGGCTGTAAAGTTTACAGTGTTTCCAGAAGAGACGGTGATGTCTTCAGTTGGTGTGTCAATGACCCCACTGGGCGGATTGTTTGTTGTTAACGTTCCTAACACATTTATTTCAGATGCACATGCCCATGGGCCACCGTTGACTTCACTTAGAGATACAAATCTAACGTAACGTCCTGAGGTCGTAGAGAACGTGACTTCCTTTTGAGTGGTATCATTGGAGAAGGTTCCTGATGCAACCGCAGAGTTCCAGCTAATACCATCGGTACTGATATAAAATTTATACTGGCTAATGGTGCCGTTTATTCCACCGTCTTGACGTGGCACATATTGAAATCCTGAGATATTGTATTCCGCGCCAAGGTCAATTTGAATTTCATGGGGGTGTGATGGATCGGGACTTCCATACCATTGTGTATGCCAGAAGGTATTGGTATCACCATCAAAACTGTTCGTGGCTGCCCCGTCTTCGCCAACAGTTTCCTCACTATCCACGTAAAGAAGGTTCCAACTGGTCTGCGGAATAGTACTTCCCAGTACGGTAATGGTTCGTGTGTCCGGGGTTGGATCAACAAAACCCAGGTTGTCCGTTACTGTATAGGTCACCGTAAACGTGCCCGGTATGTCAAATTGAATGCTACCCGGATCTTCCACCGAGGCATTCGCAACCCCTGAGTCGCCAAAATTCCATAAGTGCGACAATGGCAGATCGCCGTCCGGGTCAGTGCCGGTGCCTTCAAAGACAACAGAGTCACCTACGATAACGGTAATATCCCCCGTAGGTGTATCAATGGTTCCGTCTGGAGCTTGGCCGCTATCAATGACGGTGATAGTTCTGGTATCAGGTGTTGGATCGGCCAACCCTAACGAATCCGTAGCAGTGTATGTGACTGTAAAAACGCCAGTATTATCGAACTGGATATCTCCGGGATCTTCAGTGGTGGCATCGGCAATAGTGGGGTCTCCAAAATTCCATAAATGTGAAATCGATAAATCGCCATCGGGATCTGAAGCTGTGGCTGTAAAGTTTACAGTGTTTCCAGAAGAGACGGTGATGTCTTCAGTTGGTGTGTCAATGACCCCACTGGGCGGATTGTTTGTTGTTAACGTTCCTAACACATTTATTTCAGATGCACATGCCCATGGGCCACCGTTGACTTCACTTAGAGATACAAATCTAACGTAACGTCCTGAGGTCGTAGAGAACGTGACTTCCTTTTGAGTGGTATCATTGGAGAAGGTTCCTGATGCAACCGCAGAGTTCCAGCTAATACCATCGGTACTGATATAAAATTTATACTGGCTAATGGTGCCGTTTATTCCACCGTCTTGACGTGGCACATATTGAAATCCTGAGATATTGTATTCCGCGCCAAGGTCAATTTGAATTTCATGGGGGTGTGATGGATCGGGACTTCCATACCATTGTGTATGCCAGAAGGTATTGGTATCACCATCAAAACTGTTCGTGGCTGCCCCGTCTTCGCCAACAGTTTCCTCACTATCCACGTAAAGAAGGTTCCAACTGGTCTGCGGAATAGTACTTCCCAGTACGGTAATGGTTCGTGTGTCCGGGGTTGGATCAACAAAACCCAGGTTGTCCGTTACTGTATAGGTCACCGTAAACGTGCCCGGTATGTCAAATTGAATGCTACCCGGATCTTCCACCGAGGCATTCGCAACCCCTGAGTCGCCAAAATTCCATAAGTGCGACAATGGCAGATCGCCGTCCGGGTCAGTGCCGGTGCCTTCAAAGACAACAGAGTCACCTACGTTAACGGTAACATCCCCCGTAGGTGTATCAATGGTTCCGTCTGGAGCTTGGCCGCTATCAATGACGGTGATAGTTCTGGTATCAGGTGTTGGATCGGCCAACCCTAACGAATCCGTAGCAGTGTATGTGACTGTAAAAACGCCAGTATTATCGAACTGGATATCTCCGGGATCTTCAGTGGTGGCATCGGCAATAGTGGGGTCTCCAAAATTCCATAAATGTGAAATCGATAAATCGCCATCGGGATCTGAAGCTGTGGCTGTAAAGTTTACAGTGTTTCCAGAAGAGACGGTGATGTCTTCAGTTGGTGTGTCAATGACCCCACTGGGCGGATTGTTTGTTGTTAACGTTCCTAACACATTTATTTCAGATGCACATGCCCATGGGCCACCGTTGACTTCACTTAGAGATACAAATCTAACGTAACGTCCTGAGGTCGTAGAGAACGTGACTTCCTTTTGAGTGGTATCATTGGAGAAGGTTCCTGATGCAACCGCAGAGTTCCAGCTAATACCATCGGTACTGATATAAAATTTATACTGGCTAATGGTGCCGTTTATTCCACCGTCTTGACGTGGCACATATTGAAATCCTGAGATATTGTATTCCGCGCCAAGGTCAATTTGAATTTCATGGGGGTGTGATGGATCGGGACTTCCATACCATTGTGTATGCCAGAAGGTATTGGTATCACCATCAAAACTGTTCGTGGCTGCCCCGTCTTCGCCAACGGTTTCCTCACTATCCACGTAAAGAAGGTTCCAACTGGTTTGTGGAATGGTGTCCGCCGCTATTGCGCCACATGTCTGAAAAATAGTGACTAAAAGTAAAATAGTCAGTTTGTAGTTAATTGTCATAAGTTTCATAGCGTTGCCTTAGAATTATTAACTTTGAGTATAACCATCGCAATTAGCTTTATCAAAGAACATAATTCATGCAATCATCGTGCCTAACTTGTGAGCCGGGGGGGCGCTATAATGCCCTAAATTTATGGTAGAAAAGAGATGCCGCTTGTCTCTGATGATTCAACTGAGAAAGAAATTACCTTTTATTGTGCAACCTATTTCACAAATTATTTGAAAAAAGTTACAGGCTCCTACCATCTACTGCTGCTACCCATTGGTTATTAATCGATTGTAAATCTAAATGATGCATGCCTGTAGCATTCCATCCTTTTCCGGTCATTTTGATTATTGGATTTTTTAAAAGCTTTACCTCATTGTAGGATTTTTCTGATAATTCAGTTACTTCAAAGGCATAAACCTGAAGTCCATATCGGGGTTCGTCATCTTGTGCGAATCTATATATTTTGTCTTTGAAAATAAGAATCCGGCCACCAGGCCTTGCAATGTGTTTATTGAATTTAACAATAGGGTTCAAAGGATGAGGTTGCCATCCCTTAATTAAATTATCGGAATAGAATAGATTTAATACATTGTGACCTGGAATAGATATAAATAACCACCACTTGTTTTGATATCGGAAAACTGATGGATCTGTATAAGGAAAACCGCTTAATAAATTACCCTCATATTCCCAACTATCGGGAAATGAATTTGCTCTATATAACCTTACCGAAAGATCTTGGCTACTTTCAGGAATCAAGTAATACTTTTTTTCCCATTCAAAAACATAAGGATAAGACAAATGAAAATTTTCATCAATTATTATTTTTTTATAGGTCCATTTGGTGATATTTTTACTTTCTGCATAACCGATATCGCCATGTCCTGATACTCGATTCAGTACCTCGAAAAACAAAAAATAAGTATTATCTTTAAAAATTAAAAATGGGTCTGCAACGAAATCTGCATCAATATCGGTAATATCTTTAGCGGAAATTACAGGATTTTCGATATCTTCGGGATCAAACAAATTAAAAGGGGTAGAACCTTTATATATCCCAATGGACCAAAAACCGTAATGATTTTGTCTTCTATTCTCTGTTATTTTATTATTATGACTGTGAGTGGCTAAATGTTGATTAAGCAACCATTTAAGTTTCGCATAAGGAATAATGTGGTACTTATGAAGATAAAAACCAAAACTAATTGAAATGAATATAATACTGACCAAAAATAACAAATCTAATTTGGTAACCCGCTTCACGTAGCCTCCGATTAAGGATTTGCATGAATTTTAACTTTGTTTAAAATTGGATAACTCTTTTGAAGCTATTAACATATCTTCCGGTGTACCAATATCAATATAGCATCCTTCCTCAAAAATAACTTTCTCAGCTTTAAATCCACGTTGGAGTGATGCGTTTATAACATCGCCTATATGTAGTTCTGGGAAACGAGATTCCCGGGGCTTAGCCCCATTTTCTATTGTACCTTTGTATGAAATTATAAACTCATGCATGAAATTTGTAAATGATGGGCCCCAGACAGCAATTATCCAAGTATATTTCAGTTCCGTTTGATATGGTTTTACGTGTATGGCGCTTATTCTATTTTTATTAGTTAATTCAACCATATCCATTTTATGAGGGTTTGTAGCTTTGAAAAGGCCTAAAACAATATCTGCCTTTTTTCCCTGAAGTCGGTCGATGAGACAAAGAAACGCATCTTTTGGTTGAAAAATGATGTCAGGAAATCCAAAAAGGATCAACTGGTTTTCGATAAAAGGAAACGCGCAGTCTAACGTAAACGGAACCCCGTATGTTAATTCTACGATTAAATAGCCGATTGGCAAACTTACCAAGGTGCCATTGCCAAAATACGCAGGTATGTCCCATTTTTCTTTCTTGATGATTATAAATGCTTTTGATGCTTTTGCAATGTGAATAGATTCAAGCAAGTAATGTGCTGCGACCTTTGGTCGCATACCCATGCCAGGTGAAAAATCACCAAATCCAATGGGAAAAATTTCCTTACTACATGGTAGAGGAGAGATGCGTGAGGCGCTTCCTCCTGCTGGAATCAATCCAATACTTTCGGGTTTGTCCATTACTCATATTCCTGATGCTATTGTTGAAACTTTCCAATTATTGAATTGTGAAAAAGTAGTAGAAAATTAATAGGTCTATTATTCTATAAAAAAGTTATTCTGCTCAGCGCGAAGTTTATCGCATAACCTTTTTGGAGGAAGCTCGACATCTTCGTAGGTTAGCACCTGGTCTTTAGGAATATCGCGAAGCAATCGACATCCTTCAGCCAGGCCAATGGGCAAAAGGTTCTGGGAAAGAGTTGTTTCAGAATTTTCGCATAGACCGTAAGTCATATAATGTCCCATACCGTCAATAATCTGATCTGCTTTTAGATCAATTTTTGCAGTTGCAACGACATCAACACATGGACCATGCGTTGGGGTAATGGCAGCATCCTTAAAAAGAACCGCTCTGGCGGCTGTTAGTGGTACTTCGAAATGACAAAGATGGTAAGGGGTATAAAAACAATACAGCGGACCTGTGCCTAACTTATAAAGATTTAGATAGTGCTGTTGTTGCGGGTGGTCATGAGTTCCCAACACAAAAACACCGGGGCCCGGTTCGGCACCCACCACATAGTCAACGATGCCTGGTCCTTCTAAAAGTGCGTTCAGGGGATATAAATTTGAGACCTCCTTGATTGGCGTGCCGGTTTCTACAGTTGGACCAAACATGCCTCGCTGTCCAACTTCCATACCTGTGGCATTTGCAACAATGGCTTGTTCGAATGAAATTTTGGTTCCATCTGCAAAACTGGTTACCATATGCGGTTTTTGGCCCCATTGTTTTGCAAATCCTTCTTGGGTTGTCGGGTTCCGATAGGGATCATGAAGTCCCTTAATGTTGCCACATAAAACAGGGGTGACGCCAATGGACTTTACGAATCGATATAGATTCATGATGACTCCGGGTTGGTCCCCATCTGCATTGGTAATCACAACACCAGCGTCGTCTGCATATTTTTTTAAAATAGGGCCGATTGTGCCATCAAGTTCCGCGTTCATCATCACCACATGTTTGCCGTGCTTGATGGCCTCAAGCACTAAATGGGCTCCGTACTCTACGGTTCCTGTTACTTCAATGATGGCATCAATTCCATCTGCTTGACATGCGGCCATGGCATTGTCAGTGATAGCAGGAACACCATGTGCTATTTGGTTTTCTAGTTGTGAAACGGTTTCAATGGGTTTGTAGTTCAAAACACCTGCTTCATGGTAAGCCCTTATAGCACTTTCAATGTTCCGATTGGCAATGGCTACCAAATCCATACCTTCAATATAATTACATATTTGTAGCGCAATGCCACGCCCCATAAAGCCGGCACCGATCATAGCAACACGCACCGGATTACCCTCAGCATGTCTTTTTTTTAGTGCGTTATCAACAATAATCATAATCCGATTCTCCCATGAAATCCGTTAGCTTGAATTAAACGAAATCCGGCCAATTTTGATCTTTTTCAGAGATAACCTGGACCTCGATGGGCCATTGGATGCAAATTTTCGGGTCATTCCATCGTATACCCAGCTCTGATCCCGGTGCATAAAATTGTGAAACTAAATACATTACCTCTGAATTATCTGCCAGGGTTAAAAAACCGTGGGCAAAATCTTTGGGAACGAACAGCATCTTGCAGTTAGTAGCGGTGAGCTCGACACCGATCCATTGTTTATAGGTAGGCGAATCTGGTCTTAGGTCAATGATCACATCGTAAATGGCGCCGCTTGTACACCGAAGAAGTTTGGTTTCTTCAAAAGGTGCTTTTTGGTAATGCATGCCGCGAAGTGTTCCTTTATATTTGCTCAAAGACATGTTTGCTTGGGCAATATTAGGTACTAAGCCGCGGGCTTCAAATTCCTTTTGGCAAAATGTTCGCGCAAAAAATCCCCGCTCATCCTGATGCCTCTCCAACTCAATAATAAAAGCACCCTTTAGTTTTGTTTCGTTGAATAACAAAATGAATTCCTCCCTGTTATCTATGGCAGCCGGCAATAAATTTTAATTTATATTGGCGATTAGATTTTCTACAGTTTTGCCAATTGCTAAGCTTGAAGTTAATCCTGGAGACTCTATTCCAATCAAATTAACAACACCTGGTAGGCCACGATCAGATTCCTCTCTAATTATAAAATCTCGTACAGGGTCTCCAGGCTTTTGTAATTTGGGCCTTATACCTGCCATTTGGGGGTGAAGGTCGGTTAATTTAGTGCCCGGCAAGTACTTATTGACAGCTCTATAAAAAGTATCTTTTGATTCATGCGAAACAGTATAATCCAACTCTTTATTATTCATAAATATTGCATTAGGGCCAAGTTTAACGCCACCAGAAACATCTATGGTTGTATGAATACCAAGGCCCACATTTTGAGGCAGCGGCACTGGATATATCAAGTGTTTTAACTTGTGTTGATCAGAATCTAAAGAAAAATACTCTCCCTTCCAAAAGTACTGTCGATAACCGGCTGCATCAATATCAATTCCCATAAAGGATGCAATCTGATCTGCATTTAATCCTGCGCAGTTTATTACGTAATTTGTTTGAAACTGGTCTGTTTGTCCATCAGGGTAGCACACTTGAATCTCATAACGGTGTTCTCCCACCTTTTCAACACCGGTTACTTTCGTATTTGTGAATAGCTTTGCATTATTTTTTTGGGCGATTGCCAGCAAAACGCGCATATATCGATGACTATCAATAACACCTGTAGTTGGGGACCAGATACCTGCAATTGCTTTAACAGATGGTTCATGTTGCGATAGTTGTTTGGCTGTAACCAGTCTGAGGCTATCCACATTATTATTAATCGCCTTTTGCCTAATTTTTTCTAATTCGGTTTCTTCCTCATGGTTTGTAGCGACGATGTATTTCCCACATTGTTTGTGGGGTATATTTCTTTTCTTGCAAAATTCATATATCAGCCTGTTTCCTTCCACACATAATGTTGCCTTTAAGGAAAAGGGGGCGTAATAAATACCTGCGTGAATGACCTCGCTGTTCCTGCTGCTTGTTTCTTGGCCAAACCTTTTATTTTGTTCTAAAATGAATACATTGTCATATTTTGATGACAATTCAGACGCAATTGCAAGACCAACTACACCAGCACCGATTATGGTTACGTCTTTTTCCATATTGCTTTCTATAGCCATTCTTGGATTTAATAGTATACTTTAATTTTTTTGCCATTCTAATTTTTCATTTAGCAATCCATTTGATCTCAGCTGGTTAAGAACTTTCAGTCGAATCAGATTTGACTCTCTGAAATTCTTGTCGTCAAACCCCATGGATACCAACCCATCTTGTAATTCTCGAATCGTACTTTCTAATGTACATTTGGGTTGGTAGTTTGGCGCTAATTCTTTAAAAAGATCAAAGCTGACACGATAAGACCTTTTGTCAGGCATTGCATCTTTATTAATAGAAACATTTACACCTGGAATTATAGATGCTACGGCCTCAGCAAGATCTTTGACTTGATAATTCCATTCGTTGCTGCCAATATTTACAGATAAACACTTCCCGCCGACGTTAGCATTTCTGCTAATTGCCCAATCAATCGCTCTGGCCATATCTTGCACATTGATAAGTGGTCGCCAAGGGGTTCCGTCACTTAAGATAGTAATTTTTTTGGCGCTCACAGCGGCAGCAACGAAATCATTTAAAACTAAATCCAAGCGTAACCGATGACTCATACCGCAAGCAGTTGAGAACCTGAGGCAAGTAACAATAAAGTTATCATCAGCAAGATTCTTTAACGATTCTTCCGTATAAACTTTTGATTTTGCATACGCTGTTAAAGGATTTAAAGGTGAGTCCTCTGTTTTGGGAGCATCGTCTGCTGAACCATACATGCTGCAGCTTGATGCAAATACGAATCTTTTTGCACCAAACTTTTTTGCCCGTTTTGCCATTTCAATACCAGCTTTAAAATTTACCTCATAAGTGACATCTTCAAATGTTTTTCCCATGGGATCGTTCGAAATAGCAGCTAAATGAACAATAGCATCTACGCCAGATATCTGTTCATCTGTAATTTTTCGAACATCATGAAAATATTGCATGTTAACATTGCACTCTGGTAAAATTTCGCTATTGGTAAGGCAGTTTGCAAAAAAGCCTAAGTCCAGCCCAATTATCGCTGCATCCGGATATGAAGCTTGTAATCTTTTTACAAGAATGGGCCCTATGTATCCCATATTGCCGGTGAT
This sequence comes from Desulfobacterales bacterium, assembly GCA_963675725.2. Classification (GTDB taxonomy): domain Bacteria; phylum Desulfobacterota; class Desulfobacteria; order Desulfobacterales; family JAFDDL01. The sequence goes on along the minus strand of CAXXXZ010000002.1, from coordinate 2,164,313 downwards.
CAAAATTTTCATTATCTCAACTCCTATCGTTAACTATTTAGTATTTAATAACATTAGTGTCCGGTTAAGAATCAAATAAATTCAGTTGGATATGTCCACTAGTATTTTGTTGTGTAATCATTCTCTGTGAACGCTTGTAAAATGGGGATTTTCTCAAAAAGAGTAATGCTCAAAATCTGTAGAATTGTGTAGAGGCTCTGTTCGAGCTTCAGTTCTTTTTTCAGGATAGCCACCAGAACGTAAACTGATATGGCAATCCAGATTTGAGTCTTCACTGCATTTTCAGAAATCCCGAAAAACGATTTGATTTTTAGATGCTGTTTGATCCATTTGAAAAATAGTTCCACTTGCCAACGGCATCTATACAAATCGGCTATGGTTATCGCATCCAATGTGAAATTGTTCGTCAGGAAAACAAAACGTTTGCGGCTTTCCTGGTGATAATACCGGATCTTTCTCAATTTGTTCGGATAATCTTCGGCACTGTCTTTGTTGGCCAACTTCACAGTTTGGTCACAAAACACGCCAGTCGATTTATCCACCGGTGAGGAGTAAATTCTTTTGAGCTGTGTATTACTTTTCGCCCGTAGAATGAAAAAGGATGCCTCACAGTTCAATTTATTGAGACGTGCAAAATCGAGATACGCACGATCCATGACATAAATGGCACCGGGTTCCGGTATCAATTGATCCAGAATATTGACATCATGAACCTTTGCATCCGTGACCGAAACGAATGTGGGAATATTCCCCCTCAAATCGAGCAGCGTATGGAGTTTGACGCCACTTTTGGTCTTACGGAAACGAGCCCATGGAAAAATCGAACGGCATAGATCAATTGTCGAGGAGTCCAATGCGTAAACGGTTTCACTCAACTGAAGGCCGAAGTCATCATCAGCATAGAGCTTCCGGGCCTTGCCGATCAGCACCTGAGCAAAATCACAATAGATTCGCCAGTTCCGCTTTTCGTTCGCATCCGATAGCGTGCTGCGTGAGACTTTACCCTGGATGCCAACGTGGTGCAGTTTTTCTCGCATGGCCCGTAGACATAAAACCGTGTCTCGAAGACTTTCACGATAAGCCAATTGACCGAAAGCCATGCAAAGAAATTGATCATAACATGTAAAAGAGCGAGTCCGATGGTTGCCTCGATACCGGCTTACACATTTGCGAAATTGTTTTCGAGGCAGAAAATCCAAGACCTGTGAAAATACGATTCTTCCTTGATGCATGCCCATCTCCCTTCGCAATTAGTCCCTGCGTAGGGTCATATTGGGCTATTGAGGAAAAATCAAATGGGTACCCCCTATGAATTAGTAACTTTTCGACATATATTCAATTTGTTATGAGCTTTTATGCAAACTTTAACCGGACACTACTGATTTAATAATGCGTTACCATTTTACCCACGGAGCCTTTCCGTTTTTTAAAAGTTGCTCTAACGTTGTTTTGTCCCGCAACGTATCCATTGGATGCCAAAAGCCGGTATGGCGATAAGCCGATAGCTTTCCTTGCTGTGCCAAATTTTCCATAGGCTCTTGTTCCCATACTGTAGAATCATCAGTTATGAATTCCATTACTTCAGGTTCCAAAATAAAAAAGCCACCGTTGACCCATGCTCCATCCCCTTGAGGTTTTTCTTTAAATGAGGAAATTTGATTTTGATTGCTGTCCATTTTAAATGCACCGAATCGTCCGGGTGGCTTGACTGCTGTCAATGTTGCTAATGTATTTTGGGATCGATGGAAGTTGATAAGTACACTAATGTCTATATCAGATACGCCATCACCATATGTCATACAAAATGTTTCATCGCCAATATAGTTTTGAACTCGTTTTAAGCGTCCACCCGTCATGGAGTTTTCACCTGTATCGACCAAGGTTATGCACCATGGCTCAGTATCGTTTTGATGAATTTTCATATCATTATTGCGAAGATCAAAGGTAACGTCCGAACGATGAAGAGCATACTTCGAAAAATATTCTTTTATCATATATCCTTTGTAGCCAAGACAGATGATAAAATCATTGATCCCGTGTGCCGAGTAAATTTTCATAATATGCCAAAGAATTGGTCTATCTCCGATTTCAACCATAGGTTTTGGCTTTACACCTGTTTCTTCTGATAGTCTTGTGCCAAAACCGCCTGCAAGTATAACAGCCTTCATTTTTTCACCTATAATATTGGGTTTAATAATTTTAGAAAAAGAGAAATTTATAAAAACAACATAGTCGTTTATAGAAAAGATTTAGTCTGTAACAAATCGTGACAGAGCTTTGAGTAAAATGTTTCGCTCCTCTTTCACCCTGTCAAGCTCGGATTTCAATCTTTGAAGTTCTTTATTCAAGGCCTTTTCTTTTGTCTCAGGCTTATCACCATTAATTAAAATTTTCTCTAGCTTGTTCTTCCATCTCCTAAGGACACTATAATCGACGTCAAGGTGGCGAGAGGCTTCAGCAATGCTGTACCCTTGATGAATAATCAATTTTACGGCCTCGGCTTTAAAATCCCTGCTATAGGTCTTTCTTTTTCTCACTTTGATAGCTTGTTTTTGTGACATATTATTGATGGTAAAAATTTGATGCTTTTGAAAGGTGAAAATTGGGGCGATGAGGTTGGTGTGGATTAAAATATAGCTCCGCTTTCTCAGTTACATAAAATCATTTCTGAGTAATTATTAGGCAATCCGCCATACATATTTGTTTATCGGTTTTGAGCCTTTTTGCTTTAGCTATTTTTTAATTTTTCATATTTTAAAAAATAGATAGCCCAAAATAAGCTAAAAGTTAAGCCTAAATATTTCCAGTTAGGAGCGGAAACGGCATAAATATAGCTTAAGTATTCTAACCGATATAATCACAGCAAACAATATGCCAGATTATGAATAAATTAAATATGTTTAAAATAACAATTGGTTATAAATTGTTCGTATCGACATGCAACAAATGTAGCCAAAATATTGACATAAAATGCCTAATTAAGACACATGGATTGCCGTTCGAATCGAATGGTTTTGCCTACATTCTTATGTATTAAGCGAAATTGTTCTTAACAGATCCAACAATGCGGTAAGCGGTGTATCCATCCCACAATTCAGGTGGTGTTTTCTTTTCGAATTTTGAAGTAAGTGCGATTTCCACCTGCGCGGCCAGTTCCGAAATGGTGCATAACTGGTTAGTTCCTTCAGTTATGGTTATCGGACGCTCCGTATTAGGTCGCAATGTGAGGCATGGGATGCCAAGATAGGTCGTTTCTTCTTGAAGCCCTCCAGAGTCTGTAATGGCAATGCCAGCATTAAATACCAAATTCATAAAACGTGTGTAATTAAGCGGTTCGAGTATTTCAAGACCGTTAGCTTCTTTAAGCAGCGGTAAGAGGTCTGTTGTTTCAAGGTTTTTCAGCGTTCTAGGATGAATTGGAAAAACAAGTTTAATTTGCTTAGAGATCGAAACAAGCGCTTCGCATAAGTTTTTTAGGATATTTGGCGGATCTACGTTTGCAGGGCGATGAAGTGTTACAATGCCGTAATTTTTCGGAGATAGCCCCAACTCTTTGTAATATTCCTCTTTCTCAATCGTTTCTCTCAGCATTTCCAAAGAATCGATCATGATGTTGCCGACTCTTTCTATTTTTTCTTTTGGCACCCCCTCATTGATCAGATTTTGATCACCGTCTGGAGACGGGGTCCATAATAAATCTGCAATTGAGTCGGTAACAATTCTATTAATTTCTTCAGGCATTGATCGGTCGAAAGAGCGGAGGCCTGCTTCTAAATGGGCAACCGGTATGCTAAGCTTTGAGGCGACCAATGTAGCTGCCATCGTTGAGTTGACATCGCCGACCACTACAATTAGATCCGGACGGGTGCCCATGACAATCTTTTCATAGGCGATCATGACATTACCGGTTTGTTCCGCATGGGTTCCGCTCCCGACCCCTAAGTGAATATCGGGAGATGGAAGTCGGAGATCTTTAAAAATTGCATCCGACATATTGATGTCATAGTGTTGACCGGTATGAACAATTTGTGCTTCAGCCCAAGCCTCTTTTTTAAGGGCATGGTAAAGCGGCGCTATTTTCATGAAGTTCGGTCGAGCAGCTGCAATCAGATGAATTTTAATCATATCAAATCCTTATTGTTGTCAGTTTGGGCTAAGAGTGAAATACCACAATATGGAAAAACTTGAATTTTTGTTAGAAATAATTTTGGCTTATTTTAGCCAGTGTTCATAATCAGTCAATGTTTATATCGACGCCGGTGGTTGTTTCTTAAATTTGATTTATCCTTGCAATAGAATTGGTTTTGGGCTATTGGAATCTCAATTTCATAAACGAGATCTTCTTATCGTTTTTTTAACTATGTGCCTGGGTGGCGGAATAGGTAGACGCAAGGGACTTAAAATCCCTCGGTCCTTAGTGGCTGTACGAGTTCGATTCTCGTCCCAGGCACCATATTTGTGAAGGGTTTATGGTGTGAATATGCTATAAGCCCTTTTTTGTTGCCCATTCATACAATTCTGCCTTTATAGAATACCAAAAAACATAACGCTTAAACGCACTTTCCACACCTTAAAAAAGAAAAGGTGTATATTTTTTAGTAATGTAATATCAAACACATAGGTAGATTAGAGTGGTATTTATAAAATGAATGGCATTTACCCTAGACTTCTAGCTGTGCTGGTGTTATTTTGTCCCGAAAAACAATTTTATTGAAGGGATGAAATATGGAGTCATTGGATCTGGCCGACGCGAAGTTCACGAATGTACAGCATTTACCAATAGTCAAAGAGTATGCACGGCAAATTAAGTTAACAGAAACCATAGATAGTATGGTCGAATCACAGATGGAATTGAGTCCCGGCGTTGCCGTCTTGGCTATGGTGTTGGATACATTGACAGGTCGTACACCTTTGTACCGAATGATTAATTTTTATCGTAAGAAAGATGGTGAGTTGCTTCTGGGCAAATTTGTAGCGCCTGAACTTTTTTCTGACCATAACCTGGGCCGCGTATTGGATAAAATATACGAAACCGGGACTCAAAAGATATTTGGACAGCTTGCCCAAAATGCAGTGGGTGGTTTTCAGATAGACACACGATGTGGTCATTACGACACGACATCAATGAGCGTATTCGGAGATTATGATTTGGTAGAGAAGCCATTTCATATCACCTATGGTCACAGCAAGGACAAGCGTCCGGATTTAAAGCAATTTTTAATAGAGATGCTGTGTGTTGATCGCAACATTCCCGTTTTAGGAGCAACCCGTGATGGCAATGGTTCGGATAAAACGCTCAATAACGAGCTTTTGAGCGGCATATCAAGATATATGTCGAAAAATGGTCTAAAAGATGATGTCTATATTCATGTGGCCGATGCAGCCATGGTAACCGTAAAGAATTTGGAGATGGCTGATTTACAGAAAATATTATTTATCAGTCGTTTGCCGGCAAACTTCAAGGAGTGTAGCCGAGCCATCGAAGAAGCCGTAGCCCAGGATCAATGGAAAGATATCGGCACTTTGAATCAAACCCCGTCGACGCGAAAGCGTCCGGCAGCATTTTACCGCACCTTTGAAACCACAGTGAAGATAAATGGAAGAACTTATCGAGCGATTGTAGTACATTCAAGTGCCCATGACAAAAGAAAACATAAACGAATTGATCGACGATTAAAAAAGGAACATAAAGAGCTGACGAAAATTTGTAAAAAGGAAATGGCGACTGCATACTTTTGTCAGACCGATGCACAGATAGCGGTACAAAAGCTATGTACATTAACTGGGGGTTCAGAATGTTATCGAATTTCGACTATGATTGAAAAGGTTGCCAAATATAAACGTGGTCGCCCGGCTAAAGGACGAGAACGAGAAGTTGATCACTATGAGTATGTCCTTAAGCCCGAGATCGTAGAAAACGCTGAAAAAGTAAAAACATTGCGTTCTGAAGCCGGGTGTTTTGTTTTACTGACCAATTTGATCTCTGACGAACACAGACACGAGTGGGATGCCGGTCGATTGTTGCAGCTATATAAAAATCAGAGTGGCATTGAGCAAAACTTCGGATTTTTGAAAGACCCTGCGATAGTCAACGGCATCTTTTTGAAAAAAACAACTCGTATTGAAGTGTTGGGTCTAATCCTTTTGATAGCCCTTTTGATTTGGAGATTAATGGAGCGCGCAATGCGCCAATTTACACAGCCGGATGGGAGTACATTGCCAGGTTGGGAAGAGCGTAAAACCAAAAGACCGACTTCTTTTATGATGACGACAAAATTTACTGATGTGCTTGTCATTACAATTGGAAAAGTTCGCCGCCTTGCGAATCGATTTACATCAGATCAACTTGCCTACCTTGAAGCATTGAAAGTAAAGCCGGATGTGTTTGTTACACTCTGAGATGACAATTAAATCATTGAAACAGTACAAAATAGGGTGTGGAAAGTACGGTGCAAGGCTATGTGCAGTTACATACCTTCTTTCTATCTTACTATGTGAACAAGAAATTATTAAAATGACAGAGATTGTTGTTAAAAGCTTTATTATTGTTTTCATACTCATTTTTTAGCAGCCAACGCCAAAAATGAGCAGGCAGCAAGGGAAATAAACCTTCGCAAAAGTCACGTTTTTCACAAAAGCTGGTAAAAGCCACAGCCGCTATTCCCTTGCTGTCTGCTCCAGTTTTTTGTTAACGGTCATTTTTGATCAATAGAAAACTATTGAGGATAAGCATCAGCAATTAAATTCAGAGTCTCATTTATTTTAGTACTAATGTATTTCTTGTTTTCCTTAGTATTAGGTGCTCCATTCGTTCCTTTGCCAACAAGGGTGCTTCCAATTGTTTTTACCTTAATTGGCAACCACTTGCTTTTAGGGTAGCCAGATAGAATTAAAATAATAGTAGTTTCTTTAAGATTCTCATTATAACCAATTTCATATTCTGGAAAAATCTTTTTGGCTGTCATATAAATTTTATCACTGCTGTCCGGTTAACTGTTAAATGATTACAGATGGTTATATATTTTCTACCGCTTCAACTTGTAATTTTGGCAAAAAAAGTACTACATAAAATTTTCGCTGACAGTTTGGCTAATTTGGACAAATTTGCATCAATAATCAAATAGTTTCAATTGGATATGTTCAATGTTTTTCTTCGCATCCGTCTTCCTGTCGTTTAACTGGAAGATTGATTCGAGTGGTTTTCGTTCAAACAAGTTCACCTCCAAAAAGTGTAAAAGTTGGGAAAGGTTATTTTCAAGGTGAAATCGCTCTTTCATAATTGCTAAAACTAGATAAACAATCATGGAAATCCAGATTTGGGTTTTTACTGCATTAGCGGAGGTTCCATAAAAACTTTTCACCATGAGATTTTGTTTGATCCATTTGAAGAAAAGCTCAATCTGCCATCTGGCCTTGTACAAAGCGGCAACGGTATCGGAAGAAAGTGAAAAGTTGTTCGTAAGGAACACAAGTATTCTGTTTTGCTCTTCATCCCGGAATGTAATGCGCCGTAGGCGTTTCGGGTATTTCGCTTTGGTTTGCTTGCTGAAAAGCAGAATATCCTGATCGCTTCGGACACCCAGGGATTTATCCACCGGACGCGAAATGACACGGTTCCATTTTATCGAAGTTTTCAAACGGGTGACAAAAAAGGCCTTGGTTTCTTCAATTGACCAAAGCCATGAAAAGTCGACATACCCCCTGTCGACCAGATAGATTCCTTGTGGCTCGATCTGGATTTGAGGCGCCGCCTTAACATCATGGACCTTGCCATCCGTGATGTATAAAAAGGCCGGAATATTGCCGCGTAGATCGATCATGGCGTGTAATTTAACGGCACCCTTAGTGGCTCGGAACTTCGCCCATGGGAAAAGAGAAAGGGTTAAATCGATTGTGGAGGCATCCAAGGCGTAGACAGCATTGTCGACATCCATGGCAAGTTGCGTGTTGGCATAAAAGCGCCTGGCTTTCGACATCAAGGATTTTGCGAATTCCTCATAGATTCGGTAATCCCGGCGTTCATTAGCGTCGGCCAATGTGGATCTTGGGCATTGTTTGATGCCGATATGATATAGCTTGTTCGCATGAGCGTTCAGCGCGATGTCGATATCCCGAAGGCTATGCTCTTGTCGTATATGCGCGAAGATCATGCACGCAAGTTGATTCCAACATTTAAATTCCTTGGTGCGGTAATCGCCCTTGTATTTATTGACGATGCTTTGAAACTCGTACCTTGGGAGAAGATCTAAGAATTGGGAGAAGACGTATGAAGGACTGGGCATATCAATTTCCTCATAACCAATTTCATTGATAACCGAATGACTAGGATGCTGTCCGGTATAATTCTCGTTAGAAGAGAAATTATCATGGTGGCTGCATTCGATCAACATAGCGCCCAATACCTTCATTTTAAATTAAATTTATTATAAGTTAAGCTGGTTATGACAAGTTTTGGCCTAAAAATATGATTTCGGCTAATTTTTTTAATCTAAAAATGTAAAATTGTTTATATGAATATAATATATCAATATGTTACACAGTATTAGAAAAAGTTAACCGGACAGCAGTGAAATTTTATAAGGACTAAATTCTTTGTTCGAATTAGCTATTGTAACTTTCTGCTCCCTCAATGGCAATGTACCACATGCGGAAATAAAAACTGCAAACAAGAGGTATATGACTATTCTGCTATTATTCATTATTGACCGTTAACGTGGCAGTCAGCAGGTAACCAGGGCTCCCACTGTCGCCATTGAATGTGATCAATGTCCAGTAAGACTCTACATTTCCAGAACGACATGGCCCTGGTTATCTGCTGTAATGCGTTGTTATCTTATGTTTTTACATTAATTTTGCTCTTGCATCAGCAGTTAAAATCATACTAAGGATATTAACCTTATCCTCGTCCTCAAATCCCATTTCTTTTCTTAAGGATTTCATAAAACGATCACCTACTTTCAGCATTTCTACTACACTGTTGCTGTTTTGTAACTTAAGCAAGTCATCCTCATATTCTAGATATTTTATGATCAATCCCTCACTTGCCCAATTCATCATCCCTTTTTTAAATTCCATCATCTCATTTTCAGCTTTATTCGATAGTCCTTGTTTCTTACCCTTTTTTATATTAGAAAGCATTTCGAAATAAGCGTTGTAGAAATGTTCAAATACTTTTTGTTTTTCCTTAATTACAATAATTTCAAGATCTCTTTCTTTTGCATTCTTGTTATTGATAGTAACTGTAATTACAGATGTAATTGCTGTAATTATTACGCCAATAATCCCGAATATTGCTATCTGGTGTTCAATTTTATCAACAAAAAATATTGCCCATGCTGATAACGCGATTATAAAACTACATGTGATGAACATCCAAATTATTAGAATTTTGTCATATTTCATTACTATAGTCTCAAAGATAACAGTGAACTAACCGGCGGCGGGTTAATTGCCAGCCCCTTCCGAGAAGCTTAATTAAATATTTACTGCTATGACATCCAAAACCGCATGATACTAGCCGTCGGTGTTAAGTGATTCGTTATGGTTAAAACCCAATAAAGAAGTTAAAAAATAAAAACATAAAGCCAACTATATAAATCGTAAAAAAGAACAACATAAATTTACTATGGTTAGCCAAGCCAACATCGTTTAGGCCACGCCACTCTCCTTTAAACAAAAACTTCATAAAGGAAATATTGTTCGATATGGTATTATTTAAAAAAAGACTGGGTTTCCCCATTTCTTCATATTTTTCGGGATGTCTTGTTTCTAATATTTTAAAAAGTCGATAACACATAAAAAACCAGACGAAAACAGAGAAAAATAAAATGCTGAACAGTACCGGAAATATATCTTTCACATTATAATCCTTCAACGCACTTTCCACACCTTAAAAAAGAAAAGGTGTATATTTTTTAGTAATGTAATATCAAACACATAGGTAGATTAGAGTGGTATTTATAAAATGAATGGCATTTACCCTAGACTTCTAGCTGTGCTGGTGTTATTTTGTCCCGAAAAACAATTTTATTGAAGGGATGAAATATGGAGTCATTGGATCTGGCCGACGCGAAGTTCACGAATGTACAGCATTTACCAATAGTCAAAGAGTATGCACGGCAAATTAAGTTAACAGAAACCATAGATAGTATGGTCGAATCACAGATGGAATTGAGTCCCGGCGTTGCCGTCTTGGCTATGGTGTTGGATACATTGACAGGTCGTACACCTTTGTACCGAATGATTAATTTTTATCGTAAGAAAGATGGTGAGTTGCTTCTGGGCAAATTTGTAGCGCCTGAACTTTTTTCTGACCATAACCTGGGCCGCGTATTGGATAAAATATACGAAACCGGGACTCAAAAGATATTTGGACAGCTTGCCCAAAATGCAGTGGGTGGTTTTCAGATAGACACACGATGTGGTCATTACGACACGACATCAATGAGCGTATTCGGAGATTATGATTTGGTAGAGAAGCCATTTCATATCACCTATGGTCACAGCAAGGACAAGCGTCCGGATTTAAAGCAATTTTTAATAGAGATGCTGTGTGTTGATCGCAACATTCCCGTTTTAGGAGCAACCCGTGATGGCAATGGTTCGGATAAAACGCTCAATAACGAGCTTTTGAGCGGCATATCAAGATATATGTCGAAAAATGGTCTAAAAGATGATGTCTATATTCATGTGGCCGATGCAGCCATGGTAACCGTAAAGAATTTGGAGATGGCTGATTTACAGAAAATATTATTTATCAGTCGTTTGCCGGCAAACTTCAAGGAGTGTAGCCGAGCCATCGAAGAAGCCGTAGCCCAGGATCAATGGAAAGATATCGGCACTTTGAATCAAACCCCGTCGACGCGAAAGCGTCCGGCAGCATTTTACCGCACCTTTGAAACCACAGTGAAGATAAATGGAAGAACTTATCGAGCGATTGTAGTACATTCAAGTGCCCATGACAAAAGAAAACATAAACGAATTGATCGACGATTAAAAAAGGAACATAAAGAGCTGACGAAAATTTGTAAAAAGGAAATGGCGACTGCATACTTTTGTCAGACCGATGCACAGATAGCGGTACAAAAGCTATGTACATTAACTGGGGGTTCAGAATGTTATCGAATTTCGACTATGATTGAAAAGGTTGCCAAATATAAACGTGGTCGCCCGGCTAAAGGACGAGAACGAGAAGTTGATCACTATGAGTATGTCCTTAAGCCCGAGATCGTAGAAAACGCTGAAAAAGTAAAAACATTGCGTTCTGAAGCCGGGTGTTTTGTTTTACTGACCAATTTGATCTCTGACGAACACAGACACGAGTGGGATGCCGGTCGATTGTTGCAGCTATATAGAAATCAGAGTGGCATTGAGCAAAACTTCGGATTTTTGAAAGACCCTGCGATAGTCAACGGCATCTTTTTGAAAAAAACAACTCGTATTGAAGTGTTGGGTCTAATCCTTTTGATAGCCCTTTTGATTTGGAGATTAATGGAGCGCGCAATGCGCCAATTTACACAGCCGGATGGGAGTACATTGCCAGGTTGGGAAGAGCGTAAAACCAAAAGACCGACTTCTTTTATGATGACGACAAAATTTACTGATGTGCTTGTCATTACAATTGGAAAAGTTCGCCGCCTTGCGAATCGATTTACATCAGATCAACTTGCCTACCTTGAAGCATTGAAAGTAAAGCCGGATGTGTTTGTTACACTCTGAGATGACAATTAAATCATTGAAACAGTACAAAATAGGGTGTGGAAAGTACGTCTTGACGTCATGACCCTGGGAAATGCAAACCCGGATTCGCTGGAGGACGTTGACATCGTCTCTTCCGGGGGACCAGCCCATGGGTATTACCGAAGACTCGTATTGAAGGACAATGTGTTGATCGGGGCTGTTTTGATCAACCGGATTGAGCAGGGGGGCATTTTGCGCGCCTTGATTGAAAACAGGGTTCCGTTGGATCTGACACCCTCTGCGCTGTTATCTCCCTCATTCAATTTCAGTCGGTTGTTGCCCTAACCAAATGACCGGATAAGTTAAGACGTTCGGATGCTAAGATGCATCAAGGAGGCTGTTATGAAAGAGGTGGTTGTACATCCGGAAAGGTGCGTGGGGTGTATGCAATGTATGGTAGCATGTGCGGTGGCCCATTCACGGACACTGAACCTATATTCGGCATTGTTCGAGACCCCTAAACCCAATCCGCGCATCCATGTGGGGGCCGGGCGGTATAACGAGGGGTTCCCGAATCGTTGTCGCCATTGCGACCCTGCTCCGTGCCAGTCGGCCTGTCTGGCGGGTGCCATTTATCGGTTGCGCGAAACTGGTACGGTAATGATAAATCCCGATCGTTGCATTAACTGCGCATCCTGCGCCATGGCATGCCCTTATGGTGTGATCCGATTTCATGAAGATCCATTGGCACCGACCGGCAGAACGATCGCCTTGAAGTGCGATAATTGTAATGCCCGGGTTGCCAAAGCACAAGTTCCCGCTTGTGTTGAGGTCTGCAAAACCAAAGCCCTGACCTATGAGACAATCGGAGCGGCCATGAAGCGAAAAACGGCAGCCGTCGCCCGATCTTTTTCGGCTGTTTCCGATGAGGGATCATTGCCGGCCGGTATTTCCCTGCTAAGATCCATTAAACAAGTACAAACAGACATCAACGGCAGATAGCACGTTGCCAGGGAGGTTTTTATGGTTGACCCCAAACAAAGGATATCAGTGACCGATGACGGTAATCTTCTGTTTCAAAAAGCCAAACAGGACAACATCGATACGGTATGGGACCGACATGAGGCACAGCAACCCCAATGCGGATATTGCGATATGGGGTTGAGCTGCCGTATTTGTGTCATGGGGCCCTGTCGCGTCGATCCGTTTGGGGAAGGCCCTCAGGCCGGTGTTTGTGGTGCGGATGCCGATATTATTGTGGCCAGGAATTTATGCCGCATGGTGGCGGCCGGCGCCGCTTCCCATTCAGACCACGGCCGTGATCTGGTGGAAGTGCTCAAGGGTGTAGCAGAAGGAACAGCGGGTGGATACAAAATTCGTGAGGAAGAAAAGCTCAGAAAGGTCGCTGCCGAATATGGGGTCGAAACCGAAGGTAAAACTTCGGAAGCTATTGCCGGAGCGCTTGCAGATGCCATGATGGAAGATTACGGGATGCGCCAGAAAACCATAAAGCTGGTCAGCCGGGCACCTGAAAAGAGAAGAGCACTTTGGCAAAAGATCGGTGTCATGCCCCGGGGGATTGATCGCGAAACATCGGAAATGCTTCATCGTACTCACATGGGTGTGGATAACAGCTGGCAAAGCCTTTTGCTTCAGGCACTCAGAAATGCCCTGTCCGATGGATGGGGGGGATCGATGATTGCTACAGAGGTATCGGACATGCTCTTTGGGGTTCCAACGCCTCGGCCCACCCAGGTGAACGCGGGAGTTCTCAAGGAAGATCAGGTAAATATTCTGGTCCATGGTCATAACCCTGTGGTTTCGGAAATGGTTTCAAAGGCATGCCTTGACCCGAAGCTGATTGATGCGGCCAAGGCCAGCGGTGCTCACGGCATAAACCTTGCCGGGCTTTGCTGTACCGGTAATGAACTGCTCATGCGTCGCGGCATTGGCATGGCAGGCAATCATCTGATGACAGAATTGATCCTGTCTACAGGTGCCGTGGATATGATGATCGTGGATTACCAATGCATCATGCCCTCACTGGGAAAGGTGGCTGCCTGTTATCATACCAAAATGATCAGTACCAGTGACAAGGCCAAGTTTCCGGGGATGACGCATTATGAATTTCACCCTGAAAATGCTGAAGAAAAGGCCTATGAACTCGTCAAAATGGCGATCGAAAATTTTGGTCGTCGCTCAGATGTGCTGGTGCCGGTATCCTCCTGTGAGGCATTGGGAGGGTTCTCGGTGGAAACCATCTTGGGGGCGATGGGCGGAACGCCAACCCCCTTGCTGGACGCCATCAAGGCTGGAAAGATTCGTGGCGTGGTGGGGATTGTGGGATGTAACAACCCAAAAATAAAGCATGATTATGGTCACCGGACCCTGACCCTGCGGCTGATCGAAAATGACATTTTGGTTGTAGATACCGGTTGCGTGTCTGTTGCCAATGCCAAAGCCGGCTTCAAGGTCCCCGCCGCCATTGAGATGGCCGGCCCTGGGCTCAAGGAAATTTGCGGTGCCCTTGGTATCCCGCCGGTGCTGCATATGGGAAGCTGCGTGGACAATGTGAGAATACTGGTCCTGTTATCAGCCTTGGCAAAAGAACTGGGGGTGGATATCAGCGATTTGCCAGTGGCGGGCTCTGCGCCGGAATGGTACTCTGAAAAAGCGGTTACCATCGGCACCTATTTTGTGGCGTCAGGGGTTACGACCCACCTGGGCTCCATGCCGCCGATTACCGGAAGCATGAATGTCGTGAGTCTATTAACCGAAGGATTGAAAGACATTGTGGGAGCTGCCTTTAGCGTGGAGCCTGATCCTGAAAATGCGGCGGTTTTTCTGCGGCGGCACATTGAGGAAAAACGAAAAGCGCTGGGGCTGGGCGCACTTTCAATATAAAATCTTTATAAGCCTGTTACGCAAGCAAATTACTAAACGCTTAATTTTTTAGATGATAGTCCATAGGCAATGAGGATGCCTGCGATAGTGCCGACCGCTAGATTCGTGGATAATGTAATGCCCAAAATTGCCAAAACCACAAACATATCTTTGCGTTGTTTAATATCCAGTATGGTGAGCGCCAATTGACCGCCTGCAAAAAAGAGAAGCACTCCCATTATCGACAAGGGAATGAGTTTTATGATGCTAAGCGAATGGGGGCCAAGAAATAGCGCGAGTGACAGGAAAATAGCGCCGATCATGATGTTGGACCCGGGACCTCTTGCGCCAAACTGGTAATGGGCTGCAAGACCACCAGCGCCGTGGCAGAGCGGAAAGCCGCCAAGAGCAAAACTAACGGCGTTTGCAAGCCCCATACTAATGCAGGCGCTTTTAGGGGAAATCCGGTTTGCGGTTTGACCAAAATATGTTTTGGACAGATCGGAGTAGGCAATGGCGGCATTGCCAAGCGTTGTCGGAAATTGGGGGAGCACCAGGACAATGGCCGCAAATCCAAAATCGGCCATGGTTGGAAGACCTGTTGACAACAAAGGGGGGAGATATATGCCAAAATGCCAGTCGCTGAGCCCATGCCGGGGAACGAGTATGAATCCAAAGAGAAATCCGGCCAGAATAATAATCAGACCCGCTGGAATCTTTCGGTTGTTATGAAAAAGAAATGTTAGAAAGATGCCGGCAATGCCAATGACAATACTGATCGGCATCATCCCGATTTCTTGAATGGTCAAAAAAGGTTCCACGGCATTGTATGTTGTCTGGAATTGAGATGAACCGGCGATAAACTGAACCCCCTGGATTAATAGAAGCATGCCGGTGGAAAGCTGTACACCACGAATAACGGAATGAGGAATGTGTCTTTGGATTACGGTAATTACACCGAAAAGAGAAAGAACCAATAATAGCAATGACATCAGTGCACCGGAAGCAAAAATTTGGGCGGCGCTCATACCGGTGGAAATGGCATAGGCACCAATAATTTTCATGGGTTGAACCGGAACGGTGACGCCGAAATAGATTCCAGAGAGAATGTAAAAAAGACCAACAGAAAAAAAAATACCGGTGGGTGCCAACCCGTTGATAAGAATCATACCGATAGCGATGGGCAGTAGTGCCCCCAAATCCCCTAACGCCCCGGCTAATTCAAAGCGGTTGAATTGATACGTTGACCACATCCATTTCCCCAAGCATTTACTGAACAGTTACCATTTTGGAACAAGCTTATCTGCCTTATCAGACCTTGTTAAAAATATAAAGCACTAAGTGTTATTTCAAGCAGATATGGCTGTCGGTTAAAAAAGGATCGTCCCTTCGATCACAGAATACCTATATCCAATAAAACTAAAATTTAGCATTAAAGAAAACCAATTCCTGTCCGATAATATACTTGAGCGATAATTTAAACCCAAAAAATTTCAGACAAATTTTTTAAGTCATAGTCATAGCAAAAGGAGAAAAAAATGGCTGATGAAGTTCGAACCATGGACCAGGCGATGAAGGCGATGTCAGACAAGGAGGGCAAATACCTTTCGTTTACACTCGCAACGGAAGAGTACGGCATCGGGATCATGAAAATCAAGGAGATTATTGGCATGATGCCCATAACGTCCGTACCGCAAATGCCAGCATACATGAAAGGTGTGGTCAATTTGCGCGGGAAGGTTATCCCTGTGATCGACCTCAGGTCACGATTTGGTATGAAATCTGCCGAATACACCGAGCGAACCTGTATTATCGTTGTGGAAATAGAAGGAAAAACCGCAACCATCCTGGTGGGGATTGTTGTGGATGCTGTGTCTGAAGTACTCAATATACGTGCTGAAAACATTGAAGATGCGCCCAGCTTTGGTGCCAGTATCGACACCGGGTATATCCTCGGGATGGCCAAGATGGAAGGGGGCGTTAAAATCCTTTTGGATATTGATCGTGTATTGGCGGAAGAAGAAGTGAACCGCCTTGAAAATGTCGCATAACGGGTGAGGTCCAGCCCTATTGAATGGTAGCCATCAGCGCTGGCACTGCGCTCGTTTAACAAAGGGCGGGAAGCATGTTTAAAGACAACAAAGGGAGGGAGCATGTTTAAAAATATGAAGCTGTCTGCGAAGATAGCAAGTTTGACGTACATTTTGATATTGTTAACGGCGTTGGTGGCATTTGTGGGTTATCAAGGATTTTCTCGAGTGGTTACAGGCGTTAGCACATCGGGCCAAATGAATGAACTGGTTTCCGAGTTGCTGTTGACACGTCAGCAGGAAAAGGATTTTGTCATCAGCGGAAAAGGTAGCTATGCAGAGAAAGTTCAGGAACACCTCTCGACGTTAAAAAACAGGGCCGCTAATGCATCTGGCAGTGTTGACAGCAAAAAGAGCAAGGAACAGATGACCACGGTATCAAACCAGCTGAGTGCTTATGAAGAGGGGTTTTCAGCGTACCGGTCACTGGAACGTCGAAAAGCCGAAACCCTCTCCAACATGGAAGATAAGGCGAGCGAGGCCATGGCTAAAATCGGCGAGATACGGTTGGAACAACAGCAACAGTTGCTGGCGGAGCAAGAGAGGTCCGCGGCGTTCCTGAATGAGATGTTGGAAATCGAAGCCGATGTCAACGAATGTGTCAGGCATTTGTTGGAGGCACAGATTGCCAAGAAAGATTTTATGCTCACAAAGGAGATAAAAGATTTTGATCGCGCCAATGCGGCCGTTGGAAAAATAATGGATATTGCAGACACGCTGTTGCCACGCCTGACGGATCCGAAAGACAAGGCCGAGGTGGAAACAATGGTGGACGAGGCCGGCTCATTTGTAAGTTGGTTTATTGGGTTTAAGATGGGCAATAATATCCAAAGCCTTGACAATATGGAGAAGAACGCGGCCAACATGCAGGCAGCTGCATTCAAAATCAGAGATCGGCAGAAAAAAAATCTGGCGAATGCGCAAATTGAGACATCAAAGCAGATGGCCTATCGGCTGCGCAACACGGATGATGCAAACCAGGTCATTCGGTTGTTTCTAGATGCTCGGCGGGATGAGAAGAATTACATTCTCACCAAAGACGATACCTACAAAAGTTCCGTTGACGAGGCAGCCGCCAAGATTTTGACATTGGGTAGCGAGCTTCAGGGGCGTTTTGTAGAGGCCACAAACATCAGTCAGGTTGAGGCAGTTATCGGGGCGGTCAATGCCTATAAAACGGCATTCGACGATTTTGCGACCCTGCTGAGTCAGCAGGAAAAGGCGAACATGACGATGCTGGCAGCGGCTCGAAGGGCACAGGAAGCATGCGATGTGGTGCAAGGGGACGAAAAGAACCAGATGATGAGTCGTATGTCCGGCGCCAGTACCTTGATGATCGGTGGGGCAGCCGCAGCGATTGTATTTGGGATTCTACTGGGCTTCTTTATTACTCGAAGCATCAATCGCGGGGTATTTTCAGTAATCGAGGGGCTTACGGATGGTTCGGACCAGGTAGCATCCGGGGCAAAAGAAGTATCATCAGCCAGCCACTCATTAGCTTCCGGTGCATCGGAACAGGCGGCCGGGATAGAGGAGATCTCTTCTGCCATGGAAGAGATGTCGGCCATGACCAAAAGCAGTTCAGACAATGCCGACGAGGCTAACCAGCATATGCAGGAAGCGAAAGGCATTGTTTTACGGGCAAATGAGTCCATGGACCATCTGGCAGGATCCATTGAAGAGATTTCAAAAGCCAGTGATGAAACATCAAAGATTATCAAAACCATAGATGAAATCGCTTTTCAGACCAACCTTCTGGCATTGAACGCTGCTGTGGAGGCGGCTCGGGCTGGTGAAGCGGGCGCCGGATTTGCAGTGGTGGCCGACGAGGTAAGAAGCCTTGCCATGCGTGCTGCCGAGGCGGCAAAAAACACTGAATCGCTGATTGAATCGATTGTCAAGAAAATCAAAGAGGGTAAAGGGTTTGTTGGAACTACCTCTACGGCTTTTCATGAGGTAACCTTGAATGCTGAAAAAGTGGCCGCCATTGTGGCGGAAATTGCCGAGTCTTCGAACGAGCAGGCACGGGGTATCGACCAAGTGAATTCCTCAATAGGGGAAGTGGACAAGGTGACCCAGCAAAATGCTGCCAATGCCGAGGAAAGCGCTTCCGCATCAGAGCAAATGTCTGCCCAGGCGGAACATTTGAAAAAGCTGGTGGGTAACCTGATTAATATCGTAGGAACCCGCAAGGAATCAAAATTTAAACTTCTTGAAAACATCAAGGGAAAGAAAGCGTTTGGCCTTTTGTCATTGTCGAGCCGTTTGGAGAGACAGACAAACGAGACGGATCAAAAGCTTATAGGGGGCCAAAAGGCCCAAGGGGCCAATCAGACAGCATCAATGAAATCTGCCACGGAATTTTAGATACGGGCTTCCTTTATTTACAACAGTTGCATAAAGCCGCGGATTTATATAATGTCCGCGGCTTTATGCGTCTTAAGATAGGGCCGTTGAGATTCAAATGAAAAACGGAGGGATGAATAAACATACGGTTCCATTTGCATATTATATATGCTATAGGTATTTTTTAGTTAATTTGGCTCCTTAAAAAGGAGTCTAACGCTTCAATCATTACATTCGTAATGGAAACATTGTGCTTCTCGGCGTAGTCCCGAACACGGTCAGCAAGTTCGCAGGGGATGTCAACATATAGATTTTCGCATTCATGATGCTCGCTTTTTTCAGAATTGGTTGTCATATGGTCACCTTAATATGTTCGGGTCAGTCTGGATACAGGGTTATTGGCGATAGATCGATATCGTTCCACCTATCGCCGATCTTCATTATATGTAAACGATACTTTTACAACTATCTTGTGGAAATGTGCAAGCAGTAATTCGCTTTTTTATTCTTCTGATGGTCGCTGAGATGGTCGCTGAACATGACATTACATTAATTTCACAAGGATAAATGCTGGTATGAGACTAATCATTGTTGATGATGAAACGATCGCATTGACTTCTGTGCAACGGTTGCTCAAAAGAAGGGGAATTCGCAAGGTTGATATCTGTGATAACGGGAAAGAGGCTGTCGAAAGGATACGTCAACAGGAATATGATGTGGCACTTTTAGATCTGCTCATGCCTGAAGTGGACGGGCTTCAAGTATTAACAGCGGCTAAACCATATTGCCCCCAGACGGAATTCATTATGCTGACGGCTGTTGATGACGTGGCGACGGCGGTAAAAACAATTCGTTTGGGTGCGTATGATTACCTGGTGAAACCGGTTGAAAATGAGCGGTTACTTTTAACCATTGAGCATGCGTTTGAACGGAAGGGGCTTCGGGCTGGTTTGGCGGGAAGCCGGTCTGGCGCAATTCAAGTACCGGCCTCCTTTTCAAATATCATTACCCGAGATCCCCGGATGCTGGAAATACTCACTTTTGCAGATACAATGGCGCGAAGCGATATTCCGATTCTCCTTACCGGCGATACCGGCACCGGTAAGGAGTTGCTTGCAGCGGGAATCCATAAAGCAGGTGAGACGAAAAACGGACCGTTTGTCGCCGTTAATGTTTCAGCCATCCCCGATACACTGTTTGAAAGCCAATTCTTCGGCCATGTAAAGGGCGCCTATACCGGTGCAGATGCAGAACAAAAAGGGTTCTTTGAAAAGGCGGACGGGGGGACCCTGTTTCTGGATGAAATTGGCGAATTGTCCGTGAGTCTGCAGGCCAAACTTTTAAGGGCGTTAGAGGACAGGTCGGTGATTCGTGTTGGTGATACGAAGCCGATGTCATTTAACGTGCGCGTCCTGGCGGCAACAAACCAGGACCTGGAGGCCGCCTGTCGTGAAAACAGGTTTCGGTTAGATCTTTATTATCGCATCAACACCGCCCATATACATCTCCCCCCTTTAAAAGAAAGGGATGGTGATATCCCAATCCTGGCTGCTCATTTCCTGGAACAAGCCTGCCGGCAGCACCATAAGGAAATTGACAGTTTCAGCCCAGAGGCCATGGATATGCTTCTAAAAGAGCCCTATCCTGGTAATGTTCGCGAATTGAGTCAAATGATTGAGAAGGCCGTTATCTTGACCGAGACAAAAGAAATTTATCCAAAACATTTAAGTGATAAAACTCAGGCCCTGCCAACCTATACGCGTAAGCTTTGTACCTTGCAGGAAGATGCTGATACCCATGTGGCCTTTGTGCTTCATCATACCAAAGGCGACCGGAAAGCGGCTGCGGCGATCCTCGGTGTTTCTACCCGCCAGGTCCAACGTCGCGTGGCCCAGATGCGTCGTCACCCGATGTGGTCGAAGATCGTATAGTCACCTGCCAACCGTCCGTTGTTTTTTTAGATCCACCGGCCATTTTCGGCATAAGCCGTTTTTCAACGAATGGTTGTATTTTACTTTACATCTTCCGCTCCCCCATGACATATAAGTCGTTCTTATTTAGCGAAATGGCTATATTAAAATACATAATTAATACAAAAAGATAGAAACGATGTTGTCGTTATTTCTGCCAGTATTACCTTTCTATGCGTGACATTTATGTCACTTATGTGTTGCGCTATATCTATGTAAAAAATATAAAAATAACTAATAAATTAGTTGGTTATGTAATATTTGGCTTGCGTCTTCAAGCCGGCATATCTTTTGCTCTATCCTTGTTTAGAAAGTAAAATGAGTCAACCTCAAGGAGACGATTATGACATATGATTTTGAAACTTCAGGTAGTTCCGGTGTTATGAAATTCAAAGGGGAACTTGTTCTTGAGCATGCAAAAAAAATAAAAACAGCATTACTAGAGAGCATGGGCCAAATGAACAACATCGCAATTGACCTCAAACAGGTAACACAAATCGATCTTTCCTGTCTCCAGGTGTTCTGTTCGGCGCATCGTACATTCGATACCCAAAAAAAGGTGCTTTCTTTTGTTGAGAACGGGGAAGGACTTATCGTGCAGACGCTTAATCAGGCGGGGCTAATGAAAAACAAGGCGTGCGGGCTTGAATTGGACACAGCATGTTTATGGGGAGGAGGTAGCTGATTATGGGGAAAACAGTAATGACAGTGGATGATTCAGCAAGTGTAAGGCAGATGGTGGCATTCACCTTGAAAAATGCGGGGTATGAGGTCGTTGAAGCCACGGATGGCCAAGATGCCGTCGCCAAGCTAAACGGATGCAACGTCAATATGGTACTGACCGATTTAAACATGCCGATCATGGATGGCATTGAACTCATCCGACAGATCAGGGGGGGAGGTTCCCATAAATTTGTACCAATCATCATGCTGACTACCGAATCACAGGATGTAAAAAAGAAGGAGGGGAAAAGTGCCGGTGCCACAGGATGGATCGTGAAACCATTTAAACCTCAGCAGCTATTGGCTGTCGTGAAAAAGGTGCTCGGGTAAAAGGAGAAAGATAATGGCGAATAGTACAATTACCGAAACATCTCTCTATTTGACATTCAGGTTGGGCGAAGAAATGTTCGCATTGGATGTATACAAAGTTCGAGAAGTGCTTGACCTGACTAACATTACAAAGGTGCCGCGGGCGCCGGAGTTTATGCGCGGGGTCATCAATGTGCGGGGCAGTGTCGTTCCGGTGGTCGACATGCGGACAAAATTCGGTTTGGACCAGGTAGATGCCACCCGAGAGACGCGGACAATCGTCATGGAGCTTTCAATCGATGGTGAAATTACCGTGATTGGGGCACTGGCGGATTCTGTGCATGAGGTCGTGGAACTGGAGCCCGATCAGATCGAGGCACCACCAAAAATCGGGATGCGGTGGCGAACGGAATTTATCACAGGCATCGGTAAACGTAATGATGACTTTATCATCATTTTGGATATTGATCGGGTATTCACGACGGATGAACTGGCGCAGGTAGATGCAACGGCGGAAGACATTTTAGCTGGGGAAGAAATGAGTGTGTAACAGCGGATTGATTCAAGAGAGTGTTGGGCAAGAAGATGAAAAAAATCAAAGTGCTAATTGTTGATGACTCGGCAGTTGTCCGACAAACCATGAGTGGAATTTTAGAATCGGACCCCGGTATCGAAGTGATTGCTACGGCCGCTGATCCTTTCTATGCGGTCGAGAAAATACGAAAAGAGGTGCCGGATGTTATTACACTGGATGTGGAAATGCCAAGAATGGATGGCATCACCTTTCTAAGGAAAATAATGACCCAGCATCCCATACCGGTGGTTATCTGTTCAAGTTTGTCCGAAAAGGGATCCGAAACAGCACTCAAAGCACTTGAATATGGTGCTGTGGAAATAATTGAGAAACCGAAGATTGGCACAAAAAAATTTCTGGAAGAGTCCAGGGTTCGGATTTGTGATGTGGTCAGAGCTGCATCCCAGATAAGACCTGTAATGCTGAAACCATCCAAAAGGATTGAGCCAAAATTGACGGCCGATGTGATGATCGCCAAGGCGTCTTCGCGGGCCATGCTACAGACAACGGAGAAGGTTGTTGTGGTGGGCGCATCCACCGGCGGAACAGAAGCACTACGGCTGTTTTTGGAGGCATTGCCGACGAGTGCGCCGGGTGTGGTAGTCGTTCAGCACATGCCTGAAAAATTTACGAAAACATTTGCTCAAAGGCTCGATACGACGTGTCAAGTGACAGTCAAAGAGGCTGAACAGCATGATAGTGTGCTACGTGGACGTGCCATTATCGCCCCCGGAAATACACATTTACTCCTTAAACGCAGCGGGGCCCGCTATTTCGTTGAAATAAAAGAGGGGCCCCTTGTCTGTCGCCACCGTCCCTCCGTTGATGTTTTGTTTCGGTCGACGGCAAGATATGCAGGAAAAAATGCAGTTGGTGTGATTATGACAGGCATGGGAGATGACGGGGCCCGGGGACTTTTGGAGATGAAAGAAGCTGGCGCGGCGACAATTGCCCAGGATGAAGCCACTTGCGTCGTGTTCGGGATGCCCCAGGAGGCAATCAAATTGGGAGCTGTCGATCAGGTACTTCCCCTTGATACGATTTCAAGGAAAGTACTGCGGTTGTGTCAGAATTAATGCCCATTGGCATTATAAAGTTGATGTCAACGGATTTTATCTAAAAGAGTAGGCATATGCAACGCTTGATAGATAGGGTTCTGGTAGTTGATGATGAAAAGGAATTTGTCGATTCAGTGATTCGTCATCTGAAGCGAGAGGGGTTTCAACCAGAATCCGCAACGAATGGCATAAGGGCGTGCCGAAAAATGAAAGCGCTTGAAGCGCAGAACGCCTACTATGATTTGCTAATCACTGATGTGGTTATGCCTGAAATGGATGGGATAACACTCATGGAATGGGCACATAAATTCTACCCAAAAACCTCGGTGATTGTCGTAACGGAATTTTGCGATATATGCCCGTTAAAGCAAAAAATCAGGCCCTTATTGGATGAAATTTGTAAAAAACCGATGACACCTGATTCAATGATGGCGTTAATTGATCGTATTCAGCAGAAAAGAAGTCAATGGTGGCAGCTGTGGACAAGAACGGCGGTGTAAGGCAACAAAGGAGGGGTTTTGCTGACAAAAAATAATGATGTGACGATTGTCCGGTCAATCAACCTGAGACGACATCTATCAGATATTAAACAGCAGGCAACCAATGTGAAAGCGTTTTTTCGGCAATTGCTTTCAAAAGACATTAAAGCGATTTCGATGAAAACTATGTTATTGTCAGAGCAGTTATTGACTTCAACCAATCGCATTGAAGTAAAATTCTTGACTACCGGTAAAGCGCTGCAAAGCATCTATGAAAATACCCTTAACCTTACAGAAGATATT
Source organism: Desulfobacterales bacterium (assembly GCA_963675725.2). Taxonomy (GTDB): domain Bacteria; phylum Desulfobacterota; class Desulfobacteria; order Desulfobacterales; family JAFDDL01. Next base: position 2,139,899 of record CAXXXZ010000002.1, on the reverse strand, counting down.
CAGCACACAGCACTCCAAATGTCCGGTGAAAAGGAAAACGCCGTACTCAGTGGCGTTTACGATCTCGTGAATAATACTCAAGAAGCCATTGTTTTTCATAAAAAAGCAGTGGCACAGAATCTGGAGAAGGTGGGCGTTTTGGTCAATCAGCTGGATGCGCTAAATAATGGCTGTGACCAAATTGATCGCATTGCAATGAACCTGCGGGTTGTTGGCCTCAATATCGGGATAGAGGCCACCAGATTTGAACTGGCAAAAGAAATGTTCACAGTTGTATCCGAAGAGATTATTCATTTGTCTGAAAAAGTGGCCGACATTGGGAACCGTGTTAGGGAGGATATTCGAATCGCCCTGAATGAACAAGAGGAGATTTTTAATACCATTTCTATCGGCTTGAACAGGTTGACGCAATTGTCCCAGAAAACCTCTGAGGCCGTTGAATCCTCTATGCAACAGATCGATAATTTTATGCTGTCCTGTAGGGGCACTTTTGAACGTGTCAGTGAGCGATTTATGGAGGTATCGAGCCAGGTGGGTGAAATCGTTGCTGCCATGCAATTCCACGATAGTATGCGCCAACGCATCGAGCATATCTCAACCGCATTGCAAACAGTATGTGGAGATCTTCAAAAGAAGAAGGATAAACCAAAAAGAATGCTACTGTCACGGGCATCATTGCAACACATGCATTCCGTTTTGTTTCTACAGGAGGTGCAGCTGGCCGATGTGATTTCTGAGGTCAATAACATCCATCTTCAGGTCACGACGGCTTTTTCCAGAATGGGCACAGAGGTAACAGCACTTATGCAAGACATTCAAAGTTCTGCAACTCAGACCTGCAACGACGGTAGCTGTCAACTGGATATGGAAACCGCTTCTACGGAATTAATAAGCGTTTTAAAAGAATTAACCCAGCAGGTTTCGGATGGTAATAATTTGTCACAAAAAATCCATGACAGCGTTATTGCTGCCACAAAAATTGGAAATCGGTTCGAGATTCATTTAAAAACACTTTTGGGCATAAGCTTTGAGACACAGATAAAAGCATTGAATGCCATTGTAAAATCTGGCCATCTAAATGAGGAGGGAAGGACACTTGAGGTGCTGGCCCAAGCAATGAATTCACTATCAGGGCAAACAGGCGAGTTTGTCTCCAAAGTGGAAGCTCGACTCTCTCGCATTGGAGATTTTTCCAGAGAGTTGGCACGCGAAAAATCAGATTCTCGATCAGTAGGTTTCGAGAAACCTCACGCGATTAATCAGCTGCACGAAATGCTCTCAACGGAAGTTGATAAAATATCCCGCTCTAGGGAGTACATGCATCGTCATATAAAAGATGTCTCTGTGAGATCGGAAACCCTTACAGACGGCATCCAGAATACTGTTGCCGAATTGGCATTTTTACCGGCATTTTCAAATGCAATGGCAGAGCACCTGTTAACCCTGACAGACGCTTGTAGGATTTTGATGCCATTCAAACAAGATAAGGACGATGTTGTAACTTCCCAGGCTGAAAAATTTGCCGAATCCTATACCATGGAGCGAGAACGGAATATCCACAAAGATGTCTTGCTGTCAGTGAATGAAACAGATTCTGATGACAAGAAGCTGGATGAAAGTGAGTTTATCTTCCGAGATTCTGTGGAAGCTTTGAGGACCGATGATGTTGTGTATACAGATACGGGTAGCCGGGAAGAAAAACGAGATGAATTTGGAGAGAATGTGGAGTTGTTTTAATTGGCTGGCAATAAACCGACCAATGGTAATGCAATGACACCATAGAGGAAGGCGAGATGGATCAACATAAAGAAGTGTTTTTGCAAGAAGCATATGAACTCATTGAAGAACTTGAAGTGGCGTTGCTTGCTTTGGAAGAAAAACCTCAAAATGTCGGTCTGATTGATCGCGTTTTTCGTGCCTTGCATACGCTTAAGGGGTCCGGTGCAATGTTCGGATTTGATGATATTGCATTTGTTGCCCATGAAATCGAAACAGCTTTTGATTTGGTTCGTGACGGCCGAATGGCGATCACCTCGGAGCTGATCAATCTGACATTACAAGCTAGAGACATCATTTCTGAGATGCTTGTAGCTGATACTGACGGGCACGAGAATCTGTCAGAGCGGGCCCGTGGCATTATGGCCGCTATACAAGCGATGCTGCCAACAGAAGACACTGTGCAAAAAACGGAAAATCAATCAGATAGGGGCGAGAAAGACAATATTACAGTTGAAAAAGATGAGACTATTTTTCGTATTCGATTTGCACCACACCAGGACATTTTTCGAAATGGGACAAATCCTCTTCTTTTATTAGATGAGTTAGGCGGTATGGGCAAAATGAGTATCGCGGCACATGCAGAAAACATTCCTGAGTTAACAGATTTTGATGCAGAAGACTGTTACTTATTTTGGGACATCGTTTTGACCACACAACACGATCAAAACACAATCAAGGATGTATTTATCTTTGTAGAAGATGACTGCGATCTTGATATCCGGCCCATTGAATTGCCGGGGGATGGTTATCTTCAGCCGGGTGTACATCACAAGCGGATCGGTGAAATACTTGTGGAACGGGGAGATGTCAGTGATGATGATATCCGGGATGTCTTGAAACAGAAAAAACAATTCGGCGAACACCTTGTTGAGGCCAAAAAAACTTCGCCAAGTCGTATCAATTCTGCCGTGATGGAGCAGGAGCATGTCAAGAATATTCTACAGAAACGCCAGAAAGATCTTACCGGTTCCAGTATCCGTGTGGATGCCCAAAAATTAGATACCCTTGTGAACCTGGTTGGTGAGCTTGTTACTGTTCAGGCCCGCTTGACACAGAAATCCACCATGGAAAATGATCCTGATTTGGTGGGCATTGCAGAAGAAGTAGAGCGTTTAACAGCGGAGCTTCGCGATACTACAATGAGTGTGAGGATGTTGCCGATCGGAAGCACCTTTGCAACGCTGCAACGCCTGGTTAGGGACCTGGCAAGAGAGCTTGGTAAAGAGGTCCAGTTTACCACCGACGGTGGAGAAACAGAGCTTGATAAGAATATCATTGAAAAACTGAAAGACCCCTTGGTGCATATTATTCGCAACAGTATTGATCACGGCATTGAACTACCCCATGATCGGGAGGCAAATCAAAAAAACAGGAAAGGCAACATTCACATTTCAGCCACCCACTCCGGCGCCAATGTTATTATTACGATTTCAGATGATGGAAAAGGCCTTGATGTGAACCGGATACGTCAAAAAGCAATTGACAGAGGGATTATTTCGCCGGAGACGGCAATGCCCGAAAATGAAATTTATGGTCTTATTTTTGAGGCCGGGTTTTCTACGGCAAACGCGGTGACGGGGGTATCCGGGCGCGGAGTCGGCATGGATGTTGTGAAAAAGAGCATCGAAAGTCTTCGCGGGACAATTGATGTCAGGAGCAAGCGTGGGGATGGTTTGGAAATCGTACTGAAATTGCCGCTTACGTTGGCCATAATTGATGGCCTGATGGTGAAAATCGATGGGGGGGATTTTATTCTACCGCTCACAGCGGTGGAGGAGTGCGTTGAGCTTAGGGACAATGATCTTAAAATGGCAATTAAAAGAAAAATAATGAACATTCGGGGTGAAGTCCTGCCCTATGTTCGGCTGCGGGAACTATTTGGCAGTAATGGCAATCAGGAGCACATTGAGCAGGTGGTGGTGGTTGAATCGAATGGTGATCGATTCGGGTTGGGCGTTGATCGCGTGGTGGGACAATTGCAAACCGTTATTAAATCTATAGGGTATGTCTATAAAGATATCAAAGGCACGTCGGGCGCGACCATCCTCGGAGATGGTTCCGTGGCCTTGATTTTGGATATCTTGGATATCACTCAGCTGTCTGAAGAAAAAAATAAAAAAGGAGAAAAAAATGAAGTGGAAAGATCTTAACTTAGGGAAAAAATTAGGGATCGGTTTTGGCTTCGTTCTTTTGCTGTTGTCCGTTGTGGTCGGCTGGGCTGTGCTTGGAATAAGTGATATTGTGGGCAATGCTGAGCTTGTTATCAGCGGGAACAAATTGGACGGCATGCTTGCGCAGAAAGAGGTGGACCATCTCAATTGGGTGGGAAAGGTCAATGCACTGTTAACAGATGAAAATATCACCTCCTTGGATGTTGAAACCGATGACCACAAATGCGGATTTGGCCAGTGGCTTTATGGTGAAGGTAGGAAAGAGGCTGAACAGCTCGTACCGAGTTTAAAAACAATACTGAAAGAGATTGAAATACCCCATCATGAACTTCATAATTCAGCCATTGAAATCGGAAAGCATTTCAAACAGGCCGATGTCGAGGTGCCAGCTTTGCTAACCGAAAAAATGGTGGACCATCTCAAATGGGCGTCCGTTATTCGGGAGACATTCCTACAACGGAAGGAGACATTGGACGTTCAGACAGATCCAACAAAGTGTGCGCTCGGGAAATGGCTTCAGTCTGAGACGGCGAAAAAAATATACCAACATGGTAGTAACGAATTCAAGCGAACCTGGGACAAAATGTTTGCTGTGCATGAAAAGCTGCACCAATCGGCGCATCATATTCAAGAGGCGCTTTCAGCAAAAACGGGCGGTGGTTCAAACATTGAATCTGCGCAACGTATTTTCGACAAGGAAACTATGCCGCAGCTGGAAAATACCCTTAAACTGCTTGGCCACTTGAAAACGGAGGCCCAGGGTGCACTGGATGGTATGCACAAGGCCGATGAGATATATGCAACCAAAACGATGCCGGCATTATCGAAACTACAGGAGCATTTGAAGGAAATCCGGGCAGAAGCGCGAGACAATATCATGACCGATGAGCAGATGCTAAAATCGGCAATGAGCACACGCCTTGGTGTTGTCGTCTTCGGATTAATCGCAGTGGTCTTGGGCGTGGGGCTGGCAGTGATTATCGCGCGGGGCATCGTCACACCCATTCTAAAAGGTGTTTCCTTTGCTGAAACGGTTGCAAAAGGGGACTTAAAAGCCTCAATTGATATCGAACAGCAGGACGAGATTGGTACCCTTGCCACTGCACTGAAAAATATGGTGGTCAAACTTCAGGAGATTGTTTTGGAAGTAAAACAATCTGCCGATAACGTGGCGTCCGGTAGCCAGGAACTCAGTATTTCATCTGAGCAAATGTCTCAGGGAGCCAGCGAACAGGCTGCAGCGGCTGAAGAGGCTTCTTCGAGCATGGAACAGATGGCGGCAAATATCAAGCAGAATGCCGATAATGCATTACAGACAGAAAAGATTGCCCTTGAAGCGGCAACCGATACGGAAGATAGCGGCAAGGCGGTTATGGAGGCGGTTAGCGCGATGAACGAAATTGCGGAGAAAATTTCGATTATCGAAGAAATTGCGCGGCAAACCGACCTGCTGGCCCTGAATGCTGCCATCGAGGCGGCCCGGGCAGGTGAGCATGGCAAGGGGTTTGCGGTGGTGGCTTCAGAGGTCCGGAAACTTGCGGAACGGAGTCAGACAGCAGCTGGTGAAATCAGCAAACTGTCTGTATCAAGCGTGGCGGTTTCAGAAAAGGCAGGGCAGATGTTGAAAAAACTTGTGCCTGACATTCAGAAAACAGCAGAACTCGTCCAGGAAATAAGTGCCGCCTGTAATGAGCAGACCAGCGGTGCGGATCAGATCAATACGGCTATTCAGCAACTGGATCAGGTTATCCAGCAAAATGCGACGGCATCGGAAGAGATGGCATCTGCATCGGAAGAACTCTCAGGGCAATCCGAACGACTGAAAGAGGTCATTTCTTTTTTTAGGATGAATGGCGACGGCGGATCGTTATCGTATCACGCTGCGAGAAATGATGGAAAAAGAAAGCAGCATTCGCCGAAACAGATCGCCGGCACTAGGGCCACACCCGTGAAGACCACAGGGGATCAACATTTGGGAGGAAACGGGCTGGGGACAAAGAAAAGGGCAGATGATGTGCACCCGGGCGTACTGATCAACCTCGACGAGAATGATGGGCGGCCGGATGCCATCGACAGTGAATATGAGAGATACTAAGGGCTCGCGCAGGTAAGCGTAGACTCCTAAAATAACTTCCCATTATTTTGCGCGAACCCTAAGGAGAAACAACCGTTATGGGAGTGGCCACGGAAAGCAAAAAATTCTATTTAAAACCCGGCGAACTATGCATGAGTCATCAGCCGATGATGGTTACCACAGTATTAGGGTCCTGTATTGCTGCCACCATGTTTCATCCACTGCTTGGCATCGGGGCGATATGCCATGCCATGCAGCCGGTTTGCCGTTATCGTTCTCAAGATTGCCACGAAGGATGTTCCGAAAAGTATAAATATGTTGCTTGCGTCATTTCAGATATGATTGAAAGATTGAAGCGGTTGTCCATCAATGTCAAGGAACTAGAGGTGAAACTGTTTGGTGGCGCAGTGATGCTTGGCAACAGGGCCCCTGAAGACCGCTTAAAGTCCATTGGCCAACAAAATATTGAAGCCGCATTAAATGTGTTTGAACGATACGGTGTTCAGATTAAAATAGCGGAGGTGGGCGGAGAATACGGACGTAAGATTATCTTTAACTCCAGAACAGGAGAGGTACTGCTGAAACGAATTTGGCGCAGTACTGCCATCCACTCAGCACCTCAAGGTAATGTGGTTCAGCTTAAAACAACAACCTGTCAAAAATTGGGAGCATGAGAAGACTCTTTGGAAATATTGCGTAGCCGGCGATGGATAAATTAATAGACCTCATAAATGCAAACGAGGCATGGCTTGTCGAGCGGGCAATCGAATATGCCAAAATCCGGGGGTACGCCAAATATACATCACCCCTCAGGGAGGCTTGGCGGTTGTCTATTGCCGGCCTCTCACGTTCACTGTCCGAATATGCAGTGCGGTTTCAGGATATCCCTGATTTTGGACCGGACGATTGTTTCGAGGATGATAGGCTCACCGCTTTTGGCACCATTGAGGCCAAACGCCATCGACCCCGAGGCGTTGATTTGTCGATGTTTTTGGGGCTCACTAAATATTATAAACAGTGCTATATTGATCTTGTCTGTCTAAAGGGCGTTGAAAAAGAACGGATCGAAAAGTACAGGCTGTTTATTGAAAGATGTTTTGACCGTATTGAAATAGCGTTTTGCCAGGAATGGGCAGGACATAGCCGGGACGTAAAAATTTCTGAGCTCCAGGCGATCAACCGGTTGATGACAAATGAAAAAAATGTATATTTAACGCTATTTGAAAGTCAGGTTGATCCAACGATTATTCTGAACCAGGATGACGAGATCGTACATCTCAATCATGCTGCCACTCGCATCGTTGATCCGGGAAGTGCGCCAGGCAGCGCCTATTACCAATATGCAGAATTTATAGGGAACCAAACCGGAAAAAGGCGGCTTGATGAGCCTCTTAAGATCATTGGTGCGCGGGTTGATGATATTTTTCCCTGGGTCAAAAAAATTATCAAAGAAAGGCAAATAAATCCAACTTCCCGGATAACGAGGGAGGCCAGGTTCAGCAAGGGCGATACACATACTTACTATGAAGTTTCTTGTTCGGAGATCCTTGATGTCAGTGATCAATTGCGCGGATCGATATTAACCCTGAGGGACATTACCGATCGAAAGAACGCCGAAGCAGCCTTAAAGCAAGTAAACGAGACACTGGAGCGGCATGTAGAAGCGCGAACAGCTGACCTGAAGGCAAGTAACGATATGTTGGCGAAAGAGGTGGAAGAGCGGAAGCGGATAGAGGGGTTCCTCATTGAGGCCAAGGAAAAGGCTGAAATGGCCAATTGTGCAAAGAATGAATTTCTGGCAAACGTGAGCCACGAAATCCGTACGCCCCTTAACGGCATTTTGGTACTGATTGATCTCCTACAAGATATGCCCCTGGAGCAACAGCAGGTGAAGTATCTTCAAATGGCGCAACAATCCTCTCAGGAACTGATGGTGCTATTAAACGATCTGCTTACATTTTCGAAAATTGAAGCCGGTCAGTTGAGTGCGACCCCGGTTGAATTTAATTTAAAGTCGATCATTAAGTCGGCCATATCCGATCAGCTACCGATAATTATGGCAAAAGGGCTTGAGGTGACCTTCCGCGTCCAGGCAGAGTTGCCCACACTTTTTAGAGGTGATCCGGGGCACCTCCGACAGATTTTGATTAATCTTTTAAACAATGCGGTAAAATATACTTCCCGAGGACAAATTGTGATTTCCGTTACGCCATCGAACATCTTAGCTTCCAGGCGAAACACCCCATCTCTGAAGAACACGGTCGAAACGGTTGAACTCGAATTTTCCGTTTCAGATCCAGGCATCGGGATTCCCAGTCAAAAACAGGAAGATATTTTCGAGATGTTTACGCAGGTAGACGGTTCCCATTGCAGAGCGGTCGGTGGCGTTGGGCTTGGTTTGAGTATTTGCAGAGGGTTGGTGAATTTGATGGGGGGGGAGATATGGTGCCGGAGTAAACTGGGTATGGGAAGTACGTTTTATTTTACACTTCCACTGAGGCCTGTTTTACAACCTTTTAAAAAACATGAACATATTAATCATGACTCTACGATATGGAACGAAAGTGTCCAATATGCAGATCGGAATGGCAATGGAACCGGGAAGCAATTCATGACCGATGCTGTTGGCCATCAAAAAGAAACTTCTTGTAGTACTGATGAAGAATCATTAAATCATTCTACTTCCAACAGCATATTAAAGAACTTTATTCTGAAGGGGCCAAATGCCATTAAACAATTAAAAACAGCACTCCATAACGTCGAAACCCCTACTATTGAAAAACAGGCGGCTATACTGCGAAAATATGCCTCACAGATCGGTGCCGAGACCCTAAAGAAAAGCCTGTTCAGGATTGAGTTGGCGTGCCGTCGGGAAGACTTTGGGAAACTACCCGGTCTGGTTTGGCGGGCCATAGACGCATATGATGACGTCATGGCCCGATTAGAAAAAAACAAGGCGAGTGGAACCTTTCATACGGAGCAAATTATATGCGAATTTTAATTGCCGAAGATCATGACATTTCACGTGATATTCTTACCATCATTCTTTCTGAATTTGGTGCATGCGATGTCGTTGTGGACGGTGAGGAAGCGGTGCTCGCATTCGAAACCGCATGGGAAGACACTGCCCCCTACGATTTGATTTGCATGGACATTATGATGCCGAACATGAATGGCCAGGAGGCACTCCGCAGAATCCGTGCGCTTGAAAACACGCTTCTTGTGCCAGCCTCAGGTCGGGCCAAAATTATCATGGTTTCTGCCCTGGGAGATTCCGACTCAATCGTTGAGGCCTGTTATCGTGGAATGGCAAACGGTTATGTGGTAAAGCCGATACAAAAAGAAAAACTGGTCCGGGAATTCCGTAATTTGGGACTTTTGGAAATGGGCGCAATCGAATAAAAAAAAGACAAGGAAAGATGGGACTTGTAGCTGAAAAGACAACAGACGGGGCGGTTCTTTCAAATCAGACCTTTGGCCGTTTTCGGGAGTTTGTCCAGCAGGCATTGGGCATCAAAATGCCGGATGCCAAAAGAACACTTCTTCAGGGTCGACTTCAGAAACGGATGCGAAAAATAGGGATCGCTACTTTTGAAGATTACTATGAATATGTTTTTAGTGATGAAGGTCGTCAACGAGAAATTGTTCACATGATGGACGCCATCACGACGAATAAAACAGATTTTTTTCGTGAACCGAAACATTTTGAATATTTGATCCAGACCGCCATTCCCGCCCTTTTATGTCATAACGAAAATGGCCAAAGGCGGCCCTTGATCGTATGGAGCGCAGGATGTTCCTCCGGGCAGGAACCCTATACTTTGGCCATGGTACTCAGCGAATTTGGGCAACAGCATAGGGGATTCCGTTTTTCCATTTTAGCCACCGATATTTCGACAAAGGTTCTTGATACTGCAATTATGGGTGTATATGATGAACGGGATGTGATCCCGGTGTCAATGCACATGAAAAGGCGGTACCTCCTTCGAAGTAAGGACAAATCCCGCAATACGGTTCGCATTGCCCCGGAGTTGAGAGCAAAAGTGAGTTTCCGTAGGCTTAATTTCATGCAGGAAGACTACAATATTCGTGAGCCGGTCGACATTATTTTCTTTAGAAATGTACTTATTTATTTCAGCAGAAAAACCCAGGAAACGGTCATCAATCGGTTGTGTACCTATTTGAAGCCGAACGGATATTTTTTTGCCGGACATTCCGAAACATTGAGCGGCCTGAAGGTGCCGCTGGTGCAAATCGGCTCTACGATTTATCAACGCAAAGACGCCAAATGCTAAAACGATATCTTATCAGTGTACCCCTGTAATCTTTATTAGAGAAACATCCTATGGAAAAAGCTAAAATTCTAATTGTTGACGATGAACTGATCATTCGGGAAACCCTGTCAAAACTTTTCAAACACCTGAAATACCAGGTCGATGTGGCGGAGGATGCTGGGGGGGCGCTTGAGCTGGTCCGGAAAAAGCAGTTTGATTTAGCGATCATTGATATCAATCTACCGGATATGCGGGGAACTTCCCTCATACGACATTTAAAAACAGAAAATGCCGACATAAGCTGTATTCTCATCACCGGGAACCCTTCCCTTGATAGTGCCATCAATGCCATTGACCTGGGAGCCGACGGCTATTTTACGAAACCGATTGTTCCCTTTGCCATATCCCTTCGTATTGAGGAGATTATTAAACAGAAGCGGCTGGAAAAAGAACTTAAAGATTCAGAAGCCAAATACCGGGGTCTTGTGGAGTATAGCCAGGGGCACATTTATATGTTGGACCGAAATGGTACCTATGTCGCCAGCAAAAATAGATTCAATTTGGAAGTCGGAAAAGACCTGCCCACGGTGACGGGTAAAAACTTAAAAGATGTGTTCCCTGAGGACGTGGCCAGCCTTCACTTTCTCAAACTCAAAAAGGTTTTTTCAACTGGAAAAACAGTTGAATTTGAATACAGCCTTTTAACCGATAATGGTGTTCAACATTACCTGGATGTGTTGTATCCGATTTTTCGAGACGATGTTGTGTGGGCGGTGGGCGGTATTTGCAGGGATGTAACCGAACGGAAAAAGACAGAGGAGGCCTTGCGGAGAAGTAACGAAAGTCTTGCAGAAGCACAGCGCATCGCCAGACTCGGTATCCGCGATTGGGATTTGGTAACCGGTGATATTACCTGGTCTGGTGAAGCCTACCGGATTTATGAATGGGACCCGGTAGAGGAACTCAGTTATGATACTGCCCTTTCCCATATACACCCGGATGATCAGGATGCCTTCAGGGGGTTTATTGAAAGGGTTAAAAATAATGAGGGTGAGGAGAACCTCATTGAATACCGTATCAACTGTCATGATGGCCTTAAAATAATTCATGAACAGGCGAAAGTGATTAAGGATGATGTCGGACGGCCAATTCGTATGCTTGGCATCTTTCGAGACATTACCGAAGATAAAAAACTTCGTCAGGAGTCCCAATACCGGTTACAGCAAGTAATACAAGCTGACAAACTGGCCTCTCTAGGAGAGGTGGTGGCCGGTGTTGCCCATGAAATAAACAACCCCAACAGCTTTATTTCCTACAACGTTCCCCTATTGGAGGAAACTTGGCAAATGCTGATGCCAATTATCGACGAATTTGCTGAAAAGAATTCGGGGTGGCGTGCGGGGAATATGAGTATTGGGGAATTGCGCCAGGATATGGCGGACATTATTCAGGCAATCAAGACAGGCTCAGATCGTATTAAAAAAGTTGTTTCCAATTTAAAAGAGTTTGCACGTTTGGACGATAGCACCCAGATGAAGCATGTTCAGGTCAACGAGGTGATCGAAAACACCTTGACAATTGTGGGGGCCCGGCTCAGAAAAGTGGTGCATCATGTCAAGGTCGATTTGGAAAAGGACGTGCCAAAAATTTGTGGCCATTTCCAAAAGCTTGAACAGGTCACCGCCAATTTGGTGCTAAACGCCGCCAATGCTAGCCTTGATAGAGAAAATGGCCTGGTGAGCATTCGCACACGGTTTTTAAGCTGGGCAAACGCTGTTATTATCGAGGTGGAAGATAACGGCAAAGGGATGCCCAGGGAAGTGGTTAGCCGCATATTTGATCCTTTTTTTACAACGCGCCGGGAATCCGGTGGCACCGGGTTGGGGCTTTCAGTAAGCTACCGGTTGGTTCAGGAACATGGGGGGAGCATCAGCGTGCTGTCCCATCCCAATGTGGGCAGTAAATTCACCGTCTACCTGCCTGCGGACGGAAATAAAAAAACCGAGTTGCGGCCTGCCATTCTATGTGTGGATGATGATCCGGATGTTTTGAAGCTGCTTCATACCTTTTTCATGTCGGTAAAGAATGTTTCCCTCGATACGCTTCAGAATTCTGAAGAGGTGCTGGATTATTTACAGGCCCACCCGGAAGTCGATATCGTCTTGTCGGATATCTGGATGCCAAACCTGGACGGATGGCAGCTTTATCAGCAAATAAAACAACAGTTTCCGTTGCTTTCCGTGGTGCTTTATTCTGGAGATTCAAAAGCGCTTCTTAGTAGGCCTGCGGACACCCCTGAGCCAGAATATTTTTTAGAAAAGCCCCTGTCTTTCAAGACACTGATGAAGACAGTGACCTCCATCAGCCGGCAACGTCTTTGGAAGTGATTGAAACCTCTCTGTTGCAGTTGCCGGCTATCCGGATGGCGCGTTTTTCATCCATAAGTTTATAAAACAGCAGCACGCTTTCGACCAACATCCACACTTCCAATAAAACGGTTATCATGCCAATACAAAATAAAAGCCAGTTTGCTTTTGCGTAGTATTGCTTCAAATTAATCGTCATGGCCCATGCGGTCATAAGCAGCATGAATAGCATCGGCAGACAGGTAAAATACACCGGCGCTTTTTTTCGGAAAAGATAAATGCTGACGACCAATAGGGAAAGACCGGCGAGAAGCTGATTGGTAGTACCAAACAGCGGCCACAATGATAGGGCGCCTTTCCCGCTGCCGTTATAGAAGGCCAGAATCAGAGCGGTTGACACCGCGATGACAGTTGCAGGGTGTTTTTTTTCAAGGGCTTTGATATGCAATGCTTTGCCCAATTCAGCGACGATATAACGTTGCAGCCGTGTGGCGGTATCGAGTGTCGTGGCGGCAAAGGACGCGACAAAAACACCCATAATGGTCAGGGTGATTTCTTCTGGAAGGCCTATTTCGTTAATCATGTTTGCGCTTCCAATCACAAAGGCGCTGACTTTTGATCCCAGGCCCGAAAGGGATCCCCAACTGGCATAGTAATGCGAAAAGGCCGCCGTTCCGGTAAGCATGCCGCCTTCGGTAGATAAGCCCATTCCCAAACCAGCACCGCAGGCAATCAGCACAAAAACGGCTAGCATTCCTTCCAGCAACATCCCGCCATAGGCGATCGGCAGCGCACTCATTTCATTGTCGCACTGTTTGGATGATGTCCCGGAAGAGACAAGGGCGTGAAAACCTGATATCGCGCCGCAGGCAACCACCACAAAGAGCATTGGTAAGACTGGCGGAGCACCAGTGGTTGAAAGACTGACCGGTGGTGCCACAAGAGGGGGGCGGGCTACCATGACCCCTAATGCCAGAAGGGTGAGGGCAATGAAAAGCTGATGCGAATTTATATAATCCCTTGGTTGCAAAAGGGTTTGGACCGGCAAGGTGGAAGCGATGTACGCATAGATCAAAAGGACGATGACCCAAATGGCCACGGGATCCAGCCCCCAAAAGGAGCCCAGCTTGATGGGACAGTAGGCCCCAATGACAACGGTTGCATACATGATGATGACCGCAATGAGGCTCATGGTATGATGAGATGCCCCTTTCTGATAGACTTGGTGACCCAGCCAAAGGGCAATTGGAATTTCAAGCCAAACCGGCAATACCGCGATCGGAAACATGTCAAAGACTATGGCGATTACCACACCGAAAATTGCCACCACGATTAACAACAGGAAAAATATTATAATAAGGAAAAGTGTTCGAACACGAGGCGTAATAATATCCGACGCCACATCGCCGATGCTGCGTCCCTGATTTCGAAGAGAAACGGACATGGCGCCAAGATCGTGAATGGCACCCATGAAAATCGATCCAAACAAAATCCAAATAAGGGCCGGTAGCCAACCCCAGATGATAGCAACTGCCGGGCCCACAATGGGTCCGGTACCTGCAATGGAGGTGAAATGATGTCCAAACAGAATCGGCGCTTTGGTCGGGACATAATCAACCCGGTCTTCCTGGGTTTGACTTGGGCATGGTCGATGGGTGTCCAGCTTGAAGAGCTTGCGCGCCAGAAATTTCCCATAGGTATGATACGCAGCCAAATACAGTAATGCTGCTCCCACTGCCACTATCAATGAATTCATGTTTTCCTCCTTGAATTACCGTTGAAATTTCACCCGTATGGCACTTTATAGGTATTTATTATTTATTTCAAGGGGTTGATAATAATTGAAACGTTCTTGATTCCCCCATGATCATTTATTATAGTAAACTCTTTTTAGTTTTACAGGTGAAATACAAACCAGCAATAAACTCAAGACCTATTTATTCGGGCAACATGGGGAGAATACCTATGAGCAATCATATTGTGACCTTTATGCCGCATCAAAAGAAAATTGAGGTCGCTGACGGCGAAACACTGATCCGGGCGGCCTTGAATGCAGGTGTGCATGTGAATGCTTCCTGCGGTGGTGAAGGCGTTTGTGGTAAATGCCGGGTCATCATTGAAGAGGGCGAAGTTGAAGGCGGTATTTCCGAAAAACTTTCACCGGCGGATATTGCGAAAAACTACCGCTTGGCATGTACGGCAATTCCCAAGAGCGATCTTCAGGTTCGGGTGCCCGTCGAATCGGAAGTTGATGCCAGTGTATTGAATTTGCAAAGCACCCCACGAAAAACAGCTGAGATCAAGCAAATGGATTTTGGTGAATTAAAAGAAAGGGGGCTGTTTGTTCCACCGGTTGAAACGAAATATGTCGAATTGCCACCACCAACCGCCAAGGATAACGAACCGGATCTAACACGGCTAATTAATCACTTGCGTATTCAGCACGATGAACATCGGTTGGAAGTCGAGTTGCCGCTTATTCGGAAGATTTCCCCCATTCTTCGGGAAAACGATTTCAAAGTGACCGTCACATTGGCCCGCCCGGTGCGCGAGGAGGGGAAAACCCGCATTATTAACATTCGACCGGGTGACAAAAGTGCGCGGAATTATGCCATTGCAGTGGATGTCGGCACCACGACAATCTATGGGCAACTGATTGACCTGGTCTCCGGAGAAGTGCTGGCAGAGTACGGGGATTTTAACGGCCAGATAAGTTATGGTGAAGACGTGATCAGCCGTATGATGTATGCTGAGAAACCGGGTGGGCTAGAGAAATTGCATGAGGTCGTTGTTGAGACGATCAACCGTGTCATTGGTAAGATTGTCAAGAAAGGAAAAATAGATCCTGATGAAATATCGACGATCACCCTTGCTGGCAACACCACCATGACCCAATTAATGTTAAAAGTGGATACCCGGCATATCCGTCGGTCTCCGTATGTGCCGACGGCCACAATGTATCCGCCCATTCGGGCTGTTGATATTGGATTGGACCTTGCGGAACATGTTACCGCCTTGGTTTATCCCCAGATATCGAGCTATGTTGGCGGCGATATTGTAGCTGGTGTCATGGGTTCTGGTATACATCTAACCGAACAGATAACCCTATACATGGATATCGGTACCAATGCAGAGATTGTTATTGGCAATAAGGATTGGCTTGCCTGTGCCGCATGCTCAGCCGGTCCGGCTTTCGAGGGAGGCGGAATCAAGCTTGGGATGCGGGCCAGCAAAGGCGCTATCGAAGATTTTTCCATTGATCCTATTACGCTCGAACCGATGAATATCACGATCGGCCGGGTAAGACCCAAAGGCATTTGCGGGTCTGGACTGATCATCATTGTCGCCACCCTTTTTGAGATGGGCGTTATTGACCATCAGGGAAAATTTAACCGGGAATTGGATACTCCCCGAATCAGGGAAGAGAATGGCATCTATGAATATGTCCTGGCATGGCAGCATGAGAGTCAGATCGATCGGGATGTGGTCCTGACGGAGCCGGATATTGACAATCTGATCCGGGCCAAAGGCGCAATGTTCAGTGGTTGTCAAACCCTTCTTGAAGAGGTCGGTTTCACCATGGATGATATTGACCATATCATCCTTGCCGGTGGTTTTGGGAGCTATGTTGATCTTGAAAAAGCGATTACCATTGGCCTGCTCCCCGAAATCGACCCCGCCAAAGTCACCTATATTGGAAATGGGTCATTGATGGGGGCGCGGATGAGCTCATTGACCAACCGCATACGGCGGGATGTCTCTGAGGTAAGGACCAAGATGACAAATTTCGAGCTTTCTGAAACGCCCTCCTACATGGACAAATACGTGGCATCGTTGTTTTTGCCCCATACGGATATTAACCTTTTTCCGAAATTAAAAACGCGCTTGGAAGCGGGGCGGGAAATACGATTGGCAGTCCGGCAGGCGGCAACCCGCTAAGCGATGTGGGCAGATGTGATCCAAATATATGAAAAAAACAGAGGCTTAAAATATTTCTTTAAAATTAAGTTGGTTGAATAGCTGTCGCATTATTTTGGAAATTTTTATGGGATTCACAGCTGCTCATCTGTTGACAAAGTTGTAGCCATCATATAGGAAACATTGTTTGGCATATTGTATAGTGAATTGAAGACCCTGCATTATGTTGCAGGGTGCATTATTAGTTAATTTTAAATCGTATTACGGTTAACCGGTCATTTCCAAGTGGAGTCGCTGTGGTTCGTGATATAGGCCAACATAATTGCTCGTCATGGATGCAACCGAATGGTTGGTCCCATAAATATATCAATCAACTAGAAAAATATAATCCTAATTTTGAAGGGAGGCGATGAATTTTGATGGAAGAATCTTTATAGATTCTTTTTTTTTGTCCCGCGGATGATTTTAACATTTAATACCAACTTGATATAATCCGAAGGAGGTAACATTGGGCTTAGAGGTATTTAAAGAATCCTATGCAGGAAGCATAAAGGAGATAGCTATTGGAAAAGGTGACCAAGCTGTTACCGTCGGTGGTGAGACATGTTATCCTTTCTATCAGTTCGAAGGAGATATGCCCAACAAACCGAAAATTGCAATGGAAGTATGGGATGTGACACCTGAAGATTGGCCGGAAGCGTCAGCTGCGCCATTTAAAGATGTCCTTTCTGATCCAGCAGCTTGGGCGAAAAAATGTGTAGATGATTATGGAGCAGACATGATCGTGCTCCAGCTGAAAAGCACAGACCCTAATGGTGCCGATGCCAGTGCTGCTGATGCAGTCGCCACCGTCAAAAAGGTGCTTGGTGCAATCAAAGTGCCGCTCATCGTATGGGGAACCTCTAACCCCCAGAAGGATGAGGAAGTCCTGAAGAAAATTTCCGAAGAGTGTGAAGGGGAAAAACTGACGCTCGGACCAGTGGAAGACAAAAACCACAAAAGTATCGGTGCTGCGGCCATGGGATACGGTCACACCGTCATCTCCTCATCACCTATCGATGTTAACCTTGCAAAGCAGATCAATATCTTGCTTGAAAACCTCGGCATGCCCCTTGATCGTATGATCATTGACCCGACCACCGGTGGTTTGGGGTATGGGCTTGAATACAGTTATTCCGTTATGGAAAGACTGCGCATGGCTGCGCTTGCCCAGGGCGACGACAAGCTTCAGCTTCCTGTTATCAATAACCTGGCAAACGAAATCTGGAAATGTAAAGAAGCCAAACAGACGGTAGAAGATGCACCGACGCTGGGTGACCCCGAACGACGTGGTATCGTAATGGAAGCTGTTGGTGCTGTGAATTACCTACTTGCAGGGTCGAACGTCCTTATTATGCGCCATCCCGAAGCCGTTCGAATGACAAAGGCGTTTATCGACCTGTTGACAGACGGCGGAGCAGCTACAGATGTAGCGGCTGTTGAAAAACAACTGGCAGCAGTTGATATCGACTACGCGAAGCTTGCACCAAAACCGGATCTTACTATTCCGGAAGAGAAAGCAGCGCCAAAATTAGAAAAGAAGGTGGCACCGAAAAAGGCGGCACCGAAAAAAGCAGCTGCGGCAAAAAAAGCAGCACCGAAGAAAGCAACTCCTAAGGAAGAGGCTCCGAAAGTAGAAGCAGCTGCACCTGCTATGGATGCTGCCGCGGAAGCCAAAGCCAAAGCGGACGCCGAAGCAAAAGCAGCTGCAGATGCCGAAACAAGAGCCAAAGCGGAAGCAGACGCCAAGGCCAAAGCGGAAGCAGACGCCAAGGCCAAAGAGGAAGCAGACGCCAAAGCCAAAGCAGAAGCAGACGCCAAGGCAGCAGCCGAAGCCAAAGCCAAAATGGAAGCCGAAGAAGCGGTCCTGAGAGAAAAAATGGCGAAAGAACGAGAGGCTCAGTTGGTTCAATTAAAGGCTGATGCAGAAAAACCATTGGAAATCCAAGGCGAAAAGCTTGAAAAGATGCTGTACAAACTCGATCGAATTCATCGTCGTGTGGCCTAAGGAACGTTTGCAGACTGACGGTGCTTTTGAGGAATCAATGAACAAAAAAATCCTCAACGAAGGAGGAAAGAAATGTCCAAACTAGTTGCATTTGCTGCCATACAGGGTGGCTATAACATCGTTTCGAAAGTAGAAGGAGAATACCAGAAAGCCCTTGATACATACGATGCTTCCACTAAAGTCGGGTTTCCAAATACTGCCTACTACCTGCCGGTGATTTATTCATTGCTGGGGCATAAAGTGGAAACACTCGAAGATATGAAAAAACCACTTGCCTTTGCCCGGGGCCTTTTGCCTCCCCATGTGAAAGGGGCAAATCACCTTCCTTACCTTGGCCCACTACTGGATGCCGGTATGGCCTCATTGTTGGCATTTGAGATTAAAGAAGCACTCCGTTATTTGAATGATCCTGATTTCTATCTCCATTCTGAAGAGATTGATGAAGAGTCCGGGAAAATTTGGCTTGGTGCGGCAGACGATACTGTTTTCAGAAAACGCGGGGTTGAATTTGTAGATGGGTCTGCCCCTGGATTTGCAGCGATCGTCGGCGCTGCTCCCACACCTGAGATAGCAAAAGACATTGTGGAAGAATACCAAAGAAAGAGTCTTTACATTTTTCTGGCTGCCAATCACAACGGCACCACCGTTGCCCAACAGCTGTTAGAGGCTGGCGTTCAGATCGGGTGGAACACACGAATTGTTCCCTTTGGTCCGGATATCTCCTCTGCGATCTTTGCACTGGGTTTTGCAAACCGCGCTGCGATGGCGTTCGGTGGCGTTGAACCCGGCGATTACAGAAAAATGTTGCTTTACAACAAAGACCGTATCTTCGCTTTCGTAAATGCGCTTGGTGATGTGGGTACAGAATGGGGTGCCGCAGCAGCCGGTTGTGTTAACTGGGGCTTCCCAACCTTGGCCGATACGGACATCCCGGAAATACTTCCCACGGGTGTTTGTACTTACGAGCATGTGGTGGCAAATGTTCCCCACGATGAAATGTGCCAAAAATCAGTTGAAATTCGTGGCCTGAAAGTGACCGTTGCTGAAATCGACATTCCGATGTCATTCGGTCCTGCTTATGAGGGTGAACGTGTTCGTGGTGCAGACCTCCATGCCCAGTGCGGCGGCGGAAAGACACAGTGTACCGAGCTCGTAAAAATGGCCGAAATGAATGAAATCGAAGACGGCAAGGTGGAGATCGTGGGACCGGATGTCACCGATCTCAAAGAAGGAGAAACCTTTCCCCTGGGCATCTATGTTCAGATTGCTGGCCGTGAATTCCAGTCGGATTTCGAGCCGATCATGGAACGTCAGATCCACCATCTCGTCAATTACATTCAGGGCATTATGCACATCGGGCAACGAGACATTTCATGGGTCCGTATAAGCAAGGCTGCCATGGAAAAAGGGTTTTCCCTGAAACATATTGGTGTGGTGCTCCATGCCAAGTTCCATCAGGATTTTCAAAAGATTGTCGACAAAGTCCAGGTTACCCTTTACACCGATAAAAAAGACGTTGAGGCACTGACAAAACGTGCCCGCGCTGAATACAAAACACGTGACGAGCGAGTTGAAAAGATGACAGACGAGGATGTCGAAACTTACTACTCCTGCACACTCTGCCAGTCTTTTGCGCCAAGCCACGTATGTTCTGTGAGCCCAGAACGGACAGGACTTTGCGGTGCCTACAACTGGATGGACTGTAAGGCGTCCTTTGAAATCAATCCCACCGGTCCCAACCAGCCGATTATCAAAGGCGAATGCCTTGATCCGAAAATGGGTCAGTGGAAAGGGGTCAACGATTTTATCAGGCAAGCCTCCAGAGGGGCCATTACCCACTATAACTTTTACTCCATGGTAAAAGATCCGATGACCACCTGCGGATGCTGCGAGTGTATCGCTGCCATGCTGCCTGCTTGTAATGGGGTGATGACTGTCAGCCGTGATTACGCCGGTGACACACCTTGTGGTATGAAGTTTACCACACTGGCCGGTGTTATGGGCGGCGGGGCATCCTCCCCCGGATTCGTGGGTCACTCCAAATACAACATTACCCAGCGGAAATTTATTGCCGGTGACGGTGGACTGCTGAGAATGGTCTGGATGCCTAAAATCCTGAAAGAGGAAATCAAGGAACGGATCGAAAAACGTGGCGCAGAGATGGGTTACCCGAACCTCTATGACATGATTGCAGATGAAACCGTCGGTATCACTGAAGAAGAAATATTGCCCTGGCTGGAAGAAAAAGGACATCCGGCTTTGTCGATGGAACCACTTGTAGGATAGTGATCGTTACCTGTGGGCGGCAAATAGAGGTGCCGCCCACATTTTGGAAAGCAGTATTTTCATCTAAATTTACTACTATTACTTCCTTAAACCGGTTCCACTGAAAAGGACCGGCAGGGGACGTAAAAGGATAAGGAGATAAAAATGGCATTAACCGGGATACAGATATTCAAACTCCTGCCAAAGACTAACTGTAAAGAATGCGGTGTTCCGACTTGTCTTGCATTTGCCATGAACCTTGCATCAGGCAAGGCAGAGTTGGATAGTTGCCCTTACGTTTCAGACGAAGCCAGAGAGCAGTTGGCTGAAGCGTCTGCGCCTCCCATTCGGCCAGTGGCAGTTGGAAAAGGAGTACGTGCTGCAACAACAGGGGGCGAAACCGTATTGTATCGACATGAAAAAACATTTTTCAACCCCACACTTTTATCCGCTATGGTAGGATCCGATATTTCTGAAGCAGATTTGACCGGAAAACTGGTGGCTTGGAACGCGATTCAGTATGAACGGGTTGGCTTGAACCTCCGCCCCGAACTGATTGCCGTGAAAGACGCAAACGGTGACAAGGACGCCTTTGCAAAGACCGCTAAAACCATTGCCGAAACTTCAGAGTTCAACGTAATTTTGATGACCGAAGATTTGGATGTGATGAAAGCCGGCGTTGAGGCCACGAAATTCAAAAGACCTTTGATGTATGCTGCCACCGAGGCAAACGCAGATGATTTTGGCGCCCTTGCAAAAGACAATGATCTGCCGATAGCTGTGAAGGCCAGTAGTGTTGAAGGCCTGATTCCCTTAACGGATAAACTGGCCGGAATGGGGATTAAGGACATCGTGATTGACTCCGGGGCAAGAGAAATTAAGCAAAGCTTTGAGGATAATATCGTTATTCGGCGGGCTGCCTTAAAATCGGGCAACCGTTCACTTGGTTTTCCGACAATTAATTTTCCCTGTGAGATGGCATCCAATGTCGATATGGAGACGCTGATTGCCGGCATGCAAATTGCCAAATATGGCGGTATTGTTGTGATGTCCGATTTTGTTGGTGAGAATGTCTTCCCGCTCCTGTTGGAACGATTGAACATTTTTACCGATCCACAGCGGCCCATGACGGTTACTGAGGGTATCTATGAAATTGGGAACCCGGATGAGAATTCTCCGGTGCTGGTCACCACCAACTTTGCATTGACCTACTTTATCGTGTCCGGTGAAATTGAAGGAAGCAAAGTGCCGGCTTGGCTGCTGATCAAAGATTCTGAAGGGTTGAGCGTACTCACCGCCTGGGCGGCTGGCAAGTTTGCCGGGGACGATGTGGGCATGTTCATCAAAAAGTCAGGCATCATGGACAAGGTCAAGCATACGGAACTAATCATACCCGGTTATGCAGCGGCCATTGCCGGCGATATTGAGGAAGAGCTTCCCGGATGGACCATCACCGTTGGGCCAAGAGAAGCTGCGCACATTCCGGCATTTCTCAAAGCGCGGTAGGCGGGTATAGACTGATCGTACGGGAATAAATGTATTAAACAGCCTATTGCGACTGCCATAGGGATAAAAGGAGGAATTATGTTACTAATTGGTGAAAGTTTGAATGTGATCTCCACAAAAATCGGACGCGCATTCAAAGAAAGAGATCCAAAACCCATCCAGGAAGAAGCGCTTTTCCAAAAAGAAAAAGGGATGGACTACATCGATATCAATTTAGGGCCCGCCAAAAAGGATGGGCACGAATTGATGCCCTGGGTCGTTGAAGTAGTTCAAGATGTGGTGCCCGACCTTCCGCTGGCACTTGATACATCCAATATCGATGCCATTGAAGCAGCACTGAAGGTAATCAAGGACTGTGGTACACCACACATGGTTAACTCGATTATGTGTCGGCCTGAGAGATATGAGAGAATGGTACCCATGGCTGCGGAACACAATGCTGACTTCATCGCGCTGATGTGGGGCCCAGATGGGCTGCCGCGGGATGAAAACGAGCGTGCCGCACTTTGTGTGGAACTTCTCTATTTTGCCAATGAAGCCGGTATCCCCAATGAAAAGATCTGGGTGGATGGCATTGTAACGCCGGTGAATATCCAACAACCCCAGGCGATCAGCCTGATGACATTTCAGGAAATGATTCCGGATATGGCCCCTGGTGCAAAGAGCACCTGCGGTCTTTCAAACATTTCCAACGGGGTTCCGGATGAATTGAGACCCATTCTCAATCAGGTATACATGGTTATGCTTCAGAAGTGTGGTATGGTATCAGTGATTGCTGATCCATTGGATGACACCCTGATCGACATTGCAAAAGGCAAGCGACAGGATGTGGTTGATCTTATTTACGGCATCATGGACGGAAATGATCCGGACATGGCCAGCCTGTCAAAAGAGATGCAAAACTTTGCCAAAACCGTGAACGTTATTCTTGGGAAAACGCTCTTTTCGGATTCTTGGCTCGAAGTATAGTAATTATGCGTTTAAGAAAAAGCCTCTTCCTTTTTTAGGGAGGGGCTTTTTCATTTTTGGCCCACATTTTTAATGCAACAATAGGGTTAAGGCAGTTGGGTGTGTCGCACAGGACATGACCTATCTTTACATAATAAAAAGGAGTTTGCTGACAATGGCACGGATTGATGACTATAAAGCGGCAAGAAAATTGGCCCGAACAACGCTCTCGAATGATGCGTTTGAAACTATCCTTAGCCGGTCCGGATTTGAAAAGATAGATGAATGCACCTGTCTGGTTCCGTTTATCGGCAACGCCTATCGGGTTTCCTATCCGGACTTTGTTTTTAGCCACGACTGTGTCAATGATCCTTCAAATCCTACCGAAGTGCCGATTCAGGAGCAGGTGCTGATTCTCCACTATATGAAAGCACCCGCTATGGAAAAAACTGGCCAATTGGTTGCCTATCGGGAAATTCCCGGCGCTTCTTTTTACTATTCAGCCTTTGTGAAACGCGCCATTGATCCCTTGTCACAAACATTTAAAGATGATGTGCAGCGGCTGAAACAGGTCGCCGAGACACTTGGCGGGGTTCCGATTGATTATGGCGATATCGCCTATGAATTTCAGCTGTTTCCGAACATCCCGCTCCAAGTCGTTTTATGGCAGGGCGATGAAGAATTTCCCACCGAGGGCAATATCTTGTTTGATGCTTCCATCGAGCATATTCTGCCACCGGAAGATATTGCCTGGCTGTCCGGAATGCTGGTTTATCGAATGATGGGGTTGCTAAGAGGAAAATAGCGCCGGAGTCATGCCGCTATGGAATTTTTTAGATAGTCCGGGAGCAATGCGTATGCCTCTGTTGGGGAAAGCAACGCTTTTTGGTCATTGATTTTCCAGCTATCATCATCACTCGACAGTGTGGCAAGATTAATGGGATCTGCCCGAACGGTAAGGGGGGCGCGATGTTGGTCCGTGATCGGAATAATAATCGGCCCTTCACTGTCAACCACATAGGCCATTCTCCGATTATGAAGATGGACCACACTGCCGGGAGGGTAGATGCCAACAGATTTCACAAACGCATGCAGAATGTACTGCAAAGAATCTTCCTGGTTGGCATAATCTCGAACGATCGTTGTGACGACGCCCACTGGATTAAAGGCATCTTTATAACATCGTTTTGTGGTCATGGCATCGTAAATGTCAGCTAATTTAGCGATTTTGACGTGGGGTGGGACGGCTGCTGGGTCCCTGACCGGCGGATAACACCGTGCTTCATCTTTTACAATGGCACCATGGTGGAATTTGACGATATCTTCGATAATCGGACTTTTGATGCCATTTTTTTCAAGAACAAGCAGCCCTTTTTCATAGGAATGGGTTCGAACGATCTTAAATTCTTCATCGGTCAGTTTTCCCGGTTTATTCAGAATTTCGTCCGGGATCAGAACCTTCCCAACATCATGCATAAAAAAACCAAGAGAGGTGTCAAACAGCTCTTGCCGAGAATACTTTTTGATTGATGCACCATAGCGCTCATTATATTTTTTCATGATAACCGTACCAATGGTGCAGACATTGATCGAATGATGGTAGAGATAATCATCATAGGAAAAGATTTCTTTGGTCAGGTAAAAAAAGGCGCTGTCGTTGCTTGTTATGAAGTTGAATAAGTCCGTCACGGTTTCCTTTACCGGTGCATAATCAAATTCTCCACCTGTCTTTTTAATGTCGTCAATAACCTTTTGAATACTGGCTTTTGCTTTTTTATATTTCTGAGATGCCTCTCGTTTGATACGGGCGATATCGTCTAATTTTTTTTTGGTTTCTGCCTGGTTCTTGCGAGAAAAAGAGGGGGGCGGGGAGGAGGCGGTTGCGCTGTTGATGATCGCGTTACCATCTTTATCCCAGAGGCCGCCGTTTTCATCCGGATTAATGGGAACCTGAGAAATACCGTTTTGTTGAATGACCACAAGGGGTTTTGAGGACTGAATCAACACATTTTTTTCGAGCAATAATGTCCCCTTGTCATTATATACATCGACACCGGTTTTTACCGTGCCACCATTTTCAACAATTTTGATCAATTGGTCGATTGTCAGGTACTGATTTTCCGTCATGTGTTAAGGTCCTCTAATATCACTGTTTCCGCAGTTGGTTCACCATTGGTTATTTCATGGGGTGCGACGGCTGCTTGGGCGAAATCACATGTTGATTGCTAACGCTACTTAGAAAGTTAACATAAAAAATAGTTTATTGAAATGTAGCTTTTCATATCGGCGTTTGGTGGTTGTTGCTTGTTATGCAAAAAATATATAAAAAACAGTAAGATATGACCATATTGGGTTGTTGTCGCCTGGCAATTATCCTTGAAAATAGACGGAAGGCCTGTTAATTTTTATAGAATATATGACCAATCAAGGGGACAATCAGTGAAAATACAATCAAAAGCATTGGAAGTAAATATTGCTGATTATCATGTGGACGTGAAGATTGAGCCAAAGTATGGGGTGTTGCAACAGATTATGGCCAAATATTATGGCCTGACCGAAGGGTTGAACACTTTTCTGACAGAATTATCTCATCCTTACAAAAATTGGCAGTTTATTGTTAAAGAGGCGAGAGGATATACACTCGACTACTTTCATTTGCTGAAAGAACATTCGGATGGACCCCAGGCGGCAGGTTTTTTGATAGACATTTACATTGATGCGATCCACGCTTCGGTGAATTCCGATGTCCAGTCCGATGCCATCGATAACCTGTTGCTGTATATCCAAAAAATAGTCAAAGAAGCCGGAGACCGCTTGGGATTATTTATGCCGGTTATCGACAATTGCTTCCGTCAAATTCATCAATTTGATGACGATTTCTTTCTTCTTTTCATTAAAAGCTATTATCAGATCAACCGGATTCTATCACCACTGGCAAATATTGAACCCAAAGATGCGATTGATTTTTCAGCAACCAATCAGCTCCTGACTAAATATTTTACCGAAACATACACCTACTGGCTTTCACAAGAAGATGCGCAAGATTGGTTTGAGCAAGAGATCAGTAATGGTGATGACGCCCATGAATTTGGCAAGCTTTTTCAGTACATTTCCCATCGGTATATTAGAGAAAAAAACGATTTGTTGCAGGAGATCGTCCACGATACGGCATTAAACCAACAGGCATTGTTGTCATCGCTGCTATCCTTGCCGGGATATAATCATATCGTTGACGGCCATAAGCAAATACCGCAGCAGTTGTTAACGCTGGGGGGCGCGTCGGTCAAAGGCCATCAGTGGAAAATGATCTTTCTTTTTCACGTCATGTCTGTAACAGGGCTCTCTCTCATTCATGAAGACACCCTGTGGGACATCAATCGTACCCTGAGTTGGCTCATATCGAACGGATCTCCCAGCGATGTTTACCGCCTGATTGAAAAAACCTTTTCAATATTAAAGGCAAGGAGTCAACATTTCCCCGCGACGGCCTTAAACTGCGTTCTGAATATGGGCAAAGCGGCCTATAAAACCGACGAGAGCGATCTTATCAGCTTTTTTATCAATTCCATGATTGATTTAGGGTTTCAGGCGCCAATGATTCGAGGCGTCGGGAATGATTGGCAGATTAAGGCAAACAGTGCTCATTTGCTCAATATTCGCACCTGGTTGGAACTCATCAAGCTAAATCCCCAATGGTCTCCCAAACTGCTTTCCTATCTGGCCATTCACTTATCGCTTTGTGGTGTTTTTGTAAAAGACACGGACCTGTTTCCCCGGGACATCACCCAACTTTTAAACAGCCGGATTGGGCCTGTTTACAATCTGGCAAAACAATTGGCACGACTGTTTCCGGTCTATTTCAATGATATTGGCGCTGAAGGGGTACTCCGTGATATCTCCACAGAGATTGATGAACTATCGCATCGCAAAGATGTGTTGGTCCATTTCTTAAGAAAGCAAAGCCATGTTGAGAGCAGTAATCAGATTTTAGGTTTCATGCGGGAGACATTGTCTTTTTGGTTGACAAAAGAAAAGAAGCGTATTCAACCCTATGTGCCACCCTATATTTATAAACAGATCAATGATGAAGGCCTGCATATTGACGGGATGCACCGGGCGATGAACCATCTGGCTGGAAAAGGGATCAACCTTCCGGATGCTTTGCTTTCAATTAAAGAAGAAAAAATATTGTCGCTATTAGCTGATTCACAAGGCGTTTCAGACAAGGACAAACGGCGGTTAGTTTTGGCGGCTGGTTTGTATAACCGGTTGTATCAGAAATATAAACTCGATTTTACCGAAATAGGCAACTATATCGCCCAACTTCGCTCGGAAGCGTTTCCAAACCTGTCCCAATTGGAAGACGCCCTGGCCGAATCAGATGTCAGAAAGAAATTAAGCGGGTTGATCGGATACCTGGAAATGCTCCATGGGATCATCATGTCGGACGAAATTTTTGACATAAGGGAAAATATTTATAAAAAACGACATTTTACCGTCGATATTCCATCAATGTACGGAAGCTATCACGAAATCAAATTTGATGCCCTGGGGTTGTCTTTCCGTATCGAGGGGCTCGTAAATGTATTGTTTGAATCCTACGTTTCGCTGATTGATCTTAACCTCATTACAAAGGCGACCTTTTTTCAGATATACGATCTACTGCAACTGTTTGGCAGGGCTTTGAATCTTGAAGGGATTAACTCAATTGAATTTAATCGGCAACTTGAATTCCTTTCCCATTCGCTTGATTTGAGGGGCTTTACCTTTACGCAGTATCTGGATATTTTCAAAGGGTTTGCCCAGGCAGTACGAAATATTTTCAATGACTATTTTAACAATATTCATGAAGAAAATCTGAGCCGAATCCTAAAGCACATTCCCATATCCCATCTGCTTGCCAAATACCTGCCGAAGGATGGCAGTAAGGTCGACCGTGAACGCCTGGTACATCGGGCATCGGAGATATTTTTACGCGATCAGATCGCCCGCTCACTCGGCCTTCAACAGATGGATAATTTTCTGAGCCGCATTTTGAACACGCTCTTTCGCCAGGCGGACAAGCTCCCCAAAGATAAGCTAATCATGCTGCTTAACTATGATCCCAAGCGTGCCATGACAAGCATTGATGGTGAAAACAAGCTGGTATCGCGAATCATTTACATGGGCGCCAAAGGGTTTCACATTCATCAGTTAAAGCAGTTTGGTATGCTGGTTCCACCGGGGTTTATTGTAACGACGGAAGTGTTTCGGTCCCGGGATATCGTGGAGAGCTATCGGCCGGCAGAGAAGAATTTCAGAGAACAACTTCGCCACCATGTGAGGCTTCTCGAGTATAAGAGCGGCAAGAAACTAGGAGATCCTGAAAATCCGCTACTGGTTTCTGTTCGAAGTGGGTCAACCATATCACAGCCTGGCATGATGGATACTTTTTTGGATGTGGGAATCAATGAGGAGATTGCGGAGGGGATTGCACATAAAACCGGGAATGAATGGTTCGCATGGGACAATTTCCGCCGGTTTATCCAGTGCTATGGTATGGCCTTTGGAATGAAGCGGGATGACTTCGATGCCATCATGGCCAGCTTTAAACGCAAGGCCGGCGTTGCCTATAAGCGCGGGCTTCCCGGAGAAGAAATGAAGCGAATGGCCCTTACCTATAAACAGCGGGTTCAGGACAAAGGTATTGATATTATAGATGAACCATTCGAGCAATTGGGTTTGATCATTAAAAAAGTATGGGATTCATGGAATACCCCAAAAGCAAAAACCTATCGTCAGATCATGGGCATTTCCGATGATTGGGGAACCGCCGTGACGGTTCAGGCCATGGTATTCGGGAATTTGTCCCAGCTTTCCGGAACAGGTGTGGTTTTTACCCATAATCCGAGATGGTCCGGAGAGACCCTGAAGCTCTGGGGGGACTTTACATTGGGGAATCAGGGGGAAGATGTGGTTTCGGGTTTGGTGAAAACACTACCGGTTTCCGTTATGCAGCAGGATACCGAGATGCGGGACACCGACATTACCCTTGAGACCCATTTCCCAGAAATCTATGGGGTGTTGAAACAGTGGGCAACGGAACTTATCTATCGCCGGGGGTGGAGTCCCCAGGAGATTGAATTCACATTTGAGGGGCCCCAGTCCGGAAGGCTCTTTTTGCTTCAATCTCGTGACATGTCCATTCGTGAAAGAAAAAGAGTGCTGACGTTTGCACCCGAGGATGTCAATCCAAGTCGGCTAATGGGCCATGGCATTGGGGTCAGTGGTGGTGCGATGAGTGGTCGTGTCGTTTTCAGTTTGGAAGATATTGACCAGTGGCGGAAAAAAGAACCGGAGACCTCCCTTATTTTGGTCAGGAGTGACACGGTTCCGGACGATATTAAGGAAATCTTTTCAGCGGATGGTTTGTTAACGGGGAGAGGGGGGATGACTTCCCATGCAGCGGTCGTGGCACACCGAATCGGGCGGACATGCGTGGTGGGTTGCGAGAATCTTATTTGCAATGAATTAGAAAAAGCGTTATTTTTTAATCGGACACTTGTTAAGGCAGGAGAATATATCAGCATCGATGGCCGAATGGGTTCTGTTTACATGGGCCGAATCAAAGTGAAGGAAGCCTAAGGCTGTTACCCCCTATCGTTAAGGAGGGCTTCCATCCAGGGGGGCAACGCGTGTTGAAACCTTATCAGTCCGCTACCAGTGGCACCGCTAAACCAAGTTCCTATTATAAGGAGGGTCTATGGACGGATTTTCTGTGAATGGTCAACGGATACTCGGCATTAACGGCTTTGGCAGAATTGGTAAGTTAACCGCATGGCATCATGTGGGGCGAAAATATTTTGATGGGTTGGCAATAAATCTGGGACGGCATGTGGGCACCTCGCTGTTTGACATTGCCCATTACGTTGAAAGAGATTCTTCTTATGGATTGCTGGGGAGATACCTTCACGGCTTTAACGGGGGAGATGTTGTAACAGATGTCGATGAAGCCAGCGGTACCATGCGGATTGATGGCCTTCCGGTCTGGTTTCTTCGGTCGGAAAGGAATCCGCGTTGCATCAATTGGCGGGAGCACGGTGTTAGGTTGGTGGTGGACACCACAGGAAAATATTTGGATCCGACCTTGGAGGCCGACCACGAGAAGGGGTCTGTTCGAGGTCACCTTGAGGCCGGAGCCGAAAAAGTTGTGGCGTCCGCGCCTTTCAAAATTGCAAAGAAAGGAGCAGGCATTCCGGAGGATGCTGTAACCACGGTTATGGGAATTAACGACAGCGATTACGATCCACGGCAGCATAAAATCATTTCAAACGCCTCCTGCACAACCACCTGTCTTGCCCATATGATGAAACCGCTTATTAATCATTTTGGCGCCAAACGCATTCTATCAGCGTCCATGGCTACTATCCATGCTGCCACAGGGTCCCAGCAAGTTCTGGACCGACTTGCTAGTACCGGAAAGACGGATCTTCGAAAAAATCGGAGTATCATGAATAACATTATTCTGACCACCACCGGTGCGGCAAAAGCACTTTCACTGGTCATTCCTGAAATGCGGGAGATCGGCTTCATTGCTGAATCCGTTCGAGTGCCCCTGACAACCGGTTCTCTGATCATCCTTGTCATCAATTTTCAGGAAGATATGTCCGGCGAAACGATTCGGAGAGATATCATCAACGGCGTTTACCGTCAGGCGCAAGCGGATGACCCCAATCACTACCTACATTATACGGACAAACAGAACGTGTCCTGTGATATCATCGGTACGCCCAAAGCGGCTACCATTATTGAAGGGCATGAAACCCACACCCGAACCACAGAGCTATCGGTGGATCTGGACCAGGTCCCTGGATTTGGGGAGCAGTTGAAAGCCGCTTTCAAGGACAAGGTGATACGTGTGCCGATGACCCAGGCGGTAATTTACGGGTGGTATGATAACGAGATGGGGAGCTATGTGAACATGCTCGGCGATCGGGTCGTTTCTATTGCAGAAGATATGTGACGGTAGTTACGTTGAGGAGATATTAAAAAGACAGTTGCTGAGGGTCACAAACTCTTTAACGGTCAGTGTCTCGGCCCTACGAGTGGGGTCAACCCCGGCGGCCGTTAGCCCTTGGAGGACCTGCTGGGGCAAGAGGGCAAGCTGACTGGTGGAGAGTGCATTTTTTAGCGTTTTTCGTCGTTTCGAAAAGGCAGCTTTGATGACACTGAAAAAGAAGGTTTCATCTTCTACGTCATACTGTTGGCGTGACTCAAAATCGATTTCTAACACAGTGGAGTCAACTTTGGGCTTCGGATAAAATTGATGGGCCGGAATCGTGACCGCCGATTTTATCGCCGCGCAGTATTGAAGCATTACTGAAATCCTGCCGTAGGCCTTA
The DNA here is from genome assembly GCA_963675725.2 of Desulfobacterales bacterium. Lineage (GTDB taxonomy): Bacteria > Desulfobacterota > Desulfobacteria > Desulfobacterales > JAFDDL01. The sequence goes on along the minus strand of CAXXXZ010000002.1, from coordinate 2,108,170 downwards.
CATCCCGGTGGTGCGGCTAAACGTTCTGCCAGTTCCCTTTGAAACATGAGAAGACACCGGGTGATGGCCTTTCGGCTTTGGATAACCTGGATCACCACCTGGGAAGAGATATTGTAAGGCAAATTCCCGAAGATCAATAACGGGGAACCTTCCTCTTCTGAAATCTTCGCAATATCAATCGATAATACATCCGCAGAGACCACAGATACATTTTCAATTTGTTTGAATTTTAATTCTGTCGTTAACAGTTCAGCCATCTGCCGATCTTTTTCAATGGCAATTACCTTGCGTGCAGATTTCGCAAGGGGTATGGTCAAGGCTCCTAACCCTGCGCCGATTTCCAATACAACATGGTCAGGCTGTACCTGACCTTTGGCAACAATCTTCTGCGCCGTGGATGGATTTGATAGAAAGTTTTGCCCAAGCTGTTTTTTGGGAGGGATCCCCCATGCTTTAAGGAGTGTTCGGGCGGAGGTCATGGGTTACGGCACCTTTGAATAATCAACAAACGGGAATAAATTAATTAATGTGATAGATAACATGGATGTCATCGCTTTTCAACTGTGTGTCAATCGAATGATTGCTTGACTTTCATAATGTGATTCAGTAATTTTTTTTAATAGATATACTCTGTTATCGGTGATAGGCCGTATCAACAGTACATTATCCCCATGAGGAGGGTATTATGCGGAGGAAAAAAGGTAAAGCTGTCAGTTTTGATGCCATGGTCAAATTCTTCATGCAACAGTATAATATTCCGACAAAGAAAGATTTTGAAAAAATGGCTGACCGATTAGACCGCCTGGAAAAAACCATCAAAGCCTTGGGAAGTGCGAGAGGAACTTCGCGCCTCGGGGGGGGCGGGAGTGGCGGTGGCAGAGTGGGAGACAATGCAACAGATGTCGTATTGGCCCTCATCACAAAATCAAAAGAAGGGATTGGAATCCCAGAGATTAAAACAAAAACAAAATTTGAGGACAAAAAGCTGAGAAATATCATTTTCAGATTACACAAAACAGGCAAAATTGTTCGAAAACGCCGCGGATTATACATTGCCGCTTAAACACACCTGTGTTGTACCAACGTACCTTTCTCAATTTAGAATAGGATCATAAATGACGACCAATGCCGATGCCATGACCCAGAATCTGATACGTGACGGTTTAGCCGAAGCGTTTCATTTGCTTCGTACTACTGCACTTCCTGCTATTGATGCTACCTGTTTCGAGCTCCAGCACATCCCAACAGGGGCCAAATTTATTCATATTGACACCCGTGATCAGGAAAACACATTTGGGGTGGCCTTTAAAACTGTTCCTCAAGATTCAACCGGGGTTGCGCATATTCTCGAACATACGGTCCTGTGCGGCTCCAAACAATACCCAGTGCGGGATCCTTTTTTCTCCATGCTGAAAAGAAGTCTGAGTACCTTCATGAATGCCTTTACAGCGTCGGATTGGACGATGTATCCGTTTTCTACACAGAATGAAAAAGATTATTATAACTTGATGTCTGTTTATTGTGATGCCGCCTTTTTTCCGAAAATAGACCAGCTCAGCTTTAAACAGGAAGGTCATCGTATTGAAGTAGAGCGTTCGCCCGGAGCTGAAGATGATGGCAATGCGGACACCTGGCAGCTTGTTTACAAAGGCGTTGTTTATAATGAGATGAAAGGGGCCATGTCATCCCCGGACCAGGTTTGCAAACGCTCCCTCTTAAATGCCCTTTACCCGGACACAACCTACCGCTTCAATTCGGGAGGAGAGCCGGCCGATATTCCCTCTTTGACCTATGAGCAACTTTTGGCGTTTCATCAACGCCATTATCATCCAAGTAACGCATTCTTTTACAGCTATGGCAATTTTCCCCTGACAAAACAGCTTGCTTTTATCAAAAAAGAGGTCTTGAACCGTTTCGATGCCATCGATCCAAATACAGAAGTGGTATCCCAGCCCCGTTGGCAGACGCCCCGAGAGGCAACCTACTATTATCCGTTGAGCCTAACGGAAGATTCCCAAAAGAAATGCCAAGCCTGTCTCGGCTGGCTGACGGCCGATATCAAAGATGCATACGAAGTGTTGGTATTGACGCTTTTGGAAGAAATACTGCTTGGCAATGCTGCCTCTCCCGTTCGAAAAGCGCTTATTGATTCAGGGCTTGGAACATCTTTGAGTGACGGGACTGGATTTGATCCGGACAATCGGGATACGATGTTTGCTGTGGGTCTCAAAGACATTTCGGAAACCGATGCACCGCAGGTGGAACAGATCATCCTGTCGGTATTGCGCGACCTTTCTACTGGGGGGATTGATCCTTCCCTGATAGAGGCCGCTATCCATCAGATTGAATTTCATCGCAAGGAAATAACCAACACACCCTATCCATTCGGACTCAAGCTGTGGTTAGCATTCTGTGGTACCTGGTTTCACGGGGGAGACCCCACCCGGGTGCTGCAATTTGACGCAGACGTCGAACAGATACGGAAAGAAGTTCAAGCGGGTGATTTTTTTGAGCGGAAAATCAGACAGTATTTTCTGGACAACCCCCACCGGGTCCTTTTTAAACTCTTGCCAGATTCAGAACTTTCCCAGAGAGAAGAGGCGCGCACAGCCGAAGAACTATCCGGCATCAAGTCCAGTTTGAGTGCTTCCCATGTGGAACAAATCAAGCAAGATGCATCGGCATTGGCAGCATTACAGGACTCTCATGAAGATTTAACCTGCCTGCCGACCCTGGTTCGAAGCGATATCCCTGTTACGATTCATTCCTTTGAGAAAAGTGCGCAATACCAGCCGGATTTCGGGGTATGCTATGAAGTCGCCTCCGCCGGGATATTTTATTACACGGCGGCCCTTGGGATTGGGGCCCTTCCCGCGGCGTTGATACCGATGGTTCCCTTTTTCTGCTATGCGTTTAACAAGGTGGGAACTGAAAAATATGACTATGTAGATATGGCAAGGAGGATAGACGCCTATACCGGTGGGGTGGGGGTGGGGGCGCATGCCCGGACGGCAGCAGGCGGAAATCGCAGCTGCGTTCCGTTCATGCTGCTGGAGGGAAAGTGCCTGTCGAGAAACCAGGCGCACATGTTTGATATTATAGAAGAACTTTCTCTCCGGGTTGACTTTTCAAATCATGACAGATTGGCGCAATTGATTCGTGAGTATCGGTCTGGGCTCGAGTCGATGGTGGTTCATAACGGCCACCGGTTGGCAATGTCACTTGCCGCGAGGCAGTTTTCGCCCCAGGCATCCTTGCAAGAAACCTGGTATGGGGTATCGCAACTTAAACACATCAAGGCATTAACTGAAAAATTAGATGCCGATACGCTGTCAGAGATGGCCGCGAAGCTAAGGGCAATCGCAACGGGGCTGTTTATGAGTGGTAATACGAAAGCGGCTTACATTGGCGGGGCGTCAGACCTTGAGAAAAGTCTCGAATTTGACAAGGCCTTCCAGGAAAAAATGCCACCTGGCGATAGGGGAAATGGAAGCTTGCCACTGTTTCAGGTGCCGGAAATGGGGCCGATGGGTGAAACGCTTCCCAGAGAGGGATGGTACACGTCATCGGCGGTCTCTTTTGTTTCTAAAACCTTTCAGGCCGTTTCAATCGGTCATCCCGATGCGCCAGCGCTTGCGGTGATCAGTAAAATGCTTCGTTCACTTTTTCTCCATCGAGAAATCCGGGAGAAAGGGGGAGCGTATGGTGGTTTCAGCCTTTATTCCTCTGAAGATGGTCAGTTTTCTTTTGCCTCCTACCGTGACCCCCATATCGTAAGAACACTATCAACGTTTGATGATGCCTATGGATTTATCTGTTCTGGAGAATTTTCAGACCAGGACATAAACGAGGCATTGCTGCAGGTCTGCTCAGAAATTGATAAGCCTGATCCGCCTGGGCCAGGGGCGAGAAAGTCATTTCTACGAACGATCCTGTCAATGACAGACGAACTGCGACGTCAATATAAGACGGATTTGCTCGCCATAAACAGAGAGAAAGTAATGGCGGTTGCAAGAACCTATTTTGGGGATCCTTCACAGGGACAAGCCGTGGCGGTCATTTCAGGGAAGGAGCAACTTGAGGCGGCCAATAAGGCCATGGGCAATGCCCCATTAACACTTCATGCCATATGATTTGGAGTTATCGGTGGCTACGGATTCTTATCCCTAAACAATGCGTTGATTTTTGAGGCGATTTCTTCAGAAATTGTTCCTTTGGCTGCCGCAACGTTAACGGTGTGGCGACCAATTGCCCGGTAGAGCGGGATGAGGTCCGGCGTTTTTTCTTGCATGCCGGTAAGATGGTCCGCCACCGTTTCAATATCTCCCCGGGCAATGGGGCCTGTCAGTGCTGCCGGGATACCGATCTTTTCAATGTTGGAAAGGGTCCCCTTGACCAACGGATAGAGGACTCGCACAGCGTCCTGAGAGGATATTCCCGCGGCACCAATCAATTGAAAGGACAGGTCCATTAGCGAAACAAGATAATTGGATGCCACAACTGCAGATGCATGGTAGAGTATCTTTGCGTCTGTCTTGATTTCAAGGCAAATGGCATCAAGGTCCGTGGCAACCCGTCTGGCGGTTTCAATTGCCGCAGGGTCCCCCTCAATGGCGGCAATGATACCTTTAAAGGGGTTCGGGTCGGTTTTAACTGCCGGAAAACTCTGAAGTGGATGAAGGGACCCGATATGGGCACCCTTTTGCCGGGCAGTATCAAGGATTGTAGAGGGTAGAGAACCACTGCAATGAAGTACGACACCACCGGGCTTGAAACCATCTTTTCCCGCAATTTCATTGCACGCATCGTGAATAATGCCATCCGGTGTGGTAATGAACACCATGTCCGCCATTCGGGTAAACTCCCAGGGATGTTGATTGGCACGGTTCGCGCCGATGAGCTCGGCAGCGCTTTTGGCCGAATCCAGACTTTTACTGGCAACGCCTATGGCTCGATAGCCCCGTTGGGCCATAAAGAAACCAAGGGTGGTTCCCAGTTTGCCGCATCCTACAATGGCGAATGATAGTTTCATCGTTTAGTAACAATGCTCTTTTGCGGGAAAGCTTCCTTCTTGAACATCGGTCACATATTTTTTTACGGCAGACTTGGCAATGTCCCCCAGTGTGGCATATTTTTTTACAAATTTGGGGGTATGTCGGTCAAAAAGGCCCAGCAAATCGTGCAGCACCAGGACCTGCCCGTCACAGTGAGGGCCTGCGCCGATTCCGATAGTGGGGATCCGCAGCTTCTCGGTTATTTTTTTGGCAATGTCTGCAGGGATGCCTTCCAAAACAACTGAAAATGCCCCAGCGGCTTCCACCTCCAGTGCATCGGCAATGAGGCGGTCCTCATCTCGCTGAACTTTGAACCCTCCCATTTGGTGGAACGATTGGGGGGTCAGGCCGATATGGGCCTGGACCGGAATACCTGTTTGGGTAATGTCCCGGATGAGATTTGCCACAGTCGCCCCACCTTCAAGTTTTACCGCGGCTGCCCCGGTTTCCTTTAAAAAACGACCCGCATTGGCAATGGCTTCCCGGGTGCTGGTTTGGTAAGACATGAACGGCATGTCACCAATTACCATGGCATGGGAAACGCCCCGTGATACAATCCGGGTGTGATATATCATCTGGTCCATAGTGACCGGTAAGGTGCTCAATTCGCCTTGGACCACCATTCCCAGAGAGTCGCCCACAAGAACGATGTGGACGCCGCATTCATCCAACCATTTTGCAGATGGATAGTCATAGGCAGTGAGATTGACAATTTTTTCACCCTTTTCTTTCATTTTGAGAAGACTGGTAACGGTGATCTGGCCCGGCATGGCGGCACCTCCTTAACAGAAAAAACGTTGTTTTGAGCGGGTACCCGATGGTTGGATACTAGAATGCTTAGTACTTATGGTGATTCCGTGTCAAGTCAAAAGTAGCGAGTGCTAGCGCAAGATACGGAAACCAGTGGATATAAATATTGACTATTGGCTTGCTTTCAGTTAAAAAAACTAGTTTATTTACTATCCATTATACATGATATGCACCAAGAAAAAGGTGTTTTAATATGCATCAGAAGAATACACAGATATGATACAGTTAATTCGGGGTTTTAAAGATATTCTTCCCAGTGAAACAGGGCTTTGGCAAAAGGTCGAGGAAGCGGCGACGCAGATTTTTGAAGCATTCGGGTTCAGTGAAATTCGACTCCCGATCATGGAAAAAACAGAGCTCTTCGCGCGCAGCATTGGTGAGGGGACTGATATCGTCGAAAAAGAGATGTACACCTTTCCGGACCGGAAGGGAGATCTCCTCACCCTGCGTCCGGAGGCTACGGCTTCGGTGGTTCGGGCGTACATTCAGCATAAGTTGTATGCGGTCGATCCGGTTCAGAAATTTTATACCATCGGCCCTATGTTTCGAAGAGAACGACCTCAAAAAGGACGCTACCGGCAGTTTTATCAAATCAATGCCGAGGTGTTTGGGGTATCCTCCCCGCTTATCGACGCCCAGCTCATATACATGCTGATTGTTTTATTAACGCGTCTTTCAGTGACTGACATCAAGGCTCATATCAATTCCCTGGGCTGTCCTGCCTGTCGGCCCCAATTCAAGGCGGCATTGTTGGATTTTACCGGGGCGGTGACAGATGACCTTTGTTCGGATTGCAACCGGCGGCGAACCCAGAACCCTTTGCGGGTACTGGATTGTAAGGTGCCGGGGTGCCGGGCGGCGATGGCAGGGGCGCCGTCGCTTTCAGACCATTTATGTGGGGATTGCTTGGCGCATTTCAAAGCAGTGAAAGACAGTTTAGGCCAACTTGGGGTCGCCTATGTGGTTGATAAGCGGCTTGTCAGGGGGCTTGACTATTATACTCGGACAACCTTTGAAATACAGACAGGAAGCTTGGGTGCCCAAAGTGCGATTGCCGGAGGTGGGCGATATGACGGGCTCATCGAAACCCTTGGGGGCCCGGCGCAACCGGCGGTGGGATTTGCCATCGGATTTGACCGGTTGGTGGAAGTGATGGGGCTGGGGGATATTGACGGTTCAAAGCCGACGGATCTTTTTGTTGCGGCATTGGATCAGGCGTGTCAGGAGAAAGCACTGGCCTGGGCATGTGATCTGAGCTGTCGCGGCATTCAGACGGAGATGGATTTTTCCGGAAAGAGCTTAAAGAGTTTAATGAAGCGGGCCAACCGGTTGGGGGCTCGGCATGTGATGATTCTTGGATCCAACGAATTGGCGGACCAGGCTGCCGTAATTCGGAATATGGCGACAAAGGAGCAGGTTGCCGTGCCGTTTGGAAGCCTGGTAGAAGAAATTCAACGCATTGTAGCGGCATCAAAACAGTGATTCAGATTGGCCCTGGCCAATTTGCGAGAAAGGAGCAATCTGCGTGTTAGATATTTTGGGAGATATGAGACGGACCCATCATTGTTGTGAGTTAAGTGGCAAAGACATCGGCAAGGAGGTTATTCTGATGGGATGGGTGCAACGTCGCCGGGACCATGGCGGGGTGATTTTTATTGACCTGAGGGACAAAGAGGGACTCACGCAGGTGGTGTTCAATCCGGACGTGAACCTGGCCGTTCATCAAAAAGCCCATGGCCTCCGAAGCGAATTTGTTCTCGGTGTTCGCGGGACGGTTGGTGCGCGCCCTGAAGGGATGCGCAACCCAAAGCTCAAAACCGGCGAGATTGAGGTGATGGTTCATGAACTAAAGATCCTCAATGCCGCGCAAACACCGCCCTTTCTTATCGAAGACAGCGTGGATGTTTCTGAGACCATTCGGTTAAAGCACCGTCATCTTGATCTTAGAAGACCTCAACTCCAAAACAACATTATTCTCCGGCACAAAACCGCAGCCGTGGTCCGGCAGTTTTTAAACGAGAACGGGTTCATCGATGTGGAAACCCCCATGTTGACCAAAAGCACACCTGAGGGGGCCCGCGATTATCTGGTGCCAAGTCGGGTCAATCCCGGACAGTTCTATGCGCTGCCGCAATCCCCCCAAATTTTCAAGCAGCTGCTGATGATTTCCGGATTTGAAAAATATTACCAAATCGTGCGGTGTTTCAGGGATGAAGACCTTCGTGCTGACCGTCAGCCGGAATTTACCCAGATCGATATGGAAATGTCCTTTGTCGGAGAAGAGGATGTCATGGCAGTGTCAGAACAGCTTATGGCAACTGTTTTTAAAGAGGTGCTCGGCAAAGAGGTTGAGACACCGTTCCCCACGCTTACCTATAAGGAAGCCATGGATCGCTTTGGCCTTGATAAGCCGGATACCCGGTTTGGCCTTGAATTAAAAGAAGTGTCAGATATAGTGAAGGATTCCGGTTTCAAAGTGTTTGCATCGGTCGTCAAAAAAGGCGGTATCGTAAAGGCACTGAATGCAAAAGGCGCTATTGATCTTTCCCGAAAAGAGATCGACGATTTGACAGAGTTTGTGGCGGTATATCGCGCCAAAGGCCTTGCCTGGATTAAGGTCCGTGAAAACGAATGGCAAAGCCCCATCGCTAAATTTTTTACCGATGATGAGAAGGCGGCCATGGCGGAAAGGCTTGATATGGCGCCTGGCGATCTGGTCTTTTTCGTGGCAGACCAGCCCAAGGTGACCAACGAGGCCTTGGGGCATCTTCGAAATCATCTGGGGAAAAAGCTGGGACTCATTGACGAAGAGCTGTTCAATTTTCTGTGGGTTACGGAATTTCCGATGATGGAGTATGATGAAACCGAAAAACGATACCAGGCGCTGCATCATCCGTTTACGGCCCCCTTTGAGACCGATTATGATCTGCTCGAAACCGATCCGCTGGCGGTTCGCTCCCGTGCCTATGATTTGGTGCTGAACGGATCTGAAGTGGGCGGTGGCAGTATTCGTATCCATCAGCAGGTGGTCCAGCAGCGGGTATTTAAAGCTCTCGGTATTTCAGAAGCGGATGCGGCGGGAAAATTTGGATTTTTGCTCGATGCCCTTGAGTCTGGTGCCCCACCCCATGGGGGCCTTGCTTTCGGGTTTGATCGGCTGGTGATGATTCTATGCGGGCAATCATCGATCCGGGACATTATTGCATTCCCGAAAACCCAGAAGGCGGCCTGCCTATTGACAAACGCACCTTCCGAGGCCTCTGCCAGCCAACTGGAGGAGCTGTCCATACGGGTTCGAAAAATCGAAGTGGAATAATAGATATTGGCACTTTTTTAATGCAAATTTTCCTTGACTAAATGGAGATACTTTATTAGAAGTGACCTTCATTTGTTGCCCGGAAGGTAAAGAATTAAGGGCAATAGATAGCACGCAACATTCCCCAGTAGCTCAGTCGGCAGAGCAGGTGGCTGTTAACCACCGTGTCCGTGGTTCGAGTCCGCGCTGGGGAGCCAAAATACGAAGGCAGTAGGAGCCAGCTCTTACTGCCTTTTTTATTGGCTATCTCATTCTGAATTTAGTAAAATACAGGAAGAAACGTGGTTGCCACTCTTTCTTTTTAATAAACATCATGCCGATTGATGCGATGAAATTGTAATTCATTGGAATACGAACGAAAAGTTTCGGATGAATATCCTACCTGCCGATATCGCACCGATGAATGTTTTTTGTTGACCTTCAAAATGACGATCGCAGTTCTTTTATAAGGAACAGTACATATCAGGTAGGTACTCGTGCCCCCGTTTTTCGGGGAAAACCGACGTATGATTTTGCTTTTCGGTGTTGCACAGGTGGCGTGCCCCTGTTTCGTGAGGTGCTCTTTTGGGTATCTGCCTGATATTGTAATAAATAGGTGCCTAACGAAAGGAGGTGAAATATCGAAGCGGAAAACGCTCATTGGAGGAACCCCATAACCCATCGACATAAAAGGAGGATTCCCATGTATCTGAAACAATCAGACCTTTTTTGGCGTCTTGGCCATGATTTTGTTAAAAAGGTCATCGACAAGTCGGTCAAGCAAAAACACGATGCCGGCGATATCCTTTTCTATGAGGGTGATCCTGCATCCCATTTTTATGTGCTCATTAAAGGGCGCATTCGGTTAACAATCGGTGATAGCGGACAAGTGGTCCATACCATTAGCCATCCCGGAGAATGCTTTGGCTGGTCTTCCCTTTTAAGCCGCGAAACCTATTCGGCTTCTGCAGAATGCAGGGAACCGAGTACATTGATGCTCATCAATGCGGAGCAATTTTTGCGAATTATTGAAGAAGATCCGCTAGACGGCCTTCATTTCATGAAGCATCTGGCCAAGACGCTCGGCAACCGATTACTGACTAATTACCAGATGGCTTTTTCCCTTCGATTTGCCGATACGGTTTGTTCGTTCGGGAACAGTCAGGTGCTAGAGGGAATCGCTGATGTTCAGTAAAAAGACCAGATCGTCACAGGCCGCGAAAATAATTCCGTTCTCAGGGAATCCCCATCGGGAGCGGAATTATTTTTTCTAAGTGCGGTATTCTTTAACCAGGAGGTGCTATTTTAAGATAGCTTGTAGAAAGCAACCATTGCAAATATGTCGGGAATATCAGATAATCAAAACATCTTAATGAGATGGGGTGGTTAAATTCTTGAATTCTAAACCGGTCGGTTGCAATGCCTGAACAAACCATCAAAAGTATGTCCCACAAGACTTCCCGCCGAATAGCCCTGCCGGTGCTGCTTACCATTGTGCTTTATGTTACGGCCATCTTTTTTATTCTCCTGCCGCAACTTGAAAAGAGTTTTCTTGCCAGAAAGCGGGAAACCATTCGTGAGTTGACGGAAACAGCCTGGAGTCTGCTTGAAAGCTACCATGAGCGGGAAATACTCGGTGAATTGACGCGGCCCGAAGCGCAGTTACGGGCTATTCTCAGAATCAAAAAGCTTCGGTATGGCCCGGAGAAAAAGGATTATTTCTGGATCAACGACATGACGCCGCGAATGATTATGCACCCCTATCGCCCCGATCTTGAGGAGAAAGATATTTCTGACTTTGCGGACCCGCACGGAAAGCACCTTTTCGTAAAATTCGTGGAGGTTGTGAAACGGGAGGGTGCAGGGTATGTCGACTATAGGTGGCAATGGAAAGACGACCCCCAAAAAATAGTGCCGAAACTGTCCTATATAAAAGGATTTGAGCCGTGGGGCTGGATTATTGGGACCGGCATGTACGTCGATGATGTCCATGCCGAGATTGCTTTGATTCGGAAAAAACTCTCTGCTGTTTCAATCATTATCTTAGGGATCGTTTCACTGCTGTCTGGTTATTCCATTCGCCAGACCATGAGGGCTGACAGAGAGCTGTTACGTATCTTTACGGATCGAAAAAAAACCATGGAGGCACTCCAGGAGAGCCGCGATATCCTGCATGCCAGCCTTGAGGAAACCGTTAAATCCCTGGCCTCGACCGCAGAAAAGCGTGATCCCTATACGGCTGGTCATCAGCAGCGGGTTGATCGATTGGCATGTGCCATTGCCAAAGAAATAGGTCTTTCTGATCGGCAGATTGAGGGGCTTCACTTTGCGGCCCTGCTTCATGATATCGGAAAAATTACCCTTCCATCCGAATATCTTGCCAAACCGTCAAAATTGTCAGATCAGGAACAGGAGATTATTAAATGTCATCCCAAAGTTGGCTATGATATTTTGAAGAACATTCACTTTCCATGGCCTGTGGCCGAAATTGTTTACCAGCATCATGAACACCTTGACGGTTCGGGCTATCCCAGGGGGTTGACCGACCCGGAGATCCTTTTGGAGGCGAAAATACTTGCTGTTGCCGATGTGGTGGAAGCCATGTCGTCCCATCGCCCCTACCGGCCATCCTTAGGCATTGCCAAGGCATTGGAGGAAATTCGGACCGGCAGCGGCGCCCGTTATCATCCACCAAGTGTGGACGCCTGTCTTAGCCTTATTCTCGACGAAAAGTATAAAATGTGATCTGATTGAGCGTTCAAAAAATGGAGGAACTCCTCTAACGCCAGCGTCTTGCAAGTTTTATGACGCAATACATTGGGAATAGAATCCTTCTGCGAGAACGTTTCCGGCAGCGCTTCATGGAGGTTGACATTTTAATAATTTCATACAATAACAACAAGATAACTGACAACGAGTGTATAATCTGTTAGATCTGACGTTTGTTTGGCCGACGGTTGCGTTGTTGTATCCACCCCCGATAATGCAACATTGCGGTTCGTGCGCTCACAAAATAGAATTTTTAAATTCTACTAGTGCCATAATGATCCAGCTAAATTTTGATATTGACCCGATAACGGTTCCACTGTCTGTTTTGACCACCTGGTCTAATAGTGATGTGCTTTTCATTATTCATTGAGTTTTGCAAAGAGAGGGGCATATATGCTTGCAAAGCCTACTTATGAGGAATTGGAAAAAAGAGTTCAGGCGAATGAGCAAAGAGCAAAAGAACTGGAAAGCGAGTACAAACAACTTTGGAAAACGAAGGATCTGCTTGAAAAAAATCAGGAAGAATTATCCCAAATATTCCGTTTGGCCGTAAACATGATCTGTATCGCAGATATACACACCTTAACCTTCCGGAAGGTTAATCCTGCATTTACATCAATACTCGGATACTCTGAAAAGGAATTGCTCGAAAGATCCTTTCTTGATTTTGTTCATCCTGAGGACATCAAAGCCACCAGCGACTTGGTCAAGAAAAAGTTGCAGCCAGGTGAAACAATACTCAATTTTGAGAATAGATACCGGTGCTCGGATGGGAATTATCGCTGGCTTGAGTGGACATCTCACCCTGTACCGGAACAAGGGGTAACCTATGCGATTGCTCACGATATTACCGACAGTAAAATTTCAGAAAATGCCCTTATAGAAAACAAACGGCTTCTTGAGGAAACCCAGGCGATTGCCAAACTCGGGGGGTGGGAATACATTGTTGCTTCGGAACGCGTTATATGGACGGAAGAGGTCTATCGGATCTATGGTATAGATCCATCAGGTGTACCCTTAGATCATAGTGCCGGTCTGGATTGTTATGTGCCCGCCCACAGGACGATACTTGAAAAGGCTTCGCAAACTGCCATTGAGCAGGGGGTTCCCTACGACTTGGAGCTTCAATTAAGCAGTAAAGACGGCACATCCCGTTGGGCACGTATCATAGGACAGCCCGTTATAAAAGAAGGGGAAGTGCTCAAAGTCACCGGTTACCTGATGGACATTACCGATCGTAAACAGGCTGAAGAAACACTTCGGAAATATGAACGGATTGTGAGTACTTCTCAGGATTATTTGGTTATGGTAAACACCGAATACCTGTTTGAAGCGGTCAATGATAGCTTTTTGAAGTACATTGATAAAACAAGAGAAGACGTCGTCGGACACCCTGTGGGACTTGTTATTGGCGATAAATTTTATGCGAAGACGTTTAAACCATTATTTGACAAGGCTTTTGAAGGGCAGATGGTTTACCATCATTTTGACGTTGTAAACAAAGGCACAAAGATTTTGGAAGCAACCTTCTTTCCGATGGTGGATGAAAATGGCAATGTGGAAGGCGCTGTGGTCAACGTACGTGATATTACAAAGACACAGCGGTTGGAAGAACAGTTGATTCAGTCCCAACGGATAGAATCAATCGGCCGATTGGCCGGGGGCGTTGCCCATGATTTAAATAACCTGTTAACCCCAATTATCGGTTTTGGTGAAATGCTGCTGGAAGATTTTGATCCTGGCGATCCAAGAAAAAGCGATCTTGAAGAGATTACCTGTGCTGGGTTAAAAGCCCGGGATCTTGTCCAGCAACTCTTGGCATTCAGTCGCAAACAGACTTTGGAATACGAATCGGTAAACATGAATGAGGTGGTGACCGGCTTTGAGAAGCTGCTGCGTCGCACGATCCGGGAAAATGTTGACATTAACGTCATGTTGAATCCTGATATTCAGATGGTCATGGCGGATGTGGGGCAGATTGAACAAGTGATTATGAACCTGGCCGTCAATGCTGCGGACGCGATGCCTTTAGGCGGCCAGCTGACCATTGAGACATCCCACGCACAACTGGACGAGGAGTATGTGGAAGATCACCAGGAAGTTGAACCCGGCCAGTATGTGATGTTATCGATCAGTGATACCGGATGTGGGATGGATAGCAGGGTTCGTAAACATTTATTTGAGCCATTTTTTTCAACCAAAGGGGCGCAAGGGACTGGTTTGGGCCTGGCCACGGTTTACGGTATCATCAAGCAGCATAGAGGGCACATATGGGTTTACAGCGAACCAGGGCAGGGGACGATCTTTAAGATCTATTTGCCGTTTGCGGAGAGTGAAACGGTTTCAGTGAAAGTTGAGCAACAGCGGCTTGCCGCCCTTCAAGGACCCGAAACCATTTTACTGGTGGAGGATAATGAGCATGTGCGTAATCTTGGCCACGCGATGCTGATGCGTCAGGGGTATTTAGTGCTTGTTGCAGGAAATGGGGAGGAGGCCCTGGCTTGCATGGCCTCCTATGATGGGCTTGTTCACCTTCTGCTGACGGATATCATTATGCCGGGAATGAATGGAAAGGAATTATATGAGAGGGCGGCTGAAAAACAACCCGGTTTGAAAGTGCTCTATATGTCTGGCTATACCGACAACGTGATAGCCCATCAGGGCATATTGGATGCGGGGGGCCAGCTTATCCAGAAACCATTTACGCTCCATGGCTTGGCAGCCAAAGTGAGGGAAGTTCTGGGATAGTAATGAAAAGGATTGCGCCCAAAAGGGCACAATCCTTATTTATCAATCAGAAAAGAATTAACAGCAACAATGGCTTGCATAACATCCGCACGGATCTACAAAACATCCACAAGGGTCAACCACATAACAGCAACACGCTTCAGATTTCTTTTTTTCGCTGTTAATATCCTTTTCTTTTTTTTGGGTATTATCTGATTCCATACGAACACCTCCTTCAGTTTCCTTTCCCTTGAAAGGGAGTCGGAAACACGCATTTATGACAGGGCAGGGGATGACCTTGTCATGTTCAAAGCGGAGTCCTCTGCCTTGATTTAATTAATAGGTTCGTAATCATGTATTGTCAAACGTGGGGCGAACTTTTCTGCAATGATTTGAGTGGTGATGGCGACACGTAACTGTCCAGTATGTTTTAGAATAAATGGTACAAGTATTATGGCTCACGAAAAAAACTTATTTATGGTATGATACGTAAAAATGCGTTCTGAATATTTAAAGGATATTTCCCAAACCGGGAACAGGGATAAGCATATGCAAAAGCTCCCTAAATGTAACCTGCCAATGTGCTTTTTAATATCCGTCAGTCTAATCGCAGTGAGGGTTCGAATACACGATGCGTTGACCGATTGAATTAACCAAAGAGGAATTATTCATGCCTGGGCAAGACACTTGTGGGGAATTAAAAAAAAGAGTTCAGGAGCTGGAGCAACGGATCCAGGAATTGGAAAGCGAAAATATAAAGCTTCAGAAAGCGGGGGCAGGGGGCCCCGATAGCTTAAAGGAGCTCGCCGAGCTATTTTCTTTATCATCTGATTTGATTTGCGTTGCCGATATCAATACCGCAAGCTTCTTGAGGGTTAATCCGTCCTTCACTGAGGTTTTGGGTTATACCGAAAAAGACCTGCTTGGCCGATCATTTCTTGATTTCATTCATCCGGAAGATGTTGCTCCTACCATAGACGTCACCCAGAAGAAATTGCAGTCTGGTGAAAAAATAATTAATTTCGAAAATCGGTACCGGTGTTCAGATGGTCGTTACCGATGGTTGGAGTGGACCTTGCATCCCGTGCCAGAAAGGGGCGGCGCTACGTATGCCATCGGCCATGATATTACCGATCGCAAAAAAACCGAGGCAGCACTTCAGGACAGCGAGGCTTTCGTGCGCTTGGTGTTGGACAATCTTCCCATCGGCATCGCGGTCAACTACGCAGAACCGCCGGTCGTTTTCGAATACATGAACGATGCCTTCCCTCAATATTACCGGACGACCCGAGGAGCCATTGCCTATCCGGATGATTTTTGGGAGGCGGTTTATGAGTCGCCCGAATTCAGGGAAGAAATCAGACAAAGAGTGCTTGATGATCTGGCCTCTGGAGATTCCTCGCGAATGATCTGGAAAGATATTCCAATTACCCGTGAGGGGGAAGAGACAACCTATATCACCGCCCGCGATATTTTAATCCCACAAAAGGAGCTTCTGATTTCGACGGTCTGGGATGTTACTGAACGCAAAAAGGCGGAAGATGCGTTACGGGAGACCAAACGTTTTCTTGAAGAAACCCAGAAGATTGCCAAATTGGGAGGGTGGTCAAGAGATTTAGCGACGGGGCGCAGCATTTGGACCGAAGAAGTTTATCGATTACACGGTATTGAGCCGGGCGAACCATTAGATGCAGAGCCGTCTATGGCGTTTTATGTGCCGGCGCATCGGCCGTTGGTAGCAGAAGCATATCAAAACGCTATTGAAATGGGTGTTCCCTATGACCTGGAAGTTCAATTGAAACGAAGGGATGGTGTTACGATCTGGGTGCGTACCACAGGAGAGCCGGTCCAAAAAGATGGCAAGATCGTTCGAATAACTGGCTTTATTATGGACATCACCGACCGTAAAGAGGCGGAAGATACCTTACGGGAGACCAAGCGCCTTTTAGAAGAGACCCAGGCGATCGCAAAGCTTGGGGGGTGGGAATACATCGTTGCAACGGAGCAAGTTTTGTGGACAGAAGCGGTTTTTCAAATTTATGATATAGATCCCACCGGCTCCTCCATAACACACCAAAAAGGCCTGAATGGTTTTATCCCGGAGCATCGGGTGATCATTGCAACTGCGGCCCAGGCCGCCATCGAACAGGGGGTGCCCTACGACCTTGAACTTCAGCTTGAACCTGTAAATGATACGTCCAAATGGGTGCGTGTGATCGGCCAACCTTTTCTAAAAGATGGCAAAGTAGAACGGGTGACTGGCTTTGTTATGGACATTACCGACCGTAAAGAGGCGGAAGATGCATTACGGGAGACCAAACGTTTTCTTGAAGAAACTCAGAAGATTGCCAAATTGGGAGGTTGGTCATATGATGTTGCATCCGGCCGTATCATATGGACTGATGAGATGTATCGTATTCACGGGGTTGAACCCGAAAGTGAGCCTTTTGAAATACAGCACGGGCTGGACAGTGTTGTATTGGCATACAGGTCTGTGATCGACAAGGCGTTCAAGAAAGCTATTGAAGACGGAATACCGTACGACCTTGAACTTCAGCTTAAGCGCAAAGACGGCGCGACCATTTGGGTCCGGGCCACGGGGCAGCCGGTTGAAGAAAATGGCAGGGTTGTTCGGGTAACCGGCTATCTCATGGACATTACCACGCGTAAAGCGGCTGAACTTGCTTTGCAAGAAACCCAACAGCTTTTAGAAGAAACGCAGGCGATTGCCAAACTAGGCGGGTGGTCTTTTGATGTGGCAATGGGCCGCATCGTCTGGACGGACGAGATGTATCGTATTCACGGGCTTGAACCCGGAAGCGGTCCATTGGATATCCACCACGCTTTGGCGTGTTACGTTCCTGCGCACAGGCCGGTGATCGAAAAGGCACTCCAGAGGGCGGTTGAGAACGGGGTGCCGTACGATTTGGAGCTTCAATTTGCCCGCAAAGACGGCGCAACCATATGGGTGAGGGCCATGGCGCATCCGTTTGTAAAAGATGGCACGGTGGTCCGGGTATCGGGCTACCTGGTTGACATTACCGAGCGCAAACAGGCGGAAGAGGCCCTTCGGCAGTATGAGCGGATTGTAAGCACCTCCCGGGACTTTATTCACTTGGTCAATACCGATTATGTGTATGAAGCGGTAAACGAGAGCTTCCTAAACCATATCAACAAAAGTAGGGAAGAAGTTGTCGGTCACACCGTTGGAACGGTGTTGGGAGAAGGCTTTTTCCAGGAGACATTAAAGCTCCGACTTGATGAGGCATTTACCGGAAAAATTGTCCAGCATCAATTTGACGTTGTCGTTGATGAAGATAACCGAATCATGGAGGCGACTCTTTTCCCAATGATGGAGGATAATGGGATTATAAAGGGTGCTGTGGTCAACGTCCGGGACATTACCAAGACCCGGAAGCTGGAAGAGCAATTGATGCAAGCCCAGAAAATCGAGTCCATCGGGCGATTGGCTGGTGGGGTTGCCCACGATCTGAATAACCTGCTGACGCCGATCCTTGCCTATGGAGAGATGCTGTCAGATGAGTTCAGTGATGATGATGCCCGGAAGCATAGAACTGACCAGATCGTTCAAGCCGGCCTTCGGGCGAGGGACCTGGTGCAGCAGCTGCTGGCATTCAGCCGGAAGCAAACCCTGGAGTATAAGCTGGTTGACATGAACAACGTGGTGGCCAATTTTGAGAAGCTGGTGCGGCGAACCATTCGGGAAGATGTGGATATTAAAATCATTTTAGCACCCGGTATCTCAACGGTTATGGCGGATGTGGGCCAGATTGGACAGGTGATTATGAACCTGGCTGTCAATGCTGCTGACGCCATGCCCGACGGGGGCCGGTTGACCATTGAAACGGCGCTGGCGGAATTGGATAGAGAATATGCAGACACCCATCAGGGGGTTCGGGCCGGTCAATACGTTATGATGAGTGTCAGTGATACGGGTTGTGGAATGGACAGCGAGACCCAGAAACATCTTTTTGAGCCGTTTTTCTCCACGAAGGGTGAGCAGGGGACCGGTCTGGGATTGGCTACCGTCTATGGCATTGTAAAACAGCATAAAGGCAACATTTACGTCTACAGCGAGCCTGAAAAGGGGACGACTTTCAAAATTTACCTGCCTGTCTGTGAAGCAATTCAAGCGCCGGAGAAATCCGATGAAACCACGCAACCCAGGCAGGTAGGGTCCGAAACAGTTCTGATCGCAGAGGATAATGAGATTGTCCGGGAACTTGGCGAGACGATCCTCACCCAACAGGGGTATACGGTCCTTGTGGCAGAAAACGGCACGGAGGCCTTGGAACTTATGGCCTCCCATGGCAGCCCGATAGATCTTTTGCTCACGGATCTGATCATGCCGGGAATGAACGGCAAGGAATTGTATGAACGGGCCGCCGAAAAACAGCCAGGCCTGAAGGTGCTCTATATGTCCGGGTACACCGACAACGTCGTCGTCCACCATGGCGTCCTGGATGAAGATGTGCAGCTGCTCCAAAAACCATTCACCGTTCAGGGACTTGTCGACAAGGTGCAGGAGGCTTTGGCGAAAAGCTGACTGTAACAAACTGGCAGTTGATTCTGTCAGGAAACTGTGTAAATCATTGCATGATTTAGTGGTATTTTATTCTACTTTTAGGGTGATATTGGGCCGATATAATTTGCCCAAGCCACGCCTGTTTGTATTTTCTACAAGTAAAATTGGTAAATCCTATGGTAGTTTGCTATAGCGGCCATTTGACGTCAAGGCTTACAGAATAATCGTTCATCCTGTAAATGGTATTTGATCCTATCTGCTTAAATTCCAGACAAAAATACATTATTACCAAATGGCCTGACTTTTGCGTGTCATTCAACTTTCCGGGTAACGCTCATCCGTTATTCTATGGATCGAGATGAGATGTCCTACATTTGCTAAACATTAAAAGCCTGTCTTTTAAATCGGGCGGTCAACGTGACATTTGGCCATGAGCCTCAAAAGGACTCTGGCATTTTATACAAAAATGAATTATACCATCCTAAAAATTAATGGGCAATTTTCATATTTAATTTAAACATTTAAATATAATGAAGCTGAAAAAGCAGGATTGATATGGCAGCAAAACCTACTTACGCAGAACTGGAAAACAGAATTCAAAAAATGGAAGATGAGAATACCCAGCTTCGGGAAACAGAGATATTATTGCATCAAAGCCGTGCGGAATTGGCTGAGATCTTTTCCCTATCTTCGGATATGATTTGTATCGCTGATATTAAAACGGCAACCTTTATCAAAATCAACCCAGCGTTTAAAGATACGCTGGGATACGCTGATAAAGAATTGCTTGGCCGTTCCTTTCTCGATTTCATCCATCCGGATGACATTACGCCGACCATTGAGATTACCCAGAAAAAGCTGAACGCCGGTGAAAAGATCGTCAATTTTGAAAACCGATATCGTTGTTCGGACGGTACCATCCGGTGGCTGGAGTGGTCTTCGCAGCCTGTACCTGAACGGCGTGATGCCACCTATGCCGTTGCCCATGATGTGACAAAACGTCATTATATAGAGGAAGCGCTTCAGGAGAGTGAAACCTTTGTAAGGACCGTTATGGACAACCTTCCTATTGGGCTCGCTGTCTCCTCGGTGGACCCGAATGTAACCTTCAAATATATGAACGATAATTTCCTTCGTTGTTATCGAACGACCAGGGCGGACCTTTCAATTCCAGATGGTTTCTGGACCGCTGTATACGAGAATCCGGAATTCAGGGAGGAAATTCGTAAAAAATGCCTTGATGACATCACTACCGGGGATCCTGCGCGTATGATATGGGAGGATGTTCCGATCACCCGAAAAGGCGAAGAGACCACGCACATCACGACGATGACGACACCGATTCCAGGTAAAGATTTTATGATTTCAACGGTCTGGGATGTTACGGCAAGGAAAAAGGCAGAAGATGCCCTAAAGGAGACCACGCGGCTTCTTGAGGAGACCCAGGCGATTGCAAAACTGGGGGGGTGGTCCCATGACGTGGCCTCAGGTCGTGGCATGTGGACGGATGTGGTTTTCCGAATTCACGGCATGGAACCTGGGGGAGAACCTTTAGACATAGAAGCGGCGTTGGCATGTTACGTACCGGCGCATCGGCCGCTAATAGAAAAGGCATTTCGGCAGGCCGTGTTGCATGGTGTGCCCTTTGACCTGGAGCTTCAGCTCATTCAAAAAGATGGTACACCCGTTTGGATCCGGACCATCGGCCATCCTGTGGTCGAAACCGGACGGGTTGTCAGGGTGACGGGTTATTTCATGGATATTACCCACCGCAAGGAGGCAGAGCTGACGCTGCGCAAATACGAGCGGATTGTGAGTACCTCCCTGGATATCATGGCCATGGTCAATACGGACTATGTGTATGAGGCAGTCAATGAAAGTTTTTTGCGTGGTTTAAATAAGCCCAATAATGAAGTGGTGGGACATACCGTGGCCGAAGTAATGGGCGCAGCACGTTTCCAAAAGGAGTTTAAACCACATTTTGATCAGGCGTTTACGGGTCAGATTGTCAAGCATCGGCATCTATTGGAAATTCCTGGCAGTGGAATCAGGATCATGTCGGCCAGTCTTTTTCCCATGATAAACGAAAAGGGTGATGTGGAAGCTGCTGTGGTCAATGTTCGGGACATCACTGAGACAAAAAAGCTGGAAGAGCAGTTGATGCAGTCCCAAAAGATTGAATCCATCGGCCGCTTGGCGGGTGGTGTTGCCCATGATTTGAATAACCTGCTGACGCCCATTCTTGCATACAGTGAGATGTTGACAGACTCATTTGGGTTTAATGATAACCGGAAACACAAGATTGAACAAATTTTTCGAGCGGGTTTGAAAGCACGCGATCTGGTACAGCAGCTATTGGCATTCAGCCGTAAGCAGACCTTGGCGTACAAGCCTGTCGATATGAACAAGGTGGTCTCCGGCTTTGGAAAGCTTTTGCGGCACACCATCCGGGAAGACATCGACATTGACATCATTTTGTCATCCGATGTCGAAACGGTCATGGCGGATATCGGCCAGGTTGAACAGGTGATTATGAACCTTGCTGTCAATGCTGCTGATGCCATGCCGGAGGGAGGGGTCCTTACCATTGAAACCTTGCCTGTGGAACTGGATAAGAATTATGCGGCGGCCCATCAGGGCGTTGAACCTGGCCAATACGTCATGCTAGCGGTTAGCGATACGGGATACGGTATGGATGATACGATCCGGGAGCATCTGTTTGAGCCTTTCTTTTCGACTAAGGGAGAGCAAGGCACCGGTTTGGGGCTTGCCACGGTTTATGGTATCGTCAAACAGCACAAGGGTAACATCTGGGTCTATAGCGAACCTGGGAACGGAACAACGTTTAAAATATATTTGCCGGTTTGTGAGGGCGCCCCTGTTGAAGAAGTCATCGGGCAAACAGTTTCCAATGAATTTGAAGGCTCTGAAACCATATTGCTGGTGGAGGATAATGAGATTGTAAGAGAGCTTGGCCATGCAATTCTTAAAGGGAGAGGGTACACGGTCCTTGTGGCGGCCAGTGGTGAAGAGGCCCTGTCACTCATGTCTTCTCATGAGGGCCCGGTTCAACTCCTGCTTACGGACCTGATTATGCCGGGCATGAACGGGAAGGAGTTGTTCACAAGGGCCGTTCAGACGCAACCGGATCTGAAGGTACTTTATATGTCCGGGTATACCGATAACGTGATCGTTCACCATGGGGTTTTAGATGAAGGCGTTCAATTCATCCAGAAGCCATTTACCATCAATGGGTTGGTAACCAAAGTTCGGGAAGTATTGACACAAGGGGGAGGGTCTTAATTTTGAGTTTGAATTATGATGAATTCGTAAAAAGCCGAATTCATCAGTTTTAAGATTTAAATATTAAGTGTTAAGACTTGTTTTTGTATTTAAATAAGTTGCTTAAAACTTAACACGTAAAACCACCTATCTTCTCTATTCTCCATCTTTACACCATTTTTACAACCTCTTTAACACCCCTTTATGGCCGTTGGTTATAGTTGAGGTGACAGGACTCTCAAACGAATGTAACCTGAGAGATTCAGCCAGAGAGACTGGCTAAAAAAAATGTAGTATGATACTAAATAGGATCTATACTAAAAGAAACTACTCCTATTGAACCAAAAATGAAAACAAACAAAAAAATACCGCTCAAGAAATTCATTTCAAAAGAATTTTTCAAAGCGGCGCTATTGCCCTTGCTCATTATCGAAGTGACCCTGCTCGGGTTGTATTTCTTTATGAACAATTATTTGATTGATAAATCGATAAATACATTGAGCAATGATCGTCTGTCACACCTTCTGGGTATAACGGAAAGTCAGGCCCGCATCATTAGTGAGCAATTAAACAGCGTGTCTGATCTGGCCCTGGTGTTAAAATCGGAAACAACACGGTTTTTTACAGATCCGGATGCGTTTCCCGTACCCGACCCAGCACCACAATTTTCATTTTCAGCGGATGGCGTCTATTACAAGACTTCAAATAACGGGGGATGCAGCCTTTTTTATTCCGCCATTAACAAAATTGGCGAGGTGGAAAAAGAAAAGGCGAGTCGAAGTGAGCGGCTTGACCCATTATACAGGGAGATTTCCGCAGCCAATGACAACATCGTTGCGGTCTATCTCAACACCTTTGATTCCATGTCACGATATTATCCCTTTTTTGAAAACGTGCATGAACAGCTACCGCCCAAAATGGATATCAGCGGATATAATTTTTATTATCTGGCTGATAAGGAACATAATCCCGGACGGGAGCCGGTTTGGACAGAGACCTATTTAGATCCCATGGGCATGGGCTGGATGATGTCATGCGTGGTGCCGATATACAGGAATGACTTCCTGGAAGGCGTGGCCGGTATCGATGTTACGATCAAAAATTTTGTTGACAAGTTGCTCAGCCTCAAACTCCCATGGGAGTCCCATGCGTTTTTAGTGCATGCCGATGGAACCATTATGGCCATGCCGCCTGCCGTGGAGCAGATATTCGGTCTTTCCGAGTTGCATGAATTTAAATATCAGGACAGGGTCGAGCAGGATACCCATAAGCCCAAAACCTTTAACCTGCTATCATCCGTCCTTTCCGAGGCGAGTGCCCCCATTGATAGATTGATGAAACAGGAAAGCGGCACGGTTGAATTCTCCTTTAATGGGCATAACTACATGCTTTGTCAAAACACGGTTTCGGAGGCGGGTTGGAAGCTCATGGTAATTGCGGATCGTGCTACAATTCTGAATCCGATTTCTAAACTCGAGCGTCAGGTAAAACGTGTCGGATATGTCGCCATCGGATTTATGTTTTTATTTTACAGTCTCTTCTTTCTATATCTGATTGGTAAGACCCAGCGGATGTCAAGAAACATTGCAGAGACCACCGGTGGATTATCCAATGCAATCAAGCGGATTGGAACGGGTATATACGAAACAAGCATAGAACCCAGCCCGGTCATTGAATTTGACATCCTTTCCAAGAATTTTGAATCCATGGCCAAGGACCTGAAACTGTTGCACGAAAATCTTTCGCTGGAAATCAAACGGGCCAATGAGGCAAAAGACATGGCCCGACAGGCCGAGGCACAGCTCAAAGAACACCAGGTACATCTGGAGCAAATTGTTGAAAGCCGAACCATTGAGCTTCAGCATGATATCGTCAAACGAAAGCAGGTTGAGCAGGCCCTCGACCTCGAGCGTCAGCAGCTGCTTTCAATATTCGACAGCATCGACGAGCCGATCTACATCAGTACGGCAGACACCTATGAACTGTTGTACGTCAATGAGGCTTTCAAAAGAAATTTCCCGAATTATAATGCTGGAAAATGTTATGAGGTACTGCAGAATCGGGAATCTCCCTGCTCATTTTGCACGAATGACATTATATTCGGTGAGAAGATCGGTCAGCCCCATATTTGGGAGTTTTACAATAAAGTGGTGGACCGGTGGTTCCGCTGTATCGACAAGGCTGTTCAGTGGCCGGACGGTCGTATGGTTCGGTATGAGATGGCGGTGGACATTACAGAGCAGAAAAAGGCTTTCGAAGAAAAACAGCGTCTTACCGCCCAGCTGCAACGGGCGGAAAAAATGGAGGCCATCGGCACCCTCGCCGGGGGCGTGGCCCACGATTTGAACAATATATTGGGCGGCATTGTGGGATACCCGGATTTGCTTTTGATGGACATGACGGATGACAATCCTTTAAAACAACCGATTCAGACAATCAAAAAATCAGGTGAACGGGCTTCGGCAATTGTTCAGGATCTTCTGACCCTTGCGCGGCGCGGCGTTGCGGTCATGGAGGTGTCCAATCTGAATGATATTGTTGCCGGATATCTTACCTCACCTGAATATCATCGGTTGTTGCAGCATCATGAAAACATCCACCTAAAAACGAATCTTTCCGATAATCTCCTCAACTGCATGGGGTCTTCGGTTCATTTGAGCAAGGTGATCATGAATCTGATCTCCAATGCGGCTGAAGCCATGCCGGCAGGTGGGGATATCCTCATTTCAACCCATAATGTTTACATAGATCAACCATTAAAGATGTATGAGGAAGTCCAGGAGGGGGACTATGTTGTTTTGCGGGTGATGGATCATGGAACGGGCATCCCCGATGCTGACCTGGAAAGAATATTCGAACCCTTTTATACTAAAAAGAAAATGGGGAGAAGTGGTACCGGACTGGGAATGGCCGTTGTTTGGGGCACCGTAAAGGATCACAATGGCTATATCGAGGTAAAAAGCACTGTGAACACCGGCACGACCATTGAGATATATCTGCCTGCCACGCGTCAGCAATTGCCCATGGAAGAAGACATAAAGGATTTATCAACGCTGCAAGGCAATCATGAGCGTATTCTCGTGGTGGACGATGTGGCGGTGCAGCGGGAACTTGCCGTTGGGATACTGGAACGGCTCGGTTACGATGCTCAGGCGGTTTCGAGTGGCGAAGAGGCTGTTCGGTATCTGGAAAAAAACAAGGTGGATTTGGTCTTGCTGGATATGATTATGGAACCCAACATTGGTGGTTTAGAAACTTACAGGCGCATAATTAAAATCCATCCTGGGCAAAAGGCGATCATCGCCAGTGGTTTCTCGGAAACAGAAGACATTAAAGAAGCACAGCGGTTAGGTGCTGGAAAATACGTTAAAAAACCCTATACGTTGCATGGAATTGGGCGGCTTTTAAAAGAAGCGTTGGGTGGCTGAGTAACGCTCTGGGCTCGCGCAAAAAAGTGATGCCGCCCTAAGGGTTATATGTCAGAATTGTCGCTCGGAAGTGAAATACGAGGCATCTTTGATGCCGTTCCATTTTTTTCCAATGTGTAAATCATACTGACGATAGGTTAAATCACAATAGATTCAAGCGTCAGATTGAAAACACCACCTTTTCACCGTTTATTGGGTTGCTCAACCATTTTCCCCTTTTAAATATTTCGTAGATTCAACCAATTGAAAACATCATCGATGGCCACAGATAGCCTGCAGAAAGCCTCACCTTTTATAAAACTCCTGATATAGTTAAACAACAGCAAGTTGGCTCGATTTATGCTTATTGACTTATTAATGAGTAGCAAATGCCGCACGCCAACGAGGCAACCTACCAGATTATTGGACGTTTTTTTCAAGGAGGCCGACTATGTATCAAACAATCCTTGTTCCCCTTGATGGATCGATCCAAGCAGAGGCCATACTACCACATGTCGAAAAGCTGGCAAGCTGTCTTGGATCAGAGATTGTCCTGCAATATGTCGACGAGACCCCAACGCTTTTGCTTGAACGGGATGAGGTGGTCGATATGGAGGCCTACATCGAAAAACGGCGGCGGCAGTTAACAGCAAAGAAAGCCTATCTGAGATCCATTGTGAATGGATGGCAGGCAAAAAACATTGTTGCGCGAGGGATCATTGACCACGGCGCGGTCGTAAGTGCGATCATGAAACGTGCCATAGAAGAGGCTGTGGATCTGGTGGCCATGGCAAGTCATGGCGTGAGTCAAGAAAGAGGTGCGTTTTATGGTAGTGTGGCCGCTGGTGTATTGAACCGTATTGATCGTCCACTGTTGTTGATCCGCACGAAGTTTGAATAGTAGGTATTTGGTCAATCGTGTAGCATAACTTTTTTCGAAAAAATACATACATGGTGAGCTAAAATTGGGCAGTTCTACTGATTGTGCCGATTGATTCTCTCGTTGTAAAAGAAAATTATCTATCAAAATATCTCACCTCATGCAGTTTAGTTCGTCAGCAGAGAAGATGTTCATAACAAGTCGAAATCACGTTGGTCATAACAATCTCATTGGATGGGGATTGGACCCCACAACAAAACAAACCTTAATTAAAGTATTGATCACCAGCAAGGAGGAAATAACAATGTTTGATTTATTACCTTCAAAAAAAAGATTTAATCGGGACATGGTTCGCTTTAGGGATGAAATGGATAATCTCTTCCAACGGTTTTTTGACATGGACTTTCCGGTTTCCAGGCGGTTTTTTGGCGAAGGAGATTGGGCGCCACGAGTTGATATAAGTGAGGCCCAGGGGGAAATAACGGTGAAGGCTGAAATCCCAGGATGCGAAGCCAAAGACATCGATGTTAAACTGGAAGGGCGGCTGCTGGTCATCAGTGGTGAAAAAAAACAGGGAACAGAGGAAAATGAAGAGAACTATCACCGGGTTGAAAGAACCTATGGCAAGTTTTCCCGTATGCTTGAACTACCCGTCGAAGTAAACCAGGAAGATATCGACGCCACTTACAAGAAGGGTGTTCTGAAACTCATATTTAAAAAGACTGAGGCGGCTGATACCAAAAAAATTGAGATTAAAGCAGGTTGAATTCTTTCCTACAAAGGGACACTTGCTTAGGGCTCGCACAAAAATAACTTCCCATTTTTATGCGTCGATCCATCTCACCTGGCTGCGTTACAAAAATACAGAATATCCAGATATTCTTTAATTTTTGTGCCTTGCCAGGTGAGCGCCTCAACACCAAAAAATGTAAATTAATTTTTTCGCGAACCCTTAATTGAAAAACGGAAATGAGTGTGAAAATGGAACGTTACTATCCCCGAATTCTGATAGTGACGCCGGAGGTCACTTTTTTGCCCCAGGGAATGGGACCGACGTCACGATCAATTTTTGCCAGGGCTGGTGGGCTGGGAGATATTTGCGCAACACAGATACATGCATTATATGAACATGGTGCCGATGTGCATCTGGCGATGCCGAATTATCGGAATGTATTTAAAATCAATGCAAAGCATACCCCCTTTGTTGATATTCACAGTCGACGCAGTACGTTGCAGGAAAGTCGCGTTCATCTGGCCCAGGACAGATCCTTCTATTATCATTCAAAGTTGTTTATGAACACCGAATGGCGAAACGTTCGAGTGGCGCTGACGTTTCAGCGTGAGGTCATCAATCGAATTATTCCGGAAGTACAGCCGGACCTCATCCATTGCTATGGGTGGATGACCGGTCTTATCCCCGCCATGGCCCGGCAGTATGATATCCCGTGTGTTTTTACGTTGTATAACCTGGATTCCCCGAAATTATTACTTTCAACTATTGAAGAGGAGGGGGTAGATGCCGCTTCCTTCTGGCAGGATTGTTATTACGTAAGAATGCCATGTAATTATGAAGAAACGAGAAGTACAAATCCACTGGATGTTTTAACGAGTGCCATCTTTTCGGCCCATGTGACCACGGTGCTGAGTCAGACCTATTTGGATTCACTGATCCATGAAAACAACAACCATGCGGAACCAATGCTCAAGGTTGAAATTCAAAATAAGATGCGAACAGGAAAATTAAGCACATTGACAGCGGCCCCGGATTCCTCTTTTGATCCAAGGACTGATCGCGCTTTAATGCGACTTTATGGACCTGATTCGTATTATGCGGGGAAGCTGTTCAACAAACTGTATCTTCAGGAGATGCTCAACTTGCGTTTAGACTCAACGGTACCGGTCTGTTTCTGGCCAACGCGGCTGGAAAGTTCCCGGGCCGGGTGTAGAATTATGTCAGATGTGTTGCCACCTATTTTGGCACGTTATCGAGACCAGGGACTCCAAATTGTTTTCATTTCAGAGGGGGATTATCAGGAGGATATACGACGACTGGTCAATCACCTTCAGGCCTCGGATCGAGTTGCCGTGTGTGATTTCGATGCACAACGGTACCGGTTAGCTTATGGTGGGAGCGACTTTGTGATGATGCCGATGCACCTTGATCCCTGTGCGCTCCCCTGTAAAATTGGACAGCGCTACGGTGCTTTGCCAATCGGTCATGATGCCGGTGCGATTCATGATTGCGTCGAGCATTTGGACGCTGATGGCAACCGTGGTAACGGTTTCCTGTTTAAGGAATTTGATGCCAACGGATTTTTATGGGCCATTGATCAGGCTATGGAATTCTATAACCAGACCGACGCATTCAAATCAAAGCAGATACAGCGCATCATGACCGAAAGCATGATCCGATTTGTACCGGATGAAATGGTGAAACAGACCATCACCCTTTATGAAGGTATACTTGGTAGACCCCTGGTTCAAATGAGGGATGAATTTGAATCCGCCGAGCCTGTCCAGCAGATTGCATAACTACGCATTTGCTACCCGATATTCGGCATCAGGGCCCACTTGATCACCCAGGTTTGTGTGTCCGGGTGTTTGTCGAGGCAGACAATGCCACCGTTTTGAAACTTGAACACCGGCGGTTCGATCGCACCGGTGATGAGGTATGATGTCAAACGCTCCATAAACGGCAGATGCCCCACAAGCATTTGGTTTTCTTCGACGGACAGGCGTTTCGAAAAACCGGACACATCATCCAGGGGATTGATGCCGCTGATTTCTTCCACCCCCCTGGGGGGATTCAGGAACCTATTAAATATTTTTGCTGTCTGTTTTGCCCGTTTTTTGCCGCTGTGGGAAATACGTTGCACCTTGCAGCCATATCCCGCAGCTACCTCTGCAATGCGCCGAACGTCTGCATTTCCATCCTCGGAAAGTCCTTTTTCAGGATCGATTTCTTTGGAAAGGCTTTTACCATGTTGTACCAAATATAAGGCCATCACGTCTCCTTTCCTTTTATTTCAATTGTTGAGATAATTGGATCAGGGGGGGACTTTTCTTAAAGAATATAACCTTCTGATTCGTAATGCAAGATACAATGTGGAAGTGCCATTTCTATGCTGGGATGCGAAGCAGTGTGTTCTTCGAACCGGCGCGGTAGATAAATCTTGAATATAGAACCTTTCTCCGATTCATATGTAAATGTTGATAAAAACTGTTGTTTTGTTTGACGGCGCCGTAAACCATTTATTTCATTAGTACCGCTCTCACCGGTGAGGCCTCGGCACCTTTCATTTTAATCGGCATGCACAAGAGCGTATACCTGCCCGCTGGCACCTGATTGAGATTGATGCCCTCAAGAATCAGCACCCCGGCACTTAGCAGGATCCGGTGGGTCTGAAATGCATTGCTGTCATAAGGTTCGATGGTAATATAATCAATGCCGACCAGGGCCGCTCCTTTTGCGACGCATATCTCTGCAGCCTCTGGACTCATGTAGATAAAGTGTTCAGTGAAAATCCCACTGCAGCATCGTCCACTGGTGGAATTTTCCGTTTTGAACAACAGGGCCTCACCCGGATGGAATGAAACCATTTCGATCGCTTCCGGTGTAACAGCCTTAGGGGTGTCGATATCAATAACTCGGGCCGGTAGAATAAAATCGCCAATGTCGTATTCATCAATAGCCTTTCCATCCGTGATGAAATGAGCAGGCGCGTCAATGTGAGTTCCCGAATGGGTGCTAAGTGTCAGACAGGAAAGATCGTAGTCTCTACCGTCCTTGATGCTTTCGATCAATTTTCGTGAATACGGGATATCGCCAGGGTAGTCAATGGCTTCATCGCCAAGCAATACACTGATGTCGTACATAACATTAAAAAGCATGGCCGGTGCCGTGGTTAACATTCGGGATATTACTGAAACCCGAAGTCTGGAAGAGCAACTGGCACAATCCCAAAAACTCGAATCCATTGGTCGGCTGGCAGGTGGCGTGGCCCATGATCTGAACAACTTATTAACCCCCATTCTTGCATATGGTGAGATGCTTTTTGAAGACTATAGCCTGGATGATCCTCGAAAACATAAAGCCAATCAGATCGTTCAAGCTGGTTTTAGAGCGCGGGACCTGGTGCGTCAACTTCTGGCATTCAGCCGCAAGCAGGCTCTCGAATATAAGTCAATAAATGTAAACAAGGTGGTGTCGAATTTTGAAAAGCTTCTGCGTCGCACCATTCGTGAAAATATCGAAATTGACATTAAGCTTGCGGCAAATATTCAAACAATTAAGGCGGACGTGGGACAGATTGAACAGGTGATCATGAATCTTGCAGTCAATGCCGCTGACGCTATGCCCGAAGGGGGCAATTTAAGTATCGAAACCTCTTTGACAGAATTAGACAAGGACTATGCAAACGCTCATCAGGGGGTTCAACCCGGCCAATATGATAATTGTTATGGCCTTGAGTGACAGTTAAGAACGTCGGTACAATTAACCCGCCCTGGTATTTTTCCGGGCTCCGACGAGCAAATTGTGGCCCATTCTCAACCGGAAAAATACCAGAGCTGGTTGCCCCCTTTGTTTCAGCAGTGTAAGTTATTGATACCCATATCTTTAACCTACTAAACGAAAAAAGGAGGCAAACATGAGATTTTACAATCAACAGCACAAATTCTATTGCGGTATCGATCTGCACGCAAGAAAAATGTACGTTTGCATCATCGACCAAAAGGGTAAAACCAGAGTGCACCAAAACATTAATACCGACCCTGAACTACTCTTTGATATTATTTTCCCGTATCTTGGAGATATCGTTATCTGTGTTGAGTGCATGTTCTCCTGGTACTGGGTCGCTGATTTTTGTGCCGAACACAAGATGCCGTTTGTCCTTGGTCATGCTTTATACATGAAGGCAATCCATGGCGGTAAGACCAAAAACGATAAAATCGATTCCTACAACGTACTTTCCACACCCTATTTTGTACTGTTTCAATGATTTAATTGTCATCTCAGAGTGTAACAAACACATCCGGCTTTACTTTCAATGCTTCAAGGTCAGGACACTGCATCTCTGGGAAAACTATCTGACACCCTCGGCATGATTTGAAACGGTGTATCCACCAAGTTCGAATACCATTTGCAGCTCAGTTCCAGGGTATTTTACTTGGGCACTGTTCAGGTGCTCAAATAGCTGTACAATGGCTCGGTTGGCCGCTGGTCTGGAAGCACCGTGCAATCGGATATTCAGTTTCTGGTTTTCAAGATCGGGAAGCACATCAGCTTCAGTCTGGAAAAGATTCTGAAGTAGACTCCGGGCATCTGGTGAGTCCACCGTTGGACTTGTGAGCAATCCAACCATTGCTGTCTCTGCACGATATGCGATCATACGGATGGTATCCATTAGACGCTTTCTACCCGGTAGCAAACGCAAAAACTTATCTTTTTCATCAAGTTCTCCCCATGTGATGTGTTTGTTTGTCTGCTTCAGTTCTGCCTTTAACTCGTTGAGTTGGAACTCCATCTTTTCGATTTCTTCTAAGAGGTCGGCCTTCTTCTTCAGCCACTTATTATACTTTCCCGGTTCGTCCTCATTTTCAGGGTGAATGGTCATCTCAGCAAAACGAGCGCAACGATATCGTAGCTTGTTTTGTAGCGAGTTGCGTAACTGGTTCAATTTTCTCCAAGCGGGGTTGATCACCTTTTCGGTGTCAGGAAACTTAGCGACACCATAATCTATAAGCACATCAATATCAAAGTGTTGCATCATATAGTTGAAAAAGTTTTCCTGACACCATCGGCTGAACATACGTGCAGCCAAATGCGTAAGCGGTAAATCAAATCCGGTACTGACAATACTGGTCTGATGACCCGTATCGGTCAGTTTACGGACCTGTCTCATCCAGGTCTGATCCTTGCCGGAGCCAACCAAACTGCCCATCTCACAAAGTCGCATTTTTATCACTTCACCACCCGGCATCGTCACTTCATGCTCGGTGAACCATTGTTCCGGCCATGACTCACCCGGGTGCTTATGATACGTCATGCATCCGATTCGATGGCGATTCCACATTTGCTTAAAAAATGCGGGACTGTATCCCTCCCTGTCGAAAACCAGAACGAAGCGGCACAAGTATGGATTTTCTTCTAATTGCTGTTCGCTGGGTTGATTGGGGACATCTTGCAACAACCGAGGAACGATATCGTCTCTCAAAGTGGCCAGCAATCCCGGATCGATCTGTTTTTCGATGACAAAAAAGGGGCGGCCGATCGCATCATTGACCCAATAGTCGGTAATACCACGCAAACACAATCGCTCCCGAGATACATAACGGCGCGGTAGTTTGGTCAGCCCGCCGTGGTAAACACGTACATGGCCGTCAATGTATAGCGCACCAACCGATTCAGGTTCCTGTTCCATCCAGAATTTTCCAAGATGTGCCGCCCATTTCTCCGCGCCTTGGTCCTGACTCAATTCATCCATCTTCCGGCGCAGACAACGAACTTCCGGTGCACGATCCAAACCCAACAATTTACCAAACTCTCCCGGAGCATCCCTTCTCAATTTCTCGGTGGATTTGATCCTGCATAAAGCCATAAAGGCCAACAGCAATAGAATATGAAAGACCGTATAATAACCTCTTACCGACCCAAGAAACTGTTTGGCGCCGTTTATAAGCCCATTTGCCAACAACGCCGGCACCGCACATAGGACACCCGCTTTAGGAACGTCCAGGCATCTTTCAAAGCGTATCGGCGCACCAACTATTTTGCCCAACGATGCCAAAATGCGGTCCCCGACTCGGGTGCAGGCTGTTCCCATACCATCGGCAGCGGCAATGTCGAGCTCATTACGAGACGATTTGGTAACCGCCTCATCCGAACCTTTCGGTTCGATTAATCGGCCATCATTTATGGCTTTGCGTAAGGTGCCATACTTAATACCAAGCTCTTGAGCAGCATCTTTTCTCGTGTATCCTTGATCCAGGAAACGCTGAGCTTGTTCAAGAACCTCGGACGTGAATACGCTGCCGCCACGTCGTCCTCGCCGCTGAACAAAAAATGATTCGATACCATCGGTTCGCAGTTTGTACAACGAACGAATCACACTGCTTTTGGATACGCCGAAAGCTCTTTGTATATCGACCTGTCGGCATGCTCCGGAATCAACCAATTGGGCCGTGACCATCCGAAACATTCGGCGATCGTTCTCTGCGTGAGAATAGATCGGGTAGGTCGATAAAAAATAGGTCCAGTTTGTCCCCTCACGATAGACACTGACCAAACGGTATTAGTAGCGAAAAACGGTTTAGAAGCGCTCGAAATTTTAGCATTGCATGATTCTCAGATTCATCTTCTGCTGACAGATTTAATCATGCCAGGGATGAACGGGAGAGAATTGTATGAAAGCGCCATTGAACAGCAACCTGATCTTAAAGTGCTTTATATGTCCGGCTATACTGATGATGTTATTGTCCATCAGGGAGTTTTGGATGAAGGTGTTCAGCTAATCGAAAAACCTTTTACCATCCAGAGCCTGGCAACCAAAGTGAAAAAAGTGTTAATGATGTAATCAAATAACTTAACATCTGAAGTTTCCAAAAAAAGTTAAGCAGCCATGCGCAGCATTACTGCCACAAACGAATTTACGACAGAAATACGCGGCACCGGGAAAAGTCTACTAAAATTATCTTCCATTGCCGCTTGGGTAATTGATCTTCTGACATCCGAGAAGGCAAAATAGCGCCGCCCCTTGACGGCGTGCCGTCGTTTGGGGGTTTTTGCGATCCGGTCGGCATAAATCCATGCCACGGAAGCAGCCATCATGCAAAAGTTTAGATGGTTGCTGACAGCCTGCGGATGTCTGGTTTGCGTTTCGGCACTGCCGATATCGCGCTTGAGTTCTTTGAACAAGGCTTCGATCTTCCAGCGAGCGCCATAGTAGGCGATGATTTGCTGCACTGAAAGGGTCAGGTCGGTTGAATATAGCGCTATCCACTGACTTTGACGATAGACCCAGACCACCTTGACTGCACAGCGGATTGTTTTGAGCGTGACCACGCGCTCGTAGGCCACTACGGTGCGCTCGCGGCCATACAAGTTGACAGTATATTCGCTGGCCAACGATTTGAATTCACCAGCCAGTGACGCTGCCGTACCCAGTTTTGCGCCGTATTTACGCGGTCGTCCTGCTCGGCGGTTACCTTTAGGGCAAGGTAACTCGAAGATGTTGTTATTGGATCGCAGCCGAGAGAGCAAATTCACACGTCGGCCCAGTTGATGCCGCAATGGTTTGAACAAACCGTTGTTGCCGAACCATGAATCGGTGACCACGGTAATGGGGGCAGCAGAAAATACGGCCGCTATTGCTGTGATCATTGTGGCAGCCTGCTCGAGCTTGCTCTCAAAGGTCAGCTTTGGCCCTTTATTATCGCGATTGATCTGTTCAACGCTTTTTTTCAGATGATAGAACCGGTAGTTGAGCGGCAGACAGGCCCAACGTCCCTTAACGATTTTCAGTAGTCCCACAGCTACGATATTTTGCGCCCAGGGATATTTGGACTGATTCT
Organism: Desulfobacterales bacterium; assembly: GCA_963675725.2. GTDB lineage: Bacteria > Desulfobacterota > Desulfobacteria > Desulfobacterales > JAFDDL01. Next base: position 2,072,829 of record CAXXXZ010000002.1, on the reverse strand, counting down.
GTTTGGCGGCATGATCAAAGATGTTGGCACAGCCGAAAACCTTCTTGCCGGATTTGGGGTTGATATAATCATCGAGAGCCAGGAGCAGGCGGCCATCGGTCAAGGGATTGTCAATCATTTGCCAAAGCCTTTGCCACAATCGTTGCCATGGAATTTTGGGTGATGCCATGAAGGTGTAAAAGCGTTTTTTGCCGATACCTGTAATTCCAAAAAGCGTTTGAAGACATCGAAGTATGTTGGACGTTTTCGATGAAGTAAACGGCACCAGGATAGCCATGATTGTATAGATAAACCAACTACCGCGTTCATGGCCCTTGCGTGAGTTGGCAAATTCGCTTTTGAGATTGGTAAGTATTTCGTGTAATGTAAACATGCGAGGCTCCGAGTTTGAGTGGAAGTTTGTTTGGGCAAAATAAACCTACCACAATCGGGCCTCGCAATCAACCCTAACTTACTGAATTCATAATACTTATAGTAATTTTTAGCAAAATGTCGGTTCGATATTATCAATAATTTCAGCATGTTACGAACGACCCCTGTTTTGCTAACTATTTGTTTTAATTGATTATTTGTGCGGTCGAGAAGTACTTCCACTTCATGCCGCCACTAAAAAAATGGGAAACTTCAGAAATAAAAAAAAGTCATAACAATTGTTGGAATAACCGGCAAAATGCCAAACCAAAAATTTAAAGCTGCTCGATTCATTTTGAGCAGCTTTTTTTATATTTGAGCCCATCTTCGGAGTGTGAAGTTAGGTGAGAAATTGTGAAATTTTCATTGCAAATTTGGTGTCAAACTTTCTGCCACGTTACAATAGGGTAGCTCCCGAAAAGCCAGTTTCCGGCTGGCAATTTGGGAGATAAAAAAAGGGCCTGCACAATCGAATGTGCAGGCCCTTTGAATTTTCTGGTGCCGAGGGAGAGAATCGAACTCTCACGGGCGCAAGGCCCGCGGGATTTTGAATCCCGTGCGTCTACCAATTTCACCACCCCGGCAAAATGTATGAAGGCCTATATAGGGCAAACCAGGGGCAATTGTCAATATCTGATCACGTAAAAAATGAAAGCGCTGTTTTTATTTGTGACACCGGCACCGCCCCCTCCCTCAAAATGGCAGGTGGCGTGACCGTAACATCCACCACGCTGGAGCCGGATCCCCCTTTCAGGCTACCAGCGTCCAACACAAGATCCACCCCGTCGATGATCCGGGAATCGATGTCCCCAATCTGTCTGGCGCCGGGTTGCCCTGAGATATTGGCGCTGGTACCGGTGATCGGGCAATTGGCCTGGTTGACCAGGGCTTTTGCCACCGGATGTTGGGGCAAGCGGATGCCAATTTTCCCGGTATTTGCCGTGAGGATGGCCGGAAGCGCGGCGCTGGCTTGAAAGACCAGGGTGACACCGCCTGGCCAACACGCGTCCATAATACGGTCTGCGGCTTCGGGAATCTCATTCACCAATGGCAGCAGGTCGTCCCTGTGGCGAATCAGAACCAGGATGGGTTTTTCAGGTGGCCGCTGTTTCAGGGAGAAGACCCGCTTTGCGGCATCGGCACTCAGGGCATTGGTCGCCAGCCCATAGAGCCCCATGGTCGGGAAAATGACCACTTTACCCGCCTGAATCATGGTTGCTGCACGGGCAATGACGGTGTTGTCAATGGCCCCGGGACCTATGGAAATGATTTTTTCTGCCATGCCCTGATCTGCTATGTTCCGATTTATTTGGTTCGGGAAACTGGAAACATCCCCTCTGAAGGTCAACTCCGATGCTACAAGGCTTCCCGATTGATTGCCGCGGCCTTTTTGTCCACGCCGGCGGCCATGTCGACTTTGAACATCTCAAGTTCTTTTATCAGCTGGGAGTCGGCGGTCGCCAGAATTTGCGTTGCCAGTATCGCTGCGTTTCTGGCCCCTGATTTGCCAATGGAAACGGTGGCGACCGGAACGCCGGGCGGCATCTGTACGGTTGACAGCAGCGAATCCCACCCGCTGAGGCAGGAAGAGTCAATCGGAACCCCGATGATCGGAAGGGTGGTGTGGGCGGCCAGAACACCTGCCAGATGGGCGGCATGCCCCGCCCCGGCAATAATGACCTGGAGGCCTCTTTCCCGGGCGGTACTGGCAAATTCCGCGGCCCGGGCCGGGGTGCGGTGGGCCGAGGCGACCGTGATTTCAAATGGGATACCGAATTTCTTGAGGACACCGACCGCCTCTTCCATGACCGGCAGGTCTGAATCGCTCCCCATGATAATTCCGACCTTGGGGGCCATGTTCATTCGATCCAGTGCCTTTTTACCAATGTCTTTTCGGTACTGCACATTGGACCATGAAATTTTTTCAGCCGCCTGATATGCTTTTTTAATCGCTTTCTCGACGGTGTCCCCCAAAGCGGTTACGCCCAGGACACGCCCGCCGGTGGCCCGTATCTCCTTTTCCTTTTTATCGGTACCTGCGTGAAAGACCATTACATCTTTCATGCGGCCGGCTTTGTCCAGTCCTGTAATGGGAAGGTTCTTTTTGTAAGGTCCCGGATACCCACCAGAGGCCATTACAACGCACACGGATGCACGGGGGTCAATATCGATGCGGCAGTTGGCCAGGGTCCCATCTATGGTGGCTTCCAGAATCGGTATGATATCATTTTTCATCCGGATAAGAAGCGGTTGTGCCTCTGGGTCACCAAAACGGCCATTGAATTCGAGGACCTTGACCTGATCCCGATCGATCATGAGACCGGCATAGAGGACCCCCTTGTAAGGATGCCCTTCGGCTGCCATTGCCTTGATGGTTGGCATCATAACGTCTTTGACGATTTTTTTGTGCAGGTACTGATCTACGATCGGCGCCGGGGAATAGGCCCCCATGCCGCCGGTATTGGGGCCCTGGTCACCGTCGAAAACCGCTTTGTGGTCCTGGGAGGTGGGCAGGGGGATAATGGTTTTCCCATCGGTAAAGGCGATAAAAGATGCTTCTTCCCCCACAAGACATTCTTCCACAACGACTTTAGCACCGGCGTCGCCAAATGCTTTTTTTACCATGATCTCTTCGAGTGCGTCGAGGGCTTCCTGAACGGTCTTGCAGACGATAACCCCCTTTCCGGCAGCCAGACCGTCTGCCTTGACAACAACCGGGGCACCTGTTTTCTTAATGTAGGTTTCTGCTTTTTTATAGCTCGTGAAAGTCTCACCGGCGGCGGTGGGAATACCGTATTTGAGCATCAATGTTTTTGCAAATGACTTGCTGGACTCAATTTGGGCCGCTTTCTGGCTGGCGCCGAAAATCCGAAGCCCGTTGGCTTCGAACCGGTCCACAATGCCTTCTGATAATGGTGCTTCCGGGCCAACGACTGTAAGGTCTATGCCTTCCTTTTGGGCAAAGGCCAAAAGGGCGTCGATATCTTCGGCACTGATGGGAACGCCTGTCGCCAGAGTTGAAATACCCGCATTACCAGGGGCGCAAAAAATCTTCTTTACGTCTGGACTTTGAGAGATTTTCCATACCAACGCGTGCTCTCGGCCGCCGCCACCAATTACAAGAACTTTCATATAGACCTCCGTTAATGTTTAATGAGTTGCCAGTTGCGGTATTTCGGCTGAAACATGAATTGAAAATGCCTAAATGTCAATACTGGGAAAAGGACGCACCACCGGACCGATCATCAGCTTCCGGCTGTGTCAAACCCGGAGCACGTTTCATTTAGAAAATCAGGTTTTTCTCAATGAAGCGTGCTTTATATCCTAAACCCACCAATTGCAGACACCAAGAAGACCACAGGTAGCACGAAGACCAAGTAATTAAATTAGTTTTTTAAAACTTAACACTGACTACAAATGGGATTCAAGGCTTAGCGATATCAGTCGGTCCAGAAGCTGGCTGAAGCTGACGCCGGCAGCTATGGCAGATTTCGGCAACAGGCTGGTTTCTGTCATCCCTGGAATTGTATTGGTTTCGATGACATATATCTCACGGTCGGCCAGTATCATGTCGGTTCTGCTATAGCCACGACAGAAGAGGGCGTGATGGGCCTGTTTTGCATAGCGCTGTGCCTTTTCAGCCAATCGGTCATCGATAGGGGCCGGGCAGATTTCCTGGGTGGCTCCGGGGGTGTATTTCGCTTCGTAGTTAAAAAAATCATAGCTGGCGTTCGGTATGATCTGAACAACCGGGTAGGCTTCCAGGTCATCATTACCCACAACCGCACAGGTGAGTTCCGTGCCTTCCACAAAGGCCTCCAGTAGTACCGTGTGATATTGCGAGAACGCCATGTCCAGGGCCTGGGGTATTTGTTGTTTGTTTCTTACAATGCTCATTCCGATGCTGGAGCCCCCGACGGCCGGCTTGACCACAACCGGTAGCCCGAGTTGGCGGATGCAGGCGTCGATGTCAACGGACTGCTGTTGATGGCAAACCCGATAAGCCGGAACTGGCAACCCTGCCCTCTCGTAGTGGTATTTGGTCGTTACCTTATTCATGGCAAGGGCGCTGCCAAGCACGCCGGACCCCTGGTAAGGGATGTTCAACAGATCCAGCAGGCCCTGTACGGTTCCATCTTCGCCGAAGGGGCCATGGAGGATGATCAGGGCGGCATCGAGGTGGGGCGCATCGGTTACAAGCTTTGCCAAATCGGTTTTGGGGTCATAGTTTCGGATGGTGTATTTCTGCTTGTCGAGGGCGTTGAAAACCTGTTCAGCGCCTTTTAACGAAACCTCCCGCTCCGAAGACAGCCCTCCGGATATCAGTGCAATGGTCAGTTTTTCCATATCGGTTGTGATGGCATCGGCTATAATTTAAAGATCTTTTTCTGGGCCTTGTAATATTCTTCCGGGCTGATGAGGTCATTTTCAAGCTTTTTTGCCAATTCGGTTAGCTCGCGTACTTGCATCGCCTTTTCATCTTCAAGCTTAGGTACGGTTGTGGTGGTTTCGATGGCAGGGGGCAGGGGGGATTCCGTACGGTTGATTTTTATGGATGCCATGCCACCGAGGAGGCTGACCTCCACAGATTTGCCGGAGAAAAGCGGTGAATTGAGTATATCCCGCAGTGTTTTCCCCTGGGCCTTGATTCGTCTGTAAAAATAATAGGCAGACAGGGAGATGGTGATAATTCCGCCAAGGAAAATCCATACCATATATTGGACAACCCCACGGAAAAAGATGACCATGACCCCCATGATGGCAATCAACAGAATGTGTAGCAGCAGAATTAAATATGCCAGCATGACGCCGCTAAACAGGCTTGGGTTGTTTTTATCTCTTATCATAGGTGGTTATCCAATATGACAGGCATGAATCATGACTTGTTGTCTGGACTGAACGTTGCCTTTTTGTCAAATCGTTGGACGATTTTATCATAATACTGTTGCGGCACATCAAATTCCGCGGAACCTTTTCTCAAGGTATTGAGCTTCATTACAAGGAAATTAAGTTTTTTTAATATGCCATACGCTTCAGATGCGCTTTCTACTTGTTCCAGGAGCGCTTCGGTGTCTACGATCTCTTTTTTAAGTTCAACGACAGGGGGCACGTAGCCGGCATTTTTGAGCATTTTATAGGCAAGGCGAAGCTCTTGAGGTGCCAGGGCATCATCAGATGGCGCAAGCGGTTTTCCGGCGCCGGGCAGATCGTCAAATTCACCCTTTCGTTGCGCCATCCGAATTCTTTCCTCAACGATTTTTTCAAACCCAGGTATCATCGCAAATAATCCATATTTAAAATACATCTCAGGTTTTCATACCTACTGATATTAAACATTCAAAGGCGTCTTTTCAAGATTAAAGCGGAAAATATGTTGGGAAATATTGACAATAATGAGGATGTAAAATACTATAAGCCGCTTATCAGCAACAGGGGCCCACACAGACGGGGACATTCAGCCACCTTGTCTGAATCGGTGCCAATTACCATTAAAAAGAAACCATTTGCCGGATTCGGGTTCCGGTATTTAGTGGGCAGGTTCGACGACCGCTCGCTTTGGATTTTTGAATGACGTAGACGGAGAGATGATATGCTCAACATAATGCGGGAAAAGGCAGGTTCGTGGATTATCAAGATCATACTTGGTGTCATTGTTGTGGTGTTCGTTTTTTGGGGTGTCGGTAGTTACAGGGAGAACCAGGCAAACCGGGTGGCACTTGTAAATGGCGAAACGATAGACGTTGAGACTCACCGTCGCGCCTATCACAATTATCTGCAACGTCTTGAGCAGCAGTATGGCCAGGCCCTTTCCCAGGACATGATAAAATTCCTTCAGGTACCGCGCAAGGTTTTGGATGGGCTGATTTCCCAGCGATTGATGCTACAGGAGGCCAATAAATTAGACCTTCGGGTGACCAATGAGGAGCTTGTGGAGAGCATTCAAAATGTAGCCGCCTTTCAAGAAGCGGGTATTTTCAGTAACCGGCGGTATCAAATGATTTTGGACCACGAGAGAATCGAACCCGAGGCATTTGAGGTCTCGCAACGGGAAATGCTGTTACTCAATAAGGTACAGACACTTGTCACCAACAATGTCAAGGTGACAGAGGGAGAGATCAAAGAATGGTATGAATGGCAGAATGCAACCGTCAACCTGAACTATGTTCTCTTTTCCCCGGACGGTTACAAAGACATTGAACCATCAGACAGTGAATTAACTGATTTTTACAATGACACCAAAGAAAATTACAAATCCGAGCCGGTGGTTAAGGTCCGCTATCTGGAGTTCGATCCGGAACAATTTGTATCGACCGTTGAGATTGATGACAAGGAGATTGCGGCCTACTACGAAAACCATCAGAGTGACTATCACCAGCCAAAAACTGTGGGGGCACGACATATTCTCATTAAGGTAGACCAAAATGCATCCGAGGAAGTTGTTGCTGAGAAAAAGAAAAAAGCGGAAGAGATCCTGGGCATGGCAACGGGCGGAGAAGATTTCGCCGAGCTAGCAAAAAAATATTCCGAGGGCCCCAGTAAGGATCGGGGAGGAGACCTTGGGGAATTTAAAAAGGAAACAATGGTGGCGCCCTTTGCAGAAAAGGCATTTTCAATGGCACCAGGCGAAATCAGCGAACCGGTTCGTACCCAGTTCGGATGGCACATTATCAAAGTGGAAAAAGTGAATGAAGAAGCCACGCAGCCGCTGACGGCGGTGTCCGATGACATCCGGAAAAAGCTGGCAAGGGTCGAAGCCAAGGAAGTCGCCTATGACACCGCGGACACCGTTTATGGCTCTTTGTATAGTGAAGAAGATCTTGAAAAGGTGGCCGGGGCCAATGACCTTTCTGTCAAAACCACTGAATTTTTTACCCGAAAGGGGCCTGAGACCGGCGTCGGTGACGCCCGCGCTTTTGCTGAGATTGCATTTGACCTTGAAGATATGGAAATCAGCGATATTCAGACCATTGGGGATCGTTATTTCATCCTTCAAAAGGTGGCAGCAAAACCGGCGATCATTCAGGAACTTGAGACCGTTCGTGAGAAAGTACGCAACGCCTGTATCGAAAAAATGCAGGATGACAAGGCCAAGGAGGACGCTGAATCTTTGTTGAAAGCCGCCAGGGAAGGGACCGATCTTAAAGCAGCGGCGGAAAAGATTGGCCGTGAAGTAACGTCCACCGGGTTTTTCAAGCGAGAGGGGGAGATTCCCACCATGGGGCGCGAATTTGAGATCGCCCAGGCCGCTTTTTTACTATCAAAAGAGAATGACATGCCCGATCATGTGTTGAAAGGTGCAAAAGGCTACTATATAATAAAATTAGTGGAACGAAAAAGTGCGGATAAAGATGACTTTGATGATCAAAAGGAGAGCATCCAGAAAAGGGTTCTGGACCAAAAGAAGGATCGTGTGATGCAGGCATGGCTTGATGGCGTGAGAGAAAAAAGTGAAATTATCGTTGAAGAAGGCTACCAGTACGATTAGGAGAGGAGCACCACCTAATCCGGCTGTTCCGGAAGTTCTGAGTGCTAGATATTAAGCCCTTCCGCCGACATGCACCCAAAGGCGTGTATGTTTCGGGTCAAGGGTTTAAACAGCAGAATGAATGTTCGTGAGTAACCCGTCCAGAATCATATAGATGCAGGATTGATTTGTTCGATAAAAGTACCGGATTGCCCCCCTGAGAGTGAACGGATTGACCTGTTTTAGAGCGTCACTCATTCAAAAGGACGAACAAAAGAACATGACCGAAAAAGGAAAAAAAGAAGCGTCAGCTCACGACTCAAAAAGATGCCCCTACTGCTTTGCTGAGCTCCAATTAGATATGGACACCTGCCCGGCCTGCCTTGAGAAGGTTGGTAAGGTGGGCAAGGACGGGAGAGCGAAGGAACCGGTCGACTGGCGTGCATATGGTATCTGCATTGTTGCATGGATTCTGTTTGCTTGGTTTGTATGGTTTGGTTTCTTTAGAGAGTGAGGTTGGCGGATCTTTTTTCAAAAGGAGGTGATACCATGACATCTTTTTCGAAAGAGGAGAGGCAAATACTTTTAAAACTTGCACGCTCTACCATATCGGCATCACTGTCTGAAAAGGGACAGATTGAAAAACCTGCCCAACTTCCACCGTCACTCCAACAAAAACGCGGATGTTTTGTTACCCTGCATAAGCATGGCACCCTTCGCGGATGTATCGGCATTATTGATGCCATCTACCCATTGATTGATGCTGTTGAGCGAAATGCGCGGAATGCCGCTTTTTCAGATCCGAGATTTCCGGCGGTAACTGAAGATGAATTAGAAAATATCAATGTTGAAATAAGTGTGTTGACATCTCCCCAGGCACTCCATTTTGAGACACCGGAAGAACTGTTGGACCAGCTGAAACCCGGTATTCATGGCGTTATTTTGTCCCTGGGGCACCATTCCGCTACATTTTTGCCCCAGGTGTGGGAACAACTACCTAAAAAAGAAAAATTTCTCAGTAGCTTATGCTTGAAAGGGGGAATGGCTCAGGACGCCTGGCGGGACTCCAAAATAGACGTGAAAGTATACGAGGTGGAACACTTTCCGGAGTAAGATCATGGTGCGCTTTGCGTGTGCGCGATACCTGTGGTATGTATCATGCGCGATCAATTGATATAGATTTATGGTCGGACACTGACAGTCGCCTATCTCGCTGCTATAGGAAAAGCATCGGAAAAAGATCGGTCTTTTTCGGATGGGCGTTATCCGCGTGGTAGTATTGGGGCATTATGGGGCGCGAAGCCATACTGATCGTTGACAAAAGCCCTTCAAACAGGGAACTGCTGACTGAAGCCGTGACGCGGTTCGGGCACACTGTTCAGATTGCTGCCAACGCAACAGATGCGATTCCATTCCTTGATAAGGGTAATTTTCCAATTGTAATTTCAGACATATTCTGTGAAGAAAGCATCCATGCCGGGGTGTTACCCCACGTTAAAAAAATGACGGGGGCGCCGCCCTTTGTCATCATGACCGGATTTAGCGGCGAGTATTCGTTTGATCGGGTTTTGGGTGCCGAAGCCCAGGAGTTCATCAAGAAACCTTTCACTGCGGACCAGCTCGACAATCGGCTCAAGCGCATTTTTCATGAGCGACAATTACTAAAAGAAAACGAACAGTTACAACAGAAACAGACGTCGCTCAACAAGCAACTCAAGACCCTTCTATTATACAATCGAATGGGGGAACGATTTGCGGTCATTCAGGTCATCAACAAGCGGGAACAAACCGGTTTTGAAGAAGAGGACAGGGCCTTTTAGGCGGCCTGTCAGCGCAAGTGGGGATTGCGCTTGAAAATGCCCCTTTATATGACGAAATTCGGTTGTCCTTTATATGTGGATAGCACCATTCGGCGGATTGCCCACGACCTGTTAAACCGATCAAACTGATTGTTGTTATACCAGAATCCTGTGTGAAGTGACGAGGAATGTTCATGAAGTAGATCTGTAAATACAAATTGAAGTGCATCCTGTGGATAAAGGAGATGGGTATGGCGAGAACGTTGATGGTGCTCTTTTTCTGTATGATGGTGGTATGGTGGCCCAACTTGTCACTGGCAGGAGAACTGAAACTGTTGAATGCCGCGATTTGCAAGGAGATATCCCAGCACGCGCCGGTGGATGCAGGGGATACCTTTGGGGCAGACGTACAAAAATTATTTTGCTATACACGGATTGTCGGCCCTTATCATATAGAAAAAAGACAGCACATCGTTCATGTCTGGTATTATGGGGACGAAGAGCGCGCCCGGATAGACCTTCAAATAAAATCATCCAATTGGGGAACATACAGCTCAAAAATAATTCAGCCTCACGAAGTGGGGAAATGGCATGTGGATGTGCTGGACGCACTGGGGGAACAGATAACGACCCTCCCGTTTTTAATTACAGAATAAAGGCAATATTGATGATATTGTGTTTGACAAGCGGACGGTGACAACGATGATCTTAAAACCACAACTACAAACCAAATTAAGATATGTCGGATTGATCTTGCTCGTGGCAATACTGCTAACACCGGTGTTGCCCTCCCCCCTGTTTGCTCAGGAGCCCCAGGGTCCCCCAGAAGACGCTGCCACCTCCTCCATTTCGCTGGCGGACGATATGGGGACAGCCGTGCGGCGAGAAATGACACGGGTAAGTGAGCAGTTTCAACAAAAAGCCCTGTCGCTCTTTGAACGTACACCGATTGGTTGGGATACCGATACCCTTGATTATCTCTACCAGTGGGCACTGTCATTGCCGCTGCGTCTGCCAGAGTTTATGGCCCATATCTTGGAACAGGGGCGGATGTTGGGGGTGGTTGGCTCCCTGTTGGTTCTTACCCTGTTGGGCGCAATCTTTTATACGCTATTCGGCCAGAAGCGTGTCATGGCGAAGGTTGAGGCCGCCATCCAGCCCTATCGCTCGTTTTTACCCGAGACAGCCTATCCCTATGTCCTTTCGTTGCTTCGTACCGGTGTGGGAGCCTTAATTCCATTGCTATTGTTGGGGGCCTTTTCGCTGATAAACGCATTTATCACCTATCATGCGACATGGTTTTTACTGACGGGCCGTCTGCTGGGGGTTTGGGCCCTCAGTGCCCTTGCGATCTATGTTTTTCATGAATCTCTTACAAAAGGCCTCTTTAGTTCGGCAGAACAGTATGGCCCCACCATTTATAAACGGGCACGGCTTGTGGTTTTTTACATTGCTGGTGGCACGGCGATTTATTGGGGGGCCGAGGCTGGGGATTTTCCGCCTGATGTCCTTGCGTTTTTGAAGTTCGCCATAACGCTTTCGGTGGTTGTTCTTCTATTGCTTCTCTTTTACAACAAAACGGCCTTGATGTCTCTGTTCCCGGAGTTGCCTTACCCCTTCTACGAACGATTCATTAGAAATCTTGACCGGTACTATTCACCGGTTATGTATGCCACCTTTATTACCGGAGTGATGTGGTGCTTCGGTTATCAGCGGTTGTGCAGCGCAATCTGGACAAAGACATGGGCAGTTGCCGGTGTTTTTGTGGGATTTTTTATTGTATATCATTTTGTTTTGGGAAAATTGAACAAATGGGCATCTGAAAAGGCTGCATCGCAAAATGAGGATGCGGTGTTATTCTTCAAATCCCTTAAACTGCTGCTGCTGTATGTGACTATTACTTCGGGTGTGATAATCATTCTGGACCTTCTTGGAGCAATGAACTCTATCGAACGGGCCTTTTCTTTTCCCATTCTTGCCGCAGGAGGGAAAGAGCTTTCTTTCTGGGTTATTTTAAAGGCAGTATTGGTATTTCTTGCATTCAGTTTTGGTTCCGGCTTACTCCGGTCTTACCTTGGATACAAGGTGTATCCGACCATTGGTGTGGACACCGGTTTGGCCTACGCAATGAATACCTTTATTAGGTATCTTATTCTCTGTGTTGCCGGATTAAGCGCCTTGCGTATTCTCGGGCTGAGTTTGAAAGTACTGATGATTTTTGCCGGTGCTGCGGGTATTGGTGTTGGGCTTGGTCTTCAAAGTTTGACCTCAAATATCATCAGTGGACTGACCCTCGTTTTCGGGCAAAAGATCAGGAGAGGCGACTGGCTTCAGGTGGGAGATACGATCGGGGTGGTTACAGACATCTATCTGAGGGCCACAAAGCTCAAAACAAGGGACGACATTGAATACTTGATCCCGAACTCGGATTTTATTTCGAGCACGGTGGTTAATTACAGCCTATCGTCACCGAATATCCGGCTTGCAATCGATGTGGGCGTGTCCTATGACGCAGATCCGCGGGAGGTTGAGCGAATACTGGTGGCGTCAGCATCTCGCCATCCCGAGATTTCGCGCATCAGAAAACCTGAAGTTCGATTTGTCGGTTACGGCGACAACAGCATCAATTTCCAAGTGCTGGTATGGATTGATGTGCGGTCCACAGCGCGCAGAATGGCGCGCAGCCTGTTTTACTATACTGCCTTTGAGGCGTTAAAGACGGAAGGGATAGAAATACCCTTTCCTCAGCGGGACCTTCACATTCGTTCCGGTTTGGTGCCCGCGGCAACACCCAGTATTACCTAGAAACGAACAACCGTTGGCGCCTGCATCCATACAATGCTGGCGAAACGAAAGCGCCGTTGTTTGAAAGATGACATATAACCTTATGGTCCACACGGAGGTGTAAGATGAAAAGTACATTCAAATGGATTCTGATCATCATGGGGGGGCTTGCCGCCCTTTTTGTATTATTTTTGCTGCTACTGCCGATGTTCAAGAATGTCAACGATTTCAAACCGCAGATTGAAAAGGCCGTCAACCAAGCCACCGGGAGAAAACTTGTGTTAGGGGGAGACCTGAAGCTGAGTCTTTTCCCATGGGCAGGCGTTTCTGTGAAAGATGTTACCCTGAGCAGCCCTGACGCATTTAGTGAAAAAGAGTTTCTTGATGTTACTGAATTTGAGGCACGCATGAAACTTATCCCGTTATTGTTCAAAGACGTTCAAGTGAAGCATGTGCTTTTAAAAGGATTTCGGTTGACGCTGGTGCAGCAAAAAGATGGCCGAACCAATTGGGATTTTTCAGGCGGTGAAAAAAAAGGGCCGGCGGTGAAGAAAGACACACCGGAGCCGACCCACAAAGATGGCGCCTTTTCACTCAAGGATCTGAAGGTGGGCGAAATCTCGGTTTCGAATGGGGTGGTGGAATACATCGACCACGCGAAAGGCAGCCGCAATGAGGTGTCGGATGTGAACTTCCAGCTGTCAACCATCTCCCTGGATAATCCGATCGGGCTCAATATTTCGGCCAAAATTGACGGCAAGCCGGTGTCCCTGACAGGTAAGGTCGGTCCGGTGGGGAAAGAGCCCGGAAAAGGGACTATCAACATCGATCTCGTTATGAGAGCACTCGAAACGATCGATCTCCATATAGCGGGCCAGGTGACAGATCCCATGGCGACACCGGCCTATCAATTTAATATCGATGTGCCAAAATTTTCACCACGAAAACTTCTGTCTGCCATCGATGAAAAAATGGTTCCCGTTACATCGGACTCCGGGGTGCTGGCAACGGCGAGCTTCAAACTGGGGGTGATTGGGGGTGCCAAGAAGATATCCCTGTCAGATGGAGAATTTGTGCTGGATGATACCACCGTGACATTTCAGGCAAAGGCGAAAGAATTTTCAAAACCGAATGTTCAATGGCGCGTTCAGTTGGATGCCATTGACCTTGACCGGTACCTGCCGAAGGCTTCAAAAAAGTCGAAAGAAGCGTCACAGACGTCGCCATCGGCCACGCCAGGGAAAGCGGCAGCAAAAAAACAGAAGACCGATTATACACCCCTTCAAAAATTAGAGATGGAGGGTAGCTTTGATGCCGGCAAATTGAAAGCAGGAGGCGCCTCCATGACGGACATTCAGATGAAGGTGATGGCAAAAGGGGGGCGCATTGAGTTGAAGCCCCTTAGCCTCAACCTTTATCAGGGGAATCTTGCTGTAAATGGGCTTTTTGATGTTCGAAAAGATATGCCAAAAACCAGCGTCAACATAAAAGGGCAACATATCCAGGCCGGTGGTGTGGTGGTGGACATGTTTCGAAAAGACATCGTTTCGGGAACGGCGGAAACCGATATTTCGATGACCATGACCGGAGACACCTCCGAAATGGTAAAGAAGACGTTAAATGGCACCGGCGAATTGATGCTGAAGGACGGGGTGATCAAAGGAGTAGATCTGGGTGCTATGCTCCAGAATGTAAAGGCGGCGTTTGGAATGGCGGAGCGAACGGCGGCTGGTAATCAAACGGAATTTGCCGAATTTCACAGCCTGTTTAACATTCAGAACGGCTTGGTGATGACCGAGGACACGGTGTTGAAGTCTCCGGTCATGACCGCAAAGATAACGGGCAATGCAAACCTTGACAAGGAGACCCTTAAATTTAAAATTGATCCAACCTATATCGATGTCACCAGAGAAACAGAGGACGGTCAGAAAAAGACCAGTACCCTGGTTCCCGTGATGGTGACGGGTACGTTTTCATCTCCCAAATTCCAGCCGGATTTAGAGGGGGTTGTCAAGCAGACAATAGAAAAGAAAATCACCGACCTGTTTGACCAACGTAGGAAGGAAAAGGGGGGAAATGTGGCAGAAGATGCGAAACCGGATGCCCTTGAAGAGTCCGTCAAAGGAATTTTCAAGCAGTTGCCGTTTGGAAAGTGACGCCGCTGGGCAGACGGCCTTCTCAGTGGAAGACCGAACAGTGGCATCCATTTCTGTTGTCATCCCCACCTATAATGAGGCCTGCCAAATTGCTTCCTGCATCAAGGCGCTGGCACAACCGGGGATCGTTCAGGTGATTGTTGCCGATGGGGGCTCCACGGATGGGACCCCTGACATTGCCAAAGGACTTGGGGTTCGGGTGGTGAGGGCCCCTCTAGGACGGGGAATACAGATAAACGCGGGCCTGAAGTATGCCCGGGGGGATGTGGCGCTCATTGTTCATGGGGACTGCCGGCTTCGACGGGATGGTGCCAAACGGATTCTCTCCGCATACACCAGCACCCCAACCCTAATAGGGGGTGCTTTGGGTATGACATTTTCACCGGCCAGTGCCCCAAAACAGCTGCTTTCAATGCTCAATAACCTGCGTGCGCGGTTTTTCGGTATTGCCTTTGGTGACCAGGGGCAATTTTTTAAAATGGCGGCCCTGTCGGCGATCGGCGGCTTCCCCAACCAATTTTTAATGGAAGATGTGGAGCTTTCGCTCCGGATAAAGGCTGTTGGCCAGCTGGCCTTTTTGCCAAAAGGTATCCGTGTTTCGGGCCGGCGGTGGGACACCAGAGCGTTTTTTCCCCATGTGCTGAAGATCCTCTGGCTGTTTGGTCGTTATTTATTCGAGCGCCGGGCAGGGCGCTTTGATCCATCTGCCCGGCGGTATTATAAACACTATTACGGAAGGGACGCCGGCGGCCGGCATCGATAACGGTTCCATCGTTTCGGCAGGCCCGGTTTGATCATAATGCCCATCGATATCTCAACCTTGAAGAAGTTGGTTCAAGTCAATATTCCCTTTACGATGCTCGTCGCATCCTACCTGGATCTTTTTATCACCCACCGTTTGAATCCGGAAATTTATCTGGATGCCATTGCGCTGGATAATTTCGAAAACGCAGACTTCAAGCGGGTGGGAAGACGCTTGAAAGACCACTCCTTGACAATCACGTTGCATGGGCCATTTGAAGACTTGGCGCCTGGCGCCCGGGACAGGATATTTCGTGAGGCTACCCGGAAGCGGCTCGAGCAGGTGCTTCGGGTGGTACCGATTTTTTCTCCGGTGACGGTTGTCTGCCATGCCGGATACGATGAACGGCGACATGACTACTATCAGGATGAGTGGTTGGCGGAGAGTACCCGGATGTGGACGTGGTTTGCCAAATCGCTCTCGGGGCTTGGAACGCGTCTTGTCCTTGAAAATGTCTATGAAAAGCGGCCGGAACAGATGGTGAGGTTGTTTGAAAATCTGTCTTCAAATGACGTGGGGCTTTGCTTTGATACGGGGCATCAGGCCGTTTTCAGCTGCGCGTCGATGGCTGAATGGCTCGATGTGCTTGGCCCTCACCTGCAGCAGTGTCACCTGCACGACAATTGCGGGCGCAATGATGAGCACCTTGCCATGGGAAAAGGGAATATTGATTTTAAGACGCTGTTTGACTATTTGAGGGTGAATCGGCCAAACCGGCCGGTGTTAACCATTGAACCCCACAGGAAAGAGGACCTGTGGCCGAGCATGCACTACCTGCAGCAATACGGGCCGTTCGAAATATAGCGAGCCTTTTTCTCACGATGGTGTTGGTAAAGCCCCCTGCCGGTGGTCAGCTTTCGATACGGATTCCCTTTTCAAAGACCTCGAAGGCGAACGACAGGGTTTCCTTTAGATAGTTCTTTTTGTCGTCGATAAGGTTCTTGCTTGCCTGCCAGAGGACAACACCGGAAAAGGTTGACCAGAAGACGTCTGCCAGAATGATCGGTTGCTTTTTTACAAAAATACCGGCGGTTACCCCCTGTTCGAAGATGGCGGCCAGCGCACTGATTGATTTCCGCGAAAGGTCCTTAAATTCATTCATTAGCGGTGGGGACAGGTTGGAAAGGGTTTCACTGGATTGTAGGTGAAAGGTGTTGATAAGCGCCACCGGGTCAAAGGAATAAACATCATACATTGCTTCTTTGAGCGCATTGAGTTTGTCGGGGACGTTGATTTCTTCACTGTTGGCAACCTCTTCCAGACGAATTAATGTAAACTGCAGTATTCTCAGTGAAAGGGACGCAAACAGTTCTTCCTTGTTTTTAAAGTACAAATAAAGTGTGCCGGGGCTTAACTCAGCTTCATGGGCAATATCCTCCATGGTGGCACGGTTGTAACCCTTTTCTGAAAAAACGCGTTTGGCAGCCACAATAATCTGTTGCTTCCGGCGCTCTTTTTCACGTTCTTTTCTTTCTCTAATTCCCATAGTCCTACACGGCAAAGCGGGTTAAAAAGTTACTGAATTTGCTTCATATAATATATTATTTTCAGTAGGTCAAGGCGAATTTCAAAAACCCTCTGTTTTTTAATGAATTATTTGTTGATTTCATGCGTGAAACTATTAAGCTTTACGAAGAGGATGCCGTGGGGCAGCGCACGCCGTAACACCATTCATTGACGGTGAAAAATAGGTGCCCCCCGCGGGTCTTGACAGCATCAAAAGGCCTGCTATTTCGTGCAGGCAATAAGGAGGTTTTATGAATATCATTGTCCATGTATCGATGTTTCCGCTGGATAAGGGTGAGCATTTGAGCGAATATGTCGCAAGGGTTGTCCAAATCATTCACAAAAGCGGTTTGCCTTACCAGCTTGAAGCAATGGGCACTACCATTGAAGGAGAATACGATGCAGTGATGGCTGTGGTTCGACGCTGTTTTGAAACACTTGCCACCGATTGTAATCGTGTCCTCATGAACCTGAAATTGGACTATAAAAAGGATAAAAAGGGGCTTATGAGATCAAAGGTTGAGTCGGTGAAAGGAAAGATGTAGTATGCAAGGCCGATTTCAAAAAACCTTAAGGAGAGTACCCACATGATTTTTGGCTACAGCACAAATGCGTTTGTAAATTATTCACTGGTGGAATCAATTGAAAAAATTGCCAATCTTGGATTCGGGGGGGTTGAAATTATGGGGGATCGTCCCCATCTCTACCCTCCGGACATCGATGATGAAGAATTGACGCGAATTCAAAAGGTTTTGGAAACGAATAATCAGAAGGTTAACAACATCAACAGCTTTACGCTATTTGCGGTCGGGGATACCTATCTGCCATCATGGATAGAGAAAGATGCCGAGCGGCGTAACATTCGAATCGAGCATACCCACTCCTGCCTGATGCTCGCAAAACGGCTGAACTGTTCGAATATTTCCATTCCACCCGGTGGGCCCATTGACAACATGAGCCGGAAGGAGGCGATGGCGCTTTTTTATCAGGGACTCGAACAGGTCATACCAACGGCGGAATCCTTGGGCGTCAAACTGCTGGTCGAGCCGGAACCGGAATTGCTTATCGAGCGGACTTCCGAATTTCTGTCGTTTATCAAAGAGATAAAATCTCCGGCAGTGGGCCTCAATTTTGATATCGGCCATTTTTACTGTGCCGGTGAAGACCCCGGTGAGGCCTTCGAGGCCCTATTCGAATGGGTGGGGCATGTACATATAGAAGATATCGCCGAATCCCGCGTCCACCAGCACTTAATTGCAGGGCAGGGGGCCATTGATTTTAAAAGCGTTATGAAAACAATGGTGCGGCTCGGTTACCAGGGGGATATCAGTCTAGAGCTTTATCCCTATACGGACCGCCCTGTGGAAGCCGGGCAGGAGAGCCTTGCCTATCTTCGCCCCACCCTGAAAGAAGTGGGATGGGGAGATTGACGCGGTTTATACATTGAACCGGAAATTAATGATGTCTCCATCCGCAACGGTATAGGTCTTGCCTTCGAGGCGGACGGTACCATTTTTCCTTGCTTCCCCATAGGTGCCGGCAGTTATGAGGTCGTTATAAGCGACCAATTCGGCTCGAATAAATCCCTTTTTGATGTCCGAGTGAATTACTTCGGCGGCATCCACGGCGGCAGTGCCTTTTCGGATGGTCCAGGCACGTACTTCATCCTCCCCCACCGTAAAAAAAGAATTAAGTCCCAATAATTCATAGGACTTTTGAATAACCCGGTCGGTGGCGGAGGCAGTGATATGAAATTCTTCCAGAAACTCCTGCGCTTCTTCCGGTGTCATCTGGGAAAGTTCCTGCTCTAGTTTTCCCTTTATGACAATGCCGCCGGCTTGGCTTTCTGCCGTGTCGGACAGGGGGAGTTCATCATCTTCGTCGATATTGTTATACAATATCAAAAGGGGTTTGGCCGATAGAAAGGCGAAGCCTTTGAGCAGTGGTGCTGCGGTCAGTTCAGGATTGATGCGAAGGGGCGCTTCTGCCTCAAGCAATGTTTGGCATTCGTTCAATAGGGCCAGCTCTTCCGGATTGGTTTTTTTGCCCCGCTGTTTATCGGTGGCCAGTCGTTCTAACCGTTTTTCCACAATAACCATATCCGAGATAATAAACTCCTGATCAAGGGTGACGATGTCCTTTCCAGGGGTAGGCTTCTCGAGGCCAAACATTTCGAAGTTTCTGACCACATGGATCAATGCGTCACAGTCACGTACTTGCGTCCAGGGACTGTCGTCCTTACCGGTTGATTTGCCGGGAAGAAAATACTCCACTTGGGCGTAGATCGTTTTTTTAGGGTGATACATATCACTCAATACGTCAACCCGCTCGTCGGGAACACGGATGGTACCGATACGGGCCTCTCCGTGGTGGCCGCTGGGGGCATTACTGCTGGTAAGCGCCTCAAATATAGTGGTCTTTCCGGATCCGGAAAGACCGACAATGCCTAACTTCATGACGGTTATCTCCTCAGAGGGTAAAATGGCTCACGAAAGGAGCGTTTGAAGAACATCTGCTTTGCCGATGACGCCGACCAGTCTTCCGTCCTCGACCACCGGTAGTGTGTGATAGTTCTGGTTGACCATCAATGTGGCGACATCCTCAATGGAGGTGGCAGGGGTGACGGTTGTCGGGTCCGGTGTCATTGCTTTTTGGACGGTCAGGGCTGATATTTTTTCAAATTCCTTATCGAGGTTTTTTCGAGAAGGCAGTGGAATAAACCCATCCAAAAGGGTAAAGAGGGACGGGAGCGAGATCTTCTTCTGTTGGGCGATCAAGTCACTTTGACACAGAATCCCAACCAGGGCACCGGATGCATCAACCACCGGAAGACCGTTGACTTTCTTTTCCAGCAGCAACTTTGCGGCCTGCGTTATTTCCATTTCCGGTGAAATCGTAACGATATCTTTTGACATAATGTCCTTGGCTGAAAGCATGGGCACCTCATTGAGTTATTACAGTTGACCCTTATAAATTCCGGTCATTCAGCATTACATTTATACAGTATATTTTACCCTTGGTGCTTGTCAAGCAAACAAGCAACGGGAAACGACCTTGACAAGTTTCTTCAATTTATCTTATCTTACGATTTAGCACATTCCAGACGGTTTTCCATCATCTTGCACTTGTGAAGCGGCCCGGGATTCAGCGCTGTTTTCAAACAGTGTTTGTTACAAGGCATTCACCCAACAACCGGAGATATGACGATATAAGACGACTATGAAGCGGCGAACTTTCCTGAAACTGGCCGGGATGAGCAGTATTACATTTGCTGCTGGTTGCGGTGCAGATGCCAATAAAACGCTTTATTCTCTGGTGCAGGCGCCGGATGACATGGTGACCGGCCAGGCCAGTTGGTATGCTTCTACCTGCAGAGAGTGCCCGGCGGGGTGTGGTATCCTGATAAAAAATCGGGAAGGCCGAGCCATAAAAATTGAAGGAAACCCGCTTCATCCAATAAACCGGGGAAAACTCTGCATGCGGGGACAGGCAGCCTTGCAGGGGATCTATCACCCGGACCGTATGAAAACTCCCCTCATAAAGAAAGATGGAAACTGGCAGCCGATCAGCTTTGTCGAAGCACAGCATATTTTGAATCAAAAAACAAAGGCGGCGGCAGCAAGGGGGCGAGACCGGATTCGAATGCTCACCGAAATGGTGGGCGACAGCCTTTTTGCGCTGTTCGGGGCATCGATGAAAACATGGCAGTCTGCCGCACCACTTGTTTTCGAGCCGCTATCCTATGATGCCCAAAAAGCTGCTAATGATTACACCTTCGGGCTGAAAGGTCTTCCGAACATCCATATCGAAAAAGCCGATTGCCTTGTCTCCTTTGGTGCCGATTTCCTTGAAACCTGGCTTTCGCCAGTGCGTTATGCACGAGAATTTAAAGCGATGCATGCGCTTAAGGCTGGGAAAAAGGGATGCTACCATTATGTGGGGCCGTATCAATCCTTGACAGCGGCAAATGCAGATCAGTGGATATCATGTTATCCTGGGACGGAACACTATCTGGCACTGGGGATTGTTCATGAGATGCTAAAGCGCGGCAGGGGAAAAGGGCTTCCCCCGGATTTTCGCAATGCCCTCCAACATCGGGTTGCCGATTACAATGCCGCCAATGTTACCGATGCCACCGGGATTTTTTCCGGCCCCTATGAAACCCTGCTGGCAGGCGTACTCCATGCAACGTTACCGGTTTTTCTCGGCAACAGCGCAGCGGCCCATGGCGCCAATGCCTTGCAGATCAATATGGCGGCCAATTTGCTCAATTACATCGTGGATCCGTCTTTGGGGCAGTATGATTTTGAAAAAACTCACCGCGTTGAAGTGGCTGCAGGAAAAACAGAACTGATCAGCTTTCTGGATTGCCTGAACAGTCGTTCCGTGGAGATCCTGCTGCTTAACGGTGTCAATCCGGTCTATGCCTTGCCCACGGGTCTTGGTATCCAAGAAACGCTCCAACGGTCTGATCTTTTTGTCATCTGTTTTTCAAACATGTTGGATGACACGGCACAACTGGCAGACCTGGTGATACCGGTACGACATGCCATGGAATCCTGGGACGAATACAGTGGCCAAAAAGGACTGGTTTCTACCCTTCAACCAGCAATCGCCCCACTGACACAGGCCCCCCAGGTGGGTGACTTATTCCTATCCGCAACGGTGCAAGCAGGTCACCCGGCCACCTCCTACAAGGCCCATTTGATGGACCGGTTGTCATCGGACGCTGAGCATAAGCAAATGAAGGCGACGGATTGGATCGACACCTTCCAGAGAGGCGGGGTGTTTGCAAGCAAGCCGGCCAGCTCGGACAGCCAGGCGGCGGCAGCCAGGAGCATCCAAACCATGCTTGAACCGGTGTTTGAAATGATGCAGGCAACACCGTTAACGGTGCCTGCTGACAAAAATATGGCCGGCCTCGTTTTTATAGCTGCCCCATCCATCCGGTTTTACGACGGCCGGGACGGTCGAAAACCTTGGTTGTGCGAAGTGCCGGATCCCCTTACCAAAGTGGCGTGGCAAACACCGGTATGGATCCATCCGGCCGCTCTTCGGCAGTTCGGCCTTGAAAATGAATCGGTGGTAAAAATTGAATCCGAGTGGGGAACGGTAGAGGCGGTGGTATACGAAACCGAAGGGGTTCATCCCACTGTGGCCGTTATGGCGATGGGGCAGGGGCATCAATTTCCTGGCCATTATGCCGATAAGGGGTGTGTGAACCCCATGTCGCTCATATCTCACGAGCCGGTCCCGCAGTCCGTAGTGCTTTTATCGGCTGTTTATCCGGTTTCCGTATCCGGAACCGGACGAAAAAAGGTATTGGCGCATACGGATGGCAGCCGGATCCAACATGGCCGAAAAATAGCCCTTTCAGTACCGTTATTCCGTCTGCAAGAACAGCTTCGTACAGCTATTTCAGACCGTCCCCATGGTTTGACCATGAATGACTTTCCGATGGCCTTGCCGCTTCCTGAAGGCTACAGCCCAAAACGAGACATCTATCCTGCCCATGCGCACGATTCCTATCGCTGGGCCATGGTGGTGGACCTAGACCGGTGTATCGGCTGTAATGCCTGCGCGGTGGCCTGTTATGCGGAAAACAATGTGGGCGTGGTGGGAGAGGAGAGGATTAAAGAAGGCCGGGAGATGTCTTGGTTGCGGGTGGAGCGATATTTAGATCCTGAAAGACCGGAGCGCATTACATTTTTGCCGATGATGTGTCAGCACTGCGACAACGCCCCCTGCGAATCGGTTTGTCCGGTATATGCGCCCCACCATTCCAAGGAAGGGATCAACAACCAGATCTATAACCGCTGTATCGGAACCCGGTTCTGCTCCCAGAACTGTCCTTACAAGGTGCGGCGATTTAATTGGTTTGACTGGCAGTGGCCGGAACCCTTACCGCAACAACTGAATCCGAATGTGACGGTCCGGGCCAAAGGCGTGATGGAAAAATGTTCTTTCTGCGTTCAGCGAATCAAGGCCGCCCATGGCCAGGCAAAAAATGAAGCACGAATGATTCGTGATGGCGAGGTGGTGCCGGCCTGCGTCCAGACCTGCCCCACCGATGCATTGGTTTTTGGCAACCTCATGGATCCAAAGAGTCGGGTACGGACCCTGGCAGAGGATATCCGGGCCTATCAGGTGATGGGATATCTGAATACCAAACCGGCAGTGATTTATCTTCAGAAAGTGTTACCGATATAATCCCTATGTGGGGTTAAGGAATTTGTGTTGAACCCTAAAGAAAAGGCGGCTGAAACCGTGCATTCAAAACCGGCCCCCAGCATAATATGAAACCACATTATACAATCACCTTTAACGACGTCGATCAGACGGTACTGGATACCTTGACCCCGGCTCCCCTGCTGTATTGGCTTGCCGTTGGGGCCCTTGCGGGGGGCGTGCTTCTGGGGGCCGGCTGCTGGGCCTATCAAATCATGACGGGCATTGGCGTGGGCGGACAGAACAATCCGGTGGCCTGGGGAACCTATCTCATCAACTTCGTTTTCTGGGTGGGAATCGCCCACTCCGGGACCCTCATTTCCGCCATTTTGCACCTGTTTCGCGCTGGTTGGCGAAATCCCATTGCACGGGCGGCCGAGACCATGACCGTGTTTGCCGTCTGCACGGCCGGTCTCTTTCCGTTTATTCATCTGGGGCGGCCCTGGATGGTTTATTTCATGCTGCCGGTGCCGAACCAACGCACCTTATGGCCCAATTTTCAATCGCCCCTCATGTTTGATGTGGTGGCCATTAGTACTTACTTAACGGTCAGCTCCCTTTTCTGGTACACGGGCATGCTGCCGGACCTGGCACGCATTCGAGACGCTGCCGAGGGGATTCGGAAAAAGATCTATGGAGTTCTGGCGTTCGGATGGACCGGCGCCCATGAACAATGGCGTCACTATACGCGGGCATACCTTTTCTTCGCCGCATTGGCCACGCCGCTTGTCATCTCTGTTCATAGTGTGGTCTCCTGGGACTTTGCCCTGGGGGTCGTTCCCGGATGGCATACCACGATTTTTGCGCCCTACTTTGTGGCGGGTGCGATTCACTCGGGGCTTGCCATGGTCATTACGTTGATGATTCCGCTTCGAAAAATTTTTCACTATGAGCGGTTTATCACCATGAAGGTGCTTGAGAATGTTGCAAAGACCATTGTTTTTACAGGTCTTATCGTCGGGTTTGCTTATGGCACCGAGTTTTTTATTGCCTGGTACAGTCATAACGCAGTGGAAGCGGCCATATTCAAATGGCGGGCCTTTGGTGATTATCGCGTGGGGTTCTGGATTATGGTGGTTTGTAATACCCTGGTGCCGCTTCTCTTCTTCTTCAAAAAAATTCGCACGCACCTTGGCTGGCTTTTTGTCCTCTCGCTGCTGATCAATGTCGGCATGTGGTATGAACGCTTTGTGATTATCGTCACCAGCGTGGCCCATGATTTTATCCCCCATTCATGGGGGCATTACACCCCGACGTTGATTGAATTCGGTATTATGGTCGGCAGCTTTTCGCTTTTTTTCATGCTGTTTCTTTTGTTTGTAAAGCATATGCCGTCCATGTCCATGACGGAACTGAAAGAAACACTGCATCAAGGAGGGGGCCATGGCGCATAAAAAATTTGTTATGGGCCTGTTTCCGTCCGATGACAAGGCGGCGGACGCTATCTCCTTGCTGAAAAAAGAAGGCGGGACGGTGGTGCGCGTTCACAGCCCGATTCCCAGCGAAAAGATCAGCCGGGCTTTGAAATTGAAAAAAAGCAAGATCGGGTGGTTTACCCTTGCCGGTGGGATCTTTGGTTTCTTTTCGGGATTTGCGCTGGCAGCGTTCACCGCCACCCGTTGGCATCTTATTGTCAGCGGGAAACCGGTTGTGGCCTTAGTGCCTTTTTTTATTGTGGGATTTGAGTTTACCATTCTGTTTGCTGTGTTCGGAAACGTGATCGGGATGTTGTCACAGATAAAGCTGCCGGCTTGGCGAGAAACAGTCCCCTATGATCCGCGATGTTCCGGAGACAGATACGGCGTGGTGGTCACCTGCGACCCCTCACAAACGGAAAAATTCATCAAATTGTTTCAGCACCATGGCGGAGAGGGGATGACCTATGACACCGAATAATCACCTCTCTCCCATCGGCCGTTATAGGCGGGTCCTGGTCGCATCAGGCCTGTTGGTGTGTGTTGGCCTCACGATGTTTGTGGTTCAGGCCATCGGCTCTCATCCGGATCGGGCGTGGCGTGCATACCTGATTAATTTTCTGCTCTGGTCGGCCATGGCCCAGGGCGGTCTTCTTTTTTCCACCGTCATGCATATCACTAAAGCGCGGTGGAGTGGCGTCATGGCGGGCGTGGCAGAATCGTTCGCCGCTTTTTTCCCCGTTTCTTTCATTCTGTTCTTGCTCCTTTTTATCGGCAAGGGCCATATTTTTCCCTGGCTCCATCAGGACCTTCACGGAAAAGAGGTGTGGTTGAACGTTCCTTTTCTGTTTGGCCGCAATACTGTGGCCCTGTGTGCGCTCTACGTTACCGGTTTCGGATACCTGTACCATGCATTAGGATTAAAGCTCGGCACCTTTTTGCCAACAGAGTCCATCCGCGGGTGGTTCTACCGGACATGGTATCGGGAGGCGGTGGATATCCAAAAACGCCGGGACGTCATGACCGTCTGGAGTGTGCTCTACATGCTGTTTTTTGCACTGACCCTCTCCCTTATGGGGTATGATTTTGTGATGAGCATGGATCCTCACTGGTATTCCACCCTGTTTGGTGCATATAACTTTGTGAAAGCTTTTTATGTTGGTCTTGGGGGGGTCATCATTCTGTCTGCGGCGTTGAAATTGTTTTCCCCTGCTGCCATTGAAATCGAGGCCAGGCATTTTCATGATATTGGAAAACTCTTTTTTGGATTTTGCCTGGTATGGGCGGATTTCTTCTATTGCCAGTTCGTTGTCATCTGGTATGGCAACATTCCGGAAGAGACCGCCTATGTGATCGACCGTATCATCGCAGCTCCTTATCAGCCCCTTGCATGGGTTGTTTTTTCGATCTGTTTTATCGGGCCGTTTATTATTCTGCTGAACAAACGGGTTAAAACAATGCCGGTGGCCATGATTGCGATCTGTGCGGTGATTATTGTTGGATTGTGGCTGGAACATTTGCTCCTGATCGGGCCTGCCATGGTCCATGGGCAAGATGCGACGTTGCCGGTTGGCATGACAGAAGGGATTATCTCATTGGGGTTCTTGGGGCTCATGGTGATCTCGGTAAGCTCTTTTCTGCATCAATTTCCGGAACTGGTATTATTCAAGGGGCGCCTCCCAGGGGAAAAGGACCATCTGTCGTGACGCCAGTGACCAAAATGGAGCGTATGGGCGCATTTCTTAGAAACAATACGGGATTATTGGCGGTGGTGGCGTTGTGCATTCTGCTGGTGATCGGATTTCTGTTTTTTTTCTATACGCCGCCGGCCACCTGGATTGCGCCCAAGCAACCGATCGCCTTTAGTCATCGAATTCATGCCGGCATCAAGGCAATTCAATGCCAATTCTGCCATCCCTACGTGGGGCGATCAATTCATCCTGGGCTGCCACCGGTGGAAAAATGCCTGTTCTGTCACCAGTATATCATTGCAAATCACCCGGAGATACAGAAGGAGCACGACTATTTCAATACCAATACATCGACCCCATGGCGAAAGGTTTTTTACCTTCCCGAGCATGTGCTGTTTAATCATGAGCGGCATATCAGGAAAGAGGTCGCCTGCGAGGCGTGCCATGGAAAAGTGGAAACACAGGATAGACTCAAGGCCCACCGATTTCAAATGGGGTTTTGCGTGGAATGTCACCGGGCAAATAAGGCAAATGTGGGGTGTTGGTTGGCTTGTCACAGCTAATGGGAGCAGATGTTGAATCTTAATAAACAAGATACGCCGGAGACGTACCCGACCGCCAGGGGTTTTTTCCTGACCTCTGCGTTCTGGATGATCGTCGGAACCTTGATGGGCCTTATTGGTGCAACTGAATTGATGGCCCCGGACATCACCGAAAATATCGGATGGCTGGTCTTTGGCCGAATTCGGCCCATCCACGTGAACGTGGTGCTGTTCGGGTTTGTAACGCCCGGGTTACTTGGGGCGGCCTTTTATTTTGTCCCAAGACTTCTGAGAACCTCCCTGTATAGTGAACGGTTGGGCATTGTGACTGTGGGGGCGTGGAATATATTGCTGGTGGGGGTGGTTGTAAGCCTTGCTATGGGGCAGACCCAGGGCAGGGAGTATGCTGAACTCATCTGGCCTCTCGATATATTGGTAGTGGCGGCGTTCTTACTGGTGTTCGGAAATTTTATGATGACGGTAAGACAGCGGACCGAGCCACTGCTTTATGTTTCCGTGTGGTATGTATGTGCTGCGGCAATCCTGACGGCCAGCACCTATGTGCTGGGCAACGTCATCTGGCGGCCCCACACCGGCGCATTGGTGGGCATACCGGATGCCATCTTGCTGTGGTTTTATGGACATAATGTCTTTGGCCTCCTGCTGACACCCCTGTCTGCAGGGGTTGTTTATTATGTGATCCCAAGGGCCTGCCGGGCTCCGCTCTATAGCCACACCCTGTCCCTTCTGGGGTTCTGGTCCCTTATCGTGGTTTACACCCATATCGGTACCCACCATCTGCTTCAGGTGCCGGTGCCAACCTGGCTTAAAGTCATTGCCATCGTTGACAGTGTGGCGATGGTCATACCGGTCATGGCTTTTTTGATCAATGTCTGGTTCACTGCCAAGGGAAAACTGGGAGCCATTCACGACGATGTCGGGGCCAAGTTTGTTTTCACCGGCACCATTATGTATTTTTTTGTCAGTATCCAGGGATCCATGATGTCGCTTCCGCAAGTACAGCGGGTGACCCATTTTAATAACTGGGTGGTTGGCCACGCTCATATCGGTGTGCTGGGGTTTGCCGGCATGATTGCCCTTGGTGGAATTTATTACGTCCTGCCAAAGGTGGTTGGCAAACCGCTGTACAGTCGCTTTTTGGCAGATCTCCAGTACTGGCTCGTGCTTATTGGCGTGGTTGGGTTTACGGTCGTGCTCACCATTGCGGGACTTATCCAGGGGAACGCCTGGTTGAACGGTGAAACGGTTTACCGGCTGTTGCCGTCCGTTCACATCTATTACGTGGTGCGCGCTTCCCTGGGGCTCATACTTTTTGTCAGTGCCATTGTCGGATGCTATAATATCGTCAGAACATTTTTTTATAACCCCGGGACAGCTTCATGAGAATGACACCCAAAACATTGGTATTCGGCAGTCTGGCGGTGCTTGCCGCGGTGGTCGTTGTCGCTGTATTGCTCCCCTACCTGACCCGGAGTGATGCGCCGTCGGAAATATTTCGGGAGCGTTCTGCCAAAGAGGACGCGGGCCGCCAACTTTACATTGCCAATGGTTGCGTTTATTGTCACAGCCAATCGGTGCGATCCATCGACTGGGGACTCGGTGCGGAACGCATCGCCCAGGCCGGTGATTATGTAAAGGATCATCCGATTTTACTCGGTTCTGCCCGGACGGGGCCGGACCTGAGCCAGGCAGGCGGCGAGCATCCTGACGATTGGCACATTGCCCATTTCATGAATCCGAGGTACACGCGGCCCAATTCGATCATGCCGGCATTTGCGTTTTTAGGGCCCGTGAACATTCAATTACTTACCACTTATGTTCAAAGCCTTGGATTAAAACATGCGGACCGGCGGGTGGCACGTCAGGTTTTCTGGAAAGTTAAAACAACGGCTGCCTACGAAGCCGGACCTGAGGCGAATGTCACATGGCTGAATGATCATGTGCCCCAGGGGTGGCATGACATTCCGAATCCATACCCCACAAGTGAGGCCGGTCTTGCCCGGGGGCACAAGATCTATCAGGACAACTGCACCGGATGCCACAGTCCGGTGGGGGATGGTATGGGCCCCGCCCAACCTTGGATCTATCCACCGCCCTATAATTTTACGATCCTGAAAAACAGGAAAATATCCGGCGGGATTCTCTACTATCAGATTATGAATGGCATCACCGGAACGGCCATGCCCTATTTCAAACGGGAACTGGAATCTGAAAAGATATGGGACGTGGGCAACTATGTGGCCGTTTATTTCATCAATCAGTCCGATGCCAACATGGCACCGTGCGGGATAGACGCCGCCTATGAACCAACAGGGGAAACCGACGTGTTAACTGACACCATAAAAGGCGCAGAATAAATGTATTTCCCGTATTTTATATCATATATTTTCATCGGATTTGCCATTACCCTTGTTGTGCTCTTCTGGGCCGTTCGAAATGGTCAATTCCAGGACCAACAACGGGCAAGATTCCTTCCGCTCGAAGAAAAGGTTGGGCCAGGTGAGGAGATCGTATCCCCATGGCGCCGCTATGAAATGTATGGGCTGTTTTTTCTGGCGGTAGCGGGGCTTCTTTCAAGTGCCGCAGTCTTGGTGTTTGCCCTGATGAACACCAGTGTAAAATAAAGGAGGCAACGCGTATGCGGTTCTACACCCTCTTAAATTTCCAGCACATCATTCTCTGGATTTTTCCGACCCTTGTTTTCGTTTTGATATTTGCACTCGCTTTGGGACATTTCCATTTTAAACGCTTGAATTCAGAGGCGCGCCATAAAACCATCGTTTATGTTTACCCGGAAGAGATCGAAGATAAAAATGCCCCGTTTCCATTGGCCATGTCCCTCATCATTCTGGGGACAGTGCTGTGGGCCTTTTTCTATATTTTGATGACTGGTCTGTTAGGAGTGAAAATCTAATATGTTATCTGAACATGGAATAAAGATTCCCGATTGGCTTATCGTTTTATTGCTGGTGGTGTTTATACTGGGAAAAGGTTTCTTTTCTTTTTTTGTTGTGAGTGATTTGGGTCAGCCAGCCTGGGACTATCGGACGGTTCCGGACGTCCCGGGGGAGTCCCCCTATGCAATATATGAGGGGTTGCCGTTTTCTCAGCATGTCAAAGGGCGTCAAGGGGAGTAGATGGGGAAAAAAATAGTCATCATATCTTTACTGGCGGTCGCGCTTCTTTCAGGCAGTTACCTGTTTACCCTTTACGATAACCGGTTTCCGTTTGGTCGCATGTGGGAGACGCCCGCCATTCGCCCCCATGAAGAGAGAATTCCGATGATGGAAAAACAGGTGGTGCCGTTTGAGGGGGGAGAAGCGCAATATCGCCTTCTCCCCGGTGATAAAATCATGTCTCCGGTTTCGATAAAGGATGCGGAGGCAGTTTCAAAAGGGCACACCCTCTATGGCACCTATTGCATGCCCTGCCATGGTCGTAACCACGATGGCAACGGAACTGTTGGGCAAAGTTTCGCACCGCTTCCGGGTGACGTCCGGTCTGATAAAGTGCAGGCCATGGTGGAGGGCGTTCTATTTAAGGAGATCAGCTATGGTATTCCCGGAGGACGGCAGCCGGCGCTGGCAAGCACGATTGCCATGCTTGACCGTTGGCACATAATTGCCTACATCAAGTCTCTCGGTGTGCGATCCAATCAGAAACAGCTTGAAATGAGCCCCGGTTCAATGTAAATCGACGTTTGTTTCGCGCCCCGACTCCCGCCTGAGCCTAACGCAAACTGACATGATGTATCCTCATAAAATTTTACCAGTCTTAGACCCTGAAAAATCATTTTGGAACAGTCTCAGTGTCATTGTACATGAAAGGAGAAGATAGACGATATGAGCAAGGTCGCTATAGAACTTGATGCTTTTATTGAAAGTTGGAAGGAAACTCCCCAAAATAACAGACAAATATTTGTCCGGCTAAAGGATTTATTAAGCCAGCAACCAGGTGTTGTTTTTGATTTTATCCCAAGACCTGGCGTGACTTACTCTCTCAGGGTGTCTCATCCGGCACTGATGGAGCGGCCGCTGTTTGCAATGGTGGATGTTATTGAGGATCAGCCGCGCTGGCTGTCCGTTTGTTTCTATGGGGAAATGGTCACCGATCCGGATGAAAAGGGCGATTTTGTTCCAGAAGGCCTTTTAGGTGAGGATGCCGTTTGCTTTGATATCGAGTCATTTCAGGAGGATGATGTTAAATATGTCGAGGATCGCTTGATGGAGGCCTATCGGTGCGCAACCAAATCATGATACCAGATCCATATGCATGGGCCCTAATATGAATGGTTGTTTACAAAATGCACCATAATGATAGACGACGGTTTGCCGGGACTTTTTATTCAATCGGACGTAGAGATGATTGATAAAATGAGGGGCAATAATGTATACTCTTTTTTATACAGGTCTATAATAGATAAGGCGCTAAATGCATTATAGAAAGAACACAAAGGGGGCCTTTGGAAATACCGCACATTACCGTACCCAGGAATTGGTACGGGCCAATAGAGCCCTGCAAAAGGAGCGGCTGAGACGTAAAAAGGCTGAAAAGACTTCGGTGGGGCATCATTTCGTGTTGGAGGCCGTCTTTGAGGGTATTTCCGAGCCGCTTTTGCTATTAGATAAAAACCTTGAGATTCAGATGATGAACCAGGCTGCCCGTATTTACTATGAGGTTGAGGATGGCAAAGCTTTTGATGGATATACCTGTTATGGATATTTGAAAAACGGTAAAAAACCCTGCAGCGGATGTCAGGTTCCAAAGGTTTTGGATGACGGTGAGCCGGTCATTTATGAACGAGACGGTTTTATGCAGCCTGACCGTGTAGAAAAAGTATCTGTGTATCCAATAAAAAATGGTGATGGGGCGCCGGATGGATGCATTGTTCACTTTCATGATCTTACCGAAGAAAAGCGGATGGAAAAGGAGTTAATCCAGGCCGATAAGATGATTTCCTTAGGGGTGTTGGTTTCTGGCGTCGCCCATGAAATAAACAATCCCAATAATTTGATCATGCTCAATACACCCATCCTGGTAGATGGATGGCAGAGTGTTCTACCGGTATTGGACGCGTATTTTCAGGAACAGGGGGATTTTAATGTAGGAGGGCTGCCCTATTCTGAGATGCGGGACACGATTCCCACATTATTGGATGGCATTTGGGGTGGTTCAAAACGCATTATGCGTATCGTAAAGGGTCTCAAGGACTATGCGCGTTTTCAGCCCAAGGTAATTGACGAACCGGTCGATATCAACAAAACCGTTGAGAGTGCCGTAGCGCTAATGTCAAATCAGATAAAAAAGGTGACCCAACGATTTTCTGTCCACTATGGTGAAGGGATGCCACAAATTAAAGGGGACCGGCAAAAACTGGAACAGGTGCTTGTTAACCTGTTGCAGAATGCCTGTCAGGCCCTTTCAAGCCCCGATCAGGGGATTACGCTGCGTAGCTTTATAGACTCCCGCTATGATATGGTGGCTGTTGAAGTAAAGGATGAAGGGGCGGGCATTCCTACCGGGCTACTGGCCCGTATTATGGACCCGTTTTTCACTACCAATCGGGATGTGGGGGGGACAGGGCTTGGCTTGTCGGTATCTTCCAAGATTGTTCAAGATCATGGGGGGCGCATTGGTGTTCAAACCAAAGAAGGCGAAGGCTCCACTTTCACGGTACTCCTTCCCACTGAACGAACCCGTGAAAAAGTAAAGGTGTTGGTGGCCGATGATGATGAAATCATTCGGGACCTCGTCACCAAGGTGATTCAGCGGTTGGATCGCTATTTGGTAACCGTGGCATCCAACGGTGCTGAGGCCTGCCTGATGCTCGGGAGTGATCCACCCAGTCTTCTGATATTGGACATTAAAATGCCGGACATGAATGGCCTGGAAGTTTGTCGCCAGATCAAAAAAACCCCGTCCCTTTCGGGTGTGAAGGTCATTATCGTGACAGGGCACCATGAATCATACGAAGCCAGAGTGCTGTCCGGTATGGGATTTACCAATATCCTGGCAAAGCCGTTTTCCCCGCAGAAACTGATGGATATGATTAACGACGTCATGCAAGAAGGCTGATTCCGGCATGCGTTACACTATAGACCCTTTATCAGAAACATGCACACGGAAAAGCACCCTAAAAAAAGGGCGTAAACTCCGACTTCGAAAGCGTGGATCTTTATGGAATGTTGTGCCTGTTGACTATAGACTAACGACTTCCGGCTTAGCCGGATTAGGAGAATAATGAGCAAGCGCCTGTTTCCCGATACCCCTGTTATGATTGTGGATGATGAACCGAATATCATTACCAGTGTTATCGTTGCGTTAAAATCGAGTGGTATCACGAACATCGTTTCCAGCGATGATGCCAGAACCGTATTGTCACAGTTGGGGAAGCAGAAAGTATCGGTCATCCTGCTGGACCTGACAATGCCCCATATTACCGGTGAAGAACTCCTTGAGAAAATTCAAACCGAGCATCCAGAGATACCTGTTATCATTGTTACCGGCAATGATGAACTGGAGAGTGCGGTTCTGTGTATGAAATCCGGTGCGTTTGATTATATGGTAAAGCCGGTTGAAAAGAGCCGCCTTGTTTCGGGTGTTATGAAAGCCATAGAAATTCAAGAGCTTGCAAATGAAAACATAAAGTTAAAGGAGCGGTTCTTGACCGGCAGGCTTGAACACCCGGAGGCATTTTCAAACATTGTTACGAACAATGGGCGAATGCGGGCCCTGTTTCAATATGCAGAAGCAATTGCCAAAAGTTCCCAACCCATTCTCATTTCTGGCGAGAGTGGGGTGGGGAAAGAGTTGATGGCAAAAGCGCTTCACAACGTAAGCGGTTGTTCCGGTCCGTTCGTGCCGGTGAATGTGGCCGGAATTGATGAGCATGTGTTTTCAGATACCTTGTTCGGTCACCGAAAGGGTGCCTTTACCGGGGCTGATACAGCTCGTTCGGGGCTTATCGAAAAAGCAGGGGGAGGCGTCCTCTTCTTAGATGAAATTGGTGATATGTCAACCGGTGCGCAAATCAAGCTGCTTCGCCTGATTCAGGAACGCGAATATTATCCAATCGGTACCGATGTGCCAAAAACCACCGATGCAAAAATCATTGTCGCGACCAACCGTGATCTTCAGCAGGGTCTGAAAGAAGGTCGGTTCCGGAAAGACCTATACTACCGGCTGACAGCCCATCAAATTTTCATTCCGCCATTGCGGGAACGACTCGATGACTTGCCTGCGCTGTTGTCCCATTTTCTTAACGAGGCTGCAAAGGATTTTGGTAAGAAAACACCGGCTTATCCTATTGAATTGATAACGCTTCTGAAAAATTACCATTATCCTGGCAATGTTCGTGAACTCAGGTCCATGGTGTTTGATGCAGTCGCCGGACATCAAACGAAAAAGATTTCAATGGCCCGGTTTAAGGAACATATTGATAAAGCAGTGTCCACCAGAAATAATGGGGTGCAACCAACAGATGATGAAAATGCTTTTAATTTTAAAGGCTTTCCTCTGCTCCCGACCCTTGCTCAGGCGAATCAGCTTTTGATTATAGAGGCTTTGAAACGTTCGGAGGGCAATAGAACCATGGCCGCCAGCATGCTCGATATCTCCCGGCAGAGACTTCTGAGACATCTTAAAATGATGGATGAAAATTAGTTGTCCCTATATTCCGCCCTTTCTTTAAATGGCAACAGCCCATTTTACTCGATGATTATTTGTTCTAAATTTTTATGCCCCCTCGACCATGTGGTAACCGACCGGTAGGCGGATCTCATTCTTTCCACAACAACCTTGTCTTCTCAGTGTGGTGATATCCCCTTTGGGGTATTCACTGAACGAATGGGATGCACCAAAAGGGTGTTCCATTTTGTAACAATCGACTATTTTGTAACAATATAAATATATCCTATAAAAATAAAATGTTATTCTCATATAGGGTGTTTTTCTGTGTGAATTTGGACCACCTTTCGGTGCTTTGCCTTGAGATAGCATTTGATTACAATATCATTAAAATACAATATATTATGTTTTTCCTATGGCCTGGTACGGTTTTGGCTCTAAAAGAAAAATCGCATCACCGTGTAAAAAGTGGATGTCGGACTTTTTGCGAAACCATCAAACTTATCCGTAGGTAATAAAGAAGACTGCATGAGAAAAAAATCACTACGCCTCCGAAGAAAATTGTTCGTCTATATTGCCGTTGGATTGCTGGCCTTAACCGTATCCTTATCTGTTTCCACGATGTTGCCCACATATAATCGGTTGGTGGCGGCTGAAGACAATAATATTTATCATGCAGCGCAAACCCGGGCGATGGCCATAAACGAATGGGTCAAAAGGTCCAAAGATGTGACATTGCAAATTACCAGTCGGACACGGATCCGTCAGGAGCTTGAAAAATACAATGACGGAAAAATATCACTGGCACAACTCAAGGCCTTTACGGAGCCAAAATTGGAAGATGCCATGCATATTTCGAAAGATATTCTTGGCATCACGCGATTGGACCGCAAGCGACACATTGTTGCTTCATGTGGGTTGAGCCTTCCAAAGGATAAGTGGCCCCAATTGATTCTAAGAGCAGAAAGCATGATAACCTTCACTCCCATCCTTTCCCGGTATGATAGTGTGGTTATCATTGGTGCACCCATTATGAATCGTGCCGGCAAACTACTTGGCACCGACTTTGTATTTGTTGATCCTTCACGTTTGAAAAATATTTCCCAAAATTACAAAGGATTGGGCAAAACCAGTGAAATTGTATTGGGTTATGCGTCGTGTAAGCAAATATGCACCGTATTTCCATTCAAGGTTGAAAACAAACAGTTTTCTACGGTTGCAGCATTGGACGGAAGCCTCCAGTTGTTTCTTCAAAATGCCATCAATGGTAAAGATGGCATCGAGCATGTCGGTAAAACAGTGGTGGCATATGCACCCGTTGCCGGTAGCCCCTTAGGTCTTCTGATCGTGCAAAGTGAAGAAGAGCTGTATTCCGATTTGCACTCAAAATTGATAGTCCTCAGCCTGTTTTCATTTCTAATCTATTTGGTATTCCTTTTTGGATTCTGGTATGCCATGAAGCCGCTTGCCGGGAGAATCCAGATGCGCACAAGTGAGCTTAAAGCCACGATATCCGATAGGACCCTTCATCTTCAAAAGGAAATATCAGAACGAAAACAGGCTGAGGAGGCCCTCAGGCTCAATGAGATGAGACTTGAGACCCAATGGCAACTCAGTCAGATGACCAAAAAATCACTTAAGGAAATCATGGATTTTGCCCTCGAACAGGGCGTGGGACTCACGAACAGTCAGATTGGCTATCTGGCGTTTATGAACGAAAATGAAACGGTCCTCACGATGCACAGCTGGTCCAAGCAGGCCATGAAGGAATGCGGAATTAAGGACAAGCCCTTTCTTTTCCACGTTGATAAAACAGGTCTTTGGGGAGAAGCCATTCGTCAGCGGAAACCCATTATTACAAATGATTATGATCAAAGTCCTTTAAAACAAGGGTACCCGGAAGGGCATGTGGCCATCACGAGACACATGAATGTTCCTGTTTTTGATGGCGATAAAATTGTGGTGGTGGCAGGCGTGGGCAACAAAGAAATGCCCTATGATGATGGGGATGTTCGTCAACTGACAATGCTGATGCAGGGGATGTGGACAATTGTAAAGCGCGAGCGGGCGGAAGAGGCCCTTCGGGAAAGTGAAGAAAAACTTTCACGCAGTCAGAAAATGGAGTCGCTGGGGCTTCTGGCAGGCGGTGTGGCCCATGATTTGAACAACATCTTATCCGGGATTGTAAGTTATCCCGAGCTGTTATTAATGAAATTGCCGGAAGACAGTGAGCTTCGAAAACCACTGGAAACGATACTGTCCTCAGGAAACAAGGCAACCGCCATCGTTCAGGACTTATTGACAACGGCCAGAGGTGTCGCTTCATCCAAAAGTCCACTCAACATAAATAACGTTGTTGAGGAGTACTTAACTTCACCTGAATATAATAAACTCAACCATTATCATCCGGGTGTTGAATTCAGTACCGGTCTTGATGGGGATTTAATGAACATAGATGGTTCGTTGATTCACATCCGGAAGGTGGTGATGAATCTGGCATCCAATGCTGCCGAGGCCATTCATGGCAGGGGCGTTGTTACTATTTCCACGAGGAACTGTTACGTCGACCTACCCATTAAGGGGTATGAGCACGTAAATATTGGTGAATATGCGGTATTACAGATATCTGACAATGGTCCTGGAATTTCTCAGGACGATCTCAAGCGAATATTCGAACCATTCTATTCCAAGAAGGTAATGGGGCGAAGCGGGACTGGCTTAGGGTTGGCCGTTGTTTGGAATGTCTTACAGGACCATAAAGGGTACATTGATGTTCGGTCTGATGAAAACGGCACAACCTTCGAGCTCTATTTCCCGATTACCAGGAATGAGATGTGGAAGAAGGATTCCACTTTGTCTTTCCAGCAATACAAGGGAAACGGAGAGGTGGTGTTGATTATAGATGACGTCGAGAGCCAGCGTGACATTTCCGCAAGGATGATGGACATCCTCGGCTATAAAACCACTGCTGTCTCCTGCGGTGAAGAGGCCATTGGGTATTTGAAGGAGAATTCAGCGGACATTCTTTTGCTCGATATGATTATGGATCCAGGTATCAACGGTCGTGAGACATATGAAAAGATAATAAACATCCACCCAAACCAAAAGGCGATCATCGTTAGCGGGTTTGCTGAAACCGATGAGGTGAAGGCTACCCAGCAATTGGGTGCTGGTCGATTTGTCAAGAAACCTTTTCGCATAGAAGAGATCGGGGTGGCCCTTAAAGGGGAACTGGATAGGACGCAAGTTCGAGAGGGTTAACGCCAAATATCCTTGCCCGATTTACCGGTATTAGAAAATAATAGTCCAAGCGGCTTTTATCCGTACCTCTATGCCCCTTATACTAGAAACACACACGCAGGTAAGCACCCTAAAAAATTGAAGCTAAACCAATCGGAACCGAATTGCCCCCCTATTAAAGGATGTGTTGTTTTGCAACAGTCAGGGTTTTTGTTACAGTAAATATATATAATAAATACGGAATGTTTTAGTTTGTTTTAGGTGGGTTGGGTTAAAACGTGACACCGTTTATGTAACCACCCATTGTTCTTATTTGGGTTAAAAAATCTATCAAATCAGATAGATGGCATTATATTTCAAGCCTGGCATGGATTTAGCTACTCCAATTAATATTCGTGGCAACAAAGTGGTCTACCTGGTGGCGCAAGATAAATCAGACGATCTTTCGTCATTATATTCATCCGGTCTCGTTGCAAACGAAATATCAGCTTTTCAATTAAAGGGGATATCTTATGCAATGGCTCAAAATGATTCGAATCGGGACAAAGTTGATCCTTGGATTCCTGTTGATGATAGTCATCGTCGTTTCCATAGGACTGGTGAGCTATTTTAACGCTCGAACAATCCAAGATGAGTTGGATGAAATTTCCGACGTCCGATTGCCAAGCCTCGATTATTTACTAC
Organism: Desulfobacterales bacterium; assembly: GCA_963675725.2. GTDB lineage: Bacteria > Desulfobacterota > Desulfobacteria > Desulfobacterales > JAFDDL01. The sequence continues at coordinate 2,034,459 of CAXXXZ010000002.1, read as the reverse complement.
AGGTCGATCGGGACTTGCAGCAACTCCTGGTGGCAGAACGGTCGATGATTTTCAGTGAAAAAACATCCGATGCGTTTAATATATTCACTCACTGCTGTCCGGTTAACTTTTTCTAATACTGTGTAACATATTGATATATTATATTCATATAAACAATTTTACATTTTTAGATTAAAAAAATTAGCCGAAATCATATTTTTAGGCCAAAACTTGTCATAACCAGCTTAACTTATAATAAATTTAATTTAAAATGAAGGTATTGGGCGCTATGTTGATCGAATGCAGCCACCATGATAATTTCTCTTCTAACGAGAATTATACCGGACAGCATCCTAGTCATTCGGTTATCAATGAAATTGGTTATGAGGAAATTGATATGCCCAGTCCTTCATACGTCTTCTCCCAATTCTTAGATCTTCTCCCAAGGTACGAGTTTCAAAGCATCGTCAATAAATACAAGGGCGATTACCGCACCAAGGAATTTAAATGTTGGAATCAACTTGCGTGCATGATCTTCGCGCATATACGACAAGAGCATAGCCTTCGGGATATCGACATCGCGCTGAACGCTCATGCGAACAAGCTATATCATATCGGCATCAAACAATGCCCAAGATCCACATTGGCCGACGCTAATGAACGCCGGGATTACCGAATCTATGAGGAATTCGCAAAATCCTTGATGTCGAAAGCCAGGCGCTTTTATGCCAACACGCAACTTGCCATGGATGTCGACAATGCTGTCTACGCCTTGGATGCCTCCACAATCGATTTAACCCTTTCTCTTTTCCCATGGGCGAAGTTCCGAGCCACTAAGGGTGCCGTTAAATTACACGCCATGATCGATCTACGCGGCAATATTCCGGCCTTTTTATACATCACGGATGGCAAGGTCCATGATGTTAAGGCGGCGCCTCAAATCCAGATCGAGCCACAAGGAATCTATCTGGTCGACAGGGGGTATGTCGACTTTTCATGGCTTTGGTCAATTGAAGAAACCAAGGCCTTTTTTGTCACCCGTTTGAAAACTTCGATAAAATGGAACCGTGTCATTTCGCGTCCGGTGGATAAATCCCTGGGTGTCCGAAGCGATCAGGATATTCTGCTTTTCAGCAAGCAAACCAAAGCGAAATACCCGAAACGCCTACGGCGCATTACATTCCGGGATGAAGAGCAAAACAGAATACTTGTGTTCCTTACGAACAACTTTTCACTTTCTTCCGATACCGTTGCCGCTTTGTACAAGGCCAGATGGCAGATTGAGCTTTTCTTCAAATGGATCAAACAAAATCTCATGGTGAAAAGTTTTTATGGAACCTCCGCTAATGCAGTAAAAACCCAAATCTGGATTTCCATGATTGTTTATCTAGTTTTAGCAATTATGAAAGAGCGATTTCACCTTGAAAATAACCTTTCCCAACTTTTACACTTTTTGGAGGTGAACTTGTTTGAACGAAAACCACTCGAATCAATCTTCCAGTTAAACGACAGGAAGACGGATGCGAAGAAAAACATTGAACATATCCAATTGAAACTATTTGATTATTGATGCAAATTTGTCCAAATTAGCCAAACTGTCAGCGAAAATTTTATGTAGTACTTTTTTTGCCAAAATTACAAGTTGAAGCGGTAGAAAATATATAACCATCTGTAATCATTTAACAGTTAACCGGACAGCAGTGATATTCACTGAAGCTTATGAAGAGAACCTGAAACAGTCAGAAACTCGCTGGCTTAAATTCACATCATTACCGGCAAGCAGAGAAGAAAAAGAGATCATTGGACTGTATGAAAAGGCGAGAGAAACGTGGCTTATATTGACCCGCCAAGTTGTGGAGGCAAGAAAATCAGATACGATAGAAGGCCGCAAGCTTGCGCTTGAATTAACGTTAGGAAGCGCAAATGATGCCTTCGAAAAAATGAGAGACTATATTGACCAACTCACAGAGATTAACTTGAAAATCGCGGCTGATTCAAAACTGAACGCGGAAAAGACCTATCGAATTTCCAATAGGGTGACGCGCATTTCAATCGGGCTCGGCCTGTTTTTGGGCTTTTTTCTGATGTGGGCACTCAACCGAAGTATCAGTAAACCGTTAAATCGGGTCGCCGAAGGGCTGGCCGATGCTGCCAAAGAGGTGTCACTGGCCTCGAAACAGATTTCAGGTTCGAGTCAGACCCTGGCAGCGGGTGCTTCTGAACAGGCAGCATCAATTGAAGAAACATCTTCCTTTTTGGAAGAGATGTCTTCAATGATTCGTCAGAACGCGGACAATGCGAAACAGGCAGACATCCTTATGAAAGATGCGAACGGTGTTGTGGCGGAGTCCAACCTTTCAATGTCGGAACTGACTACTTCAATGGATGATATTTCAAAAGCTAGCGAGGAGACGTCAAAAATTGTCAAGACCATAGATGAGATCGCCTTTCAGACAAATCTGCTGGCGTTGAACGCTGCGGTTGAAGCGGCACGGGCTGGTGAGGCAGGTGCCGGGTTTGCCGTTGTGGCAGATGAAGTCCGAAGCCTTGCGATGAGGGCAGCCGATGCAGCAAAGAATACAGCTGGAATGATAGAAGGGACAGTTAAGAAGGTCGGTGCCGGAACAGCGCTTGTTGCTAAAACCAATACCGCTTTTTCCAAGGTGGCGGAAAGTGCTGCTAAGGTGGGTGAGTTGGTCAGCGAGATTTCAGCCGCCTCCAATGAGCAGGCCCAGGGGATTGAACAGGCTAATAAGGCGATATCGGAGATGGAAAACGTCATCCAACAGAACGCTGCGAACGCTGAAGAATCATCATCGGCTTCTGAGGAAATGAATGCACAGGCAGAGCAGATGAAATCAATGATTGATACCTTAAAAATACTTGTAGAGGGGAATCAGGCAACTTTTATCAAAAACCAGGAACAAGATAGCCCAGAGACTGGAAATTCATTGTTGGCAATGGGGAACAATAAAGGACAATAGCAAGGAGTTGAAGTGAACCTACTGGTGGTTGACGATAACCCTGCACAGCTCGCAAGCCTCAGGGTGGCATTGAAAACAAAAGGGCACCGGGTTTTGACCGCAGAAAGCGGGAAAGATGCCTTGGCAGAACTAGATCGTCAGGCGTCTATAATCAATCTGGTGCTGACTGATTATGCAATGCCCGAAATGGATGGGTTGGAATTGCTAAGCACCATTCGGCAGAAATCCCAGGCGATACCGGTGATCATGATGACTGGCCATAGTGATAAACATCTTATTTCACGGGCCTTTCAAAACGGGTGCACCGGGTTTTTAGACAAACCGTTTACCCTTGAACAACTGACAACGGAAATAAGAAGAATAGAACAGATGAAACTTCAAAAAAATCATACCGAAATGCTGCTGGAAAAAATCCCTGAGCTAATTAACTTGGCAAACGACAAATTGACTGTCATCGCCGGCAATGCCGAAATTGCATTGCTCGATTTGGGCAGTAAAAACTTGGAATCTTTAAAAAATCAGCTGATGGTGATCACGGCATTTTCAGAGGAAATCGGGGCTATCAACGGCAAGATTATGAGATTGATTTTTGATGCTAATGAGGCATTGGTTCGAAAAAAAGGTGATCAAGAGAAATGAGAGAAAGAGGGGCGGGGGCAAATGGTTGTTCACTGTTATCATTTATTGAAATCACAAAGAATTAGATGAACATAAATTACATTACAGCAACTTAGTCTGATTACTAAAAGCGATCCTATTTGAGACGCAGTAAGGAGTGCAAAAATGAAAGAGGTTATCGATACGTTAAAGCAGTCCATCGCAACCGGCGGCAAGTACCTTTCTTTTAATTTAAAACAGGAAGAGTATGGGATTGCGATCCTGAAAATTAAAGAAATCATCGGTGTTGCAACGATTACACCAATTCCCCAGGCGCCACATTATGTAAAAGGTGTCATTAATCTCCGGGACAAAGTGATTCCTATAGTTGATCTTCGATTAAGATTTGAAATGCCCGAGGAAGAATATACAGAGCGCACCTGCATCATTGTTCTGGAAACTCGGGCTGATGCTTTACTGGTGGGGGACAATGACAGCCAGCAGATCAAGGGGCAGGCCGCTACCCGAGAAATTGGTGTTGTGGTGGACAGTGTGTCGGAGGTGCTGCATATCAAAGCGGAAAATATTGAACCTGCTCCCTCCTTTGGGGCAACCGTGGATACCCAATACATAGAGGGGATGGCAAAATTGGACGGCGGGGTTAAAATTCTGCTTGATATTGATAGTGTTCTAAATGATTGGGGCGATGTGCGACAAAATGCTGCATAACGTTCTTATGCGACTAAAAGTGATAAATAACGGTCGTTATTGAAGTTAAGGAGAGAAAAATGAAGCAGCGATCATTGGCATTTAAATTGGTCGTGGGTGGTATCCTGGTGGTGTTGTTACCCATGGTGGTTCTCGGCTATTTTGCGATGAAAAAATCATCTGAAGCGCTGAATGCACTTTCCAAAGAACATGTGGTAGGGATAGCAAACGACCTGTCTGAATTGACGGAGATGTTTCTTAGCGAAGAGATCAAGATCACAAAGGAAATATCCGAATCAAACCTCCTGCGGTTAGCACTTGAAAAAATAGCGGCGGACGGGATTGAGAACGCAACAGAGGAAATCGATACGCTAAATAACATGTTGGCTAGGGTTTCCAAAGATTTGGGTGAAGATACAGAGGAGATTGGAATTTCAGATGCCCATGGCGTCTTGGTGGCCGGAAGTGTCCCGGAAACCGTAGCACGGGGCGTCAGCGTTCAGGATCGAGCATATTTCCAGCATGCAAAAAGCGGTAAAACAAACATTGCCTCACCGGTCAAATCCAGGGGAAGTGGTCATGTGGTTGCGCCGGTGTGTGCGCCGGTCTTTTCCCATGAGGGAAAGTTTTTGGGGACCACGATTAACCTGCTTCGTTTATCGAGTTTGTCCCAAAAAATTACTAGTAAAAAGATCGGTGAGACCGGTTATCCGTTTATGGTCAATGAAATAGGTCTGACCATCGCCCATCCGAACTCAAACCATATTCTGAAAACCAATCTGGCGAAGGTAAAGGGCATGGAAACCATTATGAAACGCATGCTCGCGCAAGAGGCGGGCGTGGGATCATACCGGTTTGAAGGGATTGATAAAATCGCTGGATTCTCACCGGTAAAAATGACCGGTTGGAGCATCGGGGTCACCCAACCAGTAGAAGAGTTTTTGGGGGCGGTCGGTGATATTCGAAATTTTATTTTGATGATGGGGAGTATCTTTATTGCGCTGACCATCCTTCTGGTGCTGTATTTCGCAAGAAGCATCAGCAAACCCATTGCCTATGCGATTGAGGGCATGACAGATGGTGCTGAACGGGTCGTGTCTGCCTCAAACCAGATTTCAACTTCAAGTCAGCAATTGGCCGAAGGAGTTTCCGAACAGGCGGCCTCGATTGAGGAGACCTCCTCCTCATTGGAGGAGATGTCTTCCATGACCCGGCAGAATGCAGATAATGCAAAAGCGGCAGACAACCTGATGAAAGAGGCCAATGTGGTGGTAGGGGAGTCAAACGATGCCATGTCGGCATTGACCCATTCCATGGAAGAAATTTCAAGTGCCAGTGAAGAGACCTCGAAGATTGTCAAAACCATCGATGAAATTGCATTTCAGACCAATCTGCTGGCCTTGAATGCCGCGGTAGAAGCAGCACGGGCCGGAGAGGCGGGTGCTGGGTTTGCCGTGGTGGCGGATGAGGTACGAAATTTGGCGATGCGGGCCGCCGAGGCGGCCAAAAGCACGGCCGGAATGATCGAGGCGACAGTTACTAAAGTCACCTCCGGCACGGACCTTGTTACCAAAACCAATACCGCATTTTCAAAGGTTTCTGAAAGTGCTGCCAAAGTTGGAGAGTTGGTCAGTGAAATTGCCGTTGCCTCCGATGAACAGGCACAGGGTATAGAACAGGTCAATAAAGCGGTGGTGGAAATGGAAAAGGTCATCCAGCAGAATGCCGCCAGCGCCGAAGAATCAGCTTCTTCCTCTGAAGAGATGAATGCCCAGGCCGAGCAGATGAAGGAAATTATCAGAGGGCTTCAGACACTCATTACGGGGGGGCACCAAAAAAATGGATTCCACAAGACGGGCCGCCAATCTGCTGTTCGGCTGGTTGAGAAAACCACCGGTACAAATATCAGGAAGACCATCTCGCCCCCAGCACCCAAAGGCAATACGGGCGAACTTTCCCCGGATCAGGTCATTCCGTTTGGAGAGGATGATTTCAGGGATTTTTAAATCCCCATGTTCGTTTAACTTCAGTTGTGTGGGGTGAAGGGAGGGCTTATGTCCTCGCCGGCACGAAAGGCGTTTTTCGCAGCAGAGTACCGCTGTGAAAAACGCCTTTATTGTTATCAGCACTTGGTTTTTTTTCTTGTAATAATCATTTAAAATTATTACAAGAACAAAGACGAATGCAATGTATTCCATGTGCATGACACTGGAATATCCGCAACCAGTGCCCGACATTATTAAGATCGTAAAGTCGGTTTTTAACAAATGAATGGAGCGGGGCGCCTAACCCCAGTGTTGCAACAATGGGATAACCTCTGACCTGATAATTGTGATCAATGAGGGAAAACCGATCTGATACTGCGCCAAAATGGGTCGAGGCCACCGATTCGCCCGACAGCCTTTCAAAGACTTCCAGGATTTTTTTTGATAAGCGGGATTATGAGCTGATCAACGTCATTAACACCGTGTGTTGCAGCGACCAGGAAATGGCCTATGCCCGGCGTGAATACTACCGCCATTTCCATCCCAATGGTATTAAGGAAATATCGGAATTCAGGAGCCTTCGCATTGCTTATTCCATGGTCCACCTGCTGACATCGCTTGAGGTCGGCGGGATGGATGACAGGCTCAATGCCCTGCAATCCCTTCGGGATGAAGTGCTTGATACGGCCAAAGGCCCCATGCCGAAAAATACTGCCCGGGTATTGCTTCAGATCATGAAAGAGCTGGTTCGCACAAGCGACGCGCCCCACCGTCAACTGCGGTTGGCCCACGATTTTCGAATTACCGCGCTTGGAAAACCCCGAATTGTGCGTGAACAGCTCAGGAAATATCATCTATTGGAAATGCCCGAGGCATGGAACCAGATTACCTTTGACGACCATGTTCATGACGTTAACACCAAGGGCAGAAAATCCTCCACGCATCTCATCATGGATGCCTGGATAAAGGGAATTCGGCGACTCAGGGTAGTCCATTATCACTATATCGAGCCCCGGTTTGCAGCCGAATTGATTGAGGCTGCCCATATCATGGATATTGATCTTCGTATTGGAATTGAATTTTTTGCGCTTTTCAGAAATCGCTATGTTCAGCTGATGTGGGTTCCCCGGGGATTTGCAGATGCTCAGGAGTTCCTCTGCTTTTTGGAAGAGCCGGCGGTACTTGAAATGATGAATGAGGGCCGCAAGGTGGCATCATACCAGCAGGCCTATGTGTTGCCGCTATTGGCAGCCTTCAACCAATCCCAGCGCCAACGGTTAAATGAAGCGCTTGACATCGATATGGCGCCACTCGGAGCGGACGATTTTATTCGGTTCGTGGGTATTGGGCAGAAATCAAAACTTCACTTGGAGAAATACATTCATGGAAAGTTACTTGAAGCGCTCCAGGCAAAAGCTGCTCGGCTAAGAGATGAATTGAAAAACGCAGATCCCGAAACAGCAAAGGCCATTACCGCCTGGATTGAAAAAATGAATGTAATGGACCTTGAAACAGTTGTATCGGATCATCTGAAACCATCCCGCTACCCCCATCTTCATGATCCAGCGGTGCCGGAAAACAGTGACCATGTGCCGCGGTTGTTGACATATTCTCCACACGAATTGCTGGACCGGTTATCACGCCTTCGGTCCGGATATCGTGTGACGCTGAACCTGACCGATTTGCGGGAGGGGGATGTGCTTGAACTGTTGTATGACTGTGACGGCATGATCAGCCGGTTGGAACTGTTTAACCTCAAGGACTGGGTGTCTGGAAAAACAGAACACATCGCGGCGATCAACGCGTTACAAAAGGCGATCAACGGCCAGAACCCCATTGCGCTGAAACAGACGATCCTTAACATTATCGATACGCTCACTGCTGACAGTGGGCATGATTTGGCAGATGATGATCAGATAGAGAAGCTGACCGGTATTCTTCATGATATCATTGGCTTGCAGTCAATGTATAAAGGCAGGACATTAAAGGCGCGCATCGGCAGTGATTCAACCGGAAGGTCCCCACGGTTTTACGGAATGGGGCTTGCGGTCATTGATACCCTTCCCAAGGGGGCCCAGAAAGAGGTGCTTCGAAGCAACGGTGAGGCATTTAAAATTCTTCCCATTCAGATTATTGCCCACCGGCGACGGACATTTTCTTCTCGAACCAAGACAAAATCGGGTGTCCGAGCAACGCGGCGGCTGCGCCCAGCCCTTCCGCTTCTGCATGGCGGGGGGGGCGACCATGTTGATGATTGGTCGGTACAGGGAGAAGCGACCCGTTTGATAGATGACGGCAATGTGGTGACCCTCGGGGGTGTTCAGACAACTTTTGAGAATCAATTATATCTTGATCCGGTCCCCCTAGAGGATGATCGGCGACTCTCGCCACGGTATCTAAATTCTCATTTGAAAAATTTTCTGAAGGTACTTACAGGATTTGTACCTGCATTTATTACATTTTATTATACCAAAGAATGGTGGCTGCTGGCATATTTCGGTGCGTTTATATGGTTCGGAATCACCAAACTTAGAAATATTGTGCAGTCAGTGTTGGGCGGGGGAGGGCTTCGTCGGTCGCCCCTGCTGCGCTGGAATGATTTTGTCAGTTGGAGTAGAGTGGCAGACTCCCTGTTATTCACCGGTTTTTCCGTGCCGCTGCTTGATTATTTTACAAAGACGGTGTTACTGGACCGGGGGTTTTCCATCACCACTGCCACCCATCCTATGATGCTCTATTCGGTAATGGCCCTTGTAAATGGCATTTACCTGTCCAGTCATAATGCGTTTCGGGGACTACCAAAGGGGGCTGTGATCGGAAACTTCTTCCGGAGCGTGCTGTCCATCCCCATTGCTATTGTTATCAATATCCTGGCAGGCGCTATTCTCGGTGCCGTTGGCATCGTGGGGGTTGACCAGGTTCTTCAAAAATGGGCGGCCATTATATCAAAGGCCGCCTCAGATGTGATGGCGGGCATTATTGAAGGAACGGCGGATCGGTTCCAGAATATTCAGATCCGATTTCGTGATTACAGAAAAAAATTGTCCGAACTACTGGATATCTATGCCCAACTTGAGCTCCTATTCCCCGAAAACCCGGCGCTTTCCATTCTTGAAAACCCGAAAAAGTTCAGGGCAAGGGCAAATGCCGAAGTGCGGGATCTTGAAAAAATCATCTGCATCCATGCACTGGACCTTCTTTACTTCTGGATGTACCAGCCCCGGTCACGGAGCGCCTTTCTGCAGCTTCTGGAAACATTGACAGAAGAAGAGCGTTATATCTTTCTCTCCAGCCAGTTTACCCTGCAGCGAAAAAAGGACATCAGCCAGATGTTTATCGATGGGGTGCTCGGGCATGATTTCGAAAAATCGCTTTCTTTCTATCTCTCCCGTTATGCTGAATACCTGAATGCGTTAAAGCGGTTGGCATGATTGAATGATGAACGAAATATGTGACCTTTGCGGATTACCGCTTCGTGGTGGTGTGGTCGAACATCATTCATTACAAAAAACCTACCGGTTTTGTTGTCATGGATGCAAGCAGGTGTTTGTTATTCTTTCCCAATCCCCTGACATAACCGATGGGGATGATTTTAGATCAACTGCCTTGTTTAAAAAATGTCAGGCAATGGGCATCATCCCAACAGGTGCGCCTCCCGATAACGTTGAACCGTCAACCTCAACGCCCGAGGGGCCAGCACCCGACCATGTCCTGTCTCTTCAGCTGTATGTGGCGGGGATGTGGTGCCCGGCTTGTGCATGGCTGGTAGATGAGACCATTGGAAAAACAGACGGTGTGTTTCGATCAACATGCATGTTCAGCACCGACACCTTTCGCTGTGACTATGACCCCACACAGACATCCCCCCAGCAAATTATCGAAAAAATAAAAAAAATGGGCTATGCTGCCCGGCTGGCCAGCGATCGTGCCGACAGACAAAAAGACCGCGCAGAACTGATTCGGTTCGGTATTTCAGCCTTCTTGACCATGAATGTTATGATGCTCTCCTTTTCTCTATATGCTGGGTATCTGCGCCCCTTTTCTATGGAGAGCATTTATTTCATTTCTATCCCAACCTTTGCAATGGCGTCTGGTGTTTTTGTTTATGGCGGCTGGCGTATTCACAGACGGGCATGGCAGGCGGTCACCACCGGTGCCTATGGCATGGAAACCCTGATTAGTTTGGGGGCGGGTGCAGCCTTTGGCTATAGCCTCTGGGGGTTGTTGAAGGGCAGCCTGCATCTTTATTTTGATACCGCATCCATGCTCGTAACCCTCGTACTGCTTGGTAAAATGCTTGAAACAGGCGCCAAAAGAAGGGTCCAGGAAGACCTTGTCCAGTTTTTAAATTTGCAGCCCAAAAAGGTCCGGATTTGTACCGATCAGATGCCGGAGGGACGATATGTTTCAGCAGAGGTATTGAAACCGGGTGATTGTTTCAGACTCGAAGAAGGAGAAGTGGGCCCGGCGGATGGCATGATTGTTCGTGGAAGTGGCGTTGTAGACGAGTCGAACCTGACCGGAGAGCCGGTACCAAGGAGCAAGAAGGCCGGAGACCGACTGGTGAGCGGTTCCCAGCTTAGCAACGGGATTCTTTATGTCAGGGCGGACCATGTGGGCCAGGACGCCACCTTGGGGCAGATGATCGAGCAGATTGAGATTGCCTTGAGCCAGAAGACCGCACTGGAAGGCCAAACAGATCGGCTGCTCCGATGGTTTGTACCGGCGGTTATCTTGCTTTCAATGCTGACGGCCGTTATTGGATACGCTACCGGCCTGCCACTCAACGACGCCTTGACCCGTGCCATTACCGTATTGGTCATTTCATGCCCCTGTGCCCTGGGGGTTGCTATTCCTCTGACACGGGTCGCCGGCCTTTCGGTTGCTGGCACCCATGGTCTTCTGGTCCGTGATTTCGAGGCCTTTGAAAATGCAGGTAAGCTGGACCGGTTTGTGTTTGATAAAACCGGGACGGTGACCCTTGGCAAATGGCAACTGCTGTCTGTCAGACCGGTTATGCCCTATACAGAAGCCTTTGTGCTTTCTCTTGCCGCAGGCCTTGAAGCGGGAGATGACCACCTGCTCGCAAGGGAGATTGCTCGGTACGTCACAGAGCGGAATATTAGGCCAGCGCTCATGGGGGGGATTGAAGCCTTTGAAAACGGGCGTTGCGGCACCTATGAAAACAAAGCGATCCGGATCGGGGCCAGGGCGTTTGTTTTGCATGAAAAAATGACCGCTTCAGTGCCTGATGTCGCGATTACTGACCATGCCGCCCATTCAACCGTATATTTGAGCGTTGGCGACCAACTTGCTGCCGTGTTTTTGTTTGGTGACAGGATTCAACCATCGGCGTCCCCGGCGATAGGGGCCCTATATCGAAAAGGATACCGGCTTGCCATGGTTTCCGGGGATGGTAAGGATACCACGCGATCTGTGGCGACGCAGGTCGGCATTGAAAGTGTTTGGGGAGAGCAACTGCCCCAGGACAAGCTGCATGTGATCAAAGGGTTTCAAACTGCCGGTGAACGGGTCGCCATGGTCGGTGATGGGATCAACGATGCACCGGCGCTGGCGCAGTCTGACCTGGCCATTGCCGTGAATGCCGGAAACCCGCTTGGAAAAGAAACCGCTGACGTTACCCTGATGCGGGGGGAGTTGATCCAGATCGTCGAATTTTTAAACATTGCTGAAAAAGTCCGTAGAAAGGTCCGTCAGAACCTGACCTTTACCTTTGTCTACAATACCATCAGTATTCCGATTGCCATGACGGGCCTGCTGTCCCCGCCGGTGGCTGTCTGCGCGATGCTGATGAGCAGCTTGAGTGTGATTGGAAACACGTTGCTCCTGGTGCGCCAACGGCATTTGAATATTCCAGCGGGTTAGAACCTATTAATATTAAGTAGTTAACTTTGCGGCCTTTGCGACTTTGCGTGAGAAAAGTAGTTTTTACGATGTTGTCAATATTAGAAATATACGCAGGTAAGCACCCAAAAAAGGGGCATAACCTCCGACTCCGAAAGCGTGCATCTTGTCAGAAGGTCGTCGACTCACGACTCTTGACTGTCTACTGCCGACTGTAGACTCTTGACTCACGACTTCCGGCTTAGCCGGATTAAGAGGTTTCGTCAATCGCCTGGCGAATGGCATGGGCCAGTTTGGAAATAACGATTGGTTTCATTACGATCTCTCGAATACCAATGTTTTTGGCGCGATCTGCCAGGTCTGCTTCGCCATATCCTGTACAGAGGATGATAGGAATGTCCGGTCGTATGCGAAGGAGCAATTCGGCCAACCTGTCTCCGGTCATGTTTGGCATGGTCATGTCAGTGATGACGAGATCATATTGATCCGCTTGTGCCGTAAACCGATTAAGTGCGTCGGTGCTGCTGGAAACGACCTCCACACTGTATCCTAAATATTCCAGCATTTGCTTCCCCACCTCTATAAGGGTCTGTTCGTCGTCGACCAACATCAGGTGTTCATTGCCACGGGGGATTTTTTCGATGACCGGATCGTCCCGTAGCGTATGATTGGACATTACGGGAAGATAAATATCAAAAGTGGTTCCCCGACCAGGATCACTATTCACCATAATGGCGCCGTTTAACTTTTTTACCACTCCATGGACCACTGCCAATCCCAAGCCGGTGCCGACTCCCTTCTCCTTGGTGGTAAAATAGGGATCAAAAATTCTATCGATAATATCCTTTTGAATGCCACGCCCTGTGTCACCTATGGTTGCTTTTACATAGGCCCCTGGTTTCAATTCCGGAAAATTGAACGCCTGTTGCTTGTCCAAGTTCCATGGTTTTAACCGGACCGTCAAAACACCGCCGTCGGCTTTCATGGCGTGATGGGCGTTGGTGCAAAGGTTCATAAATACCTGATGGATATTTACCGGGTTGGCCAGCACATAGCCCAGATCGGTATCGAGGTCGTGTTGGATCTCGATGGTGGACGGTAAGGTGGCCCTCAGAAATTTCAGCACTTCCTTTACCGTATGATCCAGTTGTATTGGTTTTCGTTCCTCATCACTTTGCCGGCTGAAGGTCAGAATCTGCTGAACAAGGTCTTTCGCCCGGTGGCCCGCATTCAGGACCATGCCCAGATTTTTTTTAACAAGCGAGTCATCGGGACAATTTAATAGAGCCACTTCACTGAAGCCGATGACACCACTCAAGATATTGTTGAAGTCATGGGCGATCCCGCTGGCAAGGGTGCCGATGGCCTCCATTTTCTGGGACCGCTGGAGGTGCTCCTGGAGTATCTTTCGTTCCGCTTCGCTTTCCTTGATGCGGGTTAGGCTGGCCTCAAGTTCCATGGCGTGGTGCTGCACCTGTTCATAGAGAAGGCTTTTTTTAACGCCGATGGAGATTTCCATGGCCATGGATTCCAGAAAGGCCGCCTGAGCGGTAAAATCTTTTCTCTCCAGTGTTGCAACCCCCACTACGCCAATGATTTCCGGTCCGACAATCAGCGGCAGGGCGGCAAAGGATTGAAATCCTGCCAGCTTGCATTCGTTCAGGGTGCATCTGGGGTCTGTTTTGATATCTTCAGCGTATATCGCCCGTTTTTCACTCACTGCCAGCCCGCACAAACAGGTTCCGATGGTGTGAATGGTATCCGGTTCCCACTGGTGTTCCGCATTTTCAGGATAGACACCACGGTGCAGAAGTTTGTCGCCTTCTCTCAGGAACAGCAGGGCCATGTCCGGTGATAGGGCGTTTGCAACCTCACCCAGCCCACACTGGACGGTGTCGTCAACAGCGACACTTTCATTCAATTTTCTGGCCAATTGATTGATCACAAGCAGTTCTTCCCTTTGGCGGCGCAGGTGGGCCTCGCTTTCCGCAAGGGCCTGGGTCCTCTGTTCCACCAGTTTTTCAAGCTGGTCCATGTGGTTTCGGTTTTGTTCCTCCAGAAGCAGCTTTTCATCGTTAAGATGTTTGATCTTCAGGGCATTTTGAACCGCCTTTATAATGTTATGTTTACTCACCGGTTTTTGAAGGTAATCAACCGCGCCCAGGCGAAGGGCTTCCGTGACGGTATCCAGGGTCGGCTCGCCGGTCATCATGATGACCTGTGTTCCGGGGGCAATGTTTCGGATTTGACGAAGGAGATCAATGCCGGACATTCTGGGTAGAATGATATCCGATAAAATGACATCAAAGTCGTTGTGTTGGATCAAGGAAAGGGCTTCATCGGCGTTTTCTGCGGTTTCAACGTGATAACCCTCATCCTCAAGAAAAATTTCCAGGGTAAACCGAATACTGTGCTCATCATCCACAACCAAAATTTTTTCCATGGCATAGTTCCTATTTTTCCGAAAGATCCCATTCATTGTCCAACGGTAGGTCCACATGAAATCGAGTGTAACTGCCAGGTTCACTTTCGACCGTCAGCGCTCCCTTGTGATCTTTCACAATGCTGTAACTGATCGAAAGTCCCAATCCGGTACCCGTCTCCTTGGGCTTGGTCGTAAAGAATGGGTCGAAAAGCCTGTCTCGGGTTTCCGGCTGAATGCCGGTACCCGTGTCCTCGATGGTTGTTCTGATAAAGGGCCGATCGTTTTGTAATACCTGTTGTGCATGTATCTGAAGCTTCTTGTTTGGATCATATCCAGGATACCGCTCGTTCAGCGCGTCCCGGGCATTTGTCATGAGGTTCATCAGTACCTGCTGGATCTCTTGGTTTCTGCATTTTATTTTTGGCAGATCGTCCGGGATATCAACCGTGAGATCGATCTGGTCGTGCCGTATAACGGTTTGAACGAGGGAGAGTACCGAAGATATGATATCCGAAAGCAGCACAGGGCTATGGGATTGGTGCTCATGCCTGGCAAAGGTGAGCAGATTTCGAACGATGGTTGCAATGCGGTCGGTTTCACGAATGATTTCATGGGCAAATTTCCGGGCTGGCTCTTGTTCCGCCAATCGGTCCATGATCAGTTGGGCAAAATTCATGATGCCGTTGATAGGGTTGTTGATCTCATGGGCCACCCCCCCGGCCAGGGTCCCGATGGATTCAATCTTCTGGATTTGCATTAGTTGTTCCTCCAGTTTCCGGGTATCGGTGATGTCCCTGGCATTCACAACCACACCTTCCACGGTATCATCGCCTCTGGTAATTGGAAACAGCCCGACATCCATTAGTCGAATGCCCTGGTTTGCCACATGAAATGTGTCGCGATGATGAACGACCTCTCCGGTCAAGGCCCGATCGATAAACGGCTTGATATTTTTCTGAAAAGTCTCTTCCCCGAATTCGTCGGCCACCGTTCGCCCGATGATTTCTTCTCGTGTCTTGTTACGGTTTTTTAAAAAGGCTTCGTTGGCAGCTTCATAAACGTAATCAGCGTTGATGATATTAATACTATCCTGGGACGTGTTGACGATCTTTTCGTATTTTCGCAACATCTCTTCGGCCTGTTTTCGCTCGGTAATGTCCATGATATAGCCAACGATCCGGAGGACCTTATCCTCTTTTATAACCGGCTGTCCCATGATGCGGATCCATATCGTTTCATCTTTGCGAAAGGCTTTTACTTCAAAATCATAAGGGATACCTTGTTCGACCGCCGCCATAAATGCCTGCTTTACTTTTTGCCAATCTTCTGGTGGGTAATGGGTCTGGGTCATTGCATCATTTATTTCGGACAGATCAGAGATGAGGTCATTTCGATCAACCCCATGAATTTGAGAAAATTCGTCTGTAAAGGTAAAATGGTTAGAGGCAACATCGTATTCCCACCCGCCTATTTTTGCAATGGTCTGTGTTTCTTCGAGAAGCCGTTTGGTTTCGTTTAAGGCATATTCAGCCTGTTTTCGGTCGGTAATGTCCATCATATAGCCAACGACTCGGTGGACCTTGTTCTCTTTGAGAACCGGTTGCCCCATGATTCGGACCCATATCGTTTCATCTTTGTGAAAGGCTTTTACTTCTATATCATAAGGGACACCCTGTTCGGCAGCCGTCAGAAAAGCCTGTTTTGCTCTCCAGCTATCTTCTGGTGGGTAAAATTTCATTGCATCATTTATTTCGGATAGATCAGAGATAAGATCATTTCGATCAACCCCATGAATTCGAGAAAATTCGTCTGTAAAGGTAAAATGGTCAGCGGCGACATCGTATTCCCACCCACCCATTTTAGCGATGGCCTGTGTTTCTTCGAGAAGCCGTTTGGTTTCTTTTAAATCATTTTCAGTCTTTTTTTGATCCGTTATATCAATAATATAACCTGATATTCGAACCACCTTGCCATCTTTGATGACCGGTTTTGCAGTGTTGCGAATCCAGGCAATGGAACCATCGTTTTTTACGCGTTTTAGCTCCAGGTCGTATGCCTCAGCATGGTTAACTGAACGCCAAAACGCTGTTTGTAAAAGGCCGGCATGCTCCGGATAAAATCTTGAAGCAAACTCTACACTCAAGGCCGGTCTGGAAGGATCAAGGTCGAGTATATGATAGAGCTCTTTTGTCCAGGCCATAAGGCCGGATGCAATATCATACTCCCAGCCCCCCATTTTTGCGATGGCCTGTGTTTCTTCGAGAAGCCGTTTGGTATCTTTTAACGCTTGTTCAGACTGTTTTTGTTTGCTGATGTCCATAAAATTGCCCGATACCCGGACCACTTTTCCATCTTTTACAACCGGATTTCCCATGGAACGAACCCAGAGGCTCGAACCATCTTCCCGCAAAAGTTTTAGCTCTAGGTCATATGGTTCAGCATGGTTAACCGCTTTTGAAAAAGCGGTTTGCATAAGCTCCGCATGCTCCGGAAAATATTTTGAGGCAAAATCCACACCCGCTGGAGGATTGCCCGGTTCCATGCCCATGATGCGATAAACTTCGTTTGTCCAGGTAAGATGGTCGGAGGGAACGTCATATTCCCATCCACCCAATTTTGCGATGGCCTGAGTATCCTCTAAGAGGCGCTTGGTTTCCCGTAGCTCATCTTCTGCCTGCTTTCGCTTGGTGACATCCCAGACAATGGCAATGAGAAGATCCTTTCCGGGAATGAAGGAATTTTTTGCGTTGATATATGCAATTTCTTCTCCTTTGCGGGTGATTGGGATGTCTTCCCAATACATTTGTTTAGGGTCACCGGAGGCGATGCCATCAAGAACCTGTTTTTCTATTTTTTTCCTGAACTGCGGGTCTTCATAAACCGCGTTCCAAAAGCTGCCGGGTTTGGATAGTGCCTTTCGCGTGGTCTTAAAAGATGTGGGGAACATATCATTCATATATTCAAATGATACGACAGGATCGACGGAAGCTACGCCCACACCGATTGGAAGATTGTCCATAACAGTCTGTAGAAACGTTTCATTCTCCTTCAGCGCTTCTTCAGCAGCCCGTTGTTCGGTGATATCGCGCCCAACGGCAAAAACCAGGTCTCGTTCAGCGATGGGGTGGGAGGTCCACTGTATCCAGCGGTAGGTGCCGTCTGAACACCGGTAGCGATTTAGAAAATTAAATACCTTTTCCCCGGCTTTCAGTTTCTGATCAATGACGGCCTGGGTGGAGGGGACATCATCGGGATGAATGAAGTCTGTCAGGGGCCGGGCAAGCAATTCCTTTTCCGAATATCCGAGCATGGACACAAATGCCGGGTTGATTTTCGTAAAGGTTTGAGTGGAGAGACAGCAAACGCTGATCGGGTCTAATGATAACGAAAATATTGCGTTCAGTTCGTCTATGTTGTTTTCTAAATGCTGATTTCTTTTTCTGAGCCCGGCAACCTCTTTGGCCAATTCGTCATAGGTGGGTTCTTGCGGCATGCGTCTCCCCTCAGTCGCTAAAATTGTTGGGCCGGCACCGCCCGTGGTGGTGATGGCCTCACAGGGTAAGAGGGTTTATTAACTGGTGATATAATTCAGCATAAAACATTTGGCTTGAAAAAACCAGAAAATCTACGGAATAGGAGTGATAACTATCTAAAATAGAAAGGAATATGGCTCTTATCAGTAAGGCCTGCTTTCGTTCTATCCAATACCTTCCTATTATAACCACCACGAGGACACGAAGAGCACGAAGATTATATTACAAACTTCGTGTTCTTGTGCTCTTTGGAGTCTTCGCTTACCTGCGGGAGAAACGTGGTTTTTATGATTCTGTCACTTTTGAAATCCGGCAACGCATCTGCTGCCCCTTGTAGGGCCATCCGCCGGAAAGCGGGTCGCATTTGTCCGGATCATCATCTGTGGTGACGTTGATGTTGGATTCCCAGACCCCATACAGGGACGGCTCTTCCGGCGGGTTCTCTGGAAACCACCAGGAATGCTGTGAGACGATGTAGCGGGGATGAAAACTGTTGGACAGGCGCGCCTTTTGTTTTACCCGGCCGATCGGCGTTTCAATGTAGACCCAGTCGCCGTCTACAATGCCTTTTTTTCGGGCGGTGTCAAAATGGATTTCAACAATCGGATCCGGATGTCGTTTTCGAAATTCATCCACGTGCCGGAATTCGCTGTGGTGATAGGGCATCACCCGGACGCCGCTGATATTGATGAGGGGGTATTGTTTTTGGATCTCTTCCGGAATTTGAGGCTCAACGTAATCAGGGACCGGATCGTAATCGAGCTGCGCCATGATGGATGAGGCCAATTCGACTTTGCCCGAAGGGGTTGCCAAGGGGCCGGATTTGCAAAGACCGGCCTGGGGCGGAACCGCCACGGCCCGTTTTTTCCGGATAAACTCACTCAGGCTGTGGCAGTCTTCTTCTTCCATCAGCTCGACCAGCCGGTATTCCCAGACCTGCTCGAAGGTCTCCCAGGGCCAATGGGCGGCCTGGCCCAGCCGAATGCCAAGGCCGCGCCAGAAATCATAATCATTCCATCGTTCATATTCACCGGGGACCCGGGCGGGGACGGCTGCTTCACCCGGCTGGACCAACGGGTACCCGCCAACGGTTGAAAAGCTGCCCATATCGGCCCGTTCCATCCAGCAGGCCGCCGGCAGTGCAAAATCGGAAATGGCTGCCGTGGGGGTCCAGGTGATGTCATGGGTCACGAGAAGCTCTGTCGCTTTTAAGGCCTCGTATACCAACTTGGTATTGCCGTACGATAGCAGCGGATTGCTGCACGATACCAGAAGGGATTTGACTGGATAGGGTTTCCCGGTCAACATGGCCCGAAACACGGTGGGGGCATGGGCCGGGCTATGAAGATTGACTGCTGCCGAATGGCGTTCCCCCCAGACTTTTCGCATCTCCTTTTCGATAAGTTCCCATCCCGGATACCCAAGAAACCGGAACCGATCGCTGCCGAGTTGCTTGCGGCGCTGTGTTGCGGACAGCATTTCGTTTGCTTCCATTGCGACATCGGGAATAAAGCCGGGGCAGGGGCCGCAGATCAGCTCTCCACCGGTCACGTCCACAGACCCAACGATTGCTTTGAGAAGATTTAAGGCCCGAATGGCCTGGATGCTGTTGGGCGCGGAATGCTCTGAGGCAACACCGATGACCATGTTGGACGGCTTGTGGGCGGCATAGAACCGGGCGGTTTCAACCACGGCGTCGACGGAAAGCCCGGTGATTTCGGCAACCCGCTGGGGCGGGTAGGCCTGGACCCGCTGCTTCAGTTCTGAAAAACCCACGGTATGGTTTTCAACAAAGTCTTTGTCGTATAAGTTTTCAGAAATGATGACGTTCATCATGCCTAAAGCGAGTGCCGCATCGGTCCCGGGACGAATTTGAACCCACCGGTCGGCCTGGCGGGAGGGTTCCACGAACCGGGGATCGATCACAAGGGTTTTCATTCCCGCTTTTTTCGCTTTTAAAAAGCTGTTCCAGGAAGAGGGGCCGCCCTCGTGGGCATTTCTTCCCCACAGCACCATCATCTTGGTAATTCCCGGTTTTTGATCCGGAACCACATGCCCGCCGAAGGTGGTGAACCAGACCATGGCCCGGGGGGCATAACATATGGTGATGATGCCGATACGGTTGGGGCTGCCAAAGAGGTTCATGAACCGCGTTTTGGCAAACTCGGCCCCATTTCGCCCGGTGCCGGAACTGGTGGCAACGGCCTCTGCGCCATGACGTTGGCGGATGGATTCGAGTTTTTCTGCAATTTCATCCATTGCCTGTTCCCAGGAGATTTGCTGCCACTGTCCGGCCCCCCGGGGACCCACCCGCTTCATGGGGTAATTCAGCCTGAAGGGGTGGTGCTGGTAGTATTTTGCCAATGTCGGTCGGACGCAAAACGCGCCTGGAATCACCGGTGCCTTCGTATCAACCGCCACCCGTTGGACCCTGCTCCCCTGAACGTACACCTTCATGGCGCAACCCCGGCTGGTGCAGAAATAACATGAGGCGTATTTAACTTCCGTTTCCGACATGCGACAAATTCCTTTACATTGGAGCCAATTTCAATCCGCCTGGTCGGATTGAAATTGGCTCATTATAAAACATTTATGCCTGAGCAATCATTTTTTCCAACACCGGGAGACCCGTTTCCGGGGTGTCATTCTGCCAGGTGACCCATGCGCGCAGCTTTTCCAGGGCGGACCCGTTGGCAATGGCTTCTCTGGCCATATTAATCCCAGACTTAAGATCTTTCGCCTTGCCGGTGACATACAGCAGCGGTGCGGCATTGAGACAGATGATATCGCTTCGTACCCCCTGGTCTTTTCCCATGATAACCCGCAGCAGGGACAGGGCGTCTTTTTGGACATCACGGCTTGAGGCCAGCTCCTCAAACGTAGCGCGCTTCAGGCCCAGGTCTTCCGGTGTGATGGTATAGGTTTCAATATCACCGGTTTCGGTCAGTTCCGCCACATGGGTGGTGCCGAGGGTGGACATTTCATCCATCCCCTTGTCACTGTTATCATCCAGTCCGTGCATGACAAAGGCCCGTTTGAATCCGATTTCCCTGAGGGTCTTCACCTCAATGTCGATCATTTCCACATTGGGAACCCCCATGACCTTATAGGTTGGCATGGTCGGGTTGAGCAGCGGCCCCACCAGGTTGATGGCAGACCCGAAGCGGATCTGGGACAGGACGCGGGCCAGGGTTTTGGGATGAACCGACGGCAGAAAGGCGTTCCAGGCACAGATGCCGGCATTTTCGATGCTCTGTTTCGGCAATTGGGGGGCAGACTCGACATTGACACCGAGTGCTTCCACCACATCAATGGCGCCGCAATTGGAGGAGATGGCCCGGGCGGCATGCCGCACGACATACAGGCCGCAGGCAGAGGCGATGATGGCCGCGCCGGAGCTGATGTTAAAGGTCTTTAAGGTATCGGCACCGGTGCCGCAGTTGTCCACAAGCGGTTCCGGTGTGTCGACCTTGACCTTGATGGTGTCGTATTCATAAAGTGCTTCAAAGGTGCCGGCAACTTCTTCCGGTGTTTCCGGTTTTGCCTTTAGTGCACCGATAAATGCGCCCTGTTGAAGGTCTGATTGTTCTTCTTCACAGATCTGACGCCAGCACTCTTTTGCTTCTTCACGGGTGATGTTTTCGCCCTGGGTCAATCGAACCACGACGGCACCAAAATCTCTCCAGCGATCTTCCTTGCTTTCAAGTTCCATAATGTCTCTTTTCTCCCTCAGTTATATTACGGCGTTTCTTTGGATGTATATACGGCATAAAGATAATCCCCCATTTTGTCTGCAATGGCCAGCCGATAGCGTGGGATCGTTTCATTCGGCCAAAAGGACAAGCGCTCCACGGGGGTGATCGAATCTTTGCCGCCAATGACAAACGGACATATGATCAGGTGGATTTCATCGTATAAATTATCTGTGATCATGGAGCGGTGAACCGTTCCGCCGCCCTCTACGATCAGGCGTTCAATTCCCCAGGTGTTGCGCAATTCGTTCATGAGGGGGGGAAGGGTTACAAATTTACCCTGACCGGACACGATGATATTCGCGCCCCTTTCCCGAAAGGCGTCAACCCGATCCGGAGGGGCGTCTTCAGACACCACGACAATTGTTTCGGCATCCTCATTTAGTACCCTCGCCTCAGGCGGCATTTCAGCCAGACCATCCAGGACGATACGGGTGGGTTGTTTGCCGGCACCCTCTCGAAGGGTGAGCCGGGAATCGTCCAGCAGAATGCAGTTGAGTCCCACCATGATGCCGTCTGCGCTAGCCCGTTTCGAATTGTGAAATGCCATGATGTCCGGATCGATGAGGGAGGGGCCCACCGGGTTGGATTGTCCCGGGCGGCGCAGCGGGGATATTTTCCCGTCCAGGCTCACCGCCACCAGCAACATGGTGTATGGTCGGTTCATTGATAACTCCATACGATAGCTCCAATCAGTTCGTTCCTAAAGCTGTTTAACGGTTTGCACAAACCTGCGGACCTTGTCCGGATCCTTCATGCCGGGTGATTTTTCGACACCGCTGATAATGTCGACCCCGTAGGGAGCCACCGATTCGATGGCGGTGGCAACATTGTCGATAGTCAGCCCGCCTGCCAGAATCAGTGGTATGGAAATGGACGCAGATACCTTTTTAATAATACGCCAATCCAAGGTTACCCCGGTACCGGCGGGCCTGCTGGCCGTTTTCGAATCAACCGCAAGGGCCGAAACACCTGTTTGGGACAGCACAATGGCGGCGCCCACCGGATCTTGTTCGGCAAAATGCGCTTTCCCGGTGTCCACATCGATTCGAAGCGCCTTGACGACTTTGATGCCGCGTTTGGACACGGTTTCACAAATGTCCGCTATATCCTCGGCGGTTTCATCCCCATGGAGCTGAACCACCTGAGGATTCAAGGTGTCGATGAGCTCCAGAATCGATTCTTTTGGGCCGCCCACCACTGCGGTGGTGGTCACAAACGGCGGAACCTTGGCAATGAGATCCCGTGCCCTTTGCCGATCGAGGTTCCAGGGGACCGGAATGGGGTATTCGGTCACAAATCCCAGGGCATCCGCTCCGGCGTCTGTACAAAGGTCGATATCCGCTTCGGTCATGAGACCGCAAATTTTAACGCGCGTCATATTCCGTCCAACTTTCGTTCCAAATCATTTTGAAAACGGCTAGGGTAAATTCATTTTAAAACCGGCCAAATCAGCCAGCGTGGCCCCCAGGTCCGCCCCTTTCAGAACGGCCGTGCCGATCAGTACCGCATCTGCGCCGGCCCTTACCGCCCGGGCCACATCATCCCGTGAGAGCAGTGCGCTTTCTGATATGGTGACGATGTCTTCAGGAACCAGCGGCGCCAGGGTTTCCGTGACGGCCACGGTGCCAGGGTCAAGCTCCAATTGGCTGATATCCCGGTTGTTGATGCCGATGATCGTTGGTTTTAGCGCCAGCGCTCGCTTGAGTTCTTCCGCTGTATGAATTTCGACAACCGCCTCCATTCCAAGTTGCCTACCCCGCTCATACAGCTCGGCGGCTACCTCGTCTGAGGTCATGGCCAGAATAATCAAGAAGGCGGCGGCGCCGGCTTTATGGGATTCGTCAACCTGGTCGATTGATGAAAAGAAATCCTTTTGAAGCACCGGCAAGCCGCAGGAATGGGTTACCGCTTGCAGCATGTCAATGCTGCCACCAAAATGACGGCTTTCGGTTACCACAGATGTGGCACAGGCCCCGTTTACTTCCACCAGTTGGGCCAACTCTGCCGGCGTCCGTTGGTTTAAAAGGTTTCCGTCTCTTGGTGAAATCGGCTTAATATCAACAATTACCGGTACCCGGTGGTCGTTTTTGGCGTCCAGAATCGCTTTGGAAAGTGATGCTATTCGCCGATGTACTGTGCCCACACCTTCTCCATGTTATGCTTCGAATAACAGCGAAATGCCATGTTGGTAAGGGTCTTTTTCACCCCAGGGGTGGCAGCAATCTGTTCCGAAACAAGCGCTGACAGGGAATCAAATTGCTTAACGCGCAAGATTGCGCAAATGTCCCATTCACCGGTCACGGAGTATACTTCTGCGATGCCATCAAAGTCGACAATCTTTTCTGCAACAGCGTTGGCCTGGCCGGTTTCGCATTGAATCATGACGATAGAAGTAATCATATGGCAGCTCCACTTAATCATATGAAGGTCCTTGCGATATTTTGTTATTGCAAAAAAGAACCTCTCGTTTGTAAAAAAGGCCCTAAGCCCGATGGAAACGTGCTTCAAGGCCAATGCGAGCAACGTTTCATTCTTTGGGAATATTGCAAAACAACAGGGAGACTGTCAAGCATTGAAGCACTTTATGATTTCTTGATGTTCTCTGATAGGGGGGCTTATTGCATGGCGCCTGCTTTCATGCAATGCGCCACAAGACGGTCGCGGACCGCTTCAATCTTTTTGGAAGAGCCATTGAGCATGATTACAAATGGATAGTGCGTATTGTTCGGGCCCTTAATATAACCTGCCCGGGCGGCAATCCCGTTAAGGGTCCCGGTTTTGTAAGACTCCTGGTCTGTTTGTCGAAGCAAGCCGGCATGGGGTTCAAAGGCCAGTAGAATCCTGTACATGGTTCGTGCTGTCAGCTGATTTCCTCGAGATATGCCAGAGCCTTCGACGATTTTAAGGCCTTGCAGTTGCAGGTGGTTCGCTGCGTACTCTTTGGCCGCACGGACCCCTTTTTCCAAGGACCCAGGCGCACCAAAGGCCTTGGCACCTGCAGCGATAAAAATCTGGTTGGCAATGAAATTATTAGAATAGGCCATGAGCTGCGTGATCACATCGGACAAGGTGTAAGGAGAATTAAATTGCAAGGACCTTGCATCGGGATGTGGGGGGCGCGATTCAATCCGGATGGGGGCACTGACGGTGAGACCACGAGACGTTAGAAAATATCGAAACAACTGCCCCCAGTAACGCGTTATTCCTTGATGGTTTGGAATTCTGCCTTCGGTCAACCCAGAGGCAATGATTTGGTCTATAACGCTTGACAACAGAGGTGTTTGCGGTTCACCGCTGATGTAATCTCCAGCGGCCGTTCGTTTGAAAGTAATGGTGTTAAAATTGGCGCAAAGGGCGCCGTTGGGGGCATCATAAGGCTCATATGAATTCGATACACCGGGGATTGTCAGCGGGCTCAGAAAATAAGCATCGTCCAAGAGAATTTCATACGTCTGGTTGGCTTGCAGAGAAAAATGGGCGATGGCTTTTTCTGCCAGACGGGTCATTACTTCGGAAACCAGCATTGGATCTCCATACCCTTTTACTGTGATCTCCCTATTATTGCTTAAAAAAACGTCCGTCGGGAAACGGTAATCCGGTCCCAAATGGTGAAATCCCACAAGGGCGGTAAAAATTTTTAGAGTTGAGGCGGGGGTTAGTTCCGTATCGATATTGACGGCTACTAAAAAGTTACCGTTCGGATTCGCCAGGAGGCATGCGTCATTTTTTTTCAGCAGCGACAGCACATCTTTTCTGGCCAGAACGATATCGCAAAATGACAGAAGCAGCGTCAGTGACAGGGCATATAAAAAAAACCGTTTCATCGCTTATCCCTTTTCAGAAACACCCACGCAGGTAAGCACCCTAAAAAAAGGGTATAAACTCCGATTCTGAAGGTGTGAATCCCGGCAGAATGTCGTCCTATGTATTAAAAAATGCCCCAATCCATGACTGCCGACTGCCGACTGTTGACTGACAACTTCCGGCTTGGCCGGAGCATGTTTTATTTGCTTTCCACTATCAGTGTGACTGGCCCTTCGTTTACCAACGACACCGACATCATGGCCCGAAACTTTCCGGTTTGAACGGTAACTCCTTTTTCTCTGGTGATGGCCACAAAATATTCATACAGGCTGTTTGCCTCTTCAGGCCCCGCTGCCTGAATGAATGACGGGCGACGCCCCTTTTTGCAGTCTCCCAGCAATGTAAACTGGGACACGACCAGCATCTCGCCCCCCACCGCTAAGAGACTGCGGTTCATCTTACCGTTTTCATCTTCAAAAATGCGCAGATGAACGATTTTGTCGGCCAGCCAATCCGCGTCTCGCCGGGTGTCCCCCTGGGCCACGCCCAAAAGGACCATCAAGCCGGATTGAATGGCGCCGGTGGTTTTGTTTCCCACCTTCACGAAACTTTCACTGACCCGCTGGACGACGGCGCGCATGGTGTGGCTCTCCTTTCGCTAACAACGTCAATCTATCATTTCCTGTTCAAAAGATCTGCAAACGGGTTGTGAAACGGCTCTTTTGCATTTCCCCGTTTATTGGTTGGCGATTTCGGGGGAGACGATTTTTTATTTGCCTTTTTTTTCTGTGCCGGCCGGTCTTTTGGCTGAGAGCGCATGGAAAGTGAAATCCGTCGTCGCTCGATATCGACTTCAAGCACCGTTACAGTGACCTTTTGATGTACCTGGACGATTTCCGCAGGATCTTTTACAAAGCGGTCCGCAAGCTCACTGACATGTACCAGCCCATCCTGGTGAACCCCAACGTCCACAAAGGCGCCAAAGGCCGTGATATTGGTGACAATGCCCGGGAGCTTCATGCTGGGGACCAGGTCTTCCATGGTTTCAACTTCCTGAGAAAACTCAAATATTTCAAAGGTCTCTCTGGGATCCCGGCCCGGCTTTGCCAGCTCCTTGACAATATCGGTGAGTGTCGGCAGTCCGATGGTGTCGGTAACGTAACGGCCCAGGTCGATTTGAGCATGCCGTTCCTTGTTCGAAATAAGGTCTTCAATACGGCAGCCGAGGTCTTTGGCCATGGCGTCCACCACATGATAACTTTCCGGATGGACCGCACTGGCATCCAACGGATGGGCGCCATTTGCAATTCTCAGAAAGCCGGCACATTGCTCAAAGGCCTTGGGGCCGAGTCTGGGAACCGCTTTGAGCACCTCTCTGGATGAGAACGGCCCATTTTCGTCCCGGTAGGCAACGATGTTGAGTGCCAATTGGGGGCCCAACCCTGAAACGTAGGTAAGCAACGATGCACTGGCACGATTCACATCGACCCCCACATTGTTTACACAGCTGATGACGACATCGTCCAAGGTTTGTTTTAAGGCGGTCTGGTCTACATCGTGCTGATATTGACCGACCCCAATGGATTTGGGGTCTATTTTTACCAGTTCTGACAAGGGGTCCATGAGTCGTCTGCCAATAGATACGGCGCCCCGAACGGTAACATCATGGTCCGGAAATTCCTTTCGGGCCACTTCGGATGCCGAATAGATGGATGCCCCGCTTTCATTCACCATCACGATCTGAATGTCCTTGGGAAGCGGAAGGCCTTTTACAGCGGCCTCTGTTTCCCGGCCGGCCGTGCCGTTTCCGATGGCAATTGCCTCAACGGCGTATTTTTCGCAAAGTTCTTTTAATTTCTGTTCGCCCTTTTGATGTTGAGCATCGGACAGGTGTAAATAAACCGTATCATTATGGAGGAGCTTGCCCTGCCGATCCAGGCAGACCACTTTACATCCGGTCCTGAAGCCGGGGTCAATGGCCAGTACCCGTTTTGCACCGAGGGGCGGGGCCAGAAGAAGTTGCTTTAAATTTTCAGAAAAGACGCGGATGGCTTCTGTGTCAGCCTGGGCTTTGGTGGACAGCCGCAATTCCGTTTCCATTGACCGGGAAAGAAGGCGTCGGTAGGCGTCATGGGCAGCCTGTTGAACTTCAAGGGCATCTGCGCCACTTCCTTTTACAAACTGGTTGACAATGATATCAATGGCAGCTTCTTCGGATGGTGCCATTGACAGGTTCAACATGTCTTCTTTTTCCCCTCTTCGCATGGCAAGTACGCGGTGGGATGGCGCCGTGGCTGCCGGCTCGGCCCAATCAAAATAATCGCGGTACTTGGCACCAGCTGTTTCCTTGCCTGCCACGACGTGGCTGTGAATAACCCCTTTGGTTTGAAACAGGTGTCTTAACGCGGCCCTGACCGTGCTGTCTTCATTGATCCATTCCGCGATGATATCACGGGCACCGGACAGTGCATCTTCGACAGATTCGACACCTTTTTCAGGATCGACATAACTGCCGGCGATTTCAATCGGATCGCACCCTTCCTGTTTAAAAAGCTGTTCTGCCAGGGGTTCCAACCCCTTTTCTTTGGCAATCATGCCCCGGGTCCGCCGTTTGGGTTTGTACGGCAGATAGATGTCCTCGAGTGCGGTCAACGTTTCTGCGGCATTGACCGCTGCTTCAAGTTCATCTGTCAACTTGTTTTGTTGTTCCAGGGACTTTAGAATGGCGGCGCGTCGTTGGTCGAGATCGTCCAGTTGTTTGAGCCGGTCCCGTATCGACGTGATGACAACCTCATCCAGGCTGCCGGTGGCTTCTTTTCTGTACCGGGCAATAAACGGCACGGTCGCGCCCTGGGCCAGTAAATCTGCAACCGCAGCCACTTGAGTTTCAGCAATCGTCAGTTCAACTGCAACTTTCTGTACATGTTTTATTTCCAATGAATCCTCGCGCTTTTACAACAATGGGGTAAAAAAAGAGGCGTCTCTTTTGTAAAGTGGCGCCTGTCGTTTTCATCTTGTTTTCATCCAAGAGGGGGCTTTCCTTAGGAAAGGCCAAAAGTTTTTGTCCATATAGGGGGAGTTGGGGGGAAAGTCAAGTCAAGGGTCAGCGATTTCCGTTTTTAAATTTGCGGCGCAGATATTCTTTTTCTTCAGGGGATAGGGACTCCCAATTTTCAAGCTGTTTTTGAAGCTGTTTTCGCTCCTGGGGAGAAAGTTGTTGCCACTGCTGGTAGCGGTTACGGTATTTTTCCTGGTCTTGGGGGGACATATTTCGCCATTGATTCATGCGCTGTCGAAGTTCCTGTTTTTTTGCAGGGGGCAGGGCATGCCAATCTCTTGATTTTTTGCGTAATTTTCGCTTTTCTTCAGTGGATAAGTCGCCGCTGCCGGAAGAGCTTGACCCCTTGCCTCGATAGGCCATGAGGGGCACAGGGGGGGGATTTCCGGCCTTTTTATACTGCCGGGCCGTTGCATAAGGAGGGGCTTGCCCTGTGCCGGCCAATACCGTTGAGATGCCCGCAGGCCAGCCGATAAGGATGGCCACAAGGCAGGCGATGGTAGTCGCCAGGATCTTGGTGAAATTAACTGTATTGTTTATTGTTTTCATAGCTTACAGATCCATGGGAATTATTGTGCTCGAACCCCGAAGGCGGGGCTGTCTTTTCATGGTCAACGACCTGAACAAGTTTTTGGATGGCGTCAAAATCTTTTAACAATTCGAAATTGGTTACAATGTCGATATCGTTTGCGTCAATGGCCTCTTCAGGCAGCGGCCGTATCATGGCCTGATGTCGCGGTTGCAGCGGGTGATGCTGAGACCAGAAGATCCCCAGACCGATCAAAAGGAGACACGCGGTCGCAAGGGCCGGTATGAGTTTTTGGGGTGATTTTATCAGTTGCGCGAAACAAAACGTTGCCTTTGGTGGGGCGGCCAGGTGACGGTTGATGTTCGCCACCATGGCGCCGGCCTCTTTCTGGGATAGTGTCGGCAACGGTGCGACGTGCTTGAGCCGGGTTACCATTGCCTTTAGCGCTTCTTTTTCCTGGCGGCAGGTGTCACATTTTTTAAGATGTGATTTCCAGGCAAACTCTTGAGCCTCATCTAACTCATTTGTGACGTCTGCCAGAAGTATGTTTTTGTATTCTGTACAAACTGGCATGATTACCTCCCTCTCGGTTTTTCCCATTCGGACAGTGCCGCCCGTATCGATCGGGTGGCCCTGAAAAGATGACTTTTAATGGTTCCTGGCCTGATATTCATGATTTCAGAAATCTCCGGGACGCTCAGGCCGTGAAACAGCTTTAATTGAAATGCCTGACGTTGTTTTTCAGGGAGCGTCAGAAGCGCCTTACGTAGCGCATGATCAAGCTCTTTTGATTCGCAGGCTGCGTCCGGTATAGATCCGCTATCCGGATCAGGATAGGCATCTAATGCCTCCTGATTACTGTTGTCATCACTGTTATTTTTCCTGGACCACGGAAAAAAGAGCTGTCGCCATCGAACATGCCGCCGTCTTGCATCATAGCAGGCATTTATCAGAATCCGGTAAAACCATGTATAAAAAGAGGCACCTCTTTTAAACGTTTTGATACTTCGATAAGCATTCAGAAAGGCCTGCTGGGTTATATCCTTGGCTTCTTCACGGTCGCCGTTCCCCATCTGGAAAGCAATGGCAAAGGCCTTCTGCTGGTAGCGCCGAACAAGTTGTTCAAACGCCCAGGCGTTGTCCTGTTGGGCGCGGACAACTAGTTCGCCATCGGTCAATATCGTGCTGCTGGGGGCCATGTCAGTTCCGTTTTTGTTGTCACGTGCGTTGGCCGGTACGAAAGAGAGAGGCACTTTTTTTTCTACTCGCATGGGTTGCCCCCGTAAGCCCCGTACCAATCTCACCATCTGAACGGGGCCTCGCCGTTGTGTTGGCAAATTGCCGTTACACCCCTCTTCCATATGATGGTATACTACCATTTACCACCGGTGGAAAAGGAAAAAAAGCCACCCGGCTCTATCCAGGTGCCCGAGAAAAAGAGTCCACTGACCAACGGACAATGCCGGTCGTTATGGCGGCAGTTTTGTTGACAGGAGGTCGTGTTTCGATAATAGCGGTGGCGGTCACGGCAACCGTCTTTATATCTATAATAGGTATGCCCCTGATGGTATTGCCGTTGCCGATTGTGTCGGGCATTGTAAATATGTGAATTGGCCTTGTTTTGCAGACGGGCGATGGTGCGCTTTTCATGCCCGGTAACGCGGCCGTCTCTGGTCGCTTGTTGTCGATATTTCCGAATTTGTCGTTGTTCTCGCTTTAGTTTCCTGGCTTCATATCTCGTAAGCTCTCCGGTTTTCACACCAGCCTTGATCCGGTCTGTCTGGTTGTGCTGGCGGCGCTGATATGGATTTGTCGCCATTGGGTCTTTGGCCAAAATGACGCCAGGAATGAATAAAACAGATCCGAACAGGAGCGCGATAGCAATGGTTTTTTTGTTCATGGGAGCACCTCCATTTTAGTGATACGGTTTAATCATATAGACGCCAGAAACCCGAAAAGGTTTACCCACCTTTAGCTTGTCCTTTAGGGGGCAATCTGTTATCTGTTCTCAATTGAATCAAACAACCTGTACATTCCCAAAAGAACAAGGCTGAAATGAAAGGAGACAGTATATGGCACAAAGTATCAAAGCCATTGATGCCGTGGCGAATATTGCTTTTCGGGCGGTAAAAAGTGTGCTTGGCGCAAATACACAAAAAACAATTCGGTCTTCCGCAACGATGCAGAAAGTCCAGAAGGTAAGTATTCGACCTGAAATCGGCTGTTTCGTTCAAATCACAGGGGATTATAACGGGCTTGTGGTCATGAATTTTACCGCGAGTGCCGCCATGCTGCTTTACAGAAGCTATATGCTCTCCATGGGAATGCCTGAAGACGAACTGGCAAAGGACTATACCAACAGCGAAGTGCCGGACAGCCTTGGTGAAATGGTAAACCAAATCATGGGAAAAATAACGAAACTGACAGAGGATGCCTATGACCTAACTGCATATTGCGGACAGCCAAAGGCCCTTGCGTTAAACAACGCTATCATTCTCACGATTGACATGGCGTACAGCGAAAACAGAAGGATTTCATTTTCCATTGACAATGAGAAATTTTATCTTGAGTTGGCCATGGAATCCGCTGACTTTATTCCGGTTGAACAGAAATAAAGCGGTGCGTTGGGTGGCCTTCTTGGCAAGTAAATTTTCAATACCACATCAAAATAACTAAGCTTCTGTTGGTGGCATTGATTAAATAAAAAAGGCATCTTCCTGGTTTGCAGGGGATGCCTTTATTGGTTGGCGGAATTGGAACGAGCATGCGAAGGTTAGACTTTTTTTGATGAATACCCATCAGCATACCAACCACCACCTTTTAGGGTGAAAGTGCATGCTGAAATGATTTTTTTGGCTATCCCTTTGCATGCCGGGCACTCTACTTCCTCTGTGCCCATCGGCACAAATTCTTCTACGATGGTATCATCTTTGGGGCATTTAAATTCATATACGGGCATGATATGACCTCCTGATGGCGTCAATTTTGAGTCTTAACTTTATGAACGATAAATAATTGTGGCGTTCTTATGTTATGTAATCTATTTAGTGCAATATAGACTATTTTTTGAAAAAGTCAAGGCGATCGGTGCGTGCGTCCATAGCTGACAAAACGCCGCTGGTTTGTTGTTGACGGGACGTTTGTGATCTGTTAAAAAGCTGCAAAATCAAATAATTATAAAATGTTTTTTATAGGAATAGACGATGTTTCAACGGCATGGAATCGAGCGTTTATGGATGATTATCATCGGGTCTTTTTTTTGCTTTTCGCTGTTCAGTGGATGTGGGACACAGCCTGCTACCAATCCAATTGCCTTGATACAGGAAAAAATGAAAGGGACGCCAACCTATTCGGTCATTCTTGAAGATATGAAGCAAACAGGCAATTTTGTTCCCGTGTATGAGCACCAATACAGGGTGGTGGCGCCTGAAAAAGGAGGGGTGACAGACTGGTTCCATGTGACCGAAAAGTTTTACAAGATGAATGAGCCTTTTCTGGGAATGAGTATTTATGCTAGAAAGGATGGTAAAGAGCTTCAAACCGCCACGCCCCCCGGATATGCCTACGTGGGGGACAATCGATATGGGCGTTGGCGAGAAGATGGGCGTGGGGGATCCTTCTGGGAATTTTACGGTAAATATGCCCTTATCAGTCATCTCATGGGAGGGTGGTATCGACCGATTCATCGGACCGATTATGACGCGTATCAGCAATCCCGTTCCCGCAACCGGCCTTATTTTGGCCGCAACCGGGAATTCGGGACAACCGGCACGATTGCAAAAAAACAAAAACCTAATTTTTATGCCCGACATATGGCCAGACAGCAGGCTGCCGGTACACGATTCAAACAGACCGTAAATCAAAGAATCGGACGGACACGAAGCGGATTTCGTGGGCGATCCGTTGGGTTTGGGAAATAGAAAAATGATAATTGATCAAATGATATCTGGTTTGATTCTGGTTGCAGCATTTTACCTTCTTTTTTTGGTGGGAAAGGTCGTTCACGACCTTATTCATCAAGATTACAACCTGACCTATGAACTCGTTACCAAAGACAACCCCGCCCTTGCACTGGCCATTACAGGATACTATTTCGGGCTGGTTCTCTGTATCGGGGGGGCGGTGGTGGGTCCCAGTAACGGCATTATGGAGGATCTGGTGGACCTCCTTATATATGGCGTCCTCGGAATTGTTTTACTGAACCTTTCATGGATTTGGTGTGATAAGATTATTCTGAACCGCTTCAACGTGACCGACGAACTGATCCGGGACCAGAATCAAGGGACCGGTGCGGTCAGCTGCGGTATCAGCATCGCATCGGGAATGATTGTTTTTGGGGCTGTTTCCGGCGAGGGGGGAACAATTTGGTCTGCCTGCGCGTTTTGGGCCTCGGGTCAAGTGCTCTTACTCTTAGTCAGTAAGGTCTACGATCTTATCACACCCTATGACATTCATAAAGAAATTGAGAAAGACAATGTGGCGGCTGGGGTCAGTTTTGCCGGTGCGCTTGCCAGTATGGGCATTGTCATCGGCCTGACGGCAGCGGGTGATTTTGAGTCATGGCGAGAAGACCTTGTGAGCTATCTTTGCATTGCGTTGCTGGGATTAGTGATGCTGCCGATGGTGCGGTTTCTGACGGACAAAGTATTGCTGCCCACCGTGAAGCTATCGGATGAGATTGCCGCGCAACAGACGCCTAATATCGGCGCTGCCTATATTGAGGCCTTTTCATATATTGCCGCCGCGTTTGTGATTGTATGGTGTATATAATGTTTGGATCGACCGGTGACACGCGTAAATCGTTACAGATACTATGAATTTAACCTGTGGTCCATCTGATTCACCTGATTTGTCTGGATCTGGAGCGCATGAGATTTTACCGGAAAAACAGGCGCGCACCCACCTTCGAATCCTGCTGAAAGTAGCGCTTTTTGCCACCGGATGTGCCGGTATCGTGGCAGAATTTGTTTTGTCCACCCTGGCCACCTATCTGCTTGGCAACGCCATCGTGCAGTGGACGGTGGTCATGTCCCTGATGCTCTTTGCCATGGGGCTCGGCAGCCGACTGAGCCGGCACTTTCACAACCGGTTGTTGGACACCTTCATCCTGGTGGAATTTTCTCTGTCTGTTTTGTGTGCCGTGTCTGCCGAACTTGCCTATGGTATTTCTGCCTGGACCGAATATACCGCTATGGCCATATATGGCCAGGCGTTGATGATCGGTTGCCTGATTGGTCTTGAAATTCCGCTGGTTCTTCGATTGAACCAGGCCTATGAGCAATTGAGGATCAACATTTCTGAAGTAATGGAAAAGGATTACTTTGGGGCGCTCCTGGGAGGGTTTGCCTTTGCTTTTCTGGCCCTGCCTTATCTTGGGCTTACCTATACGCCCATTGTATTGGGCGCCATTAACTTCCTGGTGGCAGCGGTTCTTTTTTGGGGATACGCTTCCCTGGTGGAAAAGAAAAGCACGCTTGGGATATGTTTTTTCCTCACCCTGTTTCTACTGGTTGCACTGACACTCCTGGCCAAACCGATCATCCGGTTTGGCGAGCAGCAAAAATACCGGGACAAGGTCGTCTATGAGGAGCAGACACCCTATCAAAAAATCGTAATGACCCAGTGGAAAGACCATTTCTGGCTCTATATAAACGGTCAGGAACAGTTTTCCACCTACGATGAAGAAAGATATCACGAGCCACTGGTGCATCCGGCCATGGCCTTGGCCATTCACCCTGAGAATGTGCTGGTTCTTGGCGGTGGAGACGGATTGGCGGTTCGGGAAATTTTGAAATACCGATCGGTCTCATTGGTGACGGTGGTAGACATTGATCCGGCCATGACAAATCTTGCCACCCAACATCCCGTACTCTTGTCGGTTAACAAGGGGGCATTCAACGATGGAAGGGTTCGGGTTGTCAATCAGGATGCAGCGGGATTTCTTCGAGATGATAGCAAGTTATACGGGGTGATTATTGTGGACCTCCCGGATCCAGACACCATCGATCTGATGCATGTCTACTCTGCATCGTTTTATCGGAGGATTCATCGGCATCTTATTGCCGGGGGAATCATGGTGACCCAGGCCGGCAGTCCCTATTTTGCACGTCAGGCCTTTCAGTGTATTTTGAAAACGGTGGAAAGTGCCGGGTTTTCTGTGCTTCCATACCATAACCAAATTCCTACGATGGGGGAGTGGGGATGGGTGCTGGGGGCAAGAGGCGAAGATACCTCCCCCCAGACGTTGAAAAAACGAATCATGGCCCAAACCTATTCACAGGTTGACACCCGGTTTTTAAATCAGGATGCGACCATCGCCATGGTTCATTTTGGTAAAGGGGTGCTTGATGCGGATCTACTGGAAAAGATACACGTCAACACGGAGAGGAATCCGGTGCTGCATCAATATTACCTCAAAGGCACTTGGGGTGTGTACTGACCTATATTATCTAACCAATCGAGTGGAGAGATGAATGGAAAAGCAATTTGTGATTGATGATTTTACCCTCGGTGAATCATGGCGTATTTTCAGAATTATGGGAGAGTTTGTTGACGGTATTGAAGCACTGCATGATTTGGGGCCGGCCGTGAGTATTTTCGGGTCTGCCCGGACATCTTCGGATGATCCGGTGTGCAAAACGGCTGAAGAGATTGCAGCGCTTTTTGCAGCCAAAAATTTTGCCGTCATTACCGGTGGCGGGGGGGGGGTTATGGAAGCTGCCAATAAAGGGGCGATCCGGTCAGGCGGAAAGTCTGTCGGGCTCAACATCAAGCTTCCGTTTGAACAAAAACCCAATGAGTACGCCAATGTTCAGATTGAGTTTCGGTATTTTTTTGTGAGAAAAGTAATGTTCATGAAATATGCATCCGCTTACGTGGCCTTGCCGGGAGGGTTTGGTACGCTGGATGAAATCTTTGAAGTGTTGACACTGGTCCAGACCAAGCGAATAAAGCCGTTTCCGATTATTCTCGTCGGATCTGCCTATTGGCAAGGATTGTTTGACTGGATAAAAACGCAGATGCGGGACACCCATCGAATTTCCCCTGAAGACCTCGATTTGGTCCAGATTATGGATGACCCCAAAGATATCGTGAAGGCGGTTCAGAAGGTGGTAATTGTCTAATGTTCGCTACCAGGGGGGCAAGGAATTCCCAGTCCCCCTGGAGTTAGAGGAAATATACTTTTTCAATTGGCTCAAAGACTTAAGTTTTTCTTGTCAGTGTCTAAGGCCTCGCTTTCCTGTGTGAGAACTTGATTTTTTGCGAAATCATCAATTAAAACAGTTCCGGATCACACTTTCAGGATTTGACCGCTTCGGGGTACCGTAACCTCATACCCCTCTGATGTCAGATGATCGCAGAAGGCCAATGACTGGTCTTCCTCTCCATGAACGATTGCAATTTTCTTGATGTTTAAATTGGAAGATTTGAGAAAACGGG
Organism: Desulfobacterales bacterium; assembly: GCA_963675725.2. Taxonomy (GTDB): domain Bacteria; phylum Desulfobacterota; class Desulfobacteria; order Desulfobacterales; family JAFDDL01. The sequence continues at coordinate 1,997,797 of CAXXXZ010000002.1, read as the reverse complement.
TAATCTCCGCCTTATCCCCATGGGCACTGAACCCGTTTAGGGAGACGACCCGGGCTTTGAGCGGATAGGTTTTATTGTAAAATTTCATTATAGGGGCGGGGTCCGGTCGGCCTGCTTTTTCATGGGCGGTGCCTTCGTCTAGTATCCGTCTGCCAAGGGTGTTCTTTGCCATGTATCCCACAATCAGGATCGTGTTTTTGGGATTATGGATTTTATATCGAAGATGATGGAGAATACGGCCCGCTTCACACATGCCTGACGACGCGATCACAATATGGGGTGTTTCATCCCGCATGAGTTCCATGGACTCTTCCACCGATTTGACAAAATGGATGTAGGAGAAAGAAAAGGGGTTTTTTCCTTTTTTAAGGAATGTTTCATGGGCATCTTTGTCGTAAAGTTCCATGTGCTCGCCAAAAACCTTTGTCAAGTTGGAGGCCAAGGGGCTGTCAACATAGATAGGGAGTTTGGGAACCTCTCCTTCGCTATATAACTCGTGGAGCACATAGATAAGCTCTTGGGCACGCCCAAAGGCAAAGGCCGGTATTAGCAACGTGCCGCGCTTGTTGTTGTTTTCAATCAGAATTTCTTTAAGCCGTTGTTTCATGTCTCCGGGTGCTTCATGCAATCGGTCCCCGTAGGTGCTTTCCAGAATGAGAAGGTCGATATTGCGGTCTTCATCCCTGAACTTCAGGGAGGGATCCTTGATGATCGGTTTGCCGAAGCGTCCCACATCACCGGAGTATGCGACGGTATAGTTCTTTCCGTTTTCTGTGACCCTCAGGATGCTGATGGCTGAACCCAGAATATGGCCGGCTTCATAAAACGTGCAAACCATGTTATGGCCGATTGAAACCGGTTCGCCGTAAGGATAGCTTTCAAATGATTTCAAGGCGAGGGCTGCGTCTTCTTGTGTGTATAGTGGTTCGACCTTTTCCAGCCGGTACTGGGCCATGAGATCATCAATTGCTTGCCTGTTCAGTTTGTTCGAGTTCCGCTTCAGAAGGTCTCTGACCTCTTTTTCAACACGCTTTGGTGATCTGCGGGATCCGGGTTCATGCTTTGACTTCATTAGGGCTCCCCGGACCGTCTTGTAGTTCAGGTAGTCTGCGTCGGATTCCTGGATATGGGCGCTGTCCGCCAGCAGGTATTGGCAGACATCGTAAGTGGCCCGGGTGCAGACAACCCGTCCGCTGAACCCATTTTTTATCAGCAGGGGAATCCTTCCGGAATGATCAATGTGGGCATGGGAAAGGACCATATTGGTAATGATGCCAGGATCAAACGGCATGACCCGGTTTTTCTGGTCGGACTCTCTTCGGCGGCCCTGGTACAGGCCGCAGTCCAAGAGAATATGGTCTGAGTTTGATTGTATCAGATGCATGGAACCGGTTACTTCTCGAACAGCGCCGTAAAATGTGACAAACATAGCCATCTCCTCATCATCTTGTGGAATTGTAGAAAACGTAATACATCAATTAGTAGTAAGTAATTTCATGGGAGGTTTTTCCCCTGAAGACATAGTAACAGTAGCCGGTGTATGTGAGTACGACCGGCAGCATCACGGCCGTACCAACAAGCAACAGTGACTGGGATTCCGGGGCGGCGGCGGCTTCTGAGAAAGTGATTTTAAAAGGCACCAGCCATGGCCACAAACTGACGCCCAGCCCGATATAGGCCGTTAAGAAAATACCGATACTCAAAAGAAAGGGGCGGTGCTCATGCCCTGTATGAAGATCACGCCAAAGTTGAATGACCATGGCAAAGGTTGTGAGGGGGATTGGCAGTAAGTAGAAGAACGTCGGGCCCGAGAACCAGAGGGCCTTTATATCGCTGTTCATCACCGGCATGCTGATACTTACGATAACGATAAACAGGCCCACATAACCAAGAACATAGGCGGCACATTTTCTGGCCCATTCCTGGGTGATACCGTCTGTTTTCATGATTAGCCAGGTGGCACCAAGCAACACGTAACCAAACACGAGGGCAATGCCGGTCATGACGCTGTAAGCGTTCAGCCAATCGAAAGACGCACCGGTGTACATGCGTCCTTCAACCTCAATGCCTTGCACGAGTGCACCCAGGATCATGCCCTGGGTCAAGGTGGCCACCAGGGAACCAAAATGGAACACATAGTCCCAGACTTTTCGGGAACGATCACTTGCTTTGAACCGAAATTCAAAGGCCACCCCCCTGAAAATCAGACCCAGCAGCATTAAGATCACTGGAATGTAAAAGGCAGGCATCAGTACGGCATAGGCCAATGGAAAGGCAGCGAATAGTCCGCCACCACCCAGTACCAACCATGTTTCATTTCCGTCCCAGAAGGGGGCAATGGAATTCATCATCCGATTTCGACAGGCGTCAGAAGGCGCAAAGGGAAAGAGAATCCCGGTACCAAGGTCAAAACCGTCCAGAAGGACGTAGAAAAAGATGGCGGTTCCAATGAGGCCGTACCAAACGAGTGGTAGATTGATGACAGCGTCAAAGCTAAACATTCGAACCTCCTTGTCTGGAAATCTTTCCTGCAACCAGTGGGGGATGCCCCCCATGATCACCATAGGTTTCTTCACCGTTTCCCGGCCCTTTGCCGATCAATTTGAGAATATAATAGCTGCCGGCACCGAAGACAAAGACATATGCCAGGACGAATGCGATTAACGATGCGGCTACGGCGGGCGCCATTACCGGAGAGACGGCCTCTGAGGTTCGCATCACACCATATACAATGTACGGTTGACGACCGATTTCCGTGACAAACCAACCGGCCAGAACGCTGATAAATCCTAACGGTGTTAAGGCCATGCACCAGACTTGGAACCATCGGGTTTCAAAGAGGCGTTTTTTTACATACAGATAAAGGGCAAAAACACCCGTTAGCGCCATTAGTACACCGATGCCCACCATGATGCGAAATGACCAGAAAACCAAGGCGACCGGTGGCCGGTCTTCTTTGGGCCACTCCTTCAGTCCCTTTACCTCACCATTGATGTCATGGGTGAGAATCAAACTCGACAGCTTCGGGATTTCAATTGTGTACAAGGTGGTTTCCTTTTCCTGGTCCGGCCAGCCGAATAATTTCAACGCGGCGCCCCGTTCTGTGTCCCATATTCCCTCCATGGCCGCAACTTTGGCGGTTTGATGCTCGAACGTATTGAGCCCGTGAAGATCACCGACAAATGCCTGTAGCGGTGCGACGAAAACCGCCATGAGCATTGCCATTCCGAGCATTATCCTGGCATGAGAGACGTGGCGATGGCGCCATAGATAAAATGCTCCGATGCCACCAACTACAAATGCCGTGGTCAGGTAAGCGGCCAGTACCATATGGACAAACCGGAACGGAAAAGAGGGATTAAAGATGATGTCAATCCAGTTTGTCGGATAAAACAGGCCGTCTTCTGCGATGCGATATCCCTGGGGGGTTTGCATCCAACTGTCTGCGGAAAGAATCCAGAAGGCGGAAACGAGAGTGCCTGTGGCGACGATGGTTGTGGCGGCAAAGTGTACTCTGGGACCGACACGCTTCCAGCCAAAGAGCATGATGCCCAGAAAGGAGGCTTCCAGAAAAAATGCGGTCATTACTTCATACCCCAGCAGAGGGCCCAGTACATTGCCGGTTCTGTCGGCGAAGACAGACCAGTTGGTGCCGAATTGGAATGACATGACTACACCGGAAACAACCCCCATGCCAAACGTGACGGCAAAAATTTTTACCCACATGCGGTAGATTTCTTCATACACCGATTGACCTGTTGCGAGCCAGCGCCATTCGACAACAGCCAGCCAACTGGCAAGGCCGATGGTAAATGCGGGGAAGCAGATATGAAATGAAATGGTAAATGCGAACTGTATGCGGGCCAGAATGACAGGATCAAGAGATTCAACCATGATTTATGCCTTTTTGTCGGGTCGTCAAATACGTCATGCGCTGGAAGCGAGTGGCAACCGGGAAGGGATATTCATCCCGATTAGAACATTCATATGTGATTCACTGGAGCGTGTCAACAAAACGGCGCGGCTGTATTCTTAAAAGAAATAAGTTGAAATTTAAAATAAAAGCCTATATAAAGAAATGAATAATATTCATTAATTAAATTACATAGTATTATATGATTTTTCAGTAACATCCGATAGGGATAGAACCGTGCAGCGCTGATCGCGCACTTAATCACCGATGGCAACCTCTGCGAAATTTTCCAACATTGATTAGAACCGCTTTAACCCACAACGCTGCACTAACAATGACGAATATCAATTTTGAACACCGGGGTTCATTAAAGTGCCAATAAAATGAGTCGGCGTGTTTTTTAAATTGAGGAAAACTTCCATAAGGAGTGATCTATGAGAAACCTTTATACAGAAGCATTTGACGCATCTATCTCAAAACCGGACGAATTTTGGGCCTCCGCGGCGGAAGATTGCCATTGGTACCAGAAATGGGACCGGATTCTTGACGATTCAAACAAGCCTTTTTATCGATGGTTTACGGGCGCAAAACTCAACTCCTGCTACAACGCGCTCGATTTTCATGTTGAAAATGGGCGGGGAGACCAGAATGCTTTGATTTATGACAGTCCGGTCACCGATACCGTTGAGACCTATACCTATCGGGCCCTTCGCGATGAGGTGGCGCTGTTTTCCGGGGCGCTCGCCGATGCCGGTGTGACCAAGGGAGACCGGGTGCTGATTTATATGCCGATGATTCCCCAGGCTGCGATCGCCATGTTGGCTTGTGCCCGGCTGGGGGCGGTGCATTCGGTCGTTTTTGGCGGATTTGCCCCCAATGAGCTGGCGACCAGAATAAACGATGCCGGTCCCAAAGTGATTGTTTCTGCCGCCTGTGGCATCGAAGGAAAGCGCATTATTGCCTACAAACCCCTGCTGGATGAAGCCATTGAAATGGCAAAAATCAAGCCGAAAAAGTGCATCATTTACCAGCGCCCGATGGTTGTTGCCGAACTAACCGAAGGGCGGGACCTTGACTGGCGAGAGGCTGTATCAAAGGCCCAGCCCCATGACTGTGTGGAAGTTGCCGCCACCGATCCCCTGTATATTTTGTATACTTCCGGGACAACGGGTCAGCCCAAGGGGGTGGTGCGTGATAACGGCGGGCACCTTGTGGCTCTTAAATGGACCATGGGGGCGATTTACAACGTATCGGCCGGGGATGTTTTCTGGGCGGCATCCGATGTGGGATGGGTGGTCGGGCATTCCTATATTGTCTATGGCCCCTTGTTTAAAGGATGCACAACCATACTTTTTGAGGGAAAACCGGTGGGGACCCCTGATGCCGGTGTTTTCTGGCGGGTCATCTCCCAGCACAAGGTTAAGGTGCTTTTTACCGCCCCCACGGCTTTTCGTGCGATCAAGAGGGAAGATCCAGAGGGCGCATTGATTAAGGATTATGATCTATCTCAGTTGAAAGCACTCTTTCTGGCAGGGGAACGGACAGACCCGGATACGCTGAATTGGGCGGAAACGCAGCTTGGTGTGCCTGTTATAGACCACTGGTGGCAGACTGAAACCGGATGGGCCATTGCCGGTAACTGCCTCGGGTTGCATCCTTTCCCCGTGAAAAGCGGGTCGCCGACAAAACCGGTACCTGGTTGGGATCTGCAGGTGGTGGATGAAGCCTGTCATCCTGTCGCGCCTGGCCAGATTGGCGCTCTGGTCGTAAAGCTACCCATGCCACCGGGTACCTTGCCAACCCTGTGGCAAAACGATGATGGCTTTGTCAAAGCCTACCTTGAAGAATTCCCTGGCTACTACAAAACTGCCGACGCCGGGTATATCGACCAGGACGGATATGTATTTGTGATGGCACGAACGGACGACATCATCAATGTCGCAGGCCATCGTTTATCAACAGGTGCTATGGAAGAAGTACTTTCGGATCATCCGGATGTGGCGGAGTGCGCGGTGCTGGGCGTTGCCGATGGATTGAAGGGGCAGGTGCCGGTCGGCTTTATGGTTCTCAACGCCGGGTGCCAGAAAAGCCATGATACAATTGTCGGGGAGGTCATTCAGATGGTGCGGGATCGAATCGGTCCTGTGGCTGCCTTTAAAAAAGCGACCGTTGTAAAACGACTTCCCAAAACCCGGTCCGGGAAAATACTTCGTGGCACCATCCGTAAAATTGCTGACAGTGAGGCGTATAAAGTGCCGGCAACAATTGATGATCCGACGATTTTAAATGAGATAGAAGCGGCACTCATTGAAATCGGGTATGCGAAACCGAGATAAGGAGTTGGTCTGGCATGTAGACCCTATTATTGCAAAAGCGCGAGGGCTTCAGAGGCAAGGCACCAATGGCAAAGACGGTTCTTATCGTTGATGAAGAGCAGAACGTCGTTATTCCACTGGAATTTCTGCTTGAAAGACATGGTTACCATGTCCAGGTGGCGTACAGTGGTGAAGAGGCCATTGAAAGTATCATCAACCACAAGCCAGACCTGATTCTCCTTGATATTATGCTTCCCGGGATCGATGGCTTTGAGGTCTGTGAAATCGTTCGTTTGAAACCAGAGTGGAGGGATATCAAGATTGTTTTTTTAACCGCCAGGGACCGGGATATTGACATCCTGAAAGGAATGGTTTTAGGTGCAGATGTGTATATTACAAAACCATTTTCGAAAAAGGAGGTCGTCGATAATATCGAATCGTTACTGGGGACGGGAAATTGCCCCTGAGGTTGCAACGCCATTACGACATGCCAGTGACCCCCAATTGAGATGTTGAGAAACACACCCCCATCTAAATATTACACCGCTTCCTGCGTGTGGCCCCTCCACTTCGCAGGCCCACCCGGTATTAAAACACTCGGACAGAAAAGGAACGTGTATGATGCTGTGTCAAAATAAGATCATCTTTTTTCTGCTGATGACAGTGGCCATGTTTTCTGGCTGCACCCGGGCCATTTCCGAGCAGGTTCGCGCTCAGGTGAATGAAGGCATTTCCCTGAAGGCAGTCCGCGAGAACCCGTCCGGTTACACGGATGAAATGACGCTGTGGGCCGGTGAGATCATCACGGCGAAAAATGAAAAGGAAGGAACGATGATCGAGATCCTTCAGAAACCGGCAGATCTGGAAAGTCGCCCCAAACAGGGGGACTTGACGGAGGGCCGTTTTCTTGCTTACTACAAGGGGTATCTGGACGTCGCGATCTATGCCAAGGGGCGGGAGGTGACCGTGGCCGGACGACTGAAAGGTGAGCGGGTTCAACGCCTGGGAGAAATTGAATATACCTACCCAGTGATTGAGGTCGAAGAAATCTATTTGTGGCCCGAACGGGAGAAGGAGCAATACCCGTTTGAATACTATTATCCCTGGCCCCGGCCGCACTGGTATTATTGGTGATACATCTAATTGATATGAAAAAAAAGGAGCCGCTAGTTTATGCCGACACCGATCTACCTTGACTATAATGGTACCACCCCCCACGATCCGGAAGTCATTGATGCCATGCGACCCTTTCTGGAGAAGGAATTTGGAAATCCATCCAGTTCCCATTGGTATGGCATTGCACCCAAAAGGGCGGTTGAAACGGCCCGGCGACAAGTGGCGGCGCTTATCAATTGTTCTCCAGAAGAAATTATCTTTACGAGCGGTGGCACCGAATCAAATAACCATGCCATCAAAGGGATCGTTGGGGCAGGACGTCGGGATGGCAACCACATCGTTACCACCCAGATCGAGCATCCTGCCATTTTGGAGGTTTGTCGTTATCTTGATCGAAAAGGTTTTCAAACGACCTATGTGCCGGTGGATGCAACCGGTGTTGTCCGGGTGGAAGAGATTGAAAAGGCCATTACGCCGGACACCATTCTGATTACCGTAATGCATGCCAACAATGAGGTGGGAACCGTACAACCCATTGAAGAGATCGCTGCGTTGGCAAAGGCTCACCAGATACCCTTTCATACCGATGCGGCCCAGTCGGTTGGAAAAATTCCAACAGATGTCAATGCCCTCGGCGTGGACATGCTGTCCCTGGCCGGTCATAAGCTTTATGGGCCCAAAGGGGTTGGTGCCCTTTATATCAAGACCGGACTCACACCGTCCGTTTTTTGCCATGGGGCAGGGCAGGAAGGGGGGCGGCGGGCAGGTACGGAAAACGTCATGGAGATCGCTGGGCTTGGCCAAGCCTGCGAGATTGCCAGGCGGGATTTTGAACAGAATTCTTCAAATATGAAAGTCACCCGGAATCAGCTTGAAAAGGGGCTCTACGATGCCATCCAAGATATTCGAACAAACGGGAGTGTCACACACCGGCTTCCAAACACGTTGAGTGTTTCCTTTCGCGGATTGGAAGCAAATCGTATTCTGGAAGAGATTGGACTTGATGTGGCGGCATCTGCGGGTGCGGCATGTCATTCGGACCATGTTGCGATTTCCCATGTCCTTACGGCCATGGGTGTGCCAGAGGTATGGGCCAAAGGGACCCTTCGGTTTACCACCGGTCGTATGACCACTGGCCAAGAGATTGATAGCGCGATTGACGTAATTGCAAAAGCGGTTGCCCTTTTACGGCAATAAACCTGTGGTGGTCAATCGATGTCAACACATCACGTCAACGCTACCCACGACCAGGGCCTTTTGAAAGATCTTTCAATTTATTGTGAGAAACGGCTTGTTCTCATTTTCCTGATGGGGTTTGCAAGTGGCCTGCCACTGCTTCTGGTGGGACAAACCCTAGCGATACGACTTACAGAAGCCGGTGTTTCTCTCACTGAAATCGGGTTGTTTGCCCTGGTGGGAACGCCCTACAATGTGAAATTTCTATGGGCACCGCTGATGGATCGCATACAGGTTCCTGTTCTATCTCATTGGCTGGGACGTCGCAGGTCCTGGATGGTGCTTATCCAGGTTTGTCTGATGACGTCTGTCGCAATGCTCGGGTTTGCCAATCTGAAAACAGGCAACAGTGTGGCGGCGATCTTGGCGTTTGCAGTGGCCTTTTTTTCAGCAAGTCAGGACATCGTCATTGATGCCTACCGGATCGAAATTTTGGATGATCACCAGCAGGGAGCCGGTGCCGCCATGTCCCAGACCGGGTATCGCATGGGGATGCTTTGCGCTGGCGCGGGGGCGCTCTACCTTGCTTCAGCCGCTGCCTGGTCGATGGTTTATCTGGTCATGACAGGTCTTTTACTTGTGGGACTGTTCGCCGCATTCGTGGCGCCACCGGTACCTGAAAATTCCGTGGCCGACCACACCCGACAACGGAAAGGCGGATGGTTTCGTTCGATGGTGGGGGATCCCTTCGCAGAATTTTTTGAACGAAACGATTTTCGTGTTGCGTTGGCGATCTTGTCTTTTATTTTGCTCTATAAACTTGGTGATGCCTTTGCCGGTGTGATGGCAAATCCGTTTTACATCAAAATTGGATTCTCAAAAATTGATATTGCCAATGTCAGCAAACTTTTTGGTGTCGCTGCAACCTTATTGGGTGTCTTTGTCGGTGGTGTGATCGTAAAACGGCTTGGTGTGCTTCAGAGTCTTCTTCTTTGCGGTATATTCCAAATGCTTTCCAACCTGATGTTTGCGGCCCAGGCACTCATCGGTCCCAAGGTCGGCTTCCTGTTTTTAACGATCGGCATTGAAAACTTGTCCGGCGGTATGGGGTCCGCCGCCTTTGTGGCCTATTTATCTCTTCTTTGTAATGCAAACTACACCGGCACCCAGTATGCCCTGTTTACTTCTTTTATGGCATTTGGCAGAACCTGGTTGTCCGCCACTTCCGGATGGGTGGCCGATCAGACCAGTTGGGAGGTCTTTTTTGTCGGTTCGACCATCATTGCCTTGCCGGGACTGCTGGTTCTTTGTTGGATGTTAAAGCGTCTGCCCATGGCAGTTCAGGCAAAAGGGCAGGGTGTGCCTGCTAATTCTCAAGCTGCTTGTCAATATACTTCTGGATAATGTCATGAAGTATATCTGCCAGGTCTGTTTGAGGCAGGACACCATGCATGGCACCCAGGTACCCTTTGTGGTGGAACTGTTCCAGGGTTTTGGGGTAATTCATGTCAAATACCCATGACATTCGTAGCAGGACCAAATCGAAATAGCTGTTGACGTTATTCATATCAACGATTTTTTGGTGGAAAATTGCATCGGCAACCGCCTCGGATATTTCATTTGAGGGGGTTACGGTATCCCGGATGCCGGCAAGAAACGATCTTTGCCGCTTACCATTTCTGGGGCAGGTAATTCTAAAGATGTCCAGCTTGTCTGCATCGCGAATCAGTTTTGCGTAACAGTGGGCGGTGTTGTTCAGGCTTTCTGACACGCGGGCTTGGTTATGATTGGAAATGGCATGTTCAATGATCTTCCGGGTGTCGGCGTCAATGTCTGCTATCATGTCTGTTTCTTGAAGAACCTGAACTCCAAACCTGCCATGGTCCACAGAGTCCTTATCTGAAAAGGTCTGGTAACGCTTGAATTGTTCAAATCGGCCGATATCATGGAGAAGACCAATGACTTTGGCGAGCCGCAACTGGCCATTGCGTTGTCCGATCCCGATGGAAAGGGCCTCCATCTCTTTTTCCACCCGGATACTGTGTTTGATTTTTAGGACAATATTTTCGCGATGGGCCGGAGGGGCCGCATAGGATTTTACATAGTGAAGGAACCGCTGTTGAATGGTTCGGTACTGGGACGTGCTGATATGGTCGTGTGTCGTCATGGCGGCAATAATAGCAGGAAAAGGAGTTTTTTCCAGAATCTTTTTTTTGGAGGGAACTTTTTCAGCGGTAAAGTGTATATCACTATAACGGGGACGCATGGAACCTTGGCATACCAGCTAACATCTCAACGGCGCTGATTTATGGATCGGAATGTGGAGCAGGACATCATCAGGCAGGTTCAAAACGGAGATACAGCGGCATTTGAGTATCTTGTTCAAGCATATCAAAGGCCACTTTTTGTGTTGATTTCCAATTTGTTGCGCCATTCCCATCGGATAGAAGACGTTGCACAGGAGGTGTTTCTGGCGGCGTATCAGCATATCGGTACCTATCGATCAAATCGCGGAAAATTTTCCACCTGGCTGTTTCGAATCGCCAGGAATAAGTGTTTGAATGAATTGAGAAAAAAACGGGAAATCACGATCGATGGCCTCCCTGAACTGGAAAGCAACGGGGACCCTTCGGTCTCGTTGCTTGAAAAGGAGACGTTTCACCGGCTTGATCAGGCCCTCGACCGCTTTTCGGTGCAGGATCGGTCCATTTTTATTTTGGCCGAGATAGAGGAAATGTCCTATGCAGATATCGCAGATATTGAAAACATCAAGCTTGGGACCGTCAAGTCTCGGTTGTCAAGGATACGGGGGAAACTTCGGGCCATTTTAAACGATGCCCGGGCTTGATTTGCAAATTACCTCTGGTTACTGTGCCAGAGAATGAAGGGGAAAACAGCAGACGGTGGTTCGGTTTATTATAGGCGATAACCCTGATTTTTATTTTCTGTTTTAGGAGAAAGTAATTGTATGGAAGAGCGTGAACGTTATCAGAAGTGGATTCAGCAACGGAAAAAAGTCCACATCCCGAAGCATTTCGTTTGCTGTGTCATGGAAGACATTCGGCACTATGAGACCTCGAAACCTGAATGGCCGGGGGTTGATCGATACTTCGGACAAGGTTCTTTCCTGTGGCGTTTCATGCATGTTGTGCTTGCGCTGGGTATGTCCGCCTTAGGGCTTTTCAGAATTTCCCACGTGGCCTTCAATCTTCTCTACCCTTAGGAGAAAACAATGACATCCAACACTACCGACCACAAAAAAAGGCGTCCCCTTTCAGCCTTTTTTCTTTCGATGGCAGCGACCGGCTTGGGGCATATCTATTGCGGCAAACTTGCCAAGGGGTTGACCCTGTTTTTTGTTAGTTTTGCATTTGCCCCCATTGTCGCAACGCTAATGAAAAGTGCTTCCAGTGCCATCGCTCTGGGCGCTGTCATTGTATCCATCGGGGTCCTTGTTTTTGTTTTCGTTTATGCGGCGATCGATTCAATTATGATTGCCAGAAAAATGGGCCATGAATATCAACTCAGGGAATACAATCGTTGGTATATCTATCTTCTGTTTATCATTGTTTCGGTGGCGTACCCAACCAATCTGTCAAATCATACCAGAGAGCATCTGGTCCAGGCCTATAAGATACCATCAATCAGTATGGCGCCGAATATACTAAAAAAAGATTTTATACTGCTGAACAAGGTGATTTATAAACGGAAGCGTCCCCAACGCGGAGAGGTCGTGGTATTTGTTTGCCCCAATGACAGGCGTCTTGATTATGTCAAAAGGATTGTTGCCATGCCGGGAGATACCGTTGAGATGAAGGACAATGTTTTATTCGTCAATAATGTGCCTTTGACGTATGAAACGATAGACAGAAAAACCGTTGTGGGACTGTCGGATGAGGTGAAGGGGACCGTGATGGTAGAAAAAGGTGCGGGCATCCGCCATCGCATCGTTGTGAACAGGGCTGCTGCGGATTCCGGTAATTTTGAAAAAGTGATCGTTCCGAACGGGCACTGCTTTGTTCTGGGCGACAATCGATCCGCCAGCCAAGACAGTCGTTATTTCGGCCCTGTGCCCCTTGCCGATGTCAAGGGGCGGGTTGATTTTATTTATATCCCGGCGGCAAGTTGGTCGCGGTTCGGAAAATTTGAATCGTAACTCACGACTCACGACTGTCGACTGGCTACTGACGACTGACAACTTCCGGCTCAGCCGGTTTAGGACATGTACATATCTTTGGAAAAGTACTGTTGCGTTATAGACTCCAGTTTATCTCGCAGTGCTTGATCAGAACAGGTTGCAATATTTTCGTACAGAGACTTCGCAATGCCGTTAAAGGCATCAACGAGGGTCGGGTCAAAATGATTTCCCCGGCCCTCCTCTATAATAGCCATGGCATCTGAAAAAGGCATGGGCGCCTTATACGGTCGAGTTGAAGTAAGGGCATCAAATACATCGGCAATTGCAAATATCCTGGCGGTAACCGGTATGGCCTCGCCTTTCAATCCATAAGGATACCCGCCACCTTTATATTTTTCATGATGGTATCCAACCACGTCGATGGTGTCTTTTAGCCAATCAGAACGTTTGACGATATCGATACCATGGTTCACGTGCCCCTTCATTATTTCACATTCATGATAAGTGAGTTTCCCCGGTTTCAACAGGATTTGGTCACTGATTCCGATTTTCCCCACATCGTGCAAAAACGCTCCTTTTATCAGGGTTCGAATCTGACTGTGCGATAGGCCAAAGGCTTCAGCCAGTGTGACTGAATAAATGGTTACACGAAAATTATGAATATGGGTGTCACTGTCCCGTTTTGCAATCGCACTTCCAAGAACCTGCAGGGTTTCAATGTTACCCGTAAGAAGGTTGCCAGCAAGTCCTGACAGCCTGCCGAACAGGGCCCAAATAATCGGGTAAAGGGTTACAGTGGTCAGCAACACAATACCGATGGCTTCAAACGCTGTCCGGGTAATTCGGGCGACCACATCATCCCTCGCTTTGGCGGAAACAGCAAAAAGTCCCTCGATTACAGCCACCTGTTCATTTTTGCTGTTGGTTAGCGGGTAAATGAGCTGAATATGAGGTGTGCCATTGATAGTTTGATATTCGTATAGCCCTTTGGCATTGTTTGGTATCTGATGTCCAAAGGTGATCATGACAGCATCTACTTCATTTAAATAGGAACACTTGCTGTCCTTTTCAACAACAATCGCTTTGCCAGTCAGGTCAAATATACCGGCATAGATAATGCGCCCCATACCAAGGTTCATTTTTCCGGCAATGGCAAGAACCTTTAATTTGTGCTGAAGTGCTGGTTTTGCGGCGGAGATGGGCATATCCAAAAACTGGCGAACCTCATCGTTAAAGCGGGCGGCGATTTCACTTCCCCGATCATTGACGATGCCTCCCACCCGATGTAACTCGATAAATAAAACGATGCCAGCAAGGGCTACCGAAATGAGGATGCAGGCAAATAAGAGCCGTAGAAACAAACTTTTTCGAATGGAAGTTTTAAGAAGAGAGGTGCCGCTGTTTTGGGAAAACAATCTGGGAATATTATTAATTTGACGCCAGATAGACGCTTTGAGATGTGAGATTCGAAAGTTTACCGGTATCAGCATTATCTTTGGGATGAAAACGGGTTTTAACCTATTTGAAATTTCCCACTGTTATTATGAACGAATCGGTTAAAGTTTTGTCGCCTTTTTTCCGATTAAGAACATCAATCACTATCACGTTTTTGTGAATAGTTTCAATTAATAATTTTGGCTCTTTTTTCGGGGGAGGTGCCTTAATGATATACCGGAGCACAATGTGGTTGGTCTGCCTTTGTATGCTGATAATGAGTGGGTGTATGTCAACATCCCGGTTTAGCACAACCAGTAATGATTACCAGGTTGCACGAAACCAGATTGCAGAAGGCGAAAAAGATCGCGATGCGCTTCTCCGGGTCATTGAACTGTCAAAAAAAGCTCGTCAGGAATGCCTTGATTGTCAGATGGATTTGAAACGACAGCTTGCCAAAATGGATGCGGAAAATAATGCCCTGATGCAAAAAATTCAGGCATTAGACCAGACGGTGAAAAACAACGAGACCGTTATTTCGATCCAAGAAACGGTCATTCGGTTATTTGATGATTCCAATCAGACACTTCAAAAAAGTATTAAAGAGCAGATTGCATCACAACAGCTGGCCGTGAGCACTGCACCTGCACAGGCAAACTAAAAATAGGCGCCAAATAATTGCATGACGATCAGTTTAACCCCCATATCAGAAACATCCTCGCAGGCAAGCACCCTAAAAAAAGGGCATAAACTCCAACTCCGAAAGTGTTTATCTTGGCAGAAGGTTGTCGTCTCTCGCCCCTTGACTGTCGACTGATAACTGACGACTGACAATTTCCGGCTCAGCCGGACTAGGACATGTACATGTCTTTGGAAAAATATTGTTGCGTTATAGACTCCAGTTTATCTCGCAGTGCTTTATCGGAACAGGTTGCAACATTTTCGTATAGAGACTTCGCAATGCCATTAAAGACATCAACCAGGGCTGGGTCAAAGTGATTTCCACGGCCCTCCTCTATAATAGCAATGGCATCTGAAAAAGACATGGGCGCCTTATACGGCCGCGTTGAAGTAAGGGCATCAAATACATCGGCAATTGCAAATATTCTAGCAGTAACTGGTATGGTGTCACCTTTCAAACCATAAGGATACCCGTCACCTTCATATTTTTCATGATGGTATCCAACTACGTCGATGGCGTCCTTAAGCCAATCAGAACGTTTGACGATGTCGATACCATGCTTTACATGACCTTTCATTATTTCGAATTCATGATAAGTGAGTTTTCCCGGTTTCAACAGGATTTGGTCACTGATTCCGATTTTCCCCACGTCATGCAAGAACGCTCCTTTTATTAGGGGCCGAATCTGATTGTGCGATAGGCCAAAGGCTTCAGCCAGGGTGACGGAATAAATGGTTACACGAAAATTATGAATATGAGTGTCACTGTCACGTTTAGCAACCGCACTTCCGAGAACCTGAAGCGTTTCAACGTTACCTGCAAGAAGGTTGCGGGCAAGTCCTGACAGGCGGCCAAGCAGTGTCAAGATAATTGGGTAGAGGGCTGCAGTGGTCAGCAACACAATCCCGATTGCTTCAAACACTGTCCGGGTAATTCGAGTGATCACATCATCCCCTGCCTCGGCGGAAACAGCGAAAAGCCCCTCCATTACAGCCACCTGTTCATTTTTGCTGTTGGTAAGTGGGTAAATGAGTTGAATATGAGGCTTGCCATCGATAGTTTGATATTCGTATAGCCCATTGGCATTGTTTGGTATCTGATGCTCAAAGGTGACCATTACATCATCTACTTCATTTAAATAGGAACAATTGGTGTCCTTTTCAACGGCGATTGCCTTGCCATTGAGGTCAAATATACCGGCATAGATGATATGTCCCATGCCAAGGTTCATTTTTCCGGCGATGGCAAGAACCTTCAGTTTGTGTTGAAGTTCTGGTTTCGCTACGGACATGGGCATATTCAGCAACTGACGAACTTCATCGTTAAAACGGGCGGTGATTTCACCTCCCCGATCGTTGACGATGCCTCCCACCCGATGTAGCTCGATAAATAAAACCGCGCTTCCAAGGGCTACTGAGATGAGGAGGCAAGCCAATAATAGCCGTAGAAATAATTTTTTTTGGATCGAGGTTTTAAGAAGATGGGGACCGCTGTTTTGGGAAAACAATCTGGGTATATTGTTAAATTGCCGCTTAACAGACGCTTTGAGATTTGAGACTTGCAAGTTTGAACGTATCTGCATTAATGTTGGGATGAAAACGGACCTTACCCGATTATAAAATCGTCATTGTTAATATTTATTTAATCGGTTAAGATTTCATCGCGTTTCTACTGATTGAAAATAGCATGTCCTACCACGTTCTCGTAAATAGGTTCAACTATTAATTTTGATTCTTTTCTTGAGGGAGGTGCCCTAATGAGAAACAAGAACAAAATATGGTTGGTATGCCTGTGTGTGTTATCGATAGGCGGGTGCGTGTCAAAATCTCGATTCAATTCAGTCAGCAATGACTACCGAGATGCCCAATGCCAGGTTGCCGCGGGTGAAAAGGAACGTAGTGAACTCCTACAGACCATTGCGCTGACCGAAAAAGCGCATCAGGAATGCCTTGATGTTCAGAAAGATTTGAAGGGGCAGCTTGACAATATAGATACTGAAAATAATGCCCTGCTGCAAAAAATTCAGGTATTAGACCAGACGGTGAAAAACAACGAGACCGTTATTTCGATTCAAGAAACGGTCATTCGATTATTTGACGATTCCAAACAGACGCTTCAGACAAGTATTAAGGAGCAGATTGCGTCACAAAAAATTGCGGTTCCTTCAACACCTGCACCTGCAAAACTGGTTCTTGTGAACAGGCTTTTATTTCGATTCGGCAGCGCTGAGCTGAGTGATGATGCTAAAAAACTGCTTGCCCAATTGACCGGGTTGTTGCAGGATAAACGATACGCTCATATACGTGTAGAGGGACATTCCGATGACATACCTGTAAAATCTAATTCCGCCTATGCTGATAATTGGGAACTGTCCGTTCTCAGAGCCACAGCGGTGGTTCAGTTTCTGCAAAATAATGTCGGTATTGATCCGAACCGTTTGTCAGCCAGTGGTTTTGGGCACTATAGACCCATTGCTTCCAACGAAACCACCGAGGGGCGTCACCAAAATCGTAGAATTGAGATCATATTAGAGGCCGACAAGGAAAAATAAAAGGGGGAAATATGAGCAATTGTGACCGGTGTAAACTGAGAAAAAAATATGACACAAATCCCCGTTCATTTTTAGGACGGTTTTGGAAATGGCATATTAAATGGTGCCCTGGTTGGAAAGGGTACCTGAAATCGCTTTCCGAGGCAGAGCGAGCTGAGATTCAAAAAAAGTATTCTTAAATAAAACCGGGAGCTGATGATGCCAGAATTCAGTGAGGTTCTTCGTTCGCGACGAAGCATTCGAAACTACGAAAATAAAGCCATTCCAGACGCGGTGTTGCATCGCGTATTGGATGCGGCAAAGTGGACACCGTCCTGGGCCAATACCCAATGTTGGGAAGTTATCATTGTAAAAAGTGATGCGTTGAAATCTCAGCTTCAGGAGAGTATGGACAAAACAAATCCTGCCTTTAAATCTCTTGTGGCAGCACCGGTTGTGTTGGCGGTATGCGGAAAAACCGGTATCGCCGGTTATTATAAAGACAAAGTGACGACCCAATTCGGGGACTGGATCTTGTTTGACCTGGGATTGTTCACCCAAAGTCTTTGCCTGGCGGCAACCGAACAGGGGCTCGGAACGGTTATCACGGGCCTCTTTGATCATGCCAAGGCAAAACAGGTGTTAAAGGTCCCTGAAAGATATGAGTTGGTTTCACTGATTCCCATTGGTTATGCAACCAAAACACCTTCAGCACCCAAGCGAAAAGAACCTGCAGAATTTGTTCATGACGAAACGTTTTAACCGCAGGGGCTGACAATGGTAATACGCCCCGTCTCTTCCAATTTTTTCGATTAGCAGCAGGGCGTGGTTTTTAAGGTCGCCTGGCTTTTTCGGGAAATATTTTCATTTACCAGGTGGCGATACCGTCTGGTAACGCTTCTTTTGGAATTTTGGCGGTTTTCACCTGGACACCGATAAATCCCTTGTCAAGAAAGTGGTGATTTACGGTGTCATTGCGGATGATGACCATGTCCGCAGGCGTTGGGTCCCCATCCTCGGATGTTTCCGCCACCAGTTCTTCAGCGTTCAACACCCGTTTGCCATTGTACATATAAATGTAGTCTCCCTTTTGAAGACCAAGTGTTTTCGCCTGGGTTTCTTCAAGGACCGAAACGATTTCAACCAGGCTCACCAGATCTGCTGCCCCTGGGGGCTCGTCCTTTATGGGGAGAAGTGGTTCGCTGGCGTGTGCCGATGCGATTTCGATCGCCGCTTGTGTTCCCTTGGGGAACACGTTGATCCGAACGAGCTTATCGTTTGAAAATTCGTAGGCGAAGCTTTTTTCTCCCAGATGACGCAACAGTTGTCGCAGGACAATTTCAGAAGAGGGGCCGTTGCCTCTGAAGGTGATCAGTTTGTTTGGTGGGCAGGTGATCCCCCTTATTTCAACCCCCATATCTTTTTTGATACGGTCAACCAGGTCTTTCAGAAGAATGCCGTTGCTGATGATTGTCGCTCCGGTTTTTTCCATCTTAACGGAAATAGACGGTGTTACCGTTATTTCCGCCAGCGCTGCGGCACTGAAAAAAAACAGGAAAAACAGCCAATAGAAAAATCGATAAACATCTTTCATGTGTGAGTACTTTCAGGATGGTATCCTGCCTTTTCGATGGCGTTTAATATATCTTTTTTATGGTCCTTGTTGCGGGTTTCGAGTTCAAGGTCCACCTGGGTTTCATCAATAGATGTCCGGTATACGCTTCGATCATGCTGGATATTCAGCACATTGGCTTCCAGGCTGGCAATGTGGCCCAGTAAACGGGCCAAGGAACCGGGTCGGTCGCATATCTTGAGTCGGAGCCGCATAATTCGGTCATTGTTTAAAAGGCCCTTATGAAGGATACGGCCGAGGAGGGGGATGTCCACGTTACCGCCGGACACAAGGAGAACAATTTTCTCGCCTGTTCGGGGTTTCAGGCTGCCACTCATAAGGGCCGCAAGGGGGACGGCCCCGGCGCCTTCAGCCAACACTTTTTTCCTTTCCAGCAGAGTTTGTACAGACGCTGCGATGTGTTCTTCTTCCACGGTAACCAATTGGTCCATATGGTGCTTGATAATCTGAAAGGGCTTTTTCCCCAGTTGTTTGACACTGATGCCATCCGCAATGGAAGAACGAGCGGTTACCGGCACACATTTACCCGCCTTTAAAGAGGCTGCTGCAGAAGGGCAGGCCGCCGCTTCGATACCGACAATGCGGGTTGTCGGTCTCACGGCTTTTACCGCAAGCGAAATGCCGGCAATGAGGCCGCCACCACCGATTGGTACAAGAATGCTGTCCACATCTGGCAGCTCCGTCATTATTTCGGTTCCAATGGTTGCCTGGCCGGCAATAATGTCCAAATCGTCAAATGGATGGATCAGGATCAGGCCCTTTGTGGCCATGTCGGTTGCTTTTTTCAAGCTCTCCTCAATGGTGTTGCCATGAATAATAACGGTTCCACCATAATTTTTTGTGGCTTCCTGCTTGCTTATGGACGCCCACCGGGGCATAACGATCGTGGCCGGAATACCCAGTTTGTGGGCCCCCAGTGCAACTCCCTGGGCATGGTTGCCAGCTGACGCCGCCACAACCCCTTCCGGCGAAATGTTCCCCTGTTCAACACTGCGGAGCAATTTATATGTGGCGCCCCGGATTTTGAAGGACCCGGTTTTTTGAAGATTTTCAAGTTTTAGATAGATATGGGCGTTAAATTTGCGGCTAAGTGTAGGGGAATACACCATTGGGGTCTGAATGATATGACCCTTCAGCATATCTGCCGCTTGCTGGATGGTTTCAAGGGTGATCATCTCTCATTTCCTCTTGAAACTCAGCACAGTTATATAAACTGGTCCACCCGGCGTAAACGCTCGGCCATGGCCCGCATAACTTGTAGGGAGAAATTAGGCGATTTCTGGACTTGAGCCCGGAAGCGCTCCCGGTCAATGGCAAGCAATAGACAATCTGTTTTGGCTGTGGCTGTGGCGCTTCTGGGGCCCATATCCAAAAGGGCCATTTCACCGATTACGCCGCCAGGGCTGACAATTTCAACGACCTTGTCATGTATCAAGATTTCAACTTCTCCTTTTGTTACCAGATACATGTAATCCCCAAGATCATTCTTTTGAAAGATACATTCGCCTGCCTTGAAGGGTATCAGTTCATCTTTATACCTGGTTAGATCGACTGAATTTTCCATGAGAGAGCCTCTTTTCCACTAATCAGTTATTCTGGCGACATGCGTTTTTTTGTCCGGATGGAATTGATACCAAGTCTTTATATCCACCGGAATATGACCTGATGTCAAGGCCGAATCCACTATAATATGAAATCAAATCAATCCGATATCTCTATCAATTCGATAAGGATGAAAGCAGCTAATCGCTTCCTGATGCCTTTTCGATATCGATGATCTTTGAGCCTTGTATGTAGTCTTTTGTTTTATAGGAGGTTATATTATTAACTTTTTTAGTGATATCTTTCATTCGGGATAGCTGTTTTCCTATTGCCCCGACAATATCATGAGCAGGCAGGCTTTTTTCCTGAAGCTCGTCGACCAGGCAAAAAGCGCTCTGCAATGGCTGATTCAGCTCGTGGCAAGTGGCCCCGGCCATTTCGAGAACCCCTTCCAGTTTCATTCGCTGTAACTGTTCCTGTTCAGCAATTTTCCGGTGGGTAATGTCCCGGGTGACCGCCAGTACACATTTTTCTCCGCCTGAGTCGATTATTTCAGCAGACCACAGTACCGTCCGTATTTTTCCCGACTTCATCCGGAAGTTGGCCTCCAGATTTCGTACCCTTCCTTTTTGGTGAAGCATGTCGACCATTTTGGATCGTTGGCCCGGGTCTTCCCAAATGCCTAATTCAACAGACGTTTTCCCAATGACCTCTTCCCGATGATACCCGGTTGCTTTTAGAAATGCCTCGTTAACATCAAGATAGGCACCCGTGTTTAGGGAGCTGATGGCAAACCATTCCGGACTGGAACGAAACGCTTTATGAAATTTGTCTTCTGAAAGACGAATGGCCTCTTTTGCCTGTTCATTCTCTGTATTGTCCATAAAATAGCCAAGGGTGGCTCTTCTTCCCCCATATTTGACGGACGTGACCGATTCGATGATCCACTTCAGCTCCCCTTTTTTATTGAGGCCACGATACAGGTACGGAGAGGCGCTTACCCCCTTTAGCATCTTTATGGCGTTTTCTCTTACCAGCCGATAATCCTCAGCCATAATAATCAGGGTGCTTTCAATGCCCAGTAACTCTTGTTCTGAATAGCCTGAAATTCTTTGAAATGCTGGGTTTACGTACTGGAATTTTCCGTCCTGGAGTATGAATATGCCGATTGGTGAATTGGTAAACAGGCTGATAATATATTTATTTTTTAAGTCCGGTTGATTATCCAAGCTCATAGGTACACTGTCCTCTGTTGAACCGGTAAAAGCTAACGGGATGGTTCCTTTTTTCTATCATATGATGGCCTCGTGAAAAGTCCAATATCTACTTTTTACTCGGTGTTAAGTTTTAAGTAACTTATTTAAATGTTAAAACAAATCTTAACACTTAAATCTTAAAACTGATGAATTCGTCTTTTTACGAATTCATCATCATATGAACTTCAGACGAAAATAGGAACTGTTTTATTGGTCCAAGTATAACGAAAAAGCATTTTTTCATCAATAATTAGTTAGTTGGTGACCAAGAGGCTTGCGGGCAATGCCGGAATCATTTACATTGCTTTTTAAACCGCACTTTGAACATATTTCAAAAACAGATGAAAGAAGGGGCTATGGAATCAGTTTATAAGCAGCTTGCCGAGCACTTGGACAAACTTCCTGGAACTTTTCCCGCTACGGATTCCGGGGTTGAACTACGGATATTAAAGCGACTCTTCACACCTGAGGAGGCCCATATCGCCATACATCTCAGCATGATGCCGGCACCGGCCAGTGTTATCGCCCAGAGAATGAGCACCGATGAAGATAGCTTGGCGCCCATGTTGCTCAAGATGTCCCACAAGGGGCTGATTATTCGGCTTGAAAGAAATGGCATTCTTCACTTTATGGCGGCGCAATTTATGGTGGGGATTTGGGAATATCATGTGAATGACCTTGATGAGGGGCTGATAAAGGATGTGAATGAATACTTACCCTATATCACCAAAGCTCAGGAACAGATCCCAACCCAGCAGTTGCGGGTTATCCCCATCGCCGAAAGCGTCGCATCGGATATCGAAATCCTTCCCTATGAGCGGGCTGAGGAAATCATCAAGGCGCAATCGAAGATTGTGGTTGCAGATTGTATTTGCCGAAAAGAACACCAAATGGTGGGTAAGGGGTGCGGAAAGCCCCTTACAAATTGCCTGGTCTTCGGTGGCGCCGCTTTCTTTTATGAGGGCAATGGCATCGGCCGCTCCATTTCACATGAGGAGGCAATAGAGATTCTCCGGCAGGGGATTGAGGCGGATCTGGTTTTGCAGCCGGGCAATGCAAAAAAGCCAGCCAGCATCTGCATGTGCTGCGGTTGCTGCTGTCAAGTGCTTAAGATGCTGAAACGATCGGATAAACCAGCCGAAGTTGCCTGTACCAGTTACTATGTGGTGATAGACGAAGATCAGTGTATGGCCTGTGGTGCTTGTGAAGAAAAATGCCAAATGGACGCTATCAATATAGATGATATTGCCCGTGTCGATTTGGACCGATGTATTGGTTGTGGCCTCTGCATTCCCTCATGTGATGTGAATGCTATCCAGCTGAAGGCCAAGGACGCAAAAAGCAAATGGACACCCCCGGCCAATGTTCTTGGTATTTACAAGAACATGGCCAAAGAACGCGGCAAGCGTTGAAACTTGCCATTAAGGCATTAGGGTTTTTATGGCCTTGCTATTTATCCTTTTCCTTTAGTTCACTTTCACAGTAAGGGCAGAACGGTATCGCAATATTATGTTTGTCCACACATGCTTCTGTGGGAATACTCAACACAAAGGGTTTGTTTCCGTCAAAAGGGCATGATTTTTCTACGCATAAATATTCCATTTTTTTTTCCTCGCTATGCTTTTAATCGGCATTATGGGGGGGTAGAGCTGCCTGCATTCTTCGATAGCGAACGCACCTGCCTACTTTCTTCCCTTTTTTAAATTATTTTTAAAATTGAAAGACCAACTGAGCAACTTTAGGGCTTTTTTGAGTCCCACACTACTAAACAGGCCCAAGCCATAAAGTTGGATTGTACGCCAGGGTGGGGAATTGTTGAAGTCCTATCTAACGCGGAAATTCTCTTTCCTCACCTTTATACTGAAATAATCCGCATCAATCAACTAAATTTTTGAAGTTTTTTGCAAAATAATACATTTTTTTGGACTATAAATGAAAATAATGAATCTCGCTCCTTCATATCCGAAGCAGAATATTTCAAGCGATTTAGATGGATTCCTTTCGCAACTTCTCGAGTTGTGTGGCCATCACTATTGGTGATGGCTGCCAAAGTAGAGGGATTCAAAGGTTTTGAGCAACGATCGCAACGTTTCAACATGGGATAGATCCGTTGTTTGTTTGCATTTCATCGCGGCGACCAGCATCTTGTGCAAAACGGTTATTTTCTCTTCATATTTATCGGTGTCTGGCTTAATTCGCTGGATCATAAAATATTGGCTGACCACTTCCTGAATTTTGTTGGCATGGGTTTCTTTGTTGACTGTCCACCGAACCAACTGATTGTAGTCTATGGGTTTCTGATTGCCCAAAGAAATGATCTGTTGCATCGATTTTTCAATTGTTGCGGCATCTTCGGCGATCATCGCGACGCGCATATGATCGTCATATATGCCGCATGGGATTTCACAGTGGGGCCTTGCCATGGAAGCTGTCAATAGAACAAGGAGCCCAATCATTACCGCCAAGACATTACGTGTTATTCTTGGTGCCATACTGCCCTCCTTTTTAAGGTAGTCTTGCTGGTTGTTAAAAATCACCCTCAAAATCATCCGATAGGGCGATTCAAAATAATATTATTGTATGCAACAACAGATCAAGCTTTCGGGATATGATGACCGCCATTTTTTTATTATCCACAACTCCTATTCTTGCCGTTCAATGAGCACTATATAAAGAAGTCTCGAATAATGCGAACAGTGATGTCAACAGAAAATCTGAGTGGAACGAAAAAGCGCTCATGTTGGAAAGAGTTTTTCTGTGGGTATTGTTATCCCGCCGAAATTACCTATCGCTCCAAATTACATTTTGATGCAAAAGTTTTAGAAACTCATTTTCACATGTGGGGTGATATTTAAATACTTCGTTCTCATCCTTAAGGGTGATTTAAAATATCGAAAGAGGTATTTAATAGCGTTTAAATTAAATTAAAAATCATGCCAAAGGGCGATTTAAAAAGAAGAATAAACGTGTAACTATACCGCAAAACACGTCGCCACGTCCTTTTTAGCTTTGGGTGAGGGGATAAACCAACCCAATGGTGGAAAAGGAAAGACCCCAGAAACAAAGTCTCGGTATCGCTGATTAGAATGGAAGATAAATTGCAACCTGAAAATGCAATGGCAAACATGGGGGACGATCTTTTGATTTATCGTAGCATATATTCGATTTCTTTGTTGACTCGTTACTTAAAGCGCCCACGCACTCCCGGTAAGAGTAAAAGGGAATACCATCGTTCCTAAAGCGTGGGCGCTTCAAGTAAAACATCGCTAATGCCAAAAAACGAAAAATAACCACAATTTATGACGCTCGTGTGAACTCTGTGAGGCAACAAGAAAACCAGATTAAATGTTGTTACCCATAACACATATTATTTGATAGCGCAACAGTCTGTTTTAGTTTTGATCTAAATTTCTTAAGCTTTAAGGGATTTAGATCAAAACTTAGGTGGCTGCCCACGTTGATTAACCTAAGTTTTGGTATTTGCGCGTTTTTATCATTTCCAGATGCTTAACATAACCATGCGAAAAATGTTGGTGGAAAACCTGAAAATCGTTTGAAGCAGTTCTCCGTCGATTGTTTTTTTGCTGCCTTCACAGGTGCGCAAAAAGGGGATTTTGGCAAGGACGGCAGAGAGGCTGCGGTTCCGGACAGTGGCGTTCAAAGCTGGCTGTAATCGGACAATAGCTTCTTTGCACTTTGGTTTCTGTTTATTCGGTGAAGGGAGGTGGTAATGAGGATCCATGTCAAGGTGTATCGTTCTCCATAATTGATACACATGACCGGCATGGCAAAGCGATTGGTTGGAACCTTTTGAAAATTGTTATTAATGGTCGATCACTATTTGGGAGGAATGTAATGGGAAAAAAATTATTATTCATTCTGTTTGTTGGGATGGTCGTTGGCTTGTTCATATGCCAAACGACTTTGGCCTACGATCCGAACTGGGAAGAGACCCAGACAAAGGCCCTTAAGGCTACAGGATTAAAGGTGGGGGACGTGGTGAATGCGGAAAATTGGCAGAAAATAAAAGACGTCCTGCCGTTCTCAATGGTGGAATGGGTCAAAAAGGGCGAATTTGTGCTGACGATCGGTGAGTTTAAATACGACTACAGCCACGATGAGACCTATGAAAGAAAGAGCATGGCCAATGACGGGAAGTACACCATTGGCGACAAAGGCCAGATCTTGGAAAATGGGAAAATGCCCGACTATGTCTGGGGCCGACCGTTTCCGGTCGTTGATATGAAAGATCCCCAGGCCGGTGTCAAGATCATGCATAACCGGGACGTTGACAAACAAAGGACCGGCAGCACCTGGACAGACTTTGATATTTTGTGGGTTTCTGACCAAGGGATGGACCGTTACCTTTATGGCGATGACGTCTTTTTTTATATGTGGTCCCGTCCGGATGGGAAACCCCTGGCCAACCCCCAGAAGGTAAAACGGTATGAAATTACCCTAATCAAGGAACCCTTCGACCTTGGCGGGAGCGCCATGCTGTACCATTACTGGTTGGACGGATCTCCGGAGCGGTTCGTGCAATACATTCCTGCCCTACGCCGGATCAAGAAGATGAACGTGACCGACCGGTCTTCCCCATTTTTCGGAACCGACTTCTGTAACGATGATGGTGCGGGATATGTGGGTCAGCCCGAAGCCATGGAGTGGAAAGTGTTGGAAAAGAAGGTTCTTTTGATTCCGATGGCGGATTGGCTTTGCGAAGCGCCGGACAAGTTTGAAAAACTGCCAGGCGGCGGTTGGAAGTCCGGGCCGGCCGGAAAATTGGAGTGGGGATATGAGGACAAATATAAGAATGAAAAATACAATATTCCATGGATGCCCTGGTTTGTGAAATGGATCCCGAGGGAGTGCTGGCGGATTTCAATGAAGGCCAAAGATCCTTACTATGCCTATGGGGATCAGGAGATCTTCGTGGATGTGTCCTCTGGTGCGCCGATTTACAAGGTTGTTTGGGACAAGTCCGGTGCTTACTGGAAAACGATGATGGTGAACAGTGATTGTGCCCAGTGGGGAGAGAGCCGAAGCAATACCATGCAGGTGTTTTACGTCAATATGGACGATAAAACCCACCATGCCAGTATCTGTAACTGCCGCGGACAGCGGGACAAATTCTACTTCCATACATTTTTTGACATCCCGAAGAACCATCCGCGGATCTACAAGGATGAGTATATTTCGACGATGACCAGATAGCAATTGCCTTTTCAGCGGTGTTACATGAACGGAATCTGGTTGAAAATGGAAGAAGAACAAGCGTCAACAACGAGACACAATCAAAGGAGTGAATGATGAGAAGAGGAAAACGACTTGTTTTTACGAGTGTTCTCATTGCCCTGCTGTCGATTGCCTTTACCGGGACAGGTTTCTGCTTTTTGAACCTGGACTACAAGGTGGCCGGGCATATTGCGAACCTGAGTGTTGTAAGGGATTTGGATGGGTTTCAAAACGGTGTAATGAACGACACGGACTGGATCCAGTGCCGAAATGAGTTAATGTTCGATCTTTCCATACGGCCGAAGTATGTTATCGAGCCGAACTTTCGGTTAGAGAAAGCATTTATCCGCTACCGGGGCGCCTATGATGCTATTTATGACCTGGTGAGCCGGTATGACGGGATTCCCAACAGCGTGCGGGGGGATAGTAACTCCCGTTATGACCTGGGTCGGGACGACATGGTCTATGAAAACGATCTTCGGGAAGCGTTCGCGGATATTGTTTACCAAAGTCCTACTGGGATTTATACGAATATGCGCCTGGGGCGTCAGATCGTTCAATGGGGCGAGGCAGGCCTCTTTAACGTGGTCAATCAGGTCAACCCGCAGGATCAGAGTATTTTCCGTGCCTTTGCCAACCCGGAAGACCTGGCCGCGCCGATCTGGATCGGCCGGATGGATATCTCCACCCCGCCGGTGGGGATTTTTAACGAACTGAGTCTGCAGTTGCTCTACATCCCTGACAATCGGCCGACCGTATTCGGTCCCAACTACGTCACCGGCATATCCCCTTACGGTATCGGTATTCCAGGATTGAACGTGTACCAGAATGACGTCTCCTCCGGTTTGGGCGATCCCCAGTGCGGGATCCGGGTGGGCGCCAGCGCGGGCCGGATAAAGACCTATCTTTATTATTTGGATGGCTTTACCAATGGTGTGGTGATCAATTTTTCAGATGCGGGAAATGGGAACCTGTGGCTGGACCATCCCCGTTTTCAGATGTGGGGCGTGTCCTTTAACTATGACTCTCCGCATGGATTCATTCTTCGCGGGGAAGGCGCCCTCCATGACAAGATGTATTTTACGGACTTTATCGACGGTGGCGTCGAAGGCTACAAGGGCTACCGGGTGTATGAGGCCCTGCTGGGATTGGACCGAAGCTTTTTCTCCACCTACGGGTTTCCGGGCGCCGGCGGCACACCGCTGAGCACTTCGTTTGAGCTTCACTACAAACATGTGGATGACTGGGATTATGTTCGGGGTGCTAGAGATTCAGCCAAAGACAACAACTATGGGGCGACCTTTGTGGCAAATACCATGTACTTGCACGGATCGCTGGTGCCGGTCTTGGCCCTGTGGTACGATTTTCACGGCGTGCTCCTGACGTCGCTCAGCGCCGACTATACGCCCAACGGGTTGCTGTTCTTCAAGGTGTCGATTTCATCCGTCTACGGCAACAAGTCAGCCACCTACAGCCCGATTGCGCCGCTGATCAACTCCAGCGATGTGTCATTCAAGGTCGGGTACCGGTTCTAGTAAGTTCGCCAATGGCGGAAGTTTTAAGTGGTTAGGTATTAAGTGTTCCGCCATGGCGGATTGTCGATAAGTGTCAAGTATTGCAACTGTGTATAACGCCAAGGCTGTGCCGTTTTTAAGGCATCGCCTTGGCCCGCACTTATTTTCCGCCAGATATTGGGAATCAGACCCTATATCTGATTTATGGAAGGTTGTGCCTGTTGACTCTCGACTTCCGGCTTGGCCGGATTAGGGAAGTGTCATATCTTCACATGCAAGCACTGGTAATATAGGAAATACGGGGCAACTCGTTTGACTTAAAGCCTATAGCATGTCATATGTTTACCGAAAAATAATCAATCCTATGAGCCAATTTCAAAACGCCCCCTTTTATCCGATTTCGGCGTTAGGCTAAAATTATATTCCTCGGAATACTCAATGTATGCCTGTGGTTATAATTTTAGCCTTCCTTGAACTTGAATAAAATTGAACATTTTGAAACGGGCTCCTATTATTCACAACTTCCCCCTTAACCGTCTGAAATTTGGCAACATGCAATGCTGATTAGCACCAAAATTCAAAAGCCGTCGCTGAAGCCCCAGATGCTTGACCGAAAGGACTTAATTGATCGCTTGCAAACTGGTGAAGACTGCCAATTCATCCATATCTATGGGCCCGCAGGATTTGGCAAGACATCCTTGGTTTGCCAGTGGTTTAGCAGAAGGAACCTCTTGCACGGTTGGTATTCTATCGATGACACAGACGACGATTTTGATGTGTTTTGCCGCTATCTGTTGACATCGCTCTCGAACGTGGATGAAAAGCTGGAAGGCATTATTGGTCCGACATTGCAGAATCAAGGGAGGTTATCTGAAACAGATGTTATTCCTTTGATCATTCAGGGTGCAACGAGTGTTGATGAGGCCATCTATCTGGTGTTGGATGACTACCATTTCATATCAGAAAACAAGATTCACCAAGCATTAAATCGATTATTGCGATACTTACCGCCCAATCTTCATCTGATTATCATCAGCCGTTACCCATTACCGTCTTCGTTACGACGATTTAAATACCAACATCATACATTGGAAATATCCCCTGCTGATTTGCAGTTGACTGTAAATGAAGCATCGGACTTTTTCCAAAAGATATTTTGTATAGATCTAAGCAGCGATCAACTCAATGGTGCGATACAATATACCGATGGGTGGATTGCCGGACTTCATATTATCGGTTTGTCCCTTACCCAAAAAGACAAAATTAAGGGTATTAAAAGCGTTGCAACGAGTGCGCGAAATAAGATTCGTGATTATCTTCTTATAGAAGTTGTCAACGTCCAGCCAGAGAAGGTGATATCGTTTTTATACCAGACATCTGTTCTGAAAAGATTTACTACGGCATTGGCTGCGTATATCACCGAAATAGATGATGCCGGGGAGATCATTGAAGACTTACGTCAGAAAAACTTGTTTCTTGTCTCCCTTGATGCAGACTGGCAGTGGTATCAGTACCATCCGCTGCTATCGGAGACCATTCGCGAAAGAACAGCAGCGTTGAAGCCGGAGTTATTAACGGAGACACTTCAAAAAGCAGCGCGGTGGTTTGCCGACCATGACTATTTCGAAGATGCGCTCCAACATGCGTTTGAATCCCGGGATTTTGAATTCGCTGCAGATCTCATTGAGGAAAATTTGAAACATCTTTATGAAAGATGTGAACGGGATTCTTCCCATCGTTGGATCTCCGAACTGCCACAAGAAATACTTCTGAAACGCCCCCTCCTGCGGCTTGTTCAATGTGCGTATAATATTGATACGATGCAACTGTCAGATGCATGGTCTGTTTTGTCTGACATAGAACATCGTCAAATCGATTTAATTCAACAATACGAGACATCCAAAAGGCAAGTATGCCTTGACTTGCTTGTTAGTCTCAAGGCAGCTGCCCATTACCACAAGGATCAGTTTGCGGTCGACATTGAACATTTGGATGCGGCGATTCAACGGATTTCTATCGAAGGTAAAAATTTTGTTGGATTAATCCAAATCCTGATTGCCGGAACCCATGCATACCATGGAGAACCGGAACTGGCGGAAGAACGACTGAAAAAGGCATCAAAAAATCTAATACCTGCCAAAGACGCCACGCTGAAGATAGAGTGGGCCAAGATAATGTCAATTACCGTGAGATATCAAGGCCGCTTACGCCAGGCCGAAAAGATAGTTGAGGATGCCTTCCTGTTATTGAGTCGGCAAAAACTCAATAATTCCCCGTTGAAGTTCGTCCTTTATCGGCCGCAGGCCGAAATCTTTTATCAGCAGGGAAAGCTCGACGACGCTTATGAGACTGGCATCATTGGTTTGCGATACGCGACCCATTCAAAACAGTTTGAAACCATTATGACCATTCATTCCCAGCTCATTTTGACCTGTCTGGCGATGGGTGATTTTGAAAAGGCCGACCGGCACCGCTCCCGTCTTCAAGTTGCGGCCAAAAAGGCAAACCATCCAATTTGGGTGAGATTGTCAGATGCCCTTTCATTATTTGTTTATTTGTCGTTAGGAAACTTAAACTTCATGCAGAACTGGGTGGAGCGCCGAAAGCTTGACTTCACAGAACCATTTTCATGGATTTTTGTTGTAGAAGTAATGGTACAGGCTATCTTTTTTCAATCCCAGGGATGTGCTTCTGAATCAATTGAACTATTGGAGAACATCCGGACCCGATGTGCAAGACGAAACCTCAAGGAACTCATTTTGGGCATTGATATGCTGTATGTAGCAGGCTTGTTAATGTTGGGAAAAATGGATGAAGCAAAGACAATCTTAGCGCTGGCCCTTCATTTCGGTGAAGCAGAAGGCTACGTTCAACCCTTTGTATCCCATGCACAAATCATATCTCCCCTTTTGGCTGAGATTATCAATGAACAATTACCTCACCGGAAATCAGCGTACTTAACCAGCCTGTTAGCTTCATGCCATGCAAATCCAGGCGCTTCAGCCATACCCCCCCAAGGAATCGAAATTCAAAACAGGTTCAATATCACTAAAAAAGAGATCGAAATATTACGGTTTATGACCGCCGGGTATAAGAACAAGGAAATCGCCGACAAGCATTTTATCTCCGTTAATACGGTAAAAACCCATGTCCGAAATATTTATGGCAAGCTGGATGTGACGAGCAGACTTCAGGCCATCCAAAAGGCAAAGGCGTTAAACCTTGTTTCAGGAACGGATGTTTTGTAAGAAATAATCACACCTCGTTCACTCCATTTTTATTATTCGATGCATTATGTCATCGTGCCCTCCCCCTAAATTTTGAGTTATTCAGAGACGGGCGACCCCCAAAAAAAAGATGAGAACCAAAAAAAACCAAAGTATTTTGGCCAAATGGGTGATTGTTGCCATCATCACTGGTGCTTTCTTTGCGAAGATATTCACAAAAGTTGAAAAATCATTCCAACGGGTGATTTAAAACTTGGGGAATATGTGCAAAAAATCAAGACATGCCAATTCAATGAAGCAAGTCTTTTGGATGCACACGATCTGTCTATTATATAGATAAGCCTGAAAATTAAACTTTGATAACAAATGGTTATCATGATGATCCTGTCGGGTTCATCGCGCTGAAAAAACCAAGTCGTTGAAGCTCACGATTCGTCGCTTCACCATATTGGTATAAAAGTAAAAATTTTGTTTAATTTCTTCGTTAATTTTATCGAACCGGGAGGGATTATGATGGTAAAAAAAATCGTTTTCAGTTGTTTGGCCGTAATAGGGTTAGTATATTTTATGGGATGCAGCAGCGGAAGTTCGAGCAGCAGCCCCGTAGCGGCAAGTAGTGTCGATATGGAAGAAGTAGCCGCGGTTTATGATGATCTTGATACGGCTAATTTGTCTTCGGCTTCTTTAAGTTCCGATGGGAAAATCAAACGTTGGCCGGTGGAAACAAGTCTCATTCCGGTTAAGCTGAATGATTCTCCGGAGGCAACTTATGCGGTGGATCTGATCGAAGCAACATTGGGCATGACGATTTTCGACCGGGAGAGTATTGCCGACACACCTGACGATGAAATTGTTGAGGGGATGATCGTTAGCATGGGAACCGCTGTCAACGCTGAGGGGGAGATGGATCCAAACGTCTGTGGTTCAGCTTGTGGCGTCCCAGGAGCGGGCCCCTTCCCGCCAAACATGCTTAACAGTGATGGTGCAATGGGGGGGAAATGGTATATTAACATTGGTTCTGATGTATGCGACGAAGACTCTTATGATGTGCTTGCCTGTCACGAATTTGCCCATGCCTTAGGACTCCTCGGACATTTCGAAGGGTTTGGCATTCATGGCATAATAGGTGAGAATTTTTGGAATGCCTTAAAGACCCTCTATTTTAACCCCATCGGTGCGTCCGGTAGCGAGGTCAATGTCTATATAGGCATTGTTGAAGGGGACGGGACTTCCGGCACATCGGCACCCGGGCCTGATACCGATTTATTGCAGCAGGAAGCCATGATAGTGCTGGAGAATCTTATAACCACCAACTTGAGAACTCTACAGGACAATGACGGCAAACTGAAGCGCTGGCCTGTGGAGACAAGTCTGATCCCGGTGAAGACGAATGAGTCCCCGGAAGTGAACTCTGCAATGGATTTGATCGAGACGACACTGGGGATGACAATTTTTGACAGAACCAGCATTGCCGATACACCGGATGATGAGATAAGCGAGGGACTGATTATTAGTATGGGCACTGCGGTTTCGGAAAATAATGAGGTAACAACTTCTTCATGTTTACTTATCAGCTCTATGCCGGGGCTATATGGGTTAGACACGGATAGCATACGGGTGGACCAAGATAATAATTTGAGTTTAAAGGTTTATTTGAACATCGGTTCTTCATTGTGCAATGCCAATCTTGACGAGTTGGTGATTTTTAGCTTGGGGTGGGGCATGGGAATGCTCAATGCTTTTGATGGGTTTGGCATAAATGCCATTATCAGTGCGGATTTTTGGAATGTGCTCAAGACGCTGTATGCAAATCCGATCAATGCGAGCATCGATGAATTAACCCTATACACGGAAGTTGTTCCCGGCGACCCCAATTCCGGCCTTCCGTATGCTGGGGTTATAGATTATGATGACAGTGGGTTGCCCGCCGGGTTTGCAACAGTGTTGGAAAATCTTGTGGATTCAAATTTAAACATCCCACAAGACAATGATGGAAAACTGAAACGCTGGCCTGTGGAGACAAGTCTCATTCCGGTGAAAACGAATGACAGTTCGGAAGCGATCTATGCCATGGATTTGATTGAGGCGACACTGGGGATGACGATCTTTGACAGGATCAGCATTGCCGACACCCCGGATGATGCCATAACACGTGGTTTGATCGTCAGCATGGGAACAGCGGTTTCTGAAAATAATGAGGTGGATGGCTATACATGCATTGCACTTACTTCAGTTCCGGGGCAATACGAAGGAGGATATGGGTGGCTTGACATCGATAGCAACAATAATTTGAGCATGAAGGTTTATTTAAACATAGGTTCCTCTGAGTGTATATTCGATCTGAACGAAACGGCGATTTTTGAATTTGGGCATTGCATGGGAGTCTTGAATACATTTCCTGGGTTTGGAGAAGAAGCCCTCATCCGTACGGAGTTTTGGAACGTTCTTAAAACCCTGTATGCCAACCCAATCAATTCTACCGCCGATGAAATTACGGTATACACAGATGTCGTCCCCGGTGATCCAAACTCCGGTGTTCCATATTAACCGTCATACGGAAAATTCAGGCGCTAAGAGACCTTAGACATCATGTCTTATTACGAGATGTCTTCTGAAGAAGGAAAGTAGAGATTGCTTTTAATACCCCGCTGCTTGCAGCGGGGTATTTTCGTTATGCGTCCGTCTTTTTAACGTTTTTCAATCGTTTATGGAGAGAGAAAATGGACGCCCCTTCCCTTGGAAAAATGATTTTGTTTGCCAGATAATCATCCTTGTGATATCAATGCCCGAATTTCGGATGGAAACGAAAACATCCAGATGATATTTTGCAACCAAAAGTCCCCCCCCAGTGTTGCATTAATAACAATGATATTGGCTCCGAAAGCGTGTATCTTGGCAGAAGGTTGTCGACTCTCGACTTCCGACTGTTAACTGCCGACTGTCGACTGACAACATACGGCTTTGCCGGTTTGGGGTTAACCAGATCCTCTGAAGCCCGCTCACTTTTTCAACAGTGGGGTTATAATGCCTAAAAAATTAGCTTTCTCATCTAAATTTGGCTACGGTACAGGGAGTGTTGCGATTTCTGCTTCGGAAATCGCCTTCGACACCTTCTTACTATTTTATTATACGCAAATACTGGGGCTGTCTGGAACGCTTTCCGGAGCAGCCTTATTGGTGGGGTTGGTTGCGGATGCCTTCTTCACTCCCGTTATGGGATCAATTTCCGATAATTTTCGCTCGCGGTTCGGGCGCCGGCATCCGTTTATGGCCCTGGCAGCGGTTCCATTCGCTATTTCCACCTATCTGTTATTTGTGCCGCCGGAAGGGATCGGGCAAATCGCTCTATTTGGCTGGATGACAGCGTTCGTTATTGCCAACCGTTTGCTCTTAACCAGTTTTATGGCACCTTACTTTGCGTTGGGGGCCGAATTGTCATCTGATTATGCTGAGCGGACCACCATATCCACTTATCGAACCATTTTCGGTGTTATCGGTGGCGTAACGATTTCCATTATTGCATTCACGTTTTTTTTCCCTCAAACGGACAATTATATTTTAGGCCAAATGAATCCGGATGGTTATCCGAGATTTGCCCTGTTTTGTGCATGCATCATCTGTACTATGGTAATGTGCTGTGTTCTTTTTACAAGAAAAGAGATACCCTTTTTGCCTAAAGCCACTGAGCGGCCTTCACGGGTCTGCGCCATGCAACTGATGAAAGAGTTGAAAATGGCGCTTAAGAACCATACATTCCGAATTTTTTTTATGACAAGTCTTTTCTCCGGCGTTTTGGGTGGGTTATTTCAAAATCTCCAAATGCATGTAAATACTTATTTTTGGGAATTTGATTCCAAAGAGCTGGCACTCATGTCAACTTCAATCATATTTGCTGCCGTCGTGGTATCTGCATGTATGCAGTGGTTAAAAAAAGTAGAAAAGAAAAAAGTATTTATTATCGCCTGCTTTTTGAATCTTTTTTACGGTGTTCCGGTTACGCTGCGGTTATTTGGTTATATGCCGACGAACGGTAGCCCCATGCTGCTACCGATTATTTATTTTTTTGCCATATACATATCTGTAATCACCATGATTGAGATGATCATCGGAGGATCGATCATTGCAGATTCGGTTGACGAGGGTGAGCTCATAACGGGTGAACGTCAGGAGGGAGTGTATTTTGCCATTTTAGCTTTTAATTCGAAGATCTGTGCGGGTATCGGGACGCTGCTCTGCGGATTACTCATCGATTATATAGGTCTTCCAAAGGAAGTAAAACCACAGGCGATTGATCCTTCCGCCATATGGAACCTGGGGCTCTTTATCGGGCCGATTCTAAACACGTTGTCTGTTATTCCGTTCCTTATCATCCTTCGCCTTCGGATATCCCGCAACAAAATGGTAGAAATTCGACAGCAATTAGATTCCCGAAAGGCGGTAAAAGCATCCTGTTAATAAATATTTATTTGAAAACAGTTGGTTGGAATGCTGATTAGCACCAAAACTTTAAAGCCACTTCTAAAAAACCGAATGCTTGATCGAGTGGGCTTGCTCGACCGATTAAGCACCGGCAAAAAAAAGCAATTGATCCTTATTTCGGGATCTGCCGGATTTGGAAAGACATCCCTGGTATGCCAATGGCTTGGCCGGAATAATCTGCCCCATGCTTGGTATTCTTTGGACGATACCGATAATGATCCCGACGTTTTTTTTCGCTACTTGCTAACGGCAATGTTGAGCATTGATGACCGGCTGGAAGAAATGATCGGTCCCGCACTCCAAACTCAGCGCGAACTTTCCGCCGCTGATGCTATCCCCTTGATTGTTCAGGCCAGTGTGACATTAGGCAAAGACGCTTATCTCATTTTCGATGACTATCACCTAATTTCCAACAACAAGATCCATAATGCCCTGATTCGATTGTTCCAATATCAGCCACCAACTCTTCATGTGGTTATCATCAGTCGTTATACGTTACCACCAACGCTGCGTCGGATGAAAAACCAACTCAATTATACGGAAATATCCGCCCTTGATTTGAAATTAACCCAAAAAGAGGTGGTTCTGTTTTTCCGGAAAATATTTCCCCTAACTTTGGATGCAACACAAGTTTCAGACGTCATAGCATATACCGATGGCTGGATTGCAGGCCTTCAAATTATCGGCTTATTTTTCACCCAAAAAGGCGTAAGAAAGGATTTGAAAATATTTCAAGGACCTGCGCGCAGAGAAATTGGTGAATATCTTTTTTATGAAGTTATTCAGGCCCAGCCTGAAGAGATCAGGTTATTTTTATATCAAACGGCTGTTTTAAAAAGGTTTAATGCCAACCTTGCAAAATACGTTACAGGATCAAAAGATGCCGAAGAACATGTAAACGAGATACTCCGAAAAAATTTATTTATTGCCTGTATAGATTCCGATGGGCAGTGGTATCGCTATCATCAGTTGTTTTCAGCCTCCATCAGAGCCCAAGTCGATGCTTCGTCCGATTTATTAAAAAAGACACTTAAAAGGGCAGTGTTGTGGTTTGCAGAGCATAATTACCTTGAAGATGCATTGCAGCATGCTTTTATATTGAATGATTTTGAATTTGTCGCAGATTTTATGGAAGTGAATCTGGATGCCATTTTTAAACAATGTGAGCGCTCATCTATACAATGGTGGCTTTCCAAACTGCCTCAGGACATTCTTTTGCGCCACCCCCTGTTGAGGCTTGCCGGATGTTCATTTGACATACTTGCCAAACAAATATCGAATGTTGAACATGTGTTGTTGGATGTTGAAAAAAATCAAATGGATTTGATTCGACACTATGATAAAACAAAAAGGCAGCGGTGTCTGGATTTAATCATTTACCAGAAAGCGCTTTTGGAATTTGCTAAATTCCAGTTTGATGTGGACGTTAAACGGTTGGATGGGGCGATTCAAAAGATTTCAAATGCAGGTAAACCCTTTGCTTGCGGGATTCAGTTTATAATCGCTCATATTCACACGTTTCACGGCAAACCACAATATGCGGAAAAAAGGCTGAAAATCGTATCTGAGAACATGTTGCCGTCGGAAGACAATTCGTTGAGAATAAGGTGGGCACGGATTATGGCGACGAATTTGAAGGTTCAGGGGCAGTTGCGTCAAGCAGAAAAAACGCTTCGGAATACGTTTCTTTTTTTTGAAAAGCAGCCCCCCCCTGCGCTCTCCCTAAAATATTTAATTTATGGCGGGATGGCGGATATTTATTTTTCACAGTACAGATTAGATCTGGCCTATGAATATGGCGTTATTGCTCTTAGATACGCCAAGCAGACGAAAGACTTCGAGGGAACGGTAAACGGGCTTAACCAGCTTGCGGCAATTTCCATGATAAAAGGGGATATTGAAACAGCCAATGATTATAAAAAACAATTGCAGGTTGTGGCCAAACAGACGAACCACGCTTATTGGCTACGATTTGCAGATGCGGTGTTATTGTTTTTGGAGATGCGTTGCGGTAACGTTGCGGTGGTTCATCGCTGGGCGGATCGCCGGAATCTACGTATTGATGAAAGGTTTTCACTGGTATTTGTGATGGAGGCGCTGGCGCTGGCCGTATTTTTTTTATCCCAGGGAAAAACGGATGAATCGATTGCGCTGTTGAAAAAGCTTCGAGCAAGATGTGTGCGGCGAAATATATTAGAGGCTGTGCTAAACATCGACATCCTTTATTCGACCATTTTAATAAACCAGGAAAAAAGGGACAAGGCAAAAGACATACTGGACCACGCCCTTCAATTCGGTGAAACCGAGGGGTATGTTCAACCCTTCGTGTCGAACGCAAATATAATTGCTCCGCTCCTGGACAATATCATCAATGATAGGTTATGTCGCCGGCAATCGGATTATTTGAGCAATCTGCTCCACCTGTGCACTGTGAAGCATTCTGTTTCCCCTTCTGCGACACCTGAAACGAAAGAAAAGAACAACTTTAACATGACAAAAAAAGAAATTGAAATATTAAAATATATCGCTGCCGGCTACAGAAATAAGGAAATCGCCGAAAAAAACTTCATTTCCATCAACACGGTCAAGACACATGCACAGAATATTTTCCGGAAATTAGACGTGGGCGGTCGGTTGGAGGCAATACGACGGGCAAGGGAGCTAAATCTCATATCGGCAATAGATGTTTTGTGAACGACAATTACTTGTCAATAATCGAATTAAGTTCTTATTATGCTATGCAAAATTGAAAACTGCCGAATTTTTAATGCATCAATAGGGTAACTGTTGATTAAAGACAACATAAAGAAGCCGTCGCCACCCCATCGGATGCTTGTGCGAAAAGATTTGCTCAAGCGCTTACGCTCCGGGGGGAACCGCCAATTGATTCTCATCACGGGGCCTGCCGGATTTGGGAAAACAACACTGGCGCACCAGTGGCTTCGTCAGACGAATTTCCCTTATGCCTGGTATGCTTTGAAGGAAGCCGATAATGATTTTCCCTGTTTTGGGAGGCGCTTGTTAATGGCGGTGTCGGCCATTGATGATCGATTGGCGAGAACCGTCAATCCCATGCTCAAAAATCAACGCAAATTGGTAGAAACGGACATCGTTTCTGTGATCGTTCAGGCGGCAGTCACTGTCACCAAGGACATCTATCTGGTTTTTGATAACTACCATCGGATTGTGAACAATGCGGTCCACAACGTTCTCAGGCGGTTGCTTCAATATCTCCCTGCCAATCTTCATATTATCATCGTCAGCCGTTGCGGATTGCCCCTTATACTAGGGCGGTTTAAATATCAATACAATACGCTGGCGATTTTGCCTGCCGAGTTACGATTGACCCTAAAGGAGGCCACTGCATTTTTTAAAAATAGATTTTCTTTGGCGCTGACAACTGGTCAACTCGTTGGTGTCCTAAAATATACGGGTGGTTGGCTTGCTGCGCTTGAGATTATCGGCTTGGCCTTCTCCCAAAGCGGGGAAAAAAATCTAACGGATATTACAGGGACGGTAAAAAGGGAAATCAGTGATTATCTTTTTCACGAAATTGTGAATGTCCAGCCAGAAAAGGTGAGGTCTTTTTTATATCAAACGTCCATTTTAAAAAGGTTTGATGTTAATTTGGCGAAACATATTACAGGATTTGATGATGCCGGTAAAATATTGGATGATCTTTACGGGCAGCATCTCTTACTTATTTCGGCGGAGTCGGATTTTCAGTGGTATCACTATCATTCATTATTTTCAGAGGCGATTAAAGCAAACGTCGCTGCATTACACTCCGATTTAACAACCCGGATATTGCAGAGAGCAGCATATTGGTTCGCTGAACATCATTATTTCGAAGATGCGTTCCAGCATGCGTTTGAATCGACCGACGTCGTATTTTTCGCAGATTTTTTAGAAGAAAATTCGAGATCTCTTTCTGAACAGTTCGAACGGGCGTCTTTGCAGCGGTGGATCTTCAAATTGCCACAGGAAATTCTTTTGCAGCGGCCTCTGTTAAGGCTCCTTGTATCCGCGGTTAACATTGAAAGGATGCAATTGACGGCTGCGGCGTCTACGATTGCAGATATTGAAAATCATCAAATGGATTTAATTCAATCCTATGGGACATCAAAAAGACAGCGTTGCAGCGATCTTCTGATTCGCTTGAAAGCTTTTTTCGCTCATATGGACAGCAAAAATAAGTTTAACCTTACGAGAAGAGAAATCGAAATTTTATCATTCCTGTCCGCCGGCTATAAAAACAAGGATATTGCCGATAAACTTTCCATTTCAATTAACACGGTAAAAACACATTTAAAGAACATATTCAGAAAAATAGAGGTCGAGAGTCGATTGCAGGCCATTCGGCGTGCAAGGGGGTTGGATCTTTTTACGGGGGCGGACGTTTTGCGACAGGTCGATAGAACTTAAAAAAATCATTCCATTGGGTGATTGAAATATTTCCGCGGTTGTGGCATTAAAGTTTGACGCACCACCTTTCGGTCTGAAATTCAATTAAACGTTACATAAAAACCGTCGTTCTGATGAATCTGTGTGAATTTTCTCAGTGGTAGGGATCCATTTGTGTCAGCACTGATCTCCACATTGGTATTTACGCTACAAATATGGAGTAGACATGGTATCTTTGAAACCCAAGACACCCATTTTTAGGAAGATCACCGTTTTTTACGTCTTCCTGATTGCAATCTCACCGATCGTCATCTCTTTTCTGATCCATATGTCCGTCCTCTTTTATGCAAATTTTGTGACCTGGACCTGGTTTGGAAAGCGACCTGTGGTGGAAGAGCCGCTGCCGGTAAAAATTTTGGGCGAAGGGAATCAGGACAAAGGGCTCAAGTTTTTTGGTTCCGATTTAAAGGACGATTTTGATGCCGATGATACGATGTTCGATCCAGTCCCGGAAATCGAGTATCGGCCGGTCATACCCGATGTTGAAATTTTGCCAGAGTCCAAGGCCGATGAGCTGGACATCATCAGCGTCCAGGCGGCTGCCATGGACAGCAAATGGGTCAATCCGGCCACCGGCGGAAAACCCCTGGACACAGGTTCGGACATAATGGTGATGGGCGGTGCCTTTTCAAGGCATATTCAATCGATTCGAGAGGGCGGCCTGGATGTGGTGTTTGTGTTTGATTCGACCTCAAGCATGGCGCGATATATAGAAGATGTTAAACTCAAAATCAGAACCCTTGCTACGCAATTCAAGAAACTGGTGCCCTCCTGCCGGATCGGTTTGGTTACCTATCGGGACAGGAAAGACGAATACGTTACCATTAAAGTTCCCCTGACCTATGGCATTCACTCCTTGCAGAAATTTTTGGATGAAGTCGACAGTGTTGGGGGGTGGGACATCAGAGAGGCCGTTGCCGAGGGGATTCGGGTGGCTGTGGAAGAGATGGCGTGGCATGAGAAATCCAGAAAATTTATTCTGCTCATCGGTGATGCGCCGCCATACATGGAAGATGTTCCCCGTGGTATTGAACTGGCCAGGCACTTTAGAGAAGACATGGGCGGCAAGCTATCGGTGCTCGATGTTCGAAAAAGCCGGGAACTGTCGCATTTTGTGTGGGAGAAATATTATCTGCCAAGAATGACCGATCCGGACATCGAAAGTTATGAATTTATAACCGATCCTGAAATGGTAATGAGGGATTTCGAATCGTTCGCCCGCGCAGGGGGAGGAGAGAGTGCCCGTTTGATTCATGATGAGAAAGTCGTTCAGCACATGCTGTTGATGATTTTTGGGACTCGTTGGGAAATGTATCTCGATGAGTTTATGAAAAACCTGTAGCCGCAGTTTTCAAGAAGGAGACACATTAATGGGACACAAAAAGATTATCCTGGTTTTTCCGACGATCGCGCTGATGATTATCCTATGGGCCTTTTGCGCTGTAACGGCTTTTGGGGAAGGTAGCGATGTAGAAAATGCCATTCCCGGAGGGGCGGCTGCCGATGCCCTTATGGCGGCGTTCGATGATAAGAACACGACGAACGATTTGGGAAAATCTCCGGGCAGGGCGGACACCGCGGCGGTGGCGGTCGACGACACTGCGGAAGCGGGAAATTCCACCACTGTTATGAGCCTGCTGGATATCATTAAAAAAGGCGGTATTGTGGGGTATTTGATTATTCTGCTCTCTATTGTGTCTTTGGGGCTTATTCTCGATTATGCCATTACCATTCGAAAAGTGAAAATTCTGCCCCCCAAGGATGTCGAGACACTCAGTAAAATCATTGAGGAAGGGAACCTGGAAACGGCGGTTGACACCTTGGATAAAGATCGGCCCTCTTTTTTTGCCCAGGTGACGATCGCAGGCCTGAAAGAATCGAGGCTGGGGTACCAGTCGATGATCAAGGCCATGGAGGATACCGGAGAAGCATTGGCCAGCGCCATTGCACGAAAAATAGAACACCTGAATGTAATTGGCAACATCTCCCCCATGATGGGACTTTTAGGGACGGTTATCGGCATGCTGAGGTGTTTTAACGAAATTGCCAATGTGGCCGGTGCTATCGAGCCCAAACAACTGGCCGGCGGGATTTTTGAGGCCCTTGTCACCACATGCATGGGATTGATTGTGGCCATTCCCTCCCTGTATGGATATGCGGTGTTTAAAAACCGAATTGACGAGTACACCGGTGAGGCTGCCCTTGCCGCGGAACAGATCGTGGCGTCGTTTAAAACGAACCCGTCGGACAAGGAATAACCCATGCGCGCCTATCGAAAACGTATCTGGTCTGCCATGGCGGTCAACATGACCCCCCTGATCGATGTGGTGTTTCTGATCATTATCTTCTTTATTATCATGATTAATTTTTCGGAAATGCATATCCGAAAACTCGATCTGCCCAGGGCAAGTGAGACCCAAGCGAGCATCGTGGACAAACGGCTGAAAATATCCTTGACCATCAAATCCAAAGACATGGTCCTGCTGGACAGAGCGAAAATACAACTGTCTCAACTCCATCGCCTCCGTAAGATAAAACCGGGGCTGCCTCGGGATTTGAGTGTTTTAATACAGGCCGATGAGAAGGTACCGTATGGGGTGATTAAAAAGGCGATGCAGCAATTGTCTCATGCCAACATCCAAAAGATAGAATTCTCCACTGTGAAAGACAGGCCTTCACCCCTTCAGGAGGATTGAACCGATGCGACTGAAAAGCCTTCAACAGGATTACCAGAAACGAAACGCCATCAACATAACCCCTCTGATCGATGTGATATTTCTGCTGATGATTTTTTTTCTGATGACCATCAACTTCAACAAATCAGAAGGGGTTCTTGAGAACCGGCTTCCCCAGTCCGGCAGCGAAGTCAGCGATGAAATTCCAAAAGACTATGAAACCATCAAATTGCGGGTCAAAATGATAAAGGACCAGCAGCTGATGAAAATATACCTTCAGGAACGGATCGTTTACTCTTATGAAGATCTGCTCTATTATCTGGATCAGCTTCCAGAGGACATTCTGATCATCTTTGAGCCAAGTGACAACGTTCCGTATAAGCATGTCATTGGTGTTTATGACACCTGCCTGAAGTCGAATAAGCAGAATATCGTTTTCAGTGTTTCACAATAGACCGAATCCGGCTAAGCCGGAAGTCGTGAGTCGTCAGTCAACAGTCGAGAGTCAACAGTCAACAGTCAACAGTTGAGAGTCGAGAGTTGAGAGTCGCGAGTCAACAACCTTCTGTCAAGACACACGCTTTCAGAGTCGGAGTTTATGCCCTTTTTTTAGGGTGCTTACCAGCGTGGATGTTTGTGATATACGCACTAAACGGTAAAAAATCGGAGGGAACAGGTTATACCCCAGTGTTGCAAAAGCGCGAGGGCTTCAGAGGCAAGGCATCAAGGGTGAAGACGTAGTCGTTTACTTCAAACCCTTGATAACGCAGCATCTGGAGTTCTCGCGCTTTCCCATTGGGTTAAAAAATATGGCAAAATAACATGGATCCTGGAATCCACACGTTTGTGAAATTTAAAAACTTTGCCAATAATCGAATTAAGCTGTTGTTATACTATGTAAAATTGACGCCTTCCAAATTTTTTAATGCAACACTGGGGTTTAAAGAATGAACCGACGCATCGCTATGAATGTTCCTAAGGGCCGACTGGGGAAATCTTTAATTTTACTTCTTTCCATGTTTTTTATGGGAATTAATGACATTCGGAGCAGTCGGGCCTATGGAGAAACGACCATAGAAGATCTTCATCCGGCTGAGATTGCATCTGCCAGCGAGATGGGGGAAGCGGTATCGCATATCGAAAAGTATCTGGTA
The DNA here is from genome assembly GCA_963675725.2 of Desulfobacterales bacterium. Taxonomy (GTDB): domain Bacteria; phylum Desulfobacterota; class Desulfobacteria; order Desulfobacterales; family JAFDDL01. The sequence continues at coordinate 1,953,314 of CAXXXZ010000002.1, read as the reverse complement.
CAGGCAATTTCCGAAGGCCGCGTGACCGCAGACCTTCAGCGGCAGGTCCTGATTAAATCGGGTGAATGCATCAGTGCGCTGGTGGCCCTGCAGGCAGGGGCTTCAGGTAGGAAAAAAACTGCCAGACAGAAAGAGAAAAACATTTTTTTAAACATTAGATCCTTACTGAAACAGGTCCTACAGCGCAATGAAAGCATCATACAGGATATCCAGGAGAACAAACTGGATACGCTCGATGACCCATCGTCATTCCTAAAATCACCGGCATGGCAGGACCCTCATTATCTTATTTCACTTTCCAGCTATTGGATGGGGTGGAATGGATATTACACCAGCATGTTCTTTGCCGATGGTGATCCAATGATTGATACCCTGTTGACCGAAGCGATCAATGGGTTTTCCCGGTCTTTTATCGATTTTAAAGAGGATGCCGTTATTACCCGAAGTCTTCTCGGCCGTGCCCTGTGTTACGGGAAGCAAAAGGCCTATGAAAGGGCCCGGCGAGACCTGGTGTCTGTCAAAAAGAAGGTCGGCAGGGATGACCCATTGTTCATTCGGTGCCTTTACGAAGAGGTCCGCATGCTTTACGAAACGGGCAATTATGAGCTGGCGTCAAGAACCATCGATGAGTTGAAAGAAGACTTCCCTGATGAAAAAATTCCCGAGCATATCCGGTTAGGCCTTGATCAGATTAATGCCAAAATCGTGGTGGCCCTTGTACAAAAAGAAGAGAAAAAGGATACGGATGCACTTAACTTGGCAAAAAAGCCGCTGAAAAAGACATTGGAAACGCTACGACAGTTGGGAAAAGACCCTGCCGGCATGGCGGAAGTCTACCGGTATGTTAAAGAAAATGCACCTGATTTTGAAGGATTTTCCTATGCTGAGCTGGGGCCGGTTGCCGCCACGGCTTTGGGTGATGTTATGTTTGAAAGAAAGGCTTTCGACCGTGCACTTGCTTATTATCTGCCGGTCATAAAGGACACCACTGCAAAAATTGGCAACCGTTTGGATGGCATATGGTTTCATACGGCCTACATTTATTGCAAGAAAGACCAATATGGAAAGGCGTTATTCTATCTCAAGCGGTTCCAAAAAAAGTTTCCAAAATCCGCCCTCCTGGAACAGGCTGTGTCGCTATACTATGTGGCAGGGAACCGCCAGTATCAAAAAGAGAACAGTCAGCGGGCTTATAACATATTTATCGATGCGGTTGGTAGCTACATTAAACGGTGCGGGGGGAACTGCCCTGAGATGAGTGATGCACATTTCAACATGGGAAAACATTATCAACAGCTGGGGGACACCCGGAAAGCTGCCAGCGAATTCTCGAAAGTGCACTCTAATTCTCCAAACTACGTATCTGCCAAATATGCAGAGCTTCAATTTTGTGTTGACGAGCTGGCGCTGCTTGAAAAAAGCGGCCAGCGTTTATCCCGGGCGGCAAAGGATCTTCATGCGAAAGGCGTAGGATTACTGAAAGCCTATCAAAAAGGTGTTGCCAGCAACAAAGAACTATCGGGGCATGCGAAAAAAGTTGCGCCTTATATGCTCGTTCTTGCATCCAATCTTTCCATTTACGGGGATAAAGCGGAGATGCGGCATCATTTGAATCGGTTGAAGCATTTTGAAAAAGAGTATCCCCGAGAAAAGAATCTTCGAAACAAGGCATTCCAAATTAGAATGATCATGTACCAATGCCTATACATGCAGGAGGACGCTGAAGAGGAACTTTTGCGCTTGGCGAAGGCGCCCGTCAATCAAGGGACATATGCTGCTTTAAAACGACTGGCGGAAAAATTCGACAGGGATGGTCGGGCAATTGAAGCGGTTTCGGATGGCAACGCAGAGCGCTATTGGGATTTCGCACTGATGACCTACGATTGTCTCCATAAAATTTCGTGCGGTTCATCGGAAAAGATTGAGTATTGCGACACCGCTCAGCTTGCCATGGCCCGGATTTATACGGATCGTGATCAGCTGGAAAAGGCAGAAGCCGTCTATCAGGACATCCTCAAACGAAACTCCCTGTCCGCAGATGCGGTATATAATCTGGGGAATCTCTACGAGAAAAAGGAGAATTGGGAAATGGCCCTGGATACCTGGCGAACATTCTCGGATGGGGTCAAAAGCGGCACGTATCACTGGTTTGAGGCTCGATATAAAACCGCTTTTGCGTTGAGCAAACTGGGGGATGTCGCCAAGGCGTGTGATGTGCTAAACATCACCTTGGTCCTTCACCCGGATCTGGGCAGCGACGAATTAAAGGCAAAATATCAGACGCTAAAATCGAATATTTGTAAAGAGGAGAGCCCGTTATGATAAAGTATGTGGCCCTGTTCCTATGGCTCTTTTTTCTGGTCTCCTGCGCTGGGCCGAACACCCACCATACATCATCATCTTCGACGGCGCCGAATTCATCGGTTTCAAAGAGTGTCACTCCACCGCCTATTTTTGGCATGAAATGGGTCCGAAAAGAATATTCCAAACATGGTGACAAGGAGGTTCTCGTTATTGAGGAAACCATGGCAGGAGACATATTGCATGGTCCCTTCAGGTATTATTATTTCCCCAGCGGAAAGTTAAAATACGAGGGCGTTTATAACCGAAGCCAAGTGGATGGTGTTGTAACACATTATTACGAAAGTGGTGCATTGGAAAAAATAAGAACCTTTAGCAACGGGAAGTTGGACGGGCCTTTCATCCGATACTGTGAAAATGGGAATGTTTTGACAAAATACCTATACAGCATGGACGAATTGGACGGAAAAGCAGAGCATTTTTATGATTGCACCGGGATAATCAAGGAAGTTATTTTCTATGAAAAGGGTAAAATGAATGGTAGAAAAACCGTTTATTTCATGGATGGAAAGGTGCAAAGTGAATTATCCTACGTAGAAGGGAAACGGGAAGGCGTTTTCCATTCTTTTTTTGAAGATGGTACCCCGGAGGTAGAGGGTGCCTTTGAAAACGACCAGGAGACCGGCGAGTGGGTATCCTCTTATCAGGGTGGCAACATTAAGGCCAAAGAATATTACATAAATGGCGAATACGACGGGAAAATCCAGTTTTTTTATCCGAAAGGAACGTTGAGGGAAGAGGCCCACTATAAATTGGGCAAGCGGGAAGGCTGCCGGAAATACTATTTTAAAAACGGAAAGTTGAAAACAGAAGAATATTATAAAAGTGGGTTGTTAGACGGAAAAAAGAAACAATATGCAGGTTCTGGCTATCTGTGGCTGGTGGAGAACTACAAGGCCGGTCAACTGGATGGCCCTTCACGCCAATACAGCAAAAGCGGCCATGTGATCAAAGAACTGAATTACAGAATGGGAAAAGAAATTTCCCAATAGCATTATTAGGAGACAAGAATGAGCCGAATTAAAAAGTTAGACCCTTCTGATTGGGATCCAGAATTGCGCACGCTTTTTAACGCCGATGAGGCAACGCCTCTGGAGCAGGGGGCCATGCGCATGTTCGCCCATCGAACGGCCATTGCCAAAGGGATCATTGCATTGGGGGGGGGCATCAAAACCGATTGGACTCTTACCGAACGGTTGATGGAACTGGTCCGCTTGCGGATTGCGTACCATAACCAGTGCCGCAGTTGCCTGGCTATTCGTTATAAAGATGCCGTTAATGCCGGTGTGACCGAAGAGTTGGTATGCGCCCTTGAAAAACCGATGACGGCAGATAATCTTTCCGAGGCGGAGAAGGCGGCACTGGCCTATGCCGATCTTTTTGCCACGAACCACTATGCGATCGATGATGCGGTGATTGACAATTTGCGCAATCATTTTTCAGAAGGCCAGCTGATTGAACTTGGCACATGGGTGGCTTTTTGTGTGGGGTTCGGGCGTTTAGGCGCAACGTTTGATATGGTTGAGGAACTACCGGCGGAATTTCAGGACAAGTCGGTGGAAAAAATAACGCCCTGGAGCGGGAAGCCGATTGTGGTAAGGTGAACCTTACCGTCCCGTAAAATAATCAATCCCCATCCGAACATACGCGTCCATTGCCAGCCAGGCACGGGCGCCGAAAGCAATATCCGTTCGCTTCAGCAAGGCGCGTACTTCTTCCCGGTCCATCAATAATACCTCAATATCTTCTGAGTCCTGGGTATTACGAACGCTGGGGACACCGGATACCTCTGCAAAGACCATGGCGATGGCCTCGTCGGTAATGCCGGCCGAAGAATAGATTGCCGGGCTATGCCGGTATACCTTGGCTAAGTTCAATCCGGTCTCTTCAAAAAGCTCCCTGCCGGCTGATTCGATAAGGTTTTCCCCCGGATCTATGAGTCCCGCTGGAAACCCATACATATCGCCGCCGACCGGCACCCGGAACTCGCGTATCACCACCAGTTTTTCTTGATCGCGATGATACGGAACAATGATGGCGGCGTCCGGGCGATGATTGTTTTCGGAAACGCATTTGGGGTGTTCCGCGCGGCTGACCATGTGCCAGCGTTTGGTGTTCCCCTTTCGGTCCAGATATGAGACCGCAAAAAGGGATACAAATTTTATTTTGGTCACGATAGTAGCGTCTAAAATTTTCATGATATTACCCGATATTAGCCGATTCGCCGGCCAAGCGTTCGTAAGGTTACAACCGGTAGCGGGAAAAATAGTTGGGAAAATATAAAACGAGAGACAGATTCCTGCAAGATATTTGTATCGGTCGACAGTCAACAGTCAACAGTCGAGAGTCGATAACCTTCTGCCTATATACACACTTTCTTTTAGGGCGCTTACGTGCGTGTATGTTTCTGATAAAGGATCTAAATGTGATACAGCCATAAGCTAACGATCAGTCCGTGGTAAGGCCTCTATTGTAGCGCCATATTAAATTGTTCCTTATGTCCATGTAAAAAAAAATAATTACAGACGTTTTGATATTGTCCGATTGACAAATAAGCCATGGGACGAAATCAGTGCAACATACTGCCCCCAACGGGTGATGATGTTATCGACGTGCGTTAACACGGATCAAACAGCGGGGCGTATCGATGGCTCATTCCCCCCCAGGCGTTGATAAAAGGACATCGAACCGAACAACGGAATTTACATGCGCTCTAAGTAAAAAGAGGACAATCGATGAAGTTTCAGCAGATACCATCGGCGCTCCATAGAAATAAGCGGACGTCACTTGGCTATCGCTCGTTATTAGCCCCGCTTGCAATCATTTTATTGCTGATGGTTGGCTGTTTCACCACTATTTTTTTGAGCATGCACAACAGAAGTCTCGAAAAGGCCATTGAGCAGGTCCTTGATATTGTCTCAAAGGAATTTTCAGAATCATTGATGGCGCAGGTCCGGGCAATAATTACCATTGAAGGGGTTATTCTCAAGGACCGCCAGCTTTTAGAGTTGTTGAAACATCAAGACCGAGAGGGACTGGTGGCTTCCTACAGCACTGTATTTTCGAAACTTCGAAAAGATTACGGCATTACTCATTTTTATTTTCATCGTCCCGATCGCGTCAACTTGGTACGGATTCATATGCCGGAAAGATACGGCGACCGTATTGACCGCTTTACTGCCTGTGAAGCAGAGCGGACTGGAAAAATTTTTTCAGGTATTGAATTGGGCCCGCTTGGCACCTTTGCGCTTCGCGTTGTTCATCCCATCTATGATGCCGGTCAGCTTGTCGGATATCTGGAATTAGGTAAAGAGATTGAAGATGTGTTGACCACTATTCATGATGACCATGGCGTTGAGGTGGTTGTCGCCATTTATAAAAAGGAGCTTCGGCAAATTGACTGGGAAGCCGGCATGGTGATGCTCGACAGGGAAGGGCATTGGGATTGCCTGACCGACGATGTCATCATTTATTCCTCTCTACCGAAGTTCCCGGTCGAATGTGCTTGTATTTTCAATGGGAAAAACCATGGCACGATCCCCTATAAGGATGAAGTTTCGTTTGACGGTCGATCATGGCGCTTTATGCTGACCTCTATTGCCGATGCTTCGGGACGCGATGTGGGGGGATTGCTGTTTCTGAAGGATCTTTCGAATACAGTATTGACGAAAAAAAGGCTGATTTGGGTTCTGGCCGGCGGATCACTCTTGCTCCTTTCGGGACTTTTTTCATTATTAATGGTGATGTTGCGGCACGCTGATCAACGTATTCAAAGACAGCACCGCAAATTGATCGAAAGCAACGATTTGCTGGCTTCCACGTTGCGCTCGATTGGTGAGGGCGTCTTGATGGCCGACCAGGAGGGGCGTGTGACGAACCTCAATCAGGTGGGCGAATCGCTTACCGGCTGGAATGTTGGTGACGCTATTGGAACGTACGTTACGGATGTCTTTCATATCGTCCACGCTGAAACGCGGGCCATTCTCCCGCAACCGGTTGATCGTGCCCTGCAGGAAAGGCAACTGATCGATGGGGGTAAAAATATGATACTCATTTCCCGATCCGCAAAGGAATATCGAATCGCAAGCAGTTGTGCTCCGGTTCAGGATCAAAATGACATGGTTGTGGGCGCTGTCCTTGTGTTTCGGGATGTAACCGATGCCTATCGATTGCAGCAAGATCTTGAAAACAGAGAAGAACTTTTCCGCACACTTTATACTTCCTCCGATGATGCGATTATGATGTTGGATGGTAACATCTTTTTTTCATGTAACAACGCAGCATTGGATATGTTCGGATGTAAAACGGAAGAAGAGTTCTGCCGCATGAAATTTGATGATATGTCGCCTGCTTTTCAGCCGGACGGAAGGGCGTCACTAATGGTGGCTGTTGAAAAAATCAAGGCGGCTATCAACAAAGGAAATGAGCGTTTTGAGTGGATTTATAAGTGTAAACACACCGATGAAGTTTTTTTTGCAGAAGTACTGCTGACAGCCCTGGATCTCAACGGAAAACGGGTGTTACAGACGGTTGTGAGGGATATCACGGATAAAAAGAAAGCCGAAGAAAAACTCCGGAAAACATTGTCTGATGAGCAGAGCACAAGGCGTTCCGCCCAAGAGGCCCAGGAAAAATTAATATCAATGAACGCACAACTTGCCGAGCAAACAGCACTTGCAAACAGCATGGTCGCCAAAGCCGAGATGGCAAGTGATGTCAAAAGTGAGTTCCTGGCCAACATGAGCCATGAAATTCGTACACCCATGAATGGGATTATCGGCATGACCCGGTTGCTATTGGATTCCGGACTCAATGATACCCAGGGGCGTTACGCGAAGATAGTGATGTCCAGCAGCGAAGCGCTATTGGAGATAATCAATGATATCCTTGACTATTCAAAGATCGAAGCTGGAAAACTCGATATAGAATCAATCGACTTTGATTTACAAAGTCTACTGGATGATTTTGCCGAGATGATGGCCTATAAAGCCCATGAAAAAGATTTGGAATTCATTTGCAGCACTACACCCCAGACGCCGTCCTTCCTGTGTGGCGATCCCGTCCGGCTGCGCCAGATACTGACCAATCTCGTGGGTAATGCATTAAAGTTTACCGATAAGGGTGAAATCTCATTACAGGCGGACCTTCAATCAGAAACTGATACCAAGGCAGTGGTTCGCTTCACCGTATGTGACACCGGTATTGGTATTTCTGCGCACCGGCAGTTCGACCTGTTTCAACAGTTCACCCAGGTGGACGCATCCATAACACGAAAATATGGTGGTACCGGTTTGGGGCTTGCCATATCAAAGCGACTGGCCGAGGCCATGGGCGGGCGTATCGGTGTGGAGAGTGAGGTGGGGCAAGGAGCCACCTTCTGGTTCACGGCATGTTTTCTGAAACAGAACGAACCGCTAAAGCAGTGTTTGCCCCCCATCGACATTCAGGGAACCCGGGTGCTCGTAGTGGATGACAATGTGACGAACCGGGAGGCGCTAAGGATGTGGTTCCGAAGCTGGAAAATGCTTCCTGATACGGCGGACGATGGAGAAACCTGTCTTCACCTGATGAAAAAGGCCAAATTGGAAAATACCCCCTATCAGGTGGTTCTTATTGACAGTAACATGCCCGGCTTTAGCGCTGAGACACTGGGTAAAACAATCACATCTGGTGAATTGTTCGCTGATACCCGATTGATAATGATGGTGCCCCTGGGGATTCGCGGCGATGTCAATCGTTTTGAGAAAGTCGGATTTTCTGGCTGTTTAACGAAACCAATTCGTCAATCCGAACTTATTGGAAGTATTGCTGCCGTGATGACCGATAAGCCCGCCAGGAGAATGCCTGAAATAGGGGTGAAGCGCACCATTCGTGAAATGGAGCCCAATGGTTTTAAAATACTGCTGGCGGAAGATAATTTGACCAATCAGTATGTTGCTGTGGGAATGCTGGCAAAACTTGGATATAAGACAGACGTGGTTTGCAATGGCAACGATGCCATAAACGCCCTTGAAACCATTCCTTACGACTTGGTACTAATGGATGTTCAGATGCCGGAGATGGACGGAATTTCGACCACAAAACACATTCGTGATCTCAAATCCGATGTGCTAAACCATGAGGTTCCGATTATAGCCATGACCGCCCACGCGACAACTGCCGATCGGAATCGTTGCTTCAAATCCGGCATGGATGATTACCTATCAAAACCTGTCCACCCGGAGACGCTGGCCAAAGTGATGGACAAATGGCTCTCTTCGGATAAACCTAGGAGTGATACAGAGGCCTGGGAAACGGATAATCCATGCCATACGAATACAGGACCCATTGTTTTCGACATGGCCGGGATGCTGGAACGAATGATGGGGGACCGGCAACTCGTTTGCAAGGTGATGCATGGTTTTCTTGATGATATTCCGGTACAGATAAATGAATTAAAGAAAAGCGTAGCAGTTGGCGATATATCAGGTATCAATCGACAGGCTCATGCCATTAAGGGGGCTTGTCGCAATGTATCCGCCGAAGCGATGGCAAGGGTGGCTCGTGAAATAGAAAACGCAAATGGCGATGGTGTGTTGCTTGTAAATGAAAATACCTTGGTCAAACTAGAAGCGGAGTTTGCCCGGGTAAAAGAAGCGATGCGAATAAACTTATAGTTTTTATTAGGGGGGACACCATGAAAACGCTGATAGTCGAGGATGAATTTACAAGTCGTTTGATTCTTCAGGAGCTGCTGACAGGCTACGGGCAGGCACACATAGCGGTTAACGGCAAAGAAGCGGTTGAGGCGGTATCGCGTGCCTTGGACGCAAATGAACCCTATGACCTGATTTGCCTGGATATCATGCTGCCGGAAATGGATGGGCAGGCGGCACTGCAGCACATCAGAGCGAAGGAAGAAGCCCAGGGGATTACCTCAACGCATGGTGCAAAAATAATCATGACCACAGCGGTTGAGGATACGAAAAATGTCATGGATGCCTTTAAGGGGTTATGTGACGCCTATCTGTTCAAGCCGATCAGAAAAGCCAATCTCCTGGATACGCTACGCCAGCTTCAACTCACTCGATAACGTAGCGGCCTAAAAATCAACGATGATCCATGGAGAGAAGGGCCGCACCAAATGCATCTATTTAAAAACCAAGGGCCTTTGCCATAATTTCAAGGAACTTATCCGTCCCGGCGGTCCAACGATCGTTCATCTCAAATTTTTTTACGTTTCCGTTATGGAATAATGAAATGGCTCTACTGTCTTGAAAATGTATAAACTGTTTATTCCAAAAGCCTATCGAAGCATCTCAACAAAGGCCTCAACGCGGGTCGTCAGTTGGCCGATATCCTCCATACTATAGTCCGTTTCGATTCGTAAGCAGGGGATATTTTTTTCTTCCAGGGCTTTTTCAACCGGAAAGGACTCCATGAGATAGGGCTGACAAAACTGGAGGCCATAGTGGATGACCCCATCGGCATTATAGCTTTTGACCATTTCCTCAATATGGGCCAAGCGCTCGGAATTGGGTGTGAAAATGGCGCAATCCACCTGGAAATACCGGTCAACAATGGCGTCCATCATTTCGTCAATGGTTTGTCCTGCGTTTGCGGTAAGGTTTCGGGTGCTGCGTTCGCCCACGCAGGATTCCTCACCGACAATGACAGCGCCGGTGGATTCAACAATCATGGGGAGCTTCCAGTTGGGAACTGCCTGTGGGCAACCGGATATCAATATTCGGGGCGCTTTTTCAGGAAAAACCCCGTTTTTCTGTCTAATTCTATCTTCCAACTCGTCGCATATTTTGTTTACCGATTCGGTAAACCGGGCCAGGTTATCATAGAAAAACACCTGGTTAGCCAAGAGAGCGTCCAACCCGGAAATGGGGACAGGATCAGCCTTTCGAAGTGATGCGAGCCGATGAAGTGCTGTGCGCTTGGCGTTGACCGTCTGGATGGCCTGTTTCAAGGAATCCGCTGTTACGGCGGTGCTGGTTAGCGTTTCGACCGTCTTCCTGAAACGCTGGTATTCCGTCTTTAGAAGTTCTTTTCCATTATTGGATTTAACCTGAGGCAGATCCATTACATAGAGGTTGTCGATGAGGCCGTCCAAAGATTCATAGGCCTTTTTCTTTCCGTCACAGGTGTTTTCACCCACAATCATGTCAGCGCTTTCCAGGTAGGCGCAAACTTTGCCGAGTTTAAATCCGAAGGCTGATTTAATCAAGGCACATGTGTTGCGCGGGAGCAGCCGCTCCACTTCCTCGGTTGCAAAATCCGCCCCAGAGCAGAGTCCCACCAGAGTAGCATTGGCAGCCAAAACGATCTCTTCCGGCACGAAGACACAATAGGATCCGATAATCTTGCGGCCGGCCGCTTTTTCGTCGAGCAATTCCCTGATCCGCAGGCCGTGGACTTCGCTCATAACAAAGTCAAAATAAGCCATCCCCGTCGGTCTGTTTTGCTGTGCCAGGTAAATGTCTTGATAGGCCTCTCCCAGAATGCCAAGGAGAGAATCGTGTGCTTCAAGATCAAGGCCCAAGTCCACCCACATGGATCGGTAATCTCCACTCATTCCTTTGCCCCTTTCGTATCATTCAACAGTTATGAAGTTGAAGTGATTAAAATATTAAAAAATGACGGAATAATGAATGATTCTATATAGTGTTATCGAAAGATGTATTTCAAATAGATAATAACAATGGCTTTTTTCTCTCTCATTGGAATGATCGATAATTATCAAGGTTTAAATTATAATAGTTGACAAAAAGGGGGGGCGATGGAGTAAACTCATCAAAGTCAAGCCATATTACAAGCATGCCTTAAATGTTTCCGAAGGACTGCCGATGCGGTACATGCCTGGTTCCCCGACCGGCAGAAACGCGTGACGCAAACACGTCATACCAATAAACGGTTTCGATACAAATTAATACCTTTCATTTAAAAAGGAGGCGTATTGTCATTTTCAAAGTGTTTTTACTGCGGTTTCATGGTGTTGTTTATATGGAGCTTTTTTGCGTCGCCGGCGGTTTCCGAAACGGACGCCTTGAAAGTGTTGGAAAAGGACCCGGTCAAGATTGACTTCAACGATGTGATTGAAAAAAGATCGGAACCATCACAAAATAGCTCGCCGTCTGATTTAAAGATTGCGGTTTCGGCCATGATTTCGCCAAAATATACATTCAAATACTATGTGGGGCTGTTGAATCTGATTGGAAAATGCATGGATATGGGGGTCACATTTGTTCAGAAGAAAACCTATTTAGAAGTCAATAATATGCTAGAACGATGTGAAGTGGACCTTGCCTTTATCTGCTCCGGTCCGTACGTGACCGGTAAAGCAGAATATGGCATGGAAATCATCGCGGTGCCGATGTGTCATGGTGAAAAAGTCTACTACTCTTATTTTATTGCCGCCAAAGAAGGCGGGATACGATGCTTCGAAGACCTGAGAGGAAAACGGTTTGCTTTCACGGACCCGCTTTCCAACACGGGATTTATGGTGCCTGCCTACTATCTGGCCCAGCGCAGCGAAACGCCGGAAACCTACTTTGATAAAACCTTCTTTACATACAGCCATGACAATTCAATCTGCGCGGTTTCCAACGGTTTGGCCGATGGTGCTGCGGTGGATTCATTGATCTATGAATTCATGGCGGCAACGAATCCGGAACTGACTGAAAAAACGGTGGTGGTAGAAAAATCGCCACCCTATGGTATTCCCCCTGTGGTGGTGACGCCATCAATGACTCTTGAAATAAAGGAGAAGTTAAAGCGTATATTTTTCACAATTCATGAAATTCCAGAAGGGAAGACCTACTTGAAGAATTTGCAGATCGATTGTTTTGTGGAGGGGAAGGATGAAGATTATGATACGGTGAGAGAATTGCAGCATTTTTTGGCATCAAGACAAAAGTAGCCCTGATCTTGGCGGTTAAAAATATCATATGAAATTTCTTACGAAAACATTCACCTACATCTTTTTGAGTACGGGTGTCGTCATCGCGGGAATATCCGTAGCGACCCATTTTTGGATTGTGGACTATCATATCAAGGAAAATATCCGGTATGAAAAAGAGTTGGTCACTTTGGTGGCGTTGAAATCAGAAGATTATATTTTGAGAAATGATCCCGTTGAACTTTATAAGTTCTATCAGTCCATCGTTAAGGTAGATCCCTACATTGAATACATATTTGCTGAAAAAGGGGGCGATATACTGGTCCATACTTTTATGAGGGGGGTACCGAAAGGGCTTTTGGGTTTTGGCCTGATTAACGATTCGTCCCAGGTGGACATTGTACCAATAGAGAATAATCGGGGGGACCTTATTTATCACCTTCGTCGCGGCATTGGCTCGCCGGTTCATGCGACGCTGCATTTTGGGGTATCGCAAAAAAAGGTTCGGGAATCTCTACGCCCCCACAGAAATTTATTGCTTACCATTGGTTTGCTTCTGCTTGCGACTGTTCCTTTCGGGTTGGCGTTTTTCTTGACACGACTGGTATCAAAACCATTGTTTACGCTTCGAAAAGGGGTCACACGCATCGGCAGTGGTGAATTGAGTTACCGGTTTAATATGCGAACCGGCGATGAAATTGAAAAACTGACGAACGAAATCAATACGATGGCCGGCAGCCTGGAACAGTTAAGAGACGGACTGAAGGCTGAAATAGCGGAAAGGACCCAGGCTGAAAACGCATTGGCAAAGCAAACGGAACTGCTGGACAATATTCTGAATACTGTCCCCCATAATGTGTTCTGGAAGGACAGACAGTCTGTTTTTTTGGGATGCAATATCGCATTTGCACAGACGCTTGGGCTGAAACACCCGGATGAAATCATTGGTAAAACAGATTATGATTTGATCAAAGACAAAACAGAGGCAGCCTTTTACTGCGAATGCGATAAAAAAGTCATGAACACTGGTCGGCCTATGTACGATATTGAAGAGACGCTGACCCATTCAGGCGGGCTGAAAAAAAGCATTGTCACCAGCAAGGTTCCCTTGAAAGACCAAGACGGCAAGGTTGCGGGGATTCTGGGCATTTTCTACGACATCACCGAACGAAAACAACTGGAAGAGAGCATTAAACAGGCCCAAAAAATGGAGGCCATTGGCACGTTGGCGGGTGGCATTGCCCACGACTTTAACAACATTCTCGGCAGCATTATCGGATATTCAGAGCTTGCCAGTGATGACATGGCGCCTGATAGCCCCGGCCATGACTATCTTCAGCAGGTCCTTAAATCAGCGTTTCGAGCAAAGGAGCTCATTCGACAGATCCTTACATTCAGCCGAAAGGGGCAGGAGGAGCGAAAGCCGATAAATATGGTGGAGGTTGTGAAAGAGGAGGCGAAACTGTTGCGTTCGACCCTGCCGACGACCATTGAGATCAAAACGACCATTGATGAGAACGCGGGCATCGTAAATGCCGACCTTACACAAATGCATCAAATTGTAATGAACCTATGCACAAATGCTGCGCAAGCAATGCATGAAAATAGCGGCTTGCTTGAAATTGATCTGACCAGCACCGTTATCAATCAAGAAACCAGCCGAAAGAAACACCATCATATTTCTCCAGGGCCATTCGTCAAACTGAAAATTTCCGATACGGGCAGCGGTATCGATTCCCGTATTATCCATCGGATATTTGATCCTTTTTTTACAACAAAAGAAAAGGACAAGGGGACCGGCATGGGGCTTGCCGTGGTTCACGGCATTGTGAAGGAGCATGGGGGGGATATCGCTGTGGAAAGCCGGCCTGGTAATGGCACTTCCTTTACGGTTTTGTTGCCGAAAGTCGTCCTTGAACCTGGCAGATTAGAAGACATAGCAGTTGATTTACCGTCAGGAAATGAGCGGATTCTTTTCGTAGACGATGAAAAAATACTGCTAGATTTAGTAAAAAAAATGCTGAGTTCATTAGGCTACCACGTGACAACGCTAAACAGCAGCCTTGAGGCGCTTGAGGCTTATCGGGCCGCACCGGATTCCTTTGACATTGTGATCACCGACCAAACCATGCCGCACATGACAGGTTTCATGCTTGCCGGAGAAATACTAAAAATAAATCCTAATGCAGCTATTATTCTGTGTACAGGCTACAGTGATGCCATATCATCCGAAAAAACAGAAGCTGCCGGAATCAAGGCCTTACTTTATAAACCTATCAGTAAAGCCGAATTCGCCGATGTGATTCGGATGGTTCTGGACGGTTAGCACACAGGAATAGCCTCGCCGGCAGAAGGCATGTTTTCCCGGTCAATTTTCTTTGATTTTTTAGAGGCCATCCATTTGAAGGCACCTTTCCTGTCTCGCCCCCCTGCCCTTTGGGTCGGGCGTGTCTTCCTTGTTTGATGTCTTTGGGGCTGATGCCGGCGCTGTTTTTGGGTTTTTAATTCATCCATATGATAAGCGAAACCTTCAAGCGTTCGTTGTTCTACCGAGGTGCTGATGGTCTGACCGATCGCTTGAGCCATGTCTTTATCGTTTTCAGTGATAAAGGTAAAGGCATCACCACTGTTTGCGGCGCGTCCGGTTCGTCCGATTCTATGGATGTACGCTTCGGCGGTGGCTGGGATGTCATAATTGATGACATGGGAAACCTTGGCGATATCGATACCTCTGGCAGCGATATCCGTTGCTACCAGAATTTGAAAAGTCCCGTCGCGAAATCCTTCGAGTGCGGTTTGACGGCTTTTCTGGGACAGGTTTCCCTGTAAAGACGTCGATCGATATCCGGCGACTGTCAGCTTTTTGCCTAAATTTTTTGCCCGGTGTTTGGTTCGTGTAAATACGAGTGCCGATTCGATAGCGGTGGTTTTAAGCAGTTCAAGCAGAAGTGATGTTTTTAAATGACTGGCAACGGGGTAGAGCGCATGCCGGACAGTATCCGCAGGTGCCGGATCACCCACCTGGACGATCGTTGGATTTTTCAGAACGTCTTTTGCCAAATTCTGTATTTCGCGGGGCATCGTGGCCGAAAAGAACAATGTCTGGCGCTTTTGGGGCAGATGGTTCAAAATGCGCCGGATATCCGGAAGGAAACCCATATCAAACATTTGGTCTGCTTCGTCGATAACAAGCACTTCTAATTGTGAAAAGTCAATGGTATTACGTCTTATATGATCAAGAAGCCGGCCCGGGCATGCCACAACGATATCGGTATGCTTGAGTTTTTGAATCTGGGGGCTGATGCCAACGCCGCCATAGATAGATGTGCTTCTTACGCGGGTTTTCTGTCCAAGTTCTTTGATGACATTATGTATTTGTTCGGATAGCTCCCGTGTTGGGGACAAAACAAGTCCACGAATACTCCCCAGCTTTTTGCCCATTAACCGGTTCAATATTGGTAAGACAAAGGCGGCGGTTTTGCCGGATCCGGTTTGGGACATCCCCATTACATCTTTCTTATCAAGGATATGTGGAATGGCTTTGACCTGAATCGGGGTGGGGATTTTATATCCCGTTGCTTCGACGCCTGCGGCGACACTGTCATGGAAATTAAAAGATTTGAAATTCAATAAATACCTTCCTTCTATGTTACAAGAATAAAAAAAGCCCCGGAGCTATTCCGGGGCTTACGTGATTTTTAGGTACAACCAGGAACAATGAAAACTTGCATTAATATCTAAATACTTGGTATAAGGATTGAAGTCAAGCGTATTCGAAAGAAGATGAAGGTTTCTTTGGCAGGCGACGCAACAGTGAGTTGCCGTTGAACCCAAATTTTTGATACCAGGCAAGCAGCTGTGCGCTGTTAATCTGATTGCTCTTGCCGTTTGGGGACGGCACAGGGCTCAGGCTGAGTGTAACATTCAACCGATCTGCCTTTTGGCATAAAATTCTTAGTATCTTGCTGCCGTTACCGCGTTCTGATTTGAATGCGCTTAAATGAAAGATATGAACAGCGCTGGTTTCTTTATTCTGCGATGTTGCCATGGCAACGATGCCGAGCGGCTTCTTGTTGTCATCCTCGATGACAATTGGAAATATCTCCTCCATTTTCTGGTTATATCCCACAGCAAGTGCTACCCGCCCTTTGTATTTCGCGTAAAAACAATCAATATATTGATCTTCCCGAGTACCCACGTTTGGTCCCTTAAGGCTATTGCCTGTTTACGATGGGATGATTCCCCCATTTGCTGCGTCAGGCGTGAATTAGACTGAAAAAAATACCATCGGACTGGCAGGCGCGATCCCCTGCCGGATACCGAATTCAGATGGTTCCGTGGAAATGTCGTGTCAGGTGGGTGTCCCCAAAAGGAATCCGGAAAAGCGTTTGGTTGTTGGGGGTAAGGTATACCACATGAGATGGGAATGCAACGTGTTTATTTTTAAGCATCACTGTTTATTCGTTGGATGATGCGTTACTCGACTTTGTCGGTTCACCGGTTCATCTGTCAAAGGGGGTGATGAACCTGGTTGCAAACGCTTTTGAAGCCATCACTGGCACCGGTGACGTTCTCTATTCAAACGAATGTGCCCCATCGCTGCAACGGTGCGGTGTGGCTGGTATCGGCACCTATTTGAATTCATCCTTTTCCTGAAATTGACTAACATAATCGATAAAGCTTGCCAGTTTATCGGCGATATCCTGTTGAATTTCAACAAATGAAAGCCCCATTCGAATATCGTCTTTGTCTTTGATCACCCGGGCGGGTTTACATTTAAGTGCCGTTGGGGAGGTGTCCCCCTGCATGGTGAATTTGATCAACAGATCGGTTTCCATCCCAAGATCGTCCCAGAATGGGTCTTGCCAGTATTTCATCACATAAAAACATCCACCATCGCTTAAATCGCGGATGACTCCGTCGAAGTCCTCGCCGTCCTTTTGAATGGTTGCCTTAAGAAATATGGGAACCCGTTTGGAGGTCCTTAAATTTAACATCTCCAGGGACGTGGGATGATCAAAAAAAATCAGTCGAAAGGGATGGGTCACCGCCTGCTGAATGTTGGCTTTGAATCCGCAGACCATGCCCGATTCAACAAAGCGGATGACGGCCTTGTTACCGGGGGTTAATTTCCCCTGAATATCGGGGTCCATGGGCATTTGGGTCATAAAAAATCTGCCCGGGCATACTCCCCAGCATGAACAGAAATATTGTTTCTCATCATTGCCAAGTGTGATTGAAACCTGTTTCCCGCAAAGCCTGCTCAAATTGTCGGCAGAACGCGTTGTAACGGACTGCGAACTGTTTCCCATCTGAAGTCCTCCATAGGTTCTTTCATTGAGCCCCCTTCGGTGTTACCCTTCCGGGGAAAATTTCTAATAACGAATTCCTTTATACACAAAATAAGCGCCCACCAGAACCATCAGAAAACCACCAAACCGATAGAAGGTTTGACGGGCTTTGAGCCAGCCCAAATCTGCAAGTTTGGCCACCAGAAAAAGGGCTGGAATTGTACCGATGCCAAAACAGGCCATTACGCTTGCCCCGTTTACAGCCCCTGCGAGGGGAGAGGGGGCTTCCATGCCGGAGCGAGCTGCCGCAATCAAGGCCGTATACACCGGACCGCAGGGCAATAGGCCCAGTAGAAGCCCCAGGGGCAAATAGGTCGTGGCGGATCCGGCACGGGACAGTCTGTAAAAGCCCCGGGAAAATAGGCCTGAAGGACTTGCATAATCTCCAAAAATGGGACCGATCTTGAGCCAGCCGGCCATGGCAGCGCCCATTACCAGGATAATCATTCCGGCAAAGATCATGATGCCTTTCTGAAGTCCTGCCATGTGAGCAGTGAGGCCTGTGAAGGAACCAGTAAGCCCCATCAAGGCGCCCAATATGGTGTAGGTGATGACCCGCCCAACGTTATACAGCAAATGAGGCAGTATACGATTGTTGCCCTTCATGTTCAGGGAAAGGGATACAGCAATAGGTCCGCACATCCCAATGCAATGACCGAACCCAACTGTGAACCCGGCTGTCAGGAAGACTATAGACAGGGGGCTAGTAGATGACATCGAAAACATATTCAACAGACCCTACCCCTGGCAGTGTAACATCCGCCTTCCAAATCGTTCTGCCACTGGGGCAGCGGACAATGATGCCTGTACCGGTATATGTATGTTTCTGATCAGAAGGTTTCATGAGGACATGGTTCGGGCCCATTTTCATGCCAGGCATGCCGAGGTCAATGTAAGGGGCGGTCGTCAGGGTAAGGCCAGAGAGGATCAACTCAAACGTTAAGTCCGCCATGGCTTTCACGGGTTTGGGAAAGATGTCCAGGGTCACCGTGCCATCACCGAGGGACTGCGTACAGGCGGATTCCTGAATATTGCAGTTAATCGCTCCGGTTTCATCCGACCCTGCGGCATGGATAATAGGGCACATCAGGGTGAAGAATAGAAATAATACAAAAATGGTCGGGAAAACACCCATCGATGTGAAACTGAAAAGAAAGGTGCGGTTGGAAAAATACGAATTCAGATTCATAGGCTCACCTCTATAGTCGGAATGCTAAACGATCAAAACCAACGCCGCTACGTCTTTTATGGAAAATTGCCAAAAAAAAATCAAGTCTTGAAATATTTATCGCGGGTTTCCTGTGGTAAAAGGTCATGATGTTTGTTATGGAACCATTTTCGATAACCGCTAAGGACTTGATAACATGAAATGGCCAAGATTCGTCTGGTTGAGCGATAAATTCAAAAAGCAGGGGGCGTCGCCTTCAGCGCCGTTCTTCGGGTATGAACAGGTGACCGAAGATGAGAAAACCCGTCGCGTGGTCAAACACTTCAATTCCGTGGCACGTCGATACGATTTTATGAACACATTGCTCAGTTTCGGTATCCACTATCTTTGGAAACGGGAAGCGGTGAATCTGTTAGACGTAAACCCGGGGGACCAGGTGATTGATGTGTGCGGCGGTACAGGGGATCTTGCCCTTCTGGCGGCACGGGATGCCGGAAAATCCGGAAGGGTCGTGATTTTCGATATCAACCGTGCCATGATGGATGCCGGCCGTCAAAAGGTCGTTCAATCCGATCTTCGTGACCTCATCACCTACGTACAGGGGAACGCCGAGCAGATTGCCTTTCCCGATCAGGTGTTTGACGTGGCCATGGTCGGATATGGCATTCGTAACGTCACCCGGATGGAAAAAGGGTTTGAGGAGATGTATCGCGTGCTGAAACCCGGGGGCAAAATGATGTGCCTGGAATTTTCAAAGCCAACGGCCCGGTTGTTCCGGTGGCTTTATGACTTTTATTCCTTCCATATTATGCCCTTTCTCGGAGAAATTATTGTGGGCTCCAGAGGCGCCTATACCCATCTGCCTGAATCGATCCGCACATTCCCCTTGCCTGACGACTTGTCTACCATCATGACCCAGATTGGATTTCGCCAGGTAATGTACAAGCGCCAGACCAACGGCATTTCCGTGGTTCACATCGCAGTAAAATAGCATTTTAAACCACACCTCCTGATCATAGCGGCACGGCATTGGCCAACCATCCAACGATTCATATTTTTTTGAACGGTTGATTATAGCGCGGCATTTTTTTGCTATCGTTTGATGATTATGCTTGACAAGCAATTTGTTTGATCCTAAAACTGACTGAGCGCTCAGGTTAAAAATAAGGATTATTAAAGAGGAATATAGATGTCGAAAAAGCAGAGGCTACTGGAGGCCGCCACTTATTTGTTTGCTACAAAGGGATTTAAGGATACCTCCATGGCCGAACTGGCAAAAATGACCGGCACGGCCGGTGGGACGGTATTTTATCACTTTAAAACCAAAGAAGACCTGTATCTGGCTGTTCTTGAGGACGTCAAAATAAGGTTGGTGGAGGCGTTTGAATCCTATTTTGAAGGAAAAACCTTTACTTCAGGTTTTGAAAGGGTTGAGCGGGCCATTGAGCTTTATCTATACCAGGTTGGTGTGCACGAATACCGGTTTCGGCTACTTCACCGGCAATATCCTTATGCGTTGGCTCAGGAAAACGATGACTGTCGGAAGTTGCTGGAGGATATTTACAGCTGCCTGACAGATCTATTTGACCGGGCAATTACCATCGGAAAGCATGACGGTTCGATTGTCGAGACTGCAAACAGAAAGACGGCATTGATAATTTTTAGCATGGTGGACGGGGTGGTCAGGCTCAATACATATAATCTGTATCATGCAGCAACATTGATCGAAGAGTTAACCAATGCGTGCCGCAAAGTTCTGGCACCTCCCCACTCCGAGGAGTAACGGTTTATGATTGAAAGAATTTTTCCCTTTATCGGTTGGTTTAAAAACTATGATTTCGCGTCATTTAAAGTAGACGCACTTTCCGGTTTGACCGTGGCGTTGGTGTTGATTCCACAATCCATGGCATATGCACAACTTGCCGGGCTCCCGGCCTATTATGGCCTTTATGCCTCCTTTTTGCCGCCGATGATTGCCGCGCTGTTCGGATCCAGCAGACAGCTGGCAACCGGTCCGGTGGCAATTGTTTCGTTGATGACATCGGCCACCCTGGAGCCACTGGCAACTGCCGGGAGCAGTGCCTACATCGCCTATGCGATTCTGCTGGCCCTGATGGTCGGCGGGTTTCAATTTTTGCTGGGCGTTCTGAGGCTCGGATTGGTGGTAAATTTCCTTAGCCACCCGGTTGTAAATGGCTTTACCAATGCTGCGGCCATCATTATCGCCTCCTCACAGCTGTCAAAGCTCTTCGGGGTTTACGTTGATAAAGCAGCCCATCATTATGAGACCATCATTCGGGTTATTGAAAGCGCCTTTCATTATACCCATTGGCCGACGTTGGGGATGGGGGCGCTGTCTTTCGCCATCATGTACGGACTGAAAAGGGCTGCACCTAAAATTCCCAATGTTCTTGTGGCTGTCGCCATTACCACGATAATTTCATGGACGGTTGGTTTCGAACACAATACCACGGTTGATATTTCGAAGATCAAATCAGACCACGTCCAGGAACTGATCGAACAGTTCAATGCTGCCGAGAAGGCAATACCCGAACTTGCCGAAAAGCGCTCTGAAAATGCCGATCTTCTGGAAGAAGCTAAAAAACATCACGATACCCTGGGGCGTCTGAATGCCGAACATAAGGCGAACATCATTGCCATCGAAATGGAACGGCTGAAACTGGCGGCGCACACCCATAGAGAGGCCATGCGGAAGATTCTCTTTGCCGGCGTGATAACACCGGAGAGCGGGCTTGAGTTCTATCCCCAGGAGGAGATTTCCGATTCGGTTGAAACAGACGGCCGGACCTGGCGGATAAAGGTATCCAATAAATCGCTTGATATAAAACAACTCAATATGACCGGTGGTGGTGCGGTGGTGGGAACCATCCCGCAGGGGCTGCCGTCGTTGGATGTGCCGAAGGTTGATTTCAGGATCGTCGCCCGGCTTTTTCCCTATGCGGTGATCATTTCATTGCTGGGGTTTATGGAAGCCATTGCGATTGCAAAAGCCATGGCCGGAAAAACAGGGCAGCGCCTCGATCCAAACCAGGAGTTGATCGGTCAGGGGATCGCCAACATCCTGGGCGCCATTGGTAAAAGCTACCCGACGTCCGGCTCTTTTTCGAGGTCGGCCGTGAACCTCCAGGCAGGTGCCATTTCTGGACTGTCCAGTGTTTTTACCAGTATGGCGGTTATCATTGTGCTGCTCTTTTTCACGCCACTGCTGTATCATCTGCCACAGGCAGTTCTTGCGTCAGTTATTATGATGGCGGTGATTGGTCTCATAAATGTCTCCGGATTTGTCCATGCCTGGAAAGCCCAATGGTATGACGGGGCCATTTCGATCACAGCGTTTGTCAGTACGCTTGTCTTTGCACCCCATCTGGACAAGGGCATCATTATCGGGGTGCTCCTTTCTGTCTTGGTTTTTCTATACAAAAATATGCGCCCCAAAGTGGCATCATTGGCCCGATCGTCCGATGAGGCACTTCGATGCGTTGCGACCCATGGCCTCATGGAGTGTTCTTACATTTCAATGGTCCGGTTTGACGGCCCCCTCATTTTTGCCAATGCGAGCTATCTTGAAGACCAGATCACGGAACTGATGTTAAAAAAGAAAGAACTCAAGCACATTATTATTGTTTCCAACGGAATAAATGATATTGATGCGTCAGGAGAGGAAACCCTGTCATTGCTGATTGATCGGATACGAAGTGCCGGTCTTGAAATTTCATTTTCCGGCATCAATGAATCGGTCATGGCAGTACTGGTTCGGACCCATTTGAAAGAAAAGATCGGGGAAGATCATATCTTTCCAACGATGGAGAAAGCAATCCTCAATACATATGATGCGACCCATAAAAACGGCAATGAAGAATGTTGTCCACTTCGAACAGTTCAGCAGGTTGCCTAATAAAATAGAATAAATGAGGTTTACAATGTCTGTGATTACAATATTTAGTGGCTTATTTTGCAGTGAAGAAATCTTGGTTGAGAAGCTTCGCGCAACGACGGATTATAAAATATACAATGACCAGGATCTGGTTGCCCTTGCCAGTCAGGAAACCGGTATGCCTGAGAGCAAGCTTGTCCGGGCCTTTTCAGCCAAAACGTCTGTTTTTAATAATTTTACCCATGAGAAAGAACGAGCGATCGCTGGTCTTAAACTGGCCATGGCGGAACTGCTCTCCAAAAACAAAATTCTCATACAGGGGTTTACCGGCCATCTCATCCCGAAGGACATTTCCCACGTGCTGAGGGTCTGTTTGATTGCGGATATGTCATTTAGGGAAGCCCATGGGGTTGCGACGACCAATATCACAGCGCATGAGGCCCACAAAAAGATCCGGAAACAGGATGAGGTCAGCGCTGCGTGGGTCCAAACACTTTTGGGCAAAGGTGATCCCTGGGGCTCAAAATTATATGATATTGTGGTTCCAATGAACCGGATGAGTGTCGATGCGGCGGCGGATTTGATCAAAGAGAACCTTGGCAAGGACGTTCTCAGGGTCAGTGAAGCGTCCCAAAGGGCCGTGGCGGACTTTCTTTTGGCCGCTCGTGTGGAAGTAGCCCTGGGAAAAGAAGGGCATTGTGTGGGGGTCTCCGCTCAGGATGGCAACGTTGTGATTACAATCAACAAGCATGTACTGATGCTGACTCGACTCGAAGAAGAACTCAAAGAGATTGCTGGCGACGTCAGTGGGGTGACATCGGTGACAACCCAGGTGGGGAAGGAATTTCACCAGGCGGACATTTATCGGAAATTTGACTTTGAGGCGCCCTCAAAGGTGCTGCTGGTGGATGATGAGCGTGAGTTTGTGCAGACCCTTTCCGAACGTCTGATGCTTCGTGATGTCAATTCGGCGGTGGCATATGACGGTGAATCTGCACTGAATCTCATCGATGAAGATGAGCCCGACGTTATGATACTGGACCTTAAGATGCCGGGGATCGACGGCATTGAGGTTTTAAAACGAGTCAAACGAACCCGACCGGACATTGAAGTGATTATTTTAACGGGGCATGGGTCTGAGGTGGATCGAGAAACCTGTATGTCCCTTGGGGCATTCGCTTATTTACAGAAGCCGGTCGATATTGACCTTTTGAGTGAAACATTGAAAGCAGCGAACCAAAAAATTCGCGATAAGCAACATGATTGAAAGTTTCAAACCAAAATTTTGGGAGCACGTTGATTCCGGCGCCCAAGTGACCCGGCATATGTTTAATTTCCGGCGTATTTGGTCGCATGGGGTCATCTGGACCAGCATGGTTTCCATATTACCACTTATCGCACTGGCGCTTGCCGACTATAATGTGACGCAGCAATCCATCGAATCGGAAATTTTGCTGCGGACCAGTCGACTGGTCTCCAATACAAGACGGACCCTTTCTTTCTTTCTGGTTGAACGACGGGCCGCGCTCGATTTCATTGTTCAGGACAATAGATTTGAGGCCCTTAATTCAGAAAGCCGACTAAATCGAATGCTTACCAATCTCAAAGAGAGCTTTGGCGGGTTTGCGGATTTGGGCATTATTGATCAGAACGGTCGTCAGAATACCTACGTGGGGCCTTATAACCTGCTTGGAAAGGACTACAGCCAACAGGAATGGTTTCAAAAGGTTTGTGATCAGGGCGTCTATATCAGTGATGTTTTCAAGGGCTATCGAAACGTTCCCCATATGGTCATTGCGGTTCGCTCGATGATCGGTGAGGGTGGGTTCTATATTCTGCGCGCAACAGTGGCGATTGAACAGTTTAACCAAATTCTTGCCCATCTGGAAATAACAGGGCAAGGCGATGCGTTTATTGTCAATCATAAAGGCGTCTTGCAGACGCCCTCACGCTCCCATGGCAATGTGTTGGAAAAAATGGCGTTGCCGGTGCCGCTTTATGACCCGAACACCGTGGTTGTAGAGGGGGACACGGATGATGGCGAGCGGCTGATTATCGGGTATGCTTACATCGAACAATCTCCCTTTATTCTGATGATTGTGAAGCAAAAAGAGGCCCTGATGGCTCCCTGGTACATCACCCGGAAAGAACTGTTCGGGTTTTTGGGGGTCAGTCTGGCCCTGATTGTGGTGGTCATTTTATGCATGACGACCTACCTGGTAAACAGCATTTTTTTGGCGGACCAGAAACGCGTGATGAGCCTTCATCATATTGAATACGCAAATAAAATGGCATCTGTGGGACGGCTGGCGGCCGGTGTGGCCCATGAGATTAACAACCCCCTGGCCATCATTAATGAAAAGGCCGGATTGATTAAGGACCTTCTCTCATTCGGTTCTGAAGTGAAAAATAAACAAAAATTGATCGGTTCCATTGATGCCGTCAGTGCATCGGTGGACCGTTGTGCCGCCATAACCCACCGGCTGCTGAATTTCGCCCGTCATGTTGACGTAACAATTCAACCCGTGAATTTGGAAGATATTGTGAGAGAGGTCCTTGGGTTTTTGGGAAAAGAGGCGGAATAT
The DNA here is from genome assembly GCA_963675725.2 of Desulfobacterales bacterium. Taxonomy (GTDB): domain Bacteria; phylum Desulfobacterota; class Desulfobacteria; order Desulfobacterales; family JAFDDL01. Next base: position 1,928,068 of record CAXXXZ010000002.1, on the reverse strand, counting down.
CGATGCATTGAAATTATAGTATCCGCTGCGGAAGATATTCCGAAAATTGAAAGTGACCGGGGAAAGCTACAGCAAATCTTTCTCAATCTGTTCAATAACGCATTTGCTGCCATGTCTGACGGCGGCAGACTCCAGATCGATATCACCCGAAAGGGGGAAACGTACGTTTTGGTTACGGTGGAGGATAACGGATGTGGTATTCCAGAGTCTGATTTAAAGCGTATTTTTGATCCTTTTTTCTCAACCAAAACCAAAGTCGGCGGGACCGGACTCGGCCTGTCCATTACCTATGGACTGGTTCATGAGCTTGGTGGCGACATTACAGTATCAAGTGTCATAGAGCACGGAACGAAATTCTATATCAAATTACCATTGGTGACAAAGGAGAAAAAGAATGCGTCCCATTCGTGTCTTATTGGTGGATGACGAATTGGAGTTAGTTTCCACAATAGCAGAGCGGTTGGACTTGAGAGGGTTTGAGGCCGAGTGGGAAACCAGCGTTGACAAAACAATGCAACGCACTGATATTTGTACCTTTGACATCGCCATCCTCGATATTAAGATGCCAAAGATAAGCGGTTTGGCGTTAAAAGAAAAACTGGAGGCAAAATGCCCCCATATGAAGTTTATTTTCCTGACGGGTCACGGATCCGGGGCGGATTTTGAGAAGGGGGCCGCCGCAGCGGGTGAAATGTTTTATCTTGTCAAACCGATTCATATTGATGTGCTGGTCGATAAAATACAAAAGGCGCTTTCAGATCAAGGAGGCAAGGTATGAGCACCACTTTAGATATTGTCGGCGATACGGGCCTGAAGTTTTTTGGGAAAATTTCTGCCTCCATTTCTCATGAGCTTAAAAATTCCCTGTCGATTATCAACGAGAGTGCAGGACTTCTTGAGGATTTGACCCTGATGGCCCAGAAAGGAAAGCCGTTAGATCCTGATCGGGTTGAAAAAACTGCCCGCATGATCAAACAACAGGTGAATCGGTCCGATGATATCCTGAAGGCCATGAACCGTTTTAGCCACAGTATCGACAGGCCGTCAGCAACAATTGATGTCTATGAGCTATTCCCGTCTCTCATGACACTTACGCGGAGAATCACTGAGACAAAAGGCATCCATGTGACATATGAGGTTGGGGATGCCCCGATGATGTTGACAATATCGCCCTTTTTTTTAAAAACACTGTTATGGCACCTGCTCGACTTTGCCATGGAATTGGTTGGTGACAGCAAAAAGATCACGCTTGTAGCCGAAAAGTCAGCGGCGGCCATTGTGATACGATTTCTCAACCTCAATGCACCGTCCGATGTAACAGCGGCTGGTTTTCCAGGCAGCGTAACAGCGGCATTGATGAACATGCTCAGCGCAAATGTTTCTTTTGAAACCGGCAGCATGCTGTTGACGTTGCCGTTGGAGGCGGCATGATGCGGCTGCTATCATTTCACCTTTGCCAACGATCAACCTTTTATAAAGGAGTAATGGTATGAAAGAAAAAATTTTAATCGTAGACGATGAAAAAGATTTCCTTGAGGTAATGTCCGAACGTATGGCCGCCAGGGATATGGACGTGTCTACCGCCGCTTCGGCCCTGGAGGCCATCGAAATGATTGAAAAAGAATCCTATGATGCGGTTGTCCTGGATCTTATGATGCCGGAGATGGATGGCCTTGAGGCCTTGAAGGCAATCAAAGCCAAACGACCGGAGATTCAAGTGATATTGCTGACCGGTCACGCCACGGTGGAAAAAGGCATTGAAGCCATGAAGCTCGGTGCCATCGATCTGGTCGAAAAACCGGCTGACATGAAAGTGCTGACAGAGAAAATTCATAATGCCCAGGCCCAGAAAATGATCATTGTCGAGAAAAAGGCCCAGAAAAAAATTCAAAAGATTCTCACTTCAAAAGGGTGGTAACGGTTTTATCTAAATTTTTATAAATAGAGCCAGTTTCAATGGCGTATGTTCGGAAAAACCAAATCTTGTCATTTTTCAAAAGAAGTCTTATGGTGTGACCTTTTTGTAAACCTTTTGGGTGACAAGACGTCTAAATGAGCGGTGCCAGAAATCGCCGGCACTTCTCGCACAACTGGCGAGGGATGGTTCTTTGGACGAACAAACATAAATCATTGAAAAAGGGGTTTATCGGTATGAAACAAGTGAAAAAAATATTGGCAGTTATCGTTGTCGTTGGATTTGCTTTAAGTTTAACCAGCTGCGCTTATCAGAATAAACAGCAGAAGGGGACCGCTGTGGGGGCCGGTGTCGGTGCGGCAGCCGGTGCAGTCATCGGTCAGGCCATTGGACATGACACACAGTCAACACTTTGGGGTGCTGCCATCGGTGCGGCGGTTGGAGGCCTTGCCGGTAACCAGATTGGCGCCTATATGGACCGTCAGGAGCAGGCCCTCCGTGATGCGCTGGCCGCTTCAGAGGCAGCCAGCATACGGCGAAATCAAGAGGTATTGACGGCAACCTTTAAGAGTGATGTTTATTTTGGATTTGATTCGGCAACCCTCTTGCCTGGCGGGCAACAGGAGATGGACCGGGTTGCCCGGGTTCTGAATCAATATTATCAGACCACGATTCGGATCGAAGGACATACAGATGCCTCAGGCCCGGAGGAGTACAATCTGAAACTGTCTAAGCGACGTGCCCAGGCCGTTGCCGATGCACTTGTGCAGCGGAATGTCCATCCGGACCGGATTACGACCGTAGGGTTTGGTGAATCTCAGCCGATCTCATCCGATCCAGCGACGAACCGCCGGGTCAATATTGTGATTGAGCCGATCCGGCAAGGGTAGAATTGTGTTTTCCCCTATGGTGCAAAATGGGGATCTATCCGTGTTTAATAAAAGTAAATGATTTTGATAATTGGCCTCCCTTTTTGTGTTTTTTGTAATGTCTTTATCGCAAAGAGGGAGAGGTATGGTCAAAAGGCATAAAAACAGACCAATGTCATTCATATTATATCGGCAGAAGGACGTTACGCCTGCCAGCAATGGGCGTAAGAATTTCCTTCTGCCCCAAAACGTGAACAGCAAAAGACATGCTGACGTTGGTTTAACCGGTTTGAACACCATAAAGGCTCTCATGTATTGCCCTTCTCATCCCCCCTGACCATCTGTTCACATAGCCATTAAGCAATAGCGAAAAATCTTTTCGTGAGCGGTTTCACCTGCCGTATTGATTCGGTGAATTGAAAGCGACGGCAGTCAGTGCGCAGTGACAAGCCGTACGTTCAGGGATGGAAAAACGCCTGTGGATTTGGCCAATTACCGCCACGGTATTGAAAGGATAAACCCTATGGGATCGAAAGAGATAACAACCAAAGCATTTATAGAAGAACAGATGAAACATTGGCTGGGCTTTCTACCACCTGAAAGAACTCACGAAAAGGTTTCTATTCCGGTGGTGACGATCTGTATGGAGCCGGGGAGCGGCGGGCATTTGGTGGCGAAGGGAATTGCCGATCGATTACAGTATGATTTGTACGATAAAAGCATTCTTGTTTCCATGGCGAACATTGCTGACGTTGACAGCAAGAGCTTTGAACTTTTGGAGAAAGCGAGACCCTCTGGCGCACAGGATATTGTGATGTCGCTCATGGATAAAAAGCACATAGACTCTAGCCTTTATGTGGAGCAGTTGAAAAGCACCGTGTCTGTTATTGGTAAAATTGGTCACGCGGTTATTGTCGGCCGTGGCGCCAATTTTATTCTGCCACCTGAAAAGAGATTCAGTATCCGGGTGGTGGCACCATTTGATGTAAGGGTACGAAATGTATCTTTCAAATATGGTGTTTCCCTGGAGGAGGCAAAAAAACGAATCAATAACCGTGCGGCCAAGCGAAAAGCGTTTGTCAGAGAGATTTTTCATCAGGATATCGGAGACATCATGCATTACGATCTTGTTATCAACACAGGGCGCATTGATCTTGAAACGGCTGTGGGGACCGCCATTGGGGGGGTTATCGGTGCCCAGGCCAATAAATCATTTGAAAAGGCGACGTCATATATTTTACGGAAAAGTAAATAGCCTACGGAGACACATTATGAAATACGTACCACTTCTTGTTGGAATTTTATTGATGCCTGCAGTGCTGTGGGCGTCGGATGGCCACTCAGCTACCAGCACACTCAACATGACCCATACCGTTTACGGCTATTTAGGGGTCATCCTGTTTGTCCTTGCCTATAGTCTGGTACCCTTGGAAAACAACCTACATCTTCGAAAGAGCAAGCCGGTCCTTCTCGCAGCTGGGGTGATCTGGGTGCTGGTAGCTCTGGCCTACGCCAGCCATGGTGATACCCATACGGCCCATGAGGCCATCAAGCACAGCCTGCTGGAATATGCCGAATTGTTTCTTTTTCTGCTGGTGGCAATGACTTATATCAACAGCCTGGAAGAGAGAAATGTTTTTCAATCGTTACGGGCATTTCTGGTATCGAGAGGTTTTTCTCTGCGGAAGATCTTCTGGATCACCGGTCTGCTTGCGTTCCTTATTTCTCCGGTCGCGGACAACCTCACCACAGCGCTTTTAATGGGAGCGGTGGTGATGGCAGTGGGTGGCGACAACAAGAAATTCGTGGCGCTGGCCTGTATCAATATTGTCGTGGGGGCCAACGCAGGCGGGGCGTTTTCACCCTTTGGGGACATTACGACCCTGATGGTCTGGCAAAAAGGCAAAGTCCAATTTTTCGAATTTTTTAGAATCTTCGTTCCATCCCTTGTCAATTGGCTGGTGCCGGCCGTATTTATGCATTTTGCCATCGGGAACGCCCAGCCGGCCACCAGTGAGCAAAAAATAAAAATGAAATTCGGTGCCCGGCGAATTATGGCACTCTTTGTGATGACGATTACCACCGCGGTGATGTTTCACAATTTCCTGAACCTGCCACCAGCTGCCGGTATGATGCTTGGCTTGGGCTACCTTGGCTTCTTTTCCTATTACCTCAAGCGGCATGAGGGCAGGGTGGATCGGTATGACAGCATACTGGGACAACGCCCGGATGATTCCATGCACCCTCTGGCGACGTTGCTCCATCGGAGAAAAGACCTGTTTGCGTTTATCGAAAATTACGAAGACCCGACTTTTGTTCTGAACACCGACCATATCGTAACCCACTGGAACAAGGCTATGGAGAAATTATCCGGTGTTCCGGCGAAGGACGTGGTCGGCACCCGGCGGCATTGGTATCCTTTTTATGCCAAAGAGCGACTGGTGATGGCGGACCTTGTTCTTGAAAATTTTCCCAATAAAGAGGTGGGGAAACATTATAACGGCCACCTTCAGCGTATTGGCTCCCTTGACCAGGCCTATGAGGCGGCCTCTTTTTTTCCAAACCTGGGAGAAGATGGCAAATGGCTTTCTATTGCAGCCGCGCCGATTAAGCATAAAGACGGATCGGTGAGTGGTGTTGTTGAAACGCTTCACGATTATACGGATTATAAACTGCAATCGAGCCATTTCGATTTGATGAAAAAAATCGCCCGTGCAGAGTGGGACACGCTCCTGTTCTTTTATGGGGTAATTCTGTGCGTTGGTGGCCTGTCCCAGTTCGGTTATCTCGCCATGGTATCCAACTACCTATACCATGATTTGGGCGCCACTATGGCAAATTCAATGGTTGGCATCATTTCTGCCATTGTCGACAACATTCCGGTCATGTTTGCAGTGCTGACCATGGACCCAACGATGCCTCATGGCCAATGGCTCTTGGTGACATTGACGGCAGGGGTCGGCGGCAGTCTACTATCGATTGGTTCAGCCGCTGGGGTGGCGCTGATGGGATCCGCCCGGGGGATATATACGTTTGGCGCCCATTTGAAATGGACCCCGGTCATCTTTCTGGGGTATGCGGCAAGCATCTTATGCCATTTGTTTATTAATGCATCCCTGTTCTAAGGGGAGGGGGGAAACTCCCTGACAGGGGGATAAGTAACCGACTGATTTAACATGTGCCGGGCGTAACCAACACTGAAAGGCTGTGATGGTTGCGCCCGTTTTTTTTATTCTTCTTCCGTTGGAAACGTCAGGGCGGCACCAAACCAGCCGATAACCGTAACCAGGGGAAACAGCGAAAGGCATAACAGCAGGTAGAGATAATCTGCGCCTTCAACCTTGTGCAACAGGCCCGGTTCCAACGCCCTCCAGATGAATGCAATGGTTGCGACAACGAGCATGAGGATCGAAACGCCTTTTTTAATGGTGACCGCACGGACCGGTTTGGCAAAATAATTGAGCCACCAGGTGTAGAACCCCGTGGATATGGCAATAACACTGAATAAAACCCCGGCTCCAAGGCAGTGGAATGCAGTGGTCTCAAAGGATGCGATGCCGGTAATGAGATAGAGCAGGGTAAAGATGGTGGTGCTTACCATAAAAACAATTGGAAAATGAACGGTCATGGGATGAGGATGCCGCCGTAGCATCGGAAAAGCGGTGATAAGACGCGCCACAATCGGTGGAACGGTTATGTCTGCTACCGGGGCTTTCACCAGCTCGCCAATTTGAGGGTATCTTTCTAGAACGTCAAGTCCATGGGGTGCGGCCTTGATATCGGTGGTAAGATCATTCCCTGCATGGTGGCGCTTCATATGAAGCCCATTTTTCCACAGTTTGCTTTCGGAGACATCTATGACCCGACCCTGGTGGGAGATGTATACAGGCCGCCCGTCTTTACCGTCATTTTTCGAAAGCGCATCCAGGTCGAATTGTTTCATCAGCATCTCCTTTGTTAAATCGATTGTTGCACCACGTTGATCAGCGTAATTCCCAGGAGGGAGAGAGGGAAATAACTGGCCCGGTTAAAAAGTTCCATGGCGTCGGCCGGGGTTTTTGAGCGATAAAGCTGCCAGGCCGGTTTCAGCAGTAAAAATGCGGCAACTGTCATGGCCAATGCGATATGGTAGGGTTGAAAGCGGACGGGCGCGATTAAAAAAAGAATCCCTGTCATTACCCATGCGAGCAGCAAAGATCCTAAGATAATGTACAGGCTATAGTTTTCTCCAAACGTAACGGGAATTGTTTTCACCTCAAGTTGGCGATCTTCTTCAACATCGGTCCAATCATTGGGAACGTTCTGGCCTCCAACCTCCCAGAAAAAGAGAAGGAGAAACAATGCCGCTAGGAAAAAAAGGCTGGGAGAGGGATCAACGGCGTAAATGGCGGCAATGCCGCCGGAGGTTTTGACGCCGCCGCTGACAATCACGCGGTGGTGGGTGATTTTCAGGAGCAAACAGTACATCGATTCCAGCCCGCAACCGGCCAAAAAAATCAACAGGCAGACCGGGTTTAGCAGATAGGCGCCGATGGCTGCCACCACTGCCCACCCTGAGGCCCAGACGAGTCCGGCCCGGAAGCTCAGCATTCCTTGGGCCATGGGGTGGCGCACCCAGACACTATCAAGGTCTTTCAGGCCCGTATTGAGGTTCGACTGCCGGATTTTCTTTTTGTCTTCCTTGTATCCCACCACATCGTTCAATGCATAGACAGCCGTATAACCGGCAAAGGTTGTGAGAAGGCCGATCAGCATCGTTTCAGCCGGCGGAAATTCACCGAGCCAGATCAGGGCGGCAAACGCCGGCGTGGCCATGTCCAGAAGCCCATGGGTGGTTCGTGACAGTGCCAGAAACAGTTTGATTCGGGAGATCCCTGAGGGCCGGTGAGTGGCCGATATGTTCAAAGGTATTACCTCGTTATTGTATGGGGATGATTGATGGTAACCTGTCGGAATTATATAATATATTAAATATATGATATAAACAGCTTATACTGTAAAGCGGCGTCCGCGTCAAGAGAATTGCGATACCGATTGCTTGACGGATGAAGTAATCCGGTCTAATATTTTGAATATAGATGTAAAAGGGGACTTGTTGGAAAAATGGAAATCAAAGCAGCCCAAGATCTTCGCGATCACCTTCGCCGTATCGATGGCAAGGGGTATAAAGCCTATAAGGGCCTACAGGGGGCATATCTGTTCCCTTCGTGGTCTCTTTTTATCGACCATGTTCAGGGAGACCCCTTCGCTGCGCCCAGCCGTATCCGTGTCCGGGTCGACCGGGAACGCTCAGGGCTTTTGCCGGACACCTCCACCCGAAAGATCAGAACCATCGCCACCTGTGATTTTTTGACGCGTGAATTCTTCCGCAACTGCAGGAAATATGCGAAAGGAAATCGGGGTACCGGCAAGAGTGGCGTGATCGTGAACGACACCCCGGTCCAGCAGATATTGGAAAAAAGTGCCATGGTGTTGAATGACGATTGGGTGGAAGTGCGATTTTTCATGGGGCTACCGGGGCATGGTCGGGGAATTTCCGGCAAAGATGCCATCGCCATGTTTTTTGAAGAATTGCCCCGGATTGTGGAGGCCTCTCTTTTTATGAAGCGCCTGCCGACAGCAGCTCTCTATCAGCACATTGAAACAGCCGAGGACGCTGATCACCTGAGAGGACTGTTGCCAGCGCTTCACCTGATCGGCTTTGTGGGGGATGGCGCCTTGCTGCCCAGGGCCAGTGGTATTGATCCCCGGCCGCTGGCAAGTAAGCTGGCCATTCGCTTCAAAACCCCTGAACGATATCGAGTATCGGTTGCGCTTCCCAATCGCGGCCCGGTGACCGGGATGGGCATCCCGGAAGGCGTGACCCTGATCGTGGGCGGCGGTTACCACGGGAAATCAACGCTGTTAAATGCGCTTGAAATGGGCATTTACAACCATATTCCAAATGATGGCCGTGAACTTGTGGTGACCCTGCCCCAGACGGTGAAAGTCCGGGCGGCGGACAGCCGCAATATTGAAAAAACAGACATTTCTCCATTTATTAATAATCTGCCCTATCAAAAAGACACCCGGTCGTTTTCGACAAAGAACGCCAGCGGCAGTACTTCCCAGGCTGCCAACATTGTTGAAGCAATCGAAGTCGGTGCCAACGTGCTGTTGCTTGACGAGGATACATCGGCGACCAATTTTATGATTCGGGATTTACGAATGCAGCAACTGGTTGCAAAGTCACAGGAACCGATCACCCCGTTCATCGATAAGGTGGCCCAGCTGTATCGGGACAAGCAGGTATCCACCGTGCTGGTGATGGGGGGCAGTGGCGATTACTTCGAGGTGGCGGATCACGTCATACAGATGGCGGATTATCAGCCGCGGGACGTTACTGAAAAGGCCCGACAGATTGCCGCAGCCGGAAAGGAACGACGTCGGGAAGAAGGCGGCGATCACTTCGGTGACACCGCTAGCCGATCCCCGGTCGCCGGCAGCTTCAATCCATACAGAGGCCCGCGGCGGCTCAAGATTTCGGCCGGTCGGCGTCGGGAGATTCTGTTCGGATCGACCGTGGTGGATATGTGGGATGTGGAGCAGATCGTCGATATTTCACAGACGAGGGCCATCGGGTATGCGATCCACTATGCGACCCGCTACATGGATGGCCAGCGCTCATTGAGGGAGTTGTTACATCTCGTGGCAACCGATCTTTCAGAAAAGGGACTTGATATTCTTCCTCCTTATGTTACGGGTGATCTGGCGGCGTTTCGAACCATCGAACTCGCGGCCGCCATCAATCGTATGCGAACGTTGAGAGTGAACCAGATATAAATGATTTTTGAAAGGCAAGTACAATGATACGACAAAGGCGAACAAAAGGCACATGGTGCTGGATGATATTACTTTTACTTATGTTTGTGGGGGGGGGGACCGTTGGAATGGCCCAGGACCCAGGTGATGGTGCTGATGACTTCATGGACCTTTTGGCAGAAGAAAATGATGTTGCGACCATCTCCGTGGCAGATCCCATTGCTCCCTGGAACCGTGCCGTTTTTACCTTTAACGACAAATGCTATGTCTGGGTGATCAAGCCGACCGCGAAACGATACCAGGCATTGGTACCTGAGCCCGCCAGAAAAGGGGTCCAGAATTTTTTCCACAATCTCATCATGCCGGTTCGGTTTGTAAACGCTGTTCTTCAGGGGAAAGGTGATTCGGCCACAGCAGAAATCTGTCGGTTTCTCATGAATACCGCCACTGGAATGTTTGGTTTCAGGAACCCAGCGGAAAAATACCCAAGCCTGAACCCGGATTCAGAAGATTTGGGACAGACCTTTGGCCACTATGGCGTCGGAAATGGATTTTACATTGTCTGGCCGCTGTTCGGTTCTTCCACCCTGCGGGATACGGTGGGGCTTGTGGGCGACCGCTTTTTGAAACCCACCGCATATCTGGACCCGGCCCTGCTGGCTGCCGGTGTGGATGCCTACAAAACCGTTAACCAGGTTTCTCTGGTCCTTGAGGATTACGAGACCCTTCGCAACGCTTCGGTGGAGCCCTATGTGGCCTTTAAAGATGCCTACCTGCAGCTGCGGCAGCGCAAGGTCGAACGATAACCGTTACCGGTCAAATTGCAGCTGCATGCCCTTTGGCCGGGGATGGACCTTTCCCTGGTGATAGGCAATGTGACCCGAGACAATGGTTGTCATGATGGTCGATTTAAAGACGTAATCTTCAAACGGTGACCAGTTGCACGCGTAGAGGATGTTTCCCTGATGGACACGATAGGGTCGCTTGATATCGATGATCACCAGGTCGGCCCAGTAACCTTCCCGAACGAATCCCCTGCCTTTTAACTGGAAGCGTTTGGCCGGGTTGTGGGCCGCTTTTTCAGCGATCAACGAGAGAGAAAAACGACCGGCATGGTAATGCTCCAGGAGGGACGGCAGCGCGTGTTGCACCAGGGGAATACCGGAAGGCGCCTTGAAGTAAGGGCGCTGCTTTTCCGCCAGGGTATGGGGGGCATGGTCCGTTGCCACCACATCGATTTTATTGTCTACCATTGCCTGAATGAGAGCGTTTCGATCATCGATTGTTTTAATGGCCGGGTTACATTTAATGCGGGTTCCCTGGGCCTCATAATCTTTGTCTGAGAAGAAAAGATGGTGGACGCAGACCTCTGCGGTGATCTGCTTCGTTTCAACGGGTCCTCCTGAGAGCAGCGACACCTCCTTTTCCGTCGAGAGGTGCAGCAGATGGAGTTGGGTGCCACATTTTTCTGCCAATTCCACCGCCATGGCCGATGAGCGGTAACAGGCCTCGGTGTCTCGAATATGCGGATGGCAGGACACCGGAACCTTTTCCCCGTATTGTTGTCGGAACTTCCTTTCATTTTCGATGATCCGGGGCGTGTCTTCACAGTGGGTGGCCACCAGGATTGGGGCGTGGGTGAACAGGCGCTCCAGCGATACGGGGTCATCCACCAGAAGACTGCCGGTACTGGCTCCCAGAAAGGCTTTGACGCCGCAGCAGGATAACGGATCCACCCCTTTAATCTCTTCGAGGTTATCGTTGGTGGCACCGAGATAAAAACTGTAATTGGCAAAGGCGTTACTTGCGGCGAGGTTGAATTTTTCCGCCAGCAACGCGGATGTGGTGGTGGGGGGCTGGGTATTGGGCATTTCCATAACGCTGGTGATCCCACCGGCAACGGCTGCCCGGGATTCGGAGAAAATATTGCCCTTATGGGTTAGCCCGGGTTCTCGAAAGTGGACTTGATCATCGATCATGCCGGGCAGCACCGCGTTGCCTTTGGCATCCAGTTCGATGTCGGCTGCCTGGCCGGCAAGGTAATCATCGATTCGCTCGATGCGGCCGTCCTTAATGAGGATGTCTTTTTCTGAAAGCTCGCCCTCATTGACCACGGTGGCGTTTAAAATCAAAAGTCGCGTCATGTCATTTCCCTTTATAGTCAGGCGTTCTTTTTTCTCGAAACGCCAGTAGCCCTTCCTTTCGGTCTTCCGTGGGCAAGGTCACCCGGTACGCATTGGCCTCGATGGCAAGCCCGGTGGCAAGGTCTGTTTCCATGCCGTAGTGAATGGCATGTTTTGCCTGTTCGATGGCAATCGGTCCGTTTTCACATATCATGGCGGCCAGATGGTGACAGGCGGTCAATAGTGCTTCCGGTGCGACGACCTGATTTATCAGGCCCATCTTTTCGGCCTCACCGGCATCGACCCGCCGTCCGGTAAAGATGAGTTCCTTTGCCCGACCGATGCCGATCAGGCGCGGCAGCCGTTGGGTGCCCCCACCCCCCGGAATAATCGCCAGCTTGGTTTCCGTAAGTCCCATGGTCGCCGTTCGGGCGGCCAGGCGAATGTCTGCGACCAGGGCCAGCTCGGTTCCGCCCCCCAGGGCGAGTCCATTGACAGCGGCGATGACCGGCTTGTTCAGGGTTTCAATGGCCGTAAACAGGTACCGTAACCCATGGAGAAAGGTTGTTACCGCCGGTTCCGTCATGGTGATGCGTTCCTTGAGGTCTGCGCCGGCGCAAAACGCCCTGTCGCCGGCACCGGTGATGATGACCACCCGAACGTCCGGACGGCTCCGGATCTCTTCCACCTGATTTTTCAGGGCATCGAGCAAGGGCCTGTTCAAGGCGTTCATGACACGGGGCCGATTGAGTGTCAATGTTACAATTCGGTCTTTCTCATCCACCAGAAGGACATCATCGTTCATGGGGTCACTCCTTAATCCATCAACAGCCGATATGGCGGGCGATCACCAGGCGCTGAATTTCAGAGGTGCCTTCACCGATATCAAGCAGTTTCTGGTCCCGGTAAAACCGTTCCACCGGGTAATCTTTCATAAGCCCATATCCACCATGGATCTGGACTGCGTGGTTGACGACCCGCCCCATCAGTTCCGAGCAATAGACCTTTGCCATGGCCGCCTCTTTGGCAAACGGCCGGCCATTGTCCCTAAGCCAGCAAGCCTTGTAAAGGAGGTTGCGGGCCGCTTCGATTTCAATGGCGCAATCGGCCAGTTTGAACGCGACGGCCTGAAATTTACTGATGGGTTGGCCGAACTGCTGTCGCTTCCGGGCATATTGCAATGCCAGTTCATAGGCCCCCTGGGCGCCACCTAGACCCATGGCGGCGATGGCCAGCCTGCCGGCATCCAGGGTTTCAAGCATCTGATGAAACCCGTCCCCCCGTTTTCCCAAAACATGGTTAGTTGGGACCCGGACGTTGTCAAAAAAAAGCGCTGCGGTGTCAGAGGCCCGCCACATCATCTTGTTGTGCATGGTTCGGGCCACATAGCCCGGCTGGCCCGTTTCCACGAGAAAACAGGTGTACTCCGGTTTTCCGTTTTCCCGGGTGCCGGTCACCGCCAGGACCGTGACCCCCCGGGCCAATTCGCAGGACGCATTGGTAATAAAAATTTTGGTACCGTTAAGGACCCATTCATTGCCATTGAACACTGCCGTTGTCCGGGAACTGCCGGCGTCGGAGCCGGCTTCGGGTTCCGTAAGGCCAAAGGCCCACAGCCCCTCTCCCCGGCAGAGACGGGGCAGGTATTTCTTTTTCTGGGCCGGGGTTCCGTAGTAAAGAATCGGGCCGATGCCGAGGGAGTTGGCAGCGGCCACGGTGGCGGCCTGGGAGGCGTCGACGCGGGCCAACTCTTCCACGGCTAGGACATAGGAAAGATAATCGAGGCCCTGGCCGCCATCGCCTTCCGGAACCACCATACCAAACAGGCCGATGGCCCCCATCTTCCGGGTCAGGGCGGCTGAAAAGGTCTGGGTTTCGTCAAGCTGCTGGGCAACCGGTACGATTTCCGCACGGGCGAACCGACGGACCTCTTTTCGAATGCTTTCCTGGGCGCTGGTAATGTCAAAATCCATTGGGGACCTTCTGACCGGGTGCTTCTTTCAGTCTCTGTTTGCGTTCCGCCAACCCGGGCCGGGCAAATTTTCTGTGGCCCTCCTTGAGGGTCCGCCCGTTAATGGCCGCCTCTGACCGGAGCCGGCGGCCCACGGTTTTTTCCATCTGGCGACCGAGCCACAGGACCCGATCCACATCCCACCCATGGGCAATGCCCATTTCATCGATTTGGACCAGGGTGTCTTCCAGACTGACGAGCCCTACGTAGCGGGGGTCATCGTAATAGTATTCACCGATGCCTTTGACGGGGCAGTCGTCCAGAAAGTTGGCCGGCTGACCGCCCATGCCGCCAAGGGTGGCTTCAAACCGGGTGACGCCCGCCTGAAGGGCCGCCAGGACCGAGGCGGCGCCCATGCGCTTGGTCTCGTGAAAGTGGGCGATGTGCCGCGCTGGGTCCGGCATGCTGTCCAGAATCATGGAAAAATACCGGTAGACCTCCGGAGCCGGTGCGCTGCCATCATGATCGGCATGTTCCACGTCATGGGCCCCAAGATCGAACCAGCGCCGGGTAAATTCCACCGCATCCTTCAGATCCGTACGACCACCGATCGGGCTGCCCCAGATGGTGGTGACCGTGCCGCACACCTTTAGTCCCGCATCCCGGCATTTTTGAATGCAGCGTTCGGCCTCTTTCCAGTATTCCGGCAGGGTGGTGCCGGTTTCGGCATAGTGGTGCTCCTCTTCGGTGGCGGTGAGCATCAGGACCCGGTCCGGGCCAATTCCCCTGCGTTTCAGCGCGATGGCGCGATCCACCGCCTTTTCCCGCACCGTCACGCAGGTGAAAACGATGTCCGCGTAATTCACCTTTTTTCTTTCGCAGCGCTGCTTGAACCGGTCGCCCCGCAGATGGGTTAGAAGGGCTTCGGCGTCACTGAACTGGGGCATCAGATAGGGATTTCCCAGATTGCTGACTTCGATGTGCCGGCAGCCGGCAAAGATGAGTTCTTCCAGATAGAAAATTTTTGCCGCTGTGGAGACGAACGTTTCAAGATGCTGAAACCCATCCCGCACGGTGATGTCCCCGATGGTCACCTGCTTGGGCATCCGGGGAAATATCTTCCAGTAATCACGTTCGGTCATGGCAGGTTGTCCCCTTTTACCGATCATCCGGATGGGCCGGCTGAATGCGCCTGTTGCCCCCGGGTTTCGGGCGCTAATATCTCATATTGCCAAAGGCCGGCGTGCCGATGGGGATGAGCAGGCTCACCTCAAACGCCATGGCAAGCCAGTCCCGGATTTCAGAAAACGTGAGCACCCTGTCACTGAGCAGCCGTGCGCCGCAGTAAAACGGATGGGCCTCTGTTTCGTATTTGTCCATCATGTTTTCACGAAAGGCCGTTTGTTCTTCCTCTGTCATGGGGTTCCCGGTGGCGGCCCGTTTGTGTGCTTCAATGGACAGCATCACACCGGCCGCACTCCGGCCGCTCATGACACTTGTGCGGGACCGCATGGTATGGAAGAGAAAATGCGGTCTGTAGGCCCGGCCACACATGCCGTAGTTGGCGGCCCCGTTGTCCGGCCCGATTACAAGCTGTATGCGGGGCACCTGGGCGCAGGCCACGGCGCGCACCATGTCCGCGCCGTATTTGCCGATGCCGAAATGTTCGGATTCAGAGCCGACCATGTATCCCGGGGAACTCTGGAGAAAGAGCAGGGGCGTTTTGTCCTGGCAGCACCGGAGGATCCATTCCGTGGCCTTTCGGGCGGCTTCTACAAAGATGATGCCGACTCCGTGGGAGGCAATGACCCCGACCGGGAGGCCGTTCAGGCGGATCTTGCCGGTCAGAAGGTTGTCCCCCCGGCCCGGGGCGTAGTCCTTTTTGTACTCATGAAAGGTGCTGTCATCGGCAAGGGCGGAAAGCACCTGCCGGGCGTCAATACTTCGATGGATCGCCATCGGCATCGCTTCGTAAAGTGCGGTTGCAGGGCGTTTCGGTGGTATGGGCGCGTGCCGGGGGGCGTGGACCTGCTGGGGCGGCTCCATGGACAGCAGGTTCCGCACGATTTCCACCGCTTCGTCCTGGCTGGCGCACAGATGGTCTGCCCCGCCCGAGATTTGGGTATGGACCGCGGCGCCCCCCAGATCTTCGGCGGAAATCTCTTCTCCGAGGGCCATTTTTACCAGGGGCGGCCCCCCTAGAAAGGAATAGGACATGTTTTTGATCATCACCGACTGGCAGGCCATGAAGACAATGTAAGCCCCGCCGGCGGTGTTGCCGCCGGTGCTGAGGGTGATCTGTTTCAGCCCCCTGGCGGACATACGGGCCATGTTGTAAAACATTGCCCCGAAGTGATGTTCGTCGGGAAACACCTCGGCCTGCATCGGCAGGTAGGCGCCCCCCGAGTCGGCAATATAGACGCAATTGAGGCCGCAGGTGGCCGCAATGGCCTGGGCGCGCATGTGCTTTTTAAGGGTAATGGGAAAATAGGTGCCGGCTTTTACGCGACTGTCGTTGGCCAGCACCATGGTCCAGTTGCCGTGAATCTTTCCGATACCGGTCACGAGCCCGGCGCATGGCACGTCAGTCATGCCGGGATACTGAAGACCAAAACCGGCGATGCGGCTCAACTCAAAAAACGGGGTGTTCGGGTCTATCAGGTTGCCAATCAGGTCCCGGACCGGCTGTTTGTGTTGCTGTGATAACTTCTGAAGAGCGGCTTCGCCACCGGGGGTGATGGCGCGTTCCACAAGGGCGGCCAGCTTTTTTTCCTCTTCTTCCCAGAACTGCCGGTTTTTTGCAGCGGTTGTGCCCATGGTAAGCTCCTCGTAAGCATGTCACCGGTGGGTATGGTCCCTTGTCCTTAACAATTTGCCATAATTTATTATAACCAATTTTCCATAAAAATTCAGTTATTTTTCACCATAAACGGTCAAGGGGCTTGCCAGACGGCATCATGAGGTGATAATTGAGTCCGCATGTCTTCAAACGTTATGAACAAGTTATGAACAATGGGTAAACAATCGGTCGAAAACTCGTAATAAACTGAAACGGTTGCAGGGTTATGAACAATTGTTCATAACTTTATAACTGCTTTAAATATATGGAAAATACTTGACTTTGTCTAACCATCCACCTATAGAAAAAGCGATCCTCATGGAACAGGGCCCCTTGGCGGGCCGACGAAACCCTGATTTCTATCCCACCACCATCAACCGCATGTCCCACTATGCAAAAGGGGGCACCAGATGTTGAAATTCGTCGTTCAGGCGCTTGATGCCAAAGGACATTGGCTTGATCACCAGGCTGCATGGGATTTTGAAGAAGCCACACTGATAGAGGCGTCTTTGCTGGAAAATGACCTGCAGGACCCGACCCCCCGACGTAAGACGCGAATCGTGGCGGCGGACCAGGCCAATGGGATTTATTACCTGTGATTCGGTAAAGAGAGCAGCATCATTCGTTCCGCAGCGGCGCCGTAACTGTTTTGGCATTGAAAACCGGCCTTTTTATACAGCCTGGCCGCCCTGAAGTTATATGCGTCCACGGTCAGCCAGACCGTCTCCAAACACATCTCTTTGGCGGTGTCAATGGCGGTACAGATCAGCGCTTTGCCCACACCGATTCCCCGGTGGTCCTGGGAGACAAAAATCAGATATTCGGCATCCTT
Organism: Desulfobacterales bacterium; assembly: GCA_963675725.2. Classification (GTDB taxonomy): domain Bacteria; phylum Desulfobacterota; class Desulfobacteria; order Desulfobacterales; family JAFDDL01. The sequence goes on along the minus strand of CAXXXZ010000002.1, from coordinate 1,910,738 downwards.
TTTCTCGAGGTCATGCAGGAGGACCCCATGGCCAATGACCTTTCCCCCATGCCAGGCCAGCAGATTGATGCCACGGCTTGCCAGCTGGCGAATCCAGTCGTCCCGCACCTGCTTCTTAAGCGGTGGCATTCCCTGAAATTTGGCCTTGGGGGTGAAGTCGTCATACATTTCCACAAGCAAGGAAAAATCGTCAGACCGATAGGGCCTGATCTCGAAGGCGCGCCCCGTTTTGTCGGTATGGTCCATCCACCTGCCCTTTTATCGTGCGGTTGGGATGTGATTCGCCGGATTGTGCAACGGCACGGGCGATTTGTTAAAGGCGGCAACGGTCTAACCGTTCACTATGGTTCCAAGTAGTCCACATGCCCCGTTACCAGATGATCGAACACGCCCGGGTCCGAGACCACCGAAAGGTCTGGCGCTCCATCATAGGTGCCGGCGGCAATACGGTTCAACAGGTGTCGCATAATTTTCCCACTACGGGTTTTGGGGAGGGCATCGACCCACTGGATGGCGTCAATGGACGCGATGGGGCCGATTTCCGCCTGGACCTGTTTGATTAATTCCGTTTTGAGCGCCTCGGTCTGGGGAGCGTCTTTTTTCAAAATGATGAAGGCGTAGACGCCTTGACCTTTGATCGGGTGGGGCGGGCCCACCACTGCGGCTTCCGCAACGAGCGGATGCAACATGAGTGCCGCTTCGAGCTCAGCACTGCCGAGCCGGTTGCCGGAGGAGTTGATCACCTCGTCAATGCGGCCAATAATGCGATAATATCCGTCCTTGTCCTTTCGGGCGCCATCGGCTGTAAAATAGAGTCCCGGTACCTGGCTGAAATAGGCATTGATAAATCTTTCATGGTCGCCGTAGATCGTTCGGGCCATTCCTGGCCAGGGGGTTCGAATGCACAGGACGCCATCCTGGTCAGGCCCGGTGACCTCCTGGCCGATGTCATCCAGGATCACCGGGTCGATACCGAAAAAGGGAAGGGTACCGACGCCGGGCTTTAAAGGACCGACGCCCGGCAGCGGGGTCAACACGCATCCCCCGGTTTCTGTCTGCCAGTAGGTGTTTACGATGGGACAGATTCCCCTGCCAAGATGGCGGTGGAGCCAGTTCCAGGTTTTAGAAGAAAGGGCCTCCCCGACGGTTCCTAACACTTTTAACGCGGAAAGGTCATAGGGTGCAAGCGGCGCATCCCCCGACTTTGCCAGGGCGCGAACGAGGGTCGGTGTGGTGTAAAATGTGCTGACCTTGTATTGCTGAAGGATCGTGCCATAGCGATCGGCATTCGGCGGGTCGGGGGTGCCTTCATAGATCACACTGGTCAGACCGTTCAGGAGCGGACCATAAACACCATAGGTGTGACCGGTAATCCATCCAACATCCGCTGTGCACCAGAACACATCGTCCGGGGTTACGTTGAAGACGATGTGGGTGGTCATGGCGGCATAGAGAAGATAGCCGCCATGGGTGTGAACGATGCCTTTGGGGACACCGGTGGTGCCGCTGGTAAAGAGAATAAAGAGCGGGTCTTCTGCATCCATTTGTTCTGGTGGGAGTGTCGGTGGCTGATGAGGGTCTGCGGATATCGCCGCCACTGCCTCATCCCACCAGACCTCCCGCGTGGGGTCCAGGGTGAGGTCAAGGCCCACCCGTCGGCAAACAATGACCGTGGTAAGGTCCGGCACGCGTTTCAAGGCCTGGTCTGCATATTTTTTCAACGGCACCACCAACCCGTCCCGGTACCGGCCGTCGGCGGTTATCAGCGCCTTGGCCTGGCACTCCACCAGGCGGTTGGCAAGGGCCATGGGACCGTATTCACCAAAAACCACACAGTGAATGGCACCGATCCTGGCGCAGGCGAGCATGGCGATGGGAAGTTCCACAATCATCGGCATGTAAAGGACCACCCGGTCCCCTTTGCCGATATGTTTGGCCTTCAAGACAGTTGCAAGCCGGCTGCTCTCTTCGAGAAGGTCGGCATAGGTGACTGTCCGGGTATCGTTCGGGCGATCGCCCTGCCAGAAGTAGGCAACCTTTTCGCCGTGTTTTTCCGCATGGCGGTCAACGCAGTTGTAGGCGGCATTCAGCATGCCGCCCCGGAACCATTCAAAGCGGGCCTGTTCAAAATCATGAAAAAGCCCTGTCTTCCATTTTCGGGACCAGGTAAGGTAGTGGTCGGCCTGTTCGGCCCAGAAGCCTTCCGGGTCTTCAATGGAGCGTTGATACCGTCGCAGGTAGTCGGTTCTGTCCCGGACAGGGGCGGGGAAGGGTGATCGCGTTTCAGGCATGGGTGGTTGCCTTTCCGATGTGTGAGAGGCATCCGGCTGGCATGCGCATCCCGGAAAAAGCCGGATGGCCCCTGTATGCCCATAGGCGCTTTATGAATCATACTATATAACTCCCTACCAGTCTGTGTCAAATCATTGACCGGCCCTAAGCGGCCCTTGTGTGCAAAAGTGGCCTCATAAATGAAAAATACCACCACACTTGCACCTGAAAAAGAGGAAAAACAGGTAAAAAAATGATTTTTTCCTAAAAACACGCTCAAATTAAGATTTTTAAATATGAAGTAATTACAAGGCATTAATACCAACAATGGGGAGGCGATATCCCCCTTTTATCCCCCCTAAATATCCCCCTTGACCGACATGAGGCCCCATAGTAATTTCTGCCTTCGCATTTTGCATGAAGAAGTCTTTTACGTGGAATACTACCATCGATAAGAAAACGAGTGGGTCTGATGCAGAAAGAAAAAAGACAATACGTGCGAATCACACCTCGGAAGAAAGCCTTTGCAGCCATGGGAAAGACATTTTCAGGTGTCTGCAGGTTAAAAGACATTAGCCTTAACGGTTTCAGCGTAGGCTGTATTGCCGATATTGCACCGAAGCATACATTAGGCGAAGCAACGCTTTTTCTTCCGGATGGAAATCTCGAGGTGGCCAAATTGCCCTGCCGAATCGTGTATCAGGATGCGGAATCATTGCCCTCATTCCAGTCCTTTTCCCACTTGGATGAGGATATTACGTTTAAAAGATATCAGTGTGGGATCGTTTTTAACGGACTCACAAAAGATCAGAAGAACCAGTTGACGGATTTCATTATGGCGATAGAGGTGTCATGATGTTGAGTCGTTTGCTTTCAGATAAATAGGATAAAGAACTTTCAGATAAAAACTTTCAGATAAAAATTAAGATAAACAAGCGATACGCCCATCGCGGTATTGCATGGGAATGTTTGTTTAGCGCTTTGGTACGTTCTACGCCTAATACTTTAGGCTTAATTTTGGGAAAATTATTCCTAATACTTATTGGTGGGAAGTAGTTGCCGTTATTTTTCAAAAGCTTCTATGGTGAAACTACTTCGATTGACACGGGAGTGTTCCAAAAAAGTAGGTCCAGCAAAACGGGCGATGTAAATATAAATAATAATAACAGTATGTTACAAATAGTCTAGACATTCTAGTGTTTTTTATCTATCATTTCAAGAACTTGTAAATACAGGAGGAATGATGGATAAAAAGGATCATGTCAAAAGTATCAAACAGGAAATCGAAGACGCCATCCAGGAATTAGAGCAAATAAAAAGCCAAAGTTCCAAGATTCTTTGCGCGGAGGAACTTGAGAATTTTGAAAAAGACATTGCTAAAAAGACAGCGAGACTGGCCGGTCTTTTTACCGCAAAGGTGATACAGGAGTCGCTTGATTCTGATGAGATGTATGAAAAATCAAGCGCACTGGTTAAAAACATGCCACATAAGATGAAAAACCAGGGGTTGCGTGACGTAAACATAACAACGGCCTGTGGAGAAGTTGTTACAGTGAAAGCGGCCTACCACACAAGAAAGAAGAAAGGCCGGGGGAAGAAAAAAAAATCATAAACGGCGTCTCTTATCCCGGGCTTTTCCTTTTGGGCATTTATGATCGTTTATCGCCGGGACTGACATCGGAGATTTGTCTAATCGCTACGGTAGTCGCGTCGTTCCAGGAAGCAAGCAATCTCATGCGGGATCGAGGTGTTGATATCGACGCCAAGAAAATTTGTGAGATGACAAGACGGTATGCCCGCCGGGCAGAATATGTCAGGCAAACTTCAAACGCAGTGGCAGGCGAGACTCTGGCCGGACGCCGTGTTGTGGTTTCGACAGACGGCGGACGAATTCGGATTCGCAGAAAGAAACGCGGACCAAAAACCCAAAAGGGACGGAGTCGGTATACAACGAATTGGCGAGAGCCAAAACTACTGATTGTGTATACGGTCGATGAAAAAGGTGAAAAGGATGCCTCATTTTTACCGATCATTGAAGGGACAATGAAAGGTCCGGATGCGGTATTTGGGTTGATCAAATATTATCTCAAACAGCTGGCGGTAACGAAGACCGAAAAGGTTCTTTTCGTGGCAGACGGAGCGCGTTGGATCTGGAACCGGGTTCCGGAATTGATGAAAGATTTGGGGCTCTCCGCCTCACAGTTCTATTCCCTTGTGGATTTTTTCCATGCTGTTGAACATTTGGTAAAGATAGCGGATTTGAGAACCGGTTGGAAAAAAGTTGAACGGAACGCCTGGGTCAAAAAGCATCGCCGTCTTTTATTACAGGGCAAGATAGGCGATGTGATCAGTTCGATTCAAAGCATATGTAGAGGTCGAAAAAGCAAGAAATTGACATGTGAAAAGAATTATTTTGTAAGAAACAAGTGCCGTATGAATTATGATAAAATTTCGTCTGTAGGTCTGCCAATAGGAAGCGGTGCGATGGAAAGCGCAATAAGAAGAGTTGTAAACTTACGCCTCAAAGGCGCTTCTATCTACTGGCTGGAGGAATCAGCGGAAGCAATGTTGATGCTCCGCTCTTTTTACAAATCAGGCCGCTGGAATATACTTAATAAAGCTGCTCTTTCAGTGAGTTATGAGATTTTAACCTGATCCCATTAATTTGGAATCCGCCCATTGACACTGCGTTAATGCTGCCAGTCACATGTTGTGATGATGTTGATATTTCTCCCTTTCACCTTCCCGTGACTGGCAGCTTTAACACTAAGTCTTCCATCTGGGTATTTAAAAATATTTAGTCGATTTCGTGCCCATTCAGAAAAGAGCGGGATGTAATCGACCAAGCGGAGCTATGCCGTATTGATCTCCCTGATTATAATAACATGAATAAGAGGGAAGTGTTCACACCATGAAAACCGAAAGCTGTGTTACAAAGGCAACCGAGGGCCCTGATGTTCGTAAAGACACCGTTTCGATGTGCCCCAATGGCGAAGCATTTCCCCTGCCAGGGACAGAGGATTACAACTCAGAGCTTCAGCGTCTTCAAAAAATGATCAAGGTGGAACGGCTCAAAGGCCGGGAAATCGTGGTGGTCATGGGTGTTGGTTTTGTGGGTGCGGTCATGGCGGGGGTGGTTGCCGATGCCGAGGACGGGGAGGGGAACCCCAAGTATTTTGTGATCGGCATGCAGCGTCCCTCTCCCCGGTCATATTGGAAAATACCTTATTTGAATCGGGGGATTGCCCCGGTTGAAGCAGAAGACCCCGAAGTGGCGCCGATGATCCGGCGGTGTGTGCTGGAAAAACAGACATTGACTGCCACCTATTCCTATGATGCCCTTGGCCTTGCCGATATTGTGGTGGTGGATGTCCAGTGTGACTACAACAAAGAGCGACTTGGCGACGTTCGAAAGGGGGCGGCCGATATCGCGGCCCTCGAAGACAGCCTCCGGGTTATCGGAGAAAAAATAGCGCCAGAGTGCCTGGTGCTCATAGAAACCACCGTTCCCCCCGGCACCACCGAGTATGTCGCCAATCCAATTTTAAAAAGGGCTTTTCGGAAACGGGGCATCACAGACAAAGAACCGCTGTTGGCCCACTCATTTGAGCGGGTGATGCCCGGCCGTAATTATGTGGTCTCTATTCGTGACTTCTGGCGGGTCTGCTCCGGGATTAACGACCTTGCAAAGGAAAAGGTGGTGCGGTTTCTCTCCAGTGTGCTCAATGTGGACGCCCATCCCTTGACCGTGCTCGAGCGGCCCATTGAAAGCGAGACCTGTAAAATCATCGAAAATTCCTATCGTGCGACCATCCTGGCCTTTATGGATGAGTGGAGCCGGTTTTCAGAGCGAAACGGGGTGGATCTTTTAAAAGTCATCGAGGCCATCAAGGTTCGCCCCACCCACTCCAACATGATTTTCCCCGGGCCGGGCATTGGCGGGTATTGCCTGCCAAAAGACGGTGGCCTGGGCGTATGGGCCTATCACACCCTGATGGGGTTTGAAGAGCCCATTTTCAAAATTACCCCGTCGGCTATTGATATTAACGATACCCGTTCCCTTCATGTGGCCGAGCTGGTGCGGGACGCCCTGCGAAACATGGGGCGCATTGTTGCCGCTTCAAAAGTTGCCCTCTTGGGGGCCTCCTATCGGGAAGATGTGGGGGATACCCGCTACAGCGGATCTGAGCTGATTGTCAGAAAGCTTACGGAAATGGGTGGCGAGGTGGCGGTGCATGACCCCTATGTCAAGCATTGGTGGGAGCTTGAAAAACAAGACACCTATCCGTCGCCGGGCCATTCCATGTCACGGTTTTTTCGAAACCAGGAAAGCCTGTCCGAAACGACCATCAGTGCGGATTTGAAGCAAGCCCTGGCCCAGGCCGATGCTGTGGTGTTTGCGGTCCGGCATCATCCTTATCTGACCCTCGCCCCGGAAGCGGTTGTGGACATGGTCGGCGGCCCCGCGGCCATTATCGATTGCTTCGGCATCCTCGACGATGACAAAATTCGTCGCTATTTTGAACTGGGGTGCGAGGTGAAAGGGCTCGGCAGGGGGCACATCCAGCGCATCAAGGAAGCGGTTAGAATCTGCAGGGGAAGGGGAAATTGATGGTTTCGTAAAAAGTCCCCTGATCATGCTTTTCCCTTGACGCCAAAACAATCGAGATTCATTACATCGATCATCGGAAAGACATATACGAATTGTTTTCTGAATTGATGTATTCGGCTGTTTTCGGTTTTGTTTAACCATTCAAACTTCAGAATTCAAAACTCAAAATTGTCCTATCCGTTCACCGTTAACGGCTCTTATAACAACAAATCAAGGCGACCCCAATTTTTCCCTCAACTGGTTGACAGATTTAAGAAGTATATATATATTGTGTGTACATTAGGTGCTAAAAGGGGGAACCATGGAGACCGCAAAAATATTTAAAAATGGCAATTCTCAAGCCGTTCGGCTTCCGAAAGCATATCAGTTTGATGTCTCGGAAGTACAGATCTTTCGCAGGGGGGACGAGGTCATATTAAAAAGGAAGCCGAGGGATCTATCGAAAGCGTTTGAATTGCTAACTGAAATGTCTGATGACTTTATGTCAGAGGGCCGTTGTCAGCCTTCTGTTCAGGACAGAGAACCCTTATGATGTACATGTTGGATACTGATATTTGCATCTACACCATCAAACGTAAGCCTTCTCAAGTGTTAAAACGACTTGAAACTCTTCAGCCGGGAATGGTGTTGATGTCGTCAATTACTTTTGCAGAATTGATGAATGGAGCAAAAAAAAGCAACTTTGTGGAAGATAATATACGACGCCTGGAAGCCTTGAGTGAAATTATCGAAGTAATCCCGTTTGATAAAGATGCCGCTATTGCCTATGGAAACATCCGCTCTGATCTTGAGAAAAGAGGAATGATTATTGGTGGTAATGACTTGCTAATAGCTGCACATGCAGTCAGCAGGGATCTCGTTCTTGTGACTAACAACACCAGAGAATTCAGCCGGGTCAGCGGATTGCAACTTGAGAATTGGGCTGCGGATACAGATTAAATAGCCACAACCCATTGGAATAACACCTTGTGATCATCTGGCTTTGCCACCAGGGCAAAAGACATGTCGCAGATTTTGAGCTCATCGATAAACGGCTGATTGGAATAAAGCCCATCACCGCCGATCATGATCTTTAGTTTGGGATGCGCGGTGCGTATCTTCCGAACGAGTCTTTTGCCGGCAGAGCGTTCACAGTCGTTTTTAGAATCGCCATCTGTTTTGGCGATCGGCTCTGGAGCAAGGGGTATCACTTGACGCATATCGGGATGAAGCATAACCGCCTGAAGGATTTGATGGGAGTAACGGGTCTTGCTTTTGGCGCCCTTGTATGTCAAGCAGTTTGGGCAACAGACTTTTTCAGAGGAAAAGTATTGCGAGCCGTCAAGGGCAATCAGATGATGGCCGCTATTCATTTTATAGAATGACAATTGTTTTCCTCTTTGCAGATGGTAGAACAAAATCGAAAAGCAAGGATTGATAGCGTCAGTAGCAACGGGATCTATTGTGTCTCGCAGTACAGCGTCACTGGGGATCTTGTTAACCCCGAACATAGTTTTTAATTGCTGGATTGCATGCTGTCCTGCATGCTGTCCTGCATGCTGTCCTGCATGCGACGCTGAAAGGAAAGCAGTGAAGGGTCCTGAAAAAACATCATTGCCAACGCACTCATGAAACAATCGTGCAAGATAAAGTCGACCTTGCCTGATTGCCGTCGATCATCGATCGAAGAAAAGACCTCACTGACCGAATTTCGAAGTGCGTTGAAACATAGATGCTTTTTGGTATGCACGATATCCCCACATATTGTTTCTTTGTCAAAATATATAACAATATACAGGGGTTATGTCTAGATTTATTTTATTGTATCAAATCAGTATGTTAAGAATTTTTTGGGTTTTGATTTCGCGAAAAAAATATTTACGCGTTCGCCCCCATTCATGTCTGACGGCATGAATGGGCTTCAGTTAGAATTGCTGCTAATTTATCAATCTGTCAAGAGTCAAGATCTGACGCCGGAGCAGTCTGCTAAGAACAATGATTGGACAAAATTTGTTGACATTTTGTAAATAAATTGGTCAAATTAACATAAAATTCGAATGGGACGATAAAAAAAGCGCATCCAACAAATTGAAACATGGCATTGACTTTGAGGATGCAAAAAAACTTTGGGATGATCCTTCAAGAGTTGAAATTCAGGCTTCTTTTCCGGATGAGGAGCGGTTTATTCTAATCGGAAAAATAAAATCGAATATTTGGACGGCAATTTATACAATTCGAGGAGAATCAATCCGTATCATATCCGTGAGACGTGCCAGAGACAAGGAGGCATCGCTATATGGCCAAAAGTAAGATTGTCGAAACCGCAAAGGAGTTTGATCGTCGCTTTGATGCCGGACAAGATATCCATGACTTATTGGATATATCGAAAGCCAAAGTTTCAAGACCCGGCAAAAAAGTCAGAATCACCCTTGATATATCTGAAGAATTGGTAAACGAGATAGACAGAATCAGAATGGCTATCGGTGTTGATCGGGGGGCGCTGATAAAAGTCTGGCTTCACGAACGTGTTCAGAAAGAAAAAGCTGCATAAAGTGATCAGCGATCAGTAAGCAGTTAACTGTAAAAAAACAGCCCTTGTTTTTATCCGTTCACCGCTCAATTAATTTATTCAATCTGCGGACAAGAATCTTAATAAAGGGTGTTGAAATCGATAGCGTAAAATTAATGTAATTAGCTAATATATCAGCGTGTTGTTGGTTGCAAAAGCCTCTGTTTAGTTGTAGATTTGAGTCGCTAAAAACAAATAACAACACAGAGGCTTTATGCACGAAAAAAATATCAAACGAATCATCACAAAGCAATTGAAAAAAAATTTTCCGAAATGGAAGAATATGCCCAAGAAGTCCAAAAAAGAACTGATCAAGGAGATCATGATAGAGGTTGCTGGTAATTATGATTATTCTCAGGAATTGGACGTTCCCATCGAAGAACTTATAGGAGTTGAAGATCAAAGACCGTCTATGGGAATTCGTAGTCTTCCGGAAATGGCAACCTATATTGAGAATTTCCATTCTGATAATCTGTTCGATTTCGATCGGTTGAAAAAGCCATATCCTGAAATTGTAGATGAAGAGCTAAAATTCGTTGACCAGCTTTTAGATGACCAGATTATAAACAGCTTGATTGCCCCAGAAGGGTATTCAGCTCCACATAGAGACATTCAGCCCTATCAGCTGTTTCGGATGGAGCTTTTGAAAATCATCAAATATCCTGAAATCAGCTACAGAAAATTTTGCAGTGATGAATATTTCGGCAGAGAACGGAAACAAAACAGGCGTTTTGTAGGATTACCCTTAAACACCAAAAGCCAAGTGGACCATACCGAACTGTGTCATTTCCGGCGTGGACTGAGATTTCATCAATTGATGAATGTTCTGGTGTATTTCCTCCATCATTTTTATAAATCAGGTTGTTTAGAGAATACCGTAATTCATGGTGTTGATTCGTCCGAGTTACCGTCTGAAATCAATTATCCCCTTTGCACAATTGAGGGGGCGGATTCCAAATAAATGGGATCAGGTTAAAATCTCATAACTCACTGAAAGAGCAGCTTTATTAAGTATATTCCAGCGGCCTGATTTGTAAAAAGAGCGGAGCATCAACATTGCTTCCGCTGATTCCTCCAGCCAGTAGATAGAAGCGCCTTTGAGGCGTAAGTTTACAACTCTTCTTATTGCGCTTTCCATCGCACCGCTTCCTATTGGCAGACCTACAGACGAAATTTTATCATAATTCATACGGCACTTGTTTCTTACAAAATAATTCTTTTCACATGTCAGTTTCTTGCTTTTTCGACCTCTACATATGCTTTGAATCGAACTGATCACATCGCCTATCTTGCCCTGTAATAAAAGACGGCGATGCTTTTTGACCCAGGCGTTCCGTTCAACTTTTTTCCAACCGGTTCTCAAATCCGCTATCTTTACCAAATGTTCAACAGCATGGAAAAAATCCACAAGGGAATAGAACTGTGAGGCGGAGAGCCCCAAATCTTTCATCAATTCCGGAACCCGGTTCCAGATCCAACGCGCTCCGTCTGCCACGAAAAGAACCTTTTCGGTCTTCGTTACCGCCAGCTGTTTGAGATAATATTTGATCAACCCAAATACCGCATCCGGACCTTTCATTGTCCCTTCAATGATCGGTAAAAATGAGGCATCCTTTTCACCTTTTTCATCGACCGTATACACAATCAGTAGTTTTGGCTCTCGCCAATTCGTTGTATACCGACTCCGTCCCTTTTGGGTTTTTGGTCCGCGTTTCTTTCTGCGAATCCGAATTCGTCCGCCGTCTGTCGAAACCACAACACGGCGTCCGGCCAGAGTCTCGCCTGCCACTGCGTTTGAAGTTTGCCTGACATATTCTGCCCGGCGGGCATACCGTCTTGTCATCTCACAAATTTTCTTGGCGTCGATATCAACACCTCGATCCCGCATGAGATTGCTTGCTTCCTGGAACGACGCGACTACCGTAGCGATTAGACAAATCTCCGATGTCAGTCCCGGCGATAAACGATCATAAATGCCCAAAAGGAAAAGCCCGGGATAAGAGACGCCGTTTATGATTTTTTTTTCTTCCCCCGGCCTTTCTTCTTTCTTGTGTGGTAGGCCGCTTTCACTGTAACAACTTCTCCACAGGCCGTTGTTATGTTTACGTCACGCAACCCCTGGTTTTTCATCTTATGTGGCATGTTTTTAACCAGTGCGCTTGATTTTTCATACATCTCATCAGAATCAAGCGACTCCTGTATCACCTTTGCGGTAAAAAGACCGGCCAGTCTCGCTGTCTTTTTAGCAATGTCTTTTTCAAAATTCTCAAGTTCCTCCGCGCAAAGAATCTTGGAACTTTGGCTTTTTATTTGCTCTAATTCCTGGATGGCGTCTTCGATTTCCTGTTTGATACTTTTGACATGATCCTTTTTATCCATCATTCCTCCTGTATTTACAAGTTCTTGAAATGATAGATAAAAAACACTAGAATGTCTAGACTATTTGTAACATACTGTTATTATTATTTATATTTACATCGCCCGTTTTGCTGGACCTACTTTTTTGGAACACTCCCGCGCCGTACCCAGTGAAATCTTATTTTCACATTTCACCAAGGTAATCTGTGGATAGAAACTTATAAACTTATGTACGTTATATATTGAAATCAAAGAAGAATACATTCCCAAAAGAAGCATAAAAAATCTTTTTTTTCGCGTAGAAAAAAAGAAAACCTCCTGATAGGATCGAAGCCGACAAAAGCAAATAGATACACTAAAAGGAGGTTTTATGAATAGCGAAATTATCAGGTACGATCACTTTAGTCAATTGAAGAAGGAAGTTAGAGGCTCCACAGAGCATTTGATAGTTGGGATTGATGTGGCGAAGGACAAACATCACGCATTCTTTGGAAACGCAAATGGTAAAACCTTCTTGAAACGATTGATATTCACGAACGACATCTCTGGATTCAATAAGCTTTTAAGCCAAGCAAAAGAGCTTGAAGTCCAAAATGGGTTATCAAAGACCGTTTTCAGTTTGGAGCCAACGGGGAACTACCATAAGCCTCTGGCTTACTGGCTGATTTCAAAAGGCGATCATCTGGTGTTGGTTTCAGGCAAGGCCGTTCGCGACAACCGGGAGCTTTTAGACGGTCGCTGGGACAAGAACGACACCAAGGACAGCGCCAATGTGGCGGACCTGGTCTCCCAGGGCAAATGTCAATTCTATGAGCATCCGGAAAAACGAATCAACGAACTACGAAATTTGATGAGCCTTCGCAGACGGCTCAAGAAACATGAACACAGCCTGCGGATGAGAATTCGAAATGGCTTACTTGCAAAATTTTTTCCGGAGATGGATCGATATTGGGGAAGTTGCCTTGAAGAAAATCTTGCCATTGTTGAGCGATGCCTATCGCCACAAAAGATTTCCGCCATGCCGTTTCCGGAGTTTGTAAATTGCGTCACCACGACGGACAGGGGCTCACGTCAGTTAAGGCGCCTGCAATCGATCTACAACGCAGCGGAACATTCGGTGGGACTTCCGGTAGGAACCGCCGACGAATTTGAAGCCAGGATACTTGTTAATGATTTAAGAGATATCAGGCGACAGGTTGATCAGGCCATGAAACAGGTGGAAACTGTTTGCAGGAATTTTGCTTCATACGAACTGCTGCAAACCATACCAGGTTTTGGTCCGTATATATCGGCCCTTGTGCTTGCCACTATCGGTGATGCTGCAAGGTTTAAAAGCCGAAAACAGATCAGACGTCTTGCCGGTTTGGATCTTTGCGCTAGCCGCAGCGGCAAGAAAAGCGACCAGGCCGTTCCGGTAATATCGAAAAAAGGGAATGCGCATCTACGCTATGCGCTATACCAGGCAGCTGTGATTGCCTCTTATCACAGCAACGACTTCAGGCTTCTTTTCAACCGAATGCTCAAAGGCCGTGAACGCGAGAGAGGCATCAAGACCAAAATGCGGGTAAAGCTTGCCGAAAAAATGCTGGTGATTGCCTGGACACTGATGAAGAAAAATGAGCCGTTCACGCCGCTTTTTTTGAGAGCAGCCAATACGATATCCAGTGAAACGGAGTTGGGCTCTGCTGGGGAGCAACCCGACAAGGGATAACTGGATGTGGGTAGCATTAAATAATGCTGCTTGGGGGAAGCGGGGGCTTCCCCCAACCCCATGTCATTATTTAAGCTTTCCCACCTATGCCTTAAAAAACCAATAAAAACAGAAAGAGCGAAGCGATAACCGCTTTTACCATCTTCGGCGAGAGAGCCCGTTCAACGACGTGGAGGCAAAAGACCTCGGTGGGGACAATACCTGGGCCTCTCTCTGAACTTCTAACCTCAGGAAACTTGATTTCCTAATCGACGCATGTAATAAGCAAAACTTCACGTATAACCTGTTATAACAGAAAGATAAGAGTTTTGAGCTATCAAAAAGGCAAGGCATTGTAATCGGAAAATGGACATGACACCTTTAACCTTATTATCTTGGCGGATAAATGGAGGGAAAGGGTGCCATGCCTCAACAAATACTACCACTTATTCCACGCGGCGCAACCCAAATCAATGGTTTGGTCAGTGTCTATCGTGAGGGGACAAACTGGACCTATTTTTTATCGACCTACCCGATCTATTCTCACGCAGAGAACGATCGCCGAATGTTTCGGATGGTCACGGCCCAATTGGTTGATTCCGGAGCATGCCGACAGGTCGATATACAAAGAGCTTTCGGCGTATCCAAAAGCAGTGTGATTCGTTCGTTGTACAAACTGCGAACCGATGGTATCGAATCATTTTTTGTTCAGCGGCGAGGACGACGTGGCGGCAGCGTATTCACGTCCGAGGTTCTTGAACAAGCTCAGCGTTTCCTGGATCAAGGATACACGAGAAAAGATGCTGCTCAAGAGCTTGGTATTAAGTATGACACCTTACGCAAAGCCATAAATGATGGCCGATTAATCGAACCGAAAGGTTCGGATGAGGCGGTTACCAAATCGTCTCGTAATGAGCTCGACATTGCCGCTGCCGATGGTATGGGAACAGCCTGCACCCGAGTCGGGGACCGCATTTTGGCATCGTTGGGCAAAATAGTTGGTGCGCCGATACGCTTTGAAAGATGCCTGGACGTTCCTAAAGCGGGTGTCCTATGTGCGGTGCCGGCGTTGTTGGCAAATGGGCTTATAAACGGCGCCAAACAGTTTCTTGGGTCGGTAAGAGGTTATTATACGGTCTTTCATATTCTATTGCTGTTGGCCTTTATGGCTTTATGCAGGATCAAATCCACCGAGAAATTGAGAAGGGATGCTCCGGGAGAGTTTGGTAAATTGTTGGGTTTGGATCGTGCACCGGAAGTTCGTTGTCTGCGCCGGAAGATGGATGAATTGAGTCAGGACCAAGGCGCGGAGAAATGGGCGGCACATCTTGGAAAATTCTGGATGGAACAGGAACCTGAATCGGTTGGTGCGCTATACATTGACGGCCATGTACGTGTTTACCACGGCGGGCTGACCAAACTACCGCGCCGTTATGTATCTCGGGAGCGATTGTGTTTGCGTGGTATTACCGACTATTGGGTCAATGATGCGATCGGCCGCCCCTTTTTTGTCATCGAAAAACAGATCGATCCGGGATTGCTGGCCACTTTGAGAGACGATATCGTTCCTCGGTTGTTGCAAGATGTCCCCAATCAACCCAGCGAACAGCAATTAGAAGAAAATCCATACTTGTGCCGCTTCGTTCTGGTTTTCGACAGGGAGGGATACAGTCCCGCATTTTTTAAGCAAATGTGGAATCGCCATCGAATCGGATGCATGACGTATCATAAGCACCCGGGTGAGTCATGGCCGGAACAATGGTTCACCGAGCATGAAGTGACGATGCCGGGTGGTGAAGTGATAAAAATGCGACTTTGTGAGATGGGCAGTTTGGTTGGCTCCGGCAAGGATCAGACCTGGATGAGACAGGTCCGTAAACTGACCGATACGGGTCATCAGACCAGTATTGTCAGTACCGGATTTGATTTACCGCTTACGCATTTGGCTGCACGTATGTTCAGCCGATGGTGTCAGGAAAACTTTTTCAACTATATGATGCAACACTTTGATATTGATGTGCTTATAGATTATGGTGTCGCTAAGTTTCCTGACACCGAAAAGGTGATCAACCCCGCTTGGAGAAAATTGAACCAGTTACGCAACTCGCTACAAAACAAGCTACGATATCGTTGCGCTCGTTTTGCTGAGATGACCATTCACCCTGAAAATGAGGACGAACCGGGAAAGTATAATAAGTGGCTGAAGAAGAAGGCCGACCTCTTAGAAGAAATCGAAAAGATGGAGTTCCAACTCAACGAGTTAAAGGCAGAACTGAAGCAGACAAACAAACACATCACATGGGGAGAACTTGATGAAAAAGATAAGTTTTTGCGTTTGCTACCGGGTAGAAAGCGTCTAATGGATACCATCCGTATGATCGCATATCGTGCAGAGACAGCAATGGTTGGATTGCTCACAAGTCCAACGGTGGACTCACCAGATGCCCGGAGTCTACTTCAGAATCTTTTCCAGACTGAAGCTGATGTGCTTCCCGATCTTGAAAACCAGAAACTGAATATCCGATTGCACGGTGCTTCCAGACCAGCGGCCAACCGAGCCATTGTACAGCTATTTGAGCACCTGAACAGTGCCCAAGTAAAATACCCTGGAACTGAGCTGCAAATGGTATTCGAACTTGGTGGATACACCGTTTCAAATCATGCCGAGGGTGTCAGATAGTTTTCCCAGAGATGCAGTGTCCTGAACCTGGATAAGGAATGATGGGTGGTTCCGATAAAACGGGACATGCCGGATAAAAGTAACGATCAGGTAGAATGTTCGCCGACAAGAGAGAACCGCCGAAAACAACATATTTCACTTCGGGAGTACTACGTGCATTTTTTGGGTATTGTGACAACTAACTGTATTTACAAGATTAAAAAAACTGCTACTTTTTCTTGACATAAGGGGCTATAGAATGTCCCCAGCTTTCCATTGATGGCTGCAAGGGCCACTTTGGCCTTAAATTCAGGGCGGTACTGTTTCCGTTTCTTGCTCATGGTCAACTCCTTTCAAGGAGTGACTCAGAGCTTAACACATTGTCCAGTTTTTGGGGACCAGCTAGGTTTAAAGTATAATTTTTCAATAACCTCCCCAATATTCTCACATATGAAGATAGGTTGACATTATACCTTTTAAGGGTATATTAATCATGAACTGGGCGGTTGAGTTCACAAATAAAGCTCGAAAACAAACTGACAGGCTTCCACGACGAGTTCGTGAGGTTTTATTTCAGTTGGTAAAAGAGATCGAAAAAGCGGGTCCGGTTCGTGGGGACTGGCCTAACTATTCCAAAATGGCACCAAATCGGCACCATTGCCATTTGAAAAAGGGAAATCCCACATACGTTGCCGTCTGGCGGGAAGCCCAGGGCAAAATCAGATTAGTGGAGGTAATCTATGCGGGCAGCCACGAAAAAGCCCCATACTGACAGCAAAATGGTTACGTTGACCATTAAAGTGCAACAAAAAAATGTAGCTAAAATCAAAAATTACGTCCGTGCTATCGAAATTGCTGAAGAGCGCAACTATTCCGTGGCGGAGGTTTTCCCGGAATTTATCGGCAAAGAGCACGAAATCGCATTGCGCGCCTACCGCACCCGTCAGGGATTGACCCAGAAACAACTTTCTGAAATCACAGGAATACCACAAAGGCATATTAGTGAAATGGAAAACGGTAAGCGCGGTATAGGTAAAGAGCGCGCCAGACTTCTTGCCGAGGCATTGAAGGTTTCGGATTATCGCGTTTTCTTATAATCATCTATCATCGGTTTTAAATTGCTAAAACGAAAGTAACCCGTAGTTATAAAATCAGGCAAACTACATTAATTCAAAATTTAACATTCATAATCCATAATTATCTCTTCCACCGTTCACTGATCACGAATCACAGTTCACGGCTCTTATAATCACAAATCAAGGTTTGATATTCATATAAAGGTCGAAGGGAAATTGGCCGTTTTAATGGGGAACGCTGTCCCCCAAACCCCCTGGGATTTACCGCTTTATGGGCTTCCAGATGGGAATGCTAATAGATGCCACCAACACGCTGATGGCCCCCCCATCTGTATAGCCGCCTGCAATGGCGCTCGGGTCGCTTCCCAGCGTTGCCCTATCCTCCATACAGGTAAGTGGATTATGTCAGCCAGGGTGCTTATATCAAGCACGAAAAACGGTTGATTCTACAATAAAAAAGTGACACCTCCCTAACCATAGCGGGAAACTATGGTACCAGTGCGCATGGCGCAACAACGTTGATGGTTTTAGGAGGTGTCAAATGAAAACATACGCAGGAATCGATCTTCATTCAAGCAATAGTTTTATCGGGATTATCGACGAAGATGACAAACGGCTATTTAAAAAACGACTGCCAAACAAAATGGATGATATTTTGACGGCACTCTCACCATTCAAAGAGACCATGGATGGGGTCGTAGTTGAATCCACCTACAATTGGTATTGGCTTGTAGACGGGCTTCAAGAAGAGGGGTACAAAGTCCACTTGGCAAACCCTTCAGCCATGAAGCAATATGAGGGGTTGAAGCATACCGACGATCAATCGGATGCCTTCTGGCTCGCCCACATGGAAAGACTTAATATTCTCCCCACAGGATACATCTATCCAAAAGAGGATCGGCACGTTCGAGACCTTCTCAGACGACGGCTACTATTCGTCAGGCACCGGACTGCACACATTCTGAGTTTTCAAAGTATGATGACCCGCAATCTTGGTTATAAGATCTCGAACAATGATATCAAGAAACTCAAGGAAGAGAACGCCGCAGACCTTTTTGAATCACCAAACCTGGTTGCCATGGCGCAAAACAGCATTAGCACCATTGAGTTTTTAAAGCATGTGATCAAGGGCATTGAAAAGACGGTGGCTTCCCAGGTCAAAATGCGCAAGGAGTTTGAAATGCTGCTGACAACCCCAGGCATTGGTATGATCCTTGGCTTGACCATCATGCTTGAAGTCGGAGATATCAGTCGTTTCCATTCAGTCGGTAACTACTCCTCATACTGCCGATGTGTTGGAAGTAAAAAAACTTCCAACGGGAAGAAAAAGGGAGAGAACAATAAAAGAAACGGAAACAAGTATTTGGCCTGGGCCTATGTGGAAGCCGCGAATTTTGCAGCACGATATTGCAAATCCGCCCAGAGATTTTATCAGCGAAAGATGGCCGAGAAAAACGGAATCGTTGCGACAAAGGCGCTCAGCAATAAAATATGCCGAGCGTCTTACTATATGATGCGGGATCATGCACCGTTCGATGAAAGCAATCTTTTCCGATCATAATCTTGGGTGTTTGGGGGAACCGGACAAGGGGTTGGCATCAACCATGAGGTTTGATTGGAAGCCCAAACACCCGACTCAAATAAGGATCATAGAATGCAATAGAAAAACCAAACAGTTTGGATGCGGCGGTTAACCAGTAACGGGGTTGGCATCAACCATAAGATCTGATTGGAAACTGCCGCATCCATCCAATGGAGAAAGAATGCAGTAATAACTTGGTTCGCCCATGCTGTGAGCCGTTACGGGGCTGGTTAACAACCACAAGATTTGTAACAAATATCAATTGGACACGGTATGGAACCGACGAATTTCTGGGGCCTGAAAGGGCCAGGGGCAGTGCGTTAAGCTGTGGGCCTAACGCACCTGAAATGCCTTGATCCGGATGGGTGACTGGTGCGGATCTTAAATGACCGTTAACCGCAAAGAAGAAGCAACGGGTGCAAACCGGTATTACAGCAGAAATCTCCGTAAGAAATTTAGGTCAAGTGAAAAAGAATATTTTTTACACGGGGAGGTGTTTTTTCTCTTGACCGGACCTTTAATGGGTGACCCCCAACATTCACTTACGACTCACGCCTTACGGATTGTGGTCGTTAATTCAAAAATGAGAATTCAAAACTCAAAATTGCATTTTCCCGTCCCTAAGTTACCCCTCAAGACGTCGATAGTTGAAACTTGACGCTCGGCCGATTATGTTATAACATTCGGTATAACAAAGGAGGTAATTGAATGAGAGTGAGCGTAACTCAGATCGGCAATTCAACAGGCGTTATACTACCGAAAGAAGTCATTGCACGGCTCAAGGTAAAAAAAGGGGATAGCGTATTTTTAACAGAAACTCCCGAAGGCTATTCACTTTCCCCCTACGACCCGGATTTCGAGGCACAGATGAAGGCGGCAAGGAAAGGCATGTCAAAATACCGCAATGCCCTGCATGAGCTTGCTAAAAAATGAAAATGAAATGGAGGTGGTTGAGGCAGGATGTTGTCCTTGCCATCCACGCCGAACAAATCACCGAGCACGGGGGAAGGCCTGGCATTCGGGACTCCGGATTGCTGTCATCCGCGGTTGCACGCCCCCAAAATAAGAAAGCTTATGGTGCACCATCTGTATTTGATCTTGCAGCTGCCTATGCTATTGGTATCATTTTGACCCATCCCTTTGTGGACGGCAACAAGCGAACGGGCTTTCTGGCCGCTTACGTCTTTCTCGAGATAAACGGATGGGAATTGGCGGTCTCCGAGGCTGAGGCCGTGGACGTTGTTTTGGCCCTGGCAACAAAGGAAATCGATGAAGCCGGTTTTTCGAGCTGGCTTAAAGACCACGCGATTTCGTCCTAAAGAATTCTACCGGGTTTATTTCGTTCTTTTCCGTTCACCGTCCACTGTTTTTTGACTTAAAACCTAATCACTTAAAACATAAAACTGGTTACAAATCACAAATCAAGATTTGACCCTATAGCCTGTGGTCGTTAATTCAAAAATGAGAATTCAAAACTCAAAATTGTATTTGCCGTTCCAATTCACAGATCACGGATCACGATTCACAGTATGTCACTGTTCACCGTTCACGGATCATAGTTCACGGCTCTTATAATCACAAATCAAGGTGACCCTAACACCCTAAAGGGCGTCCCAAAGGTCGCTAAAAATTTTGAGAAACTTATAAATTAACGTACGTCCCCAAAAATTCCCTGGTCTTATTTGCCGTTCACCGTTCACAGTTCGCGGATTTTAGGTGTAATTAGTCAACAACGTCCCCAACTATCCCGGATTTTAGGTGTAATTAGTCAACAACGTCCCCAACTATCCTGTTAACTTTTTAAATCCTCAGAAATAATGCGATGAAAATTATTAAACTCGAAGCCGTCGAAAACAAAATCAATATAATAAGAGGCCAACAAGTATTGATCGATAGTGATGTCGCAGAGCTTTATGAGGTTGAAACAAAAAGAATAAATGAGGCTGTCAAAAATAATCCAGAGAAATTCCCCGATGGTTATTTGCTAAATTTAACAAAAGATGAATGGGACAAATTGAAGTCGAAATTTTCGACTTCAAAAAAGGGTGGCAAGGTTAAAATTCCCACAGCCTTTACAGAAAAAGGTTTATATATGCTTGCCACTATAATGAAAAGCCCCAAAGCCGTTCAAACAACCATTGCCATTATTGAAACATTTTCAAAGATTAAAAATCTTTCCAGAAATATCAGAGAGCTGTCGAGTATCAAAGAGGAGAACAAAAAAGATAACTTGCTCCAAAAGAGCGGAGAACTCATCGCGGAAATTTTAGAAGATGATTTGGAAACAACTGACACCGAAACATCCATCGAAATGAATTTCGCCGTTTTGAAATTTAAGCATACGGTGAAAAAGAAGAAGGCTTAAAAGACCGAAAGAGAGTAAGCCGCTAACTGCCGTGAGGTAGTTAATCGTAAATCATCAGTAGGTAAAAAATGTAGGTCTTTAATATACTTAAAACTTAACCACTTAAATCTTAAAACTGTTTTCAAGTACAATTAGTCAACAACGTTATATATTGAAATCAAAGAAGAATACATTCCCAAAAGAAGCATAAAAAATCTTTTTTTTCGCGTAGAAAAAAAGAAAACCTCCTGATAGGATCGAAGCCGACAAAAGCAAATAGATACACTAAAAGGAGGTTTTATGAATAGCGAAATTATCAGGTACGATCACTTTAGTCAATTGAAGAAGGAAGTTAGAGGCTCCACAGAGCATTTGATAGTTGGGATTGATGTGGCGAAGGACAAACATCACGCATTCTTTGGAAACGCAAATGGTAAAACCTTCTTGAAACGATTGATATTCACGAACGACATCTCTGGATTCAATAAGCTTTTAAGCCAAGCAAAAGAGCTTGAAGTCCAAAATGGGTTATCAAAGACCGTTTTCAGTTTGGAGCCAACGGGGAACTACCATAAGCCTCTGGCTTACTGGCTGATTTCAAAAGGCGATCATCTGGTGTTGGTTTCAGGCAAGGCCGTTCGCGACAACCGGGAGCTTTTAGACGGTCGCTGGGACAAGAACGACACCAAGGACAGCGCCAATGTGGCGGACCTGGTCTCCCAGGGCAAATGTCAATTCTATGAGCATCCGGAAAAACGAATCAACGAACTACGAAATTTGATGAGCCTTCGCAGACGGCTCAAGAAACATGAACACAGCCTGCGGATGAGAATTCGAAATGGCTTACTTGCAAAATTTTTTCCGGAGATGGATCGATATTGGGGAAGTTGCCTTGAAGAAAATCTTGCCATTGTTGAGCGATGCCTATCGCCACAAAAGATTTCCGCCATGCCGTTTCCGGAGTTTGTAAATTGCGTCACCACGACGGACAGGGGCTCACGTCAGTTAAGGCGCCTGCAATCGATCTACAACGCAGCGGAACATTCGGTGGGACTTCCGGTAGGAACCGCCGACGAATTTGAAGCCAGGATACTTGTTAATGATTTAAGAGATATCAGGCGACAGGTTGATCAGGCCATGAAACAGGTGGAAACTGTTTGCAGGAATTTTGCTTCATACGAACTGCTGCAAACCATACCAGGTTTTGGTCCGTATATATCGGCCCTTGTGCTTGCCACTATCGGTGATGCTGCAAGGTTTAAAAGCCGAAAACAGATCAGACGTCTTGCCGGTTTGGATCTTTGCGCTAGCCGCAGCGGCAAGAAAAGCGACCAGGCCGTTCCGGTAATATCGAAAAAAGGGAATGCGCATCTACGCTATGCGCTATACCAGGCAGCTGTGATTGCCTCTTATCACAGCAACGACTTCAGGCTTCTTTTCAACCGAATGCTCAAAGGCCGTGAACGCGAGAGAGGCATCAAGACCAAAATGCGGGTAAAGCTTGCCGAAAAAATGCTGGTGATTGCCTGGACACTGATGAAGAAAAATGAGCCGTTCACGCCGCTTTTTTTGAGAGCAGCCAATACGATATCCAGTGAAACGGAGTTGGGCTCTGCTGGGGAGCAACCCGACAAGGGATAACTGGATGTGGGTAGCATTAAATAATGCTGCTTGGGGGAAGCGGGGGCTTCCCCCAACCCCATGTCATTATTTAAGCTTTCCCACCTATGCCTTAAAAAACCAATAAAAACAGAAAGAGCGAAGCGATAACCGCTTTTACCATCTTCGGCGAGAGAGCCCGTTCAACGACGTGGAGGCAAAAGACCTCGGTGGGGACAATACCTGGGCCTCTCTCTGAACTTCTAACCTGGATAAGGAATGATGGGTGGTTCCGATAAAACGGGACATGCCGGATAAAAGTAACGATCAGGTAGAATGTTCGCCGACAAGAGAGAACCGCCGAAAACAACATATTTCACTTCGGGAGTACTACGTGCATTTTTTGGGTATTGTGACAACTAACTGTATTTACAAGATTAAAAAAACTGCTACTTTTTCTTGACATAAGGGGCTATAGAATGTCCCCAAGAATCCAATAACCTTATCACCCGTTACCTGCAACCTTCGTATAATTTTGTCAAATGTGTAGGCCTGATATTCATATAAAGGTCGAAGGGAAATCGGCCATTTTAATGGGGGACGCTGTCCCCCAAACCCCCTGGGATTTACCGCTTTTTTGGCTTCCAGATGGGGATGGGAAGAGAGGCCACCAGGCGTGATGGCCCCCCATCTGTATAGCCGCCTGCAATGGCGCTCGGGTCGCTTCCCAGCGTTGCCCTATCCGCAATGCAGGTAAACGGATTATACCATGACGGTGGTTGATGTCAAAATGGTAAAGCGATTGATTTCACAAGAAAAATGTGACACCTCCCTAAGCATAGCAGGGTCGCTATGATACCAGTGCGCACAGCGCAACAACATTAATGGATTCAGGAGGTGTCAAATGAAAACATACGCTGGAATTGACTTGCATTCAAGCAATAACTACATCGGCATCATTGATGCTAAAGACAAAAGACTTTACAGCAAACGACACGATAACAGAATCGAAGATGTCCTCAAGGTGTTACACAAATTTAAATCCAGTTTGCAAGGTGTCGTGGTTGAATCCACTTATAATTGGTATTGGTTGGTAGACGGTCTGATGGAGCAAGGATATTCAGTACATTTAGCAAATCCGAATGCAATTCAAACCTACAACGGTTTGAAACACACCGACGACAAGTGGGATTCGTTTTGGCTTGCCCATATGCTGCGATTGGGCATTCTACCTGAAGGATATGTCTACCCTAAGCAGCAAAGACCGATAAGAGATTTGCTGCGACGGCGGATGATGTTTGTTCGTCAGAGAACGTCTCAGATATTGAGTTTGCAAAGCATGGCCACTCGAAATCGGGGCATCAATTTTTCCGGCTCTCAGATAAAAAGATTTCAGGATGAATTTGTTGAAAAAGTATTTTCTGATCCCAACTTGCAATTTACTGCCAAGAAAAATATGGATACGATTCGATTATTAGATCGCATCGTCAGTGAAATTGAGACGGAAGTAGCGTCACAAGTCAAGCTTAAAAAAGAGTTTAACAAACTGCTGACCACACCGGGTATTGGCAATATCTTAGGACTCACCATTATGCTGGAGGTCGGCGATATTCGTCGGTTTTCCAAAGTTGGTAACTATTCTTCCTACTGCCGGTGCGTCGAAAGCAAAAAAACTTCCAACGGCAAGAAAAAAGGCGAAAACAACAAGAAAAACGGGAACCGGTGTCTGGCCTGGGCATATGTAGAAGCGGCCAATCATGCCATCCGATGTTGCCCGAAGGCTCAAAAATTTTTTCAGCGCAAAATGGCTAAAAATCAGCGTGCCCTGGCTATCAAAGCCTTGGCCAACAAACTGACAAAGGCGACTTATTACATTATGCGCGATCAGATTGCCTTTGATGAGGATAAGCTATTCCATTGATAAGAAGTTCGGGTGCAGCATTGAACCATGTTTGGGGTTGGAAGTGACCCATCTGGCCTGATTGGAACTTGCTGCACCCCACACCTGTTTTTTGTTTTGATTCGCCTATGCCGGCAGCCACAAAGGGGTTGGTTAATAACCATATGATCTGTAAGCACATAATTGGAACCGGTATGGCACCGACGATTTTCTGGTCCGCAGATGCGGAAGGGGCTTTTGTTTCGATTAAAAGACACAATTGCCTTGAACCAGATGGGTGACTGATGCGGGTCAAAGACCACGCGAACCATAAACGGAAATAACGGGCGCGGAACAAAATAATAGACAGGTAAGATCGAGTCTATTACACAACTTAAAGGTCAAAGAAAAAACAGTACGTTTTTTTGTTAGGGGAGGTGTTTTTTTTCTTGACCCGACCTTTAATGGGTGACCCCGCTACTTCATATTGTGACAACTAATTGTATTTACAAGATTAAAAAAAATGCTACTTTTTCTTGACATAAGGGGATATAGAATGTCCCTTAAAAAGCGCATCTTGCATAAAGAGTCGAAAATATGAAACCTGACTTTATTGGAATTGGTGTTCAAAAATGTGCCACGGCCTGGTTGTATAGAATTCTCTCTGACCATCCCCAAATTTCCATGGCTATGCCAGAAGATGGAGATAAAGACACTAAATTTTTCAGTTATTTTTATGATAGAGGGTTCGAATGGTATGAAAATCATTTTATCAAACGTGATAGAAATCATTTAGTAGGTGAATACTCAACCTCCTATTTCTATAACACTGATGCTCCTGAAAGGATTTACCAATATTCTAAGGAAATGAAGCTTATTCTGTGTTTAAGACATCCTGTAGAACGAGCATTTTCAAACCATAAACACGAAATTAAACACAATAGAATCAGTGGAGAAAATATTATTTTTGAGAATGGATTAAAAAACAATCCTATGTATTTGTATCAATCATTGTATTATACGCATCTATCTAACTGGCTATATTATTTTTCTAAAGATCAAATTTTTATTATAATTTTAGATGATATTAAAGAAAATCCAAAAAGTGTGATACAAAATCTCTACAATTTTTTAGGTGTACAACCTCAACACCACCCGCCAATGTTCAACCAAAAAATCCATGAAACCCGTATTCCAAATAACATTGTGCTATATTTATTATTGAAAAAAATATCATTATTTTTCAAAGGTATAGGATTAGGTAGTTTTATTGAGAAGTTAAAAAATAAGGGAATGCACAATGCTATAGATAAAAGGAACGCTAAAGCTAAAAATATCGTCTTTCCACCAATGGAAGAAAAAACAAGGAAATATCTCTTAATTTATTTTAAAAATGAGAATAAAAAATTGGGCGGCTTATTAAATAGGGATTTTTCGAACTGGAATAATTGAAAATGAAGATAACTAAACGAGAAATTAGAGCTAAATATAATTTGATGGCCTCATTTATTATTAGCAAAATGAGCAAGCCATTACCCTGGAGTCCTACATGCGGTTGTTTAACAATTTTCCACGATTATGAGGGGAGTTATGCATTACCAGGCAAAAAGGAATCATCCTATAATGGTGTAACAAAACTTTTGGATATAGAAAAAAAATACAACATAAAAGCAACTTATAATGTTGTGGGAAGACTTTTTGAAGATTTTCCGGTAATTATCAAACGAATAATCAAAGAAGGGCATGATATTTCTAGTCATTCCTATAACCATGAAGTAATAACAACCCTATCGAGAGATCAAATAGATAAAGATATCAAACAATCTAAATTAAAATTCGATCAGTTTAATATTCCTTTTAATGGATTCAGATCGCCTCAAAATAGGTGGAACTTTAAGTTGATGCGAATTATGCTAAAGAATGGACTTAGATGGTCTGCTGAAATTGATAAAGCTGATTTTCCATATACAATATTTAAAAACGGCAATAATTCTTTAGTCAGGTTTCCAGTAAAAATGGATGACTGGGAGTATATATCAAAAAAAATTACGCCGACTGAGATGTATAAAAAATTAATTAATATCGCTAATAGAATAGAGCAGAATAATTGTTATGGTGCTATAGGTTTTCACCCTTGGGTCCAGGGGGAACGTCGTGAAAGGATAGACGTTTTTAGTGAATTTATAAAGTACATTTCGTCTATAGATAATCTTAACGTAATGAGTTTTCAACAAATATACTCCAAAATTATTTCATGAATAGAAAATCTAACAATAATTTTTTAAAAAATACGTTGCAACTTATTCTTGGAAGCATGGCAGCACAGGCGATCAATCTATTAACGATACCTATCGTTACCCGCCTATATTCACCAGACAGCTATGGCGTTTTAACATTATTTTTGTCTGTTTGTATGCTTATCACTGAAATATCATGCCTGCGGCTACAAACTGCTGTCCTTTTACCCCCAAAAAATAAAGACGCCTATAATGTTTTTATTTTATGTGTTTTTTTTGTATTTATTTTTTCATTTTCTGTTTTTTTTATTTCTTTAGTTTTAAAAACCACTTCATTTCACTTACCGGAATCGTATAAATCTTTAAGGCCATATTTTAACCTTATGGCAGTTTATGTTTTTTTGGCTGGCACATATAAAGCTTTAATTTTTATTAACGTTCGCAAAAATCAATTTTCCATACAAGCCTTATCAAGGTTTAGCGATGTCGGAGGAAGTAAGTTATTTTCAATATGTTATGGTCTATTTTTAGTTGATAATCCGGTGGGTTTGATTGGTGGCTTAATCTTCGGGAACATCATATCTTGCTGGCTCTTATTAAAAAACTTATTTAAAGAGTTCTTATATTATTTATCTTCTGTCGATATTCGTTCGTTAATAGGTATCTTTAAACGATATAATTCATTTGCAATATATTCGGTGACAGCTTTGATGGAAGCCTTTTCTAGAGAAATAGCTCCGTTATTGCTTGGTATTTATTTTAGTCCAATTATTGTAGGGTTTGTCGGATTAACCAAACGTGTAGTACAACAACCTTTAGGAGTTTTTGGAGAAGCTATCTCCAGAAGTTTTTTTCAGAAAATAGCAGAAAAACATCGCAACAATGAGCGTTATGACATTTATGTATTTGATTTATTTAAAATGAATTTAATTATTTCATTTATCCCTGTTCTTCTTTTATCAGCGATAGCACCGGATATCTTTAATTCTTTTTTTGGTCCAGAGTGGCGAACAGCAGGTCTTTATTTAAGTATGCTTAGCCTTTCATACTATAGTGGTTTTTTATATAGACCGTTCAGCATTATTTTTGATGTCATGGAAAAGCAAAGATTAAGATTTATACTGAATTTTTTAAGGTTTACTCTTAACATCGCTGCCATATGTTGCGGAGCATATATTTTCAATTCGCCAGTATATGCGATACTTTTTTATTCTGCTGTAAATACGACAATTACATTCGGAACTATGTTTTATTTAATGAAACTATCCGGTGTGAGTTTAAGCTCTATATTTTCTGTTATAGGAAATCAGATATTGATTGGTACATTATTGTTATTTTTTGTTTTATATATTAAATTTTATTCTTTTAATTTATCGCCCTTATCGTTGCTTGCCATAGTAGGACTAATAATTGTTGGGTATCTCATTTTTTTACTTATTCGTGATCCGGAATTAAAAAAGCGAATAATTTTTATAACAAAAAATGTAAAAAGTAAATATGTTTAATAATTCTATAAGTTATAATAATAAATCTATAATAGTTTTCATATCCATATCTGTTTTAAGTTTTTCAACTGCTTTATCTATTTTATATTTGCCGACGAAATATATTTTTGTTTTACTGTTTTTACCTTTTATCATTATTTTTTGGTTTACGTCCTCACTCGTAGCAAAAATAGCTCTGAATTTATTCATCATAACGTTTCCAATAACACTACAATTCATGGGGCGAGATGCGTTAACTACCGGCACCTTGCTAATATTTCTTCTTTTTATCTGGAATATGACTACACTTAAAAGCCAACAACGTTATAATAAAAATACAAAAAATGTTTGTAATATTACAGCTATTCTTGTTTTAATAGCTATTATTGGCGTGACCACAAAAACGCCATCAGGCTATTATGGAACGGCAATTCGACATTTTATTAATTTTTATTCTTCAGTAATAATCTTTATGATTGTAATACAAACAGCTTATTTGAAAGAAATTGAAAATAATTATGAAGAATATATAGAAAAAATTTTATCGTTACTCATATTGATCTGTACATTACATATTCTTTTGAGTATACTTCTATATATTTACCCAAACATCCAGTATATATTCAAAATATTTTTTCACCGTACTCAAACTCATTTAGGTAACCATATTTCGAAAAACGGCGGATTTGAAAGAGCAACATCAATTTTCACAGGTGGAGAGGAGCTAGGGGAATTGCTGGCAATATTAACTCCTTTTTACTTTTATAAAGCATTTAAAAATAATAAATTTGTTTTATTACTTCCAATACTCTTTATTGGTTTAATGATATCAGGGACTCGCTCTGCTGCTATACTTGCTATTATAGAATCAATAGTTTTTTTTTTATTTACCAGGTCAAATAAATTTTTAGTAAAAAAATTAGTAATTGTGGCCTTTGTGTTATTTTTTTTGGTAATAGGATGGAATTTTATTTCAAGTATAATTGGTATATTGATAAATAGATTTCATGAATCCTCAATGAATATAAGAAATGAGGCCGAATTTTCAACTATTATGAACCGAGGCCCTATTTGGGAAGCAGCGTGGGATACAACCTGGCGGACATTCTCACTTTTGGGACATGGTCCAATTCAGGCTTCTGCGCTAGGTATGAATGGAGGCATGCCAAATTTTCATTGTCTTTATTTATCATTACTATTTCAATATGGCATTATTGGCTTTTTCATTTTTATTCGCTTTTTTATTTTTTTATATCAAAGTCTCATATTAAAATTGCGCCAATTAGATAAGGAGCATTCTTTTTACCCTTTGGTTTTGGCAAACATACTTTCTTTGACAGCGTTCCTAATAAACGAGGGTAAATACGAATTCAATCGTGGCGACTCCTATCAACAATTTATGTTTGTTATTTTTGCAATCTACTTTTTGACAGGACAAATTACTCAAAAACATAACTCAATATGATAATATTTATGACCCAAATATAAATTGTGTCTTCGATGTAAGATAATATATTACTTTATTACCTCAAAAGTAGGCAGCGATGAGCTCCATCGTTCTAAAAATGATTAGATCAAAAGGATTTAACCTACGATATTTTGAATACACAAATTAAACTAAAATAAATTATTCTTCTAAATAAAACAATGTCTACATTTCCTTCAAAAGATAAAATCTGTGCCTTTTTGCATTTTGGCTATATTCCAAAATTTACTGAAAATGTATATCGACAAACATGGGCAGCTGAACAGGATATAGATAAAATAAATAGTTATGCATCTCTAACTGAATCAAAACTTATAGATATAGGGGTCAGTATATTAAAAAATTCATTTAGTAATATTTCAAAAGGAAATCATATTATTCCATTGAGTGGAGGCCTTGATTCCAGAGCCATTTTAGGGGGGCTTATTGAAGCTGGGTTACGGAATCAAATCACAACTGTAACTTTTGGTACTCCCGGTACATTAGATTTTGATATTGGTGTCAATATAGCGAAAAGAATGAATATCCCATTTGAAGCAATTGACCTAACAAAAATTGCAGTCCACGAAAATCAGTTATTAGAAACAGTTGAAGATATTGGTGAATGCTTCTGGATATTTGATGCTTTTTATAATAGACAAGTTGTTAAATTATTTGGGAGTAAATCTATATATTGGAGTGGTTTTATGGGTGATCCATTAGCAGGCTCACATTTTCCAAAAAAAGCGCATAAAAGTTGGCCTGATGCGGTACAACATTTTATAGAATGCGGAAGATTTGCCAAATCTATTAATTTGAGTGCCCCAGATGTTAAGCTTGATTCATTCTTGCCAAATTACCCAATTGTTAATAATTCTCCTTTATGCAATGATGAGTTACTTGATTTTTCAATCCGTCAGAATTTTTATATAAAAAAATTAGTATTAATCAAAAGTTTCAACTACCAAACACCATTTTTGAATAATGGATGGATTAATTTCATTTTAAACATTCCTAAAAAATATCGTAAAAACCAATATCTATACAAAAAAATACTTATGAAAGCTTACCCTGCGTTATTCAATCTACCGGTGAAAGAAAATTTGGGGCTCCCTTTAACTGCTACATATTTGAAAAGATATTCGCTTAAAATGTGCTATAAGGCTAAAGTATTTTGGCAGAAATATTTACCTAAAGTACCACCTGGTCTGTCTCCACTATTAAACTATATTGATTTCAACAGAGCCCTAAGAAATAGAAAAGATTTTAAAAATCTTGTTTATAAAAACATTCAAGATTTAATTAAACGTAGGATAATTGATTGGGTTGATATCGACCAAATTTGGACACTGCATCAGGAAGAAAAAGCAAATCATGCAGATGCCCTTACTCTCTTAACGTCATTAGAAATTTATTTGAAATATTGTGACAATTGTAGCTCATTACCCAAAAAAAGCTCACATATTAAACCGGCAATTGAATAGGTAATGGTTTTCAGCATTAATTTACATAGATGCTTAAAAATTGAAGGTTTAAACGAAGCATAACAAAAAAAAGCCATGTATTTAATTGCCGGTTTAATAACTAAAATAATAATTACATAAAACAATATGACGAAAATACTTTACTTACATTATGCAGATATATATTCTAATAAAGCAAATTTAACACAGGTTGTATCCATGTGTAATGCTTTTAACCTCAATGGCGTCGAAATTCATTTGGTACTTAACAATCCCAAAAAGGTCCCCAAAGAAAATGCTATTGATATACTACGAAAGCAATATGGAGAGTCAATTAATTTCAATATTATTTTAAATTCATCTTCAGTAACAAGATTCAATAGAATTGGGAAATATTTTAATACTGGCTACTATAATAAACTAATAAAAGAAGTATCTCCTGATATTTGTTTTGCGAGAAGCCCCCTGATGATGAAAGCATGCATTGCCGCAAAAATTAATTACGTTTATGAAACTCATAATAGTCTTCTACATGAAGGTTCGAAATTATTGTCTAGATACTGGACTTATATTCTAAAGAAGGAGATCAAAAAAAATAGGCTTCTAAAACTTATCACAATAAGCCATAATTTAAAAGCCTATTTTTTACACCATGGTTTTCAAGACAATAAAATAATCGCCCTACATGACGGTTTTCAAAAAGAAATGTTTAAATACAAAATTGAACAATCAGAAGCAAGAAAAACGCTTAATCTACCGCTTAATAAAAAAATAGTATTATATTCCGGCAGCCTATATCCTGACAGAGAAGTTGAAAGTATTTTAAAGCTAGCATCTGAGTTGCCGGATACTTTGTTTGTTGTAGTTGGTGGACCTAATAAAAATGTTTTCTATTATAGAACATTAGCAGAAACAAAAAACTTGAAGAATATAGTATTTGCTGGAATAGAACCACATCAACGAATCCCTCAGTATCTTTTTGCAGCTGATGTTTTGCTTGCGATCTGGTCTAAAGAAGTACCTACAATCAATTTTTGCTCTCCTTTGAAATTGTTTGAATACATGGCCGCTGAGAGAACCATAGTAGCTCACGGGTTCCCAACCATAAAAGAAGTATTAAGCGAAAAAAGAAATGCTATACTATCCGAGCCAGGCAATTTTTCTAAATTACTAAACTGTGTCAAATATGGCTTGTCATTACCATACAATAACAGTATGTCTATTAATGCTAGAAAGGATGCGATGAATAAATATACATGGGAAAAGAGAACCGATGCAATTTTAAAAGCAATACAATAAAAAAATATTTATAAACCCATTTCATTAGATTCGCTGCTTCTATATTATGTACTTACACACTATCGAAAACGAACATTGCTGGTTAAATATTATTTGTAACTACTCAGCGTAATTCAAAAAAATAGAAATAGTTGAAGAAAAAGCTTGACGGGGTTTTTGTGAAAAATGCGCAAAATTTCTCTTCATTTCAGTTCTTTGACATAACGCCCATCAGGCCGCCATATATCAAATTCTATAGCGCTTTCACCTGAAAAGCACCACGGATTCGGCCCCAAAAATATAGTTCGGTATCGGCGATCACAGCGCGAAAAAATTCGGTTTCAAAACCTGTGTTATAGTGGTTTTAATAGTGAGCACAGGGGAGACCGAATGAAAATTGAAAGCGTTGACATTCAAGCCACCATCGAAAAAGCACAGTCCATAATCCGTGAAGACAAACAAATGTCGGCTGGCACTAAGTCAATTGTCGAAATTTTGATATTGGTCATTACCCTGCTTGCTAATCGTTTAAACTTGAATAGCACAAACAGCAGCAAACCACCATCAAGTGATCCGAACAGAATAAAGAAATCAAAGCCCAAAACAGGTAAAAGCAAAGGCGGCCAAAGGGGGCATCTTGGCACAACGCTACAAAAGGTTGATGATCCTGATGTGATTGAGCCGATTAAAATTGATCGTCGTACGTTGCCTGACGGCCGATACCATGATGCAGGCTTCGAGGCCCGTCAGGTGTTCGATATCGACATATCCAGGGTGGTGACCGAATACCGAGCCCAGGTGCTTGTGGATGAATACGGCAACCGGTATGTGGCTTCTTTTCCCGAAGGCGTGACAAAAGCAGTTCAGTATGGGAACGGGATTAAGGCCCATACAGTATACCTGTCCCAATTTCAACTAATACCCTACAATCGGGTTCAGGACTATTTTGCCGATCAACTCAATATTCCGATCAGCGAAGGATCGATATTCAATTTTAACAAGCAGGCTTTTGAAACCTTGGATGGGTTTGAAAAATTGGCCAAAGATCATTTAAGGGCAGCAGCTGTTGCCCATGCCGATGAAACGGGCATCAACATGGGTGGTGAGAAGTTTTGGCTGCATTGTGTTTCCAACGATTTGTGGACCCTTTATTACCCTCATAAAAAAAGAGGGATCGAGGCCTTTGATGCAATGGGCGTTTTACCCGGGTTCACCGGCATATTGTGCCATGATCACTGGAAGCCTTACTATAGGCTCGATTGCACCCATGCGCTTTGCAATGCGCATCATTTAAGAGAATTAACTCGTGCCTGGGAGCAAGATGAACAGCAATGGGCTAAAGAAATGAAAGAGCTTCTGGAAAAGATCAACGCCAGGGTAATTGATGCCGGCGGTGCTCTCAGTGCTCAACAGGCAGGCCGATACCGGTTTCAATACCGAGAATTGATCAACAAAGGTGAAATTGAATGCCCGGAGCCGACACGACCCAATAAAAAAGGCAAAAGAGGCCGAATTAAAAAATCGAAGTCTCGGAATTTACTGGAGCGGCTAAGAGATTTCGAGGGCGATGTGCTCAGATTTATGGAAAATGAAAAAGTCTCGTTTACAAACAATCTGGGTGAAAACGATATTCGGATGACAAAGGTTCAGCAAAAGATATCAGGCTGCTTTCGATCAATTGAGGGTGCCAAAATCTTTTGCCGAATCAGAAGCTATTTGTCGACCTGTCGAAAGCAAGGCATCAAAGCGAGCCATGCGTTGGAACTGTTGTTCAATGGTAAATTGCCTGAGTTCGTAAAGCAAAAGTAGTAGTCTTTATCAAAAATTACGCTGAATAGTTACTATTATTTAATATCAAATAGATCATTGATGAATTATTTAAATAAACATGTAAGTAATAACTGTGAAGCCATTCTCGATGAATGATTCAAATTATTTTAATAAATTGATAGTTATGCAGTTTTAAACAGCCCCAATACAGCCAAACTTAATAATGGTAAAAGATAAAAATAATAGAAGCGTACTTATTGTTACTCCTCATTTGCAAGGATTGGGCGGTGTAGCGAATTATTATAAAGCTATTTTACCTTATCTTAAAGAAGGCCCTTTTTTAATTAATCATTTGGTAGTCGGAACTACTAAGAATAAAAAAAAGATAATTCATCGATTAACGGACCAAGTTAATTTTCATAACAAATTACCAAGTGGCTATGAACTAATTCATATAAACCCCTCATTAGATCCAAAAAGCTTTATCCGTGATGGTTTATTGTTACTGCAAGCAGAAAAGAAAGGCATACCTGTTATTGTTTTTTTTCGTGGCTGGGATGAAAAATTTGCTCAGCTTGTTGACTCAAATTTATTAACCTTGTTTCGATGCGTGTATGGGAAAGCTGATGCGTTTATTGTACTTGCCTCCAAGTTTAAAAATAAACTTAGATCCTGGGGGATAAAGGCGCCTATATATCTTCAGACCACAACAGTTGATCACGATTTGCTTGATGGATTCGATATAGAAAGAAAAGTTCAACAACTATTAGAGAAAAAAATACGGATATTGTATTTGGCCCGCCTCGAGAGGGAAAAGGGGATATTTGAAACAATTGATGCTGTAAGGATTTTGCGGGAACGGCAAATTCATGTTGATCTCTCTATTGCAGGAGACGGAACAACACGCATAGAAGTAGAGAATTATGTTCAAGGTATAGAGGTATTAAGAGGATTTGTAAAATTTCTAGGCTATGTACGTAAGCAGAGTAAATCTGATGCTTTTGCAAATCATGATATTTATTGCTTTCCTTCGTATTTTGGAGAGGGAATGCCCAATTCAGTTTTGGAAGCGCTTGCTTTTGGGATGCCTGTTATAACTTGTTCTGTTGGGGGTCTGGCAGATATATTTCATGATGGGACAATGGGGGCATTTGTTCCTCCGCAGGACCCTATAGCCATTGCCGATAAAATTGAGAAATTTATTTTAGATCGTGAAAAGATGGCAGCTACAGCACGATATAATTTCCAATATGCAAAGAGATTTTTAGCGCCCAATGTTGCTGATAACTTATTAAATATTTATAATAAAACACTCAATAAGAAAAAATAGAAAATTGGGAAAAAACAATTTATCAATGAATGTGCATGAACTCGATTCTAAAATTATTCAGTATTGTACAAGGAAAAATCTTGCTACTTGGGATCCATACGATATCTGGAAATTCAAGAGCTGCTTTAACATAAAGAAATATTATTACAAACAAAAAACCCTGGCATTACCTTTTGCTGCGCTTGCTACTTTCTATGATACTTATATTAATAACCGTCATCGAACTTTTTACAGGCAGCAGGAATACCCTATTGTAAGAGCAATGGCTGCCTTGGCTTTGATGAATTTGTATAGAAGATATAAATACAAGGCTTACCTGCAATTTGCAAAAAAACATATTGTATGGCTACTGGAGCATACTTGTAAGGGATATTCAGGAAAATGTTGGGGGATTAATTTTAGATACCCTGTAAAAAAGGACCTTGTATATGATGAAAATACACCATTTGTTACCATAACTCCTTATATAGTTGAAGCATTGCATCAATATGCGCTTTTAACCAGAGATCCTGTTTGTATTGCTGCGATTAAATCTGTGTTTAAGTTTTTTAAATATGATGTCAAAGTGTTGTTTGAAGATGCCGACTCCTTAGCCACCTCTTATGGCCCTATCAAAGATCGGATCGTTATAAATGCTTTATCCTATACCATGTATTCATATGCCCTTTTGGCACGCTACTATCTAAATGGGGAAGATAGGGATTTTGCAAAAAGTAATATCACCAAATTATATCAATATATAATTGATCAACAGCATGAAAGCGGTTTTTGGATGTATTCGGTTGAAGGCAAGAGTTTTATTGACTGCTTTCACAGTTGTTTTGTGGTGAAAAATATTATTAAAGCAAATACATGCTTCAAGCTTCCTAATTCCCATAATACTGTGGAAAAAGGATATGAATATATAAAAAGGGCATTTTGGGTTGAAAAGGATAAATTGTTTAAAAGATTCTCACTGACCAATAAACTTGGCATTGTTAAGTATGATTTATATGACAACGCTGAGGCACTGAATTTGGCAATACTTATGAAGGATAAAGAACTAATCAGAATTCTTCTGGAATCAATATGCCAAAATTTTTATAAAGACGGGCATTTTTACTCAATGGTCGATATCTTTGGGATAAAAAGAAACAGGGACATGTTGCGCTGGGCTGTTATGCCACTTTTATATGCTTTGTCTTCCTTAAATCATGGTACAGAAAATTAAAATCATAATATACTATCTTTTTATAAGTCGACTGCCAAATTCTAGGCTGCTCAAGGCCGCTAACAAAATACGGGTATGGTATGTCTGCCATATCCTGAAGATAATGACTTCGGATTCTGATAATTATTTCGAAAACAGAGTTTATATTGGTTCCGGAAATTTGTTAACAATCGGAAAATGCTGTCATATTAACGAGAACGTTTTTATCCAGGGGGCAGGAATTGGCAACTATGTAATGATTGCTCCCCATGTGACTATATTGTCGAGGTCCCATAAGAAAGACCGACTTGACATACCAATGATCAAACAGGGCGAAACAGAGGATGAGCCACCGATTATTGAAGATGATGTTTGGATTGGCAGAAACGCAATTGTCATGCCGGGAGTACGGATCGGGTCCGGAAGTATTGTAGCTGCCGGTGCAGTGGTTGTTCAAAATGTGGGCAAAAAACAGATTGTAGGAGGTGTTCCTGCAAAACTGATCCGTAATAGAGTGTGATGAAATAGGGTATGAGAAAGTAGGATAAAAGTTAAGATGTGTGGCATCCTGGGGGCAGTAAATTTAGATATCGATCATTCCGTCCTTAATCTTATTAAAAGGCGGGGGCCGGATGATAGTGGGCTTGAAACGTTTTCCGCCCACGGATATCAGGTGTCTCTTGGACACCGTCGCCTTTCAATTGTTGACCTGAGTCCTGCGGGTCATCAGCCAATGACAACAGAAAATGGTCGGTATACAATTGTTTATAATGGCGAAATTTATAATCATACCGAAATACGCGCTCAATTAAAGCAATCTGTTTTTCAAGGGCATTCAGACACGGAAACCATTCTTTATGCTCTTTCTGAACTGGGCATAGATGCGGTAAAGTCCTTTAATGGTATTTTTGGATTCTGTTTATTCGATCATGCGGCCGGGAAATTATACCTCGCAAGAGACCCTTTTGGCGTAAAGCCTGTTTACTATTTTATAACTGAAAAAAAACTTTGTTTTTCTTCTGAAATCCGTTCCATTAATGCCTTAATCAATGACAATGTTTCATACGACAACCTGGCCACTCTCCTTCGTCTGAGATACCTTCCTGCGCCTTTTACTATCTACCAAAATATCAAGAAATTAAGACCAGGCCATTTTATAGAGATCGGCTTGGAAAAAGGACGGATTTCATACAGAGAATTAAGTTATATTGAGGGGTATCACGAACAGAGTAGTCTAAGCTACCCTCAGGCCTTGGAAGAATACGATGAGCGTTTCAGTGCTGCTATTAAGCGTCAATTGATGGCAGACGTTGAAATAGGAATAATGCTCAGTGGCGGGGTTGACTCAGCCCTCGTTGCTGCTCGAGCGCAAGCTTACTCCCCAAAACCGCTAAAAGCATTTACAGTCGGATTTGAAGAGCAAGCATTGGAAGATGAAACCGCGGATGCTGCTGAGACAGCCAAGCTATTAGGCATGGATCATCATGTGATTCGTATATCAGATGAAGATTTTTTTTCGACTTTGGAACAATGTGTCCAGATTGTCGAGGAGCCGGTAGCGACGACCTCTTTAATTCCTATGTATTTTTTGTCAAAATTGGCGGCGACCCATGTGAAAGTAGTGTTGACCGGCCAAGGTGCTGATGAACCTTTGGGCGGATACATGCTTTACCAAAGTGAACTACTATCACCGTATGTGCCAAATTTTTTTGCTCGGGTAGTTGATAAATGTTTCAACCTGGTGGGGGTTAAAAATGAAAACTTGCTTCGGGGAGCATTATCGTTAGGTGAACCTGACGATGTCTTACGATTTTTATTGGCTTCCGAAGTTTTTTCCGTATCCGAGATTAAGCGCCTTATTGGGGCGGAAGAGACTGGGGCAGCGGAGTCTTGCCGGTATTTATACGATCTTTTGGAATGCGATAAAAAACCCAACCCTGCAGCGCGGAGGATGCTGATTGATGCCCGTATGAATTTGGCAGACGATTTGCTGTTATATACTGACAAAATAACGATGTGGCATTCTTTGGAGTGTAGAGTTCCTGTCCTTGATTTGGATTTGATTCGTTTTATTGAATCATTGCCTTTGGCGTATAAAACAAAATTTCTCCGGGGGAAACTCATTCATAAAAAATATGCACAACAATCATTGTCTTCTCGTATTGTTAACAGAAAAAAGAAGGCATTTGAATCTCCCACAAAAAAATGGTTTGGCGCTGGTGGGATGTTAAGGGAACGATTGTTGGATGCTACGAGCAAGTTCTCAACTTTTTTTGACTTAAAAGAGGTGGAGGCAGTTATTGATCAGCATCAAAGCGGTTACAACAAGGAACGGAATATTTTTTTACTGCTAGCGGTAAAAGCTGCTTTGGAAGGAAGTTAACTAAGATCCATCGAACAATATATTATCGATAAGACTTCCTATATCCCCTGAACTCAAGCCTGGCTGTATTATTGTTTATCTTATTATCTAAGGTAGATATCTCACCAAAAAAAACCGTTATAAAGAAACCCGAACTAAGTCGAAAAATACAATCTTAAGTACAATTTTCTTATGAAAGGATAGGCCTGTGAAACGAATCGAAATCATGGGTTGCCCAGTTGATACATTTAATATGGAAGAGACCATTAAGGAAATCGAGCACTACATTCAAAGCCGTAAAATGTGCCAACACGTGGTCGTAAATGTTTCAAAATTTGTTGAAATGAAGAAGAACCCTGAATTAAAAAAAATCATAAAAAATTGTCACATTATCAATGCGGATGGTATGCCAATTGTTTGGGCAGCAAAGCTTTTAAAAAAGCCTCTCTACAGCCGGGTTGCGGGTGTGGATCTTTTTCAAGAATTGGTTCATGTCTGTAGCGTAAAAGGGTATCAACCTTATTTTTTTGGGGCCAGGCAATGGGTTGTGGAGCAAGTGGTCGAAAATTTTAAAGCCAAACATCCGGCTTTAAAGGTTGCAGGATTCCGAAACGGCTATTTTTCAAAAGATGAGGAGCCCCAAATTGCAGAAGATATAAAAAAAAGTGGGGCTGATATGCTGTTTGTCGGATTTTCATCCCCAATGAAAGAAACCTTTTTAAATAAGTGGATGCCAAAGATGGAGGTGCCATTTTGTATGGGCGTTGGCGGAAGTTTTGATATTATTGCTGGTAAAACTCAACGGGCGCCACAGTGGATGCAAAACGCTGGTCTTGAGTGGGCCTACAGAATATACCAGGAACCCCGCCGTATGTGGAAAAGATATGCAGCGACCAATCCGGTTTTCTGCTGGGAACTAACGAAAGAATTACTTTATAATAAAAAAGCGTTATGAGTATTATCAAAAAAATCCATCTGATTGCTGCTGCCCGCCCTAATTTCATGAAAATAGCGCCGCTTTACCATGCGCTGAATCAGCATGAATGGGCTGAAGCCATTATTGTGCATACGGGCCAGCATTATGATTTGAATATGTCCGACGTCTTTTTCAAGAACTTCGATCTGCCTGAACCGCATATCCATTTGAATGTTGGGAGCGGTAGCCACTCACAGCAGACAGGGAATGTTATGATCGAATATGAAAAGGTGCTGTTAAAAGAGAGGCCGGATCTGGTTGTGGTGGTGGGGGATGTCAATTCTACGATGGCGGCGAGCCTGGCAGCTGTTAAATTGGGTATAAGGGTCGCGCATCTCGAGGCCGGGCTAAGATCCTTTGATCGCACCATGCCTGAAGAAATTAACCGGGTTGTGACCGATGCCATCGCCGATCATTTGTGGACACCTTCTTTAGATGGAAATGAAAATCTTCAAAATGAAGGGGTGGCGGCCGATAAAGTAGAGTTTGTTGGGAATATCATGATCGATTCCCTGATCATGGCAAAATCGAATTTCGAACACCTTCAATTGTATCGTAACTTTGGATGCTCCCCAAAAGGGTACGGTCTTGTTACGCTTCATCGCCCTTCGAATGTTGATACCAGAGAAACGCTTGAAATGCTTTGTGGTGAACTTGTCGACGTTTCAGAAAGGATTCCTTTGATATTTCCGGTTCATCCCAGAACCGCCGGGAACCTGAAGCGATTTGGCATTGTTTCTCTTGAAAATGCTAAAAATATCTTTTTGACAGACCCGCTTGGGTATAACGAGTTTATGAATTTGGTCTTTAACAGTAAACTGATAATTACAGATTCGGGCGGGGTCCAGGAAGAGACGACGTATTTACAAATCCCCTGTTTAACGTTGCGGGCCAATACCGAACGCCCTGTGACGGTTACCCAGGGTACCAATCGCCTGTGCAAGCCTGAAGACATTACCTTAATGGTGGCGTCAATTCTTAGCAATGGTTTTCCGAAAGGTGTTATCCCTGATCTTTGGGATGGTAAAACTGCCGAACGGATTACCAACATAATTCAAAATTTGTAGATGGCCTTGATCAGTGAACGGCCAAAAGACAATTGTGAGAGGTGGAATTCAGGGACGTACATAAGTTTATAAGTTTCTATCCGCTGATTCGCGGCTGTATTATGTAGGTCGTGACTAATCTAACTCAAATTCCAGTCCAAGATGTATTTTAAATGCAGTTTCTATGTTTGCCATATTTTCAGGAGAATTGCCCGGGTCTTCATTCTTGACAGAATAACCTCAGTGATCTGTGAATGGTGATCGGTGAACAGTAAAGACCGAGGGACGTTGGACGTGTGCTTCGCTGGGACGATAGACGAAGAAAGATCGAAGGACGAGGGAAGACAAAACGACCGTGAGGCGTGAGGGCTTAACTGCCGGGAGAGCGTCAGGCGGGAGGGCGTTAGAGCGAAACAGCAACGACCACCCCTGACGACTTACGCCCTCACGTATTTTAACGATCGTGGGGACGTTCTCAACCTTCAAGATTAATTCCTTACGACTAACGACTTCCGATCTAACGGTTTTTTACTCAGCACTTAGCAAACGGAATTCATCACTCATCGCACATAACTCATAACTGATCACTTATCAATTGGCCACGGACCCACACAGACAAAAACGCAAATAAAATTAATCTGCCCGTAGGGCAATGGGTTATGGAAAAACACAAAAGGGTTTGCGCTTGAGCCTGTATATACCGAAATCCTTTTTATCGAGAGTGATGATATTATGTATGCCTGTTTCCATTGCAAGACAAACAATCGTCGCATCTGCGTAATCCATCGGCAGATCAGAATATTTTTTCATAAGTGTTATTGCTTTTTTTAAACTGTCAGCACTTGAAGGAATCAATTCAACCACCAAATTAAGAATAAAATTGATGGCCGCTTCCTGAGCCTTGACCGAAAAATTCAGAAGATAAAGAACTTCCGTGAGAACAGCTTCGGTTGTGAATAGACTACCCGGGTGGAATTCAGGGACGTACATAAGTTTATAAGTTTCTATCCACAGATTTTTCAGTTTAATACCCCCTTGAGGGGTGCGCCGATTAACGCAGAATGTAAAATGCAGTGAACAGTGATGTATGACTGTGACCAACGTTTGAGATTCCAGCCAAAACCAACGTTTTAATATCAGCCAATCAACAGTAGGCGCGCAGTCGATCCTAATGGCGCAATGAACAAGCCGTGAGTGTGGTGTGTTGAAGGGGGCTGTCGGTGGTGCCCTTATTTTTAGTCATTCAGCCTGGATTTCCCTCTTTCGATAGCTTTTACCCTCCAAGATAAGAACCTGGGAGTTATAGACGAGGCGGTCGGCGATCGCGGTGGCCACAGTGGTGCCGTCAAAGATGTTCCCCCATTGCCCAAAAGGCAGATTGGTTGTGATCACCGTGGATCGTTGATCATGCCTTTGGCTGATGACCTGGAAGAACAAGTTTGACCCCTGCCGGCCCAGCGGAAGATAACCGATTTCGTCGATTACAAGCAGGTCCTGGGATTGATAAAACTGAAGCTTTTTGAGCAAGGAATGGTCCGCTTCAGCCGCGATGAGGTGGTTAATCATGTCCATAGCGGTGGTAAACATTACCTTTTTTCCGGCCTGGGTCGCCGCATAGGCGATACACTTGGCCAAAAAAGATTTGCCGGTACCCGGATTGCCGATGAAGATGATATCCTTTTTCTGTTGCATAAACGTAAGGGAGGTCAGGTCCAGTATTTTCGATTTCTGATCCTTTCGGGAACGGTGGTGGCCAAAATCAAACTGGTCGATGGTGAGCTTTTCCGTAAGCTTGGATCTTTTAAAGTATAAGGCGATGCGATTCAGTCGTCGGTATTCCAATTCCAGGTCAAAAAGATGGGCGATGGTTTTCTGGATGGTCCAGTTTTTTTGCGAGGCCGCCTCAATAACCTGGACGATATTCTGCCCACTGGCTTTGAGCCTGAGCTCTTTGCATTTATCGATAAGCTCATTCATCGGTTTTCCCCTTTTTTTTGAGCACGTGAGCATCATAATCGGACAGTGATGGTTGCGTGAGCACGATACGATTCAGCGCATCATTTTTCAGCTTAACCGGCGGATGATGACTGCACGGCGTTATTTCCTGATAGAGGATATTTTCGATGTAATCCGCCCCGTAGGCGCTGAACGAAAGCGCCTTCTGGACGGCTGCGACAATCGCCCCGGCCCCGTATTCATTTTTCAGTTCAAGTATTTTGGCGACGTTTTTTTTGACACCAACGCCCGCAGCGATCATGCCCTCCAGATAGCGCCGGGCATCTTCCCCCAATGAAGCAAAGGCTGCGACCTCGCGGTCATGCCACAGCCTTCTTTGGAGTCTTTTTACCTGCTGTCCGTGGGCTTCTGTCTCAATTCGTTGGTAGCGCTGCCAACACCGGGTGTGAACGGCGATTTTCTTCTCCCGGTGATACAGCGTTACGCTGCAGGCATCGGCTTTCAAGGTAAGCTTTTTGCCAATACTCCAGGGCGGAACGCTGTAGCTATTGCCGTCGAAGCGAACCGCAAAATCCTTGTGCACCTTGAGCTGATATACTTCCCGGCAGTCCGGCAAAAGTTCCGGAAGCCGCTGAAGGCTATCTTTTTCAAAACGCTCCAGCGGCGGTTTTCCGGTGCTCTGGTGAAGCCGCACATTGGCAACCGCATCAAGCCACTGGCGGACCTGATGGTTTACATCGGCGAGATCAGCGAAAGATCTCAGGGGCCAGAAGTTCCGACGTATATATTTGATAGCCGCCTCCACCTTTCCCTTTTCATGGGGCGCGCCGGGATTGCAGGCAATTGGTCGGATGGCGAAGATACGCAAAAAATCCAGAAACGCATCATTAAATCGAATCACCGACCCTTGGCGCTCGGTGACGGCCGTGAGCATGTTGTCCACCACTATCTCACGAGGAGTGCCGCCAAAGAACAAAAAGGCATTCAGAAGACATCGGTGCAGCGTCTGCTGTTTCTGACTG
Organism: Desulfobacterales bacterium; assembly: GCA_963675725.2. GTDB lineage: Bacteria > Desulfobacterota > Desulfobacteria > Desulfobacterales > JAFDDL01. Next base: position 1,866,542 of record CAXXXZ010000002.1, on the reverse strand, counting down.
TGGGTGAATTCTACATACAGCATGCGGCTGTGGGCTTCCAATACCGCCAGGGCATAGAGCTTTCTGGTTGTCCCGCCGTATGCCAGCGAGCCAAAATGCCCCCAGTCGATCTGCATCTGCTTGCCGGGTCCAGACTCGAAGCGGATATACGCTTGACGATATTTCCGTCGGCCCCGAAGCTCCCTAAGCAAATCCCGCACAATGGTGATCTTGCCGGTAAACCCTTTTTCAGAAAGCCGTTGCAGCACCACAGTAGCCTTAACCTCCGGGTCCTCTTTGAACCACTGGTGGATCAGGTGGCGATAGGCAGAAAGTTTTGACTGCCTGGGCGGCGGCTTTTTAAATTCTTGGTATGGGTTTTCCACATATTTTTTGACGGTGGCCCGATCACATCCGAGGTGACGTGCAATCTTGCGATCGGACCACCCCGCGCTCTTCAGGCGGGTGATTTCAAAAAGAAGTTCGCTGCCTATCATACCGACGCCCCCTTCAGCATGCTGCCGATCAGCCCATTAATGTTTGAGCTGCAAGGCTTTGTTGCAGGGGCCGTATCGGGAAGATCAAGCACCTGAAAGATCGTGCCGTCAAAGGCGAGAAGGTCGTATTTGATTAACGCATTCCGGGCCTGAAGATACGTCTCCAGAGGCATCTTAAGAAGGCTGCAGATCGTGTCGTAGCTGTAGTAGGAAAGCCCGTTTTTATCTCCCGCCATCACCAGAAAAAAATACAGAAGTAGCTCTTCAGGCGCCAAGGACGATACAAATCCGCCAGTAAGGAATCGATGCGGGATGAAGCTGAAGCCGCCGCTGATGCGACGGATGCGCTGTGGGTCAAGGATTTTTTTCTTGATCATGGCCGCCCCCTTTCAATGCTAAAAGGTTTTACGGGCCATGTAACATGCGCCGGCCAGGGTTGTGCTCACGTCCATCTTTGCAATCAGATATAACCGCTTGAGATGGTGTAAATATTAACCTGGCTCACGTCCATCTTTGCAATCACCGGCACCAAGTAAAAACCACCGACCAGCTCGAAATGACTGGATTTTCTCGCGTCCATCTTGGCAATCACTCCCCCGCCGGCTCGCCGGTTGCGGCGGTTTCTGATATGCTGAAGTGCCCGATTTCTTAACGCTTTATCTGGATTGCGCCGCCGGTAATCCTTCCAGTAGTCTGGATTGTTTCTAAGCCATTTTTGCTGGCTCAGCTTCTGTTGGGTCCGGTAGTCCGAATCGGTTCTTATTTTAAATCGTTGCCACGCCGCTTTCCTGGCCCGCTGGCAATCAGCTGTCGAACAATAATTTTGCTCACGATTCCGAGGCATGAAAAACGTACCGCAATGAACACAGGGGATCTTTTCCATATGCCGGCTCCCTTCAACAGGATGAATAAGAGCAACTATATGGATTTTTATTCTTTTTTTCAGAATCAAACGGAAATGAATTAGATGGCTGGAATCAAAACGATGAAATCGGATGGGAATTAAAACGCTGGAATTGGACGGGAATTAAAACGCTGGTCACAGTATGACGGTAAAGACCGATGGACGATGGACGATGAACTGAGATCAGGAATCAGTAAGGAAAGCTAACGACCGTAAGGCAGGAGCGCGTGAGGTCGTTAGAGCGATTAAAGACTCAAAGGACGTAGGATGACCGCTTCAGGTTTCGCATTAAGCTACGCCCGGCAGGACAGGCTCAGCTTTTCAAGCTTCAGCCTGACAAGCCGCTCGAATGATGGACGAAAATGGTGTACATATGAAACTTGATTAATTACCCTTTAAGGGTTATATTGGTATGGAAAAGAAACGGCCGCATTATGTTCTCAAGGATATTCAGGCGCAAATGGTATCCATAAACGGTCTCCGAATGACGCTTTCAGCCAGAAACGATGCATTGCGGGCAGGAGTCACCATGGAGGTTGCGATACGGGTCATTCAATCGTTGGGTCATGATTCTTTCTATAAATCCATGACGACGTATCATGATTCGAAGATATGGCAGGATGTTTACCATGCCAAATGGCGTCGTAAAAGCCTGTATATCAAATTTCAAAAAGATGAATCAGGCTACTTTACAATCTCGTTCAAGGAACTGTAAGTAATGAACGCGACAAGACATAATTCACGCAAAACATGCCCCGTTTGCTCGAGGGGCTCTTTAAGTCGGGAAATCCGGAAGAGCCGGTTCGACTACCGGGGGGAGAAATTGACATACGACCAACCAGGAGATTGGTGTTCCGTGTGCGGGGAAGCGGTCCTGTCCGGTGAGGATATGGCAGCGACTGAAGGACTGCTGGTTGAATTCATGAAGCGGGTGGACCAATCGCAGGCCGAGGAGTTGAATCGAATCCGTAAAAAGTTGAAGCTAACCCAGAAACAGGCGGCTTTATTAACAGGGGGTGGGCATAATGCCTTTTCCCGGTATGAGCGCGGAGAATCCAAACCCCTTCCGGCAGTGGTCAATCTATTTCGTCTGCTTGGCAGGCATCCCGAATTGCTTGATGAGCTCCGAAAGACTACGTAGTTTCAGCTCTTGAATCTTAACAGAATAGGTGATCAGTGAACGGATTGTAACAGAGATCAGAGAACTGAAGTCAGAGGTCGGCGGCCTGAGGTCGGGGGAAAAATGATGAGTGATGAGTAATGATTGGGCAGTGAACAGTTAGCAGTGATCAGTGATCCGTGAACTGAAAAAGACATTTGTTAACTGAGCCCTGTTCATGCTGCAAATCTTAACAGCTCCAGATCAACTCCCCTGTCAACGGCCTCTTTGGCTTTTTGTAAAAGTAATTTATTCGTTTCTTCGGACAAATATTCTTCACCACAGTTCTCACAAATTTTTGCAGGAACCTTTTTAAACACGAGCGTTGATTGTTCTCTTTCAAGAACAACTGTAATATGGCCGTCAATTGTTTGTCCGTTTCGACAGATTGCACACTTCATGGCGTTAACCTCTTGGTATAATTTTCCGTCCATTCTTTAGGATCGGGTTCATAGATGGTAATCAAGTAAAGCCGGTGTAAGCATCAATTCCAACAACAGCATGTAATGGCCTGTTGTTGCATGAGAAACCTTTGATCAAAAGACTCGGAAAAGGAAAATCGTCTTGATATTCCTCGATAATTGAACCATTTGCCAGCAAATGTCGCACATCTTTTTCTTCAATTGAACGGCTAAACATTCGTTTAGTGGCATGAACGCGATATTCGATAGCCCATTCATCGAGTGTTGATCTTAGATATTCTGATATTTGGCTATACATTAAATTCTGAATTATTATGTATCAAAAATTATGTTCTTTAAACGCTCATTATCCTAATAATATATTACAATATCAGTATATTGTCAAGCAATGATAGGTGGAAGCTCAGGGGGCGGAGGTCGGCGGCCTGAGGCCGGGGGAAAAATGATGAGGGGTGGAATTCAGGGAATTCTGGGACGTACATAAATTTATAAGTTTCTATCCACAGATTTTTCAGTTTAATACCCCCTTGAGGGGTGCGCCGATTAACGCAGAATGTAAAATGCAGTGAACAGTGATCAGTGATGGGTGAACAGTAAAAAACAAGAAATCAGAGAACAGACGACAGAGATCGGAGACCAGAGGTCGGAGTTTAACTACAGCAGAAAAGCGAAATAAGCATCAAGAAGCATCGCGTAAAAGGATATCATGCGTCCCAATGACTCTGAAAATGACAATGCCCTCTTCGAAATGAAAGGTAAAGCGATACTTCATCGTGATAGAGCCTTCCCATCGATTTTGAACACCCTGTATCTTTTTAACCCTTAATGATGGATGAGACGGATTTAGAAGAAACATTTCAAGCTTTTCGTTGAATGCCTGCCGAATCTCAGCGGGCAACGCTTTATACTGTTTTTTAAAGCGGTTGCTGAAACGGTATCCCTTTATTCGTTCAACCATTCCAACCCTTCTTCCGCTGTCTGAAATACCGTTGAACACTGCTCGTTTTCAAGTTCCTTATCAACCTCGGTCTCGTTTTTTTGCCATTCTTTGGTCCAATACCATCCTTGAGTGGGATCGATGAGTTTTCGTGGCTTCAACACCGCTTGACCGTTTTCAACATCCACCTCAACATAATCGCCAGGCATTATTTTGAGAATGTTCATGATGTTCTTGGGAATTCGAATCTGCCCCTGGGGGCTAATTTTCATAACTGTTGACATATTTAGCTCCTGTTACAATTAAACTATTAAACAAAATTTATAACACGTGTTCCATAGTGTCAAGGGTAGCTTTGGGGGACTTTCTCCTGGTCTGCTGATTTATATTTCCAGTCCACAGATTTTTCAGTTTAATACCCCCTTGAGGAGTGCGCCGATTGACGCAGAATTTAAAATGTAGTGAACAGTGATCAGTGACGGTAAAGACCGAGGGACGATGGACGAACGCTTTGCTCGGACGATGGACGATGAACTGAGATCTGGAATCAATGAGGAGAGCTAACGACCGTAAGGCGTGAGAGCGGGAAACGACAATTTTGAGTTTTGAATTGTGAATTTTGAATTGACGAAGTGGCTGCGATCAGAGTTTGGAGGTCAGAGGTCAGCTGGCGCAGATAAATTCAACAACTTTGCGGCTTTGCGTCTTGAGCGGAGCGGGCGTGAGGCATAAAACCCAAATGTCACGCAAAGACGCCAAGGCGCGAAGAACAGCGTAAAAAACTTTCGTGATATATTTTAAAAATGATCGAGAATGAAATAGCCAAAGAAGTCGTGGATGCTGCTTTTCATGTGCATAAAAAATTAGGGCCAGGGCTACTAGAATCTGTATATGAAACAGTTCTCCATTATGAAATAGGGAAACGCAACCTCCAGGTGCTCAGGCAGGTTTCAATCCCGATTGTTTATGATGATTTGAACATACAGGATGCTTTTCGGGCGGATATCGTTGTGGAAAACAAGGTGATTCTTGAATTGAAATCGGTTGAAAAAATGCTGCCGGTTTATGGCAAGCAATTGCTAACGTATTTGCGTCTTTCGGGGAAAAAACTTGGACTTCTGATTAATTTTGGTGCGCCGGTTATTAAAGATGGCATTAAAAGGGTGGTGAATGGACTTTAACTTTGCGACTTTGCGACTTGAGCGGAGCGGGCGTGAGAATATAAAACCCCAAATGTCACGCGAAGACGCCAAGGCGCTAAGAAAGGCAATTTTGGATTCTGAATTGCTGAAACAGAAGAAGCCCGTCGTTATAAAATCGGACAACTACCTTAATTCAAAATTCATCATTCAACATTCAGAACTAATATTCATTAGCTGTGGGTATTATGCTGCAAAGAGAACTTCACCGGCGCGGGCAAAATCGGCCACAATCGAATCGCCTTGCTCCCATTCTTTCTGAGTTAGAGCAATGGCTTCAATTGGAGCGAATATCTCATAAATGATTTCAGATAAGATATCAATACGTTCCCAATAGTCTAACCCGATGAAGTCATCAGAAATAATCGCAATATCAATATCACTGCCTTCTCTGCTGGTACCGTCTGCATGGGAGCCAAATAAAACCAATTTTTGTGGTTTGATGCCACGTGCCTCCATTCCCTGCATAAATTGATTGGTGATTTCTATAATTGCTGTTTTATCCATTTAATGACCTCTTTACCCTGCGTGAGGATATTTTTAACAGCGGCTTTATTATAAAATCGTGATCTGACTGTTTAAACCACTCTTCAGTTCGTTTTTTCATATACCTATGCATAACATACAACCTTCGGTAAATTCAATATAAAAGCGGAGTTCATCGGGTGTTAGCCAGGATGAGTTAACGACCGTAAGGCGGGAGAACATAAAACCCTAAATGTCACGCGAAGACGCCAAGGCGCTAAGAAAGGCAATTTTGGATTTTGAATTGTTGAAACAGAAGAAGAACGTCGATATAAAATCGGACAACTACCTTAATTCAAAATTCATCATTCAACATTCAAAATTAACGGAAAGACAGGGGGGCTTCATTCTTGACAGTTCGCAGATTACCCTGGTTAATGCCCCACTGAGGGGTACGCATATTAGCGCAGATTTAAAAACTGTGATTAATGAATCTCGAACTGTAGAGAGGCGGTGAGTCTTCTGGTCACGCACCATGGATTTATTTGGACAGGTATGATAAATAATATAAGAGCATGTTTTGAAAACGATAGGATTTTTTATAGCGCCCATGCCAGGAATGAAATGGAATTGGAGGAGCGCGGGGAAATTCGCGAAATTGAGGTTCATGAAGCTGTATTATCGGGAAAAATCATAGAAACTTATCCAGAGGATACTCCTTACCCGAGTTGCCTCGTTTATGGACGGACTTCAAGTGACAGGCCACTTCATGTTGTTTGCGCATGGTCTGTGGATGAAAATTTGGCCATTATCGTTACAGTTTATGAACCCAACCCCGACTTATGGGTCGACTTTTTAAGGAGAAGGCTATGAAATGTGTGGTTTGCAATGGCTTAAATATCGAACCCAAAGATGTTGACGAACAAATTAAAGCTGGTAATGATATTGTGCTCTTACCCATCAGAGTCATGGTATGTTCGACCTGCGGAGAACGCTATTATGACAGGGGAACCATGAAAAGGATCGAAGAGGTCCGTACCAAAATTGCCGATGGAGAACTACATGCTGATGAAGTGGGCAAATTGTTACGAACTTGCGCTGCTTGATAGTCCAACAACACCTGCCAAACCATCAAAAGACGATTCATAGTCTCAGTCTGTAAATCTCACGCAGATACCACCCTTAAGGTGTATCACCACCGACTTCGAAACAGAAAAGAAAATCCGCAGATTACCCGTGTGAAATGTGAAAATAAGATTTCACTGGTCACGGTGCAGATTAGAAAGTTTGAATGAAAATTTTCGTTACCGGAACGAGGGGAATTCCGTATGTACCTGGTGGGATTGAGACCCATTGCCAACATCTTTATCCATACATAGCGAAAAATTCAGATTTTGATATCGTTATTTCAGTCAGAAAAAAATATTGTAAGGTGAAGCAAAACAGCTGGAAGGGGGTTAATATCATCAACACTTTCGCCCCTTCGAATTTACACCTTGAAACGATATTCCATACCTTCCTATCCATCATAAAGGCGAAACTATTAAACGCGGATATGGTTCACATCCATGCTGTCGGGCCTGCCCTATTGGTTCCCTTAGCAAGGATAATGGGCTTAACGGTCATCTTCACCCATCATGGCCCGGATTATGAAAAAAAGAAGTGGGGAAAACTTTCAAAATTATTTCTCCAAATCGGCGAATACCTGGGTTGCCTCTTTGCAAATGAAATTATTGTGATTTCAAAAACAATCGAGAACCTTGTCCTTGCAAAGTATAAAAAGCCTGCAACGGTCATCTATAACGGGGCTGCCATCCCCAATCAGCATAAGGGGCGGTCGTTTTTGGACTCAGTTGCTATCGAACCCGATTCATATGTACTAACGGTTGCGCGGTTTGTCCCGGAAAAAGGCCTTGAGCTTCTTGTTCGGGTTTTTCAGCGATGTAATTCAAAATTCAAATTAGTCGTTGTGGGTGATTCTGAGTATGAAACAGGTTACAGCAAACAGCTAAAGGCGATGATTGATTCCAATGATAATATTATTCGAACAGGCTATATCACCGGCGAACCTCTGAATCAGCTTTTTTCCCATGCCAGGCTGTTCGTCATGCCGTCGTTTCACGAAGGGCTTCCGATCGCGCTGTTAGAAGCCATGAGCTATGGGCTATCGGTGCTTGTTTCAGATATTCCCGCAAACCTTGAGGTGGGGCTCAGGAAAGAGCGGTATTTTAAATGCGGGGATGTCGAAGATTTAAAGGAGGAGATGGCGCAGCTTCTTGAGGTTGGGATTTCAGATGGGGAGAAAACCGATTTTATCACCCAGATAAAAGAAAAATACAATTGGGAAAAAATTGCGGAGCAGACAATTGAGGTTTATGAGCAGGCGCTTAAAAAACGGTGAACTGTGAATAACTACCGTGAACAGTGAGCAGTGAACTGAAAAGGGCAAGAGATCAGGGAAAAAGTGATGAGTAATGAGTGATCAGTGATCTGTGTGAACTGCGAAGGGCAAGAGGTCGGAAGTCAGAGAGCGGTAAGCGACAATTTTGAGTTTTGAATTATGAATCGTTGTTTCTTCAAGCTCTTCATTAACTTCGTGGTGAATGCAGTTGGTGGGTTTAAAATTGCACTTCATTGAAAAGAACCAGGAAGGCTCATGAGCTGGTCCTTTCGAAATAGTTTCATGGCTGAAAAACAATTCACCACAGAGATCACGAAGATCACGAATAAAGGCAAGAGTGTCAGGTCTTGAATATTGACAGAAGCCAGTGAACGGTGAAGCGTGATCAGTGAACAGGAAAGGGAAAAACCAGGGGTCTGAGGCCAGAGGGCAAAAGACAGCGGTCAGAGGGCGGGAGAGGGATTGAGTACAATTTTGAATTTTGGATTTTGAATTGACAACAAGGCAGAGAACGGAGAACGGAAGTCAGAGGACAGAGAACAAAAGACAGAGGTCGGAAATTTGATATCAGAATTCAGATAACGGCAATACACAGCCACAAACAGTAAAAATGGGTAAAACTTAACCTAACGTTCTGACCACCTTTTTGAGAGTGATAGATAAAGGCGAGAGTTCATGTTCACATATATAGAACACCTGTTCGGCGTCTATATCAAAATAATGATAGGCTATAATGTCCCTAAAACCGATAACTCCTTTCCAGTCAATTTCTGGATATTGGGAAAGCAGATCACCACTTGTAATTTTATCAATATTTTTTAGAGCATCGCCGACGGCCATAAAGAGCATACAAACACTATCCAGCGTTTCCATTCCAGCCGTGAATCGGTGAAGTCTTTCACACTTCGTATCATAGCTGCCCGACTTTTGATCGTCTCAACGGCATTGTCGACCTGTTTTAGGATTGATAACACAAGGTTTTTGTCAAACATATAAACCTTCCTTCTCAATCCGCTCCCGAAGAAAAGGATTCATTTGTTCACGAACCCTAATAATATCGACATGCCTTTGAACCAACACCTCGATATCTTCCTTGATGTGGACCAGAAAGAACGGGTTGGGACTGTCGGTTTTTATGCAAATATCCACATCGCTATTGAGTGTAGACTCATCCCTGGCAGTTGAACCGAATATGCCAATTTCCCGGATGCCATATTTTCCTGCATGATCTTTTTTATATTCACGTAATATGTTGAGGATTTCGTCTCTATTCATGTCTAATACCTCTGGTTGATGTATTATTTTCTTTTTAATAACAGAAAGATAGGTTGTTGTCAATAGGGTGCAGGGGCAGATCGTGAATCTTGACAGAAACCGAAATCTGAGGTCGAAGATCAGAGAACTCAACGACCGTCAGGTGTGAGTCGTGAGGGCGCCTTTTTAATTTTGAATTATGAATGTTGAATTCTGAATTGACAACAAAGCAGAGAACGGAGAGCTTAACAACCGTAAGGCGGGAGAGGGGGAAACGACAATTTTGAGTTTTGAATTCTGAATTAGTAAAACAAAATGAACCTGTCGTTATAAAATCAGGTAAACTTCCTTAATTCAACATTCAAAATTAATATCCGTTGTTTCTTCGAGCTCTTCGTAAACTTCGTGGTAATAGGTTCGGTGGGCAGAGATCAGTGATGGGTGAACAGTAAAGACCGACGGACGTTGGACGATCGCTTTGCTCGGACGATAGACGAAGAAAGATCGAAGGACGAGGGATGACCGCTTCAGGCTTCGCGTGAAGCTACGCCCGACAGGTCAGGCTCCGCTTTTCAAGCTACAGCCCGACAAGCCGCTTGGACGATGGACGGTGTGACCAGAGGTCGGAAATCAAAGGGTTGAGTGTTGAGGGTATATGGAAGTGAAAAGAACGCCTACCAAACGGCATATTCATAATTTGCAAGGATCGAATCATCATTTTGTAATGAGCACATCATTTTCTATCGCCGCATTTGAAACAATAATACGATCAAACGGATCTCTTGTCCAATTCATTTTCGAAGCCGATCGAATGATGTCAACAAACGATTTATTGCAGATTTGAAGGTCAATTTTTCTATAAAGATACTCACATACTGGTGCCGCTGGAATAGTCGTTCGCCCTATCTCATGAAGGTAATCAAGTTCAAGCATCACCATTGGGGAGATAAGCAGGGTATTGGAGTTTTCAATCATCTCACGTGCTCGAACGCTTAACCCTAACCCTTTTCGGCCATAAAGCCATAATACAACGTGAGTGTCTAAATATATCACAGTTCAGTTTTCCATTCTGTAGACCAATCAACATGAACAAGGTCATCTGGATTTCCAACAATATAATCCGAATGATTTTCCAAGCAATCAAGGCTTTTTTTCCCGGAAGGCTTGATGACAAGGTGTTTGCCCCCAAACTCTATTTGAACAGGCCTACCCGTCTGAGCAACATCATGCAGCAATTTATATATATCCTCTTTTAGGTTTGTTTCAGATATTTGATGCGGCATTCCTTACCTCTCTAATTGTTTAATGCATTCATATTTATTAAAATGATAACAATACTTGATAGTTATGTCAATAAAATTAGCCATGGACGAAAGTGGTTCAATTTTGAATTTACGGCTAAACTGAAAGACAGAGGGGCGAATGACTGCGGTGATCTGTGATCAGTGATGGGTGAACAGTAAAAACCGACGGACGATGTAACGACCGGAAGGCGGGAGAGCGTTAGGGCGAGAGAGCGGAACAGCAACGCCCACCCCTTACGACTAACGACTTACGCCCTCACGGATTTTAACAATCGTGGGGACGCTTTCAACATTTAAACAGTTACCAGTCGTTCACTATTCACAGTTCACGATTTGTACAGAGTTAAAACAAGGGTGTCACCCATTAAAGGTCCGGTCAAGAGAAAAAACACCTCCCCGTGTAAAAAATATTCTTTTTCACTTGACCTAAATTTCTTACGGAGATTTCTGCTGTAATACCGGTTTGCACCCGTTGCTTCTTCTTTGCGGTTAACGGTCATTTAAGATCCGCACCAGTCACCCATCCGGATCAAGGCATTTCAGGTGCGTTAGGCCCACAGCTTAACGCACTGCCCCTGGCCCTTTCAGGCCCCAGAAATTCGTCGGTTCCATACCGTGTCCAATTGATATTTGTTACAAATCTTGTGGTTGTTAACCAGCCCCGTAACGGCTCACAGCATGGGCGAACCAAGTTATTACTGCATTCTTTCTCCATTGGATGGATGCGGCAGTTTCCAATCAGATCTTATGGTTGATGCCAACCCCGTTACTGGTTAACCGCCGCATCCAAACTGTTTGGTTTTTCTATTGCATTCTATGATCCTTATTTGAGTCGGGTGTTTGGGCTTCCAATCAAACCTCATGGTTGATGCCAACCCCTTGTCCGGTTCCCCCAAACACCCAAGATTATGATCGGAAAAGATTGCTTTCATCGAACGGTGCATGATCCCGCATCATATAGTAAGACGCTCGGCATATTTTATTGCTGAGCGCCTTTGTCGCAACGATTCCGTTTTTCTCGGCCATCTTTCGCTGATAAAATCTCTGGGCGGATTTGCAATATCGTGCTGCAAAATTCGCGGCTTCCACATAGGCCCAGGCCAAATACTTGTTTCCGTTTCTTTTATTGTTCTCTCCCTTTTTCTTCCCGTTGGAAGTTTTTTTACTTCCAACACATCGGCAGTATGAGGAGTAGTTACCGACTGAATGGAAACGACTGATATCTCCGACTTCAAGCATGATGGTCAAGCCAAGGATCATACCAATGCCTGGGGTTGTCAGCAGCATTTCAAACTCCTTGCGCATTTTGACCTGGGAAGCCACCGTCTTTTCAATGCCCTTGATCACATGCTTTAAAAACTCAATGGTGCTAATGCTGTTTTGCGCCATGGCAACCAGGTTTGGTGATTCAAAAAGGTCTGCGGCGTTCTCTTCCTTGAGTTTCTTGATATCATTGTTCGAGATCTTATAACCAAGATTGCGGGTCATCATACTTTGAAAACTCAGAATGTGTGCAGTCCGGTGCCTGACGAATAGTAGCCGTCGTCTGAGAAGGTCTCGAACGTGCCGATCCTCTTTTGGATAGATGTATCCTGTGGGGAGAATATTAAGTCTTTCCATGTGGGCGAGCCAGAAGGCATCCGATTGATCGTCGGTATGCTTCAACCCCTCATATTGCTTCATGGCTGAAGGGTTTGCCAAGTGGACTTTGTACCCCTCTTCTTGAAGCCCGTCTACAAGCCAATACCAATTGTAGGTGGATTCAACTACGACCCCATCCATGGTCTCTTTGAATGGTGAGAGTGCCGTCAAAATATCATCCATTTTGTTTGGCAGTCGTTTTTTAAATAGCCGTTTGTCATCTTCGTCGATAATCCCGATAAAACTATTGCTTGAATGAAGATCGATTCCTGCGTATGTTTTCATTTGACACCTCCTAAAACCATCAACGTTGTTGCGCCATGCGCACTGGTACCATAGTTTCCCGCTATGGTTAGGGAGGTGTCACTTTTTTATTGTAGAATCAACCGTTTTTCGTGCTTGATATAAGCACCCTGGCTGACATAATCCACTTACCTGTATGGAGGATAGGGCAACGCTGGGAAGCGACCCGAGCGCCATTGCAGGCGGCTATACAGATGGGGGGGCCATCAGCGTGTTGGTGGCATCTATTAGCATTCCCATCTGGAAGCCCATAAAGCGGTAAATCCCAGGGGGTTTGGGGGACAGCGTTCCCCATTAAAACGGCCAATTTCCCTTCGACCTTTATATGAATATCAGGTCTTGAATCTTGACAAAAGAAAGACAGAGATCAGAAGTCAGAGATCGGAGGACCGAACGACCGTAAGGCGTAAGTCGTGAGAGCGGAAGTCAGAGGTCGGAGGACAGAGGAAAAGTGATGAGTAATGAGTGATGAGTGATGAGATTAAGACGACCGTGAGGCGTGAGAGCGATTGAGTACAATTTTGAATTATGAATTTTGAATGAACAAAGAAAAAAATGTTATTTTAACAACCGTTTTTTTAAATCCGGTAGGTCTTCCTTGACCGTTTTCCAAATAATTTCTAAATCCACTCCAAAATATTCATGAATCAGTATATTCCGGATGGCCCTCATCATGTGCCAAGGCACATCATTGAATTGTTTATAAACTTCATCGGGTAAGTGCGCAGATGCCTCACCAATAATTTCGATATTGCGAATGACGGCATCAACGGTTTTTTCATCCTGACACCATAAATCAAAATCGAGATTTTTGGTATATCGCTCGATTTTCTCTATTGCTTCGATGATATCATCGATTCGGAACTGCCAATCTCTAGAAGGCATGGATTGCCTCCTGAAGAATCTTGGTGCGCAACTGTTTTTTTAGAGCATTTTTAGTAACGAGATCGACATGGCATTGAAAAAGATCTTCCAAATACACCTTCAACTCAAGAAAACCTAAAATTCCGGGGGTGTTTTTATAGGTTACAAGGATATCGATATCGCTTTTTGCAGTTGATTCACCACGGGCCGTAGAACCAAAGAGCGATAGGGAGGCCACCTCATAACGAGACGTCAACTCTGTCTGATGTTTTAGTAACTTTTTTAAAATAGCTTCCTGGTCCATAGGGTATTCCTAAACATTTTTCCTAAAATTTATTACAATTTCAGTAGATTGTCAAGCAATGACGGAGGGTGGTGCTTCAATTTTGAATTGTGAGTTTTGAATAATGAATATAAGTTAGAGGTCGGAGGGCTTAACGACCGTCAGGCGTGAGTCGTGAGGGCGTTAAGGCGATTGAAAAGCAGTGAACTGTGAATAACTACCGTGAACTGTGATCTGTGAACGGTGAACAGTAACTACAGTAAGCAGAAATCAGAGGTCAGAGGTCGGAGGGCAGTTAACTACAATTTTGAATTGTTGTTCCTTCGTGCTTCGTGAACTTCTCGGTAATAGGTCGGTATGCAGAAATATGAAACCGGAAATCAGAAGTCAGAGATTGGAGATCGGAGGTCGGAAGTCAGCCCCGCCGCTGGTTGCCGAAGCGGCCAGTTTGATCAACGGACATGACTTCAACGAGCGAAGTCAGTTACAAGTATGTAGAGAAGCTTATAAATTTTGAATTTTGAGTTATGTACAAAATAGTTTAGTCGGAATTCAAATATTTCGATTATAATTACGGATAGTAACAATATGTAACGATTTTATTGTGGACACAACATCAGTTAAAGTGTACACTTGAACATAATCACCATTGTGAGGTATCCGATTATGGAAATCAGTGTTAAGGAAACAAGAAGAAATTTCAGTTCACTTTTAGATAGAACTGAAAAAGGTGAGGAAATTGTAATTCTGCGACGAGGAAAAAGGGTTGCCAGATTGGTCCCATTAAATAACGCCCTTAAGCGGCTGCCTGATCTAAGCCGATTTCGATCCTCCATTTCGGTAAAGGGAAAAGGACTAAGTGACGCTGTTGCGCAAGCCAGAAAAGAAGAACGTTACTGATGTATTACATCGATACAAGCGTATTGGCCGCCTATTATTGCCCAGAAATCTTAAGTGAAAAAGCTCAGGCCTTTCTATCCGCTCAAGTTCGTCCCGCCATCAGCAATCTCACCGATGTCGAACTGTTTTCAGCCATATCCAAAAAGGTGAGAATGGGTGAATTAACTCATGCAGATGGAAACCGTATTTTATCAAAATTCCAGTCTCATATGACCGCCGATCTTTTCCAGGTCATTCCGATTGAAATCCAACATTGGCGAATTGCAAGAGGGTGGCTGGCTCTATTCAATACGCCATTAAGGACATTGGGTGCACTGCATCTTGCCGTAGCCTCCAACGAGCAGCTGACACTATTTACCTCTGATCACCAACTACTCGATTCTGCAAACGCCCTTGGCCTGCCATGCGAGGGCCTCTTTAAAGGGCTCGGTGTCAAACCTTGAGTGCGGCCGGGCAAGGTCGAGTAGTCCAGCGGGTGAGAAGCCCGTCCCGGAAGGCAGGCCAGCCACCGGGTAGCGAGTCCTTGGAGGCTGTATGGTAACATAGAGCTTTAAGCGTAGGATAGCGAGCAGATAGGCCGTAAGCCGGAAGGTTGAAGGGACTGAGCCCCGTAATTGACGCGATGGGAAGGACGACATTGTTCAAGGACTGGAAGTCAACACAGACATCACCGCTAAAGGCAAGGTGACGGCTGCTTCCCCGGGGTCAGAGACCATGGCATGTCTGACATTATGATTACACGGCAACCCGGGAGGCCCTGTGTCTCTCTCGAATTTGAGAGAGTATGCCGGACAACTGAAGAGGGAGGAAGGCAAATGAGGCACAGGGAGTCGGATAGCCTCATAGTACCAGTGAAGGCGGGTAATGCTGCTGGAGGGAAGGAGGCTACACATGGGAGCGCGGAGTGAGGAAACATCGGCCATTCGCAGAAGTGGGGGACCGGTGGTAACGAAACTGCACCGCATAGCAGAGAAGGCCCGTAAGGAGCCGAGATTCAAGTTCACCAGTCTGTATCATCTGATGAATGAGGAGCTGTTACGGGGATGCTTTAAGCGGCTGAGGAAGGATGCAGCCGCCGGCATCGACAAAATGACCAAAGATATGTACGCCGAGAATCTGGAGGCCAATCTGTCAGACCTGACAGGTCGGTTGCACCGGATGGCGTACAAACCGCAACCTGTCCGGCGAAAATATATTCCAAAGCCGGGCAGCACCAAACAACGTCCCTTGGGGATACCGAGTTTTGAAGACAAACTTGTCCAGGCAGGCCTTGTTCGAATACTGGAATCCGTGTACGAGCAGGATTTCATAGAAGATTCCTACGGGTTCCGACCATCGCGAAGCTGCCATAAAGCACTCAGGGCACTGAGCGAGGCGGTGGAGAACAATCCGGTAAACCACATTGTCGAGGCTGACATTAAAGGCTTCTTTGATAATGTGAACCAGGGATGGCTGATGAAATTTCTGGCACACCGGGTTGAGGACAAGAGAATTCAACGCATGGTGAAGCGTTTCCTCAGGGCAGGGGTGGCGGAGGATGGGAGTGTAACAGTCAGTGACGAGGGCACACCGCAAGGTGGGGTCATTTCGCCACTACTGGCAAACATCTATCTGCATTATGCCCTTGATCTGTGGTTTGAGAAGGTTTACCGCAAGAGCTGTATGGGCTATGCCCGGATAATCCGGTATGCCGATGATTTCGTTGTCTGCTTTCAGTACAAGCCGGACGCGGAACGGTTTCGCGAAGAACTCGGGAAACGGCTGGGCAAGTTCGGGCTTGAGGTGGAGTCGACCAAGACCAAAGTGATGGAGTTTGGGAGGTTTGCCATCCAGAATGCCAAAAGAAGAGGGACAAGGGCCGAAACATTTGACTTTCTGGGCCTGACTCATTATTGCGGAACAAGAAAGGATGGCAAAGGGTTTCGGATGAAACGGGTGACAGCCCGCAAGAAGTTTACTGCCAAGCTCAAGATCTTCAAGGAATGGCTGATGAAGGCCAGGACCATGAAGACCAAGGAGCTTTGGGAAATCGTAAAAGCCAAATTGAGAGGTCATTATAACTACTACGGTGTAACCGACAATCTGCGCGGAATCGTGCGGTTTGAATGGGAAGTGAAAAAGCTGCTGTTTAAGTGGCTGAACCGTAGGGGGAAGAGAAACAGTCTCAATTGGGAAAGGTTCAATGAAATGCTGAAGCGATTTCCTTTACCGAAACCACGGATCAGGGTCAGCATGTTTGGCTTCTCGGTGAATTGACCGTGTGAGGAGCCGTGTGCGTAAATAGCGCAAGCACGGTTCTGAGAGGGGCCGGTGACAACGGTGAAGGCAAGGCGAAAACGGCAGCCACGTAGTAGCCGCGTGCGGCAAGGCGTCAATAAAAGACTGGGTGTTAACGTGTTGTCATCATAGAAGAAGCCGGTCTACTCGACTTTACGCACTAAAAAATAATGAGTTATCAAAGGTGTAAGAAGGTTCATCAGGTCTTCATTCTTGACAGAATAAGTGCCGTGAACTGTGATCTGTGAACTGAAAAGGGCAAGGGATCAGGGAAAAAGTGATGAGTGATGAGTGATGAGTAATGATTGGGCAGTGAACAGTTAGCAGTGATCAGTGACTGGCCAAAAGACAATTGTGAGTTGTGAGTTATGAATTTTGAATTGTTGAAACAGAAGAAGCCCGTCGTTATAAAATTGGACAACTACCTTAATTCAAAATTCAACATTCAGAATTAACGGAAAGACAGATGGTTAGTATCTTAAATTAAAATAAATACTAAACAACGAATATGGCAATTAAAGGATTCGGCTTGTCCTTGCACAAGTAAAAATGTTAATATTGTCGCAAAGACCATTAGATACAGTGAGGCGACATCATGAAAACTATAGAAATAGAATATCCGGAGGCCATACCGGCCGTTCTTAATATCAGCCCTGAAATATTTGAACAGGAGGCCAAGATCGCCCTTGCAGTTAAGCTTTACGAACTCGGTCGTTTAACATCTACCTGCGTCTTTGCGGCTTGAGCGAGATAAGCGAGTTTACGAGACTTCGAGCGGGCGTGAGAACAACGGCGGCAAATCAAAGAGCCAACTGTTCCAACCTGTTCCAAGGAATAACCTGAGCATTCGTCCGATGCTGTTGTTCTGTTCCCCCATAAATCAAGTAGGGTTTTGACGATTTTTTCCCGGCTGCTTTTACAAAATAATCAATCCCTTTAAAATAATCAGAGGCAATGGTTTTGCCTGATTTAATTTCTATAGGCGTAAAAACATTCCCTTTGTCCACCAGGCAGTCGATTTCATTGCCGTTTTTATCCCTCCAGAAATAGCAATTTCCAGGTTTACCCTGGTTGAAATTCTGCTTGATGATGTCACAGATGATCATGGATTCAAACAACGCGCCTTTGCAATAGTGGGTTTGAAGCTGGGAAACCGAATGAATTTCAAGCAGATATGCTGCAAGACCAGGGTCATAAAAATACAGTTTGGGCATTTTAACCAGTCTTTTATTAAAATTTTCAAAATGTGGGTTCAGCAGGAAAACAATGTAGCTTGCCTGGAGAACAGCAATCCATGATTTTGCCGTGGTATGGGAAATTCCGCATTCATTGCCAAGGGACGACAGGTTCAGAAGCTGGCCGGTGCGGCCTGCACACATTTTTAGAAACAGTTGGAACTGTCCCAGATTTGAAATATTTTTAATCGCCCTCACATCTCTTTCAATATAGGTCTGCACATAGCCAGGATAAAAATCTTTCGGCGGGATGTTCATTTTATACAGCCTTGGGTAAAATCCGTTAAACAGGTAGTCTTCATAACGTTCGAATCCCTGCATGCCATGGACTTCGTTCAATGCAAACGGTAAAAGCCTTAAAACCGCCGTTCTACCAGCAAGGGACTGGGTAATTTTTTCAATTAATAGAAAATCAGTGGATCCGGTGAGAACAAACTGGCCGGGATCATCTGTCCTGTCCACATGGGTTTGAATATATGAAAAAATCTGGGGCACTTTCTGTACTTCATCAATTACCGCATTCTGGTAGGTTTGCAGAAACCCCCTGGGATCCTTTGCGGCAAACATCCGAACGTCTGGATCTTCACATGAGATATAGGGCTTATCCGGAAATGCATGACGAACCAACGTGGATTTGCCTGACTGCCTGGGGCCTGTCACGGTAACGACAGGAAATTTTTCCGACATGTATTGGAGATAATTCTCCAGATCTCTTTTGATATAGGTCATAGACCACCTGTCTTTTTAGGATTTAGTATTATTAACATACATCAGAAATGGACAAATTGAAACTCAATAATTCAAATTGTCCAAAAAGACTCAGTGTCATGTTGAAACGTGGAATTCAGGGACGTACATAAGTTTATAAGTTTCTATCCACAGATTACCTTGGTGAAATGTGAAAATAAGATTTCACTGGGTACGGCGCAGATTAGAAAGTTTGAATGAAAATTTTCGTTACCGGAACGAGAGGGATTCCGTATGTTCCTGGTGGTATTGAGACACACTGCCAACACCTTTACGCAAACCTATCGAAAAATTCAGATTTTGAAATCGTTATTTCAGTTCGAAATAAATATTGTAAGGTGAAGCAAAGCAACTGGAAGGGGGTTAATATCATTAACACCTTTGCCCCTTCGAGTTTACACCTTGAGACAATATTTCATACCTTCCTATCCATCATAAAAGCGAAGCTGTTAAAAGCGGATATGGTTCACATCCATGCGGTTGGGCCTGCCTTATTAGTTCCCGTAGCAAGGATAATGGGCTTAACGGTCATCTTCACCCACCATGGCCCGGATTATGAAAAAAAGAAGTGGGGAAAGCTTTCAAAATTATTTCTCCAAATCGGCGAATACCTGGGTTGTCTCTTTGCAAATGAAATGATTGTAATCTCAAAAACAATCGAGAACCTTGTCCTTACAAAGTATAAAAAACCTGCAACGGTAATTTATAATGGGGCTGCCATTCCCAATAAGCATAAGGGGCGGTCATTTTTAGACTCAGTTGATCTCGAACCCGATTCATATGTACTAACGGTTGCGCGATTTGTCCCAGAAAAAGGTCTTGAGCTTCTCGTTCGCGCTTTTCAGCAATGCAATACAAAATTTAAATTAGTCGTTGTGGGTGACTCTGAGTATGAAACAACCTACAGCAAACAGCTAAAGGCGATGATTGATTCCGATGATAATATCATCCGGACGGGGTATATTACCGGCGAACCTTTACATCAGCTTTTTTCCCATGCCAGGCTGTTTGTCATGCCGTCGTTTCATGAAGGGCTCCCGATCGCTTTGCTTGAGGCCATGGGCTACGGGCGCTCGGTGCTCGTTTCTGATATTCCCGCAAACCTTGAGGTGGGGCTCAGGAAAGATCGGTATTTTACATGCGGGGATGTCGAAGATTTGAAAGAGAAAATGGAGCGGCTTCTTGAGGTTGGGATTTCAGATGGGGAGAAAAACGATTTTATCAGCCGGATAAAAGAAAAATACAATTGGGAAAAAATTGCAGCGCAGACCATAAAGGTTTATGAGCAGGCGCTTAAAAAACGGTGACTGTGAATAACTACCGTGAACTGTGAACTGTGATCTGTGATCAGTGAACTGTGAATAACTGCAGTGAACAGTGAGCAGTGAACTGAAAAGGGCAAGGGATCAGGGAAAAAGTGATGAGTAATGAGTGATCAGTGATCGGTGAACAGTAAAGACCGATGGACGTGGGACGACCGCTTTGCTAGGATGATAGACGATGGTTGAAAAACATTCGAATAGGGTCCGGTCAGTGAGAGATCTGAAAGTCTACAGAAAAGCTTTCGACGCTGCGATGGAAATATATGAACATACGAAAAAATTCCCAAAAAATGAAACATATTCATTGATTGATCAAATTAGGAGAAGTTCGCGATATTGGATGATACCTACGAAAACATTTTTGCCATGCTAAACTCGATGGAAAGGAGAGCCGATTCTTTTTGTAACTCATCAACCCAATGAATCCATTCGCTATCTGGCCCAGTAGGGTTTCCCTCGTCCTTCGTCTGAGCGAAGCGTTCGTCTGTCGTCCATCGACCTATTCACCTGATCTGGTGACGGCAATGCGCAAGAACGGGGTATACGGAGGGGCGAGGGCGTGAGTTAACCTGTTAACCGGGAAGTGTATCTTTTTTACATGCTTGATTTTTTTAATCAAGGTAGTTACCATTATGGTAACACGATGCATGCATGAGAATAATTGCAAAAAGTCGGCTACGAAAATACTGGGAGCGGTCCGGCAATGAGAAGGCCCAGTCATATTTAACTGAGTGGTATCATTTCTGTTCCAAACAGTCTTGGACGACACCCCAGGAGGTTAAAAGTACATTCGGGCATGCTTCGATTGTGGGCAACAACAGGATTGTTTTCAATATCAAGGGAAATGATTATCGTATTGTGTGCGCAATGGATTATAAGAGGCAGGCGATGTTCATCAAGTTCGTTGGTACGCATGCTGAATACGACGCCATAGACGTTGAGGTTGTCGAATGAAGCCTATTAAGGATGAAAAAACATACCAAAAGAGTCTTAAACGGATTGAAGCACTTTGGGGGGCTGAGCCCGATACCCCGAGAGGAGATGAGCTTGATATCTTGCTGGTTCTGGTTGATGCCTATGAGGAGAAACATTACCCCATCCCTCCTTCTGACCCGGTGAATGCCATCTTGTTTCGAATGGAACAGATGAATATAGACCGTAAGGCTCTTGAGCAATACCTCGGTCCTAAAAGCAGGGTCAGCGATGTCCTGAACCGAAAACGTCCCCTGTCGCTGCCGCAAATCAAGAAACTACACAAAGGGTTGGGTATCCCTTACGAAAGCCTCATAGAATCTGCCTGAAGGTGAATTCTGGTTATTTGTAACTGATCACTCGTCGAGGTGATTTAACTCGGCATAGGGTATTCGGTATAACTATCCAAGGTCTTCATTCTTGAAAGGAACCAGTGAACTGTGAATAACTGCCGTGAATAGTGATCAGTGATCGGTGTGAACTGGGAAGGGCAAGAGGTCGGAGAGCAGAGGTCAGAACAAAAACACTTCTCGCGCCCAGCGAAGCCCGAGTCGTTGGGATTTTACCGAAAGGTAGAAGAAATACGATATTGTTACCCAATGGGTGATCTCAAAATGAGAAAGTCCCATCTGAGCAAAGGTTAGCCACCAGCTCAGTAGCGAGGTCCGCAGGCAAACCCGGTAACGGGCGTCTGGAGCCGGACGGAGCAAGGGCGTAGGCCCTGCATTGAGCCCCGAAATATGTATAGTTGTGGACCGATAGGATAATCGTCCTGATACTAAGGAAGAGAAAGCCGACACTGTGAAGTGAGTGGAAGGCAGAAGTCCTGTGAGCGTTATGGCGAGCGAATAGGACACCACCGGGGTCTGAGACCAGGGCATGTGCTCAAGGGGGTAACTCGGGAACTGGGGAGATCCGAATGCTTCCTTGTACGACACGGTTGGGAGAAACCGTCCAAAGAGTAAAACTCCCGGCTCTGCAACAGACAACCTCCGCTGTGCAGAGAGTTCGAGAGAATTGACGAACGCAGAGAGGTGATACAAGGTATTGGGGGCGGAGTGACAAACGAACAACCCCAAGATAGGCATTCGGAAGTCTTAGTGGATCATAGTACCGATGTTCGGGGAAACCGGGACGGGAAGGTGGGGAAGTTTCGCCCAAGCGACCCACTGTAGGGAAGGTGAAGCAGGGTATAACGTTTCTCTGGAAGGAACTATGGGAGATACACAGAAATCACAAACCATATCAACGAAAAACCAGGGAATTGCGTCGCAGGATGCGTGCGATTCCAGGAGTTGTTCAAACCGTGACGTAAAGGACAATCCACCGCTATTGGTAGGTGAGTCTTCGCTCGTCCGGGTCAAGATGCTGGCAGAGGCGGACCCGCGTTTGGTGTTTACGTCTCTGGCGCACAGGATCGATTTATCCCTGTTGAGAAAGTCATTCCGCAAACTGCACAAGAATGAGTCCACCGGTGTAGACAAGGTGACGGCAAAGCAGTACGCCGTGGATCTTGACGAAAACCTCTATAATCTATATCAACGGCTGTGCAGAGGTCAGTACGTTGCTTCCCCGGTGAAGCGCATTTGGCTGGATAAGGAAGACGGTAAAAAGCGCCCCATAGGGATTACTGCCCTGGAAGACAAGATAGTTCAAAAGGCGGTGGCGATCCTATTGGGTGTGGTCTATGAACCGATATTCCATGATTTTTCGCATGGGTTTCGTCCCGGCCACAGCCAGCATATGGCAATCCACGAACTTCGTGAGAAATGCCGAAATCTGAACATCAACTGGATCTTGAGCGCTGATATTACAGGATTATTTGACAATATTGATCGTAACCTGCTGCGGGATATAATCCGAATCAGGGTGAATGACGGCGGCATTATTCGGCTTATCGGCAAGTGGTTGAACGCCGGTGTAGCTGAAGGCGGTGAGGTCATCTATCCTGAGAAGGGTACTCCCCAAGGTGGGGTTATTTCGCCGACGCTCAGTAACGTTTTTCTGCACTACGTGTTGGACGACTGGTACGTCAAGGAGGTCGGACCACGTTTGAAGGGCAAGTGTTTCCTAATTCGATTTGCAGATGATTTCATTATGGGGTTTCAACTGGAGTCGGACGCTAAGAGATTAATGGAAGCATTACCGAAACGATTCAACCGTTTCAAATTAGACCTTCATCCGGAAAAGACCCGGTTGATTCCATTCGGAAAGCCACCACGGAGCGGGAAGCCGAAAGGAACCTTTGATTTTCTCGGGTTTACCTTTTACTGGGGTAAAAGCCTTAAGGGCAACTGGGTGATAAAGAAGCAAACCGCCCGGAAACGGCGAAACCGCTTTATGCGGATGTTGTGGAATTGGTGCAAAGAAAATCGGCATGACCCCCTGAAAGAGCAGCATGAAATGCTATGCAGCAAACTTCGGGGGTATTACCAATACTTTGGGGTGCGGGGAAACTATAAGGTGCTGGAGGTGGTGTACGAGTTCGCAGGAAAAGCATGGAGACGCTGGCTCGGACGGCGCCATAGGGATGGGTATATAAGTTGCGAGAAGTTCAATCGCATTCTCAAGACCTTTCCCCTGCCGCTCCCCCGGATAGTTCATAATATCTGAACACTTGCAGGGCAGCAAAGTTATGCGCCAATCGGGGTGTCGCCTGATTGGTTGACGGCTCGGTAAAAAGGGCCTGAATCGAGGAACCGGATGCGGGAAAACTGCACGTCCGGGTCTGTGGGGAGGGCGCCGGGTAACCGGTGCCTTTACCCGGAACCCATTACTCATTACGCATCACTCATCACGCAACAAAAACCGATGGTGGGGCAATTTTGAATTATGAGTTATGGAGTTTGAATGAACAACGGACATACACAAAAAGACGATGGTTCAATCCGCTCGCGGAGGAGAGGATTCTTTTTTTCACGAACCCTAACGATATCAACATGCCTTTTAACCAATCCTTCGATATCTTCTGTATTATGCAGGCCGTTAGGAATCTAACTCAAATTCCAGTCCAAGATGTATTTTAAGGGCAGTTTCTATGTTTGCCATATTTTCAGCGTTTAACACGCCAATGCGCTTGACGATCCGACATTTATCGAGGGTTCGTATTTGGTCTGCTTTAACCTTTGAATGTTTCGGAAGATTGCCCGAGCCTTCGGGCAGTTTTACCTCAAATGGATAAATTTTCTGCACATTTTTTGAAGTGATTGGTAAGACAGAAACGGTACCTGCAAATCGGTTGTTGACATTGTTTGATATGATAACGACAGGCCTAGTTTTGGCAATTTCCCGGCCCACGGTGGGATCCAGTGCTGCCAGATGAATTTCCCCTCTTTCAATAGTCATCCCAGCCCTCCAGGTCGGCGGTTTCATATTCAGACGCGATATCGAGGCTTTCCTGGTAACCAGCGCGATAGCCTTCGGCCAGTTGTTTTTCAAGAGCTTCTTTTCGGGCTTGATTCAATTTGAGCTGAATGGCTTCGGCGATAAACAAGCTGCGTTTCCGGGGGCCGGTTATCTGATCTATAATGTGGACCAGATCTTTCGGCAATGTAATATTAAGGCGAATATTTTCTGTGTTCATAAAACCTCCTTTGAGTGTGTCTTTAATGATGTATTATTATGTGTTTTATGAAAAGTTGTCAAGGCGAACTAAAAAGCTGGGGAAACAAAAGGTCTTGAATCTTGACAGAATAACTGCCGTGAATAGTTGATCAGTGATCGGTGAACAGTAAAGACCGATGGACGTGGGACGACCGCTTTGCTCTGATGATGGACGATGGTTGAAAGACATTCGAATAGGATCCGGTCAGTGAGAGATCTGAAAGTTTACAGAAAAGCTTTCGACGCTGCGATGGAAATATAAAATTCCGTGGCGCCAATAAGAAAAATGCTTTTAGGCCTAATTCGAAGTCTAAAAAACAAAATCAGCCATTAACACTTCACTCATTACGCATCACTCATCACTCTTCACCCAGAGAACCACATTAGTGTCATACCGTGAACAGTGATCAGTGATCTGTGTGAACTGCGAAGGGCAAGAGGTCGGAAGTCAGAGAGCGGTAAGCGACAATTTTGAGTTTTGAATTATGAATCGTTGTTTCTTCAAGCTCTTCATTAACTTCGTGGTGGATGTAATTGATCAAAAAATGGAACAGACCATAAAGGTTTATGAGCAAGCGCTTGCTAAATGATCCGTTGAAGGTTGTTCTTTCATTGGCAAAGGGTGGGGATGACTTACTCTCTAAAGATAACCGTTCCCTTCGTGATATCGATTGGGAACAGGTCGTTTCTTTGGCCAAAACCCATGGATTGTTCTGTATCCTCTATAAGACTTTAAACAAAGCTGATAAAGCCGACATCCCAGAATCCGTTTTTAGTGAATTTAAAAACAGTTTTTTTAAAAACAGCTATAGAAACTTATCGCTAAGCGCAACCCTCATCGGGATATACGACCTTTTTACCCAAAACAATATTGCTGCAATCCCCATAAAGGGGCCGCTCCAATCTGAGTTGATTTATAAAGACATTGGCGCAAGGGCCTTTGCAGATCTTGATATTCTCATTCGGAAAAAAGATGTGGCAAAGGCGATGAGCCTTCTAAAAAATCATGGCTATAGAACAAATGTGGATATCCCAAATGGCCAATTATCTTCCTTCCTCAATAAAGAAAATTTTTTTGAACTCAGTAATGAAACCGGCAGTGTCCATATTGATTTGCACTGGGAGTTGACCGGCAGGTATGCAACCAAGCCAGTTGCGGTTGAAAACCTGGTTTCACGTACCATTAAAATCGATTTCCTGGATCGGACTATTCAAACACTCTCTTATGAAGATTTGTTGATTTACCTTTGCATCCATTCCACCAGTCACTGCTGGGACAAGCTGGAGCCGATCATTTCCATCGCGGAGATAATCAACGCTGGCAACATTGACGATTGGGAAGCTCTTTTTGAACGGGCCAGAAAATTTAAGTGTAAACGGATGGTGATGCTGGGGATGATGCTCGCGGAATACTTCTTTGATGCGAAGTTGCCAGTTTTGATTCACCCAAAAATATCCGCAGAGGTTGTCCTTAAAAGACTTTCTAAACATTTTATTCGAAGAATTGAAAATAACCAGACCGAATTTTCTAAAAACGTTCATTGGCGATTTTCTGCGGGCCACTTCTTTGTCCGGGATAGCGTGATAGATGGTATCAGATATTTTTTTCGTCTCTTTTTTCAACCAACCGTTCGGGAATGGGATCAGTATCCGCTGCCGGATCGATTTTTGTTTCTTTATCATTTTTTAAGGCCCTATCGGATTCTTGCGGGGAAGATAAAATCTTAGCGACGCTGCAGCTTGAACGAGATAAGCGAGTTTGATAGACTTCGCGTGGGCGTGAGAACAGAAAAAAACAAATGTCACCCGAAGACGCCAAGACGTTAAGGACGGCAATGGTCAATTTTGAATTATGAGTTTTGAATTTCGAATAAAATTAAATGAAGAATTTCGTTGTTATTAGAATAGGCAACCCACATTAATTCAACATTCAGCATTCAAAATTATATTCATTGAACTGCAACGGGTCTTGAATCTTGACAGAAATTAGTGATCGGTGACCGGTGAACTGAAAAGACAGGGGGCAGAGATCAGATATCGGAAGTCAGAGACCAGCGGTAGGGGATAGGTATGTAACCAAAGCAGAGAAATACGAAGTGTGAATCACGAAGCATCGCGTAAAAGGATATCATACGTTCCAATGGCTCTGAAAATGACTATGTCCTCTTCGAAATGAAAGGTAAAGCGATACTTCATCGTGATAGAGCCTTCCCAAGCGTTCATCTTTATGGATGGTTGTGCCTGTTGACTCTCGACTGTAGACTCACGACTTCCGGCCCAGCCGGATTGGGTTTGATTAAGAGTATTAAAAAAATAAACGCTACACCCGCTCTCATAACTCATTACCCATTATCCATCACCCATCACTTATAACTGATCACTTCTTTTATCCTTATCTTCTCACTGTTCACCGATCACTGTTTTTAAATAGAATATCATGAATACATTTTCAGGAAATCAATACTCTAAAGAAATAGAACTTCTTTTGCAGTGTTCCGGCATGAACCTCTCGGATTCGACACGGGACCGGATCAGTGAACTGGTCGCTCAGGGCATTGATTGGGAAATATTCAAAAAGCTGGCCATTTATCACCGAATGCTGTTTGTCGCCCTCAAGAATTTAGCGCCAGTTAAGGACAAGATCCCGAAAGAATACCAACATCAGTTCAAGGAGATGGCAATTTCAAGCGGTGCCCAAAGTCTCTTTCTTGGGTCCTTTTTGGAAAAGATCTTATCGGCCTTTGAAAAAGAGAACATCTTTGTCATGCCTTTTAAAGGCCCGGTGCTCGCGGAACAGGTATACACGGATGTGGTCTTAAAACCATTTTTTGATCTTGATATTCTCGTTGATAAAGACGATGTCCCAGGCGCCCTTGATATTTTAACGAGAATGGGCCTGTCGCCGCAATTTGACTTTGATACCGGGCAGCTTCAAAAATTCATTGCCAATGAAGATCATATTGTCTGTTATGGCTTTCAGCAGGGCCTGAATGTCAAGCTGCATTGGGAACTTTCCGGATTGTACCTGAATGCACCCCTAACGGTTGAAAAGCTTAAAAACTGCATCACTGCCATCTCCTTTAATGACCGAGAGGTTCCCTGCCTGTCGGTTGAGGCGTTGATCGTCTATTTTTGTGTTCATGGGGCAAAACACCGGTGGCATGCGCTGGAGCAAATTTTTACGGTCGCTGAACTCATTAAAGCGAACCAGGCGATTGAATGGCATGAAATTGAAGCCCTTGCCGACGCCTGGCAATGTAAAAAAATGGTATTCCTGGGATTGTATCTTGCCTCAAAGCTTCTGAAGGCCCCGGTTCCCTTTACCTTGTTTACCCGTGCCGAGACGTACAATGTGCCGAAGTTGGTCACAAAGACCATCGATGATCTTCTTAACCGGCCAGTTTTCCGCCTGCCTGATGCGGAAGACCGGTTTTCATATTTCCACATTCGCGTTCGGGATTCTTTTTTCGACAAAGGCCGCTACCTCTTACGGCTCCTGCTCAGACCCACCTATAAAGAGTGGTATCAGCGAATATTGCCGGCGCCGCTGTCGTGCCTGCATTATTTTTTCAGACCCTTACGATTGCTATTTCTAAAATTAATGCGACGCAATGCTTAGAGAACACCACCTCCTGACCACGGAACTTCAGAAAGTTCTGGACATGGTCATTACCGCCGCCTCGTTCGTTGTGGCCTATTTTATCAAACGGGACATGATGCCGGGCGGCCTTGACCGACTGTCGACGGGACCAAATTACTACATCGTGCTGTTGATGATCGTAATTGCCTGGTTTATCGCCTTTAACTGGATGGGGATGTACATCTCCTACCGCCGGTCTGATTTTTTTCAGTTCTTTGTCAGAATCGTCAAATCGGTTTTTACGGGGCTGGTGCTCCTGAATATCGGGTTGTATACCATGCATATGGCAGACATTAGCCGGCTTTTGATGGGGATTTTCCTGGGAGTAAATATTTCCCTGTTGACCCTTTCCCGTTTCGTCATTTTTAAGTTTCTGGAAAAGATGAGGCAGGGGGGGTATAACACCCGATACGTTCTGATCATTGGCAGCCATGAGCGGGCGACGGAGACCATCGCTGCAATCGAAAGCTACAGAACCTCCGGTTACAAGATTTTGGGCTGCCTGGATGTGGATGCCGCCGTGATCGGGAAGTCTGTTGTAAATGGTCATAAAATCATCGGTCATGTGGATGAACTGGAGACGATCCTGAAAAACCATACGGTGGATGAGCTTGTCTTTTCCATGCCGCTCAAGCTGATCGAAAACGCGGGGCAAAAGCTCTCTCTTGCGGAAAGCATGGGCGTGAAAGTCAGGATCATACCCGACTGGCAGATTCATCACCTGATGTATCAGCCAGGGGTTGCTACGATCCACTTCGAGGATTTTCTTGGTCTGTATACCATGTCTCTATCCACCACGCCGTTTAACGAAGGAAAGTTGTTTGTCAAATCAGTGGTGGATTTCATCATTGCGGCCATTTTTCTAATTCTGATTTCACCTGTTTTTATATTCGTTATCTTCGCCATCAGAGCTTTTTCGAGGGGGCCGGTGTTTTACAAACAAGAGCGGCTCGGGCAAAACGGACGCCGGTTTATGCTCTATAAGTTCAGGACCATGGTCAAAGACGCGGACAAGCTGTTGTGTGAACTCAAACACATGAATGAGGCGGACGGGCCGGCATTTAAGATTAAAAACGATCCGAGGATCATTCCATGGATCGGCACCTTTTTACGGAAAACCAGTCTGGATGAGCTGCCCCAGTTGATCAATATCTTAAAAGGGGAAATGAGCCTGGTGGGTCCAAGGCCCCCGATTCCCTCCGAAGTCGATGAATACGACATCTGGCAGCGGCGGCGGCTTTCCATCAAACCCGGGCTTACCTGCTACTGGCAGATCGAGCCCAACCGAAATGAACTCTCCTTTGACGAATGGATGCGGCTGGATCTGAAATACATTGACACCTGGTCTTTGTTTAACGATTTTAAACTTCTTTTTCTGACAGCCAAGGCGGTGGTGATGGGGTCGGGGCGGTAAATAATATAAAAACCGTGATCCGTGATCCGTGAACTGAAAAGAGCATGAGATCAGGGGGCGGAGATCAGGGGAACAGTGATGAGTAATGAGTGATGAGTGATGAGTGATGAGGGATGAGTGATGAGAATAAAACGGCCGTAAGGCGGGAGAGCGGGAGACGTTAGCGCGAAACAGCAACGACCACTCCTAACGATTTACGACTTACGCCTTCACGGCGGTGGAAAAACTTGTAGGAATTGCGGAACGTACAAAAAAATACATTACTGCCAAAAACACATTAGTGTTTTGAGCTTGGCAGGAGTCCATGGAATTGGCAAAGGTAGTTTACCAATTTACAGGTTCATTTCCAAAGGAAGAAATGTAAAGATGCTTTTAGGTCTTATTCGAAGCCTAAAAAACAAAATCAGCCATTAACACTTCACTCATCACGCATCACTCATAACTCATCACGCAGGGGCAATTTCGAATTGCCTGGATAATAACCTTAGCGAGTAAACATACCATGTCTCAATATTATAACATTGCAAACATTACCATTGCGGTAGATTCAGAGCTTCCCATAACCGACACAACTTTTGGGAAAAAATTTCAGCCATTTGAAACGGATTCACCGGGGGACGACCTTGTATCAATCCACCACCGGTTTCAGTTGCCCGAGGTGGACGAAGAAGACCTGGGTGCCCGGGTGCACTATAAACCGCCCTGGGCCATTTACAGAAAAAATGTCTCCTGGTTGTATGCGGGCATCACCATGACGGACAGCAAAGATAAAATCCACCAGCTGGGCGTTTTTAACGATACCCATACCCGGGGAGATATCTATAATGGTATCGCCCAACTGAAGGCCTTTAAGGCCGGAAATCTTCATGCCCTTACGATGTTTCCGACGGATCAGGTCTTGCTCTCACGAATATTGGCAGACCGGGGTGCCTGCTTTCTCCATGCCGCGGGCCTTGTGGTGGACGGCAAAGGGTATCTTTTTGTGGGACATTCCGATGCGGGGAAAACCACCATTACCCGTCAATTTCAGGACCAGGGGGCCACGGTGCTGTGCGATGACCGGATCATTGTCCGGCAGTGGCCGGATGGGTTTCATATCCACGGGACCTGGAGCCATGGGGACATACCGGATGTTTCTGGAATGGGGGCACCGCTCGAAGGGATATACTTTTTGTCCCAGGCAGACCAAAACGAGGTGGTTCCGATTCCTGATACCATGGACCGTATGACCCGCCTGCTCCCGTGTTTGATTAAAGCCCTTGTAACACAGGATTGGTGGGAAAAGATGTTTTTGCTTCTGGAACGTATTTCGGCGGAAGTACCTTGTTATGTTTTGAACTTTGATAAAAGTGGGGAGGTTGTGAGAAAAGTTTTAAGTGTTCAGTTTTAAGTTTGAAGTGCTCCGTCACGGCGGGTTTTCGATAAGTGTTAAATTGAATAGTGTATTACAAAAAGCAAACTTATATCTATTGTATGCCCTACCTCGAAAAAATACCTGAAGGCAAATTCGGGCTCTGGCAAAAGAAAATGCCGCCCCTGGTCCACCTTGACATAGAGCTCACCGAGCGGTGTAACAATCGTTGCATTCATTGCAACATAAACCAGCCGGCTGGGGATACGGCGCTTCAAGAAAAAGAGCTACCGTTTGAAGCAATCGCGGATATCCTGGCCCAAGCGGCGGGCCTGGGGTGCCTGACGGTTCGGTTTACCGGTGGTGAACCGCTGTTGCGGGATGATTTTGAAAAGATTTACCGGTATGCAAGAAAACTGGGGATGCGGGTCATTCTATACACCAATGGCACCCGGATCACCCGACGCATTGCCAAACTCTTTTCAGAGGTGCCTCCGTTGGCACCGGTTGAAATGACCGTATACGGCATGACCCAGGCGTCAAGCACCGCTGTGACCGGAAATCCGGACGCCTTTGAAAAGTCCAAAGAGGGGCGATTTCTGCTATCGCAACATAATATTCCATATACTCTGAAGTGGGTTTTTTTGCCACCAAACAGAGGTGAGGCCGATGCTTTCAGCGCCATGGCCAATGCGGAAGGAGTTGATGGACCAGATTTTGTGACGGCCCTGGATGCCCGGGCAAGAAGGGACAATGAGAAGAAAAGCCAGCGTATTCGGGAAATTCGACTGCTACCGGAAGAGCGGACTCGTTTCCTTGCCAGAGATCCAGACAATTACATAAAGCATATGAAGGCCTTTTTGGAAAGAAATTCGGTAGCTCCTGCCACTGGCGATCTTTTCGTCTGTGGAGCGGGGAATACCGGATGCGTGGATGCCTATGGAAAACTTCAGATGTGTCTTTCCCTGCGGCATCCGGATACGGTCTATGACTTGCCCACCGGTAATCTCAAAGATGCCCTGGTTCAGTTTTTCCCTGAGGTTCGAAAGACCGGGAGCGATAACAGTCTTTATCAAAAGACATGCGGGCGCTGCTGCTTGCGGGGGCTTTGCGAACAGTGCCCGGCAAAGTCCTGGATGGAATTTGGGACTCTGGATACACCGGTGAGCTATCTGTGTGAGAACGCCCACGTAGAGGCTCGGTTTCTCGGCCTTCTGGGGGAGGGGGAAAAGGGCTGGGAGGTGATGGACTGGAAACAGAGGGTTGTAACAATTATGAATTCTTAATTTTGAGTTTTGAATTGAAAAAACCACAAACCTTTCACAGTTCACGGTAGTTATTTGTTCACGGATCACGGATCACTATTCACGGTTTTTATGCTTAACACTTAAAACTTGTATACAACATTCTGGAGACAATTCATGCCATACGAAATTAAACTTGACGCGGCCTACCGGCCATCTGAGAATGTGGTTGCCAGAGAGATCGAAGGCGAGTTGATCATTGTTCCCATCACCGCTGGCGTCGGAGATATGGAGGATGAACTCTATACTTTGAACGATACCGGAAAAGCGGTTTGGCATCGGTTGACAGGATCAACGTCTGTTCGGGAGATCATTTCCTGCTTGGCGGATGAATATGATGCGCCGTTTGATATTGTAGAAACAGATGTGACTGGTCTTTTGACAGAACTACTATCCCGGACAATGGTTGTTGAAATCTTTCCTGATAACAAATCGGCTTGATTGCGGGATGAACACAGGAATATCCCTATCAAACAATGCTCTCGCTGCGTTGATGGCAGATACCCTCGGGAAAAATGCCCAGTTCAGGTTCAGAGCCCAGGGGAGCAGCATGCGGCCCTGGATCCGGAGCGGAGACATCCTGACCATATCTCCATTATCGAAAAAGGGACCAAAATTGGGGGATGTCGTAGCTTTTTCGGCTGTGGAAAACAGTCTGATCGTTCATCGTGTCGTTGGCATAAAGGAACAAAAATATTTGGTCGCTGCGGATAATGCAACATCTTATGATGGCTTTTTTCCTGTCAATGTCATATTGGGGCGAGTTGCAGGCATTGAACGGAGAGGAAAGAAGATATGTGTCGGCCTGGGCCCGGAACGGGTGCTGATTGCCTTGCTGACGAGATTTAGAGTTAGGCTGAGGAATCACAATCCTGAATTCTAAATTTTGAATTATGAATTAGAAGAAGTTCCTGTTGTCATAAAAATTAGGTAATCTACCTCAATTCAACATTCAAAATGACTATCGTGCCTTCAGACCAAAATAAAATAGTAGAACAACAGCGCCTACCCGATTTCCCATTATGGCATAAAGAAAGTCAACGTCGTCGGCTGTTTTCCTTTGAGCTGGAGCTGACAGCCCGATGCAATTTGAATTGTCGGCATTGTTATATCAATTTGCCGGTCAACGACCGGTCTGTTCAGACAAAAGAACTTTCATTTGAGGAGATCGAACGCGTTGCGGAGGAGGCTGTAGCCTTTGGTGCCCTATGGTGTCTGATAACGGGCGGAGAGCCGCTGGTTCGAGAAGATTTTGAAGACGTTTATATTATGCTCAAACGGAAAGGGGTGCTGGTGTCGATTTTCACCAATGCCACTCTTCTCGATGACCATCACATCCGCCTCTTTGAGGACTATCCGCCTCGGGGGATAGAGGTGACAATGTATGGTGCATCTGAGGCGACATACGAACGGATCTGCCGCCGCCGGGGGGCTTTCAACGCCTTTCAAAAGGGTATCGGGAGGCTCGTTGATGCGGATATCCCCGTGACCTTAAAAACCGTTGCCCTACGGTCGAACGTCCATGAATTCAGTGAAATTACGAGATTTTGCCATGATAATGGCAGGGTTGGGTTTCGGTACGATCCGTTTCTTCACCTTCGGTTAGACCGTGACAAGAAAAGAAACAGAGAAATTATGGCAGAACGCCTGTCGGCAGGTGATATTATGGCGTTGGAGGCAGCAGACAATGATCGCCTTTGTGCGCTGGTCAATACCTGCCAACTTTTTGAAAGCGATGCCATAAGTAAAGACAGTCGTTTGCTTCGGTGCCGGGCGGGATTGGATGGATGCACCATCGGCTGGGACGGGAAGTTAAGACTTTGCAGTTCCTTAACGCATCCCGATTGCGTGTTTGACCTCAGAGAGATGAGTTTTTCTGACGCGTGGCGCGATGGCATCCCAAAAATCAGAGAGCTTCGCTCACAATCAACGGCATATCAGGCATCCTGTGGAAGCTGCGGGATCATCAATGCCTGCCTGTGGTGTCCGGCCCATGCATATCTTGAAACCGGCAGCCTTGAGACTTGCGTGCCGTATTTCTGCGAAATCGCAAACGGACGCGTGAGACAGGCGGAAGAAGCCCGTCTTAATAAAATCGGACAACTACCTTAATTCAAAATTCATCATTCAACATTCAAAATTGTTTTTATTCTGTTCACGAATTTTCACTTAACACTTGAAACTTAAAACAGGATGAAACCTGTTTCATTCAATAGGAAATAGCTTACCGAGGATTATGCAAACGGTTGCATAATCGATCTTGCAATGGCGTATAAAAATCATCGCCAAAACGCTGCCTGATAGACACGGTTTACACTCAATATTGGTTCTGTTATGGACTTAACAGCCTATTATAATTTGGTATCAAAAGAGCACCGGGCGCGTCGCTACCTGACAAAAAAATGCCTTAAAAATGGTCGACGGGTTTGCCCCCGGTGTAACGCTAAAAAGCTGTATCGCCTGTCTGACGATCGCAGAAGATGTGCCAGATGCCGGTATACATTTCATGATTTTTCAGGCCGGTGGTTAAATAAAACTCAGCTCACCTGTGTCCAGTGGCTTTCGGTGATCAAGCTGTTTGAGCTTGAAATATCTACACGGGCCATCTCCGATCAGTTGAATATAAATTACAAAACGGTTGCCCGGGCCATTGGCATTATCCGGCAGGCAATCGCTGAAAATACCAGGATCAGTCTCGGGAACAGCACGAATGGAGGCTCACCGGTGTTTGGGGTGTTGGTCAAACAACATCTTCCTGAAATTGTTATAATTCCTGACCTTTCGGTAAAGGCGATCATGGACCTCCCCATTCGGAAATTCCGCAAGGGAAGTATTATCTATACGACCCGTTATAACGGATATGAAAGCATTCTTGCCCATGGGGCCCGGCATGAAATGGAGGGGAATGGAAAGGATCGCTTTGGCGACAGAAATAGCTTCATTGAATTCGATGGTTTCATGAACTGGGTACCCGAAAAATTCCAAAAACATCGTATGATTTCAAAGCAGCAGTTCCCTTATCTGCTAAAGGAACTCGAATTCCGATATAACAATGAAACAGAAAGATTTTTTGAATTGACGGCAGCAGCCATCTGTAACCTTGTGCCAAATAAAGCCAACCCTGCAAAAACAGGCGCTTGATACCTGATATGGCATTATTATTGCTAATATAAATTTAAACGCAATTTTACAAAGGAGGTTTCTGGTAATGAAAAGGGAGTGGGAAAAACCGAAATTAATCGTACTGGTCAGGGGAAAAACAGAAGAAAATGTGCTTTTTAGCTGCAAGACAAGTTCACCCGGTAACGCCGGGCCGGGGATTTCGCGACCGGTTTGTGCGGTGGTCGGTGCACCATGTTTTGCGCTGAATGCAAGCTAGTGCTTTTGTTGAAGTGATGGTTCCGAAGAAAAATGCTTTATCAAAGGAGATAAGAAAATGATTCGCTTATTTCGATCGTTGTTACTGATTTTATTTTTATGTTTAATCGCAGCCTTACCGGCGGTTGGTAGTCCGATACCCCTTGAGACCGAAACCTTTACCGGATGCATTACCTATGCCGAAGCAGGGAACCCGTTCGGTGTAAATCAGGGAGAAACCTTTAACTGGACCGCTACTTATCCAGAAAATATCATTGGAGATGTTGAAATATCCTATTGGGGAAATCCCAATTTTGCACTTAACATTACCATTGGCAGCTATAACTTTACTGCGGACGATGATGTCCATCTGGCCTATGGATATCCTAAATTCATTTTTACCGATGGAGAGCTGACGGGACTTGATGTTTGGGAAGATTCTTTTTCGATTGGCAGCATTCTGTATGCATTTACGACCAATACCCCCCTGCCAACCGCGGGCGGATTCAATCCTGATTTTAGCACCTTTTCCATCTTTGAGTATACAGATGACGGCGCAAAAGCAGTGGTTTCCGGTAATTTGTTTTGCAGTGCATGCCCATCCGCAGTTCCAATTCCGGCACCTATTTTGCTCTTGGGAACCGGGTTAGTGGGACTCGTTGGCTTTAGGCGGAAAACGCATTGATCGCCGTTTGAAATACCCCCCCCCCATCACAGACGTCGGTCGTTCTCTTCATCTGGTTTGGAAAGCTGGCCCTGCCCTAGTTTGCGCTCAGGGAGCCTGCATGGTTTGCCAGGGCTTGCTTCCGTTGCTTGGCCTTTATCTGCTGAAGTTGATCGTGGATACCCTGACCATTGCAACGTCATCAGGTACCGTCGCGGCATCCGGAGACAGGGTTATTTCCCTGGTCGTGATGGCGGCCGCAGTCGCCATTTTCACCGTGGCGGTTCAAGAAGTCGGTCTGGTGGTCCGGGACGCCCAATCTCAAAAGCTGACCGACCATGTGCATGGCCTTTTGCACACCCAATCCGAACGCGTTGATCTTGCCTATTTCGAAACCCCTGATTATTTCGATACCCTTCACCGGGCACAGGCAGAAGGGCCTTATCGGCCAAACCGAATACTCGAAAGTGTCGTTCGAATGGGGCAGGGAGGGATCAGTATCGTTGGGATTGGCGGCTTGCTGCTTTGGTTTCATTGGGGGCTTCCGATTCTGCTGTTTATCGTTGTCGTGCCAGGGGTTTGGGTCAAATGGCGGTTTTCTGAAAAACTTTACCGACTGGATAGCGACAATACCAGACTTGAGCGGCAGAGCGGGTATTATCACTGGTTGTTGACTGCGGCTGAGACTGCAAAGGAAGTTCGCCTCTTGGGCCTTGGCCGGCTGTTTACCGCGCGGTTTCAAAAAGCGCGTTGCCAACTTCGAACCGGGAAGATTAACCTTTCAAAACGGCGGGGACAGGCAGCTGCTGTCGCACAAGGCGGCGCGGCGGTGGTCACATTCGGATGTTTTGGGGCGATGGCCCTTAAAACGGCCAACGGCCTCTTTACGCTCGGTGATTTTGTAATGTTTGTTCAAGGGTTTCAAAAAGGTATGAACGCTCTAGAGACAATGCTGTCAGCCGGTGCAGAGCTAAATGAAAATAGGTTGTTTTTAAGGCATCTTTACCGATTTCTAGATCTTTCCCCGGTTGTTGTGGGTCCCCAAAAGCCTGTGGCGGTACCTGTTCCGTTCAAAAAAGAAATCACTGTCATCGATCTTTGTTTTACCTATCCTGGGAGCGATCGGCGAACACTCACAGATGTTTCTTTTTCGATACGCCCTGGGGAAGTGGTTGCGCTGGTCGGACCGAACGGCTCCGGGAAGACAACGCTGGCAAAGCTTTTATGCCGGCTTTATGATCCGGAAACGGGCAGTATTGAGGTCGATGGGGCGGATATTCGTCGGTTTGATCCGAACGAGTGGCGAAAGAATATCAGCATTATCTCTCAAGACTATCTTCAATTTCACGCTTCAGCTGAAGAAAATATTCTATTTGGTGATGTTCATAATCCTGAAGAAAACGGAAGGGTCGTTGTGGCGGCGCGAAAAACCGGAGCCCATTCGTTTATCGAAAAACTGCCCGAGGGGTACCGTACGCACCTGGGGAAACAGCTGGCGCCAGGGGTTGAACTCAGCCAGGGCCAATGGCAGAAAATTGCCCTTTCCCGGGCCTTTTTAAGACAGGGCCAGCTGATGATTCTGGATGAACCTACTTCTGCGCTGGACGCTGATACGGAGTACCAAATTTTTACACTCTTTCGGGAACTGGCGGCCGGTCGGACCGCGATCATCATCAGTCACCGGTTTTCAACCGTTCGCATGGCAGACCGGATCCTGGTGCTGGAGAACGGACGAATTGTTGAAAGAGGTAGTCATGACGCGCTGATGAATGTGCGGGGAAGATACGCCCGGATGTTTGAAAAGCAGGTGGGGATGTATGGGGAGAAGACAGTGAACAGTGATCTGTGATCAGTTCACTATTCACAGTTCACAGTTCACGGATTTTAATAATTCAACATTCAACATTATTTTAACAAGGAGATATCATGAAAAAAAGTTTAATGGTAGTTTTGGCAATTGTATCAATTATCGGCATGACGGTTCCGGCTATGGCGGGGGATTGGGTGGCGACTTTGGAGCAGGAGATTCTGGACACCCATGATGTACAGCAGGCGATGTTGAATGCAGAGGAAGCAGGAGCAGATAAAGAGGACGTTCTTCTGGCATCTCTAAGTATTATTGAGCAATATCGCTTACGTGGCTCGGAGGCTGATGAGCATTGGAAACAGATATGTGATTGGATGGGCTGCTGTGAAGATAGTACTGCATCTCCTCATGCGGCATGTGAGTATATCTCAGAATGCGATGATGCATGTCAGTTACCCTCAAACAGTTAATTGTTAATTTTGAGGGAAACTGAATGAAACGCCTAAGTTATAGCATTGTATATCATTTATTCTTAATTTTTTTGCTGACAATTTCGTTTGCGGCCAAAGGGGCGGCCCAAAGCAATTCGGGTAACGGGCACATCAGTGGAAGCATCTTCGAAAAGCATGGCGGGTATATCCACGGGTACCTGTCTGTGGCGGAAAAGTATTCGGATAATATCCTGAATACCGAGTCGGGTGAAAAAGAGGATTTTGTTACACTTTGCTCTCCCGGTATCTGGTTGTCGCTTCCGGGCGGCAAGGAGCGGATACCGGAGACAAACACGTCGAGCATCACACCGGGGGGGGTGGTGCTCGGCAGTTTGTCATCGCCTGAGTTCCGGCGCCTCATGGCGTATCTCATCTATAGCCCCGAGTTTGAATTCTACGCCGACAATTCCGATGAAAATACGGAAAGCCATCACCTGGAGGCCTCATTCCAATATCGGTTTCGAGGGGGGATGACGGTTGGATTTGTGAACCAGTTTGTAAAAACCCATGATGAACGGGGAACAGGGTTTACGACATTTCTGGACGAATATGCCACCAATTTGGTCCAGGCCTTTGTGTCCTATGACCTTTCTCCCAAGTTGACCCTTGAGGGGCGATATGGGAATTTCCTGGTCGAATATGATGCGGACCGGTCCCTCTTTCGGGACCGGATGGACCATCTCTGGGCCGGGTCGATTGAATTCCGGCTTACACCGAAAACCGCAGTTTTTGGTGAATATGAGTACACCACCGTTACCTACGATGCTTATAGCGAAAACGACAATGATGAACATCACTTTTCCGCTGGCTGGCGGTGGATGGTTACCGGAAAATCAATGGGGAGCGTCAAAGCGGGTTATAGTATCGAGAAATTCAATGCGCCTGGTGTGGGGGACGAACGAACATTCATTCTATCGGCCCAGATCAATCATCGGTTTACTTCCAAAACCAGCGTTAATCTTGCTGTATACCGCCGGACCAATGAAACGGATTTTTCCGGTGCGGATTACATGCTTACCCATCAGATCCAAATCGGTTACAAACAGAAAATCACCTCCAAAATTCAGCTCAACGTTGACGCAATGTATTCCCATGACCAGTATGAAGGCGTCGTGGGACTCGATGGCCAAATCCAGACGCATGATGATAATTACTATCAGGGATCTGTGGGGATCGATTATGCCTTTAAAAAATGGCTGACCGCCGGGTTGGAATTTACCCATAGCCAGCGGGACACGGATTTTGAAGGGTTTGACTATACCACCAATGAGGTTCTGTTTAGAATTACAGCATCGCTATAGAATTGCAATTTTGAATTATGAATTTAAGGAACTCATAAAATCAGACAAACTTCCACAATCCAACATTCAAAATTCATAATTATCTCAATCATTCCATCCATTTGATTTTTTTCTAAAAATCCTATAGTATCCATTCATTTTGCCAACGTGCCGCAGATACTAGACCCCTTTATCAGAAACATACACGCAGGTAAGCGCCCTAAAAAAAGGGTATAAACTCCGACGCCGAAAGCGTGGATCTTTATGGAAGGTCGTGCCTGTTGACTCTCGACTGTAGACTCACGACTTCCGGCTTCGCCGGATTAGGTGAGCGTGACAATTTGCTGAGTGGTTATTTTAGATCTGTTGTGGTGGAGCACTGAGGGCTCAGCACTTAGCACTTGATACATAACACTTAAACTAAAGACGCTAATATGAAACCGAACGCTTTTATTTTCTTGGTCTTTCTGGTGACGATCTCCGCCGCACCCATGGTCTTTTCCCAAAACTATATTGTGGGGGAAGGCGATGTGCTTAAAATAACCGTCTATGACCATAACGATTTGAGCCAGACGGTTCGTATCGGGGGGGATGGTACCATTATGGTGTCCCTGCTGGGCCAGGTAAAGGTAGAGGGGTTATCTGTCACAGCGGTTACCGAAAAACTGACGGCGCTCTATGCAGATGGTTACCTTGTGGACCCACAGGTCAACGTTTTTATCGAGGAGTTCAAGAGCCGAAAAGCGACGATTTTAGGGCAGGTCGCCCAGCCGGGGCTCTATGAACTCAGGCACCATACCACTTTACTCGAGCTGATTTCACAGGCCGGTGGCCTGACCAAAGATGCTGGGGCATTGGCCACCATCAAACGCAGGGACGGGATGGCCGAAGGAAGTGAAAAAGACATTACCATCGATTTGAAAGCGCTTGTTGAAAAGGGGGATACCCATCTCAATATCCCAATTGAACCCGGAGACAATATCTATATCCAAAAGGCCAATATGGTCTATGTCAGTGGCGAGGTAAAGAAGCCGGGGGTTTATAATTGCCTCAGTGACACCAGCGTCATCAAGGCCATTACCCTGGCGGGCGGATTCACCGACAAGGCGGCGCCCGGCAAGGTAAAGGTAATTCGAAAAGTCGATGGCCGGGAAGAGGTTATGGAAAAAGTTGCCATGGATCTTCTGGTTACGTCGGATGACGTCATCGTGGTACCGGAAAGTTTTTTTTAGATACCGTAAGGCGTAAGGCGTGAGAGCGTGAGAGCGGAACGACTAACGCTTTCATGGCGATTTTCCTGGTAGTTAACGCCTTACGCCTGAACGGCTGTAACCGCTTAACCACTTACGCTCTTACGGCAGATTCCCTTAACACTTAACACTTAAAAACTATATTTTATCATGCAAGAAATCGAAAAAGAAATACATTTGCGGGATTATCTGCGTATCGTTCAGAAACGCAAGCTGGTGATCATCACCTTCTTTACGATTACATTCATTATGGTCGTTATAGCAACATTCACGGCCACACCTGAATATGATGCTGCCACAAAGGTTTTGATCGAAAAAAGTGATCCCAATCCCATGATGCTGAATTATGCCTATATGCCCTACGATCCGGAGTTTTTAACGACCCAGTCTCATATTATTAAAAGTGCTTCCGTGGCTGAAAAGGTTATCAATATCCTGAACCTTGAAAAGACCTACGACACCTTTATGGAGCAGCATGAAAAAGGATTTTCCATCATCGGCGCGGTTGCCGGTTGGGTATCTTCTTTCATTTCGACAGTGAAAGACGTTTTGGGGGCCACATCTGAAGCATCTTTGGAAGAAACCGCTCCGGTGGATGCGGCTGAGGCAAAACGAAATGCGCTCATTGACATGATCAGTAACTGCATTGTGGTCTCTCCGGTACCTGAAAGCCGTATCGTCAGCATTAACTTCACATCTCCGAACCCGGAACTTGCCACCATGATCACCAATACGGTTGCCAAAGCGTATATCGAACAGATTCTCGATATGCGGATGAAATCATCAGGCTACAGCATTGGCTGGATGACGGAAAAGGCAGAAGAAGAACGGGGGAAACTCGAAAAATCCGAAGACGCGTTGCAGCAATACATGAAAGAGGCCAATATCGTGACCCTGGAAGACCGGGTCACCATTTTACCTCAAAAGCTGGCTGAACTCAGCCGGCAATTGACCATGGCTCAGACCAAACGAAAGGAACTCGAAGCGGTTTATAACAAAGTCATGGCCCTGAATAAAAATCCCGGGGATGCTGAAACCCTGCCGATCGTCGCGGACAACCCAACCCTTCTGTCGTTGAACCAGCAGGTGTTGAAAGCAGAACAACTTATAATG
Organism: Desulfobacterales bacterium; assembly: GCA_963675725.2. GTDB lineage: Bacteria > Desulfobacterota > Desulfobacteria > Desulfobacterales > JAFDDL01. Next base: position 1,824,203 of record CAXXXZ010000002.1, on the reverse strand, counting down.
GAGCTTTCCAAAAAATATGGCCCCAAGCATCCGCTCATGAAACGGGCGGTGGCGGATATTGATATTTTGACCGGGAAACGGGACCGGGAAATCGATCGGATTATCAAATCAATCAAAAATGATTATGAGCTGGCAAAATCGACCGAAGAGAATTTTCAGACCCTGCTCAGCAATACCAAATCCGAAGCGATCAGTCTGAACGAGCGGTCGGTTCAATACGGGATGCTGAAACGGGAAGTGGAAACCAACCGGAACCTCTACAATGCCTTGGTGGCCAAAATCAAAGAACAAAATGTCACCGAACAGATCCAGACGGTAAATGTCTGGGTGGTGGAGGAGGCCAAGGTGCCAGAATATCCAAGCAAGCCCAATAAAAAACGCAATATTCTGCTGGGGATCATTTTGGGGATGTTTGGTGGCGTTGGGTTGGCCTTTTTTCTTGAATATTTGGATAATACTGTCAAACTTCCGGAAGATGTTGAGGATCGTCTTGGCTTGCCTACCCTCGGGCTGGTACCGCATGTCGATCCAAAGGATAAATCAGATGGTGAGATTCTTATGACAGAGGCCCGTGCCGCCTTTGCCGAAAGTTACAAAACGATCCGAAATGCCATTCAACTTTCAGCCTTTGATGCGCCACCGAAAAAAATTATCGTGACCAGCGTATCACCGGGTGAGGGGAAGACAACCACCGCGTTGAATATTGCCATTGCCATGTCTCAGGCAAACAAAAAGATACTTTTGATCGATGCAGATCTACGTCGTCCCAGAATTCACAAAATTCTACAGTTAAAAAACGGATCTGGCCTCAGCTCATACCTATCAGGTGCTCATGATGGTCAAGTGGTCCATGAAAGTGGAAAGAACAATCTGTTTGTTTTACCCTCTGGGCCGATTCCGCCGAACCCTTCGGAACTGCTTGGATCTAAACGATTCCAAACGATGTGTGAAAAATTCGCCACTACATTTGATGCTATTGTCATCGATTCTCCGCCACTTCTTTCGGTGTCAGACTCTTTGCTTATTGGGAAAGTAATGGATGGTACCATCCTCGTGGCCCGATCGGCAAAAACCACCCATGACAGCATGTTTAAGGGTGTGAAACAGCTTGGTGATATTAACATTAAAATACTCGGTGTTGTGATCAATGCGGTGAACATGAAAAAAACAGGTTACGGCTATTACGATAGCTATCAGTACTATTATTCGAGTGACGAGAACTAGCTTGCTTCATGCTCACATGCCTCTTTTGGGTTCACGGATTACCGGCCACGTATCACATTAATCTTAACACTTAATCACTTAATCACTTAACACTTGAAACTGATTTTACTTAAAACTACCTTTTATCATGATCGACATCCACTGCCACATCCTTCCAAACCTGGACGATGGGCCGAAAACAATTGAATCTTCCCTCGAGATGGCCCGTCAGGCTGCGGAGGATGGGATCCATACGATCGTTGCAACACCCCATGTCAAGTCACCATACCTGTCACCGGAGGAGATTCAGCATAGTATATCCATATTTCAGAATCGGCTCGATTCGGAGAAGATTCCCATTAAAATTTTATACGGCGGAGATGTGGATGCCTTATCCGGGCCGGAGCGCATTCAACACTATACCATCAATCATACGCCTTACGTTCTGGTGGAGTTTCCCCACACCCACTGGCCGGCCCAGGTACATGAGATTCTCTATGACCTGATATCGATAGGGTTGATTCCTATCATCACTCACCCGGAAAGAAATCCCGGGATTCTAAGAAAACCAAAACGCCTGCTGTCATTGCTGGATACCAATATTAAGGTTCAAATTACGGCAGACAGTTTGACCGGACAATTCGGAGACGACTGCGAAGCCTGCGCGCGTTTTCTTATTAAAAAAGGGGCGGTCGCTTTCCTGGCCACCGATGCCCACTCGCCCGAATATCGCCGACCCCTCCTTTCCAAAGGGCTGAAGGTGGCCACGAAAATTTTGGGAAAGCAAAAGGCTTTTGAACTGGTTGAGGACAACCCGGCAGCGGTGATCGAGGGGAGGGATATTTTATAACTGTTGATAACAGTTATAAAATATGAATGTTGAATTCTTAATTTTGAATTTGGAATTGAAAGAGATCTCTGCCGTCATAAAATTTGAAAACCTACATTAATTCACAATTCATAACTCAAAATTCATAAGTAATCTGTCTGTCGTTTTTTTCAGGATAAACGCATGGAAAAACTCTGCCAGCGCATCGTCATTATTCTGCTTATTTATGCTCCCTTGGCCTTTGGGACAGTGACACCTCTAACGCTTCTAATTACTGAGGGAGGGGCATTCTTAGGGCTTTTACTATATTTAATTCATGCTACAAAAAATCACAAAAAACTCTATCAGGTGCCGGGGCTCGTGCCGCTGCTTTGCTTTCTGGGATACATTTTATTTCAGTTATTACCACTTCCGGCGTTTCTGGTGAGGATTCTTTCACCGGAAATATACCAGATCTACGCAGATACCGTCGGTGTTTTTCAGCCGATTGACTGGATCCCCCTGACACTGAACCGGGAAGATACCCTTTCTGAATTCTTTCGGTACGGCGCATACGTTGCGATTTATGTTTTACTGACCCAGCTGTTTACAAAACAAACCTACCTAAAAAAAGTAGTATCAATTGTTGCGATATTCGGCGCCTGCGTGGCAATCGTATCGATTTTGCAGCATTATACTGCTGATGGTAAAACCTACTGGCTTTGGGATCTTCACATCGGAAATTCATTCGGTCCTTATGGAAACCACAATCATTATGCCGGGCTCATGGAGATGATTGCTCCTCTGATCATCGCACTTTTTTTATTTTCAGCCCCCACCCTTATCTCCGATACATTCAAAGAAAAGGTTTTAGAGTTTTTTGATCACCCGCGTATCCACCGATACCTATTGCTCGGAACTGGCGCTTTTATCATACTTGTTTCTGTGTTTGTATCCCTATCCCGGGGAGGCATGATCAGCCTTATGCTTTCCTTGGTGGTTTTTGGGATAATACTTGATACGAATCGGGTTAAAAAAAGAGGGGCCAAGGTGATATCCATTATCTGCCTTGTCACCTTGGTGTCCGTGGGATGGTTTGGCTGGGATCTTATTTTTGACAGGTTCGATTTAATAAGAGATCAGCAGGGCGATATCGCAGAGGCACGGGTTCAGGTTTGGCAGGACAGTCAACACATTATTGCCGATTTCCCCGTAACGGGAACAGGGTTTGGTACCTACCGGTACTGCTATCCAATCTATCGCACCTTTCCAGGCAGAAAAGCCTTTACTCATGCTCATAACGATTACATTGAACTTGTTACGGATGGTGGTATTCTTGGAACCTTATTCGTGGGCTGGTTTTTGGTTCCGGTTTTTTTTCGATCGTTTCGCCGTCTGAAAAAGCGTAGAGAACCGTATATGATTTTCGTTGGATGTGGCGCTGTTACTGGTATTTTAGCGATTTTAATTCATAGCCTTACTGATTTTAATTTTCATATCGGTGCTAACGGATTATATTTTTCCTTTTTGGCAGCACTATTTGTGGCAACTTCAAATACGCGAATTCGTTATCGATCTGGTTCAACCAAATTAGGAAAGATTAAAAAACCGTTTTCACCCCTTTGGGTGCTTTTTATCTTGTTTCTGGCCTTAACATGCCTTTTTCATGGCAGTGGTAATTTGATTTCAAGAAAAACCGTTTTTTCTGCGATGCCGCATTTATATAGTGATGAGGCGCCACCAGAAAAAATGAACAAAATTTTGATAGATTTAAAAAAGAATACTTTCTGGAATCCTTTCTGGGCACTTTCCCCATTAATGATTGCTGATGCTTTAACGAAAAACGAGCCAGCGCATAAAGACGCCGTACATTACTATCAGAAAGCGGTTGTCCATTCACCTGCAGATCAATTATTTCATCACCAATTGGCAAACTATTATTCTGAAATAGGTAAATTAGATAAGGCAGAGGCCCTTTATCGTGCATCCGTTCAATATGCTTCCATGAGTGAACGGGCCCATAAAGTTTATGGCACCTGGCTGTTGGACCAGGAAAGAACGGACGAGGGGCTTGAGGTCCTAAAAAAGGCCATCAGCCTGGCACCTCATCGAACAGAAACCTATCTGACACTTTTGGCAGAAAAGGGCTTATCAGACGAGCAGATCGCCGCCTGCCTGCCGGACCGGGTGCTGCCCTATATTTCCTATGGGAAATACCTGGAAAGCGGTGGGAAAAGTGAGGCAGCTGAAGCCGCCTTTCAAAAAGCGCTTCTTTATCTCCCAAATGAGGAAGAGGCAAAACCAGGGTATTTCTTTCCGATCTACAAGTACTACATGGCCCAGGAGGCCCCGGAAAAGGCCCTTGAGGTGATGCGAACGGCCATACAATATTTGCCGGACAATGTGTCCGTGCGGCTGGCTGCAGCAAGACTGTATGAGGAGCAGGGGGTCTGGTACCGGGCCGAGGAGGAGTACCAAAAAGCCCTGATGATCGATCCCTACAACCGGACAGTAAAGCATCGGCTGAAAAAACTTCAAAGCAAAACCGGGAATAGAGAATTATGAATGTTTAATTTTAAATTAGAATCGGCAAACCACATTCATTCAAAATTCAGAATTCAAAATTCAAAATTATTCTACCTCCATCACTGAAACGAATCTCAACATGAACAACAACTTAAACGATTTAACGACACCCTTGGCAAAAGCGCGGACCTGTGTGTGCACCATCGGTCCCAACCGGGTCCAGAATGAGTTGCTGGTCTCCTATCTGTTTAAAGAGATGAATGCGGACTGCTTTCAGAGTGCCACATTTCCCGGCGGGGTCGCCTATTTGCGTAATCGTGAGTACGACGACTGTATTTTCCTGTTCGATTGTCAGGGGAGTGGGGTTATTGATCCCTGGTTGGTGTTCAATATCGGCAGTGTGGCGTACCCCAACGGCACCTATTTTGCCTTTTACAATGTTTGTGGGGATGCCATGTTGGATCAGCTTGCCTTGGAACGGGGAATTCATGGCGTTTTCTACCTGAACGATACCATTAACATGATACCTCGAGGGATCCGGGCGATTATTAGCGGGGAGTTATGGTATCGGCGGGATGTCCTGGCGGATGCTTCTCTGAAATCAAGTCAACACTCTGGGTATAACGGAGGGAGTGTTTGCGGACTGACCTATCGGCAACGAGAGATTTTGAGGCTGATTACCAGCGGCGCTTCGAACCGCAACATCGCCGAAAGCTTGGATATTACCACCAATACGGTTAAATCCCATATCTACACGATCTACCAGAAGATAAATGTCAAAAACCGCCTTCAGGCGTCTATCTGGGCGCGGCACCATCTGGGTAATCCGTTCATTTAAAAAAGGCTGATGCACTTCTAAAATTGAAATTCCGGCTGAATCGGCGTGGGATCATCCATGTCAAAGAAAAAAAAGGGGGCTGCACATCATCTTGTGCGGCCCCTTTTTATTTTAAAGCAGGTGGTACGCCCGGCAGGATTCGAACCTGCGATCTTCAGCTCCGGAGGCTGACGCCCTATCCCCTGGGCTACGGGCGCATTTGTATGGTGGTAATTATTAAATCATGCCATGGAAGTCAAGTCCGAAAAATATGGCTAAAAGGAAATCTGCCCGTTTTCAATGGCCTCTTTCACTTCTCCCACAAGATACAAAGAGCCTGCAACGCACACCACATCGTCTTTTGCGCTGGTTTCCATGGCATGGGAAACGGCCGCTGGCACCGATTTCACGACGGAGACGTCGGAGATAATGCCTTTTGCGACGTCATAGAGGGTGTCCGGTGGCAGGGAACGGTCAATCTTCGGCTGGGTCAAAACGGCGCGATCGCAGAGGGGCAGTAAACATCGCAGCATATCCGGATAGGCCTTGTCATCGAGTATGCCGGAGACCAGCGCGATCTTCTTCTCCTTCAGGTGCGCTCTTAGGTAGCCGGCCAACTCCCGGACGGCCATCATGTTGTGGGCACCGTCCAACAGAAGCATTGGTTGCTGGGCGACGACCTCAAGGCGCCCGGGCCATCTTTGTTCCAGAAGGCCTTTGCGGATGTGGTCAAAGGCGATGTTCACGCCATTCCGGTTTAGCAGTTCACATCCTGCAAGGACCAGCGCGGCATTACCGGCCTGATGACTGCCAAGAAGACCTGTGCGAAGTCCCTTCCACGTGTGATCAATCCCGGTATAGGTAAACGAGTCGCTTCGGGGATGGCGTCGGATACGAAAGGCGTCCCCCATGCGGTAAACCGGGGCGTTTTTGTCCCGGGCGGCGGTCTCAACGGCGCGGATGGCCGATTTCTGGGCGACACCGGTCACCACTGGGCAATTTTGTTTGATGATACCGGCTTTTTCAGCAGCGATTTTGGCAATGGTGTTCCCGAGATACATCTGATGCTCAAGGGAGATGTTGGTGATGATCGTCAGGGCCGGGGTGATCACATTGGTGGCGTCCAGTCGTCCGCCCATGCCGGTTTCAATAATGGCCCAGTCGACCTGCGCGCGGCCGAATTCGTGAAATGCCATGGCCGTTGAAAATTCAAAAAAAGTCGGTTCGCGGTCACCCTGGTGCACCGCTTTCACCGCTTCATAGCTTTTTACCACCCGGTCATCTGGAATGGGTTGGTTGTTGATGCAGATTCGTTCGTTGAACCGGACCAGGTGTGGAGAGGTGTAAAGTCCCACCTTGTATCCTGCAAGGGCGAGGATCTGGGCCAGGGCGGAGGCAACAGACCCCTTTCCGTTGGTGCCGGCGATATGGATTGAACGAAAATTGCTCTGGGGGTTCCCCAGGTTCTTTAAAATGGTCTGAATGGTGGATAGCCCCAGAATAATACCAAACCGATGCAGCTGATACATGGCGGTCAGGCATGCCTGATAGGGGTCATTGGATAGGGGATTGGGTGTCATCAGTGCATAAGAAACCCGGCAGGTTGAAATACCTGCCGGGCGTCATTTTAAAAACAGGGTTGATTATCTACGATATTTGCTCCGGGCCGCAGCGATCCGTTGCCTTCGCAATGCTTCGCGCTGTTTGCGGCGTCGATGCTCACTGGGCTTTTCGTAGCTTTTTTTCAGCTTCAGACGTTTAAAAAGCCCGTCATTTTGAATTTTTTTCTTCAGAATGCGCATCGCCTTTTCAAGGTCATTATCAATGACCCTGACATGTATTTCCTTCAAGTGCCTCGCCCCCTTTTTTCCATCAGCGGAGTTTGCGTTTCTGCCCGATGGTTATTTTGCCTCTAATCTTAAAAAGCGTAATTATCTCTTATAGGATATTTCTGGTGCTTTTTCAATAGAAAAAACACTATCCAATGGTGTCGAGGGCTTTGAAAATAGCGTCGCGAATTTCGTCCACTTTTCCGACGCCTTCAATACGAACATATGTCGGAGCGGCGGCTTCGCCGGTGCTTTCCCAATCCTTGTAGTAGCCAATGAGCGGTTCGGTTTGATCATGGTAAACATCAAGGCGCTTTTTGACGGTCTCTTCCTTGTCATCATCCCGCTGGATCAAGTCCTCTCCGGTCTCATCGTCTTTTCCTTCCACCTTGGGCGGATTGAACACGAGGTGGTAGGTCCGGCCACTGGCCAGGTGAACCCGGCGGCCGCTCATTCTCTTGATGATTTCTTCATCCGGTACATCAATGTCCACAACGGCATCAATGGCAACCCCAGCTTCTTTCATGGCATCTGCCTGGGGAATGGTCCGGGGAAACCCGTCAAACAAGAAACCCTTGGCACAATCGGCTTCTTTGATTCTTTCTTTTACAAGGCCGATAATGACCTCATCCGGTACGAGTCCGCCTGAATCCATAATTTTTTTTGCTTCCTTGCCAAGCTCGGTGCCTGCTTTGACCGCGGCACGCAGCATGTCGCCGGTTGAAATTTGAGGAATCTGATATTTCTCTTTAATCAAATTCGCTTGTGTACCTTTACCGGCGCCAGGGCCACCCAATAGAATCAGTTTCATGGTGTATCCTCCTGTTATCATTGTAATAAAATGTTATCGGCTGATGATCACGCCCGAATAAGACCATTCAATCAAAAGAGATTTATTACCGTTGTAAATGGGGGATGTCAAGATAATCCCTGATATTAAAAAAAAATCATTTCATTCGACCCGGTGACCGGGTGACGGCGTCCGCCGGCAGGCGTTTGAGGCGTTCTTCGATGTGGGCCAACGCCGCGGGTCGGTCCGCTATTTCGCCGCAAAGCCGGGCGGTTTCGACCTCGGCCAAAATGTCAGCAAACAGGGGCGAGGGGGAAAGCCTGAAGACGTGAATAAGATCATGGCCCGTGGCCAGTGGGGGGGCCGCCTTTTGGGGGAGATACTGTTCCGCATACTGTTTCATCAGTGTTTCGATGAACGCAGTAAAGGCTTTCGCGTCTTTTCGGCAACAGCTACCTTTTCCCTGGAGATCCGCAAAGGCCTGGAGCAGCAGAAGGGGGGTGTGCCTGCCACCGGCTTCGAAGAAACGGACGATGCCGCTTCGGGAAAGCTGACCGTTTTGATGGGCGATCGAAAGATGGAGCGGGCGGATATGGAGCCGAATCAGCTTATGAACCGTTTGCCGTTCTAAAGAAGAAAATCGCAACCGGTCCGCAATGGCTTCAAAAAGAAGCGCGCCTTTTTTGTCGTGACCGTAAAAATGGGGGCCGCCCGTCTTCGATTCGGTGCGGCACGCAGGTTTTCCGATATCATGGAAAAGGATCGCACATTTTAACAGCGGCAATTCGGTCGTATAGCTTGATGCGCTGAGATTGGCGGTATTACGATTGATCCATGGATATTCGTGCCCGATGTCCTGGCGGTTTACCAGATTCTCCAAGGCGCCATAGGCGGCCAGGGTGTGGTCAAAGACATCGTATTCGTGACGATGGTTTTGAAGACATCCTTTGAGCGCCCCAAGTTCGGGAAAAATCGCCGCCAGCAGCCCGTTTTCCGCCATTTGCAACAGGTACTGATGGGAGGCGGGCACGGCCAGGATTTTGAAAAACTCCGATCGGATCCGTTCGCCGGCACATTGACAAATGGCGCTGCAACTTCTGGCAATGGCCTGGACCGTGTTTGGGTCGATACCGAAACCAAATACTGCCGCCATCCGATAGGCGCGCAGCAGCCGAACCGGGTCCTCATCAAACACCGATGCTGACACCATTCTGATCTTTTCCTTTGCCAAATCCATTTGCCCTCCGAAACAGTCGAGAAGGCGGCCACTTTCAAGATCGACGGCCATGGCATTGATCGTAAAATCCCGGCGCGATAGATCATCCTGGATACACTTCCCGTTTAGCGCTGTGATGTCAAAGATGAACCCCTCGACGATGACCCGAAAAACAGCTTGCTTTGCATGCCCCATCCGAACGACCTTGCCGCCTCGGGATGCGGCAAGGTCAGCTGCAAATATTTCTGGATTTTGGGAAACGGCAATGTCATAATCGCTGGGTGCTCGATTCAGCAGCAGGTCCCGGGTTGATCCTCCCACCACGTACACGCCCCGTGTTTGGGGAAACATACGGATGTCAAAGGGTATGCTTTGGAATGCTGCTGGGGTCATGTCAAATTTTTACCCAGTGTTAAGTTTTAAGTGACTAATTTAAATACAAAAGAAAATCATCAAAACTTGATGAATTCATCATTTTTCCGGTTTTAAATTGTTTACATTACATTGTTACGGGGTACCCCATGGCGTCAGGGAACCAAACGGGCCTTGCCATCAATATGGACCGCCTAAGAAAAAAAATAAATAAAAAAGGGACGTTTCCCCTCACCATCGCGGTGACCGGTAGTGCTGGTTCCGGAAAAACGACCGTCTGTCAGCGCTTCAAGGCGCTTGGCCTTGTGGTTATCAATGCGGACAAGGTCGCCCGGGAGGTCGTGGCCCCAGGGGCCGGGTGCTTAAAGAAAATATCGGACCACTTCGGGGCTGATGTTATCAACAGCACCGGTGAGCTGGATCGCTCTGCCTTGCGGGAGCGCATTATAAACAATGAAAAAGAACGATTGGCCCTTGAGGCCATTGTCCATCCAGCGATCACCCTCGCCATGAACCGAAGTGTCGCTGAAGCTGCTGCGGCCGGCAAGCGGGTCGTGATTGTTGAAGTCCCCCTTCTTTTTGAGGCGGGTATGGCGGATCAGTATGATGTGGTGGTGCTGGTTTCAGCGTCCCGCCAAAACAAAGTCCATCGGTTGATGGCACGGGATAACGTCTCCTTTTCCAGTGCAGAGTCCCTTTTGGATATACAGATGTCGGATGAAGAAAAAAAATATGCTACCGATATTATAATAGAAAACACTGGCACAGTGGGTGAATTGATAAAAAAGGTTGACCAATTGCATGAGTTGTTTTATCAAGAAACTAGAGTAGTCGGCAAAAGCACTGGACAGAGATGAAAAGATGATGTACAGCCGGCTTGAGCTTGGGCACCCGCCTGTTGGAAAGAATATCCATATTCTTCTTTCAGCAATCACTAAGCATACTAAATTCTCCAGTTAAATATAGGAATCCGTTCTGCCGATAACGTTCATATGGGCCCACAAATGGAACATATTGATAGCAGAAGGAGACACAGGAATTAACCGAAGAGAATTGGCGCTTAATGGCTGCAATAAAGAGCCGGACCGGCCAAGACCGGTATGCGCCACCCGCAAGGCAGCGGTTGCCACAAGCAACATGGAACAACCAACGGCGGATTCACCGGCCTATTGATAGGGCATTGTTTCGAAACGACAATTACACAAACAACGGGGTATGCAAGGGATGAATATTGTTGAGCTAAAAGACAAAAAGATCAGTGAGCTGACACAGATGGCCAAGAAGTTCAGTATTGACGGGGCCGCTGGCATGAGAAAACAGGAACTCATTTTTGCACTGCTTCAGGCGCAAATTGAAAAAAACGGTATGATTTACGGGGAAGGGACCCTGGAAATTCTTCCGGATGGGTTTGGTTTTCTGCGGGCACCTGATTACAATTATCTGCCCGGCCCTGATGATATTTATGTATCCCCCTCTCAAATTCGGCGGTTTAATCTCAGGACCGGGGATACCGTTTCCGGTCAGATTCGTCAGCCAAAAGAATCGGAACGGTACTTTGCCCTCTTGAAGGTGGAGGCGGTCAATTATGAAGATCCCGAAGTGGCCAGAGAAAAACTTCTCTTCGACAACCTCACCCCCCTGTATCCTGATCAGAAAATGTCGCTTGAAATTGCGCCGGATAATTATTCCACGCGGATCATGGACCTGTTGACGCCCATTGGATTCGGACAGCGGGGGTTGATTGTTTCACCCCCCCGGACCGGTAAAACCATGCTGCTGCAATCCATTGCCAACAGCATCACCACAAACCACAAAGACATCATGTTGTTCGTACTGCTGATCGACGAACGGCCGGAAGAGGTGACCGACATGGAGCGGACCGTCCGGGGTGAGGTGATCAGCTCGACCTTTGATGAACCGGCCGAGCGGCACGTCCAGGTGGCGGAAATGGTTATTGAGAAGGCCAAGCGACTTGTGGAGCATAAAAAGAATGTGGTGATCCTCCTTGATTCTATTACGCGACTGGCAAGGGCATACAATGCGGTGATGCCGCCCAGTGGCAAAATTCTGTCGGGTGGTGTGGATTCCAATGCGTTGCAACGGCCGAAACGTTTTTTCGGGGCGGCCCGTAATATCGAGGACGGCGGAAGCCTGACGATTATCGCAACGGCCCTTATTGATACCGGTAGCCGGATGGACGAGGTTATTTTCGAGGAATTCAAAGGTACCGGTAACATGGAAATCCATCTTGACAGACGCCTCTCAGACAAGCGCGTCTTCCCGGCAATTGATATCAAGAAGTCCGGTACGCGTAAGGAAGAGTTGCTGTTGAAAGAGGAAACCCTGAACCGTATCTGGATCCTCAGAAAACTGCTGTCGACCTTAAATCCGGTGGACAGTTTGGAATTTTTACTTGAAAAAATGGACGGAACTGATAATAATCAAGATTTTCTTGATTCTATGAACACATAAGCGTATAGAATCTGTTCGTCTATCAGAAGGGCGTTGTATATTACTAAAGATTGGGGGGTTGGGGTATCATGAAGAAAGATATTCATCCGGGTTATAAACCGACAATAATTAAGTGTGCCTGCGGTAATCAAGTTGAGGCAGGATCCACCAAATCGGACATCAGCGTGGAAATTTGTTCTGCCTGTCATCCCTTTTACACCGGGAAGCAGAAACTTGTGGACACGGCCGGCCGAATTGAACGATTCAGAAAGAAATACGAAAAATTTCAAAACGCGAACCAGCAAAAACAGTAACATTACATTTGCAGGATATTGTAAAGGTGAAAGGAGCCATGTCGCTGCTTTCACCTTTTGTTTATAGTGAGAGGATTGTAAGCTCCCAATGTTGCAGTGAAAACAATTGTGACCATCGCGTTGTTGCATCACTGGGGTAAAGAAAAAACTGGAGCCAAGGCAAAACCATATGTTTGATAAACTCATGGGTGTTGAAAAACGGTATATGGAGCTTGAGCAGCTGCTGAGCGATTCAAAGGTGCTGCAGGACCGAAAAGCCTTTCAAGACTATAGCCGGGAACATGCGGAGTTGAGCAAGATTGTCGATGCCTATCGAGAATATAAAGACACGGTTGTGGAACTAAAAGGCTGCCGGGAGCTTCTAAGGGACGATGACCCGGGGATCAAAGAACTTGCACGGGAAGACCTCGATCGGCTCAGCACTGAAAAGGAAGAGCTGGAACAGCGGTTGAGGGTATTGCTCATTCCCAAAGATCCCCTGGATGCCAAAAATGTTCTGATCGAAATCCGTGCCGGGACCGGTGGAGAAGAGGCGGGCCTGTTTGCCGGAGACCTTTTCAATATGTATTCGCGGTATGCGGAACATCAGAACTGGAAACTAGAGGTCATGACCCAGAACATCACCGGCGTGGGCGGCATCAAGGAAGTGGTTGCCATGGTGAAGGGGCAGGGGGTCTATAGTCGCATGAAATATGAGAGTGGTACCCATCGGGTTCAGCGGGTGCCGGCAACCGAGGCCCAGGGCAGAATCCATACGTCGGCGGTAACGGTGGCGGTGCTTCCCGAAGCGGAAGATGTCGAAGTGCATATCGAGCCCAATGAGATCAAGGTGGATGTATACCGGTCCACCGGCCCGGGCGGGCAGTCTGTTAATACCACGGATTCGGCGGTCCGGTTGACCCATTTACCCACCGGACTGGTGGTGACCTGCCAGGACGAAAAGTCCCAGCATAAAAACAAGGCAAAGGCAATGAAGGTGCTCAAGGCCCGCTTGCTTGACAAAGAAACGCGGGCGCAGAACGAAAAGCGGTCCGAAGAACGCAAAAGCCAGATCGGCAGTGGTGATCGCAGCGAACGAATTCGGACCTATAACTTTCCCCAGGGCCGGGTAACAGACCACCGTATCGGCTTGACGCTATACAAACTTGACAGTGTCCTGGAGGGGCAGATCGATGAGCTGGTCAACGCTTTGATCACCCATTACCAGGCCCAGGCATTACAACATGACGCAACAGCAGGGAACGCCGGCGCCGAACAATCCTGATCAACAGTGGACCATCTTGAAGCTGCTTACCTGGACCACGTCCTATTTTGAAACCCATCTTATCGAACACCCACGGGCCGATGCCGAGCTTTTACTGGCTCACGCCTTAGGCATTCGGCGAATCGATCTTTACTTGCAGCACGACAAACCCCTTTTGCCGGAAGAACTGACTCGGTTTCGATGGATGGTCAAACGCCGGGCCCAGCGGGAACCGGTGGCCTATATTCTGGGGGCAAAAGAATTTTGGTCCATGGAGCTGGTGGTGACGCCCAAGGTGCTGATTCCCCGGCCGGAAACCGAATGCCTTGTGGAGGCCGCTTTGGACGTGTTGCCGGAATCTGGTCCGCCCGTGCAAATTTTGGAACTTGGGACCGGTACCGGTGCCATCAGCCTGGCCCTGGCAAAGGAGCGGCCGAACCATCAATACCACGCTCTGGACCGCTCTCCGGATGCGGTGGCGCTTGCCAAAAAGAACGCGGAAAAGCACCATCTGGACCAGTGTATCACCTTCTCCTGCGGCGATTGGTTCTCTGCCCTTCACGAGGGAGGGGCGGGGTTTGATCTGATCGTTTCAAATCCGCCCTATATTCGAAGTGCGGATATCGAAACCCTTCAGCTTGAAATCCGACATTACGAGCCGATAATGGCACTGAGTGGTGGAAAAAGCGGGTATGATTGCCTGCGGCATATTATTCAAACGGCACCTTATTTTCTGAAACCAGGCGGCTGGGTGATCGTTGAAATCGGGTGGGATCAGGGGCCCGGGGTGGTCGGCCTTACCGATGACGTTGCCTGCTACGAGAATGTGTCCGTTCGACAGGACTACAGTGGTCACGATCGTGTTGTTCAAATTCATAAAAAACATGCTGGATAGGCATAAAAAACGTTGCAGAACCCACCATTGTTTGTTACAAATCCCTATTTTTAACACGCACGTTCCGGGATTTGCTTCCCGGTGCTTCTTTTGGCGCGGCCACTTTTCAATTTCCCAACAACCGCGCTGTTTGAAGTCAGAAGTAAAGGTGACCGGAGCGGTGGCACAAAACCGATGAAGGAGAAAACTTATGGCTTACATCTCAATGAAGGAACTGCTCGAAGCCGGGGTACACTTTGGCCATCAGACAAAGCGCTGGAACCCCAAAATGAAACCTTATATCTTTGGCGCCCGGAACGGAATCTATATCATCGATCTTCAAAAGACCGTTCGGATGTTTAAAGATGCCTACGATTTTATTACCAACACGGTCAAAGAGGGGAAGTCGGTGCTGTTTGTCGGTACCAAAAAGCAGGCAAGAGAGGCTGTTTATGAGGAGGCAAACCGGGCAGAAATGTTTTATGTCCATAACCGGTGGCTTGGCGGGATGCTGACCAATTTCCAGACCATCAAGCAGGGTATCGCTAGGTTGAATCACTTGAACGAAATCGAGAACGACGGCTCCATTAGCCTGTATACAAAAAAAGAGGCGCTGAAGCTCGGTAAAGAGCGTGTCAAACTGGACAATACCCTCGGGGGCATTCGAACCATGACACAGCTTCCCGGGGCCATGTTCATCGTCGATCCGAAAAACGAAGCCATTGCCGTTCGGGAAGCAAAGCGACTGAATATTCCGATTGTGGCGATTGTGGACACGAACTGCGATCCCGATGATATTGACTACATTATTCCGGGTAATGACGACGCCATTCGCGCCATTCGACTCGTCAGCTCCCGCATTGCTGAAGCTTGTATAGAGGGGCGCGAAAAATATAAAGAAAAGAAACAGGCAGAAGCTGACAAGGCCGATGAAGAGGTGAGCGATATTGAAGCGGCTGGTGAAAGCCTGAAGCCAGGGGAACGAAAAGTGATCTCCGATGGCACAGAAGGCCCTGTAGTTGAAATCATCAAGCGTGCGACCGCCACAGAGAATGCGGAAGCGGGCGCACCTACAGGTGAAGAAAAATCAGAATCTATTGGAACAGGAGAATAGGAATGTCAACGATAAGTGCAGAAATGGTAAAACAGCTTCGGGAAAAGACCGGGGCCGGCATTATGGACTGCAAGGAAGCGCTCAAAACCTGTGATGCAGATGTTGACAAGGCGGTTGACTTTCTGCGTAAGAAAGGTTTGGCCACTGCCCAGAAGCGGGCCGGTCGAAAAATGTCGGAGGGGACCATTCAGTCATATATTCATATGGGTGGCAAAATAGGCGTCATGGTGGAAGTCAACTGCGAGAGTGATTTCGTTGCAAAAAATGAGGACTTTGTCGAATTTTCCCGAAATATTGCGATGCATATCGCTGCCACCAATCCTGTGGCCATCTCCCAGGAAGAGGTACCCGAAGCGATGGTCGCCAAAGAAATGGAAATTTATCGTGACCAGGCCTTGGAGATGGGCAAGCCTGAGAATATGGTGGACAAAATTGCGAATGGGAAACTCAATAAGTTTTTCAAGGAGAACTGTCTGCTGAACCAGGCCTATGTCAAGGATCCCAATATTACCGTGGCAGATTTGCTGAATGAACAGATTGCCAAGATTGGCGAGAACATTTCCATTAAACGGTTTTGTCGGTTCCAGTTAGGAGAATCTTAAACGCATGGCGTTGCCTCGATTTAAGCGGATAGTAATCAAACTGAGCGGTGAAGCATTGGTTGGAGAGCAGCAATTTGGTATCAGTCCAAAGACCCTTGATTATGTCGCCAAAGAGGTGATTGATGTGTGCGAACTTGGGGTTCAGGTTGCCATTGTTGTGGGGGGCGGTAACATTTTTCGTGGTGTTGCCGCCAGCTCTTTTGGCATGGATCGTAGTTCTGCAGATCATATGGGGATGTTAGCGACGATCATCAATAGTTTGGCCCTTCAGGATGTTTTGGAGCGAAACGGCATCCAGACACGCGTTCAAACAGCCATCTCGATGCACGAAGTGGCGGAGCCATATATCCTTCGGCGGGCCATCCGTCATTTAGAGAAGGGGCGCGTGGTGATTTTTGGGGCTGGTACCGGAAATCCGTACTTTACGACAGACACAGCTGCGGTGCTGCGGGCCATGGAGATTCATGCCGAAATTCTTCTCAAGGCAACGAAGGTGGATGGGATATACGATTCAGATCCGGTCCACAATAAGGATGCCAAACTGCTGGAGACAATCACCTATCGCGAAGCATTGGAAAAGCAGCTTCGTGTGATGGACTTGACGGCCATTTCACTTGCCATGGACAACAAATTGCCGCTGGCAGTATTTAATCTTAGAACACCCGGAAACATTCACTCAGTGGTTTGTGGCGGAAGTGTGGGAACGCGCATCAATCACTGATACCACCCCGTTGATTTCAGAAACCTACTGATACCAACCTGGCCCTTTGGGGCCGCCGGATGATGCAAACGCAAACTGTGCAGGGGGAACCATGATAGAAGAAACTTATCAGGAAACAAGCGATCGCATGGGGAAATCGGTCGATTCCCTGAAAAACGAACTCAAACGGATTCGAACAGGACGGGCATCGGCATCACTGCTGGACGGTATTCGTGTGGATTACTACGGTACCCCCACACCATTGAACCAGATGGCATCGGTGTCAGTCCCCGAGAGCCGGCTGATTGTTATTCAACCCTGGGATGCGACGGTTATCAAAGACATTGAAAAAGCGATTCTCAAATCGGATTTGGGACTCACACCGTCAAATGATGGGAAGCTGATTCGCATCGCCATTCCCCCACTGACAGAAGAGAGAAGAAAACAACTCGTTAAACTGCTTCACAAAACCTGTGAAGAATATAAGGTTGCGGTCCGGAACATTCGGCGGGATTCAAACGAGTTGATCAAGGGGTTTAAAAAGGACGGAGACGTATCGGAGGACGATGCCTTCAAAGCCCAAGACGAAATCCAGAAAATAACCGATGGCTTCGTCAAACAGGTGGATGACATCTATAAAGAAAAAGAGAAGGAAATAATTGAGTTCTAACGCGCCTCAGGTTCAATTCCCAACCCTTGACCAGGAGAGGCTGCCGGCTCATGTGGCCATCATTATGGATGGAAACGGTCGCTGGGCAAAGAAGCGATTGATGAACCGGGTCAAAGGCCATGAACAGGGCGCGGAGACGGTCCGGACGATTGTTCGGACCGCTTGGGAAATCGGCATCCCCGTGTTGACCCTCTATGCTTTTTCAACCGAGAACTGGCAGCGGCCCAAGCTGGAAGTTCATGCCCTTATGACACTTCTTGAGCGGTTTCTCCTTAATGAAAAAGATGAACTGGTGGAGAACAACATCCGCCTGAGCGCGATTGGTGACACCGAGCAACTTCCTGAAAAAACGCGTCATGCCTTGATGTCAACAATGGCGATGACGCGATCGAACACGGGCATGCTGCTGAACCTTGCTCTTAGTTATGGGGCGCGATCTGAACTCGTGCGCATGGTGCGACAGGTTGCCGAAAAAGTAACATCAGGACAGGTGGCCTTGGATGCCATTGATGAAAAAATGGTGTCCGATCATCTCTATACACGTCAAATGCCTGATCCGGATCTGTTGATTCGCACGAGCGGTGAGATGCGTATCAGCAATTTTTTGCTCTGGCAGATCGCCTATGCGGAAATATGTGTGACCGATACCCTCTGGCCAGATTTTACCAAAGAAGAATTCGTTCGCATCCTTGAGGATTATCAACACCGAGACCGACGCTTCGGTCAAGTGACTGAAGACACGTAACCACACCCCCATGACTGTGGACCCGGCAGGGCGGTCCCAATGAAAGGATACCACCAGCATGCATTTCAAGCGCTGGATTACAAGCCTTGTTGCCCTACCTATTCTTATCTTCCTTGTCTATAAAGGTGGGCTCCTTTTCTCAGCAACTCTTGCCATCGTTTCAGGCATTGGGCTCTGGGAATACTACCAGATTGTCTGGCCGGGCGATACACGAGCGCTTGCGCGCTCCATTTCTCTTATTGGGATCCTTCTGGGCGCCGTCATTGTTTTAGGGGCATTTTTTCAACTTATGCCGCTGATATTCTTTGTTGTTTCCCTATCCATTATTTTGCCGGCGGTATTATTCCTGAAACCATTTGACCCGAATGAAGATGTCCCCCGGTTTTTAGCGCTGCATGTCATGGGCGTGATGTATGTCCCCTTTTCGTTGGCACTGATGACCGTCATCCGGTCGACTGAAAACGGGATGGCGTGGATATTTATGATTTTATGTGTTGTGTTTGCCGGGGATACTGGAGCGTATTACGCGGGCCGGTATCTGGGAAAAAGGAAACTATGCCCCAATGTAAGTCCCGGCAAAACGGTTGTGGGCGCCATGGGCGGCCTTGCCGCCAACCTTGTGGTTATCCTTGCCGGAAAGTCTTTCTGGTTGCCGGGGACCGATTGGGTGACGGTTTCCCTTCTGGCGATTGCCATCGGCATTGCCGGGCAGGTGGGCGATCTTTTTGAATCGATGTTAAAACGGTCCTCCGGTGTTAAGGATTCAGGGCATCTGCTCCCAGGGCACGGTGGGGTGCTGGACCGAATTGATGCATTGTTGTTTGCGGTGCCGATGGCGTATGTCATCCTGGTGCATTTTCTGAATTAGCGACTGAATAAACGTTTACGTTAGAAATATATGAAACAACTTACAATTTTAGGTTCTACCGGTTCTATCGGATGCAATACGGTGCGTATTGTAAAAATGTTTCCGGAACAGTTTCGGGTCAAGGCCCTGGCAGCCAGAAACAACGTGGCGTTGCTCGCAGAGCAGATCGCGGCGGTGGCTCCTGATCTTGCCGTCGTGATCGATGAGAAATACGCTGAAGACCTCAAGGCACGATTGCCGCGGAACACCAAAACAGAGGTGCTGTTCGGCCCGAGTGGATATCAGGCGGCAGCCACCATGCCGGGGGTCGACCAAGTGGTGGTCGCCATGGTCGGCGCAGCGGGACTGATGCCGACCCTTGATGCCATCGCCGCCGGAAAAGACATTGCCCTTGCCAACAAGGAGACGTTGGTAATGGCGGGCGAGGTGGTGATGCAGGCGGCCGCCCGAAAAGAGGTTCAGATCCTACCCGTTGACAGCGAGCATAGTGCTATTTTCCAATGTATGGAAGGGCATCGTCGGAAGGATCTCGATAAGATCATTCTGACCGCCTCGGGCGGTCCGTTTTTAAGCAAGCCCAGCGCGGAGTTTCATTGTATCCAGCCAAAAGAAGCCCTAAAGCATCCTACCTGGCAGATGGGCCAGAAAATCAGCATTGATTCGGCCACGCTGATGAACAAAGGGTTGGAGGTAATTGAAGCCCGATGGCTCTTTGATCTTCCCCATGAACGGATCGAAGTGTTGATTCATCCCCAGAGTGTCATTCACTCAATGGTTTCCTTCCGGGATGGCGCCATGCTGGCCCAGCTGGGGGTGCCGGACATGAAAGGAGCCATTGCCTATGCCTTGAGTTATCCAAAACGACTCGATCTGGCGCAACCCTTGCCGGATTTCGCGAAAATTGGCGCACTGACGTTTGAGAACCCGGATTATGAAAAATTCAAATGTCTGGCCATGGCCTTCGACGCCCTGAAGCGGGGAGGGACCTTCCCAGCGGTTTTAAATGCCGCCAATGAAGTCGCCGTAATGGCTTTTCTAAGCGATCGAATTACCTTTGTACAGGTGCCGGACACCATCAAACGGGTGATGGACGGGCATGCCTGTGTTGACCATCCGAACCTTGAAGAAATTCTCGCCGCGGACAAGTGGGCAAGAGCCGAGGCGGCTGCAGTTATTGATGGCAACATACCCACTAACAAATAGTCGTTTTTGAATCGGCACCATGTATGATAATGAATACCGGTGCTCGGAACCCATAACCTATAACAGCTGATTGAGCACTTTTTCTTATGAGTACAAATATCACTGCATTTATTATTGTGCTGGGGGTCTTGATCTTTTTTCATGAGCTGGGGCATTTTTTGATGGCCAGGCTCTTTGGTGTTGGGGTGGAAAAGTTTTCCCTAGGATTTGGGCCCCGCCTTTTCGGTAAGACGGTTGGTATTACAGATTACCGTGTCTCCGCCATTCCCTTGGGGGGATATGTCAAGATGGTCGGCGATGAGCCAGGTGCTGAGATCGATCCGGCGGACATACCGATTTCCTTTACCCACAAGCCGATCTATCAAAAGATGTTGATCGTTGCCGCCGGCCCCTTATTCAACCTGTTTTTGGCGATGATTATCTTTCTCGGAATTTTCATTGTTTCAGGTCGCTATGTGCTAAAGCCCGCTGTTGGTACCGTCGGGGAAGGGACACCCGCTGCGGCCCAGGGGCTTAAGGCAGGTGACCTGATCGTTGCGATTGACGATGTGCCGATTGCCTCCTGGGAGGACATGGCTGAGGGGATATCCAAAAGCGGTGGCCGCGCGTTGGCCTTGTCAATCGAACGCGATGGCACGCGGTTTGAGGTGGATATCACCCCCCAATTGACCACCGCCAAAAACCTGTTTGGCGAAGATGTGGACCGGTATGTGATCGGCATTACTGCGGCCGGGGACTCCTTTTATCAAGATGTGGGACTGCTGAAAGCGTTGACGGAAAGCGCCTTTCAGACCTACCGGTTGACGGAACTCACCATCGTAAGTATCGCCAAGCTCATCCAGGGAACCCTTTCCCGCAAGACCCTTGGGGGGCCGATTATGATTGCCCAGATGGCGGGTCAACAGGCCAGGGCAGGGGCAGAAAGCCTTCTGTTTTTTATTGCTGTCCTCAGTGTAAATTTGGGGGTGTTGAATTTTTTGCCGATACCTGTGCTGGACGGCGGCCATCTGATGTTTTTCAGCATCGAGGCATTGATCCGGCGCCCGCTAAACACCCGTGCTCGTGAAATTGCCCAACAAATTGGGATTTTTATTTTACTTTTGCTCATGATCTATGTTTTTTATAACGATATCAACCGCCTTATTTTCAGTTAAGCCGGCGGGTCCCTTTACCTGTTGGTTCGTTGTGCTTGGTTTCAGGTACACATGGCCATTCACACGACCAGGAAGAAGGGCCTGTCGCCAGACCAGGTGAAAATTATGCCATATCGCCTTGAAATTACATTAAAGCCGGAGTTGCTCGACGCCGAAGGAGAAGGCCTTCGAAAGAAGGCTTCGGCCTATTTCGGGATCCACCTCGACCAGGTCCGCACCATTCACATCCTGACCATCGACGCCGCACTGACTCCTGAACAACTTCAGAAAATACAGTCCGAAGCGTTTACGAATCCCGTTACACAGGTATCTTCCTATGACCCGCTTCCGCTGACGTTTGACTGGACCATATGGGTGGGATTTCGCCCCGGCGTTCGGGACAACCCTGGCGCGACCGCCATCGAGGCAATTGAAGACGTTCTCGGCCTGAAGTTCGGGGCTGGTGAGGCGGTCTATACGTCCAAACGGTATTGCGTGACCGGGGATGCCTTGCGCGCCCAGGACATGGATCAGATCGCCGGGGAACTGCTGGCCAATGACATCATTCAACAATGGCGTATCTATTCCCGAAGCGAGTGGAACGATCATGATGGCATCGGATTCATTCTGCCAAAAGTCAAACTGGACCATCAGCCCACGGTAACAACGATTCCGGTGGATAGCGATGAGACCCTTGCGGCCATCAGCGATGAGCGAAACCTGGCCCTGAATCCCAACGATATTCCTACGATCCGCACCTATTTTTCGGATGCGTCCGTGCGGTCTGTCCGGCAGCAGGTTGGCCTTTCAGACCCAACGGATGTGGAACTCGAATATATTTCCCAGGCCCGGAGCGATCATTGCAACCACAACACATTCCGGGGGCTGTTCCATTACCAGGACCTTGCCACCGGTGAAACCGCAGATGAGGACAGCCTGTTCAAAACATACATCGAGGCACCCACCCTGTTTTTAAAAGAGAAGAAGGATTGGGTGGTATCAGTGCTCTGGGACAATGCCGGCGTGGGCAGGTTTGACGATGATCATTATTATGTCATCACCGGCGAGACCCATAATTCTCCTTCCAATATGGAAGCCTATGGTGGTGCGATTACCGGAATCGTTGGGGTGTACCGGGACCCGCTTGGCACCGGAAAAGGCTCCCGGTTGATCATGGGAAGTTATGGGTACTGTGTGGGACATCGGGACTACGACGGGCCGCTCAGACCCCGCCTTCATCCCCGGCGCCTTCTGGATGGGGTCATTGAGGGGGTTCGGGACGGCGGCAACAAAAGCGGCATTCCCACACCCTTTGGCCAGGTGACATTCCATCCAGGGTATATGGGAAAATGTTTGGTTTTCGTAACCGCCCTGGGGCTGATGCCGACCAGGGTGGGTGGGGCGCCTGCAGAGGAAAAGAAAACCACCGCTGGTGAACTTCTTGTCATGTGTGGTGGCCGGGTCGGTAAAGACGGGATTCACGGCGTGACGGCGTCCTCGGAGGTTTTTTCCGCGCATACGCCGGCCGGGCATGTTCAAATAGGGGACCCTTATACCCAGAAGAAGATGCATGACTTCCTGCTGACGGCTCGGGACGAAGATATGATCCGGTTTATTACGGATAACGGTGGGGGGGGGTTGTCCTCTTCGGTGGGGGAATCAGCGCGATTTTCCGGGGGCTGTGAGGTGATGCTCGATAAGGTCCCCTTGAAGTATGAGGGCCTCGATCAATGGGAAATATGGGTATCTGAATCCCAGGAGCGGATGACCGTGGCGATTCACCCTAGAGACCTTGACCGATTTATGGCGCTTTCCCGGCTTCATGCGGTGGAGAGCACGGTCATCGGGCGCTATACAGATACCGGTAAACTTCACATCACCTATAACAATACGCCTTGCGCCTACGTGGACCTTGATTTTCTTGAGTCCGGATTTCCGAAATGGGAATTTGAGGCAGAATGGCAGCCACCTGAGATGCGAGGATTGACGGAACCGGTGTTAACTCCACCAACGGATTATGGAACGTTGATGCTGGATCTGTTGGGGCGACCCAACGTTTGTGCCAAGGAGTGGATCGTGCGTCAGTACGATCACGAAGTCCAGGGGGGCAGTGTGATCAAGCCGCTGGTAGGCGTGGATCGGGACCTGCCGAGTGATGCCGCCGTGGTGCGACCGGTACTGGCCTCATCAAAGGGGCTGGCGTTTTCCCAGGCGCTGCTGCCGGCTTATTCTGCCATCGATGCCTATCATATGACAGCCTGTACGATTGATGAGGCGGTCCGGCGCCTTCTATCGGTGGGGGGGGATCTCGACCATATTGGCGGGGTGGACAATTTTTGCTGGCCGAGTATTCAGTTTCATCCGGAGAAAAACCCCGACGGAAAATTCAAGGCTGCCCAGTTGGTACGTTCCTGCCGGGCCTTGAAGGACATATGTCTGGCCTATGAAATTCCCCTTCTGTCAGGGAAGGACAGCATGTATGTGGACGGCCATTTGACAGGGCGGTATGGGGAGGCCCACAAAATATCGGCGCTTGAAACACTTCAGTTTTCGGCGACGTCTGTGATCCAGAATATTGACGACTGCATCACCATGGATGCCAAGGCTCCCGGAGATCTGATTTATGTGCTGGGGGTAACCCGAAACGAACTGGGCGCTTCAGAATACTACGAGCACTTCGGGTATGTGGGCACCCGGGTGCCGAAAGTCCATCCGGAGGAATCTCGCCGGCTTTATAAAGCATTTGCCGACGCCTTGCAGCTGGGGTTGGTGGCATCCGCCCACGGCATCTATCGGGGGGGGCTGGGCATTCATCTTGCCATGGTTGCCATGGGGGGAAACATGGGGATGGAGATCGATCTTTCCACGGTGCCTGCTGATGAAGCGGTGCCGGGCCATGTATGTCTTTTTTCAGAAACACCGGGGCGCCTGATCGTGACCATCGCGCCTGAAAACCGCACTGCTTTTGAAACGGTCGTGACAGGGAACGCGTTCGGTCAAATTGGCACCGTTACCCAATCAGGTGGAGATATTATTATCCGGGGTGCTGCTGGCAAGGAGCCGCTTGTCAGCCTGTCGATAGCCACCCTGAAAAGTGCATGGAAAGCGCCGTTGGGGGATTTGATATGAAAGACGTAAAAGTACTTGTTCTTACCGGTTATGGGTTGAACTGCGATCTTGAGACGGCATATGCGTTTGAAAATGCGGGTGCTACGGCCTACAGAGTCCATATCAACCGCTTGGTGGCAAATGAGATATCCCTGGATGATTTTCAGATCATTGCGTTCGTGGGTGGCTTCAGCTGGGGGGATGATCATGGGGCCGGGGTTGTGCATGCCGTCCGGTTCAGGACCCACGTGGGGGAGGCGCTTCTTCGGTTTATCGACCGGGGGAATCTTGTGATAGGCATTTGCAACGGGTTCCAAACACTTGTAAACTTGGGCCTTCTGCCGGGCATCGGTGGTGATTACACCACCCGGTCCGTGGCCCTTACCTATAACGACTGCGGTAATTTTCGGGATGACTGGGTGACCCTTCGCCTGAACAAAACCTCCCCTTGTGTATTTACCCGGGGCATGGACATCGCGGAAATGCCGATTCGGCATGGGGAAGGAAAATTTTACGCGGCGGAACAGACGCTCCAGGCACTTGTTCAAAATCATCAGATTGTCGCCCAATACGCGGACCGTGAAGGAAATCCTGCGGAAGGCAGGTTTCCGCTGAACCCAAACGGATCCATTTTAGACATTGCCGGCATTTGTGATGAAACCGGTCGGGTGTTCGGTTTGATGCCGCATCCGGAGGCCTATAACCATTACTCAAATCATCCGGACTGGATTCGGGAGAAAGATCTTCGAAAACGAACGGGTGAGAATATGGACCATGGACCCACACCTGGCATTCGCATGTTTCAAAATGCCGTGTCATATATGCACACAAAGTGACACGCGATCTTGACCGCTGAAAGTTAATGGTTCCATAAAAAGTCTAACAATTTTCAAAAGCATGGGTACGAAGAGAAGGCACCGGTGCGAAAAATCATACATACCATTCTCTTCTCTCTTTTCATTGCTTTCCTCGGTCTGCTTTCCGGGGCACTGGCCTATACTTTCGACCTTGAAGAAAAGTTCGGGCTGAAATTCTTATTCGCCTTACGGGGGAGTCGAACAGCACCACCGGATCCCCTGGTGGTGGCAATGGACCAACGCTCCATTCGGGAACTCGGACTGGCCCGGGAAATGGAAAAATGGCCCCGGCGGCTTCACGCTGATTTGGTCCAAAGGCTTCATACGGAGGGCGCGGCGGCCATTTCATTTGACGTGATCTTTGATGATGCACAGCATGTAGTCAACGATCAGATGCTTGCCGATGTTGTCAACAAGACCGGAAACGTGGTGTTGGGCGCGTACTTACATCATGAACGGCTGCCTCTGGCCGCAGCGGAAGTGGTGATGGAAACCCTTTACACGCCAATTCCGCTTTTGGCGAAATCCGCTGCGGGTTATGGGCCATTTCCGCTTCCCAAGAGCCCACTTCGCGTCTCTCAGGCGTGGTTGTTCAAGGGGGCGGATGATCTCATGCCGACCATGCCGGTGGTGGCGTTTCAGGTATGGGCACTTCGGTGGTACGAGATGTTTACTGGGCTTTTAAAGCAGGCGGATCCATCGCTTCTCAACCGCTTGCCACAGACCCTTGACGAAGTACGCCAATTGGAAAATATCAATCTGCTCATCAAGAAAATTCGTTCTCTTTTCAATACCCATCCCGTGCTTTCAAAAGGGTTAACCGATGCCTTAAACCGATCGTCCCTGTCGGTGGAGGACACCCGGGCAATTCGGGCCATGATCGACCTCTACGGCGGGCCTTCCAGTCGGTATCTTAATTTCTATGGCCCTGCCGGAAGCCTGCCATTCGTATCTTATAGCGAAGTGCTTCAAAGCGATGGGGGCGGCAAACTTGGAAACTCGATGGCACCGCTCAAAGACAAAGCGGTGTTTGTGGGGAGAGCAGAACGCTTCCAGGTCCAAAAGGAAGATGTATTTTATACGGTTTTTTCCAAAGCCAACGGGGTTGATGTCAGCGGGGTGGAAATTGCCGCAACGACCTTTGCCAACCTTCTTGATAACAGCTGGGTAAGGCCGCTCCGGTTTTATTGGCATCTGGCGTTGATTGTTACCTGGGGGGCGTTTGTGGGGGCGATGTGCAGCTTTGCACGGCCCTTGGTCGGTGGGCTCGGTGTCATCGGTTGCAGTGTGGTATATGTGTCGGTTTGCCGGGTTGCTTTTGACTATGCCTTTTGCTGGATGCCGATGCTGATACCCGTGTTTGTTCAAGGGCCTGCAGCATTTTTGTGCGGCCTGTTTCAAAAATACAGGAAAGAGAAGGCGAAACGGAAAATCATTCAACAGGCATTTGGCTATTATTTGCCAAAGCATGTGGTAAAACGCATCGCGGGGGACATCGGGTCCGTACACCGGGAAAACCGATTGGTTTATGGGGTTGTTCTCAGCAGCGATGCCCAGCAGTATACCCAAATGGCGGAAAAGATGGACCCGGGGGCGCTTCGCGAACTGATGAACCGGTATTACCAGCTGGTTTTCGGGCCGGT
Organism: Desulfobacterales bacterium; assembly: GCA_963675725.2. Classification (GTDB taxonomy): domain Bacteria; phylum Desulfobacterota; class Desulfobacteria; order Desulfobacterales; family JAFDDL01. The sequence goes on along the minus strand of CAXXXZ010000002.1, from coordinate 1,797,117 downwards.
AAAGGATCATGGCGGATATGTGTCTGATGTGGTGGGCGATGCCATGTTGGCACTGTGGACATCCTCGGCACCGGATGTGTCATTGCGCGGCGCGGCGTGTGCGGCGGCCCTTGAGATTGCCGATCGGATTGAAAAATTTAAAGAGATTCGGGACACCCATCAGATTCCAACCCGTATCGGGATCCATGCGGGGTATTTCTCAATAGGGAACCTTGGGGCGGGTGAACATTACGAATATCGGGCCGTCGGGGACATTGTAAACACGGCTTCCAGAATAGAAGGCCTTAACAAGCACCTGGGAACAAAGATTCTGGTTTCAGATGCGGTGACTTCGGGGTTAGAGGGCTTTTTTACCCAACCCTTGGGTTTCTTTTTGCTTCCTGGAAAAAGCAAACCGGTTAATGTGGCGACGCTTCTCTGCCGGGACAAAGATGTAGATCAATCCCAGAAAGATAGCTGCCAGCTGTTTGATCAAGCCCTTCATGAATACACTAATCAGTCACTCGATACCGCCCAGGCGATATTCCAACAGGTGGCGATGGCGGGAAATACGGTTCATGGCCCGGCCCGATTTTACGTTGATCAATGCGAAAGGGCCAAACATCACCGCAATGGAAAAATGGGGCCAACGGTCATCCGTATGAACCAAAAATAGCCAAACCGACGTAAATTTTTTTTCTCCATCATACAGCTTTCGCCGAGGCGAAAGGGTTGAAAAACGAGAAAACAATAAATCGAGTTATTACAGTTTGTTGGAGTATATAGTGGGGATTGGGGGGGGATGCCTGGTTGCATGAGATTTAACCGTTTTTTATTTTTTGAACCGTGGTTTTTGACTAAAAAAAATATGTTTTTCAGAAGGTTATGATTACTTCCCGTATTGACATAAAATCCCGCTATGGTAAGAATAGGCGAAATCAATATGATAGAATATGAGTAGATCTTAATCGAGGCAAAAAGGGAAGTTGGGATGGAGAAGAACCGGATTACGCAACCGGCCATGGTTTTGTTGGCTGGTTTTTTATTTGTTACGATGCTGCCGACCTTATTACTCGCTGGCCCTCCGGTAGAATGGGTGGCAAAGCTTGTCTCTGTTCAGGGGCGTGTGGATGTTAAAAGATCGAACGAAAGCAAATGGCACAAGGTCGCCCAGGAAGAACTCTTTTGTCCGGGAGACATGGTGCGGATTGGTAAAGACAGCCGGGCGGCGGTCCAACTGCGGAATGATGCCGTTCTTCGGATTGATCGGGAAACAGTATTGACCTTTTCAGGGGTTGAACAAAAGCGTACCTATCTGATCGAATTGATCAACGGCGCGGCCCATTTTTTCAGCCGGGGTCCCAAAAGCCTCAAGGTAAAAACGCCGTATGTAAATGCGGTGGTGGAAGGAACGGAATTTTCCGTAATCGTCGGTGATGCAAGGGCGGCCGTCTATCTGTTTCAAGGAAAAGTGCGATGCGCCAACGATGTGGGTGAGATTTTGCTGGCCCAGGGCGAGGCGGCGGTTACTATGGCCGGACAAGCCCCATCGTCCCATAAAATGGTAAGACCGCTGGACGCTGTGGCCTGGGCGCTGTACTACCCACCGGTGGTGGAATTACGGCCGGCATCGCTTGACGCGCTATCCGGGGCGGATCAGAAAGTCTACCAGGCGGCCAAGAAGCTCGTGACCGGTCAGGTGAAAGATGCTGCGATAGCCCTTGAGGAAGCCCTTGTCTTGGATGCTCGTCACAGTTCTGCTCTGGCGCTTCAGGCGATCATTGCAGTGGTGACCCACGATAAGGAAACGGCATTGCAGCTGGCGGAAAAGGCGGTCTCTATCAATCCTGAATCCCCTGCCGCTCACCTTGCCCTCTCCTATGCCCACCAGGCCCGTTTTGATCTTATGGCCGCCCGGGCGGATCTTGAAGCAGCCGTATCTGTCGCTCCCTATGGCGCCCTTTCTTGGGCCAGACTTTCGGAGCTTCGCCTGTCCCTGGGAGATATGGACGGTGCCCTTGCAGCGGCTCGGCAGGCTGTTGCCATTAATCCGAATGTGGCTCGCACGCGGAGTGTTTTAGGGTTTGCGTATTTGGCACAGTTTAAGGTTAAACAGGCGGCTGAAGAATTCAGGCAGGCCATTTTATTAGATCAGGCCGCCCCGCTGCCCCGTTTGGGGATAGGCCTTTGCGATATTCAACAGGGCGAGCTTGCAAAAGGTCGGAGGCAACTTGAGGTGGCGGCCGGCCTTGATCCGGGCACATCCCTATACCGGAGTTACTTGGGGAAGGCCTATTTTGAGGAAAAAAACAATCGGTTTTCAGAAAAACAGCTTGCCATGGCCAAGGCGCTTGATCCAAAGGACCCAACTCCATGGTTGTACGACGCTGTGCGGAAGCAAAGCCTGAACCGTCCGGTGGAAGCGCTTTACGACCTTCAAAAGTCGATCGAGCTGAATGACAACCGGGCGGTGTACCGATCCCGGTTACTTTTGGACGAAGATTTGGCCGCGCGCAGTGCCAGTCTTGGCAGGGTTTATAACGAACTTGGTTTTCAGCAGCTGGCCTTGGCGGAAGGCTGGCGATCCGTGACTGCCGATCCGGGAAACCATTCAGCCCATCGGTTTCTGGCAGACACCTATGCCGGGTTGCCGCGGCATGAAATTTCCCGTGTCAGCGAGATGCTTCAAGCGCAGTTGCTGCAACCCATTAACATCAATCCGGTTCAACCCCAACTGGCCGAAAGCGGGTTCAATGTTTTTAAAGGATCCGGTCCTGCCGGGCTTTCCTTTAACGAATTTACCCCCATGTTCAATCGAAATCGGCTTGGCCTGATTGCCTCCGCAATCTGTGGAAATAACGAAACCTTTGGCGATGAAGTCGTACAGTCCGGTGTGTTGGGGAAATTCTCATACAGCATTGGCCAGTACCACTATGAAACCGATGGCATTCGGGAAAACAACGATCACGAAATCGATCTTCATAACCTGTTCATCCAAGCACGGCCCTGGCACCATACGAGCTTTATGGCGGAATACAGATCATCAGAGCGGGAATATGGTGACCTGTCATTCAGCTTTGACCCGGAGGATTTTCATCCACACCGCTACAGCGAGGATATCGAATCTTTCCGGGTTGGTTTTCATCACTGTCGGAATCCACGCGCGCACACCATCGGGACAGTTGTTTTCAAGAAATCAGACTCGGGGCTTGCCTTTGTGCCGGGGCCCGGTGGTATTTTCTATGATGATGAAGAGGTCATGTCGGAGATTCAGCAGCAGTACCGCATTGGATCCCTTAATATGATTGGGGGGGCTGGGTACTTAGATGCGAAAAATAAAAATGTATCCGCATATCCTTCAGGCTATTCGTCTCAGAGTGATATCGATCTTAGGGCATTAAATTTATATGCTTATACCCACTTGGATTTTCCGACACCGGTTACGTGGACATTCGGGTGTAGTGTCGACAAATTGGATAGTAGTGACGTACGTGATGAGACCCAGGTCAATCCGAAATTCGGCATTATCTGGCGGGTTTTTCCACAGACGGCAATTCGGGGGGCCGTTTTTCGAATCTTGAATCGGCCCATTATTTTACAACAAACGATCGAGCCCACTCAGGTGGCGGGATTTTCCCAGTATTTTAATGACGTAGAAGGGGTTGATATCACACGATTCGGCGTAGGGGTGGATCATCGGTTTTCGACGGCATTGTTTTCAGGGATAGAGTACTCCGCGCGTGAACTGGCGGTGCCATATACCAATATGTTTTTAGAACAAAAGACTGCGGACTGGCGTGAAAAGACTGCTCGTGCGTATCTTTTTTGGACACCGCTCAATCAGATATCGACCAGTGTGGAATATGTATGGGAGCGCTTAGAGCGGGATCTTGAAATGACGGGTGAAGAGATGATCAAAACCCTCGAAACCCATCGGGTAAAGCTATCGGTAAATTATTTTTGTCATTCCGGCCTTTCTGTTAAAATAGGGACTTCTTACGTTAATCAAGACGGCGGGTTCGCCGTATTTGACTTTACGTCCCCTTCGTTTTATTCTGTGCAAAATGGCAGAGACGATTTCTTCGTCGTGGATGTTATGTTGCGTTATCGACTGCCGAAACGTTATGGGATTTTGTCCATAGCGGCACATAATCTTTTTGATGAATCCTTTCATTATTTAAACACCGATTCGCTGAATCCTGATATATACCTAAGGCGATCTATACTGGCAAAGGTGACCCTTTCTTTTTAATCCACACCAAAAGGTGGATCATTGTCGTTTGCTTGGTTTATGAGACCGGAATGCCCAAATTAAGGTTCATTCCGGATGAGATATGAACCCAAAAACACGTGAAAGGAGATCGATATGGCGGGTTTCAAGCTGGAGTTGACATTTGATGATGACGGAAATCTTGAAAAGGTAAAGCAAAAAGGTGCCACGGAAAAGGAAGACAAGGGCTGGAACAAGCATGACATGCCCCTGGAACTGAAAGCGCTTATGAAGGTTGTTCCCTTGAACCTGGCCTATATTCATAACTCCCCTGGAGAGTGGTGTATTATCGATGGCCATTTTCATTGGTGCCCATGATCGGACCCCAGCGGTGCAACGTTGGGGTTAAGTGGTGATGACCGATAGTGTCATCTCATATGAACATATCAATTCTCCTCGCCTGGATGGGCACTACTTAAGTGCGTCGTTCATAAGAACGCCAACGTGACGTAAATTTTCAAGCCAGTCAGACGCAAGCGGATCTGCAACAATCACCGTCCCCTGAATTGCGGATGCGATTTGATTGGCGTTTTTCGTTGAAAATTGCGGCTGAACAAAAATGGCTTTAATGCCTGACATGCGGGCTTCATCAATCAGTGCGGCCAGTTGGGCTGGTTTTGGATTCTTTCCTTCGATTTCAATGGGGATCTGCCGGAGACCATATGTATGGGCGAAATACCCCCAGGACGGATGAAAAACCATGAATCGCGTCCCTTGTTTGTCAAAGAATGTATTTCTGAGTTCCGTGTCCAGCGCGAGCAGCGCCAGCATAAATTCTTTGTAATTGGCTTCATACTCAGCCCGGTGAATCGGGTCTGTTTCCTGTAAAGCGGTCAGCATCATCCGAGCCTGCAGCATCACCAGGGGAGGGGAGAGCCAAATGTGCGGATCTCGTCCTTTTTCATGCGATGGCGCCGCTGAAGGGTCAGGCAGATGAGCGTGAGGGGAATCGTCATCAAAATGGTGTGCGGTGCTCATCACAAGTTTTGGGATACCATGATCTGTGGGTACCACGATCAGTTTCGGATTGGCTGAGACGAGTTTTTGCAACCAAACCTGCTCAAACGGAACGCCGATAGAAAAATAGATGTCGGCAGTTGCGATTTTTACCATCTGGGCCGGCTTCGGTTCATAGGTGGCTGGGCTGTCACCGGGTAATACCATCACCTCTACCGTTACTAGGTCTTTGGCAATTTGTTGAACAAAATACTTCTGGGGAAGGATGCTGACCATTATTAGTGGAGTCTTTTTTGAAACACCTGTTTCAACAAAAATCACGCTGCACAGGAACACGATAAATACACATAAACCGGATCTCATGATTTCAAACCTTTCGCCAACTATCGGTTATTTTGAATAATCTAAGTCAGATCCGCTTGAAATGCAAATAAAATGCACCCGTGACGCAGGGCGAACACATATAGCCTAGCAGGCGTGTTATCTTTGCGTTTGAGAGGGCGCGTGCCCAATATTCCTGAACGGTGATCGGATTTGGCTTTTAAGACACTATATCAGAAACATCCACGCAGGTAAGCACCCTAAAAATAGGACATAAACTTCGACACCGAAAGCGTGTATCTTGGCAGCGTGTATCTTGGCAGAAGGTTGTCGCCTGTTATTAAAAATTGCCCCAATCCTTGACTCTTGACTCTCGACTAACAACTTCCGGCTTAGCCGGATTGGGGACACGTTAATTTAGCCCGATTTGAAAGCGGGGCGACAAGTCCATGTTTTCAGCAAGCGCAAGGCCCAACGCATTTTTTTTTACCCAGATCCTAAAGCTGCGAACGAACGCGGGGTCGATGAACACAAGGTTTTCACCCATTTCATTCAAATCTTGCTGAACTCGCCAGTAGAAATACATACTTTATCCCTTTCCGTTTGAAACCGGTCTGGGCGCACAGGAGCCGTAAAATAAAAATCCCGGACCACGTTTAAATGATCCGGGATGTCCCTGTTTGTCCACAGATTGCCGGCGTTAGATTGTCCGCGAAACTCACGCCATTTCGTATCGGCAGGTCTTCTGACTTCCCCGCCCTTTCAGCAGCCTTCCCACTCGATACGCCATTTGGGTCGCTGCTTTCGCGCTTGAAAACAGATACCGTAGCAGCCTGTCGAGCAGTGGCAGTTGTTGCCGAAAGGGTTTTTCTTTGTGCAATGACAAAGAAACAGGATCACAGCGGCGGGCCCGTCCCCGATTTTCACGGGGTTCCCTGTTAGGCTCCGTAGAGCACCGAAACGATTTTTTTAATTTATTCAAAATAGGGGAAGTCTGCGGGGATTGTCAATGTCAAAGTGCGTTACAGAAAAAACACACCAATATTGGCTTGAAATTAAGTTAAACTTAAAATAGAAAACAAAATTCAATAATTGTGAAATTTTGTTTTGGTTTATCTAATAGAGAAAGGAGCACATATGCCAATCAGATCGGACATCGAGAAAATATTAATCATCGGGTCAGGGCCGATAATCATTGGACAGGCCTGCGAGTTTGACTATTCAGGCACTCAGGCGTGCAAGGCACTCAGATCTCTTGGATATAAAATCGTCCTTGTGAATTCGAACCCGGCAACGATCATGACAGACCCGGATATGGCAGATGTGACCTATATCGAACCGTTAAATGCTAAAATTCTTGAAGAAATTATTGCAAAAGAAAAGCCCGATGCGTTGCTCCCCAACCTCGGTGGCCAATCAGGCCTGAATTTGTCTTCAGAGCTCTATCGGTTAGGCGTGCTTGAAAAGTATGGTATTAAAGTGATCGGTGTCAACATTGAGGCCATCGAGCGAGGCGAGGACCGCCTGGAGTTTAAAAAAACCATGGACCGGCTGGGGATTGAAATGCCGCGCAGTGAGGTTGTTAATTCAGTAGAAGATGCAGAGCGGGTGGCAGAAGGGCTTGGTTACCCGGTGGTCATTCGACCGGCCTATACCATGGGCGGTACAGGGGGAGGATTGGTATACAATGTTCAGGAACTCCGCACGGTGGCGACACGGGGAATTGCTGCCAGTTTGGTGGGGCAGGTGCTGGTAGAGGAATCTGTGCTTGGATGGGAGGAACTCGAGCTGGAGGTAGTTCGAGATTCAAAAAACCAAATGATTACAGTATGTTTTATTGAAAATGTAGATGCAATGGGGGTCCACACGGGTGACAGTTATTGCACGGCACCGATGTTGACGATTTCACCCGAGCTCCAGGAACGGTTGCAGAAATATTCCTATGCGATTGTGGCGGCGATTGAAGTCATCGGCGGTACCAATATTCAGTTTGCTCACGATCCCAAAACCGGACGTGTTGTCGTTATAGAAATCAACCCGAGAACGTCCCGCTCCTCAGCCCTTGCTTCCAAGGCCACCGGATTTCCGATTGCCCGCGTATCGTCCTTGCTGGCAGGCGGGCTGACCATGGATGAAATTCCCTATTGGCGGGATGGTACACTGGAGAAATATACGCCATCTGGAGATTACGTTGTTGTAAAGTTTTCCCGGTGGGCATTTGAAAAGTTTGAAGGGGTTGAAGACCGATTGGGTACCCAAATGCGGGCGGTGGGTGAGGTGATGAGCATTGGCAAAACGTATAAGGAGGCATTTCAGAAGGCAATACGAAGCCTTGAAATTGGCCGATCCGGGCTCGGATTTGCCAAAGATTTTAACGAAAAGTCACTTGAAGCGCTGATGGAAATGCTCTCCTATGCTTCCAGTGAGCGGCAATTCATTATGTATGAGGCCCTTCGCAAGGGGGCTGACGTGGGGGAACTTTACAAAAAGACCCATATTAAACCCTGGTTTATCAACCAAATGAAGGAATTGGTCGATCTTGAAGAGCAGATCCTCACCCATAAAGGAAAGGCACTTCCCGATGATTTGCTGATTCAGGCCAAGAAAGACGGGTTTTCGGACAAGTATTTGGGACATATTCTCGACCTTCCGGAAAAAGAGGTTCGGAAGCATCGCAAAAGCTTGGGGTTGATACAGGCCTATGGCGCCGTGCCCGTAAGTGGGGTCGAGAAGGCCTCCTATTATTACTCCACATACAATGCACAGGATGAAGTGCCGGTGAGCGAGCGAAAAAAAATCATGGTGCTTGGGGGGGGACCCAACCGAATCGGTCAGGGGATTGAGTTCGACTACTGTTGTGTGCATACAGCGTTTGCAATTCGGGATGAAGGGTATGAATCGATTATGGTCAACTGTAATCCTGAAACCGTTTCCACTGACTATGATACTTCCGACAAGTTATACTTTGAACCCTTAACGGTTGAAGATGTCCTGAGTATTTATGAAAAAGAAAAACCAGAGGGTGTTGTAATTCAGTTTGGCGGGCAGACACCCTTAAATATTGCGGAAGAACTTGTGGACGCTGGCGTTACTATTTTGGGGACTTCCCATGAAACCATAGACTTGGCTGAAGACCGCGATCGATTTCGCAAGGTAATACGAAAACTGGGCATTCCGCAACCGGAATCAGGCATGGCCACGACCTACGATGAGGCGGTTCAGATTGCAGAAAATATTGGGTACCCGTTAATGGTAAGGCCGTCCTATGTGTTGGGTGGCCGTGCCATGGAGGTGGTGCATAATGAGGAGATGTTAAAATCCTATATGGCATCCGCTGTGGATGTTTCACCGGACCGTCCGATTTTGATTGATAAATTTTTAGACAACGCGATCGAGGCGGAGGCCGATGCTATTTCAGATGGTACGGAAGCGTTGGTACCCGCAGTTATGGAGCATATTGAGCTTGCCGGTATTCATTCGGGAGATTCCGCTTGCGTGATCCCGCCGGTTAGTATTGCGCCTAAACATGTCGATACAATCTGTGACTATACCCGTAAAATTGCCATTGAGTTGGGTGTCGTTGGCCTAATGAATATCCAGTATGCTATATTTGAAAACACCGTTTATATTTTGGAAGCAAATCCGAGAGCTTCCCGGACCGTTCCAATCGTGTCAAAGGTCTGTAATATTCCCATGGCCAGGATTGCAGCCCAAATCATCATGGGAACCAGTCTATCCGATGTCAATATCCAAAAGACAGCGGTCCCTCATTATGGTCTTAAAGAGGCAGTGTTTCCTTTCAATATGTTTCATGAAGTGGATCCGCTTCTGGGTCCAGAGATGAGAAGTACCGGTGAAGTATTGGGGCTTTCCAAATCTTATGGGCGGGCATTTTTCAAAGCGCAGGAAGCCACCCAGGTGCCTTTGCCTTTAAACGGAACGGTCCTTTTTACCATTGCTGATCGAGACAAAAAAGCTGCTTTAGAGCCTGTCAGGCTATTTCGTGAACTTGGGTTTCGCCTCATGACAACCAGTGGTACCCATGATTTTTTAAAGGAGAAGGGGATTGAGACGGAACTGGTCGGAAAACTTGGGAATGAACGGCCGGATCTGGTGGATGCGATTAAAAACGGTGATGTGAACTTATTGATCAATACGCCGTCAGAATTTCGAAGCACACGGGATAACGCAGACATTCGGCGAACGGCCATTCGCTATAAAATTCCGTACATTACCACTACTGCTGCGGCCATCGCCGCCGCAAAGGGAATTGCTGCCCGAAGGGAGGGGAAACCGGAAGTTCGTTCTCTGCAGGCGTACCACCGGGAACTACGTTAATGCGATAGGCAGCACTGGGGTAAAGAGTGCTGTTATTCGTAACATATGACCGGTCCCTGTGCTTCCAACACAGGGGCTGGTCGTAACCTGTATGAGGGGGACATAAATTGGGTACTAACTGGTTATTTTACCAGAAATAACAGGAGTTGGAATGGTGCTGCCGCCGGGAGTCAATTTGGTCCGATAATCTTCCAGATAACGGTTTTCATCCCTGGCCCAATACAATGACTGGATGTCGACAGCCCGTAAGAATACTTCTTCCCGCTCATCGGAGGCCTCGAAGAGAACATCCCCCATAGGACCGACCAGTTTGCTTTTACCGCAGGTGTTATTGCCAACCGTGTTGACACCCAAAATGAAAATAGTATTGTCCAGGGCCCGGGCGGGAAGTTGAATGTCCCAGCGCCTGGAGGCAGCGACACTCCAGACCGACGGGCAGACAATCAATTCGGCGCCCTCTAACGCCAGCAAACGCGATGGCTCGGGGAACTCCATTTCGTAACAGATCAATACACCGATTTTTGCATGGGGTGTTTCAATGATCGGGTAACGAACATTTCCCCGGTTAAAAATTTCATTCTCTCGTCCCCATAAAAGGCTTTTACGTACGATTCCCAGCAATTCCCCTGTTTGGTCTATTACAGCGGCAGAAATAAAAAGTCGGCCGTCGTCATCTTTTTCTGCAAATGAGCTAATCACCACGGCATTTGCGCTATGGGCCTCTTCTCTAAGTTTGCTGACCGTTGGGCCGTCTTTTGTTTCGGCCAACTCCTGAAAAACTTCTTTTGAAAGATAATACCCTGTAGTCCAAAGCTCTGGAAAGACGATAAGGTCCGCTTCATCCGCGACCTGCCGTATATATCCAATGCCTCGTTTCAGGTTGGTTTGAACATCGCTTAAAATGGGTGTCAATTGTATTGCTGCGACTTGAAACATAAACGAAGCCTCATAATTAGCTGCAAAAATAAAAAATGCGAATCATCTTTACCATGATGATTCGCATTTTCCTGTTAGTCAATTAAAATTGAATGAAACCTGCCATTCCAACGATTCCTGCGATGCAGGACCCTTTATGGAATGTTGAGCCTGTTGACTCACGACTTCCGGCTTAGCCGGATTAGGTAGATTCCGGTGTGTCCGAGTCATCCGTTTCGTTGTTTTCATCTTCACTATCAGCGTCGGTGGCGCTGCTGCACGGGCCTAAGGTGTCTCCGTGGTTTAAATGGGCCTCAAGGGCAGAAGAAGAGATATTGATTTCCCTGCCTTTGTGGCAGACGGTGACTTTCGATGCGGTGCTATCATTAGTATCGCCCGTGTTTCCGCCATCTTCGGTGTCCGATCCTGTCTCTTCACCAGTTGGTGTTTCCTCGCCCTCACTGTCGCTGTCAACCGTTTCTGCTTCGTCACAGGCGCCTTCCACATCTCCGTGATTCAGATGGGCGTTCAACGCGGAGGATGAGATTGTAATGGTCCTCCCTTTATGGCAAATGGTGACCCTCTCAGGCGTTGTGCTGTCGCTGTCCTCCGTGTCTTCATTCTCAACATTCTCAAACAGGATATCGAAATTGATGACCGTGCCATCCAGAACGACAAAGGCATCGTTGGCTTCCATTGTCATTTCTTCCCCGTTTACGGTGACATTTGCGAACATGGAATAAAGGCCCTCCGGCAGATCAAACGTGTATTGCCCGCCATTGGCTACGCTTGCAGTCGCCACTTCAACGACGCTGCCGTCATCCATTCTCTGAAGCATGCTGACCGTGGCAGATTGGTCATCTTCGCCGTTTAGAATAGTGACCGTACCGGTGATCGTTCCTTCCCCATCGCCGGCTGTTAGTGCGAAATCCTGTATGGGGGCATCGCCGGAAATGACGGACACTTCTGCAGACTCTGAAACATAGCCGGTCTTTCCGGCTACCACCGTGTAGGTGCCCGGATTGACAAGAAGTTGATAGGCGCCAGATTCGGTTGTGACCGTCATGGCATCAATAACACTGGTTTGAGGCCCATCCGCGGCAGTCTGGGCGCTGACAATCGCACCGGATATTGGGTCTCCGGTTTCCGCATCAACCACCGTACCGCCGATGGCGGCGGAACTGTTTTCATGTACAACCTTTATGGTCGGTTTCAGAAGCCAGTTGCCACTGGCCCCTGCCTGGATAACCGATTTTACAACATTGAAATCCAGCACGAGGTCTGTTGTCTGATCTTCGTTGACGTTAAACGTACCGACAATTTTAAATCCGGACTGATACCCGCTGGGAATTTTTAACTCGTAAATGGTATCTTCTTCACCATAAATCAGGTAGTTGGCATAGGGGTGCGGTTGATCCAGAACATTCAGGGTGTCATCGGGGGTTTCTCCCAGCATGAGCCGCAATTGGTTGTACTGGCCCGCATCCAGCTCTGCAAGCCCCAGTTCTTCTGTGATACCGTTGACCAGGTCAAGCAGGTTGTAGGTCTTTTGGGGGGTTGCGACGGTTATCCATTCAATTTCATCGGTACTGCTGTCTGCCGGTGCCATGGAGACCTTGACTTCATCCACTGTAATGTAAACCGCCTGATAATCGGCGGTGGTGGCGTCTGTTATTTTTACAGAAAGCTCACCTGTTTGCACAGAAACGCTGCTGCTGCCGCTACTGCCGCCGCTGCAACCGGCCATGGACACTAGTGCACATACCAGAAACAACCAAAAAACCGGACATCTTTTTAACATCGTTCACCTCATCAATTATAGATTCATAAATTCAACCAGCGATTGTGAATTTATAATGCAAACCAGATGCCAGAAGATTTACGATCCCTGCATGATATATTTTTATGTAATTTCAGCCGAGTGTCTCTTATAAATGGTATCCTTTAATGAAAGGTGTTATATTTTTTTTAATTTTGAGTGTATGAATTATCCTTCATATGTACGTTCAAACTGCACGAAAGCGCGGAACACATGAAAGACGTGGGAGAAAAGCCGGGGATTGGAAAAAAGGGGTTTCTGAAAAACTTGAAACAACTGTTTCAGTGGATTGCAAAGGGGACGGCACGGCCTGAAAGGGGGCGCACCGATTGCCCGGCATGACAGGTAAGGCGATAGGACTATCTGCCGGTCGGCAGATAATGGTAACGAACATAAGCGTCAGATGCTTAATTTATACCCCACCCCGTAAATGGTCTGTATGACGTCCTTTTCAGGGAGGCGTTCAGCAATCTTTTTCCTTAGATTTTTTACATGGCTGTCGATGGTACGATCATATCCTTCAAAATGATATCCCTGGACCTTGTCGAGCAGCTCTCCGCGGGAAAAGACCCGCTCTGGAAAGGCAATCAGAATATTCAACAAACCAAACTCGCTTCGGGTCAGGTTGATCGGTTTTTCATCAATGGTGACCCGTCGCGTGTATTCATCCAAAACAATCGGGCCGGCACTCAGTCGACGCAGGGATTCATCGGAGCGGACCCGGCGCAATACCGCTTTAACCCGTGCCACCACTTCCCGTGGACTGAAGGGTTTGCAGATGTAATCATCTGCGCCAATTTCCAGACCGATTAACCGGTCCACCTCTTCCGCTTTGGCGGTTATCACGATAATTGGAACGTTTGAAAATTTTCGTCCTCGATAACCAGAATATGTTCTTCTGACATAACGTGTTCTCCCTCGTTTGCTTTCCCGGAAATGGTTAAAAGCCTTGTGGCGTCATGTACTTAAAGGCATTGTCAAGGATGTTGGCAAAGACCTGCCCCAAAGGGAATCAGGGAACCCACAATGAGGGCGCTATGGACCGCGGTATGGGGTTGTGGCCTGCCCCCAGGGGGCGGGCCACATTGGCGGTCCTGGGACCATGGATCGTACTTTCAACACCCTTTTTTAAAGCGGTTAGCCGATTTTATTTATCAAGAAACTAAAGCAGTTATTTCCGCATAACTTATTATAATAACAGCATAAAATTATTGGATAGGCATTTCATGTTATATCTGATAGTTATGCCCTCACACGTTCAACCCGGACAGAGGGAGGGCAAAATGGAAGCGCTGGTACCTGAGAATCTGACATTTTCTGAAGTCGGCCACCTGCCGATTATCAAAGAGTTTGCGAAAAAGATCAGGCTGGTTGAAACCCTGGACGACATGGTTGATAGTCAAATGGATCTTTCACCTGGGATAACAGTCTTGGCCATGGTTTTGGACACACTTTCGGGAAGAACGCCGCTGTATCGGCTTGAAGAATTCTTTCAAGAAAAGGACACCGAATTGATTTTGGGTCATAATGTCAAGCCGGAGCTTTTCTGTGACTATAATGTGGGACGCGTGCTGGATAAGATATTCAAAACCGGTACCCAAAAGGTTTTTTCGCAGATAGCCCAAAACGCCATAGGCGTATTTGATATAGATCCACGCCGATTGCACTTTGATACAACCTCCATGAGTGTTTTTGGAGATTATGATTTTAGTGATTCCTCACTTAACATCACATACGGCCATAGTAAGGACAAGCGTCCGGATTTGAAGCAGTTTCTGGTTTCGATGCTCTGTGTGGACCGAAATATCCCTTATCCTTGGGACCACCGAAGACGGAAACGCTTCGGATAAGACCTTGAACAACGAACTTCTGGGAGGCGTTTCAAAGCACATGGCCCGACACGGCCTCAAACCTGGGGCATTCGTGTATGTTGCAGACTCGGCCTTCGTTACTCCCGACAATCTTGAAAAATCGAAAGAGAAAAATGTAAAATTTTTAACTCGCCTGCCGGCCACTTACAAGGAGTGCGGCCGAGCCATTTCAGATGCCGTTTCCGCTGACGATTGGACCGATTTCGGGAAGCTGAATCAGACTCCAGCAACGAAAAAGCGCCCGGCAGCATATTACCGGGGATTTGAAACTACTGTTGAACTTTATGAACAAACATACCGCGCTATCGTTGTCCATTCCTCGGCCCATGACAAGCGACGCCATAAGCGTATTGATCGGCTACTACAGCAAAAACGTAAAGAACTTGAAGTACACTGTAAGAAAATCAACTCAAGCCCTTTTTATTGCAGGGCGGACGCTGAATCCGTAGCTGATAAAATCAGAAAAGCCGCTGCAGGCAGCTATCACCGGATAGAGTGTAGCATCAGAAAAGAGGCCAAGTATCCCCGGGGAAGACCTGCTAAAGGGGCCACGCGCACACCCATCGGATATGAGTACCTTCTCGATGTCAAGATCAACCCGGATGCGGATGCGATCGCTCCCATACGTCTTGAGGCTGGATGTTTTGTTTTAATATGCAACCTGACCAGCAAACAGGAACGTAGTCAATGGACGGCCGACTCCCTTTTAGAGCTCTACAAAAACCAGAGCGGTATCGAGCAAAACTTTGGGTTTTTGAAGGACCCGGTTATCGTCAACAGCATCTTTCTGAAGAACCCGACGCGTATTGAAGTGCTCGGGTTGGTGCTGCTTATCGCGCTCCTCATCTGGCGCTTGATGGAGCGTTGCATGCGGCAGTATTTGGAAAAAACGAAGAGTGAAATCACGGGTTGGAAAAATCGTCCAACAAAAAGGCCGACTTCTTTCATGATGACGACCAAGTTCTTGAGCATTCTTGTAGCGAGGTCCGGTAGACGAAGACAATTGGTCAAACCATTAAGGCCTGTTCAACTAAAATTTCTACGGGCGATGGGCGTCAAGCCGGAAGTATTTGTGAAACCATGAAAACAAAAATTGCTCAAATATCCATTAAAATGGGTGTTGAAAGTACGCTGGATGATATGGGTGGCCATGGGGGACCACCGCCGGGCGGTGGTATGGGGCAAAGGGCCGGAAGGGGCCCGAGGCATGATAAAAAGATTGAACCGCTTAATGTTTGGCTCAAGGTTAAATTGGCAGGTGAAGCGGCAAAATGATGTCAGTTATTTAAGGTCAAGTTGTTTTTTATCAATAAGACGTTGCAGCGGAAAGCCACTTCCACTGGACTGACCGGTTGATGCCGTGGGAAGATTCATCACGAGATCCGTTGTAAAATCAAGACCGGTCAAGTCGCCGACGATTTCTAAGGTGACAGGTTGGTCTAAGGAAATATAGGCGCCACAGGCTTCGCCGTCTTCGCAAATAAAGCCGTCATTGTCCGGATCTGTCCCGGCATAAATGACATAGGTATCACCATAGGAAAGGCTCGAAAATTCAAATGAATAACATCCATTTTCAAACGGACCTTCCGCTACATTTACGGTGGTCAATGTATCCGGTTCAAGCAGAAGGACATAGGGATAGCCACCATTCGTGGTCGTAGTGGCGGCGGCCACCTGCATCACCACCTGGACATCAATTTGCTGCGTTTCTGAAACAAAGGAAATGGTGGTGGTGTAGGTGCCGTCAGAAAGCCCTTCACGGTCTACATTGGCCGTGTAGGTGCCAAGCCCTGTATCGGAATCAACATCGGTCCCGGCGGTTATGGTCAACCATGCGGCGTTCGTGAGAATATCCGTTAGCACCAGGGTACCACTGCCGCCATTTTTAACCTTTATTTCCGCAGTGGTAAGGGAGGCGCCGAAATTCAACGCGGTTGGGCTGACGGAAAGGATGGCGGGGATGCTGCCGGAGGCGTTTCCTTCATTTGCAACAATGACGGCCTTGTAGGCATCGATCAGACCATATCCAAACTTATCATCCCGACCCGAATCACCGATGTCCTGGGTGAGGTATCCGCCTGCGAGCAGTGAATCGAAATTGTTCGGTGTCAGCCCCGGATAAAGTCCTTTCATCAAAGCTACCACTCCTGACACATGGGGGGTTGCCATGCTGGTACCGGTACTGAACGCATACCCCATTTCAATATCGCCGTTGCTATCATCACCAAAGGTGCTGAGCACACCGTCCATATACCCATCGCCGTTTAAGTCTGCCGAAGACCCCCCGGGGGCGGCGACATCGATCGTGATGCCGTAGTTTGAATAGCTGGCGATGGATTCGTCAATCGTAACGGCATTGACCGAAACAACACCATCGTAGCCGGCGGGGTACATGGGCACGCTGGAGCCCTTGTTCCCGGCAGCAGCAATAATAATAACGCCTTGTTCCCGTGCTTCCGCATAGACCGCCGCTTCAATTTGAGAATAGCTCTCGCCCCCAAGGCTAAGGTTGATAATATCCACCGGTTCATCAAGCATCACTCCCGCATCGGTTATAAGTCCGGCAGCATATTTTACTGCTTGAAGAATATCGCTTGAGGTACCGCCACCTTTTCCAAGGGCTCTTAGCGGCATGATTCTGGCATTCCATGCAACACCTGTAACACCGCTTGTGTTGTTCGAAAGCGCAGCGATGGTGCCTGCCACATGGGTTCCGTGAAACGTACTACCGCCAATATCGCCATCCCCCGGATCGTCCGGATCGTCGTCAATACCGTCACCGTCCAGAGCGCTTTCTGGATCGGAGATAAAATCATACCCATTTACGAGTTGGCCGTTGAGGTCGGGGTGGTCCAACAACACCCCTGTGTCGACCACAGCCACTATTACATCACTGCTACCGATGGTTATTTCCCAAGCTTCCGGAAGATGAATCATCGGGTAATGCCACTGGTAAGCATAGTAGGTATCGTTGGGCACCCGAAAGGGTTTTCGAATGTAATTCGGTTCAGCAAACTGGATGCCGGGTTGCTTTCTCAGTGCACGGACCATCCATAGGGTTTCCATTTTTTCGATGGTCTCCAGATCCGCATTCCCAGGCGACAGGCTGTTATTTAGGGACGATTCAATGCCAAGTCTAGTGAAAAGGTCGCGTTTATTAACCGTTTCGGATTGCCGTAATAATTTGTCCTGACCGGAAAGACCCGCTTGAGTGGAAAACCCCATGGCAGAAATGCCGGTGGCCCCTCCGTTTAAAGCGGGCGTAGCGTTTGAGTCGTCCCCTTCAACACGGACGAGTACTTCGCCTGGCACAAAATCATCACTCAGCCGTAATAGGGATTGAACGGTTGGAGAATTTGTCTGTCCGATTGTCAATGTATAAACGGATGCAGAAACGGTTGCCTCCACCCGGACATAAAACACACCCTGCTGGGGAGATGTTAGAGAGTCCACAATCGAATCGGTGGACATCGAAGCATCCACAAGCGTGAATTGATCGTCATACAGGTAAAGATTTAAATCCGCTTCATTCGGGTCTTCAGCCATATATAAGATGATGCTCATCCCTTCCGTCAGGGATACCCGGTAGTAATCGTTCGGGTCGCCTGATTGCCATAATGCACCCCGTGGGCCTGTACCTGCTCTATTGACATAGCCACTCACCGAACAAGGCGTTGGGACTGACTGGGCATCTGTAAAGGAGTTGTTAGAGACCGGTGATACGTTTACATCATTGATATCGCTATCCGTGACCACATGATCGGCTAATGAAATGGAACCGCTGATGGAATATTGTGGTTTAACATCAATCTCCTGAGACAGCGCGTCATTCAATCCGCCATTATCCGTAACAGTCAACTGTGCACTGTAGGTGCCGGTGGTTGAATAGGTATGCTGAACAACTGCTCCCCTGCCTGTGGTGCCATCGCCAAATTGCCAGTCGTATTGCTCTATGGTGCCATCGCTATCGGAGGATCCTGAGGCATCGAATACCACCAACAGGGGAAAGGAGCCGATGTTGGTGCTCATGGTAAATTGTGCATCCGGTGCAACATTGGCCGGGGTGCTGGAACTTCCACCGCCACCTCCGCAACCAATCGCTGTGGTTAATAATAAAAGGATAATGGATAGTGGTTGTAAGAAGATCCCTTCGGCATGCGCCCGGATTTTCGTCTGAATCATTGTTGGATGCTATCCTTTCAAAACTGGAATAAATTTCTTAGTACTAAAACCTATTTTGACATCAATTTCAATTGCTTTTCAAAACTTTACGACAAAGCCCAAACTTTCTCCATATTTTCAACAGAGTTTCATTGTAGATCGAACTAATCGAAAAATATTTTTTGAAAGGATATAAGATAAAGAAATAATAACAAAAAAATTACAATGCTTGACTTTAATCGTGCCAAAACGATAAACTGCATAGTAATCTTTACCGGTCTTGTAATGAAAAAATAGAGACCGGTTGATTAAATTTTTAGGAGGTTGTGAATTGCATCTGGGTGTTAATCTCCTACTAACGAAAAATATGGGAAAAAATGACAACATCCGCCTCGCACCTGCAAAAAAAAATATTTCGCTATATGGTGATAGGGCTCTCCGCCCTGACAATATCGCTGTCCTTTTTCATCATCCTTCCCATTTACGGACATTTAATAGAATTTCAGGATAATACCATCTACCACGCTGCCCAAACCCGGGTAATCGCGATCAATGAATGGGTGAAACGGGCCAAGGACATAGCATGGCAGATCACCAGCCGTTCTGAGCTTCGACAGAAACTAGAGCAATTTAAGCAGGGCGATCTTTCATTGATTCAACTCAGGTCTATCACAGAGTCCAGCCTTGTGGATGCAATGCAGTTATCCGAAGAGGTCGTCGGAATATTGCGGGTGGGGCAAAGCGGTCAGATCGTTGCAAAGTGCGGTCTGATTGTTCCCAAATCTGCATGGCCGCCGTTTTCCCCTGAACAAAAGGATGTTGTGATCTCTAAACCCGTGACTTTTCGTGGCAACCCGGTCATGATCCTTGGGGCACCGATTTTAAATGGCAAAGGTGAATATCTCGGTACTGATTTGGTTACCATGGAAATCAGCCGATTAAAAAGAGTGGTGTCGAATTATACGGGTTTAGGAAAAACAAGTGAGATCGTTGTGTGTTATCTCGACAGCAATCAAGTTCGATCTCTTTTTCCTTACAGGTTGTTGTATAAAGAGCCGGAAAAATCAAAAACACTTGATAAAATACTGCAGGGATTTCTTCAGAATGCAATCAATGAAAAAGAAGAATTACGGCATGCCGATGAATTTGTGATGGCCTATGCACCGGTCCCGGGTTGCAATCTGGGACTTTTGGTTTCACAAAACGAGCGGGAACTCTATGGGCCATTGCATAACAAATTTATCATTTTAGGCCTGTTGTTTTTATTCATCTATTCGGTTTTTCTGCTTGGCCTGTGGTTCATCATGAAGCCCTTCACAGATCAACTACTGCTACACACTGATGAACTCGAAGAAAAAGTAGAGAAGAAAACAACGCATCTAAAAAAAGAGATTTCAGATCGTATACAGGCTGAGGAAACGCTCCGATACCGCTTCAAATTCGAGCGCATTATTGCGAAAATATATTCCGAACTTGCCGGCGCTGGAGGTGCTGACGTGGATCCGACGATAGCCCGTGCCCTTGAATCCATCGGGGCCTTTATCGGTGCGGACAGGGCCTTTGTTTATTGGAAAAGTAGTGACGCGTTGAAATTTGAAAAGACCCATGAATGGTACTCTCGCGGGGTTGATTCCCAAAAGATGGCGCTAAGAACACCTATCTTGGTGGAAGACCTCCCCTGGTTTTTCAAGCATCTTAAGGAGCGAAAAGTTTATAATCTTGTCGATGTCGGGGCATTGCCTCCCGAAGCGCAACGTGAGCGCGACTGGATGGCCTCTCTGGGCATTCAGAGCGCTGTTGCTGTGCCGGTTGAAATTTCTAAAAAGTTAAAAGGGTTTATTGGGTTTGACACTGCTCAGATGTTTCGAACCTGGCGTGATGATGATATCAATCTGCTGCGGTTCTTGGGTGAAACCATCGGCCATTGCATCGAGCGAAACCATGTCGAAAAGGAGCAGGAAAACCTCCAGCTGAAGCTGGCAAATACCATTGAAATGGCCCAATTAGGTCCCTGGGAATTCGATGTGAAGTGTCGGATGTTTACGTTCAACGATCATTTTTACAAAATGTTTCGCACCTCGGCAGACCAGGTTGGTGGATATACCATGTCATGGGATGAATATGTTCATCGGTTTGTCCACCCTGAAGCCATCCAACTACTGAAAGATGAGTTGAAGCGGGCTGATACCATTACCGACGTTCGCATCCCACAGCAATTGGAACACCAAATACGCTACGCTGATGGATCGATCGGCTATGTGAGCATACGGTACTTTATCATCAAAGATGCTGATAATGGTAAAACCGTCAATATATATGGTGTGAATCAGGACATCACTGACCGCAAACGGGCGGAAGAAAAATTGCGAGAATCTGAAGAAAAGCTTGCAAGGTCTCGAAAAATGGAGTCTCTGGGGTTGCTAGCAGGCGGGGTCGCCCATGATCTGAACAATATTTTGTCAGGTATTACAAGTTATCCAGAATTGCTGCTGCTCAACATGCCAGAAGACGACGGTTTTCGAAAACCATTAGAGTTGATACAGGACTCAGGAAACAAGGCAGCCGCGATTGTTCAGGATCTTCTGACAACAGCAAGAGGCGTTGCCTCTGCCAAAGAACCCCTTAGCCTGAACCAAATGGTTGAAGAATATCTGATTTCTCCCGAGTTTGCGAAACTAAGACAATTTAACCCCGCCGTTGAGATCGCGACCAACCTCGAGGGAAAATTGCTGAACATAAAGGGTTCACCGGTTCACGTTCGAAAAGCGATTATGAATCTTGTGTCAAACGCGGCAGAAGCAATTGAGGGGTGCGGAGCGGTAACCATATCGACCAGCAACCGGTATATTGATCGGCCCATGAGCCGATACGAAAATGTTACGGTTGGTGAATATGCCGTGCTGTCCGTTTCGGACAGCGGCGCGGGTATAACCTCAGAAGATCTTGAACGTCTCTTCGAGCCGTTTTATACCAAAAAAGTCATGGGCAGAAGCGGAACCGGGCTGGGCCTTACCGTGGTGTGGAATGTCGTTCAGGATCACCATGGCTATGTTGATGTGTCAGCCAATGAGAATGGTACGATGTTTGAGTTGTACTTCCCGGTAACCAGAGAGGAAATATGGGAAAAAGATGCCCCGAAATCAATTCAGGACTATCTGGGTAACGGAGAGACGATTCTAGTTGTAGATGATGTGGAAAGTCAGAACGCCATTTTTTGTAAGATGCTAGAAATGCTTGGCTATCAGCCTAAATCCGTATCGTGTGGTGAAGCGGCGGTCGATTATATTAAAGAAAACAAAGTGGCCTTGATCCTGCTGGATATGATCATGGCTTCCGGCATGGATGGCAGGGAAACCTACGAACGAATTGTCAAAATTCAACCGGGTCAAAAGGCCATCATTGTCAGCGGGTTTGCAGAAACAGCTGAGGTGAAAAAAACCCAACGGCTTGGTGCCGGACAGTTTGTAAAAAAACCGGTCCAATTGGAAAAACTTGGCATGGCCATCAAGGAGGAGCTGGGCAAATAAAAGCATTGCGGGCGTTATAAAGGAAAATAACTGACTGACAGGTGTCAGATAAAGTGAACATACAGGAAGAAAAAAATATACAATTTCCCACCCGATCGTATACGCATGCCCCCCTTATTTATTCCTTAACCATTTGATAAAATAATAAAAATAAACTAATTAACCCCCTTGGCATATTATTTGTAGTTCTTTTACATTGAAGTAACTTATTTTCCCATCTGCTTATAAACCGTATCGTATACAAAGGGGGCATGATGATGAAATCCATTACTAGAAATCTGTTTGTCTGCTATTTAATTATCATGGCGCTTGGCTGTTTTCTCTCTCCCGCGAAATCGCTTGCATATGAGATCCAGATCGATGTAGCACCAAATGTTCTCAATATTGAGAGCGGCAGTGAAATCGTCACGGTTCATACCGACGTTGCATACAGTGCTGTGGTTGGGTCTTCCGTATACCTTAATGATGTCCCGATCAGCCATTGGAAATCCGATGCCAGAGGGAATTTTGTGGCAAAATTCCTGTCAGAAGAAATAAAAATGTTGGACGGTCTGATTATTGGAGACTACAACACGCTCATCTTGAACGGTTATACTACAGACGGTGATGCGTTTATAGGATCTCAGGATATCAAGGTCATCGAGGTTTTTTCAAAAGGGCAGGAATAGTTTTAGCATAATAGATTCGTTGGCTACATTGCCGGTGATCGTCACCACATGCGAATAAGTCAGGGGAGTGTTTCCCTGCCTTTTTTTGTTAAGGCATTCCATACTGATTAGAAGGCAAGGTGAAAATAGTCTCGTACGGTCACGATGTTACCGGGGGGTCTATCATCGATTCCGTGGGTTCAATGTGAATGACGATGTCTAATATTTCAGGGCCCTCATCGATGATTATGCGTTTGACGTCTTCGGCAATGTCATGGCCCTTCCGAACCGAAAGGGATCCGTCTACCACCAAATGAAAATCAATTTGAAGATGGTTTGCGATATACCGGGTCCTGATATTATGAACCTGTAGTACCTGTGGGTGATCGGCTGCGATCGTTCGAATCAGGTCATAAATTTCTTCTGGGGCCCCGGTTTCAAGAATTTCTTTGAGTCCCGGCATGATGATTTGATATGCGGCTTGGATGATGAAAATCGAAACCACAAAGGCACCCACCAAGTCAATGAAAATCCAGGACGGAAAGAGAATTGCGGTGCCCACTGCCAGAAACGCGGGGATGGAGCTTAATGCATCTAATCGATGGTGCCATGCATTGGCGGTAAGGGCGGTGTTCTTAAAACGCTTTCCCGCCCTTACCGTCCAATGATATAGGATTTCTTTTGTTACCATTGAAACAGCCGCAGCTGCCAGGGCCGGCCAACCTGGATTGGCCGAATGGGGCTGGTGCAGCAGTGTCAGGGAATGCCAGCCGATACCCACACCGGCTACCAATAAAATTGAACCGATAAATATGGCCACCAGGGTTTCCAGGCGCTGATGCCCATATGGGTGGCTCTGGTCCGGCGGTTTTGACCAGTAGCAGGAGCCGACGATAATGGCCACGTCTGTGACGCTGTCGGAAAGGCTGTGGACGGCATCTGCTACCAAAACATGGCTGTGGGCGAAAAAACCGGCTATGAATTTGACACCCGATAAAAAGATGTTCAATACCAGGCCAATCCATGTGATCCGCCGGATAGCCTGGTCTACGAATCGCTTTTCGGTTAAAATTTGACGGTTGCAATGAGGCATTGGTTAGTCTTGATTTAATGCTTCAACATTCGAATAAAAGTCCAATACTTCAGGGTTCCGAAGGGCATCTTTATTCAGTACCGGCTCTCCGGAAATGGCCTTTTGGATGGCCAACTCCACCTTTTTCATGTTCAATGTATAGGGGATTCCCGGCACTTCGATAATTTTCGCCGGCACATGGTGGGGAGATACATTTTTTCGGATACCGGTTTTAATTTTGTTCGCCAGTTCTTCGGTCATGTTGAACCCTTCAACCATTTGAACAAAAAGAACAATTCGGACATCGTTCTTCCAGGGTTGCCCGATCACAACGCTATCTTCAATCTCATCGTACTGTTCAACCTGCTGATAGATTTCAGATGTGCCGATCCGAACCCCTTTGGGGTTTAGGGTGGCGTCTGAGCGGCCGTAAATGACTGCCCCGCCCCGGTCGTTTATTTCGATAAAATCGCCGTGGCGCCATACATTGGGATAAACGTTGAAGTATGCATTATGGTATTTGTTTCCATCCGGATCGTCCCAGAAATAGATCGGCATGGAAGGGAAGGGGGCTGTGCACACAAGTTCCCCCTTTTGACCAATGACCGGTTGGCCATTTTCGTTGAACGCCTCCACCTTCATGGCAAGGCCCCTGCATTGAAGTTCACCGGCGTACACAGGGCCAATCGGGTTGCCCAGTGCAAAACACCCATTCAGGTCCGTCCCGCCGGATATGGATGCCAGCTGAAGATCGTTTTTAATATCCTGGTATACAAATTCAAAGCCTTCCACTGGCAGCGGGGAGCCGGTGGAGAGGAGTGCCCGGAGTGAACTCAGATCAAATTCGTCCTTGGGTTTTAGACCGGTTTTTTGAAGGGCGGTCAGATAGCCGGCGCTGGTGCCAAAGACCGTGATTTTTTCGTCCTGGGCCAGTTCCCATAAGGTGCTGGCATTCGGAAAAAAGGGATTGCCGTCAAAAAGAACTATGGTTGCGCCGGTTGACAGCGCGCTTGTGAGCCAGTTCCACATCATCCAACCACAGGTGGTAAAATAAAAAATTTTGTCTTCTCGCTTTAGATCCGTGTGCAGCAGCAATTCTTTCATGTGATGGATCAGAATGCCGCCGGCGCTTTGCACCATGCATTTGGGCAGCCCGGTGGTGCCGGATGAGTACATGATATAAAGAGGATGATCGAAAGGAACTTGTTCAAAGGTGATGGATTGGCTTTTGGATGATGAGATAAAGTCTTTAAAAAGGACAGCATTTTTAACATTCTGAATGTTTGGATTTTGGTCTGTGTAAGGGACCACGACCACCTTTTCCACAGAGGGGAGTTGCTTGATGATATCAGCGACACGGTCAAGGGAATTGAGCCGGTTGCCTTTGAAATAATATCCGTCAGCGGTGAAAAGAACTTTGGGTTTAATCTGGCCAAACCGGTCTAAGACGCCTTTGATACCAAAGTCCGGTGAGCATGAGGACCAGAAAGCGCCGATGCTTGTGGCGGCAAGCATGGCCATGATGGTTTGGGGCATGTTGGGCATGAATCCCACCACCCGATCACCTTTGGTGACTCCCATTTGTTTGAGACTGTCGGCCAGGCGGGCGACCTCCTGGTAGAGTTCTGCATAGGTAATGTGGATGGGGGATTGATTTTCAGCCTTAAAAATGATGGCGAGTTGATCATCTCTATATCTTAGGAGATTTTCAGCAAAATTTAGCTGTGCGCCTGAAAACCATTTTGCCCCCGGCATTTTCTTAAGATCATCAATAACCTCTGTGTAAGGAGACGATGAAATAATTTGTGCGAACTCCCACATGGTGCTCCAAAATTCAGGAATATGATTGACAGACCACTCGTAGAGACTTGGATAATCCGTAATATTGAGTTGATAGGCATCGTTTACCTTGCTGATAAATCGAGACAGGTTCGACTGGTTGATGCGTTCAGGTGAGGGTTGCCACAATAATTTCGCCATGCTCTGGTCTCCTTTCTTCGAACAGTTCGTTCCGCTGTCGCGGGAGTTGGGATTATTGTTTGTATCCGATAGTTCTCAAAAATTGTTTTCTTTTTTCAATGTCCTCCTTTCCTTCAATGCCCTTTGAGGCAAAACCGTCGATTACACCCAAAATGCCTCGGCCCTGTGCTGTTTCAGCGACAATGACTTCTACCGGATTGGCGGTAGCACAATGAATACGGGCCACTTCCGGTACATTCTGGATGGCGTTAAGTACGTTGATTGGAAAAATGTCTTTCATGAATAAAATGAACGTATGCCCTGCAGACAGGTTAAATGCATTGTTTTTGGCCAATTCGACCAACTCCTCATCTGTGCCAGCATGCCGGACCAGGCAGACATCGGACGCCTCGCAGAATGCCAAACCGAATTTTGCCATGGGGACGGCAGTCACCATGGCTTCGTAGACGTCTTCTACGGTTTTAATAAAATGGGCGTGACCAAGAATAAAATTGTATTCGTTTGGATTTATGATTTTTACGGTTGTTAATTCCATAACGGTCTCCTTACATGCAGTGTGCATAGTGGTTCCAGGGAACGTTGCTCCTAGCTAAGTGGCATTTTATTGAAAAGAATGACTATGTTCATTCAATTGCAATCATCGTTTATAATTTACGGCATGCTGACATAGAATTGAGAAGGGGTTGCCCCCATTGCTGAAATATGGAGGTACGCCTAAAATGAACGATTTTTTAAAATATATCAAGTCCATTAATGAAACAACTTACTATGGTCTGCTTGACAAACCAAACCATGGTAAGTAGCATTATTTGCAAAATAAAATGGTTAACATGATGCAACCCTTGATTACACTGCAGGAGGGACAAGGTGCTGAACGACCCGAATGACCAACAACGACGCTTTTTATTAGCCCTTTTCGATGTTACCCAGGCCGACAGCTCTGCTCAGGTGTCAATGTATGATATTGGCGCCACCATTGAACTTGATAGGGATGATGCCGCGCGGGTGGCAGAGTCTGTGATGGGATACGGGTGGGCGGAAGTGAAAACGTTGTCTGGCGGCATTGGTATCAGTGCCGAGGGAATCGAAAAAGCTCAGGAACTTGGGGCAAAGTTGCCTTCAGCAGATGAGGATACGGTGCGTCTTGGAACCGGGCTTGTTTTAGATGAAGCGGTCAAGAAGGCTGTGGAAACACTGTTAACTGGTATCAAACCGGTGGTATGTGAATCCACATTTGAATACGATGTGCTTGTGGAAATAATAACGGACGTTCGGACCATAGAGATACAGTTGACGTCCCCTCGACCTAAAACAGCAGTTGTCCGCGCATGTTTTGAATCGTTGAAAGCGGGTTTTGAAAAAGTGGACCATGCTGAAACGATATCAAGCATTGACCGGTTGCTGGCATAGCCTATCCACTTCTTCTGGCGTTCTTGCCCCCTTTTTTGATTACAGTGAACAGGCTTGGCTGGTGGGTGTAAATAAAATCCAGAGACCGGCTATAATGAAAAGGACGCCTGCTCCTATTTTTATGTATTGGGGGGAGATGAATTTGCCGACAAGCCCCCCAAAAAGAACTGCAAGAAGAGAGGTTAATATCAAAGCGCCTGCGGAGCCAAGAAAAACCGATAACTTGGAATCGCATTGCGCAGAAAGACAGAAGGCTGCAAGCTGGGTTTTGTCCCCCAACTCAGCTAAAAATACCATGCCAAAGGTTGATAATAGTATTTTATAATCCATGAATGAACGCCCTTTCTACGGGGTTAACGGGGTTTCAGTTAAGTGTTTGAACTTGAAACACATCAGGGTGTGCCGATCATAGCACACTTTTGAAACAACAATACCTGCCATGACACAGTTTGAATTAAGGCGGTGCGTCTGAATGGCAGGTATTGGACCAGTACAAAAAAATGGAAACGTTATTTTTTTAGTAGTGCAAGTGCTTTTTTGACCACATTTTCCGCCGTAAATCCAAATTGTTTCAACACCGTCCCACCAGGAGCAGAGGCCCCGAAGCTTGTCATGGCAATCATATCGCCCTGGGCGCCGAGGTACTTTTCCCATCCCATGGGAATAGCTGCTTCAACGGCAAGTTTTGGCGTGTCGTCCATGGGAATGATGCTTGCGCGATAATCGTTTGGGGCTTTTTCAAATAGCTCCCAGCTTGGCATGTTCACCACCCGTGCCGAAATATTTTGTTCCGCGAGCTGTTGTTGGGCTGCCAAGGCCAAATGGACTTCAGCGCCGGTAGCCAGCAACAGGATATCTGGTTGGCCAGGTACATCAGACAGCACGTAAGCGCCGTTTTTAAGATTATCATTGGATTCTAAAACCGGTAGTTTCTGACGGCTCAAAATCAACGCAACGGGACCGTCCGCATGGGTCATTGCCTGACGCCATGCCTGAGCAGTTTCATTGGCGTCCGCTGGCCGAATGACAGTCAGCCCG
Organism: Desulfobacterales bacterium; assembly: GCA_963675725.2. GTDB lineage: Bacteria > Desulfobacterota > Desulfobacteria > Desulfobacterales > JAFDDL01. The sequence goes on along the minus strand of CAXXXZ010000002.1, from coordinate 1,768,812 downwards.
GGGATACTTCTCAAGGATGCCAGGTGCTCCACCGGTTGATGGGTGGGGCCGTCTTCTCCCACGGCTACACTGTCATGGGTAAAGACATAAATGACCGGCAGTTTCATCAGTGATGCCATGCGGATGGCAGGTCGCATATAATCGGCAAAAACCAAAAAAGTGCCGCCATAGGGTCGGATCCCCTTGTGTAATATCATCCCGGACATAATGGCACCCATTGCATGTTCACGAACGCCAAACCGGATGTTCCGCCCGTCATAGCTTCCCTTTTGAAAATCATAGGATGCGTTGATCTCAGTTTTATTGGAGGGTGCCAGGTCTGCCGAGCCGCCCATCAGGGTTGGGCAACGGTTGGCAATAGCATTCAGTACCTTTCCGGAGGCGGCGCGGGTGGCGATGGGATCGCCACTGAAAGTGGGTATATCCTTATCCCAATCATCGGGGAGATCGCCTTCCATGGCGTTGGCCCATTCACTAAACAATTCCGGGAATTCGTTGCTGTAATTGTTCAATCGGTCTTTCCAGGCTGATTCGGCTGCTATGCCGCGATCAATACAGGCCCGGAATTGATCAAGGGCAAGATCTGGTATACAGAAAGATTCATTTTCAGGGCAGCCAAGATTCTTTTTTGTCAGACAGGTTTCTTCCTTTCCGAGTGGCGCGCCATGGGCATCGGCTGTTCCCTGCTTGTTTGGACTACCGAAAGCAATCTGGGTCCGGACAGCGATGAGGGCTGGTTTGTTCGGTTCGGACTGTGCGGTTTTAATTGCTTCGGCAATGGCTGTCACATCATTTCCGTCTGGCACCTTCAGCACTTGCCATTGATAGGCCTGAAATCGAAGGGCCACATCTTCTGTAAACGCGATATCCGTGCTTCCCTCTATGGAAATTTTGTTATCATCATAGATACAGATGAGTTTGCCAAGGCCAAGATGCCCTGCCAAAGAGGCGGCTTCAGATGCAACGCCTTCCATCAAATCACCATCGCCGCACATGACATAGGTATAATGATCAACAATATCATGGCCGGGACGGTTAAACTGGGCGGCCAAATGACGTTCGGCCATGGCCATCCCCACCGCGTTGGCAATACCCTGCCCGAGGGGACCTGTTGTGGTTTCAATGCCCGGAGTGTGTCCGAATTCCGGATGGCCAGGCGTTTTGCTTCCCCACTGGCGAAAGTTTTTTATGTCATCGAGACTGACCTCATATCCAGTGAGGTGAAGCAGGCTATAAAGCAACATGGAGGCATGGCCGCCTGACAGCACGAAACGGTCGCGGTCTGCCCAGTTCGGGTTTTTGGGGTTATGTGATAAAAATTTTGTCCACAGTGTATAGGCAGCGGCCGCCAATCCCATAGGGGCGCCAGGATGGCCGGAGTTGGCTGCTTCAATTGCATCGATGGACAGCGTCCGAATAGTGTTGATGGAAAGGTCATCAGGGCTACAGGAACTGTCTGAGGGGCCGTGGGCCATGGTTAGGTTCTCCTTTTTAGTGATTTAGGAAATAATCATTTCCGGTGGGTTGATATAATTGTTTTTCTTGAAAAGCAAGGGGCATTTGGCAGCCCAGGCACATATGCTAAAGGGCCCTTAAGTACTCGGGTTTTAATTGAATTCCTCCGGCAAGGGCATGGTCAATCAAAGCCAGGACCCCCTCCCTGTCCTTTGGAAATCGCGCCCGGATGGGCAAATAATTAGATGCATGATTGGCATGAAACAGTCCCCTATTCAAATGGGTGTGTTCAATCATTGTGCGAAGTTCCCGTAAAACTTCTTTTGGTCTCAGGATTGGAAATTTTCCGTTCACATGATCATTGTAAAGGGGCGTTCCGGGAAGCAACATCAGACTGAGGGCTCCCACATAATCCGGGTCAATGGCAGACAATACCTCACCCGTTTTTTGGGCATGGCGTTGGGAGGCGTTCCTTCCGGCGATTCCCAGTAAAACGGTAATCGAAAGTTTGAAACCGGCGTCTTTTGCAATTTTGCCCATCCTGATAGCTGTTTCAGCCGTAAAGCCCTTACGGATCTTCGCCAAAAGAGTGTCGTCACCGGTCTCAAGGCCCATGTATAAAATATCAAGTCCATTTTTTTTGAGGGTCTGAAGTTCTTCGAAAGACTTTAATTTCAGGCTTTTGACGTTCGCATAGGTGCCGATTCGGGTTACCCAGGGAAGTTTGGCCTTAATTTCTTTCAGGATTTTCAACAGTCTTTTTTGAGGAATGATTAGGGCATCGCCGTCACAGAGAAACACGCGTCGCTGCCGTTTGCAGTAAGTTGCGGCAAAATCGATATCCGAGGAAATGATATCATCTGACTTGATGCGGAACCGTTCATTGGTATAGGTGCCGCAAAAGGTACATTTATTGTGAGAGCACCCCACCGTGACCTGGAGTAGAATAGAATTGGCCTCGCTGGGGGGCCTTATCATATTGCCTTCATAATGCATTGTAACAACCCTGCTGATTAAATGTTGGCAACCTCTTAATATATGTTGCCCTGAATTGCAAGCGAATCGAACGATAGGTGTTTATAGGTACATATACGACCGTTAATGCGCGCTGAAAATTCATTTTTCGGACACAATCGCTCACTCGATTGTTTTAAAAATCCTCTTGACTTTAATATATCGATTCAACTAAATATTCAACTTTTACAGGCGCCGCAAGGCTTAATAGGGAATCCCGTGAAACTCGGGAACGGACCCGCCGCTGTAACCTCGACCCCTTTCTAGTCATGGAAAGGGACCTTTTTAGCACCTTGTGCCACTGTTTGACACGCAACCACCAACCCGATGGTTTGCGTGACGGATGGGAAGGCCGCTAGAAGGGCGGGGGAGTCAGAAGACCTGCCTGTCGTATCAGCGTTGCAGTTGTCATCGGGAGCATGAGACTGCGGGGCATCAAGAAGGTTGAAAAACGGCAACCCGGACCAGGAATAAACTGGTCCGGGTTTTTTTATGCAACGGATGCAAAAAGGAGTTCAGCGATGAAAAGAATGGTAATAGGGTTTTATTGGCTATTAATATCCATACTGATACCGGTGGGTGCGTTTTCAGAAGAACACCAAAAGACGAACCGCCAGGAAACAGAAAGCATAATGCAAGAGGTCATTGTCACGGCCACACGTTATGCCGAGGAGATTGCCAACGTACCAGCCAATGTGTCGGTATTTACAGAAAAAGACATTCAAAATGCCACCGCCAGGGATGTGGCGGATTTCCTCAGGAGGGCACCGGGTGTTCATGTGCGCGACGTGACTGGTGGCCGGCGAAGCTATACCGTAGATCTGAGAGGGTTTGGAGAGACAGCGGCACTCAATACGTTGGTGCTGGTGGATGGGAGACGAACCAATCAGGCGGATTTGAGTGGTACAGACTGGGCCCAGATTCCGCTTGATCGTGTGGCGCGGATTGAGATCGTTCGCGGTGGCCGCGCCAGTGTGTTATATGGCGATAATGCGGCCGGTGGGGTCGTTAATATTATTACCAAAAAAGGAGAGGACTTTCGGGCTGGAGCCGAGGTCGCTGCCGGCAGTTATGATACCTATAAGGCAAGCGCTCACATCAGTGGGGCTGAAAATGGCCTCTCCTATGCGGTGAATGGCAGCTATCTGGATACGGACGGTTATCGTGATAACAGTCAGAATCAGATCAAGGATGTCGGGGTGAATTTGGGTTATCTTGTTGGCGAACGGTTGGCATTCAACCTGAGCCATGGGTTCCATAAAGACACGGCTGGGCTCCCCGGTTCTATTAAGGACAGCGAATATGCTGCCGGTGTTCGCCGGACGGATTCGGTAAATCCCGACGATTTTGCAGATACGGAAGATTATTATTTCAAGGGGGGCACCGAAATTTATTTTCTTACGGACAGTATGCTGAAAATCGATCTTTCCTATCGGGAGCGAACGTCCGAATCCTATGCAACGTTTGCAGGCGGATATTTTACCGGTGATACCGAGATTGATACGGTGAGTTTTTCTCCCCAAGTTATCTTTATGGAACAGATCATTGGGGTGCCGCACACCTTGAATATCGGATTTGATTATGTGAGTGCGGAAGAAGATATCACCAATACATCTGAATTCTTCGGTTTTTTGTCCCATACCGTGACCAATATGGAAAGAAAAGGGTATGGATACTACGTTCATGATGAAATAGCGCTGACCCCTCGGCTAGCTGCTTCCGGTGGATACCGGTATGATAAGGTTGAATATGAATTTGACGCATCCTCCGGCACGCCGAATCCAGATCACGCTGATCTGGATGAAAAACTCTGGACGGCCGGGGTCAATTACAGACTCAGCAACAATTCAAATTTTTACATCAGCTATTCAAAGAGTCACCGCTATCCGGTTCTGGATGAAATTTTCAACTTCTTTATGAATTCCATTGATTCGACCTTAGGTCCCCAGACCTCTGATGATTATGAAGTTGGGATGCGGTATGCGTTGAGAGAAAATTTGATTGTTGGTTTTAACCTGTTTTACATTGAAACCGATGATGAAATTTTTTACAATCCGTATGCCTACTCGAATCAGAACCTTGATGGGGAAACCTGCCGCAAGGGGCTTGAAATTTCAGTTGCCCAGCAATTTGCATGGGGCGCCATCGATGCCAATTACGCCTATACGGATGCGGAGATCGATGGCGGCACTTTTGATGGCAACAATCTCCCCGGTGTTCCGGAACACCAGGCTGGTGCCAACGTCTTTTTAGATCTCTGGCGGCCACTGTCAATTATTGTGAGCGGTCAATACATAGGTGATCAGCCTTTTATCAGTGACTGGCAGCAAAATTTCAATGACCACAAAAGTTACTTTGTCGCAAACGCCAAATTGAAATATCGTTGGAGAAAAGTAACCGCCTTTATTGACATTAATAACCTTTTTAATGAAGATTATGCAGAATATGGCGTTCTTGGCGGATACCCGCTTGAAAGAGCGCATTTCCCGTCACCCAGAACTAACTTTTTACTCGGCATTATGGTTGAGTTATAAGAATAGGAGAGGTAATCTCCCATGCTAGACGTCTTTATAAATGGCGGACCGGTGATGTATCCGTTGCTTGCCTGTTCAGTGGTGGCGTTGACGGTCATCGTCGAGCGGACCATTTTCTGGATAACCGTGGATATTAAGAAAAATCAATCCCTTGCCGACGAGGTGCTTGCACTTTGTCAGGTAGGGGATTGGGACGGTGTTCGGGAAAAGGCGAAAGGATCGAAAAATACGATTATTCGAATTCTGGTAACCGGTATTCTTCATCGGGATTTTTCCATGACCAAGGCGATGGAGTCCGCAGCCGCTGATGAAATCAAACGGATGCGCAGGTACATGGGGGTGCTCGATACAATGATTACGGTGGCGCCGCTAATGGGAATTTTCGGAACCGTTATCGGCATCATTATTTCTTTTCAGGCCCTTGGAACGAGTGGTATCGGGCAGCCACAGGTTGTAACCGCCGGCATTGCCCAGGCCCTCATTACCACCGCCGCTGGGCTTGGCATTGCCATTCTTTCGGTGTTTCCCTATAACTATTTCAATGCACAGGTGGAAAACGCGGTGATGACGATCGAAAAGTATGCCACCCGGCTTGAAATTGTTTATGAAAAACTGATGCAGGAAAACCGCGATCGTTAGACACGGTATTGAAAATACCTATGAAACTTCACGTCCCACTTTCAAAAAGACCTCGCATTGAGATGTTGGCCCTCATCGATATCGTTTTTCTGCTGCTTGTTTTTTTTATTTTCGCGATGCTTTCCATGGCGGTCCACAAGGGGCTTCCGGTATTGCTTCCCACTTCATCCTCGGCAACGTTGGACAAGGACCTTTTGCTGTCGGTGACCGTAAAGTCTAATGGTGATATTTATCTTGATAAACAGTCGGTTGCCCTTGAAGCGTTAACCGATACGTTAAAAAACTTGGCAGGGGAGGACGCCACCAAGGGAGTTTTACTGTTCGCCGATCGGGAGCTTTCCTACCAGCGTCTTTTTTATGTGCTCGATAAAATCAAAAACGCTGGCATCGAGAAAATATCGTTACAGGCAAAGGCAGAAGATTCTGAATGAAGCGGAAGATCCTGGCAGCCGTGATTGCAGTTTCATTGCATGGCGCCTTGCTGATCGTTAAGCTGCCTGAAATAGAAAAAAAACCACCTGAACTGGCTGAATTCAAGACCCTTAATTTTTCCCTGGTCGAAGCACCTGCTCTATTACCAAAACAAAATTCCCAGGAGCGGCCGGAAACGGACGAAAACAAAAAGCCTGTACCCGAGGAGAAGAAAAAACCGATCGTAACGCCTCCCCCTCAGAAAGCGTCGATCCCGGTTAGGGAGAGGGCCCCGGAACGACCCAAGAAAATTAAGGCACCGGTGCCGGCACCCAAACAGGAACCGATACCATCGCCGGACGAACAAAAAAATGTACTCGGAGAAACGAGCGCATCGGTGGGTCCGTCATCAGCGCCTTCGGGAAATACCATGTTAAACGATAAAGCTGATGACCGTGAAGTGAAAAACACCATTCCAAGCAGTCAGGTAATTCATGAGGCCCGTCCGCTCTATCTTGAAAATCCATCACCCCGTTACCCCATGGTTGCCCGAAAGCGAAAATACGAAGGTCTTGTCATGCTTGAAGTTTTTGTGGATACGGAGGGTCGGGTCATGGACCGCCGGATCCTTGAGACCAGTGGTTATTCAGTCCTTGATACGGCGGCGCTGAAAGGGGTTTCGACCTGGCGGTTCAAGCCTGCTCAGCGAGGAAATCAGGCAATCAGCATGTGGGTGCGGGTACCAATCCGATTCCGGTTGCAGGATTAGGTCAACCGGTTTCATTTTATCGGCAATTTTCCATACCCAGCTGGTTTCTACGGGGAATAGGTAACATGGTATTTTTTTTGGAACCCCGTCGGATGGTAGGATAACTTTGCTTTTCGCAAACCAGGGTCGTCGAGATCCTGCTCCCGGTTGACGGTATTGAAAGTGCCTGCGACCGATTCGAGAAACATCTGATGAATGGCCTGATATACGCCCTTATAACCCGGGTCCCCTTTTTCAAAGTGGATGACGAGCATGTCATCTGTGAGGGGTTCCGCCACCGTATAGGCAACCAGTTTTTCATCACACATGATGCCGCCCCCCATAAGGTTCCCAAATGACGAACAGTGGGTGAGGATTTTTTCAATTACACGATTTTCCGCGGCGAGGGTTTCAGAAGATTCGCAGTCTTTCCAAAGACACCAGTCGGTTTGCATGGAAAGGGCTGCGCTAATAAGTGATTTCCCCATGGGAAGATACTGGTAATCATAATGTTTAACGAATTGATTGACCAAGTTCTTTTTTTTATGAAACCGGTTTCCTTTTAGTGCCACCAATTCTTTTACTGAATAAAGATAGTCCCACTGGCCCCTCGATTCCTTCATAACGATATGATTGCCTAGTTCAGTTGTCCAGAGACGTGCCAGCTTTTCCGGGACGCGTAAAAAATCAGCTGGCTTTGGAAACAGTTCTTCGAACACTGCAGCCCAGTCAACGTCCGCCCACGCCCCCAGTGGGGCCCAGTAAGCTGACGACGGGCGTTGTTGCTTGATCCAGACCAGATCTCGGGTCCAGGCCCACGAGAGGTCATATTCCGCCGCCCATCCCCAAAGGTTCACAAAACTATAGTCCGACGTTATCTCCAGGCAGGACGACAGATGGCACTGAAATGCATGAAAACGAGATAAAGTATCCACTGAAGAGATGGGAAAAAACGTTAAGCTTGACATTACTTTCAGTCTGTATCGACATAATCCCCGCGTCGAAAACGAATTCGTTCCAATTGGGCTGCCCTGCGGAGATCCTCGAGAATTTTCGTTAGTTCGCCGGAAGTTTTTTCATTTTGGGTATATTCCTCGTGAATAGCCTTTGACTCTGTGACAAAACTATTTAGTACGGGTTCGATCTCCTTGATCGACTTGCCGGGGTCGGCGAGGGATTCCGCATAGTGTTCCATTAGATCAATAACTCCTTTGGCTTTATTCAAAATGGAAGTCGCAGGAGAGACATCAGTGAACAAGGGTGCTGCTTGGGGTTCCATCAACCGTTGTGTACTTTTGGAAGGCGAGTTGCCGGACGGGGTGTCTGCAACCGCTTTTTGCATTATCTTTTTAAATTCGGAAGGTTCGGCCGAACTTTTCGTTCCTGGCCCGATGTCGGGCGGAACCAGTGGCGTTCCTCCCGGCCCTATTACTTTCATACCGCTACCCCGCTATCATGGTACTCAAATGGAGTCACCTGTTCACTTATGGTAAAATGGCAACTGCCGGTGGCAACCTTAACATAGAATGACGAATGCGCAAGAGTTTTATTTAAGGTTGCGGGTCAAATCGTTTAACGGTATAGGTGTTACATTATACGTCAATCGATACATGAGGGTTGAAGCGTATGGAAACAACGGGGCATGAATCCATTAAAGGGAGCTTTCTCGTGGCTATGCCGCTGCTGGCAGATCCCAATTTCCACAAGACAGTGACGTTTATCTGTGAACACAATCGTGATGGTGCTATGGGTATTACGCTCGATAGAGTACATCCGGATGTCACGGTTGCAGATATATGTAAAGAGCTAAACATATCTTACCACGAACAAGTCGGTGCAGTTCCTGTTCATATCGGCGGGCCTGTTCACATCAATGAGATATTTGTGCTGCATGGCCTTCCTTTTTCCTGGAAAGGGTGCTTGGTCGTATCTCCGGCGTTTGCCCTCAGCAACACAATAGACATCCTCGAAGCTATTGCTGTTGGAGAAGGTCCGGAATCTTTCCTGATTGCTCTGGGGTGTTCGGGATGGGGGGGCGGGCAGCTGGAGTTCGAATTGAAAGAAAACGCATGGTTGACTTGCCCCGCCACGGAAGAAATTGCATTTAAAACCCCCGTGGAGTTTAAGTGGCAGCGCGCAATGGAACGATTGGGTATTGATCCCGACTTCTTATCCTCAACGGCCGGGCATGCCTGATCCCCCGGTTTCCTGTTTCATGAAACGGTTCTGAAATATATCGGTAGACGATTGACAGGGTATCAGAGGCGAAAGAGGGCGTACGCCATCAACTTTTTGCTTTGGCTTTGGGCTTGGGCTTCTTTTTTTTCAGGCAAACCTTGTCTTTACGAACGAACGCACAAAGTTTTGGGTTATAGTATTCTTTACAATTAGAGGGATTGTAAAGTGGGCATTCCGGGTGTTTTTCTGACATGAAAATCGTATCCTCTCACTTATATGAAGCCGTTCACGTAATTTGTGGGTGTCGGCATGCACATCAAATTTATACTTTCAAATTCCTATATCATAAAAGTCCTTTTTATACAAGGGGTTGTGCTAAAAGGGATTTGCGGTGACTTGGGTGCTTTGAAACATAGGGCCACCGGCTGTTGTCTCTGTTTTTTGGGAAACACGGGGCCTTCCTGTGAAAAAACAGTTGATTTCTCATTTTTAAGAAGATTTATTCTGAGTTGTTATTTCAAACCTTAGTCGTCACCTTCTGCGCCAAAGATTCTTCCACGACCTATCAACCCTCTGCGGCAACAGTATTCAAGTGCCAAATCGTTTTGACATTAATGCTGTTCCATTGTAATAAGCTGCCAAGATTAATAAAAATTAAATACAGTCTAAGCTGTAGAATTATACAGATTACAACCTATGAATACCTATTCCGAACTTAAAGATGATCTTCTGGCAATCAATTCGTCCCTTGCCTCCCTTTTTTCAAAAACCGATATCATCAGCGGTCCTTCGAATCCTGTCTTCAAAGACTGGAAGGATAATTGCACGTTGATCCATAAGCAGTTGTCCGAGGAACTGGTTCGCGTGGCGGTGGTTGGCTCTATCAAGTCAGGAAAAAGTACATTTGTGAACGCTTTTCTGAACGGGGACCATTTAAAACGGGGCGCGGGGGTCGTGACCTCAATTGTGACAAAAGTACGACGCGGCCCATCCCTTCGTGCCAAGCTTTATTTCAAGACCTGGGAAGACGTGAACGCAGACATGAACCAGGCGCTTGTCCTGCTGCCTGAGTTTTCAAAGACAGATCCCGACAACGCCTTTGACGTGCGAAGGCGTGAGGACCGGGAAGATCTCGAGAAGGCCTTGGCGGCCCTGAAGCCGGACCAGAGAATATCAAACGGCGTATGTGATGCGAACAACATTCTCCTTACTTCCTACCTAAAAGGATACGCTCGGGTTCGTGAAATCCTTTCAACCGATGAGCGGTCTCTGGTGTATGGTGATGACCGGTTTGAGGAACATCGGGCCTTTGCCGGAAGCGACCATCTTGCCGTTTATTTGCGTGATATGCAGTTGGAGACAAACTGTGAGCACCTGGCGGAATACATCGAAATCGCAGATTGTCAGGGGAGTGATTCCCCTAATCCATTTCATTTGGCCATGATTCAGGACTATCTGAATCAGACCCACCTTATCATATACGTAATCAGTAGCAGGACAGGCATTCGGCAGGCGGACATCCGATTTTTATCCATGATCAAGCAGATGGGGATCATTGATAACATCCAATTTGTGATAAACTGCGACTTTACTGAACATGAATCCCTTCGTGACCTGAATGCCCTAATCGAAAAAGTGCGAGAGGACCTTTCCTATTTAAAGACAAATCCTGAAATATACACCTTCTCAACCTTGCTGAATCTTTTTCGGGTGGAAAGCGAGCGTCTGAGTGCCAAAGACCAACATCGGTTGACCCAATGGGAGGGCGATGAAGAAATGATCCGGTTTTCTGACGCCCAGTCCGAGTCGTTTTTTGACGCTTTCCAGCATAAATTGAACCAGGAACGCTATGCACTATTGCTCGAAAATCAAATGCAGCGAATGCGTGTGATGACCTCAGAAGCGCAACACTGGATCGCTGTAAACCAGGAAATTATCCATCGAGGGGCTGACCAGGTAAAGGAGCTTGCCCGGAAAATTGAAGCTTACCAGGATCGTATTGGAAAAATCCAGTCGATGGTGAATACCACGCTGGATGGTTCCCTTGGCCGGATTAAAGAGGAATTAAAGAAGGAAACGGATCGCCTCTTTGACCAAAAACCCGAAGGGATCGTTGAGCAGATCAATGGATTTATCTCCCACTGTGATTTGCAGGTAATGTCTTACCGGGAGCAACTGGTTGAAACCGGGTTTACCCATACCATGTACTCGGTTTATCAGGGCTTTAAGCAGACACTCGATGAGTACATGGCCAATACCATCACCCCTCAGATCATGAGACACGTTCGCGAAGTTGAACTATCAATCGGCAGGCATCTTAGCGCCATCCTGGAACCCTACGATGTCATGATTCAGGATGCTTTGGCAGAGTTTAATCAGAGCTTGGCCGATATTGGCATTGCCACGCTTGATCATGTAAACCGGTCTGTTGAAATCCCAAAACTGGACACGGTTAAGTCCATTGCCGGACTGGTGCTGCCCCCGGCAATGGCTACCCTACGATATTCCGCTCGGATAAAGACCGAGGCCATTATGAGACTGGGAATCTATACGGCGGTCCATCTCATTAAACGGTTACTGAAAAAGCCGATTCAAGACGAGGCTGAACGTCAGTTTGATGCGCTCAAGGACGGCGGGCGGCGGATGAAACGGGAGACAGAAAAATCGATTCGATTTCACATGCGGGATTACAAGGAGAACATCAAGTTTCAATACCTGACGCGATTGGCCGATGCCATGGCAAATGCGCTCAAAGAGATGCTGGTGAAACGGTTTCAGGATCATGCGGAAAACTTGCTTAATATGGTGGATGAAATCCAGTCCCAGAAGTTGGACAAAGTACGTGCCACAGAGGTGTTACAGCAAATGGCCCATCTGGCACAGAAGATCGGGGAAAATCTTGACAGGGTTAAAGGTCAGCTGCCGACCGTTTATGCCGGAAATGAAAAAATGTATGCGGTCAGATGATATGAAATGGCATTTACGCTTATTTCTCAACACTGATCTGGAAATAAGGCATTACGATTCATCGGTGCCATAAAAAAGTCGGATGACGTTGACAAAAACCAATTGGCACCCAATACAAACGCGGAGGATTTTTGAAGATGGCGGAATTTCCAAGAATTATAGCAATCGCGAATGAAAAAGGTGGCGTTGGCAAAACAGCCACTGTGATTAATCTTGGTGCGGCTCTTTCATTCAGAGGGAAACGGGTGCTCGTGGTGGATATGGATCCCCAATTCAATGCCACAAAGGGAGTCGGTATTGAGGTGTCGGAGGATATGCCTACGGTGTACGATCTGATCAGACCCTCGGAAAAAATTGATGCCCCTGCGGCGGTGGTCCAAACCCGTTGGGAGAACCTTGAACTTATTCCCTCCCATGTGGACCTTGCCGGGACGGAATTGGAGCTGGCAGACGTCGAAGGCCGGGAAAACCAGTTGAAAGAGGCCATGGCCGTGCTCAATGGCGACTACGATTACATATTGCTCGATACACCACCGAGTCTTTCCCTGTTGACGGTCAATGTCTTTGTATATGCCCGGGAGGTGCTGGTTCCCTGTCAGACACAGCCTTATGCATATGATGCGCTGGAGGATCTTTTCGATACGATTTCGATGGTACAGGAAGAGGTTAACCCTTCATTGAAGATTACCGGTATTGTGCCGACATTTTTCGATCAGCGTACCCGTGTCAGCCAGAATATAATGACCAAACTGCGTGAAACAGCCCCCTATCGGGATGTTCTGTTCAATACCACCATACGGGCCAATATTACGATCGCCGAAAGTGCGGACGTCAATAAACCGGTGGTTTTCTATCGCAGCAAAAGTTTTGGTGCCCAGGACTACCTGGCACTGGCCGATGAACTGATTGCCAAAGGGGAATAGCGATTACTCCAGCTTTACGCTGACGGCGATTTTCAACAGGATTGTAAGGCAGAGGATGCCGATCCCATAGACGCCCATTGATATGGCGATTTCCGGAATCGTTGGTGTGTATTCCTGGAAATGATGAAGTGGAGAGGGAATAAATCCGCCTGCCACCAGCCCGAGCCCTTTGTCAATCCAGGTGCCGAAGAATACGGCCACACATGCCCACCCGAGTACTGTTTCGTTTTTCCGGGCCGCTGGAACCAGCAACAGTATCATTGCGCCCCCCATCAACAGAAGCGATAACCGCATCCATGGCACAAGTGCTGTTTTTCCGTGTAACCCCTGATATAGATAAATAAAGTGGTCCATGTGTTCGGGGATTTTTGAATAGAATACCACAAACACTTCACAAAGCAGAAAAAAAATGTTGGCCAGCAGCCCATAGGCGACAATTTTTGAAAGGGACTGGATTGCCTCCCGGCCGGGATCGAAGGCGGTGATTTTCCGTATCAAGAGACACAGCAATATGAGTAGTGCCGGGCCAGAGGCAAATGCCGATGCCAGAAATCGAGGGGCCAGTATTGCGGTTAGCCATAATCCTCTTCCGGGAAGCCCGCAGTATAAAAATGCTGTTACCGTGTGGATGGCAAATGCCCAGGGGATTGAAAGATAGATAAGTGGTTTTACCCATGTCGGAGGGGCAATGTCATTTCGGTTTGCTTCGAGAACATTCCAACCGATAATGATGTTCAGCACCAAATATCCCATCAGTACCATACTATCCCAAAAGATAATGGAATTTGGGGTGGGGTACAGAAACACGTTCAATGCCCGGGATGGCTGGCCAAGGTCCACAAACAGAAACAGCAGGCACATACAGATACTGGCAACCGCGACGAACTCCCCGATGATGGTGATTTCGCCAAACGCTTTATAGTCATGAAGATAATATGGCAAAACCAGCATCACGGCAGAGGCTGCCACGCCCACCAGAAAGGTAAGTTGTGCCACATAAAACCCCCAGGACACATCCCTGGAAAGACCGGTTATGCCCAATCCGAACGACAACTGATGTGAAAAGCAGACCGCGCCGCCACCAATCATGATGCCTAACAGCCCCAGCCACCCCCAATAGTGCTTGTTCCCTTTTAATGCAAGTTCCAGCATGTTTCCTCCTTTCATTGGTCCATCATTTTCAGGGATTTATACGGTATGGGAATTAAGCCAGAATTAATTGAGGGGCGGGCTATCTTTTTTCGACGAGGGAGCGGAAAAGACCAATCGTCGTATCGCTTAAAGGGCATGCCAAATCCTCTGTTACAACCTTTTCACATTGCTTGAAGGTGCTTTTAATCCATGAGGTGTTGCCTATTGCGCTATGGCAACGCATGAGAGCGCAGTAGACCGGTTCGGCATATTTGTCGACGGTCAGGTATTTTTCGGCATAGTGAATGGCGGCCTCCCAGGCATGGTTCTGCTCGTTTATTTGAATGATTTTAGAAAGAGACCGTAGATATATGGTATGAAAACGCTCACGCTCCTCTGCAAACCAGTCCTGATAAGGATCTTCTTCGAAAAGTGGGCCTCCGTAAATGGATTCTGCATCCTTATATATCGTCAGTGCCTTTTCAGGGGCTTCAATTTCAATTTTTTCGGCGGCACCCACCGCCGTTGAAAAATCTTCAACATCAATCCGACCATCCGTGCCGATTGTCAATTGATACCCACCGTGGTGTCTTAAAATATAAGAAGAGGGGATTCCCCGTTTTAAATCAGGTTCCAGCTGCTTGCGTAGAAAATTCAAGGCAACATGGAGGCGGCGATTGGTTTTGCGGATGTCCTCTTCGGGCCATGCAAGTTCCAAAAGCACCTCCTTTGGAATAGCCCCGTGCTTCCTTTTTAATGCCAGGTACTTGAATATCGTCATGGCCTTGTTGTTTCGCCAGTGCGAAGCGGAAAGAGCGCGACCATTCAGGGTAACTTTGAAACTGCCCAAGCATTTAACCCGCAGGGGCGGAGGGTCTGCTTTCGGAAGCAACTGACGCAGGGCGCTTGCCGCACGTTGATTGGGGCCGGTTTTGATGCGGCGTAGATCCAATAAAAGCTGCTGTGAGTTGGCTTTATTTTGCTGAAACAATTGCTCGATATAATCCGGCATGGTGCCGTCGGCATGGCAATCGAGCAGTGTGGCGGCAGACCATGAGAACGCCTTCAGAAGCCAGCCCGTGTAGTGATACTGTCGAGACAGTTTAAGCGCGGAAAATATGCTTTCCTTTGCCGCCTCATTTTGGCCCATCATTGCCAAGCATCTGGATTGTAGTAGATGATATCGAAAACGCAGAAATGCGGAAAAATCGATTTCCTTCTTTATTCGTGCCAACAGGACTTCCGCCAATTTGACATTACCTTTTTCCAGAAACACCTGTGTCAGGTTGAGTGAGAGAGACCCCTGGCAGGGAAAAAGGCCCCGCCCGTCAATCCACTGTAACCCCTCTTTGAAATGATGTTCAGCAGCCTTTGGGTCCTGCTGTTCGCAGCATATCAAACCAAGGAGTTCATAGGCCGTAGCCTTGCCCCAGGGATGGCCGGTTGTTTTAAAAATATGATAAGCTGCGGTGGCATCCTCCGTTGCATCGTCAAGCTGGTTGACACCATAAGCATTGAGGCCTCGGGCGTACAATAACCATGCATACTGGTGGTCTGTAATTCCGAGTCGATCTGCGATCTGAATGCCTTTTTTTGCAGCGGAAAGGCCTTTCTCGAATTCATGCTGATAGAAGAGGGTGAGGGCCATCTGGAAGTTGGCGATCGGCAGCAGGGCCTCCATCTGCATGGATCTAAATGAATTCAGCGCGGTGGCAGTTAATTCGATGGCACGGTTAAAATTCCCTGAATTATGGCATCGGTTGCTGTAACAAAGGTCCATCCACCGCACGAAAAAATCATTTCCCGTGCGTCCGGTTGTTGACAGCCGCGCTTTCATCGTATGGAAGTATTGGTCCGCTGCCTCCATCTGGCCAAGAATTGCTGAGAAAAGAACGAGATGTCCGGCCACTTCGACCTGGAAAAATGGGTCGTTATGGCTTTCTCCCCATATCCTTGAAAGTTCATCCCGGGCCTTGATGACGTCGCCCGTCAAATAATAATGGAACCCAAGATCTTTCTGACAGGCGGCAATCCCTCCCTCATCATGGGCCTTTTGAAAGTGGCGTAACGCGGCTTGAATATCCTTGATGGCTTCAGGCAGGTTGCCTTTCAGGGAAAAAAGCCGGGCGCGAAGATGCAACAATCTGGCATTGCCCTGAATGTAAGCGAGCGGCAGTTTGTCAAATGCATGTAACAGGAATTTGAACGGGCAGTCTAAAAAATCCTTGAACACCATCCTGGTAAAAAGTCGACGGGCATCGTCAAAATGCTTTCCTTCAATAAAATGGTGTAGGGCCTTTTGAAGGTTTCCTTCGTTTTCAAACGAAACGGCAATTTTATAATGAAGATCAAGTATGTTATCAGTATAACCCTTCTGAATTAGTTTATGTCTTAGAAATTCCTGGAGCAGATGGTGATATTGGAAATATTGAAATTCGTCTCCGATTGAAAACGTCAGCAGGTGACGCTCGCAAAGTGTTTTTAAAATGGCCGCAGCGTCGGTTCGGCCCAGCATGGTATTACAGAAGTCAGAATCGAGGGTTTCCAGCAGTGAGGTGGCCACCATAAATTTCTGGATGTCAACAGGCAACCCGGCGAAAATATTTTCTTCAATGTATTCGAAGACGATTTTGGGGGGCCGACTAATGGTAAATGATGTTTCTGGCATTTTTCCGGTCGCGGATGTCCTTTGGGCATGATAAAAGAGAATGAGACCGGCTGCCCAACCGCCTGTCTTATCGAATAAATCAGTGGACAGGGATCGATTGATCTCAACCCCCAAGACATGATGGAAAAGGTGTTGAATTTCTTCCTCAGAGAAAGCAAGATTCATTTCATCGAGTTCGACCAGCTGCTGAATGGCACGATACCGTGACAGCTTGATTATCGGCGCGATGCGACTGATTATGACAAGGTGAAGCGTTGACGGGGACCGATCGACCAAAAAGGTCAACATATCAGCAATCTCTTTGTTTGTATCAACCAGATAAAAATCATCCAATATGAACGTGATGTGGTCAGAGATGGTTTGCTCAATTGTGGCGAGAAATTCAAACAGAAGGTTTTGTTTGTTTTTGGGTGAAAGTTTAGGAAAGGAGAGTTGCTCTATAAGCCCGTTGCCGAACCGGGGAACGCGTTTCTGAATGCCGGCGATGAGATAAGACATGAAAACGGAAAAATCCGCATCGGTTTCATCCAGCCGATACCAGATGACGTGACCTTCCAGTTTTTCTGCCAGCTGGGCAACCAGGGTGGATTTCCCATAGCCCGCACCGGCAATGACAGTGCCCAATTTTTTTTGTAATATCGTTTCCAGCCGATCGACCAGCGGTTTTCTCACCAGTGCATGTGCGATATTGGGGGGAGTCAGTTTTGAACGCAGGATGGGTAGATGCTGTTTCATCTCTTAACAGCCCCTAATTCTTTCAGACAGTGAAATCTTTAACCCAAAATTATCCATTTTGCTGTTAATTAGCTTTTAAACAAAAGATTTCTTGATTCTTCAGACCGCTTTAGTAGCGTGAATTGAAAGATTGATCAAACTGTTTTGGATTTACAGCTTCCAGCGGCTTAACCGCAGGCTGTTCAGCACCACCGAGATGCTGCTGAACGCCATGGCCACTGCTGCAAGGATGGGGTGGAGTTGCCTTAGAAACAGCTGTGGCGTTTACGGGCACTTTGAAGCCGGTCGCTTCAATGGTGTGAACGACGTCCTTCAAGGATACCCGGTCCTTTTCCAAGGTCACCGTGGCCGATTCGGCGGCAAAGTTGACGGTTATGTCGGAAACGCCATCCATGCGTTTCACGGCCGCCTCGATGTTCATGGCACAATTGGCGCAGCTCATTCCCGCGATCGGCAGGGTATATGATGATAGATTAGTCTGCAGGATAGTTCATCTCCACCAGTGTTTTTTTGATTGTGTCTGAGGTTGCCGGTGGTTCCCACTCTACATCGATTTTTTTGCTGTCGGGGCTTCCTTCAATACTGTTAACGCCGGGCAACGCTTTCAAGCCTCTTTTGATTGCTGCGATACAGTGCCAGCAGGATATATTGGGCACATGAAATGTTTGTTTTTCCATAGTTACCTCCTCACGTGTTCCTTATTCAATAGTAAGACGCCGCCATCTGTTTTCAATGTTTAGTCGTTTTTACCTTTTAGTTTGAATAGGTTATCTCTGGCAAAATCGATGGTGGGATCGAGCTCCAGGGCAAGCTCATAGTGGTGGATTGCCTTTTCCGTCTCGCCCATGTCCCGATAGTTCGAGGCGATGTTGGCATAATCAATCGCAGAGGAAGGATCTAACTTCAGAATTTTTTCGAAACAGTCAATGGCCGCCGTATGCTCTTTGAGCATAAAATGGCAAAACCCCATCAGATTATAGATATCGGTCCGCGCGCTATCCGCCTCTGCTCCTTTTTGAAGCACAGAGAGCGCTTCCCGGTATTGTGCCATATCTTTCAAACAGACGCCCATGTATGAATAAATACTCGGAATGTCCTGAGCGTTGGGATTGCTTGAAAGGGCATTTGAAAAGTATTCCAAAGCGATTTGGGGTGCTTCCATGGCAAGATGGCAGGTGCCAAGATAAAACTGCACATAGTATTTTCCGGGCAATTTACGGTCGATTTCCATGAGTTTGGTGATGGCCACATCGGGGGACTGCTTTTCCGCGATCAGCTTTGAACAAAACATCGCAACGCTTGTTCCCAGGGCACGCTCCCTGAAATGGGCACCGGGAATGATCGTATAGAATGCCGGAATCTCAAGCTGAGGATGGGTGGTGTTGATGGCGTATATCTGCATGCCTTTTCCGGCCAGGGCGTCGATGCAGCGCTCAATTTCCTCTCTGATATTATCACTTGAAAGATTCGGGAGGCTGTCGATGTCCACCACATTGCCCGGGGACGTGACATACCCGGCCGCCTCAAGGCTCGTAAATTTTGGCAGACCGCTTGCCACATAATTTGAGGATGTGTTGAAGTCACCGGCAAGCTGGGCCACCTCCGTTAGCGCGCGACTCAAGGCTTTTTGCGGACATGGGGTTGTGCCGGCGGTCCATACAATTTCACTTTTTTGAGGGAAAGTCACTGGATCATAGGCAAGAACTCCTACGGATGGAATGCCCATATCGAGGGTAAAGTCGGAAAGATATAGCTTGACGCCAATGCGATCGTATTTTGCCAGCATCTCCTTGACCATGGGATCGGTGGCGGTTTCGGGCCGAATGGCCGGAACTTTTAGACTGTTCTGGCTGATAAGCGAAGATACGTGACGTTCGACAATTTCACAAATTCCCTGACTCAGCGCTTCTTCAACGCAGTTTCCGGCAGAGGGACCATTGAATTCGTTGATCATAAAGAACCAGTCAAAGGGTATTTGTACCGGTTCCTGTGTGGTCAGATTATAGGCCCATGTCCATTTGAGCGGCAACGTTTCAAAAATGGATTGGCTGATTTCAAGGTCATCGGAATCGTCATGCACCGATTGGGCAATGTGCGAAAAGGGTATTTTGGGACCCGTAATGTTCTGATATGTGTCTGTGAAGAAGTGGGCGCTGTTTTTTGAGAAACTGAAAAAGCTAAAACGTTCGGCAAGTTCCATAACGGCACTGGCTTCCGCCTGTTCCGGTGTTGCACCTTTTCCCATCTGCTTCTGGGTCCCGATAATTTCCAACGCATCGTCTCCGCAAATACTGAAAAAGACTGGAATGCCGAGGCGTCCATTGTCAATGCGAACCGCTTGTTCCAGAACATTGAGTTCAAGGGAGTTTAATTTTTTCTTGAATCTTTGAACGGTTTCAGTGGGTGAAAATATTTTGTCCTGATCTAATGTAAAACGTTTATAAGCGTCATTTAACTTTATGATATAACTCATTAAAAAAACCTCCATATTATTACAGGTACAGCGCTTTTTTTATTTGACCCCTTCCGAGCAATTTGCTATAGACTCCCTTACCTTTTGTGGGGATGTAGCTCAGATGGGAGAGCGCGGCGTTCGCAATGCCGAGGTCAGGGGTTCGATCCCCCTCATCTCCATTCAAAAAATAATAACCTTCTGTTTCGACAGAAGGTTTTTTATTTTGAGCATTCTATTACCCTACCTAACCCCACCTGTTACACAATTAACTTACACACATTAGCAGATGGAGGCAATAAAATGAAGTCCTTAAGTCATTCTCCCTCCTACATAATTCGAAATCCATATGGTTATTGCTTTAGAATGATGGTTCCAATTGATTTAAGAACAATCGTAGGCAAAAAGGAATTGCGTTATTCTTTGAAAACAGGATACTTAGGTGTTGCTAAATCGTAAGCGTTCAATAGACTACTTCCGGGAAGCGTCGGAAATAGTTTTAGCATCGAGGTTCCAAGGCAGCAAGGCGGTATAATCTCCATCGGTATTGGCCAACGGTAATTTCTCGAAGATGTAACGCAAGTAGGCATAGGGTTCGTGGTTGTTGGCCTTGGCTGTTTCGATGAGACTGAAAAAAGT
Source organism: Desulfobacterales bacterium (assembly GCA_963675725.2). Lineage (GTDB taxonomy): Bacteria > Desulfobacterota > Desulfobacteria > Desulfobacterales > JAFDDL01. Next base: position 1,748,318 of record CAXXXZ010000002.1, on the reverse strand, counting down.
GGCGCTGGCCTCGGCGCCTCGGGGTGATCCGGAAAAGAGCCACGCTTTTCGGCCAAGCACGAACGGGCGGATGGCATTCTCAGCAGCATTGTTATCAGGTTTCAGACGGCCGTCTTCGATATAGACAATCAATTTTTCCCAGTTGTTCAATGTGTACTGAATCGCTTTTCCAAGAAGCCCTTTGGGTGGCGTCAACGGCTGGTGGGCCTCCAGCCAGAGCTTAAACTGCTCTAAGATCGGCTTTGCCTCTCGTTGTCGAAGTTGGTGGATCTCATCATAAGAAAGCTGTTCACGTCTGGCCTGTTTTTCAATCTGGTATAGATTCCCAATAAAATCTATCGCTTCGTCTGCAAGGCCTTTGGGCTTCGGTTTTCCGCCACGGCTTTTCTTCCTGGCTTTGACGACCTCAACGAATTTTCGCCTTGCATGGACAAAACAACCCACGTGCACGATGCCTTCTTTACGGCCAACCTGCTCGTATCCGGAAAAGGCGTCGCTCTGCACATACCCCCGGTAGTCTCCGAGAAAATCCATGGGAACCTGTCCACTACGGGTCGGGTGATAGCGATACACCACAACTTTCCGATTCGTATCACCACCGCAAAACACCCACATGTACGACTTGGTGGTGTTGCTCCGACCCGGTTCTTTTAAAACTTGCAATGGGATCTCATCGATGTTGATCAATGGACCGCCCCGAATTTTGTTTTCCAGCAATTCCAAAATCGGTGCGCACTGTCCGGCGGCCATTATGACCCACCCGGCCAAGGTAGTGCGGGATAAATCCACCCCTTGTCGGGTAAATATCTTTTGCTGGCCAAGAAGCGGGGCATTCCGATCATCGTTATCGACCCCCGGTATACGCCAACAGTGGAGGTTCTGGCGGACCAATGGATTCCGATACGCCTCACCACCGATGTTGCCATGATGATCGCCATGGCCAATGTCTGGTTCAAAGAGGATCTGCGACAAGGCCTTCATTGAAGAGTATGTAGAGCCTGAGGGCCTTGAACAGTGGAAGGCTCACGTGTTGGGCCATTCGGACGGCACCGATAAGACGTCTCAGTGGGCGGAGGCAATATGCGGCGTTCCCGCCGAAATGATCGAGGCGTTCGCCAGGCTTTACGCCAATAGCAAACCGGTCAATCTGAACTCATCACTGACCCTGGGCCGGCAGTTTTATGGAGAAAATACGACCAGAGCATGCATGTACCTTCAGGCCCTGACAGGTAACATGCTGATTCCAGGCGGAACGGCGGCGGCGGATACAGGGCTGTGGATGAATAGCTGGTTTGGTTTGAACATGCCGCTGCCGATAAGAAATTGGGAGGATGCCTGGGGGGTAAAGGAGGACGCCTATGTTCCGCCAACCCTTATGGAACTGCATCACTGGCCCAAGTCGATTGTCCTCAGGGAGAAATTGGACAAGGGAGAAATTACCAAAAAAGAGTACCACAACCAAATCGGCAGCACACCCGACGCCCGGAGCCCCAATATTCAGATGATCATCATGGAAAGCAATAACCATTTAAATACGCTGCCAGAAATCAATATGACCATCAAGGCATTTAAAATGGTAGATTTTGTCATGGTGTGGTCTCATTTTGCAGACATGGATTCTGCGCGGTATGCGGATATACTGCTTCCATTTGGGCTATCTGCTTTTGAGGGGGCACATGAGAACTTCTGGGGTCGGTGGTTCGCTTGGCATCATTGTTTCATCCTTCGTCAGAAGTGCATCGATCCACCGGGTGACATCCGGCCGGCGGAATGGTTCTGGACCCAGGTGGCGAAGAAGCTTGGGATCGCGGACAAGTATAAACCTAATATGGTCGATGTGCCCCACGACAAGTGGTATGAAGCATTACTTGAAGATGACCGGAAGGCGTATGAGGATTGGGCGGTCATGCCGGAAATTGCGCCCCTGAAGCCACCGAGCTGGGAAGCGTTTCTGAAAAAGCCAATTTTTCGTTTTGATTCACCGAAAGATCCTTATTATCCGTTTAAAAACGTGGTGGAAAAAGGGGAGAACCCGTTCAGTGGCACCGCCTCTGGCAAGCTCGAGTTTCACTCGGAGCTACTGGCAAAGGGTAAGGGATTTCTTTCTGAGAACGAAGCCCAGGTGGGCAATCGGTGCTACGGGGGAGGGAAGCTGCCACCGGTGGCGCAGATGACCAAGGGGGGCAAGGATACGTTTTATAGTGAGGATGCGAAGCAATATCCCCTGCTCATGTCATCTCCCCATGCCTATTATCGGGTACACTCTTGGCACGACAACAATCCACTGCTTCGGGATGACTGTTACCGGCACGCGGTATGGATGAGCGTTCCGGATGCCGTATCCCGTGGTATAAAAGATGATGATCCGGTAAGGGTCTACAATGACATTGGTGAAATGATCCTGCCGGCCTATGTGACGTGGCGAATCATCCCCGGAAATGTCGTTGTTCATCATGGCGGATGGTACCGTCCCGGTAAGGAAAAAAGCCGCCTGATGCCGGATGGGATAGACCGCGGCGGATCGGCCAATTTCCTTACGCACAACACCGATTTGCCGGATACCGTTGTCGGGTTTTATCCGGCCAAGGGTCTTGTTCAAATCGAGAAATGGGAGGGTGAATAATGCCACAATATGGATTTTATTTCGATCAAAGCTGTTGCACGGGATGCAAGACCTGCTCGGTTGCGTGCAAGAATTTGAATGGACTGCCGCCCGGACCCCTAAAATACTTACGGGTATATGAATATGAGAAAGGAAGCTTTCCGGCCATTCGGCTTCACTATCGCTGGATCCCTTGCTATCACTGTGAGCAGCCGTCGTGTATCGACGCCTGTCCGGTAGATGCCATTTATAAAGAGGACAAATACGGTGCTGTGCTTATCGACCAGGAGGCGTGCACCGGCTGCCGGCAGTGCTATGAGCTTTGCCCTTATGGCGCTCCGGTGTTTGAAAGTGATGCCCCTGATGTGCCGGCACAAAAATGTGATATGTGCATTGATCGCCTGGAGCAGGGTGAAAATCCACAGTGCGTTATGTCCTGCCCCACAAGGGCGCTTGGTTTTGGAACAGTGGAGAGCCTTCAACAAACATACGGCGATAGGAGAGACCTGGAAGATATGCCGGATAGTCAGATGACCCGGCCGGCGGTTATCGTCACCCCGTCAACTGCGAAACGTCAGTTGGTGCCTTACGATGGCGAGAAGGCAATGAAGTTGTTGATGCGGAGAGATCCGTTGCCACCGCTTTTTACTTCGATTCTTGACAATAGCCAGTTGCCGCCAGGAACGATCGCCCGCGACAAGCTGGTGATCAGGCACGAGGCTGCTCATGAATTGATGCATTGTACCCGAAGTGATGAAGGATAGGCGTTTGTTCCATTCCTGCTTATCTTACCAAGTAGGTGATGTATGAAAAGAAACATATTATGGGTTGTACTGACTGTTGCCATCGCATTGACGGTGCGCCTTTAGTTTAAATGGGTCCTCCCGGCCCAATGTGCAGACACCAGGATCGTCCGGATTTATGCCCAGATGGTTCCTGGTGTCTCCACCCGAATAGGACAGAACCGGCAAACCTGTGGCTTACCCCCGGTACGGTGGTGTGTAAGAACATCAAGGCTGAAGAAAAAGGCTCACTCACCGTAAGGGCGGAACTTGAGTGATCTATTACCAAGGGCGCGGGGATCATGGATGCCCGCGCCCCTCTCTATCCGTATTCAGCGGTACCGAAAGCCTCTATACTGACCGATAACAGTGGTGCGATTGCTGTTCTAAAGGGGCCTTAAATCCTATTCATCACATCATGGTATTTACAATCCCACCGAAAATGAGATAAAGTTATCCCGTCATGCATTGGTGTTTAACCCGTTAACCCTGATGGGGGTTATCCGGGGCATCACCAACTATTTTCATCATCGCAACTAAGGAGAACAACATGCGTGCACAGGATATTATGGCAAGCGAAGATTTTCAAAAATGCGCAGCCTTTCATGGCCATGTGTGCCCCGGGCTTTCCATTGGATATCGGGCGGCAAAGGCAGGGATGGACTGGCTTAAGGCAAACCGTTCAGAGGATGAAGAGATTGTTGCCATCGTTGAAACGGATGCGTGTTCGGCAGATGCGGTACAGGTGTTGACCGGTTGCACCTTTGGAAAGGGCAATTTCATATATAAGGATTATGGTAAAATGGCATTGACATTGCTCAGTCGAAATACGGGCAACGGTGTCCGGCTTTCAATTAAGGGGGATGCCGCAAAACCAGATGAAGAACACATGCGCCTGGTTCAGAAAATGATTGCCGGTGATATTACTGACGAAGAACGGGAGCGCTTTCAGAAGTTACACCACGAGAGAAGTTGCCTGATTCTGGAGATGCCGGAAGATGAGTTGTTTTTCGTTAAAGAAACAAAGATGATTTTGCCGGAAAAAGCAAAAATAGAGCCCTCCGAACTTTGCTCCAAATGTGGGGAGCCGACCATGCGGACAAAGCTGGAGAAAATCAACGGGAAGATGGTCTGCCGGGGGTGTATTGGGTAGCAAACCATCAAATGTAACCGGAGATGCTCGTTATCTATAAAATATAAATTTCATCCCCAAAGGTATGGATCCAATTTTTGTGAAGGATCTCATGTGCCTCTGTCGTTCGGTCCAGCCCCATGATAACAATGGGTTGGCCGCTTTCACCCCTGCCAAGGTACGGGTAGAGATAGTGGACGTTAATGTCGGCTTCTTTGAGCGGTTTCAACAGTGTCTGCAGAGCGCCCGGGTGGTCCGGTATCTCCACTGCAAGCACCTCGCTCACCTTTACAGAATATCCATGGCTTTTTAAAACAGCCTCTGTTTTGTTCGGATTATCGGAAACAAACCTTACCGTGCTGATGTCCGATGTGTCTGCGACGGAAATGGCCCGTATATTGATACCTTCATTTCCCAGATGTTCACTTATTTTTAAAAAAGCGCCCGGTGAATTTTCCAGGCTTATGGAAATTTGCTTAACAAACATCAGCGACTCCTTTGTCATTAGCTACGAATATAATCAAACCCGCATTTCAGCGCGTTTTCATTCAACGGGATCAGTTTCGGTTTCTTTTTAAATGCATTTTTAAGCCCCTCAACCAGTGATTCAATCGTGACCAGTTGGGTCCTTTTCACCAACGCCCCCAGCATGATCATATTGGCGCATTTGCTGTTCCCCAGCTCTTCGGCCAGATCGTTAACTGGAATGGTTAGGCATTCAACGTCCCCCCTGGGAACAGTAGCGGTGATCAATGATGAATTGAGGAAGATAATACCGCCTGTCTGGATTTTATTCTGAAAACGGACAAGGGAGGGTTGATTCATGGCCACCATGAAATCGGGGGATGATGCCACCGGAGAGGCAATTTCTTCGTCAGAAATGGCCACCGTACAGTTGGCCGTTCCGCCACGGACCTCCGCACCATAGGAGGGGAGATAGGTGACGTTTTTGTCATCCAGCATGGCGGCCTGGGAAAGATTGAGTCCCATGGAGAGAACGCCCTGGCCACCGAATCCGGCGAATATCGTTTTAAACACCATTTTAATTTCCTGTCGTGTCTTTGATCACTCCCAGCGGGAATACGTTAGTCATTACATCATCGATCCATTTCCAGGAATCAACCGTTTTCATATTCCAGTTGGTCGGGCAGGGGGAAAGAATCTCTACCAGAGAATACCCAAGATTGTCGATTTGAACCTGAAAGGCCTTTTTCAGGGCTTTTTTTGTTTTAATAATGCTCTTTGGGGAATTGACCGCGGTTCGTTCAATATAAACGGCGCCGTCCGTATGGGCCAGCATTTCACTGAGATGAATCGGATGGCCTTCGATATCTTTGTCCCGGCCAAATGGGCTGGTGGTGGTTTTCTGTTCCAGGATTGTCGTGGGTGCCATTTGGCCGCCGGTCATCCCATAGACGGCATTGTTGATGAAGATAGCGGTAATCTTTTCTCCCCGGTTGGCTGCATGAATGGTCTCTCCGGTACCGATGGCAGAGATATCGCCATCTCCCTGATAGGTGAAGACAATTGTCTCTGGTGCAGCCCGTTTGATGCCAGTGGCAACCGCTGCGCCTCGGCCATGGGCGGATTCCACAAAATCCGTATCAATGTAGTTATAGGCAAATACCGAACAGCCGGGCGGCGGCACCCCAATGGCTTTGTCCTGGATTTTCATTTCGTCCAGCAGTTCACAAATCAGCCGGTGGACGATGGAGTGGCCACATCCCGGGCAGTAATGAAGTGGAACCTTTTTGAGAAAGCGCGGGCGCTTATAAACGTTTTTCATATCTTATTTCAAACCCTTCTGGTAGTAATGCCGGGCAATGACCTTGGCGACTTCCTCCGGTGTCGGGATAATGCCGCCGGGTCTTCCATAAAAATCAACTTGGCTCCTGCCCTCAAGTGACAGCTTTACGTCTTCAACCATCTGGCCCATGTTCATTTCAAAAACAAGAAAGCTCTTGGCCTGATGGGACAGTGCCACAATTTTTTCATCCGGAAACGGCCATAAGGTTATGGGTCGCATCAGCCCGACCTTCATATCGTTTTTCCGCAGGGTCTTAATGGCGCCCTTGGCGATTCTGGCCGATGCCCCGAAAGCAACCACAATGAGTTGGGCGTCGTCCGTCAGATAGGTTTCACTGGTCGTTTCTTTCTCTTTGATGAGCTGATATCGCCTGTGAAGACTCCAGTTGATTTCTTCCAGATCTGCCGGATTTGACGTAAAAGATTTAACAATCTTTCTTGGTCTTCCGGAGGCGCCTCTCAGGGCATCGTCCCTCATCGGTGGCGTTGTCGGTGCTTCGCGTTTGAACTCAACCGGTTCCATCATCTGGCCCAGCATACCATCGCCAAGAATGATTACCGGCATGCGATAGGTGTCGGCCAGGTCAAAGGCCCGATCCGTAAGGTCGACAAATTCCTGAACCGAAGCTGGTGCGAGTACGATGGTCCGGTAGTCGCCATGCCCCCCGCCACGGGTCGACTGAAAATAATCAGACTGGGCTGCAATGATACTTCCAAGCCCTGGCCCGCCTCTTGAAATATTGACAATGACTGCCGGCAGCTGGCATGCCGCCAGATACGAGATCCCTTCCTGCTTCAAACTGATGCCGGGACTCGAAGAGGATGTCATCACCCGGACACCGGCAACGCTGGCACCGTGGACCATATTTATTGCTGCAATTTCGCTTTCTGCCTGGACAAAGGCGCAACCAGGTCGTCTGCTCAGATTGGCAGCCATGTATTCGGTCAATTCATTTTGAGGGGTGATCGGATAGCCGAAATAACACTGGCAGCCCGCCCGGATCGCGGCCTCTCCAATCGCCGTATTTCCATACATCAGTACTTTAGCCACGATACACCTCTATAACGGCTTCCGCACAGACCAGTGCGCACATGGCGCAGCCAGTGCATTGGCCATTGTCTTTAGGGGCAGCGGTTGTATAACCACTGGCATTGATTACTTCGGACAGCTCGATGCAGCCCTTTGGGCAAAAATGGATACAGATACCGCATCCTTTGCAAAATTCACTGTCTATTGTAATGTGTCCCTTTTTTGGGGATTTTGTATTTGCTGTCACCATATGTTTCTTTCATTGTTTTTCGCAAAATATAAAATATGCCAATCTACCCTAAAAGGGATGGCTGGTGTCAAGGAAATAATTTTAAAGCTCCTCTTTCGTGTCATTACCAATAACCACTGCCGTCAGCACCTTCCTCAGGCGGTTCCATTATAAAAGCCAAACTGTTGGGCACGGAATCATGATGGTGGATCATTTTCCACTCCCCCTCTTGTTTTTCAAAACAGATAGTCGTTCGGTCCATCCATCTTACGAGAAAACCCGAAGCTCTCTCTTTACAGACCATTACAACGGTACCAAAGGCAAAAGCAGCGTTATCGCTGGGCCGAACAAAACAAAAATCAGCGGCCGGGGTGCAGACCAGATCGTCGTATGCATTGCAGAACTGTTGGAAAAAGGTTTCAAAGGCGTTCCATCCGACGATTTTCATCTGGGGGCCTTCCAGAAAAATCACCTGGTCGTCGGTACATGGATAGAGTGTTCGCAGGGCTTCGAAATCTTTGTCCCCATAGGCCTGATAAGACTTCATGACCAGTTCATAGATCTCTCTCTTACCCGGGTCCTCAGGTGGTTTGCATGCTTTCATTGCGGAGCTCCTTTTTTTAATGGGTAGTTTGCGCCAGCAGGTTTGGAAGCTTTAGCGATAGATAATTGCTTCGATATCACCAAAATGGCCTGAGGTCAAAGATTACACGTTGGTTTCATTTTGTTCTGAATGCAAACAATCCGAAATCATCGGGCCCTAACAGGAGATAGCGGTAAGCGTTTTAAGAAATAATCGTTTGACCTAGTTTCGCTTTTTATATAGGGTTGGCGGTAATTCAATAACTTGAAATAAGATTTCCCACGATTTTATACCATTTCCACAAATAGAACAGCAACCCGTATTGCGATTGTGAAAGGAGCTATCGGAATGAAAGCACTGGTTTACGAGTCTGCAGGCGAGCTGAGAATAAACGAAGTCCCTTTGGTACTTCGGAGAGCGGGGGTGCGTCAAACCATAGACCGAATGCGGATAACTTCCGCGTAGATCGAGTCTTCGTATACCGATTTCCTGCAACACTGTTCCCTCGTCAGAAATAATGACCATGACTGATCGTAATGAATAACCGTTGAACCGGAACCAGAGGTGACCATGAGGATTTTCCTATCTGCTCGTACCGTTTTGTTTTTATTCGTTCTGAAATTGTTTATTTGTGACAGCGCTCTTGCTGGCGCATTTGACAATCCTGTTATCGGGCTTAAAGCAACCGGCATGGGATTTGCTATGGCTGGTATTGCAGACGATGCTTCGGCTGTCCATTATAACCCGGCCGGATTGCCGTTTCAGCAACGGGGCGTCTGGCATACAGAGGTATACGGTTATTGTGCCTTGACCGACATCCAATATGAGGCAAATGGTATCACCGATAAAAGTGATGATATCTTTATCATCCCCGGTTTTTTTGCTTCGAAGACCTATGAAAATTGGGCGATCGGTTTTGGTATGTATGTTCCCTATGCAGGGGGGAGGCGCTTCGTATGACAATTTTCAGGGATCGTCCAACGTTTTAGAGTGTGCAGCCGGATGGAATGCGATCACTGTTTCAGTCGGACGCCGGCTGGCGCCGAATCTTGCCATCGGGGGCGGGATGTCCTGCCTATGTTGGAGAAATAACCAATAAATTTTATGATTTATCTCTGGGCGAGGTGGTGAGCAACGAGTACACTGGTTATTTCCGGGTTCGGCGGGCATATAGGGATGTTATACAAGCCGGTGAAAGATATCGGGATCGGTGTAACAATCAGAAGTGAGGTGCCGATCAAGATGGACGGGAGGGTTCGCATTGCAGGCGCAGGCGCTGATTCAGAGGTGGAATTTACCCTGCCGTATTATTTTACTTTGGGGATTGGTTGCAGCCCTGTCGAACGTTTCACTCTGGGGCTGTCTGCCACCTACATGCTCCTGGGGAGACCTGGACAAAATGACATTTACAACCACGGGTGTTAGAACCCATCAGCTGACATCCTATGTTGATAGCTGGAAAGTGAGTTTCGGAATGGAATACAATTTCGAAAATAATTTTACCATCCGGACAGGTGCCAATTTCCGCCAGAGTTCTACCGAGACCGATGGTCTGGTGCCGGTTTCCAGCGATGTTGGTATGGTGGGAATGAATTCGCGTTGGGGGTGCTTACAATATCACTGAATCCATGGAGATAAACCTTATTGGTCTCAAAAATTTCGGGTTTGATGGAAAATATAATGGGCAGAAATTTAAGCAAGATGGCGCCTTTATTTATGTGTGGTGTTCGAATGACTTACTGAAACCCTAATCCGGCTGCGCCGGAAGGCGTGAGTCGACAGTCGACAGTCTACAGTCAAGGATTGGGGCGATTTTTATTTCTTTAGACAGACGTGGAAAGGAGGTGTAGATGCAGGAAAACTTCAGCAAGCTGTTCGAACCAGGAAAGATCGGGAATTTGGAAATCCCCAACCGTATTATCATGGCGCCCATGGGGGTGAACTATGCTGAACCGGACGGCAGATTTTCAACTCGCCATCGGGATTACTATGCGGCAAGGGCACGGGGGGGGCGCCGGCCTGATTATTACGGAGCTTACCAAGGTCGAGCGAAGAATTGAAAACTCTCCCCGGATGCGGCTGGCCTACGCTGGTTCGGACGCCATGCTCGTTGAAATGACGGATCTGGTGGAGGCGGTTCATGATTTTGGCACCAAGATCGCCCTTCAATTAACAGCCGGGTTGGGGCGACAGGCTGATGTGATCGAAACGGCTACCCCGCCGGTTTCCTGTTCACCGCTTCCTTCATATGCCGACCCGTCTGTGATCTGCCATGCCCTCACCCGGGAGGAGATACAGGAGTTGGTGGGGGGCCTTTGCGGATGCGTCGGAACGGGCTCGAACCGCAGGATTTGATATGGTGGAACTTCATGGTCACACTGGCTTTCTGTTTGATCAATTTCTGAGCACGGTTTGGAACCATCGCACCGATGAATACGGCGGGTCCTTGGAAAACAGGATGCGGTTTACGCTGGAGATAATTTCGGCCATTAAAAAACGGGTGGGAAATGATTTCCCCATCAGTTTCAGAATGGCCGTGACCCATGGGATTCCTGGCGGCAGGACCATTGAGGAGTCCCAGGAGATCGCCCGTCGTCTGGAGGCTGCAGGGGTTGATGCCATCCATGCCGATGCCGGATGCTATGAGGCCCTGTATCTTATTTTTCCACCGGTCTATCTGGGGGATGGCTGCTTTGATTGGGCGGCTGCCGCCATAAAAGACGTGGTGAACATCCCGGTTATTGCTGTTGGGAACATTACGCCTGAAGTGGGACAATCGCTTCTTGGCACGGGGCAAGCAGATTTCGTGGCCGTGGGCCGAGGCTTTATTGCCGATCCGGAGTGGCCAAATAAAATCCGAAAAGGGTATCGGGAGGACGTTCGGCCTTGTATTCGATGTGATGAAAAATGCGTTGGGAATACATTTTTCCTCAAAGGCGCTTCCTGCGGTGTGAACATCCAGATGGGGAAAGAGCGATACTATGAACTGAAGAGGGCCGATAAACCACAAAAAGTGTTGGTTGTGGGGGGTGGACCGGCAGGCATGGAAATGGCCCGGGTGGCCAGCATCCGGGGCCACCATGTCACCTTGATGGAAAAAGAGGCACAGCTGGGGGGACAGCTCAAGGCGGGGGCAGCCCCCCCGTTCAAAAAGTCCATGGAGAATTTGCTAACCTGGTTTTCGGTCCAGTTGGAAAAGCTTGGCGTGGAGATCAAACTTTCAACCGAGGCCACAGCGGAAAGGGCCCTTTCGCTACAACCGGACGCGATCGTGGCAGCCACCGGCTGCTCGTCCCCTTTGGCCGGAGATACCGGGTATTGATCTTCCGAACGTCATGGGGGTTATGGATTTTCACCTCAAAACCAGGCCAGTTGAAGGGGAGCGGATTGTGATTGCCGGTGGAGGACTTTCAGGCTGTGAGGCGGCCCTTGAGCTTGCCCAGGAAGGAAAGTCCGTAACGCTTATCGAAATGCGCCCTGAGGTGGCCATTGAGCTGAACGCCATCAGTCGCTTTTCTCTGACCCAAAAGCTCCAGGAACATCAGGTAGATATAAAAACGGATCACACCATTCAGGCGTTTCGTCCGGATGGTGTTGTTGCCAAACCCAGTGGCGGGGATGATGCATCCTTTCCCGCCGACACCGTGATCGTTGCTTTGGGGATGGCACCTGTGAATGAGATTCTGCAGCCGCTGGAAAAAATTGCGGAGACGTTTTACACCATCGGAGATTGCACCCGGCCGGCCAAGGTGGCCGATGCCATCCATGCCGGATTTGTTGCCGGATGGCGCCTGTGATCAGGTCACAGGGCACATTCCTTTTTCTCGAAATCAAGGGCGCTGACAAACCGGCCAAAACCGATATACTGGCCTATCATCATCCCCAATTCAATGATTTCGGGATCGGTAAATAGTTTTTTTAATTCATCGAAAAAAGCGTCGTCTATGGCCTTATGGTCATAGGCGAGCTTTTCGGCCAACCTGAATGCCATTTTTTCTCTTTCATTGAAAAGATCGTTGGTTCTCCAGTTTGAGATTTCATGGATGGTCTCTTCGGTCAATCCTGCTTGCGTCGCCGACGCAAAGCGGCCATTGTTTCAGGTGGCGCAGTCATTTAAGTGGGCTACATAAAGGCGCACTTTTTCCTTGAAGACCACATCCAGAACGCCCCCCTCCTGGGATGGAAAATAAAACTGCAGAAAGGCACTGAACATGTCCTCGCGATGGCCGAATACCCGCAGGAAGGTGGCGTCCCCCCCGGCGGACTCGACTTCTTTCACCTGGGTGCGAAATTGAGGGGAGAGCGCTTCATCCTTAAGAATTTCTACACGGGCCATAAGTTCCTCCATTCTTTTGTCTTTCGGGAAAGTCACTTTGAAGATAGCCAACAATTGCGTCAACTGGTGGCAGAATGTTTCGGACGGGAACTGTGATATTTCTTTCAGATTACCCCAGGACGGCTATTATGTCAATTTTAGATGCGAACGATTTTAAGAGATGAAAAGATTTAAACTTGTCAACGAAGCTTTCTCACGAACTTTTTATTAAACCTGAAACATGCTTGCCCCTAAATGAAGAAATGAGCTTGTGAGTAAAATTTGTGATAGAACAGACTGTGAATCATATTCGGGCTCATTTTTTGAGAACCTTACCAATAATACAGACCGGCGCAGCTGAATATTTACGCACAATGCCATGAAGAAATATCGTTGTTACCATATAAATATACTTCAAAAAACTATAAATACTGGTCAGTATCTTGCTTGGGAAGCGTTTATGCGTCGCGAGCTGAAAGTTATTAAAGAGATTATGCTTGACACGAATATGATTCTAAAATATTGAATACCCGAACAAAATTAAATACAATGCCAGGTTGAAAAAACAGATAGCACGTAATACCCATCGTTTTAGCACTTAATCATACATCAATGAACCATTATGACAGAACAGCACCATCCTGATAGAAAGTTGTGTCTGCCAATTCCAGCTCATGACTTTCAGTTGTGATAGCAATTAGATTGAATTTGCAGTTCATTAGCACTTGATATCAAACCAGCCATTTATTTCTTATCCAATGAATAAAGGAGGAAATGTTATGAGCAAAAAGAAAGTCATGTTTTCGGACACCACCCTTCGTGACGGTGCCCAAAGTTTATGGGCGATGAATATGTCATATGGTATGCATGATGCGGTCGTTGAGGAACTGGATAAGGCTGGCTATAGCTATATCGAAATTCCGGTAAATGCAATTAATGGGAAAATGCAAGTTAGATTTTTGAAAGAAAATCCATGGGATTATGCGCGTCTATTTGGGAGAAAGATTAAAAGAACAAAGAAAAGTACCACGATCATGGATTGCCTGGATATATTGGGGGAATCCGAGCCGAGATCCGTAATAAGGATGTATTATGAGATGGCAGCAAGGATTACGGGGGCGTCTCGATTATTTTATATGGCAAATACACGAAATGAGCTCGATCGTCATTATCCATGGATTGTACCGATTGTTAAGAATCTCGGATTGGAATTTCAACCATGCATCTGTTATTATCCCTCCCCCAGAACCACGGACGAGTATTATGCCAATCTGACGAAGCGACTGATGGAATACAGTCCAGATTCCTTCTGGCTCAAGGATGCAGGGGGATTGATGACGGTTGAAAGAATTAAAACCCTTCTTCCTGCGATACAGAAGGAAGCAAAGGGAGTACCCATAGAGCTTCACACCCATGGCATGAGCACGAATCAAGGTAGGGTCGTGGTAGAGGCTATGAAGTTAGGGGTTGATGGTGTTCATTCTTGTGTCCCACCGCTGGCGTCCGGTTCATCGCATATTTCAATTTACAATGCAATGCATAATGCAAAGGTGCTGGGAATTGAGCACAATATCACCGATGTGGAAGCATTAGAGGAAGTAGAAAGAAGGTTGAGAAAAATTGCAAAAGAAGAAAGCCTTCCCGAGGGAGTCCCCTTGGAATACGATCATGGCGTATACATCCATCAGGTCCCTGGTGGCGTGATTTCAAACTTAAAGGAGCAATTAAGGCAATTAGGCATTGCACATAAGCTGAATGAAGTTTTGGATGAAGTTGTACAGATCATAGAGGACCTCGGTCATCCAATTATGATTACACCGGCATCACAGTTTATCGTTGCCCAGGCTGCAGTCAATGTGGCGACCGGAGAACGGTACAAAGAGGTGTTGGATTGCATGATTGAAACGGCCTTGGGTGTTTGGGGCTGGGAAGATGCCGGTGTTCCATGGATGGATCCAAATGTTAAAGACAAATTTCTTACCCATCCGAATGCAAAAATACTTAAAGAAAAATATGAAAAAAAACAAGCGATTGAAGCAGAAGAAGGATCGGTTAATAAGATACGTGCGAGTTATGGCATGACGCATGCGTCTGATGAAGACTTTATACTATACCATATAATGAAAGGCGATACCGAAATCAAACAGATAAAAAAACCGTATAAATCCTATTACACCGGGAAAGAACCGCTCGTGTTGTTGCTAAAAGAGTTGAGTAAAAATCATGATATCAGTCGGTTGCAAATGAAAAAGGGAAACAGTTTTTTTGAATTTCGGCAGAAGTAACTTTGGTTGAATGTCATTGTATTTCAGTGTATGTTTTACTTTCGTAAAGTATTCTCAACAGAATATTCCAATAGCTATTTCATATAACAGGAAGTCATTTAGATGGAATATCGAACGTTTAAGGAACTGCTTGGCGCCCTTAAAGGGAAACAACGAAAGATGACATGTGCGGTGGTGGGGGCGGACAGTGAGAACATTTTGACCGCTGTTTTAAAAGTCAGCCGGGAAGGTTATATCGATCCGGTCCTTATTGGAGACGAGATCGCCATAAGAGCGTGCTTGGAAAAGGTCGGAGCGGGAGCCGCACCTGTTCGCATTGTGCACACCCACGGCGATAAAGCGACCGCCGAAACAGCCGTTGCCTTGGCAAAGTCCGGTGAGGCGGACATTCTCATTAAAGGGTATATCGACACATCGTTGTATTTGTCGCCAATACTCAACCGAGAAAACGGGTTGCCGCTAAAGAACATATTAAGTTCTTTTGCGGTATTTGAGATACCAACCTATCACAAATTGCTTGCCACTACCGACGCCGGTATTATGCTTCATCCGACATTGGAACAAAAAAAAATCATCCTTCAAAATGCAGTGGCTGCCTTAAGGCAAATGGGTGTTCCTTGTCCAAAAGTGGCGGTTGTGGCTGCCCTTGAAACGCCGACCCCTAAAATGCCGGAAACTATGGATGCGGCGGCCCTCCAGAAAATGAATGAGAACGGAGAGATCAAGGACTGTATCGTTGCCGGACCCATTTCCTATGATTTGGCAATCAACAAAGCGTCTGCAAGGGTGAAAGGATACGAACACCCGGTGGCTGGGGACGCGGACCTATTGCTTTATCCGAATCTGGTTTCCGGTAATTTGCTGAACAAGACCTTTGCCTATTCAGCTGGGGCAAGAGCCGCCTTTTTTGCCATTGGGGCCAGGCCGGCAATCATTCTCGGCTCCAGGGCTTCTGATATGGAAGATGAATACCTATCCCTGGTCATCGCGACGGCTATGGGAGAGAAGCGATAGGGGCATCTAACCTATCAGGACGACCGCATTTAGCCAAACCAAACGATGGCCCATATACCTTTGGGTTATAGGCGTTTACCCTGCAGGGCGGTGATCCGATAAAATGTTTGGAGAGATGAAATGGAATTTCGAACCTTTGACGAATTGCTTGAAACGGCAAAAAAATATAAGAAAACAGTGCCCTGTGCACTTGTGGGGGCAGACAGCGAAAATAATCTGGAAGCTGTTTTAAGGGCCCATCGGGAAGGTTTTGTGAGGCCTTTTCTGATCGGCGACGAGGGCGCCATCGGGCGATGTTTTGAAAAGATTGGTGAAAAGAGTGGATCCGTTCGCATTATCCATGCCGCTACCCAGAAGGATGCAGCCCAACAGGCCGTTGACCTGGTCCGTTCTGGAAAGACCAATATCCTGATAAAGGGGAATATGGATACCTCGGCATTTTTTTCGCCGATACTTAACAAGGAAAACGGCATTCAGCCAGAGAAAATATTGGCCGGTTTTGCCGTGTATGAGATCCCCACCTATCATAAGTTGGTAGCGGTCACAGACGGTGGCATTACGCTGTATCCCACCTTGGCACAAAAAAAGATGTTGATCGAGAACGCGGTGGCTGTCCTTCGGCGGATGGGTATTTCTTGCCCCAAGGTGGCGGTTCTGGCAGCAGTGGAAAAGGCGAACCCCAAAATGCCGGAAACCATGGATGCAGCGGCCTTGCAAGAAATGAACGAACAGGGAGAGATCAAGGATTGCATCGTTGCCGGTCCTATTTCCTATGATCTGGCGATCAATAAAAAATCGGCGGCCATCAAGGGCTTTGACAGCCCGGTGGCTGGGGACGCAGACTTGCTGGTCTTTCCGGACATCACATCCGGAAATATCGTGAGTAAGGCTTTGGTTTATACAGCCAATGGGAAAATCGCCATGTTTGCCATTGGCGCAAAACCCATCATCATCTTTGGATCCAGATCTTCCCGGGCAGAAGACAAATACCGCTCCCTCATCATGGCGACCACTTTGGGGGGAAGGGAGAGCGATGACCACTGAGGCCCATGTGATTCTGGCGATCAACTTCGGCTCCACGTCGACCAAATTATGCCTTTTTCAAAATGATACGGAGATACGGCGGCATCAGGTGGACCATCCACGTTCTGAGATAAACGGCTATAAGAACATTTTGGCGCAGAAAGAGATGCGAAAAAACCATGTGGTTTCCTTTTTAGAGTCGTCAAACGTGATTCTGGCGGATTTGTCCGCCATCGCGGCAAGGGCGGGTGCAACCCCACCGCTCAATCCAGGCGCCTACCGGGTAAATCAGGCGATGGTGGACCGGTTAATCTATCACCCGGTGGCAGACCATCCTGCCAATCTATGTGCCATTATTGCCTGGGAAATGGCGTCTCCCCTGAATCTGCCGGTTTACATCTATGATTCCGGGACGGTGGACCAGATGGATGATGTGGCTCGGATCACAGGACTGCCGGAGCTTAAACGAAAAAGTCTCGGGCACATGGAAAATATGCGGGCGGTTGCAAAGGAGGTTGCTGCGAAGGACGGAAGGGCCTATGAAGCGATGAACCTGATCGTTGCCCATTTGGGCGGCGGCATTACCCTAAGTGTTCATCGAAAGGGCCGGATGGTGGATATCATCAGTGATGACGGTGGCCCCTTTGCCCCCGAAAGGGCTGGAATGCTGCCCGCCATTGACCTTGTGAAGCTTTGTTATTCAGGCCGGTACGACGAGGGGACGCTTCTAAAACGGATTCGGGGCAATGGGGGGATGATCGCTCGCCTTGGCACTGCCGATGCGGTTGAAGTTGAGCGCAGAATCCGAAATAATGATGAAACTGCAAAACTGGTTTATTTTGCCATGGCTTACCAGGTGGCCAAGGCAATCGGTGAACTTGCCACCGTGGTGGATGGCGATGTGGATAAAATTGTTCTTACCGGGGGGCTTGCTAAGTCCGAAATGTTTACAAAGTGGATCTGCCGCAAGGTTTCCTTTATTGCACCGGTTGTGATCATTCCAGGTGAAAGAGAATTGGAATCCCTGGCCCTGGGGACCCTTCGGGTACTTCAGGGGGTTGAGCAGGCATCCGTGTATGATATTGATTAAGTCATTTCATCAGGAGATTATGGCGCGTGGAAAATAGCCATCCCCCGGGGGGGACAAAAAAACAAAAGAAATTTGGCTGCCTTCAGGTCATTGCCCTGATGGTCGTCGCCGTCATTATTACCGCCGTGGCGACCGTGTTTGTGCTGAAAACGTACTTTTTCCCATCGGAATTCAAACCCGTGACCCTGAATCCGGCTGAAGAAAAAGTGTTGAGCGAAAAATTGGAAAATTTTGATTCAATTAAAGGGAATGGGCGTCTGCCGCAACGAGCGGAGAGGCTCAAACAGTCCGGTACACATCGTATTGATCCCAATGCCACATTGACACCGGAGCCCTATTCAGAAGTAGGTGCCACAAGGGAGATTGCGTTTACTGAAAGAGAACTGAATGCCTTGATTGCCAAAAATACAGATCTTGCCAAAAAACTGGCAATTGATCTATCAGACAATCTCATCAGTGCAAAGCTCCTCATACCGGTGGATGAAGACTTTCCGATACTGGGCGGTAAACTGCTTCGCTTCAAATCCGGGATGATATTTTCCTACACAAACAGCAGGCCCGTGGTCATCCTCAAAGGGGTTTCCATCATGGGGGTGCCTGTTCCCAATGCGTGGTTAGGGGGGATCAAAAATATCGATCTGGTCGAAAAATTCGGGACGGATCAGGGGTTCTGGAAGACATTTTCCGATGGCGTTAGAGATGTTTCAATTGTAGAAGGTCGTTTGAAAGTAAGGTTGAAGGAATAATTGTGGAAAGCTGCATCTGGATAAGTTCCCCAATCGATACAGCAAAAAAGAAGCATCTTGAAGGTTTCGTTTGCTTGCGACGATAGCTGGGCGGGGTCTATCCTGTGCAACGGACCATTACGTTCATCTCCTGAATCATTACGGTCTCACCGTTTTGGTTAACGGTGGCGATTTTGGAGCTTATCATGCCTCTGTGGTTTTCCATCGGCTTTTTGCCGGTGATCTCAATTTCAGCATGAATGGTATCGCCCGGAAACACCGGCAGCATGTATTTTTCGCTGGAACCAAGATTGGCCATGCCGGTTTCAGTATAGATGCCCAGCCTTGATATCAGTCCCGAGGTAATGGCCTGGGTCAGTATGCCGTGGGCCACTCGATGGCCAAAGGGGGTTTCCTTGGCATATTCTTCATTGGTGTGAAGTTGGTGATAGTCACCGGATAGGCCCGCGAAAGTCACAATATCTGCCTCGCAGATTGTTCTGCCCGCGGTTTTAAATTTGTCGCCAATTTGAAAGTCATCAAAAAAGAGGGATGTCACGTTAGCTCCTTTATGCGGCGAGATAGGTCGGGTGGAGAGCCGGTGGGCTCTCCACTTATGATCAGAATGTTTAGAAATGATGAACGTACCGGAGGTTAAACCGGCTACCTTCCGGTCGGTTTTCAGCATTGGTTTCCCAATAGGCATTGAAAAATAGATGGGCATCCTGTGAAAAATGCCATACCATGCCCGGCCCGATTCCCAGCACCTGCTCTTCACTGTCAGTAACCTTCGTGCCATCAACTTCGGTTTCGGTAAGCTGCTTGAGATAATACCCATTGATACCGATGCGACATTGTTTGGGGATTATTTCATAGGCGGATGCAAAATTGATATGAATCGCCTGGCCCGCCTGGGTATCATTGGCACTGCCGTAACCACGATTGGGATCGTCATTTTCAGCATTCCACAGATAATTCAAGCGGCTGGTTACCGTCCATTTGGGTGTCACGAAATAGGTGAAGGCCCAGTAGGGGTTGAACGAAAAAAAATTACTGCCTGGGTTGACTTCCCGGTCGTTGTCATATTTTCCCGTTGGGAATATCATTGAAAGCTCGATGCGGTGCATGAATTTTGGCCCCTGGGGTCCCATAATCGGGTCCCACTGCAAAGAAGGCCCAATCAGGATGTCGCCGAGCCCATCACTGTTAGCCATGGGGAAAGGGCCTGCCACACTGTAATCAAGGCCTGCAGATACAAAGGGAATCATTAAATTCAGTCCCCACTTGCCGCCAAAAAGCAACGGCTGATTCGACTGGTAAACAAACTGGGTTATACTGATCCAGGCATCCAGGTCAGTGCCCGGCAGATTGAAGTCATCGCCATCAGCATCGGTCAATGTGTCTGACGTATAATACTGAAAATACTGCATGAAGTATAGTCCAGGGCCTGCTGGCGGTGCACCATCTAAAAAACTTGTGAACCCCAGATTTACGTTGGGCTGGTCATAGGCAGCGGCAGGTGCTGCCATGATTAGAGCGCAAAAAAGACCGACCATCATCATTCGAAACTGTTTAAACTTCATTAACTTTTTACCTCCTCATTTTTGTTTTTTGTTACAACAAACTCGGCCTCGTGGGCTCCTCATCCTTTTCGGAATCCGGTAAAATGTATGCACAGCATTGTGCCGCGGGGTTCCATGGGCGAAGAGGATCGACTGCCGAGTTTTAACCGAAGGGGTCTATTCGTGCGCTACGTATTTGTTCATTTCTCCTAACGCCAGTACCCCTAAAAAATAATCGTTATATCATCATCGGCAATTCCATCGGAAACTTTAGCAAAAAAAACTTTTTTGAACGAAATACTGGATTGGTTAAAAAAATCAAGCTGATTTTCAAATGTTTCAGTGATACAGACACAAGTACCACATGAAGGGCATTGGCAAGATGATTGGGTTTGCTCAAAGGTGGGATGTTGTGTGGTCCCTAATGCCTGAAAGCCTCGCCGCTTATTGGGGAGGGCATGCAATCAACTTAGGGTCGATACCGTGCAGCTTGTTGCAGGTAAGTTCATGATAAACGAAAAAAATCACCTCTTTTCTTTGCAGGTATCACAAATACCAAAAAAATCAAGACGATGGGTTAGTATTTCAAAACCAGTTTCCGAAGTGACTTCCGCTGTTAAATCTTTCAAGGTCCATAAATCAGGATCAACAATTTTTTTGCATTGGATACAAATCAGGTGGGGATGCGGAAAGGGCTTGTTACCGTCATAACGGTTACTTCCATCCGGAAATCCCAACTCCAGCACTTCACCCAGTGACTTTGTTAGAAGGATATTACGATAGACCGTTGCAAGGCTCATGGTTGGAAATTCATCCGATAGCTGCGCGTAAATGTCTTCCACACTGGGATGGCCTTCACTTCGTGCCAGAATTTTTACGATAGCCATTCGTTGTGGGGTTAGTTTGTGGTCATTTTCTCTGAGCTTTTTCAGAATGGCATTATATCGAATATCGGGGTCTGTCATATGGGGATACCTAATTAATATGGATAGCTAAATAACAATTGTTATCAAATAAGTGATTTTGTATGGAATGTCAAGGAGCGAATTGCAAAACGGCAGTGGTTTGGTCAGACGGCAACGGCTTCAGGTAACTTGAAAATAACGTCAAAGCCCTATATGACATTGAGCATACAGATAACGACGGCAAATATTGGAAACATTAGAATGAAATCAAAAAAGAAAAGGTTTTATAGCCGATCCAGCGTCTGGATTGTGGACGAAGAGAATAATGTTGTTTTCGGATTCGGACGGTATCGAATTCTCAATGCCATCAAACGCCATGGCTCCATACAGGGGGCCACCAAGGAACTGAATATTGGATACCGCGCGATATGGGCGCGCATAAAGGCGACCGAAGAGAGGCTCGGTGAAAAACTTTTGATTCGTAAAATAGGCGGGGCTTCCGGCGGGGGCTCAGAATTGACGCCCATTGCCGAGGTGCTCATCGAGCAATTCGCTAAACTTCAAAAACACATTGAAGATGAAACGGACAGCTATATTGAAACGTTATTGCGCCCACACCTAAATATCAACCCATAAATAGGACGTTTACTTCTTTCGATTTGCACCACTGATTAATAAACAAGAGTCGAGAGCAGACCTGCCCCTTTTTTTCTAAAGATGCTAAAGGTGGTCGGCTTGCTAACAGACCGATGTCGTCTATTGTATTCTTACCTTCTGGTGAGAGGCAGTCCTTCTACATCATCCGTTCCATCGATAACAGTCTCCGCCATTTTGATCTTTTTGTCGATTTCGGCCAACCCGATCATCACAATCCGTTGCGCCTGCGGTGATCCGGCGCCATGCATTGCCTCCACAAGGGTCGTTACACTGGTCATATTCTCGATATACCGGCCCATTTTGACCCGTTCCATCACATCGTATTCAGTGTTAGCCTGATGATATTTTTTAACCGTCTTTCCGATATCGGGATGGTTAAAAGCCGACTCATCAGGCAGGGTGGCAAGGTACCCCCCCGCCAGATCATGGGCCAACCGACCGACATTGTAAACATTACGGGTGATATTCTGCTTGGTGACATTTGCCAGCATGGGATTTACCATTTGCGAACCGCAAGGCAACCGATGGCCCCGGGCACTGGCGGCAATCGCCGTGCCAAAGGATGTTTCCGTGAGATGAACCATTTCAATCAGCTTGTCCCGCACCAGGCTGTTTTTGTCGGTACCGAGAATTCTTGTTGCTTTGGCGGTCGCTCCGATCAAGACATCCGCATTACCGGCCTTGCATCCGCCATAATTTGCCCGGTGCCAGGTGGCAAAATAATTCACCATTGAGCCGCATTGATCCACTTCGCCGTTCATAAAGATTCGTTCGGTGGGGACAAACACATCTTCAAACACTACCATGGCTTCCCCACCCACGACCCCGAAACGCGGATTCCCGATATCCAGCCCGGAACCTTCCAGCTTCCGACTGTCGTTCGACTGGCGGCCAAAAACCATAAGAACACCTTCTGCATCCACAGGAACCGCACAGGCAATCGCATAATCCTTTTCATTTTCCCTTAAAGCGGTTCCGGGCAGAACCAGGATTTCATGGGAATTGATTCCCCCGGTGTTATGCATTTTTGCTCCCCGAATGATCACGCCGTCATCCCGCCGATGCACAACGCGGACAAACTGGTCCGGATCATCCTGGTCTGCAGGCCGCCTTGCGCGATGGCCTTTGGGATCCGTCATGGCACCGGCAAGCATCAGGTCATTTTTCTGAACCAGGGTTAAATATGCTCTGAATCGCTTGTGATAATTGGTTCCGTGGGCCTGATCGATATCATAGGAAGTCGCATACATGGCATTTAGGGCATCAAGTCCGACACAGCGCTGAAAACAGGTGCCGGTCGTCTGCCCAAGCAGCCTAAGCATCTCTATTTTCTTTACCAGATCGTTATTGTCTTGAAAAATATGGGTGTACCGATGGATTTTTTCGCCGGTCAAATGGCTGGTTGCCGTCATTATTTCCCTATATTCGGGCTTATGCGCCAGTTCATAGGTCTTGGCAACGGTGTTGATATGGGGCGCAACGGCTGGATGATCCGCCGCTTTGACGATTTTTTCTCCTCCGACATACGCATTGATTTTTAATTTTCGAAGGCTCTCAACATATTCTTCTGCAGTTTTAAGTGCCATCGCCTTTCTCCTAACAGTAATTATGGTTGATTTGAGAAAAATGGAATCTAAAACACTTTTAATATCATATAGGAATTGACGCCGTTTCGAAACCCATAAGATGTTTTATATCGTTAGACAGCATGAAATGGATTTTTTTCCTCAGGAGCACGGCCTATTTTTGTCAGATGAACAGACCACCAGTGGACATGCCCCAAAAGGCTTCTTAAAAAAAGTGTGAACCAAAGGGCCCATACCTTTGTGACGTTCCTACAGAGAATGCTGTTTTCACTTGCTCACGCAGGTAACTTATTCATGTTTGCCGCGTAGCAATGTTTTACTGTATTTTGGAGAAACTCCTTTGAAAATCTAAATTGACTTTATTCTGAGGCTTTGTTATTCATGGCTTTGCGTTATGACAACGTTGTCATAACGATGTGGATATTCATTGGTGACCAGCCATTCTTGGATGAAATGTTGAGGGAGGAAGCACGCAATGCGGGAAAATCGTATCAAGATAAATGGGCAGTTTTTTCAGTTTAGAATAGGAGAGACCATTTTAGACGTTGCAAAAGAAAATAACATTCATATCCCAACCCTATGTCATTTAGAGCGTACACCCCCCTCCGGCATATGCGGTATATGTGTTGTAGAGGTAGAAGGTAACGGAGAGCTCGCATTGTCATGCTCAACACCGGCCCAGGACAGCATGTCGGTTTGGACCGAGTCCGTAAGGGTTGTTGCATCCCGAAAAGAGACCATTCGGACGTTACTGGCATCCGGAAATCATAATTGCGGTATTGCTTCTGAGGGCGTTACAGGCTGGACGGATTTCCAAAAGCGTCAAATTGGCGCCTACGGGACGGATACACTCTGCCCTGCCTGGGGGGATTGCCGCCTTCAGGATCTTGCGTACCATTACCAGGTAAAAGGCGAGGGGATACGCGGGGATGAGGCCTTTGGTCAAATGGACAATGGAAATCCGGTGTTTTTAAGGGACCTTTCCCGATGTATTCGGTGTGGGCGATGCGCAGCAGCATGTAACAGTGTCCAGGGGAACAATGCGGTTGTATTCAATGGGTCGAAAACAAAAGAAATGTCGGTATCGAATAACGGATTTCCCGTTGTAAATGACTTGTGCGTATCCTGTGGTGAATGCGTTCAAGCATGCCCGGTGGGGGCGCTTTTGGACAAGAAAGCAAGGTATCACTGGCGGCCATATGAAACCAAGAAAGTTAGGACCACTTGCCCCTATTGCGGTGTGGGGTGTCAACAATGGCTCCATGTAAAAGATGGGAAAATCGTTAAGGTAACCGGTGTTGAAGATGCCGAGCCAAACCATGGTCGCCTTTGCGTAAAGGGGCGGTTTGGGTATGATTTTATCTATTCCAACGAAAGAATTACGGATCCGTTGATCAGGCAAGAAAAACATTTTCGAAAAGTTACCTGGGATGAAGCGCTTGATCACGTTTCCAACATGTTTCGAAAAATATTGAACGAATCGGGCCCCTCCGCAGTTGGCGGGGTTAGCTGTGCCAGAAGTATCAATGAAGATTCATATCAAATGCAGAAGCTCTTTCGGGCGGTGTTCAAAACGAACAATATCGATCACTGCGCCCGTACATGACATGCGCCAACAGTCGCCGGTCTGGCGGCATCTTTCGGTTCAGGCGCAATGACAAACTCTTTTGGTGAATTTCATAAAGCCAAAATGTTTTTAGTGATTGGATCCAACATGACCGAGGCCCATCCCGTGGCAGCAACCTTTTTAAAGAATGCAGTACAAAACGGTGCAAAACTGATTCTTGTTGATCCTAGAAAACACAGGCTTGCGGATTATGCGAATATTCATGTGCCGATTGCAGTCGGAAGCGATATTGCGTTTCTGAATGCCTTAATGCACGTGTTGATTCGCGAAAAACGCTATAGCGATAAGTTCATTGAAGACCATACCGTGGATTTCTTAGCGTTAAAAGAGAAAGTAAAAGCGTATCCGCCCGAAAAAGCGGCTGAGATATGCGGCATTTCAGCGAAACTGATTGAAGACGTCGCGTGTGAGCTTGCCAGCGTAAAACCGGTAATGCTCTGCTATACCTTAGGGATTACCGAACACACCTGTGGCAGAAACAATGTGGTCTCCGTTGCTAATTTACAAATGCTGCTCGGCAACATGGGGCTTGAGTGCGGCGGCGTCAATCCACTGCGTGGTCAAAACAATGTTCAGGGTGCCTGTGACATGGGGGCACTGCCGAACGTATTTCACGGGTATCAGGCGGTTACGGATGAAAATGCACGAAAAAAGTTTGAAGCCGCCTGGGGTGTTGAAAACCTGCCTGACAAGGCAGGCCTGATGATTCCACAGATGATGGAAGGTCTTGTGGATAAAACCATTCGGGCATTTTATATCTTCGGTGAAAATCTTGCCAATACCGAACCGGATATCCGAAAAGTCGAACATGAACTTGCCTCTGCTGAGTTTCTCGTCTGCCAGGATATCTTTCTTAACGAAACCAGCCGGTTTGCCCACGTGGTGCTGCCGGCTGCCGCCTGGAGCGAAAATGATGGCACCTTTACCAACAGCGAGCGGCGCGTCAATCGCGTTAGGGGCGTGAGTGAAGCGCCAGGTAATGCAAAGCCGAACTGGTGGATATTTCGCGAAATTGCAAAGCGAATGGGTCAAGATTGGCCTTCAAACAGTGCCCAGGAGTTGTGGAACAACGAAATATCCGTTTTGGCGCCTCAGTTTGCCGGTATCAAGTACCGTCGCATTGAAGAAAACGGGTTGCAATGGCCATGCCCTGATGAACAGCATCCAGGGACGAAATTTCTTCATAAAGAGGGAAACTTCACCGCAGGGAAGGGAAAATTTCTTCCGGTTGACTGGACGCCACCTGCAGAAGTACCTGATGATGAATATCCAATGGTGCTTAGTACTGGCAGACGACTCTACCACTACCACACCCGGACCCAGACTGGCCGATGCGGAGGCCTCAACGATCTCCTGGCTGAGGAGACAGCCGACATTTCCCCGAAAGACGCTAAAATGTTAGGTATTAAGCCGGGTGAAATGGTTCGTGTGAGCAGCAGAAGAGGCAGCGTCGAGGTAAGGGCAAAGGTTACAGAGGAGGTCAGAGACGGTATGGTCTGGATGGCGTTTCATTTTCGTGAGAATAATTCGAACTGGCTGACCAACCCTGCATTTGATCCGATCACCTTAACGGCGGAGTATAAAGCCTGTGCGGTGCGGATCGATAAAATCGATACGAATTTGTAATAAGGCTGCAGCCATTGTTGATGATCTTCTTTCTTTTGCTCGCAGAGGGAGGAGACAACATCAGATAGTCAATTTAAGGAATATTGTCGAACTTTACATTGCCAGTCCTGAGTGTGAAAGCCTGCTTTTTTCCACCCAGGTGTTGTAATTGAATCCGACTTTGGGAATGGCGGTGGTATGGGGAACAGTCGAAGACCATCATGGCCACATTGAGGTGAAGAGTGTGGCCGGAGAAGGAAGTCAGTTTGCCCTTTATTTCCCGCCAAGATTAGAAACGGGTGCTTTGACTTCAATAGAGTCTTTTATTATTGAGAAGTATATAGGAAACGAACAGGTCTTAATTGTAGACGACCTGGCAGACCAGCGTGACATTGCCGCCAGTTTGGTCGAGAAATTAGGGTATCCCGCCGTCGCGGTGTCAAGTGGTGAAGCGGCTATTGAATTTTTAAAAAACAATAGGATGCTATCGGCATCTTGCAGGATTTTGCGATCAGCCAAACCGATTCAATGTATCATCATAGGCAGGAAACCCCACTAGGGCCTGAAGTTCCTTAAAATCCAGAAGTTCATTGCAGGCATGGCCCGCCTTTAGTTGAACGAGCGCTTTTTTCATTGCAAAAGCGGCCGCGGAAAGAAGGGTCAGAGGATATGCCGCGATCTTAAATCCCATAGCGGCAAGGGTATTGGGGGGCAAGACCGGTGTTACCCCATGTTCCACCATGTTGGCCATCTGACATCCCCCTGATTTACCGATGGCTGCCATCTCAGATTCCGATTGTGGCGCTTCTATAAAAATAATGTCCGCGCCTCTGTTCATGAAACCCTCCGCGCGATGCAGGGCTTCGGCCAACCCCTCGGTGGCACGGGCATCGGTTCGGGCCAGAAGAACGATATCTTCTCCATACCGGCCAGCTGCTTTTCGCGCTTCAACCGCAGCATCAATTCGACGAAACGCCGTCTTCCGATCTACCACCTGTTTGCCTAATGTATGGCCGCAGCGTTTGGGGCTCACCTGGTCTTCTATCATGATGCCTGCCGCCCCGGCGCGGATGTACCCGTGAACGGTGCGTTGTATGTTCACGGGGTTGCCGTAACCGGTGTCAGCATCACAAATGACCGGAATGTCGGTAGCATCACAGATATTGCGCGTTTGATCGACCATTTCGGAATAAGAAATAAGGCCTGTATCCGGCAACCCCAGGCGTGCAGCGGAAACGCTGAAGCCACTCATAAATGTAAGGTTAAACCCCGCCTGCTGAATGATTTTGGCGCTAAAGGCATCAAAACAGCATGGCATTGTGATGAATCCGTCATTTGAGAGCATTTTGCGAAGCCTTTGAACGTGATCGGCCTGTCTGGACATGGGGAGGTTTCTCCTTATTCATTTCGATGCGCTTCCTTGCAATTTAGTTCATTCGAAGAAGCAATATACGTTGATACGCTGAGATGCGCTATTATCATCCTCGATCAGTTCGCTCAGCGTGTCAGATGTGTCAACGAGGAACCTTATATCATAGGGATAGTACGCATCAAGTTGCGTGCCATTGGTATTAGCTTGGATATTCAATTAATTTCGTATGAAAAATACCAGCAAATCACATACGGCGCAAGGAAGGTTAACAATTTATTGCACAAAAGTTGCGATGTCTAACTGAATCGTGTAATACTGTCCTTCCAAAATTTATGCATTAATTGTTCACAGGATTCCAAGGCTCTATAATTATGTAGATTAAAAGACACATAAGGAGAGAAAAAATGGGCAGAATGGATGGGAAGGTTTCATTGGTGACGGGTGGTGCCATGGGAATAGGAGAAGAAATTGTTCGCTTTTTGGCACGCGAAGGGTCCAAGGTGGTTATTACGGATATCAATGAAGAAAAAGGAAAAGCGGTTGCTGACTCGTTAGGCGAAAACGCCCTGTTTATCCGGCAAGACGTTAGTGATGAAAACCAGTGGATTGCTGCAATTGAAAAGACGTTATCGGTTTTTGGAAGGCTTGATGTATTGGTGAACAATGCCGGGATCGTTCATGTCGCCGATGTTGAAGAGACCACCATGAAAGATTGGCGAACGGTGCATGCGGTTCATATGGATGGTGCGTTTTTAGGATGCAAGCATGCGATTCCAGCGATGCGCAAGTCAGGCGGTGGCTCCATTGTCAACATGTCCTCTCTGGCTGCCATCGGTGGTTATCCCAAGGTGTTTGCATATGCTGCCTCCAAGGGAGCGATCCGATCCATGACAAAGTCCATTGCGGTGCACTGTGCCCAGATGAAATATAACATTCGATGCAACTCAGTGCACCCTGGTGTCATTGAAACCCCGCTGGTAAGGCAATTTTTGGAGACGGTGGCCGATGATCCAACCGTTCCGGATCATCAGAAAGATCCAATGCGGGGAACCCCCGATGATGTCGCAAACCTGGTGCTGTTTTTAGCTTCAGATGAATCGAAGTTCATTAATGGCGCTGAAATGATCATCGATAATACTGCCTCGATCACAGAAGGAATTGTACCGAAATAAAACTTTTTCGGTATATCGATTTTAGAGCACAGGACGATCTTGAATGCCTTAAGGTGGTGCGCCCTTTATCAGGCGGGCAATTATTGAAAAGGGCATTCAAGCATCAGACTGAAAATGCCAAGTGTAATTTTTTATAAAATTGATGTCAGAAAAAAAAGGAGAAGCCCAGAGGTACCATGCCAAGACGCTTGATACTGCCCCTCATTTCACTTTTGATCGCAGCGGCAATACCGGTTTCAAGGAGCTATGCGATGTTGGCACTTGAAAACCATGCCGGAACGCCTGGAAGATACTTTATCATGTATCCCTACTCTTATCATGCAGACAAACTGCCAGGGAAAACAGCGGCCCAGACACGTGATAATATCGACCTGAATGTCTATATCAATTCATTACGGGTTGCGTTTGTTTCAAGGGGGTTTTCCGGAAACATCTGTTATCTTGGGTTGATTCAACCGGTGGGGCGAATCGAGATGATGGGTGACTCCGATGAGGGCATCGGCGATATGGAACTTGTTGCCGGTCAATGGCTCATTGAAG
Source organism: Desulfobacterales bacterium (assembly GCA_963675725.2). Taxonomy (GTDB): domain Bacteria; phylum Desulfobacterota; class Desulfobacteria; order Desulfobacterales; family JAFDDL01. Next base: position 1,718,676 of record CAXXXZ010000002.1, on the reverse strand, counting down.
ACCGTGAAAACGAGCTTTTTCTTGCCCTGGCCTGCGGGATTTTTTTTCCGACCGGCAGCTATGATCAAAATAGCGCTGCCAATCTTGGTACCAATGACTATCGATTCAGGCCGATTCTTCAATTTGCCAAGCAGTTTGGAAAGTTTGACTATGAGTTTGATATTAAATATCAATGGCATACTGAAAACCCGGATACACACCGTAGGGCAGGAGATGACATTCTCTTTGAAAGTTACATGGGGTATTTTTTGTTGCCCAATGTTATGTGCGGGGTCCACTTTGATGCGTTTTTCAGTGACGATGCGCGTCTGAACGGACGAAAAATAAATGGCAGCGCCACCGAGAAGTATCAGGCGGGACCCTCTGCCACATGGGTTGTGGCCAAGGGGTTTGTCCTGGATGCACAGATGTTGTTCGATTTTAATGCGCAAAACACCACAGAAGGGTATACCGTTCAATTCAGATTCGTTAGAGGATTTTAACCGATTTCAACGATACCCGATATTTGGAGTGGAACTTTAGAATGTTAAGAGTTTTTCAAGCTGACGTGACCAATCCCGGTCACTTTACCATCACTCTTGAGCTGGTACCCGGGCGTGAATCCACCGGCCGTTCAGTGGATACGGTTATGGGGATCGCAAGGGATGCCTTCGCCGATGGTCGCGTATCCGCCGTTTCCATCACGGATAACCCGGGGGGAAACCCTGCGTTGAGCCCGGATGCGCTGGGATATGAAATTTTCAAAATCGGTATGGACGTGATCGTTCATTTCACTTGTCGTGATATGAACCGTGTTGGTATGGAAAGTCGGGCACTGCAGCTTGCGATGATGGGAATGAAAAACATTCTTGCATTGAATGGTGACTACAGCGGCCAGGGATTCGGTGGGCAGGGTGCGCCTGTGTTTGATCTGGACTCGGTGCATCTTCAAATCATGCTTGAAATGCTCACCGAACGGATTCAGAACGCCGGCGATCCGGATGGCTTTTTTACCGGCTGCGCTGTATCACCATTTAAATATACGGAAGGAGAATCTTTTGCCCAATATGCCAAACTTTGTCGGAAAGCTGCAGCCGGGGCCCAATATGTCATTACCCAACTCGGATATGATGCCCGAAAATTCGCTGAAATCGTTCAGTTGATTGATCAACGGAAGTTGTCGTTGCCGGTATTGGGGTCAGTGTATGTACTGACACCCGGTGCTGCTAGAATTATGAATCGAGGACTGGTTCCGGGGGCTTTTGTCAGCAATTCCCTCAGAAAACAGGTTGAAAAAGAGTGGCAGGACAAAAAGAAAGGGCGCAGCCTGGCCATTGAAAGGTCTGCAAGACTGGCGGCGGTTCTCAAAGGACTTGGGTATCGTGGCATTCATATTGGCGGTATTCACCGCCATTTTGAAACTGCCGGGTTGATTCTCGATCGTTTGGATCAGATAGCAGACCAGTGGTGCGATTTCCTTCCTGAATTTACCGCTTCCCAGAGAGATGGATTTTATGTATTCCCGACATCGGCAGCATCGTCTTCGTCCAAACTCAACTTTGGACAATCTGCGCATGATCCTGGACTTTTAGAAAAAGCGCATTACTTGGTTCTGAAACAAATGCACCATCTGTTCTTTAACCGTGCCCAGTTTCTATCGTCCTTTTATGAACGCTTTTGCCGGTATCTCGATAATCCTGTCGGAAGTCGTTTGCTTTTGGATTTGGTTGAAAGTCCGGCCAAAAAGAATCTTTTGAATTGCCAGCATTGTGGCGATTGTGGGATTCAACATGTCGGATTTCTCTGCCCTGAGTCGGGTTGCCCCAAACATACTCGAAACGGTGCTTGCGGTGGCAGTCGCCATGGCAGGTGTGAAGTATACAGTGATAAACCTTGCGTTTGGTTTCGGGCTTATTCAAGACTGGCAGATGCCGGTGAAACAGATACGCTTACAAAGGGGTGTGTGCCACCACGCATGTGGGAGCTGAATAAAAGTTCTTCCTGGATTAATTATCATCTGCAGCGGGACCATCAAGGGGCGACCGCAGAAATTTCAACACGGTGTAAATCGCGAGAGTGCCGACTGGTGAAATCTTCATAAAATAGAAGCACTTTTTGAGTCAATTTCCGTTAAAAAAACGATACCAAATGAAAACCGCTTGCCGACTTTCGGCAAGCGGTTATTTCGCTTCAGTGGTATGCGACACTTTCGATGAAAGCCCTCTGGCTTTTTTATGCCCTATTTTTTATTGCATTTTATGTCGATGGGTTTTAGCTCAACCCGACGATTTAGGGCACGCCCTTCTTTTGTGTCATTAGAAGCGACGGGGTGTTGAAAATTATATCCAACAGCGGTCATCTGGTTCTTGTTTACGCCGGCTTGCGTTAAATAGTTCATAACCGCTTCAGCACGTTTTTCGGAAAGGAGTTGATTATATGATTCAGATCCCATATTGCAGGTATGCCCTTCAATGCTGATTTTAATTGTTTCATTCTTCTTTAGAATTTCTGCGACCTTATCGAGTCCCGGGAAAGACACCGGATTGATGACGGCCTTGTTAAACTCAAACAGCAACCCTTCTACAATCCAGCACCCCCGATCGTCCACCACCCCACCTAAAGGCGTGTCTGGCCCCTCATCTTTATAATCGGGGACTTTGTCGCCATCGGTGTCAAGCGGGCATCCATCTTCGTCGACGGCTACGCCAGCGGGCGTGTCGGGGCATTTGTCCAGATAGTCGTATACGCCATCACCATCGCTGTCTTTTGGGCATCCATTGACATCAACCGGTACACCCGCGGGTGTGTTCGGACAACGATCCCGGTTGTCAGGGACACCATCGCCATCAGTATCTACAGGTGCGACAGGTGCCGGTGGCGCTGAAATTGGTGCTGCTTTGGCTTTTCCGCCAAACAGATAACTGATGCCGAATGTATAGGCGAGATTGTTGTCGAAATCGGGGCTGTAAGACACAATATGTCGTACGTCGCCCCGGAGCGCAAACGAGTCGCTTATAAAGTACTTCAGCCCCATGCCGTAGTTAATCATGAAATCGTTGTCGCTGTAACCCACATCAGCGTCAAGATCGAGACCACCAAAACCGGCGGCAATAAATGGTTCAAACCGGCCCAATTTTGCAAAATGATAGAGCAAGTCCAGGTGGTACAGGGAGACGTCTACGTCATCATTTGTGAATTCGGTTTCTGTATCAACATAGCCAAAAACGGCTTCAGCAGACCACCGGTCCGTAAAGGCATATCCGATCCCCATGCCAAAAATAAGGTCATTTTCTATATCCTGGTTGCCTTCAAAGACATAGCCACCGATCATGGGGGTTAAAGAGATACTGCCTGCTCTTGTTTCCGCTGATGCAGCAGAAAAAAACATCATAGGAAATGTTAATAATACAGCCAATAAACAAAGTGTGCGTTTCATATGTTTTTCCTCCTTCATATTCCACTTGAAAAAAATCTGATTAAACTTTCAAAACAGCTAAAAAACATAATAACCATAAAACATCAGTCGGCGCTACCAGCGAAAATCCTTGGTATTCATTCGATTGCGGTAATTAATTCCACCATCAGGTTTTTGTCAAACAAATAATTAACACTGCCATTGTACATATCAATAATCGTACCAAATAAAGCAGGCGTAGAATCCTTTGATAGTATATTAAGCTGAAAAGGCGATGTCTATAGAATTAACGAAAACACTATGTAACAGACTGAAAAAAACAAATAAAAAATGTTTTCGGCGTCCGACGAATATGGGCGCCGGGACCGTTTTTTTCTGAGCGCTCATAAAATAACTTCAACAATGAAAAAAGTGTATGAATAACCCTTCGATACATCTGGATCGACAATATTTTTGTTTTCAAATACCTTTTGTCATATTATATACATTTGAAGGGAAAACCATACAAAAAGATGGCCGGCATTATCTCTGCAATTCTGGGCGTTATCGCAGGACCTGATTTCGGATGGGCGTAACATCTGACGTGCGACCAGTGCGGCGTACGCGGTATCGGGCCAATGTGGGGTATTTATCTTAAACACTGCTCCTGATGGATAGCTTTTATGGCACATGCCTTGCACATCATTTATAAATGCTGTTTAGGGGAGATAAGAATTGAATCAGAACATTTTGAAGAAGCATTTTGACTTGCTCAGATATGTGGCATATATGAAAGATAACCCCAATGTTGAAACAATAGGGGTAATTCAAGGCATATTTTGAAAAAGTAATTTCTCTTAAAACGGCGTTTCCTATTACGGTACTTGTGATCTATGGCAATTAATACCAAATGGACAATCTTCACACGGCTTACCCTGGGTTATGTTGCAATCATGCTGGTGGTTATTCTTATGGGGGGATATGTTACGTATAAATTAAACCAGCTCAATAGGATAACCAGGGAAATCGACTCGGTTGACGGCGCTACCATTAGAATTACAGAGCAGCTACTAGAAATACTGATATCTCAGGTTGGTTTCGAAAAAAAGTACTTTATTGCCAAGGATAAGGATTTTTACGAACAGTTTTGGCATAGCAAGGACTATTTTTTTGATAATTTCGAAAAACTATCGCCATTGATGATCACGGAAACTGAAAAAACGCTTTACGACGTCGTAAACACAGCGTATAAAAAATATCTTACGCTTTTTCAACAAGCGGTTGATTTGAAAGACGAAGAAACGGGACCTCTTCCTGATAGCGTTATGCGCCAAACGGCAGAGGCCATTGATCAGACGCATATGAGTCTTCATGAAATCATCAAGGCTTCCCGAGTCAACCGCAATAAAAAAATTCAGAAATCAGGTCAAATAAGCGACCAAGTACTCCGTGTTACTGCGCTCAGTGCGGTTCTGGTCGTAATCATGGGGACGTTAATCTCTTTTTTGAACACCAGAAAAATTAACCGGTCAATTTTACTTCTTCAGGAGAAGACACGAGAGATCTCCAAGGGGAAATTTGAAAAAATTGTCAATATCAAGGCACCGCCTGAAATAGAAGAACTTGCAACAGACTTTAATCTAATGTGTGATCGCTTGAGAGAACTCGATGAAATGAAAATCGATTTCATTAACCATGTTTCGCATGAGCTGAGAACACCCCTGACAGCCATCCGGGAGGCGTCAAGTATGCTTTTGGAGGGGACCTATCGGGACGCGCCGGAAAAACAGCATGAACTGTTGTCAATTACAAAGGAGGAATGTGAACGGCTGATCGGGTCAGTGACGCGTATCTTGGAACTTTCCCGAATGGAAGGGAACATGATGACTTACCATTTTAGTGAGGTGTGCGTGGTAACGATGATTCGTAAAATGGTAACAAAACTGACGCCGATTGCCCACCGAAAGAGAGTTTCATTCAAATTGAATTTGTCAGATGAACTTCCACCGGCGCGCATTGATGTCCAACGCATTGATCAGGTGCTTGAAAACCTATTGGGTAATGCATTGAAATTCACATCCCCTGATGATTTGATTACAGTAACAGCTGCATCGCGAAGTGGTGCCAAACAATTTATCGAGATTTGTATCACGGATACTGGTGTTGGTATGGAAAAAGAGAATCTCGAAAAGATTTTTGATAAATTTCAGCGCATTGAAGGTGGTAAAGAGACAATCCGTGGGACAGGATTGGGGCTGCCGATTGCCAAACATATCGTGGCGGCTCACGGAGGGAAGATATGGGTAGAGAGCGAAGCCGGAAAAGGGAGCAGTTTCTATTTTACGCTGCCTGTAGCATTTGTGTGATGGCGATCTTTCAGGGGTGCACTCCTATATGCCCCCCGAAAGTAAACTCGCCAAAGGTAAACTTGGAATCTGTTGTTGTTTTGGCTCGCAGCGGCGACTTTGAGGGCGCTTTACGCAAAAATGAAATTGAGATGGGAATGTATCCCACAGGCATAAATGACAAGGCCCTTTTTCAACGGGCAATTTTACTTGTACATCCTGAAAATCCAAACCGGAACCATGACAAAGCCGTGGATACATTTAAACAACTGAAGATTAATTTTCCTAAAAGTCCCTTGAATCTTGAAGCGGATGCATGGCTGCAGACCCTCTCCACTATGCAAAGAGACCAGCAGATAATTGCTGATATGAAAGCCAAAAACAAGGCTCAAAATGATACCATAAGACAATTGAACGCAAAGAACGCTGTTCAAGCATCAACGATGACAAACCAGCTCGAAGCAATAAAGATATTGGAAGTCCAGCTAGATAAACTCAAGAAGATAGATTTGGGAATCGAACTGGAAAAGCGAAAGACAGTAAAACCATAATGTAAGGATGAGTATGGATAAAATTCTCGTCGTCGATGATGATCGCAACATATTAAATGTCATCAAAATGCGATTGGAAGCAGAAGGCTATCGTGTTGTTACTGCAATGGATGAAAAGGATGCGCTGAAAATTGCGACCGACACAATTTTTGATATGGCGCTGATTGATTTGAAACTGCAACGGACGGATGGCATTGAACTGATGGATAAACTCCATCAGCTGAGTCCCGCTTTGCCGATTATCATTTTAACCGCCCATGGTTCTATCAATAGTGCCGTGGAGGCCATGAAGAAAGGTGCCTACAGTTACATTACAAAACCATTTGATTACCCGGACCTGTTGTTGAAAATCAAGAACTGTTTGGAAAAGAGCATGCTGTGCAAGGAAGTCGAGCGATTGCAGGACATCGTGAAAGATCGATACGGGTTTGATAATATCGTTGGCCGAAGTGAAAAAATGAAACGGGTCCTGGAGCAGGTTGCCCAGGCGGCCCAATCCGAATCTAATGTTTACATTGAAGGGGAGAGTGGCACCGGAAAAGAGCTTATTGCCAGAGCACTTCATGTGGCTGGCACCCGGAAAAACCAGCGATTTGTGGCAGTGAATTGCGCCGCAGTTCCGGACACTTTGTTTGAAAGCGAATTCTTTGGATATGAAAAGGGGGCCTTTACTGGCGCAAATTTTCGAAAAAAGGGTCTTTTTACGCAGGCCCATGAGGGCACTTTTTTCCTGGATGAGATATCCGAGTTGCCGCTGTTGATGCAGGCAAAACTGTTACGGGTTATCCAGGAGAAAGAAGTCTTGCCCTTAGGTGGTACGGCGCCGTTGAAGGTAGATGCAAGGCTGATTGCCTCATCAAACCGGAACCTTGCCGAAGCGGTTAAACATGGTGAATTCCGGGAAGATCTCTTTTATCGAATTCATGTTATCGTGATACATCTGCCACCACTCAAGGCCCGGAAGGAAGATATCCCCCTGCTGGCAGATTTTTTTCTGAAAAAGTTTGCAAAATCCGGCGCCAAAAAGATAAAAGGGTTTTCGCCTGCCTCTTTGCAGAAAATGATTCAATATGACTGGCCTGGAAATGTCAGGGAACTCGAAAATACAATCGAAAGTGCTGTCGCAATGGCCACTACGGATGTAATCACAGAAGATTTGATTCTGCAAACACGAAAGGTAGAGGTCAACTCCTTTCAACCGTTCAAGAAAGCCAAAGAAAATTTTGAAAAAAGCTATCTCATTGAACTCATTGAGATGGCCAACGGCAATATGAGTCGTGCGGCTGAAATTTCAAAAAAATATAGAGCTGACCTCTACGAGCTCTTTCGAAAGCACGATCTGAAGCCGGCAGATTTCAGAAGGCGTTAGTGATTTTTTGAATAATTTTGATTGTGCAGCGAAACGCCACACAATCCCGTGTTAATACAATATTTGAGATATTTCTTTTCCGCTTTCCGGTAGTCTTTTTTTGAGTAGAAATTTAAATTTTCTGGGATCCTAAATAAGGCCCTGTATTTGTCTAAGAGATTTTCCAACCCATTTTTCGAGAATTCACAACTTTTCCCCATTGGCACCTCCTTAACATCGTTGCTTATGATCACGTTCAAATTGGTGTGATGACATTATGTTAAAAGCAAAAGGTGTGCCCAATAACAAACATTAAGAAATGTATCAATAAAACAATAATATATGTATATCATGCGCGTGGGCCTCGCATTAGAGCGCGAAAATATGGTAACCTTTCTGTGAATAATTTTACATATATTATCCGGTAGAGATGAATTTGATTACCCTATTTCATAATTCGCATCGTAAAAGCCAAACAACGCTTGAATATATCATAATGTCTTGTGTTTAGGGCTAACTTGCGGTATTAAACCATCATTTTATGACGTCGGATGGGCGGAAAGGGAAGGAGGACCAATGGGGCAGGAAGCGATCTTGGTTGTGGGGGGCGCCGGATACATTGGCACCCATATGGTGAAAGCGTTACTGGAAAACGGGTTTCATGTCATCACATTGGACAACCTTTCAACCGGTCACCGGGATCTTATACCCGGCGGGGAATTTATTCAGGGCGATCTCAGTGACGTACAACTGCTCGACCGTTTGTTTACGGAGCGGTCTATTGCTGCGGTCATGCACTTTGCAGCGTTTTCTTTAGTCGGACAATCGGTGGAAGATCCCATTCCCTATTACCAAAACAATCTGGCCGGGACCATTTCCCTACTGTCCACCATGATACGCCACCATGTGAAACGATTTATTTTTTCTTCCACCGCCGCGGTATATGGGGAGCCGTCCCAGGTGCCTATCCATGAAATGCATCCCTGTTTGCCGACAAATCCCTATGGGGCCACAAAACTTGCGGTCGAACGATTTCTTTCAGACTGTGACCATGCCTATGGCCTTAGGTATATCAGCCTTCGCTACTTTAACGCCTCCGGCGCGGATATCACGGCAAAACTTGGTGAGCGGCATGTTCCGGAAACCCATTTAATTCCCCTTATCATGAAGGTCGCATTAAAGGAACTTCCTCAGATACGGTTGTTTGGAACGCAGTATGATACGCCAGATGGGACCTGTATCCGAGACTACGTTCATGTCACCGATCTGGCCGCGGCCCACTTACTGGCTTTGAGATCATTGATAGAAGGGGGCACGAGTGCGACCTATAACCTGGGCAACAGCAAAGGATATTCAGTTCGCGAGGTGATCGATCTGAGTCGCAAGGTGACGGGGGTTGATATCCCTGTGGAGGAGGTCGAAAATCGACCTGGCGATCCAGCGGTGCTTGTGGCAGATTCCCAACAAATCCGCCAGGAACTGGGATGGCGCCCCGAATATGAACATCTGGAAGCGATTATTGAAACTGCCTGGAAATGGCATCAAAAGGACGGGCCGTCACCAGAGATATCCCCATTCTGACCGATTCTGACCGGCATCCTACATTTCACCGGCCAGGTAAAAACTTTTGCTCCGCCTTGACGGATGAAAAAAACTGACATAAATTGCCAGGTTCAGTTATGATTTTGTTGAACCTGTTCTGGAGGAATGATGGACTATAAAAAAACATTGAACTTGCCGGTCACCCAGTTTCCAATGAAGGCAAACCTTGTAAACCGTGAACCGGAACAGATCGCTTCATGGGAAGAAAACCGATTGTATGAAATTATCCGTGATGCTTCCAAAGGGAGGCCTCAATTCGTTTTACATGACGGGCCCCCCTACGCGAACGGGCATATTCATATGGGAACGGCACTGAATAAGATATTGAAGGACATTGTGGTTCGATCCCGGCAGATGGCCGGCTTCGATGCGGCCTATGTGCCGGGATGGGATTGCCATGGGCTTCCCATTGAACACAACGTTGATAAGAAACTTGGGTCTAAAAAACGAGAGATGTCCCAGGTAGATATTCGAAAACGATGCCGGGCCTATGCCGAAGAGTTTGTCGATATTCAAAAAAGTGAATTTAAACGACTCGGTGTCTCTGGCGAGTGGGACAATCCTTATCTTACCATGACCTACGAATACGAGGCGATTATTGCAAAGGAATGTTGCCAGTTTGCACTCAATGGCAGTCTTTTTAAAAGTAAAAAGCCGATTCACTGGTGTTGTAGCTGCAAAACCGCGTTGGCAGAAGCGGAAATCGAATATGCCGATGAAGCCTCGCCCTCTGTGTTTGTGAAATTTTTGTTAAAAGAGGACATCAGCGACAGTGTGCCTGCACTCAAGGGAAAAAACGCACAGGTGATCATCTGGACGACCACTCCCTGGACACTGCCTGCCAATCTTGCCATTAGCCTCCACCCAGATTTCATTTATTCCGCAGTGGCTGTTGGGGGCGATAATGTCTATATCCTGGCAAAAGAACTTGTCGAACCCTGTATGCAGCTTTTTGGGATTTCGGAGTATTCTATTCTGGCGGACATGGATGCCGCGTTGCTGGAGAAAAAACATTGCCGACATCCGCTCTATGATCGTGATTCATTGATTGTATTGGGAACCCATGTCACCCTTGAGGCGGGGACCGGGTGCGTTCATACGGCACCGGGCCATGGCCGAGAAGACTACGATGTGGGCTTGGCGTACGATCTGGAGCCTTACTCACCGGTAGGAGAGAATGGCACCTTTACCGATGAGGTCGCATTTTTCAGTGGCCAGTTTGTTTTTAAAGCGAATGATCATATTAACGACAAATTGAGAGAAGTTGGTGCCCTGGTTGCTGAAGAAAAAATTGAACATGCCTATCCCCACTGTTGGCGCTGCAAAAAACCGGTTATTTTTCGCGCGACACCCCAGTGGTTTATATCCATGGACAAAACCGGCCTTCGGCAAAAAGCACTGGCGGCGATCCAGAAGGCAGACTGGATACCAGACTGGGGACAGGACAGGATTTACGGCATGGTTCAAAACCGGCCGGATTGGTGTATTTCGCGGCAACGGTCCTGGGGGGTTCCAATTACGGTATTTACCTGCCGGACCTGTGACGCCACCGTAATGACGGAGGAGATCGCAAACCATATTCATGAATTGTTTAAGACCCATGGCGCGGATGTCTGGTTTGAAAAATCGGTCGAAGACCTTATGCCAAAAGGAACGGTGTGCCCGCAGTGCGGCGGTGTTGATTTGAGGAAAGAGACGGACATTCTCGATGTATGGTTTGATTCCGGTGTGACCCATGCAGCCGTTCTGGAAGCAAGGCCCGAGTTGGCATGGCCCGCTGATATGTATCTCGAGGGAAGTGACCAGCATCGGGGATGGTTCCAGAGTTCCCTGCTGGAGGCTGTGGGGACACGGGGAGCGGCGCCCTATAAATCCGTGTTGACCCACGGGTTCGTCGTGGACGCCAAAGGGAAAAAAATGTCAAAGTCTGTGGGGAACGTGGTTGCCCCGGAAAAGGTAATTAAGAAGTATGGTGCCGAGATATTGCGAATGTGGGTGTCAGCATCTGATTACCGGGATGACATTCGTATTTCTGAAAATATTCTAAAACAGTTGAGTGATGCCTATCGACGCATTCGAAATACCTGCCGGTTTATGCTCGGCAATTTGAATGACTTTGATCCGCTTAAAGACAAGGTGGCATACAGCACCATGCCGGAACTCGACCGGTTTGCACTTCATAAGCTTCAGGATCTGATTGCAAAAACGCGTGCTGGTTATGATAATTATGAATTGCATGTGATTTATCATTCACTCTACAATTTTTGTACGATTGATTTGTCGGCCTTTTACCTCGATGTGTTGAAGGATCGGCTTTATGCCTCACCGCCCGCTTCTTTTGAACGGCGAAGCGCCCAGACTGTCATGTACGAAATTTTGGATGCCATTGTTCGGATTATGGCCCCCATCATGGCATTCACAGCAGAGGAGGTCTGGAAGTACATGCCCGAATGGTTGGAAAAGGAAGCCAGCATTCATTTGGCAAAACTACCGACTGTGAATACAAATTTTCAGGATTCGGCCCTTTCAGAGAAATGGGAGAAAATTCTATTGATCCGGCGTGCGGTTTTAAAGGCCTTGGAGAAAGCAAGGGCTGAAAAAATGATCGGCCATCCTCTGGATGCCAGTGTGAAGTTGCATGTGGATGATCCACTTGCTGATTTTTTGGCTCCCTATGCATCGGAACTTCGATCTATTTTTATCACATCCCATGCCGAGATTTTGAGCGATGCAGCCCTCCAAAAAGACGGTATCGCTACAGAGTTCGAAGGGCTTACCATTGGTGTCGAGCGGGTTGGTGCGGATAAATGCGAACGGTGCTGGATCCATGATCCAACCGTGGGGCAGGATGCGGCTCAACCCACTGTGTGCCAGCGCTGTTTGGCAGCGCTTTCCGAGATAGCGGATACTTGATGGAGCAGCTTACCAAACGAAAAATAATCATCTTGCTGTTGGTGACAGGTACGGTTGTGCTGCTGGACCAGATTTCAAAGGCGTTCATATTACAGGCATTGCCACTGTATGAAAACATCGAAATCATCCCGGGGTTCTTTAATATTACCCATATCCATAACCCCGGAGGGGCATTCGGCATTTTTGCCTCTATGAGCAGCGAACTGAGGCACTTTTTTTTTATTGGTGTGGCACTAGTTGCGCTTGGCATTGTATTATATTTTTATATTTCCACACCACCATCACATCCATTTTTGGCGACTGGATTTGCTCTGATTTTGGGAGGGGCAATCGGGAACCTGATCGATCGCATACGGTTTGGCCAGGTGGTTGATTTCCTGGATTTTTTTATCGACCAATGGCACTATCCGGCTTTCAATGTAGCGGACAGCGCCATTACCATTGGTATCAGCATTTTTATCTTTCATATACTGTTTAAAAAACTGCCGGTTGCTTAAGGCGTCGGGACGCGCATGCATCCTATACTAATTCAATTTGGAAAAGTGTCTTTGTACACTTATGGTCTGTTTGTGGCTCTCGGATTCTTTGCCGGGATTACCGTGGCTCAGAAAGAAGCGCGTCGGCAGGGCTATGACCCTAACCTGGTAATGGACCTCGGTTTTATCATTATCATTTCGGCCCTCGTCGGCTCCCGGTTGTTTTATGTGCTTGTGACACCCGGCCCTTTTCTCGAGGATCCCCTGGAGGTACTTCGGATCTGGAATGGCGGCCTGGTCTTTTATGGTGGGTTTATTGCTGCCATTGCGGCCGCAGTAGTGTATGCCAAACGGAAACACATTTCCTTCTGGTTGACTGCTGATATTTTTGCACCTGGTTTGGCCATGGGCCATGTGTTTGGTCGCATCGGTTGTCTTTTTGCTGGCTGCTGCTACGGTAGGACGTGCGATTTCCCATGGGCCGTCACATTTAACAACCCCGAGTCCTTGGCGCCGACGGGTGTCCCGCTGCATCCCACACAGCTTTATTCTGCCTTGGCAAATCTGATGCTCTTTGCTTTTCTATGGCTGTTCAGGAAAAAAAAGACCTACGATGGCCAACTCTTTTGGCTCTATGTGATGCTATACGGGATGGTCCGAAGCCTTATCGAGCTCTTTCGCGGTGACCCCCGCGGTTATTTTCTAATCGAGAAAATTTCGGTATCCCAATCCATTGGCATCGGGTTGGCCTTACTATCCGTTATTATGCTTTTCTATTTAAAAAAACAAAAGAACCCGTCAACATCTTCGTCCCCCGATCGTTAGATACAGGAATATCATTTTTAGAATGCCTGAAATCACCTATAAGGAGTTTAAAACGCATCTGATAGATATTCAGAAGAGGGCGAAGAACGCTCCGATGCAGGCTTATCTGATCTACGGTGAGGAATTGTTGTGCAAGAAAACCTTTGAGGCGTTGATCGATGCACTTCTTCCGGGAGACGGAAAGCGTCACAACCTTGAAAGTGTTGACGGAGCCAAGGAGTCCGTCTTTGATGCCATTAATACCTTGAACACCTACTCTCTGATGGCCGGCCCCAAGGTGGTCGTCGTGCCGGAATCCCGTATTTTTGATGGTCAGCAAAATCATGTAAAACTTCTTGAAAAAGTCAAAGAGGCTTACCTGAAGAACAATGCGAAAAAAGCCGGTCATTATTTTAAGAGCCTTCTCGATCAACTCCAGCTTACCGTTGAGGACATTTCCACAAAGGACGCTATGGAACAACTCATTCCCAGGGGTGAAAAAGAAAGCGCTTATGACTGGTTGCGGTCCGCGTTGGACAATGGCATAGCCGACGGGATCCAGACGACCTCAGGCACCCAACCCGAGGAGGCCCTTCAAAATGCATTGGAGAAAGGATTTCCCAGGGGTAACTATTTGGTGATGGCCACTGATCTTGTGGACAAACGGCGACGTCTCTTTAAGACATTCAAAACCCAAGGGTTGATTGTTAACTGTTCTGTGCCTAAAGGAGGGCGAAAAGCCGACAGGGTTGTCCAGGAAGAGGTTTTAAGAGAGCAGATGCAGGTCATTTTACAAAAGCACCAAAAAACCATGGACCATAAAGCTTTTTTGCACCTCTATGCCCTAACGGGATTTGACCTCAGGACCTTTTCCAATAATTTGGAGAAACTTGTTTTGTATACCGGGGATCGTCCTCAGATCACGATTGACGATATTGAAAAGAATTTAAGCCGAACCAAGCAGGACCCAATCTATGAGTTCACCAATGCACTTTCGGATCAAAATCTTGAACAGGCTGTTTTTTTTCTGTCTTCCTTATTGTCAGCCGATATCCATCCATTACAGATTATTTCAGCAATGACCAATCATTTCCGAAAGGTTTTATTGGCTAAAAGTTTTACAGTGAGTCAATTCGGTCAACACTGGCGGCAAGGGATCACCTTTCAAGCCTTTCGCTCTGACATTTTGCCAGCTATCCAGGAGTATGACCAGCTGCAAATTGAGTGCCAGGAAGAGTGGCATGCGGTGAGTAGCTCGGCCAACGGCAAGGCGCAGGGCACTTCAAAAAAAGGGTCGCCGAAACAGCGATCTAAAAAAAAAGCAAAACGGGCCACGGATCTGATGGTTGCTGCGACCCCGGCAAATCCTTACCCAATATATCAGATGCTAAAGAAATCAGATCACTTTGCAATGGAGCAGTTGTTCGATTTTTTTGCCCTATTCAACGCGGCAGATGTAAAATTGAAGCGCAGCGCGCAGTCTCCGAAGATGATTCTGGAGGCGTTGATATTTTACATTTGTGCCACCGAAAACAAAAAATAGTTTCAACATACCTGATACGTTGATTTAATGAAAAAGTGCAATGGCGACAGACTAACGGAAAACCGCTATAAGAATTAGGGGATAATATGCCTAACACAAAGATTATATGCACCATTGGACCTGCCAGTGATACCGCCGATGGGATTCGGCAGCTGATCCAAAACGGAATGAATGTGGCAAGACTTAATTTTTCCCATGGGACCCATGAACAGCATAAAGAAAAAATTGATCTTATTCGGACGGTGGCGGCAGAACTCGGAAGACAGGTGGCTATTTTGCAAGATCTTTGTGGCCCCAAAATAAGGGTTGGAACTGTAAAACCATCCGGCATCCAGCTGGTCCCCGGCGAGAGATTTACCCTGACGAGCCGCGTAATAGAAGATGAAGATCATGCTGTGTCGGTCTCTTATAAAGATCTTCCGAAAGATGTGAAAGCCAGGGATAAAATATTACTGTCGGATGGCATGATGGAATTGGTTGTGGAGCGGGTAGATGATGTTAATATCTATTGCCGTGTTGTCACTGGGGGGATTTTAACTTCACAGAAAGGCATCAACCTGCCAACGGGCTCTATTAACCTTCCGGCACTCACTCAGAAAGATTTGGAAGATCTCCGGTTCGGCATTGAACAGGATCTTGATTATGTGGCGCTCTCCTTTGTTCGCACAGCGGATGAGATTGATAACGTTAAGGACGTTATCCGGCAACACCAAAAGTCAATTCCGGTGATTGCGAAAATCGAAAAACATGAGGCCATAAGCAATATCGATGACATCATGGCAAGTGCCGATGGTATCATGGTGGCAAGGGGCGATCTCGGGGTGGAGATCCCGCCTGAAAATGTTCCTGGCATACAAAAAATGCTGGTCAAGAAAGCAAATGATGTGGGAAAGCCGGTAATTATCGCCACCCAGATGCTCCGTTCGATGGTGGATGCCCCTAGCCCAACGCGGGCGGAAGCTGCGGATGTTGCAAACGCTGTTTTCGAGGGGGCAGATGCGGTGATGCTTTCAGAGGAGACTGCCACCGGTCTTTATCCTGACCGGGCCGTTGCATTTATGGCACGGATTGCCGAAAGTGCCGAAAAGGACTTTATGCATGAAAAGTACCTTCGCTTAATCCCGCAGAAGGAGATATCGGCATCGGTTGCCCACGCATCCTGCGTTTTGGCAGACCACCTGGATGCCGTGGCCATTTTGGCGACCACCCGATCCGGGGCAACCGCCCAAAACATTGCGCGATTCCGGCCGAAACCAAAGCTGATCGCCCTTTCCCCGGAGAAGGCAACGGCTCGCAGGCTTTCGCTCGTGTGGGGCTGCAATTCCCTCTGGGTGGCTGAGGCGAAAACACCTGAAGAGATGATCGAGATGGCTTCAGCCACGGTCATTGAATCAGGGCTGGCCGAAAAGGGAGATTTGATTGTGATTACCTCGGGCCATCCGGAATTTATTCAGGGCAGCACCAATATGTTGCAAGTCCGTGTACTTTAATGGCCGTTCGGGGAAAGAGACGTCGATGAGGAGTTACCGGGGGGGGGCATGCTAAAGGATGTACGGCACTTTTGTATTATATCCTTTATAAACAACAAAGGTTTCGACAGATTGGACATCCTTGATTTGCGATACTTCATCGGTATAAAATTCCAATAGACCGAAACCTTCTTTTAAAAGCACCGTCAAAATCAGATCAAAGCGCCCAGTGACAACGCTCACTGACGCAACACCCCGCAGTTTGCTGAACTCTGCTCCTTTGTTGACAAGGTCCATGGTGTCCAGCTTGACGCCCACAAGGACAAGCCGATGTCGTGGAATGGTTTCCGGGTTGATGACCCCCACAATATCCAACACACCGTCTTCGATCATTTTACTCACACGGGATCGGACAGTATTTTCGGATATTGACAGGTTTCTGGCAATCGTTCGAAAGGATTTCCGACCGTCCCGCAACAATTTGACAATTTCAATATTTGTGTCGTCCATTTTCATAAGCATACACGCTTTCTTTGCAATACCACTTTATTTATCATTTAATTGGCTGCCGGCCGTGAGCGATCGATCAACGAACGCATGTCGGACATTGCCATCGAATTAAGACGGACATTGAAAACCGTTTCCCAATGTTGAAAAACGGAGCGTCTAATTTGCGACATGGAGATGGCGTTAGGGGTTTCCCTGTCCATGCAGGTAACGGCAATATCTTTGAGGCCGCAGGGGGTGATCCATGAAAAAGGGGTTAAATCCATTTTTCCATTCAACGCCATGCCATGGAATGTAATCCCCCGCCGAACAGCGATGCCGATGCTGCCCATTTTTTTCTCACCGACCCAGATGCCTCTGTTTTTGGGATTTCGCGTGGCGTTGATGCCATGTTCCGCAGCGCAACGGATCATGATTTCTTCAAGATTTTCAACGAAAGGAAGCACGCCCAATTTTTGTATGTTTAAATTGACGATGGGGTACACTACCAATTGACCGGGTCCGTGATAGGTAATGTCTCCGCCTCGCTCCACCTGATAGAGGGAAACATCTTTTGTTCTCAAAAATGATTCGCTAACCAGCAGATTTTCATGCCCGCCACGACGCCCCAGCGTGAATACAGGGAAGTGCTCCAAAAAGAGAACAACATCGTGCTGAATAAGACCTTCGGTTCGAAGTGCCAGAATCTGCTCCTGGAGTGTCCATGCGGACTGATAATCGATTTGCCCCAGGTCCAGATGCCAACAAGTATTTGATGAAACCATCATAAACTTCTTTTGAGGTTAATTGCTAACCTTTCAAAAATTCAACATATTGTTGTTTCTCCATAAGGACGCCCATTTCACTGGTATCGCTTGGGTGCACCTTGATCATCCAGCCGTCCGTGTAAGGGCTTAAATTGACACGCTCGGGATTTTCCTCAAGCGCTGTATTGATGCTTACGATTTCGCCGCCAATAGGCATATACAGCTGGGATACCGCCTTGACCGATTCGACGGTGCCGAATTCGTCCCCTTTTGAAAAGGTTTGTCCCACTTCCGGCAATTCAACAAAAACCACATCCCCCAGTTGATCCTGGGCATAGTCACTGATGCCGATGGTTACGGTATCTCCATCGAAAAGTGCCCATTCATGCTCTTTGTCGTATTTTAGATGATCTGGAAAATTAAGTTCTTCGAGCGTTTTCATTGAAATTCTCCTCTGTTTGTGAATCACTGCAAATCAGATAAATTGCTTGGATATATTACAGAAGCAAACCCCCTTCATTCGCAAACATGTAAAAGGGGATATGAGGAAATTGCTGGCTGGTCAAGGAAAAACATAATCTGGGTCAAGTTAAGGTTCAATTTGCTTGAAAAAGGTGTATGGCTTTGATAGTCACCTATAGCATAAGGGCTTGATTAAATTCATACATGATTGCAATGTGTTGAAGGAGGTTATATGATTCGTGCGGGGATTGTGGGTGCCACCGGTTATGCCGGTGCCGAACTTGTAAGAATATTGACGGGGCACCCCGAGGTCGACGTGACCATGCTTGTTTCGCGGCAATATTCGGGTGTTGCTTTTGACACCGTTTATCCTGCCTTTAAAGGGGTTGTGGATGCGACGTGTCAGGCGCTGGATGTTGATAGAATATGTGATCAAACGGATGTTGTTTTTTTAGCGTTGCCCCATAAAATTCCAATGTCCATTGTGCCGCAGCTGATTTCAAGAGGAAAGAAGGTCATAGACCTTTCAGCGGATTTTCGAATCAAGGACGCCGCTATATATGAACGCCATTATCAGCCCCACACTGCTGCCGACCTGCTTTCAAAGGCGGTTTACGGGCTCTGTGAAGTTTTTTCCGAACAGATTCAAGCAGCGAATCTTATCGGAAATCCAGGCTGCTATCCCACCAGTGTGTTGCTGCCATTGATTCCCCTGATACAACAGAACCTCATTGACATACAGTCGATCATCGCCGATGCAAAATCGGGGGTCAGCGGTGCCGGACGATCCCCCTCGCTGGGAATACATATTTGTGAAGTAAGCGAGTCCTTCAAGGCTTACAAGGTGGCTTCCCATCGTCATAATCCTGAAATTGATGAGGTCCTTAGCACGGTTTCAAGTGATCCGGTTCACATAACCTTCGTACCGCATTTGGTGCCAATGAACCGCGGGATGTTAACGACAATCTATTGCACTTTAAGTAAAGATGTGGATGATCAAAAAATAGATAACTGCCTTAATTCATATTATAAAGACAGAAATTTTGTTCGGGTGCTTTCCGGAGACCAACTGCCTGAGACCCGGTTTGTTCGTGGCACTAATTTTTGTGATATCGGCTTTCGAATCGATAAACAACGGCTGATTCTGATATCTGCCATTGATAACCTGGTGAAAGGCGCTGCAGGGCAGGCCGTCCAAAATATGAACCTCATGCTTGGTTTTGATGAGGTGGCTGGTCTTGATACGATGCCCTATCCGGTATAATTCCGTTGGCCCGAGACTCTTCCTTGACATGTGGTTCCGGTTGGACTAAACGACAATTCATATCCAACATTTTACGAACCTTTCGCGGACAGTCTCAATTGCTCATCGTTATGCATTATGAATGAATTACGATTAAATTATAACAGTAACAATTATTGAAAAGGAGAATGAACATGACAGCGAAGCTAATCAAGGGAACAGAAATCCGTGAGGAAATACTGGAAGAGATCACCGCTGAAGTCCAACAAATTAAAGAAAAACATGGTGTTGTGCCAGGGCTCGTGACGATATTGGTAGGTGAAAGTCCTGCCTCAATCTCCTATGTGACACTAAAAATCAAAACCGCTCACCGGGTTGGATTCAAGGAAATCCAGGACAGTCAACCGGTTGATATTTCAGAAGCAGATCTTTTGGCATTGATTGACAAGTATAACAAAGATGATTCGATCAACGGCATTCTTGTGCAGTTGCCCCTGCCCAAGCACGTGGATGAGAAAAAGGTTTTGAATGCCATTGATCCGGACAAGGACGTGGATGGTTTTCATCCGGTAAATGTGGGACGCCTGATGATTGGTGGGGACGAGGTCAAGTTTCCGCCCTGCACACCAGCTGGAATCCAGGAGATGATTGTTCGCGCCGGCGTAGAAACAAAAGGTGCGGAAGTGGTGGTCGTTGGCCGGTCAAACATTGTCGGTAAACCAATTGCAAACATGATGCTCCAGAAAGGCGTCGGTGCCAATTCGACCGTAACAATTGTGCATACCGGCACCAAGGACTTGGCGTCTCATTGCAAGCGCGCGGATATCCTCATTGTGGCTGCCGGCGTGCCGGATCTGGTCAAGCCTGAATGGATCAAACCCGGGGCATGCGTGATTGATGTTGGCGTGAATCGGGTCGGTGAAAAAATTAGCGAAAAAACCGGCAAAAAAATTGCGATTCTCAAGGGGGATGTCGATTTCGATGCTGCCAAGGAAATCGCTGGTTACATTACACCCGTGCCCGGTGGCGTGGGCCCCATGACGATTACAATGTTAATGAAAAATACGCTAAAATCGCTTAAATTCAGCAAAGGTATCGAATAGAAGAGCAGCTGATTTTTTAGGGGCAGCAATAATAGGTGCGATGCTCTCCGAAGACTACCAGCGTATATAAAGGGAAACCAATTTGGTTTCCCTTTTTTATCATATGGATACTTTTGTATCATTGGAGCGTTGGCATTGCGGTTTTTAATACGAACAAAAATATGATGAAAAAAGTAAAAATAACAAATAGATAAAATTGATTATATAAAGCTGATTGTAGGTAATTTTCAGGTGCATATATTTAGGTATGTTTTTTGCTCTGTCTTAAGAGACAGTAACATCACATAACCAGCAATGCTGGCTGGCTGAAGTTGTTTGCGGATGAACTTGAACGGCAGGTTGACACAATTTTAAGAAATATGTTACGTAATGCCGAAATTTGTTTTAAAGAAAAGCTGCAACCATCTTTCGCCACGTTACTGATTATAAAGCTGATACGCCGACAACAATCACAGCCAAAGCTCAGACTATGGAGCTGCTGAAAATGATGCGAAAAAAAATTTCTTTTCTAATATTTGACCATTCTGGCGCTCCTTTAAGAAAAATTGCGATTTCTAAACGAAATCTTTCGCTGATGGGCATTTGTGCAGTAGCGTTCGTTGCATTTTTCATTTTCGCCACGATCGATTATGTTTCACTGAATCAGTTCAAAACTGAAACCGGTTTATTGAAAAATAAGCTTGCTCACCAATCGGAAAAAATATCACAACAGGAAACGCAGATTCAGATGTTCGCGGATAAGATCAACGAACTCAAATCAGAATTAGTAACCTTAAATGATTTTGAAAAACAAATCAGAATAATGGCCAACATAGACAGCACCGAAGAAGAGCAGGAAGGTGTGTTCGGTGTTGGTGGATCCCTTCCAGAAGATATAGATCCATCCGTTGGGTTGAAAGAACGGCCCTTGGGGTTACTTCAAGAGATGCATGAACAGGTTCAGGACCTGAACGTTGCTTATGATGCACAGCAAGACCGATTTAGAAAGCTTTTTAGTCATCTGGAGGAGCACCGCAACCTCCTGGCAGCCACACCCGCCATCAAGCCGGTGGATGGCGGCTGGTACAGCTCTTCCTTTGGCTACAGAAAATCACCATTTACCGGGCGACGGGAGTTTCATAAGGGATTAGATATTTCGGCCAAGAGGGGAACACCGATTTATGCAACAGGTGATGGGGTGATTGTCTATTCCGGGAATAAAGGGTTGATGGGAAAAACAATCGTTATTGATCATGGGTATGGCTTGGTGACACGCTATGGGCATGCCAAAGAGCTTCTAAAGAAAAAGGGGGACAGGGTAAAGCGCGGCGATGTAATAGCGAAGGTGGGTAACACAGGTCGCAGCACAGGTCCCCATGTGCATTATGAAGTCAAGGTAGACGGTGTCAGGGTCAATCCCAAAAATTATATATTGAACTAATTTTTCCTACAGTATCTTTCGATCATATATTGTCATATAATCTAACTTATACAAACACTTATCCCATCTTATTCAAGTAAAACGTAATACGGATCACATTCTATTTCTACGTATATTCTGAGCGGCCTGCCAGGGGGACCTAAAACCCAAAGGATATGTACGCCTTGAGCATGGATTTTTATTATTATTATGGTATAAGAAAACCGAAATGTATTGAAAACTCATTTACCAATGATCGCCTTTTAGAAAGCAGAGGAAGAGAGATTTATGGCACTAGGATTCTTGACGAAAATTTTTGGGAGCAAAAATGAACGCGTTCTGAAAAAGTTGCAGCCATTGGTGGAAGAAATAAACAGGTTGGAACCGGACATCAACGCCATGACCGATGATGACCTGAAAGCTCAGACGGTTGTATTGAAAGAAAAGTTATCCCAGGGCGCAACCCTTGAGGATATTTTGCCGGAAGCCTTTGCCACGGTTCGAGAAGCTTCAGTCAGGACGCTGGGCATGCGGCATTTTGATATGCAATTGATTGGGGGTATCGTACTCCACAATGGCAGCATTGCAGAAATGAAAACGGGGGAAGGCAAAACCCTGGTAGCAACGCTTCCTGCCTACTTAAATGCGCTCACCGGCAAGGGGGTTCATATTGTTACGGTCAATGATTATTTGGCTGGGCGTGATGCAGACTGGATGGGGCAGCTATTCCGCTTTTTGGGCATGACCGTTGGCTGTATCCGGCATGGGATGACAGACGTCGAACGGAAGACCGCCTACAATTCAGACATTACCTACGGCACCAATAACGAGTTCGGGTTTGATTACCTGAGAGATAACATGAAGTTTGACTGGGAATCGCTGGTTCAACGGGATTTGTATTTCGCGATCGTCGATGAGGTGGACAGTATTCTTATTGATGAGGCAAGAACGCCGCTCATTATTTCCGGGCCTGCGGAAAAATCGACCCAGCTCTATTACCAGGTAAATGGAATTATTCCCAAAATGGTGCGGGAGAAGGATTTTACGATCGATGAAAAAGCCAGATCCTCGGTATTGACCGAAGATGGTGTGGCCAAGGCGGAAAAAGCGCTTCAGGTCGATAACCTTTATGACCCTAAGTACATAGAATTGTTACATCATGTGAACCAGGCCTTGAAGGCCCACACCCTTTTCAAGCGGGATGTCGATTATATTGTGAAACAGGGCGAGGTCATTATTGTTGATGAGTTTACCGGCCGCTTAATGCCGGGTCGGCGGTATAGTGAAGGGCTTCATCAGGCGTTGGAGGCGAAAGAGGGGGTAAAGATCGAAAATGAAAACCAAACCCTTGCCTCCATTACCTTCCAGAATTATTTTAGGATGTTTGACAAGCTATCAGGCATGACTGGTACTGCCGATACAGAGGCCGCGGAATTTAAAAAAATCTATAACCTTGACGTGGTTGTGGTTCCCACCAACAAGCCGATGGTGAGAAAAGATCATCCAGATGTCATATACAAGACAAAAAGGGAAAAGTACGAGGCGGTGCTGGATGAAATTGTTGAAAAACATCAGAAGGGACAACCCGTGCTTGTGGGTACCATCAGTATTGATGTGTCTGAGAGCCTGAGTAAAAAATTGAAGCGCCGGGGCATCAAGCATGAAGTGTTGAACGCCAAGATTCATGAAAAAGAGGCTGAAATCGTAGCCAATGCCGGTCAGATGGGGGCCGTGACGATTTCTACCAACATGGCTGGCCGGGGGACAGATATTGTGCTGGGAGAGGGTGTTGCCGCAATCGGTGGCCTTCACATTCTTGGAACAGAGCGTCATGAAAGTCGACGAATTGATAACCAGTTGCGCGGTCGATCCGGGCGCCAGGGCGATCCTGGGTCTTCCCGGTTTTTCATGGCGCTTGAAGACGATCTTCTACGAATTTTCGGTGGGGAGCGAATTACCGGCATCATGGAGCGTCTCGGTATGGAAGAAGGGGAGCCCATAGAGCATGGCCTCATCAGCCGAGCCATTGAAAATGCACAGTCCAAAGTAGAAGGGCACAATTTTGAAATACGGAAACAGCTGCTCGAATACGACGATGTGATGAACAATCAAAGGGAGGTCATCTACAAACAGCGGAGAGAAGCCCTTGTGGGCAAGAATCTCAAGCCTGCTATCTTAGATCTCATCAGCGAGAAAACCGATAATATCGTTTGGACGTTTGCGGAAGATCGGTCCCTGCCGGAAGAGTGGGACCTGAAAGGGTTGTCAGAAGCAGTTTTCAAGCAGTTTAATTTTCATTTGAACACAATTGATGATGAAACGCTCAAAAACCTGAACGGGGACACGCTCTTTGAATTGGTTCATGATCAGGTCTTGCAGATATATAAAATGCGTGAAAATGCCGTGGGAGAGGCGAATCTCAGGCAAATTGAGCGGATTGTTATGCTGCAAACGGTTGATAACTTATGGAAAGACCATCTGTTGAGCATGGATCACCTCAAGGAGGGGATCGGGCTTCGGGGATATGCTCAGCAAAACCCGCTTCTTGTCTATAAGAAAGAGGGGTTTGAAATGTTTCAGGACATGATCGACCGTATTAAAGAAGAGGCGTTGGCGATTCTATTTCGTATTCAGATTGCAGGCGAAAGCCAGATGTCAGACGTGCAAAAGCAGGAGGAGCAGAAGCTGGTATTTTCCCATGGGGATGGGTCAACGAGAAAAAAGCCGCAGAAGCGGGCTGGGGAAAAAGTTGGTCGGAATGATCCATGCCCCTGTGGCAGCGGGAAAAAATACAAAAAATGCTGCGGAAAATAGATTTTCAGGTGTGTCTCTGCCCTTTACAATGCCAAATAGAAATGATTATAATTTGTCTTATGTGAGGAGCCTTTTATTTTGGTCTGGCACCTTTAAGCAGATTGGTATTGCGCTCTTTCGAACGAAAAGAAACAGGATGCCTACATGGATCATCACAAAGACGATTTACAGGAAGCACTTGATTCTCGAACGGACAGGGAGGTTCGGGAGCCATCCATGTATAAAGTATTGCTTCATAATGACGATTATACAACTATGGAATTTGTTGTCGATATTTTGATGACAGTATTTCATAAACGATCTGAAGAAGCCACGCGGATAATGTTCAATGTGCATCGTAAAGGGGTAGGCCTTTGTGGTATCTACACCTATGACATTGCCGAAACCAAAGTGGAAACAGTTCACACACTCGCAAGAGAAAATGGATATCCCCTAAGGTGTTCGATGGAGGAAGAACCATGATCAGCAAAGAAGTCAGTGCAACCCTCGGTTTTGCGGTTCGTGAAGCCAAACGGAGACGGCATGAATATGTTTCCGTGGAACATGTTCTGTATGCCATACTCCACGACAAAGATGGCGTGGATATCCTTCAGAATTGTGGCGGTGAACCCGAGAATATGAAAATAGCCCTGGAACAGTTCTTTTCGGAAAAGATGGATGTCATCCCAGAAGGCGACGAATATGTCCTTCAACAGACCGTTGGGTTTCAACGGGTGATACAACGGGCGGTTAATCACGTTCGATCCGCTGAAAAGGCCCAGGTGGCGGTCGTTGATATTCTTGCGTCGATTTTTTTGGAAAAAGACTCTCATGCGGCGTTTTTTCTGTCCGACCAGGGGGTGACCCGGTTGGATGTGTTGACTTACAGCGCACATCTTATGGAGGATTTGGGTGATAAAAACGAACCTGAGGACACCACAAAGACCGGAAAAATGGTTCGCAAGAAAAAGGCCGACCCTCTGGCCCTATACACCGTGGAATTGGTTAAACGTGCAAGCGATGGAAAACTTGATCCGTTGATTGGCAGAAATATCGAACTGGAAAGGACCCTCCAGGTACTTTGCCGGCGGCGCAAGAACAATCCGGTGTTTGTCGGTGATCCGGGGGTTGGTAAAACGGCGATGGCCGAAGGATTGGCCATCAGGATAGATCAGGGCGAGGTCCCGGATCTCCTGAAGGATGTACGTATCTATTCCCTGGACCTTGGGGCGTTGCTCGCAGGCACCAAATTTAGAGGAGACTTTGAACAGCGGCTCAAGGGAGTCATTGCGTCCTTGAAACAAAAAAAGGACGCTGTTTTATTTATCGATGAAATTCACACCATTGTGGGTGCAGGGGCAACAAGTTCTGGCTCCATGGATGCTTCGAACATATTGAAGCCGGCCCTTGCAACGGGTGATATCCGTTGTATCGGTTCAACAACCTATGAGGAGTTTAAAAACCATTTTGAAAAGGATCGTGCCTTTTCAAGACGGTTTGAAAAGATAGAAATTACGGAACCATCTGCGCAGGAATCAGTGAAAATCTTGAAGGGACTTCGTTCTGCCTATGAAGAACATCATGGGATCGTATATACCGATGCGGCGTTGAAAGCGGCTGTGGAGTTGTCTGCAAAGCACTTGAATGATCGGTATCTGCCGGACAAGGCCATTGACGTCATCGATGAAGCTGGGGCCTTCATTCGGCTGACGGGTGGGAGTCACCGCAAAAATATTCAGCCCGGTGACATCGAAAAGATTGTTGCCAAGATGGCAAGGATTCCCACCAGAAGTGTTTCCACGTCAGATCGAACCAAACTACAAACCCTCACAGAAAGACTGCAAAAAGTGGTTTTTGGACAAGACGATGCCATTGATGGCCTTGTGACAGCCATTAAACGGTCTCGGGCAGGGCTTGGCACCCCCGGCAACCCCATTGGCTCTTTTCTTTTCACCGGGCCCACAGGGGTCGGAAAAACGGAGGTCGCCAAGCAACTATCGGCCTGTTTGGGGGTTGAGTTCATCCGGTTTGATATGAGCGAGTATATGGAAAAACACTCTGTAGCCCGTCTCATTGGGGCGCCGCCCGGTTACATCGGATTTGAACAGGGAGGGCTTTTAACGGACGGTATTCGAAAGCATCCTTACAGTGTGCTGCTGCTGGATGAAATCGAAAAGGCCCACCCCGACATGTACAACATCCTTCTGCAGGTGATGGATCACGCAACCCTAACTGACAACAATGGAAAAAAAGCGGATTTCCGGAATGTTATTCTGATTATGACATCGAACGCCGGCGCCAGGGAAATGAGCACCCAGAGCATCGGTTTTCGGGAAGTTACCCAGGATGCAGCCAGTAAAGGGAAAAAGGCATTAGAGCAATTTTTCAGCCCTGAGTTTCGAAATCGGCTTGATGCCATTATTGGGTTCAATTCGCTGACCGTTGAGATCATGGAAAAAATTGTGGATAAATTTATCAATGAGCTCAATGAGCAGCTTACGGGCCGAAAAGTAACGGTGTACATATCCCCAGAGGTAAGAACGTGGCTTGCCAAAAAAGGTTACGATCCGTATTATGGCGCGCGCCCGTTGTCCCGGCTGATTCAGAAAGAAATCAAAGATTGCGTTTCCGATCAGATCCTGTTTGGAAAATTGGAAAAAGGAGGCAACATCCTGATAGGCCTCGAGCAGGATCAATTGCAGTTCGACTATTCAGGACTTTCCTGAAGTGTTTACCATTTCTGATGACGGTATTCCTTTTATCTGAGGAAATTTCATTTCCTTCACCGCTTCTCGCAAGTGCCGAAGGTCTACTTGCCGTGGGCGGTGATCTTAGCGAGGAGCGACTTTTACTCGCTTATCAGTTGGGTATTTTTCCCTGGTACTCGAGTGGCGAGCCCATTTTATGGTGGTCACCCGATCCACGCCTGGTGCTGTTTCCAAGCGAGCTTCACATTTCCAGAAGCCTTCGGAAAACGATAAAAAAAAACCTGTTTCACCTGACCATCGATCAAGCGTTTCATCAGGTAATGGCCGAGTGCGCTGCCCCTCGAAAGGGGAAGGCGTCGGGGACCTGGATCGTGCCGGAAATGATGATGGCCTACAACAGGCTCCATTTATCCGGCTTCGCGCATTCTGTTGAAGCCTGGTCTGACAACGAGCTGGTAGGTGGGCTTTATGGCGTGGCAATCGGGAGAACTTTTTTTGGTGAATCGATGTTCAGCAGAGTACCCAATGTGTCCAAAGTGGTGCTCGTCACATTTGTGGAATACCTAAAAAGGCGTTCGTTCGATATGATTGATTGTCAGGTGAGAAACGAGCATTTGCGCCAATTTGGGGCCCAAGAAATTCCGAGAACCCGGTTTATGGATTTGCTTGCCAAATCTGTTCAGCGGCCGACCGATCAAGGCAAGTGGGCATTTTGATCCACTTTTACCAACTCACCCACAAAGCTGCCGACAACCACTTTGCTCTTGATTTTTACCGGCATCCTGCGATTGTCTGCGGTGATCCAAAGTTGAATAGTGGCATCATTACTTTTTTCGAACACACCTTTGATGTGTTTTAATTCCGGTTCCAGTAAATAGGTGTCATACTCACCTGCGGGAACGCGGATCTTTTCACGACGAATCACTTTGGCGCGACCAATCACGCACTTTCCGCCATCGGTTACCGGGCGTTCAATCTCAGCTTGGCTTTTTAATTCAATGAGGCGGGAATAATAAAATACAGCAAGGGGATCAAACGCTCCGGGCAAAACCGGCACGGGATCTTTTGAACGGTTGTTCTTTGTGTATTGGACTAACTTTTTTTCCCAATCAAATTGAACGGTAATGTTCCTTTTGGTGCTTCCTTCGCGCTGTTTCTTCTTATAAAAAAGTGTATGGGTCAAGTCTGTGTCCGTGTAAGAATCAATTCGGTCACGCACCTTGTAAAAAACGTCCACAAAAGAATTCGTACGCGCGGTCATCACAAAGTGATAGGCGGGCTCCCCGTTCATTTCTTCGATTGGCAGCACTTCCAGCACTGCTTCGCCGGCCGGTATGACCCCCCATCGTAGCTCGAATACAAGTCTTTCTCCTGGTCCAAATGGCATATCAATAGCGTCAATTGCAATTGCAGACGGGGTGACCAGTAAAAGAAGGCACAAGAGGATCCATAGGTGAGATAAGGTCGTTTTCATTGTTTTATTTATGGGAAAATTCTTGCCAGCAGGCTGTCCGCGGCTTTTTGGACCATACTTTCAAAAAGTGGCGCGCCCTCATAGGCCACTAGCCTGCTGAACCCGACGCCAGCCCCCTCCCACACCTGATTCCCGGTTACCGTGTCCCAAATCTGACCATTTAGTTTGACAGAGCGCAGTAGAGATTTCCTGCCAAAGGTCCATACGATCGTGACAGACACATCCGATTTTGTTTCAGAAATGATGGCCTGGCTCACAAACAGGTATCGGCATTTGAGGGCGTTGCCAAAACTTGATAACTGCTCCCGATTAAACCCATCTTTGGTGAAACTGGTCGTAAATCGGCTAAACGGGCCGGCCATAGGGGTGTTGTTAAGTCGCAACAGGGCATCCCCTGGCGTTACCAGCTTTAATGAGGGACGTCTGTCTTGAATTTTGGTCAAGAGAATGCTGTTTATTATTATCTGATATGCGTCATTTGATCTATCTTGCGGGGAATCGCTTTCTCTTCCCTTGTTTACATCTGGGGTATAGGGCGCTGCCGGGATGCCTGCCTCTGTGTTTGGATTCGGTTCTATGGTTTCATTTAGGACAATTACCGGGAGCAATGCCAGCCCTTCTGTGGCAAGGGCCTTTTCACTAAACTCTTTAATCCGAAACGCTTCTTCGGACATGCCTTTTATTTTGGATGTGCACCCGTTGACGGATAACATCCATATTGCGCATATAACGAATGAAACAAGCGGGTTAATAGCAACGCATATCTTCATAAAGAATCCTTTTTTGTAAAAGGAACGCATACATAATTGATAACATAACCAGTTGAATTAATCAATAAATCCCTTGCGAATGAAACAGTGATAGTCTATATGAGCATATTCAATCCGGTGCAGAAAAACCTTACCCACGTAGGCTAATTTTTGACTGATGTGAGGAGATATGAAGATTGTTGTGGTAATTCCAGCCCGATATGGATCAACACGGCTTGACGGAAAGCCACTGGTTCATATTTCGGGGGAGCCGATGATCAAGCGGGTTTACGAGCGCGTTCATCAGGCAAAAAATATTTCCAAGGTCGTGGTGGCCACCGATGATCAACGGATACTTGATGCTGTCAGGGAATTTGGCGGGGAGGTGTTGATGACGGCCCCAGAAAACCGTTGTGGTACCGACCGTGTGGCGGACGCTGCCCAACAATTAGGCCTTGCACCTACCGATATTGTGGTGAATGTTCAGGGGGACCAACCCTTGATTGATCCACGTTGTATCGAAGAGCTGATAATGCCCTTTTTAGACGATCCGTCGGTATCAATGGCCACTTTGGCGTTTAAAATATTAGATGAGCGCGAACGCACGGATCCAAAAGATGTAAAGGTGACGTTCGATAATCATGGCAACGCATTGTACTTTTCAAGAGCCCCCATCCCCTGGGCAAGAGATGCTGGCGAATCGTATGATATGTACAAACATCTGGGGGTGTATGCCTACACCCAAAAGTTTTTGGAAGTTTTCCGCCATCTGCCTGAAGGCGCCCTTGAACGAATCGAAAAGCTTGAACAATTAAGGGTTCTGGAGTACGGTTACAACATCAAAACGGTGGTTACAGAATATGATTCTCCTGAGGTGGATTTACCGGAGGATATTTCTCGAATAGAAACCTTGATTGCCTCCGGTCTCGGGTAAATGCCAAATGAAGGATACGCCTGGGCAATTTGGCACCTGCCTGTAGCAGGATGCTTCGGGAGTAACAACCATAAGAGGCCGTTATTACGGATTACGGCCGATCTGCTTGATAAATTGATGTTGCGAAACGATGATCAGGGGAGTTGATGATGAGACGATTAATAGCTGGTGCTCTGATATTGATAGTGGTAACGGGACATGCCTTTGCAAGTGATGCGACCGATGCAACCAAACTGCTAAAGGAAACCATCGAAGAAGTAATTAATGTGTTGGGCAAAGAGGAGGCGGATGAACAGAAAAAGGAGCGGGTCAAAGAAATTGTTTCCCCCTTGTTCGATTTTTCGCTCATGGCAAAGCTGTCCTTGGGAAAAAAGGCATGGCTTGAATTAAAGAAAGACGAACAAACACGATTTACAGAGCTCTTCGTCAAACGCATTAAAGATTCGTATCTTGAAAAAATGACCCGGTATACCAATGAAGAGGTCCTTTTTGAAGAACCAACCCAGGAAGACAAGAGAATACAGGTGCCGACGGTGCTTATTTCGAAAGGCAACAGGTTTTCAATGGTCTATAAACTCTATAGGGCAAATGATGGAATAAAAATCTATGATGTTGAGGTCCAAGGTGTTAGTCTTGTTAAAAGCTATCGGTCCCAATTTGAAGCCGTTCTGAAGAATGGTACCATAGATAATCTGATGCAAAAGCTAAACGAAACCGAAATGAACTAGATACTCTCCATTCACGAATGGTTGATTGATTTTTGAGTGGATACCAACTAAATTCTCTTACTGCTGCCCGGCTTGTTCGAATGACAAATACGCAATCCCTTACAACCCGAATATATCGCGTCCTTCTAAAACGACCTGTGATAACGATTCTCTGTTTGCTGGCAATTGTTAGCGTTTTGGCGTTCTATGCGAAGGATTTTAAACTCGATGCATCTGCGGAGACGCTTGTGATGGAGGGAGATAAGGATCTCCTCTTTTCAAGGCTCATTGCGTCCCGTTATGCTGTCAATGAGTTTTTGATTGTAACGGTAACACCAACGGAAGACCTTTTTTCCGATGCAGCGATATCACTGATCGAACGTCTTCAGGGAGATATTGAACAACTCAATGGGGTTAAATCGGTGTTGTCGATATTAAATGCACCCCTGTTGGAAAGCCCTCCCATGCCGATTCAAGACCTGGTGAGCAACATTCAGACCTTACGGTCCACTACAGTGGACAAGGGGCTTGCCCGGAAAGAGTTCAGCGAAAGTCCTCTTTACCGGAAGCTGCTCGTTAGTGCGGATCTTAAATCAACGGCACTTATCATCAATCTTCCTGTTGACAGCGTCTTTGAGGGCCTTCTTGACCAACGGGAACAGTTGAGGGAAAAGGAGACTCTTGGATCACTCACCCATGAAGAGAAAGTCAAGCTTGCAGACATTGAGGCGGACCTGCAACACCATCGTGATATTCAGAGGGAAAAGAGACACCAATTGATAGTGGATGTTCGCAGTGTCATGGACTTACATCGTAAGGAAGCGGAATTATTTCTCGGCGGCGTCAGCATGATCGCCGATGATCTGATCAGTTTCATCAAGGATGATCTGAAGGTGTTCGGGCTGGGAATTTTCTTCTTCCTAATTGGTACGC
The DNA here is from genome assembly GCA_963675725.2 of Desulfobacterales bacterium. Taxonomy (GTDB): domain Bacteria; phylum Desulfobacterota; class Desulfobacteria; order Desulfobacterales; family JAFDDL01. The sequence continues at coordinate 1,686,494 of CAXXXZ010000002.1, read as the reverse complement.
TCGGAGTGATTTTCAAAAAGATTCGATGGGTTGTTTTGCCGATGGCGTGTTGTTTCTTGTCCGGAATCGCCATGATTGGTATGTTAGGATTTTTCAAATGGGAGGTGACGGTAATTTCATCGAATTTCATCTCGCTACAGCTGATTATCACCATGGCGATAACACTCCATTTGGTCGTTCGGTATCGCGAACTACACCGGGATCGCCCTTATATGGACCAGAATGCACTGGTACTAGAAACTGTCCGATTGAAATTGAAACCCTGCGTTTATGCGGCATTGACAACCATCGCCGGTTTCTTTTCCCTGCTGCTCTGCGATATAAAACCGGTCATTACCTTTGGTTGGATGATGACCGCCGGTATCATCGTTTCACTGATTTTGACGTTTATCATGTTTCCGGCGGGATTGAGTATTATTAAGAAAGACGCGGCTCCAGAGAAACAAAGCTCACATAGTTTGTTGTTATCCATTTCTGCAAAGCTAACAGAAAGATATGGCAACTATATACTCGTTATCAGTTTCCTTATCCTTATTATAAGTGCTTATGGTGTTTCGAAGCTGGAAGTGGAGAATTCTTTTATTGATTATTTTAAACGCTCCACTGAAATTTATCAGGGCATGAAAGTCATTGACCAAAAACTGGGGGGAACCACTCCTCTGGATGTGATTATCGATCTTGAAGTTGAGCCGGTATCAAAAAAACAGGAGCTCGATGAAACGATAACCAATGGAGATGATGAATTCAGCGTTTTTGACGAATTCGAAGAATTTGATTCAGAGGGGGATAGAGAGAAATATTGGTTTACAAGTAGCAAAATGGAAAAGGTCCTCAAGGTCCACAACTATCTCGACGCCTTGCCGGAAACCGGGAAGGTCGTATCACTCGGCACCATGGTTAAAATCGGTGAAAAATTGAACGCTGGCAAGCCGTTAGACAATTTTCAGCTGGCCTTGATCTATAGCGAAATTCCCGAATCGTATAAAAAAATGATTATCAATCCCTATGTGTCAGTAGCGCACAATCAGCTTCGATTTTCTGTACGGATAAAAGATTCGGAAAAATCATTGCGCAGAAACGAATTCATTCAAAGAATTCGTTATGACTTGGTGCATCGGATAGGGATCAAAGCAGAAAACGTGCATCTATCCGGCATGCTGGTTCTATACAACAACATGCTGCAAAGTCTTTTTCATTCCCAGATTCTGACGTTGGGGGTTGTGCTTTTTGCGTTAATGGCAATGTTTTTAATTTTATTTCGGTCTGTGGCCATTTCTTTAATTGCCATTTTTCCCAATTTACTGTCGATCAGCGTGGTCCTTGGTATGATGGGGTGGTTTAGAATACCACTTGATATGATGACCATCACCATTGCCGCCATCAGCGTTGGTATAGCGGTTGACGATACGATCCACTACATTCACCGATTTAAGACAGAAGTCCAGAAGGATGGGGATTACATTCAGGCTATGCATCGGTGCCACGCCAGTATTGGGTATGCCATGTATTATACGTCCATCACTATTATCGTCGGGTTTTCTATACTGGTGCTGTCCAATTTTATTCCAAGCATATACTTTGGGGTACTCACTGGGCTGGCCATGCTGATTGCGCTGATAGCTGCATTGACATTGCTTCCTCAACTGCTTGTGGCGGTAAAACCGTTTAAAAATATTCCCCCCGGCACTGAGGGATAACGTTGGCACGACAGCGAAATTTAGCCTTTAACATATATCCCATTGAATGCGGCGATGATGATCATAAATAACCCCCTGACAACGCGCGGATTGTTTTTTTTCTTTGGTCTGGCACTTTTTTTTGCGACCGTTTCGTATGGTGTAGCCGCCCAGGACGACACACCGGTTTCCAATACCGCACCCGCCGATAATAGGGAGCTTCATTTTGCCTATGGGGTGATGTGTGAGGGCATTGAAGCGTTTCGACCTGTCAATATCAGTGATGTGTTTCCGGTGAGCATTGGGCGCGTGATGTGCTTTACTGAGTTTGACGATGTGCCGATTCAGACAGAGATTTATCATGATTGGGTCAAACAGGGAGAGTTGGTGTTTCGGAAAAAGCTTGTGCTGAAACCCCCGAGCTGGTCGACCGTCAGCAGCATTCAATTGCGTGCTGCCGACAAAGGACCCTGGCGGGTTGAAGTGCGCCGAGTGGATGGTTACCTTCTTCATATTTTGAGATTTAGCATTACGGATTAATTGATGCCACCCTTTATGGAAAACCTGCTGGCAGTCCTTCGATGGCGAGACGTTTTCGATATTCTTTTGAATAGTTATGTCCTCTTTCGCCTGTACATCATTCTCCGGGGGACCCGGCTGTTTCGAATATTTATTTTTTTCTTTGTCCTCTTTGTCTTGCATCAATTTACGGCCACTTCCGGTATGATTCTGACGCACACCGTTATGCAAGGGGTTGCTGCGCTCACGGCCATTGGTGTGCTGATCGTGTTTCGATATGAAATTCGGAGTATTTTTCAGTCGAAGGGAATAAAGGATATTTTTTGGCGGATTACGCCCAAACAGTCCCAGACCCCTGTCGAGATGATAGCAGAAAGTGTTTATCGATTGGCGCAGCAGAGAAAGGGGGCGTTGATCGTGCTGCCGGCCCGGCAGGCCATCGATGGGCTGGTTCAGGGGGGCGTTCCACTAAATGGGGCAGTGTCACGGGAAATGATTGAAAGCATTTTCTGGCCGGGCAACCCGATTCATGACGGCGCTGCGGTTATTGATGGTGAAAAGATTGTCCGGGTGGCTTCAATTCTACCACTGACGGACCAATCGGATCTGCCGAGCCGCTATGGTACGCGTCACCGGGCAGCTCTTGGACTCTCAGAGCTTTCGGATGCCGTTATAGTGGTTGTGTCCGAGGAACGGGGAGAGGTTAGTATTGCTTTTGAAGGTCGGATCGAAGCGATTGCATCGCGTTCAGAGCTGGAAAGGCGATTACGGGCGCATGCCGGGCTAAAAAGTCCCGCAATACACGGTCCCTTTCAGAAGAAACTAACAGTCAGCCTGGCAGCGCTTCTATCTTTTGTGACCGTTAGCAGCATTTGGTTCAGCTATTCCGTGGGGGTTGTTATATCCCTTACAACCGTTGAGGTTCCCGTTGAATACATTAAGCGTGATACCCATATGACCATCCTGGAAACTTCCAGTGCCACCGTAAAAATACAGCTTAGCGGCTCCCGGCAATTGCTGAACAATCTAAATCCGAACCAGGTTAAAGTAAGATTTGATTTGGCGAATGCCACCGCTGGTGACAATTGGTTTACAATTTCGGAAAAAGACATTGTGCTGCCGGCCGGTGCTTTGGTTCGAAAGATCGAGCCTTCTGCAATCAATGTTGTATTAGATGTGCCAGGTGAAAAAGCATTGCCGGTTCAAGTCGATTGGGCCGGTATCCTTCCCAAGGGGGTATTGATACAGGGGGTACGTGTTGTGCCTGAACGGGTTGTGGTAGAGGGGGCTCAGATGCGGCTCAATCGTATGGACACCATATATACGCAACCGGTGACGGTGGATCATCTGACCGAAACCGAAGGATTGGTGGTTCCCTTGGCACTTTCCCCGCCGGCGATAAAGCTCGCCCACCATCAACCGGATACTGTCCGGGTGCATTTTACGATAACGCCACGGAGTTCAGTTTTTCCCTAGTCGATTGAAAAAATCAGGATAATTCAACTTCTTCTTTGAAGTGGTCCATAATAAACGCGGCCAGGTTTGATTCATCGTAGGTGATGTTATACTGATCCTTAATAAGCTCCAAGTCATTATTGAGGTCTTTTGCATTTTGGTAACGGGCGGCCAAATTTGCCTCAAGGCATTTCATGACAACCTGATTGAGCTCGACGGGAAGGTCAGCCTCAATTTGATTGACCGGAGGGATTTTAATGTCGGAGATTGACTGAAGCGCTTCGGTTTCGGAATCAAATTTGTTTACTTTTTTCCCGGTGAGCATCTCATAGGATACCACTCCCAACGAATAAATATCTGCTTGATGGTTGATGGGCCTTCCCAAGGCCTGTTCTGGCGCCATATAAGACAGTTTGCCTTTGATGACCCCGGCCTGGGTAAGACTTGGCTCAGACTGGGCTTTCGAAATACCAAAATCGGTTATTTTTACCTCTCCCTGGTAGGAGATCAGAAGGTTTTGGGGACAAATGTCACGATGGATAATATTAAGCGGTTTCCCGGTGGCGTCGTCTTTCCTGGAATGCGCATAATAGAGTCCACTGCTTATTTTCAACATCAGAAAGATGCAAAGGTCTACCGGCAATTTATCTTTGACCTTTACCATGAGTTGACCCAAATTTTTCCCGTGGATATACTCCATGGCGATGAAACTTGCCTTTTCAATTTTTTTAAAATCAATCACCTGAACAATATTGGGATGCTGGAGTATCGCTGCCAGCCGGGCTTCGCGAATGAACATCTTTGAAAATTCCGGATATTCGAGAAGATGAGGGAGTACTTTTTTTAAAGCAACGGTTTTCCGAAAGCCATCTTGACCTTCATAATCAGCGAGGAACAATTCGGCCATGCCGCCCTGGCCTATTTTTTTACGAAGCACATAAGGGCCGATGCGCGACATTCCTTCGGATTCTCTCTGAACACTGCGTGCATTTGTTCTGGCCCGATAATCTATTAACATGAGAATAGCTGCAAGGAACACCGTAATGGCACCGATACCGAGGATGAAGAACAGGCGATAACGACCCAACGTCTGGATGCTGTCTGCAGCGGATATCACATAATGGACTTTTCCGATCGTAACCCCGGAAAACAAGATATTTTTTGAAAAAAGATAGGCCGGTTCCCCATCTTGAAAAGCACCGTAGGAGATCGTCACATCTTCTATCTCGTCGATGGGCGCCTGTTCGACCATATTCGAAAACGTTTCATGGATCCTTTCCGGTTTTGTGTGTGCCATGATAACGTTATTGTGGTCCAGCACAGCGATGAATTTAATGTTTTTACTCTCTGAAAAATCGCGAATGGTTGCAATGAGAGATAATGTATCGTTCTCCAGAAGTTGGGTCCCAGAGATGTCAGATATTTCTCGAGCCGCTTTTGCGCCATCATGGTACAGCTCTCTTAGAAGCGTATGGCCGGCATTTTTATGAACAAGATAAGCGCTTAAGATGCATGCCACCCACAAAATAAACGTGCAGGTAACAGCAACTTGATTTCGCCGGATAAATTTAATGTTAAGCAGTTTCTTGCTTGTTTTTACAATAAATATTGTCGAATATTCCTTGGCAAGAAAATATGCTGACGTTGCCACCTTTGAAAGAGCCATAATACCCTCTCTTCCTTTATTGCGGGAGGTCTTGATATCAGGCCACCATACATTGATAAATTAGAAAAGCCGAATGATGAATTGAAACCGAAACCATGCCGTTCATTTCAATATCAGTCGCCAACGTGAGAAAAGAAATTGGATCTCTTTTACAATCCTTTTACATACGTATAATTTAGAGTTATTTCGAGTGGATGTCAAGAGTGTATTCATGACGATTTCATAAAGATATTTCAATGTTATCCTTACCTATGGTCATCCGGATGCAGGATAGATTGCGTTGATCGGATAAAATACGGACAGCGAATTTTCGTGGTTCAATTCTTGAAGTTTTAAGTGACTTATATTATGTATAAATATCAATGATAAAACCTTTAAGAGGACTGCCGACGTTGAACAGACAAATCAAAAAGGTGGGCCCTGTATTGACGGTGGCCTTGTTGTGGGGTGTCGCCCTTCTACTATCCGGGTGTGCCGGACACTCTCAGAGCTTCTTTCAGTCCCAGGCCGTCATGTATCGTTCCCAGGATTTTATTTTCTACAGACTTCAAAAGGGAGAAACGCCCTCTATTTTGGCGGAACGATTTTTGGGTAGCGCTGAAAAAGAGTGGGTTATTACCGAGAAAAATGAAGGAGTTTCCTGCACGAGTGGTCAAACCATACTCATTCCTCTCAATGCTGAAAACAGGGGGGGGATAACATCCAAGGGGTACCAGGTGGTGCCTATTTTTTGCTACCATCGATTTGAAACTGACTGTAATTCAAAACTTTGCATACCAGGGCCTGTTTTTGATCGACAGATGAAATACTTGAAAGATAACGGCTATCATGTCATTACTGCCCGGCAATTGTTTGAATTTCTTGCATACCAGGAGGCAATCCCAAAACGATCGGTGGTGCTGACGATTGATGACGGGTACCGTTCTGCCTATGATGTTGCCTATCCGATCCTTAAAAAATACGGTTTTACCGCGACTATTTTTGTATATACGAATTTCGTCGGGGTTTCTAGCAGCGCTGTTACATGGGACCAATTGCGGGAGATGAAAGAAAATGGATTTGAAATTGGGTCCCACACGATTTCACATTGTGATTTGACCAAACCACTTGAGGGGGAAAATTTTCAGGCGTATCGAAAGCGGATTGGAAAGGAACTTATCAGATCAAAAGCCATTATTGATCAAAAGCTGCATCAGGACACTGCTTTTCTGGCATATCCCTTTGGCCGACATAATGAGACAGTCAGGCGCCTGGCCCAGCGCGCCGGCTATCAATTTGCTGTTACCGTCACACCGGGGGAGAACCCGTTTTTTGCCGATTCATTTACGTTAAACCGACGGCAGGTATTGTCTCGGGACGATAACGTGTTTATATCTAAACTATATACGATGAAAAAATTTTGAAAGATGCCCTATGATGAAAAATAATTTCAAATTTATCGTGGTGGTGGCCGTGCTCGCCTCCTTTTTCGGGTGTGCGGGGGTAAATATCGACAGGGTATTTTCAAGAAAAGAGACCCCGGACTATTTACAAAAGGGCCAGCAACTTGAAGAACAGGGAGATTTGTTGGGTGCGCTGGAACAGTACAAGCTCGCCCTTACCGTCAATCCTGACAACAGTGAGGCCAGCACGAAAAAAAGTGAGGTCCAAAAAAAAATTCAGAAGGCGGCTCAAAACCATTACAAGGCCGGTTTGAAATTTCAACGGCGGGGTCAGTATAAAAATGCCCGGAATGAGTTTCTGAAAACATTACATTACCAGCCAGGCCATTCCGGGGCGCTTGAAATGCTCAAGCCCAAAAAACAGATTCAAACCGAACGTTACGTTACCCATACGGTCAAGCCAGATGAAAGCCTTTCAAAGATTGCCATGATGTACTATGGCGACTACAAAAAATTTCCTCTTATTGCACAATTCAACAATCTTGGTGATGCGACAAAAGTGGCGCCCGGAGATACGATTAAAGTCCCACAGGTGGCGGGCGTCCCTTTTTTAGTCAATGATAAACCCGTTGAAACAAAAACAGTTGAAGTCCCTCTTGGTCCCGAGGAGGCATTCGAGGAAGCGGCGCCAGCGATGGAGGAGGCGGCCCCGGACAAGGGCGATCAAGAATTGCCACCACCTGAAATGGAAGAAAAAATCATTTTACCGGTGGAGACCACCGCCGCCCTGGATGTTGAGACGTATCGCGATCTTGGTATTGAGTTGTTCGAGAAAAAGAAATACCAGGAGGCAATTGTCGAATTCAATAAGGTATTGCAGGCCGCACCCGAAGATGAGAAGGCCCGCCACTATATCTACTTGTCTCATTATCAGCCGGCAATGGTATTATTCGGGAAACGCAAATACCTTGAAGCCAAAAGAGAGTTTGAAGAGGCCCTTAAGTATAATTCCGAGTGTGAGAACTGCCTGACATATATCACCAGGAGCGAACTCGAATACAAAGAAATTCATTATAATAAGGGGCTCTCATTTTTTGCCAATGAGCAATTGAAAGAGGCGATTCAGGAGTGGGAAATGGTAACAGCTGTGGATCCGGACTATAAAGAGGTTCAGGATCATCTAAGCACGGCAAAGCGATTCCTGAAAAAACTAGAAGAAATTCAAAAGAGTTCTCAGTAGGACGTTACCTTTACTATTGATTCGAGTAGCCGATTCTCCTTTTTTGCGCACAGCGAGTATTATGGCCTTTGGTCCTTGTGAAAATCTGATTTATTTTGCCAGCAAGCAGGTGGCTCAGTTGTCTTGCCATCTGGGGATTCGCCGGCATTTTAATTGGTTGCCCATGAAAAAGCGTTTTATCTCTTTCGGAGTAACGGACATTGGTCTTCGCCGTTTGAATAATGAGGATGTTTATTTGATACGGCCCGATCTATCCTTTTGCCTGGTGGCTGACGGGATGGGGGGGGCTGCGGCAGGGGAGGTAGCAAGCAGCCTTTTTTCTGAGGCGGCCGTAGAAATTTTTTTAAAAAATGGAAATCATACCGCTTGTGCGCCGGATCAGATGGTACAGCAAGCCTTTGAGCTTGCGAATAAGAAGATGCTGACGCATGTCGATAGACATCCTCATCACGAAGGGATGGGGTGCACGGCGGAGTTGCTGGTATTTTCGGGTGAAAAATACTTTTTGGGACATGTGGGAGACAGCCGTACTTACCGGATGAGAAATGGCAACCTGCAGCAATTGACCGAAGACCACTCTTTTGTTCAGGAACAGGTCAATCGTGGGCTGATTACGCCGGCCGAGGCAAGAAAACATGAGATGAGAAACGTCATTTTGCGAGCGGTCGGGATAGAGGCCAGGCCAAGAGTGGCGATACACCAGGGCAACGCCGCCAGCGGCGATCTTTTTATGCTGTGCTCCGATGGGTTAACCGACCTAGTGGAGGACGAAATGATACAGGAGATAATGGCCATTTCCAAGGAGTCATTAAAGTGGAGAGCCAAAAAGCTGGTGGAACTGGCCAAAACGGCCGGCGGCTATGATAACATTACCGTTGTTTTGGCTCAGATTGAATAGGTAGCGTGCAGTGTCGGTGGGGTGCCCTTGGGATCATTAGGCCCTTTATCAGAAACATACACACAGGTAAGCACCCTAAAAAAAGGCGACTCCGAAAGCGTGCATCTTTATGGAAGGTTATGCCTGTTGACTCCCGACTTAGCCGGATTAGGGGTCAGATCGCCCGTTGACATTCCTTGCATTGGAACGCTTCCACCTTGTTCTTTGCACCGCAATGACTGCAGATTTTGTAGCCTTTTGTGGGTTCTACCCATTCCCCGCAGTGGGGGCATTTTCGGGCTTCTGCCTTGATTTTCTGAAGGCAGAACGGGCAGTCCCGAACGGTTTGGCCTTCGGCTCCAACATGCCGCAAATCATTAAATATCTTACCGGTGTTTGTCGCCAAATCCTCTTTCACATTTGGGCGCGGTGAGATAACGGCTAATATTGCAGTGATTGCTGCACCAATCCACGCCAATTTGGCGTGAAATCCAATAATGATCAGTGCAATGGTGAGTGCGATAAAAATGTATCTCATAACGCCCCCTTACTCTCCACATGTCAGTCGGTAATTCCCAATATTCAACACGATGCTTTTACGCTACCACTTGATTACAGCCCCCCACTTTTTCACCTTAGCACAATATATCATTATATTCAATTCGTTAACGCAATTGACGATTACTTTTTTAGCAAAATATAAAACCCTAACCCATTATGAAAACATTTCCTTGTTAGAAGATTCAAGTTTCCTCCTAACTCTGAACCTGAAAGATGCGGTGTTTTTAACGCCAACGAAGTGTATAAAAAAAAATCAGGCAATGTGGTGGGAAAATCATACACAACGCCTGTTGGGAATGACTTCCTCGGCTAATTGCGGGGGAACCCATGTTGAATGATATATCCATGTGGCGGTGGATAATAGATTTTGCTTTCATTTTTTTGCTGGACTAGTAGGCAGAAACTGTGGCATCATACTTGCTACTCTTATGTTGCTGGTCAAAAAATAAGCGCCACCGAAACCCCGGCAAAAGGATAAACCTTAGGTGGGCTGATGAATCCTCCGATTAACAATTCAAGGTTATGGTCAAGCGTTAACGGGTCTGCAATGGTCAAACAGTATCTTGATAATAATAAAAATGGATTTACGCTGTTTGAGATATTGGCGGTGATGATGGTACTGAGTGTTTTGACCATCATTTCCATCAATCTTTTCAATTCCGTGGATGCCCGCGGACATCTTTATGAAACAGAGGATCGCCTTGAGCTGATTAAAGCTAAGATCAAGCGATTTTATGAAACCCATGAAGAGTTACCGGATCCGGTAGATCCGGACGGTGCCGGCCCTGCCGAAGCGGATGATGTTCCTGTTCAGGCAGACGCCCTCGATATGGAGCAACGGTATCGGATGGATGCCTGGGGGCATTACTTGCAATATTACCGGGGAAGCACCATCACCGAATACGATGTCAACGGCCAAACCGCCGCGGGTGTGCTGATCAGCCTGGGCCCCAATCAGGTTCAGGATTTTATAAACCTGCCGGCCAATCCCACTGTTTTCACGAGCGCCGGGGATGACTTGCTCGTTCCCATTATTGTGACTGCCGAGGCCAAAACGATTACGTTAAAGCGGCTAAAAGCAATTCAGGAAAAAGTGGATGCGTATGATGCCTTGTTTTCCGGGATTGATAATAACGGGGATGGCGGGGTGGACAATACCGCGGATGTGGGGGATGCTGCGGTGTTGAATGACGACAATACCTGCCCGCCCACCAACAGTTTTGACAACGACCCGTCTGAAGGACTTTCGACCCTGGATGCCATCGAGATCGGAACCGTGGCTTATGGACCCACCTGCACGGCGCCACTGATCAATAAAATTGTCGCGTTTTATGGGCTTCCCGACACTTACGTCACAGATGCATGGAATCAGGGCTTTTTGTGGGGTTATGAGGGAAGATTACGGGATGATGGATCTCCCATCGAGACGTCTGACCGACGGTATCATCGCTTTTATTCAAGCGGGCCGGATAACACGGATGTTCAGGATGACATCACTTACAATGGTGAGTAACGGCCTGCAATAGATTTTGATGGGCTCATAAAAAGCTGTTTTATGTTACAAGCGACATGCTAGAAACAACGAACTTGGATAACGAGTTAAGTTCGTTGGAAGTCCAACATTTTATTTTTATTCGGCTCATCACAATGAAGCGTAGGCTGATGATTTCATCGGGTATTGAATGATATATAAACACGAAGAGCACGAAGGACACGAAGTTTGTAATATAATCTTCGTGCTCTTCGTGTGCTACGTGGTGGTTGGAATAGGCGGGAGTTGAAGAGGACGAAAGTACGCTTTAATGAGAAGAAACAGTTTTAAGTGACCAATTTAAAATTAAAATAAAACCTTTGACGTCAGAATTGTTTGACACGATACTGATTCAGTGAGCAGATTTTAATTGTATATGAGGATAGTGACATGGCGCGACCCGCACTGAACAGTCAAAACGCCTTTTCGCTGATGGAAATCATTGCAGCGTTGGGGATTGTTGCTGTGATCTTTATTTTCATCAACCAGGCAACGCGCTTTTTCGCGGGGCAGGGGGATGTTACCACCACGCGCCTACGGATGGAGGAGATTGTCGAAAAGGCAAAAGAATACTATCGAAATCACGAAAATCTTCCCATTTTGACAGGTTCTCCTGTTGACTTTGTGTCCGTCCCGATTGCTTCCGCATCTACAGATGGCTTTGACATTGATCCGAAATATCGTTTAGACCGTTGGGGAAGAACCATTCAGTACATTAGCTATGCCAATGATGATCAGGAAGAGCGGCCAGGCGCCATTCAAATCGATCCGCTTGAATCACCTGAACTTGGAAATTATATGGTGGAGATCCAAGCCAACACCCGCACCCTTATACGCGCCATTGAGTACGAGGGGCGGCGAGTGGCCGGGATCATTATCAGCTCTGGGCCAAACCAGGAACTGGAATTAGACAAAGTCGATCCTGCTTCTGGATCTGGTGATCCGGTAAGATATGTTCGAAGGGCCAACGGCGATGATATTATCATGCCGATTGACCTCAATTCGGAAGCTACCCAGATAGCCCTCGCGGAGCTTGCAAACCTTAATGACAAGGTAAGTGCGTTTAATGACCGCTATCTGGGCGTTGATAACAGGGGCAGTGATGATCCGCCCATCTATGATGAAGCCGGTTGTCAAGGAATACGCTATCCAGTTGATGGCAGCATCACGATTCCGCCCATTTTTAACAACTGTGACGATCTCATATCAAATTCCCCCGCTGGTGCGGTTCCACCCAATACCGACCGTGATATCAATTGCTGCGAGCCTACCCTGGACTATATGAAAGCCAACTTTTGTGCGGAACCGTGGCTTGATTGTGATTTGCCATTGCCCGCAGGGTCCGGGGGGTATTATCAGCCTGGTAGAAACGGCATTGATACAGTTGCTCCTGATCCTGTTTGCCATAGAGATCCCATCGATAGAAGTTATGCTAGCCTTGGCGGTTGTGATTGGGGACTGGTCCAAACCCAATACGGCAGCGCAGGTTCCCTGTCACCCAATGAAACCGATGGGGACCAGGCCAGGGCCTTTATCTTCTGCCTGTTTGAGCTGAGCCCGGATGCAATTGTGGATCCCTGGCTCAACGGATATGTCTGGGGATGTGGACCAGAGACCCCACGCAATGTTCTTGGGTACACCTACAACCCTTGTCTTTACAATTATCCGGTGGGTGACCCCCATTACCATCGCTTTTTTTCGGCGGGGCCAGACGGCCTGCCAGCGCAATTAGAGGCAGAGATTGAAACCACCGCGGAAGATCAGGCTGCGACGGATGATATCATCAATTAAAATCGGAATATGGAAAACGGAAACAGTGAATGCAGGTAACGTGGTAAAATGATACTCCAGGTCAACGGGCTTCAAAAAACATATGCCGGCAAAGAGGGGAAGGTCCAGGCGCTAAAACAACTTGACCTCCGGGTTGAACCCGGTGAAATCGTCGGGTTGCTGGGTCCCAACGGAGCGGGGAAAACCACGGCGGTAAAGATGATCATGGGGTTTTTGCATCCAACTGGCGGTGCGGTTCAGTTGGGTGGAAAAACTTTGAAGCCCTCGGATCCGCGGACGCATATCGGATACTTGCCGGAAAAATTTCGTCCGAACCCCAATTTGACCGTACAGGAATACCTGCGGTTTCAATGCCGGCTGGCGCACCCAAATGGTAATTTCACCCTATCGGAGATCAATGATCTGCTTTGTCTGGTGGGGATGGAACGATTTGGCCGCCGACGGATTTGCCACCTGTCAAAGGGCATGGGACAACGGGTGGGTTTGGCCCAGGCATTCGCCGGAGGGCCTGATATTCTGGTGTTAGATGAACCCACATCCGGGCTGGATCCCCTGGGTAAAGGGGATGTGATTCAACTATTGCTTGATATGAAAAAGGCGGGCAAGGCCATCTTTTTTTGTTCCCACATTCTCTCCGAGGTTGAACGGCTCTGTGATCGAATTGGTATCCTCGCGGAGGGCGAATTACGATTTTTGGGATCGGTCGCAGACTTTTTCACCAAATGGCAGGTAAAGGATTTGGAAATGGCCTTTAAGCAGGAGGTGATGTGCGGGCAATCTTGACCATCGCGGGCGTGACGCTAAAAGAAAGTTTGCGGGGCCGCATCTTCATCGGAATGCTTATTTTTCTGGCCCTGTTTCTGTTGTTCTGTGTTTATATCAGCTCCCTTTCCCTGGGCACCGTGGCCCGGGTGATTGAAAACGTGGGAATGTTGGGATTGTCTCTTTCCTGTCTCCTGGTGAGCATTCTTTTTGGCTTATACGCCCTGTATCAGGAGAAAGATCGCAACGAGCTGTATGTGATTGTAAACCGCATACCACGGGCGCATTATCTTGTGGGACGCTTTTTGGGGGCAGGGTATATCGTAATTATCTTTGGCCTTTTGATGGGCGCGGGGGTTTTTGCCCTCACGTGGGGAATTGGCCATAAAGTGGCCCCCTTGCTGTTTGTCGCTGTCTATATGGACATATTGGAATTTACACTGCTGATATCGGTGGGGGTATTGTTTTATACCCTGGGGCTTAGCTTCGCATTGAATTCATTCATATGCCTGGCGGTTTATGTGCTCGGTCATTCTTTTGATGAGGCCATCATAAGCTTTATCGGTCTGGGAAAATTTGGTAACCCTGTTCATAAGGTGTTTATTGAAATTGTATCGTACCTGGTCCCCAACTTTGATATGTTCAATTTCCGGCTTGATATTGTCCATGATGTTGCCATCCCATTGAACAAACTGCTTTATGTCAGCGCCTATTGGGCGCTTTACGTTGTGGCTGTTTTATTGCTCAGCTCCATTATGATGAATCGAAAAGATATTTAAAATTCCGACGGATTGTTGATATTGCTGAAGAGGTTATGACAAAAAGAGTAACGCTTGCGGTAAGCTTCTGGGTGGCAGCTGTTGTGGTGAACTACCTTTTCCGCCTCTCCTATCCCATTGAAATCAAGGAGGAGCTTCGGTTTTCGCCACAAAAAGAGGTCATAGAAATTTTATCTTTGGGCCATCGGGGGCTTGCGGCAGACATCCTTTTTATCCAAACGGTGCTTCATACCGGAAGCCTGATGTGGAAACCGCTAACATACCAGTTTGATAGTGAATGGAGCTATCAGATGATGGACCTTGCGACCCGAATTGATCCTAAATACCTGACGGCCTATCTTTTTTCCGGCATGGGGCTTGTCCATGGGCCGGAAGATGTTCCCCGGGCGCAACCGATTCTTGAACGGGGCATGACGCATTTTCCTGACAACTGGGAGCTTCCGTTTTGGATGGGATACCTGTATCACATTTATCTCGAGGACTATGAAACAGCCGGAAAATACTTCTGGCAGGCGGCCCATTGCCCGAACGCGCCGAACAGTTTTGCATCCCTCATGTTGTCATCTCTTAAGAAAGGCGGTCATTACGAACGGGCGATCCTTGTTCTTAAAGGAATGGTTGAGAATACCGATAATGAAAAAGTTGCCCAAATATATCAAAAAAGAATCATACGACTTGAAAATATGGTGATGCTTGAAAAAGCGGTCCATCACTACGAACGTTTAACAAAGCAGTCACTGGCAAATTTGGCGCAACTCACCGCGGCCAATATAATCCCTTATATCCCGGAAGATCCCATGGGAAAAAAGTATCAATGGGATAAGACCCGTAATCGCGTCATACTGGCGGAATAGTTTCTTACAATGACCTATCAGGACTTTTTTAAACTCAATGATACCCCGTTCCGATTGACACCGGATGTGGATTATTTTTTTCCCAGTGAGAGCCATGGTGCTGCCCTCGAAACCCTGATTTACAGCATCCGGTCCGGTGAAGGATTTGTTCAGATTACCGGTCAACCGGGTGTCGGGAAAACCATTTTGGTCCGCCATCTGCTCAATCAACTCGGCGGTGAGGTAAAAACCGCCCTGATACTTCATCCGCGTTTGGCGCCGGATGATCTTTTGAAGGTCATCTTGGAAGATCTGGGAGTGCCGGCTGAGGTAATGCAGGGAAACACCAAGGAGGGGCTCCTTCGATTTTTCAGAGGACATCTCCTAGCGGCAGGCCGGGAAGGCAACACAACGGTGGTGATCGTTGATGAGGCCCAGGAGATTCCCGACGATACCCTGGAGGAGCTTCGGCTGCTTTCCAATCTGGAGACCGAAAAGAAGAAACTGCTTTCAATCATTTTAGTGGGGCAAACGGAGCTGGAGGACAAACTCAACAAACCGTCCCTCAAGCAACTCCATCAGCGCATTACGATTCGATATCGCATTGAACCCTTCACTATGAAGGAGACGCTTGCCTATATCCTTCATCGGCTTTCCGTTGCCGGTGCCACGGGAAATGTCCATTTTTCAGACAGGGTGCTCCGTAAGATTCACCGGCAAAGTGCAGGGATTCCAAGACGGATCAACATCATTTGTGAACGGGCGCTGATGGCGGCCTGTGTGGAAGGGGTCAAGATTATTAAAAACAGCCATCTGGACAGTGCCCTGGAAAGCTATCTGGGCACATCCCCTGGTAATAAATGGCAGCGCTTTGCAATGGGAGGGGCGGCTGTTGCCCTTGCAGTCGTCGTTTTCTGGAGCGTTTGGTGGCTTTTCCCTTCAGGTAACCGGTTTGCCATGGCGCCCGATGGGGCAAGGCCATCAGCCTTGAAAGAGAAGGGGACGCAGCAGGAAATGGTCGCAGCAAAGGCCACCGCCGCTTCCAAAGTGGAGGCCGAGGCCTCACAACTTTCTTCAGTACAAAAAACCGTATCAGATGGAACTACGGTAACAGAATCCCTCTTTGAGGCGATACCGGCTGCAGCACTGCCGAGAGACTGGATCTGTTTGGTATTAAACCGCCAGGTAAACCAGGGGGAAGTATGGCAAAGCGATGGGAAAACGCTGAATCGGTCAGGCACTTATCATGTAAACAGTGTGGCCTTGCGTGACGGCATCTATCTTCTGGGGGAGAGCAAGGACCACCAACCGGTTCTATTTAACCAGCAGCAGTTTACGCCCTGGGACCACCAGGCGGCCCTTGCTGAACAACTTTGGCATCAATTTGGTGCCGGCAGGGCACAACCAACAATTCCGCTGATCGTCTGGTCGGGTAAGGATAGGACGTGGCAGGCTCATTTTAAGGAAAATGTCGATAGCATAACAAATTTGGTTCGCGGGTGGGCCCATGCATGGCGCTCTCTGGATATCGATGCTTACATCCAATACTATACCCCCACCCATTTTTATTATCCATCTATCGGAAAAAAGCCAACGGCACTGCCGCGCGATAAATATTACCAGAGAAAGGGTTGGAATTTCAGGAAAAACAATTATATCGCCCTTCAGATTTCAGAACCGATTTGCATCATTAATCCTGCGGATTCAATGACGGCCATGGCCATCTTTTCCCAGCGGTATGCATCTGCCCGGTACGTTGACGAGGGCGTAAAAATATTATTGCTACGAAAAATTAAAGAACATGATAATGCCCCCCTTACATGGAAAATCGAGGGGCGCTGCTGGATGCCGATGCCTCAGGAAAAACGGGGCAAAGAGGCGGTGGAATCTTGAAATGTTGGCTTGTGGATTTTGACAAAATCGTAAGAAACTACTTTTCTCACGCAAAGACGCCAAGTTCGCAAAGTTAACTGCTAAATATCTTAAAGTTGTTCTTTGCGGTCTTTGCGGCTTTGCGTGACGATTAGATTTTTTGTTCACCATGTTCGGCACGAATATTGCTTTAAATATGCCTCAGATCATAATTATGTGGAAATGTGATGGGGGACACATTGATTCTGTGCAGTGGGATACAGACAAGCCCATTACGGAATGACATAATAGATGCCTACAGAGCACTTTTGAGTGACGCGAGAATGCGGAAATGATTTACCGATTCGATGGGAAAAACGAAACCTATAAATGGGAAAATTGAGACATAGTTTGGTCAAACCACACCGGCGTCAGGAAGGCATATCACTTCTTGAAATTTTGCTTGCGTTGGCCATTGTGGCGACTGTTCTTATTTATATGACAAAAATGGTCGATTTCGTTGATTCAGGAAATAAAGCGGACGCATGTCTTGATCGCATGCAGCACGTCGTGCAACAGCTAAAATCTTATTACAGCGGGCGGCATAACCTGCCAGACCCTGCCACAACTCCAGCCAATGCCGTTCCGGTGGATCTGCAGCAGCTGAACTTGTCTCAAAAGCACCGTTTGGATCCCTGGGGGCAATACTTACACTATTACCGATCCACAAAAGCCGATGGTTTTTCATCTCAGGTCATAACGGACATTGCGGGTTGCCAGCTGAACAGCCGAAAGGTGGCGGGCGTGCTCATCAGTTCGGGCCCAGACCAAATTTTGGAGTCTACGGTGGATGATATTGATGATCCGAGCGTCTGCACCCTGGGGGGGGATGATATCATTCTTCCTATCAGTTTAAAGGACGAGGCCTGGGATACGGTTATGGAAGAGTTGGTGTTTCTTGATAAACTGGTAAGGATTTATGATCGCGTGTTTGCAGGGGTTGATAATGATCAGGATAATATCTATGAAGCCCCGCCTGCGCCCCCAGCACCCTGGACCGAGACACGGAATGTCAATTTACGTTACTTCCAGTTGGTTGATGAGGATGGATGCTCCGATGCTGAAGGTGGGGGAAGCGCGTGGACAGGATGTATTTATGAGGGGCTGGATCCTTCAGATTCAACCACTTTGTTAACAAATGATCCCAACTGTGGGCGTGCCACTATCGATGAATGTTTGACGCCACGTGATGCCCTTGATGACCTCTTAAACTTTTATGATTTTACAGATCCCGGTTATCGCACCGACCCCTGGGGAAATATTTATCAATGGGGAAAGGGGGGGGCGTTTGATCTGGATCCCAGCGACCAGCGGTATCATCTGTTTTATTCGATGGGTCCGGATGGCTTGACTGATGCTGATGATGAGCATGAAAACAGTCTCGATGATGTAATACCTTATTAAGCTGGAGCAGCCTATGGGCGATAAGAATACGATATCATACAAGAATGCTCGCTTCCGACTGAATCTAAAGGATTCCAGAGGGGTTTCCCTGTTGCTCATCATCTTCTTGGTAACGGTTGTCGCGGCAGCAGCGGTCGGTGTTTTGACGATGGGGGTAAAGTTACGGGACGTAAAAAAAGAGGACATGGTTATGGACCGGCTTGATGTAATTCACCGGGCACTGCAGCGATATTACCTTTCCCATCACGACCTGCCGCCGTCTTTCAATACCACACCCCCCTACACGGTACCTGCAAAGGCCTTAAGTCTGCCTCAGGAATATCGTTTTGATAAGGCGGGGCAGTTCATCCGTTATGACCGGTTCCCGTTCAGTTCAGACACCTTGGATATTACCGGGCTGACAGTAAACGGCAAACAGGTGGCAGCCGTTCTGGTGGCGCCTGGCTATGACCGAAAAATTTCAGATGATAATTCAGACGCGAACGGCACCGATTATATCGATGCGGAGGATGACATCGTTGTATCTGTGCCGCTTAACGCCGAGGCAATGAAAATCGCTACCCGTGCCGTGGCTGTTCTTCAGGCGGCTGCCAAAGCCTATGATGGCCAGTTTGACGTCGGTAACTACGATGCCCAGTTTGATAATAAAAACAATGACGGGGATATTAACTATACCCCGATTGATCCGGGTGTGGATGGCGTTTATGGGACTCCGGACGATGTCCCGCCTCCTATTTGGGTAGATCCCGACGGAATTCCTGCAAATGGTGATGAATATTATAACTATCATCGAACGGTCAACCTGACCCCGGATTCGGTCATCGATGAAGACGACTATGCGGCAGCAATTGGGGGGAGTGGGACCGGGTGTGTTCGGTACGATAAGCTGGATAATGATCCGGAACGGGGCACAGCATCCCTGGACGGATGTGCCACCGCGGCACACGACATTGTTGCTGTGTTTGGGTTGAGTGAACGCTATATTACGGATCCCTGGGGGAATGCCTATCAGTGGGGGAGTGCTGGTGATTATGGCGGAATCGCCCAGACTGCGGTTAACGACGACGATCGGGATCGCCACTACTGGTCTTTTTACTCCATGGGACCAGATGGAACATCAGGCACAGTAAGTGGCGACACTTTAGACGATATTACACCGACAACGGATTTTATCGTGGGCTATCATGGGACCGATCCGACGCCATGATCTTACGAATAAAGAAATAGAAGTAAAGAGGGCTTGCAGGCAATACCCCTTTGTGCTAAATAAGGCCACCTAACAGTACCTTACGCACAATTGGCCACTAGTTGAAAAGAGACAATTTGACCCTAACAGCTGTTATTCAGCTTTGAATTGACGAAAAAGGCGGTTTCAAGTGGCATATAACATCCTGATGGTATCCATTATTGACGGTAAATTTAATCTGCTTAATATAAAGCGGAACGTCAAAACCTACCAACTTGCTGACCAACCGATATTTGATGCAGATCAGGAAACCCTTGATGAAAAATGCAAACGGGCCAACGAAATCATCATTGCCTCTGATTTCCCCTCCTGCAACTATTATTGGGGGTATTTTCCTAAGGTTAGCCGCCATTATCTGAAAGAAATCGTTGTCCGGGAGGCCCGGCAAAATTTCGGATATGTGGGGCCCGTTCGTGCCGCCTTTCATGACGTCGGGATCGGCTATCAAGACGGTGTACCCAAACGGCGTCTTTCCTGCATGGTGGTGGACAATGCCGATGTGGTCCAGATCGAAAATGAAGCCTTCGTTCGCCATAAACATAAAATAAACCATATCAACGCCCTGCCGGCAGCCCTGGCTGCTGTCGTGGCACATATGGAAACACCGACCACCGATTTTATGGTCATAGCGGTGGATGATACATCCTCCACCATGGTGATCAGTTCCCCCGCGGGGGATGTGAAAGTGGCGCGTCAAATTCCGATTGGGTTTGGAGAAAAAGCCGATTGCAATGACGCAGACCGCTGTACCAATTTTTTCAATGAAATTTCAAAGGACATCACAAATACGAACCTGTATTATCTTCAAAATTTTCAGGGTTCCGAATGCAAGGCTTTTTTTATGCTGGGTGGTTCCTCGCTACAGCATGCCATGTCACAATACGGTACAAACGCGTTTTCACAGCCGATTCAGTTCGGGCTCAGCCACTCTCCATTTCCCTCTGTTACAACGGAGCAGGCAACCGCCTGGGCCCACATCTTTGGTGCCATTTTTTGTCATCGGAATTATAATTTACTCAATCGGCAAATCGTTCTGACGCGAAACCTGAATCGGGGGTATCGCTATGCCATGGCAACGATTGTGGCCTGTATTGTGGGCTGTGGGTTGTATCTTTATCAGATAGAGCCGGTGGGCGGAGATAAAATTTCAGATTATAGAATAAAAAACCAAAAACTTGAGACCATTCAACTGGAAGTGCAAGAGCTCAAAAACCAGGTGAACACCCTCAACCAATTCAGTGGTTGGAAAACCTTTTATCAAAATACGTATGAAAACCAACCCGGTTGGAATGCCTTGTTTTCAGAAATTTCTGGCAGCTTGCCGAAAGAAATCGTTATTGAAAGTTTTCGAATCGACCCAGGGTCTGGACAAGGGCTTCGCGGATGGTACGGCGTCTTTACCGGTCTTATCAAGGTCAAAGAGTGGGATGATGGTTTGGCGATTTTGAGGGAATTCGGTGCTAAAATTAATCGTTCCCCCTATTTCGATGTCCAAAAGGTAAGATACGAGCCAACCATGGATGAGGACAATCGGCCGACCGAAGAAATTGGGTTCGAGTTTCAACTCAATACCAAATTGATTTCCCAGGATAAAAGATAATGAAAACAAAAGTCTTTTCCATTGTGGTGGGGTTGCTGGCAATTTACGTTATCCTTCACTTAATTGTTATCCGAAAGGGCAACATTATCAAAGTCGACAAGCAGAGCGTGGTAATTGAAAATGAGCTGCGGAATAATGAAAATGAGAGACTGATGCTAACCCAGGAGAAAAAAGATATGGAGGCAGCACTCGGGTCTATTCCGAAGACTATTTTGGAAGGCTTTGAAGACCCGGAGCGTCAGTTTGTAGAGTTCATGGATTATATCAACGCCTCTGAGCTGAAAAAGATGAAAGGGGCGCTGGCAATTTCTCAGATGCAGACATTCAAGGAAAGCCCGGTGCCGCTTCAGGAAACGCAATTTGAAATAGACTTCTATATCAAATCGACCCGGCAGCTTGAAAGATTTTTAGAATATCTCCTTATCAAAGGGAAGTATCCATTGGATGTTCAGCGGCTTGAAATAAAACGGATGCCCGAGCATTACCCCCATGTATTTTTAAAATTGGCTCTGTTATTACCAGCCAAGATTGATCTGCCAGAGTTAGCGAAAATGAGCAAGGAGACGTCCTGATGATCGATCGACAAACCATGTATTATTATGTTGGGCTAACGGTACTCTGCATTATGGTGGTGGTATCGGTGGTTTTTTATGTAAAACCCCGGCTTGAGACGAAATTGCCTCCTATCTCCAAGGTGGCCGCAAGCACGACAAAAGGACAGTTGGAAAGAAGGGACATCGCTTCTACCTCTTTGGGTATGATGAAAAACAAGGAAGGTGAACTAAAGCCGATGGAACCAATTGATGCCATGCGGAACCCCTTTCTGTGGTATGGTGAACTGAAACCCCAAAAAGCGGTAACAGCACCTTCAGTGCCGAAATCGATTCCCAGGCTCGGTATGATTATTATCGGTCAGAAAAGTCGTCTTGCTTTTTTAGATGAAAAACTTGTTTACGAAGGCCGCCAGCATGAAGGGTACTATGTTGAAAAGATTGCCCCCCGGGCAGTCACCCTGTCCAATGCCTATGGCAAATTGCAATTGATTGCACCCGAGGACCATTTCGGTCCTGCTAAAGTGAAACGTGTGGAAAGGAGCAGACCTTGAAAACCGATCGTTGCTGCAAATTTGGAAAAGCGTCCCAAATTAGCTTATGCTTATGCCTAATTGTTTTCCTGATAGCAGGTTGTGCGGTACATCCGAAAAGGCCGCCTACCGCACTTGTTCAAAAAGCGGAACTCTCCCCCAAGGAGTTGATGGCAAAATACAAGCAGAAGAATGCGGGTAAAAAAGCCCGGTCCTCCATTGCGGAACTTGCGCCGATCACACCGCTTGAGCCAAAGCTAGCGACCGAAAAGGCCCTGTCGTATGAAACCAAGCTTTTTTCCATTGAGGTGATTGACGAACCGTTAGGAAATGTGCTGCTTGGG
This sequence comes from Desulfobacterales bacterium, assembly GCA_963675725.2. Lineage (GTDB taxonomy): Bacteria > Desulfobacterota > Desulfobacteria > Desulfobacterales > JAFDDL01. Next base: position 1,663,833 of record CAXXXZ010000002.1, on the reverse strand, counting down.
CTTGCCGTTGCTGCTGATCTGAACCTCATTCTCGGACAGGATGTAGATCGCCTTGAACCTGTTTCGGTTAAAATTAACAACCTTCCCCTCATAACAGCATTGGACAGCATAATCACTGCACATAATTATTATTACACGATCGAAAAGAGCATCCTAAAAGTTGAGGGGCTAAAAACACAGATTTTTTCGGTCAATTATCCGTTGATTTACAGTAATCCAGAATCGGAAACGGGCGGCGATGTTCTAGGCGGAGGCGGCGAAAGTGGCGGAGAATCTGGAACGGCTATTTCAAGTTCTGGGCTCAAAGGCGAATTTAAAATCGAAGTTAAAGTCGAAGATGATGAAGAACTGGATGTTTGGAAAAAAATTGATGCGGCGCTAAAACCTTCGCAGCGTGAAGGCGGAAGCCTGCTTTCTGAACAGGGCAATGCAAGTATTAACCGCATGGCAGGGACGATCATGGTAACGGACCGGCCCAAACACCTCAAACTGGTGGAACGGTTTCTTGACTGTATCAATCAGGCCCTTCATCGCCAGGTGGTGATCGAGGCCAAAATTGTTGAAGTGACGCTCAACAAAGGACATACTTATGGAATTAACTGGGATTTATTGAAGGAAACCACCGCTGGGTATGGCAATCTGGAAATCAATCAGAATTTATCGGCAGGTTCCGGCGCTTTCACATTTGGTTTTTTCGATACTGACGGGAAGGTCCAGGGCCAAGCCGTGTTGGATGCCCTGGCAACCCAGGGGGATGTTAATGTGCTGTCTTCTCCCCGTCTCAACGTGATTAACAATCAGACCGCATTGATCAGTGTGGGACGGGTCATTCCTTATTTGGACCTGACCATCACCACCAGCGAGGATGAAGTCGATGGGGACAAGATTATACGTACGAGTTCAGAGCCGATCATTGCCCGTACGCTGGAAGGCGTTACCTTGGGAATTACCGCTCAGATTAGTGAAGAGGGGGTGACCACCCTTCATATTGTGCCGATTATTACGGAGCAGGCAGGGAGTAAAACCCTTTCTGTCCAGAATGAAGACTTTGAGGTGCCGGTATTCTCTGTTCGGGAAAGTGATACCATGGTCAACGTGGTTGATCAGCAGACCATTGTTATTGGCGGGCTTATCCAGGAAAAGACGGATGACAGTGTTCGGAAAATCCCCTTTTTGGGCGATATTCCCCTTTTGAAAACAGCGTTTTCACAACAGACCCGCAGCACCAGTAAAACCGAGTTGGTTATCCTGTTAACGACAACAGTGGCCCAATAATGAGTTTATTGAATCAATATCTTAAGACGATCGGGGAAACCGAAACCGATCGTGCAATGCCGACTGCCTTGCCGACTATGGTGAAAGGGAGATCTCCTAAGAAATATACGGGACGGCAGCTTTGTAAAATAGCATTGTTGGTGTTGATTCCCAGTTTGGCAGTGGGTGCTATTACATGGCGATTTGCCCGGCAGGTTTCTTCGGATCAGACGAATCCAAAATTCGCATTATTGAACAATGAGATGAAACCTGCGTCACCGCAAATGAGTCAAAGCCACCGTAGGCTAGAAGAAAAACAAGCACAAGTTATTTCACCCCCTCTTGATGCAGTGCCGGTGCCTGTTTCGGTCATTGAACGAGGGGATGACGAGTTCGCTAACAGCTTGTCAAACGAAAAGGCGCGGGCTGGCCAGACCAGAGAGAATAAAACGAGCGTGCTTAACCAGACAACAGACATCCATAGTGAATTGTTGCCAGTTGAGGATTTAACCGCGTCGTTACCGGAGGTACATGTTACGGCAGTAACCGACGTGCCAATTGCGAAAATCAATGAGGCGCCTATCGCACAGCAGGCAACTGAAAAACGACCCGCATTCCAAAAGCGAGAACCTGAAAATATACCGACCCCACGCTCAGTGGTTAAAACAAAAGCGAAAAATGGTGCCAAGACAGGCGCTTCTGGAAACGATCAGAACTATTATCAGTTGGGTATTATTGCCCTATCGGAAGGGAATCTTGTCGATGCTGCCCATTATTTCGACAACGCTTTGAAACATAAGCCGAAAGACGTCAATGCCTTGCTGAATCTATCCAATGTTTACATTCGGCAAAACAGGCTCGATGCGGCAGAAAAAGTGCTTCAGAAGATTCAGGAACTGGATTCGCGTCATACAAAGTCATTGGATAACCTGGGGGTGATTGCATTGCGTCGTGGGGAGAGAAACCGAGCGCGTGAGCTTTTTTTAAAAGCACTCCAGCTAAACGCCGCAGATGAAATTGCACTTATTAATCTTGGCTATCTGGCTCAAATTGACGAACAGACGATTGATGCAGTCCGTTATTATGATCAGATTTTGGTGTTAAATCCTGAAAACTCGGAGGCACTTCTCAATTTGGCCCATTTAAAGGAAAGAGGGGGTGAAATGGATCGTGCCGTTACGCTGTACAATCAAGCATTGACAATACTCAATGTTCAAAATGATCCCGGGTTAGCTCAAAAGATAAAAAATCGAATCAATTTGATACGTAGGTATAATTAGATTGTTACGAAATGCATGTTAACCATTAAATCAATAAGGATGAATCGATGGTAAAAAACAAATGGTGGCTCATTTTTTCGATAGTTTGGTTAATTGGCGTTAATGGGTGTGCCTATGAGTCATTAACTTACCGGATGGTCCATGATGGCGTTGATAAAAGGGAGTATCTTGTGGTTGGCCGCGTGATGGATGCGGGTGAACATCCGATTGAAAATTGTAGTGTGTTCTTATCCAAGGGAAAGAAGGGGGCAGATCCAGTTTTTGCCGGCGTTACTGATCACACCGGAAATTATCATTTGAAATTTGAACTGGAAGGCGCCACCGATTTTTGGCTTCATTTTGATGCCAGAGAACAGGGGTATAACATTCGATATGAATCCATCACGCATTCATTGGAATCACGGCTTTTTCAATCCAGTGGTAATACCCCGGTGGTGGTGAATGTCATCATGGATAAAACGATATAACCCTTTTTCTACTATAATAATTTGTTCGATCTGCAACAGGATTCAAGAGAAGTCAAATGGAAGATCAATTAATAAGATTATTTCTTGATAATAAAATCCTCACCGAGCATCAGCTGAACGCTGCTTTGAAAGAACAGAAGCAGACCCGGGAACTGCTGATTGAGGTGATCATCAGGCTGGGACTGGTTGACCGCGAAAAGGTCAGTCGTATCTGGGCAGAAGCAACAGGGCATAAATACGTTGATATTAAAAATCAAAATGTTGATGCCAGAGCAGTGGCCCTAGTGCCCCATCAAATGGCCGAGCGGTTCCAGATTATGCCGGTTGAAATCAACAACGGCACTATCCAGATTGCCATGTACAACCCGGGCAATATCATTGCCGTGGATGCCTTGCGCAGAGTTACCCGGAAAGACGTAGATATTTGTGTCGCAAACGTCGAAAGTATCAACGAAGCCATTGCCGTCCATTACAGAACAGGAACTGTTTCCGCTTCGGACGAAATCGACCGATTGGCCGCCGCCGCTCTGAGCGGTGTGTCCGAAGCTGATGACAATGAACCTCCCACCGTCCGGATTATTGACCTTCTGATCGAAAAGGCGGTTATTGATCGGGCCACGGACATTCACATCTCACCGGATGAGAAGGCGACCCGTATCAGTTTTCGAATCGATGGAATCATGAGACCCGTGAATGTGCTGCCACGTCAGATTCACAGTCAGATCATCACCCGGGTAAAAGTCATGTCCGGCATCAATATTGCCGAACAGCGGGTACCCCAGGACGGGAAAATCAATTACCAGTATTCCGGACGATATGTGGATATTCGTACCTCTACTTCCCCGACCCATAACGGTGAAAATGTGGTCATGAGAATGCTGGACAAGGCCAATATCGTCATGGGGATGGACCGGCTAGGGCTGGACCCTAAAAATCATGTAAAAATTTCAGAACTGAGCAAAAAACCCCACGGCATTGTGCTTTCCGCCGGCCCCACAGGGTCTGGAAAAACCACGACCCTTTACTCTATTCTTCAGGAGCTGGATGCTTTAGAAAAAAACATCCTGACCATAGAGGATCCGATTGAATATCGATTGCCGTATATCAAACAGTCCCAGGTAAATGAAAAGGCAGGGCTGGATTTTGCCAAAGCCATCCGTCATTTTTTAAGGCAGGACCCGGATGTTATCCTGGTCGGCGAAATTCGGGATTTAGAAACCGCCAAAATTGCCTTTCAGGCTGCCATGACCGGCCACCTGGTGCTGTCCACCATTCATACCAATGATGCTGCGTCCTGCATTGCAAGGCTTATGGATCTGGGGGTGGAATCATACCTGATTCCGTCCAGCCTTCGGGCGGTAATGGCCCAGCGGCTTGTGAGAAGGGTTTGTCCTAACTGCGCGGAGGACCATGAGTTGACCGAAGCGGAGATTGAACAATATGGAATCCAGAATGACGGGTTAGTATCGGAAAAACGAGGTCGTGGCTGCAGCAACTGCGGTGGTACCGGATACCGGGGTCGTTCCGGTATTTTCGAGATTTTAAATATTACCCCTGACATCAGTCCTCTTATTTTGCAGCAGGTGTCTTCTGATGTTATTCTGATGAAGGCCCAGGAAAAGGGGATGCAAACCATGCGTGAAAACGGGCTAGACAAAATCAAGGCCGGTATTACCACGCTTTCAGAAGTTTATCGGGTGACGGGTTAAGCAAACGAACCCCTATGTGTCTGCACTCACTGTAGCGCACGCAGAGAGCACAGCGTTCACTCATGAATTGTTTTTCAAGACGTAAGCTTGTTAGTTTACCTCAATTGAAAGTATCATAAGAAATCGAGTAAAAATATGCCTCAATTTGCATACAAAGCGGTTGATACCCACGGCAAGATTGTCCGGGGAAGCCGTATGGCAAACAGCTATCAGGAACTGGCGATTCGGTTGCGGCGTTCCGGTGTGGAGTTGTTGAAGGCCAAACCGATCAGTTCCAAACCAATGTTTGAAACATTGCGGAGCATTCAGTTCGGCAGTGTTTCCCGGATGGAATTGATTGAATTCAGTAATAATATGGGGGTCATGCTGAAGGCTGGCGTGCCGTTGGTGGAAGCGTTGGCGGAGTTACGCGAGGACCAGGGGAATCGATATTTTAAAAATATTTTAGATACTATCGTTGAACAGATTGAGGGGGGGGATCCGCTTAACAGTGCCCTAAAAAAACATCCCAGGGCATTTCCCGAAATTTTTTCGAATATCATTGAAATCGGCGAAAATACGGGGCGATTGGATAGTGTCTTCTTCGATTTGGCAAAGCATTTCAAACGGATCGATGATTTGACTAAAAATGCAAGAAAAGCAATGATATACCCGATCACCGTCCTGTTGATTCTCATAGCGGTATCTGTGTTCTTTTTAGTCAAAGTTTTCCCCACGATGTTTAATCTTCTGACGGCATTCAAAGTTGAAGAATTGCCGGCACTGACCTCCGGCTTTCTATGGCTTTCCACGTTTTTACAGAATAATCTGCTTTGGATTTTTTTGGGTGTGGTTTTGTTTTTTTTGGTGATTTATATTTTGAGGCGGATAGAGACCACCCGGTATTTTTTCGATTGGCTGGAGCTTAAGCTACCTTATGTCAGAGGGTTCTTTCTGCAATTGCGGATGGCGACATTCGCACGGTATTTATCGATGCTTCAGGCAGCCGGTATCGATATCATTCGCAGTATGGATCTCGCAACGCAGTCGGTTCGAAATCTGGTCATTGAAAGACTGTTGAAACACAGCCGCCAGCGTATCATGGAGGGGAATTCGCTTTCGGCGACTCTTAGAGGTGGCTCTCTAATTCCGAACATGGTGGTTCGGATGATCGGTGTGGGAGAGGCGGCAGGCACTTTGCCTGAGCAACTTGAATTTGTGGCCAATTATTATGATGAAGGTTTAGAACGCAAAATTGCTGTGGCCCTGGCAGTAATGGAACCACTCATGATTCTCGTCCTGGCTGCTATGGCTTTGAGCCTTATCGTGGCCCTTTTTCAACCGATGTACGGCATTTTTACAGATGTGTTTAAAATGTACGGGGGTTCTTATTAATAAGTCTGGTTGTATGTACGCTGGCAGGAGTAAATAATGAAAACCAAGATATTATTACATGATTCTCCAAATAGTGGGTTTACACTGATCGAAGTTATCTTGGCGGTAGTTGTTATCGGTATTATGATAGCGATTATTGTGCCAAGGGCCCAACGTGCCAATGTGGATGCGAAGTATGCGGGAGTTCGTCAGGCGGCCGCCGAAATTGGCCGATGGGGAATGGATTGGGCCACCCGAAATCTTGAGTCGCAGGAAGTTGACGCAAGCTGTAATTTAGACAATTACGTAGCGACACTGGTTGGGTATGTTGGCGATACCGATGATCCAAACTGGATTGCCGTCAATGATCCGCTGACAGATATAGGCAGTTGCCGCTTTGGAACAAGCGGAATTAATTATTCGGTTGCCGATATTATACCTCCCGATAGTCAACCGAGAAATCCCTTTAATGCATTATCATATTTTAATACAAATGGGGGTAATGATGGCAGTAGACCGCAAGCTGGTTTGCTTTATCTAGCGGTTGTGGACCATGACGGCGCGAACCATTACTATTTTGTTTATACAGGGACAGACTCGGAAGATGGAGACCAGTGGCATGCTGGAATGGGTCAAGGTAGCAGCCTTACGTATGCCGAGGTGAGAAACGGGATTTTTATGGCAAGACAGGTGCCTTAATGATTGTTAATGGATTATCCATGAACATGGGTGATTATATTTATTCAAAAGGTGAAACATTTACTATTACTCATAAATTTCCAAGGAGGCGAAGGTATGAAAATTTACAAGAACAATCGAGGTTTTACCTTAATCGAACTGCTTCTAGTGGTGGGCATTGTGGCAGTCATCCTGGCGGTTATCGTACCAATGGGACTAAGAGCGCGTATCGATGCCAAGTACGGTGTTGTGCGTCAAAATGCCTCTGAACTGGCGTCGTTTGCCAGCCAATGGGTGGAGAAATCAATTCAGGCTCAAGATGAACAATCTTCGACCGCTACGGTCAAGGATTATTATGCATCATTGGCCGGGGCGGCACAAGCGCCAAACACGGCTGGTGCAGTTCTTCCAGGTGCATGGGTTGCCAATGAGAATGCTGCAAACAACTGGAATTTGGGTACCACTGGAACCGTGGCGGATCGAAATACAACACCTATCATCGGAAGGTATATGGATGGTGCCGCTGATACGATTCCCGAAGACTGCGTTGAGGACATCATTCCACCAGACAAGGTCATTCGAAATCCATTTACCGAAGTGAGTGTCTTCAGGGACCCGAACAGCCCTGTGCTTCAGGCAGGCCCCGTTACAGGCGCTATTGCACTGGGCGGTGCTGCGGAGACTGTAGCGGCTGGAAATCCTTGGATATACTACGCATTTGCGTTTCAGGGCACAGACAGCACGACCGCTAATTTACTCGGTGATGATACTTCATTTCATGCGGGTTTGGGACTCGATACAATTGCCAAACTTCGAAATGGCATATTTTTAGGACGGTTCAGATAGGCACCGGATTTAACTATAAGTACTATGTTTAGAAGACGGATCGACAGTTACAGGATGAATGCTGTCGGTCCGTTCTGCTTTAGGGGACGCCTACGTAAATGGAATCTCTGCATGAAGACTTCCGCGACTTTCCCTATCCGGCCACGCAATATTGTGCCAGAGTGAATTCAAAGAGCGGATTTTCACTTGTGGAACTGCTGCTGGTGGTCGGTATTGTCGGGTTAATGCTTTGGGTTATGATTCCCATTGGCCTTCGAACTCGAACCGATGCCGCTTACGGTGTTGTGAGACAAAACTGTTCCGAATTGGCGTCCTACACGAGCCAGTGGGCGGAGCGGTCCGTAATGGCTCAGGATGAGCAACGCTCATACGCCACTCTTGCTGATTACTACGGCAGCTTGGCCGGGCTTTACGGGGCACCAGAAATAGGGCCTACACCAGGGGAATGGGTAGCAAGCGGCCCGGCTCCTTCAAGCTGGTGCAGACGTCATGACAGACATCATTCCATCACCACACGGAACATTGATGGCCGGTACATGAACGGGAAGCGGTCGACTGCGCCTGAAACCACGGTAGCTGAGATGGTGCCGGCATCGAATCCCATCATAAATCCATTTACAAATGTCAGTATCTTTGATTCAATACATTACCCAAAGCCGGTGGCGGATGGTGGCAACGGCCCTGTTCCCGGTGCAATCGCCTTTGGCGGATTCCGAGAGAAAGCCGGAGAGTGGGTTACCTATGGATTTGTTTTTCAAGGAAAACTAAATGCGGGCACTGAACTGAACGGAGAGGACACCTTTTTGCCCGGCATGAATCTACATACCATCTCAGGCCTTCGAAATGGGGTGTTTGTGGCCCGTCTTCGTTAAATATTTTATACATTGAAAAAATAAGGTGGGAAGCTAAAATGAATCTTCATAATGCCATTGATGTAATTGATCAGGCTGTTTCAAAGATGTGCCTCAGTTCAGGCAGTCCGATTTTCAACGAGTGGATGATCGTTCAAGTATCCGGGCCGAACGTTGATATCATTTACTATTCCGGACCCCGTACCAGCGCTTCCCAGAATAAAATGAAAAAAGACATGCGGTCCCTGGAAGACGAGATGGCAAGTGACGGTTATACAACCGGCCAGTTCTTTTTCAGCCCCGATGCCTCCGGTACGCTGTATGACGCCTTTATCCTTGCGGGTCCCGGAAAGTATATCATTTTTAACAACACCACCTTGTCGATGAAGGACATCTCGGCAGATGCTTTTTGGGGTAAGAACCAGATTCATTTTGTAGAGTTGAGCGAACGGTTTCACATGGACGCGCTCGTCTGAAGGGTGGTTGCGTGACAATTCCCTTTGAAACCCCTTGGGCGTATCTCCTCGGATTTCTTGCTGCCGCCACGTTCATGATCATCTGTCTAAACCATCTGGAACGGCGCCAGTTCGAAGGGACCGCCCTTGGCACCCTCGTGATGCCCTATTTTTCAGGGGCTCCCAATCTGATTTTTACAATTGTGCTGGCCTATAAACATGGCCCTGGCAAAGAAGTCGTCATCAATTGCCTGGTCAACAACATGACCAACCTGAGTATCTTGATCGGGCTGCCGTGCATCTTTTGGGGCCTTGAAATTATTCCGAAAGGAAAAAAGCACAAACGTGCGCCGAAAACGGCTCGCCTGAACCGCCTTTCCCTCAGTTTTACGATCCTTGCGGTATTTATCTTCACCGGGGCGGTTTGGGCATTGGGCCAGGACCGCAGATTGACCTTCGGAGACGGTCTTGTGCTGGTGGGGCTCTTTTTTTTCTGGCAACTATTCGGTTTTTTCGATGTGATGAAAACCAATATTGAAAAAAGACGCCGCATAGGGGCCTGGGTTTTTCTGGACATCATCGGACTTACCATTTCAGTGGCGGTGATGTTCTACAGCGTGGACTGGCTGGTTGACTGGCTGGCAAAGGCCCGGGTCGGGTTCATCAGTTACAAGCACATTGGCTGGCTGAGCGGCTGGCTGATGGTACTGCCAAATGCCATCCCCGCCTTTTATTACGCTTTTTATAAACGGGCCGATATCGTCTACAGCTCTCAAATCGGGGATGGCCACATCTGTATCCCGCTTTGTATTGGCCTCTTTGCACTGTTTCAGCCAATTCAGCTCCCGGCTTTTTTTGAGACCAGTGTTTACCTTATCTTTGCCATGGCTGTCATTCATCTGTTTGCCGTAGCGGTCCTTGGCAGGCTCCCCCGATTTTTCGGCGTTCTCTTTTTGGGGATTTACGGCTTCTTTCTCTACAAGGGGATTATTTCGACCTAATCCGACTAAGCCGGAAGTCGTAAGTCTACAGTCGAGAGTCAACAGGCACAACCTTCCATAAAGCTGTGTTTTGCTGAAAAACTCCTTAGATCTTCATATAGATGAATCCTATCTCCCTGAATTCCTTTTGTTACGATAACAAGGATCGAAGCACCGTTTCAGGCGCCTTGGACCGTGCCAAAGTTTCCCCGATTAAAAAGTTAAAGAGGCCGGTTTCAAGGGAGCGTTCGATGTCCGCTCTGGACTGGATGCCACTGGCTGCCACAGCCGTCTGAGCGTCTGACAATCTCTCCGCAATTCGGATAGCCGTATTGGTATCGGTATTAAAGGACCGGAGATCCCGGTTGTTGATGCCGATGAGGACCGCTCCGGCCTGGGTAGCGGTCTTAACCTCTTCTTCTGAGTGGACTTCCACCAGCGGATCGAGGTGAAGCACCTGACACAGGTCGATATACTTTTTTAGCTGGTCGGGCGAAAGAATCCTCACGATAAGCAATACGGCATCTGCCCCGATGATAACAGATTCATACAGTTGATAGGAAGAGACGATAAAGTCTTTTCGCAGTACCGGCAGCGTCGTGTGCTTTCGGGCAGTGATAAGATCTTGCGTGTTGCCGCAAAAAAAATCTTCATCGGTCAGCACCGAGAGGGCGGCCGCCCCCCCTTTCTCATAACTTTTTGCATGATCCGCTGGATTCAGGTCCATATTTATGGGGCCTTTGGAAGGGGAGGCCTTTTTGATTTCCGCAATGATATTGACGCCGGCAGGTCCGGGGGTTTGAAGCCGATGGATAAAAGGCCTTTTTTCACGGCCAGCCAGCGCCAGCGCTTTTTCACGTATTGATGCTTCCGTGACCTTGGATTTGGCTGATGTTACAATTTCTTTTTTCTTTGCTACAATTTTATCGAGAATGTTCATGACGACCTAACCGTTGGTTTGTGTGAACTCAATAAGCGCATTCAGTTTGTCTGCCGCGTTTCCTGAATCAATGGCAGATTCGGCTTTTTGTATTGCTGAATCAAAGTTTCCAGCCTGATCGGCTGCCAGAACCGCTGCCGCTGCATTGAGTACGACGATGTCCCGTTTGGGCCCTTTTTCTCCTGATAAAATGGCCTTGGTGATGACCACATTTTCTTCGATCGTGCCGCCCAGTATGCTTTCCCGATCAGCCAGCTTGTCAAAAAAAGGTTCAGGGGAGAGCTCATACGTGCGCACCATGCCGTCATGGAGTTCGCTGACCCTTGTGGGAGCGCAAACGGATATTTCATCCAGCCCGTCATGGCCATGTACCACAAACGCCCGTTTTACACCAAGGCGCTTTAAGGCATCTGCGAACATTTCCGTCAAATGAGGGGCGTAGACGCCCAACACCTGGCAGTTGGCATGGGCCGGGTTGGTCAGTGGCCCCAGCATATTAAAAATACTGCGCAGACCGATTTCCTTCCGTGCGTTGATGGCATATTTCATGGCACTGTGGTAGAGAGGCGCAAACAGAAAGCCGATACCGATCTCTGAAATGGCTTCTTCCACTATTTCTGGATCTATGCTGAGGTCAACCCCCAATGCTTCCAGAAGATCGGCACTGCCGCATTTACTCGAGACGCTGCGATTCCCATGTTTGGCAACCGTGATACCACAGGCGGCTACCACAAATGCTGCGGTCGTTGAAATATTAAATGTATTGGAGCTGTCCCCACCGGTACCACAGGTATCCACAATGGTTTTGGCAGACACCTGAAACCGAAATGCTTTTTTCCGCATGGCGCGGGCGGCGCCCACCAGCTCCGGCACCGTTTCTCCTTTGGCGGCCAGGGCCCCCATCATGGCGCCGATCTGAGCGTCCGTGGTGTTGCCGGAAAGAATTTCCGACAGCATTTCTTCCGCTTCTTTTTCGTTCAGATCCACTCCCTCGAAAAGCTGTTTCAGTTGATTTTGAAACATGATTCTTCGGCTCCTTTTGTCAATTTTTATCGATTATTTTTAAAAAATTTCGTAACAGTCGCTTGCCCACCTGGGTCATAATGGATTCCGGATGAAACTGGATGCCTTCTGTTGCGTGTTCCCGGTGCCGGAGCCCCATGATTTCATCGTCCTCCGAGGTGGCGGTAATGTCGAAACAGGTCGGCAGATCGTCTCTCGACACCGCCAGGCTATGGTACCGCATGGCTTGAAAAGGTTTCGAAAGCCCCTGAAACAGATGTTTGCCATCGGACGTTATCAGAGATGTCTTTCCATGCATCAGGCGTTTTGCCGGGATGATGGTGCCACCAAATGCGGCCGCAATGGCTTGGTGTCCCAAGCAGACGCCGAGGATGGGAATCTTCCCTGAGAATTCCTGAATAGCAGGGATTGTAATGCCGGCTGCATCCGGGCGGCCAGGCCCGGGAGATATGACCAGCCCCTCAGGGTTCAGTTCCGAAATAGCGGATACCGTTATGGCGTCATTCCGAAAAACTGTGACATCTGCTCCCAGTTGTTTGAAATATTGTACAAGGTTAAATGTAAACGAGTCATAATTATCGATAACAAGTAGCATGATGTCTCCTTATTTGGAAGTGCTTTGGGACAGCAACTGTAATGCTTTTTGAATGCCTCTGGCTTTGTTGACGGTTTCCATATGCTCGTTTTCCGGCACTGAGTCCGCCACGATTCCGGCACCGGCCCGCACTACCAGTTCACCATTTTCAATAACGGCCGTTCGAATCACAATGGCCATGTCCATATTGCCGTCAAAGGAGATGTACCCCACGGCGCCGCCATAGGGTCCTCTGGGGGTTTTCTCCAACTCAGCGATAATTTCCATGGCGCGGATTTTTGGGGCACCGGAAAGTGTGCCGGCAGGGAAGGTCGCTGCCAAGAGGTCCCAGGCATCGGCGTCTTCGTTCAAATCACAGACAATGTTCGATACCAGGTGCATGACATGGGAATAACGTTCAACCACCATTAAATCGGTGACCTGGACAGAGCCCACTTCCGCAACCCGACCCAGATCGTTACGCCCGAGGTCAACCAGCATAAGGTGTTCGGCCCGCTCTTTTTCATCCGATAACAGCTCGTCCGCCAGTGACCGGTCTTCCCGCTCGGTGTTACCCCGGGGCCGGGTGCCGGCAATCGGCCGAAGGGTCGCGATACCGTTTTCAAGCCGGACCATGGTTTCGGGGGAGGAGCCCACAAGGGACGTATCGCCCAGATGAAATAAAAACAGATACGGGGATGGATTGATATACCGCTGGGCCCGGTATACATCCAGAAAACTGGGTGGCGACGGGCATGAAAACTCCTGAGAAATCACCGTTTGAATGACGTCTCCGGCAAGAATGTACTCTTTTACTTTTTCAACACCTTCCTGGTAAACGGTGGCCGCTTCCCGCGGCACGAGTTGGCATGCGTGAGGTGTTGAAACCGCCTCAAAGGTCGACGTATTCAGTGCGCCAAAAATATTTTCAAGACGGGAGACGGCATCTTGATATTGCTGAGCAGGGGGCTCCCCATCCGATAGAAAACAGAGGGCCACCGCTGTAAGCGTGTGCCGGATATTATCAAATATCAGTACTTCTTTGGGAATGATGAAGTTGGCAAAAGGCTTTTCAACGGGCCACTGGTGTGGAATCGATTCAAAGAAAGAGACCATTTCATAGTTAAAATGCCCCACCAGCCCCCCCCAGAATCTTGGCAGTTCCGGTATGGTTGCGGGATGGTATTGGTCCATCAGGTGTTTCAGAACCGCAAGTGGATTTCCATGATGCGGGATTCGTTTCAGATCGTCTGATATGGCAACCTCTACATCTTCAGCATAAACCCGGACATAGGCATGGGCTGAAATACCGGCAAAACTATAGCGTCCCCAGCGTTCTCCCCCCTCAACACTTTCAAAGAGGAAGATCGGGTGTTCAGGGTCGCATAGTTTTCCAATTACAGAAACCGGCGTTTCCGTGTCCGCCAGAATTTCGATGCAAACAGGTATGACATTGCTCTTTTCGGCAAGCTCACAAAAGATTGCTTCAGTTGGGTATTGATTCAGTCGCATGGTTGTCTCCCGTTGTTAAGTAATAAAAAAGCCGTGAGCACTTTGGGTTGCTCACGGCTTTTGGTATGTTTTATCGGGTGTGGTTTCTCAGGTCACTAATCGTCCGTTTGCAAGCCCGCTGTTATGAACTTGCCACCACCACCAAAAAAATTTTACCTGAATGAATTTCTTCATTTATGAATGCCTTGTACGTTTTCTTTTTTGCCTCAATTATAGCGTATTGAATGAAAAGTCAAGCGCTCTTGTAGGCATGACTATGAAAAATCAAAAAAATATGAAATATTATTAGGGTTCACTTGTGAAACTACTAGCTTTATGCATTATTGCAAGGCACCAGATCGGTTGGCGCCGATAGAAATTGTAACAACCCATTCAGGAGTTTTTCATGGACCACCGAATAGAGATTATATCCACGGGTGATGAAGTGTTAAATGGCGCCATTGTGGACGCCAATGCCGCCCATATCGCCCGGATGTTTGAAGAAAAGGGCATACCGGTGCAGCGTCATAATTGCGTGGGCGACAATATGGAAGGGCTTGTATCGATCTTCCAGGAGGTGAGCCGCCGGGCGGACATCGCACTGGTAACGGGCGGGCTTGGGCCTACCCAGGATGATCTGTCTGCAGAGGCGGCTGGAAAGGCGGCAAATGTGCCGTTGGCGTTAAATGAAACTGCCCTGGAAATTGTTGAACGATTTTTTCAACGGCGAAATGTGCCCATGAAGGACACCAATCGCAAGCAGGCAATTTTGCCAACGTCTGCCGATATCCTGGACAATCCGGTTGGAACAGCCCCCGGATTTTACCTAACGATTGGCGGATGCACTTTTTTCTTTATGCCCGGTGTCCCCCATGAAATGAAAAAAATGCTGTCAGAACAGGTGATGCCTCGCGTTGATGAGCTTTTGGGGTTGGCGCCTGACGTCCAAGTGATGCGAAAAATTTCCATATTCGGGCTTCCGGAATCAAATGCGGCTGAAAATCTATCCGGGTTTAGTGACAAATTTCCGCATCTGCGGCTTGGTTTTCAGGTCAAGTTTCCGGAAATTTTGATAAAGGTTTATGGGGCTGGCAGCAATAAAGATGCGACCATCCGTCAGGCTGAAGATGCCATGGCGTGGGTATGCGAGCAGGTGGACGATCATGTTGTTTCAAAAGAGGGGAGCAGCTTGCCAGCGGTGGTTGGAAAACTGCTGGTTGAGAACCAGGCCACCGTCGCTGTTGCAGAAAGTTGCACCGGTGGGCTGATCGCGCATCTGTTGACCAACGTGGCCGGCAGCTCCGCGTATTTTCTGTTTGACGCGGTCACCTATTCAAATGATGCCAAAATGAACATTCTCGGGGTGCCAGCGGCATTCATCCAAAACTATGGCGCTGTCCATGAAGAGACCGTCAAGGCGATGGCGGAAGGGGTTCGCAGGGCCGCGGGTGCAACCTATGGCCTTGCAACCAGCGGCGTTGCAGGGCCTGATGGTGGTACCGAGGACAAACCGGTGGGGACGGTGTGTATCGGATTGGCCCATGACGGTGGCACCACGGCCGTCAGGCGTGTCTTTTCGGTGGACAAACGGCTCTTAAACAAAGAGCTGTTTGCTGCATCGGCGTTAGACATTTTAAGGCGACAGCTGCTGAAATAAAATGAACGAAATACGTTACATGCGGGCCGGATGGCTGATTGATGGGACAGGAGCAGCTGCCAAGAAAGATCAGGTGCTCTCGATTCAGGATGGGCGCTTTCACAGGATCGAGCGGTTGACCTCAGATCTTAAACTGCCGAATCACTACCTTGATTTATCAACTCATACCATTTTGCCGGCGTTGGTGGACAGTCATGTGCATCTGGCGTTCAATGGCCAACCGGGAAGCCAGGGGGGCATTCCATATGAAACGGTAAAAAAAAACATTCAGCGTCATTTGGCCATATTCTTTGAAACCGGCATTCTTGCGGTCCGGGATGGGGGGGATCCCAATGCCTATGCTCAACGATACAAATTTGAGGTGCAGGCAGAAAATGACCCGCAATGCCAGATTCGCGTCCCTGGGAACGCCTGGTACAAGATGGGGCGATACGGTGGGTTCATCGGGAACGGCGTTGCCGGTGAGAGGGAGCTGATTTATAAGATACATAATCAGATACTCAGAGATCCCGCGGCGATTGACCACGTAAAAATCATCAACTCAGGATTAAACAGCCTTACAGAATATGGAAAAGAGACGCCTTCCCAGTTTTCAGTGGTATGTCTGAAATCCGCCTGTGAAAAGGCCAGGTTTGCCGGGGTGCCGGTCATGGTTCATGCCAATGGTCGGAACGCCGTGGCCGCGGCACTGGCTGCAGGGTGCAGTTCCATCGAGCATGGATATTTTATGGGCCAGGAGAACATGAAGCGAATGGCGGACGACCAGGTGACGTGGGTGCCGACCGCCGTACCAATAAAATATTTTACTGACGTATTGCCCCATGATGACATTCAGGCGGACATTGCCAAAAGGACCCTGGAGGAACAGCTTGAGCAACTGCAATGGGCACGGCAGTTTGGTGTGCCGGTATCACTAGGAACCGACGCCGGGTGTCCCGGGGTTGCGCACGGGCGTTCTTTTCTGGATGAAGCGAGGCTCCTTGCCACGGCTGGTTACCGGATTGAAGAAATTGTTCAGAGCGCTTCCCAAACCAGTGCAGAGCTTTTAAAATTGAATTCCACCGGTGCTATTGCGCCGGGTTGGCCGGCAACCTTCCTGGCGGTAAAGGCGTCACCGGAAAATCTCATTGACGGGTTGCAGCACATCGATTTGATGGTGATCAACGGGAAAACAGCCAAAGGAAATGTTGCGGATTTTTTTATTGACGGGTGTGACCTGATTGATTAATATTGGCCGATAGGTCAATTAAGTTATGCATAATTTATCGAAAGGTATTGATGGGCCAAGTTCGAAAAAGAGATCCGGAAAGCACGAAAGCCGCATTGCTGGACGCAGCCGAGGCGGTATTTCTTGAAAAGGGATACGGCAACACGGCGCTCAGCGAAATTGCGAAGCACGCCGGGATAACCAAAAGCCTGATTCATCACTATTTTGGTTCGAAAAAAGGGCTGTGGGAGCAGGTCAAGCTGCGGCGGTTTGTTGTTTATGCGGAACAGCAACTTCGGATGATTGAAACCGCAAGCCCCTCAGTGGAACTGTTGCGGGCCTCGATGGCCTTCTATTTTGATTTTCTTAAACAAAATCCAGAAACGGTGAGGCTTTTATCCTGGATCTCCCTTGAGATGAATGAGGACGGATGCTTCCAAAACGATAGAGAACTGATTTCCGCGGGGGTAGAAAAAATACGCGAAGCGCAGCGGTTGGGATATTTTCGGACCGACATCGATCCGCGGTTTATCCTGTTTGTCTTTACCGGGCTGAGCTTGCAGTGGTTTCAGCATCAGGCACATTTTGAACACAGCTATTCGCAGGAAGGGCTTCCTGACGATGTGAACGATGCATATCTGCAAGCCATCATCAAAGTTTTTTTCGAAGGCGTTTTGCCACGGTGAGGGCGATGTTTTTTTTGGATATGAATAGACCGGCCGACCAATTAATAAAAAGGTGTTGTATTGAATTTCAATAAATTGTGAGGGGTGAACATATGGACGGCAAACGTTGGATTTCGATAAGCATTGGTGTTGGGTTCCTGGGGATGGTCGCTTTTTCGTGGGCGTTTTCAGACCCCCATGAAATGTCCCCCAAAAACAACTTGATAAGAAATATTCATAAAGTTCATACCGCGTCGGTCAGACAGGAACGACACCAATATAGCGCCTGTTTTTCCGGTGTTATCCAAGCCTGTGAAAGGGCGGTTTTGGCCTTTTCAGTAACTGGCCGGATGGTAGACAAATTGGTTGTAAACGGTTCTCATATCAAAAAGGGACAAATCATCGCCAGCCTTGACGAAACCGAATATCGAAACACCCTGTTAGCCGCAGAGGCAAGCCGTTCGAGAGCTAAGCGTTCGATGGCGTCAGGCAGAGCGCGATTGTGACCGAGTTAAGCGCCTTTTTACGGATCGTGTGGCGACGCGTGAGGCACTGGAACAGAAAACTACAGCGGCACAGGCCCTGTCAGCAGCCCTCGACTCCGCCAAAGCAAGAATGATGGAGGCAAAACGACGGTTAAAAGAAACCGTCCTGTATGCGCCATTTTCTGGCACAGTGACTTCGGTTCATTTGCAGCCTGGTGAGTGGGCAATGCCGGGACAACCGGTTGTGGCAGTGTCTGGCGACGGCGCAGTGGAATTGAAGGCCGAGGTATCGGAATGCGCTGTGCGCCGACTTCAACCGCAACAAAAGGTTGTCGTAAGACTTCCCTTTGACAACGGGCGCGTAATTGAAGGGAAAATAGAGTCGGTTGCAGGTGCAGCGTATTCGGCCGGGAAACTTTTTCCAATAGTCGTTTCACTGGATGCCGGGGAAAAGGTCTTTGCGGGGATGACCGCTGAATTGATCGTTGATCTGAATCCCGAAACAATTTTGACTGTACCCATGCAAGCGATAATTGCTCCGGGGGGCAGCCAACCGGCTGTTTTTAAACTAACGGATAACAGAGTTTGTCAAATTGACGTGACGTTGGGGGCTGTTGTGGAGGACAGGGTGGCTGTGACTGGTGCACTGGAGGCCGGCACGGTGGTTGCCATCAGTGGCCTATCTCTCCTTCAAGACGGTGATGCGGTGGCGGTAAAATGAATAAATACATAGAAGGAATGCTTTCCCATCGAAGGTTAATTATCTCCACCGTTGGAATGATGGTCCTTTGCGGCGTGAGTATGTGGCTGACAATGGTTCGTCAGGAAGATCCAAGGCTTCCTGATTACTGGGGCCAAGTAGTGATTACCTATCCAGGGGCCGATGCCGGAAAGGTTGAACATCTTCTATTGGAGCCCGCTGAAGAGGCGTTGGTGGAAGTCGCTGAAATAAAAAAGATCGAATCGACGGCCTATGATGAAGTTGCTGTAATGACTATCGAGCTTAAGGGGCATGTAAAGGATTTCGATCATGCTTGGGAGGAGGTCCGAAAGGCCTTGGGCAGGGCCCGGCAGGCGTTTCCAGAAGGTGCAAACGCGCCTGTGCTTGATGAAGAGCAGATGGACCAAGATTCCGTTGTCCTTGCTGTCAATGGTGTCGGCAGTCTGTTAAAGCTCCTTGACGGCGCGCGTCGCCTTGAAGAACGGTTTCAGAGGATGCCCCTTGTCAAACGCACACACTTGATTGCGGCACCAACAGAACAAATTACCATCGCAATGGATGATGCCGCTGCCAGGCGACTTGACGTTACAGCTGCAGAATTGGCGGCCCGGCTGAAAAAGAGAAATCTGATATTACCGGGTGGATCCTTGGCCCTCGGCGGCAAAACGGTCAGACTTCGGCCGCTTTCTGAATTCACGTCCCTCGAAGTCATTGCCCATGCCCCTATTGTTCTGGAATCGGGCAGCGCTGTTCCACTTTCCAGCCTTGCCAGGGTATAAAAAGGGCCACGGGAACCCCACACTGCCATCATGCGATTCAATGGAAAATTAAGTGTGGGACTTGTAATAGTGCCGTGTCGTGACATCAATCTCGTGCATTTTGGTAAGGATGTAAACCATATCATAAAAGAAATGGCACCGATGTTGGCGCCGCTGCGTATTGAAACTGTTACCTTTCAACCCAGACGGACGGAAGTTCGCATTAGGGCGCTGAACCGATCGCTTGTTCTAGGCATTCTGATTGTCGCCGGTGTATTGATTTCCATCATGGGGATTCGATTGGGTCTGATGGTTGCTTTGGTTGTACCCATGGTAACGATGGTGGCCGTGGCCATATTCGCTTGGGGCGGGGGTGTGCTTCATCAAATTTCAATTGCAGCTTTTGTGCTGGCCCTGGGCATGTTGGTGGACAATGCCATCGTGGTGGCGGAAAATATTCAATGGCGGTTGGATTCCGGACAATCGTCAGTGACAGCTTCCACAGAAGCCATTCAAGAGCTTGCGGTTCCTTTGGCAGGTGCAACGGCTACAACGATTGCAGCCTTCACGCCCATGATTGTATCGCAAGGCCCCACAGCCATTTTTACACGAAGTATTCCCGTGATTGTAATGATAACCCTGACCGTTAGTTATTTGTTTGCCATTTTTGTCACACCGGTCTTTTCCCAGATCGTGCTTCGGCCGGTCACTATTTCGACTGGTGGCAGGATGGCGCGAATCGGTCAATGTATTGCCAAGACTGCGTTGCAGAAACGGGGATGGGTGTTGGGAGGTGCCGCCCTGCTCGTGGCGTTTTCACTGTGGGCTGCCGACGGGGTGAAACAACAGTTTTTCCCTTCGGCAGATCGGAATCAATTTATTTTGGAAATTGAGTTGGCTGAAGGTGCTCACCTGAGCGCAACATATGGGGTTTCTCTGAGATTTGAAAAAATGTTACTGATGGACACTCGCATTCAGAACGTAGCAAGCTTTATTGGTCGCAGCGTGCCGCATTTTTACTACAACATAGATCGAATTCCCTTCAGTCCCCATTTTGCTCAACTCATTGTGGAAACGAATACCATTGATGATGTCTTGCCTGTGATGGCCTCGATTCGTGAATTTGCGGCAGAGAAGTTTCCCGGAACCAGGGTCGTTACCCGCAAATTGGAGCAGGGTACTCCGGTAAAAGCTCCGGTGGAGGTGCGACTACTCGGTAAGTCTCTGGCAGATTTAAGACGACTGGTTACCGTATCTGCTCAGCTTACAGATGGCTATACATACAGTCAGATACTCGAAAAATTGGTCCTGAAATTAGAAACGGGTAAGCTGCCAGATGGTGTTGATCTTGTTTTTGGCGGTGATGCAGAAGGAGCTGGTGAGGCCAATGCGGCACTGGTAGGCAGTTTTCCCCTCGGTATTTTGCTGTTACTGGGTATCCTGATGGCGGAATTTAATTCTTTTTGTCGAACCCTTATCATTCTGATTACGGTTCCCCTGGCAGCCGCGGGTGTTGTTCCCGGATTGCTCATTGCGGATCAGCCATTTGGATTCATGTCATTGCTCGGTGTGATCGCGCTCATTGGCATTGTGGTCAACAATGCCATTGTATTGCTGGAAGCTGTGGAAGACCGTCGAAAGGCGGGCAAGACGGTTTCGGATGCGCTTCAGGATGCCGTGACCCATCGTCTCCGGCCAATTTTGCTGACAACCATCACTACGGTTGCCGGACTCATGCCGCTGGCAACATCCCCTTCCACACTATGGCCTCCGCTGGCATCTGCCATGATATCCGGGTTGTTGGCTTCCACCCTGTTGACGCTGATGGTGGTTCCGGCTCTCTACAGTGTTTTGTTCAGCCCCCTGTCCTGCTTGTTGGGAAAAACACTTTTGAGTGTCGTCAAAAAGGATTTTGTTTCATGAGGTAAGTTTGAAACCATCGAGCCGATTCTGTAATAAAGATTTTCTGATGATTCGGGTTGTTCATGGCATGGTCTCCACCTTCCAATATCACCAATCTTTTGGGTTCGTTGGCATTCTCATGAATGAATTTTCCGTCTGATACCGGCACCAGCTCATCTGAATCACCGTGAAAAACAAGAATATGATGTTGCTTCGGCAGAACCGGAGTGATATCGAAGCGAAGGTTTTTTTGTAATGTCGGAAGATCCTGGGACGCGGGTGCTTCCAGGGATTTGCTGACCGGATCGCTTTTGACCGGTGCAGCGTTGATGACGAGGGCGCTAGGCGATAATTCTTGAAACACGGACAGGCAGGTGGCGGCGCCCAGGCTACTGCCGAAAAGGCCTAACCCATGGCTGACAAGGTCACGATGCTGGAGATACTTGACGGCATCCAAAAGATCCTGGCATCGGCTCTCAAGGGAAGTCACCTGGGAAAAAATTCCATCACTGTCGCCGCAACCCCGATGGTCGAACCGGAAAAAGGACATCCCCTTTTCAACGCATGCGTTGGCAAGGGCGATCTGTTTGGGAGACTGGCTGGTGGCAAAAAGTCCATGGGAGCCAACAATGAGGGGGGACGTTGTCACTGATGGGGTGTGAAGCACCCCTTTGAGGCGAAATCCATCAGATTCGAAACATATTTCGGTAATTTTCATAGCCGCAACAATATTAGGAAATACATATGGCAATAAAAAAAGGTCAAGAGATAGAACTCACCATATCAGATCTTGCATTTGGCGGAAAGGGGATATCCAAAGTCGATGGTCTGGTCGTTTTTGTAAAAAATGCGGTTCCGGGTGACCGGATCATGGCAAGGGTTGTTAAAAAAAAGAAACAGTATGCTGAAGCACGGGTTGTCGAGCTTCTGTCACCGTCGCCCCTGCGTGTTTCACCGCCCTGTGAATACAGCGGGTATTGCGGCGGATGTACCTGGCAGTGTCTCTCTTACGACCAACAGCTTCATTTTAAACGGCAACATGTTCAGGAGTCCCTGGGGCATATCGGGCAGATTGAAGGCATCGAGGTCCATCCAGTGATTACGTCGGGTGACATGTTTGAATACAGAAATAAAATGGAGTTTTCGTGTTCCGACAGAAGATGGGTGTTGCCGTGGGAACTCTCTCTGCCAGAAATCGAGAGAGATTTCGCCCTTGGGCTCCATGTCCCCGGGACGTTTAATAAAGTGCTCGACATCCAAAAATGTATGCTTTACCCGATTGAGGGCAATGCTATTTTGGCGGATATCCGGCAATATATGAAACAATCCCCCCTGCCGGTTTACGGGCTTAAAAGCCATGTCGGGTTTTGGCGGTTTGTGATGTTACGACATTCCCATGCGCTGGATCAATGGATGGTCAACATTATTACCGCATCAGAGGATATGGATGCCCTTATGCCGCTTGCCGAACAACTGATGGAGACGCACCCCAAAATTGTATCGATCGTAAATAATGTTACTTCCCGACGGGCCGGTGTCGCAGTGGGGGAATACGAAATACCCTTATTGGGTGTTTCCGCATTGAGAGACCGCATCGGCGGATTTCAATTTGAAATATCGGCCAATTCTTTTTTCCAGACCAATACAGCCGGTGCTGAACGGCTTTACGAGACGGTGAAACAATATGCTGCCCTGTCCGGTACAGAGACGGTTCTTGACCTGTATTGCGGTACCGGTACTATCGGTATTTATCTTTCCCAGGAAGCCAAAGAAGTGGTGGGCATCGAAATGGTGGAAAGCGCAGTTGCAGATGCTCAAAAAAATTGCCAATTGAACGGGATTGAAAATTGCAAGTTTCTTTTGGGGGACATCAAAGAGGCACTACCGTCCATAGATGTCGCACCGGATGTTCTGATTATTGATCCTCCCCGGGTTGGTATGCACCAGGATGTTTTAAAACAGGTGGTGGCGATGGGGGTCGAAAAGATTGTCTATGTGTCATGCAACCCCACCACACTGGCCAGAGATCTGGCTGCTTTGAAAGACGACTATGAGATACATGACGTTCAGCCTGTGGACATGTTTCCCCATACTTACCATATTGAAACGGTTGTGAGACTGCTTAAACGATAACATGATCTGGATTATTATGATTTACGGGTATGCTGTCTTTAAGGAGAGGCTAACGATAAACAGGATTATCGGTGTGATTTTGATGATAAGCGGCGCGGGTATGATCATGATCATCGGATAGATCCAGAGAGAATTCAGCGAAAATCATACCGGGCAGTGTATCAGTTTTCGTTAACTCCCAGTGATACCACATAATGACCTTTGAAACGGCCTTCGTAATGCTTTGTTATGTCAAGAATTCTTGTGGAAATTTCCTGGGTTGACCCTTTGGGATCGCTGCTGTAATACTTCATAAAGAGTGTATCACCCGTTTTTATCCAGTTGAGAATTTCTGAATTATCTTTTACAAGTACAAACGCTGAATTTGACGGAAGTTTCCATATTTTGAATTGATATAGAAATTTGACATTTTGTACGGAAAATTCAACGCTGTAAAATTGATCCAGCATTTCAGCGGATGTGGTTGCCTGGCCCTGGGTCGGATTCATATATCCATAGGCTACCATGTTGTTTCCTCCATTAAAGGTCTCAAAGTTACAGAATTTATTGTATAAATATGCAAACATCGTACCAGCTGACGCAGCCTGTTTTTTGATTGGATAACATTTATACAATCAAGTGTATTTTGTTACCATATCGGCATCTTTTCACAGATACTTAATAATTATTTACAGTGCTATTATGAATCGAAGAGGCTTGTCGTTAATCGAGTGTTACAAATTACATACAGCGCAGTTAAAAATTTGGAACACGTCTGAATATATATTCTGTTCGGTAAGACCTAAAACTCATAAAAGAAAACAGGGGTGATTGCTGATGCGACGGTTTTTGCGCTGGAAAATCGGAATAACACTCATCGGTGGGGTTGCGCTGTTGGTATGGTA
This sequence comes from Desulfobacterales bacterium, assembly GCA_963675725.2. Classification (GTDB taxonomy): domain Bacteria; phylum Desulfobacterota; class Desulfobacteria; order Desulfobacterales; family JAFDDL01. The sequence goes on along the minus strand of CAXXXZ010000002.1, from coordinate 1,639,520 downwards.
CCAGACACGGCCCCAGCCAATTGAAGTTTTCGTAAAACCAGTAATGCGGGGAATCGTGGAGCGGACAGTGGCGAATACGCGGGCTGGTACGGTGAAAGCGTGCCGCAGGGCACGGTTATCGCCTAGCATTGGAGGACAAATTTCAAGATTGCCAGTTAAAGAGGGCGATCGCGTATCCGCCGGGCAACTTCTCATGGAAATTTGGAACAAGGATTTTAGGGCCCAGGCAAACCTGGCACGGAGCGAACTGAGTGCGGCCCGCGCCCGCGCTCGGGCCGCCTGTTTAAAGGCTGAAGTTGCTACGAGGGAGGCCGAAAGGTTGGAGACGCTGTTTAAGGCCGGCGCGGCGTCTGAAGATCAGACCGACAAGGCGGTCACTCAGGCAAAGGCCCTCAGGGCAGACTGTGAAGCTGCATCGGAAGCGATTGCTGTCAGTCAGGCAAATGTTGAACTGGCTGAGGCCACCCTGACAAAAACAAGACTTTTGGCCCCGTTTGATGGTGTTGTGGCGGAAATCAATGGTGAGTTGAACGAGTTCGTGACACCATCACCCGTGGGAATTCCGACGTTGCCCATTCTTGATGTGATTGAAAGTGATTGTTTTTACATCACGGCCCCTATTGATGAGGTCGATGCTGCCCAGATTGTTGTTGGCATGCCGGTTCGGATTACCCTTGACGCATTTGGGCAGGAACAATTTCAGGGGACCGTCCGCAGGGTGGCAACCTATGTGCTGGATCTCGAAAAACAGGCCAGGACCGTGGATGTGGAGGTTGCGTTCGAACAAAAAGAAGATACCGGATCATTGCTCGCCGGCTACAGTGCGGATGTGGAAATTGTTCTGGAAAGCAAGGAGAATGTACTCCGGGTTCCTTCAGAAGCAATCCTGGATGGAAAACGTGTGTTCGTTTTTGACGCTCACCGTCAAATTATCGAAGAAAGAACGCTTGAGACCGGCATATCAAACTGGCTTTTTACAGAGGTAAGTTCCGGTTTGAAAGAGGACGAGCAGGTGGTCGTCAATGTTGATCAGCCAGGCATCAAGGACGGTGTGTCCGCAGAGATAGGAAAGGCCTCATGATAGCGCTGTCCGGTATTGAACGACATTTTCGGGTTGGCGATGAAATTGTTCGGGCACTTTGCGAGATTGATCTTACGGTGACACCCGGTGAATATATATCCATCATGGGGCCGTCCGGTTCCGGTAAATCAAGCCTTCTGAATGTCATCGGGCTGTTGGACAGGCCAAATAGTGGTACCTATCTTCTGGACAATGTCAATACCACCGATCTTACCGATTCTCAGAAAGCCTCCCTGCGGCAGCATAAAATTGGATTTGTATTTCAATTTTTTCATTTGGTGCCAAGGTTGACCGCTGCCCAGAACATTGAACTGCCGCTGATTCTGTCGGGCGACCCGCCGGCAAAGCGTAAGGAAAAAGTTCTTTCTTCCTTGGTGGCGTTTGGGCTGTCGGATCGAAAGCATCATCGACCGGACCAGCTTTCCGGAGGCCAGCGCCAGCGGGTTGCGATCGCCCGTGCGACCGTGATGGCGCCGGATATTATTCTCGCGGATGAGCCGACCGGCAATCTCGACCGGTCTTCCGGTGCTGAAGTGATGGAAATTTTAGAAAATCTTAACCGTGAAAAGATTACCCTGATCATTGTGACCCATGATCCGGCATTGGGCGAAAGGGCTGGACGCTGCATTCAAATGCAAGATGGGCGGATCGTAACGCAATAAGGCTTATGTTAATTTCAGATGTCTTCAAATTTAGCTTTAAAGCGGTTGTGGGGTACCCGGTACGAACATTGCTGATGCTGACTGCAATGGCCATCGGGGTATCATCGGTGATTGTTTTGTCGGCCTTGGGCGAAGGTGCTAAAAAGTATGTCATCGATGAATTTGCTTCACTGGGCTCCCATCTGTTAATTGTGTTGCCCGGCAGATCTGAAACCACCGGCGGCCCGCCGCCCCTGATGGGTGAAACCCCCAGGGATCTGACGCTTGAAGATGCCCTCGCGCTTAATCGGAGTAGATCCATCCGCCGCATTGCTCCCATATCTGTTGGATCTGCTCCCGTGTCTTGGAAACGCTTTGAGCGCGAGGTTGCCATTCTTGGATCCACACCGGAACTGTACCATATTCGTCATCTTTCGATGGCACAGGGTCGATTTCTGCCAGAGGGAGACCCCTTTCGGGGAGGTGCGGTTTGCGTACTGGGATATCAACTCCGGAGAGAGTTATTCGGCAATGGATCCCCGCTTGGCGAATGGGTCCGTATCGGAGATCGTCGCTATCGTGTGATTGGGGTCATGGCCAAAAAAGGACAGTCCCTTGGGCTAGATATGGGGGATGTGGCCGTGATTCCGGTGGCATCTGCCCAGCGCCTATTTAACACCTCTTCTTTATTTCGGGTTCTAATTCAGGCAAACGGTCGTGCGGCGATTCCAAAGGCAAAACAGGCGATCATCGATATCATAAAAGACCGGCATGAAGGGGAAGATGATGTAACGGTAATCACCCAGGATGCAGTCCTTTCAACCTTTGATAAAATATTTACCGCCCTGACCCTGACCGTTGTTGGTATCGCTGCGATTAGCCTGGGCGTTGCCGGCATTCTGATCATGAATGTCATGCTGATTGCCGTTTCTCAGAGAACTTCAGAAATTGGTTTGCTGAAAGCCATTGGCGCACCAAAAGGAGAAATATTGATACTTTTTTTAACGGAATCTGCCTTGCTGTCGCTGGTGGGCGCGGTTTTCGGTATTCTTCTTTCAATATTAGGAACCTGGACGTTAGGTCGTGTGTTCCCCGATTTTCCTGTCATTATCCCGACCTGGGCCCTGGGGGCATCGGTAGGGGTCGCTTTGTTTACCGGAATTGCCTTTGGCGTTTTGCCGGCCCGTCGTGCCGCCCGCCAGGATCCGGTGGAAGCATTGTCAAGGAGGTAGGCGGATGAGACTGCTTGATGCCATATGGCTCTCACTTAATTCTTTGGTGGCCAAACGCAGTCGAAGTGGGTTGACTATTCTGGGGATTTCAGTTGGCATTGCGGCGGTCGTGCTTTTAACATCTATCGGTGAAGGGGTTCACCGGTTTATGTTATCTGAGTTTACGCAATTTGGGACAAACCTCATCGCCATCAACCCAGGAAAAACAACAACGGCCGGTGTTTCCGGAAGTATTATCAGTAATGTTCGGCCGCTGAGCCTGGAAGATGAAACCGCCCTTCGAAAAATACCCGGTGTGCTGGCGGTGGTGTCGGCTGTCCAGGGAAATGCGGCTGTTGAATATGGAAAAAAACGGCGGCGTACCTTTGTGCTCGGTGTAGGCGCCGAAGTCCCCGCCGTATGGCAGATCAAGGTCGCCAAGGGGCGGTTTTTACCAAAGGATGAGGCGAATGCTGCCCGGGCCTTTGTGGTGCTTGGCAGCAAAGTTCAACAAGAGCTTTTTGGGTATGAAAATCCTTTGGGGAAGCGTGTTCGCATCGGTGGGGAACGTTATCGTATTATCGGTGTGATGGAATCAAAGGGGCAGCTGTTGGGCTTCGATCTGGATGATGCGGTATATATCCCAGTCGATAGATCCCTTTCAATGTATGATCGCGAAAGCCTTATGGAAATAGATATCCTCTATTCCGAAACCATGCGATCTGAAACCATTGCCGAGAAGATAAAAAAGATTCTTATCGATCGCCATGGATTGGAAGACTTTACGATTACTACCCAGGAGCAAATGCTAAAGGTGCTGGGTTCTATTTTGGATGTTCTTACCATGGCGGTGGGCGCACTGGGAGGAATTTCTCTTTTGGTGGGAGGTGTCGGCATCCTGACCATCATGATTATTGCTGTAAACGAGCGGACAGCGGAAATCGGTTTGTTGCGTGCCATCGGTGCCGGTCGGCTTCAGATCCAATTGCTTTTTTTGGGCGAAGCGGTTGTATTGGCGGCCATCGGTGGTTGTTTCGGTCTGATTATGGGCGTTGGTGGGGCATGGGTGCTTGGCATTCTTGTGCCGGCATTACCAACACACACTCCCATACAGTATATTGTTTTGGCTGAATTACTGTCGATGGCGATTGGCCTATGTGCAGGAGTTTTGCCGGCCAGAAGAGCGGCGAATCTTGACCCGATTGAAGCGCTGCGTGCTGAATAATCCCCAAGATTCTAAAATTGGGGTAATACCAAATCAAAATCCATCCCTACTACCGTATATCCTTCAATAATGCCAGTTTGTAAAAAAATCTTGGGGCACAAGTATGGAAAAACACAATATTTTGTTATCGTGCAGACACTATAAAACAAAGGATAATGCATACTATATATAGCCAGGTTGGATAAAAGCTATACAATATAATGTATATTTCTTGTTGACAGTGGTTAAGGGGAGTGATAAGTGAGGCTTTCCAGGAAAAGAACAAGCCTAAAGCCTTAGTGAACAGACGGGACCGCTTCAACCCGGAAGCTGAATCGAACATTGGTATAATAAATCTAATGACACGTCGTTTTCATATTCTTGAACCAGAGGGGGGCTATGATGGTTATCAGTTTTGTAAATCAAAAAGGAGGAGTAGGGAAAACCACCACCGCGATCAACATTGCAGCTAGTTTAAAAAGACGAAATAAAAATTTGCTTTTCATTGATGCAGATCCCCAAGGCAGTGCGATGAGTTGGCACGCTGTGGAAGACAACAACGCTTTTGAAATTATGCATCATCCCCTATCCGTGAATAAAGATGATATCGAAGAATTATCAAATAATTATGATTATATAGTCATCGATGCACCACCTGCCATTGGAGAAATTACAGAATCAATTTTAGCTGTTACAGATCTTTCTATCATCCCATTGAGCCCAAGTTCCCTGGATATCTGGTCCTGTAAGGGAACGCTTGATATGATAGAAGAAAACCGAACTGAAAATCCTGATATGGATGTCAAACTTCTGATCAATCGAAAAATACCCGGAACCAGAGTAGGGCGTGATGTTCGGGATTCACTGGACGTATTCGATGTGGACGTATTGGATTCCGAGCTATGCCAAAGAATAGCATATGTGAATGCCATGACCTCAGGTGTTTCCGTAATGCAATATGAGCCCAGGGGTAAGGCTGCAAACGAAGTCGAACAGCTTTGTGATGAACTTATGCTTCAGGAAACACAGGAAACAGGTGAAGCGCCACAGGTATATGAAAGTGCCCCGTTCTTGAATTACCGTGAAATTGAGGAACGCAACCCCATGTGGCAGGAGGAGTATTAAGGTGGCCAAGATTAAAAAAAGAAAACTTCGTTGGACAGAATCCACCTCATCTCAAGTTGTTGGCTACAAACTTTACTGGTCTGAAAACGGGACGGTAGATTATGATTCCGAATGTGTGATGCTTGGAAATATTACCGAGGTTGTTTTACCCGACGGAGTGAAATCTTTTAAACCGAATGGTAAGCCCTTCGTATTTGGGGTCACGGCTGTAGATGAACTCGGAAACGAGTCTGACATGATAACACTGACCGCACCCTATCAGTTTAATGTGCCAATGGCACCGGATGATCTTTATCTTCAGAAGTTAGATGCGTTTTACATAACCAACGTTCAAGATGATGAGGCCGAGGACGAGGAACCATTTGATTTGGTTGAATCCGTTGAACGTGATAACCCGTTCGATACAGAGCAAGATTGTGATAACCTGGAGGTTTTTCAGCAATTAAAATTGATACGTGATGGCGCGCACATTGTCAGCCCTTGATGCGTTGCCTCTGAAGCCCTCGTGCTTTTGCGATAATAGGGTAAACGCTCAAGACTTTCCCGTGGTAAAAAAAGCCTCTTGGGAATCATTTTCTGAAACCGATCCAGCCTTGTTTTGTAACTTCCTCAATTCGATGTGAAACTCACCGAGCACGCTTTTATTAAACAGGGGAGGGCTCTTCGAGCAATTCGCCGGGCAGTAACTGTTTGCCGTCCAATCGCCGGCAATGGATCCGCCGCTCTTTTACTGGCAGAGAACCGGAGGCTGGAAAGTGAAAATCGATTATATCCTTCAGCATGGGAACAATATCGTTCCTGTAGAGGTCAGATCCAGGGCCAAGCTGTAATGTATCGGCTCCTTTCGCTGTCGCTTTATCTGGCCTGCAATATCAAGAATCTGCTTGAATAGAAGATTGTTTGCCAGCAAACCAAAGAGACTATAAAAACTGGTTATTTTTTTGTTTTGATGTTATTTCAAGCAGCCAGTATGGTTTTTCAAAGTTATCTTTTTATGATCAGCTCTGGTTTGAATAAAAACCAGATTTCTGACAAGGCGTTTCGATCAAAAATGATCTATAACCAACAGAAAATACAAAAAGGAATGGCGGAAGTGCATGGGAATCGAACCCACCCGGGACGGTGTTAGCGCCCCACACCGGATTTGAAGTCCGGGAGCCCCACCAGTGAGCTGCGCACTTCCGTTCGTTTGGTGTTGAGCGTACCATAATAATGAAACTCGGCTTTTTGTCAATCACTTAATCATTGCCATATTTTTGGAGGATGTTCATGGTAAATCAAAAACGGCTTGCTGAGATGTTTCAGTGGCTTGTCTCGATTGATAGTGTATCAAGGGAAGAAGGCGCTTTGTGTGCTGAATTGAAAACAAAATTGCATCATATGGGGGCGGACGTTTATATCGATGATGCCGCTACAAAAGTGGGGGGGGATTCGGGGAACCTGGTTGCGAAATTTAAGGGGAATACCGCCGCTCCGCCATTGATGCTCAATGCCCATATGGATACGGTTGAACCCGGCAGGGGGATTGTCCCCGTGCTGGAGAACGGCGTTTTCAGAAGCAAGGGGGAGACGATTTTAGGGGCGGACGATAAAAGCGCCATTGCCATCTTGCTCGAAACGATTGCCATACTCCAGGAAAACAATCTTCCCTTCCCACCGATCGATTTGGTACTAACCGTGTGCGAAGAGATCGGACTCATGGGGGCCAAGCATCTTGATATGAGCCTTATCGATGCCAAGTACGGTTTTGCGCTGGATACGACCGATACCGAATGCATCGTTACAAGAGCTCCGGCGGCCAATCGGCTTGAAATCAATGTTTACGGAAAGGATGCCCATGCAGGGGTTGCGCCTGAAAATGGCATCAATGCCATATGGCTTGCCAGCAAAGCTATTGCAGACCTTGAAATAGGAAGAATCGATGCGGACACGACCTGCAATATCGGTATCATTCAAGGCGGACACGCCACCAATATCGTTCCAAATCTTGTGACCGTGAAAGGTGAGGTTAGAAGTCACGACGTATTAAAACTAAAGGATGTCACACATACCATACAGAAAACATTTGAAACGGTGGTGGCTGCCTATCATCCAAAATCCGAAGCAGATGGCCTGCCCACGCTATCGGTTCAGATCGAACCGGATTTCCCATTGACCAACATCCCAAAGGATCATCCTGTGGTGGTGATGGCACAAACGGCGGCAGAGAACCTGGGACGACACATCCAGACACGGACCAGCGGTGGTGGGGCCGATGCCAACATTTTTTTCAACAAGGGGATTGTTACCGGTGTCCTCGGGACCGGTATGGTCGATATGCATACGGTGCGAGAATCGATCCGGATGCAGGATATGGTGGACATGGTAGCCCTCATGCTTGAGATTGTTAAACTTCACACAGCGGACAATGCCCATGGAAGATAATTCCCGATTGGATTCAACATCCCCTGGGCCCTCAGGAGATTCGGCACTGGTGGGAGAGGTATTTGCCTATTTTGACTGTTTTTCCGGAATCAGTGGGGATATGGTGCTCGGTTCACTGGTTGATTTGGGGGTTCCCCTGGCGTGGTTATCAACGCAACTTCAACAGCTGCCGCTGGATGGGGTTGTTCTGTCTGAATCCTCTCTCAAACGGCACGGTATCAAGGGGACGAAAGTAAACGTTCAAATTGGTGAAAACGCGCTGGCGCGAAATTATGCCGAAATCGTTTCAATGATACAGACGAGTTCGCTCCATGATGATGTGAAGCAAAACAGCCTGGCGGTATTTGAGGTGATTGCCGCCGCAGAAGCCAAGATACATCATTGCCCGATCGAAAACGTCCATTTCCACGAAGTGGGTGCTGTGGATTCAATCGTCGATATCGTTGGGACAGCACTCGGGATACATTACTTGAACATTAAAAAAATCGGATGTTCCAAAATTCCATTGGGGCATGGGTTTGTCTCCTGTCAGCACGGGACCTTGCCGTTGCCGGCCCCGGCGACTGTAGAGATGTTAAAGGGGATGACTGTTTATGGTGTTGCGGTTGACAGGGAACTGGTAACACCCACCGGCGCTGGCATCGTAAAGGGTCTGGCGACTTCCTATGATAAAATGCCGGAATTTGTGATTGACAGCATTGGTTATGGGGCGGGGTCCCATGATTTTTCCTCCCATCCCAATATGCTGCGTGTTATGTTAGGCCGCCTCCCTTCCTCTTCAATAAAGATGGATGCGGATGTTCAGGTGATCGAAACATGTATCGATGACATGAATCCGGAGTTTTACGGCTACTTGATGGAACAGCTCTTTGATGGTGGGGCGCTGGATGTGATCTTTATTCCGGTTCATATGAAAAAAAACAGGCCGGCCGTCATGGTTCAGGTTTTATGCAAAGCGCCGATAATGAAACATATGATTGAGCTCATTTTCAGTGAAACGACAACCATTGGTGTCAGGACCTATGGGGTCGATCGCTACATCCTGGACCGCAAAACAGTCGTTTTCGAGACCTCATTTGGTGAGATAACGTTCAAGGAGATAATCTCCCCCCGTGGGATTCGTTATACGCCCGAATATGAGGACTGTAAAAAGATTGCATCAACAGCGAACATACCGCTTCAGGAGGTTTATTCACGGCTGGTGTGCGAGGTAACCAATCAGACTTGTAAATAGTTAATGAACCGTTGACAAACAACCCGTCAGATAATAGAGACATGCCATGAATTTTAAAGAGAAAACAGCCGTTTTTCTCGGGACCGGTCTATATATCGGTCGTATTCCCGTGATGCCGGGCACCTTCGGATCGGGATTGGGGTTGTTATTGTGTTTTACGCTTTCCTGTGTACCGCTCATTGTTGCGGCAAATCTGGTGATTGGGTTTATCATTGTTTCCATATGGATCAGTCAGGAAGCTGAAAAATCGCTTGGCCAGAAAGATCCGGGGTGTATCGTCATCGATGAGATGGCGGGAATGGTTGTAACCCTTTTGGGCATGCCGTTTACGATCACCACGGTGGTGACCGGGTTTTTTTTATTCAGATTGTTGGACATTGTAAAACCGCCTCCAATCCGGTTTATCCAAGATACATTTGAAGGCGGCGCAGGGGTTGTCATGGACGATGTGGCAGCAGGGGTTGCAGGTAATATTATTCTTCAATTATTGTTCCGATAATTGAAGTTCTCCAGGTGGGAAAGGTGGGCGCTATTTCTGTGAAAACAACAAAAAAATCAGCAAAATCACTGCAGGCAAATACTTCCGATAAGGTTCCTTCATCCATTCGGTCTATTTTTTCAAGGGAAAACATTGAAGCCATTCTCATTGCGGTTGTGCTTGCTTTGTTTATTCGGACGTTTGTGGTTCAGGCCTTTAAAATTCCGTCAGGATCTATGCTGGAAACGATTCAATTAGGTGACCATATTCTGGTGAACAAATTTATCTACGGCATCAAGATACCCTTTGTTCAAAAAACACTGGTGCATATCAAAGATCCGCAACACAATGATATTGTTGTATTTGAGCCGCCCCACGAACCCGAAAAGGACTACATCAAGCGGGTGATTGGTGTTGCCGGGGATGTGATTGAAATCCGAGACAAACACTTGTATCGAAATGGAAAACGGGTGACCGCCCCCTATGAGATCCATACCGATCCGACCACATACCCTCGGGGAGTCAGTCCGAGAGATAATTTTGGCCCAATAACGGTCCCGAAGGATCATCTTTTTTTTATGGGAGACAATCGGGACGCCAGTCTGGATAGTCGTTACTGGGGATTTGTCCATCTTGACAAAATCAAGGGCAAGGCTTTTATGATTTACTGGTCGTGGGACAAGGAAGATTTTGGTGTTCGATGGGGACGTATTGGGACGATGTTTAACTGACGCGGAGAAGATCGATTCATGAGCCAGGAAAATCAGGAGACCCACATTCTCGTTGTTGATGATGAATTGAGCATGCGAGAGCTGCTTGAGTTTATGCTGATTCGTTCCGGTTACAAGGTGTCATGCGCAGAAAATGGCCGAAAAGCGGTATCGATGATCGGCAAAAATGATTATGACCTGGTGCTTTCGGACATCAGGCTGGGGGATATCACCGGGCTCGATGTGTTGAAAGCTGCCAAACAGAAAAATCCCAACACCGTGGTGATCATGATTTCCGCCTATGCCTCTACCGAAACCGCTGTAGAGGCGATGAATTATGGCGCGTATGATTACGTCCCCAAACCATTTGACAACGCTGAACTCAAGGCGACCATCATCAATGCGTTGAAAATTAAAAGCATCGATGTCGAAAAAGGCCTTTTGGACGGCGAAGTAAAGAAGAACCTTCATTTTGGAAAAATTGTCGGGAACAGTCCCCGGATGATGCACATCTACAAGATGATCCACCAGGTGGCCCAAACCCGCACAAATGTGCTGGTGACCGGTGAGAGCGGTACCGGAAAAGAGCTCATCGCCCGTGCGATTCACGAAGAGAGCGATCGAAAGGACGGCCCCTTTGTGGTAATTAACTGTGGGGGGATTCCGGAAAACCTGATCGAGAGCGAACTCTTTGGGCACTGCAAGGGGGCGTTCACGGGTGCCACCGAGGATAAAAAGGGCATGATTGAAATGGCCGATGGGGGGACCTTTTTCCTGGATGAGATCGGCGAATTGACCATGCCGCTACAGGTAAAACTTCTTCGGGCCATTCAAGAACGGGTCATCAAGCCGGTGGGCGGGGTCAAGGACATTTCCGTTGATGTCAGGTTCGTTTCCGCGACGAACAAACGCCTGGAAGAAGAGGTGATCGATGGAAATTTTCGGGAAGATCTTTTTTACCGCCTGAACGTCATTGAAATAAAAGTACCCCCCCTGAGAGAGCGGAAAGGGGATTTGCGGGCCCTCGTACAGCATTTTCTGGAAAAATTTGCCAAGGCGTCCGGAAAAGAAGTCACAAAAATATCCTCCTATGCGATCGATATGCTACAAAAATATGACTTTCCTGGAAACATACGGGAACTTGAGAATCTCATTGAACGAAGCGTGGCGCTGACCAGCACCAATATCATTTTGCCGGAAAGTCTTACCCTGTCAGTCCAGAAGCGACGTTGGATCGAGGGGATCCAGGGGAAACGCTACGACATCGACGAGGTGGCCCATGGGGTTGCGCTTGATGCCATTCTTGAGGAAATTGAACGGGCCTATATCGAAAAGGCGCTCTCCTGCGCGGATAACAAAAAAAAACATGCCGCGGAGCTACTGGGAATGAGCTTTCGTTCGTTTCGTTACCGGCTTGAAAAGCTCGGGATAGAGTGACAATCCGTTGCCCTACGATCCACTTGAATACACTCAGCTCCAATTATTCCTCTGATGAAAGAGCGTATTGACACCATTAAACAGCACTTCGATTTGATCAAGCGCATAATATGCGGTCCATTAGGGTTTGTGCAACGGACTGTCTCGCAAACGGAAACCCTTACCCGGCGATACCGCAACAGGGTTTTTGACCGGTTTGTAAAAATGATCCTTGCGGCTATTTCTATCTACTTTCTATTTGTGTTGCTCTTCTATGTCTGTCAAATGCTATGGCATCTTTATCTATCGACACCTACAGGAAAACATTTTCTTACGACACATTCCATCGAATCAGCGTTTTTTTCATCCCTGTTTAATCTGGACGGGGTTGCACTGATAAGGCTTATTGTTCTGACAAGCCTCAAAAACAGCTGTTTGATTGGTATTGTGTGCCAATTTTTTCAATTAATGAGATATTTTTATGATTCACGAGGCGTTATTGGTAAATTTGTAATCTGGGGAGGCGGGCTATCTTATTTAGCAGCTTGGCAGATCAGTGTTTCGTTGGAAATTGATTGGTTTGGCGGTGTCTTTTTAATTTCAGCCTTACCCACTCTTTGCTTATTCACTTTTTGTTTTGATTTTACAAGGGAACTTGTGCCGGAAATTGGAGAAATTTTTAATAAAAATAACCTAAAACTCAGTATTGAATGGGTTAAACTGCGTCTTAAAAAAATATTTCCCGATTAATTCTTTTTGCGACTGTTAGGAAAATACTTTGTTTATCCATAACCAGACGGATTCGACCTCCTTTATTTTTTTGTGATGATTTTGTTTCGATAGCAATGTGAGAAATTCATCCTTTAGCTGCGCTGCATATTTCTTTTGACCCGTCTGCATTAAAAGGTAAATGCGAAAATAGTAATAACCGCCTAATTCAGATTGATCGGTAATATACTTCGATGCCAAGGACAAATACTTTTCAGCCTTGTTGTAATCTCCTTTTTGTGCAGCGCCTGCTGAAAGGTGGGTGTACAAAGACTTTGATTCTTTTTTATTCAGAGTTATGTTAAGTTCACTATTCAAACGTGCTTCAGCAATAATGTTCTGGGCAATCATATCACTGTTAAAGGCCCATAAAATGAAATTATTTAATAAAGGGTGCTGTATCGCTTGATGAAGATTATAGAGGGGGGAGGTAGTTCTCATGTTTTTTTCACCCAGCATACCATTAATTGTTTGACGTACGGCAAAATAATCTTCGGAGGATGTAATCATTGCATCAGGCCAGATGCTTTTTATCATGTCGCTCTGCAAAAAATTGGCTTTTGACATGGATGTGTTCATATACTCGTGGTATGATTTAAGATGTTTTTTCCAATCTGAATCATCCCATGAGAGTCGTTTGGGGAAATTATCCTCAAGTGGCAAACTGTCAGCAACCCATTCACCTAACCTGTTTCGGTCAGCGATAAAAAAAGCGCCTAATTGTTCAGGACTATCAAAGCCTATTTTTGTTAATTCAGGGCCGATGGTATCATCTTGCCATAGCTGTTTGAATTGATCCGCTGTGACTTTTTGAGTGTGGTTCTTAATTCCCACCAACATCCATTCTAAATTAGATGCGGACCATAGCGAACAATTATCGAAGACATCCATAAACCCTTTAATGATCGATTTGGTTTCTTTTTCCTTGAGTTGGTATACTGGAAGCCAATAGGTCAATATGCCACCGTTTGCGAGCCGGTTGTAAGCCAGTTCAAAATATTCACGGGTATAAAGATTGACAATCCCATTGGCTTTGGGTGGGGGCGGCTCTCCGGTAATTAAATCATATTTACTAAGGGTTGTAAGGAGAAAAAAACGGCCGTCTTCTATATGAACGGATACCCTTGGATCGTGTATCGGATTTTTGCCTGAGTCTTCATATATCATGGCACTATGATCAATGATGTCATTCGATATATCGACGATATCAATCTGTTTAAGTGATTTTGAATCTGTTAAGGCCTTGGCGGTCGAACCGCAACCAAAGGCGATGAGAAGTGCGTTTTGAGGGGCACTATGAACTGCAAATGGCCAATATGCAAATAATTTCATATACCTGAGCGCTTCAATTTGTGTGCCGGACATGGAATAATTATTTGTTTGCAATCGATAGTAGTGAGGCTCCCCTAAAAGATCCTTTCGGAGATATTGAATGGTTTCAGTGACGCTCTCTTTGTAAGCAATTCTTTTTTCATTGGTTACTTCGGCATAGGGCCCGAGCGACAAGTCCAGATAATGGTGTTTCAACAAGCCAAAGGGAAACAAGGCCAATGAAATAATAGCGGCAGTTATTATTGCATGATTTATTGAAAGGGATTTAAACAATAGGGCAAATTTTTCTTTATCAAATAGAATAAGACCCGCACTGAAATAAAGAATTGAAATAAGAAAAAATGATTTTTCAACGCCCAAAAGCGGAATAAAAATCAATCCGGCTATTATGGATCCAATGGCACCACCGATTGTGTTTGACATGGTAAGCAGGCCGGAGGCTCGAACCGCCAATTTTCTTTCTTCATGAAATGCGTTGCCTGCCATGGTAAAAAGAGTTCCGGACAAGAAACAGACTGGAAACATAAGAAATATGGACACATATACGATCAGGTATGGGGTGTTAGTCGTTTTAAGAAACTCATAGAAAATTCCGAAATTTATGTAGAGTAGAATGGGCAGTATGCCATTGACGAGAAAAGCTGGGGCTAATAGAAGGTGGAATTTAGGCGTAAGGGAAAAACAGCGAGAGGCAAATAATCCGCCCAAACTGATACCCGTCAAAACAACGGCGAGCATGATTGCAAAATTAAGACTATAGGCAAAGAAGAAGAGTAAGATAAACCGGAACCAGATAACCTCTAAGGCCAAAAGTGAGAAGCCGGCAATAAAACTTGCGCCCGCAAGCCTATATTCTTTCATGCTAAAAGAGAACAAGTCATTGTAGGGTTTCGCTTTGGATAGAGATGTTTTTCGTTCGGCACTTATCTTTGAAACAGTCCATGCTGATAGTGCGGCCAATAGATTGCAAAATGCCGCAAAACCGCCTGCCCCTTGAATGCCGAAATGTTTTACCAACAACAGTTCTGCGGCGATAATCCCGACCATGGCGCCGAAGGTATTCATTCCGTACAACTTTCCGAGTATATTTCCAAATTCAGGCTTTTGGACAAAAAGTCCTTTTACTAAAATTGGTAGGGTGGCGCCCATGGCGGTTGTTGGAACAACCATCATTAGGAAGGCCATCATAGCTCTAAGGCTATTCGTCAGAAATGTTTGGTTTGAAAAAAGTTGAAAAAGAGGTGCCAATAGCATCGGTAGTTTTGCTAATAGAAAAACAATACTAAGGCCGGACAGGGCAATAATTATCTCTAAAAATGCATAGAATCGAAATGGACAACGAATTTTATGTCCTTTGAAAGCGGTAATCCCATTTCCAAGCGCCAGGCCAGCCATAAAGCTTGATACCACAATAGAAGTCGCCCAAACGCTATTGCCAAAGGCCAAGCCGCATAATTGAAACCAGAGAATTTCAAAAATAAGCGCGGAAGCGCCGGAAATAAAAAAAATACCGTATACTAAACCGGTTGTCATTAATTTTTCCCCTTAATTTTATTTATAAACTGGATTGTTATTAGCATGGGGGGATTTTTGGGGGAGGCGGTTATACCGGGTAAAACAGGATGCCCGACAATCAAAACTCTATAACCCCATCTTCAAGAAGAAAAGGCTTTTTGTATGGATTTTCAGGCAGTTCGGATAAAACACCAGCGGTAAGAAGATCATCTATTGTTTTAGGAGATTGGTTGAATTTTAATTTGAAACGAAGAATACCTTTTTCTATAATTCGAACACCTTCCAGGGCCTTTATCCGCATATCGATTTGTTTTTTAATCAGATCTTCATCGGTTTGAAAGCGCATGCTTTTCATAAAAGCAATGGCCGCTTCGGTTTGGCCACCTTTTTGAGAAAGTCTTGCAGCAAGCATGGCAAGCAGTGGCGTGGCACCCGGCTTTTTTGAAGCTTCCATAAGATATTTGGATGCCATGAGGTTTTCATTTAGAAAATAATAGTAATCAAAACCGATATAAAAACCGGGATTCCAATCCCAGTCACGGTGGTTATTTGAAATATCTAAAAGTTCAATTGCTTCCTTGGCCTTATTGCCCCGCCAGGCCAAAAACGCTTGGGTTAAGAAACAAGTTTGCAAAAAATATGGATCCAGGGTGAGGGATTGTTTGAAAAGCGTATAGATTGCCGCCATGTCGCTATCGGTGGTTTCCCACCGGCCGCCTAAAAAGGACGCACCTTTTAAAAGAAGATAATCCGCCATAAGACCCTTAAATTCACCGGCGGCAATTTCTAAAAAGGCCGGGGATAAAATAAAAGCTTCAGCCCGTTCTGATGAAGGGAGCTTATCAAGATAATCGTGAACCTTTTGAAAGCTGTACCCATAAACGATAACTACACATAGGGCGATTGATGAGGTGAAAAATATTTTTATTCTATTTGATGTCAGCATAGGTCTTTTTTATGTAAAACAGCAGTTGTGGCAAATAAAAGAAGAAAAATATAGGTGATGCCGTAAGTGCAGAGCCAAAGCAAATTGGAGAAGGCATAGGGAAGGCCGTAGGCAAGATGGATTTTAAGATCAAATGCTGTTAGGTTGGGAAAGATCCATGATACGCATTTTAACCCTTTAATAAAAATAATATCCGCCTGAACGAATTCCCCTTTTACAAGAATTTTAATAATGGTATCAAGAGTGTTCCCGATAATATAAACCACAAAGGTCAGAAGCATGGTCAGGTAGCCGCTGGTAGTGACCACTGTAAAAAGAAAACCAACGGATAGTATAATTAACAGCGCCAGCAGTTTTGAGAAAATCGTTGCAAACAGCATCAGCCATGAGAAGTTACGAAGTGCCTGAATGCCGCCGATAGAGGCAGTGCCCATCCATAGTGAAAGGGCAGAAAAAGCTCCTAACACCGCCACCGCGACGACTAAAAACAGGGACAGCCCGCCAAATTTTCCCGCAACATATTGCCATCTTGAGATGGGGTGGCAAATTACCATGCAGATATTTTTCTGGTGAATATCCTTGCTGAGCAACCCAATGCCGAGGAAAAAAACAATGGAGAGCCCTGCCAAAGAAAGGATGGAAAAACCGACATCAATGGCCACCTTTTCGATTTCAAGAGAAAACAGTTGCGTAATAAAAAGGTTGGAGACGAAAAGAATGAAAGAAAGAAAAACAATGCCGTAAAGAACTTTACTTCGAATACCTTGCTTAAACGTTATTTTTGACAACAACCAAATGATGTTCATGGCCTATCTTCTGCGTGGGTGGTGTTAATCAGAGAAACAAATGCCGATTCCAGCGTATCGGTACTGCCGATAAATTCAGAGGTCCTGCCATTATACAAAATGTTGCCTTTATGAATTATCGCAATGCTGTCGCACAGTTTTTCAACATCGTTTAAAATATGGGAAGAAAAGAAGATCGTCTTTCCATTGGACTTCAACTCTAAAATGATATTTGTGACCAGACTTCTTCCCATGGGGTCAAGCCCGGACATGGGTTCATCCAGTATCAAGACCGGCGGATCATTGATGATCGCCATGGCAAGTCCCAACCGCTGCTTCATACCTTTTGAATAGGTACGAACCGGTCGATGCTTAAAAGAAATCAAATCAAGCCGTTCCAGTAATAGAATGGCCCGTTCCTTGATGGTTTTTTTGGAAATTTTTGAAGCATGGCCGCAGAATTCCAGAAGCTCCATGGCGGACAGCTGATCATAGAGGTTGGGATGCTCCGGAAGATACCCAACATATTTCCGAGATTCCGGCAAAAGGGCCGAAATGCCGTTAATGAAAACATTCCCGTTATCTGGTGTGATAAACCCGAGGGCGACATTGATGGCAGTACTTTTGCCTGCGCCGTTGGGGCCTAAAAAGCCAAAAACCTCACCTTCTCGAACATTCAGGGATATGTTATTGAGGACCAAATGCCTTTTGAAATAGCCGTACGAGAAGCTTTTGTTTAATTTTTGGAAGGAAATTGGGCTTGTCATTATATTCAATTGTGAAAGCTGCAGTGTAATATCTTAGATGAATTTATATAAAACGAGAGCGCTTTTTCAGAAAATATTCTTTAAAAGCGCTCTGTTTGTCAAGAGAAAAAACAGGTTATCTCAGCATATGCCAGTTGGCTGTTGGGAGACCCCCGCCGGCCACACCTACGTCAGTTCCAAGTGGGTCAAAGTCAAGGCCGGTGGTAAATGTGGCCGCTGCAGTGCAGTTTATTGCAGCAACGCCGTTATTCCAGTTGTCATTCTGCACAAAATAGAGGATATCCGCAATCTCTGCTTCCGCGCCAAAGGCTCTGTTGCCGGCTGAGCTTTCACTATATAGCTGATACGAGGCATTATTAGCACCTTCCGTGCTCACAACCATGTCGATATTGTTGGGTACTGTAATGCCGACGGCACTGATAACGCCTGAGATTGGGTGGTCGCCGGTGACCATGGCGCCCCCGGACGTTGCGGTGGCGGCGGGAAGTGCAGCTGTGGTACCCAATAGTGCCGCTCCGGCGCCACTGCCGCCAACTGCGGTATCTAATTCAAGGGTGTCATCGGTGATGCCATAACAACCCAGATCAGAATTTAGTGCCGACAGAGATGAGATGGTATTTTTGGCCATGGCTTCAGCCGAAGTGTTGTTGGCCCTTACACGATAAGACATGAACTGCGGTACTGCGATGGCGGCCAGAATACCGATAATCGCGATAACAATCATCAATTCGATCAATGTGAAACCTTTTTTGTCATTTCTAAGCTTTTGAATCATAATGTCATCTCCTTTTAATAAAAAATGTTAAAAAAATGTTTGAACTGAAAAACCCCTTTGTCACCCCCTTTTGGTGTCGGTTATTCATTGCTGTGAGATATGAGCAAGGAGCGTGCCATAGAAACTGGTGCGTCTGTATAAAATCTGCAACAGATTAAAATGATAATAAATAATAAATAATTTCAAAAATATTATATAGAGATTGGAATGCCGACTGGCATATCCGTAACAAAATTCGTTCATGAAGTGACGTAAAATGTCACCACGTTGACACTGAAGAACTACCGCCGCCCCGCAGTGATCATTTTTAAGATGAAAACATCGTTACGTCTTGAATTGGCGATGATGATCTCGTTTCCATTTAAGATGTAGGCGCACGGATAAAATCTTTATCTCACGCAAAGACGCAAAGGCGCAAAATGAAAAACTTACTATTTAAGGGTTTTCTTTGCGTTCTTGGCGGCTTTGCGTGAGAACTGGCCTTTTTTCAAAACCGTCCAGATTAGAATGCTTCGTACTAAGCTGCCGGTGGTAGGTGTTCGTCCGGCTATTTATTAATTAAAGA
The DNA here is from genome assembly GCA_963675725.2 of Desulfobacterales bacterium. Taxonomy (GTDB): domain Bacteria; phylum Desulfobacterota; class Desulfobacteria; order Desulfobacterales; family JAFDDL01. The sequence goes on along the minus strand of CAXXXZ010000002.1, from coordinate 1,620,543 downwards.
AAAGCGTTTGATATCTAAGTGGGATGATTTATAGAAAAAGAGATTATGATTGTCAACGATTATCTCCCATAAATCATTTGCTTTATCCATCTATACAGCGCATATTTATATGCATGTATGATGCATATATTTGAAGAGATACAAAATGAGAACAACATTAAATATTGAAGACGATCTTGTGGAAAGAGCGTCAGAACTTACTGGAATAAAAGAAAAAACAGCTCTTTTTCGTAAGGGGCTTGAAGCACTGATTAATCTTGAGAGCAGTAAGAGATTGGCGGCACTTGGGGGGACCGAGAAAAAAATCAAGATACCAAGGCGACGAAGATCGGAGCCATAAAATGATTCTTGCCGATACAAACGTTTGGAACTAACACTTTAGAGAACCATCGGATGTTGTGACCTCTATACGTTTTCGTCTGATTCTTTTAAGGAATTTTTTATGCGAAATTTTTATATCTTAGAAAATCCGATTCAGCCCTATGCTTGGGGATCAAAAACAGCGATTCCCGAGCTATTGGGAAATGAAATATCTGAAACCCCCCAGGCAGAGCTCTGGATGGGCGCTCACCCAAAGTCTCCGTCGACCGCCCACGATGGCGAACAGGACATTTCCCTGATCGAACTGATTGAAAAAGATCCATCCCGGATGCTGGGAAGTGAGGTGGCGGGGCAGTATGGGCATCTTCCCTACCTGTTCAAGATCCTTGCGGCATCAAAACCACTGTCGATTCAGGCGCATCCCAATTTGTCCCAGGCCGAAAAAGGATTCGAACGGGAAAACTTGGCGGGGATAGCCCTTGATGCGCCAAACCGGAGTTACAAGGACAGGAACCATAAACCGGAATGTTTGTGCGCCCTGACACCCTTTTGGGGATTGGCCGGATTTAGAAAAAAAACAGACATGCTCGATTATCTGAAGATGCTCTGCCCGAGAACCCTGGCAAATGAAATTGATATGCTGAAGGAATTTACCGGTGGTTCCGGCTTACGGGCTTTTTTTCATTCTTTGATGACCAAAAAGGAGACGGCACGGGATAGCATAATTGATGAGGCAATCACAAATGCAGTCCGGTTGACGGGAAATGATGCAGTGTTCGACTGGATCGTAAAACTGCACATGTTTTATCCGGAAGATATCGGGGTCATCGCGCCGGGGTTTTTAAATCTGATCTGTTTAGAGCCCGGTCAGGCAATTTTTCTGCCGGCTGGTCAACTTCATGCCTATCTCGATGGGGTTGGGATGGAGTTGATGGCCAATTCTGACAATGTCCTTCGCGGGGGGCTGACGCCAAAATATATCGATGTGCCGGAGCTGTTGAATGTGTTGGATTTTAGCGAGATGGCGGTTTCGCCGCTAACGCCGAAAGAGGGGCTACTGGGGGAGCATGTATTTGAAACACCCGCAAAGGAATTTCAGCTTTCTATCCTATTAGTTGATTCTGACCCGATTAATTCTGATCCGATCGATTCCGATAACAAGACGGATAAACCCAACGCATACGAGTCGGGCCGTCTCCAAAGCGCAGAGATTCTCCTTTGCACGGATGGGACTGCGGAAATAACGGACCATTCATCCCAGGAACGCATCACCCTTGCCAAGGGCATGTCCATATTCATTGCAGCATCTGCAGAGAGATATTCCATCAAGGGCGCTGCCACGATTTACAAGGCATCCGTTCCAAAACGGTGAGGCGGCCAAGGGTATTTTTTCAATGTTATAGAGGAGCCGTTGGGGCGGTTTTAGACAAAAAGGCCGCTTTATGGATAATTTTTGGTTAAACCTTTCAAACTCAAGGATAAAGGCTTCTAAAGAAACAATAGAAATAGTTTTTAATAACAGCGCATTAAGATCAAACCAGCCTGTTTTTTTAATAAATTGGCCCAAATTCTAAACTATTTTTCTTAACAATCCCTAATCCTTTCAGACAGTGAAATCTTTAACCCAAAATCATCCATTTCGCTGCTTATCACAGTCTAAACAGAAAAACTCCCCGCGGCTTAAAATGAAGATACAAAAGGAAAAATGTTATGGCGTCCTACACAGGTATCAACCATCTTGCCATGGTGACGGGGGATATGGATACCACGATCCGATTCTGGCGGGATTTACTGGGAATGCGGCTGGTGGCAGGGCTTGGCCGGCCGGGATATCGGCACTATTTTTTTGAAATTTCCAAAACCGATATGATCGCCTTTTTCGAGTGGCCGGATGTGGAGAAAATTCCGCAAAAGGACCACGGGGTGCCGGTCAGAGGGCCTTTTGCATTTGATCATGTGTCCTTAGGGGTCGAAAGTGACGAGGACCTCTGGGAACTCAAAGACAAACTGGAGGCCGCAGGCTTCTGGGTATCCGAAGTGATTGATCATGGGTTTATTCACTCGATTTACGCATTTGATCCCAACCATATCCCGATTGAGTTCAGCGCCCCGGTACCACAGATTGATCTCAGAAAATTCCCAGAGATGAAAGACCTGCACCCCACGCAAGCGGCGCGGGAAGGCGCCGAACCCCGTTGGGGGCACTGGCCGGCGGTCAAGCGTTCGACACCAATAGAGGCGCGCGAAATATATCCCGGAGAGGGGCGTGTTTTTACTCAAAAAAAGGCTTGACTTTTCAGGGGCAAGTTAATAGATGATGGTAAAAAATAACTTTATAGGGATAATATTAATGCACCGGTTTTTTAGCAGATTCTTTTTTTATTTTAACTTTTACTGGTTTAGTGAGGGTCTGCCCGAGGTGCGCTGAGAGACACATAACAATAGCAAAAAAGCCGTGGGAAGACCCAAAAAACCACGGCTTAACCTGATCGAGAAGGCCGTGGAGAAATCTTCATGGCCTTTTTTGCTTCCTAACCGATAGGAGGATCGTATGACAATCGTGGGAAAAAAGATCAGGATGGAGCGAATCATCAACCGTAACACCGGAAAAACCGTGATCGTTCCAATGGATCATGGCACAACCGTGGGGCCCATTGCCGGGATTATCAACATGAAAGACGCCATCGGCAAGGTGGCCGAAGGCGGGGCCAACGCCATTGTCGAACATAAGGGGCTTGTGGAAAAGGGGCATCGCCGGGAAGGGAAAGACATCGGGTTGATTATCCATTTGTCTGCATCAACGAGCCTATCTCCCTTTCCAAATGCCAAAACATTGGTGTGTACGGTGGAAGAGGCGATCAAACTCGGTGCAGACGCCATCTCGATTCATGTCAATCTTGGCAATGGAGATGAGAAAGAGATGCTGAATGATTTTGGCCGGGTGAGTTATGAGGCCAGAACCTGGGGGATACCGCTGTTGGCCATGATCTATCCCAGAGGGGAAAAAATTAAGGACGAGTACGATGTAGGCGTTATCAAACATGCGGCCAGGGTGGGCGATGAAATGGGGGCTGACATTGTAAAAGTTTCTTACACTGGGTCACCGGAAACGTTTCGGGAGGTTGTGGAGGGGTGCAGCATTCCTGTGGTGATTGCCGGCGGGGCCAAAATGGATTCGGACCGGGATATTATTGAAATGGTAAAAGGTTCGATCGATGCTGGTGGGGCCGGGGTGTCGATTGGGCGGAATATTTTTCAACATCGAAATCCCACAAAGATCGTCCAGGCCATCTCTGCTGTAGTTCATGGGAATGCATCTGTGGAAGACGCATTGAAAATATTGGCATAAGCCGCTAAATGTGAGAGAGTGCCTTGGAAAATAACCAAAATAAATTGATAGAGGGTAGAATCGATAGGAAGGGATGACATGCCAATGCGAAAAATCTGGGTGAAAATTGATCCATGGGACAAGAAGCTTGTAACCACTGCATTGGAAGGCGGGGCAGATGGTTTATGGGTACCACCGGGGTCCTCTGAAAAGGTGAAGGCACTGGGAAAGGTAGAGACCATTTCGGAAGACGGGGACCTGGTGTTCGGAAAGGACGTTGTTTCGTTTACCATTAAAAGTGGTGAGGATGAGGAGGAGATTGTCAAACTGTGTCAAACCAAGCAGGTGATATTAAATTGCACAGACTGGACCATTATTCCGTTGGAGAACCTCATCGCAAAAGGGGCCGATATCATCACCCAGGTAAATGACGTGGAAGAGGCCAAGACCGCCTTTGGTATTCTTGAAAAGGGCGTCCGCCAGATTCTGATTCAGCCCAAGGATCCGCTTGCTTTAAAAATGATGCTCTCTGAGCTCAAAGGCATAGAAGAACAGACAACACTGAAAATTGCCAAAATAACAAAAATAACTCCCGTGGGAATGGGGGATCGGGTTTGTGTGGACACCTGCACGGCCATGGAAAAAGGGGAGGGCATGCTGGTTGGAAACAGCAGCAGTGCGCTTTTTTTGGTTCATTCGGAGAGCGTTTCAAATCCCTATGTGTCTCCCAGACCCTTTCGTGTCAATGCCGGGCCGGTTCACGCGTACACACGGGTGCCGGGCGGGAAAACAAGGTATCTATCCGAACTGTCGGCAGGAGATCCGGTGCAACTGATCGATTATGCCGGCAAGACAACGGTGGGAATCGTGGGTCGACTGAAGATCGAAAAACGTCCTTTGATGTTAATCACGGCAGCGGTTGACGGGAAGGAGATTACAACGATTCTTCAGAATGCGGAAACCATCCGACTTACCGACCCGAAAGGGGAGCCCGTTTCTGTTGTGAGCCTAAAACCGGGAGATGACGTGCTGGTCGCCACAGAGGAAGGAGGGCGGCATTTTGGAATGAAAATTGATGAAACGATTACTGAAAAATAAAAGGTGAACGATGGCGTCCACAGGCGAAACAAAACCGTCGGAAAAGCAGGCCGATTTAAACCAGAAACTCGACCAGTATCGCCGGCAGATTGACGAAATTGATGAAACCCTTCTTTCGTTGTTGAACAAGCGATTGGGAATTGCCAGAGAAATCGGGACGATAAAAGGTAAATCCGAGAGCCCGGTGATGGACAGTGCCCGGGAGAGCAAGATATTAAAACGCCTGTTTTCTCTGAACAAGGGCCCGATCCGAAATAACACCCTACAACATATTTACTCTGAAATTTTCGGGTGTTCGCGAGGGATTCAACAGCCGGAGGTTGTGGCCTATTTGGGGCCTGAGGCCACCTTTACCCATACGGCTGCCATGCGGTACTTCGGCCGGTCTGCCGAGCTGATCTCCCAGGCAAGTATCCGGGATGTATTTCAGGCAGTGGAAAAGGGCAGCGTTGATTATGGGGTGGTGCCGGTGGAAAATTCCATTGAAGGCGCCGTTAATTACACCCTTGATCTTTTTTATGAGACCGAGCTTAAAATTTGTGCCGAGACATATCTGAATATTTCCCATGACCTGCTTTCGAAAGCGGGCGCCTTAAAAGACATTCGCGTTATTTACTCCCACCCCCAGGCATATGCACAAAGCCGTAAGTGGACCCATAAATACTTGCCCGAAGTTGCTTTTCAGGAGTGCAGCAGCACATCGGAAGCAGCGCAAAGGGCTTCAAAAGATCCTCACTCGGCAGCTATTGCCAGCAGCGAAGCGGCCCAGCGATACAACCTCCAGGTGATGGCTGCCAAGATAGAAGATGTCGCCCGAAACATTACACGGTTTTTGGTCATCGGGAAAAACGAGGTCAAACCAACCGGAAAAGACAAAACGTCCCTGATGTTTGTAACAGCGCATATGCCCGGCGCGCTTTACAAGGTGCTGACACCGATTTCTGAATCGGGCCTGAATATGGTAAAACTTGAATCTCGGCCTAGCCGGCATGAAAACTGGACGTATATCTTTTTCCTGGATCTTGAGGGCCACATGAACGAACCGATCGTCCAAGGGACGGTTGCGGAGATGAAAAAATTGTGCCTCTTTCTCAAATGCCTCGGCTCCTATCCCTTTACGCCGGCTGATCATCTGTAGAATGCCTATAGGTGGCGCCCGGCAATTGAACGCTGGATCGGGCAAACGGCGCTGGTGGAAAATATGGAAAAAACAGTTCGAAATATTTTGATAGCCGCTTTGACTGAGGCAGGCTGGTCCCATCATCGAGGGCTCTCGAAAACCAATTCACCCATAAAGGATTTGAATTAAATGAAGCATATTGAAACCAAACCGATTCGAAATTGTTCTGTGGCTGTGCCCGGCTCTAAAAGCTACACCCATCGAATACTTATTGCAGCGGCTTTGTCAGAGGGTATCTGTAAAATCCAAAACCCGTTAAAAAGTGAAGATACCCTTCTGACTGCCAGTGGCCTACAGCAATTGGGAGTGAAGATCGAAGATTTTCAAGACCATATGAGGGTTTATGGCACCGGCGGAACATTAAAACAAAATCCCGAGCCTATTTACCTTGGTAATTCCGGCACGTCGGTGCGGCTTCTTACCGGTATTTGCGCCCTTGGAACAGGGCCCTATATCGTAACTGGCACGGAACGTATGCAGGAGCGCCCCATTCAGGACCTTCTCGATGGGTTGACACAGATGGGGGTTTCCACAAGGTCGCTGTCCGGCAATGGGTGTCCGCCGGTGGAGGTGGTTGGCGGTCCCATAAACGGTGGTGCTGTTCAGCTGGATTGTCATGTCAGTAGCCAATACCTGTCCGCGTTGCTGTTAATGGCCCCCTACGTAAAAGATGAGCTGACGATTTCGGTCTCTCGAGGCCCCGTATCAAAACCCTATATTGATATGACGGTCGAGGTGATGGCCAAAATGGGGGTGACCGTTGAACGGAAAGGATATCAGCAGTTTACAATTCAAGGCGGACAGGTATACCGAGCTGGTACCTACATGGTTGAACCGGATTGCTCCCAGGCAGGTTATTTTTGGGCGGCAGCGGCAATTACCGGGGCGCGTGTTAAGGTGATGGGGATTTCGGCGCACTCCAAGCAGGGCGATGTGGGGTTTGCAAAGGTTCTTGAGCGCATGGGATGCCGGATTGAAGCGGATGCCGAAGGCCTCAGTGTAACAGGGGGAGCGCTTAAAGGTATCAACGTCGATATGTCCGATATGCCGGATATGGTGCCGACCCTGGCAATCGTCGCCGCCTTTGCATCAGGAACGACCCACATTCAAAACGTTGCTCACCTTAAAGCGAAGGAAAGTGACCGCCTAGGCGCTGTTGTAACGGAGCTTTCAAAGATAGGGATTGATGCCAGTTGTACGGATGATGCGATGATTGTAAACGGTGGCGCGCCAAAAGGTGCGGAGATCGATACCTACAATGATCACCGGATGGCGATGAGCTTTGCCGTGGCGGGACTTAAGGTGCCCGGCATAAACATCAAAGACGAAACATGTATCAATAAGTCCTTTCCCAACTATTGGGAGGTGTTTGATTCCATGTACGGGAAGTAAATAAAATAAGAATCTGATAGCACAATGAAAGTATTCTTAATTCGATACCATTGTACGGGCGTGCCGGAAAAACGTCTATCGGGATGGCGATCGCCTGAAAGGCCGGGTGGCGATTTGTCGATAAGGATGACAACCGACGATGCGACGAACATCTTCGGCAGCGGCCCTTACGGAAAAAAGCCTGGTTCAAGAGATTGAAGACACTCTACTTAAAGAACACCACTCTATAAAAACGCGATGGATTATGAGATACGAACGGATAACAAAGACATTGACACCATATGCAACGAAATATTAGCAGCCTTGTTGGCCAGTGATCTATTTTTTCAATAAGAGACATTGTGGTTGACATTCATTTTTCTTTGTTATAATGGAATGTTCCACGATCTTTGCATGAGAGAGAACAGATCTTACCCTTACCATCATCTTTTCTTTATCATATTTTATTTCGCACCTTCCTAGTGCGTTAGTAACAAACAACAGCGAAGTCTCAAATCAAGAAATTTGGACCAGTTATCACCCCCTGTCGTTGGGTTTTATATTTCGTATTTTAGGAAAGGAGAGTCATTATGCCGAAGGCGAAAAATGTCGTTGTGTTGTGTGCTGCATTGGTATTTATGGTCGGTATATTTTCAACTGGATATGCGGGAGATGCACTTAAAGTCGACATTAACAAGGCATCAAAAGAAGAACTCATGCAATTGGAAGGGGTAGGCGACGCATACGCCCAGAAAATCGTTGAGTATCGAAAAGCGAATGGCCCCTTTAAGCAACCAGGGGATATTATGAAAGTAAAGGGAATCGGGCCGGCCACTTATGAAAAGAACAAGGACAGAATAACAGTTGCTTTGGACGCCCCGGTGCTAAAGCAGGTAAAAATAGAATAGTGATCGAAGGGATAAACTGGTTTTTCATGGATTGAAGTAGTGACTGATATCGATTTGAAGCCAACCACAGGGGGTGGTTTAACAATGCCTTCCAAGTGAGATCAGGCACCGCCTTTAAAAAGCTCATAACATAAAGTAAATAAACAAAAAAACTTATCATACTTGATTTCCTCTTGTTAATATCAGGAGAGATTTCCTTCTCCATCATAACGTATCAACTCCTTAATTAAACACTATATATTGTGCTGTTATAGTTCTTGACACCCAAGATGTTTTCCGATAAAACCCGCACTAACATTCACAAAAGCGAACCACCCAATAGTCATATATAACGTGTTAAAAAATCGAAATATTGGCAGCCAAAACAATCCAAATTAACTTGACACAACTGTGTAAATATGTTCATTTCCTGAACAAAAAAAAGAACCGCTACGCATAAATCGTATCATTTTGCGGTAAAGAATAAAAAAATAAGAAAAACAGTCGGTTAAAAATATCTTTAGCGGAATCGACCAGGCGGAGCTATCTATTAGTTCGGACTGGAAAATTTATAATGACACCAAAGGAAATACGAATCCTGAAATTGCTGGAGGCGGTCGAAACGGATACGCCGACGAACCAGCGTGCCCTTGCAAGCAAGCTGGATGTCTCTCTTGGCCTTGTAAATGGATTTCTACAAAAAATGGCCGGCGAAGGATTATGTTGCATTTCATCTTCCGCTGGAAGCCAGAAAAAGTACATTCTCACACCGGAGGGCATCGCGGAAAAATCCCGATTGACCTACGATTACATGCTGTTAACCTACCGGCAATTTAAGGAATCACTCAACAAGCTAAAACGATTTTTTCAAGAGATGGAAGCGCTTGATATCAATCGGGTTGTTTTTTTCGGCGTCAATGATCTCGCTGAAATGGCATATTTATCACTGCAAAAAACCTCCGTTAAAATGATCGCAGTGGTGGATCGGGACAAGATCGGTGACCACTTTTTTGGAAGGATGATCGAAGACCCAATAGTGTTACCTCGGTATTCATTTGACAAAATATTGATCACCCAGAATAAGTTGGTGGCTAAAAGACTCGAAAGCGATTTGAATCGAGATGGGTTTAAAGGAAAAGTGGAAACATTGGTTCCTTAAAGAACGAAAAGATGCACGCTTTCGGAGTCGGAGTTTATGCCCTTTTTTTAGGGTGCTTACCTGTTTGTATGTTTGTGATATAGGGTCTGATAACATGAAAAAAATATTTAAAGAATGTTGTATATTATTCACTACCGCAGTTATTTTGGCCTTTGCTGGCAATGCGATTTCATCCAAAGGAATTCCGCTGGTGGGCCAATGGGACACAACAAAGGGGGTTGTTTCTGCGAAGGGAAAAAATAGTGTAGCTGATTATGCGTTTGAAATCGATACGGTCGAGAAGGCCAAAGGGATTTATGATACCGGGGAAGTTCTGTTTGTTGATGCGCGCTCAACGGAAGAATATAAAGAAGGTCATATCAAAGGCGCCGAATCTTTGCCACTTATGTATTTTGATAACCATATTAAAGAATTCCTAGAAAAATACGATCCATCGACATTTATTGTTACTTACTGTTCGGGTCGTGAGTGCGAAGACAGCCACGATCTTGCGCAGTTTCTCTCTGAGGCAGGCTATAAAAAAATATCCGTTTTTATTGATGGATATCCTGTGTGGGCTGAACAGGGCTATCCTGTGGAATAGACCTGTAAGAGATGTCACTCATATTTCTTTCTCAATAAACTAAGGGGTTGAAGATGGGCAATCGCCCAAAAAATAGAGAAATAGTAACTGCTTTTCTACAAAAACCGTGGATTGAACTTACCTTGAGAATTCTTCTCGGTGTTATCTTTATTTATGCCAGCATACCCAAAATAGGATATCCGTCCCAATTTGCTAAAATAATTTATGGGTATGCGTTGTTTCCGGCGGCACTGATAAATTTAATTGCAATCATCGTACCGTACGTTGAAATTGTTATGGGCGCCTCCCTAATTTTAGGAATCTATCCACGCGCTGCCGCTTCAATTTTAGCTGGCATGCTGTCACTTTTTATCATAGCCATTTCAATCAACCTCATTCGCGGCCATGAGTTTGATTGCGGATGCTTTTCGCTTAAAAACAGTGGCCTCAGCCATTCTGCAGGGATGTTACTTTTTCGCGACATCATATACTTTTTTATTTCTATTTTTATTATAAGGTTTGAGGGAAAAAGAAGCTGGTGTATTTGCTGACATACGGTAGGAAGCGAAATTCTCGCACCATGAGTGTTTATAAAATTTGAAGAGTTATCAACAGATGAATGACGAAATATCATATCTTCCCTTTCGAAAGTATCCCAAAGAGGCGATTGTGTTGGACAATCTCTCCATGAAATTTATGAAGGAATCGGTCTTTGTCCCTTTGGCGCTAAATAACGGTACGCTAAAGATTGCCATGGCAAAACCTGAAGACTTTTCCACCGTTGACGCGCTCAAATTGGCATATGATTTTTCAGTTGAGGTCTGTCGCGGAAAACGGGAAGACATATTAGAAACAATCGAAAATCTCTATGGCGCTGGTTCCCAGTCTCTGGAAACAATTATTGAGGAGGCCCACAAAGACATTTATGAGCTATCCATTGATGATGATGAGAACGTCGATCATCTAAAGGACATGGCCTCTGAAGCGCCGATTATTCGACTGGTAAACCGTCTGATTCTCAATGCCGTTGAAATGCGGGCCAGTGACATCCATTTTGAACCGTTTGAGGGTGAATTCAAGGTCAGATACAGAATAGATGGCGTGCTGCATGAAACGGACGCACCCCCCAGCCGACTTCAGGCCGCCATTATTTCCCGCGTAAAAATTATGGCCAAGCTGGATATCGCCGAGCGGAGACTGCCTCAGGATGGCCGGATCAAGCTTAAGATCGGCGATAAAGAAATTGATTTCAGGGTGTCCACCATCCCCACGCTTTTTGGCGAAAGCCTTGTTATGAGGATTTTGGACAGGGAATCACTGGTTTTTGATTTCAAACAGCTTGGCTTTCCTGGCGATACCCTTGAAAAATGGATGGAGTTGATTACCCAGCCCTATGGCATGGTGCTTGTGACCGGGCCTACCGGGAGCGGGAAAACGTCCACGTTATATGCCACTTTGGCTAAAATTAACTCTTCGGAAACCAAAATCATTACCCTTGAAGATCCGGTTGAGTATCAGTTGCGTGGCGTCAATCAGATCCACGTGAACCCAAAAATCGGCATGAATTTCTCCAATGGCCTGCGCGCTATCGTGCGACAGGACCCGGACATAATTCTCGTGGGGGAAATTCGGGATAAAGAGACAGCCGAAATTGCAATCCAATCCGCCCTGACAGGTCATTTGCTGTTCAGTACCCTCCACACGAATGATGCGGCGGGTGCGGTAACCAGACTGCTTGACATGGGGGTTGAAAACTTTCTGCTGAGCTCCACGCTTTTGGGTATATTGGCTCAACGGCTGGTTCGCGTCAATTGCCCCCACTGCAAAGAACCTGTTATTCCAGAGGAAAGATTAATTCAATCAATGAATTTGTCTCCCGATGAGGTTAAAAATGTAACGTTTTATCAGGGCAAAGGATGTGATGCCTGCCGAAATACCGGTTTTATTGGACGAAACGCCATATTCGAATACCTGCCGATCGACGATGGTATCCGGAATGAAATTAACGCAAGTTCAAGCACCGAAAAAATAAAAAAGGTTGCTATTGGTAAAGGACTTCGAACCCTTCGTCAGGATGGCTGGGAAAAAGTCAAAGACGGGACCACGACTATCTCCGAAGTCCTCCGGGTGACTTTGGAGATATGAGAAATGCGGGTTAAGGGTCAAGGGTGAAAGGTAAAGGGTAGAAATGAATGATTCAAGTGAATTGGGTTTCAGGGGCTTGCGGGTGTGGCAAAGCGGTGTTGATATTGCCGTATATATTTAACGCAATACCAATTCAGGTGACTTCGCCAAAGACTATGGTTTGCGCGATCAAATAAGGAGAGCTGCTGTATCCGTCCCCAGCAATATAGCCGAGGGCGATGAGCTTGATACCAACAAACAATCCGTTCGTCACCTTTACATTGCAAAGGGATCTTGCGCTGAAGTGTTCACACAAGCTCTCGTCGCCCATAAAATTGGGTACATTGATGACAATATGTTTCAAGAGATAGAATCTAATACCTCAGCAATAAGTAGGATGCTTTCAAAATTGATAGATGCTCGATCAAAAAAATAGCCTTTTATCTCTGACCGATAACCCTTAACCCTTAACCATTCATCTTTAACCTTATACCTTTTACCTTCATACCCGAAGTTAACATGCCCCTCTATTCTTACAAAGCAGTCGATTCATCTGGGAAAGTCATACAAGATGTTCTGGATGCCACAGATGAAATGGCGGCCGTTGCAACTATTCAAGAAAAAGGCTATGTGCCCATTCGCGTTACAATGGGAGGTGGCGGAAAGAGACTGCTATCATCGGATTTGACAGCTCCCCTTAAAGCCATTCTAAAAAGGGTATCCGGCAAAGATATTATGATGTTCACCCAGGATCTTGCAACACTTTTGGAGGCAGGGTTACCAATCGATAGATCACTGTCAATACTTGGGAATGTGTCTGAAAAAGAACAATTACAGGCCCTTGTCCGGGATATCCTAAGAATTGTTCAAGGCGGTGGGAGTTTGTCCGATGCACTGGCTAAATACCCCAAAGCGTTTTCAAAATTTTACATCAATATGGTTCGGGCCGGTGAGGCGGGGGGGATCCTTGAATCAGTTCTCCAAAGATTAGGTATTTTTCTGGAATCTTCTCAGGACTTGAAAGATTACATTAAATCAGCATTGGTTTATCCGATCTTCTTGCTCCTTGTAGGCGGAGCTTCAATTATTATCTTAATGACGTATGTGATACCTCGATTTTCAATTATTTTTGAAGACCTTGGCAGCACCATTCCTCTTTCAACGCAAATACTATTGGCGTCAAGTAATATGCTCAGATCATATTGGTGGGCATTTTTTTTAATATTTGTGGTAGGGTATTTTGCTGCTAATCGTTATAAAAAATCGCCCTACGGTCGAAACAGCTTAGATAAGATTAAACTAAGAATTCCGGTGGCTAAAGATTTTATTCAAAAGCTCGAAGTCTCGCGATTTACCAGAACGCTGGGCACGCTTATTCAAAGCGGCGTTCCCATTTTAAAATCCCTTAATCTCGTAAAAGGAATCATTGGCAATAAGGTCATTGCCGATGCTTTAACTGAAGTTCATGAGCGTGTCAAAGAAGGGGAACGACTATCTATACCGCTCGAAGATAGTGGCGTGTTTCCACCTTTGGCAATTCAAATGATTACAGTAGGTGAAGAGACTGGAAAGCTAGAAGAAATGCTTCTACGTGTGGCTGACAATTATGAAAAGATTATTAAAAATATGGTAAAACGCCTTATTGGTTTCTTAGAACCAGCAATGATTTTAATAATGGGTTTTGTAGTGGCCTTTATCGTTATTTCTATGCTGATGGCCATATTCAGCATGAATGAAATACCCTTTTGAAAGGATGCTAAATGAAAAAAGAAAGAGGCTTTACGCTTGTTGAGCTGCTAATCGTTATGGTAATTATTGGCCTTCTTGCTGCTTTGGTTGGCCCAAAGATGTTCGGCAAGGTAGGTAAATCTAAACAAAAAGCAGCGAAAGCTCAAATTACACTTTTTGAAACTGCGTTGGATACATATAGATTGGATGTCGGGAAGTATCCCACATCAGACATGGGACTCCAGGCACTTCGAACGAAACCACAGGATACCGAAAAATGGGATGGCCCCTATCTTCCCAAGGAAATTCCAATAGACCCATGGGGAAACGCCTATGAATACAGGTCTCCTGGTGAGCATGGAGAATATGATATCATTTCTTTGGGCGCGGATGGGAGCCCTGGTGGTGAGGACGAAGACATGGATATTGTCAATTGGAAAGATATTGGGCAATAGGGGGATAGGACAGGTTAAGGGTGAAAGGTCAAGGGTATAAGGTAATAGATCCTTTATCAGAAACATACACACAGGTAAGCACCCTAAAAAAAGGGCATAAACTCCAACTCCGAAAGCGTGCATCTTTATGGAAGGTTGTGCCTGTTGACTCTCGACTTCCGGCTTTGCCGGATTAAGCTATGGCTCAATAAATGGACGTTAAATCAGATAAAACCGATTTTTTCCTTCACCCCTCACCCTTCACCTTTCACCTTTCACCCGGTTTTACACTATTTGAATTGCTGATAGTGCTTGTAATTATCGGGGTAATGGCCGCTATGGTTGTACCACGAACAGGTAGCAACTTCGATGGCGTAAAGTTGAAGGCAGATGTGAAAAAGGTGGCGGCTATTCTCCGCTACGCCCGAAGTTTGGCGGTATCTGAAAACCGACGGATTAAGGCCGTATTCAAACCGGCGGATGGGATGCTGAATTTAAACGCGGCGTTACTCACATCGGATGACGATAGCTACCCTTGGGAGATTCACGAAATAGTTAAAGAGACAGCTTCGATTCATACCTACAAACTTTCAGCCGCAAGTGCTATTGATATCACCAACGGTTTCAACCAAGCTTCTCCTGAAGATCTTGATGAGATTGTATTTTATCCAGAAGGTGGCAGCAGTGGTGGCGTTGTTGTGCTCCGAAATAACAAAAACCAACAATACAAACTGGTTGTCAATGAAATCACTGGTTCTATTTCCATAGATGAGAGCATTGCCTCGGACATTCACTAAATCCAGCAAAGATCAGAATGGATTTTCTTTGCTGGAAATTTTAGTGGCTGTGATGGTTTTGGCGACAGCACTTGTTGTAATCTTACAGCTTTTTTCTGGTGGCTTAAGATCAGGCCGTTTGTCAGATCAGTATACTCGTGCGCTTTTTCACGCTAGAAGTAAAATGGAGGAGTTACTTCTGCTTGACAAATTAATGGATACAGAACTTAACGGCGAAATTAACACAGATTTTACCTGGTACGCAAAAATAGAGTGGGTACCGCCCGGAACTGAAATCGAAAAAAGGCAGCATGTGGATATGTTTCATATAACTGTGAATGTTGGATGGGCCGAAGGAATTAAAAATAAGCGCGTTGAAATTAGCACCCTTACCATTGCTCGCAAGATTAAGACAGAAACTTGATCCGACCTTTCGGGAAAACCGAAAGCCTATCGCGATTGCTGGGTTTACACTTCTGGAACTCATGTTAACGATGACTTTGCTTGGAATGGTTGTCGTGGTTATTTCTGTGGCTTTAAGGTTAGGTTTAGGGGCTTGGGAAAAAGGTGAGAAGAAGGTCGAAGGGATCCAAGGCCCCCGAATTGCCTTGGATCTTTTAAAGCGTCAAATCAGTTCTGCTTTGCCATATCAGGTGAAAAAAGGCTCTAAGGCTTTTTTTGTATTTAATGGCGCAAATAAGCGCCTTGAATTTGTGACATTGGCTGCCATCTCACCACAGCAAAAAGCAGGAATACTCTATGTCAGATATTTCATAGAGGCCGAAGATGAGGGAACGGAGCATATCTCTTTTTTCGAAAAAGATATTATACTGATTGACCCTTTGGCGGAAACCAACTTTGAAGATCCCGAAAAATGGCCGCAATTGATTCATGGCCAAAAAAACATTTCATTTAAATATACTGGCAAACCAAAACCGGATGGTCTCATCGATTGGGAGGAAACGTGGGATGCAAAGGTTCGGGGAAAGATGCCAAGTGCGGTAAAACTCAGTTTTGAGTCAGAATCTGAATCCGCACCTATAGACTTGATTGTTAGATTGCCGTCAGAAGAGATGTAGGCCATATTTATTTTATCAGTAGTTAGAAAAAGATGATTTTACCCGGACAACCTATATGTGATATACAACGCAATGCCTCATTTCTGAGTAGGGCCTTCCACGATATAGAAGCCGGCGTTGCACTTTTTATGGTGCTATGGGTGTTGACGATGTTGTCGATCATTGTGGGAGAGTTTTGCTATGCCATGCGGACGGAGGTGAACATTACCCGGAATCTTAAAGAAAAAACCCAAGCGTATTACATCGCCTTGGCAGGCGCTAACCTTGGCATTGCAGAACTTGTCAATCATCGGGGCGTATTTTCCATAACAGAAGCGGATGATATAGAAGAAACGAAAACAATCCCTTGGCGCCTTAACGCTGATATCCCTGTAATTCCTTTTGAAAATGGCGAATATAAAATAAAGATTGATAATGAAAGCGGAAAGATAGACCTGAACTTGGTCGATAAACCACTGCTGAAGGCTGTTTTGCGTCATTCTGATTTGACCGATGCACAAGTGAATGGCATTGCCGATGCCATTCTTGATTGGCGTGATAAAGACAGGCTACACAGACTTAACGGTGCTGAAGATGATTATTATATGAACTTGCCAGAACCCTACCAATGTAAAGATGGTGATTTTGAATCCACAGAGGAACTCCTGTTGGTGAAAGGAATAACTTCCGATGTTTACCATGAGGTCTTGAGGCATGTGTTTACTGTCAATAGGATGACAGATGAAGATCTGGCAGACCTACCAATAGAAATTTCCTCCCAAAAAGAGTCTGAACGTAGAAAAATTAATGTGAATGCAGCATCTCGGGAGGTTCTATTGGCACTGCCGGGGATGACACCGAAGGTTGTTGAAAAAATCTTGGAATACAGAAAGGAAAAGGATTTTGTTTCAACAGCAGCGTTAATTAAGGTGATGGGGACCCGAAGCTTCATGCGGGTCAAACATCACATTCATTTAAAAAATTCAAAATATTTTACATTCCAAGTGGTTGGAAGGGTAAATGGTAGTCACGCCGAACATTATCTAAAAGTTATGGTCAGATTGGATATTCATTCCAGACAGAAGTATAAAATCATCAAATGGTGGGATCAAGCTTCAGCTTACCCAAACCAATGAACACTGGAGGATTCGTTTGCTTTTTCAACACAGCATAGGCATTGATATCCAAGAGAACCGGATTAGCTTGGTCCATCTCAGAACCTCTTTTACTGGGATTCAGCTTGCGGGTTACGATATGCGTACGATGGATCCATCAGAGACCGTGGATCAAAGGCTCACAAAAGCTCGACAGTTCGTCAATGCTTATATATCTCAACGTACTACCATCGGCATGGCTGACATATTTATTAGTGTCCCCAACGGCATGGCGATTCAACGGGTTGTTGAAATGCCGATCGCAATCAAGGAGAATCTGAGAGAGGCAGTACGATATGAGTTAGAAAAATATATTCCAATTCCGGCCGATGCGATCTACTTTGACGCTCAGATCCTTTTTGAAGATAGAGGAAAAAATAAATTGCGGGTCCTTCTATTGGTAGTTAAGAAGGATGACCTGACTCCTTATATAAATTTAGGCAAAGATATCGGCAACGGTGCTAGCGGCATTGAAATCAGTGCAACGGCTATGAGTAATTTTTTTGTATCTCAATCAAAAAACATTAAAAAACAATCATTCATCTTTTTTTTGAAGGACAATGGAAATTATGAATTCGGTTTTCTGAGACTCGGAAGACTCAATTACAATAGAACTATTCCTGCTGGATCATCGCCTCAAGATTTAATGGTTTCCGTTGCGAAGGAAATTCACCATTTTCGATCCCACCTTGACATCACGGAAGACTGTTTTCAGATTGGTACTGATAGCTCTGATAATGATCCGACGCTTTTTCATGCGCTTGAACGTGATGAAAATATCACTGTGTCGCCATTGCAATTGCCACTTTCCGGGCTTCCGAACCACAAATTGTGTGCTGCTTTTGGACTGGCGATAAAAGGACTTAAGCAATCTCCCATGCAGATTAATTTTATGCCCTTGGCATTACGAAAAAAGCCAAGCAAACGCGTTTACTATATTATGTATACGCTGGTAGGTTTAATCGTGATTACTGGAATGATATGGGGGGCAAGCCAGGTGCTTCACCAAAAAATAATGAATCAGCAAATAGATGACCGACTGGATAGTCTGAAAACGGAAGTGAAAAAAGTGAATGAATTGCAAAATGATGTTAATACCTTAGAAGAACAGATGGATCAGTTGGTCCAAATCCAACAGGAATATGTGCCCACTCTGGATATTTTGAAAGAGCTTACCGATATTATACCGAAAACCGGCAACCTTCACGAACTATCCATATCAGGCAAGACGATTCGCATAGCTGGTACTGCGGAGTCTTCTTCTGAAATTATCACTCTTTTGGAAACCTCCCCTATGTTTAACAATGTTGCTTTTCAATCAGCAATTACCAAAGACAAAGACGGTTTCGAGAAGTTTCAGATTGGTTTAACGGTAGAGTAAGAAAAAAAAATGAGTTAAGGAACTGAGACATGATTCAGCTTCGGCTTAACAAAGAGAGAAAAATAATTCTTGTAATAGGTGGGATATTGCTTGCGTGGGGTGTATTGTATAGATTGGTGCCAGTGTATCAAGAATTAATTCCTCAGCACAATGAAATCGAACTCAAAAAAGAACAAATTATTAAATTTCAGAAACGAATCCAAACGAAGGAGGGGTTGGAAAAAAAACAACTGGCGTTAACAAAGAAGCTTGAACAGCTTAAGCAGGGATTGCTAAGGGGGCAAACGCCTGCGCTGTCTGCAGTGAGCATGCAAAATAGATTAAACGAAATAGCTGATAGTATTGCTCTTGAAGTTCAGGCCGTTAGAGTTCTCAAATCAAAACCTATAGAAAATACAGAATTTATATCGGTTCCGGTACAGTTTTCAACCAGGTTGACTATCCGACAACTGAAACGCTTGCTATACAAAATAGAAACTGCCGAAAGTTTCCTCCAGGTCGCTAATTTGGTGTTGAAAAAAAGTGGTGAGGGCATGCCAGTACAGTTACAGGTGACGATGACTGTGACTGGTTTAATGCAAAAGTCTGGAGGCGTTTGATAGAAAGAATTAAAAAAACGATGTTTCTGAATAATAAAGACTGATCAAAATAGATATAGATAGAGAATGGTTAGGAAATGGTATGGTCGCAAAACAAGGAATCATTAATATTGCGCTTGCAATCATCTTAATTTTTATGGTGTTAAAGACCTATGACGTATGGCAGCAGGACCAGAGCTTACCTGCTACACAGACACTTTCAGATGGAAGAAACAATGTTGCGATGAAAATGCCAAAACTGGAACGCCGGCCATCTGAAGCATTTTTTGATAGTATTGTAAGTCAAAACCTCTTTTCTCCTATCAGGGCTGAATATCTTCCACCTGATGATAATACTGAAAAGACTGAAATCGTCGTTGAAAAAAAAATCCAGGGAAAGACAATTCGGTTGTATGGTGTTGTTATCATGAAAGATTATGCCTCAGCGCTTATTAGCAATCCGGAAAAAACGTCTGGAGATCGGCCAACATTATGGGTTAAAAAAGGAGAACGAATTGGTGATTTAAAGGTCGACGAGATTCAAACCGATAGCATTGTGTTTCAGGATGGCAATAAGAAATACAAAATCCTCCTGCATGAAAAAAAGAGGTCGGCACCAGCACCCCGAATTGCTGAGGATAAAGAAGACACGCCCACTGTTGTGACGACAGAAACGAATAAAAAAGAAATCAAAGCCGCATCGCAAAAAGAATCCCAATCCTCAGATGATAAATACGAGATCATCAAAACACCGTTCGGCGAAATTAAACGTAGAAAGAAATAATTAAAATGAAACAAAAATGTGCCACTTTTTTCATTCTGTTATCGAGCTTCTTAGTGCTACTATCCTCTTTTGGTTGCGCATCAAAAAGGGTTCCGGTTTCCTCATCCCCCGGTGAAGCAAACGGGATTGAATCAAAAAAAAGTAAACAAGCCCCAATGACAGATATACAGCAAGTAGCGGAAGATGAATCTGAGGCAGTTCGGTTGATTAAAACCCCCTTTGGTGTCATTAAACAAAAAGTTATTCCAACAGCGGTGAACAAACAGGATATCCTTGATTCGCAGAATATATTGATGCAGCAAAAGGGTAAAGAAACTGTGGCGCAAAAGGTCTCCAAACGTTCTGAATTAAAAAAGAAAACGGATCCTTTACAAAATTCAGGTGTGGATTCATCCAAATCAGACGATAGCCTATCAGGTGGTGGGGTTTTTTTAAATTTCGATGAGGCAGACCTGATTGAGGTGATCCGGACATTGGCGGAACTCCTTCAGATTAATTACAGCATTGATCCGGGAATGCGCGGAACGGTGACGATTCATACCGCTGGGAAAATTGCCATGAGCGATTTATGGCCAGTCTTCTTTCAAATATTGGAAGCCAATGGTATGACTGCCATTAAGGAAGGGAATGTTTATAAAATTACCGATTTAAAGGATGCGCCCCGGTATTCGATTCAAACCCGATATGGAACGGAAATAAAAGACCTCCCCCCAAGTGAGAGGGTCGTCATGCAAATAATACCTCTCAGGTATGTTAAAGCTGAAGAGATGGTAAAAATTCTGACACCATTTGTTTCAGCCGAAGGAACGATTATCTCCCATGGCGAATCCAATACGTTGCTTGTAGTTGATAAAGGAAGCAATATTTTAAAAACGCTTAAACTTGTTGAGGCATTTGATGCGGATTTCTTAGAAAAAATTACCCATCAATTTTACTTTCTTACCTATGCGGATGCTGAGGAAGTTGCAACACTTGTCAAAGATATTATGTCATCGTATGACAAGATAGGAGCGTCATCATTTAAACTCATTACAATCAGCAGGCTTAATGCGCTATTGGTAATTGCCGAGGATAAAAGAATCTTTGAAAAAATTGAGGTGTTTTTAAAAACATTTGATGTCCCGAATGATGTGGTACAAAAAAGGTTATTCGTTTATTCTGTGAAGAATGGAGAAGCCGGTGAGCTATCAGAGCTTCTGAATAATATTTTTAACGATGAGATGGATTCAGGCGATGATGAACAAAATGGTTCGAATGAAGAAAACAAAGAAAATAAACCCAAAAATAGGGGAAGTCTGTTTACAAAAAAAACAGCAGCCCAAAACAATATAAATAAGCAAACAGGACAAGCCGGTAATGAGGCCTCTGGGACAGGTACTTTGCGTTCTGACGTTAAAATAACACCTGATGAAATTAGAAATTCACTTATTATAGAAGCAACACCTCAAGATTACAAAATAATAGAAAAGATACTGACCCAATTGGATGTCATGCCAAGACAGGTATTGATTGAGGTGATGGTCGCTGAAATAAAACTGGATGATGAAACTCAGCTTGGGGTTGAATGGAGTTATAAAGAAGGTAATGGTGGACCAGGTACCAAGACATTATCTTCGAGCATCGGATCATCCGGATTAAGTTATGTCATAGGAGAAGCAGATCGTTGGTCTGCTGCCCTTAACGCCATGGCATCTGAGGGAAAAATCAATTTGCTTTCATCGCCGAGCGTTCTTGCATCAGATAATAAAGAGGCAAAAATAGATATTACCACGGAAGAGCCCGTCGTAAGCTCTATCACGTCTAATATAAGTAGTGACAATCCCGTTTCATCGACGAGTGTTGAATACCGGGATACAGGTATCATTTTATCCGTAACCCCCCATATTACGGAAAATGGCCTTGTGAGCATGGAAATATCCCAGGAGGTAAGTGAGGCAAAGGGATCAAAAACAATCGGAGACGTAAACTACCCAACTTTTTTCAAAAGAAGTGTAAATACCAATCTTATCGTAAAACATAATCAAACGATTGTGATCGGCGGCCTCATAAAGGAAGACTCGGAAGGTGGAACCGCTGGTGTTCCCGTTTTATCAAAAATTCCGGGCATTGGTTTTGTGTTTGGCAGTAATAGTAACAAAAGCAGCAAAACAGAATTGATTATTTTGATAACGCCTCGTGTTATTGTAAATTTGAATGATGTTGATCTGGTAACAGATGAATTTAAACGGAAAGTAAAAAATACAAATCCGCTTATAGGAATTGTTGAGAAAAAACGCGGCTGATTTTTTGCCTGTCTTCCATTAATATTATAAGCTATTTGATAAAGATCACACTTATTGTCAAAGTGTGATCCGATGAAAAAGTGCAACACGTATCGTAATATTTGATACTTTTGAGAGCCTCACAACCCTGGCAGAGCATGTTGGAATTTACTTGAAATAGCTTACAAATTTTATATCGGTACCACTTTATTTTACCCGTTGGATACCCATCAAAAAAAACATTCCATATATGAATTCCTGAATAAAAAAGGGGTACCGCATCTGTTCGGGTATTTAAAAAGGATCATCATCTTTTTGTGCATAATTTGCAATTGTCTACCCACACCCTTTTTGGAAGCTTCTCAACTAAACAGCATTACGTCGGCCATAATTATTTCTGTTCCCATTAAACCTTATGTAGATGCAGCGGACGGGGCAACAGAATTTTTAAACAAGCATAATTTGATTGCCGAGAAATATTTTTTAAGTGATTATGATGGGAAATTAGATAAGCTAATAGAAATATTTGATCATAGAAGAATTAATGCCTGCATCGCAATAGGACCCGAAGCGGCCAGATTTTTATGGGATAGATATCCTCAAATGTCAATGGTTAAGGTTTATGCCATGGTGCTCCATCCTGAAAAAGTCATTCAAGGCCAAACAGGATGTTTCGGTGTATCTTTGAATGTTCCAATCCAAAAACAGATTCAAATTTACAAAAAGACGCTCCCCAATATAAAAAATATAGGACTTATTTTTGACCCGATAAATAATTCGGAATTTGCTGAAGATGCAATTAATGTTGGCAGATCGATGGGAATAGATATTATACTGTTAAAAGTAAAAACAAGAAAAGATATTCCCATTGTTTTAGAACGTAACTGGAAAAGAATGGATTGCCTTTGGTTGATTCCAGATAAAACCGTCATTTCAGAGAGTATCATAAAATATATCATTAAGCAGTCTATTACCCACCAAATACCTGTTATTGGTTACAATCGGTTTTTTTACGATAGCGGCGCCGCCGTTTCATTGGTCTATTCGTATGAAAAAATTGGAAAACAAGCAGGGAGAATGATGATAAAACTGGGCAATGACAAATTTTGCGATTCTGTTATTCCTGCTTATGACCTTTTGTTGAATGAGGAGGTACTAAACACACTCAGTATTCCTTTCACAAAATAGGAATTTAAAGGAGTGAGGAAGGTATGAAAAGAGCGGGTCTTCATGTTCGATTACTAATTGCAGCA
This sequence comes from Desulfobacterales bacterium, assembly GCA_963675725.2. Classification (GTDB taxonomy): domain Bacteria; phylum Desulfobacterota; class Desulfobacteria; order Desulfobacterales; family JAFDDL01. The sequence continues at coordinate 1,597,106 of CAXXXZ010000002.1, read as the reverse complement.
TTTGCACTTATTGCTGCCGTTACACTTACGCTTGATATTGTAGTGGTGCACATAACAAAACAATTTATGCATAAAAGGTTTAAGGATAGAATAACCTTTCTTGCAAAATACCTTGCCCTAAATTCTGAGGTCGGTGTCCTCATTAATGATAAAAGCGGTCTCAACTCTCTTGCGCACAACCTGCTTGGTGAGGAGGATGTTGTTCGCGTCATTATCATGGACAACCAAAGCAACCATCTTGTCGACCTAAAAAGATCGGTTCGCACCAAATTATCGATGGTGGAAACCCCTGTCTTATTTAAACAGGCAAATGATGAAAATATTCTTTTCAATTCCGAGGGCATGATTCGAAGAAACCCCTTTGATCAAAAGGAAATTACAATTGAAGAGGTAATAGGTAAAGTTCGAATTTACTTTAGTACCCAGGGTATTGACCAGCTTTTCATAAAAATAACCAAACAATTTATTTGGATATCAGCTGTTTTAGCAATGCTTGGCGGACTCGTTTTTTATCTAATATCAAGAGCCGTTGGAAAAGAACTGACACAACTATCAGTAACTGCCCAACATATTGGACTTGGTGCCACAGAGCTAAGGTCTCCATTGGGAAAACTCCCGGAAACGCGTGCAGTGGCGCTATCATTTAATACCATGCTCGATTCGTTGGAAAAAAGCAGAGAAGCGTTTGAGCGGGTAAATCGGGAGATGTCTCGTCAAAAAACATTGGCAGAAGTCGGTAAATTTTCTTTGATGGTAGCCCATGAGGTAAAGAATCCGCTCGGTATAATAAAAAGTTCTTTGGATATGCTAAAACCTGAATTGCCGGACGCTTCAAACAATATAATGGTCATTTACATTGAAGATGAAATACAGCGATTGAACCAATTAATTGAGGATTTTCTTTTATTCGCAAGACGGTAAAGCCGTCCTTAAATGCTGTCAACCTGAATGATACGCTAAATGAAGTCACACAGAGGTTCAAACTGCTGTATTCAGAATCGCCAATTACAATCGAAGCTGATGTGCCGGAAGAGCCGTGCGAAACACATGCCGATAGAGATCTTATTAGTCGCGGTGTTAGCAACATGATAAAAAATGCTTTTGAAGCAATGAATGGAGAGGGTGAAATAAAAATATCTGCGATCCATTCTGATGGTTGGTGGACTGCAACCATTGAAGATCAAGGAGAGGGAGTCCCCTCAGACCTCCTTCATCGAATTTTTGAACCGTTTTTTACGACGCGTTCAAAAGGAACCGGGCTAGGCCTTGCATTCACAGAGCAGGTGATAAAAGCACACGGAGGAATCCTGACAGCAGAGAATAAGGATGAGGGCGGAGCGGTTTTTACGATTAAGTTACCGATAAAGGGAGCGCCGCAAGCGACCTTAGGGGGCGCTCCTTCGGAGCTTGAGGATCGCTTCGCTTGAGGATCGGCCGTACGGCCTTGAGGAGGAAGGGAATGGAACGGTTTGTTTTTCCTTTTGAGAAACTTGAGGTTTGGCAGTTGGCGGTTGAATTGGCTGAATATGGGTAAAAGGTTAAGGGTAAAGAGTTGAGGTGATGATATGGTATCATTGTTCCTCCTTGCCTTTTACCTTTTACCTCATTCCTTTAACCTCTTTTCTACGGAGTAAAAGAATATGACGCATATCCTGGTCGCCGATGACGAAAAAAAAATGAGGCATATACTTTCTCTTATGTTGGAGAGAAGGGGGTATTCCGTAGACCAGGCAGAGAATGGAGAAGAAGCCCTGGAAAAGATCATAACCTTTAACTATGATCTCGTTATTTCTGATATCAAGATGCCTAAAATTGACGGCATTGGCATGTTAAACAAAGTTAACGAGCTTGGTTTGACCTGCCCGTTTGTATTTATCACTGCCTATGCCACAGTTGAATCGGCGGTAGATGCAATGCAGCGGGGCGCGGATGATTATATTACAAAGCCATTTGAAGAGGATCGCATTCTAATGACCATAGAGCGTTCTCTTCGACTTGCTAAAATCGTTACTGAAAATAAAGAGTTAAAGGCCGAACTAAAAAGAATCTCCGGCGATAAAGAGATTGTCTATGTCTCCAAAGAGATGTCCACTGTTATGCAACTTGCAACCCGTGTGGCGCGAAGTGACTCTGCCGTTATGATAACGGGAGAATCAGGGACTGGCAAGGAGTTGATTGCAAGGTACATTCACAAACAAAGCGGAAGGAATAAGGGAAAGTTTGTTCCTATCAATTGTGCTGCAATTTCTCCCTCCCTGGTGGAATCTGAATTGTTCGGATATGAAAAGGGTGCATTTACTGGTGCAGATCGCAGAACAAAAGGCAAATTTGAGTACGCATCTGCCGGGACGTTGTTTCTTGATGAAATCGGTGACTTGCCAATGGCGGCGCAGGCAAAGTTATTGAGAGCCTTACAGGAAAAAAAGATTCAACGTGTGGGAGGGCATGAAGAAATCGATATCGATGTGCGCGTGGTTTGCGCCACGAATCAGGATCTGGAAAACATGGTTGAACGTGGCAAATTTCGTGAAGACCTGTTTTTCCGCGTCAACGTTCTTCCCATTGTTCCACCGCCACTTAGAAATCGTAAGGATGATATCATTCCACTTGCGCACAAATTTTTAAAACGTGTGAGCAACAACCATAACATCCAACTTACGAGCGGTGCCGAAAGGGTTTTAAAGGACTACCATTGGCCGGGTAATGTCAGAGAATTATTAAACGCTATGGAAAGAGCGTCTATATTGTCCGAAGAAAAAGGCATCATTCCTGCGGAGGCGCTCTCCTTCCTGAATTTAACTGCCCCCGTTTTTTCGAAAGAAAACGGGTTCCAGTTGCCAGAAGAAGGAATTTCATTAGAGGCTTTACAGCAGGATATGGTACGTCAGGCCATGACAGCAGCTGGTGGCAACCAGACCACGGCGGCCAAGATGTTAGGGCTTACCCGTGCTAAATTTAGGGTACTTTTGAAACAGTTATAACACTAAACCCTATTATTGCAGCATTAGGGTAAATGCTCTGAAATAATTTCAGGTGATACTATAATTCCGCAAAGCGAAAACGGCATTTACAAAACGAAATTGATGAACAAATTGAAACGCATCATATCGCTGGTATTTTTTGTATTTTGTCTTATATTGGGAACGTTTGCAGAGGCTAAAGAAAAAAGGTCCTTTTTAGAGGCAGAAGAAACGCTCCTGATGTTTGTAGGGGAGAATCTCGAAGTCCTAGAGATTGCTTCGCGGCAAGTAGAAAGCGCGCGTCAGGCACCTGCTGTTGCGAGGGTAATCACACGAAAAGAGTTGAGAAATAATGGTTTTGTTACCTTGAAGGATGCCTTGGAGACAATTCCCGGTTTTTACATGGCCCAAAAGGAATGGGGAACCCAGCCATATCTTCGCGGCATTCCTGACTCTATCCTTTTTCTATATGATACGGTTCCGTTGGGCTCTGATACTAGCAAGGCCTATCATCCCCTCGATTATGAACTTTCAATGACTGGTGTTAAGAGGATAGAAATTGTTCGCGGGCCTGGTTCCGTTTTGTGGGGTTCGGATGCCTTTGCCGGTATTGTCAATGTCGTGCCAATGACGGGAAAAGACATCAACGGCTTTGAAACTGGCGTGTTCGGCGGATTACCCGGCAATCAACGCGGCTTTTTTACAAATTGGGGAGGGAATGGGGAAAATTGGGATTTATTCCTGTCTGTGAGTGGACGCAAAGGGGAAATAGATGATCGCGATTACAATCTCATCGGTTTTTGGGGAGATCGCATTATACCGACCCCTTCTGCAGATAGATACGGCATCGGTGAGTCTGAAGATTCAGAGTATTTGGAAGGGACTGCTCGGTGGTCTTATAACGATATGCTTACGGTATCCAGTCGTGTTACCGCATATGATAAGAATTACATCATGAATAGTTCATCTGCCGGCAACACCTGGCGGGAAGACAGCAAAAACGATACGGGTTACATTCGGCTCGAAACCCGGCTGCCCTTATGGAATCAGTCAACTATTCGCATGAATGGCTGGTATTACTGGCTTGCCCCCGAACTTGACGTGATTGACAGGACATTCCAGCACACTGAAAAAACGTGGTACGGTGAGATTGTATTTAACTGGTCATTATTTGAAAATACGGGCCTGTTTTCTGGTGGCGTATCTTTTCGTGAAAAAAAAGTGGAAAATGCGCCCATCTGGGACGGTTTTCTACTTGATTTCATCAGCCCGACCAATGAATCCTTTTTACCAATCGTCACTCAGCAGGACTATTCAACCCGTCTGAAATCCTTATTTGCCCAGTACCGGCATCGCATTGGCAATGTTGATGTCTGGTTGGGGATCAGAAACGATGAACACGATGCATATGAAGACAATGTAAGTCATTCAGTTGGGGTTGTGTGGACACCCAGCGAAGAGTGGCAGTTAAAATTACTATATGGGACAGCCTATCGAACACCTTTTGCACGACAGCTTTTGGATACAACCGAACCCGATTTGGAACAAATTCGATGTACAAACCTTCAGGTAACATGGCATCCCCTAGAAGCGTTGGAATTATCTGCCACCGGCTTTGTAAGCCGAATCAAGGATCATATTAAAGAGGATCCGTTTGCCGGTTTATCGGTACCAAATCATCAAGATTTTCAGGGCATAGAACTTGAATCCAGCATTTCGCCAACCAGGGAATTGGATTTTACGGTAAATTTCACGCTGATCGATAACAGTGGCCCGGATGAAACATACAACTATAACGATTTTCAAACTGTTGATGAGTACGGAAATATTGTGAAACATTTTGTGGAGTTGAGTTATCCATACGATACCGGCCCGGAAAAGTTATTTACTGCCAGGGCCGAGTGGCGTCCCAATGAGAAATTAACCACCTCCTTGCGTTTACAGTACATATCATCAAGAGAATTGGTCTTCCCTGTGGTGGCACTGGAAGATAGCATCATCAGCTGTTCCGGTGTTTGGCTTTTTCATGCCGCCGTGACCATTCATGATCTATTTTTTCCGGATTCAGACCTAAGAATATCCCTAAGGAACTTGTTCGATGAGACCTATGTGACGCCGGGAACCTATAGCAGCATAGATGGGGATCCCTTTGAAGTCGGAATCACAGTAAGTAAAAGGTGGTAGTTATTTTATCCCAAGCGTTGGTCGTATCTAACCCCTGGTGGCCATATCTAGCCAATTATGGCTTTTCAATAGGCGTTCACAGACAGGTCGGTTGGTTGTATAAACGCTTAACGTATTGATATCAAGAAATAATTTAGATTTAAGCCAGCTATTTGCGAAAGAGGCATTTATTTTGCATAAAAGTTGTCCATGAAGCAAATTTATAAACATATTTGCATTGCCACCGCTCTGTTTGTTTTTGGATCGGCCGCTTCTGTAAAGGCGGATGACGTGACAGATACCAAAGCGGTGATGGAGGCCAAACTCATTAACCTCATCAATTTTGCCCGGCAGTCGCCACTTGCGGCGGCTGAGAAAATTGGTATCGATCCCAACGAGGTGCTAAAGAATTTTCCGGCACTGACCGATATGCTGCAGAACGGCTTAAGGCCACTAACAAAACATGAACTTTTGCAGCGGTCGGCTAAAGCACATACACAGGATATGCTCTCTAATAATCGTTATTCGAAAATTTCTTCAGACGGCTCCATTCCTGCCGAACGGATACAAGCAACAGGATATGGCCCGGAAATCATTGGGGAGAGCCTCGGCGTTGTTGGGTTCATAAATTTTATGGATCCGAACAATGCGGTTGAAATATTGTTTCGAAACCTATTGTTGGATGAATATAACCCATTGCGAACAATTCCAAGAAATATCTTGAACGAAGAATTTTCCGATGTCGGCATATCGATCGGAACCGGTGTAATAACCCTGGGGCGTGGGGACTACAATGCGTATCTGGTCACCTGCGATTTCGGGAAGCAGCGACCGGGGGAGAGCGAAGAAGACATCATTGCCATGAAACTTCTCCATCTCATCAATCAGGCCAGGCACCAACCGCTGGCGGTTTGCGAATATCTGGGCAAGGATGCGGACGAGATTTTGTCGGATCTGCCGCAGCTGAACGTCGAGCTCCTGAACGGCATGCCGCCCATGGAATCGAATGCTACCCTACAGAAAGCGGCCCGTGCACACCTGGCGGACATGCTGGAAAACGACTTCTATGGCCCGATTTCAAGCGATGGCCGCACCTATATAGATAGAATTTCATCGGCGGGGTACCCGTGGGGAATCATTGGTGAAACCATCGAACAGGTTGTTTTTTCAAACGGTAGTGACCGGAATGACATTACGGCCGCCTTGTTTCACAACATGTATCTGGATGAATTAAAAAGAGACAGAGCAGATAGTCGGAATATTCTTAGTATCGTTCCCAGAGAGGTGGGGATTGCTGTTGGTAAATTCGATTTTGAGTTAGATGGTGAGACCCTGGAGGTTTTTGTGTCGGTTTTAAGCTTTGGGAGAAAACCTCTGGACGATCAGGTACTTCTTACCGGAACCGTCTACCGCGATATTAACGAAAATGGGCTGTATGACCCGGGAGAGGGCCTTTTTGAGGAAAAACTTATCATTGAAAGTGCAGAGGGAGACGGTTTGCAGGTTGAAACCGATGTGACCGGCGGGTTTCGTGTGAATATTAGCGCTGGAGATGTTGAGGCCATTCTTTTCAACCAACCGGATTCATTCCAAATTCAAAATGTGACGCTGGGGCGGGAAAATGAGCTCTTAAACATAGAAGTCCCTTGATGAAGGCCACGGCAATCATCAAGTCTTAGAAGTCTTTTGGTCAAATTTTTTTAAACATTTGGTGCAAACCCTTATTTTAAGAGAGGAGGTGGTAACCCGAATAGACTGCAGGAAACTTATGTAGAAAATGTAGAATCTGATTTTTGTGAATTTAAGACATGTGAAGTTCAAACCAAGGAGGAAATTAAATGCAAAGAAAACTTTTTAGCATCATCGCTGTCGTTGCCATGCTATTCGCTTTTGGCGCAACAGCTCATGCAGCCTATCAGTGTACCGTAACCCTGACCGCTCCCGGTATCATCAAACAAGATTGTGAACGGGTCGGTTCTATTACCTTCGGTTTTGAAGCTGATGCTGTCATCACCGCTGGTGACTGGTGGTATGCAGACTTGCCCCAGACCGTTACAATCTGTGATGCGATCAATTACGTCATCACGGGTGACGACGTCGCTAATGTACTTGCCAATACTTACGATCTGTCCGGCGGCCAGGAAGGCTTGGTTCTTGGTGGCGCTGCAACTGGTATCGTAAACAATTACATTGGTACGAATACCGGTGCCGCTGTTGTCGGCCCAATATCCATTAGTGCAGAAGGTGGTGCGGCTGCGGCTGACGTTGCCGTAACGGGTGCCATCGTATTACAGGTGACTGCTGCTGCCGGCTCCCAGCGTATCTGGATCAAAGCCTACGGTTTGGCTGCCGGTAATGATATGACCGTTCCGGCGGGTCATACTCTTAATATCACGATCCTTAACGGTTTTGCCTACCAGGCGAACATCGCGTTGGACACCGATGATGGTACGGGTGGTGCTCCCGATCGTATCTATGGAAATGCCGCAACACTGGTTGAGGACCAAATTCCAGCTGATAATGATGCCAACTTCCCGAATCCGCACGTTGAAAACACCCTGTGTGTAAACGCTGAAAGCATGTCAGGATCTGACATGTATGTCAGCTACGATTCTCTTGACAACTTCATCACATTCTCCGGTGACTCCAAAATTGCTCATGTTGTTGGCACAACTACGATCACATTGGAAGCCTGTAAAGGGGTTACCGAAGGTGACTTTGCCTATGCAAGCCAGGGCGCATGCTCATTTACATACGATGACGGTACTGGCTACTGTGACGAAGATGCGTTCGCAACACAGGCAGAGGAGTGGGCTCCGGGCAGTACTGGTGGACAGTTGCTCTACCTGCAATCTGCATCTACCTTTGGTGATCCTGGCGATCGCTACAGCGTAACCTTGCAAATCAGCACGCCTGGCTGTTATTTTGGTTCAAGCCCCAACTCTCTCGCTGGGATGGATACCACCGAAGCCGTTTGTGATGGCGATGCTGGAACAGCCGTATCTGCATGGACTACCGAGAACGAAGCTGGCGACACCGGTGTTGCTTATCCAGATTCAAGTTGCTCGGTTGATCAGGATGATCGGGTCAGAAAAGTATACACAAATACATTTACAGGAATTGATGGTTACCAACAGCTGCTTATCCGCTTGAACGATTTCGTATATGACTCAAGCATTCTTGGATATGGCACCGAGGTATCCCTTAATGTGACCATGAGTAAATACCCCTGTGGCGACATCGTTGACGAAGACATCATTATTGGTACCTTCGTTGAAGAATGCCCCGAAGGCGGCACTTCTGGTTCTACCCTGATGTTCCCGTTCTTCCCGGCTATGGACGGCTCTATGGGATCCTGGTGGGGTGGTTATGCCATCGTTAACGGCAGTGGCGATGATGGTACCGTTGATCTTACCTTCACTGAAGCAACTGGTGCTACCGCAACATTGGAAGACGTAGCAGTTGCCGCTGGCCAGATGTACTTCGCTGCAACCAATGCCGCATTACTGGCAACTCTTACTGCCGACAGCGGTTTCGGTGATGAGAACATGTCAATGGTAGCGGATTGTTCCTTCCAGATGGCTGCTGGTTTCGCATTCCTCGGCAACACCGATGAAGGCACCGGCTACACCGCTCTGACGAACAACACCGGTTTCGGTGACTAATTAGTCGTCTTGGCGTTAAGGCCAAATGATGAATAGTTATTCAGAATGAAATTAGGGGGGGAGATTTTCCCCCCCCTTTTTTTAATGCTAACTGAAAAAGTTTGATGTTTTTTATGAAATTTAAATTTGTATACATTTTATTATTTTATTTGATGTGCGTATTGCCGCTTAAAGGAGAGGCACATTCAATTAAAATCAAAACCGTTAATCAGGGAATTAGCGTTGATGATCCGACTTCTGAAACATATTGGTTCGTTGACATAGACGATGAAAACGAGATAAAATTTTTTGCCTCAACCCAAAACGAACCACTGGTGGTTCTTCATGTATCAGATGATGATTTTGTCCAAAAAGTTCAAACGAGACATTCAGAAAACTGGCATACTCGAAAATTAATCAACGCTCCGATCGTACTTTCTGAAGGCCACCCCATACCCTATGACTGGATTGCACCATTTAATGATGAAATTGTTGAAACAGTTATTCGGAAAAGATCTGGGAATACAGTATTTCGAAAAAGCGTCCGCCGAACTACCCGATTCATTAGCGCTGAAGAGGCCATGGAACTACAAATGCTAAAGGATGGTCTATACACCTTGCCCGGTGAAGCACGGTTAAAACTTATTTCTATCGAGTCTGAGAACCATCAACTTTTGGTGCGACAACTATGGTGTGAAACAGATACGTCCTGGTGGATCTTTGAAGAGACACCAAACCGCCGATCCTGGCGTATTCCTTGAAATACGAATCCATAAGTTAATTACTATGAGGAATTGTAAACTTTCTAAGCATCTTTCTGTACCTTTACCAAAGCTTTTCTTTCACATCGTATACACTGCAATACTAATTCTATTTTCTTTTCTACTCTCCACACAAGTTTTAGCTGTGACAGAAAGTGGCGAAGCAGATTTTACTCCCTGGTCAGGCTGGTGGTGGCCGACAACTCAGGGAGGACTTGCCACGGGTCTTGGTTATCGCGGGCATCCAGCTCCCATGGAAAAATATGAACTATTAAAAGAGGGGGCGTATCCTGGAAATGCGACAGAGTTTGAACTTTCAAGATACTATGATCCAGATGCCATCAGCTGGTATGGTCAATGTGAGGCATGGGCCGGAGCTGCTGTTTTGGAGCATATTGAATTTTACCCGTCGGTTATTGACAATATCGTTTTTTATGTAGGAGATAAAAAAGGTCTACTAACTGCCTGCCACCACGATGACAACCGAATTCGTGAAAGCGCCCATAATGCCGATACCTTTCACTGGTGGCTCACTCACTACATTGGGGAACTTGGCACTGATTTTTATGCTGATCTCGACGCCGGTGAACAAATCTGGAATTATCCGGTATTTAAATACGAACTTGAAATGACGGAAAATGGTGATCAGATCGACGTTCAATGTCAAATTTGGTACGTGGATGACCAGGTTGACCCTGATTTTCAGGGCGCTGTGATCAAAATGAAAATTTATACCTACACACTTTACCTACAGGATGGCGAAATTTCCGGCGGAGAATGGACCGGAAACAGTGAAGAAAACCATCCGGACCAGTTGATATTGCCATTGGGTCACAGAAGTTTGAATCCTTACTTGGATTATGATTTCGTAAAATCAATCGCGGAGACACGGGATGATGAACTAGAACCCATGGAACCGGCAAATCTTTCGCCGGGTGATTATTATCTGATTTTGCTTGATGAAGATAATTATATTCTGTCATGCCATTTAGGTGACACCCTGCTGCTAACACTTAAAAAAATAGACGATTTCTCAGAATCTATTCACGTCAATATGACAGATGCCGATGGCGTATCCGTTTATTCAGATGAACTGACCGATACAGCTGAACTTTCAATAACGGCAGATAATCCACCCTATAGACTTACCTTCTCAAGAAGTGATTATGGTGGCGGTGGTGTATATCGTGTTCTGTATGACGTCAAAAAAACCTTTGAATTTGCGAACACGAAAATTCAAAAAGGGGAAAAATGGGGGGGCTTTGCTATCGCCAATACCGGGCAGGATACTTGTGATACGGTATATGTAGTTGGGTATCGTAAGGATGGAACTCCCATTGAAACGTTTTTTGGTCCTTTCAGCCTTGAGCCTGGTGAAAAAAAGACGTTATTTGTGAACGATATGGAAGAACGCGCCATTGACAGCGGCGATCTTTTCGGGATTAAAATTGCTGCTTCTAAATCCCTTCACGTATTAAATCTTTTTGGCAGCTTTGAGCGCAACATGTCATGCTATTCATATAGCAGTGCGAACCATCGGATAGTGATTCCGGAGATTTCCAACTGGTGGGATACCTCCGGTAAAAACGTATCTTGGGGTATCTATAACCCTTTCCTGACAACATCCAGTTCACAGCTTACGCTCTTTTCTCGGGCGGGGATTGAGATTGATACGCTCACAATTAATGTTGAAGCAAACCGGTGGGTTCACTACAACGGAACGACCAGCCCCTTTTCAGGAAACGGTGGAAATGGCTGGGTGCTAATCGAGGACCAGGATGACCTGCTTCTAAAAGGTTATACGGAATGGAGTGAAAATGGCATTTACAAAGCGGAATCACTACCCGCCCTTGTGCCAGGCGACGTTTTTCTTATTCCCCATGTGGAATCCTCTCTCTTTTGGGATACACAGATCGTTCTGATAAACGTATCGGACACTGACAATGAAGTGGTCTTTACCAGAAAAGATCCCAGGGGAGACGAGAACCGCAGTCGGATTTTGGGTCCAGGCGAAAAACAGACGTTAGATATCATGGACCTATATCCGGACACGCCGTTTATCACTCCGAAAACCGCATGGATATCAATATCAGCCTCAGACGAAATGGCAGGATATGTATGTTTTAATACGCCTGAGGATGAGATGTGTTATCCATTTCTCACCCCGGATCATATCGGGCAAAGCTTTGCCTTAACACATGTCGCATCAAGCCGATACTGGTGGACAGCATTGAATTTTCTAAATCCCTTCGAAGAAGCCGTTGCCTATCGGCTTATGCCTTATGATGCAACAGGTAGATTGATGTCAGAATTGGAGGCACGTCGATTCGTAGAACCACTTTCAAAAACGGTTTTTACACTTCATTCCGTTTTTGGCGAAAATGCGGCTGATATTTCATTCCTTAAAATTCAGGTTGAAAGTGGTCCTGGCCTGACAGGTTTCTTCGGCTACGGAAATCCGGATATGAGCATGCTAACAGGAAGCATTTTAACGGAAACCATCTTGCCATAAACCTTATTTTGAAGACGAATTTGCTATGAACAGAATTTTTTATTGCATTTGTTTTATATTGTTGATGTGTTCAACAGCGTTTCCCTCATCTGTGAAAGATCACTTTCACAAGATCACTGTTGTTTACACCGGTGATACTATCGGAAATGTTGAACCATGCGGCTGAAAGATCAAACAAGGCGGGCTGGCCCGGCGGGCCGGCATGATTGATATGATTCGGAGTGAGCATAAAAACGTCGTGCTTGTTGATTGCGGTGACAACTTCAACAGTCGAAAGGACGCACCCGAATTGCGTGCTGAAACATTGACAAAAGCGCTTCAGATGATGGATTATGATGCGGTGAATATCGGTGAAAAAGATGTGTCGTTTGGGGTTGATTTTCTCAATACGCTTCACGGAAAAAACAGTATTCCCTTTGTTTCCGCGAATGTCACCAATCATAGTGGAGAAGGGTGGAAAGTTTCACCCTACATCGTTAAAGATTTTGGGTTTTGCCGTGTTGGAATTACCGGAATCGCTGCCGCTGCCTTTTTCAACACGGATGATGGCAAAGAGGAAAAAATTAAGGTGAAGGATTATGCGGCCGAACTCAAGAAAACCCTGGTGGAACTTAAAAAGAAAGCCGATATCATCATACTACTCTCACATATAGGCTACCAGGGAACGGTCAATCTTTTAAAATATAACGATGTTGACGTGGTGGATGTTGCTGTGGCCGGACATGGCTTGAAAATGCTCAAAACCGCATTGCCTCCGATAAATGATACCATCATCGTTCAAAACAGCATGAAGGGGGAATATCTTGGCAAGCTTACCCTGACCATAGATGCCGATAAGAACATTCTGTTTTCAGAAGTAGCGTTAATTGCTCTGACCGACGATCTTCCCTGCTCAACTGAGATGACGGATTTGATGGCAGGATTTAAAGAAAAACATTTGTTGGAAAAACAGAAAATAGCCCGTGAAAAACAAAAGGCAAAAAAGCAGAAGGAGCAGGCAAAGTACCTGGATATGAAGCCCCAGGAATTTGTTGACATGCTAAAAGAAAAGAATCTGGCAACGCCATTTCCTTTTCCAGGGAAATAGCGCTGCATCAAATTTTCGAAAAAGGACCTATTCTTTGTGAAACGGTGATTTTCGACCTGAGAGTTTGACGCGCCAAAGACCTTCCTCAAAAATCCATTTTTCCGTAACGGTGGGCGTGATGGCGACACCCATCATGATCGTTTTGAAATTAATAACAACGTGCGCCTCTTTTCCGTCGTCAGACAGTGAAATCTTTCCGATTTCATATTCAAGGATGGTTAGGCCTTTTTTCTTTGCATACGCGGCCTCATCAGTCGTTTTCTGAAATTGAGCATCAGCAAGCATGTAGACGGTTTGGCGATCCTTAGCAACACGCGCTTTCCATAAGAGGTGAATACGCTCTTCAAGGGCTTCCCGACTGGAGGTGTCAGAGACGAGCGGGCGATGCATCGAGCAGGCAGCCATGAAGGATGTCAATAGGATAAGAGACGTAATCGTCCGAAGCAATTTTATGGTCATAGTGCTCTATTTCTTCTCCTCTTTTTTCTTGTTGATGCTGCTAATCAGGTTGTCTGCATTTCCTGCACCTAACTCTTTTGCTTTTTGAGCATACGTAAGGGCAGATTCGAATTGGCTTGTATCTCGATAGGCCGTGGCTAAATTGATAAGCGCTTTGGTGAATTTGGGGTTGATTTCAACCGCTTTTTCAAAGAAGGGAATCGCAGCGGCCGGTTTTTTTTGGTACATAAAGACGGCACCATTGTTTACATAGGCTTCCACATATTTGGGGTTAATTTCAACCGTTTTTTGGAACAGTTCGTTTGCCTTTTCAAACTCATGCTTCCGTAGATATATAATGCCCATATTGTAGTACGAGAGAAAGTGCTTCGGATCTAATGCAATAACACGCTTGTATGCTTCGATGGCCTTGTCTGGCTGCCCGGTTTTTCGATACAAAAGCCCGAGTTTGAAATGGATAACCGAAATTTTGGGGCTTAGCTCAATGGCCGTTTCATAGCTGGAAATGGCGTCTTTAGGCTGGCCTTTGTATGCGTAATAGGTTCCCAGATTGAAATGCGCCCAATATAAATTCGGATTTATTTCAATAATTGCAGTATACTCTTTAATGGTTTTATCCAACTCACCCATCGCCTGGTAAACGTTGGCAAGGTTAAAATGAATCATAATGTCGTCGGGTTTCAGTTCAGCCGCTTTGTTCAATTGGTCAGCAGCTTCGAACCAGCGTCTCTGGGATGAATATTCCATTCCCTTGTCAAAAAAGGCCTTGGCAGGTCCCAGATCACTCGTTTTCAATCCGGGTAGATTATCTGCTACCAGAACAGCGGGGATTAATATACAAAGCATAACAATAAAACCAGCCTTTAAACGACTCATGAAATCCTCCTCGGAATGATATGTTTGGAATTGTGAATAGTCAAAATATTCAAGTAGGTTATGCGGATACAATGCCCTTTGCAAGGAAACTATTTTGTCAAAGGTGTGTATGACATTACATTTGCATTTGCAAGAGAAAAAATATACACAAGTTTTCCATGCAAGCAAGACGAATGGGCTTGTTAAGATATTCAAGAAAGAATAATTATTAATTATTAGAGGTTATTAGGGAGAAACAAGTGAAGAATAAACGATCCTTTCTTTTATGTATCATTTGTATACTATTCCTGTATACATTTGGCCAAGAAGATTGTGTTGGCTCAGACAGGGCACCTGATATTAAAAAGCTCCTGCAGCTTTCCGAAGCGGGAAATGCAATGGCGGCGTTCCGAATCGGCTTGATGTATGAACGGGGTGAAGGTGGCCTTGAAAGAGATTTGACCACTGCCCGTCAATGGTATGAAAAATCAGCTGATAAAAATAATGTGTTTGCCCGAAACAGGCTTGCTGTCATGTGGTACAACGGGCTTGGTGGTTTGACCAAGGATGTTCAAAAGGCAGTTGAATTGTTTGAACAATCCGTTTCCCAGGGAAGTGACGTGGCACAATATATGTTGGGCCGAATTTATTATGACGGTGCGGAGGGCATTTCTTCTGACTGGAACATAGCCCGCCGCCTTATTGAAATGGCTGCGGAAAAGGGACACCCTGAGGCCCAGGATACCCTTGGGGTCATGCATTATAATGGTCAAGGGGGATTGACCCCAGATAAGCCAGAAGCCCTTCGATGGTACCAAAAGGCAGCGGATGCTGGTTCTGATTCCGGTCGAATCCACCTGGCACTTATGTATTATGAGGGTGAAGGGGGGCTCGAGGCCGATCAAGAGAAAGCCATGACCATGATGAAATCATTGTCTGATAAAGGCAATGTCACGGCACTGGAAATTCTAAATAAATGGGAAAAGATGCGGGACAAAACAGATGGCGCCAAGAATGGTAATTTGAATCTCAAACCGCGGCTTTTAAAAAAAGACAGTGGCGATTCCCTGCCGAATCAGACAGAATAGTATGATGATATTTAAGTCAGGCTTTTATCTGACAGGGATTTAGTAACAAAAAGGGATATTGGATAGATGCAAAAACTGCTACAACGTGCCGGGATACTTCTCATGCTTGGGCTGCTGTTCCTGACGATCGCACTTAGACTTGCTGAGCCAGTCAGAGATGGAGATCTTTTCTGGCAGATGGAATATGGCCGGTATATGTTGGAGAACAATACCCTTATCCCGGATCACGGAAGGTACTCTTGGACGCCAGCAGACCCAGTGGCCATCTATTGTGCATGGCTTAGTGAAATGGCTTTTTACTTGCTCTATAAAATTGGAGGTTTGCCTGCTCTATTTGTCATGAAATACCTGTGTTTTTTCCTGGTATTTGCAATTTTCTGGTACTATGCGTGGCGAATGAAATGGAGATGGGATGCCGGAATGTGTTTGGTGACCCTGATGATTTTGCAAGGAAGTTACGCGGCCGCGTTTCTAAAACCTGAAATCTTTTCCATGGTTTATTTTGCCGTATTTTCTGCGATCTATTTCTTTGTTAAATCAAATTTAAGTCCCCGCTGGACGCCGAAATCCTTTTTGCTGTTTCCTTTCCTGTTTCTCATTTGGGCAAATACGCATGGCGTATTCTTGAATGCCCTTGCCCTGATGGCATGTATTGTATTCGGTGAAACCGTAAATTATCTTCGTGGAAACCGATACTCCTTATCTAAAAAAGGCTTGTGCTATCTATACACAAGTGCCGTTTTTAGCCTATTATCGACATTTATTACCCCATACGGCATAAGTTATTATTTAAAGATATATGAGCTTTCTTTTTCCTCGAAGAATATGTTGGCTATGGGATCTGTGTTGGCTTATACACCTTTGTTTCAATCAAAGAATATTTTCTTATGCACCATATTTTTAGTTATGGCCGCAATGATCGTGACTTTGCTTGGTCGTGGTATCTGGAAAAACAAGTCGATCGATTGGGCTATTTTAATATCAAATCTCTTTTTAGGAGCATTCTATGTAACATTTTTACGAGCGACATATTACTGGCCGGTTTTTGGGGCCATGAGTATTGTATATCTCTATAGCCAATACCGGCCGGACTGGCCGTCGATTACAGGCGTATCGCTCACTATTAAAGCAGGAAAATATTTGTTACTTTTGCTTTCTACTATATATACTCTTTATGTTATTATGGTTTCTCCTGAGCGTAATAGTTGGCTCGGGTTTGGTGTCGGTTATTACAATCCGGTACAAGCCTCTGCCTTTTTGAAAGAACATCAACCCGGAAAACGACTTTTCAACAGCTATAATACCGGGGGATACCTCATTCATGACCTGTATCCAACCTATAAAGTATTTTGTGACCAGCGTGCATTTCCATATTTAGACTGGTATCAAGAATACCTGGAATTCAACTATGGTCCAACGACCGTTGACGATTTTACGCAAAAATATCCTTTTGATGTAGCAATAGTGGACTATTTTGCAGCCAGTAGCCCAATGCTTAAGTTTCTGAAATCTAAAGATTGGAAGCCAGTTTTTTATGGACCTGCCGCCATGGTTTTTGTAAAAAAGGATGCTAATATTAACTTGGATCATCGTAAAGCAGATAAGCATCGATTTGATGATATAAAAAATCTAGAGCAATTGAAACTTGTCTTTTTTTTGTCTCAGAATTTGGAAGATCTTAATACCTCAAAGCATATTCTCGAACTTATTAAGACAAAATTTATATATCACCCACAGCATAAGTACTCCGTAAAACAATGTACAACGTATCAGAATGGGCTGCTCGCATTTAAGATGGGGGACTATGAAAAAGCTCTTAAACTATTAGATTTGTTAGGGGAAAAACAATTTACGCCTAGCGTAAATACAAAGCTTTTCCAGTTAAGAAACTGGAAGGCAAAACAGCTTGTTCAGAAAGGTCATATTTCAAGCGCTTTAAAGATGATAGAAAAAAACTTGTCAAATAATCCAACATATCTTGAGGGATTATACAACGCCGGCATACTATCCTACTATCTCGAAGCCTTATCGAACAATAGTAGAAAAAAAGAAAATTTTAATGCCAGAACACTACCTCAATTTAACACGGAGATTGGTTCAAAAAAATGGAGAGAATATTTAGAGCGATTTTTACATTTGGCCCCCCATCATCGGTTTGCGGAGATCGCAAAAGGGCTACTTCAGGGGAAAATCTTAGAAGGTAATGTGCAGCTTGCCTTATAGAGAGGGATCTGTGAAAAAAAAGGTCGCCATAATTCAATCAAATTATATCCCCTGGAAAGGATATTTTGATATTATTAATTTTGTCGATGAGTTCATTTTATATGACGATTGCCAATATACCAAACGAGACTGGCGTAATCGAAATAAAATTAAGACCCAAAGTGGAGTTAAGTGGTTAACAATACCTGTAAAAACAAAGGGCAGCTATTTCCAAAAAGTAAAAGATGTTGAAGTCTCTGATCATAGTTGGGTGAATCAACACCTTTCTTCTTTCAGGCATTTCTATTCAAAAGCCGCCTATTTTAATGATTATTTTGAGATTATACATAACGGTTACAAAAATGTAGCTGACGAAGTGCTCCTTAGTAATATTAATTATAATTTGCTATTATTAATATGTAATATTTTAAATATTAATACAAAAATATCTTTCTCAATGGATTATGGAGTGACTGAAAATAATGCTACAGCGAAGATCGTTGAATTGTGCCGGAAAGCAGAGGCTCAAATCTATGTATCTGGGCCCGCAGCCAGTTGCTATTTGGATGAGAAGAAATTTAAAACCATTGGATGTAGTGTTCATTGGTTTGAATACGATCATTACCCAATATATAATCAACTATCTAAACCGTTTGATCATCATGTCAGTATCCTTGATCTTATTTTTAATAAAGGACCACAGTTATTTAAGTACATGAAAACTTTCTCATTTAATAGAAATTTAAATTTTTGATAACTATGACGAAATACACCTTTTACATTCTACTTACAGTTTTACTAACAGTATATGGACAAATCGTAATAAAATGGAAGATGCTTAACGTCGGTAAATTGCCTGACGATATTATAACAAAAGTATTATTTCTATTTATGAATATATTTAACCCATGGATTGCATCCGCATTTATCGGGGCTTTTGTTAGTGCTATCTTATGGATGTATGCAATGACCAAAGTTGATCTTAGTTATGCATACCCATTTATGAGCCTCTCATTTGTATTCGTCCTTTTTTTAAGTCATTATTTTTTTAAGGAGACAATAACCATATATAAAATATATGGTATGTTATTAATCGTGGCCGGTGTTATAATCAGTGCACGGGCATAATTATTGACTATACTAAGGTATAATAAACTAAAACAATATGACAACAGCAACAGAACTAAACAGTTATGTGAAGGCATACGAAAAGGACGAATTTGCAATTGAAAATATGATTTCAATGACAAATTACGTCCAAAAATGTATAACTTATGCCGAAAAAAAAACATCTTATCTTGAGTTGGGAATTGGTCATGGTATTGCAGTAAAAGAATTATGCAAAACATATAAGCGTGTTGTTGTCATAGAGGGATCACCTCTAATTGTACAAAAGTTTAATGAGTTTTATTCTAATTTAGAAATTATCGAGTCTTTATTTGAAGAGTTTGTAACCAATGAAAAATTTCCGTGCATTGGTATGGGGTTTGTTCTTGAACACGTTGATGATCCTATCTCTCTTTTGATCCAGTTTCAGAAATTTTTAACTGTTAATGGAAGCATCTTTGTTGGTGTTCCTAACGCTGAATCAATGCATCGGCTATTAGCATTGAAGTCTGGATTGATCAATAAAATTAATATATTGTCAGAATTAGATAAAAAATATGGTCATAAAAGATATTTTTCTTTTAATGAATGGTGCAGATTATTCCAGACAGCTGGGCTGCAAGTTATCAGAGCTGAAGGACTTTACATGAAACCATTCTCTACATGGCAGATGCAGAGTTTAAACCTCGAAAAATCGATATTCAAAGCTTTAGGTGAAATTGCTATGGATTACCCTTCCATATCGAACAATTGTTTTTTTGAGTTAAAGGTAAAAAGTGAATAAATTACTTGATAATAATGTAGACTTGTCGATTGTTACGAGTATGTATTTATCGGAAGATTATATTGTCGATTTCTATAATAGAATTAAAAAGGTAGCCCTAAATATAACAGCTTCCTATGAAATTATTATAGTTAATGACGGATCCCCGGACGAATCGCTGAATTTAGCAGTTTCTTTGGCAAATGAAGACGAAAAAATTCGGGTCATTGATCTATCTAGAAATTTTGGACATCATAAAGCAATTATGACAGGTTTGACATATGCACTTGGTAAAAAAGTTTTTCTTATTGATTGTGACCTTGAAGAGGAACCAGAACTAATCGAAAGATTTAATGAGGAGTTTGAAAAACGACCAGAGGTCGATGTTGTTTATGGCGTTCAGAATAGCAGGAAAGGAAAAATAAGTGAGAGAATAACAAGTAGCCTTTTTTATCGTTTTTTAAATATAATATCTGGATATAACTTGCCTGAAAAAGCGACAACTGTACGTATGATGAGTAAAAGGTATGTCGAAGGACTCCTTAAACATAGAGAAACAGAATTGATGCTTGCAGGGTTGTTAATTATTACCGGATTTAATCAATATCCGATTTATATAAACAAGCTTAACAAAGGAAATACAACTTACAATATAAAAAAAAAAATTACCCAAGCAATTAATGCAATCACCGCCTTCAGTAATAAGCCTTTAATTTATATTTTTTATATTGGCATCTTTATTTTATTTGTTTCGGCAGGTTATATTACATATTTAGTTAGATTGAAGATTTTATATCCAAATTCAATTCCGGGATATGCATCAATCCTTGTATCCATATGGATTTTGGGCGGAATTATATTAAGTGCTCTTGGCATAATAGGTATCTATTTGAGTAAGGTCTTTTTAGAAGTAAAACACCGACCGTTATCAATAGTGAAAAATGTGTATCAAAAACAATCTAATAATGGATAATGATATGAATAGTAAACGACATTTCGAAATTAAAGAAACTTTATCAGATGAACAAAAAGATTTTCTAATATCTTCTATTGAGCGAAGTTATTCAATTAATAGTGTCGAAATAAATGATCAAATACTATTCGTAGATTTTATTGAGGTTGTGGGTGATGAAACTTTTTCGAAAGCATTAGCCACTCTTTTGTATATTTCTAAAAGCATCAACAAGGATATCCTTTTTGAGAACAATAAAGCCATCAGAATAACAGATAATCCAATGGACTTTCTTTTAAGTAGTGAGATAGTTCAAAAAATATCAGATGGGCTTTTTATGTTTCAAGGAGAATTCTTGAAAATTTTTCATTGGTTTAATAATTTTTTTAAAAAAATAGCTTCAAAATATAACGCTGTAGAACAGGAATATCCAACGCTTTGGCCAATAGATCTTTACAGGAAAATTAATTATTTCAAAGAATTTCCTCAGCAAGTAATTCTTGCCACATCGTTAAAATCTGATTTTAAGACCAGAGACGATTTTTCAAAAAAGTACAGTAAGGATAATAACTTTGACAGGGTTAAGATGGAAGAAAGTTTTGAGGCTAGCAAATTTGGATTGGAACAAGCTGTTTGTGATACATGTTATTACGCACTTCAGGGTAAAAAGAATTTCCAAAACACTGTTTTCACCTGTTACAACAAAGTTTTTAGAAATGAATATTCAAAGATAGATAGTTTAGACAGGCTTGTTAATTTTTCAGTTAGAGATATCATGTTTGTTGGAACTGAAAAATTTGTTCTTGAAATGCGTCAAAAAATGATTGACGAGATGATATCGTTTCTTGAAGAGTTTGATATTTGTAGCAGAATTGAAACAGCAAATGATCCTTTTTTTACAAATGACAGTATTGTGAAAAATGTTTATCAAAATAGCTCAAAATTGAAATATGAAATAGTGGCAAGACTTGATTTTTCTGCTACCTATATTGCTATTGGCTCTATTAATTTTCATCTGGACTTTTTTGGAAAGACTTTTAATATCAAGCTTGAAGATGACACATATGCATATTCAGGTTGCATTGGTATTGGTTTTGAGAGACTAATCTTTGCACTTTATTCTCAGTTTGGGCCGGATACTAGGAAATGGCCTGAAAATCTGAGACATAAGTTGGAATTGAAGGAATGATGGCATATTTCCGGGCATCAGACGAGAATGAGATGAAGACTTTTTCCAAGGAAAAAGACCTTTCACTTCGATCAATGTTTTTAGTGATGGATGAAGTGGATGATTTTAGGCTACAATGCCCTATCTGTTTATATGAGGGGCAAAGGGTTCAAAATCGAAAATTACAAAATAAACCAGATATTAATTTGTTGTTCTGCCCTTGTTGTAAGGGGGTGTCCGCATCTCATATGCCAAAGGATGTAGTGTTGGACCGGTACTACAACCTTTTTTTTAATGGATTCAAACATGAAAAGGTAACTTTTCAGGATTCAAAAAAAATATCTTTACATATACTAAAACTTACCAAGGAAATATACAAAAACAAAGTTAACATATCTATTTTAGATTTTGGGGGAGGGGATGGCACGATAAGTTATTTGCTTGGAAAAAAGATCATAGAATATTATCCAACCGTGAAACACGTAAATATCGATCTTATAGACAAAGCAACAGATAGCATTAAAAAAAGCGAGGATAATATTATCTTTAGACGATATGGCGATCTATCAGAAGTTAAAAATAAATATGATTTGGTTATTGCTAGTGCTGTATTAGAACATCTTAAAAATGTAAACTACATGTTGCTAAGATTGTTGTCATTAATAAAATCAGAGGGGCATTTTTATGCACGAACGCCTGCTGTTCGATACTTTGGAAAGACTGTTGAATTCGGTTATCCAGGGCATTTACATGATATGGATGGCTCATTTTGGAACAGGGTCATTGATGTCTTTAACTTGAACGCGGTGCTTCTTACTTCTCGACCTTCTCTTGTTCAAACGACATTTAAAAAGGCCTTTCTAAAGACATTACTCTCATATTTATTTAAAATGCCTGCTCATATTGAAAGATTTATTGGTGGCAAAAGAAAGGATCCTCTTTGGAAATATGTTGGCGGATGGGAGGTTGTGATAAAAATCAAATGATAAATATTGATACGAGATTGCGTAAAGTTTTTAGAAAATGTTTTGGTCGTATATCTGAAAAGTCAGAGGAATTAACCAAAGATAACATGGATGTTTGGGATTCCCTCACACACATAAAATTAATTATGGAAATAGAGAATGAATTTGAAATTGTTATTGATCCAGAGGCCATTCCGCAATTGCATACAAACTTTAATGCTATTGACAAGTATTTAGAGGCATACGAATGCAAAAAATAGATACTCTGATATATGGAGGCGGAAAATTAGGAAAACAAATCCATTTCGCTGCTGTATCCTATTTTAAGGACAAATATAATATCTTAGGGTTCATTGATGACACGAAGGATATTGGTGAAAAAGTAATAGAGGATCTTGAAATAGTTGGATCATTAAAGGAGGTAAAAAAAACTCAACAATATAACGATAAAAAGATCAATCTTCTTTTTGCTATTGGATACGGAGATATGCAAAAAAGAGAGGTTGCGTTTCATAATGCAATAAATGCCGGATATGATTTTGAAAGTTTAATTCATCCTAACGCGATGGTTGAAAAAAACGTGAAATTGGGAGTAGGGGTCTATGTTTCTGCTGGTGCGGTAGTTGATCAATATTCCATAATTGGTGATGCAACCTATATCGATATCGGAGTTTTAATTAGCGAAGATGTGTGTATATCTACGAATAATTTTATTGCAGCAGGTACAACTATCGGTGGACATGTAAAAATTGGAAAAAATAATTTTATAGGGATGAATACCACTGTTGTTGATAATCTTACAATTAGCGATAATAATATTATTAATTCACGTGCTTTTATCTACCGGAAAATAAAAAACGGCCAAAAAGTTGTTCGTTACATTGAACAACGTGAATTTCCGAGGGATTGATTATGGAAAGACCCGATACCAAAGAATTAAAAAAATTTATTAAAATTACAGACTTCCCCCGAAACATTCTCATTGAAACAGTTGCAGAATGTAACCTAAAATGTATCATGTGCCCACAAAAACAATTAAGTCGTAAAAAGGGGCAAATGACCGAAAGTCTTTGGAAACGAATCATTGATGAGATAGCATCAAAAAGCCCTAAAACCAAAATTTGGCCTGCTTATATGGGAGAACCTTTGATCCTTGGATCAAAACTTTTCAAAATGCTGCGGTATGCAAAAGAAAAAGGAATTGAGTATATTGGATTGAATACAAACTTAACACTTTTTAAGCACAATATGGTCGATGAACTATTGTCGTGTGGTATCGATGAAATATTTATTGGTTTAGATGGATACACCGAAAAAACATATAATAAAATTCGGTGTAGTGGTGATTTTTGCAAAGTTATTGAAAATATAAAAACTATTGTGTCCGAAAAAAGAAAAAGGGCAATGGCCCTTCCAAAGGTAAATATTCAGTTTATTGTAATGGATGAAAATGAAGCAGAAGAAGAAGATTTCATCAACTATTGGATGAACACGGGGCTAGATGTAAAATTAAAATTAAGGCGAAAAAGCAGTTGGTCTTACGGTGTTAAACCATGGCAGAAGGTGGTTGATGCAATGAAAACTCAGGAGCGAATACCCTGTACGTGGCTACTCAGCCAAATGGTGGTTTTTTGGGATGGCATGGTGCCTGGATGTGATAATGACTGGGATGGTAAGAATATATATGGCGACATAAATCAATCAGATATAGAAAATATTTGGAATGGTCCAATATTGGCGTTAAGAAACAGACATATTAGTAATGACTATGATTTTGAGCCTTGTAAAAACTGTGATGATTGGTTGGTTGGTGTATCAAAAACAATTGATTGCAGTAAATAAATAGGCAGTCATAAAATGAAACGAAATTTATCTAAAGGCTGAAAGATTATAAGGTCCAAGTATAACGGACTATACGGAATTAGCTTTTTACCCATTCAAGTTATTCAAGCACTTCGGATCATATAGAGTACCTTATTTATTCGATACTATTTTATTATCTATGTACTTTAAAAGCAATAAACCTAAAAAAAGAGGCGTCAATTTTTTTGGCTTAAACTATCTAAATGAAAATGCTTTATTGAAATTAGATAAAATTAATTTCAAATGCCCCTATTGTCAAACACTCGCAAAGAAAAAAGGCCAAATTAAAATAAACAAAAATCCCTCTGTTTTTTTAATGAGTTGTGCAAAATGTCACCTTAAATTTCCAAGCCAGTTACCATCTGATGAAACACTTCATAATTCTGTCGAATGTTTTTATAATAGTTTCTATGAAAAATACAGAACGAATACTTCAAAGATATCCTTCAGCAACCCTGATAATTTGGCCAATAATATAGCTGAAAAAGTAGAAATAGATAGAAGAAAGTCATTCAGGATACTTGATTTTGGAGGTGGCGACGGTACAATTTCAAAAATGGTCGCAAGTAGGTTACTTGAAGAATATCCTGCAATTAAATTTGATATTTATGTAGTGGATAAAGTAATAAAAGTGAAGAAAGAACAAAAAATTAATAGCAATATTACTGTTCGGCAGTCTAATTACATAAATAATTGTCAGCAAAAGTATGAGTTAATATTAGCTGTGGCAGTGTTAGGCCATGTTAAAGAAATAAATGAAACACTTAATGAAATGTTTGACTATTTAAACGTTGGGGGATATTTTTTCACGACAACTCCATATGTATCACCAATTATCAGGATATTGCCAATACTCAAATTTGGGTATCCGGGTGTTTTGTATGATATCGGGGCAGAATTTTGGCATTCACTGTTTCGTGAACGGAAAAACTTCAAAATTCTAAGCAGCAGGCCATCAATGGTTGAAAGTAGCTATAAAGGTTCTTTTTTTCGAACACTTATCGGAACAGTTTTAAAAATACCAGCTTTAATTGAAATCCATTTTAAAAAAGATGGTAACATATTATGGCCTTACTATGGTGGATGGGAGTTGTTTGCCCAAAAAGATGACGAGTTGCCCTGACGAGGTCTTTTATATGGATAAAAACGTTGATTCTCATGAAACAAAAGGCATTTTACAAATTCTATCTTTCCCACTGGTATATAGAATATTTTCAAATATTATTGGGAAAAGTAGCACACGAAAAAGAATTGTAAAAGATTTTATTAAACCATTTCCAGGTTGTCGTATTTTGGATATTGGTTGTGGTACCGGCGAAATTATCTCATTCCTACCGAATTATATAAAAAGATATGATGGATTCGACATTAACCTTGAATACATTAAATTTGCTCAAAGAAGGTGGAGAAATAACAAATATAACTTTTTTTGCCAAAATATTGAATCTAAATTTAATTTTAGAACTAATTGTTATGATATTGTTTTAGCATTTGGGGTAATACATCACTTAAACGAAAATGAGGCAATTAAACTATTCAAAACTGCATATGACGCATTGGTTCCTGGTGGCGTGTTAATAACTTATGATGGGGTGTATATAAATAACCAGCACTGGTTTTCGAAATGGTTACTCAGCAAAGATCGCGGTAAAGCTGTTCGAACTGTTAGTGAATATCAACGGCTGTCAAAACGTTATTTCCAAAAAATATCAGGAAATGTATTTTGCGATACCCTCAAGGTCCCATATTCGGTGTATGTAATGAAATGTATGAAATAAGGCTTTTTGTTATATTACCCAATATTTAGATAGTCATGATTGAAAACATTTACGCTACGAAAAAGATCTGAGTATATTTTGAAGTTTTATGAATTAAAAGGTGCCTGAATATGAAAGATTTCACTCAAGTACCATTCAACAAACCATTTATTGTAGGAAAAGAACTTTATAACATTGCCCAGGCAGTAATAAAAAATGGACATTTGAGTGGAGATGGAAAGTTTACAAGGAGCTGCCAAAACTGGATAGAAAAAACCCTTCTATGCAACAAGGCAATGTTAACACACTCATGCACTGCTGCATTGGAAATGGCTGCAATTTTGTCTGATATCAAACCGGGTGATGAAATCATTATGCCGTCTTTCACCTTTGTTTCAACAGCTAATGCTTTTGTTCTCCGGGGGGGGGTTCCCGTATTTGTTGATATTCGAGAAGATACATTGAATATTAATGAAAAATTAATTGAGGAGGCAGTAACAAAAAAAACTAAAGCCATTGTTCCTGTACATTACGCAGGCGTACCGGCCTCTATGGCTGATATTATAAATATTGCTAAACATTACAAAGTGTTTGTCATCGAAGATGCTGCTCAAGCTCTTATGGGGACTTACAAAGGGAAATATTTAGGAACTATTGGAGATTTAGGTACGCTAAGCTTTCATGAAACAAAAAATGTAATTAGTGGTGAAGGGGGGGCACTGCTGGTTAATAATGAAAACTTATTAGAACGATCTGAAATTATATGGCAAAAAGGAACCAATAGAAAGAAATTTATAGAAGGAAAAACAGATAAATATACCTGGGTAGATATTGGTTCTTCTTATCTCCCTAGCGAGTTAGTTAGTGCTTTTTTATATGCCCAGATCGAACATACAGAAAAAATCAATGCTCAACGTTATCGGTTGGTTAAAAAATACTACTCGATGTTACAACCCTTGGAACAAAAGAATTACATAAAGCTACCATGTTTTTCGAAAAAATATGAATCGAATGGCCATCTTTTTTATATTCTAACAAAATCTGCTGAAGAGCGCTTTAAACTGATACAGTTTTTGGATAAACAAAATATTATGGCGGTATTTCATTACATACCACTTCATTCTTCACCTGCAGGCAAAAAGTTTGGGAGACCTGTTGGTGATCTTAAGGTCACCGATTCAATAAGTCAGCGACTATTACGCTTACCATTATATTATGAGATGAACCCTGAAGAAGTTGAGAGAGTGGTATCGAGTATTTATAAATTTTACGGGGAATCACCATAACCTACTATAACTGGATGAAATTTATTTGAAAATGAAGGTTTTATTTGATCGAAAGATTATGTACTAAATTACCCAATATATAATTTATTACACATTACTTAAAGAATGGATTTCCCATAAAGGGTATTGGACGTGGATGTTGCGCGCAGGCATAATGCAATAAGTAGCTGAAAAAATAAGGAAAAGAAAATATAAATCATTTAGGCACGCTCCTTGCTAATAGATTACTGTAAAATCAGATTCTATTAATGTTTTTAATATTAACAGTAATTAAACAGTAAGGAGGCTATGATGAGAAAACTTTTTCTATTAACGTTAACGGTTGCTTTTTTAAGTTTTATTTCAGTATTTAGTGCAGGTGCCACAATGATAGGTGATGAGGTTCACTTAGAGCACCAGTATACAGGATTAGCAAATCCTGTGCTAGGGAGTGGAGATGTGACCGGAGCTGGGAGTTGGGTATTCAATTACGATGGTAAGCATTTATATGATGTTGTCATTGGTTCTAACTCGATCACAATTGCTTTTACACGCAGCTATTCTTATAATGCAGATTATTCTGCAAATGGTTTATTTGTGAGCGGAGTTGATACTGAAATTTTAGGTTTGAGTTCAACAAGCAATGTGACCTCTGGTACAGCAGGGTTTGATTTCACCAGCGGCGGGATCAGTATTGATTTAAGAGGGGTATCAGTGTCTTATGGTGATTCCCTGATTGCCACATTAGATTTTGGTGGAGCTGTTGGGGGAGATGATGGTGATGGAAGTGGCGGTGAAGAATTAGATACTGGTGACACCCCCAACTCAATGGCAAATCCGGTTCCCGCTCCGATTCTACTTTTAGGAACTGGGTTGTTTGGGCTGGCTGGATTTCGAAGAAAAAATAGAGCAAACTAAGGCAAACCATTTTTTCAGGAACCTAAAAGTCAAACCTGTTGATTTACAATATCGAGGAGCTGCAAAGCGGCTCCTCGATATGTTGTTTTTTACCGCAAGCTTCTTATCACAAACGATACCCCTAACATAACATAATATCTCCTTTCTATATCAACTTTTTCCAACTTCATCATAACAGCTTAACCAGTTTTTAGTGTAGGATATCTGCTTTTTTTTCTCATTTTTTTAAAAGCATTTCAAAGTTTATTGCAGCAGAGTTTCAAATCTAGGGTAGCATTTCGTTTAAGCATCACCACTGGCCATGCTCTTACCTCCTAAAGTAGGCGATTTTAGTTTTATGCAGCAGGAGTCGCGTCAAAACCAGTAGCAGAAATGCGAGCTACTCAGCTCCAGAGGAGAAATCCATGGAGAGTAGTCCCGTGGCTTTCAATTATTATGGAGATATGCTCAATAATCCAATTTTCGCGCGCACTTCACCAGCGGTTTTGCTTGACCTTTGGTTTTTCTTGCCGGTTATTCGATAACCGGTGCTGTGTGGCACCGTTTGAACAACTCCAGCAAGCGAAGGTTTTCCAAATAGGCCTTGGATACTTTCAGGATCGTCTCCCCGCTGTGAAAGACAATTTTGCCGGCAATATCGATCAACCGCCTACGCACCGTGGAGGCATAGGAACCAATCGATAATACTGGGGCACTGACATCTTCTTTAAACGATTCAAGCAGAAAATGACCAACCAGCATCGTATAATACCAAGCCGCATTGGGGGTAAAACGCTTGAAGGGCAGTTGTTCATGACCAAAATCTTTCAGCGACCGGTTGGCCAATTCGTCGCTGCCGCGTTCATGATAGCAGGCAACGAGCCCATTGGTGGTCAGATAATCCACCGCTCCTGCTTTTTTAAGCATAGCGTCGATTGCCTGGCCTTGACCGATGTTGGTGACGATGATGGTGTCAGGTCGAAAGCCTGGAAGGTAAAGCTGTTTGCTGTCATCGTGCATCAGCCGACAAAAGATCGCGCGTCGGAACTGTTTCCAGTTGCCTTGCCGGATGCAAACCGTTTCCATTTGGTTGCGTCCCAGTTGTCTGCCATCTGTTTAATGTCTTTATACATTTTCCCGCCACAAACATAGCCGACGTGGAGCATTTCACAAAGCGCAAAAATCTTTTGATCGAAAAAACCGCTGTCCATTCGGATGATAATCGGCACATCTTCACGGTAGTTGCCTCTGATTTTAATTATCATGTGCTTAATCATATTCAGTACCGTATCACCGTGATTGGAATGTTTGTCTCCGCTGCGGAACACCGCATCGACAATGAAGCGTCCCCAATTCATTTGCAGGGGTTGAAAACCTTTTTTCTTCTTGTAGGTCGGTTTCACGCCATGTCGGCATTTTGCATCGTCATTGTCCATGACCATCGTATCAATACCCAGTTCGATCACATCGGGCTCAGTAATCTGCAAACGCCAGATAAAAAGAGTCTGCAGAAGACGCCGGAACAAAAACACGCGCGTCCAGGCAAATGCTTTAAAAAAACGCTTGATCTGATAAGAGGAGGCCATGTTCTCTTTTGGTGTCTCAATGCTACCGGCATAGCCTTCATCGCGAGAAATCTGGTCGAAGTAGGTCAGCCGTCGGCTGCTGCCATCGACAAAAAAGCAAAGCACTTGTTTGAAAAGCTCTGTAATTGTGAGGCCTTTTCGATTTCTTCGGATGGAACCGAACCAGCGATCCAACCAGCTAAAAATTTGGATGCCATGCATATAAGCCACGAAAAGGCTCAGCCCCGCCCTGCCGGTCAATCGATCAGAAGTGGCTTCAATACGTCGAATTTTGAGTTCATTTTGCCGGTAGTTTTTGCTATGTTTGCTCATAGAGTCCTTTACCTGTTGGTTGTGTTTAATCTTGTTGTAAACTTGGTGGTTATTGACAAGCATTATAGAACGTTATCCAACATTTGAGGACTCCTTACTTTTAAAAATCGCCTACTTTAGGTACCATTATGTACTAAATTACCCAATATATAATTTATTACACATTACTTAAAGAATGGATTTCCCATAAAGAGTATTGGACGTGGATGTGGCGCGCAGGCATAATGCAATAAGTAGCTGAAAAAATAAGGAAAAGAAAATATAAATCATTTAGGCACGCTCCTTGCTAATAGATTACTGTAAAATCAGATTCTATTAATGTTTTTAATATTAACAGTAATTAAACAGTAAGGAGGCTATGATGAGAAAACTTTTTCTATTAACGTTAACGGTTGCTTTTTTAAGTTTTATTTCAGTATTTAGTGCAGGTGCCACAATGATAGGTGATGAGGTTCACTTAGAGCACCAGTATACAGGATTAGCAAATCCTGTGCTAGGGAGTGGAGATGTGACCGGAGCTGGGAGTTGGGTATTCAATTACGATGGTAAGCATTTATATGATGTTGTCATTGGTTCTAACTCGATCACAATTGCTTTTACACGCAGCTATTCTTATAATGCAGATTATTCTGCAAATGGTTTATTTGTGAGCGGAGTTGATACTGAAATTTTAGGTTTGAGTTCAACAAGCAATGTGACCTCTGGTACAGCAGGGTTTGATTTCACCAGCGGCGGGATCAGTATTGATTTAAGAGGGGTATCAGTGTCTTATGGTGATTCCCTGATTGCCACATTAGATTTTGGTGGAGCTGTTGGGGGAGATGATGGTGATGGAAGTGGCGGTGAAGAATTAGATACTGGTGACACCCCCAACTCAATGGCAAATCCGGTTCCCGCTCCGATTCTACTTTTAGGAACTGGGTTGTTTGGGCTGGCTGGATTTCGAAGAAAAAATAGAGCAAACTAAGGCAAACCATTTTTTCAGGAACCTAAAAGTCAAACCTGTTGATTTACAATATCGAGGAGCTGCAAAGCGGCTCCTCGATATGTTGTTTTTTACCGCAAGCTTCTTATCACAAACGATACCCCTAACATAACATAATATCTCCTTTCTATATCAACTTTTTCCAACTTCATCATAACAGCTTAACCAGTTTTTATTCGTAATCATATTATAGTCGTAACTAGAAACTTTAACCCCATTAGACCCTTAACCCGTAGCATACATGCATTAGCGTGCGCATGTAGGCAGAAGGGCTTAATGCTTAGTACTCAGTAATTCCGGCGCAGCCAGGTTAGGTAAAACAGATTATGTGGAAATATAGAGAATTAGTAAAACAGTTGACCATTCGGGAAGTCTTTACAAAATATAAGGGGTCTTATTTAGGTTTTACATTAGCTTTTTTGCAACCGTTGATGTTATTGGCTGTATATACGTATGTTTTTTCGGTCATTTTTAATATGAAATGGGGTATTGCACAGCATGAAGGAAGGCTTGGATTTGCTCTTGCCTTATTTGTGGGAATATTAACGTTCAATATTCTTGGGGAGGTTGCAAATGCGGCGCCAACGTTGATCATATCCCATGTCAATTATGTAAAAAAAGTTGTATTTCCCTTAGAAATATTGCCGATTGTCAAATTACTTTCAACAATAACGAATTCCATTTTTGGGATTATTATCGTATTGGTGACCATGATCGTTTCCGGAAGAAACCTTTCATGGACAATTATCTTACTACCGGTTGTATGGTTCCCATTGGTTTTATTCTCTTTAGGATGGGGGTTTCTCCTATCCGCTTTGGGCGTTTTTATCAGAGATATCGGGACGACTATCGGTGTTTTTGTGAACATGCTTTTCTTTTTGTCACCAATTTTTTATCCCCTTGAGGCAGTTCCTGAGCGCTTTAGAATAGCCTGTCGTTTAAATCCCATAGCCCTTTTTGTGGAAGATGCCAGAAGCGTGGTCCTTTGGGGTCAACTACCTGATTGGCGATGGTACTTATGCGGGGTGTTATGTTCCGTTTTAATGGTAATTATTGGCTATTTATTTTTTGTAAAATGCAAACATGCATTTGCAGATGTTCTCTAACAGCCCAGCATAACAAGAACAAATTTTCATCATTTTCCTACCATGACTTGCTTTAAAAGCCTTTCTGCAATAATTAATTTCAAAATAGATATAACTAACTTAAAATTTAAAAGTGAAAGAATATGCATCAAAGTTCGTTAAAAAAAATGTATTGGTTTAAGGAAACCTATTTAGAAAATAATAATAAACTGCCATTGAAGATATTAGATTTAGGAAGTATGGATGTTAATGGCTCTTATAAAGAATGCTTTAAAAATTCCCAATGGTCATATATCGGATTAGATCTTGCTATCGGCAAAAATGTTGATATTGTTTTGAAAAATCCATATGTTTGGAAAGAAATTAAAACTGCCTCTTTCGATGTTTTGATATCCGGCCAAGCTTTTGAGCATATCGAGTATTTTTGGATGGTAATGTTTGAAATTGCTCGCGTGCTAAAACAGAATGGATTATGCTGCATTATTGCTCCATCCAGTGGGCCTGAGCATAGATATCCCGTCGACTGTTGGCGGTTTTATCCCGACGGGTTTTCAGCACTTGCGCGGATGGTAGATTTTGAAATATTAGAACTAAGAACGGAATGGGGTGTAAATTCCGAATATACAGATTGTAGCAACAATTGGCATGATACCATAATGGTAGCCAGAAAAAAATACCCGAAAGGACTGAAGCGGCTTAACCAATTTTTCAGACAGGCTTTTTTGAAATTTGTTTTTCATCATTAAAAGGACAATGAGATGAAGGTATTATTTGTTTATCATAATTTGGGAACAATGAACGTACGTCATTTTCCATTTTCTATTGGTACGCTATCGGCTTTTATTAAAAATAATGGCCATAGGGCAGAAATGTTATATATCCAGGAAGAGTTGCCAGAAAATGAGCTGTTGGCAAAAATAGGTACTATAAACCCCGACCTCATTGCCTTTTCAGTAGTAACGCATCAATGGGAGCATACCCAAAGATATGTAACAATAATAAGAAAAAAGTTTCAGGCCCCTATTATTTGTGGTGGCCCGCATCCAACTTATCTTCCAGAAGAAGTAATCAGCGTGTCCGGTATTAATATGGTTTGTGTCGGAGAAGGCGAACATGCTCTTTTGGAAGTTCTAACCCGAATGGAAAGTGGTGGCGATCTTTCGAATATCCCAAATGTATGGGTAAAAAATGAGGAAGGCGAACTTTTCAGAAATGAAGTACGGGGTTTAATTGAAAATTTAGATGATTTGCCTTTCCCTGATCGTGAAATTGTACCGTTTCAAGAGATAATCGATTCATGTAATACAGAACCTGTATTTTTAGCATCGCGCGGGTGTCCATATAACTGCACTTTTTGTTCAAATAGTGCAATTAAAAGCTTGTATAAGGGAAAAGGACAATATGTTCGGAAAAGAAGTCCTGAAAATTTATTGCGTGAGATTTGTGAGCTAAGAGAAAAATATAATTTTAGCACGCTCAATTTTTATGATGAGTGTTTTGGTTATGATAGAGAATGGCTGACTAAATTTTGTGATATCTATAAAAATGAAGTTGGATATCCCTTTGGATGTTTTATACGTGCTGAAAGCATGGATCGCGAAGGCTTTCACATGCTTCGTAAGGCCGGTTTGGCTTTAATTTACTTAGGTATCGAGTCTGGAAACGAAAAACTCAGAAGAGATGTAATGAATCGTAAGGTATCAGATGACAGAATTATACAAGCATGTCGGGATGCTCAAGCCGAGGGGATTCAGGTCTGGACCTATAATATCGTTGGAATACCGGGCGAAACCGAAGATACGATTAAAGAGGCAATGGCACTGAATAAACACATCAATCCAAATTTTGTGAGTGTTTCCATATACCAACCGTTACCGGGTACAGAACTATACAATGAGTGTATTAAAAATAAATATATAACGAAAAAATGTGGTTATAGTTTTTATGAAGATTCACCTCTTGAACTGCCGAGTATTGAACACGATGCTTTGATAAAGGGTTTCAAAGATTTTCAGCGATTATCAAATAAAATCAGGCTCGAACACGAGAAAAAAGGAAATGGGATCTTTTTAGCTGATATATGAATTCGATGTGATTAGTTGGAATAACGGAACCTACGTATAATTTAATACAGGTATGAATGATATGAGCTGATATGCACGCAATCAACATACAAAATATATTTAAAAAATATAAACTTTATAACAGCCCGGTTGGCCGTTTGAAAGAGGCTTTGTGGAGAGGCCGCAAAAGATATCATAGTGATTTTTGGGCGCTACGGAATATATCGTTTTCTATCGAAAAAAGTACAACTTTTGGAATAATTGGCAGAAATGGATCTGGCAAGAGCACTCTACTGCAGCTTATTGCAGGAATTCTTAAACCTTCTGAAGGAAATATTGAGATAAACGGGAGGATATCTGCATTATTAGAATTAGGAAGCGGATTTGACCCTGAATTTACAGGGAGAGAAAACGTTTATATGAACGGCGCTATTCTGGGAATTGACAAATCAGAAATCGATAACCGATTTTCAGAAATTGAACGATTTGCCGATATCGATGAATTTATTGATCAACCCGTTAAGCTTTATTCAAGTGGCATGTATGTGAGGCTTGCATTTGCCACTGCTGTAAATGTTGATCCGGATATTTTGCTTGTCGACGAAGCATTATCCGTAGGAGATGTCGTTTTTCAACATCGCTGTATGAGGAAAATAAGAGAAATACAGGAGTTGGGAAAAACAATTATATTTGTGAGTCACGATATTGGGGCTGTTCAGAAATTATGTACGAATGCGCTTTTGTTAGATAAGGGGGAAATGATTTCTATTGGGACTCCGGAAGATGTAATCAAAGATTACAATAAACTTGTCTGGAATGCCGAAGATATTAATAATGATTCCGAAAACGTAGAAGAGAACAAAATAGATTCGATATCAATGGAAATGTTTGATATGGTGAAAAATTGCGATTCACGCTTTGGAAATCGAAATGGAGAAATTATTGCGACAGCTCTTACAGACGAATCCGGCAGAAAGATCGAATCTGTTTGTTCGAACATGAAAGTTTGTTTTTCAATTGTTATTCGGTGTAATGAAGATATTGATATGCCATTGGCTGGTTTTATTCTTAAGGATTTACTTGGAAATGAGTTAATAAAAACAAATACAGATGCAGAGCACTTTTTTTTAAAAAAATCTAATAAAAATGAAACAATGGTGATTACCTTTACGTTGGTAATGCCCAACTTTAAAGCTGGAAGTTATTCGTTTTCTGCAGGCATTGGTAATGGAACCATTGATAGTCACACCGCATATGATTGGATTGATAATTTGAGAGTTTTTACAATGGAAGGTGGCGCTAACGGGTATGGCTTGATCAATACATCGGTAAAAGTGAACCGTAAGATGCTGATGTAAGAATTATTGGTTTACTGAGCCAATTTCAAAACGCCCCCTTTTAACCGATTTCGGCGTCAGGCTTAAATTATAATCCTCGAAATACTCAATGTATGCCTGTGGTTATAATTTTCGCCTTCCTTGAACTTGAATAAAATTGAACGTTCTGAAACTGGCTCTACTATATAGATGTTACTATTACCTAAAGTAGGCGATTTTAGTTTTATGCAGCAGGAGTCGCGTCAAAACCAGTAGCAGAAATGCGAGCTACTCAGCTCCAGAGGAGAAATCCATGGAGAATAGTCCCGTGGACTTCAATTATTATGGAGATATGCTCAATAATCCAATTTTCGCGCGCACTTCACCAGCGGTTTTGCTTGACCTTTGGTTTTTCTTGCCGGTTATTCGATAACCGGTGCTGTGTGGCACCGTTTGAACAACTCCAGCAAGCGAAGGTTTTCCAAATAGGCCTTGGATACTTTCAGGATCGTCTCCCCACTGTGAAAGACAATTTTGCCGGCAATATCGATCAACCGCCTACGCACCGTGGAGGCATAGGAACCAATCGATAATACTGGGGCACTGACATCTTCTTTAAACGATTCAAGCAGAAAATGACCAACCAGCATCGTATAATACCAAGCCGCATTGGGGGTAAAACGCTTGAAGGGCAGTTGTTCATGACCAAAATCTTTCAGCGACCGGTTGGCCAATTCGTCGCTGCCGCGTTCATGATAGCAGGCAACGAGCCCATTGGTGGTCAGATAATCCACCGCTCCTGCTTTTTTAAGCATAGCGTCGATTGCCTGGCCTTGACCGATGTTGGTGACGATGATGGTGTCAGGTCGAAAGCCCGGAAGGTAAAGCTGTTTGCTGTCATCGTGCATCAGCCGACAAAAGATCGCGCGTCGGAACTGTTTCCAGTTGCCTTGCCGGATACCAAACTCAGTATATTGCCAGGCTTTTGCCTTGCCGGATGCAAACCGTTTCCATTTGGTTGCGTCCCAGTTGTCTGCCATCTGTTTAATGTCTTTATACATTTTCCCGCCACAAACATAGCCGACGTGGAGCATTTCACAAAGCGCAAAAATCTTTTGATCGAAAAAACCGCTGTCCATTCGGATGATAATCGGCACATCTTCACGGTAGTTGCCTCTGATTTTAATTATCATGTGCTTAATCATATTCAGTACCGTATCACCGTGATTGGAATGTTTGTCTCCGCTGCGGAACACCGCATCGACAATGAAGCGTCCCCAATTCATTTGCAGGGGTTGAAAACCTTTTTTCTTCTTGTAGGTCGGTTTCACGCCATGTCGGCATTTTGCATCGTCATTGTCCATGACCATCGTATCAATACCCAGTTCGATCACATCGGGCTCAGTAATCTGCAAACGCCAGATAAAAAGAGTCTGCAGAAGACGCCGGAACAAAAACACGCGCGTCCAGGCAAATGCTTTAAAAAAACGCTTGATCTGATAAGAGGAGGCCATGTTCTCTTTTGGTGTCTCAATGCTACCGGCATAGCCTTCATCGCGAGAAATCTGGTCGAAGTAGGTCAGCCGTCGGCTGCTGCCATCGACAAAAAAGCAAAGCACTTGTTTGAAAAGCTCTGTAATTGTGAGGCCTTTTCGATTTCTTCGGATGGAACCGAACCAGCGATCCAACCAGCTAAAAATTTGGATGCCATGCATATAAGCCACGAAAAGGCTCAGCCCCGCCCTGCCGGTCAATCGATCAGAAGTGGCTTCAATACGTCGAATTTTGAGTTCATTTTGCCGGTAGTTTTTGCTATGTTTGCTCATAGAGTCCTTTACCTGTTGGTTGTGTTTAATCTTGTTGTAAACTTGGTGGTTATTGACAAGCATTATAGAACGTTATCCAACATTTGAGGACTCCTTACTTTTAAAAATCGCCTACTTTAGGTATTAGCGTGTTGATAAACCAAAACGTAACAATAAAACTGAAAAACAAGACCGCAATGTTGAAAATAATCAAAAATCCTGTTTCGATTTCAGGATTTATTGGAGCGGTTATTTTTGTGCTGATATTTGGGTATGAAATTATATTGCCATGTAATTACGACTGGTTAATGAAAGATGATCTCGGAACTCATTTTCTAGGGTGGAATTTTTTTAAAAATGAATCTTGGCACTTTCCCTTAGGATTAATTGAAAAATATGGTACTGAATCAATTTCTGTGGGGTACACAGACTCGATTCCATTACTGGCGTTACTTTTTAAACCCTTTTCAGGATTGTTACCGGAAAACTTCCAATACTTTGGATTGTGGATTTTTTCATGCTTCGTTCTTCAAGGCGTCTTTGCATCGTTGCTGTTAAGGACCCAAACGGAGAATGGACTGTTGCAGGTTTTTGGAGCCTTTTTTTTTGTCATTAGCCCGATTTTGATAATTCGGACGGGACATCCAGCGCTCTGTGCTCATTGGATTATTCTATCCGCTTTATGGTTTTATTTCCGTGAAAATAGAATGACAAAACCTGCATCCGTTTATTTTATGCGGTGGCTCTTATTGATAGGGGTCAGTGCACTCGTTCATCCTTATCTGACAGCGATGATTACCCCCGTCGCCCTTGCCTTTTATGCCCGCGAATATATTATAAATAAAGTGATAAGGTTTAATACCTTGATATCTCATTTCGCAGGCCTCGGGATATGTATCTTACTCCTTTGGTGGGCAGTAGGATATTTCGGATTTGATAATTTTTCACACTATGGAGCGAAAGGGTTCGGAGATTGGTCGATGAACTTGCTTTCTCCCGTTAATCCAAATGTTGGTATTGATAAGTGGCCTGAAAACTGGTCGCTGATATTTAATGGGTGGGAACTTTATTCGCCGACTCAATGCGATGGATTCAATTACCTTGGTACTGGTATTCTCATATTGGGAGGATTTGCAATAATAACTCTATATAGGCGGAGGACCTTTTCAACTCTTCTCCCGATGATACCATTGCTTTGTGTTTGCTTTTTAATGGTAACGTTTGCATTAAGCAATAAGATTGCGATTGGCGATACAATCGCTTTCCAATATTCACTTCCAAAGCCTCTTATTATATTTGCATCGATTTTCCATTCCTCCGGTCGGTTTTTTTGGCCCGTTAATTATTTAATAACCTATTGTATCTTAGGCGGTATCATAAATGGCTATCCGGTCAAAGCGGCACTGGGCTTGATGATCGTCTGTTTGGTTTTACAAATGATTGATTCAACATCTGCATATTATCGCGCCCATTCCTTACTTAATGAAATAACTTGGGAAAATCAGCTTAATGATGAGTTTTGGGGTTCCATAGAAAAATACAAACATATCGTTTTAGTCCCTCCGATTAGAAGTAAGTGGCCGTATTTATCATTTGCCTTTTTGGCATCAAAACATAACCTCTCAATTAATACGAGCTATGTCGCACGGTTTAATCCTGACAAAATTGGAGAATATCGTTCTAATTTGTTTAATAACGTAAAAAATGAATTATTCAAAAAAGATAGTCTATATGTATTTAATAAGGAATCGATGGAATCATTGTTGTCCCCTAAAGTGAGGCATCAGTTAAAAATAATTGATGGATATTATGTGCTTGTTCCCGAATCCGGCTAAGCCGGAAGTCGTGAGTCTACAGTCGAGAGTCAACAGGCACAACCTTCCATAAAGATGCACGCTTTCGGAGAGTTTATGCCCTTTTGTTAGTGTGCTTACCTGTGTATATGTTTCTGATAAAGGGTCTATTAACCCATTCTTCGTTATAGATCATTTAACCAAAAGATTCTTCATAATTTATTAATGGATATTTCAGAACGAAAGATTTTAGACGAAGCCCCAGTCAAGAGACACCCATGGGAAATAGCTCGGCGAGAGGTTATTTTAACGCTACTAAAAGATCTAAAAAAAAGACGGTTGGTACCACAGGGAGATGTTCTCGACTTCGGCTGTGGAGATGCTTTTATAACAGATGCACTTGCAAACAATTATCCAACGCGCAAAGTGATTGGCATTGACAATCACCTTGGTACTGCGCAAAATAGCGAACTCAAACTTTATGAGTGTGCTAATGTCCATTTATATCATGACATGGCAATGGCCCATTTAAAAAAAGGATCGATAGGTCTTGTATGCTTATTGGATATACTTGAACACATTAAAGATGATGTTACCTTTATAAAACAGATTGTTAGCCATGAAGCGATTCAAAAAAATACTTTATTTATTCTTACAGTTCCGGCTATTGAAACTTTATATTCAAAACATGATTATATTTTGAAGCATTATCGGCGTTACAGCCTAAGGCGAATTTCAAATGCGGCCCGCGAGGCTGGTATTGAGGTGATATGTAATGGATATCTATTCAGAATGTTGGTTCCCATCAGAATGATCCAGAAATTTATGGAAAAGATGGGCTGCATCCGGCCCGCAAAAAATTTTGATGTTTATTCATGGGCAGGAGGGAAATCTTTAACTTTTTTTATCGTAAAACTGTTGCTTATTGATTTCATGCTTTTTAGAAAGGTAAAAAATATTGATTCAAGATTACCGGGGTTGTCATGCTTTCTAGTGGGGAAAAAATAGGGATTGCGGTTCCCTGCTTTAACGAAGCGGAAAGGATACCACTGTCAGAATTTATTGATATTACAAGACAATATGATAATATCCATTTCTGTTTTATCAATGATGGCAGCACCGATAAAACTAAGAACGTGCTTCAAGACATATCCGAATTGCTAAAAGAGCGTGTGAGTATCCTCCATTTAAAAAAAAATGAAGGAAAAGCGAAAGCGGTACAGGCGGGCGTCATCCATTTGTTTGAAAATGAGAATTTGCAATTTTTAGGATACTGGGATGCTGACGGCGCAACACCATTGAAGGATATCTTTAAATTTGTTGAAGTGCTTGAGAAAAAGCCATCAATCGAAGTTGTTATGGGATCCAGAATCCAAAGAATGGGTGCCAATATCAATAGACGATGGTATCGGCACTATTTCGGAAGAATTTTCGCCACCGCTGCTAGCATTCTGTTATCTCTCCCTGTTTATGATACGCAATGTGGTGCTAAGTTGTTCCGTCGCAATGTGGTTGACGTCATTTTTAGAGATAATTTTTTAACGAAATGGGTATTTGATGTTGAGTTGTTGGCAAGAATGATCGAGCATTAT
Source organism: Desulfobacterales bacterium (assembly GCA_963675725.2). Taxonomy (GTDB): domain Bacteria; phylum Desulfobacterota; class Desulfobacteria; order Desulfobacterales; family JAFDDL01. The sequence goes on along the minus strand of CAXXXZ010000002.1, from coordinate 1,556,101 downwards.
GGGGTTCATAATACCAAGGAGATGTTGTTCGAGTTGCCGCTCGAAAAATGGGAAGATAAAAATAAATCGCGCATTAAATTTTACCACTGCCTGAAAGCTCCCTTTGAACTCTATAAAATTTTACGAAACTACTCTTTGTCAAGGTAGATACCGGACATTGAAGTGTATGCAATGGATCGTAAAACAAACGGATTGAAAATATATAATATGGCATAAAGAGATTTACATGGTTCAATATAATTACGAAATTGATTTAGCTAACGAAAACAGCTCTCATACAAAAATACTTGGACTTGTTGAAACGGGGCAACGCATATTAGAAATCGGTTGTGCCACTGGTTACCTTACAAGATATTTAAAAGATAAGTTGGGTTGTACTGTTTTTGGCGTGGAAATCGATGCGGAGGCCGCCAAAACTGCACAACCCTATTGTGAGGAAATTATTGTTGGTGACATTGGCTCTGAGGATGTTTTAAAGATGCTCTCTAATCAAAAGTTTGATGTCATTATGATGGCGGATGTCATCGAGCATCTAAAAAATCCGGATCAGCTCCTATCACGATTAAAGCAATTCCTTAAAGAAAGGGGATACATACTTCTTTCAGTGCCGAATGGGGCTCACGGGGCGATATCTTTAGAAATTTTAGATGGTAAATGGGACTATAGAAAAGAAGGCCTTCTCGATAAAACACACCTTCATTTTTTCGATAAAGAAAATTTAATGGCATTGCTTGAAAAAACCGGGCTGTTCATATCCCATTTGGATCGCGTCGTAATCCATCCGCGAGACACCGAATTTAAAACACCCTGGGATAGTTATCCCAGAGAGGTAACGGCTTATATCGAAAAAGTAAATCCAGAATACAAAACCTATCAGTTTATCATCAAAGCCCATCCTATGACAGCAGGTGGTTGGAAAAAGGGACTAGAGGATGCGGTGGCGATTGAAAAAAAAATAGTTGAAAAATTAAATAACAAAATTACAGAGTATGAAAAAGAACTTTCTTTTCTCAGGTCAGAATATGAGGGGTTTCAAGATGAATTAAAAAAACGAGAAAAAGAATATCTCGTTTCCTGGGAAAAAGAAAGGGAACGGATTGAAAATGAGAAAAAAACAATCCACAAGGATTACAGAGAGACTATTGAGCGAATAGAAAATGAGACAAAATTAATCCATGAAGGATACCAAAAAGCGATTGCTGATAAGGAAAGAGAGATCGCAGCAATTCACGATGGATATCGAATATCGCGTGATACGATAGAAAATAATTACAAGGCTGAAATTGAACAAATTGTCGATAAAATGAAAGGAGAAAGAGACGAAAAAGAGAAAAAAGTTCAAGAGTTAAAAAGTACCAAAGACGCCTTGAACAATAAGCTAACAGGTTTTTCAGAATCAATGAGACAACTAAAAAACGAATATCAGTTGCTTCAGGAAACGAGTTTGGAACAACGAAGACAGCTCGATGAAGTTCATAACTCGGCAGCATGGTCAATGCTGTTAATGTACCGGCGGAAAATAGAAAAATGGTTGCCGGAAGGAACTCGCCGAAGACGATGTTATCAACTTTGCATCAATGCACCGGTTGTGTTGTCCAAGGAGGGCATTGTCGCCTTTTTTAAAAGAATATATTCAAAAGTTGGTATTAACCGAAAGACAAATGTTATTTCATCGGTTGTGCCGAAAGAAACCAAGACTTTCGTACCATTAACTTTTCCAGCATATGATCACATAAAAATCAGCATTGTCATTCCTGTTTTTAATCAAATCAATCATACTTATAGATGTCTCCAGAGCTTGCTTTTAAGTACCACTGTGCCTTTCGAGATTATTATTTATGATAATGCATCTACTGACGAAACACCAAATGTGCTTAAAAAAATAGAAGGAATTACAGTTTTTCGTGATAAGAAAAACCTTGGCTTTGTGGAAGCTTGTAATAACGGCGCTGCTGCTGCTCGTGGTGATTTTATATTATTTTTGAACAATGATACGGAAGTCACGGACGGGTGGTTGGAATCCATGCTTGAGCCATTCTCGAATAGCGAGGTCGGTATTGTCGGTGCCAAATTGATTTATCCGGACGGAAGACTCCAAGAAGCCGGCAATGTTATTTGGAAAGATGGTAGTGGCTGGAATTTCGGGCGCGGTGAAGACCCCGATCTTCCACAATTCTGTTATCGAAAGGCGGTTGATTATTGTTCTGCGGCATGTCTGATGATTCCAAAAAAAATATGGAACGACGTGGGTGGGTTTGACCATCGATATGCACCGGCTTACTATGAAGATACTGATCTTTGTTTCTCTGTTCGAGAAAAGGGATATAAAGTCGTATATCAACCAGAAGCAAAGATAATCCATTATGAGGGGGTGACTGCTGGTACTGACATCTCTAAGGGATTTAAATCCTATCAACAAAAAAATCTGACCAAATTTTTAGAAAAATGGCAAAATGTTTTAAATTCAGAACATTTTACAGGCCCCGAAGATATATATGTTGCAAGAGAACGCGGGTTTAAGATGCGAGCGCTTGTCATAGATCATTACGTGCCAACCTATGATAAGGATTCTGGCTCTCTAAGGATGTTCGGGCTATTAAAAATCCTTACGGAAATTGGATATAAAGTTACTTTTTGGCCCGAAAATAAAGCTCGTACAGAACCTTATACTGAGAAACTCCAACAACTTGGTATTGAAGTCATCTATGGCAAGATACACTTTGATGAATTCATAAAGGAAAATGGAAAATATATCGACCTTGTGATACTTTCAAGACCGCATATTGCTATCCAGTTCATTAACGCTGTCAAGGCTTATACCAAGGCCAAAATTATATACGATACGGTGGATCTCCATTATCTCAGAGAATTTCGGCGCGCTGAACTTGAAGCAAAAGAGGATGATCGGTTAAAAATAGAGGCACTGGCATCCGAGTGGAAGGAAAAAGAATTACTCCTTTCTCATCAGGCGGATGTTGTTCTTGTGGTAAGTGAAATTGAAAAAGAACTCCTTGAAAAGGAAAATGGACTTAAAGGCAAAGTGTCTGTCATCTCGAATATTCACAACATTGAACCTTCCAAAAACGAATTTCACCAACGAAAAGGAATTATGTTTATAGGCGGTTTCGTCCATCAACCGAACGAGGATGGAATTATCTGGTTTTGTGAATCAATTTTTCCCAAATTGAAAGAAAAAATTTCAAAATTACACCTTTCTATTGTCGGGAGTTATCCAACGAATAAGGTCAAAGCGCTTTCTTCATCAGACATTACCGTAACAGGCTACATTCCTGATGTTACTCCATATTTTGAAAACTCAAAAGTTTTTATTTGCCCACTTCGGTATGGCGCTGGGGTTAAAGGAAAAATTGGTCAGAGCTTATCCTACGGCCTTCCAGTGGTTACAACCGCTATCGGCGCTGAGGGCATCGGTTTGGTTGATGGGAAACATGCTATGATTGCAGATGATGAAGAAACTTTTGCATCTAAGGTCATTCAAGTCTATCAAGACGGACAGCTTTGGAAGAAACTTTCGGAAAATGGACGTGATTTAATAAACAATTCCTTCTCACCCGATGTAATCAAGGAAAAACTTCATTTGGTTTGTCGTGACAACGTCTGTAGATAATATAACATATGAATTTATTTAAAGATATTAATTTTTTCTGTACGTATAGATGCAATTCAAAATGCATGAATTGCAAGATATGGCAAAATAAGGATTCAGAAAAAGAGTCTGATATCTTAAGCGATGCACAGCTATCTCGACTGTTTGAAGACCCACTATTTAAAAATTGCCCCAATATAGGCCTTGCCGGTGGCGAACCGACGATCTCTCCTTTTTTTTGGCGATTGCTAAAAATACTGCCAAAAGATAAGCATATTACAATTACAACAAACGCGCTGGCGAATAAAAAGCTGAAGTTCTTTTTAGACGGTATCGATAACCCGGATAATTTTCTTATTCAGGTTTCCCTTGATGGAATAGCAAAAAACAATGATCGCATTCGTGGGATTCCTGGCGCTTACGATAAAACAATTGAGCTGCTAAACTATCTGAAAAAACATAATATTAAACGGCTCGTATCTTTTACGATTAATCGTTTAAATTATCATGAACTATTGGCTTGCTATGATTTGTCAGAAAAATATGATGCGCAATTTAGTACAAGGATAGCCTATTGCGGTGGGGCATATGAAAACAGAGACGAAAAAAATCAGTTTAATTTACTACCGGACGAATTAAGTGCGATTTCACAAAGTATAAACCATATCATATCATCCGAAATAGCCAAGCCTGCACATTTTCCTCCTCATCTTGTTTTTTTAGACCACATAACAGAACATGCCGCTGGCACCAAGAAACAGTTGCCTTGTTTAGCATTAAATTCCGGATTGGTGATAGACCTGTATGGTAATGTTTTTCCGAATTGCCCTGCAATTATGACTCCGATTGGCTCACTGCACCAGCAGCGTTTAGAAGATATTTGGGGTGGCGAACCGGCTCAAAAAATGCGAAAAAAAATAGCTCAATTGCAGTGTGGTGGCTGTTGGAACGACTGCCAAGTAGTTACCAATATTGAATATAATAAACAGTTTTTGAACGATAACTATGAAAGGATAAAGAAAGATTGGGTTAAAACAAAACAAATTGATGAAAAATGTATTGATTTTAAAAATAAAAACCACGCCTATCTAATGGAGGGTTGGTACAGTGTCGAGGGAAATTCCGATTTCAGCTATGCTTGGACCAAACCATCATTTGCTTTTCTGATCCCAAAGGGAATCAGTTGGCTCCAATTTAATGCTATGGTTCCTGATTCAATTTTAAGAAACGATATGGTTCAGTTTAAGATTGAATACAATGGGACAATTCACCATCATGAAATTGAAGCGGAGAGAGGGTGGAGAAAATACCACATTACTTTAGATTCAAAAACAAATGATCTAAAAAAATGTAAGGTCAGTTTACCTGTTGGATATTGCCCGCAGGAGAATGGTGATGGCGAAGATATCCGAACTCTTGGAATGGCAATTAGCAAAATAGATTTTTTTTAATAGAGAGCTTAAAGGAAATTATTGCTGAAAAAGGACGTAGATGTGAATTCCATAAAGAACGTAGATTTTAGTGAATCCATTGCCCCGATTATAGTTGTTTCAGGCCTTCCTAGATCTGGGACTTCTATGATGATGAATTTGCTTAATGCAGGCGGAATAGATCTGGTTGTCGATAATATTCGAAAGGCGGATACAGATAATCCAAAAGGGTACTTTGAATTTGAAAAAGTGAAACAACTTCAAAAAGATAACACCTGGATGGCAAATGCTCATAACAAAGCTGTAAAAGTGATTTCGATGCTGCTCAATAAACTTCCAAATAATTACCGTTATAAGGTGATTTTCATGGAAAGAAATATAAAAGAAATAATGGCTTCTCAGCAAAAAATGTTGGCACGATTAGGAAATGGCCCCCAGAATGGGACAAATGATATTGAATTAACGAAAAAATTCAATATTCATCTTCATTGGATAAAAAATTGGATAAAGAAACAACCGCATATGGACGTCCTTTATGTGAATTATAACCAAACAATTAAAAATCCGAACGAGGTTATAAGGAAAATTACCACCTTCTTGCCAAATACATTAAATGCGAAAAATATGGCGTTTGTCGTTGATCAGAATCTTTATCGACAAAAAAGCCAACCTAATTGAAAATTATGTGCATACGGGCGATTGTTTTTCTTCAAAGCAGATTAAAATTATTCGTATTTTCCCTCGCGATAATTTCATCAACTGCTATTGCATATGGTGAAACTCAAAATAGAATAGCAGGTACCCATTATACCGGATCAACCTGGGCGCCCGCTGCATGGAGCAATTTAAATATAAATCGGGTGCCCCATGACTTGCGTGAAATTCAATCAAATGGATTTAACACAATTATACTCATTGTTCCTTGGGTTGGCTTTCAAACGGAAATTGATCCTCCCCGCTATGCTGAAAACTATTTTGAACTGTTAAGCGAAATACTTTCTGAAGCTCGTGGTGCAAACCTTAAGGTAATCTTGCGGATAGGATATGCGCATGAAATCGGTCAGGCGAGCACACCAGATCATCATACACGAATATTAAATCTGTTTACAAACAATCAACTATTGCAAGCTTGGCATGAATATCTAAGCCGGTTAAACAAGTTATGTGCAAAGTTTGACAACTTTTTGTTTGGCTTTATATCTTGGGAAGATTTTTTTTTGATTGACTATGCCCATTCTGGCAAAGAAAGTCGCATCAAACTTTCACAACAACTTGGATATAATCAATATATACAAAAATTTTCGCTGAAGAAGCTGTCTGAATGGTATCAGATAGAGTTTAGGAACTATTCCGATGTCCCCATTCCAGAATACCATTCACCCGCAATTAGCATATTTCATGAATTCTGGGACCAATATTTAATTAGACTTTTCAAGGAAAGCAAATCTGTTTTTCCTAATTTATCTATGGAGGTTAGGGTAGATTGCGATCCTGATTACAAAAAGAATACCTATATTTGCCACGAAGATACGTTCAATGTTGGGGATAGCGGCGACAAAACAATCATATATTTTACCCCTGCATGGGGTGCTGCAAATAACGGAAATGAGGATTCGGCAAAAACTGTAATAAAGAGATTTGAGTATCTAATTGATAAGATAAGAGCGGAAACCGACAAAGAAATTTTTATTGACCAACTCAATTTTATTGATAACACCCCAGGGTTTCACAACAATACAGTGATTAGCAAAAATGAACTTTCCGAATTTATTGATAAGTCATTTGAAATAATAAATAAAAGTACAACTGGTTATGCCTTATGGACAATGAAAGACGTGCGGGGAAACTGCATCGGCAATGGATCCTTTGAGCACGGGGGGATGGGTTGGGAAATAGAAAATGGAGAAATTGTTTTCGATGAAAAACAAAAAGAGAAAAGGGTTTTAATATACCCAAATGGATATCTAAACAAAAAAATTCATTTAGGAAAATATGTAAACCCAAGGGTTAAAAGCTCTGGTTTGTCATTTACACTTGAGTTCGAAACTTGTATTTCAACAAAAAATCAAGGCCGGCTAAAAATAGAACTCGTTGATGAAAGTAGTAATAATTCCATTTTTAATAAAGAGATAAGCTTTTTAAACACTGATATTGATGAGGTATTAATAAAAGACATACCACTTTTTGTAAATGGTGTTCTAAGAATACGCAATATTGAAGGCGATATTCTTGTTGATAATTTTGAACTTTATTTTAGAGCGCAAGAGAATGGCATATATGATGTTGATGGCAATCCAAAACCATTTAGAGATGCCATAGTGAAATTAAACAACTCTCTGAATTCAGACCGAAGATATAAAACATATTATGACAGAGAACAAATATCTGAAAAATGTTTTGATGGGTTGTATAAAGATGGTTGGGCAGGCAAAGTCGTCTCTGGTGTACTTGAATTCCCAGAAGAAAAAGGGGCGCAAAAATTTATGATAAAAGCCTATGTGCCTGAAAATTGGAAAGGATATAAGAACAAAATAGAAGTTTTCCTTTCAGGAGAAAAAATAGGGTCTTTTGAATTGAAACCAGGACTTAATGCCGGCGTGGTTAATGTGAAAAATGATAAATTTAAATCCGAGCGGGCGCCTTTTAAAATAGTTTCGGACAAAACTTTTTCCCCGAAAGTTTTTAATTATTCTTCCGCTGATATCAGGGAATTGTGTTTTATTTTAGTTGCCGTTGGATACGCTGATTAAAAATGGTTTTTAGTTCCCCCATATTTTTATTTCTGTATTTACCGATTGTCCTTTTAATATATTTCATAGTACCACGAAGGACCAAAAACTATTTTTTATTAATATCGAGCCTTCTTTTTTACTTTTGGGGAGAGCAGCTATATGTAATTATAATTCTATCTTCAATAACGTTTAATTATTTATTCGGCCTGATGATAGATCGGGTTTCATTTAAAAGTAAAAGAAGGTTAATCCTTATTGCTGCATTGGTATTTAATTTAGGTATCCTCTGTTATTTTAAATACGGCAATTTTCTAATTGAAAACCTTAATCTCTGTTTTGAATATCTAAAAATTAAAAAAATTAATTATGAAGAAATACATCTGCCACTTGGGATCTCTTTTTTCACATTTCAGGCAATTTCATATCTAATTGACATTTATCGAGAGGAATATCATTCTCATAAAAACCCAATTTATGCAGTATTGTATATTTCATTTTTCCCACAATTAATAGCAGGTCCAATTGTTCGATATAATCATATCGCAAGTGAACTATTTCATAGAAAGATAACAGTTGAGAATTTTTCAGAAGGAGTAAAACGCTTTGTTATTGGCCTTGCAAAAAAGGTATTAATTGCCAATATCGTGGCAGTTCCCGCAGACGCCATTTTTAATATTCATGATGAAAATCTGTCCTGTGCTGTCTCATGGATAGGAACTTTTTGCTACACACTACAAATATATTTTGATTTTTCAGGCTATTCCGATATGGCCATCGGACTTGGAAAAATGTTTGGTTTTTCCTTTCATGAAAATTTTAATTATCCATACGTCTCCAAGTCGATAAGAGAGTTCTGGAAGCGATGGCACATTTCAATGACAACTTGGTTTAGAGATTATTTATATATTCCGCTGGGAGGAAATCGTTCTTCTTCTTCCAGGACCCTCCTTAATTTGATAGTTGTTTTTTTTCTTTCAGGATTATGGCATGGCGCAAGCTGGAATTTCGTTTTATGGGGGGTATACCATGGTGCTTTTCTTGTTATAGAGCGAATAAAGATAAAAGGTTCTGACTTAAAAATTTCGACTCCCATAAGACATTGTTACGTCATAATTGTCGTTATGGTGGGATGGGTTTTTTTTAGAGCAACAGACATTGATCACGCCTTCCATATTCTTAAGACAATGGCTGGGTTGACTGCTAACGATCCTTCATATTGCTATGGCATAGGAATGTATATCGATGTGGTTGTTATTATTTCAATGATGGCGGGTATTATTTTTTCAACACCCATTTACTCGAAAATCCAGAATTTCAATAAAAATGTGGTAATGAATTTTTGTAACGGAAATAGTAGAATAATGTTTTATGGTTATACTGGAATTAAATTTTTGGGAATGATACTGATAATGATTTTGGTTTCAATGCAATTGTTTTCTCAAACGTATAATCCGTTTATTTACTTTAGATTCTGAATATGTATATCGCAAAGCATTTTGTTTTTATGAAAAATGAACATGCAATAAGAATTGCCATTTTTCTTATCGTAATATGGGCCCCTATCGTTGATAATTTATTTTCGATAGATCCGATACCGCCGCTTCAAGAGTTTCGTACATTTATAAAATGGCCTGATGTGGAGACCTCATGGAAGAAAGGCTCAAATTACTTAGGGACTTTTGAAACATACTTCAAGGATAATTTGGGGTTTCGGAAGATTCTCATACAGAATAGAGGAATACTTCTTTATAAATGGTTAGGGGTCTCATCATTACCCGAAAAAGTTCTAATCGGTAAAAATGGGTGGATGTATAATAATACACCTTACTATACAGAGATTCGGTCTTTTGATAATCGACATTTAGAAATGTGGCAGCATGTGTTTGAGAAAAACAGGGATTATCTAAAAAAACAGGGGATTGATTACTTTGTTATTATTGTGCCAAGTAAAGGATCCATTTATCCAGAATTTCTGCCATCAAGTGTAGATTTTTTTTCAAGAAACCCAAAGCAGAATCAATTTATCCAATTTCTTAAAAACAACTCAGATGTAAACATCATAAGCTTAAAAGAATTTTTAAGAGAAAAGAAAAAAGATTTCCAGCTTTATTATGCTATGGATCACCACTGGAATGATATTGGCGCTTTTTTCGCTTATCAAGAGATCCTTGATAAAATCAGAAATCATTATCCAAATGTTCCCCCTGCGTTACAGCTTAGTGACGTGAAAATTCATGATGAAATTAAATGGAGCCCTTCATTTGCCAGAATGTTGGGGTTGAATAATATAATTAAAAAAAACAAAGTTACATTGACTATAGAAAAACAACTTTTATCCTTGGAATCTGAGTTACTTACACCAGCTAATTACAATGAAGAATTGGAGTGGGGGGATCGATGGAATAAACCTATTGTTGCTGCTGAAACAAAGCAACAAGATTTGCCGTCAGTATTAATGATTCACGATTCATTTGGTAACTACTTAAGACCCTACCTCGCAGAACATTTTAATAGAAGTGTTTTTTGTTCCAGGAGACGTTACAATCAAGTTTATGAAAAAGAAGCAGATGTTATTAAGCGCGAACATCCCGATATTTTAATACAGCAAATATGGGAAACACATTTATCTTTTCATCCATTTGACATTGTTCGATTATATGAATGAAACTTAAGTGGAAACATCTTTGAAAGGGCTATCTTCACATTATGCAAATAACCGTTGAAAATACTGAAAGATCGAGAATCATAAGCGCTTATGGGTTATCTATTAGATATTGCTATATATCATTTTTATTAATGGGTTTATTATTGCTCGTCGCCTGTGAGAACAAAGAAATCTCTGAAGATGCACAATTTTTCCATAGCCCTGAAATAACGAAAGTTAAAAAAACAATCGAAAAGACAAAACGTATTATTTATTTTGCTGATTTAATGTCTGAAAATGAGGTTGATATTGATGAGACGTATCGAACTATTTTAGAAAAAAAACCGACATATTTAAAATATGATTTAAACCTCCATGGCAAAATCAAATCAATTCACCATCATCCGTTGGGAGAGGCGAAAAATACACTTACTTTCAATAACATTAGCATAAAATCCTTCGCTAAATTGAAGTTTAGCGTTGGTATCTTTACTGAAGGTAGAAAAGATTTCTCATCAGATGGCGTAGGTTTTAAGGTAATTCTATGGGATGATAAAAAGCCGAATTTTCTTTATGATGCGGAAATAACTGAATTTGATGTATGGAAAGATATCAGTATCGATCTTAGTGAATACAAGGGCAAAACTGTCGATATCAGTTTTAAAACTGAATATCTAAAGAATGCGCAATTTGATTGGGCCACTTGGGGGACACCTTGCATTACAATACATTCAATTGACAAAGAGCATGAAGTCAAGAAAATCGGGTCCGCTGATTTGCACGAATCTTTAGTAGGATATTATAATAATAAAAAGTTAACAAACGGCGGTGAAGTAAGGGTTGATAGAGGATGGGTTGCAAATGCGAAAACCACAGATATAATTCTTGACGATAATAAGGGTAAAGCGATTATTACGCGGTATGAAATAGCCGTTTTAGATAAATCAGATGCTAAAAATGAAAAAGTTAACATTGAATTGTTGGATCAGGGCAATAATATAGTAGCCGCACAAGAACATGACGTCCATCATACAAAACAAATTATTATGGGCGAGTATAACGGCAATGCTTTGGCAGATACGCCCCATATATTGCGGATAAAACTGGACATTGAAAATTCATCTATATTTTTTATTAAAGAACCAATTCAGTATTCCGTTCCAAGTGACAACCATGATAACAAGAAGGACAATATCATTCTGATCAGTCTTGACACCCTGCGTTCAGATAGACTTTCATGCTATGGGTATATAAGGGATCTTTCCCCAAACCTCGATAAAATTGCCAATGAATCATTTGTTTTTACAAATGCTTTCAGTAATTCAAATTGGACATTGCCGGCTCATACCAGCTTATTCATTTCACAATACCCGGCTCACCATAAAATCGTGATAAATAACATCGAGCAATTTGACTTTTATTCTGATCAATGGCCATATCGATATTTGACAGAAGAGGTCAAGGGGCAAGGATATTTGACGATTGCTTACACTGGTGGCGGGTATGTTAATTCACGGTACGGTTTTAATAAAGGCTTTGATTATCATATTGAAGAGGTAAAAGAACTAAATGAGGAAATAATTGATGTTTTAAGTTACATCCTTGCTGAGAATAAAAAAAGTCAATTATTTCTCTTTTTCCACACATATGAAATTCATGATTACTTAATGGCGAAGCCCATTTATTTTAAGTACGTTAAAAACAAATTCCATCCATATAATGGAAATAACCTGGTCGATATTCTCGATTTTCGTGATGTGCCAGGCATGCAGTTTAAAAAGTATGATCGTCTAAAAGAAAGTTTGCTCCCACCCGAGGGCTTGGAATATGTTCAAAATTTATATGATGGGGCACTGTCGTACACAGATGAAATGTTGGGCAAGATATTTGACCATTTAAAAGAACTCAACTTGTATGATACCTCATGGATTATTATAACTTCAGATCATGGAGAAGGACTAGGAGACATACATAATAATAAAAAAGTAAAATCCTTCCGTCATGGCCCGCAACTCTATGATGACCAAATCAAGGTGCCGTTGATTATAAAACCGCCTAAGGGTAAAGTTATCAAGGCCAAAAAGATAGATACCTTTGTTCAGCTCGTTGATATAGCGCCGACAATTTTAGAAATTATGGGTTCAAATAAACAACCTCAATTTATTGGTAAGAATCTGCTGCCAATAATGTATAATGATGAAAATGAAAACGAGGCTGAACTGTTTTCAGAGAACCTAAACAATCAATTATCATCCATTACAAAGGATGATTACAAGCTGATCATGAAACCCAGATCTCCTTATCTGCTGGATGCAGGAAAATTTAAATTCGAGCTATATGATTTGGCGAAGGATTTAGAAGAAAAAGAAAATTTGTTAGTTCAGGAAGATTCTTCGAAATATGCACCCATTTTCAATGAATTGAAAACTGCGTTATTGCAACATTTAGATGGCGTGTTTCAAAGTCATCATATTGACGAATCTTTATCCGGAAATGAAATTTCGGCGGAAGATAGACAAGAACTTGATCCTAAAAAATTACAAAGATTAAAGGAGCTTGGCTACCTATAATCATTGAAATATCGGTCTTAAAGCAATGTTTAGAAAAATAATATCACGTAGAGATTTTATTAAAAATTCGTTAGCCATAGGTGTCGGTTGCTCACTTTTTCCGCTTACCTCGTTAGCGAATCATATGAAAAAGCTGATCGTTCTCGGCATCGACGGAATGGATCCACATTTGACGCGTCAGTACATGCGAAAAGGGATCATGCCGAATATACAAAAATTGGTAAAAATGGGGGGGGGGAATGCCATGACCACAAGCACACCGGCTCAAAGCCCGGTTGCGTGGTCCAATATATCAGTTGGTGCTTCAACTGATGTTCATGGCATTTATGATTTTATTCATCGCACTCCGCACGATATGACGCCATTTCTTTCAACCTCGCAGGTTGAAGCTTCATCAAGGGCTCTTAAGCTGGGAAAATACAACCTCCCCTTGTCTTCTGGGAAGACGGTGCGCCTTCAAGAAGGAAAACCTTTTTGGGAATATCTGGCTGAGAGGGATATTCCAACAACATTATTTAAAATGCCTGCCAATTTTCCGTGTGAAGGGAAAAATGTTGAAATGGTTTCCGGTATGGGAACGCCGGATTTAAGAGGGGGGTATGGCAATTTTACCCTCTACACTACATCCCCTGGAAGATTTAGAAAAGACATTACCGGGGGGCGAATTATTTCGGTTGGGTTCAGCGGGAACAAAATTAATAGCGAACTGGCCGGTCCGGTAAATGCTTTTATAGAGGGGAGCCCCGAATCAACAATACCATTGACCATATGGCGAGACTCGGCCAATCCAGTGGTTAGAATCAAAATTCAGCGCTATGAACTACTGTTAACCAAGGGAGAATGGAGTCAATGGCTCCAATTATCATTCCCCATGATTGGATCGTTGGTTGATGTTAAGGGAATTTGCAAAATATACATCAAAAGCGTATATCCCGAATTTTCGATGTATGTTTCACCGCTGAACATTGACCCTTCGGAACCTTCGCTTCCGGTGGTTTCACCCGAATCATATGGTAGAGAATTGACCGATGCCAATGGCTTTTTTTATACGCAAGGTTTTCCTGAAGATACAAAGGCCTTATCGGAAGGAATCTTTACCGAAGATGAATATCTATCACAGGCATTAAGGGTATACGAGGAGAGAGAAAGATTACTTGATTATGAATTGAATCGTTTCCAAAAAAGGAATGAAGGGCTACTGTTTTTTTATGTTTCAAGCTTAGACCAAAATTCCCATATGTATTGGCGCGCGGTTGACGAATTGCACCCGCTGTACACCCCGGAATTAAAGAATAAATACGGATCGATTCTTAAGATGTTTTACGCAAGAATCGATGCCGCTGTCGGAAAAGTAATGGCTCAGTTTGATATGCGGGATCCGAATGTTACATTGATGATTATGTCGGACCATGGTTTTTTGCCTTTTAGGCGTCAGGTCAATTTAAATTCGTGGTTGTATCAAAATGGATATTTAGCGTTAAAAAACAAAAACACGATAGGCGAAGAAGGGTATTTTAAAGGCGTCAATTGGAAAAGAACCGGTGCCTATAATGTTGGAATTAATGCTATTTACTTGAATAAGGCAGATCGGGAAAGAGACGGCGTTGTGTTGGAAAATCAAGCCAAAGGATTGTGTCATACTTTAAGGAATGAGTTGCTTGATTTCAAGGACGCCAAAACAGGCAAAACGGTTGTATCCAGTGTTAAAATAGTATCCGAAGCTGAAAAGGTACTTCACCCCCAAGCGCCCGATCTCATCGTTGGCTGGAATACCGGTTATCGAACCTCCTGGGACAGCATTTTGGGTGGCATATCGCAAGAGGTTGTTTCGGATAACCTTGATAAGTGGAGCGGGGATCATTGTGTCGATCCGGCGCTTGTACCGGCGGTGGTGATCTCAAATAAAAAAATACCAAAGCAAAACCCAAACGTTTGTGATATCGCCCCCACAATCCTGAACGAGTTTGATATTTCAACGCCCATGACGATGCAGGGCCGGTCGTTGTTTAAAGTATAACATTAAAAAATATAAGTAATTTATTTGAAATATATAAATATGAAGCGATATTTTTATTGTATCGGCCTTTTTTTATCTTATCATTTTGCTTTGCCAACCGCTGCTATGGCATATATCGGCCCCGGAGCGGGGTTTGCCTTCATGTCGTCTTTTTTTGTCTTAATTGCAGCGGGGTTTATCACTTTTTTTGCGTTATTAAGCTGGCCGCTTCGAGCGGTTGTGCTATTTTTCAAAAGGCGTTCGATAAAACAAAACAGCAAGGCGCGACGTGTTATTCTTGTTGGCTTTGATGGGCTGGACCCCAAGCTCTGTGATGCTTTTATGGCCAAGGGAAAGATGCCGAACCTTAAACGGATAAGTGAAACCGGCTCTTACCGAACCTTAAAAACAACCACTCCGGCCATATCACCCGTGGCGTGGTCTACCTTTTCAACCGGCGTGAATCCGGGCAAACATCGAATCTTTGATTTTTTTACCCGGGATCCTCACACCTATTTGCCGGTACTTTCTTCAGCGGCGATCACCACTTCCAAAAGAACACTTAAAATAGGACCGGTTCAGATACCAATTAAAAAGGCAACGGCGTCATTTTTAAGGAAAAGCGTTTCCGTTTGGACCATACTGGGTAAAAAGAAGATTTTCAGCTCCGTCTTGAGGGTACCCATTACCTTCCCTCCTGAAAAATTTTACGGCACCTGCCTCTCTGCGATGTGTGCGCCGGATATTCTCGGTACCCAGGGAACCTATACTGTCTTTTCAACCCGAAAGCCATCCGAAAAAAATGGTTCTGCAGGAAACTATGCACCGATCAAGTTAATCGGAAATAATTTTGAATCGGTGATCACTGGACCGGCTATTGAGAAATATGGGACAAAAAAAACCTTACAATTAAAAATAAATGGCACGATTGATCTCAAAAAATCCATCGTCAGGCTTACTGTCGGTACTAAAACAGTTGAATTGAGTGTGGGAAAGTATTCAGCTTGGATGCCTATTGTTTTTAAAGCTGGGGTTCGTAAAAAGGTGCAAGGAATAGCGCGGTTTTTGTTAACAGAAATTGCACCGGATCTCTGCATATACATGACGCCCATCAACATTGATCCGGAGCATCCGAACCTGCCCATTTCACATCCAGGCTATTATGCCATTAGCGCGTCCAAGCTTCATGGGTCATTTTCAACCCTTGGTTTGGCCGAAGATACGTGGGCGTTGGATGAGGGTGTTATTGATGAAAAAGCTTTCTTGGACCAGGCATATGACATCTATGAGGAACGAAAGACGTTATTGATGGATAACGTGCGCAGAGGAAAAGACGGATTCCTTGCGTTTGTTTTCGACACCAGCGATAGAATCCAGCATATGTTTTTTAGATATCAAAGTGAAGATCACCCTGCGAACCAGGGGAAAGACACTGCTCTGCATAAGGATACAATTGAACAGCTTTACAATAAAATGGATTCACTTGCTGGACAAATAATGGAATGCACCAATGGCAAAGACCTTGTGATGTTTGTTTCAGACCATGGATTCACATCGTTCAAGTATGGCGTTAATCTCAATTCATGGTTATGGAAAGAAGGCTATCTTTCTCTTAAAGCGGGCGCCGGGCTTGATGGTGAGTGGTTTTCGAATGTAGATTGGACGAAAACCCGGGCCTATGCCTATGGATTGGCCGGCATTTTTATCAATACAAAGGGGCGTGAACGAGACGGAATTGTTGAAATCGGCAAGGAAAAGAAGGCGCTTATCGCTGAACTGAAGGACAAAATAGAATCTCTTTCAGTCGACGGAAATGGCATGCGGCCGATTAGACGTGTCATTGCAGCCCGAGGTGAACTAAAAGGCCCCTATGTGAATGATGCCCCGGATCTTATCATTGGATATGAGGAAGGATACCGGGCGTCGTGGAATTGCGCAAAAGGGGTCATTACTGAGCAAGTTATCGAAACCAATACACGGTGTTGGAGCGGCGATCATTGTGTTGATCCCGAATTGGTACCCGGCGTCTTCTTTTCCAATTGGAAAATGGAAGATCCGGAACCCGCCTTACAGGATCTGGCGCCGACCATTTTGGACATTTTTGGCATCGAAAAACAAAAATTTCATGATGGGAAAGTGTTGCCATTCGTTCAACCGGAAAGTAAAAAAATTAAACCTAATCATTAATAAGTTTTGATGGATTCGTTTTAACGAATTCATCATCGTAATTTTGCGTAAAAGGAGATGATATGCCAAAAATCAAAGTTGAAAAGGATCTCTATGAAAAAATGAAGGATTGTGCTGAAATCGCCGGTTATTCATCACCAGAGGAATTTGCAATTCACGTGCTCGAAAAAGAGGTGGATCTTTTTGAAAATGCGGAAAACGATCCCGATGTAATGGAGCGCCTGAAGGGGCTCGGATATATCTAAATCATGCATCAGTGTCTATACATACTCGACAAACTGACGGATTATTGCGTGGTGCCTTTCGCCTGGTGTTCTGACGAGGTGGCGCTTGTTCTATTGAGCTTTTTTGTGTCGGTCATCGTGTTGGCCATTTTTAAACGGATTTCAAATCAAGAGAATATTCAATACCACAAGAATATAATTTTTGGATATATATTAGAAACAGGTATTTTTCGTGATCAAATCGGGAGAATACTTGTTAACCAATTCAACATATTGAAGCACAATCTTGTGTATTTAAGATATGTGGCAACGCCGTTTCTCATTTTAATGTTGCCGATTGTTTTTATTTGCATCGAATTGGATAGCCGACTGGGATTCCAACCGTTTCAAAATGAACAAGCCTTTATCATTCAGGCGACTTTTTCAGAGGAAAGCATTCTCAATTCACCAGAAATTGTAAATACCATTCGGTGTGAATCATCGGATGGTATTACGATTGAGACACCGCCTTTGAGAATTCCATCCGAAGGGAGCGTCTTTTGGCGAGCGCGGGTGACCAACCCGGCTGAAAACAGCAGCGTTCGCCTGTTGGTGGACCATTCACCAGGGATCATTGAAAAATCAGTTCAAACAGGCAGTTCCAACCATCAGATATTACCAACAATAAGCCGTTCCGATACATGGACATCTTTCTTGTTTTTCTATGAAAAACCAATGAACAAGGATTATGCCATTCAAACGGTGAAAATTAATTATAAACGCAAAGATATCTCCCTGCTATCCGTCAAGCTGCCGGCGGTGATATGGTTTTTCATCCTCACCATTGTGTTCGGTTTTATTGTCAAACCGTTTCTACGGGTTTCTTTTTAAACTTTATAACCAGATGAACTTTCAGGTTCGATCCTTGCCAATCACCAGTATTTTTCACACAAAACAGTTGAAACGATATGTCGTTCAGTGCCTGTTAATCCTTTATCAGGATGGTGCGAGGGCATTACTTGATCGCATCAGACTAAAACTATTGAGTCTGAAGCGATTGCATATGAATAAAAGGCCTTCCGTATCTTACAGAGTTGAGGAGAAATTTTCCCCACTCGCGTTTAACGCCAACGCTGATCCTGACGTTTCCATCATTATTCCTATTTACAACAAGCCCTATTATACGTTTTCCTGTCTTAAAAGCATCTTAGAAAAATCAAATGACAGTTCTTACGAAGTTATCATTGTGGATGATGGCTCGGACGAAGATACCTCTGATATGTTAGGGATGGTAAAAAACATCACCGTTTTGAAAAACAAGCGTAACATGGGGGTGGTGGGAAGCTATAACCGGGGTGCCGGAAAGGCCAAAGGAAATTACCTTGTGTTCCTCAACAATGATACATTGGTGACGCAGGGGTGGCTCTCGGGTTTGAGGAAAACACTTCAAAATGTTCCTGATGCAGGGTTGGTCGGTGCAAAGCTCGTCTATCCTGACGGTCGCCTGCAGGAAGCCGGCGGCATCGTCTGGAAGGATGGATCCTCTTGGAATTATGGAAATCTGGACGATCCCGGGCGCCCGGAATACAGTTATATGCGAGAGGCCGATTACTGTACCGGTGCCTGTTTGATGATTGAACGAAATCTGTTTTCTCAAATAGGCGGTTTCGACAGCCTCTATTCGCCGGCCTATTATGAGGATGTTGATCTCGCATTTAAGGTGCGTTCATACGGTAAACGGGTAATCTTTGAGCCGACTGTTGAAGTTGTTCATTTTGAAGGGATTACATCCGGACGTGACCTGACAAAAGGCGTAAAAAGATACCAGGTGCTGAATCAGGACAAATTTAGGAATAAATGGCAAAAAGAACTTGTAGAGCATCGCAATAATGGTGTTCAGCCAGATATGGAAAAGGACCGATACGTAAAGAAAAGAATCTTGGTCTTAGATTCGAGAATGGTGACCCCGGACCGGGACTCCGGCTCTATGAGGATGTATAGCATTCTAAAAATAATAACCAATATGGGGTGCAAGGCGACCTTTGCATCTGAGGGGTTGCCGTTCCAGTTACCGTATGTGAAAGATCTCCAGAAGACAGGTATAGAGGTACTTTATGCGCCTTATGTTGCGTCAATTGAAAGTTATTTGAAAAAGAAAGGGCGTGAGTTTGATGCTGTAATTCTCAGTCGGGCCGATTTAGCGGAAAAGTATATTGAGATCGCCAAAAAGTGCTGCCCCGATGCCGTTATCATATTTGATACGGTTGATGTTCATTTTATTCGGGAAAAACGAATGGCTGGGGTAAAACAGAGCAAAGCCATGGCTTGGATTGCCGAAGAGCGAAAAAGACAAGAATTGGCACTTGTCGAAAACGCCGATGTGACGCTTGTTGTGAGCCATACTGAAAAAGAGATATTGAGTTCCCTATCACAGGGGGCAAACATACAAATCCTTTCAAATATCCACCAGGTCCATAACAAACCCTATATTCCTTTTGATGAGCGGGCCGGGATTCTTTTTGTGGGCGGGTTTGAACATCCTCCGAATATTGATGCTGTATGTTATTACATAGACCAGATATTGCCCATCGTTCGCGAAAAGCTAAATGGTGCAAAAACATATATCATTGGAAGCAATCCGCCGGATAAAATAAAAAAACATGCAACAGGGGACCTGATTATTCCTGGGCATGTCAAGGATATAGAACCTTATTTCCAAGCCTGTCGTGTTTCCATTGCTCCCCTACGTTTTGGTGCCGGCGTAAAAGGTAAGATCAACCTCAGTATGAGTTATGGGGTGCCAGTGGTGGCAACTGGTGTTGCCATTGAAGGAATGCACCTTAAACATGGCATGGGGGTAATGGTTGGTGATACGCCCCAGAAATTTGCAGATGAATTGGTAAATGTCTATAAAGATGAAAGCCTTTGGGTGAAGCTCTCTAAAAATGGAAAAGAAAATGTAAAAAACCATTTTAGTTTTGAGGTTGCCCAAGCAACGCTTAAGGATATTTTAAAACTTTAATTTTGGAACTTAATGTCATTGAATAAACTGGATATCATAATTGTTAACTATAAGAGCGAAGATTGCCTGTTTTTGTGTCTGAAATCGGTTTATGACTCTATTGATGGGATGAATTTCGGGGTTCTTATTTATGATAATAGCCCGGATGACAAGATGGGAAAGATTTCAAAAGCGTTTCCTCAAGTTAAGATTATCAGAAACGATGCAAACATTGGGTTTGCTGCTGCCGTCAACAAGGGGTTAAAAAAGAGCAACGCGCCTTACGTAATGCTATTGAATCCAGATACAGTGGTCGAAAAGGGTACGCTGAATACGCTTTGCAGTTATTTAGATAACGAACCAAGGGTGGGAGTCGTTGGACCCAAGATCCTGAATTCAGATGGATCAATACAGGGGTCGGCGCGATCTTTTCCAACCCCAATGACAGGGCTGTTTGGCCGCACATCATTTTTTAGTAGAATTTTTCCAAATAATAAGTTTACCCGGAAAAACATATTGGTTGGTAATGATAACCTCAAAAATCCCCTAAGGGTGGACTGGGTTTCAGGTGCCTGTATGGTTGTGAGGCGTAGCGCTTTTAATAAGGTGGGCCTCCTTGATGAGCAATTTTTCATGTATTGGGAAGATGCCGATTGGTGCCGAAGGATGAGTCAAAATGGGTGGCTTGTAAAATATTTGCCGAATGCTATGGTTCTGCATCTTGTTGGAAAAAGCAGCCGAAAACATCCTATCCGATCAAACTTAGAGTTCCACAAAAGCGCTTACAGGTTGTTTGAAAAATATTCAAAATGGCCACAAAAATTTTTAACCCCTCTTGTTTTTTTGGCGCTTACTATACACTTTTATCTGAAGTCTGCTACCTTTGTTTTAAAAAAAGATAAACATTGAGAAAAGCCTTTTTATTTTGATAGGTGGGGATATTTTAGAAGAAAGGTGAAAGTGTTCACCACATCATTATCGTTACTATTGCAAACCGGAAAGTAATAAATCTTACTTAAAACTAAATGCTAAAAGGTTGGACGTATAATGAAAGATACTAACAATTCTAAATATACTTTCATATATGGAAAGAGTTCTCAAGTATCAGATAGTGATGTCTTAATTGAGGATAACAATGTTGATATTAATAAGTGTTTTTCGGGTGAAAATGTCATCGTTTACCCTGGATGTAGAATACTGGGATCATCTTCATTCATAGGCAAAGGGGCAATCATAGGGTCAGAGGCACCCGTAACAATAGAAAACTGCCAAATTGGCCCAGGGGTTCAGCTGAAGGGCGGGTATTTCAAGGATTCGGTTTTTTTGAAAAATGCCTCTATGGGATCTGGCGCTCATGTCAGGGAAGGGACGATTTTGGAGGAGGGGGCCAGTGGCGCCCATACCGTCGGTTTAAAGCAGACAATCTTATTCCCCTATGTTACCCTGGGCAGTCTTGTCAATTTTTGTGATTGCTTTATGGCAGGCGGCACCGATCGAAAAAACCATTCCGAAGTGGGCAGCTCCTATATCCATTTTAATTTTACACCAAACCAGGATAAGGCAACAGCTTCCCTCATTGGGGATGTACCCCAAGGGGTTATGTTGAACCAGCCGCCGATTTTCCTAGGAGGGCAGGGGGGATTGGTCGGGCCGACTAGGTTGGCATATGGTACGGTCATTGCCGCGGGTTCGATTTACCGTAAGGACGAACTAACGCCAGAACGGCTATTGGCGGCAAGCATCGGAAGGGGAATTCGAACTTCATATGTGCAGGGTTTATATCAGTCGATCGGTCGAATTGTTACCAATAATATCTTGTACATTGCAAATCTCATTTCTCTCAGAGAATGGTATCGGCATGTCCGATATGAGTTTATTGGCGAGGATTTTCCAGCCGCTTTGCATGAGGGATTACTGGATAAAGTGGATATGGCACTAAAGGAACGCATAAAACGATTTCAACTTTTTACTGAAAAAATGCCGGAATCAATCCGGCTTTATGAGGAAATAGCAGGAGAAAAGGCCTCTATAAAACTGATTCGTCAGAAGAAAGAGCTCTTTGAAAAATGTCCGCAGCTCTTGGAGCAGCTTACGTCAGAAAGAGTAGAGAAAGGGGGGGATGAAAAGCAGCGAAACCGGTTTTTGGAAATTATCAATAAGGAGATTCAGGTCCATGGAAAGGACTATTTGGCTGTAATAAAGGGCCTTTCCGAAGCATCCCAGAAAATTGGAACATCATGGCTCCTGGGGATCGTTGATAACTTTTACGATCAGGCTCTAAGCGTCCTGAGTACATTTAAAAGTTGACTTTTCACCCGACTTTGTAATACATTTATGTAAACGTATTACGCTTATTTGGAGGGTCACAATGCAGATAAGTATTAGAATACCACAAACAACGAATGACAGACTCCAATTGATGGCTTCAAAAACCGGTAAAACAAAAACTGCTTTAATTCTGGAAGCCGTGAACGAAAAATACAATTTAAAGAAGGGTCGAGCACAGTTGATCCATGAATTGGCTGGGTGGATGTCGCCGGATGAGTGTGCAGAATTGCGCAATGCGATAGAAGATTTTAATGTTGTAAATGATCAGGATTGGCCATGAAGCTGGTTCTTGACACGAATGTTGATTCTTTCTTTATAATCCCAGTAAATTATCGTGATAAATTACCAAAGGAGCCCGATAAGCACAAGGCCCCTTTGGTTGATGTAGACAGCAGTCTACCGCCGGGCTATCCCTCGGCGCGAAGATCCCTCCGCTACGCTTCCGTTTCACCCGGATTGATCGATCAGGTCGCACTCAAGGATTAAATGCGGTCCAATTGTTTTTTCCTGCCTGAAGTATGCTTCATCCAATAGTAGCGTGCCGACATTCATGATTTGTCGACGGTTTCCTCTGCAGTGGGAACTCATTAGTGAGAGAGCATCGCTGTCAAACAAGTCTTTAGGAGCTTTGGCTGCTTCCAAACGATATGCCACAAATAGATCGGTTTCTTTTTCATCAAGGCCTTCCATACTGAAGATGCCGGTCATCCGGGTTCTTACAGGCGCCATGATATGCAATTGAAGCCTTTTGGTAAGGCTCTCATCGCCGACAAGTATAATCGAAGCTGCCACCGTT
Source organism: Desulfobacterales bacterium (assembly GCA_963675725.2). Classification (GTDB taxonomy): domain Bacteria; phylum Desulfobacterota; class Desulfobacteria; order Desulfobacterales; family JAFDDL01. The sequence continues at coordinate 1,532,607 of CAXXXZ010000002.1, read as the reverse complement.
TTCTTTTGTGGGCTGACCATTAAAGAACATAAATCCATCAGGGATTCGTGCTCCAATAACTGGGCATCGTCGAGAATGAATACCGGATACCTGGCATTGGTTTCAGAAGCCAATTGTAATATGTGTTTCTGAAGTTTTACCAATAGCGGCACACTTCGGCCGCCGGTATCCACGCCAAGGTAGTCCGCCACCGCTTTGAGGATGCCGCTGCGCTGCAATCCGCCGTAATGGATATAGGTGGTTTGATAATGCTTTGTATCCAATTGACGAAGGATATGTTGAATAAGGGTTGATTTGCCGGCTCCGGATGGTCCTGTCAGTGCAAAACTTTTGCCGCAGTTTAACAGTGAAATCGCTCGACGTAAGATTCGATCGTCTTTTTCCCCTAAAAAGGGCGTTTGTAATTGATATGTATCGGAGAACGGGTGGCGATGCCATCCAAAAAACTCGGACATTGAAATTTTCATTTTTACCTCCATTAGGGATGGTCAAAACGGTGCGCATTGGCTGACATGTTCAGCCGAAAAGCCGGTTTTAAAAAGGTTCCGTAATATATGCAGGACAGGTCCCATGGCGTGTAGTAAACCGTTACCCGTTTTCCGGGCATTGGGTCGATCAGCTCGTAAATCTGTTTAAAGAGCCGAATAGTGCCGTCTTTATAGATTCGGCAGCGACGTTCCATCATGAACAAGGATTCGATATCGGCCACCTCAGGCATCGGCCGGCATGCACAGCCGCCTTCAAGCCGTTTTTTTATGGGCGGGCAACCGAGGGTGCCATGAATTGCCAGGTGGTACGCTGAGAGCCATTTTTGGAAAGCACTGTTGAGTTGATCCATTGATTTTGATGAGTCTGTCGCAAGAAATTGATCCCGGACCGTCCGGAACAGGCGCTCTATTTTTCCGCGTCCTTGGGGCCGATATGGTGGTGTATGAATCAGCTGGGTGCCGAGCCTGGCGCAAACGACTTTTAAATGACGACTGGCATAGCAGGGACCGTTGTCGGTATAAAAGCGTTGCGGAATGCCATAGCGTCTTACGGCGGCCATCAAATCACAAATCAGACTTTCGACCTTTTCCGATAAATAGAATCCGCCGCTGACCACATAACGGGCGCTGTCATCAAGAATAACATGAAGGTAAGTTTTTCGTTTATGTCGCCCCTGCTTTATCTTCGGTCCATGAAGAAAATCGGCCATCCAAAGCTGGCCGAAGACATCAAAGGCAAAAGAGCGGCAAGATCGGACAGGCTGACGGTGAGGGTCTCTGAGCAAATTATGTGATTTGGCAAACCGATAGAGGGTGGACTGGCTGGGACGCTGTCCATTCCATATCCCTTCGGCAATCAGGTGATCAAACAACCGGGTCATGGTCCAACGCGGATGCGCTTTCCTTGTTTTTGTCATGGCATCGATGAGCGTTTCAGGAACGTTGTGTTTTCCCTTATCACAGCGCTCTTTGTCGGCAAGGGCCGGCAGCCCGCCTTGCTGATAACGGGCGAGCCATTTACGGATGGTTTCCGGACTTAAGGTGATTTGTTCGCCATTGTCACGGACAAACGTCCGTCGGCTCATTTCTTCAAGTAATTCACCTTTGCGTCCCTGATCCGGATGCTGGTGCAGCAAGGGGCTGATGATGCCGTAGCGCCAAATGGCAAGGGTCATGTTTTCATCGGTAAGTTCCATATGCGGTCTCCTTTCAAATGATATTTTAGGCGACCTTAACGGAACCGACCGATATAACGCTATAATCGTTTCATGTTGGTGGCAACTTTTTAAAAACGCCCCGGGAACAAAGCCCAAGAAAATAGATGCGTAAAGGCTGTCCAGGAAACCGCTGGCTGAAGACAGGGGACCTCGTCATTTAAAACTGATTTTATCCTCTTGCCGATCGCAAGAGCGCGTCGGATGACAGACCAGCTTTTACCGCTTGTCCTCGCAAGCTCGGCTATCGAGTCCCCCTTTTGATACATGCTACACAGCGACAGGATGAGGCATAGTGGCAAGCGCACAATTGGCAACAGCGGGTGCGGCAATATAGAAAAGGTGAATCGCGGGCAGCGGCTGTTTAAACACCTGAACCGTTGAATCCGGATGGTATCCTCGCCATGGAAAAGATAACGTGTATAATGCCCCCATTTTGTTAACCGATGGCATTCTCCGCATCCGGGGCAAATGATCTCTGAAATCAAATTTTCCTTGGCAACCTTGTTTGCGGCAAGTAAGATGGCTTTTAAGGGGCTGAGCATATGATATCTCCTTGTTATAGTTTTGGAAAGGCTATACGAGTATATCATATGTTCGCCCCCCCTCTTATCCCCCCCGATGGGGGGGAGGAGGATAAAGAGGCATGGCGCTTCCTGCTGTCATCAGACAGAAACCATGCATTGATTGTCAATTTGGATTATCTGGATTTTTTCACACTGGTAGTAAATCTTGAGAAAAACTATATGTTTTTTGGGAAAATATCGAAGTAATTAACAACGAATGCTTACTGTGATTTCGCCGAAGGCGTTGCTCCGGTTGTTGATGCGATATCAGATTTCGGAGAAGATATATATCTACCGTCGATTGTCTTAGGTGAACTTTCCTATGGGTTCATAAAGGGGGGGCGGCGTGAGTGGAATGAAACAAAACTCAAAGAAATCATTCAAGTATTAGGGATTGGGGTGGTAAATGTGACACAGGCGGTTGCCTCGAAATACGGACTTATATATCTGTCATTGGTCAAAAAGGGGAAAAAAATACCAATTAATGATGTTTGGATTGCCGCCTGTTGTATGGAGATAGGGGGTACTTTGTTGACGAGAGATCGTCATTTTGGATTTGTTGAACAGATTGATGTGTTAATACCTAAAATATGATTCTTTCCGCGAACAGAAAGGACGTTTGATGGGCAAGCTTTTCGGCACAGACGGTATCCGCGGGGTGGCGAACGAATATCCAATGACTGCAGAGGTGGCGTTATCAGTTGGAAAGGCTGTGGTTTCCTTTTTCAGAAATTCACAGGGGGAAAAACCGAGGATTGTTATCGGTAAAGACACCCGCGTATCCGGTAGCATGATAACCGCATCCCTTGCGGCCGGTATCACCGCTATGGGAGGCGATGCATTGCTTGCGGGGGTTATCCCGACACCCGCGGTTTCGTATTTGGTAAAAAATATAAATGCCGTTGCCGGGATTGTTGTTTCTGCGTCCCATAACCCTTACCATGACAATGGCATCAAGGTGTTTGGTCCGGATGGTTGTAAGTTGACCGTGGAAAAAGAGAATGAATTGGAAGCTCGATTGCTGGAAACCGATTGGGCCGCTGAATGCAAAAGCGTTCGCAATGTTGGAAAAATAAGCCATGTGCCAAATGCAATAAAAAATTATGTCGACTTTTTGCTGGGCTCGTTGCCGAATGGGTTTTCTTTGTATGGGATGACGGTCGTTCTTGATTGCGCCAATGGCGCGACGCATAAAGCAGCCCCGGAAGTTTACAGGCAATTGGGGGCTATCGTTCAGGTATTGCATGACCAGCCGAACGGAATGAATATAAATGAAAATTGCGGATCACAACATCCTGAATCCGTAAAGGATGCGGTTTTAAAAACAAAAGCCTCTATTGGGCTTGCGTTTGATGGTGATGGCGATCGTTTGATTGCGGTGGATGAAAAAGGCGAAGTGCTTTCAGGTGATCAAATTATTGCCGTATGCGCCAGACATATGAAGGATAAGGGAGAGCTTGCAAATAACATGGTGGTAACAACCGTCATGAGTAACATGGGGCTTAAGCTTTGTCTGGAAGATTTGAGAATTCAGCATGAAACCTCGGATGTCGGAGATCGGCATGTTTTTGAGAAAATGCGACACGCCGGGGCAATGCTTGGGGGTGAAGATTCGGGACACTTGCTTTTTTTAAATCATCACACCACGGGTGATGGACTCTTGTCGTCGCTGCAGTTGCTATCTGTTTTAAAAGAGACGTCAATGTCGCTCTCTGAATTAAAAAAGGTTATGACGGTGTTGCCGCAGCAGTTAATCAACGTATCGGTTTCAGATAAGCCGCCGCTTTCAACTGTAGATGAGGTGCAGACGATGATCGATGAGGTTGAAAACGAACTGGCTGGCAAAGGGCGTGTCCTGGTTCGATATTCTGGAACGCAGCCAATGTGTCGAATTATGGTAGAAGGGCCAACCGTTGAAATAACAAAGGCTTATTGTGAAAAAATAGCAGGGATTGTCGAAAAGGTGCTTGGGTAAATTTGAAAGGGATTTTGTCAATTTGTTTTTAAGGTAATTCTTTTGTCTTAAATAAAAAAAATACCCCAATCGAAATATGCTCGATTGGGGTATTTTTATATTGAATTAGTCGCGTTGGGTGCCAAATATCCTTAAAAGAAAAATAAACAGATTGATAAAGTCAAGGTACAGGGACAACGCACCCATTATAGCGCCTTTTCGAATGACGCCGGATGAGAGTCCGGCTGGTTGGCTTGCCGCCATCGCTTTCAGTTTCTGGGTGTCATAGGCTGTCAGGCCCACAAAGATTAAAACTCCGAGATAGCTGATGATCATGTGCATGCCTGGGCTTCTTAGAAACATGTTGACCAGGGATGCAATAATGATCCCGATAAGTCCCATGGCCATAAAGCCACCCATGGAAGTTAAATCACGTTTTGTTGTCATCCCATAAATGCTGCAGGCGAGAAAAGTTGCAGCACAAATAAAAAACGTTGAGGTGATGGACGTTCTTGTATATACGAGAAATATAAAGGAAAGGGTGACGCCATTTAAAACGGAATATGCGACGAACATGCCAGTGGCAGTCGACGCTTTCATTTTCTGAACCCTTGCCACAAGCGAAAATACGAGGACAAGTTCACCGATGATGAGTCCAAAAAATATCAGCTGGTTGCTGTAAATAATGGTCAGGAGCGATTCACTGTTGCCAACGTAATATGCGGTAGCACCTGTTAGTGCAAGACCAATTGCCATCCAATTGTAAACGCTTCTGATAAATTCATTTACAAGGACTTGAGCTCTTGTCTGTTGGAACGGGGCTGTTTGCTGCATGTTTAGTGTTCTCCTTAGCGTAATGGTTAATGTTTCAAAATGAATAATAACACAGCGTTCAGGTGAGTCAAGGGTGACGGAATGGTTTGGCCTGTTATGTGTTAAAACATGGCGGTTATTAGTTAATGTATTACTTTATAATTAATGGCTTTTATATTTAATTTTATATATAAATAAAATAGATTAGTATTTAGCGTAATAAGTTTCTATGAAACCCGAACAATTATATCAGCACTTAAAAGAGATCTCGGAGAAACTCGGTATTGAAGTGATGGAGCAAAGTTTCAAACAGGCTGGCTTTCCGGTAAAAAGCGGATTTTGCATTGTAAAGGAAGAAAAACGGTTTATCATGGACAGAAACCTCAGTCAGTTTAACAAGAACAGGGTTCTAATCGAATTTTTGAGGCAGCAGCCGATAGATGAGATTTTCATTCCGCCAGCTGTAAGAGAGGCGCTTGGCGGGAAATAATAAAAGTTTACATAATATACATTATCAGACGTTATATTTTGATGTGGGGTAAAAAGGGCGCCTATAGGTCTATGTCATATCTCCTTTGAAATCATTTCAGGGTGCCTTTTCTGCGTTTCTGGTAAGGATCTCGAGCTTATAAATAAAGTGTTTTAGTATGATTATTAGTAATGAAGATTGTGGTCAGCAAATAATTTTATCTGTTTCAGAGTTAACGGAAAGAATTAATAATTTACTTGAAGAAAAATTTCCATTTATTTGGATTTCTGGTGAAATATCAAATTTTACGAAGGCTGCTTCAGGCCATTTTTATTTTTCCATGAAGGACGAATCCGCCCAAATCAGTGCTGTTATGTTTAAAGGGCAAAACAAAGCACTTCGTTTTTTGCCTCAGGATGGTATGGCGATTACCGCGTTGGGGAGGATCACTGTTTACAAACCGAGAGGCGCCTATCAGATTATCATAGAACTTATGGAGCCAAAAGGCGTCGGGGCGCTTCAAATAGCGTTTGAGCAAATGAAAAGGAAACTTGAGAGCGAGGGCCTGTTTGATCCTGCTCATAAAAAGCCCCTTCCCTTTTTGCCACAGCGACTTACCCTTATTACATCCGTGAAGGGGGCGGTGGTTCATGATATTATCAGGGTGGCCCAACGACGATTTGAAAATTTGATCATCCAGATACTCTCGGTAAGGGTTCAAGGTGAAGGGGCAGAAACAGAAATAAAACAAGCCATTGAAACTGCCAACCGGGTCGAGAGCGATGTGATTATCCTGGCAAGGGGCGGGGGTTCCATGGAGGATCTCCAAGCATTCAATAGTGAGGTTGTCGCCCGTGCCATTTTCAATTCGGATGTGCCTGTTGTGTCTGCCATCGGACACGAAACCGATTACACGATATCTGACTTTGTTTCGGATTTGCGCGCACCGACACCATCCGCAGCAGCAGAATTGGTTGTTCCTCAAAAGGCAAATCTGATTCAGCAGATCGACCATTTGGAAGGAAACCTGGAAAGAAACCTTTCGAGAAGTATCGAACACTACCGTGAAAAATTATTATTTTATAAAACAAGGTTGGTGCATCCTGAAAAAAAAATTCAGGATCTAAAGGAAAAGGCCGATCAATTAATAAATCGCGTCAAACGACTGATAATTCGTAACTATAATGACAACAGAAAACAGCTTGATTGGACAGCGGCAAAACTGAAATTACTGTCACCGAAACAAACCATTATCAGAAATAAAACGAATCTCGTCACCCAGACGAATAGATTAATATCGACGTGCATGAATCGGTTGAAAGAGGACACATACCGGTATGCAAATTTAGAAACGTCTTTACATGCATTGAGCCCATTGGCAATATTAGAGAGAGGTTATAGCGTGACGCGGACCCTTCCTCAAAAAAAAATAGTGAAGGATTCACGGCAGGTCCATATCGATCAACAACTGGAGATAATGCTTCACAGCGGCAGGATCACCGTTCGGGTAAATGAGGATAAGGCTTAACCTATATGAATATAAAAAAATTCACATTACAGGTGAAACAATGGCGAAACAGGTACAAACCTTTGAAAAGGCAATGAAGCAGCTTGAAAAAATTGTACACGAGCTTGAAACAGGCGAATTGCCCCTTGAAAAAACCATTAAAAAATTTGAAGAAGGGGTTGCCCTATCCCGATTTTGTTCAAAAAAACTTGAAGAGACCGAAGCGGCCATCAAACAATTGATACAAGATGACGATGGTGAAATTTATGAAGATCCCCTATTCGATGAATAACATAGACAGCATATGGATTTTGAATTAAGCAATTATATTGAAAATAAACAGAGTGAAATCAACAATGCCCTTCAAGAAATTCTTTTAAAAAGTACCATCAAAGGCCGCCTGGCAGACGCAATGACCTATGCAGTCATGGCCAGCGGTAAACGGATTCGGCCGATTTTGAGCATTGCGACCGGTGAGGCCATCGGTATGTCGAATAGCAAAGACACCCTTCTTGCCGGATGCGCCATTGAATTAATTCATACCTACTCCTTGATTCATGATGATTTGCCGGCGATGGATGATGATGCATTGCGAAGGGGCAAGCCAACGTGTCACGTGGCGTTCGATGAAGCAACCGCTATCCTGGCTGGGGATGGGCTGCTGACCCTCGGGTTTGATGTGCTCTCTGATAGATCCATGCACTGTTCCAATGATGATGCGTTATGGATGACGGTGATACAAATAGTGTCGAAATCGTCAGGAAGTCTTGGCATGGTGGAGGGGCAAATGCGGGACCTGATGGCGGAAGGAAGCGACATCGATTTAGATGCCCTGGAGAATATCCATCGGCTCAAAACCGGCGCAATGATAGATGCTGCGGTCGAAGTCGGTGCACGCATTGCCGGCGCGGACCATATGCAGCTCGCGCATTTAAAACGGTACGCAAAGAATATCGGCGTTGCATTTCAGGTCGTGGATGATCTTTTGAATGTTGAGGGAGATCCTGACCTTATGGGGAAAGCGGTTGGCACGGATCAGGAAAGGGATAAGTGTACTTATCCTACCTTGCTTGGTGTTGCGGCGTCAAAAAAAAAGGCACGTGACTTGATTGAAGATGCCTTGCAGGCCCTCGATATTTTTGATAACAGATCAGATCCACTTCGAGCGATCGCAACTTACGTACTGGAAAGAAATAAATAGGTTGGGCATACTACATCAAATAAACACACCCGCTGACTTAAAAAAGCTTTCGAAAAAGGAGCTGCCAGAGCTGGCTGCAAACATTCGCGATTTAATTGTGGATGTGGTCTCTAAAAATGGAGGGCATCTGGCGTCGAGTTTGGGTACGGTTGAACTGGCCATCGCACTTCATTACGTTTTTGATGTTCCGAGGGATAAGATCGTTTGGGATGTGGGGCATCAATCATATGCCCATAAGATTTTAACCGGTCGAAAAGACGTATTTCACACACTTCGCCAGCATAATGGTGTTTCTGGGTTCACAAAGCTATCAGAGAGCCCATACGACGGATTCACCACCGGTCACAGCAGCACGTCCATTTCCTCCGGACTTGGGATGGCATGCGCAAAATGCCTTAAAAAAGATCCGGGAAAAGTGATTGCCGTTATTGGTGATGGTTCCATGACGGCTGGGCTCGCCTATGAAGGATTGAACCAGGCCGGAGATATTCACAAAAATCTGATCGTAATTCTCAACGACAATGACATGTCGATCGCAAAAAATGTAGGCGCCCTCTCCTCTTTTTTGAGCAGAACCCTTTCTGCCAAGCGCTTGCAGGAAATGAGAAAGGATTTCGGCGAATTTTTAAAATCACTTCCCAAGATTGGTGATGATGTATATCAAATCGCCAAACGATCCGAAGAGTCGTTTAAATCATTTGTAACGCCAGGCATGTTGTTTGAAGCATTTAACTTTGAATATTTTGGCCCGATTAACGGCCATAAAATAAACCATTTGATTGATATATTAAACAATATAAAACATATGGATGAGCCCGTGCTGCTTCATATTACCACCCTGAAGGGAAAGGGGTATGAGCCGGCTGAAAAAAATCCTGTCTATTTCCACGGGGTCGGTTGTTTTGAAGTAGAAACGGGTGCCCGGATTACAAGCGCACAATGCGTTCCAAGCTACACGGAAATATTCGGGGACACCATGCTCAAACTGGCCCGGGAGGATTCACGCATTGTTGCCGTAACAGCTGCCATGCCAGAGGGAACAGGATTGTCTCGGTTTGCCGCCGAATTTCCGGACCGTTTTTTTGATGTGGGCATTGCTGAACAACACGGTGTTACATTTGCGGCCGGACTTGCTGCCGAGGGATTACGGCCGGTGGTTGCTGTTTACTCCACCTTTCTGCAACGGGCGTACGACCAAATCTTGCACGATGTCTGCATTGATGCCCATCCGGTCGTTTTTGCCATAGATCGCGGCGGCATCGTTGGAGAGGATGGCCCTACTCATCACGGATTGTTTGATTTGTCTTATTTAAGAAGCCTGCCGAATATGGTGGTGATGGCTCCTAAGGATGAGAATGAACTCAGTCAAATGCTAAAGACCTCCTTGAATCATAACGGCCCGATCGCATTCCGATATCCCCGCGGAAGTGCCACTGGAGTCCCGGTTGATCCTGATACTTCTCTATTGTCCCTCGGAACCGCTGAGGTGCTGACAGACGGTGATGATGTGCTTATTTTGGCTATCGGTAGATCCGTTCATGAAGCGATGGCTGCCTACGAGGAATTACTCACCAAGGGAATCAGTGCAACGGTTGTAAACGCAAGGTTTGTCAAACCCCTGGATGCAGAATTGATTGGATCCTTGGCAGTTAAAATACCACGGATTGTCACCGTAGAGGAAAATGTTCGCCAAGGTGGGTTTGGAAGTGCCGTCATTGAAAGCCTTATGGATCAGGGCATTGTCGGGTGCCGAGTGGAAAGAATCGGCATTATGGATCGGTTTGTGCCCCACGGTTCCCAACGATTGCTGCGTTCTCTGTATCAGGTGGATGCCGCTGCGATAGTCGCCGCAGCGCATAAGCTGACCGCATCATCATCTTGATATCCCTTTTTTCATTGAACATCATCAAGTTTTCAACCGCGTTCTGCGGGGATAATTTTATATAACATGGTTAAAGGAAAAGACAGACTCGATAAGCTGATCACGCAAAGGGGGATTATTCAAAGCCGTACCCGGGCCAAATCGGTCATTATGGCAGGAAAGGTTTTGGTCAATCAAATGCCGGTTGATAAACCCGGTGCTTTGATTCCGCTGGATGCGGAAATTACGCTAAAGGGAGAAGACCTTCCTTATGTCAGCAGGGGCGGACTAAAACTTGAGGCGGCGCTCGAAAATACTGGCTTCGATGTGACGGGCCTCGAATGCCTTGATGTTGGTGCATCCACCGGTGGATTTACCGACTGTTTATTACAACATGGGGCAAAATATGTGTATGCTGTGGATGTGGGCTACGGCCAATTGGCCTGGAAACTACGACAAGACGTCCGGGTTCATGTAATAGAAAGAACCAATATCCGATACCTGCCGGATGGCGCCCTTCCCCATCCGGTTGATCTGGCAACCATCGATGTGTCCTTCATATCTCTTAAAATTGTTGTACCGGTGGTCTTGAAATTCTTGAAGCCCGCGGCGGCTATTTTTGCGTTGATAAAACCCCAATTTGAAGTGGGAAAAGAAAAAGTTGGCAAAGGTGGGGTTGTTAAAGACCCGGCGTTGCACACCGCTGTTACAGAAAATATCTCTGCCTTTATACGCGACATCGGGCTAAAACCCCAGCGCGTTGTTGACTCTCCTGTTTTGGGCCCGAAAGGAAATAAGGAATTCATTATTTTTATTCAGCGCTAAGTGCCGGGTGTTTTATATTCACTGGTATGATGCGGTTTTTGTGCAACAACACCAATTTACTCTTGATTTTTTTAGGGGATATATATAGGAAACTTTATCCCATAAAATCATCCAACCAGGCCCTGCTGCCTGACAGGACGATTTTAAATTTTTTTTGAGAGAGAGGAACTTAAATGGCTGAAACGGTTGATAAATTAAGGAATATTGCTATTGTAGCCCACGGTGGCTCCGGAAAGACCTCCTTGGCGGAAGTGTTGCTTTTCAACAATGGTGTCACAAACCGGCTTGGTAAAGTCGAAGAAGGCAATACCATAATGGATTTTGAGCCAGAGGAGCTTAAAAGAGGGTCAAGTGTCAGTACCGGCATCCATCAGTTTGAGTGGAAAAAGTGCACCATTAACATCATGGATACCCCCGGAGACCAAAATTTCTTTACCGATACCCGATGCTGTATGCAGGCGGCAGATGCTGTTTTAATGCCGATCGATGCCGTGGACGGAGTTAAGGTGCAAACCGAAGAAGCCTGGGATTTTGCAGAAAGCCTTGAATTGCCGGTTGCTATTTTTGTCAACAAGTTAGATCGGGACCGGTCCGATTTTCAAAGAACGCTGGATGATGCCGCCACCTCTTTTGACATCAAGCCGATCATTCTTCAGCTGCCAATAGGCAAAGAAGAAGACTTTAAAGGGATTGTTGATCTCATTGCCATGAAGGCATTTACTTATGACGATAAAGGAAAAGCAACGGCCACGGATATTCCTGATGATATGAAGGATCAGGTGGAAACAGAACGGGAGGCCCTGGTGGAAAATGTGGCCGAGGCGGACGATGAACTCCTGGAGCGATACCTCGAAGGGGAAACCCTTTCTGACGACGAAATCAAAGGCGCTCTCAAAAAAGGAATCATCAACCGTTCTATAGTTCCGGTTATTTGCGGTTCAGCGACGCGCAATGTGGGGATCGATTTGCTTTGCAATTTTATTGTAAACTCTTTTCCAAATCCTGAAGAACGAAAAGCGTTTGTTGGTACCGACACAAGTGGTGAAAACGAGGTTACACGGACCGCTGATCCGGCGGCTCCCTTTTCTGGTTTTGTTTTCAAAACAATTGCAGATCCATATGCCGGGCAGCTTTCTCTCATCCGGGTAGTGTCTGGTACCCTTGGTGGGGATGGCGGGTTTTACAACATTTCCCGCAAAACAAAAGAAAAATATTCTCAATTGTTGCGCATGGCAGGTAAAGAGCAGAAGCAGGTTGACGGGGGCGGTCCGGGCGCTATCGTCGCTATTGCCAAATTGAAAGATACGCACACCGGCGACACGCTCTGCGATGAAGGAAACCCGATTGTTTTTAAATGCACCGAGGCCCAGCCACCACTCATTACATTCTCATTATCAGCTAAAAACAAAGGGGAAGAGGACAAGATTGTCAGTTCCCTTACAAAGTTACTTGAAGAAGATATTGCGCTTAAATTGACCCGAAATGCCGAGACAAAAGAAATCCTGCTATCAGGTCGCGGCGAAATTCATATCGAGACCACCATCGAGAAGGTGAAACGAAAGTACAATGTTGAAGTCCTCTTAAATCCGCCCAAAGTGCCTTATCGGGAAACAATTAAGAAAAAATGCCGGGTCCAAGGAAAACATAAAAAACAGTCGGGTGGACATGGCCAATACGGTGATTGCTGGATTCAGATGGAGCCGGCCGCTCGGGGCAATGGGTTTGAATTTGTGGATGCAATTGTTGGTGGCTCTATCCCCAAGACTTACATCCCCGCCGTTGAAAAGGGGATCGTTGAAGCCTGTCAAAAAGGTGTTCTGGCAGGATTTCCACTTGTGGATTTCAGGGTGACCCTTGATGATGGTTCCTTTCATGCGGTTGACTCTTCTGAAATGGCTTTCAAAATTGCCGGTGCCTTGGCGTTTAAAAAGGCGGCACAGGAAGCCAAACCGGTGTTGCTTGAACCGATTATGGAAGTTGCCATCACAACGCCGGACGAGTTTATGGGAGATATCATGGGGGACTTGAACGGGCGACGAGGACGCGTCCTTGGCATGGATTCCAAAGGAAAAAATCAGGTCATAAATGCGCAGGTTCCTATGGCTGAGTTTCTAACCTATGCCATAGACCTGAGATCCATGACAGGCGGGCGTGGCACGTTCTCAATGGAATTTTCTCATTATGATGAAGTACCGGCACAGATAGCCCAAAAAGTCATAGAGGAAATCAACAGCCAGAAAGAATAAGATACATCGCTTTAAAAAAGCGATATTAGATGACGAGAAGGGGGCTTAGACGGAGACTAAAAAGCCCCCTTTTCCTGTTTTAGAGCTTCAGTTCGCAGTGCTGAGCGGCACTTTGGTCTAACATTTTGGGGAGGCCGCCCTTTTCTTCCGGCAAAAACCCCAGGCAGTTTCCCCACACGTCATCATCTTCCATGCAAAAATAGACAAGCACATTCGGTGCAATTTCAGCGATTTTTTTTATGATTGTTTTGTACAAGGCGATTCGAAGCGGTTTAAAGTATCTCATTTTGCCATCAAGGCCAGGAATAAATTCACCATAGACAATTTTGGAGTGCGGAAAACGTTGCTGTACGATTGGCTTTAAATCGGGCATAAACCGAAAGGTCCCCAAACTGATCCAGACGACGTTTTCGGGGGCGATTGATGAGAACAGCATTTCAATCACTTTTTCATAGTCTCGCTCACACCCGTCATAGATAATCAGGGGATCGAAATGAAACGACAGCGGGTAGCCCCAAGATTGGCACTCAACAGCCGCAGCAATTCTATTTTGCAACGATGTGGTACCTCTTTCTTCCTGCCGAATGACTTTCTCTGTGTTGAGCGACCACGACACAATGGTCTTTTTGTTGTGACGTAGATGCTTCAACCTTTGAATTGCGGTTGTTTTCGTTTTCAGCTCTAAAACACTATTGGATTGTTCGGAAAACTTGGAAACAAGCATTTCAGACAGATTGGTCCACCGTTCCCAAATCATACTGTCAGTGAATTCACCGGTGCCGATTCTATGGATTGTGTCGGACGAAAAATTTTTTTCCAACTCGATCATCAGCGCATCGTGGTTTACGAAATACTGCAACACGGGCGGGTGAAAATAGCTTTGCAGGATGCAATAGCTGCAATCCATGGTGCAAAAGGTGCCAATGTGCAGAATTTCATATCCACAGCAGGTGTATGTCTTGGTCCCTGGACAGCTTTTTAAAAAAGCGCCCCTGTTTTGGGTAAGGAACAGGACGCGTTTGCCCTGCAAAATGGGATCTGCTGATTTTTTTAAAACAGCCTGGTAGACACTTTGACCATTTTGAACAATGTGCTTGGGGATGTTGGTGAAGTGCGCACTGATGAGTTTCGCTTGGGGCGTATCAACAACGTCTTGGTGGATGAAAATTTCAGTAATCGTTGGCAAAATAGTTAAAAATATTATTCCAAATTAAGCTAAATCACAGACAAGTTCACATGCCTTATCGAGTTTGATTTTACTTGTGTTGAACACCATGTGATACAGTGCAGGTTCATCAAAATCTTCTTTTCCAAACTTTCGGTAGAGATTTATACGCCTTTTGTCATCGTTATTCACCGACTGGCGGGCTTGCTTATGTGTGAGGTTATAATGCTCCTCAATAAAGCGAATGCGGTCCTTTTTTTTTGCCACAAGCAAAATATTTTTTACATCATCGCGTCCCTTTAGAACGTACTGCCCCCCCCTGCCAATGATAACAGCGTTGCCTTCTTTGGCAATTTTTTCGATGATCTTGTGTAACAAATTGACATATATCTTTTCGTCAATATATCCGCGTGAATCATCCAGTATGCGATCAACCAGGCTTTTTGACACCAAACTCGACATAATTTTTTGAAGTGCCCCACCGGCTTCCTTTTCCATGGATACGATCCATTCAGGTGAAACGTTGGCCTTGTTGGCGAGTAGCTGTATTAATTCATTGTCATAGAGGGTGTAATTTAACTTATTTGCAATTAACTTCCCTAAAGTTAGTCCTCCAGCACCAAATTGACGCGAAATCGTGAAGACAGCCATTTGTTCCTCCTGAACTCATAACCGCCAGACAATATGGCGATTAACAAACACTCAAGGGTAGGGTGTTGATTCCTTTGATTTTTTGTAACACGTTCATTTTTCTAAATCAAAGGATAAATTGCGGCTGTGAAAAAACTGAGTTAGTTTAGGGTGTTGGATCTTATCATGAATCGCATCATATTGGCTGATGAGATCGGAAAGATCAGAGAAAGAAAGTGATAATGAAAAATATTTTCCTTCAAAACCCGGTGGCGGCACAATTCTAATCGTAGATGGAAGGGACAAAGAGGCAATGACATCTGCAAACTGACTGTTGGCAGCGGATAGGTTTGGATATCTCCGGTTGTTTAAATACTGACGAAGCTGTTGATATTTCTGATTGCGATCCAGGTCCGGATTTTGACGAATCGTTCGAATCGGCGCTGCCCCAATAATAGCCGCTATCGTTGTGTCTTCACGTTTGGCTATTTCATCTATGATAACAATTAGTTCTCGTTGTTTGTTTAAGCTTACTTTTAGTTCCTTTAACAAGTCTGAAAGTGTAATCGCAGTGTTTTGATCCATTTTTTCAAGCAACAACGCACTGGGGAGTGAAACAACTTCCTGGAGAATCCCTTCCTGGATGGATCGATGCAACTTGCCGATTTTCAAAAGCTTTTGAAAGAAGTTCGGATTGGATGGCAATTTTAGGGCATCGGCTATCTGTCGCAGATCTTTTCCCTCTGGGATAAATTTCGCTAATAACCGTAATGCGTTTGATAACTCTATCAGATTTAACGGGCGTTCAAATGAGTTATCGGCAACGGCCAGAAGTGCGCACTTAAAATCGTCTGTTTCAAATGCAAGGATTCGGGCTTCAATGTTTTTCCAACCCAGTGCTATTGCGGCCGCAATACGCTGAAAACCGGCGATTATGATATATCCTGATGCGTCACCGGTTGGCCTCACGATCGGTGGACGGATAAGTCCGACGAATTCAAGTGTCGCGGCTATTTCTTTGATGTCTTCCGCAGTGGTGATGCGGAAGACATCATCGGTCATTCGTATCTGAGAGAGGGGTATTGTTTGATATGTGTCACCATCATATCGCATAATCTGAACCAGCCAAAAATTGAAGCGCTTCCAGATACTTATTGCGTGTATTATTGACCACTTCGTCCGGCAGCTTTGGCCCTGGTGGCGTCTTGTCCCAATCCAGAGAAAGGAGGTAGTCCCTCATATATTGTTTGTCAAAACTCTTTTGAGAGCCTCCCGGCTGATAGCTGGCTTTGGGCCAAAATCGACTGGAGTCCGGCGTTAACACCTCATCGATCAATATCAGCTCTCCGTCCACAAGACCAAATTCAAACTTTGTGTCAGCAATGATAATGCCCTTTTCATCAGCAATTGCCGCCCCTTTTTGATAGATGGTCAGACTGAGGTCCCTCACCTGTTCAGCCAACTGCCTCCCAACACGATCGGAAGCTTCTTCAAAATCGATATTTTCGTCATGCTCCCCCATATCCGCTTTGGTCGATGGCGTAAAAATGGCAGTTGGTAGTTTATCCGACTCTTTTAATCCATCTGGCAGCTGAATGCCACATACGGTTCTGTCTTTTTTATAAGACTTCCATCCGGAACCAGAGATATAACCGCGAACCACACATTCGATGGAGAGTGGCTCCGCTTTTTTCACCAACATACTGCGAGACCGAAGGGTATCGGCATAAGGACGGCACTCAGCGGGATATTCATCCACGTTACTGGTAATCACATGATTCGCAATGATTGGTTTCATAATATCAAACCAAAAAAGAGAAATCTGAGTTAAAATCTTGCCCTTATCTGGAATCGGATCCGGCATGACCACATCAAAGGCAGAAATGCGATCGGTGGCCACCATCAGCAGACTATCATTCAAGTCATAGAGATCTCTAACTTTTCCACGCTTAATAAGGTTTAAATCTGGGAAATCAGTTTCAATGACTGCCTGACTCATAAAAAAATCCTTTCTTCGATACTGTCAGAATTTTAAATTGATTATCGTGCTGTTGTATTTAAAGAAATTACCAACATTATTCAATAGGATAAATTTTGCCACTAATACCATCTTGAATGGTTAATATCCCCACAGAGCGGTTCCGTTTGAAAATCCGGGTCCCTGAGAAAGCCCCCGGATTAAACATCAAGATGCCTGAACGGATATGGTTTGAAGCCCTATGTGTATGTCCATAAACAATGCAATGGGGCTTTCTTTGAAATCGATGAATGAGTCTGTCCTCAATTCCTTTTACCCGGCCCCATCCATGAATTAAACCAATTTGATATCCATTGACAGTAATTAGTTGTTGGGCCTGTAATTTTTCAGAAATGATTTTCGAATCGCCGTTTCCGGATACAGCAACAATTCTTTTTCCGGCAAATACATCCAAAACAGAAAGATTTGTGAGGTCACCTGCATGAAGCACGAGAGAGACATCTTTAAAGAGGCTCCGCGACAGTTGAATTAATGAATTCGAAGGGCGCGTTAGATGGGTATCGGCAATAACACCTATTTTCATGTTCCGGGCGTTGACGATGTACTTTCCACACCATTGGCTTGGATGAAATGTTCCCAGACGTCCTTACCCTGTCTATCTGTCTGCAGAATTTCAATACCGGTACCATATTTACCACTGTCTAATGGTGTTGAATAGATAATGCGCCCTTTTATCTCCACGGTATCATCCTGAAGTCCAATTTCGAGTAAAATTGTGTATTTGGGATCAATTGCAAAATGTGTTTCAAGCAGTAAACCCTTTTCGGATAAGTTCAGGGTCCTTCCCATGGATTGTTGAACAATCTCCTGATTTTCATCCAGGCAAACATACGACAAGTGGATCGATGGATACCTATTGTGCTTTCTTCGCTCTTTGAGTGTCATGGCATTCTCTCACAGTCCCTTTGGGGTGTAGTATATTTCGTTATTTTTTGAAATTGTTTCCTCACTCCGACGATGGAAAGCTTCCTTCGAAAAAATCTGATGCGACCTGGGTTGTTGCTGAGATGCAGGAAGAAATATTTTCGATGATGTTCTTAAAGGTGTTTGACAATCGATCATACTCTTTTTGATAGGGCGTCAAATCAAGGGGCTCGAACTTAACATCTGTGGTGCTGTAAACTTCTGCAGAATAGGGCTCATGCCCTGTGTTGAGAAACGGAATTCTGCCCATAAAATCACCGGGTTTTAACTCGGCGATAATGACATTGATGTTATTGATTTTTCGGACCACAACAGCCTTTCCTTGTTGAAGGAGGTACACCGCATCAGGGTTGTTTTCATCCATGTCTTTTATCGGCTCGTATTCCGACTGTAAATCGAGTAATACCGGTTGATTCAATCGTATTCGAAGGGTGTGGCTGCTTGTCTGCGCCAAACGACTGTCAAAGCTGAGTAGGAGTTGTCTGAACATCTTTGACATGGCTGAAAACTCATTTGATAGCCGTTGAGAATCAACCACCCCCAATTGTACCGTTCCATCAGCGACTGCAGAGGCGCCTCGAACATGTTGGCGCGCTAGGAACGTTGAAATATTTCCAACAAAACTGCCTTCCGATATTTTCAGCAGTTCCATTAGCCCCTGTGGTGTCTCCTTGACAATTTTTACCGTGCCTTCCAGAATCACCCACATCCAGCTGCCGAATTTGCCTTCTTCCACTATTTTGCTGCCGTCTAAAAAGGTCTCTTCATCTGCGATGTAAATATAGTCGACAAGTGGTCCCTTGACTGTTGGAATATCAGAGTTCTTCATAACAACGGCTCCATCAGTTGATTCATTGTCTTTTGGACCCAATATGGGCACTTTACCATCATCCAGCAACCGCAATCCGTCAAGAATGATTTCCATGCGATTTTTGTTGATAACCTTTTGAGTTGGGACAGATTCTTCTTCAATAAACTCGAAATGTCCTTCGGCGGTCCATCCAAATAAAGCGTACAGGGCGTCTAATCCGGTCAAGGGCCCTTGGCTGGCATTGATAGGGTTTCCCTTTTGAATGTAAATCGTCGCGGGACTTGATGCATGAGGATTGGTCAGTCTTAAAATACCCGTACTGCCATTGTTACCAATCAGCTGTAAAAGATCTGCAAGCTCAATAAAATTTAATTTCCCGGAAAGTGCTATCGTCTCCATATAACCTATGTATCGTGTGTATTATGATGTTGTTACTGCTGCGCCCATTTCAATTCTTTTTGGAGGTGCTTCAGCATTAATTTCAAACCTTCAAGCAAGGTTTTACCCACGCCATCACCTGATACAGCGCTTGCTGCAAACGTCGGCACTTTGAGCTGATGGTTAAGATCGCGTTCCATTTTTTCAATTGGCATAATGGGAAGGCCCTGATCACCAAGATCGCGTTTGTTAAATTGCAGAACCAACGGTATCTTAAAAATACTCTGCCCGTAATCTTTGAGGTTAAGATGCAGATCCTTCAGTGACAGCATATTCTTTTCCCGCCGGACCTCAAGAGAATCCGCCACAAAGATGATCCCGTCAGCACCTTTTAAAACCAATTTGCGTGTCGATTTGTACTTTACCTGACCAGGCACGGTATAAAGCTGGACACGCACATCGCAACCTCTGATTTTGCCAAGTCCCATTGGCAAAAAATCAAAAAAGAGGGTTCTGTCCCCCTCGGTGTTGATCGATACCATCTCACCGGAAATTTGTCTTTTATAAGTCTTGAACACCTGTTCGAGATTGGTTGTTTTACCACATCTGCCAGGTCCATAATACACAAGTTTGCATTCGATCTCGCGCTTTTTTAGATTAAAAATAGCCATTTAAGAAGCTCCGTTGCTGGTGAAGAGCAGAATCATCACGTATCGCACCAGTTATTGATGTTATCATACCTGTAGATAAAACATATTTTTCAAACATAATGCTATTCTTGAACTTTGATGTCCATGTGGTAATCCCCCTTTTTGGGGCCCTCATGAATTTTTAGTTTCGCTTTTACCACGCCGTTCCCTCTAAAAATAGCCACTGATGATCGATACTGGACATCTTTAAGATGAAACCCAACGTTCAGATCTTCCAATATGCTCTTGTCTTTGCTTTCTATTAAAAGACTTACCGTGTTTCCGGTTTGAAAATTAACATCCAGTTCAACCGGTTTTCCCTTAAGGGGGCCCTGGTCAAAATTAATCAGCACAGATCCAATATCCACAATCGCTTCATCTGGGGGTGCCAGGCTGTTTGATGTGACCGTTACCTGTGGATCGGTATGAATAAGTCTGGAGGAAGATATCTCTATTCCTTTATTCGATAATTGGTCTTCAAGAAACAATCGTATGTTTTCAATATGCTGTTCTGAAAACGTCCCACTAGTGGTCCAGGAATTGTAGGCTTCAATGGCTTTTTCATGATTATCACTGAACAGGAAACATTGAAGTATGTTTTTTGCAGCTGCCAGCCTCACAGATTCCCTCTCAAGAAGGTTGGTTAATTCCTGGATGGCCCTTTCTGTCTGGCCAAACTTAGCCAACGTAATGGCCCCTGCCAATGCCTCTGCGTCTGGTCCTGTTTCCTCGGAAAACGAAAATAGGTTTTTAATCAAGTTTTGCACATTTTCCGGTAACTCATGGGAAGGGGGTGCGGTTTCTACCTGTTCTGCCGTAAAATTGAGTTCTTTTAACTTTTTTTCCATGGCAGCCAGCAGAGAATCTTTATTTTTTAAATTTGATGCGCCTTTTATCAGTTTTGATGCCGTTTGATAGGCAGCTTTGGCATCCTGATAGAGTCCTTGCTTGCAATAGAGCTCCGCTGATTTTAATTGGTTTTCGATCTTTTTTTTAAGATCCATGCGTTTTCCCTTCACTGCACCTTATGGCAATGGCATTCAATAGTAACTACACATCAATGGCCAATTTAACAGTTTTTTATGTCAAACTTAGAGGTGAGCCTGCGTTAGCAGGTACCAGATTTCCACGTTGTAAAACATCATCCTGCGATCCTGTTTTTGATTGAAACTAAAAGTTTATTACGTGTTGATGCCTTTATCTAAAAAGGTCTATTTTGTTTCATCGGCCAATAGGTCCAGTTAGTTAAATTTAAAATGCCCAGGAATAATTCTGTTTTTTTAAAAAAAAGTCAAGAGAGATATCTTTCGGAACATATTTGGTTTTCCGACGGTCGATGGCAGCTTATCTTAAGATATTCCTAATTTTGTGTTGTTAGACTGTAAGGTTTTTTTGATGATTTTGGCAATATTTTTGTTCAATCCTGGCAACCCACAGATTTCCTCAAGTGGCGCCATTCGAACTTTGTCCACGCTGCCAAAATGTTGGAGGAGTTGTTGCCGCCGTTTATTGCCGACGCCAGGGATGGTATCGAGAATCGAATGCGTAGCGCGCTTCCCTCGCTTTTTTCGATGGAAACTGATGGCAAACCGATGGGCTTCATCGCGTATCCGTTGTAAAAACAGGATAAGATCATTCTCTTTGGTAAATGGGACCGGATTCGACCTGCACGGAAGGTATATTTTGTCATAATCGTTGGTTTTCTCCCCCTTTGTTTTGGCAATCGCAACGATTGGAATGTCCGTTATATTTAAATTTTGAAGGACATCAAGGGCGACATTGAGCTGGCCTTTGCCGCCGTCTACTATTAATAGGTCGGGTCGGGGGCTTCCAGTTGTTTTAGTGGAAAATCTTCTGGATAACACCTCTTCCATGGATGCGTAGTCATCCGGTCCCATCACCTGCTTTAGACTGTATTTTCGATAATCCGATTTAAGTGGCCGTGCATTTTCAAACACCACAATCCCAGCAACCGGATGGGTCCCTGAAACATTCGAATTATCGACGCATTCGATTCGTTTCGGGAGCCTGGGTAAATTAAGATGATGTTTAAGACGACCAATTAAGGCCTGATCAGACAGGGCGGCTGCAACGATTTCTTCGGTGCGGCTACGGGCATTCTGAAGAGCTAGTTTCACAAGTCGTGCCTTCTCCCCCCGTTGAGGAATGATAATGCGGGTGCTTTTCCCATGTTTTGATTTTAACCATGCTTCAATCAGAGCTTTTGAGTCAATTTGACAGGGAATGAGGATTTCTTTAGGGGCAAAAGGTGACGTGTTATAATATTGCTTAATGAAGGCTTCCAATGATTCTTCTGGCGTCGATATGTTGTCCGTAAATTCATAATGCCGGGATCCAATGAGACAGCCATTTCGGACCACCATCAGGGTGATCACGGACCAGTGTTCTTTATAAGCGACGGCAAGGATATCGCGATCGGTCATATCGGTGGTGACAACGACTTGTTTTTCTCTGATTTTTTCTAGTGCAAACATTTTGTCTCGGAGGTGTGCCGCCAATTCGAAATTTTGTTGTTTTGCGGCGGTAAGCATTTCACCCTTGATATTTTTGATCAAATCAGTGGTTCCGCCGTTTAGGAGGTGTATCACCTCCTTTACCATCTTGTGGTAGGCCTCCGGGTCCACCTCCCGGCAGCATGGCGCCAAACAGCGATTCATCTGGCAATGGAGGCAGGGGCGTATCCGCTGTTTAAGTTCTGAATGTTTGCACTTTCGTAGTTTGAATGTTTTATTAATAATTTTAATGGTATGCTGGACAGTTCCGGCAGATGAAAAAGGCCCGAAATATAGGGCCCCATCGTTTAGAATTTTTCGGACGACAGAAAGCGTTGGATACGCATCGTTTACGTTTATACGAAGAACAGGATAGCGTTTGTCATCTTTTAAAATGACATTGTATTTCGGGCGGTATTTTTTAATCAGGTTTGATTCAAGGATTAAGGCTTCCTGTTCGGTAGCAGTGAGTAAGATTTCAAACGTTTTGATGTGATTGATCAAGACTTCGGTTTTGATGTCCGGCTGTGAAGATTTGATAAAATATGAGGAGAGGCGTTTTTTCAAGCTCCTGGCTTTTCCCACGTATATTACCTTCCCCTGGGCGTTTTTCATCAGGTAAACACCGGGGGCTGAAGAAACATGGCGTAGTTTGTTGCGTAGGTTCTTCATTACTGGCAATTCATTATCGTTCATTAGATAACAAGAAACCTTTTTCCTTAAACCATCAGTATTCAAACAACCGCTTCTTTTTTAAAAAGTCGATGCGGTCTCTTATTTCAGCGGCCTTTTCAAACAATAGATCATTAGCCGCCCGTTTCATCTCCGCTTCCAAGGCGGCAATGTCCTCTTCCAGCTGGGTCTCAGAACGGTACTCAGCAACTGATTCCGAAATAATTGAATCCTCCGTTGAACTTGATTTGTATAAAGCCTCAAAACCGGTGGAAATTTCTTTTTGGATCGTCGTTGGGATGATTTTATGCTTTTTGTTGTATGCCGACTGAATTTTCCGGCGGCGTTGGGTTTCTTCCATGGCTGTTTGCATTGCGGGTGTTATCCTGTCTGCATAGAGCAGAACACGGCCACCGGCATTTCTGGCAGCGCGCCCAAACGTTTGCACGAGCGATCTTGCAGACCGTAAAAATCCCTCCTTGTCTGCATCCAATATGGCCACCAAAGATACCTCCGGTATATCAAGTCCTTCGCGCAGAAGATTGATGCCGATCAGGACGTCAAATTCCCCTGCCCTTAGGTCCCGTATGATTTCCATCCGCTCCAAGGTGCTGACATCAGCATGCAGGTATCGAACCTGAATTCCAATATCCGAATAGTACTCCGTCAAATCCTCGGCCATACGTTTGGTAAGGGTGGTGATAAGCACGCGTTGCCGATTGTCGATGGTCGCAGCAATTTCGTTTAATAGATCATCCACTTGATGCTGTGCACTTCGAATATCTATTGGTGGATCCAGAAGCCCGGTTGGTCTAACGATGAGTTCAATGGGCGGGACACTTGTTTTTGCCAACTCATAATCCGCCGGTGTGGCAGAAACATACACCACTTGCGAAACCATTTTTTCAAACTCCTCAAACATCAATGGCCTGTTGTCCAGCGCTGATGGTAGACGGAATCCGTATTTTACAAGGGTTTCTTTGCGAGAGCGATCGCCTTTATACATCGCACGAAGCTGGGGAACCGTAATATGACTTTCATCTATGAACACAAGAAAATCATTCGGGAAATAATCAAGAAGGGTCGGTGGTGGCTCTCCCTTTTTTCGACCGGTAAGATGCCTCGAATAATTCTCAATGCCCGTACAGTACCCCAACTCAAGCATCATTTCCAAATCGAATTCAGTGCGCTCTTCAAGGCGTTGGGCCTCTATGAGTTTTTTTTCAACATGAAAAAAATCCAACCGATCTTTCAGCTCAGCCTTGATGGTATCGATGGCCTGTTTGAGGGTGGCGCGGCTTGCAACATAATGGCTGGCGGGAAAAATGGATACTTCCGTGAGGGGCTGCCGGGCAGTGCCCCTAAGTGGATCAATGGTTAGAATCTGGTCGATTTGATCTCCAAAAAACTCAATACGAATTGCTTCGTCATCCTCATAAGCCGGGTAAATGTCGACCCTGTCTCCCCGGACCCGAAACACCCCCCGATGGAAGTCATAGTCGTTTCTTTCATAGTGCATTTCAATCAACTCATGAAGCAGCGTTTCACGATTCATGACCATGTCCCGCGCTACATGAACTCTCATGGCCAGATAGTCTTCTGGAGCGCCCAACCCATAGATGCATGAAACGCTGGCGACAACGATAACATCTTTTCGTGTCAATACCGAACGGGTTGCGCTGTGGCGAAGCTTGTCGATCAATTCATTAATCGAAGAATCTTTTTGAATATAGGTGTCTGATGCCGGCAGATACGCTTCGGGTTGATAATAATCATAATAGCTGACAAAATATTCAACGGCATTGTTTGGAAAAAGCCCTTTGAATTCATTAAATAACTGTGCTGCTAGTGTTTTGTTGGGAGCAATCACCAGTACCGGCCGATTAAAATGGCAAATAACATTGGCCATCGTAAATGTTTTGCCTGAGCCGGTGACGCCGAGAAGAACCTGATGGCTGTTATTCTTCTGGATTGACTGAACAAGCGTTTCAATCGCTTGGGGTTGGTCGCCTTTAGGGCTGAATTCAGATATGATTTCAAATGGGGGCATATTCATCTCTTAAGGGGAAAAAAAAACACGCTTGGACGCGTGGTTTTTTTCTTTATCAGTTGTGGCGACCCGCCTATTTTGAAGAGACTTTCCAGAGCGTTCCATTCGGACCGTCTTCCAGAACAATGTTCATTTTTTCCAAGTCGTTTCGTATCTGATCCGCCTTTTGCCAGTCTTTCGCTTTTCGTGCTGCCATGCGGTCTTGAATCATTTGTTCAACGCGTTCCGCATCCACCTGTATTTGTTCTAAAGCCCCCGCCTTTTTTTCTTTGAAAAAATCATCCGGTGATTCATTCATGATTCCCAAGATACCTGAAATTTTAACAATATCAGCTTGAATAGAACGGGCTCCAGACGGGTCTGAAGGCGCGGCGTCCCCGCCACTATCATCAAGGATGCGGTTCGCGGCGCGAACCGCATCAAAGAGAATACCAAGCCCCTGTGCCGTATTGAAATCATCGTCCATGGCATCACAGAATTTTCCCCAGAATTCACCCAGTAGGAGATTTTCAGATTTTTTCGGAGGTTCGGGGAGTGCTTCTATACGTTGCATCGCTTTGTAGATCTTCTCCAAAGCAGTACTTGATTCTTCCATAGCTTTTTCATTGAAATCAATGGGGCTTCGATAATGATTGGAAATCAGAAAAAGCCGAAGTGCCTCTGGATGGTAACGCTTCAAAATATCTTTGATCAATAGAAAATTACCAAGACTTTTAGACATTTTTTCCTGATTGATATTCACAAAACCATTATGAATCCAGTAGTTTGCAAACGGAACGCCAAAGGCTGCTTCAGATTGGGCGATCTCATTCTCGTGGTGCGGAAAAATAAGATCCTTCCCCCCCCCGTGGATATCAAACGTCTGACCAAGGTATTGCGAACTCATGGCCGAGCATTCAATATGCCACCCGGGTCTTCCCTTGCCCCAAGGACTCTCCCAAAAAGGCTCACCTGGTTTGGCTGCTTTCCATAGGGCAAAATCAAATGGGTTTTGTTTTCGAACATCCACCTCAACCCGGGCACCGGCTTCCATGTCTTCCAGTTTTCTGCCGGAGAGCTTTCCGTATCCCTTGAATGAGGTTACCGAGAAATATACATCCCCCTCAACTTCGTAAGCCATTTCCTTATCAATCAGAATTTTTATAATCTCCTGGATAGCACTGATATGTTCGGTCGCTTTGGGTTCAATGCTTGCTCGGCGCACATGAAGCCGATCCATGTCTCGGTAGAAATCTTGGATGTATTTTTCTGCTACGGTTGATGAATCGCTGTCGAGTTCCTGAGCCCGGCGAATGATTTTATCGTCCACATCTGTAAAATTTCGCACATAGGTGACGTCAAACCCTTTACTTTCAAAATATCGGGCAATTACATCAAACACCACCGAGGAGCGGGCGTGCCCTACGTGGCATGCATCATACACCGTGGGGCCACAGACATACATCTTCACCTTGTTATTGCTGATCGGTGTAAAAACCTCTTTCTTCTTGTTTATCGTATTGTATATACGAATCGGCATATTCATTCCTTTTACTGCGTTTAAATCGGTTATCCAGGGATTGGCTTTCGCCGATTAATTCTGGCAAATTGGTTGTAAGTACTTGGTTACATATCATATAATAAGATATATTGTTGTCAATTCAAGCGTCGGGTCTATTTTTAGCCTTCAGGAGTGCTACACACATGCTGGCAATCCCCTCCCCTTTACCGATAGTGCCCAATCCTTCAGTCGTGGTTGCCTTCACAAGTGTCTGATGCGGCATTATTTTTAATGTTTCTGAAATATTGTGCTGCATTTCTTGCCGGTAAGGTGAAATTTTGGGCGCTTCAGCAATGACCGTTGCATCGATGTTTACAATTTCATACCCTTCGTTTGCGAGCATTTTCCCAACCTGATCAAGAAAAAGAAGGCTATTACGATTCTTAAATGCAGGATCTGAATCCGGAAAATGTTCGCCGATATCGCCCAGCGCGGCGGCGCCCAGCAGTGCATCGCAGATTGAATGTGTCAGCACATCAGCGTCAGAGTGCCCCAACAGACCCTTTTCAAAAGGTATGGTGACCCCGCCTAAGACCAGTGGTCTGTTCGATACCAAACGGTGAACATCATACCCTAAACCAATACGCATCGTTGTTCCTGAAATAATAAGTTCATCTCTAAACGTTCGAAAAAACGCATATCATAAAAGCCCCATAGCGTAAAGATTGCGGTAAACCAATGCGCTTAAAATTAAACCATATGTGAGTTCGGCTGGAACGAAACATGTTGAAATAGACTGGCTGCGAGAAGATAAAGGGTTAAAGAATATTTGACAACTTTCCGATATCAATAATGATAACTGGTTTTAGGGAGACATTCAACACCGTATTTGAACAGCGTAGGCAATTCATATGAACAGACGACTCTTTTTCTATGCATGTGCGGCAGTTGTATTGTTGTTGGGCGTTGCCCAGTTGGCCCAGACATCCTTTAGTGATGGCAACTGCGAGGGGCTTCCTTCGGTGTATCTGCCCCATGAAATCATAAATCATATTAACGACCAAGATTGGAATGAGGCGTTGGATGAGCTGATTTACCTCTATGAAGAAGACGATGGCGATGAAAATCTGAGGTTTTATATTGCCTTGTGTTATAAACATTTGGGTATCGATTCTTTACAACAAAATCATTATGAACAGGCTGTGGAGTTCTTTGAGGCAGCGCTTGTTTATGTGGATGATGATCCGGACCTCTATGTGTCTCTCGGCATAGCTCATTTTAATAAGAGCGATTATAAAAAAGCGGAGTCGGTATTTGAAAAGGTACTGGCATTAGATAGTAAAAGCTACATCGGTTATAAGCAACTGGGACAAATTTATTATCATAGAAACGATATGGTAAATGCCTCAGATGCATGGGAAAAAGCACTGGTGCTGAACCCTGAAGATACCTCCCTTCGAAACCGTCTCTCAAAGCTCCAGAAACAAATCAAGGTTAGCGAAACGTTTAATACGGATGCCAATCACCTCTTTTCGGTTCAGTTTGATGGCGAGAGTATGCCAGAAATGAAAAACGCTGTGTTGGGTATCCTAGAAGATGCGTATTACGACGTTGGCGCACGATTAAAAGCATATCCCAAACGGCAGATCGCGGTGACTTTATTGACACGCGATGCATATTTTGACATTACTGGATCTCCTCAGTGGACTGCCGGCCTCTATGAAGGCCAGATAAAAATTCCGGTGGTCGATGCTGATTATCGTTCATTGCGAAGTGTACTATTTCATGAATATGTCCATGCCGTTGTATTTGATCTCATGGGGCCAAGGTGTCCATGGTGGTTAAATGAGGGACTTGCCCAATATTATGCTGCAACTGATAATTTAAATAAAAAAACTGATCTCACGTTAAAGGGTATTCCCACAATCACCGATGATCTGTTGTCACAATTGCCAGGGAATATTGGTAACGATCGTAATGCCGCCGCCAAGGCATATGCCATGGCGAATTCGGCAGTGAAATATCTAATTGACACCTACGGAGAAGCCATGCTCAGGCTCGTCCTGCATGAAATGGCAAAAGGCGAGGCTTTTTCTGAGGCCCTTAAGCATGTGGTGGGCTCAAGCTTGATGGAATTTGAAGCGGAATGGGCACAAGCACTCAATATGCGAGTAAACCGTTCTTAGAAAATTCATTCATTATTACTCATGAAGAATAATTCCGTGCGGTAATGATTCGCCGAAAATATCACCTTGTTCAGTGTCAGCGACAGGGACGACCTCTTCTAAAAGATGTCGACAGGATGCCAGGGTATTATGGGGCTGCATCCATGACATCACCGTGGCCGATTGTTTCGGGGAAAGGTCCCGCACCCGATCACCGGTTTTTCTACATAGCTGTGCCATTGCTTTCCCAACGGGCAGGACGTTTTTCGTGGCTAACGACATTAATGTCTCGCACCAACGATATGCCGTATTCGGCGGAATAACGCGGTCCGCAGGTGCATAGAGGAGCTCCCGGGCACCGATTCGGGACAATACCCAGAAAAGTTGACTATTCTTTGGCGTTTTTTCGATCTCAGTAATAAGTTGGTTGCCCCACCTGATTTTATCTTTCGAATGAAGCTGCTCCAGGTTAGCGATTAGCATCCACATCTCATTTTTTTCCTGGAGTGGCACCTTTGATTTTTCCCCTTTTTTAGGCATTATCAAGGATGAAAGGTCCTGACTTATTTGCCGCTGATAGCCCGGACTCATACCACCGGCGATCCTTCGCCATAGAATCCACCATTCTGATCGGACCTGGAGGTTCTTGGAAAATTGGGGCCCTGAACGGTATATTTTCCATAATTTCTTGATTCGGTGGGCATCGAAACCATCACCGAGACCCGGCCGTATGCAAAATCCAGTCAAATTCAGCCATCTGCTTTCAGATTCTGCTGATTTTGTTCGTTGGTCTATTAACGATAGTAACGTATCTGCCATTTGCCGGATGAACGTTAAGGGCCATTGCTCTTTTTTCATACCAGTCAGTTTGACAATCTGTTTCATCAGAGAGGTAATGGCCTGCTTGTCCGCGGCGTTTTTAAAGGTGATGTCGATGATTTCGCAGGCATTCTCAACCACCGAAGACTCCAGCACGGTTTGATCCGATAGTTCTGTTTGAGTTTCAGAGTCTCTTAGCTGAAATTGAAGCTGCCACCGATGCGGGCTGGACAAACTATGGCACCACAATGAAAGGGTCCCCATTTCGGTATATTTCGCGGCTATATTTACCGGTATTTCAGTATGCTTTCCTTTTTTACCAAACTCGATCACGGTTTGAATGGGGGGGAGCTTTGTAAAGGAGTCATCCACCGGTGTTAGATCACCACAGCGATCTCCGGAACGGAAACTGGAACTGTAAACGTCAAATTGTACCGGTTGATTGGTCAATACTTGAAATTTCTGATCGGTGAGATCGATATCACTGCCTTCGTCCAAGCCGCGCTCTACGAGACAAATGGCTTCCCTAGCGGAAGTCAATTGCTGGTTTGATTTCTTGGAAATGCCCAGATAGTAGGCGCGCGGGCTGCCACTTCCAACCCTGACTCCAATTCCGTTTTTAACCAACCCATAATAGGCCGCACCCAAAGAAACAGCAAGATCCGGCTCAGGATTATTCAAGACGCGTGGTAATGCGTCATCGGATTCCTGAAACCAGTGCCGGATGGCTTCACGAATTCGTTGTTGAATGATATTTGGTTTAAGGGTGCCGCCGTTAAATAAAATCAAATCCGGTGCAGCGGTTTTTTTGCCTAATTTTGAAATCACCTCAGATTGATGAAGCGTTAAAAAATCACCGAGATGACGTGTAATGGCAGGATCCGAGGCATAGGGTAAACCGAACTCTGTAATGCCTTTTCGGTCAGGTGCTTTTTTTCCCTGTGCGTCTACCAGTGGGAAAAAACCATTAATGATACAGGATGTAACGTCATCCCGGGTGAGTTTGCCGCTAACGGTTCCGGCAATAAGACGACTGCCCTCCCCCATCAATGTAATGGTTACAGCATTTGAGGCGTCGCTCAAAATGGTCTCTTTGGCCTGTCGGCATTCGTGGCAAAGGGTTTTCCAGCGATCCCCGGTAAGCTTGGTATTCTGTGAAGAAAATTGTGATTCCAATTGTCTTGCCAGGGCGAGATCAATATTGTCACCGCCAAGTATTAGATGTTCCCCTACGGCAAGTCGCTCAAATCGGGGGCTTCCTTCGGTCTCCTGAAGCGTTATTAATGTAAAGTCTGTGGTACCGCCACCCACATCGCATACAAGAATCAATTCGTTGGGTTGGACATAATTTTGCCAGTTGTTTTCATGTCGAATCAGCCAGCTATAAAAAGCGGCAAGCGGTTCTTCGAGGAGGGTTATGTGAGTAAGCCCGGCCATGGTGCAGGCTTCAACTGTCAGGTCCCTGGCGACTTCATCAAATGATGCCGGCACGGTAATGACGACAAATTGATTTTCGAGGGACAACTCCGGGTCGTTTCCATGGGTATTGTTCCAGGCCTTTCGAACATGTGTTAAATAGGCAGCAGTGGCCTGAACGGGTGACACTTTTTCTATCGATGAAGCTGTCCCCCATGGCAGAATACGGGCCTGGCGGTCAACATTACCATGGCACAGCCAGCTTTTTGCAGATGAGACCAGACGTGATGGCACCTTCCCCCCATGGTCCCGGGCAAATGCACCCGAAAAATAATCTTCAGAGGTGGCCCATGGCAGAGATATGGCGTCTTTCGAAATTTCAAATTCGCCGGGAATATATAAAAAAGAGGGCAAGACATTCAGTCGGGTGACCTCTCCTGGACCCGTAAGCTGAGGGACTTTAAACAGCTTTATGGCGGGGCGCCCTCCCTGTTGAGTGCCCATGTTGTTGTCAGCGGAAAGGTCAGCATAGGATACCGCGGAGTTGGTTGTGCCAAGATCAATACCGACAATATATCGTTTGTCAAACAAGACGACTATCCCTCTCTCTCACATTGAATTCCAATTTCCATCTTTCCTGATTTTCTTTTGATACACACCATATCTCCAACGTACCGACTTCCGTCACCTTGATTTCCATGGTGACCGGAATTGCAGCGCCAAGTTCTCCTTCAAGCGTTGCTTCAAGGGTTGTAATCGGTGCGATTTCTCCAGACCAATCTTCAATAATATCACCCGGTACATCATCAAAACGAGAGGAAGCGTTTAAAAATTCAAATTTAACCGGTTCCCCAACCACCAGAACAAATTCCTGGTTGGAAAGGGCCACCTCAGTGCCCTCCTCCATGCCAAACGGTGCGACGCACAGTGCTTTGACCGGCGCTGGCATCCCCGGCACTGCCGGCATGGACGCGGCAATACCAAGATAATAGCTTTTGCCAAGACCGCTGCGAATCCGAATTCCCTGGCCGCGTCGGGCAAGGCCATAGTAGGCCGCACCCTTGGCAACAGCAAGGTCATAGTCTTGGCTGATAAGTTCCCGAATATTCTGGTCCCCGGTTTCGGATTGCCATCCGTTCAACACCTCAACAATGCGAGAACGCAACGGTGAGGCCTTCATGACGCCGCCGTTGAACAGGACTGCAGATGGCTTTATTTCAGATGTGTCTTCATCCCGAATGGTGTGGCGAATAAAGTTTGCGAGATGTCGGGTTATGGCCGGATCTGCTTCGTAACTGAGACCCAACTCACGAATACCTGCCGATGGCGTTGCTTGGGGCGCGGCATTATAAGGGCAGTTTGGAAGAAAACCATTCAAAATAGCCGTTTCTATTTCTGACTGAACAAGTTCGGTCTTAATGGTGCCACCAATCAGACTGCTGCCGCTGCCAAGGAGGGTCAATGGCACTGATTCAAGATCGGAATCCGAGAACAGGCGCTCTTTTGCGTTTCGGCAGCTATGCCAAAGCCCCTGCAGCTGATTTGAATTGATTTTAGTGCCTTGCTGCGACAACTTTTGAGAAATGCCATAAGCCATGGCAAGGTCCATATTGTCACCCCCCACCAAAAGATGTTCCCCCACGGCGATTCGTTCCAATACCAACTCCCCTTCGGATTGCGATACTTGGATCATGCTGAAATCGCTGGTTCCCCCTCCGATATCACAGACAAGCACACGGTCTCCTTCCCGGACCAATTCCCGCCATTGTTCGCCGGCTTCGTAAATCCAGGCATAGAAGGCAGCCTGAGGCTCTTCCAGTAAGGTGATTTGTGTCAGTCCTGCAGATATCGCAGCCTTAACGGTCAGTTCGCGGGCAACTGCATCAAATGAGGCCGGAACGGTCAGGAAAATGTCCTGATTTTCCATGAGCAGACGTTCATCGATGGTGTCTTCATCTCTGGCTATAGTATGGTTCCAGGCATTTCGAATATGTCGCAAAATCAAAGAGGATGCTTCCACGGGGGATAGCTTTGGGCAATCTTCAGGACTTTTCCAGGGCAAAATCGGTTTGTTCCGGTCTACCAGGGAATGACAGAGCCACGATTTCGAGGACGCAATCATGCGGTGTGGAATTTCCGCCCCGCGCTTTTTAGCAAACTCTCCCACGGCAAAAATGCCCTCATCTTCCCATGGCAGTGAGAGTGCCTTCTCAGGCACGTCATGGGGCCCTGGGGCCAGAATAAATGAGGGCAACATGCTATGAGCTTCAACAACGCCGGGCTCAACAGTTTGAGGGATGCTCATCACGTTGATTTGAGCGGGTTGCCCGGGGGGCGATTCGATCGTTGTATATGATACGACGCTGTTGGTCGTTCCTAAATCAATGCCGATTATGTAGACTGGTTCAGCCAAAACACGTATCCTTTACTTAAATGCCTGTCTTTATGATAGACGGGTTGTATTTCTCAAGAAATTTCAACTTCTGCGGGGGAAATAATCAAAGCGTTTTGAACGTTTGTCAGGGTTGGAAGCTCCACCTTTTTGGCCTGCCACCCCCGATGACGAAGAACACCAGTGAACGGCGGCTCTCCCGAAACATTACCGACCAACTTGATGGCACTGGGATCGAAACCGGATGGCACCGTAATGGACGCGCCTTCTTCATCATCAATTACCGGAACCGGCGTGAGGGTTTTATCAACAACCTTTTTACAAGTCTCATGAATGCTGCGCACGGCGGCGCCAATTTGTGCATCTTCAAAAGGGGCCAAGTCTTCTGAAAAAAAGTCCATGAGGCGCCCCTCACGTTGTAAGACCGAAAGCAGATAAAGGAAAAGCCGTTTGTCCTGCTCTTTTTTTTCGGCCATTTCTTGGCCCTTGCTTTTTTTTGCCTTTGAGGGGGGAGCAACCTGCTGGGCGGTTGTTTTAAAATGTTTTCTAATCGGTAGCCATAACAGGGAAACAGCCAAAAAAAAGAAAAGACAGGCGCCCAAAACACCATACCAGGATATGCCCTGCTTGATCATGGCAAAAAGCGCAATGATTGATTTGACCTCAGGTAACTCATCTCCCGCTGCTGTCAAAGCGTTCATTGGGGTCTGTAACATTTCGATTCCCCAATAAAACAGGCTGCAACATGTTGCCACAACAACAAATAATACAAACACGATCCAGAAAAACACTCTTCTGGCAATGTTTTTATTTTTATTCATCTCTTTCACTCCTCATTCTTCAATATTTTGTCAGGTACGACATTGCGGACCTTTATGGGTTGAACAGGAAAAATAGAAAGATTAATTAGTTCCAACCAGCGTGTCAAGATTTGATTTTATATATGAAATTGTTGAGATGATAAACCAATCCCCCAGATACTTTCACTTTGCCTGTATCAGATAGCCGTGCTATTGTTATTTTTTTTGACAATGGTATAACTTTTTAACCGTATGCAATAGCGAAACAAAAAATGCTGCAAACTTTTCAAATGCGATCGTTTGCAGGATTCTTCTGCTCAGTTGAAAAAGCACTGTTTTTGGAGGTCATCGTATGGCAAGATGGCGTAAAGAGAAAAGCCACCCCTTAAATGTGACAACAAAATCATCCGGCGAGTTCAAAACGTCGTCAAAACCCCCTTCTGCTCTTCATATTTCACATCGATATGATTTTGAGATTGGTTACCTTGTTAAAAGTCCTTGTAAGAATTGTAATAACCGGAGCAATTTTCCAGGGTGCGACCAAACCTGCGATATGTTGGATGAAATTCATAAAACACTATGTAACAGCGTCTCCTGTACAAAACATGGTTAAACTAACCCATGCAAAAATTTTTGCTTGTGCTTGCAGCTCTCCTTTATTTTTTATTCCCCTATGACGTTCTACCCGACATATTGGCCGGGTGGGGATGGATAGATGATTTAATCGTTTTATTTTTCATTTATAAGCTATTAAAAAGATTCAAATCCATTGACACACCTGGAGAAGGCGGTCAACAGCGTCACCAAACCCATGCCAATGACGACAGAAATCGTGCCCATAGGGATAAGGACCCCATAACGGAGACCCCTTACGAAATTTTGGGCGTATCCGAAAATGCGACCCCCGAAGAAATCAAACAGGCCTATCGTAAACTCGCCAATCAGTATCATCCAGATAAGGTTGCCCACCTGGGTAAAGAGTTTCAAACGCTTGCGGAAAAACGGTTTAAAGAAATTACGAATGCTTATCAGATTTTAACTGGTAAATAAGTAATATAAGTGTAATTAATTGTTGCGTTGGTTTAAAAAAGATGCGTGCCCTCGATGTTGCTAGTTGCGATCCTTTTTTAGCCAATAGGGATGGATCAAATCTTCAAAAATGGTCAGTGCTGCCGCAGAGCCCTGACCGGTGGCAGTCACAATTTGCTTGAACCCTCCTTCCACATCACCGGCAGAATAGACGCCTGGCACGTTTGTTCGATGGTGACCGTCATGTTGAATATATCCGTCCGGTGTCAGTGCAACACCCGCCGCCTGGGCAAGAACGACAGCGGGCTCATACCCGATGGCCAAAAAAACGCCATCGGATTTCGCTTCAGTGGTCTCACCGGATTTCGTATTTTTAATTAAAATCGATTCAACGCTCTTGTCACCACGAATTTCTGTTACTTCTGAGTTCCAAAGGACCGGAATTCTATTTTCAAAGAGTGTTTTTGTAAGATGCTCTTGGGCTCGCAATTGTTCACGCCGGTGGATGAGAGTGACCTTTACTCCCATATTATGGAGATGGAGCGCTTCTGTTACCGCACTGTTTCCGCCACCGATCATATGTACGTGTTTGCCACGAAAGAGAGGGCCATCACAGGTAGCACAATAGCTAACACCACTTCCTGAAAGCCTTTTTTCTCCAGGTACTCCCAGTAGACGATGTTGTGCGCCGGTGGCCAGCAGTACTGCTTTAGTGATGAAAACGCGTCTGGAAGTGGTTACCCGTATTTCATCTCCGGTGGTAATATCAACGACATCTTCCCCTTGAAAGATCTGAACGTATTCGAGCGCATGGCTTACCATGATATCGACCAAGGTCTTTCCTCCAACCTGCGTAAATCCCGGATAATTTTCAACCACCGGCGTGGTGGCCACCTGTCCGCCCAATGCATCCCGTTCAACAAGCGCCGTTTTCAGGCCGCTCCGTACCGCATAGATCCCGGCTGTCAAACCTGCCGGACCGCCACCCACAATAACCAAATCCGTTTCTACCTGCTCGGCGTCAACATCGGGGATGAATACACTCACAGGTTCAAGTTTCTGGAGAGAGGCAGCAAATATCTCTTCCGAACGGGCACCTCGCCCCACCAATACATCATTGGCATAGGTTTGTGGGACACTCTGGGCGGCATACTGGTCCGTCAAATCTGGGTTGCATTGAATGTCTATGATTTCCAAAGAGACCAAATCGGGCCGCTCGATGGCAGCGCGAACTCCATTTACGGCTTCCTGAGGACAGTAGGGGCAAGTGGCACTGACGAACACCTTGACATTTCTTTGTGTGTCGATTTTTTGAAGAATTTTCTTTGACTGTTCGGTCAGTTGGCTGTCCCCGCTTCCGACCAAGAGCAAAGTTTCAAGAAAAGTTCTCCCTTCCTCCCCCATGGGGGCCCCTATCCAGCGGATACGATATCTTTCAGGTGCGATAAGTAGTGTTGGTGAGCGCTGAATGTTCCATTTTTTAGCCAACTCATGATCCAGTCCATATTCCCGAAAGGATATTTTATCTGTAAGTTCACGAAAGGCCCGAACAATCTGTCGGTTGGTTTTTACAAAAACATCTTCTTGGCCAGGTTTTACAAAGAGGTAGAGGGGAATCTCCTGGGGTAATTGATTGAAGGTGGACTTTAGCTGGTTGATAAATTTCGCGGTTCCCATTTCATTTCGATTTGCTTCCATATTCTCTCTCCTGTTCATGCGTTGAAATATGGTCTTTTTAAAATCGCTTCGCTATTCAATAAGTTAAGTTAAACACCTGGGCGTGTCAACAAGGGCATGAATGTAAAAAATTCATTGAAATGGCGTGGTTGAATGTATACAACGTTTGACGACACTCACACAACGCCCCCATTCATTCTATACTTTTGTTGCAGAAAGGTGGCAGTATGCCGTGCAAAATGAAAAAAATTGTGACCATTGGTGGTGGAACCGGTCAATTTACCCTCCTGTCCGGCTTAAGGGATATCAACGATATCAGTATAACCGCAGTGGTGTCGATGATGGACAGCGGGGGGAGCACTGGCCGCCTTAGAGATGAGTTCGGGGTGCTGCCACCGGGAGACGCGTTGAAATGTATCTTGGCCCTCTCCCCTCATCGTGAATTCGTACGAGATGTCTTTCTAAGACGTTTCGTTAAGGACCGCCGTCTGAAAGGCCATACCGCTGGAAACATGCTGCTAACGATGCTGTCCCAGTACACCGGCAGTTTCCCAAGCGGCATAAACGCCCTTTCGGAAATCTTGGACCTTCAGGGAACCGTGTTGCCTGTGACCACCGATCGGGCAACCCTGGTCGCAGAGCTTACTGATGGTCGTCACATTTTCGGTGAAAGCGCCATTGACCTACCCAAAGACACCTGCCGGGAAAGCATTAAAGATATTTTTCTGGTTCCCCATTACGGAGATTCCGTTTCAGTTTATCCCCCGGTTATTGACGCTATTATAGATGCTGACTATATCATTATTGGTCCGGGCGATCTTTTCACCAGCATCATGCCAAACTTCATTGTACCAGGCGTTATTGCTGCATTGCAAAAGACAAGGGCGCCACTTCTTTATGTGCTGAATATTATGACAAAGTTGGGTGAAACCAGCGAATTTGCCGGGTCTGATTTTCTCAGCAAGATCGAACAATGTATCGAACGGAAACTTGATGGAGTCCTAATGAATAGCGAAAAGCCGGACGACTCGCTGGTATCTCGCTATCGCAGTGAATTGGCGGATGTTGTTCAATTCGATCTTAACGCTGATATCTGGAAAACCTGTGCCGTTTATGAAGCGCCCATGCTCAATACTTCAGGGGGGATTATCCGGCATGACTCAAAAAGACTTGCAGGGTTGGTACAGCAGGTCATTACAAAAGGATAACGCGTAAGATGGGCAAACGGTTCTTTATTGTAGGTGTGATGGGGGGGGGTGCGACTGGACCAGCGGTTGAAGCGTTGGCGTTTGAATTGGGTAATCGCATTGCCAAAGAAAGATGGATTCTGTTGAACGGGGGACGTGCCGTCGGTGTTATGGATGCCTCTGCAAGGGGTGCCAAAATGGCTGGCGGATTTGTTGTTGGTATTTTGCCAGACAGTACAACCCGTCATGCTTCGGACTATCTTGACATTCCGATTGTTACTGGTTTGGGGCAGGCGCGAAACAGCATCAATATTCTTTCGAGCGATGTTGTGGTGGCATGTC
Source organism: Desulfobacterales bacterium (assembly GCA_963675725.2). GTDB lineage: Bacteria > Desulfobacterota > Desulfobacteria > Desulfobacterales > JAFDDL01. Next base: position 1,494,286 of record CAXXXZ010000002.1, on the reverse strand, counting down.
CCGGAGGGGCGGGAACACTTTGCGAGATAGCCCTGGCCCTCAAAAACAAAAAGCCACTGATTCTATTGGGGGAACACCCACGAGACTTGTTCAAAACTTACCAGAGAGAAAATAAATTATTGTTTGCTGATACGGCAGAAGAGACGATTGCTTTGATTCATCAACTCCGGGACCATAAATAATGATTTCGAAACTCATTGATGAGCTGTTTTCATGATGGCTTCCGCCATTTTTAGATCTTCGGGGGATGTGATTTTGATATTGCGGTGATGACTTGGTAACACTTTTACAATTCCCCCTGCCCGCTCAACCAGCATAGCATCATCTGTTCCCTCAAACCCTTCCCGTATGGCCTTTTCATGTGCCATTTTGATCAGGTGATATTGAAATGTCTGAGGGGTTTGGGCATGCCACACATGCTGTCGTTCTAAGGTTCGGGTAATGGTCTTATCGCTCTGGACAATCTTTAGGGTATCATGGGCAGGCACTGCAAAAATGCATGCACCGAATTTTTGGGCGGTTTCAACGCTTCGGTCTATTTCCTCTCCGGTAATGAAAGGACGCACCCCGTCGTGAATAACGACCAGACTTTCCGGATCCCCAACTGCCAATAGACCATTATATACAGACGCCTGCCTCGATTTTCCACCTGCGGTGACCTGGATTGGCGTGGATAAACACATGCCGGATAAGATATGGCGTTCAACAAATTCGATATCGTCTAAGGGAACGACCAAGATAATGTGGGTAACCGACAGCGCGGCGTCAACGGCGCGAAGGGTATGAATGATGATAGGTGTGTTATCGATGGAAAGGTACTGCTTACGGGTTTTAGACCCCATCCTTGCACCTATTCCGCCGGCGACGATAATGGCATAGGCTGTCTTCATTCGTTTTGACTGCAATATCTTAAATCGGAAATGTTTATAGGTTACTTTAGATAATTAATTTCTTTGGGGAGGGGAACACCCTTTCCCATGGTGTCTTCGCCATAATTTACACTTGCCAGCACTTCAATATCCTTGAGCGCACGGACATCACCTTCAAAAATGACCTGTTCAATGTTTTCTTTTTGAATCTTTCCACCGGCCCATTGGATATCGAGTACACTGCTGGCATCAAATCTGTCTCTATCTACGCAAAGCTCCACCTGACCACCATAATGCTGAACGATTTTCGCGACCAGAAGGCTGGGGCGGCTGTGAAACCCAAGCTTCTGGGGGATGCCGACGGTAATTTTTGAGCGCTCAATATTTTCATTCAATATCTCGGTTGCCAACTCCTTACCGGTACTCATGAAATGGCATACGTAGTAGAGCATGTAGTTAATGGTGCGATCCAATAATTTTCCTGGATCAATCAAAAGCGTCAACCGGTCATGGACCTTTTTATATATGTTCTTATATCCCACATCATGCAGGTGTCGCTCATAAAAATGAAGGAGTCGACCAATGCCCTGAAGCAGATGAAACACGACACTGAAATGCCCCCGAAGCTGTTTCAGCTTTCGGTTACCGAATCGATATCCACCATGAATCACATACGTGTCAAAAAGGGATTGAAGGTTGTGTACGAGCACTTCAAAGCGACGCATGCCGACTTCGTGCACCGTTTTGGGGACGATTGTCAGAATTTTTTCGAGTTCGTATGGTTCATAGAAACCGAGCTGATCAAATTCTCTGGCAATGTTTAGAAACTCACTGGCTACGTGGACAATATTCTCTTTTTGCTGATTTTTGTTTATGTCATCGATGTCGTAAGGTAGGATTTCACTTGTGGTGACATCCGGGAAGTCAGCAGCTGTAAAATCACTTTCGGGCAACGGTATATTCAGTCGCATGGCTTCTTCAAGAATAACCGGCGCCATGTTGATCAATGTTTGTGATAAAAATTCAAGAGTGGCCTCCCCCTCCTTTTTAAAGTCTTCCGTATCTGTTAAAAGATAGAAGACCAGACGGTTGGAAATATGTTTCTGGGAGTAGCTTGCGGTGGTAAGATGCCGGACTGCTGCTGCGAGTTCACGATAAAAAAACCATGCTTTGCTGTTTTTTGCACCATGGAAGTCAAGAAAATCCTCCAGCAGTTGTGAGGATGAAATCATGTTTGAATAGAGCTTTTTCGTAAAAAAATGCTGGGGGGTGGCAATTTTAGAGATATACTTACAGCATTTGAGATACTCATATGAAAAGATACGCACTTTCTCAGAAAAAGAGACGTCGCATGTCGATTCGGCGGCGATCATGTATGTAAAGCTCCTTGGATGTTGTGATAATAAGATGAAAAAATGGGTACAAGCGGTCAAAGTTGCCAGTAAGCCGAATTCTGTTCCTGAAATGCGTTACCGCAGATCAAGCAACGATCATTCATCTAGGGTGCCGGTTGCCCGGAACCTCGTGCGACCTACCCGGGGATTTGAACGGGCCGCTCTCCAACATCCCTCTATTTGGTCTTGCACCGGGTGGGGTTTACCTAGCTTCCTCAGTCACCTGAAGAACTGGTGCGCTCTTACCGCACCGTTTCACCCTTACCCGGCACCAAACTGTTGCGATCACTAACGCTCTGCAATTTGGTGAGCACAACGGATTTGGTGCCGGGCGGTCTACTCTCTGTTGCACTTTCCTTCGCGTCACCGCGACTCCACGTTATGGAGCACCCTGCCCTGTGGTGTTCGGACTTTCCTCTGGAAATTGATTTTCCAGCGATCGTTTTGGCAACTTTGACCGCTTTCTATGAATCGAATCAAAATGTATGTGCTTATGATAATTCGTTGTCCCAATAAAGAATTCTAGCGCAGTGGGGACAATATTTCAAGTTATCACCCCGTTGGAGTTCATTGTACATTTGGGGAGGGATGTTCAGATGGCAGCCCTTACAAACAGATGACGAAACGGGTACCACCGCGGCGCCAGTCACCATGCTTTTTACACGGTTATAGGTTGCTATAAGGTCTGCATCAATCTGTTCTGCCAGCCCCGTCTGTTTCTCTTTAATTGATCCAAGTTGTTGTTCAGTTTCTTTCATATCCTTAATAACGGCTGTTTTCTCCGTTGTCACTTCCGCGATTTTTTTATCCAAAAGAACTTTTTGCTGGCTGACTTGCGTTTCATTTGACTCTATTTGTTCCAGGACCGAGATCATCTCTTCTTCAATTTTGTTGTTGGTTTTGGCAAGCTCATCGATTTGTTTCAGCATTGCCTGATATTCCTTATTGGTTTTGACCGAGCTTAATTTTTCCTTGCTCCGGGTTATTTGAGATTGGTTGGTCTGAAGATCAGCCTCCAAAGATCGATAATGTTTTTTCAGATCGTCAAGCCCCGATTTATCATCATCATACGCCTTTTGCACCTCTTCTATTCTTACATCCAATTCTGCTATCTTATTAGGCGCTTTGTTAATGATGTTTGCAAGTTTAGCCATCTGGCTTTCCACAGCTTGTAGTGCAATTAATTTTTCCAATTTATTTTTCATGAATAACCTCAAATATCAAAACGGATCTTTTTCATAATACATGAAATGGATCTTGTTCGATGACACATGGCGACACATTGACCGACCATTGGTTTTTATTGATGGCAGCTTTTAATTTATTCGAAACACTTTCAACCATAATATGCTCGGAGCCGAAATGGCCAATGTCAATTAACCCCAAATTCGCGTCTTCTGCTATTTTTGCGTCATGATACCGAACATCACCGGTAATAAACGCTTGGACATCGGATGCAAGCACTTTCTGAATGAGGCTAGCCCCGCTTCCCGTACAGATAGCAACGCGGTTCAGGGTCATTTGCGGAGGCCCAACGATTCGTAGTGAACTCAAGTTGAGAATTCCTTTCAAATGGCTGGCCAGCGAGGTTAGGTCTGTAGCTTGCTTGAGGTCGCCGATACGGCCCAGTCCGTGTGCTGCGGTTGATCCGTCAAGTTCAGTAACAACGGGCTGAATTATTGACAAATTTTCCAGGCCAATTTGTTTTGCAAGGGTGTCATTCAGTCCATCAGCGACACTGTCAAAGTTTGTGTGTGCTGAATAAATGGATAGGCCGCAGCGAATAGTTTTTTCTATAATGGTACCGATGGGTGTTTTAAGATCAATGGCGCGAGTCGGGGTAAAAAACAGGGGATGGTGTGTGATCAGTAAATCGATTGAATTTTCACATGCAGCACAAATGACTTGCAGGCTTGGATCAAGGGCAACCCAAATCTTTTCTACAAGTTGATCAGGGTGGCCGATCTGCAGCCCCACATTGTCCCATTTTTCAGCAAGATGGGGGGGGGCAATCGTTTCAAGAGTGTCTATAATGTTTGCGAGGGTTGGTGTCATCATCTTTTTTTCCAATGAAAAAGGCGTGGTTGAAAACCACGCCTTGAATGATCCTATAAAGTCTTTTTGTCAGTCAATTTAATAACGAATTGTATCCCGTTTCGATTGTTACGCAACGTCACGGTGTTTTCTCCCTTGCTGGCATAATGAGTGGGCCCACCTGGATTCGAACCAGGGACCGACCGGTTATGAGCCGGTGGCTCTGCCAGCTGAGCTATGGGCCCTTAGGTAAATGGCGCTTGACTTATAATCTTTGGAAACGATTTTTGTCAAGCAGAAGGTTGCTGTATCCCCATATTAAGTGTCGATGAAACTTTTCAACTTGCGGCTACGGGTCGGGTGTCTCAGTTTTCTAAGGGCCTTTGCCTCAATTTGCCGAATACGTTCACGCGTTACCGCAAAATCCTGTCCGACCTCCTCCAAGGTATGATCTGCTTTTTCACCGATGCCAAACCGCATGCGGAGCACTTTCTCTTCCCGTGGGGTCAGGGTGGCCAACACTTTTCGTGTTTGCTCAGCCAGATTCAGGCTAACAGCGGCTTCCGATGGCAACATAAATTTCTTGTCTTCAATAAAGTCCCCGAGATGGCTGTCTTCTTCTTCTCCAATGGGCGTTTCCAGGGAAATAGGCTCTCGGGCTATTTTGAGAACTTTGCGGACCTTATCAAGCGGGATCTCCATTTTTTCCGCGATTTCTTCAGGCGTTGGTTCGCGACCCAACTCCTGAACCAGGTAGCGAGAGGTCCGAATTAATTTGTTTATGGTTTCAATCATATGGACCGGTATTCGAATTGTTCTTGCCTGATCTGCGATGGCTCGTGTGATGGCTTGACGGATCCACCAGGTGGCGTAGGTCGAAAATTTATAACCTCGCCGGTATTCAAACTTATCAACCGCCTTCATAAGACCGATGTTGCCTTCTTGAATCAAATCTAAGAATTGCAGGCCTCTATTGGTATATTTTTTTGCAATACTTACGACCAATCGCAGATTTGCTTTAATCAACTCACTTTTGGCCAGCTTCGCCCTGATTCTACCTTCCTGGGCACTCGTGATAATGCGTTTGAGGGTACGGCCTTTCGCTTTTACCTCAATTTCAGCACTCGAAATCTCATTTGATAATTCTTTTAGTTCATCATAAAGCTCATCGATCATTTCTTTGGTGCTGTCGCTTCGTCCTTTTGCAAAATTATAAAATGCCTTCTTGGAAGTCAGTTTGGATTTCAACTCGCTCGGCGTTGTTTCAAGTTGTTTTGCCTGTTGATGATACACGCTCTCTTTTTCATCAAACCAGTCTATTAATTCCCGAATGGAATATTCCATTTCATCAATGATATTGCTTTCAAGACGCCAGCCTTTCATCAACTCAAAAATTTTCCGGTTTCTTCTTGCGACACTCCTACGAACACGTCGGCGTTCATCCGGTTTTATTTCCGATTCAAACAGCTTTTTACGAAGCTCTTCGTTTTCGGTATTTATCTCTTGAATAGAGTGTATGGTGCTGAGAAAGTTTTCTATCTGGAGTGCCTCATCAATATAGGCGTCTCCTTCATCCAGATCCCGAAGCACATGTTTCGGGCGCAGCTCTTGATTTTCGATCCTTTTTCCCAGCTCGATGAGGGTGTCGACACCGCTCGTGGTTTCCAGAAGTGCTTTAAGGACCTCCTGCTCACCGGCTTCGATCTTTTTTGCGATTTCAACCTCACCTTCCCTGCTAAGCAAGGTAACAAGCCCCATTTCCCTTAAATACATCTTTACCGGGTCAGTAACCGTTCCAAAATCGGGGGTTTCTGATTCTTCGGACATGGTTTTAGTTTTTATTGTTTTCTTTTTGGCTGTTGGTTTGCCGCAATCCAAAATCTCAATGTCCAAATCATCGAAAAGCATCAACGTCTCATCGATCTGATCGGAAGACATCATCTCATCAGGGAGGACTTCGTTTATCTCTTCATATGTTAAATGCCCTTGTTTTTTCCCTTTGGAGATGAGGTCGGTCAGGGCTTTTGTATCTACCTGTTCGCTGTTTTGTTCATCGTTTTTAGTGTTGTTTTTGGAGTGCTTTGAAGTGGTTTTTTTAACCATGAATATACGCCTCCTAAAGCCGTTTGTTATATGGCTATGTAATGGCCATCCAGTCTGTTGGACGGATGTTACATAACTTCAAGATGCTAGGATTTTCCCAAATACATAGAGAAAACATAATAATCATTTTAAAGATGAAAAGAGCTACTGTTGTTTTTACGGGCCAACGCCTGCCTTTCTTTAAGTAATTGCATTAACTGTTCATGGTCTTCGGCTGCTTCCGCGGCCTTTATTTTCTTTAGTAAGTCCATTTTATGACGTTGTCGACTCATAAGAAATTGATCCATCAACCTGTGACAACCGTTTTTATCCCATTTATCGTCTCCAATGGCTAATGATGCCGCGAGATTCTTCAGATCGGCAGTCTCAATCTGATTAAGAACATCAACCGGATTCTCATGCGTTTTGAAATATGCAATGATAAGCTCCCCGATTGATTTGAGCGCCGGATCGTCAAACAATTTTAAAAGCCCTCTATTTCTGACATCCGGAATGACATCTGGAAATTGGAACATCATTGCAACGATTTGCGCTTCAAAACGGTTTTTCCTGGATATCCTTTTTATTAAATCGGTTGATTTCTCTGCTGCCTTTAATGCTTGTTGTTGATTCCGGTGAGGATGAGCAGTGTGTGGGACCGACCTTAAATTTTCAAGTATGGCTATTTCATCAATGCCGATTCTTTCAGCCAGCGTTTGTACATATAGTGCCTTTGCGACCGGGTCGTCTACCGCAGCAAGCACCTTTTTAAGTTCTGAGACGATCCGGACCCTGCCTTCCAGTGACAGGCCATGTTTCTTTATGGACAGGTCGATTAAAAATGAAATCGCATCGGTTGCGTTTTTTGTGATTTCAAGGAATGCGTCACACCCGTGCGCAAATATAAATGAGTCCGGGTCATGACCATCTGGCAGGGTCAGAACATTTACGCTTATAAATTCACTGGAAAAGATATCGATGCTACGCTCCGCGGCGCGTATGCCAGCGGTATCGGCATCAAACACCAGGAACACCTTGCCAGTCTTTCCCACAAGCCCCTTTAGCAATTTTACATGGTTGGATGTCAGGGCTGTGCCAAGGGTCGCAACGGAATTTGAAATGCCATGTTGGTGGAGTGCAATCAGGTCAAAATAGCCCTCCACTACATAAACACGTTCATCTGTTCTCGCTTTTTCTCTGGCCAGATGAATACCGTACAACGATCTTCTTTTGTTATAAATAAGGGTTTCTGGTGAATTAAGATATTTGGGTAACGAATCGTCCATGACCCGTCCGCCAAACCCGATGATTTTCCCATGTAAATCCATTATCGGGAATGTAATGCGGTTTCTAAAGGTGTCGTAATATCCTGTTCCGGTTTTACGGGGTGATATTAACCCTGACTTTTCAAGCAATTCAGAGGGCACCCGTTTGTTTGCAAGATAATGACCAAGGGCGTTCCAGTCCGGCAATGCAAAACCAAGTTCAAATCGTGCGATTATCTCTTTTGTAATTTTGCGTTGTGATAGATAGCGTTCCCCAGCGTTTCCCTTTGAACTGTTCAGGTTGTGCCTGAAGAAATCTTTGACCATTCGATTAAGTGCAAAGAGCTGGTCCCGTTCAGTTATCTCTTTTCTTTGCGCCGGGGTGAGGTTTGCTGTCGGCATGGCAATGCCATAGCGATTGGCCAGACCCCTCACCGCTTCAGGAAAAGACAATCCCTCTTTTTTCATGACAAAGCTGAAAACGTTTCCACCGGCACCACACCCGAAACAGTAAAAGATCTGTTTTGCCGGATTGACAGAGAAAGAAGGGGTTTTTTCCGCATGAAAAGGGCATAACCCCTGGAAATTTTTACCTGTTTTTCTCAACACAACAGCATCTGAGACGACCTCGACAATATCTGCTGCGTTTTGAATTTCTTGAATTTTTTCGTCAGGGATATAATTACCCAAGAAGCGCATCCTTCCAGCGTAAGCATATTTGGTTTCGTAAGACTTACAAAACGGGAGGAAATTTAATTGATGTAAACCTACAAATTAGACATCAACCCACATCTTGTCAACTATATAATATAAGATGCCGAAAAAAATAAATCATGGCAGCGGTGATTTTTCCAGAATTTCCTTCAGTCCATATTCGGCAAGATCTTCCGCCGTGAGCCATTTGCCTTTTCGTTTTATAAAGGTGTTAATTTTGAAAAGATTTTCGGACAACGATTTCTGGGATTCATCAAATTGACGGTGCCAAATCAGTTTTTTGAGCTTCGTGTCGACCAGGTAAACGTCAAAGCCTACCGACGCCGGTTTTTCAACAGACAATGAAGAACCAATGCGTTGTTGAAAACGATAGACGTTTCCAGACAGCACGACATCGGCCCCTAACCCCGCCCCCAGTGCTCCCATAAATTCGATGGGCGGCAGCCCTTTTTGCCCCTTGTCCATTAGCAATTCCGTTCGAACGGCATTCAAACGATCATTGGAGACAATTGAAACCGTGTCTTTTTGGCGAATCAGTTCGGTTGTCTTTTTGGTAATGAATGTCGCTGCACCATCGGCCACATTACCCGTCGTAAACACCGCACTGCAAACATTGCATTGAGCAAGCACATTTTCACCCTTCAGGGCCGCCTGATCCTTGAAAGGAAAAACGGCAAGGTGCTTTATGCTGGATTTTACAGGAGCTTTAGCCAATGGCGTCGGTTTTTTTTGAACGCATGAAAACGAAAGCAGAATTAATAAACACGAAAAAAGACGCACGCCATAGTACAACAAATAAGATTTTTTCATGCGTTACCTCACGCGTTAGAGTACCCCTTTTGAAGAGCGCACATCCTTGATCCGATTGTCAAAGGACGTTGCAATGTCCATGGCCCGTCCAAGGGCTTTGAAAATAGACTCTAAGATGTGATGTTCATTTTCGCCATACAGCACATTAATGTGGAGGTTCATGCCGCACCGGGTTGCGAACGCACGAAAAAATTCCTTGGCCAGGCATGTAAGGCTATTGCCGCTCTGAAGCAGCGGAGACGGGACATTGTAAACCAGAAAGGGGCGGTTTGACAAATCAACGGCCACAGAAGTCAGGGCCTCATCCATAGGGGTCAGGGCAGTTCCGTATCGGCAGATTCCCTTCCGGTCACCAAGCGCCTGATTGGTCACGTCCCCAAGCACAAGGCCAAGGTCCTCTATGGTGTGATGAAAATCGACCTCAATATCACCTTTCGCAGCCACCGTTAGATCAAAAAAACCATGAATGGCAAACAGCGCCAGCATGTGATCAAAAAACGGAATACCTGATGAAATTTGTTTTATTTTTCCTGCTCCGTCTAAATTCAGCTCAATAGAGATTTGGGTCTCTTGGGTCTTTCTTTCAGAATCAGCAATGCGCGCTTTCATATTAACCCCTGTAATTGGTGGTCTCTTCCATCAGGCAAGATCGCGTATGATGAACCAAATAATTGTAAGAATCCAGAATGATTAAAAATAATACATTGTGTGGCAATACGAACACACTACCTTGAATCGAAAACGAAATCAAGCTTTCATTGTTTCCATTGATTCCGAGATTTGATTGACATCCGTCTTAATTCTTAAAGCGTATCTGCCATTAACTTTCCAATGGATTGAGAAAATTTTGATGGGTTTTCGATTTTCCCCCCCTCACCAATGACGGCAAGGTTGAATAGCAGTTCGCTGTAATCTTGAAGCGATGCATCGTCTCGATTATTTTCGTACAATGCCTTTAATTTTTCTATTGCGGGGTGTTTGATATTCAACTCAAGGATCCGCTTTGTTTCAGTCGGAGATTGACCGGTCGCCTTCATGATTTTTTCCATATAGGCGCTCATGTCCGCCTCGTCCCCGGACAGGCAGGCCACGGAGTTTACCAGGCGATTTGACGCACGGACATCCTTAACCTTGTCATCCAGTTTCGATTTGATAAAACTGAAAAGGGACGTAAAATCACTGGTTTTGGCCGTATCATCTTTTTCGATTTCGATCTCGCCCTTTTCAGCGCTTTTTAATTTTTTTTCCTTATATTCCGGAAGTCCCATGACAACCCATTCATCCACGGGATCGGTCATCAGGAGAACATCGTATCCCTTTTCTTTTAGATGCTCTAAATGGGGACTGTTGATTAAAGCGGTGGCATCATCACCGGTAATATAAAAAATTTCCTTTTGCTCGGGAGTCATATTGTCAACATAGTCTTTTAAAGACATCTTTTTGTCGGGAGAGTTCAACGTATTATAACGCAACAGCGTTGCGATTTTATCCCTGTTTTCGTGATCGGTATGCACTCCGATTTTCAGTACATGACCAAATTCCTCATAGAATTTGTCATATTCTGATGGCTCCATTTTTTCTAGAAGTTCAAAAAGCTTTTTGACAAGATTTCTTCTGATATTTCGAACCAATCGGTCTTGTTGCAAAATTTCACGGCTGACATTCAGGTTCAAATCCGGTGCATCGACCACGCCTTTTATGAAACTGAAGTATTCGGGCATTAGCTCCTGGCAATTTTCCATGATAAAAACGCGCTTGCAGTAAAGCTGAATACCGTGTTTTCTATCCGGTTGCAGCAAATCAAACGGTGCCTTTGACGGAATATATAGCAAGGCGCTGTATTCGGTGGTTCCTTCCAGCTTTAAGTGGAGTTTTGTCAGGGGTGGGTTCCAGTCATGACTCAGATGGGCGTAAAATTCATTATACTCTTCCTCTGACACCTCTGACTTGTTTTTGGCCCAAATGGCCTTCATAGAGTTTAAAGTCTCTTCCTTGATGACCTTTCGTGTTTTCTCACCAATGGGGTTCCCATCGGAATCCTGGAGTTGTTCCTTTTCAGGAATGGGCTCTTCGCTTTCAACATCCATGACAATCGGATAGCCGACAAAATCAGAGTGTTTTTTTACAATATGGCGAATGCCCCACTCTTCGGTGAAATCCTGTTCGCCATTTTCAACTTCTTTGAGATACAGCAAAATGGTTGTACCACGCGCTTCTTTTACGACTTCTTCGATTTCATAGGAGCCGTCGCCTTTGGATTCCCAACGTGTTGCGGTATCAGTTCCGGCTTTTCGGGTGGTTAAAACGATTCGGTCCGCCACCATGAAAGCGCTGTAGAAACCGACGCCGAACTGTCCGATGAGCTCGGGGGCCAACGCTCCCTCTTGCCTGCCTTTTTCAATAGCCTCAACGAAAGCCGCGGTACCGCTTTTGGCAATGGTCCCAATATTTTCAAGGACTTCATCATAGGTCATCCCGATACCGTTATCGGAAATCTGGAGGGTTTTTTTCGTTTTATCAATGTCGAACTTTATCTTAAGCTCCGTATCTTCTTGTAATATATCAGGATCAGTTTGGGATTTGAAACGGAGTTTGTCCAATGCGTCTGAGGCGTTAGATATGAGCTCTCTGAGAAAAATTTCACGGTTTGAATAGAGAGAATTGATAATAAGATTTAAAAGCTGCTGAACTTCAGTTTCGAATTGCCGCGTCTCCTTTTTACCCTTCATTTTCTGAAAATCCTCCTATACTAAGCAATGGTTTCGTAAATTTATTCTAAGATAAAATGAGTGCTAATTTTGAATTGTCAACCCTGCGCATCGACAAAAACGGTGCAAAAGCGTGGAGTCGGTCGGAGCGATGGCCAGCATACCTTAGTTCAGCGCGGTTAGCGTTAACCCTGAAGGTTTAATGTGGCGCTACGTTGTAAGGGGCCCCTCCGGGGCTGATCATCTGCTTCCGGCCGTGTCGAACTCGGATGAGAAAGGTGAGATTCGTTACCTCCCTTTTCGGCTATCCTTCAATCCGGCATCATGTCGTAATAGTACAGCATGATGTCAGACCGGGTAATAATGCCGATAATGATATCATCTTCCACCACTGGCAATCGGCCGATATCATGTTTAACCATTAACCGGGAGGCCTCAGAGGGGCTTTTTCCGGGATCGATTGTGACGACGTTCATGCTCATAAAGGCCTTTACAGGTGATTTGAGCTGATCATTCTTTTTAATCTTTTTTTGAAAATCCCGCCGGCTTAGAACCCCCACCAGCTGCCCCTTATCGTTGGTTACGGGTACACCGGTGCATCCTTTTTTTCTCAAGAGCTGGGCGGCTGCTTCCATTGTCATGTGGTCCTTAACCGATTCGACCGGAAAGGACATCAAATCGCTAATCTGCACGGAAGACTTTTGATTCCCCTCGATAAGCTGCTGAAGCATTCTCTCCGCTGCGTCCAGAGATTTTGACTGCAGCATGGCCGAACCAGCGGCAGGGTGCCCTCCCCCTCCCAGACTTCTCATGATGGCGCCCACATTGATTCCATCCGTATGGCTCCTGCCGATGACAATACAAGAGTCCCGATCTTTTGCAGAGAAGAGTCCGAACGCAGCGTCAGCATTCATGATTTCCCGATACATGTGGACCACAACGGCGAGGTTTTTTACAAAACCGTCTATCTTCACTTTGGAAAAACTGATATTAAAGCCGTTCAACCGTTTTCGGCTTCCTTGCTTGAGCATGTCAAACAGGACATTTTTTTGCTTCTGGCCGTATGCGGGTTTCAGCATAATACTGATCAGGTTCAAGTCTGCATTATTTTCGAGAAGATATGCCGCTGCGTAGGCATCTTCGGGCTTGCAGGCCGGAAACGTCAAATTTCCGGTATCTTCGTAAAGTCCTGCCAGAAAGAGCGTGGATTGTATGGGAGTGAGCGTTTTTTTCTGCTCACGAAGATATCGAACCATTAAGGTGATGGTCGCGCCTATTTCTTCCTGACATCTCCAGCTGGCATCAATGTTCCCTCCGGCCATATGATGATCGTATAGCAGCACCTTTTCGTCTGATTTTTGTCTGATGTCTTTCGGAACGTCAAGGCGGTCCCACTGATTCGTATCCACCACAATTAACTGTTCGATCTGGGTATGATGCACGTCCTTCCATGTCTGGACCTTCAAAATGTCTTTATGGATAGCCAAAAATTCTTTTACATTGGGGTTCAAGGTTTTCGGCAATACCGGTACCGCATCGGGATACAGTATCGTTGCGGCAATCATGGATGCCAGGGCGTCAAAATCCGTGTTTTTATGGGTGGTGATAATACGCATGGCGAGTCCCCAAGCCAAGTTTTGAACCCCCTGATCTGCCTTGACTATTCGCTTACCAGGGCTTTCATGTCGTTGGCAAGTTCCTGTTGCAGGTAATAAATTCTGGCTAGCGCAAATTTGGATTCCGCGTCGGCCAAACCAAAGTCTCCCAGCCTGGTCAGCGTAATTGTCCCCGCCCTATACTGCGCACGGGCGTCTTCATAATTTTCTTGGGATAGTTTTATCGATTCTTTCTGCGTAACCTCTCTTTCCAGCAACACATTAAGGTTCTTTGATATTCGTTCAACCTCTCCAGAAAGCTCTTTTCTCAACTTATTAACACGTTCTTCCAAAGATTTCATCTGCATTTTCGCCACAGCGGTTTTAGCTCGAATCGCTCCGCCTGTATAAAAGTCCCATTTCAACTGTAGGCCAATGTTGAAATATTCATATCGGTCATCGTACTCCTCACCTTTTGTTGACGCCGATGATACCAGCGACAGTTCGGGGTGATACTGCCCTTTGGTAATCTGATAATTCAATTGCGCGGATTCATATTCATTGACCAATCGCTGCAGGTCGACAAAAGCGTCCTGCGCCAGTTTTTCCTCTATGGCCTGAAGCAGGCGCTTCAGGTTCGGAATTTCCGACAGCAGTCCTTTGGGGGTTAAAAGATCATCTCGTCCGGAGCGTCCGATGGCAAGGTTCAGTTGAATGATGGCATCGCTGTATTTTGCCTCGCTGTTTTTCAGGGCATCTGTGGCCAAGTTTAAATTCATTTTTGCTTGGCGGACATCCAATTGCGCCACCATGCCAACCTCAAACAGGTCTTTGGCATCTCCCAATTCCGCAAGGCGTTGGGATCTTCTGTTTCGAAGTATTTCCATGGATTCTTTTTGAAAAAGGGCACCGTGGAATGCCTGGGCCACAGCACGTCGAATGTCTCTTTTTCCTGCAGTTTCAGCAAGAATGGCTGATTGGTTCAAGCTTTTCTCAAGGTCAAGACTTCGCCAAATACGCTTACCGGCATACAGTATCTGACTGCCCTGTATTCCGGCACTTACTTCCCGATCTGGGTAAAGAAAGGAATACGGGGCCCCAATATCCGGCAGGTTGTTGTCCAACTCCGTATGACTTGCCGTAAGTGTGATTTGTGGTTTTATGAAAGCCGTGGCTTCTTTGGCATTCATCCGAATTTCATTGGCCTGATATTCCACAATACGCATGCTTTCGGATGATTCGAGCGCGGTTGCGACAGCATCGTCAAGGGTAACCTCAGTCGCTTGAACAGGGGTGACGACGGTGGCGACGAAAAGACCGATTAAGGTGTAAAATAAAAAGAAACGTGCCATGGGATCTCCTTTGATAAACCGCTTTACATGAAAATTGCTGAAAAACCTGTTTATTCGGTTGAACTATCATAACGTTCGCCCACAATGCGGTCAACAGGTCGATATTTTATATTGTTTCATTGCCGTTACGTAATTTTTTAATCATGGCGGAAAGTCTGTTCTCTTTTACAAAGGTCTTGAAACCTTCAAAAATTTCGTATTCAACCGGAATTATTAAAAGTGCTAGCATCGTTGCGCTGGAGAGGCCTGCCACAAATGCAGTTGCCATCGGGGCCCAGGATATCGATCGATTTGGGATGCCGATGGCCATAGGCAGCAAGCCGAGCATCGTCGTGATGGTGGTTATCAACACAGGTCGCATACGGGCTGCACATGCCTCTATGATCGCATTCCGAAGCGCCCTTCCTTTCTTGAGCCTGACGTTGATGAAATCAATCAAAAGAAGCGAATCATTCACTGCCAATCCTGCAAGACCAACAATGGCAAGAAAGCTTCCGATTGTGAACGTTGTTCTTGTAATGAGTAGGCCATAAACAACGCCGATTAGCGCAAACGGAACCGCCGAAATAATGATCAAGGGTTGAATGTAGTTATTAAACTGGGAGGCCAGAACAAGATATATGGCCATGATGGCAATGAGAAATGCAAAACTGAGAGATGTAAATGATTTGCTGGTGGACTCAAATTCACCGGCATACGTTAGCGCAACGCCGGGATATTTTTTTTCGATAGTGCTGAAAAATTCATTTACCAAGACCTGAACCCTTGCCGGAGAAAGTTTCGAACCTGTCGCAACATTGGCACTTATGGTCACCGAGGGTTTGCCCTTATAGCGAGAGCGGACGGTGGGTTCCTGTGAAAATTCTGCATCCACAAGATCTCTCAGCATGATCGGAGAAGCACTGTGTTCGACCATGGGAATGTTTAAAATATCGATCGGTTCCAGTAAGCCAGATGTCGTCATATTGGCAGGATCATCCTGGCGGGCTAAGCGGACCTTTAGGTCAACCTCTTCGTCAAATGCTCGAAACTTGCCCACGTATTGCCCGTTTAATGCACCGGCCACAAGGGAGGTCACCTCTCCTGGAGACAATCCATATTCGAAACAGGATTCCTGGCGTGCGACGAATTTAACAACCATTTGATTTTTGGGTCGATCATCATCAAGGTCGCGCAGGTCGGTCAATTCATGCTCGGAGGACATGTATGACATAATTTCATCCGTTGCGGCCAGGGCCTGGTGCAGGGTGGCGCTGCTGATGCGTATGTTAACCGGCTTTCCGGTTGGAGGACCATCTGATTCTTCAAATACTTTTACCTTTGGCTTGTATGCTTTCCCGTTATAATTGTTGTCCACATAGGCATGAATTTTTTGCCGCATATATTCCAAGTGTGCCATTGGATCGTTAGTGGAATTGTCCGGAAAATTCCGCACACTTTCATCCGGCAACGTTACGATAATCTCCCCATAATGATGCCCGTTTTGGCGGGAATAATCCTGGTCTTCATAGTAACCGGCAGACCCTGAAGCGGATTGGGCCTGTTGGGGACCCAATGACATGATATATTTTGAGATATCTCTGACAACGGAATCGGTCGTTTCAATCGCGACACCCGGCGGAAGGGCAAGGGCTACATGGTAACGGAAATAGTTGCCAGGAAAAAACTTCACCTTGATGAGGGGTGCGATGCCACTCATGGAAAGGATTAAGATGGCCAGGGCGCTGACCAGCAGCCCACTGATCAGGGCGAAGGAAAACCATTTATGGTTCAGCAAAAACTCGACAATACCATAGTAGGCCTTCCAGGCATGCTTAAAGATACCGCTTTGTAGATGATGAAACGGGTCCTCTTCCTCATCCACAACCCTTTTTCGATGGATCTTTTTAGGGCCCCAATCGAGGATATGGATCGGCAGAATAAAAAGCGCTTCCAGCAACGATGCAATCAGGGCAAAGGTTACTGTTTTGGGAATATATGAAAAGAACTCGCCGGTACTGCCCGTCATTATGAGCATTGGTAAAAATGCGAATATAGTGGTAATGGCGGCACTGATCACCGGTAGCATCACCTCCGCAGTGCCATCAATGACGGCTTCCTTTAAAGGCTTTCCCATCTGAAGGTGGCGGAACACATTTTCCATAATGATGACCGCATCGTCTACCATAATGCCTGTGACCAACACGAAGGAAAAGAGGCTGATGGTGTTAATGGACACGGCGTTTATTTTCATAATGATGATCGAGCATAAAAAGGCAAAGGGAATCCCGACGATGGTGACAAGGGAATTCCGAAATCCCAGCGTTGCCCAGAGCACAAAGCAAACGAGCGTCATTCCTACCAACAGGTTGCCTCCAAGGGTGTTGATGGAATCATTTATTTCGATGGTTGAGTCGTTGGTAAAGACAATGTGGACACCGTCTTTTTTATGGATCGTTTCAAAATGACGAGCCGCTTTTTTGACCAACGCTGCAATTTTGAGGGTGTTGCCAAGTTCCTCTTTGGTGATACGCAATCGAAGGGTATTGTTTCCGTTGACGGAGGGTATTAAACCAGGATCACGATAGCTGATTCTGGCGGCTGTCACGAGATCCTTAATTCGGACGAAATTATTGTCTCCGTCTCGTCTCACCACAACATCAAGCACCTCCTTCTGGGAACGAAGCCGCATGCCCGCATCGAGCATAAATTCAGAATTTTCCTGTTTAAACCGCCCAGTTGGAATTTTCGTGTTGGCCCCTTGAACTGCCTGGGCCGCCTGATGAAAGGTAATGCCGAAACGTCTTAATTTTTCCGGATCAAGGGAGACATGAAATTCTTTTTCATATTCGCCTTCAATCCCAACACTTTTAACATTTGGAATATCGGCAAGGAGTGTTTTAAGATCTTCCGCATATTGTTTGAGGCTGTTTTGGGGGATATCGCCGGACACTCCCACCATAATGACCGGTTTCCAGATGTCCGTGTCAATAAATTGAAAAAAAGGTTCATCCGCCTCAGGCGGTAGCTCATCCTTTATACTTAATACACGGAATCGCATCTCGTCGTATAACCGCCTATAATCCGTGTCATCAATGAATTTAATATGGATGGAAGAATAATTTCGAAATGAATTCGAACGGACAAATTCAATATTTTCCATGCCGTCCAGCGCATCTTCGATCTCAGTGGTGATCAGTTTTTCAACGTCTTCAGCAGATGCACCAAAATAGACGGTCGTGATAAACGCCTCACCGATATCCACCATCGGCATGTTTTCAACCGGTGTTGTAAATAGGCTGTACACACCCGCTACGGTGAGAATGATAAAAATCAGATTAATGAAGACAGTTTGTCGAATCGAATACTTAACAACATTCCGCATGGCACTCTTCCTTAAACAGGGGGCGATTTCATAATGTACACCAGATTAATTACTGGTGACCGTCGGCACAATAATTCCATATGATGTTTTTTGCCCGAATCTTGCGATATCGGGACTTATTCAGCCGGTGCCAACGGCATTCCAATGTCAAGGCGATCGTCTCTTGCGATCACGAAATGCGCATTGACCTCACTCAGTATCATTACATTAATGGTTTCTCCGGTTTCTTGAAGGGTGACCCTGGGATTGTTGTAGCGGTTGGTGATCGCCGCTTTGGGGATCTGAAAGCCATCAATATCAATCATGATTGGCAGGGTGCAAAGAATGCCACCGCGTTTTTTTCCCGTGTATTCTGAAAGGGTAAGTTCAAGAAGAAGCTTTCGGGTTGATTCATTGAATTCCGGATTGATCCAGTGAATTGCCGCTTTCGCGGGTTCATTCCCTGCGGTGATATCAAACGGGTTTTCCATGGATTGTATCGCCTTTAGCTCAGCATTGGAAACTGAAAGTTGGATCACCAAATGGTTGAAGTTTGCAACACGCATCAATGGGATGCCCGGACTGATGACCTCGCCAGATTCTACTATCTTATCAATCACATGCCATCCCTCAGTGGCCCAAAGTTGGTGTCGGTTCAATCTTTCTTTTAATTCGGCGAGACTGGTCTCGAGGACTTTTTTTCTACTGTCCAGCGTTTTTCGTTCAAACACCGCCTGGGAAAGCGTTTCCGCCGCTGTGTCCTTGTTCACTTCCGAGGCGCGTTGTTCCTCATAAAGCTTTTTTATTCGAACGTACTCTTTTTGCAAAAAATTGACAGTCGAATCACTCTTTTTCTGCTGAATGGCATTTAATTGAACTTCATGCGCAACCTGCTGAATTTGGTAATTGACGAATGTAGGATCTATTTCCAGTAACGGTTGTTTCCTAATTATATCGCCAACGTCATAATTAATTTTTTCAATTCGTCCGGACACTTCTGCCGTAATAGTAACCGTGGTGGCACTGCGGGTGTAGCCTGATAAAAGAACTTCTTTTGTTGCCTGCGAGATCATCAACGGTTCCTGGGAATAAAGCGGTGATGGAAGCAATAGCAACAGTATGAAATAAAGTATAAGAATCGGCATCGTCGCCTCCTGTTTATTTAAAATGCCGCAATAACGACTACATGACAAAAATTAACTCGTGGGGTAAGGAACACCAGCCATGACCGAATACTTCAGTGATGGCAAAACAGCACACTTGTGTTAAAATGGAATTAAACAGTCCCTATAGCATGTTATTGAAATATTACAAATTCAAATTATAAAAAATCGTTCCGAAAGAATCTGTTCCGAAACATTGACATGCAAACCAAACGACCATGCTTACATGCAATACCTGTTCGGTGATCCATGAAACGTGCATTTATGGAAGGAAATGAAGCAATTGCAAGGGGAGCCCTGCATGCAGGGTGTCAGTTCTTTGCAGGATATCCGATAACACCGGCCACATCAATACTCACCTATATGCTGGGGGCCCTTCCGCCGATAAACGGTGTTTGTCTTCAGGGCGAAGATGAAATATCTTCTCTGGGATACTGCTTGGGGGCGTCCATGGCTGGCATGAAGGTCATGACCGCCACCTCCGGACCGGGAATCAGTCTTTGCAGTGAGCAGATATCATTTGCGATCGGCTGCGAAATCCCGGTTGTCATTGTGAATGTCCAGCGGCTGGGACCGTCAACCGGATCACCAACCAAGGGGGCGGATGGTGATATCCAATTCATGAGATGGGGTAACAGCGGCGGATTGCCATCGATAGTGCTGGCACCCACCGGGGTGTCGGACGCTTATCTGTTAACGGTCCATGCCTTTAATTTGGCGGAACGGTATCGATGTCCCGTGTTTATCGCTTTTAATAAGGAACTGGCCCTACTGAAAGAAAGTGTTGACCTCGACGCCCTCTTCCTTCCTCCAGTTGAAAACCGCTGTTATGCCAATCCTGATATCCCCCACCTCCCCTTCAAAGCAGAAAAAGACTTGCCACCGCCATTTCTACCGGTGGGGGGAGAAACCATCGTGCGACAGACATCCTCCACCCATGGTCCAGATGGTTTCATTACGATAGATCCTGAAGTCATCTCAAAAGCCAACGACCGGTTGAAAAATAAACTGGAGAAATATGTCGATCGCTTTTCTATTTATCAGCTACATGAACACGCGGAAGCAGATACCTTAATCATTTGCTATGGCGTTACTGCCCGGGCTGCCAAAGATGTTGTAACAACCCTTGATAAAGACGCTCGGCATGTATCCCTGTTAATTTTAAAAACATTATGGCCCGTTCCGGAAGCAGTGATTCAAAACGCGGCAAGAAAGGTGGCGCGTGTGTTGGTGGTTGAGATGAACCTTGGGCAATATGTTTTTGAAATCAAAAGGGTTCTTAAAGATAAGCCAGTTGAATTCATAGGCAAAATGGATGGCATGCTGATTTCTCCGGCTCAGATAATCGCGGGGGTGGGCTCTTGAATGATTTTCTAAACAGGCAACGGCCTGCTTTTTTTTGTCCGGGATGTGCCCATGCAAAGGTTGCAACTGCGCTTGACAAGGCGCTTCAACAGTTGCATCTCCAGCCGTCTGAGGTTGTTATCGTCAGTGACATCGGATGCGCCGGGTTGTTTGACACCCTGTTCGCTACCCATGCGGTTCATGGTTTGCATGGTCGGTCAATTACGTATGCTACCGGCATAAAGCTTGCCAACCCT
Organism: Desulfobacterales bacterium; assembly: GCA_963675725.2. GTDB lineage: Bacteria > Desulfobacterota > Desulfobacteria > Desulfobacterales > JAFDDL01. The sequence continues at coordinate 1,473,356 of CAXXXZ010000002.1, read as the reverse complement.
TCCCTGACGGTTATTGTTGTTATGGGAGACGGAGGGGTCGGGATCGGGAGTGCACATCTGCTGAGTGCCTGCAAAAAGAATGTCGATCTTTCACTGATGGTACTAAACAATTTTAACTATGGCATGACCGGCGGTCAGTTTTCTCCAACCACCCCTGTTGACGCTTCTGCCAATTCCGGATTCTTAAATCAACTGGAAAAGCCCCTTGATATCGGCGACCTCGCCGTTACGGCCGGTGCGGGCTTTGTCGTCAGAAAATCAGCCTATCATGGGGATTTAGCGACGATATTGGCAGAAGGAATTCGTTACAACGGTTTTTCAGTGATTGACATATGGGGCGTCTGCACGGGACGATACACGAAACGTAACCAGCTGACACCAAAAGAAATTGATGCCAAACTTGCTACGTTTTCGTCGCTTCAAGGGAAAATTGACAAAAACCAGCGAGAACCTTATGGCGTTCAGTACCGTCGCGCATCCAGAGCGTTACCCCCTTTTCCATCGCCCTTGATAGTCAAACCGAAATATTCCCCTGTTGTGAAGGAACGGCAAGAAATTATGATTTTAGGAAAGGCCGGGCAAAAAATAGTAACGGCAGGTGAAATCCTCGCCGTGGCCGGCATGTTTTCAGGAGTATATGTAACACATAGCTGTGATTATCCGGTTACCGTCCTGAGAGGCCATTCCATTAGTGAAGTTACCATATCACCAAAACCCATCGAGTTTACAGGAAGTACCAAACCAAAATGGATTCTTGCGGTGGGGCAAGAGGGGGTTGATCGAAAAAGAGATACGCTATCCACCCTTGAAAAGGATGTTGTCATTCTCAAAGCAAAAGATGTATATGACGTGCCCTGTATCGGCAGGATATATGAATATGATTTTGATCACCTGAAAATAAAACAAAGCGACAGAGCGCTGGCATTGATAGCCTCTCTGGCCGAGATGAATTTGGTCATAACCAGCGATATGCTCGTATCTGCATTAAAGACATGTCTTTCAAAAAAACGTTTTAACGCATCTTTTTCTTTAGTAAAACGAACTCGTCGCCGATAAGACAAAAAGATCGGCAACCTAACATCGATAGAACCGCTAACAGGGCGGAGGTGATGTGAGGGGCTGATTATGAGGAGCACTAAATGATTGTTGGTATACTAAAAGAAATTAAGCCTGAGGAAAATCGCATCGCCATGACGCCTGCGGGTGTCGAGTCCATCCGCCAAAATGGTCATACCGTTTTGGTTGAAAAAAATGCTGGTCTTGCCAGCGGTTTTAAAGATGAATCCTTTAAACGTGCAGGCGCTGAAATCATAAACAATCCTAAGGAAATATATGCACGTTGCGACATGGTACTTCATGTCAAAGAACCCTTGCCGGAGGAATTTTCCCATATTCGAAGAGAACAGATCATTTTCACCTATCTGCATCTGGCAGCCAATGAAAAATTAACTGAGGCCCTTATCAAAAAGGGATCCGTCAATATCGCTTATGAGACGATTCAGAAACCAAATGGCTCCCTGCCACTTTTAACTCCCATGAGTGAGGTCGCCGGTAGGATGGCGGTCCAGCAGGGTGCAAAATATCTTGAAACCGAGCATGGCGGTCGGGGTGTGCTTTTGGCCGGGGTCCCGGGGGTGGAGCCAGGCACAGTGGTCATCATTGGTGCCGGTATCGTCGGGATCAATGCCGCGAAATTGGCATGCGGAATGGGTGCCAAGGTTTACCTGCTTGATGAATGCTTAGAACGGTTACGGTACTTGAGTGATATCATGCCGCCAAATTGTTTCCTTGTAATGTCGAACCCGCGAACCATTCGACAACTGATACGAAAAGCAGATGTCGTCATTGGCGCTGTTCTCATACCGGGCGCCAAAGCACCAAAGCTTGTCACTAAAACCATGCTGAAAGGCATGAAAAAAGGAGCCGTCCTTGTGGACGTTGCCATCGACCAGGGAGGCTGTTTCGAAACAAGCCGTCCCACAACCCATTTAAACCCCATCTATATCGTAGATGACATCGTCCATTATTGTGTGGCCAATATGCCAGGGGCCGTGCCAAAGACATCAACCATCAGTTTATCCAATGCCACCCTCCCCTATGTTATCGAAATTGCAAACAAGGGGTGGCAGGTGGCTATGTTGGAAAATGAAGAAATTCAAAAAGGCGCGAACATCGTTTTGGGGAAGGTAACGTACAAAAAGGTTGCAGAAGCCTGGGGACTTTCGTATACCCCCATCGAATCATTACTTTAACCATTGAAAAGGAAGGCGTTGTTTTAATAAACTATTATGAAAAAAGCGCCGAAAATATTGATTGTTGACGATAGCCTTGCAATGCGCAGTGCACTTGTGAAAGTACTCCGTCCGCTGGATGCGATAATTGATCAGGCAGAAAATGGAGAACTTGGATTGGCACAGGCAACGGCGAACAAGTATGATTTGATCATCACCGATGTGGATATGCCCGTGATGGATGGGTTTACCCTGTGCCGCGAATTGCGCGCCTGCGCCAACGTCAACGGCACGCCGGTCATCATTTTAAGCTCCCATGATAAAGACAGCGATATCGAGCATGGTTTTGAGCTCGGGGCGTCTGCCTATGTCTCCAAAACCAATGCCAAAGATCATTTGCCCCATGTTATTGAAGGCCTCTTACAAAAGGTCAGCTTGCTCCATCGCCGTCTTGTGATGATTGTGGATGATAGCGAAATTATAAGAAACATCATTCACGACGGATTGGTAAAGGAAGGATTTAAGGTGATCTCTGCTGAAAACGGCAAAAGTGCGCTGGAATTACTCCAAGATTGCAAGCCGGATTTGATCATCTGTGATCTCAACATGCCCGTGATGGATGGTCTTTCTTTTTGCAAGACCGTTCGGAAGACTCCTTCCCTCTCATCCATTCCTTTCGTTGCCATGAGTAAGGAAAGTGATCTGTTTAAACTGCGGCATATGCTTCAAAGTGGTGCAGCCACCTATATTATCAAACCCTTCAATGTTGACCAGTTGATTATCATTGTCGAAAAATTACTGTCAGACCATTTCCAGCTCCTGCTGAAGGAAAGAGAGCGGCTTGAAGCCGATCGGCAGGCAATGCTTGGCAGTATCTCGAGCCTTGTTCAAGCCCTTGAAGCAAGGGATCAGTATACCCGGGGCCACTCCGAAGAAGTGAGTGAAATTTGCACCCAAATAGCGAAAAAAATACAGGTCGGTCAGGAAGAACTCGAAAACATAACAATTGCGGCTCGGCTTCACGATGTGGGCAAAATTGGAGTGAGAGATGATATCCTCTTGAAGCCGGGCAAATTAACAGATGCTGAATTTGCCATTATCAAACGGCATCCACTTGTCGGTTCAAAAATTTTGGCGCCGATCGAAAGCTTGGAGAAAGCAATTCCAATAGTTCTGAACCATCATGAACGCTTTGATGGAAAGGGCTATCCAGAGGGACTCAAAGGACTTGATATTCCGTTTTGGGCCCGGGTCACCGCAGTGGCGGATACCTATCATGCCCTCACCAGCGATCGGCCTTATCGACAGGGGTTGCCACAGGAAAAGGCGCTCCAGATAATTGCTGATGCAAGAGGCACTCAGCTTTGTCCGGAGTGTGTCGATATTTTCCTGGATTGGGTTTTGGACGATTGATTTTTCATCCCGGCCGGCTGGAAATCTCCCCCCCATATAAGTATCCTGCCACTAGGGAATTGACGGTATAACGCTGCCCCAATCGATCGCTTATGATTTGTTTTTTGGGATAAGTATGATATGAAGGGGGTAACTAAATAAGACATTTGCCGATACATAAAGGTATGCAATAATAAACAGTTAAGGAGAAAATATGTTGCAAAAAACCACGCAGGAAATTCAACTCCCTGACTTTTCAGGACTTGATTATAAGGTAGCAAATATTGATGAGGCGGAATTTGGTCGGAAGGAAATCATCATTTCCGAGAGTGAGATGCCGGGGTTAATGGCCTTAAGAGAAAAATACGGTAATGAACAACCGCTCAAAGGGGCCAACATTTCAGGGTCGCTCCATATGACCATTCAGACGGCTGTGCTGATTGAAACGCTCAAGTCCCTCGGCGCAAACGTCCGTTGGGCATCCTGTAACATCTTCTCCACTCAGGACCATGCTGCCGCAGCCATTGCCGCAACCGGCACCCCTGTCTACGCTTGGAAAGGGGAAAGCCTTGAAGACTACTGGGAATGCACCTTGCAAGCGCTTAATTTTCCAGAAGGCGACGGGCCAAACCTCATTGTCGATGACGGGGGGGATGCCACCTTGCTGATACATCGCGGGTTTCAAGCCGAGAAAGATCCAGGGATATTGGACGAGCCCACCGATAACGCTGAACTGGCCATTATCAACGCGGTACTTAAACGGCAGCTGAAGAGAGATCCCGACTTCTGGCATAATCGGGTAAAACACATAAAGGGGGTTTCGGAAGAGACCACCACCGGCGTCAATCGACTTTATCAGATGATGGAAAATAATAGCCTTCTATTTCCCGCCATAAACGTGAACGATTCCGTGACAAAGTCAAAATTTGACAACTTGTACGGGTGTCGGGAATCTCTGGCAGACGGTATCAAACGAGCCACGGATGTGATGGTGGCCGGTAAGGTGGTCTGTGTTTGCGGGTACGGGGATGTGGGAAAAGGTTGTGCGCAATCCATGCGCGGATTTGGTGCACGGGTGCTGGTGACTGAAATCGATCCAATTTGCGCCCTGCAAGCCGCCATGGAGGGGTTTGAGGTTACCACCCTGGAAGATGCGCTCAGTGAAGCCACCATTTTTGTAACATCCACAGGCAATTGTGATGTCATTCGTGTGGAACACCTTGAGAAAATGAAAGACCAATCCATTGTCTGTAACATCGGCCATTTTGACAATGAGATTCAGGTAAACCAGTTAAATGCCCTGACAGGGGTTCAAAAAGAAAATATAAAACCTCAGGTGGATAAATATATTTTTCCAGATGGTCATGCCATTTATCTTCTGGCAGAAGGTCGTCTGGTAAATTTGGGCTGCGCAACCGGTCATCCATCTTTTGTGATGTCCAATTCATTTACCAACCAGGTGCTGGCCCAAATTGATTTATGGACGTCGCCGCGTGACGTCAGCGTATCGACCTTGAGTAAGAAACTTGACGAGGAGGTCGCTGCCCTTCATCTTGGAAAACTGGGGGTTAAGCTCACAAAACTAACGCAGAAACAGGCTGATTACATTGGAGTGCCGGTAGCGGGGCCATTTAAATCAGCGCATTATCGTTATTAAGCTTGGAGCGGTTGAACTAAGGCTACCAGAAACAAGAGACTTCTTCTTTAACTCCTTTGCTCTTTGTGAGGTAGATCAATGCAAAACCCAGATCTGGAAGCGTTCGATGAATTAAACGAAGATTTAGTCGATTTTGTCGCAAACATACCGCTTTTTGATGCTCTCGATGCGGAAGAGTTGACCATGCTGGTTCCACATATGAACGTGGTGACGCTTTCCAAAGATGAAATTCTTTGGAACGAGTGGGACAAGGGGGACTATATCTGTTTTGTGGTAAGGGGCACCTTAGAAGTGTTAAAGAAAACCGGTGCGGATGCGATGACCCCCATTGCGTCTCTTGAAAGGGGTCGGTCTGTAGGGGAGCTTTCCATTGTTGAACATTTCCCCCGGTCCGCAACTCTGCGGGCCCGCACCGATGCCGTGGTGTCGACCCTGTCCCGCGAGAGTTTTGAATCTCTTATGGTTGAACGCACAGAGATCGGCATTAAAATTTTAAAAAACCTGACATGCCTTTTAGCGCACAATCTGAGGAAAACCTCCAGCAGATTGGTAGATTATATGCTACCCATGAGTTAACGACGTTTTCCCCTCCTCTTCCGGTGTTAGAATGATGGGTCGCCGAATATGGTTAAAACCCCTTCCAATGTTGAAACAGAAAGGTGGTAATGGTTGAACTGGCTAGGTATCATTATACTTACGGCACTTCTGATTGATTTTGTTCTTCATGCGGTTGCAGATGCGCTGAACCTCTCTAATTTCAAAAAAGAAGTCCCTGAACCGTTTCAGGATGTCTATACCGCCGAACAGTACCGCCAATCAAGGGAGTATCTTCGGGCAAACACAAAATCGGATTGGGTTGAGTCCGCCTTTCATTTGATTTTATTCGTTGGTTTCTGGTTCACAGGCGGTTTTAACTTGCTGGACCAGTGGGTACGGAGCCTTTCAGAAAATGCGGTGGTGTGCGGAATCATGTTCGTTTTCATTCTCACAACTGCCCGCATATTACTGGGATTACCCTTCAATCTATATCAGACATTTGTCATTGAAGAGCGTTTCGGCTTTAACAAAACCACTTGGCAAACGTTCTTAATGGACCGCATGAAGGGGCTGATGTTGGGTATTGTTATTGGTATACCGCTTTTGGCAGCGATCTTGGCCTTTTTTGAATATGCCGGGGCAAATGCCTGGTGGTATTGCTGGTTGGTGGTTTCGATCTTTTCTTTGTTGTTACAGTTCGTTGCGCCAACATGGATTATGCCCTTGTTTAATAAATTCAAACCCCTTGAAGCCGGAGAACTGAGGTCTGCGATTCTTGCGTATGCCAAAACAATTGATTTCCCATTGGAAAATGTCTTTGTGATGGATGGTTCCAAGCGGAGTGCCAAATCGAATGCTTTTTTTACGGGTTTTGGCCGTCACAAACGAATTGTTTTGTTTGACACCCTGATCAATCAAACAACGGTCGCGGAGTTGGTGGCGATATTGGCCCATGAAATGGGACATTTCAAAAAGCGGCATATTCTCATGAATACTGCGATTGCTATTTGCCATACAGGCATCCTGTTTTTTCTATTGTCCGTATTCATCTCCCTCCCTGCCCTTTTTAATGCGTTTTACATGGCGGCGCCATCGATCTATGCTGGCATGCTGTTTTTTGGGATGCTATTTTCTCCTGTTGAATTCTTTTTGGGCGTTATCATGCAGGCCTTCTCGCGATATAACGAACGACAGGCAGACCATTTCGCCGTGACCACCACCAGGAAACGGCAACCACTCATCTCTGCCCTGAAAAAACTGTCTGTCCATAATCTCTCGAATTTGACTCCCCACCCCGCCTATGTCGTTTTGAACTATTCCCATCCGCCGATTTTAGAACGAATCGAAACCATTTCAAAAACGCCTGAAAGTGGACGATAAGGTTAATGCGTTACTTCTTCCCCCTTTATTCCCCACACAGGCCCTCGCAGTGAGAGTGATCTCCGGCTGGCATCAGGTTGCTCGTGTTTACACAACACCTCAAGAAAAGCTTCAAAAAAAACCTTACCAGCTGCTCCCCTATGAAAACTTGGAATCTTTGCCTCATACAGACGGCGGCCGGGAAAGTATTTTTAATACGGACGGGATCGTCAAAGGATCAAATCGTATCGAACCGCTCTTGCTTTTTTCAATGGGGGTGCCAAAAGTTGGATACATGCGCCAGCGTGGGCATCATGCCATTTCATTGGTCGGAAAAGAACATTTTGATGACCCACATTTGTTTGATAATAACTTCATCACAGAAAATGAAAGATTAACAAAGCACCCTGTCAAAAACCAAAGGCAGGGCATTGGCGGGAATCAGGGACACATCTGCCTGAGCCGCTTCTGGCAATCCTTTTATATCGGTCATATTCTGTGATGGCAGGATCACGGTTTTGACACCGGCGCTACGGGCCGCTAAAATTTTTTCCGGAATGCCGCCCACCGGCAAAATACGGCCACTGATCGTCAACTCGCCTGTAAGGGCTATATCACGGCGGCAAGGCCGTCCCGTGAGCAAAGAGATTAATGCCATTGCAATGGCCAGTCCCGCTGAAGGGCCATCTTTGGGTATCGCGCCGGCTGGCACGTGTATGTGCAAATCGTGGTTGTTAAAAACGTTCTCGGAAATACCAAAGGTGGTGGCTTGGCTACGAATATAGCTCAATGCGGCACGCGCCGATTCCCGCATTACATCTCCCAGGGACCCGGTTAAAATAAGATTGTTGCTTCCCGGCATCCGCAGGGCTTCGATAAAGATAATCTGTCCTCCAACGGCGGTCCAGGCCAACCCTGTGGCAATGCCGACTCTGTCTTCACTGTTGGCTACTTCAAAATGGTACGCCTTTGGTCCCAGTAATGACGCTACGATTTTTGGTGTAATCTTGTCACCGGTTTCCATATCACGACCCTGCAATTGCCGGCGGGCAGTTTTGCGGCAGATGGACGCAATCTTTCGCTGTAGCTCCCTGAGGCCTGCTTCCCGCGTGTATTCTCGAATCAGTTTCTGTATCGCCTCAGGGGTGAACGTGATCGGCTGGTCCCGCAACCCGGATTCGGTTATCTCTTTCGGGATTAGATAATTAAAGGCGATCTTTTCCTTCTCTTCTTCCCAGTACCCTGTAAGGCGAATAATTTCCAACCGGTCGAGCAGCGGCGCCGGAATTGTATCCGTTGTATTGGCGGTGGCGATAAACATCACCCGGGAAAGATCAAAGGGGACATCCAAATAGTGATCGTGAAAACTCGGGTTTTGTTCTGGATCCAACAGTTCCAATAATGCGGCAGCCGGATCACCTCTGTAGTCTTGACCGATTTTATCGATTTCATCTAGCATGAAAACCGGATTTAGTGATTCGGCGCGTTTAATTTCCTGTATAATGCGTCCAGGCAGCGCACCGACATAACTCCGGCGGTGCCCGCGGATATCGGCTTCATCTTTGATACCGGCCAAAGACATACGAATAAATTTTCGTTCCAGGCTACGGGCGATAGACAGGCCCAGTGAAGTTTTCCCAGTCCCAGGGGGGCCCACAAAACAAAGTGTGGGGCCTTTGGGCTCTAACTGGAGCTTTTTCTTGGCCAATGCCGATTGAATGACACTGCGAATTTCATCGAGTCGAAGCGGTTTCGCAATAAAATGATGCGACCCTTTTTTGATTGCATCAATTGCCGTGGTCACCGACGCATATCCGGTGATAACAATTACCGCTATACTTGGGTCTTTTGCCTTGGCACGTTCGAGCACTGTCATACCATCCACGTGCTCCATCTTTAAATCGGTAACAATTACATCGAAATGTTCACGTTCTATCAGTGCCAGTGCCTTGGCGCCATCTGATGCGGTGTCAACGATATAGCCTTCTTTGGTAAACACATGCTCCAGATTCCTACGGGTCATTTTCTCGTCATCAACCACAAGTATTTTATACTTTCGGCTTAATCTGAGGGTCCGGACGGCCAGATACTCCAGAATTCGTTCTTTGATTTCAATTAACCCATAATGGGCCTCATTCAAAATTTCTTCTGCACGATGGATATCCAAATTGTCTTCTGTGGTGCGATCCCATGGAAGACCCATCAGGTAATCTATGTAGTTTACCCCAATTGAATACTCAGCACTTGCGGTACTGAGTTGGCTCAATCGATCAATTTCTTTGAGGGCAATTTTTTTAACCGCTTTGGGAAGATGCGCCCGCTCCAAGGCATCCTTTAACTTCACAACCTCGGGTGTGGCCTGGGAGAGGACCTGTTTTTTAAAGATGCTCATATTTTATCCGTTTATTAACTAATAAGATTTTTGTTTTTCGAAGTTGCCTGCAATTAATCTCATACACTTGCCAGCATGCAAAACAGGTGCCTGGGCAGACCGGAACGCTTTGTCTATCAAGTTGATTTCGATAGAGAACAGGCTGCGTCTGCTGTTCCGGGAACCCCGAATGAATCTGGGACACAAGGAAAAAAGATAAAGCGTTGCCATATGCAACGTTAGGTGTTGAATATCGCAACGCTTTATAACCAATTGATATATTTAGTATAAAACATTATTGTTTTGGCCCGTTGCACTATGCAACGCCTGAACAAGAAGGCACTGTCGCTCATAATTCTTATTATGGCAAACATAACAGTATCTTATATCGATATGAACGTGTTGGTACAGGATTTGCTCAATACGCATGGTAACGACAACTTTTTAACCAGGAGAGGGTATACTATGCCGGCACACATTTTTATTCAAGGACATAAATATTCAAATACCCGTAATATCGTCCAATGGATAGCTTCCCGAACCGGATGGCCGATTGTGTTGGATGGCGACCTTATTGAACAGGCCGGAAACAAATTCGGGGTTCAGGCTAAACAGATAAGAGACGCTGTTTACATGAAAAAATCAATAATCAACCGAATAACCAATCGGCAGAATCGCGCGAAGGCATTTCTTACAAAAACCCTTTCGGATGCATTGCGTTCCGAGGCCAGCATTTTTTCAGGCATGCTTGGCAATTTAATCCCCCCCAAAATGCCTCAAGTTCTGCGGGTTTTGGTTACAGCAGATACCAATAGCAGGATTCATCGCGCCTTAGATGACCGGAAGATTCCTGAAAAGGTAGCCCGCCGCATGATTGACCGAAACGACCATCAATTATTTCAGGATCATCGCCATCTCTCATTAGGCGTCAGTACCGAAACGGAGTCCTATGATGTTGTGGTACCTTCTGATGTTATTAATACTGAAGACGCCGCACTTATGATTCTTGAAAAACTTGCAGAAAAGACAGGTGTTGCATCGGATATAGTGGAAAGTGCCCTTGATGATTTTTCATTGGCAGCCGATGTGCAACTGCGGCTGGCCGAAAAGGGATTTGACGTAAGGGCCACTGCCAAAAACAAACAAATCGTCTTGACCATCGATCGCAATCGGTTGCGATTATGCAGTATGAGTGAAAAACTTAAAAAGGTGGTCGCACAAATGTCGGATGTCAATGGAGTAGAGATAACATTCGGTCGACACTTTTATCAGACCGATATTTATCGTCGTTGCCGTTTTGAAGTGTCTGAAGAGGTACAGTTCAGAAATTACAAAAAACGCTATCGAAGTCTTCGCTTGGCGGCGACAAAACACCTATCGTCAAATCATAACGAAGAGGCAAAGATAAATCCTATCCAGCTCGGTCAACAATTACGTATGCAATAGAGGGACAATACATTGAAAACCGTACTACTAGCCATCGATGGTGAAAAACCACACCAATCGGTTATGTTGTTTGCGGTCCAGTTTTGCCGACGGATGAAGGTCGCATTGGATGTCGTTCATTTTGTTCGACCTGAGCAAAGTCTGACCTCGGTCTTTGACGTTTGCTGGAACGAAGATGCGCGTGAAAAATTAAAACAGAGTGCTGAGTGCAATGCGCATCATTTGTTAAAATCTGAAAATCCGCCAAAGGCAATCTCCCAATACATTAATGCGCATCGCAATATCGTTTTGGCTATCTACGATACCCAAAAAAAAGACACCAAAAACAAAACCCAAAAAGTATCGAAAGAAAAAGATACCGGCGTATTGCTTCCCAAAGGATTTGAGGTACCGCTGGCAGTGCCCTTGGTTATCATGCGATCATAAAATAATCACGTTTTAAGCAGGAGATATAGAACTATGGCTAATTTTATCCATAAATTAAAAAACAGGTTGCGAAAACAGTCGTGTCAGATTGTCTCCCATGGCAGATCCGGATTAGGACTAACAAAAGAGGAACAAAACGGATTGGTAATGAACGAGGATAATGGACATAAGGGAAAGTTGGTCGTGGTCGGCCGCGAAAGCGAATTTCCGAGGGACCTTGTGGAGTATGCCCTTGATATGGCTGAACGCATGTCCTATGAAATCGTGGCATTGAACACTGCCCCCTTGTCCTGTGAAACCTTTAAGTTTTTTTCTTCCTCTCGAAGTAAACTATGTCGGGACTTTCAAAACCTATCAGAAGAGAGTGCGGCCTCTTTTCAAAACGAAGTCAACGAACGGGGGCAAGGGATTGTATTTACCCATGTGATCAAGTTCTGCGAGATCGACCAAGCGTTGAAGGATTTGCAAGATGAAATCGGCGATATTGATTTTGTCGTTTCAGACACGCAATACGATGCCATTCAGGAACCACAACAGGACGGTAAGCAACTTCAATCCGAAATCGTTGTATATGCAATGGTTCAATAGAAAGGAAAAAACATGGGGGTACACTTTTTTCTCAGTTTGGCTTTGGTACTGGTGATTGGTTTTCTGTGCTTTTGGTTTAGGAATGAAAAAATTTAACATATGAAGGGATTGAGTCCGATGACCCCTGAAATGATTTTGACCATGACGGTTCTACTTTTTGCGGTTGTTCTGTTTGTTTTCGAATGGGTACGGGTAGACGTCGTCGGTATCATTATGATGGTACTATTACCGTTGATTGGCCTTGTAACCGCCCAGGAGGCTTTTTCCGGGCTGAGCAGTAATGCGGTTTGTTCCATCATTGCAGTAATTATTATTGGCGCTGGTTTGGATAAGACCGGTGTTATGAACCATGTTGCACGCCCTATTATTCGGCTCGGGGGCCGAAGTGAAAGGCGGGTCATGTCCCTGGTATCAGCTACGGTCGGGATTATTTCCAGCATGATGCAAAACATTGGTGCTGCCGCCCTCTTTTTACCGGCAGTTCAGCGTATTTCAAAACGGATGGGGATTCCGGTATCTCGCATTCTGATGCCCATGGGGTTTTGTGCCATCATTGGCGGCACCCTTACATTGGTGGGTGCCAGTCCAACCATCCTCTTAAATGACCTGATGATCCTTGGGGGTGAAAAACTCAAGCCATTTGGACTATTTACCCAAACACCTATTGGTCTATGCCTACTCGCCAGTGCAATCCTATATTTTGTCATTATGGGCAAATTTGTGCTGCCGTCTGGCAGTGGCGATGATGACAAAGGGGTCACCGCATCTCTGATTGAACTTTATCACGGCCTTGACAATATTTTCGAGCTTCATATTCCCGAAAATGCAACCGCGGCACATAGTTTAAAAGAACTTCAGATTCGAGAAAAATATCTTGTAACGATTGTGGCCTTGCACAACAGCACGAAAAAAGACAAACATTTTGTGCCGCGAAGCACGGACGTGATTATGCCAAACGATGACATCGCCGTGGTTGGCAGGGAAAAAAATATTCGGAAACTTGCGGAAGAAATGGGTTGGGAGGTTAAGTCGGCCCTTGATGAGTTTGCAGAAGGACTCTCCCGAACCAATGCCGGCATGGCTGAAACCATTGTAACGCCCCGATCTGAATTGATCGGGAAAACCATGGCTGAGATTAAATTCAAAACCCTCTATGGGGTAAATCCGGTTGGGCTTTTTAAAGGCAATCGCTTATATTACGGGGGATTGACCCGCATCAGACTTCAAATGGGAGACACGTTGCTCCTTCAAGGCCCGTGGGAACGATTTCATATTCTCAAAGAACGTCCTCAACCCCGCGCATTGTCGTTTGCCACCCCTCTGGAAGGTGAGATTCTCAGGCCCCAAAAGGCGAAACTGGCGGTATTCTGGTTGCTTGTGGCCCTGTCACAGATCGTCTTTTTTAAAGTTAAACTCGCTGTGGCGTTGTTGTCCGGTGCGTTGGGAATGATTGTGACCGGTGTGCTGTCGATAGACGAGGCCTATCAATCAGTGGATTGGATGACGGTGTTTTTGCTCGCCGGGCTGATTCCGCTGGGGATTGCATTTGAAAAAACAGGCACTGCCGGTTTTATCGCACATGGCATTTTATCCCTGATCGGCCACCCTTCCCCCCTAATGTTACTGGCGGTTATTGGTGTTATGACCTCGTTTTTTACCCTGGTTATCTCCAATGTTGGTGCCACGGTGCTTCTTGTTCCCCTGTGCATGAACATGGCCATTATGGCCGGTGGGGACCCCCGGATGGCAGCACTTGTGGTTGGGTTGTCTGCATCCAATACATTTGTGCTGCCTACCCATCAAGTCAATGCGCTGGTCATGCGTCCCGGTGGATACAGAACGATGGATTACGCGAAGGCCGGCGTCATCATGACAATTCTTTTTCTGGCGGTGGAGCTTGGTGCCATCAGCCTTTTATTCGGAGTGAAATAAGAAATCATTATGGGAATTATTACCATCTCTCGCGGATGCTACAGCCACGGCAAGGAGATCGCAGAAAAAGTAGCCAATAAACTAAACTATGAATGTGTGAGTAATGAAATACTGCTCGAAGCATCAGAATATTTTAACGTTCCGGAAATAAAGCTGTTATCATCACTTCATGACCCACCGTCTGTTTTCGAAAGATTGACCCATGGCCGCGATACATTTATGGCATACATTCGAGCAGCCCTTTTGGAACATGTTAAAAGGGATAATGTGGTCTATCATGGGTATGCCGGTCATCTGCTCTTGGCAGGGGTGCCTGGCGTGCTAAAGGTTCGTGTGCTTGCCCAAATGGACGAGCGAATCAACATGATAAGCCGGTTAAAGAACGTTTCGACCCGGGAAGCTACCCGGCACATCCAAGAGGAAGATGACAGGCGCGCCCGATGGACTCAGGCGATGTATAAGGAGGACATCGCTGCCCCCTGGCATTATGACCTGATCGTTCAAATTGGCGCCCTTACCATTACTGATGCGTGTTCCATTATTTCTCTGGCATCACAGGCGGCAACATATCAAACCAGCGAGGCCGATCGTCAACGCATGAATGATTTGGCTCTCTCAAGCCATGTTAAGGCCATCCTGCAGCCATACGGGCATGTGGACGTGACATCCGATGGTGGAAATATCAAGATCATGTTGCCGATTCAGAAAATCAGGAAATCTGACTTTTCTACCCCTCAGGCGTCTGCTCACCTTAGAGAACGGGTCCACGATGAACTGATCCAGGAAATCGTCGGGCTCGTCCAGAAGATCCCAGATGTTAAGGATGTTGTGTGTGATCTTGATATGCCGCGTTATTCTTGATATGTGTACTTTCATCGATCGAGAATATTTTCGCTATCCGGACTTTTATCCAATTCCTTGCACTTGCACGTCTTTGAACCAGCCATGAATATAAGCATTCGACGAAAGATTGGTACCAGCTTTTTTATTTTTATACTGCTCAGCACGCTTATCTGGTTTGCCAATTACTACAAATATCAGTTAATCACTGTAAAGCTTCAAATTATTGAAAAAAAAGATTACCTGTTCAATAAAATCCTTGAAGCCAGAAGGTATGAAAAAAATTATTTTCTCTTCAATAATCCTGAAGATCTTCGGCAATCCATTGCCTATGTGAAGGAAGCCCAAGAACGGCTCATGGAGATTATCCAAACCCATGGTCAATATACCCTGGAACGCAATCTAGAACTGCGGTACAAGGAGCTGGATCAATACCGGCAGGCCATTGAATCCGCCTTCAACGACATCTCCTTTCCCGATCGACCCAAACAATGCCCGATTGTTGCCGACAAATCCCTCCAACCGTGTCAAGAAAAAATTCGCACCCTTGGTCGTAAAATAACTGAGGATTTTGAGCGAACCGTAAGCAAGGAACGGCGGTTGGTGATCCAGCTTGCACAGGAGTCTGGTTATTACTTATATTTTGCGTTGGCCGCCATTTTTATTTTGACCTTTCTGACAGCACTGTTTATTCTCTTTAACGTCAATCGTCCCCTCAAACAAATTGAAAACGCAATACAGAAAATCGCGACCGGTGATTACAACAACATTCCACCGATCGCCACCGGGGATGTCTTTGGTCCCCTCGTAACCAGCCTGAACAATATGATTAAAGAACTCAACCGGCGCAGCGAAAGATTCATCCAAACAGAAAAGCTCGCTTCCCTCGGCACCTTAACCTCCGGAGTGGCCCATGAATTGAACAACCCCTTGAATAATATTTCCACATCCGTTCAAATTCTATTGGAAGAGCTGGAAGATAAGGACCTGGATTTTAAACGTGAGTTGCTTGTTGACACAGAAGCTCAGGTTGATCGGGCACGGGACATTGTCAAAGCATTACTTGAATTCTCCCGTAAAGGTGACTTTAACTCAAAGCCTGTGGTCTTTCGCGAATTGGTCAATAAAACGCTCTATCTAATCAAAGGCGATGTCCCTACAAAAGTAACGCTCGAAGTCGACGTGCCCGATCATATTCGGGCCAACTTAGATTCCCAGCGTATTCAGCAGGTCCTTATCAATTTGATACAGAATGCCATGCAGGCAATGGAGGGGACGGGTACCGTTCGTATCACTGCCGACCAGCCAGAAGGCCCGGACACCTTCCGGTTTCAAGTCTACGACACCGGACAGGGAATTGACAAAGACGATCTTAAAAACATATTTGATCCTTTCTATACCACAAAGGATGCCGGAAAAGGGTCCGGACTCGGGCTTTCAATATCCCATGGCATCATCGAACAGCATCATGGCCGGATAATTGTTGAAAGCAGCCCTAAATCAGGGACAGTCTTTAGTGTTTATCTACCTGTAAACCTTGATACGGAGATTCGGAGCGAATGAGAAAAGAGACGATTCTGATTGTAGAGGATGAGGATATCGCCCGAAAAAATCTCGATTACATTCTTAAAAAGGAAGGCTATGAAACCGTTGCCATCGATAGCGGTGAAAAAGCAATCGCACTGTTAAAAAAGCAGGCCTTTGATTTGGTGGTCACCGATTTTAAAATGGAGAAAGTCGATGGCATGCAGGTCCTTGAACAAACCAAATCCTTGCACCCGTTGACAGAAGTCATCATGATTACCGGTTATGCCACGGTAAATTTGGCTGTTCATTCCATGAAGGTGGGGGCATTTTACTATATAGCCAAACCTTACAAAATTGACGAGGTCCGTCAGATTGTCCGGGAAGCCCTGAACAAAAGAAGGCTTCAGTTGGAAAACCTTCAACTGAGGGCTGAATTGGAGGAAACTCGAACCCCTCCGCTCATGGTGGGTAAAAATGAAAAAATTGAAAAGATAAAAGCGACCCTTCAGCAGATCGCCCCTTCTGATGCCAATGTGCTGATTTTGGGCGAAAGCGGTACGGGGAAAGAATTGGTGGCCAAATCCATCCATCAACTCAGCCTGCGCAAATCAAAGCGATTTGTGGCATTTAATTGCGGTTCTCTCACCGAGGAACTGATGGCCAACGAACTTTTCGGCCACGAAAAAGGCGCCTTTACCGGGGCGGACAAAGAACGCAAAGGGCTGTTGGAAACCGCTGATGGCGGCACTGTTTTTCTTGATGAAATCGGTGACATGCCCCTGACCATGCAGGTAAAGCTGCTACGGGTCATTCAGGAAAAAGAGTTGCTGCGGGTTGGCGGCACCTCTCCGTTTAAGGTGAATTTAAGATTTGTAGCCGCAACGCATCGGGACCTGGAGGAAGATGTTCGTGAAGGTCACTTCCGTCAGGACCTCTTCTACCGTTTGAATGTCATCACCATTCATTTGCCGCCGCTCATCGAGCGTCGGGATGATATTCCCCTTCTGGCCTATCATTTTTTTAATCGAATCACCCGTGCCATGGATAAAGCGGTTACCAGTATTGACAACCATGCGCTTGAATTGCTGAGTCAGTACAGCTGGCCGGGAAATGTAAGAGAGCTTGAAAATGTGATCGAACGGGCCATCACCCTGGCAGACAAACCGACGATCACAGAAGAATATCTACCCGATTACATCCGGAATCTCTCCATCGAAACATATCGAAAATCATCTTCTGAACTCCCTACCCTGGAAGAACAAGAAAAACGCTATATCCAGTGGGTTCTTAAAAAAACAGAAGGCAATAAAACACAGGCTGCAAAAATAATGGCCATTGATCGGGTCTCGCTGTGGCGAAAACTGAAAAGATATGGTCTTGAGGGATCGGATTAGCGCGTTATTTAAAAAGCCGGCCAGCACAATTGAAGCATTTCATGAATTCATAAATGAAAACAGAAGCCTAATCCGCAAAGTCGGAAGTCGTGGGTCTACAGTCGAGAGCCAACAGGCACTTTCCATAAAGATGCATGCTTTCGAAGTCGGAGTTTATGCCCTTTTTTTAGGATGCTTTTCTGTGTGGATGATTCCTAATCAAGGGTATAATAAGGATAATTTTTCTTAGCTGAACTCGATTTAAGGCTTTTAATACGCTGGACCCGGATAAAAGAGGCTGGAATGAAAAATGGGTTCAATAAGGGCAAATTGCCAGAAAAAATATTCACAGCTTTTCCATAACAACCTCTAATATCCTTCATAAGGGGTCAACTCTTTTTGCGAAATCTGAAGACGCCCACCAACCCCGTTGCCATCAATAATAGCGTCGAAGGGATCGGGGTTTTGCATATTATGTAGAAAAATTGGTAAAATGTTTTCTTATTCTTTTGCAATGTGCTTCACATCTGGTTGCGCTTTTTTTGTGAAAAATACATTTTAGGAATATTTTTTTACGATTGTTGCCATCTTTTTAAATTTATGATGAAATTCAAAGCATACGTTCATTACGCTAACATGACGCAGTCTATTCTGCGTTCGATACGAGTATTGCCGACCAATCCCTAAAATTTACATAATCGGAAATAATATGTTTAAAGAATTGAATGAAATCAACGCGCGCCCCACACCGTTTCAATTTTACACAGCGGATGAATTGTGGACCAATGTGCATACCTCAAAACAGATGCTCGGTTACCACCTGAACGAATCCATTGATGTCTCGTCTCGGAACAAACACTTTATCGAACGGTCTGTCGAATGGATTGTTTCGCGATTTGGAGTGAACAACAAAACCCACATTGCAGATTTCGGATGCGGTCCGGGGCTTTATACTACAAAATTGGCACAGCGCGATGCATCTGTCACCGGTATCGATTTTTCTGGAAATTCGTTAACATATGCACGAGAGATAGCAGATCAAAAAAGACTTAGGGTAAATTATGTTCTGGCAAACTATCTGAATTTTGAAACAATAGAAACGTTCGATCTGATCATGATGATCATGTGTGACTTCTGTGCCTTGAGCCCCGTGCAGCGAAAACAGATGCTTACAAAGTTCTCCACTCTTTTAAGCCCCGGCGGCGCCGTGCTACTCGATGTCTATTCGTTGAACAGCTTTCATCAAAAGAAAGAGTTGGCAACGTATGAATTCAATCAATTGGATGGGTTTTGGTCGCCAAATGATTATTACTGCTTTGTCAATACATTCAAATACGATAAAGAAAAAGTGACGCTTGATAAACATACAATCATCGAGGCGTCACAAACACGGGTGGTGTACAACTGGCTACAACATTTCAGTGTGGCATCGTTGAAAGAAGAATTTGAGAAAAACGGTTTCAGTATCAAAGACATCTACTCAGACGTGGCTGGCACCCCCTATGAGCCTGAAGCACCGGAATTTGCAGTCATTGCAGTAAGGTCCTGAGAGCAGAAAGGTTTCAAGATGGTCACCACCACATTTGACCAAAAATCATCGGTAGACGAAATAAAGCAACGATTCGATCATGATGTCAAACGGTTTTCAAACCTTGAAACGGGGCAGGTCGCAACGATAGATGCGCCACTGGCAATGACATTGATAACGCAGGCCGCGGTTGCCTCGACCCAGCGGATTCAGCGGGTGCTGGACATCGGCTGTGGTGCCGGAAACAACACCATCAAGCTGTCGGAATATGTCTCGCCGTTTGACTGTGATCTGGTTGATCTCAGCCAGCCAATGCTGGAAAAAGCCCAGGAGCGAATTTCTAATATCAACACTGGCCGCATAATACCACTTCAGGGGGATTTTCGCACGATTGACCTTCCCGAACAGGCTTATGATGTCATTCTGGCCGCTGCGGTGCTGCATCATTTGCGGGAGGATCAAGACTGGGAGGCAACTTTCAGCAAAATCTATCGACTGACCGCACCGGGCGGCAGTGTTTGGATCACCGATCTCGTTTCCCACGAAATTGAAGCTGTCAACTCGCTAATGTGGAATCGGTATGGTGAGTATCTTTGCGCTGTTGGTGGAGAACCATACAAAGAAAAAGTTTTTGGGTATATCAACCGGGAAGATTCGCCGCGATCCGTTACGTACCAAATGGACCTTCTTCAGAAAGTGGGATTTTCCCGCGTGGAAATTCTGCACAAGAATTCCTGTTTTGCGGCGTTTGGTGCGATCAAGTTCTGTTGATTTCATTTCAAGCATTCAATCCATTTATTCGTTTTCATGCTTGCCCGGATTTGTTTCCTCAGGAGCTGTATCATCTGTTCTTTTCAGGGGAGCCTTCTTTTCGTGGCTCAATAATGGTCTTATCTCTTTTTTGATGTCGTCGAGCTCACTGTTTTTAGAAGAATCGTTGCCTTCGGAATGATCAGGGGCATTTTCCGGCTCGTTTGCTACCTCAGGAGCTGGTTCAGGTTCCTCCGGCGGGACCGGATTCGGCTGTGGAAGGTACGGGGTGAGGTTTGAACCCGTTCTACGAGATTCTATTTTTCCGTAAATCCCGATTGTTATCGTGTCTTCCGAATCGTAAAGAATGGTGTGGTTCAATTTTCTTAGGATATGTTTTAACCCCTGATGGAGCGGAATACCATCAAGATTTGCAGTGACCGGATACGTTCGCCACTGATCACTTAAATTGAATTCAACGCCTGTCTCTTGGGTTATTTGGTTTAACACACTCTCCAATGGTTGGTTCTTGGCGTTCAGAGAGATGCGGGGTTCATCTTTTAATTCAGCGCAAATGGCATGAGGCACGATCAGGAAACAAAAACAAAGGAGGGATACGATGACAACATGAATGAAAAATAAAAATTTATCTTTTAAATCGGAATAATGTTTCATCGTCTCAAACATCCAATTGTATCGTCCGGAGCCCTTCAACAAGAATTCCAGCGGGTTGCCAACGAGAAATAAACAGGATATCTATAGTGAAGTTATCTGGCTAATGCAATGAAAAAGACGGGGATATCGTCAAATCAAGATTGAGCTTATGTGTTTGTTAAAAAAGGAATTTTGCAGTGGCAATAATGAAAAAAAATAAAAATCTAATCGCCTGCTAATTAAATCCCCCGCTCATTTGACGAGTTCCTATCGATCGTATTAATATATTACGAAATAATCCTTTTATGTTCATAAAGGACAAAAAATCGGCTGGGTTTTACTATGATCTCCTCCAGGAAATGAAAAAAGAAATGGACGACATCGAGTTCAGTTACAATTATCTTCCAATAAAAAGAATGATAATTACGACTCAGGAAGAACCAGGCACAATGTGTATGGGGTTAACCCGCAATCCGGAACGTGAAAACCGCTTTAAACGAGTTGGTCCCAGTATGCCGAGAAGAGTCGGTGTCTATCGTCTGAAGTCTCGTGACAAACTCAGGCTTAAAACAAAAGAGGATTTTACGAAATATAAGTTTGGTGTGGGGCGGGGGCGGGGGTTTGCTGCCATACAGGATTTATTAACGCACGGGGTTCCACTGGAACATATCGAGGAAGTATCACGGGATAGAAGCAATACAAAAAAACTGTTCAATAACAGAATTGATTTTACGCATCAATAGATATGGTTGCTGTTCATAATGTTGGGATTGAAGGTTTTCGTTGGAGCGATATTCACTGTGAACGGATCATAAATGAAAAATACGATTTGTATTGCGTTTTTACCATAGAAACCGAAGACAGTGTTATTTCAGAATTCCAGAAGGCTCTGGACAAAGTCAAAGAAAGTGGCAAGTGGCAAAAACGTGTTGATTTTTATTATGGTAAGTCCAATGCGGAAGCTATGAAAGTGAAAAATGCTACCCTGGCCAAGTGAAATGCCGGATAATAGAATCGAAGGCGATGCCCCCCGATGGCAACAACCAATGTCCAACGTCTGTCTTGATTTCCATGGGGATCCGGCAACCGCCAATCTGGTCATATTTTCCGACGGCAACCATCATATGGCATTGTGGGATGCCCTTAAAGAATTTCAAAAGGAGAATCCCAACTCACGAGTGTTTTACGCGACCACCCCACCCTCCCCGATTGTCCAACTATTGAAAAACGGACAACTTCAAATCGGGAACCTCACATTGTCCGTTAGGCCCCATCTGTTTATTAGCCCACCCCATATTTTGGATGCTTTGGTGGATGTCGGCTACATGCCGGAACACCTACCGTTTATGAAAAACCAGGGCAATGTTTTGTTGGTTGCCAAAGGCAATCCCAAACACATTACCGGTATCCATGATTTAATAAGAGAGGATGTGCAGTTGTTCATCTCCAACCCCGAAACCGAGAGCGCCAGCTACCAGGCCTATATGAACACCCTCACCGCCATGGCCGAGCTGAGAATTATTTCCTTAGAAAACGCGAAATTTTTATACGGCGAAAATATTCATCACCGGGAGGCCCCTGAAACAATTTATAACGGTCATGCGGATGTAGCCATTGTCTACTATCACCTGGCGTTACGATACAAGCGTATCTTTCCGGATTTGTTTGACGTTGTCCCACTCGGCGGCACGGTTGATCATCCACAGCCTGTTTCTGGAAACGAGATTAGCCTGACCCATATCGGATTGATTGGGGATGGCGGCGAATATGGACAATCGGCATTGCAGTTTCTGAAGTCCAATACCGTCAGAGATATTTACGCCCAGCATGGTCTTTTGGGGATTATCTGAAGTTGTTTAAGAGTACTTAAAAAATTCCTTTATCCCAACAACATATCAGCCAAGGAAAACACATGAGCAAACGTTTTGACGAACAGGCAAGAGAAATTGATCAATCACCTATCATGAGAGACATCGCCGCCAATTTTTATCGCACCCTTTCAACGCACGTTCCGCTGTCCCATAGTTTTGATATTTTAGATTATGGTTGCGGTACCGGGTTAATCGGCATGCATTTATATGCCCATGTGAAGTCCCTGGTAATGATGGATAATTCGAAAGGCATGTTGAGTGTGCTATCGGAAAAAATTGAAAGAGATAACATCCCAAATATGGCGATCATGAATTGCGAAATAACAAATTCACGCATGGCACCTGAAAGCTTCGATGTCATATATGCGAATAATGTTTTGCATCATATGGCGGATGTTACCGAATTTTTTCAAATTACAAGAAACCTTTTAAAACCTGATGGGTATTTATGTATCGGCGATTTAGAGAAGGAAGACGGCTCGTTTCATGATGACAATTCAGATGTCAAACATTTTGGCTTTGATGAAGATGAGCTTGACATGTTTTTGAAAAATTCAAGTCTTGAAAGAATCAAAACGGAACGATATTATACAGTTGAAAAACCGCTTGACGCCGGTGAAATCCAAAAATTCCCTCTGTTTTTCATTACGACAAGAAAGATGTAAGCGCGTGCACGGGCATTGCTGCATGCTCGCTGTTGCAATAATTTAAAACGTAATGATGTAAAATATAAGCACCACCCCACTGGGATGCCCGATTGCCGCCGCAATGCTGCCCATAAAGGAGAGAGACATGCCAGAGCAAAGAAGTAAGGTTGTCAAAACCATCTGTCATCTGTGCCAGAACTTTTGCGGAATTGATGTCCATGTGAAAGATGGCCAGATTGACAAGATTTTTGGAATGAAGGAGCATCCCACCAACAAGATTTGTATGAAAGCGCAGTCGCTCAAGGATATCATTTGTTCTCCGGAGCGAATTTCTCATCCCATGCGCCAGAAAAACGGTGCCTGGAAAAAAATTTCCTGGGATGATGCCTATGACTTGATTGCCGAAAAGCTGATCAACATAAAGCAAAAGTACGGTGCAAAGAGCCTGCTCACGCATGTAGGATATCCCCCCGTGGGGTACCATACCCTGGAGGTCGCCAAAAAATTTTCCCATATTTTCGGATCGCCCAACTATAGCAGCGGCGCTTCCATCTGCTTTGCCGCCAGACTCATCGGCCACAGCCTCACGGCTTCAATGACCTTGCTTCCCAGTTTTAACGAAACCCAATGCGTGGTGGTATGGGGATATAACCCTTGGAAGAGCCGCATTCGGGACGCCGCGGCCATCCTTTCTGCGAAAAAGAACGGTGCCAGCTTGGTTGTTATTGATCCGCGCAAGACCTCTGCGGCAGAAAACGCAGACCTTTATTTGCAGATTAGACCGGGTACGGATTGTGCGCTTGCGCTTGGCTGCATGAACGTCATTATCATGGAAAAACTTTTCGATAAAACGTTTGTGAACAACTGGACAGTGGGATTTGAAGCCCTCTGTGAGCATCTAAAATCCTACACGCCAGAAGCGGTGGAAAAAATCACATGGGTGCCGGCAGAGGATATCCGAAAGTTTGCCAGGATGTACGCCGGCAATAAACCCGCTGCAATTGCCCAGGGCGTTTCCATTGACCATTGCCCCAACGGAATAAACAACAGTCGCGCCATTGCAACGTTAATCGCAATTACCGGCAATATCGATGTCAAAGGCGGATCTATATACAATATGCCGCTCTTCCTTGAAAATCTTTCAAAGCCCCATGCCGTTTCTCTGGACGATGGCGTGGGCGCAGATTATCCCATATTCAGTAAATTTCTCGGCGAGACGTCCATGGTACCGGCAATCGATGCCCTGTATTCCGGTCACCCCTACCCGATCAAAGCCCTTATTGCCGATGCATGCAATCCCATGTCCAACTGGCCGAATGTTAATCGGCTCGAAGCAGGACTAAAGAAGCTGGACCTGCTTGTGGTGGCAGATCTCTTCATGACGGAAACCGCCAAATTGGCGGACATCTTTCTCCCAGCAGTACATGCACTGGAGGAAGAATTGATTCATGATCACACCTTTGAGGGGCTCCCGCTGTTTGTGTTTGGCGAAAAAGCCATTGAACCACCTGAAAATTGTCGGGAGAACTGGCGGATTTGGGCGGAATTGGGGTCTCGCCTGTTTGGTGAAGCCGAATTCCCCTGGAAAAACACAAATGACCTTCTTGCCGAACTTTTGAAGCCGACCCAATTCACGCTGGAACAGCTTCAGCAGCATCCGGGCGGGATTTTTTATCATGACTTTGATCTGGAAAAAAAATATGAGAAAAATGGGTTTCTCACGCCATCGGGCAAAGTTGAAATATACTCTGAAACACTGGCGGACTTGGGCTATCCGGCGCTACCGACCTTTGTTCAACAAGCCGCGGAGGAGGACTACCCGCTCAACCTCGTCGGTGGTCCGAGAGTCAGTCCGTTTGTCCACTCTTGCTTACGCAATATTGAGCGATTGAGAAGACGTGTTCCCTATCCGGTCGTTGAAATACATCCCGATACGGCAAAGCGGCTCAATGTTACAGACAAGGATGAAGTCATTTTGGAATCTCCCAAAGGGAGCATATCCATAAAGGCTCGTGTCACGCCCGATATACATCCATCGGTACTCAGTATGCCCCATGGCTGGGCCGAGGCAAGCTGTAACCGTCTTTCAGACGATATGGAGCGAGATCCCATATCCGGATATCCTGCCTACAGGACGGTTCCATGCCGGGTCCGGAAGGCCGTTTCGGCACATTAATTAGCAACGAATCTATTTGGGGGCAATCGGGTCGTTCAACGTATTGTGCCATATAACGAAAATTTGCGTGAGGCGAAAATGACGGAGTTTAAAGCTATTGGTATTATCCACAGCCCATTCAAGGAGCTAAACGGAATGCCCGTCCAGCCTGCTGGTGCTGCTGGCGTGGAGGGCATTGTTGAAGTTTTTGAGGAATATCGCGCCGGGCTGAAAGATCTCGACGGGTTTTCACATATCATATTGCTATACCACTTTCACCGTAGTCGGGGGTTTCGCCTTCATGTTGTACCTTTCTTGGATACAGCGTTAAGGGGCCTCTTTGCAACCCGTGCCCCCAAGCGGCCCAATCCAATAGGGCTCTCCGTTGTCCAATTAGACAAGGTTGAAGACGGTCTACTGCGGATCCAGAATGTGGACATTCTTGACGGGACCCCCCTTTTAGACATCAAGCCCTACGTTCCGGAATTTGATGCGCAGGAAAAGGTTCGGACTGGCTGGCTTGAGAAAACCAGGAAGACCGTTTCGGAGCGAAAGGCAGACGATAGATTCAAATAAGCCTGCGGATTTCAACACAAAGGAGATGAATTTTCAATGAGTGAACCCCAGGGAAATATCGAAGACCAGAAAACAAAAATCATTGCACAGACCGCAAACCTTTCCAAATTGCTTGGAATGATTCCTGCGGACGATACTGTTGATGTTCATGACCCCATGACCCAGAAGTCAATGACATTATCAAATTGGCTCAGTGAGACAAGGGACTCGTTTCTGAAATTGTCTCTATTGGTCAGCGAGGCATTAGACATTCAGTTGCAATGATTCGATGCTATCCGAATCTTTTTACGGGTTACAGGTTTGTTCAAAAGAATTTGAATTATCTCGTAGGCGTCGGGCTCGACATTTCTGATAGAGTTAAAACTGAAAATGAAAAAGAAAATCTTATAAATAAATTGCAAGAGACGTTATCTCAAGTGAAACAATTGAGCGGATTCTTGCCTATTTGTGCATCATGTAAAAAAATTCGAGATGATAAAGGGTATTGGAACCAAATTGAGTCTTATATAAAGGAACATTCTGAGGCAGAATTCAGCCATGGCATTTGCCCCGATTGCGCCAAAAGACTTTACCCTGACTATAATTTTGATACTGTAGAGTTGCGTAAAAATGAACCATAAATACAATATATATTCGGAATGACAAGCAACCCGTATCTGAAATATTTTTTAAGGCTTACACAGGCAAGGTTTGCTAGGGGCTGGACAAGCTGGCTGATCAGGTGTCGTTGGCCATAGTATGGGCGGCGCTGTCATTACGCACTCTGCCGAATACCGGCCAGAGAAGATGTTTTCAAAGAAGCGTTTTATGGAGACTGCTCCGAATAAGAAGAACAAGGAGACCGGGTTATGAAGATCGATGTTTATGAAAAACTAAGGTCGGTTTTGGACACCTTTCCGACCGGCTTTCCCAAAACGGATGAAGGGCTTGAAATTCTTTATTTGAAAAAATTCTTTTCAGAAGAGGAGGCCGAGATTGCCGCCACCCTTCCCGTAACCGGCGGCGGTCTTCCAAAAGACAGCAAAACAATTTCCGTTGAAATTCATGGGGACATCGACAAGGTCGCAGGACTATTGGCTGACATGGAGAAACGTGGACTAATCTTTGGGGTGGATATGGAAGGAATCCGGGCCTATGCAATATTCCCCTTTGCGCCGGGCATGGCCGATTTTACCTGCCAACATTATGATGAGGAAGCCGCTGACCTTTACGATCGTTATCACTGGGAAGTGCAATGCCATGAATGGGTAAAGGCGAAAATCCCCATATTTAAAATCATCCCTCTAAACCAGGCTGTTCCTGCTGAATCTGCAATTTATCCTTATGAGGCGATTGTGAGGGTGATCAATGAGTCAAAGCGGATTTGTCTGGCCGAATGTCTATGCAGGACCGAAAAAAAACTCGTCGGGCAGGGGTGTGACAAGCCAACGGAAACATGTATTCTATTGAATGATTTTGCCGAACAGGCCATTCGCATTGGAAAAGGAAGGGAGGTAAATAAACAGGAAGCCATTGATGTCGTAGAAAAAATGGAAAAATTGGGATGTTTTCATTCAATGGTGAATTCACAGATTACCAACGGTGTTTGCAATTGTTGCCCGTGCTGTTGTGATGCCGCTCAGCTACTGGTAAAAACAAAAAATCCCAATGCATTTGCAAAATCGAATTTCAGAGCAGTGAGAGATGAAGAAAAATGCATCGGCTGCAGGACCTGCGTTGAAAAATGTTATTTCAGCGCAATGGAACTTGAGGATGAACGCGTTGTGGTAAATTATGAACAGTGCGCCGGTTGCGGGATTTGTGTCCGCAATTGTGAGAGCAAAGCCCTGCGTATGGAGCGAAAGCCCGAAGAAGAGATTGACACGCCTGAGGATGCGGTTGATCTTTTCAACCGCATGGGATGGCGAAATCCGGATCCCAAACGTTCGTGACGAAAACGAAACTTAAGTTGCCCACGGGAAGAAGTGGATGCAAGCAAAACTATAAGTCATTATAAGTGTTTTATGTATCATTGGCGCTGTAATTTCCGCATGTATTGTGGTAGTGATGTTTAACAAGTAAAAGGATAAGTATGCATGACGTTCCTGGAAATTTTGAACTGTTGACCACCAAAAGCCCCTTTAATGAAAGCATCGGTCCGATCTATAAACATAAAACCAAATATATTTACGGCACAAAGATTCAGAATAAACACTGTAACCTAAGGGAGCACGCCCATGGTGGATTGATTTCTGCATTTGCTGATTTTGGAATGGGATACAGCATCATTGCCGCTGCAAAAGCCCCGGTGGATATCGTAACCGTAAGCCTCACCGTTGATTATATTGATGGGGCCAGATTGGGTGAATGGCTGGAATTAGACGTAGCGCTGAACAAAATCGGAAACAAAATGGCCTTTGCTCAAGCACATTTTCATGTAAATGATCGAGGAGTTGCCACTGCAAGCAGCGTTTTCAGCATTATTTATAAGTGATGGATTCGAAAAGGTAAATATGGAATGAAAGCCGCGGTTTTGGAGGCATTAGAAAAAGTTACCATCATAGAAAAGCCCAAACCTGCCATCAATCCTAAGGAAGTTCTGGTTAAGGTCGTCGCGCCTTACTTGTCAGGACATGGGAATGACAAGCGCCCCATTTCTGAAATATCTTTTAATGATTACATAGACAAGGTTTGTCAGGTGCTCGATATCCTTGCTGATCCGGTGATGCTCGTTGGTCACAGTATGGGGGGGAGGGGCTGTCATCACGCAAGCTGCAGAATATCGGCCGGAGAAGATTAAGAAACTTGTCTATTTGAAAAAATTCTTTTCAGAAGAGGAGGCCGAGCTTGCCGCCACCCTTCCCGTAACCGGCGGCGGTCTTCCAAAAGACAGCAAAACAATTTCCGTTGAAATTCATGGGACATCGACAAGGTTGGGACTATGTTGACTGATATGGAGAAACGTGGATATATGGAACGAGCCTCATACGGTTCTTTTGTTAATATTTATGGGGGGGTTATTAGTTATCAACCGTTTTCTTCTATCAGTTTTTTATGAAGCACGCAAATACTCTTGTTGAAATCCGCCTGTTCAATAACAAATTGAATATCAATATCCCTCATACACTTATGTATGGCAAGTATTTTAATACCTTCCTTATCCAGAGTATTCACCGCCCCAGGCAGCACACTGGTATCCGCCATGTTGCTGCCAATAACGGAAACCAGTGATACTTTTTTAATCATTATATCTGCCATTGGGAAACCGTCCCTAATGGAATCCGTCAGCTTTTTGATTGTTGAAAGGGGTTCCGCCACATAATGCGTCAATGTGTTGGCATTGGTGTCTTTTGCCAAATATCGGATATTAAATTTTGAAAAATGCTTCAACATGTCGAGATCATGACTCCATCGCCCGACCATATCCTGATCCCAACATTCGATGGCAGTAACATTATTCCGCCCAGCAATTATTTCCACTTTCGGTTCTGGGTTTTGTAATCGGTCTGAATCAGGGTGCCGGGATGTTCTGGCTCGAATGTGTTCTTGATTCGTAGCGGGATATTGCTTTTTCGCATACCTTTTGCCGCTTTGGGATGTATGGCTTCCATGCCCAGGTCTGAAAGCTGGTCTGCCACATCATAATTGGTATGCCCGATGGTCTCCACTTTGTCTTCACCTATTAGGTTAGGATCACCACTGCTCAGATGAAATTCTTTATGGATGATGCCTTCTTTTGCTTTGCTCAATACTGCTATCCTGCTGAAAGTTATCTCGCTGTACCCCCTGTCATAACTATCCATGATTCCCTCTTTACAATGGGTGTAACCGGTGACAATGGGTAATTCTGCGGCAAGATTAAGGTCTTGTAAATGAAACCGGATCTTTTCGTCAAATGACAGGCTCTCCGTTTCCATCCATCCGCTAAGGTCTATAAACCGGGCATTAATGCCCATTGATGTCAGGATTTGAAATGTGTTGTGTGCACTATGGGCCTCTCCCACAGCACTAATCATTTCCCTTACGGTCATCAAATGTTCTTCAAGCTGAAAATGGCCATAAGAACAAAGACGCGTTAAGTCCATCAAGCAACCTCGAACACCTTCGATGCGTTCTCTTACAAAACGGTCTGCGGTCGCCAGATCAAGCCCCATCGGTACAAGTTTTTCATTGAGCGCGCACATTCTATCGGCAACCTTAGTGATGGCATCCCCCCAGGTCCATGACGAATCACTGTCTGCAAAGAGGGCATATACACCCGGCTTACTTGATTTTTTATGTTCCAGCAGCATATCCGTCAAACCGCCATATGCGGAAACGACAATAATGCGGTTGTATATTTCATTTTCTTTCAAATCGCCAATCAAAATATTATCCAAAACCTTCTTAAAGTGGGTCATGGAGGTGCCGCCGATTTTTTCAACTGTATGGCCTTGCATGTTTACTCCCGATCTTTATCATCCATTACAGGATATACCCCGTCTTCGTCATGAACTTCCCTGCCGGTTAATGGCGGGCTGAATACACATATCATCCGCATATCCGAAAAAGCTCGCAGATAATGCCTCTCATGTCCGTTTAAAG
Organism: Desulfobacterales bacterium; assembly: GCA_963675725.2. Taxonomy (GTDB): domain Bacteria; phylum Desulfobacterota; class Desulfobacteria; order Desulfobacterales; family JAFDDL01. Next base: position 1,442,933 of record CAXXXZ010000002.1, on the reverse strand, counting down.
CATACATGGTACCATTCTTAATTTTAAAAATTTTCCCTGTTTTGGTAACTTCCAGTTCACCTTCACCCTCAACACAGTAAACGGCTTCCAGGTGATTTTTATACCAGATCAAGGTTTCGGTACCCCCAAATATTGTAGTATCATGGAACGAAAATCCCATACCGTCTTTTTTTAACAGCATGCGACGGCTGACCCATGTGCCGGTTTCAGATTGAACATCGTTTTCCGTGCCAATGATTTCATCGAGTGTTTTAACAATCATACGCTTTTTCCTATCAGGCGATCTTTTTTACCTGCCACCAATTCACCAATGGATTTATCGACAATTTCAAGACCGTTTAAAAGCGTCTCTTCATCAATAATTAAGGGGGGCAGAAACTTCACCACTTGATCGTCAGCACCTGTAAGCTCGATGATCAATCCATTCTCAAAGCATTTTTCGGATACGGCTGAACAAAATCCGCGCTCAGGAATTTCAAGGCCGAAAATCATACCCCGTCCCCTAACATTTGCATTAAGTTCGGGGTACTTTTCTGCAATAGCGTTAATGTTTTTTTCCATTATTTTCGATTTGTATTCCACGGCATTGCTTAGATCCATATTGTCCCAGTAATGCAATGTTTCGTATGCTGCAACAAAAGCTAAGTTATTACCACGAAAAGTGCCAGTATGCTCACCGGGTTTCCACTGATCGAGATCTGAACGAAACAGCAAAATGGCCATTGGTAAACCGCCGCCGATGGCTTTTGACAGCGTCACCATATCCGGTTTGATACCGGACTTTTCAAAGCTGAAAAAATCACCGGTGCGCCCGTTGCCCACCTGAATATCGTCAATAATGAGCAAAATATCGTATTCATAGCAAACCGTGGCTAAGTCCCGTAGCCAATTGGATCGCGCAACATTTACACCACCTTCGGCCTGAATGACTTCCACAATAACCGCTGCCGGTAAGTCTAAACCGCTGCTGTTGTCTGATAAAAATTTTCGGAAATAATCAACCGTGTTGACATCGTTCCCTAAATAGCCGTCATAGGGCATAAAACTAACGTTTGACCGGCTGATATATGCTTCGTCACGGTAAAAATTATTCCCGGTAATGGAAAGCGACCCCATTGTCAAACCATGATATCCGTTTGTAAAAGAAACGATATTAGAACGGCCTTTAACCATCCTAGCCAATTTGATAGCGGTCTCAACGGAATTGGTGCCGGTAGGTCCTGTAAACTGAACTTTGTAATCTAGATTGCGGGGTTGCAGAATGGTATCGTTAAACTTTATTAAAAACTTCTTTTTTGCAGTAGTCGCCATATCAAGGGTATGGAAAGGCCCCTTGTTGTTAATATACTCGATGAGTGCATTGTTGATTCGTTCGTTGTTATGTCCGTAATTCAATGTGCCAGCACCAGCAAAAAAGTCGATATAACTTTTACCGGATTCATCGGTCATCATGGCACCTTCCGATGACTCGAATATCACCGGAAAGGATCTTACATACCCTCTCACACGTGATTCCAATCGTTCAAATATTCTCATGTATTTACTCCTGTTTATTTAATTGTTCTTCGATAGGGCCGATATGAAAAAGTTGTTCTGGCGCGTGTGCATTTTTACCAAAATCGACTGCAGAGAAAAATGTTTCTTTGAACGTAACCGGGGCTACTAATTTCCTGGCAACCGTCGTAAAAAGTTTGATTGATGCATCATTTGACGCTGTGATGGTTGTATTAATATTTCTTATTTTATCGGCCTTAACCTTGTCATATAGGCATAGCAGCAGCTTACTGCCAATCCCCAGCCCTCGATATTCCTTATCGACAGCAACTTGCCAAACAAACAACGTGTCTGTCTGCTTTGGTGGAACATAGCCCGTAACAAATCCCACAATTTGGTTTTTATCTTCTGCGATAATACTTGTATGGCTAAAATGGCGGCACATAATCAGATAGTGGTATGTGGAATTGACATCAAGTGTTCCCGAAGCGCTTGCAATCTCCCATAAATATTTACCATCCTTCGTTTCAGGGCTTCTAAATACGAAATCATCCCATCTTGGTTCCGCACTCATGATTTCCTCCTATGTTATTTATAAGACAACCAATTCATGCTTTATTGTTTTCCTGGCAGTTTAATTGCGCCCAATATTTTCCTTCCTCCGGCGTTCAATATTTCCCGGCCTATTTTTTTCCCAATCTCAGAAGCAACCTCTTTATCACCGGTAATGGTTTTTTTTAACAACTGCGTACCATCAAGGCTGACAAGGCCTGCGGTCAAAGCAAGACGATTCCCGATACATTCGCCAAGTGCAAAAGCAGGGATACTGCAACCGCCTTGTATTTCATCTAAAAAATCTCTTTCTGCACAAAGTATGGTCTCTGTTGGTATATGGTTGACATACCGCCTTATCTGTTCGATTATTTTTTTGTCAGTGTTGGCATCGTAGACTTCCACAGCCATGCTGCCTTGGCCGACAGGGGGGACGAATTTCGTCTCGGGCATTTGACAGACAATGAGATCCTCAAATCCCATACGTTTGATCCCTGCAAATGCCAGCATTAATGCATCGCATACACCGGATTGCATTTTTTTTATGCGTGTTTGAAGATTCCCTCTTACATCAACGGTCTTAACATGTGGATAGAAATGCTTCATCATGGCAACTCTTCTAACTGATGACGTTCCCACAACGATTGGTTTTTCAACCTTTTTTAAAGAAAAATTTTTATCCATACTGACCAAAACATCATTTGGTTTTTCCCGTTTTGTAAATGCAATGAGCGAAAAGCCTTCGGGCAATCGAGACGGCATGTCTTTTGCGCTGTGAACGGCAATATCGATGTCACCCTTCTTCAGCATTTCTTCTATTTCTTCTGTGAATACGCCTTTACTGCCGATTTTCCTGATAGACGTATTTAATATTTTATCCCCAATGGTTTCTGTGGTTATGATTTCTGTTGCAAATCCACCTTTTTTCAACATAAATGCAACAGTATGCGCCTGCCAAAGAGCGAGCTCACTTTTTCGAGACCCGATTTTTATCTTTTTCATAATATTTTATTTATATGGTTTTTATTTCGGATTTAAAATAATGATTATTGGGGAAATGATTAACAGAAAGAATGACGGGATGCAGGAATCACAAGGGGGATTTCAACTTGGTATATCTGTTGATGTTTATTTTATTTACTTCTCTCATTGCAATACAGTTCATCTTTTATGTTCGTAGTAAATGCACTCTCATTAGGCAGGACTAACCCTACAGCAATATTTTCTTTTTGTCAAATCGACAAAATTTCAACAACATATCTTGCCCTATGAACAAGTTTCTGCAGACACGATTGATTTTATGAAGTGACACCTTGATCCAGCATAAAATGTATGTTATTTTTTTTGAGTGATTAAAAAGTAAAAACAAATAACTATGATGTTACGTTTTGATAAAAACAATACAGCTTCTCGTAAAGTAATCCGCAGCATTCGGATCCCCGAAAAAATATTAAAGAAGTTCGATCAATCGGGCATTTCGATCATCAGACAGATGCTATGGAAGTACTGCCAGCTCATGATAGGCAGCCTGATTGCTGCGTATGGTTTTTCAGTATTCCAGGTCCCTTTTAATATAGCAGCTGGGGGGATAACCGGTTTAGGCATTGTTATTAACCGTTTTTATGACTTCCCCATCGGCATGACGGTATTTGCATTGAATATTCCACTCATAACACTGGGATTTTTTCAACTCGGACGCTGGCGGTTCTTGTTTTCAACAGTCATGGTTGTTATCGTTTTTTCACTCGCCATTGATTTTTTCAGCATATACTTACCCAGTGCCTTAAAACATTGGCCCATAACCGAAGATCGCCTTTTGGCATCAATTTATGCCGGCGTGCTTTTTGGCCTGGGTCTTGGCATTGTGTACAGGGCAGGCGGAACAATTGGTGGCACCTCAATTCCTGCAAGAATTTTATATGAACGTATGGGATTTGCCATGTCCCAATCCTATCTTTTCACTGATGGCGCTATTATCGTTCTTTCAGGCATCGTCTTCGAATGGGAAGTGGCATTACTGGCGACACTGGCGTTGGGGCTTTCCGGCATTTTCACAGATTTGATTACAGAAGGCGTCAGTCAAGTGAGAACCGCAACCATTGTGACTAAAAAGCCAGATGATGTCCGGTATGCCATTATATACAAGCTGCATCGCGGCGTCAGCTTGTGGGATATTGAAGGTGGTTATTCGAAAACACCACAAACCATGATTTTTTGCACGATACTACGCAGCCGCATAAATGAACTGAAGCATGCCATCTCCACTGTAGACCAAGATGCATTTATCGTCATCGGTGTTGCGCAACAGGTCGTTGGCGGGTATGGTCGAAGGTTGCCATCAAAATTGGTTGAAAAAGAAAATAATGAATTATAGACCAGTTCTTTATTTTCTACACAGACTGGAAACTGTCTGACAAGTAGATTTAAATACTTCTCCTGATTGTACTGTGGGATGTTTTGTTTTTCCCGCGATGTTTTTTTCGATATCCTGATTTCCCTGCGAGTTTCTGGCAGTATTTCATGTTAAATTCCTGAAAAGGCGTATCGCTCGATACAAATAGGTTTTGACCTTTACGACATCTTCATCATTTGATTGATATTTAGGTGGCTATTTAGTATGTATGCAAATAACAAATCGGATCCGGGCCCAAAGCCAAATCATTGAAAAGGACAATATGTGAATGGCTGGAATTAGACGTAGCGCTGAACAAAATCGGAAACAAAATGGCCTTTGCTCAAGCACATTTCCATCTAAATGATCGAGGAGTTGCCACTGCAAGCAGCGTTTTCAGCATTATTTATAAGTGATGGATTCGAAAAGGAGAATATGGAATGAAAGCTGCGGTTTTAGAGGCATTGGAAAAGATAAAGATTGTAGAAAAGCCCAAACCTGCCATCGGTCCCGAGGAAGCTCTTGTTAAGGTCGGCGCCTGCGGAATTTGCGGATCAGACCTCCATGGTTTTCTTGATGGGGGCGTTATACAAGTGGGAACGGTTATGGGGCACGAATTTGCAGGTGTGATTGATGAGGTGGGCGATCAGGTGATGGGGTTTACACCCGGTGAACCGGTTGTCATAAAACCCTATTTCCAATGCGGGGAGTGTCGGTGGTGTAAAAAGGATCAAACCGAACTGTGTGTCGAACTCACCGAACGTTTTATTGGAAATTCGCCTTCATATGACGGCGGGTTTGCGGAATTCGTGAAAATTTCACATCCTGAAAAAATGCTGTTTAAGTTGCCTGAAAACGTAACCCTGGAGGAAGCAGCTCTCATCGAACCTCTGGCAACCTCTTTTCACTGCGTCCATACGTCACGGTTTAAAGCAGGTGATCGGGTTGTGGTAATTGGCGCAGGACCCATCGGTCTTGGAATCATTCAAATTTTAAAACTGGGTGGCGCTGAAAAGATTATCGTCCTGCAACGATCACCGGAAAGGTCCAAAATTGCGGAAAAATTAGGGGCGGATGTGGTCTTAAGCTCTAAAACCGACGCGCAGGAACTGATGGAAGACGTGTATGGGCTTACGGATGGAATTGGAGCCGATATTGTGTTTGAGGCAGCCGGTGCGCCATCTGCCTTTCAGAATGCCATGAATTTCGTGCGGTCTGGTGGGCAGGTCATGGTGGTCGGTATTTATAGCCAGGAAGTTCCATTCAATCCCACCTTGGCGGTCATGAAAGGGGCAGATATCAAGGGTTCGGTCGCTTATAATGATGATGACTACCGACGGGTGATTGGCTTTTTTAACCAGAAAAAAATTGAGACGGACTTGTTTATCTCTGATGTTATTTCCCTGGATGACATCGCGGAAAAAGGATTTAAACGGCTGCTTTCTGGATCCAAGGGGATTAAAATACTGGTCAAACCATGATTTTTATTCTCAATTCAATCTTTGACGGTTTCGTAAAAAGGAAATTTCTCACGCGAAGCCGCCAAGAACCCAAAGAAGTACCCTTAAATATTAAGTTGCTCACTTAGGAGTCTTCGCTTACCTGCGTCTTTGCGTGAATTATTATTTTTTTCCGCGTGTATCAATTTTTTGGTTATCGAAAATAAGGAGGAAATTTAGAATGGACCTTGACGCTCGCCTAAAAAAAATAGAAGACCGGCAGGCATTGCAGGATCTCCTTAATGCCTATTGTACTGCCATCGATTCACTTACCGATCTGGACGGCCTGATGAATTGCTTTACGTCGGATGCCGTTTTTGATGTGACCGGCATTGGACTTCCCCGATTCGAGGGACAAGCCGAAGTGCGCGGCTTTTTTGAGCAGGTTTTTGGAGACATGCCACATCATGCCCACTATATTACCAACTTTACCATCGATCGGTTAGAAGAAAATGAGGCGTTTTGCCGCAATTATGCAATCGGCAACGGACGCTCCAAAGATAGGCAGGTCATCAAGGCCTATGTGAAATATAACCTTCATTTTGTTCGCACAACGGATGGTTGGAAAATTAAAACTTTTGTGGAGGATGCACTCATGCCGCTGCCCGATGAGATCGCAGGCGTTCATGGAGGAGATTGATGGACCATTTGCCGGTTGTTTTTTTACGGATTTTCTTTAGACGATACTAACAGCTCAACCAGACATGATGAGGAGGAAAAAATGGCAACATTAGAAGACCGGGTCAAACAAATTGAAGACAGGCAGGCATTAGAAGACGTTCTCATTTCTTTATGCACCGCTATTGATTCAATGTCAGATATCGATGGTATTCTGGCATGTTTTACCGAGGATGCAGTCTTTGACTTGACTGGTATTGGAATGGCCAAGTGTGAGGGACATGGTGAAATCCGAAACTTTTTTAAGGAAGTGTCTGCCGGCATGTCTCATAATGGTCACATTATTACCAACTTCGCCGTTCTAACACTGGAAGAAAACGAGGCGAAGTGCCAATGCTATACGATTGGCAATGGAAAACCGAAGGAAGGTGATGCATTCCAGCTTTTTGTGAGATATCATTTAGGGTACGTGCGAACATCCGACGGTTGGAAGATGAACTCATTCGGTGAAAGCTTCCTGATGCCGCCTCCTGAAGGTTTGGGTGGATGATGCTTTTCAGAAATGATTTGATTTATGAAATCTGGGGCTTGAGCGCTAAGCTCGACTTTATTTTTTAAAGCCGCGCAAATATGAAAGCAGGACGAATCTATATCATCAAAGTTGGCACCACCTTTCCAGACACGGCCAAACGGTTTGGTGATTTTGATACATGGACAGCGGCCGCATTGGGGCCTGTGGCCGCTGAAATCCGAGTGATCGACGTTGAACATGGCGCTCCCCTACCCCTTGCGGTGGACTGCGCCGGGGTGGTGGTAACCGGTTCCCACGCGATGGTGACAGATGAACTTTCCTGGAGCGTCAAACTCGAAAGATGGGTGCTTTCACTGATAGCAGCTCATACCCCTTTTTGGGGCATCTGTTATGGGCATCAACTCCTTGCGAAAGCAGCTGGGGGAAAGGTTGGATTTCATCCCAAGGGAAAAGAGATCGGCACTGTTGAGATCAAACGGCTTACAGTTTGCGAATCAGACCCCCTCTTCCAGTCACTACCGGATGAATTCCTGGCCCATGTGACACACGCACAATCGGTTCTGAGTTTGCCGCCAAACGCAATCCGTTTGGCGGCAAACATTCATGAACCCAACCATGCCTTTCGCATTGGAGAATGTGCCTGGGGCGTTCAGTTTCATCCGGAATATACAGCTGATATCATGAGCGCCTACATTGAAGAACAGGCAAACGAACTGACGATGGCGGGAAAAAACATTTCTACCCTTCTAAAAAGCGTAGAAGAAACGCCCGTTGCAGTAAAAACGCTTAGAAATTTTGCCAGGTTTGTTGAGTGTAGAATGGCAGGCGAGCCGGTGGAAACCTCAACCTTTAATAGAAATTAAAAGTCACATTCCCCCGTCCTCATTGTTTGATCGGTGAATTGAATTACTGCTTTTGCTTCAGTTTGCTGACAATATCTTTGACCGGTTGTCCACCCGGGGATTGTGCGTTTGGATTAATTTCAAGTAACTTCTCCCAGGCCCGGATGGCATCTTTGGGATTGTTCAGGTCATGCATCTGGACAACCCCTTCATTAAAAAGTGCCACTTCATGGCGGGGATTTGCAATTTGGGCTTTTTGGAATGCCGCCACCGCCTCGTTGCTGTTTCCAGCCCGGCGATACATAACGCCGAGATCCGTCCATACATCGGCATTTTCTGGCTGTATTTTTAGTGCTTCTCTGTAAGCACGCATTGCATCTTCAACCATTTGATGATCAAAATAGATATTTCCCAACTCGATCCATGCGTTAGCATCATCCGGTGCTGCAGCCAATTTCTTTTTCAGTGATTCCACCAGATGTTCAATATTGTGCGGCAGGGCATGCTGCCCAGATAAGGAATCAGATACGGAAGCGGGAGGCATCCCTTTCATACCATCAGCGTCATTTCCCAATTTAAAGGCGCTGAAAACAACACCGCCGATGAAACCAATCAATAAGGAAATAAATGAAAAAAGCAGCGCAGTTTCAAGTTTAATGTATTTGCTTTGTTGGTGTGATCCCATGGGCGTAAACTCCATTTTGTTTTCAATGCGACATTATGTTTTGTATGAGCAGTGCGGTTGTCTCCTTATGACGCTTGGTATGCAGTGTCAAGTTAATCAATATAGAATTCTTTAAGGGGCCAGACAAATTTTCATATTGTCTCAGTTAAGCATGAACGCCATTTTTCATTTATATATCGCTTAAAGAATTCACATCTGGGACGATTGAATAGTTTAGGGAATTGTTAGAAACACGCATGTGATTATGTCAACAGAAAATATTTCCAAAGCGAAGAATTTCTCATACTATAGACAATTTGCTTGTGATTACTATATGAAAGCTAATGGTTCTCATACCTCGAATCAACCTTTAAATTAGGAGATGCATTCGCTATTATCCGCAGTAATTCACGGATACTGCAATATTTAACATAATTTATTTCGAAACTGCAAGCTCCCTATTTCCATGTGATTCATTTTTAGGTAGTATTTATAAAAACTTAACATCATAACTCTCCGTTTTTGGTGTCATCTGGCATAAAAAGTGCTGATAGCAATAAGACAACTTATAATAACCCTAATAAACACGCTATCTCTTTAGTTCAATACGAATTCATTTTTTGCCTACATTACAGTTCGATCATTCGCCACTATGGCAGTGTAAATAGTTTCAAAGACCCACATAATACAGGAGGATTTGAGATGAGTAAGGTTGAGAGCACCGAGAAAGTGATCAAAACCATTTGTATGGACCACTGCACCACGGCATGCATGTTACAGGTGTATGTCAAAGACGGCAAAGTCACACGGATCGAAACCGATGACGGAAGCCCGGGCCCCCAGTTCAGGGCCTGTGTCAAAGGACGATCCTATCGGCAGATGTTGTATCATCCGGATCGGATCACATATCCGCTCCGTCGCACCGGGGAGCGGGGGGAAGGAAAGTTTGAGCGCATATCTTGGGATGAGGCCCTGGAAACCGTCGCCGCGCAGTTAATGCGGGTCAAGGCCATCTATGGATCACGGTCAAACATTCTGCTCACCTCTGGCGGTGATTTTGGTTACCTTCACTACGGGGGGCTCATCGACAGAGCGCTTGTGAAAATCGGCGGGTATACCGGGGTCCAGGGTACGGTTTCAGATAAGGCCACAGAGTTTGCCGCAAAGGCGAGTTTTGGCACGGTGCATTATATGGGGGCAAGCAGCAGAAACAACCTTTTGGACTCAAAACTCGTTATATTCTGGGGCTTTAACGGCGTGGTCACCAAATGTTTTGGGGGCCATACACCGTCTGTGTTTACAAAACTCAAAGAAACAGGCGCCAAATTTTTCTGCGTTGATCCCAGATACACGGAAACCGCAGCCTTTTTGGATGCCCAATGGATCCCGATTAAGCCTGCCACGGATGCCGCACTGGCAGTAGCTATGGCCTATGTTATTATCAAGGAAAACCTTCAGGACCAAGAATTCTTGGATAAGTACACAGTAGGTTTTGATGAATTCAAAAACTATGTGCTCGGCCAGGAGGATGGTATTCCGAAAACACCCGCCTGGGCTGAAGAAATTACCGGTGTTCCGGCCGATACAATCGTGATGCTGGCCAACGCCTATGCCACCATCAAACCCGCATCCATTATGGACAGTTTTTCACCCGGTCGAACCGCCTATGGCGAGCAATTCAACCGAACCCTCCATACCCTGGTGGCAATGACGGGCAATACCGGTGTTTCCGGTGGCGGCGGTGGTTGCGGTGGAATGACCGGATGGGACCCGTTACGTCCGCTTTTTCTTTGCAACGGCGCACATGTTCACATGAGTGGCGGCAATAACCCGGTTGATTTGGCCTCTCCCCTTCGAAAAGAAGATCTTGAATTTCAGTGGGCAAAAAGAAATCCCACTTTTGCGATGCCGGAGCCGGGACATTACTATTTTGGCGGATCCACAACAGCTTATTTAAACCGGGTTCGGGTTGCAGACGCTATTTTAAGAGGAAAGGCCGGGGGATATCCTGCTGATTACAAGCTGCTGTTTCTGGTAACGATCAATTGGCTCAATCAATATGGTGACGTCAACAAAATCACCCAGGCGTTGAAAAAACTTGAATTTGTAGTGACCATCGAACAGTTTATGACCGCCACGGCAAAATATGCAGATATCATCCTGCCCCACAACACCCTTCTGGAAAGAAATGATCTTGTGACCTCTCCCCTCATGTTTACGGGCTATCGAACGGCTGTGGCTGATTCTATAGGGGAATCAAAATCCATGTTTGAAATCGCACAGGGGCTGGCTTCAAAACTGGGCGTTGATGATTCGATGGAGGAATCGAAATCGATGTTTGACAAGGCAGAGGGACCAGAACCCAAAGTGCGATCAACGGGACTGCTGAACACGACCGAGGAATATTGGTTGAAACAAGGGGCGGATAGCCTGGAACTTGACGTTGAAACCCTCAAAAAGGATTGCATCCAAAGGGTACCGGAAGACGTTCCCCAGAAAATCGTAGCGTTTTCCGGTGAAATCAATGATCCGGAAAATTTCAAGTTTACGACCCCCTCCGGTAAAATCGAAATCTATTCCCAGGCTCTGGCGGATTTGGAAAATCCGGGACTCCCACCGATCCCCAAATTCATTGAAAACTGGGAAACCAAAGACGATTCCCTTCGTACAAGATATCCGCTAATGCTGATTACCACACATTTCTGGCGACGCACCCATGGCCGGTTCGACAATGTTCCTCATTGTAAAGAGCTGGAGCGTCAATCTGTTTATATGAACAGCATTGATGCGGAAGAAAGGGGGATCAAAGAAGGGGATATGGTCAGGGTCTTTAACGATAGGGGCCAGACCGTCGTGCCGGCTTCGATAACCGAAAAAATAATGCCAGGGGTGATCGATGTGCCGGAAGGCGCCTGGTACGATCCGGATGAAAATGGTATTGACCGGGGTGGATGCCCCAATGTACTTCTCAGCGACATCCCGTCACCCGGTGGTGGACTTTGTACAAATGGTGCTTTGGTCCAGGCCGAAAAAGCTTAAAAAGGAGGAACCCCAATGCAAATGGGATTTTATTTCAATCAGGAATTATGCTGGCACTGCTCAGCCTGTTTAGTGGCCTGCAAAGATTGGCATGACGTGCCTCCCGGGCCGGGAAGTTATATTAGAATTGCGGTCATAGAAAAAGGGAAATTTCCGGATGTCTTTATGGCAGCCATGTTTCACACCTGCTATCATTGCGCTGAACCCGCCTGTGTCGAGGCGTGCCCAGTAGAAGCCATCACCAAAAGAGAAGAAGACGGCATCGTAGTGGTAGATCCGGAAGAATGCCTGGGAATGGACAACTGTGGCGCATGCAAGGATCAATGCCCCTATGGCGCGCCGCAATCCATCGATGTAGAGGATGCCAAAATGCAAAAATGCGATTTATGCCAGGATCGATTATCAGCGGGAAAGGATCCGATCTGTGTGGGCGCCTGCAACACCTTCGCGATAGCGGTCGGTCCGTTGGATGAATTGCGAAAAAAATACGGAGACGTTCGACAGGCGGAGGGGTTTGAATATGATGAAGCACTCTCCCCTTCCATTATTTTTAAACCGATGATAGATAAAAAGAATCGAACGGTTCAGAAAACACTCATGATCCCAGGGGGGAACTGAAAATAATAGGGCAACATCCCCCAAAACCGCAACATTGGGGGAAGCTTGTGACATGCTGCTGCCAACCACACCAAAGGAAGTAAAGGAGCTGGGCTGGCCCCAGTTGGATGTCATTCTGATCTCCGGGGACAGCTACGTTGACAGCGCTTTTGTTGGGATTGCCGTTATTGGCAACGTCCTGGTTTCAGCAGGCTTCAGGGTTGGTATCATTGCCCAACCGGACATTGACACCAATGCTGATATTACCCGACTGGGAGAACCCATCCTTTTCTGGGGCGTTACCGGGGGATGCGTCGATTCCATGGTGGCAAATTATACGGCCATTGGGAAACGACGCAAGCAGGATGATTTTACACCGGGCGGCGTTAATGACCGCCGCCCGGATCGGGCGGTGATCGCCTACACCAATCTTATCCGGCGATATTTCAAGAATACGGTACCGATCATTCTTGGTGGTATCGAGGCCAGCCTTCGCCGCATTTCCCATTATGATTTCTGGTCGAACAAAATCCGTCGATCTATCCTCTTTGATGCCAAGGCAGATTACCTATTATACGGCATGGCGGACCAGTCGGTCCTGGCGGCTGCCCAACAACTGTCCAAAGGCCTTGAGATCGAGTCTTTGCCCGGAGTTTGCTACAAATCAGAAAAGAAACCCGATGGCTATTTAGAACTCCCCGCCCATAAAGTCGTTGCAAAGGACAAGAAATCCTTCATCGAGATGTTCAAGGTCTTCTACGACCAAACAGATCCTGTAACCGGCAAGGGGCTCTATCAAAAACAGGACACCCGCTATCTGGTACAAAATCCCCCGCCGCCGCTGATAGATCAGGCGTCTCTTGACACTGTCCATGAGCTTGAATACCAGCACTGTCATCATCCCTTTTATGAGCGGCAGGGGACGGTTAGGGCACTTGAGACAATACGGTTTTCTGTGACAACCCACCGGGGATGCTATGGTGAGTGTAATTTCTGTGCCATCGCAGTTCATCAGGGGCGAACCGTTCAATGGCGAAGCCAGAGATCGATCATAAGAGAAATTGAAAAAATGGCCAAGCTGCCAGGTTTCAAGGGCATCGTCCAGGACATCGGAGGCCCCACAGCCAATATGTACGGGTTTGAGTGCGAAAAGAAATTGACCCAGGGCATCTGTAAACATCGGCGCTGTCTTTTCCCGAAAATCTGCCCCTCGCTAAAGCCGACCCATGAACCCCTCGTTACCCTGATGGACACTATCCGCCGCATGCCGGAAATTAAAAAATCATTCGTAAGATCGGGCCTTCGTCACGATCTTGTGATCGCAGATCAACGTCACGGTATGTCGTACCTTCGTGATCTAACGGCCCACCATGTGTCCGGACAACTTAAAGTAGCACCTGAACATTCATCTAATTACATTATTAAATTAATGGGAAAACAAAATATTAATAATACGTTGGTATTCAAACGTTATTTTGATCGACTCTGTAAAAAGCTTGGAAAAAAACAGTACCTGACTTACTACTTTATCGCAGCACATCCCGGCTGTACCCTCGCAGACATGCAGCAGCTCAAACGGTTTGCCGGCGAAAAGCTGAAGATTCAACCCGAACAGGTCCAGATTTTCACCCCGACCCCATCCACCTATTCCAGTGCAATGTATTATACGGAGATGGACCCTTTTTCAGGAGAACCTGTTTTTGTCGAAAAATCTGAGAAAGATAAAATCGCGCAAAAAGATGCGCTGACCATAAAGTCTTTCCGCCCTAAACAAGAAAATAAAAAAATAAAACGATAGCGGGTCGAAAAAACACTTAAAGCCTGCTATAAGCCTTTTTTATATGGCTTAACGTTATATGCGAGGTATTGCATGGCGCGACAAAGTAAATACAGAATCGGCGTAATCTCAGATACTCACGGGCTCCTGCGACCGGATGTTTTTAGGATTTTCAAAGGGATTGATATGATTCTGCACGCCGGGGATGTGGGGTCTGTAGACATTCTGAGGGCACTTGAAAAAATTGCTCCGGTGACGGCCGTTTATGGCAACATGGACAACGGACCACTGAACCAACTATTATCGAAAGCAGAGTCCCTCACTGTGGGGGATAAGAACGTCTATTTGATCCATGATCTTTTTCAAATAGACAGTGACCCTGAAGTCACGAACGTTCAGGTGATCATCAGCGGTCATACTCACTGGCCGGAAATAAGAAAAGAAGGTAATGTCTTCTATCTCAATCCGGGCAGTGCCGGTCCGATAAGGCCACGAAAGCCTGTGACCGTTGCAATCCTAACCATCGAAGGCCAAACGATATCCGCCACCCATATTGAATTAGAAACGTAAGGATGTTTTGAACCGATGCAAAATGGACCATCCTCACATGATCTTTTCAAAACGCGTCAATTAAGACGGTACATCATGGAGTCCCTGTATCACTTTTTTACGGAGTATCCCTATGCCGCCATGGAAATGAGCCAATTGCATGAGTCCTGTGGGAATGACGCAAAATCCCTCAACTGGAACATCGTATACCTTGAAAAAAGCGGTTACGTGGAACTCAGCCGTTCGGTTGATTGCCCTCCCTATGTGTCCTGCAGCGCATCAATTACCGGTTCCGGTGTTGATCTGGTCGAAAATGAATCCGATTTCAACGCCAAATTTCCAATAGCGGAATCCGCTTCACCATCTGGGGAAAGCGAATCATGAAAATAAAAAATAATACGAAACAATCTGCTTGAGGAGATTTTTATGCGGTGGATAGCAGCGATGGCGGTTATTTTCTGTACTGTAATGTGTTGTTTCTCGAAGACCGAAGCGGCCGTGTTAAGTGAAGCGACTCAGGAATGTCTTGACTGCCATAACGTTTTTCATCCCGGCATTGTTGCTGACTGGGAAAAAAGCCGTCATGCCCAAACGACGGTCAAAGACGCGATGGTCAAAAAAGGAAGCGATCTTCGGATCTCAAGTAAAACCATATCTGATGCCCTGTTACCCTCTTCGGTGGGGTGCGCTGAATGCCACACGCTTAATGGGCAATCCCACGAAGACACCTTTGAACACAACGGTTATGACATTCACGTGGTGGTGAGTCCGAAAGACTGTGGGGTGTGTCATGCGACAGAAGACGGTCAATATGCTGAAAACTTAATGTCCCATGCCCATGGCAACCTTACCGGCAACAAACTCTATCAAGACCTCCAGCGAAGCATTCTCGGAGTCCCTGTCTTACAGGACGATGATAAGCTGACGTACCGGCCTGAAAACGATATGACATCAGCCGAGTCATGCCTTTACTGTCACGGCACTCGGTTAAAGGTCACCGGATCAGAGGTTCGGGATACCGATGCCGGTGAATTGAGCTTCCCGATTATTAAAGGTTGGCCCAATCAGGGGGTTGGGCGCATCAATCTGGATGGCAGTCGCGGGGCCTGCTCTGCCTGTCATACGCGTCACCAGTTTTCCATTGAAATGGCAAGAAAACCCCATACCTGCAAAGAATGCCACACCGGGCCGGATGTGCCTGCCTATAAGGTTTATGCGGCCAGCAAGCATGGTACGATTTATGCCACTAAAAAGGACAACTGGGATTTCAAGGCCGTACCGTGGACCGTCGGGAAAGATTTCACGGCACCCACCTGTGCGACTTGCCATATCAGTCTGGTAAACAACACGGACGGAGATCGTATCATAGAACGTTCTCACCGAATGAACGACCGGCTTCCCTGGCGACTGTTTGGACTGGTATATGCCCATCCGCATCCCCTTCGGCCGGATCTTGCGGACATACGAAACAGTTCCGGCATTCCACTGCCCACGGATTTTGACGGTACC
The DNA here is from genome assembly GCA_963675725.2 of Desulfobacterales bacterium. Taxonomy (GTDB): domain Bacteria; phylum Desulfobacterota; class Desulfobacteria; order Desulfobacterales; family JAFDDL01. The sequence goes on along the minus strand of CAXXXZ010000002.1, from coordinate 1,426,869 downwards.
CCGGCCGCCACCTATCTGATCGATTCGAAGGAACAGGCCAAGCGAACCCATACCTTTCAGCAACTCTGCCGAAATTGTCACGATGCGTCTTGGGTGAACGGCCATTGGGAAAGGGTTGAAAATACGATCCAGTGCACCAACGAGGCCACAAAAGCTGCCACACAGCTGATGCAACGTATCTGGCAGTCCGGTCTGGCCAGCGGCCTGTCACAGCAAAAAAACCCATTTGATGAAGCAATTGAAAAAAAGTGGTGTGATGTCTGGTTAATTCAGGCAAATACCATCCGATTTTCTTCCGCAATGGCTGGCGGGGGAGATTACCATGTGTTTGCCAATGGATACTATTCACTTTCCAAAGGGATACAGGAGATGAAGGACTGGTATGACCTTCGGACGACCCGGACAAAGGGGACAAAGTAGCCTGAAGGGCTCCGGACGTTGCGGTGTCATCTCTCTTGGTTGAAATAAGGACGCTATTCCCGATGGAAAAAAATGAGGGTTCGTTCAATGTTAAGATGAGGCAATAGGTAAGTTTGAACAAGAGGGGCCTTCCATCGTCCCGACGAGACATTCACCGCCCCTGTTTCGTTCCGACCGCCGGTGTATACTGCGAGCTCTTTTTCGATCGACCCCGATTTGTAAGCCACGAGCATACCGTCCGATGCTACAAAGGGTTCGGAAAGACGCACAAATTCATCAACCGTTGTCAGCGCCCGGGACACAATCGCCTGATAGCGACCTGTTTCGGAAGGTACTTTTGCAAAATCTTCCGCCCGAACATGACAGGCCGTCACCCCTTTTAACTGGAGCGTTCGAATGACATGCTGAAGGAAACTTACCTTTTTCCTTACGCTGTCCACCAGCGTGACGGTGAGGCCCGGTCGCATGATTTTTAACACCAAACCCGGAAAGCCACCTCCGGAGCCGATATCAAGCAATCGCCCCTCTTCCGGCAGATATGGAAACGCTGCCATTGAATCAAGGAAATGCTTGACCGCAATCTCTTTTGTCGTGGTAATTCTGGTAAGATTTGTTTTTTTATTCCAGGCTATCAGCAACCTCTTATAAAGAAGAAATTGCCGTATGTGATTCTCTCGGACCGAAATGTCAAGCGCCGTTGCGCCTGAAACAATCAATTGCCGAAACAAATCATCATCGTCATGAATTATGCTGTTCACGCCCATCGCTGCGTAGCTGGTGTTATCTGTTAATGTTGTAATCTTAGGCTTAATCTGTTCGTTTATCTTGCTCGCCTTGTTCATCGGTTTCAGGAAGTGCGTCCGGATCGTCCGCGAAGTCCATCTTGATCATGACTTCACCACTGATACCGGCGGTTATGACGGCATTGGGATATCTTTTCTTGAAGACATGAATCATTGCTTTGTTGTCACGAAGTACGGTTGCCTCAAATTCTTTAAAACCATTTTCCGTCGCGATGGATTCGAGCATGTCCAACATAAAGGAGGCAATCCCCATCCCTTGCATATCTTCACGAATAACAAATGCCACCTCCGCACGATGGGTATCGACGGCCGCATAGGAGCCAATACCGACAATCTCTTTGTAAGCACCACGGCGAATCAGACAAATAATGGACATGTTATTACGATAATCAACATCCGCGCATTGCTGCTGGACAACTTCATGGGAGAACAACTTTATTTTGTAAAAAAATCGATAGTAAATGGTCTCCTCTTGAAGCGAGTAGAAAAAATTTCGATAGGCAAACTCATCGGATGGCAACAATGGTCGAAATTCTGCGATACGACCGTTTTTTAGCTCCATTGTACTTTTATAACTCTCAATGAACAATAGATCTTCTTCCACTGGTGGTAATTGATCAGCAAAAATATAATGTCGTTTTTTGGCCTCCTCAATCAATGCCGCGCGGAATTTCGGGTGAGCGATCTGTGCCAACTCCATCACTCGCTGATAGATTCCTTTACCATGCAATTCGGCAATGCCATATTCGGTGATGACAAAATCCACATCGCCACGGGTGGTGGCAACACCGCTTCCCTCACTCAGGTGGGTGACAATGCGGGAAACGGATCCGTTCTGTGCGGTAGAGGGCAGCGCGATAATTGAAAAGCCCCCTTTTGACATGGCACTGCCACGGATAAAATCCACCTGATCACCAATACCGCTGTAAAACAGGTGCCCCATGGAATCGGTACATACCTGCCCGGTTAAATCCACCTCCAGGGCGGAACTGATGGAAACGAGGTTTTCATTATGTGCGATGATGGTCGGATCGTTAACAAAATCTGAAGTTCGGAAATAGAACATGGGGTTGTTGTCTACGAAATCGTAGAGCGCCTGTGAGCCCATGCACAATGATGCCACGATGCGATCGGGCAGCAGGGTTTTTTTCTTGTTGGTAATCACCTTCTTTTTTATTAGAGGAATCAATCCGTCCGTAACAAGCTGGGTGTGAATGCCAAGATCTTTCTTTTTATCGAGTTCAAGCATGATGGCAAAGGGAAGATAGCCAAACCCGATCTGAATGGTTGCTCCATCATCCACTAGCTGGGATACGTAATGTCCGATACGTTGGGTGATCTCTTGGCTGTGGATTCGTGGCAATGCCTCAACAATCGGTTCTTCGTGCCATACCAGGCAATCTATATCATCCACGTGGATAAAGCTGTCACCATAGGTTCTTGGCATCCTGGGATTTACTTGAGCAATCACAAGCTTAGCGTTCTCGATGCCGGCACGTGTAATGTCTACCGAAACCCCCAAGGTGCAATATCCGAATTGATCTGGCGGGCTTACCTGGACCAGTGCAACATCCAATCCGATCTGGTTGGTTCTGAATAATGCGGGTATCTGGGACAGATAAACGGGAATGTAGTCGATCTTTCCTTCAAAGGCAGCCTTTCGCATGACCCGGCTGATAAAAAAGAGTTTGATTAAAAACCTGCGCAGAAAGGACGGATCATCCACATATTTTCCCAAAGTGAATGACAACATCTGATAAAGCATGATATCTTGGAGATTATGATCGGCGATCATCGCCTTAATCAAATGCTGGGGTTCCCCGCAGGCGGATCCAATAAACAGACGACTTCCCCGTTTGATCTTTGACACTGCTTTTTCGGCAGGCATGAGTTTTTTAGCGCAATGATCCCGAATCCATTCCAACGAATCCATATACAGACTCCTTTTTCCGCATTGCGATAGCTTAAAATCATTAAGTATATTACTTCTTGAACAGTTTACATGAATTGGATTAAAAAGCAAAATAGTTTTGTGGGACACCTCCCCGCGCAAAAAATGAAATGAAACATTTCTGTTACTGATTAAAATTAAATGCCCGTCGATTCATTAAAAATAGGTTAAGATGTCATTATTTGCTTGACAAACCATTTGCAGATCTTTACATTTCGCGGACTTTTTTGGAGTTTACAAGGAGTTATACAGACTTGAACCGCTAAATTGACATTCCGACACGATAATTCTCACTAGTTCCAGATACCCCTCATTCGGAGCTTCTCCCAAATGAAGGGTTTTTTATTTGTCGTGCCAGACACACTAATGACAATCTCAGTATAAATCGGGCTTTTTTAGCAAGATCAGCAAGGCTGACAAGGTGAAGACCATGAAATTCAATATTGAAAAGGTAAGAAATATCGGCATTAGTGCCCATATTGATTCAGGAAAAACCACACTTACAGAACGGATTTTGTATTACACACAGCGAATTCATGCCATGCATGATGTTAAAGGCAAGGATGGCGTTGGTGCGACCATGGACTCCATGGAGCTTGAAAAAGAAAGAGGCATCACCATCGCTTCTGCCGCGACCTTTTGCCAATGGCATGGCCATGAAATCAACATTATCGACACACCCGGACACGTTGATTTTACCATCGAGGTGGAGCGTTCCCTGCGTGTATTAGACGGTGCGATTTTGGTGCTCTGTGCTGTTGGCGGAGTACAGTCACAGTCCATCACCGTTGATCAACAGATGAAGCGCTATAAGGTGCCCTGTATCGCCTTTATCAACAAATGTGATCGAAGTGGTGCAAATCCGGATCGCGTCATCACACAACTTAAGGATAAATTAGGCCACCAGGCCGTTGCGCTCCAAATTCCAATAGGTCTTGAATCTGAACTTGAAGGGGTCATCGATCTTGTCAGCATGCAGGCTATTTACTTTGACGGTGAAGGCGGTGAGCAGGTTCGCACCGCTCCGATTCCCGAATCATTGCTCGATCTTGCCAATGATAAACGGGAGGCGCTATTGGATGCCGCCAGCCTCTTTTCCGACAAACTGACCGAGGCCATGCTTGAAGAAGAGGAAATTACACCCCAGCTGCTCATTTCTGCAATCCGTCAGGGGGTACTTCGTCGGGAGCTTACACCGGTACTTATGGGGTCTGCCTATAAAAACAAAGGGGTGCAACCGCTTTTAGATGCTGTTGCCCATTATCTCCCCTGCCCTTCGGAAGTATCCAACGAAGCGCTCGACACTGAAAACGAAGAGACCGCTGTTGAATTGTCGAGCGATCCCGAAAAACCCTTGGTATCCCTTGCTTTCAAAATTGAAGATGGCGCTTACGGACAGTTGACGTATGTACGTGTTTACCAGGGAACTCTTGAAAAAGGAATGAATGTCGTCAATGCCAGGACCGGGAAGAAGGTGAAAATCGGTCGGCTATGCCGTATGCATGCCAATCAAATGGAGGATATTGATAACATCCCCGCGGGATTTATCGGTGCCATGTTTGGTATCGACTGTGCCTCCGGGGATACATTCGCTGGCGAAGGCCTGCATCTTAACATGACGTCCATGTATGTTCCCGACCCAGTCATTTCCTTAGCTTTGGCGCCCTCTGATAACAAGTCCCAAATTAATATGTCCAAAGCCCTCAATCGCTTTTGCAAGGAAGATCCGACATTTCGGACCTATGTTGATGAAGAGACCAATGAAACCATTATCCAGGGGATGGGTGAACTTCACCTGGAAGTTTATGTGGAGCGGATGAAACGTGAGTACAAGGCTGTTGTTTCAACTGGAAAACCGCAAGTTGCTTACCGAGAAACCATTACGCAGCGATCGGAATTTGATTATACCCACAAAAAGCAGACAGGCGGCGCCGGACAATATGGTAGAGTGGCTGGATATCTGGAGCCTATCAGTGAAGAAGATTTTGTTTTTGAAAACAAGGTGACCGGTGGATCCATCCCGACACAATTTATCCCTGCCTGTGAAAAGGGTTTCCGTCAGTGTTTGGCAAAAGGTCCAAAAATGGAATACCTCGTTACAGGCATCAAGGTCGTTATCAATGACGGTGCGTCACATGCGGTCGATTCATCGGAAATGGCCTTTCAAGCGACAGCCAGGGGTGCTTTTCTTCAAGGATATGCGAAGGCAAAACCCGTCATTCACGAACCGATCATGAAGGTGGTGGTAGAAACGCCAACAGACTTTCAGGGCGCAGTGATGGGCTCCTTGAATCAGCGTCGCGGGATGATCATCGGCTCCCAGGATGAAGGACCCATGACCAGCATCGAGGCCCAGATGCCACTTTCAGAAATGTTTGGGTATGCCACCGTATTGCGATCATTGACAAAGGGACAAGCTCAATTCACGATGGAGTTTGCTGTTTACCGGCAGGTCCCGAAACAGATCGCTGAAATGTTAGAAAAAGAATATCAAGATAAAAAGCGTGCCTCATAGCCCGAGGACGACGTGTCGTCAGGTTTACACTTAACAAAACATTCAGGGCATAACGATGGCATATGCTGCAAAAATAAATATCCACTGAAGGCAAAGGAGCCCCCATTATGATATCAGATAACCTTCTTCAAAATCCCTTGAGTCTTTTGACCAAGGGAAACGAGTCCCAACTTAAGACCGGAGAGTTTGGTGCTGTTCTGGCGCGTGCCGGTGTCGGCAAAACCTCTGTTATGGTGCAATTGGCGCTATATAGCATGTTGAACGACCAAAAAGTTTTGCACATCAGTCTTGATGATCCCGTCAACAAGGTTGCACTGTGGTATGAGGAGTTGATTCGCATCATCGGGGAAAAGCACCCAGAAGAGCAGACCCATGAAATGTGGGCGCATATCCTTCCGAAAAGATTTATCATGACGTTCAAGGCCGAAAAGTTCAGTCCACCGACCCTGAAAGAACGGCTGACCGATCTTACCAGCCAGAGCATTTTTGAACCGAGTATGATTATTGTCGATGGCCTTGCATTTGAGGCAACGGACCGTGAAGTTTTCAGCGGGCTGCAGTCCATGGCCCGGGAAATGAATCTTTTTATCTGGTTTACTGTTCTTACCCATCGCCATGAAGGTTTAGGGCGCAACGGTCTGCCAGTCCAACTGGATCATTGCGATGAGTTTTTTAAAACGATTATACAATTGCAACCGCAGGAAGATAAAATTTTTATCAACACACTCAGAGGCGCAACTGACGATGAATCCAAGCACCTGTTACTCGACCCGGCGACCCTGATTGTAACCGCCAAATGACAACCACCAGTGGGCTTTTAGGTGTCACCTTGCGGAGCGTAGTTTATGGCACCGGTCAACAAAACTGCCGATGGCATCATGGACTTGATCGGCGTCTTTCCCCATAATGATATTGTGGCGTTGGAAATTTAGAAGCAGGTAGGCTTTGTTCTCAGAGCCAATTTTTTCAAATATCTCTTTCGCCCCTTTCGGATCCACCACCGGATCCCCTTGGGCTTGTACCACCATTGCAGGCATTTCAATGGTGGGCAGCCGATCAAGGAGAAACCGCATGAGCCGTTCTAGTTCACGGACCCCGGAAATCGGATTGCGAAGGTAGTTTATTTCAGGATGTTCAGGCTTGTTTTCCAGAAAACCGTTTGAGACGTTGCCAATGTGAACCCTCTCCAGAAGGCGGTTCAGACTGTTGACCGTTGGCACAAGCTTTGAAAAAAGGTGATGCAATCGCAACGGTGGGCTAATGGCGAATGTGCCGGCGATGCGGGGGTTCCGTGATGCCAGTTCCAGGGCCAGGCCGCCGCCTGTGGAAAAGCCACCTACCACCACCCGCCGACAGATATTGCGAACAATGGCGTACCCCGTATCTACCGAACGTACCCATTCTTGATATGAGCGGGTGGCAAGATCTTCTGGAGCGGTGCCGTGTCCCTTAAGCCTCGGCGCATAAACCCAGTATCCTCGTTGTTGAAAATATCTGGCAAGGGGCATGACTTCTGCAGGGGCAGCCATATAGCCATGGATCAGAACGATGCCAAGGTCCCTTGAGCGCCCTTTGAGTAAAAAGGGCTGACCGATGTGTTTATCTTTTGACTCTTCAGTGTGATAATAAAGCTGGTAATCATTGTCATACTGTTTCAGTTCCCGGGAAATCAACATTTTGACAACCCGGTGACGAACCCAAAAAGACGGTAAAAATGAAATCTTTCGAATAAATCGTTGCAAATGTTTTAACGGTTCCACCGCATTTGCCATAACTGAAATGGGATTGTCTATCCGGATGCGATGGAAATCCAGAACGTTTGAAAATTTTGCTGCATTTTTGATCAGTTGACCGTTTTTTTTACGGACAACACCCTTGTCGATTGCCACTGTCATGAAATCCCGATATTTTTTATATCGATCGTCCGAAATCAAATGGGTCTGATCCGTATCAAAACTGTTATGGAGATAGATGCCTGCCCTGTCGAGATTCTGAGACGCTACCCAGAAAGCCCGTCTGCGCAGGTCCATATCGTCAATTTTCCGAAATGGCAGTGACCTGAGAATAGATGCAAACAGGTGATCATGATTCACTGTGGTCATGCGGTAGATACTGTCCATATAAGTTTGCATGATCTTTACAGCATTTCTTCGGAGATAGCGTTTTGCGCGGATGGGATCATCAAATTCAAATGGTTCCGTTGTGCAAATGTCTCGTTTGACAGGTTCCTTTTCCAGATATTGGGTAATATCGATGGGCGATCCAAAGCGGATATCAATGTCCACCCCGGAGAGCAACATGGCCCCCTCGGTCATCATTTCTTCCACAACCCGTTCGGGGATATTGTCCACGAGGCTGACGGCCAGTTTGCTCAGAATATTTTCCTGGGCACGAATCGGGTAATAGGTGATATTTACAGGTACGATGTAGGTCTGCTTGTCCCTTATGGCATCAACGGATTGTATTTGAAACAGCTCAAGCAATCGCTCTGCTTCAGCATTATTCGATTTTGCTAATGTGAGAATTCGTCTTCGGTAAAACTCGGTCCGCAATGCAAGGGTGGCAGGTCCAGTATGGGGAGGATGTTTTCCGCCAGCATAGGATATCATGTGCCGGCCCTTTTCAACAATTTTTTGATTTTTTACCATACGGCCTTCTGGAAAAATGATCCATTTGGCCTCCCCTGTGAGTAACGTCTTGACAATCAGTCGATCCCGGCTGGGATTTTTAATGGAAACAGCACCCACTTTTTCAAGATAATTACCAAAAGTTCCGCGAAACAACTTATGATCGGCCAGAGACCATACCGGCACTTTGGTTGTTTTATAGATCAGGTACGGCATCAAAAAAGTTTCAATCCGGGTAAAATGATTGATAACAAAAATGACCGATGCATCGGGGATGTTTTCTTTATCGTGTAGGTTGATACGGGCGTTTGAGACGCTGTATAGCGCTTTGATAAGGAGCCCGGTAGTTCGATAGGCAAAGGTATTCATAATCTCTTATATTGACTTCCTTTAGAAATATCTTTAATTTACTATCTTTACAGATGAAAATAAAGAATTTTCGGAGGCCGATAGTGTACTCGAAGATATTGATACTACATTTTCCAAAAACAGAGGCCCAAAAACCTTGGGTCTGTCAATTGGCAACAGACTATGACCTAACATTTAATATTCTCAGAGCCGAAGTGTTACCAAGAAAAGAAGGGGTCCTGGTGCTTGAACTTGCTGGGGAGCGTAAAAACTTTAAATCCGGCGTTGATTTTCTGAAGGCCCAGGGGATTGAAGTAAAAAACGCCGGGAAAGAGGTGAAACGCAATAAACATAAATGTACCCATTGCGGCGCATGTACCGCCGTTTGTCCTACCGGCGCTTTGACAGTGAAGCGACCCGAAATGACCATTGATTTTGATAAAGAAAAATGCAGCGTCTGTGAGCTCTGTGTTCCGGCCTGCCCGTCACGCGCCATGGGTGTACGCCCTTCTGATCAGGCTTTTTTTGAATAGACAATGACGTCTACCATCGCCGTTGCCCTCAGTGGTGGCATAGATTCGCTTGTTTCCGCCTTCTTGCTTAAAAAAATGGGACATTCGGTCATTGGAATTCATTTCGAAACCGGATTTGAAACTGAAAAACTTGCACCGTCTTCACAAGGAAATCGGCTTGTCCGTGAACTGACTGATCAACTTGGCATTCCTGTTCATATTGTTGATTGTCGCACCTCCTTTAAAACCCACGTGTTGGACTATTTCACGAAAACATATTTGGCTGGCCAGACACCAAATCCTTGCATGATATGCAATGCAACGATTAAATTCGGCGTCATGTTGAATGAAGCTCTCAGCCTCGGCGCAAATATGCTGGCAACGGGCCATTATGCAAGGGTTTCAAGAGATACCGCCGGCACCTATCGTTTATACAAAGGCAAGGATTCGCAAAAAGAGCAATCCTATTTCCTTTCGCTGCTGAACCAGTATCAGCTCTCCTATGCCTGTTTCCCACTGGCAGACCTTACAAAAACGGAGGTGAAAGCATTTGCCGAACAAAACGGACTTCATCCTGTAACACAGAAGGAAAGCCAGGATATCTGTTTTATCAGTGACGGCCGCTACCAGGATTTTTTAGTTCATCATGCCGGTTATAAACCGCAGCCGGGGTTCATTGTGGACCGGAATAGGAATCGAATCGGTCGTCACCGAGGACTTCATCGTTTTACAGTCGGGCAACGGAAAGGCATTAATTGCCCCGGTCCTGCCCCTTACTATGTCTTGGCAATTGATTCGGACAGGAATGAGCTGGTCGTCGGTTTCAAGGCGGAACTGTCTGCTTCCCGATGTAAGGTGCGCCATATTAATTGGATTTTGCCGGATATCGCGAATGAAATGAACCTGCAAACACGGATTCGGTATCGGCACAAGGCTGCCGCCTCCACTGTTGTGAAAATCGATGCGAATACGGCAAGGGTCCTGTTTGACGTCCCCCAGGATGCCATTACGCCTGGCCAGGGAGCGGTATTTTATCATGGTGACGAAGTGGTCGGCGGTGGCTGGATAACGTTATGAAAAAATATGTTATGATAACACTTGGATGTAAGGTTAACCAGGCGGAGTCGGATGCCATTTCCGCCTTGCTAAAATCCGAAGATTTTATCGAGACCGATGCAAGGTCGGCATTCAAAAGCGGTGACGTGTCTGAGGACGTATCACTCTGTATCATCAACACGTGCACGGTTACGGAAAAAGCGTCCATGCAGTCAAGACAGGCCGTTCGGCGTGCCATTAGACAATTCCCCAACGCAACGGTCATTGTTACCGGCTGTTATGCCCAAATACAACCGAAGGAACTTCAAAACATATCCGGTGTTCACAGCGTCGTAGGTCACTCCGAAAAGTTTCGGATTCCTCATATGATAAATCCTACCACCTCGACTGAAGCGCCTGTAACCTCTTTTCTGGATGCCGATCCTGCATGCAGGGTGCAGGGCCCGTTGGACGGGAATAAAACCCGCGCATTTTTAAAGATCCAGGATGGATGTAACGCCGCATGCACTTATTGCATCGTCCCAAAGGCCCGGGGGAAAAGCCGCAGCATGCCACAATCCAGGGTCCTAAAATGCATAGAAAGGCTATCAGAGGCAGGCTATCGTGAAGTGGTGCTCTCTGGAATTCATCTTGGAACCTATGGTGCTGATCTTGAGCCAAGAACGACGCTTACAGAACTGTTGTTTGAAATTGCTAAAAATCCGCCCATTGAGCGGATTCGGCTAAGCTCCATTGAGCCAAAGGAAATAACGAATGATATTATACAGTTAATGGCGTCAGGGCGCATTTTATGCCGACACTTTCACATCCCCCTTCAAAGCGGTGATGATACCATCCTCCTGAAAATGGCCCGGCCTTACTCAAGCACTTTTTTCAGAGAACTGGTCACAAAAATCCTGGAGGAGATACCAGGCATTGCCCTTGGCACGGATGTGCTGGTTGGGTTTCCCGGTGAAACGGATGACGCCTACGAAAATACCCGTGAACTTATTGCGTCCCTGCCTTTTTCATATCTGCATGTGTTCCCATATTCGCCGCGCCAGAAAACCCCCGCAAGTCATTTTGAAGGCAATGTGCCGACTTCTGTGATAAAAAAAAGATGCGATGAAATGCGACACCTCGGGCAAGGACTTAAAATGCGTTTTTTTGAAAAACTTGTCGGTAAATCAGTTTCCGCTTTAATAGAAAGTGGGCCTCTTTCTGAAAATGGTTACTTTCGGGGAAGAACGGACAACTATGTGCCGGTCTATGTAAAAGGCAAAGGGATTTTTAAAAATTCACTGGTCAAGGTACGTATTGAAAAAGTAATGGGGGATCGGGGGGTATCGGGGGCTCTCCTTTAACGCCAGAACAGCGCTTGAAGGACTCATCACGACAACCATCCCTCTTACACAGGGGGTTAGTGAATTCCTCTTTCCGCTTTGATCTTTTCATAGGCTTCTTGAATTTCACGAAATTTATCATTGGCGAATTGAATAAATGCTTCCGGAAGCCCCTTGGAGGCGATCTTGTCTGGATGGTATTCTTGCACAAGTTTTCGAAATTGACGTTTAATATGCTCATCTGAATCATTGGCTGCACAATCCAGAGCAGCATAGTATTTGTCAAGATTATTGATATAACGGGCCTTTAACTTATGATAGGTTGCCTGGGGCATTTGAAAAATCTGAACTGCCGACAAGACAAGGCGCTCTTCCGATCCACTAAGGCTGCCGTCTGAAAGAGAGACGCGAATCATGATGTCCACCATCATTTCCAGGAGTCTCGGCTCATCGCGGAACTGGTGATAAAATTGAAGTGCATAATCTTCAAAGGACTCGGATGTGTCTTGGGCAGCGTAAAAAATATCCCGGGCCACTTTTCTACTTTGAGGATCAAGACTCAAGTCTTCCGCCATAAACCGTTCAATAGAGTTGATTTCTTCCTGGGTGATCTGGCCATCACTTCTGGATAGTTTTGCCAGCATGGAGAAAGCAGCCACAAAAAAGGTCAGCTGGGCTTGTGCCTGACCGCCAGCAATTGGCTTTGCTTCGTACCCCATATCAAAATCATTGTTTTTATCAAATGCATGGCCAAACACGGCACCAGCCACAGCCCCGAGCGGCCCTCCCATAGCGAATCCGATGGTGCCGCCCACCAGTTTTCCCATAAACCCCATGTATTAACTCCTATTATGCTCCACGATATCTAATTACATCCACATGTTGGAAACGATTCCTTCTGGCAATATAATACGGTTTTAACGTTATGCAATAAAAAAAGGGGGGGATGACATCCCGCCCCTTTGATAAGGACCAAAGATATGTATTATATTTTCAGTCTTTTGTATGATAGGTATGCGTGTCTATAAACTCTTTGATTTCATTCAGTTGATTGTCATTCAGAAGGCAAAATTCAACACTTTGCTGACGTTTGGTAATAGAGCTGAATGGAAGCTCGCTTGACAATTCGTAATCCGCAACTGGTTTAAAGTGAATCTTGGCAACATTTAGCCCATTGTCCGGTAGCAGTATATCCAGTTGATTAGAATGTTGAAGAGTCCTGTTGCCGACGAAATACTGAAACGCCAACCCTCCTTCACTGATATTAATAATCTGGCCCAATTCTTCATCTGTGTTTGTTTTTAAAACCACAAATGCGACATCCTTGACGGCATAACGTTTCTGTTTTCTGCGCTCAGATTTTTCCATGTACTCTCCAAAGAATAGAGATAGCAGTTGTCAGCTCCAGATTTTGTCTGTCGAAATCTTTGGTTGCAAGTTGTTAATGAAGTATTTTGGTGCAGTTATTGTTTAATTGCAAAGAAGAAAAGTAGCTTTTAATAAGTTTTCACCGCTACAAACGTGCGGCATTGCTACTAGTATCGTAAGATTTTGAGTGGTGCCGAAGAGAGGACTCGAACCTCCACGGGAGTACTCCCACTAGACCCTGAACCTAGCGCGTCTACCAGTTCCGCCACTTCGGCAACCGTTGGAAAAAAATCAAAAAAGATTGATTTCCAGTCAGAGATGGCCTATATATTCCTTTCTTTTGAGAGTGTCAAGATGAATATCGCATTTTTTACGAGCCTTTTTACGATGAAATTGATAAACAACCTAAGTGAAATTGTTAGCCCTTTCCAAAACGCTGTGATAACGATTGGAAATTTCGATGGTGTGCACATCGGGCACCAGGCATTATTCCATGAAACCATCGAAAAGGCCCTTAAAATCGGCGGGACCTCGGTGGCGATGACATTTGAGCCCCACCCGGCTCGCGTGCTCGGGAATAAAAACGGACCGCCCCTTATCACGCTCTATGAACAAAAAATCGAGTTGATCAAAAGAATTGGGCTGGATGTCCTGATATGTGTGCCGTTCACTGAAGAATTTGCAGAGATCCCCGCCGACCAGTTTGTCCAAGACCTTCTGATACGGAAAATAGGCATGGCCGCCATCGTGGTCGGTAGCGATTACGCTTACGGCAAAAACAGGAAAGGCAATCTGGAAACACTTCAAAAAGATGCGGAACGCCTCAATTTTAAGGTCATTGTTGTGGATGAAATTCCGTCAGGCACCACAACTGAAGGCCGCATCAGCAGCACTAAAATCAGAGAGTTAGTGATGGCGGGGTGTATGACTGAAGCTCAAAAACTGTTGGGCCGATTTTATCAGATCCGGGGAACCGTTGTAACAGGTAGAAGGCGAGGCGGCAGGTTGCTCGGCTGTCCGACGGCCAATATCGAACTACAGGATGAGCTGAGACCCAAAATGGGCGTTTATGCGGTTACGGTCGAATGTCTCGATGGCCGCTTCAGAGGGGTTGCTAATATTGGCTACAGCCCAACGTTCGATGACCATATTTTTACGGTCGAGGTTCACCTTCTTGATTTTGACGGCGATCTTTATAATAAAAAAATTAAGGTGAATTTCATAGATCGCATTCGAGATGAAAAAAAGTTTTCAGGCGTTGATGAGCTCTCTGACCAAATAAAGCGTGATATTCAAAAAGCCAGGGATATGCTGTCATTATAACCAGTTATTTATGAAACATAAAATGACCATCTCGCTTTTGATTGGGATGATCTTGTCAGCGATAGCTCTTTACTTTGCTTTCCGGCGAGTCCCCTTTGGCGACCTGTTGAAGTATTTAAGTGTAATCAATTACTTCTGGATTATCCCATCGGCGCTTATGGTGTTGCTGGCATTTGCAATACGGGCTATGCGCTGGCAGATTATTCTAATGACGTTTCACCCGATCAAATTCTGGCAGGCGTTTCATCCGCTGATGATCGGATTTATGCTCAACTGCATTTTGCCCGGCCGAATTGGTGAGGTGGCGCGCCCCGCTGTATTGAAAAAAAAGCAACAGGTATCGTTTTCAACCGGGCTTGCAACGGTAGCCGCAGAACGCATCCTCGATGCGCTTTTCCTTATTGGTTTTTTGTCGCTGATCTTTTCTACCATTGATATTGATCCAACGTTTCAAATCGACTTCGGACAATATTCACTGAACCGAGACACCCTGCTCATGTTAGGAAAAAACGTTTTCCGGGCTTCGATATTTTTAACGGTCTGTATCTGTCTCGTGGCGCTGGACAACACCCGGGCTACAATGAAACGCATGATACGCTGGGCGCCAAATCTCCTTTTTTTCATTTCAAACGAATTTAAGCGTCGGATTGAGAAAACCGTTTGTCGGCCACTGACCGACTTACTGGACCATGCCGCCCAGGGCTTTTTGCTATTAAAACATCCGAAACAATTGGCCTACAGCATTGTCCTCACCATCGTCATATGGTTGTCAAGTGGCCTGTCATACTACCTTATGGGCCTTGGATGCCCTGGGGTCTCGCTCTCATTTTATGATTTTATGGTAGTGATGATCATCATCTGTTTTTTTATCGCTTTGCCTTCGGTACCTGGTTTTTGGGGTGTTTGGGAAGCGGGAGGGGTGTTTGCCATGGCCCTGTTTGGCGTTTCAAATGAAACCGCCGCTGGATTCACTCTGGCAAACCATGTGGTTCAGGTGTTTCCGGTCATTGTGGTCGGCCTGATTTCATCCATGTTAATAAGTATTAATATCAGACAGATAGCCAGCGAAACGACTACTGACTGACCAGTAAAATAAAAGAAACCTTTTCCGATTCTAAAAAAAGTTGCTATAACACCCCCCAAATGCAATCGTATTATACAAACATATGTTTACGTAAAATTTAAGGATGTTATCCTGTGAGTATTCTTGAAATATTGACCTACCCTAACCCGTTTCTAAGAGAAAGAACCACGCCGGTGACCAACATAGACGGCAGTCTTCAGGAACTGATCGCCGCCATGGCCGATACAATGTACGCGGCACCTGGCGTCGGACTTGCCGCCATTCAGGTGGGAATTCGTCACAGCTTGCTTATTTATGATATCGAGGCCGATAAAAAAAATGGACTTTATCGGGTTCTTATCAATCCCAAAATTATTGAGCGACATGGAGAAATTCAATCTGAAGACGAGGGCTGTCTCAGCGTACCTGAATTTCGTTCCAATATAAAACGGGCCGAATCCATCCTTGTCGAAGGCGTTGACAAGGATGGGAATCCTTTGCAGGTTGAAGCTGACGGATTTCATGCCATTGTGCTTCAGCACGAAATAGATCACCTGAACGGAAAGTTGTTTATCGATCACATGAGTGCCTTAAAACGCCAGTTGTTCAAAAAACGATTTAAAAAGAAATTGTCGAAGTCCGATGAATAGGCATAATATCATCTATATGGGAACCCCTGATTTCTCAGTCCCTCCCCTGCTGGCGCTCCATGACAGTTCTTACAACGTCACACTGGTGGTAACACAACCGGATCGTCCTAAAGGAAGAGGACGAAAAAAGGTCCCCCCACCCGTTAAAAACGCCGCCACGAAACTGGGGTATGAGGTTTTCCAGCCGACGACGTTGTCATCTGATGAGGTGGTTGAAAGGCTTAGAATTGCCGAACCGGATTTTATCGTTACCGCTGCCTACGGGCGCATACTGCCATCAAAAGTGCTTGGCCTTCCAGAGGTCGCACCAATCAATATCCACGCCTCACTGCTTCCGAAATATCGTGGCGCTGCCCCGATACAGCGGGCCATCATCAACGGCGAAACGGAAACCGGCGTAACCATCATGTTAATGGACACAGGACTGGATACCGGTGATATTCTCTTATCCCAGAAAATATCCATCAATGCCGATGATACGGCCCAAACACTTCACGATCGGCTTGCAGAAATAGGCGGCCCCTTGCTGGTCAAAACACTGCAAGGCATCGTTGAAAAATCCATCGTCCCTGCTCCTCAGCATCACGAACTTGCATCCTATGCAGAAAGGCTTGCAAAAAAGGACGGGCGGATCCAATGGGCCTTTCCCGCAAAACAAATTATCAATCTAATACGCGGTACAACCCCTTGGCCCGGTGCCTTCACGTTCTATCAGGACCAGCGATATAAAATTTTGAAAGCGGTTACCGTCAGCCAAGAAACAACGGAACCACCGGGAACAGTCCTCAAGGGCTTCCCCGGAGAGTTGCGCGTTGCAACCCAAGGGGGTGCTTTATCAATCCTGGAAATTCAAGGTGCATCCGGAAAACGCCTTCCCATAGCAGATTTTCTAAGGGGACATGACTTTCCTTTTGGCACACGATTTACTTAATTCGGCCCAAACCACCTTTATCAGAACATCATGAAAAACGACCCTCGGAAAAATGCGCTGCAGGTATTATCGGATCTCACCAACGGCAAGAGAACCCTTGACTATTTACTGAATAATCTAGACGAGGATGCCGTGAATATGTCAAAACGGGATCGTGCACTGATGCAGGCCCTTGTCTATGGCGTTCTTCGATGGCAGCGGAAGCTCGATTCGATTATCAGCAAATTTTCCAAAACAAAATTGGATAAAATTGACCCAAAAATTCTGAACGTGCTCAGAGTCGGTCTCTACCAAATCATATTTTTAGATAAAATACCCAGCGCAGCTGCAGTGAACACATCCGTTGAGTTGGCAAAATCCTATGGGGCCCCTTGGACAGTGCGGTTTGTGAACGGTCTGCTTCGAAACATCGTTCGACAAAATAAGGGCACATTCGATCCAGACAAACCTGTGTCCTCAATTGACGCGCTTTCCACCGAAAAATCCTTTCCCCCATGGCTGCTGCAGCGCTGGATAGATAAAATCGGATTTGAAGAAACCGCAGCGCTCTGCGATGAAATGAACTCGGTTCCGCCCCTGACGGTTCGCGTGAACACGCTTAAAACAAGCCGAAAACATGCCTTTGCGGAGCTTGAAAAATATGCGGAACAGGTTTGTGAAACGCCCTTTTCTCCTGAGGGCATTTCCTTTTTTCGTCCCAAGATACCGATCCATCAGATACCGTTTTTTCAAGAGGGCCACTTCACGGTGCAGGATGAAGCCGCACAGTTGGTTTCCCATTTGCTGAGCCCCAAACCCGGTGAAATAATTTTGGATGCCTGCGCCGGTCTCGGTGGAAAAACCAGCCATATGGCGCAACTGATGAAAAACAGCGGACAAATCTTTGCTTTGGATAGGGACAACAGGAAACTGTCCCTTCTTGAAGCCGATATGATGCGTCTCGGGATTTCAATTGTTTCGTCACAGATTCACTCAATCGGCACCGCTCACTTCAATTTTCCGCCATGTTCTTTCAATCGCATTTTGCTTGATGCACCGTGCTCTGGCACCGGCGTCATCAGAAGAAATCCCGATATCAAGTGGGCATTACATCCTAGTGACTTCGTCAGATTATCAAAGCAGCAGCTACAATTGCTTTCAGCAGTAGCCGAACTTGTAGCGGTGAATGGGATTTTATTATATGTGGTGTGCAGCATTGAGCCTGAAGAAAATCAAGAGGTTATTCGCCGATTTTTGGCCTGCAATACCAACTTTCATATTCTACCTGTAAAAAACGGCGAATCGGTACCAGCTTCCGCAATTACCGGAGAGGGATTTTTAGCGACATTGCCCCACCGTGATGCCATGGATGGTTTTTTTATGGCGCGGTTGTGCCGACATTCGGAATGAGCAGTGTGCCTTGCAGAGTTGAAAACTGAAAGAATTATATAGCAATAACCATTGCCATCTTTTTTCAAGTTACGCGGCGTTATTTACAAAACTTATTTTTTTTTATAAAAGCAGGTGGCGCTATCCACTCCACCATAATACCAGTTATAGTGGGTTTTTAAAACCGGGGCCAGATTACATATGCCAGTATACGAATACAGTGCATTAGACAAAAAGGGCAAATCCATTACCGGTATCATCGATGCCGAAAGCGCGGTCATCGCACGTCAAAAACTCAGAAACAGCGAGATCTTCCCTGTGTCTGTAAAAGAAGCGGATAAAAGCGCCACCACTTCGGATGAACCATCCTCGAAATCAATCCGGCTTTTCGATCGTGTGCGGGCGTCTGATGTCTCCATGATGACCCGACAACTGGCAACACTCTTAGATGCTGGTTTTCCCTTGGTGAGTGCCATGGACACCTTGATTGTCCAGATTGCTTCCAAAAGCTTCAAAAAAGTTATCACACAAATCAAGACATCCGTCGTGGAAGGGAGCAGTTTTGCAGATGCCCTGTCTGCCTATCCGGGTATTTTTTCTCCACTCTACATTAATATGGTTCATGCGGGTGAAAGTTCCGGTACTCTGGAAATCGTTCTAGATCGGTTAGCCGATATTACTGAGAAACAACAGGCGCTCAAATCCCGTATTCGTGCCATTATGACCTACCCGATTATAATGGCTTTCCTTGGCACAGGTGTTTTATTATTTTTACTGACAGTCATTGTTCCTAATATTACTTCCATTTTTACGGACATGAACAGGGTACTGCCTGCGCCCACACGATTGTTGATTAGTACCAGTGACTTTTTGAAATCATATTGGTGGATCATATTAATCATTCTGGGTGCTGCGTTACTTTGCCTCCGGGCCATTAAAAAAACGACGAGGGGCAGGTTATGGTACGACAGGATTATGTTGCTTCTACCCCTTGTTGGCGCCTTAAAAACAAAACTTGCCATTGCCCGTTTCAGCCGCACCCTGGCCTCTCTTTTGGAAAATGGTGTTGCCTTGCTGACGGCTTTAGATATTGTAAAAAACATTGTTGGTAACAAATTGCTATCCAATGCAATTGAAAAAGCCTCAGAGGAAGTCGGGAAAGGCGAGGGCCTTAGCGCCTCGCTCTCTGCTCACAGCTCTTTCCCCTACCTGTCGTTACAGATGATCCAGGTAGGAGAACAAAGTGGTGAATTGGAGGCGATGCTGAATAAGATCGCGGATGTTTACGAAAGTGACTCTGAAAATACCATATTGAGCATGACATCGATTCTTGAACCTGCCATGATTGTTTTTATGGCCGTCACCGTCGGAATGATAGTCATTTCAATCATGCTGCCTATTATCGAAATGAATCAGCTTGTGGGATAAACCGATATTTTTCCTGTTGCTGTGTTTAAAAAAACAATTTCCCATTCTTACGGACTTGACTTAACTGATCGGATGTAATTAGGAACCACCATGGTTAAAAAAAAACCGGCGCTCCTATCCATACTCCTTGGTATTGTCTGTTCACATCTGTTTTTTACCGGTTACGTATATTTGTCAAACATGCGTCTCTATCACCAAACCATAGGTCTGCTGTCCGAGGGGTACCTCGTTGTTCCAAATTTGCATGTCCTGCCAAGCCTTCAAGCCTTTTTTCCAGCTTTTATGGGTGGGTTTTTCTTCACCATGACCATTGGATTGACCCTGTCAGGGCTGTCTTATTTCAGCGCCATATTGTGGAAAGGACCCTTTCGCAGAAATAAGTTATTCCTTCGGTGGCTGGTTCTACTTATCCTATTTTGTGTTGTGCTGATTAATCGAAATGGGCGAAACATCCTGTTTTCAGTATGGTTTGTTGGAACTTTCTGGCTGGTTTTCAAATGCACCCTTTCCTGGCAACCGCCTACATCAGGACACCTCTCTTCAAGATTATTAAAATGGCACATTCCTGTTCTTTTAATAGTTGTCGCTGCATGGGCAATGCCGAGTGGCAATGATATTTTTATCACCATCCGTGACAAGGCGCTGTTTCCAAATGCCATTGGGAGAACCCTTATTGATGTTTACTACCGATACACACTTTATCCTGCCGAAGCCATAAAATCACTTGATCAGAAGCTTTTCACCACATGCCGCCTTCAAAAGTTTCAAACAAAAAGGCGTTACAACAAAATATCAAAGCGACTACTGGGGTATCATTTTCTTCCGGTGACCGCCCTTCTGCCAGAAGATATATCGGTTTGGGAGAAAGGCGAAACAATTTACTTTACTGTCAACGGACACGTTGTGCGTAAATGTCACATAGAAGATTTTATGAAAAATTCGGGAAAGTATCTGTCCGAACTCTCCCGGAGATCAGATCGCCATCAGTTTGCCCGCCATTTCATTGCCTTTTCACTGTTAGCGGGCGTTCCGCTGCTGTCATATGTCGCCATTTTTTGGATGTGCTATTGTTTTATGGCCATCTTTTCGAAAAAGGCAAGTGCATACAAAATTGCCTCAATTGCATGTTTTTTCTTCCCTTTGACTTTTTTGTCAGCCGCCTATTTTTTAACGCCTCCGTTACTATCGCCCCAAGAAATTTCAGGTGCAATGGACTCCCAAGACTGGCGCGTTCGCACAGATGCATATCGCAGCATCGCAGAAAACCGTCTTGAAATAATGGACTATGTGGATACAAACCGACTGCTATCCGAATCGCACCCCCTTGAGCGCATATGGGCCGCAAAATCCCTGACTGGGAGTCGTTCTTCGAAAGCCGATACGCTTCTATGGCGGCTCGTTAACGACTCACAAGCCAATGTTGTCTGCATGGCATTGAGAAGTATCGGGCAACGCGGCAACAGGAAGCTTGTTCCACAGCTCGTTGACTGGATGGAAAATTCAACACACTGGTATACGCAGTGGTATGCCTATCAGGCTTTAAAGACGCTTCGATGGAAACAACTAAAGTCAAGCTAAATACAGTATTGCTTATTGCGGCCTCGCTTTTTTTGCTGGAATGGATTGGCCTGCATCTGAAGGCGGCTTTTGAAATCTCATGGTGGTTTGTTCTATGTGGTGTTCGAATAGCCGACATTGCAGTCGTTTTGTCAGCCGCGCAATATTTCGAAGGCACCATAACCAGTATCGGGATATACCCGGCGCGTTTTGTTACGGGAATAAGGCGTGGTTTCTTCTGGGCAGCTGGTTTCGGGTGTTTAAGCGCCGTCGGTTTTCTTTTTTTGTATTTTTTGGGGAGATCCCCGCTATCTTTGCTAAAGACACCAGTGCCCCCTGACGGTATCGATAAAGCCCTCTTTTTTTTTGTGGGCGGGGTTATCGGTCCGCTGGCTGAAGAACTCTTTTTCAGGGGAGTTCTCTATTCCTTCTTTCGAAGATGGGGGATTTTTCTATCAATCGCCATTACGACACTTTTGTTTGTAAGCCTCCATTCATTTGGTGATGGGTTGCCGCTAACACAAATTATTGGTGGCATTCTCTTTTGTATTGCTTTTGAGATCGAAAAAGACCTTCTGGTCCCCGTGGCCGTGCATGTGCTCGGCAATCTTTCCATTTTTTCGATTTCGGTCCTAATCGGTTGAAATTTTTATCCCATTCAATCGTTTGATCCATTTGACCCTTCGGAAGTAAAATGATATATCATACGCTCATGTCGTCCTATGAAAACATTTTGCAAAAACTCTTCAAATCGGAGGCACAATGGATGTAAATGGATTGTTCGGTTACAGAAACAAGGGATTTACGCTGATTGAATTAATGGTCGTCATTGTCATCCTTGGCATTTTGGCCACCTTGATTGTGCCACGAATCATGGATCGACCCGGCCAGGCCAAACAACTCAAGGCAAAAATGCAAATTGAAAGCCTCGAAACTGCGCTCAAACTATACAAGCTTGATAATGGTGCCTATCCAACGACAGAAGAAGGGCTGCAAGCCCTTGTTTCTGCGCCATCGGCGGATGATTCGATGAAAAACTATCGCAGCGGGGGCTACCTTGAAAAAGGTGTTGTGCCCAAAGATCCATGGAATGGGGAATATGTTTACCTTTCTCCTGGCAGTCATGGCAACTATGACATCATCTCCTATGGTGCGGATGGGGTGCCAGGCGGTGAAGGTGAAAACAAGGACATATCGAGCTGGGAGGTTGAACAGTAGCGTTGAAACGTCCCAACGGGTTTACACTCATTGAATTGGTGGTGGTCATGGCCCTTGCCGCCATCATGCTGTTTGTCGCCATTCCCCGTTTCCAAGACAACCATACCAACAATTTTCGCAAAACAGCCCAGTGGTTGTTGGTAAAAATTCCTCAACTCAAGGCCCAGGCCGCTGACAGGAAAAAGCGGCTCGCGCTTCAGTTTGACCTTAACGAAAACACCATGTGGATATCCCACAGCGACATGACCGATGAAGAGCGGCAAACCGCCCAAGAAAATAGCACACAACTATCTGAAGAGATTTCCATTCAGGATGTAACATTTCCACAAAAAGGACGCATCACCTCGGGACTTGCCACTATCTTTTTTTACGAAGGTGGATATTCTGACAAGGCCATTATTCACCTTGAAGATGAGGATGATAACGTATATTCTTTTGTAATTGAACCCTTTATAAACCGTGTGCAAATGACAGAAGCGGATCTTGATTTTGAACAATAGGGCTTTCAAATTGGGCAAAATGCCACCCCAAAACGGCTTCACATTGCTGGAGGTCTTGGTTGCATTTTCTTTTACCGCGATTGTGCTGCTGGGTGTTTACCAGATACACTCCCAAACCATCGTCATGGAAACCATCAACCGGTTTAATGGTATTGCCCCTATTCTGGCACAACAGCAGCTGTCGGCGTCTCTCGCGGAAGAGGACGGATCGTTGTCAGATGATGAAGGAACATTCGATGCGCCTTTTGACGGGTATCACTGGCAGGTCACCACTACGAACATTGAATCGGAATATCTTGGAGAACTATCGAAGCGTTTTAAACGAATCCACGTTCGTATCGAATATGAGGGCAATGGGTATGATATTGAAACCTATCATTTTTTTCGATCTGAGCCATAGAAAATGAGCGCCTCAAACAAGGGCTTCACCCTTTTTGAAATTCTCGTAGCCATCGTCCTGTTTGCTTTTACAGTGACCATTGTTTTTACAGCGTTTCGAGAGATAACAGCATCAAATGAAGCCATTACCGGACACAGTGTTTATTATGAAATGGCCCAGGGGTGCCTTCAGCGCATCACGCAAGACCTCCAGTCGATATATGTGAGCCCGCCCCCGATGTATCAAAAGCCTGAATTTAACGATCCGCCCGATCCCTACCGCGTTGTAGGCGAAACGGGTTATGCAGGCGGCAGTAGCTTTTCAAGGCTACGGTTTACCTCACTGGCCCATCTTCCGCTCAACGGATCTGATGACAAAGGGGTGGCAGAGATTGTTTATTACGTCCTTGGAACAGACGCCGGCCATTATACGCTGAGGCGCTCTGATCGTTTGTTTCCTTACGAAACGTTTGAAGAAAATTATGCGGATCCAGTGCTTTGTGACAATCTCATTGGGTTTGACGTCACTTACTACGGCGCGGAAAACGCTGACGATAGCACATGGGATTCAGACTCACCGGACCAAGATTACGCCACGCCACGTTCTGTCCAGATAAACCTGAAAATTGGGGACGCCGACAACCCCATTGAATTTAAAACCCGGGTGAAACTACCAATTTTTCGTGAAAAAAGGGAGTGAATCTTTTCATGGACAAGCCCATGAAGCAAAATAACCAAGGCGTGGCACTGCTGATTACACTGACGGTAACCACCGTTATGATCGCCATAACGCTTACCTTGCACCAACGGATTCTGGCTTCGGTGGAAACAAGTGCAAAACGTCGTGATCAAGCGACTCTCTCTGCAACTGCCAGTGCCGGCGTGCATGCAGCCATGGCGCTGTTGGTCAAAGACCGAATGGAATCGGAAACCGATACCGTTCAGGAGGACTGGGCACAACCAGAAAAAATAGCCGAAGTTCTTTCCGCCTTTCAATTTGACAACCAGACATTGAATGTCGTTATCAGTGACGAGCGTGCTCGTATTCAGGTAAATGCTCTGGTGGCGCTCCCGGGGAATGATTTCAACGCCGTTCAGTTTCAAATGTGGGATCGCTTTTTGGGGTTCCTGGTACGTGTTTATGAGCCACTGAGTGAACTGGATCATATGGCGATCATCAACTCCCTTAAAGATTGGATTGATTCCGATGATGATGATGCCATTACAGGACTTACAGGGGCTGAATCGTCCTATTACCTTGACCTTGATCCGCCCTACCCTTGCCGTAATGGTCCACTGGATCACATCAATGAATTGTCCAAAATAAAAGGCGTTACACCGACGTTTTTTGACACCGGCGAGAGCATGCCCGCCGTCACGGATTTTTTAACTGAAAATGGTATGATCGAAGCCGAGGGAGAAAAATACACCTACGATGGCAAAATCAACATCGGCACAGCAGACATCCCGGTACTGACCGCTGTTTTGCCAGAAGATTATGAGGATTATGCCGCCGAAATATATGATTACAGAATTGAAAAATCGAGTGAAAGCTATGTGAATGAGCTTACCGGGCTCACTTGGTACAAAAATGTTCCTGGATTGGAGGAACTTTCACTCGACACCGCTTTGATCACCAACGCCAGCGACCTCTTTCGCATTGTGTCTACGGCAACCCAAGGTAACGTAACCGCTACCATAACAGTGATCGCCCGTCGTGAAAAGGAAGACAAATCCGGAAAATGGTGGTGCAGAGTCTTGCGTTGGGAGGAAAAATAGAATAGATTACGTCGACTTATGATTTTAATAATTATGCCGATAACTATTCAAGTGACTGATTTCGGAGATAACAACGGCTGATTTTTTAAAGCAAGTGACAAAGGCATGAGCATATAACCGCTCGCCATTCGGAACATAACTAAAAGTTATTCTATATATGAATCGCAATTTTCTCGGCATTGATATCAGACCAAACGGCTTGTACGCTGTACTGCTGAAATACGGATTCAAAAAATCGTTTGTAGAGGATTACGCATACATTCCTTTAGAGGGCCTCTCGAACCATCCAGAAAGCTTGGCAGCCGCACTTGAAACTCTATCCGGCAAAATGGACATCATTGGCTCAAGTTGCATCGTGTCAATTTTCTCCAATGCATTTTCCTTTCGCAATGTTGTGGTCCCCTTTCATCACCCCAAAAAAATTCTTCAGGTACTTCCGTATGAATTAGAGGCGTCCCTGCCGGTGTCACCGATGGAGCTTGTGATTGATTTTCAAAAGATCACTTGGCCGTTGGATGAAGAGAACGTCCATATTATCGCCACTGCAGCCCGGCTCGATTGGGTAAAGGCATATCTTGATCAGTTGGAGGCAGCCGGTCTGCATATGGAAGGCATTGTTCCTGCCGGGTATCCGCTTTCAACCTACTTCGGCAAACACATCGAAACATCAAACAGCTTTCTTTTAATCGAACTATGCGAAACGCTTTGCACCTTCGTTATTGTCAATTCGGGAGAGGTGACCCTGCTGCGAACCATACCCGTGGATGCGGACATATCCAACCTAACCGCAACGGTCACCACCCATCTTCAGCGGACGATGGCAGGGTTTGAAGCGCTATACCGCACCGCACCTGACGTTCAGCGCATTTTTCTCTCAGGTTCCGGTTTTATGGAAGAACCACTGGTTCGTAACGTGCAGCAGTCGCTGCAGCGAGTCTATGCCCCGGTCCAGATTGCTGATATTGTTTCAGTAAAGAATCTTCTGTTACCGACTACGGATAAAGGTGATGGGGCATGGCAACCCGCTTTATTTTCTTCAGCGCTCAGCTCGGCCCTAATCGCTGCGGAAGGCCATGGCAGCGGAATTAATTTCCGCAAGGGACCACTGGCCCCCAAAGGTGGTTTTGGAGAATACCGGGACGGCATCATTAAATTTGCAATCGCCGCAGGTTGCGTTCTCCTGTTATTTTTAGTCACTCTTATTATGGAAACATCCGGGCTTGAGAAGCGTTCTGATCGGCTACAGGACGAAATGGTGGCCGTTTATCGATCAACTTTTCCCGATGCCACCAAGATCATAAAAACTGCCGTACTGGAACAGATGCGGACTCGTATCAGAGAACTTAAAAAAACGGCTCCGATGCCATCAACACTCGATATGGAAATGCGCGTTACGGATATTCTCAACAACATCAGCAACGGAATCCCCGCATCGATGAATGTCAAATTTTCCAAATTGGTTATCGGAGATCAGGGAATCTTGATTTCAGGTGATACGGATTCCTTCAACTCGGTGGATGAATTGAAAAACAGATTAGAAAAGCTTGAAAGCTTTTCAACCGTGAAAATAACCTCGGCCAATATGGATAATGCCAGTAACCGTGTCCGATTCAAACTTAAAATTCAATAGGGGCCAGCAGATCTGTGTTCGGATTGAAATTAAATAAAAGAGAAAAATATGCGGTCATTGGCGCAGCTGGATGCCTTCTTTTTTTCATCGTCATGCAGTTTTTAATTTTTCCGATCTTTGATAAGCGAGATCGGTTAAGGCGTGTCATACAATCCCAAACAGAGGCACTTAGAGAAATGCGCGCCATGAAATTCGATTACGAGGCCTTTCAGAAACAGACAAATGTAACGAAAGCCGCATTTTCCAGACGGGAAAAATCTTTCTCTCTTTTTTCTTACTTAGACAAATTGATCGGGGAGGTAGGCGTAAAGGAGAATGTAAAATATATGAAACCATCTACCTCTGTTCAGAAAGAGACAAACGTCAAGATAAGTTCGGTTGAACTAAAACTTCAGGCCATTACTACGGAACAGCTTACGCACTATCTCCACGGTGTCGAACACAATAAAAACAATATGTACATAAAACGGATAGCGATTTCCGAAACCGGCAAGCCCGAGGGGTTTATCGATGTGGTGATGCAGGTGGAAACAGTTGAATCCTGATAAAATACAAATGGTTTCATAAGGAGATATTTATGCTCAAAGGAAAGCGGCGCATCATATACGGTCTGTATGTTGTTATGGCCGCGCTCTTTTTTTCATACTATCTTTTCCCAGACGATACTATCAAGCAGTATCTGATGCATAAAGCATCGTCCGTAAACCCGGTCTGTCAGATAACGATCAAACGACTGTCACCCCACTTTCCGCCAGGGCTGCTGTTAAATCAGGTAAATCTGTTTTACGAAAACCGGCCCTTGTTTAACGCTGATGAGATCACCCTTTTCCCGAAATGGTTGTCTCTCTTTTCTGCCAGCAAAGCCGTTCAGTTTGAGGGCGTTGCCTATCAGGGTGAAATAAGTGGCATGGTGTCTTCCGTGGTTTCAAAATCAGGCCGTTACCCGGTTCTATCCGCGACATTTAACCAACTGGATCTTATGGCGATCCCATGGCTTCAGGAACGCATGATGGTTGATATCGCCGGGACAATGACTGGGAAATTGCGTTTTGAACAAAAGACAATCCAGGAACGATCCGGCAGCGTTACGGCTGAAATCGCCAATTGTACAATCGGGCTTGACAATCCGCTTTTTGATTTAGAACAATTGGAATTTGATGAATTTAACCTTGCGGCAATATTGGCAAACAGTACGCTTCAAATTCAACAGAGTTTCTTCAGTGGTTACCAGATGGATGGCTCTCTTTCAGGAAGCATTGATTTGGCATCACAGCTTGAAAACAGCAGGTTGAAGGTGAATATTATAGTGAAACCCAACCGTGTCTTTTTGTCTAATTTGCCCGGGATGCTTTCATCTTTTCTCTCCGCCAACGGACTAAAAGAAAAAGAAGAATTGACGATTCGGGTAACTGGAACCATTAAAAACCCGAAAGTAATGCTTCAATAGGATTGCGACACGCATATGCAACCGGCTATTATCAAATATCTTCTGACCGCAGGCAATGTACTGCTTGCCACGCTGGCAGTCTTTTTTTGTGTTGATGGTGCCTATAAGGTGATGGAATCGCGACTTGACCTCACCCGAGCACCAATGCCGGTGAGTCAAACCACGGTTGTTGAAGAAAACGAAACCCAGCGCCCCTTGACATATTACCGCAGCATTATCGAAAGAAACCTGTTCCATACCAAATCCAAAAATGATGCCGCCCCCAAAAAAGAAACCATTGAAGTGGAAAACCTGAAACAGACCGAATTGAAATTAAAGCTCTGGGGAACGGTAACCGGCAGTAAAGAGCAGGCCTATGCCGTCATTGAGGACCAGAATGAAAAGGAACAGAATCTCTATAAAATCGGTGATGAAATACAGGCCGCCACGGTTAAGGCAATTCTCAGGAACAAGGTGATACTGAGTGTCAACGGTCGAAATGAAATTCTTGAAATGGAAGATGTTACCCAGAAAGCTAACATTACCCGACCAATCGCCGGAAGGCCAGTGTCCTCCATAAAGCGACCGACGCCCCGGCGGCGTATCACGTTAAGACGAGACCAGATAGATAACGCCATGGGCAATATCAACGAATTAATGGGGCAGATCAATATCCGCCCCCATGAAAATGGCGGTATGATGCTCAGTCAGATCAAACCCAATTCTCTTTTTCGCCGAATGGGACTTCGTAATGGTGATATTTTAACCGGTGTGGACGGACGCCCCATACAAACAATTGATGATGCCATTAAATTATATGAAGATCTAAAGTCATCGAGCCAGGCGAAGCTCGAGATAAAGCGAAAGGGACGCCCGACGGTTATTGAGTATACAATCCGGTAAGCATGATGCTTATCTGTTTGATTGTACCGGTAAAACATGTTAGGCATAAAACATGCATACTATTCATATTAATACAAAAAAAAGCCAGTCTGTACGGCAATCTGTTTTGATATTACGGATAAAAGGCCCCCTGATGACACCTAAATTACATTTTCTTTTTCGACAAGTCACCCTGCTTTCAGTTGTGTGCTTATTCTTATTATCAGTCCTTTTTATGCCCCATGTCCATGGGGAAGTTCCACAGAAGGCACCGACTACCAAGAGCGTTGCAACAGGTGGTGACAAAGCTTCTGACAAATATGTCACCATCGATTTCAACGATGTGGACATCACGGTTTTAATTAAATTCATCAGTGAATTGACCGGCAAGAATTTTATTGTGGACAACCGTGTCAGAGGCAAAGTGACAATTATTTCTCCTGAAAAAATTTCGGTAAAAGAGGCCTACAAGGTATTCGAGTCGGTATTGGAAGTCCATGGGTTTGCCACGGTTCCCTCCGGTCAGGTGACCAAAATCGTCCCTTCACCGGACGCCCGGTCGAAAAACATTGAAACCAGGATAAAATCTGGACTGCTTCAGGGAGAGCAGCCGGAAGATAAAATAGTTACCCAATTGATTCCGCTGCGCTTTGCCTCTTCGTCCATCATAAAGCGGTTGTTCACGCCGCTTGTTTCCAAAAACAGCGTGATTCTGGCATATGAGCCGACCAATACGCTCATCGTAACCGACGCCCACTCCAATATTAAACGGCTTCTTCGCATTCTGAAGGCGATTGATGTTACCGGAGTCGGAAACGAAATATCCGTTATTCCACTCACCTATGCAGATGCCACCCGCATGGTCAAAACCCTTTCTGTGGTGTTCCGTCCAGCAGCCAAGGCTGCCAAAAACGGCGCGTCATCCACGGCGCTCCAGTTTGTGGCAGATGAGCGGACCAACACCCTAATCTTCATGGCCAGTGAAGATGATACCCTTCGTATCAAACAGCTTATTGCGCTGCTTGACAGGGAATCGCCCCGGGGAAAAGGCAAGATCCGTGTTTACTACCTTGAGCATGCCACGGCTGAAGAGATGGCGGATGTTTTGAAAAATCTGCCGACCAAACAGTCTGGTGGAAAAGACAAGGGCTCTGGTCCTTTTATTTCCGAAAACATCAGCGTCACCGCTGACAAAGCAACCAACAGCCTCATCATCATGGCGGAAGGTGAGGACTATATGGTCATCGAGGAGCTGATTCGAAAACTCGATATCCCACGGGCCATGGTCTATATTGAATCCCTTATTATGGAAGTGAACGTTACCAAAAATTTTGATCTGGGGGTAAACTGGACAGTCGCCGGTTCCAACACCATTGACGGAAAATCAGGCGGTATTGGTGCTTCTTTTGGGGCGGATGGGACCGGTGTAAACCCGCTAAGTCTGCTACAACCAAGCGGCTTTTCCATGGGGGTGATCACTGACGGTGGGATCGATATCAATGTCGCCGGCACGACCTACACCTTGCCAAACCTGGGGGCAATTGTCACAGCATTTAAATTTGACGAAGACGTCCATATCCTCTCCACCCCACAGATTCTAACCACCGACAATGAAGAGGCCTCAATCATCGTTGCAAAGAACATTCCGTTTCAAACCAAAGTTTCCACTACCAGTACCGGGAATGAAACCTTCAACACTTATGAATATCGAGATGTAGGTCTTCTGCTTAAAATCACCCCACACATTACAAAGGACCGCATGGTGCGGCTAAAACTGGCTCAGGAACTATCGTCCGTGAGCGGAACCATCAGCACCCAGCCCACCACCTCCAAACGGTCCGTTGAAACAACGGTTATCGTTAAAGACCAGAACACGGTGGTCCTTGGGGGATTGATTGATGACAATATTACCGATACCGTCACCAAGGTGCCCATTTTGGGGGATATCCCCTTGTTAGGCCGTATGTTTCGAACCGATTCAAAGTCTAACCAGAAGACCAATCTCTATATTTTTATTACGCCCCGGGTCATTGAAAATCCTGCCGAAGCAAAAAAGCTGTTAGGTGAAACGAAAGAACGGATTGGACCTCTGGAGGGCGGACATATTAAAATGTATCATGGGCCTGATATTGAGAACGATTTGAACTGAGATTATCAAGCTATTTGGGAATATATCCAGAAATCTACCTATACGACGATTGACTGTAATCAATTTCGGCACCTTTTTGACGTATTTTGACAAAACATTATGGCCACTAATAACTTTTTAGATGCACTTCGACAGGTCGTTCGCTTAACCGATGAACAGTGGGCTGAAGCGGAAGCAATGTGTCAGGAACACAGCGCTGCTATCGGTTACCGCCTGATGGAAAAAAAGATCATTTCAGAGGTCCAGCGCCTTGAAGCCCTGAGCCTTCAGTATGATCACACCTTCTGGCCGGAACTGCCCCTGGACCAGATTAAAACCGATTTTACCGATCAGGTACCAATACAGTTTTTAAAAAAACACGTCATGGTCCCGCTGGCCCAAAAAGCATCACCGGAGGAAAATTCCGATAGCACCCCCTATCTTGTTGCAATTAATGATTTTTCAACCTTTCAACCCTTAGATGATCTGGTTCGGCTGTTGGGTCTTTCTCAACTTCAAACGGTTCTTTCCACCAAGGAATCAATCCTCTCTGCCATTAATCTTTGCTACGACCTCGGACGAGACTCAGCAGAGCAACTGGTTCAGGACATGGAGGAAGACAGCAAGGGAATCCTTAGTCAAATCGAAGCCACAGCAGATCTTCTGGATGACACCAGTGATGCACCCATTATTAAGCTTGTCAATCATATCATTTCCCAGTCGATAAAATCCCGGGCCAGTGATATCCATATCGAACCATTCCAGGCAGGCTTCAAGGTGCGATATCGCGTGGATGGTATCCTTTACGACTTATTGACGCCGCCCAAGTGGATCCAGGCTGCGTTGATATCCCGTATCAAAGTTATGGCCAAAATGAATATTGCCGAAAAAAGGCTTCCACAGGATGGCCGTATCGAAGTACGGGTGGGTGATCAGGAAATAGACGTTCGGGTTTCCACGATTCCCACTTCTTTTGGGGAGCGTGTGGTGATGCGCCTTTTGAATAAAACCGGATCAGTGCTTCATCTTTCGGAACTGGGGCCAGATGCAGGTAAACTTTCCCAATTGGAACGCCTTGTTAAATCGCCAAATGGGATCATTATGGTAACAGGGCCCACCGGAAGCGGCAAGACCACATCCCTTTATGCCATTCTATCGAGTATCAACACGCCCGATATCAATATCATTACTGTTGAAGATCCTGTGGAATACCAGCTCAAGGGAATCAGCCAGATCCAGGTAAATCCCAAAATTGATCTTACCTTTGCAAAAGGCCTCCGGTCGATCGTTCGTCAAGACCCGGATGTGATTCTGATTGGCGAAATTCGCGACAAGGAAACCGCAGACATTGCCGTCCAGTCAGCGCTTACCGGGCATCTGGTTTTTTCAACCCTCCACACCAATGATTCGGCCAGCGCCATTACTCGGTTGGTCGACCTCGGCGTCGAACCATTTCTGATTTCCTCTTCAGTGATTGCCTTGGTCGCGCAGCGCCTTGTCCGCGTTTTATGCGAAGACTGCAAAGAGGCTTATTATCCTGCACCTGAAACCCTTCAAAGTATCGGCCTTTCACCTGAGGACTACAGCGACGAGCCTTTTTTTAGGGCCAAGGGATGTGACAATTGCCTACAGAAGGGCTATATCGGCAGAACCGGCATTTTCGAGATAATGGAATTGGACAGCCAACTAAAAAGCACGATTTTACGAACACATGATTCCAACAAGATCATGGACAAAGCAATCCAGGCAGGTATGGTCACCCTGATGCAGGATGGCCTGCTGAAAGCCCATAAAGGCATTACCAGTATTGAAGAGGTCCTTCGCGTAGCGCATCGATAAAAAATGTTACGACATATCGGCAAATTTCTGTTTTTGGTTCTCATCTTTTTTAGTGTCGCCGGCATCTCTACTTACTTTACGCTAACATTTTTGATCAAACATGAAAAACGGGTAGTTGTCCCCGATCTGCTTGGGAAAAACGCTGTAAATGCGCTGCTGCTGCTCTCTGACCTTTCGTTATATACAAAGGTCACAGGCACCGAGTACAGTGATAATGTGCCCATTCATCATATTATCTACCAGGAACCACCGCCCGGTACTGAAATAAAAAAAAATCGCAGTGTCCGCATTGTGATTTCTAAAGGCAGCAAAACAGTCGTTGTCCCAAACCTTAAGGGGTTGAGACTGCTGCAGGCCCAAATTATTCTCGAAGAAAACGGCCTTGTCATAGCCCACATTGCCCGCACCTATCATGACACCATCGACACCGATGTGATCATTGCTCAGTCGATTTCAGAAGGAACCGTATTGGTGCGCAGTGAACCGGTAAGCATTCTGGTTAGTCAGGGGAAAAGGCCGCTTTCCGTTCTTATGCCGGATTTTATTGGACGGTCAATCGAGGAAACGATCCTGCTGATCGATAAGTTAGGATTGTCTTTAGGAGAAACCAACACTGTATTCAATGGCGACTTCCCCCTTGACCGGATAATCCGTCAGACACCGCCCAAGGGACATCGAATCATGCAGGGGGATCGGATATCCGTCACCATGAACCGAGTGACAGGTAGGGGAACGTCGATATCAACAAAACCCGCAAAACTTGTCCTCTTTCGGCAGAAGATCAAGCCTGGTTTTTTAAAGCAACACGTTCGTATTCGGCTGAATGCCTATGGAATTTCGGTGAATTTGTTAAATGACTTTCTGCTTCCTGGCGACGAAAGTTGGTGTCTTGTGCCCACTCAGTCCGGAACGTCTCTGTTTGTTTACCTGGATGACGAACTCATAAAAACAAAAATATTTGAGTAGAATGGTTTCCATTACATTTAAAATGAGATATGAAATCCGTCATGCAGCAGGAAATCTCAGTACGACACCGACGTGCCATCATCAAAGGTGATTATTTAAATCGTTGTCGTATGATAAAAATGATACCATTTACTCGACAATAAACAGGAGACCAAAAAGAAATGAAGTTAATTGCCCCATCCATTTTGTCTGCAGACTTTGCCAAATTAGGTGATGAAGTTCGTTCAGTGGAATCCGCTGGTGCGGACTGGATTCATGTGGATGTTATGGATGGCCACTTTGTGCCGAACATAACCATGGGCCCCCTGGTGGTGGAAGCGGTCAAACGGACGACCCCCCTTCCCATTGATGTTCACCTGATGATTGAAACCCCGGATTCATATATCAAACACTATGCAACGGCTGGCGCCGATTGGATATCTGTTCATGTAGAGGCCTGCGTACACTTAAACCGATCCATTCAATTGATCAAGGAGTGCGGCGCAAAAGCGGGTGCGGTCCTGAACCCTGCCACGCCCATCAGCAGTCTTGAATGGTCGCTTGAAATGCTTGATTTTGTACTGGTTATGAGTGTAAATCCCGGTTTTGGCGGTCAATCCTTTATCGAAAACAGTCTCGACAAGATTCGCGAATTGAAAAAAATAATCACCCAGCGAAACTTGTCCTGCCTCATTCAGGTAGATGGTGGTGTCAACCTGAAAACAATCGAGAAGATCTCACGCGCAGGTGCAGATGTTTTTGTGGCCGGGTCAGCAATATACGGTAGCGACGATTACCAGAAGGCCATTGCTGCTTTTAAAGAAATTATTTCCTGAGTGTCAATCTCAGAACGGTCCGGTTTGTACGCCTCAAACTGCTGGCACCACACGGAGACTGAAACATGACAACTGTAAAAAATCCCCCAAGAATCCTGGTCATACATGGACCGAACCTTAACATGTTGGGCAAACGAGAACCGGATGTCTATGGCGCTACCACGCTTGCAACAATCAATGATCGTCTCCAAGAACGCGGTCGGGTCCTGGAGCTTTCGGTTGAATTTTTTCAGTCGAATCATGAAGGCGCTATCGTCGAAAAAATTCAATCCATCATGGATTCACACCAGGGTCTTATCATCAATCCGGCGGCCTATACCCATACCAGTGTTGCAATCCGGGATGCCCTGCTTCTTTTATCGATGCCAATCGTCGAAATTCATCTTTCAAACATATACAAACGCGAAGAATTTCGCCACCGATCAATGATTGCAGGCGCCGTCACCGGTCAAATATCCGGATTGGGCGCGCAGGGATATCTACTCGCCTTGGAAGCTATTTGCCAGATCATCTCCAATTAAACGGCAATGGCCATAATCTCAGGAGAAATATGCCAATACCCGGTAACTTATTGACCACAGCCATGGCGGTCATGCCCCATACGGACATCGACCATGCCCTTGAAAAAGCGCTTTCATTAGACATTCCTTTCTGGCCACAGCTTCCTCACGTCAGTTACTATGAGGACATGTACGTTCAGGCGGCAGAGCACTTTCCCGGAATCTTATTGGATATGAAAAAAAAGACCCTTCGGTTTTCAATTGAACGGTTTGCCCTTGAATTTGAAGAAACCATGGCTCATTTTGACGAGCCCGAATACTTTGACATCAGCCCCACCTATTCTGCGGTTTACCATAAATTTCTTTCGCTGGACCTTTCAAACCGGCCAGCCATTCGCGGTCAGCTTGAAGGGCCAATCAGTTTCGGATTTAATGTATTGGACCAGGATGATCGGCCGATTCTTTTCGATGACACTGTCCGGCCATTCATGTTTGAATTCATGGCAAAACGCGTCAACGTGCAGCTTGAACGCTTGAAAGCCATTAATGAAAATGCCTTCATGTTCATTGATGAACCCGGCCTTCAATTTCTGTTTTCCGCCATGGCAGGTTACGGAGATCAGAAGGCCAAACATGACATGGAAACATTTTTTGACCAAATCAATCGACCCCGGGGAATTCATCTATGTGGAAACCCGGACTGGGATTTTCTGCTGAACCTCGACATGGACATCCTTTCCATGGATATTTTCAGCAACCATGAGGTATTTGTCACTTACACCGCTTCAATTAAGCGCTTTTTGGAGCGTGGAGGAACTATTGTCTGGGGAATTGTTCCGACGAATTTCGAACCGTTTCAGCAGGCAACCATTGAAGATATGGAAATGCGTATCGAAGAAAGTTGGGCAACGCTCGTTCGAAAGGGCATTGACAGAGACCTTCTGATGACCAGCAGTCTCCTCTCCCCTGCCACCTGCTGCCTTGTCAATCCAGACAAAGAAAAAACGGTGGACAGTGCCTTTGGAATGATTAAAACGTTATCGAAAAAGCTACGAGAAAAGTACGGGTATTAACCGTTTTTACCGTTCAAAAACTGAAAACATTCCTTCGCACCGGCATACTGCTCCCGGAGTTTCGGTTTTTCGATCTTTCCGGTTGGATTTCGTGGCACTGCTCCAAAAAAAATCCGTCGAGGTCGCTTATACCGGGACAAGGTTTCGCAGAATCGAAGCACTTCTTGTTCTGTCATATCATACCCAAGTTTTACCTGAACGATGGCCGCACAGATTTCACCGAGCCTTTTATCGGGGATACCTATCACCGCAACATCTTGTATTTTCTTGTTTGCCTGTAGGAAGTCTTCGATTTCCACCGGATAGATGTTCTCACCGCCGGTGATGATAACGTCCTTTTTACGGTCCACAAGCCAGATAAAACCATCCTCGTCTTCTTTTGCCACATCTCCGGTTAAAAGCCAGCCATCCTTCAGGGAGGCCCGTGTGGCCTCTTCGTTTTTATAATAGCATTTCATCACTCCGGGTCCCCTGATAATCAACTCTCCCGCATTACCCTGTGGCACCGGGTTGAAATCATCATCCACAATGGCAGTTTCCCAGTCAAAACCCGGCAAACCGATGGCCCCCACTTTGTGAAGATTCTCCATGCCAAGATGAACACAGCCAGGCCCGGTGGCCTCCGTCAGACCGTAATTGGTGTCATAATCATGGTGTGGAAAGATCTGTTTCCACTCTTTTACAAGACTTGGCGGAACCGGCTGTGCACCGATATGCATCAATCGCCACTGGGCCAATTGATAATCTGACAATTGAAGCTCTCCGGTTTCTATGGCAATCAAGATATCCTGTGCCCAGGGCACAAGCAACCACACCACCGTAACGTTTTCTTCAGAAATTGCCTCCAGAATCCATTTGGGTTTTATGCCCTTTAGAATGACGGCTTTTGCACCCACCAGCAGATTGCCAAACCAGTGCATTTTGGCACCGGTATGATAAAGGGGGGGGAGACATAAAAAATTATCCTCGTGGGTTTGCCCATGATGGTGATTTTCCGCATAACAGGCAAATTCCAGATTCCGGTGAGTTAAAAGCGTGGCCTTGGGGGTGCCGGTTGTGCCGGATGTGAAGTATAGTCCAGCTTCATCTGTAATCGCGATCGGAATTCGCGGATCCAGGGGCTCGGCCGCAGATAAGACATTGCCGTAACGCTCTGCATACGGAGGCGTCATGTTGGCCGGTCCGATAAAAATGTAGTTCGAAACGGTACGATCAAGGGCTCCTTTGATCTGATCAATTCGATCGATAAATTCCGCTCCAAAAATTAATGTATTGGCCTCAGCAGTTTCAACACACCGTTGAATTGTTGATGCGACAAACCGAAAATTCAGCGGTACCGCCCAAGCACCGGTACGTAAAATGCCAAAATATGTGGGTAGCCATTCCAGACAATTCATCATCAATTGAACCACCCGGTCACCCTTTCGGACGCCCCGGGCAATCAGTGCCTGTGCCATCTGGTTCGCATGATTGTCAAAAGTTATCCAGTCTATTTGAGATCGAGAATTGTTTTCCGGTTCCCGTTCAATCAGCGCTGTCTTAGAACCATACATACGGGCATTTCTTGCCAGTATGTCTGTAATTAACATCTGTTTTCCTTTCAACTCTCTGGAGCGTAACGACGCTAGTTAAAAAAGCATGTTCCGTATTTCTCTTTTATTTATTTTGCCCACACTTGTTTTGGCGATATTATCAATGATCAAAATTTTACTTGGTACACCATAAATGGGCAATAACCCCTTATGAACAAATTCCATATAGTGCTGCTTCAGATCATCCTCCGTCACCGTGTCCTTGTACTCCTCACCCAACACAACCAGTGCAATGGGGCGCTCACCCCACTTTTCATCTTTCACACCGATAACGGCTGCCTCATTGACCGCTTCATGAAGGGTGATGATATCCTCCAGCTCCAATGAAGATATCCATTCCCCACCGGTTTTTATAATATCCTTGATCCGATCCGTGATCTGAAGGTACCCTTCCGGATTAATATGCCCGATATCCCCCGTATGAAGCCAGCCATCCTCCCACAATTCCTCACTTTTTTCGGGTTCTCGCAAATACCCCTGAGTGAGCCAGGGGGCACGAACAACCACTTCGCCAACGGACAAACCATCATGGGGCATGGGGGTCCCTGTCGGATCCACCACCTCCAGCTGAACCATCGGAATCGGGAGTCCAGCAGAACATCGTGTATCTATCTGTCGTTCCGGCGACCACTCGAACATATGCGGCAACAGGTTTGAAAGGGTAAGGATCGGACAAGTTTCAGATAGCCCATATCCGGAAATAGGGCTCATTCCCCTTGCCATGGCTTTTTTACATAACCCTCTGGGCATGGCGGCCCCCCCAATGATCAGATTCCAGTCATTGAGATCCGCTTCGCTACTTTCAGGGGTATCCAGCAGTATATGTAGAATGGTTGGGATACAATGGCTAAACGTTACCTTTTCGCTTTTCCGTAAATCAAGCAATACGTGGGGTTCATATCTGCCAGGGTAAACCTGCTTGGCCCCGATGTAGGTCATTACGTATGGGAATCCCCATCCATGAACATGAAACATCGGCGTTATCGGCATGTAGACATCATCAGAAGTGACAGTGAACTGTGTTCCGTGAATGCTTAACGCTGAAACCAACGAAAAAGTATGCAATACCAACTGGCGATGGGAGAAAAAAACGCCTTTCGGCGGTCCCGTTGTCCCAGTGGTATAAAATACAGTCGCAATCGTATTTTCATCCAGGTCGGGGAAGTTGTATCGGTTTTCGCAATCTGCCATCAGCGTTTCGTACTCGCCGACAATGGGCAAATCGGTTTCAGGTGCTTTCCCCCTCTCATCGATAAGAATGATTTTGGTTACATTTTCCAGTTGATGCCACACGGTTTCTATCAATGGCATAAAATCAGAATTGACGATGATTACACTGCTGTCCGCATGATTGAGTGTATAGATTAATTGTTCCGGGGATAAGCGAACATTTACGGTGTGTAGAATTGCCCCCATCATGGGAATTGCAAAATAACACTCCAGATACCGATGGGAATCCCAATCCAGCACTGCAACCGTATCGCCCGATTCCACATTAATCTTGGCCAGGGTATTTGCCAGCTGGGCCACGCGTTGCTCAAACGTTCGGTAAGTATATCGAGACACGTCGCGGTACACAATTTCTCTATCAGGTGCATAGACCAAAGGATTCAGCAGCATATGTTTTATCAGGAGCTGGTAGTCATATGCAGACGGTGTCGGCTTAAACTTCCTCTGAGACATTAAACCTCCTCAAAGCGTACATGTTTTCCTTAGGGTTGAATGGATGCAGCAGAAGACAGCATCTTCTGTAATTCGAATGATAACGCAATTGGGATAACGCAATAGCAGTTTTTTTGGCGAGGCGGTTCCACAACCGCCAACTATTAATCGAAAAAAGAGTGCCGAACCCGAACTGTACGGTTGTAACTACCATGAATAACAATTGGATGACAAGTTGTTTTCTATAGGTAGGGTTTTACACTATATCACGAATTACAATTTGTTATTATTTCGTCTCTGCAACAGAGGTAACTCCTTCCCTCCGCCATTGAATCGACGGAATCCCCAAAGTCCATATTGATTTTTACTTCAATTTTTTCAGTTTGCCGTGCTGTTTTTTACTCACAACGGTTTCTATTTATCGTTATTAAATAGGGTTTTTTATATAGGAAATAGGGTCTTTACCCTATTTATCTTTACCAAGTTTCTACCTAATGTGTAATTGGAATTAAATGCTTTATAAAGCAATTTGTTCAGGGAGTCACCGATGAAGGAAATTGTCATCATGGTTGGCCCCTCAGGGCCGGATCAAAAATTGGTGAACATGCTGAAAACCCTTTTTCCAGAGTGTGTCATACGATTGATTCCGGCCAGCAACAAAAGTTTAGACTCAAAGGGTGAAACGCAATCAATGGTAAAAAACAACCATCGGTTGAACAATGGATAGCGAAACGGGCAATTGATAAATGCGACAATAATTTACTCAACTGGAATTTATTAGCATTCTCACTGAAGTTGGACATTGTTGAAAACAAGGAGGGTTATATGAGAGCCAGAAAGTTTCCGAAAGTTGCAAAAATCAGAAGCAGAGCGGATAACAATGGCCTGAATCCAATGCACAAAAAAGGTGACAGGAACATTTTTTGTCCGCATTACTGTAAATGCCTGGACCATGCGATTCATAAATCATGGGAATTCTGGGCCTGTGCGGAATGTCAGCATAAGCGGGATACCCAATCTTTTGAGGACTTTTCGTTTACCCATAGTGAGCAGATACTGTACCACTCCCTGCCCCAGGAAATTTACGCCAAAGTTGGATAGGTTTCATTTACGGCTGAGAGCTGACATCGCATTTTGCGAGCAAGTCGCCTTCACACGAAGGGGTGTGATGTTGGCTCATAATGTTTTCCACAGGCGAATGCAAAAAGCCCTGCCGTAACCCGGTGGCGCAACCTGTATGCTTGACTTGCATCCATACCCTCCCGTAGTATCTTCTTCAATTGCTTTTTTCTGAAAACACCGTTATCAATACGCCTACACGATTGCAATCAAAATTAAGATGCCCTTATTTGTCAATGAAATATTTTACAGCCTCCAGGGCGAATCACTCCACAGTGGACGCCCCTGTGTATTTGTGCGCCTCACAGGTTGTAACCTGAGATGCCGATATTGTGATACGACCTATGCCTATGAGGAAGGTAAGCCATACAATATTCAGGATATCTTCATACAAGCCACGTCCTTTCATTGCAATTTAATAGAGATCACCGGTGGCGAACCGTTGTTGCAACCGGAAACTCCAGAACTTATTTCCAAACTTTTAAGGGAGCGTTTTGAGGTATTGCTTGAAACCAACGGCAGTGTCGACATCAGTATTGTACCACCGGAATGCATCAAAATTCTAGACATAAAATGCCCTTCCAGTGGTGAAAGTGAGCAAAACAATTATAAGAACATCCTTCACATGTCCCCCCATGACCAGATTAAATTTGTTATTGGTAATCGAGAGGATTATCATTTTGCAAAATCTATCGTCAAAGAGCGGGCGGGGCATATTTTGCCGCATCACATTCTTTTCAGCCCTGTAGCAAGTGTTCTTTCATTTAAGGATCTTGCAGAATGGATTTTAGAAGACCACCTTGAAGTTCGCTTTCACTTGCAACTTCATAAAATCATCTGGCCGGGAGACATACGGGGGAAATAGTAAAATGACATTTATTAAAAAAGCGGTCGTGCTTACCAGTGGCGGCCTTGATTCCACCACCACCATGGCCATCGCAAAAGAGTTAGGATACGAAATATACAGTCTGTCTTTTAATTATGGCCAACGCCATTTATTTGAATTAAACGCAGCCGAAAAGGTGTCCCGTTTTTTTAAAGCAAAAGCCCATCTGGTTTTGGAGATTGACCTTCGTGCCATCGGTGGATCAGCATTGACAGCCGACATCGCTGTCCCAAAAGGACAAGGAAACGGTTTGGTATCTGACGGTATCCCTGTCACCTATGTGCCAGGTAGAAATACAATTTTTCTTTCATATGCCCTCGCCTGGGCAGAAGTTCTATCCGCTTCAGCCATTTTTATCGGCGTGAATGCCGTTGATTACAGTGGTTATCCCGATTGCCGCCCCGAATACATCGCAGCGTTCGAAACCCTGGCCAACTTGGCAACTAAAGCTGCCGTACAAGATAAACAAAAGATGACCATTCATACCCCATTGATCAATCTTTCCAAGGCAGACATAATCATCAAAGGCAAACAGTTGGGTGTCGACTATTCACTTACCCATAGTTGCTATGACCCAACGCCGGAAGGGATGGCATGCGGCGACTGCGATAGTTGCCGTATTCGCAAAAATGGTTTTGCTGAAGCAGGGGTGCCCGACCCCACGATATATACAAAAACGCCAATCAAGTACATCAAGTCCCTATAGAAACTTGCCATCCGGCCCTTGCTCCTGTATAGAAGTTGCCTTGTCTAATTTTTAATTTTGAGTGAACGAAACGGTTTCAATAATTTTTTTTACCAGGGGCTTCCTGAAATTTCAGTCATATGGCACGTTTTTCACCGATCGCAGTCGTTGGCATGGCGGGCATCTTTCCAGATGCGCCGGATCTTGATTCTTTTTGGAAAAACATTTCCGAAAAACGAAGTGCTATTGCGGAAGTCCCGTCCGAACGGTGGATTATTCCACCGCCTCTGGCCATTGCCGAATCATACGAGATGGATAAGGCCATTTCAAAACGGGCGGGGTTAATAGATGCGTTCGAACCTGATATAAATGGGCTTGCCCTTGATGCAGCGCTTTTCGAGGCCCTTGATCCGATGCATCATCTTGCCCTTAAGGCTGCAAAGGATGCCTATGATCAAATAAAATATGGCAGTTCCGATCCGTTACTAAAAAAAGCTCGAACCGGCGTTGTTCTGGCCGCCATTGCGCTTCCCACTGACCAGGCTTCAAAGTTAAGCCGTGAATTATCTGAAACGAAAATTCGAAATTCACTGTTCGGCCACCTGCCGCAATTTTCTCCATCTGATTTTCATCTGGATCAAAACGGTGCCCTTTCAGCCCGGGTTACCAGCTTTCCCGCCGCGCTTATTGCTCAAGCGCTTGAACTTGGTGGTGGCTCCTTCACGCTCGATGCGGCCTGTTCATCTTCACTGTTTGCAGTGAAATTGGCCTGTGACACTCTCCACGCAGGCCAGGCAGACGTTATGCTTGCAGGCGGTGTTTCAAGACCGGATTGCCTTTATACTCAGATAGGATTTTCTCAACTTCGCGCCCTGTCTCCCACTGGCCGATGCGCGCCTTTTGATAAGTCGGCTGATGGGTTGGTGGTCGGTGAAGGTGCGGGCGTGTTGGCCCTAAAACGACTTGAGGACGCCATCGGTGACAAGGACCATGTTTATGGCGTCATCCGAGGCATTGGCCTCTCTAATGATATCGGCGGTGGCCTTCTTGCGCCTCTCTCGGAGGGGCAGATCCGGGCAATGCGCTGCGCTTATAAATCAGCCAAATGGTCGCCCCAGGATGTCCAGCTCATTGAGTGCCACGGGGCAGGGACTCCCGTTGGCGATATGACGGAGCTTACCAGCCTCTGCAAGCTCTGGGACAATACAAACAATTGCCAGTGTGCCATTGGATCTATCAAATCGATGATTGGCCACCTTTTGACTGCCGCGGGCGTGGCTGGCATGATAAAAGTGCTCTTAGGCATGCAGCATGGTATGCTCCCCCCCTCTTTGAATTTTACGGAGGCATCCCCTGAAAGTCCGCTGGCAAATAGCCCATTCCATGTTCAGACCGAAGTAACACCGTGGCACGCTGCCAATCAAAGCACGCCGCGACGCGCCGCCATCAGCGCTTTCGGTTTTGGTGGCACCAATGCCCACTTGCTATTGGAAGAATGGTCGCCGCCCACAACCCCGATCGTTGAGTGCCTCTCCCTCTCCTCTTCGATACCTGATGACGATCCGGTTGCAATCGTTGGTATGGCAACCCACATTGGGGAAATGGAGACACTCACAGCATTCCAAACATCCGTGTTCAATGGCCACGCCAGTTTAAAACCAGTGCCAACCGCCCGTTGGTGCGGTTATGATGACATGGCTAAAAAAGTGCTTGGAACAAAAGGCTTTTTTGGCGCATTTATCGATTCGCTTGAACTTGAAAGAGGGGCCTATCAGATCCCGCCCAATGAACTCTCTGATATTATTCCGCAACACCTGTTGATGCTCCAGGTGGCAGTGGCCGCCTGGAAGGATGCGGGATTGATCCTGTCGGGGGAACACCCCGCCTCAGGCGCCATCATTGGTATGGGCTTTGACCCCGAGGCAACCGATTTTCATGTCCGGTGGCACCTTTTGAAAGCAATTGATGGATGGCTTGCAACATACAGCCGACATTTCTCAACGGATGTCGCAGAAATGGGCGCCTGGAAAAAAGCGCTTTTGGATTCTGTCAGCCCGCCGCTAAACGCTACCCGAACCCTCGGCGCTCTGGGAAGTATGGTCGCCAGCCGAATCGCCAAGGCCTTTCGATTCGGCGCACCGAGCTTCGTTGTCTCCTGTGAAGAGGCTTCTGGTTTAAAAGCACTTGAACTGGGGCTGAATATGGTGCAGCGAAAAGAGGCTGACAGCGTCTTGATTGGGGCGGTTGATATGGCCGGAGATCTTCGTCGTGTTCTT
Organism: Desulfobacterales bacterium; assembly: GCA_963675725.2. Taxonomy (GTDB): domain Bacteria; phylum Desulfobacterota; class Desulfobacteria; order Desulfobacterales; family JAFDDL01. Next base: position 1,382,273 of record CAXXXZ010000002.1, on the reverse strand, counting down.
GCAGCAAACACACTTCTTCCGCTTTCTGATAAGGCGGAGATCCGCCCGTTCGACAAACAGGCTTCCGGTTCACTCCCTGGTGAAGGTGCAGTGGCGCTGGTATTAAAATCTTTAGACCAGGCTGAAAAGGATGGGGACAGAATTTATAGCATTATCCGGAAGGTGGGAAAAGCGACAGGAACACTTTCGCGGAATGGATTCTCAGCAGCGGCATACGAAAAATCCCTTAAGAGATGCCTTTCCAATCAACCGGCCGTTTCCCTGAATTCTGTTGACCTCATCGAAACCCATGGCCTGGGTGCCCCAGATATAGACAGACAAGAGATCAGAGCACTGCAAAAGTGTTTTGGTGGCATCAAGGAAAACCCGGCAATGAACCCTTGCGCACTGGGTTCTTTGAAACCGATTACAGGGGATGTGGGAGCTGTTTCTGGACTGGCGGCGGTCGTAAAGACCTCGCTTTGCCTTTTTCATCATATTCTCCCGCCACTTGGAAACAGAACAACGCCACCCTCTGATGTAAGTACTGATAACACTTTTTTTGTTCCAAATTTCCCCCAATACTGGTTTCGAAATCAAAAAGACGGCCTTCGCCATGCACTTGTGGGCAGCATGACAACAGATGGCAATGCCATGCACCTTCTTTTGCAGGAGCCAATGCAAAGCATTGGATACGGGGCGACACAAGGCGTTTCAACGCGGATAGAAAAGGAACGTCTGCGGCCCTTGGGCCCGCTTTCCCATGGTCTCTTTCTGATTAGCGGGAATACGACCGAAACCCTGCTCGCCAATCTTGAGAGCTTACGCCAATACATCCATACCATGGATTCATCACCGCCCATGGATCACCTTGCGATGCAATGGTATCAAGATAGAGAGCTTCGTGGAGACCAGCGTATTGCCATCATTGCAACCGACTGTACACAGTTGATTGAAAATCTGGATAAAGTTCAAAATGCCATCTTTCAGAAGGCATCGCTTCGTTTTGAACGAAACGGGGGGGGGTATTATTCCGTTACACCCGCATACCCCTTGGGTGATGTGGCCTTTGTCTTTCCTGGGTCGGGAAACCACTTTATCGGCATGGGAAGGGACATCGCATTGATTTGGCCTGAAATCCTTTGGCAAATGAATTTAGAAACCGCCGAATTCAAAGACCAAACATTGCCGGTGTTGTATGTCCCCCAGCGCTTTTCCTGGGCGCCTGGCTGGGAAAAAGATGCCGAACACCTCCTGAACAGCGACCCCCGTCATATGATTTTCGGACAGGTGGTGTACGGGGATATGATGGTACGACTTGCGGACCGGTTCGGCTTGAAACCACAGGCAGCGATTGGATACAGCCTTGGTGAATCCACCGGGCTTTTCGCCTTAAACGCCTGGCCGGATCGCGGGAAAATGTTTAATCGAATGCAGGACACCTCGCTTTTTAAAACCGAACTATCAGGTCCCTGCCACGCCATGCGCAGGGCATGGAAGATTCCGGAAGGCGTTTCATCCGATTGGGTGGTGGCCATGGTAAACAGGTCCTCCGAAAAGGTCAAACCGGCTATTCGGAACCTGCCTTACGTCCGCTTGCTGATCATCAACACAGCTGATGAATGCGTTATCGGCGGTCAACGGGACGCGGTTTTGTCGGCAATCAACCGGCTTGCGTGCGAAGCAATTTTTATTCAGGGGGTTGCAACCGTCCACTGTGATGCCGCCCAGCCCGCATCTGAAGCATACCGGGAACTTCATACATTCCAGACGACCCCACCTTCGGATATCCGATTTTACAGCTGTGCAAAAGCTGACACATACGACGTTACATCGGAGAATGCGGCCGGATCAATTCTCTCTCAGGCCCTCAGCGGGTTCAATTTTGTGGATACCATTCAAAAAGCCTATGCGGATGGCATACGCATATTTTTAGAAATGGGCCCCCATGCCTCCTGCACGCGCATGATCACCCAAATTCTAAAAGACAAGGAACATCTCGCGGTTTCAACGTCTTTTCGGGGAGAGAATGAGTACGTCAGCCTACTGAAATTCATCGGCACCCTGTTTGTAGAAAACATCCCACTGGATCTTGATGTGCTCTATGGCAAGGGCGCATGGCCAGAGTGCTGCGCTTCGGCGGCAGACAGCCCTTTATCAGACAAAGAGCCGATTTATCGATCTGTTGGCACCATTCTGGAAATACCGCCGGTTCCGCTGGCCGCCGCCCCGACCACCACTGCGTCTGTCCCTTCTGCGGATAACTCAAAACCTGTTGATACAAAACCGCTATCTGGAACAACGCATAGTAAAGGGAACAACCATCTGTTTGCAACCCTTGAAAAGCAGGTGACCAAAACTTCGAAAGCGCACCAACAATTTCTCGATTTTTCAAAAGACCTTGCCAAAACCTATGCTGAGACCTTCTCTTTTCAAACAGCTCTGTTAGAAAAGGCACTGTCAGTCGGCGCGTCGGTACCAAACCATACGAATTCTTCAGATGAACGAACTTCATCCATATCAAACCATCTATCCGAGAAATCTGAGACGCAAACGCAAAACGTCGTTTTTTCACGCCAGATGTGCATGGAGTTTGCCATCGGGTCTGCGGCCACCGTTTTGGGACCCGAATTTGCCATCGTGGACACCTACCCGGCCAGGGTGCGATTGCCGGATGAGCCGCTCATGCTTGTGGACAGGATCCTGAGCGTTACCGGCATCAAAGGCAAGATTGGGCCCGGCCGAATCATCACCGAACACGACGTGCTTCCGAATGCATGGTATCTTGACGGTGGGCATGCTCCGGTGTGTATCTCCGTTGAAGCAGGGCAGGCGGACCTTTTCCTATGCGCCTATCTTGGCATTGACCTCCTTGTTAAGGGAGCGCGAACCTACCGGCTTCTCGATGCCACGGTTGAATTTTATCGAAGCCTGCCAGAGCCAGGTGATGTTATTCGCTATGATATCGAAATAGAACGGTTTGCAAGACATGGTGAGACCCATCTGTTTTTTTTCCACTTTGATGGCTACATTGGCAATGAACATCTCATTCAAATGAGAAACGGATGTGCCGGTTTTTTTACTGAAGAAGAAGTAAAAAATTCCGGCGGCATCCTCCTCAGTGATACCGAGCGCGCCCCTGTCCCGGACAACAATAAGTCAGGATGGCGCCTTTGGGTTGAAACAGAAAAAGCGGTCTTTGATAAATCGGCCCTGAATGCATTGCGGAAAGGAGATCTTGGCGCCTGTTTTGGAAAATCGTTTCAAGGAGTTTCACTATCACCATCATTATGGCTCCCGAAGGGCCCCATGAAGCTGATTGATCGAATTCGGAAGTGCGACCCCACCGGCGGCAGATTCGGTTTAGGAGTGATTCAGGCGGAAGCCGACATCCATCCGGACGACTGGTTCTTAACGTGCCATTTTGTGGATGATATGGTCATGCCAGGAACATTGATGTACGAATGCTGCGCCCATACATTACGCGTTTTCATGCAACGAATGGGCATTATCAGTGACCGGCCTGATGCCTGTTATGAACCGGTCGTCGGAGTGAAAAGCCGGCTCAAGTGTCGCGGCCCGGTCACTCCCAAAACACATCAGGTGATTTATGAAGTCGAAATAAAAGAAACCGGGTTCAATCCGGAACCGTTTGCCATTGCCGATGCCCACATGTACGCTGACGGTCACCGAATTGTATATTTCGAAGATATGTCCCTGAAATTGAGTAATGTGACCGAAGCACAACTTGAGTCATTTTGGAAGCGTCACAAAACAAGCACACCACCCAAACCTATCGAATCGCCTGTATCTGTTGTCTTTAGTCAAGAACAGGTGATGGCGTTTGCCAGCGGTAAACCATCAGACGCCTTCGGCCCGCCCTATCAAAAGTTTGATGATGGCCGCTTTATCGCACGGTTGCCCCAGCCACCTTATTCATTTATTGACCGGATCATTCATTCGGATCATGAGCCATGGGATCTCTCTCCTGGGGGGTGGATAACCGCCGAATATCGGGCACCAAAGAACGCCTGGTATTTTGTTGCAGACAGATCCCGCGACCTTCCCTATTGTATTCTCAATGAAATTGCCCTACAAGCCTGTGGATGGTTGGCCGCCTATGCGGGCTCTGCACTGAAAAGCACGCATGAGCTTCGGTTTCGAAACCTTGGAGGAACGGCAACCGTCTACCCCCATGGGCCGGCGGAAGATAAACTGTTTGTCACCCAGGCCCGTCTGACAAAAGTTTCCACTGCCGGTGACATGATCATCGAGCATTTTGATTTCAAAGTATACCAGGAAGCGGATTTGATTTACGAAGGGAGTACACACTTCGGTTTTTTTACGCAAGCCGCCCTTTCAAATCAGATCGGGATGGGCGCACCTGCTATTCCAAACAGAACCGATGCTGGTAGCGAAGAAAATATCATTAAAAATGTGCCTTTTCAGGATGAGCCTCCCCTATCTCCCTTCGTGCAGCCAGATGAAGATGATGTTGATAAAATCGTCGCCAGGCGCACATTGAAACTTCCGTCAAATGCCCTTCGAATGCTCGACAAAATTGACATCTACCTCCCAACCGGTGGCCCACAAGGTCTTGGATACGCCTGTGGCAGCAAGCGGGTTAATCCCTCAGAATGGTTTTTCACCGCTCATTTTTATCAGGATCCGGTTTGCCCCGGATCTCTCGGCATCGAGTCCTTTGTGCAACTCATGAAATGGGTGGCTATGGAACGATGGCCTCAGCTCATTAGCAGGCATCGGTTCCAAATGCTTTCACATGTCTCCCATGAATGGACCTACCGGGGCCAAATAACTCCCAAGAATAAAAATATCGAGGTCGAAGCCACGATCATTTCGGTTACCGAATCTCCAATCCCTACGCTTGTTTCAAATGGATACTTGAAAGTTGATGGGCTTTATATTTATAAAATGGATAATATGGGGCTTCAATTGATCCCGATATGAAAAATAACCTTCAGGAATAACACTTATAATGCTGTATTCAGACGTTTACATTGAATCATTCGGTTATGAACTACCCCCCAATATCATTTCCAGTACGGATATAGAGGCACGCCTGTCGACGCTTTATCATGCCCTCCATTTAAAAGAGGGGCAGTTGGAAGCCATGACCGGTATCTATGAACGACGGTGGTGGGATCCATCATTTTCCATGAGTGATGGCGCAACACTTGCCGGCAGAAAGGCGCTTGCCAAAGCTTTCGACAGTGCCGGCCTGACCCCAAAAGATATTGGCATGCTGATCTATGGAGGCGTCTGCCGGGATAAGCTCGAGCCGGCCACCGCCTGCGCGGTTTCAAATGGATTGGGACTTTCCTCCGATGCGATCGTCTATGATGTGTCAAATGCCTGTTTGGGGGTGCTGAATGGAATGGTCCAAGTGGCCAATGCCATTGAACTTGGATACATCCATGCGGGTATGGTGGTTTCCTGTGAGTCTGCAAGACAGATTGTGGAGACGACGATGAAGCGAATGTTATCGTCCCCGGATATGGAAACTTTTAAAAAATCGGTGGCCACCCTTACCGGTGGATCCGGCGCCGTCGCGGTGATTTTGACCCGTGGAAAACAGTCACCCCATAGCCACCGATTGCTCGGTGGCGTTGCGAAAAACGCATCGGAACATCATCGGCTCTGCACGTGGGGGCCCGACACTGGCATTCCCGCCACAATGCCACTGATGATGGAAACAGACTCTGTGGGGGTCCTAAAAAATGGGGTTAATCTGGGCATGGAAACCTACAATGCCTTTCAAAAGAAAATGGGACTGGCGGAAAACCAACCGGACAAAATTATTTGCCATCAAGTAGGTGCCGCACATCAGGATACAATCCTCAATGCCATTGGTATCCAAAAAGAAAAAGATTTCACGACCTTCCCCTTTTTGGGAAATATTGGCACAGTATCCTTACCAATCACGGCGGCCATTGCCGATGAGCGAGAATTTTTGCAGCGGGGCGATATCGTGGGGCTTCTCGGTATCGGCAGCGGTCTCAACTGCCTGATGCTGGGGGTAACATGGTAACGCCATCGCCATCTCACTATCGTGACCTTTACCCGTTTGAATCTCATTTTATGACGGTGGCCGGCGGAAAACTTCATTATGTAGATGAGGGAACCGGAGATACGATCCTGATGATACATGGGAATCCGACCTGGTCATTCTATTATCGGCGCCTAATCCATGCCTTGTCCAGCAAATACCGGACCATTGCCCCAGACCATATCGGATGCGGCCTGTCTGAAAAACCATCCCTCTCAAAATATGACTATTCGTTGGCCAGCCGTATCGCTGACCTTGAGTCTTTCGTTCATCAGCTGAACATTACCGGAAAAATCACATTGGTGATTCATGACTGGGGCGGGATGATCGGCATGGCCTTTGCCGTTCGCCATCCTGACCTTATTTCAAGAATAATCGTAACCAATACCGCAGCATTTCTGCCACCACCGGGGAAGTCAATCCCCCGTCGCCTTCGAATGATTCGAAACCTTAAATTTTTTTCAAAACCTGCGGTGCTCGGTTTGAATCTGTTTGCCGTTGCAGCACTCTTCATGGCGCCACAAAAGCCCCTTTCAAAAAAGATTAAAAGAGGGCTCATTGCGCCTTACAATTCCTGGGTAAATCGTCTGGCGACCCTGATGTTCGTTTATGATATTCCGATCTGCCAAACGGATCTTAGCTATGATTTGGTCCAAGCTGTATCAAGACAACTGAGCCGGTTTCAGGCGCACCCCATGTTGATCTGTTGGGGAAAACATGATTTTGTGTTTGACTTAGATTACCTTGCAGAATGGCAGCGAAGGTTTCCAAAGGCAGAAACCCACCTGTTTTCAACTGCGGGGCATTATCTTCTTGAAGATGAACCGGAAGCCGTTATTCACATTATGCACACTTTTTTAACTAAAACCCAAAACCAATGAGATGGAAATAAGGGGGCACTGAATGAACAAACAGGTGCACAAAACAACAGGCGCATCGGCCATCGTTCTGATCCTTATCCTTGTTCTTCTCCTTTGTTCAGCCGGCGGTGGTTTTATCGCCTGGAAACGAATTCAGAAGAAAAACTTGCCCCCCATAGCGACCTTCGAGCATATTGCGTTAAAGGAGGATGTTGTTACATTCACCTTTAAAATCATACCACCGCTCTATCACCGGCTGGTGTGGTTAAACATGGAATTGACACTTATCGATCAGGAATTGACCCGCCTCGACAATTTAGAAAGTGACTTTCCAGATCAAAATAAAGTAGTTAAAGCTGAGAGAACTTTATGGAAACGGCTTAATAAAGATATATTGGCCACCACCGAATTGGTCGAAAAACAAACAGACAGTTTTTATGTTTCTTACATGGTAAACCACCAAAAGGGAAAAGCGCTGATAGAAGACAAATTGGAAGCCCTTACGCAACAGGTCGATAATACACTCGAGGTGGTTCGATCAGAAACCGGCCGTCTTAAAATTAATAGAAAAAAATCATTTAAAGACAAAATTAGGGATATTTTTTCTTAACATATCGCCAAATACATTAACAACAACGCAACATCAAACCATAATCTCGCCATGTCATTTAGCTCAGAAGAACCGATTCATTTGAACATCGCGGCCTATCTGCGCGAACAGGCCATCAGGCATCCCTATCAACGTGCTGTTGTCTACCCTTCCATGCGCAATAACAGGGGTCAGGTCGCCTATACCCATTACACCTTCAGGCAGCTTGACCAGGAGTCAGACCGATTGGCCGCAGGACTGGAGCATATTGGCATCGGCAAAGGAGTGCGTACGGTCGTGATGGTTCGTCCTAGCCTTGATTTTTTTGCGCTGACCTTCGCCCTTTTCAAAGCAGGAGCCATTCCGGTCATGGTGGATCCCGGCATGGGGCTCAAACGTTTGATTCGTTGTTTGGAGGAAAGCCACCCAACCGGCTTTATTGGTATTCCAAAAGCCCATGTATTGCGTTTTATTTTTCCGGCATTTTTTAGAACAATAAAGCACACGGTTACGGTCGGACGCCGATGGTTTTGGGGCGGTCAAACCTTACAGGAGCTAATGTCTACTCCCTGGAGATCCTATAACATAGTCAAGACCTCCCCGGATGATACAGCAGCTATTTTGTTTACCACCGGCAGCACAGGACCGGCCAAAGGGGTAATGTATACCCATGCCATATTCGAAGCCCAGATTGAAGCGATTCGATCCGTATTTAACATCGAACCGGGGGAAGTGGATTTGCCCACATTTCCACTTTTTGCCCTGTTTGCACCGGCGCTTGGAATGACTGCTGTCATTCCTGACATGGACCCAACCCGTCCTGCGTTCGTGAACCCGAAACGAATAAGTGAGGCCATTGTGAATCATGGCGTCACGAACATGTTCGCCTCACCCGCCCTACTTCATCGCGTCGGATCTTTCTGGAATGAAACGAACGTCAAATTTTCTTCCATCAAACGGGTGGTCTCTGCTGGCGCACCTGTTTCACCGGAAAATATAGAACAATTTTCATCCCTGTTGAATGCTCCGGCCCAAATATATACCCCTTACGGTGCCACTGAAGCCATGCCGGTGACAAGTATCGGCAGTAAAGAAATAATCGCTGACACCAAAGCCCTAAGCATCAAGGGTTTCGGAAACTGCGTCGGCTATCCATTACCCGGGATCAAACTGAAACTTATTACCATTACGGATGATTCGATCCAGGAGTGGTCTGAAGACCTTCTGGTGCCCGATGGCGACATCGGGGAAATCGTTGTTCAAGGAAGAAACGTCACACGCCATTACTTTAATCGTCCGGATGATGACCGATTATCAAAAATTATAGATGGTGACCAATTTTGGCACCGCATGGGAGATCTCGGATGGCGGGATAAAACCGGAAGGATCTGGTTCTGTGGCAGAAAAAATCATCGGATAATTACCGAAAAAGGAACACTTTTTACTATTCCCTGTGAAGCCATATTTAATCAACACCCACATGTGTTTCGGAGCGCCTTGGTGGGCGTTGGGACGTCACCGGATCAAACACCGGTGATATGCATTGAGCCTGTTCATGATGAAAAAACACCACCGTTACATCAATTTCACAAGGAGTTGATTCAACTTGCACAGGATCAATCCCACACAAGGGAAATTAACACGGTTCTCTTTCACAAACAGTTTCCGGTCGATATCCGTCACAATTCAAAAATATTTCGTGAGGAACTTGCCGTCTGGGCATCAAAGAAACTAAAGGGGGGGGCATCGACCTACAACAAAAAATCCTTGTAACTGGCGGGGGCGGCTTTCTCGGTTTCGCCTTGTCCGAGCGTCTTATAAAACGGGGCGATTTTGTGAGAAGCTTGTCACGCCATCGTTACTCTCAGCTCGAAAAACTTGGCGTCGAACAAATAAAGGGCGACATAAGGGATCCTGCGACGGTTGACAGGGCCTGCCATGGCATGGATATCGTCTTTCACACCGCCGCAAAAGCCGGCATATGGGGTGACCCATCAGAGTTTTATGATATCAATGTCAAGGGCACCAGACATGTGGTCGCCAGTTGTATTGAACAGAAGGTGCCCATACTGATCCACACCAGTTCACCGAGCGTTGTATTTCAGGGGAAAGACATGAAGGGCGTTGATGAGTCCGTCCCTTATCCGGAGCACTACTATGCAGATTATCCCGCCACCAAGGCCCAGGCAGAAAAAATTGTAACCAACGCAGCACGCCATGGACTTCACGCACTCATTCTCAGGCCACATTTAATCTGGGGCCCTGGTGACAATCACCTTGTCCCGCGCATTATCCAACAGGCCAAATCTTTGCGCCAAATCGGATCCGGCCGGAACCGGGTGGACTCAACGTATATCGATAATGCCGTCGACGCCCATCTTCTTGCCGCATCACGTCTTTCTGCTTCCCCACAACTTTCTGGCAACTGCTATTTTATCAGTCAGGGAGAACCGCTTCCGCTCTGGAAAATGGTGAATGACATTTTAAACGCTGCCGGTCTGCCGCCCGTCAGAAAACAGATTGCGCGCAAAACGGCGTTTTTCCTCGGGAGTCTGCTGGAGATACTCTATAAAACGCTTCAGTTACCGGGTGAGCCCCGCATGACCCGTTTTCTTGCCTTAGAACTGAGTACTGATCACTGGTTCGATATCAGTGCTGCACGAAATGACCTCGGATATTCACCACACGTATCGGTTCAGGAAGGTCTCGATCGTTTGGCCAAATGGTTGACCTGTTAATGACTATCAATGAGATACGCTGGGTGCATTAACAATCGAGTCGACAATCTCAATTATTTCATCGATAGAAGCCCCCTCTTTTGAAATAAAGAAATTGGCACCGCACTGATTCGCTGCCTGGCGATACTCAGGGCCATCGTGGTTCGTTAACATAACAATAATGGTGTTATCATCGCTGGAACGAATCTTTTGAGCCAATTGCAGCCCATTTTCCCCGGGCAGTTGAATGTCCACAAAAACAAGTTGCGGTAAAAAAGCCGGAATCTTTTGTAAGGCTTCCTCTGTGCTCGATGCTTTTTCAAATGCCATACTGGAAAACCGGGTTTCCAAAAGCTTTATAAAAGACTCACGAAAATGTTCATTATCCTCTACCACCAATGTCTTAAACATCTTCCTCCAAATACGCCTTTTTTTAGAAATGATTCATAGTAAATACACTTTACCAATCCGCCTTCCTGTGATAAATAGGGTCTTTGCTGTATTTTACGGTGCACGGTCGTGTATATTTTCTCTTGATCAAGGTAGCCATTCGCCCGGTTACCCAATATTCACAGCAAAGAATTGATCCATCGGGATCAATTTTTCGGCACCCTTTCAGATAACTGCTTGGGTTTTCATGCCATCGCTACCAGGACAATAATGGCAAAGGCACCTCACAAGATCATCATTGTTGAAGATCATACGATCCTGCGTGAAGGACTGCGCTCGCTCTTGCGCGAACATGAAGATATGGACGTGGTGGGTGAGGCGGGAGATGGTCGCAGCGCCATCCGCTGTGTGCTCTCCAAATCTCCAGATTTGGTTCTCATGGATCTTTCCATGCCCAAAATGAATGGTTTTGAAGCCATCAAGGAGATCAAGAAACAACAACCCGATATAAAAATTATCGCCCTCACCGTCCACAATACCGATGAATACATTTTAATGACGCTCCAGGCGGGTGCGGACGGTTATGTCCTCAAGGACGCCACCCACGACGAATTGCTCATGGCGATTCGTCAAGTGCTTTCGGGAAAACGATTTCTAAGTCCGAGCGTATCGGGGAAAATAATTGAGGGGTATCTTGAGGGGAAAAAAGGCGTCCAGGCCAAATCACAACTGGATGTCTTGACACAGCGGGAACGTGAAGTTCTTAAACTTATTGCAGAGGGTTACAAAAATAAAGAGGTCGCCGACTTTCTTTGTATTAGCTTGAAAACAGTTGAGAAACACAGGGCCAACCTGATGCGCAAATTGGATCTCCATAACACATCCGCCTTAACACTGTTTGCCATGGAAAAAGGCATTATTTCCCATTCATAAATTATCGCCTTTTCGCGGCCCCAGGCCTATCTTATTTTTCCGATGCGGTTTATCTTAGCGACGGGACTTATTTTTTCAATGCGCTGGGCCCCGCACCTCCCGCGAGGTCGGGTGCTGCAAGAAGTTCTCTTTGGGGAAGCCATTCTGCGACAGGTCGAGACACGCTGCCAAGGGAACTGCCTTTTCCGTGAATAGTTCGCCACACCACTCCCCCGCGCTTGAAGCGTTTCACAAAACACCTCATTAAAATCTGATGGCTCATAACCCTTTTGTGGTCGCATGATTTCTTTTTTGGGTCGAGCCCTATCAGCGGAACCGGTTGGGGGCATTTTCATTTCTGAAAATTGTTTTTTTGCAGTTACCAAATTCTTTTTAATCCGGTCGTAATAGGAACGCCATGGCGTGGGAGGCGTCTTTTTTTTCGTTTCAGTATGGGGGTCTTGATGGCGGACGCCCAGATCATCTGAGGGTATGCACTTTCCCTTCTCTTCACGTCCTTTAATGAATTGAGAGGCTTCCTGGTAGGCAATATTTATTTCTTTTAATTTTTCCTGGGCAATTGCTTGATGCTTTGGCTGATAAACAAACTGATCTGGATGCCAAATTTTGACGAGTCGTTTATAGGCAGCCTGTAACTCTTTCTGGGTGGCAGTTTCCTTAATGCTCATAATTTCTAAAAAGCGACGGTGTTCCATATTTGATTTATTAATTCATTAAAATACTTAAGTCAATTTCCTCTTTAAAATTCATTGCATTTCTGCTAAATTGCGATATTCATTGACGGCTCAATGTTTAAAGAATCCACGTTTATAGAATATCGCGTCCCATTTTGGCCAAATCTCAGGACGGGGGTAAATGGAATCTGATAGACGACTCAACTTGCTGAAGGCACACATCAACAAAATGCCGCCATTATCCCCAACCGTGACGAAAGTACTGACCATCTGTAACAATGTCGATGCCTCGCCGGCTGACATCAATCGGGTCATCAGCGTCGATCCCGTCCTTATGGGAAAGCTTTTAAAGCTTATAAACTCAGCATATTATGGGCTTTCTCAGAAAGTAACTTCACTGGTCAGGGCCATTATCATGCTTGGCATTAACACGGTCAAGAATATGCTCCTCAGCACGGCCATACTGAGCAATCTCGGCAATCGAAAAAACTTCAACACATTGGGAATGGTTGATTTCTGGAAGCATTCACTCGCTGTTGGTGTAACCGCTAAGCTCATTGCCAAAAAACACAAACTGCCGCCGGAGGAACTCGAGGGGTTTTTTATTTCGGGTCTGCTGCACGATATTGGCAAAATCCCAATGAACAATAGGTTCCCAGATGAATACAGCCGTGCCCTTGACCTTGCCGAAGAGAAACATCAATCCCTTTTTCTTTCCGAAACTCAAATTGTCGGCACGGATCATTCTACCGTTGGAAAGCTTATTGCTGAAAACTGGCATCTGGGGGCAGAAATTTCCGATACCATTTTTCGCCACCATACCACTGCCACCTATGATGGTGAGCATAAAACCATGGTCTATGTGGTCACCTTGGCGGACTATCTGGTCAACACCCTTGGCATTGGTTTTTCAGGCAACCCGTACCCGGGAGAATTGGATCCGGTAGTGCTTGATTTTTTAAGTTCACAGCTGAACATCACGATTGCGAATCTGAAAGGTGTTGTCAAAGAAATCAACATGGAAATTGAAAGAGCGCAGGTGTTTCTCAGTCTATCTGTTTAGGGATGCTATATGAAAATTAAATTTTGGGGCGTTAGGGGATCAATCGCTTGCCCGGGGCCTGATACCGTCGAATATGGCGGCAACACTACCTGTATTGAGCTTTGGATCGAAGAGGCAAACCGGTTATTTATTATTGATGCAGGCTCAGGCATTCGTCTTCTGGGAAATGATATTATTAAAAGAAGGCAACCAAATCCCTGGGTCAGTGCGGATCTATTTATTACCCACACGCATTGGGATCATATTATGGGATTCCCCTTTTTTGATCCGCTATATTTTCAGGGAACCAGCATCAACGTCTATGGTCCAGTGACCTATGAAGAAGAACCGCTTGAACAGATTATCGGCGATCAACTCCGATACCGGTATTTCCCGGTGTCCCACAGTGATTTGGCGGCAAACCTGCATTATTATCAAATTGGTGAAGGGGATATTGATTTGGGCAATGGCGTCAATTTAAAAACGAAATATTTGAACCACACACTGCTGTGTCTTGGTTATCGTTTCGAATATAAAGGTAAATCCGTCTGCACCGCCTTTGACACAGAACCTTTCAGAAACATTTTTGAAGCCAACCCCGACTCTCCGGATTTTGATCCGGAACTCCTCAACGAAGGGGCCCTGGCAGCAAAAGAAGAAAATGATCGCATTATTGATTTTTTCAAAGATGCAGACATCCTTATTCATGACGCACAGTATACACCCGAAGAATACGAAAATGGCAAAACAGGTTGGGGGCACTCAACCTATGAACATGCCGTCGAAACAGCACTGAAGGCGAATGTAAAAAAATTGTTTTTATTCCACCACGATCCCCTGCGGAAGGATGCCGAGGTGGGGGCGTTTGAAACAACCCTTCAGAAACGGCTTTCCGGTTCGTCTGATTTGGAGGTATTTGCCGCCCGTGAGGGATTCGAGACCACGTTGTGACAAACCACCAATAGCAATACATCTTTTTGCGTAGTGCCGTGTCCTGATTTTTCCCGTTATGGAGCGAATCATGAAAGATACATCTTTAATTGATATACCGCAGTGGAAACAACTTCAGCAACAGGCAGATGAGTTTCAAAAACCATCATTTCATCTGAAACATCTTCTCCAAGATGAAAACCGACTTGGCCACTTTTCCATAAAAACTGCCGATGTTTTTTATGATTATTCTCGGCAACGCGTAAACAGTGATGTGATGTCCCTTTTGTATGGCTTGGCCGAAGCGAGAAATGTCCGCCCTCAATTCAAAAAAATGATGGCCGGCGAAACTGTGAACACCACCGAGAATCGCGCTGCGTTGCACACCGCTGCCAGGTCTTTTGGTGACACACCGCTGCTATTGGACGGCATCGATGTCCTTGGAGAACTTAAACGCGTACGGATTGAAATAAAACGATTTGCGGACCAGGTAAAAACCGGCAAGTTGACCGGAAGCACCGGAAAACCGTTTCGCCATTTTGTTGTTATTGGTATCGGCGGGTCTTACCTTGGCACAGAGTTTGTCACCGAGGCGCTGAAAGCCAATGCAGACAGTGGCCTACACGTTCATTATCTTTCAAATGTGGACATTCACAATTTTGGGCATATCGTTGCCGAGATTGACCCTGAAACCACCCTTTGGATTGTTATATCTAAGAGTTACACAACAGCGGAAACCCTGGCAAACGAAACCCTGGCCCGCAATTACATGATAGAAAAGAAATTGCCTCCCTCTCGGCATTTTGTCACGGTCACGGCCAAAGGAAGCCCCGGCGATATTTCCGCTGAGGATGGAGAATCAACCAAAGAGATATTGGCGTCGTTTCATATGTTTGATTTCATTGGCGGTCGATATAGTGTCACCTCGGCAGTGGGCGGCCTTCCGTTAAGCCTTTATCTTGGGTATGAAAGCTATGAGCGGTTTTTAAAAGGTGCAGAACAAATGGACCAGCATACCTCGAACGCTCCGCCTCATCTGAACATGCCCCTGACGGCAGCCCTAATATCAGTCTGGAACAACAATTTTCTCGGTTATCCCGCCGCCGCTATTATACCATACGCCGCCCCGCTCAATAAGCTATCCCCTCATATCCAGCAACTAAATATGGAAAGCAACGGCAAATCTGTCACTATCGATGGCGCACCACTTCTTGAATCCACAGGCGGTATTATATTCGGTGAACCCGGCACCAATGCACAGCATTCCTTTTTTCAATTGGCGCACCAGGGCCGGCCGTTTCCAATTGAATTTATCGGCGTTACATCCCCCCAATACGGAAGATACAGCAGCCACAGCAAAGGGGTGACGAACCATCAGGAGTTATGGGCAAATCTCATTTCACAACCGCTGGCACTGGCCATTGGAAAAAAAAGCACCGATCCGGCAAGGAATTTCTCCGGGAATCGTCCCTCTTCAACCATGATAATTCCAGATTTGACGCCTGAAAGTGTGGGGAAATTGCTCTCTTTTTACGAAGCAAAGACGGTTTATGAAGCATTCATTTGGGGAATCAACCCCTTTGATCAGTTTGGAGTGGAACTGGGAAAACAGCTTGCATCTGATATTCGAACAGAAATGGCACAGAAAAACAAGAAGCCATCCCATAATTTTGAACAGGCATCACCAATTGTCCGACACTATTTAAACCTCCTTTTTAACGGTGACGAGACCAACGGTTTTTGACAGGAAGGATCAATGCTTCAAAATTTTTTCAATTCAAACCTTTTATGGCCATCGGTGATATGTTTCTTCTTCGGAAGCTTTGGTTACATTGTTACAAGGCTTTGGGTTCTTCCGATACTGCGGTATCGTCGCATCAAAAAAAACATCCGTAAGGACCTTGATACGCTTCTTCATGTTCCTTCTGCCTCCCATGAAAATAAAGCCGTCAAAGCAAGGCTGAGGCGTCATGCTGCGGAACTTCCTGATATTTATAACGCATCCATGCCTTATTGGTACCGACTCCACTTAGGAAATCGTGAAGAATCGCCCATTGATGCATCTAAGATCCTGATGGCCCTCGTAAATACCAAAAATAAACCCCATCTGAAAAATCAAATACACAATCTGATCAAAGCGCTCCACCTCCCATCCATCCAAATATAGCAATCCAATCGATCATCGCACCAATAAACCCACTGGCCTGTGCGTTGCAATATATTGTTATTTTTATATATAATAATTTTTTCTTTACCTTTCTTCCAATCATAATATATACTATAAGAAACGATAGAACATTTAGGAATCGAACGCATTTAACCATCATTGTTTTTATCTTCGCTCGTCGATCATTCCACACATGTGATACGTTCTGAATGAGGGAATTTGTATACTGAAAGGGGGAATATTGTGAAAGAGCTAGTTCATAAAATCGTTGAGGCCTTGGTTGACAATCCGGAGCAGATTGAAATCAATGAAATCAAAAGCCGCCAGAGCATTGTCATCGAGCTTAAGGTTGCAAAGGAGGACCTGGGGAAGGTGATTGGCAAGCAGGGACGCAATGCACAGGCACTGCGGACGATATTGGGGGCGGCATCAAAGAAGGAGAATAAACACGCTATCCTCGAAATAATTGAATAATCCCTGTGGTGGGTCTTTTTTGATCTTGTAATGTCATAACGAGACGGGAAAGGTTCGTATCCATTCCCGTCTCGTATCAATTACATAAGCTGTTCGATTTTAGCGGCTTCACGTAAGGAGGTAATCAAAGCCTTTATCTCCTCATCGGTCTTTCTTCGTTTCAAATAGTTGGTGATATCGCCCTTTGCCTCCTGATAGCTGACTTCCCGTGCATCCTTTTTCTCGACCACTTTTATTAAGTGATAGCCAAATTGGGTAATGACAATATCACTGATCTCGCCGGTATTCATCGCAAAGGCGGCATCCTCGAAAGGCTTTACCATCGCCCCTGGGCCAAAAAATCCCAAATCTCCACCCTGGGCACCGCTGGGACAATCAGAATATTCCTTGGCCAATGCTGCGAAATCCTCACCTTTTTTGATTTTCGCCTGAACTTTTTCAATTTTTTCTTTGGCCGCTTTCTTTTGGGCATCATCTGCCATTGCATCCACCTTGACCAATATATGGCTTGCCTTTACCTGTTGTGGTTCAGAAAAGGAATTCGGATTGTCATCATAAAACCCTTTTGTTTCGGAGTCTGACACCGTTACTTTTGGCTCGACATCTTTTTCAACCAATTTTTTTATGGAAATACCTTTGTTGATTTTGCTGGTCAGCACTGCCTCGGAAATATTCATGGAGAGCATCGCCTGTTTAAATTCCGCGTCGTTCGGAAACCGCTGTTTGATTTTATCGATCTCGGTTGTAATTTCATCATTATTGACCTTGATGCCCTGTTTCACACTTTCCTGAAAAAGCAATTCCTGGCCAATGAGATTGTCCAACACCGTTTGTTGAACTGTGTCAAACTGCTCCGGCGATACGCCCTGACCGCGCTGACGCATATTATTCATATAAAGATTATATTCCCCATCAAAATCAGCACGAAGAATCGGCACACCGTTGACCATTGCAACTTTTGCCTCTGACGTTTTGCCAGCTGCCGCTTCCGTTTTGATCGCATCGTCTGCTGCCATCACTGATCCGATGAGAAACAACACCGCCCCCAAGACCATAGTGGCACTTTTTACTTGTAGCCTAAAATTCATGATCCACTCCCATTTTCTTAATTAGGAAACTTATTTGACAATTCTCACATTGGCCGCCTGACGACCAAATCGGGTCTCTTTAATTTCAAAGGTCACCCTGTCAGATTTTTGTAAAGTAAAATATCCGTGGTCCTTAATGCTATTGCTATGCATGAATAAATCACCATCATTTTCCGTCACAATAAAACCAAACCCTTTCTTTTCACTGTACCACTTCACTGTACCTTCTTGCATATTTCCCCCTTATAATTTAACATCCCAATGCTTATGACAGTAAGTTCTCCGAGTTACGGCGGGTGATGCTAAAAATGACGCGTAACATCTTACATTTATTACTCAAGCAGGAATTCCTCACTAGCTGAATGCAGTCGCATCATTGCCAGTGAAAAAAACTTTTTTCCCGTCGAATTCCGTGGTTGAGTAAGAAAGTGTCAATGTAGCCTCGTGATTTTGGTTTTGGTGAGGCGAGTTATCAAATCGCATGAACGCCCTATTTGATAGCTTGCTTTTCCAAACTCCTTTTGGGCGATATCTTCAGCCGCAGAGTTTGAAATTTTTTTCCATTTCGGATTTTGGTTATCCTCATTACATGGCAACTCGGGTAACTGTCAAGGTAAAAGGCAATTGGTCGCCTATCGATCGGAGATTGAATTTATTATATTCGACAAAATAATAGCGCTATGTCAGGCGCGGGAAAAATATTTTTTTAGATATCAGGCGGTATGGGAACGGCGAACATCAGCTATCAACTCCACAGGGGAACCAGCTGCAACAACTTTTCCGCCTTGTTCCCGCCCCCTTGTCCCATATCGATAATATAATCAGCGGACTAAATGAGATCTAAATTATGTTCGATCACCAATACCGTGTTGCCATCAGCCATCAGGCATTGCAATAAACCAATAATTCCAAATAGCTGCGTTGACATTCGACATACAGTGTGTGAAAGACCAGGGAAGATTTGCCGGAACCACTTGGGCCGGTGACGACAACGATTTGATAACGTGTTATTTTAGGATGAGATTTTTTAAATTATTTTGACAAGCTTCGATTATTTTTATACTGGATGGGGCCATGATTACCTTTTTATTTTCATTTGACACCCCTCATACATTTTCATACTTTTACAGTCATCGATGGCTTTCAACTCCCCTTTTTAGATAGGACAGGCATTATGATAGACGAACAAAATACCGGCGATGAACAAGAAGAGAGCTTTGCCGATCTGCTGGAAACTTACACTGCCGGCATGAATCAGGATATTCATGTTGGTGATAAGATCGAAGGGAAAATTATCTCTATCGAAAAAGACACCGTCTTTTTGGATACAGGCGCCAAAATTGATGGTACGGTCGACCGATCTGAGCTTTTAGATGAAAACGGCGAACTCCCCTATCAGACCGGTGACTCCCTGGAACTTTATGTGGTGTCCGTATCCGAAAATGACATTCATCTGTCCCGCGCCATGTCCGGTATTGGTGGGTTGAATCAGCTGAAGGATGCCTTTCAACAAGAAATTCCCATTGAGGGGAAAGTGACGGCAACGTGCAAGGGCGGTGTCCATGTTGACCTATTGAAGCACCGCGCATTTTGTCCGATCAGCCAACTTGACATCACCTATGTTGAAAATGCAGAAGAATACACTGGAAAGACATATACTTTTCTTATAACAAGATTTGAAGAGGGTGGCAAAAATATTGTGGTGTCCCGACGGGAAGTATTACAGCGGGAGCAGAAAGAGCTTCAGGCCAGTTTTTTTGAATCTCTGGCCACCGGTCAGTCATATGAGGGAAAAGTTACCAAAGTGATGCCCTTTGGTGTATTTATTGAAATCGCACCGGGCGTTGAAGGGATGGTCCATGTATCAGAATTGAGCTGGCGCAGGGTGGAAGATCCTAAAGAAATCGTCCAGGAGGGGCAAATTCTTCATGTCAAAGTAATAGATATAAAACCACGGGAGAAAAAAAGCGGCTACCAGATCGGGTTATCTGTAAAACAGATAGAAGAGAACCCCTGGCATACGGTTCAGGAAGGATTCTCATCTGGCGATGTGGTCGAAGGAAGGGTCATGAGGTGTACTAAATTCGGCGCCTTTGTAGAAATTGCCCCGGGTATTGAAGGGCTCGTTCACATCAGTGAGATGAGTTATACAAAACGGGTTGTCAATCCGGAAGACATTGTGAAACCCAATGACCTGGTACCCGTTATGATTAAGGAAATTAACCCGGACAATCGTCGCATTTCTCTCAGTATCCGAGATGCTGAAGGAGACCCCTGGGTTTCAGTGGGTGATAAATATCCGGTTGGGAAAACAGTCAATGGCACCTTGGAAAAAGTGGAACACTTCGGTTACTTCATCTGTCTTGAACCGGGTATCACCGGCCTATTGCCAAAGTCTGTTCTCAAAGAATCTGCCAGCCAATCGACGGTTGAAAAGCTAAAGCCTGGCGCATCAATTTCTGTAACGATTGCCTCGATCAATAAAAATGAAAGAAAAATATCCCTCACCTGCGGTGACGGTAAAGAAGAGGGAAATTGGCGGAATTATACCAGTGGCACCTCATCTCTCGGCTCTTTGGGTGAAAAATTACAACAAGCTCTGAACACTCGAAATAAAAAGTAATTGGACCGCTATGGACATATACTACGTTGATGGCAATTTTGTCCCAGCAAATCAGGCGGCAATCAGTGTCAATGATTTGGCCCTTCTTCGCGGATATGGGATCTTCGACTTCTTAAGGACCTATAACGGCGTCCCCTTTTATATGGACGCCCACATCAATCGCTTACGAAAGTCAGCAGAACAGATTGGCCTGGCGATTCCGTGGTCTCATGACCAAATTCGCGACATTATTCTGGAAACCCTTCGCAGAAACAATCATCCGGAAAGCAGTATTCGGCTCCTGGTGACCGGCGGCGATAGTCCTGATGGTATATTTCCGGTTGGAAACAGCAGATTGATCGTAATGGTATCGGGCATAAAAGTCATACCCGCCACATGGTATGAATCGGGTGTTAAAATTACGACAACCCGAATTATGCGCCTTTTTCCGGAAGCCAAAAGCATTAATTATATTGGTGGCATTCGCGCACTTGAAATTGCGCGGCAACAAAACGCCGTTGAATCCCTATACATTAGTGCCGAAAAAAATATTCTGGAATGTACCACCAGTAATTTTTTCGGCATTTTAAGCAATCGGCTGATTACACCTAAAACTGGCATTTTACCAGGAATCACACGGAAAGTTATTTTCGATCTGGTGTCAGATGTTTTTGAAACGGACACCAGACAGATATCGTTGGAGGAGCTATCCCAGTTTGATGAAGCGTTTATCACTTCTTCCTCCCGGGAAGTATTACCGGTTATTCAGATTGACGATTTGATGATCGGTGATGGACACCCCGGGAAGGTGACCCGAAAAATCATGGCCTTGTTTACCGATCTGACATCTCAATATGGCAAGGGACCATTACCCGAATGAGTTTGATCCGAGCAGAAATTGATCTAACTGCCATTGCTCACAATACAACATTACTTCGAAAACGTATCGCGCCAAACACGAAACTCATGGCGGTGGTAAAAGCCGATGCATATGGCCATGGGGATATCAGGGTCGCACAAGTCGCCCTTTCGCACGGCGCTGACTGTTTGGGGGTGGCCCGTATCACCGAAGGAAAACAACTACGGAACGCTGGCATTTCGGCACCGATTCTTGTCTTTGGATATATCCCCCGCCAGTGTCTAAAAGATCTGATTGCCTATGATTTGACCGCCACGGTCTATTCCTTTGAAACTGCCGCCATACTTTCTGATTTGGCGGTGCGCACCGGCCATTTTATCCGGATTCATATTAAAGTCGATACCGGTATGGGGCGACTGGGTCTTCTACCGGACCAACTCAGATGTAACACCACCGATGTCGTTACTTGTCAATCCATCGTGTCCGAGATTGAGGATATCGCAGCCCTTCCCAAATTGGTCATTGAAGGAATTTATACCCATTTTGCCACTTCAGACTTTTGCAATAACGGTTTTGCCACATGTCAGCTGGACTTGTTTCTGGCCGTCATATCAGCTATTTGTCCTAAAAAATTGAGCCATCTGATTAAGCATGCCGCCAACAGCAGTGCTTTGCTGAACCTGCCGGCGTCTCATTTGGATATGGTACGCCCTGGCATCGCGTTGTATGGCCTGCGTCCTTTAATCGATGATAAAGTCGAAATTGATCTCAGACCAGCCATGTCGCTTAAAACCAGTATTATCCACATAAAACAGGTTCCCACAGATTTTCCTGTCAGCTATGGCCGGATCTATCAATCGCCCCGTCCAACAACAATTGCCACTGTAGCGGTAGGGTATGCTGACGGTTTCAGCCGGCATCTATCCGACATTGGTTGCATGCTCGTTCATGGGCAAAGAGCGCCGGTGGTGGGGCGTGTGTGTATGGACCTGACCATGCTCGACGTTGGACATATACCCGACGTGGCGATGGGGGATGAGGTTGTCGTATTTGGAAAGCAGCGGGGTGCCGCAATTCAGGTGGATGAATTGGCAGACACATTAGACACCATAAACTATGAGATTGTCACATCAATATCAGAACGGGTTCCCCGTGTCTATTTATCTTAATCATGCCTGATGTCCTTCTGATCCAACCCCCCATTCGGGATTTTTACCTGACTGCCAAACGCACGATTCCCTATGGATTGGGCCTTATTGCATCTGCCTGCATCCAAAAAGGATATTCGGTCAGCATCTTCGACGGCCTTGCCACCTCAAAATCCAGACAATGTCCCATGCCTGAGGAAATGGCCTATCTGACAGATTATTATGGAGCCCCGGACATTTCTCCGTTTAGGCTTTTTCACAATTTTTACCACTTCGGTTACAGCTATGAGCACATCACACGGGTAATTCGTGAGGCAGATGCATTTCTTATCGGCATTTCATCGCTCTTTACCCCCTATGAAAAAGAAGCGCTTAAAATAGCACGCCTTGCCAAATCAGTTTCACCAGGGTCGACCGTTGTTCTTGGGGGGCATCATCCCACAGCCCTTCCCCATCAAGTAATGGCACATCCTGCTATCGATTTTGTAATTCGCGGCGACGGTGAGGTAGCTGTCCCCGAACTGGTCAATGTTTTGAAAAAAAGTGGCGACATTCAGCAAGTACCTGGCATTGTTTTTAGAAAAAAAAGACAACTCCCTTCATGTGAGCCCCCCCGCGATCACCAGATCTCTCGATGATATGCCGCCGTCAGCCTATTCTTTGACAACAAATAAATACTATCGACGTCATCGAAAGGACAGCATGGTGCTGGTAACAAGCCGGGGGTGTCCCATGTCCTGTTCCTACTGCTCCCTTGGCACACACTCCTTTTTTCCTTACCGCCAACGAACCGTCGATTCTGTTATTCGAGAAATCGAAACCGTAACATCACAGTTCGATATCCGGTTCATTGATTTTGAAGATGAGAATCTCTCTTTAAATAAGACATGGATATTAGATTTGCTTCAAAGAATGCGAAACCAGTTCGGAACCGAAAGGTTTGAACTTCGGGCCATGAACGGGCTTTTCCCGCTTTCTCTTGATGATGATATTATTGCCACCATGAAAGCCGGGGGTTTCAAAACCCTGAATCTTTCGCTGGGTAGTACCTGCCCGAAGCAACTTAAACGATGGCAGCGCCCCAACGTGATCGAGGCCTTTGAAAAGGCCCTTGCTACCACCAGCCGAAATGGCATGAATGCCGTGTCTTACATCATCGGGGGTGCCCCCGGCCAAACGCCCGCGCAGACCCTTTCAGATTTAGGTTATCTTGCCGAAAAGCGAACGTTGATCGGATTGTCCATTTTTTTATCCATCACCTGGGAGCATGGACTATGCGACACTTCAAGAACATAACATGCTGCCCCAACATTGTTCTTTATTCAGGTCATCCGCCCTCCCCCTTTCCCATACGACCTCTCGACTTGAGTCCGTTACGCTATTACGGCTTTCACGGGTTATTAATTTCATCAAACACCTCATCGACATGGGCGCCCCCCTGCCGGCGCCAGCACCTTTTACTGAAAAACAGCTTTCTATCGACGATTCCCCGTTAAATCTGGGAAAAAGAATTCTTTCCGGGTTTCTTTATGATGGAAAACTTCGAGGAATTACACCCAATGGAACGGTGTACAAACATCGTATCGCCTTGGATGTTTTCACATGCTTTCAAGGAAAAATATAACACCCTGCACTGGGTGGGGACAAAATAACGTCATTTATCGTACATCTCAAAATATGTTTTTCATTTGGAATGCTCTTCCACTCCGACATTCGAATTAAACCCCCATGTTGCATAAAAATTTTGGCCATTTTCAACTTTAATGAATCTAAACAAAATGTAATTGCCACCATAAGCAAGTATAAAAAAAAGGCAGCGCCCACTCAGGCACTGCCCTTCCGCTACCCTGTTATTTGAAGCATGACGCTATCCGGCCACGTCGATACCCAGATCACACCCAAGGTGTTCATCGGGTGCGTCACATTCAAAGTTTCTACTCCGAGTATCTTCGTGCCCCCTGTCTCTATCCCTATCCGATTCGAAATATTTTTCCTCTCTATTGTTAGCCATAGTAGCACCTCTCTTTTTTAAATAAATGCCTCTTACAATATAGAAGCTCTGCCTTTTTTTTTTGAATTATGAGCGCCAGTATATCGTAATATCACACGCTTTCATTTGTATTTGTCTACTGACGCTTTAGACATAAGGTAATCTTCAATTTGAAAGATGCAACCGGGATAAAAACAGGCGGCTATTGATAGGTCATCCCTATCATTACATCCAATAATTCAGTTTATTGTCATGCATGTCTTTCGGAATCGACCAGACCGTATCCATGTTCACTGTGAAGCGACTGATCAAGTCCAACAATCTCTTTTTCCTCATCGATTCTAAAGCCAACGGTTTTTTCGATAACAAAATAGAGTATCACCGTTCCGACCAAAGCGATTGCGATCGTGGCCCCCATACCGGTCAACTGTATTCCTAGCTGTTGCCATGCGGACCACGAACCGCCAGCGGCAGCGGCAGCGTCCGCCATCCAACTCTCTCGAATAAAAAATGAAAGACAAAGGACTCCGAATCCACTTCCAACACCATGAATACCAAAACAATCAAGGGTGTCGTCATAACCGAGCTTTAATTTCAGCTGCAAGGCATAGTAGCAGATTATGGACGACATGGCGCCCAGCAAAATCGCTCCCACTGGTTTTACCACGCCAGCTGCCGGTGTAATCACCACGAGACCTGCGAGAATACCTGACACAAATCCCAGAGAAGTGGCTTTGCGAAAAATCAAGCTTTCAATGATCATCCATGTGAGTGCCCCGCTGGCAGCAGATACCTGGGTCATCGTAAGTGCCCTTGCGGTATCGAGCCCGCTTTGAACGGTTGAGCCAGCATTGAATCCATACCAGCCGACCCATAAAAGCCCTGCTCCCATTAACGTCATCACCAGATTATTGGGCGACATAGCGGTTTTGGGATAACCTCTTCGAGTTCCTAAAAGGAGGGCTAAAATCAAGGCACTAAATCCAGCAGAGACATGAATCACCAAGCCACCGGCAAGATCTATGACACCGGCTGCTCCGGCATTGTATAACCAGCCATCTGATGCCCAGACCCAGTGACATAGCGGGCAGTAGACAAATAAAAACCACAGGGCGATGAAGAGCACATACCCCCTGAAATATACCCTTTCTGCAATGGCGCCGCTGATCAATGCCGGAGTGATAATGGCAAATTTCCCCTGAAACATCGCAAGAACATATTCAGGGACCCCATCAGTAACAATATCATCGATTCCATTTAGTAGAAAATATTTGCTGTCCCATCCAACGAACCCGCCTAAAACACTTTTGCCAAAAGTGAGCGCATATCCACACACAACCCACAGCACTCCGATAACGGCCATAGCAACAAAACTATGCATCATCGTACCCAACACATTCTTGGTTCTAACCAGTCCGCCATAAAACATGGCCAATCCGGGTATCATCAGTAATACCAAAGCGGTTGAGGTGAGCATCCAGGCGGTTGTGCCGGTGTCCACCGGGCAACTATCGCCGGCAAAAGCGGTCTGCGTGAGCACTATCGATAGAGCTGTTCCTAATGCCATTTGCGTTGATTTCAATTTCATGCAGTTTCCTTTCCGACATTTTTGTAGAAATAAGAGCTTATAAATATAGAATCTCTATAGGAAAAAGCAACAGGCATGCCAATAAGTTAATTATCTCACAATTAGAGATAGTTAGCTCTTGGTAATGTAGATGAAGATTTTGTTTTTGGTTTTATAATAACAATTTTGTCTATTTTGTAGTTTTTACATTACATAATTGTTATTATTAAAAATAATACTGGCACATTTTTGTCGTTGCAGTAAATTTTGAAGATATTTTTTTTTCATACATGGGTCCGCAGCTGTAAATGCAGTGGGTGGGGGTTTAGAAAGAACTGACCCTTAAGGTACGGTTGATCATATTTTCGAACGTAATGATTTGCCATCGTTATTGGCACGATTAACGGTAGGTTGCCATTTCGGTATTCATTCAAAATTTCAAGCATCTCCTTCTTCTCATCCGATGTTAGCTGCTTTTTAAAATATCCAAGAACATGCTGAAGAACATTAATGTTTTTTTTCATGGTTGTTTGCAGTGAGAGGGCCGCCATTAAACTGATTTCATATTGATCATATGTGTCGTTGATGTTTTCCCGATTGCTATGGGCCACAAGTCTTCCCATGGTTCTATAGTGTTTAGGACTGTGGGCCATGATCAAGAGTTTGTGTCGACTGTGGAAATCCATTAACATACTTGTTTTTGGTTGTTCCGAACGCACGACCCGCCATCGTTTAAACGTAAAAATTTTTTCGATAAAAAGTTCTCTAAGCTTGGGATCATGCATTCTGCCTTCCTCTTCCACCGGAACGAGCGGGAAATATTCGGTGAATGCTCTGGCAAAAATGCCGACCCCTTTTTTTTGAGGTGGCCCTTTTTCTCCGTATATTTTGACACGCAAGAGACCGCTGCTGGGAGAATCCTTTTTAAAAATGAATCCGCACAGATTTTCTTTTTCGAGTGCTTTTAGACGCGTGGCTGCCCATGATTTCATCTTGTCTGTGTATTCAATTCCCGTTCGCGTCGTCACTAGTTTGGGGTTTTCTATGTTCCCCACCAGTCTCAACGTTTCCCGAGGCACCCCCAAACCACATTCTGTTTCTGGGCATACTGGTACATATGTTACATAGGTTCCGAGTGTATTTACCAGATAGCTATCCCGTTTGTGTCCACCATTCCAACGAACGTTTTCTCCCAGCAAACAAGCACTGATGCCAAGCTTCACGGTTTCTGACATATGTCCCCCAAAAAATGAGCATAGATTTTACGCTATAGCGCACATGCTTTCTGAATAACCTACTGTTATGTAACCGGATAATCCTCTTTATTATCTCCGATTAGCGGAAGCAGCTTCTCGAGTTTGAAAAAAACAAGATAACGGTGTTCTTGCGGATCCGCATTTGGGTATTTTTTTCGGCGCTTTAACTGCTTCAGCAACTCGGAATCCGTCTCTTCACCTGATTTTTTAAGATATAACCGTACCCCTCTGTAAGCCCCCTCCTCTTTGAATAAAAATACAGCATTGGGATTCGATTGAAGATTTGCATGGCTTAATCGCTCATTCATTATAAATGCGATTTTACCACTTTCAGTAAAATGAGGTCGCGAATAAATTGCAGCATTCACATGTCCCTCATCGTCAGACGTAGATAAGACACCAATACCTTTTGCTGATTCAAAATAGCTTTTAAGTTTCATGGGATTCCTTCCTTTTTGATAGAGATTGAGAGGCCTATGGGGATTTAACATGCCGATTCATGGATAATTTTAGAGCAAACCGTACAGATCCATCAAACCTCCTGAACGCATCAAGTAAATATTTTTTAAATCAACATTTTCCGTCCCCTAAAAGACATCAGGTTATCCAACGCTCTTCTTGCGCCCCCAAACCACATAGACAGGATCTGAAAACCGTTGTTGTGGAAAGTATTTATCTGTTACAGGGCGTGGCAGCCCCCGCATCGAATAGGTGTTGAGCTGTTCAAATCCGCCAGACATGAGAAAGTATTCAAGAATCAATCCGATTCTTTCAAATTCGTGCAGATCCCTCCATATCCGTATTGCCTTGGATGGAAACCATCGATTGGAGGCGGTTACAATAAAAAGGCCACCCGGTCTCAATACCCGACGTACCTCTGAAAACATTTTAACAGGTTGTGTCAGATATTCAACCGATACTGTGCAGATGACAACTTCAAAAGAGGCGTCCTTGTAAGGCAACCCCACCGTTTTATTTAGGTCTTGAACTGTGTACTGAGTTAATAATGGATTTTTTTTCAGCTCTAATTCATTCATGCCAAGCCCAGTCAGGGTTCTCAATTTTAGATTGTCATCAATATGACTTGTCCAGCTGCTCATGAGATCAAGGACATCCATTCCGTCTGAAAGGAACCTGTTATATGTATTTTTGACCACTGTAACAGCGTTGTCGTCAATGTGCTGAACAAATCTTGTCTCTTTATAAAATTTCGCATCATCCCGCTCATCGTCTCTTTTGAACGGTATCCCTGAAAAGTAGTCCGTAGCATTCCCCCGCCAGCGAGCCTGCATTCCTGGCCCTTTGAGAATATCTTCAAGCCACGCCACGCTAGTCCCGCCGCGTTCACTTTTTTTGTTTGCCACACTACCAACGAGCGCTTCAACGGTAATGTCTCTTCCAGACAGAGGGTGGTTCAGGTCAATTTTAAGGTGCCCATTTCGAATATCCACACACCGAAAGGGCTCTCTGTTGGCTGAGAAAACGCCAGGCAAACTACTCACGAGGCCAAGAGGATAGAAACGCCCCACATTCAATTCGGGCATTTCAATGCCGCTTTCACAAGGTGCCACCTGTTCTCGCCTTATTTTCATTATTTTATTTTCATTAAGTGGTGCAACAATGTCAGACGCATTCATCCTGAACTTGACATTATCGCCTGCCTGTTTTCCTCTCAACCCCCTTAAAAGCTGGTCAGGTAGGAAGTCTCGCCACACATTTACCTGATGTGCCTGAAAGCATTCTGTATGTCTTGCCACATCGCTTTTCCAATTGACGGTAAAGAACACATTCGCCAGCGTATCATCTGTTATCTGATTCATGGGTCACCTATCCTCTTAAAATGTTAACCATTATTTTACACATACAATTATATCGGAAGGTGTAAAGGTCAATGAGGGTTCTATAGGGACCGAATGATAGGTAATACCTATTATCATATAGCCCCGATATTTGATTCGGTGAAGGCAGGATGGCTGTCAATTAGTCGATTTAAAGAAAATGCGGCTATATTGCTGTCTGAGTTCTTATTTTCTGAAAAGTAAGAATCAAGCGGCACGTCAAGGCTTACTCAAGAGATAACAGGTATGAACGAAGATTTGTTTGCTTGTTTTTAAGACCGAATTTTAGTCTCATATTTTTACGATGAAAATTAACAGTGGCTTCCGAAATACTCAAAATTTCAGCGATTTCCTTGCTTGTTTTTCCGTCTTTCACAAGCGCCGCCACCTGAATTTCCTGTGGTGTCAGCAAAATATTGGCACTGGAAAATCGTTGTAATAATGGGGAAATAATATCTTTTAAGTGGGTATCAATGATTTCGACAAATGTCTTTTCTCTGGGTCTCAGTGTCGCCCCCTTTAATTTTTCCATATAGGGGAATACGAGCTCTTTGACATTTTTCAAAACATTTTTCTCAAGTTCATACTTGTCGTTCTCACGTTGCTTTAACAGCACCTTAAGAGCAACATTTGCCTCCTCCAAGGCCTGAGTTTTTTCTTCCAACGCCTCTTTTGCTAACTTCAAGTTCGTGATATCCTCATGGCTAACCACAACCCTGACGGGTCCTTCTCCCTTCATCCGCACTGCTCGCAGATAATACCAGTGGCGGCTGGTTTCTGAATGGCAAGGATAATCATATAAAAACTCTGGGATTTCACCTTTTAATACCTGATCGATACCATGAGCAATTTTTCTGGCATCATCCGCACCATCACCTGTTGCCGCGTGACAAACATTGAGATAATGGATTCCGTTGAATTTGTATTTTTCAGACAGTCCGTTTTCGTAGGCAAACTTTCGCCAGGATTTGTTCGTATCCAAAATGACACTCTGTTCGTCCAAAATGGCAATATGGGCGGATAGAGAATTAAAAACAGTCCTGGCAAGGTTTTCGGTAAAATTCAATTTTCTTTTTTCCTGACCCGTATTCGTTTTTGACACTTTAGCCCCCCTTTGGAACTTAACCTATCACAGCGATAGGGTAAGCGGTATCAATCAACCACGCACCGAAAGCCAAGGATGTTCGCTGTAAAATCGGATTCAAACCGCGACCTAAAGTAAAGCCTTATGTTTTTATCAAATGTCCACGCGCCCCCTTTGGCAACATAGTATTTGGCAGGCTTCGACACAGGAAATTTTGGTTCACATTGATCTGCTGTCCATTCCATTACGTTACCCAGCAAATCAGAAAGGCCTGTCGGATTCATGCCATCGGGATAGTGATCCACTGGTACCGTATCTGAAACCGAGGTATCCTCGGTATTGCATCTGTTCGGCTGCCATTCGTTACCCCATGGCAAAGTATACCCCTTTTCAGTTCTTGATGCCGCTTCCCATTCTATTTCCGTGGGGAGTCGTTTACCTGTCCAGGCTGCAAAGGTAACCGCATCCCGAATACTGACCTGGACAACCGGATGGTTTCGTTTGTTATGCAAATTACTGCCAGGCCCAAAAGGCTGATACCAGAAGGCACCTTCTACCTTTTTTCTGGAATGTGTCGGGTTCCAGACAGATCTTGCATTCCCGGTCTTTTGATCAACCACCTTTTGAAAACGGCCAGAATAGACATATCCGAACCCCCGTTTTTCTGCTGTGGTCTGATAGCCTGTTCTCTCAACAAATATTTCGAATAATGCATTGGTTACCGGGTATCTCCCCGCATAAAAATCCGGCAGTACAACATGGGTGGGGTCAAGTCTGTCGGTTGTCATATCATCCGAACCAACTGAATATTCGCCTGCTGGAACAAGGACATACTGATTGTAGTATCTTTCCATCGCACCGAGATAACCATCGAACTGTTCTGCCAACAGTTTCTTTTGTTCCGTATCAAGCAGCAGATCTTCAAAGTTATTATCGGTTAGTGCATCAATCGGAAGTCCCACATCCTGATTGAAAAGTGTCTGCTCACCGTCCTCCCCTTCAACTTCCTCCATATCTTCGTTCAATTCCGCCTCAACCTCCTCCACATCTTCGTCCAATTCCACCTCGTCTTCATCCGCCTCTTCTAGCTCAACAATCTCATCGGCATCGGTCAGTTCTTCCACCAGCTCGTCATCGTAAGTTTCATCCTCAGCCTCCGCAAGTGCCTCCGCCAATGGCTCCTCATCTTCATCCGCATCCTCGATCTCAACGATCTCGTCGGCATCGGTCAGCTCCTCCACCAGCTCGTCATCTGAGAACTCCTCCTCAACCTCCTCCACATCTTCGTCCAATTTCACCTCGTCTTCATCCGCCTCTTCTAGCTCAACAATCTCATCGGCATCGGTCAGCTCCTCCACCAGCTCGTCATCTAAGGCCTCCTCCTCAGCCTCCGCAAGTTCCTCCGCCAATGGCTCCTCATCTTCATCCGCATCCTCGATCTCAACAATCTCGTCGGCATCGGTCAGTTCTTCCACCAGCTCGTCATCGTAAGTTTCATCCTCAGCCTCCGCAAGTGCCTCCGCCAATGGCTCCTCATCTTCATCCGCATCCTCGATCTCAACGATCTCGTCGGCATCGGTCAGCTCCTCCACCAGCTCGTCATCTAAGGCCTCCTCCTCAGCCTCCGCAAGTTCCTCTGCCAGCGCCTCCTCATCTTCATCCGCATCTTCTATCTCAACGATCTCATCGGCATCGGTCAGTTCTTCCACCAGCTCGTCATCGTAAGTTTCATCCTCAGCCTCCGCAAGTTCCTCTGCCAGCGCCTCCTCATCTTCATCCGCATCTTCTATCTCAACAATCTCATCGGCATCGGTCAGCTCCTCCACCAGCTCGTCATCGTAGGTTTCATCATCAGCCTCCGCAAGTGCCTCTGCCAGCGCCTCCTCATCTTCATCCGCATCTTCTATCTCAACGATCTCATCATTATCGGCCAGCTCCTCCACCAGCTCGTCATCGTAGGTTTTCACTTCTTGGCTTTTGATCTCACTTAGCGATAATGACCCGCTATCAGCACCATCGCCCAATTTATCTGACAAATCTTGCACCAAAGACTTCAAGCTGGATAGTTCCGTCAACTCGTTTTCATCGGATAGCCCGGACAAAAAATCGGTTACAATGTTAAGCGCCTCAGCAACTTTATCCATCGACACATTGCCTTTTAGATCCATCGCCCCACTAAATGAACTTAAAAAGCTGTCTTTCGCCTTATTTGACATTTCAAACGTATTATCTGGACCAATAATAATCCCTTCAGGATTTTTTCCGTTTTCCCATCCGTCGTCCAAGTCAGCATTAACAGACGATTTGATACTACTGATGTTTTTCCGTTTTGATTTTATTGCCTCGCTGTTTCCGCCAAGATCCCAGACATGATCGATCAGGGTATCCGTGTCGATAGATTTGACATCGTTAACCGATTCAGCCTGATCATAAAAGTCCTTGATGGTTTGAATTAATCTGGCTTTTGCAGTGTTTGGATTTCTGTAATTCAACCCGGAAATTGCAGATTCAATACCTTCCGATGTTATTTTCATGTTAGGATCCTATTCATAATAGGCAAATATCGTATTCAGTACCGCAGCGAATTGTATTAATTCATACAACATGCCCGATATTTTCTCAACTTTCAACATGTTCCAATATGTTGATCTTTAAGATGATACTGGAATATTTTCTTTTCAAAGCAAAATTTGTATGATAATGGATTTCGGCATGGGTAAAATCATCTGTGTAGCCAGCCAAAAAGGGGGAACCGGCAAGACGACAACAGCGATAAATCTCGCTTCCTCATTGGCGCTGTTTGAAAAACAAACCTTATTGGTAGACTGCGATCCGCTCGGCAGTGCCACAACTGGCGCAGGTGTCCACAAAAATGACCTTACGTACAGCCTTTCCGATGCGCTTTTGAACAGAGCGTCACCGCGAGACGTGCTAGTCGAAACAGACCTTGACTATTTAACTGTCTTACCGGCTCGTTTCAATTTGTTACATGCTGAAAACCATTTGCGCAACCATAATAGTAAAGCGCTTGCATTGCGGAATGTTTTAGAAGAAGTCTCCGCTGATTTCGATTTCATAATCGTTGATTCGCCACCATCATTGGGGTTTCTGACAATCTGTGCATTGGCAGCCTCGCATTTTTTATTGCTTCCAATCCAACAGCAGATTTTTTCTTTTGAGGGTCTTGCTCAGCTCCTGGTAATTGTCCGAAAAGTTCAGCACTCCTTAAATCCATCGTTAAAAATAGCCGGAATTTTATTTACGATGTGTGAGACAGGATTCAAACCAACAACGAGTGATCACCTTCCTGATTTGAAAATCTTCAAAAAGATGGTTTTATCCACCACCATCCCGAGAGATAATTTACTTGCTGAAGCTGCAGATGCGTCAATACCAGCAATTTTATTAAACATGATGGCAAAAGGTTCAAAAGCATATATGGCACTTGCCAGGGAATTGATGTCCGATCCAAAATTTAAATGATTTTTCGGTTCTTGTTTATTGGAGATGACCTTTTAGGCCAGACAGCATTTCGAAAGTGTATTCTTTTAATGAACTACTAACCGCCAAGTGAGGTATTTCAAGTGAAAATCACAAATGCAGAAGTCATCAAATCAGGTGAAAGAGAGTTGATTGATACCATTATTAGTGATCTGGATTGGGGGTCAATCGAGCAATTGGTCAAAGATAAGCATAAACTCAGTATACAAGACGATGTCGAATATAAAAAGGGCGATCTCGTCGTTCACAATAATAAAATTGCTTACAAGCTTGATTTCGAGGTAAAAATGACGCTTTCGGTTGTGTTTGACCGTGATGGCAACTACTTATCCATCGCAACAAGTGCGGACACAATTGATACGGATGAAGAGGCGTCCCCATTGTCTTCAGCAGACCCAACGAACGATGTTCTATCAGATCAGAACGATGACGAACCCTTTGACCGCTCAATAGAAGAGGATGAACTGCCAAGCATCAACCCGGAATCTGAACCAAAAGAAAATTATTCAAAGATGGCATCACATATCGCAGATATGATTTCAGATATTAATGAAAATGACGATTAATCTTAATATCATATAAAACTCATTTACAATTTAATTATGAAAAAAGGTAAACCACAAGATCTTGCATTACATGAAATTCGATCTCATTTCGATGCGGTTCTGAATCGACATATTCTATATCTGACCAATACAAAAGAAGATGACACCACCTTGTCATTCGGTCTACTGACAATTGCCTGTTTGTATTTAGCAGTGGAACGAGAAATCGAAATAGAATCATTTCCAGAATCTCCTCCGAACAGATATACACGGGAAGCATTTTTAATAGATCTGGAAGAGATCGGAATTGATCCTGATGATGATGTGATGCTGGCGATTCAGGAATTGACCCAGCATAGCATGATAACCATTAATTCCAAAGGCCAATATTCTGCCACCAATTCAGCGCGATCACTCATTGAAACTCTGGAAACAATTTTCCCCAAAATGCCTGGCATGAGCCTCATTGGTTTTGCCACCCAATCAATCTACGAGGTCTCCAACGAAAGTAAAGGCCTCAAAACAGCCATTCAGAATTTTGACCAGACCCTTTCAAATCAGGGTATTCCCATTTCCAAAGCGCCGGGTATTGGGCTTACGTCCCTGTCTGTTGCGCAAATTTCAGCTCAAAAGGCTATCAAGGAAGATCCCGCCGTGCTTGCTGCACGTCGTGCTGAACATTTAAAAAAGCTAACGGCCTTGAGAGAAAAGATACGTTTACAATCGGATGAACCTGTTATTGTCGGTACGCAAAATTATTTAAAAAAGGCTGAAATCAAAGAACTATTTCCAAAAGCAGCACCTTCTGATCCGAAAAAGAGCGATACCGATATTTCTGAACCGATCTCCCCTGAGCCCGATCCTCTGCCAATCACAGACTCCGACGCCTCACCGATTGCCGAGCCAGAAAATGCCCCTGAAATCGAAACCGAATCTGAACCATCACTATCGCCTATTGAAGTGAATGCCGCCATACTGGATGACCACGCTGCGGAAGCGGCCGCGGCAATACCCGCTGGTCCAGATGACCCTGAAGAATCTGGTGCGGCTGAAACCTCAGAACCTTTAGCCATTGAATCATCTCTGTCGGTTCCCGAATCTCAGAACGAAAGTATGCTCACAAAAGAAGAGATGATTGAGCAACAGATCCGCAGTTTTGAGACTGAATTGGCCATGTCATGCCCTGTTTGCCAAGCAGGAAAAATCCTATCGGATGAAACTGAAAAGGGTAAAATTTATTATTATTGCTCGAATGACGAATGCAAGCTGATTAGCTGGGGCAAACCCTACCACAAGGCCTGTCCTATTTGTAAAAATCCATTTTTAGTTGAATTTATGAACAGAGACGGGATCCCTGGCCTGAAATGCCCGCGTGCTACCTGCCAGTATCGCCAACAGATTCCTACTGGTGCTACCGCTAATGAAAGCGCCCCCAATGAAGCGGCCCCGAGTAAAGGCAAAAGGCTTGTTGCCATCCGAAAAAAATCGGGAAAAAAGGGGGTTCGGCGTGTTGTTCGGCGACGAAAAAAGTCATAATCTCTTTTCAAACACGGTGTAGAAAATGCACCGGCTCTATTTTTTTGAACCCCTAAATAATTTCTTTTATCTTTACAGACAAGGATTTCATGTCAAACGGCTTTTGGATAAAGCCAGCACATCCACGATTCAATATTTCGGTCGCTTCGCCATCGACACTATAACCGCTTGAAAGAAGCACCTTCAATCCCGGTCGAATTTTTTTTATCCGGTCAAACACCTCGCCACCGCCAAGCCCTGGCATGATTACGTCTAAAATAACGAGGTCAATGTCATTGTTTGATAATACAGTTTCTATCGCTTCCCTGCCATTGGATGCAGTATAGACATCATAACCTATTCGTTCCAATATCATTTTCCCCACATCGATGATAATTTCTTCATCATCTACCAGTAAAATAGAGCCACTACCTTTTACAAGTTCTCCTTTAATGGATTCTTTTTTTTTGACCTGCTCGGTAGTGGTCGGAAGATAAATATCGAATGTTGTACCCTTTCCTTTTCGGCTGCGAACGTCGATGATGCCATTGTGATTTTTTATTATGCCATATGCTGAAGCCAACCCAAGGCCTGTTCCTCGCCCTTTCCCCTTGGTGGTGAAAAACGGATCAAAGATCTTTCTCTTTATTGAGTCATCCATGCCTATGCCGGTATCGGCAATCGAAATCATGACATATTTTCCTGGTTTCAGTTGATGCGGCGTCACATCTTCTTCTTTTAAAAAAGTGTTTTTCGTTTCCAAATTGATGACACCGCCCTCTGGCATCGCCTGCCATGCATTAACGTAGAGGTTCAAGAGGACTTGTTCCATCTGGTTCCGATCAATTTCGACAGGCAGCAAATCCAATGCTAAGTTCGAATTTATAACGATTTCCTTTTTTGTTCGCCCAAACATATGCGCCGTTTTTTCAACCACCTGGTTTATATTGGTTGGAACCACCTCGTATTTTCCCTTTCGGGCAAATCCGAGGAGTTGACCCGTCAGGTTACTTGCACTTTTTACATATTCCTCAATACATTGCAGATGCTCAAACTTTTCATCCTTCTTTTCCAGGTCTGCCAGTATCAACGACGCCCGCCCTTGAATCCCCATGAGCAGGTTGTTAAAATCATGGGCAATACCACCCGCCAGCCTGCCGATGGACTCCATTTTTTGTACCTCTTGTAATCGCTCCTCCATCTGCTTCTGCCGGGTAATATCTCGAGCGATATTAAGCGTTGCGGGGCGCCCTTGCCATTCTATAAGGCTGGTGTTCAATTGACACCAGAGGGTTTCACCGGCTTTGGTGACAACTCTAAACGAATATGTTGATGCTAATTGCTCCCCCTGAAGGCGCTTTCTGTATCGTTCACCTACCATTGCTCTGTCTTTGGGATGAATGAGGTCCAAAAACGACATGGAAACAATTTCTTCTTTTGTATATCCCACTATTTGAATTGACCCAGGATTTAAAAACTTCACCTTTTCATCTTGGGCGATAAAGATGGCATCGGTAGCTTTTTCGATTAAAAACCTGTACTTTCGCTCACTCTCTTCCAGTGTCATCATCGATTGTTTTTGACTGGTAATATCCACCGAGGTTCCAAGAATAGCCGATTTATTTCGAAATACGATTGGCTTCGCATACATCGAGATCCACTTGGTTTCACCGTCGGTCGTAAGGAATCGCCAATCGGTTTGCCCATTGACTTTTTCATGTCCCGCCTGAATATTTCGAATCTTATCGACCAAGCTTTCCCGGTCAAGAGGATGGACTTTCTGAATAAACTCGTTTCCGCTCCAGGCGTACATTTCTTCGATTGAAATTCCTGTTATATTTGACCAGGCACTGTTTGCATATTGAATCGTATTGTCTTGGAAGATAAAAATTCCGAGATAATTATGATCAAAGATAATATCAAACAGTTCTTCCATATCTTTACTATCTTTTACCCCAAATCTGTTATCTTCTCTTTTCATTTCATCTCCGATGATGGCTGTATTCGCGGTAAACAAAAATAAAAACAACTACCTTTCTTCCCATCGCTCTGAATGGATATTTCTCCTTTATGGGCATTAACCGCTAATCGACAAAACGTCAAGCCGAGGCCGGTTGTATAAATTCGCCCATCTTTATTCTTATTGACCTGAAAAAATTTATCAAAAATCGCTGTCTGGTGCTCAGCCGGAACACCGGGGCCTTGATCTCTCACGTAAAATGAGACCCATTTGTCATCGCTGATGTCGTAACCGACTTCGACCGTCTGGCCTTTTTGAGAATGGTGGATAGCATTGATAATGAGATTCTGAAGGACCCTCAATAGCAGCCCCCGGTCACCGTATAAAAAACATGGCTCCCCCATCCGAGCCGATGTATTTGACAACTGAACCGACCGAACCCTTGCCAGTGCATGAAGCCTTGCGATCCCTTCTGTTAGAAGATCTTCCATTGCTATTTTTTCAAAACAGAGTTTTAGGCTTCCTTCCTCCATTTGTGTAATATCGATCAAATCCGAGGTCATGCGATAGAGCGTATCACAGCTCGCCTGGGCAGCGGCGACATATTCCATGTTATCTTTGCTTGTGGTATAAGTGAGAATATCTATATTGGCAACGATGTTAGAAATTGGGCCTTTCAAATCATGGATGAGCATATTAAATAGCTCTTTTCTAATCGCCTCTAGTTTTCTCAGTTTTTGATTTTTTTGCTGAAGTTCAATTTTCTTTTTCTCTAACGCTTTGGTTAGGCGATCGTTTTCAAGTGCGCCAATGAGTTGTCCTGCAA
This sequence comes from Desulfobacterales bacterium, assembly GCA_963675725.2. Lineage (GTDB taxonomy): Bacteria > Desulfobacterota > Desulfobacteria > Desulfobacterales > JAFDDL01. Next base: position 1,343,672 of record CAXXXZ010000002.1, on the reverse strand, counting down.
ATCCAATAATAATCGTTTGTTCGTCTTTACTAAAATAGTCCTCGCCCCTCTTGTTGGTCGTACTTAGCACTCCGATCACTTTGTCGCCGGCCACAACCGGAGCAATAAGATATGCCTTTTTCTCATAATGATTATATGAATTTCTGATAGCCGAATCTTCGCTGTCTCTGCTTGCAGACAAGACCTGCCGATGTTTAAACACCCAGCCGGAGGGGGAATCCTCTTTAAGTAACTGTTTTACGCCAATTATTTCAGGATTCGTGGCGGCCCTCACCTCCAGGTGCTTTCGACCCGTCAGGATCATGATGGACCCGGAAGTCGTATTAAGGCATTCGATCATTGCCTCAAGAACGCAATGCAGTTTTTTATCTAATGGCAAACTCACATTATTTGAAATATCCGTCAATTTTAAAAGCGCTTGAATAATTGCCTTGTCGTTTTGCATCCACTTTCTCCATGGATTTCAAGTCATGACGAGTTTTATATGTATTTGCTTAAAAGTTCCTGCGCTCGCCGGTTGCGGGGGTCTACCATAAGCACTGCATTGAGGGCTTTGTCTGCCCTTACCATCTGACCGATGGAAATATAGTGGTGGGCGATTCTTAATTTGATGTCAATATTAACAGGATCGTTCTTTTCTGCTTTGCCCAAATATCTAATGGCCTGATTTACGTCACCTTTTTGTTCCATGATGGTTGCCAATTTAACAAGGATATCCGTCCGATCCGGATACACAAAAAGTATCGATTCAAACAGTTTGATTGCAAATTTGAACACCTTATGCTCTGCACAAAAGAAAGCCACGTCCTCTTTAAGCGACATGTCATTCCCAGACAATTCGATTGTTTTGGAAAATACCTTCAACGCCCTGGGGATCATCCCTTTCTGAACAAGCACCTTTCCAAATGAAATCCCCCGCCCCACATGACGTGGGCTGACTTTCATTGCCTTTTCAAAATATTCTGTTGCCTTATCAATATCGTTTCGGATTAGGTATATTTCACCCAACAGATGCAGCGCAAAAACGTCATATCGATTCATCTTCGCAGCAGCGATCAACCATTTTTCCGCAGTGTTATAGTCGTTTTTTAGAAAATATAGGGCACCTATTTCACGGTGAGGTCTTGAGGATAGGCGATCTGCATTCAGGGCCTGGTGGGCCTCCGCAATGGCTGATTCGATATCGTCGGCCTCTCGGAAGGCTCTGGCCCTTTTTAAATGATAAAACATGGGGGGCGGATTATTGGCCTTGTCGACAACAGCTTCAATTTTATCGCCAAGAGACTTAACGGTCAGGGGCTTCAAAAGATATGCATCAATTTCAGACTCCCCGGCTTCGGCCACCATATCACGATTTGCTTGGGCGGTGACCATGATAACCGGCATATCCCGCAGCTTTTCATCTTCCCGAATGCGCTCAAGCAACTCGACACCGTTCATAATGGGCATATTCCAGTCGACAATCAAGAGGTCCACCTCCTCTTCCTGAAGTATTTTCAAGGCCTCGGCACCATTATGTACCATAAAAAACTGCTTGCCATATCCCAGCACTTTCATCATGCCGCGTATCGATTTACACATGCTTTCAATATCGTCAGCGATCACAACTGACATCGTGGATAGATCGATCATCTCTTATGCTCCAATGAAGTTCGCATATCTTGATTATGGCTTGAGCAATATTTGCGACAGGTGTTCACAAAACAACATTATACTCTTAACAAAACACTTCTTTTGATGCAATGCCATGATGAACTGGTTTTTAGGGAAACCCCTTGCCATCAGGGTTCTTTTTGGTTAGTGTCCCTTCATTGATCAAGCAACCGCGCCGACACTGGACACGCACCCGCTATCGCAACACCGGGTACTGTTTGAAGCGCATACACCGTATTTTGAATTAATGTTAAGATAATACAATGACACTTCCATTTTTAGACCCCGAACTCGGTCATATTCAAAAAAAAATTTCCGATGGGCATCGTCTAGACGTTGAAGACGGACTCAAATTATACAACAGCCCGGATTTGTTGGGCGTGGCGCGCCTGGCCCATGGTGTAAGGACCCAACGGCACGGCAAACAGGCCTATTATATTATAAATCAGCACTTAAATTACACCAATATCTGTAAAAACCAATGCCGCTTTTGTGCCTATGCAAGGAAAGAAAAGGAACCCGGTGGGTTCACCTTGACTTTCGGCCAGATCGAAGAGAATTTGATGGCACGTCGCCATGAACCGATTCGAGAAATACATATTGTGGGCGGATTAAACCCAGCCCTCTCCCTCGATTATTATCTCAAACTTGTCAAAACTGTTCACAAAATAAGACCAGATGCAATGATCAAAGCATTTACGCCGGTTGAGATTGACTGTCTGGCACACGAAGCCAAAACAACCATCGAAGACATCATATCCCAGCTGAAACAAGCCGGACTTGGCATGTTGCCGGGCGGTGGCGCAGAGGTCATGAGCGAGCGTGTCCGTCAGGAACTGTTCCCAAAAAAAATATCTGGTGAGCGGTGGTTGGAAATCATGGCTGCGGTACATGATGCTGGTATCCGTTCCAACGCCACCATGTTGTATGGGCATATCGAAACCCTGGAAGAACGGTTGACCCATCTTATCAAACTCAGAACACTTCAGGACAAAACCGACGGTTTTGTCGCCTTTATCCCCCTATCGTTTCATTCTAAAAACACAAAACTGGCGTATCTGCCCCCCACCACCGCTTATGATGATCTAAAAACTATCGCCATCGCTCGCCTCCTTCTTGATAACATCCCCCACATCAAAGCCTATTGGGTCATGATTGGCGAAAAATTAGCACAGATTGCCCTTTCGTTTGGTGCTGATGATTTGGATGGAACCATCGTGGAAGAGAAGATTTCACACATGGCTGGCGCAACATCTTCCAAGGGGCTCACGCGCCGTCAGCTTGTTCGCCTCATTGAACAGGCTGGATTTACAGCTGTCGAGCGGGATTCTCTTTACCAGCCGGTGATATCGGACGTCGTTATATAAGGAGGCTTCAACCCATGGGGTTATTGGAACAAATCTATCAAAAAGTAACCGATCGCCAACGGTTGGATGAAAAAGAAGCCTTGATGCTTCATGAAGACGGAGATTTCCTAACACTTGGAGAACTTGCCAACCGAAGGCGCAATGAATTACACCCGGAAAAAATTGTCACCTATGTGGTTGACCGCAATATCAACTATACCAATATTTGCGTTTCAGAATGCCATTTTTGCGCCTACTTTAGAAAACCGGATGATCCGGATGCCTTCATGATTAAAGATGAATCATTGCATCAAAAAATAGAAGAAACCCTGAACCTGGGCGGCACGCAAATTCTGTTGCAGGGAGGCATGCACCCCGACATGCGTCTCAACGATTACATATCCCTTCTGAAATTCATTAAAAAACATTTTACCATCCACATTCATGGGTTTTCTCCCCCCGAAATTGCGTACGTTGCGGAACATGAAAATTTATCAATCCATGACACGCTGGTTCAGCTTATTAAGGCCGGCCTCGATTCCATTCCCGGTGGGGGCGCCGAAATCCTGGTGGATACTGTTCGTCAAAAGATATCTCCCAACAAATGCCTGACCGACACATGGCTGGCCGTTATGAAAACGGCTCATGAGCTGGGGCTTAAAACCACCGCCACGATGATGTTTGGCCATATTGAATCCCCCAAAGACATTATTGAACATTTATTGAGAATCAGGGCGCTTCAGGATCAAACCGGTGGTTTCACCGCATTCATTCCGTGGACGTTTCAGCCAACCAATACACGAATTTCGGTACCAACGGCTTCTGCCACCTCCTATTTGAGGGTTCTGGCTCTCTCCAGACTTGTTCTGGACAATGTGCCAAACCTGCAGGCATCTTGGGTTACTCAGGGGGACAAAATCGCGCAATTGGCGCTGGCATTTGGTGCCAATGATTTGGGTAGTACGATGATTGAGGAGAATGTTGTCGCTGCTGCAAATGTCCATTTTCGATTGCCACGGGAGGCCATGGTTCATCTGATTGAAGCGGCTGGTTATCAAGCGGTTCAGAGAGATTGCTTTTATCATCACCTGACGAGGGGCAAAAGGTGAAGCCTGTGCCCCTTCCCTTCTCATTTCCCACAAACCAACGCCCATGTATTTATCAGCAGGGCACATCGGTTGTTCACCATGCCAAATGGCTTGTTGTTGATCCCTGGACGATTGTTGAAAATGCGTACCTTCATATTCAAAACGGCGTTGTGGTTTCAGCCAGTTCCGAAAAACCCTCTGCTAATGAAACGATTAAAGACCATGGCTCAGCAGCCTTGGCACCAGCCCTTATCAACGCCCACACCCATCTGGAACTTTCGGCCTTACAGGGCAAAATTGCAGTGGATCAGGGATTTCGCAACTGGATCAAGGACCTTATTGCAAAGCGGGACCAGTTAAATATCCATGTGCTTCGAGAGGGTGTTACAGCCGGCATAAAGCAGCTGGTTCAAAGTGGCTGTCGGGTCGTGGGTGATATTTCCACGTTAGGCATCACTCAGGATCTTCTTGCAACCGAACCGGTTGCCGGTATCTGCTTCAGCGAGATGTTGGGATCGATCGATAATTTTCAAGAAAATTCCAGAGCGCCGTCACAAAATATGAAAGCAGGATTGGCGGGCCACGCGCCTCACACCACCGCACCTGATTTACTAAGAAAAATCAAACAGGTCTCCCGTCAAAGAAAGACCCCGATGAGTATCCATGTTTCGGAATCCGAAGATGAATGTTTGTTCATCACCACCGGTAAAGGACCGTGGGCAGATTTTCTGAAACAACGGGGAATTGATTTTTCTAACTGGCCACTTGGCGCAACCAGCCCGGTAACCTATCTTTTTGATCTTGGCATTCTCGACAATCAAACACTGGCCGTCCATTTAACCTATGCGACACGCAAGGATATTGAACTTCTGTGTCAACATCGTATACCGGTTTGCCTTTGCCCGAGAAGTAACCACGCATTGCACGACACGCTTCCGGACATCGAAAAGATGCTTGCAGCTGGCATGACCCCATGCCTGGGAACCGATAGCCTTGCCAGTACGCCGTCACTCAGCATCCTGGATGAAATGGCCTTTATTGCAGCGACTTTTCAAACCGTCTCACCGGAAACGATATTTTCAATGGGAACAATAAACGGTGCACAGGCATTGGGATTCGGTGGAAAATTCGGACGACTGGAACCCGGTCATTTCGGTGCGGCAGCTGTTTTTCCCGTTGACTGCCACCACAAACAAGGTGTTATAGAATCGATACTGTGCCATGACCGATAAGTTTGTGCCAGCGCACGCAAATGTGCTGTTTATGAATTTTACACTCGGAACTAAGTTCTATGGAAAGAATAAATCTCAGCCCTCCGGTTCGCATCGGACGTATCAGCTATGTGAACGTTGACCCAATCTATTATGAACTTGATCGAAGTCCGTCTAAATATAACATATCCATTGTCGGTGCGCCACCGGCTGAACTGAATGCCATGATGGCAACCAATCAGCTCGACATCAGTGCGATCTCTTCTGTGGCCTACGCAAGACATCAGGATGACTGGTGTCTTTTGCCAAACCTTGCCGTTGCCTGTAAGGAGGACGTCATGAGCGTTCTTCTTGTCGGGAAACACCCCCTTCAATCCCTCCATGGAAGTCGTGTCGTTGTCACCGACGAATCCGCAACCGCTGCGGCACTACTTAAACTAATGTTTTCGGTCCACAATGTCACACCGCGATATAAGATTAAGAAAATCCGAACGCCTTCTGATATTGGTCTGAACACGGCTGCCGCATTGGTGATTGGTGATGCTGCCTTAAGATACTCATGGCATAACTTTTATGAGTACACCTGGGACCTCGGGGATCTGTGGGCGGCCCACGCAGGTTTGCCCTTTGTGTTTGCGGTTTGGGCCGTTCGTAAAGCCTTTGCAGCGGATCATCCGGAAAAGGTAAGCGCAATTGTTGACGCATTTTTAGAATCAAAGGCCATCGGTCTTAAAAATCTTGAAAAAGTAATTCATGATGCCTCGGAAAAGCTCGGGATCAGCCGATCAAGGAGTGCGCGGTATTTTAACAATTTTTGTTATACACTTGACCCGCCTCAATTAGCCGGTTTACAGGCGTTTTATGACGATCTTTACAAGCACAAATTGCTCCATCGGAGGGTATCTGTCCAGTTTTTTGCATCCCCCAGCGTCGCGTAACTCGGGAATCTTATCGGCATACTTCACAACCGGTGGCGTTGGCTGGATAGCTGCTATTTATCATCACGCGCAAACAAGGGTTTTTTGATTTTTGGCAAGATGCCCTTTTCAGTTGCCAAGTCAAAAAGTTTTCGAATGGCCCGAATCCCCTCATCCCCTAAGCTGACGGAAAAATCGTTCACATACAGTGAAATGTGCTGATCAATCACGTCCTGAGACATTTCCTGGGCATGGCATGAGATATAAGAATTTGCCGTTTTCTTATGAGAAAGGCCATACAGGATGCTGTCGACCAGTGTTTGCTCAACGGCATGAATGGTAGCAGATGAAAGGCTTCTTTTTATGGCGATACCCCCCAAAGGAATCGGCAATGCCGTCATCTTCTCCCACCACTGCCCCAAATCAATCAGGCATTTTAGACCGTATTGTTGAAAGGTGAATCGCCCCTCGTGAATGATAACACCGACCGCAACCTTACCATCTTGAATGGCAGGCATGATGTTACTGAAAATCATCGGTATCATTTTGAGCGGCTTTTTAGCATATAGCCCCAATAACATGCATGCGGTGGTCCATAATCCCGGGACTGCTATAGGAGTTGTATAAATATCCGATAATGAAATATCAGGTCTTGAAACAATAAGCGGACCACACCCCCTTCCCAGTGCTGCGCCTGCATTCAAAAGCGCATAGGTTTCAAGCAAGTTTCCGATTGCGGCAAAAGATAGCTTCGTTACATCCAGTTTCCCCTGCCGGGCATTCTGGTTCAATGCCTCCACATCCGCCAGTGTTATCCGATATTCAACCCCTCGGCAGTCAACCTTCTGATGGGCCAGACCATAGAACATAAGGGTATCATTGGGGCATGTGGAATAACCGAGAGAAAGTTCATGAGTCATTGCAGTGGGGCTCCTTCTATTTCGTTTATCAATGTCAGTGCTGCAGCACAGCTTCGCTGACAGGCCAGCGGAATATTCCATGCGTTACGGTTCCGGTTGCCGACCAGGTTACTGACAGCGCGTATCTCGATAAACGGAACGTCATATAAACCGGCAACATAGGCAGCCGCCACGCCCTCCATGGATTCCATACAAGGCCGATAGGTATCGTAGTACAATGCTGCCCTACGATCGCTTGCCGTAATGGTGGAAACGGTTATAAACGGGCCGCTTCGAATAGTCACGCGCTCATTTTCAAATCTATGTTGAATCACTTGTTCTGCGAAGAGCGTCATGTCCTGGTTAAGACGAATGCGGTGTTTCACCGGAGTTTCCCCTAAAAAACCGATATTAAATGGCAGGGGGGATGGTAACCCGCCATTTTCATCTGGCTCGATACCCAAGTGAGCATCGATCTCTTCCGTAGCAATGCCGATATCGCCAATGGCAAGTCCTGCCTGTTGGAATCCGCCGGCACACCCAATCATCAAAATAAGGGAGGGCAGCTTCTTTTCAACCATGGCGGTAAGGCTCTGGGCAGTGTTCACAATTCCCGGACCGGCCTCAATGAGTCCAACCAAGGAATTGCCAATATGGCCAGTAATTACAGACCGCTTTCCGATCCGTTCTTCAAATTGAACTTGAATTGCCAAGCGGAGGGGCGCCAATTCAGCACCAACCGCAGCGATTACGAAGATGCTTTTGTCCATGATTTCCCGTTACATGGTGATAAGCTGTTTAAAATGTTTTGAAACAAAAACATATGGACAAAATCAAACCAAACTCATTATATTCCAAGTCTATGGTATTGTTTTAGAATCAACATAGTGTATTATTCCCATTACCGCAATGGTGGATATCTTCGTAAAAATTTTCCTATTCGAATGGAGGTTTTTTTGAATTTCAACACGAAAACCCGGCTTGACAATCTCCGGAAAGAAATGTCTACACGGCCATTTGATACGTTCATGGTATTGATCGGTGAGAATCGCCGTTACCTGAGCGGCTATACCGGCGATGACGGCCAATTTGATGAGACAGCGGGCATCTTGCTAATTACCGAAACCGAAGCGGTCCTTCTCACGGATTCACGCTATGATTTACAGGCACGTCAGGAAGCCCCACTTTATCGGGTGGTTCGCTATCAGCAATCCTTTTTCAAGGAACTTCCAGGCATCCTAAAATCTCTGGGAACAAGAACTCTTGGTTTTGAAAGTGTCCGGCTAAGCTATGCGCAATACCAGAAGATGGCGGAAAACCTTGAAAAGGCCGATGCTGGCATTGACCTCATTCCAGTTGAAGAACTGGTGGAATCATTTCGCATCCAAAAAGATGAGGAAGAAGTTTCGATCATTAGGCAGGCACTCCATGTGAGTGAAACTGTTTTTTATGACTTCATACCAACCGTTAAAGCCGGAATGACGGAGAAGGCCCTGGCCTGGCGACTCGAAATGCATCTGAAAGAAGCCGGTGCCGAAGCCCTTTCCTTCCCAACAATTGTTGCATCAGGTCCCAATAGTGCCATGCCGCACGCTATTCCAACAGATCGGCCCGTACAGATTGGAGAACCGATTCTCTTTGATTTCGGCATACGACTTAACGGCTATTGTTCCGATATGACAAGAATGGCCGTCATTGGCAAACCAGATGATATGTATTCAAATATTTATCAGGTTGTTTTAGCAGCACAGCAAAACGCATCGAACGCTATCAAGGCGGGGGGAAATACCAAAGACATTGATGCCATCGCCAGAGAGCTAATCCATGCCCAGGGGTTTGAAGGCAAATTTGGACATGGACTTGGGCATGGTGTCGGTCTGGCGATCCATGAACTGCCCCGGTTAAGTCCCTTGTCGGAATCACCGTTAAAATCCCAAAGTGTTGTAACGGTTGAACCCGGCATCTATATTCATGACTGGGGTGGGATTCGTCTTGAAAATATGGTTGTGGTTCGTGAAGATAATGCAGAGATATTAAACTTGACCGATCCGGCAGATATGATTGTTATACCGCTCTGACGGGATAGCTGTCATACCAATTCATGATATTCATTCGATCACGTATAGGGCAAAAGAAATGAGGGATGCATCACCGACGCTTGATGATCTGATGGACCAATACGTTACTTACCTTTTGGTGGAAAAAGGGCTTTCCCAGAACACCCTCGAGGCATACACAGGTGATTTGAAAAAATTCTTTGACTTTTTGGATATGCTTCGAATCAATGACATATCGCTTGTCGGTACTTCCGAAATACTAAAGCATCTTATTTCATTACGGAACCAAGGTGTAGGCCCCCGATCGAGGGGACGAAACCTTGTTTCTATCCGTGGTTTTTTTCGTTTCTTACTGCAGGAAAAAGTCATCGAGAGCGATCCTTCCAAACTGGTGGAACTTCCAAAAACCGGGCTCAAACTGCCAGATGTTCTCTCGATAGAAGAAATTGAGACACTTCTCAATGCACCCGATACCAACAAAGCCACTGGAATCCGAAACTCGGCCATGCTGGAGCTATTGTATGCTGCGGGCCTTCGCGTATCGGAATTAGTTTCTGTAAAACTACAGGATGTAAATCTGGAGGCTGGGTTCGTTCGTGTTATGGGAAAGGGATCCAAGGAAAGAGTGGTCCCCATCGGCATGTATGCCAAAGAAAAAATTGGTCTTTATCTTCGTTCTGCTCGCACAGTACTTTTAAAAAATTTTTCGAGCCCTTTTCTATTTGTTGCAAGGGCAGGCAAGCCAATGACCCGACAGGGTTTTTGGAAACTTCTTAAAAAATATGCCGTCAGTGCGAACATTCAAAAGAAAATTACGCCCCACAGTCTCCGGCATTCCTTTGCAAGTCATTTGTTGGAAGGTGGGGCCGACTTGAGAGCTGTGCAGGTGATGCTTGGCCACGTGGACATTTCAACAACACAAATCTATACCCATGTTGCACGTAACCATTTAAAACGTATGCATGATAAATATCATCCACGGAAATGATCTTACATCCGGCCACGAATATTACCCACCGGGGATATAAGACGTCATATTTTCAAAAACTCGAAAAATCCAACATATTCTTCAATTCAATTGTCGTATAAAATCTCCAACTGCCTCAATTCCCTCTTTTTCCAGAATGCGAATCACCTGGGAACCAATTATTGCGATATCCACTTTTCCTTTTAAAAATTCAATATCCTTCTTTTCCTTTACACCAAATCCGAGTGCCAGTGGAAGGTTTGTTGCCCCTCGACAGTTTTTTAAATAGTCATCTAAATCCTTTGAAAAAGAAGTTGTGTTGCCTGTCACACCTTTCCGTGCCACGCAGTAAATAAAGCCTTTCCCCTTTGTTGCGATATACGCCATCCTCGAAGGGGAAGTGTTGGGAGAAAAAAGAAAAATGGGGTTTAGATTCTCTTCGGTCATGGCCAGGATATATTCGTCTGCCTCCTCAGGTGGCAAATCCGGTATGATGGCGCCATGGATACCGATCTCCGCCATGGTGGATGCAAACTGCGCCACACCGTGACGGAAAACAATATTATAGTAAGTCATAAACAGGAAGGGGATATCAAACGCCTGGGTAATCTTTTGTGCAAATTCTAGGCATTGCGTTACGGTGGTCCCGTTCTCCAGTGCTTTTTGATTTGCGTTTAAGATAACCGGACCGTCTGCGATCGGTTCTGAAAACGGGATTTGCAACTCCATCAGATCAACTCCGGCCGCCACCATTTTTTCGACAATCTCAAAAGAATGTTGAAGTGAAGGATATCCCAACACGATATGGGTCATCAGCAGTGTTCTTTTCTCTTTTAACCGATTGTTAATATATTCTTCAAGCACCATAGCTCACCGCCTTGTCTTTGATAAATGTCTGCCATTTGGCATCTTGGAATGCATCCGCAATAGTAAATATGTCCTTGTCCCCACGCCCAGACTGATTGATCAGTATTGTGTCATTGGCAGATAGGTAGCCAACCTCCTTAAATGCCTGTGCAAACGCATGACCAGATTCAAGCGCTGGAACGAGCCCTTCTTTCTTAATGGTCAATGCAACGGCATCAATTACCTCCTGATCCGTCACCGCTTCAAACCGTACCCGTCCAGAATCCGCATAATCTGACAGAATCGGGGAAACACCAATATAATCAAGGCCAGCAGCAACGCTATGTGTCTCTTTCATCTGCCCTTCGTCATTTTGAAGGAAGTACGTTTTGTATCCCTGTGCAATGCCAACAGATGCATCATCAGAGGCAATTCTCGAAGCGTGTTGTCCGGTTTTCAGCCCTTTACCACCGGCCTCTACACCAACCAATTCAACGTCTGTGTCAACAAATTCAGAAAATATGCCAAGGGCATTTGACCCGCCGCCAACACAAGCATAAATTCTTTTGGGCATTTTTCCGTCTATGGTCAATATTTGGTGATACGCTTCCTTGCCGATGATCGATTGAAAATATCGAACCATCTCAGGAAATGGATGAGGGCCGCACGCCGTACCCAGCACATAGTGCGTGGTATCCATGTTGCTCACCCAATCTCTGAAGGCTTCATTGATGGCATCTTTAAGTACTTTGGTGCCGTCCGAAACAGGAACGACTTTTGCTCCCAATCGTTCCATCCAAAATACATTGGGACGTTGTCGCATCACATCAACTTCTCCCATGTAAATCGTACAATCAAAACCAAATTTTGCTGCCATTGTGGCGGTTGCCACACCATGCTGACCGGCTCCGGTTTCGGCGATCACACGGGTTTTACCCATTCGTTTTACAAGCAACCCCTGACCAATTACGTTGTTTGCCTTATGGGCACCGGTATGGTTTAAATCTTCCCTTTTAATGAAGATACGCCCACCACCAAAATGCTTTGTCAAATTTTCAGCGAATGTCACTGGGGTGGGACGACAGGAATAGGACTGCATCAACGACTCGTATTCTTGCCAAAAAAGGGGGTCGGCTTTGGCTGTGTAAAAAGCCTCTTCCAACTCCTCAAAGGTTCTTACGAGAATCTCTGGAATGAAGGCGCCACCAAACTCGTTGTAATATCCTCTATGCTGCATGTTATAATCCTCTTATTTCCTGTGAAAAAGTAAATTTATCCGTTTTGCAGAAAATCTCTGCATAAACGGCATTCTTCGCTTTTGGAAAATCGAGATGCCGTTTCACAACCAACACAGGCGTTTGTTCATCAATCTCGAGCAATTCTGCTCGTGCGTTATCTGCATAATGAATTGTGAAAACCTGCTTACCGGCATCTGGTGTCATATAAAATTGTTCATCGGCTATTTGAGATATGGATCTGCCTGCTAGATTAACACGATCAATTCCTGCAAAATGATGGTGATGCAAATACATGTCTTCTATCAATACAGGTTCAGCATTTGCCAACACCAGACGGGAAAAAAAATAAGCTTTCTTCCCGGCAAAAGGGTTTTCTTTTTTCCCCTCAACGGTTATTTTTGTAATGCTGTTCAGAATAATGGTTTCAATGGATATCCCCGTTTTTTGGAAAGCAGATAGCGTCCCACCGATTGAAAACAAGTCCACTTCATGGGAATTGCATACGAAGGTGCCCGCCCCTCTTTTCCGTACCAACATTTTTTTCCGGATCAAAAATTCGGTTGCCTGCCTTACTGTAGGCCGTCCGATACCGTAGGTTGCCGCCAGGTCGTTTTCAGACGGTATTCGACTTTTCGGCGGATAGTCGCCACGTCGAATACCTGCAATCAATTGATCTGCGAGTTGTCGATAGAGCGGTATCGGTGATTGTGGATTCAACTGTTCTGGATTGTTAATTTTTGCCACTGTTTTTCCCATGTGCTTATTCGTTTTGTTTCATTAAAGCTGCCATCTATATGTAAAGTTGTCAAGACATATTCACCAGATAAACATCAGACCTGATATGTTAGCTTGTTTTGGGGTTTCGTGGCGGACGCCGTAAACGGGCGCGTTTCAAACAAAGACTGCGGCTGCCCACCACGAACCGATGTGAAGGCTGGCCAAGGTGGCCATTTACTGTCTTTCCTATCGAACGCTATCGTAACCAGGAAGAAAACCGTCTTTCGAAAAAACAATCTGCCACAACTGATTTCGTCTGGACCGGAAAGACCCGGCGCAGGCCAATAGGTAGTACGTCCACATCCGAAAAAAGCGCTGATCGTACCGCTGTCTAATGCGATCCCAATTCTTTATAAAGTTCTGGTGCCATGCCATAAGGGTGGGGTCATAATCCGGTCCGAAACTGTGCCAGTCTTCGATCACCAGCAATTGCTCTGCGGCTGATGTGATCTGGGCGCCGGACGGAATCATGGAGTTCGGGAAAATATACTTTGAAATCCATGGATCGCAGCTCCGCTTGGAGCTGTTCCCAGCAATGCTGTGAAGTAAGAACAGGCCCTGGGGCGCCAGACATCGTCTTGCAGTTTTCATGAAGGTGCGGTAATTGCCCACACCGACATGTTCAAACATACCCACAGAAACAATGCGGTCAAAGGTTTCATTCATTTTTCGGTAATCCATGAGCTGGATATCAACAGGCAGATGTTTGCACCGCTCTCTGGCCAGGTTGGCTTGCTCTTTTGAAACAGTGATTCCCGTGACAGAGACGTCGTGTTTCCTGGCCATATAAGCTGCCAGTCCTCCCCATCCACAACCAATATCCAACACATTTAATCCGGGTTCAAGTTTGAGCTTGCGGCAGATAAGATCCATTTTCGCCTCTTGGGCTTTGTCCAAATCATCTGCATTCTTCCAATAAGCACATGAATAGTTCATCCACTTGTCCAACATCAGGGAGAAAAAATCATTGCCGATATCGTAGTGACAGTGCCCGATGGCAAACGCCGGGAACCAGCCGGTTGACATTGCCAATGCGGTTTTAAACCTGCACCAACACATCCTCAGTGACCGCTTCGTCAGCTGATCTACCTGGTATTTCAGGATCCGATCAAAAAAACAATCCAGTGCCTCACACTCCCACCACCCCGCCACATAGGCCTCCCCCAGGGCCAGCGACCCACCCGTAAGCACCCGGTTAAAAAATCGATCGTTACACACCTGGATGTCCCAAGGCCGGTCCCCGTTAATTATTACATCCGCAGGAACGAAAAAATCTTTTACCAGTCTTTCGGCAGATGATTTCATGGGTTCTCCTCCTCTTGTTTATGTCTTGTCTGTATATGTTGGAGGTATCGAATCCGTAATATCAGCAACGAAACGAGTGAGGTGAAAATGTGTTAATTTAAATAATGGTCAACACAAAATAATATTGGCGGTATAGCCTGAACATGGGTCAAACAATTTCAGATTTAATAATTATATGAAATATGGTTTATGGTATCAATAACCTTGATCTTTGTCGATAATGTTGAACGGCTTGTCAAACACCTGCCCTTTTGCTATTTTGCGCTCATGGACAGTTGCAATAATACAAATCAAATTATTCTAGCATCGGCTTCTCCCCGGCGTGAATATCTTTTGCGGCAAGCAGGGCTATCGTTTACCGTGGAACCCAGCAAATTTGATGAAACCACCGTATCAATTTCATCGCCAACGTTATTTTCCCAGACACTTGCTGAAAAAAAAGCCAAAGAAGTCGCAGAAAAGCACCCGGACGGCTGGGTGATAGGTGCAGACACCATTGTGGTGATTGATGATCTCATTCTTGGCAAACCCGATACACGCCAGCACGCCCGGGAAATGCTCCATCGATTAAGCGGCCAAACCCATTGCGTCATTACCGGGTACTGTATCTGTTGCCACAGAAAAAATAAGTTCATTTCTGAGACCATACAGACAGACGTTGAATTCAAGCAACTGAGTGCTGAAGAAATTGAATGGTACATTCATACCTCAGAGCCTTTCGACAAGGCAGGCGCCTATGCCATACAAGGCCTTGGCACTTTTTTGGTCAGAAGGATTCATGGCTCCTATACCAATGTTGTTGGCCTCCCCGTGTGTGAAGTTATTGAATGTCTTATACGAGAAGGAGTGATCGGATTTAACACCCAAAATGAAACGTGTATTCGTGAAAATAAGGAACAATCTTTTTGACGACAAATCTTTCCTCTATCATTGACCAAATAACCGATACCGCCCAAAAATGCGGCCGTGATCCCCATTCAATCCGTCTGGTAGCGGTGGGGAAACGTGTTTTAATATCTAAATTAAAACAAGCAGTTGACCACGGCGTATGCATCATCGGTGAAAATTATATTCAGGAAGCCCGGGACAAATTTAAGGAATTATCGGGTTTAGATATATCCTGGCATTTTATTGGCCATCTCCAGTCGAACAAGGCCAAATACGCAGTCCGAATGTTTGACCTTATCCACTCAGTTGATTCTTTAAAGGTAGCTGTAGAAATAAACAAACAGGCGGGGAAAATTGCCAAAGTTCAGGAAATTCTAATCCAGGTAAACATTGCTAAAGAAGCCACAAAATCAGGTATTTCTTCAGACGAGACCATCCAACTGATTCGTGATATCAGTCTACTCCCTAACATCCGGGTCACCGGTCTGATGACCATGCCGCCCTATTTCGACGCGCCTGAAAAAGCGAGGCCTTACTTTCGGGAACTTCGGGAACTTAAGGAGACCATCGCACAGATAAAAATACCGAATATTTTTCTCAAAGAACTTTCAATGGGCATGTCTGGTGATTTTAAGGCAGCGATTGAGGAGGGCGCCACCCTGGTTCGAATTGGCACCGCAATTTTTGGGAGTCGCCTTTGAAAATCCTTCTTCATATTTGCTGCGCACCATGCGGCATCTATCCAATTAAGCGACTCCGATGCGAAGGTTTTTCTTTAATGGGCTTCTTTTACCGCCACAACATCCACCCGTTCCAGGAATGTAAGCGCCGCCAAGATACACTCTTTTCCTATGCACAAACCATCGATTTAAAGGTGATCTACCAAGCAGATTATGATATTGAGGGTTTTTTACAAAACGTATCTTTTAGAGAGGCCCAACGCTGCCACTACTGTTACCACGATCGGTTAAAATCAACCGCATTGATGGCAAAAAGAGGTAAATTTGATTGTTTTTCCACATCTCTGTTGTACAGCAAGTTTCAACAACATGATCTTATCGCCAGTATCGGCCAATCGATTGGCCAACAGGTAGGCATTCCGTTTCATTACGAGGATTACCGGGTTGGATGGAAAGAGGGTGTCGAAACATCGAAGCAGTTGAATCTTTATCGTCAACAGTACTGCGGTTGCATTTACAGTGAGAAAAAACGGTATTACAAAGAGGACATTACCCCTGAATCGAAATAGAACGCTTTTTTGTCTTCGCTTTGGCAACACTGGGGATGACATTCGTTGTAACCTACTAACCGATATAACGGCATACGGACGTGTTTTCTAATTTCATTTATTTTATTGTGGTTCTATTAATCTTCTCAACGTATCAGCCGGTTGAGGAGACAAACTTTTCATTTCCAGAGACCCTTGTGCTGTTCAGCAGTCTCTCCATGATTTTCAGCAGTTATGCGTGGATTCTTTTTCACCGGCTTGAACAACGGCTTTCATATGATAACATCGCATTTCTTGATCATCAGTTTACTTCATTACAAACACGGTTATCGATACTTGCCATTGCACTGCTTGCAATCGACATATACGCCTTAAATATTACGGACTTTTTTTCAGATATTCCGCCCTTCCGGTATATGCCAACCCTTCAGGCGCTGGTTTGTATTGGTGTGTTTATCGGTTACCTGAGCGTGATTTGGTCTTTTTCATATACAGCTTACCAGCAATTGTATGACAAACACTTGTCTAAAAAGCACTACGTACTTTCGAACATATCCTTTGCGGTTCCGGTATTGTTGCCCTGGGTGGTGTTGTCAGGGTTGGCAGATTTGCTTCAGGCACTGCCATTTAAGTATGCTAAAATTGTTTTTAGTACACTTGAAGGACAAATCGTCTACTTTCTTTTTTTCCTGGTTGTCATTTCCATCATTGGCCCTTCGATTATTCAACGATTCTGGCAGTGCAAGCCACTGCCAGAAGGGTTTGTTCGTCAGCGCATCGCGTTGATATGCCAAAAGGCCAACCTGAAGTATAACAACATACTGGACTGGCCCCTTTTTGGCGGCCGCATGATGACAGCCGGTGTCATGGGGCTGATCGGCAGATTTCGATATATTCTGGTAACCAATTCACTTTTGAGCGCCTTATCCTTTGAAGAACTTGATGCTGTTATCGCTCACGAAATCGGACATGTAAAAAAGAAACACCTGCTGTTTTATCTCATTTTCTTTGCAGGATATCTAGTCCTCGCATATGCCGCCTTTGGAATTATGCAATACCTGATGATATCCTCCAAAACCATCTATAATTTTATCACCGCGGCTGGTTACCAGCAATACAGTGTTGCCTCTTTTATATACACTTTGACGCTGATCGCCTTCTTCATCGCCTACTTTCGTTTTATCTTCGGATTCTTTATGAGGAATTTTGAGCGGCAGGCAGACACGTATGTCTTTTCTCTTTTTGAAACGGCACTACCGCTTATATCAACATTCAAAAAAATTTCATACGCCAGTAGCCAGCCGGATGATAAACCGAACTGGCATCATTTCAGTATTCGAGAACGGATTCGTTTTTTGGAGGAATGTGAAGCAAATCGCGTTGCCATATATAAACATGATCGAAAGGTCCGCCGTAGTATCTCCCTGTTTATGGTCGGCTTGCTTTTTTCCGCCGTTGTTGGATACCAGTTGAACGTTGGAACAGCCGGCCAAAAGCTCACCAAACATATCATCAAGGAAAGGCTTGAGCAGGAGTTGACAAAGGCCCCCAATGATCCGTACCTCCTGAGTAAATTGGGAGACATTTATCTGTTAGACCAAAACTGGGAAAAAACCATCAACGCTTATGAACGATCCCTCAGCTTTAAGAATGATGCCCCCCATGTTTTGAACAATCTTGCGTGGTTGTATGCCACCTGTGAAGATGAGACGTTTCGCCGCCCAGTCCGCGCGTTACAACTGGCACGGTATGCCGCAGCCTTGGCATCATCGCCGGAGATATTAGATACCCTGGCTGAGTGCTATTTTGTAAACGGTGATTTTATGTCAGCGGTTCGAACCGAGAAGGCCGCGCTGGCGGTGGCTAAAAAGAATCGCTCGTATTATGAATCCCAATTGAATAAATTCATGGCAGCATACGAAGGGAGTTCCTAAATAGGATTATGTCTATCATGTCAATCGGTTAACAACCATCAGCTCACATCATACCTCAAGCTTTAAATCAACGCTGTAATCTCCTTTTTTAGGTCCCTGATCAATGCGTGCAACTGCTACAACTCGGCAATTACCCGTATTAACGGAAATCGGAGAATTTAATTTAACATCTTTCAACGCCGAACCCTTTTTAAGCATTTTCAGCAAATCGCGTTCCTTGCTGGGCACGATAAGATTAATGTCTTTACCAGTTTGAAGATTTACAGCAAGCTCAATGGGTTGCCCATTATTAACCCCGCCGGTCATTTGGATCCCTATGGAGCTGATATAATCCACATAATCGTCAACAGAGCCCTCAATGTCCTCATAGCGGAGGGTTTTTTCTTTTTTGGGCTTAATGACGTCAATGTATTCGTCATCATTCAAAGTCGCTCCCTTGGGGGGCACTTTGGATATATCCAGCGCATCAAGGATATCGACATAATCATCCTGATAGGGATCATAATCGGAAGCAGGCGATGTTTCTTCACGATCTGGGGATGATACCGCCAAGGAACCAGGTGCACCGATGCTGGCGCCTGGCAATCCAGGCTGGGCGCTGCTTGTCCCATAGGTGTTTTCAAGGAAAAAGCGCACCTTTTCCAGTTCTTCGAGTGGGAATATTTCATTTGTCTCCCATTTTTTGTACTTTGCAATGGGATCATGCATCGCGCGTAAAGCAATATGACACCGCAAAATGTGCTTTGCTGCCGTTATTCTTACAGACGGTGATGTCAGCAATTCCTCAAATTCAAGAATGGCCCGCTCGAATTGTCCAAACTTGGCAAGTGCCACCGCTCCTTCCAGCTGCGCTTTGTCCTGATCGTCACTTTTTGATGACGCAAATACCTTTTTTATCAGGTCCCTGTCTCTGGAGGATATTTCAGAAGGGGCGGCTTTTTTTTCAATTTTATTTTCCGCATCAATAAGGGATTGCAGCTTTTTTTTTATACCTTCCAGCAGAATTGTCTTGTTCGGCATTTCATCCGACTCACGAATGAGCGATTCGGCCGTTTTATATCTCGTCCTGGCTTCATTCAGAAGCCCCTGGGTCTGATACAAATTGGCTTCTTTGAGATAGGATTTGATTTTCGCCACAGTATCCATCTACAACCCCTTACAACAATAACACCTTATTATTACCAAAATCCCTTAACGGTGCTGCAATCTCTCATTAATCAGATTCACGGTTATTTCGTCTGCACGATGAAGCCGTGTCGCAAGGATGCCAAACAAATGTCTTGAAACATCGGGGTACTTTTCCATGATTTCCGGCAACTTGTCTCCGGGAAACCGTTTAATGGTAGTGCGCCCTTTGGAAATAATCGTTGCAGACCGTGCCTCCCCGGTTATAGCGGACATCTCACCAAAGTAATCACCAGGTTCCGTTATTTCGGCAATCTTTTTGCCGTCCTTAACAACAATAAGCGCGCCCTGTACAAGTCTGAAAAAATCAAGATCGTTATTCCCTTCCCGTATGATAACGTCCTTGTCCTCATATTTTTCAACATCTGGTGTTACCAGATAGGCAGGCAGGGCTTCTTTTGTGATAACGGTTCGCTTTATCACCTCCTCAACAGATGTCTCTCCTCTTCTAGCTTTTATGAGAGCGGCATCACGAAGGGGCACCATTCCTTCCTGTATCGCAATCTTTCGAAGTTGGTCCTCCGGCACGCCGGCATTAATTGCCTTGCCTACCTCTTCCGTAACCTCCATCAGTTCATACAACCCTACCCGGCCCTTATAACCGGATCCCTTGCACTCAGGGCATCCCACAGGTCCATATAATTTCAAATCGGGGATCTCTTCCTTGGAAAAACCGACCATCTCCAATTCTTCTGGCGGGTAGTCGTTCACTTGGACCTTACATTTACTGCACAGCCGCCGGGCCAATCGTTGTGACAACACCATGGTGACGGAGGATGCCAGCATATAAGAAGGAATGCCAATATCAATAAGACGACCGATCGTAGAGGGACAATCGTTGGTGTGGAGTGTACTGAATACCAGGTGGCCGGTCATGGCAGCTTTGATGGCAATTTCAGCGGTCCCCATATCACGGATCTCGCCGACCATGATGATGTCCGGATCCTGACGTAGAAAGGCCTTCAGGGCGGCTGCAAACGTCATCCCCACTTCGTCACGCACATTGACCTGGTTGATCCCTTTGAAATTGAACTCAACCGGGTCTTCTGCGGTTAATATTTTCGTGTCTTCCTTATTCAATCGATTCAGTACCGAATACAGCGTCGTCGTCTTACCACTTCCCGTCGGCCCTGTTACCAATAGTAAGCCATAGGGCCTGTAAACGCATCGTTTTAATGCATCAAACGTCTCTTCCTCAAACCCCATTTTGGTCAAATCGACATTCAGGGCACCTTTATCGAGAATTCGCATAACGGTGCTTTCACCAAACAGGGTCGGCAAGGTGGAAACACGAAAATCAACGACCTTACGTTTTCCCATTTTTAACTTAATCCGGCCATCCTGGGGAACGCGTCGTTCGGCAATATTTAACCCGGCCAAGATTTTAATACGGGAGGTCAGTGCATTTTTAATGGACACCGGAAAATTCTTGGACTTAAACAGAGCGCCGTCCATACGATAACGCACCTGAAGAGAATCTTCAAACGGTTCAATGTGGATATCGCTGACCCCCTCATTGATGGCAGTAATCAAAATACCGTTTACCAATTTAATGATAGGGCCATCCGAAGCCGAGTATTGGTCCCCCATGTCGTCGGCATCGTCAACAGGTGTTGACAATTCCACGTCCCCAAGAGCTTCGGAAACCAGTGAGCCGAAATCGTCCACCTCAGTAATCGGCACATCCTCGTCCTCAACCGCCTTTTCACCGAAAAACGAATTGTACTCATCATCATCGATATCGTAATATTTCCGATAAGCTTCGACGATGTCTCGTTCGGCGGAAACAGATACTTCAAGACTTTTCTTGACCTGGTTCTGAAGCATTTCAACCGCGGTTGTGTCGGTGGGCTCCGCCATGCAGACGGACAGGGAATCCTCACTGATCTTTATGGGAAAAGCTAAAAATTTCTTTGCAACGTCATAGGACACATGCGCAATGGCTTTGGGATCCGGGGTAATCCGTGATATGATTACCGAAGGGTAGTTGTAGATACGGCTCAAAACATTGACAATGGTATCTTCGTCAATGTAGCCCAAGCGGACTAGGATACCCCCCAGTCTGCCATCATGTTTCTTTTGATAGTTAAGGGCCTCGTCAAGTTGGAATTTGGTGATATATCCCTCTTTGGAAAGTAACTCTCCTATCTTGGTCTTTCCAGCGCCGGATTGGTCACGGATCGTTGATTTCAAACTTGATTTTTTTGAAGCAGATGACGCACCGTTCGATCTGATTGCAGATGCTTGTTTTGCCATATTGTTATCGTTGCACTCTTATCGTGAAAATATTCAAGTCCATTGATGGAACATTCTTATCATCCAAAACGAAGCAAGACGCCACATAATGCGACAATCTAACCTTATCTCACAACTTTCGCAACCCCAAATTGATTCCAAAAAGAACCTTAAAAATCATTATTTGATACAAACCTTTCTGACCTGAAAAAGGTCGCATTTCCCGAGTAGGATTTTTGATATACCATCCTGCTTTAGGGTGGTCATGCCATCACAAATTGCCTGATGTCGAATATCATCCACACACCGCTTGGTTTGTATCATTTTTTTTACCTTATCGGTCCCAACCAGCAATTCATGAAGTCCCATCCGGCCACTATATCCTGTATGATTGCAGGCATTGCATCCAACATTGCGGTATAATTTAATATCTTTATTGTAAAAAATTCCTATATGGCGTTCAAAAGCCTCTTTCCCGTATTCATGAACCAAGGTGTCAAATTCAGCGACTGAGGGCGTATACGGTTTTTTACATTTATCACATAGTGTCAACACCAACCTTTGGGCAAGCACGCAAAGAATTGCATCTGCAAAATTAAAGGGATCCATGCCCAAGTCCAGAAGGCGTGCCACGCTCTCAGGCGCATTGTTTGTGTGAAGTGTCGACAACACCAGGTGACCGGTTAGTGAGGCCTCGATACCAATCTGAGTCGTCTCTTTATCCCTCATTTCTCCCACCATGATCACATCTGGATCTGCACGCAAAAAAGCGCGTAGCGCCTCCTTGAATCCAAAATTTATTTTCTGGCGCACCTGTACCTGTCGCAACCCCTTTTGCGTTATCTCGACAGGGTCTTCAGCAGTCCAGATCTTCTTTTCGCCCTGGTTGATGTGTTTGAGAACTGCATGCAAGGTGGTCGTCTTGCCACTGCCGGTTGGACCACATACAAAAATAATTCCATAGGGCATTGAAATGGCATCCAGAATTCTTTCATAGTTTGTTGCTGAAAAATTCAGCTGAGAAATCTCCATTAATCGCCCGGATGACACAATCCGCAAAATAGCATCTTCGACGCCTCCCTGGGTGGGTATAGTAGCGACCCTGAGTTCCACCGGTTTGCCGCTAAATTTTTTAAAATTGATTTTTCCATCTTGCGGTCGGCGTCGTTCAGCAATATCAAGATCAGCCATCACCTTGATCCTGGAAATAACAGCATGACGATAACTGGCCGGTATGGTGCGATAGGTATGGCAGTTGCCGTCCACCCTAAATCGAATCAGGGTCGGCTGATTCCCGGGAGAAGGTTCGATGTGAATATCTGAGGCCTTGTGTTCTAAAGCATCCATGATGGTTTTATTGACCAATTGAATCATGGCACTATCTTTTTCGTGGTATTCGTGCTCAATGGATACATCATGTTTGGCATCAATCGACATTCGTTGTATGATCTCATCAATTCCAGGTGGTTTTTTTCGCTGGGCAATTAGGTCATCAATCATTTTCAAGATATCATCTTGAAGGGCAACGCAGAACCGTAACAACTTACCTGGAAACAAGGCACGGATTTGATCAATTCGCGGCAAATCATTCGGGTTATCTATGGCGATCTTCAACCAATTGTTTTCCAATGAAATTGGCACCCAGACGTTTCGCCGCATAAATGCTGGCGTTATGCCTTGAAGGATATTCTTTGGAAAAGAAATGGCTTTAACCGAATCGACAAACGGAACTTTATAGAATTGGCTTAAAGATGTACCAATCACCCTTTTCGAAATTTTCATTTTTTTGACTAAAAAATCTTCGATGGTCTGTTCCGATTTTCGCGACAAATCCCTCGCTCGCTGCATTTCACTATGGGTAACAATATTATTTTCTAACAAATATGTATACTTATGCAAGACACCCTTTTCAATTCGTTTTTGGGTATAAAATGCGATCCCAAGCATTTTAGAAAGCTCTTTGATTCCCTCTTCGTCCAATTTCGAAAAAGAATCACCATTTTTTCGATTTATGATTTGAACAGCGCCAAGCAAAAATGTTTGAAATATAATCGGATATGCAAGCACCTGGCGGGTTTTAAAACCGGATTGTTTATCAAAGCGATCGTCGAATCGCAATTCTGGGTCTATAGAGTGGAGTTCTTTTTTATTTCGAACATTGTTTATCTGAACAAGTGTTTGTTTAAAGGCGGCATGGCCCGCAATACTCTGGGTCGAAACCGGAATTCTGATTTCCTGAATGTCCTCCCCACTTTTAAATCGAGACACAAGTTGCCAGTTGACACCATCGATTCGGTAAATCGTCAAGCGCTGGGCTTGAAAAAGTGAAGTAATGTCCTTTTCGAGCGTTAGAATGATTTCGTCTATATTTTTTGCCCCGTAGATTTTATGGCAAATGCGCTGCAAATTGGCACGATACACCACCTCTGTTTGAAGTTGCCCAAGCTCTTTACCGCATGAAGTATCAACCAGCCCCATCGCACCCTCCTATCTTATTGATATTGTATTTAAATTTATATATATTCTCCGCAGACAAGCACCAATCACCGAACACTGAAGCACGGCCTTGGGTGACTCCAAAGAAAGGGCACCCCTTTTCAGACATCAATCAAAAACGTATTTTAGAATAAAGAAAAAGACTGGAAAGCTTAGATGGGTATTTTCGAGCTACCCGTTTTGTTAATCGATATTTCGCCGGCCTTAGAACAGATCACATTTATTTTTGATTATTACGGCGAACAAGCCTGTAATTCGCCAGCAACTTTTTAACGCCACCACCGATCAGCAAGATTCCTATAAAATAGAAACAAAAACGAATCACCGTTAGTACCGATGCAAAATACTCAATTTGTGCGATCTTCGGCATCACCTGGGGAATTCGTATAAATACACCGATGCCGGCAAGGATAAGCAGTATTCCCCAAATAAGCTGGAGAAGGGATTTGTTTTCAATCATCGTTCCAATTTCACCTGTGTAATGGTTTGGAAGTTATCCCTTGGGGCCACTGTGGGGTGCCTCCTTGAGCAGTGCCGTTGGGTTTGTATCCCGGATATACTGACGGATTCCTTTAATGATGGCATTCACTATTGCCTCCTGATAGGCGCCATTCACAAGCCGTTTACATTCCCGAGCATTTGAAATAAAGGACGTTTCGACCAGAATTGCCGGCATTTGGGCGCCCAGCAGCACGTAAAAAGGCGCTTTTTTAACCCCTTTGTTTCGGATACTGTTATATTTGACCTTTAGGCTGTCACACACCGTATTTTGGACATATTCTGCAAGTCGACTCGATTCATTGATTTTAGCATTTTGCATCAAATCGTTTAAAATCGTCTGTAAATCACTAATGTTTTTTGCTGAGGTGGCATTCTCCCGGGCAGCGACCCGAATGGCATCATCATCTGTTGCAAGATTTAAAAAATAGGTTTCAATACCAAAAGCCCGTGCATCTCGATGCGAATTGGTATGAATTGATATGAAGAGGTCTGCGTTTTTGGTATTGGCAATGGCTGTTCTTTCTTCAAGCGTTAAAAAAGTGTCGGTGCTACGGGTCAAAATTGCTTTACACGGCAACTCCGAATTTATTTTTTTTGCTAACCGTTTTGCAATTTTAAGTGTGATATCCTTTTCGTGAACCCCCTTCAGATATCCAGGCGCACCATAATCTTTGCCCCCATGGCCGGCATCGATCACAATGCAACTCACCCCCAAAGACAATTGCTTTGCCAATGCGCCGGCGGTCAATTTACCATCGGAAGACGAGCGAACTTTGCTTTTTGAGTTATGGGCAGTTACCGTTTTCTTTCCCCACACATCGATGACAATCCGAAAGGGGTTTTTTAGATAAAAGACTTTGTAACGTTCGAATGATTTGATATCAACCACCACCCTAACCAAATCCGAATTATACTGCCCTGCGCGGGCATTCATTAAAAGATTGTCATTGATCGGCACTGTTTTCTGTAATTCATTGCCCAAACGACTATGCTTTAAATCCACAAAAAGCCGTTGTGGCTTGTCAATAGAAGGATCTTTGTTTAATAGTCGATGCCGGAAAGTGGTTTCGCGTGTCGCATCAATCACCACCCGTGTATAGTAGGGATTTGACCAATAACGAATTCCATTGACCACACTCGGCGCACCGGCTGGCGTGTCCAATTGGTTCCAGACCAAAAGAGGCGCTTTCGATTCGCTTGGCGATTTTTTGGGCGGTGATGTTTTCTTTTTGGAATTGTTTCTTGCCTTAACGGATTTTGACGTATTTTTATATTGTTGGCCTTTTGCAATCGTTTTTAACTGTATTATTGATCTGTTCTTGTACTTGCTTTTGGGAAACCTTTTTACAATCCTTTCAAACGTATCAATCGCCTCTTTCTTATCAGAAATTCTGCCGGAACGACGATACAACTCATAATAGAGCTTTCCGGACATATAAAGCCCTGCGGCTGCCCAAGGGCCCGTGGGATCGTGAAAATAGACTGCCTGAAAATCCTTAATACAGCTTATCCAATTTTCCCGATATTTTTGTTTCCTGGGGTTTTGTCGCAGTTTCTTGTAGGAATCTTCGGCACT
This sequence comes from Desulfobacterales bacterium, assembly GCA_963675725.2. GTDB lineage: Bacteria > Desulfobacterota > Desulfobacteria > Desulfobacterales > JAFDDL01. The sequence continues at coordinate 1,317,325 of CAXXXZ010000002.1, read as the reverse complement.
AAAATACTTGCTCTTTGCGGTTGCTGCCATGGCGAATTCAACGGATAAAACAAACACCAGGCAACAAACAAATAAATGTATTAAAATTTTTCTTTTTGAATACATCAAATTAATGATCAGCCGCTTTCGTTTTTTGATTGAGTTCATCCAATACGTTTAGCGCTTCAAGGGGTGTCATCCGTGCAATATCGAGCGACCGCAACTTTTCTATAATGATCTTCTCAACAGTTTGAAACAAGTCGATTTGAACCGGTTTCAACTGCGGGTTAAGTGATGATTCCTTTCCGCCAGTCATAGCCTCTGGTGTCAGGTGCTGCTCATTTTCTATCTGACGTAAAATTTGCTTTGATCTTTCTATCACATTATTTGGAATGCCTGCAAGCCTCGCCACTTGTATGCCATAGCTTCGATTGGTAGCACCTTCGACCAGTTTACGCAAAAAAATTATTTCTTCGTTCCACTCCTTGACCGCAATGTTGAAATTTTTAACACGTTGTTTTTGCCGCGCCAGTTCCGTTAGCTCATGATAGTGCGTCGCAAAGAGTGTTTTAATCCCAGTCCCCTTAAAATCATGCAGATATTCCGCAACTGCCCACGCAATACTTAAGCCATCAAATGTGCTAGTTCCTCTTCCGATTTCGTCCATAATGATCAGAGAGTCTTCCGTGGCATTGTTTAGGATGTTGGCGGTCTCCTCCATCTCTATCATAAAGGTGCTTTGACCTGCAGACAGATTGTCCAAGGCACCAACCCTTGTAAAAATGCGGTCCGTAAGGGGAATATCCGCGCTGGCCGCTGGCACAAACGCACCAGACTGTGCCATGACGACGAGCAATGCCACCTGTCTTAAAATCGTGGACTTTCCTGCCATATTGGGCCCGGTAATAATCAGTACCTGGTTGTCTTCATTGTCCATTTGGATACTATTGGGTACAAACCGTTCACCGGAAATCAGTTTTTCAACCACCGGGTGCCGCCCGTCTTTAATGGTAAGATTGCCATCGGTATTGAGTTTGGGCCGGCGATAGCCGTTTTGGGCACTTATCTCGGAATATGACAACAGACAGTCAACCGTGGCGATAAACTTTGATACGGTCTGAATGGCAATATTCTGCGCAATGACCTCTACACGAATTTCATCAAACAATTGTCTTTCAAGCGAGGATCGCCGCTCTTCCGCATTAAGTACTTTGTTCTCGAAATTCTTCAGTTCATCGGTAATATACCGCTCAGCGTTCACAAGGGTCTGTTTTCGTACATAATGAATCGGCACATCTTTGGATTGGGATTTTGATACCTCTATAAAATAGCCAAAAACCTTGTTGTAGCGCACCTTAATGGAGCTTAATCCGGTTTTCTCCTTTTCATCAGCCTCAAGTTTTGCAAGCCACCCTTTGCCATCCTGGCTGATCTGAATAAGCTCGTCGAGTTGCTGGTTGTAACCGGTTTTGATCATGCCGCCGTCATGAATTGTTGGCGGTGCGTCTTCCCGAATGGCCGCTTCGATCCGTCCAGCCAAGATCGCCAGCGCCTGATCGGACTCAAAACAGGACAGCAATGAGGAGTCAAATAAGGCAAGCTGCTTCCATAGGCCTGGCAATTGTTGAAGAGATTGCTTTAACGAAACCAAATCTCTCCCGTTGCATTGTCCCATCGTAATTTTGCTGCACAGACGTTCCAGGTCGTTTACAGATTTGAGGATTTCACGAATCCGTGTCCGCTCCTTGGTCTTTGTTAAGGCCTCTTCAACCGCATCATGACGAGCAACGATATCATCCAGGGCCAGCAATGGATACCGAAGCCAATGCCGGATCAACCGCCCCCCCATGGGAGTGCTGGTCTTGTCCAGAACCCCCAAAAGTGTTCCCTTTTTCTGGCTGGTACGGATGTTTTTAATGATTTCAAGGTTCTGACAACTGATGTCATCAACCCATAGATACCGGTTCAAGTGGTAGGTCTCGATACTAGACAAATGAGCAAGCTTCTGTTTCTGGGTCTCCTGAATATAATGTACCAGGGCACCTGCAGCTCCCACCGCCGCCATGAGGGTTTCGCAACCAAAACCTTCTAAAGTAATCGTGTTAAACTGCTCGGTTAACATTTCACGGGACCGGCTATAGCCGAAGAAACTGTCCGAAAGATAGGTATTGGCAACATGATCGAGATTCCGCCGAATTGTCATCAGGGCGGGATTCTGCTTTAATCCTTCAGGCAATATCACTTCGCGAGGAGCGATTCGGAGTGTTTCATCAACGATTGCTTTCAAATCCTCGGATTCGGTCACACGAAACGTACCGGTCGAAATATCAAGAAACGCGAGTCCAATCTGTTCTTGCCGAACCATCACAGAAAGGATGAAATTATTTGTCTTTTCATCCAGAAATTCATTTTCAACAATCATCCCCGGTGTAATAACCCTGACGACCTCTCGCTTCACAAGCCCCTTGGCCAAGGCCGGATCTTCCACCTGATCACAGATGGCCACCTTATACCCTCGTTCCACCAACCGACCGATATAGCTCTGTGCAGCCCGAAAGGGAACTCCGCACATGGGAACCGGTTTCTTATCGTTTTTGTTGCGAGAGGTTAAGGTGATTTCAAGTTCTTTGGAAGCAATCTCGGCGTCCTGAAAGAACATTTCATAAAAGTCCCCCATGCGATAGAACAGCAATACATCAGGATACTTTTCCTTAATGGACAAGTACTGTTTTATCATGGGGGTCATTTTAGGCGTCGCCATGAAATAACTTAGGAAATTACCTGTTGATAGTATCGATCAATATCGATGAGTAAACACATGAACTCATCCGCAAGAGAATCAGGTTGTTGAAGGTTGGTTTGGGATCTGGGGATCCGGTGTCGAACTTGTATCTTCCACCGGTTCGATAGGCGAGGTTTCAGACAATGGAGTCTCGATAGTTTCTAGTTGACTTCTTAATTTTGAAATCATATCAATTTGTGAATCGATTTTTGCCTGCAACTCCTTCTGCGTTCTGTTCGCTTTAAAGCGGTCTACCAGGTTGAAAAAGTAAGAGACAAGAAAACCGATGACGATACAGGCCAAAAACCAGACACCATTGGGTAACGGTGGGCTCTGATACTCTTCACTAACATAGAAATTAAACGTCATGCTCTGCTGCTCCAGCAAGTATTCTTTATTTTGAAACATAATCAGGCCAAGAATACCAATCAAAATTACCCATAGAAATATTTTCAGCTTTTTCATTCGATTTCTCCTCGTTTTCACACTTCAAGGGGCAGTTTATCAAATCCAGGTTTTAAGCTTTGGTAGGTTGCCTCAATGTGCTGGGGGATTACCCGAACATCTGCAAAAACAGTCAGCGCATTGACATCACCGTGCCATCTGGGTACGATGTGAAAGTGAAGATGCTCTTCAATACCCGCCCCGGCCACCTTCCCCAAATTCAACCCCACATTAAATCCATCCGGTGCCATTACATCCTTTAATACGTCTATTGCACGGTCCACGGTTTCAAGTAGTTGTCCTTTCTCTGTGACAGAGAGTGGTGACAATGTCGCCACATGCTGAACCGGTGCCACAAGAAGATGCCCGTTCGTGTATGGGAACTTGTTCATGACAACCATGGTTGTCATCCCTTTATAGAGGGTCAGGCTGTCAGCATGTTTCATTGCGGCACAAAAGACGCATGCTTCCTGCTTTTCTCCCAAAATATATTCGATACGCCACGGGGCCCACATCGTTTCCATTTCTGTACCCACCCTATCAACATGAAATAGTATTGGATGCAGGCAGTTGTACTCTTTCCGACCACAAAACTCAACCTTTTTTTCCATGGGTTGGCACGAGTTCAAGGGGGCCCCAAATCCCCATTTTTTCCCCAACAATGATTAAGATTCCCTCTATGTCCTTAATTGTTTTTCCCCATTCAATGGCCGCCTCGATATCTTTTACGGTCTTCACCCGGTTTCCAATGGCAGTAGCCGCAGCATCTGCCAAAGCACAAGAGGATGACACTACGCAAACGGCATCCGCCTTGCCAAAGCTGTGAGAGTGTCCGATCGTACCCGAGGAAGTGCATATTGCCATAGGCACGTTATCACCTCCCAGGGATAGACCGATGTTCAAACTAAGGGGGGAGGTACCTGCAAATACGGCGATGGTTACCGGCAATTCAGTATGTATAAATATATCCCCACCATTTTCAACGATCACCTCTTTTGAAAATGCCAACAAATCCATACCAACACACGCTGCGATGGTCCCGGCCACCGATGCCATCGGACCAACGTTGACCGCCCGGCCAGCCCAGACCATGTCATATACAAGTTTGGGCATAGGTGCATCCTCTATCCATGGAATCATCGATGATAGAAATCGCGGATCCTTTTCAATATATCTTTCAAGAATACCCCGATGGTACAATATGCTGTCGCGGGTCTCTTTCTTGAGCTTCTTTTCAGCCAATACATGAAGATCGGTCTCCTTCACGATCATTTGGAAGGAAACCAAGTTCACCGGTTGAATCTGATTGCGGTATGTTCTGGGCTGGTACAACGAGATGTCCCTCGAAAGAATGTTAACGCTAAGGTTTATCCCACAGTGATCGGTTTTGGCCTCATTTTTTCGGGACACTGTTGTATAAAATACCTGTCCGTCATGCCTGCCAAAAAATCCCTGACAATTTCCTCGTGAGAATGCTGTTCCATGTAAGCGGTACGCATATCTTTTAAAAAATGTGCAAATATCACTGAAGAACGATCATCGGAACGTATATCACTGATATATTTCACAAATAATATTTCAAATAGTTGTCCAATATTTTTTAAGTGACGCTTCATCTTTGAATTTCTATAGATTCGCTCCATATTAAACACTTTCATAATCTTCAAAGCGTTCGAAACATTTGGCGAAAATGAAATGACAGGTTTCTGGAAACTGTTTTGAATGATGTCGGTCACAAGGTTGAACACAATCGTTCCATTGGAATCTCCCAGAACGGACTTTACGGCGTCGGGAATCTCATGCCGTTTCACCATGCCGAGACGAATCGCATCTTCAAAGTCTCGGCCAATATAACTAATGGTGTCGGCCATTCGCACCACACACCCCTCCAGTGTCATTGGCACAACAGCCATATCTGATTTTTTCTTTTTTTCGTCCATATCATGGAAAAGGGATTCAAACGTTTTGTCGGGCTGTGGCATTAAATCCTGGCTATGAACTTCGCCATCATGGCTGAAAATTCCATCGAGGGTTTGTAGACATAAATTCCATCCGATGCCCTTCCGTTCAACTTTATTTAGGAATTGAATGCTCTGGATGTTATGATGAAATTGCCCGATACCGCTTTCCACACAAAGTTTGGAAAGCATTCTCTCGCCATCATGACCAAAAGGTGCATGACCGATATCATGCCCCAAGGCAATGGCCTCAATCAAATCTTCGTTCAAAGATAAAAAACGACCGATAGTTCGGGCCACCTTCGATACCAGCTGAACATGAAGCACCCGATGGGTCAGGTGATCATTCTGAACCAAGGAGAACACCTGGGTCTTATCTATGTATCGGGTATAGGCAAGGGAGTGCAATATTCGATCCACATCCTTTGAAAACGGCTGGCGATAGCCAACAGTATCGGTTGACTCAGGGAATTTTCGAATTCCCTTCTCACTGACGGTGGCAAACGGAGATAACGACTCTTTTTCCCGTTTATCCAATGACAATCGGATTTGGGTTAGATCATTCATGAATGTTTTCCATATGCAGCGTTAATCATATTGAATGGTTTTCTATTAAAGATTCCATCAGTCGAAGATAGTCAATGCCTGCCTGACGAAATCCCTCCTTTCCATACTTCATATTTGCTTCAAGAATGAAGGGAGTGCCTTCATGGATACAGATGTCAATCCCCACATCATCCCAATGGCATGCAATGGCCACTCTCAGGGCCAAATCCAGGGCCTTGGAGGGGACAGGCTCTAAACTGACATGCCCGCCAGCTGCCACATTGGTACGAAATTCTCCTGAAGCGGCAACGCGCCAATACGCATGGACCACCTCTTTGCCGATAACAACGACGCGAATATCCCTGTCCAGAGGAAGGTATTCCTGAATAAATGCGGGAGAGTTATCAGTCAAGTATGCCGTCAGATCCGTTTCATTTTTGATCAAAAAAACGCCCCGCCCTAAGGCAGATCCCCTTGGTACTTTTGCGATAAACGGAAAATCGAAATAGGAGGTAATTTTTTTCTTTTGTCTTGGCCCATAAAAGATTCGGGTGCGCGGGTGTGGCGCGCCAAGCATTTCAAACAACGCCGTTTGTTTGATCTTGTCTTGGGTAAACTTATACGTATGATAGCTTGGAAACGTTTTTTTTCCTATAGTATCAAACAGATCGGCATAAAATTGTGTCGGGTAGAATATTTTTGGGGTTGATCGAATAAGGCGGACCTCTTCGGCCGTATAGTCTGAAAAATTGGGCCGAACCCCAAGGGTCAAGACATTACGGCAACCGTTAAGGCGTGCCTCAAGCGCAATTACCTGAGAAGAGGTCATATCACTTTGTTCGCTCCAATCTAAACGTTCCCGGATTTATCGTCGGGTTGATCCATGTTTTATCAATTCTCATCTTCAAGGTTATATCCCGGTTGTTGGTTATGCTGAGAAACGATGGTACCGCCGGGCTGTCTTTCGGTTCTGTCTCTCCAAATGATACTTGCAGCATTAAGTCACCGGTTTCATTTTTAAGTTCAATATGGTGAACTTCGAATGTGCTGCTATCGTAATAAATATGCTGAAAAAGCGACGCCTCCGTCTCCTTATAAACGAGTTCTTTCATTTCATCGTCTTCGCCCCTTAACATCCACCCCTCCCCGCCCTCTTTTATCGATACCCTCCCACATAAAAAGTGGAGCAGGGCTTCGGCGGACAGTGGTAACGATATTATACGCCCCAGATCGTTTTCGGTAACACGCCGTTGAACGTATTTTTTATCCGGGTGAAAAATAAAATAATTCCATATGCCATCACTAGCAAGGCTTGCAACCGGCTGTCCGGTGACCCCCATCAACTCCAAGCGTAGATGGTTTGGAAACTCACCTATCCATGCTGCCCGTAACTTTTGCAGGGTATTCCCATGCTGTAATTGAAGGGTGCCAATGCCTTTGATTCGTTGAATCAAGCTGTTTTTTAACCGTAACTGTTGTAGGACCCTGTACACGCCTTCATTCGTATACCTGTCGCCCCATACAGGGGGGCGATAATGTCTGTTTGCGCAATGACATAAAAAAAACGTTGTTGCAATAGCGGCAACAACGATTTTAACTTGATGAAAATAGTGTTTATCGGTCACTTGTTTCCTTTTGTGATCAACGATTTGATCTTTTTTTCGAGTTGCGCCGTGTCATCCCCCTTTAAGGACAAGGCTTTTTTGTAGTACTGCAATGCATTCTCAGTCTTTCCCAGCGCCAGATATGCATCACCAAGATGCTCCAAGATAATCGGGTCTTCCGGCATGAGTGCAACTGCTTTTTTTAAAAAGACAAGCGCTTTTTCGATTTGCCCTTTTTGGTAATAAACCCAGCCCAGGCTGTCGGTAATATACCCGTCATCAGGCCGGTTTTTCAGGGCAGCGGTTATCAAACGCTCGGCCTCATCTAAATTGATCCCCATGTCTGCGTAGGTGTATCCGAGATAATTGAGGGCATTCGTGTGATGAGGGTCTATGGCAATAATCTTTTTCATCTGTTCGATCGATGCATCCTTATCCCCAATTTTGTCGTAGACGACCCCCACCCTAAACAAGATTCCAATGTGTTGGGAATTGAAGCCAAGCCCTTTTTGAAAAGCTTCGATTGCCCGATCGGTATCCTCAATTTGTTCATAAAAAGAGCCCAAGTAAAGATAGAAATCTGGATTATCAGGTATTTTATCAATGAGTGATGAAATGAGTGAAATGGCCGTCTCAACATCCCCCTTCTCTTGATATATCAAAGCAGTTTGTATAACAGCGCTCACATGAAATTGGGAATCCGGATCTACCTTCTCAAAAAATTCAACGGCACGCTGTTTTTCCCCTTTTTCATCATGGGCGACACCTGCAACATAAAGTAGTTCATCGTTTTCAGGCGCTCCCTGCAACATTCCCTTTAATAATATTATGGCATCATCATATCGTTTTTTTTCGATATATTTCTGAACAATTGCCCGAACCACCGCGCGATCATGGAGACTTCTTTCCCCAAGTTGTTCAAGGAGCCGAACAGCGTCCTTCAACATATTTTCCTGCGCATAAAAGAGGGCCAGTTCGAAGGCCATATGAATATTGTCCGAATTTGTCTTAAGAATATCTTGATAAAGTGATATGATTTTTTCTTTTTCCCCTTGTTCTTTATAGATAGCAATTAATTCAATTTTGGGTTCCTCAAGACCGGGGGCAAGGGTTAATGTCTTTTTAAATTTCGCTTCCGCCATCTCAAATTCACCTTGGATCGCATATATTTTTCCAAGAAAAAATTGTCCCACATAGGAGTGCGGGAAGTGCTCAATAAGCATCGTGTATATTTTTTGTGCCGCTGAATATTCTTTCGCTTCCATGTGGTAATGACCCAGTCTTAAAAGGATCTCTTCCTGCTTTGGATCAATGGCAATGATGTCATAGTAAGCTTTTTTGGCGTCTTCCATTCGATCCATTGATTCCAATATTCTCGCATAGTATATAATGGTTTCGATATCGTTCGGATTCGTCCGAATGGCTGCCTCAATTGTCTGCAGGGCCATTTCATTTTCATTCTGATCTATATAACACCTTGCAAGCTCCCGTTTCAAAAAAACCGAAGTCGCATCGAAGGCGATGGCTTTCTTCAGGCTCTGAATGGCATGCGTCAATGTCCCTGACCGACGGTACTGTTGCGCCATCAAGTAATTGTAATATTTACCCTTATGATAATTTGTTTCTTCAACCTGATGGTTTTTTTTCTTAGTGGCCACGGAAAAGTGTTTTTCTTGTGTGACCTTCACAGAGGAACATCCGCATAGCACCAGCATCAACACCAGCGCAAATTTCTTTGAAAATAGAAGCATAATTTCTCTTGTTCTTTCGATGCCGTTAAAACGATTTAGCGTGAGCGCCTGTCACCGCCTTGGGTCTTATCAAGCTGAAATGTTTCGCTACAGGAGCACATTTACTCATCTGCCGAATAGACTTTAAAATCCGGTATTTCGTTTTTGAAATACTCCCTCATTTTTTTGATAATATTTTTCTCAACCTGTCGCACACGTTCTCTTGAAATACCATACCGATCCCCTATATCTTGTAGTGTTACCGGATGATCTGAGAAAATTCTTAAGTCAAAAATTTCGGCTTCCCTCGGCGTCATCTGTTTTTTGAATTCAAATATTTTTTCATGCAGTAACGATTCCATCTCTTTTTTGGCCATCTGATCTTCAGCTGATTCAGACTCTGAACGTAAAAAGTCAACCCGCTCAGTGTCTGAGTCTTCCTTTAAAGGCGCATCCAAGGATACATCCCAGCCATCAAGCCGCTGATCCATGTCGATAATTTCTCTCTCAGACACCCCAAGCCGCTGGGATAACAGTTTTGGTTTGGGATCAAACCCCTCGTCAATGAGTTTCTGTTTTTCTTTTTTTAATTTAAAAAACAGCTTGCGTTGTCCTTGGGTGGTTCCGATTTTAACCAAGCGCCAATTGTCCATGATAAATTTGAGGATGTATGCCTTGATCCAAAAGGAGGCATAATACGAAAATTTAACGTTTTTATAGGGATCAAATTTCGTAACGGCCTGCATTAACCCGATATTGCCTTCCTGAATCAGGTCCAACAGGTTTTGCATCCAAACCCGTTGAAACTCCAATGCTATTTTTACAACCAATCTCAGATTGGCGGTTACAAGCACATAGGCTGCCTCTTCATCACCATGTTCTTGCACCCGCTTGGCATAATCAATTTCCTCCTCTCTTGTAAGAAGGCTATATTTGCTTATTTCCGCAAGGTATCGATGAAGCGGGTCATATTTTACTAATGATTTGTCATTTTCAACTTTCTTGGCATCTTTTTTTGAGGTGTTCGAAGACAACCCGGAGGGTGAAGGGGATGCTTTCTCTGGTGTCTTATGTTGTTTTTTTTCAGTCTGAGTCATGTCACCGAATCCATATTTTATAGTTTTCTCGAATGTTCAGCCCATTATATGGGAATTCACACCACTACCAATCAATTATTTTCAGCCCCGCAGTGAATATACTTGGATAATTTTCTATGGACAACCTAAAGATCCTATGTTAGAGCACAGCATTATTTTGAGCGCCTGTAGCTCAGATGGATAGAGCAACGGACTTCTAATCCGTAGGTCAGGGGTTCGAATCCCTTCAGGCGTGCCATTAAAATCAAAGGGTTATAGCAATATTGCTATAACCCATTTTTTTGGCCAACCGAATAAATAAAAGAATGCGTTTAATAAAGATAATGTACCTCACTTCTCTGGAGTTGCTCTATTATAGACAATATCGAATATCATCGGCAGTTAGTTCCTTTATTAACATGCGTATTTTATTCAAAAATCATGTAAATCGTCAAGCGTATATCAATATTTTTGTAATTTCTTGCATAAGAGTTGTTCATAAAGTTAATATGGGACGTTTAGCGTATTACGTCGTGTGTCCCTTTGCATATTCGAGGCATACTTTAGCATTACCACCTGTATTTTTCAAAACAATACACAAAATATAATCATGTGCTAAGAACACGACAAAAAAGTCCGATTGTGCTAAAGTGTTCTTTTGAAAGTTATCTTCCTATCATTCGGCTGATCATCGTTGTATTTGCTTATTAACAGAAATTAACAGGGTAACGATCATGAGAATTGTGACAAGACCGGATTTTGATGGCATTGTTTGCGCCGCGCTTTTATATGAAGCTGAGCCGATAACGAAGCCAATCAAATGGGTGCAACCGAACGATATGCAAAAAGGCTTGGTTACTATAGAATCAGATGATATTATTGCAAATTTGCCTTATAATGCCGGCTGCTCCCTATGGTTTGATCACCATGTAACCAATAAGCCTGGAAAACACTTCCGTGGAGCGTTTCGCATCGCCCCATCGGCGGCTCGCGTCATTTTCGAATACTATGACGGTCGTTATCAAAAGGATTTTGAAGAGCTTGTCAGTCATACCGATGATATTGATTCTGCCAATTTGAATGCAGACCAGATATTACATCCGGAAAAATATCCCTATGTATTGCTCTCCATGACAATTTCTGGACGAAATGAAAATGATGCATCCTATTGGCGTCATTTGGTACAGTTATTGAGATATCAAACAATCCATCAAATAATGCAACACCCTGAAATTATTTCTCGTTGCAAAATTACGGTGTCACAAAACAATGCTTTTCACCATCTCCTTAAAAAACATACATATTTGGACGGCCATGTGGCTGTTACGGATTTTCGTCCCTGTCACCCGGCACCGGAAGGAAACCGGTTTCTGGCCTATTCTCTGTTTCCTGAAGCAGTGGTGAGCGTTAAGATCCGATACCATGACAACGATTGCCAAAAGATTATTCTGAGTCTCGGTCATAGCATTGTTAACAGAAATTGTAACGTCAATGTAGGAAAACTGCTTTCTACTTACGGTGGGGGCGGCCACGCCGGGGCGGGCGCATGTACATTCACCGTCGAAAAGGCAGATGACTATATCGACCAGATTATTGACATTCTGAAAAACAATAAATCGGCTTGAATTTCTTTACATAAAGTGGTTTTAATATATTCAGGTATTTGGCATCCATAACCCACCTAAAAATGCAACCATGAGGGAGCAATTTTGGCCAACAAAGATCTTAATGTCAACAAGTTGAAATCATTCGCCTCAGATACAATCCGAGAGGCCGGTGACCACGCATTAATTTTTTTTGGAAAGAGGAAATCAGACAGGCGATTTGATATTGATCTTGTCACAAAAGCGGAGTTGGAATTAAATCAGTTTTTCAAGGAAAAACTTCACGTGCACTTTCCAGACCACCAATTCTACCAAAATACACACGAACAATGTGATTACTGTCACGGCGACAGCCGATACCTATGGATTTTTGATCCAATGGACGGCAGTGCCAATTTTCAGGCCGGCATTCCACTGTGGGGAATCTCATTGGCATTGGTTGAAAATTTCTGGCCCATCTTCGGAATTTACTATTTTCCAGCTATTGGCGACATTTTTTATGCAAGTGCCGGCGAGCCGGCCTATCACCAAAATGAAATTATTTCGGTAACACCCTCCAAATTCGTAAACGACGAAAGTGTTCTTTTTACCTTTGCCAGGTTCCATAAGCACTATGCCTGCCACTTTCCTGGTAAAATACGCGATTTTGGCTGCACCGGCGCACATATTTGTTATGTGGCAAAAGGCCTTGCAGATGCGGCCGTAATATCCAACGAAGCCTTTCAGGGACTTGCGGCCCTGCGATGTATTATTGAATCGGCTGGCGGAAAAATTTGCAAAATTGATGGCAATAACTTTTTTCTAAATGAATACTTAAATGGACATCAAATTAACACCCATCTTTTAGTTGGCAAACCTGACATTTGTGATCAAATTCCACGTTTTTTAAAAGAAATAGGTTAGATTGTCGGCATAACAATTCGGTAATTGCATATTTGCCAACGAGTTATTCTTTGCAGTGGATCTTTACTGGCACTACAGCCATTAACCAAAAATGAAAGATAGTTAGCATTGACACACAAGTTTTTTAAAACAATTTACAGTCGAATTAAAAATTTATTTATCATTAACGGCAAGGATCAAGATAGTCACAGGCAACAACAGACAAGCGCCACCGACACCAATACCGACTTGAATCCTGAGACACCACCGTTAACCTCACAAAAGCGATCTTCAGCATATCACAAGAACAAAAGGTTAAAAGTTACCGAAGCATCCCCAACATCATTGGAACCCGCCCCCTCAAAAAACTCTGGTACCAACCGGAAAAAGTGGCATGTCGGCCTTTTTCAGGTCCCACCAGAGGACGGGAAATTGCGATTTCATGATCTTGGATTGCCCTCCGCTCTTATGCATGCGATTTATGACTTGGAGTTTCAATACTGCTCCCCAATTCAGGCTGAAATTTTACCGGGCATCCTCAAAGGAAAAGATGCCACAGGTCGCGCCCAAACCGGGACCGGTAAAACAGCGGCCTTTTTAATCGCGATTATTACCAGACTTGTCACATCTCCTCCCGGAGGAAAAAACAAACGCACGTCACGGCCTCGGGCACTTATTTTGGCCCCAACACGCGAACTGGCAATGCAAATCACTGATGAAGCAAAAATGCTGGTAAAATACACTCCGCTTAAAGTTTTTGCAGTCTTTGGCGGAATGGATTATGAAAAACAACGTCAAATGATTCGTGGCAACACACCAGACATATTGGTTGCAACCCCAGGACGCTTGATCGATTTTCACAAACAACGGGAGCTTAGCCTGAAGGCGTTAGAAATCCTGGTGATTGATGAGGCAGATCGTATGCTGGACATGGGGTTTATTCCGGATGTTCGTAAAATCATTTCCTATACACCATCAAAAAGTGACCGCCAGACTCTTCTTTTTAGTGCTACCATGGCACCGGAAGTTATTCGCCTGGCTTCCAACTGGACCAGGCAACCAATCCACGTGGAAATTGAACCAGAGCAGGTGGCAGTCGATACCGTCAAGCAGATTGTTTATATTACCACCACCAATGAAAAGTTAGCATTACTGCATTACATCCTGACACAACAAAAACTGGAACGGGTTATTATTTTCTGCAACAGGCGGGATGAAACAAGACGCCTGACTGATTTTTTATTCCAATATGGGTTCAATTGTGCCATGATTTCCGGTGAGATAGCCCAGAAAACGCGCGTCAAAACACTCGAAAATTTCAAGACAGGCAGAATAAAAGTCCTCGTGGCGACAGATGTTGCTGGGCGTGGCCTTCATATTGAAGGAATCAGCCATGTCATTAATTATACCCTGCCCCATGATGCAGAAGATTACGTCCATAGGATCGGTCGCACCGGGCGGGCCGGTGCCAGTGGTACTTCCATTAGTTTCGCCTGTGAAGAAGACTCCTTTTATATTCCAAATATTGAGGCCTTTCTTGGCGAAAAGCTAAACTGTATTCATCCAGATGAAAGCTGGCTTGAGTTGCCCTCCCCCCCCCATACATCCAAAAGTAAAAGATCAAGACCACCAAAGCAAAAACGGACGACACCATCAAAATCATACCACCGTAGAAACCGTTCTGAAAAATCTGGGAATTTTACCCGTAACGCAAACTCCCGTAACCCAAAATCGAAACGGTATAATTCAAAGCCACAGGGTTCAAAAACGAAATGAAAACCATTCAAACCGGTCTGGATGCATTGGTGAACTCCCCACCAAAGCGGTTGTTTGGAATGAAGATTGGTTTACTTTGCAACCACGCCTCGGTAAACCGTCATTTTGTTCATGCCAAGACACTACTGCACGGCTTATTTCACGATAATCTTACTGCTATTTTTTCACCGCAGCATGGTTTTTTTGCCGAAAAACAAGATAACATGATTGAATCCGAAGATACGATTGATGATGCCTTACGCATTCCGATCTACAGTCTTTACGGAAAGACCCGGTGGCCGACGCAAAATATGATGAACGAAATTGATGTGCTTATCATCGACCTGCAAGATGTTGGCACACGGGTATATACGTTTATTTACTCCATGTCCTATTGTCTTGAAGCGGCAAAGCGGTATGGCAAGAAAGTAATCATCCTGGATCGACCCAATCCAGTAAATGGGGTTTCGGTGGAAGGAAACATCTTGTCTGCGGATTTAACTTCCTTTGTGGGACGGTTTCCGATACCGATGCGTCACGGTTTGACTATGGGTGAGTTGGCAGTTCTTTTCAACGATCATTACGGGATCGGGTGTGATTTGGAGATCTTGCCCATGAAGGGGTGGAACCGAGCCATGTATTTCCATGAAACTGGTCTTCCCTGGGTTGCCCCTTCACCCAACATGCCCACACCAACTTCGGCAATGGTATATCCCGGACAAGTTATCTGGGAAGGCACCAATGTGTCTGAAGGTCGGGGGACAACCCAACCCTTTGAAATATTGGGTGCCCCTTTCATCTCGCCGCACAGGGTCCTCTCCACACTGAATAAAGAAATAATGCAAATAATGCCTGGTGTCACGCTTCGACCATTGGCGTTTGAACCAACAAGCAACAAGCATACGGACGCGCGTTGCCTTGGATTTCAACTACACGTCACCGATCCCCAAACTTACCGTCCCTACATTTCAAGTCTTGCCTTGCTGCAATCAATCTTGCGTTGTCATGGTGATCAATTCCAGTGGGCATCCCCACCTTACGAGTATGATGAGGTGCATCTACCAATCGATTTGATTATTGGCGATTCGAAGATCAGAGAGAAGCTCGAGGCACAGATATCATTGGGAGAGATTGAAACCACTTGGCAAGGAGAATTGGAAGCATTTAAGGAAATACGGCAAAAAGTTTTACAATACTAGCGCCAAACCCAGTCATTGGATCAGTCAGATCCCATTTCAGGCTGCTGTGGTGGCTATCATTTGGCTTCCAGAATAAAAAAACGCCCTGACCTTTATCAGCCAGGGCGTTGTCGCTTAACTGGTTGTTAGGCTTTTTCCTCTTTGAGGGTCTCGATTTCTTTTTTGAGATCGTCAATCTCTTTTTTGTATTTGTCTACATCGTCCTCATCTTCCGTGTCAGATGCAGTGCTTTCTTTTTTCCAGGTATCTTTCAGCTCATCAAACCCGAGGTATAGAGCCAATGCGCCACCTAAGAGCAACATGATTGGAATAGCTCCGGCCAGTAGTTGAAAAAAGGGTTGCCACCATACGGAAATGCCGATTAGTCCCAAAACGGCTGCAATCGCTCCACCAATCAAAGTTTTCATAAGAAATCATCCTCCTTCAATCATCAATTTATTTCAAAATCTTTCATCTCCGTTCCTGCCCAACGCAGCGTCATTAATGTAGTGATCAGGCAGCGGATCTACTTTCCTCATGTTTTCGTCATGGTTGGTATCATAACCACCATTGTATGGCAAGTATATTTTTCCAATCAGTTTGTAACGGTTTCGGGGCAATAAATAACCATTGTCAAGATAAAGGCCGACTTTTGTCCCCCGTCTGTTGCCGAGATTATCCATCCAACCTCATAAGTCCTGTATTTATAGGTATTTATTGAACAAATAGGTCAAAATAATGATTTGCAATCCCCTTTTAAATTTGGTAGTAGAAATCGAACTGTCGTGAATCGGCAGCCCCCCGCAATGCGGGGCGTTGTTTTGTGATGCACTCATGAACCGCTGATGCATGGAAGGCCTTCACACGTGACTGTCCGTATCCCGAATCGCATTCAATGTACGTGCTTTATTATTACTTAATCAATATGGATCCGCTGATAAAATCGGCCACCTCCCATTTAACAATCGAACCTAAATAAATGATATCCAATTTTAAAAAAATATTGTCCTCAGTTACCCAAAAGGTAGATGCATGGGTGAAGAGGATTATCCAGGGAACCCATGACCATTATTTCTGTTTTGTCCCTTCGCGAACCAACGCATTGACATATTTGTTTTTCAAAATTTTCTATCGCGGTATTCGGTTGAGCGATGAGCAAGCAAAAAAACTTCAACAGATTCCTCAAGATGCCGTCATCGTCTACGCAAATAAATTTAAAAGCTACTTTGACTTTCTGTTTTATCATACGCGCTACACTGAAAAAGGTTTGCGTATTCCGGAAATTGGCCTTGGTTATAAAATTCGCGTTTGGCAGCCCCCCTCGCGACTGTTGAAAATTTTGTTAAGCTATTTGGACCATCTGGCTCGCTATCGGACTTTTCCAGACCCGTATGCACGAGGATATATTAAACGCGAACTGATCAAAGGCCGATGTGCCTTTTTTTCATTGGTTGAGGCAAAGGGGTTTTACCGGCGTTTTGTCAAAGCGGAAACCGACCCCATTCAATATCTTGTTGAAATGCAGCAATCAATGGACCAACCTATTTTCATCATTCCACATCTTATGTTTTTTGGCAAAAAACCCACAAAAACAAAAGCTGGAATTTTGGATGTGCTGTTTGGTACCGAATTGAAACCAGGCAAACTCCGCAGACTTTTCACCTTGATCAGAAAACCCGGCAAAATTTTTATTGAAATTTCAGACCCGGTGAACATTAAGGATTTTCTGGGTCGTCCAGAAAATATTAACAGATCAACCCTTCATATAGCATTAATGCTCAGGAGGAGCCTTCTTTTCCAGTTTAATCGCCATCGCCAAAGCATAACCGGGCCTGTACTCAAATCTAGAGAGGAATTAAAAGAGAGCATTCTTACCAGCGAACGACTCCGCGAAACAATGTCCCAATTTGCCAAAAAGCGAAACATACCCTTGTATAGGGTCCACAAAGAATCGAACGCCTATATCGATGAAATTGCGGCAAATTATAATATTTCCATTATTGAATTTGGTGCTATTTTGGTGCGCTGGTTTCTAAACACCATGTTTGATGGTTTTTCATTGAACATAGACATGTTAAACCGAATCAAACAGATGTCCCAACGGGCCCCTATCATTCTGATCCCCTGCCATAAAAGCCACATTGATTATCTGGTTTTGTCTTACATCCTATTTCTTAACAATATGCCATGCCCCCATGTTGTGGCAGGTAAAAACCTTTTTTTCTGGCCAATCGGTTCTCTTTTCCGAGCGGGTGGTGCTTTTTCCATTCGACGATCATTCAAGGGCGCTGCGCTCTACTCGAAAGTTTTTGCTGAATATGTCCACAAACTCCTTGAAGAAGGATTTAATATCGAACTGTTCATTGAAGGCGGACGCAGCCGAACCGGCAAGCTGCTCACCCCCCAATTGGGGTTTGTTTCAATGCTTCTTTCCGCATTCAAAAGCAATGCCTGCGACGACATGATTTTTGCTCCTGTTTACATTGGATATGACCGTGTCTTAGAAGAAAAGGCTTACTTGAATGAAATTGAAGGCCGTCAGAAGGAGCCGGAAAACCTTAAACAGGTTATCCAAGCCAGTCGATTTTTAAAAAAGAAATATGGGCGTATCTATGTAAAATTTTTGGAACCGATATCTCTGAATACGTTGTTGAAGGAAAAAGAGCTCTCCATTGAAACCGCAACATCCAAAGAGATCAACGAACTATGCCGTCACATCGGGACCCGTACTATCAATGCAATTGGTGATGCAACGGTCGTAACCCCTTATGCACTTGTGGCAAGCGCCATACTAAATTTTTCCAAGGATCGTTTTGCGCATTCACATATAATAACACAGGTCGAAACCTATCTGACTCATCTTGTCGCCAACAAGGCCCTGCTGAGCGACACCCTCCTGATAGACCACACGCAGGCCATTGAAAAAGTAATTGATCATTACATTCAAAGAAAATTGATTGAACGACTTGATCAGGATACGGACGCATCCCAGGAAGATCCTTTGTATCAGGTAAACGTCAATCGGCGCCCCAACCTGGATTATTATAAAAATAATTGTATCGGTCATTTTGTGCCAGCAGCTTACACCGCTATTTTGATACTGGAAAAAGATGCCTTTCAATTTTCTGCATCCAATCTGCACGATGGATATTCTTTGTTACAGGATCTTTTTAAATTCGAATTTTCAATTCCTCATGATAAAAGCCCCGCATTTTTAGTTCGCAAATCTATCAAAGCGTTTGTTGAAGATGCGATAATGATGCCCCATCCGACATTGCCTGATACCTATAATTTAACCTCTTCAGGTTTCAGAAAATTGCGTCTCTTTGCACGGTTTCTGAAACCCTTTTTCGAGTCTTACTTGGTTGCTTTAAGTTTCTTTGTTCATTCCGCAAAAGAGCCTTTAAAACCCAAAGACCGTTTAAAGAAAGTTCAGTCCAGAGGGTCGAAAATGTATAAGGCGAAAGAAATTGAAAGGAAAGAGGCCCTTTCAAAAATAAATTATCAGAACGCCTTGGATTTCTTTTCTGCCCAGGGAATTCGAAGCTCGGAAGATATGGATAAAATTGAACCCTACTTGGGAATGCTCCAACGATATCTTGAAATCATGTCGTCATAATCGCCTGATACCAGCGCACAGGCTTATAAATATTACCCTTTTCAATAAACGATATGAAAGTATTAATTTTAGCAGCGGGATTTGGAACCCGGCTTTTGCCCCACACCAACCGCATTCCAAAACCGCTCTTTCCAATCAACGGGGTACCCCTCATTGACCGATTGATAAAGCAACTTCAACGATCGGGCTGCACTGCCATTTCCGTTAACACCCATCATCTGCATTCTGAAATCGAAGCGTTCCTCAGTCAACAAGCCTATACCGTCCCGCTTACAATTCACCGTGAGGCCCAAATTTTAGGCACAGGTGGCGCGATTAAAAACCTAAGCGATTTCTGGGGCGCAGCTCCCTTTTTGGTGGTTAATGCGGATATCTATACAGACATCGATTTTATGAAAGTATATGCGTTTCACTGCTGCCATAAAGCGCCCGCGACCCTGGTTCTTACCGATGACGATCGATTTAATTCCGTTTCAATTGATGAAACGGATCATATCACCAGCTTTCAAAATAACGGTTTTGCCGACCGACCGCCATTAACCTTTTCCGGCATTCAAGTGATTGATCCGGCTGTGCTTGAATTAATACCGGACAATCAATTTTCCAGCAGCATTGACGCCTATCAGAAACTCATTGACCGGGGAACACCACCAAAGGCTTATTTGGCCCGAGACAGCGTCTGGAAAGATATTGGCACACCTGATCGTTATGTAGAGACGATTATGACTGCCATAACCCCGAAAGCCTTTCAACTTGCCTTTGGCACTCTGCCCGGCACCAACATAGGTCAGCAACACCTGGCAGGCGATGGCTCCGATCGGAAATGGTATCGTCTTGTTGCCGACGACCAGTCATTAATTATAGCGGACCACGGCATTCATCTGCCCACCAAGCAGCGTGAGGTTGACGCCTTCATCCGTATCGGCCGGCACCTAAACACCAAAGGCATTTCGGTGCCCCGAATCTTTGCCAGTGAACCTTTTGCTGGATTGGTTTACCTGGAAGACATGGGCAATTTGCACCTGCAAGGTATTTTTCAAAACAACCCCTCCGCGAGCAAGGTCCTTTCAGTGTACGAACCTGTTATTGATCTTTTAATCCAGTTTTCCCAGATAGGGATTGAAGGGTTTGACCTGGCGTGGACCTATCAAACGGCGTCTTATGACCACAACGTAATTATCGAAAAAGAATGCCACTATTTTCGAGATGCCTTTTTAAAGGGTTATCTGGACCACCCTGTGCAATCGGATGCATTTCACACCGAGTTTGAACGGTTAGCAAAAGACGCCCTTACTGGCGCTGTGGAGGGCCTGATGCATCGGGACTTTCAGTCCAGAAATATCCTCATTTACAGGGGAAAGCCCGTTGTAATTGATTTTCAGGGGGCCCGGAAAGGCCCTATCCAGTATGATTTGGCCTCCCTACTGATCGATCCCTATTCGAATCTATCTCCCGATATCCAAGAGGCACTGTTGGAATATTGTTTGTCCCGAATTTCCACCATTATGCAAATTCCCACATCTGCATTTATCAACTGTTTTCGCTATTGTTGCATTACACGAAATCTTCAGATACTAGGGGCTTTTGGATACCTTACCAGGATAAAAGGTAAAACACAGTTTGAACGCTACATTCCAACAGCGTTGCAATCTTTAGAAAAAAATCTACGGTCACTAAAAAAAGCGGCATTCCCTGCCTTGTGGGCCTGTGTAGAGAAACTTTGCCGTTAAGCATTCGCAAATGGCATATTTGGAGGAGCTGATGAAAAAAATAAGACTGATGGTAAATGGAACTCCCGGCAATATGGCTGTCCGCGTGTCAGAACACGCGATAGCTGACCCACGGTTTGAACTGATCCCCTTTTCACTAACTGGCCCTGAAATCGAAGACAAAACATTCAACGTGGGTGACATGAGCATTCGTCTCATTGCCCCTGAAGTTCGTGACGCTGCCATTAAACGCATCATCGAACAGGAAGCACCGTTTATTTCCATTGATTATACGCACCCTACTGCAGTCAACGACAATGCATCATTTTATTGCCGATATCAACTTCCGTTTGTCATGGGAACCACAGGCGGCGACCGCGATAAACTCCTGAAGGACGTTACGGATGTGAAGCTCCATGCTGTTATTGCGCCCAACATGGCAAAACAAATTGTCGGTCTCCAGGCCATGATGTCCTATGGCGCTACCAATTTCCCAGGCCTGTTCAAGGGGTATCGGCTGGAGGTAAAGGAAAGTCACCAACACGGCAAAGCAGATACCAGCGGTACCGCCAAAGCCATGGTACAGTACTTTAATGCAATGGGTATCGATTTTATGGAAAATGAAATCCATCAGGAACGGGACCCGATCGTCCAAAAAGAAAAATGGGGGATCCCGGAAGACTACATCAGTGGCCACGCATGGCATACCTATACCCTCACATCCGACGATGGCACTGTTCTTTTTTCGATAACACACAATGTTAACGGTCGGGATGTTTACATGAAAGGTTCTCTTGATGCGGCCCGGTTCCTCCAGGAAAAAGTCCAGTCTGGTGGCCCGGGGAAAGTCTATTCCATGATCGATGTTCTGAAATACAGGTAGCTTTGGGATCCATTCAGAAGGCGAGCGTTGTTGAATTGCGTATTGGACACCTTTTTATACACCCAAGAATGCTGGAGGCAACGAATTGAAACGATTCACGACATCTCTTATCTTTCTTATCGTCGCTTCTCTTTTACAGCATGACGTTGCCCTTGGCGGTGATAGCTTACCGCCCTTTCTATTGCCTGTAGAAAATGCCCGCTACGCCCCGCTACATGACCTTTACGAGGGAAGCCAGGACGCCCAGGAGAGACAACTGGCGGCCATCAAAGAAACGTTTTATCCACTTGAGATAAAAACAAAAAAAACTGGCATTCATTTCCGTCTGCTTCCGCCAGGCACCTTTTTAATGGGGAGCCCATCAACTGAACATGGGCGAGATAGCGACGAAGATCCCCAGCACCAGGTAACCTTCACTTCACCGATTTATTTCTGTAAATATGAGATAACCCAATCGCAATGGAAAGCGGTAGTGGGACATAACCCGTCATATTTTAAAAACTCTGGCCCAGATGCACCCGTTGAAACAGTTAATTGGAACGATTGCCAGCGGTTTTGTTTGATGCTGGCAAATAGAGAGGGTGCCCCTGCAGACTCATTCAGGTTGCCAACAGAGGCGGAATGGGAATATGCCTGCCGTTCGGGCACAATGAAACCATATGCCGGAAAGTTAGAAAAAGTCGCCTGGCATGATGAAAACAGCGGCGAAAAGACACATATGGTCGGCCTAAAAATTCCCAATGCATGGGGCCTGTTTGATATGCACGGCAATGTGTGGGAGTGGTGTCAAGACTGGTATGCGAACACCTATCCTTCTGGCAATGTTTTAAATCCAACCGGGCCATCACGCGGTGAATACAGAACCCTTCGCGGCGGTGGCTGGAATTATCTCGGCTTGCGGTGCCGATCGGCAGATCGCAATTATGACGTTCCAGAACACTGTAGCATGGGCAACGGGTTTCGAATTGTCATCATGCCCGGTCAGTAACAAAAGGCCATGTTCAGAGCAATCCACCTGCTCGTCATTTATCGGTTGACATACAAAATGTCAAAACGATAAAATTAAAATCTAACAATCTGAAACCACATTGAATATAGTTGCCTTATTGATGGTTAACTGTTTCTTTTTTCTGCCATTCTTTTACAGGAGAGAAAAAATGAGCGCAAGACAGTCATTGTCACGGGTACTGCTCATTGTAATCAGCGTGGTCTTCCTGCCACGTCTTGCTTTATCGGCCACTGTTCTATTTAACTTTGAATCTCCCTCTTCCGGTCCACCAACGAACATAGCCTCCGATGAAAAACAAAAGCCTATCGACAGTACCGACAGGTTACATATGCCGGCGGAAACGCTTTTTTTTAAATATCTTATTCAAACTGGCCTCAATGCGATTTCTTCAAACGAATTCTGTCCCTCAAAACGGCTGACGCAAAAAGAATACCGCTTGGCTAGAGATGGAAAAACAACTGCACTCAGAAAAATGGCCGCCTCTCAGAATGCGAGTTTTTTCTTTAACGCCGAGATAAATCAACAGGATGCCAAGGAAGATTTTCTGGGTGTTAAAATGAGCACAACCGTTATTACCATTTCCTATAAGCTTTCGGAAACGGCGACTGGTGCCATCATTGACGTCGGTTCTAAAAAATATTTAGGAACAGCAAGAACTCTCGAATTCGCTCAGCATAGCGCATTAGAAAAAATGGCAAAGGATCTTGCCCAAACAATTTCATTGAAATTGCCGGACAATGTGTTGACGGAAGCACAGAAACGCCTGTCAACCTACCAGAAAGAATGTTTTCGTCCATTGTCAAAAGCGAAAACCACCGGTGAGCAGGGGAAAAAAGCAGTAGCCCCCGATATTTCCGCACCACACGCTTCGGAAGGGAAAAGTAAACCTGTTGAAGATAAAACCCCTCCAGAAATTTTTCTAATACAACCACCTGTTACAAGAGGATTTACAGTGGTCTTAAAAGAAACCTCCCCAAAAACGATGGTGGTTGGAATCGTTCAAGATGAGAGCCCTGTTCTTTATGTGAGTATCAATGGCAACAATACACTTATAAACGCCAACGGGTATTTCTCCAACAACATTGCGGTGGATGACAACACCAAGAAAATAATCATAGAAGCCATGGATGAACGGGGAAATAAGGTCGTTAAAGAATTTTTCATTCAAGGGCCTGATACCTATGCAAAGAGAGGAGAGTCAAAAGAAGCACCTGTCTACGGAGGTCAAGCATTGAAACCGGCTTTATGGGGCTTATCCATTGGTGTATCAAACTACAACAGCACGATAGCCAATCTGAAATATGCAGACAAAGATGCCATCAGCCTGACTGACTTTTTTTTAAAAAACGATCACCAGCTTTACGCTGAGGTCCATTTTAAAACATTGGTGAATGATGATGTTACAAGAGATAGTATTATTGAAAACATCATCAGTCATTTGGGGCAGGCCGCACCTGAGGATGTCGTCTTCATTTTTATTGCTGGCCACGGCATTAGACATCGTCAGACAGGCTCCTACTATTTTTTACCCTCTGATGTGGATGCTGAAAACATACTTTCAAAAGGCCTTCGGATGTCCGACTTTCAGGAATCGGTGAATGTTTTGTCAAAAAACGTAAATAAGGTGGTCATCGCCATGGATACTTGCCACGCGGGGTCTTTGAACGTAAATGTAAGGGCGAATGTCCCCGGTGAAAATCTTGCCGCATTACTAAAGGAATCAACAGGGGTTTATATTCTGGCGGCATCAAAAAGCGGTGAGGTTTCGTTTGAAAACGATCGGTTCAAACTTAAAGATTCAGACTCCGGCCATGGTGCATTTACGTACGCGCTGCTTGAAGGCATGACGGGTAAAGCCAACTTCGATGGTAACAGCTATATTTCCCTGAATGAATTGTTTCAGTTTGTTGCCAAGCAGGTACCTCGACTCACAGAAGGTCAACAACACCCATATTTTAGATCGTCGGGAACCGATCTCCCCTTTGTGAGTTTAAAATGAAGACGCTTATCTCCTTTATGACGGCGGTTATTTTCATGCAAAACGTGTCTGGTCTCGAAGCTGAAAAGCCCAAGACACTCATTGTGACTGGCGTTCAAAACCAAAGTGGTGCGGTTGAATGGGACGATCAGCTCGTTGCATTGGGGGTTAATAATCTTATTGCCGAGGCGTTTTTTCAAACAGGAGAATATATCCCCGTTGAAACCAATCCGGAAGTTATCAACCGGATCAAGGACTTTCATTCGAACAGTCAACAATACCATATGGAAGTTAATCAACGTTCATCGTGCCCGGCGCAAGAAAAAACACATCGCATGGAAAGTGATGCGATTGCCTATGGAATCGTACAACGCTTTGATAAACAACGAAAGAGAGCCATGGCGGGTCCTTTTTCCTTTTCCAAGGTGACCGCAAGCCTTGAGATTGAAATATTTATCAAAGAAAGCGGCAAGCAGATTCGCTCCGCGATCGGCAAAGGTGAGGGCGTGACCTTATCCAAAGGGCTGCTGGTCCAGATCCGAAAAGGTGCTATTCGTTTCGATGAAACCAGCATTGGCATTGCCGCCAGGGATGCCATCCACCAAGCTGTAATAAAATTAATGTCAACCGAATGAGTTTTTTATGAAAAATAAATATGTTCCAATATTGGCTTTGTTAATTTCCCTGGCGATATCGGCCTGTGCCTCAACGTCTGTTTCTGAAACGACATCAGCTGTCCCCCCCCCGACACATCATATGGATGAGCTCCCTCAATACGAAGGCGTCAAAACAATTGTTGCAATTCTCCCCCTGGGCCTCTCCGAAAGAGCAGCAAAACGGTATCCGAAGCTATTGGAAAAATCCGTGGGGCTGGGCATACATAACCTGGTGTTGGAAGCACTTTTCGAAACCAACCGATTTCGATTTGTGGAAGAAAAACCTGAAATAACAAAAGACATCATGGACCGGCAGTGGCTGAGCGCCTCCGGATTTTTTTCAAATTCCGAAGCCGTTTCCTATGGCAAAATGCTGGGGGCCGAACAGGTTGTATATGGAGAAATCTATGATTACGCTGAGGGGGGAGAAAAGGTAACGGGACTTACGGGGCAACAGGGATATAATGTGACTGTTGGCGTACAAATCGTTTGCACGGATGTTGAGACAGGAGAAAAATTATCATTAGGGACATCACGAAGTACGGCGGCCTCCTATGGAGATGCAAGTCGTATGGCGATCGAAAAGGCAGTTTATGACCTGGTAAAACGTTTGAAATGATTGGGGCGTGCTTATACGCCAATAATTATTTTTTAACAGAATGGAGAAGAGATGAAATATATCACACAATCAGTAATGGCCATGGTTCTTGTTATCTTATTATTTTATCCTCTCAATGCGTCAGCCGGAGATTTTTGGGACAATATTAATTACGGTATTGAATCAACATCGGCGCCAGGAATTCTTGCGGTAGACGCTCGACTCTATAATGGACGATTCACCGGGCAGTGGAATGATGTAAACAATAATCAGAATCTGGATGCAGGTGAAATTTTAACAACACCGGTAACATTATACAATCGGTATGGAAGAATTGTTTTGGAATCCCCGGGAACCGTTACCAACCGAGACGAACTGGCGGATTGGGCGGCCGCCAATGCGGAAATTATTTTTAATACTATTTTTGGTGGAAGCCCCAGCTTTGCAGCCGGTGTTTCAGACGATATGGCTCTGGGGCAAGCATCCTTGAGCAACACTGTTTTCGAAAAAACGATTCCACGAAAAAAACAACTTGCCATGGACCAAATAAACGATGATTTCAAAGCACCGTTGGAATATATTTCATTGGACGTCAATGGGGTGTCTGGCGATGCATTTTCAGTGGTACTCGGGTATGCTCATGATTTTGGCAACAAATTGGAATTCGGCTTCTACCTCCCCTACCGATACACCACCATGTCAGATGAAATAGACACTGATGCCCACTACATTGGTCTATTTATGTACGCAAAGAAGCCCGTAATCACCTGGCAGGAAATCAATCTGACGTGGTCAATCGGTGGAGATGTGTTTGGGTCCGCCTTT
This sequence comes from Desulfobacterales bacterium, assembly GCA_963675725.2. Lineage (GTDB taxonomy): Bacteria > Desulfobacterota > Desulfobacteria > Desulfobacterales > JAFDDL01. Next base: position 1,290,510 of record CAXXXZ010000002.1, on the reverse strand, counting down.
TATGCCCAATCTGACGCAATTTCTGATATGGGCAATTTAAAGTATGGCGTCGGTGTCTTCACATCCCTGACAAAGATCTGGTCATCTTGCTTGGTCAGCCTCGGGCTTGACTATAAGATTTCTGATGCTTCACTTCCGAGCAGTTGGATTGACAGCGATGACGAATTCATCCAGGAAGCCATTGACTGGGTCAATGATCTTGACCCGGTGGGTGCTGTCTCTTACGGATTTAATATCGGCATCCCTGTCCTCAATGATGCTGCTGCAATAAATTTTGAAGCAATACGCACCCACTTTATCAGTGATGATATTGATGATGAACGGGACGTTCAAAGCTCTCTTGAAATTTCATGCGCTTACTATCCAACAGACACATTCGAAATAAGACTCGGCCTACGGGGTACTTTTGAATTGGACGATATGGACGTTTACGGGATTACCATCGGATCGATTTATAAATTCTAACGTCATTCTTGAATGAAATACCGGGTTCTCTTTTGAGCCAGCCGGTATTTTTCAGCAACCAAAATATTACAGTATGTCTGACTCATTGCAGCGGAATCATTTTTTTCGAGCACAAAAAACGGACTCTTTTCATATTTGACCGGTAAAAGCGAAACCGGTTCTTCGGACACAATGGCAACAAGCTCTTCTTTTCCCTGGGGGCCGGTAATAATCAAATCAACCCCCGTATCGACTCCGGGAATGGAAACAGCCTGGTGGGCCTCAACGAATGAACTCTTGCTAAATTTATTGGGAAAAATTTGAACAAGTTCTCCTTCTGTTGTCAGATTGAAAACGATCAGGAAAATAGATTGCGTTGTTTCGATATGATAGGTGACGTGATCCCCTATTTGGTATTCTTTTTTATTCGTCCAAAGCCTTAAATAAGGCGCCGTTGTCCCCTGCCCCAGCCTCAGTAACTTTGTGATGGCGTTTTCGTAGGATATAATTTTCTCTTTCACAGATTGGGGCAGTTGGTCGATTTTCAAGGCAATGTCTACCGCCTGTGGATATGGATGAGCCGCGGGATCAGCAACAGGTGAGACTACCATCTTATCATTTCGTTGTTCTGTATCGTTACGCTCACCTGATGAGGTTAACGCATTATAATGATAGATCACCCAGGCCGCACCGATTATAAAAGATAGCGTTCCGGCAATTGTTAACATTGCCCTTGGCACTCTTTTTTTTCTAAACTGTCGTTCTGGCGCTTTCATATCGTTTGCAAGGTAACGTTTTAGGCGCAATGCTATGATGAATCCGACACTTAAAAAGCTTCCACGATCTCATAAACCTTTGCAATCGCCGCATCCATATGTTCTGGCTTTGATCCACCGGCCTGGGCCATGTCCGGACGGCCACCGCCCCCTCCGCCAACGATGGCAGCAACTTCTTTGATGAGTTTTCCGGCGTGATACTTTTTAACGAGATCTTTACTGACCGTTGCCACCAGCATTGCCTTCGAACCCGCAACGCTTCCCAAAACGACAATACCGCTTTTCAGTTTATCCCGAAGGTTGTCTGCAAGATCCCGTAAAGCCCCCGGGTCAGCCACATCCACCTTTTGGGCCAATACCGATACCCCATTGACGGTTCGGACTTCATCATTCGAACTTGTCGCTGCAGATTGCGTCGCCAGTTTGGAGGTTAGTTGTGAAATTTCTTTTTCCATGGCCTTTTGTTGTACCATCACCTTTTCGATACGCAAGGCCACATCGCCCGGTTTGACTTTAAGCAGTTGTGATGTTTTTTGAAGTATCCGGCTTGTATCTTGGATATGGCGTAATGCCGCTTCGCCGGTCAAGGCCTCAATCCGACGCACTCCAGAGGCAACACTTGTCTCCCCAAGAATTTTAAATAACCCGATATCGCCGGTACGCACCACATGGGTTCCCCCACACAGCTCTTTGCTAAAATCACCCAACGTGATTACACGGACCGTTTCACCGTATTTTTCCTCAAAGAGTGCTGTTGCCCCCGATTCAAGCGCGTCATCGACATGCATTTCTGCCTTATCGACCGGAACGTTGGCACGAATTCGTTTGTTTACAAACATCTCGATTTCATCAAGCTGCTCGGAATCAACCTGTGAGAAATGGGTGAAATCAAACCGGAGTCGGTCGGATGCAACCATTGAACCTGCCTGTTTGACGTGCTCTCCAATCACATTGCGAAGCGCCGCATGAAGAATATGGGTGGCCGTATGATTCCGGGCAATGGCAGATCGCTTGGCGGCATCCACAACTAAACGAACCTTATCTCCCTGTTGCAATCGGCCTTTTGATATTTTGCATTTATGCACCAAGAGACCGGTAGGATCTTTGATTGTATCCTCCACAATGACGCTGATCTCCCCTTTTTCAGCGCTGTCCACAATGAAGCCCTGATCCCCTGACTGCCCACCGGATTCTCCATAAAAGGGTGTGGCGCTGGTGACGATCTCCACCTGTGAACCCACGGGCGCTTCCACAACCGCTTCACCATCGTGAACCAGTAACACTATCTCTGAATCGAGTTGCGTCTCTTGATACCCATTAAACTCACATTTAAACCCACTTGTCGCCAGCTGCTTGTAAGCCTCGGTTAATCCGGAAAATGAGGCAACAGACCGCGATTGGGTTCGCTGAATGCTCATGGAACGATCAAACCCTTCCCGGTCTATGGAAATATTTTCATCTCTCACAACATCCTGGACAATATCGATGGGGAAGCCGTATGTGTCATATAATTTAAATACGAAGTCACCCGGAATGGTGGTCTGCCCCTTGGCCCTTATCTCTTCAAGGCAGTCATTCAAAAGCTTCAGACCATTGTCCAATGTTTCTGAAAAACGCAACTCCTCATTCTGTATAACATTGGTAATAAATGCGGCGCCATCGGTCAGCTCTGGATAAGCGGACTGCATCTGTTCAAACACCACGCGAGCCGTATCATGGAGGAAAGATTGTTGGAGCCCAATCTGGCGGCCATATCGTATGGCGCGTCTCAGGATACGGCGAAGAACATATCCCCGTCCTTCATTGGACGGCAGCACCCCGTCCCCGACCAGGAAAGCGGCAGAACGACTATGGTCTGCAATTACCTTCATTGCCACATCTGTTTTTGAATCACTGCCATATCGTTTCTGTGAAAGGGTCTCTACCTTTTGGATAATTGGAAAGAGTAAATCGGTCTCATAATTGGTTGAAGTATTTTGAACAATCGATGCAATTCGCTCCAGTCCCATGCCGGTATCAATACTCGGCTTTGGGAGCGGTGTCATGATGCCCTTTTCATCCCGATTGTATTGCATGAAAACCAGGTTCCAAATTTCCAGAAACCGATCGCAGTCACACCCGATACGGCAATCCGGTTTTCCGCAGCTATACGCCGCTCCGCGATCAATATGAATTTCAGAGCAGGGGCCGCAGGGGCCGGTTTCCCCCATGGACCAAAAGTTGTCCTTTTCACCGAGCCGTACAATTCGATTCTCCGCCACGCCCACCTGCTGACGCCAAATGTCATAGGCATCATCATCGTCAAGGTAAATGGAAACCCACAGTTTTTCTTCGGGAAGATGATATCCGTTTAACAAAAGGTCCCATGCAAATGTGATCGCATCTTCCTTAAAATAATCACCAAATGAAAAGTTACCCAGCATTTCGAAAAAGGTATGATGTCGCGCAGTGTATCCCACATTTTCCAAGTCATTGTGTTTGCCACCCGCACGCACGCATTTTTGGGAGGTCACCGCGCGCGCATAGTCCCGTTTTTCTTCGCCGAGAAAAACTCTTTTGAATTGCACCATTCCTGCATTTGTGAACAGCAAGGTTGGGTCATCGGCAGGAACCAAGGAAGAGCTTCTGACGTGTTTATGCTGTTGTTTTTTAAAATAATTTAAAAAAATAGTCCGTAATTCATTGCCTGTCATAAAAAAAACTCCTCACGAGACGATACCGGCATCAACACGCGGCATCACCCCTCGTCTTTCGCGTCATCCACCGTCTTTTTCAACTCTAGAGTTACCTTGAGTTTTTCAAGTATATCATCAAACAAATCAGTATGTTCCTTTAAAAACGTTTTTACATTCTCTCTGCCCTGCCCGATCCTCTCACCGTCATATGAATACCAAGAGCCGCTTTTTTCAATCAGGCCGGCCTGGACAGCCATGTCCAGCAGGTCTCCTGTTTTGGAAATCCCTTCTCCATACATAATGTCGAACTCGGCCTCTCGAAAGGGAGGAGCCATCTTGTTTTTCACAACGCGAACTTTCGTTCGGTTACCAACGACTTCCTGTCCATCTTTAATGGCATTTGAGCGCCTGATATCGAGTCGTACCGATGCATAAAACTTCAGTGCGTTTCCACCGGTGGTGGTTTCAGGGTTCCCAAAGACCACACCAATTTTCATCCGGATTTGATTGATGAAAATAAGCGTCGTTTGAGTTTTTCCGATGGTGCCTGTCAGTTTTCGGAGCGCTTGCGACATTAACCGCGCCTGAAGCCCCATGTGGGAATCACCCATCTCCCCCTCTATTTCAGCGCGGGGAACCAGTGCTGCGACTGAATCAATTACAATAATATCAATGGCACCGCTTCGAACAAGCATATCTGCAATTTCAAGCGCTTGCTCGCCCGTGTCCGGTTGGGACACCAAAAGTTCATCGCAGTTCACACCCAGTTTTTTAGCATAAACGGTATCAAGTGCATGCTCTGCGTCAATAAAAGCGGCAATGCCACCCTGCCGTTGGGCTTCAGCTACGGCATGCAATGCCAAAGTGGTTTTTCCGGAAGATTCCGGGCCAAAGATTTCGGTGACCCTCCCCCTCGGCAAGCCGCCAACGCCAAGTGCTTTATCAAGAGAAATAGCACCGGTTGAAATGACGGGCACATCCATCACCGGCCAATTTCCCAGTTTCATAATTGAACCTTTTCCAAATTGCCGTTCAATCTGCCCCAGGGCCGTTTCGACAGCTCGTTCTTTATCAACGCGATTGTTCATAGGTGCCTCCTGATTTTTTCATTTCAACGTCTTTCACAATGGTAACATTTGCAAGTTTTGAATATATTGCCCCTTGTGGTGTTAACCGGCTTTTAAACAAGCAGACCGATGTCACATCAAAAAAGGGGGTTTCATATTCGTTTTGGGCTGGAATGATATTATAAAGTTTCCGGGAATCAATACGATCTTTAACGCGCCCGATGGTCAGATGCCCTTTAAATGGTCTGTTTTCTATCGGAAATCCAATAGATTCAAGTTCATTAGATATCTTCGTCTTTAGATTTATCAGCTCATCAGTGTCACCCGTTAATCCCATCCAGAGAATCCGCGGACGCTTTGAGTTGGGAAAAACCCCCACCCCTTTAACCTTTAACGAAAAAGGGGGAACGCCGATTACCGCCTTTTCGATGCCCCTTTGTATTGAAGGAATAACGCCTTGATCCACATCTCCTAAAAATTGCAACGTCAGGTGGATACTCTCCGGACGTACCCATTTGATGTGAATGCCAGCATCCATAAATGCCTGCTGTCGCGCCCGAGCAAAATTCAGAATTTCATCCGGTATGATTACAGCGATGAAAGACCGTATTGATGCCAAATTCCATCCACCCTTTGTCAATATTCGGCTATCCTCTTTTATTAATCGGTGGTGCCAAACGGCAGGATACAACCTAACATGGTAATGTCTCTTGAGGTTCTCCCAGGAGGAATGTTCCCGCATTAATCCATTCTTTTAACGTTTGGGCAATTTCCCTGGCACGAACGATACTTGACAACGGTACGGTCGGTACGTCACGCCCGTCAAAATGGATGGTACCGCTTTTTAGTTCAGCATAACTTACCTGCCCGAGACTTTTTGATTTGCCTTTTGGATAATCATTCCCATAATCAACGATCTGCGTATAGATATCTTCATCCCGAATCCCCGTATAGGAAGCCATCTCCTCATTTAATATCGGAATCGGAATCCCTAACCCTACGGCCAATGAGCACCCATACCCCTGAAAGCTCACACCCACGAGCCATTTGGGAAGCATCTGCTTAAGGTCACCCATCACCCACAAATTCCCAGCCGGCGTTGTGGGAACCCCCTTCTCGGTTCTATCAACATTTGGCTTGTGTTGCGTGCCGGCCCAGGTTACATAACCAATCCCACCGCCCAAAAATATTCGTGTTCCCAAACCAATCGTTTTATAATAGGGATCATTTAGCAGTGGACTCAACTGTCCGGCAGAACAATAATTGGCGTTGCCACCCATTGGCTTCAACGCACCCATATAGGTGTAAATTGTCTTTTTGGTTAAATTTACAGCACAATTATAGTTCTGATATCCATTCCTTGGGTTACAGAGCGTGGCATGGGGAAGTGTCCGCAGGGCTATTTCCTTCTCCAAGAATTTTCGAGGGTAACATTTGGTACCATATGCAGTTGCCTTTAAAAAAATCTTTTTCCCCGCCACAAGATCCTGAATTACATGTCCACCCCCATAATTAAATTCCCCCGGATATACCTTGTTCAACGGGTCGTCCTCGCAAGGCTCTGTGGCCCCAAGATAGCAATCTACTGCTGCTATTCCGGCGTAAGCCGGAACATTATTGAGCCAAACCTTAGAGGCTTTAATGGTCGGTGATGAATGCCCGAAGTTTATCATGGCCCCTGACGAACACATGGGGGCAAACGTTCCGGTTGTGACCACATCAATTTGTCGTGCTGCTTCTTCGGCCCCTTCATTTGAAACCACGTCGATCATCTCTTCAGCAGTAACGACAACAACATCACCGGATTGAATTCTTTCGTTAATCTCTTTATAGGATTTATTGATTTTATGCCCTGTCATGCGTTATTACTCCCAGCTCATTGTCATTGATCAGATTCAAACAATTGAAGCGAAATTGTTTTTCTTTGAGTCTTTATTTGTAAAGGCGTGGTCATTTTTGTTATTTAAAGCTTTTAAAAACGATTCACGGAACAGCCTGCTCAATTTTTGATACTATATTATTTTTAATCCAGTTAATGTCCCACCACTCAAGCGGGTTGACGAATGTGTCGTGAACGAGGACACTGAAATGTAGATGGTCCCCCCCTGCCAATCCGGTCGTCCCGGAATAACCGAGGATGTCTCCTTTTTGAAGGAGCTGCTCTTTTTGAACGCTAATACGACTCAGATGGGCGTACAGGCTGGATAACCCAAAGCCATGATCTACAATCACCACTTTGCCATAAATCCCCAAAGTCCCGACAAACGACACCCTTCCTGAATTTGCGACCGGCACCGGTGATTTTGCCACGGAAGCCAGGTCCACCCCCATATGAACTTGATGATCAATGGTACTCCCCTTGTAAATATACGCTCTTTTTTCAGCAAACCTTGCCCGGGTTGCGGACCCGGGTAGTCTTAAAAACGTCCCTTTCCAGTGCATCGTCTTGTCAGTATCAGAAACAATTTTTTGAATTGATTCATAATTGGCCTGGCGAATGTCCCGATTTACCTTTAGAAATTTATCGAGCAACGCTCCTTCCGTACCGGTCTCCTTTTCGAATTCCGGCATTTTCCAATTTAGAAACTTATCATCAAGAACGATTCTGTCTGCCCTGAAATTCTTTCTCTTCAGATAATTATAGAATCCGATAGAAACCTCATTTCCCGCCATATCGGTCGCAACCACTCTCAGGTTGGTATCGGTCCCCTGATCATATCCCAAGGTAAAAAAAGACATATACAATTGGGAATCATCAAAATAACCGGCATATCCGGGAAAAAAGTGTGACCCCACCCTAACACCACTGGTGGCACAGGCTTCTGATAGCCTGTAAATGATCAGTGCCGCCCCCCCCTGTATAATGTTGTGATGACTTGAAAGAACTTCGATTTCAGGTGGCTTGGTATCGATCATGATCTCTTTTTCAAGATAAGACGTGTTGCCACGCCCCCATTGACGCCAAGAACAATCCCAAACTGCCAGTCTCAAAAGGGCTTTTCCATCAGAAAGACCCAGTGTTTTGGGTTCAATAAGCACTTCAAGAGGCATTTGTTTTATGTCATTGCCTCTCAGCAATCCAGTTTTTTTAAATACTTTTTCTATCAGAACCGTTTCTTTCCCGTCTTTTAAAATCCCCACCCAAATCTTTTTTATCCCACTCTTTGTGTCACTAATAGTGAGGGTAACTTTCTGGGAAATCCCAATTGTGTCCGTCAAGCCTGTGGGCGCAATGTTAGGTTTTTCACCTTCCAACCTAAATACAAGAAGAACAACGGTGAACAACAATGCCATGATTATCGGTGTATATATTAACCACGCCTTTATGTTTATACCTTTATTTTTCAATAGGTTAATCTCTCCCCTCTCGCGTTTTGATATGAATTTTTACCATACCAACATCAGCATGTGTAATCAAGGTAAAGTTTTCTCTTTTCGCTGATAATACGTTGCATAACCTGCTGTTTTCGTTTCTTGACTTTTAAATACCCGCAGGGTAAAGGGGCACTGGAAATGAAAACTTTATTGGTCTCATCAAAAACCCAAGTAGAAATGCCAAAGGAGCTGATAGCCAGCAATGCAAATTAAGGATAGTATGGTGTCTGTAAATGGCATTGAAATTGGACACGGTGCACCGCTGGTGCTTATCGCCGGGCCGTGCGTTATTGAATCTCCTGAAATCACCCACGAGATTGCCGTTACACTTAAAGATATCGCTTCAGAACTAAAAATGCCACTGATATTCAAGGCCTCTTATGACAAAGCCAATCGCACGTCCATGGAGTCTTTTCGCGGCCCTGGTCTAAAAGAAGGACTGGATATTCTTTTGAATATAAAAAAAAGTACCGGTTTGCCGGTGCTATCAGATGTTCACCGCATTACAGAGGTTGAAAAAGCGGCCGCTGTTTTAGATATTCTTCAAATTCCGGCATTTTTATGCCGCCAAACCGATTTCATTGTAGAGGTTGCCCGAACCGGCAAACCGGTAAACATTAAAAAAGGACAATTTCTTGCCCCTTGGGACATCACGAATGTTATTTCGAAAGTCACATCCACAGGGAACAGAAAAATTTGCATTACCGAACGCGGCACAATGTTTGGGTATAACAACCTCGTGGTTGATTTTAGGGGAATAAAAATAATGCAGGATATGGGCTGGCCGGTTATTTTTGACGCCACCCATTCTGTTCAACTGCCTGGTGGCGCAGGAAGCAGTTCAGGAGGTCAGCGGGAATTTGCGCCACATCTTGCAAAAGCTGCCACCGCTGCAGGCGTCGATGGTTTGTTTTTAGAGGTTCACAAGGACCCCGATTCGGCGCTATGTGATGGGCCCAATTCACTTAGACTCGATATGCTTCGCCCCTTTTTGAAACAAATTACAGCAATCCGAGGCGCACTTACCAGGTAACGGTCAGTGATGTGCTGCCTAATTCTTGCTCATAGCACGGCTGAAATACCACTCATTAAGTGATTTTTATGCAACAACCTAAAGAGATTCAGATCAAAAAGTTAAAACATCTCAAAATGCTTCTACTTGATGTTGATGGTGTTTTGACCGATGGAAGCATTATTTACGATGATGCTGGCAGGGAAATAAAATCGTTCAATGTCAAGGATGGGTTGGGTATTCGCATGTTAATGACGTCAGGCATTCAGGTTGGAATTGTAACCGGACGCAGTTCCAAAGCACTGAGACATCGTTGCCAAAATCTTGGGATTGAAATTATATTCGAGGGCATTCACGATAAAACCGCGATTCTTGATACTGTTACACAGGACTATGGAATATCATTGACTCAGGTTGCATTTATGGGAGATGATCTCCCTGATTTACCGATTATGAGTCGCGTTGGTGTTGCCATTGCTGTTCGGGATGCACACCCGATACTTGTCGAGCATGCGGAAATGACAACCATCGCCCGGGGGGGGAAAGGAGCCGTACGAGAAGTTTGCGAAGAAATCCTCAAAGCCCAGGGCCTTTGGGAAAAAGCGTTGGAGCAATTTTGCGGTGATTCAAAAGCAGTTGGATAAACGTAAATGGCTACATTTTATTATTGTTTTCTGCGGGTTAGCTGCTATTGTCATCATCGCCGGTTTTATCTCGTATCAAAAAACAACGCCGATTCATGAAGCGGCCATTAAGCCAGGTGTGAAGGAAGCCACCATCTCTTTTACGGGTGTGCGTCATGCTGCCTATGAGAAAGGTATCAAGCAATGGTTTCTTAATGCCGATAAAGTAGATTTTATCAATGAAGAGGGAGAAGCGGTTTTCAACCAGTTGAGCGTTTTGTTTTATCGCTCAAAGGGAGAAACGATTTCAATAACCGCCCAAAAAGGCATTTGGAAAACAAATTCAAATGATCTTGAAGTGCTTGGTAATGTTGTGATAAAAAACAAAGAATATGAACTGTTAACCGAAAAAATGCGATACGATCACGGCGCACGAAAATTTGAAACCAAGACGCCGGTAAAAATACACGGTAACTCGGTAAATTTAAGTGCAAAAAGGATGATCTATAATTTAACAACCAACCGGATACAACTTTTTGAACAAGTAGAAGGAACCATTGGAAAAAACACCGATTTATAACATTAGACCAATCTATATCCAGATATTCTTTTTAAGTTTCCTTTTGACCTGGTCAGTCAATTTCGCTGGTCCTTGGTCAACGGACGCCCTTGCCCAAGGGGCCAGCCCCGAAAAAAATATCGAAGATTTACATGCTACATCAGATAAGGTTATCTTTGACAGCACCGAACGCTATGCTGAAATGATTGGCAACGTCAAGGTGACACAGGGGCAGACGATCATCACCGCCGGCGCCTTAAGAATCTATTATCGTGAGGGGAACCAACAACGTTCAAATGAATTGCCGGGAAATGAATCAATTGAAAAAATCGTTGCCACCAACAATGTTCGCATTGAACTTGACAGTGGCATTGCGATTTCTAATGAAGCGGTATATCATGCAGATAGAAAGACCATTGTTTTATCGGGCCAGGCAAAACTGATTCGGGGTGAAAATTCAATTTCAGGCTCCAAGATCACAATTAACCGGGAAAATGGTCGTGTGACCGTTGAAAGCTCTGATAAAGAACCTGTTGAAGCGCTTATTTTTTCAAATGAAAAATTATAAGACTTCCCAATCATACCAGATGGCCGATTGAGCGAATGGCAACGTTATCTCTAAAAGAATTGGTTAAAATCTACCGTGGACGCCGTGTTGTTAACGCTGTAAGTATGGACGTAGTAAGTGGGAAGGTTACGGGTCTTTTAGGACCCAATGGGGCTGGCAAAACAACCACCTTTTATATGGCGGTGGGGATGGTAAAACCAAATGATGGGCGGGTATTCATTGATCATGAAGACATAACAAATGCACCGATGTACGTTCGTGCCCGTAAAGGTGTTGGATATCTGCCGCAAGAATCATCCATCTTCAGGAAACTGACCGTCAAGGAGAATATACTGGCCATCTTGGAATTATTGCCCACTGAACAACCGGAAAAAGAGCGCCGTGCTGATCAACTTCTGGAGGAACTTAGAATCAGGCATCTTGCTTCTGTAAAGTCAAGTGTCTTGTCCGGTGGTGAAAGACGGCGACTTGAAATTTCCAGGGCACTTGCCGCAAACCCCTCCTTTATGCTGCTGGATGAGCCGTTTGCAGGAATTGACCCACTGGCCGTAACCGACATCAAAAATATTATCGCGCATTTAAAAAAAAGAGGGATCGGCATATTAATATCTGATCATAATGTGAGAGAAACCTTAAGCGTATGCGACGAAGCGTTTATTCTTAATGATGGTGTGGTAATCGAATCCGGATCGCCCGAAGAGATTGCTTCCAGTGAAACTGCTTGCAGAGTGTATTTAGGAAACGAATTTAGGTTATAACCATGGCAATAGAACTTCGGCAACAGCTTAAATTAGCCCAGCAGCTGGTAATGACCCCCCAGCTTCAGATGGCTATCAAACTTCTTCAGCTGTCTCGTTTAGAGCTAATGGATACGATCCAGCAGGAATTGGTAGAGAATCCAACATTGGAAGAGACTCAGGATACCTCTTTCGAAGAATCTGCCGAAGACATTCAGGAACCGAAAAAAAGCGAATCGGCGGAGACAAAAGAGGTTACGGTCGAAGAAAAAATCAGGGACGATATTGATTGGCAAAATTATATAGATGAATATAACTCAACGGGGCGCGCCAAGTTTGATGTAGAGGAAAGAAGTGCGCCACAATACGAAACCTTTATTGCCCAGAAGGAATCACTGAGTGACCATCTGTTGTGGCAATTAATGATGACATTGCCTTCAAAGCAAGAGGAGCATATCGGCAGCACAATCATCGGCAATCTGAATCAGGATGGTTATCTGTCCATGGAAATCGAAGAGATCGCATTGTCGAATCGATGCAGTGTTGATGAGGTTCAAAGTGTGCTTTCCCTGATGCAAACATTTGACCCAATTGGTGTGTGTGCCAGAGATCTCTCAGAATGCCTTTTGTTACAGGCAAGGCACCTCAATCTGGACGATTCGATAGTAACTCAAATTATTGCCAACTACCTTCATCAACTGGAAAATAAAAATTTCAAAGTCATCGCAAAAACATTAAAAGTCACCATTCAAGATGTGGTTGCGGCCGTCAATGTCATTAAACAGCTTGAACCAAGGCCAGGCCTCCAATTCTCCCCCGAAGAACCTCGATACATCATTCCGGACATCTATGTCTATAAAGTTGAAAATGAATATGTCATCATGCTGAACGATGATGGCATGCCGAAACTTCGTGTGAGTAATCTATACAAAAAGGCAATGGCAAATGGAGCGGAAATCAAGGGAGATACCAAAGACTACCTGAATGACAAGTTGAGATCTGCAGCTTGGCTTATCAGAAGCATCCATCAACGGCAAAAAACGATTTATAAAGTAATGGAAAGTATCGTTAAGTTCCAAAAGGATTTTTTCGATAAGGGCATCGCACATTTGAAACCGATGGTGTTACGCGATGTTGCCCAAGACATTAATATGCACGAATCAACCATCAGCAGAGTAACGACCAACAAATATGCCTATACCCCTCAAGGCATTTTTGAATTAAAATATTTTTTTAATAGTTCCATAAACCGGGTTCATGGTGAAGCCATTGCCTCGGCAAGCGTACAGGAAAAAATAAAGCAGATCATCGACAGTGAAAATCCAAAAAAACCATACAGTGACAGTAAGATAGCAGAACTTCTGGAAAAAATGAACATCAACATTGCACGGCGAACAGTAGCAAAATATCGTGAAATGATGCGTGTCTTGCCATCCAACAAACGAAAACAGTATTAGGAGGTGGCCTATGCAAACTTCTGTAACATTTAAGAATATCGATCCATCCGACCCACTGAAAGCGCACGTTCAAGACAAACTGAGCCGATTAGACAAACTACTGGACAATCCGGCGGAAGCAAATGTCGTCCTTTCTATTGAAAAACATAGACATATCGCTGAAATCAATATCAGTGGCGACCGGTTAAGCATTATCGGGAAGGAAGAAACCAATGATATGTATTCCGCGATTGATATGGTACTGAATAAACTCGAAAAACAGATTAAAAAAAGCAAACAGAAAATCAAGGGGCACCGAACCAACACCCGCTCAAGATCTAAAAGCTTGATACCGGAAGCTTCCGAAACATATGACGCATCCCCAACATATGACGATGACACTTACGGTGAAATAAGAATAAAAAATATTGAATACAAGCCAATGGATGTAGAGGAAGCGATCATGCAGATGGACCTTGTCTCTGACAGCTTCATGGTATTTACCAATGCACGAACAGACCGTGTCAATGTAATTTATCGTCGAAATGACGGCCATCTTGGTCTAATTCAACCCAATCTTTAACGCCGTCCAAATGGCAAGTAACAAACCGCCCACAAAAAAGGCGGCTTTATCTTGGTGATAGTAATATGAAGATAATTGATGCGCTGCAAAAGGAAGCCATCATCGTAGAATTAACGGCCACGGACAAAAAGGGAGTTATCGAGGAACTGGTAACTCCCGTAGCAACCACTGCCGGGTTAAATCTGGAAGACGTGGTTCGTGTACTTTTAGACCGTGAAAGGCTTGGTAGTACAGGTATTGGCGAAGGAGTCGGCATTCCCCACGGTAAGTTAAAGGGACTTGACCACCTCCTTCTTGGTTTCGGTATTAGCCGAAAAGGAGTTGATTTTGAATCGATGGACAACCGGCCAACGTATATTTTCTTCCTTCTCATTACACCGGAGAATTCCACCGGTCTTCATTTAAAACTCCTCGCCCGCATCTCCAAGCTATTGAAAAGGGTCCCTTTCAAAGAGAGCCTACTCAATGCTACCGATCGGGATGACATATACGAAATTATAAAGAATGCTGATGAAGCTTTTTAGCACGAAACGTTTGGTGGCAATTGCTTTCTAACACCATCATAATCATTACTGGATACTCAGGTTCAGGAAAGAGTACAGCCCTTGCAGCGCTTGAGGATTCCGGTTTTTATTGTGCCGACAATTTACCGGTCGCCCTACTTCCCCAGTTTTTAGAATTATCTGCAGACAGCGCTGCTGACGTTTTGGGATTCGCCTTTGTTATGGACTTGAGAGAAAAAGGATTCCTCTCTAAGTATAAGTCGATCTTTGCCCAATTAACTGAAAACGGGTACCGGCTGAATATCTTATTTTTAGAGGCAACTGAGAGCGTATTGGTGCGCCGATACAGTCAAACACGACGACAACACCCACTCGCTAATGGAACGGATCTCATATCCGGTATCCAAACTGAAAAAAGGTTATTATTGTCGTTAAGAGAGGCCGCCGATCAGGTCATCGACACTTCGTACTTTAATGTTCATGAACTCAAATCAGCAGTTGTTAACTATGCGAAGAAAAACAAACCGATTTCTCCCCTTGCGATTCATGTACTGTCGTTTGGGTTTAAGTACGGAGTTCCTCATGATGCTGATCTTCTGGTCGATGTTCGTTTTTTGGTGAATCCATACTTCCTACCGGAGTTAAAGTCCTCAACCGGAAAATCAGAAAAGGTAAAGGAATTTGTATTAAATGACCCCAACAGTACGATTTTTCTTGACAAATATATAGGACTTCTCAAATTTTTAATACCTCTTTACGAAAAAGAGGGAAAAACATATCTTACAATTGCAGTGGGATGTACCGGCGGACGTCACAGATCTGTGGCGATTGCTGAAACAATTTATGGTCAAATTTTAAAAACAAATACACAGGTAATGATTTCTCACAGAGACATAGAACAATAGTATTACATTAACAGTGGATGCCCCATTGCTGGGGTGGAGAATAATTGAAGCACTTCATAATTATCCAGTGCCTTGTTATTTAATCCGTCGAAATTGAAAAAGGAGATATTATGAGTATCCGATTAGGTATTAATGGTTTTGGTAGAATAGGCCGAATGGTTTTCAGAGCAAGTTTAGCCAATCCTGATGTTGAAGTGGTGGCCATCAATGACTTGACCGATTCTGATACAATTGCCCATCTTTTAAAATATGACTCTGTCCATGGTCGTCTTAGCGAAGATGTGGTTGCAAAAAAAGATGCCATCGAAGTGGGTGGAAAATCAATTGCCATTACATCCGTCAAAGACCCCGCACAATGCAGTTGGCAGGACCTGAATGTTGACATTGTCGCCGAGTGCACCGGCTTGTTCCGGGACAGAGAAAATGCATCCAAACATCTGACAGCCGGTGCACGCAAGGTGATCATTTCTGCCCCTGCGAAAAATCCAGATATCACGATTGTGATGGGAGTCAATTCAAATCAATATGATCCACGGCAGCACAACATCATTTCGAATGCATCATGCACGACCAACTGCCTAGCACCGGTTGCAAAAGTAATTCTCGAGAATTTTGGACTGGCATCAGGACTGATGACAACAATTCATTCATACACTGGCGATCAGCGAATTCTTGACTTCCCGCATAAAGACCTTCGTCGCGCAAGGGCAGCAGCTCTTTCCATGATACCAACGACCACCGGTGCTGCAAAAGCGGTTGCCCTGGTTTTGCCTGAATTAGCCGGAAAATTAAATGGCTTGGCCATACGGGTACCAACACCGAATGTCTCGATTGTAGATTTTGTAGCAAAAGTTGAAAAGCCGGGTATCAACGTCTCCGATGTAAACGACGCCCTTAAAGCTGCTACCAACGGAACGCTATCTGGGGTCCTCGGTTATTGTGAAGATCCACTGGTGTCAATAGACTTTAATGGTTCCTCATTATCGTCGATTGTCGATGCAGATTCAACGTTTGTCATCGGTGATATGGTCAAAGTCCTTTCCTGGTATGATAATGAGTCCGGATACTCCAACCGAATGGTAGATCTGGCAGCAATGGTTGGCGCAGAATTATAATACGGGGCCAACAGTCATCTACTTGGTGCTTAGAGATTTTGTCTGATAGCATTCAGGCCTTTTTCAAAAACTACAGAAAGCACAGAGCTCACAGCGTATTCCTTAAACTTATATACCCTGTGGCCTCTGTGTGTTTTGTGGTGAAAAATGAATTTACCACCTACAAAATATTCTAAAGCTAATAGCAATTTTACAAAATTGTGACAGAAGGATAACTTATGGAACCACGTCGACCGCTTATTGCTGGAAACTGGAAGATGTACAAGACCATACCCGAGGCTATCGAATTGGCCCAGGACTTGGTAAAATTAGTTACCACCGAACCCAAGGCGGATGTCATGATCGCCCCTGCTTTTGCAGCGCTCTATCCCGTATCCCAGGCCATAAAAAACAGCCCTATTGCGTTAGGGTCCCAAAATATGCATTGGGAGCAAGAAGGCGCATATACCGGTGAAATATCCCCCCCTATGCTCGTAGCAAGTGGGTGCAAATATGTAATCATTGGACATTCTGAACGAAGACAATACTTTGGTGAAACCGATGAAGCAATCAATAAGAAGATCGCATCGGCTGCCCGCTACAATTTAATACCTATTCTCTGCGTAGGCGAAACCGACGAGGAACGTGAAGGAGGAATGACCTTTTCTATACTTGACAAACAGATGGAAAAGGGGGTAGAAGGATTTTCCTCCGATGATCTTCAATCGTTGGTTATAGCGTATGAGCCGGTATGGGCTATTGGCACAGGCAAAACGGCAACAAAGGACCAAGCCCAAGAGGTCCATAACCATATCAGACGCTGGATTGAAAAAAGTTTCGGTAATGATCTTGCTAAAAGTATTCGAATACTGTATGGAGGAAGCGTCAAACCAGATAACGTTGAAGGTTTGATGGCAATGCCCGATGTCGATGGCGCTTTGGTTGGTGGTGCAAGCCTGAAAGCAGATGTTTTTTCAAAAATTATTTATTATTAATAATAACTACGCTAATTAAAATATGTCAATTCTACTAATAATTATTCATATTGTCATCTGTATCGCTTTGATAATGATCGTCTTGCTCCAAACTGGAAAAGGTGCAGACATGGGCGCAACCTTTGGCGGCGGTTCAAGCCAGACCCTTTTTGGAAGTACCGGCGCCTCAACCTTTTTAACAAAAGCAACCACTATCGTAGCGGTTGCCTTCATGTTAACGTCATTGGTACTGGCGTATATCTCCAGCGGAAAGACACAAAAGTCTATCATGCTTGAGACACAAACACCGGTGCATCAGGAGTCTACATCAGTCCCCGAGGGAGATAGCAGCGACGGTGCCCAACAGACGAAAGAGCCAGTTAAAGAACAGGCATCGGAATCCTCATCCGGTGAATGATGCCAGCAACCCGTGCCGAAGTGGTGGAACTTGGTAGACACGCTATCTTGAGGGGGTAGTGGGGCGACCCGTGCCGGTTCAAGTCCGGCCTTCGGCACCAGACTGGTAACAACTGAAAATTTACGCTTTCAACCAACATCTCGGCTCCTATTTTCGATTTTATGTTGCCAATAGCTTAAGGCAAAAGAAGTGCCAATGAGGTGAGACCCAACACCCGGCCGATACTGAGGGGCGTCTGTGACGAAACAACAAACTATATTAGTTATCGATGATAACGAAGATGTTCTGACTACGATAACTCAATTTCTATCGCAGAAAAATTTTACCATTCTCTCTGCGTCAAACGGATTGGATGCACTAAAAATTTGTGAAACAGAAAAAGAGGCTATCGATCTGATCATTACAGATCTGGTTATGCCGAGCATTAGCGGTGTGGCAATCATCTCAATTGTAAAAGAGAAATATCCAAACATTCCGATTGTTGCAATTACCGGCTGGGGTGAGCATCCGGAGTCATTGGCTGCCGAGGCAAAAGCGGATATTGTAATGGAAAAACCCTTTGATCTTTCGCATCTTCATAATATAATCAAAAAGTTACTCGATGGTAAATGACTTTGTAATATGGGTAAAGCCGACTGTTTTAATTCCCTTATAAAGAAAATTACTATCCACCCAGTTTTGCAAAAGGCATTATGGTAATTCCGTTAATTGGTGTGAGCCAAAGCATTGAAAGAATTAGAGAACTGATCAAACATGTTGCTGATACCGGTCTAAACATCGTTATCACAGGTGAGAGCGGTGTTGGCAAAGAGGTCGTTGCTCAAAATCTATATTATCACTCGCCGCGAAAAACAAAACCATTTGTAAAAGTAAACTGCGCCGCCCTTCCGGACGGGCTTCTTGAAAGCGAGCTCTTTGGGTTTGAACGGGGCGCATTTACAGGTGCTGAGAGGAAAAAACGCGGGAAATTCGAGTTAGCCCACCAAGGCGTCCTCTTTCTTGATGAGATTGGGGACATGTCATTCCCACTACAGGCGAAGCTGCTTCATGTGCTCCAAAGTGGGGAGTTCGCACCCCTTGGTTCTGAAAAAGAGGTCAAGACCGATACATGGATCATTGCCGCAACAAACAATGAGTTGGAAAAAAACATCAAGACAGGTAATTTCCGAGAAGACCTTTATTACCGTCTCAACATCATAAAAATTTTCATTCCGCCGCTTCGAAAACGGCCTGAGGACATTCCCCCGCTGGTTGACTATTATATTGAGCAATACACTTCACAATTTGACAACAAACAGTTGCTACGCCCGAACAGCCAAGCAATGGATCGCCTGATGGCGTATCATTGGCCGGGGAATATTCGTGAACTTCAAAATATCCTAAAAAGATTTCTTGTCATATGTGATTGGGACGAAATAACAGACGAGCTCATTAACAGACCTGTGTCATTGGTCGATACCACGCCAACATCGATCACAACGCCCTCCCCCGCTTCCACCCCGTCACTGGCAGAAGCAAGTGAGCCGCTGTTTGATTTTAACGATGGGAATGCACCTGAACTCGACGCCTTTTCCCTGAAGGAGATTCGTAAAAAGGCCTTGGACAAGGTTGAAAAGCAAGCCATCGAATATGTACTCGACAAAACTGGCTGGAATCGCAGCAAAGCATCTAAAATATTAAAAATAAGCTACAAAACCCTTCTCTATAAAATTTCTGACCTCAACATCATCCCACCGAGGTAATCGTTTTTGTACCGTCAGTATCCCTCATGCAGGTTGAGTTTAGCATTAGGCATTTTTTTTCTTTTTTATGGCTATTTTAATTCATAATATTGTTACCCTCATAACACAATCCACCCCGCTTCTTTTCACCCAATACCTATAGTCATCACGATAACTAACATAATATTTTTTAATACATTGTTATCATTGTATTTAAGTTTTATATTGAAAAATTTCGGAGTGCGCCTGTTTTGAGACGTTTGCTGGCACGGTCTTTGCGAATATACATTCCTTAAATCTATGATTGTTTTTTAAACACGAACCTATAAACAGTAGAGGTTCATCTTTTACAGTAGTTTGACGCTGAAAACATTCAAAACTCCCATTTGAATGACCTGGAGATGAAGTGGACACAAATGAACCTAAGTGATTATTTAGAGCGATTTAGATTGAGAGAAAACGGCGGGAGGAGGCTGGGTGTAGACCGGCGCCAATATTCCTATATGCTGCATATCCCGGAAAGAAGAAGTGGTTACGACCGGCGCAGTGGAAAAGATCGCCGAAAGGAACCTCGGGTTGGGTCGCGTCTCTCTGCAAACGTATAATCTTTACCTCTATTACACATTTCTAAGTTCATATTTTGAAATCAGTCGAGACAAATAAGTGCGTTGAATATCCATAATTTTTGCAGCCTTGCTGCGATTCCCGCCAGTATGTTCAAGGTTCATCGCAATAAACTCTTTTTTAAAGGCATTAAGGGCCTCTTCTAAAGTGATACCAACTTGGAAACTTGAATACTGTGACTGGGGAGTTGAGATAAAGAGGTCTTCGGAAAGCACTTCTTTTCCATTTCCCATCACGACTGCTCGCTCCAGAGCGTTTCTTAGCTCTCTCACATTACCCGGCCAATTATACTCCGTTATTTTTTCCATAGCCTGTTTGGATACAGCTAACGGAGGCAGCCCTCTTTCGTTGCTGAATAACTCAACAAAGTGGTCTACCAACGGTTTGATGTCATCTTTTCGCTCCCTTAGCGACGGCATATGAATATGGATAACATTCAACCGGTAAAAGAGGTCCTCCCGAAATCGGCCTTCCTCCACCTCTTCTTCAATGTTCCGGTTCGTTGCTGAAATGACACGCACATCCACAGAAATCGGCGTATTGCCCCCTACCCTATAAAAAACACCTTCCTGTAACACCCGTAGCATCTTTGCCTGCATACCGGGAATCATTTCACCGATTTCGTCCAAAAAAATTGTTCCGCCGTCTGAAAGTTCGAATTTACCAATCTTTCGCCCAATAGCACCGGTGTAGGCTCCTTTTTCATGACCAAACAGTTCATCCTCCAAGAGAGTTTCAGGTAGGGCCGCACAGTTTAATGCCACAAGCGGTTTATCTTTTCTTGAACTTTCCCTGTGAATAAGCCGAGCCAGTAATTCCTTCCCAGTACCACTTTCCCCAGAGATGAGAACGCTTGCATTGGAGGTTGCGACCTTGAGCGCATCGCTAACCGCTTTGTTGATTTTCGAACTCATACCGATAATTTGATGTTTGTGCCCAAGGGCTGCCTTTAAATTTTCATTCTGTTGTTTTACGTCCGCAATATACCTTGCATTGCCAATTGCTGATGCGGCAAGGTCAGCATAGGCCTTCAAAAGGGCCATATCTTCATTTTTTAAGGGTAATCCATCTTTTTTATCAACAACTTGCATCACACCGATCACCTCTGCATCTTTTTTCATCGGCACACAGGCAATGGAACGTGTCTCGAACCCAATGGCATCGCTAATATCTTTATACCATCTCGGATCCCCAGTGACATCTTCAATCAATAACGGCTCTCCGGTTTCTGCCACAGCACCGGCAATCCCCTGCCCGACCTTGATTTCATATGCCTTGACCTGTTCCTGGCGCTCCCCGGTCGCCACTTTAAAATACAACTTCTGTGTCTTCCGATCGAGCATAAGCAACGAACTGGCCTTAGCATTCATTACTTTGTTGGCCGTTTCGGTAATGAGCGTTAACAGAACATCCAGGTCGTTAATGGATGAAACCCAAGTTGAAATCTCTTTCAGTCGTTCGAAGGATGCATCATTAGTGGATTGGTTCTGAGTCATGCCTGCCTCTTGTAAAAGATTTAGGGGAACAGTTCTTTTTTAATCACCATGCATCGAAGCGCTTGCTGGCATCTTCAAAGTGATAGTGAATATTAACACTGAATGCCAATTGCCTTTTTGAAGCAGACAGGCCCACGTCAGGTCGAATTATCGGTCATCAATCGGCAGAAAGGACGTTTCTTTCGGACCTGTATAGATCTGCCTGGGTCTGTAAAGTCGCCACGTGGGATCGTCCATGCTTTCTTTCCATTGAGCTATCCATCCTGGCAATCTTCCAATGGCGAACATAACAGTGAACATATCTGTCGGTATACCGATCGCACGCAGCAAAATACCACTATAGAAATCAACATTGGGATACAAGTTGTGATCTATAAAATAACTGTCGTTGATTGCCACCTGCTCAAGCCTGCGGGCAATATCAAGCAACGGATCATCGATGTTTAATTTACTGAGCACTGTATCAACTGTTTTTTGAATGATTTTCGCTCGGGGGTCATAGGTTTTATAGACACGATGCCCGAACCCCATAAGCCGAAAGGGGTCTTTCTTGTCTTTTGCCCGTGCGACGGCCGTCTTAAGATCACCACCGTTATCGTAGATGTTTTGCAGCATCTCGATAACCGCCTGATTTGCACCGCCATGCAGCGGTCCCCAAAGTGCTGCGATACCAGCTGAAATGGAAGCATAAAGATTGACACGTGCACTGCCAACCAAACGCACTGCAGAGGTCGAACAGTTCTGTTCATGATCGGCATGAAGAATCCAGAACACATTCAAGGCCCGGACAAGGTCATCATCCAACTCGTAAGGGCTCACCGGGGAATCAAACATCATATTTAAAAAATTGGCGCAGTAAGACAGATCATGTCTCGGATAAACCACCTTATGTCCTTTTGAAATTTTATAGGACATGGCGGCCATTGTTCTCACTTTCGATAAAAGCCGTGTTACGGTGGTGTCAATTTCTTCATCGACCTCACCGAGCTGGGGGTAAAAACTCTGTAATGCATTGACCATTGAGGATAAAATCCCCATTGGATGCGAGGCCCTCGGAAAACTCTGAAAAAAAATCTGCATGTCCTCATGCACCAGAGAATGGTCATTCAACAGCACCGAAAACCGATTAAGTTCTTTTCGAGTGGGCAGCACGCCGTGAATAAGTAAATATACCGTTTCCCGAAAGGTGGAATTTTCAGCGAGTTGGTCCACCGGGATCCCCCGGTAGCGCAAAACGCCTTTTTCCCCATCCATAAAGGTAATATCGCTTTTGCAGGATCCGGTATTGGCGAAACCAGGATCAAGAGTGATCAGGCCGCTCTCCTGGCGAAGTTTAGAAATATCAATCGCCTTCTCACCTTCGGAGCCAACGATTACCGGCAATTTGAACGTTTTCCCATTATATGTCAGCGTTGCATGCTCAACCATATTGTTCCTTAAGAGCCCGTTGTATTCTGTCGTATACTCACCATGTTAGAACAATTAGATACCTAAAAAAGGTGAAAGGGTCAAGACATTGTATGAGACATATAAATATTATTAGACATATTATGTGGTTATACTGCAATATATTTATACTGACAGGCGAAGGAAGGGGAAAACGTTAAATTGAAAAATACCTTCATGACCCTGGTATTAGCAAAAATAAGTATTGATTTAGCATCCTAAACAGTTTAATGATATTCCCTTTATATTGTTAGAAATTGATGAGCAGGCGCTATACATATCGCCGGAGCAATTGATAAGTTTATGTATTTACAACAAATTTAGTTTGCCATCAAACCTGTCTGAAAATAATACAGACATAGCCGTTGGAAGTTAAAGAAATACATGAAGATGCGACATATAAAAATATACACACAATCCTTTACGTGGAAGAGAAAAAAGAAGAGAAGAAGAAAAAAAATATATATTAATCCGGCAATGAAAACCTCATACTGACGATGTCATCGTCATGTGAGGTTTTTTTTATGCCTAAAAATGCGAGGTGCATATGGATACAAAGACAGTAAGAGATCTCATGGTGCCGTTATCAGAATATGCAACCGTTCATATGGATGCCAGTTTATATGATGCGGTGATTGCATTGGAAAAAGCACAGGAAGCATTTGATCAGAACAAATATCGCCACCGTGCTATTCTGGTTTACGATCAAGCCAATAAAATCGTAGGCAAAATAAGTCAGCATGATGTTCTTCGAGCCCTTGAACCAAAATATAAAGAGTGGGGGGATCAAATTGCCCTTGCCCGCTTCGGTTACAGCCGAAAATTCATGTCTGCCCTTTTTGAAAAATTTGATCTCTGGGAAACCCCTGTTGCCGATGTTTGCCGAAAAGCAGGCGAATATCTGGTAAAGGATTTCATGTCGGTGCCCAAAGAGGGGGAATACGTTGAAGAAACCGCATCAATTATTCAAGGAATTCACCAACTCGTCATGGGACATCACCAGAGTCTTTTGGTAACCCGAAAAGCCACTGAAAACATTGTTGGTATCTTGCGGCTTGTCGACGTATTCAAAGAAATCACCCAGGAAATCAAACAATGCAAGGTATAGCTCTAATATTGTTATTCAAAGTCTTAATTACGATACCCATGCGAGTATCTTGAAAATAGGTAAAGGAGATTCTTTCATATGACCAGTGATGCCCTATCAATAGATATGGAAAAACAATTTGATTGGAAGCGATTTTTGTTTCTCGGAATTGGGGTTATTTTATTTATCATCGTTAATTTTTCCCCACCTTGGCCCGACGCGGTTGACCCCATGGGGGAACATTTTATTTTGACGCCCCAAGGGAAAGGCGCACTGGCCGTGTTCTTGCTGGCCGGTACCTGGTGGGTGTTTGAAGTGGTTCCCATTGGTGTAACCAGTCTTGCCATCGGGGTGCTTCAGGCACTATTTCTCATCCGACCCGCCAAAGTCGCATTTAAAGATTTCATGGACCCGTCCGTGATGTTTATTTTCGCGTCAATCATGATCGGCCTTGTCTTTACTAAAACGGGCCTTACAAAACGGCTTGCCTATAAAATGCTGCTGATTGTGGGGGAAAGAACGAGCATGATCTATCTCGGCTGTTTTGTGGTAACCGCCGCTCTAGCGCATATCATGGCCCATACCGCAGTGGCGGCCACCATTTATCCCCTTTTGCTTTCTATCTATGCTCTTTACGGCGAAGGAGATAAACAGACAAGGTTTGGGAAGGGCCTCTTTATCGGCATGGCCTATGTGGCCGGTGCCGGCAGCATCGTGACCCTTTTGGGTGCTGCACGCGGTGCCGTGGCGCTGGGGTTTTTCAAAGACGTCGTCGGTACGGACATCAGCTTTTTTCAACTGAGTTATTACATGTTTCCGGTGGGTTGGATCATGACATTTCTGTTGTGGGGCTTTTTTATGATTTTTTTCAAACCGGAAAAAAAGGTAATTCCTGGGCTCCGGGAAAGAGCCCGACGGCTAGACGCTGATATGGGGCCGATTACCAAAAAGGAAATCATTGCAGCCCTGATCGTATTTTCCTGTATTCTGGTGATGTCGCTTAGATCGTTTATCCCCGCATTACAACCGATTGACAAAACCGCAATCATTTTGATCTCGACGATTCTTTTTTTCATTACCGGGATTATGGACATAGACGATCTGGAAGCAATCCCCTGGAACATTATTCTGCTGTTTGCCGGCGCTATGAGTATCGGTTTTTGCCTGTGGGAAACCGGAGCTGCCAAATGGCTTGCTGTCAACTGGCTGGTGATGTTTCAAAAAGCCAACTGGTTTGTATTCGTCATGAGCATCGCTTTCTTTGTGATGATGATGACAAATTTCATTATGAATGTGGCGGCCATCGCCATATCATTACCGGTGGCCCTTGTGATCGCCCCCTACCTTGGGGTAGCACCTGAGGTCATTCTGTTTGCATCTCTTGTAACGGCAGGCATGCCCTTCCTTCTTTTGGTTGGCGCAGCCCCCAATGCCATTGCTTATGATTCCAAACAGTTTACAACCGGTGAATTTTTCCTATATGGCATTCCGGCAAGCATTATGCTGATGGCTGTCACGGCTTTTGTAATTTACGTTCTCTGGCCCATCATGGGTATGCCGGTGACCGCCGAACGAATCATGTAATGGTTTTCGCCCGGGGGCCATCTCCCGGGCCACCAATTTACCCCGTTAATAGGAAATTATTTTTTAATCTTTTTGCAAAAGTCGTATCTTTGTGATGCCATCAGGAGCCGCGTTATGAAAAAGCTTAACAAACTCGTTGACCGTATTATCGCCCAGATGAATATCAATCTGAGACAGTTTGACTTTGATGCCAATCCATATCTAAAAAAACGCCTTTCTCCAAGCAAACTACTTAAATTCTATGCCTTTTATGGCATCACCTCTCAACATCCGATCCATTTTCATTTCAGCAACTCCAACCTGGCAGGCAGTTACTTTCTTGGCCAGTGCAAGGTGGACAATTCGGTACTTTATAAAAGTGACATCCGTGGGGACGAACTCAAGGAAAAGGGAGATAAATTCCATTTTAAAGGCAATGATCTTCTTGTGGAAGATGATGAAGTCATTTGGATCAAAGGAAGCTACCTGATTAAAACCCTTGTTCACAGCTATTCTCATAATCCTGAAAAGTTAGATTTATTTTTAATTAAAAATACAATTTCTACATCCTATGCCAATATTCATGGGTCTCCCATTGAAGGATCTATATTATGCCCCTTCTCAACCGTGGACCTGACAAGTGTTTATAACAGTATTGTCGGGCGGTTCGCCTATGTCCAAGCCGTTGATATCGGGCATAGGCAGATCCCAGACGGACAGATTTGGATTAAAAATCCGGGGGCTTTTGAATTTAAGTATTGCCATTCAGATGAGGTCCTTGATCGTTATATTCCCTTTGAACCGGGCAAACCGCCCATAGGTGTTTTCATTGATTTTGTCGAAGAACGGGAAGATGAATTTCAACATCTTTTTGATGTGGTGCACCGCAAATCGCCTATTTCGGTACCAGCCGGCGCCTCCCTAAACCGGTATGCCGTCATCAGCGGTGAAACCCACATCAGCGAAAATGTACTGGTGGCCCAACGGGCCTATCTGGATAATGCATGGCTCGGCAAAGGAGCCAATGCCCAAGAACATTGCTATATCGTTCATTCCCGGTTAGACGGATACGATGTAATGGCCCATGGTTCAAAGGTGATCTATACCCATCTTGAAAAGAATGTGTTTGTGGGATTCAATTCATTTTTGCGCGGAAATCTTGGCACACCGCTGACCATTGGGAAAGATTCGATTGTCGCGCCCCATACCATTATTGATCTCGAGGAACCCCTCGCCATTCCGCCCAAACACCTTATCTGGGGCTATATTCGAAATAAGGAAGATTTAGCCAATAACAGCATATCTTTAAAAACACTTTCAGAAACAAATGGGGAGGCGCAGATCGGAAAGGCGACCTTCAAGGGTGATGGCGCAAAATTCGTCAATGCATTTAAAGCACGCATCAAGCATATCTTGACGGACAATGGCGCCTATTTTGATGGCCGCAATAACCGCGGGCACGCCCAAAAGGGGCAAAATATTTCTTTTAACATTATTCAACCATATACAATGGGCCCATCGAAAGGGCTTTACCCAACAATTGATATTAATCCATAATCATGAGATTCATTCATCTCTTTCTTGGCGGGCCGCTTCGTGTGGCCCGCTTTTTGGTTTCGAATAACGGTGTGTATTAAGATTTTACCGCCGAATTGTTCCTTTTAGAATAGAATCTATCACTCACTCGGAAAAAATAAAGCAAGAGGCCAATCACATTGAACAAGGCAGAAATATTTCTGGGCCGGTCATCAACTTAAAATATAAAGAAATACTTTTAAATCAGCCGGATATCTCAGCAATTCGGAATGAGGTACGCAAGATACGCCCCATAACAACAAAGCAGTAAAAAACCACTTCTTCTGGAAACGGTATATTTTTTAAACATTATTACCCATGTCAACAGACCAATCCCCATCATTACGACATAGTCAATAATCAACCCGCTATCGACAAATCCCCCCGGAATCGTGATGGGTCTTACCATTGCCGCCATACCGATCACGCTGAGAATATTGAAGACATTGCTGCCGATTAGATTCCCGATACTGATGTCCATCTCTTTTCTCAGGGCTGCCACGACAGACGTCGCCAATTCCGGCAAAGAGGTCCCAAAAGCCACAATCGTAAGGCCAATAAATTTTTCGGAGACACCAAATTCTTTCATGACTATCACCGCTGCATCAATAAGAATCTGGGCACCCACAACCACCCCCACAATTCCCAAAAGGATTAAGAAAATCTGTTTGGGCCTGGATTGGATAATACCAATATCTGACAGCTCCGACAAAGAATCTGTTAGGTGATCTGCTTCACCCATGCCGTTTTCTTTTTTAGATATTCTATAGTTGTAGATGGTGTATAGGATGACACCCGCAAATAAGGTAACGCCTTCAAATCTTCCGATTATTGAATTCAGAGATATGATTAGCAAATATACTGAAATTGCGAGCATCAATGGAATGTCACGCCTTACGACAGACCTGTCACTGGTAATCGGCATTAAAACTGCCGCCATACCCAACACAAGCGCAATGTTACAGATATTACTCCCGATAACATTTCCAACGGCGATCATACTCTTTCCCTTGATGGACGACACAAGGCTGACAACGAGTTCAGGGGCGGATGTACCGAAGGCCACTACCGTTAGACCAATCACAATCGGGGTGATCCCCATACTACGGGCAAGGTTGGAAGATCCCTTCACAAGCCACTCGGCACCATAATAAAGCAATGCAAATCCGAGGATTAGTAATGCATATTGAATCCACATATCATTTTTCTCCTCTAAGGAACTGTTCAATCTTTCACAGTGATTGGCCCGACGAGTAGTAATTCTGTCCCTGCAGATAATTTGTCAGATGTAATACAATCGTATACTTGTCATTAAAATGGTTCCGTATCAAGAATAATTATAACCAGATTCTTGAAAAGAGACTATGACTCTGTTATTTTCTGCTTAACTTCACATTATGGAATAAATTATCATGTGGCGCAGAATATCACTTAAAACCCGCCTGTTTGCCATCCTCATCATCTTGGTGCTTATCAGCTTCATCGGTGGCTTTACTATGGTCTGGTACACATACCGCATGGAAAGATTGCTTACCGACATCATCCATAACCATTTGGCAGCCTACAATGCGGCTGAAGCCCTTGAAACCGCCCTGGTCAATCAAAAGGGGTTTGTTTCCTACTATTTCATCGATGGAAATCCGGATTGGCTGAAGCAGCTTGGTGAATATCGCCAGATTTTCAAAACACGCATGGTAAGGGCCCAGCAATTGGCCAATAATGAACTTCAAGTCCACACGCTGCTGAGAATCGAACAGGAATACAATCGTTATGTCACTGCAAAAGATCAGGTCATTGATCATTATCGGGCAGGAAGAACCCAGGAAGGAACAAATCTTCATCAAACGGTTCGAATCTCCTTTTTCACGATACTGGACCTGTGCGAAGAATATAAATTAATCCAAAAAAATCAGATCTTTCAAGTTCAAAACGAAAGTCATGTTCAGGCCCGCAATCTAAGAATTATCGCCGCATGTGCCGTTGCAATAAGTTTTTTCCTGGCACTGGGGTTGGTACTTTTCCTTGTCAAGCAGATTTTAGGCCCAATTCACCGTCTGGCCCAGGACGCAAGCAGGACCCCCCTTGATAACCAGAAAAACAATGATATTAATTCACTACATCACAGTGTTCATGGATTGCTTAAAGACGTTCATACAACCCGTCAAGAGCTTGAAAAGAGCAGGGAACATCTGCTTCAGTCAGAAAAATTGGCGCTGGTGGGCAAGCTTGCCGCCGGCATGGCCCACAGTATTCGCAATCCCTTTACTTCGGTCAAAATGAGACTTTTTTCTCTCAGCAGAACATTGAAACTCAATGAAACACAGCAGGAAGATTTGGATGTTGTTTCAGAAGAAATTCGCCACATCGACACCATTGTTCAAAATTTTCTTGAATTCTCCCGGCCGCCACGGCTGCAGGTCCAATATATCAGTCCGTCAACGGTCGTAGACCAGGCGCTTCAGCTGCTAATACACAGATTAAAATCATACAGAGTCGAAATCTCCCTGCATCGAGATAGCGTGAGTCCCCCGATTCTTATTGATCCAGAACAACTGAAGGAGGTTCTCGTCAATCTGATCGTCAATGCCTGTGAAGCGATGCATGATGGGGGCAATATTTCCATCCATGAGTGCGTTACGGACACGACTGGCTTTGGCGAAACCGCCATGATCGAACTGTCTGATAATGGCCCTGGCATTCCGACTGAAATTCTTGATAAGATATTTCAACCTTTTTTCACCACAAAGGAAGAAGGCACCGGGCTCGGTTTAAGCATCGCAAATCGCATAATTGAAGAGCATGAAGGCCGCCTTGAGGTTGAATCAACACATGGGCAGGGGTCCACTTTCCGGATCTTTCTGCCCCTGGAAAGGACTATGTCATGACACGCCCTGCGCCCCCGGCTATTTATATCATAGATGATGACGATCAACTTCGAACAAGTTTCCACAAACTTCTCACCGAAGAAGGATATCAAGTCAGTGGCGCCGCATCCGGGGAGGCCGGAGTTGAGCTTGTTCGGCAACAAACACCTGACCTTGTCATTCTCGATATGCGCCTTCCAGGTATCAACGGCTTGGAAACCTTTGAGATCATACATTCCATCGAGCCGAAGCTCCCGGTCATCATTATGACAGCATACGGCACCACGGAAACGGCCATTGAAGCGACAAAATGCGGTGCTTTTGATTACATATTAAAGCCTTTTGATATCCCGGACATGCTCAAGGTAATCCAACAGGCCTTGGCCGCCGGACGGTTTATGCGATACCCTGTCGATATGAACGGCATACCGGACAAAACTACCGGTGAGGCGATCATTGGCCGTAGTCAAGCCATGCAATCGGTTTATAAGGCTATCGGCAGAGCAGCTCCCACGGATGCCACGGTCTTAATTCGCGGGGAGTCCGGCACCGGAAAAGAACTTGTGGCTCGCGCCATTTACCAACACAGTTTGCGTGCTCAAGCACCTTTCCTGATTATCAACTGTGTAGCCATCCCGGAAACGCTCCTTGAAAGCGAGCTGTTTGGTTTTGAAAAAGGGGCCTTTACCGGTGCTGCCCATCGACGTATCGGTAAAATTGAACAGGCCAATGGCGGCACGGTTTTTCTGGATGAAATCGGTGACATGCCCTTTAGCCTCCAGGCAAAGATTCTCCGACTTCTTCAAGAAAAAAGTATCGAGCGACTGGGCGGCAGAGAAACCATACCGGTGGATGTGCGTATTATTGCTGCCACAAACCGTGACCTCGAAAAAGAGGTCGCCAACGGCCGATTCCGGGAAGACCTTTATTACCGGATCAAGGTCGTTTCTATTCCCCTGCCCTCTCTCTATAACCGGCCAGAGGATATTCCCCTTTTGCTGGAATATTTTTTGTCCCGCCACTCGGCAGAGTTGGACATTGAAAATCCGGGAATCACTCACGAAGCGCTGGGGCTTCTCAAAGCTTACGCTTTTCCGGGAAATGTCCGGGAACTCGAAAACATTGTTAAAAAAACACTTATTTTTAACCGGGGCACCCCCATTTCCCGTGATGAAATATCATTGGCCCTTGCTGAAAAATCACCCAACACAAATGCATCATCGCCCAGTGATGAAGCATCGCTTCAACGGTGGGCAAAACGCATGCTAGTTGAAAAACCATCAGACGCCCTTTTCGATTACTGCGTTGATTACATTTCAAGTGCACTGGTGAGAGAGGCTCTCAACCAAACTGGGGGTAACCGCTCCCAAGCAGCAAAGCTGCTGGGCTTGTCCCGTCCCACCCTTCATGCGAAAATTGAAAAGTACAATATTAAGATGGAAACGTCTGCCACAAATGCTTAAACTCCATTTGTCATGGTGTAAAAAAAACCGACATTTATTTTCTTTTTCAAATCGTCATCACGCCTATTGTTTTTATTTAAATCATTACAATCAAATAGTTAAACCCATACCCAACTAATATAGCCCTCTGGCATATTCCTTGCCATTTGAAATGATTATCATTTTAAAAGGGGAGGTCACAGGCATGGGTATTGAAAATCTTGATCGGCTATTTCATCCGAAATCCGTTGCACTGATCGGAGCTAGCCCCAGACCAGAGCGTATCGGCAATGCAATCCTTAAGAATCTTCTTTCCAACAACTTTGGTGGCACCATTATCCCAATTAATCCTCGACATGAAAAAATTCTAGAGCTTCCCACATATGGCAGCATTGCAGATATGCCGGACGAAGTCGATCTGGTTGTCGCTGCAACCCCAATCCAACAGGCACCTGACATTGTGAGACACTGTGGTGAAAAAGCTGTGGGGGGCGTGGTGGTGATCGCCGGCGGTGGAAAAGAAACCGGTAATGAGGGTAAAAAGATCGAAAGTGATATTTTACAATCGGTCAAAGAATTCGGTATTCGCGTAATCGGGCCAAACTGCCTTGGTGTTATCAATACACAGAGTAAATTAAACGCCAGTTTTTCAAATCAATCACCAATTGCCGGTAAAATGGCGTTTATCTCCCAAAGCGGTGGCATAAATACCGCCATTTTGGATCTAAGCAAACGGGAGCACATTGGGTTTAGCTATTTTGTGAGTCTTGGCTCCATGATAGATGTCAATTTTGGCGATATGATTGACTATATTGGTGGAGACCCCGCTGTCAGCAGTATTGTCATGTATGTTGAAAATCTGACTCGCTTTCGCTCCTTTATGAGTGCAGCCCGAGCGGTTTCCAGAGTTAAACCGATCATTGCATTCAAAGCGGGGCGTACCAAAGCAGGCGCCGCTGCGGCCATGTCTCATACCGGGGCCATGGCAGGTGAAGATGCCGTTTATGATGCGGCCTTTAAACGCGCCGGCATTATTCGTGTCAAAACATTTGAAGAACTCTTCGACTGTGCCGAGCTGGCTGCCAAACAACCACAAATCAAGGGTTCAGGGCTTGCCATTTTGACCAATTCTGGCGGCCCTGGGGTAATGGCCGCCGATGCCTTGTCGGATTATGGAGCGACACCAGTAACATTTTTGCCAGAAACCCTTCACGACCTCGATGCCGTTTTACCCGCCTATTGGAGTCGTGCAAACCCGGTCGATATTTTGGGAGATGCCACGGAAGCGTTATTCAGTGAAACAGTACGCATCTGTAGCAACGCCAAGGAGGTCAACGGGATTCTGGTCATACTGGCGCCGGATGCTGTAAATGACCCCACCAAAATTGCAAAAGCGCTGGTGGAGGTCATAAAGCAACAACGTTTTCCGGTATTCACTGTCTGGCTTGGGGGTGACTCGGTAGAGGAAGGCAGAATTATTTTCAACCAAGCCGGTATTCCGACATTTGATAGCCCGGAACGTGCAATTAGGGCCTATATGGACCTCTATCATTATGCACGGAATATAGAGGCCCTCCAGCAAATTCCGCCCCGGTTGCCACAACATCTTTCATTTAGACGAAAAGAATCGGAAACGCTTATAAATGAACATCTTCGCGCTGAAAATTACCGTTTGTCTGAAATCGAGGCAAAAACACTGCTTGAATTATACGGCATCCCTGTCAACCGAACCCTTCATGCCAATACTGGCCCCGAAGCTATTCATGCAGCGAAAATCATAGGATTTCCCGTGGCAATGAAAGTCAGTGCCAAGGATATTTCTCATAAGTCTGATGCCGGCGGGGTCCGTCTCAACCTGATCACAGCGAATGAGGTGTCCAAAATCTTTGATGAAATGACGACAACGATAAAACAGCAATATCCCTTTGCTGACATCAACGGTGTAACAATTCAGCAGATGCTGCCACCAGCCACTTTTGAACTGATTGTCGGTGCGAAAAAAGACCCGGATTTTGGCCCCGTGCTGTTGTTTGGTCTGGGCGGCATTCTGACTGAAGTGCTGCAGGATACTGCTATCGGGCTTCCGCCCTTAAACCGGTTGTTGGCCAGAAACATCATCGAAAGTACAAAAGCATATCGGTTATTGAAAGGCTTTCGACATATTCAACCCGCAAATGTGTTACGCTTGGAAGAAATTCTGATACGACTTGCTCAACTCGTTATCGATTTCCCCCAAATAGCCGAACTGGACATCAACCCACTCCTTGTTAAAGACAATGACTTTATTGCGGTTGACGCGCGGATCCTACTTCACCCCTCCAACTTGGAATCTCCGCATCACCTTGTGATCAGTCCTTACCCCGCCGATCAGGAAAGAACGATTTTTTTGGAGGCTGTGGGGGACATTCTGGTGCGACCGATTCGCCCGGAAGACGCCCCTTTGATGATATCTTTCTTTGATCTATTGTCACGGCAAACAATCTATAATCGGTTTTTCACGCCCCTTCGGAAGCTCCCCCATTACATGCTGACCCGGTTCACACAGATAGATTACGACCGCGAGATTGCCCTGGTTGCTATCTGGAATGACGGCCAGACCGAAAAAATGCTGGGAGTTGCAAGAATTATCGATGACAAAAACACGAAAGAGGCGGAATTTGCCGTCCTGGTGGGAGATCCCTGGCATGGTCAAGGCATCGGGGCTGCGCTGCTAACGCAATGTCTTACCATCGCAAAATCAAGACACATACGAAGGGTATGGGGATCTGTTCTGGCCACCAATACGCAGATGCTCTGTTTCGGGAAGAAACTGGGATTCAAAATCGATCGCAGCAAAGATACAAGAGAATTTCTTCTAAGTTTCGATTTAGAAGCGTTACCAATGACTTCATTAAATTAGCAATGAAAGCCCCTATAAAAATACTTATCGCGGACCGAAACCCACATGTAAGAGGTCTCCTGAAACGGGAACTGACAGCGGAGGGGTTTAACGCAATTACCATCGACAGCTGGCACGACGTCCTGAAATACGTATTCGGCCCTGTTTCCATTGACATTCTGGTCATAGATCCAAGCCTACCAGATATGGATGATGCGAAAGCCCTTATGAAAAAAATATGCAATCGGATACCCCCCTTACCGTTTATTTTACATTCGCTTCCAGGGGACGACCAGGCAGCAACAGGATGTTCAAATGAAACAGTTTTCCGGGTTGAGAAAGGCGCTGAAAGTGTTGAACAGGTGAAGAAAATTATTCATTCGGTTTTAGACGTTCCTGAAACGAAAAGATGCAACGCGCGTAGCGATCTAAGCGCCCATATCATAGTCATTAATTCTACAACAATGGAAAAACCATGAAAGCATCTCGATACACCACCATAAAACGAATTATTCTCAGCGCGATGATTCTGACACCTGCCATACCGTTTGTGCTGACACTGCTTATTGGATTTTTCTATTTTGACACATCCCTTGAAAACACGACCAAATCAACGATTGAGCGCATTGTGCGTGATCATGGACGGATGATCGACACCTTTCTACGTGAACGAAAGAATGATCTTGATTGGATCCTGAGGTCTAACAGCTACGAAAAAGTCATCGATCCAATTCACTTAAAACATTTATTTCAGTTGTTACAAAAGGAATCCGGGGCCTTCATCGATATCGGCGTATTCAATGAAGGGGGGGATCATTTGGCTTATGTAGGCCCCTTTTCACTGGAGGGGAAGAACTATCAAGTCGCCCCCTGGTTTGCGGAGGTGATGAAAAAAGGGATCTATGTCAGCGATGTTTTTCTTGGATACCGTCAAGTCCCCCATTTTATTATCGCACTGTCACGGACCATTGGTGAAAAAAAATGGATCATTCGGGCTACCATCGACACCAAATTGTTCAATGACCTGGTGGAGGAAGTAAGGATTGGTCTTACCGGTGAAGCCTATCTGGTAAATCCAAACGGAATTTTCCAATCACAACGTCGATCCAGCGGTTTTTTAATGGAAAAAGATCTCGGATTTGCCGTTCTGCCCCCGGCCACAGAAAAGGTGCAAACCTTTATTCCAAGGGGTGGGACTGATAACGACTACATCTATGCCATTACGCGTCTGGTGGAAAAAGACTGGACCCTTGTGGTCCGACAGGAAAAAGCAGACGCGTTTGGAGCGCTCCGGTCAGCAGGGTTTCGCGTGATGTTTATTGCCGTTGTCGGTGGCATTCTTATTCTTACAGCGGCTTTGTTTCTATCCAGATTTATTGTTACTAAAATTGAAATATTGGACAAAGAAAAAGGAGCGTTGGGTCAACAGCTGGTAAGGGCCAGTCGCTTGGCAGAGTTGGGAGAAATGTCTGCAGGATTTGCCCATGAAATAAACAATCCACTTCAGATCATGAAAAATGAACTGGCACTGATACAACTCGTATGGAAAGACGTGATGGGAGAATTTCAGCTATCAGAAAATGAAAATACGGCCCAGATAGAAGACTGTCTGAACCAGATTCAACTTCAGATTAATCGCTGCGGTGAAATCACCCAGGGGATATTGAAATTCGGCCGGCAATCAGAACCATCCCCTCAGGCCCTGGATCTGCAGTCGTTCATCCCCGACGTCGTCAAAATGATTTCAAAACAGGCGAAGGTTAACGATATCGATGTGAAGCAACACATCTCAAAATCGGTCCCGCTAGTATATGGGGACCCAGGACAGCTTCAACAGGTCCTGTTGAATTTACTAAACAACGCCATGGATGCCATTTCGGTAAATCATGAAACCGCAGGCGGTTGGATCCAGATTGAAGCCACCGGCGTTGACAATGAGACCGTTCAGATATCGGTTTCGGACAATGGTTGCGGCATCGATGAAGAAAACCAAAAAAGGATTTTTTCACCTTTTTTCACGACCAAACCTGTCGGCAAGGGAACCGGGCTCGGTCTTTCGGTCTGCTACGGTATCGTTGAAACCATGGGGGGCAGAATGGACTGCGCGAGCAGACCAGGAAAAGGCACGACCTTTCTGCTGAATCTCCCAATATTTTTCAAAAACAATGCGTTATTGAAAGTCGAAGCCTAAAGGAGCAAGCATCAATTTTGCTGTAACTATCGAATATGGGGTTAAGGAGTATATGATGGATAAATTAAAGATATTACTCGTTGATGATGAAAAGAGATTTCTTCAGACCACCCAGAAGCTGCTGGCCAAACTCGGCTACGATGTACAAACGGCTGAGGGAGGTCGGGAAGCACTTGAACTTTTAAAAAGCAAAACCATCCATGTCGTTATCCTGGACGTCAAAATGCCCGGCATGGACGGCCTTGCCACGTTAAAAGAGATTAAGCAACAATATCCCTTGGTGGAAGTAATTATGTTGACCGGTCATGCCACCGTGGAGTCCGCGGTGGAAGGCATGCAATCCGGCGCGACCGATTATCTAATGAAACCTGAGGCCCCTGAAGTGCTGATCGAAAAAGCACTGGCCGCTTTTGAAAAAAGACAGCGTATTGAGGAAAAAATACGCATGGCCCAAACGCGTAAGTTCGTCAAATCACCACGGGAAATCATTAGAGATGCTTCAGACACAACGTTACCAACCTAACAATAAGGAACATCGTCATGTCGGATTATATTTCTCATTCGCTTACGAACAAGCCAGGGGTTAAAATGCCCCCAGCCCAGAGCCACCGTATTAAAGAAAAGAAAAAGCCGCTTACTGGCTACGATAAATATGTCAACTGGAAGATTTTTATCATACCGGTCATTTTGCTTTTTGGCATTTTGATATTACCAACCCCACGGGGCATGATAGACGTTGGAACCGAATACCAGATAGGGCCTAAGATTGTAAAATCGAATATTATTCGAACACTTTTTAACAAGGAAACCAGCGATGCGGAGCAATGGCAACTGCTGATTGCGCATATGATGGAACAAAACATGCGTATGGGAGCACTCAACAAGAGCAGATTCCTCAAACGAGATCTCAAATGGTGTAATAAGTACGATATTCCGGTCGATCCGGTCAATTATGAGCGTGCCAGGACATACATTGAAGAAAATGTTACCGATAACCAATTTTTACAACTCATGAAAGACTCCCTCCATCTACGAACGCAAACCTTAGATTATGACACCCTCTCGGGAAAGGATAAACAGGCAGCGGACAAAGGGGCATGGCACATCAAGGTATCCATTGCCATGGGAGCATTTGTGGTCATCTGTTTCCTTACAGAATGCATTCCCCTGCCAGGCGTTGCTTTCTGTATCGGCCTTATACTCGTATTCACAGGTGTCACCTCTAGAAATGACGTGGCCATGTTGTATTGGAGCGATGCCTGCTGGTTCATCATGGGAAGC
Source organism: Desulfobacterales bacterium (assembly GCA_963675725.2). GTDB lineage: Bacteria > Desulfobacterota > Desulfobacteria > Desulfobacterales > JAFDDL01. The sequence continues at coordinate 1,252,593 of CAXXXZ010000002.1, read as the reverse complement.
CTCATGTTTGCAGCAGCGTTCGTTAAAACCGGTGTGGACAAACGGGTCTGCCTGATGATGTTCAGCAAGCTGGCCGTGCCGAATGTGCGCTGGATAACCCTTATTTTCTTTATCATTATCGCACCCCTGGCTGCGTTTGTCTCCGATCATGCATTGGCAGCAATGTTTCTGCCGATTGGCATGCTGTTGTATCAGAACAGCATGACCAAAGAGATTCCTGAAGATCCGGAGCTGGGTAAAATGCTGATGATTACGATTGCCATGGCCTGCAACCTGGGTGGCCCCGGGGCCCCTTCGGGGGGCGCCAGAAATGTTATCATGATGACCTATCTTCAGGACATGTTCGGATTTGATATCGGTTATTTCCAGTGGGTTACTTACTGCTTTCCGTACGTTTTGGTCATCATTCCCGTTGGTTGGTTTATTGTTAACTGGCGGTTTAAACCGCTCACCCATTCCCTTGCCCCAGCCATGACACATCTGCGAAAAGAGATTGGGAAAATGGGTAAATGGAACCGGCAGCAAATCTGGGCACTCATCATTTTTGTCATCATGGTATTTGGCTGGTTTACCGAAAAGTCCTTTTATGAACTCGGGGTCTTTCCGGTGAGGCTCGGAATTGGCGTCATTGCCGTTGCGGGAGCGGTTGCCTATCTGCTGACCGGTGTCGTAAACTGGCGAGATTATCAACAAAAGGTGGATTGGGGTGTGGTCTGGCTTTATGCGGGTGCGATTATTTTCGGCCGCACGCTGGACAGCACGGGAGCAGCTTATTGGCTTGCCAGATCAGTTATCGATGCACTGGCGCCACTAGGAATGGATTCCGGCCTGCCACTGATGGCCATCAACAACGGCCTAACCGCGGTGATTACCAATTTGATGGCAGATGGACCGGCGGCTGCAGCGGTCGGCCCCATCGCATTAAACATGGCGGGTCTGGTACATCCCGGCACCACGTATCTTCCTTTTATGGCCATGTCGACGGCTGTGGCCTCATCGTTCGCCTATTGCCTGATCATCGGGACACCACCAAACGCCATTGTATACGCAAGTGGTTACCTGGGGCCAAAGGATTATCTGCGGGTCGGAATCCCCATGTGGATAGTAGCAAACATCCTACTGCTTCTGTTCACCGCAATCTTTTGGCAATTTAGAGGCTTTGGCGGATTACCCCCATTTTAACGAAGCACCCAGGAGGACTCTCGGATGAATCACCATATCAAGTCCGCACGAGAACAAAAAAAACGTTTTATCTTTCAAGACGGCAAACTATATTTCACCCGATCCACCGAAAAAAATCTCTATTTTTTTCTAACGGTATTCATGGCGGTGCTCGGAATACTCTGCTGCATGGGCGTTTTATAGAGGAGACAATAAAATGCCGAAAGCAAACCGCAACGAATATAATGCGGCAAAGATAATCGGTGCACTGTTGATTCGCCCAGGAAAGTTCTTCAAAGATGGCGGCGGCAATGACCGATGGGAAGTTGCATTGGGTTTGATGACGCTCTCTGGCATTTTCTCAGCTGCCGCCTTCCTGATCATGACGCACCCGCCTTCCCCTTGGGTCACTGGTAGTATATGGGCTGTTAACGCGATTGGGATGGTGTTTATTTTAGCGACGTTTGGTTATCTCTCGATACGGGTTTCCATGCCTCAAAAAATTTCTTATGGCAAACTGTTCAGCACTTTTGCATTTGCCAGCAGTTTGCCAACATTTTTTTCATGGATTCCCGGCGCAAAATGGATCACAGAAATCTGGCGGTGGTGGCTGATTGGTATCGGCCTCACCCAAAGCAATGGGCTCCAACTGCGGCACGCATTGTTAATTATGGGATCTTCCATTGGCCTTACGGTGCTTTTGTTTTGGTCCTTCATGCTGCCCTTTTAGTTCAATGGAAACCTTAACTTTCAAAAGGAACACTCACAGCAAATGCTTCGCTTATGCGAATATGAGGAGGAAGCATAATGAACCATGAAATAAGAGTACTTATGGTGGATGATGAAGAACGTTTTCGTGAGACCACCCGTAAAATATTGGAAGGCCGAGGATTTGAGATGATATTGGCCGCCTCAGGCCCAGAAGCGCTGGAGCGAATAAGCGAGGATCCGGATGTTGTGATTTTAGACATAAAAATGCCGGGAATGGACGGCCACGAGACATTGAACAAAATCAAGGAGCTGGTACCGGACCTTCCGGTTATCATGCTCACTGGTCATGGTGCATTACCGTCTGCGCAAGAGGCACTAACACGCGGTGCATTTGATTATCTTACAAAACCTTGCGACATCGGCTTGCTATCTTCAAAAATCCGTGACGCATATGCCCGCTCCAGAAAGAATTTCCTTCCTGAAGAAAAAACAGTGGGGGGTGTAATGGTTCCGTTAGCGGAATATACGGTACTACGATCGGACCAGACCATACGAGAAGCCATTGCAGCGCTTAAGGATTCTTTTGCATCAAAAATGGCTACCAGCCGTCTTATGGAAACAGGGCATCGTTCCATCCTGGTAACCGATACCAATGGCACATTGGTTGGCTTGATGTCCATTCGGGATCTTTTGGAAACGATCATGCCAGCCTACCTGACTGCCTCTAAGCCTGCCACAGCTGACAGTCTTCAATACTCTCCTATGTTTTGGAACGGCATGTTCAGCCACCAGGTCCGCCAACTTGGCCGCAAGCAGATTCAAACCGTAATGTCATCGGCGCCAACCACCATAGATCTTAATGCCAATTTAATGGAGGCAGCCTATACGATGTTGGAGAAAAATACCCGGCGCCTGGCTGTTCTTGAGAACGAAGAACTCGTCGGCATAATTCGTGAACAGGATTTATTTTTCGAAATAGAACAGATTTTAAATAAATAATGCTTACAAAAAAATCAGCCACATCATCACTTATTAAATTTGCTCTTTAACATCTTCGCTTCCAGCATTCTCTGTTGCATATTCCGGAAACTAAGAGGACTGTACCAGGGGAGATGATTACCCGTTATCCGCCGTGCGCTCCCCTTTTTCGGGCAGCGCACTTTTTCTTTTTTACGACTTGTAAAATAGATCGACACCCCTTTTGCACCCCCCCCCTTCCAGACATAACATGTCAACATTTTTAACCTACAATTTCTTATAGTTAAATCTTATCCAGAAGCACATCGGCAGTGGCATAAGGATTGCGTATGTCTATGGTTATGATGATCAAGAAACCTTCGCATAGCAATGCTCATTTTTATCAAGCCCTGTCACAGAAGATTATTCTCATCGTGATTTTGGTTTCCTTTACACCTTTGTTTCTGATTAGTGGTTTCATACTGAAACAGTTTGACCGGTCCTATTGTGAAAAAGTCCATGCCCACCTGGGTGAACTGGTCGAAAAACATTGTCAAAACATTAACCGTTTTTTACTCGAACAGACGAATACTCTCAGGTACTTTTCAGATAACCATCCCTTTGAACAACTAATTGATGAGCACTCGCTGACCTTAAAGCTGTCTCAACTTCAGGATCATTTCTCAGGCGTTTTTGAAGATCTTGGCGTCATTGATGATCGCGGTCTGCAAATCTCCTATGCGGGTCCATTTAAACTCATGAAAGCTCACTATGGAGAGGCCGACTGGTTTAAAAGATCAATGATCCACGAATATTTTATCAGCGATGTCTTTCTCGGTCTGCGGGGGTTGCCCCATTTTATCGTTGCCGTTCGGAAAGAATATCAGGGGCGGCAATGGATATTGCGTGCCACGATCAATTTTACGGCCTTCAACAATCTTGTGGAAAACCTTCAAGTGGGAAAAACCGGTTTTGCCTTTATCTTAAACAGGGCAGAAGCCTTTCAGACAAGATTACCCGCCGGATCCCTAACCGGTAAGGGACATTATTTGAGATTCCTTGAAAATACTCCTCCCAAAAATGGAAAGGTCCAGATTTTTGAAGACAAGGACGAAAGCGGACATACGAATATTTACGCCGGTGCCTTCTTAAAAAACGGTGAGTGGCTGCTTGTTTATCAGCAGGATACCGCGGATGCCTACCGTGACCTGAAACAAACCAGGCATGTCGCCTTCCTTATCATTGTTGTGGGTGGCATCGTTATCATTAGTACCGCCTTTTTGATTACCCGGAGGATGGTCAAACGCATCATGGCCGCTGATCGTGAAAAAAACATGTTGAACCGTCAAGTGATTGAAACTGGGAAACTGGCCGCGATTGGAGAACTGGCGGCCGGGATTGCCCATGAAATAAATAATCCCGTGGCAATCATGATGGAAAAGGCCGGCTGGATAAAGGATTTGCTGGAAGAAGAGGAATTTAAAGAGGGTGAAAATCTCACTGAATTTGAAGATTCTTTAGAAGAAATCAAAAATCAGGCACGGCGCTGCAAAGAAATTACCCACAAGCTTCTGTCCTTTGCAAGAAAAACAGACTCCCGACCACAACCGGTGCAATTGAATGAACTGTTAACGGATGTGATTGAACTCTCCCGGCAGCGGGCAAAATATGCCGGGGTTTTATTGCGAAAAGACCTTTATCCCGAACTTCCGGTTATTGAAGCCTCTCCCACGGAAATGCAACAGGTGTTTTTGAATCTTATAAACAATGCAATGGATGCCATGAAAAAAGAAGGCGGCGAAATTGATATTTCTACCACCGTTCATGGTGATGAAGTGATTGTAAAAGTGGCCGACACGGGTCAGGGAATGTCGGAAGCCAATATTGAAAAGATATTCGACCCCTTTTTCACAACCAAACCGGTAGGGAAAGGGACAGGGCTGGGACTATCCATCTGTTACGGAATTATCAATAAGCTCAGCGGAAACATTGATGTAAAAAGCGAAATTGAAAAGGGCACGACCTTCTGGATTCATCTGCCTATTACATCCTCAGCCTGTCTGTTGGAGGGTGAATCAAAGAATAAAAAGAAACATCACGTTAATTACCTGCAGTTAAAAGGAGTCAAAAATGGCAATCGCAAAGGTGCTATTGGTTGATGATGAGCCTACATTCGTGGATGTCATCGAAAAAAGGCTTAAGAAAAGAGAGGTTGATTTGATTTCAGCCTTTGGGGGTCAGGAAGCGCTTGATCTCATTGAAAAGACACCAGACGTTGAAGTGGTAATCCTTGATGTTAAAATGCCCCGGATGGATGGGATTGAGACGCTATCGGAGTTAAAGTCCCGTCATCCCTTGGTGGAGGTTATCATGCTGACGGCCCATGCAACGGTTGAGTCTGCCATCGAAGGAATGAAACTGGGCGCATTCGACTATCTGATGAAACCTTGTGAACTCGAAGAATTAATTGACAAGGTAAAACAGGCCGCGAATCAAAAGCGAGCACACGAAGACAAAATTTTAGAAGCACGTATGAAAGAAATTACCACCCGCCGTCCTTAGCTAAACGGCAAATCACATAACCAGAGAATAAACGTATGTCCAAAGAAAAGTCTTTACCGCAAGTGAAATCCGATGAATCCGATCATCAACAGATCGGCCGTAGCATCAGCGTCTTGTTGGTAGATGATGAGACCGTCTTTGTGGATACGTTGGCCAATCGGCTGATGAAACGTGGGTTTTGTGTATCTGGCGCAAACAGCGGCTCCGAAGGCATTCAACTTCTCAGAAAGAACGAGTTTGATGTCGCTGTCCTGGATCTAAAGATGGAAGATATGGACGGCATCGAAGTCCTGAAGATTTTTCGTAAAATGGACCCCCAACTCTCAATTATCATGCTCACAGGGCATGGTTCAGAAACGGCTGCACGAAAAGGAATCGAATACGGTGCATTCGATTACCTCAGCAAGCCCTGTGAGTTTGAGGAATTGCTATCAAAAATCATTAAAGCATATCAGGTGCGACAACTTACCGGAGCGGTAAAGGAGTAAACATGTTTTTTAAATCAAAATGGTTTCAGCTCATTCTGGCGGTGCTGATCGGCATAACGGTTCTTGTGTTACCACGTCCTGAAGGGACGACATTTAAAATTTCCGGAGATCCGTCTCTGTTGCTATACAAACATGTATCAGACTATTTTGAGGTGGAAAGGGAAAACAATCCATCACCAAAGGATTTTTACAAACTCATTGCGAAAACGCCGTCGGGAGATCATTCGACTGCCCAGTTTCTAACGCAAAAAGCAGCGGAACTAAAAACAGGACGCATTCAGGTCGATTACGTGGATGGACTTCCCCCCAAAGCCAAACGCTTTCTTGCGGTACTGGCGGTACTTGTCTTTTTGTTTGTCTTCGAGCCGATTCCCCTTGAAATTACCGCTATCTGTATTGGGGTCTTTTTGGTGGTCATGAACGTTATGGACGTTAAAAGTGCATGGGCGCCCTATATGCACCCCGTGGTGGTTTTTATCATGTGCTGTCTTATTTTTGCCGTCTCTCTCGACAAGGCGGGACTCACCAAACGTCTCGGTTTCTTCATCATCCGTTTGGCAGGCACCAGTTTGATAAAATTTACGTTTGTATTGGCCATCGGACTCGGTTTGTCGTCATCTTTTATGCACGATGCTGCCGCATGCGCCATTGGAATCGTCACCATGCTGCCACTGATGCGGGCCGTCGGCATTGAGCCACACTCCCGAACGGCAAAATTCATGATGCTATCCCTGCCATTTGCCTGTTCCTGTGGTGGTATGGGAAGCCTGGTTGGTGGCGGCAGATGTATGGTCTCCGCCGCGTTTTTAAAAGAATTTACCGGTATTGAAATTACCTTCTTTGATTGGATCAAATTTGCGGGTCCGGCAGCGCTTCTGACGACCCCTATTGCCGTTTTGATTGTATATCTTGTTTTCAGACCGGAAAAAGGTATCAAGCTTCCGGAATTCGACGAATCTGCTGGTCCCTGGACCCTTCTTGAAAAAAAGACCCTCTTTATCACAACCATAACGCTTCTCCTGTGGTTGACGAAGGGACTCCATGGCATCGATTATTCCGTTACCGGAATGCTCGGTGTTTCCGCGTTGATTCTTTTCGGCGTATTAACTTGGGAGGACATCCATACAAACCTTGAGTGGGGTACCGCACTATTTATTTTCGGCGGCGGAATTAGCCTTGGACTTGCCATGGGTTATTCCGGTGCTGCGGAATATTTTGCTCATCTTTTCTTTCCACTGGTCAAAGGGGGCGGCTGGTTGCTATTATTTGTCGGTGTGGGGATCTTTGGGGCCCTTGTCACCAACGCCATGGCGAATGTTGCAGCAGCAGCGCTCATACTTCCTATCGTAATTCCCATGGCAACGCTCGAAGGCGTCGATCCACGGGTCATTTCTCTATGCCTCGGTACCGCAACATCATTTGCCATGCTCTTGGTTATTGGATGTCCGCCCAATGCCATCGCTTACAGTTACCGTTACTTCAAGGCCTCTGATTTGACGAAGGTAGGTCTTGTGGCAACGCCGATTCTTCTTGCTGTCTTGGTGTTTGTAGCGGGTGTTTGGTGGAAACTTTTAGGACTGGTTTAAGGAGAAATCATTTTATATGGATGCTATCAAATTACTCCTTATTGATGATGAACAGAACTTTTTAGATACGCTGTCAAAGCGGCTCAGAAAGCGCGGATTAGCGCCAGTGGCATCCCATGATGGTCAGTCTGGATTGGATGTCCTGGCAAAAAAACCGATGGATGTTGTGGTGCTGGATGTCAAGATGCCAAGGCTCAGCGGCCTGGATGTTCTTTCAATTATTAAGCAATCCTACCCGGATACGGAAGTGATTCTTCTGACGGGACACGCCTCCACAAACGATGGCATTGCGGGAATCAAAGCCGGCGCTTTTGATTACCTGGGGAAACCGATTGAGCTGGACCATCTTTTGGAAAAGATAAAACAGGCCTATGATAAACGCAAACGCACCGAAGAAAAGGCGAAAGAGGCCGAGTTTAAAGCCAGAATAAATCGTCAGTTAGCCTCAACGGAACGCCTAGCGTCACTGGGAACCCTTGCCACCGGTGTCGCCCATGAGATCAATAACCCGCTTGCGATTATCCGGGAATGGGTCGGTTGGATGAAACTCGTGATGGACGATGGTGATACAGACTTCCCGCGAAAAAAAGACGTCATCATGGCAATTGGAAAAATTGAGTCGGCAGTGGAACGCGCCAAACGCATTACCCACCAATTGCTCGGGATGGTTCAAAAAAGCAGTGACACCATCATGGAAATTGATGCAGCTGACATCGTGTCTGATGTTGTTCAGCTGGTTTTGCGGGAAGCCGTCAATCATAATATCGAAATTGTTCAAAATTTTGAAAAAGAACGGTTCATATTTTGGGTCGACCCAACCCGCCTTCGTCAGGTTCTGTTAAACCTTTTGAACAACGCCATTCAGGCAATGGAAGCCGGTGGTGTTGTTCATATTGATATCGCCTCGGAACAGGATGTAATCATTTTTTCTGTGAATGATACGGGGATTGGTATCCCGTCAGAAAATATCGACAAAATTTTTGAACCGTTTTTTACGACCAAACCGATCGGTAAGGGAACGGGGTTAGGACTTTATGTAACACGAAAACTGGTCGAACAAATGGGGGGGAAAATCAATGTTGCAAGTCAGCCGGGCAAAGGTGCCGAATTTCGGTTCTCACTACCCTGCTGTCCGGTATTGAGCGATCCCCTCGTACTAAACGGCCACACTTAAAAGGAGACGATTATGATTAAAATACCAATCAGGGCATTGGTTGTTGATGATGAAGCGGATTTCACGGATGTTCTGGCCCTTCGCCTGACAGATACCGGTGAGACAACTTTCAAAGCCTACAGTGGCGGCGAAGGCCTTGAAATATTGAAAAAAGAAAATATCGATGTGGTTATTCTGGATATTAAGATGCCGGGCATGGATGGCATCGAGACCTTGAAAGAAATCAAGCACCGACATCCACTGGTGGAAGTTATCCTTCTTACGGGCCATGGAACCACAGAAACCGCCGTTGAAGGCATGAAACTGGGCGCGTTCGATTATCTACTCAAGCCCGCCGATTTTGATGATTTAAAAAAGAAACTGGTGTTGGCACAAAAACGCAAGGACGAACAGGAAGAACGAATTCGGAAAGCGGAAGCAAAACTGATACTGCGAAAAGTCGGTGACATCTGAGTCATAAAAAAAAATAATCTGCCGTCAGACCCCAAAGAGGAGGTGTATCATGGCAACAACTATAACAAGCGCTCAATACCGGTCAGGCATGTATTCCCCCAAAAGAACCCATGGCGAACAACTGGCTGAAAATTATTTTAGAGAACTCGACAAGCGGCTTATTCAAGATACTAACATGGAAAAGGGAAAAAACAAGGTATACCCATCTATCTGTTTTTCCAGAAAAATAGGTGTTGGTGCCCTTGAAATTGCAGACATTCTCGCTCAAAAAATCCATTACGACGTCGTGGACAAAGAAATTCTGGAGTACATTGCCGATAAGGAAAGCCTGAGTCAAAAAACCGTTGCCTATTTTGATGAACGATATCCGGGACAGATCGAAGATTTTATCAAAATGCTGTTTGCAGAAAAGTCCTTTACCCGCAGCAATTACTCACAACATCTGTTTCAATCGGTAGTTGCCATTGCCGGCCTATCACCGACAATTTTTGTCGGCCGAGGCGCCCACCTGGTCCTGCCGGTCGAACACACTTTGGCAGTGCGATTTGTCTGTTCAGATGAGTATCGCATTGATCGAATTGCAAACATCATGAACATCCCGACCAGCACCGCGAAATCTATTATTGTCAAGACCGATAAGGACCAGAAAACATTTTTCAGCAAGGTATTTGGCAAAAAAGACGCAACGGCCTATGAGTTCGATATGGTCATAAACTGCGACCGGATTACCAACCCAGAAGATGCAGCCGATATTGTCGCTTGCGCCTTTGGTAAAAAATTTCCATTTAACAGCTATAAATAATGTTATAAAGAGGGGGCTCACTGAAAGTGAGCTCCCCTTTCTTATCAAACATAAAATAGAAACCGTCAAAATTTCAGAATAATAATGCGAAAAAGAGGTGTATCTATGGCATCTAATTTCAGAATTTTCATCCATCGAAACGGAGAGAACATTCACCTGAAACTCATCGGAGAATTCGATGGATCTTCAGCCTGTCAACTGATGGATACCATAACCCAAAAAGCCCCAGCAAGAGGGAATATCTATATTCATACATCCGGATTGTCCACAATTCATCCCTTTGGGAAAGATCTCTTTCGTGAAAAAGTGAAGCGACAACATAAAACAATGGGAACCATTACACTGACAGGAGAGTATGCGACACAACTTTCCTTTCCTGGCAGTCGATGCTGTTAAATGTTAGTCAGAATTTTTTCTAAGATAGCTTGTAGCTATATCCGGAGCATTTATATCATGTATGCCTGTCCTCATATGTCCGAAACTCCATTTTGCACGATCGATAACAGAACATCTGAACGATATCACCTAACAGTTCCGATCGTTTTGCGCCATTTCAACCAAGACGCCGACATCAAGGCAACCCTAATAAATTACAGCCAACACGGTTTGTGCCTTAAATCGCAGGTTCGGTTTATGAAAAGCGGTATCGTGATGATACGCATACCCGGAGATGCCTTGATTTGTATGCCTAAAAAATTTGAACCTGGGTTTCGCTCCATGTCCATCGCCGAAGTCAGATGGTGCAATGAATTATCGCCAGGCGACACATCTGGTTTCGAGTTTGGGCTGCAGTATTTTAACGTATGACGCGGTCGATTGTCATTTCAGGAAGTGGGATTGGATGTCCGCCTTAAATTTAGATTTGTAATAGGTCACCTGGGTTGGATTGCTCATAATCATATCGAGCTGACGCGTGTGAAGGGTCAGATAACCGAGAATGGCAAGCCTTGTTGTCATGTAATCTAAGTTTTCATCCTGCAGCCTTGCACTGAGGTAATCCTCGCGAAGGGTGACGAAAAACCCATAATGCGCAAGGATGTCCCCAATCAGTTGTGCCCGACCGGTCCGTCGCTGGTAATCTGCAGCCCCCCCCTTGAACTGAAAGCTAATGTAGTTTTCCCGTGCCCGATCACTGACAAGGGCCTCCAACGTGGAAAAATGATACCCCAGTCTGGAATTCAGGCTGCAGAAGTATTTCGAAATCATGAAATAATTCTGTTCGGCGAACCGCGAGCGAACCCCTGTGACCAAGGCCGGATTGGTAGTCGACTGAAACATTACCGACACCAAACCTTTGCGGTCAATTGCCGGTGGGCCGTCCCACGGGACTTTGGCAAATCCTTCCCAAAAAGCCAGCATAGGAATTGACGCTATGTTTTCAAACTTGACGTATTTGCCGGTCACCTCCTCTGTAAACCCATCATCAAGATTCAGGACCCACCACTGCATGGGAACACGATAATAAAGCTGTTTGCCGGATCGCTCCGGGAAGCTGTGATCCCTGCCAAAATTGAACATTTCAAAGACCGATTTTTCGTGAATAAAGCGCGTGATGTCATGATACGTTCGACAATTTTCGGGTTTGAAGTCCCTACTATCTGGATCAAGAAGATGAAGCGGTACGATCCAATCACCCGCTTTTTTTAATAGCTGATATACCGGTCGGTTTAAAAAATCCAGCCGTGGCGTGGCTGCATCTTTCAACAGGGACGCCACGCACCCCGCATAAATGGTTCTATGGTCAGCATCCACGGTTATCTGTTCGCCGGAAACCAATTTCGCCAGGTTGTCCCCTATCCCAAAAATGGCCGGGACCCCGAATTCTCGTGCAACGCTTGCCAGATGCCCTGCCACCCCCCCCTGGGCCGTAACGACGGCAACGGCCCTGTCAACCAATGCGGCCCATGCCGGAAGTGCCTGCCGCGTGACCAGTACCGCCCCTTTTGGAAATCGAATCGCATCGGCATGCTTTTCCACGAAAAAGACCTTGCCGCAGGCGGCACCTGAACTTGCCGTAACCCCCCCGGCGGCAACAACCGTTTCTGAAGGCGCAACCAAAGATGAGGGTTTCGACGTTCCGTCATATGCTTTCCGTTGAAGTGGTCGACTTTGCAAAACATAGATGTCCCCGGTGGAATCAATGGCCCATTCAATGTCCTGCAACTGCGCGTTGTGGTGTTCTATTGAAAGCGCTATTTGTGTGAGCGCCTCCCGTTGGTTCTCGGTAATGGAAGGAGCAGAGGCCATCTGGCTCTCAACATTTTCACGACACAGACCGGAATCGGTCTCGCAACTTTGGTATTTCACCCTCTTTTCTCTGATTTCTTCATGCAATAGCGCATGGGGTGCCGTTTTTGACAGGACAAAAAGATCGCAGGCGTCGGTGCCATCCACGACTGTTTTCGGAAGTCCCCAGACACAGTTGATGATAATCGCATCTGCTTCACTTGGAACTGGATTTCCAGAGTACACCACACCGCCCGCCACCGCATCGACCATCTTAAGACATCCTACCGCCATCGGGATATCTTCGTCTCTAATTCCCTGCTGTAGTCGATATATCATGGCATGCGGATTATATTTGGAGGCAATTACCCATTTATAGGTCGACAGCAAATCTTCAGCGTTTACATTGAGCGCAGAACTGTATTGACCGGCGAAAGAACGACCGACAGCATCTTCACCGATGGCACTACTTCTTATGGCCACTTTTAACGACGCCCCTACTTGCAATTGTAGGGTCGCCCAGGCAGTCTGAATGTCACTTGCGATTTTAGCCGGCAACTCCGTTTGAAGGATTTGCTGCCGAATCCGATTACTCAGTTGATATATTTCTGCCCTTTTTTCAATATCAGCGGACTGGATCAGCCGGTTGATCTCATCGCGCAATCCGGTTTCCCTGAAAAATTGCTCGTATGCATATGTTGTGATGGCAAACCCTGGTGGAACATTAAGATGCAAGCGGTTCTTTAGCTCACCGAGCACGGCCATCTTGTTCCCCACCAGTTCTACCATGGTTTGATCGAGCGCATCGATCAGCACAACATTTTTTTCGATGATATGGGGTGGTTTTACGTTTAAAATATCATTAATGGACCGGGTAATAGTGGTGTAACCGGAATAAAGTGCCGCGTATTTCTCTGGTGCCAGCGCATCAATATGCTTTATCATTTGGAGAACATTTATGGAAGTTGAAGTACAGCGGTCTCTTACAAAGGACATACCGAAATCAAAATCTCCATGAATCGCCCGTTCAATATCGGCCATTTTTTGAAGTGCCCGTTTATTGGCACTCAAAAGGAGCTTAAAATGATGATACCGCTCCTTAAAGGCCATCCGCAACTGATCGACATTCTGACCTTCTGGTCGCCTACGGTTTTTGAAAAATAATCTCGAAAGAATTTCGGCTATTTTTTTCATCGGAGAAGCCACTTTGAACGAAAAGAAAAATGGCCGAAAGCACGGTTTACCAAACTTTCAGCCATTATTTTCAATGCATTGTTTTTTTCATCTTAGTGCTCTAAATGCATCCCCCAGCCTTCGAACATGAAAAGAATCGAAAATCCGAACCACAATGTGTAAACCACGTAAAATATCAGCGAACAGATGACAACCCTAAGACTGTCCGTTATATTTTTGGGTTCAATCGAATAGTAGTTGTAAGCCAGATCTACTGCTTTATTGGAAACTAGCCCCACCATGTTTGCCTCTTTAAACCGCTTTTGCAGGTTCAAGTCCTTTTCCATGGCTTTCAGGGCATCATGCCAGTTATACAGCACCACACGTTCATTCATATCATATTTTGCCTGTATGGCCCTGCCATCATTATGATACATGCGTTCGGCATCTTCAAGGCAGTTATCAAATATTTTCCCCAAATCACCACGGACGGCCAACTTGGGCCCAGTAATCTGCATCGTGGTACCGGCTTTTTCAAACAATAAAGCTGTCTGACGTGCCGCTAAGTCGGACAGCATATTCAGGGTCACGGCAATCTCTACCCCTGAATATTTCTTCCCCTTTTCCTTTATTTCTGGAATGTAATAGGCAGATCCTTTCGAAATTGAGTTATAGGTATCGTCCAAAAAATTCAATGCGTTTTGGCCACCAAAAACAGGCGAAAAAATAATTGCCAGAACCACTGCAAATGCCATGAGCATTCCAACCCCCAATGAAAATTTCTTTTTATGCGCGATCATGGATGCACCTCCTCATTATTCAACGTACCGGGGTGAGTGTGTCCTCCCCCTTCTTCTCCTTTTAACATCTTTATGTTTTTAAAAAAGGTGCTGAACACCCAAATTCCAAATCCGCCAATCACAACAAAAAAAGCCCAGATACCAATGGTTTCTAATGTTGCACAGACATTTTTTGATAACGGAATTACATCCATGTCCGACAGTTTGGCAGGAAGAGCGAAAATTCGATTCATGAAGCCTGCAAGCACCGCCATGGCATAGAACCCTCGGATGGTAATCCCAGGGACAACTTTTGTGACCATTGAGCCCACCTGGATGCCAATAAGAGACCCCAGCAACATGCCAATAGCCAATGTATAGAATATGAATCCGTAAATGGCATACTGGCTAATGGCCGCATACCCTGCGGTGAAAACAATTTGAAAGATATCGGTCCCCACTGTCGTCATGGACGAAACACCCAACACATAAACAAAGATTGGAAAGGTCAGGAACCCGCCCCCAACCCCCATAATACCGGCCGCAAATCCGACCAGTGCCCCGGAAAGGACCAAGAAAATCCATGAAATCTGTCGCCCAGCGGGGGAAAGGTCATAATCGAATTTAATCATCGGCGGCAAATTGACGGACTGAAGTTTTTTCGGAAGGTTCCCCAGTTCTGCACCTTCGGTTTTTACCCCGTGATCAGACGCACCTCTTGCGGTCTTTCGAGATGACAGAAAATCATAAAGCGCATAGAATCCCAGGAAACCGAGCATCAATGAATAAACACTGGTTATAAACGCATCACTGAGCACTGGATTTAACTCATAGAGGATTCTATTGATCAGCCCGCCTGCTGTGGCGCCGATCATGGCACCAATGAGAAACACAGCAGCAAGGCCAACTGAAATGTTCCCGAGTTTTCGATGGAGCACGCTTCCCATGATGGCCTTTGCAAAAATGTGAAAAAGGTCGGTTCCCACCGCAAGGATCCCTTTTATTCCAGCACTCATGAGCGCCGGCGCAATGATGAATCCCCCGCCGGCACCAATACAACCGGTAATGAGGCCGGCCCCCAATCCGATCAGAATTGACACTAAAAAAATACTGTTGGTGTAAAATGCTGGGCTGTAGGCCTTTTTACCGCCAAGAATTTCGGGCAACACCATCCCGATTTGATCCGCAAAGGCGATCCCCCCCAATAATGCAGGAATAGCCAACACCCCCAAAACTATTAACCGCCGCTTGTCGGTCAGAATCGTTCTGGAAACCTCCATTTCCCACTTTGCATGGGCTTTCGCACCCATCACCATAAATTGTCCCCAATTTTTAAAAAATTCCATTGGTTAAATTCTCCTTTCAATTCGTACGTGATTGGTCATGAAGAGCAAATTCCATCGACGGTTCGCTGCTCCTTCATTTTTAAGATTTTCTGTTCCTGAATCAGCTTTCGCTGATACGCGTCCTGAAGTTTGAAATACAATTCTTCAAAATCAACTGGTTTCATCAGATAGTCAAAAGCCCCCTGCTCCATCCCTTCAATAGCAGCATCCAAGCAAGCGTGCCCGCTTAGCATGATGACTTCGATCAAGCTATGGTCACTTTTTATATTTCGAAGAACTTCGAGGCCGTCCATGCCAGGCATTTTTACATCCAGCACAACGATATCCACCTGTTTTTCCTTCAGGGTCTTCAGGGCATCTGGCCCGCTTCCGGCAGTCATGACCTGTAACTTTCTTTTGACCAGCCTTTTAACAAGGGGGTAGAGAAAATCGGGCTCGTCGTCTACAAGTAGTACTGTGAAACTCGGTGTTTCCATGGCTCAAATTCCCAAAGTTGAATGAATTTTTTTTATTAACTCATTAAAATCATATGGTTTCGAAATATAATGCGCGGCGCCGTATTTCTCTCCGTCCGCTGCAGATGCCAGGCATCCATGGCCGGTAAGAATAATAACAGGCAACTCGGGCGCCATCATTTTAAACACCTTTAATACTTCGATGCCATCCAGACCTTCCATTTTTAAATCCAGGATGGCGATATCAAAATCTTTACTGCGAAGAATCTTGATCGCCTCCGCGCCACTGTTTGCGGTTGTGACGTCAAATTTCCGCCTTGCCAATCGCTTTGCAAGCACCGCCACAAACCCCTCTTCATCGTCCACAAGCAGTAGCCTCAATACTTTTTTTCCTTCTTGATTTTTGTCGACCATGGTATGCTCCTACTAATCCGCCCACGGACGGAAGTCGTAAGTCGACAGTCGTGCGTCGACAGAAACGACCTTCTTTATTGATCTGTCCCTTTTCGCGTATATCCTTTTTATTGATTTACTATGCCCTTCGGGTCGTAATGGCCTTCATTCGCGCTTCGACGATTTTCTGCTCGTGCTGCCTTCTCTTTGAAGCCGCTTCCTCAATCTTTTGGGTAAAACTTTCAATTTCAGCAGGTTTCATAAGATAATCAAACGCACCGCGTTTCATCCCTTCGATCGCAGACCCTACGGTCGCATGCCCGGTAAGCATGATCACCTCAACGATGGGATATTTCCGTTTGATTTCGCCGAGGGTTTCGATGCCATCCATCCCCGGCATCTTTACGTCCAAAATAACGACTTCAATGCTATTGGCCTTGGCTTCCAGAATATCCAGCGCTTCCATTCCCCCGGTCGCGGTCTCGACCTCGAAGCCTCTTTTAACAAGCCGGCGCTTCATTGCGTCCAGAAAAGCCGCCTCATCATCGACAAAAAGTAGTTTTGCTTTTGACATTTCTTCCTCCTTGATTGGTTTGCTTTATTGAAGCGGTCTGGGGGCGCATCCTGCGCGTCCCCTATTTTACAAGTTGTCCTGTTTTTTGTTCTCCGGTGTTTCTTCACTGG
Organism: Desulfobacterales bacterium; assembly: GCA_963675725.2. GTDB lineage: Bacteria > Desulfobacterota > Desulfobacteria > Desulfobacterales > JAFDDL01. The sequence continues at coordinate 1,235,643 of CAXXXZ010000002.1, read as the reverse complement.
TGCCGTAGGGCAGGTATACATAGAATGTGGTACCAACCCCCATGGCACTTTTCACCTGAATTTTGCCCCCCATACGGGAAATAATACCGTAACAAATTGAAAGGCCCAATCCAGTCCCCTTTCCAACCGGTTTGGTGGTGTAGAATGGATCAAATATCCGGGCAAGATTTGTCTCCGGAATCCCCGGGCCGTTGTCCGACACCTCTATTAAAATATGCTCATCATCCCGTTTGGTATTGATTCCAATCTGCCCCCCGGTTTTTTCCATGGCATCCAGTGCATTATTGATTAAATTCAGAATTACCTGCTGCACTTCTGTTTGAGAGACTTCAATTATGGGCAGATTTCGGTCATACGCGGTTTTAATTTCCACATTGTTATATTTTGCATGTTGCCGGGAGATCTCAATAACATCATCAATCAGGGTATTGATCTGCACAACGGCCAATCGTGTTTCCGATTTACGGGCAAAACTCAGTAATTTCTGGGTAATATCGCGACATCGAATCCCCTGTGTATTGATTTGCCGCAAAGCTCGTTTAAATTCTTCCAAATTTTCATTTTCTTGAAAGTTTTCATCCGCCAACAGGTCTCCGATCCACCCGGCTTCTTCAACCATAATGGCAACCGGATTATTGATTTCATGAGCAATGCCGGCAGCCAGTTCTCCAAGAGATGCCAGTTTTCCACTTTCAATGATTTGCTGATTCATTACCTCTTTTTCGCGATCTACCCTTATCAACCGACGCGCCACCATACGTGAAAGAAATATACCCGTGGCCGAGATGCCAATACTGCCTATCAGAAAATTGATAAATGCTGCGATCTGTGTTTTTCGAAGATCACTGAACGCATCTTTGGAGTTTTGTTTCAGCACCATCATCCAATTACCATCCTTGAGAGGCGCCGTCACATAAATGGTCTTTACGCCGCCTTGACCCCCTCGCTCAAAAAACCGGATTTGACTATTTTGATTTTGTTGCTCTTTTGAAAAGAGTTCTAAATAGGCTTCTCGCCCCATCTTTGCTTCAGGATATGTTTCTGTCTGAAACGCCCCCTCCCTGTTCAGGATGAAAGCAAAACCGGTCTTCCCGATCCGTAAGTTTTCCACCACATCGTTGAATGCTCTGAAATCGACGGTTGCTCTGATAATCCAAGGCCTACCCTCCAATTCTTTCTTCACTGTAACAATAAAGTGGGGTAGGCCTCGAAGTCCCAAAAAAACATCACTCACATAGGTGGCGCTTGAAATGGCCTGTTTAAACCAGTTTGCCTCGGAATAATCGGCCTTCTCGAGTCGGAAAGGACCGGCATAGGCCAGCTGGTGGCCGTTCACATCCACCACCCCGAGATCCGAGAAAACCTGACCATACTCCTGTTGAAATTCTCGGAGTATAGCGAGAAGAAACTGTTCGTTTTTTAACGTTTCGAACGCCTGAGTGGCCGCGAGAAAACGGATGTCGTTCAGCCGTTCTTTAAGGAAGGTATCAATATTTTGAGTATGGAGTTTTGCCAAATATTCGAGCTGATTTTTCACCTTGTCACGGTAAAAAAAATTCGATTGGTATAAAACGCTGCCCGTGATTATGAGCAATGGAAGGAATGAAACGATAACAAAGGTCAATAAAATCTTTTTCGATATCGACTCATAATGTTGCGGGCCTTTCGGGTATACCAGCTTCATAATTGAATCTCTCTTTCATATTGCATATGATAACGGAGTCATCATCCTGTAGAAAAGGTCAGAGGCTTGAACATCACCTTTTTACTTTCTTTACAGAGCAATTTTCAGGCCAAGCATGGTTCTACTTCATTATGGATCGGTGGGAAGTATTTGTATCTATCTGTTTTTTCTAATGATTAATAGATTATTTAACCGACAAACAATTTTTGTTTACAGATAGAACTGGGAAATGGCATCCCAATATAGGTTTTTTAGGCCTTTTGCGATGTCAGAAAGGAGGGCCCATAAGCGATAGGAGGGGTAAGGCGGGGAATTTCTCCCCGCTTATTGAGTCACCCCCAGTGTTACAAAAGTTTGAGGGATACCAATTGATAAGATATAGCCATCGGGCTGCGCCAGACAACTATTGTTGAATTTTTTTTCTAAGGGTTTTTCGGTCAATGCCCAATATCTCAGCAGCTCTGGTCTTGTTATTGTTGACGGAGGACAGAACCGTTAAAATATGGGTTTTTTCCACTTCCGCCAATGTCCTGTGGTCTTCACCAGTTTGGGAAATTGTGAGGCCATATCGCATCTGTGGCGGCATATCTGCAGCGCGAATTACATCGCCATCAACAATCACCACCAATCGCTGTATCAGATTTTCAAGCTCCCTGACATTCCCCGGCCAGCTGTAATTTCGTAATGCCTGAAGGGCGTTGTCGGTGAATGAATGTGGGGGTCGGTTGGCCTCCTGGGCGAATTTGTTTATAAAATGATTGACGAGCAAAAGGACGTCATCCCCCCGCTCCCGCAAAGGTGGTACGGGGATATCGATTACATTTAATCGATAATAAAGATCTTCCCGGAACAGTTTCTTCTCCACCATCGCTTTCAAATCCTTATGGGTGGCGGTAATGATGCGGGTGTCCACCTTTCGGGTATGGCTGGACCCCACCACATTAATTTCTTTGTTCTGAAGCACCCGCAAGAGCTTTCCCTGCATACTGAGACTGGCATCCCCGATTTCATCTAAAAAGATGGTGCCGCCATCGGCAATTTGAAAAAAGCCTGCCCGAGATTCCTTCGCACCGGTAAACGCGCCCTTCACATGTCCAAACAGTTCGCTCTCGAGAAGCGTGTCCGGGATGGCGGTGCAATTTACTGAGACAAAGGGCGACCGGGACCGGTCACTGTTGTAATGAATTGCCCGGGCCACCAATTCTTTTCCGGTACCACTTTCACCGGATATCAGAACGTTTACAACTGTTTTCGCCGCCTTCTCGATCAAACTGAAAATACGCTGAATGCACTCGCTCCGGCCAATGATGCCGTGGGTTTCCTCAAGCGACGGCTCTGACTGTATTTTGCGATGTCTTTCCTGTTTGCTTCGAACCCGTTGAACCGCCTCTATCAGGGATTCCATTTCATGCGGAATCACTAAATATTCCGCCGCCCCCTCCCGAATGGCCCTGACCGCCGTGTCAATGTCCGAGCGCCCTGAAAGGATCACTTCAGTGGTGACGAAGTTCTCTTTGATGTATTTTAATAATTCAAACCCATTGATTAACGGCATTTCCGTCTCTGAAATTAGTAGATCAACCGTCCCGAATTCGAGGGCATTGATGGCCTTTTCAACCGTTGAGCAGCTCATCACATCGTACCCGACGCCACCGAGATGTTTTTGGACGAAATCCAGGTTCTCCAAACTATTTCCAACCGATACGACCTTATAGGATTGTTGCCTGTGTTTTGCCAAACTCCCTCCTCTGTCGTATTGAGGATTACGGTACAACCGCCCCGCGCATATTGCAGGAAAGCCTCTTCGTTTTCGGATAAGGCGTCAAGCCTTTCGGGTTTTTTTTCCCCACCGGGGCGATAATACCCGATTTCTATCCGGGAATCAAACGATTGTTGGCCATGGAAATGAACGTAGAACAGTCATTAATCTGTGGTGGTTACCGTTGATGCCTTGAGGGCAGCACTGTGCAGTTCACCGGCGATATGAACCGGACTTTTTCCGGAAATGGGGTCCCAACCGGAGGGATCCGCCACACAAAACATTTGGGAGACAAGCCCCATTTTAATAACGGCATCAGAAAATGTAAGGCCCATCATTTTGGCAGCAGCCTCCCAGGTGGCGCCGCAGGGTGCCCCCCTGAGGACCGTTATTTTTATTATCCGTCCATCGGCCAATTCGATGTTAAAGCGCGGAGAACCGAATTCCTCGCCATAGGGTCCGAGCAATCCTTGCCGGGAAAAGGCACATCATGTAGGAGGGGTAATCGCCTTTTGCCATTTTTTTCCCGATGCAATAACCGGGATTCGAAGCTGGTGGCACCACTCTGACAGATCATAGGAAAGATCCGGATGGGTCAGGTAGTCGAGAACAAGATCGGCGTCCAGGTCTTTTGGGAAGTATTGGCGGGTATCATCAATAATTTCCGGTAACGGTTCGTCGATGGAAATAACGTTCAATTGAAATTGATTTGGACCGTATTGTTGAATTCCTCGAATTTTTTTTTGTCCACTTCCCGCCTGTTGAAATACGGTAATACGCTGCATCATTTTTCGTTAAAGTCCTGCGCAATCATATATTTTAAGAACACGGATACATCACGGGCAACATAATGGATACCGACCCGTGAAGCGAGTTCCTTATCGATTTGAAAAACCGGCCCCCCTGCGACAACAGTTGTCCTTTCCGGTAGATGACGGCACAATGCCACAAGGGCATCTTCTGTATCAAACTGCAGGACCGTCACCCCCAGGATGTCCGGACGATGTTTTTGGCAAGCATCAGCAATTGTCTCCCAATCCTGAAGCAGGCCGATAAATTCGGTTTGACACCCGATCGCTGTTGCATACTTAAGAATCAGCTGGATGCCGTGCCCCCACCCGTCATCGAGCGTCGCACCCAATAACACCGGAGGTCTCACCCAAATCCCCGGCACCGCTTCTGCCTCTCGCCAGGCCAGCACCTCGTCCACAATCGCCTGCAACGTTGCCCGCCCCGGCACGCCGCTATCCTCCCAGACGCGCAACAGCTCTTCGATCCTGCGAATTAATCGTTTATCCTGGTTGTGTCCCCTCACCCGTTCACCTTTATGTACGGTACCGTCACCACGGACAGCTTGCCTTTTCCGAACGGTTCTGTTATTTTGTGATAACTATTTATAACCATTGCTTAAACTGTCCATTAACGCGACACAATAGCCGTCCAGGTATTAGAAAGTTTCCTTGAACAGATGGCAATAAAACGATTAACACCGGCGGTTCCCATCAAATGGCTCTTAATACTAGCGGGAGGTCTATGGGGGGTAGTCGGCTGCCTGCTCTTTTTTCAGGCTATTTTCTGGCTGAAAAACCTCACATGGCCCGTCGTAATTCCCGTGGTCTGCGCAGGCAGCCTCATGGCCTATGCCGCTTATCGATTTGCATTTAAAAAAATTGCAATCACCAACATCGATCGGATTTTAAGCTATTCTGACGAAAGCTGCATCTTTGCGTTTCAGGCATGGAAAAGCTATCTCATCATCGGTATCATGATCCTACTCGGATCGACACTCCGCCATTCATCGCTCCCAAGGCCCTATCTGTCCGCAATCTATCTTACAATCGGTGGCGCTTTGTTTCTGGCAAGCTGTCAGTACTACATCACGGTTAGATCATATAAGCCAAAGCAGTGATGCGCTGAAACCGGCCACCTGAAAATCCAATGGTCGCTGGACCGTCGGCTGTTAGCTCTTGACCCGCTCGACATATTCACCAGTGCGGGTGTCGATACGGACAAGTTCCCCCTCATTGATAAACGGCGGCACCTGAATCACATAACCTGTTTCCAGCGTTGCTGGCTTTGTGCTACCAGACGCCGTATCACCCTTTGCCCAGGGCTCTGAAACCTCTATTTTCAGTTCCACGAAATTTGGCAATGTCAGTCCAATTGGTTTTCTATCAAAAAACAGGACCTTGCAAACGGTGTTGTCTTTGAGAAAATTTTTTGCATCCCCCACCTGTTCTGCAGAAACAAACTCCTGCTCATAGGTGGTGTTGTTCATAAAACAGTAGTTGTCACCGTCAAAATAGAGATATTCCATCTCGTATTCTTCGAGGTTGGCCTCTTTAAACTTTTCATCCGACCGATATGTTCTATCAAACTGAGAGCCGGTAATCATATTTTTCAACCGGCATTTATAGAGTGCCTGGCCTTTTCCTGGTTTCGAAAATTCGAACTGAACGATGACATGGGGCGCGCCATCGATCTCTATTTTTAATCCTTTTCTAAGATCACCACTTTCATACATATACGGGTACCCTCCCAATTTGGTTATGTTATTATGAGCCCTCTCCACAACACCCGGCTTTCGCTTTCGGTCTGACCAGTGTAGGATTTATCGCAACAATCCTTTTTTGCTGAAAATCCACCGCCCCCCTATTACGAAACGCAACAGGATAACAAAATGGAGTTGACATTTGGTGCCGTGTCTAACATATTCATTTTCTTAAAGCAAACCCGATTCCGGGATAGATGCATTACACGTGGGTTGTTTCCGAGCTTAAACATCCTGAGAATGCAAATTCCATGATCAGTCGCAACATAACGTTAGAGGATATTTCATGATTTTAATTATAGATTTTGGATCCCAATACAACCAGTTGATTGCACGACGGGTCCGTGAAAACCGCGTTTACTGCAAAATTGTGCCGCCCACCATTCCAATGGATGAAATACGTGCAGAAAACCTGGAAGGCATTATTTTGTCCGGGGGACCGGCCAGCATTTACGAATCAAAAAGCCCTAAAATCTCCACAGAAATATTCGATCTCGGGGTCCCGATTCTGGGTATCTGTTATGGGATGCAATTTATGGTCGATGCCCTCGGCGGCACAGTTCAAAAGGCGAAGCAACGGGAATATGGTTTTGCCAAGCTGACAATTGAAAACGAGGGAAATATTTTCAAAGGTATCTCAAAAAACATCTCCTGCTGGATGAGTCATGGTGATTCAATATCGAAACTCCCCCCCGGTTTCACCACCGTGGCCAGCACCAATAATACCCCCTTTGCGACGATAATGAATGCCCAGAATAAGTTTTATGGACTCCAATTTCATCCTGAGGTCGCCCATACCGAGCATGGAACAAAGATGTTGCGAAATTTTTTAGTGGATGTCTGTGCATGCAAAAAGTCATGGACCATGTCCTCCTTTGCCAAAGAAGCCATCCGCGGAATTCAAACCGATGTGGGCGACAAGAAGGTGATTTTAGGCTTGAGCGGTGGCGTGGACTCCTCGGTAGCCGCCGTGCTGATCCACAAGGCGATTGGAAAACATCTAACCTGTATTTTTGTGGACAATGGACTGCTTCGAAAGGATGAAGCGGCCAAACTTAAAACCATTCTCAAGCAACACCTTCAACTCAATATCCGATTTGTGAATGCCAAAAGACACTTCCTGTCCGCACTCTCAGGGGTCGTTGATCCTGAAAAGAAGCGTAAAATCATCGGTCGGATATTCATGGACGTATTTGAAGCCGAAGCCAAAAAAATAAAAGGCGCTGAGTTCCTGGGGCAAGGCACGCTCTATCCGGATATCATCGAATCCCAGTCTGCCTTTGGTGGTCCCACGTCGGTGATCAAGTCGCATCATAATGTAGGCGGCCTCCCCAAGAAAATGAAGTTAAAGCTGGTGGAGCCACTGAAATATTTGTTCAAGGATGAAGTCCGAAAGCTAGGCAAAACGCTGGGCCTTCCGGATGAACTTGTCTGGCGGCAACCATTTCCCGGCCCAGGGCTGGCAATTCGTATTCTGGGCGACATCACCCCCAAACGGCTTTCAATCCTCAGGGAAGTGGATGCCATCCTGATTGAAGAAATTAAAGCAAATGGCTATTATAAGCGCCTATGGCAGTCCTTTGCGGTCCTCCTCCCCTTAAAAAGCGTGGGGGTGATGGGGGATAAACGCACCTATGAAAATATCATTGCCATCCGCGCTGTCACCAGCAAAGACGCCATGACAGCCGACTGGGCCCGACTGCCCCATGGGCTTTTGGGAAATATATCGAACCGAATCATCAATGAGGTCAACGGAGTTAACCGTGTTGTCTATGATATCAGCTCAAAACCACCAAGCACCATAGAATGGGAATAACACCGATGAACGAAAATTCGTCCCCAGAATTCAGAATCCGATTGGATGATGAGGCGACCGAAACCCCGCAGATCATTAAAAACCGGGATTCAAAGCCACCCGCCGAGAAATCAACACGCTCAAATATTACCATTTTGATCCTGTTCATACTGGTGGTTGGTGCCATGGTGGCAGGATATCTTGACATCAAGAAGCGACTATTGACGGTCCATGATTCCGGAACACAGGAAGCACAAAACCTGTCCTCCGACATTCAAAGCAAATTTTCGTCACTGTCGTTGAAATCTGCGTCCCTGGAAGAAACCATTTCACACTTGGCCGACACGCAGACGGAACTGAAAAAATCCATCGAGGCACTCAAGGCAACCGTTGCGAATACCGCCCAGGCCCAGAAAAATCTTGATACTGCCAAGGCGGACAAACAGGACATAAAAGAGGCCACGGCGGCGTTAAACAAAAAAATGGCCCCGCTTGAAAAGGCGGTCAAGGCCCAAACAGGAACGATTTCTTCCCTTGAAAAAACAACTCAGAGCAAGGTAGCCACCCTGTCCAAAAACGTACAGGCAGCGGTCAACGATGTGGCAGCGCTGCAACAGAAGTTGGACGCCGTGGGCGCTGAGAAGGCCTCGAAAAAAGACCTCCTGGCCGAAGTGGACCATGTCGATAAAAAGCTGCTTAAAAAGCTGGACCTACTCGAAGTGGAGCTGAAGCGCGTAATTACCCGCCTTGAATTGAAAGTGATCGAATTGGAAAAGTTCAAAAGCGCCGGCCGCACACCATCCCCATCAACAACGCCGTCTCAGACAAAGCCCCAAGCCCCCCCAGCGACGATGCAACCGGGCGAAGGCTTACTGGAACAGGATATTACGCAATAAACCCGATCAAAAGCAGGTTTGTCTATCCGTATCCTTCGCTTATGAAGCGTCTCTGTTGGAGGAGTTGGCCGCAAATGAACGAAACGCCCCATCGGCCCAATCCAAAGACTCCACAAGCTGTTGATAACTGAATACCTCAAGGGAAAGGGTTTTGCCGAACGATTCAAGAATAGTTGTCACAGCGGCCTGTTGTGGCACGGTCTGGGATGTTATTCCCACGTGGTCGTTTTGGCCCCTGACACCATGCAAATGAATGATGGCAACCCTGTCCTGGAACCGGCTGTACAGATCCGCTGAGTTACCGCCATGTATCGCCAAATGACCGATGTCCAAACAAACGCTTAATCCAAGGTCTGATACGATATCCGCGATCCACCCGAACGGATAGTCCAGGGTTTCGATTGAAATCTTTTCAGCCGGCACCGTTGCAGCAACCAGCTGCATCAGCTGACTCGATACGATGTGTTGCCAGTCTGAAATGGTCGACTTGTCCGATGTGTCCCTCCCGAAAGGGACATGAAGGGTATACGTCGTCGGATCGAGGGGTTCGGACAGCGCGATCACCCGTTTCATCGTCTCAACCGCCTCCGTCCGTCGGGTGATGTCCCGGTCACTGATATCAATATCGGTGGGCAGATGCACATTATAGGAAATGGCGTTTTCGTCTGTCAGATCCGACAGGGTCTTTACCTCATCGCGGGAAGGCAGGCTGTCCGGATATCGACTTTCGAAAAAGAGCAACTCCACCTCATCCAAAAATGGAGAAAGCAAGCGGACATTCTCTGACCATGTGGACGGGTAGATAAAGGATGGCGCACAGATTCGAAAAGGATAATACCCTTTGAAACTTTTTGACAATAACGGAAAATCCTTACGTGGAACCATGTCTTTTCCAGATAATTTATTTGCTTCTCCGACTTCGCATAATTGGAGGGAAATCGTCCTATCGTATCAAGCCGGTAGTATCGCGGCACCCTGGTTCAGGAAGGTAAGGGAAGCCAGCAGAAACAATCCCGTCTCGCAGACCTCGCACAACGCCCCCAGCATATCGCCGGTGATGCACCCCAACCGTCTCTTGTAAAATGCCAGCGTTCCTAAGGTAACCAGGATGAAACCGGCGAGGAGAACCAGCCCCTGAATACCAAGGAATGCCGCCCCACCCACCGGCAGCAATATCAGCAAAAAGCCATACCAGTGCATGGGGGCTTCAATAAAGGTTCTTCCGAGGCCTTCCTGCCGGCCATACGGCAAAGACCGCATCCCCACCAGTTGGGCACACCGTCCGAACGCCGGTACTGTCAACAGGACAAGGCTTCTTCCGTCAATGACACTGGAAAGCGCAATCCATTTCAACAGCACAACAGACAAGATGGCAATACTACCCATGGCGCCAATCCTGCTGTCCTTCATGATGGCCAGGGCGTCCTCTCGACTCCGCTGACCGTAAAGCCCGTCTGCCGTATCCCCCACACCGTCAAGATGAAGGGCGCCAGTAATCCAGATCAAGAAGAAAACATCCAGTAAGGATGCCACGATTCTGTTCCACCACAGGCATGCCAGATAGTCCACACCTACAAGCAGTCCACCGATCAGCAACCCAACCAATGGAAAAAAGGGAAGCATGCGGCCGGCATCAAAGGACGACGAGGTCCCCAGGGGAAGGATGGTCAGGAACTGAATAGCGTTTTTTAATCCTTGCATAGTTGTTTCAACGTAACTTTGGGATAAAAGGGTATTCGAATTCTGTCGACTCTTACCTCTCGACTGTCGACTGTTGACTCTCGACTGTTGACTCTCGACTGTTGACTGTTGACTGCCGACTGTTGACTGTTGACTGTTGACTGTCGACTGTTGACTGCCGGATCAGGCATCCCCCTTGATGACATTGGAAATACCGGCCACCATCCAGACGACCTGATCCGCCACCGCCGCGATTTTCTGGTTTGCCATCCCTGCGGCATCTCGAAACAGCCGGGCCAACCGATTTTCAGGAACGATTCCGGCTCCGACCTCATTTGATACCAGTACAATCGGACAGGAGGCGAGGGACAGCGCTTTTGTCAAACGATCTACTTTTCCCGCCACCTTGTCAAGGTCCTCGTCCATCATCAACAGGTTGTTGATCCACAGGGTCAAGCAGTCCACCAGAATCACATTTCCCTCATGGCCATGCTCGGCAATGGTTTCCGGTAACGACACCGGCGCGTCAATGGTTTTCCACGAATCATCTCGTTCTGCCTGGTGCCGTGCAATACGATCTTTCATTTCGTCATCAAACGGCACAGAGGTGGCAACAAATATTTTCCGCACCCGATATGTCTCTGCCAAACGAACAGCGCAATTACTTTTTCCACTCTTACAACCACCAATCACAAACGTAATTTTTTTCTTCATTGGATCTTCTACTTTTCAATACCGCGTCGTGCAGGTACGCCATCATGGTAATAATGCTTCACTTCTCTCATCTCAGTCACAAGGTCTGCACGCTGAATGAGTTCTGGATTAGCGGACCGACCCGTCATAACGAGTTCCATGTCTTTCGGTTTTGTCTCTATGATTTCAATCAGTGCCGACAGGGGAATAAGACCGATACTCTCCGCCACGTTGGCCTCATCCATAATAATGACCTGATATTTTCCGGAGGCCATCATCTCTTTCACCCGTGAAATCCCCTTTTGCGCAGCGATCACATCCTCCGGATCCGGTTTCCCTTTGATAAACCGCCCTTCCCCGAACTGCTCCACCAAAACGTTGTCCGAAAGCCGTTTTAACGCTTTGATTTCGCTATAGTCTCCTTTTTTAATAAACTGGGCGATGTACACAGAAAAATCTGCTCCTGTCGCACGCAACGCAAGGCCCAAGGCCGCAGTGGTTTTACCTTTTCCGTCTCCCGTATATATTTGAAAGTATCCTTTCATTGCAGACCTCTCTCAAATGGTTGATATTCATAAATCTTGACCTGAATAGCATATGCGGATTACGGGCGCAAATTGTTTCACCCCAATTGAGCGTATACAAAACGCAAAAGTTTTTTAAGATGCGACTGACATAGTTTTATCGCGATTTCATTGAAAAATATATCATAACGATAAGTAAGATATAGATGCGGATAAAGGGAACGTTTTGAATCTGGCGAATTTGTTGACATCACCGCTTTTCCTGTGATAGACCGACGCCATTACATATTGGAATATTCGGTTCCCGTTTGGGCTGAGAGGGAAGCCGGTGAGAATCCGGCACGGACCCGCCGCTGTATGCGTGGACGAAATCCGCAAAACGCCACTGAACCTTACTCCCATTTACGCAACGGTTCGGGAAGGCGCGGAGAGTAGGATGAAACGCAAGTCAGAAGACCTGCCAAATATTCATTAGACACTTGGTGGAGAAGGCAAATCCCCAGGCTGATTAGTTATTGGCTTGGGGATTTTTTTATTCCCGGCCCCGAAAAGGAGAATAAAACATGCCGATCACCCAGATCAAAGCCGCCACAGACGGACACGTCACCTCAGAAATGGAAGCGGTTTCCACCAACGAAAATATGCCGCTTGACCTTGTGAAACGCCGCATTCAGGAAGGCCAGCTGGTTATTCCGAAAAACACCCGGCGCCCCTGCCGTACCGTAGGGATCGGGCACGGTCTCCGGACCAAAATCAATGCTTCCATCGGCACATCAACGGACATTGCAGACATTGATACAGAAGTTAAAAAAGCGGTGGCCGCCCAGGATGCCGGAGCAGACACCCTGATGGAGCTGTCTGTTGGCGGAGACCTCGACCAGATCCGGCGGGAAGTCCTTGCTGCCGTATCCCTGCCAGTGGGCAATGTCCCGCTGTATCAAGCTTTCTGTGAAGCTGAAAAAAAATATGGTCATCTGAACAAACTGGACGAAAACATGCTGTTCGACATCATTGAAAAACAGTGTGAAGACGGTATTTCTTTTATGGCCATCCACTGTGGCATTAACCGGTATACCATCGAGCGACTTGAAAAACAGGGATACCGGTATGGCGGTCTTGTGAGCAAAGGCGGTGCTTCCATGGTTTCCTGGATGAAAGCCAATAACCGGGAAAACCCGCTTTATGAAAAATTCGACCGGGTGGTCGACATTTTAAAAAAGTACGATGTGGTCCTGTCACTTGGAAATGGTCTTCGTGCCGGTGCCATTCAAGACTCTTTTGATCGGGCCATGATCCAGGAATTGCTGATCAACTGCGAGTTAGCCGAAGAGGGAAGAAAATTGGGCTGCCAGATGCTGGTGGAAGGTCCTGGGCATGTGCCGATGGACGAAATTGAAGCCAACATTATTCTGCAAAAACGCATGAGTAACCATGCGCCCTATTATATGCTTGGCCCGTTGCCTACGGACGTTGGCGCAGGGTATGACCATATTGTAGCTGCCATTGGTGCAAGCCAATCGGCACGCTACGGCGCGGACCTCATCTGTTACATTACGCCAGCGGAACATCTCGCCCTGCCGAATGTCTCAGACGTGGTAGAGGGTGTGAAAGCCGCCAGGCTGGCCGCCCATATCGGAGATCTCACAAAACTGCCTGAAAAAGCAAGGCATCGGGACATTGCCATGAGCAAGGCCCGAAGGGACCTCGATTGGGAAGGCCAGTATCAAAACGCCCTCTTTCCACTGGATGCAAAGCGAATTCGGGAAGAAAGAGCCCCCACATGCGATCCGGATGTCTGTACCATGTGCGGTAAATTTTGTGCCAATCGAGCTTCGGCCAACCTTTTCGAAGAAAGCATGGCTGCCGGCAACAAAGCGTAACCAGGGAAAAAGGAGACATCATGCTACAGAAAATGATCGATAAAATTAAGCCCTTGGACACCTCCGCCATCGCCGCGGCCCGGCATCACCATGATCAACTGGCTATCCCCCCGGGAAGTCTTGGCAAACTCCACGCCCTTGCGATTCGCCTCGCGGGGATTACCGGGAATCCCCGCCCTGAAATCAACCATACCGCCATCATCACCATGGCCGGAGATCATGGGGTGGCGACCCAAGGCGTCAGCCGTTTTCCACAAGCCGTAACGCGGGAAATGGTCTCAAACTTTGCCCGGGGGGGCGCTGCCATCAATGTTCTGGCGCGTCATGCAGGTGCCCGTCTTACGGTGGTAGATATGGGGGTTGCGGGGCCAACGTTTCCGATTGCCCCAGAGAGTGAAAATGGCCTTCGGTTTTTATCAAAAAAGATTGCCAGCGGGTCTCAAGACATATGTTCGGGGCCGGCCATGACCCGTGAACAGGCGATCCTCTCCATAGAATACGGCATTCAGGCATTCCTTGAAGAAAAGGCAAAAGGTCTTGATGCCGTAGGCACTGGCGACATGGGGATTGCCAATACAACCCCGTCGGCTGCCATTGCCGCAGCAATGTTGAAAATCACCCCGGAGCGGGTCGTCAACCGCGGAACGGGGATCACCGATGAAGCGCTTCATCAGAAGATTGAGGTGGTCAAAAAGGCCCTTCAGATGAATCACCCTGACCCTGATGACCCGATTGACGTCCTTGCAAAAGTTGGTGGCTTTGAAATCGGGGGCATCGCAGGTGTTATATTAGGAGCCTGCGCCCACCGGATACCGGTGGTCATCGATGGTTTTATTTCAACGGCCGGCGCCCTGCTGGCGTCGGGATTTCACGCAGAGGTTAAAAATTATCTGTTTGCCGGTCACCAGTCCGCTGTTGAAGGTCACGCCCTTATGCTGGAGGCATTGAACCTTCACCCTCTTGTGGATCTGGGAATGCGACTTGGCGAAGGCACAGGTGCGTCCTTCGGATTGTTCATTCTGACGGCAGCCTCCCGCATTACCACCGAAATGCTGACATTCGATGAAGCCAGCGTTTCCGGCCCCATGTAGGGGGACCGATTTGTGACCAAATCAACGCCAATGCTGCCAACTGGGTAGTCAAACCAGTTGGGCATTGGCGTTGATGTCAAATAGGGTTCATGCGTCAGGTAGTATGGTGGGCTATTTGCAGCTTAACATGAGCTTAACGCCCAGCACTCCCAGTACACATCCGGCAACGCTATCAAAAACAGCTTTATACCGAAGAAAGGTTTTTCGTGGTGATTCCGTTGACAACGCAACGGCGACTATAAAATACCACCCCGCATCGATACAAAAGGCGACGGTTGGGATTAAAACATAGAAGGAGACAGGGACTTGCTGGGGTAATAGCCCAGAGAAGATACCAGCAAAAACAATCGCAGTCTTGGGATTACTCATTTGCGTAAATAAGCCAAGCGTATAAGCCCGTCCTAACGATATTTGCGTCGTCTCCTGATCGGTGTGCTGTGACAGAGGTTGTCTGGCTGAACGTAAAATCCCCACCGCCAGAAACATGAGATATCCCCCTCCTGCTATTTTCAGCACCCAAAACGCCACTGGGACCGATGTAAATACCGCGTGTAACCCAAGTAAGGCAACAATGGAAAAAATAAAAACACCGGAGCCCATACCAAGGGCAGTTGCAAATCCATGGCTTCGGGAGAGCGCAATCGCGTTTCGTGCCACAAAAAGAAAGCTGGGTCCGGGGCTCATTGAACCGGTCACCAATACCCCCGCAATTGCAAGGACTGACATATACGTTTCCATTATATTTACCCTCTTTATGGCAATATGTGTGTAACGAGTGAGATCGTGTTCCTGTTCATCTCAACTCCATCCTTGAATGGTTCAGTAATGGTTCAGGAGTGATTCAAGGCTTCGCACTTTATGAAAAGTCCCTGTTTCTCCGAGACCATTCCTGGATTTGCCGGGCATCTTTTTCAGGAATGCCTAAAGACATCAAAAAGTCTTTATGTGCCGTTGATGCACGCTGTTCAAATTCAGCATGCCACCTTGCCATGGCGGATTCATCCATTCCCGCTGCCTCCATCATGTTAATCCACATCTCTTTGTCAACAATCGGTCCATACGCACCGTTTGTCATTTTTTTTAACATCGCGATGATTAAGTGTTGCTGGCCCCGAAAGAAAAGAATCTGCGTCTC
This sequence comes from Desulfobacterales bacterium, assembly GCA_963675725.2. Taxonomy (GTDB): domain Bacteria; phylum Desulfobacterota; class Desulfobacteria; order Desulfobacterales; family JAFDDL01. The sequence goes on along the minus strand of CAXXXZ010000002.1, from coordinate 1,219,955 downwards.
CAGTTCCTGCAAGCGCTTTTCGAGAATCTTTACACTTGGCACATCGCCACCGGACAAAAGTTTTTGTATATCCCCAAGTGGCAGGCCTGCGCTGCGAAATATGCTGATACGCTCCAACCTGTTATATTCTTCCTGAGTATAGAGTCGATAACCCGCAGCAGTTCTCTCAGGTGCATGCAACAGACCAATGCGGTCATAGTATAAAAGTGTGCTTCGAGAAAGGCCAAATGAGCGGGCCAATTGCGATATGGAAAATGTTTTCATGAGTTACGTTTCCACTATTGTCTGACAGTTCGAACGGATCTTGCTAAAAATTATGAGCCATATTTGTATAATGGACATCGATACGTCTTATAAACTGTGAACCAATAGACGAGTCAACCCCAAATTCGCATTTTTATAACAATATCGACCAGAGAGAAAAGAGGATTCTGAATAAATAAAAAATTTCCACCACCAATACCATGGATCGAATCTGCAAATCTCCCCCGACCTGCTTTAAGAAACGAGTGGGGCACATCTTTCGCCCTTGTTAAAAATTCGAATATTCAGCAAGAATAAACTTAATACTCAACCTTCGTATTGCTCAAGAAAAAAGGTTTTGTAAATTTGATAATGCTCAGTTTCTTGGTACTCGATTTCACTGATGGGGCTGCGATCAAAACTGTAAATCGCAGCATCTTCGTAGGCCATCAAAATTGGGGAATGTGTCGCGATGATAAACTGTGCATGACCTGTTTTAACATTTTCATGAAGGATATTTAGTAGCTCCAATTGGCTGTTAGGTGATAGTGCTGTTTCTGGCTCATCCAGAAAGTAGATACCCCTTATCTTATAGCGGGAACGAAAATAAGACATCATGGATTGGCCATGGGATTGTGTAATGAGAGACCGCCCGCCAAAATATTTCAATTGACCAGGGTCAGATGCTGCCCAACTATCCACTATTTTCCTGAAATCGTTGAAGATTTCTGAACCGAAATACGAGCCGGGAACTTTTCCATTTGCCCACTCCAAGGAAATATATTTGTATAATTGTTTTTCATATGGGTTGAATTGGTAGCGAGCCCCCTCATCCCTACGCCAAATATGGATATTGCTCGCAAGGGCTATTGCCTCTAGTAACGTGGATTTTCCCGTACCATTTTCTCCCACGAAAAAAGTAACCGGAAATTCAAATAGCATTTTTTTAGTTCGGTTAAAATTCGGCAAACAAAATGGGTAATGACAATCCGTTGGGTACTTTTCATGGTGCAATGTAATACCTGTTATGTGATTTTTCATTGTGCTTCTCAAACTCACTCAAACAGCCGAAATTAAAATCCCTTTTTCATTCCGCACATCCAATGGTAACTGTGCCCTAATGTCTGACATTGAACACCAAATTAAACAGCGGCGGAAAACGCAAACGATGTTTCAACACCAATATGGGCCAAAACCAATTCGGCACATTCCTGAGAATCATTAGCGACTGGTGATAATAAAGAGAATGAGCGAAATCTTCATATTCATCTGTATTTTCTGTTGATTAAACCTCATCCCCGAAAGTCATGGGCGCGAATCTCATCTTGACATTTAAAGCTCAACATACACAATATTCTGTACAGGAGGTAAAAAATGGAAGCCATAACCTATACAGAGCAGCAAGGCAACACCTTGCTAAAACAGTGGGAAAAGTTTGCAGAGACCGCTCCCCGATTATTGTGACGCGTAAATCATCTGAAGCTGTGGTTATTATGTCTCTGGAGGACTTTGAAGCCCTTGAAGAGACAGCCTATCTTTTGCGGTCCCCCAAAAACACCAAGCGCTAAGGAAACCAAACGCAATTCTTTTGAAGATATTGGAAAACCTGAGCCGCTAAAAGATGCACTTTCAGGTTATTGGTCCAGGCGAATAACCGACGAGCACAGATTCATTCATAAAGTTACAGAGACCTCCATTCATATTGCTCAATTGCGATACCACTATTGATGTATCTAACAGTCCCACCGCCGCTTCTCACCAGAGAGGGCCGCCGTTTGGCCCGAATCTGGTGAAGAAGCATGTTCTGTTTGTTTCTATCTTTTTGGAGCTAAAGAACCATTGAGATATTTATGCACAAGACTGGAAATAAGTGTTTGATATGGTATGCCCTCTTCAATGGCCCTTATCTGAATTTGATGATAATCCTTCTGAGAAAGTCGGAGATTTATACGTTTATCTTTTTTTAGCGTATTTCGGGCAGCAATTACTGCTTTTTCTTTTTCATCATCAAAATTTTTAACTGGCTGCCATTCATCATTCTCAATGGATTCCATTAAATCTTTTTCTTCCTCGTCAAGCGGCTTAAATGCTTTTTTGCTAATCTTTTTCATTTTTCCCCCTTTAAGCCGTGTCGTTTTGTGTACTTCCGACTTGGGAAGGCTGTTTTCAAAAATATTTCATTATCATTTTCCACAAAAGGTACGACAATGGCATAGTTCTCAATTTCTAAAATATACAGTTTCTGCTTAGGTCGACTTGGATTTTCCTCAATTCCGATTATTTTCCCAGATTCAATTAGATAGGCGATTTCCTCGAAGGAAATACCACGCTCTTTTTTCAAAATCTCATTTTTTCGAGGATTCCAATTTAGATATTTCATGTATCTATATGTATGCTAACGGCTGCCTTTTGTCAATATTTACGGCCTATATTTATAAAAACCGAACGAACGCCCCACCTGCCGGAAGGGGAATATAGTGGAGGCAAATGGTAAAAAATTTGTTAAGCACCTTACTCCGATAAAGCGGTGGTGGCTCGCCCCTTCCGGTCAGAGTTCCGGGTAAAGGCACCGGTTACCCGGCGCCCTCCCCACAGACCCGGACGTGCAGTTTTCCCGCATCCGGTTCCTCGATTCAGGCCCTTTTTACCGAGCCGTCAACCAATCAGGCGACACCCCGATTGGCGCATAACTTTGCTGCCCTGCAAGTGTTCAGATATTATGAACTATCCGGGGGAGCGGCAGGGGAAAGGTCTTGAGAATGCGATTGAACTTCTCGCAACTTATATACCCATCCCTATGGCGCCGTCCGAGCCAGCGTCTCCATGCTTTTCCTGCGAACTCGTACACCACCTCCAGCACCTTATAGTTTCCCCGCACCCCAAAGTATTGGTAATACCCCCGAAGTTTGCTGCATAGCATTTCATGCTGCTCTTTCAGGGGGTCATGCCGATTTTCTTTGCACCAATTCCACAACATCCGCATAAAGCGGTTTCGCCGTTTCCGGGCGGTTTGCTTCTTTATCACCCAGTTGCCCTTAAGGCTTTTACCCCAGTAAAAGGTAAACCCGAGAAAATCAAAGGTTCCTTTCGGCTTCCCGCTCCGTGGTGGCTTTCCGAATGGAATCAACCGGGTCTTTTCCGGATGAAGGTCTAATTTGAAACGGTTGAATCGTTTCGGTAATGCTTCCATTAATCTCTTAGCGTCCGACTCCAGTTGAAACCCCATAATGAAATCATCTGCAAATCGAATTAGGAAACACTTGCCCTTCAAACGTGGTCCGACCTCCTTGACGTACCAGTCGTCCAACACGTAGTGCAGAAAAACGTTACTGAGCGTCGGCGAAATAACCCCACCTTGGGGAGTACCCTTCTCAGGATAGATGACCTCACCGCCTTCAGCTACACCGGCGTTCAACCACTTGCCGATAAGCCGAATAATGCCGCCGTCATTCACCCTGATTCGGATTATATCCCGCAGCAGGTTACGATCAATATTGTCAAATAATCCTGTAATATCAGCGCTCAAGATCCAGTTGATGTTCAGATTTCGGCATTTCTCACGAAGTTCGTGGATTGCCATATGCTGGCTGTGGCCGGGACGAAACCCATGCGAAAAATCATGGAATATCGGTTCATAGACCACACCCAATAGGATCGCCACCGCCTTTTGAACTATCTTGTCTTCCAGGGCAGTAATCCCTATGGGGCGCTTTTTACCGTCTTCCTTATCCAGCCAAATGCGCTTCACCGGGGAAGCAACGTACTGACCTCTGCACAGCCGTTGATATAGATTATAGAGGTTTTCGTCAAGATCCACGGCGTACTGCTTTGCCGTCACCTTGTCTACACCGGTGGACTCATTCTTGTGCAGTTTGCGGAATGACTTTCTCAACAGGGATAAATCGATCCTGTGCGCCAGAGACGTAAACACCAAACGCGGGTCCGCCTCTGCCAGCATCTTGACCCGGACGAGCGAAGACTCACCTACCAATAGCGGTGGATTGTCCTTTACGTCACGGTTTGAACAACTCCTGGAATCGCACGCATCCTGCGACGCAATTCCCTGGTTTTTCGTTGATATGGTTTGTGATTTCTGTGTATCTCCCATAGTTCCTTCCAGAGAAACGTTATACCCTGCTTCACCTTCCCTACAGTGGGTCGCTTGGGCGAAACTTCCCCACCTTCCCGTCCCGGTTTCCCCGAACATCGGTACTATGATCCACTAAGACTTCCGAATGCCTATCTTGGGGTTGTTCGTTTGTCACTCCGCCCCCAATACCTTGTATCACCTCTCTGCGTTCGTCAATTCTCTCGAACTCTCTGCACAGCGGAGGTTGTCTGTTGCAGAGCCGGGAGTTTTACTCTTTGGACGGTTTCTCCCAACCGTGTCGTACAAGGAAGCATTCGGATCTCCCCAGTTCCCGAGTTACCCCCTTGAGCACATGCCCTGGTCTCAGACCCCGGTGGTGTCCTATTCGCTCGCCATAACGCTCACAGGACTTCTGCCTTCCACTCACTTCACAGTGTCGGCTTTCTCTTCCTTAGTATCAGGACGATTATCCTATCGGTCCACAACTATACATATTTCGGGGCTCAATGCAGGGCCTACGCCCTTGCTCCGTCCGGCTCCAGACGCCCGTTACCGGGTTTGCCTGCGGACCTCGCTACTGAGCTGGTGGCTAACCTTTGCTCAGATGGGACTTTCTCATTTTGAGATCACCCATTGGGTAACAATATCGTATTTCTTCTACCTTTCGGTAAAATCCCAACGACTCGGGCTTCGCTGGGCGCGAGAAGGCGAATGTTCTGTGCCCTGTGGGCTCCAGTTAAAAGAAAGCTTGCGATTCGATTGCACGCAGTCCCTCAAATAAAGATTTATTAAATTTTGATATGGAACTCCGGTTTCCTCAGCTAAGTTTTTAAAATAATCTATAATATCAACACCCATTCTGATGGTTACCTGTTTCTTGATAATTGTTATGGCCTTGAGTGACAGTTAAGAACGTCGGTACAATTAACCCGCCCTGGTATTTTTCCGGCCTCCGACGAGCAAATTGTGGCCCATTCTCAACCGGAAAAATACCAGAGCTGGTTGCCCCCTTTGTTTCAGCAGTGTAAGTTATTGATACCCATATCTTTAACCTACTAAACGAAAAAAGGAGGCAAACATGAGATTTTACAATCAACAGCACAAATTCTATTGCGGTATCGATCTGCACGCAAGAAAAATGTACGTTTGCATCATCGACCAAAAGGGTAAAACCAGAGTGCACCAAAACATTAATACCGACCCTGAACTACTCTTTGATATTATTTTCCCGTATCTTGGAGATATCGTTATCTGTGTTGAGTGCATGTTCTCCTGGTACTGGGTCGCTGATTTTTGTGCCGAACACAAGATACCGTTTGTCCTTGGTCATGCTTTATACATGAAGGCAATCCATGGCGGTAAGACCAAAAACGATAAAATCGATTCCTACAAAATCGCAAAGTTGCTAAAGGGTGGTAACTTGCCAAAAGCATATCCGTATCCGGCTGAAATGAGAGCAACTCGCGATTTACTGCGCCGGAGAACATACATGGTACGGCAATCCAGCTTGCTTGTGGGGCACATTCTCAACACCAATACCCAGTACAACCTTCCGGCCTTTAATAAAAAACTGAGTCGGAAATTCAACCACGAGGGGGTTGCCGAACGTTTTGATGACCCTTCGGTACGCGCAACGGTTGAGGCAGATCTTACTATGATCCAAGCCTATGACCGGTTAATCAGACCGCTGGAATGGCAGATTGAAAAGACTGCCTGTAATCATGATCATAACAGCTTCTATTTGCTCAGGAGCATTCCAGGCGTCGGCAAAATTTTGGCCCTGACAATTCTGTATGAGGTTCACGACATCAAACGATTTAAATCCGTCCAGCGTTTTAGCTCCTATGCTCGTCTGATTCGTCCGGAAAAAGAGTCGGACGGCAAGTGGGCCGGCAAAACAAACAAAAAAATCGGAAACGCCCACCTTAAATGGGCTATTCGAACCGCTGCTATGATCAGTCTTCGAGAGTCGGAAGACGCCAAAAAATTCGTCGAGCGGTTGACCCGAAAATATAACAAAGGCAAAGCCCTCGGAATTTACACCCATAAATTCGGCCGAGCAATTTACTATATTCTGAAAAATAAAAAGGCTTTTAATATGAAGCAGTTTTTTAGCCATTAGATTTGGGCTGGAAGCTGTCAGCTTTTCGCATAACTGAGATCATTGGGCGGATCTGAATCACTCGCTGAGATAAGTGCTCAATGTGACATGATCACCCAGGCGAGTGTGGACCACATGCCCGAAGCTCAATGAGTTGATTGGCGGCAGCTTTCAGGCCCATCATAATAATGCAATACTAACAGTAATAGGCTTTACGCGCTTTGCCCCTTTTCCGAGTGCACCCATAACTGGATGGAACGATTAGAGTCCAAACCAATTTTTTTGATTTCGCCGGACTAAGGGAACCGAATATATTCTGGTGCTGCCTGAAGGCAGCAAGCTGCTTGTCAAAGAACAATTTTGGCAAATCCAGTTAACCTGGATAGATGTTTGGTGCAGACCGCGTGCTGAAGTGTTTGTTCCAGCGCGTGTTATTTGTCTGACGCTCACCGTAGAAAGCAAAAGTCAAATCGCCACCCCTGTTGCCTTGGCATTGCTTATACCAGTTAAGAACGGAAGAAAGAAAAAAAGAAAACCGATTCTAAGGGGGTATTATTTTCTCTTGACTTCCGAGGCCATATAGATGTTTGGCATATGGATTTTTACGCCCTTTCATTTTATCAAAATTATATTCTTTTCTCATTATGACCTCCTGAAATAGACTTTTTGTTCATTCTTGGTCGCTTTTCTTGCTGAAATTATTCGGATTATTGTTTCATTCTCACGATAACAATGACAAACGACCAAAACTTTTAGATTTTGACTTAGCCCTAATAAAGGGTGTTGAAACCAATCAAATTTTCATAAAGCTATAAATAGCTTATGTTTGTATGGTCCGTTTTTGGTGTACGATTGTTATGGTTAGCCCCCCAATAAGATCCGGATTTTTGGTTTGTTCCGCATGGACTTTGTATCAAGCTGCGGTCTGTTTATAATATCCGGATATACTGGTAACAACCAATCAATCGGCCCAGAGAAAATCAGACATTACGTTTCTAAATTTTATCCTGTAGCAGTAAACAACTCCATTTGGTCATTCTCTTTTTTCTTCGGCTTATGCCTTGTCCCAGCCATCTCAATTAGCAAGGTTACAATTGTCGTTAATGCAGATCGCACAACTACCCCATGCTGGCTTCTTACCCTTGTTTGTTCAAGCCCTTCTCTTTTTTTCATCAAATTGAAAGGCCGTTCGCAATTCTTTCGAATTTTGATCGCTTTTTGTGAACCGTTATGAAAAGTTAGCATTGGCTGAAAATGACCGTTGTCAAAATCAATAATTCTTGATTTGGGACAGGTTGGTTCAAACATACATTCACATGGTCTTGCGCCACACTCAAATTCATGTCCTTCCGGTGTGGTTCCCAAATATTTCATTGGAAGCTCACAGGAATCGTTACAGGTGACTCTTAACGGAGATTCTAAAACATTATCAGGAAGCTTTGCTTGTTCAGATGCCGGGGCCACAACATAAACCCCGGTTTCATTCAGAACGGAACCATCCTTATCGTGATAGGCCTGGTCTGCGGTTATCAATTTAATATCAATACCCAGTGCCTGGGCAAGCTTGATCAACGGTTTTAAAAACAGACTGTCGTGATGATTTGCTGCGCCCACAATAGAGACCAAAGGAAAGCTATGGCCGGTTGCTGGATTTATCGCTGTTAAAGTATGGAGCCTGTATCCGATAACATAAAACGACTTATCCCTTTTGTTTCGGCGCCTTCCGCAGTCACAATCCAAATCGGAGTAAATACGTACTTTCTTTCCTTTTACCTCAATTGTGCAAAGGGGATAATTGATTTCAGACGGTAACTCGGACGAATCAACACCATGAATTACGGTATTCTCTAAACAACCTGATTTATAAAAATGATGGAGGAAATACACCAGAGATTTCATCAATTGATGAAATCTCAGTCCACGCCGGAAATGACACAGTTCGGTATGGTCCACTTGGCTTTTGGTGTTTAAGGGTAATCCTACAAAACGCCTGTTTTGTTTCCGTTCTCTGCCGAAATATTCATCACTGCAAAATTTTCTGTAGCTGATTTCAGGATATTTGATGATTTTCAAAAGCTCCATCCGAAACAGCTGATAGGGCTGAATGTCTCTATGTGGAGCTGAATACCCTTCTGGGGCAATCAAGCTGTTTATAATCTGGTCATCTAAAAGCTGGTCAACGAATTTTAGCTCTTCATCTACAATTTCAGGATATGGCTTTTTCAACCGATCGAAATCGAACAGATTATCAGAATGGAAATTCTCAATATAGGTTGCCATTTCCGGAAGACTACGAATTCCCATAGACGGTCTTTGATCTTCAACTCCTATAAGTTCTTCGATGGGAACGTCCAATTCCTGAAAATAATCATAATTACCAGCAACCTCTATCATGATCTCCTTGATCAGTTCTTTTTTGGACTTCTTGGGCATATTCTTCCATTTCGGAAAATTTTTTTTCAATTGCTTTGTGATGATTCGTTTGATATTTTTTTCGTGCATAAAGCCTCTGTGTTGTTATTTGTTTTTAGCGACTCAAATCTACAACTAAACAGAGGCTTTTGCAACCAATAACACGCTGATATATTATCTAATTACATTAATTTTACGCTATCGATTTCAACACCCTTTATTATTGTTTTCATACTCATTTTTTAGCAGCCAACGCGAAGATGAGAGGCCGGGAAACGATATCGTACAGATAATGTTAATAGCGAATACCCTGCGAATTGAAGGGTTTTTTAAAAAAGCCCCGACTTTTCCCGGTCTCTCTCAAGCGCGATGTTCGCTTTTTTTATATTCCGATAGTGATAACTTCCTTGATTTTTATAAAAATTGTTGTATATTAAATGTAATGAATATGTCAATACATTCGCACCAAATAGTAGGAGTAAGTTATGGCCAAAACCGCAACAATTCAAACCCGTGTCGACCCCTTGGTAAAACATAATGCCCAAATAATATTGAAAAAATTAAATATTTCGATGTCAGAGGCTATTTCAATGTATCTATCACAGATAACGCTACATAACGGAATTCCTTTTGAATTAAAGATTCCCAATGAGGTTACTGCCAAAACACTTCAAGACGCTGAAAATGGCAAAAATATACATAAGGTTGATTCTGTTGATGATTTATTTCAGGAGCTTGATAGTTGAACATACACTATACAACCCAATTTAAAAAAGACTATAAGCGAATCAAGAAACAGAACAAAGATCTTTTGAAGATAAGAACCGTTATTGAAAAGCTATCTTCTGGGCAGTATTTGGAACCAAGGTATAAGGACCACCAATTAACCGGCAATTGGAAAGGTCACCGTGATTGCCACATTGAACCAGACTGGCTTTTAATCTACCGAATCTCTTCCGACGACTTATTTTTAGAAAGAACTGGAACACATTCCGAGCTTTTCAAAAAGTAATTATTTTCAGAAGCGAACGGGGAGCTGAGGGGCCGGGCTTTTAAACCCAAAACCCCCAATAAAAAGTAAAATTTTCATGAACCAGGCACTTCCGAAAACGCCGCGCAGTAAGCCCCGGACCCTCTCCAGCGTTTTGTTCGGTAATACTGTATACAGGTACCTTCTCAACCTAATTTAAAGTTAATATGAGCACGACGAACAAGCTGACCATTCCCATTATTGAAGATTTCGGATAGGGTCTGACCAGGAATTCGCTCAGAATGAAGCTTAGCATAAGTGAAAAAACGCTTCCGATGACAAATTTTACATAAATGGACACGTCCCACCACTTGTACATCAGCAACTGAATTGATAATACAATAACAAAATGAATCAGGTATATGGGATACGAATTTTTTGCAAACAATCTGTTAAGCTTGTGACTGTTGTTCCAGTATTTTCCTGCGAAGGCCGTAAGGGTTATAATGATGAAAAATGAAAGAAACGATTTAATTGTTATATAAGTCATGCCCAAAATAGGGGAGAACTTGTTCATCAGGCTTGCAAAAGTCATTTCTTCAGCAAGCAAAAGCGAAAGAGTGAGTACAAGCCACAACAGAGTATTTCCTATGGTTTTGTGGTTGGTAAACCAGTTTTTATGAAACGTATATATGCCCAGAGCAAAACATATTACGTACAACCATACACGCGTGGGTTGAAAACAGAGAATGCTGGCAATAATTAGACTAGGTTCTTTGCCAGGCTCTTTGATAAAAAGTAAAAACATGAGCAACGTCAATATGGTTGTCACCATGCTGACCAGAACAAGAACCGAAATGATGGATTTGACAGATGGATCGGTTGTTTTTTTATCAGGTGATAATTTTCCAGCACGAGAAGGCATTCCGCAGTGCAGCAGGGCAAAGACAAAAAAGAAAAAAAGGAGCAGAGACAAAAACCAGAGATGGACATGATTGAACTGGTCGTAAGAATTCCTAAAACCCGTACCAAACATTGCAGCTTCTTGAAAATTTACCACGAAGCGTTTCCATAGATTTAAGCCTTCAATGCCCCGTGAGTATTCATAGATATAGATACGAATCGGCCCGAGCAAGAGAACACCTACCAACCACGGAATTCCCAATCGGATAATTTTTTTTTTAAGAAAAAGCCAAGTGCCATATCGATGAAGAGAAGGTAAGGCAAAATATCCGGCAATGAAAAATAATGTCGGCATTAAAAAGACGTTAAGAAAACGAAAAAGGTAATCGAAGAAAATCGAATTATCGTCATTGATAGCCCACCATGTTGAATAATGGCTGTAGCTACAGGTCACATGAAAAACGACCACCAAAAAAACTGACAGATACCGTACGTTGTCCAAGAAAAATATCCGTTCATTCTCCCTGTTTATTGATTTTGAATTCAAATTAATACCCCCAATTTTAAAAACCGAACGCCCAAAATGAGCAGGCAGCAAGAGGAACAAGGTTTTCGTAAAAGGCACGTTTTACTCAAAATATGGCCAAAGTTAAAGCCGCCTTTTTCTTGCTGTCTGCTCCAGTTTGATGTTGTGAGCTATTTTAATGTTTCTGTCCTAATAGCTCCTTTAGCGCTAATATTTTAAGCTTGATATATTTGTGCCTATTCCAAGAAACAACCGTTGCACCAAAAATTATTGCGCTAAGCCCCAACTGGATGGTTATACCTATGTATCTGAATATCTCTGCTCTCAAACCGTTTGCGCGAATGTCCAAATAAACTTTGACATCGGATATATCGCTATTATCAACAGGCCACTTTTCAGTTAATTCCCACATTCCGCTACCGGAGAAAAAAATGATCATCGCTGTAGATGCCAGAAGCAGTGAAATTAAGATGGCATACCAGCGCATACGGGGCCAGTGCTTTTCAAACTTTTCCCATGTGTAAATTTGCTTTTGTGCTATTTCAACTTCTGATTCAGATAAAACCATTTGTTTATTTTAACTCACAACGGCAAGATGAGCAGACAGCAAGGGGGACAAGTCCTTCGCAAAAGGTGCGTTTTTCTCGAAAGTTGGAAAAACTACAGCCGCATTTCCCTTGCTGTCTGCTCCAGCTTTTTGTTGGGCATTTCGCCTTATAATACAAATAGTTAAGCAAGTATAAAGCCCAAGTTATTAATTGTTTATAATTGGAGGAACTTCTTCCCATATTAAAAACAAATTATCTTCTTTTATATTTTGGATAGTTGTAAATTTTAGTTTTTTCTCTTTTAGCTCGGTTGTAATTTCCTGCTTTTTGATTTTAGAGATGAATGAATAGTTTTTGTATGTTTCGCTCATAGTAAGAATATTCTTAAATTTTTCAATATCCTTTCCCCTAATCTGAAGTTGCCCCTTTTCGTTTTTTTTGTATTTTATGCCTTTGAGTTTAAACAAACCTTCAATGATCAGTTCATCATGATCACCCGCCGAATCAGTAAGTGTTGTGTTGTAACTATAATTTTTATCGATATAGTTTCCAGCTATACCTAATACTTGAAAAGAAAGTATCAATCCCAAGATAATTAAAGCTACAATGATTAATAAACTGAAGTTTCCAAAAAAAGTTAAGCAGCCATGCGCAGCATTACTGCCACAAACGAATTTACGACAGAAATACGCGGCACCGGGAAAAGTCTACTAAAATTATCTTCCATTGCCGCTTGGGTAATTGATCTTCTGACATCCGAGAAGGCAAAATAGCGCCGCCCCTTGACGGCGTGCCGTCGTTTGGGGGTTTTTGCGATCCGGTCGGCATAAATCCATGCCACGGAAGCAGCCATCATGCAAAAGTTTAGATGGTTGCTGACAGCCTGCGGATGTCTGGTTTGCGTTTCGGCACTGCCGATATCGCGCTTGAGTTCTTTGAACAAGGCTTCGATCTTCCAGCGAGCGCCATAGTAGGCGATGATTTGCTGCACTGAAAGGGTCAGGTCGGTTGAATATAGCGCTATCCACTGACTTTGACGATAGACCCAGACCACCTTGACTGCACAGCGGATTGTTTTGAGCGTGACCACGCGCTCGTAGGCCACTACGGTGCGCTCGCGGCCATACAAGTTGACAGTATATTCGCTGGCCAACGATTTGAATTCACCAGCCAGTGACGCTGCCGTACCCAGTTTTGCGCCGTATTTACGCGGTCGTCCTGCTCGGCGGTTACCTTTAGGGCAAGGTAACTCGAAGATGTTGTTATTGGATCGCAGCCGAGAGAGCAAATTCACACGTCGGCCCAGTTGATGCCGCAATGGTTTGAACAAACCGTTGTTGCCGAACCATGAATCGGTGACCACGGTAATGGGGGCAGCAGAAAATACGGCCGCTATTGCTGTGATCATTGTGGCAGCCTGCTCGAGCTTGCTCTCAAAGGTCAGCTTTGGCCCTTTATTATCGCGATTGATCTGTTCAACGCTTTTTTTCAGATGATAGAACCGGTAGTTGAGCGGCAGACAGGCCCAACGTCCCTTAACGATTTTCAGTAGTCCCACAGCTACGATATTTTGCGCCCAGGGATATTTGGACTGATTCTGTTTGGCGGCATGATCAAAGATGTTGGCACAGCCGAAAACCTTCTTGCCGGATTTGGGGTTGATATAATCATCGAGAGCCAGGAGCAGGCGGCCATCGGTCAAGGGATTGTCAATCATTTGCCAAAGCCTTTGCCACAATCGTTGCCATGGAATTTTGGGTGATGCCATGAAGGTGTAAAAGCGTTTTTTGCCGATACCTGTAATTCCAAAAAGCGTTTGAAGACATCGAAGTATGTTGGACGTTTTCGATGAAGTAAACGGCACCAGGATAGCCATGATTGTATAGATAAACCAACTACCGCGTTCATGGCCCTTGCGTGAGTTGGCAAATTCGCTTTTGAGATTGGTAAGTATTTCGTGTAATGTAAACATGCGAGGCTCCGAGTTTGAGTGGAAGTTTGTTTGGGCAAAATAAACCTACCACAATCGGGCCTCGCAATCAACCCTAACTTACTGAATTCATAATACTTATAGTAATTTTTAGCAAAATGTCGGTTCGATATTATCAATAATTTCAGCATGTTACGAACGACCCCTGTTTTGCTAACTATTTGTTTTAATTGATTATTTGTGCGGTCGAGAAGTACTTCCACTTCATGCCGCCACTAAAAAAATGGGAAACTTCAGTTAATAAATTTTTCATTATTGATGCCCAACGTATTTCTCACCTGACGGTGTGTAGCGGCAGCGGAACACCGTCAGGTGCAGAAAATGGTTCTGTCTTTCAACATCCTATAGATTCTTCAAATAGTTGTTCAGGATATGTTTCATCTCAATCGCCTCGGAATTATCAAGATGATCGTCCTCAAGAACTTCTTTGGTTTTCAGGTATATGTTTTGATGTTGCACCGCAATTTCTGGATGATCTTCAAGCCAATAAAGAAGTTCATACGCCTCTTTATAGTTCACTTCATCATCCGCTAAGATACCCATAACTATACCCTTGAATTCTGATGCTTCATCAGAAATGGAGACAGGAGGTTGTTCTTCCTCATTTTCCATTAATTTCATAAATATTCTGGCGCAGGCTATTGAATCTTCAGTAGCATCATGGTGTTTAAATGCTGGCAAACCAAAGAATTTTACCAAAGTCTTTAACTTACAGTTTTTGATATTGGGCAATTTATCTTTAGCCATTGCACTTGAATCTGTATAGTCAAAGCTCAATCCTAAATCAAAGTGGTCAGAAAGTGCATTCAAAACCTGTTTGTCAAATAGACTATGTGCCACCAAGGGATATTGAAATATTTCTTGGATTTCTGGAAACAATTCCCCAAAATTTGGTTTGTCGAAGGTATGCTCTTCTTTAATTCCATGTATTTTCGATTGGAATGGTGCATGGCCCCCAACTGGCTTGATCAAATAGCCGTTTGTTTCGATAATTTCACAATTTCTAACTTTAGCATAGCCAAGAGCACAAGCACTGACTCTTTTAGGATTTGCTGTCTCAAAATCAATTGCTATGAACTCTTCCATGACTCCTCCTATTTTTGACAGAACGCTCCGGGTAACTTGCCGGGCGCGTCGTTTTGCCCGGTCAATGTTCACCCGGTTGATAATTGTTATGGCCTTGAGTGACAGTTAAGAACGTCGGTACAATTAACCCGCCCTGGTATTTTTCCGGGCTCCGACGAGCAAATTGTGGCCCATTCTCAACCGGAAAAATACCAGAGCTGGTTGCCCCCTTTGTTTCAGCAGTGTAAGTTATTGATACCCATATCTTTAACCTACTAAACGAAAAAAGGAGGCAAACATGAGATTTTACAATCAACAGCACAAATTCTATTGCGGTATCGATCTGCACGCAAGAAAAATGTACGTTTGCATCATCGACCAAAAGGGTAAAACCAGAGTGCACCAAAACATTAATACCGACCCTGAACTACTCTTTGATATTATTTTCCCGTATCTTGGAGATATCGTTATCTGTGTTGAGTGCATGTTCTCCTGGTACTGGGTCGCTGATTTTTGTGCCGAACACAAGATACCGTTTGTCCTTGGTCATGCTTTATACATGAAGGCAATCCATGGCGGTAAGACCAAAAACGATAAAATCGATTCCTACAAAATCGCAAAGTTGCTAAAGGGTGGTAACTTGCCAAAAGCATATCCGTATCCGGCTGAAATGAGAGCAACTCGCGATTTACTGCGCCGGAGAACATACATGGTACGGCAATCCAGCTTGCTTGTGGGGCACATTCTCAACACCAATACCCAGTACAACCTTCCGGCCTTTAATAAAAAACTGAGTCGGAAATTCAACCACGAGGGGGTTGCCGAACGTTTTGATGACCCTTCGGTACGCGCAACGGTTGAGGCAGATCTTACTATGATCCAAGCCTATGACCGGTTAATCAGACCGCTGGAATGGCAGATTGAAAAGACTGCCTGTAATCATGATCATAACAGCTTCTATTTGCTCAGGAGCATTCCAGGCGTCGGCAAAATTTTGGCCCTGACAATTCTGTATGAGGTCCACGACATCAAACGATTTAAATCCGTCCAGCGTTTTAGCTCCTATGCTCGTCTGATTCGTCCGGAAAAAGAGTCGGACGGCAAGTGGGCCGGCAAAACCAATAAAAAGATCGGAAACGCCCACCTTAAATGGGCTATTCGAACCGCTGCTATGATCAGTCTGCGAGAGTCGGAAGACGCCAAAAAATTCGTCGAGCGGTTGACCCGAAAATATAACAAAGGCAAAGCCCTCGGAATTTACACCCATAAATTCGGCCGGGCAATTTACTATATTCTGAAAAATAAAAAGGCTTTTAATATGAAGCAGTTTTTTAGCCATTAGATTTGGGCTGGAAGCTGTCAGCTTTTCGCATAACTGAGATCATTGGGCGGATCTGAAACACTCGCTGAGATAAGTGCTCAATGTGACGTGATCACCCAGGCGAGTTTGGACCACATGCCAGAAGCTCAATGAGTTGATTGGCGGCAGCTTTCAGGCCCATCATAATAATGCAATACTAACAGTAATAGGCTTTACGCGCTTTGCCCCTTTTCCGAGTGCACCCATAACTGGATGGAACGATTAGAGTCCAAACCAATTTTTTTGATTTCGCCGGACTAAGGGAACCGAATATATTCTGGTGCTGTCTGAAGGCAGCAAGCTGCTTGTCAAAGAACAATTTTGGCAAATCCAGTTAACCTGGATAGATGTTTGGTGCAGACCGCGTGCTGAAGTGTTTGTTCCAGCGCGTGTTATTTGTCTGACGCTCACCGTAGAAAGCAAAAGTCAAATCGCCACCCCTGTTGCCTTGGCATTGCTTATACCAGTTAAGAACGGAAGAAAGAAAAAAAGAAAACCGATTCTAAGGGGGTATTATTTTCTCTTGACTTCCGAGGCCATATAGAGGTTATACGCTATTTAGTGCCTGAACGTAAATGTTAAATAGTAATAATATCGATAAGTTATAGCATATTAGAAAAGTGAAGATTTTCCGAGCTTGTGAAGAAATTACTTGCACAAATTACTCTTAACCGTTATTTAACATTTTGATATAAATAGAAATAATGGTTAGTTCCGATTTTCCAGAATCGGACGAGATGAGTAAAACTCGGAAAATCTTCGTGGAAAAATGCTATGCGAAAAGTGATCGAAAATCAATTAAAAATTGGACAAACTGACATCCCTAATATTCAGATCGACATCAACTGTCGGGACGAAGTGCCCCAACTGCTTCTGGGCCTTCAATTTCTTTATGGCAATAAGCAGACCAGAGATGAAGTTTTCCAGATTTTAAGAAAAATCACACCTGAAGAAGTTGACGCCGACAAAGGCCGACCGGGTATGGATTTATGGAAAATTTTGGTTTTGGGTACCTTACGGATCAACTGCAACTGGGACTATGATAAAGTTCATGATATTGCAAATGAGCATAGCAAGGTACGAGAGTTTTTGGGCCATACCGTTTTCGATCTTGAACAACGCTACGGACTGCAGACGATAAAAGACAACATCAGTCTTTTGACCCCGGATCTGCTCGATGAAATCAACCAGGTGGTCGTAAAAGCCGGACAGGAGCTATTCTCTAAAAAAGATAAAAATATTGCCCTAAAGGGACGTTGTGACTCATTTGTTTTAGAGACCGATGTCCACTATCCCACTGACATCAATTTGCTTTTGGATGCCATTCGTAAGATCGTATTCCTCACCGGTCGGCTTTGTGACGATCTTGGCGTTACCGATTGGCGTCAATACAAGCATATATTCAAAAAAATCAAAAAACAGTTCAACTTTGTGCGCAGGCTAAAGCATTCATCTTCCAAAGATGATCAGAAAAGGGCTGAAAGAGAGCAATTGATCATCGATGCGCATCGAGAATATGTGGACATGGTTGAATCCTATGTGCTTCGAGCAAAAGAGAGCGTCACCATTTTAAATTCAATGGGTATCTGTTCCGTAGCCCGTATCATGACGATCGAAACCTACCTTGCGCATGCCGAGCGGCAAATCGATCAAATCCGCCGTCGTGTATTAAACGGTGAAACAATCCCTCATAATGAAAAGGTGTTTTCAATATTCGAGGAGCACACCGAATGGATTAGCAAAGGCAAAGCCGGGGTGCCCCAAGAGCTCGGCTTGGGCGTTTGCATATTAGAGGACCAATACGGATTTATCCTCCATCATCATGTCATGGAAAAGCAAAAAGACGTCGATATTGCTGTGTCGATGGTGGCTGAGGCGAGGCGTAAGTTTGCCGCTTTATCCTGCTGTAGTTTTGACAAGGGGTTTTATAGCCCTACAAATAGGCATAATCTTCAACAAATTCTGGATGATGTCGTGCTGCCTAAAAAGGGAAAACTTTCAAAAGCCGAAAAGCGTATCGAATATTCAGAAGAATTTATCGGTGCCAAGCGCAAGCATTCCGCCGTTGAGTCGGCGATCAATGCTCTGGAAAACCATGGGCTGGACCGGTGTCGCGACCACGGTATTACAGGCTTTAAGCGTTATGTCGCTTTGGCAGTATTGGCAAGAAACATTCAGTTGATAGGCGCCAAAATTCGCCAAAAAAGTTTAGAGCGTCAAAGACGCTTTGAGCTCAGAGCTGCATAGAGCGTAACAAAATGTGTTGCTGTTTTCCGGTGGATAACTGTTGGCGAAAATAGCCAATTTATCTCCGGATAGTAGTAATTGAAATCGATAATGAACATTGAACAAATTTTTCTTTTTGAACGGAGGTTGTTCAATTGAAAATCATGCGCGAAAGCCCCTTTTTCGTTCAGGCACTATTTAGCAATACTGTAATTTCAACACCTTCATAAAAAACCATATGAATTGCATGTCTATCAGACTGATCTGAAAATATTTTATACATAAAGATTTCTTTATTTTCACCAATTTCTGGCAAACTGGCAAATGCTGTTGATATTTTATGGCTTACTTTTTGTATTAAATCATTCCGTTCGTACGAATTTTCAGATGTAAGATCCAGTAGTTCGTTTGTGTATACTCTGAACCCACCATGCCATTTCCTTTTGTAATGATCGTAAAAAATGCCACAAGCAATGTGTTGAACCATGTTTTCGAATCTGCCTACATCCACTTGAAAAGCGGCCGATTCAATAAGCGACCCATCCTGCTCTTTTAGATATACCGTTGTCAAATTTTGTAAAATTGTTGATAAGATATACGGCCTTCTTTTTGCAGCCCTCATGATCTTTGTGTCGAAGTGTTTTTCTCTTGGATTGTTCCCGTGGAAAGCCGACGCTATAACGAACATAAAATATTCATCATCAAGAGACTTATGTGAATTATGCTGATCACATGATGGAACTTTTATAAGGTTTTTTCTTAAATCAACGCCAGAAGGCAAATCTTTACTTTCTGGGAAAAGACACTTTGGAGGAACGTGCTCCATAGATGTCGCTTCTGCTTCACACATATAGCAAGTTTGATTCATAAATTACTCACGTATAACGGTGAACTCACCAGAAGACAGGGCAATTCTAAAATATAAATTTTGCACAGCCGCTAAGCCCTGGCTTTCTGGTTCCGGGTAAAGGCACCGGTTACCCGGCGCCCTCCCCACAGACCCGGACGTGCAGTTTTCCCGCATCCGGTTCCTCGATTCAGGCCCTTTTTACCGAGCCGTCAACCAATCAGGCGACACCCCGATTGGCGCATAACTTTGCTGCCCTGCAAGTGTTCAGATATTATGAACTATCCGGGGGAGCGGCAGGGGAAAGGTCTTGAGAATGCGATTGAACTTCTCGCAACTTATATACCCATCCCTATGGCGCCGTCCGAGCCAGCGTCTCCATGCTTTTCCTGCGAACTCGTACACCACCTCCAGCACCTTATAGTTTCCCCGCACCCCAAAGTATTGGTAATACCCCCGAAGTTTGCTGCATAGCATTTCATGCTGCTCTTTCAGGGGGTCATGCCGATTTTCTTTGCACCAATTCCACAACATCCGCATAAAGCGGTTTCGCCCGTTTCCGGGCGGTTTGCTTCTTTATCACCCAGTTGCCCTTAAGGCTTTTACCCCAGTAAAAGGTAAACCCGAGAAAATCAAAGGTTCCTTTCGGCTTCCCGCTCCGTGGTGGCTTTCCGAATGGAATCAACCGGGTCTTTTCCGGATGAAGGTCTAATTTGAAACGGTTGAATCGTTTCGGTAATGCTTCCATTAATCTCTTAGCGTCCGACTCCAGTTGAAACCCCATAATGAAATCATCTGCAAATCGAATTAGGAAACACTTGCCCTTCAAACGTGGTCCGACCTCCTTGACGTACCAGTCGTCCAACACGTAGTGCAGAAAAACGTTACTGAGCGTCGGCGAAATAACCCCACCTTGGGGAGTACCCTTCTCAGGATAGATGACCTCACCGCCTTCAGCTACACCGGCGTTCAACCACTTGCCGATAAGCCGAATAATGCCGCCGTCATTCACCCTGATTCGGATTATATCCCGCAGCAGGTTACGATCAATATTGTCAAATAATCCTGTAATATCAGCGCTCAAGATCCAGTTGATGTTCAGATTTCGGCATTTCTCACGAAGTTCGTGGATTGCCATATGCTGGCTGTGGCCGGGACGAAACCCATGCGAAAAATCATGGAATATCGGTTCATAGACCACACCCAATAGGATCGCCACCGCCTTTTGAACTATCTTGTCTTCCAGGGCAGTAATCCCTATGGGGCGCTTTTTACCGTCTTCCTTATCCAGCCAAATGCGCTTCACCGGGGAAGCAACGTACTGACCTCTGCACAGCCGTTGATATAGATTATAGAGGTTTTCGTCAAGATCCACGGCGTACTGCTTTGCCGTCACCTTGTCTACACCGGTGGACTCATTCTTGTGCAGTTTGCGGAATGACTTTCTCAACAGGGATAAATCGATCCTGTGCGCCAGAGACGTAAACACCAAACGCGGGTCCGCCTCTGCCAGCATCTTGACCCGGACGAGCGAAGACTCACCTACCAATAGCGGTGGATTGTCCTTTACGTCACGGTTTGAACAACTCCTGGAATCGCACGCATCCTGCGACGCAATTCCCTGGTTTTTCGTTGATATGGTTTGTGATTTCTGTGTATCTCCCATAGTTCCTTCCAGAGAAACGTTATACCCCTGCTTCACCTTCCCTACAGTGGGTCGCTTGGGCGAAACTTCCCCACCTTCCCGTCCCGGTTTCCCCGAACATCGGTACTATGATCCACTAAGACTTCCGAATGCCTATCTTGGGGTTGTTCGTTTGTCACTCCGCCCCCAATACCTTGTATCACCTCTCTGCGTTCGTCAATTCTCTCGAACTCTCTGCACAGCGGAGGTTGTCTGTTGCAGAGCCGGGAGTTTTACTCTTTGGACGGTTTCTCCCAACCGTGTCGTACAAGGAAGCATTCGGATCTCCCCAGTTCCCGAGTTACCCCCTTGAGCACATGCCCTGGTCTCAGACCCCGGTGGTGTCCTATTCGCTCGCCATAACGCTCACAAGACTTCTGCCTTCCACTCACTTCACAGTGTCGGCTTTCTCTTCCTTAGTATCAGGACGATTATCCTATCGGTCCACAACTATACATATTTCGGGGCTCAATGCAGGGCCTACGCCCTTGCTCCGTCCGGCTCCAGACGCCCGTTACCGGGTTTGCCTGCGGACCTCGCTACTGAGCTGGTGGCTAACCTTTGCTCAGATGGGACTTTCTCATTTTGAGATCACCCATTGGGTAACAATATCGTATTTCTTCTACCTTTCGGTAAAATCCCAACGACTCGGGCTTCGCTGGGCGCGAGAAGTGTCAGGTTGGCATTCAACGGTTTTTGGGGAAATACTTAACGCCGTTTATATTTTGAAAGTCAGAATCAAGAGTCCACACAACAGCATTATATGATTTTGCTGTTGCTAAAATAATACTGTCGGCCATAGGCAACTTGTGTTTTAAACTAAGTTTTGAGGCAGATAATGCCAATGATTGAGTCAAATCTACTACTTTACCTTTTTTCATGGCAGCGATTGCTTGGAGTGCCTCGTTTTCACTGGCCTCCCTTAAGACTACTTTAAAGACCTCATAGATCGTTATTGTTGGTACAATAAGGGCTTCTGGCTCATTAAAAAGTTCAAGGAAATGTTTCGCCTGAGGTTCTCCGGCAAAATATGTGAGCCAAGCAGAGGAATCGATTATATTCATAACCTATCATCCTCTCTTTTGAACTCCACGTTGATACCTTTTAGAAAACCATGAAGTTGTTTTATATCCAGTTCCGGAATAAGTTCAATTCGTCCTTCGTATTCAATGATTTGCAATTTCTGGCCTGGGCGGAGTTGCAAAGTTTCCCGGATTGATTTTGGTATTACGACTTGATATTTCGGCGAAACCGTTACTGATTGCATACAAAACCTCCATCGATAAAGTTTTGTAATACATTAGCATGATCGATGGGCGCTTGTCAATTTTTAATGCCGAACGAGAAGGTCACCAGAATTCGAGGGCCGCATGGCCCTCGAATTCTGGTGGACCGTTTTGTTAGCGTATTTTGTTGAGTTTATTCTTTTTTAGCGAATCCGTTCAAAACGGACATCATCTTGCGCGCCCAACGCTAATGGCAAAAATAGATAGACCATCCCCACAGCAGCACCACTTGAGCGTAATTTTCCGTGTCCTTTTTGGTCAAGGCCGAGGGAGGTACTACCATAGTACAAGCCCAGCATAGGCTCCCCACCTTTAAAGCCAGCTACTCCACCTTCGCGGTCGATGGTTATACTCCCATTTTCGAATAAAAAATCCTTTCCTAATTGAAACTGTTCTTCTTTTAAAAGTTTCTTTTCACTCATTGCCTTTACAATCAATACGTTATTCTCAGATTCCAAAACCTCAATTGTATCAATATTTTCATGTACAAGTTCTTTATCATCCGCCCATATAACTCTTGATAGATAGATAGGCAGTGTTCCCTCACCAGCATCGCCCTTATTACGATAGACCCCTTGAAGGTCTGATAAGTTGCCGCCAGAATCAAATTCAGCATTATTTATCGGGCCGCTTGAAACGCAGCATGTTATAAAACTTACAAAAATTATAAGAATATATTTCTTCATATTATTTACGCTAACGCGAAGATGAGAGGCCGGGAAACGATACTGAACAGCTGAGTGTTAACAGCGAATACCCCGCGAAATGAAGGGTTTTTTAAAAAAGCCCCGGCTTTTCCCGGTCTCTCTCAAGCGCGATGTTGTGCTGTTTTCTTTAATTTGTAAAAGGACATTCACCTATTTTGCTTTCAATGACATTAAATTCAGCTTTTGGCTCATATTCATTTCGAGGTACGGCGAAGCCTTTTGGTTGAGATTCGTAATATAATCTTTTAACGTACCAAAAGAAAAAATGATATTTTTCATTCGAACCAACGTATGCAAGATGCTTATTTCCAGGCAAATTATCTAATTGTTTCATTGTTGTTAGGCAAAATGTTTCTTCCCACTGTCGATATTCATTCCTTTTTATTATGGTAATATTATCGCACTCAGAGGATTTTATTATTTGATTTGCCGCTAATCTTTTTTTGGAATAGCAACCAGTTAAGATCAAAACAAATAAAAGACAGACAAATGGGAATATTATGTAAAACCTATTTGAGATCATTTTTTTAGCAGCACAACGGTGAAGTCAGGCGGCAACCAGGGTGCCACTGGCTTCAAAGAATGTGACTATTGTTCAAACCTGCCTTACACTTCCAGAACGACTCGACCCTGGTTGTCGCCTTCCGGGTAAAGGCACCGGTTACCCGGCGCCCTCCCCACAGACCCGGACGTGCAGTTTTCCCGCATCCGGTTCCTCGATTCAGGCCCTTTTTACCGAGCCGTCAACCAATCAGGCGACACCCCGATTGGCGCATAACTTTGCTGCCCTGCAAGTGTTCAGATATTATGAACTATCCGGGGGAGCGGCAGGGGAAAGGTCTTGAGAATGCGATTGAACTTCTCGCAACTTATATACCCATCCCTATGGCGCCGTCCGAGCCAGCGTCTCCATGCTTTTCCTGCGAACTCGTACACCACCTCCAGCACCTTATAGTTTCCCCGCACCCCAAAGTATTGGTAATACCCCCGAAGTTTGCTGCATAGCATTTCATGCTGCTCTTTCAGGGGGTCATGCCGATTTTCTTTGCACCAATTCCACAACATCCGCATAAAGCGGTTTCGCCGTTTCCGGGCGGTTTGCTTCTTTATCACCCAGTTGCCCTTAAGGCTTTTACCCCAGTAAAAGGTAAACCCGAGAAAATCAAAGGTTCCTTTCGGCTTCCCGCTCCGTGGTGGCTTTCCGAATGGAATCAACCGGGTCTTTTCCGGATGAAGGTCTAATTTGAAACGGTTGAATCGTTTCGGTAATGCTTCCATTAATCTCTTAGCGTCCGACTCCAGTTGAAACCCCATAATGAAATCATCTGCAAATCGAATTAGGAAACACTTGCCCTTCAAACGTGGTCCGACCTCCTTGACGTACCAGTCGTCCAACACGTAGTGCAGAAAAACGTTACTGAGCGTCGGCGAAATAACCCCACCTTGGGGAGTACCCTTCTCAGGATAGATGACCTCACCGCCTTCAGCTACACCGGCGTTCAACCACTTGCCGATAAGCCGAATAATGCCGCCGTCATTCACCCTGATTCGGATTATATCCCGCAGCAGGTTACGATCAATATTGTCAAATAATCCTGTAATATCAGCGCTCAAGATCCAGTTGATGTTCAGATTTCGGCATTTCTCACGAAGTTCGTGGATTGCCATATGCTGGCTGTGGCCGGGACGAAACCCATGCGAAAAATCATGGAATATCGGTTCATAGACCACACCCAATAGGATCGCCACCGCCTTTTGAACTATCTTGTCTTCCAGGGCAGTAATCCCTATGGGGCGCTTTTTACCGTCTTCCTTATCCAGCCAAATGCGCTTCACCGGGGAAGCAACGTACTGACCTCTGCACAGCCGTTGATATAGATTATAGAGGTTTTCGTCAAGATCCACGGCGTACTGCTTTGCCGTCACCTTGTCTACACCGGTGGACTCATTCTTGTGCAGTTTGCGGAATGACTTTCTCAACAGGGATAAATCGATCCTGTGCGCCAGAGACGTAAACACCAAACGCGGGTCCGCCTCTGCCAGCATCTTGACCCGGACGAGCGAAGACTCACCTACCAATAGCGGTGGATTGTCCTTTACGTCACGGTTTGAACAACTCCTGGAATCGCACGCATCCTGCGACGCAATTCCCTGGTTTTTCGTTGATATGGTTTGTGATTTCTGTGTATCTCCCATAGTTCCTTCCAGAGAAACGTTATACCCTGCTTCACCTTCCCTACAGTGGGTCGCTTGGGCGAAACTTCCCCACCTTCCCGTCCCGGTTTCCCCGAACATCGGTACTATGATCCACTAAGACTTCCGAATGCCTATCTTGGGGTTGTTCGTTTGTCACTCCGCCCCCAATACCTTGTATCACCTCTCTGCGTTCGTCAATTCTCTCGAACTCTCTGCACAGCGGAGGTTGTCTGTTGCAGAGCCGGGAGTTTTACTCTTTGGACGGTTTCTCCCAACCGTGTCGTACAAGGAAGCATTCGGATCTCCCCAGTTCCCGAGTTACCCCCTTGAGCACATGCCCTGGTCTCAGACCCCGGTGGTGTCCTATTCGCTCGCCATAACGCTCACAGGACTTCTGCCTTCCACTCACTTCACAGTGTCGGCTTTCTCTTCCTTAGTATCAGGACGATTATCCTATCGGTCCACAACTATACATATTTCGGGGCTCAATGCAGGGCCTACGCCCTTGCTCCGTCCGGCTCCAGACGCCCGTTACCGGGTTTGCCTGCGGACCTCGCTACTGAGCTGGTGGCTAACCTTTGCTCAGATGGGACTTTCTCATTTTGAGATCACCCATTGGGTAACAATATCGTATTTCTTCTACCTTTCGGTAAAATCCCAACGACTCGGGCTTCGCTGGGCGCGAGAACTGATAGGTTAGCCCAACAGAGGAGGACTAAAAATATCAGAAATTAATTGAACAGCATTACAAACTAATCCGACCCAGCCAAATACAAGAACATATCCCTTTGGCGCAGCTTGGGAATAAAACCTTCGCGGAACAGCCCACACCCACAGCCAAGGAAACAACAACATATGCAATGGGATTAAGGTGCATATGATTATAAATATAAAATAATTTTCTGTAAAAAGAGCACCTAATAAAGGGTGTTGAAATCGATAGCGTAAAATTAGTGTAATTAGCTAATATATCAGCGTGTTATTGGTTGCAAAAGCCTCTGTTTAGTTGTAGATTTGAGTCGCTAAAAACAAATAACAACACAGAGGCTTTATGCACGAAAAAAATATCAAACGAATCATCACAAAGCAATTGAAAAAAAATTTTCCGAAATGGAAGAATATGCCCAAGAAGTCCAAAAAAGAACTGATCAAGGAGATCATGATAGAGGTTGCTGGTAATTATGATTATTTTCAGGAATTGGACGTTCCCATCGAAGAACTTATAGGAGTTGAAGATCAAAGACCGTCTATGGGAATTCGTAGTCTTCCGGAAATGGCAACCTATATTGAGAATTTCCATTCTGATAATCTGTTCGATTTCGATCGGTTGAAAAAGCCATATCCTGAAATTGTAGATGAAGAGCTAAAATTCGTTGACCAGCTTTTAGATGACCAGATTATAAACAGCTTGATTGCCCCAGAAGGGTATTCAGCTCCACATAGAGACATTCAGCCCTATCAGCTGTTTCGGATGGAGCTTTTGAAAATCATCAAATATCCTGAAATCAGCTACAGAAAATTTTGCAGTGATGAATATTTCGGCAGAGAACGGAAACAAAACAGGCGTTTTGTAGGATTACCCTTAAACACCAAAAGCCAAGTGGACCATACCGAACTGTGTCATTTCCGGCGTGGACTGAGATTTCATCAATTGATGAAATCTCTGGTGTATTTCCTCCATCATTTTTATAAATCAGGTTGTTTAGAGAATACCGTAATTCATGGTGTTGATTCGTCCGAGTTACCGTCTGAAATCAATTATCCCCTTTGCACAATTGAGGTAAAAGGAAAGAAAGTACGTATTTACTCCGATTTGGATTGTGACTGCGGAAGGCGCCGAAACAAAAGGGATAAGTCGTTTTATGTTATCGGATACAGGCTCCATACTTTAACAGCGATAAATCCAGCAACCGGCCATAGCTTTCCTTTGGTCTCTATTGTGGGCGCAGCAAATCATCACGACAGTCTGTTTTTAAAACCGTTGATCAAGCTTGCCCAGGCACTGGGTATTGATATTAAATTGATAACCGCAGACCAGGCCTATCACGATAAGGATGGTTCCGTTCTGAATGAAACCGGGGTTTATGTTGTGGCCCCGGCATCTGAACAAGCAAAGCTTCCTGATAATGTTTTAGAATCTCCGTTAAGAGTCACCTGTAACGATTCCTGTGAGCTTCCTGTGACCAACGTTTGAGATTCCAGCCAAAACCAACGTTTTAATATCAGCCAATCAACAGTAGGCGCGCAGTCGATCCTAATGGCGCAATGAACAAGCCGTGAGTGTGGTGTGTTGAAGGGGGCTGTCGGTGGTGCCCTTATTTTTAGTCATTCAGCCTGGATTTCCCT
Organism: Desulfobacterales bacterium; assembly: GCA_963675725.2. Taxonomy (GTDB): domain Bacteria; phylum Desulfobacterota; class Desulfobacteria; order Desulfobacterales; family JAFDDL01. The sequence continues at coordinate 1,192,455 of CAXXXZ010000002.1, read as the reverse complement.
CTTTCGATAGCTTTTACCCTCCAAGATAAGAACCTGGGAGTTATAGACGAGGCGGTCGGCGATCGCGGTGGCCACAGTGGTGCCGTCAAAGATGTTCCCCCATTGCCCAAAAGGCAGATTGGTTGTGATCACCGTGGATCGTTGATCATGCCTTTGGCTGATGACCTGGAAGAACAAGTTTGACCCCTGCCGGCCCAGCGGAAGATAACCGATTTCGTCGATTACAAGCAGGTCCTGGGATTGATAAAACTGAAGCTTTTTGAGCAAGGAATGGTCCGCTTCAGCCGCGATGAGGTGGTTAATCATGTCCATAGCGGTGGTAAACATTACCTTTTTTCCGGCCTGGGTCGCCGCATAGGCGATACACTTGGCCAAAAAAGATTTGCCGGTACCCGGATTGCCGATGAAGATGATATCCTTTTTCTGTTGCATAAACGTAAGGGAGGTCAGGTCCAGTATTTTCGATTTCTGATCCTTTCGGGAACGGTGGTGGCCAAAATCAAACTGGTCGATGGTGAGCTTTTCCGTAAGCTTGGATCTTTTAAAGTATAAGGCGATGCGATTCAGTCGTCGGTATTCCAATTCCAGGTCAAAAAGATGGGCGATGGTTTTCTGGATGGTCCAGTTTTTTTGCGAGGCCGCCTCAATAACCTGGACGATATTCTGCCCACTGGCTTTGAGCCTGAGCTCTTTGCATTTATCGATAAGCTCATTCATCGGTTTTCCCCTTTTTTTTGAGCACGTGAGCATCATAATCGGACAGTGATGGTTGCGTGAGCACGATACGATTCAGCGCATCATTTTTCAGCTTAACCGGCGGATGATGACTGCACGGCGTTATTTCCTGATAGAGGATATTTTCGATGTAATCCGCCCCGTAGGCGCTGAACGAAAGCGCCTTCTGGACGGCTGCGACAATCGCCCCGGCCCCGTATTCATTTTTCAGTTCAAGTATTTTGGCGACGTTTTTTTTGACACCAACGCCCGCAGCGATCATGCCCTCCAGATAGCGCCGGGCATCTTCCCCCAATGAAGCAAAGGCTGCGACCTCGCGGTCATGCCACAGCCTTCTTTGGAGTCTTTTTACCTGCTGTCCGTGGGCTTCTGTCTCAATTCGTTGGTAGCGCTGCCAACACCGGGTGTGAACGGCGATTTTCTTCTCCCGGTGATACAGCGTTACGCTGCAGGCATCGGCTTTCAAGGTAAGCTTTTTGCCAATACTCCAGGGCGGAACGCTGTAGCTATTGCCGTCGAAGCGAACCGCAAAATCCTTGTGCACCTTGAGCTGATATACTTCCCGGCAGTCCGGCAAAAGTTCCGGAAGCCGCTGAAGGCTATCTTTTTCAAAACGCTCCAGCGGCGGTTTTCCGGTGCTCTGGTGAAGCCGCACATTGGCAACCGCATCAAGCCACTGGCGGACCTGATGGTTTACATCGGCGAGATCAGCGAAAGATCTCAGGGGCCAGAAGTTCCGACGTATATATTTGATAGCCGCCTCCACCTTTCCCTTTTCATGGGGCGCGCCGGGATTGCAGGCAATTGGTCGGATGGCGAAGATACGCAAAAAATCCAGAAACGCATCATTAAATCGAATCACCGACCCTTGGCGCTCGGTGACGGCCGTGAGCATGTTGTCCACCACTATCTCACGAGGAGTGCCGCCAAAGAACAAAAAGGCATTCAGAAGACATCGGTGCAGCGTCTGCTGTTTCTGACTGTGGGTGAATTCTACATACAGCATGCGGCTGTGGGCTTCCAATACCGCCAGGGCATAGAGCTTTCTGGTTGTCCCGCCGTATGCCAGCGAGCCAAAATGCCCCCAGTCGATCTGCATCTGCTTGCCGGGTCCAGACTCGAAGCGGATATACGCTTGACGATATTTCCGTCGGCCCCGAAGCTCCCTAAGCAAATCCCGCACAATGGTGATCTTGCCGGTAAACCCTTTTTCAGAAAGCCGTTGCAGCACCACAGTAGCCTTAACCTCCGGGTCCTCTTTGAACCACTGGTGGATCAGGTGGCGATAGGCAGAAAGTTTTGACTGCCTGGGCGGCGGCTTTTTAAATTCTTGGTATGGGTTTTCCACATATTTTTTGACGGTGGCCCGATCACATCCGAGGTGACGTGCAATCTTGCGATCGGACCACCCCGCGCTCTTCAGGCGGGTGATTTCAAAAAGAAGTTCGCTGCCTATCATACCGACGCCCCCTTCAGCATGCTGCCGATCAGCCCATTAATGTTTGAGCTGCAAGGCTTTGTTGCAGGGGCCGTATCGGGAAGATCAAGCACCTGAAAGATCGTGCCGTCAAAGGCGAGAAGGTCGTATTTGATTAACGCATTCCGGGCCTGAAGATACGTCTCCAGAGGCATCTTAAGAAGGCTGCAGATCGTGTCGTAGCTGTAGTAGGAAAGCCCGTTTTTATCTCCCGCCATCACCAGAAAAAAATACAGAAGTAGCTCTTCAGGCGCCAAGGACGATACAAATCCGCCAGTAAGGAATCGATGCGGGATGAAGCTGAAGCCGCCGCTGATGCGACGGATGCGCTGTGGGTCAAGGATTTTTTTCTTGATCATGGCCGCCCCCTTTCAATGCTAAAAGGTTTTACGGGCCATGTAACATGCGCCGGCCAGGGTTGTGCTCACGTCCATCTTTGCAATCAGATATAACCGCTTGAGATGGTGTAAATATTAACCTGGCTCACGTCCATCTTTGCAATCACCGGCACCAAGTAAAAACCACCGACCAGCTCGAAATGACTGGATTTTCTCGCGTCCATCTTGGCAATCACTCCCCCGCCGGCTCGCCGGTTGCGGCGGTTTCTGATATGCTGAAGTGCCCGATTTCTTAACGCTTTATCTGGATTGCGCCGCCGGTAATCCTTCCAGTAGTCTGGATTGTTTCTAAGCCATTTTTGCTGGCTCAGCTTCTGTTGGGTCCGGTAGTCCGAATCGGTTCTTATTTTAAATCGTTGCCACGCCGCTTTCCTGGCCCGCTGGCAATCAGCTGTCGAACAATAATTTTGCTCACGATTCCGAGGCATGAAAAACGTACCGCAATGAACACAGGGGATCTTTTCCATATGCCGGCTCCCTTCAACAGGATGAATAAGAGCAACTATATGGATTTTTATTCTTTTTTTCAGAATCAAACGGAAATGAATTAGATGGCTGTGTTAATTACTTCGATATTTTCCCAAAAAACATATAGTTTTTCTCAAGATTTACTACCAGTGTGAAAAAATCCAGATAATCCAAATTGACAATCAATGCATGGTTTCTGTCTGATGACAGCAGGAACCGCCATGCCTCTTTATCCTCCTCCCCCCCATCGGGGGGGATAAGAGGGGGGGGCGAACATATGATATACTCGTATAGCCTTTCCAAAACTATAACAAGGAGATATCATATGCTCAGCCCCTTAAAAGCCATCTTACTTGCCGCAAACAAGGTTGCCAAGGAAAATTTGATTTCAGAGATCATTTGCCCCGGATGCGGAGAATGCCATCGGTTAACAAAATGGGGGCATTATACACGTTATCTTTTCCATGGCGAGGATACCATCCGGATTCAACGGTTCAGGTGTTTAAACAGCCGCTGCCCGCGATTCACCTTTTCTATATTGCCGCACCCGCTGTTGCCAATTGTGCGCTTGCCACTATGCCTCATCCTGTCGCTGTGTAGCATGTATCAAAAGGGGGACTCGATAGCCGAGCTTGCGAGGACAAGCGGTAAAAGCTGGTCTGTCATCCGACGCGCTCTTGCGATCGGCAAGAGGATAAAATCAGTTTTAAATGACGAGGTCCCCTGTCTTCAGCCAGCGGTTTCCTGGACAGCCTTTACGCATCTATTTTCTTGGGCTTTGTTCCCGGGGCGTTTTTAAAAAGTTGCCACCAACATGAAACGATTATAGCGTTATATCGGTCGGTTCCGTTAAGGTCGCCTAAAATATCATTTGAAAGGAGACCGCATATGGAACTTACCGATGAAAACATGACCCTTGCCATTTGGCGCTACGGCATCATCAGCCCCTTGCTGCACCAGCATCCGGATCAGGGACGCAAAGGTGAATTACTTGAAGAAATGAGCCGACGGACGTTTGTCCGTGACAATGGCGAACAAATCACCTTAAGTCCGGAAACCATCCGTAAATGGCTCGCCCGTTATCAGCAAGGCGGGCTGCCGGCCCTTGCCGACAAAGAGCGCTGTGATAAGGGAAAACACAACGTTCCTGAAACGCTCATCGATGCCATGACAAAAACAAGGAAAGCGCATCCGCGTTGGACCATGACCCGGTTGTTTGATCACCTGATTGCCGAAGGGATATGGAATGGACAGCGTCCCAGCCAGTCCACCCTCTATCGGTTTGCCAAATCACATAATTTGCTCAGAGACCCTCACCGTCAGCCTGTCCGATCTTGCCGCTCTTTTGCCTTTGATGTCTTCGGCCAGCTTTGGATGGCCGATTTTCTTCATGGACCGAAGATAAAGCAGGGGCGACATAAACGAAAAACTTACCTTCATGTTATTCTTGATGACAGCGCCCGTTATGTGGTCAGCGGCGGATTCTATTTATCGGAAAAGGTCGAAAGTCTGATTTGTGATTTGATGGCCGCCGTAAGACGCTATGGCATTCCGCAACGCTTTTATACCGACAACGGTCCCTGCTATGCCAGTCGTCATTTAAAAGTCGTTTGCGCCAGGCTCGGCACCCAGCTGATTCATACACCACCATATCGGCCCCAAGGACGCGGAAAAATAGAGCGCCTGTTCCGGACGGTCCGGGATCAATTTCTTGCGACAGACTCATCAAAATCAATGGATCAACTCAACAGTGCTTTCCAAAAATGGCTCTCAGCGTACCACCTGGCAATTCATGGCACCCTCGGTTGCCCGCCCATAAAAAAACGGCTTGAAGGCGGCTGTGCATGCCGGCCGCTGCCTGAGGTGGCCGATATCGAATCCTTGTTCATGATGGAACGTCGCTGCCGAATCTATAAAGACGGCACTATTCGGCTCTTTAAACAGATTTACGAGCTGATCGACCCAATGCCCGGAAAACGGGTAACGGTTTACTACACGCCATGGGACCTGTCCTGCATATATTACGGAACCTTTTTAAAACCGGCTTTTCGGCTGAACATGTCAGCCAATGCGCACCGTTTTGACCATCCCTAATGGAGGTAAAAATGAAAATTTCAATGTCCGAGTTTTTTGGATGGCATCGCCACCCGTTCTCCGATACATATCAATTACAAACGCCCTTTTTAGGGGAAAAAGACGATCGAATCTTACGTCGAGCGATTTCACTGTTAAACTGCGGCAAAAGTTTTGCACTGACAGGACCATCCGGAGCCGGCAAATCAACCCTTATTCAACATATCCTTCGTCAATTGGATACAAAGCATTATCAAACCACCTATATCCATTACGGCGGATTGCAGCGCAGCGGCATCCTCAAAGCGGTGGCGGACTACCTTGGCGTGGATACCGGCGGCCGAAGTGTGCCGCTATTGGTAAAACTTCAGAAACACATATTACAATTGGCTTCTGAAACCAATGCCAGGTATCCGGTATTCATTCTCGACGATGCCCAGTTATTGGAGCACGAATCCCTGATGGATTTATGTTCTTTAATGGTCAGCCCACAAAAGAAAACGGTGGCAGCTTCGATTATACTTGTCGGCGATGAGAGCCTTACCAAAAGGCTTCAATTGCATATCATGGCGCCTGTAAGAACCCGGATGACCGGCATCTTCAGTATGGAAGGCCTTGATGAAAAAGAAACCGATCTATTTGTGGCATATCGTTTGGAAGCAGCCAAAGCTCCTAAAGACTTGTTTGACAGCGATGCTCTCTCACTAATGAGTTCCCACTGCAGAGGAAACCGTCGACAAATCATGAATGTCGGCACGCTACTATTGGATGAAGCATACTTCAGGCAGGAAAAAACAATTGGACCGCATTTAATCCTTGAGTGCGACCTGATCGATCAATCCGGGTGAAACGGAAGCGTAGCGGAGGGATCTTCGCGCCGAGGGATAGCCCGGCGGTAGACTGCTGTCTACATCAACCAAAGGGGCCTTGTGCTTATCGGGCTCCTTTGGTAATTTATCACGATAATTTACTGGGATTATAAAGAAAGAATCAACAGCTGGAATCAAAACGATGAAATCGGATGGGAATTAAAACGCTGGAATTGGACGGGAATTAAAACGCTGGTCACAAGCTTCCAATGAAATATTTGGGAACCACACCGGAAGGACATGAATTTGAGTGTGGCGCAAGACCATGTGAATGTATGTTTGAACCAACCTGTCCCAAATCAAGAATTATTGATTTTGACAACGGTCATTTTCAGCCAATGCTAACTTTTCATAACGGTTCACAAAAAGCGATCAAAATTCGAAAGAATTGCGAACGGCCTTTCAATTTGATGAAAAAAAGAGAAGGGCTTGAACAAACAAGGGTAAGAAGCCAGCATGGGGTAGTTGTGCGATCTGCATTAACGACAATTGTAACCTTGCTAATTGAGATGGCTGGGACAAGGCATAAGCCGAAGAAAAAAGAGAATGACCAAATGGAGTTGTTTACTGCTACAGGATAAAATTTAGAAACGTAATGTCTGATTTTCTCTGGGCCGATTGATTGGTTGTTACCAGTATATCCGGATATTATAAACAGACCGCAGCTTGATACAAAGTCCATGCGGAACAAACCAAAAATCCGGATCTTATTGGGGGGCTAACCATAACAATCGTACACCAAAAACGGACCATACAAACATAAGCTATTTATAGCTTTATGAAAATTTGATTGGTTTCAACACCCTTTAATACAATTAAAAGAAGTGATATGGAACATGCGAATTTATTTGCATTGCTCCATTCAACCTCTTGAAATACATCTCCTATAAACTGTAATATTTCCTCACTAAAGGTCATATCTTAATTTTTATACATAGGGCTAACGCTGGAGCTAACCCGGCGGCGGGTTAATTGGCAAACCCCTACGGAAACCTCGTTAAATATTTAATGCGATGTCTTCCAAACCCGCATGATACTAGCCGTCGGTTGTTCAGCGATTTGTTCGCGCTTAAGAAATTCTATCCACTTTGATTCGAAGAGTTTTAGCTATGCGTTTGGCCATTGTTTGGGAAAGCCTGCGCTTACCCCTTTCATAATCACTGATCATATTCTGACGTATGTCAAGTTTTTCAGCTAACTGCGCCTGTGAAAGATTTTCTTTAAGCCTTGCAGCCGCTAAAAGATTACCAATTCTGTTAGACTGCATTTCTTTCCAAAAATCTGTCTCTTCAATGACAATACTCTCAGACTCGTCAGATGTGAGAATACTAACTTCATATTTTTTGCTAATCCAATCGATTAGCTGATCAACGTTCTCACCATGAAGAGAAATTTCAATACGGGGCTTTTTCACGAGAGCCAACATAATACACCTCTATTTCAATTTCCCCTTGATGATAACTCCAACATGCCACATAACGATAATTCAAATGGCAATGATATTTGGAATCACCCAAGGGGGAAAAATTGTGCCAAGTTTTTTGAATCGGGCCATCTGCTTTAAGGTCTTCAATCAATAAAAACAGTATCTTTTTAACATTTTTAGGCAATTTTTCCAGCCCACGATAAGCTTTCTTTTTGATTTTGACCTTATAGTGCATGAGGTTATAATATTACCTTTTTTGGTTATAGTCAAGAGGTGTTTTTTTTGCGCGAACGATTGAGCTGTGCCGCCCGGCTTTTTGGGACGGCACCAGCGATTGGTTAGCCCCCAATTTTTATTTCAGATTACTTAAATGCCATTGACCATGCTCAGTTTTACTGACAACTCATATTCCATAAGTTTAACATCACTAATTTTTGAACATGCCAGCTTTAGATCTTCCGAAATCTGTTTGGCTATTATTACACCACGAACTTTTTGCCCCTCATCTGCTAAATTTTTTTCAATCCAGGCCATGTATCGTAAAAGTTGCCCTACTACACGATCATATCCTTTTGAAACTTTAAGCTCTATTACAACCAGTTCATTACTTCCGGTAATTGCAAGAATATCAACAAACCGATTTCCTACTGGGTACTCAACGCCTGTAATACCTTCACTTTCATAGAGTTTTAAATTTGGCTCAATGAGATGCAGGTTTTTTACAAGAAAATTTTGCAGATCCTTTTCAAAACCAAACTGGGATGATTCTATGGGCTCATCGTTGTTTTCATCATCTTTTGAGTCAGTGTTTTCAACATCATCTTGTTTGTAGATAGGGGGTGGGTCATTTTTTGAATTATACAGTCGGTATGTTCTGCTATCGATTTGGTAAAATAGATCATGGCCACTCCCGGGACGCACATTATGATGAATTCTACTTTTTGCGTTGGTTGACATTGCAATAAAATGAGCTCTAATCGTACTTTCCTTCACCTTAGGATATTTTTGCCTGAACCAATTGAGAATTTGATCACTGGTGACTTGGGTATCCGCTTTTAAATGATTCTCTTTGCAAAAGTCATTCATCATTATTTTAATTGTTTTATCATAGCCATGACCTGCCATTTTTACCCTTTCTTTCAGTATATGGTGAGAGGCTAACGCTGAGATGTGGGGCCGGGAAACGATACCCCAAAGCAATGAAAAAAGGTTCAAAATTATTTCCAGCCAAAACTTTTAAAAAGGCCCCGGCTTTTCCCGGTCCCACACAAGCGAAATGATAATTGTTATGGCCTTGAGTGACAGTTAAGAACGTCGGTACAATTAACCCGCCCTGGTATTTTTCCGGCCTCCGACGAGCAAATTGTGGCCCATTCTCAACCGGAAAAATACCAGAGCTGGTTGCCCCCTTTGTTTCAGCAGTGTAAGTTATTGATACCCATATCTTTAACCTACTAAACGAAAAAAGGAGGCAAACATGAGATTTTACAATCAACAGCACAAATTCTATTGCGGTATCGATCTGCACGCAAGAAAAATGTACGTTTGCATCATCGACCAAAAGGGTAAAACCAGAGTGCACCAAAACATTAATACCGACCCTGAACTACTCTTTGATATTATTTTCCCGTATCTTGGAGATATCGTTATCTGTGTTGAGTGCATGTTCTCCTGGTACTGGGTCGCTGATTTTTGTGCCGAACACAAGATACCGTTTGTCCTTGGTCATGCTTTATACATGAAGGCAATCCATGGCGGTAAGACCAAAAACGATAAAATCGATTCCTACAAAATCGCAAAGTTGCTAAAGGGTGGTAACTTGCCAAAAGCATATCCGTATCCGGCTGAAATGAGAGCAACTCGCGATTTACTGCGCCGGAGAACATACATGGTACGGCAATCCAGCTTGCTTGTGGGGCACATTCTCAACACCAATACCCAGTACAACCTTCCGGCCTTTAATAAAAAACTGAGTCGGAAATTCAACCACGAGGGGGTTGCCGAACGTTTTGATGACCCTTCGGTACGCGCAACGGTTGAGGCAGATCTTACTATGATCCAAGCCTATGACCGGTTAATCAGACCGCTGGAATGGCAGATTGAAAAGACTGCCTGTAATCATGATCATAACAGCTTCTATTTGCTCAGGAGCATTCCAGGCGTCGGCAAAATTTTGGCCCTGACAATTCTGTATGAGGTTCACGACATCAAACGATTTAAATCCGTCCAGCGTTTTAGCTCCTATGCTCGTCTGATTCGTCCGGAAAAAGAGTCGGACGGCAAGTGGGCCGGCAAAACAAACAAAAAAATCGGAAACGCCCACCTTAAATGGGCTATTCGAACCGCTGCTATGATCAGTCTTCGAGAGTCGGAAGACGCCAAAAAATTCGTCGAGCGGTTGACCCGAAAATATAACAAAGGCAAAGCCCTCGGAATTTACACCCATAAATTCGGCCGAGCAATTTACTATATTCTGAAAAATAAAAAGGCTTTTAATATGAAGCAGTTTTTTAGCCATTAGATTTGGGCTGGAAGCTGTCAGCTTTTCGCATAACTGAGATCATTGGGCGGATCTGAATCACTCGCTGAGATAAGTGCTCAATGTGACATGATCACCCAGGCGAGTGTGGACCACATGCCCGAAGCTCAATGAGTTGATTGGCGGCAGCTTTCAGGCCCATCATAATAATGCAATACTAACAGTAATAGGCTTTACGCGCTTTGCCCCTTTTCCGAGTGCACCCATAACTGGATGGAACGATTAGAGTCCAAACCAATTTTTTTGATTTCGCCGGACTAAGGGAACCGAATATATTCTGGTGCTGCCTGAAGGCAGCAAGCTGCTTGTCAAAGAACAATTTTGGCAAATCCAGTTAACCTGGATAGATGTTTGGTGCAGACCGCGTGCTGAAGTGTTTGTTCCAGCGCGTGTTATTTGTCTGACGCTCACCGTAGAAAGCAAAAGTCAAATCGCCACCCCTGTTGCCTTGGCATTGCTTATACCAGTTAAGAACGGAAGAAAGAAAAAAAGAAAACCGATTCTAAGGGGGTATTATTTTCTCTTGACTTCCGAGGCCATATAGATGTTATGTTCACATCATTTGGGTATTTTTACATTATCATCATCGTAAATACCGCTTTCCGCCGTTGTGTGACAAGCGGAACAGTTCGAAAGTGATCCAATGCTTTTACGCTTTAGGACATCCGAAGATATTTCATGATGTTTTTCTCGAATATATTGAATATCGGTGATCCTCAATGGAACCTGATTACCTATGCTGCGCATAATCTTAACTGCTCTTTTTGCAGAACTTTTTTCCGCACTATTTGTTATAAGATAATCTGAAATCATTTTTTTTGAATCATCATCAATTTCAACAGCTTCACCGAAATGATCATCAAGGTTTGCAAATATTTTAATCCAAGAAGCTGATGGCAATAGCTCGGGCTGATATACAAAATGACAGGCACCGCATTCATCTTTGTAGGTCGGATTATTGACTTGTCTTAGATAGCTGTCATGGTGCTCATCATCTCTATTGCGTTCACGCTTCCTTTCCCTGTGTTTATCCTTGCGATCGTGTTCGTCATCATCATCATGATCCATGATTTTTTGATACCATTTCTTTTCTTTGTGATCATCATCGGCCACTGCTAAATATAGCGCCCCGCTGAAAAGGAAAAGAATAAAAGTTGAAAATATTAGGAGTTTAATCTTTTTGTTCATTTTTTTTATTCCCTCACAATAAAATAAACTATGTGCCTTAAAATTCTGGAAACATAACGCCGCGTGTCAGGGGCGGCATGTCTCTCGCCGTCCCTTGAACACGCATGTTCTGTGAAAAATGTATTTCTAATGGTTTTTAGTAAGCCTATAATACCTTTCTATTTTTGGCCGTTTCACATATTATCTACATCAAATTCACAACAATTTTTCCATTCTTTTAATGAAGGTAATGTTGAAGATTTACCTGCCAGACTATTACTAAATTCAAGATAAGCGCGACTTCTTTCTTTGGTATTATGAATTTCTGCGAATAATGCATCTTCGATACTCATAGCATTATGGACACCTCCTTTTATGTAATAAAGGCATAAATGGCTACGAATTAGCTTTTGTTCATTCTCATAAGAAATTTCAGGATCATCCGAGTGTAACATGGCATCCTGGTAGTCACTGGCGATTTGAAATAAAGCCAAACGCAGTTTTTCTTCTTGGGAGTAGGTAAGATAGATATAGCGTTGAATATCATCACGAACGCCATCATTATCGCTATCGATTCCAAGAAGCGTCTGTTTCCCTTTCTCACCTGGGTCTGGTGGGAGTATAAGTTCTTCTGCCAAAGAAGTTCCAGATAACAAAATCAAAACAATTATTATTTTAAAGAAATTTGATGGTTTCATCACGTTCCTATTCAATTAAAAAGCGCTAAAACAAATGATTAATACCCCCTTCTTATACACAGAACGCTCCGCATAACCGGGTGGCAATGGAGCGCAGCGGAATTGGCAGTCCGAGTTTATGCGGTTGTTAAGTGCTCTTATAGCCTACCTTTTGTAAAGACCTCATCATTGTATGGATTCCAAACAGTCACGATGACCAATTTATCAAACCCTGTTTGCATTTTATATGCTTTTGCAATTTGAATAGCTATTGACTCAACATTATCTTTTGTTGTGTATTTCTCTGGAGTTAATCTTATCCATATCTGCCAATCACTACCTTCAGGATATTCCAGGTAAGTGGCTGCTGTGTTATTCAACGCCCATGATTTGAAGTCTTCTTTTGCTTGTTTATCAAAAGTTCCCTTTCTGACCTCATCCGCACCTTTTGCCCTGGCTGTGCTTTTCTTACCGGAAGCATCTTCTTTTATTATATCGCCCATAGTCACATACTGACTTATCCAACCTTTTCTGCCGTTGTAAGCAACTTCATACCAAGTAACAACGAGCATTCCATTACGAATATCCTTTTTTGATTTTATTTCTATTTTTGTTCCCGCTGGGATCTTTCCAAGCGAACTTGTTCCATTTGGCACCTCTCGCAATGTTGCTGGGGTTGCCTTATCAATAACGACAAACTCTCTGATTGCCGCATGGCTGATGTTAAAAATAGCAACAACAGAGAGCACCGCGACAAAAACAACAAATTTATTTCTAATCATTTTTTCTCCTTTTTGCACTTAACGTTGGCCTCAGTTGACGGCGGATTAAAAGCGACAGCAATTATAGAACCCTCAGACGGTGCAAAGCAGACAACAAGAAGGTCTTCGCCGCGATAAGCCGGTCAACTGCAGGCCGGGGTTAGAATTATTTTATATTTCTTGCCAATAAATACACACAATAGGAAATAAAGGAGATCTGTATTGAGATCATTATTATTTTGACTATCAAAGTCTCTTCTTTATCGTATATTGTCTTAACGAATGCAATTAGAACAATTAACGGTGAAATGATGACTGAGGAAACAACCCAGGGTATGGCATCGCAGCGACCCAAAAAGCCTTTTATCGCTAAAATGGATATAAAAGCAAAGTAAAGTATAGGGACTGCTGTGAGCCAGAAATAGGAACTATTCATTCTTGGAAAATGTTTCAGCATTAAATATAATACCTCACATACTTAATTCTAACGCCGAATTAAGTTGCGGGCAGGGTGAAAGGCAGATCAGAAGAATATAAACTGGCGAGACCCTGTGAAATAGCAGAAAAAAAGGCCGCCCGACCCTGCCCGTCAATCTTGAATGACTTGTTGGTTGCTGTTCTTTACTGCTTTCAGAAGTGCGTCGTGAACCAATGTGTTTAAACTTTTGCCATCTTTACGGGCCTGGACAACAAGGGTTTTATGAAGCTCTGGTTCAACGCGGACTAAAAATTTACCGGAATAAGGTTTGTCTGGTTCTTCACCACGTTCTTTACAAAAGGCCAGATAGTCTTCAACAGAATCTACAAATGCGGTCCGCAATTCATCGACGGTTTCACCTTCAAAGGTAATTACATCCCTTAAATTGATGACTTCGCCATGAAAAACATTGGCCTCATCATCAAAATCGACTTTTGCAAAATATCCCTTATATTCCATCATGGTTTTACCCCCGCCTCTTGCAGAAACCTTCTTACAGATTTGACGGCACCCTTGTTTGTGACTCTCTCCGGATGAGGGCGATGAAAAACAGCGCGTATATCATTTAAAGCAACTCGGACACGGGAGCCACGCCCCTCAGATATTTCAGCACCGAGTGCAATAAAAAGAGCCTCAATATTTACCCATGAAATATCTGAACGTTCCGGCTTTTCAAATATTTTATCAAGGGTTTGCCGTTGCTTTTTATTCATGACGTCATGATATCAAATTATAGTATCATGTCAAGGGCGGATTTTTACAACCAACGCCCAAAATGAGCAGGCAGCAAGGGGAAACAAGGCTTTCGCAAAAGGTACGTTTTGCTCAACACATGGCAAAAGCTACAGCCGCATGGCCCTTGCTGTCTGCTCCAGTTTGATGTTAACTGCTCACGCCACTACGAGCACAAACACATAGTCTCCAGGTGGATAATTCTTTATGTAGTGCCTTGTATATTCAACACTTTGTTCTGCATTACCATCTGTTTGATCAAAATGCCAATTATCGAAGTTATGACGATATTTATGGGAATCTTTAATAAGAACATCACCGCCAAGAACGAATGCACCAGCTTTTCTGAAATAATCTAATAATTCAAGAGCGGTATCTTTTTCCCAAGCAACCTCATTTAATCCAATAGAGTTAAGAGGTATTTCTTTTCCTTTTAAATGCGATGGTATATCCATATTAATTTTTGGCAGTTAACGTTAAGTTCTGCGGACCCGCGCATTTTGCGGGGTCCGTAGAAACGTGTGGTTATGTTTCTTCTAATTTTTTTAAAAGCAGTTTTGCTACATATATCCTGTATGATTTTTCATAATTGCTGGCCCTATAAATTTTATCTACATACTCTTCAGCAATATTTTCAATTTCGCGATAAGAATCATCGGATAGCTTATTACCAAGTCTATCCAGTTCAATTTCTCTATTTTCTAAGTTTACAGAATCTTCATCTACATATTTATTACCAGTACGGATTCCAAATTTTCCCAATTCATGAATTCTCATAAAATACATTGAAGATTTTCCGTCTATAATCTTCTTAAATTCAGCAGCCAACAGTATTTTGAATTCATTTAGTTTTTCAATGTAGTGCGAATATATTTTATCAGTCCGGCTCATTTTTATTTTTCAAACATAACGCTGGAGCTAACCCGGCGGCGGGTTAAGTGGCAACCCCTTCCGGAAAGCTCGGTAAATATTAATTGCGATGATGGCCAAACCCGCATGATACTAGCCGTCGGTTGTTCAGCGAATTGTTCTGTGTTTAAACTGGATCAAATTGATGCCAAACAACCTTTTCTATTTGTAGTTTCTTTGTTGAGCTGATCATTACTGATTTTATGCTCATTGATTTAGGAATATCAGAAAAATTTCCAGCCATACTATTTCCAGCATTGCCATAGAAAGGGGCATCAATAACTACTCCCTTACTGTTTATGAGAGATATAGATATTTTACCGCTTGTTCCGTCTTCAAACATAAATTCATTGCTTTTATGGAACCGGTATTTTCCTTTGGTTAAAATATGAATAGATGCACTAGCACGTTTACGTTCAAGGGGTGGATCGCATTTTATTACAACACTATCAAATTCGAGAAAAAAGGGTTGATCACAAATAACCACCTCAATGGAACGGCTATTTAAAAATCCAGAAGAACAAATTCCAATAATAATGAATATTATAATTATAAAAATCTTCATGGTAGTATGTTTAAGGTCACAGCACAGAACGCCCAAAATGAGCAGGCAGCAAGGGAAATGAGGCCTTAGCAAAAGGCACGTTTTTCTAAAGAGTTGGCAAAAGCTACAGCCGCATGTCCCTTGCTGTCTGCTCCAGTTTGTTGTTAAATTTTCTTTGATATTATATTAAGCTGTTCAATTGAAATCCCCCAACGGGTTAGTATTGGATCTACGCGTAACATTACTTTCTGTATGATTCCTTCCCTAACATGAAAGCCTTTTAACTCTGAATCTGAGGATTTTTCTAAGAGATCATCTTTTTTGGTTGATTTGAAATATGCATATACCAATGGATCAACCACATCAAATAATCGCTGTTCTGCATTTTTGGTATATCCGATATTATCATTATACTTATTTCGATCTGATATATTCCACTTTGCCTTAATAATATAATTGAAAGCATACTTATCCAGAGTTTCTATCTTTCGAACCTTGCTCTCCCAAATCAGACTTTTAGATACGATTTCATCAGAAAGGTTCGACTCTGCAGCGTAAAGATGAAGTGCGACACTTAAGAATAATGCCGAGAGAAAAATAATATTTGAATGTTTTTTCATAAATTTAACGCCCAAAATGAGCAGGCAGCAAGGGGAAACAAGGCTTTCGCAAAAGGTACGTTTTGCTCAACACATGGCAAAAGCTACAGCCGCATGGCCCTTGCTGTCTGCTCCAGTTTGATGTTAACTGCTCACGCCACTACGAGCACAAACACATAGTCTCCAGGTGGATAATTCTTTATGTAGTGCCTTGTATATTCAACACTTTGTTCTGCATTACCATCTGTTTGATCAAAATGCCAATTATCGAAGTTATGACGATATTTATGGGAATCTTTAATAAGAACATCACCGCCAAGAACGAATGCACCAGCTTTTCTGAAATAATCTAATAATTCAAGAGCGGTATCTTTTTCCCAAGCAACCTCATTTAATCCAATAGAGTTAAGAGGTATTTCTTTTCCTTTTAAATGCGATGGTATATCCATATTAATTTTTGGCAGTTAACATATATATTATGTCTCAGCCGCATTTTGTAAGAAAACTGCAAGATTGATTCCTAAATAAGCGGCTACGTCAAAATTGACCAAAATTAATAATTCTTAACAAAACAAATTGTTATTAGACATATCACTATATCGTTAAATAGCGATATAGCAACTTTTTGTTGTAATTATGATTGTTCGGATGCAGGCGCATAATTTACACTTTTTTTATTTTATTCATCCAAAGGACTCTTTACTCCCAATTTGTTTTTTCTCGCCACATGCGTATAAACCATCGTGGTGTTGATGTTTGAATGCCCCAATAGTTCCTGTATTGTTCTGATATCATATCCATTTTCTAATAGATGTGTGGCAAAGCTATGTCTGAGCGTGTGAACCGTTATTCGCTTGGGAATTTTTGCATCAACGCCTGCTTGTTTAATCTGGCGTTGTAAGTTGCCACGATAATAATGATGACGTCTCACAATTTTGGAAACCGGATCAATAGAAAATTTGTCCGCGGGGAAAACCCAAAACCAATTCCACTCTTTTCCAGCATTCGGGTACTTACGTTCTAATCCGTTCGGCAATTGTACCCCGTTGGCATTGATCGCCCTATCCTTTTCATAAACCAGCCTTACCGTTTTCAAATGGCCCAGGAACTCCTTTTTTAATGAATCCGGCAGCACGGTTTCACGGTCTTTGTTTCCTTTCCCCATTCGCACAGTGATAACACTGCGCTCAAAATCAACATCCTTTATTCTCAGCTGGAGACATTCCTGTAATCTTAATCCACAGCCATATATAACCTTTGCCATAAATTGGCCTGACCCGGCCATACAGGTGAACAGTCTATCCACTTCACCCTTGGTTAACACGACGGGCAATCGTGTTGAACGTTTTGCCCGAACAGCGCTACCAATGTCGTCAATAGGCTTATCGAGCACATAGCGGAAAAGGAAAAGTATCGCATTAAAAGCCTGATTCTGGGTAGACGCTGCCACTTTCTGTTCAACCGCCAAGTGGGTCATAAAATCCTGGACATGCTGGCTGTCTATCGCTTTTGGATGCCTGCCATTTAAAAACCGATAAAACCGACGCACCCATCCCAAATATGTTTGTTCCGTCCGAAAGGATCGATGCCTTAGCCTGAGAGCATTTTGCATTTCCTCGGCAACATCTACCCAAGCCTTATCCGCATGCTTGTTTTTTACATCTGAAAGTGGCTGATTCTTTTTTTTGAAGAACAGATAGACCTGGATCGCATCCGATGCCTGACGAACCTGCCAGTCCTCCTTACGCTTGGATAGATAGGAAAGATATCGCTCAACCTCGGCCTGCTCCGCATCATCTTCCGGATGCTTGCCGCAAAAACCGTAGAATTGCGCTACCCAATGAAGATAAAATGCATGGTTCTTCTCATTGGCAATGCGGCTGGACAAGAGATAGGATTTGAATTTTTCCATGGCCACTCAACTCTACTGATACAACGCGCTAATAATGTTATTGTAAACGGCGATGTTGTTGTGCCAAGCAGGTGGTTAGTTAACTCCCTATACACAATCATTATTCTAATATCAATGTTTTTTACAATTCCAATCGGGCACAATTATTGTTTCATTATTGAGGTCACGCCTTCGACTGTCAGCGTCACGGCACCAAAGTTTTCCTCCACCTTTCCGGACAGCAGATACGGGCGTCCCCATTCCAGAAGATAACAGAATCGATCGTAGACTTTTGGGAAAAAGGTTGTCTCCATAAGCCCGGTCTCATCTTCGAATGTCAAAAACTCCATGGTCTCTCCGTGTTTTGTGCGAACCTTTTTACCGGTGATGAGCCAACCGGCAAGCGTGACCCGTCGACCGGCATGCCGTTTGAGATGCGCGGCCCGGACAATTGTTTTCTGCTTGAGCGATTTTTTGTAAAGGCGCATGGGATGATGCGCGCATAAAAACCCGAGAGCGGAGAACTCTTGGCGAAGCCTCTCCAGGGGCGGGTCCGGCGGAAGCGCCGGCATCGGTGTTTCGGCAGCCGTATCTTCGAACATCAGACAATTGACGGCCCTTCTATTACGGGACGCCTGCCATTTTGAAATGGCCCACCCGAGTTCCGCCCGGTTTCGCGTTGGGGCAAAGGCATCCAGCGCACCACACTTCACTAACTGACGCGCCTCATCTTCGTGGGGTGTCACCCGGGAAAGAAAATCCGAAAGGCTTTTGTAGAGCCCACGCTTTCTCTTTTCGACAATCTTCACCTGGGTCTCCCCAGACAACCCTTTGATGGAAAGAAGCCCCACCCGCATGGTGCGTTTTTTTCCAAACCATCTGACATCACTCTGGTTGACATCCGGCGGCAGGACGCTCACACCCCATCGGCGTGCTTCCGATACATAGGCGAACGGGCTGTAGAATCCCCCCTGATTGCTGATGACCGCCGCCATGAATGCTGCCGGATGATGGGTCTTGAGATAGGCCGCCTGAAACGAAACCCTGGCGTATGAGGCGCTGTGGGGTTTACAAAAAGAATACCCGTCAAAACTCATGATCATTTGCCAGACGGTCTCAATGACTTCCTGGGCCACCCCCCGGGCAGCCGCACCGGCACGAAACTTGTCGTAAAGATCCTTTAATACATGATTGCGGTCTTTTTTGGACAATATCTTCCGCAGCCGGTCGGCCTCACCCGCCGAAAAGCCGGCCAAGGCCACTGCCACCCGGGAGACATCTTCCTGGTAGACCATGATGCCGAACGTCTCCTCAAGCACATCGGCGACCAATGGGTGCAAGGGGTCCCAAGGGGCACCGTGGAGCCGCTCCAAATACTTCTGGATGTAGTCATTGGCCGCCGGGCGAATAATGCTGCTGTGGACCACCAGGTGCTCAAAATCTCCCCGGCCGGCCTTTTTCTGCAACAACCGCATGGCCGGGCTCTCAATATAAAAGCATCCCATGGTGCGTCCCGCTGCGATCGAAGCCTGGGAGGCAGGATCATCCTCCGGCACCCATTGCCGTTCATCCAACACCGTTCCGTTGGCCCGAAGGTTTGCAATGGCGTCACGAATCACCCCCAGGCTCCGGTTTCCCAGAAGATCGAGTTTGACCAGACCGGCGGCCTCCACGCCGTCTTTTTCCCACTGCAGAATCGGAACGCCCTTGGACGCCATTTGAACGGGCACGTAAGTATCAATGGGACAGGGGGTGATGACCACGCCACCGGAATGCACCGACAGGTACCGTGGGGCCCCCACAATCTGACGGGCCAAGGATAGAATCTGTGGCCAGGGGTCTGGCAGGTCGATATGCCGCGTTTCCGGCCGGTCTTTTAACTGGTGAAGTAAATCCGCATCCGCTTCCTTGATCTTCCAAAACCGGGGCAGACGTTTGGACACCCGACCGATCTCGGCATCTGTAAGCCCATAGACCTTGGCCACCTCTCGCACGGCCATGCGCGGCTGAAAAGAGACATGATTGGACACCATGGCCGCGTGACCCCGGAATCGGGCGAGCACATCCTGGAGGACCTGGTCCCGTTCGTCCCATGCAAAATCCACGTCAATGTCCGGCGGATCGGTGCGGTCCGGGTGCAAAAAACGCTCAAAGTAAAGGTTGTGTTTTACCGGGCAAACATTCGTGATCCCCAGGCAGAAGGCCACGAGCGAGGCCGCCCCGGACCCCCGGCCGCAGATCCTGGGGCTTTGGGAAACAATGTCCCGGACGATCAAAAAATAGGACGAAAACCCCATCCGCTCGATAATACCGAGCTCATGGGTCAGGCGGTCCACCACCACCTCTGACAGATCGTCCCCATAGCGCCGCCGCGCTCCCCGGTACGCATCGATGCGAAGGCACTCGGCGGCAGTTTTCCCGTCCCGGTCCTTCCAGGGCGGCAGCACAGTCCCAAAGCGGGGGCCGCGGAAGCAAAGCCGCTCGGCAATCGCGTCGGCTGCCGTGAGGGCCTCCGGACAGACTTCAAACCGCCGGGCATACTCGGCCGGCGGTGCCAGCCAGGCATCGGTCGGCGCCACCGCTTCCGGTGGCAACCGGGAGAGGGAGGTATTCCGGCAAATAGCCCGAAGAAGTCGGTGGACAGCGGCATCCGCCGGGCTCAGGAAAAAGCTGCCCGGAGTGGCCACCAACGGCGCGCCGTGCTTTTTCGCCACCTGCGCAAGCGGATGCCCGGGGGACAGGGTCCGGCGCGGCATGGCACCGGCCACCGAAACCCCGGCCGCCTGCCAGATGTCAAGAAGCCCCGGGGCTTGGGTAAGGAAAACCAGACCTGAACAATGCGCGATGACCACTGTCGCCAGATCAAAGGCCGCGTCCATATGGCGCTGGGTGATGAGCCGGCACAGGTTCTGATACCCGGTTTCATTTTCCACCAGGCAAACGGCCCGGCGTTGGGTCTTCACATCGGTGAGTTCAGCCCCCACCATCGGGGCCAGGCCGTAACGTTCGCAGGCCTCCAGAAAGGGCCACAGCCCGCACAGGCTGTCGGTATCGGTGAGGGCAAGCTGCGTATACCCCAGGGCGGCGGCCCGGCGGCAGATCTCAGCCGGGCTGTTAACCCCCCACATAAAGGAGTAATGGGATCGTACTGTCAGTGGTGTCATGGTTTATAGGCCAACCGCCCCATCCAGACCGTCTCCTCCCCGAACCGGTCGCAGATGCTGTCCAGGGCGGCCACAAGTCCCGTTCGCTTTTGAAGTATTCTCTCCTCCTCAGGAAAAAGGGATCGTTGGGCCGGCGGAAACGTCAGGCGATCAAGCACCAGCCGTAACGCGCGGATCCGCACCCGGCGGGTCCAGGCGGTTTGAAACACAGCCCGGGCCTGTTCAAAGAGGGTAATGTCATTGGCCGATGCCGGACGAACGCCGGCGGACCGGATGCGACGCACCCCGTCGGAATAGTCGAGAAAAACCCCCAGTCGCCGGGCCGCCAGCCGCTGATCGCGCAGTTTGCGACCTGCCTGGGCCACCAGGCGGTACAGGGCGGCCTCCAGAATTGTCACCGCATTGGTGTCCGTGTCAAAGGCATGGTCCAGCGACACCCTAGGAGAAGCGCTGTCCACCGATTGCACCGGGGACGGATCGATCCCCCGGAGAAGCTCATAGATAAACGGGGCCCGGCTTCCAAACGGCACCTGAAGCTGCGGCACCGTAAGAGCTGTGGCCTGGTCCACCCGGACCATGTTCAAAGATCGAAATCGAAATAGGTCAGACGGTTCCATGCCGGGGAGCAGATAAATCGGCAGGGGCGCTAAAAACGCCGCCTCCTCACCGGCACCGACCGCGTACTCGCCCAAGGGTTTCACCAACCGGGTCGCCACCTTGGCCACCAGTTTGTTGGGCGCCACCGACCAGATCGGCATCAGCCCCAGGTCTTTTTTCGTCTGACGTTGAAGACGCCACGCCACATCGATCGACGGGCCGAAAAGCCGGCTGGTTCCGGTGACATCCACAAAGAGATGACCGTCATCCGCACCCCGCTCCACCAGCGGCGAATACGGCAACGCCTGTCTTAAAAGTTCGGCCATGGCCCGTTCGTACCGGTCCCGATGGGGCGACAACACCCGGGCGTCCGGACATCGCCGCATGGCCCGGGAAAGGGGCATTCCCTTGCGGACCCCGGCAAGGTAGGCCTCCTGGCTCATGTCATACACCACGGCACGGGTCGCTCCCCGAGGAGCGACAATCACCGGCCAGGTTGCGAGGCGCGCGTCAAGGCTCCGCTCCACCGCCACGGCAAAGTCCGCCACATTCAAATGAATAATGGCGCGTTCCGGTATCATCCCTTGGGAGGTTGCAGCACCACCGCTCCCCGGCCAGTCAGTTGCTGCAGGAGGTGCCGGGCATTTTCCGTTGCCTGGCCGCCCACATGGTTGTTGAAAAAAAAATACCCGCTTCCCGCCTGCCGGTACAGGGCAAGGGCGCCACCGTCTGTCCACTCGGAAAGCTCTTCGGTGCTGTAGCGGTAATCAAATTTCTTTTGCATGTTGCCCGACCGCCATCCCCGGGTGTTGCGGCCATGAAACCGGACATAAAAAAAATCAGGATTGGTCACCACATCGAGCCGGGGAAAGAGACCCGGAAGGTCCGGGGCATCCACTGTTATCAGGGTCACCCGGCGCTTTTCCAGCTCTGCGAAGACACGGTCCTGGGCCCAGGAGCGATGGCGAAACTCGATGGCCACCGGCAAACCGGCCAGCTCATCCAGCAAGGCCGCGAGATACGTCCGGTGGGCCCGGGTCCGGTCAAAAAATGGGGCCAGCTGCACCAGCACCGCCGCCAGTTGGCCGGCCTGCAGCAAGGGGGCAATCCCATCCCGGTATTGACGCACCTGGTCCCGCCACTGGTCCGGGTCCACCTCGTGGGTCAAGGTGCGCGTCAGCTTGGCGGCAAACCGAAAGGCCGGGGGCACCTGGGCCCGCATCCGCTCCAGGGCCTGGGCCTTCGGCATCTGATACCAGGTAAAATTGAGTTCCACCGTCGGAAAAACGTTTACATAATGAGACAACATGTGGGCCGATTTGACCCCCGGCGGGTAAAAGCCGGCTTCCACCCACTCCACATAGGAGTACCCGCTGGTGCCGATCCACAACGGGCGGCCTTCTTTTTTTCGTCCTGACATCTAAAGCGCCTCCATCACCTCTGTCCCCCGGTGCACCCCGATCACCTTTCCCTGGATCAGCACCTCCCCGAAACCGTACCGCATGGGGGCGTATTTCGGGTTCTCCGCCCGCAGCTCAACGTGGGACGAGCGGAGAAAAAACCGCTTGACGGTGGCCTCCTCGTGGTGAATCAGGGCCACCACAATTTCCCGGTTTTGGGCGTACTGCCGCGGCTCGCAGATGGCAAGGTCCCCATCGAGCATCCCCACCCCGATCATGGAATCCCCCTTGATGCGCAGGGCAAAAAGATGTTGTCCCCGATAGACGCTGGCGTCCAATACAAGGCTCCCGTCCCACTCCTGCTGGGCGTACATCGGCAACCCGGCGGTCACCCGTCCGATGATCGGAACCTCCTGCCACCGATGCGCCGCCCCGGGTGCCTGGAGGCGATTGAGCAGATAAATGTCCCGGCTGTACCGGCCGTCCCGCTTCACATGCCCTTTTTTTTCCAGCGCTTTCAGGCCCTGGGCAACTCCCGCATGGCTGATCCCCAGGTCCCCTGCCGCCTGGCGAAGGCTGGGGGCACTGCCGGTGCGGCCGATTTCCCGTTCAAGATATGACAGCAGCACCTGTTGTTTGGTGGTCAATTTCGTGGTCATGGAATGCGTTCCTGGTTTTTGCCTGACACTGCCGATTCCTGCTATGAGCATAGGGCACATCGCTCGAAATGTCAATACAAATGTAAACACTAATGTAACAATTGTATATATCTAAAGAGATTGCCATCACAAGATTTTTATGCAACATCTAACCATTCGTAATGGATCGAATTCATCACGTTTTAAGATTTAAGCGAAGTATAAATATTTTATTTTACTTTTAAATTAGCCTCTTATAACGTCACTCTTAAAGCGTAACACCAAGTTGAATAGCGAAGAAACGATTCATAATTCGGACCGTTACGCCATAACAGCAGAACATCGGTGCAAATGACACAGATCCTTCAAAGCGGGTTCGGAATGCTGGTGCTGATCGGCATCGCATATGCCGTCTCGGAACAGCGGAAAGACATTCCCTGGCCCACAATCCTTTATGCGCTCCTCATGCAGGGCGCCCTGGCCCTCCTTCTCCTGAAGGCCCCCATGACCCGTCATCTTTTTCTGATGTTAAATGCCCTGGTGTACGCCCTGGGGGAGGCCATTCAGGAAGGAACCGCATTTGTCTTCGGTTATCTGGGCGGCGCACCGCTTCCCTTTGATGATGCGAGCGGAGGGGGCGGCACGTATATTCTGGCCTTTCGGGGCCTTCCTCTGATACTCCTTGCCAGTGCCCTGAGCGCCCTTCTGTTCTACTGGCGAATTCTCCCCTGGATCGTCCAGGGATTTGCCTGGCTGCTGAAGCGGACCCTGAGGGTCGGAGGCGCCGAAGGCCTTGCCGTTGCCGCCAATGTGTTTCTGGGAATGGTGGAAGCACCGCTGTTTATTCGGCCCTATCTTTCAAAATTGTCCCGGGGAGAACTCTTTTCACTGATGACCTGCGGCATGGCCACCATTGCCGGCACAGTCATGGTCCTGTACGCCGGCATCCTGACGCCGGTGCTCCCCGATGCACTGGGACATCTCCTGACGGCCTCCATCATCAGTGCCCCTGCGGCGGTTGCCATCGCCCGGATCATGGTGCCAACACCGAAAAATCTTGCAACAGATGCCCGCATGTCAATAGAGGCTCCGGCCGGAAGTACAATGGAAGCCATTACCAGCGGCACCCTTGATGGCATCTCCCTGCTGATCAATATCGTTGCACTTCTGGTGGTACTGGTATCTCTGGTAAAGCTTGTCAACATCGGGTTGGAATGGTTGCCGGCCATCGACGGCACGCCGCTGACCCTGGAACGGCTTATGGGCATGGCCATGGCACCGGTGATGTGGCTGATCGGAATCCCCTGGCAGGAATGCATGACCGCCGGCAGCCTGATGGGAACCAAAACCGTCCTGAACGAATTTCTTGCATATCTCAGAATGGGCCAATTGCCGGCCGATGCCCTTTCCGAACGGACCCGGCTGATCCTCACCTATGCCATGTGCGGGTTTGCCAATCCGGGGTCTCTTGGCATCATGATCGGTGGGCTGGGCGGCATGGCGCCGTCCCGGCGAACGGAGGTGGTCTCCCTCGGCCTCAAATCGATTGTGGCAGGCACCCTGGCCACCTGCATGACGGGTGCACTCGTGGGGATGCTGGGGTAAACCAGCTCAAAACACCGAGCACCAAACAGAATGAACTCCCCACCGCAAGCAGCGGGGCATTAAAAGCAATCTTTATTGTTTGTCACCCAAGGGGCGGAGAATTGACCCAAGCTTGATTAAAACTCCCCCCGGGTAAAAAGGGATGCCTTCTCGTGCAAACTTCGACGCAGGTTGTTTTTCAACCGTTTTGAATGGGAGTTAATGAACGTAACGCTATATCGTATATTCTTCTCCATCAGGTCCGGATAATTCCGCAAGCTGGAACGAAGCTTGGTGCTATTGGCCGTGACTTTTCGGAAAATACTCATCTCCTTGCCGATCACCTTGACCCGCTTTTCTTTCACCGCATCAAGAAAGGCTCGCCTGCCGACGTTACCGGGCAGGTAGGTAACCGCCCGGCCGATATGGTTCATGGCATGGCCGTCACTGCCGCCGGTCACTGCCTTGTCGAGGTTGAAGCCAAGCACAGCGCATTTAAGGTTCCATTTATTAAGGTTTCCGGCATTGATCGCTTCAACTCCGTCCACCATATCGAGCATTCTGTCCAATTGCTCCGCGGGAAACTGGAGGTTGCACACCCCCGTATACGCGGCGCAAAAGGGATGGGGGAAAATAATAACGCTCTGATATTTCCGGGCCCGTCGAATAATCTCCTCCATTTCAAGGGACAGGGAGCTCATCACCCCTTCCCCCATATGGGGAACGACCACAGACCGATAAAATCGCTTGAGGCTGTCAATTTTGTAGAAATAAACCAACAAATGGCTGCCTTCCCTGGAGGTCACCTCAATGCCCGGGACACTCAGCACCTTTGAGTTCTTTGAAATGTCAATGGCCCCCTGAATTTCGTTATGATCGGTGATGGCCACCCCGATCCCCAGCGTTTCCGCCTGCTGGGCAATCGCTCCCACTGTATTGAGCCCATCCGAGTATCGTGTATGTACATGCATGTCCACAAGGGTATGGGTCTTCCCAAGGGTTGAAAGATCCGGCTTTTCAAACGCAATCCTGTTTTTTTGGTTCATCGGCTAATAAACATCTCCGTTATCGTGTGCGTATCGTGGTCGTTTTCAAAACGTTCGTGGCTGGTGGGCGATAATGCCAATCCGTATCAGGGAGGATCGAGATCTGGGCCCAGCGCCGATATGGACAAAACCGTGCGTTTTGAAAATGGCCCGTTATGTTATATTTTTTATTGCCTTGTATTTTACAATCTTTTTCTTCCAGGTCAAATGATTCCCGCAACAAACGCCGCAGCATTTTATTGAATCATCATAAGACAAATTCGTTTTCTTCGCAAATGCAAGGGGATATACCGCCACTTAATTTAGACGCCATCAATCATATTTTTCTCATCGGCCGCTCCATTGAAACCGTTAGCGACAATCAAGGGGCTTAGGGCCCATTTGTCCGACTCCATAAGCGTGTATCTTTATGGAAGGTTGTGTCTGTTGACTCTCGACTGTAGACTCACGACTTCCGGCTTTGCCGGATTAGGGAAAGCCCACGTCCGCCTTGACACCGCTTCCGTATTCTCCTATATTCCCACAGGTTAGCGGCCTAACAACACCTCTACTTTGGCAATCTTTACCTCGATGCAGGCAACGTTGGGGTTTAATGCCCTTCTGCAAATTGCGAAGGAGTGACCACATGTACCAAAATTTCTTTGGTTTCAAAGAAAGACCTTTTCAACTGGTACCAAATCCCGCCTATTTTTTTCTAAGTCCAAGTCACGAAGAAGCCATGGCACATCTGACCTATGCCACCTCCCAGGGGGATGGGTTTGCGGTCATTACCGGAGAAGTTGGCACCGGGAAAACCACCCTGTGCCGTGCCTTCGTCGAAAGCCTGGATGAACGCACAGAAATTGCCTACATTTTCAATTCAAAGCTCAACGCCCTGGAACTTCTGCAAACCATCTGTGACGAATTCGGACTTCAAAGCGATGCCAACACCATCAAGGCCCACATCGACAGTCTCAATGCCTTTTTGATCGCCCAAAAAACCGAAGGCAAGCAATCCCTTCTGATTATCGATGAAGCACAAAACCTGACCCAGGAGGTTCTGGAGCAGATTCGCCTCCTTTCCAATCTGGAAACCAATACGGAAAAATTGATTCAGATTATTCTGGTGGGGCAACCGGAAATGGCGGATGTCCTCGATTCCTACGAACTGCGGCAACTGGGTCAGCGCATTACCCTCAGCTGTCATATCAACCCACTGACATACAAGGAAACCCGTGAGTACATCCAGCACCGCATCCGAATCGCCTCCAGAAATGAAGGAATTCCCTTTACCCGAGCCGCATTGAAAAAGATTTATGCTTTTTCAAGGGGAATTCCCCGCCTGATCCACATTGTCTGCGACCGCGCCCTGCTAACCGCCTATGGTCTTGACCAGCGAAAAATAACCGGAAGTATCGCTCAAAAGGCCGTTCTGGAACTTTCGGTTCGGGGAGACATTCGAAAACTCCGACGAATAGAGCGAAGAAACACCTTTCAACTGTCCGCCCTGTTCGCGGCAATTCTGGCACTGCTGTTCGTTTTCAAGCCCGATACCATTGATATGAAGCACGCGGTAAAGGCCATCCGGGATTTTCAGATCAGCCTGCCGGAAAAACCACCGGCGACCTCACCGCCGATGTCTCCACCGGAAACAGAGAAAGCACCCCTGGTGTCCCCCCTGCCGCCCCCGGAAATGTCGCCTGAAAAGGCCGTCCCGGCGCCCCGGTTTCCCGCTGTTTACGATCCTTCAAATCCGTCCCTGCCGTCCTTACTGCGGTCCATGGGCACCAATGCGTCAATGGAAATCGCCATTACAACGGCCTTGTCCTTGTGGCAACCGGCGGAACCCATGCGCTACTACACAGAGAAAAAAATTGTTGACGATGACACCTATTTTACGTTGACGGCGCGGGAAAACGGATTTCTGGTGGAGAAAATAGAAGGGAACTTCGAGCTTGTCAAAAAACTTGGCCTCCCGGCTATTGTCGGATTCTCCATCCCGGGCAACATGCGGTCCAAATATCTGGCGCTGTACGCTGTTTACGATACCCGTCTGGTCTTTCGGGCAAACGGCCCAAAACAGGAAATTGAAATGACGCCGGAACAATTCTCCGAAGTGTGGTCGGGAATCGCCTATGTACCCTGGATTAATTTTTACGATTATAAAGGCACAACCCCGATCAGTGGTCCGGCCGAGAGCATCCTTATTCTCAAAAAAATGCTTCGGCGCATCGGCTATAGCAACCTGGACCAAACCCCGCGATATGATTCGGCAACCAAGGCCGCAGTAAAAGCGGTTCAATCAAAATACGCCATTACGGCCGACGGCTTTGTGGGGCCATTGACCAAGATCATTCTTTACAATGAACAACCGGATTTAGATATACCAAGGATCTACAGCCAGATGAACATGTAGAGCAATGGACACCGCCGGTTAACGATGAGGAAACAAACCGCTTGAGCGCAATTTTAAAAGCCCTGAAAAGGGTCGAAAACGAAACGGCCGGCACACGAATCCCTGCCAGGCCGCACTACATCCACAACCGATCCGCCGTTACCCGGCGGATCAAACGTTTTGCCGAGCGCCATCGGACTGCTACCATTTTTGTTACGCTTTGTGTATTGTTCGTTCTCGGGAGTATGCTCTTTGATCCAGGGCCATCAACGGTTGTAGATTCTTCGTCAACGGCTGTTCTGAAGCGGCCGTCTTCCACGGCGGCCCGATCGGCACCGAAAGCAAAAGCGGCGATTTCAAAAGCACCCCAGCCGCCGGCGCCGCCGGTCAGCAAGGCGAAGAAATCGGCCCGTCCAGGATCGCTCCCCTCCCCTTCCGTTACACCGCCCCCTGTGCCGAAACAAAAGGCCGCAGTGTCGACTGAAAAAAAATCTTCTTCACCGGTCGTGTCGGCGCCTGCCCAAACCAAAGCGATATCGCTGCCGGTGGCAACGGTTCAAAGCACGGGATTGGCGCTTCAGGCACTGGTCTGGTCCCCCCGTCCGGAAGAGCGGTTTGCAGTGATCAACAATCGGATTGTTCGGGAAAACGACCAGATCGACGAGGCGAAAGTCGTTGCCATTGAAAATGACTTTGTGGTGGTGGAAACAAAAGGGCAACGGTGGCAACTGAAGCACCACCTTTAAGTCGTTAGACCCTATATCAGAGGCACCCCCGCAGGTAAGCACTCTGAAAAAGGGTATAAACTCGAACTCCGAAAGCGTGCATCTTTGGGGAAGGTTGTGCCTGTTGACTCTTGACTTTAGACTCACGACTTCCGGCGCAGCCGGATTAGGGCAGCTCCTGCATCGGTGCGCGCGCCACAGGACGCTTCCGCAACATCGATTGTCCAAACAGTACGACGCCCGACAGCATGATCAACGCCCCCACGGTAAACGCATACCGCAAATTTGACAAATCCATGATAATGCCGGCAAGGAGGGATCCGCACATCATTCCCAGACTGTGCGCAAGGGTCAGGGCCCCCATGACAGAGCCCATGGCGGCTGTTTCAGCACCCGAAATAACGGCAAGGGCCATCAGGGCAGGCATGGCAATCCCCCCCCCCAACCCAAACAGTACGTTGGCCCAGAAAAGATCCCAGAAGTTGTCTGCCCAGCGGAAGGAATATACCGCACAGACCACAATCAGGCCACCCAGAATGACCATAGCGGTCTTGTTGAACCGATCGGCCAGAATGCCCATCGGGATATGAATCAGTCCGCTTGAAAAGACGCCCAGCATCACGAGAATACCAATAAGGGAACTATTCAGCGAAAACATCGAGTGAGCATAGACCGGCAAAAACCCCCAGATCATGCCGATACAGGCCGTATAGGAAAATCTGAATGAAAATATGCTCAAGATGGTGCGGTTCTTGATGAGGGCGCCCCAGGCAGCCGGGGCAGCCGGACTGCTGGCCGACCGCTCGGACTCCCGGGGCGGCAGGAAAAAAAGGCTCAGCACAAAGCCAAACAGGGCCATGCCCCCCATACACAGAAACGATGCGTCCAGTCCAAATCGATCATTGATCATACCGCCGAGGAGGGGACCGATACTGAGCCCAATAAAGACCGACATGTTAAAAAGCCCCATGCTGAGGCCCTCATCGCCTTTCGGGGTGATATCCCCCACGTAGGCCTGGGTGACCGGCAAAATCATTGCCGAGGCAATCCCTTGAATAAACCGGATAATGATAAGGGCGCTGACACGGTCAAACGCGGTAAATGCTATGGAGATAAGCGCGTAGCACAGAAGACCTGCGACAATGAAAGGTTTTCGGCCCTTCCGATCTGATAACCGTCCGAAATAAGGAAGAAAAAGGGATCGGGATATGGAAAACGCGCCGAATATGAGCCCGATGTAAAGGCCACTGGCGCCCAATGTTTGTGCATATACCGGCAATAACGGCACCACAATCCCCACACCGGTCACACAGGAGAATGTGCAGAAAAAGAGAACGCCAAAGATTTTTCGGTCCTGGGCCAATTTTTTCCAAAATCGTATCATCGGGTTCTTCATAACACTGTGCCTTTTTGGTAACAAGCCTCTTTTCGTGCTATGTTGAAGATAACAGCATCGCCCCGGCACAAACAATACCGTACCACCGGTCGTGCGGGGAGAATTTTTGGAACATCCCATCGGCTTTGAAGGGAGCGACTATGGACTGGGAATCGGTTTACGCGTCCTACCCGGTAAATGAGGAGTTGATCTGGTTAAATAATTGCGGCACCACCCCCGTCGGTCGCCATATTGTGGCGGCGGTGGCCGATTTCATGAAAGCCTACGCGCGCAAGGGAATCTTTGCCGAAACGGGTAATTACATCAAAATCCGGCAACGCATCCAGTCGATTATCGCCGCGCTGCTCAACTGTCGGGAAAACGAGATTGCCTTAATCCACAACACCGCCGAAGGAATGAATTTCATTTCCCACGGAATTGATTTACAGCCCGGCGATGAAATTGTGCTCCTTGAAAACGAATATCCGAGCAATGTTTACCCCTGGCAACACTGGCAGCAAAGGGGCGTCCGGGTGGTGTTTTCTCCGATGGCGGAAACACCGGACGATTTTTTGGCCGAATTCACGCATCTCATCACCCCCCGCACCCGTCTGGTTTCGCTCTCGGCCGTGCACTGGTGCACCGGCATGCCGCTGCCACTGGAAAAGATTGGCAGCATCTGTCGGAGCCATAATATGCTGTTTGTGGTGGATGGTGCTCAGGGGGTGGGCATTCAACCCATTGACGTCAAATCAGCGGGTATCGACTATATGGCCTTTTCAGCCTGGAAATGGTTGATGGGGCCCCTGGGCCTCGGCGTATTCTTTATTGATGAAAAGAATTTGGACCGGTTGAAACCGGTCTTTTGGGGAACGGAATCGGTGGTTCAGGACCAGCAATACCTTCCCTACAAAACGACACTGAAAAGGTCCGCTGATCGATTTTCTTTTTCAACGGGAAGTATTGCCGACTGGGTCTATTTCCTAGCGTCCCTTGAATATCTGTCGGCCATTGGATTTGACAGGGTCCGCAATCGCATTTTCGAACTGAACCATCGTCTTTCTGCGGCGCTTGAACGCGCTGGCCTCAGGACATTTTCAAGGCACTTCCCCGAAACACCCACTGGTATCACGGTATGTGAATTGGATGGCGTATCCGCACACCAAATGCTCTCCCTTTTAAAGGATCGCGGCATCGTCGCCGCCGAGCGCCTGGGGCGCATCCGTTTCTCGCCCCATGTCTATAACTCACCCTACCAGCTGGAGCAGGCAGTACATGTTCTTTCAAGAAGTAACCCCTTACCGAATCCTACAAAATCAATTTAGGGTGTTTCATGCAGCAAAATGCGCACATCCACAATACTCAGGCCCTGTTCGTGAACAATCACCGGGTTTAAATCCATCTCTTTTATTTCCGGATAGCTTTCCACCACCTCCGAACAGATTAGAAGCAAATCTTCCAAAGCCTTTATATCGTATGGCACCTGACCACGGACACCATTTAGGATTGGGTATGATTTCGTCTCCTCCATCATGTGCTTGGCCGAGCGACGCGAAATGGGAAGAACCCGAAAGGAAACGTCCTTTAAAATTTCAACCATCACGCCCCCCAATCCATACATGATCACAGGACCGAACTGATCATCCGTCTTGGTGCCGATAATCACCTCCAGTCCCGGATTCGCCATGGCCGATATGGCCACCCCCTTGATCTGGGCATTGGCATTGTAACGCTTGGCATGGGACATAATGCTACTAAACGCCCCTCGAACGTCCGTTTCATTCCGAATATTGAGGCGAACTCCTTTGGCATCACTTTTGTGCAAAATCTGTGGCGAAACGATTTTCATGGCCACCGGGCCCCGGATGTCCTTGGCGATAGAAACCGCCTCATCTTCAGTCTTGGCGAGAAAAGATTTGCAATAGTCTTCTTGGGACAACCGGCAATCTCGGGAAGCCTGCCCGTTTCCGCGCAACTTACTGTTTTTGTTACGGGGAGCACCGTGAAGCGCCAGCAGTTGTTTCCCTTCGACCTCCAACAGGACATTATGCCCCTCTGCGCGGGCTTGCCGGATGAGTTCTTCACCCTGTGCTTTTCGTTTGGCCTTGGGGTTTAACACGAAATTTGTTTTTGCATGATAGCTGCTGAGATAATTTCCATACTCTGCCAGTACGCTGATGCTCTTGCAGGCGATATCCAGAGAGTCGTAAACGGGAATGTCGTAGTACCGGAGCAGATGCAGTGAATGGGGCCTTTCCGATGTATAGAGACTGTGAAAAACGATCGGTTTCTTACGGGTTTTGACAATTTTACCGATTTGGTGCGCGGTATCTTCTTCCTGGAGGGAAAGGGTCTCCGCAAACCGGATCCCATATCCCCCGAACAACCCCGCCACGAGCAGTCCCCCCACATTCGCATCCTTTAAGATAATACGAGCGCATTCCGCCAGCACGGTGGGATCCGCATCCATACCACCGGCCACATCCACCGGGTTTCGAACCGATGCAGCGCCCGGCAGGATCTTCCGCAAACGCTCCTGGGACTTTTCACCAAGCTCGGGGATTCCCAGCCCGAAATCCGTTAACAGATCCGCCGCAATGGTGGCGTGCCCGCCCCCATCGGCAAGGATGGCCACGTTGTTGTTTCGAATGGGGGGCAGGCTGGAAAGCGACTCAACCGCCGGAAAGAGCTCATCGGAATTCTCAATCACAATGATACCTGCCCGCTTAAATGCAGTGTTGGCCACTTCCGACATGCCGGCCAACGCACCGGTGTGGGAGCCGGCAGATTGACGGCCGGTTAGTGACCGACCACTTTTCAGCAGCACGACCGGCGTGTGGAGGGTAGTCTTGTAGGCCTGCTGCAAAAACTCCCTCCCCTGTCGCATACCTTCCACATACATCAGCACCGCCCGTGTATTCTGGTCTCGCCCAAAAAATTCGAGATATTCATGAAACCGGATATCGGCCTCGTTTCCGACACCGACATAGTAAGAAAAGCCTTTCAGACTCTTTATTTTGGCCTCGGTAATGAGGCTCAGGGCCATGTTGCCGCTCTGGGAAACAAGGGCGATATCACCGGACCTTGCCCCCCGTAGCCCCACCAGATTCATATGGGTCTTCAGGTTCATGACGCCCGAAGTATTGGGCCCGATCAGACGAACGTTATATTTGCGTGCTTTTTGAAGAATCTCTTCTTCCAGATCGATGCCTTCCGACCCGGTCTCTCCGAATCCGCCGGCAATAATAACAGCGCCGGCAACCTCTTTTTGACCACAGGCCTCAAGGATGTCTGGCACTGTCCTTGCCGGTGTGGTAATGAGGACAATGTCCACCGGCTCGGGAATATCCAGCAGGGTGGCATAACAGGAGAGCCCCAAGATTCTTTTCTCTTTTGGATTTACCGGAAATATTTTTCCTTCAAATTTGCCCTCGAGGAGGGTTTTAATCGCCTGAAACCCTCGCTTTGTCTCGATTTTTGATGCCCCCACCACTGCCACCGACTCAGCGTTTAAAACTTGGTCAAGGCTCATTTTTCCCCCGTTTTTTTTCAGACGGTTTTTTTCGGTTTTCAAATGCCGTAAGCGATGTCTGCCGCTCTTTGGTGGAAACACAGGCCAGGCATGCTTCCACTTCAAAATCCATAAGGGCTTCCAGGCTGATGTCACCGCTGGCCATCCGCAGCCCCTTTTTCATCATCTTAATCGAAAACGCTGAATTTCGTACAATCTTCTCTGCCAGTGCCAGGGTTTTTTCCATAAGTTGATCTGCTGGCGCGGTCTGATTCACCAGACCAATCCGAAGGGCCTCTGTTCCGGTGATCCGTTCAGCGGTAAAAAGCAGCTCTTTGGCCTTTCCGGGCCCGACAAGGTCCTGAAGCAGACGCATGGCGCCACCCGTCACGGAAGATGTAACACTGGCCTCCGGTGATCCGATCTTTGCATCCTCGGCGGCAATGCGAAGATCGCACGCCAACGCCAATTCATATCCGGACCCCAAGGCATATCCGTTTATCGCCGCAATGGTCGGTTTTTCAAAGCGAAGCAGTTTTCGGGATGTTTCCTGGAGCGTTTCAAGGTATCGACGATAATCATCCAGGGATCGTGATTTCGAATCTTTCAGGTCCGCACCGGTAGAAAACGCACGACCGGCACCGGTAATCACAAGCAGCATGACGTCCGGGTCCACGGCCACTTCATCGAGGACCATGTCAAATTCAAGCCAAAGCTGGCGATTCATGGCATTAAGGACTTCAGGACGATTCAGTGTAACAATGGCAATGGGCGCTTCTTTTTCATAATGAATACATTGGTATGGCATACAGACCCCTTTCCCATCGGCAGACGGCTAGGGTAAAAGAGAAGAGAAGTTTTAACCACACAATCTCAAAACACATATTGTGTGTCAAGTTAAAAAAGAATACTTTATATTGTGTTCTATACGGTCGCCTGTCTTTGCCCAGTGTTGGTATTTCGCCAGCGGCGGTGACTTGTCCCTAATGTTGCAACAATGGCGTTATTTCAGTGCCTGGTGTACAACCCGTCCAAGGCTTCCAACCAGATAGGGCTTTTTCAGATAGGCGGCCGCCCCAAGTTTTTGAACCTGTTTGACACGGTCGGTTTCTGAGTATCCAGATACAATGATTGCTTTTTGGGACGGACGAATCGTCGTAATCTGCTGGTAGGTTTCAAGGCCATCGATCCCCGGCGACATAATCATATCAAGCAGCAATAAATCAAAGGACCGCTGCTTCACGATATCAATGGCCTCCTCACCGCTGGCAGCGGTGGTTACACAATATTCAAATTTTGTAAGAATGGCACGGGCAATGTTTCGCTGCTCCTCAATATCATCCACAACCAGAATCGTTTCGCCGTTTCCCTGATAATGTTCCAAATCACGAATACGTTCGGTGGATTCCCCTTGGTAGGTGGCCGGCAGATAGAGACTGAACGTGGTTCCTTTGCCCGGCGTGCTTTTCACGTCTATATGGCCCTTGTGGTCCTGGACAGTACCCCAGACTACCGCCATTCCCAGGCCGGTTCCGCTTCTACCGGCTTTCTTTTTCGTAAAGAAAGGCTCGAATATTCTCTCCAGGTCTATGGAATCAATGCCGTCACCATTGTCAGCAATTCGGACGACCACATAATCGCCGGCTTCCATTTGAACTGATTCAGTCAGTTCCACATGACGATTTTTCGTTGTAATCACAATTTCGCCGGTGGCCGGAATCGCCTCAGCAGCGTTGGTAACAAGGTTCATAATGGTTTTGGAGAGGTGGATCCGGCTGCCCATAATATTGAGCAGGTTTGCTTCCGGGCAAAAGGAAACACGAATTTCTGAATGATGACGCATCAGATGATCATACTCGGGACTGGCCAGATACTCTTCAATGACACGGTTTATGGGCACCGGCGCCATTGACAATACGCCACGCCGGGTAAGCGTCAGAAGGTCCTGCACGATCGCAGCCGCCTTCTCCCCCGACTTCTGGATGGTTTCGACAAAACCTCGCAAAGGGCTGTCCTCTGCCAACTCCATCAACAGCAATTGCGGATAGCTGACAAGGCCTGACAGAATATTGTTCAAATCATGAGCCACACCGCCGGCCACCGCACCGATGGCCTCCATTTTGAGCGCCTGTTGAAGCTTGGCTTCAAGGTTCTTCTTTTCATCCAGGTCCCTCAAAACTCCCTGAATACCGATCACTTCACCATTTTTCCGAAGGGGCCGACTGGACACCTGGACCCAGCGATATCCACCTTTTTTTTGTTCGACACGATACTCCATCGGCCGGATATCGCCGTTTACGATCTGCCGGAACCGGTCCTTGACCAAAACCTTGTCTTCCGGATGTATTAACGTATTAAAAGATTTCCCAATGAACTCATCCGGATGATAGCCAAGGATGGCTTCTATCGGGGGACTGATATAGGTAACTTCGCCTGATATAGAAAAGGAATAAATGGCATCATTGATATTCTCCACAAAATCCCGGTATTTTTCTTCACTCTCCCGTAGCGCCTCTTCGGTTTTCTTTCGCCATGTGATCTCCTGTGAAAGCTTCTCATTGGCAGCCTGAAATGCTGCGGTTCGCTCTTGAACCGTCAACTCAATCTTTCGTTGTTGGTCCTGAAGTTTCGCTTCAGCATTTTTTCGTTCGCTGATTTCTGAACGCAGGTCAGAAATCAGCCCTAAATTCTGAAACCGCAACGCCATCGTGTCCGTCATCGTACGGCTGAACCCTCGCGCGGCAAACAGCATTAGGCCCCAGAAAATGACCAACATCATGCCCATGGCCGTAGAATGGGGATCCCCCGCCGCAAAAAAACGAACGACGAGTGGAAGCAACACCGGCAAGCTGAAGAGCCAAAAGGTTGTTTCAAGAATAGAATAAACTCCCATGGAACTGGCAATCATCCCCCCCAGAATGAATGCCAAGAACACCTGATGCATGAAGGATTCAGGTGGGAAGAGAAAAAAACCACCACTTCCCCATACAATGCCGGAAATAAGTATGCTGGCATAAAATTGGTGTTTCCACAGAACGGTCCGATTCACCGAGTTCGCTATTCTGTTGTAATATAAATAGTGAATGAACCGCAGGAAGGTCGCACAAACAATCAGTCCAAGCCAAACGCCCAAACGTGAAAACGGCACCACCGAACGCAACGCGAAAAAGAGGACAACGGCGCCGGAAATGGTGCCCAAAAACCCCAATGGTAAGTGTGCGTAACTCTTTCGGACCTTTTCAATCTCAATGTAATCACGCTTGGAAAGGTTATCCGGTGGGGTGCCCATTGGGGGTGTATTTAATTGTGATGTCACAAAGCCACTCTCATCAGAAAGTTTGCCACCTTTGGGATAAAATTGAACGTTTTGAAACCAGCTCCCGTGTTACGGAATTTTAACAAGGAAGCCCCATGATCAGCCTTAACGCCCCCCTGTTCCATCAGCGCCATCAATCAAGGGTGTTGATCAGCGTCCACAGCAAGCGAACGCCAAACCCGCTACCACCGATGGGGCAATAGTCCGAGGGCTTTTCATTCGACGCGGGTCCTGCAATATCAATATGAGCCCAGCGCGACGTGCCTGTAAATTCAGATAAAAACAATGCCGCCGTAATGGCGCCGCCATACTGGGAGCGGCTCATGTTGCGAATGTCAGCCAGATCACTTTTCATCAGTTCCCGGTAATCCTCTGGCAACGGCATCT
Source organism: Desulfobacterales bacterium (assembly GCA_963675725.2). GTDB lineage: Bacteria > Desulfobacterota > Desulfobacteria > Desulfobacterales > JAFDDL01. Next base: position 1,154,595 of record CAXXXZ010000002.1, on the reverse strand, counting down.
GCCAGCATCGCTCGGCGGTCTTTTCCCCGGCGGCCACGATTGCCTGAGCGAGTGCCTCATCTTTTGAGAAAACCCCAGCGATTTTGTCTCCCAACGCCACCATGCAGGCACCGGTGAGGGTTGCCAAATCTATGAGCACATCCGGTTTAAATGTCTTCACCGTATAAGCCAACGCATCTGCCAGAATTAGTCGGCCTTCAGCATCGGTATTTCCAATTTCAATGGTTTTACCGGCGTAACTGGTCACCACATCCCCCGGGCGGTAGGCATGACCGGACGGCATATTTTCTACAATGGGAATAACCCCAATAACATTGACAGCGGGTTTCAAGCGGCCAACGGTCACCATAAATGCCGCCACCGCTGCTGCGCCAGCCATGTCGATCTTCATATTGCCGATACCTGCCGATGATTTCAGGTTCAGCCCCCCACTGTCGAACGTCACGCCCTTTCCGACCAGCGCAACGGTCTTCGTTGCCTTCGGGGAAGAATACTTTACAATTGCCATTCGAGGCTCCTGATCACTTCCAGCGGCGACCGCCATCAATGCCCCAAATTTTTTCTGTTGCAGCATCTTCTTTGTCCAGATCGTAACCGCCAGCTTCTCTTTTTTTGCCGCCGCAGCGATCATTTTTGCAAACATCTCCGGGCGCTTGTCATTGGACGGCATTGTGACCCAGTCCCTGGCAAGCACGGTCCCCTGACAAAGGGTTTCGATATACGCGGGGGTGTCCTTAAATTGTTTGATCTCTTTTGTATCCAAATAAAAGGTAATGTCTTTAAGCGAAACGCTTTTCGGCTCTTTCTTGTACTTGTCAAAGGAATGGTTCGCCAGGCAAGCCCCTTCCATCAGACTTTCAACCACGCCAGAAAAGGGCATCTTAATTTTTTTCTCATCTGGCACGATAACACTTAGAGACGAAAGTTTATTTTCCATCGCAGCCATGACCGCCTGCCCAGCTGCCGAACGAAATATTTCCTGGCCCATATCTTCATATTTTCCGATCCCAAGGAAAATAACTCTGTTGGCCGGAATCCCCACAGGATCATGATAAACAAGTCGTTGTTTTTTTCTCCCGAAAGACTCATCCAGTTTCTTTACTTTTCGAATCAACGCGTTCGTTTTTTTATCTTCGTAAAGCAGCTTGTCTTCACATACCAAGACAGCGGCCGAATCGATTTTACTTTCGCTAATGGTCCCCGTTTTTATTTGAAGCACGTCTTTTTCCTCCCTGTCCGCTCATGGCCGCAGCGAATGTAATCCACTATATGAAACTCACTGAGTGATTTTTTTATAAAAAATTAACAAGATAGCGTAATGGTATCAATAAATTAACCTTAATATGCTGCAATTTGGCATACAATGTCAACCGAATAGATCATTTTGATTTTAACCGAAGGTTGCAATATTTGCCTGTAGCCATTAAATAATCGTCAAAAAGCGCCCATGAGCGACAATGACACGCTGCGCGACAAACAACCCTTTTTTATATTCAAATGGTGACAGCATGCAACAGACTTGCGGTAAATTTGCCGTCATAACGCTCAACCTAAGATTCGGCCTGGCAGAAGATGGTGCAAATGGATGGGGCTTTCGAAAGAAGCACTTCCCTACTTTTTTCCAGAAATATGCGGTTGATTTCTTCTGTTTCCAGGAAGCAAATGATTTTCAAGTTCGTTTTATCGAGCAATGCCTTCCGGATTATCGTTTGGTCGGTGAACGCTCACCCGCACCTCCGTTCTGGCAAAATAACATTATTTTTTTTCATCGCAGCTGGCATTGTCACCACAAGGCCCATCTGTTTCTCAGCCCCACCCCTTCTATCCCTAGCCGTTTTCAGGACAGTCGATGGCCACGGCAATGTACGATTGGCATGTTTGAAAAAGGCAAACATTCGGTCACCTGCGTCAGCACCCATTTTGACTTTTCAGCGGTAGTTCAGGAAAGAAGTGCCCGTATCATTATAGATGAACTGTCGACATTACCGTCGAACATGCCGGTGATTCTGATGGGTGATTTTAATACAACCCCGTCAAGCCCTTGCTATCGGCTGCTCACCGGCACTGCACCCACCACCCGCCTGTCATCTTCTTTTAAAAACGTTTTTAATTCCCCTTTTCCGGGGACCTATCACGGTTTTTCAGGAAAACAGGATGACCGGCATATTGACTGGATTCTTTACCGGGGGCACGTAACGCCATTAAGTCAAGCGGTAATCACGCAACCGTTTGGAAACCAGTATCTCTCGGACCATTTTCCGGTCATAGCCGAATTTACCTATCGGTGAGACAATCGGCCATCTTTGACTCATAAGACACGACCAATTCTCGATGTTTCGCCTGCCAGGTTTCGTCCCGCGGGAGGTTCGGAACGACTGCGGAACCGGAAATACGGTTTGCCGTTGCCAGGGTTTCCAAGGCTGCCGCTGTCTGGGATGTATTCAGCTGCTCAAGTGATGTCTGGAAGGCCGACAAGATCTTTTGGATTTTGGCCGTGTCAACGTGACAAATATTTTCCAACAGGGTAAAAAGGGCGTTGTTGTCGGCCGTGAGATGAATACGGCTGAGCAGTTCCGACTTTAAACTTGAAATTACATCACCGCTGTCTTCCGACTCATACTGCATCAAGGCTTTTGCAACCTGGTTGAAGGTCATGGCCTGGTCTTCAAATTTCTGAATAAGCCCTTGGAGATACTGTCTACGGGACGCGGTCTTTTGTTGTTCCTTTTCTGAATCGGTCATGGATAAATGCTTTGTCCGCTCCATCACCAGATCCAGAGTACTTTTTATTTCACCCATTTTATCAATCCTCAAATTCTAAATCGTTCTCGGCATCCTCAATAGGAATTGAAAGGATTTCGATTAATTCCTCACGTGTAAATGACTTCAAAATCCCGGGGTCATCTTCTTTTATAATCGTGTCCAACAGATTTCTTTTTTCATCAATCAGCGCGGAAATCTTCTCTTCCAGTGTTCCCTGGGTCACCAGCTTAAACACCTGTACCCCCCGTTGTTGTCCGATCCGATGAACACGGTCCGTTGCCTGATCTTCTCGCGCGGCGTTCCACCACCGGTCATAGTGGATCACTACGGATCCAGCCACCAGATCCACGCCGGTGCCGCCGGCCTTGAGGCTACCAACGTAAACCCTGCAATCTGGTTTCGTGTTGAATTTATCGATGACTCGGCCCCGGTTCCGCGTGGCGCCTGTCAGTGTTACATGGCCGACCCCGCACGCTTTCAAATGGGCGCTGATGATCCGAATCATGCCTAAGAATTGGCTGTAGACAACCACCTTCTGGCCACTGTCGAGACTTTCCGCCAGCAACTCCTTGAAAAGTTCCCATTTGCCCGAAGCATGGGATTTGTAATTTTCTACGTTTTTATTCAGGAGGACAGGATGATCGCATATCTGCTTGAGCAAGCCCAGCAAAGCAAACACATGAATGTAAGGCACCTTGCTTTGCTCTGTTTTCAGCGTTTCCAGCAACCCCTCCCCCTGTGCCCGAACCGCATCCTGATAAAGCTTCACCTGCTCGCTGCTGAGCCGACAGAATCGAACGTCCTCTATTTTTTCCGGCAATTCCGGCAAAACCGTTTCTTTCAGCCGCCTGAGGGTAAATGGTGAAATCAGTCTGCGAAGTTCAGTTTGGCGGGAATTGGATGGGGTCTGGTGATGCTTGATTATATAACGTTCCCGGAAAAAGGCATCCGGGCCCAAATATCCGGGAACCGTCAGGTCCATTAGCGCCTTTAGGTCCGAAAGAGAATTTTCAATCGGTGTGCCGGTAAGCCCCAGCTTGGTCTCGGCCTGAAGGATGGCCGCAGCTTGGTACGCCTGGGTCGACGGATTTTTAATATGCTGAATTTCGTCAAAAATAACGAGCGGAAAAGGAAGTGGCGCCAGCTTATCGATATCTTTCCTTAAGACGCCGTAAGAAGTCAATATGACGCGACTCTCTTTAAGCGCGCTGTCCAGATCACGACCGTTCCCATGATAAAGGGTGGTGGTCAACCCCGGCGCATGTGCCTCTATCTTGCGCTCCCAATGGCTCAGCACCGTGGTGGGACAAACGATCAAAAAGGGTGTTTCAGGTGCCTTTGCGACACTGACCGCCAGCATCAGGGCCATGGCCTGGTGCGTTTTCCCAAGCCCCATATCATCGCAGAGGAGCCCGCCAAACCGGCTTGTATAAAGAAACCAGCACCATGCCACCCCACGCGTCTGGTATCCCCGTAGGGAAGAAGTCAAGCCTTCTATCTCGGGCATTGGGCCACGGGGGGTTAAGGCCAGCATTTGTTTCAGAAGCATGGCACGGTCCTTTGTCCCTTCAATCTCGAATCCGGATCGATTCGTCGCCTGAAGTCGAAAAACTTCAAGCCGGGACAGCTTCAAGTCCGTTGACTTTTTGGGTGTGTCGGGCACCTTGGTCAGATGGGCGAATCCGTCAAGGTCCGCCAAATCGGGGGCCTTGAGGTCTACCCATCCGTCATTCGTTTCGATGAACCGCTGCCCGGATCGTTTGGCGTTCAGGATCTCTGTCAGGGAAACGGTTGATGAACCGAAACCATACTCAACAGAAAGCCAGCACCAATCCCTTTCTACCGCTTTGGAGTTAATGACGGCCCGTTTGTAAGACGTGAAGATCTGCCGTGAGCGAAGTCGCTCGTCTAACAGATAGGGCCCGGTTGCCAGGGTTTTTTGGAATTGGTTTAAAAATGCCGGCACCCGGTCGCGGCGGACCACCATTTTGTCGGAAAAACTTGCCAGCTTGTCCCTGGGAAAAGGCTCTATGCGAACAAAACCACCCACTGAAGGCAGATAAGCAAGTTCACCATATCGACAGGCATCAATATCTTTTTTTTCGAAGAAGGCGTCAGGGGTGTTTGCCTGTTTCATCACGTAATGCGGGATGACTTCAAGTTCCTGTTTGTCTGTAAGCGAGACCTTATAGACCGGTGCCAGATAGGCGGAATGACAGATCAGTTCCTTTTGTTCTGAACAGTATTTGTCCAGCCAATGGATGACAGGGCCTGCCTTATCGGCCGCAACCCATATCTTGAATACCGGCGCGTCCGGTTTTTCCTGCCCGATGAGTGATATTTTTCCTGTATTTTCATGGCGTTCTATGCGAAACGAAATGCGCGCCATGCCGAATTCCTGAAAGAAATGATAGGCAACGCGAAACCAGAAACTCTCTTCCAACGCCTGCCGTCGGGTCCGGTATCCGCGTTTCAGCATTGTACGTTCATCGTTCGTAAGGGTGTATATCGAAAGTTGCTGTAAAATGGCGCCGCGATGCAACGGAGAACTGTTACGGGATATTTTGCCACAACGTTCCATAAACCTTTGGCCAGCCGCAGATCTATTTAGTTCCAGCAGCGTGTGGCCTGTGGCGGCAAAGACCACCAGAACGTTTTTTGTGCGCTCAAACCGAATGGTATCCCGGGTTTCCGACCCGCCGGACGCCAGTATTTCTGAAAGACAATACCAATGGCTGTTCCGAAACCTTTCATCGATGCCCGGGGTGCCTTTCGAGGGCAGGAGGGTCTTTACCACACGTTCAAGCGCGATAATATGTGGGCAGGTTTTGCGCTTGGATGTTTTACACGAGCAAAGACGCACCGGCGGCGTTGAACCGATGTAAAAGGCGACATGATCACTTTTACCGGCCTTTTTCGGAAGCAGTGCAATCGCGTTGCGATGAAACTCAATTTGATTCTTCAGAATATTTACAGCAGTCATTTTTTAAGGTTTGAAGCGCGCCGATTTGCTCTTGAAAGGTGATAGGTGGCTGATCTCCCACGGGCAGTTTAAAATAAAATCCGAGTTCCGGCACCAACCCGGCCCTGCCCGCCCGCTGCAGCAGAACCATCCAACGTGCCAAATCAATCACCATCGGGGCCGCCAAAATAGAATCCCTGCCCTGAAAATTCAACCGGAGCCCCATCGGAAGGCCGAACAATCCGGTGAAATCTATTACATCCCATGCTTCTTTGGCATCACCACGGGGGGGATAATAATCGATGTGTACCTTGTGGGACGGTGCGTCATAGCGGTCGCCCACCCGATACCCCAGCACCTCATCGAGCAGATGGGTCTTATTGGCCACCTTTCCTGCCGCTCTCTCCGGGTCCATCAAATTCCTCCCGTCAGCATTTCCAAGTATGTTCAAACTATACCATCCATCCACGGTCAGACACCTGGCCTTGAGGGCAGACGCCAGGACAACCTTGAGATAGGTTTGTCCTGTTTTTCCGTCCCGCCCACACAGGGGTACCTTTCGATCACAGGCCTCTTTTACCACCGCCGGCACCTCAATGCAATTGGGCGTGAAGTTGACTACCGGCAAACCAGAGTGTATCGCCGCCAGCACGTATGGCAAATCAGGAAACACATCGGGGTCGATATCATCGTAAATCTTCGACATCGAATCAAGTTGGTAATGATATGTCTGGACACAGGCAGGCAGTAGATTCACCAAAACGGGCATACATCCGGGATACATCTCTTTGTATGCATTGATGTCCGCCATCAGGAGGGCAACCTGTTCCCTGACTGACAACTTTTGGGGCGGCACATCTTTAACCGTTATCGCCTGGATCACATCGGCAGCCGGCTGCCAGACGTCTTTCGGAATTACGCGATGGGTCTTGATGGTCGCCAGAAGGTCCCTTTTTTCGGGATCCCATCCGCCCATATAAATCGCCGGCAGGGCCTCCTTGGGGCCGAACATCTCGCCGGTGGTAAGGCTCGGAATAACCATCTCAGGGTTTTGCTTCAACAGGCCGACCGCAGTCGCAATGGTGGACCCAATTGCGCCTTTTGCGCCGGCTATCAATATTACAAGGGGTTTTTCTGATGTCATGTCATACCTGGTATGTATACCCCAACGGGGGGCACTCTATTTTCAAAAAAGGCCGAACCGGGACTATAGGAAAACAGCTTTATTGTGTCAACCAGACAAACAGATCACGCTGCGCCATACCGATACCACCGGATACCCATCAGCCGGCGCCCGCTCCTTTTCCGGAAGTTCTGCTGAAGCGCAGGCCATGCGGGTATTTAATATACATACACCAAGAGGAACGCCAATATATTGATTACATTTTTCCCACCAACTGTCTCATACTCAATTCATGGGACAATGATTGATTTGCAAAAAAGAGTGATTAAAAAAATTTTAAACTTTATTATCAATAAGTTGAAAAAAGAGCGCTGACATGATTTAAAATTATGGCATATGCTTTGCTCTTTGTAATCAGCAAGGAGTTAAAAGTCATAGGAACGATCCAATATACCCAAGGAGGAAACGCCATGAGAAACATCTACAAAGGATTTTTAGTCGTTGCAGTGCTGGTATCTGTTTTTATTTTCATAACACCACTTCTTGCTGCCGAAGGCTCTTCCGGATGCCCGTTGAGCAAGGAAAAGAAGGCCCAGGCTGCCCCTGCCCAGGCCATGCCATCTGGAGGCCCCTGTATGATGATGCACAATCAAGGGCATCCGTGCAGCGCCAGCTGTGCCGCTCTTCCAAAGGAAACTTTAGAAGAAGTCAAAAAAGCGAAGGCCGTATTTCAAACGGCCACCCAGGACCTACGTATGGAAATGAAGTCAAAGCGTTTTGCCTTGAAAAGTGAGTTGGCCAAGAAAGAACCAAATGCAGACACGGCCCTTGGATTGCAATCGGAAATTTCCAAACTTAAAACCAAGTTCGATCGCCAGAAGCTCGAACACTTCCTCAAACTTAAAAAGATTTGGCCCTATGCTGAAATGGGGTGCCTGAAAGGTGGAAAAGGCGCTTGTATGAAGGGCGGCGCCGATTCTCCTTTTTCAAAACCACAACCCAAATGCCCTAAGACCATGTAATGAAAGAGGTGGTAACAATGACTGATAGAAAAAGTTTGTTGAAAAAAAATCGGTGGCAAATCTCACAATTGGTAACAGTCGCGCTTTTCATTGCTATCTTTGTTTCGGTCACCCTCGTCGAGGTCACATTGGTAATGGCACGCAGTCCATGGAGTGCGCCAACCAATTTTAGCGAACTTGCCGGAACGGTAAGTCCCAGCGTTGTCAACATTCGAACGGTAAAGATAACCAAAAGCAGTGGCCGGGTTCTTCGACATTTTTTTCAAGGCCCCTGGGGCAACGAGAACCCCCACCAGGACTTTTTTGACCGCTTCTTCGGCAATGAAACACCGAGAGAATTTAAACAACGAAGCCTTGGGTCCGGGTTTATCATCGAAGTGGGCGGCTACATTGTTACCAACAACCATGTGGTGGAAGGCGCCAATGAGATTCAGGTGATTCTCAAGGATGGCAGTGAATACGACGCCACTATTGTGGGTAGAGATCCCAATACGGACCTGGCCCTTATCAAAATTGAGCCGGACAAACCCCTTGCGGTGGCAACCCTCGGCGATTCCGAAAAACTGACGGTCGGCGAATGGGTCGTCGCTATTGGCAGCCCGTTCGGTCTTGAGCAGACGGTCACGGCGGGCATCATCAGTGCCAAGGGACGCGTTATTGGTTCCGGCCCCTATGATGATTTTCTCCAAACCGATGCCTCCATCAACCCCGGCAACAGTGGCGGCCCCCTGATTAACATGGCCGGCGAGGTGATCGGCATCAATACCGCCATTATTGCAAGTGGCCAGGGGATTGGGTTTGCCATCCCCATCAACATGGCAAAGGGCATCATTGAGCAGCTCAAAGCCTCCGGCGAGGTAACCAGAGGCTGGCTTGGGGTTTACATCCAGGATCTTAGCGAAGAGATGGCAGAATACTACGGCGCAAAAGACAAGAAGGGAGTACTTGTAGCAGAAGTCGTACCGGGTGACCCTGCAGAAAAAGCGGGCATGCTTGCCAGAGACATTATCTACGAGGTAAATGGTCAACCCATTACTTCGGTTCGGGAACTGACTCGAACTGTTGCTGATATCCCGGTGGGTGATAAAGCAGAGATTAAAGTCCTTCGTGACGGTAAAATAAAATCCTTCAAGGTAAAGATCGCCAAACGCGAAGAAAAAGACACGATAGCGGGAGATACCCAAAAGGGCCTTGAGAGCAATCTTGGCATCCGCGTTGGTGCAATCACGCCGGACATGGTGCAACGCTACAACATTCCAGAAAAAGAAGGGGTGATCGTCATGGACCTCTCGCCGGATGGAAAAGCCAGAGAGGCTGGTCTTGAAATCGGGGACGTCATCAAAGAGATCAACCACAAAGAGATAAAGACCCTCGATGATTATGATGAAGCCATTTCAAGTGTAGGGAAAGACCAGGACATCAGTATCTTTGTCCGCCGAAAAAATGTCGGCTATATCGTTATAAAAATAACAACCTAAATAAACACCACTTACCCCAAAAAACCGTCGGCGATTGTCTTGCCGGCGGTTTTTTCTTTCCCGTGATCCAGGGGCAAAACCAGAGAGAGACTATCACGTCCTTCGATTCCGGGCCTCAAGCCCCAACTGAGAAATCAAGTCAAGATCGCTGTCAATGCTGCGCCCGGTTGCCGTCAAATAATTTCCGGTCATAATACCACTTGCCCCAGCATAAAATACCAGGGGATGAAGTTGTTTCAGGTTGGCCTCCCGGCCGCCGCAGATAATGATCTCCTTTTCCGGCATGACGTATCGAAACAAGGCAATAATTTTCAAACATTCCAGAGGAGAACGTTGGGTCGTACGTTCGAGGGGAGTGCCGGCAATCGGGACAAGAAAGTTCAACGGCACCGCATCAACATCCAACGCCTTTAATTCAAGGGCCAGTTCAAGCACCTGATCATCGGTCTCACCAATGCCGAACACGCCACCGGCACAGATTGAAAGCCCCAGAGCCTTCGCCCGTCGAATCGTTTCCACCCGGTCCTGGAACGCATGGGTTGTACAGGTGGATGTGAAATAGCTGCGGGCGGTTTCCAGGTTGTGGTGATATCGACCAACTCCGGCATTTTTCAGAGCTTCCAGGGCCCCGTCTGAAATGATGCCAAGCGATGCACAGGTATGAATGCCAAACTGGGTTATTTTTTTGAGGGAGGCGGCCACCTGACGGACCTCCTCTGTACCCAACCCGCGACCGGTTGTTACAATCGAAAACCGATCGACGGGCTCTTTGGCCACCTGTCCACCAGTCGATACCAGTGTTTCTTCGGCCATGAGCGGGTACGTCGGCGCATCGGTTCGATGATGGCTTGACTGGGCGCAAAACCTGCAGTCTTCGCTGCACCGTCCGCTTTTGGCATTGCAGATGGTACAGAGGTGGATCCGGTTGCCCCAAAAATGCTCTCGTAGCAGATTTGCCCCCGGGAGCAGATCAAAGGCCTGGTGCGCCGGAAAATGAGCAATGGTTTCATAAATCTTTGTATCAGGCAAACCACCGTTGATGATCGCGTTGGCAGCGTTTATAAAGATCTGCTGGTCTCTTTTTAATGCATTCGTCCCCATGATATTGTCTTACCGTGCCTCTTTAAAAAATATTGTGAAACGCCTGTTTCAAAGTGGTGGCATTTATTTCCATAAGTGGTGTCACCTCCCCGCAGACAGGCACTTTGCCAAAATGTTCGATAGTTTCTTTATTTGCAGCATTGCGCGGCCCGTTCATCACGACCCCCAGCACCGGTATGCCTTTTTGACGCAGCTTCTCAAGGGACAACAACGTATGATTGATGGTTCCCAAACCGCTTCTTGCCACCAAAAGAACCGGCACCTCAAGCCGCTGTATCAAATCAACCATCAAATCGTTTTCGTTGAGCGGCACCATCAGCCCCCCTGCCCCTTCGATGACTAAATGGTCAACACTTTCACCCAGCACAGGGCGCTGTATCGTATCAAGGGATATATCAACCCCTTCATTAGCGGCAGCGGTATGGGGCGACAAAGGGGCTCTTAGCCGGTAGTTTTCGTTATAGAACAGGTGGCGAGGCAACCCGGTTGTCTGCTGTATCCATTCGGTATCGGTTTCATCGTCAGCACCGCTTTGGACCGGTTTCCAGTACGCCGCATTCAATCCTTTCATCAATATGGCCGCCACGAGTGTTTTGCCCACGTCGGTATCGGTGCCAGCAACAAAAATGTAAGGTGGAAAAATCATGTGCGTGGGACTCCTTTCCATGACGATAACGCACCCATCAGGTAGTCAATGTGCGCTTTGGTATGTAACGCTGATACGGTCAACCGGATCCTTGATTCTCCGTTCGGTACTGTGGGTGGACGGATAGCGGTTGCCAGGATGCCCTCATTTTCAAGCCATCCGGAAAGGCTCAGGGTATCGTTCTCCCCGCCTAGGATCAAGGGAATAATCTGGGTACTGGAATCCCCGGTATGCCATCCCAATGATTGAAGCTGCGCTCTTATTTCATTGGCATGCCGATGTAACTGCTGCCTTTCGGCTGCCATGCCGGGCACCAAGTCGAGGGCGGCATCAATGGCACCGAGGACACCTGGTGGCAACCCGGTACTGTATATCAAACCTGGGCAGCAATTGACCAGATAGTCTCGGACCTTGTAAGCGCAAGCAACATAGGCACCAAACGCCCCGCACCCTTTGCTGAATGTACCCATGACAATGTCCACGGGCCTGCCGCATGAGAGCCCCATGCCATTTGGCCCCAAAACACCGGTAGCATGAGCTTCGTCCAGGTACAACAGCGCGCCAAAGCTCTGCGAGAGCCTTACCAAGGCATCGATATCACTCTGATCACCATCCATGCTGAAAACCGATTCGGTCACAATCAAAATTCGGGAAAACCCTTTGGCATGGTTTTCCTTTAACAATTGCCCCAGGTGGTCCATGTCGTTATGGCGAAACGTTAGTGTATGGCATCTTGCCAGGCGTGTGCCCATGATCAAACTGTTGTGGTTCAATGCATCGGACAAAATCAGGGCATTACGGTCTGCCAACGTGGGAATCAGAGAGACATTCGCCTGATAACCGGCATTTAAAACAAGGGCGGTTTCGGTCCCTTTCAATGCAGCGAGCTTTTTTTCAAGCTGTTCAAAGCAGAATAGATTTCCGCAAACAAGCCGAGAGGCAGTGGCGCCATTGCCGTATCTCGCCATAAAGGCAGCGGAGCGTTCCCGAAGCATAGGATGCTGAGCAAGTCCCAGATAATCATTCGAACAAAAATTGACCAGGTCACGGCCATCGACCTGGATTACCGGACCAGAGACGGGGGATACCGACCGCAACCGGCGACGCTGTCCTTTGGCGTCTCGCTCTTTCAAGGCCTGGTCGATAAAGTCAAATTTGTCCATGTCAGGACTGCGCCTCACTGGCCACCACATCACAGATGGCAGTGGTAAGCATCTCAAGATCTTCTTCTTCGATAATAAAGGGCGGCATGGTATAAATTAATTTGCCGAAAGGCCTGATCCAAACCCCTTTTTCGACAAACTGTTTCTGAACACGCGCCATCTCAACCGGTGTCTCCATTTCTACAACACCAATGGCCCCCAATACCCGGACATCCGCCACCCCGGAAAGATTCGCGCATGGGGCAAGCCGCTCCTTCAAAATGCGTTCAATTTCAGCCACTCGGGTTTGCCAGGGACTCTCTATCAACAGCCCAATACTGGCAGCTGCCACTGCACAGGCCAGCGGGTTTCCCATGAAGGTCGGCCCATGCATAAAAACTTCGGACTTGCTTTTTGAAACCCCCAGCGCGACGTTTTCCGTAGTCAGGGTTGCGGCCAGCGAGAGGTATCCGCCGGTCAATGCTTTTCCCAGACACATGATGTCCGGTGATATGTCCGCGTACTCGCAAGCGAATAATTTCCCGGTTCTCCCAAAACCGGTGGCAATTTCATCACAGATCAGCAAGATATCATGGGCATCGCACAATTCACGAACCCTGGACAAATATTCAGGGGAGTAAAACCACATCCCGCCGGCCCCCTGCACAATGGGTTCTAATATCACTGCCGCAATTTCATTACAGTGTGCGGCCAGAAGTGCTTTAAAACCGGCAATATCCGCATCATTCCAGGGCTCATCAAATTTAATGTTCGGCCTATCGGCAAAAAAATGTTGAGGGAGGATGTCCGTGAACAGTTCATGCATGCCGGTGATCGGATCGCACACCGCCATGGCGCCGAACGTATCCCCGTGATATCCGGATCGTATGGTCAACAGCCTGTTTTTTTGGGGCTGCCCCTGCCCCTGCCAGTACTGCAGGGCCATTTTGATGGCCACTTCCACAGAAACGGAACCGGAATCACTTAAAAAAACTTTCTGAAGGGGTGATGGCGTCATATCGATAAGCTGCGCACCCAGTTCAACTGCTGCCGGATGGGTAATTCCCCCGAACATGACATGACTCATTTTCTCGGCCTGTCCACAGAGAGCCGCATTCAATGCCGGACAGTTATATCCATGAATGGCTGCCCACCAGGAAGACATTCCATCCACAAGGGTGCGACCATTTTCCAGAATAAGCCGGACCCCTGATGCCGCAACCACCGGATAGGTGGGCAGTGGATCAGTCATTGATGTATATGGGTGCCAAAGATGTTCTCTATCGTATTCTTTCCAATCGTTGGGCAGCATTTTGACCTATTGTGCGATACCAAGGTTTTGAAGTTCAAACCGATTTCAGTAACGGATACTGTTACCATAAGAACAAAGCGGTTCGCAATGCTATTTGAAAAATAACATCCAAAGGCTTCCCAGTGTTGGAGGTATGATTCGGATTTATGATGATATGCCTTGATTTTTTCGGCAATTCGGCCTATAGCGTTTTCGATATTAAAGAAGGCCTGTTGTAGCTTTCTGCGGGTCGGTTTCGTTCTTAGGGCGGCATTTGTTACACAGCGTGGCAACCCCAAGTTTGGAACCATGAATTTATTTCTGAAAGGAGGTTGTCATAATGGCAAACGGACGTGTGAAATGGTTTAACGATCAAAAGGGGTATGGCTTTATTGAGCAGGAGGATGGCCCCGATGTGTTTGTTCATTTTTCCGGCATCAAGGGAGACGGATTTAAGTCTCTGAATGAAGGCGATCAGGTTACCTTTGATATCGAGCAGGGCGAAAAAGGCCCAGCGGCCGTCAATGTAACAAGAGCATAGTTCCACGATAAATCACAAGGGCATCTTGCTATCAAACGGCAGATGCCCTTTTATTTCCGTCTCGCACAATTCCACATCCCCCCCGCTATCAACGCACCGATCCTTCCAACGCCTTCCCGCCACTTTTTAGGTGCCTTCGTCAATGATATATCCTTTTGATATATTTGCATGTTTATCTTAGTACGCGAGCAATTCACTTGCTTTTTTCAGGCTGCTTACGATAACTTGAATAATAAACGAAAGAGAGGGAAGGACATTTGACATCATGATTTACGAATTGAATGCTGATCTTGTTACGAATCTAACAGTTTTCCGTTCTCTGACAAGGCATGAATGCCTTCCAGATCGTCCAACTGAATACTGCGCCCGTTGACCGTAATGAGGTTATGCTGGACCATTTTGGATAGTATTCTCGATAAAGTTTCTGGAATCGTGCCGAGCAGACTGGCCAGTTGTCCTTTGGAAATTGAAAGCGTCACCGTGCGGCGGTTGCTTTGTTCTTCTGACAGGAGCGCCAGATATGACGCGAGCCGGGCGGGGACTTCTTTCAACGCAAGATGCTCTATCTGGGCAGCAAACTGACGAAGCCGGAAAGAGAGCACCGCAAGCATATTAAGGGCCAGCGAGGGATTTTCAGAGACCAGCTTTATAAACGCTTCCCGGGGAAAGAAAAGAAGCCTGCTGTTCGATATGGCTTGGGCATGAGCGGGAAATTGCTTTCCGGTAAAGACCGGAACCTCACCGAAGGGTTCAGGCGGTCCGAAAATATGGAGAATTTTTTCTTTCCCCTCCAAAGACATTTTGTAAATTTTTACTTTACCCGAAATGACCACATAGAAACCGTCGGCGACATCGCCTTCGGTAAAAATGGCCTCACCGCGATCCAGGTTTTTCACCTTGGCGATGGCGGCCAGCTCGTTGATCTGTTCGTCCGGCAATCCACTAAAAAGTGGCACTGCCGCAATGATTTTTGATGTATTTTCCATTCGGCCTCAATTTTTGAAAAAAATCTCATTTTTTTTGATTTAAGTCAAGGTAAGGATAAACGAAACAAGGTACGATGGGTTCAAACATCCAGAAAAACCAATGCTTCGTGATTGGTTTCAATTATGGCTAACAACGTTGTATAAACGAAAAGGAGATAATTTATGTTTTGTTTTCAATGCGAACAGACGGCAAAGGGAGAAGGGTGTACCAAAATTGGTGTTTGCGGTAAAAAACCGGAGGTGGCCGCACTACAGGACCTTTTGATTTATGCACTCAAGGGCCTGTCCCAAGTAGCGCTATCCGCTCGGAAAACCGGCATTATTGACCCAGCAGTGGATCAGTTTGCCTGCGAAGCCATTTTTTCAACCCTTACGAATGTTGATTTTGATCCACAACGATTTGACACCCTCACTCGCCAGTGTGTGGCCTTTCGCGACCAATTGAAAGAGAAGGTCCAGGCAGCCGGCGGTGATACAGGGTATCCGGACGGGCCCGCCCATCTGGTCCTGAAAGACACCCTCGATGGTCTGGTGGCGCAGGGAGAAGCGGCTGGCATAAAATCTGATCCGGATGCGAATGCGGACATTCTGTCCCTTCAGCAACTGCTGATCTATGGCATCAAGGGTCTCGCGGCCTACGCAGACCATGCCCGAATTTTGGGCCAGACCGATGATGCCATCGCAGCGTTCATTTATGAAGGCCTTGCGGCCACGCTGGACCCCACACTGGGAGTTAATGAGCTGGTGGGGCTTGCGTTGAAATGCGGGGAGGTGAACCTTCGGGCCATGGAACTGCTGGATGCCGGAAACACCGGCACCTATGGTCATCCTGTCCCCACGAGTGTTCCCCTTGGCGCAAAAAAGGGAAAAGCCATTCTGGTCTCCGGGCATGATTTGAAGGACATGGAGACGATCCTAATGCAAACGGAAGGCACCGGTATTAATGTCTATACCCATGGTGAAATGCTGCCATGCCACGGATATCCGAAACTGAAAAAATATTCACATTTTTATGGCCATTACGGGACTGCCTGGCAAAACCAGGCAAAAGAGTTCTCAAAATTTCCCGGGGCCATCATCATGACCACCAATTGCATCCAAAAGCCCCAAGAATCCTATGCCGACAATATTTTTACAACCGGCCTCGTAGGATGGCCCGGTGTGCATCACATTGCCGACAAGAATTTTGCACCTGCCATTGAAAAGGCGCTTTCCATGGAAGGGTTTGCTGAAGATGTGCCCGGGAAATCAGTGCTCACCGGCTTTGCACGAAATGCGGTATTGGGGGTGGCCGACAAGGTTATCGAAGCGGTCAAAGGAAAGGCCATCCGACATTTCTTCCTCGTGGGAGGCTGTGACGGGGCGAAACCGGGCCGGGATTACTATACAGAGTTTGTTGAAAAGGTGCCCGAAGACTGCGTTGTACTGACCCTGGCCTGCGGTAAATTCAGGTTTTTCGACAAAGACCTGGGCGACATCGGCGGGATCCCGCGGCTCCTCGACATCGGACAATGCAACGACGCCCACTCGGCTATTCAAATCGCAGTGGCGCTTGCAAATGCTTTTGATTGCGGTGTCAATGACCTGCCGTTGTCGATGATCCTCTCCTGGTATGAGCAGAAGGCATGCGTCATCCTGCTTTCCCTGCTCCATCTGGGAATTAAAAACATTCGGCTCGGTCCCTCCCTACCGGCTTTCATTTCACCGAATGTGCTGAACGTGCTGGTTGAAAATTTCAATATCATGCCAATCGGTACGCCCGATGACGACCTGAAAGCCATTTTAGGATAATCCCCTGGGCAGCGGGCCTTCAGCGTGGGCTAAAACGTCAACACGCCTTGCCCGCTGCCCCAAGGATGCTTAGGTTAAGTTTGCTTAGTTTAAAAAGGAAGAAGATATGAAATGTCCTGGTCAAGACAGTCGCTATTGGAAACCCGGCGCCATATTTGAACAACCGTGCCCGAAATGTGGTCAGATGGTGGAATTTTTCAAAGACGACACCACACGCAAATGCGGACAATGCGGCCACCGCTTCACGAATCCACATATGGATTTCGGGTGTGCATCTTACTGCGAATATGCCGAACAGTGCTTGGGCACCCTTCCCCCCGAGTTGTTGGCAGAGAAAGAGGACCTCTTGAAAGACCGGGTGGCCATTGCCATGAAGCGCTATTTCAAGTCTGATTTTCGGCGTATCGGCCATGCCATGCGGGTAGCCCGTTATGCCGAGGCCATTTGCAAAACCGAAGGGGGAAATCCGGCGGTGGTACTCTGTTCCGCATATCTTCACGATATCGGTATTCATGAGGCCGAACGAAAATACAACAGCACCGCTGCAAAATACCAGGAGGCGGAAGGTCCACCAATCGCCCGTTCGATTTTGTTACAACTGGGTGCCAAGGTACCCTTGATTGAGGAGGTCACCGATATCATTGCGCACCATCATCATCCCAAAGACCAGGAGACACTCAATTTCAAAATCCTATATGATGCCGATCTCATTGCAAATATTGAAGATAATGGGAAAAAATCACCCATTGAACCAGACCGTTTGAAAGACATCATCGAAAAGTCGATGCTGACCCGGGGCGGGAAAGAAGAAGCAAAACGGGTGCTGCTGGCATCGCAGTAAAACGATCACAAGATAAGTGGATATCTGTTTTACCACAAAACAAGAAAACCATCTCTATTGCAGGAGACTTGATATGAAAGTAAAAAGAAAAATCATTCAGATTGACGAGGAATTATGTGACGGCTGTGGCCAATGCGTGCCGGCCTGTGCTGAGGGCACTCTGGAAATTATCGATGGAAAAGCCAAGGTCGTATCAGATAATTTGTGCGACGGGTTGGGGGCTTGCTTAGGTGAATGCCCCAATGGTGCCCTTGAAATCGTCGAGCGGGAGGCAGAAGAGTTTGATGAAGTGGCTGTGGGAAAACGCATTTCAGAGATTAAACCTTCCGCAGAGCCACACGCCAAGGATACCATGCCCTGTGGCTGCCCTTCGAGCAATATCATGACATTCGGCACCAAAAGCCCGTGTGAAAGCACGCCATTCGGCGCCGACGAAAAGCCCGTTGATTCCGAACTTACCCATTGGCCTGTAAAAATTCGATTAATTCCCCCCGATGCTCCCTTTTTAAACGGGGCGGACATTCTGATTTTGGCAGATTGTGTCCCCGCCGCCTATTCCAATTTACACCAAAGCCTGATAAAAGGGCGAAAAGTCATGATGGGCTGCCCCAAATTTGATGATCCGCAGTCGTATATTGAAAAGCTCGAAAGTGTTTTCAGGCGTTGCGATATCAACAGCATCACCACCGTGACAATGGAAGTCCCCTGTTGCTCAGGCCTGAATACCATTGTTCGTAAAAGCCTGTCCGCCTCAGGGAAAGATATTCCGGTAACAGAGGTGATCATTGACAGAAAAGGATGTATTTTAGAACACAGAAAAGTAGCATAGTCTCCCATTATCCGGAGGCTGATGGTTATTTTCCCTAATAGTGCAGAAGGTTATTATATGAAACTTTTTCCTGGTTGCGATGCATTTCTCTGGTCATCCATGACGGCCAACAATTGTAATACGTTCCTTATACAGGGTGAACAAAAGATATTGATCGATCCTGGCCATCAGGCCCATTTTTCCCATGTGGAGGCCGGATTGCGAGACATCGGCTTGACCATAGATGACGTTGATGTGGTCCTATGTACCCACTGTCACCCGGACCACCTGGAGGCGGCGTTACAATTCAAAGAAACCAAAGCGCTTCTGGCTTACCATCAAGAGGAATGGACGTTTATCCAGACCATGGGCAAACAGCTCGAAAGCCTTTTCGGATTTTCCGTTAACGATATGGCCCCGGATTTTTTTCTGAAAGAGGGGGATCTTAGGCTTTCTGATGTGGAGCTGGCCGTTTATCACTCACCGGGCCACTCTCCTGGCAGTGTCTGTTTCCATTGGCCAGCCCAAAACGTGTTATTTTCTGGAGACCTTATTTTCAATGGTGGCCTCGGCCGAACGGACCTGCCCGGTGGAAACGGATCCCAGCTGAAACACAGTATCCGACGGATGCAGTCCCTGAATTTGGAGTGGATTCTACCGGGACACGGCGATCCGGTGTCCGGAAAATCATCCATTCAGCGCAACTTCGAACAATTGGAGAATGTCTGGTTCCAGTATATATAGGATCTAACCGAAGGCTGCGGCAACGCACAAAAAAATCGTCCAATGATAGATTACCGATTCAAAATGCGCTATGATGCATATTATTTCGTTCTGATGCCCCCACAGGAGAGATAGTTGCCCATGGCCTCACCCCCCTCATATGACGAACTGTTACAGAAGATCGCCACCATTGAAAAAGATTTTGAAAAACACCACCGTGCGGAGCTTGCCTTAGAGAAAAGACTCGCCTACGAAAAAATGGTCGCCGATGTCTCCTCTCTGGCGGTACTGGTGGAGGATATCGATGAATTTTTCACCCAGTGTCTTGAGATGGCAGGTGCCACCCTGGATGTCTGCCGTATCTTTATCGACAAATATAACGAGGAGACCGATACCTTAGACACAGCCTATGAATGGGTCGCCAAAGGATATCCCGTGGCCGACTCCTCTTTCCGCAATGTCCCTTCAAAATATTTCCGTGATATTCTCGAAGAGACCAAATTGAATAATGTCATTAATGTTCACGATACGTCCCTGCTGCCCGATGGATCCGGAAAAAAAATGCTGGAAAACAGCATGACCAGATCGTTTTTGGTCGTTCCATTATTTATCAAAGGCAGTTATTACGGCTATGTGGGGTTTGCAGAATGCCGTAACACCCGAGAGTGGTTGGATGAGGATATTGCGATATTGAAAACAATTTCGACCATCATTACACGGGTCATCGAAAGCAAGCAGCTTGAACTGGAGTTGAAGAAGGCCAAAGAACTGGCAGAGGTAGCGGCCCAGGCAAAAAGCGAGTTTTTGGCGAACATGAGCCATGAAATTCGGACCCCCATGAATGGTATCATCGCCGCTGCCGACCTGTTGCTAAACAAAAAACTGCCGGCAAAGGTGGTCCATTTTCTACGTATCATCCACACATCTGCCTATTCATTGCTGGGGATCATCAACGACATTTTAGACTTTTCAAAAATAGAGGCCGGCAAGCTCTATATGGAAAACACACCCTTTCGCCTGGACGAAGTATTTGACAGGGTGGGTGATGTATTTGAAAATCAGGCGGCGGATAAAGGCATCGAACTGGTCATCGATATCCCACCGGGTACCCCCAAATTATTAACCGGCGATCCCCTGCGCCTCCAGCAGATCCTGACCAACCTCGTCAGCAACGCGGTTAAGTTCACCCCCAAGGGAGGGGTTGTCATTAAAGGGATCAAGGAAATCGATCTCACGCCCGAATCCGGTAACACAGACGTTGCCATTACCTTTTATGTGAAAGATACCGGCATCGGTATTGCCTCGGAATCGCTTTCAAAGCTATTTAAACCCTTCAGTCAAATCGACACGTCGAGCACCCGTGAATATGGTGGTACCGGCTTGGGCCTTTGCATCTGCAAACAACTTGTCGAAATGATGAACGGCAGTATTTGGGTTGACAGTGTCCCCGGAGAGGGCAGCACCTTTTTCTTCTCCGCACGATTTGGTCGACAGCCCCAGGACCAGCAGCAGGAATTTATACTGCCGGCAGACATGGAGGACCTCAATGTTCTGATCGTTGATGACTGCGCGGAAAGTCGTGAAATTCAGGGAAGCATGCTCGAGCGGTTTGGGTTTCATGTGGAAAGCGTCTCTTCCGGTGAGTCGTCCTTAGCGTTTTTGAAAGAGGCCGAAACCAAAGAGCATGCCATTGATCTGATCCTCATGGACTGGCTGATGCCTGGTATCGACGGTATTGAGACTGCTCGCCGAATTCGCCAGCGCCTCAAACGCTCGACGCCTATTATCATGATGACCGCCTTTGGCCGGGAAAAAGAGCGGCGCCATGCCAAACGTGTCGGAATCAATGCGTTTTTACCAAAACCGATATCCGCATCCACCTTGTTTGATGCGATCATGGATGCGTTTGGTCGAGAAGTTACACCCAAACATGAAACCCAGGAGCCGTTTACTACGGAGACGTCCCTGTATGAAAAACGCCTGCGGGGGATCCGCGTACTGCTTGCGGAAGACAACCCCACAAATCAGGATGTTATCCAGGCGGTACTGGAAGAAGCCAACATGTTGGTCGAAATCGTCTCAAACGGCAAGAAAGCCGTATCCGCAGTGCGTGCCAAAGAATTCGATGTGGTCCTCATGGATGTCCAGATGCCTGTAATGGACGGATTTGAAGCCACCGGGCGTATTAAAGAGGATTTGGGCGATGAAGCCCCCCCCATCATTGCAATGACGGCTCACGCCATGAAAGGCGACGAAGAGCGGTGTCTCGCGGCAGGCATGGACGCATATATATCCAAACCCATCTCCCAAAACAGATTATTCAGGACCATCTGGCGGTTGACGCAATCCCAAGTCACACCGCATAAAATTGACAATGCTGCGCCAGCGCTCTTGAAAAAGGAAATCGCCCCCACGACTGGGCTGCCCGATTCATTGCCGGGGCTCCATATACGAAAAGCATTATCTTCGCTTCAAATACACCAAGAAGTATATCGGCAAATCCTTGAAAGGTTTTCTGAGAGTCACCAAACCATTATCGCCGATATACAAGGTGCTTACGAACGAAATGATCTGGACAGGTTCCGACTTCTGACACACAGTCTTAAAGGAAGTGCGGGCAATATCGGTGCCTTTGAGCTTCAGAAAGCTGCGGAACGCTTGGAAAAGGCAGAATTCACCGATCAAATGCCCATCAACTCTGACCGATTTTCAGCCCTTGAAACCGCCTTGCATCAGGTGCTCCGATCCATTGAATCCCTTAAACCCGAGCCAGATAAAACACCGTCACCGGTTGACAAGAAACCGGCATCTCTGGCAAAGCTCTCACCGCTCCTGAACCAACTGATTATCTCCCTTGGCAGTGCAGACCCGGAAGCGATTGACCGGGATTTAGAAAAGGTCGCCCCACTTCTTCCTGAACAGCTGCAGAAAGATCTCACCAATCACATTAAAAGTTACGATTACGATATTGCCGAGAAGACGATCCTGGACATATTGACCACAAACACGAAGACATGACCTTGGTAGGCACCCGAAGAGACTTCCCTTGCGATATGCTTTCCCGGACCCGTTTGCGATCCATCCTGCAACACTGGCGTCTTGAATTGAAGCAGCAGGAACATGCCCCGACAATTCCCGGAAGCCCGGAACGAACGGAATACCGGACCGTTGTCGAGGATTGTAACGGCAACAAATGGCTTCTGGAAAATATTACAAAAGACCAACAGGCGCATAAGCTGAACATCATACACCTGTTAAATCAGCTGAACCGCGCCGGTTACAGGCATGCTGTTCCTTACCTGGCTACTCCCGGTGGCCACTTTCAGGTTGAGTCGGCGTCCACTTTTTGGCAAATTATGCCGTTCATCGAAGGCGTTTCACTTGACCGCCCCGCTTATTCGTTTGATAGGTGGCGCGCGGTATTGTTGGCCAAAGACCTTGCCACTCTAAAGGCCATCGTATGTTCCCATCCGGTTTCTCCACCACAGCCCCCCTTTTCACTCGTTCAATACATCAAGCACCTGGCAACAAGTGTTGCCCGTTACCATCCGTTTCTGATGCCAGACTTGCGACCGGTTCTCGAGTTTCTGGAGACGACCTATTTCCCAGTTCACGATGAGCTACCGGTCAGATGCTGCCACGGTGATTACCATCCACTCAATATCATCTGGGGAGAAGGCGATATTGACGCCATCATTGATTGGGAATTTTCAGGTATCAAAACAGAGAGTTACGACCTCGCAACCCTCATAGGTTGTCTGGGAATGGAAGCCCCTGACTGCCTCTATGGTCCGCTGATACTGGAGTTGATAGGTACCTTAAGAGCCAACGACTACCTCAAAGACAAAAGCTGGCGTTATTTATTGGACACAGTACTGGCAATCCGGTTTGCCTGGCTTTCCGAATGGCTTCGGAAAAAAGACGTTGAAATGATCGAGCAGGAACTCTCCTATTTGTACCTGCTAAAGGACAATTACACGGACGTCAAATCAAAATGGGCACTGCCCTGATTCGATTACATTAGAATTTAACGTCAACGGGAAAAACGATTTCCATGCCCCATGAAGCGGCATGTGGAGGGGGCGCCCCCCCCCAACATGCCAGAACCAGAAGCGAGGCTTAATTTTCGCTCTTATGCTCGTATAGGTGAACATCCCGTTGGGGATATGGAATAGAAATCCCTTCGGCATCAAATCGTTTCTTCACCTTTTCCATCGTATCAAAATAGACATTCCAGTAGTCACCAAACTTCACCCATGGCCGGACAACGAAGTTGACACTGCTGTCTCCAAGTTCTGACAACGCGATGGTGGGGGACGGGTCTTTTAACACGCGATCGTCTTCATTGATAACGGTTGTGAGCACTGATTTGGCCTTATCAATATCATCATCGTATCCAATGCCGAATACCATATCGATCCGTCGGGTCCCCTTTACCGACCAATTGACGATATTATCACCAGTCAGCTTGGCATTGGGAATAATGATGGTTTTGTTGTCCGGACTTTTCAACTGGGTCGTAAATATTTGGATTTCTTCAACCGTTCCGGAAACTCCGGCGCCTTCAATAAAATCGCCCACGCGAATGGGGCGGAACAGGATAATCAGAAACCCTGCAGCAAAATTCGACAGCGACCCTTGCAGTGCGAGCCCAATGGCAAGGCCGGCAGCACCTAACACCGCAATAAACGAAGTGGTCTGTATCCCTACCTGACGCAGGGCCGCCAACACGACAAACGTCATCATCATGATATAGGAAAAATTTCCGACAAACGAAACAATGGTAAGATCGACTTTCCGCTTCTCCAGTTGAGTTAAGAATAATTTTTTAATCCCCTTTGCCACCCATCGCCCGATAACAAGAATTACAATCGCAGCGATGACCTTAAGGCCATATACCGCTATCAGTTCCCAAATTTTCTGAATAGTAGCCTCCATTTAAATAATCCTCCCCGTCTAAATTAAGTTCACTGCATTGTTTTTATGAAATAATGGTATTGCAAACCGCGAATAAATTACACCTTAAAACGCCGGGGGGATACGTTCTGTGCCCATTGAAAACGGGCAGGTGTAATGAGTCCTGCGATGCATCAGGCTTCTTTACATACGGAATTTGTTCTTAAATAGCCACTCGTTATTAAGTCAAAAAATCTCATTGGGTTGAACATATCATTTCACGGTCTACGGTTATAGGGTTTCCGCTTTGGACGATCCGGGTCCTGCAAGGGGCCGGAAACATTTTTTTCCAGCACCGCAAACGGGGCAACACCAATTATCCGGTATCTCTTCAAATTGGGTCCCTTTTGAAATTTTTCCCTTTCGATCACCTTTTTCCGGATTATAAATGCAGCCACAGTTTACAGTCTGGCATTGATACATTTCCTCGGGCTTTACCATCCTACCTCCTCGGTTATTTTTTCTATTGCGCCAACATTGAACGAATTGAAACTGGCGCTATTGAGATGGGGTGACATCAGCCGCTGAAAAGGAGTCCGTGTTGACCGCTCCCCATCTGGTTTTTAACAATCGGCTTGAAAGTATATTCATCTTCCGCAAACAACTTGTTACAGGCATCCACCACGCTCTCGTCGTACAGGATGCCTCTATTGGTGGTAATCTCTTCAACCGCGCTATTGACCCCCAACGAAGGACGATAGGGCCTGTGGGAAGAAATCGTCTCAAACACATCGGCAACGGCGATAATGCGAGCTTCCAGCAAAATATCCTCGCCCTTGAGGCCGTTTGGATATCCTGAGCCGTCCAGTCGCTCGTGGTGCTGCAGCACGATTTCCGCCAGCGGCCAGGGACATTCAATTTTTTTAATAATGTCAAACCCGGCCTGCACATGGTTTTGAATAATACCATATTCCAACTCGTTCAGCGCGCCAGGGCGTGTCAGAATTTCTGCCGGTATGGTAATTTTTCCCAGGTCGTGCAACACGCTTGCCATCCTTAGGCCATAGAGCATATCTTCCGATAAATTCAACTCTCTGCCGATCGCACAGGCCAACTCGGCAACCCGTTGCTGATGACCTGCGGTATAGGGGTCGCGAAGCTCAATGGCAAGAGAGATTGCCTGGATGGTACCAACCATGGCATTTCGAAATTGTTCCAGGTTCTCCTGAAGCGCATTCATTGCTTTGTTCCGGTCCCTGAGAGTTTCCCGCTCCTTTAGGACCCGCCGGATTCTGGCCAAGACTTCCTTGATGCGTGCTGGTTTTTGAATAAAATCGCTGGCACCGAGCCCCACAATCTCCTCATAGGTAAAATCATCAATATAACCGGTCATTATGATCACATTGGTGTCAAACCGTTCTCGAACGTTTTTCAGTAGCTCAATACCATCCATTTCCAGCATGTTGATATCTGAAAGCACCACATCAATTGCCTGATGTGCCATCAGTTCAAGCGCATTCTTTCCGCCATCCGCCATAAAACAATCAAATCCGGCCATGGCAATCCCCTGGTACAGGGTCTCCCGAATGTCTTTTTCATCATCCACCACCAGGATATTTGCCGTCTTGGGTACCATCAGTGGTCGGGTCATCGTCACATTACTTGTGCTCATAAAATTTCCGTTAACAGCTCATTGAACCCATCCTGATTGAATCCACATGCACGAATTTTCCCTCCGGATTTAAGTAGTAACCAGTTGAACATGTTCGGTATTGCTGCGGTTAAAACCTTTTCCGTCCTTGCATTCAAACAACTTGTAATTTTTCAGGATGGCCTCTCGTTATAGGCAGTACGAGGGCGCTATGCTATGTCAATTTAGATTATCATAACCATAAATTTAATCAATCAGCAAATTTTTCAATTTTTGCGCGCAACTTTTCAAAGTGAGATCCCTGCCAATACACCTGTCCGCAATGTTGACATCGGAAAAAGGTATTGTAATACAGAATTGTCTTTAGCTCCAGCTGCGGCAACACATCTTCTTTGGCAGTTCTTTCGATGAGACCGTTGCATAGGATGCATCGTTTAAACGGAATGATCTGGGAAAATAGATCAAACCGTCTGAGAACTTCTTCAAGTTGCGATTCGTCATGATCCGACCGGACCCAGTATCCCCGCTCGACCGCTTTGGCTTGCAAAAGATACCGGTCCCGAGTCAGAATAATTCTGTTTTCATCCGCCGCAATGTGAACAATCTCCGGGTCATCGTAGTCATTGCGATACAGTGCATCAAATCCGAAAAGGCGCAGGCGCCTTGCCAGTTTTCCGAGGTGTACATCCAGAATGAACGTACTTCTCCGGAGCGGCTTCGGGCGCAGGCGAATGACGGGGGAGATGTCAAAGCTCTCAAACACCGGATAAACCGACACCCGGTCCTGGTCCTTAAGATGATACTGAAAAGAAACGGATTCGCCATTTACCAGTATTAAATCAATTTCCGGGTGGGGCACTCCGATGGATTCAATGGCATGTTTGACACTGGGGCGCCCTTTGAATTGGTAGGGAACCACCTGCTTCCGGTGCCGGTGATGGAGAAAATCGTTCAACTCTTCGTAGAACCGGAAGTAGGCAGTGTTTGCCGCCTGTTGACTCATAAACGGATCCACTGAAAATGTTTGGCATGGTCTCACGAAATGAGTCCTGCCGCCATCACAGCCCTTTCCAACTGTTTCAGTCGGTTTTCAAGCGCTCCGGTAAGGCCGATGGAAAATCGAACCAACCCCGGTGACAATCCCATCTTGGCCTGGTCTGCGGGCGCAATCTCCGAGGATGTCGAAGAGCCTGAACAGGACATCAGGGTATCATAGTACCCGAGAGACACGGCAATGTGGCCAAAGGTTTCCCTGTTTTGAAGTATATCCATAAGGGCGTTTGCCATCTCTGTTGTGCCGCAGTCGATCGTCAGCATCCCGCCGTATCCATACCCCTTGTTTCGAATACGATCTATCACCCGATGCTGGGGATGGGTGGCGAGCCCAGGATAAGTCACCGCCACACCCAACGCCTCAAGCTTTCTGGCCATCGCCAACGCACGACGACCGTGCTCCCGCATGCGCATGGCCAAATGCGGCAAGCGCTGAATAAGTTTAAACGCAACCGTGGCATCGAGTGTCGGACCTAAAAGAACGGTTCGCCCACAACGTAAATCCGCGAGTGTTTCGATAAAGTCTTTACTCGAGCAGATCGCACCGGCAATAATGTCCCCGCCCCCACTGATAAATTTGGTCATGGAATAGACCACCACATCAGCACCCAATAGTGCCGGAGACACCACCATCGGAGAAAAGGTGTTGTCCACGACCAGTTTGATTCCCCGTCGTTGGGCCATTTTGGCAAGGGCCGTGATATCCGCAATTTTTAACGTTGGGTTTCCCACCGTTTCCACATAAATCAAGCGGGTCTTATGTGTAATGGCTGCGGCCACTGCCGTAATGTCAGTAGGGTCCACAAAGGTGGAGCAGATCCCCATCTCAGGCATAATTTGACTCAAAAGGGCATAGGTACCACCGTAAACGGTGCGGCTGGCTACAATATGATCGCCGGTTTTACACAGTTGCAGCAATGTACAGGATATGGCGGCCATGCCGCTGGCCGTGCATCGAGCAGCCTCGGTCCCCTCCATGGCCGAAAGAGATCTTGATAACACATCGACAGTGGGGTTGGTGTGCCGAGTGTAAAGATAGCGTCCACCCTTTTCAGGCCCTTTGATGCCCTTAAAAATTTCAGAAAGTATCTCGGGGTTCGTCACTGCATACATGGCGGAAGTTGAAACAGAGGGGTTCACCCCCCCATATTCCCCCATCTCTCTTTTGAGGTCTGCCAAGGCCGCCTCAGGGTTGTATGGTTGCATGGCCCATCCTCCCTTCCGGTTGCTCGTTTCAAACGGAGAAGCGCGATGCCCAGCATCACTCCTATGACCATGTTACCATCATTTTAACCATTCTGCGAAATTTCTCGATTTTTGGGTCAGCCGGTAGCGTACAAATTCATTTAAACAGGCCATGGCCCGGTCTGCAGCTAAAAAGGTAGGGACGCCATTTGAGATCAATATGTGGCCGAATTTATTATACATCGCGTCTATACCAGAAGCCACGCAAACCGATACCGCCACTGGTTTTCGATGTTTGTGAACCAGTTTCACAATCCGGGCAGCCACATTGTCACGATGCCGCTCGACCTCGTGATCCGTGGTATGTAGCACCACCGCATGGGGAACAATAGAGATAAACAGAAGGTCGACTTCTTCGGCCCCTAGCATGATATCGACACATTGTTCAAACATTTCATCATCCGCCATCGGTGTCAGATCAAGCAATGTACCAGCCGGCACAAACGCAGGAAGGGCGTTGGAGAGCGCTTGAAGTGTTTTGGGAGCCAAGGTGGCCAGCTCGAGTCCTCCCAGGTTGTCAGCGGCATAGGTTTTTTCATATCCGGCATTGGCCACAATTGCCAACCGGTTGCCATGTAGCTGGAAATCGTTGAACATCGCAAACGTTTTAATAAAATCACCATGATCGATCATCGTATCGGCAACAATGAGCCCCGCCTGCTTGAATGCGGCCTTTGCCACCTCATACTCACCGGCGATACTGGCGGTATGGGACTGAGCGGCTTTTTGTCCGGCGGCGGTACGACCGGCCTTATAAACGACCACCGGTTTTCGAATCTTTTCAGCAACATTGAAAAACCGCCGCCCTGCCCCGCTCTTGAACCCCTCTATGTAACATCCGATAACATCGACCTGGCCATCATGGCTAAAATATTCAATGAGATCAGAGGGATCTACGTCAAGTTGGTTCCCATAGCTGACAATCGCCCGGGGTGAAATCGCATGCTGGAGATTATGAATTTCCGTAAGCCCCAACGCGCCGCTCTGGCTCAAGAGCGCCACATTCTGCTTTTTCCCTTTGGGAAGTTGAAATTTCTCTTCAGGCACGAAAAAGGTATTGATCCCCCTGGTACGCCCAGACGCCCCGTAATACACGCCCAGACAATTCGGCCCAATGACCCGCATGTCATATTGTTGGATGATGGCCGATATCTGCCGTTCCAATCGGTCGTCTCGACCGGTCTCACTGAAACCACCGGAAATAAGAATGAGTGATTTGATCCCTTTCTGACCACAGGCCTTTACCACAGGAATCGTGGCATCGGCTGGAACCGCAACCACTGCCAGTTCTGCAGTGGCCGAAATGTCCGCCACGGAGGAATAAAGCATCAGCGAATGATTCCCCATGTGCAGCTGGCCCCCTTTGGGATTGACGCAGTAGACGTCTGTTCTGCCCAGAGAAAGGAGATTCCGGGTGATGATATTGCCTGGCTTGGTAGCATCAGTACCGCTCACCCCGACCACCACAATTCCTTTCGGCTCGAAGAAGGCATTCAATCGGCCCTCTTTTTCGTCCCCTATTGTTGCGACGGTCCCCTTGCAGCGCTCGAAGACCCCGTACCCATCCAGTGCGATAAACCGTCCCCGGTGGTCGAAGACAAAGGGATTGACTTCAAACTCCGTAATGGTGAACCGAGCACCGGGTTCGATAAAACGAGAAAAAAAGGTGGCCAGCTCGCTGAACCGAATGCCTGCATCCACAATCTTTTGGACCCAGTCATAATGACCGTCCGCTATGTACTTTTCATGTATCTTTGTGGACGCCAGCAATGCTTCGGCCCACTTTCGGTCAATCGGTGGCAGAATTAAATTTGGCGGCGAGAAATGGGTGGCAAAGAATTCGGCATCTGCCCCCCCCTTGCTGAAGGATATGACCGGGCCGAAGGCGTCGCTTTCATGAAAGCCCAGTAGGACCTCATTGCCAAGGTCCTTCTCGTATTTGATCCGCTCCACCAGGAGCCCGCCAATAAACGGGTATCCCATGGCCTCGAGTTCTTGCCGCATCTGAAAAAAAGCAGTCTGAATGCTTGACGGACGCTTGGGTACGACTTTAACGGCATTGAGATCTTTTTTATGAACAAGGTTTGTGGCCACCGCTTTTAATACAATTTTATCTCCGGGAAACCGGGCTAAAAAAGCCGGAGTGACACTGCTCGTATCCGCAATGAACTGATAGAAAGGGGTCGCAACACCAATCAGCCCTAAAATCCGGTACACCTCATGTTCATAAAGCATGGTGCGCCCGTCAGCGTCCACTCGCTCAAGTAGAAGTGATACCTCACGCCTGATGTCGCGGTTGGTTTTCTTTTTCATGGAGCTCATCTCCTGTCACCGGACATTACAAATGGCGGCAATCTGATGGTGTTAACATGAATCACGGTCAGCCCCATGGCGACCAATAATAACGCCACCCAGATATGGGAAGAAATCGGCTCGTGCAAAATTAATCCACCTGACATCACGCCGACAATTGGCATGATAAAGACAAAAGAGTTCAGGGCCGTTGCACCGTGCCGCTGTAAAAGAAAATTCCAGGCAACGAATCCAAATCCTGCCACCAAGAGGCTCTGATAACACAAGGCCAGCAGAACACTGCTGTCCAGCTGTATTATGAACACTGGATCCCAAAGAATCGCCCCAAAAAAGAAAAGCGGTACCGAAAAGACCATGGTGTAAAGAGAAATTTGATACGGCTCATACCCATGGATAATCCGCTTTACATAAATCGTGGCACAGGCCCAGATAAAGGTCGCAATGAACACAAAACCGTCCCCTGTCCTCAATTGACTGGCAAGCCCGCCCTGATCGATAAAGATCAAGATAACGCCGGAAAATCCAAAACAGATCCCGAAAAATTTGCGCCGGGTCAACGAATCATTGGGAATAAAAAAATGGGCCATCACCAGAACAAAAAAAGGATAAAAGTTTGAAATAAGGGCCCCTCTGGCCGCATGGGTCCGCTGAAGTCCCTGGTAGAACATTGACACCTGGGCCGTAAAAATAAGGGCAACCACCACCATCGGCATCAGTTGGCCCGGCTTTAACCGAATCGGGCGGTGTGTTATGAGGGCCCATGCCACAATGGCTACTGCCGCTATCGCAAATCGCACCCCGAGCGTTGTAAACGGACCGATACCTGTCAAGGAGATCTTGATGGCCACGGAATTGGCACCAAAAAGGCTGCAAAGAAAAATAGTCAGTAACGCAGAAAAAAGGGAAATCTTTTCATGTCCATCAACAACTCCAACCATGCGCGCCTTCCCAACCGGTAATAACGATTGCCATGGGGTGAACGTCATAGCACCCCACTATCGTGTAAGAAAAATAAGGGGTGCTATAAGAATTCGTGCAACTTTTCAAGAATGTCTTCAAATTCCGGACCGGAGAAACAGTATCCCATGCGTTGGAACCGGCTTCGAAATAACCGAACCTCTTCCCTTACGGTTTTGTTCTTGACCACTACTTCATGGATAAAGCCTGCCAGGATTTCAAAGTCTTTCGGCATCATGCCAAACCGCGTCATTTCAGCAACCCCCATCCTCAGAAACCCCGAGGCGGTAAACCCCTCTTCATCCGGACCCGCCTGGTAGTTGACAATAATATTGTTATCTTCGAGGCGTTGGGCGGCCGCCGGCCCGATACCATACCCCACCCCAATCACAACCTGATGGGTTTCGGTATAGGAAATCTCCGGGTCACCGGCCACCTGAAAACCGCACGCTTTCAGTGCCAAGGCAAACGCTTTTGCATTTTGAACGACCTGTTTTTGATAGGCATCTTTAAATGCATTCATCTCGTAAGCAGCCATCAGGAGTCCCACAAGGGTCCCCAGATGGTGATTGCTCGTACTCCCGGGAAACGCACGGCGCTGAATTGCCTCCCACAACTCCCACCCCAGTTCATTTTCTTTGTAGTTGGTGGCCACAATCCCTCGCTGGGTACCAAAATAGGTTTTGTGGGTCGAGGCGGTCACCACATGGGCCCCATCCTTGAAAGGGTCCTGAAAATGGTCCCCCACAAGGCCAAAGACATGGGCCATGTCATACATAATAACCGTCTGGAGATCGAGCGCATCCACAATGGCGCGGATCTCAGCCACCGGTTCTTTATGCAGTATCACACTTTTGCCGAGGATGATGAGTTCCGGTTGGTGTTCTGCCACAAGCGCCCGGGTGGCCGGCATATCGATTTTATAAGGATTTTCATCCAATACAGGAAAGTTGACCACCGCCGGTTTTTCCGTCTTGGGGTTCCTGGCGACAAAATCACGCAAAGCGCCCATGGGCTGGGCACTGAGATGCCCGCCTTTGATAATATGATGATTGAAAACAGAACGAATGCGGCGTTGCTCGGATTTCCGGTCCGTACGGTTCAGGAAATCGACCATGGCACTGAACACGGCCATATTGGCCATTTGGCCGGATACCACCCGGGATTCCAATGTGGTACATCCCAGGTAGGCCCTCATCTCCGCCATCAGGAGGTTTTCCACTTCAGCGATAAAATCCGTCCCCTGATAATAAAACACGTCGGCATCACAAAACGCTTTCAAGGGCTTATGCTCTGCATATCGACCAATGGGGTCCATCACCGTCATCAGTTTGGTCATGGTGGACGGTGTTTGCTCGGACGGTATAAGATTGACGCAGGCTTCCTGGCGCCATCGAGTGTTTTGAAGTGCCTTGTCCAGAAGTGTCCGAGCCCGTTGGAGCGGGGGGATGGTTTTTGAAGACGGGAGCGGGGGGATGAGTGACGCGTCATGGCACGTAATCGGCCTGGCATAAGGGGGTGCCTCGCTTCGCAAATGATAGGGTACAATTTGTGCCGGTATTCTTTTGCCCCGAATGTCAACCGTCACGGTATCCCCCACCATCAGATCACTGTTTATGAGGGCTTGGCAAAGCGACCTTCGGCCACTTTCGTCCGTGACCCTGCCAGAAAGTCCTTTGCCTTCAAATTTCCAAAACGGCACCACGGTGCCACTCGTAACAAATCCAACCGGTTGGTCGTTCTGGTAGACATTGAATCCCGACCGGGCAACGCCTTTTTCGGTCAACGACAGCAGTTGAACCACTCTGGGGAGTTGCTTGATGAGCTTAAAATCACGATCTGAAATCCGCTGAAATGCTTCAAATTGGCGACGCAATGCTGATCTACCGATATAGTCACCTTTTAACGGTGAGAAGCTAACCGCAAATCGGGCCAGCGGCAGGGCAAATACAGGGATCTCCTTTTCTTCCATATCCTCGCCCAGCTCATGTCCGTAAAGCGGCAACCCGGCCTCGAGCCGGAGGGTGTCCCGAGCACCGAGCCCTGTGGGAACGGCGCCACGGGATACCAGTAGATCCCAAATCTTCAAGGCGTCCGGTTCAGGAAAGAAAAGTTCAAACCCAACCGGTTCACCGGTGTAGCCGGTCCGGCTGATCATCACCTGAACGTTCTCAATCTCGACGATTGCCAGCTGATTTCGAACCGGTTCGGGCAAGAAGCCGATGGAGATAACGTCC
The DNA here is from genome assembly GCA_963675725.2 of Desulfobacterales bacterium. Classification (GTDB taxonomy): domain Bacteria; phylum Desulfobacterota; class Desulfobacteria; order Desulfobacterales; family JAFDDL01. The sequence continues at coordinate 1,121,025 of CAXXXZ010000002.1, read as the reverse complement.
TTCAGCATCTTTCTGGCCAAAGGCCCTTGAAGGCTCAGCATCGACATTGCAACCGTCTGGTCTGAAAGATCAACCGCCTGAAACTTCTGTTGAAGGCTTTGAAGGTGGCGCCAATCTTTTTCACGATTGGCGGCATTGACCACCAGAAGATACGCGTCAGGCACAAAGCGATACAGGTAGGCGTCATCCAGGGCCCCGCCGGCTTCATTGGGAATCATCGTATACTGGGATTCTTCCGGTTCCAGTGCGGCCGCATTGTTGGAAAGCACATGCTGTAAAAAGGGAAGCGCATCTTTTCCTGAAATGACAAACCGTCCCATGTGAGAGACATCAAAGAGCCCTGCCTGCCTGCGCGTTGCCAGGTGCTCCTGTAAAATGCCGGTTGGATAGTGCACCGGCATTTCCCAACCCCCAAACGGCACCATTGTAGCGCCAAGGGCCGCATGTCGCTGAAAGAATACCGTTCGTCCTAGTGATTCCGCCATATTGGTCCGCCCCCTGTAAAGAATAACAATGAAAGAAATCTGTCGGGCCAATCGTGCCAAGAGTATTTTTTTGGCAAAGATTATTTTTGATACGCGTTAAATTAAAGTATAATATATAACATAGCACGTTTCCATAGGAACTGAATTTTCTCAACAATGTTATAAACACTATTATCCCTGATGAGGAAGCTGCCATGCGATACCTGCCGCACACCGAGAGCGAAATTCAACAGATGCTGGCCATAATCGGACAGGCGCATCTGGAAGATCTGTTTTCAACAATTCCAGCACACTGCCGGCGGAAAAAGAAGCCGAATCTGCCATCACCACTTTCTGAGTGGGAACTGGACGATCACATGAACCGCCTGGCTGCCCAAATGCCCCAGCCTGCTGAAACCAAAACATTTATCGGCGCCGGCAGTTATCACCATCACATACCGGCAATCATTTTTCATCTGCTAAGCCGCAGTGAGTTCGTGACATCCTATACCCCTTACCAGCCTGAAATAAGCCAGGGAACGCTTCAGGCGATTTACGAATACCAAACCTATGTGACCCGGCTTTTGGGCATGGACGTGGCCAACGCCTCCATGTACGATGGCGCGTCAAGCCTTGCAGAAGCCCTTTTGATGGCCATGCGAATCACCCGGCGAAAAAAGGTGGCCATCTCAAGCGCCGTGAATCCCCTCTATCGAAAGGTTGTGGATACCTATCTGGCGCCAACCGGCTGTGACATCATCGAAATGCCCTATACGAGTACCGGATGCACGGACTCCGCCTGCCTCCGGCAAACAACCGAACTTGCAGCGGTGGCCGTCCAGTCCCCCAATTTTTTCGGCTGCATTGAGGACCTTTCCGCTATCAGCACAACCGCCCACCAGGATGAAAAAACCCTGATGGTCACCTGTTTCAGCGAGCCTCTGGCATACGGTATCTATAAAAATCCCGGTAGCCAGGGAGTGGACATCGCCTGCGGGGAGGGGCAAAGTCTCGGTATCCCGCAATCATTCGGAGGCCCGGGGCTGGGGATGTTCGCAACCCGGAGTGCGTATGTGCGCAACATGCCCGGCCGTCTGGTCGGCAAGACAACCGATCTTGATGGAAGACGGGGGTTTGTGTTGACCCTGGCCACCCGGGAGCAGCATATCCGCCGGGAGCGGGCCACATCCAACATCTGCTCCAACCAGGGCCTCTGCGCCACGGCCGCTGCCATGTATATGGCCACTCTGGGCGGTACCGGCTTTAAAAAACTGGCAAAGCTCAATTACGACAAAACCGAATACCTCAAAAGGGAATTGCGCCGCATCGGTTGCGCTTTGCCGTTTCAGGCGACCACCTTCAATGAATTTGTGGTGGCCTATCCAAACGGATTTGACCGCAAATACGAAACCCTCATCGAAAAAAACATCGTCCCCGGCCTTCCTCTTGACCCTTTTTTCCCGGATCTTGCCGGACATTATCTTCTGTGTGTGACCGAAACAAGTGCCAAAGCGGATTTGGACCGGCTCGTCAAGGAGGTGCAATCATGACCGATCGATATGGCACCACCGGGTTAAAATTTTATGAGCCATTGTTGTGGGAAAAGGGGGCCAGTGGCCGGTATGGCTATTCCATGCCCCAGCAGGACGTGGATGAGGTGCCGGTAGCTGCCGATCTGGCCGGCCCAGGGCCCGACTTTCCGGACCTGGGCGAGCTCGATGTCGTCAGGCATTACACCCGGCTTTCCCAGTGGAATTTTTGTATCGACAGCGGCATGTACCCCCTCGGCTCCTGTACGATGAAATACAACCCCAAAACAAACGACCGGCAGGCACAGCTTCCCGGATTTCGCAACGCCCACCCCCTGTTGCCGGACAAACTGGCCCAGGGTGCCCTGAAAATTATGTATGAGCTGGAACGGTATCTGGCTGAGATTACCGGTCTTCCGGCCTTGAGCCTTCAGCCGGCAGCCGGTGCCCATGGCGAGCTTACCGGCATGCTGATATGTTACGCCTATCATCTTGATAGCGGCCAACCCCGGTCTAAAATCATTATCCCCGATACGGCCCACGGCACAAACCCGTCCTCTGCGACCCTGTGCGGGTTTACACCGGTCACCATCAGATCAAATGCTGCCGGTATTCTGTCGGCTAAAGATGTGGCTGCCATCATGGACGAAGATACCGCGGGCATCATGATCACCAACCCCAACACCCTTGGCTTTTTTGAATCCGACATCAAAGATATTACGGAAATTGTTCACCGTAAGGGGGGACTGGTCTACGCAGATGGCGCAAACATGAATGCCGTCATGGGCATCGTCGATATGGCGGAAATCGGCATGGACATTCTTCACCTGAATCTTCACAAAACTTTCTCTACCCCCCATGGCGGTGGCGGCCCGGGGAGCGGCCCTATTTGCGTTACCCAAAAATTGGCGCCATACCTACCGGTGCCACGCGTAATCAAACAGGGCAACACATTCGTTTTGTCGGAAGACTTTCCCCAATCCGTGGGAAAAATTCACGCATTTTACGGCAATTTCGGTGTCCAGCTCAGGGCATACAGCTACGTCCGAAGCATGGGAGAAACGCATCTGAAGAAGGCAAGCCAACTTGCCGTATTGAATGCCAACTACATCAAGGAAATGCTCAAGAAGCACTTCCACTTGCCCTATGACCGGCCCTGCATGCATGAATGCGTGTTCACTGATAAATACCAGGCACCCCATGGGGTAACCACCCTGGATATTGCAAAACGGCTGATGGAGTATGGATTCCATCCGCCCACCATCTACTTCCCCCTGGTGGTCAAGGGCGCCATTATGGTGGAACCGACAGAAACGGAATCCAAAGACGAGATTGATCGTTTTATCGTTGCCATGAAAGCCATCGCAAAAGAAGCGGAAGAATCGCCGGCATTGTTGAAAAATGCGCCGAACATCACAAAGGTAAAACGCCTGGATGAGACAGGCGCCGCCAGGAAACCCTGTCTTTCAGGATAATATGGGAGGTATTATCTCCGATATTGCAGTGCTGGACCAATGTCATTATGAGGCACGGAACCGATTCCTGCACTGACATGCAACTTTGATTATTGATTGTCGCATATAACATATATAATCAGTCAAATAAGAACACATTAGAAAAACAAAAAAATAACTACCCGGTACAAGGGGCATTGGGGCAGTAACTTACGGTTTCGACCCTTCCAACAGGCTTTAAACCGTAATTTTCTGCACGAATTTAACTTGGTCCCAAACGCTCAATTAATTTTTTTTAAGCCTTTAAACATCATAACGCACATATTCATGCGTGCAGGGATTGCCGGCAGCAACCAGCATAGCCTTCTGGTTCGGTAACATAATAAACGACCCTAGCGACTCAGCTTGTAATCCCGGCGGTACAGCAGGGTCCGGGTGACGACAGATAGCGTTAGGATACCCTTGATGGTCCGTCAGTGCGTTGCCAAGTGTTTCGGGAGAGAGTTTTCCAGTCAGTCCTGTGGCCAATTCATCCATGCGCGCGATCCGATCCGGGCTATCGGGGAATATCATCTGACATCCGTCAACAGCTTGAAAACGTGGAGTTCTGTAGTTATTGGCGTGAGATAGAAAGCCGTCACGGGGTAGGATAACTTCATAGTCGTCCAGAGTACTTTCAAAGCAGAGAAGACCGCCTTTTGCGTCCGCCAAGGTGACCGCTACAATCCCCCGGCAGGCTTCTTCCAGTAACTGGCGAGCCTTGTTTATATCGGTCTGTCGCATGGTTCGCGACAGATAGGCAGCCATAGGGATATTGGGCTTCAGGTTAGGCTGCATCGCAGCAACACCATTCAAGCAGCAACCCAGACCTGAAGAATTAATAGTGTACTCGCCTATTCCAAGTATAGGCAATACTAATTGACGCAGGCCGTCACTGCGCTGGATATGTATGAGAGCAAGGGGGCTGCCCGTAAACCAATCAATATTCTGCCCCATGATAGACCGACCGTTTGGAGTTGCCGGTCCGTTACCAGCCAGGGTAGTGCACATGGCCGATAGATTCGTGTTCACAAAAATTAGCTCCAAACCGCACCGTGTCGCCCACGCCTCTTCTAAGCTCATCCCTGCACCTTTTGCCTGACCGCGGACAAAGGATTCTAACTCAAGGTCAAACTGCGTGGCGGCTGGCCACAACTTCATTGCAAATGCCAAGGCCTCTGTACGTGAGGTTTTGTGCACATCATTAATCACGGTCAATATTCGGTTCAGGCCCTGGTGCATGGGGTCGGCCAAGGCCTGTCCCCAGCCGTATCCCACCTCGGTCGGCGTACCTGCCAACTCAATTAATGGCATTTTTACATTCTTTTTCATTGATGAACCTCCCCAAACTGGCTGCACCCAATTAGTTATCGCGGCCAACCCGGTCAGCTGTAGGAATTGCCTTCTGTTGACATTGCATTTGGGTAACATTTTGTTTGTCCTTGATTTTGTGTGTATATTTTTCCTTGTTATATGCTATTCTTGCTTTGATTATGCTTGGGAATAGGTTACATACATACTGTATGTTTGTCAATGAGGATTTTATGCAGAAGGCTAAACAATCAGGGAATAAGCAGGATAAGCGCAGTCGGCGCACCACCGGTCGCCTTCTTGCTGAAGCACAGCGCTTGTTTGCAAAATATGGCTTTGCAGAAGTTTCTGCCGAACAAATCGTGGCAGCCGCTGGGGTTACCCGCGGGGCGCTATATCATCATTTTGATGGAAAAAAAGGACTGTTCCGTGCAGTATTAGAACTGGTGCAAACTGAGATCGAGCAACGCGTCAAGGCAGCAGTAGAAAGGGCTAAAGACCCTATGGAGATGCTAATCGCTGGAAACGACGAGTTTTTAGCCGCCTGCCTTGATCCTGGCCTGCAACGTATTTTGCTCATTGATGCACCAGCAGTTCTGGGCTGGGAAGAATGGCGTACGATTGACGAAGATCACGTGCAAGGCAAATATCGAGCCTTTTTGACTCAACTCATGGCAGAGGGAATACTTAGACCTTTTCCCGTTGATGCCTTGGCCCATATCATATCAGGCGCAGCCAATGAAGCAGCTTTTTGGGCAGCTCGGGCAGACGACCCCGAAATTGCCCTGGCTGAGGCTCAAATAACCATGGCCGAGATGATCCGCTCTTTGAGTGCCTAATTTGAAATCGACAACCCATCATTAATCGGTTCCGCACCTCATTATGGTTTAGAAGACGGCCAAACCCAACGCCTCGGCATTCACAATACTCGGTGCAGCGGGTGGCGACGTTCCCTCTAAAAACCCCTCTAAAAACAAGGACACGTCAGACCGGTTCCATACGGGGTGGTTTTGGAGGATCCCAGCCACATTGTATGCAGCCAGGGTTGCCATGCCGCTGCGGGACCACAGGGTGGCCGAGCCGATATGAGGCACCGCGAGCACGTTGTCAAGGGCCAGAAGACCTGGCGCAAGTTTTGGTTCATCTTCAAAAACATCCAGACCAGCTCGAAATTCAGGATGCTTTTGGCAATGGACAACAAGGGCCTTCTCATCGACCACTGGCCCCCGGCTGGTGTTGATCAGGATCGCATCGTGCTTCATGAGCGAAAGACGGTTGGCATCGATCAGATGATGGGTTGCCGGGTTCAATGTGGTATGGATACTGACACAGTCCGCTACCGTTAGCACTTCTTCTACATTTTCAGCACGCCGGCACCAAACCGGCGCCTCTCCTTGGGAGGTTAAAAAGCGGCTGTAAGACGAAACGTACGCTTCAAGGGCGTTGTTGGGGTGACGATTGAAGTAGAGAAGATTCATCTGATGCCCCGACACCATCATCCGGCCGTAGGCGGCACCAATTCTTCCGGCACCAATAATCCCAAGTGTTTTCCCGCGGAGTTGTTTTCCTACATAAAGGGTGGGAAGCCACCCATGAAATCGCCTCTCCCGAAGAAATCGTTCTGCTTCCCCAAGGCGTCGTGCAGCCGCAAACGTCAATGCCAGAGCCAATTCCGCGGTGGCCGCTGTCAGCACCCCGGGTGTATTTCCCACGGGTATGCCCAAATGGGTGGCGGCCGACACATCCACATTATCGAATCCCACCGCCAAATTGCTGTAAACAATGCCGCCGGCCGCTTTCAAGGTTAAAAAAAGCGTTTCTCCCCAGGTTTCTGTCAGTTGACCGATAACACCGTGACATTGATTGCCAATGGCAGTCTTAAGATCGGTGGCAGACAGTAGTCGGGTCTCGGTGCACACTTCCACGCGGCAGCCAATGCCGGTCAGGATGTCGAGCCAACGCTCATCCGGCAGCATCTTCGTCACGATGACCCGCCACTTTCCCGCTGTATTATAAACCTGCCATTGCCCTTCCGCCATTCGGTCTCCCTTGCTGTTATGGGCCCGCATCACGCTGGTTATCTTGAGCCGTCTCTTACGAATCGACCGGTCTTTAAAAAAGCGATCGTTTGGGACATTGCCGTATTGTTTCTCATAATAAACGGGTGCGTGGCGTGAATTACAAGGAAGTCTTTCATTCCCGCCACCTTTGCCTTCTCCACGGCCACCTTGCCATCATCCACGCCCGGAATCAGGCGCGATAAAAACAGATTAATGGATCGGTCCCCGGTAATAATGCCGAGTTCAAAATCCACAGCGCCCAATCGATTTGGCATACTATTGGAATCCGTGCCAAGCTGTTGACCGGCCGGTCCGTTATACCACTTGAAAATGAAAGACCCGCCTATTTTGTCAACCACCTCACTGCCGCCATTCGGGGGGCTAAGCATCACCACCCTGCCCAACTCCGGAATTTGTTTTTCCCTAAGATAATAACGGACCAGAATCCCTCCCATGGAATGGGTCACGAAGTGTATTTGGGAAGCCCCCCACTTGCGGCATCTTGATACCGCCTCCGGAATCGTTTCCACGGCTAATGTTTCGATTTTTTTCAACCGGGACGGGTACCCCATGTTAAAAACACGAAATCCTTCATCAGAAAGCCGGTGTTCAAGTTTCGCCATGGACCTTTTCGTGCGGCCCAAACCATGGAGTAGTATTACCGCCTCATTGACTTCGGCAAAGATCGTTCCCCCGCCCAAAGCGATACTAACGGAAACAAGTACCAGTATTCCCTTCATCCAGTTCGGCAACATAGGATCACACCTGACTGTTTTCATGATTGATTCTCATCTTGATAGATCATTACCACATTTTATTGACATCTTGCCATAACAATCAGTTTTTGATAGTTTTGCATTGAAGTATGTCTGAAAATCTACGGGGGTTTAAACAGTCCTTTTTTACACTGAACCTGATAACAAGGAACGGGTGAACAAAATGGAAAATGAGATTGAAAAAGAATCGTCCGATCTTGATTGGGAAAACCGTACCCTTTGCAGTGACGGCAACTGCATTGGCGTCATCGGTCCGGATGGCAGATGCAAAGAATGCGGTAAGCCCTATGACGCCGCAGTGGAGGATTTGATAGAAGATCCGGAAAGAAAAGAATCTGCCCCTCAAGAAGAAGAATCGACTGAACCCCTCACCGAAGAAACAACAGACGCCCCCACGGAGAATGATCAGCCGCAACGCAGCGCCCCAGACGCAGATCAAGACGAGGAGCCAGATGCGGATTGGGAAAGCCGTACCCTTTGCAGTGACGGCAGCTGCATCGGCGTTATCGGTCCGGATGGCCGATGCAAAGAATGCGGAAAACCATTAGAAGAATAGCCCTGAGGATTGAAAGCACCTACCAGGGCGTTTCCATGGCCACACCAGGTTGGCGCCTGGGACGGGCCGGGGCATGCAACGCCTTTTATGCCGTGAACCGGTCCACCACTGTCAGTACCTCTCGTCTTTGCCATTCCCTCAGGGGTGGGGCCTTGAATCCTGTCTTGCGGTTCGATCAGGCATTCAAAGCCCCTTCGCAATTCGTCATTTCCTTCTATTCAGCCCGGTTGTTATGATAGTGGGCTTATGAAACCGGCGTTAAAATTTTCAGCTCCGGAGGACCTGCCAGGAGCCCTTCGAGTTTGGCGGGTCCTTCCTGAACATGTGGCGCCTGCATATGGGCTTCCCAGGAAGCCTTGTCTTTCCATTTTTCAATCATGGTGAATTTGGTTGTTGTCTCTATTTCAGCACAGAGTTCATACTGGATGCACCCTTCTTCTTTTACTGTTTTTTCCACCCCTGATAATAGGACCGATTTTAATTCCTCCACTTTGTCCGGCAATGATTCAATGTGTACAACAAGATTTAATTCCTGGCTTTTCATACGCGCCTCCTTCTGATGTTTGCTGAACCGTTCTTCTTATTTGAAAATATATGTCATAGTATCAATCGTTATTCTTTTGCAGGATTTTACGTGTAATGTAAACCCCACTGTTGCACATTTGACTCCATATCAGATTCATCCACGCAGGTAAGCGAAGACTCCGGGCAAGCACCTTAAAAAAGGGCATAATCTCCGACTCCGAAAGCGTGTATCTAAAAAGAATGTTATCGCCTGTTATTTAAAATTGCCCCAATCCTTGACTGCCGACTGTCGACTGTCAACTGACGACTTCCGGCTTTTCCGGGTTAGAGTTAACCTTCGCTCTCTATTTTTTTTTCTTCACACGATTGGTTGGCCGCGCATTGAGAGGATCCGCCGGCCAATGGTGCTTGGGATACCGCCCCAACAAATCCTTTTTCACATCATAGTACGTGTGCTCCCAGAAGTTTTTCAAGTCTCGGGTGACTTGAACCGGCCGTCCGGCGGGGGATAAGAGATGTACCAACAGGGGGAGCTTTCCCCCAGCGATACAAGGCGTTTCCACCGCACCGAACATCTCCTGAAGGCGAACAGCCAGCACCGGCACCTCACCGGCCAGGTAGTCAATGGGGATTCGGGAGCCGCTGGGCACTTTCATATGGGTTGGCATAATGTCATCGAGGTTCTTTTGTTGTTGCCACGTGAGCATGGAAAAAAGCGCATTTTTCAGATCAATCCGCCGCAACTGTTCCCGCCGGGTGATGTCGCTAAGATACGGCATCAACCAGTCCTCGAGATTCTCAGAAAGCCTCTCATCTGAAACGTCTGGCCAGGCGTTCGCATCCCCCCCGACCTTGCGTATCAGGAGCAGCCTCACTTGCCAAGTTCGAAGCGCTTTTGTCCAGGGCAATGTATCTATACCCAATTGCCGAATTCCCCTGCACATTTCTTCGGCAATCCGCATCGAGTCTGGATTTTCCAATGGGCGCGTTTTAAACACCGCTTTTCCCAAACCAATCTGCTGAACCGTTTTAACGGCCGATTCCCGACGTTGCCAGAAAATTTTATCCTGTTTGGACATCTTATCGTCAAAATGCTTCATCAAGTCTTCAAAGGCGACTGGCGCACCAAGGAATATCCTTGCGTCCTGCTTTTCACCATCCAGGGCTGCCGCCACCATAAATTCCGATGTCGCCAGGGGATCCCCAGACGAAAGAAACGCCCCCCGGCCATTGGAGAGTTGGAACCGGTGCGCATCTCCCGAACGCCGGCAGGCAATCCGATCGGGATAGGCAAACGCCAAAAGCAGTCCGCAGGCATCCGCCTGGCGATCACCGGGACCGCAGTCCAAGCTATTTTTTAAATGCGCGGCTGTTTTCAATACACGCCGGCAGACGCCGGCATTCACCTTCAGGGCCGACATCGCCTGGTTCAATGGTGCGCGACGACCACTTTGTTGAAATGTGTGCAGAATATCCACCCGTAATCGAATATCCGACGCCCGTTGCCCCGGTGGCGAATGCATGATGTCACGTTCACCCAGGAGTGCCGCAATCTCACAGGCCAGGGCACCGAGCCCAAGGTACTTTCCCTGCAGCAGCATATGAGCGAGCCGGGGATGAATGCCCAGATTCGCCAGGTGCCTGCCGTGGGCCGTGATATGCCCCTTTTTATCCAGGGCGCCCAGCTGTACCAATAACTCCCTGGCCTGATTTAATGCTATCGGTGGTGGTGGATCAAGCCAGGAGAGTTGATTCGCATCGAAAACGCCCCAGTTTGCCAACTCAAGCGCCAGAGGCGTAAGGTCCGCATGCAGCATCTCCGGACTTCCATGGGGTATCAAGGTTCGGTGAAACGCCTCGGACCATAACCGATAGCAAATCCCGTTTTCAAGGCGGCCGGCCCTTCCCCTTCGCTGGGTCGCCGTTTCCCGGGTAACCGGAATGGTATCCAAACGGGACATGCCGCTGCCGATATCAAATCGCGGGACCCGCATCAGCCCGGAATCAATAACGATGCGTATCCCCTCAATGGTCAGGCTTGTCTCCGCAATGGCGGTTGCCAGCACCACCTTTCGCATACCGGCCGGCACCGGTTCGATGGCAAGGCGCTGTTCTTTATCAGATATTCCCCCGTACAGGGGGCAGATCCTCACCGAAGGCTCGTCTATCCTCCCGGCCAGACGGTCACGCACTTGCCGAATCTCCCCGGCGCCCGGCAAAAAAACAAGTATACTTCCCGCTTCTTCGGCAAGTGCCTTTGAGATTGCATTGGTCACTGCGGATATCGATCGGCGCGGTCCATGGTTACCCGAATAACACGTCTTGACGGGAAACTGTCGCCCCCTGCTTTGCAGCACCGGTGCATCCTTCAGCAACCGGGACACCGTCTCTGTGTTAAGGGTGGCGGACATCACCACCAGCCGAAGGTCTTCCCGGAGCCCTTCCTGAATATCCAGGCAGAACGCCAACCCCGTGTCCGCATGGATACTTCGCTCATGGAACTCATCAAAGATCACAAGCCCGATCCCGGATAAGGAGGGATCGGACTGAATCAGTCGTGTCAGGATGCCTTCGGTCACCACCTCAATTCGCGTCTCTTTGCCAACCCTTCGGTCCATCCGCATCCGATACCCCACCGTTTTTCCGACCGGCTCATTTAACAGAAACGACATCCTGTGAGCCGCCGCCCGAGCAGCCAGACGCCGTGGCTCCAAAATGATGATTTTTTTCCCGGCGATCCACGGCTCATTCAATAGGGATATCGGCACCACCGTCGTTTTACCCGCGCCGGGCGGTGCGGACAAAACCACACGTGTCTGAGATAGCAAAACCTTTTTCAACTCAGGAATGTGCCTTGTGATGGGAAGGTTTTTGAAATCGTGGCTAATTTTAATCGTCCCCAAATTCGTGTCGTCCAAATGCCTATCGGTACGAAACAGCATCTCCCCGGTGTTGCAACCCGAGGGTAAAAATGCACCATGCCATCTTACCGGAAGATCCTCAACCGCTTTTCGATTCAAATTCCCGAAAACAAAAAACTGTGTTTTTGTTATTGACAGCAAGCCCTCTCGTCCTATATAAGACATATATCATCTTATTTGTCTTATTCGTTTTATTCAAAACCGATTTTTTGCGATAACATTATGAGACTGACACGAGCAGGAGAATACGCCGTCCGATGCATGGTCTACCTGGCGCAACAGGGAAAAGGGGTCCTCGCCAGCCGGCAGGAAATTGCCCGCCATGCGGATATCCCGCCGCATTTCCTCGCCAAAATCGCCCAGGATTTAGCCAAGGCCGGATTTATAGAAATCAGGCAGGGAGCGCGAGGCGGATTTGTCCTGCTCAAAGATCCGAAAGCCGTCACCCTACTGGAAGTGGTTGAAACCATGATAGGTGAAATCTACCTGAATGACTGCGTGGCGAATCCGGGATCCTGTAAGGCGTCACCCAGTTGTTCGGTCAATAAAGTGTGGATGCATGCCAGAAAGCAACTTCGCGACACACTGGGCCAGGTAACCTTCGACCAGTTGGTGAACGAGGGCCCCTGTATCCCGTTCATAGACAATGGCAACACCCCTGACAGCAAATAAGGAAAAACGATGAAACCTGTGAAAATTGCGCCTTCTCTGTTTGCAAAAATAGTCTGCTTTTACCGGGATGGTTTTCGGGAAATGATCCTCGGCCGGACATTGTGGAAAATCATCGCCATTAAACTATTAATTATGTTTTGCATACTTAAGCTATTCTTTTTTCAAGGCTTTTTAAAAACAAAGTTTAACACGGACAATGAACGGGCGGCCTATGTCATGGATCAGATGACACGCTCTGCTGCAACCATCAACACACCAAAGGAGGTAAAAAAGAATGATTGAACATTTTGACCTGACGATGGTGAACTGGGCAAGGGCCCAGTTTGCGCTGACGGCCCTGTATCACTGGTTTTTTGTGCCGATCACGCTGGGAATTACCTGGATCATCGCTTTTTACCATTCCATCTATGTTAAAACCGGAAGCGAGGAATGGAAGCGACTGACCAAATTCTGGATGAAACTCTTTGGCATCAACTTCGCCATTGGCGTAGCCACGGGAATTATCCTCGAGTTCGAGTTCGGGACCAATTGGTCCAATTACTCGTGGATGGTGGGAGATATTTTTGGCGCACCCCTGGCGATCGAAGGAATTTTTGCTTTCTTTATCGAGGCGACCTTCTTTGCAGTCATGTTTTTTGGCTGGGACCGGGTGTCGAAAGGATTCCATCTCTTCTCCACCTGGATGGTAGCAGTGGGGTCCAACCTGTCGGCCGTCTGGATTTTGGTAGCCAATGCCTGGATGCAATATCCCGTCGGCCAAGCCTTTAATCCGGATACGGCCCGTTTTGAAATGCAAAGTTTCACGGATGTGGCCCTGTCCCCGGTGGCAGTCTCCAAATTCACCCATGCCACCAGCTCATCCATGATGCTTTCATCCTTTTTCATTATCTCTATTTCCTCATGGTTCCTTTTAAAGGGGCGACATGTCAAAATGGCCAAGCGTTCTATTCTGGTGGCTGCCATATTCGGCATTTTGTCTTCCGCCTTTACCGGATTTACCGGAGATCGGGCCGCCTATGAGGTCGCCCAGCAGCAGCCGATGAAGCTGGCCGCCTTTGAAGGCCTTTACGACGGGGAGCGCAATGCGAGCATCGTAGCGGTTGGGCTTCTCAATCCGGACAAAAAAATCGGGGACGATCAGGACGCCTTCAGTTTTCAAATCCGGATCCCGGGCCTCCTCTCATTTCTTGCCGACCGATCCTTTGATGCCTTTGTGCCGGGTATAAACGATCTGGTATTCGGCAACGAAGAAGAGAACATCATGGGGGCAGAGCAAAAAATGAAGCATGGCAAAATAGCCCTGGCCTCTTTAGACACCTATAAAGAAGAAAAGAAAAAAGGAAACGAAGCCGCCGCAAACGCAGCCTTGTCCATCTTCAATCAAAACAAGGAACACCTCGGTTACGGTTTTCTCACCAAACCGGAGGAAGCCGTGCCACCGATTGGGCTCACGTTCAGCGCCTTTCATATTATGGTGGCACTGGGTGTGCTGCTACCGGTGATCTGCCTGGCATTCCTCTTCTTCTCATTTAAAGATACGCTAGTCGAAAAACGATGGCTTCTCGGCCTCGGCACCCTCACCCTGGGCCTTTCCTTTATCGCCAGCTGGGCCGGTTGGATCGTGGCGGAAGTCGGCCGTCAGCCCTGGGCGATCCAGGATCTTTTGCCAGTGACGGTGGCACGCTCCAACCTGACGGCAGGTACCGTACAGACCACCTTTTTCATGTTTCTTGTTCTTTTCACCATCCTTCTCGTTGCCGAGATACGGATTATGATGAAACAAATCAGCATCGGTCCGGAGGAAAATTAATATGATAGGAAATTTAGAATATACGACGTTGCAGCATCTGTGGTGGTTTCTGTGTTCAGTGGTCGGCGCCCTTTTTCTGTTTTTGACCTTTGTTCAGGGCGGGCAGACCCTTCTATGGCAGGTTGCAAAAACCGACATTGAAAAATCCCTGGTCATTAACTCTTTGGGACGAAAATGGGAACTGACTTTTACGACCCTGGTGCTGTTCGGCGGGGCCCTTTTTGCCGCCTTTCCCAAATTCTATGCAACCAGTTTCGGTGGCGCCTACTGGGTATGGGTGCTTATCCTGTTCACCTTCATTGTTCAGGCAGTCAGCTACGAATACCGAAAAAAACCGAACAATTTACTGGGTGAAAAGATCTATGAGCTGTTCTTATTCATCAACGGATCGGTGGGCATTCTGCTCATTGGGGCGGCCGTCGGCACCTTTTTTACCGGCTCCAATTTTGAATTGAGCGAGTATAACCTGGTCACCTGGACCCATCCCTTTCGGGGGCTTGAAGCCGCATTCAGTCTATTTAATCTTTCCCTTGGCCTGTTTCTTGTCTTTAACGCCCGTACCCTGGGGGCCATGTATCTTCTCAACAATATCGATTGCGCCAGTGTTCCGGAGATGGAAAACCGGTTGCGAAAAGCCGCCCTGGTGAACTTTGCCTGTTCCCTCCCCTTTCTGCTCTATATCGTTGTCAGCCTGCTGGTAATGGAAGGATTCGGCATCGTGGACGACAAGGGGACGGTGGCGATGGTATCCCAAAAATACCTGGGCAACCTTCTGGCCAATCCGTGGTTGCTGGGACTTCTTCTCATCGGTCTGGTGATAGTGATCCTCAGTGTCCTGAAAACGGCAAAAACAAGCAGTACGGCAGGCATCTGGTTTGGTGGCCTGGGCACGGTTCTGGTCGGCCTGACGGTGCTCTTGCTGCCGGCCTACAATAATACGGCGTTCTATCCATCCAAAGCGAGCCTGCAATCGAGCTTGACAATATATAATGCCTCATCAAGCCCCTATACATTGACCGCCATGACCTATGTGGCCATCGCGATCCCCTTTGTGCTGGCCTATATCGCATATGTCTGGCGCGCCATGGATAGGGGGAAATTAACACCGGAAGAGGTTTCGGAAAACGGGTATTAGATTAACAAAAATCAACAGGGATAGAAGTTTTTTCTCTCATTCGGCCATTTACGATAAGTGGTTTCGACGATCGGAGGTTTTCATGACAGCATTATTACTCATTTCCTGGGTCGCCCTCATCTTTATTTCTTATAAGGTGGCAATCGTGGCGTTGAACAAAACCAACCTGTACTAGAATTTATCGGCATCCGGCAGCGCGCTCGTTGTGCTGCCGGATGTCTCAATTTTCAGTCCTTCTCGACAATAACCAAAAGTCGTCGAATTACCGATGTTTTGATCCGCCAAGCGCCATCGACGCATTCATAGGTTTCATGGTAATACCCGTAACCGCGAAAGTTGAGCGCCTCACTGACAAGAATGTCTTCAAACGGAACGATTCCACGTGCCGTGGTGTCCGAGATCAACTCTATTTCGGGAGTATGCCCCTGATGCACACTCTGCCCGGTCTCAAGTGCCTCTGATATATAGGCGATAATCTCCTCCAGGCCCGATACGGTGGCCGGCTCCTCAAATTCAGGCGGCGTGCCCAAGACAGGATCTCGCAAGGCTTCGCTGGAATCGAATGTAGCATCCGACGCAAATACAGTGCGCAGGTTCTCAAAATCCTTGGTATCGATGCTCCGAAAATACCGTGCCTTTAGCTGCTTGATTTCCTCGATGGCAATTAGGCGCTGGATGTCATCCATAATGTCTCTCCTTAATTAGAAATGTCGGTTTTTGTAGAAATGGTTCCGCCCCCACTTATCAGGTTTGCCGGCAAGGTGTGTACGTATAATAAAACCGGTCCACAACTCAGCCGGCGCCACCTATCCCGAGTTCGGGAACCATCTATAGCACGTTTTTTATTCAAGAAAAACTGCCCCTGATTATCAGTCGACAATCAAGAATTGGGGCAATTTTTAATATCAGACGACAACCCTCTGACAAGGTACACCCCAACGTTGCAACGATGGGGTATACGCTTTCGGAGTCTGAGTTTATGCCCAATTTTTAGGGTGCTCACCTGCGTGGATGTTTCTGATATGGGGCTAAATATTGTTAAAAAATATTTTAAGAAAGAGATCCGAACAAATTCTTATATATCCTATAATTTCAGAACATAACACCCAATAATGGGTAATCTTCTCCCCCTTTTGCATTTCTTCTCAAAATGATTTAAGGTGAGCCATTCTTCAAAAAACTCGTGGCCCACTGACAAGGTGTGAGGCAATCAGCATTTCAATTTAATCTTTTACACTACAAAGATTACCGAGAGCATAGAAGAGTACCAAGAGCATAGAATAGACAAGTGGCTTCGATTTGGTTTTAAGCATCAAACCCAACGATCGCTTTGCCCTTCTGCGGCTAATTTAGACATAAATATTTATAAAAGTGCCTACCATGATGATCTAACAAGGTCATCTTTCAAATTTTGTAAAAAAGTTTTGAAGCTCACGATGAATCGTCTTGCCATAGCGCTATAAAAGTAAAAAAAGTTCCTTAAACTTCTACCTTAATTTTCGTCAACCGGTAGGGATAATGATGATTAAGAAAATCATCACTTGAGAAAATCAGGAGGTTCTTATGAGATATTTGAATGTTTTTATCATCTTTTCTCTTATTGTTACAATCGCTTATAGGCCAAGCAGTTCACTTGCGAACTGGGAAGATCGCCAAGCAGCTATTTTCGAAAAAATTGATGTGAAGCCCGGCGATGTGATCGATCGCTCAAACTTTCAAAAGGTCGAGAATCTTCTTTTGCCATCCATTGCCGAATGGGTAAAAAAGGGTGATTTTACCATGGAAATCGCCGCTCTGGAATGGTGTTTTCAAAGTGAAGAAAAATGGCATATGGCCTCTCAAGGAAATTCGGGAAAGTATAACATCGGAGAGGATGGAGAAATTTACGATACCGCATCGGGTAAACCGCCGGCATACATTTATGGTGAGCCATTCCCCAATATAGATTGGAAAACCGATCCCCGTTGTGCTGAAAAGCAAGTCTACAATACGGCGCTTATTAGATCGAGGGTTGGCAATTATGAAAACGCATGGACCATCGACTTGGTTGAACGCAAGGGACTCTCCAAATATTTTTGCGGCAAAACGATGATGCAATTTTTCTGGGGTACGGACACCCCGGCAGATAATCCGGCAAAATACCTTTCCAATATGATCGTATCGGTCAGCAAGCCCTATAATTATGCTGGCAATATTTATTTGTTCCAGCGGTTCTGCAATAAAATGGAAGATCAGTGTTATTTTTATATAAAGACGGTGCGGCAGGTAAAATGCATTTCTTCTATAGACCGTTCAACATCATTTCTTAATTCTGATTTCACCTTTGATACGGATCAGGTTTTTTCTGCCAAAATCACATCCATGGATTGGATATTTATTGAGAAAAAAGTCTTGCTTCTTCCCATTAACAAATTTGCTGCCAAAGGACCGGTAAAATTCATTCAGCAGCCCGATGGGGCCTGGCAACAGCCTGTCGGCGTCACTGGGCCTATGGTTGGCTTTGATACGGCCGGCTGGCAGGGTGCCCCATGGGCCATCACGGATATCGTCTATGTGCCGAGAGAAATGTATATTGTTAAAGCAACGCCAAAAAATCGGTACTACAATTATGGAGAATCCACCTATGCCATTGATCCCACCGTTGGTTTTGTTTGGGGCGAAATCAATAACCGTGGGAAGGAACTTTTTAAATCTTTAATGGCGACCTGGCTGCCGGCTGAGTGGCAAGACAAGGTTACGTTTGCAACCCCGGTTTGCACGGTTATTGTTGACGCGAAATCAGATCATGCATCCATTAAGAAATTCTATGGCGCGACCCATGATAATATATTGAATAGCTACACTTACAACCTTCCGAGGCTTACCCAAGCCAGGTTGAACCGCACGACTTTTGTATCGGTTGGGGAATAGCGTCATCATGTTTCTTTTTTTAAAAAATATCCGAAATTCATCGAAGGAAATACATTCCCTGTTGCAGCAACAATCTGATCACATGTAGTCAGGGCTACCGCACGCAGTTCGGCTTCGCGTGCTCCCCGGTATAAAGGTGCGCGTTGTTTATGAATGAGGTCGTATAGTTTTTGAGATACGGGTGCCATCGCCATCACCATCCCTAGTAAGTTTTCTCCCGCAATTTACGCGCCAGCCAATTTTGCCGGAACGGGTTCATCCATAATTTTGGATAGCACTGCCTTTCGAGCGTCCTCATAGCGCCGTGATTTGACGATCTTTGTGAGGGGCGCATAGTCATCGATGTTTTTAATCGCATTGATCCAAAGATTAGATAAAGCAGATGAACGAGAATATCAGTAACTTAACCGCCTGTTCTTTCTTAAATTCTCCAATTTTCAATTATTATTGGTCAACTCTTTTATAAAAAAAGCTGCCCTCTCCACCAGCTTTTTCGAAATCGGCAAGTCCGGAT
Source organism: Desulfobacterales bacterium (assembly GCA_963675725.2). Taxonomy (GTDB): domain Bacteria; phylum Desulfobacterota; class Desulfobacteria; order Desulfobacterales; family JAFDDL01. The sequence continues at coordinate 1,102,349 of CAXXXZ010000002.1, read as the reverse complement.
TATTATAGGATTCTATCTGTAACCCCGTTTCATGGGGCACGTTCTTCAAAACGTGGTTCATTCCGTCTATAAAAAGCGGGCGGGCAAGTTTGTTGGCATTCACCAACCGATCGGCGTCTGATTTGCTCACCTGGATATCCGTCGTTCCCTGCACGATGAGTGTTGGAACAGTCAGCTGCGATAACTCATGAACAGGATCATAACGAAACCATGAAATCAGGTAGGGCTGTACGCTCGGTCTGAACAGCACCAAAAGCGAAGGTGAAACGGTCTCAGTCGTTGTGCCGTTTTTCAGAAGTTCGAGTGTGGTGTTGCTTTCGGATAGTAAATCCGGTGGCATGTTCTTTTTCAACTGAGTTTCAAGGATTTCAAAGGCGGGATATCCCGCCCCAGCTATGGAGATGAAGCCTTGTGCGCCAAGTCTCCTGCACGCAACGGTCCCAATGAGAGCCCCTTCGCTGTGTCCGATAATAATGAGCCGGCTGAAACGACCGTCCGCCAGTAAAAGCCGTCCCCATCTTTCTGCGTCTTCGATGTAAGTGTCAAATCGCAAGTCGGCTTCTTCCAAGCCTGCTGCCGCACTGGCCGCGATGCCTCGCTTGTCGTATCTAAGCGAAGCAATACCCTTGGCTGCCAAGCCTTCCGACAGCATCTTCAGGCTATTGTTATTTCCGGCCAATGGGTTGTTTCCATCCCTGTCGGTCGGTCCTGAACCGGAAACGATCAACGCGACGGGCACAGGGTGTACGTCTTTTGGAATCTCAACCGTTCCGTAAATATCTCCACTGTCTGTCTTTAGGATTATCGGCTCACCAGCTTGAGCAGTGGTCATAAAAGTGAATAGAAATACGATCAACGGAATAGCGCGTGGCATATTTCCTCTCCTCCTTAACAGCTAAATCAAGCCGATTGTGATTTTTCACAAAGCCCGGGATTTTCCCGGCCCTTTATCAATGATTCGTTATACTGATAGATAAATTCGTGCAATAATGATTGTTGCTATAATAAACAGAATTAGGGTGTTAGCGGTGGCCGTTTGAAAGCCATTATCACTTATATGTTCTAATAATTTCTCCTTTTTGACCAAAATGCGCTTTGGTTCCGTCCAAATACTTTTCGCCATTGATGACTGTATCTTCATCAAATACGCCTATTTTAACATGTCCAATGGGGTAATACTGAATTTGGGTCGATGCTCTGTATATTATGCCGTTAATTTCTGTATCCTCCGCAAGTGTCGCATTTTCTACTTTTCCGTTTTTATAAAAGAAAGGTCCAATTCCATCGGCTTTGTATTTGACATTATCACCTAAAGTAGGCGATTTTAGTTTTATGCAGCAGGAGTCGCGTCAAAACTGTTGATTCTTTCTTTATAATCCCAGTAAATTATCGTGATAAATTACCAAAGGAGCCCGATAAGCACAAGGCCCCTTTGGTTGATGTAGACAGCAGTCTACCGCCGGGCTATCCCTCGGCGCGAAGATCCCTCCGCTACGCTTCCGTTTCACCCGGATTGATCGATCAGGTCGCACTCAAGGATTAAATGCGGTCCAATTGTTTTTTCCTGCCTGAAGTATGCTTCATCCAATAGTAGCGTGCCGACATTCATGATTTGTCGACGGTTTCCTCTGCAGTGGGAACTCATTAGTGAGAGAGCATCGCTGTCAAACAAGTCTTTAGGAGCTTTGGCTGCTTCCAAACGATATGCCACAAATAGATCGGTTTCTTTTTCATCAAGGCCTTCCATACTGAAGATGCCGGTCATCCGGGTTCTTACAGGCGCCATGATATGCAATTGAAGCCTTTTGGTAAGGCTCTCATCGCCGACAAGTATAATCGAAGCTGCCACCGTTTTCTTTTGTGGGCTGACCATTAAAGAACATAAATCCATCAGGGATTCGTGCTCCAATAACTGGGCATCGTCGAGAATGAATACCGGATACCTGGCATTGGTTTCAGAAGCCAATTGTAATATGTGTTTCTGAAGTTTTACCAATAGCGGCACACTTCGGCCGCCGGTATCCACGCCAAGGTAGTCCGCCACCGCTTTGAGGATGCCGCTGCGCTGCAATCCGCCGTAATGGATATAGGTGGTTTGATAATGCTTTGTATCCAATTGACGAAGGATATGTTGAATAAGGGTTGATTTGCCGGCTCCGGATGGTCCTGTCAGTGCAAAACTTTTGCCGCAGTTTAACAGTGAAATCGCTCGACGTAAGATTCGATCGTCTTTTTCCCCTAAAAAGGGCGTTTGTAATTGATATGTATCGGAGAACGGGTGGCGATGCCATCCAAAAAACTCGGACATTGAAATTTTCATTTTTACCTCCATTAGGGATGGTCAAAACGGTGCGCATTGGCTGACATGTTCAGCCGAAAAGCCGGTTTTAAAAAGGTTCCGTAATATATGCAGGACAGGTCCCATGGCGTGTAGTAAACCGTTACCCGTTTTCCGGGCATTGGGTCGATCAGCTCGTAAATCTGTTTAAAGAGCCGAATAGTGCCGTCTTTATAGATTCGGCAGCGACGTTCCATCATGAACAAGGATTCGATATCGGCCACCTCAGGCAGCGGCCGGCATGCACAGCCGCCTTCAAGCCGTTTTTTTATGGGCGGGCAACCGAGGGTGCCATGAATTGCCAGGTGGTACGCTGAGAGCCATTTTTGGAAAGCACTGTTGAGTTGATCCATTGATTTTGATGAGTCTGTCGCAAGAAATTGATCCCGGACCGTCCGGAACAGGCGCTCTATTTTTCCGCGTCCTTGGGGCCGATATGGTGGTGTATGAATCAGCTGGGTGCCGAGCCTGGCGCAAACGACTTTTAAATGACGACTGGCATAGCAGGGACCGTTGTCGGTATAAAAGCGTTGCGGAATGCCATAGCGTCTTACGGCGGCCATCAAATCACAAATCAGACTTTCGACCTTTTCCGATAAATAGAATCCGCCGCTGACCACATAACGGGCGCTGTCATCAAGAATAACATGAAGGTAAGTTTTTCGTTTATGTCGCCCCTGCTTTATCTTCGGTCCATGAAGAAAATCGGCCATCCAAAGCTGGCCGAAGACATCAAAGGCAAAAGAGCGGCAAGATCGGACAGGCTGACGGTGAGGGTCTCTGAGCAAATTATGTGATTTGGCAAACCGATAGAGGGTGGACTGGCTGGGACGCTGTCCATTCCATATCCCTTCGGCAATCAGGTGATCAAACAACCGGGTCATGGTCCAACGCGGATGCGCTTTCCTTGTTTTTGTCATGGCATCGATGAGCGTTTCAGGAACGTTGTGTTTTCCCTTATCACAGCGCTCTTTGTCGGCAAGGGCCGGCAGCCCGCCTTGCTGATAACGGGCGAGCCATTTACGGATGGTTTCCGGACTTAAGGTGATTTGTTCGCCATTGTCACGGACAAACGTCCGTCGGCTCATTTCTTCAAGTAATTCACCTTTGCGTCCCTGATCCGGATGCTGGTGCAGCAAGGGGCTGATGATGCCGTAGCGCCAAATGGCAAGGGTCATGTTTTCATCGGTAAGTTCCATATGCGGTCTCCTTTCAAATGATATTTTAGGCGACCTTAACGGAACCGACCGATATAACGCTATAATCGTTTCATGTTGGTGGCAACTTTTTAAAAACGCCCCGGGAACAAAGCCCAAGAAAATAGATGCGTAAAGGCTGTCCAGGAAACCGCTGGCTGAAGACAGGGGACCTCGTCATTTAAAACTGATTTTATCCTCTTGCCGATCGCAAGAGCGCGTCGGATGACAGACCAGCTTTTACCGCTTGTCCTCGCAAGCTCGGCTATCGAGTCCCCCTTTTGATACATGCTACACAGCGACAGGATGAGGCATAGTGGCAAGCGCACAATTGGCAACAGCGGGTGCGGCAATATAGAAAAGGTGAATCGCGGGCAGCGGCTGTTTAAACACCTGAACCGTTGAATCCGGATGGTATCCTCGCCATGGAAAAGATAACGTGTATAATGCCCCCATTTTGTTAACCGATGGCATTCTCCGCATCCGGGGCAAATGATCTCTGAAATCAAATTTTCCTTGGCAACCTTGTTTGCGGCAAGTAAGATGGCTTTTAAGGGGCTGAGCATATGATATCTCCTTGTTATAGTTTTGGAAAGGCTATACGAGTATATCATATGTTCGCCCCCCCCTCTTATCCCCCCCGATGGGGGGGAGGAGGATAAAGAGGCATGGCGGTTCCTGCTGTCATCAGACAGAAACCATGCATTGATTGTCAATTTGGATTATCTGGATTTTTTCACACTGGTAGTAAATCTTGAGAAAAACTATATGTTTTTTGGGAAAATATCGAAGTAATTAACACCCGAGGCCACTAATCCTACAATTGTACCGGCTGCTACCCGCATACCACGAATACAGGGTTTTCCTCCCATCACCCTAGAATCGAAGGTAATTCTTGCAAATGTCGACATGCCATCCTCCTAGAAGTAGGTTTAACCACCTTATAATAATATATAAATATAATGCGCATAGCAAGCACCATTAAAACGAGGAATTTCATAGTCTACTTTTGTATCACCTATTTCCTCTCTAACGAAGGATAGAAGATTATTTGAAACTTGGTGAATATATTTTTCAGAAATGTCCATTTGTCATAAAGATGAATATAATTCAATGGGACCGTATAATTTGGGATGGATAATCCGTAGCACTTTTTAGCTACTAATAGCCATTTCAGCCAGCGACGCTTATCCTTTGAAAATTTGAGCAAAAACGCCCTCTTATGGCCCCATTTTTAGGGAACTTATTAACCATATTCCTTATGTTACCTATATGTTACCACGCTTCCCAACCGTGGGCGCCCCTCGATCTGTCGCACTAGCCCCGTCCTGGTTTTCTGCTGGATTAATTTGTTGGCAGCTAAGCTTTTAAATATTTAGTGCAAACCGGATTGCCTGCCCGACCTCTAACATCTTCTTTCGGGAGAGAGATGTGATCAAAGGGCCGATTTTAGATTTGGAAACAGTCTGCAAATGATCACAATTTACAGCACAATCTTTTGGCATACCATCGAATCTGGAAAGAAACACTTCTGACGGGATATCCCGTATAGTAGTTGTGATAGGTGCGATAGTAACTTCCCCGAGATATTCCAAAACGGAATCACGCGTTAGAATAAGGGCGGGCCTTTTTTTATTTGGTGGCAGGAATTTATACCAGCGTATTTCGCCGTGTTTCATTCATCTCCCCAGGCCTGCTCGGTTTCCCAGATTGAAAATTCATCTTTGACTACCGGTTTTTGTTCATACCCAAGGCGATGCTTGCGCTCAAGTTGCTCAAGTTTATAGCGGTCCAGCGCATCCTGTAGAGCCTTTCTCGTAAAAGCAGAACGGCTTGTGTTCAGTTCCTTCGAAACAAGATCGACCGCTTTTACAAGCTCATCATCAAGGGTCATCTGAATTGTCCTCATATTCCACCTCCATAATGTGGATTTTTGTAGCTATATTAATCCACATCATGGCCAATGTCAATACGAACTATTCTGCACTCGCTGCCAGCTGGTGCGAGAAACGAGAGTCGGGAGCAGCAGCTTGATACGTGTTATTGCCTTGAGTGAGAGTTACCTTGGACCGCCCCCCCCACGTCCCCTTATCATGAATTGATTCCAAGTCCTCCGTCGACGGTGAAGGCAGCACCGGTGATAAACCGCGCCTCGTCAGAAGCGAGGAATACCACCATCCCGGCGATATCTCCGGGATCACCAATAAAACCGATCGGATGCATCTCCCGGTAACTGTCCATTAGCGCATCGCCGTCTTCCACCTGCTGCATCACTTTTTCCAGCATATCCGTTAGAATTGTCCCGGGATTGATGGAATTTACCCGGATTCCGCTGCCGCTCCTGCCACAATGCAGCGCAATAGACTTTGTCATCATCGCCACCGCTGCCTTCGAAGCATTGTAGGCCACCAGTTCCGGCAACGGCTTGAACGACGACACCGAAGCGATATTGATGATCGCCGCATTCCGGTTTTTCATCAACGGAATGGAAAATTTGCAGCCCAGAAACGGTCCCCGTAGATTGATCGCCATGGTTTTGTCGAAATTTTCTACGGAAATCTCCTCGATAGATCCCATTAATGTTACACCAGCGTTGTTGACCAGTATATCCAGTATCCTGAATTCTTCTTTGACCTTGGACATCACCGCCTGCCAGCCGGACTCACTGGCTACGTCCAGTTCATAAAAACGCACGGCCGGGCCCATTGTCGCCGCTTCCTGCTTGCCTTTGTTAACGTCAATATCGGTGATGATCACCTGGGCACCTTCCTTAACAAAACGTTGTGCAATCCCTAACCCAATGCCCGAGGCAGCTCCGGTCACTAACGCAATTTTACCTTGCAGTTTGCTCATTCGAAATCTCCTTATCAAGCTGAAGAAAAATTTTAGGCACTATTTCTTTGTTCTCAAAGTATCCTCAACGCTTTAAGGGCGCTTTTACCCAGTTCTATGCGCTTGCCCGCATCAGAAGATTTCTGAATATCCATGTTTAGCGCAAAGGCATAAATGTGATCTTCCTTTTGAATCCATCCTACCCACCAGCCAACTCCTGGTCCTGGTGCATTTTCCCAACCAATTTTTCCATATAACTTCCAGTTTCCCCCTGATCAAAATGGCCGAAAACATCATTCTAAGCACGAAAAACATCCCACGTTTACATTCTTTCTTGTATAAATACAAATACTTTCGTTGGTTCGACCCCAGGAACAAACGAGGGATGTTACCGTGGCCCGCCCCTTAACCACTTAACCACCTTACCCCACAGCGATTCGGATTTAGCGGGGCACGAGCAATGGGGGTTCGGTAAATTAATTTCACTGCCAATACGTTGATTAGATGCTTTACACCATGCCAAGTTTTCTTTGGTTGCTTAGATAAGACTGCCGAGCAAAAAACATTCCGAGTGATGGAAATAAACGATGTATCCACCAGAATACCTTGTACAATTTAGGCAAAACAATAATAGCCCTATTTTTTGCTATCGCATTCAAAGCTTTACGAGCAAACAGGTTTGGGTCCATCGGCTTTAATTTGTCGATCATCTCAGAAATAAGTTGTTGTTGTTCAGCTGATAATTTTACTAGAGTCTTGCCATATTTACCGCCATTGTCCAAAATTGCAGTCTGAATAAACCCGGGACACAGAACACTCACGCGTATACCTCGCCCTCTGGCCTCGCCCCGTAGTGATGTCGAAAGACCGACCACCGCATGTTTTGTTGCGCAGTATGAAACCATCCCTGGGCATGACGTTATCCCCGCAAGGGAGGCTGTATTTACAATATGTCCGAATCCCTGATTCATCATAACCTTGTATGCTGCCTGGACACCGTTGATTACCCCACGAAGATTGACATCCAGAATGTAATTCCAATCCTCAATGTTGTAGTGGTTAACATCACCGGCAATGCCGATTCCTGCATTGTTGAAAATGTAGTCCAGGCGACCAGTGCGTTGAACAGTTTCATGTATAATTTGTTCAAGTGCAGAAAATTTGGTCACATCCACTTCAACGGCATTTGCCTTTCCACCGGAAGCGCGAATGTTCGCTGCAATTTTTTGTGCGGATTCAATCTGAAGATCGGCCAACACTACGTCACAACCACGCATTGCCAACTCTTCCGCAAACGCCTGCCCAATACCGGAGGCACCGCCCGTAATGATCGCTGTTGCATCTGAAAAAATACGAAGACCTTCAAGTGTTTGCATAGCAACTCCTCTTATTTTATTCGGTCTCATGCAAAAATATTTCAATCGACACGGTGTCAATTCCCCGTCCCTTGAGACGATAGAAAATGGAGTTGTCGTTTGATACCCCGCTGCTTGCGGCGAGGTAGTTCGTTGACACCCTGCTCTTACTTTCATTTTTTACTGCCGAACACAGGCATCAGCCGTTTAGGCCGACGCTTGCAATAGGTAAAATCGGTCTGAATGCATAAGTTAGGGAACTAAATAATCGCTCAACATAAAATGTTACCTTTTAATCCCGATTTTAAAGCATGTTGATATCAACAAGAACATTCTCGACTTCTTGTGGTCCTTTTACTTGATATGCCATTAATCCGATTTCTCTGGCGCTGTTTACATTGAGTTCATTATCGTCGAAAAAGAGAACTGATGAGGGATGGCAGCTAAGACTGCTCAATACATGTTCAAATGATTCTTTGTCTGGCTTAAGTTTGCCAATTTCGTGAGAGGCAAAGTAGTAATTAAACATTTTTTCAATACCCATGTCTTTCATTAAACGTGGCCAGTGTAATTCATTAGAATTGCTAAAACAAGCAAGTGTTTTGTGATTCAGTCTTTTGAAGAGATCTGATACCCCTGGAAATAAGCCTCTTGGCCAGTGAGTAAAAGTATCGATAAACTCCGTCACACCAATAGGTAAATTCATTTCTTTAATTATACCGGTAGCAAATTGCGTTGCACTAGAATGTCCTGTTTCAAACGAACGAACTGACGGAGAGTTTAACCACGCCTCCCAAAGTTCGCTTTCGCTAAGTCTATTGTTGGTCCATTTCAGCATAGTGGAAACACCTGACATTTTGTACAAGACTCCACCTAAATCAAATAGAATGATATCAATTTTGTTCATAACAACTGTCATTCCCTTTTCGATAGACAACACATCCCTATTACAAATGGACATCAAAAGTGATGTGTAAAATGAATTTGTAATTGCGTCTTCTGACAGTTAGAAACAAGGTAGTGCCTGAATCTTAAATCAAAATTATAAAAAAAGAGACTTGATCTGAAAACCGATGGGCCCTGAAGGATTCAGGTCATGCAAAGCCAGAATTTTCTATGCCGAATACTACAAACCTGTTTCTTTGTCAAAATGTAACCCCCTAATCCGGCAAAGCCGGAAGTCGTGAGTCTACAGTCGAGAGTCAGCAGGCACAACTATCCTTGATACCGTTGGACATTCTTTTAGCTGAGACGCCCTACCTCTCTCTTCCTTCACGGATAATATCAACAATCTCCTGTGTTGTTACCTTTGCTTTTATTGATGGAACATCTAAGGGGGAAGATGATATTTTCTCTGGAATCAAAGCAAATGTTCTACCATCCTTTCGTCTAATTAACACTTTTCCTGTACTTTCCGCTTGCTTAAGCACTAGTGCAAGTTTTTGCCGGGCCTCTGAATATGTATAAACTTGCATTTTAAGCCTCCAAAGTTTCTATCTTTAAGTTTTGGGCATTCTTTTTGAGTTTTTGATCCAAGGTCAATATTGGTGCCTTATGCCTGATAGCGCAATCCAAAATATATGCATCGTATGCATACATATTGGTTTGTTTTGATAACTGTAAGACCTTTACAAAATCAGGCTCAATGTAACGTATGTGGATAGTACGAAAAATTATTAGTCCCTTTTTAGCCTCCTCCAACGTCAAACGTTTTTGCTTGAACATTGCTGAAAAAGCGTTACCTATTTCCCAGGGTATAGAGCCGGGCCCAATGAGGGTATTTCCTCTTGTAAGATTAATAACTTCGGCCCGTTCCGGCTCTCCGACAATCACAGCAACCAAAGCAGAGGTATCAATCACAATGTCCATCTTTGCCTCCAACAGGTATTATTTACATACAATTGTACAACAGTTGTACGATTTGTCAAGATTGTGCGGTCAGAACTACAAATTGGCATAGGGATCGAGGGCTCAAGCCAACCAATTAAATTCTAATGAATATTGTTAACCAAGAACGCCTTTTTAGGCCCAATATAAGAAACACCCACAGAAGTCCTCGCGCTTTTTCAACACCGAGGTAAAATTTGCCCCAATCCTTGCCTGTCGACTGCTGACTGTCGACTACCGACTACCGACTGTCGACTGACAAGTGTGTCAGCGTGCCCAGTTTATTTCAGAGTATGCAAATTGTCTTGAATGGTCTGCTGCAATTCTTTTCCTACTTTTGCCTGGTTTGCAAAATCCTTCCAGCTCTTTACCACCGTATTTATTTCCTTAATTATTTTTTCGCCTTTTTTTATATTGTTTGCGCTGGCAACCGTCATTAGATCTTCTTTAAGCAGGTTCCTGTGTTTCCCATTTATGCTTAACGTCTGCTGGTTTACCCACACATTTTTTGGATCATACGAATAACAGATATCGTATGCTGGGGATAGTCTCCATTCTCCATCCTGTTTCAACCGAAACGAAACATTTTTCGTGTGGTCATCACAATTGGTTGCCAGGACATTAAATACCATCCTGCGGAACATTTGTTCTGCTTCTGGATATTTCAGGCGCAATAACCGCATGGTTTGAAATACCTGCTCATAACTGTATCCATAGATATCATTATAGTCAAAATGCTGGATCGCACAAAGTGTCTGGATATGATGCTTGATATTATTTCCCTGCCGATCGAATCGTTTCGTCATAAAGTGTGCCCGGTTGCCTTCTTCTAACAATTCGCATTCTGTCATTTCAATGCCACATTCCCTTGCCATTAGATAATATGCGTATTCAACACGTCCCCAGCCATGAGTATCTCCGAATTGCGCGTCGCTCACACCGTCAAGCTTTATTATCCAATGTTCAAATCCCTTAGGCGCTCTGGTCTGACCGGACCTGACTTCTTTTGTTTTTTTATTGTACGCAATGACGGCCTTGGGTCTTGCCCCACCCGCAGAAGTTCCAATTTTTAAAAGCGCTTTCATCGCCTGTTCATCTTCGGCACTGACATTTATTCCAAACGTCTTTCTTTCCGAGAGGATCTTTCTGGCGACCTCAACAAGGCTTGCTATTTCAACAGAAAACGTGTTCTTGCCTGCTTTTAACTGTGCAGGTTCAAACTCCAGGGCACCCATCCCCCGGGTGCCGATAAAACATAGTTTTTCAACCGGATTCATGCTGTTGGGGGGACGGCCATTTTGGGCCAGCCATGCCTCGATCAGTTGATTGCCGTATTTATCCGGCAGAGAATCTGCAAGTAAACCGGGCAACCCTTTAAATGTATCTTCCGTCAATTCTTTTGATGGCCGCAGATCCGGGAAACTGTATATCCGGCTACCATAGCTGACAGCCATTTTTAGTGGGGAAATATCCCAGTTTTTATCCATGAAGCTTTTATCAAACTGGAAAAATGCTAATTGCCGTGAAGTATCCCACCTGACAACACCCGCAAACGTACCCCAGATATGCACATATGCATAATCTACCACCCCAAATCTCCATTTGAATCATTTGTTTTAATTTTGGGTCTTGCTCTCTTTTTTTCTTTTTCTTTTAATTTGGCATACGCTATCGGGCTGATTGCTTCCTCAATGGTGAAGATGCTCAACAAATGGATCAGATCAAGCACCCTCAATATCTGGATGAGGGTAGCAAGCGTTATCGACTCACCATTTTCAATCTGGCCCAAGGTCCAACGGTTTATTCCCGCCTCTTCTGCGACCTGAGCCTGTGTCTTGTTCTGTTCCAGCCGCTGGTGTCGAATATAGGCACCGATGGCGCCTATTATCGCTTTGTCTGACATTGCGACCCAATCTGTGTTGGTTTTTTCTATCATTATTCTCAAATTTGACGTTTTATGTTGGTATTTTCTAAAAGATATCAAAACATTTTAAGAAATACAAGAAATATATGGCTATATTTAGTTGGTTTTTGCCTACATTGCAGTGATAAATCCTCTTTATGTTGTCTTTTACTAACTTTTCCCACCATAATTTGAAGTTGTTTTCTCCTAACGGGAGGTGTAATGATCCCCCTGCTCAAAACAACCTGCTCCCTTGACAAATCCGGTTTTCGATGCCATCAGAAAACTGCTGCTATTCTGCAATCATTGATTCGCAGGTGATATGTTTCCCAAGAAAGAGACACCGTTCACCATGAAACGTTCAGCATTCAATACTTCAAAAACACTTTCAGGCATTCGCCGCCCTTTTTATTTTGCGTGGCGAGTTGTCAAAGATTTCAGAGCCAACCAGGGGGTTATACTTTCCGCGGCCGTGGCCTACTATATTCTTCTCTCCATCATTCCCTTTTTTACGGTGCTTCTCATAGCGCTCTCCCACGTGGTTCCGGAAAAAGAACTCCTCCGGACCCTCGAAAGCCAATTACAGCTGCTGGTGCCAGGCCTCACGGAAACCCTTTTAACCCATGCGGTCTCGTTTTTGGAATACAGAAAAGCCGTAAGCTGGATCGGCATCATCCTGATGCTGTTTTTCAGTTCCCAGGCATTTATCGTTCTTGAAAATACCATCTCATTGTTTTTTTATCAGCGCATCACAGTGAAAAGAAGACATTTCATTATTTCAGCCATTATCCCGTATGCCTATATCATGTTGGTCGGCTTTGGCTTCTTTTTCATATCGCTTTTCAATGGCTTGATTCATCTGATCGAGCTGCACAAATTTCACTTATTTTTCTGGACGCTACAGATAGGCGGCCTGGGTGAATTTCTTATCAATTCAGCGAGTATGATCGGCATCATCCTCTTGTTATCTTCCTTTTACATGGTCATGCCATGCGAACGAATCGCCTTTCGAAACGCGCTGGTGGGGGGCATTACGGCGACTGTTCTCTGGGAAATTGCCCGACATATCCTGGTGTGGTATTTTGCAAACCTGTCGATGGTGAATGTTATTTACGGCTCGTTGGCCACAGTGGTTGTGGCCTTGTTGTCACTGGAAGTGGCAAGTCTGGTCTTGCTGATCGGGGCCCAGGTGGTGGCGGAGCATGAATATATTCGTCGCGAAAAAAACGGGGACATTACCACCTGACCGGCACCCTGACGACCTGACCCGCCTTGTTCATAAAAAGAAGGTATTGATTATCCTTTCCATAAACATATAAATCCCGGGTTATCTCCACATCTTTTTTGCAGTACCGGATAATATCGTCCATTTTCCCCTCTTTCCACCATTTCAACGCCAAAAGGCCATTTCCGCTTTTTTGGACGCCCAGGGTACTGCTGGCCAACCGATCGAGAGACAGTCGGTAGCCCAGTTGCAGATGCACTTTTTCAAGAAGATCCAGGGTCTTGAAGCGCGTAAAATCAAAATCAGAATACCCGGACAGTACCTGATAATCGAACCGCTTGACGTTAAACCCAACGACCACTTCAAACCGTTTCAAATGATTTATCAATTCCATCACTTCGGAATCTCGGTACACATGGAAATGATCGTCCTTCGAATCATAGACAACCCCGCAGCTTACCCGCATCCGGTCGGCCCGGTGCCAGCCCCCCACCTCTGCGGCCGACCGTTGCGTTTCCAGGTCAAAAACGCCGTAATGGAGCACCGGTTTGGCTTTCGGACACCTTTCTGGAATACGCACCACGGTTCGCCCATGTTTTGCCCGGGATGCAAACCGCTGTGGCAAAGCGGTGCGTCGCAGCGATGGGCGCTCGGGCAAAGATGGTTTCCTCTCGATGTTAACGACGTTCTGTTTTCCGGTGGGACTGCAAAGCACTTTCGTTGTAATTTTCGCAAGCAAGAATAGAGCAGCAGCCTTGTCGATCGGCCGGTTTCCAGAGCCGCACTTTGGGGAGTGCACACAGGCCGGGCACCCGGTTTCACAGGGGCATGTGCGGATGGCCCGGTGGGTGTAAGCCAGTAAGTCTTCCGCCCGCAAATAGGCCTCCCGGGATAGGCCCGCACCACCCGGAATCGCATCGTAGATAAAGATTACGGCTGATTCGATATCCGGGTGAAAGGGCATGGCGATCCCGCCCAGATCATTCCGGTCCGCAATAACAAGCAACGGAAAAATGCCGATGGCAGCGTGCTCGATGGCATGGATCCCGCCCATAAAATGGACCTTGTTCCGATCGGCCGCCGCGCGCACCACCTCGGAAACCGTAAACCATATCCCTTCCGTCTCAAACACCTGGGGCGGCAGATCGAGCGGCACCCGGCCAACAACCTTGTTCCCCCTTATTCGCATTCGTTCATACCCGGTTACCTGGTCTCGCACCCGTAACCGCCCAACATGAAACCGGGTGCCTGTAAGCGCCTTTGTGTCCGCAATATTTAATATTTCCGTATCTTTCTGGCCCATCACCCGGGTGTAGTAGTCGACCTGAGCGGGAATAGCCGTGGCGGTTTCCGTCTCAAGATCAAGCGTGTCAATGATGTACCGGGCGCCTTGATGAAGATAGACGGCCCCCGGGTGGGTTTCCCGAAAGGCGCGAAACCCGTCGATTTCGCCAATCTGCTGCCGGGTCTCTCTGTGAAGTATTCGAAACCGTTTCCCACTGCCCCTGAGGTCCACGTTTCGATGGGGCTGTTTGAGTTTGGCATAGTAGCGGCTCCCGTCGGCACTGCAAAGAAGTTTTCCGGCATTGGTCAATTGGGAAACCGTATCTTGGTAAGCGGGTGAGGCCAGATACGTCTCCGATGTTTTCAAGGGCAATTCAGCCGCAGCACAGGGAATGTGGCGGGAGATAATTTCTGGGTTTTCGGCATTCACCACCGCAGCCTCAGGGGGCTGAGAAAAGAGCTGCTCAGGGTTGTGAATGAAATACTGATCCAGGGCGTCTTCGCCAGCGATCAGCACCATGGCCGATTCCTGCCCGCTCCTGCCCACCCTGCCTGCCCGCTGCCAGGTGGACACGATCGTTCCCGGGTAGCCCACCAGCAGACAGAGATCAAGGTCACCGATATCAATACCCAGCTCCAAGGCGCTAGTCGTAATGACCGCCAACAGTTCGCCGTTCGCCAGCTTGCTTTCAACATCCCGTCGCTCTTCCGGCAATAGCCCCGCACGGTAGGCGCTGATATATTTCGAGAATTCCCCGGCCCTGTTTTGCGCCCACATGGCAATAAGTTCGGTGAGCTTTCGGGACTGGGTATAGACGATGGTGCGCAGCCGACGATGAAGGGCTGCGGTCAACAGCTGGATGGCCAGCTGTGCCGGCCCGTTCAAAGGGTCCATCAGCAAGAAATGCCTTTGCCCCTGGGGAGCATGGCTTTTCGTGACAGCGGACACATCAAGACCGGTCAGCTGCCCGGCCAGATCTACCGGGTTACCCACGGTGGCAGAGCAAAAAACAAAGGTGGGGCGTGCGCGGTAATACTCGCAAACACGATGCAGTCTTCTGAACAGGCAGGCCATATTGGCACCCAACAGGCCCCGGTAGCTGTGGACCTCATCGATGACGACAAATTGAAGGTGAGAAAAAAACGCCTGCCACTGCTGGTGGTACGGTAAAAGGGACAGGTGAAGCATTTCAGGGTTCGTCATCAGGATGTTTGGCGGGGCCTGCCTGATTTTTTTTCGATGCCACGCAGACGTATCACCATCATAAATCGCTGCGGTGGGCGCCAGGCCCTCACCTGTTCCTGCCAGACGCACAAGTGTCTTTCGCTGGTCCTGTGCTAGCGCTTTCAGGGGAAACAGATAAAGGGCGCGGGACAATTCGTCCTGCATCACGCGCTCCAGCACCGGCAGGTTGTACGTCATTGTCTTGCCACTGGCCGTGGGGGTTGCCACAACAACGTTTTGGCCAGACCGAATAAGATCCACCGCTTTGACCTGATGACGATACAGGGACGAGAGGCCGCACGCTTTGATTATTTGCTGGATCGGATTCGGCCACGGCGCCATCGGTTGTGCAAAAACAGCTGCCTCCGCTTTAAAGATCTTGTGAAAAACCACTTGGTTTCCGATTTGCGGACTCTTTTTAAGGGAACGGATATAATCATTAAGTTTTGAATAGGACATGCTGTTTCCTGAATCTGTAACGTGATCGTGTGTTCCCCGAAACCATGGTGCCGGTCTTATTCATACCAAAAAGATCAAACGGCTTCAATTGTTCCCCTCGATGGCAACAGAGCTTTCATCAAACACCCCTGCCCGCATAGCCGTATGCCAGGACCGTCAAAACCGGCAGCGTCATCAGCTGAAAGCTGATGATCCGCCCGGTGGTGCGGCCTTTTGGTCCATAACATCCACAAATTGGTAACGTGTTGCATTCTTCCGAATTTTCTTTTAATATCCGGCTGCCGTTAAACGAAACAGACAACCATTTGTTGGCAGACCCCATCGGCGCAACTTTGGGACGGACCCCCCAAGGGTTCGCTCACACCTGAAAGGAGAGGCCCATGCAGGAAAAATATGAAATCGTGAAGCAGTATCTGCAGGAAATGGACATGGCCATTGTCAGCGAAGACCCAACAGAAGAATTGGTAGTGGTCGAAGATGAAGAAAATGGGATAAAAAATCTCGTCATCGATTGTGAGCCACCGATCCTGGTGTTGGAGCAGGTCATCATGGCGGTCCCGTCTTCTCCAAAAGAACTGTTTAAACGTCTGCTGCAAATGAACAGAAACCTGGTCCATGGCGCTTTTGTATTGGATGAAGCGGCCAAGCTCGTCCTGTTCAGAGATACGCTCCAACTCGAAAACATAGACCGAAATGAACTTGAAGGGTCCATCCATGCGTTAAGTTTGGGACTTTCGGAGTATGGTGCTGAACTCCTGGCGTTTTTAGAATGATCGCCGTATCCAATGCCCAACCTTGATTAAAACCGGCCCCTTACAAGCACTTACCATTCAAATGTCAATTCATTGACCCAAAGGAGAGAATCTCATGTCTATTTTCAAAAGAATATTTAAAATTGGGCAGTCCCAGGCCCATAATGCGCTGGACAAACTTGAAGACCCCATCAAAATGACGGAACAGGGGATTCGAGACCTGAAATCCGATCTTTCAAAGGCCATGACAAGCCTGGCAGAAGTAAAGAGCATTTCCATACGAACACGTAAAAATGCGGAGAATGAAAAAAAACTGGCAGCAGAGTATGAACGCAAAGCCATGCTCTTGCTACAGAAGATACAAAGCAACGAGATGGCCCCAGAAGAAGCAGAGCGCTTGGCAACAGAAGCGCTGAACAAAAAGGAATCATCCGCCCAAGAAGCGGTACGCCTCTCTCAGGAGGCCGATCGGCATGAACAGATGGCCGCCACGCTTCAGGCCAATGTCAGCAAAATAAAAACCTCCATTACAACCTATGAGAATGACCTGGTCACTTTGAAGGCCCGGGCCCGGACAGCCGCTTCCACCAAAAAAATCAACCAGCAGCTGGCAAAAGTAGACGCCTCCGGAACTGTGGCGATGCTTGAAAAAATGAAGGCCAAGGTAGAAGAAGACGAAGCCCTTGCCACGGCATACGGGGATATTGTCAGTGCCGATAAGAGTGTCGATGACGAAATCAATGCCGCGCTTGCAGGGGCCCAAAGTTCCGCTGCCTCAGACAGCCTGGCAGAACTGAAAAAGAAGATGGGAATTGCCTCCTAACCTGTGGGCGGCATCTAATTCACTGTAACGCTTGAGGGAATTTCTATGGGCTGGCGGGATTTTTTTAAAAAAAGGGCCAAATCACCGGCTCCGGACGTAACCAATCTGCAGCTGGCAGACCTTGGTCTCGGTTTTATGGTCGACTATGACATGAAGACCTGGCAGGTGACGGCCGTTCATACCTACGACTGGGGGGAAGCAAATCGTACCTTTGAATGGCAGTTAAAGAGCCACGATGATGTCATCTACCTTGAAAGGGATCAGGGCGATGAAGATCATTGGACGGTCAGTCGAAAACTTGCGATCGGGAAAATCGGGGCAAACATAACCGACCATATTCAGTTCCACGGCGATCCCCCGGACCAGATTATCGTTGATGGCATCGTGTATTATCTTGACGAATCGGGCGGCGGACATTTTCTTGAAAACGGTGTTGCCCCCGGAAAAGAGCTCTTGAAATGGGATTTTGTGGATGAGGCTGGCAACAATTTCATATCGATTGAACAGTGGTCTGAAACTGATTTTGAGGCAGCTATGGGGCATACCGTGGCAGAATTTCAGTTTGCCCACATTCTGCCAGGACCGACGAATACGGAGAGGTAGTTCATTGAGAGGCAAAACCAGTTTTTTGACTTTTACACCCCAAACCACTGCGTGTTGCCCGATCATGGCAAACATTTCCCTTGCATTTCGCAGTAATTCGGGGTAGCCTACAAACTTCTGAAGGCTATGCTCTCTGTCATCAGTATGACCATAAACCGTTAATAGAAAGGCAGATTAACATGGCAAAGGTTTTTCGACCCAGTACCCGGGAAGCGAGCATCCTTTCCAAAATTGAATCATCGAAAGAGTATGCACGCAGACGGGCAATCGACAGCACCAGGGATTGTTTGGAACCCCTTTCTAACGCCATTGCCATGAAATTAGTGGAAAGCAGATTGGTGGAAACCACCAGCAAGAATTCACTGGAAGAACAAATCCGTAAAAGTATAGAAACGTTGGAACGCGCCGAAGACTTTGATGTGGATTATATGATTGCCCCCGTTCGCAATCTGGTTCCCACCCCCAATGTGGTAAGCCTCTATCTTACGGCATTTGTGCTGGAAAAGCTGATCAATCATAAAGATGTCGTTGACATTTACGGAGCGGACGAAGAGATATATTACTGTATCCACACGCAAGTCACTAAATTTATCCCCTCCTGATGCGGCCCTCTTTTTATCCCCGACTCATCAACCATCCCTTTGATGATCCGGGGCTTTTTATCCCTTTTTTATATGAAAAGCGGGCAATCCTTTTTGATATCGGGGATATTTCCGCCCTTACACCGCGCGACATTCTCAAAATCAGTCATGTTTTTATTACCCATACCCATATGGACCACTTTTGTGGTTTTGATCACCTGTTAAGACTCCTGCTGGGGAGAAAAAAGCGGGTCTCGTTTTTCGGTCCCACCGGATTCCTCAAAAACATTGAAGGAAAACTGGCCGGGTACACCTGGAATCTGGTAAGCCGCTATGATCATTCGTTTTCAATTCTGGCCACAGAAGTCCGTCACAACCAGCTTTTAACGCGTGAATATCGTTGCCAGAACGCTTTTGAACCTACCGAACCGGTCACGAAAATGAACTTTAACGGCACGTTGGCATCCGGTGATTCGTTTACCGTTTCCGGCGTGATCCTTGACCACAGCATTGACTGTCTGGGGTTTCGAATCAAGGAAAAATTCCACATCAATATCCTCAAAGATCGTCTGTCGGACATGGGACTTTCGGTCGGCCCCTGGATCCGCGAATTTAAACAGGCGTTGTTCAACCATGTGGCTCCCGATACCACCTTTGTGATTCGGGACAAAGGAGCCCCCCATGCCGAACGGTCATTCAGGTTAGAAACCCTTTCAAATGAAATTTGTCGTATCACTGAAGGTCAGATGATTGTTTATATTGCGGATGCATCCGGGGATGATGCCAATATCCAAAAAATCATCGAGTTTGCCAAAGCGGCTGACCACCTGTTCATCGAAGCCGCCTTTTTAGAAAAAGACCGACAGATGGCCGCCGTAAAAAACCACCTGACCGCCCGACAGGCGGGCGGAATTGCTCGAAAGGCCGGGGTGAAACAATATACCCTTTTTCATTTCTCTCCCCGGTATACCGATATGATGGATCTGCTGGAGCAGGAGGCAAAGCTGGCCTTTAACGCAGCTTAAGTCTATTTAAAATAGTCCTTTATCTTATCCACAACATACTCAAGTTGATGGTCGGTCAACTCCGGATAAATGGGGAGTGCGACGGTCTCCTTTGCGGCTTTTTCGGAGACCGGAAAATCGCCTGGCCCGTGGGCCAGATCTGAAAAACATGCTTGCAAATGAAGCGGCACCGGATAATAGATTTCCGTGCCGATACCGACGTCTGCCAGATAGCTGCGCAGGTCGTCTCGTATCGCACTGTCGACCCGGATCACAAACTGATTATAAATATGACGATCTTCCTTTTCCACCGGCAGCGCCACTTTGGATACCAACCCTGCAGCATCAAACAGACGGCGATAGGCATTGGCATTATCCTGGCGTCCGGCCGTCCAGCGATCAAGGTGCTGGAGCTTGATCTTGACAATGGCCGCCTGAAGGGCGTCCAGCCGAAAGTTTCCGCCGATCAGCTGATGATAGTATTTTGGGTGGCCACCGTGGACGCGAAGCACTTTCAGTTTCTCATGGTATTCAGGCCTTGAGGTGGTCACAATACCTCCGTCGCCAAAGGCCCCCAGGTTTTTTGATGGAAAAAAGGAAAAACAGCCGAACTGACCGATCGACCCCGCCCGGCGCCCGTGATACTGGGCCCCGATCGCCTGGGCGGCATCTTCAATAACCGTCAGCCCATAAACATCAGCGACCTCCAGGAGGGCATCCATTTCCGCGCATTGGCCGTAAAGATGAACCGGCATCATCGCCTTTAACCGCTTTCGGTCATTTGCTGGCATGCGGTCAATCACCTCGGCACATCGCTCGGGCGAAACGTTGAAGGTGTCTGGGTCGATATCCGCGAACACCGGTGTTGCCCCAACCCTCACAATGGAACCGGCGGTGGCGAAAAACGTGAAGGGAGTCGTCAGCACGAAATCACCCGGCAGAATATCTGCCGCCATCAGGGAAATCAGCAGCGCGTCGGTCCCCGAGGAGACCCCGACGGCAAATGGTGTCATACAGTATTCGGCAATGGCCGTTTCAAGGCCGACCACATGATCCCCGAGAATAAAACACTGGGATTCAAAAATATCCTCGGTCACCTTCAACACTTCTTCTTTTATGGTTTGGTATTGGCCTTTAAGGTCCAACAAGGGCACTTTCATTTACGTATATTCTCCTTTAAACGCATCGCTGAAGATCAGGATGTTCATCTTCTTTGGAACGTATGATGGTATAGATAAATTGCGCTTCCCCCTTCCCTGTGTTCCGCAGGATGATAGGATCGGGTTCTGAAATCGTGACCGTATCAGAAACTTTTAACCGCCGGGGGTGTTCATCACTGTCAAGTGCGACCTCCCCGTCAACGATCATGATATTGCCCACATCACCATTTTCTCTTGAGATGGTGCAAAAGGCCTTCGCATATAACATTCTTTTATAAACAGTAAAATTTTTGTCTTCAGACAGCAGGGTTTCGGTCCCCCAGTGATGATACACCATCCGGTGGTGGTGGTACTCTTCCCTACCGCTTTTTTTAAGCTGTGTGACAATGGTTTTGACATTTCGGCTGGTGTCGATGTTTGAAACAAACACAGAATCGGGGGTGTCGATCACCACCAGGTTCTCCACTTCATTCGTGGCAATCAGGCGATGATAGCCCATGATAAAGCTATTTGTGGTGTTTTCGCAAATCACATCACCGTCAATGACATTCTCATTTCCATCTTTCGGTAAAAAATCATATAGGGACTTCCAGGAACCGATATCGCTCCATCCAAAGTCAGACGGCAAAACAGCCCCCTTATCCGTCTTCTCCATGATGGCATAATCAATTGAAAGATCTTCGAGCGAGGCGTATTTTTCCAGAGTAACGCCCTGGGGTGAATGGACCAGTTCCTCTATCTTGGCAAGCATGTCCGGGTGGTGGCGTTCAAACTCAGCCCGCATCACCGAGGCTTTAAAGGCAAACATGCCGCTGTTCCAAAAATAATTTCCTGCGGCAATATATGCTTTTGCCTTTTCGACATCCGGCTTTTCAACAAACCTTCGAATGCGAAAAGCGCTCTCCGAAATTGAGGCTCCCCCTTCAATATATCCGTAACCGGTTTCCGGATAATCTGCTGTAATCCCGAAGGTGACCACAAAGCCCTCGGTTGCAAGGCGGACCGCCGCGTTCAGCTTTTCATGAAACCCCTGCATATTTTTAATCACATGGTCTGCAGGAAACACACATACTACCGCATCGTTGTAACGCTTTAAGATATGGACCAGCGCGAGCAAAATAGCAGGTGCCGTATTTCTGCCACAGGGTTCTGACAGTATTTTATCTTCCGGTGATATACCGATATTTGACAGGTGGCGCTCAATTTCAAAATAATGCTCGCTGCCGCATACCACATGAATGTGTTCCGCCGAAATAACCGGCGACAGACGCAGGGCGGTGTGCTGAATCAGTGACTTGTTGCCGAAAAAATTGACCAGCTGCTTCGGAAAAAGTTCCCGAGACACCGGCCAGAGCCTTGTGCCGGCTCCCCCAGCCAAAAGCACCCCAACAATTGGAATCGAACTATCTGCGTGCACCATTTCTTCTCCCGTTTCGTTCGTGTTGTCCGTTTCCGAATGTCGCTTCTGTGCACACGGTATGCACGGCATCATATCCGAGTAGCCCGTTCACGTCCCGTCGCAATGAACTGCCGGCTTTCAGTTTATAGGCATCTGACAGTTGGAGAAGCGCCTCAAATTTGTCCGGCTCAATGAGATGGAGATATGAATGGCACGAACCGGAATGCTTTGCGAATATCCTTTTTAACGCTTCCAGGCGCTCCACCGCTGTACGGCTTACGTCAATATGGACATGAACCGTCGCGGTCCATGTTTCTTCTGCCATATTCATGTGAATGATCTGGTCCGCGATGATTTTTACCGTGTTTTCATCCTTCTGAACCCTCCCCTGCACAAGAACGGCACTGTCTTCCACAAGCAGCTCCGTGGCCTCTGCATACACATTTGAAAACACCACCGCCTCCACAATTCCCTGCATATCCTCAAGGGTGATAAAGGCCATCAGATCGCCTTTTTTCGTTCGTATCACCTTGGTGGCGGCAATCAGGCCACCGATACGAACTGCCATACCATCATCGCAATCCTGTAATGTATCGGTGGTGGCATTTGTAAATTTGTCGATGATCGCATCGTATCGATTCAGCGGATGACCTGACACGTAAAACCCCAGGGCCTCCTTTTCGAATGCCAGGCGCTGCCGGTCATCCCATTCATTGATTTTGGGCAGTGGCGGCAGATTCAGGGAATTGGCATTGGCCTCTCCCCCCATGTCAAACAGACCCATCTGAGGGTTTCGCCGCTCTTTTTGAACGCGCTGACCATATTCAATGACATCCTCCAACGCCGCCATCATCTGACTTCGCTTTGCCCCGGTTGTGTCAAAAGCGCCGCATTTGATCAGACTTTCAAGAACCCGTTTATTGACCTTCCGCAAATCGACCCGCTCACAGAATTCAAAAAGAGAGGTAAACTTCTGGGAGGTGCCATCTTCACTTTCACGTGCCGCGATGATCGACTCAATGGCCCCACCGCCAACATTCTTGATCGCCACCAGCCCGAACCGGATTTTTTGGTTCTTCACCGTAAATTCCAGTCCACTTTCATTGATGTCCGGTGGTAATACAGGGATATTATGGGAGCGGCATTCCGTAATAAATTTCACCACTGCATCTGAATTCTGCATTTCACTACTGAGCAGTGCCGCGATAAATTCAACGGGATAATGCGCCTTTAAATACGCGGTCTGGTAGGCAATGAGGGCATATGCTGCGCTGTGGGACTTATTGAACCCGTACCCGCCAAATTTTTCCATAAGGTCGAAAATCTGACGGGCCTTTTCCTCAGGGATGTTGTTTTTAACGGCACCTTTTAGAAACCGTTCCCGGTGTTCTGCCATGATCTTGACAATCTTTTTCCCCATGGCCTTTCGTAGGCCATCAGCCTCGGACATGGTATAATTGGCAAGTTCACCGGCGATCTTCATGACCTGTTCTTGATAAACAATCACGCCGTAGGTTTCTTTTAAAATTGGCTCAAGTTCAGGCACCAGGTAGATTACGTCTTTTCGGCCGTGTTTTCGCTCGACAAAATCATCCACCATGCCGCTGTCGAGTGGTCCCGGCCGGTACAATGCCACCAGAGCAATCACATCTTCAAAACAGGCCGGCTTCATCCTGACCAGAAGATCTTTCATGCCGCTGCTTTCAAGTTGAAACACACCGGTGGTATCCCCTGAAGAAAGGAGCTGATAGGTTTCGGCATCCGCCATATCAAGGGTGGAGAGATTGGGCGGGGCAACGCCCTGCTCCTTAATCAACGAAAGAGCTTTATCTATGACCGTCAGGTTCCGAAGCCCGAGAAAGTCAAATTTGACCAACCCGATCTGCTCAACCCGCTTCATGTCAAACTGGGTCACAACCTCGCCTTTTTTCCCACGATAGAGCGGAAGATATTCCCTGAGGGGGCGGTCGCCGATCACAACACCGGCAGCATGGGTCGACGCGTGCCGCGGGAGCCCTTCCAGCACCCGGCAAATGTCTATTAGTTCTTTTATCTCTGGTTTGCTCTCCGCCAGTTTACTCAAGCGGGGCTCTGTTTTCAAGGCATCATCGAGGCTGATATTCAAAACATCCGGCACCAGTTTCGCGATGGTATCGACTTCCCCCAAAGGGATATCCAGTGCCCGCCCCACGTCCCGTATAACCGCCCGGGTTTTGAGCTTTCCGAAGGTGATAATCTGGGCCACATAGTCCCCACCGCCATACCGGTCCACCACATATTTAAAAACGCGTTCCCTGCCATTGATGCAAAAGTCGACATCGATATCCGGCATACTGATCCGGGAAGGATTGAGAAACCGTTCAAAAATAAGTCCGTACTGAATCGGATCCAGATCTGTGATCTCCAAGGAATATGCGACCAGGCTACCGGCAGCAGACCCTCTGCCGGGCCCTACCGGGATGCCATTTTCCTTCCCATAGCGAATAAAATCAGAGACAATGAGAAAATAGCCTGAAAACCCCATTTTCTTTATGATATCGACTTCATACTCCAACCGTTCCTGATAAACTTTACGATCGATTTCAGGGTTCTTTTCGATGGCGATTTTAAGAATCCTGTCAAACCCTTCCCGAACGGATTTCTCAAACAGCTCATCAACGGTGAATTCCGTTGCGCTTTCAAATTTTGGGAAATGATATGTATTGAAGTCGAAGTCCACCCGGCAGCGGTCTGCAATGACACGGGTATTGGAAAACGCCCCCGGATATCCCTGAAATGCCGTTGCCATTTCTTCAGGCGATTTGAAATAGAGCTGGTCGGTGCCGAATTTAAACCGGTTGGCATCATAAATGGTTTTGCCGGTCTGAATACATAACAGCACCTCATGGGCCCGGACATCTGATTTATCAAGGTAATGGCAGTCATTGGTCGCCACCATGGGAATTGAAAGACGCTGGTGCATGTCCAAAAGCCCCTGGTTCACAACCGTTTGCTCGGCCAACCCATTCTGTTGGATCTCAAGGTAAAAATTTCCCTCGCCAAAGAGCTTTTGATAAAAGCAGGCCGCCTCATCGGCTTTTTCAATTTCCCCCGCCTGTATCAACAGGGGTATTTCACCATGGAGGCAGGCAGACAACGAGATGAGTCCATCGCTATGGGCTTTGAGGATTTCCTTGTCGATGCGGGGTTTGTAGTAGAAGCCCTCCAGTTGGGCAATTGATGCAAGCGCGCAGAGATTTTGATACCCCTCCTGGTTTTCAGCCAGCAACACCAGATGGGAGGTACCTTTGCTGTCGAGAGGTGTTTTATCTGTCAACCGCCGGGGTGCGATATAGAATTCACATCCGATAATCGGCTTTATATTTGCTTTTAGCGCCTTTTCATAGAACTCAACGGCCCCAAACATGGTACCATGGTCGGTAATGGCCAGTGTATCCATGCCAAAAGAAAGCGCCCGTTTGATAAGGGCATCCAAACGAATGGCGCCATCTAACAAACTGTACTGGGTGTGGACATGGAGGTGAACGAATTCTGAGGGTGTATCAGGCATAGGTTCGCATTGTTTCCGGTAGTGATAATATGATGTTTATTTATTCCTTACGCGCAAACACTGGTAAAACGCGCCATAAGCCAAAGAATGGAATACTACTCAAGCCGGTAATTCGGCGATTCTTTTGTAATAATCACATCGTGGACATGGCTTTCACGCAACCCCGCCGCACTTATTTTGGTAAAACGCGCTTTTTCCCTCAGTTCTTCGATATTGTGGCACCCGAGGTATCCCATTCCTGCCTTCAAGCCGCCGACCATCTGGAACAAATTGGATGACAGAGATCCGGTATACGGAACACGACCGACAATTCCCTCTGGGACGAGTTTATCGTCTTCAGCGTCTTCCCCTTGATAATACCGGTCTTTACTTCCTTTGCGCATGGCTTCCATGGAGCCCATGCCGCGATATACCTTATAACTTCTTCCCTGAAAAATGATGACTTCCCCTGGGCTTTCATCCGTTCCAGCAAACAGGCTTCCAATCATGACGACATGAGCCCCAGCACCGATTGCTTTTGTAATATCACCAGAAAATTTGACCCCGCCATCTGCAATCAATGGAACGCCGGTTTTACTTGATATGGCCCGGCAGTTCATAATTGCAGTTACTTGAGGGATACCAATTCCTGCAACGATACGGGTTGTACATATAGAACCGGGCCCAATACCAATTTTAACGCCATCCACCCCGGCACTGATCAGGTCTTCGGCCCCTTTTGCCGTGGCAACGTTTCCGGCAACAACCTCAATGTCTTTAAATGTACTTTTGAGCTTCTGAACGGCTTCGATTACATTTTTCGTATGGCCATGGGAAGTATCAATGCATAAAACGTCAGCGCCGGACTTTAGAAGTGCCTCGGCCCGCGCTTCCATGTCGTCGCCGACCCCAACGGCTCCGCCGACCCTGAGCCTGCCAAGGCTGTCTTTACAGGCATTCGGGTACTTTCTTATTTTTTCTATATCCTTGATTGTTATCAGTCCTGTCAGCCGCCCCTTCTTGTCAACCACGAGAAGTTTTTCAATGCGATGTTCATGAAGTAATTTTTTGGAGTCTTCAAGGGAGATTCCCTCTGACACCGTTACTAAATTTTCCTTTGTCATCACATCGGAGACCTTTTTGTCGAGTCGGGTCTCAAACCGAAGATCCCGATTGGTGACAATGCCCACAAGTTGGTCTCCCTTGGTCACCGGCACACCTGAAATACGATATGATTCCATGAGGCCCAGCACTTCACTAATTTTCTGGTCCGGATGAATGGTCACAGGATCAACAATCATGCCGCTTTCTGATTTTTTTACCTTGCCGACCTCGATGGCCTGGCTTTCAATACTCATGTTTCTGTGAATAAAGCCAATGCCACCGGCACGGGCAATACTGATCGACGTTTCAGCTTCAGTGACGGTATCCATGGCAGCACTGACAATAGGAATGTTCAGAGAGATGTTTTTTGTCAATCTTGTGCTGGTATTGACGTCCTTTGGCAGCACATCGGAATAATTCGGGATTAGCAGTACATCATCGAAGGAGAACGCTTCTTCAGGGGGTATTTTCATAAGGGAGAACCTCCAGATAGTTTCATTATCATATTAAGAAACAGCATGTTAAACGTCTTTATCAAGGAAGGATTATCACGCCGATCAAAAGTTTCTTTTTGCGATCCAAATAACAAATGACGCCACCTTTAGCAATCTCTTTTTGGAGAACACAACCGGTTTTCATTATCGGTAGGCATTAAACGCTAACTGGGAACATTAGATTTCAACCGACTGGATATCAAACAGGTGGCTTGACATCTTGGTACAGGCGAATTATTAATGATGCGCCAGTGGGCACAATCACCTATCTAACCATTTTTATAAATTACGATTATTTCTATGGGTACTGCGATGCTGCTAAAAATAAATCCCATCAATCCACAGCCACGTCTTGTTAATACGGTTGTCGATATCCTGAAACAAGGTGGCGTGATCGCCTATCCAACGGATACCTGTTACGGATTGGGTTGTGACTTGATGAATAAACGGGCCATTGAAAAAATATACCAGATAAAACGGGAACGAAAAAACAAGCCGTTTAGTTTCATCTGTTCTGATCTGACGAACATCGCCCAGTATGCAAAGGTCACGAATTATGCATATAAAACCATGAAGCGGTTGCTACCTGGCCCTTATACGTTCATTCTCGAAGGCTCGAAGTTGGTTCCCAAAATGATGCTGACCAAACGAAAAACAGCCGGTATTCGCGTTCCCAATCACCAAATATGCCTACAAATCATTACAGCACTTGGGAACCCCATTATTTCCACAAGCGTGACCCTTCCGGATCATACACTCTTGAATGAACCGTTTCTGATTGATGATTTTATTGGGAAACAGCTTGATGCCATCATTGACGGAGGGCCGGCCCCCGGAATGCCATCCAGTGTCATTTCCCTCATAGACGATATGCCGGAGGTCTATCGGGAAGGGCTGGGGGAAATCGATGAGTTCAGGTAGTACGTAACCCATGCGTGCACATGTTTGAAGTGTTGTTGGCACACAGAGCCATTATCAGACCCTTGATCAGAAACATACACACAGGTAAGCACCCTAAAAAAGGGGTATAAACTCCGACTCCGAAAGCGTGCATCTTTATGGAAGATTGTGCCTGTTGACTCGCGACTTCCGGCTTAGCCGGATTAGGTATCAGATGTTTGTGAGAGATTGTCATCTGAAACCTGGTTCGGATGGTATAAAAAGGCCGCATGGGGAATCGTGCTCGAAAGATGATGTTCAAGCGTCTGCAACATTTCTCCCGCAAGTCGCTCCAGCAGTGAAAAGCGCTTGTCTCTTGCATAAATTGTGGTTACTTTTCCCTTGATACCGCCCAGTCTGCCAGCCCATTCAATGGCATCCTCCAAATTCCCCAACCGGTCCACTAAACCATGGGTTTTTGCTTCTTCGCCCGTGAAAATCCGGCCGTCCGCCAGCTGATCCACCTGTTCGACCGTCATGTTCCGACCTTCGGAAACAGCAGCGACGAATTGCTGTCTAGTTTTATCAACAAATTGTTGAAGAATCTCTTTTTCAGACACGGACATCTCACGCATCGGGGAGCCCATGTCCTTATATTCGCCGCTCTTAATGACAATGGCTGAAAGGCCTATTTTTTCGAAAAGCTGTTGAAAATTGGTATAGCCGATAATCACTCCAATACTACCGGTAATCGTCCCCGGATTCGCCATAATGCCGTTTGCCCCAGCAGCAATGTAATAACCACCTGATGCGGCGATGGTTCCCATGGAGGCGATCACCTTTTTTACTTCCAGGGTTTTACGTATCTCCCTGTATATCTCCTGGGCCGGACCCACCGTACCCCCCGGAGAGTCAATACGAAGAATGATCGCCTTTATGGCATCATCCTCCCGAAACGTTTTAAGATGGTGTATGATGTTTTTTGATTCGGCAATCATGCCGTTAAGCTCGATGATTCCGACGCACGCCTTTCCACTGGGATGAAAGGTGGCTATCTGTGTAGAGCGAAATCCAGCGGAAACGATCAGGGCCAGGAGAATCATCGATGTGGCGATAATGACTGAAAAAACAAGCAATGAAAAAAGAAAGGGATGTCGGCGAGAAAACATGATTATTTCACCCAGTGGTTAAAGGAGAATGACGAAAGCCGGCGGTGGTGGCGCCGGCTTTCGTTGGGTGCAAATGGATGTTGTTACTTTTCGTTTAGTTTTTCCTGTAAATTCTCACGAAGGATTTCGCCGAAACTGGAAGTGGCGGGCTTCATGTTGTTTACATATTCGCTCAGCAGCGCTTGGTCGTCTTCCGCGTCAAGACGTTTGATAGACAACCCGATGCGTCGCTCATCGCTGTTAATGTTCATAACGCGTGCCGTGAGCACATCATTTACTTCAAACTGATCGCTAGGACTTTTTACTTTCTCGGTGCTGATTTCAGATACATGCACCAAACCTTCGATTCCTTCTTCCAGTTCTACGAAGACGCCAAAGTCCGTCACGTTGGTAACGGTGCCGGTAATTTCTTTACCGACCTCATACCGTTCCGCAACCGTTTTCCAGGGATCGTCCTGAAGCTGCTTAATACCAAGGGAGAAGCGTTCATTCCCTTTATCGATATCAAGTACCTTGGCCTGAACGGTATCGCCTTTTTTATAAACTTCGCCAGGATGTTTGATCCGTTTGGTCCATGAAATATCAGATATATGCACCAGTCCGTCAATGCCCTCATCAATACCAATAAAGAGACCGAAATCGGTGATATTTTTAATTTTCCCCTCAATGATGGTTCCCAAGGGGTATTTTTCGCTGATCACATCCCACGGATTTGGTTCCACCTGTTTCATACCGAGGGAAATGCGACGGTTCTCAGGTTTAATATCGAGGACTACCGCTTCAACAGAGTCACCGACAGAAACGATTTTGGATGGATGGCGTACTTTACGGGTCCATGACATTTCCGACACATGGATCAACCCTTCGATGCCCTCTTCCAGTTCCACAAAGGCACCATAGTCCGTCAAGCTGACAACCTTGCCTTGGATTTTGGCCCCCACCGGATAGTTGTCCACCGCTGTCGTCCAAGGATCCGGCGCAAGCTGTTTCATGCCAAGAGACACCCGCTCCCGTTCCAGGTCGAGGCTCAAAACTTTCACATTGATTTTATCGCCAACGGAAAAAATCTCGGAAGGATGCTTTACCCTGCCCCATGAAATATCTGTGATATGCAGCAGACCATCCACGCCACCAAGATCAACAAACACCCCATATTCGGTAATGTTTTTCACAATACCTTCCATGACCTTGTTTTCATGGATAGAACTCAGGGTCGCGCTCCGAACAGTTTCCCGTTCTTGTTCAAGTATCACGCGTCGGGACAACACGATGTTGCTCCGTTTTCGGTTGTACTTCAAGATCTTGAACTCATAGGTCTTGCCGACCATTTCATCCATGTTTCGAATGGGTCGCAAGTCCGCCTGAGAACCAGGCAAGAACGCGTTAACGCCGATATCGACGGAAAAACCGCCTTTCACTCTGCTAACGATCGTACCTTCTACGATACCGTCCTCATCATATGCTTTTTTGATTTCTTCCCAGACTTTTACCTTTACGGCCTTTTCTTTGGAAAGAACGACGACTTCCTCCTCATCGTCCCACCATTCTACCATCACCTCAACAGCGTCACCCACTTTTGCTGCGATATTGCCGTCTTCGCCAACAAATTCATGAATGGAGATCTGTCCTTCGGACTTGTACCCGATATCAACCAGGACATAATCTTTATCCACTGAAATAATCTTGCCGGTAACGACCTCACCTTCTGCAAAACGTTTGAAACTCTCTTCATATAAACTCATCAGGCTTTCCTGGCTTTCCATGTCTGGATCGAAATCCATACTGTCCAGGTCGTCCGTCATGTCTGAAGCGGTTGTTTCCGTCTGGTCGCTCTGCAATGTTTCCGTCTGATCGCTCGGCGCTGCCGCCGCGCCATCATCTTTCTCTGTTTCTGGTTCGGTAATGTTTTTGTCTAATTCTTCTGTCATTTAATGGTTAACCCCCTTGCCTTATTTTTTAGCAGTTGCCATGCAACTGTCTAATCCATCTTGCATACCAGTGCTGACGTTAAATTACAATGTTTTTTTAAATATTCAAAGGAATGCCCTTTCATGATGATGTTCTTAAATGCCCCAAAACCCTTCAGTTTTGGATGACCTGATGAATGTGCGCCAGCATTTTTTTTACGACATCCTCTATGGTAAAGGATGATGAATCAACGAGAATTGCATCTGCGGCCGCCTTTAGCGGGGCTATGGCGCGGGAACTGTCATTTTTGTCCCGCTTTTCTAAATCATTCGCGACCTCTTCCAAAGTTACGGACGTGGTTTCGGAAAGCTCCCGGAATCGCCGCATGGCACGGATTTCTGGGGATGCGCTCAGAAAAAATTTGACCTCTGCGTTTGGAAAGACGACGGTTCCCATGTCGCGCCCTTCAAAAACAGCCTGTTTTTCTTCACCAAACCGCTTTTGAATCCCCAACAGGTGTTGCCGGACAACCGGTCTTGCAGATGCGGCCGATGCCAGCATTGTGATTTCCGGTGTTCGAATCAGGTCCGTCACATCCTCTCCATTAAGGAATAAGCGGGTACTGTTGTCTTTATTGATAAATTCAAGCCGAAGCCCCTGACAAATTTTTTCCAGGGCCAGGTCATCATCCACGGCAACATCGCTCCGTTGAATTGCCAAGGCCACCCCCCGATAGAGTGCACCGGTATCTATATAACGGTAACCAAGCGCTGCTGCGAGCTTTCGGCTCACAGTCGTTTTGCCAGCACCGGCTGGCCCGTCAATTGTAACGACAATGGGTTTCATCATATTAGGCCGCTTTCATCGTAACGTCTGGTGTTCAATAACAAATCGATACGTTTTACAGTACCTTTTCAAGGGCATCGATAAAACGACGGTTTTCCGTGGGCAACCCCACATTGATACGGATGTAATGAGGAAACCCATAAGAATTCATGGCGCGAACGATTACGCCCTGTCGAAGCATTTTTTCAAAAATCACGCTTGCATCCTGTTTCACGTCAATCAGAAAAAAATTACTGTGGGTGGGGAAACAGGTAATGTTGCGCTTCTGCAATTCATCGTATAGATACAAGAGCCCTTCATGAATCAGGGCCTTTGTCTGTTCTAAAAAGGCAGTGTCACCGATGGCCTCCCGGGCCGCTGCCTGGGCAATCGAACTGACATTAAACGGTTGACGAACCCTGTTGAGAAGACTGCTGATCTCAGCCGGCATAATGCCGTACCCAATTCGAAGGCCGGCCAGGCCGTATGCTTTTGAGAATGTCCGCAGCACAACCACCGGCAAGCGCTCGTTAGTTACATAATCGGTGCCGATGGCGCAGGCATCATCCTGAACAAATTCGATATATGCCTCATCCAAAACGACCGTCACGTTCGACGGTAGTTTTGCAAGAAAAGGTTCCATGTCCGATTTGGTGATCATGGTGCCCGTCGGGTTGTTCGGATTGTTGATAAAGACCATCCTTGTTTTGGGCGTCACCGCGGCAAGCACGCCGTCCAAATCAATGGCCAGGCCCTTTAGTGGGATATAGACAGGCGTGGCACCACTGCATCGCACCATGATATCATACATAAGAAAGGATGGCTGGGGAAGCACCGCTTCATCTCCAGGCGCCAGCAAAGCGCGGGTCAGCATGCCGATAATTTCATCGGAGCCATTGCCGAACACAATCTGTTTTGTCGATACATTCAAATGTTGCGCCAAGGCCCTCGTCAATTCAAACGCACCCCCATCCGGGTAACGGTGCAGCGTCGGCATGACTTTTGCCATGGCAGCAAGCGCTTTGGGGGAGGGCCCCAGGGGGTTTTCGTTGGAAGCCAGTTTAATGGAATCTGTGACACCATACTCCCTTTCAAGTTCTTCCAGGGGCTTTCCAGGTTCATAGGGTTTGATCGACAGAATATAATCGGGTACTTTTACGTTCATAATGTCTCATTGTCTATGAATTTCTATCGGGTTATGAGGTGACACGATATTTATTTTTTAATCCCCCCCATGTCAAGGTTTTTAACCATATTTAGCCGTCAAGACTCCTTGACACGCCCCTTTTCTTTGAATATGTTTTGTCAAACATTTCAACTTTTTTGAATACCTGCCGATACCTCAAAAATAATGCTTTCGCACCATTACATGAAAATGAACGCGGAGATACGAGAATGAACCTGTTTGAATCGAACAAACCTTACGGTGGTGAGCTAATTGATTTAGTTGTGGATGAAGAACGGCAAAAATTGCTGAAAGAAATCTCTT
This sequence comes from Desulfobacterales bacterium, assembly GCA_963675725.2. Lineage (GTDB taxonomy): Bacteria > Desulfobacterota > Desulfobacteria > Desulfobacterales > JAFDDL01. The sequence continues at coordinate 1,068,926 of CAXXXZ010000002.1, read as the reverse complement.
TCAACCTGTCGGACATCGCCCTGAACGATCGCCAAATGTGCGACCTGGAGCTACTGGCAACAGGTGTTTTTTCCCCACTCAACGGATTTATGAGCCGATCCGATTATGAATCGGTCCTTGACAGGATGCGTCTTCAGAATGACACCTTGTGGCCGATTCCGATCTGCCTGGGCATTCCGGAAAACATTGCGAGAGGCCTCGAGGCGGGGCAATCGGTTGCCCTGCGGGACCCGGAAGGTTTTCTTCTGGCCATTATGCATATTGAAGATATCTGGCCGATCGATCGAGAAAAAGAAGCCGCCCAGGTTTACGATACACTGAACCCCACCCATCCCGGGGTCCATTTCCTAATGAATGACCCGGCCACACATTATATTGGCGGCCCTATCGAAGTACTCAGTCTGCCCCTCCATGCCGACTTTAAACAGATTCGCTTAAGCCCCAGGGAAGTACAAAAGACATTTAAAAAACTGGGATGGCAACGGGTCGTAAGTTTTATTACCCGGAATCCGATTCACAAACCCCAATTTGAAATGACCTTGCAGGCCATGCGAAGTGCAAAAGCAAACCTCCTGCTGCTACCGATTGTTGGCACAACGAAGCCGGGAGATTTTGATCATTATACAAGGGTGCGCTGCTATCGCCGCATGATTGACCATTACCCCCCGGATTCTTTTCTCCTGAATCTTCTGCCGCTGGCTGTCCGCATGGCAGGCCCAAGGACCGCGCTGCTGCATACCATCATTTCACGCAATTTCGGTTGCAGCCATTTTATTGTGGGTAGAGACCACGCCGGTCCCGGGGTAGACAATCAGGGCAAGCCTTTCTACGACAAAGACGCTGCCAAACAGGTGGTACAGGATTTCAGTGTAGAGTTGGAAACAACCATTATTCCCTTCAACGAAATGGTCTATCTCCCGTTCGAGGATGAATATCGTTCGGTATCCCAAGTCCAAAAAGACACCCAGGTCATCAGTCTTTCCGGTACCAATATCCGGGAGCGCATTCGGGCCGGCAAACAGATTCCGGATTGGGCCACATTTCCGGAAGTCATCGATGAGCTGAAAAAATCATACCCACCGCCACGTAAACAGGGACTTACCATTTTTTTAACCGGCCTCTCCGGTGCCGGCAAATCAACGATTGCCAAAGTCCTATATGCCCGATTCCTGGAAATGGGCGACCGGCCTGTTACCCTTCTGGACGGCGATATTGTGCGGCACAATCTATCCAGTGAACTCAGTTTTTCAAAAGAACATCGGGATATTAATGTACGTCGCATCGGATTTGTGGCCAGCGAGATCACAAAAAACCGGGGCGTTGCCATTTGCGCACCGATTGCGCCTTATGAAAAAACCCGGGGGGAAATTCGCAAGACCATTGAAACCTATGGCGGGTTTATTGAAGTCCATGTGGCAACGCCGATTGAAACCTGTGAGGCCCGGGATCGAAAAGGCATGTACGCAAAAGCCCGAGCAGGTATGATCAAGGGGTTTACCGGCGTTGATGACCCGTACGAAACCCCGGCATCTCCGGAAGTTCGCATTGACACCTCCAACCTGACACCCAACGAGGCGGCCCAGGAGATTTTATTGCTCCTCGGCCAGAAGGGATATATCTAATGGACATAACCTCGCTGTTGTTAACCGCCCTCCAGGCATCTGTTCGGGCCGGCCAAGCCATTATGGAAATATACCAGACGGAATTTTCTGTAGAACACAAGGCAGATGATTCTCCGTTGACCCTGGCAGATCAAAACGCCCACCGGGTTATTGTGGCACACCTTGAAAAAACGGCCATTCCAATTTTGAGTGAGGAAGGAAGCAGCATCACTTACGGGGAGCGGCGCCAGTGGGAAACGCTTTGGATCGTCGACCCACTGGACGGAACTAAGGAATTTATTAAACGAAATGATGAATTCACTGTCAATATTGCCTTGGTCCGAAATAAGAAGCCCGTTTTAGGCGTCATATTCATTCCGGCAAAAAACGTGCTCTTTTTTGCAGAAAAAAGTCTTGGAGCCTATCGGCTGGAAGATGAGCAAATGATTCGTAACCTGGATGATGGGACCGAATCGGTGCCCCAGACCTTGGAGGTTGTCATTAAAAAGAGTCAACGCCTGCCAATTTCTCCTATGTCACAAACGCCCTATACCATTGTCGGAAGCCGCTCCCACGCCACTCCTGAACTGGAGGCTTTCGTTGCCGAAAAACGGGCGCAGTTCACAGCGGTTGATTTCATCTCCGCCGGGAGCTCTCTTAAATTTTGTCTGGTGGCAGAGGGGAAAGCGGCTATCTATCCCCGTCTCGGCCCCACCATGGAGTGGGACACGGCCGCCGGTCAGGCCATTGCGGTCTGCGCAGGCGCAACCGTTTATCGCCATGACACCGGCGTTCCATTGGAATATAATCGCGAGGACCTACTGAACCCCTATTTTATCGTAGAGTGGAAAGCCGGATGATTCCGGATGGCCGTATCGTCGGTGGAAAGGGAGCGCGCAGAGACCGTCACCGGTTTGTTCAACAATCCGGCGACGGCCCAGATCTCTTGTGCCTTTTCCGTCAATACATCAATGGGGCGATTCGTTGTCATCATCGAAGGTTGTATATTCCGGAAAGGTTAACTGCATCATTTTGATCCCGCCCTGAACATTTTTTGTATCGTCAACTCCCTGGCTCCTTAAAAACAGTTGGGCCTCATAGGACCTTGGCCCGGAACCGCAGATAAGATAAAGTGGCTTTCGATTCATCTGCGCCACATCGCTACCGGAAAGATTTTCCTGGGGGATGTTCATCCAGCGTTCGCCATATCGTTTCATATAAGGGCCCGCTTGAACCGCACTACGAACATCCAATACACAGGCATTTTCCGTTTCAAATGCAGTTACAAACTCATCTACGGAGACGGGTCGATGACGCCCCTCAATGGTATTTTCGAGGGCATTTGCGGCACTGTTTACAATATCCATCGCCGACGCATAGGGCGGCGCATACGCTACCTCGAGATTTGAAATGACATCAAGGGTTGGTTTCGTGGCCAGCAAAGCGGCCACTGCATCTACCCGCGCCTTTACGGCATCGCCAAGCACCCCGATGGCCTCAACCCCAAGCACCACACGGGTCTTCCGATCAGCGATAAGCTTCATGCACATCATTTCCTGGGTCGGATAAAAATGTGCCCGGTCTGCCTGGGAGACAACGGTAGAAACTGCATCGAACCCAACCGCACAGGCCTGCTTCAATGTCAGGCCAGCCCGGGCAACAGTCATGTCAAAAATTTTGACACACAGGCTCCCGATGGTGCCGGAAAAAGTTGCGCGCCCGCCGGCCACGTTGGTACCAATAACCCGCCCCTGACGATTGGCCAGTGACCCAAGCGGCATATGTACTTTCTGGCCAGAGACCTGATGCATAATTTCCACACAATCCCCACCGGCATAAATATCAGGATCACTGGTCCGCAGCATCTCGTCAACAATAATACCGCCGGTGGCGCCAATTGCCAACCCCGCCGCTTTTGCGAGATTGGTATTGGGACGAATTCCCACCGACATCACCACAAGATCACAGGGAATGGTGGTTTTTGTGGTTTCGACACCCGTTACCCCCGTTTCAACACTCCCCAGGATTTTTGTCACCTGTTCAGAGACAAGCACCTGGACACCCTTTTCCTCCAAATGGTTTTTCAGGGGGACGGCAAAGTCTTTTCCCACCGGCCCCGGGAGCACCTGGTCGAGCATTTCCACGATGGTGGTTTCAACCCCCCATAAATCCGTCAAAGCCTCCGCCATTTCAATTCCAATGGGTCCCGCTCCGATTACCACTGCTTTTTCGACTTGCCCTTTGGCTATTTTCTCTTTGATATCGATCGCATGCCGAGGGGTTGCCACCACGGTTGCCCCTGGCAAATCGGCACCTGGAATGGGCGGCACAAACGGCAGCGCCCCGGTGCCAAGAACGAGCTTGTCATAGGCAAGGGTTTTTTCTTCGTTATCGACCAGATTTCGAACACGAACCGTTTTCTCTTTTCGATCGATCGAAATCGCCTCTGTTTGTTTGTGAACGACAACGCCCTTTGCGTTTTTAAAGAATCGGGGATCCCTTAGCACATGGGCACTGGTAGACATAAGCCCTTCGATCTCCTGGACATCCCCGCTCACATAGTACGGTATGCCGCACCCGCCATAGGAGATGAACTCATCCTTATCAACCACGGTCACTTCAGCTGTTGCATCGAGTCGTTTAATGCGACAGGCGGTCTTGGGCCCGAGTGCCACACCGCCGACAATTACCACTTTTTTTCCCATACAAAATCTCCTCTTATTTCCAATCTCGTCGCCAGATGAGCGCTAACTTATCCATTCTGCAAATCCCCGAATGGCCAGGCAATAACCCCGCCCTCTATGAACGAAACACGATCAAAGCCGTTTGCATTCAAAATCCGTTGCGCCTCATAGCCCCGCATACTCACCTTACAAAACGCGATAATCTCCTTATCCTTGGGAAGTTCTGATAGCTTGCTTCTCAATTGGCCAAGGGGAATACAAACCGCTTTATAGGGCAATCGCACCGTGGCCACCTCCTCCGGCATCCGAACATCCAGCAGGACCACATCCCCGTTTTCAATTCTTTTTTTGGCTTCAAACGCGGAAATACCAACCGCAAGACCATCCATCTTATTTGTCAGGAGGTGCGCACAGGCGGCAAGCGGATCGATAGGGGGTGAAAATGGGGGGGCATAACCAAAATCCACATTGGCCAGATCATCCAAGGTTCCGCCCAAGAGAATGATTGACGCGGCCACATCGAGTCTTTTGGCGGCATTTCCCATACCGGCCACCTGGACGCCGAGCAATTTGCGATCGTTCTTTCCGGCGATCATTTTAATGACAAAGGGTTTTGATTCAGGCATGTAATGGGGCATATCCGGCCCGGACCAAGTTGTCACCACCACGTCTATGCCAAGCATTTCTGTCTGCGCCTCCGTCAATCCGGTCCTACCAATGGTAAAATCAAAGGCTCGAACGACCGAGCTTGTGGTGATCCCCCGGAACGGGGTCCGCATGCCAGCAATATGATTGGCAATCACCCGGCCATGCTTGTTGGCTGTGGACCCCAGCGGCACATACAGGTTTTTAATACTCTCATTTGGGGCATATCGATTTTCAACGCAGTCTCCCCCGGCATAAATGTCCGGATCACTGGTCTGGCAGTACTCATTAATCAGAATCCCTCTGTTGCAATCCAAGCCCGCAGCCTTGGCCAGGTGGGTATTGGGTTGGGTTCCCACCGCCACCACCACAACATCTGCCGGAATATTCTGCCGATCGGTTTGAACACCCGACACCTTCCCTTCCCCGGTAACGGCAACGACCTTCTCCCCCAATCGCAGGTTCACCCCATGCTGACGCATGTGATTGGCGCTGAATAAAGCGATGTCTTTGTCGAGGACCCCTGGCATAATCTGATCCATCATCTCCACCACGGTCACATCAAGCCCCTGTCGCACCAGTGCTTCCGCCATTTCGACGCCAATGAACCCCGCCCCCACAAGCACTGCCCGCTTAAACCGTTGCGCACTCATTTCTTTCAAAAGTCCTTCAGCATCGTTGGGATGGGTCATAAACCAGAGATTCTCAAGCCCAAGACCATCTATGGGGGGGCGCACCGGAGCCCCCCCCACAGCCAACACGAGCGTGTCATAGGGCAAATCCGTTGTGGATCCATCCTCAAGGACTTTCACGGTTATGGTTTTATTGTCACGGTTTATCTGAAGCGCCTCCTTGCCAAGTTGGACATCGACCCCCTTGGCATTTTTAAAAAATGGGGGGGTTCTCGGTACACCGATCGGTGTATTCACAAGCTCTTGAATATCATCAAATGCACCCTCCACATAATATGGCAAGCCACAAGCCCCATAGGAAACTAAATCGCCTTTTTCGATTACCGTAATCTCGACATCTGGATCTAACCGTCTCAACCTACAGGCGGCCTTTGTGCCACAGGCAACCCCTCCTATGATTACCACACGTTTTGCTGCCGTCATGGGCAAACACTCCTTTCTTATGAAAAGGTTAACATCTTCGCTTTGTTCATTATGTGCAGATTAGGGGTAAGTACACTTTTTGTGCCAACGCCAGAAAATTTCAATCAGGAATTTGCATGCTTAGTGTTCTATGAATGATACCAAATCACTAAACCGTTTCTGCGCGTTCATGAAACCAATTTCTTTTTTTTTATTGACGCGTCCCATGCGTTACATTTACACATAAGTAACGCTATGTAACGTTACAGTAACGGAATGGCGACACCGGCCATCCTCTAACAAAAGCCATACACAATGAACAAATATTTAGCAACAGATGAAACCCACGAAAACCATCCCCATCGGCTTTCGGAAAACATTCGATATGAAAACCTCGCCGAGCTTTTGTTTGAAACCATGGCAGAGGGCATGTTTACGGTGAATGCCAACCGCATCATCACTTCATGGAACCGGTCCATGGAACAGATCACCGGCTACAAGGCATCTGAAGCTGTGGGAAAAAATTGCCAGCACTTTGAATTCAATCGATGTTTTCAAGACAACTGCCCCCCTGATTTTAAGGAATGCGGCATTTTCGCCATCGGCAATGTTGACGGGAAACGATGCATGCTGAAACACAAAGAAGGCCATATGGTGCCTATTTTGAAAAATGCCCGTCTGATTACCGATAACGAAGGCAATGCAATCGGGGCCGTCGAAACCGTTACAGATCTGACCGAATTAGAAACAACGCGGCTTAAGGTCGAAGAGGCGGAACGTAAGCTTGGTGAAAGGTACCAGTATGGCAATATCATCGGAAAAAGCCGTGCCATAAAGCAGGTATTTGCCGCGATCAAGGCAGCAGCCGCAAGCGATGCCACCATTCTGGTGGAAGGTGAAAGCGGTACCGGAAAAGAGCTTGTGACCGGAGCGATTCACCACCATAGCCACCGGAACGGTGGCCCCTTTGTGGTCGTCAATTGCGCATCCCTGTCTGAATCACTGCTGGAAAGCGAGTTGTATGGCCATACGAAAGGTGCGTTCACCGGCGCCATCCGGGACCGTATCGGCCGGTTTGAAGAGGCCAGTGGTGGCACGGTATTTCTCGATGAAATTGGCGAAATCAGCCCCTATATGCAGATAAAGCTGCTTCGGGTGCTTCAGGAGCGAAAAATTGAACGTGTGGGAGACTCAAGACTCCGAGACATTGATATCCGAGTGATTGCGGCCACCCATCGAAACCTGTTCGATAGGGTCCAAAATGGCCTTTTTCGGGAAGACCTCTACTATCGGCTGAAAGTCTTCCCCATCCGTGTGCCGTCTCTTCGGGAAAGAAAAGAGGATATTTTTCTACTGGTTGACCATTTTCTGAAGCTGCAAAACCAAAAAACGGGGAAATGTTTACAGGGTATAGCTGCTAATGCGATGCGTCTTTTAATGGACTATTCATGGCCTGGCAATGTTCGCGAGCTGGAAAATGCCATTGAACATGCATTTGTGCTAAGGCATCGGGGCCTGATTGAGGTGCCTGATCTTCCCATTGAGATTCGACAAATGACCGCCCCAACGATATCCTCTGTGGAAACAGGGGGGGCATATTCTGCCAACATCACACGGAATGAACTATTGCAATTGTTAGATCACTGTGGGTGGAACAAGGCAGCAGTGGCCCGCCAGATTGGAAAGAGCCGTACCTCTGTCTGGAAGTATATGAAAAAATACGCTATTCCCCTAAAGAAGGAATAACGGGTTACGACATCAAACCATAGCGATGCAATTTGTTAATCAGGCCCTGTCGTGTCAATCCAAGCATTTCGGCACTTTTTGTACGGTTGCCGTTTGTTTTCGATAGGGCGGTATGAATCATCTGCCGTTCGATTCGCTCTATCACGTCTTTCAGTTTTTCGTCCCGGCCGATGGGTGTGCAGTCCTGCGCTGCCCAGGGGTTTACGTCGCCTGAAAGATGCTCTGGCCGAATCACCTTCCGATCCCCCACAAGGGCCACCGCCCGTTCAATCTCATTTTCAAGTTGGCGAACATTCCCCGGCCACTGGTAATTCAAAAGAAGTGTCAAGGTGCCGGGCGCAATACTTTTTGTTGACACACCAAACCTGTCCACAGTCAGTTTAAGGAAGTGATCAACCAATAGCGGAATGTCCTCCACACGGTCCCGTAGTGGCGGCATCAGGATGGGGAAGACATTGATTCGGTAATAGAGATCTTTCCGGAAGTTACCCGCCGCCACTTCATTTTCAAGGTTCCGATTTGTAGAAGCAATCACACGGACATTGACATCAATAGTCTGCTCGGCGCCAACCGGCCGTACTTGCCCCTCCTGAATGGCCCGCAGCATTTTTACCTGCATCGCCGGGCTTGTCTCTCCGATCTCGTCAAGAAAGACAGTGCCGCCATCAGCCAGTTCAAAAAGCCCCTTTTTATCCGCCTCGGCCCCGGTAAATGCCCCTTTTACATGACCAAACAGTTCGCTGGCCAGTAGGCTTTCTGATAAAGCGCCGCAATTCTCTGCAACAAAAGGTTGTTCTTTCAGTGGGCCACTGTAATGAATCACCTTGGCGATCAGCTCCTTGCCCGTACCGGTCTCTCCTTGCAAAAGAACGGGGGTCTTCGTTCTGATTACCTTATCCACCAGATGAAACACTTTTCGCATGGCCGGACTTGACCCGATAATCCCCTGAAGGCGAAACCGTGCAAGCGGGTCTCCTTTCAAACGCCGGTTTTCATCCTCCAGTCGATACACATATTGGGATAACTCTCCATACAACTTCGCATTTTCAACAGACACGGCAATGCTACCGGATAGGACCTCGAGAAGAGCAGTTTCACGGTCCGAAAATTCACCCGATAATTTGTTCAGCGCATAGAGCACCCCGATAATTCCTTTTCGGGTCTGAAGTGGCACGCAGATCATCGACTTCGTTTTGAAACTGCCTTGACGGTCCATTCCTTTATAGAACCGTTTATCCTTATAGGCATCCTGAACCACTGCGGTTTTCCTCTCCCGCAACACCCAGCCGGCAATCCCTTTCTGGTCGGGAAACCGCATATTCGTGGAGCTTGGTGTGGCCACCCCGCATTGGTGCTCAACCGTTCGAAGAAAATAAAATTCCCTTTTGCGTTCGTCATGCAACGCAATTGACACCCCCTCAATATCCAATACCTTCCTGATTTCATGGAAAATATGGTTCAACATGGCATCCAGATTGGTAATTGAGTGGATGGAATTGGCCACTTCGTAGAGCAAAGCGAAATCATTTTTGCTCAAATTCGCCCGGGTTTTGGATTTTTTCACGGCAGCCTCTTAACATCTAAACAGCTTTTGATCATCTCATTCATCTGTAATAATTATAAATAGACTTAAAAATGCGTCGCTTTTACACTCAGAATAAAACATGTAAACATCGTTTACGACTATCTCATTTCGAGAATGAAATCAACAAAAACATCCCCACAAAAAAAGCAATTTTTAAATATAGTTATAGGCACTTATAATTGCACGCAAAATATCGACAGTGGCTAATTGCGCTGGCACACAATATGCATTACATTTTTAAAGGACTTATATGCGTCGTAATGTGTGGGGGCACGAAAACTGGTAGAAATTCCAATCTCCAGAATGAAACATGTTTAAAGGGATCAATCAGATGAACCAAAAGATACTAGTTGTTGATGACAATCCTCAATCCCTGATGACCACCTGCAGGGCTCTGGATAATAAACATTATGATATCACCATGGCAATTAACAGCAGCAGCGGGATCAAACAGATTGAAGCCAACCATTTTGATTTGGTGATAACCGAACTGGCAACCGCCAAGGTAGATGGACCCACTATCTTAAACACAACCCGGGCATCCCTTCCAGAAATCCCGCTGATCATAATTGCCGCCATCGAGGCCATGCATTTTCAAGACGACATTTTCCATCTGGGCGCCGATGATTATCTGTTCAGGCCCTTACAAATCGAAGAACTTTTATTCAGGGTTAATCGGAATTTATCCGATCTTGAGCAAAGGCGCAGGATCGGCTTTTATGGCAGCATACTAAGCAGTTGCTGTGTTTGCAAAAAAGTCCGTTTCGAAAAGAGCGAGCGCAACGGGAACGCTCAATGGATGGCGATGGACCACTTTTTAAAGGAAAACCTAAACATCCTGTTATCCTCTACATACTGTCCGGACTGTGTCAAAAGTGTGCAAAACGAAATTACCATACAAATTGACCACATGAAAACCATGAAAAAGGACTCACCACCATAATTTGGTGTGTCAGCATAGCTCTCCTTTTCACCCCGAAATACAGAGAGCTCAAGGTAGGGACGACATGGTGTCGTCCCGCCTTGAAACCATAACGCTCAAAAATCAATGGCAATATCTACCCGACAGCTCCTTCCCGCTCAGGTGTTACAATTACCTGTAAACAAAAGTTTTTTAAGCGTATGGCGGATTTCTATCTTGACATATGAATGGAAGTTAAGATATTTAATTATATATAAATACTTTTCAAGCAACATCCCTCGCCAGGACATTCTGTTGTATCATCATGGCCAATGAACCCTTTTTGAATCGGTTTCGTTTGGTTAGAGTCAAGGCGTCTCTGAAAATTTCAACAGGCGAAACACCTCAGCGTATTTCATGGATTGAAATTTGAAGCCAACGCAGAGATTTCCCAGACACACAGAGCATCAAAAGGGATGTTTTGAAATTGGCGGCACTGTCCAGACAAAAGAGGGGCATGGCATGCAATACAAGGCTTATACCAAATCAAACTTTCGAAGTATTCCCCAGCTTAACACGTTAAGCCCTGAACAACAAAATGACATTGAAGTGGTCAGCCATATTCTTCCTTTCAAAGTCAATAATTTCATCACAGAGCACCTGATCGATTGGACGAATGTACCCGAGGACCCCATCTTCAAACTGACGTTTCCCTGTCGGGAAATGCTGATCCCCCGCCACTTTGAGGAAGTGGCCGACCTTGTCCGTAAAAAGGCACCCAAAAACGTCGTTGCGAAAACAGCTGACCGTATTCGACTGGAATTAAACCCCCACCCGGCTGGCCAACTCAATCATAACATCCCCTATATCAATGATGAGCCCATTCCAGGCGTCCAGCATAAATATCGTCAAACAGTCCTTTATTTTCCAGGCAAGGGGCAAACCTGCCATGCTTACTGCTCTTTCTGTTTCAGATGGCCCCAGTTCACAGGCATGACACGGTTAAGATTTGCCAGCCGTGAAATGAAACTTCTGGTGGCATACATTCAAAATCATCCAGAAATCACCGATGTGCTCTTCACAGGGGGGGACCCGCTGATTATGTCTGCCAAGGTACTATCCGCGAATATTGAACCACTGCTCACAGCGAAGCTACCCCATCTGCGCAGGATTAGAATTGGCACAAAGTCTTTAACCTACTGGCCCTTGCGGTTTCTAACGGACGATGATTCATCAGAACTACTGACGTTGTTCCGGCGGGTGGTAAACGCGGGGGTTCATCTGGCGATTATGGCTCACTTTAACCATCCAGCGGAATTGCAATCTCCGATTGTAAGAAATGCACTTTTGCGAATACGCGAAACAGGCGCCGAGATTCGGACCCAGTCCCCTATACTGAAAAACATAAATGACAATCCGTTAATCTGGCAACACCTCTGGAACACCCAAGTCGATCTTGGTTGTATCCCCTATTACATGTTTGTGGCACGGGATACCGGCGCACACCACTATTTCAGCATCCCGCTGGTTCGAGCGTGGGAAATCTTTAGGGACGCCTATCAAAATGTCAGTGGTCTCTGCCGCACTGTACGGGGGCCCAGCATGTCGGCCAATCCGGGCAAAATTCAAATCTTAGGGGTAACAGAAATTATGGGCAACAAGATTTTCGAATTGCGTTTTTTACAGGGGCGCGATCCGGATTGGGTACAACGCCCGTTTTTTGCACAATATGACCCGAGTGCCACATGGTTCACCGAGCTCAAACCCGCCTTCAACGAAACAAAATTCTTTTTTGAAAACAGACTTGAAAGCCATTATCGTGAGAATATGTCAACGCCAACGATTTTCAACTACGAATAGTTGCTTTTCAGCATTAGGAACGCCTTACCGCCACTGACAGTTTTAACCAACTTTCCGCAAAATATCGTTTCCATGGTTGTGACGCAGCACCATATCGCGTTATCTATATGACCCTTATAGGTAACAAGTAGTGCTTTAGTCCTTGACAGAATACAAAGTTTTTTTTTATTTAATGGATTTTAGTTTTATTAACTATTTAATTTCACAACAAAATGACGCGCCGATGACGCATTGCGCTTATTTATTGTTTTGAATCTCGTTTCCTGCCGAACGCTATGCAAGTTTGGCAATACTGTAGAAACGTATTGTAATTTTTATTAATATGACAGGTAATATCTTGGGATCCTGGCAGTATCATTATCTCCATAAGGGCTGGTGGCAACCGGAAAAAGGGGTGTCAAATCCGCCCGCCACCTCATTTCATGCCGCACTACGGCAAATCACCCAGCCTGTTTTTGTTTTTGAGGCAAACGAACAGTTGCGGGTCACCCAGCAGGGATGTGCCTGTATCGGGCCCGGCATGCCGCCTCAAGAAGCTGCGCGCCCCCTTTGTGCTTATGTGCCCCCCATCTCACCGGAATCTTTCGGGGATTTGCTTTTTAAAAGGGATCACGGTCTCCAATATCCGTATGTTGGAGGTGCCATGGCAAACGGTATTTCATCGGTTAAAATGGTTGTCGAAATGGGCAATGCCGGCATGATCGGTTTTTTTGGATCTGGAGGGCTGACCATCTCTGAAATTGAGTCCGCTATCCATCAAATTCAAAAGCAACTCGTCAATAAACCCTATGGATTCAATTTAATACACAGTCCTTTTGATCCACTACTTGAACAAGCCACTGTTGATTTATACCTGGCCTTAGGCGTTCATCGTATCAGCGCAGCCGCATTTCTTGATTTGACGCTTCCCCTTGTCTACTATCGGATCAAAGGGATTCACCGGACTGACACCGGTGAAATCGTCTGCCCAAACAAGGTCATCGCAAAGGTTTCCCGCATTGAGGTTGCCCGGAAATTTTTATCGCCCCCCCCCGAAAAGCTGATAGCGCCGTTGGTTGAAAAAGGAATGATCACGCCTGACGAAGCCGAGTTGGCGCGACACATACCAGTGGCCCACGATCTCACAGCCGAAGCCGATTCCGGTGGCCATACCGACAACCGTCCGGCCATTTCCCTTCTCCCGACCATGCTGGCACTTCGGGATGAGTTGAATGAAAAACATCGATATCAACGTCCCCTTTGCATCGGACTTGCCGGAGGCATAGCGACACCGGTATCAACGGCTGCCGCATTTGCCATGGGTGCTGGCTATGTGCTTACCGGTAGTATCAATCAAGCCTGTATCGAGTCTGGCACCTCCGAAACCGTCCGAACGATGCTTGCTGAAGCCGATCAGGCAGATGTCACCATGGCACCGTCTGCAGATATGTTTGAAATGGGTGTCAAGGTACAGGTGCTCAAACGAGGCACCATGTTCCCCCTTCGGGCGACAAAACTTTACGAAATTTACTGCCGCCATGACGCTATCGACGAACTTACAGCCGCAGAGTGTCAGCTATTGGAACGGGATTATTTTCGGCAAAGCATTGAGGAGGAGTGGCATCAGACCTGCCGTTTTTTCCGAAACCGTGATGCCAGACAAATCGAACGGGCTGAATCAAATCCAAAATATAAAATGGCGCTGCTGTTTCGTTCCTACTTAGGGCAATCGGTCCGGTGGGCCACCAACGGCGTGCCAAACCGGCGTATTGATTATCAGGTCTGGTGTGGTCCCACGATCGGGGCCTTTAACGAATGGACCCGGTCAACATTCCTGTCACAGCCGAAAAACAGAAAGGTAGTAACCGTCGCAATGAATTTGCTTATCGGTGCAAGCGTAATCACACGTGCCAATTGGCTCATAACCCAAGGCATCCCAGTGCCACCCGCGGCAATGAATTTTGCACCCGCCCCACTTTCAGAACTGAATGATTTTATACACATTAATGGTTAACGCATATGACAGAGCAACACAAAAATAATGTCCCCCTTGCCATCATCGGTATGGGATGTTTTTTCCCTCAATCAAATGGCCTGAAAGCTTACTGGCACCTTCTGTTTCAGGGAAAAGATGCCATTTCCACAGTACCGGATACCCATTGGTCGCCGGAAGATTATTTTGACAGTAACCCAAAGGCACCCGATCGCATTTACTGTCGCCGGGGTGGCTTCCTGCCGGCCATTGATTTTGATCCAACAGAATTCGGCATCCCACCAAACCAGTTGGAGGCAACCGACACCTCTCAATTATTGTCACTTGTGGCCGCCAAACTGGCCCTCGAAGATGCCGGATATCTGAACAGCAAAGCGTTTGACCGAAATCGGACCAGTGTCGTGTTAGGGGCCACAGGCACACAGGAGTTGGCGATAGCGTTAGGGGCCAGGTTGGGCCATCCGCAGTGGCGTCGAGCCTTGGCTGCCGCTGGTGTTCCCGATGATCAAGCAGATCAGGTGATCCAGCACATCTCAGACGCCTATGTCCCATGGCAGGAAAATTCATTTCCTGGGTTGCTTGGCAATGTCATTGCGGGACGCATCAGCAATCGGCTTGACCTTGGCGGCACAAACTGCGTGGTGGATGCTGCATGTGCCAGTTCTATGAGTGCTCTTCACCTGGCCTATATGGAACTTGTGTCCGAACGCTCCGACATGGTGCTTACCGGTGGAGTCGATCTACTGAACGATATTTTCATGCACATGTGTTTTTCAAAAACACAAATACTCTCACCCACAGAGGAGATTCAGCCTTTTTCGAAAAATGCCGACGGCACCCTTCTGGGAGAAGGGATTGGACTTCTTGTTTTAAAACGTCTGCCAGACGCCGAGAAGGACAGGGACAACATCTATGCGGTGATCAAAGGCATGGGAACCTCCAGCGATGGACGCTCCCAGAGCATCTATGCCCCCCGCACCGAGGGGCAAAAAAAAGCATTGCAAACCGCCTACGGCATGGCGGGAATTACCCCTGATACGATCGAACTCGTGGAGGCTCATGGAACAGGAACCAGAGTGGGTGATGAGGTAGAGTTTCAAACCCTGAAGCAGGTTTTTGAGTTTGATAATGAAAATAAACGCCGCCCCTGGTGTGCCCTTGGTGCCGTCAAATCAATGATCGGTCATACAAAAGCCGCTGCAGGTTCAGCGGGCCTGATTAAATCTACGTTGGCACTATACCATAAAGTCTTGCCCCCCACACTGAAAGCCGAACCACCAGACCCCAAACTCGATATCCCCAACAGCCCGTTTTATCTGCCTTCAAAACGGCGTCCCTGGTTTTCATCCCCTAGGCACCCCCGCCGTTGTGGGGTGAGTGCCTTTGGATTTGGGGGCAGCAATTTTCATGTTGTTCTGGAAGAATACCACAAGGAAAAACAGGCTGTTGCCTGGGATGGCTCTGTGGAAATCCTTGCGATATCAAGAGACACCTGTCAGGCGCTTTCGGATGAAATGCTGCACCTCCAACGCGCTATCGAAGAGGGACTTTCTCCGATAGCGCTAACCGCCAAATTGTCGCAATACCGGAAAGATTTTTCCCACAAAGCCTCCCACCGGCTTCTAATGGTGCTAACGAAGGAAGAGCAGTCCCCCGGCAGGCTTTCGGCGGCCTTGAAGCATACTGCCCAAAATATTTTAAACAAATCCGGCTTGGACGTAAAACCCAATTCACGCACATTTTACGGTCAGGGCAGCGCGCCTGGAAAGCTAGGATTCCTCTTCCCAGGCCAGGGCAGTCAATATGTTCAGATGGCCGAAGAACTCATCTGTATGTTTCCTGAAGCCTTTCAAGCCGTTGAATTGGCATCGCAACACTTTCAAGCAGTATGGGGCACCGACACGACAGGGCTTTCAGAAGTCGCCTATCCGTTACCACCCCAAACGGACGCCGAAAAACAGGCCCAGGAAGATCTTTTGCGGCAAACACAATATGCACAACCTGCCATTGGAAGCATCAGCCATGCAATGTTCTCTATTCTCAAACGATTTCAGGTAATACCGGATGCATGTTGCGGGCATAGTTATGGAGAACTGAGCGCCCTTTTTACTGCAGGGTGGCTCTCCGAAACAGACTTTTACACCCTTTCCATTGCCAGAGGCCGTTGCATGGCCCAATTGAAAGGCAACCCAGGTGTTATGACAGCTGTGATGGGGCCTATCGATGATATTGTAACGAAACTTAAAAATACAGAACTTCCGGTCGTGCTTGCGAACCGGAACAGTCCAAGGCAGGGGGTCCTTTCCGGCCCACTTTATGCCATTGAAGCGATAGAGAAGCAGTGCCTTCAGTGGGGGTTTCAAATCAAGCGTCTGCCGGTCTCAAATGCATTTCACAGCCCCATGATGGAACATGCCAGGACTTCCTTTTCAGAAGCCCTCACTGCCGTTCCCATCACCCCAACCGACACAGATGTGTTTTGTAATTATACCGGCACCACACATAGTAAAAATGAACAAAATGTAAAATTGGCCCTGGCCAAGCATTTGGTCTCACCAGTGAATTTTTTGGGTAATCTTCAAGGTCTGTATCGGGCAGGCGTGCGCACTTTTCTTGAAGTCGGCCCGCGAGCAGTTCTGTCCGGTCTCGCGAAAAACAGCCTTTCGTCTGAGGAGACTCATACCGTCTCGATGGACAATGGAAATGTGGCAGAATCCGGACTTTTTCAGCTGGCACGGACCTTATGTCAGCTATGTGCCCTGGGGCATTCAGTGGCATTGGAACAGTGGGAAAGCGCAGCAACGGAAGCACCGCCAATAAAAATGAGGGTGCCCCTTAGCGGTGCGAACGTCAGGCCAAGTAAACCCGCAGCGCCCGTGCCGCGTCCAAAACCAATCCGCTCCAAACCGTCCGCAGAAGCCGCTCTTTCAGAGCAGTCGCATCACGCAACACCGACGGGTAAGTCAAAAAACCGTTTAACCACAGGAACGTCACAATCCATGGATAAAAATAACGTTTCAGACGCAATCACCAAAGCACTCCAGGTGGCAGAACAAGGCTTGAAGTCTATGCAGGCACTTCAACTTCAAACCGCGGAAACCCATCAAAAATTTTTGGAAACTCAAACAGAAGCCAGTCGCGCCTTGAAGGAAATGATCGCCAGCGCCCAGCGATTAACAGGTATCACCCCCAGTTTGCCACCCATGGGACACGAAGTGGACATCCCCACTGCCACACCTGTGGTATCGCTACCCGATTCACCACCGAAAGCCGAACCAACCGCTGCTTTATCATCAGCAACAACGCCACCGGCTGAGCCAGAACAAAGCAGTCCGCTGCCTGCCAAACAATCTAAAAGAAAACTGGAAAACAAGCCCCCCATCGATAACCAGTCGCTTTCCCGGTCACTGCTTTCAGTGGTCAGCCGTTTGACCGGATATCCGGAGGAAATGCTCGGGCTCGACATGGACATTGAGTCAGACCTTGGCATCGATTCCATTAAACGGGTGGAAATCCTGTCCACCCTTGAAGAGGAAGTACCCGGCCTGCCGGATGTACCGCCGGACATCATGGGAAGCCTGAAAACCCTCAGGCAAATCATCGCGCACCTATCCGATCAAATGCCAGATCAAATATTAGGTCAAAACAGCACGCAGATATCCCAAACCCATCATCCAATAGACGCAAGCCAACCATCTGGCCCTGCCGGCACTACACTTCCGGCAGCCCTGCTTTCAGTGGTCAGCCGTTTGACCGGATATCCGGAGGAAATGCTCGGGCTCGACATGGACATTGAATCAGACCTTGGCATCGATTCCATCAAACGGGTTGAAATCCTGTCCACCCTTGAGGCGGAAGTGCCCGGTCTGCCAGACGTCCCGCCGGACATCATGGGAAGTCTGAAAACCCTCAGACAAATCCTCACGCACCTGTCCGGTCAAATGCCGGGTGATGAAACAGCATGCCCCCCAGAAAACTCAAATCCGAAAAAATCAAATCCAGAGCCAATTCCCGAAAGCGATGATCTCCAGACAACGCTGCTATCCGTTGTCAGTCAGTTGACCGGATATCCGGAGGAAATGCTCGGGCTCGACATGGACATCGAATCAGACCTTGGCATCGATTCCATCAAACGGGTTGAAATCCTGTCCACCCTTGAAGAAAAAGTACCGGATCTTCCGAATGTCCCCCCCGATGTAATGGGCACCCTGAAAACCTTTCGGCAAATGATTTCCCATCTCACAGCTGATAAAAGCCCAGCAGCCAAACCATCCGAAATTGCTGTGAACCGGCCTGAGCCGGAGATTTCAAATCAGCCCGAAACGCCGAAATCCAACAACGAGGCCGCCATAGATCGTAAGCTGATAACCGTTTCACCCCTTCCCAAACCTGAACAAAAATTTCCTTCGTTAGCATTAACCCAGAAGTTGTATGTAACGGAAAGCAATACAGGGCTTTCTGGTGAGCTGGCTGACATTTTTCGAAGCCGGGGCCTTCATGTCGAATGCATCTCCTGGCAAGTCGTAGAAAAAATTCGCACCGGAGAGATGTCGATAGCGGATGCCTGCGGGTTGGTCATTCTCCCCTCCGTACCGCCATCCCTGCCCGGCGCCCATAACGGATCGGATTTGTTGGACACAGCGCCGCTTGCGGATGCGTTCACGCTCGCAAAGCACCTTGCCCCGTCTCTGATGGCTGCAGCTAAAACCGGGGATGCACTGTTTGCGACGGTATCCTTTATGGATGGGGCGTTTGGGTTCAGCGGGAAACCCTTTAAAAACCCGGTATTGGGAGGCCTGGCGGGCCTTACAAAAACGGCCGCCATTGAATGGAAAAACGTTCGGTGTCATGCCATCGATATCCATCCGAAATGGCAAGACAAAACGCAAATCGCCCAGGAGCTTGCGTCAACACTTCTGGACGGCAATCCGGACCTTCCCATCGAGATTGGCCTGACACAATCCCATCCGGTTACCTTAGAAATGAAAAGTGTTTCACTGCCTCCATCCGAAACACACACGCTCCCCATCACTTCGGAGGATGTTTTTGTAATTAGTGGTGGTGCCCGGGGGATTACCGCTACCGTTGCCAAATCGCTGGCCCGATCCGCAAAACCGATTCTGGTGCTTCTGGGCCGTTCGCCTGAACCAACACCGGAGCCGTCCTGGTTATCATCGCTTTCCGACATGGGAGAAATTAAAAAAGCCATTTTGTCCCATGAATTTCACGGGAAACACCCCAAACCAATAGAACTTGAGTCTGTTTTTAACAAACACATGGCCAATCGAGAGGTCCTCACGACCCTTCAGGAAATAGAAACTGCTGGTGCCCAAGTTTATTATTACGCCGTTGACGTTCGCAATGCGGAAGATACTACGAAGGTGTTGGCGCGCGTTCGAAAAACCGTCGGTCCCGTCACCGGTGTTATCCATGGTGCCGGCGTACTTGAAGACCGGTTGATCGTGGATAAAACCGAAGCCCAGTTTTCACGCGTCTTGGATACGAAAGTGAAAGGACTTGAAAATATCCTGCAGGCCACAGCACAGGATTCTCTAAGATACCTGGTGCTTTTTTCTTCCGTGGCAGCGCGTGTCGGCAACCAGGGGCAATCTGATTATGCCATGGCAAACGAGGTTCTGAACAAAGTGGCTCAGAGGGAAGCCCACCGGCGCCAGAATTGCAAGCTCCTTTCTCTGAATTGGGGACCCTGGAATGGAGGCATGGTAACAGATGCCTTGAGACGTGAATTTGAAAACAAAGGAATTTCGCTTATCCCCCTGGATGCTGGTGTAAATAGTTTGGTTCAGGAAATATCCCAACCACCTGGCAGCCAAATAGAAGTGGTCATCGGTGCCACATTCGGCAGGGCAACCACCACAGACACGCCACCCCAAAGCCGAAAAGATGCCTCTGTCACCCGTATGTATCCCCAACGTCCCCCTCTTGAGGTCATGTTTAACCAAAATATAGACCTTCCGTCCCATCCAGTTCTGAAAGACCATCAACTGGATGGCGTCCCAGTGGTTCCCTTTGCACTGCTGACAGAGTGGATCGGGCATACCGCCCTGCACAACAACCCCGGATTGATGTTACAGGGCATGGATGACATGCGGTTGTTAAAAGGTATCCGGCTGGATAGCGACAAACAGCTGATCCATCTGATGGCGGGGAAAATCAAGAAAAATGGAGGGGACTATCGGGTTGATGTTGAAATTCGAAACGCCCTTCAAGACATCGAAGGGGTGCTTCACACCAAGGCCAAAGCGGTGCTGAATGATCGGATTACCCCCCCTCCGGGCTTTGATTTTTCAAAAGTAACGTCTTTTGCGCCCTATTCCAGATCCATTGAGGAAATTTATGCAAAGATTCTCTTTCATGGACACCTGTTGCAGGGCATCACCAAGATTCATGGCCTTTCCGACAAAGGAATGGCAGCAACCGTCTTACCGGCTCCCCCCCCTGAAAGATGGGTTGCAAACCCATTAAGAAGTCGATGGATCGGAGACCCACTGGCCCTTGACTGTGCATTTCAAATGGCATGTGTCTGGTGTTATGAGCAAACAGAGATGGTCTCTCTTCCAAGCTATGTGGCCTCTTACCGCCAGTTTTGTCGTCATTTTCCAAAATCGGAGATGACGGCCGTTCTTGAGGTATCGACCGTTGTAAACCACAAAATGACCGGAGACATTACCGTTCTTGATGCAGATCAAAAAGTGGTTGCTCAAATCAAGGGGTATGAAGCAGTGATGGATACAAGCCTTAACAAGGCATTCAAACCACAACTGGCGGTGAATGAATAAAGGAGGAATTGAATCAGTTCAAACGATCCAGCTCCTCCCCGCTGGTAATCCTAACATCTTGCATCAGCTCTGCAATTGCACTTTGGGTGATCGGTTTTACGGCAACCGCAGCAATGCCAGATGATTTGGCGGCTTCTTCGTGATCAGAGCTTGGGGAGTCGACACATAAAACGACCGGTAGGTCTGGGCGAATACTAAAAATTCTTCTGGCAAGGTCAGCGCCATCAATGCCCGGCATGCTCTGATCAAGGAAAACGATATCAAAGACGTCCGGATTGTTATGAATTGTCGCCAGCGCATCAAGGCTTGTGCGCCGGACAGTCACCTGACAACCCATTTGTTCAAGCACGTCACGGCCGGTTTTTAAAACAGGTTCCTCATCATCCACAAGAAGGATCCGCTCTTTTTCAAAAATAAGCGCTTTATCTGGACCCCCAGCAGCCATCTTCGCCTGCTTGATGGCCGGGAAATAGACCGCAAAGTCCGTTCCTTTCCCCTCCTCACTGTCGACCGTCACCGCCCCCCCATAATCGCCGATAATCCCATGGACGATCGCCAACCCCATACCGGTTCCCTTGCCCGGCTCTTTGGTGGTAAAATAAGGATCGAAAATCCTATCCATCACATGCGGTGAAATGCCACATCCGGTATCTGAAACACGCAGCACGACATATGCCCCTGGCTCAAGATTCGTACCCAGCCGATTGTCTGCCTCGCCCCAGAAAACATTTTGTAACGTTATTTCCATTGTTCCGCCGGATTCTTCCATGGCATGGATTGCGTTGGTGCAGAGGTGAATGATTATCTGGCGGACCTGGGTTGAATCTGCAAGGACCGGTTTGCAGTCAGGATCAATGTCGTATACCAATTGAATGCCGGCTGACATGGAAGTTCTTAACATTGTCAAAACCTCGGTCGTCATGGATGCCACGGAAATTGGAACACGCTCGACCTTCATCTGTCGACTTACCGTAAGCATCTGCCTGACAAGGTCTTTTGCACGAGTAGCGGCAGCAATTATCTTGCTAAGTTCTTGGGAGGTATTAGCCCCTGGCTGCTCACCATCCTTTGCCATCTCAGCATACCCTAAAATTAAGCTTAGTATATTGTTAAAATCATGGGCAATGCCGCCTGTAAGGGTCCCGATGGCTTCCATCTTGTGCACTTGCCGCAACTGAATCTCAAGTTTTTCCTTTTCAACTGTGGCCCGTTTCCATTCTGTGATATCGCGCCCTTCTGCGATCAACATGGTAATTTCGCCGTTGCGGTCCATCACCGGCTTAAGGGAAAAGTCAACATATAGCAAACTTCCAGCAGCAGCGGGATGGGAGGCTTCAAAACGAACGATTTTACCGCTGGCTGTTTTCCCAACGGCATTTTTAATTTTTTTCTGCAATCTACGCGAGTGGGACCACCAGGCGGTCTGCCAAAAAGGCCGACCGATCATTTCAGAACGCTTTGCACCAACGGCTTCCATTGCTGTGGTATTAATTTCCAGCAAATTGCCATTCAAATCCAACAAGCCTGTGTACTGAAACGTCTGGTTAAAAATGGTCCGAAATTTTCGCTCACTATTTTCCAAATCTCTATTGGCTATTTCCTGGGTCAGTCCATACAAAACAAATGCCCACCACATGGGTAGCAAGGCGCCCACAATGTCCTCAAACTCATCCATGGAGGTATTGATGATAGCCGCCTCAGCGAAAAGGCATGCGCTGTATATAAAGATGAAGAGAAGGAGAAAAACTAGCAATATTCTGTTCTTAAGGGTCGGATAACCCCGGTGGAGACTCTGGAGCACAAGGAGAAAGGCAGCCCCTGAAGCTGCCAAAAACAGGGCATCAATTGATTCAATCAGTATCATCCCAAAAATCTGTCCTTTGAATGAAGGGTTTGATAACACCAAACAAGCAGTAAAACAGAACTCACTGCGTAAAAGAGGTGCTCCAGAAAATTGAAGACCTCGCCCCAAAAGATGCCTTCAAGTACGGTTAACAACCAAGCAGCCAAAAGCAGATAAAAGCTACTGAGCAATGTTAATGACGATGGTAGTCGCTTCACTTGGTGATAATTCAGAAATATGAAAATGAGTGTACCCATACCAAGAATCGCCATCACAATTTCATTTTCATGCAGAATCATGTCATTCATTCCTTCTTGAATTTGATAATCGAAGCATATGTCGAAAAGGTGCATCAATAGAGGAGGCATTCCTGTCGACTTTTGGCAAAGCCGAATTCGGCATAAGTTCAGATGTACATTATTGGTCGCCCTGAAAAGGTCAGGGTGAAATGCAACTCGCCTGTATTTTTGCAAGTTTCACTAGAATAGTTTCTAATAGATTATTTCGATAAGAAAGGCAAAGGGGGGAGAAGGTATCCCCATTTTTAAGCTTTAGCTGTTGTTATAATAGGAAATTAATTGCTTTTGAAACGCAACCCCCCCTCAAATTTTTTTTTAAGAGGGGGAGAAGGAGCGCCGGTTTATCGCCAAATAATATGAGGCGATTTTCTCTCCGGCAGTCTATGATATTTTACGTGTGGGTGGCCTACCATCATGGGGTAGTGATGGGGATACTTATCCGGTATTCCAATCTCCGTCTTTAATGTCGGAATTCCCGTCAAGGCCATTTGAATGATTCCCGCCCAACAGGACCCCAGACCCAATGATGGTGCAGCCAATTCCAAGTAAGAAAGGGCTATGGAAAGATCCACCATGCCATTGAGCGCTTCAACCGGTGCCATGGCCACCACAAGGCATGGCGAACCTCTCAGGATAACATCAAGGCCAGTGTCCCAGGCATCGACCAAACGGGGCACATAGGGTGCCAGTGGCAACTGTGGGGTTTTTTCGACAATGCGCCGCATCCAGTCTACAACCATCTCACAGATTCTGTCGAGTCGTTCCCTTTCATTGATCACGATCCATTCCACCATCTGACTATTGCTGCCGGTGGGGGCATATCGTGCAATCTCAATCAACCGCTGCATGGTTTCCCGCGCCACCGGTCGCTTGTCATACACCCGTATCGAGCGACGTGACCGCAAAAACTGTTCGACCTGGCCTTCAGACACCACCAGTGTCTTGTCAATCAACGGGCTGCCGGCCAGGGAAACGTCGGCGTGATCCAGGGCACCATGGGGGCAAACAGCCACACAATGACCGCAGCGCAGACATACGGCATCGCCATCTGGGATTAACGCCGGATAGCCGCTGCTGTCCTCAAAATGAATGATATTTATAGGGCAATCTGCGGCGCATAGCCCATCTTTTTTACACTTTTCCTTGTCCATCGTCAGTAGCCCCATGACAGTCCTCTCTTTCTGTATTCAAATAACATCAAAACCGCGATCCCCGGATATCCGTTTGTTTTCATCCGATAATAAACCTGAAATCATGTCAACCGTTTTTTCTTATACCACTACGTTTAATAACCGATTGTAACATATTGTATTCATTCATGGCTTCTTTTTGTGACAATGCCCGGATATTGTCCAGAATCTCATAATTATCAAGGGCTTTGTCCACAAGACTGGGATCCAACTCACCGTTACCAACCATCGAACGCAGCACTGTCATGGCGCTCTCGATGTCCATTCCTTTTCGGTAAGGCCTGTCCTCCGTCAATGCCGTAAACACATCGGCCACAGCCATGATTCTCGCGCCGAGCGGTAAGTCATCCGCATCAAGGCCAAATGGATATCCGGTCCCGTTAAGCCGCTCCTGGTGCAGCGCCCCCCACTGACTGACAATCCTCAAGACCTCAAACGGCTCGAGCATCTGATAGGTATGATAAACGTGGGAGCGCATGATGAACCGTTCCCTTTCGGTAAGCACTCCTTGTTTTTCCAGTATTTCTGAAGGAATGGCGAGCTTGCCGAGGTCATGAAGGTAGGCGGCAATCTCAATAAGCCGCCGTTCATGCCTTGAAAACCCGGCCAATCGAGACAACGCCACGGCAACAGACGCTACCCCGCTGGAATGGGTGGCGGTAAATTCACTCTTAAAATCAATCAGACGGCATATAAACTGAGAGAAGGCCACAAGCTCTTTGGTGGAAAACTCCCTGGTTTTGTTGGGAACCGTCCTTTTCAAAACAGCCTCGATCGTATCTGAGGTCGCATCGAGCCATATGTACTCCCGGTTTTTCAATTTCATTAGGGCATTGACATGTTCGGGCAAAAACACCGCACCACTTTGGGCTGAAATTGCTTTGCAGATGCTTTGAATTTGACTCAACACCGGCTCCTCTTTCGATATTCTAACAGCGACCCGATCTGCCAAATGGAGGATGTGGCTCCCAGTCGGTACCGTTTCGCCATCTGCAAAAGCCCCTTTTCCATTTTCCCACGGAACATGATGGAATTTAATCAGTTTGGCGATGGCGGAAAATGGTTTGAAGCCCTCAAGAATATGGCTTCCGGCTATTGCGTGTTCTCCAGGATTTTTGTCTTCAAACTCCAGAAGACTCAGCCGTTCCGCCAATGAAAACGCACCGATATCATGCAGTGAGCCGGCGATGAAAAGCTCGAATTTTTGTTCGTCAGACACCGTCAATGCGTCCCCCAGCTGATAGGCCCAATAGGCAACCTGCAAATGGTGACGGCCGACCGCCGGGTTCATCAGGTCAATGACCTTGGAAATTGCAATCACCAGATCAAAGATATCGATTAAAAGTCTTTGTGTTAGCATGAAAAATATATTACCGCCAAACCCTTATTTCACGCAAGCATTCTCTTTACCATATACCCGTTGCCGTGCTTTTGCCGCAGCCACAAGGACATCCACATGAACATCGATATAGTCATAAACCCGTGCCTTTAATTTTCCGGGCGCGGGTCTGAGGACTCGCCCTAAATACTGCAATACGCGGCCACTGAACCGAATGGGGGTGGCCAAAAAAAGAGTGGTTAAATTTTCAGCGTCAAAGCCCTCCCCGATCAGTTGGCCGGTGGCCACCAGGACGGCAAGATCGTTCTCTCTCAACCGAGTAAGCACCGACTCCCGCTGACCCACCGTCAAATCCCCGGTCAGCAGCGCTGAGGAAAGCCTGTATTTGAACGTAAAGAGTGCATTTAAGACCTCACCGTGTTTTTTTCGGTCTGTCAGAACCAAGCAAACACCACTTTCACGCTGAACCTCTTTGTATACATCTTCCGCAATCAGTCGGTTGCGGTGATCATCCGCGGTCAGTTCACTCAGCATTTTGCTGTATTCTTTCACCGGGTCATGAAACGGTTTGAAATCTGTCTCACGCGTTATGATGTCGGCGGCCAACACGTCACCACTTTGAATTAAGGTACTTTTTTCAATCTCGTAATGGACATCCCCCAAATGCCAGAATATCAGCTTTGACAGCTGATCCCGACGCCAGGGGGTCGCACTGAGCCCCAGCATATACGTTGCATCAAATGCCGTTAGTGCTTCGGTAAAGGTCCGGCTCGGTGTACGATGGCATTCATCCACAACGATGAATCCACATTGTTTTGCCACAACATCGGCATGCTTATACAGACTTTGGACCAAGGCCACAATGATCGTATCCCCAAATTTCAGCTTCCCGCCTCCGATCAGCCCCACATCGTTTTTGGGGATGTCAAGAAACCGGGATATCTGTTCAATCCATTGCATGGCAAGGTCCCTGGTATGAACTACGATGACCGCTGGTTGACGCCGCTGGGCAATCATGTAAAGGGCCACGATTGTTTTCCCGGCACCGGTGGGAGCACAGAGGGTTCCAAAATCCTTCCTCAGCATTACGGAAGCGGCTTTTTGTTGAAACGGTTTCAGTGTACCATTGAAATGAATCGGCAATGGCGGAAAAGACCGCCGCTGATCGTTCAGTTCCCAGTCGAATTGATGGTGTTTTAGAAGGGTAATCGCATGTCGGATATACCCCCTCGGTAGGATAATTCGGCCCTTGCCGGACCGTCGAAAATATTTCAGAAGTTTTGGGACCCCCCGGTTCCAGCGCCCCATCCGATCATTCTCCAGCCATTTGGGGTTAAGGAACGTCAGCTTTTCCACGAGTTCTTCACGTACATTTTCAGGAAGCCCGCTGATGTTCAGCCGGTTTGATAGGGTAAGAAGAACCGGTTTGGGGGTATGATTATTCTGCATCCGCTTGTAAAATGGGCAGTGGGTCTTCCTCTGTCATGAATTCTTCAACATCATCAAACAATACCTCTGCCGAAGCAGCCGGCTCTCCTTCATCGGTCAGGATGTTTTGAACCGTTTGTGCGATTTGTTCCGCATATGCCTGTTTTGGATACATATTCGGCCGCCTTAGACAAGACACAAGCGCACCGGTATCCTTGGTGGCCGCGGCCTCAATCTCTGAATGATCGTAGATTTCCTCACAAACGAAGGTAAATTCACCTTTTTCAAGCTCGGTATATTCACGGATCGATATCTGTTTGGTGTCCGGGTTATTTGAAACGACGTATTTCTGTTTCACGTTGCATTACCCCCATAATATGTTAGTTTAATGGACAATTCAATCGTAGTCTTTTTTATGGTGTTATCGTATAGTTTTATATTTTCAGCGCTCAACAGCTTCAACTCGGGCCCTTTTAACTAATTTGTGAACGACATTGCTAACCTGCCTTGAACTTAAGCCTGTTTTTTCATTTATTTCTTGAAAATACAACCCGTTCTTGTATCTTTTAATAATATTAAATACTTGATCAATCATACTAAGCGAATCTGATCTGGCCTTTTTACCAATTTTGGGTTTGGATTTTTTATGGGCGGATTCCAAATTAATGGGATCAGGTTAAAATCTCATAACTCACTGAAAGAGCAGCTTTATTAAGTATATTCCAGCGGCCTGATTTGTAAAAAGAGCGGAGCATCAACATTGCTTCCGCTGATTCCTCCAGCCAGTAGATAGAAGCGCCTTTGAGGCGTAAGTTTACAACTCTTCTTATTGCGCTTTCCATCGCACCGCTTCCTATTGGCAGACCTACAGACGAAATTTTATCATAATTCATACGGCACTTGTTTCTTACAAAATAATTCTTTTCACATGTCAGTTTCTTGCTTTTTCGACCTCTACATATGCTTTGAATCGAACTGATCACATCGCCTATCTTGCCCTGTAATAAAAGACGGCGATGCTTTTTGACCCAGGCGTTCCGTTCAACTTTTTTCCAACCGGTTCTCAAATCCGCTATCTTTACCAAATGTTCAACAGCATGGAAAAAATCCACAAGGGAATAGAACTGTGAGGCGGAGAGCCCCAAATCTTTCATCAATTCCGGAACCCGGTTCCAGATCCAACGCGCTCCGTCTGCCACGAAAAGAACCTTTTCGGTCTTCGTTACCGCCAGCTGTTTGAGATAATATTTGATCAACCCAAATACCGCATCCGGACCTTTCATTGTCCCTTCAATGATCGGTAAAAATGAGGCATCCTTTTCACCTTTTTCATCGACCGTATACACAATCAGTAGTTTTGGCTCTCGCCAATTCGTTGTATACCGACTCCGTCCCTTTTGGGTTTTTGGTCCGCGTTTCTTTCTGCGAATCCGAATTCGTCCGCCGTCTGTCGAAACCACAACACGGCGTCCGGCCAGAGTCTCGCCTGCCACTGCGTTTGAAGTTTGCCTGACATATTCTGCCCGGCGGGCATACCGTCTTGTCATCTCACAAATTTTCTTGGCGTCGATATCAACACCTCGATCCCGCATGAGATTGCTTGCTTCCTGGAACGACGCGACTACCGTAGCGATTAGACAAATCTCCGATGTCAGTCCCGGCGATAAACGATCATAAATGCCCAAAAGGAAAAGCCCGGGATAAGAGACGCCGTTTATGATTTTTTTTTCTTCCCCCGGCCTTTCTTCTTTCTTGTGTGGTAGGCCGCTTTCACTGTAACAACTTCTCCACAGGCCGTTGTTATGTTTACGTCACGCAACCCCTGGTTTTTCATCTTATGTGGCATGTTTTTAACCAGTGCGCTTGATTTTTCATACATCTCATCAGAATCAAGCGACTCCTGTATCACCTTTGCGGTAAAAAGACCGGCCAGTCTCGCTGTCTTTTTAGCAATGTCTTTTTCAAAATTCTCAAGTTCCTCCGCGCAAAGAATCTTGGAACTTTGGCTTTTTATTTGCTCTAATTCCTGGATGGCGTCTTCGATTTCCTGTTTGATACTTTTGACATGATCCTTTTTATCCATCATTCCTCCTGTATTTACAAGTTCTTGAAATGATAGATAAAAAACACTAGAATGTCTAGACTATTTGTAACATACTGTTATTATTATTTATATTTACATCGCCCGTTTTGCTGGACCTACTTTTTTGGAACACTCCCAACATTAACTCATTTCGGCACTAGACCCAGTCCGTGTCGTTCAGTATACCGTTTTAAAACCCATCCAAATCCCTTAAAACGCGCAGGTTCGCAATATGCCCGGCCACCTTATAGTCCAGGTTCAAAAAGCAGAAACCTGTCCCGGTAAAGGCGATCGACAGCAGGGTAATGAGAACACTCGTAAAAACAAGTCGTTTTCCTCTTCTCATCATTCACTTCTTTGATTGTGTCTCGTTGTAGAGGCTTGTTCTTCTTCCATATACAATCAGATTTCATTCCTGAAAAACCGCTTAAGCAAAAATCGCTACCTTGACATGGTCGAAATGTATTCGTCTTTGTAGATACGTGGATTGTTTTTAGGCGAGTTCAAAATTGTATCAAACGAAAGATTACCCCTTTTGCCCCGGCAGTTGGAAATGCTGGCGTGATGCGTCTTATCGTCCACATTAATGTAAAAAATCGACATGGTTACGCTTCGGTTTTTCCCCCACTGTTCCGGATCATTGCATGCAACCAAGGTTTTCCAATAGGCGCCGGATTTATCCCAGACGACTTTGTATATAATAGTTCTTGAGGCCACATCGACATACACGATCTGATCGCCGTAGGCGTAGTAGGGGTCTTTGGCTTTCACTGAAATCACCCACATTTCCCTTGGAATCCATTTCACAAACCATGGCATCCATTGCACATTGTATTTTTCATTCTTATACTGGTCTTCATAACCCCAGGTCAATTCGCCTGCCGGGCCTGCCTTCCAACCTCCATCCGGTAATTGTTCATACATATCCGGTTGGTCGATCACCCAGTCCGCCATGGGCATCAATAGTTCTTTTTTATCTATAACTTTCCAGTCCATGGACTCGGGCTGCCCGGAATACCCGTAACTATCATCGTTGCAAAAGTCTGTCCCAAAAAACGGGGAGGACCGATCGGTCACGTTCATTTTCTTTATCCGGCGAAGAGCCGGTATGTACTGAACAAACCGCTCCGGTGTCCCGTCTAGCCAGTAATGGTACAACATGGCTGCCCCGGCAAGGTCGAAGGGTTCATCAACAGTGGTCAATTCAAATCGTTTGACCTTCTGGGGGTTAGGAATAGAACCATCCGGCCGATTCCACTGGTAGAAGCCTCTGTTGACGCCTGCTATATATCTATCCAAGCCGGTTGTATCCGATATCCAGCAGACATCCCAATCTAATGCGCTGCAGCCTGTCCTCATTTTGTCTATATCGCGATTATGCAGAATTTTGACGCCAGCCTGCGGGTCGTTCGGATCGATCACGGGAAACGGACGACCTTGCACATAATCAGGATCTTTTCCAGTGGATTTAACGATAACCTGGCCCCGGTTACCGATGCCGTATTTCCCCTTGTTGAGCATGCAAAGCTTTTCATAAGCCTCATCGTTGCTGTAGTCATATTTCAAATAGTCGGGGAAAATCGTAAACTCTCCTTTTTTGACCCACTCCACGACAGATGGCGGAAGGCAATCTTTGATTTTTTGCCAGTTGTCTGCATTGATCCTTTCCCCTGGTGTTAAGCCGAGGTCTTTCATGGCCTGTTTCTGTTTCGCATCAAAATCCGGGTCGTAGGCAAAACCCGCTTGCACGGTAAACAACCCGATCACCAGTCCCAACAAAAAAACGGACAACACTTTTTTTATCATCATACTCCTCCAGGTTAGCTATATATCTTTGATCACATTAAACACGGTCTTCATATACTTCCTTTTGGTATTGATGATTTAGTCCAGGTCCGGTATGCGCATATTCTGGAGTAAACCAAACACACAACTAAAGATAAAAGATGATCACCTCCTTTCATTTTTAATACCTTAATTTTGGGATAAAACATTTTTTCCGCGGCTCTTAGAGAACTTGGCGCTTTGGTGGCGCAATATCCTTTTCAAGTTCAGCGGGATCGAAGTAATCCCGCCACTCCGCAATCTTTCCATCCCGAAGGATAAAAACTCCCATCGCTCGTAATTGTTTCCAAACACCATCCATCCGAACCCGGTCGGTTCGTTCGTTCATAACAGTATCGCCCTCTTCAATCATATGGTGAACGATCCAATCCGATGCTTCTACATTGAATTCTGCCAGGTTAGCCATCACGTTGTCACGACCTTTGATTGGATCCCATGGGATATTTTGATAGGCAATATCTTCAGTCATCAACGATTCAACGGTGTCCCAGTCAACCCGGTTCCATGCATCGATAAAGGCCTGTACAATCTCCTTATTTTTCATACCGATAATTCCTTTCTTTGTTATTTTGAGACCTGTTCAACGACTTCACTGATATCCAACACCGAAAATGTATGCTCCCTTCCTTTTTCCTTAACCGCGCTGTTAAACATGATTTTGCAGTAGGGGCAGGCCGTAACAATGCCATTTGCTTCAGTCACCATGGCTTCTTCAATCCGAACCTCTTCCATTCGCTGGCCAGCAGCACCTCCACGCCAGAAATTCCCCCCACCGGCACCACAGCAAAAACTTTTATTGTTTGATCGGTCCATTTCTTTTAAACTTTGCTTCAAAATCATTCCCAGATCTTTTCTCGGAGCGTCATAAATTGAATTATATCGGCCCAGGTAACACGGGTCATGGTAGGTCAAATTACGATCCAGTCGCGATTTAATTTTGAGCTTTCCTGTTTTCAGCAAACTTTCAAGAAGCTCGACAGTGTGCACAACTTCAATGTCGAGTCCAAGTTGGGGATACTCATTTTTAAAGGTGTTAAAGCAATGCGGGCAATGTGTTACCAGTTTTTGAATTTTGTATTTTTTTAATATCTCAACATTTTGTTTGGCTAATTGTTCGAAAAGATATTCATTCCCCACCCGTCGGGCCCAGTCCCCACAGCAGCGTTCCTGTTTCCCCAGAATCCCCCAATTCAAGCCGGTGTTATTCAGCACTTTTGCTGTGGCCCTGAGAGAGTCCTTGCTCTTTTCGTCATAAAGCGGCCCCATACAACCTGTCCAAAAGAGGATATCAACCGGAACCGTCTCTTCATAAATCTTTTTTACGCTTACGCCCGATATCCAATCTTCTCGAAACAATTTCCCTTTACCAATGGTATCCCCATAAATTTCCAAATTTTTAAAAACCTGCTTGAATTCCGACGGGAATCTACTGTCATTGAGGACCAGGTGTCTTCGCATATCCACAATTTTATCCACATGATCGATAAAAACCGGGCATTGTTCTTCACAGGACCCGCAGGTGGTACAGGCCCACAGGTCATCCTCCTGGATCACGTCACCGACGAGTGCCTGCGATGTTGTGGATGACGGAAGTGGCATAATCGGAACTTCCCTGTAGCCGTGATCCCTGACGTCCATGGTCACCTTTTTAGGTGACAGGTGTCGGCCCACAAGATTCGCTGAACAATTATCCGTGCACCGTCCGCATTCGGTGCAAGAAAAAAAATCGAGCATATGCTTCCATGTAAAGTCTTTTAGACTGCCGGCACCGGCGTGTGACAAATCGCTTATGGAGACAGATTCCCAGTTTGCTGGTTTTAGCTGGCCCCTTACCTGTTTTTTCAAAAACACATTGGGAAGGGCAGTAATAATATGAAAGTGTTTCGACAGGGGAAGCAAATTAAGAAATGTCAAAAGACAAAGAATATGAACCCAGTAGCTGGTGATATGAACAAATTTGAGCTCTCCGGGTGCCAACCCGGAAAAAACCCATGAAATTGCCATGGAACCCAAGGTTACCCCGGGGATAGGCGTACCGAGCAAAAGGTCCGTTCCTTCGTACATCAGGTCGGTGATCATCAGGATTGAAATTAATCCCAGCACGAGATAGGCTTCAAGCTGGTGGCTTCCCTCATATCGTTTTGGTTTGATAAACGCCCGGTGATAAATAGCCCCCATACAGGCGCCGAGTGTGGTGATTTCAAATATATCTTTTAAGCTGTTATAAAACGCCCCGACCCCACCTTTCATGAAAGGAAAGGCAAATCCTGGAAACATGCCTTCTGCAAAAAGATTTACCGATCGTAATCCCAGTACAATAAATCCCCAAAATATAAAAATATGCAGAATCCCAGCCTCAGGGTATCGGACCTGACGCCGCTGAAGGATGCCTTCAGTCAGCAATCCCGTCAGCTGGTCCAGGAAACTGAAGAGTCTGGGATCTTTTTGCCCCAATCGAAGCAGAGAAAATCGACGATAAAGAATAAAAAGAAACGTTACGATAGCGACGACAACTATTACCTGAAGCAGGATATTGCCCGGAATACCGTTATAATGTTGAACTGCCGGAAGAATTCCTTTCATTGAAACCTCTTTTCTACCTATTCGTTCCCAATATTTTGTTCTGGGTTAAAAATTCTATTACATACCCCGCCAACTTGTCGTCATCCCCTTCCAAAACCGAACTGCCGCTCTTTTTCCCCCCGCCGCCACCCGACAGCATGGCATTCATCCGTTCAAGGGGCGAAAGGTTGCTGTCCGGGGCAAACACCTTTCTTGTTTTTGGCCTTGGAAACGAAAATTTTTCCATTCGGGTCAGCGGCGTATCCTTAGAAATCAGGTCTTCTGCAACCGGATCGATAACCTCAATGGCCTTTTTATTTGCAAACAGCCTATTTTTCAGTGTGGGATACCGGGGATCATTCAACCCAATCTCCACACTGAACAACCCGGGGAGAATGCATTCCACTTCCTGTCGATCTCCCTTCCCCATGTATCTTTCCGCCACAACTTGATTCTTCTCAAAAAAAACACTAAGGCCCACCACACTGCTGACTTCAGGGAGAGAAAGGTTTTCCGCAATATAGGTTCCTACCTGGCAACCATTTGTATCCAATGCCTTTTTGCCACAGAGGATAACGTCGAACCCGATCCGCTCGATGACGTTGGAGAGCATTCGAGAGGTTTTCATCGCGTCCATATGCTGATAGTTGTCACAATGAATACGTATCACCTGATCAATTCGGTCGCCCCCCATGGCATAGGCATATCGCAGGGTCTGTTCGGCGGTCGTATCTCCAACTGAAACCAGGGATATCTTGCAATCCTCATATGCCTCCTTTATTTGGAGGGCGGCTTCCACGGCACACTCATCATACGGGTTCGGCATGTACACCATTTTTTCAGGATCGATTTCACCTGTAGATAAATCAACAGCAGTCGGATGATAGATGCACCCAACGTGCTTTATACAGACAACAATTTTCGTTTCAGACATTATTCGTTCTTTCTTAATGTTTTTGTACATTCGCCTGAAAAACCGGTTGTTCAAGAAACAACCGTATCTTTTTCCTTTGCTGGTTGTAGCTTTTTGATTAGCGCCGGTATGACCTTATGCAGATCGCCCTTAATGCATAAATTGGCAAATTCAAATATTCTCGCTTTTTCATCCGTATTCACCGCGATCACAAGATCCGCATTCTCCATGCCGGTCGTAAACTCCCTTGCACCCGAAATTCCGCATGCAATCAACAGCTTCGGCATCACTGTGTTTCCGCTGATGCCAATCTGCCGTTCTTTGGAGATGAAACCGTCATCCACGGCCTTTCGAGAACCGCCGATGGAGGCCTCCAGCAAATCGGCAAATTCCTGCAACGCCGAAAAGCCTTCTTCTCCTGCGGCTTTGCCGCCGGCAACAATCCGGTCCGCCTCTACAAGCTTTATGGTTCTCGGGTCTCCTTTTAGGAAGTTTCCGATTTTGGTCCTGTCCAATTCTTCTGAAAACGGTGCATCCGCCTTAATGACGACCGGTTCGATTTTATCTCTTGACTTGGCAACATCTGTTTCTCCGGGAGCAATCGTAAGCACCAATGGCCACGTTGGCGCAACCTGGATGTCCACATATGCCTGATCAGAATATACGGATTTCGTTATTTTAAGGTTGTCCTTACTTCCGATGATCTTTTTAACGTTCGTTATGCAGGGGACTCTTAACTTTGCTGCCACTCGGGGAGCGAGTTCTGCCCCTGTTGGGGTTGCCCCTATCAAGATGACAGAGGGGGTGTACTCTTTAATAAGGTCGACCAAAATGGCAGCATATCGGTCCAGATTGAATGTCGACAGCGTATCATCTTCAACGAGATACACTTGCTCCGCGCCATGTTGTGATAGCTTGGCGACATTCGCCTCCACCTGTGCCCCAATCAATATGGCGCTGAGCGGCTCTCGTAGCCGCCCCGCCAATTTTTTCCCCTCGCTGAGCAACTCCAGCGCAATATTCTTCACACCGTCGCTGTCGTGCTCTTCAACGATCCATATTCCTTGGCTCATTCATCTTCCTTATTTACTTGTTGCAGAAAATATTTCGCAGTCAATGCATTGAGTTATTATGATTAACCTCACTGCTGTCCGGTTAACTGTTAAATGATTACAGATGGTTATATATTTTCTACCGCTTCAACTTGTAATTTTGGCAAAAAAAGTACTACATAAAATTTTCGCTGACAGTTTGGCTAATTTGGACAAATTTGCATCAATAATCAAATAGTTTCAATTGGATATGTTCAATGTTTTTCTTCGCATCCGTCTTCCTGTCGTTTAACTGGAAGATTGATTCGAGTGGTTTTCGTTCAAACAAGTTCACCTCCAAAAAGTGTAAAAGTTGGGAAAGGTTATTTTCAAGGTGAAATCGCTCTTTCATAATTGCTAAAACTAGATAAACAATCATGGAAATCCAGATTTGGGTTTTTACTGCATTAGCGGAGGTTCCATAAAAACTTTTCACCATGAGATTTTGTTTGATCCATTTGAAGAAAAGCTCAATCTGCCATCTGGCCTTGTACAAAGCGGCAACGGTATCGGAAGAAAGTGAAAAGTTGTTCGTAAGGAACACAAGTATTCTGTTTTGCTCTTCATCCCGGAATGTAATGCGCCGTAGGCGTTTCGGGTATTTCGCTTTGGTTTGCTTGCTGAAAAGCAGAATATCCTGATCGCTTCGGACACCCAGGGATTTATCCACCGGACGCGAAATGACACGGTTCCATTTTATCGAAGTTTTCAAACGGGTGACAAAAAAGGCCTTGGTTTCTTCAATTGACCAAAGCCATGAAAAGTCGACATACCCCCTGTCGACCAGATAGATTCCTTGTGGCTCGATCTGGATTTGAGGCGCCGCCTTAACATCATGGACCTTGCCATCCGTGATGTATAAAAAGGCCGGAATATTGCCGCGTAGATCGATCATGGCGTGTAATTTAACGGCACCCTTAGTGGCTCGGAACTTCGCCCATGGGAAAAGAGAAAGGGTTAAATCGATTGTGGAGGCATCCAAGGCGTAGACAGCATTGTCGACATCCATGGCAAGTTGCGTGTTGGCATAAAAGCGCCTGGCTTTCGACATCAAGGATTTTGCGAATTCCTCATAGATTCGGTAATCCCGGCGTTCATTAGCGTCGGCCAATGTGGATCTTGGGCATTGTTTGATGCCGATATGATATAGCTTGTTCGCATGAGCGTTCAGCGCGATGTCGATATCCCGAAGGCTATGCTCTTGTCGTATATGCGCGAAGATCATGCACGCAAGTTGATTCCAACATTTAAATTCCTTGGTGCGGTAATCGCCCTTGTATTTATTGACGATGCTTTGAAACTCGTACCTTGGGAGAAGATCTAAGAATTGGGAGAAGACGTATGAAGGACTGGGCATATCAATTTCCTCATAACCAATTTCATTGATAACCGAATGACTAGGATGCTGTCCGGTATAATTCTCGTTAGAAGAGAAATTATCATGGTGGCTGCATTCGATCAACATAGCGCCCAATACCTTCATTTTAAATTAAATTTATTATAAGTTAAGCTGGTTATGACAAGTTTTGGCCTAAAAATATGATTTCGGCTAATTTTTTTAATCTAAAAATGTAAAATTGTTTATATGAATATAATATATCAATATGTTACACAGTATTAGAAAAAGTTAACCGGACAGCAGTGGATTAACCTATATCTTTATTTCAGGAGTCTTAACCCATCCGTCCTCATATGGGGAAAGAAACAACTGCTTATCAGTAACAAGAATTATTTTCCATTTACCGTCCACCCTCACAAATTCGTCTTCATATGTAACCTGAGCCCAAATGGCGGTTTCTCCCTTCGGGATAATAAAAGTTGCCGGCGCAAGCATATACCATTTCCCTTTAGCGGTATCACCATCAACCTCAATAACACCGTTCATGATATGGTGACGGGACATCGTCATAAATTGAGGGCAAAGATCTTTGTAAAACGCCAAAATATTCTTTTTCCCTTCCAATTTTTCCGGCAAAAGTGGCCGAAAATCACAGACAGCATTTTCGGCAAATAGATCCAGAAGGTCCTCCGGTTGTTGATTATCCACATAAAAAGTATAGTTTGCTTTAACTTTCTTAATTTCCTCAATGTCTTCCAGAATCTTGATCCTCTCTTCGAGCGTCTTTTCAGCCATAATGAGATTCCTCCTTTTTTGAACATTGATGATTTAATCCAGGTCCGATACGCCCATTTATTCGAATACATTTATGTGATAACCAATTGGTTTTTATGAAATTAACAAGGGATGTTCGGTTGGAATATGCTCGGGCGGCCGAACGAGTTTCAGGCCCAGAGCCTCGGGTTCACACGTCAAAACACATGCACCGCAGCCGTAGCAAAGTTCCGCATCAATCGTAGCCTTTCGTTTCTTTTCACCTTCCACTTTTCCCATTTTTATCGCCCCAAACTGGCATCGCTTAACGCATTTTCCGCAGCTGATGCACTCCTCGATATTGACTTCCGCTTGAAACCGGCTTTTGGCTAGGCCCTCTTCCTTTCGCAGGCGATTTCCCTTTTTTAAGGGGTCAATCACCACGCAGCAGCAGCTGCAACACATGCAGATATAATTCTGCGCCGCCATGCTGGTGACGTTCGCCACCATGGGAACCATGCCGGCTTCTTCTGCTTTTGCTTCAAGCTCAAAAACTTCTTCCCGTGTAATGTCTTTAGCGGCGCCTCGCATGACAGCATAATCCGCCCGTTCGTTAAACTGAACGCAGGTATGAATCGGAAGATTACAGTCGCCCCGGGCCACCCGGCAGGGGCAGTCTCGAACCGTGGCGGATTTGGCGGCCTTGATAATTTCGTTGAGATCTTCGCAGGGCATCAGATCAACCCCTTCCGGAACGGCCTTTCGTTGCGGCACGATTCTGAGCATAGGTGGTTTTGTGTTCACAAACCATTCTTCCAGGTCCTTAATCATTTCCGTTCTGTAGTACTCGTCCCACAGACGGACCAGTTTGATGGAAACTATTGCGGGGTCTGAGGACAGCATCTCATCCTGCAGAAGCCCCACCTCCTTGTAGAACACAGGCCCTTCCGGCGAAGGATGCACCAGCCCCTTTCTCATGAACTGATGAATTTTTTTCTCAACCGCCTTTTCGTCAAGGTTGAATTTTGCAGCCAGATCTATATTGGATGCGGGCAACGCCATCACCATTTCAACCTCATCGGGGGTCATGGAAATCGCCAGTATCTCAAGCATCAATTCGGACTGGTCGGTTGGTGGCAACATGGTTTTTGCAAGTTCTTTATAAATAGGATCTCTTGTCATCGAATGCCTCTCTTATGGTAAATAGTGGATACACTTTATGAGTGTGAGGTGTTGATTTATGCCGCGTGATTAGATGGTCCGTCCGAGCTTATACCCATCATGTATGGCATCCAGGGCAAAACGAGGTGCCAGACAATCACCCACCGAATGAACTTCTTTTACGTTTCCCTTTAGCGCCAGATAAAGCGGGTTGTTCACTTTGTTCCGCGCCACATAGACAACTGTATCGATATTTTCCATGAGGGTTTCTTGGTTTGAATAAATATCAAGAAGCTTGAGGGTGTTTCCGGCAATCTCAGTTAACACTAAATTCGGATGAAACGTGACACCTTTGGGGCGAACTCTGTAGTAATAAGGTGCTAAATCGGCTGTGCTCGCAATACCAGTGCCAACAAACAAATTCGAGGTAACGATGCCGACTTTCTTTCCTTTATCTGCCAGAAACTCAGCCGTACTACAGCACTGCCAATGGGCTTCGCCGCCGTCAATCACCATTACATTTTCACCGGTGTCCACCTTCTCTTCAAGCACATCGAGAACTGTGACGACATTGTCCTGATCAATACCCGGTATGTCCGGCATGTTGAGCACAGCCCCGGTGGCAACCACCACTGCATCCGGATGTTCACGCTCAACCACTTCCGCGGTAACCGCCTCGCCCAAATGGACATCTACCCCCAATATCTCCATCTGCTTGATAAGGTACCTCACGCATCCCCCGAACTCATCCCGATTCGGTGCTTTAACCGCCACGTTCACCATACCGCCCAGTTGATTATCCTTTTCATAAAGCCTCACATCATGCCCTCTCATCTTGGCAACCCTGGCGGTTTCCATTCCGGCGGGGCCACCGCCAGCAATCAAAATTTTCTTTTTGGTTGTTGCCGGCGCTATGCTGCCGATCTCCTTCTCGAGACCCACGGCGGTATTTTGCAGGCAAGACATTGGCACCTGGTTAAAAATTCTCCCAAAGCATCCCTGGTCACAGGCGATACAGGCGCGAATCTCGTCCAATCGGCCCTGCAGTGCCTTGTTGGGAAAGTCCGGATCTGCAATGGCGGCCCGGGTCATGCCCACCATATCTGCCTGACCGTTGGCCAGTATTTTCTCCGCTTGAACCGGGTCATTGATCCTGAAATTGCAGATGATCGGAATATCGGTCACCTCTTTGAATCCAGCGGTGTAGGGCGTCCAGAGGCCGAGGGGGGTATGCATACCAAAACCATGGCGAAAGAGGGCTTCGTAAAAAGGAAGGCCTGCAAGAAGATAATCGATCTTTCCCGTTGAGGCGAGCGTTTCTGCGATACGCTTCATGTCCTCGGAATTATTCCCACCGATCACCAACTCGTCGCCAGTAATACGCATTCCCAGAACAAAATCATTTCCGACCTTTTCACGAATGGCGTCAATTACCGCCAATGGGAACCGCATCCGATTCTCGAAACTGCCGCCATATTCATCTGTTCGCTGGTTTGAAGCGGGCGACATAAACTGCATCACACCGTAACCGGAGGCCCCATGAATCTCCACGCCGTTTAGCCCCGCCTCCTTGGCATAGCTTGCAGCGTTTGCAAATGCGTTTATGACTGTTTCAATATCTTCCTTTTCCATCTCCTTGGGGACGGTATTGAACAACACAGGATCCGGAATCGGAGAAGGCGACATTGCATGGGTATCGTTGAAATCAAGACTCGTTTCCCGCATCGTATGAACGAGTTGACCGAATATCATAGCCCCCTCATCCTGGACGGCTTTCGCCAATTTTCGCACCCCCGGAATCGCCGCCTCTTCCCACAAATTGAGCACATGAAGTTGCCCCTTACAGTATGGCATCACATTAAATTGCCCGGCAATGATCAGGCCCACGCCACCTTTTGCCCTTGTCCGTTGATATTCAACGTATCGATCATCTACAAAAAACGTCCTGTCTTCGGAAAATAACGTCCCATGGGCAGTGGTGCATATTCTGTTGCGAACCGTAACCGAGCCGATTTTAAAGGGACTGAAAAGGTACTTGAATTGATCGTTCATGTTAACCAACCTCCATATAGTCATTAGTATTAAGGTTATGGCTGTTTCACCGCCAGAAACCCGTGCACAGAATCCAGCCATGTTTATGATGAAGAATAAATTTTAGTGTTAGCGATGAAGAAGCTATGATGACAAATCAAAAAGCAAATTTAATGCCACCTTCCCCTTAAATCACCTCAGAACATTATACCTTTTTGTTTTTATTATTTATTATTACATTTTGAGATGATGTGAAGGCTGCTACAGTTTTTTTAAGGTTGTCAAATTTGACAATCTTAAAAAAAAGAAATGATTCATACCCAAACTGACCAGGACAAATACTGGTGTGTGGTCGCATCATTATTTTAAGATGAAACAATCTTAATTAGTTGTTTTTTCAGTAAATATAATTTTATCGTCATACACTCATATTCTTTTTTCAAACACAAAAAGGTGATAGATCAAAACAATATTGTCAAAATCCGCAATTATTGTTATATTTGACAACTTTTAAGGATATATGGGAAATGAGGTTCAGTTAAATCTATTTAAATAACGATAAGATAACACCGCAAACCTAGAGACCGAATACATGAACGTCAACATCTATAGCATGAATGAAAAAGACGCCCTGGAGGTCCACCTTCATTTTGAAAAGCTGGTGTCCCAAGTGGCCTCCCATTACGTTGTCCCCACCGAGAAGCCTCTTGATTTGGTAATAAAAGACTCGCTGCAAACCATTACTGAATTCTGCGGGGTTGACCGATGCTGTGTTGCTTTATTTTCAGAAAATGGGAAAAGCTTGCAGGTAACCCACACATTCAGTGCCGCCAGAAAAGAACGATTAAAAAACCCGAAGCACCTTACAAACCTGCCATTGTATGTGAAAGAATTGAGCAGAGGAAAGCCGGTGATTCTGGAACGGATACCACAAGACGTTCCCTGGCACGTGGATGAGGAGATACAACCATGGCCCCAGGGAAAGATGAAATCGCACCTCGGCCTGCCCATTGCCAATGGCGCGGATATGATTGGCGCATTGATGCTTGATTCGTTTCACACAATCAGGCAATGGCCGCCATACTTCATTGAACATTTAGAGCGGGTTTGCACGCTATTAGCAGGCGCAATCATGAGGAAGGAAACAAATAATAAGTTTAACAACCTGTTCCAATTTGAAATAATGTTATCAGAAATTTCATCTGTTTTTGCCAATCTCCTGGCAAGGGATATCGATACGTATATTGATTTTGGTCTCGAACGAATCGGAAGATTTTTAAATGCAGACAGATGCGATTATGCTTATTTTGATCGTGGAGATGTTTTCGCCCAGGGAAGAATTTACTCATGGGGTAATAAGGGGATAAAGCCGCTACCAGCGCTCAAAGACCTTGACAGGTTATGGCCTTGGACAAAAACTCAGATACTGAAAGGAAAGACTGTTCATTTCACGCGCGTTGAAGAATTGCCAACGCTAGCGGAAAAAGACAAGGCAACCTGGCGCCGCATTGAAACCAAATCCCACGTGAATGTACCGATATCGATTGGAGGCCCCATTGTGGGCGCACTTTCTGTTACGGCGGTGAGAAAGCATCGCAGTTGGCCGAAAGAGATTGTTCCACGACTGCGCCTTGTGGGTGAAGTTTTTTCAAATGCCCTGGTCCGAAAGAAAAAAGAGTTCGAGGTGATGGCGGCATTCGATGAAATCAAAGAATTGAAAACCCAAATTGAGGCGGATTGCACCTACCTGCGGGAGGAAATCGATCTAACGTACGGCCATCACAATATGATCGGCCAAAGTGATGCTTTTAAGAAAATGATTTTGAGAATAAACCAGATCGCCAACACGGATACCACCGTGCTCATTTGTGGCGAAACCGGAACGGGGAAAGAAATGGTTGCCAGGGCCATCCATGCAAACAGCCGACGCAAAAATCGTCCTATGGTCAAGGTCAACTGCGCAGCCCTCTCTCAAAACCTGATCGAAAGCGAGTTGTTTGGTCACAAGAAAGGTGCGTTCACCGGCGCACATGAGACACGTATTGGGCGTTTTGAGCTGGCGAACGGCAACACCCTGTTCATGGATGAAATCGGTGAACTGCCCATTGAATCCCAGGGCAAACTGCTCCGCGTACTCCAAGAAGGAGAATTTGAACGTTTGGGAAGTTCGGATACCCTAAAAGTGGATGTCCGAATTATCGCCGCAACCAATCGCAACCTCGAAGCTGAAATCGAAAACCTCCGGTTTCGCCAGGACCTTTGGTATCGACTCAATATTTTTCCCATTGAACCACCGCCACTGCGACATCGTAAAGAAGACATCCCTCTGCTTTCAGATTGGTTTACGCGAAAGTTCAGTAAAAAATTGGGGAAACCCATTGAAAAAATCCCTGCAAGTGTCATGAAAATATTACAAAATTACCACTGGCCCGGAAATGTCAGGGAGCTGGAAAATGTAATTGAACGAGCCGTCATCAACAGTCCGGGGAGCATATTGCAATTGATTGGCCCGCTTTCCAGTGTGAAAGATGTGTCTGAAAGAACCGAGAAAAGATATACCCTCGATGAAATTCAAAAAGAATATATTTTGAAAATACTTGAAGAAACAAAATGGCGGGTGCATGGTCCCAAAGGCGCTGCAGCGATTCTTGGTATTAACCCCTCCACGCTGAGGGGGCGCATGCGGAAATTAAGCATCATGTGAACAAACAGTTGCCATGTTTTTTAATGCAACACTGGGGTTTGCATTTTCAGGGATTATAAATTTTTCTGGTGCAATGTTTTGCTTATATTACCGTATACGCGAATTTTGATTTCAGGATTCACCGGATGGTCTGTTTTCAGGGTAATCTTGTCGTAGTAATCCCCTTCGGAAGTCATTTTGTTTGCGACCGTCAGCAGATAAGTGCCATCCTGCTGTTTTAAGGAGCAACGGAAATGAGCTTCGTTTCCAATCGGCTGTTCCAAAATACGAAACGGATGCTTCGCAGATGGCGTCACCGCCACGACCATCTGGATTGGTTCGCCCGGGGCCCCATAAAGTCTTACGAATCTGGGATTTATGTTTGCAAATTCCTCCACCGGCCCTGTTATTTGGAGTTTTATACTCTGGGATGACGGGCTGTTGGTAATGACGGTAGCTGTTTTGGAAACGTTTCTACCGCCATATCCCCAGGTCTTAAAACTGATCGTCACCGAGCCCGCTTCGCCAGGGGCGATCTGTTCAGTATAGTTCGCAGTGGTACACCCGCAGGTAGTCTGAACTTTGTAAATAACGAGGGGGGCCGTGCCGGTATTT
Source organism: Desulfobacterales bacterium (assembly GCA_963675725.2). Lineage (GTDB taxonomy): Bacteria > Desulfobacterota > Desulfobacteria > Desulfobacterales > JAFDDL01. The sequence continues at coordinate 1,024,863 of CAXXXZ010000002.1, read as the reverse complement.
TTAACAACAAATGTATGACTGACCGCTTTTCCTTCAAGGATAGATGGGAATTCATACGTTGCGTTCGGTATTAGGGCAATGGGGTTAAAAAGTTCTTTCGGAGAGGTATTCAAGGCTTCAGCAAAAACCGGCGCACTCACGGCCACAAGGCAACAAAGCATAATGAGCACTTTTACCTTCATACAAAAAACACCCTTAATTATGAATCACCTAACTCTGCTCTTGAAAATCACTACCGGTAAAATGTTCACCACATAGATGCTCGAAACACGAGAATGGTACGGTAAAAAAAGGATTTTTGTCAAAGAAAAAAAGATTTTTCACCAATAAAAACGCCTCGACTTATCGGGAAATAGAATCTAAAAAGAAGGAGTATGCTTCGTGGCCTTTTTATTTTTTAATCATCGCCTCCATTGTATGGAGACATCTTAGAATAAAGAAGTAAAAACAGCTCAGTTCTCGAGCATCACGAGCATTGGTATTGTGTTTCGCCACATGCTGCCAGCGAATATGTGGCCCATCCGTGTCCTCACAACCATTGATCTGGCAAAAGCTATCATTGCAATATCAGCCCTTGGTTTTCTGGAATTCGGCGTTCAGCTGCCGGACCCGGAATGAGGAACATTGTTGATGGAAGGCAAAGATTACCTTCTCAGAGCTCCCCATCTTTCCCTCTTTCCCGGGCTTGAGATTATGCTTTCAGCGCTTTCGTTTAATCTTCTCGGCGATGGCCTTCACAACGCATGGCACTCTACTCGACAATAATCCGATCGTCGGAAAAGCGTTTGGATATATAATTGTCGAAGTAATAACTTACAAATTATTTTTCAGTAATGGTCTTTGCGGCAATATAGCCAAAGGTCATACCCGGTCCGAGGGTTCCGCCAAAGCCACCATAGCCTCGGCCGGTCACGCCTGGAACCATATTACCGGCTGTATACAACCCCGGAATGACCTCCCCGTAAGGATTCAGCACTTGGCCTTTTGTATTGACCTTTGGTCCGCCTTTGGTCCCCAGAGCGCCTCGGAATAAGGGAATGACATAAAAAGGCGGCTTCTCGATAGGGCCTAAACATGGATTGGGCTTGTGCTTTGAATCACCATAGGCGAAATCATACAGGTTTTCACCCCGCTGAAAATCTTCGTCTACCCCCTTCACGGCCATAGTGTTGAACCGCTTTACCGTCTCTTCCAAACCTTGGGGATCGATGCCGACCGCCTTCGCAAGCTCGGCAAGGGTATCCGCTTTATCCAGCCAATCCGGATCCGGATCTCCCGGCGCTATCGTCATGAGCATATACTTTTCGCGATAATTGGAATCAAAGACAATCCAGGTGGGGTAATTGGCATAGTCATATTCATTCAAATCAAATTCACACATTGCCTTGCCCATATCATCATAGTTGATCGCCTCATTGGCGAATCGCTTTCCCTGCCGATTCACACAAATCGTATGGGGAAGCGTACGCTCCGCCTGCATGGTCCGATACAGTTGTCTTCCTTCATATTCTTCTCCTGGGATATGAATTGACGGCAGCCACCACACGATGGGCATACAGGCGAGCTGTGCCCCCACCTCCATCGCCATCTTCAATCCATCGCCTTCGTTAAAAGGCGGGGTAATCGGATTGATAATAGGTGCGGTAAGAAACTGGCGCTGGAGTTCAGGATTCCACTCGAACCCGCCGCATGCCAGAACGACTGCTTTCTTCGCTCTCACATAGACCGCCCGGCCATCCTGATCGACCTGTAACCCAATTATGGCACCGTCTTGAACGATCAATCGTTTGGCGCGTGTGTTTCGCGTAACGTCGATGGATCTGTCCTGAAGTCCCTTGTATAGGGAGGAGATCAGGGCCATGCCCATACCGACAAGCCCCTGCTCCATTCTCTCCAAAAGGATATCGACACGCAGATTGCTGGGATTGGACAAATAGTCCCACTCTCTGAACGCCTCATCAATCGTCATGGGCGACATGAGCTGGGGCGCTTGGCGCACATTGTCGGCCCACTCTCCAAGTTCATTAATGTTGAATAATTTTGGGTTCATCCCGCGACCGCCAGGTCTGGAACCTGCAAGATCTGAGCGATAGTCCGGTAGCGCCGAGGCTTCAAATCGAACCGGGGTATTTTCCTCCAGGTAGCGCACCATGTTGTGCCCGTTATCAAGGAAGGCCTCCAGCAAAGAATCCTCAATAAAGCCGTCCGCAAGGCGTCTCAGGTACGTCATTGCATCTTCTTTGGAATCATCGATCCCAATCTCACCCATATGATGATTCAGGGGAACCCATGCCATGCCGCCTGAACATGCGGAGGCGCCTCCGACTTTGTCCGAACGCTCTAACACAGTAACCGTTGCGCCTCGATCATGAGCGACAATGGCTGCAGTCAAACCTGCCGCCCCTGATCCGACAACCACTACATCTGACTCTACATCCCACTTCTGAGGCACGTTAAGCATATTTACATCCTTTCCAGCTTTTATATGATTAAAAAGTAAGGTTTTCGTTCCTATATTGCTCATTTTATGCCAAATAGATTATAACCAGCGGGGAACTTGCATAACATCCTGTTAATTCATAATTTTTGCCCTATTAACAAGTTAATCCTTGATATTTCCTTGATTTTTGCCTTTCATTTTTTTGTTATATTTAATCGTTTTAATTTAATTTAACCAAAAACACCTCTTCCTAACCGTTTAATTATTTTTTCTAAAAAATGGTTCGTTTTATCTTATTGTTTTTTATTCATTTTGGATTGTTTGGCAGACCGTATCAATTAGCCATTGCGTTGTTTATCGCTTTTAAATATGGTGATATTTCGTCAGTTTTGTGGAACAAAAAACGAACCATACGAATGAAAGAGCGTAAAGTGACGAAAAGCCATTTACTTCAACAATCGGTTCAATTTGATCGTCTTTTATTGGATATTTCATCCAATCTTATAGGTCTGACAATTCAAGAAGTGGGAATGAAGATTACAAAACAACTCAAACTCATTTCAGATTTTTTTGGCATTGATCGCGTGAGTCTTTTTTCCTTTTCAGATGACGGACGAACATTATCCATGATTGGAGACTATTCCGCCATTAAGATGGACGCTGAAAAAGCACAGACTGATTTTTCCCAGATACCAATCCATTATGACAAAATATCTTCTGGTGAGCCTGTTTATTTCCATGATTTACCAACGGACCTAACTCAACATTTAGGCAAAGAAGAGGACCCCTTTTCTACTCCTGATCCTCTGCACGCAATTTCCCTGCCGGTTATTCATAATAGTAAGACGTATGGCGCGCTGACACTTGATTCGTCTCATTCCAGGCAAGCATTGCCGGACAGCATACTAAATCAAGCAAAACGCCTTGCCGACATATTTGCCTCAATACTAATGACCGCAAAAGAAATAGAAAAATCCAAAGAAATATTCAATTTTCAAAAAATATTGTCGGAAATTTCCTTTGAACTTACCAGACTGGATACCAAGGACATTGACGACTATATTGAAAAAGGACTTGAGCGGATTGGAAGATTCTTAAATGCAGACAGAACGGCTTTTTTACCGATAAGTGTTTCAGGACACATGTACCAATGGTTTAACGACGGGATGGATCCGACACCTGATTACGGGAAGATTGAAGAGTCATGGCCCTATGTCCATTTGAACATGGTTAAAGGTAAATCGATTAATTTCGCTGACATTGAAGATATGCCCCCGGAGGCAGAAAAAGACCAGGATAACCTTCGATATATTGGAACCAAATCTTTCCTTAATGTACCGATATCTCTGGAAGGCCCCATTGTCGGCTGCTTTTCTGTGGCAACGGCAAGGGAATATCGTACGTTTCAGAATGAAATCATACCACGGTTTCGACTTGTTGGCGAAATCTTTGCCAGCGCTTTGATTCGAAAAACAAAAGCAATTGAATTGAAAAAGGCATTTGAAAACAACAATGAACTACTACGGTTTGAAAGAGTGTTATCGGAAATTTCTTCTCATTTTGCAAACCTGCCGTCTGAAGATATTGATGGATATATTGATTTTGGGCTCAAGCGGATCGGTGCATTCTTAAATGCAGATAGATGCGATTATATTTATTTTGATAATGCAGATGATTTCGCAAAAGGCCGGATTTATTCGTGGAGCAAAAAGGGCATGAAACGGGTGCCGGATCTTAATCAATTTCATGAGTTATGGCCATGGACAAAAACACAAATATTGAAAGGAAGACCCATTCATTTTACACGGGTTTCCGAACTACCCGAAGTCGCTGAAAAAGACAAGGAAACCTGGCATAAAATGGGAACCAATTCTTATGCGAACGTACCGATTTCAATTGGCGGCCCTATTGTAGGAGCGATATCGGTTTCTGCAGAGAAGGCTCATAGGAGTTGGCCCGATGGCATTATTCCGCGACTCCGGCTTGTGGGCGAAGTTTTTTCAAATGCCCTCATCCGAAAAAGGAAAGAGATGGAGGTATTAAAGGCGTTTGATGAAATAAAAACCCTGAAAAGAAAAATTGAAGCGGACTTCACCTACCTTCAGGAAGAAATAGAGGAAAACTACAATCATTATAATATGATCGGAAACTGTCCGGCATTCAAATCATTGATTTTTAAAATCCGTCAGATCGCACATACAGATACAAACGTGCTAATACTAGGCGAGACCGGCACCGGAAAAGAAATGGTTGCCAGAGCCATTCACGCGAATAGTAGATTTAAAAACAGGCCGATGGTAAGGGTAAATTGTGCGGCCCTTTCACCGCATCTTATTGAGAGTGAATTGTTCGGCCATGAGAAAGGTGCTTTCACGGGCGCCCACAAACAACGGATCGGACGTTTCGAGCTTGCAGACGGAGGCATCCTCTTTTTGGATGAGATCGGGGAACTCCCGTTAGAATCCCAAGCAAAGCTGCTGAGAGTGATTCAGGAAGGTGAATTTGAGCGAATAGGCAGCTCAAAGACCATTAAGATAAACGTTCGTTTGCTTGTTGCCACAAACCGAAACCTCGAAGAAGAGGCTAAGAAAGGTCGATTCCGACAGGACCTCTGGTATCGATTGAACGTCTTTCCCATTGATGTCCCAACGCTGAGACAGCGCAAAGAGGACCTCCCTCTTCTTATTGACCACTTTGTTAAAAAACATGGGAAAAAATTGGGAAAATCCATTCAAAAAGTTCCCCATAAGGCAATAAAGATTTTTGAAAACTACGAGTGGCAGGGAAATATCAGAGAATTAGAAAACGCCGTCGAAAGAGCCGTAATACAAAGCCAAGGAAAATCTTTACAATTACCGTCCTTTTTACTCAATATTAAAAATGAACCATCAAAAACCCATCAAAAATATACGTTGGATGAAATTCAGCGAAACTATATTTTGCAGACACTTGAGGAGACAAAATGGCGGGTCAGTGGCCCGAAGGGTGCCGCATTTATTCTCGGATTGAACCCTTCTACCTTAAAATCAAGAATGAGAAAGCTTAGAATATATAGATGAATTTTTTTACCGAACCCATTTATTGATAAGTTACAATCTTTATTTGACCACGTTACGGCCACGTGAAAATATTTTCTTATTTATTAAAGTTTTTTAAAATTTTTTCCCACCAAAACCACTTCTCTAAATAATGTTTTTTATCATTATAACTATTAGTTAATACCATCAATGGGGATACCATCTACTCCCTTTGCTTTTTATCTTTCATTCTAGTAAGGGAGAATATCTTCACAAAACAATGAAGCAATATTTTACATAGGTATCGAAATGGTGACAACAACATCTCAAGCAATTGCACAAAATGCCTCTCTGTTAACCAATAACGCTTCAAAACAATCTTTTATCGGTGCCATCATCGGTATTGTCGCAGTTGTTATTGCAACAATACTCTCCGGACACTTTGAAAACGGCAAAATCAGCTGGGCTTCATTCATGTTCGCCCAAAAAACGAATCCTGTCCTGTGGCTCCTGGACGCCGTACCCTTTCTTTTTGCATTCTGGGGGCAACACGTCAGTGCCATGATATCCTATGAGGCCGGAGCCATGGTCATCGACCAGACCCAGGAACTTCGAACCCATGCTGCCGCCCTGGAAAAGAAAGCTTCGCACGAGGCGACCCACGATTCACTAACAGGTCTGCCCAATCGTACGCTTTTTATTGATAGGCTCGAACAGGCAATATACACCGCAAAGAGGGGAGATGAAAAGATTGCAGTACTGATTCTGGATGTCGATCATTTCAAGGAGGTCAACGATACCCTGGGGCATTATAATGGCGATCGCCTGATTAAACAGGTAAGCCTCCGTTTGTCGAATGTGATCCGGGAATCTGACACCATCGCTCGAATCGGCGGAGACGAGTTTGCGTTTGTATTACCAAAACCTGGGGGCCTTTCCAGCATTGAAAGGTTGGCCAAAAAAATCGGGAAATCCCTTACCCAACCCTTTTCTTTAGAGAATCTCACCCTTGAGGTGCAGGCCAGTATAGGTGCTGTGTTGTATCCTGACCACGGGAAGGATGCAGATACATTACTGCAACGGGCAGATGTTGCCATGTATGCCGCAAAACAGAATAAATTGGGGTTTGCGATCTATACCGAAAGTCTCGACAAACACAGCCCTCACCGATTGACCCTGATGGGTGAACTTCGTGAAGCGATCAGACAAAACGAACTGGTGCTTCACTACCAGCCAAAAGTACGATCGAAATCCGGTCGGCTTTGCGCGGTGGAAGCGCTTGTCCGGTGGCAACACAAGAAACACGGGCTGATGCCGCCAAACGAATTCATCCCCATTGCCGAACGAACCGGTTTGATTCAGGACCTGACGATGTGGGTTCTTCGAACCTCCCTGAAACAATGCGCTGAATGGCATAATGAGGGACAGCATATAGATATTGCCGTCAATATATCATCATTATGCCTGCTCGATCCGGAATTCCCCGACATTATTACCGGTCTATTATCATCATACGACTTTCCGGCCAAAGCCCTTACGATGGAAATTACAGAGACATCCATTATGGTCGCGCCGGAACGCTCCCTTGAAATTATAAACCGAATCCACGATATGGGCGTTAACTTCTCAATCGATGATTTCGGCACCGGATATTCTTCCCTGGCGTACCTGAAAAGGCTGCCGGTGGGTGAAATCAAAATTGACAAATCATTCGTGACCGACATGCTGACCAATGAAAGCGATGCCACGATTGTAAAGGCCACCATTCAGTTGGGTCACAACCTGGGGCTCCAGGTGGTTGCCGAAGGGGTTGAAAACAGAAAAACATTTGATGCATTAAAGGCCATGCAGTGTGATATCATCCAGGGTTATTACGTCAGCCGACCGATCCCCCCGTCGGATATCGCAGCCTTTTTTAAATCAAACGTTGGGGTGAAATGAAAATGCCGTACTCATAATTCCGTGATGGTACTGCCGGCCGCATATCCATAAAGATCTGATCTGACCTTTAATGGGAGATCCTTTATTTAAAACATACACGCTTCAGCATGCATGTCGGCAGAAGGTCTTAATACTTTAGCACTAAGGACTCAGCACTTCCGGCGCAGCCGGATTAGGCAAGGGCCACCAACGCAAACACAGGGCGCCTTGGCCTTTTAACTTTATACATTGTTACGAGCGCAACCCTTGCCGGCAACACACACCGCCCTGCATGCATGCTACCGGAAGGCCTGATTTCTCTGTCGTTTTACTTAAAACCTAACACTTAACACTTCCGCCAAAGGCGGACTCATTAAAACCGATACCCAATCCCGAGCGACACCTCACTGGAGTTGATCGTCGAGACAATCGGACTGTAGGAGGCTGACTTGTTGCCGTAGGAGGACGAGATTGCTATCTTGAAGAACAGCAATCCGTTGGGCGTATAATCAGCACTCAGAGACGTCAGGAGCACGCCGTGGAAGTCGTACCACAGGGCAACCACCGGCAAGAGCGATCCGTGCATGAAAAAGGTGTTCGCCACAAACGTCACCCCGTAGTTGTTCTCCTTGGCGCCGTTTCTAAGAACCCTGTCATAATCCCAGTCGTCCACATGTTTGTAGTGCACCTCAAACGAAGTGGACAGCGGGGTTCCGCCGGCTCCCGGAAACCCGTAGGTGGAGAAAAAGCTGCGGTCGACCCCGATGAGGGCCTCATACACCTTGTGCCCGGTATATCCACGACCGGTCAGGTCCCCAAAATCCGTAAAGGGAACCGTGTCATGCAGGGCGCCCTCACCCCGAAGAATGAATCCCCGCGGAGAGTCATAGTTAAAGGATACCCCATACATCTGGTAGCGGGGATGGTCCAGCCAGATGGTCCCGATTCCAATATCGGAAAAATCGAGCGCCGGGTTGTTATAAAAACCGTCAAAATAATAAAAATAGGTCTTTATCCGGCCTGCACTGAGGCCCACCCGCGCACCGAACTGGGGATTTCCCATGTCCGAGGACACGTCATTCTGGTACACATTCACTCCCGGAACACCGAGACCGTAAGGGGCCACGCCGCCGGCATAGTTAGGCCCGAATATGGTCGGGCGGTTGTCAGGGATGTAGAGGAGCTGCAGGCTCAACTCGTTGACCATCCCAAACGGCGGCGAGGAGATGTCCATCCGGCCGATCCAGATGGGTGCTGCCAAGTCCTCCGGGTTCTGAAAGTTCCGGACAATACTCAAGTCCTGGGGATTGACCTGGTTGACCACGTTAAAGAGCCCGGCCTCCCCCCATTGGACGATCTGACGGCCCAGGCGCATGTTCGTAAAAAACCCGCCGGAACTCTGGTAGGCAATATCCGCGAAGGCTTCCCGAAGGTCGTTTTCGTAGATCACGTCATCCAGCCCCAGGTCATAGCGGGAGTTGCCGGCTCCCCGAACGCTGTTCGGGATTTGGTTGTACCGGTTCACCAAATCAAAGATGGCGTCATAGGCGCCCCGGTAACGGATAAAGACTTTATCCAGCCGGAGATTCGGCTCGATCACGTACTTGGGCCGCATGGTAAGATCGAACTTCAGCTCGTTCCGGACCTGAATAACGTCCGTGTCATTCAACACACCGGTTTGAAACCCATCCAAATCCCTTATAACCGTCTGGTTCATAACATGCCCGGCCACCTTGTAGTCCAGGTTCAGAAAGCAAAAACCCGTCCCGGTAAAGGCGATCGACAGCAGGGCTATGAGAACACTCATAAAAACAAGTCGTTTTCCTCTTCTCATCATTCACTCCTTTGATTGTGTCGCATTAATAACGCTCGTTCTTCTTCCATTTTCAACCAGATTATTCATCAACAACCGTTTGATAGACAATCGCTACCTTCCCATGGTTGCCATATATTCGTCTTTAAATATCCGCGGGTTGTTTTTCGGCCAGTTGATATAAGCTTTTAACTCACGGTTATTAAAAATCTGATTGCCGAGAGCTATACTCGCATGGTGGGTCTTATCATCGACGTTGACATAAAAAGCTTGCGCGTTGAAACTGAGGCGGTTACCATTTTCCCACGACTCGGCATTGAAGGTTAACACCAACGTTTTCCAGTACTCGCCGGATTTATCCCATACGATTTTGTAGAACACCATGTTAGAGTCCACATCAACCCAAATCTCCTGATCCCCGTATGCGTAATAAGGATCTTTTGCATATTGCCCTATTACGTATACTTTTCTTGGCACCCAGTTTACGCACCACGGCATCCAAGGGATATTGTATTTTTCGTTCTTATATTTCGGATCAAACCCAAACTCCAATTTGTGTTTAGCCGGTGTGACCCAACCGCCTCCCGGTAATTTCTCACAGATATCCGGTTCTTCACAAAGCCACTTTGGCATCGCAATCAAAATATGTTTGACCTCTTTAACCTTCCATTCCATAGATTCCGGTTGACCAGCATACCCCTGCGTATCATCGTTAGAGAAATCGGTTCCAAAAAACGGGGAGGACCGGTCGGTGACGTTCATCTTCTTGACCCGACGAAGGGCCGGAATATATTGGACAAACCGTTCCGGGGACCCGTCAAGCCAGTAATGATAAAGCATCGCGGCTCCGGAAAGGTCGAAGGGCTCCTTTATGCAGGTCATTTCAAAACGTTTTACCTTTTGCGGATTTGGCACCGGCTTTCCATCCGGCCGATTCCAGAGATAATATAAATAATTCTCCGCGTACATTGCCCTGTCCAGACCTTGGTCCGATACCCAGAGAACTCCAAATTCATACATCGTGCTCCCTCCCATCATCTTCCGCAAGGAGTTGTTATGCATGATTTTGGAACCGGCCTTGGGGTCGTTTTTCCAATCGATAACAGGAAACGGGTCACCCTGGATATAATCGGGTGCTTTGCCGGAGGCCGCTAATATGACCTGATCGCGGTCACCAATGGCATATTTGCCCTTGTTGGCCATGCTCCAGCCTTCATATAATTTATCCGGGCTGTAGTCATACTTCATTTCCCCGATCTTTATTGTGAACTCGCCTTTTTTAACCCACTCAACAACGGAACGGGGCAAAGCCTTTTCAATGCCTTGCCAGTTTTCCGCATTGTACACCTCACCCGGTTTCACACCCAGTTCTTTAAATCCTTGTTCCTGCTCCTGCTTCCAGTTCGGGTTCACAGCTATTGAAGTTTGGACAAAAAAAAGCCCAATAAAAGCAACAACTATTACCTCGAATAATAATTTTTTAGTCATCTCGTTCTCTCCTCATCGTAAAATTGGCTCCATCCAGTGATCAGTAAAAACTAATTTGTTTTCACCAACCGATCAGATTCATTCAGGCAGGCTGGACCGTTGTTCTGAATTCAGGACCAGCTTAGTTACCGTAAGATTGCCGTTCTACCACCCCCTCTCTTTTACTAAAGTAATGAAAAGAAATTAGAATTGTGTTATTTTCGCCATCCCATACAACTAAAAAGCTCTGCAGCGTCTTGCGGCGTCGACTCTTTTTCTTCCTCGGTTTTTTCCTCTAAAGAAAGGGCATTTGTGGGACAAGCCCTGACACATATTCCGCATCCGCTGCACCGTTCGCTGTTTATCCATATGCTCCCATTTTCTCCGTAATAGGGTGCGCCAAAGCCACACATGTCGATACAGGTATCGCATGCCGAGCACAGTTCGGACTCGACAATGACCTTGTAATCGGATTTGGCAAAAATATTTGTATTCTGTGTCTTTTGATACATGTGGACCGTATCGCAACAACACGGACAGCAGTTACAGATGCCATTGGCCGTTTGGGAATTCAGTGCCGTATGGAAACATCCCAATTCCTCCATTTTTGAGACGATTTCGATTGCTTCTTCTTTCGTAATTTTTCTGGCAACCCCTATCTTAATGCCATGATCGGCAAAAGCGTTTAAGTAGATACAGGCCTCAGTCGGTTTGTCACATCCTTCGCCAATCAGCTTTTTCTGAGTTCTGCACGCGCAGTGCGAAACACTGATACTTTCAGCGTCATTGATCATCTTAACGACATCTTGGTAAGCTTGTATTTTTGTCTGGGCGGATACGGTTTCTTTGACCGGAATTATTTTATAAGCCGGGATTTTTGACTTTACCCATTCGTGACAGTGCTCACCAAAATGATATTCCTCGTAAAGCCTGGCCGCTTCCTTATCGAAAAAAAGATGTGTAAAATCGAGAATTCCAGGTGAAAAGGGAATTAAAAAAAAGACCTGCGATTCATCCTCTTCAATGCTGATGATTAAGCCCTTTTTCTCCATAGCATTCATGATGCTATCAACCGACGCTTTGTCCATGCCTGTTTCGTCTGCAACTTGTTTAATATTCTTTGGCGGAGAATCCGAATTCATTATGGGAAGGCAAGCTGCAATTTCAGCTTCCACCTGTGAGAATAGGGTTTTCAAAAACTGAATTTCGAGCTTGTCTTCTGTCTTCGGAAATGATGTCGGAAATTTATCCAGGACAGTTCTTAGTTTTTCATAACAATCTGTTTTCATATTACTGATCCTTTCGGTAGACCGGGTTCATCAGAATATTAGTATAAATTTTTATTCAAGCGAGTTTACGGTATCAATACCGGGTGTTCTTTGGGAATATGGTCAGGCGGTCTCACCATTTTCAATCTCAGAGCCTCTTGTTCGCACGCCAGAACACAAGCACCACATCCATAGCAAAGTTCGGGATCAACGAAGGCGTTCCGCTTTTTCTCACCCTCGACCTTTACCATCTTGATGGCACCGAACTGGCATCGCTTCACGCATTTGCCGCAGCTGGTGCATTTATCGATACCCACAAGGGCTACAAATCTGCTTCGGGCGAGGCCTTCTTCATGCCGAAGCAGGTTATGTCTTTTGAGCGGATCGATCGCGGCGCAGCAGCACCCGCAGCACATGCACACATAGCCGGGTGCGTCCATACTGGCGATATTGGCAACCATCGGTACAAGCCCCGCATCCTCGAGCTGTGATTCGATTTCAAAGACTTTTTCCAATGGAATGTTTTCTGCAGCGCCACGTTTTATTGCATAGTCTGCCCGATCGTTGAATTGAATGCAGCTATGAAGCGGCATGTTACATTTCTGCTGATGAATCCTGCAAACACACTCCCGTATCGCTACTTTTTTTGAGGTGTTTAAAATTGCGCAAATGTCTTCATAGGGCAACAGCTCAACATCTTTTGGTACTGCTTTTCTCAACGGAATTACCCGGAATAAAGGCGGCTTTATACTGAGCAACATATCCTTGAACTCATCCACCAGGACCTCTTCATAGTACTGCCGCCATAACCGAACCATTTTAAGGGTAACCAACGCCGGATCCGATGTCAGCATTTCATCCCTTAACAACAGAATATCCCAGAAAACCGGTCCTTTGGGAGACGGATGAATCAACCCCCGTCTCATTAAGTCGTCAATTTTGCCCTCAACCGCTTTTTCCTTCTGGTTGAATTTTGCGGCCAAATCTCTATTGGAAGCGGGTAGCGCCATGATAAATTCAACTTCCACCGGGGTCATGGCAGTCCTGAAAATCTCGATCATCAATTCTGAATGATCCATTGGTGGCGTCGTGGTCTTCGCAAATTCTTTATAAATGTCCTTTTTCATCACTTTATTTATTCGATGCTGTAAAAAGGTTGAAATTCACCTCTATGAGCCTCACTTTCCGCCAGGGAAGGGAGTATAGGCAGTTTTCTGCTTTACCATTTCTGAGTCTTTCTCTCGAATTATTGCTTCTGTAAGATGCTGTATAGTTTCCGGGGGTTCTTCGGCATCATCCTTCTTCACTAGCGCAATGGCTTCGGCTGGGCAGGTGGTGACACAAAGTCCGCAACCAATGCAGCGTTCCTCTTCAACCTCTGCGCAATCATCAATGACGGAAATGGCCTCCACCTGACACCGTTCCTCACAAATACCGCAGGCAGTACATTCATCTGAGCTTACAAGCACCTTATACCTGGATTTCGCAACAGCCGTGGGTTTGGATAATTGAGAAATAGCGCCAAGCTGGGTGCAACAGCAGGAACAACAGCTACAAATGCCCACGACTGTGTCCCGCGAATTCATGGTAAGATGAACCAAGCCTTCCTTTTCGGTCCTTTCCAAAACTTCCAGTGCTTCCCTCAGATCAATTTCTTTAGCTCTTTTCTGTTCAACCAAATATTTTCCGAAATCACCGAAGAGCAAGCATACATCTGTGGGCTTTCCACACCCATCTCCTGCAAGCTCTGAAGCGGTTCGGCAGGCGCAATCGCAGAGCGAAAAAAAATCTGAGGTCTTTAAAAGGTCTGAAGCCCTTTCATAGGGCAGAACTTCCGATTCGGCATCAATCGAATTTTCCACTGGAACTACCCGCATTGGTGGCGTCTTTATCTTATGCATTTCCTCCTGCCAGCCGGTTTTCAGGTATTTTCGCCACAATTTTGCCAATTGAACGAGTCTTGGCGTTTTTTCCTTTTTAGCGAAAGTGGTTTCCCACAACCCCGGGGCAGAAGGAAGAAGTCCATAAAGTTCTACAACTTTGCCGTTTACGGCTTCGGTCTTTTTGAAAATTGACCCCTTTTTAACCAATATTTCGAGCATTTCCCGTAATGTTGTTTCATCTTTTCCAGTATCGCCGGCAATTTCAGACACCGGCACTGGAACCGGGGTCAGAAAAAGCGCCAGTTCCGCCTCCTCCGGCGAAAACATGATCTTTAAAATCTCAATGAATGCTTCTTTTTCAGGAGCCCACAACGGAAAATTATTAAAATGATGGCACAGCCGGCTATAGACGTCTTGATTCATTTTATTTCCTTTTACTTTTTTGATTTACAAATTATTTTTCTGTAATGGTCTTTGCGGCAATAAAACCAAAGGTCATGCCCGGTCCGAGGGTTCCGCCAAACCCACCGTAACCGCGGCCGGTCACGCCTGGAACCATATTGCCGGCTGTATACAACCCCTGAATGGCCTCCCCGTAAGGATTTAGGACCTGGCCTTTTGTATTGACCTTTGGCCCGCCTTTGGTTCCCAGAGCGCCCCGGAATAGGGGAATGACATAAAAAGGCGGCTTCTCGATGGGGCCTAAACATGGATTGGGTTTGTGCTTTGAATCACCATAGGCAAAATCGTACAGGTTTTCACCCCGCTGAAAATCTTCATCCACCCCCTTCACGGCCATAGCGTTGAACCGCTTTACTGTTTTCTCCAAGCCTTGGGGATCGATGCCGACCTGGTTTGCAAGCTCGGCAAGGGTGTCGGCTTTATCCAGCCAGTCCGGATCCGGATCTCCAGGCGCTATCGTCATGAGCATATACTTTTCGCGATAGTTGGTGTCGAAGACAATCCAGGTTGGGTAATTGGCATAGTCATATTCATTCAGGTCAAATTCACACATTGCCTTGCCCATATCATCATAATTGATCGCCTCATTTGCGAAGCGCTTTCCCTGCCGATTCACGCAGATCGTATGGGGAAGCGTGCGCTCGGCCTGCATGGTCCGGTACAGTTGTCTTCCTTCATATTCTTCTCCCGGGATATGAATTGACGGCAGCCACCACACAATGGGCATACAGGCGAGCTGTGCCCCCACCTCCATCGCCATTTTCAGTCCATCGCCTTCATTAAAAGGCGGGGTAATCGGATTGATGATAGGTGCGGTAAGGAACTGACGCTGGAGTTCAGGGTTCCACTCGAACCCGCCGCATGCCAGAACGACTGCTTTCTTCGCTCTCACATATACCGCCCGGCCATCCTGCTCGACCTGTAAACCAATTATGGCACCGTCTTGAACGATCAATCGTCTTGCACGTGTGTTTCGCGTAACGTCGATGGATCTATCCTGCAATCCCTTGTATAGGGAGGAGATGAGAGCCATGCCCATCCCAACAAGTCCCTGCTCCATTCTCTCCAAAAGGATATCGACCCGCAGATTGGCTGGATTAGACAAATAGTCCCACTCTCTGAACGCCTCATCAATCGTCATGGGCGACATGAGCTGGGGCGCTTGGCGTACATTGTCGGCCCAATCGCCAAGTTCATTGATGTTGAATAATTTTGGGTTCATCCCCCGGCCGCCAGGTTTGGAACCTGCAAGATCCGAGCGATAGTCCGGCAGCGCCGAAGCTTCAAATCTAACCGGGGTATTTTCCTCCAGGTAGCGCACCATGTCGTGCCCATTATCAAGAAAGGCCTCCAGCAAAGAATCCTCAATAAAACCGTCCGCAAGACGTCTCAGGTACGTCATTGCATCTTCTTTGGAGTCATCGATCCCGATCTCACCCATATGATGATTCAGGGGAACCCATGCCATGCCGCCTGAACATGCAGAGGCACCTCCGACTTTGTCCGAACGCTCCAAAACAGTAACCGTTGCGCCTCGATCATGAGCGACAATGGCTGCAGTCAAACCTGCCGCCCCTGATCCGACAACCACTACATCTGACTCTACATCCCACTTCTGAGGTACGCTGAGCATATTTACATCCTTTCCAGTCTTGAAATGATTAAACCACAAAGTAAAAAGCCATAATTATTTCACATCGTCAGCGCCTCTATATTGCTTGTTTTATGCCAAATAAATCATGGACGGCGAATTTCCAGTGTAACATCCTGTTAATTCTATGTAATTATTCATTTTAATCCGTTAGGGCATTTTGGTTATTTAACTTTTTCCCTTTATTTTTTTGTTATATTTAATCGTTTTTATTTAATTTAACCAAAAACACCTCTTTCCAATCCATTCATTCTTTTTCCCAAGACACAAATCGTTTTATATTGTAGTATTTTCTATTTGTTATACCGTTTTTGATTGATTTGCAGGTCGTATTAATTAGCCCTTGCATCATCTCAAACTTTGCAATATGTTGATATATCGTCAGTTTTATGCGGTAAAAAAAAGATTAAGAAGAATCAAAGAGAGTGTGATTAAAATGACGAAAAGCCATTTACTTCAGCAATCGGTTCAATTTGATCGTCTTTTATTGGATATTTCATCCAATCTCGTCGGCCTGACAATTCAAGAATTGGGAATGAAGATTAGGAAACAACTCAAACTCATTTCAGATTTTTTTGGTGTTGATCGCGTCTGTCTTTTTTCCTTTTCAGATGATGGGCGGACTTTGTCCATGATTGGAGACTATTCCGCCATTGAGATGGACGCTGAAAAAACACGGACTGACTTTTCCCAGATACCGATCCATTATGACAAAATATCTTCTGGCGAGCCTGTTTATTTCCATGATTTACCAACGGACCTGACGCAACATTTGGGCAAAGAGAATAAGCCCTTTGCTACTACTGAGCCTCTGCACGCAGCATCCCTGCCGGTTATTCATAATTGCAAGACTTATGGCGCGCTGACACTTGATTCGTCTCATTCCAGGCAAGCATTGCCGGACAGCACACTAAATCAGGCAAAACGCCTTGCCGACATATTTGCTTCAATACTAATGACAGCAAAAGAAATAGAAAAATCTAGAGAGATATTCAATTTCCAAAAAATATTGTCGGAAATTTCCTTTGAACTTACCAGACTGGAAATCAAGGATATTGACAGCTACATTGAAAAAGGACTTGAGCGGATTGGAAGATTCTTAAATGCAGACAGAACGGCTTTTTTACCCATAAGTGTTTCAGGACATATGTACCAGTGGTTTAACGACGGAATGGATCCGACACCTGAGTATGGAAAGATTGAAGAGTCGTGGCCCTATGTATTTTTAAAAATGGTTAAAGGCAAATCTATTAATTTCGCTGACATTGAAGATATGCCCCCGGAGGCAGAAAAAGACAAGATGCACCTTCGGTATATTGAAACCAAATCTTTCCTAAATGTACCGATATCTCTGGAAGGCCCCATTGTCGGATGCTTTTCGGTGGCAACGGCAAGGGAATATCGTACGTTTCAGAATGAAATCATACCACGACTTCGACTTGTCGGGGAAATCTTTGCCAACGCTTTGATTCGAAAAACCAAAGCGATTGAATTAAAAAAGGCATTTGATAACAACAATGAACTATTGCGCTTTGAAAGAGTGTTATCAGAAACGTCTTCTCACTTTGCGAACCTTCCGTCTGAGGATATTGACGAATATATTGATTTCGGGCTCGAACGGATCGGCGAATTCTTAAATGCAGATAGATGCGATTATATTTATTTTGATAATGCAGATGATTTCGTAAAAGGCCGGATTTATTCATGGAGCAAAAATGGTATTAAACAGGTGCCGGATCTGAATCAATTTCATAGATCGTGTCCATGGACAAAGGCACAAATATTGAAAGGAAAAACCGTTCATTTTACGCGCATTTCTGAACTGCCCGATGTCGCTCAAAAAGACAAGGAAACCTGGAAAAGAATCGGAATCAATTCTCATGCAAATGTACCAATTTCAATTGGCGGACCGATTGTGGGGGCCATATCCGTTTCTGCAGAAAAAGTTCATCAGAGTTGGCCGGAAGGAATTATTCCCAGGCTCCGGCTTGTGGGCGAGGTTTTTTCAAATGCACTCATCCGAAAAAGAAGAGAGCGGGAGGTATTAAAGGCGTTTGATGAAATAAAAACCCTTAAAAGCAAAATTGAGGCGGACTTCACCTACCTTCAGGAAGAAATAGAGGAAAACTACAATCACTATAATATGATTGGAAACTGTCCGGTATTTAAATCATTGATTCTTAAAATCCGTCAGATCGCGCATACCGATACAAACGTGCTAATACTAGGCGAGACCGGCACCGGAAAAGAAATGGTTGCCAGAGCCATTCACGCGAATAGTAGATTTAAAAACAGACCGATGGTAAGGGTAAACTGCGCTGTGCTTTCTCCGCACCTTATTGACAGTGAATTATTCGGCCATGAGAAAGGTTCTTTCACAGGCGCCCACAAACAGCGGATCGGGCGTTTTGAACTGGCAGACGGGGGCATCCTTTTTTTGGATGAGATCGGGGAACTCCCCTTGGAATCCCAGGCAAAACTACTGAGAGTGATTCAGGAAGGTGAATTTGAGCGCATCGGCAGCTCAAAGACCATTAAGATAAACGTTCGACTGCTTGTTGCCACAAACCGAAACCTCCAAGAAGAGGTCAAAAAAGGCCGATTCCGGAAAGACCTCTGGTATCGACTGAACGTCTTTCCGATTGAGGTTCCGACGCTAGGGAAGCGCAAAGAAGATCTTCCGCTTCTTATTGACCATTTTGTGAAAAAACATGGAAAAAAATTGGGGAAATCCATCCAAAAGGTTCCCCACAAGGCAATAAAGATTTTTGAAAACTACGAGTGGCAAGGAAATATCAGGGAATTGGAAAACGCAGTTGAAAGAGCCGTAATTCAAAGCCAGGGGAAATCTTTACAAATACCTTCCTTTTTACTCAATATTAAAACTGAACCATCAAAAACCCACCAAAGATATTCGTTGGATGAAATTCAGCGAAACTATATCATTCAGACGTTAGAGGAGACAAAATGGCGGGTCAGTGGCCCGAAGGGTGCCGCATTTATTCTCGGATTGAACCCTTCTACCTTAAAATCAAGAATGAGAAAGCTTAGAATATATAGATGAATTTTTTTACCGAACCCATTTATTGATAAGTTACAATCTTTATTTGACCACGTTACGGCCACGTGAAAATATTTTCTTATTTATTAAAGTTTTTTAAAATTTTTTCCCACCAAAACCACTTCTCTAAATAATGTTTTTTATCATTATAACTATTAGTTAATACCATCAATGGGGATACCATCTACTCCCTTTGCTTTTTATCTTTCATTCTAGTAAGGGAGAATATCTTCACAAAACAATGAAGCAATATTTTACATAGGTATCGAAATGGTGACAACAACATCTCAAGCAATTGCACAAAATGCCTCTCTGTTAACCAATAACGCTTCAAAACAATCTTTTATCGGTGCCATCATCGGTATTGTCGCAGTTGTTATTGCAACAATATGCGGTGGCCCCCCTGGTTCAGACAACTTTTCAGTGTAGTTAAGCTCTAAGTCGGTTGTGTTTTTACTGCTGTTATGTTTTTCACCCGGGACAACGGAAGGAGCCCGTAGGGCGACTGGAGTTGGCCCGGGTGGCGCCTGACCATCAGGCTGCCATTCTTTGCTCTTTGAAATAGCATTCATCGGGAGTCTGTCTGTTCAGCGATTGATGCCCGCGTTCCCGATTATAAAACTCGAACCACTTTCTCAAGCCTTTTCTCATTTCAAGGCCATTTTCAAATGAGTGCAGGTGGAGATAGTGATATTTTACGGTCCACCAGAGACGTTCGATAAAGATGTTGTCCAGACAACGTCCCCGGCCATCCATGCTGATTTTGATGCCGTTGGTTTTCAATACATTGGTGAAAGCTTTGCTTGTGAACTGGCAGCCCTGATCAGTATTGAATATCTCAGGGCGGCCGTATCGTTCGATCGCCTCCTCTATGGCTTCAACGCAGAAATCAGAATCAAGTGTGTTTGAGAGGCGCCAGGACAGCGCTTTCCTGCTGTGCCAATCCATCACCGCCACCAGATACATAAACCCCCGTCTCATGGGGACGAAGGTGATATCGCTGCACCAGACCATATTCGGTCGATTGATATCAAGCCCCCTCAACAGATAGGGGTAAATACGGTGTTCCGGATGCGGCCTGCTGGTTTTTGGTCTCGGATAAATTGCCTCAAGACCCATCAGTCGCATGAGACGCTGAATCCGTTTCCGATTCACTCTTTGGCCTTTTCTTTCAAGGAAATCGCGAATAGTCCGACTACCACTTGTCGGACGTTTCATATATTCGTCATCGATCAATTTCATCAACTCAAGGTCGTCCGACGATATCGGCCGCGGCTTGTAATAGACCGATGATCTGTTGACATTCAGAAGGCTGCATTGACGGTTAAGGCTCAGTCCTGGCTGCTTGGAATCAATCATCTTTTTTCGCAGTTTCGGATCTAAAGACCGAGCCCTTTGGACAAAAAATCGTTTTCCACCTTCAGTTGTCCGATTTTTTTGTACAGCTCATCGACAGTGGATTCATGGTTCTTCTTGATTTTTTGTCCTTTATCGAACAAATCGGCAGCGCCTTCGAGAAGCGCCTTTTTCCAGTTATTGATCATGGTGGGGTGAACTTCAAATCTGGCCGCAAGTTCCGCGGTGGTCTCCTCGTTCTTGATGGCCGCAAGGGCCACTTTGGCTTTAAATTCCGGGCTGTACTGTTTCCGTTTCTTGCTCATGGTCTACTCCTTTCAAGTGAGTGACTCAGAGCTTAACACATTGTCCAGTTTTTGGGGACCACCGCAATACTCTCCGGACACTTTGAAAACGGCAAAATCAGCTGGGCTTCATTCATGTTCGCCCAAAAAACGAATCCTGTCCTGTGGCTCCTGGACGCCGTACCCTTTCTTTTTGCATTCTGGGGGCAACACGTCAGTGCCATGATATCCTATGAGGCCGGAGCCATGGTCATCGACCAGACCCAGGAACTTCGAACCCATGCTGCCGCCCTGGAAAAGAAAGCTTCGCACGAGGCGACCCACGATTCACTAACAGGTCTGCCCAATCGTACGCTTTTTATTGATAGGCTCGAACAGGCAATATACACCGCAAAGAGGGGAGATGAAAAGATTGCAGTACTGATTCTGGATGTCGATCATTTCAAGGAGGTCAACGATACCCTGGGGCATTATAATGGCGATCGCCTGATTAAACAGGTAAGCCTCCGTTTGTCGAATGTGATCCGGGAATCTGACACCATCGCTCGGATCGGCGGAGACGAGTTTGCGTTTGTATTACCAAAACCTGGGGGCCTTTCCAGCATTGAAAGGTTGGCCAAAAAAATCGGGAAATCCCTTACCCAACCCTTTTCTTTAGAGAATCTCACCCTTGAGGTGCAGGCCAGTATAGGTGCTGTGTTGTATCCTGACCACGGGAAGGATGCAGATACATTACTGCAACGGGCAGATGTTGCCATGTATGCCGCAAAACAGAATAAATTGGGGTTTGCGATCTATACCGAAAGTCTCGACAAACACAGCCCCCAGCGCTTAACCCTTGTGGGTGAACTTCGTGAAGCGATCCGGCAGAATGAACTGGTACTGCACTATCAGCCGAAGGTACAATCGAAATCCGGCCGGCTTTGCGCGGTGGAAGCGCTTGTCCGGTGGCAACACAAAAAACACGGTTTGATGCCGCCAAACGAATTTATCCCCATCGCCGAACGAACTGGCTTGATCCAGGACTTGACGATGTGGGTCCTTCGGAGGTCCCTGAAACAGTGTGCCGCATGGCATAATGAAGGGCAACATATAGACATTGCCGTTAATATATCGTCATTATGTTTACTTGATCCGGAATTTCCAGAGGTTGTCACCGGTCTTTTATCATCTTACGATTTCCCGGCAAAAGCCCTAACCATGGAAATTACGGAGACATCCATCATGGTCGCGCCGGAACGCTCCCTTGAAATATTAAATCGGATTCACGATATGGGGGTCAACTTTTCGATCGATGATTTCGGTACCGGATACTCTTCCCTGGCCTACTTGAAAAAGCTGCCGGTCAGTGAAATTAAAATTGACAAATCATTCGTAACCGACATGCTGACCAATGAAAGCGATGCGACGATCGTAAAGGCCACCATTCAGTTGGGTCACAACCTGGGGCTCCAAGTGGTTGCCGAAGGAGTTGAAAACAGGGAAACATTTGATGCATTAACTTCCATGCAGTGTGATATCATACAGGGGTACTACATCAGCAAACCGGTCCCCCCAGCAGATCTATCAACTTTTTTTAAATCAAACACGACATAAGCCCGACAATAGGGATGCCCACCCAGCGTTGCAGGAGGGGTGAATTTGCAAAGCTTATAGTTCCGCAATGGTACTGCCGGTCACGGAACTTTCATACCCGGGCAGGGCTTCGATCTCTTTTCGCAGAGACTTGGAGTGAAGAACATCTATAAGAATTTTAATGGTCGGATGATCGCTAAAATCTTTTGGAATCACCAAATCACACCGGGCAACGGTGATCGGAACAAATCCCAGTCCGTAGACTTCAGCAATGGCCCTTAATCCCAACGCGGCGTCTGCCACGTTACAGGCAATGCGATATGCCCCTTCCCGGTGGGAAAGCACTTCGTTACAATATCCGTTGATGGCTGTGAGATCCGCGCCGGTGTGCTGTAAATGGTCATCCAGCAACACGCGCAAGGCAGCGCCTGATTCCCGGTTGACAAACCGAACCATGGGTTGAGCCAAGTCAGCCACGGTGCGAATCCCCAAGGGGTTTCCCGCGGCCACCATCAACCCCTCCTCCAACAGGGAAAAGCCGAAAACCTGACTCCTGAGACCCGCCAACTTTTTCCCGGCCACCACAACGTTGGTCTCTTCCTGCCCCGTGTTATGCAGATGGGTGCCAGCCACATGGGCCACCCCTTCAGCCAAACCGTTTATTGCCCGGTGGCTCGACGCAAACAGGCAGTGAACTCGGGCATTAGACGCAAAACGGGAGACATGCTGACCCAAAATCTCAAACGCCGGATCGCAGCCCATTAAAATCACGGTTCTATCAAGACGATCCGTGGGTGACAAAATCCATGCATTCTTTTTGTCCTGGCCGAGCAAACCATCGGCAGAGCGCAATCCAAAAGGAACCGCCGCCGCCCCCTTTAGTGGAAACCCGACCAGACGATCGCGCACTCGCCCGATCGCCAGGCGGGTCGAGGGTTCAACCGCATCGGCAACCACCTGGACCACCTTGGTTTCCGGCTCGGATTCTTCTACAAAGAGGTCTTCCACCCGACACGCGAAAATGCGTGCCAATCGGAGCGCAATGGCGGTGTTTGGCAAGTACCGGCCGGACTCGATGTCATATATCGCCTGCCGCCGAAGCGCCACTTTATCCGCCAGTTCCTGCTGAGACCATCCCTTTGCAAGTCGGTATTGTTTAACATGACACGTCATTGTGCCGCCATATCGGGCCACAGGCATCTCCTTACCGAATTTCAGGCATCATCATTCAAGAGAAACGCTTTTAATAAAAAATATTGACGAAACGTATATCATATGAAATTTTTACATGTCAAATGTCATCTTGAAACGTCACTATTAGGCAGCAACCGGTGAAAGGGCAATCATGAAATCGAATCGTCTGAATTTACTCTTTATGGTTTTCGGAATAGGGCTCCTTCTGGGAATAGGTGGGGATCTTTTCAATGCGAACAGAGCCGACGCGAAAAGAGACATTCTGGTGTTTGCCGCAGCAAGCACCACCAATGCGGTCACTGAGATCGGAGAGATGTTTTCCAAAAAACAACTGGGGCACGTCACCTCCTCATTTGCATCCTCATCTACTCTGGCCAAACAGATCGAAAGCGGTGCGCCGGCGGATGTCTATCTTTCTGCCAACAAGAAATGGATGGATTTTTTGGAAGAAAAGAATTTAATCACAATGGAAACCCGATGCGATCTTTTAAGCAACCGGATCGTTTTAATTGCACCGGCGGCCAGTGCGTTGATAGAAATAGATGTGGTACCAGGCTTTGATATCGCCAAAGCCCTGGGCGAAGATGGACGGCTTTCCATCGGAGATCCCGACCATGTGCCTGCCGGGATGTATGGCAAAAAGGCCTTGGAGAATCTGGGTATTTGGCCCCAGGTCGAAGATCGCCTGGCGCCCATGAAGGATGTCCGCGCGGCTCTGGTGCTGGTGGAGCGGGGGGAAGCGCCGTTAGGTCTGGTGTATGCCACCGATGCGGCCATATCTAAAAAAGTTCACGTGATCGGAACCTTTCCAACCAAAAGTCATCCTGCCATCGTTTATCCAGTAGCCGCCGTGGAAGGGGGAAATCGCTCCGCAGCCCAGCAATTTTTGAACTTTTTGAAATCGTCGGAGGCCCGGGCGATTTTTCAAAAATATGGGTTTTCGGTTCAATGATCAACGTCTTCCACTTAACGCCCGTGGAGCTGGATGCCCTAAAGCTGAGTCTTTGGGTCTCGGGATGGGCGGTTGCCGCCAGTCTGCCGATGGGAGTTTTGACCGCATGGATACTGGCCCGGCTTCGTTTTCCGGGGAAAAACCTTCTGGACGGATTGGTGCATCTTCCCCTGGTGCTGCCACCGGTGGTTATCGGGTATTTACTGTTGATGATGCTCGGGCGAAATGGCATCGTTGGGTCATTCCTATACAAGTACTTGGGTATTGTAATTGCCTTTAACTGGAAAGGGGCCGCCCTTGCCGCCGCGGTCATGGCATTTCCCCTGCTGGTCCGAGCCGTTCGTCTGTCACTAGAAAGTGTGGACCAGGGGCTCGAGGCAGCCGCGCGCACCCTTGGGGCGGGCCCGGTACGTGTTTTTTTTACGGTCACCCTCCCGCTCATGGTACCGGGTATCATCACCGGAACGATTCTCGCCTTTGCCCGCAGTCTGGGAGAGTTTGGCGCTACCATTACCTTTGTGTCCAATATTCGCGGCCAGACCCAGACGTTGCCCCTGGCACTTTATACATTGACCCAAGTCCCGGACGGTGAAATCGGTGCCATGCGGCTCTGTATTCTTTCCGTCCTGATTGCCATGGTGGCCCTGATCTGCTCTGAAATCCTGGCCCGGCGATTTGCCGCCCGCATCAAAGGATAAGATGAAAGGATAAACCGCTTTGGAAGTCGAGATCACCCACCAGCAAGGAAATTTCAAAATAGACGCCGCCTTTCAGGGCGCCAAATCCGGGGTCACTGCCCTCTATGGGCCCTCCGGCGCCGGAAAGACATCCATCGTCAACATTATGTCCGGCCTGTTGCGTCCCGATGCCGGTCGGATCGTTGTCAACGATTTTTGCCTCTTTGATTCAAAGCGGCATATCAATCTTCCGCCGGAAAAACGCCGTATCGGGTATGTTTTTCAAGACGGCCGGCTGTTGCCGCATCTTTCCGTGCGTGCAAACCTGAACTATGGCAGGCAGCTGACCCCGGCCAAACGCCGGTTTGTAAAATTTGATCAGGTCGTCGAGCTTCTCGGGATCGGCCATCTGCTTCATCGCAAACCCGCCAACCTCTCCGGCGGTGAAAAGCAACGGGTCGCAATCGGGCGGGCCCTCCTGACCAGCCCAGCCATGCTGCTCATGGATGAGCCATTGGCATCTCTGGATGCCGCCCGAAAAACAGAAGTACTGCCATTTATCATGCGGCTTGGCCGGGAGTTTTCGATCCCGATTCTCTATGTCAGCCATGCCATGGATGAAATCCTCAACCTGGCCACCCGGATGGTCATGCTCCAGGAGGGACGGGTCCTGGCCGCCGGAAAGCTGGAAGATCTCCTGTCCCAGTCAAATCTCCAAAGCCATTTCGGCCATGACGACAGCGGCTCGGTGATCGCAACCGTAGTGGAAGATCCCAAAGACGAATTCGGCCTGACCCGCTTGCGTTTCGGTGACCATGTTCTCAAGGTCATGCCCGTTGCAGCCACCCGAGGAGAACCCGTCCGGGTCCGCATTCCGTCCCGGAACGTCGCCATCGCAGTGGCGTCACCTGCCAATACAAGCTTTCAGAATATTTTCCCCGGAAAAATTTGTGAGATAGTGGATTCCGGCGCCCCTTTAGTGGATGTACGGCTTGATATTGGACGCCCGCTATGGGCCCGGATTACGCGACAATCTATTAAAGAATTGAATTTAAGTTCCGGTCAACCGGTATATGCATTGATAAAAAGTGTGGCGGTTTCTTTGGGAATAAACAAATAAGCTTCAACACAGCAAAACGTACTTTGATTATTTTATCCGGTAAAAAACGGCACATAATCACAAGAGCACCAAGGACATGAAGGATAGACTTATTCCCTTTTTATCCGTTCATTTCTTTGCGTCTTGGTTTGTTTGCATGCCTGGCAGGTCTTCGGCGATTTGATAAAAAACGAGCTCCCATAGCCATTTCGCCGAATCATGCCGGAGGATATACGTCGATCGGTCATCCCCTCTAATCTTGAAATACCGGTGGCCAGGAGAAAGCCATCGATCCAGTATCTCATCGACCATTACGAGATTCCCCCCGAGCCAGAAGCGCTTCGGCGTCTCTTCTCCCCTATATCCCGCATGGCACGACACGCGCACTTCCATAGCAATCCTTTCCGAAAGCCGTCAAAATCCGGCGGCAATATAATAGTCATGAGTCTACAGTCGAGAGTCAGAAAGCAGAAGGCAACCTTTTGCCAAGATACACGCTTTCGAACGCACTTTCCACACCTTAAAAAAGAAAAGGTGTATATTTTTTAGTAATGTAATATCAAACACATAGGTAGATTAGAGTGGTATTTATAAAATGAATGGCATTTACCCTAGACTTCTAGCTGTGCTGGTGTTATTTTGTCCCGAAAAACAATTTTATTGAAGGGATGAAATATGGAGTCATTGGATCTGGCCGACGCGAAGTTCACGAATGTACAGCATTTACCAATAGTCAAAGAGTATGCACGGCAAATTAAGTTAACAGAAACCATAGATAGTATGGTCGAATCACAGATGGAATTGAGTCCCGGCGTTGCCGTCTTGGCTATGGTGTTGGATACATTGACAGGTCGTACACCTTTGTACCGAATGATTAATTTTTATCGTAAGAAAGATGGTGAGTTGCTTCTGGGCAAATTTGTAGCGCCTGAACTTTTTTCTGACCATAACCTGGGCCGCGTATTGGATAAAATATACGAAACCGGGACTCAAAAGATATTTGGACAGCTTGCCCAAAATGCAGTGGGTGGTTTTCAGATAGACACACGATGTGGTCATTACGACACGACATCAATGAGCGTATTCGGAGATTATGATTTGGTAGAGAAGCCATTTCATATCACCTATGGTCACAGCAAGGACAAGCGTCCGGATTTAAAGCAATTTTTAATAGAGATGCTGTGTGTTGATCGCAACATTCCCGTTTTAGGAGCAACCCGTGATGGCAATGGTTCGGATAAAACGCTCAATAACGAGCTTTTGAGCGGCATATCAAGATATATGTCGAAAAATGGTCTAAAAGATGATGTCTATATTCATGTGGCCGATGCAGCCATGGTAACCGTAAAGAATTTGGAGATGGCTGATTTACAGAAAATATTATTTATCAGTCGTTTGCCGGCAAACTTCAAGGAGTGTAGCCGAGCCATCGAAGAAGCCGTAGCCCAGGATCAATGGAAAGATATCGGCACTTTGAATCAAACCCCGTCGACGCGAAAGCGTCCGGCAGCATTTTACCGCACCTTTGAAACCACAGTGAAGATAAATGGAAGAACTTATCGAGCGATTGTAGTACATTCAAGTGCCCATGACAAAAGAAAACATAAACGAATTGATCGACGATTAAAAAAGGAACATAAAGAGCTGACGAAAATTTGTAAAAAGGAAATGGCGACTGCATACTTTTGTCAGACCGATGCACAGATAGCGGTACAAAAGCTATGTACATTAACTGGGGGTTCAGAATGTTATCGAATTTCGACTATGATTGAAAAGGTTGCCAAATATAAACGTGGTCGCCCGGCTAAAGGACGAGAACGAGAAGTTGATCACTATGAGTATGTCCTTAAGCCCGAGATCGTAGAAAACGCTGAAAAAGTAAAAACATTGCGTTCTGAAGCCGGGTGTTTTGTTTTACTGACCAATTTGATCTCTGACGAACACAGACACGAGTGGGATGCCGGTCGATTGTTGCAGCTATATAAAAATCAGAGTGGCATTGAGCAAAACTTCGGATTTTTGAAAGACCCTGCGATAGTCAACGGCATCTTTTTGAAAAAAACAACTCGTATTGAAGTGTTGGGTCTAATCCTTTTGATAGCCCTTTTGATTTGGAGATTAATGGAGCGCGCAATGCGTCAATTTACACAGCCGGATGGGAGTACATTGCCAGGTTGGGAAGAGCGTAAAACCAAAAGACCGACTTCTTTTATGATGACGACAAAATTTACTGATGTGCTTGTCATTACAATTGGAAAAGTTCGCCGCCTTGCGAATCGATTTACATCAGATCAACTTGCCTACCTTGAAGCATTGAAAGTAAAGCCGGATGTGTTTGTTACACTCTGAGATGACAATTAAATCATTGAAACAGTACAAAATAGGGTGTGGAAAGTACGTTGCAAGATTATTAAGCATGAGCCAACCCGCAAACAGTCGCTCCTCCGTTTGGAATTCCCTACCGAAAATTCCGTGGCAGTGCGGCAGGGAAACATTTTAAAAATGCCCTTTAAATATGTTCAAGATATTTCCATGTTCATAATTTCTGAAAAATTGTAGTTTTCGGACAAATGTGATGTTTCTCGAGATTGAAAATATACGCCAATCAAGGTAGTTGGCATGGCGACCAGAAAGCCTGTTGTTTAAGGCACAAATGGTCAATGCCCCCCAAAAACACACTCTCGTTTTTATTTAGTTGACCATAGTCATTGACCATGGTAAATTTAAGAAAAAAATAAACGGAAATCTATATGGAACAGTTAGAAGTTATAACCATTTCAAAGTTTAAAGCAACTTGTCTGGCCGTTCTCGACAATGTGAAACGGACGGGGAGATCTGTGCTGGTGACTCGCCGTGGTAAGGCAATTGCTATCATTGACCCACCGCCGCCGGAACGTCGGAAATCCTGGATTGGTTCATTCAAAGAAAAGGGAAAGATAAAAGGGGATATCCTGTCGCCGGTAATTTCTGAAAACGACTGGCACGTGTTGAATGAATAAGTACCTGCTTGATACCCATATCCTTTTATGGAGCCTGTTGGAGCCTTCATATCTAAAGGACGCTGTGGCGACTGAAATAGATAACCCTGACAACGAGGTATGGCTATCGCCGATCACCACCTGGGAAATTCTAATTTTGGCTGAAAAAGACCGTATTCAATTAGATGCGCCTCCATCTGAATGGATGAAAAACGTACTGAACACACTGCCATTCAAAGAGGCAAGATTAAACAATGAAGTTGCCATTCAAAGCCGGGAAATTCTGCTTCCCCATCAGGATCCAGCAGATAGATTTATTGCCGCAACTGCCAGCGTTTACAGGTTGACTCTTGTGACAGCTGACCGAAACCTCATTGATGCTGCTGAATCATATTCCGTTCTTCCAAATTAATTCCAGGTTTGAGCCACACCATTAGCGAAGCTTATCAAGAACCTTTCTGAAATTTTGCTTTGATTTCATCATCAAACCAAAATCGCTCATATACCGAGGCATCTTCCGGCGCTAAGGTTCCATTCCATAAACAAAACGTGCATTTTAGCTTCGATATTTTCCATTTTTCGGTTACTTTGACAAAGTTGAACAGATATCGCCCATATCCTTCCTGGGGATCGCCGTCATAAGAGGTTTTTACGCCGTAGTAAGCCTCCACACTTGCCTTGTCCTGATCGATTTCGATATCGATATTGTAACAGGCATGAAAGCAGAATTCGTTATGAGAAAAAATTTCGGTGACGTAAAATTCGCGGAGATTGTCCCTGCCCCTGATGTCCACCCCCGGATAGCTGAAATGACAATCTTCGGTAAAAAGATCCATAAATTCCTTCAATTTTCTTTTGTCCTGGGTGCTGCAGTAGTCGAGGACGACTTTTCGGATTTCTCTTTCAGTCATCAGAAATTCAACTTGTTCCGCTATGGATAAATTCTGATTCATCTGACGCCCCTTTTTGTGGGTTGATTGAATTTTTTTCTGAATTTCAAAATTTTACTCGCCAGCGCCCTCCCGTTTTTCAGTCTGCTGGCAACCGGCCCGACAGGGGGTATTTACGATGACGGCTCGACTCAAGACATAGTGAGCCACCCGCCTGCCACAAATAAACAAATCCCGGTGACCCATTTGGCGGCCGGGGATGCCAGATAGACAGCGGCCGCGCCAATGTCCGTTGGCGTACCTGGGCCAAGTGGTGCCTCAAGAGCCTCTTTTATTTTATCCCGCGCCGATGTGGAGTCATCATCGGTGCCCATGGGTGCAAAGCCTTGTAGTAAAGCTAACATCTGATCTGTCATAATGGGACCTGGACCGATTGCATTAACCCTAATTTTTGGAGCCAACTCAAGCGCTAGCGTCCCGGTTATGTGGTTTACCGCTGCCTTGCTCGTAGTCATCGCGCCAAACATGGGACGCGGGTGAAGTGCACCCATCGATGAGATATTGATAATAACGCCTTCCTTCATACGCCGGGCAGCTGAGGTCGCTCCGATCACGTGCGCCCTTAAATTGAGATCAAACAATTCGTCCAATCGCTCATCCGGCGTATCCACTAGCAGTCTGGGCGTCAAATCAGGTACGCCACCGATATTGTTCACCCAGATGGTGAGGCTACCCAACTGATCGCACGCAGCCTGGGCAAGTGCCTCCACCTGCTCTCGCTGTGTTAAGTCGCCAACGAAAGCAGCAGCGCGTCTGCCACATGCTCGAACCTCCTTGGCCACGGCCTCGACCTCCGTCTTTGAACGAGCCGCCACAACCACATCGGCTCCGGCTTCAGCCAAGGCCAACACGATACCACGTCCGATCCCCTTACTTCCACCCGTCACCACAGCGACCTGACCATCCAATCTGAACAAATCTAGTATAGACATAATAGTTTCTCCTTTAGATTCTTTGCAGCTTTCAGTGCGTACACAGCAAGTATATTAAGCCTTTTCCTTGTCCCAAGCCATACCATCGCAAAATAGGCCGTTCCCAACGCCAAAACAGCCATGTCCCTCAGCCTATCGTATGTCAACACACGCACGGCCTCAACGCCTAACTCTGCTTTATAAACCGGATTTCATTCCTATGGACCTATCCATATATTACCGTTTCCTCACCGATATAGATAACAAAAGACTTCACATCTCCAAACTTTTCCCAATCCTCCAGAAGCTCCTGACCCGTTTCCGTCGTGAACAATAAATCAATGACCGCTTTCAATGAATCATAGTCCGTAAACCATGTCTCCGCTATAGCGTCGTACTCCTGCTCCTCACTATGATCAAATTTGATCCCATTGGTCTTTGTGTAACCGCTCACCTTTTTTAGCCCATATGTTTGTGTATATTTAATCCCCAGTGGTTTCTGTTTCTTCATAACCAACGCTCCGTGAACTTCTTTCCATTGACGCGAGAACTCTTCGTCTGTGATGCCTGGTTTCTTTTTGAACAACCCTACTATTTTATACATGTTTACACCTCCAATCCTGTAGAAAGATTATGGTGAATATCCAGAGAGTATTTGAGTATAAATTTTCAGTTAAAAATGGGGGCCCCCATGGATTCAGCCAAGATAGTAATCAGAGATTCAATCCTGGCAGAAAATTCCGCTCCCTCTGATGTAAAATTCCGCAAGCAAATGGGGCAACAAACCGCCAGGACATCGGCACCGGTATTACTGGCTTGCGACAACCTTTGATCTCGCAAATCGATAGCAGGCTTCCCCACCGCTCCAATGGAACCTGCGCTGCAGCAAAGGGTATTTTCTCTACAATTTTCCATCTCCACCATTCGTATCCCAGGGATGGCATTGAGTATCTTTCTCGGAGAATCTGACGCCGGCTTGTAACCACGCGTAAGACAACAGGCATCATGGAGTGTAACGGTCTGTTTAAGTTCATTCAGGGGACCAAGTTCAGGCAGATGATCGACGATGTAATCGGTTATGAACTGCCACGACCATGGGACATCAGGATTGTGGAAATCCATCCGTTTTTGGCAATGAGTACAAATCGTCACCACTTTTTCAGGAGAAAAAGCACTAAGCGCTTCCATTAGTTTGTCAAACTGTGCCATCGCCTTTTTCGAGTTGCCTTCTGCAAGATAAAGTTCCCCGCAGCAGTAGTCCACCCCCCCAACAGCATGAACCGCTGAGTCAATGCGACGAACTATCTCCATGGCATCCTTTAGCTCATCTGTTTGGACGAGCCCGAAACAGCTTGACATAAGAACAGTTTTTGCTTTTTGCCGCTTCCGCTTTTTGACATCTATGGTGATCCACTCCAGATCTCCTGACTCAGCTTGAAGAGATTCTATTGCGTTTCCCATGAGGCCAGTAAAAGCCTCAACAATCGAATCACATGCCGGAGGCAGGATGTCCCCCTGCTCCACTAGCACCTCTCTTCCCAAAGTATGGATCAGAGCCGGGTCGAGCCCCTCAGGGCACTGTGACCGGCAAGCATTACAGAACATACAGGACAAGATCCTGGTTCTTGCTGTATCTGTTATCTTTCCCG
Organism: Desulfobacterales bacterium; assembly: GCA_963675725.2. Taxonomy (GTDB): domain Bacteria; phylum Desulfobacterota; class Desulfobacteria; order Desulfobacterales; family JAFDDL01. Next base: position 992,256 of record CAXXXZ010000002.1, on the reverse strand, counting down.
TACAAAAAAGATCATGGACCGCCCGCATGATTTCACTACCCGGCGTATCCTTCAGATCCGTCAGGGGAATAATGGAACAGCAATCGGCACAAGTGCCACAGGCAGTGCATTTCACCTGAAAGCGCTCTTTCAACGCCTCAAACTTATTCATAAAAACCTCCTTTCTTTTCTACTCTATCCCCGGTTTGTAGTCGGAAAGAACGTCTAATAACTCCATCTTTTTTCGCGTATTGCCATCGTCGCTTTCAACCAACACCACGCCGTCATTGGTACTGGTCAGCATTGCTTTTTTTGCCCAATTCGCCACGACGGGTTCAAATTCAGATAGCCATCGCTTGGTTTTTTGGAGCACAGCAGTGATATCTTTTTGCGATTTATCGAGTAACAGCATTCGGCAGCGGAGATACTCGGCTAAAACGGGTACAAGATATAAATCAATATAAATGGATTCACAGAAATCATTTCGCATGTCGACATCATCGAATTTGGGAGAAAAGATTTTAATGGCTTTTTGCGGATCGATCATTCTTGCAAAAGTCCTCAGGGCGGGCTCCCACATCGCCTCTTGCATGTAGCTGCTGGCCGCCAATAAAACTTTGTCTCTGGGAAGTCTGTTCCCAAACGTCCGGCTGATATCATCGAGTACTTCAAGCATCCGTTCTTTGTACTGTATCGCACTTTTCTGAGCAATGCTCTCCCGTACACGGGCCAATTGCTCATAACAATCGGCAAGGTCGGCAAAGATGCCTTGAATATCCACCGCGACCGACAAGCCGCAGCGATACAAAACAATTTGGTAAAGTAAGGTAACCACCTTTAGCTGCAAACGAGCCATGTTAAACTCCAGGCGGTCCTGTTTTGCTTCAAAACGAACAATCCTGGAACTCAACCTGTTGTGATGGGCTTTAAACTGATCGTCCGTACCTTCGATATCTTTTTCAAAGTGGAATAGAACCGTTTGATAGAAGTGAGCGGCAGTTTTTAAATTTTCGGTATCGTCAGAGTTGATTATCCGATAATGCCGGTCTAAAGACGCTCTTCCGACCCTGCGATAGGTATCGGCCTGGTTGTGAAGCAACCTTCTTAAAAGCCGCCTGGCCGTCGGACTTTCCCGGTAGAGCGCTTCCGACCCAACAGATAATGCAGTGACAGCGGTTTGAATTGCCTGGAATGCGTTTTTTCGAGATACCAAGGCTGCAAAAGCGATCGCTTGTCTCAGTGTTCCGCTGCAGCGTTCTAATTCAACAGCGCCGGTTGCCTGTTTGTAAGCCTTTTTTGCCGCCCAAACCGCCGTTTTATGTTGCCGAAAATGCATAGCGGCATCGGCCCAATCCAATAGATTGGCTATCTTCGCCTGTCCATGGGAAATGGCATGGAACCTTGTTTGGCGATTAGGAAGCCGGATGGGATAGGTGATACGAAAGATTTTGTAATTCCCGGAAGCCCCCAACCAGAAGACATCACAGGTAACCGTGCTGTGCTCGGTATCGACTGTGACCCCTTTGATATCCTCATCCCAAAAAGAGTTTTTGCAAAATCCCATGGCGAGGCCCATATCCTTGGGAAGACTCGGCGTCCATACCTTATCTTGGAACTTGGCACTTAAATGCCCGGCGGCCTTTAACAATCGCCATCTCCCCCTTTCATATTCGCTCCATTTTTTTTTATCTCGAGCAAACATGATTTCCTTGACGCCATCGGTCAACGAATCATAAGAGACGATTTCAGCCATTCCCTGTCCGCCCAAAATGCGGTTAATCATAATGAGCAGCTCGCCTTCTGTGGGTCGACCGGTCAAGATGATGCCATGCAGCTTTCCATTAATAAGACCGGTTCTTGGAAAGAAATCATTGTTGGACAGATAGAGGTTGCCGTTGGGGTAGATTTGTTCGGCAATTACCCGTTTTCGCATCAATTCCTGATCCCGGGTTGCCACCGAAATACCTGCGTCAATCAGCTGCTGGATCATTCCGCTTCCATCCGTATCGAAATTTCGATCCCGACATAAGATGAGGACCTTGATCTCTTCCACCGGCAGATTGGCAGCCGCGGCCAACGATGTCACAAACTCTCCGGGTGAGAGTCGCGGATCGCATTGCACTTTGGTTTTGTCGAGCCATGGGGCGGCTGCACGTCCATTGATGTAAAACATATCGTCAAAACCGACGAATGAACCTGAAGCCCCCATGGCGATGGTAGGCCCCAGGTTGCTCTTGTTGGAGAGGTCGTGTCGGTATATATTACGGGAGGCCTCGATGACATCAGCTGCGATTTCGATTTTTATTTTGCCTGTCCCAAAGGTAACACCGGTAATTACATAGCCGGGAACGCCATAACGCTGTTTTTCGCCCACCTTGATTTCCAACTTGTAGGCAGGATATCGTTTCGTAAATTGTTCCAACGAATCAAACAACATCGCTGACGCGCGTTCGCTGGCACGAACAGCGTTGAATTCCAAACCGTTGGCACTCAGAAATGGAAGGTAGCTGATTACAATTTGGGCCGCTGTATGGACCACCCAGCTAATATGTTTTTCCAGAAACCCCACCGGTCGTTGCGAGCTGTGAGAAGATTCCTTTATTAATTCAACAACCGGCTCAACGCCGGGGTCAATATGTTCGTGTAAGGCCCACCGTTCGGTTTTAATGCAGTTTATCTGAGCACAAGAATAGGAAGAAATTGACTTCGTTCCATCCGGTAAATAATAAGGGGGCGCTGTTCTGCGAAGATCTGCATGATTATTTTTTAAGTGAGGGGAGGATTTTATAACCGAGTTGTTATCAGAATGATGATCAGTCATTTTGTCATTCAAAACCCAATTGTCCCAAAATTTTTAAACCAAACGATCCAAATTATTAGCAGTTCATCAGATCGGCACGCAGGGTAATAAACAAATTTCCACATGAATGATAAATTCAGGACACCGCATTGCGGGGAGGATTAAGTGACACCGCCCTGTGCTGAATTTGAGCGTTTTTACGTTTGGTGTCATGAAATTATTAATTTAGAATAACTTAGGTTTGAAAGTCTTGTCAAACGCCAAGAAGGTATTATTTCGATGATTTGAACCCTGTTTTGGCCAGATACGGTATCGCATTTTTCACCGCCGCCATGGTCGACGTGATGTAATATTGCAAAATGATTCCAACAGATGCTAAGTATATAAACACATCCGGACATTATAAACTATCTATGTCATTTAACCGAAAGGAGAGCAGCAGCCATGGCGGAACGGGTATTCGTGCTTTACAAACTGAAAGAGGGCGTCACCAGGGAAGAATATGCGAAATGGCTGTTGGAGGAACACTATCCATGGGGTCGGTCCCTGGCGTCACAGTCAAACGTCAGGGGATTTTTCGTAGTCGATGATGCTGATCAGACGGTGGACGGCCTCCAATGGGACGTGATTGCCATCCTGGATATCGAGAGCCGGGAAGCCTGGCAGAAGGATATGGATCAAGATCCGGACGCCGCATATCACTGGGAAAAATGGGGAGGATACGTGGAGCGCTACAAAATGTTTTTTGCAGAATCGATCCACGCGTAGAACAATCTTTTATTCCCCGGAGAAAGAAGGTGAAATATGATAACAGTGTATTCCTCGGAACAAAGCACGCCATTCTCGCCATGAAGCCGGGTGACAGTTCGGGCCGCGGCGGAAGTATTGTCAACATCTCTTCCATATGCGCGATGATCGCCATGCAGGGTGCCGCCAGCTATTCAGCGGCAAAAGGAGCGGTTCGATCCATGACCAAGGTAGCCGCTGTGGAATGCGGGAATCTGAAATACGGCATCCGGGTCAACTCCGTACACCCCGGCGTGATTCTGACCGAAATGGTCAAGGCGGGTATGGAGGATTCGGTCAGACAGGGCATCTTTAAAGATGTCGGCGAAGCCCAGGCTGTGTATGAAGGTCTGCACCCCGGCGGAAAAATGGGGGAACCGGTGGAAATCGCCAAGGTCGTCCTTTACCTGGCCTCCGACGCCAGCGCCTACACCACGGGTGCGGAGTTTGTTATTGACGGCGGGATTACAGCCCAATAAAAATTCAATCGCTGATATGAATTAAGAATTTTTGCATTTTTAAAAAGGCTGCAATATTAAAATGTCGAATTCATAAGATGGGTCCTTAGATTTTCTTTCTTTTTCTTGAGTCCCAGTTTTTTCCGGATGTTACTGCGATGAAAATTGATGGCGCGGGGAGTCGAATGCAGCAAAACGGCAATTTCTTTTGTCCCCTCCCCTCTTCGAATCAAATTTGCGATCTGAATTTCTGTTGGTGTAAGCTTTAACAATTTTGGAGACAATCCATAGGAAAAGGGAGAGGCAATTTCGTTTTAATTGGATTCAATCAGATTCAAGAACCGTATTCCGGCGAGCTTTATCGACTCCGGAATTTGACATATCGCTCTTGTAGTCCTGCGGAAGTTGTGAAGTGACAACCCCTTCGAATTTTTCCTTCGCATGAAAGCAATGCAATCCTTACCAAACCGGTGACCGCAGCCACAATTGGTTAATATTGGTTAATTTTCATTTATCATTGTTTAATATTGGTCAATTTATATTATTTATTGCCAAATAGTGGCTAATACGATTAGGTATTTTTGCCATAAAGCCCTCCCCTTATTAACCATTTTTTTAATTAATATCATTGCATTAAATATTTTACCATCGCGACCTTTTTCACATTGGCACAAAGTCTGCAGTCTTTTTTATGCAAGCAACTTTCGATAACCGTTGCCGTAACATCATTTCAGTTTCTCATGTGAACGGCATTCACCGGAAGTCGAATGGTAAAACGTATTTATTAAAGGAGGGTATTATTATGCATGACAAAAAACCAATGCAGATTAAAGTCAGCAGAGATGATCAGCTGCGAAAGAACCTGGAAAAATACCGCCAGATGGCCATTGATCTGGGATGCACGGATGCGAAAATCGTCCCGGCTGAAAAGGTTTATGTGGACAGACGGGTCCGGATAAAATGCACCATTCCAAAATGTCCTGCCTACGGAAGCTGCGCCCACTGCCCCCCTCATAACCTGGACACGAAGATATTCAAGGATCTGGTGTCTGAATTTCGATACGGCATCCTGGTTAAAATAAATGTTGATCCTGAATTGATGCTGGGCGGTGACTCTCTGGAGACGGATCAACAGGGCAATATCCTCATGACGAAGAAAATGAAAAAACTTTTAAAATTTTATCGTACAATCAGTGATGTGGTCAGCCAAATAGAGTCCCAGGCCTTTTACGATGGCCATCACCTGGCTGTGGCTTTTGCCGCCGGCTCTTGCCGAAGCCATTACTGTAACTTGAAAGAGTGTCAAGTATTAAAGGGCAAGCCCTGCCTGTTTCCGGGGAGAGCAAGGCCATCCATGGAAGGCAGCAGCATCGATGCATATAAAATGGCGGCCGAAGCCGGCTGGGAGATGTATCCGATCGGCACCGATTGCGATCCGCTCAACGTACCCCATGGCACCCTGCTGGGGCTTGCGTTGATTGACTGATATCAAAGCAATGTTGTTGAAAATACCATAAAATTGCAGATATACCCTAATGTTGCAAAAGCGCGAGGGCTTCAGAGGCAAGGCATCAAGGGTGAAGGCGTAGTCATTTACTTCCAACCCTTGATAACGCAGCATCCGGAGTTCTCGCGTTTTTCCCATCGGGTTAAAAAATATGGCAAAATAACATGAATCCTGGAATTCACCATTCGTGAAATCCGGGAACTTGTCAATAATCGTATTAAGTCATTGTTATGATATTTAAAATTGACACATGCCAAATTTTTTAATGCAACATCAGGGTATAGACAGGCCAATTTAGATCGGCGGGCCCATCATCATTTACAGCATGTCATTTTTGGAGAGACAAATAACTTTACAAATTCGTGGACGCACAACCTTGCGGGCAGATCGTCGGGGGAGATGGGTTCATTATCTATGGTGACATTTTTGATTTGACTGATAAGTTCCGCGCGCTTTGATAGAAAAGCCGATAGCGACGAAGAGGCCATCACCGCTCCTGCGGAAAGAAGATGCTCACCCTTCTCGCGTGCAATGCGATTGAAAAGTTTCAGAGTGACGGTCAGCGATCCCCGGGTGTTATGATTCGAAGCAGCGGCATGGGTCGGCGTGCGAAGGGCTGAATGGATACCGTTTTTCCTGAAGATTGCTCCGGCAAGTCCGGGCATGGCCGCGGACAGAGCGACGACCGGGTGCGGGCCGGTAAGGGGGGTCTTCAGGTCATCGATGGCGGTGCCGTTAAGGAAGATCGTTTGTACGGCCTCCATTAAATAGTCTTCGGAGAACCCGGGGCAATCTTCCAAAAATTTTCCGAGCGTAATGTTGGCCGGGGTTTCGATTTCAACCCCATATTGCAGGACCGACGTAAAAAACGTAAAACTTTCCGGCGTTACCGTTAGCCTGAATTCCGGATACGGGCCCCCTGCGCCGTTATTTCTAATTGTTCGAGGTTGATCTTCCATTCTTAAATTTTAAAGCCTTTGGAGCCCCTGTGTAAACCCCGGTGTTGCGACACTGGGGTAAACAAAAATTGACTTCTTCGCACCAACTACGATATCTTTTTAAATATCTTAGTGACTTGTCGTGTTCAAAAGCGCTTTTCCCCGTCTTCCTATGTTATCGATACGGATTTTCTTTGAAACCCGTTGTCTTTAAAAACACAAAGGAGCATAAAAATGGCCGATAAAATTGTTCGTGTCAACATGTCGGATCTTAGCACCAAGGTCGAAGCCGTGCCCGAGGAGTGGCAGGGACTGGGGGGGCGGGGCCTGACGTCAACCATCGTCGCTGCCGAGGTCAAGCCCACTGCTCATCCCCTGGGCAGGCACAACAAACTCGTCCTGGCCCCGGGTCTGCTCTCCGGCACACCTGCGGCGAACTCCGGACGCCTCTCCTGCGGTGCCAAAAGCCCTCTGACCGGAACCATCAAGGAGAGCAATGCCGGAGGAACCTCAGCCATGATGCTGGCCAAGCTCGGCGTGAAGGCTCTGGTAATCGAAGGGAAACCGGCCGATGACAGCAAATGGTTTTCTCTGCATGTGGATCAAGATGGCGCGGCCATCAGGGAAGAGACCGAAGTCATCGGCATGGGCAACTTTGCCACCGTCCAGGCTGTTATCCAGCGCCTTGGCGACAAGGTCGGCGTTATCAGCATTGGTCCTGCCGGGGAAATGCGGATGGCTGCCGCCAACATCTCCGTCAAGGATCCGGACAACCATATGCGCTCCGCCGGCCGCGGCGGGCTGGGTGCGGTGATGGGCGCAAAGCGGGTCAAGTTCATCTCCGTGGCGCCCACCGATGGCAAGGTGGAAATTGCCGATCCCGACGCCTTCAAGGCCGCCAATCGTACCTTTGCCAAGGCGCTTGTGGACAACCCCGTCAGCAAAGCCCTGGCCCAGTACGGGACCAATGTTTTAACCAATATCATCAATGAGTCGGGCGGTCTGCCCACCCGGAACTTCACATCGGGACAATTCGAGGGACACGAAGCGATCTCCGGCGAGACCATGCACGATATCATTGTGGCCCGGGGCGGCAAGCCGAAACACAACTGCCACAAGGGGTGTGTGATCCAATGCTCCCAGATCTACCCCGACCTCAATGGGGAGTACAAAACCTCGGGATTTGAGTATGAAACCATTTGGGCGATGGGTGCGGACTGCTGTATTGACAACCTGGATTCTCTCGCCGAAGCCGACAGCCTGATGGACGATATCGGTGTCGATTCCATCGAAACGCCGGTGGCCTTTGGTGTGGCCATGGAAGCCGGTGTGCTCGAATTCGGCGACGGCGCGGAGCTTTGCCGGATCCTCAGGGAAGAGGTTGCCAAGGGCACGCCACTGGGACGGATTATCGGAAACGGTGCCGCCTCGGTGGGCAAGGCTTACGGCATGACCCGGGTCCCGGTGGTCAAAGGCCAGGCCATCCCGGCGTACGACCCGCGTGCCATCAAGGGGATCGGCATCACCTATGCCACCTCTACCCAGGGGGCGGACCACACCATGGGTTACACCATTGCCACCAACATCCTTGGGGTGGGCGGAACACTGGACCCGCTCAGCAAGGAGGGCCAGGTGGAGCTGTCTCGGAATCTTCAGATAGCCACAGCCGCTATCGATTCCACCGGCATGTGCCTGTTTATCGCCTTTGCCGCCCTTGACGATGCAACTTGCCTGCCAGCCCTGATCGACATGATCAACGCCCGCTTCGGCATTTCCCTAACAGCAGATGATGTGACCAACCTCGGCAAGCGTATTCTGAAAACCGAGCGTGATTTCAATCTGAGGGCCGGGTTCACCAACAAGGATGATCGCCTGCCGGAGTTCTTTGAAGAGGAGCCGATTGCCCCCCACAACGTTGTCTGGGATATCAGCGGAGAGATCATTGATTCTTTCTGGGATTTTTAATAAAAGAAGACTCCATGCGGCTTACAGTCAAACTTTTCGCCTACTTCCGGGATAACCGGTTCAAGCGCCAGGATTTGGAGTTTCCCGATGGCGCCACGGTGGAAGATATCATCCGCTCCTTTGATATCGACCTTAAAGAGGTGGGCGTGACCATGATCAACTCCCGTCACTGCGTTCTGGATCAGGTCCCCAAAGAAGGCGATCAGCTGGCCATCTTTCCGGCCATCGGGGGAGGATAACCCCGGTGTTGCATTCGCAGATGGGTCAGGGGTTGAGGATAAATTCAGAATATTTCAGGTCGATATGCAGCCAGGAATTGTTAAGGTCCGAGGGAATCCCAAGCAGCTGTTTCAGGGCTTCCACGACCTGCATGCTGGCTACCAGCGCCACCGTACAGGCGATTATGGAAGGGGCAACCGTTGGATCGGTTCCTGAATGTTGCGGGTAGAGGCGGCCGATAAGATCCCCGTCCGGGGGCTGCACCCCCACCTGGCCGCACCAGCCGGATACGGCGCCATGCACGAGGGGAAGACCGTTCTGCTTGCAGCGAACGGAAAGATCACGCCGGGCCTGGATATTGTCCAGACAATCGATCACCACATCGACGGCGAAGGCATCTACCGCCAGGGGAGATTGGAAATCAAGGGGAAAGGGAAGCACCCGAGCATAGGGATGGATATCGGCAGACCGCCGGGCCGCCACTTCGGCCTTGTTTTGGCCTAAGGTTCTGCTGGTAGCATTGAGCTGCCGATTGCAGTTGCTCAGCGAAAAGACATCCGGATCAACGCAATATACGCATCCGACCCCCAGACGAACCAGCTGTTCAATGGCATGGCCACCCAGGCCGCCGCAGCCGATGACAGCCACTTTTTTTTCTTGCAGGGACTGCTGCTGTTCAATGGAAAGGGTCCCGAAATTGCGGGAGAAAAGTTTTTTAAATTCTGACATCGGCGATTTTCGGTTTTAGTTTGAGGCCGTAACATTTTTTATCAAAAGGATATCGTCGGCTGCCGCCGGTGTCAATCCATAAGCATATAGGGACATTCTATGTTTTTAAAGCATAGGCGTCCCTTATTCCCTTAATTTGGGCAGAGCTTATCATGAAATCCACCCAGCAATTTGGTATCCGGCGGACGATATCATACCACTCAACGCGACGCCCCAGGCGATATCCACAACGACGATAGTTTGGGACCAGCCTTTGAACAGAGCCAGGCTGGTCAAATCAAAAGTTGCGTAGGTGACCAGACCGTAGAACATGCCCAGCCACAGGGCCCGCATAGCGCTCTGGGCAGCCGCAGCCGGTTGAATGGCAAATACTACCAGACCTGAAATGAAAATGAGATAGAACAGGATCGCCGCTGTCCAGTTCACCGAATCCCTGAAAAGGTGCCCGAGATGCCGGTAGTAAACACCTCTCGCAACGACGCCCAACCAAAGGAAATCGATTATTAGGAAAACCAGAAGTGTCATACCGAATACCTTTGCAGATTGCACCAACGTCATGATAGACCCTCCTTTAAGTCAAGTGAAGCGGTATGGGGCCTGGCCGACACTCCGGCTTGATGAGCCGAATCTGGACGTCACCGAGATACCGCTCCTCAAATCCTGCTTCACAGTAACAAAAGTAGTAGATCCACATTCGAATAAACTCTTGGGAAAAGCCCAGGGCCCTGATGGTGTCAATATTTTCAAAGAACCGTTGCCGCCAGGTTCTAAGGGTCTTTGCATAATGGGGAGTGATGTCCTCCAAATGTTCGATTTTCAGATCTGTCGCTTTTGCAACAGCACGGGAAATGGCGGCAATGGATGGGATGCAGCTCCCTGGGAAAATATAGCGCTTGATGAAATCCACGGACCTCTTGTGCTGTTCATACACCCCATCGGTAATGGTAATCGCCTGGAGCAGCATCATGCCGCCGGGCTTCAGGCGATCGCTGCAACATCGGAAAAATGTTTTTAGATACTGGTGCCCCACTGCCTCAATCATCTCGATGGAGACCAGTTTGTCGAACCGGCCATCTAAATCCCTATAGTCATCGAAAAGGAGCCGGATAAGATGGCTGAGCCCCGCTGCCTCGATTCGTTCCAGGGCCAGGGTGTGCTGCCGTTTTGAAATGGTCGTGGTGGTGACCCGGCAACCATATGCTGTAGCAGCATAAAGGGCAAAACCACCCCAGCCGGTGCCAATTTCCAACACATGATCGTCTGCCGTCAGTGCGAGTTTTTTGCACACACGGTCATACTTTGCCAGGGATGCTTCCCTAAGCGAGCTGGCATCCGTTTCGAAAAACGCGCAGGAATAGGTCAGGGTGTCGTCTAAAAAAAGGGAGTAAAAGTCGTTACCGAGGTCGTAGTGAGCGGCGATGTTGCCCCGACTGCCCTTTCGGGTATCCCTTCTCAGGGCATGAAACGCCTTGTGCGCGGGAGCACAGAGCATGGTCCACCGGGAGTCGACATTCCGAAGAACCGATTGGTTCAAAATCATGATTCGGATTAGAGCGGTGAGATCATCCGTATACCAGATCCCCTGCATATAGGCTTCCGCAGATCCGATGCTGCCGCCCAGCAGAACGCGACGATAAAAATCCGGATGAAAGACGGTAACGGTGGCGGTCAGTGGCTTGTCCTCCGGCGGCTGACCGAAGGAGACAGCCATATCACCATCCAGAAGACATATGCGTCCTCTTTTTAGCTTTTTTAAAATGGAAACCAAAAATTGCTGAGCAATCTTTTGGTAAAAGCCGGTTTTCCTTTTTTCGCGGATGCCACCAAATGCCGGTTGAATCGTCTCCTTCATTTCTTTTCTCCACCATTCGGACGCTCCCCATTTCCGGGGTGCGAGTGAAAGGGAGCGCCCTTCAGTTTAAGCCGCAGGGCCTGAAAGTAAATCATGGCCGTCACCTTCCATGTCATAGGCGGATAAACCAGCAGCATCTGCGTCATCGTACGGCGTGTCATGGGAATCCGTTTCAGGGAAAGGGTGGCATCAAAACGCTTGGTATCTTTGTTGGCAAGGTTCATATGAACATGAATCGCCTCCCCCGGCACCTGAAACCGCCAGTCGTATTGAATGGTCATCTCCATGAAGGGTGATACGTGAAAGGACTTGGGAAAACGATGCTGTCGCCAGCCCGCATGGGGATGCGTGTTGGAAGCCTTTCCAAACACATAGCAGTGCTCTTCCAGCCAGGGTGTATTGTGAATTTCGGTGACAATGGCCTCCACATCCCGGGCGTTGTCTTCAAAACAGTAGTAAAAGCTTACTGGATTGAAACAGTAGCCTAAATACCGTAAATGGGTCAGGAGGTGAATGGGGCCCATGGGCCGTATGCCGAGCCTGGCCTGAACCAGATTTCTGACCGCCCGGTCCAGGGGTATGTGCGGGTCGCCCAGATGATCCCTCCTACGAAACCAGGCGATATTAAAGCGATCCGACGACCAAAGCGGGTGCCGTGTAAACACGTGGGGCAACTCGGCCAGATCCAGGTAGGTTAAGAACAGACGATACCGGAAGGTGTTGACCAGCGGCGAAAATCTGCGATGCCGGATACTTCCTTCGTAAAAACAGCTGTTCATATCAAAGACGCTTTCCAAAATAGGCGCACACCGCAAGGGCGCTGTTAACGCCGTCTTCGTGGAAACCGTTCCCCCAATAGGCGCCGCAGAAATGAAGACGGTTTTTTCCGCTGATGTCCCTAAACCGCTTTCGCGCAGCCAGCCCCCGGGGAGTATAGACCGGGTGGTGGTAGACAAACCTGTGCAGTACCTTTTCCGGATCGATGGCGTACTCCTGGTTGAGTGTCACAAAAAAATCCACCGGGGCCTTCAGATTCTGCAGCATGTTCATGTTATAGGTCAATGTTGCGCCATTCGCATCCGCCTTCGGGATGAAGGCGTTCCAGCTGGCCCAACAGGGACGGAAGCGCGGCATTACCGCCCCATCCATATGGAGAACGGTGATGTTTTCTTGATACGGAATCTCGCCCAATACGGCCCTTTCCGAATCCGTTGGCTCGGCGATGATGGAAAGGGCCTGGTCGCTATGGGTGGCCAAAATACACTGGTCATAAGTTTCGGACCCATGGGATGTCGTCAGCACCACATTGTTTTCAGTACGCCGAACCGACTGAACCGGCGCGTTGAGTCTGATGCTGCTTCGAAAGGGGGCCACGAGCTTCTCTAAATATTGCCTGGATCCGCCCTTAATCACCAGCCACTGGGGCTGATCTTTAACTTGAAGGAATCCATGATTATGAAAAAATGCGGCAAAATAGCGGGCGGGAAACGCCAGGAAGCGAACCGGATCCGCCGACCAGATGGCTGATCCCATGGGGATGATGAAGTATTTTTTAAACCAGAGGGAGTATTCACCCCTGCGGAGGTAGTCTCCCAGGGTGATCCGGTCGTCCTTGGATGCCACCAGCGCCTCGGATTCACGTCGAAAGCGAAAGATGTCCGCCAGCATTTTATAAAAGGCGGGCCTTATTAGATTTCGTCGCCTGGCGAACAGTGCGTTGAGGGATGTGGGGCTGAACTCAAAGCCGGTTTTTTCGCAGCGAACGCTGAAGCTCATCTTGGAGGATTGCCAGGCAACTTCCAGATGACGCAGCAGCTTGACAAAATTCGGATAGGTCTTTTCATTGAACACGATGAACCCGGTATCCACAGGATAGGTATTCCCCGCCGCATCCACATCCACGGTGTGGGTATGACCGCCGATGTAATCATTGGCCTCGTATACAACAATCTCATGCTCCGGGCAGAGAAGGTGGGCGGCAGTCAGACCGGAAATGCCGGCTCCGATGATGGCGATCCTCATGTTGCCTCCGTTGTTTGCGTCGGCGCTACCGGATCAGGAGTAAAAAGACGAAAAAAGTAAGATTTTTTTAATATAACAATATTGATAGCTATATTCAACGATTTCGTCACGTTTGGAGAAGAAAAGGATCCACCATCCACCAAATGTCCTTTGCCCACGAAGTATCTTTAAATACCCCGGTACGTCGTTTCCAACGGATTTTCAAAGGGTAAACCGGACTGTTTTCGCCGGATGGCCTGTTTGATCCGGACATGGACCTTATCGCTAATGGGGTATGCCAGCGCAATGGATAGCCCAGCTATATTGAATACGGACGGCACCAGGGCATACAGGACGCGCAACGCCGTCAGTACTTCCGGCGACTGCACCGCGTTTGGTGTATAGCCGACCATGCCTAAAATCGAGAGACCTGCGCCGATTCCCAGAGCCGCAGCAAGCTTTTTGGCAATCGACCACCAGCCGATGTACTGGCCTTCACGCCTTTCTCCCGTCAACAGCTCGTCATAGTCAATAACGTCCGCCTGGATCGCCGACGGCAGGGCCAGGGTGGCGCCAAATCCGATACCGGACAGGAATACCAACAGGCCGTAAATCCTGGCGTCTCCAGGCCCCAAGAAGAACACTCCCAAAAAGGCGCCTGAGTTTACAGCCAGGGATGCAACCCAGGCGGCCTTTTTTCCGGTGCGGCGCGACATGAAAATCCAGCCGGGCAAAAACAAAATGCCCGATGCAAAGTAGAGGAACAGGAAAAAGTCAGCCAGTTCGGACTGTAGGACATACTGGACATAAAAAAGGATCAGGGTGGCCGGAAGGTTATTACCGATAGCGCTGATGGTATACGCCAGGAGCAATACCATAAACGGCCGGTTGCGAACCACCTGGCGAAGGCCCGATATCATGTGCAGGTCGGACTGACCTATATGCCGCCCACGCTCCCTGATTGCCAAAACGCACCACCAGGCGGTTCCGATAAGCAGAGGCGTATACAGAATGGAAATCCAGAAGAACTTTTCCCGCTGACCGTCCTGTGTGTCAGGCAACCCAAAAAGCCAGGCTACAATCCCCGGAGCGCCGGCAGCCGCCAGTGTGCCGGCGATAAAAAAACCATCCCGCATCCCGAAAAGCGCTGTGCGTTCATGATAATCGAAAGTGATCTCAGGACCCAACGATTCATACGGTACCGTCACAACCGTCCAAAACAGGAAAAGTGTGTAGATAAACACACCGAACCAAATGTTTTCCATGGCGGGGTCGGCATGGGGTGGGTTGAAAAGGAGAAGCATGGCTGATGCAATAAGAATAGATCCGATGCCGATATAGGGCCTGCGACGGCCGTATCTGGTCACGGTACGGTCCGATAGATAACCAAGGACGGGATCGGTGACAGCATCAAAAATACGTACGCTGAACAGAATGTATCCCAAAAGGGTGACGTTGATACCCACCACATCGGTATAGAACTTTGGGATGTAAACATATACCGGGATGCCAATCACCGCCAGAGCAAAGGCCGGAGCCGAGTATGCAATTTTTTTGGAAAAGGAAACGCTGTTTTTTGTTTGTGTGCTCATATCGGCCACAGCAACTGCCTTTTCAAAGGTAACGTCGATTAGCGTCCTTTTTTCGAAACCAGGGGAAAAATGAACTGGTTCGCGCTATGTAATTTTTGTAACCAGGCCGTGTATGAACGATTGCTTTTTCCATCAGAGGGATGCCGGTCATTTTCAACAATACGGCTGTTATGAGGATTGGGCTGACGATTGTCCATAAGGCATTCGGTGTTGCCAGAGCGATCAGAAATACTCCCCACCAGACGAGGCTCTCACCGAAATAATTGGGATGGCGGGACCAGGCCCAAAGACCATGCTCCAGAACTCGTCCCCTGCTAGCAGGATCTGCCTTGAATTTTTCCAGCTGGTGGTCGCTGACGGTTTCAAAGACAAAACCAATGGCCCAAAGAATGACACCCAGATAATCCAGCGGAGTGAAACCTGCCGGCAGCCGGGCGATTTGCCCCCATTGGCAGGACAACGCAATAACCCATAAAAAAACGGCCTGTAACAGAAACACCTTGAAAAGACTTACCAGCCAGAACCTCCTGCCACTCTTTTCCCGCCATTGAGCATAGCGGGGATCTTCACCGCGGCCATGATTGCGCCGAGTCAAATGTATGGTAAGGCGAAGCCCCCAGATCGTAACCAACAGGCAGATCAATAACTTCCGGCCCCAAAAACCATCAGAAAGAAAAAAGGTCAGCCATGAGATCAACACAAACCCCATACCCCACAGGGAATCCACCACCGTAACATTTCTGCGAATCAGGCTGATGCACCATCCTGCCAGCATCATGGCCACCACGGTGATAAAATTGATTGCAAAAACAGATGGGTATTCCATGGAACATTCCTCCAGAGAGACTCCCCAGTTGCGAATGCCGTAAAAGAATCCAATAGTCTATCTTCAGCCAAGAATGGCGGAAAGTCAAGAAAAGAAATACCTTGCAACGTCTTGTTATTATATGATAATATTTATATCCGGTTGACAAAGGGTTATGAATGCCATAATCTTTTACATAAGAAGAAGTTGAATCAGATTGTTTCCCATACGCGCGCGGTTTCCCCTGAGGTTGACAACGCTAGACTGAATTTTCTCTTTGGGATTTTAAACAAAACCAACATACACTTTGGTATCGTTAAGATCGTATCTTCCGGAGCACAACGCTCCGTTTCCAGCAACCTTGCAACCTTCAATACAACCAAAAAAAGGAGACGATCATGGATGTAATGGATTATTGCAAATCGATGGAAACTGAAATGACAGCATGGAAAGCAAAACTTTATGACGCCATGAGAAAAATCGACAAGCTAGGCACGGCCGAAAGGGAGAAATTGCTGCCGAACATCGAGGACCTGCATATCCTCCTGGAAGAAATGGAAGGAAGGGTTGGCCAACTGAAGACTGAGTGCCCGTCGGAATGGAGTCCGGCAAAGAAGGATATCGATGAAGGGTCTATTGATATGCGCGGCAAATACGAAGAGACCATGGAGCTTATCGGAAAAGCAGCGCCGGTTTCGATTCCGGGTTAATCGGTCAACATAATGAATGACTGGTTGTAATTTTACATGCGCTGACGATGTTGCGTAAAAATCGCCAGCGATGCTTTAGTTGTGCCAAAGACAGCGCCGACAATACTTTTGTCTGCAATGATGCCCTAAGGAATTCCAAAGCGCTTTACGAGGGACAAGCAGACAGGTACGTTGCGGATGGTACCGTGTGCGGATATCCGGAAAACATAGATATTGTGGGAACATAGATTCGGGGAAGAATGCAAGACCCGCATGGAAAATAAAATCGGTGATACCGCTCGTATCAAGACCATCACGAGGCCCAGAAAACGCAGTATTGCCAGGGATATCATCCATTCTACAGAAGAGGGGATTTACGATGCCGTCATAATTGGTAGGCGGGGAATCACGGGGCTGCAAGAGCTTATCATGGGAAGCGTTACATCAAACCTGTTGTCTGGTTCAAAAATAGTCCCCATATGGGTCGTTGATGGCCAGGTGTCATCAAACGGAATTTTGATAGCCGTAGACGGATCTCCCGGCTCCCTCAAGGCTGTGGACCATGTAGCCCACATGTTATCAGAATCCGGCGTCATGGACATTGGAATTGTCAACATTCAGCCCAAGCTTGGAGAATTTTGCGAAGTTTTACCTGAATCGAACAGTACGGAAGCACTCTCGAAGGCCATACTGAAATCCAACGAAAAATGCATGGCGGATTTTATCCAAAAGGCGAACGTTATCTTCGAAAAGGCTGGTATTGAAAAAAAGACGGTCAAATATTTCGATATCAAACAGAAATATTTTACTGGTAAGGCTATCTTGGATACATTTAAAAAAAGCGATTACAACACGCTGGTCGTCGGTAAAACCGGCTTTGGGCAAAGTCCCGATATGGGTAGGGTGTGCACTTATCTTGTCCAGAAAATTTCCGGAGGTGTTGTATGGGTTGTTCCCTGAATAATACAGATGGTGGGAAAAGGTTTGCGGGGTAGAAATGCTGAAGAAATTTGAGAGGATCGTCATAGGCTGCCTAATCGCATTGATGGTTTTGGTTATTTTAATCTCCACGGTGGAGCTTACCGTACTGATTATCAAAGACATCTTTGCACCACCACGATACTGGTTAGGTATTGATCAGCTGTTTGAAATATTCGGTTTTTTCCTGATGCTACTCATTGGCGTAGAACTTTTAGAGACCATCAAAGCCTATTTGTCCGACAACGTCGTACATTCAGAGATCGTTCTGGAGGTGGCACTTATCGCAATCTCCAGAAAAGTGATTACGTTAGATGTCAAATTATATGAGGCATTTTCGTTGATTGGTATTGCAGCATTGATCCTGGCGATCTCAATCGCCTATTTTCTGATTATAAGGTGCCGTCTGAAACCGGCATGATCGGATCAATGCTTATAAATCGACTTTTCGACATGAAAGGAATAATGCAGCTGGAAACAATTTTATCCAGCGCGGAGGGGCAATGAAAGAAATACGAAACGTTCTTCTGTTTTATAATGAAAAATTTGTAAAAATAAAAGACACAGTTAACCAAATTGTTGAAAAAAATCAGGCACGACTCACGATTCTTGATGTCTTCGATAACTTCGACCAGTATTTGGAGTTGTTGCCGCCGTCAAGCTCCGTTGAAGAGTTAAAAGCAGTGGTGACCGCCGAGAGGCATCATGAAATCCTGAGGCATGTTGAAAGTTATCCAAACATCAGAGACAGGATCTCGGTTTCTTTTCGGTTTGGAAACCCTGTGGTTGAAACCATCAAAGAGGCAGTTACCGGTGGCTATGATTTGGTGATCAAAGCAGCCTCTGGCAAAAAAACTCTCAAAGAGAGGCTTTTTGGAGACGTGGCGTTAAAACTGCTCAGAAAATGCCCGACACCGGTATTAATTGTTAATCCCTCCAAAAGCGGAAGGTTTGAAAATATCTTAGCGTCGGTGGATCCGGAACGACCGGATACGTTGGTAGAAGAAGGAAGCCAATCAATCCGCCTTTCCAAAACAATACTTGAAACCGCCCTTTTCATGGCCGGCCTGCAGAACAGTCGGCTGGATATTCTCCACTGCTGGTCCCTTCCGGGTGAAACGTTGCTGTCCGGCAGAAGGGGCCGAATGGATTCCCAAAAGCTCCAGCAGATACTCGAACTTGCAAAAAACATTCATACCCAGCGACTAAATCATTTAGTGAACGAATTTGACTTTTCGGGAATCAATCATTCGGTAACCATTCTGAAAGGAGAGGCGGGAAAAATCATTGTCGATTATGCCGACCAAAACAAGATAGACCTGATTGTTATGGGCAGCATCGGCAGTTCTGCCCGCTTGGGCATGCTTATCGGAAGCACCACGGAGAAGGTAATTGACAGAACCCGCTGTTCGGTTCTGTCAATCAAGCCCCCGGGGTTCAAATCCCCGGTCACCAGTTAGTTTCCCGCCCCAATTGGTTTCATGGACAGCGGGCTCTTTCCAAAAGAACAGGATGAATCAAATGGAGAGCATTCAGGACAAAGAATGGCATAGCAAAGAAGCGCAATCAGTAGTTAAAGCCTTTCATTCAGATACAACCATGGGCTTGTCGGTTAAGGAGGCCGCTTCCAGAATTGAGCAATTCGGACACAATGAACTGACCCTCAAAAAAGGTCAAGGCCCCATCATTCGGCTCCTGAACCAATTCAGGCAAGCATTGGTGGTCATTCTTCTCATTGCCGTGGTTATTACGGTCGTATTGAAAGAATATGCAGATGCAGCGGTTATTTTCGCTGTTGTGGTAGTCAACGCCGTTATCGGTTTTTTACAGGAATCCAAGGCTCTAAAGGCCATAGAAGCCCTGGCCAAATCGATGACAAGTGATGCCACCGTTGTTCGGGACGGCGAAAAACAACGGCTACCGTCCAGTCAGCTTGTGCCGGGAGACATAGTCATTCTCCAGTCAGGGGATAAAGTTCCTGCGGATATTCGACTGATTACCGTCAAGGAACTGCAGGTTGACGAAAGTGCCCTCACCGGTGAGAGCGTTCCCGTCCAGAAAGGCCCGGCTGCATTGGAGGTGAATGCCACGGTTGGAGATCGGTATAATATGGCTTACTCGTCAACCCTTATCACCTACGGCAACGGAAGCGGCATCGTTGTAAATACAGGCGACCGAACAGAAATCGGTCGGATCAACAGACTCTTGTCAGACGTTGACATACTGGAAACACCTCTTACGCGAAAAATCCATCACTTTTCCAAACTATTGCTGTACGCTATTTTGTGTATGGCGGGGTTTACTTTTGTGATCGGTTTGCTGAGAGGCCAGACAGTTGTAGAAATGTTCATGGCGTCGGTGGCTCTTGCGGTAGGGGCAATACCCGAAGGTTTACCCGCGGCGATTACGATCACGCTGGCCATTGGCGTTTCCCGAATGGCCAAAAGGAATGCCATCATTCGTAAACTACCTGCTGTTGAAACGCTTGGATCCGTGATGGTTGTCTGTTCCGATAAAACCGGGACCCTCACACAAAATCAGATGACGGTTCAAGAAATCGTGTCGGGCGGCTCGCACTATTCGGTTAGCGGTGTGGGCTATGCGCCGCAGGGAAATATCAATCCGAGCCAGGGAGGAAATGGGGATGTCTTGGCCAACCAAGCGCTCCGTGAAATCTTTGCGGCGGGACTTTTATGCAATGATTCAAAATTGGTGGAAACGGATGTCGGTTGGAAAGTCCAGGGAGATCCTACGGAAGGGGCCCTCATCACCGCCGCCATGAAGGCGGGTTACCACCCCTCTGATTTGGAAAAAGAAATGCCCCGCATCGATATGATTCCTTTCGAATCGGAGCGGCAATATATGGCCACCCTGCATGACCAGGGGAAGGACCTTCCAAGAGTAATCTACGTAAAGGGCTCCATTGAAAGCATCTGTGTCGATTGCAGTACGACACTGGACCCCGATGGCCAACCGGACATTACTGACCCCGGCGTTATTTCGGATTGGATCGATTCCATGACGGGTAAGGGCCTCAGGGTTTTGGCATTTGGACGGAGGTTGGTGGCAACGGAGACATCGAAGATCACCCATGCGGATATTGACGAGGGCCTGGAATTTCTGGGTTTGCAGGGCATGATTGACCCACCGCGTCCTGAAGCTGTCAAGGCGATCGCCGCCTGTCAGGCAGCCGGCATCCGTGTCAAAATGATTACTGGCGACCACGCAGGGACGGCAGCAGCCATCGCCCGGCAAATGGGGCTTTGCGGAGAGAGCTGCTCCTATCACACCCGGGAGGTTCTCACAGGTAAAGAGATCGGCGGATTAAATGATGATAAACTGGTGGAAACGGCGAATGCCACGGCTGTTTTTGCAAGGGTATCGCCTGAACAGAAACTCAGGTTGGTAGAAGCCTTGCAGAAGCGGGATTACGTGGTGGCCATGACGGGCGATGGCGTAAATGACGCGCCTGCACTGCGGCAGGCCGATATTGGCGTTGCCATGGGCTTGGCGGGTACGGAGGTCTCCAAGGAATCCGCGGATATGGTGCTGACGGACGACAATTTTGCAACCATAGAAGCTGCTGTTGAAGAGGGTCGGGGCGTATTTGACAACTTAATCAAGTTCATCACCTGGACACTTCCCACCAATGGGGGTGAAGGTTTGGTAATACTTCTGGCCGTGCTGCTCGGAACCCGGCTGCCGATTCTGCCGTTGCAGATTCTCTGGATCAACATGACCACCGCCCTTCTTCTTGGCTTGATGCTGGCCTTTGAACCCAAGGAAGCCGGCATCATGAAGCGCCCTCCCCGTGAACCCACCACCCCTATACTGACCCAAACGCTCATCACCCGAATCCTGCTGGTGAGCCTGCTTTTGGTTATCGGGGCTTTCGGGCTTTTCAAACTCGAACTTATGCTCCAGGGAAACAATGAAGCCCTGGCCCGAACGGTTGCGGTCAATATTTTCGTTTTCGGTGAAATGTTATATCTATTCAACTGCCGGTCTATCACCCATCCCTTTTGGAAACTTGGAGTTTGGAGCAACAAACTTCTGTGGGTGGGAGTCAGCATAATGGCAGCACTGCAAATGCTCTACACCTACTCCCCCCCCATGAATAGGGTTTTTCAAAGCGCCCCATTGGGCCTTATGGAATGGTCTTTTATTTTTCTAAACAGCTCTGTTATCTTCATTATCGTGGAAATTGAAAAAAAAATCAGGCGGCGCTCTGTGGCATGATTTCGAATTAAACAAGATCCCAATTTTAAAGCAACATATTTAGGGGTGCGTTAACAAACCAATGTAACATGTATTGTCACCTATCTTGTTTCTTTATGAACTTCGCTCAAATTATTTTGGGTCTTCAGTTTTTTCAACACCGCCCCTTCGATGGTCTCCTTTTCCAACAACAAGGTCGCTGCACTTGTGAGCAGCGACTTTTTAGATGAAAGAATATCAAGTGCCCTGCGATATTGTTCCCCGATAATTTCCCGCACCTCGCTGTCGATCATTTCCGCCGTGGCTTCACTATACTCAACGGCACCTTGAAAGCCGGGTACGTTTAAAAAACCGGGCTGCTTTTCTCTGGAGAAATATACCTGGCCAATTTTAGCACTCATCCCATACTCCTTGACCATGCTTCTGGCAATGTCGGTAGCCTTGCCCAGATCGTTATGTGCACCGGTCGAAATGTCTTCAAAGATGACCTCTTCAGCTGCACGGCCTCCCAGCAGGATGGCAATGCGATTGAGCAGCTCCGTTTTTTCGCAATGTGCCAGAAAGAATGTCGGCTTAAGACCATGGGCATAACCGGCGCCATAAAACAGCTGTTGAGGTTGTAACGCTCTGTTTATTGCTTCCGTATCAAACGCGTCAAAGGAATGACCGTTGATAGACAGAGGGATAAATTCGGTTCCTGTCACCTCGGCCCATTTTTCCTCCTTGTCACCAATCCAATCCAGCGTATCGTTTGCGTCTTCCTCTTCCCAGGGCGCCAGCCCTCGTTCCCACTTGAGTAAATCCCTTAACCGGAGTGCTAATGTGCAGATAGAATATATTCCAGAATAAGTGGCATCAGAGATGTCGCAATTTCGTAAAACAGTGTCTCTAATTTGGGTAATGTCAATCTTCATAATACTATTTTTAATTCAATTCGTTGGCCCTAAAACCGCAGATAGAAAAACTCAAACTCGCCGTTGTTGATGTCGATCTTCAGGTTGTAACCCCTGGATTCGGCAAAGACGAGCCAAGGGGGACGGCTGTTGCTGCCGCAGTCGTGGTTTGGCCAGTATTCGCCTGTTTTTGCGCTGTGGTAGGATAACATCATCGCATTTTTGTCCATTTTCCGGGCCGTTTCTTTTGCCATTGCGCTGGCCGAGGCCAGGTTTAGGTCGGTGTCTTCAACGGCAAGGGGGATGGTGTCCCGGGTATACTCGTTTCCTGTCGTGTCGAGTT
Organism: Desulfobacterales bacterium; assembly: GCA_963675725.2. Classification (GTDB taxonomy): domain Bacteria; phylum Desulfobacterota; class Desulfobacteria; order Desulfobacterales; family JAFDDL01. The sequence continues at coordinate 969,504 of CAXXXZ010000002.1, read as the reverse complement.
GTGCCATCGGTGCCTCCTTTTGCATGTAGGATGATCATCCTCTAAATATAAGGAGACCCGGTTATTTGTAAATGCGGTTGTCAGGCCAACCCATCTAACTTAGCACCACTTTCGACGAATGCGGTAAGATAGCAGTTAAAAGTTACGTCAGTCTTGAATGGCATGCTCGCTGTTAATCGCTGATTCCTGATGATGAAGTACGTTTTTAGGAAACGGTTTTACCTTTTTCCACTCTTTGGAATCTTTTTCAGCATGCCATAAATCGTAATTTTTCTGTAAATTCATCCAAAAATCAGGTGTGGTATCAAATGCTCGGGATAAACGCAGTGCCATATCCGGCGTAATTGCACCTCGTTCATTAATAATTTTGGACAGTGTTTTTCTTGAAACACCAAGTGTATCCGCCATATCCTTAATGGTAATGGATAAAGGCAAAAGGTAATCTTCTTTTATAATGTTACCCGGGTGAGTTGGGCGCCTTTTCATTTTCCCCATTATATTGCCTCTCTAATGGTAATCGTCGTAATCGACAACATAGGCATCACCATCTATGAATTTAAAAAATATACGCCAATTTCCAGACACACGAACTGAGTGAAAGCCCTTCTTGTCGCCACTTAGCTGATGCAGGAAAGAACCGGGGTAATTCATATCTTTTATGTCACTCGCGGCATTAAGCCGGTCAAGAATTCGTGCAAGCCTGTTTGCATGCTCTGGCCTGATGCCTTTCTTTTTCCCTGTGTAAAAAAAATCCTCTAATCCTTTATGGTTAAATGATTTTATCATTAGCTTTACGTGTAACCCATAAGGTTACAACTGTCAAGATGATTTTCACAGCGAACGTCCCGGCTCATGTAGCAGTAGAAGCTTCCTTCGAAGAACCTAATCCGGCTAAGCTGGAAGTCGTCAGGCGTCAGGCGAGAGTCGAGAGTGGACATTCAATGATTGGGGCAATTTTAATAACAGACGACAATTTTCTGCCAAGATACTGGCTATCGGAGATTTTATGCCCCTTTTTTAGGGCGCTTCCCTGCGTGGATGTTTCTGGTCAAGGAGCCAAAATTCCCTTTTTGATGCAGGAAACATAAATTTAATCGCCGAAAACAAGAGATGTTTTAGGCTGAAACTCTGATAACTGGGCTTTCAGCTTGGTCCGACCAAAATTTCGTTAGTGAAGGGAGCGACTCCAAATCTCAGGAAGTAATACATTTTTCATATGTTTCAATCCACGCTCCCGTGAAGGGAGCGACATCAACCACAGGCTTCGCACCTAAACAGGAAAAGGTTTCAATCCACGCTCCCGTGAAGGGAGCGACCCCTGGTGGTATGCCAAAAGAGGTTATCCATAAGGTTTCAATCCACGCTCCCGTGAAGGGAGCGACTACTATGGTCTAAGCCCAAAATAAATAAGGAAAAGTTTCAATCCACGCTCCCGTGAAGGGAGCGACAATATGATTTAGTGTGTGTTCCTAATTTCCATATGTTTCAATCCACGCTCCCGTGAAGGGAGCGACTTGAAGAAGGCACAGTCTTTAAAAAAGAGGGCAAAGTTTCAATCCACGCTCCCGTGAAGGGAGCGACAGCTTGTCTCAAGGGCAAACGAACAGTCCAGCGAGTTTCAATCCACGCTCCCGTGAAGGGAGCGACTGCAATGCATTCCGTGCCTTTCACCAGACTTCAGTTTCAATCCACGCTCCCGTGAAGGGAGCGACTGTCGTGCGCTATTACGCTGTGCGCCACAGATCAGTTTCAATCCACGCTCCCGTGAAGGGAGCGACAGGAGGGGCACTATGACTGAAAAGGCCATAAAAGTTTCAATCCACGCTCCCGTGAAGGGAGCGACTTTTGTTTGATCATGAAACGCTGCTGGAGGTGTTGTTTCAATCCACGCTCCCGTGAAGGGAGCGACTTTGCGCATGTGGCCGCACAGACGGATAAGATAAGTTTCAATCCACGCTCCCGTGAAGGGAGCGACACTGGGTGTTTCTTTGTCATTGCCAATGCAGCATGTTTCAATCCACGCTCCCGTGAAGGGAGCGACTCTTTTGTAATATGCCGTCAGCGTCCCAATTAACTTGTTTCAATCCACGCTCCCGTGAAGGGAGCGACTGCCGAGTGTTGCGCAGGGGGCGTGACGCGCTCAGTTTCAATCCACGCTCCCGTGAAGGGAGCGACCGATGACGTTTCGTATATATTCGTTGGTATAAAGTTTCAATCCACGCTCCCGTGAAGGGAGCGACCCGCCACAATGCAAAACAGCCAAATCAGTCCCGTGTTTCAATCCACGCTCCCGTGAAGGGAGCGACACGGCATATTACAAAAGACCGTTTCTAATCCATAGTTTCAATCCACGCTCCCGTGAAGGGAGCGACGGTTCGGCATCGAGTTCGATTCCTGGGGCATCCGGTTTCAATCCACGCTCCCGTGAAGGGAGCGACTTACGGCCAAATCCGTAACCCGGTTTAGCAGCCGGTTTCAATCCACGCTCCCGTGAAGGGAGCGACTTCTGAAGTTCGTCGATAGGCTCCGAGCTGGATTGTTTCAATCCACGCTCCCGTGAAGGGAGCGACTTACTTCCCAGTGTCCATCTGTGTCATTGTAGCCGTTTCAATCCACGCTCCCGTGAAGGGAGCGACGGGTGGTCGGGTCAAACACCGTTTCCAAAACCTTGTTTCAATCCACGCTCCCGTGAAGGGAGCGACCTACATTTACGGCAACTTTGTTTACGATATAAAGTTTCAATCCACGCTCCCGTGAAGGGAGCGACGTGGCAGGGCATCGATGCGCCATCCGAGGTATGGGTTTCAATCCACGCTCCCGTGAAGGGAGCGACTAAAATGCCCCCGACCACGACAAGCCCCACCCAGTTTCAATCCACGCTCCCGTGAAGGGAGCGACATAAAGGATTCCTGTGTACCCATTCGTAAATCCTGTTTCAATCCACGCTCCCGTGAAGGGAGCGACCAAGCTCGGCATTCAGTTTGCCGACATCGATCTTGTTTCAATCCACGCTCCCGTGAAGGGAGCGACGTTGCAGACCCTCCCGTCTTGGCAATAATTGGCTGTTTCAATCCACGCTCCCGTGAAGGGAGCGACAGGTGCGATTGGTTCGATGATCCTGCCGGGGATTGGTTTCAATCCACGCTCCCGTGAAGGGAGCGACTAGATCCAGATCCCGTTGGCGTCGGTGTCATCCGTGTTTCAATCCACGCTCCCGTGAAGGGAGCGACGGGTTGAATCATGAGGCCATGGACGCGATTTATCGTTTCAATCCACGCTCCCGTGAAGGGAGCGACCAACAGCACCTATGGCCAGGATGTCACGGTGCTGTTTCAATCCACGCTCCCGTGAAGGGAGCGACGACTTATGATAACTTTCTCGAAGCCTTCAAATTGTTTCAATCCACGCTCCCGTGAAGGGAGCGACATTGCAAGAAAACAGCAACGCGACATTTGAAATCGTTTCAATCCACGCTCCCGTGAAGGGAGCGACGCAGTTATTCCGCCGCCGGTTGGTGCGCAGCTTCGTTTCAATCCACGCTCCCGTGAAGGGAGCGACAGAAGGCCTTGTCCTGGGCGTCGGCATGGGGTTTGTTTCAATCCACGCTCCCGTGAAGGGAGCGACCTTGGGAGGTAGACCCCAGCTGGACCGGGGCCTGTTTCAATCCACGCTCCCGTGAAGGGAGCGACAAAAAGAAAAAAAAGAAGAAGGAAAAATTGACATGTTTCAATCCCGCTCCCGTGAAGGGAGCGACATCTTACCGGGATCACAGTGGATGCAGCAACACCGGTTTCAATCCACGCTCCCGTGAAGGGAGCGACTAGCAATGATTTTGCTACTGGATCATTGTTCTTGGTTTCAATCCACGCTCCCGTGAAGGGAGCGACGTTGCAGGTGACCACCACGAACGGTAAAGAGATGTTTCAATCCACGCTCCCGTGAAGGGAGCGACGTATTCGAAATATTCAAACACTTCTGCATTGTAGTTTCAATCCACGCTCCCGTGAAGGGAGCGACAGAGACACCCCCAAGGCCCAAAAAACCCGAAACAGTTTCAATCCACGCTCCCGTGAAGGGAGCGACTTTTAACCATGCCAAGCCCCGTTATTCCAATAAGTTTCAATCCACGCTCCCGTGAAGGGAGCGACGTTTTTTGCCTTTTTCAAAGTATCCAGTTTTGTGGTTTCAATCCACGCTCCCGTGAAGGGAGCGACTGCTACGATTTAATCTCTTAAAATTATAGGTGCAAATTACCAGCAACGCGCGAAAGTAATTGCCAAAGGCCTCATGAAAAATCTCTCCCAAATCATCGAACCATTTATCCATAATAAAATAAATATATTAACACCGGTTGCGAACCCCTTTGGAAATTTGTGATCGCTTTGGGTTCGCGAATGTCTTAGACAATTAATGGCCCCTCCTGGTCAAAGCCCTTTTTTGCCCCCACATGCTCAACTCTTTTCCGCCAGTTGGCGCCAAGATAGTAAAACCTTAAGCTGTCGGATTCCGAGTCAATTTGATCCATGAGTTTTTGTTTGAAAACGGTCCATTGCGCAGGATCTACAATACATTCGAATACCGAATACTGAACCCGCTGACCGAAGTTCTTGCAAATCTTCGCAACGCGTCGCAATCTTCGGGGGCCATTATCATCGGCAAAGGAAACATCATAACTAACCAGGACCATCATATGCGTTACCTCCAAACAAACGGCGGATATCCGTCCAGATCACCCCTCAGGCAACGCGCAAGCAATAGTGCTTGTGCGTGAAAAAGAAGCCCCACCGCAACTTTTTCCTCCATGAACGGATGGTGGATTTCATCCTGTTTTCGTTTCTGATAACTTACCAACACTTTTTTTCTTAAATCATCGCTCATAATTACCGCGCCGGTTTCTCGCGTGATAAAGTCTTTTTTTACGGCCTGTCCACGGTTTATCAATGTCAAAACAAGACGATCTGCGATGACGGATCTAAATTCTTCCATCATATCGAGAGCCAGTCCCGGTCGACCGGGCCGGTCTCTGTGAAGATAGCCCACCGCGGAGTCCAAACCGACCCCCTCCAGGGCGGATCGGACATCATGAAGTAACAACGTGTATACGAATGACAAGAGGCAGTTAACAGGATCGAGCGGCGGCCGCCGATTCCGGCCGTTAAAAGAAAAGCCGTTCTCCTTATTGACGATAAGTTCGTTAAAAACACCGAAATAAGCCCTGGCTGCATCCCCTTCCATACCTCTCAACTTCTCAAGCGGCATCTTGTCATTCAAGCTTTTCAGAAGCGCTGAAATGTGCTGAGCAGCGCCGTTAATCCGATCTATGTCAACTTTGTCGGGGTGATCCCGGGTGGCTCTTTGCAGAACCATTCTCGTATTCGCCAGTTTACCCACAAGGATCGCGTATGCCAACCGGGCAGAAGCATTCTCATTATCCGCCTGGCGATATTGCTCTCTTCTTAGGAGAACATTTCCGGAAACCGGTCCTTGAACCCTCGCAAGGAAACGGCCATACTCGGTCAAGAAACTGACAGCCACGTCTTTTTCAGCGCAGAAACCCATTAAATAGGGGCTGCACGTTACCCTCCCGAAGCAAACGATACCGTCCAGTGTGTGTATCGGCAGCTGAAGCCTTTTTTCACCTTCGACGGAGACGGCCACCGTTTCCCCTTCCTTGGAAAGGTAGGCGCCTTGGGTAGTTACAAACAAGGTGTTGAGGTGTTTTTTCATGCCCCTCCAATGATGCTGTTTAAATAGCTGCTGGCTGAGCGATTCCGATCAATCTTCTCCGGCAGGCAGTATGAGATAAAGGAACAATTCGGACACCGCTTGTCAAAAACGGGTTTAGGTGTCACGCGGGATTCTATCAAGTCATGAAGCTGTTCAGCCATTTTCTCCGTCGTTTTTCGCAGAGTTGAATCAAAGTATACTTCCTGCCGCCGCCTGGTTTTTCCATAAAAAAGTGCACCTGTCGGAATATCGGCATTCAACATCTCCTCCAGGCAAATTGCTTGGGCACATAACTGAATTTTGTCGCATGGATCTTTTTTGGGCCGCCCTCGTTTATATTCAACTGGAAACGGCCGCCATACAAGCTGGCCCTTACCCTCACCATGTCTGTGAAACTCAACCACATCCGCCTTTCCGACCAGGCCCAGCCGCAAGGACCGAAGGGGAAGCGCCGATGCGATTCGCACCCCTCCCTTTGATTCGGTCCGTCCGGTGTCCGCTCTTTCATGCAGAATTCGACCCTCGGCGGTGTAAAGATTCTCCACCCACACCTGTTCCACATGGATCAGGGCGCATTGCCGCTCGCAGAAACAAATGTGCTGCAGGGCTGACAGGGGTAGAAGGTCTGATTCGGTGTAATTCATTGATAATTTATTTAAAACCCATCAATTATTTCAGGATTAAAGCCATCCAAATTTTCAAAATTACAAGTTCCATCGGGATTTATCTTCAGTGTTCTGTGAACTTTTGCCGATGAATACTGACCCGATTTGCTATCGTGTTGCCACCAGATCACCTTTTCAACGGCCATACTCCCCTCCGGTCTTGCAGAGGATGCATCACCTTCAAAAAGTTTTGGCAATAACGCCTTTATGATCTCAGCGTCACTGTTGCTGAAACCTGTCCGCTCAGCCAACTGCGGGTTCATACTCCCAAAAGTGATATAGAATGCACGATCTACACGATGCTTCATTCCCATAGTATCCGAACTTTTTTTGGTGCCGTCCCCTTCACCGCTCACACTTTTGGTTATCTGTGTACTGGTTATGCTGACAGGCTCAACACTGAAAGCTGGTTGGATTGTAACCGGTCCACGGATAGGAATGGAAACACCATCCTTTGCCGCGCCTTTGAAAGCAAACAGCTGGCCGAAAGATCGAACATCCAGCCATTTTTCGCAGGCCATTTTCGCCGTTTTATCTGGAGCTGTTTTCTTACCGTCAAAGGCTTCCTTACCGAGACCGAATTCCGTCGATTCAGCCCTGGCTTTCAAACTGGGCATTCCATCAATTTTCTTTTCATCCGACTGTACAAAAATGTTATGCCCTGCATCCTGCATTCGATCACGGATTTTTCGTTTTAGACACACATCGGAAACTTCGCCGAAACCTTCATAGTCGGTCCGAGGTCGGTTGCCATTCAAGGGATCGCCGTTGGGATTGGCGTTTTTCACACTGAAAATAATCGCAAAGTCGATTTTGTTCTCTAAACTGCCCATGCCTTCCTCCTTGTTTTAATCTTCCTTTGTTGTATCCGATTGAGAACTCCGATATGTCATCCGCTGACAGTGATAGCCCAGCAAAAATTCACCTGAAAGCGATTTGTCAACCGAGAAATCGCCGTGTTGGAACGAAGCCGTCACCACATCAAGCTCTTTTTTTCTGTTTGTTAAAAAACCGGGCCTTGAACTTTGTAGCCTTTGCATATAAGGCTGGAGCCCCAGTTCGATGTTGCGCCATGTTGTAGAAGGCCGATCCGCAAATCTTTGCATCAGTCTGGCTGCTGCGGTGGGGCGATTCTCTCCGCCGACCGTCAAAGCGACCTCTTCAATGCGCTCGGCAATTGCCAGCAAACGTCCATAGAGATAGTCTCTTGATCTGTTATCCTCTTCCAGCGCCATGGCGTAAATCCTCCTTTTCGTTTCAGGTTGGCGTAGATGAAACCCGCGATACAAGGCACATGCAACACCCAAATTCCTTTCCCATTCCCTATGTTCGTGATTGGCTCGGTTACAGGCTCGTCTGACTGCACGCTCCATAATGTCCCTCGGGAAAGATCTACCATCGATGATGCATGGCATTATTCGTTCATGCAGGTTTTTTTTCAACGTATCATTGGTTTTTAAAATCTTGCCGTAAGCGGCGTCTGAAATTATTTTAGGTACAGGTGCGCTTATCGGCCAAATTGTTTTGTTAAAGGTTTTTTTGCCTTTTTTTAAACTTGGCACTTCAATGGTATGGCGTTGCGGCCAGGCAAATTGGGTATGCCAGCTTCCAATCCTATCGAAAAACTCACTGGCCAATAATTCTCGATAGTAAATTATCCCCATTCGACCAGGGGTTGCTGAGTCTATCCCCATCACGATAATTTGATCGTTAAGTTCGAAGTTGCTTCGATAGCCGGCAAGATACTTGTTAAATTGATATGCGAATGACTGCCCCAAGTCTTTTCCATGGTCTACCTTTTTTTCTTTTCCTCCTTCTTTTTCAAATGGCTTCAATATTATTGGCTTCCCGAGTAGTGTCCATGTATCCTCCAATGGAGGGGGAATGGGTTTCCCGGAGACAGCCCAAGCGACATATACTTGGTCACCATTGCGATATCCCTGTCGGGCAATCAACCAGCGTAACGCATTATGCGCCTTTTGGGTGACCTCGAAACTGATGCCGACCGCCTGTGATCCATCTTTATCTGTAAATTTGCCACGGAAAGTAAAACCAGACGAATCGTTGGAAGAGATAAGTTTGGCCTTGTCGCCGGTATGCCGCAATTTGGCAGGATGATTTACCGCAATGGGTTTGTCTTGACCCGTGACAAAGCAGAGGGTAGGTTCGCCTGAAGTGGCGGCATCAAAGTCAATCCAGCTTTGTTGCAGCGTGGTATCATTCCAGGTCGAGCTGTCCACTTGCCCATCACCTTCCACAGACCAGCAAACCAATGCATCACCTGGCTCAACCTCTAACGCATCTGGGTTTGTTCTTTTATTTTTCGGTAAAGCCGGCAATACTTTAAATATTAATGGGGAAGGGTTGTCTATGTCTGTTTCAACAGGCCATGAGGGTAAAAAAACGTTATTTTTATCAACATGAAGGACTTTTGCATCAATGAGGTCTCCAACCAGACTTCCTTTTGTGATGTAGTTGTATACTGCCATTGCCTTGGGATGCTTATGGCTGGAATGGCACCACTTTGAAAGAAGCTTTTCATAAGAGGCAAAATACGTTTTTTTTCTTCCACCATATTCCGGGTAATCTTTAGCGACATATTGAATTTTGTCTGCCAATGGGTGAGGGGCCTCTCCGCTGCTCCTTCCTGCAGAACTTTCAGTGGCAGGAAGCACGATCTTCGTTTTTTCCAAAACCGATGCGCGTTTAAAATTACCATCCCCATCAACCACAATGTTTATATGAGCATTTTGAAGTGTATGGCTGATTGGCATTAATTTTTGATCGTCAGACAAATCCAAATTAGCACCGGATTCGTAGGTCTTGTACAACTTTGAAAGCCAACTCATAGCAGCACCTCTTCCTGTTCTACGGGTTGGATGTTTTTGCCCAAGCCAAATTCCTTGGGAATCATTTTTCGGACGAAGCGACGGATTTCGCACTCCTTTGGTTTCGGAAATTCCAGTACTCCTTTTCGCATGGTTGCGTTCCAGAACCGGCTATGGAGTTCCTTTTTCCCAGTTTCATCAGGGTAATCGAAACCATGGAACATCAGGCCGAAACTGAGTTCATCGATGTCATCGTAGGGGCTTATCCCTTCACCGAATTTGCAGGGTTCCACGTACCCCTGACAATCACGAGTGCCGAGAAAGATGTCTTGGCGTCCCCCTTTTTCAAGCATCCTTTTTGCGATGCTGAAATGCTTGCCGTCGATCCGATCTTTCTTCAAGGCAGGTTGATGTTCATTCCATTTGAAATGTGCCTTGACCTGGTATTCCACTTCGTGAAGAAAGGTATAGATTGCCAGGCTGTTGCCGCCTCCCCAAACTAATGGTTTGGTTCCTTTTGTTTGGGTACGTAATGGTTTCATGATTCGTACCTTGTCCACATACCAGATGAGAGTGGGTTTCCAGTAAATTGATTTCAACACTCCTTTGATGGATTCATAGGTTGGGACATGATAGGAGCATTTTTCGCCCCCTGTTTTGGTGACCGGATCGGTAAACAGCGCGTACCGACCCCATAACCGAAAACTGATATCGTTTTGCATTTCATTTCCTCCTCAGATGATTTGAGGTTCCAAAAAACCAACTGGTTCGGTTGAGAGTCCGAAGTCTTCACTATAGTACCGCTCATCAAGATAGAAAATTTCTTCACCTGACTGAATAGGGAAAATGGCTTCCACATTCTTCAATTTATTCCAAACATTTGGAAAAACGTTGACACTGAATTTCTGAGCGCGTCTTAAAAGTTCGTATGTTTTACCCGGTTCCGCTTCTGAGCAAAGCTCGGAAATGATCCCTTTTCCCTCTTGGTAAGGAACAATGACCGCTTGGGTGGGAGCGTCAATCGTTTGAAAAATTTGCCCGGCCGTACTGAAGGACTGTTGAAGTTTCAGTGGATTGTCGATCCGACCGATATTAAGCGAATTATTGCTCAGCAGATTCAATAAACTATCTTGACGGCCTGCCTGCTTGGCAGAGACCGGGTAATCCATTTCACGGGCACGGGAAAAAAAATAATAAGAAAAATAGAGGCTCATTACTTCCGGATCCATCGGGTCGGGGTCCGCCTTCTCCGATAAAACACGCAACGATTTGTCACGCCCCTCTTTGATATCCTCAAGCATATCGATAGATTCCTGATTCGGATTGACGATATGAACGGTACCCTGGGGAAGACTGCCATTCCGATTGCACCTACCTGCTGCCTGAGCGATGGAGTCCAAGCCGGCAAGAAAACGGATTACCGAAGCGAAGTCCACGTCCACCCCTGCTTCAATTAGCTGGGTGCTGATACAAAGCACGGGCAATTTTTTGTCCAAACGGTGGCGTATATTTCCAAGAATTTTTTTCCTATGGGCTGGACAGAGGCTGGTGCTTAGATGGAATAGATTTCCAGGCGCAACTCTGTCCTTGCAACCCCTGAACAGTTGCTGCGCCCATTGCTTGGTATTGACGATGACAAGACAAGTACCTTTTTCTTTATACTCGGCAACAGCCAGTTCAACCAACTCAGACTCAGTCCACCCATCATTTAGGCGAACCTTATTGTTGATGGACACACGTTTCAGTTTGTTGAAAAGAGCGGAAACATTCTGGACAAGTTCGTTTCCCTCTGGAATGGTTAATTGTCCCTTTTCTGGTTTTTTCAAATGGTCCAGTAAAGGTTGCGTTGCAGTGCATAATACAGCTGTAGTCTTGGTATGAAAGACGAGGAAATTGATGGCATTGCAAAAGAGATGGACGCATTTGATCGGTAAGGTCTGGATTTCGTCGAAAACCAAGACCGATCGCGCCAATTGATGCATCCGCCTCGCTCCACGTGTTCCCCCGCTGAAAAGGGTGTCCAGAAATTGGACCATGGTGGTGAAGACAATAGGAGCATCCCAGTTTTCCGCAATCAGCTTTTGATGCCAAGAGAGTCGTTCAGGCTCAAGATTGGAGTGGTGTTCAAGCACCCAAGGCGCTGGGTCTCCGTTAACTTCTAGCAAATTGCGAACAGCCTGGGCATTTTGTTCGATGATTGAGGTGTAAGGAATGATGTAGATTATGCGATCGAGGTTGTATTTTTTCGCATGGTGCAAGGCATAACGGATGCTGGAATAAGTTTTGCCCCCACCGGTTGGCACGGTAAGCGTATAGATCCCCTGGGGCCCAAAAGCCTTTGCCTTGCACTGCTCAGAGATGGATTTTCGGATCGTATCGATTTCATGCCTGATAGGAAGTGCTGCAAGTTTGTTTTCAACTCGGTCAATCACTATCTTCCAGTCAACCTGTTTTTTTGAACGAGCATTTTTATTGACAGGGTTTTCAAAATCAGCACTATTGATTCTGTCGGCATCGATGAGGCAACTGAATAAAAAGCGGACAAGCAGGCCAATTTTGAACTGTTCAACGATTTTGGACTCCCCTTGGCTGATTAAAGTCTTGATTTGCTCCAGGCAGTTTTGGATAAGTGCTGGAGTGGCAAGAAGTTCTATCTTTTTTAATAGGTCATGGTCAGCTGTTGTTTTACATTCTGCCAAATGAGTTTTTTCGACATCTTTACCCATTCGCGCATCAAAGCTATTTTTACCGTCAGGTTTGAGGCAATCTATCAGTCCACTATGATGGGAGGCAAGACAAAGTGCAAATATTTGACCAACAATTTCTCCTTGTGGACCGTAACGACGAAAATTTTCCCATATCAATTGGGCGCCTGCGGTGGAATGATCGATCTGACCCTTCAGCGCATAAGCATCGACATATTCATCATCGATGTCCGAATTCAACATCCCTGTAGCTGAGTGAATATAAATCTGGAATTCTTGACTGTATTTTCCAAAATCGTGAAGCAAGCCAAGCAACTCTCCAGCCTTTGGAAGATTAATCTTAGCCGTAAAGCTTCGACAGATTTTAGAAACTTCTTCTAAGTGTGAAAAAACAGTCTGTATTTCTTTATCATATTCCCTTATATGGGCAACACATTCCATATTAACCACCCAGCTTAAAGTAAATTTGATTCGAGCAATGAAATTCGAAAAATTCAATTGCGGTGTTGGGAAAGTCGTAATTATGAGCCGGTGCCAAGTCAATGAATTGATTTCTGACGACTCCCCCACAGAAAGAATGCTCTTTAGCCCCTTAACCCGAAACACACACGCTTTAGCTTGCATATCGGCAGAAGGGATTAATACTTAACACTCAGAACTCAGCACTCATCGAAAATCCGCCGCAGGAGGAGCACTTTCGGCACAACCGGGTGAGGCCTCATATCATACCCTTTACCCCTAACCCGGGGAAGCCGGAAGTCGTGAGTCAACAGTCGAGAGTCAACAGACACAACCTTTCAACCCTTACGCCGTTTAAGCGGATGCCCCGTCGGCAACGTCGCCATCAGCTCCTTCTCAAACGCCTCGGCCCCCTTTTTTGCCTCGTACCGTTTCCGGCTGCCTTCGTTCAAATGCCGCTGTCCCTTAATATCCGAATTTTGCAAATGATCCGCCCAAGCGCGTAACTGCCGGGAACAGCTTTCGGCAGTTGATTTCAAATTTGAGATTTGAGATTTCAAATGCTTGAACGTCGGCCGTCGTTCAAGCAGGCAGAGCATGGAGCGGACTTCCCCGGCCGACCCCCTGGCGATGTAAAGAAAGGCCAGAAGCTCATTGGTGGTGCCGCGTTCGAAGCCTTCGGCAATGTTATTTGATACGGACAGGGCCGCCCGTTCCAACTGATCCCGGAAACTTCTGCTGGCGCGCCAGTCTTTCGACTCGGTCATGTCATAAACGGTTTCGGCCAAATGGATCGCCTCCCGCCAGACAGGCAAGTCTTCAAATCTTGAATAGGTCATTTCCCCCTCTTTTTAATACTTCAAACAAATAATGATCTATTGTTCAAAAGAAGCTTGTAGAAATGTAACTCTTTCGAAAGAATACAGAAAAGAAAACTTATAAAAATGTAATTGAGCGACAAGAGAACTTCTAGTTCTTTATCGAATCAGGCCCGATATTTCAACAAAAAGGAGGGCCTAATTTTCATAAAATTATCGCACCGGAAGAGAGGTGCGCGGTGTTTCAGAAACCAATCTCAGCCCATTTTGATCCAAAGACCTCTCTTGACAATGAGATCGTTATTCCGTATGCGACATTTGATCCACAGAGGCAACCATTATCTTTCACCAAACAGTCGCCCCATAAGAGAAAGCGAGGCACGCCATGGCCGTTTCCCAACCGTTGAGCGTCCGGATCTTCGTGACCATCTTCATCGCACCCTTTTTCCTGATCTCCATCCTCCTCCTGACGAGTCCATTTCGCACGGTGGGAGGGATTCTCTGGACCCAGGTTTGGGTGCCGGTGGACTGCCTCATCCAGTCTAGCGATGTCATCGAAGCAAACGGGCTTTTCAGCTTCAAGGTGAGTTACCGGTATATCTGGAACGGTGAAGAGCGGGAATCCATGCACTATGCGGAGGGCTACGAGCCGTCATCCAACCCTAAAGAAGCGGAGGCGCTGTCTGACCAATTCCCGTCAGGAGCGGAGAAGGTTTGCTTCGTCAATCCCATAAACCCGAGCCAAGCAGCCCTGAGACGGGGTAACGTGTCCGCCACCGCATCCGATCTTCTCCTGACACTGGGAGCAGGCCTTCTCTTTTTTCTCCCCCTTGCCCTCTCCCTCTTCATCCTCCACTATCCCACCCCGTTCCAGCGCCTGATAAGCGAACCCCGTGCTTTCGCCCAGATGGTGGTCCTGGTTTTGGCCACCGGCTCCATACTTGTGGGCACAATCACATCCATCGTCTTTGTCTGGACCCCGGCTCGTCAGCTTCTGGGCGCCCGAACCTGGTCCACTACCGACTGTGAGATCACGAAATCAAAGGTCATTGCCCGGGAAGTCACCTATCAACGGGACAGACGCCACCCAGGGCCCCGCACCGCGAGCCAGACCATTTACGGCATCGACCTCGAATACACCTACCAGGTGGGGGAGTACGCCTTCACAGGCAACCGCTACCGTTTCTTCTCCCATTCCGCCGGTAAGGCCACCAACCAGGCCATCGCCAACCGATTTCCCGTGGGCACCAAAACGACCTGCTACGTCAATCCCGAAGATCCCTCAGATGCTGTTCTCGAGCGTACAGCAGGCCTTGAGGTCCTCTGGGCACTCGTCCCCCTCTTCTTCCTGCTGGCAGGGATCCTCCTCGCATGGTGGTCCCACCGCCATCTCTCACCCGATCCCGCCGAAAGCGGTTGATCATTTTCGGCGAAATGTTAGACGTTCGGCGATTTTTTGCAGAAGACAGAAATTCAGCGTTGTATTGTCCGGAATCGCGTACTGATGGCGCTAATCTTTTCAATTTGAAGCAAAGCATCAAAATATTCTTGGCCTTCTAATTTTTCTATATGGACTAAGTGGTTCCCAACTTCCTTGACGAATCCGGTGATCGTTTCCCCTGAATTGAGGATAATAGAAACTCTCTTGTTGATAAGCGATTTTAGATTGTCCGCCAGGGATGAATTCACATTATAGCCAACGCCTTCGATATGAACAACTTTTGACGCTGCCCCTGCCGTTGATGGTGATATGAATATCGTCACACAAAACAGAATCGCCAGAGCTAAACCCACCGAAGCAATAACCTTTTGTTTCTTTGTCATGATAAACCTCCTATTTATTTATAGATGCACACAAGCGGATCTGAAAAGGCCGTAGAAACTTGCCCTGCTTATTTCCAGTAATCCTGCCGGATAAGTCTTTTCAATAATTTTCCGGTCGGCGTCCGGGGAAGTTCGCTTCTGAAATCAACGGTTTTCGGACACTTGATTTTCGATAGTTTCTGCTCGCAGTAGGCAATCAGTTCCTTTTCCAACTCCGGTGTTGCCTCGTCCATGGAAACCGGTTGCACCACGGCTTTTACCTCCTCTCCAAAATCGGGATTCGGCACACCAAAGACCGCCACATCAACGACGTTGCGATGCATGGACAGCACGTTCTCCGCTTCCTGTGGATAAATATTGACCCCGCCGGAAATAATGATGTTGGTTTTTCTGTCCGTGAGGTACAGAAATCCCTCTTTGTCCAGATATCCGACATCACCAATGGTGTTCCAGCCCTGTTTTGAAATGGATTTTGCCGTATTCTCAGGGTCCTTGTTATACTCAAAAGGCAATCCGTCTTCCACGTAGACGCCGCCCGGCTCACCGACTGGAAGTTCTTCCCCGTTGTCATCCAGAATGTGGATCGTTCCGATCAGGGGTTTACCGACCGTTCCCTTGTGCGAAAGCCACTCGTCCGGACCAATGGTTGTAATTGTGTTGTTTTCGGTCCCGGCATAGTATTCGTGGACGATCGGCCCCCACCAATCCATCATCTTTTCCTTTACTTCCACGGGGCACGGCGCTGCCGCATGAATCACGTATTTCAGGCTGGAGACATCGTATTTCTTTCGAACCGCATCCGGAAGCTTCAGCATTCGGATGAACATGGTGGGAACCCACTGGCTGGTGGTGACGTTATATTTTTCGATCACTCCCAATGCCTTTTCCGGGTCGAATTTTTCCATGATGATGACACTCCCGCCCGAACGAATTGTCCAATGACAGAACCGCAAGGGAGCGGCATGATACAATGGTGCCGGAGACAAATAGATGGTGTCTTCATTCAGGGAGAAGGTGTTGATCATGATGATCCCGCCCGGCGGAGGGGTTCCGAATTCCCGATCCGCTGTGGTTGAAATGACACCCTTTGGCCTGCCGGTCGTGCCGGAAGAATAAAGGATGTCCTTTCCTTCAATGCATTCCGGAATCGGGTCGGCGGGATACCGCGCCATGGTCTCTTCGTATGACCCGTAGCCGTCAATAGTTCCGTCAACCATCATACGGTGCTTCACCCGGGGGGTCAGGGGGATTAAATCTCCGGCCAGATCGGCCATTTTTTTGGACGTAATCAGTGCCACCGCCTCACAGTCGTTGATGATGTATTCAACCTCGGTGAGTTTAAAATGCGTACTAATGGCAGCATATTCAAGACCTGCTGTGTGTGCGGCACCGGCAACCTCCAGGAAGCGTTCGTTGTTCTCCATCAGGATCGCTATCCGATCCTTTGGTTGGAGCCCGACGGCCCTGAAATACTGCATGCATCGGTTTGATCGTTCTTCCAGTTCTCCTCGCGTAATCACGTTGCCGGAGCCTGCCATTGTATAGGCCGGCCTGCCGGGATCTTTTCTTGCAAAATATCGGGAATGCGACATGGCTTTTCTCCTTAAAAGAAGCGTGTAGAAATGCTAAACTTCCGAGAGAATACAGGAAAGAAAGCTTATTAAAACACAATTGGGCGAGGGAAGACTTGTACTCTTTAGCGGATTAGGGCCGATATTTCAACTAAATTTAGCCCAACGTTGGTGCACCGGTCAAATGAGGATTGAAGCTGCCCTGAAAAAATTTATGAACACGGGGAAAGGAGATTCTTGGCCTTGCATGCATTGCCGGTGGTCAACATTACGGCCAGGAACCCTACTTTCTCTTGGTTTTCCGCCGACGCACCAAGAGGACTCCCAGCGTCATATTACCAATCAGACTGATGCCCAAGGCGGCTTTGGTCGTCTTTTGGCTACCATGTCGCAGCCCTCCCGGTGTATCAACATCCTTATTTACCGCCAAAACCTCATCCACCGGCACGTTTAACGCCAAACGGTGTCCTATCTCATCATCAACAACCACTGTCCATTCGCCAGCGCCGTCCGGAAAAAAACAAAACCGGCCATTTCTGTCTGTCCGGCCTGACTGAAATGGCAATTCCGCGCCCGGGGCCGCGATACTGACGGCCCCGTAGCTTATCGGCTCACCGGAATCATAGATGGCAGTGACCGTCAGACCACCGGCTTCGACCGTTCCCTCTACTCCATGGGAATAAACAAAACATGGCAGAAGGACAACTATCAAAAGCAAAAGAGTAAAACGAAAATTCATTCTCATCTTTCTTTCCTTTCCCCTTCTTTCCTTTCCCCTTGCCCGGTTTCATATGTTCATCCGGACAAGGGGGATTCGTCATCTATTTTGTTTGTAATGGTTTACTTCAGTCCTATCTGATTTCAAATGTCAGAGCAGACGAAAATTTACGTTGATCACATTCATCGGCATCCGGATAATCCCCAATATAAGAGGTTGTTGCCAACCAGACACCGTAACGAATCATTTTAATCCGGGCGATGCCGTCCTTGTCTGTTTTCGTGGCATAGGCAAAGGTGTTTTTATCGGTTGAAAATCCCATATAGGTGGCAAATATTTGGGCAGACGGCAGGGGTTTTCCTTTAAACAATACTTTTACCGGCAAGTAGTCCCCCTGGGCCAGCGTGCCCGGATCGGCCAGTGGCACGATTTCAAGATCATGCCCAAGAACCTTGGCGTAAATATCTCCGCCCGCTGCGCCAACAGAAACCACCGCCTTGGCATATTTTGCAGAATAGGTGCACTCGATCACATTTTTAAGCCCTTTTTTTGTCTGACCCTTTTTGTATCCCTCTGTTGTCTTGGTCGAAAAACCGCTTTTCTTTTTACCCACCACCAGATAGGTGCCTACATTCTTTGGTGCATTCTCGGTCATTAACAGCACGCCAGCATCAGCCTTAAAATCTGTCCGCCCCCCCTTGCCGTCAAGGACGTAAACCTCTTCCAAATCGTCTCTATCCATAACGCCTCTGGCCGGAAAATGGTGAGCACTGGTTAGTTTAAGGAAAAGGGCCTCTCCTGTATTTACGGTATAATCCTGCATTTCCAACCACATATCGTGCGCCAGGGCCCCGCTGAAGGAGACAAATAACATACAGGTTACAACCAAAGCCATCATACCGAATCTGTTTATAATAGTTTTCATTATAGAGTTTCCTTTCAATATTATAGCGCTATAAAAGCACTAACGTTTTAGAAGTCATAGGTCAGTTCAGCGAAGTAGGTCCGCATGTTGTATGGATGGGAAACGAAGTAAGCCTCATCCGTGATATTATCGACCGCAAGAGAAGCCGTCCAATTTTTGTGAAACCTGTAGGCAAGCTTTGCGTCAAAGACCAAATAATCATCGACACCACCATACCCGCCGCGAATGTCCGAATTGTCAATATCGTTGTATCCCCGGCTGGCATATCTTCCCCCGACCGAACACGTCCAGTCCGTTGTGGGATAGTAGGTGACCAGCACCTTGCTTCGCCATTTGGGGACCCTAAGAAACTCCTTGTCCACGGATGACAGGTTTGCGTCATTTCGAATCACCTTCGAATTCGTATAGGCGATGTTATAAAGGAAGTCTAAATTATCGATCAGGAACCGCTGCTTATTGAAGGCAAATTCAATGCCCTGGGTCCGGACCTCATCCATGTTCTGATAGTTTGTGATTTCTGTCTCATCGTTTTCATAACGCCAAATCACGTCCTTTGCGATCTCCTCATAAAAACTGAGCCGTATTTTACTTCCCCTGCCAAGCCTTCGCGTAAATGTCAGGTCCTTTGAAAGAGCCTTTTCACTTTTTAGATCGGCATTCCCTTTTGTTAAGGTCCCGTCAGATGCCAATGTCTCTTGAAACAACTCTCCGATCGTCGGAAAACGGTAGGCCCATCCCACCGAAAACCGGATGTTCCAATCTTCCGTTGGGTCGATGATCAACGCAAACTTCGGTGAGAGATGGTCTTCTTCTCGGTCCGCCAAATCGCCTCTCACAATCGTACCACTGCTGTCCTCAACAGATTTCCGGCCGTCGAAGGCTTCCCACCATTCGTATCGTGCCCCTAAGTAAAACGAGAAGACGTCGGTCAATGTCCACTCATCCTGAACAAAAACAGCATGGGTGTGGGTCTTTCCTTCTGTCCCGCCCCGTAAAGTGGTTTTGACCTCATCCTGCCAGTCAGACGCATTCCACTCCTCGGTATCGTAATACCAGTTGTCATAATGGTATCCGCCGGTCAGGGTATGACGCCCAAACCCTTCGGTCGCAATTGCCATGGGGGAAGCCTTCACATCGATGGTATACCAGCCGCTGTCCGTCTCTTGAACCCGGCCGGGACCGCCGCTGGCCCCGTCCGGTGGCGCCGTGGTAGAATACCGGCTGATGTCCTTCACACTGTCCCGCCAACTGACGCCTGCCCATAAATTGAAGGCATCACTTGGGGTACGTTTGTAAGAAAGCGAATAGATCAGGTCTTGATACTCCTGTTCCCGATATTGGAACCGGCTGTCACTGACGGTAAAACTGCCCTGGTCCGTATCAACAACGCCGCTGTAAATCTTATTTCCGAGGCTGTCGGTCAAATATGTATCCGGGTCAGTTGCGTCCCGGTTCTGCTCCCAATAGGCCATTGTAAACCGTACGTCAGAGTCCGGGGTTATATCGTATGCGAGTTTCACCTTGAACAGGTTGTTCAGTTTCTCGGTGGGGCCGGCCGATCCGTAGACAAACCTGGACCTGCCGTATCGGTCCTGATCCCATACCCCACCGGAAACGGGGTTTCCGGTATCCGCCCCCATGCTTGAGGCATTCTGGGTATAAAAGGTAATGGGTTGTTCCTCGTAGTAAAGCTGATCGGCAATGAGAAAAACCCCCCATTTGTCGAACTGATCCCCATAAGAAACGTGAAGATTATACCCATGAAGATCAAAGTCCGACTGATAAAGATTATAATTTTGATACATACCGGTTGTTTTGATCGACAGGTGGGGTTTTTCCGGGAACTTGGTCGTCATGATCAGCGCCCCGGCCATGGCATTACCGCTATACAACGCCGAATAGGGCCCATAAATGACATCAATCCGCTCAATCTCCTCCGGCGCCACCATAAACCATCGGGGGCCATAACTATGGCCGGCCGCAAGAAAATTACTCAACAAGAGATCATCGGCGACTACCAATGCCCTCGGTGTCATTTGACTGCTCGCTGATCGTATGAGCAGCGGCGCATTTGATGCCGCCTGCCCCAGTTTTCTTACATACAGGTTGGGCTGGTACTTGATAACGTCCTCCACCCCCACCACATTGATTTTTTCGATGTCCTCCGCCGTAAGTGATTCCACCACCGCCGGAACATCCGGATGGTCAATACCTCGTTTGGCCCGCACCGTAATACTTTCCAAATTGACTGTTTCTGTGTCTTCTGATTTGTTGGCCGATGTCTTCTCATCCTTGGCATCCCCCGCAACACTGATGGATGTCAACGAGAACGACAGAAAAACCAACGAAATCAGAATGGCTGTAAATCGCTTCATTCGCAACGTCGTTTCCTCCTTGTTTTTTTGTTGATCTCGGGATGAGGCGGTCATGCTTGATTTGACGGGTGGGCATTTCGGTGGTAAAAGGTAGGCCGAAAGCCCTCTCACCCCGAGAGGGTTTCACAGGGAAGGCGGTATGCTACTTTGCCGGTCGCGACCGCCTTCCCCAATTTACATCCGTTCATTGTTTTTAAATGTGTCAATCACCTCCTTTCCGTTTCTGAGCCAATCCCAGCTTTTTGAGCGGATCCATTCCCGGTTGCGCCCAATCCATTGGTGTGACCCCATCCGGAAGCGTAACTTCTTTTATGACTTTTACGAACTTATCCGGTTGGTTCAATCTTTCCAGGTACCACATATTCATACAGACTTTGTCGATAAGACCGTTGCCTGTCTTTGGGCAGGATGTTTCACCCCATTGAAAAACAAGGATTTTGAAGATTCGGCACCTCTTTCCGGATCAGGGCCATGGACGTATTTGCTGCAACCCTTCCCACTGCTTCCCATTGTTCATAATTGGAAGAGATGTTTTTATGTGCTTCTGTTTCAGTCCCCAAACAAATCTTTCCAGGAAATAATGCAACAATCACGCTGAAAAAGCATAACCAGTTAATATATATATTTAACAAAATAATCCTTCAACTCGCAACCCCTCCCAATAAAAGGCCGAGAAACCTCCTCTCGGAATACCATCCTGTTTTTCAGGAAGCCTTCTCGGTCTCGTTAATCAGCTATTGTTCTTAGATCTTGTTGTTTTCAACGTCCGTCACCTTCCGGTGACGGTCTGCATGAGCCCCCAGCTTATGAATTTCATTTATGGGTATGACCATGAGGTCCTTTCTCATGACCGGCATGGGTATGTTCATGGGTGCCGTGATTGCCGGTATGATCATGGCCATGTTCATCCTTTTTCCCTTCATGGGTATGTGCATGGCGGTGCTCATGGGCGTGCTCATGCGCATGGTTATGGGTGTGATCATGGCTATGGGCTTTACTGTCATGTTCGTGTGGATGTTCGTGCTGACGCGTGTGCTGATGTTCATGTTGATGTTGATGTTTGTGGTCGCCTTCCATTTTCATACCCCCTTTCTTTCCGCCAAAGCGGCTGTAAAAAACCTCGGATGCATCAGAACCTCAGACTCGATTCCGTTTATAAATCATTATACATTTTTCTCCGTTTTTAGGATATTAATACCTAATTCCTCATGGATTCGAATCATCCATTCGGGAACCATCGAATTTTCCGCACCATAGTATGAAGAGACATACGGCTTGATATCGATCACGGGGCTTCCGTCCACCGCTTCCAATCCCTTCACCCTCAGCATATTGTCTGCGCGTTCGAGCAATTTAACCGCCGATACCAACACCGGGTTCGGCCTTGCCGGGCTGCAGGTGGCAAAAATACCCTGGATCGGCAGATCCTTCCGTCCCATGGGATGAACTTTTTTGAGATTCCGGCGTGAAGGATCAATCAAATGGGGCCAATAGAGCACGAGGAGGTGAGAAAAGCCATCAACCCCATCGAGTAAATCCTCCCATTGAGGGAAAATGAGAATCTCACACGTCGCATTTTCCACCTGCTGATGGTATTCTCGAATCTGTTCCATTCGGCCCTGCAGTTCGATATCCGACTCAGAGGCCGCCAGCATGGGCGTCTTTATGTCGCTACGAACCATGCCCACCGGTGTTAACGACATTTCCGGCCATTTCTCTTGCGTTTCCGCCATTAGAAAATCTCCTTTTCGATGTTAACGGGTCAATATGCTTCTAAAAGATAGCCCATTTCACGATCGTCAGAATAGTAACGAACTTTCATACCAACGGAAGCCAGCATTGCGAGCATTTCATTTTCTTCCGGGATATTGTCATATTCCACAACGGTACCCGCCTTTCGATGTACATCATTAATGACGTCCCGGCATTCAAAATGTGCAATAATCAGCTTGCCGAATGGCCGTAACGCGCTGGCAATATACTCCAACGCCCGTGGTTTATTATCGAAATGGGGAAAAACCTGATGGCACACAACCATATCCAGGCTACCTTCCGGTAAATCCAAGTCTTCCATGGCCCCATGATAGACCATGACATTCCCGCCGGATCCCACACGCTTTTGGGCTTTTTGAACCATTTGAAGACTGATGTCGCAGGCATGCACAAATCCGTCGGGTCCCACGGCTGAGGCCAATAATTCCGTCAGACGGCCGGTGCCACAACCCGGCTCCAGCACCCTGCACCCCTCCAGGCTACCGCAGCGAAAAAACAGACGATCCAATTTGGGTCTTTCAACCGCTCCATAGGGCGCATCTGCCCAGTCCGCATCAACCTGGGAATCAAAAAAAACAGCCTTCTCTTCTGTCATTTTGTTATGTCCTTTTTACGAAATCCTCATTTTGCAAGATGGGAAAAATCAAAATTGACAAATAATGCCTGCCATGCCGGTAATTCCTGGCATCGGATATCCCGGCAAATATTCGTAACTCTCATCGGACAGGTTTTCACCTGCCAGAAATACTTCCACCGTGGATCCGAATGCTTCCGGCGTAAAAGTATAGCTGATTTTTCCATTCATTAGAAAATAGCTGTCCACGGTCTGGGTGTTTTGCGCGGTGGTATTCCGAAGCTGCGCGTCCACAAACATATCATCCAAGTATTCACAATCCAGACTCAATTTAAACTTCTTCAAGAAAGTCCAATTCATTCCCGCACTCACCGTCAATTCCGGGGCATAGGGTAGATCCGATGGGTCGGCATCCAGATAGGTCAATCCCCCAAACAAGGACAAATTATCCTTCGGATAAAGGCAAATCGTCGTTTCAACACCCTGAATCCGGTATTCCTCTATGTTAGCGTAAACCGGTGGGGGCGGGGGAGGCGGGGCAATAACATAGCGGTCTTTCCCGTCATCGTAAAACCAGGTGATATCCACAGTTGCGTGGGAGCCAAAGTGATGACTCAGCCCCACCTCGTAGTGGTCCACAATTTCCGGATTCAGATCCTCCCAGCTAGATCCCAGCATGGGAATGACCTTTTCTGAAAATACCACCACTTCCAGCCCAGGGTATATGACACCACGGGAATATCCCACATGGAGCTGTGTCTGCTTGTAGCCAAGGACCAATCCAGCATGGGGTGAGTCCTCGGCGTCAAAATCGGAATTGTCATAATACCGCACACCGGCTGACGGGATAGCATAAAACCCCTCTTTGCTACCAAACTGATGGCTCACCGCGATATAGGGAGATAGAATCGTAAAATCGTGTCCCTCCCATCGATCGGTTGTCCCGTCAGTAAATTTCTGATCGTATTCTCCGTCACAAACATCCCAATCAAGCCCAACAATGATTTCTCCGCCAGACCAAGGATAAATACGCTCTCTGGCCTTGATGCCATAGAATAGAAAATCGTTGAAAAGATCCTCTCGGACATCGGGGTCACTCGTCGGCTGGTCCAACCAATCTCCTTCACCACCGCTGTGATATAGTTTGACGTAGCCGTCAGCCATGTCAAATTCATTTTCCAGCGTCACTGCGGAAACCCATGTACGGGTTTCATAACGTCCTTCCCGGTCGGCGACATCTCCCCCTTCTTTTCCGGGGTCATTGGCATAATTATCGTTCCAGAGTGTAAAAACGGAGAGGTTGAGATGGTCACCCAACGCATAACCGATACGGCCGTAAAAATCCTGCATTTCACCGTCGGCATTGTCCCGGTGGCCGTCAGATGTCCGGTAACCACCCCCCAAGTAGTAGTCAAGGTTTCCCTGGCGACCGCCATGCTCCGCTTTTGCGACGAAGGTGCCATAGCTTCCAGCAGCAATCTCGGTTCGGGTTTCAAACCCCTCATCCCGTTTCCGCTTCGGTAGGATGTTGATAACCCCAAAGGCGTTGCCGAAAACATAAGGCTGAGGGCTTTTGTATACTTCAATAGACTGGGCCGTATCGATCGACATCAGGTCCAGCAACGGATGATTCCAAACGCTCATGTATAGCGGGATCCCATCCATCAGTGTTTTGATTTCAGCACCCGGCCGGCTGGTCCCCTGCCCCCTGATAAACACACCACCACCGGAACCGCCGCCAAAGGATCCAACCATGTTGTAGCGCGAGATATTGACGCCCGGTGTCCGCCGCAGGGCGGTGCCAACATCCTGTGCGTTCAGATCGACCAACTGCCGCTCCGTAACCGCTGTTTTCTGCCCTGCATAACGGTCCACTTCATTTCCCTCAATCACCGGAGAACCGACAACCGTCATATCCTCGATTCGGATTATTTCATGGGTTTCCTCTGCAAAAACAGCCGAAGATAAACAAAAAGAGAAAGAAAGAGAACAAATCAATACAAAAAAAAGAAAAAGGATACTTTTACTGCGACTTCGCTTCATCACAACCTCCAAAAAATTCACTAATCGGAAAAGGACAACCGCTGACCAATCGGACCGTACGCTTCTTTCATTTTCTGATAAACCGGCTTTCCAACCAAATAGGTGTATATCTCATCTGTCTTTTGTTCCGGATCAATGTCTTCAAACTGTTTCTTATAAAGAATTTTTCCGATGGCATAGGCATCGGCCAAAGCCGTGTCGATGTTCGTCACGTACCAGTTAAAGGGCAGCAATGCGTATACCTGGCGGGTAGAAAAAGCGCTCAACGCGCCATAGTAGTCCGCTTTTTTTCGATAATCATCGGCTACCAAAAGCAACCCGCCACCATCGATGAAAATGATGTCCGGGTTCAACTTGAGAAGCATTTCCTTGTCCATAAAAACATGACTGCCGGCATCAGCCGTAACCTGATCCGCAACATTGTCCGCATTCACCCAATCAAACGGGATATATTGCTGTTCCGTACTTTCGATGCCATACGCCCCCCGATAGCCAATCCCCCCCACATAAACACGGGGGCGTTCCTTCTTGGAAAGATTTGCTGTGCGCTGGTCTAAATCCGTCCGAAGCGACGCGATATAGGCGATCACCTCTTTCGCGCGCCCTTGCCTGTTTAAGACGGTACCGGCGATCTCAATGGCCTTGAAAACCGCCTCATCAAATGTGGCAAACGCGCCATAGCTCAACACAACCACCGGAATCCCGAGTGTTTGCTGCACCGTGTCGGCCAACTTCTTCTCCATATAGGTGACAAAAACAACCTCCGGATTAACGGAGAGCACCGCTTCAAAATCCGGTTTTTTATTGATACCCGCAGGGCCGCCAGGGCCGCAGCGCGGCAGCGTGGAGAGCTCCGTATGGGCCAGCCAATAGGGCCGACCACCCGGATTCATCTTTTCCATATCTTCCACACCCACCACTTTTGATTCGGCCTGAAGGTAGACAATCAATCGCAATGTGCCCGGGCCAAGACATACAATCCGCTCCGGGTTTGAAGGTGTCGTCACCTTGCGCCCAACCATATCGGTCACCGTAGTAGTCCGGGCTGCATCGCAGGTCCAGAACACGCCCCAAATGATAAAAACAAAGAGGGCCCACAAAACTGTTTTCTTCATCACATTCTCCTTAGTTTCCAGTAGGCAACACGAAAAGATGCCCTTCAAATTCCTGTAATGCCACCTTGACATCATATACCTGTCGAATCATTTCCGCATTGAGCGTCTCTCTCGTACATACACCATGAATTTGTCCCTCTTTTAGAAAGAGAAACCGATCGGCAAACCGAACCGCAATATTCAGGTCATGAATGGCGATAATGGTTGAAATGCCGTGGGTTGTGGAAATGTCCCGAATCAGCCCCATCACTTCCAACTTATTTTTCAAATCCAGACTGCTGGTAGGTTCGTCTAGCAGCAGAATTTTTGGGGTTTGGGCAAGCGCCCTGGCAATGATGACCTTTTGCAGCTGGCCACCGCTTAGCGTATCGACCCGCCGCATGGCCAGATGTGCCAGATCGATGCGGTTGAGGATTCGTTCCACGATGGCATAGTCGTCTGAGGAAGCGCTACACCCCATATGGGGCCTTCGGCCCATTAGAACCGTCTCAAAAACACTCATGCCGGATTCGGACTGGCGCTGGGGGACATATCCGATGCGACGGGCCACCTCGCTTCGGCTCATCCCGGACAACACCTTGCCTTCCAACAACACGCTGCCCTGCCGCGGGGATAAAATTCGGTTCAAGCATTTGAGAAGCGTAGACTTTCCGGCACCGTTTACGCCCAGGATGCACAGCATCTCTCCCCGGTCTATCTTAAAACTAACCTCTGAAAGGACAGGATGGCTGTTGTAGTTAAAGGTTATGCCGTCTGCAACGAGCTTCATTGATTCTCCCTGACAAGAAAATAAAGAAACAGGGGGGCTCCCAGAAACGACGTAATCACCCCCACCGGAATGGACCCCGAGCCAATCAGCAACCGCCCGAGGGTATCGGCCACAAGTAATAACAACGCACCCAGCACTGCGGAAAAAGGTATCAGCAGACAATGATCGTCCCCCACCAGTCGTCTGGCCGTGTGAGGCGCAATCAGCCCCATAAAGCCGATGATGCCGTGGAAACTGGTGGCCAACGCCGCCACCAGGGTCGCTATTGCCATTCCGGTCAGCCGGATCTTTTCAACACTGACACCAAGCCCCTTTGCTGTCTCATCTCCCGAGGCAAAAGCGTTTAAATCCCATCTCAAGAAAACCATGAAAATTGAAATCAGAAAGACCCCCCCTGCCAAAAGTCCGATTTCCCGCCAATTGGAGCGGGCCACATCTCCAAAGGTCCAAAAGACCACCTGGGCCAACTCGGTCTCGGTGGCGATGTATTGAATCAGATAGGTCCCTGAAAGGAACAGTGAGTGCATGGCCACCCCTGCAAGGATGATGGCCGTTGGTGAAAGCCTTTTGAATTTTGCCAGGACGAGAATCACCAGGGTCGCCATCATTCCGCCTGCAAAGGCAAATGCCGTTATTGAGGCCATGCCCGCGCCAAACACCACAATGGCAGCGGAAGCCCCAAATGCAGCAGCATGACTGATACCCAGGGTAATGGGAGAGCCAAGCGGGTTTCGCAGCAACGACTGAATACACAACCCCGAAAGTGAGAGCCCCCACCCGCAAAGTATGGCCGCAACCACCCGCGGCAGTCGGATCCGGGTAATCACCACCGTTATGTTGCGCGCTGCGTCGCCCGTTAAAACCTGAAGCAGGTCCGAAATGGGGATATCGTATGCGCCGCGGGCGACCGCATATATTGCAACAAGTCCCAGCAAGCAAAACAACCCGGTCAGAATCGCTAGTTTTTGACGTACGCGCGCCAAATAAACGGCGGTGAGTCTATCGGGCAATGCCGTGTCTAATCGACAGGCCATACCATTACCCCCTGCTCCACCGCTGTGGTGTGACAAATGCGGCCATTCTGCCCATGCCGTGCCAGCACTTTTTCAATCAAATTTCGTTGGGGGTCCTCCCCCTGAAGTTCAATGAAAAATTCAATTTCCGCCATGGCATCCGCAGTGCTGCCGGCCCAGCCCCACGACGTTTCAAAGTAATCGATGGAAGGCGATTTATTGGCAGCCACCAGCATATCGTAAGCGACGTTCACACCAGGGGGCGGTTCATAAGAAAGCCCGTGTTTGGCGAAAACCTCTTCCATCAAGGCATTTTTTCTTTTCTTCCCCCAACCTATGTATACGCACCACTTTTTTGCACATCTTTCCATTGCTGCAAAATCGTCCCGGGATTGCACTGCCGGCGTCATGGATGCCCACACGATATCAAACGCTTTCTCAAACTCACGGTCGGCAATGTCGATATCGTTCCATGGGGCCTGTATCGTCCGAACATTTAGAATACGATTGGCTGCGGCGACCTCGTTGAGCCGTGAAAGCATGGCACCTGAGCCGTCAATGCCCGTGACCGTTGCCGCTTCCCGTGCCAACGGCAAGGTATAAATACCGGTCCCGCACCCAATATCCAAAATGTCGGTATCGACTATTTTCACATCTCTTTTCTTAACAAGGTCAAACACAAAATGTGTATCAGCGAGCGTCTTCTCATCAAACGGAAGCGGATAGTTCAATGCCATTCGCTCCCAAAACCTGCTGAATTTATCTTTGGGTGGGGCATCGTTTGTTGTCATTGTAATGTCACCTCTATAAAAGCACTTTCAGGACTGCGTCAAAAATAGGGTTCACCTTTCGACTCGACAAAATAAAAAAGCCATGAAGTGGCTTCCCTATTTTCGGAAGCCAAAACCTTCATGGCCTTTAGTTTCTTTGTTTCCCCTTAAAAACTGGGGAATCATATGTCTATTACTTATAAACTACATATAAAACGGCTTCAGCCGCTGATTAATGTGAATTATTTATTTGATGAACAATGGGAAGTCAAGGTTTTTTTCTCCATTCTATCAGCGGCTTCAAGTTCACGCGCAAAGGCTTTGTATGCTTCAAGATGATCTTTGTTATGCCGAATCCAGTGTTCGATCCGGATTTTGGCCTTTTCGATAACATCCATGCCAACTCCTTTCATTGTATGTGGCATTAAAACCGTACACTAAGGGCCGCCCCAACCGTCTGATCGGTCATGGGGTACCCCCGGCTGTTGGAATACGCTTCATCAAAGAGGTTGTTCACATAGAGCTTTATTTTACCGGCTTTCAGGCCGTTCCAATTCTCAAAGATTTGCTGCTCAATCGCAAAATCAAACACATTGTAACTTTCCAACGTCACTTCATGCACTTCCAGGTTGCTCGGATCATCGTCGATGATATCTACGACCTGTTGCACCTGCTCATCCTGATATTTGTAATCCAAGAGCAGCAATGTGTTTTGAAACAGATTATACCGAACCCCAGCGTTTAATCGGTGTTTGGCCCGATCGCTCAAATCCGCATCCGCCCATTCCTCGGGGCCACCGTTATGGGGCCCTTCATAGTTCCATTCATTAAAGGAGTAGCTGACATAAAAATAGAGGTTTCTCAAAATATTTCCATTTACTTCCACATCAATACCATCCTTATGAACTTCTTCCAGCTCCACCATACGACGTCCCCAGGGTGCCTCTCTAAAATAATCCGTGGCCGCATTGGCCCAGATACCGTAATCTTCAAATTCATAATGGGAAAAGTCCATATTCAGAAAGATGTTGTTCCACAATCTTCTATTGAAAACCAAATCATATCCGATCCCTTGGGTCGGATCGATTTCAACGCCGGAGCCCCAACTGCACACTTCGCAATAATCCCTGGGTGTCCAAATTTTACTGACACCCAAAGACACAGAGGTATCTCTCAACCATAGGGCCAAGTCATCCATTTGATAGGTTAAAAAGGACTTCGGAACCAGTTGGGTATAGTTTCGTTTCACATGTTTTGAAGGATGGGAGGGATCTTTATAGGCACCCTCCGGATAGGTCGAGGAAGGCGTCCACCAGTTATCCCACCAGACATCGATATTTTCGTACCGCAACCCGGCTGTCAGGGTCAAACTGGAGGTAATGGCCCATCGGTCCTGCAAGTAACCGGCCCAGGTCTCGACGATCTGCTCTGTGTATTTTTGATAAAGATGGGCCGTATCAAGTCCGACAGTGATGGAATGGGTTTCAAATAAGACGAATTCATTTCTTGCCAACCCGCCATAGGATACATAATTGGTATCGTAGCTATTATAGTCAAACCCGTCACGATGATAATGTTGTGCTTCATCCGTATAGTAAGCCCCTACCGCCCATGTGCCGAGCGTAGAGGGTTGTTTGAAATCAAATCGAATGGAATGCCCGTGGTAATTTCTTCTGCAGTTAGCATCCGGGTCCTGCCATCTGGAAGACACGTCCGCATTCAGCACTACCGGATAATCATTATCATAATCATCTCGACTGGGATCATTGGCAGAGGGTATTTCACGCATAAGATCGCTGTAAGAGCCGATCAAGCGAATGTAGCCTTGCGATGGAAGCCGGTAGCCCAAACGAGTTGTAACCGTATCAATTTCAGCGGCATTGTTTCGCAAATAGCCGTCTGTTCGATATCTTTCATAGCTGACACCAAAATTGAGTCTTTCAACCCCACCTTGCAAATCGACAACCTGATTTTGGGTATCGTAAGATCTAAAACTGACAGACATCCTTCCTTCCAACTCGGGAGTCTCGTAATACTTCGGTTCTCTTGTTTTGACGTTAATAACCCCGCCAAAGCTTTTTCCATCATAAAGCGCGGAATGGGGGCCATATAGAAATTCAATGCTTTCCAACATCGAAACTGGAACCATGGCGTGGTCCAAGTAATGGTCGCCCCACCATCCGCCTGTTTTTTGAATTACCAAACCATCCACCGCCATTAAAAACTGGCGAGGGTCAAAGCCCCGCATTTGAAAGGTATCGGGTTCGGGAACGAGATCGCTTTGCCCACGGAAATCAATCATCGCCCGATCTCTTAAAACATCAAACACGTTGGTCAAGGTGCCGGCAATGTTATAATCCTCTATAAAGACCTCCGTTTTATTGGGAACCACATCGATTCGTTGGGCCGTTACCGTCAGGTCGTCAAGCGTTTCAGGGGCGGCTTCCTCTGCGAATAGCACCCCAGCACAACCAATCACCAATCCAAGTGTCAACATCAAGATAGCAGCATTCGCATGAACGTTTTTTTTCATTTTTTCTTCCTCTTCTCCCTCCTATTTATCCTTCTTTTTGCACCAATAAAAAAGGCCACGACAGATCGTTCTCCCGATATGAGAGATTGGACCTTCGTGGCCTTTAGCTTAATTAATTTTTGTTTTGACTTTGGCCGTATTTTGAAAAAATACGGCATAGTACTTCACACAGGGATAATTCTGTAACTTCTGTCACATAATTTTGACAGTTCTTTCTACTTTCGATACTATTGAAAGTCAATACTTTTCTTCAAACAATATTTTATGTTCAACAAGATTCATTCGTTTTATTCTTCCCCTGATCGTCTTCTGGTCTCCGAAGATACCCTCAATACGCCAGGCATCAGCTCCCTCCGGTTCGATAATATCCACTGATTCCATAACCAGCTCTTCTTTACCATCGTCCGTAATTAAATATGCATTGGCTTCACACATCTTTTATCGCCTCCCTAATGTTTTCGACCACCTCCTGCGCAAGGTGGGGTAACGGTTCCCTGTGAATACCGACTATTTGGACAGATTCCTGGAATTTAGGGATCAGCAGTTTCCTGGCGGGGCTGCTGATCACCGCTTCTGCCATTTTCAATGTGATTTCTCCCATCATTGCCCCTGGCCAGCTGATGGCAATTGAGCCAACAATAAAATCAGCGTCCATGACAGTTCTGCAAACGGCGTTTTCCCCACTGGCACCCTGGTTTGCCCCAGCTTTGAGCATTTGCGCCGTAGCGATAATGTTGGTGCCCAAGGCAATCAGAACCACTTCTTCTTCAAACTCAGATTTTAAATATTTAACCAATGTGGCGCCAATTGCACCGCTCTGGCCATCTATAACGCATATCCGTATGGGTCGATGAAAATTCAAGTCCTATTTATCCCTCTGCTTGCGTTGTTCCATCTTTACCATTTGCCGCATCGCCAATAATGCGGCCTCCCGGTGACGCTTAAATCCCGCTGCCTTTTTGAAGGCACTGTGTGAAGTCGCTAGGTCGTTTGCCTGAAGGGCAGCATATCCGGCCATCAACCAGGCACGCCCGCACCTGGTTTTCTTCGTATCCATATTGGCCGCCTGGATATAAACCTTTTCAGCATTCGGGTATTCTTCCAAGCTATACAGTAGATCCGCTTTAAGAAGCATAAGTTCTATGTGCTCACAATCCGGCGCCAAACGCTCACAGATACGAACAGCCTTTTCAGATTGACCGAGTTCACGCAGCGCCAACATCAGATGATGCAATAATTGCGGATCAAACCGAGTGTTCAATGATAACTCATAGAGGGGGACGGCTTTGACGGGGATCCCCAGTTGAAGATTCAGATCCGCTAAAAGTTTTGTTTCCGTGTCAGATAAAGGGGATAGAAAACTGTAGATCGTCATGGCCGTCAAAGCGGATCGATATTGTCCGTCCTGCAATTGGACATGGGTCAAGGCCTTCCACCATTTCCCACGGGTCGGGTCCTGCCTGGTGAGAAACGTTGCATAATCAAGGGCTTCTTTGCGCATATCAAGCTGCATATACTGATGCAGCAGTATTTCCTGCCACTGGACCTGTTTTTCACCGGAATATACTTCAGACAGGTATTTAATGACGGGTAAGGCGCGTCTGGAGCAGTTGTTTGACAACAGCGCATGGACAAAATTTTCACGCCAGACATTTTGAACGGCATCTGAATGACGGGAAAAAAGGAGTTCAAAGGCAGCAATACTCAGATCACTTTTGTTGGCCATGAGATAAGCGGCCGCAGCATGGTAAAGATGCTCCGGGTTCTTATGCCCGGTTTGCGCGTAAGCGCTTTCAAAGCATTGTGCAGCGCGCCCGTAATCACTGAGCTCATAGGACGCCTTTGCCAAATTCAACTGGGTTGACAGGTGCCCTGGGTTCTCTTTTAGGATCTTCTCATATACCTTGGCAGCTGCCCGGTAATCTTCTTTAAGTAAATAACAGGTCCCAATGGCAAAACAGACTTCAGGATGGTAGCGGCCCTTTGGGTCCGCCGCCCCTGCGATGTGTGCCTGATCCACCTGGGTTTGAAATGCGATCAGGACATCAAGGGCCTTGTCAAACTCCTTTTTCTCCATCAACGCACTGGCCTTTGACAGCATCATACTTGCAGCACGGGGAAGGTTTTTTCCCTGGGGACCGGCAAAAGCGGTCAAAGGATAGAACGCCGCAACAAATAAGGCACTACATAGCCCTATTTTTATAATGTCTTTGCAGATTCGCATCATCCCCTCCTTCGCCTTCCATTTACTCCAGTTCAAATCGAACCGTTGTTTCCGCCCATGCCTTTACCGGCATTCCTTCCACCGTCCCAGGCTTGAAACGCCAGGCGGAGACACACCGGAGGACACTTTGGTCAAACAAGCCCTGTGGATTGCTCTCCTGAACCGTCACCTTCTCCACTTGCCCGTCCTCATTGACCAGAAAATGAACCTTCACCCATCCCTCTATCCCCCGCTTTTTAGCCTGCAGTGGATACACGGGAGGGATGCGGGCAAGGACAGTGAGCGGCGCATCAAGTTCCCCTGCAGAAAACACATCGGCAAAAGCCGACACATCCAATTTGGCTGGCATCAGCGCGGGTAAGTTCAAAGTCCCGGGCGCCGCGGGCAACCGTGGGTTTACTTCAAACGGCAATGCCAGTTTTGCGATTATCGGTTGTTTGACGACTTTATCCGGTACGCTACGTTTGGGCGGAGGTTCCGGCGGTTTTTCGGTCCGGTGTTTTACCGGGATCTCAGGCCGCTTGATGCGAATCACGTTGACATGTGAAACCACCTGATCAAAGACTCGGTCCGCGCTCACCGGCTGAAGCAGATGGGGCATGGCAGCAAACAGCGCAACGTTCAACCCAAGCGCCCCTATAGCTGCCCAAAGCCAGGTTATCCAGCTACGACGCATGAGGGTCTCAAAATAAGGCGGTCTGTTATTTGCCTGCTTCATCATATTCGGTTACAGTGCCTGTGGCAGTTGTGCTGCCAGGGACACATTCTGAGCGCCGGCCATCCGGCACCCGTCCATCACCTGAATGGCGGTGCCGGTGCTACTAGCCTTGTCTGCCACCACCACAACCGTGCCCTCTGGGTTTTCCGCCAATGCGCGCTCCACGTTGGCCCGGACTGCGCGCACATCCACTTCCCGGTGATCAATAAAAATACGGTTTGCCGCATCAATACCAATCAGGATGGTGGCCTTTGATTTGCTGATAGCGGTGCTGGCGGTGGGCCGACTCACATCGATCCCGGTTTCTTTGACAAAGCTGGTGGTCACCAGAAAAAAGATCAACAGGATAAATACCATGTCAATGAGTGGAGCGATATTCAGTTCTGCAACAGATCTGTTCTGCCGCCGAAGGGTCGTTATATTGAGCATTGTGCCTCCTGCCGGTCGAACCCGGCTACAGCTGCCGCCTTAAAAAAAGCCCTGCAGCGGAAATTCGTTTTTTCAGATTGTCTGCCCGACGATCCAAAAATCCTTTCATGTACAGCCCGGGAATCGCTACGAGAAGCCCGGTCTGGGTGGTGATCAACGCCTCGGAAATCCCCCCGGCCATTGCCTTGGCGTTTCCGGTGCCAAACACCGCCAGCACATCAAAGGTAGTGATCATACCGGTGACGGTCCCCAAAAGCCCCAGAAGCGGCGCCACCGCCGCCAGGACACCGATAACCGGCAAGTAATCATTCAGGCTGCGGTTGGTGCAAAGCACGGCTTCATCCAGAATAAACCGATCCAATTCCCGGTCACCGCTACGAACCGAAATAAATCGTGCAACCAACAGCGAAATGGCGCCACCATATTGATTCGGATCCGGCATCCGATTTTGCTGCACATGCTCCCAGGCAATGCGAAAGCTCATATTCTTTCGGTACAGCCGCCTGAAAAAAATGGCCCGGTCAACAATCAGCAGCCACATCACCAGGCTGACCACCACCAGCGGCAGCATGACAACGCCACCGGTTGTTACATAGTCTTCCACTTGCAGGTAACTGTTAAGCAGAAATGCCATCTTTCAGATTCCGATTTTTTTCAACAATGTTCACCAACGCCACGGCCTTTTCCTCCATCTGACCGATGTGTTTGTCCACCGCCCGGGACAAGAGGGTGTGGGCCAGCATGATCGGAATCGCCACAGACAGACCCAGCATGGTGGTCACCAGTGCTTCGGAGATCCCCCCGGACATCATTCGCGGATCCCCCGTTCCGTGACGTGTAATCACATGAAAGGTGTCGATCATCCCGGTAACGGTCCCCAACAGCCCCAACAGGGGGGCAATGGCCGCCAGAATCCCCAGGGTGGATAAAAACCGTTCCATGGGAGGAACTTCTCGCAGGATCGCCTCCTGAAGCGCATTTTCCATGGTTTCCCGCCCCATCTGACAGCAGCTCAAGCCTGCCGTCAACACCCGCGCTGCCGGTTTTTCAGCATAATGCTTACAGGCAGCCTGACACCCCTTCCAATCCTGGGCCTCGGCCATCATTGCAATGCGGCGCGTCAGATGATCCGCGTTAAACTTCCGGCGAAAAAGGAAATAAAGCCGTTCCAGGATGATCAAAACGCCAAGTCCGAGAATTGCAAGAATCGGCCATACAATGGGACCGCCTTTCGGAATTTGCTGCCAAAGATTGAGCTCATGGGTCAGCTGGCTGAGTGCGGCACCCCGGGAGACGTCCATCGGAACAGCATCGTCCTCGCCTGCCATATACCGTTTCAATTGCTTCTGGAAACGATGGGATGGCAGTCGCGAGAGTGCAAACAGCTTTTGACCTGCCGGAGAATAGGTGAGAAAACCAACCTCTTCCCCTGTTCGGTAGGCCGCTGTGAAATTCCCCAGAAGCAAAATATCGGCCTCAATGGTATTTCCGAACCGATCGATTATGGCGCCCCGGGTGAGCCTGACATCCCCAGCCTGTCGAACCTGTTCCCACATGGTTTCCACCATATGTTCAACGTCTTCCATTCCGGGAAATTTGGCCTGCCCGGCAATGGCCTCCAGAAAGTCTGGCCGTTCGTCCAAAAGCGCTGTTTGCAGGCACCGATCGATCATGGCATCCATATCTTTGGCATTGATCCGAATCACTCCCACCAGTTCCTTCGCGACACTGTCCGTCAGGGCCAATTTTTCGGACAGCGCGCGCTCATCGATCGCAAGCTGATCCGCCTCCTCTGAAAGCTGCTTCACTTCTTTTTCAAAGGATTGGACTCTTTTTTCGATCGCTTCAAGGGCCTGTTCAAGAGACCTTCGATCCTTGGCAATGGCCTCCAAACTGATGTCTGACGCCTTGCGAGCGTCTTTTTCTTCGGCCCGTGCCTTCTGGAGTAACGCCTCCCGAGACTGCCTGGCCTGAAAACTCATCTCACGCATGTCTTCGCCAAAGGCATTGATAGCAGACGTGTTGATAATCAGCACCAATATGAATAGATACCGTAAGAGCGATCGGTGCGTCTTTTGCCGGATCTTTTTAAAAAGCTGAATCCTCATTGAACATGTATCCTTCCCAACGGCAGGGTCAGCAGTTCAACCGACTGTCGTTTGGTGCCGATCGCAATGGCGGTCTGAATGGTTTTGTTGTAAGTCGCCGGCAGGCGTTTCCAAGCATCTGCCGCCTGATCGTAATAGCCGCAAACACTCTGGTCGAGGGTCTGGAAAAAAAGGCTCATTCTGCCCAGCCGAAAAATGTCCACCAGCATATCACGATCATCAATGGCAATGGTTTGCTGATATACCTCTATGGTGCTGCCGTATTCGGCTTCCACCATCAGGGCCTCAAAAACCTTTCGAAGCTTTTCACTGACCGCCACATCCGGATCATGCCGCAGTGCCGTCAGGCGTTCAATCCTTTGCTGACGCTCCTCCGGCAAAAAAGGCAAATCCGCATCCAGATGTGCCGCCAACAGGTCCATCTGTTTTTCAATCAACGGCACAATCTTCAACTGAATCTGTTCGATGTCTGCCAGTTGTTTCTCTTTGCCGGCGATGCGCTTTCGGGCAGCTTCTTTTGTCTCCTCAAGCGCTCGTTTCTGGATCTCGAGTTCCGACAGCTGGCGTTCCAATGCTTCATAGCGATTCAGCAGGGTCTCCCGGTCATTTCGCCACTGCTCTTCCTGTTTCTGGGTTTTTTGTCGAATCGAGATCGATGTCTCCACCGGTTGTTTTACTTTTTCGTCAAACCCGCCCTCCGGTTTCTCGCCGCACGCAACCGTCACCGTCAGCAAAGCAATCGCCGTATTCATCAGAAACAAGATGCCCATCACAACACACCGAAACTTCATGGTATACTCCCCGCCGATAGAACCGGCTATTCCCCGCCCAAGGACCAAATACAGTACCTCACATGACGGAGATCTTCTTGCGTAGATACAAACAAAAAAAGCCACGAAAACCGGGGCATTCGTACCCCAAACCTTCGTGGCTTGTAATCAATATAGTGGATTTTTACCTACAGCGCCTTCGTGACGCGAGATTTAATAGAATTATTAATAATCCAGCTCAAAAGGATATGTCAAGTTTAAACTGAATAAGGAAAAGCTTATTTTTGTTATGTATCACATGCTTCGCGTAATGGAAAAAACGATTCTTTCACTAGCGATATTTTCACCAAGTATTTCTTCTTCATTCGTATCCCAATAACTCAGGTCCAGTTCAAAGCCCTCCAGTTCCTTGGATAGACTGATTTTCCACCATGCGTAGTCAAATCCGCCAGGTGATGTTTTATCTCCGGTCACATCCTGATAACCCACTGTTGCCCCCAGTCCGAAATCATATGGAAGCGTCAAATCAAGGCTGCTTGAATAGTGATGGGCCGTATCATCTTCACCAAAGAAATCGGGGGAGTAATCATAAGCAACGCCAATGGTTGGCGCCAAAGGCATCTTAATCTCATAAAATAATCCAACGTGGAACTCCCAGTAATCCATTTCAGCGGCATTGTCATCAGCTCCTGGGTATGAATAAAAGAACGCCGTCAGGTCATATGTCAATTCACCAATGGCATTAGTAAAGCCAACGTACCAGTCTATCTCTATACTGTCGGCAAAATCGATATTGGAAGCCCACACACCAGCATAAACCCCACAGGCATGGCCATAATCAAAACTTCCCTGAACGCTCGGATTTTCATTCGTCTGAGAAATGCCACGGAAGACATAGTCCGTTGCAAGGGTGAGGGTTCCACTGACAGTATGATCGACCTCTTCTTCTGCAAAAGATAGTAACGGGATACTGCTAAAAAACAATACTACAAGAATTAACAATAACCTTTTCATAAAATAATCTCCTTTAACCCATTTATCAGACTTAAAAATCACTAAAACCCCCATCATCCATTGGAATTACGTCATTAGGGTTTAATCCATTTGTTTTCCGGCCCCCCATTCGGTTGTTCGCTATTTTTTTTACAGGAGCAGCATGGGTGGGATGGGTTATGGATTTTGATGTACTGATTTCGGTTGATCCAATATTCTGCTTTTCAGATCCATTAATAAGGGCTTGCAGTTCATCTACCGCGGCCTTCATCTGCCATGCCTGGGCGTTCATCTCCTCAGAGGCAGATGCGGATTCCTCGGCATTCGACGCATTCTGCTGGACTACCCTGTCCATCTCCGTTACCGCCTTGTTGACTTGTCCGATTCCTTCTGCTTGCTCGTTGGAGCCTGTTGCAATCTCTCCCACCAGCTCGCCGACCTTTCCGGAACGCTCGGCCACCTGGGTAAAAGCATCATTGGTCTTGCTCAGCAACTCTGAGCCACCAGCCACCTTTTTTTCAGTGCCCTCAATTAGGGCCGCTGTGTTCTTTGCTGCTTCAGCCGCACGCATGGCTAGACTCCTGACCTCATCCGCCACAACGGCGAAACCCGCTCCGGCTTCGCCTGCCCTAGCGGCCTCAACCGCTGCGTTTAAAGCCAAGAGGTTGGTCTGGAAGGCTATTTCATCGATGGTCTTGATGATTTTGGATGTCTCCTTGCTTGCCCTGGAAATCTCATCCATGGACCTTGTTAGTTCGAGCATGGAATCATTTGCCTGGATGACAACCTGGTTGACCTCCTTCATAAGGCCATCCGCCTGTCTTGCATTGTCCGCATTCTGCTTGGTCATAGAAGACATCTCCTCAAGTGACGATGAGGTTTCCTCGATGGATGCAGCCTGCTCCGAAGCCCCTTCCGCCAGAGATTGACTGGAAGAAGATATCTGTTCGGAAGCCGACGCAACCTGTTCGGCGCCATTTTTCAAACCAGTGGCAACCTGGGTCATCGGATCGACAATGCTTTTTGCAATGAAAAAGACAACCGCTATAAGTATGAACAACGAGATCATACCGATAAGAATGGTTGCATACATAATGGCATGGGCGCCCTCCAAAACCTTGTCCTTTGAAACCGCAATTGCAAAAGCCCAGGGTGTTTTTGAATATCCGATTTGGACAGGAACAAAACGTACAAGCTGCATTTCTCCAGTGGCTTCGAATTTTTTAACTTCAGCGTGTGAAGTTCCTTTTCTGATAGCAGCCAGGGTTTCTTCCGTAAACCCATGTTTTCGCATATTGTCGCCGACCAGTTCTTTCATGGGGTGAGCAACAAATGTCGCCGTGTTGGATAGTAAAAAGCCATATCCGGTTTCAAACGGTTTGATCTCTGAAATCATTTTCCCAAATGAAGCCAACTCAATATCAATGCCGGCGACACCAACCACTTTCCCGTTATGTTCGATCGGTGCGACCAGACTGGTGATGAGCATCTCCTTACCACCTATTGAATAAAAATACGGGTCAAGAATCGTTTCCTCGCCAGTTTGTTGGGACAAAAGATAATAATCACCGGCCCCAGGCTGATCATAGTCTATAAGCGGTTCCAGAATGGTTTTGCCAGCGCCTCGGTTCCAGTACGGGATGAACCTTCCCGTACTGTCATGGCCATCTTTGCCCGCAAATGCTGCATCATTTCCGTCCAGTGCGTTTGCCTCCCAACAGGTCCAGACCCCAATAAATTTTGGATTGCGCTCAAGAATTTGTTTGAGCATTCCGTTCAAGTCGCTTCTTTTCGGCGCATCGACACTGTTCTTAATTCCCTCGAAAAGCTGTGCCGTTGTCCGTGCAGCGTCCATGGCCACTTCCACTTCCGCCTTGACGACACCACTATACCGGTACGCAATTTGTTCTGCTTTTTCCATTGCCTCGGTCTCTGCCATATTTGCAGCCCTGGTAGCAACAAACGCAATGGTAATTGAAAATGCAAGAAATGCTACGGAACAAATGGAAAGCAGCATTCTGGTTCTTAAATTGAATTTCTTCAGCATTTTCTCATCTCCTTTTTGATCCCATTTTAGGTTGTTTTTTAATAGAGCCGCTTTTTTTATTTTAAGCTTAATCATTCTCTTTCATAATGCTTAAAATATGCCAATTAGGGGCATGCCCGTATCACATTGTTTTAATAGTTAAAAATTTGTTTTCGTATTAAAACACAAAAAACAAAGGGTGTTACGGTTTAACCGATAATCGGCTTTCAATTGATAACATACTGTAATATAAAATATATTTTAGTGTGCTATAAACACTTAAGTGTCACAAAATAGAACACCGTATCAGTCCATAGACAAGAGATAGGATAACCAAATTGCTGAGAGTACTTCAAGACGGAGAATTCGAACGTATTGGTGGAAATGAGACAATTAACGTGGATGTGCGCATCATCTCCGCAACAAACCGTAACCTTTAAAAGGATGTTCACCAAGGCGATTCCGTAAAGACCTTTGGTATCGTTTTAATGTTTTCCCCATCAGAGTTCCACCCCTTAGGGAACACCGGAAGGATATCCCGATGCTTGTTCATCATTTTTGTTGCGCACAGGTGGGTGGAATTTGTATTTCCATAGATATCCACCTCCAATGCCGTATTGAGGATATCGATCATTTCCCGAAGCCGTGGGTGATGATAAAGAGGTAAACCGCCTGATGAAACGTCTTCCCAATGGTGAAACACTTTGGTGACAACTATCGTTACAGCCCTTGTTCCTTGGTGACTGTATGGGTTCGGTTCTCGTCCCCGGTTAAATTCCATAGAGATAATGACAGACCTGATATTCATATAAAGGTCGAAGGGAAATTGGCCGTTTTAATGGGGAACGCTGTCCCCCAAACCCCCTGGGATTTACCGCTTTATGGGCTTCCAGATGGGAATGCTAATAGATGCCACCAACACGCTGATGGCCCCCCCATCTGTATAGCCGCCTGCAATGGCGCTCGGGTCGCTTCCCAGCGTTGCCCTATCCTCCATACAGGTAAGTGGATTATGTCAGCCAGGGTGCTTATATCAAGCACGAAAAACGGTTGATTCTACAATAAAAAAGTGACACCTCCCTAACCATAGCGGGAAACTATGGTACCAGTGCGCATGGCGCAACAACGTTGATGGTTTTAGGAGGTGTCAAATGAAAACATACGCAGGAATCGATCTTCATTCAAGCAATAGTTTTATCGGGATTATCGACGAAGATGACAAACGGCTATTTAAAAAACGACTGCCAAACAAAATGGATGATATTTTGACGGCACTCTCACCATTCAAAGAGACCATGGATGGGGTCGTAGTTGAATCCACCTACAATTGGTATTGGCTTGTAGACGGGCTTCAAGAAGAGGGGTACAAAGTCCACTTGGCAAACCCTTCAGCCATGAAGCAATATGAGGGGTTGAAGCATACCGACGATCAATCGGATGCCTTCTGGCTCGCCCACATGGAAAGACTTAATATTCTCCCCACAGGATACATCTATCCAAAAGAGGATCGGCACGTTCGAGACCTTCTCAGACGACGGCTACTATTCGTCAGGCACCGGACTGCACACATTCTGAGTTTTCAAAGTATGATGACCCGCAATCTTGGTTATAAGATCTCGAACAATGATATCAAGAAACTCAAGGAAGAGAACGCCGCAGACCTTTTTGAATCACCAAACCTGGTTGCCATGGCGCAAAACAGCATTAGCACCATTGAGTTTTTAAAGCATGTGATCAAGGGCATTGAAAAGACGGTGGCTTCCCAGGTCAAAATGCGCAAGGAGTTTGAAATGCTGCTGACAACCCCAGGCATTGGTATGATCCTTGGCTTGACCATCATGCTTGAAGTCGGAGATATCAGTCGTTTCCATTCAGTCGGTAACTACTCCTCATACTGCCGATGTGTTGGAAGTAAAAAAACTTCCAACGGGAAGAAAAAGGGAGAGAACAATAAAAGAAACGGAAACAAGTATTTGGCCTGGGCCTATGTGGAAGCCGCGAATTTTGCAGCACGATATTGCAAATCCGCCCAGAGATTTTATCAGCGAAAGATGGCCGAGAAAAACGGAATCGTTGCGACAAAGGCGCTCAGCAATAAAATATGCCGAGCGTCTTACTATATGATGCGGGATCATGCACCGTTCGATGAAAGCAATCTTTTCCGATCATAATCTTGGGTGTTTGGGGGAACCGGACAAGGGGTTGGCATCAACCATGAGGTTTGATTGGAAGCCCAAACACCCGACTCAAATAAGGATCATAGAATGCAATAGAAAAACCAAACAGTTTGGATGCGGCGGTTAACCAGTAACGGGGTTGGCATCAACCATAAGATCTGATTGGAAACTGCCGCATCCATCCAATGGAGAAAGAATGCAGTAATAACTTGGTTCGCCCATGCTGTGAGCCGTTACGGGGCTGGTTAACAACCACAAGATTTGTAACAAATATCAATTGGACACGGTATGGAACCGACGAATTTCTGGGGCCTGAAAGGGCCAGGGGCAGTGCGTTAAGCTGTGGGCCTAACGCACCTGAAATGCCTTGATCCGGATGGGTGACTGGTGCGGATCTTAAATGACCGTTAACCGCAAAGAAGAAGCAACGGGTGCAAACCGGTATTACAGCAGAAATCTCCGTAAGAAATTTAGGTCAAGTGAAAAAGAATATTTTTTACACGGGGAGGTGTTTTTTCTCTTGACCGGACCTTTAATGGGCGACACCCCTTTGAAGCTTTTGGCATTGATCGTTGTATCTCGTCTTGAACCTTACGCCTGCTGGTGGCACCCACCAAACTGCGTACCAATGCTTTTTCGTTGGCCGATACGCGGCCCTGAAAGTTTTGTTTGAAGTATTGGCAAGATTTTGTTTCCCATAAAGCCTGCAGATCTTGTTCAGGCAGCTGGCCGTATGTCACGGTTGGCATGATAACGTCTTGCCCCAGAAACGTGGTTGCCCCCCCAACCGCCAAATTGATACAAGGTCCCACTGAACCATCATAGCGAATGAACATCGAGTGGCGTGGGTCCTGATCGCAAACTGGCTTTTCCTTTGGCGTGAAGCTAAATGCAGTGGTTATGATACCAAGCTTTTTTGCCTTCGTACGGGCTTTTTGAAGGGTTTTTTCTAAGTTTGAAACTTGCTTGGTTCGTTGACTGGAAAAAAGCCCCAAACCTTTACCATACTCCCCTCGAATGACATCACACTGTTTAAAGTTAACTTGGTCTACACCCAAGTCGTTCGCAAGCAAGACTATTTTTTCGACCTCATGAAAATTTTGCGGCATCATTACAAAATTAATCATGAGCTTAGGAATGGTTCCCGCGCGATGTTTGACAAAATTGGCGATGTTTTTACAAATA
Source organism: Desulfobacterales bacterium (assembly GCA_963675725.2). GTDB lineage: Bacteria > Desulfobacterota > Desulfobacteria > Desulfobacterales > JAFDDL01. The sequence goes on along the minus strand of CAXXXZ010000002.1, from coordinate 925,669 downwards.
CGATCAAAATTTGATCCTATTCGGATTTTTTCATAAACCTCGGCGCTGGCACCATCCATGGAGATGCCAATCCAGTCAATACCAATTTCAATGAGCGCATTCGCGATATCTGAGTTCAGTAAAAGGCCGTTGGTTAAGAAACCCGTATGGCAGCCGGCGTCAGTCGCATCGCCAATCCAAGCTAACAAATGTGGCTGGAGAAGTGGTTCGCCACCACCGGAGAAATCGATCGCCGAAATATCAGAAAGATGCGGCCGAACTGCATTCCAAACATCCGATGTCATCAAGCCGGAATTCGTAACCTGCTTGCTGGTTTTCTGCCAGGGGCACATCACGCACTTTAGATTACAGGCAAAAGAGGATTCTATTTGGATAAGGCGCCATTGGCGCGTTCTCTTGTTTTCATTCGGTGGTTGGTCTCTAAATTGCGCCATCCTTCGATCCATATACCGTGGCCAAATTATGGAAGCGGTCGAAAGAAACTTGCCCCCTTGTTTTAACCATACTTCACCGGGCGGGCCGCATGCTGCCGACAAGACTTGCTTTGCAACTTCATGCCGGGGGATGCCACATTGATCTTTTGAACAAAATCCCGGTCGGTTTTTTTCGTGAAATGCATTCTCCTCAAAAGAGGTGGCCACGGTACCGGGGTAGACGTTGATAATATCGATCCCCACGGGTTCAAGTTCAAGTCGCATGGTATTGGCCATAATTGCAAATGCCGATTTGCTGCCACCATATACGCCGACAAATGGAATGGGAACTCTCCCCGCACAGGAGACAACGTTGACAATACGGCTCCCTTTTAAATTCCTCATTTGGGGCGTTAACGCTTTGATAAGTGCCAACGGTCCAAAGGTGTTTACTTCAAAAAGGTATCGAATATTCTCATCAATGGCCTCTTCCATGGTGGCAAAATAGCCAATGCCCGCATTATTGATAAGGACGTCGATATGGCCCCATGCGTTAAGGGCCTCTTTCGCCAAATACGCAACATGGTCTGGTTTTGAAAGGTCGGCAATGATCGATATCGCAGTGATCTCTTTCGGCAAAGAACGGATTAATTCGTCAATGGCAGTTTGGGATCGTGCTGTAAGCACCAATCGGGCATTCTGTTTTGCCAGTAACCGTGCCATGGCAGACCCAAGGCCACCACTGGCACCTGTTATCAGTACATTTTTGTTCGAAAAAGAAAAGGGCATAAAGATGCCTGAATTGCGTTTAGTCGTTTATATATGCACGTTCTGATTGAAAAATATTGGCCGCCGCACCCATCCGTTTTTGCTTAAAAAGAGACTCAATCAACGCAGCCCTTTCAGTATTCACGCTATTTCCTAACGTTTCTTTTGCAGCCTGACTCGTTTCAGCCTCTGCCTGGTTCAATCTTTCTATAAATGAAACAAACCGGCCATGGGTTCCGTATGCTTTTTTTACGATTGCGTAATAGTCGGTGCCATCTGCATTTAGAAGCAGACCATAATGATCTATCAGGATGCAAATTTCTTTTAATTGTTTTTTACGAATGATTTTGGAGTATAGTCCACTATTGGATGGAACGATCAGGGAGGCGGTGTGATCCATAATTTGCTTCAGAACTTCCTTCCGGGAGCAGCCCAACATCATATCTTTTGCTGCATTGAGAGCCAATCGTTTTGTAAACAATAGATTTTGGACCAAGGTATCTCGTGCTTGGTTGATTTGGGCGAATTTCAGAATGAAAATGATGGGAATAAGAATTTCCCAGACAGTCAGCTCCGGCGTTTTGACAATATGTTGAGAAATAAGACGTGCTATTTTTAACTCATGGGTATGGATAATCCTATATTTTTTTTTTACGGATCTTATTTTATATATGTCCATCTGCAGCAGATTTTATTAACAACAATAGGGTTATTTTCCATACCAATAACGGCAGTTAGTCCGGTAATATGGGCGGTATAAAAAACCTGCCGGACCACAACACCCACACAATAAACAGCGTCCAAAAGGCGTTGGCGGTCTGGGATAGCCAATAGGCAATGGCGGGTCTCCCACCGCCCACCGAAACAAGTTCTTTGAAATTGGTTTCCAGGCCGATAGAGACAAAACACATGGCAAAAAACCAGTCTCGATACCCCTTACAGCTTTTCGCGGCAGCCGTGGCGATATCTGTACCCATAACAGGTTCAACGAAAAAGGACACAACAAAAGAAGCGATCATAAAGCCGATTACAAATTTGGGAAAACGATACCATACCTCCATAAAAGAAGGTTTTTCAGTATCATCATTTTTATCCAGCGATATGGTGGCCCAAAGCGCCATTAAAAATGCCGCGATACCGATGAGTACATTTTGCGCCATTTTTACCATCGCCGCGGCATCCACGGCAGCCTTGCTTTTGCCACCACCAACCATTTCACCCGCTGCAATGACAGCCCCGGTGTTGTCGATAACACCTCCCAACCAGGCGCCTGCCATATTGGTGGGAAGATCGAGCCAGATTGCGATAGGTGGCATAATGATGATGAGGACAACCGCACAGACAAGCACCCAGGCAATCATATAACTGATCTCCTTCGAATCCCCTTCCAAGGCACCTCCTGCGGCGATTGTAGCGGAAACCCCACATATGGAATTCGCTGTGGCGATAATGGCGCTAAATTTTTCAGAAATTCTAAATTTTCTGCAAATCCAATACGTCATAAACCAAACCGTCGTGGCGACCAATAGTGCCTGGGCAACCCCAAAAACACCGGCTTTCAGAACGACGGAAAACATAATCGTTGCGCCCATACAGACCAGCCCGATTTTAACAAAATATTCAGTTTGACCGCCGGCTTTCAGGAATTGAGGCACTTTAAAAAAATTACTGATTATCAAGCCAAAGACCAACGCAAAGAGAACGTAAGAAATCCCCCATTTATTGATAAAGGATTGTTTTGAAACGACCATGGCAACAAACGTCAGTAAAAAAATAAGTATGAACCCGGGAATGTATCGTTTTAAATCAAACTTCATGAAAATACCGCCAATGTAAGTGAGTACGCCCATCGTCAGACACAACACAATGGCTGTTTCGATTGTATCAATACCTTGGGGAAATGCTGCGGAAAGATGGGTCCATTTTGCAATTTTGGGGGAATGTGGCGCGATGCCGATGACCGCTAAAAGGAGAATAATCCAGCCGATAAAGCATGCCCACCAGTCCTCATTCTGCCAAAACGGGGGCCGATTGTTGCCATTACCCATAGAAAACCCCTCCTTTCTACCAGATAGATTCATCAAATATTAATATTTTTTGCTTTTAAATTAGCAACTTAAAACTTATTGAAAATACACAGAGGCAGAAAATCTAAAACTTAACACCGAGTAAAAAGTAGATGTTGGGCTTTTTACAAGACCATCAAATATAGTACTTAAAAATCGAACGTATGAATAAACACCAACTATAGGTGTATCGTTAACAAGGGCACGCTATTGAAATGAAGAGAACGATCGGATGCGCTATATCCTTTTTCTTAATATATCCCTTTATGGAATTGCAAGCGAAAAATATTTGCTTTTTTAGGTGGTTAAATAAATGGCATCAAATTTTGTTCGCAATCCCATATTCACACATAAATTTAAGTTGCGCGTATATATTTCCGACCTGTATAGTTGGTATATTTATACGATTGAGGTTGACGATAGTTCACCTCTTTAAATGATAAAAATAATGACTGAACATACAAATACAATTTCTGTTGAGGGATCATTATCTCAATCCTCTTTTACAGCGGAAGAACAAGTTCGAATGGTCTATATGCAGGCCCCAATATCGAACGGTGTCGTTGTTCTCATTTCGATTCTTTATTATTTTATATTAAAACCCCACCTCAATTCCAATCTGTTGGTATTCTGGATGGTTGCACTCTTATTGACAGCATCATACCGAATGTACCTGTGGCATAGTCAAAAAGTCAGATCAGAAGCTCGATCCCCAGATAGTTGGTTGCGTTTATATCTCATAGGATGCGGGTTGGTGGGGGGGAGTTGGAGCCTAATCTACCTGTTATTGAATGTAGCGAATGATCCATTCGTGTGGGGTGCACTGCTGATGTTGGCATTTGGTGTCATAAGTTCTGCGGTTCCTATCTTATCCCCCTATTTTCCAGCTTTCATTCTCTATACTTATCCCCAAGGCTTGGTATTGGCTACAATGCTCTATCGTTTCGAAGACAAATCATATCAATGGCTTGCCTTTGCAGTATGCGTGTACATGGCGATGACCACCCTGTTCACCCATAATATCAACAAAAGGATTTTAAAATCCATAAGTCTGCAAAAACAAAATTATAGTTTAATCACGGACCTTAACAATGAGATAATCCAAAGGGAAGTGCTGGTTGAACGCGCTGTAAAGTTAGGAAGGGAGGCAGAAGCAGCCAATATTGCCAAAAGTGATTTCCTGGCCAACATGAGCCACGAGCTTCGAACCCCCCTGAACCATATTATTGGATTTTCCGAACTGATTGTCTCCAAGCATTTTGGTGATTTAAACAACACGCAAGAAGAGTACTTAAAGGATGTGCTTGTCAGCAGCCAACATCTACTTGCTCTGGTAAACGACATATTGGATTTGTCAAAGGTGGAAGCCGGAAAGTTAGAATTACAGCCAGCCCAGGTGGATCTGCGGTCATTACTGGAGGACAGCCTTTTCATGGTCAAAGAAAAAGTATTAAAGCACAGGTTGACACTTTCAACGCAGTTCAACGATCTACCTGAGAAATTTCAAGCAGACGAACGGAAAATAAGGCAGGTCGTGTATAACCTACTGTCAAATGCAGTGAAATTCACTCAAGATGGCGGGGAAGTCACATTATCAGCTTGTTCTGTCAATGGGATTGCGGATATACCCTCTGGCATAATTGATCCTGACAATACTCTCAATACAGGATCAAAGAAAAATGGCAACTGGGTCAAGGTATCGGTTCAAGATACAGGTGTCGGCATTGACAAAGCAGCGCTAAAACGGATATTTAAACCGTTTGAACAGATTGAAAGCTCCAATAGCCGGCAGTATCAGGGCACAGGTTTGGGGCTTTCCCTGGTGAAAAATATTATCGAACTCCACGGAGGCAGTGTTTGGGCGGACAGTGACGGTGAAAACAGCGGCACGACCGTATCCTTTGTCATACCCTCCCAGGTTATGAAAACAGTCGAAGCTGAGTAAAAAGCACTCATCAAAAAATAGTGACTCCGGCTTCCTGGATTAATTGCGCATAACAACTTATTCTTTATGCAAAACAGTTTTTAGAAATTGACCGGTATAACTTCCCGGTACCGCAACCACCTTCTCCGGCGGCCCTTCGGCCACCACCCGGCCACCCCGATACCCCCCTTCGGGCCCCAGGTCGATGATCCAGTCGGCGGTCTTAATGACATCGAGGTTGTGCTCGATGACAATAACCGTGTTGCCCGCATCCACCAGCCGCTGAAGCACCGAAAGAAGCTGTTTGATGTCCTCGAAATGGAGGCCCGTGGTGGGTTCGTCCAAAATGTAAAGGGTCTTTCCCGTGCCGGACTTGGCAAGTTCCCGGGCCAGTTTGATGCGCTGGGCTTCTCCACCGGAAAGCGTGGTGGCCGCCTGCCCCAGCTTGATATAACCGAGGCCCACATCCCGGAGCGTATTTAAAATCGTCATGATACGCGGCTGATTTGCGAACAATTCGCAGGCCTGTCGCACCGACAGGTCCAGCACATCTGCAATTGAAAGCCCCTTATAGGTCACCTGCAGGGTGGCGTCATTAAACCGCCGCCCCTGGCAGGTTTCGCAGGGAACGAACACATCGGCCAGAAAGTGCATTTCCACTTTGATAAAGCCGTCCCCATGGCAGGCTTCGCACCGCCCCCCCTTGACGTTAAAGGAAAAGCGCCCCTTCTTGTACCCCCGGACCCTGGATTCCGGCAGCAGGGCAAACAGGTCCCGTATGGGATCGAACACCTTTGTGTAGGTTGCCGGATTGCTTCGGGGCGTCCGGCCAATGGCCTTTTGATCGATATTGATTACCTTGTTGAGGTTTCGAAGGCCTTTGATACCGTGGTGCGCTCCCACCATGAGGTCCGCTGCCCGGTGAAGCCGTCGGGCCAGGGCCGGATAAAGTATCTGGTTGACCAGGGTCGACTTTCCCGCACCCGATACCCCGGTGACCGACACCATCAAACTCAAAGGAATTTTTACATCCACTCCGGCCAGATTGTTTTCCGACGCTTTTTGAACGGTAATCCAATGGTTGCCGGCCTTTCGAGGCGTCCGGCGGTGCAGAGGGACCTCGATGGTTTCTTTGCCACTGAGGTATCGACCGGTGAGGGACTTTTTGTTCCGGCAAATTTGGCGAGGCGTTCCCTGGCTGACGATCTCTCCCCCAAGCAGCCCAGCACCGGGGCCGATATCCACAATCCAGTCCGCAGCTTCCATGGTTTCACGGTCATGTTCGATAACGATCAGGGAATTGCCGATATCCCGCAGGTGTTCGAGGGTTCCAAGCAGCTTCCGGTTGTCCCGCTGGTGCAGGCCGATGGAGGGCTCATCCAGGATATACAATACGCCGGTGAGTTCCGAGCCCACCTGGGAGGCCAGGCGGATACGCTGGGATTCCCCGCCCGAAAGGCTGGGCCCCTGCCGGGAAAGGGTCAGATAGTCCAAGCCGACATTGAGAAGAAACCCCAACCGGCTGAGAATTTCCTTGATGACCTCCGCAGCGATCAAAACCTGATTGCCTGTCAGTTTCAGACTGGAAAAAAAATCGAACGCCTCCTGAATCGTCATATCGGTGACATCGATAATAGATCGACCGTCAATCCGAACGTGCAGCACTTCAGGTTTCAAGCGCTTTCCCTCACAGGTATCGCAGGCCTGGGAGGACATAAACCCCGCATAGTACTTTTTCTGATGCTCCGACTGGGTCTGCTGGTAGCGGCGGAGCATGGTATGCACCAACCCCTCCCACGCCATGGTGACTTTCCCCTGGATCTTTTCCGAATTCCAGTTGACCCTCATTTCTCGACCGTTTGAGCCAAACAGGATCGTGTCCCTGTGCGCCTTGGGAAGCCGTTTCCATGGTGTATCAAAATCGATCCCCCATTGAGATTCCATGGCGGAGAGCTGCCGACCGCCCCAGGATTTCATCGGCCTGCCGTCTTTGGAAAAATTGGAGCGCCAAGGAATAACGGCCCCCTCGCGGATGGTAAGTTCCAGATCCGGGACGATCCTGTCAACATCCATACTCAGGCGGCTGCCGATGCCGTTGCATTCAGGGCACATCCCCTGGGGTGAATTGAAGGAAAAGAGCGAGGGTTGAAGCTCCGGGTACGATCTGCCGCAGCAAGCCCGGGCCTCGTCCAGAATGAACTCTTCCCCCTCCAACACATGAACGATGAGTCGCCCCTTCCCTGTCTTTAGGGCCATTTCCACCGAGTCCGTAAGCCGTTGCCGAAATTCCGCCCCCTTCGCCACCACCAGCCGGTCCACCATTACCTCGATCGTGTGCTTTTTGTTCTTTGCCAGGGCTTGGACATCCTCCAGCCCCTGGACCACGCCATCCACCCGGGCCCGCGAGAATCCCTCCCGGCGAAGGCCGGCCAGTTGCTCTCGGTGTTCCCCCTTCCGGTTTTCCACCACTGGGGAAAACAGATAAATCCGGCGGCCTTCGGGAACCCCCAAAATCCGGTCCACCATCCCCTGGGCATCCCCCCGCCCCACGGGCTTTCCGCATTGAACGCAAAATTGCTCGCCAATCCGGGCAAAAAGCACACGGAGAAAATCATAAATCTCGGTGATGGTGCCCACGGTGGAGCGGGGATTTTTGCTCGCCGCTTTCTGTTCGATACAGATAGTGGGCGACAGACCCCGGATGGTATCGTATTTCGGTTTCTCCATCTGACCGATAAATTGCCGGGCATACGCGGACAGGGACTCCACGTACCGACGCTGGCCTTCCGCAAAGATAGTATCAAAGGCCAGGCTGGATTTTCCGGATCCTGAAACGCCGGTAAATACAATCAGCTTTTTTTTGGGAAGCGATATGTTGATCGACTTGAGATTATGCTCCCGGGCGCCCCTGACTTCAATGACATCCAGCTCCCTGGATCCCAAGGCGATCGGGCGGCGGTTGCGAGTTTTCCGTTTAGGGGTCTCTTTTTTCTTTCTTGACATAGTAATTCTAAACCCTTGGCTTCTTTCTTTGTAATGAGTCAATTGGGGGTTGCTCATTAAGAATTCGTTTTGTATATTTTGTCAATACCTTAATCACATAGCTCGATCGCCCATTAAATCCCATATCTGAAACAGCCATACCAACTCGTAATGGGTGCCTCTATCTGTTTCGCTTGCAGTGGCGGAATGATTTGCAGGCTTTTGTCAGTGCAGTCGTCATTGTGTGCCCGGCTCTAATGCCCAAAGTCATGTCATGGATTGGGCAAGGGAGCATGTTAACGAGTAGGAACCTGAGAGGTTACAAGCATGGTGGAAGCCGAACTATTTATTGCTCGCGAAAGCAACTTTACACATTATCGCATGCTACTTTCTGAATATTACAATTGGAAGCAAACATGGAATGAATGAGTTGGGCTGAAATTGCCTGATATTATTTCACAACGGATATTCATTGCCGCATAGGTGGAATTATCATGAGCAATGCAGAAGAAAAACCATACGGTGTGCTATCACTCGAAAGAAAATGTATTTTTTTATCAATTAACTTTAAAAGCCACTTTTCCTTAAAATAACAATGCACCATTATGGTTTACTACATCGGTCTTCGGGGATGTCGGTATTAAAAAATCCAGTCAGTTAAAAATTACAAGGTGACAGTTTTAGTGCAACATAGAAACCCTGTTCTCAGGGCCAGGATTCTTTAATCTAAAACCGACTCTTGCCAGGTAATTTCCGGCGAACTTGGCTCAATTTCTTTTAATCTTTTTTTTATCTCTTCTTTTGGAATTTGTCCACTCATTTTAGCTGCTTTAGTCCCAGGTCGGGGCTCATATTGGAATGTTTCTACTAAATTGAGTTTCAAATTTTGAGATAATATCAGAGTGTCACGAAACTCTTCATCGCTTTCACTCGGAAATCCAACAATAAACTGGGTTCCCAAAAATACTTCCGGGAATTCAGTTTTTATTGTTTCAAAGACTTCTATGACATCTTCTATTCTATATCCCCTATTCATTAGATCTAAAATTCTATTGTTGCCGGACTGAATTGCGGAAAAAATGAAATCTATTTTTCCAACTTTTAAAATATTTTTCATTTCAGGAAACCTTTTAATCAGGGATCTCGGATGAAAATTTCTTAGTCTTAATTTATAGTCGCCGTCCTTTCTTATAAGTGTGTTAAGCAGGCTGACAATGTCTGTTCCTTGGTCTTTCCCGAAGGAACCCGTTTCGGTGCCGATAAGGGCGAACTCCTTATAGCCTTTTTTGAGACCCTCATCGAACTCATGAACAATTTCTTGGATAGATTTGCTTTTCAGTTTTCCTCGCGCAAGCCTGATTCCACAGTATGAGCAAGCTCGATTACATCCTGTAGATATCTTTATATAAAACGTTTTTTCTGTAGAAAAATTGATTTTTGGCTGAGAAAATGAATCGTGATGAATTGGAGTCCTTATTTGTATGATTTTTTTTCGAAAGCTATTCAATAATCTGAATGGTCTATATTTTTTTAAATATTTCAAAGTCCCAACAATATCCGGATAAACCATCACCTTTTTAGGATTTCTCTGTGGTAAAAAAGACAAATTTTTTGACAATGTGTTAGGAACAAGGTGGTGTGCATAAACATTTTGAATCCCAATTTTTTTCCGGAACATATTGTCAAGCCAATCAAAATCCTCGGCACCGAATACCAACCCATCATGTACCCGGTTTACAATATCAATATTTATTTTAGAAAGGCAGCCACAAACGATTAGTTCACCAGAGGGCTTCATGTTAGACTGGATCGCTTTTATGATCTTAACAGCCTCCTGCTCGAAAATCCTGAACCCGCCGCAGGGTCTAAAAAGTACTATGTCCGCTTCTCGATAGTCAGATATTATCGTGTTGCCGTTTTCTGATAAGAAGTTTTGGATCCTTGCACCATCGATACGATTTTCAGGACATCCATTTGCAATTACACAAATTTTTTTAGAATTCATTATTTAGAACCTTTACAAAATCATTAATCTTCGATCATCAACAGTAAATTTCTGTTAGTCATTCTATCGGCACTTTTGGACAAATAATCAACATAAAAATGCAGGGCTAACGCATGTAAATATTACGAAGTCCCTATGTTTTTTTCGGTTATTTCTGATCATCTAAACACGACTGCTTCCAAATAATCGATATCCATCGCTGCATTCAATCTTTTTGTTTTTACGCTGCCTTTAAATTCTTTGTTATTTCGGAGCAAATTCAGAGCAATATGCCGTATAGCTGCAAAATTCTCCGGCGCCGAACCCTTTCTTATCCTGCTTTCATCTTCACGGAATGCAATATCCAGCACCCAATGCACCGAATTTTCAATTCCCCAGTGGCTTCTGACCGCATGACCAAACTTTTCCGCATCGCACTCAAGGCTTGATATATAATAGCGCTTCTCGTGGCTAAGCTCATCGTTCATTTCTCGCGTGCTTTCCACCATACCGAGACATTTTAACCCCGGCCAACTCTCCTTGCCCTGCAACCAGGCAATATCCGATGTCATTATATACTTTCGCGTTTCAATTCGCCCGTGATCCGCGTCTACTGTTGTATGCTCGTCAAATATGCAGCCTTCTTCTCTCATGTTTTCCATATCGTTGAAAAACAAGACGGTGTCATTATGTAGCGCACTTTCCACACCTTAAAAAAGAAAAGGTGTATATTTTTTAGTAATGTAATATCAAACACATAGGTAGATTAGAGTGGTATTTATAAAATGAATGGCATTTACCCTAGACTTCTAGCTGTGCTGGTGTTATTTTGTCCCGAAAAACAATTTTATTGAAGGGATGAAATATGGAGTCATTGGATCTGGCCGACGCGAAGTTCACGAATGTTGTTGATTCTTTCTTTATAATCCCAGTAAATTATCGTGATAAATTACCAAAGGAGCCCGATAAGCACAAGGCCCCTTTGGTTGATGTAGACAGCAGTCTACCGCCGGGCTATCCCTCGGCGCGAAGATCCCTCCGCTACGCTTCCGTTTCACCCGGATTGATCGATCAGGTCGCACTCAAGGATTAAATGCGGTCCAATTGTTTTTTCCTGCCTGAAGTATGCTTCATCCAATAGTAGCGTGCCGACATTCATGATTTGTCGACGGTTTCCTCTGCAGTGGGAACTCATTAGTGAGAGAGCATCGCTGTCAAACAAGTCTTTAGGAGCTTTGGCTGCTTCCAAACGATATGCCACAAATAGATCGGTTTCTTTTTCATCAAGGCCTTCCATACTGAAGATGCCGGTCATCCGGGTTCTTACAGGCGCCATGATATGCAATTGAAGCCTTTTGGTAAGGCTCTCATCGCCGACAAGTATAATCGAAGCTGCCACCGTTTTCTTTTGTGGGCTGACCATTAAAGAACATAAATCCATCAGGGATTCGTGCTCCAATAACTGGGCATCGTCGAGAATGAATACCGGATACCTGGCATTGGTTTCAGAAGCCAATTGTAATATGTGTTTCTGAAGTTTTACCAATAGCGGCACACTTCGGCCGCCGGTATCCACGCCAAGGTAGTCCGCCACCGCTTTGAGGATGCCGCTGCGCTGCAATCCGCCGTAATGGATATAGGTGGTTTGATAATGCTTTGTATCCAATTGACGAAGGATATGTTGAATAAGGGTTGATTTGCCGGCTCCGGATGGTCCTGTCAGTGCAAAACTTTTGCCGCAGTTTAACAGTGAAATCGCTCGACGTAAGATTCGATCGTCTTTTTCCCCTAAAAAGGGCGTTTGTAATTGATATGTATCGGAGAACGGGTGGCGATGCCATCCAAAAAACTCGGACATTGAAATTTTCATTTTTACCTCCATTAGGGATGGTCAAAACGGTGCGCATTGGCTGACATGTTCAGCCGAAAAGCCGGTTTTAAAAAGGTTCCGTAATATATGCAGGACAGGTCCCATGGCGTGTAGTAAACCGTTACCCGTTTTCCGGGCATTGGGTCGATCAGCTCGTAAATCTGTTTAAAGAGCCGAATAGTGCCGTCTTTATAGATTCGGCAGCGACGTTCCATCATGAACAAGGATTCGATATCGGCCACCTCAGGCAGCGGCCGGCATGCACAGCCGCCTTCAAGCCGTTTTTTTATGGGCGGGCAACCGAGGGTGCCATGAATTGCCAGGTGGTACGCTGAGAGCCATTTTTGGAAAGCACTGTTGAGTTGATCCATTGATTTTGATGAGTCTGTCGCAAGAAATTGATCCCGGACCGTCCGGAACAGGCGCTCTATTTTTCCGCGTCCTTGGGGCCGATATGGTGGTGTATGAATCAGCTGGGTGCCGAGCCTGGCGCAAACGACTTTTAAATGACGACTGGCATAGCAGGGACCGTTGTCGGTATAAAAGCGTTGCGGAATGCCATAGCGTCTTACGGCGGCCATCAAATCACAAATCAGACTTTCGACCTTTTCCGATAAATAGAATCCGCCGCTGACCACATAACGGGCGCTGTCATCAAGAATAACATGAAGGTAAGTTTTTCGTTTATGTCGCCCCTGCTTTATCTTCGGTCCATGAAGAAAATCGGCCATCCAAAGCTGGCCGAAGACATCAAAGGCAAAAGAGCGGCAAGATCGGACAGGCTGACGGTGAGGGTCTCTGAGCAAATTATGTGATTTGGCAAACCGATAGAGGGTGGACTGGCTGGGACGCTGTCCATTCCATATCCCTTCGGCAATCAGGTGATCAAACAACCGGGTCATGGTCCAACGCGGATGCGCTTTCCTTGTTTTTGTCATGGCATCGATGAGCGTTTCAGGAACGTTGTGTTTTCCCTTATCACAGCGCTCTTTGTCGGCAAGGGCCGGCAGCCCGCCTTGCTGATAACGGGCGAGCCATTTACGGATGGTTTCCGGACTTAAGGTGATTTGTTCGCCATTGTCACGGACAAACGTCCGTCGGCTCATTTCTTCAAGTAATTCACCTTTGCGTCCCTGATCCGGATGCTGGTGCAGCAAGGGGCTGATGATGCCGTAGCGCCAAATGGCAAGGGTCATGTTTTCATCGGTAAGTTCCATATGCGGTCTCCTTTCAAATGATATTTTAGGCGACCTTAACGGAACCGACCGATATAACGCTATAATCGTTTCATGTTGGTGGCAACTTTTTAAAAACGCCCCGGGAACAAAGCCCAAGAAAATAGATGCGTAAAGGCTGTCCAGGAAACCGCTGGCTGAAGACAGGGGACCTCATCATTTAAAACTGATTTTATCCTCTTGCCGATCGCAAGAGCGCGTCGGATGACAGACCAGCTTTTACCGCTTGTCCTCGCAAGCTCGGCTATCGAGTCCCCCTTTTGATACATGCTACACAGCGACAGGATGAGGCATAGTGGCAAGCGCACAATTGGCAACAGCGGGTGCGGCAATATAGAAAAGGTGAATCGCGGGCAGCGGCTGTTTAAACACCTGAACCGTTGAATCCGGATGGTATCCTCGCCATGGAAAAGATAACGTGTATAATGCCCCCATTTTGTTAACCGATGGCATTCTCCGCATCCGGGGCAAATGATCTCTGAAATCAAATTTTCCTTGGCAACCTTGTTTGCGGCAAGTAAGATGGCTTTTAAGGGGCTGAGCATATGATATCTCCTTGTTATAGTTTTGGAAAGGCTATACGAGTATATCATATGTTCGCCCCCCCCTCTTATCCCCCCCGATGGGGGGGAGGAGGATAAAGAGGCATGGCGGTTCCTGCTGTCATCAGACAGAAACCATGCATTGATTGTCAATTTGGATTATCTGGATTTTTTCACACTGGTAGTAAATCTTGAGAAAAACTATATGTTTTTTGGGAAAATATCGAAGTAATTAACAATGTACAGCATTTACCAATAGTCAAAGAGTATGCACGGCAAATTAAGTTAACAGAAACCATAGATAGTATGGTCGAATCACAGATGGAATTGAGTCCCGGCGTTGCCGTCTTGGCTATGGTGTTGGATACATTGACAGGTCGTACACCTTTGTACCGAATGATTAATTTTTATCGTAAGAAAGATGGTGAGTTGCTTCTGGGCAAATTTGTAGCGCCTGAACTTTTTTCTGACCATAACCTGGGCCGCGTATTGGATAAAATATACGAAACCGGGACTCAAAAGATATTTGGACAGCTTGCCCAAAATGCAGTGGGTGGTTTTCAGATAGACACACGATGTGGTCATTACGACACGACATCAATGAGCGTATTCGGAGATTATGATTTGGTAGAGAAGCCATTTCATATCACCTATGGTCACAGCAAGGACAAGCGTCCGGATTTAAAGCAATTTTTAATAGAGATGCTGTGTGTTGATCGCAACATTCCCGTTTTAGGAGCAACCCGTGATGGCAATGGTTCGGATAAAACGCTCAATAACGAGCTTTTGAGCGGCATATCAAGATATATGTCGAAAAATGGTCTAAAAGATGATGTCTATATTCATGTGGCCGATGCAGCCATGGTAACCGTAAAGAATTTGGAGATGGCTGATTTACAGAAAATATTATTTATCAGTCGTTTGCCGGCAAACTTCAAGGAGTGTAGCCGAGCCATCGAAGAAGCCGTAGCCCAGGATCAATGGAAAGATATCGGCACTTTGAATCAAACCCCGTCGACGCGAAAGCGTCCGGCAGCATTTTACCGCACCTTTGAAACCACAGTGAAGATAAATGGAAGAACTTATCGAGCGATTGTAGTACATTCAAGTGCCCATGACAAAAGAAAACATAAACGAATTGATCGACGATTAAAAAAGGAACATAAAGAGCTGACGAAAATTTGTAAAAAGGAAATGGCGACTGCATACTTTTGTCAGACCGATGCACAGATAGCGGTACAAAAGCTATGTACATTAACTGGGGGTTCAGAATGTTATCGAATTTCGACTATGATTGAAAAGGTTGCCAAATATAAACGTGGTCGCCCGGCTAAAGGACGAGAACGAGAAGTTGATCACTATGAGTATGTCCTTAAGCCCGAGATCGTAGAAAACGCTGAAAAAGTAAAAACATTGCGTTCTGAAGCCGGGTGTTTTGTTTTACTGACCAATTTGATCTCTGACGAACACAGACACGAGTGGGATGCCGGTCGATTGTTGCAGCTATATAAAAATCAGAGTGGCATTGAGCAAAACTTCGGATTTTTGAAAGACCCTGCGATAGTCAACGGCATCTTTTTGAAAAAAACAACTCGTATTGAAGTGTTGGGTCTAATCCTTTTGATAGCCCTTTTGATTTGGAGATTAATGGAGCGCGCAATGCGCCAATTTACACAGCCGGATGGGAGTACATTGCCAGGTTGGGAAGAGCGTAAAACCAAAAGACCGACTTCTTTTATGATGACGACAAAATTTACTGATGTGCTTGTCATTACAATTGGAAAAGTTCGCCGCCTTGCGAATCGATTTACATCAGATCAACTTGCCTACCTTGAAGCATTGAAAGTAAAGCCGGATGTGTTTGTTACACTCTGAGATGACAATTAAATCATTGAAACAGTACAAAATAGGGTGTGGAAAGTACGATGTAGCGTCTTATGATTCTCCTTTACGGCAAGGATATAATCCCCATCCTTATCAATTATTGTCTTGGCAATATTTTTCTGAGTGCCCATGGCATCTATGGTTATGATACAACCTGATATATCAAGAAGCTTTAGAAGATGGGGAATCGCCGTTATCTCATTTGATTTTTCATCTGTCTTAAGTTGTCCAAGAACCACTTGATTAGATGAGGCCCAAGCGCTGATCATGTGAATGGCTTTTTTGTCTTTTGATCTATCATGAGAGCGTCTCAAGGTCTTACCATCTATTGCTACCACTTGTCCCTTGGTTTGTTCTGTTACTGATTCAATCCAACGCTTAAAACTATTTTGAAACTCTTTGGGATCCAGCCTTTCGAAAATTCTTCCAAAAGTATCATGGGAGGGTATAACATGTGGGAGTTCCCAAAATTTTGAAAGCCATTTTTTGCGCTTTTTACCAAAATTTTCTATTTGCTCATACGTGTCTGCTCCGGCAACCACTCCACAAATGGCAATAATAAAGGGTGTTGAAATCGATAGCGTAAAATTAGTGTAATTAGCTAATATATCAGCGTGTTATTGGTTGCAAAAGCCTCTGTTTAGTTGTAGATTTGAGTCGCTAAAAACAAATAACAACACAGAGGCTTTATGCACGAAAAAAATATCAAACGAATCATCACAAAGCAATTGAAAAAAATTTTTCCGAAATGGAAGAATATGCCCAAGAAGTCCAAAAAAGAACTGATC
Organism: Desulfobacterales bacterium; assembly: GCA_963675725.2. Taxonomy (GTDB): domain Bacteria; phylum Desulfobacterota; class Desulfobacteria; order Desulfobacterales; family JAFDDL01. The sequence continues at coordinate 909,213 of CAXXXZ010000002.1, read as the reverse complement.
AAGGAGATCATGATAGAGGTTGCTGGTAATTATGATTATTCTCAGGAATTGGACGTTCCCATCGAAGAACTTATAGGAGTTGAAGATCAAAGACCGTCTATGGGAATTCGTAGTCTTCCGGAAATGGCAACCTATATTGAGAATTTCCATTCTGATAATCTGTTCGATTTCGATCGGTTGAAAAAGCCATATCCTGAAATTGTAGATGAAGAGCTAAAATTCGTTGACCAGCTTTTAGATGACCAGATTATAAACAGCTTGATTGCCCCAGAAGGGTATTCAGCTCCACATAGAGACATTCAGCCCTATCAGCTGTTTCGGATGGAGCTTTTGAAAATCATCAAATATCCTGAAATCAGCTACAGAAAATTTTGCAGTGATGAATATTTCGGCAGAGAACGGAAACAAAACAGGCGTTTTGTAGGATTACCCTTAAACACCAAAAGCCAAGTGGACCATACCGAACTGTGTCATTTCCGGCGTGGACTGAGATTTCATCAATTGATGAATGTTCTGGTGTATTTCCTCCATCATTTTTATAAATCAGGTTGTTTAGAGAATACCGTAATTCATGGTGTTGATTCGTCCGAGTTACCGTCTGAAATCAATTATCCCCTTTGCACAATTGAGGTAAAAGGAAAGAAAGTACGTATTTACTCCGATTTGGATTGTGACTGCGGAAGGCGCCGAAACAAAAGGGATAAGTCGTTTTATGTTATCGGATACAGGCTCCATACTTTAACAGCGATAAATCCAGCAACCGGCCATAGCTTTCCTTTGGTCTCTATTGTGGGCGCAGCAAATCATCACGACAGTCTGTTTTTAAAACCGTTGATCAAGCTTGCCCAGGCACTGGGTATTGATATTAAATTGATAACCGCAGACCAGGCCTATCACGATAAGGATGGTTCCGTTCTGAATGAAACCGGGGTTTATGTTGTGGCCCCGGCATCTGAACAAGCAAAGCTTCCTGATAATGTTTTAGAATCTCCGTTAAGAGTCACCTGTAACGATTCCTGTGAGCTTCCAATGAAATATTTGGGAACCACACCGGAAGGACATGAATTTGAGTGTGGCGCAAGACCATGTGAATGTAGGTTTGAACCAACCTGTCCCAAATCAAGAATTATTGATTTTGACAACGGTCATTTTCAGCCAATGCTAACTTTTCATAACGGTTCACAAAAAGCGATCAAAATTCGAAAGAATTGCGAACGGCCTTTCAATTTGATGAAAAAAAGAGAAGGGCTTGAACAAACAAGGGTAAGAAGCCAGCATGGGGTAGTTGTTCGATCTGCATTAACGACAATTGTAACCTTGCTAATTGAGATGGCTGGGACAAGGCATAAGCCGAAGAAAAAAGAGAATGACCAAATGGAGTTGTTTACTGCTACAGGATAAAATTTAGAAACGTAATGTCTGATTTTCTCTGGGCCGATTGATTGGTTGTTACCAGTATATCCGGATATTATAAACAGACCGCAGCTTGATACAAAGTCCATGCGGAACAAACCAAAAATCCGGATCTTATTGGGGGGCTAACCATAACAATCGTACACCAAAAACGGACCATACAAACATAAGCTATTTATGGCTTTATGAAAATTTGATTGGTTTCAACACCCTTTATAAGCACATCAATATCAAAGTGTTGCATCATATAGTTGAAAAAGTTTTCCTGACACCATCGGCTGAACATACGTGCAGCCAAATGCGTAAGCGGTAAATCAAATCCGGTACTGACAATACTGGTCTGATGACCCGTATCGGTCAGTTTACGGACCTGTCTCATCCAGGTCTGATCCTTGCCGGAGCCAACCAAACTGCCCATCTCACAAAGTCGCATTTTTATCACTTCACCACCCGGCATCGTCACTTCATGCTCGGTGAACCATTGTTCCGGCCATGACTCACCCGGGTGCTTATGATACGTCATGCATCCGATTCGATGGCGATTCCACATTTGCTTAAAAAATGCGGGACTGTATCCCTCCCTGTCGAAAACCAGAACGAAGCGGCACAAGTATGGATTTTCTTCTAATTGCTGTTCGCTGGGTTGATTGGGGACATCTTGCAACAACCGAGGAACGATATCGTCTCTCAAAGTGGCCAGCAATCCCGGATCGATCTGTTTTTCGATGACAAAAAAGGGGCGGCCGATCGCATCATTGACCCAATAGTCGGTAATACCACGCAAACACAATCGCTCCCGAGATACATAACGGCGCGGTAGTTTGGTCAGCCCGCCGTGGTAAACACGTACATGGCCGTCAATGTATAGCGCACCAACCGATTCAGGTTCCTGTTCCATCCAGAATTTTCCAAGATGTGCCGCCCATTTCTCCGCGCCTTGGTCCTGACTCAATTCATCCATCTTCCGGCGCAGACAACGAACTTCCGGTGCACGATCCAAACCCAACAATTTACCAAACTCTCCCGGAGCATCCCTTCTCAATTTCTCGGTGGATTTGATCCTGCATAAAGCCATAAAGGCCAACAGCAATAGAATATGAAAGACCGTATAATAACCTCTTACCGACCCAAGAAACTGTTTGGCGCCGTTTATAAGCCCATTTGCCAACAACGCCGGCACCGCACATAGGACACCCGCTTTAGGAACGTCCAGGCATCTTTCAAAGCGTATCGGCGCACCAACTATTTTGCCCAACGATGCCAAAATGCGGTCCCCGACTCGGGTGCAGGCTGTTCCCATACCATCGGCAGCGGCAATGTCGAGCTCATTACGAGACGATTTGGTAACCGCCTCATCCGAACCTTTCGGTTCGATTAATCGGCCATCATTTATGGCTTTGCGTAAGGTGTCATACTTAATACCAAGCTCTTGAGCAGCATCTTTTCTCGTGTATCCTTGATCCAGGAAACGCTGAGCTTGTTCAAGAACCTCGGACGTGAATACGCTGCCGCCACGTCGTCCTCGCCGCTGAACAAAAAATGATTCGATACCATCGGTTCGCAGTTTGTACAACGAACGAATCACACTGCTTTTGGATACGCCGAAAGCTCTTTGTATATCGACCTGTCGGCATGCTCCGGAATCAACCAATTGGGCCGTGACCATCCGAAACATTCGGCGATCGTTCTCTGCGTGAGAATAGATCGGGTAGGTCGATAAAAAATAGGTCCAGTTTGTCCCCTCACGATAGACACTGACCAAACCATTGATTTGGGTTGCGCCGCGTGGAATAAGTGGTAGTATTTGTTGAGGCATGGCACCCTTTCCCTCCATTTATCCGCCAAGATAATAAGGTTAAAGGTGTCATGTCCATTTTCCGATTACAATGCCTTGCCTTTTTGATAGCTCAAAACTCTTATCTTTCTGTTATCACAGGTTATACGTGAAGTTTTGCTTATTACATGCGTCGATTAGGAAATCAAGTTTCCTGAATCTACGCATTATGTCCCGCGTGTTGGCTATTGCGGAGCTTCAACTGAAATGTTCTCCTCGTTTACCCCTTGATTTTGACAGCTCTCTGCAATTGACCAAAGGCCATGCAGAGGGAACTGCTGTTGGGTTTTATAAGGTAAAAAAAGTATTCGTAGTTACTACACTACCGCCCCTGACTTCAATGACATCCAGCTCCCTGGATCCCAAGGCGATCGGGCGGCGGTTGCGAGTTTTCCGTTTAGGGGTCTCTTTTTTCTTTACGGCCATAATGCTTCCAACTCCATAACCAACGGCGTGTGGTCGGACAGTTTATCTTTATCTTCAACAAATCGGGCGGTTTTTTCCATGGCCATCTGATCCGCCCCGGCACTCATGATGATATGGTCCACGGCATAGGGATATCGGGGGTGATGCGGGTATGGGTGTTTTCGCCCGGCCCGGGCCCGCTCAAGGTCGGCGATCCGGTTGAATCGAGCAGTCCCCTTTCGGCAATACCAGGGTCCGGAATCCGGCGTTTCCCAGTCGCAGGATTCGCTGTCATCCAACGCCTCCCAAACCGGGTCCCCCAGCCCGTCGAGCTGGCGGTTCATGTCCCCCAGGACGATAAACTCCTCACCGGCTGCCGCCCGGGCATCCATCCAGGCTTCAAGCCGCGACACCTGCACCGCAAGCCTGCTGCAGGGGGTGCGGTCCTTCTTGAATCTCACGGGATCGTATGCGCATCCTGATTTCAGATGAACACACAGGAGATGTAGTACTTTCTTTTCTTTTGCACTGTTGAAAGCAAGCAGCCGTAAATGAACACCCCAGCGTTCTGAAGCATCGCCGGCGAGGGTGGTCACATCCGGCATTCGCTCGATCGTTATCCCATGGATTTTCTGAAGGTCTTTCCGAACGGCAAAACCGGTCCGTTGCATGCAGCGCCTTTTATCTTTGCGACGGCACCATCCAAGGTCCGTATCCGGCCGGGCTGAGATCTCTATCCGGTATGTTTCCGGGTCAAACACCCGCCGTGCAGCGGCAACACTTTCGATTTCCTGAAATGCGATTATGTCCGCATTCAATCCGGCGGCATAGTGACAAAGCGCCTGATAGTCGGCCGCTGTTCGGGGACGACATCCGGCGTTGTCTCGCGCCGCCAAATGCTCCAGGTTCCAGGTACAAAGGGTAATAGTAGGGGGATCAGCTTGCAGTGAAGGAGTGGCCAATAGCACAACAATCACTGCCAGTATGCTTAAAAACACTTTTTTCATCCGTTTTTTCCTATGGTTTTATACCGACGTTTGTAACAAAAAATCGGGGACCTCTCAAGCACAGGTAACCCCCGTGAATTGTCCTAAATTGTAAAAATGTTATGAATTTGTTAATGTTTTTTATAAAAAGAATGATGGTCTCGTAAAAAAACTGATCCCTATGAACATAAGCAGAAAAATATAACCGATCCCGCTATGGAAACCGTCAACAGAAATCTACCCACAGCCATTATCCTACCTGCCGTGTTGTCGGTTGTCCTGTTTTTCATGACCATTTTTTTCATCGTGCTTCCAGCCATGGAATCTGCACTGATGGCCCAGCGAAGAGCCCTGATTCGTGAAATGACACAGCTGGCCTGGGATACCCTGGATCAATACCATAAAAAATACACTTCCGGCCAATTTACCGAAGCCGAAGCCAAAAAACTTGCCATTGAACACGTTCGCCATATGAGATACGGACCGGAATTAAAGGATTATTTTTGGATCAACGATCTGCATCCCCGCATCGTGATGCACCCCTATCGGCCTGATCTTGAGGGAAAAGATGTTTCTGATTTTTCCGACCCAAAGGGGAAAAGACTTTTCCTTGAATTTGTCTCTGCCGTTCGCCAGAACGGATCCGGCTTTGTGGATTATGAATGGCAGTGGAAGGATGACCCCAACCGGATCGTACCCAAGATTTCCTTTGTAAAGGGGTTTGCGCCCTGGCATTGGGTGGTGGGCACCGGCATTTACACCAATGATATTGAACATGAAATATCAAAGATTACCAAAAAGATATCGTCCATCTGCATCGGCATTCTTACCTTTATAGGCGCCCTTTCCGCTATCATCATCCTGCAGAGTGTGGCGGTTGAAAAGAAACGTATGGCCGCAGAACAACAAGCCAAATCGCAACAGGAGCAGCTGTATCAGGCCGGTAAAATGGCCACCATCGGAACCCTTGCCGCCGGTGTGGCCCATGAAATCAACAATCCCACCACCGCCATTTCGCTAGATATCGCTATTCTAAAGGAGGTTTGGGAAAGCCTGGTCCCAATTGTACAGCGCTACCGTCAGGAGAATGAAAATTATAAGGTAAAAGAAATGGATTTTTCTACCATCTTCGAACGGACCCCGCAAATGCTGAACCATATTGAAGAAGGTGCCAGGCGAATTAAAAACATCGTCAATGAGTTGAAGGATTTTTCAAGGATTTCCCCCTCTGAATTAAAAAACGATGTGGCCATAAATCTTGCGGTCAAGAAGTCCGTTGCCCTCGTAAAAAACCTTATCGATCATGCAACCGATTCGTTTTCGGTGGATCTGGCACCAAACCTGCCGACCTTTAAGGGAAATATACAAAAAGTTGAACAGGTGATCGTTAACCTATTGGTCAATGCGGCCCAGGCCCTTGAAAACAAGAAACAAAAGATTTCGATCAAAACCGGGTATGATGGCACAACGAACCTTATTACTGTTGACGTTATGGACACGGGCGTTGGCATGTCAAAAAATATCATGGCACGCATCAGCGACCCGTTTTTTACAACAAAACAGAGTCAGGGCAATACGGGCCTGGGCCTTGCCATCTCCCAAAAAATCATGGAAGACCATGGGGGAAGGCTGTCGTTTACCTCGTCTCCCGATAACGGCACCCGGGCCACCATTTACTTTCCTGTCGATGAAAGCGAAAGCGTATCATGAACCCAGATAGCCGCCCACCCAATCCCATTCTGATTGTTGATGACGAAGAGTCGATATTACTGGCCATGGACACTATTTTGCGGATGGCCGGCTATAATAACATTGTCACCTGCCAGGACAGTCGCCAGGCCATGGGGCTGATCGCACAGCACCATGCCGAAGTGGTATTAATGGATTTGACCATGCCCCACGTCAGTGGACAAGCGCTATTAGGTCAAATTGCCACCGAATATCCGGATATTCCGGTTATCATCATCACGGTGGCGGACGATACGGACACAGCGGTACAGTGTATTAAACTGGGGGCCTTTGATTTTCTGGTCAAGCCGGTTGACCCGGACAGGCTCATCACCAGCATCGCCAAGGTGGGCCACTTCAGCGAACTGCAACGGGAAAACATCGCATTGCGCAGCCATATGCTCGCAGAAGATTTTGAACATCTGGAAGGATTTTCAGACATCATCACCCAGCACCGAAAAATGTTTTCCATTTTTAATTATATAGATGCCATTGCCACAACGTCCAAAGCAGTGCTGGTCACCGGTGAAACCGGTGTGGGAAAAGAACTTGTTTCCAAGACCCTACACCTGAAAAGCGGCAGGCCAGGTCAGTTCATTACCGTCAACGTGGCCGGCCTTGATGATAACGTCTTTTCCGACACCCTGTTTGGCCATGTCAAGGGGGCATTTACGGGGGCAGAAACAGCCCGAAAGGGGTTGATCGAAGAGGCTGCGAATGGAACCCTTCTTCTCGACGAAATCGGCAATTTGAGCATTTCTTCCCAGGTCAAATTATTGCGGCTGCTACAGGAATCAGAATACCGCCCGCTGGGAATGGACAAGCCCCGGCAAACCGATGTTCGCATCATCGCCGCCACAAATGAAAACCTGGAAACGCTCCAACAGGCCGGAAGATTTCGAAAAGACCTGCTGTTCCGACTTCAGATCCATCATATTCATATTCCGCCGTTGCGCGAGCGACCGGAAGACATTCCCCTCCTCACAGATCATTTTTTGCAGGCTGCGGCCAAAAGCCTGGACAAAAAACAAGTAACTTATCCGAAGGAGCTGATCACCCTCCTTCAAACCTATTCCTTCCCGGGCAATGTTCGGGAGCTCAAAGCAATCATCTTCGATGCAGTCAGCAGGCATCAAAGGGGCGTCCTTTCCCTTTCGGCGTTTGAAGAATACATTTCAAAACGTCGGAATGGAAATACCGCTCCCCGTTCCGCATCTCCCCCAAACACCCTTATCTTTCCAGAGACATTGCCAACCATTGATCAAACGGTCCAGGCATTATTGTTGGAAGCCATGAAGCGTGCCAGAGGCAACCAGTCGGTTGCCGCAAGGCTTCTGGGTGTCTCGCAACAGGCCGTGAACAAAAGGCTCCAAAAAATGAAAAAAGCAGACAAAACCAACGAATCAAATTTTAAGATTTAAGCATTCAGTGTTACGATCTGATTTTACTTTTAAATTGGTGAGTTAGAACTTCATCAGCGTTTATTATTTGACGCTTATCGACAGCCATCGACAGCCCACAGATCCCCATACAACCTTAGTTGTTTCTACAACCAGTCAATACAAACTGTTTTTTAATACATTTCTTATTGTTATCTAATTTTTCCAGAAAATAAACAACCCTGGTTGTATGCCTAAAGCAATATCAGTCTTAGGATTTATTTCCAATTTATGAACGCTATTCATTGTTTCAAGGCAAATATATTTCTCTGATAAAGTTGGTATAAATCTTGCGTAATATGCTGAATAGATATATCACGATGTGCCATCGGCCTGGGATCAGGCCCAATACTTATAACAGGGAGGGAAAAAATGGCTGAATGCAAAAATAAAGGGTGGTCTGTCACACTCGCCGGGTTAGGAATCAATCTGGCCCTGGGAATTTTATACACATGGAGCATTTTCAAATTGTCCATCAAGGAATCTATTCTTTCCGGTGATGGGCAGTTCACGTGGAACCTTGCCTCCCTGAACGATCCCTACGCAGTCTGCTGTTTCACGTTTGCCCTTGCCATGATCTTTGCCGGAAGGCTTCAGGACAAAACCAACCCGCGTGCTACCGCCATGATTGGGGGTGTTTTGGCAGGCTTGGGACTTATCATGATTTCCCTGTCAAATGATCTTCTCATCTGGATTTTGGGATTTGGCGTCCTGACCGGTTCAGGACTTGGGTTCGCCTATGCATCTGCCACCCCGCCAGCCATCAAATGGTTCCCCGCCTCCAAAACCGGCATGATTGCCGGCATCGTGGTGGCTGGGTTTGGCCTCGCGTCTGTCTATATTGCCCCCCTGGCAACTTACCTGATTGGAAAATTCGGGCTAAATCTGGCCATGATGATTTTCGGCACGTCATTTATCGGTGTCATCTGTGTTCTATCCATTTTTCTTGTGAACCCACCCGAGGGATATGTACCCGTTAACAACGGCAAGGGCAAAGCCACTTCAACATCACCAGCCAAGGCAGTCGTCGAGCTTGCACCGCTTCAAATGCTAAAAACGGCTACCTTCTACCGGTTATGGTTTATGTATTTTGTCGGTGCCGGCGCTGGCCTATTTATCATTGGCGGTGTTGCGGTGCTTGCCAAGCAAAGCATGGGAGACTTAGCCTGGGCCGTTGTGGCGTTTCTTGCTGTGGGCAATGCCGGGGGACGCATCATCGCCGGAATTCTTTCAGACAAAGTTGGCCGGTCCTTAACACTGTCCTTCATGATGATGTTCCAAACCCTTTTGATCGTTTCGCTTCTTTTTGTCAACCCGAACAATGCGGTGACGATTGTGACCATTGCAACTTTCATTGGCTTTAATTATGGCACCAACCTGTCTCTTTTCCCGTCCTTTACCAAAGACCTTTTCGGACTTAGCAATTTTGGCAGCAATTATGGGCTTATGTTCACCGCCTGGGGTGCCGGGGGGTTGGTTTTCCCAAGAATCGCCCAGATGATGGCCGCCAAAACCGGAACGCTTGACAGCGCATATATGATGACAGCAACGCTTCTTTTCCTTTGCGGGATTTTTGCCTATTTCAGCAGAAGCAAAGCAGAATCTAATGAAGCGATGCTATCGTCCAAATTAGCTCAACCCCTGGTTGGAACCTATTCTGAGAATTAAATCGATGATGGTTGGCGTAACCATGCCAGCATATTATCACCGTAACCACAATATCCTATCGATATTATAAATTATTTTATACCGAAAGGGGGCCCCATGTGTAATTTCCAATACCGTGCTACCGACGAACACCGAAAAAACGCCTGGATTCAAACCCGGGAAGACTATGAAGCCATGTATCAGAAATCCATCGAGCAACCGGATGAATTTTGGAGCGGTTTGGCGGAAGGCTTCTATTGGGAAAAAAAATGGGACCAGGTCAGGGCATACAATTATTCCGTCTCCAAAGGCGACATTTCCATAGAATGGTTTAAAGGCGGACAAACGAATATTGTATACAATTGCCTTGATCGGCATCTTGAAACACGCAAAGACCAGCCGGCGATCATTTGGGAAGGAAACGAGCCCGGAGAAGACCGTGTGATAAGTTATGGTGAACTTCACACAGAGGTTTGCAAGTTTGCCAATGTACTAAAAAGCCGGGGCATCGAAAAAGGCGACCGGGTTGCAATCTATATGCCCATGGTCCCGGAGCTGGCAATTGCCATGATGGCCACAACAAGGATCGGCGCCATTCACAGCATCGTCTTTGGCGGGTTTTCTGCAGAGGCACTGGCAGACAGAATCTCGGATAGCAGCTGCAAAGTTTTGATCACAACCGATGGCGTGATGCGGGGTGCGAAAGCCGTGGGGCTCAAGCAAAACGCAGACAGCGCCATGGTGATCTGTGAAACCGCCGGGCATAGCGTGTCGACCTGCGTGGTGGTGAAGCGCACCGGTACAGAAGTTCGGATGGTCAATGGCCGGGATATCTGGTGGCATGAGGCCATGGCCGAAGCAAACGCTGACTGCCCGGTTGTCTGGATGGACGCGGAAGACCCGCTGTTTATTCTCTACACCTCCGGCTCCACCGGCAAACCCAAAGGTGTCCAGCACAATGTGGGGGGATACATGGTCTATACCGGTGTCACCTTCCGATATATTTTCGATTATCACGATGGCGACGTCTACTGGTGCACCGCTGACATCGGCTGGGTGACCGGCCACAGCTACATTGTTTACGGGCCCCTTTCCCAAGGCGCCACGTCGATCATGTTTGAAGGGGTTCCCAATTATCCCGATCCGGGAAGATTCTGGGAGGTGGTCGACAAATGGAAGGTCAACCAGTTCTATACCGCCCCGACGGCCATCCGTGCACTCATGGCTCAGGGAGAAAAATGGGTCAATGATCATGACCTGTCCAGCCTGCGCATCCTCGGTTCGGTAGGCGAGCCAATCAACCCTGAAGCCTGGCGGTGGTACTTCAAGCATGTGGGCAAAGAGCGCTGCCCGATTGTCGATACCTGGTGGCAGACAGAAACCGGGGGAATCCTGATCTCAGCATTGCCCTATGCCATCGATCAGAAACCGGGCTCTGCCACCCTGCCCTTTTTCGGCGTCAAACCGGCCATCCTGAACGACCAGGGCGAGGAAGTAAAAGGCGCCGGCAGCGGTATGCTGGTTATTACGGAACCGTGGCCAGGGCAGATGCGAACTGTTTTCGGGGATCACAAGCGGTTTGAAGAGACTTATTTTCAAATGTTTGACGGGTATTATTTCTCCGGTGACGGGTGCACCCGGGATGGGGACGGATACTACTGGATCACCGGCCGGGTGGATGATGTTCTCAACGTGTCCGGCCACCGCATGGGCACGGCCGAAATCGAAAGCGCCCTGGTGAGCCATCCGGATGCGGCGGAAGCTGCTGTTATCGGCTTTCCCCACCCTGTTAAAGGTCAGGGCATCTATGCCTATGTCACCTTGAATGTCAACGCGGAAGGCAGTCCGGAACTTATGAATGATCTGATCAAGCATGTGCGAAAAGAAATTGGTCCTATTGCCACTCCCGATATCATCCATTTTACACCGTCTTTGCCCAAAACAAGGTCCGGAAAGATTATGCGGCGGATTCTGCGCAAAATCTCCGCTGATGAGTATGACAGCATCGGGGACACGTCAACGCTGGCGGACCCGACAGTCGTCAATAGAATCATCGAACAGCATAAAATGCTGCTTCAACGGAAAATTGCCTGAGCCCTAATCCGGCAAAGCCGGAAGTTGTCACTCGAGCGTCGACAGAGAACAGTCAAGGATTGGGGCAACTTTTAATAACAGGCGTCAACCTTCTGACAAGATGCACGCTTTTTTGTGTATGTTTCTGATATAGGGGTCTAATGCTGCATTAAAAATTTTGACCGTTGTCAATTTTACATAGCATAACAACAACTTAATTCGTTTTTTCAATAATTTGGGGCGCCATGGTCTGCTTTCAGCAAAGAAAACGCTGAAAACACCATACGCCCCAACTTTTTCTTAAAAGATTTAACCCAAAATCATCCATTTTGCTGCCCATCATCGTTCAAATGAACTCTCCAACTCTTGAGCCAGTTTCAAGACGTTCAACTTTATTTAAGTTCAAGGAAGGCGAAAATTATAACCACAGGCATACGTTGAGTATTTCGAGGAATATAATTTAAGCCTGACGCCGAAATCGGATAAAAGGGGGCACTTTGAAATTGGCTCGCTTTAAAAAATTATCCCGAGCCTCCTCCCCATAACTTTTCAGACTGACCACCGGACGCCACATAATACCCTCTGGCGACGCCGCCCCCGGCGTAGGCAATACCGCCGACAGCCACTCCTCCAAAGGCATAAAACCCAATGGCGCCACCCCCGATAGCAATCAACAGGCCCAAGGCACCACCACCGATGGCTATAAGTCCAAAGGCAAGTCCGCCCAATGAAAACAAACCAATGGAAAGCCCTCCCAGGGAAAACAGGCCGATGGAAACGCCACCAATAGCGATGACCCCGACGGGCACGCCTCCCACTGCCACCCAAGCCACAGGGTTTTTCCCCTGGGCGTACAGCGGGAGCCCCAGAAAAGTGGTTTCGGACCGAAAGGACGCTTTTGCGGGATCAATGTTCGCCTTTGGCAGTATGACTAGCACCGTGACTTGCATCACAACGCAGAAGACTATCAATCCGATCCAATACTTTCGAACACCAGGAGCAGCTCTTTCCGAGCGGCCGGAACCCTTTGGCCCGATGGCCTCACTTACTTTTTGAAAAAAGCGATGGACGGTTGGAAGGGGGTCAACGATCTTTTCTGCCGTTAATGTCATAACAAGACTCCTTAAGGTGTTAACAGTATTTTCATAACGCCTGGCATGCCCGCCTTTTCAAAAGCAAGCGGTGCGTCGATTAACTTATATTCTCCGTCAACGAGTAAGGCAGGATTCAGTTTCTGCTGCTGCAGCAGGTCTATGGCCGGCTCAAATCGTCCGCAACGGGAACCAATGATAGTAATCTCGTCTACTGCAACCGGAGAGAGGTTTATGGTGGATTGCTCCTTGAAGGTACTTTTCAATACGATGACGCCCTCGGGTCGTACCGCTGTTTGGGCCAGAGAAAAGCCCTCGGGGGATCCAGTGGCCTCCACCACCAGATCGAAATGGCCAGGGGAAATGGACTGCTGCTCAAGCCAAGAAATTCGAGCCTTTTCCAATAATGCTTTTTGCTTTGGATATCGGGCAGCCACCTGAAGACTGCACCCGGTCCCTAAAAGGCTTTGGGCGATGAGTTGCCCCAATTTTCCGCCCCCCAGTACCAACACCCTGTCCACCGGGGATATTGAAACCTGTTCCTGAATCCGAAGAGCCGCGGCCAGGGGTTCAATAAAGACCGCTGCCTCATCAGAAATGTCATTCGGCACCAGTACGATGTTATTCATCGGAATTTTTAGATACTCTGCGAATGCCCCAGGATACCCGTTTATGCCCAAAACCTTTCGACGAACACAATGGGACGGCCGCTGGCGTTGACATGGCGGGCATTTGCCGCATCCAATATTAATGGTAGCCGTGACCCGGACGCCTTCAAGGGAGGGATCATCAGGGCATTCAACCACTTTTCCAACAAACTCGTGCCCCGGTATTCCGTTAAACGGGTAGTAACCCTTTAAAAGTTCCAGGTCTGTTGCGCAGATACCAGCTTTGATTACCTTCACCAGTGCTTCGCCAGGCCCTGGTTGTGACATGTCAATGTCATCCCGGACAGACAACTTCTTATCTTCCAGCCATACGCCTTTCAAGACACCCTCCTGGCCATTACTGTTTTAGGTTCTCCCACATCCGCCGCATGTATGCCGGCGCCAGTCTTAACCGGCTGCCATACCACGCGAGCATGGTGCCATCTATCAAACGGACGTTCTGCCGCGGAAACCTTTTTCTGAAGATATCAACCTCCGCATCTGTAAACACGTAGGGTTCTGTAGCCAATAAAATAACGTCTGCCCGCTCTAATTCAGGCAGTTTGATTTGCGGATAGGGTGCCTTTTCTTCGAAGATGTTGATGAATCCAAAGGCACGCAACAGCGAATTGATGTAGGTGCCTCCGCCTGCCGCCATGTATGGATTCTGCCAGATCACATACGCCGCCGCAAGTGGCCCAAACGTTGGAAACGCAGATAGTTCCCTCTCTATTTCGCTCACCAGTTGCGCGGCTGCTTTGCCTTGATTCACCAAGTCACCAATTCCTTTGATCATTTTCAGGGCGTCATCTACGTTGGAGATGTCACTCATCCAAACCGGATAGTGCTCAGCCAGCTGATGAATGCGTTCACGATCGTTTTCCTCTTTGTTACCGATGATCAAATCCGGCGCCAATCGATCAATCACGGCAAATCGAACGTCTTTTGGCCCGCCGACCTTCACCCGTTTGGCAACCTCTGCCTGTGGGTAAACGCAGTAATCCGTCACTCCAATAATTTCATCCGTAAGCCCCAAATCGAACAGAAGCTCTGTCAACGAGGGGACCAGGGAAACGATTCTTTTGGGGTATGCCGAAAGATCAATGCGCCTCCCCATCTGGTCAAGGAATTTCAACTGAATAATATCCCTTCCCTCGGCAAGCACTGCAGGGGCTCCCGCATCGTAACAGATACGATTCCCCGCAAACCGGGCAGAGGCCTGTTTTCTTTTTGCCGCCGTCATCAACCATCAGGTTAATACGAACGTCGTCCACGCTGAACAAATCCGATCGGGCGCGGATGAACTCCCTGGCCAGGGGTTCAAACTCCGGCAGTCCGCTTCGGGGCCCGGTGGGATTGAACCATTGGTTGATCACCGGAGACTGGATAACTGCCTCCTCCCGGATGCAGGTCCGAACGCCTTTTAAACTGACACGATTGTAGGCGGTAAGCGCAAATTTCCCCCAATCGTAAACCCGAAGGCCGCCATTTCCGATCGTGCAAGGGGTCAGCATCTGGACAGCGTCCGGCAGGCAGTTAAAGGTTTCGACCACCACTGCGAGGTCCGGTGTTTCCCCTACCGTTTTCAGCGCCTCCTCCAGCATCAGGCCACCCACCACGATTCCTGGCGCCCGGGCACCATGAAACGCCTCCATATCGATTACAAATTGTTCAAAATCAATACCGCAAATCGTCTCTGTGCCCATAGGTTTTCCTCCGATTCAAGATAATGAAGCGATGCCTGCATTCAGTGACATGTTCACCATGGTAGCAAATTTAGCAATCTTTTCAAATCCGGCAATTTTATAGGCAGGTGCCATTTCTTATATAACGCAACACACGCATTGGTCGTATCCATAGAAAGGATCCTCAAAGCATATTAATATATTGGGAGACAGTCAGTAAAATAGTTTTTTATGTTGTGGCCATGTGGATTTTGTAATAGATGAGAACCACTTTTATATTGAAAAGCACCTTTCAACCATTTTGTCGTGAATTGATTCGTAACATTTGATGCACAGATCAGCCTCACTCTGATTAAAATACTTCAACGATTCGGCAAGGAATTAGCATGGGCCAAGATAATGTTTCAGACGAGAAGGCATCAACAGACACCGTTGAGGCTTTTCCCCGGCCGAAACCGGATAGACGTCATCTATCCGATATTCCTTCAAGGAATTCCAGCAGAAGAAAAGCACACTATCGGTATATTGCAGATATGGACGTCGAGATTTTTTCCGCCGGAAGAAAATGGCAAAAACTGAGCGCCGGAAAAGCGATGGATATATCTGACAACGGCCTTTTGGCCCGGTTTGACATCCCCTTAGCAGATAATGATAAGGTTTGCCTCAAATTTTCATTAAAGGCCGGCACCATGCCCGAAGGATATGAGTCAGTGATCAAAACCGGGGCGAGAGTAGCCCGCGTCAATGACCCTGCCGGAACCGTTGCCTTTCAGTTTGATTCAAACATATCCGACTATCTGGAAAAAGGACGATGGCGACATTTCGAAGCACTTTCCATCTTCGGTCTTTTTGTGGTGCTGTTGTTGATCGTTTACATCAAGCAGGAAAGCATCTTCTACTTCAGGTTTGACATTCCCGTCTTTTTATATGGTCTTTGCGCAGTGACCTATCTGCTGACACGCTTTTTGTTTTCCGCATTCTACAGGCCACAGGAAATAACCCCCGGCTATTTGCCGAGTGTTTCCATAGTTATTCCCTGTTTCAATGAAGGGGAATGGATACATAAAACCATTATCACCAGCCTGAACCAGAGTTATCCAGAAGATCTTCTTGAAGTAATTGTCGTGGATGACGGCAGCACGGATAATTCTCTTCAGGAAATAAACAGGATTAAAAATCTGCCGGTTTCCCAGGTAAGAAACCGAATGAAGGTCATTTCGCTTACTAGAAATCAGGGAAAACGCCATGCACTGGCGGCCGGAACGCGCAATGCCACTGGAGAATTGGTGATATTTGTTGACTCGGACAGCTTTTTGGAACCAGATGCCGTGGTCAATATCGTGCAACCCCTCAAGGATTCCAAGATCGCTGCTGTCTGCGGACATTGTGAGGTGGAAAACAAGTGGACCAACTTCCTTTCTAAAATGCAAGCCGTTCGATACTTCGTCGGCTTCCGGATTTTCAAGGCTGCGGAAAGTGTTTTTGACTCGGTCACCTGCCTTTCCGGCCCCCTGTCGTGCTATCGAAAATCCGTGGTGCTCGAGTTCATCACCCCATGGATCAACCAAACCTTCATGGGAAAGCCCGCAACGTTTGGTGACGATCGAAGCCTGACAAATTTTCTTTTAAAAAAATACCGCGCCGTTTATCAGAGTTCGGCTGTTTGCACCACCCTTGTGCCCTCGACATACAGGAAATTCTATCGCCAGCAGATGCGCTGGAAACGATCCTGGCTCCGGGAAAGTTTGCGCGCCGCCGCCTTTATGTGGCGCAAAGAGCCGTTTATGGCCATATCCTTTTATCTGGGTTTTTTTCTCCCCATTCTCGGCCCTTTTGTGGTGCTGCGCGCCTTTGTTTTTGTGCCAGTGGTTTACGGAATCTTCCCCTATATGTATCTTGTGGGTGTTTTTCTGATGAGCATGCTCATGAGTGCCAGTTATCTTTTTATTAAACGGTCCAATCTCTGGTACCATGGCGCTTTTTTTTGTTTTTTTTATCTTTTCGTCCTCCTGTGGCAGATGATTCCGGCCATGGTAACATTTTGGAAATCAGACTGGGGGACCCGGCCTTCGAAATACGATCCCGTGGATACGGACACAGACCTGCCAGATCCAAAGGAATAGAAAAGGGAATGTTATTGCACAAAAGGAAATGTGGATGCTGAAAAAATACCGTACCATCATCCAGATCGCTTTGGTCCTGGCTGCCGCATTTTTCATCGGGAAATTTCTTCTCCACAAGGACGTTCTTCCGGACCGGAATCGTGCCTCCTGGAGCCATCGGGATGGGTTCACAGCCATCTCATATGGGGGGCTCGCTCATAGCTTGGCTGATAAAGGTCTCCTTCCCCAAAGCCGGCTGAGGGAGCATCTATCTTCGCTGATTAATGCCGGATATACAACGATTACCACAACGGACATTCTCCGGTTTTACCGCGATGGCCTCCCCCTACCGGAAAAAGGCATCTATATCATGTTTGAAGGCGGCAGGAAAGACAGTGTTCTGTTCGCACATTCGCTCCTTAATGAATTCGGCCTCAATGCCGTTCTCTTTGTCTATACGGATCGCATGAAAGGATGGAACCGCTTTTTTATGAGAGCCGATGAACTGAAAAAAATTGCAGACAATCCCCTTTGGGAAATCGGCAGCATGGGCCATCACCACGGCAGTATCAATCAAAAACCCAACGGCCTGTCATCCTATTTTATGACCGATTTTCTTAGAAATGCCGCCGGAGAGGCCACTGAGACCACTGAGGTTTTCCGAGAAAGGATTCGGAGCAATCTGGAAACATCCCAAAGAATTATTTCCGAACTGACCGGCGCGCCATCCTTGGCCTATGCCTTTATGCCTGCCAACACACTCGGTGTCTCCCTGGCTCCGGAAATCGAACAGGAAAATGTGAATGCAATCGAAGCGTTTTTCCCTTTGGCCTTTACCCGGGAGGGTGAAAGCTTTAATTTCCGCCACACAAACGTTCGTGCTTTGACCCGTCTCCAAGTCTCAAATGACTGGGGGGGCGAAAGATTGCTAAAAGAAATCGAATCGAGCGCGCCTGCCACCGCCTCTCAGTTAGCTGGGCCTTATGATAAAATCAAGTGGCGGGAGATATCCGGGGCGCTCGCCTTCGAAGGAAATCAATTGATCCTAACCGCCCAGCCGGGCCGGAACGCCTTTGCCAGGCTCAGAGGCACTGAAAATATGGAAAATGTAGCCTGTCACGTCACGTTGCATCCAAGCCCGGACGGCATGAGCCTTGTTTATTTGCGCTACAAGGATCCTTCTTCGTTTTTACGTGCCCAAGTCGCAACCGAGCGCATACTTGTCCAGGAAAAACTGGACACTCAGATGAACACCCTGCTTCACTATCCACTTTCGAACACTTCCGAATCTGAATTAAGGTTGTCGTTTACGCTTAAAGCAAATCGCCTCCTGCTCCAGGTGGACGGCACAGTGGCCGGCGAATATCCGATACCCCTTTCCACCGAAACGCGCCAAGGCGGTTTCGCCCTCGAAGCCATTGCCGCTGATGGGCCTTTTCGCGCCATTTTTGAGCATATAAACCTTCAGCACATCACACCGGTGTGGATTGAGGTTCCAAAGGCCACGGAATCGGCCCTTCAAAGTACCCCGAATCCAACAGCGCTGATTCTTCCCCGTGAAGCTTTTACCGAAAACAACCGATCCGGAATGACATCCCTTCTCATGGCGTCGACAAAGGGCATTTCCTGCTATGTAAGCGTTTCTGAAAATATGGCGTTCGATCCTGAAGATTTTCCGCTTCGACCTGAAAAAAAGCCGCGCCGTGAAAACGCCGCATCCCTGCTCCACGGCATTGTATTGAGCATCTCGGAAGAAATAGACGTGGTCCGAATAACAACCGCTATCGATTCGGTCCACGCCAAGGGCCTCGAGGTAGCCCTACGCCTTTCCGGAAAAATGCTTGGGACATTGCTCCAAATGCCATATGCTCTGAATGCGGATTGGCTTCTCATCGACCACCGACCCCTTGGGAAAAACGATCAGGTTAAATCAGCCCTTGAGAACAAATATGATAAATCCCGCATCCTGTTCCGCCTTGGGACCGATGAAACATTGCCGGAAATTTTTGCAGCCTATACAAGGAATTAAATGATGGTTCGAATCCTGTTTCCGATACTTGCCTTGTTTTTGATACTCCCGTGCGCCGTTCCGGCATCGGCTCCGGTTTCAGTGGTCAGCCTGCTTCGCCAGGCGAAGGTCGAAACCGCTCGGAATCATCTTGACATCGGTTTGTCCCTTCTTGATAAGGCGCTGGATCTGGATCCGGGCTATATGCCGCTTTGGCGGGAAAAAGCGCGTATTCTTTTTCAGAAAAACCAGCCCCTGCAGGCCATTGAGGCGATAAACACCGTTCTTTCCGTTAATCCGCAAGACCGTGAAGCCAATCTGATTCTTTTTCAAATTTTAATGCATACGCCTTCCGGAAATGTTGAAACCTTTGATGTGTCATTGGACAGGTTCCTAAACGGTATGGATGACAAATCCGCACTGGATGTTCTTTTCTATTTACTGGAAACGCCTGAAAACAAAACGGCGCTGGCAAATGTCGCTCGACAGTGGCGCCCGACGTCAAGGAAATTACGCCTTATGGCGGAATCGCTCCTGGTATATCTTTCCGAAGATTTAAGGGCATTTAACAGGAGTATCGACGCCCTTGCTGTCACCGGCCCTGGAAACAGGGCTCTGGCCGGACGGCTTTGCTTTCTGATCGGCAAGAATCTTCTTGATAAGGGAGACTATGAAACCGCCCTGGCGCAGTTTCAAAAAACCATGGACCTCGGGTATGATCCCATTGCAACACAGGGAGAGATCGGGTGGGTATATTTCGGACAGGGAAAAACGGTCCAGGCCGAAGCGTTATGGAAGAAATTCTGGCGTGAGGCATCCAATGTGGCCGCTTGGGTTCAGTGGATCGCAAAGGCGGCGGAAGCTTCCAAAGATTATCCTGTCGCCGCCGAATTTTATCAAAAAAGCCTTCAGTTTCAGCCGGAGAACGTTTTGCTTCAAGGCAAGTACGGGCTATCGCTGTTGATGAAAGGCGATGAGAATGCCTACGAGGCATTTGAAGCCCACATGATGGAAAAGGGTAGTTTGGATGCGGTGCTGTTCAGCCGGGCTTTCTATTTAAAAAACAGGGGGAATATCGAAGCGGCGGTGAACGCGCTAAAAAAAATCCGTAATCGAAAACCCTTCCAAAACGAATTTTCCGCATTTGGCCTGGAATTGGCCACAACACCGGTTCCCGCCGGGGAAGTTGACCGGCGGCTTGCCATGGTGTTGTTCCTTGTGGAAGACATTTCGAAGCAACTGTGGATATTACGCGATATAGGATGGGCTTACTGGAGCCAGAGTCAATTCAAATCTGCGATAACCGTGTGGGATAAAGCCATTGACAGTGGCCTGACAAACCCTGAACCCCTGATCCATCAGGCTGTGTTTCGTTTGGTGGAAGTCGGCCATGTTCAGGAAGCCTTGGATTTTCTTGACCGCCGCGCGCCAAATATCTCTTACCTGGGGCTGGCCTATTCAATGATCGATGCCTCGCGTTTCGATCTGGCGGCCCGGGTTCTCACGCACCTTGATCCGAATCAGCCCGATCTATTTCCGGAACTGTATAGGGCACGTTGCTCAATAGAAAACAATGAACCAGTATCAGCTATCGCGTCCCTGAGAAAGATACATCAGCAGTGCTTTCCCGCACCGACAACAAGAATCACTACTTTTGGAAGTGACGAACACTTTATTACCGTAACACTCACATCCGATGATGCGCTTACTGTTTACACCCAAATTGCTGATGCCGTTTTGAAAAAAAAATTAACGGATGCCTTCTTTTTTCTATCCCGCCCATCCTGGCTGCCCGATTTTCCGCAACAGACGTCCGCGGCCTTTCAGGCAGAAGCGGGGGCCATCCTGTTGCATATGGATAGAAAAGCGGAAGCAAGGGAATTTTTTGAAAGCGCTCTCGCGCTCGATCCGGATAACGCCAAAGCCCGAATCTACCATATGATGATTGCCAAACGCCCGTTTGAGGTCACTAAATGGCTGGAAGAAAGCCATGACCGTGTTGAACCCTATGACCTGGAATATGTCCGTGGGCAAATCGCATTGATGGAAGGAAATCCGACCCCGGCAATAGAAAGCTTTCAAAAATGTCTGGACATCCGCCCGTCGGATGAATCGCTTCGGCTTAAGCTTATTTCCCTTCTCGTGGATATGAGCCGGTTTATGCAAGCCGCTCAATGTGCAAGCTGGTTCGAGCAGGCCCTTGCCCAGGGCGACAAAACCGTACGCGCGTCAACTGCCGTGGCCCGATTGGCGCTCGGCAACCCGTCCGGGGCAATTGCCATCTGGCAGACGCTCCTAAATGAGCATCCGGAGTCCTTGAATTACCTGGCCGGTATCGGCCGGGCCTTAAATAAGAGCAACCGCTATGCCGACACGTTGCGGATGCTGTCGCCGGCATTCAATAAAACCGGGGCACCAGCATTGGCCGTGATCATGTGTGAAGCAGACATGGCCCTTGGCAAGCCTCGGGACGCTTTCCGACATGCGGTAAAGGGCCTTGTCTCCACCCCAGATGATCCCACATTGATACGCATTGCCGCAGAATCAGCCGCGGCTGTGGTAGACTTGCCGTCCGCCGAACATTATGCCCGGCGTTACATTGCCCTGAACCCCGACTCACCAAAGATGCAAAATCTCCTGGGGCGCCTGCTGCTGGACCAAAACAAGCTTGATGCGGCGGAACAACATTTTCAGAGCCTGCTGGAACGAACACCCGGGTATGAGGCCTCCCTCCGGGGTCTCTTGTCCGTGGACCAAATATCCGGTGATGCACCGGGGGCACTGAGGTACGCCGGTATGCTGAAAGATATCTTTCCGGACGATCTGGGCATTCGCCTAAAATACGGTATCGCAGCAGCCGGGGACAAGAAATTTAAAACCGCCTATACGGCATTGAAACCGATGAATGGGTTGGGAACAAAAGCTTCCGTATTGACCTTGTACTATCCGGAAATCCTTGATGTCGATGCGCCGGGGAAAGGTCGTTTTTCCCAATGGGAAGCCCATATGCGGGCATTGCATGCCGCGAAGGCCACCTTTCTGGTGCTTGATGACTTTGTAATGATGCCGGAGAGAGGCCGTTTAACCCTTTCTGTTGAAAAAAGGAACGATCAGCCAAGTGTCATGGTGATGGTGGGCAGCGTCCAAAAAACAGTGATTTGGCAAATGGACCAGGTGCTCAAAGAAATCGACGGGCGTGCGCTTATCGTTGTGGACGAAAATACCCTTGCTGCCGGCTCTCCCTATGTCATGGACCGGGCGGAACTAACGGAAATTCTGTCAACCGGACGCTGGTTTCCGGTTCTGACGGACAATACCCCACCGGCCATCCAGCTGCCGAACGGGACAACCGGGAAGTTCTGGGGGCAAGCCCTGCCTTCTGACACCGGCATCGAAACAGAGCCCCAAATGACCGGGCGCCTCATGGACCGCATGGCCCTTTTAAAACAAAAGGCCCTTGGGATCGATGTGGGCGCGTGGCTTTACCCCGACGGGCTATCTCCAAACGCAATTTTAGACGTCCGTGAAAAAGACCGCATGGCCGCTCACCAAGCTGTTGCCGAAAATTTTGACATTGCCTTTATGAGCTCTCCCGAAGGTTTCTGGACGCCCATGGTGGCCCCTCTGACCTTTCCGGTCCGCTTCGTGCCACCTGCTTGGACCGAATCGAATCTCATGGAACATCTTTGGCAAAAGGATCCCCAACGCCTCGTTGTGTTGAGCCTTGCAAAAATCAACTCCTGGCATGATCAGTTGGAGCGCGCCGACCTGTTCTTCAGGGCAGCCAAAGGACTTGACCTGGATCCCATAGAGGTAAATTCAGGCCACGGTGCCAATGCTTTTTTTCAAGGGGATATCCCAACCGCCTTAAACATGGTCCGCACTGCCGTGGACCTAAATCCCGAATCCGAACGGAACCGGCACTTGCTAAAGCGCATCGAGGGCTGGACGCATCCCCTTGTTGAAGGAACGACGGGGATTTTGTGGGACAGTGATGACAGGCAATTTTTACGAACAGGCATCGGAGGGGCGGCCTATGCACGTGAGAGCTTGATGCTCTTTGCCCGAATGGGTTGGTTGACATGGCGCTACGATGAAAACAGCATACGCAACCTAAGACGCATAGAAGGATATGACCTGGTCGGCGGCGCGCGTTGTTACCTCACGCCCGGATATTGGCTCGATGCAGAAGCGGGTCTTACGGGATTCAGTGACGGCAGGACCTCGCTTGCCAGTATGGGACTGTCCTTGCACGGACCCATGGCAACCGATGTATGGGGAATAAACGGAACCTATGATATCAAATATGCATTTGAGCGCATCGATACCATTGAGGCCGTCACTGAAAAGATACAAAACCATCATCTAAGTCTCATGAACCATCTGCGGATTTTGGACTTTTGGGAGCTTTGGGCCAATGCCCACGCCATGCTCCGCACCGACGGCAACGACACCTTCATGATGGAAGGCCGGTTTGTAAGGCGTATATGTGAAGTCCCGTCATTTTCCGCAGGCTATGCTTTCCAGTTTGCAAACAGCAAAGAGGATCCGCCGGAATACTGGGCGCCACTCGATTTGGTTGCCAACCTCGCCTATGCTTCGTTAGCCCATCGCTTCGCAAACAAGCTGCGATTTACCGGCAGTACAGGCGTTGGCCTTTCAAAAAGCAGAAACAAAGACTGGCACGATGTATGGCGTTTAAATCTGAAAGTGAATTATGACCTTACCGAAACATTCCGCTTTAACCTGCGCTATTCATACTATAGCGCGCCGGATTACGCTTTAAATCAGCTATGGGCCGAACTCTCTTGTCGATTTTAAAACTTTTGGGCAACCAGGCCCGGGTAAGGCTTGCCCTGGTCCTGATATGTTCAATGGTCCTTTGCGCATGTGAGGGGATAACTCCCGTAAGGGAAAATTCGACGCCTCTCACTCTTGGGGCCTGGATCGTCGATTGGGACGCGGCTTGCGGCATTGAAGAGTGGGGCGAGCATCAACAGCTTTTTGACCGGGTGCATCTTTTCGGCGCCTATTTCAACAACAACGGAGAGATTTTTCCCGCACCAAATTGGTCCTGCCGTCCCGAAAAAATTTTTGACCTAAAGGATCACACGGGGCGCCCCTTAGTTTTTTTAACGGTGGTGAACGATGTTGTTTCATCTGCCAAGATCACACAAAAAGACCCGAATATCGTCCACAGGCTTCTTTCAGCCCCTGACCTGCGCCGACGCCACATCCGGGAACTTGTCGCCCTGGGCGAGAGGATGGAGATCGACGGCATTGAAATCGATTACGAAAATGTGGCTGAAACGGATTGGCCCGGGTTTCTCGACTTTATTGCCGCGCTTAATGTCAGCCTGTCGTCAAACAACATACGGTTAAGCGTTGTGCTGCAACCCCAAAGGAAGTATTTTAAAATGCCCCTTCCCAAGGGGATTGATTATACCGTCATGGCCTATAACCTATATGGACGCCACAGCGGGCCGGGTCCCAAAGCCACCCCTTCGTTTATCTCAGACATAGCACGGATGGTTAGCAATGCAGGCATCCTCGAAACCTGTGCACTGGCCCTTGCAACAGGTGGGTTCGAATGGTCTGAAAGTGGCGGCACCGTTGGGCTTACGGAAAATAAGGCAGTGGAGATAGCGCGCCATCAACGGCTCACGCCGGTACGTCATGAACCGGATGGCTATCTTGTCTTCCGGCACCAAAAAGAAAATGGCCGGGATGCAGAAATATGGTACGCTGATGCAGAAACCCTTCGACGCCTTCGCCAGGCAGCCGAAATGACAGGGTTCCGCGGCATCTACATCTGGCGGCTCGGCGGCAATTTACCGGAACTCTTTACGATGCTAAATCACGAACCATTTATCGGCAAAATCAGGAGGAAAAAATGATCGATTCGGTCGGCCGATCAAAGGCAAATTGTAAAATTCAATGGATGCTTTTTGCCATACTCTTGGCGGTCGCCCTGCCGGTAGCCCTCCTCCTGCCTTCGGCCCTTGTTGCCCAGCCTCCTTTCCCAAAGGCCTTTTTATCCATCGCCATCGATGATCGAGCGAACATAAATCTTTGGACTGAACTTGCCGATGATTGCGCCGCCCATGGGTTCACCACCACGTTTGCCTTGGATACTCAAAATGCGTCACAGGAAGACTGGGCTGCCATGCGGACCCGCGTGGCCAAAGGGCACGAGATCGCAGCGCATACAAAAAACCATGTCCCACTGGTTACGGAAGGGGTGCTGCATCTCAGGTACTACAGACCGCAGACAAAATCAGCCATCGCTCGCGTGGATTCAGCCACGGAGAAATTGTCGGCTTTTATTGACAACAAGGACACTCCGGCTTTGCTGCTGCCCCTCGTGCAGTCGGGCCCGTATGCCAGCCTGGGCCGGTTGGTGGACGGGATCAACAACGTTGCCGGATTTTCAGCAGAACTGATCGATCCCTATTACAGAAATATTCGATCCGAATTTCTCTCTTCGGGCGATGATATCGATATTCTCTTTAAGGCGGGATTTACCCCCCTTTTTATAAATCAAAAGCGACAGGCCCGCTATGAACTCTTGGCATCAAAGCAAGAAATAGAGAAAAACATTCCCGGGTATGTCTGTAAGACCGTTGTTTATCCTTTTTTACGCCAGGATGCCGACATTCGCAGCATTGCCCGGGAATTTGGATACGCCTGCGGCAGAACCGGATCTTCCGGAAACCTGGTAACCGGAGCTGGGAATGCTTACGATCCATTTAAGATTTGGGCCCAGCGGCCCAAAGTCCTTTTCGGTGAGCCGGGTGCACCAAATTTCACGGAGCGGATTCAGGCTTTTCTCGAGGATTTGAAACGGAATAATGGCGCAGGGTGCATTTATTCCCATGGTCCGGAAGAGTTCACCAACGAACAATGGCGCTTGCTGCTAAAAATTTTAAGTAAGGATCCTGAAATTCGAATCAGCAACATTGGCAACATGGCCCATTCCATCATGGCAAAACCGCCGTCCGCGGCGCATTCTGCTTCAATGCCTTGAAAAACGAGCTTCTTTATGGAAGATTGTGCCTGTTGACTCTCGACTGTAGACTCACGACTTCCGGCATAGCCGGATTAGGAAACACAGCTGTTACAAGAGACTGAACCTCCTTGAGCCACGCCTTTCTCTGATCGTACGAGCTGGTGATGATCACGTTGAACATTCTTCGATGGAAATTTCTGACGCCGCATAATTCAAATATGCAATGCTTCCAGATCGCTTCCAGCGGATCTCCAAAAGCGGATCGTTCCCGCAGGTCCGGTGTATTGGAGGTATTGAAAACAATGGCAGCGGTGGCTTTCAAAAGCCCGATGGGAACGCCTTCGCCACTGTCGTTCTCCTCGAACCGATAGGCAATCCCCGGCCGAAAAACCCTGTCGATCCAGCCTTTCAGCGTACTTTCCACACCCTATTTTGTACTGTTTCAATGATTTAATTGTCATCTCAGAGTGTAACAAACACATCCGGCTTTACTTTCAATGCTTCAAGGTAGGCAAGTTGATCTGATGTAAATCGATTCGCAAGGCGGCGAACTTTTCCAATTGTAATGACAAGCACATCAGTAAATTTTGTCGTCATCATAAAAGAAGTCGGTCTTTTGGTTTTACGCTCTTCCCAACCTGGCAATGTACTCCCATCCGGCTGTGTAAATTGGCGCATTGCGCGCTCCATTAATCTCCAAATCAAAAGGGCTATCAAAAGGATTAGACCCAACACTTCAATACGAGTTGTTTTTTTCAAAAAGATGCCGTTGACTATCGCAGGGTCTTTCAAAAATCCGAAGTTTTGCTCAATGCCACTCTGATTTTTATATAGCTGCAACAATCGACCGGCATCCCACTCGTGTCTGTGTTCGTCAGAGATCAAATTGGTCAGTAAAACAAAACACCCGGCTTCAGAACGCAATGTTTTTACTTTTTCAGCGTTTTCTACGATCTCGGGCTTAAGGACATACTCATAGTGATCAACTTCTCGTTCTCGTCCTTTAGCCGGGCGACCACGTTTATATTTGGCAACCTTTTCAATCATAGTCGAAATTCGATAACATTCTGAACCCCCAGTTAATGTACATAGCTTTTGTACCGCTATCTGTGCATCGGTCTGACAAAAGTATGCAGTCGCCATTTCCTTTTTACAAATTTTCGTCAGCTCTTTATGTTCCTTTTTTAATCGTCGATCAATTCGTTTATGTTTTCTTTTGTCATGGGCACTTGAATGTACTACAATCGCTCGATAAGTTCTTCCATTTATCTTCACTGTGGTTTCAAAGGTGCGGTAAAATGCTGCCGGACGCTTTCGCGTCGACGGGGTTTGATTCAAAGTGCCGATATCTTTCCATTGATCCTGGGCTACGGCTTCTTCGATGGCTCGGCTACACTCCTTGAAGTTTGCCGGCAAACGACTGATAAATAATATTTTCTGTAAATCAGCCATCTCCAAATTCTTTACGGTTACCATGGCTGCATCGGCCACATGAATATAGACATCATCTTTTAGACCATTTTTCGACATATATCTTGATATGCCGCTCAAAAGCTCGTTATTGAGCGTTTTATCCGAACCATTGCCATCACGGGTTGCTCCTAAAACGGGAATGTTGCGATCAACACACAGCATCTCTATTAAAAATTGCTTTAAATCCGGACGCTTGCCCTTGCTGTGACCATAGGTGATATGAAATGGCTTCTCTACCAAATCATAATCTCCGAATACGCTCATTGATGTCGTGTCGTAATGACCACATCGTGTGTCTATCTGAAAACCACCCACTGCATTTTGGGCAAGCTGTCCAAATATCTTTTGAGTCCCGGTTTCGTATATTTTATCCAATACGCGGCCCAGGTTATGGTCAGAAAAAAGTTCAGGCGCTACAAATTTGCCCAGAAGCAACTCACCATCTTTCTTACGATAAAAATTAATCATTCGGTACAAAGGTGTACGACCTGTCAATGTATCCAACACCATAGCCAAGACGGCAACGCCGGGACTCAATTCCATCTGTGATTCGACCATACTATCTATGGTTTCTGTTAACTTAATTTGCCGTGCATACTCTTTGACTATTGGTAAATGCTGTACATTCGTGAACTTCGCGTCGGCCAGATCCAATGACTCCATATTTCATCCCTTCAATAAAATTGTTTTTCGGGACAAAATAACACCAGCACAGCTAGAAGTCTAGGGTAAATGCCATTCATTTTATAAATACCACTCTAATCTACCTATGTGTTTGATATTACATTACTAAAAAATATACACCTTTTCTTTTTTAAGGTGTGGAAAGTGCGATCGAAGGCCATCAAAGCAATTTCAACTATAATAAGGCATCCGGCCAATATGGCCCCAAGCCTCAACCCGGCGACGTAATAAACCAATAAAAGAAACACGTAATGCCACAGGATGCCGGTTTTGCTCTGACCGCCGGAAATTTGAAGGTAAACGCAAAAGAGAAAACACCAGGCAATTCCATAATATCTTATCATTTCATATAGAGCTTTTCCTTGAGGCGGACGAAAAATTCATTACGAACCTTTTCAAGAAGAAGTGCTTCCCTGTAGTCAATCGTTACCTGATCTTTGTGCTTATACCGTAAAGGCTCAACTTGCAACACATAAGAATTGACTTGTCTTTTCCAGAACCAAGTTGCGCAGCAGAATTGAATATTTTCTGGATCGGTGGCAGCCATTTTCTGAAAATCGTCGAAGAGTCCTTTTCCCAATGCATGGTTCTCAAGACAGAGAGCGACATAAGCAATTCGGTAAGTAACCCTTTTGATGTCAGCATCTACCGAAAGGGGCTCAAGACCATGAGGGTCTTTCTGGCCGTCGTGGACAAAGTGGCCATAGCAGCTTTGCAATGTAAAGCAGTAAGGAAGTTCGTTAATACGATGGACGATATCTACAATGGGGCGATCAATTTTGCTTTCGGAAAGCTGCTCAAGGCTTTCTCGTCGCTGAACTTGGAAATCTGGATTCACCACAAATTCTTTCAGGTCTGTGTATGTTTCCATTCCTTTGAGTCCTCAAACCTTGAAACGTATCCGTTCACCCTTCTCCCCAACTGCCCGCAGGCAGCCTGGATATTCTCCCCTTTTGACTTTCGCAAACGAACAAAAATGCCCTGATCAATGAGTGCCTGGCGAAAACGTTGCACATCACTGGGCAAAGGGGCCTCATAGGATGACTGCTGTCGTGGATTATAGGGGATCAAATTAACCCTGGCAGGCAAGCCCTCCAAATAGTCAGCCAACTGACGGGCATGGTCAGGTGCATCATTTTGCTCCTTAATGAGAACATACTCCATAAACAATACATTCCCGCGGGCCAACGGAAATTTTCGCAGAGCGGATTTAAGTTGCGCCAATGGGTAGTGGCGATTGACGGGCATCAAGCGACTCCGCAGTTCATCATTCGGGGCGTTCAGGGAAACAGCCAGTTTAAGCTGGGGCCAGTTTTGAGCCGCCAATTTTTCAATACCGCTTACCAATCCCGCCGTGGAAACCGTCATATGGCGTTTGGCAATATTCATTCCCCGCTGGTCCTCCAGAACGCGTATGGCTTGAAGCAATGGCTCAAGATTGTCCAGCGGTTCCCCCATGCCCATGAATACAACGTTTCGAACAGGCAACCCCATCACGACCTTTGCAGTGTAAACCTGAGCCACGATCTCATGAGCTGACAGGTTCCGCTGCAATCCCATCTGGCCGGTCTCACAAAAGCGGCATCCCATGCGGCAGCCTGCCTGGCTTGAAACACATAAACTGACATGATTGGCCATAGGGATAATAACTGACTCGACCTCTACCGCGTCAGCCAATCGGAAGACCAGTTTTTTTACCGCGCCCTGGGTTTCCTCATTCACGATCCGGGGCAACGGATCGGTTATATCCGCTTTGACTTTTTCAGCCAGACCGCCGGCGCCTGAAAACTCAGGAAATGCATCGATGTCCAAATGGGGCTGTCGGTAAAAGGACCGGTAAAGCGCGGCGGCGTGGAACATCCCTCGCCCATATCTTCTTTGAAACGCTTTCGCGAGTTCATCGCATGTTAGCCCCAGTAAATTCATATGGAGGTCAATACTACAATGAGCCGTTCCACAGGGATTGGCTCATAAAGACAACTTTCTGCCGCTGACGGGGATCAAGGTCGCAAAAAGGAGAGTTGTCATAGGTAGTGTTTTTGTTTTCAACGACCAGCACCTTGGCATCCTCGCTTAATATATGGTTGTGCCACACGGCTCTCTTGACATTGTATATTTTTAGCAGGCGCATGTCCTCCGCGTATATGTCTCCTACCGTGTCGTCCCCGGAACCGACAAAGAGAATACAACGCCCCTGAAGCAAAACAAAGACTTCGTCCGTTTCATCGTGACGTTGCATGTTTGTGAGTTTTTCAGGTTGAAGTTCATCGCTGTAATTTAAAACAGCAACCCGCCAGGCCTGATAATCTACCACCGGCTGATATCCTTTGCCTATGTGTTCATGAATCTCAAGAAGCTTTTCGATGGAATTCAATTTATTCTCCTTTAGGCTAAAAGGCTTTCCTGTATATTTTTCATTAATTGCTCATCGGAAAGTTTTCGGTAATCGCCCCTGGCGTAACTCAAGGCATTTTCATAATAGGCGATGGCGCCGGTCATATTTTCTATTCGGCAATTCCGCTCTCTGATAACCTTGCCGGGAGTACCGGCAACAATTGAGTTGTCCGGAATAATGGTTCCCTCTTTTAGAAGCGTATGACCCGCAATGATACAGTTGTTCCCAATGACACAATCATCCATAATGGTGGCATTGATACCGATAAGGCAGTTGTCTCCGATGGTGCAGCCATGCAGGGTACAGTGGTGTGTGATACTGCAGTGACTGCCAACGTGGGTCCCACTGAAGGTTCCCACGTGGATCATGACAAAATCCTGAATGTTGGTTTTTTCATTTATGACCACTTCGTTCAATTCCGACCGAATCACAACGTAGGGCCATATGGAAGCGCCCTCGCAAATCTTCACTTTGCCATATATCCTTGCCGTCGGGTGAATATAGGCCGGGTTTTCAAGTATGATGTCTTTCCCAAAACAAGTTTTATTTTCCAAATCATTGGTCATTGGTCTTCCTTCTGGCGAGAGGCAAAAAATCAATTTGTATAACTAAAGGGTCGGGACATTTTTGAACAAAAGACCGCTTTATGGATAGTTTTTGGAGAATATCACAATCACCGAAAAAAGAAAAATGGCGGCGGTTACATATCCAGCCGCTCGAATAAGGCGACAAGATTGATGAATATGATGATAAGACACTTGGTGGGAGCCGTCTCCAAACCATGGTTTTTCCGCAAGTCTCCCGGGGTAGCGGGTGGGGCCACCCAGGCGAAGTCCAAGGGCACCGGCCACACAACTTTCGGTATGGCCGGCGTTGGGAGAATCGTGTTTCAATCTGTCGCGGCGCGCAATCTTGAGGCATTGCACGGCGTTGCCACCGGTTAAGAGCGCTGCCAGAAAAACAATGGGGATGGCCAGACGGGCCGGAACGAAATTGGCCACATCATCGAGTCTGGCCGCAACACGCCCAAAAAGAAGATAACGGTCATTTCGGTATCCCACCATGGAATCCATGGTATTAATCGTGCGATACGCCAGCATGCCGACGATCGCACCTTGACTTTCCCCAGTCCCGGCTAAGTGGGCAAAAAACGTCCCCACAAAAAACCAAAAAACCGGCGAAAGGAAACCGTCCACAAAACTTTCGGCCACACTTTCAACCGCGGCCCGCGCAACGCCAGTGGCATCCAGTTGTCTGGCATCTCTTCCCACCATCATCTGAACGGCGTCTTGGGCTTTGGTCAAATTCTCCTCTTCTAAGGCACTGGCTACTTTTCCGGCATGAAGAAAAAGATCGTGAAATGCGATCGATGAATAGGCTAAATAGGTGTCCAACAGTACCGTAGCCAGTGGGTGCAACCGGTAAAGCAGGGTCCGAACGAATAGATATCCCATCGTTGGCAAGAATAGCACAATGACGACCAAAAAAAATCCACCAAAGATCCCTGACAGTCCCAGCCGCCGTAAAAACGTCTCGACACCGGCAATGGCCCTCCCGGTGAGTCTCACCGGATGAAAGGCATAAACCGGATCCCCCAGCAGGCAATCCAGTGCTAGGGCAAGCGAAAAAACCAGAATGCATTCACCCATGTGTTCCGCCTGCGAAATCGACCAACACGTCCATTAGTCGATCATTGTCGGCAGGCATCCCGATGCCAAATCGGAAAAAATTTTGTGCCAGCCCTGGAAAATTTCGGCAATCCCGTACATAAAGCCCGTTTGAAAGCAATGTCTTTAGCAAATTATCCAGCCCGCCCACGCCTGTCCATTGGGCAAGGCAAAAGTTAGCCGTTGGCGGAAATATCCGAAAGCCAGGCGTCTGGTTCAATCGGTGAAAGACTCTTTCCTGTTCGGAGCAGACAATCTTTCGGGTTCTTGTCTCATAGTCACCGCAATTTAGTAAAATGCCGGCAACCTTTTCAGCAATGCCGTTAACCGTCCAGGGTTCTTTTTTTTGCATCAGCCTGGCGATGGTATCCGGATGGCTGATGGCAGCGCCCAGACGCAATCCCGGTAATGCGTAAAACTTGGTTAAGGAGTGAAAGATAATGATATTATTCTTTAGATATCGACTGGTTATCAACGTAACTTCGTCCATATTCTCAACGAACTGAACGAAGGCCTCGTCCACCATGAACCATTTTTCCGGATACTTGTCCGCAAGGTAAAGAAACAGTTCTCGGAGAAATACCGTCCCCGTCGGATTGTTGGGATTTCCGATGCAAACGGCATCCACAGCGGCAAGATGTTTTTCCAACTGCGTTTCAGAAAGGGCCCCAAACCCGTTTTCTTCAGCAAATGGGATGGCAACGACCTCCGTTCCGGCGATACTCGCAGCCCGCTGGTAATCATGAAAAGAGGGGGCCAGCACCAGCACCCGCTTCAGATTCAAAGCACGCGGCAAAAGATAGATAAGCTCGATGGAACCGTTCCCCGGCAAAACACTCTCCCGGGGAAGCGCAAATCGGGTTTCGTAAAAGCGCCGGACGCCATCCCCGTCTATCGAGGGATAGGTTGTCACGGCACCGGACAATTCCGGCCATGCGTCTATCACCGCCTGCGGCGGCCCCAGGGGGTTGATGTTGACACTAAAATCCGTAACCGGTCGGGGGACAATCCCCAACCTTTCGAAGTCACACGCGGGACTGCCGCCGTGCTGATGTGTCTTTTTTGCTGCTGTTTCTTCTTTTTTCATTTACGTCTCTTTTAGTAAACCCGAAAAATGCAGATGGACATAGGATGCCAACGTATTTCGAACCCGATACCCCTTTGCCTTTTCCGGTGGTGTGCCAGTATAAACGTTGTCCATGCGTTTATGACTATCCACGATCATGTCCGAATAGTGGAAACAGTGGCCCCGCAACGGAATCGCATGCCTGAGAAAATGAAAGTCTTCCTGCAACCGGACCTCGGTATATCCCAGGGATTGAAGCCGCCCCTTCATGACCGTCTGGTACGGCAGACAGCCACACATGGGAAAGCGCTTGCCGTCTTGGGCGGTCAGGGTTTCACCCAGATACATGAGGCCCCCGCATTCACCATAGACAAACGCGTTATTTCGGCTTGCCGCAAGCACCGCTGCCCGCATGGAACGGTTTTTTGAAAGTGTTTGGGCATATAACTCCGGATATCCGCCACCAAAATAATAAAGGGATACATTCCGGGGCAGGTGTGCGTCTTTTAACGGGCTGAAAAATTTAATCTCATACCCTAGCCGTTTCAGCACCTCAAAATTGTCTTCATAATAAAAGCAAAAGGCCTCGTCCCGGGCCACGGCAATCCGTTTTGGCCAGGGGGGTGATGCAGCTGGGATAGCTTGTGTGACAGTCACATCAATGTCGGAACACCGCAGTATTGTGTCTACATCCACATGGGTTGAAACGAGGGTTTCAAGTCCATTGATTTTTTCCTGATCAAGGACGCCGTCTTCCCCCATAAACAGCCCAAGGTGCCGCGACGGCATGGCAATGTCTTCGTTTTTAGGGATCCCTCCCAACACCGGTACCGTGCAATAAGCCTTCACGGCCTTTTTGAGAATGTCGAGATGCTTCGGCCCACCGATTCGGTTGAAAACAACCCCGATGATATTGACGGCCGGGTCAAAGGTCACCAGCCCGTTTACGATCGCCGCCGCAGTTCGGGCCATGGCAGATGCATTGATCACCAGAACCACCGGCACGTTCATGGTCACGGCCAACTCAGCGGTGGACCCGGTCGGAGAGTCCGGTTCCCGGCCGTCATGCAGTCCCATCACCCCCTCAATAACAGAAACGTCCGCGTTGGCGGATCGGGACGTAAAGGAGTGCTGCAAAAAATCATAAGGCATCATCCAGGTGTCCAGATTAATGGAGGGTGCACCGGTAATGATCCTGTGCAAACTTGGATCAATGTAATCCGGGCCGGCCTTAAACCCCTGAACGTTCATCCCCCTTTTCTTCAATGCCGCCATCAGCCCCAGGGTCAGGGTGGTCTTTCCCGCCCCGCTGCCGGCCCCTGCTATCAGAAATGCTTTTGTCTTCACAGGTGTCCATCCATGATACGAAGAAGCTTTTCTACATCCATGTTGGCCTCAAAGTGAGCCGCCAAGAGATCATAATTTCTATCTTTTACGGTCCATCGATCTTCCCGTAAAATCGTCGGATCAAGGTCTATTTTTTTCACCGCCGCGAGTTTTTGTAAAAATTGCTTCCGGAATGCACCGGAATCAAAAAGGCCATGCAGATAGGTCCCGAACACGCAACCATTGTTAGCAATGGCACCCTCTGGTCCGCCATCCAGCTGAAGAAATGGTGCCGCATCGTTATTTAATAGACTTTGCCCCATGTGGATTTCATATCCCATCACCGGTGCGTCAAAAATCAAATCCCTGCCCTTTGACAAGCGAACCGTTTTTTCCTTTTCCATTCGCGTGACCACATCAAGCAGGCCAATGCCGGAAACCGCTTGTGCATTCCCTTCGATACCGTGGGGATCCTCGATCCGGGTTCCCAGCATCTGATATCCGCCGCAAAGGCCAATCACAGCCCCCCTTTGACCCGCGACATACGCTTTTAAGGCCTGGGGCCACCCCGCCCGCTCAAGGGCAATCATGTCGTGCACCACACTCTTGCTGCCGGGAATCACGATCGCATCGACATCGGAAAGGTTTTTTGGTGATTCGAGCCAGGTCAGGTCCACGTCCGGTTCCTGGGCCAAGGCCTCCAAATCCGTAAAATTGGATATGTAGGGCAGTCGCAATACGGCGATTCGAATGGCGCCTTTTTTCTTTTTAGAACTATTTTTTAGGGACCGCTCCAGGGAAGCACTGTCTTCGGTGTCAATTTCAAACCCTTTAAAATAAGGCACCAGGCCGAGAACCGGCTTTTGGGTCTTTTCTTCGATATAGGCGATGCCGTCATCAAACAGCGTTGCGTCCCCCCTAAATTTATTGATGACGATACCGGCAACCAGATCCCATTCTTCTTCTGATATGATCTCAAGGGTCCCGATGATTTGGGCAAAAACCCCACCCCTGTCGATATCCGCCACCAGGACCACCGGAGCCTTCACCCGAAGGGCCATATCAAAATTAACGATGTCATTGTGCCTCAGATTGACTTCTGCACAGGATCCGGCCCCCTCCATGACAATGGCGTCATATTCGGTCGCCAGTTTTTCAAAACTGGCGTGTACCGTTTTTCGCAATTGATCCTTGAACCCATAATAATCAAGGGCTGGCATGGTTTTATGCGCTTTCCCCAGCACCACTACCTGGGCGCCCACATCGCTGCTGGGTTTCAGCAGTACCGGATTCATGTGAACGGATGGGAGGCAACCGGCTGCCTCTGCCTGGGCCACCTGGGCCCGGCCGATCTCTCCCCCTTCGTAGGTCACATAAGAGTTGTTGGACATATTCTGTGCCTTGAACGGGGCCACCTTGAAACCTCGGTTTTTCAGTATCCGGCAGCAGGCAGTGGTGACAATGCTCTTTCCCACATCGGAGCCGGTACCAAGAAAGCTGATTTTCTTCACCTTCTTCATTTACGTTCATACCCCCGCCGGGTCACCATATGCCCATCAATCATTTTCGTATCACTATTCCCCACAATGATCACCGAATTCATGTTCATCGTACACGCCAAAAATGCGTCAAGGGTACTGATCTCCACTCGCTGCCCCCCTCGTAAGGCATGGGTCACGATACCCACCGGTGTATTCCCCTTTCGATATTTTAAAAATTCAGTCTGGAGCTGTCGTATCAAAACGGTGCGTTTCTTGCTGACAGGGTTGTACACCGCGGTGACCATATCCGCGCTGGCAGCCACTGCAATTCGTTTTTCAACGACTTCGGTCGGCGTCAACAAATCCGAAAGGCTCAAGGTAACAAAATCGTTTGTCAACGGAGCCCCCAGAAGAGAGGCCGCCGCCGCTGCAGCCGTAACGCCGGGGGAAATTTCCGTATCCATTTGGACACCGAGCCGATCCATTCTTTCATACACCAGCCCTGCCAAGCCATAGATACCGGCATCCCCCGAACAGACCAGGGAAACAGTATTGCCCTGGGACGCCGACTGAATGGCGGCATCCACCCGGTCAATTTCCCGGGCCATCCCGGTGGAGATAACATCCTTTCCGGCAATGAACGGCTTAACGTGCTCAATGTATTTGTGGTACCCGGCAATGACTTCGCTTTGTTGAATCATTCTGCGGGCATTTCGGGTCATATAATCATCACCGCCGGGCCCGATCCCCACCACCAAAAGTTTTCCGGGTTTGTTTTCCGCCCAGCCCCCCCCCTTTTTGGCCACCGCCACCGTCACATTGCCAATTTTCTGCTTTGGGACCATAAGCCAGGCACCTGTCCCAGCACTTTGAAGTGCCGCTGGCTCTGCCACGCCCTTTGCCCCAACGTGCTTCTGGGCATGGGCCGATGGGGGAGACATGCCCGGGTCTTCCACCCGATCCAAAACCTCCGCAGGATAGGATGTAAGCTTGCGGCCAATGACGCGCGCATAGGCCACAAGTCCGGGCTCCTCTCTTTTCTGATCCACCGTGGCCACTTCTACTACAGAAAAAAAGGAAAGGGCATGGTCGCAAAATACCTTGGCAACCGCATCAGCGATTTCCTTTTCCGGTGTGTCTTTGTTGCACCCAATTCCCAGCACCAATGTTGGGGGCCGAATGAGCAGGGTTTTTTGAAGTATGTCTTGCGGTAACGCTATCGTCTTTTCAGTGATGATACACGCAGCCTCGTAGTTTGTAAGGCGCGTTTCATCAATCGCATCATAATAATCCGGCCGAATACTTTGATGGCCATAGAAACGTTCATACAGGTCCCGGTCACAGACCAACGCCACCGGCACCCCGCTGAGCATACAGACGGACGTTTTTTTGATCATCCCCCTGTTTTCAACCACCGCCCCGATCTTCTGAGCCACAGCGTCCAACGCAAGGATACCGTTTAGGTCTGTCGCGGTGGAAATCACTGGCTGCGCATCAATGGCAAAGGCCATTTCTAAAGTCAATGCGTTCGCCCCGCCAAGGTGCCCGGATGTCAGACTGATCACATGCTGCCCTGCCTCATCGGCCACCATGACCGCCGGATCTGTTGTTTTGTCCTGAATCAGTGATGCGATGGCCCGAACCACAATACCGGAGGCCATGACAAAAAGATGGGCGTCAAATTCATGAAACTGTGTCTTTAGGGCCGAGGAAAAATGCGAAAACCCGATCAAGATGTCTCCGGCATGCATTTTGGTAAATCTATCTGGTACATACAGGGCAGATACGGCTGTTTTTTCCGCGATGGAAAGCGCCAGTTGCACGCCCCTTTCTGTCAATGCCCAGCACGCAATTCGTTTTCTATCTGCTCCTTTTCCATCGGTTCTTTTTTTATCTGATCTTTTTTTATCTGGGACCACCGGTTCGTTTCTCCTTTCCGTAAAGCACGGACCTGACACCGGCAGCCCTCGTCTTCTGGAATGCCTCGCCCACCATTAAAAGCGCCTGGTTCTTTATGCCATACTGGCGTAACGCGTCCGGAAGTTCTGCCAGCGTCGTTCTGAGAATCTTTTCACCCGGCCAACCGACCCGATATGCGATTGCCGCTGGGGTGTCGGCACGATAATGCCGCAGTAGTTTTTCAGCAACCGCGTCCGCCATATGGGCGCTCAGGAAAATAACCATGGTGGAGCCGTGGGTGGCCAGTGCGGCAAGATCCTCCTGCTCCGGAACCGGGGTTTTGCCATGAATACGGGTGAACATGACCGTTTGGGTGCCGTCCGGTACGGTAAATTCCGTTTTTAAGGCCGCTGCCGCCGCCATGGCAGACGAGATCCCCGGCACCACTTCATAATCGATACCGTCCTTGTCCAGCAAGGCCATCTGTTCGGAAATTGCCCCATAGATCGACGGGTCTCCAGTATGGATACGGGCAACCGATTTACCCGCACGAATGGCAGTTACCATTAAGGAATGGGTCTCTTCCAGGGTCAATGGCGCGCTGGATATGATTGATTCCTCCCCCAGCGTGGTGTGGGCTAAAAATGCAGATATGGGCACGAGGGAACCCGCATATACGATCAACCCCGCTTTTTGAATCCGATTGACGGCCTTTAAGGTAATCAGTTCCGGATCTCCAGGGCCTGCACCGATGAAGCTAACAATTGTCATATGTTTCTCCTAATCACCACTGTACTCATGTAATGGGGCCGGTAGTCCTCCGGTAAACTCGCCAGCGAATGGATTTTGGCATCATGGGTTGTGGCCTTTTCAACAATAAAAGACGTCCGCGGAAGCCCTTTTCGCTCGATGAGTGTCCGAATGACATCCAGACTCGAATGAACTTTCATCAGGACCACCGTGTCAAAATCAGACAGGCAGGATTCGATTTGGTCCATGGCGTAGGTGGTGGGCAACACGACCAGTTTTTCTTCTGAAAACACAAGGGGGCTGGTGGCATCGGCTGCGCTCCCGCTGATAGCACTCACACCCGGAACAAAATGCATGACAATATCTTCATCCTTTAAAACAAGAAAAAGATTCCCCGCGGTTGAGTAAATGGTCGAGCAACCCAGCGTAATAAAAACGCCCTGTGGGTGTTTATCCAAGGTTTCCCGCACCATATCTGCGGCAGGTGCCAGGGCGGACATAATCTTTTCAGTCCCCTTCACCATGGGAAACGGAAGATAGACGATCTTCTTATCTGCCACATCAACGGCCTTTTGAACCACGTTTAAGGCCAGTGATGTGGTGGTATTTTTCTTACGAACCGGGACAAAGAGAACATCGCACTGCTTGATCAAGTCAACGGCCTTGAGTGTCATGAGGCCCGGATCCCCCGGCCCCACCCCCACAAAATAAATTGTTTTATTTTTTGTCATTTTTTTATCTCAAATATTGTAATGGGATTTTCAGTTTTCATGGCGTGGTAGGACGCCAGTGGCTGCATGCGAGATATCTGAACGGTCATGCACTGAACTTCTTTCTGACGTCCCCGGGCAAAATGGTGCACCGTTTCAAAGGATTCAATGGTGATCGTATTAACGACCATAATGCCATTTTCCAATAACCGCTCATGGCATAAATCGAGCAACGCTGGCAGGGAAGCACCGCCGCCCCCAATAAACACACGGTTTGGGCAAGGCAAAGCGCTGCAAACCGCCAGGGCATCCCCATGAATCGGGGTCACATTTTGGGCCCCTTGCTGTTCAATGTTAGCCGTAATATGTTTGATTCTCTCCCCATTCTTCTCAACCGCAAACACCTGAGCATAGGGATTCAGCAATCCCGCTTCAATGCCAACCGCACCAGAGCCGGCCCCCACGTCCCACAACACCTCAGCCGCAGGTAAGCGGAGTTTTGACAGGGTGATGGCCCTGACCTCCGGATGGGTAATCAGGCCATGCTTATGAATAAACACCTCGTCCGGCCGGCCAAACTCAGCAGTTATCCCCGGTAATGGAATGGGGTTCGGGTTTTCCACCACCAGCAAATTGGGTTCCTTAAACTGATTCGTTTCGGCAATCCGGGCCAGTGGCAGGGTGTCGATGGTCTCCTGGGGTGTCCCCAAACATTGGCATACATGCCCCCGCCATGTTTTCGTCCAGGGGAAGCGGGTCGTAACTTCACGCGCCACCTGCCCCACCCCTGATCCATGGGATGTGAGAATGATGCCAACGGCATGATCCAGCAAGCCCCTTAAATCGTCATGCCTTGCCCCATGACGGCTTAGGGTAACCGCCTGATGGGTTTTCATACCCAGTCGGGACAGGGCGACCTGCGGTGCGGAAATGCCGGGTTCAACAGCCACCGCCTCCTGGCCAAAATGGTCGATCAGGGTATTTCCGATCCCAAACAGCAAAGGATCTCCGGTGGCCAGAACCACGACCCGAAGATCCTCTGAAAAACACCGGTCAATTTCAGCAAGCACAGATCCCACGTCGGCTGTAATCGGAATTTTTCGTCCCTGCTGGGCGGAGACAAGAGAAAGATGTCTTCGTCCGCCCACCAGCACATCCGCCTGGGCAATCAACCGACGATTTTCTTCGGTCAGTGGATCACCGGAAACGGTTATCCCGATCACATGGATTTTGTTGATCACTCCTGTGTGTCCCATGTTTGAAATAACTTTTCTTCAAAATCCCACAAACAAATGGTGATGTTGGGTTTATGGCCTGAAAATCCAGTCGCATTTTCCAGTGCCAGTCGTCCCACCGTATCCACAAAAAGTGGTAACTGGGCATCGGGTCGTTCGAAAATCTCCCGTGCATTGTTGGCGTTTTTCACCTGCCGGCAAAAGTCAATGCCACAGCCGGCCTTACGGGCTATCTGCGCCATCGCATCAAAATCAATGAGCCCTGACCTGGCATGGGTATATTTCATGTTCATCGCCCATTTGCACAGTTTTCCAAAAAAACCGGAAAGCACCACATGCTCAAATCCCATATGGGAAACGCGCTGCAGGGCATAGGAAAAAAAATCAGCAAACTGAACGAAACAAAGATCGGGCCATTCTGAAAAATGCGCCTGGGCCACCCGCTCACTTCGTCGCCCGGTTGACAGTACGCATTTTTTAAGGTTTTCTGACCGGGCCGACCGAAGACAAATATCGATTGTCTCCCGATAGCTTTCCGCAGAAAACGGTTTTACAATCCCGCTGGTGCCAAGGATCGATATCCCGCCGACGATCCCAAGTCTCGGGTTCAGGGTTTTTTGAGCAATTTCTTCGCCCTTTTCAACAAAGATTTCGGTGGTAACCGTAAAGGTCTCCGCCTTTGGCAGCCGTCGAAGCACTTCATGGATGATCATCTTGCGGGGAACCGGATTGATAGCAGGTTCCCCCTTTGGCACCGGCAATCCAGCGCGTGTTACAGTCCCCACGCCCTCTCCCCCCTCAATCACCACACGGTTCTGGTCGCTCTTTTCAATAGCAACTCTGGCACCAATACGGGCGTGGTGGGTGACATCCGGATCGTCCCCCGCCTCTTTCATCACCAGCGCTTCAATTCGCTTGCACCCCATGCCGGTTTCCATAACATGGATTCTTTGAACCGGCACAGACACCTCACCCTTCTGGTCCGGCAGTTGAACAGATACGGTTTCCGGGGTGGTGCGAAAAAAAGCCTCCACCGCCGCCGCCGTGGCCGCCGCCGCGCAGGTGCCGGTGGTAATGCCCTCCCTTAATTTATGCTTCGTATCTCTTTTAATTTTCTAATCCAAAATATTACTTTTTAAATATGATGTGCCGAATGCAATTTAATTTTGAATTCTAAATTTTGAATGACGGATTTTCATCCTATAATTTGAACGGCAACAACCTCTCATTCAAAACTCATAATTCATAATTCATAATTGATTTTAGTGGTGGTGCGAATGGCCGCCGTGGTAATGCTTGGCCTCTTCCGGCGACATCTCCACAAATTCACCCTGGCCCTCCGGCACCGGGAACGAATCCCTGGGGGACAGTTTCAGCTCCCGCACGTCAACATCATCGATCGATGTTTCGATCCGTTTATGCAGCACGTCCACGAACACATTATCATACCCGAGCTGTTTTCCATAGATGAGTCGCACGGCCGGATACTTTTCCGCCTCTTCTTTCATCATCTCAGGAATATCGAGTTGAATGTGAAGCCCCATGTTTAAAAAATACGGAATGACAACCACCTCCGTGGCTCCTTTTTCAACGCAGCCCGCCAGGGTTTCCGGAAAATGAGGACCGAGCCTTGACATATAGCAGGTTTCGACCAATTCATACCCATACTTTTCTTTCAGGCCCTGGGCTGCCTTTTCCATGCCTTCCCCGGCGCCCGGCACCCGACTACCATGTCCCAACAAAATGATCGCTTTCATATTATTTTTCTTCCTCCAAAGCCAAAATGGCAATGGCATTGAGCGCAGCCACCGCCAAGGGGGTCCCGCCACGCCGTCCTGTTACCATTACATACGGTATGTCTATCTGTTCTATCATTTCTTTGGTCTCAACCACATTGACAAACCCCACCGGCATGGCAATCACCAGCGCCGGCATGATGTCTTCTTCCGTCATAAGACGGATGACCTCCCAAAGTGCCGTAGGCGCATTGCCAATACATACAATCCCCCCGTCAACCTTGTCCTTCAAGGACCGCATATTGAAGATGGATCGGGGCAATCCATGTTCCCGGGCCAGCCGGATGACCTCATCATCCGTAATGTTGCATACAACATTGCCCGTTTCATAATTTGGATGAATGCGAGCCAGCCGCGCCTTGGAAATTCCGCTTTGCAGCATGGTGCTGTCCGCGATAATTGGAACACCCCGCTGAAGGGCAACAATTCCCTTTTGGACAGGATCCCCCTGAAATTTTACCAATGACATCATTGAAAAATCAGCCGATGCATGAATCATCCGGCGAACCACCGCCCATTCCTGCGAATTAAACCGATGTTCCCCCGCCTCTTTTTCAATGATCGCCAGGCTGCGCTGTTCGATTTCCGCTCCTGGAATTAAGTCTATCATGCTCTCTCCTGCTATAAATCAACGTTGATGCCAACGGTAAAACGGAACCCATCATCAGGGTATCCATGGTGGACTTCATAGGATTCATCAAACAGATTGGCCGCATCAACAAACAGTTCCCAGCGCTTTTGTTTATATACGAACGGCTGAATGATTTTCAGATCAACGGTAACGTAGCCGTCGACCCGTTTTTCATCTGTGTTTTCAAGATCGCTGTAATGTTCTGAAACATAGGAAAAGGTTGTTATGGTCCTGGTTTTGGTCGCCAAAGCCCAATTTAAGCTGGCCTTCACCTTGTGTTCAGGGGTATAGGTAAGGTCCTTATCATTTTCCTGATTTCGCCCCTTCTGCCACACATAGCTCATGTCAAGATTTGCAGCGGGATTAAATTGCCAACTTGCAACGGTTTCGACT
Source organism: Desulfobacterales bacterium (assembly GCA_963675725.2). Taxonomy (GTDB): domain Bacteria; phylum Desulfobacterota; class Desulfobacteria; order Desulfobacterales; family JAFDDL01. The sequence continues at coordinate 865,640 of CAXXXZ010000002.1, read as the reverse complement.
CCCTGACGATAGGACCCATCAATATTGACAGGTCGAAAGAGCTGGTCGGCGCCCTCATAATAGACAATGGCATCATCCTTGTCTTCGCGAAAAAGCGTCATTTCAATGGTGCTACCTTCTGTTATGCGATAACTCGCCCCCAGTGATAGGGACCAGATTCGCTCTTCTTTCAGGTCCGGATTGCCGCGGACCTGATCGATCGAACCATGGCTTGGCTGATAGAGCTGACCGAACGTCGGCACATTTGCGCCATAGCCGGCATTGAACTTCGCCTGAACCTTCGTTCCGATGGGGACAGTGACACCCCCGGTTCCCGCCGGCTGAAAACCGAAATCCGATGTATAATCACAGCGACCGCCCAGACTGGTGGCTATTTTGTCGATCAGCCGATCACCCTGTAATCCGAATGAGCCCTGTTCCCGATGATGATCCCCGCTCAAGGTATGGTCAATAATATCTTGCGCCAAATTGGCTGACATGCGCACCGCCCACTGGTCACTTTCATCAGCCCAATTGGTCTCATTCTTGATCCCATAGGTGACGGCATCCAGGGTAGATTCCAACCCGAACTCAGAATCATCTTTAAGGTGTGTGACATCCAAATACGTCTTCAGCTCATAATCACACGCCTCCCCCCAAAGACCCTTTGCGCGTAAATCCAGGGCACCCTTTTTGTAGGTTTGTCTGGCATTGGGTGTCGGGTTGCTGGTCCTGCCGGGGGACCCATGTTCGGACTGGTAATACCGGCCATTCACATCATAATGGACGTCTCCCCGGATCGGCAGGTTCCACTGAAGGCTGAGGCTCCCACTATCGTGGTCGCTGTTGGTACGCCGGCCGTCACGGTGCTTCCCATTAGCAGTAAGCCTCAGCTGGTGGTCATTGATCCCCATCTGCCTGGACACATTGGCACCGATATGTCCGAATGAGCCGCCCTGGATACCGATTCGGGTGGTCGTTTTTTCTTTCTCTGATTTGGCAACCATGTCACCAAGGGTAATATTCACAGCACCTGCCGTTCCGCCAGGCCCCAGCCAAACCGGTATCGGCGGTTTAAACACCTCCACGCGGGTTACTATGCTCAATGGGATAGAATCCAGATCGACTCCCCCATATTGTGTACTGTTGGCCGGTCGCCCGTTGATCAGGACCAACACCTTTCCGGTATTTCCGGAGCCTCTGATAGAGATACGTGACCCGAGACCACTCCCACTTTTTTTTACTTCCACCCCCGGCATCGTATCGAGCACCTGGTTCAGATCCGTAAAACTGCCCTGGGCAATTTGCGACTGCGTCATGATCGTCACCTGCTGGGGGTGATTTTCGATATAGGCCTGAATCCGTTCCGCCGTCACCACGATCTCATCCATATTCATCGCCGCTCCATGACCATGACCGTGACCATGTCCGTGACCGTGGCCTTGATGATCCTGCGCAAAGGTTTCTTCCCCAAAAAAGCCCATCGTTATAACGATAGAAAAACATACCACCCCAATTATTCGCTTCATCTGCAACCCTATTCTCAATGAATCTCCTTACTCGCTTTAAGAAAAAATTATTCCGGCACATAAACCATCGTCCCATCCTCCAACCGATACGCGATCCCAAGCCGCTCCCCCTGACCGCTTGCCTTTGATTTTGATACTTTCATGGCCTTTACGCGGGTTCCCTTTTTGGTGATGATCTCCATCTGGCCGGACGCGTGCTGCTTCATGATGGTCATCTCTGATGTCTCGTCAAACAGATCCTGAAGATGATAGGCACTGAACAGCGTCATCAAGAGGCCCACAATAAATACCAACCCGATATCAAACAGGTTGGCCACACCGGTCATGGGGTCATCATCTCGGAACGCCTGATCGCCAAACCCTTTTCCGGATCTTCTAATTCGCCGTCTTTGAAAGTATTTCATGGTTTTCATTCTCAAATTCGACTGCCAGCATTTCGGTAGCAATCTCCATATTCTTGATATCTTCTTCAATCCATCGCCTTCGGACAGTGTAGAGAAAAAAAGCAACCGTTCCGATCGCCAACCCTGTTACTGTGGTGGTAAAGGCAATCACCAGGTCCGTTGACAGTTTTGTCATGTCGCCCTGACCAAGGGCAGCCAATCCCGTTCCCATGGGTATCAGGGTTCCGATCAGTCCCAGTGACGGCGCAATACGCACCAGCATTCGCAGCCGGTCCATCGACTTCCAAAGCCCCAGGGTCGTATCTTGCAGCAGGTTTTCAATGGCAGCCTCTTTATGAGATAACTCGCTTATGATTTGTGTTATGCCGATGATGTATCGGTTTACCCGGTGGGAAAGTAACGCAGCACCCCGACCGGTTTTGATCATTTCCGGCAGCCGTTGCGGATCGCATTTTTCCAACCGGAGTCGCTCCAACCACTCGGCAAAGAATGTTCCTGCATATACAATAATGAGAAGCGTCAGGGCCACCAACAGCAACAGGACTGGGTAGAGTAGGGATGAAGAAATAAGATAAATAAACGTTTTAAGCATTGCACCAATGTCCATCATGGAACCCTCCTTATCTGTCTCAACCGAAAACCATAGCCCGCGAAAAAGGCCATGGCCGTAAAAATAATCGCCATGAAAACAGGAAGCATTTCCACGTCAGTGGGTTTCCCCTCATACAACGCCATGCGATAGATTCTATCCATATCGGCAAATTGTGGCATTACGGTCACGGACAGAAAAAAATAAATGGCAATAAGCATCATGGTAAGTCCCAATAACGATTCAGGTGACGTCTGTCGCTGACGCCGAAGCACCGATAAGACAACAACCGTTAGGGCGCTCACCGCCAAAAATCCGAAGTAAAGCAGCCCCGCAACGCGTTCCATCTTATCCGGGAAGTACGCCATTAAAAACCCAAGGGAGAAGAGTATCACGGTGATACACACCGGACAGGGAACCACCAGCATCAGCCATCCCTTGCTGGATCCTGACATTCCATTTTCCTTTTTCAGGAGTATGCCCCCCCAGGCGAACATCAGGGCCGCCATGATCAAATGGACAGCCATGCCGGATTTGATGAAATTTTGGATAACCGAAAGATGCTGGATTAAATCAACCTTCCGTAAAATTATAAAGGCTACAGCAAAAACCACCAAATAGGCCAAAGCGAACAAAATCCAGCAGGCGCCCTTTGCTTTCTTCTTATTTTGTCGAGACACGACATACGCAACCCCAATACCGCTTTTTACGGCAAAAATGCCGACACTGAACAGAATGCCGAGTATTAAACTTTGATATGCCATTTGTTCTCCCACTATGATTTTCCATAAATAAGTATAGACTTTGATAACGTGAAGCTGTTCATTCAAAAAGCCTATAATTTTAATACAGAAAGCATTTCACCACGAAGATATCGAAGAACACGAAGAAAAAAATGAAAGCGGCTGGTCCTTTCTTCGTGCTCTTCGTGAACTTCGTGGTTTACTTCGTGGTTTACTGAATTAGTTAACAAAGCTTTGCAGCACCATGTACCCTAAAATAATCCCTATCCCCTCCTGCGTCGTGATCCCCATAGAAAAAGGCCCATCAACAGCAGCACAAAAAGCGAAGCAGCCCATTGAATCCCTGAAGAACTCAAATCCGTAGCGTCGTCCTGGGTGTCCATCTCCTCCATCTTGAAGCCTTCAACGGATTCTGAGTCCTTCTCGCTATTTTTCATCTCCTTGCTTTGGGACGCCTTAGGCTGTTGGTCTGCCTGATCATTACTTTTTGACCCGTCCGGCCCTGCATCGAGCGCCGCCAGCAATTCGCTGCGTGAATCCACTTGGGCTTCTAGCGTTTTGGCAGCCGCCTTTTCGATCGCCAGCTTGAATTTTTCCACCATTTCGGGAGACAGCACTCCCGGCAGCGAAATAATATTGACCACCATTTGATTGAGCATCGGGTTGTTGCAGGTATGATCACAGCAAGCCACCCCCTTTTCCACCACATTCACGGCATATTCCGCCGCCAGCTTCTGTGTCACCTTTTCATCGGCCTGCCAGTAATCCTTTCGGACAGCCTCCAGCATGCGGGCCGTCATGGACTGATATGCCCAGGGGTTGTGCGCATTGAAAAAATCAGCGATTTCCATGCCATATTTATCTTCCACATAGACTTCGTATATCTGCTGCCATTTGGCCGCATCCACCGCATTCCGAACCGTCACCTGCCATCCCCAGAGATTTTCCGTAAACTCTGACATTTGCCGAGCACCGGCATAATTATCCTGTTTCATGCCTTCAATCCACTGGGGATTTAAATAACGGGTTCGCATTTCCCGGCCGATGGTCTTTGCCACATTTTCCACCATCAGTTCGTCTTTTCTGCGATGCATGGTCACCATGGTGTCCGGCGCTTCGCCCTTGATGTTTTTGACTGCCAGGGACATTCCGCCGAGATACATGAAAAAATCATCCGTATCGATAATCCCAACCACATTGCTCGACCGGGAATGAACGGCAACATCCACGCCCCGAAGATTTTCCGTAAACGCCGCCTTGACGGGAACACCCCATTTGCCCTGTCCCACGGCATACTGGGCCCGATTCAGATAAACATCACTAATCGCCTCGTCAGATTCCCAGAGACCCGAGGCCCCCACCATCTCCTCCACGCCGTTGCCGTAAGAACCAACCTTTTCGGTAAAGATGCGAAACCGTGACTGGGCCTCTGCTTCCTGCTCCGTCATTCCGGATGCCATCAGTGCGCTTTTAATAACCCTGTTGTTTCTTGCCAGATAATTTTCGATGTCCGTCTCGGCCATGGCCTTCTGCACCGCATCATCCAGATACAAAAGTTTGTTCGGGAACATGTCCCGGTACAATCCGGACGGGTTGATCAGCACATCAATTCGGGGGCGCCCCAATTGGTTGCCGGGAATCACACGGCAACCGGTTACCCGTTCCGTGGCATCCCAAATTGGCTCGATACCCATGAGATAAAGAATGGTGCTTTCATTGATCCCTTCATTTCGGATGGTTTCAGTGGCCCACAGGACGACCCCCACTTTTTCAGGATATTTCCCCTCTTTCTCCTGCTTCTGATCGATCATCTGCAGCGCCGCCCGCTTTCCGACCTCCCAGGCCGCCTTGGAAGGGACCTTCGCGGGTGAGAAGCCGTAAAAGTTCTTTCCGGTCGGAAGGGCGGCAAGGTTTCGCAATGGATCGTTTCCTTCTCCGGCGGGCACGTATTCTCCGTTCAGCGCCCGAATGAAATTTTCCATTTCCCGAACCGGCGATGCATTGAGGTCCTTTTTTACCTGGTTTTCATCAGCCTTGGGATTTTGCTGCATGATCAGCCGAATGGTTTCCGCCGCCGCATCACTGTTGTATGGTTTTCCGTAGGTATGGAGTCCATAGGTCCGGGTAAAGGCACCGGTTACCCGGCGCCCTCCCCACAGACCCGGACGTGCAGTTTTCCCGCATCCGGTTCCTCGATTCAGGCCCTTTTTACCGAGCCGTCAACCAATCAGGCGACACCCCGATTGGCGCATAACTTTGCTGCCCTGCAAGTGTTCAGATATTATGAACTATCCGGGGGAGCGGCAGGGGAAAGGTCTTGAGAATGCGATTGAACTTCTCGCAACTTATATACCCATCCCTATGGCGCCGTCCGAGCCAGCGTCTCCATGCTTTTCCTGCGAACTCGTACACCACCTCCAGCACCTTATAGTTTCCCCGCACCCCAAAGTATTGGTAATACCCCCGAAGTTTGCTGCATAGCATTTCATGCTGCTCTTTCAGGGGGTCATGCCGATTTTCTTTGCACCAATTCCACAACATCCGCATAAAGCGGTTTCGCCGTTTCCGGGCGGTTTGCTTCTTTATCACCCAGTTGCCCTTAAGGCTTTTACCCCAGTAAAAGGTAAACCCGAGAAAATCAAAGGTTCCTTTCGGCTTCCCGCTCCGTGGTGGCTTTCCGAATGGAATCAACCGGGTCTTTTCCGGATGAAGGTCTAATTTGAAACGGTTGAATCGTTTCGGTAATGCTTCCATTAATCTCTTAGCGTCCGACTCCAGTTGAAACCCCATAATGAAATCATCTGCAAATCGAATTAGGAAACACTTGCCCTTCAAACGTGGTCCGACCTCCTTGACGTACCAGTCGTCCAACACGTAGTGCAGAAAAACGTTACTGAGCGTCGGCGAAATAACCCCACCTTGGGGAGTACCCTTCTCAGGATAGATGACCTCACCGCCTTCAGCTACACCGGCGTTCAACCACTTGCCGATAAGCCGAATAATGCCGCCGTCATTCACCCTGATTCGGATTATATCCCGCAGCAGGTTACGATCAATATTGTCAAATAATCCTGTAATATCAGCGCTCAAGATCCAGTTGATGTTCAGATTTCGGCATTTCTCACGAAGTTCGTGGATTGCCATATGCTGGCTGTGGCCGGGACGAAACCCATGCGAAAAATCATGGAATATCGGTTCATAGACCACACCCAATAGGATCGCCACCGCCTTTTGAACTATCTTGTCTTCCAGGGCAGTAATCCCTATGGGGCGCTTTTTACCGTCTTCCTTATCCAGCCAAATGCGCTTCACCGGGGAAGCAACGTACTGACCTCTGCACAGCCGTTGATATAGATTATAGAGGTTTTCGTCAAGATCCACGGCGTACTGCTTTGCCGTCACCTTGTCTACACCGGTGGACTCATTCTTGTGCAGTTTGCGGAATGACTTTCTCAACAGGGATAAATCGATCCTGTGCGCCAGAGACGTAAACACCAAACGCGGGTCCGCCTCTGCCAGCATCTTGACCCGGACGAGCGAAGACTCACCTACCAATAGCGGTGGATTGTCCTTTACGTCACGGTTTGAACAACTCCTGGAATCGCACGCATCCTGCGACGCAATTCCCTGGTTTTTCGTTGATATGGTTTGTGATTTCTGTGTATCTCCCATAGTTCCTTCCAGAGAAACGTTATACCCTGCTTCACCTTCCCTACAGTGGGTCGCTTGGGCGAAACTTCCCCACCTTCCCGTCCCGGTTTCCCCGAACATCGGTACTATGATCCACTAAGACTTCCGAATGCCTATCTTGGGGTTGTTCGTTTGTCACTCCGCCCCCAATACCTTGTATCACCTCTCTGCGTTCGTCAATTCTCTCGAACTCTCTGCACAGCGGAGGTTGTCTGTTGCAGAGCCGGGAGTTTTACTCTTTGGACGGTTTCTCCCAACCGTGTCGTACAAGGAAGCATTCGGATCTCCCCAGTTCCCGAGTTACCCCCTTGAGCACATGCCCTGGTCTCAGACCCCGGTGGTGTCCTATTCGCTCGCCATAACGCTCACAGGACTTCTGCCTTCCACTCACTTCACAGTGTCGGCTTTCTCTTCCTTAGTATCAGGACGATTATCCTATCGGTCCACAACTATACATATTTCGGGGCTCAATGCAGGGCCTACGCCCTTGCTCCGTCCGGCTCCAGACGCCCGTTACCGGGTTTGCCTGCGGACCTCGCTACTGAGCTGGTGGCTAACCTTTGCTCAGATGGGACTTTCTCATTTTGAGATCACCCATTGGGTAACAATATCGTATTTCTTCTACCTTTCGGTAAAATCCCAACGACTCGGGCTTCGCTGGGCGCGAGAAGTGAATTGGTATCGATTTCGTGAAGATAAAGATGAATTTCTTCCGCCGCGACCGCATCCATTTGGGTAATGCCAAGATCTTTGGCGATTCCTGTGGCCTCAACGATCTCAAACATGCGCTTCATGTATTCAGACGCGGTTTCACTGCCGTTTGCTGTGGCAATCTCATATTTGTGAAACAGATCGTGAAGGCGGCTGTATTCATGGTATAAATCAGCCTCTTTCATGGGAGGTGTCAGATGATCAAGTATCACGCCCCGCCCCCGGCGCTTGGCTTCGATGCCTTCCCCGATATCATCCACTATATAGGGGTAGATATTGGGAATGGCGCCGGTCATGATCTCAGGCGGATCGGATGGGACCAGTCCCGCCTGCTTGCCGGGCAGCCACTCATAGGTGGCATGGGTACCCAAATGAACCATGGCATCCGCCTGAAATTTTTTGGAAAGCCAAAGGTAAGCGGCGATGTACTGGTGATGCGGATAAAGGGTTGCGTCATGATAGAGTTTCATGGGATCATCCGTCCACCCCCGTGCCGGTTCCGGAAGCAACACGATATTACCGAGCTTTACCATGGGAAACACCAGCCGGCCATCCTTGGTCATAATGGCGCAGTCTTTTGGCTCGCCCCATTGCGCCACCACCGGTTTTTTAAAGGCTTCGGGAAGTTCGTCAAACCATTTCGCATACGCTGCCAATGAAACCGTTTCCACATCGCCGGCCTGCAGAAGTGCATCCAGTTCTCCCGGGGCCCAGGACCCAACATTTCGGCCACCGGCCATAATCATTTCTTGCAGTTCCTCTTCGGTCAACCGGTCTGCCCGGTCAACCCCATATCCCTCCTGTTTCATCCGGGTCAAAATTACCTGAAGGCTGCGGAATACGTTCAGGTAGGCGGCGCCGATGTTCTGCTTCCCCTGGCTGTGGTTATAGTAGATAATCGCCACTTTCTTTTCAGCATTGGGCTTTCGCTGCAGCACCGCCCATTTTTTCAACCGGGGAACGAGAAAGTCGATGGTCTCATCGATGGTTTCATACACGCACAATCGTCGACCGGAGGCTTCATCGATCAGCTCTTTTTTCCCTACCAGCACAGTGGGTTCGATACCCCCGGACAACTCGGGAATCGCCACTGCCCAAACCGTCTCCATGGGGCCTAAGCCCACCTCGCTTTGGCGCCATGCTTCGGTGGTCTCCGCATAGGGACGAATCACGTTAAACACCGGCACGTTGATCCTTTCAAGCGACAACCGGACCTCATCGTTTATGCAGGAGACAAATTTCATGGTAAACGCAAGCAGCATATCCACCGGTGACTTGCCGTCAACAGGTGCCAAATAACGGGTCAGTACCGTCTGAACCGGGCCGAAGCAGGGAAGCACATTGAACCCGGCGGCTTCCAATTTTTCAATCAGCCCGGCGGCGGCCTCCACCTGCCCCTCTTTCAGTGTATTGACATAAAACATGATGCCAACCCATGGGTTTGCGGCATCAGCGCCGGATCTATCCCCGTACCATTTTTTATATGCCTGGGGGTCATCGAAGGTTTCCGGGGCCTCCGGATGATGGATACAGGCCTGTGGCAAGGTTTCAAGCTCACCGACGATGACCGATGCATCAATGTGTCGCTGAACCGCCAGGCGGACCATATTGATCATATTGTTAACGGTCAGGTTCCGGTAGTAATTCACAATCGCATTATCGAACACGATTCCTTTTTTACTCAGATCTTCCACGTCCCCGGCCCGATTGAGCGCATAGACCGTTCGGCCCTTTACTAACTTTTCATTCACCAAAAAGTCGGGCAGCTCTTTCATCATCGTGTTCACAAAGACCAGCGATGTATCAGCAATGAATTTTTTCGCGGTGGCATCGGTATTCAGCTCTTCCAGCGTAAAAAACCGTGTTTCGATTGATGCAGGGAGCCCCAACCGTTTCAGGGCCAGGTGGAGCTGGTAGCTGTTGATGTCAATCTCTAAAATGGCTATTTTCTCGGCCTGAACATTGCTCAGCGTAAAAAGAAAGCAAATCGACAACATCAACATTAAAACCTTCAATTTCATCTTCTGATGATTCCTTCTGTGTCGGCCGGTCATGGATGCACCTTCTCAACAGATTGTGCCTGGACCCCATCCATAAGCGCACCAAAGGCCTTTGCCATCACCGTTGGCAATGGAACCTTGGATACATCGGTGAGAGAGATCTTTTCTTTCCCTGACAGCCGAGCCGCTACAGATCCGCATTGGGCGTCAAAAAAGGCCAGGTCCTTGATAAGCCCCTTCCCATATTCGTCGCTGATGGCAAATGCGGATTCGATAAAAGATTCATAAAAGGGAGTTTCCAATACGGTTTCCAGCTGTGTTAAAAGATTTTTCTCGTTAGCGGCAGGAAAAAGTCGCACAAGCTTTTCCAGGCGAAGCTTTCGCTCATCAAGCCGCTGAAAGAGATCCCGGTCGGCCCTGATGCCGTTTTGCCGACCAATCGCTTCGGTGACCCCAGCATGGACCGCCCGGGCAATGAGTTCACCCACCTTGGTATGGCCGCCGGCAAATTTCACCGGGGGTCCCTCCCCCTGCACCACAATAATATTGTCAGTTCCCGTTCCGGTGGCCTGATGATCCCAGGCTGTGTAAGAACTTCTGACATCCAGATCGGACAATGCCGCAGATTTGGCTTCGGTGGCGGATATAATGGTCCCGGTCAAGGCGTTCGGGCCCAATTTCCGGTTGGTCAGAACAATCATATTGATGGTGCCATGTTCGACATAGGCCCCGATGTCCCTGGACATCCGAAGGGCGTTTCCCCGGACACCCGCGGTAACAAAGACGGTTACGGACAGATCTTCATATGTCCTTTTTTGAATGGAAAGATTGTCCATGTTGGCGCCGGTCATAAGCCCCGCGTAATCGTTAACCTCAAAGCCCAGGTTCGCGGCAATCGTCTTCTGGACCTGCTGAACGCCGTTTGCCATATGCCCAAGGCTGGCATGCATGGGAACGTAGGTATTGCCAACCCCGTGGACGCTCAAACGATGCCCCTCAAGGGTGGAAAGCACTGCCACGGGTCGTTTGAATTCTACAACCAATGATTTGTAAGGTGTATCTGATACCCGGTGCGTAACCACGCGCACCTGTTTCACATAGGAAAGGTCTGTTGATAGAGGGTGTTCTTCCATCACCCCATTGGTGAGAACTGCGGTAACAGGATCTGCAAAGGTGTCCAAATACAGCGATGCGGATAACCATTGTACAAACGCACCCACCCGGGTGGAGACCCAGCAGGTCATGTCACAGGGAAACATGCCAATAAACTGGGTTCGGACCGCGTCCACCGCTTTCCAGCCATCCCGAGCCAATAGCCCCCGCACCTCTTTTGCATTCAGATAGCATCCATAGACAAATTGGGGATTAAACCGCTGCCATGACGTTAGATCAACCGGCACGGCAAACCCATTTTTACCCCAGTGCGGCACGATCCCGCCGGCGGCCGTGATCATCTCATTTTGAAAGGAGTCATCCCCGGGACAGGAGAGGGTTTCTCCGGCCATGACCCGTGCCACACGTTTTCGATGGGCTGTTGGGATGTGCTTCAGCCGGGCTTTTACCAATGCCAATTGATCCCGGTTTCGCTGAATGACCCTTGCAGCGGCTTTTTCACAATCAAAGAGCCTCCCGATCTGTTCCATTTGCGAGAAGGCTTCTTCAATGGTTGAAGCTGCCATGATCATAAATCGGCATTTTTCCACATTGAAACTTTCCATGAGCTTCTCATGGGAAGGCGACAGGATAATCAAATCCGGCTGGCAGGCTTCAATGACCTTTACATCCGGATGAAAATATCCGCCCACATTTTGCTTCCGAAGCCCGCTGTGTATCAGCAAGTCCTGGCGGGTGAGCCCGAAAATGGAGTCCGCCTCTCCAAACGCCACGATCATCTCGGTGATGGCCGGCACCAGACAAACAACCCGCTGGGGTTTTTCCGAAAAATGACGTGTCTGTTGTGACGCATCGGTCAACGTCATGGGAAAATCGGCCGCCCATCCCATCACCGGCAGGAGCATCACACATCCACAAAATACGACCACAGTCTTCACAAATATGGATTTATTTTTCATATGAAGTCATTCTGATTTTTGTTCTATTCCATCAGTAGGCATACTTTAATCCCGCAAAAAAGGTACGGCCCGGCGCTGGATATCCCTGCACCACCTCATAATCCCTGTTGAACAGGTTGGAGATGCTTGCCTTAAGTGCCACACGGCCGAATCTCTGGAAAGAATAAAGCTCCTTGGAAACGGTTATGTTTGCCAGTGTATGGGAGCTCAATGTCGTATCCCCCGTCCCCTCATAATCGGTAATATCCTGCTCATCGATGTACGTCAGATCAAGCCTGGCAATGAGGCCAAGATCTGAATTGGAAAATTCCAGCCCATAGGAGGCTGTCCACTCCGGTGTATATGAAAGATCTATGTCATTTTCTTCATCCGTGTATTCGGTAAGATACGTGAAGGTGATGTAAGGAACGAGCTCGCAGTTCCAGTTAAATACTTCAGAAAAATAAACTCTTAATGCGCCCTCAATGCCGGATATGGTGGCGCCGTCTACATTTTCGTAACTGTAGATTCCCGGACTGGTCTCTATGCCACTTTTGATATAATCATCGAATTCGGAATAAAAATACGTCATGTTGGTAGAAAAACCGTTTTGACGGCAGTCAACCCCAACTTCATAGGTTTTACTTTTTTCCGGGTTAAGATTGGGGTTGCCGGACCATATGCCAAATCCCCAGGCACTGTAGTCGTCGTACATATAGAGCTCATTGGCTGTCGGCATTCTAAACGCTTCCGCATAATTCATCCGAACCCCGATGCCCTCGAGCAGTTGGTAGGAGAGCCCAAGACTGGTGGACCAATTGGTATCATCCGTACTGTTGCCCTCATCATCCTCAACATCATATTTGTCATACCGGCCCCCTGCAGAGAGCACCAGTTTTTCATCCAATAAATTTATCTTGGCCAATACAAAGGCCGCCGGATTTTCGTATTTATTATCACCGGTGGAATAGGTGTCTTGAATTTCGTAATAGGTCCAGTCCATACCGGCAGTAATATGGGAGCCATCCCAACTGTAAGTAAATTGTGCCTGTACGCCCTGCTGATCCGATTCCCGCGTAAAAGAGGGAGATTGGCCATAATAGGTCGGGTCATAGTTGGCATATTCGTCCTTGCCCTTAAAATAGTGCAAATCCCACAGCATATTCCCTTCAGCTGTTTGGCCGGAATAGGTAATATCAAACGAGCTTAAGCTGTTTTCAGTGTAGTCATCCAAATCATTTTGACTCATATAACTGGGGCTTCCGATTTCCTCAGCATCATAATTGGAATACATAATGCCCACTCGGTTCTTAGGGGCAAAGGTCCAACCGGCATTAACACTTACCCTCTGCTTTGATTCAAACCCAGTGTTGTAATAGGTATCGCTGTCGGCAGTGGAATAATCGTCCTGAGATTCCAGAGAACCACTTACGAAAAAATCAAACCGATCCGTTTCAGCTGATACTGTGGCACCCGATTTAAGATAATTCCAACTGCCAAAGGTTTGCTCAACGGATACCGAAGGCTTTCCCTTCCCCTGCTTTGTAATCACATTGATCACCCCGCCCATAGCGGATGAGCCATATTGAACGGATCCGGGGCCCCGGATGATCTCCACGCGCGCCACATTATCCAGCATGATTTTTGCCAAATTACCGGTACCGGCCCGTCGCCCGTTGACGAGAATGAGGACATGCCCCGCCAGATCATTGCCCAGGGTATCACTTGTAAACCCCCGTACCCCAACGGATATCAATGAATTGGGGTATTCTCTAATCATAAATCCCTGATCGGACATAAGATCCGCCAAATCCTGAGCAGAAGAGTTCCGGATCTCTTCCTCGGTAACAATCGATATATTGGTGGTTACATCCTCTCTTTTTTCCTCTATTCTGCTTGCCGTCACGACCATCTCTTCCATCTGACGAACTTTTTCTTCCGCCGCACTGACCGTTGCCGCACAAACCAAAAGTACACAGCTCAAAAGTATTTTCCACATCTTTCAACCATCCCTTTCTTTTTTTGGCAGCGCACCAGCAGCAAAAAAAAATCCCGAACCGATTAAAAAATCGATCCGGGATTTCCCTTTTTTATCCTTAAGATCTGAGCGAGCACGCTTCCGTCCACGAAGTTAACGCTCTACTTCTCAGGCAGGTCTTCTGACTTCCCCTCTCCAGTCGTTGCCTTCCCATCAGTTGATTTTGACAGTGGCACACAAGACGATTGAAGTTCCGACAAAATTTCGCCGGCAAGGGGTCACAGCAGCGGGCCTGTCTCCGATTCGCACGGAGTTCCCTATTAAGCTCTACTGAGCACCTGAAAAAGATTGCAGGCTAAAACAACTGGCCCTTAATGTCAACAAAAAAGCAAATATTGCTTACCTCAATTTAATGCGGAGGCCTCTAAGGAAAAGAAGCTACCGTCTGTGCCGTAATCCCCAGAGAAACAACCCCATAAGCAGCAGGACAAATAGTGATGCGGCCCATTGGATCCCCGAAGAGCTCAGATCTGTAATGGTGTCTTGGGTATTCATCTCTTCCATCTTATACCCTTCCACGGGTTCCGAGTCCTTTGCCCCAACAGTCTCCCTGTTTTGGAAAGCTTTGCGTTGATCGTCTATCTGATCATTGGTTGTTGTCCTGTTCGGCCTAGCCTCCAGCGCTGACAGTAATTCAGCCCGCGCCGCCACTTGATCTTCTAAAGATTTGTCAGCCGCCTTTTCAATCGCAAGCTTGAATTTTTCCACCATCTCGGGTGACAAGACCCCCGGCAGCGAAATAATATTGACCACCATTTGATTGAGCATCGGGTTGTTGCAGGTATGATCACAGCAGGCCACCCCCTTTTCCACCACGTTCACGGCGTATTCCGCCGCGAGCTTCTGTGTCACCTTTTCATCGGTCTGCCAGTAATCCTTTCGAACCGCTTCGAGCATGCGGGCCGTCATGGACTGATACGCCCAGGGATTGTGCTCATTGAAAAAGCCAGCGATCTCCATGCCGTATTTGTCTTCCACGTAGACCTCATAGGCTTGCTGCCAGAGCGTATCATCAACAGCCTTTGGGGTCGTTACCTGCCATCCCCACATGTTTTCCATGAAATCACTCATCTCCCGGGCGCCGGCATACTTCTCCTGTTTCATCCCTTCGATCCAACGAGGGTTAAGATAACGGCTCCGGATTTCCTTGCCGATGGTTGCAGCCAAGGGTTCCACATGACCCTTTCCTGAATTCCGCTGCATGGAAACGAAAACATCCGGATCCTTCCCCGAGGCTTCTCGAACCGCCATGGAAAGCCCCCCAAGATATTGAAACATGTCGTCATTGTCCATGGTGCCGTAAAGATTCGATGAAATGGAATGGACGGTGGCATCTATCTTCTTTAGGTTTTCACGATAGACGGTTTTCTGGGGGGTGCCCCAAACATCCGATGAATATCCATAGGAGACAACATCCATGAACCCCTTTTCTGCTATCATGGCATCGTCTTCCCACATGCCGCTGGCACCGGCAAAATCTTCAACTTTGGTGCCATACTCCCCTGGTGGAGCGCTGAAAAGGCGAATTGAAGATAATTTTCTGGCCTCTTTTTCATGGGTCCCGCTGCGAACCAACGTGTCGTAAATTTTTGCGGTGTGTTTTTTTATAAAATTTTCAACATCCTCCAGAACGGCCGCCGCTTTAACCGCCCTGTCAAGCCGAAGTGCTACCGATGGGAAAGAATCTCTAAAAAGACCGGACATCTGAAGCAACACATCAATCCGCGGCCTTCCCAGTTCTTTTCCTGAAATCGGCGCGGTTGTTTTTACCTTATCCCGGTGGTCCCAAACCGGCCGCATGCCCAAAAGATAGAGGGCGGTTGCCACATTGATTCCCTCATCCCGGATGGTTTCCGTTGACCATAGAACGACCCCAATCTGTTCGGGATATTTCCCCTCATGGGCATTTGCATATTGATCGATCAGCTCTTGGGCCGCCTTTTTACCACTCTCCCAGGCTGCTTTGGATGGCACCTTCTCAGGATCAAATCCATAGAAGTTTTTTCCGGTGGGGAGGCTTTCAGGATTTCGAATGGGGTCCCCGCCCGCTGCTGCTTGTATATAACCTCCCCGAAGCCCTCGCATCAAACTGTCTATTTCAGAAAGACCACAGGCAGCCAATTGTGCCTCATAAAATTGTGGTGCCGTCTCGCCTTGACCGGCAATGGCCGCCGCCGTTTCAGTCAACGCCTCTCCTGTGGAAGAGACCCCAAAGGTGTGGAGACCGAAAGGCACCATTCCTGTCTTGATCGCCAACAGATGGTGCTCAATGACTTCCAAACTTTTATCGGTAATGGTTTCAACCCCAAGGTCCTTGTGAAGTCCCTGTTCCATCACTATCTCTTTAATTCTCTCGAGCTTAGCGGCCCTTATCGGCGGGGACAAAGAGGCCTCGTACTCACTGATCCAAGCCGCCAGTTTGGAATACTCGGCATACAAGCCACTCCTTTTAAAAGGTGGCGTGGCATGATCGATCACAACCCCCCTGCCCCGTCGTTTGGCCTGAATTCCCTCCCCCACATCGTCCACTATATAAGGATAAAGATTGGGAACATCTCCGATCAGCACTTCAGATGGGCATGCATGACTGAGTCCAGCCTGTTTGCCGGGCAACCACTCATGGGTACCGTGTGTACCCAGGCTAATCATGGCATCTGGTTTGAACGCGTGTTGCAGCCACAGGTAAAACGCAACGTATTGATGGTGGGGATAAAGAGTGGTGCTGTGGTACAGTTTCTCAGGGTCGTCACACCATCCCCGGGATGGCTGCGGCACCAGGATGAGGTTTCCAAGGGTAATACATGGAATGATAAAGCGCCCGTTTTTCACCATGATAAGCGAGTCCTCTGGTCGCCCCCAATCTTTTTCAACACCGCCTTGAAAGGCCAGATCTGTTTGTGAAAGCCACCGCTTATAGTCTTCAATCGAAACGGTCACCACATTTCCATTTCCAACCATGTGATCAAGCTCACTCGGGGCCCATGCCCCGATATTTCGGCCGGAGCTTATGAGAAGCTTTTTTACTTTTTTTTCGGTAATATCACCATTTATCGTATAGTCTTCCTGTTGCATGCGAAGAAGAATTTGTTCAATACTTCGAAAAACGTTCAAATAGCTGGCACCGATGTTCTGCTTCCCGGCGCCATGATTGTAGTAAAGCAGAACAACCTTTTTGTCTTTATTGGCCATTTGGCGCAGCCGATGCCAGCGGGCGGTCCGCCGGGCCTGTTTCTCGATCATGGGCGCCACCGGCAAGAACCGAAATCCCGTGGGGGGCCGCCCCTCTGCCACCACCCGCTCCTTGACACCCACCACGCCCGGCTCAATCATGCCAGACAGTTCAGGTGCAGAAAACTGAACGGAAACGCCCACCGGTGACATCCCCTGCGCGGATGTGCGCCATTCCTCACCGGTGGAGAAAAATACCTGTTGCGGGTTAAATACTGGAATATCCGCCACCTGCAATATGTCCAACAGCTCTGGGGACAGCATCGCACTGAATTTGAGTCCCAGCCCGCTGATAGAGCCGATGTTATCTTTCAGCGGCCCGGTCAAAATGAAATCCGCCAGGGTTGCATCCCAGCTTTTCACCTCCCGCAACCAGGTTACCGTATTAATACCCTGTTTTTCATAGGCACGAACCAACGCATCAAGAGGTGCCTTTTTGGTATTCAGCACTGAATTGGGAAATGCGATAACAAGATCCCATAGCTGCCCTTTTTGAAAGCGCCCGGTTTTTCGATACCAATCCACATAGTCGTCAATACTGGCAAAAAATTCAGGTGCCTCCGGATGATACAACGCATTTGCCGGAGGAATCACAGGGGGTGCCGCCCGGGTGTTGATACTAAAATCCCGTTGGAGTAAAAACAGAACAAGATTTTTTAAATTTTCAGAAGACGTAAATTGGTAATACCGTCTTACCACCGGATCCATGAGAACTCCGGCATTTAAGTAATCCTGGGTATGGCTGGAGCTCCTGACAGCATAAATCTTAGCAGTCGGTTTAACAATTGGCTGACTGGCAAGCAGCAATCCTGCCGGCTCCCGCGGCATGATATCCACCACCCCGATATCCATGCGCTTTAAAAATAGTTGGGTTTGTGAGAGCTGAACAGTCTCCCTGGTAAACACAGCAATTTCCACCTGCGGAATCGAAATTTCCCCGAATGCCTCACTGCAATTATACCCATCTGAGTCTCCAACAAAAAAACCAATAGCGATCTTTTTTGCATCTGCGGAATCAAGACTCCCCAAAATCATCACTGCCAACGCGGCTAAAAAAAAAGTAATCTTCTTTTCCATATCTATCGTTTCTCATATCCCTTAAAGAGATGTGTTGTTAAAAGCGTAAACTGATCCCTGCCTCAACATAGACCCCATCTTGAACGTAGTATTCCGTAGCCGGCATACCACCTGCCGATAGCAACTCGCCATCTGTATTTCGAGGTTTTTCAATCTCTTCATCAAATATGTTTTTGCCGAGAATCCAAAATTTGTATGCTTTCCATGTGTAGGATATGGACGCATTGACGGTTGTTTTAGACGGATATTTCAGCCGGTTTAGGTAATCGATGTAGTATTCACCAAAGGTATTGACATTGATGCTGCATTGTAACGCGGATGTGGGATAGAAATCGACACCCACCTGGTAAGTAATTTCCGGAATCCCCAAGACCTGATGGCCTTCCAGATCGATGACGATATCCTCATTACCGGGATGATCTTTTACCTTTTGCGTCCCGGATTGCCACTCGGCATCAATGTAAGTGCCTGAAATTCGGTAACCAAACCAATCCAGAAGCCGCCCATCCATCTGGACCTCCAACCCAATGGTTTCCGATTCACCGGAATTTTTCATTCCTTTGAAATCGCCATCTTCATAATACCCGGCAAACTTATCGTTCTGTTTCATAAAGTATGCTGTGGCATTGACGTTAAACGCGCGGTGAAATAGGTGTTTATATCCGATTTCATAGGTAAGCGATTCTTCCGGCTCAAGATCTTCCGGACGGTTCCCCTCCGTATCGTAGCTGGCAGCCCACTGGAAATATTTTGGCGTGGGGAACCAATAATTTCGGCCAACACTCAAATAAACGTTGGCATTACTTCCAAAGTGGTAAGCAGGTGCAATCGACCAACTCCAGAGGGTATCATCACTATCAAAATGCAAAGGGGTTTTGTCCCAATAGTCGAGTTCCACCCAGTCCATCCTGCTGCCGATTTTTATCGCCCAATGGTCTCCAAACATTAGATCATTGTCCCAATAAAGGCCCACTTGTGTCTCTTCTATGTCAATATCGTAGGCAGCTGTGCTTCTGGCACCTACAGTATCATAGGGGTAGATCCTTCGACTTCTGAAATCAATGTCATCAAAATTCACCCCTAGGGTCAGTAAATACGCTATCGAATCAATACTAAAGCTGTACCCGCCTGAAACGAATGCGGAATAGGTATCCTGGTCAGAATTGTCAACGTCTCCACGACTGGTGCGGGAGGAAGTATAGATATCCTTTGTGTCATGGTAAGTTTCTTCAAACTTACCATAGGAAATGCCACCGTCAACAAACAGATTATTTAATTTATGGTTTGCCTCTACAGCATAAAGCCTCGATGTCTGTTCTTTGGCGGCATGCCATACGAGGTCTCCGTCCCAATCACCGTCCGGAAAATGTTTACTTTTTCGAAAATTCGATAGTTCCCAGGCGTCTTTCATATCAGAAAATTCTCTGTCATAGATAAACCAGTTTCCACGAAATCCGATCCTCGTATTTTCTGACGGCCGATAACCAACCCGCATGAGAAAGGAATCTCGCTCTTCATCCTCGTCTTCATAACCATCTGTATTAAAACGGCTATAGTTACCGTAATAGTCCCACATCGCATTCGAGCCACTGATCGCCGCATCCAAATTGTGGGTCTGCCATGAGCCATAATTACTGGAAAAATCGAACGCCACCGGTTTGTCGGTTTTCCCTTTCTTTGTAATGATGTTAATAACGCCACGTCCAGCACCAAGTCCCGCTATAATGCCGGCGGATCTAACAATTTCAATCCGTTCAATCTGAGATACCGGAATAATATCCAATTCCTCGTTTCGATATGGCCCGTACTTCTGGGCCACACCATCCACCATGACTAGCGGCCCACCAGCCATGGAACTTCTCGTTCCCCGTATCGACAGGGAGGTCCGACTGGCACTGGTGTTATAAACGCCAGGAATCCGTTCCAATGCTTCAATGATATTCTTTGCTCCGATTTTTTGTAAATATTCTGCAGTAATGATGGAAATACTTGCCGGAACATCTATCATTTTACTTTTAGTGGTTGAAGTTACAATAATTTCATCCATAACATGAGTTGCACAGCCATTTTTCTCGGCCTGTAGTTTCCCATCCCAAACAATAATCAAAACAACGCTCAACAAGAACCTAAACAGTAGGTAATTCCCTAAAATCAGCCCATGATTTTTTCGCACGGTTTTCCTCCTTGATTGTCTTTCCAAATTTAACTGTTATGGGGGCGCAACCGCTGGCAAGGCAAAAAAAAAACCCCAAGCCTTTATCAGACTCGGGGACACCGTTTTTTATCCTCATGAAATTCGGTCACAATCCCCTTTTCCACGAGGGGCAGAACCATTATAATACCATGAGCAGGTCTTCCGACTTCCGGATCATCCTACTGATCGCGCCTTCCCGTCAAATTCTGACAGTGGCATAAGTGCGATGTTCGTCCCCGGTTACGGCGGCGGGTCCGTGACGGTTTTTCACCGTCTTCCCTATAAAGGCCTAATGGCCACTCATATTTGATATTTTCTAATACTGCATCAAAGAGAAGTCAAGCTATAATTGAAAAACAATTTGCCATCTATCCATCAATTTGATAACCGTTTTCCCTGAAAATAGCACAGTGGAAACAGGACAAGATGGGATATTCGAAATAGCACTATGGGAAAAAAGAAGAAAAAGGCTGGCAGAGGGAAGAAGGTCATACCAAAAAATCTTTCTTTACCCCAACTCGTCGAAAAAGGGGCAGCTCTATTGGCCGCCGACAAACCCAGAGACGCTATTCCGCTACTAAAAACAGCCTTCAAGAACGGGGGCGACCAAAACGTACGCAGTCTTTTGTTTAAGGCATACAGCCTACGTGCAAATCAATTGAAGTGCAAAGATATGGTCATGGAGGCCAAAGTGGTGCAGCGTCATGCCATTGACCTGATACCTGACCCGGGAAAGTTGTCCGAACCGGAGTTGCTGATGTATCTGGACATCGCAGACACCCAGACCGCCCTGAATACCTGCTGCGCTTATATCAACACAAACAAGTCCGCCCTAATGGTAGAACAGAAATTTGCCGGTTTGTTGGTATTGACCGAAAAATGGGATGCACTAGGCGGAGTCTCCAGGGGTTCCATGCTTCGGCGGGATGCCGAACCTGTAAAACAGGCTGTCGATATGATGAACAGCGGGCAATGGGAGGCTGCGCTGGAAATCCTCAAACCGGTTTCCCGGTCATCTCCCTACGCGCCTGTCCGTATGCTTTGCCGAGTCATGGTCTGTTTCTATGAAGAAGACGCCGCCGGGATGAAACGGGCTCTCTCTCTGATCCCGGAAGCCTCCCCCTTTTATCCTGTAGCCGAAAAGCTCATCCGAACACCGCAAGAAATTACCTGCCTTTGGGACCGGCCAGTGTATGCTTTGACAGATGTACAGGTGCTCATAACTCATCTCAAACAGCATCAGATCAAACCGGCAGCAGCGTATATCCAAAAATTTTCGTATGCTGTATGCCCCGAGCATCCAGAGATAGCAATGCTGGATATCCTTCAGTCATGTTGGCCGATGACAGTTAAAAATATCCTTCCCCGGAACATGTTCCAGCGGCTGTCAAGAAGCCTTCTCTCTGGTAGAATGGCAAACCTGCTTCTTGCCAAATTCGATTATTTCCATTTTGAGTTGGACATTGAGGACACCGCTCAATATCTTGAGAAACTACCCATTGAATTTACCAACGAAACGCATCATAACGCAGCAGCATCCATGATTTTGACCCATACCGTACACCGGATAAAAACGCAAAATTTATATATAAACCACGATTCACTTTCAGCCGCCGATAAAAAACTTCTTGGAATTGAATCGGAGGAACCAAGCCATATTGAAATTGAACTCCTGTTGAAAGCAATCGACCTGGACCCTACCAACCGCCCAGCCTATGCCCTACTGTCCGAACAACCCAGAGACGCCCGTGTAAGTAAAAACCTCGTTGAATCCGGGTTGGAAAAAATGTTGCTGGCCTTCCCCGAAGACCCATTTCCCTGCCTGGAACTGGCCACCCTCTATTATGAAAAGAACGCATTCCGAAAAGCCCAAGATATTCTTAAAAAAGCCAAGCAACGGGCCCCCCATGACGACCGAGTGATTGACCATTATGTTCTGTCCCTGCTCATATCAATGGACAAACGAATTGAAAGGAAAAAGATTCAGCTTGCCGCTGAAGATCTTGAAACAGCCAGGAAACGTTGCAACGAACGGACCCTTCCGATTGTCTCAGCCAAAGCCATCTTTTATGAGTGGGAACGGCTCGGCCAATTGTCGCTGTTTGGTGATACCACCGTAGGCTCTCCCAAGGCGCTGTCTACCATCATCCGAAATACCGTTAGCAACCTTACGCCCTATCAGCGGCTAAAAACCATCGGTCTGCTTGCGGTTGACTTGGTAAACCGGAACATTACCAATAAAACTGCCTACACCCGGGAACTCGATAACATTTTCAAATACTGCCAAAAGGACATTCACAGCCTGACCTCTTCTGAGATTCGTGCCCTCTTGGTACCACTGAACAAAGAACTTTTGCCACTGGTGCATTCACGCCATCAGGCAGGTGCCTTTCTGAACCATTATAAAGGCATGCTGCATCATCTTGGCGATGCCGATATTATCCCCGTATTAGATGCACTCGCCGCCGAAGGCCTGTTTAATAAGGCTGAGGCGGAAATACAACGACGCCTGAAACATTCCAATCATCAAGCGATCAGCCTGCTTAAGTTTTACCTTGTTGTTGTGCGCCACCTGTCCGGTAAACTTCACAACGATGTGGACGCATTTGACAAGGTGGTCGAACAAACACCGGAAACACAGAAAGAATTGCTGCGCGCAGCCGGCAGAAGACTTTCATCATATGCGTCCGGTAACCTTAAGCGCGCGTTAAGTTCGTTTGATTTTGATGAACTTGATTGTTCGGATTTGCCGTTTGAAGATATTTCCCCCCCATTTCTGGAAGACTCTGATGGACCGGAGGATATGTCTGACATCCTGGAATATCTCATGGAAGCAGGTGAAGACATTCATGGCATGTCCCCTTCGATTTTTAACGATCTGATTGAAAAGCTGGTCGCCGAAGTGGAAGAGATCATCGACGATCTTGGACTCCGAGGGGCGCCGAGAGGCGTTATTTTGGAATACCGAAACGACTTAAAAAAGCAGACAAAAGGACCGTGGCTGTTTGATTTTCTGGCATCACTACTCGATAATGAGCAAATTGCAAATCTATCAAAGGAATCCTGGGAATTTTTATTTGGAAAACCGTAAATTGCAGCGCCACATTTTGAATTCATTCTCAATAGAAAGAAGCTTTCATGCTTGTAGACTACCTCACACTCGGACTTAAACCAGACGCCTCAGATACAACCATTCGAAAACAATACCTGGAACTGATTAAACGATATACACCGGAACAGGCCCCTGTACGCTTTCAGGAAATCTCAACGGCCTATGAGAGAATTAAGGATCAACCATCACGCATCAAGTCACAGATCTTTGAAACAATGAACATACAGGACACTGAAAAAGCGGTATTCGATCTTGTTCGCGCAGCAAAACCCCATCGCCAACGGGTCGGCCTAAAAACGCTCCTGGCGGCCGTTGGTATAGATAGAGAATAAGGAAATAAAATGAATATGACGGATGTCATAAAATTTTTTCAATCAGGCAAACGCTGGATAACCGGACGAATCGTCCGCCCCTTACTGTCCGGGACAGGCACCTATCTCCTTCGCATGGCGGCAGCGCCTCAAGATGAACAGGAAATGCTGTCGCCCGTCAATCATACTGAATGGAAGAATAAGGCGGTTTCCGATTTTGACGCCTGGTTGAGAGACCTGCCGGATGAATTACCGGAGCCAGGCGCGATTGCTACTGAATCTTGTGATTTATACACCCTGATGGTCGAGTTTATCTCTCTTCGCCAGGAGATCCACTTGCAGACCCGTGAACAGCATAATACGTTGAAAATTCAACAATCCCTAATTGAAGATCATCGGGAGATCGCAGCCCTTTTTAAGAGCAGGACCCTTCACCTTGAAAAACTCGAAGAAAACATTCGTCTATCCAGCGAACGAAAAGTCCTTGTGCCATTTTTTGATATCCGGGACGCCCTCGTTCGGGGACTGACATCAGCCCGAAAGGTTTCAGAAACAAAAGGAATATTCCGGAAACCTCCCAAAGGCATTGAGGGCGTTGTGGAGGGGTATGAAATGACCCTTCGGCGGCTTGACCGGGCCCTATCCTATGCGAGCATTGCGCCGGTGGATACGGTGGGAAGGCCCTTTGATCCGACCACCATGCAGGCAATCGATAAAAAGTCAGCGCCGGATGTCTCCCCGGGTGAGGTTCTTGAACAGATTCGTAGTGGATTTATCCGTGGCGGTGAAGTCCTCAGGACCGCTCAGGTTGTGGTCAACACATTGGAAAAATAATTTCAAAGATTGAACAGGTAACAATTTAGCCAGGCCCAGCCCATGGCTGGGGCGTATGTTTTTGGAGAGTGGAATGGAACCAGTGATTGGTATTGACTTGGGCACGACCAATAGTGAAGTGGCATTTGTTTTTGATGGTCATGTGAATATCATTGAACGCAATGGTAGTGGTATTGTACCTTCCTGTGTGGGGTTGACGGATGAAGGAAACATCATTGTGGGGAACGAAGCGCGGAATCAAGCAGTGGTTGCTCCTGACAGAACCGTTTCTTCCATAAAACGGAAAATGGGCCAAGAAGAAAAAGTATATCTGGGAAACTCCGAATTTTCACCGCAAGAAGTATCTGCGTTTATTCTTAAATATTTAAAGGAAGCCTCGGAACAAAAGATTGGTCGGCCGATTCGGAAGGCCGTTATCACAGTACCGGCCTATTTTACCGACGCCCAACGCCAGGCCACAAGGGAGGCCGGTGAGATCGCAGGACTTCAGGTCGTTCGTATCGTTAACGAACCCACTGCAGCAGCCCTGGCCTATGAAAATGACAATCCGGAAACACAGCAAATCCTCGTATACGATCTGGGCGGCGGAACATTTGATGTCTCGATTGTCAGGATCGAAGACGGTGTGGTAGAGGTCCTTTCAAGCACCGGTGACAATCACCTGGGGGGAGATGACTTTGACCAACGTCTTATTAACCA
Source organism: Desulfobacterales bacterium (assembly GCA_963675725.2). GTDB lineage: Bacteria > Desulfobacterota > Desulfobacteria > Desulfobacterales > JAFDDL01. Next base: position 840,451 of record CAXXXZ010000002.1, on the reverse strand, counting down.
TATGGTGAGGCATCTTGAAACCGAAGAAAAAATAGAGATAAAAACCGATCCCAAGATCCTGGCCCGTTTAAAACGGGCAGCTGAAACAGCCAAAATTGCCCTTTCCGATGCGCCCTTTGCCACTATCGAAGAAGATCATATATGCAAAACAGCCCATCAGGACATACACCTGTCCATGGAAATTTCCAGGTTTGACTTTGAACAAATGATCGAGGCTGACTTGACCAGGACCATGGAATCGGTGAATAAGGCATTGAAAGATGCCCGAATGCTGCCATCTGCCATTGATAAAATCATCCTGGTAGGGGGATCCACAAAAATTCCCCTTGTGTCGCAAATGCTGGAAAAAAAATTCAACAAGCAACCCATCGGCCACATCGATCCGGATCTCTGTGTAGCCTTGGGTGCCGGCATACAGGCCGCCCGAGAAATGGGGATAAACAATTCTGGTGTCCTGGTAGACATAACACCTTATACTTTCGGAACATCCGCAATCGGGGAAATTGATGGCACCCCCAGCATGACCATGTTCTACCCACTGATCCGGCGCAACACAAAGCTGCCTGCCAAAAAAAGTGACGCATTTCTCACCGTCGTAGACAATCAAGAAGCGGTGGACGTTCGGGTTTACCAGGGAGAACATCCCGATGCAGAGGACAATGTTCTTCTCGGCAACTACATTTTCAACCTGACCAAAGCACCTGCCGGCAGCGAGATTATTATGGTGTTTGATCTCGACTTGAACGGCATTTTAAAAATCCATGCGGTTGAAAAAGAATCCGGCAAATCGATCAACGCAACGATTGAAAATGCCATTTCCCGCTTTTCCAACCAAGAATTGCTTGAAACACAGAATCGGATAAATGGATTATGGGCCCAAAGTCATCAAGAAGTCGAATCCGACAGCAGTGTCGCAACGCCGGTACCGGCTTCCATCCCACCTCACTATTCAGAAGTCATAGAAAAAGCCAGACAGATAATGATAGATGCCAGTGAAGACGATCGAGAAGACATCGTAAACGCCATCGAGGACTTGCAGGAAGCCCTTAAAGAAAACCGTCTCTCGGACGCCGAACAATTGAAAAATGACCTGGACGATATATTGTTTTACCTGGAGATTTAATAACCATGGAACGATGTCCTGCATGCAAGGCCCGTCTCAGAGAAAAGACTGTTTGCCGGCGCTGTGGCGCTGATGTTTCCACAGCGCTTTCAATAAAAACAGGTGCAGGGGAGCATTTCAATGCGGCGATAGAAGCTTTTGTCGGCAGTGATGCTGACGCCATGCTATACCATGCCAAACGAGCCTTCTCCAAACAACGCACACCTGAAACATCTAAATTACTGGCCTGCGCCGCCATTCTGGCGGGCGACAGTGAGCTGGCATTCCGCGCATGGCGGTCCTTGTCAGTATAAATTGTAACCACCACCTTTTTACCCCATTGTTGGGGTTTATTTTATGGCACTTATCTTGCATTGTCATCTATTGGAAAAATGAATCAAACAATCAAATGTCCCTAATCTATGACACAGAAAGGAATTAATTGTATGCGTGTTACCAACTTGTATGAAAGTAAACGTCCTGTCGTATCGATGGAATTTTTCCCGCCCAGAAACGAAACAGCCGAGGCTAAATTCGGCACCCTGATCGAAAATCTATCTAAAATAAATCCCGATTATATGACGGTCACCTTCGGTGCCGGTGGTTCAACCAGAGACGGGTCCTATCAAGCGGTAAAAGAGATTATGATCGACAAGCAGCAACCAACGGTAGCCTATATTGCCGGCTATGGATTGAGCCCGGACGAAATAAGGGGCGTCCTTGATAATTACAAAGAACTCGGTGTTGAAACAATTTTTGTCATCCGGGGCGACAAACCCCGTGATGATGATTTCACCCCGCACCCGGAAAGCTTTTCTTATGCATCAGACCTCATAAAATTCATTAAAGACCATTATGATTTCACGGTCGGGTGCGCAGGTTATCCTGAAGGCCACGTCGAAGCTAAAAGCCTTGACGAAGATATTAACCATTTGAAACGTAAAGTAGATAACGGCGCTGAATATATTGTAACCCAATACTTCTATGACAATAATCTCTATTTTGACTATTGCAAAAAATGCCGCAAGGTGGGTATTGATGTGCCGATTATTCCGGGTATTATGCCGGTGTATACCCAAAAAATGACTCAGATGCTGGCGACGGTATGCGGTGCATCTATCCCGAACAATCTTCAGTCGAAAATGGATTCATTAGATGACAAAGACAACGCTGCCGTTCTGGACTTAGGTATTGATTATGCTACCGATCAGTGCAGAGGACTTTTAGAAAAGGGTGTTCCCGGAATTCACTTCTATACAATGGATCGCAGTAAATCAACGACCGAAATTATAAATCGTTTAAAACAGGAAAAGCTTTTGTAGAACTGTTTACCTTCAGGGGGAGGGCATCTCCTCCCCCGATACCATCACCAAACTTTTTCAATCGCATCACAAATTGATGCCATCTCTGGCATTTCAACATCCAGGGGATTTCCTTTAAGGTTGTTCAGAAATATCGAACGGCTATCCGGCAACCGCCCGATGATATCAAGCCCCTCCAGCGCACGGCTCAGATCATCATCGATTTCCGGTGTCACCCGGTTCAGAACAACCAATAGTGGCATTTCTGCCTCTTCAGCAAAGGTAGCCACCCGTTTGGCCATTAGAATCGATTCGTAAGACGGATCCACGACACATAGGATACGATTGCACTGCTTGTCCAGGCTTCGTCCAAAATGCTCAACCCCGGCAGCGGTGTCTACGATGACCAATTCATCCGTTTCAAAACGAAGGGCTGAAAACAGCATCCGGAACAAGTTCCCCATCGGGCACGCACAGCCTTCTCCGAAATGGTGAATTTTCCCCACCGACATGACCCGAATACCATCTGATGATGAAATACAGGCTTCTGGAAGCGCATCGACGGTTACTCCCATGGGAAACAGCTGTGAAGCGCCACCAAGCGTAAGCCCGATCGTTTTGATTTTGTCCCGAAATCCTGATTTACCGCCCAAATCTTCCATCAGCGTTTTTGGCATGGCAAGGCCCAGCATGCGGTATAACCCAACATTCGACTCATCGGCATCGACCAAAAAAATTCTTTTGCCTCTTTTCTGCATGGCAATGGCCAGCGAAGCCGCCACCGTACTTTTCCCGCAACCACCCTTTCCGCAAACGAGCATTTTCATGATTCTGTCCCCCATTTTTAAACCTTTTTGAATATCTTTCGTATCATGAGTCGTATCACCAATACGGGGAAAAATAAAAACCAAATTATGTCCTGTCTGTACTATTACCCAAAAGCTAGGGGTAAGAAGGATGGTCTCGTAAAAAGTCTATATGTCACGCAAAGCCGCAGGTAAGCGAAGACTCCGAAGAACGCCAAGAACAACTTTTTAATATTAAGCAGTTAACTTTGGGGCTTTCGCGTCTTTGCGTGAGAAAAGTAGTTTTTACGATTTTGTCAAGAATGGTACTTGAATTATTTTTCCGGAGTGGTTAACAATATAACCTTAATACCAATCCTTGACGGTTAACTGTCAACTGTCGACTGAAAACTGATAGCTTCCGGCTTAGCCGGATTAGGACTTAAAAAATATGCACCTAAAAAAAATCATACCCTACAGTTTAACAATCCTGTTTTTCCTGACTGCATGCACCAGCGGCTCCCTCGATTTTAACCTTCAGTACAATACCATCAATGCCCTTAAAAAGGGAGATTATCTGGTGTGCAATGATGCGCCAATCGGCCAGGTCAATGAAATCGTGTACACAGATGACGGCAAATTTCTTGTGACCGTTACCGTAGACAACGCCCATGCCCATCTTCCCACAGCAACCAGCCTGTTTTTCATCACCACCGATCCCACTGACGATCAGAAACGCGTTATTGAGATGCTCCATGACACAGATGGCCCTCCTGTTAAAGCCGGGCAAACCATCACCGGAACCACCACACTTGAAGGATCCCTCAAAAAATTACAGGGCAGATTTGAAAAAGAGATGTCAAAGTTCAACGACCAGCTGTCTCAACTCTGGGAAGAGGTTTTAAAGGTACCCGATAGTCAGCAACTAAAAAAATTTGAAGCCGAAATCGATCGAATACTAAAAGAACTTGGAACGTTATCTGAGAAGGCCCGAAAAAAACTTGAAACCGAAATTATCCCCAACCTGCTAAAGCAGTTTGAAGAACTTCGAAAAAAGTTTGAAGGCAAAGGCCACGACGAGGAGCTGGATGCCATTGAAAATAAATTAAAAAAGATCTCAACCCTGCAACAGGTCAAAACCAATAGCTCATCCCGGTCGTGCCCGGCGTGATCGGTATGTCCAGGGCCTTTTTTAAGGCCGCGACAGCCGTATCACCGGTGCAATGGCAAGGAATAATTCGATCGGGTGCCAAAGACGTTAATGCGATACTTGTTTGTTCAAGTCGTTCCTTGCTGGCGTTTAGCAGGTGAAATCCTCCGATCACCGTACTGATACGCATGCCATGGTTAAGTTTTTGAACATAATTCAGTGTATTCACAAGGCCTGAATGAGAACAGCCCACAAAAACAATGAGCCCATTTTTCGTCTGTATCCACATCGCAATGTCATCTGTTATCAGATCTTGATGTTTCGCTGCCGGGTCAAGAAAGAAGGCGCCACCCGTGTCCTCAAAATCAGTTTCACGGGGAATGGGGCCGGTAATGCCGATCCGCTCGTTGATATAAAATGGTTTATGAACCCAGTGAATGCGGTCCTGGCTCATTTTATCGATGGCCGTCATGGATTTCGCCGGCATTTGAATCAGAGCGGGTTTTCCATTTCGAACGCTATACCGCGGGGTTACCACAGCGGGATGACAAACGAGATGCGCATTGGGAGCGTCTGCCAATACTTTGGGTACTCCCCCGGTATGATCATAATGCCCATGGCTCAATATAAGATAGCCGCATAGACGTAAGTCAATTCCCAACTTCTTTATATTCTTTGGAAATGCCATCCCTTGCCCGGTATCGAATACGATTCGTTCGGATCCCGTATCAATCCATAATGAAAACCCGTGCTCTGATGCCAAGCTATTGGTGGCATGGTTGTCCACAACGATTGTAACCGTCACCTTATCCATTACACTTCCACTTTCCGCTCTATGCTGGTAATATGCTTTTTTAATCGTTTTCTATAATCCGCATACGCCGTCTTCAACGCATCTATTGACGACATTGCTCAATGCAGAAACCAATGTTCCATTTATAGCTTACTACTTTTGAATAAAATCATCTATCAGTGATACGGGTACCCCTATAACCAATCGATCCCGGCCAATACTGCCGTGAGAACGTGATTCAGGACAGCCGAAAGAACAACAAACGCGACCTGTGGTGTAACTCGCCACCGCCACACTCCCGCACACCGCCATTATAGATGAAATGGACACATCTAAATCCCGGAGATAAACATTTTGCCACTGCTGCACAAACCGCATGGCACTTTCAGGCTGGACATATGAAATGAGTACATCCGGGGAGTCATAGGTACCAACTGTAATACTTTTAATACTACCTGCTATTAGTTTCGGAATTTGTTTCAATAAAACCGATATACTCTGGTGACTGAGCTCCTGCCTGTGACTTGCTATTTTTTCCACAAGCAGGGGGTCTGAATTCATTTCCCACCCAAAACACCGCCGTGCCCCAACGCAATTTAGCGTATCGCGCGTCAATAAAAAGCTACCTGTACTTGAACGTTGTATTGCCTCACAGAAATGCACCGGTTTATCAACCATTCTAACATCATCCGGCACTGATTTGTTAAAGGCAACACCCGTCCAACGTCCTCCCATTTTTCGTTCGAATGCTTCAACTCTGTTCATAATAATAACTTTCTTAGCTCAGATTCTTGGGTCAGAAAAAAATTTATTTATAGACAATCGGCCGATAACCGTCGGGTAAATGGGCCGTACCTTTAATACAGGAGATTTGTGTTTCTTTTGAAATTCGATCCATCAGCGTATCCAAGTGGTCACAAAATCCGTCCCCCAACACCCAACGCCCCCCTTCCTTATGCGCAAATGTACAGGTGCAGAAATGAATCGTATTGGCGCCCTTGCTTTTTAATATTTTTGCCTTGTTTACAATATCATCGCCCGGGCATCGGCAGGTAAAAAGACCGACAAGCTCTGTTTGATCGTGTTCGGAAAAGCCCTGGTCTCCGTTCTTTTGGCTGGTAAGGCACCCGGTCAATGGGCACCGCGTTTCATTTTTTTCGCAACGTATCAACCCTATTTTGTTCATCGGTGATCCCCTTTCTGTGACGGTTGAACTCATTCCTGAACGCGCAACTACTCAATTCAGCGTTTGCCTGATAAAACACACTCCCTAAAAAAAGTAGGAAAGCATAAGTTATGCCACCCAAAACGTTTTTCTGTTCTTCTTTAGTATCCTTGTAAAAAATGAATTCATTATGGATCCCTTTGTATTATTTCCATAATCATGTAGAATGGCTTCAACAGAGATTAAAAACCAAAGGTTGTCATCTATGAAAGCAATGGACCAAAAACGAATATCTCAACAAGTTACTAATATTATATTAGAAAGCATATCAGATGGTGTCTTTACCGTGGATCATGAATGGCGGCTTACTTCATTCAATCGTGCTGCGGAATGCATCACCGGTATCTCCCGTGATGACGCATTGGGGAAACATTGCTGGGAGGTGTTTCGATCCAATATGTGTGAAACGGATTGCGCCCTTCGACGCACCATGAAACAGGGAAAGGCTTATGTTGACAGCGCCACCTACATTGTCAACAAATCCAAACGCAGAATCCCTGTGGTGGTTTCAACTTCCTTATTAAAAGATGCAAAGGGAAACGTTTTAGGCGGGGTTGAAACATTCCGGGATGTCAGTCAGGTGGAAGAGTTGCGGAAAGAACTGGAAGGCCGCTACCAAATGGGAGATATCGTCAGCCGTAGCACCTCCATGCAAAGCATATTCAAACTCCTTCCCCAGGTGTCCGAAAGCAACAGCACCATCCTCATTCAAGGAGAAACCGGAACTGGAAAGGAGCTCCTGGCAAAAGCCATTCACGCAATGAGCCTACGGAAGGATGATCCGTTCGTTGCCATAAATTGCGGTGCATTGCCGGACACATTATTGGAATCCGAACTGTTCGGTTACAAGGCTGGCGCCTTTACGAATGCCACCAAAGACAAGCCCGGGCATTTTGCCCAGGCCAAAGGCGGCACCTTATTATTGGATGAAATCGGGGACATCAGTCCTGCCTTTCAAGTCCGGTTATTACGTGTCCTTCAAGAAAAAACCTATCAACCCCTTGGTGCCACAAAATCTGTTCGGACCGATGTGCGCATCATTGCGGCGACAAACAAAGACCTTTCGGATCTGGTCAAAACGGGCGCATTTCGGCAGGATCTGTTTTATAGGATCAACGTGGTCTGCTTAGACGTCCCACCACTTCGGGAACGGAAGGAGGATATCCCTATACTTGTGGATCATTTTATCGGTAAAATGAGCCGGTTGCACGGCAAATCTGTTACCCGTATTACGCAAGAGGCGCTGTCTTTACTCATGTTTCACGATTACCCGGGAAACATCCGGGAATTGGAAAATATCATTGAACACGCCTTCGTCCTCTGCCCCACAGGTGAGTTGGGCCTCCATTGCATGCCAAAACGACTTCAAGTGAAGTGCAGCCCCAATGAAAGCGCATTTACGGATGCCACACAGCTTGAGATGGAAGCCGCCATTCGATCGACAGAAATCAGGGTCATTCACGATGCCCTTGAACGCAATCATTACAACCGGTTGGCCACGGCGCAAGAGTTGAATATGCATAAAAGTACGTTATATCGAAAAATTAAGCGATATGGTTTGGACCTTCCTCAAACAGACGGTCGTACTAGGGCAAAAACGTTGACATAACGTTGCAAAAAAAGAACTCTATCAGACATAACGATGCATATCTGCGATATTTTTAGTTCGTTTTCCAGAGCCATCCATCATTAATTAGGCTTCGCACCTCGAAATAATGGGGGGTTAGAGAAAAACAACTTTTGTGGGCATCGCACGGCACACCCTTTGCTATGTTTTAAGGCAAACCAGTGAGGATGCGCCGATGCGAGTGGCCGTAACAGTATGGGGAGATCGTATTTCTCCGTTATTTGATGCGACACGTATGTTGCTCATCGTAACGATAGCAGACCAAAAGATTGTTGAAAGGCGCTATGAACGCCTTGACAATCACGTTCCTATGGGTCGTATCTCATGGCTTCAAAAATCGGGTGTGCAAGCTATCATTTGTGGTGGCATTTCCGATTTTTTCATTAACTTGATTGAAGCGCAGGGCATTCGAATCGTCCCCTTTGCATCAGGAAACGTTAATGATGTCTTGGAAGCATTTCTTGCAAGCTCTCTTTCCGAAGATGCCTAATCCGGCTAAGCCGGAAGTCGGCAGTCAACAGTCGACAACCTTCTGCCAAGATGCACGCTTTTGGAGTTGGAAAAATGGAACCTAATCAAACGCCATGTCCGTTTTCCAGACTTCCCAAACCTTTCCCACCAAATCCGGACCTGGTTTTAACGTAAGTTTTCCCGGCTGCCACCCAGAAGGTGTGGCCTCTTTTCCTTTGCTTTCTCTGACCAACTGGAAGGCCTGTACCTGACGGATTGTCTCCCCCACGTTTCTCCCCACCGGAGGCGTCAATACCTCATACCCCTGAACCACGCCGTCCGGATCGATAATAAATCGCCCACGGGTTTCAACACCGGCATCTTCGTCAAAAACACCGAACACCTTACCAACCCTTCCGCCGGCATCGGAAAGCATCGGAAAAGGAACGCCGCCCTTTACCATCCCACTCTTTATCATCTTAGATAGCTCATTGTCGTTCCACATCTTGTGAACAAACACACTATCGATGCTCATCGAAAGAATTTGAACCCCCAATTTTTGAAATGTTTCGTATTTTTCGGCAACTGCCGAAATCTCAGTTGCTCAGACAAAGGTAAAATCACCAGGATAAAAGCAGAGCAGTACCCATTTGCCTAAGTACTCTGATAATTTTACGGAAATGAATTTCCCCTGTTGATACGCCGGCGCCACGAAATCGGGCGCTTTTTTGCCGACTTGAATCATCTTTTGGGCCTCCATTGGTTGTTTGGGTTTTGCTTCAGTACCTGGTGTTTCCGCCTGTTCACCTTCGCCGACAGGACCTCCCGTCGGTCTGGCGCACCCCACTTCCATTTCTTCGGGCATCGACGCCTCCCTTCGGTTAAAATTCAAATTTCTATTCACAGTTCATCACTGAAAAGCACCTGTGATTAACTATAACAAGATAGAATATAAATTTTCAATTTAAAAAATAAAAACGATCGGATATTTCTATGATCAAGGAAATGCAGACGGACGGCGCATTGCAGAGCTCGCAGCGGGGTATCAAAGGGAAACTCCATTTTCTATCGCCCCAAGGGGCTGGGAATTGACCCGTGTCGATTAAAAAATATAATCTGCCTCTTTATTATTTTGACAATAGTTTTAGCTTAAGATATTATCTCAGGTAATAAGTCAGCCCATAAAGCAAAAAATCTTCCTCAATATACAAAGTGGGTCTTCAGCTAAATGGAATACGATCGCGAGGCTGAACAATAACATCCAATAAAGGCGCACTTAGCCCCATGACTTAAAAATAAAAATACTATCCGAATCAATAAAAAATAATTGTGTTTTTCCGCCATGGAATCTTTGTAACATTTCCTTTGGTAATTTTATTTCATAACTCTCCATTTATAAAAAAGCGCTACAAAATTAGCGAACATATAAGCAGAGGAATCCTATGAATATAATTGGTATTTCATGCTTTTACCATGACAGTGCAGCCTGTCTTCTGAGAGATGGAAAAATCGTAGCTGCTGCTCAGGAAGAACGCTTTTCCCGAAAGAAGCACGATCCGCGATTCCCCAAAAATGCACTTAAGTATTGCTTAGAAGAATCACAGATCACAATTAATGACGTAGACTATATAGTATACTACGATAAGCCCTTTCTAACTTTTGAACGGTTGCTTATGAGCTACTTGACGGTTGCACCTAAAGGCATAATATCATGGATAAAAGCAATGCCATTGTGGCTTGGTCAAAAATTGCATATTCCAAAAACAATAAGGAAAGAAACAGGTTATGAGGGTGAAATTCTTTTTACTGAGCACCATCAAGCCCATCAGGCTTCAGCTTACTATCCGTCTCCTTTTAATGAATCAGCTATATTAACAATTGATGGAGTTGGTGAATGGGCTACCGCAAGCTATGGCTTTGGAAAGGGAAAAGATATTACTATCCTAAAAGAAATGCATTTTCCCGATTCATTGGGTTTGCTCTATTCCGCATTTACCTACTTTACAGGCTTTAGGGTTAATTCTGGTGAATATAAACTGATGGGGTTAGCGCCCTATGGAACCCCAAAATATAAAAATCTGGTAACCGATCACAGGGTTTGAAGTAAATTAGCCAATCCAGGCTAAATCCGGCTGTTGTTCTTTGAAATAAGCCTGCACCAAGTCTACCAGTACAGGAAAGGAAGACTTGCCTTTCAAGCGGCAGGTCTCTTTAAGCGATAGGATTCGTTCCACCCATCGAGCACCCTTGTCGCTTTGGCTTCCAAAGCAGCGTTTCCGCCAAATAACGCCGAAGCGTAAAGCTCGTTCGGCGCGGTTATTGGTTGGCTCGACGCCATGCTCATCCAGGAAGACCCAAAGCGAATCCATCTCGGATGCAAGGGAACGAGCCAATTTGCCGGCCTCATTTTTCTCTTCGTCATGCGTCATAAGCAAAAACAGAAAACGCTTATAGAAGTTTTTCCATTTTCTTGCCGATGGCGGTGCCTTGGCGAAGTGGCATAGCAACTGCAGTTGGGTGAGCATCTGTCGCCCAAAGTTTGAAAGATGAAAATCGGCATTTTCGGACAAGGCCCTCGATTTTCGGATGAAGTGAGCAAGACAGTTTTGACGCTTTTGGGCCCAGTTTTGATAAACACGGTAATTGTCGCTAACCAGAATACCTTGCCAATGCCCTATCAATTCATTGAAAGCTTCGCGGGATCTGTTCGAGTGAACAATATAAAATGCCACCGAAGAGCCCGCCATCACCCAGAGCCAATGCAGAATGCCGGATTTGAACCAGGAGGTTTCGTCAATGTATCCTACTTTATCGCTCCGGGCCATTTGGCCAATTTTTTCGTAGCTTGGCAGCATGGCTTCCGATACCCGGTCAATCACTTTTTGAATGGCTCCCATTGAAATTGAAACTCCCAAAACGGAGTTTAAAAATTGCTGGACCCCCTGACGGCTAGTGCCTTGCATACCGCTGAGTTCTGCGATGAGAGCGCTCATTCGGGGACTGACATCAGCCCGAAAGGTTTCAGAAACAAAAGGAATATTCCGGAAACCTCCCAAAGGCATTGAGGGCGTTGTGGAGGGGTATGAAATGACCCTTCGGCGGCTTGACCGGGCCCTATCCTATGCGAGCATTGCGCCGGTGGATACGGTGGGAAGGCCCTTTGATCCGACCACCATGCAGGCAATCGATAAAAAGTCAGCGCCGGATGTCTCCCCGGGTGAGGTTCTTGAACAGATTCGTAGTGGATTTATCCGTGGCGGTGAAGTCCTCAGGACCGCTCAGGTTGTGGTCAACACATTGGAAAAATAATTTCAAAGATTGAACAGGTAACAATTTAGCCAGGCCCAGCCCATGGCTGGGGCGTATGTTTTTGGAGAGTGGAATGGAACCAGTGATTGGTATTGACTTGGGCACGACCAATAGTGAAGTGGCATTTGTTTTTGATGGTCATGTGAATATCATTGAACGCAATGGTAGTGGTATTGTACCTTCCTGTGTGGGGTTGACGGATGAAGGAAACATCATTGTGGGGAACGAAGCGCGCAATCAAGCAGTGGTTGCTCCTGACAGAACTGTTTCTTCCATAAAACGGAAAATGGGCCAAGATGAAAAAGTATGTTTGGGAAACTCCGAATTTTCACCGCAAGAAGTATCTGCATTTATTCTTAAATATTTAAAGGAAGCCTCGGAACAAAAGATTGGTCGGCCGATTCGAAAGGCCGTTATCACAGTACCGGCCTATTTTACCGACGCCCAACGCCAGGCCACAAGGGAGGCCGGTGAGATCGCAGGACTTCAGGTCGTTCGAATCATTAACGAACCCACTGCAGCAGCCCTGGCCTATGAAAATGACAATCCGGAAACACAGCAAATCCTCGTATACGATCTGGGCGGCGGCACATTTGATGTCTCGATTGTCAAGATCGAAGACAGTGTGGTAGAGGTCCTTTCGAGCACCGGTGACAATCACCTGGGGGGAGATGACTTTGACCAACGTCTTATTAACCATATGGTGAGGCATCTTGAAACCGAACAAAAAATAGAGATAAACACGGATCCCAAGATCCTGGCCCGGTTAAAACGGGCAGCTGAAACAGCCAAAATTGCCCTTTCCGATGCGCCCTTTGCCACTATCGAAGAAGATCATATATTCAAAACAGCCCATCAGGACATACACCTGTCCATGGAAATTTCCAGGTTTGACTTTGAACAAATGATCGAGGCTGACTTGACCAGGACCATGGAATCGGTGAATAAGGCATTGAAAGATGCCCGAATGCTGCCATCTGCCATTGATAAAATCATCCTGGTAGGGGGATCCACAAAAATTCCCCTTGTGTCACAAATGTTGGAAAAAAATTTCAACAAGCAACCCCTCGGCCACATCGATCCGGATCTTTGTGTAGCCTTGGGTGCCGGTATACAGGCCGCCCGAGAAATGGGGATAACCAATTCCGGTGTCCTGGTAGACATAACACCCTATACTTTCGGAACATCCGCAATCGGAGAAATTGATGGCACACCCAGCATGACCATGTTCTACCCACTGATCCGGCGCAACACAAAGCTGCCTGCCAAAAAAAGTGACGCATTTCTCACCGTCGTAGACAATCAAGAAGCGGTGGACGTTCGGGTTTACCAGGGAGAACATCCCGATGCAGAGGACAATGTTCTTCTCGGCAACTACATTTTCAACCTGACCAAAGCACCTGCCGGCAGCGAGATTATTATGGTGTTTGATCTCGACTTGAACGGCATTTTAAAAATCCATGCGGTTGAAAAAGAATCAGGAAAATCGATCAACGCAACGATTGAAAATGCCATTTCCCGCTTTTCCAACCAAGAGTTACTTGAAACACAGAATCGGATAAATGGATTATGGGCCCAAAGTCATCAAGAAGTCGAATCCGACAGCAGTGTCGCAACGACGGTACCGGCTTCCATCCCACCTCACTATTCAGAAGTCATAGAAAAAGCCAGAAAGATAATGACAGATGCCAGTGAAGACGATCGAGAAGACATCGTCAACGCCATCGAGGACTTGCAGGAAGCCCTTAAAGAAAACCGTCTCTCGGACGCCGAACAATTGAAAAATGACCTGGACGATATATTGTTTTACCTGGAGATTTAATAACCATGGAACGATGTCCTGCATGCAAGGCCCGTCTCAGAGAAAAGACTGTTTGCCGGCGCTGTGGCGCTGATGTTTCCACAGCGCTTTCAATAAAAACAGGTGCAGGGGAGCATTTCAATGCGGCGATAGAGGCTTTTGTCGAAAACCATGCTGATGCCATGCTGTACCATGCCAAACGCGCCTTCTCCAAACGGCGCACACCTGAAACATCTAAATTACTGGCCTGCGCCGCCATTCTGGCAGGTGATATTGAGCTGGCATTCCGTGCATGGCGGTCGTTGTCACTATAAACAGTATAACTGCTTACCATAATGTATAAAAAAAGTGCGCCATCCAACGCTAACACCAGGCTTTTTCAATCGCATCACAAATCGAATCCATCTCTGGCATTTCACCATCCAGCGGGTTTCCCTTAAGGTTGCTTAAAAATACTGAACGGCTATCCGGCAAACGTCCAATGATGTTAAAGCCTTCGAGGGCATCGCTCAAATCAGCGTCAACCTCTGGTGTCACCCGGTTAAGAACAACCGAAACCGGCAATTTTGCCTCCGCAGCAAAGGCAACTACCCGTTTGGCCATTAGAATCGACTCATAGGAGGGGTCGACGATGCATAAGATATGATCACACTGCCTGTCCAGACTTCTGCCAAAATGCTCCACGCCAGCGGCAGTATCCACGATGACCAGTTCATCCCTTTCAAATCGAAGAGCTGAAAACAGCATCCGGAATAAATTTCCCATCGGGCACGCGCAGCCTTCTCCGAAATGGTGAATTTTCCCCACCGACATGACCCGAATACCATCTGATGATGAAATACAGGCTTCTGGAAGCTCATCGACGACTACCCCCATCGGAAACAGCTGTGAAGCCCCACCAAGTGTAAGCCCGGTCGTTTTCAGCTTGTCCCGAAAACCTGCTTTTCCCCCAAGGGTTTCCATCAGCGTCTTTGGCATCTCAAGGCCCAGCATACGGTATAAACCGACGTTCGACTCATCGGCATCCACTAGAAATATTTTTTTGTCTCTGTTTTTCATGGCAATGGCCAACGAAGCGACCACCGTACTCTTCCCGCAACCACCCTTTCCGCTGACGAGTATCTTCATAATTCTGTCCTCCTCATTTATCGCTTTTTGAAGTGTCTTTCGCATCATGAGTCGTATCACCAATGCCGGGAAAAATAAAAACCAAATTATACCCTTGTTCCTGTCTTTATTGAAAAGCCATTGCTCGAGAATGGTGCTTGAATTATTTTTCGAAAGTGGTTAACAATATAACCTTAATACCAATACTTGACAAAATCATAGAAACTACTTTTCTCACGCAGGTAAGCACCCTAAAAATCGGGCATAAACTCTGACTCGAAAGCGTGTATCTTGGCAGAAGGTTGTCACCTATGATTAAAAATTGCCCCCAATCCTTGACTGACAACTGTCGACTGACAACTTCCGGCGCAGCCGGATTAGGACGTAGAAAATATGTACTCAAAAACAATCATGCCCTATAGTTTAATGATCCTGTTTTTCCTGACTGCATGCACCAGCGATTCCCTTGATTTTAACATTCAATACAATACCATTAATGCGCTTAAGAAGGGAGACCGGCTGGTGTGCAATGATGCACCAATCGGCCTGGTAAAAAAAATCGTCTATAGAGATGATGGGAAATTTCTTGTGACCGTTTCCGTCGACAGGGCCCATGCCCACCTTCCCACCAGCACCAGCCAATTTTTCATTGCCACCGATCCCGCTGACGATCAGAAACGTGTTATTGAGATGCTCCACGATAAAGATGGCGCTCCTATCAAAGCCTGGCAAACCATCGCCGGAACCACCGCGCTTGAAGGTTCCCTCCGAAAGCTACAGGATAAATTTGAAAAAGAGATGTCAAAATTCAACGACCAGCTATCCCAACTCTGGGAAGAGATTTTAAAGGTGCCCGATAGTCAGCAACTAAAAAAATTCGAAGCAGAAATCGATCGAATTTTAAAAGAGCTTGAAACGTTATCTGACAAGGCCCGAAAAAAACTTGAAACCGAAATTATCCCCAATATGCTAAAGCAGTTTCAAGAACTTCGGAAACAGTTTGAAGGAAAAGGCCACGACGAGGAACTGGATGCTATTGAAAACAAATTAAAAAAGATCTCAACGCTGCAACAGGCTAAAACCAATAGGTCATACCGGTCATGCCCGGCGTAACTGGTACATCCAAAGTGTTTTGTAGGGCCGAAACCGCATTGTCGCCCGTGCAATGGCAGGGAATAATTCTATCGGGCGCCAAAGACCAGCCCTTTCAAGGTAGTACTATTACTTTTTTCTACGGCCAAAAATTCTGGCCGTAGAGACATGAGGTGTGCTCGTGCTACTTTTACGCTTGGGTTGTGTTTTTTTCGGTCCTCGCGGATGCTTTCGGAAGGAGGAGAGCTTCACTTTTTCCGACAGCTCTTTGAGAATCTTTATCAACTTGGATAGTGGCATTTGCTGAAATACGATCCAATGCTCATAATCAATGGCAATCATCATGCCCCGATATGTGGCTGAAAGTTCATCGGCAAGATAGTAGCCGGAAACTTGTTTTTCGATCATATCGGCGCCATGTATGGCGGCAAGCGCTGACCTTATGACGCACAAGATGACATACGCCACAAGAGCGACACAAAAACCAAACAGCGCGGCCTTGGGATAACCCAATGTATTGATTTCTGAATTTAAATGCTCGGTCAGATGCTGGAATGCGGTCTCGATCGTCCAGCGCCCCCGATATAATTCAGCAATTTTCTTGGCATTGGCCGAACGCTTCGAAAGATTACAAACAATGAAAATATCGGTATCACCATCACGGGTTTGTTTCTTCAGGTTAATACGGATGCGTCTGAAGGTATATTCCTGGCCCGAATGGTTACGCACCAATATGGGCTGCTCATAGACTGCGCCAGTTTCTATTTTGCCGATACATTTTTCTTTACCAAGCGGTTCACAAGGATATTTTTTATGTTCACGAATAATGAAAAAGCCGCCGCTCGACACGATACTGCAGGTAAATTCGACGGTGCAAAAATTTCGGTCAGCAATCCAGACATCGGCGGGTTCGACTGTGGAAAGCACCGCCTTTGATAAGGAGCGCTCTTGGACATGGCCGTCTTCACAGGGAAAAACATTAATGGGCATATTCAGTACAGGGTCATAGACGACCAGGGATTTTCCCGACAGCGGCCCCGATGCGATCAATCGCAGCTCTTCTATGCGATGTTGGCTTTTCTCAATGCAATTCCGTCGAGCAGTTTGATCCGTTTTCCCGGTAAGGGACCTTGAACTTTTCCCCGGAGCTTTTTGACAATCGGTTCGACTTGTTCGACTGCGTAACGGACCAGCTGGGCCGATGTATTGATCTCGATCCCGTTGAGTTTGTTGTAAACCGATGTGATAGAAACACCGATGTCTTCTTCCGATGCCTGGTAGGCTGAATGAACAGATCGATGGCTCCCAAAAACCACGAGACTCATGATGTCAAAGAGCGACGAGAACAAAAGGTCCTTTGTGTACTGCGCATCAGCCGTGCGATCGAACCATTCGTTCAGTTGGTCAGGATTCAGTACGCGTTCGATTACGCCGCGGGCCATGACCGACACTGGACTTTTTTCGACAAAACGATCAAAAACAGGAGTTAGCATATTGGTCACCACCGGATAAAGTTTTTGAATACTATTGTATCCGATAGAGGTCAATATGCATAGGTCTGATAATTGTTATGGCCTTGAGTGAAAGTTAAGAACGTCGGTACAATTAACCCGCCCTGGTATTTTTCCGATCTCCGACGAGCAAATTGGGGCCCATTCTCAACCGGAAAAATACCAGAGCTGGTTGCCCCCTTAATTCCAGTGTTGTAAGTTATTGATACCCCTATCATTAACGCACTAACCAAAACAAGGAGGCAAACATGAGATTTTACAATCAGCAGCACAAATTCTATTGCGGTATCGATCTTCACGCAAGAAAAATGTACGTTTGCATCATCGACCAAAAGGGTAAAACCAGAGTGCACCAAAACATTAACACCGATCCTGAACTACTCTTTGATATTATTTTCCCGTATCTCGGGGATATCGTTATCTGTGTAGAGTGCATGTTCTCCTGGTACTGGGTCGCTGATTTTTGTGCCGAACACAAAATACCGTTTGTCCTTGGTCACGCTTTATACATGAAGGCAATCCATGGCGGTAAGACCAAAAACGATAAAATCGATTCCTACAAAATCGAAAAGTTGCTAAAGGGTGGTAACTTGCCAAAAGCATATCCGTATCCGGCCGAAATGAGAGCAACTCGCGATTTACTGCGCCGGAGAACATATATGGTTCGGCAATCCAGCTTGCTTGTGGGGCACATTCTCAACACCAATACCCAGTACAACCTTCCGGCCTTTAATAAAAAACTGAGTCGGAAATTCAACCACGATGGGGTTGCCGAACGCTTTGATGATCCTTCGGTTGCGGTGGTCCCCAAAAACTGGACAATGTGTTAAGCTCTGAGTCACTGACTTGAAAGGAGTAGACCATGAGCAAGAAACGGAAACAGTACAGCACGGAATTTAAAGCCAAAGTGGCCCTTGCCGCCATCAAGAACGAGGAGACCACCGCGGAACTGACGGCCAGATTCGAAGTTCACCCCACCATGATCAATAACTGGAAAAAGGCGCTTCTCGAAGGCGCTGCTGATTTGTTCGATAAAGGACAAAAAATAATGAAGAATCACGAGTCCACTCTCGATGAACTGTATAAGAAAATCGGGCAACTGAAGGTGGAAAACGATTTTTTTGTCCAAAGGGCTCGGCATGTTTCGGCCGAAGGGGCGATTGAGTATTTGGACGCCACCGGGGATTTTGGCCCGAAATGGGCTTTTTTCGAGGAAAAGGTATCGACGACATATTCCAGATTTTTAACGATCATTTTTTCTTGGGATCGTCTCACTGTAGCACCCAAGCCCGAGGCACAATGATATTCCAGAAACCGGAATGGTATCCCCCATTGTGATGACCTGAAAAATTTGCTTTTCCTATTGTTATTCTGCGTTCATTTTCCATTCGGCAAGGATCAAATGGACTTCAAAGGCAGGAACAGTCTCGAAGAGTCATCACTGAGGATAGTAAAACCGAATGGGCCATAAAATCTGCTGGCTTTTTCGTCTATGGCATCCACCACCATCGCATAGATCGCGATCTGATCGCTAACGGCCATTGTCCGCTTGACCGCATCGGCAAGAAGCATTTTCCCGATCCCTTGCCCCTGTTCGGTCCTTTTCACCGCAAGTCTACCTATCAATGCGGCCGGAACCGGATGCTTCGGTAATTTTCTGGCGAGGTGTTGCGGTAGTTGGTTCAGAGCAATGGACAGAGTGCTCAGAGTGTAGTATCCAACAATCGCCTGTGGCGTTTCCGGCCGGGCCGCTACAAACACTCGGCTGATGCGACGCCTGATATCCTGGCGGGCCTGTATTTTCAGGTAGCGATCCAGGGATTCCACATCGCATTTAAAGGAGGTCCTGTCATGCGTGACATCCAGCGGTTCTATGATTAGAGGGGGAAGGCCCATCATTTGCTGATTACACGGTTGTCGTGATCTTTTAATGCCGCCGTCAGGTGCTTATTGAAACGAACCGGTTGGGCCAGGGCTTCAAAAAAGGTTCTTGAATTATCAGCATTCAGAGACATCATCTGATGCTCCTGAACCGTTTGCTCGGCTCGTTCCAAGGCACTGGCCAGAATAAAATGGCTGACCGTCTTACCTTCAAAACCAGCTGCCAGCTCTATCAGGTTTTTTACCCCCCGCTTTAAACGGAGGTTAATTCGCTCATTTTTATTTTGAGTTGTGGTATCCATCTATGTTTCCTTTGATCAATGATATTTTTCAACACCAATGTACGCCATAATGGTGCCTATGTCAAGAAAGTACGCTTAACCCGGATGAACCATTATTTTTTTCGATCTTAAGAATCAAAATTGATCTCTTAATCTATTACCATAAAGGTTCGAAATGTATTGTACAAGATTCTCTTCGCACAGGCATATTTGAAATAAAAATAATAAACAAGGTTACATCCTTATCATTCCAGAACAAACGCTTTTTCAAATCCCTCTTGAATCGCGTTGCCAATTCTTCTCGGGGAAACGGCATCGCCCAATAGAAACAAGTTATCAAGTTGCCCGTACAACTGGTCATAAAGGGCACAGTTGGGCCGCATCCCCGTTGACAAGACAACCCTATCAACCTTGATTTCAGACGTTCTTTTTGCTTTCATGTCTTCTACCAGAATGGCACTGTTTTTTACTTCCAACAGCCGATGGTCAGTAAAAATTTCTATATCCTCTTTTTTCATTCTTTTTACAATATCCAGTTTATCCGGAAGCCCTGCCCCGGTCCCGATGTCGGAGAGCATCTCGACGAGCGCAACATGGCAACCTTGACTGGCAAGAAGCCTCGCCGTTTCGCAGCCGGTCATCCCCGCCCCAATGATCGCGACATTCTGTTCGCTGAAGGCATCGCTGTCGCCTAAAACATCCTGAACGAGGCATACAAGATCTTTATCGATCCCCTCGACTTTGGGAATTATGGCACTGGCGCCGGTGGCCACAAAAGTGGCATAAGGGTCCTCGGCTTTCACCGTATCGATGTCCGCCTGGACACCCAGCCGCAGATCGACCTCCAGCTGCATGAGCTGGCTGCTCAAGTGCTTTAGCAACCATAGCATCTTGGCCTTACCGGGCGGTTTACTGCCATAGTTCAGTTGCCCCCCCAGGCGTGTTTCCTTTTCAAAGAGAACCACATTGAAATTTCTTTTCGCGAGCACTCGGGCCGCTTCCATACCGCCTGGCCCGCCGCCAATAATAACGACTTTTCTCCCGTCCCCATCATATCGAAATGATTTAAATTCCAACTCCCTGCCGGTTTTTGCATTTACTGCACAACGGATGTGATCGTATAAGACCTCATCCGCGCAATACAGGCATGAAATACACCTTCGAATTTCCGACTCCCTTCCACTCTGGGCTTTTTTGCACCAATGGGGGTCTGCGATATGACCGCGGCCAATGGCAACAAAATCAGTTTTATTGTCTTGCAAGAGCTGTTCGGCAAAATCCGGCTCCCGAATAACTCCCACGGCGATAACCGGGATGTGGACTTCCTTTTTAACCGCCTCGGCCAGATAGGCGCGCCAGCCCTGATCATAGGTTATCGGCTCAATAACTGTATCGAAACTCTCGTAGATCCCTGAACTTACGTTAATGACATCCACTCCAATGGATTCCAGAAACTTGGCCACCGCCACCCCCAATTCAATCTGGATCCCCCCCTCGGCAAACTCATCGATACTCAGGCGGACACTTACCGGAAAATCATTGCCACACATCTGTTTTATTCCTTCTACGATCTCCTTGACGAACTTGAGTCGCCCTTCGAAACTTCCGCCATATTCATCTGTTCGCTTGTTCGTTTTCGGGCTGATAAACTGATTGATCAGATATCCATGAGCACCGTGAAGTTCAATGCCATCCATCTTTGCCTGTTTACAAACCATGGCCCCATTGATGAATTTGCCGATCAACACCTTAATTTCCGGGAGTGTCAATTCTCTTGGCGTCTCCCCGACTAAACCGCACGGAATGGGGCTTGGCGCCACCGGTTGGTTGCCGTCAATAAAGTCAGGGAATGTTTCTCTTCCAGCATGACTCAATTGCATAAATATCTTGGCATCGTATTTGTGCACGGTGTCCGCCAATCGACTCAGCATGGGGATAAACTTCGGGCCATCCACTCTGGGGTGACTTATTCCGGATTTACCCAGTGGATCAATCGGGGTAAATTCTGTGATGATCAGTCCGACCCCTCCCTTGGCCCGCTCCTCAAAATAGGCGATCTCATGGTCACTGATTTCACCGGTTGTCAAATTGAGAATCGTTCCCATGGATGGCATGACAACACGATTTTTCAAAAGGAGTTTCCCGATTTTTCCGCGACTGAATAACTTATCGTACTTCATTTTGTCCTCCTCCTTAAAACTATTAATCAGCAATTTCCAATTTTGAATTCAAGGTCATTTCATAAGAAGATAGCGCATTGTCTTTAAGGACCTCCCCTTTATCAAAAAAAACGCCCATATTCCAGTAAGTCGAGCAAGGAATTATCATTCTGGACATAATTGGGTAAATGATTTAAGGAATGGTGGCTAAAATAGTATTGACGAAACCGTCTAATAGGTTGCGGTACCATTTTTAATCGTTACTGATTATAATAGAAAACATATCTACCTTGCAAGAAACAACCCGGCAACATAATATCAAGATATTTTTTCCGCATTCTGATGTAACAATCATCTGTCATTCCAGACGTTATGTCGTTTATTACTTGAATTAAACTGTAATATTTGTATAGGTTATTATTTCGTAGCATGTGATTTTAAGCCATACCTATTAATATATCGAATTTATATCTATTTCACTTGAAAGGTTACTGATATGACGACCCGTTCGACATTTCGAATCTTTTTTTCATTTATCTTGCTTGGGTTGCTCACAGCCGCGGTGTTTCCTTTCTACGCAAACTTTTTTGTGATCTGGAAACCAGGAATGCTAAAGTACTTTATTGCCGGTTGCATCGTTGCAGGGTTATTGGTTGGCATCGGAAATTTTCTAATATTTCGTATCCTCTTTCGGCGCCTGCTCCGCAAGTTCTATCACTACGGGCACCAAGGTTTGGGGAACCATTTCAACGCAAGTGAGAATACCGATCTGGTAGACAACTTTTTTGAAACGTCAACAAGTTTGATCGATACCCTGCAAGCCCGCCAGGCAGCCATTTTAAGAACGTCAACCCAGGTGTCCGACGGTGTTAACGAAATTAACCACAACACAGAAGACGCGGAATCGGCACTATCCCATATTTCTTCATTTATGGACGAAACAGCGAAAGTGACGCTGGAGGGAAGGGCGTTACTTGACCAAACCGGCAAGTCATTCGAAGCCTTGGCGAATTCCTTTAGCACCACGCAAACGGAGATGGAAGCGCTATCCGAAACCTCTACGAAGATTGACAGTATGCTTCGGATGATCCAGGATATCGCTTTTCAAACCCGCTTGCTTGCAACAAACGCATCAGTTGAAGCAGTGCATGCCGGAGCATCGGGAGGTGGCTTCGGGGTTGTGGCCAATGAAGTAAGCCAACTTGCCAACCGGTCCAGCGTTATGGCCAAGGAAATTACTGAAACCATGCAAGCGTTTCGTAAAAAACTCGATGATTCAAACGAAGCGCACCGCCGTAACGAAGCGCATTTGCGTCAACAGAAGGTCGACCTGTCCCGCTCACGAAAGACCTTTGAATCGATCGAAAGCATGACCGCCCAAGCCCAATCCGAAGTGGAGGCGTTGATGCATGGCATGCATACAATCGTAAAATTAAGCCAACAATTCTCGGAGGAATCCCATACCCTTCGGAAGGAACTGCAAACAAAAGAGATGGATGAAACAACCCACTGAAAAAAATAAGCGCATTATTTGAATTATAATGTAACAAAGGAATAGGCCTATGAATGAAGAAATAGCCGGCAAATACTTTGGTACGGAAATCAATGGAAAATGGTGGCGACGCTATACCAAAGACAGACTGTTGGCAAGAGGAAACGGCACCTTTTCATTTAACAAACACTCAATATTATTTTTACGTCTACTTACCAAAAATCCGATAGATATAAAATTCGAAGAAATTGTTGACATCAAAATTGGCAAATGGCATGCGGGTCAGTGGGGAGCCGGTCAACAAATTGTAAAAGTAATTTGGGAAAAAAAGGGCCAAATATTGAGTTCTGGCTTTTCTTTCTCAAAAGAGCCCGATGAAGTACAAACAATTGTAAGTAAATTGAATAGAACAATAGAAGCCATAAAGAATAAAACCATTCACAAGGATAGGGAGTAGGCTCGTGACGCCCCCCACACATCAATCTCGGAAGCGGCACTTCGACCCTGATTAAGACAATCAAGTGTCTACATAAGACTATTAAGGCAAAAAACGTTGGCGCACGCACTATTGAAATGAGGATGATTCGCTCAGTGATGCGATTGTCTATCGCCTACAGCTCGTTCAATATTACCTTCAACTAACGAATGCTGACAGCCAAGACGCAGCTAAACGAGAAACCGCTTACAGGGATTCAAATTTGAACTTCTGCCCGCCGACGGAAGCCTCGTACATCAGCCCCCCCTTGCTATGAACAAACGTTGCCATTCCTTTTATGTAATCTGTTTCTGCCTGAACGCCCGTCTTCGGTCCCGCACTGGCACCGGCACTGGCACCGGAAGTCCCGGCCTTGGTCTGAGCGCCCGCTGTAATAACCACCGCTTGAGCCGTGGCCCCGAATTCAAAACTGCCGCTGGTGAATTCGTCATAAGCCCGCTTATCCTGGAAAAAAATAATTTCACTAAATGCTTCACCACCAAACTGAAAACCTATCGATCCCTCCATCACCGTCGCTTTCCCGGTTACCTTTCCGCCTTGATAAACCTGGCCCTTTCCAAAGGCCCCCCCAATTATCCAACCGGCCTTACCGATCGTCGGAAAGACTGCGTACCCGTAACAGTTTTTAAAAAACTTCTGCACAGCCGGCGAATCCTTGAAAACGTTGATGGTGCTCGAATAGTCTTCGACGTTTGCTGCAACAGCTACAGACGTCACGCCGCATATCAATAAAGTAAGTAAGACCAATGACATTTTTTTCATTTTCATGCTCCCTTTGTTTTTAATACTATTTACCATCATAATTAACTGAATAAACGATAAAAATCAAATATGAAAACTGTTTTTCTAAAAACTAATCCGGCTGAGTCGACAGTCGAGAGTCAACAGGCACAACCCTCCATAAAGATGCACGCTTTCGGAGTTTATGCCTTTTTTTAGGGTGCTTACCTGCGTGTATGTTTCTGATAAAGGGGCTAAAACCATTCCATTTACAGCGGATCATCCCGGGATAGCATTTTATTCCTTACGATGTTTAAACTGAAGTGGCCAGCTCACTCATTATTACTTCGGAGGACCACACGCACGATTTCACCGGGTTGCCAGAGCCGCATGCGGGGTCCCCAGGTGCCGGCACCCCTGCTGACGACCACAGTCGTGCCCCCCACCGCATAGCGTCCTTCAAAAAAAGGATAACGATAACGGACCAAATAGTCAAAGGGCCATATCTGCCCCCCGTGTGTATGGCCTGAAAGTATCAGGTCAACGCCGAATTGGGCGGCCGCTTCCACCTCCCATGGCGTGTGGGAAAGAAGAATAATGGGGCCCGCAGGAACTCCGGACAGGGTCTTGTTAATTACCCCCCCACGCAAGCCGTTTCTATGACGGTTCGTAAGATCATCCACACCCGCCAACACAAGCCCGGGCGCTACTTCAACCCATCTGTTGCGCAGAAGGTCGATGTTAAGGCTGTTAAAAATCCTGATATGACCGTGCCCTCCCCCATGAAATTCATGGTTTCCGAAAACAGCCCAAATTCCCAGCGGTGCTGATAGCCCCTTGAAGGCTGAAATCACATCCGGCTCGGGCGGCCCATGTCCTTCAAAAATATCGCCGAGCAGCAGAATAAGATCCGGGTTTAAAGCCTTTACCTGAGCCACTCTGGCTGACATCCATTTGCCACCAAGCTGAGAGCCAAGATGAAGATCTGAAAGCGCAACAATGACGGTTCCATCCAGAGCATCCGGTAATTCTGAAATGTTTACGTCATATTCTCCTATAACCGGCGCCCTGTTACCTTGAACAAAGGCAATCATGGACAGCATCAATCCGAGGAGTACCGCCCCTCCCCGCAACAACACTGACAACCGGGGAAAAAGAAAGCCATAGAGGGTCATGAAATCAACCGCAAGCAGCGAAAAGAACATCAGGAACAGGATCGCCATCCAATTCATCCCCAAGAATTCAAGGATGTGGGCCGGCATGCCTGACCCGCCATGACCGATGTGGCGCCCTATAAAAAAAAACCCCCATAACATCATGCTCAAACTGATAAAGATTTTTCGTGAAACATACCGTTTAACAGTCGGTAAGGTAAAAACGCGCCATGAAATATAAAGATGCATAGCGGTGTATACCGAAATTAATATTGTTCCAAACATCCCAATTTCCCGATAATTTATTTAAGTGTATTTGAGCCACCGACCGCCGAGCCGCCATCCCCCCACCATTTCAACGCTGGGGACAACTGTAATTTTAGTAACCCTGCATACCGGTGATATCCATGCCCCGTTCCCCGTTATATAGTTAGTCCTATGCGATCTGGAATGGGGCTTGACATACCCCAATACGGCATTAGGCTATGTAAAAAGGCATATTGGTCATTAATGTTAAAACAAGCCATTGAAAAAAAGCAGATATCGCCCAAGATGCTACCTTTGGCAACGGCCAAAGTAACGGGCCTGAATATCAGACCTATTAGCGTGTTTGAAACGGTCCGAAACGTTGGACGATATTTTTTCCAGATAGCTTGTAATAAAACGGAGGATATTACAATGCATATATTCAAAGAAGATGTCCCAATCAAAATAAATGCGCCCGGAGCTGTGGCGCGCCAGAAAACCGACTTCGGTGATGCCGCCGGTTACGGAGAAATCGGTGCCGAATATTTCACAATGGATGCAGGCACAGATATTTCCCCGCTTCTCAAGGGACTTGAAGACGACCTTTGCCATGCCCCCCATTGGGGATACTTAATCAAAGGCCAGCTCACGGTCACGTATAAAAGCGGCGGGAGGGAGGACGTTCATTCCGGTGATCTTTTTTACTGGCCCCCGGGGCATACCGTTAAGGTAAACAAGGATGCGGAATTTGTATTGTTCAGCCCGCAGCACGAGCATACCCCCGTAATGGATCATATAAACAGAAAACTGGGTGTTCAGGCATGACATGAGGTATATGATGTAGAGGTAGCGCCGATCCTTTACCAATTTATAAGGCGTAGCGTCGAGCGCGGCTGTCGCGCGATACTTATTATCCACCGAAGGGGACTGAGATCACCGCACAAACCCGTACTCAAGGCCAAGGTTTACGAATGGCTGACCCGGGGACCCTTGCGGGCCAATGTGATTGCCCTCGCCAGCGCCAGAGCTTGCGAGGGCGGGGCCGGTGCCACCTATATGCTTTTGCGGCGGCGACCGATCGGGAAACAGCTGCGAAAGAGAAAAAAGTTTCAAAATACATCCCATAGTTGTGGCACTGGTGCATAGGCTGTGGTTATTTCTTTAACGCGTCTTTTACGGCGGCCCCTACTTCCTGCACTCTAAATGGTTTTTTAAGAAATTTACCAGCACCCAGGTCCTGGGTTTTTTTCACATCATCCGTTTCAGCAAAGCCGCTTGCAATAATGGCTTTTTGCTTTGGAGTGATTTTGATTATCTCCTCGTAGGTTTCACGACCGTTTATCCCAGGATCCATTATCATATCAAGCAAGATGAGTTCCACCTTATTTTCTTTTATGAATTCGATCGCTTCCTCTCCACTGGCAACACTGTGGGTTTGATACCCAAGTCCTTCCAGCATCGTTTGCGATATATATCGCTGACTTTCAATATCATCAACAATCAGAATTGTTTCACCATTTCCCCGAAGATCCTCAAGGGATGATAGCAGTACCTTTTCCGGCGTTTGTTCCCTTGTTATCGGAAAATACAATTCAAAAACCGTTCCATTTTCATCGGGAGAAACATCGATGTATCCCTCGTGACCTTGAACAATGTTCCATACGATCGCAAGCCCCAGGCCGGTGCCGCTTCTGCCCATTACCTTTTTAGTAAAAAACGGCTCAAAAATCCTTTCAAGATCATCGGGTGAGATTCCCGGACCGTCGTCTGTTATCGACAAAACCACATACTCACCGATTTTGACGTCTTCATATCTTTTCAGAGGCCGATCCACATACCGGTTCATTGTCGATATGACAACGCACCCTCCATTTTCAACCGCTTCCGACGCATTCGACACCAAGTTCATGATCACCTTTCTAAGGTGCATATCGGAGCCAAGAATATTCAGTAACTTTTCATTAAGAATCGTTATAAATTCGATCGCAGGGTGGAACTCTTTTAATTTTTGAAATTCAGGAGACGTAAGATAGTCTTCAACAATTTCATTCAGATTTATCGGCGATTTTGAAGTGGCAACCCCCCTTGCCACAGTCAAAAGGTCCTCCACAATCGCAGCAGCCCGTTGGCCTGCCGCCTGTATCGTTTCAATCGGTTTTCGAAGGATGCTATCGCCAGGCAGCTCGAACAGAAGCATTTCCGGATAGGTAACAATACCGGCCAGCACATTGTTCAGATCGTGGGCAACGCCCCCTGCCATAAGAGCGATAGATTCCATTTTCTTCGATCTTGCGAGCTTTTCCTCACTATCGCGAAGTCTTTCTTCCGACTTTTTTCGCTCGGAAATATCACGTGCAGAAGCAATAACCGTGGTTATCTCTCCGACATCATTCATCTCCGGCATTAGCATCCAGTCAATCCAGATACCACTGGGCAGTTGAAATTCTGTGCGCATAATCTTTCCTGTCTGAAAAACCTCTTCAAGGGCTTCTTTCCACAGAATGCACAGGTTGTTTGGAAATCCCATCTCCTCGTGGGTTTTGCCTATAAACGCATGAGGATGGATACCGCTTTGAATCTCAACAGCGGGATTAACATACAAATGTCGCAGTTGGCGATCAAAACGCATAATCGCATCCGAGCTATTTTCGACCAACGTTCTAAAATTCTCTTCGTTTTTCCTTAAAACAGCCTCTGCGGCTTTCTGAAGGGAAATGTCCCGCACGTTGGCAAGCACCACATCCTGTTCCCCCAGATTTATTTTTTTTAAGGAGACCTCCACATCAAATGTAACGTCATCCAAGGGGCGTCTGGCCTTCCATTCAAATGTGATGTTTTCGCCATTTAGCACCCGCTGCCATCTTCCCGCCAATTGATCAATGGGATTGTCCGGAGATGAAAAATCATCGATAATGGTCCGCGGATAGGCTTGCTCTTTGGCTAACTTAAATAGTTCAAGCGTCTTATGGTTGACGTCCAACACCTTTCCGTTGGTATCATGGATAAAAATGGCATCGTGAACATTTTCAAAAATGGTTCGAAGGGCCTGTTCTGATTTCTTTAAAGACAGCGCAGCATGTTTTCTTTCGGTAATATCCCGGGAAATCGCCAATATGCCAATGGGCTCATTGGCTTCCCCTCGCAAATAAGAAACACTGATCTCCATCCATATGAGAGAACCGTCTTTTGTATACTCTTCCGCCTCCAAAACACGCGTTCGGTCAGGATCAGCAGTGCCGGAGGCCTCTATCTGCATCTCTTCTTCAAATTCAGAAAGAATATAGTCTAAATCTTTCGGCGGAAAAATCTGATCCAAAGTTTGTGCCTTGGCCTCTTCCACGGAAAATCCACGAACGCGCATTACCGAAGGACTTACGTATGTAAAGTGAAGGTTCATGTCCATGATGGTGATGATATCAACAGCATTCTCAGCGATGAACCGATATTTTTGTTCACTGGCCCGTAGGGCGTCAATCTCTTTCTTTTGTTGTAATTTCAATTTTTCCAGCCAGTTGATTTTCTGTTTCAGCAATGAGATCTCTTCAACCAACCGGTTGTTCCGGTTTGTATCCATTCAGTCCACCATAGAGAATCATCCGACTTGTGAAAGTTGATGATTATAGCGAATTTTCCATAGGTAAAAGGCCTTTTTCATTCATAAGTTTATGTTAATAGAGGGAAATTTGTCAAACGATAAAAGGGGTAGCGTATTATCAAAAAGCTGTGGACTTTGCGAAAAATATTGGGCGATCCTCTCCTTTCAGCGGCGATCCCCCTGGAAGGCGTCGTCGATCCACATCGATTCCCGTTTGAGTTGAAGGCTGAGATAATCGCGAATACGCTGCCTTAATTCCCTATAAGTCGCATCTTCTTTCAACGTCTCACGATTTTCCTGAAGCGCTTGAATGGCATGGGTCAATGCCCATCTCAATGCAGTGGCTTCCTCCGTAAGTGCCACCAGTGTTGGATAATCCAAAGGACCGTAAAACGTCTGTTTTAAAACACCTTTTATTTCCACCTCTATTTCCTTAAAGCCTTTACTTTCTCCGGTCTGCTCCCAAATAAGCAGGTGATCATAAATCCGCGATAACAGCGCCCGCAAGTCACGGTTATCTTCAAACAAAGCCGGGCCCTCCCGTTCGATCCGGAGCTTTACATGGTTTAAAAGATTTTTCACAGTGAGTGCCAGGCTTTTGGCGAACGGACTTGTCAGTTCAGGCTTCAGATATTCATCAAACGTAGCAATAACACTTGTCAGGACTTCATCGGCACGGGGGCGCATCATTCCTCCTTATCAAAGTGGGCTTATCCAAGTTGACCGGGTACTACGTCCAATGACTCGGCAATACCAACAGCCGAAGCCAACCGGCTCATAAAACGGTATAAAACCTCTGTGGAGACCCAGCTTAAACGGGCCATATAGTCTGTCCCCTGAACAATGGGCAGGGCCGCATGGTGGGAGTACACCACAGCTTCCATGCCATAGACAATACGATAGTAATCAATGGATGACTTCTCCACATGGATACCGCTTATTTTTTCGTAATAAGCAAGGGCTTGGTCCAACCCCCATCGCTGACTGCCGTCCTCTACAACGTCCGGAACCGTATCTTGAAGCTGGGCCCAATCATATGCTGGATCGCCAAGACTTGCCATTTCCCAATCGCTCATGGCAACTATCTTACCGTCCTGCCAGATTTCTTCGCCGATGCCGTTACTGCCCTTGATCAATGAAATTCTGGGGGCAACCGGTGTGTTGTCTAAAAGCCACTCCCGTGCCTCTGCCACGATGGGAAACGGTTCGATTTGAAAAGATTCAAGATCTTCTTCCATGCGCCTGAGCGTTGTTTCAGCGCAGGTTTCTATACTTGGTGGCACCCGCATAATGTCACCAAAGCCAAGCGCTTCCCAATCGCAGGTATGTACCAGCGCTAACTTTTGCAGATGTTCTTTTGAAACTTCAATTCGCAAGTCATTGTATTTGGGATCGGGATCGAAAAAATTCGGCACCTCCCAGTGCCCCTCCACCTGTTCCCTCAGATAAAATTCCCGGTCACAGCCAATGCGATGCGGCTTTCCCTCATACCACAACGCCTTGGCCACCGGCACCTGACTGTCTATTAGCCGGCGGTAGACTTCATACTCATGCCGCAGGGGAGCTGTCTGAACGCTTCCACTCGGCAGATTGCTTCTGATCACCAGTTTTTTATCGTACCGCCCCATTGCATCTTCAACCTGACACTCGACAAACCACGTTTCTCGGGACACCCCCCTGGGAAATTGGGTTATTCCTGTTAGGGTGAGCTGGTCCGCTCCCAGTCGCTTACAAAGATAAGGCGCCAGGGCATCGGTTTCAAAAAAATTTATTTTGTTCATAACCGCGACACCTCATTATCTTCCAATCCAAAGGGTTTATATCGGCCCTCAATAAAAAACTCCATATGCCCACAACCTTTCAGGGCCCGCCCCTCGGGGTCTGTGGAGGTTAGCATTACCAAATGCTCATGGGCTGACAGGCCCTTGATCATTCCCCCTCCATAGGGCTGAAAATCAAACGGTGGATCGGAAAAATCAAACTCATCCCATTCCATTTCAGGATTTTTAGGGCCATGATAGGTAGCCATGGTCCCTCCGTCTCTCCAGCTGCCGGGATGATATCCCAACGTCATGGGGAGCCACGGTTTTCCAACTGTCTCAATTTCGTGTTGCCACTGCCCTTTTTTCTCATCCTCCAGCCAAATCCTGGCCTTTTTGACGGATCGGGTCCCAGGTATCAGTTCAATGTCGTGTCGTCCGGCCACCAGCTTCAGCGGATCGCCTTCCCAACCGTAATTGATACAGCCGTCAAAGGGCGTTCCGAAAACATCATTTAGCTTGGCCTGCCGCCCCTCCTCATCTTCATGAAAATGATAAAAGCCCGTATACTCATTGGTCCGGAAAGGTAACCACAACCGGAGGGCCCGTTTGGCGCCGAAATCCTCCTTGGGCGGCAACCATTCTGACGGATCCGACAGCGGTTTTCGGTTTGAATATATTCCCCAGGAATGATCACGGGTTCCCCCCCACCCATCAGGGGTAACATCATATCGCTTCCCTCTGAACTGGATATACCCGCTGCCGGTTCCTACCTGCGTATAGCGGGTCTGGTCTGTCGTTCGCCGACCATGATTGACAGCCCGATGGTGCGGCTCTTCATATGCCGGGCTGAGCCCCAGCCAATGAAGGTCAAAGCTCAAGCCTGAATCGTTCTCACCCAATGCCAAATGGATATCCCGAAACGGCTTTACGAAACGATAATGCAGGGGAGCAATGCAGGTGTCACAATTTTCTCGCCATATTCGGCTGAACCGGGCGGTGAGCTGCCGGCCGGCGATACAGACCCCGGCATACCCCCCGATCATGTTGCTATTGGGACTCACCCGCATACCGGTGAATAAAAACACATCCTCCTCTGGGCAAAACAAACCAAAAAAATAACCGTCATCCCAGCTGAAATCGGTCGATGGAACCGTAGCGAAGGTATAGGGAGACTGGTGGACCGGGAACTCATCGTATTGGGTGATCATGGTTTTACCCCCATTCAAGGTTGTCCAAAAACTGAAAGGCGTTCGACTGGTCGATCAATAATACGAATTATATCGTATTTAACCGTATCTAAGCCCTATTCCATCCCGGCGATCGCGCAGACGAGCCCCAACGCTTTGGATGTATCAAAATAGGCATATTGAAGCCCATTGATCGTCCCCCCCTGCAGGCTCCCCTGACATTTCTCTTTAAAAAAGTCATGGGCACCGCCGTAGTCCGCCACATCGAAATGGACATGGTGAATGCCTTCGCCATGGTCTTTCAGAAATTCCGCGTAGATGCTTTTATCGTCCATGGGCTCTACCAGTTCAATCATGACGCTACCAATATAACAGGTGGCAACCCGCATGGCGTAGGGTTCCGGTTGGTCCCGAATGGTCATGTTTTCAACTGTGTCCGGCCCCATATCAATGACCTGCCAGGGCCCAATCCCATAATCGTCTTCGTAAGTTTTTGCAGTGGCCATGCAATCCCGAACCACCAGACCGATTTGAGAAATGCCGTTAATTGCCGGTTTATGCGTCATCGATACCCTCCTTTTTTAAAACGGCGAACGGTTTATCCTAAACGTCTACTTTGATAGCTTAATGGAAAGGGCGGTGACAACCCCCCAAACCCAATTGAATACAAAGACAAATGCCGGCGTGAGAAGCCCAAGTTGAAGCCCTGCAATCCCCTTGTGCGCCTTATACGGAAAGACAATAAAAAGCTGGACAATCGTGGGAAAAAGGCTCAACAGCGTCCCCTTTGAAAATGGTTTTGAATTGGAAACCGGCAGAAAAAAGAGAAGCCCCCAGATCCCCCCCCACACAATTCTCGGATACAACCAACCAGGTGTAAGTGCCGGGGAAATTGCCACACCCAAAGACCGGGTAAGTCCTATCTCACCGAAAAACCAAACGGTCACGCTGTTTGCCAACGCGCCCAAACAACCTGCTGAAAAGAAAATAAATAATGTTTTCATTATACGCGTTCCTTTTTTTATCAGTAAAGTCCTAATTGCTTTGGTAGCCAGGTCGAGAGGCTTGGAATGAGCGATATGACAATCAGCACGATCACATTCACAACCATATAGGGTATCAGGCGCTTGGAAATCGAATCGATGCTCGTGTCCGCCAGGCTGGCCGCTGTAAATAGGTTCACCCCCACCGGAGGCGTTATCTGGCCGATCGCCAGGGCGGTAATAAAAACAACGCCATACCACACCGGGTCAATGCTGAACGCCTGAAGTACTGGCATCAAAATTGGCATCAATAAATACGAAATCGAGATGGCATCAAGGAACATTCCCAACACAAGCAGCAGTCCATTCAACAGCAAGATGGTCACCAGAGCATGGGGAGAGACCGCCACAATCCCTTTGGCCAGCATATCAACAAGGCCGGTGGTGGACGCCGCCCAGGAAAAAATGCCGGCAAACGCCACAATTGTCATGATCACTGAGCTGCTGACCACTGCCTCGGTCAAAATCGGTATGAGATCACGGACCGTAACCGTCCGGTAAATGCACATGGCGACAAAAAGGCTGTAAAAAACGGCAACTACCGCTGCCTCGGTCGGCGTAAACACACCGGTATAAATACCCCCAAGGATGATAACGGGCGCCAGCAACGCCCAGATGGCCTTCAAGGCTGCATCTGCTATTTGCCGAAGGCTGCCACGCTGGTAAGTGCTGCAATAACCGTGTTTCTTGGAATGATACCATGCCGCAACCGCAACCGCCCCGCCCATGAGCATCCCCGGCACCACCCCGGCCATGAAAAGCGCAGACACAGAGGTCCCGGTAAGGTTGCCGTAAATGATAAACGCAATGCTCGGCGGCAGAATGATGGAAAGATCCGCAGCGTTGGCAATGGTGGCTGCCGAAAAATCAGGCGGATATCCATGCCGGACCATGGGACCAATGAGCAGCAGCCCCACCGCTGCGGTCGTGGCCGGCCCGGAGCCTGAAATCGCGCCCCAGAAGATGCAGGTAACCACGGCAATAATGGCCAAGCCGCCCGTGGCCCGCCCCACAATCAATTCCAGAAGCCGGACAATGCGTACGGCAAGCCCGGCCTTTTCCAAGATAACGCCCGTTAAAATGAAAAATGGGATCGCCAGCAGGGGAAAGGACGCGATGGTCGATACAAAATTGACGCCGGCCATTTGACCGCCCAGATCAAAGGCCAGCAGCGTGACGAACCCTGCCGCCCCGAGGGCGATACTGATGGGAACGCCCAGGAGCATCATCACACAAAAGAGGGTTATCACCGTACCCGCCGCCATCGTGTTCACCGTGCCCTTATGGAAGTAGTCATTTGTATCACGGTCAGAAAGCCGTTCATATCAGTGGCCATGTCGTTTTGGTTTATCGGTCATTGATTGATGGACCTTGGCTCCTCGATAGATGCCAATGAAAACAGCCGGTGAGCAAACAACGGCTCCGGCATAGTAAACCCAGACAGGAATTCCCAGAGCGGGGGAAGTGGCCTTAAAAAGTGTCATTTCCTGATAAATGGTCTGGATCAAAAAAATATCGATCATCACAAAAAGGGCCCCCGCAATCGCAGCACTAACCATTGCCACCCCGTGCTGAACACGTCGTGGAAAAAGCTTGTACAGAGAGTCCATCCCCATATGGGCAACACGCTCAAACGCAATACCACTGCCGATAATGGTCATCCAGACAAACAGATTGATGGTTAGCTCTTCTGTAAAGGCCAGGGAGTAGTGAAACAGGTATCTGCCAAGAATGTTGATAAAGGATATGATCGCCATGGCGGCAAGACAGATGGCAGCAAGGAAATGGTAAGGACGGCAGGGAGTATTCATTGAATTCTCGGAAAAACCTTTTCTTTTCATTATCAGTCAGTCATTATTTCCCATCCCCGGAGGTGCTGTTTCCGTTCATGTCATTTATTGCGGTCGCTATGAGGTTCTCACCGATCTTGGCCTGCCATTTCTGAACGACCGGAGAAAGGACCTGCTGAAACGACCGCAGCTGGGCGTCATTCATGGCAGCAATCTCCATCCCCTTGCTGCGAAGTAATTGCTGCGGGTCACGAACCAGGGCTTCATAATTAAACTGGTTTTTCAATGTTGTGATGGCGGTTCCATCATCAAGACCCGCACGGCTTAAAGATTTCTCAAACAGGGTCGCTTCCACCGCCGCCTCCCGAAGGGCCTTTTGGATGTCGTCCGGAAAGGCGTCCCACTGTTTTTTATTCCAATAGAGGATTAACGGATCGATCACATAGTTCCAGAAGGTTGCGTATTGGTGGTATTGGTGGATTTGCACCGGCAGCAAAATCCCCACAGGGTTTTCCTGGCCATCCACAGTCCCCTGCTGAAAGGCAGAAATGGCATCTCCCCAGTTCATGTTGACCGGATCCGCGCCCAGCTCCCGAAAAATATCGATAAAAATCGGGCTGCCAACCACCCGCACCCGAAGGCCATGGAGGTCTCCCGGAACAGCGACCGCATGTTTACTGTTGGTCAACTGCCGGAATCCGTTTTCCCCCCATGCCAGGGGCTGCAGCCCCTTTGCGAGCATTTTCTCAAAGAGCAGTCGGCCGGTGTCACCCTGTTCCAGGCAATCTACATTTTTATACGTGTTGATGAAAAAAGGCAGTGAAAATAGATTCATCTCAGGAATGACCGGGGCAGCGTTAATTGTGGATTCAAAGGCACAATCAATAGCGCCGGTGGCCACCATCTGGGCGGAATTTAGCTGGGCGCCTTTCAAGAGCTGGCTGCCATAGTAAGGCTTGACGTTGATGCGGCCGCCGGTTTTCTGCGCTGCCAGCTCGGCAAATTTTGCGGCCCCCATTCCCCAGAAAGTTGTACTGCCAACGGTGACCTGCATGGTATATTCTGTTTTAAAAACGGAGCCGGACGGCGCTTTGCAGCTGGCAAGCAGGGCAGAAAAAACCGCCACCGACATCACTATCCAAAGCAGTTTCATATTGTATGAAGGTCCCGCCATGTTTAGGCCCGATGAGATACGCATCAGATACCTAAGTCACTTAACAGGTCATCAATTTCATTTTGGCTTTTGACTTCCGGTGGAGAAAGGCCAACCGCTGACAGGCAAATATCTACCCGTTTTTCTATTTCGGTAACGTCAACCTGGTCACTCTCGATCGTTTGGATTTTTTGAAAGCACTCGGAAATAAGTTTCACGACATTATTTAAATTCAAAATCAACAGCCGAATCGTCATTTCCTTAATGTCAGCGCACTTTTCGGCCAGCATGGACGTTTTTCGCGAAAGTGGTGAGAAAACGTCAAAACCAACCGAAGCGGTCCCCCCGATCAATCGATTTAACTTCTGGGCAAATTCGGACAGCAGGGCCGATTCTGCCTCGTTCGGGATACCGACCCCTTTGAGCGACGCTCCCAACGCTGCCAGGTCATTCAGAAGTTCGTTCGATTCCTCCAGGAAGTAGCCCAATATCTCTTTATCAACGGTCATAATCGTATAGATAAGCTATCATTCTAAAGATGTTGGCGGTCTGTGCGCTTTTACCTTCGACGAACAAGCGAACCGCATTTATATCTGCCAAAATAGCCAGTATCACCGGGTAGGGTGCATTCGAATTGTTCCTTACCAGACTGCAGCCGGGAAGGCAATATCAATAGCCTCATACGATTAATACCGAACTCGGCGGCGGCCACTCGCAGATGCACCGTGACCGGTAATGTTACAGGAGCCCTCTGTTATATATTTCATGGGCTTTTTCCAGAGCATCCACATCATCGATACCCATGGTTTCCAGTTCATTTTCGGTTACGACATACCCCACGGATTGTCCGTCCTTCACCATATACTCAATGAGATCGGTAAAGAAAAACTCTTGAATGGCTGTCATCTTACCATCAATTTCCTTGTGAACAACCTGAGGATTGTCAGCAAGGATTGGAAGATAGGTCATCAATGCTTTCTTGGTGATCGCATAAATACCTGAATTGCATACAGTTAACGTTTCCTGGTAGTCTTGCGCATAATCCTTCCAGTACTTCCATTCTGTAATTTTATGAACCCGGTCATCAGCAATCTCCAGAACACCATACTGCTTTTTATCTTTTGGTTTAAATCCCAATACAACCATATCATGGGTTTCGAGCTGATGGACAAGGCCATCGTAAGTCTCTTTTTTAACAAACGGGACATCCCCCATCGTGATGATCCATTTTGAGGCCAGGTGGTCGGCAATAAAATCACCAGCGGCGATAATCGCTCCCCCGGTCCCGTTTAGCGCCGGCTGTTGACAATATGAAACGCCAGAATGTTGCGTCACAGCCATAACATCATCCTTACAATGATTCACGATAATCGCCTTAGGGCCTTCGGGCAGCTGCTGCATAAGGTGAAGTAAGATCGGTGCATCGCCTTCAAAAATTGATTGAGCAGGCTTAAGGGGGAGAAGTGTTTTATTCCCGCCATACCCCTTCATTCGGCTCCCCCTACCGGCAGCCATGATAATGGTTGCAACTGTATTCTTCTCTGATGTATTTTCCATAAATCGTCTCTCTGTATAGTAAATGGCTCTTCAATTCCAGGGGGTTAACGTTATCGTTGCCATTTATAGCGTTTTTAACGTTGTTATTCAATAAGGTATTTTTAGTACCGCTATTCATCTCATACAAAAAATACAATAGATGCCCGCCAATTCAGGGAAAAAACTTACTTTCTTGACAATATCATATCAACTCAATTACTTTGATAACTCTATATCAATCAATCGCAATTAAGGTTATGATACCGGTGTTAATTACTTCGATATTTTCCCAAAAAACATATAGTTTTTCTCAAGATTTACTACCAGTGTGAAAAAATCCAGATAATCCAAATTGACAATCAATGCATGGTTTCTGTCTGATGACAGCAGGAACCGCCATGCCTCTTTATCCTCCTCCCCCCCCATCGGGGGGGATAAGAGGGGGGGGCGAACATATGATATACTCGTATAGCCTTTCCAAAACTATAACAAGGAGATATCATATGCTCAGCCCCTTAAAAGCCATCTTACTTGCCGCAAACAAGGTTGCCAAGGAAAATTTGATTTCAGAGATCATTTGCCCCGGATGCGGAGAATGCCATCGGTTAACAAAATGGGGGCATTATACACGTTATCTTTTCCATGGCGAGGATACCATCCGGATTCAACGGTTCAGGTGTTTAAACAGCCGCTGCCCGCGATTCACCTTTTCTATATTGCCGCACCCGCTGTTGCCAATTGTGCGCTTGCCACTATGCCTCATCCTGTCGCTGTGTAGCATGTATCAAAAGGGGGACTCGATAGCCGAGCTTGCGAGGACAAGCGGTAAAAGCTGGTCTGTCATCCGACGCGCTCTTGCGATCGGCAAGAGGATAAAATCAGTTTTAAATGACGAGGTCCCCTGTCTTCAGCCAGCGGTTTCCTGGACAGCCTTTACGCATCTATTTTCTTGGGCTTTGTTCCCGGGGCGTTTTTAAAAAGTTGCCACCAACATGAAACGATTATAGCGTTATATCGGTCGGTTCCGTTAAGGTCGCCTAAAATATCATTTGAAAGGAGACCGCATATGGAACTTACCGATGAAAACATGACCCTTGCCATTTGGCGCTACGGCATCATCAGCCCCTTGCTGCACCAGCATCCGGATCAGGGACGCAAAGGTGAATTACTTGAAGAAATGAGCCGACGGACGTTTGTCCGTGACAATGGCGAACAAATCACCTTAAGTCCGGAAACCATCCGTAAATGGCTCGCCCGTTATCAGCAAGGCGGGCTGCCGGCCCTTGCCGACAAAGAGCGCTGTGATAAGGGAAAACACAACGTTCCTGAAACGCTCATCGATGCCATGACAAAAACAAGGAAAGCGCATCCGCGTTGGACCATGACCCGGTTGTTTGATCACCTGATTGCCGAAGGGATATGGAATGGACAGCGTCCCAGCCAGTCCACCCTCTATCGGTTTGCCAAATCACATAATTTGCTCAGAGACCCTCACCGTCAGCCTGTCCGATCTTGCCGCTCTTTTGCCTTTGATGTCTTCGGCCAGCTTTGGATGGCCGATTTTCTTCATGGACCGAAGATAAAGCAGGGGCGACATAAACGAAAAACTTACCTTCATGTTATTCTTGATGACAGCGCCCGTTATGTGGTCAGCGGCGGATTCTATTTATCGGAAAAGGTCGAAAGTCTGATTTGTGATTTGATGGCCGCCGTAAGACGCTATGGCATTCCGCAACGCTTTTATACCGACAACGGTCCCTGCTATGCCAGTCGTCATTTAAAAGTCGTTTGCGCCAGGCTCGGCACCCAGCTGATTCATACACCACCATATCGGCCCCAAGGACGCGGAAAAATAGAGCGCCTGTTCCGGACGGTCCGGGATCAATTTCTTGCGACAGACTCATCAAAATCAATGGATCAACTCAACAGTGCTTTCCAAAAATGGCTCTCAGCGTACCACCTGGCAATTCATGGCACCCTCGGTTGCCCGCCCATAAAAAAACGGCTTGAAGGCGGCTGTGCATGCCGGCCGCTGCCTGAGGTGGCCGATATCGAATCCTTGTTCATGATGGAACGTCGCTGCCGAATCTATAAAGACGGCACTATTCGGCTCTTTAAACAGATTTACGAGCTGATCGACCCAATGCCCGGAAAACGGGTAACGGTTTACTACACGCCATGGGACCTGTCCTGCATATATTACGGAACCTTTTTAAAACCGGCTTTTCGGCTGAACATGTCAGCCAATGCGCACCGTTTTGACCATCCCTAATGGAGGTAAAAATGAAAATTTC
Source organism: Desulfobacterales bacterium (assembly GCA_963675725.2). GTDB lineage: Bacteria > Desulfobacterota > Desulfobacteria > Desulfobacterales > JAFDDL01. The sequence goes on along the minus strand of CAXXXZ010000002.1, from coordinate 800,408 downwards.
AATGTCCGAGTTTTTTGGATGGCATCGCCACCCGTTCTCCGATACATATCAATTACAAACGCCCTTTTTAGGGGAAAAAGACGATCGAATCTTACGTCGAGCGATTTCACTGTTAAACTGCGGCAAAAGTTTTGCACTGACAGGACCATCCGGAGCCGGCAAATCAACCCTTATTCAACATATCCTTCGTCAATTGGATACAAAGCATTATCAAACCACCTATATCCATTACGGCGGATTGCAGCGCAGCGGCATCCTCAAAGCGGTGGCGGACTACCTTGGCGTGGATACCGGCGGCCGAAGTGTGCCGCTATTGGTAAAACTTCAGAAACACATATTACAATTGGCTTCTGAAACCAATGCCAGGTATCCGGTATTCATTCTCGACGATGCCCAGTTATTGGAGCACGAATCCCTGATGGATTTATGTTCTTTAATGGTCAGCCCACAAAAGAAAACGGTGGCAGCTTCGATTATACTTGTCGGCGATGAGAGCCTTACCAAAAGGCTTCAATTGCATATCATGGCGCCTGTAAGAACCCGGATGACCGGCATCTTCAGTATGGAAGGCCTTGATGAAAAAGAAACCGATCTATTTGTGGCATATCGTTTGGAAGCAGCCAAAGCTCCTAAAGACTTGTTTGACAGCGATGCTCTCTCACTAATGAGTTCCCACTGCAGAGGAAACCGTCGACAAATCATGAATGTCGGCACGCTACTATTGGATGAAGCATACTTCAGGCAGGAAAAAACAATTGGACCGCATTTAATCCTTGAGTGCGACCTGATCGATCAATCCGGGTGAAACGGAAGCGTAGCGGAGGGATCTTCGCGCCGAGGGATAGCCCGGCGGTAGACTGCTGTCTACATCAACCAAAGGGGCCTTGTGCTTATCGGGCTCCTTTGGTAATTTATCACGATAATTTACTGGGATTATAAAGAAAGAATCAACAACCACATCCAACGATGGGGGGATCCCACCTTGCACGGTGGCAATGGTGCAACATGAAATCACCTTGTTTGACTTATTTCTGAATAAGGCGTCAGCAAAAAAAACTTCAGCGGGGCAGACGCCATTAGAATGGCGACCATAGATAGCGCAAAGTGCATGGGTGTTGAGGATGATTTCGGAACCATTGAAGTAGGAAAAATTGCGGATTTGGCGATCGTTGATGGCGATCTGCTCGAGGATCATCGCATTGTCGGTAGCCGGGTTGCAGCGCTTTTCAAAGATGGTAAGCTATTGATCAATAACTGCGGGTTACAGACCACGACCGACCGCGCGATGATAGATTGAGGCGGTTTTAAGTAGACGGCCGCATCAAGAATAATTTGTCAACTAAATTAAGGGAAATATTGGACAAGAATCCATAACAACAGATAAAGGAGAGATCATGAAGAAGTTCTGCCTTCTATTACTATCGCTTTTCATTGTACAGACAGCGCTTGCAGAAAAATCAAAGTTGCAACAGCAAGATACCAAGCAGATAAACCCAGTTTTATTGGTGATCGACGTCCAAAATGAATACCTGCCGTTTATGTCTGAAGAGGGAAAAACGCTTGCAATGCGCATGATAAACGGCTGTATTTGGTTGTTCCGTCAGAAAGGACTCCCCATCATCCGCATATACAACACGCATCCACAATGGGGACCAAAAATTGACTCAGAGGCATTTGCTTTTCCATCATCAATAATGGTGACGGACGACGATGCAAAGATTGTCAAACAGTTTCCAAGCGCATTCAGGGAGACCAATCTTGATAAAATCCTCAAGGAAAAAGGCTACAACACCTTATTTTTGTGTGGTCTAAGCGCAACAGGCTGCGCTCTTGCAACCTATCATGGGGCCGCTGAACGAGATTACAACGTCTTTATGATAAAAGATGCCCTTATGAGTCCAAACCAAAATCAAACCAAGGTCATTGAGGATATCTCTAGTTCGGTTAATTTTCACACCTTAATGTTTATGTTGGATCATTACATCGGACCCATAAAAAGGAAATGAAACCAAACTTTTTTTATGGGTAGTAAACACTGCAACTGGGTTGTTGACCATAGGGATTATCTAATAATGAAAAATATCATTGTATTCGTAATCGTAATAGCCATGCTTTTCTTTTTATATCGATCCTGCACAACAGGATATGACAACTATGCTTATGTTGTGCATGCAAACGATGAAGCCGTTTTTGAAAAAATCCTGTCCGGGGATGACAGTCGCATTATCGAACATGGCCGAAAATTAAAAACAGATGTCATTGCCATGGACAAAGATCTCGACAAGGGGAATGGCCCCGACCAAGGCATTGTTCGCTGGTATGGCTGCAGCGGCATAGACTGTGATGAGGGATGGCAGCGCAGCTTCAGGGTAGAATAAGGCGAGGTGCTCTTTTTAGTTCCCTGGAATAATAGCGTGAAATTTATGAAAGCGATTGTATACGAAACATACGGCCCGCCGGATGTGCTTCAAATCAAAGAGGTACAAAAACCAGTCCCCCGTCAGAATGAAGTTCTAATCAAAATTCGTGCGACAGAGGTAACAAAGTCTGACTGCGAAATGAGAAGTTTCAGGTTCCAGGTCAAATGGTTTTGGCTTCCCTTACGGGTTGCATTGGGAATCACAAAGCCCAGAAGACAGATATTGGGCGGATATTTTTCTGGAAAAGTGGCGGCGGTGGGTAAAAACGTTTCAAAATTTAAACCAGGAGACGAGGTCTTTGGATGTGCCAAACTACGGATGGGGGCCTATGGTGAATACATCTGCCTGCCTGCCAGTTATACGATTGCACCAAAACCATCCAATGTGAGTTTTGAAGAAGCTGCCGCCATACCGTTGGGCGGTTTGAATGCCTTACACTTTTTGAGGAAAGCGAACATCCGGAAAGGGGAAAAAGTTTTGGTCAATGGCGCCGGCGGTAGTATCGGCACCTTCGGCGTTCAAATCGCCAAGGCATTCGGGGCCGAAGTGACGGCTGTCGACAGCCCCCTTAAGGAAAAAATGCTGCGCAGGATCGGGGCAGATTGTTTTTTGGACTACACACAATCGGACGTCACGAAAACCGATCGAACGTATGATGTCATTTTAAATATGGTTGCAACCACGCCCTATGCCGCAGTTATCCGGGCACTCAATCCCAAAGGACGCTATCTGACGGCAAACCCGCGCTTGACCGACATGATGCGATCCCTCCTGACCACTGCCCTCACTGACAAAACGGCAACTTTTGCCTTTGCAGGCGAAAAGGTGGAGGAACTGCTGACGCTTAAAACAATGATTGAACAGGACGAAATTAAACCTGTTGTTGACAGAGCCTATCCGTTCAATCAAATTGTTGAAGCACATCAACGGGTTGAAACGGAACAGAGACAGGGGCCGGTTGTCATCACAATGGAAACTCACATTTGAAAATTTGATTTAAAATATGTTATAGACCACACAGCTTCGATCGGTTGACCATTGAGTCGTATCGCATTGATCGGGTGACGCCCCACAAACTACCGCATCACAATCTGCAACAAGTTTCATTCAGGGCACGCCACCACAGTTGATCCGTTCTGCTATCAGTCGGGATCTATTACTTTTAATCAGTAAGGAGGATATTATGGCCGAAAAAACTCTCGAGGAAAGAATTGGCATCCTGGAAGACATCGAAGAGATCAAGAAGGTTAAGGCAAAATTTTTTTATTTCCAGGACCATTTCCGAACGGATGAGCTGATGGAACTTTTTACGGAAAACGCTGAGCTGGACTATCGGCCGCTTCTAACTGAAAAGATGGTAGGCAAGGAACAAATTGCACCATTATTCAATAAGGAAACCATGGTCCAATGGGAACGAATGGCTCGTCACAATATGACCAATACGATTATTGACGTCGATGGAGAGAAGGCTACCGGTATTTTTTATATGTATGGCGTTGCCACACTGATTTCCCCCCAGAAAGACATTGCCATTGTGGAGCATCTTACATACGAAGATGAGTTTGTAAAAGAAAACGGAACATGGAAAATCAACAAGCTGCGCGGCACAACCGCTTTCATAAGCCCCTATGAAGATGGTTGGGTAAAAACACCGATGTTCGATCTCCAATCACAAATTTCCGGTGAGGAGTAATTTCGCGTTCATTACGTGTTAGGATTTCTTACTAGTCGAAAAGAATTGACTCCAATGCCGAATTGGGCGTTACGCCGAATTGAAGGCATTGGGGTTATTAACGCCAGGTAAAAGATTCAGGTGAAAGATGTTCATCAAAGTCTGCGGACTAAAAACCTTTGAGCAGATTGATAGCGCCATTTCATTCGGTTATGATGCCATCGGGGTCGTCACTTATATCAAAAGCAAACGATATTGCCCACCGGACGTCGCTATCAATTTGGCGGAATACGCCAGGGGCCGGATCAAAACCTTTATTGTGGGACTGTCCTATAACGATGTAAAAGAAGCGGCCCATGCGTTCGATTATATCCAGATCTATGAAGTAAGGAAGATCCCCAACCTTGTACTGGCCTCAAAGAATCCTCCCCCCGAGGGCGTGGATTATAAATATTTTGTATATGATGCCAGTATTGGTAGCGGCGAATTTAAAGGTTTTCCTGGATGGATAAAAGCCAGAAGAAAAAAGGTCCTGGTTGCAGGGGGACTTAATAAAGAGAATGTCTGCCAGGTAATTCGCGAATTTAAACCTTTTGGCGTGGATGTATCAAGTGGTGTCGAAAAAGATGGCATTAAAGATCTACCGATGATGAAAGAATTTATTCAAACGGTCAAAGGTTGCGTAAGTGAAGAAGTTTTTTCAGAATAAATTTTTGGGTTTTTTTCACCAATAGCCATTAAATTCAATAATATCAAAATATAATAGCCAACAATGGGTAGTCACCTCCCCCCTTTGCATTTCTTTTCAGAATAATCTATTAGAGAACACCCCTCCATAGAAAAACGTAACTCGAAAACCGGATTTTTATCAGCATAGCCAGGTAGACGTTAATAGCCAGAAAACACGATGTTTCGCATAATAGTGAAAACGGTGATAGGGGATCGGTGGATATGCAGAAAAATAATGTCATACATTTCAATTGGATCTTTTTGTACAGCAATTGCCTTCTTACCATCGTGATGTGCATTTACGCGGTTCAACCAATTCAAGGGGATTATTTCTATTCAAATTTAACGGATTTCTTCCAGCTATTCGGTATCATACTATGGGCCATATCCCCATATCTCACTCTCCTATTTGCCCTTCCTATAATTTTGAGCAAAGGAAATATGCTCAAAACGTTTTCGATTTTTATCGTCATGTTCGCGATTATTTCTGATTATTTTATTGCTACAGAAATATTCCGCAAAATACCTGTCAACGGATTAACAATATTTAAAATTTTTCCGATTTATCAATGGATTGTTTTTTTATCGCTATTCTCACTTTGTATGATATTATTTAAATTTACCCCCAAAAGGGGCTAACCCTATTTTTTTCTTTCCGATATTCCGGCCATCATTCTTCTGATGATTACCACCGGAATCGCTATTAAATTCATTTGGCCACCATGGGAAGGCCCATTCAGATAGGCGGTTAATCTGGCACTAAATTCCACACCGGGGGCAAGGAGGAAAACCCAGAAAATGTTCTCCCATTTGAAACTTTCCTCGGCCGAAAAGTCATTTTTAGAAAAACGATGGAAACTCGCGAGTGCCTGGCCCTGGGTTGGCACAGGACTGTTGGCGACACTATTGGCATTAACCACATATCTCTGGGTAAAGGCACCATATCTTGTCAATCCCTGGTTTGTGGCTTCACAGCTCAAATCGGGCAAGTTGTCGGAATCCACGATCACGGTGTTGGCCGTCATGCTGCCGATCGTTATGCTCGGTTGCCTGGTGATTATTCTTTCAGTGGTGCTGCTCTCTTTTGCAGCGTTTTCAAATGAACGCAGAATTATTCGAATCCTTCATCAATTACTCCAAGATCGCGAAAACTTGCATAAATAGGAGAAATATGACAATTGTATGAACACGGCTTGCCAAAGGAATCCATAAAATGAGCTATGGTGATAAAACGGGTCGTTTGGATTGGAAGGACGAGGCCAGCTGGATGGCCATATCGCTTGTTTCCGGCTTATTGCTTTCTTTTTTGTTCTTATTTTATGACAGGTTTCCCAACGCCAATGTGGTAGTGGTGTTACTGATCTGTTGCACGGGATTTTATCTGCTCAATGTTTTGGTGTTGAATATTCAAAACAAAGAAAACATCTTATTCCAATGATATGGCAACCACAAGGAGGAAAAGCAAATGCTAAAACGAACGATCATGACAATCGTGATTATCTTTCTCGCATGGTCTGTAATGGATTTCATCATTCATGGGATGCTGCTCTCATCCGCCTATGAAGCCACTGCCAACCTGTGGCGGCCCATGGATGAAATGAACATGCCCCTCATGTATCTCGTAACCCTGATATTTACGATGAGCTTTGTATTGATTTATGCTTTTCTGGTCAGTGAAAAATCCTTGTCGTCCGGCATTAAATTCGGAGCCTTGTTTGGTTTAGCCATGGGTGCCTCCATGGGATTTGGCTCATACAGCTATATGCCGATTCCCCTATCGCTGGCATGGAGTTGGTTCGCCGGATCTCTGGTAGAAGCAATTGTGGCAGGCGCTATTGCGGGTGCAATAATAAAGGCCTGAACTGCCAATCCAAGACGTCCGCTGCTACTGGATCAGCGCTGAACACCGTGGATGGCCCAAAACTTCGAGGAGAAAACAATGCAAGCGTCACATAAAGCCAGCGCTTTTATTTTAGGCGCACTCATATTTTTAGGGCTAACCGCCATGGGATATCTTCTCAGCGGCGCTGTTATCAAATTTAAAGTACGAGCGGACCGTCACCGCAAAGGGGCTGTCAGAAAGGGAATGTGAGGCGGACGTGGTGATCTGGCCGATTCAATTTTCCCAGGCGAGCAACGACCTTCCAGCGCTTTATGATGCCATCGAATCCAGTACGGTTGAATTGGTTGCGTTCCTAAAAAGCAATGGCGTGGTTTCGAGTGAAATTTCTTTTTCAGCGCCCGCCATCACCGACAAATCCGCACAACAGTATACGAGTAGCGCAAAACCGGAGTTTCGCTACGCAGCCCTTCAAATCGTCACGGTCCATTCAAAAGACGTCAAAGGAATTCGAAAAATCATGGCATCGTTGTCGGAACTTGGTAAAAAAGGCATTGTATTTATGGGCAGCAGTTACGAAGCCCAGACAGAGTATCTTTTTACAAAGCTGAATGACGTCAAACCTGAAATGATCGAGGAGGCTACCCGAAATGCCAGGGAAGTGGCCCAGAAGTTTGCCGCCGATTCCCGAAGTAAATTGGGGAAAATCAAACGGGCCTCCCAAGGGCAGTTCAGCATTACCCCGCGGGACAAAAACAACCCCCATATAAAAAAGGTGAGGGTCGTATCCACCGTGATATACTATTTAACCGATTGAACGGAGGTTTTTTAATGGAATACACCCGTATTCATACGGATTCGGAAGGAAATTCTCATTTTGAAAAGATACCGGTCGATTTTGAAATGGCAGATTTCGCCCCCCCAGCGCCCCCAGTGGGGCTGTCAGCCTTTTCACCCGCCACCCAGTGGGCCTTTTTCTCGCTTTCACCGGGATGGGTTGGGGATTGGCACCCGACGCCGACGCGCCAGATTTTTTTCTATCTGGCGGGTGAGACGGAGGCGGAGGTTAGCGATGGCGAGGTTCGACGTTTCAAACCAGGTGATGCGCTGCTTGTGGAGGATACCACTGGAAAAGGTCACCGGAGCCGTGTGGTTGGCGAAGAGCCACTGCTTTTGGCCGTCGTTCAAATGCCTGCGAATAAGTAAGGCCCCGCTAGAAAAATCTTTTGAAAATGCGATAAGTATGGCATAGTAGCCTATCAGAAGTCCGATTACATCCCAGTCCTATAAACAAAGAGAGATACGATGGGCGAACAGCATTTCGGCCCGGTATGGTTCATCGAGGGCCTGAATAAAGGCAGGTATCCATACTGCCATTCCGTATACATAGAAGGCGCAGGCATCCTGATCGATCCGGCATCTGACCGGAAGCGGCTCTTGGCGTTAAAACAAAATCATGGAGTAAAGGCGGTGCTGCTCAGCCACGCCCACGAAGATCATTTCCGGGATATCGATCTGTTTGATGATGTTCCGGTATGGCTTTCGCCGGCCGAAGCCGGTCCCCTTTCCAGTATTGAAAAATTACTGGATTCCTATGGCGCATTCGGCGAAATGCGTGATTATTTTCGAAAGATCTTGGAAGACCAGTTTCATTTTACACCGAGGGAGCCGGATCGGTTCGTCAGGGATGGGGAAATCATCGACGCGGGTGACGTCACTATTGAGGTCATTCACACCCCCGGCCATACCCCCGGTCACCTTTCTTTTCTGTTTTCCGAGCCCCGCACCCTCTTTTTAGGGGATTACGATCTGACGCCCTTCGGCCCCTGGTATGGGGATGCGCAATCCAGCATCGAAAACACAATCGACTCCATTTTACATCTCAAATCCATTCCGGCAGAAAAATGGATTTCCGGCCATGAGTTTGGTGTAATCGAACAGGCACCCGACACGTTATGGCAAAATTATCTGGACACAATCCGCATACGGGAAGAAAAATTACTGGACGCGCTCAAAGAGCCGCTCACCATGGAAGGCATTGCCCGATCGTGGATTTTGTATAAAAAACCGATGAAACCGGAAGTATTCTATTTGTTCAACGAACGGGTCCTCATGGAAAAGCATCTGGTGCGGCTTATTCAAAAGGGGTGGGTCGGCCAGGACCAGGACCACTTTGTAAGACTTTAATGGCACCCGGTTGTCGCCTGTTTTTAACGCCATAAATGGGTCATCCCCAAAGGAGAAGAATAGATGAAAAATGAGGCTGGTTTGAAAAAGATTCACACCGTCTGCCGGGTAGAGGATGGCTCAAACTGCAGAATTGCGGCCCATGTCAAGGACGGCAAGCTGTTGAAAGTCGAACCGGTTGACTTTCCGACCCCCGGCATGCGGCACATTTGCAACAAGGGATTGTGCACGGTCCGGGACCTTGTCTATCACCCGGACAGGCTGAAACATCCCCTGCTGCGTGAAGGAAAGCGGGGAGAAGGAAAATGGAAACGGATCTCGTGGGAGGAGGCCATCGATACTATCGCAGAAAACCTGCAGCGTATCATCGACCGATACGGCGCCAAGGCCATTGCCTTTACCCCGGGCCAGATATGGACATCGTGCCTGATGGGAATTTATCAGCGACTGGCCAGTGCCCTGGGGGCAACCTGGGTCAACCTTTCCGGATTCGGAGACGCTGCCGGCCCCTGCGGTGATATGTTGAGCTATGGCTTCCCCATAGGACACGGTTACACCACCGATATAGAGAATCCCCGATTTTGTCTTGTCTGGGGGGGGAACTGGATTGAAACCCACGCGCTGACCTGGCGAAGAATCAGGAATATGCAAGAGGCAGGGGCGCGGGTGGTGGTGATCGACCCGCGGTTTACGGTTACGGCATCCAAGGCCGATGAATACATATCCATCATTCCCGGCACCGATACTGCCCTTGCCCTGGGCATGATGCGCGTGGTGCGGGATGAATCCCTTTTAGACCAGGATTTTCTAAAAACCCATACAGTGGGCCCATTCCTGGTGAGGCGGGACAACGGAATGTTCCTGCGGGAAAAAGACGTGTACGGCAACGGCAGTGACGGCTATCTGGTATGGGACGAGGGACTTCAGCAAGCGATACCGGCTACCGATTCGACCCGCCCTGCACTGGAAAAGGCATGCGCCCTAAAGGACATTTCCTGCAGCACCGCCTTCAGCTTACTGAGTGATGTTCTGGATCAGTACCCGGTCGACAGAGTTTCAACCCTGACCGGCGTTCCCGCAGATACCATCCACGACCTCGCTGTCACCTATGGCACCGAACGCCCCGCCGTCTGCTTCAGGGGATGGGGGCCTCAGAGAACGTTTCACGGCGACCTTGCCTGGCGCGCAATGACAACGCTGGCCGCACTGACCGGAAACATCAATCTTCAGGGGCCGCGTGGGTTTGAGCTAAACCGGGATGCATTCACCACTGTGGGCGGGAAAATCTATCACTACCTGCCGCTGCTGACACTTTATGATGCCATCGCCAATGGCACCCCATACCCTGTCAAGGGGTTGTGGATTGCTGCGCACAATTTCGTGAACCAGAATCCCAATTACAACCGGGTGATAAACGAACTGTTCCCCAAACTCGATTTTATCGCAACGGTCGATCTGTTCATGAATGCAAGCGCCCGTCATTCCGATATCGTACTGCCGGCATGCAGCTTTTATGAGTATAAAGATTTACTGCCCCCCTTTGAATCAAGCAATCCCTACCTGCAGCTCCAGCAAAAGGCGATTGAGCCGCTATACGAGTGCCGGTCCCACGTTGATATTGGAAATGCCATCGGCAAACGAATGGGGTTTGACGCAGATTTCAGCCACGATGAGGACGTGTATATCGACATGCTGCTTTCCGCAGACCATCCGTCCATGGCAGGCGTTTCGCACAGCAAATTAATGGAAGCGCCGATCAAGGTGCCGGACTATGAAACGCCGGTTTTCTTCACACCTTCGGGACGGCTTGAATTTTATGCAGAAAAGATGGCCTCCCACGCGCAGGCCCTACCGGTCTATAAAACGCCGATTGAAAATGCCGGCGCCCCCTTAAGCACAAAATATCCATTACTGCTGATCAACGGGCATACGAAATATCTGAAATGTTCGATGTTCACCAACTCCTCTGTCATGCGGCAGTTCCTGCCGGAACCGGTTGTGGAACTACACCCGCAGGATGCCGCATCCCGGAATATTGAAAATGGGGCCATGGTAACCGTGTTTAATGACCGGGGAACTGCCCGGATGCGCGCCAAGGTCCATGAGGGGGTTCATCCCGGTGTTGTCAATGCCACCCAGGGCTGGTGGCCGGAAAACTATGCCAGCGGCACACACCAGGCGCTGACCCATGATCTTGTAAACGAGGCCCAGGTCGCCACCTGGGAACCGAATGCCGCTTATAATGACATTCTTGTGGACGTAAGCAAAGAAGGAGCATAACAATGCCAAAACGATATGGAATGGTGATTGATCTGGAAAGATGCGTGGGATGTCATACCTGCACGGTTGCGTGCATGATGGAGCATGATCTAACAGCGGCCGCCGGTATTGTGGTGCAAACCATCGGGGGAGAAGACCGCGATACCCCTTCCGGAAAACACCCCGATCTTCACATGCATTTTCTGCCGATTCTTTGCGCTCAGTGTGCAAACGCGCCCTGTATTGAAAATTGCCCGAGCGGCGCTATTCAACGAAGGGAGGACGGGATTGTTTTCATCGACAGTGCCGCCTGTGACAGCTGTCTTAACTGCACTTTTTCATGCCCGTATCAGGCTATTTTTCATGATGAAAAAACAGAAACCCTCTGGAAATGCAATTTGTGTAAGGACCGGCTTGATCGCGGAGAGGAGCCTTTTTGCGTTATATGCTGTGAGGGGGAAGCACTCGTTTTCGGGGATTTAAATGACCCGAACAGTGATGTGGCCAGGATGATATCAGACCGGGGCGGGCAAGCGCTACTGGCCGAAACAGCGCCGGCCGTCTGGTATTGCCCCACGAAACAAGGGCGAATTCGATAACGATACGACTAACTTTTGAATAAGAGAGAAAGGAAGCGAACAATGGAAATGAACCAGATGATGGAACGATTTAGAATGGATGGAAAAGTGGCATTGATTACCGGCGCAGGGCGCGGCATCGGGGCCGCCACCGCAGAAGCGTTTGCAGCCGCCGGCGCAAAGGTAGTGGTAACCGACGTGCTGGAGGAAGAGGGAAAGGCCGTTGCCGAAAAAATATGTAATGCCGGAGGCGAGGCCATTTTTGAATTCCTGAATGTCGTGGATGAACAGCAATGGCAAAATGTCATCGATAAAGCCGTTGCCACCTATGGTGGATTTGATGCTCTGGTGAACAATGCCGCCATTACAACCCAATGCCATGTCGAGGATATCAGCATGGAAGAATGGCGAAAGGTAATGTCCGTCAACATCGATGGGGTTTTTCTTGGCATCAAACATGGCATTCAGGCAATGAAGCCAGGCGGCAAAGCGGGACGCGGCGGCAGCATCGTCAATATTTCTTCTATTTGCGCCATAATTGCCATGCACGGTTCCGGCAGTTACTCCGCAGCAAAGGGTGCAGTTCGCAGTTTGACCAAAGTGGCCGCCGTTGAATGCGGGAGTTTAAAATACGGCATCCGTATCAACTCCGTCCACCCGGGCGTCATTCTGACAGAACTGGTAAAGGCAGGTATGGAGGAATCCGCAAAGAAGGGTATTTTTAAAAGTTCCGAGGAAGCCCTGGCATTATACGAAAGCCAGCATCCCATTGGAAGATTGGGTGAGCCCATCGAAATTGCCCAAGCCGCACTATACCTTGCCTCAGATGCAGGCGCCTTCACCACCGGAGCAGAGCTTGTAGTTGATGGTGGGTTCACCGCACAATAACATCAGGCATCCCTTTCAATGATCATCGAAATGGTACGGAGGTAATCATGGGCAGACTCACAGGAAAAGTAGCGGTAATCACCGGTGGATCCCGGGGAATTGGCGCCGCCACCGCCAGGCTGTTCGTCAAGGAAGGTGCCAGTGTCGTCGTTTCGGACATTCTGGAACAGGACGGACAAAAGGTCGTTGATGAAATCAAGGCCAATGGTGGGCACGCAGCGTTTGTGCGCTGTGATGTAACCCGTTCTAAGGAAGTAAAATCTGTCATTACAACCGCTGTTGAGCTGTATGGGAAACTGGACATTCTTTTCAACAATGCGGGGGTCACAAACGAATTGACCGATATCGCCAGCTGTCCGGAGGAAGAGTTTGACAGGGTCATGGCCATCAACACCAAGGGATGTTTTCTGGGCATCAAACACGCAGTACCGGAGATGTTGAAAAGTGGGGGGGGATCGATCATCAATACCGGTTCTACCATGTCGATGGTTTCTTTACCGGGGGTAAGCGCCTACTGCGTATCAAAACATGCCGTGGTGGGCCTCACCCGGGTGGCGGCGCTGGACTACGCGAATCAGGGAATCCGGGTCAACGTGATTGTCCCGGGCGTAGTGGATACCCCTATCCACAAAACATTCGAGCAGGACCTTTCCCCTGAAGAATTGGAAGAGAATTACAAAACGTTTATAAGCAAGCAACCTATCAGCCGCATGATCACCGCTGAAGAGGTGGCGCCGCTGGTTGCGTTCCTTGCTTCGGATGATGCCGTTATGATCACCGGTGGTGTCTACCCGGTAGACGGGGGTTGGACAACCATTTAACGAACAAAAATGAGGTGCCCCATGTTTACACACCCCAGAAAGATTCTTTCTCTACTCGTATGTGCTGCGATTGTTTTTCTCAGCAGCCTCCCCGTTTATGCACGGGAGGCGACCGACGTCCAGTTAACAGTCCAAGCGCTTACCGAGCAGCTCTACCTGCTTCAGGATTCTGCCGGATCTGGTAATTCGATCGTTTTTATAGGGGATGAGGGGGTGCTGCTGGTTGACACGAAAGCCACCACAATGTGCGATAAGTTGTTTGAAAAAATTGAGGCGCTGAGTGAAAAGCCCATTCGCTTTGCCGTCATTACCCACTGGCATTTTGATCATGTGGGCGGGAATGAAACCATCGCAAACACCGGCACACCCCTTATTGCCCACGCAAACGTACGAAAGCAGATGGGTGTTGGGCATGACATGAAGATATTCGATAAAACGGTTCCCCCGTCTCCAGAAGCAGCCAGGCCCATTGTTACATTTGAAAAAGAGATGGCAATTCACTTAAACGGCGAGACAATTAGGGTATTTCATCTGGGGGCTGGCCATACGGATGGCGACGGCGTGGTTTTTTTCCAAAACGCCAACGTCATCCATATGGGAGATCTTTTTTTCCAGGGGATTTATCCCTACATCGGCATCTACTCCGGCGGGACGATCAATGGCATGATCACCAATATCAAGCAGATCTTAACCATGATCAATGAAAATACCAAGGTCGTTCCGGGCCACGGACCGCTGTCAACCAAGGCCGAGCTTCAAAACTATGTATCCATGCTCACCACAGTCCGGGACAAGGTGAGCCGACTTATTGAAAAAGGCAGAAAAATAGAAGAAGTGGTGGCTGAAAAACCAACACAGGCATTTGATGAAACATGGGGAAAGGGATTTCTGCCACCAGATCAATTCGCCCGTTTGGTCTACATGGATTTATCGCCGGAGATGCCATGATGGGCCACCTTCAAAGATTTTAACACAAAGCCGCAGATGTCATCCGAGAGGGCAACAAAATTTTCAGGATAGCCATACATTAATCGCGATAGTATCAATTGATCGAAGACGCCCATGATCATCTTTAAAGCAATATAGGGCTTAATGCCGGGTCTGAAATTATTTATCGCAACGCCTTCCAGGATGGCATCATAGAACATCCGTGTAAATTGCCGCGTCGATTGATACGATCCGGTGTCGTAATAAGAACGATTGTGCCTCAGGTCAAAATGAAAAAGGACCCCATAGGCCTTTTCGGTATTAATCAGGGACAAGTAATCTCTGAGCAACAGAACGAGTTTGTATGCGGGGTCGATATCTCCCCCCAAATGCTTTTTCAAGTTCTCAACTAATTGCGTTGATTTTTTCAATGTCAGTGTAAACAAGATATCCTCTTTACTTTTGAAAAACTTATAGATTGTTCCATCGCCGACACAGGCCAATCTAGCGATATCCTGAATGCGTGCTTTTTCATATCCCACGGTTGCAAATATCTCGAGGGCTGCTGTCATTATTTTCATCTTCCGGTCATTTTCAGCAGAATCTGTTTTTTCCTGCCTGAGTCCATGAATGATCAGATCAAAAAATTCCTCAAATAAATCAAATGGGTCAGATGGCCGATTTTCCGTAAGCCAGGTAATGGATATTTGGTGAATGGCGCCAATAATGAAATGAAGCACCAGGGAGGGGCTCAGCTCGCAATCAAATTCGCCCGCCTGCTGCCCTTCGATAATAACCTCACGGTAAAGCCTTAGAGCGTCCTTGATCTGATGGTGGCTTTCGTTTTGGAAAAAATCCCGGTTTGATGCCAGTGCAAAGAGTACGATATTGGTCCACTCTTTACTTTTGGCAAAAAAACTCATGTAGTTCCAAACCAGTTTCCGCAACTTTACTTCAGCGCCAACCAAGCCGTTTAAATGTTCCAGATTGCTTTTCCGCCACGCTTGAATTCGTTTTTTCGGAATCTCAAAAAGAATCGTTTTTTTGTTGGCAAAATGTTCATAGATGGTGCTGTCGCTAATCCCTACCCTGCCGGAAATGTCCGCTATTTTGGTTTTACGGAACCCCCGGGTTCCAAAAAGCATTTCAGCATGCTTGAGTATCAATTCCTTGGTTTCCAATAATTTTTCCTCGCAATTAACTGTGAATCAGTTTCGGGCTAATATTTTATTTTAATGCAACAAATCCTGATACAAAAAAATACTTTAAAAGCTCAAATACCACCCAAAACCAAATTTATTTTCCATTATATTTATATATTATAAAGGTATGTGGCATTTTTACGATCTCAATATAGCGTCAAACGAAGCATTGGTCAAGAATGAGCTTGACACGAATATTATTCGATTATAAAAACATTGCGAGCATCATTAGGGTATCTATAACCATTGATCCGAATACAGACCAATGCATAACAACAGCCAAGGGGGTAAAATGAACCAAAGCAATGATGACATCATCAAAGAATATGGCGTTGCACCAACCATCGAGGCGTTCACGCCCAGTTCATTGGATGACCATGCCAGAACGTCAACCCGTTCCGGTCTTGTCTGGGACCAGGCCTGGCTCTACACGATTGTGGCCTCAGCCGATGGACAGAAATATGTACTGATCAGAGGGTGGGAAAAGGCCCTCACAGGCATGTGGCTAAGCAGCAAATTAGATTCAGACATTAAGAAGGTATCCCCGCGGGTGTTTAAAAGCCTGTATAGCGGCCCCATAAACTTTGATCTTGATGAATCTTCAGAAATGGCACGCATTAAATCTTGGCCCTCAAAACACGGCTTTCAGGTAGATCTGTATACGGACCGAATAGAATGGCAGGAAGAAAAAGGAGCGCTCGACCTCCAGTGGAAAACCCTGGGACCGGCCATGCGCCTTTCGGATCTTGGTGGTGAAAGCCATGAAGGGCTGGTGTATACCTCTGAAATGTTTGAGGTAAAGGGGACCCTGAACGGTGTTGCGGTCAGTGGATTGGGCGGCCTGGACCAAGCGTGGCTCCCCCCGGGAATCGGCTGGACCCAATGTAAAACCTATACCCACATTCAAGGAGTCTGGATCCCCTGGGCCACACGATATGATGACGGATCGGTGGAATATGGTGTAAACGCGGCCGGTGCCGGGGACTGGCGGTGGGCATTCTGGGTACGAAACGGTGAAGCATATATCAACGCCAGCAACTCCGTTGAAATGACGTTTGGTGATGCCGGCGGTGCTCAGATTCCCTTGGAGGCAGACGTGCGACACGGGGACCATCGCTTTCGATGGATTGCCGACGGCCGTGCCGATATCATTAAAGGAAACATGAATTGGGTTTCAGGCAAAATGATCAACCTTGCCACAACGGCATCCCCTGTGGAAACCTTTGCCTGGAATGAATTCCGAGCCCAAAGGTAACAACCATGTGGCGCCTTGTTGCAAGAATGGATATTAAACGAACACAGGCTGCGCAATGCTGACGATATCCAAAGAAGTACATATCCCTTTGTCAGAAATTGAAGTCAATGCCATTCGGTCCCAAGGTGCCGGCGGGCAAAACGTCAACAAGGTCGCCACTGCCATCCATCTTCGGTTTGACATCAACCGGTCGTCACTCCCCCTGTTTTACAAGGAGAAACTACTGGCCCTGAGAGACCACCGCATCTCAAAAGAGGGTATCATCGTCATCAAGGCACAGCGTTACCGGAGCCAGGATAAAAACAGAGAGGATGCACTCACCCGGTTGCAACGAATGGTTCAGGGTGCTGTTTGTACACACAAAAGACGAAAACCGACAAAACCCACCAAAAGCTCACGAGAGAAGCGAATCGAATCAAAAACGAAACGGGGACAATTAAAGTCATTGAGGGGAAAAATTGATTATTGACCCCACCATCGCAAACGTCTGAGACATTCATGAAAATAGTGTTGATTTATACGGCAAGTTGGATCGGTCTCGTCTTTTTGGCAATTCTAAACGGTGCAATCCGCGAAAAAACATATGGCATATGGATGGAAGAACTCTCGGCGCACCAGCTGTCCACAATTATCGGCCTGTTTTTTTTTGGAAGCTATATCTGGATCATCACCGGCGTATTCCGAATCGAAACCGAACGACAGGCCCTCATGATCGGCAGCCTGTGGGTAGTCATGACCATTGTGTTTGAATTCCTTTTCGGCCATTATGTCATGGGACACTCGTGGGACCGGCTGCTGTACGACTATCATTTACTCAAAGGCCGTATTTGGTTACTCGTCCTGATCTGGACGCTGATCTCCCCTTATCTTTTTTATAAAGTACGGTACTGATACATTCCCAAGTGGCCCGACGACAAAGGGATTATTTTTCAAGTGTATGAGAAACCCTCCAAAAAGAGACCGTTTTTCGCTGTGGCCACCTGAACGAAATCCACAGAACGGATCAACAGTTGCAACCTTTTTACACACAAGGGATTGGGGCAATATAATTCACCTCTGAGAAGAAGTAATTCCCCAGTCGCAGACACGCCTTCATGAAGGATTTTGCCTACAATCGCAATCATCCGTAGACCTTATTTTTATTTTTTCATTAAAATTACTAATAGTTATCAAGTTATCACCTTTTGGCACAGGCATTGCTATTACTTCATGTCATGTTCGGCGCCCCGATCTCATCCAAATATAAAGACCGGGGCAATAATGTTTTATTACATAAAAAAAGGGGGGTTTTATGAAAAAAATGGCTTATGTATTGGCAGTAATGATGGTATTCGGGCTGGTTATAGCCACCATAGGGGTTGCTGGAGAAATGACCGATATCCCTGAAAACATTCCGGCAAAAGCCGAGGATGCGGCAGCACTTCTAAATGCCGGAAAAAATGTTGAACTAACGGGGACTATCCTGAATGATAACACATTTGTGGATGAGAGTGGTCAAAACTATGAATTGGCAGCTTCCGATGCAAATTCAATGTTGCAGGAATTGGTCGGCGAAAAGATCAAAGTTCAGGCCACTGTTATGGAAGAATCAGAGGGCATTAGAAGCATCGTTGTCTCCAGCTACGAACTTATCAAAAAGTAATTCGTAATTATTGTTCCGTCGCCTTACCGGGGCTTTATGTGACACATATAATTTGAGGGGGGTTCCGCTTATATGTGGCTTGACGACAGAAGGTTCCGGAAGGCGACCGGATCCCCCAGATAAGTTTTAATGGCATCTTTATGCCCCATGCGCTTCACAAGTTCGATGCCCTGCCGAAGATGCCGATACTTCGGGAAACCGCTCTTTGTCTCAATGTCCCTATCAATAAACACCGATGGTGCGACCCCGATCTGTTTTTCCAGAATCGGAGGCAGCAGACAGTAAACCAGCCCTCCCACAAGCGCCTCCTCGATGGATATCCACTCATCCACTATCTCGCTAACCGGCCGGAAAAATTTCCCATCTTTATCAATATTTCGTTCAAGGACAGCCCTAATGGCCATTTCGGTACTCTCCCTCATCGCGATATGAAGCGTTTCTTCAACCGGTGTCATAAGGGCCGTGTAAGGGTTTTGGGCGCTGTTTTGCCAAATTGTATATCGATCCCGGGCAAAATCAATATTACCGTTATCATCAACCGATAGAAAACTTGAATAGGATCCCACCTCCCCCACAAAATAGCTACCAGATAGCTCAACAGCCACTGCCTGATTTGTTTCGTTCTGGAATTCATATTCAGCCCGTATTTCAGAAGACAGGTTGTGAACGATATAGGCACAGACCTTCCCGGACATGGGAAGGGACGGCACCGCTTCGGATAATGTATAGATGCCTTCATAGGGGTCAGGCAACTCGGTTTGGGCCAAAATTTCACCGATGACTATGCGACAATAGGTTTCATAGAGCGTTATATATTCAGGCCGGCGTTCAGGCACGTATGCCAGGCGGCTATACAGTGATTTAAGCTGCCAGTGGAGTTTCTGATCTCCCAGATCTGCCCGAATCTTGTCCAACAGCTCATTGTTGTTCCGCAAATATTCAATATTTGCCGCATGGACTGCCGGGTCTTTGTTCGCTTCAAAGTCTCCAATCGGATGAAGAGGAGACGTTTTGTTTTCAAGCCGAATATAATCAAAAAGACGTTCAAGGGGTTTGTCTCCTATATTGACTGCCAGCACAGCAGGATGTATGAACATCCCCAAAACACTAACAGACAGTGTTACGTAAACGCTGAGAGTAAGGATGTTGACTATACGTGCCATGCGATGATTCATATACGGTCGGCCTTTTATGCTGTCGGTCAGAAAGCCCGTTTAGGGCCTCTTTAAAATCTTTTTCCTTGTGAACTTATCGACCGTAAACACATCTCCTTTAGCCGTCTGTCTGAAGAAATCACTTAGGGAGGGCAAACCTGGTCTGACCCCGGCGGCATTGTGTGTGGGGAGGCTACCGGCACGCTAAACGTGTGGATAGCTGATTTTGTTCCTATACATGAGCATCATAGAGGGATCAAAAAGTGAGTTTTCAATCTTTTCGCATCATGCTATGAGTAACAAGCAGGCATTTTTTCTGGACCGCATTATTTTTTACCCCATTTTTGTAACATTAGGGATTATTTCCCGTACAAAGAGACCTATGAATCGAAATGCCTTTACGTGTGATCTCGTCACCCAGCGTTTTATTAAAAACCGATGGGACACGGAAGTTGGCCAGGCGGCGTTCAGAGAGGTCATGGATGGGTTAAAAAATGGCACCGATCTGCGGCAAATACTTGAAAAGTACGTCCTGTCTCACGCTGACAATCAGGACCCATATAACCACCCCTATTATCCGAAAGATGCGATGCAAGAGGGGACGTTCTGGGTCTTATCCCACAATGATCTCCGGGGAATTGAAGTATACAATGAAGCTTTCCCCGGTAGCGCCCCTTTCAGAGAAACATTCCTAGATTATTCTTTTTTTTACAATTGCCAGATGTTCGGGATCAATTTGGAGAAGAGTGAGATCTCCATGGCAACGTTTGAAAACTGTAATCTTGAAGAGGTCTCCTTTGCCCATGGCGGCGGCCAAGGCACCCGGTTTCTCAACTGCAATTTACAGCGAATTTGTTACTGGGATGCCGGCCTGGTTGATGCAGACCTTTCCGGCTCAGACATGACTGGCATCTATCTGGAATCAGCCAGACTTCGCAACCTCACCATAAACTATCAGACAAAAATAGACCAGTCGCTAAACTGCCACTGGAAGGCACGTGAAATGCCCGCCAAAGAAATTCCGGATCACTTTAAAGCATTTCGAATTGCCTTTGAAAAAGCAGAGTTGTGGCAGCAAGCAGACAGGTATCTTTTTCTGGAAAGACGTGCGAACCGACAGTTTATTCTGAATTCGAATCTGAAATCCCACAAATCGTTTGATGCCTTTTATCAATGGGTCGGTGATATGGCCTGGGATTTTTCAACCGGCTACGGCACCAAACCATCAAAACTGCTGGTTCTTGGCTTTGTGGTATCGCTTCTCTATGCGGTCATTTATTATTGCGCGGGAAATCCTGGCAAAGCGTCGGAATTTTCATCCTCGTTGTATTTCTCTTTTACGACCTTTGCCACACTGGGGTATGGCGATCTATCCTATACGCAGGAGAGATGGATGATGAGATTGATCAGTACAACAGAGGCATGGGTGGGTGCGGTGATGATCGCAGCCTATGTGGCAGTGCTCGGGCGCAAGGTGATTCGGCACTGAACTGCCAAGCCCGTTACCCACACAGCTATTTGGTTTTTTTGGAGTTTTCGATGCCTGATATGCTCGTCAAACTATATGAATTGCCTGATTTACCCCCATCCATACACCGTGTTAACCAGGTAGGCATTGACATTCGCCCCCCCAAACGCAAGGAAAAATCCAAGGTGGCCACGTGGGTCCAAAAAACCTTTGGCCCGCGATGGGCCAGTGAGTCTGAAGTCGCCTTTGAGACAAATCCGGCATCCTGCTTTATAGCAGAAAAGGACGATCGGCTGATCGGATTTGCGTGTTATGAATGCACAGCCAAAAATTTTTTTGGACCAACTGGTGTTGCAGAAGGATATCGAAACAAAGGTATCGGCCAAGCACTGCTCATGGCCGCTCTCCATGCCATGAAAAGTATGGGATATGGCTACGCCATCATCGGCGGCGTTGGCCCGGCAATGTTTTACGAAGCTACCGTCGGTGCAACCATGATTGAAGGCTCTGAAGTGAGCATCTATGCAACCCAAAACGGGGAGAGTAAAAGATGAAACAAGGGATTTACGTGATACTAACGATGGTGATTGTGACCAACGTTTGAGATTCCAGCCAAAACCAACGTTTTAATATCAGCCAATCAACAGTAGGCGCGCAGTCGATCCTAATGGCGCAATGAACAAGCCGTGAGTGTGGTGTGTTGAAGGGGGCTGTCGGTGGTGCCCTTATTTTTAGTCATTCAGCCTGGATTTCCCTCTTTCGATAGCTTTTACCCTCCAAGATAAGAACCTGGGAGTTATAGACGAGGCGGTCGGCGATCGCGGTGGCCACAGTGGTGCCGTCAAAGATGTTCCCCCATTGCCCAAAAGGCAGATTGGTTGTGATCACCGTGGATCGTTGATCATGCCTTTGGCTGATGACCTGGAAGAACAAGTTTGACCCCTGCCGGCCCAGCGGAAGATAACCGATTTCGTCGATTACAAGCAGGTCCTGGGATTGATAAAACTGAAGCTTTTTGAGCAAGGAATGGTCCGCTTCAGCCGCGATGAGGTGGTTAATCATGTCCATAGCGGTGGTAAACATTACCTTTTTTCCGGCCTGGGTCGCCGCATAGGCGATACACTTGGCCAAAAAAGATTTGCCGGTACCCGGATTGCCGATGAAGATGATATCCTTTTTCTGTTGCATAAACGTAAGGGAGGTCAGGTCCAGTATTTTCGATTTCTGATCCTTTCGGGAACGGTGGTGGCCAAAATCAAACTGGTCGATGGTGAGCTTTTCCGTAAGCTTGGATCTTTTAAAGTATAAGGCGATGCGATTCAGTCGTCGGTATTCCAATTCCAGGTCAAAAAGATGGGCGATGGTTTTCTGGATGGTCCAGTTTTTTTGCGAGGCCGCCTCAATAACCTGGACGATATTCTGCCCACTGGCTTTGAGCCTGAGCTCTTTGCATTTATCGATAAGCTCATTCATCGGTTTTCCCCTTTTTTTTGAGCACGTGAGC
Source organism: Desulfobacterales bacterium (assembly GCA_963675725.2). Classification (GTDB taxonomy): domain Bacteria; phylum Desulfobacterota; class Desulfobacteria; order Desulfobacterales; family JAFDDL01. The sequence goes on along the minus strand of CAXXXZ010000002.1, from coordinate 777,862 downwards.
ATCATAATCGGACAGTGATGGTTGCGTGAGCACGATACGATTCAGCGCATCATTTTTCAGCTTAACCGGCGGATGATGACTGCACGGCGTTATTTCCTGATAGAGGATATTTTCGATGTAATCCGCCCCGTAGGCGCTGAACGAAAGCGCCTTCTGGACGGCTGCGACAATCGCCCCGGCCCCGTATTCATTTTTCAGTTCAAGTATTTTGGCGACGTTTTTTTTGACACCAACGCCCGCAGCGATCATGCCCTCCAGATAGCGCCGGGCATCTTCCCCCAATGAAGCAAAGGCTGCGACCTCGCGGTCATGCCACAGCCTTCTTTGGAGTCTTTTTACCTGCTGTCCGTGGGCTTCTGTCTCAATTCGTTGGTAGCGCTGCCAACACCGGGTGTGAACGGCGATTTTCTTCTCCCGGTGATACAGCGTTACGCTGCAGGCATCGGCTTTCAAGGTAAGCTTTTTGCCAATACTCCAGGGCGGAACGCTGTAGCTATTGCCGTCGAAGCGAACCGCAAAATCCTTGTGCACCTTGAGCTGATATACTTCCCGGCAGTCCGGCAAAAGTTCCGGAAGCCGCTGAAGGCTATCTTTTTCAAAACGCTCCAGCGGCGGTTTTCCGGTGCTCTGGTGAAGCCGCACATTGGCAACCGCATCAAGCCACTGGCGGACCTGATGGTTTACATCGGCGAGATCAGCGAAAGATCTCAGGGGCCAGAAGTTCCGACGTATATATTTGATAGCCGCCTCCACCTTTCCCTTTTCATGGGGCGCGCCGGGATTGCAGGCAATTGGTCGGATGGCGAAGATACGCAAAAAATCCAGAAACGCATCATTAAATCGAATCACCGACCCTTGGCGCTCGGTGACGGCCGTGAGCATGTTGTCCACCACTATCTCACGAGGAGTGCCGCCAAAGAACAAAAAGGCATTCAGAAGACATCGGTGCAGCGTCTGCTGTTTCTGACTGTGGGTGAATTCTACATACAGCATGCGGCTGTGGGCTTCCAATACCGCCAGGGCATAGAGCTTTCTGGTTGTCCCGCCGTATGCCAGCGAGCCAAAATGCCCCCAGTCGATCTGCATCTGCTTGCCGGGTCCAGACTCGAAGCGGATATACGCTTGACGATATTTCCGTCGGCCCCGAAGCTCCCTAAGCAAATCCCGCACAATGGTGATCTTGCCGGTAAACCCTTTTTCAGAAAGCCGTTGCAGCACCACAGTAGCCTTAACCTCCGGGTCCTCTTTGAACCACTGGTGGATCAGGTGGCGATAGGCAGAAAGTTTTGACTGCCTGGGCGGCGGCTTTTTAAATTCTTGGTATGGGTTTTCCACATATTTTTTGACGGTGGCCCGATCACATCCGAGGTGACGTGCAATCTTGCGATCGGACCACCCCGCGCTCTTCAGGCGGGTGATTTCAAAAAGAAGTTCGCTGCCTATCATACCGACGCCCCCTTCAGCATGCTGCCGATCAGCCCATTAATGTTTGAGCTGCAAGGCTTTGTTGCAGGGGCCGTATCGGGAAGATCAAGCACCTGAAAGATCGTGCCGTCAAAGGCGAGAAGGTCGTATTTGATTAACGCATTCCGGGCCTGAAGATACGTCTCCAGAGGCATCTTAAGAAGGCTGCAGATCGTGTCGTAGCTGTAGTAGGAAAGCCCGTTTTTATCTCCCGCCATCACCAGAAAAAAATACAGAAGTAGCTCTTCAGGCGCCAAGGACGATACAAATCCGCCAGTAAGGAATCGATGCGGGATGAAGCTGAAGCCGCCGCTGATGCGACGGATGCGCTGTGGGTCAAGGATTTTTTTCTTGATCATGGCCGCCCCCTTTCAATGCTAAAAGGTTTTACGGGCCATGTAACATGCGCCGGCCAGGGTTGTGCTCACGTCCATCTTTGCAATCAGATATAACCGCTTGAGATGGTGTAAATATTAACCTGGCTCACGTCCATCTTTGCAATCACCGGCACCAAGTAAAAACCACCGACCAGCTCGAAATGACTGGATTTTCTCGCGTCCATCTTGGCAATCACTCCCCCGCCGGCTCGCCGGTTGCGGCGGTTTCTGATATGCTGAAGTGCCCGATTTCTTAACGCTTTATCTGGATTGCGCCGCCGGTAATCCTTCCAGTAGTCTGGATTGTTTCTAAGCCATTTTTGCTGGCTCAGCTTCTGTTGGGTCCGGTAGTCCGAATCGGTTCTTATTTTAAATCGTTGCCACGCCGCTTTCCTGGCCCGCTGGCAATCAGCTGTCGAACAATAATTTTGCTCACGATTCCGAGGCATGAAAAACGTACCGCAATGAACACAGGGGATCTTTTCCATATGCCGGCTCCCTTCAACAGGATGAATAAGAGCAACTATATGGATTTTTATTCTTTTTTTCAGAATCAAACGGAAATGAATTAGATGGCTGGAATCAAAACGATGAAATCGGATGGGAATTAAAACGCTGGAATTGGACGGGAATTAAAACGCTGGTCACAGGTGATATTTTCTTTATATGCCACTGCAAAGGGTGGCAGCATTACAGAGGTTGAACTAATTGATGGTACCATTATTTCCGGAAACATTATATCCATGAGCAATGGCACCTATACGGTTCGATCTGACACCCTTGGAGAGTTGCAAATAAAGGAAACGCACGTCCGTCGGATTGGTGGCAACACCACCCCTGATTCCGGAAAGGAGCAGATTCAATCATTGCAGCACAGCATGTTGGGCAATGAAGATATTATGAAAATAATCAATTCATTGCTAAATGACCCGGATTTTCAGGAAGTGCTCCAGGACGAGGAAATCATGCAGGCAATTTCTTCCGGGGACATTATGCACCTCAAGACCAATCCAAAGATTGAACGTCTGTTCAACAAACCGGCGCTTCATCAAATAAAACAAAAGGTTGAAGAATAGTATTCGATCCACCAAAGCATATACAACGGGCCGTATGGATCTTGTGTCGTCCGGAGCCGTTTGCTGTTTTTATTTAAAGTGCCTGTTTGAAATTGAACATCCGCCTATTTTGTACTATATGACTCCAGATTACCCGATCGTATCAATGGACATAGATAACCATCTGGCCTGATACCTGTTGGCAATTCACAGATGACGACAACCCAGGGGGAAAACAGCTCATGGACTTAGCTTTAACTCAAATTTTCGCCACTGACATCCAAGACGCATGGTTTCAATGCATTTCCAAAATACTGGAGGTAGGGTTCCGATATGAAATCCAATATGGTTCTTACGTGGGGCAAACCCGATTGGAGTTTGATCAGGTGGTGGTCTTCATCAAGCGCCCCTACTCCGAGCCTTATGATACCATGCTGCCGCAAATCCCCCCCGCATTGGGGATTCCAAACCCCGTGGCCAGCGGCTATGTGGAGCAGTACCTTCCCTATTTGATGACAGACCACATTGAACCAACAGAGCAATACACATACGGCTCCAGAATGTACCGACAAATTCCCCATTGGATTGAGGTATTAAAAGAAACACCCAACACAAATCAGGCGGTCCTTCAGGTTGCCCAACCGGATGATTATCAATTGGAGGACCCCCCGTGCCTCCGCCACATTGACATGAGGATTCGAGAGGGCGTTCTCATTTTTTACCCGTATTTCAGGTCCTGGGATTTATGGGGCGGATTTCCGGCCAACTTGGCCGGCATTGCCGTGCTTCAGAAAAACATGGCCGATGAAATTGGAGTTCAAGCAGGGCCCATGATTGCAAGCAGTAAGGGGCTGCACGTCTATGGGTATGTTGAAGAACTTGCCAAACTGCGGGCAGGAAAGTAACTTTTTTTCACAAAAGAGACCCTGGAGCGGATAGACGCTGGCAGGTTCATGCCGACGCTGCGCGCTATGGCGGATCTTTATTGGTGCCCACCCATGAATGACAGATGGATCTCACTCCTGGACAGGCACCGACAAATTATGGTATTATGGCTTCACGGCGAAATCAGGCAGACACAAGTTTGGCCATTTCATCGGCCGCACGAACAAACGCCTTCGTCACCGGGGACTCGGCATGGGTATCCTGGTAAGAAACACCCGCATCACCGCAAACCACCATCTGTGTATCAAACGGTATTTTCCCCAAAAAAGGAATCCCCATATTGATAGCCGTCTTTTCACCCCCGCCGGATCCCAGCAGTTCCACGACCTCGTTGCAATGGGGGCATTGAAACCCACTCATATTTTCGATAAGACCGAAAATATTCATCCCAACCGTTTTACAAAAATTGATCGATTTTCGCACATCTGCCAGGGCCACCTCCTGAGGGGTGGTCACAATGACCGCCCTGGCATCTTTGATCAGCTGGGCAACCGTTAACGGCTCATCGCCGGTACCGGGAGGGGAATCGATAATCAAAAAGTCCAGTTCTCCCCAATCGACATCCTGGATAAATTGCCGAATCGCCGTATTTTTCATGGGGCCCCGCCAGATAACAGCATCGTCCTTATTGGGTAACAACGACTCTACCGAAACAGCAAACAGGTTGTCGGAATAGCGTTTGGGCAGCAGTTTCTGATTTGGCCCCAGGTCCAGCAACCCTTTAAAACCAAGCATTCTGGGGATATCCGGTCCATGAACATCCACATCCAGGATACCGACCTTGTGCCCTTTTTTCGAAAGCGCAATGGCAAGATTAACCGAAGTGCTAGTCTTACCCACGCCCCCTTTACCACTCATAACAATAATTTTATGCTTTATCTTTGATAAAGACTGGTTCAGCAGTGCATCCGGGTCCGGTTTTTGTGCCGGCATTTTCGGTGCAATTTGAATCCCTTCTTGTGAACTTCCCATATTTTTACCTCTCTATCCTCTTAAAAACACGAGCGCCCCGACCACCGGGTAGCGCTGGTTATCGGCCATAGGCCGTAAACGAATCTGGAGCGGCGTGCCCCTGCAAACCCAATTATATTAAAAATGCGAGCCGCAACTCGCCGCACACCATAATCCGTATAATTACCCTATTTCAATCTATTTTGGAATAGCAAACCAACATCTTTTGTACAACTTGAACCCGGGCTACGCCTTGCCCTCTTGTCCGCCACGGCCGCTGCCTTGGCCGCTACTCTCGCCCTTGCCGCTACCTTTCCCTCGGTCCTGACGATTACGGCGCCCTTGTCCTGAGCCGGCCCCAGTTCCTTTGGGTCCCTTGCCCGCACCGCCGCCACCGCAGCGGCCGCGTCCCCGACCTTGGCCTTGGCCTTGAGGCCCTGTTCCGTCTTTGTTCGGCATTTTATTCTCCTTTACATAATGGCACGAAGCCTTAATAAAATTTCATCCTTTCTGCCATTTGGATGAGCATAATATGTGCCAAGCGAACTGCTTCTAATACCGGATGAACGCCACCGCCACGCCCTCACCTCGCCCTTATCAAAATCCAGCAACACATCTAATTTTTTACAATACATTCTATATGTTATTAGCTTTTTCCGCACAAAACCGTACCACAGAAAATAATAAAATTAGCAACAAAGAATGCTTTTACCAAACATTCTGTCTCCATCCAGAAACGAACGTGCCATAGAATGTGCATAATCGCACTGCAATCGTTAAAATGCATTGCAATTATGCAATCCTCTTCTGCAGCAGAAAATGAAAGGGGTTTGTTGACATCATGGGGAATAAAAAATAAGTATTTTGATATGAATTCAATTGCCAAACACATCTTGGAGTAAATAACATGACAGAATCGAAAACAGGCCCCCATCATTTCACCATGCCGGGCTGGATCAGTTGCGCACCCTTTGAAAAGTTGTTGAACATGGATATTGTGGCGGCAAAAAATGGCCGCGCCACCCTGACCATGCCGTTTTTAAAATCATTTGCCCAGGGGGCCGGATTGATGCACGGCGGCGCCTTGGTCAGCCTTGCGGACACAGCGGTTGTGATGGCCATCAAAAGTCTTCTGCCACCCAAAACCCATTTTGGCACCATTTCGCTGGAAACAAAGTTTCTCTACCCGGTAAAGCAGGGAATTATTACTGCCAATGCCGAGGTCTACCGGGAAGCAGAGCGGACCTTTCGTGGGAAAGCCACGGTATTCAATGAGGATAAAAAACCGGTCCTTGATTTTTCTTCCATGTTCAAGGTGGCCCAAAATGCAGCCATTGAAAACATTGTTTTTTGCGAAACCGAAACATAAAGATCATAACCGTAAATGACAGAAATGCTTTCTTTTTTTCTTTCCTGTACTCCCATTCTGCTTATATTCGTAATGGCAATCATTTTTCGTGCCAAAGCGCTCACCCTTGCCATCTGGGGCTTTGGCTATACGCTTCTTCTGGCCGCGTTCTTTTTTAAAACGTCGCCATTGGTTCTCTTGCTTGCATCCCTTGACGGTGTTGCCACCACCATCCCACTGCTGCTGGTCGTTTACATCGGGGTACTTCTTTCAGTCTTTCTAATGGAAAAAGGTTCTCTTCAACGGCTTGCAAGATCCCTGGCCGTAGGTAGTTCAGGCCAAGCCAGAACGTCACTTCTGCTCTCCTACGGTGTGGGAAACTTTCTAGAGGGAGCCGGGGTAATCGCAGAACCAGTGGCCGCCCCCATGATCCGGGCAGCCGGGATTTCTGCCACAGGGGCCGCGGCCCTAAGCGTTTTGGGGTATGCCGGTCTCATGCATCTGTCTCTTGCCGGCGTCATCGTAACCGTGTTGATTGCGGTCACCGGCCTGCCCGCGGCGTCACTGACCTGGAATCTGGCAATTCTCTCTTTTCCCGCGACCATTCTTTTTGCATTTTCAATTCCCTGGATTATCGGCACACCCTTTCGGTTTCAGCATAATTTCCACGTCTTTCTTTTTACAGGCATTTTATCGGCAGGCGTTGCACTTTTCTCCGTCACCTGCATCGGTTATTCGATTTCAGGTCTTTTGGCCGGCACCGCCGTTGTCTGTTTCTCTTATTTGATGGCCCGCACCCTCCCAACTTTTTCTACCACATTTTTAAAGGACACCCTGCCCTTTGTGTTTATTTTCGGCGGCCTGTTTGCCATTCACTTTATCGCGCCTCTCGAAAAAACAATGTCCCAGATAGCGGTTATCCCGATACAATTCATACCTGGCCATCGCATCGAACTTCGCCCCTTTTTTGATGCCTACCTATACCTCTTCATCGCGTTTCTGATCGCGTTTAAGCTTCACGCTGAAAAGGAGGATCACTTTTTTCATTACCTTCTTTTAGGCAGTCAGAAGGCCGGGAAGGTTGTGCTGGCCATGGCACTGTTTGGCGCCATGGGCCAGGTAATCGCCTATTCCGGCCATGGGAACGATTTCAATGTGATAGACCCCCAGCATAATATTGCCCTGTGCCTTGCCAACGGGGTGCTTACCTACACCGGTAAATACTATCCCGTTCTGGTGCCTCTGCTGGGGTGGGTAGGAACTTTCTTGACCGGGTATGGGGTCGCTTCAATCATGCTATTTGGAAAACTTCAACTTGCAACAGCCACTCAGATGAATATTTCGCCATCCCTTCTGGTCAGCGCTCTTACCGTTGGTGCGAGTGTTGGCAGTATTTCTAGCCCGTTTAAAATTGCACTGGCAACTCCCCTGTGCGGTGCTGAAGGCAGGGAGGGCGAAATTTTAAGAAAGACGATTCCTTTAGGTCTTGGCGTATCTATTGCAACAGGAATTGCTACTATGATGTTGCTTTGAGATCACGAAATCAACGAACTTTAATGTAAAGGACCTCGGACAATGACCGAAATTGCATTTCAGGACGCCTATACCGATGATCATAGTTACTGTTATGGCTGTGGGCGGCTCAATGAAAAAGGACTTCAAATTAAAAGCTACTGGGACGGGGATGAATCCGTTGCCAAGTTTATGCCAAAACCATATCATACCGCTACCCCGAAATTTGTTTATGGCGGGCTGATCGCCTCCCTTATCGACTGCCATTGCACCGGAACCGCATCCGCGGCCGCTTATCGTGAAGAAGGCCGCGAATTAGGGACCGCCCCCCCCCTTCGATATGTCACCGCATCGCTTCAGGTGGATTATGTGCATCCCACACCGATGGGGGTGGAATTGGAAATTCGCGGCACCGTATTGGAAATAAAGGAACGAAAAGTCGTGCTCACCGCCAGGGTATTTGCAGGGGAAAAACTCTGCGCCAAAGGCAAGGTCGTAGCGGTAAAGGTGCCACAAAGTATGGCCTGATCAAGCATGATCTGATATGATCGAACATTAAAATCGTACCATTCCTTGCAAATCTTTAGGAAAGGCCCCGAATAAGCAGGGCGGGGGAGGCAACCATGCCACCACGAATCGTTATAAAGATTTTCTCGCTCTTTTTTTTACTGTCAGTTGCCGTCAGCCTCACCTGTTTTGCCCAGTCACCGGACCCGGCCACCCTGGCCTCGGTTCTTCAAAAAAGGCTGCGGAATCCCCAAGCACATCAATATGTAACCTGTGCCGATGAGCCGCTCTGTGGCGCCCTTCTCATCCCCTCCCTTTACCATGCCCGGGACTACATGCCGCTGTGGATACGGGGCGAGGCCTTTCCCGACAGATTGAGAGCGATCATCTATGAAATCTCAACGTCCGACAGAGATGGCCTGAGACCAAACGATTATCATCTAAAAACGCTCAACCATTTTATAGACGATCTCAACATGCAGGAGGCGCACGGGAAACTGCCGGAAACCAGCATTCTGGCGGATATGGAACTGCTGTTGACGGACAGTTTCTTAATGTATGCCGCACACATTTCTTCCGGCCGGATCAATCCGGAAACAATTCATGCAAAGTGGTTTCCGGCCAATCACGACAACGACTTTACCTCAATGCTGGAAACCGCCGCAGAAACAAATGATATTCAAAGCGTCTGCCAATCCCTACGCCCCCCCCATAACGGATACGAAGCGCTGAAAAATGAATTGCAGCGGTTGCGAAATATCGCCCCGAAAGAACCGTTGACCGCAATCAGGATGGACCACGTAATCAAACAGGGGGACATGCATCCTGCCATATCATCGCTAAAAGCCCGGCTACGGCTTCTTGGAGATCTTTCAGCGGAGAATCATTCCGCAGAGGACGACGACATCTTCGATGCGTCTCTGGCAACCGCCGTCAGACGATTTCAGCGCCGTCATGGCCTTTATGTTGATGGCCAAGTTGGGCAACACACGCTGGATGCCATGAACAGGCCTCTTTCCGATCGCATCCGCCAAATAGAGCTGAACCTCGAACGCTGGCGATGGATCCCCCGATATCTTGGCCAACGGTACCTACTCATCAACATTGCTGATTTTAGACTAAGTGCCATAGAAAATGACACCCAGCAATTAACCATGCGGGTGGTGGTCGGCAAAACCTATCGAAAAACACCGGTCTTCAGCGGCATCATGAAATACCTGGTATTGAACCCCCAGTGGCATGTTCCCGCCAAAATTGCTGTTATCGACATTCTTCCAAAAATCAAAAAAGACCCTCGATTTCTTACACAAGGCGGATACACACTCTTTGAGGGGTGGCAGGAAGGTGCCCCGGAAGTCGCTCCGGAAGCGATTGACTGGTCACAGATTTCGGAATATAATTTTTCATTCAAGCTGATGCAGCAGGCGGGGCCCCAAAATGTATTGGGACGCATCAAGTTTATGTTTCCAAACAAATTTGCCGTATACCTTCATGATTCACCCCAACGAAATCTTTTTCAACGACTCAAACGAAACTATAGTTCCGGCTGTATTCGCGTTGAAAAAGCCGTCGAATTGGCTGCGTATCTCCTTTCCGGTCAGCAAATGTGGGACAGGGATAAGATTGAGGAAATGATCACCACCGGTGAACGAAAAGTAATTCTTCTTGATAGACGAATTCCGGTCCACATTCTCTACTGGACTGCATGGGTATCGTCCGATGGTCTCCTGCACTTCCGCGATGATATTTACGACAGGGACAGACCGCTCCACAACGCACTGCAGGAAAAACCTGAAATCAGTCAGTTGTTTTGAATATCATGCTGTCTTCAGGTGTGTTGTCTGTGTAATAAAACAGCATCGGCTGCCAAATTTCTACCAGTACCGCACCTTGCCGGTATCGAGATGGACGAATTGAGATCTGGGATAATAGCCGACCCCCCCCCCTTTTAGAGAAGCAGCTACCCGGCGCAGGGATGAAATTGAACATCCGGGGAGGCGGATGTCTATGGCTTTGCCCTGCAGGTGAAGGCTTCGCTTGGCGACATTTTGATTCCTACTTCGCAACATATCATTGGTGGCCTGAGAACGGTAACCGGAGATAATGTGGAAGGGCTTGAGGGTTTGAAGGTGCCGGGAGAGATCATATAGTAAATCCAGGAGTCCCGAATCAATTGATTTTATTTCACCGGTGCGGTGGTCCCGCATAATGTAGTTGATATCCTCCAGAGTTGCATGACAGTATCGCCGGTTTTTCCGATAGCATGCATTCAGATATTCACCGGTATGAACATTATAAAATGAAAGATATCGAGAGGTTGAAATGGTTCGGCTTGCAGCGCTCCATGCCGGAACGGGAGAAAAAAAAGCCAACCCGCCAAGCGCGCTACTGGTTAAAAATTGCCGTCGTGTAAATTTCATCGCACATACACCCCTCTGGACTCTTATCGATCGATATGGTCCTATACTTTAGCCCATATCCCGGAAAATACCCCCGCATGTTGACATGTCGCCCGAAAAAATAAAGCTGTGCCGATATCTCAAATCATTGGGGTTATGTCAAGCGTAGCCAACCAGTGATTCCCACGCGGCAGGTTAGATTGATTAAAGAAGACCCCATCAAATCTGATAAAACAGCTTGAATTTATCGTCGAAATCTTTCAAAAGAATTCATAGTCATAATGGGTACCATGTTTCCGTTCGGCCATTAGCATCATAAAAAGGCCGAAGAGGACCGTGTGACGCGGAGACATCGAAAACAACCCCATTGCCAGAAACCTAAAAACAAGATTTTTTATGTGGCGACCAAACTGCAAGGAATCCCCCATTGAGCAACGAAAGCGACAACACAACGGACAGGCTGTTAACCGAACAGATTTCAAAATTAACGGAAGATCAGAAAAAAACACTGCTAAAGATCATTGAAAGCACCTTTTTCGAAAGCAGGCAGTTTGATCGGAAAAAATATCTGGCCAACGTGGACTACCATTGGGCGGGTCGGTCCGCCAGCGGATATATTCAGAATATCAGTGCCTCTGGCCTCCACTTGAAGCCATCGGAGGCATACGAGAAAGGCCAAAAAGTCACCCTCACCTTCCAACCACCGGGAAAAGAACATTATGTCACTGTAACCGGAACGATCTCCTGGCGGAATCAGTGGGGCGCCGGCATTAAATTTGCGGAAATCATGAAAGACTTAAAGGCCCCTTGAATGCCAAACCTCTTTCTTCGCCCGTAAAAGAAAGCACGGCCCTATTGCAGCCAAAGCAAAGCCTTGAGCGGCCTTCGCCTAAAAAAATATTAAGCATTAGCGCCCCCCTGCCGATAATAATAACACCCTATAGCTTAAAGCTATTTATAGACCTTAACCGACTAAATCCATATTTAAACAATGTCACAAAAAAAAAGCACCAGACATTATGATACGAGGATATTGCTGCGTTTGGCCGCAGCTTTTTTTATGCTGCTGCTCCTGTTGCCAGCAATATTTCCATCTGGGAGCCATGCCATCACCTCAAGCACACAGAATGCCGAAAACGATGAGGCCGTAATTGATTATTTAAAGCAACTTAGTATCGATGAGCTGTTGTTAACAGAGATAACCTCTGTTTCAAAAAAGAATGAACGATTAACCGATGCTGCCGCCGCTGTTTTTGTTATAACGGCTGAAGATATTCGTCGCACGGGCGCCCGAAGTATTCCTGAACTTCTGCGTATCGTCCCAGGCCTTCAGGTGGCCCGCATCGATGCTAACAAGTGGGCCGTAACATCAAGGGGGTTTAACAATCGTTTCAGCAACAAACTGCTGGTCCTCATGGACGGCAGGTCGGTATATAACCCTCTTTTTTCAGGCGTCTACTGGAATGTTCAGGACACGCTGCTTGAAGACGTTGACCGGATCGAGGTTATTCGAGGGCCCGGGGCAGCGCTCTGGGGTGCCAACGCCGTCAACGGCATCGTGAATATCATAACCAAATCAAGTAAAGAGACCCTGGGGGGCCTCGTTACCTTTGGTCTCGGCATCCATACCGATTACAATCTCGGGATGCGATATGGCGGTACCATAGGTAAAGATGCCGCATACCGTATCTATGCAAAGGGATTTCAGCAAAACGCCTTTGAAGATGAAAGCGGAAACGACTTCACCGATGAATGGGACGCCTTTCGGGGTGGATTCCGCGTTGATATCGGAAAGAACGGCAGGGATGACTTCTCTTTTCAGGGGAGCCTCTATGACGGCACCGCCGACCAGCGGATCACCACCACCGGTCTCTTGACACCACCGTTTTCCATTACCACCAAGGACACCATCTATTTTTCAGGTGGACATGTGTTAGGTTGCTGGCGGCATTTATTTTCAAACAACTCTCAAACCACTATGCAGCTTTATTACGACAGGACAGATCGAAAAGAAGGGGTCTTTGGTGAAACGCGTGATACGGTAGACATTGATTTCCAGCACCAATGGGAGGTAACCAGCCGCCAGGAAATTGTCTGGGGGCTTGGGTATCGATTTTCAAAAAATGATACCAACGGCACATTTACGATTTCGGTATCACCCGACAGCCGAGAAGACCATCTTTTCAGTGCCTTTTTCCAGGACACCATCGAACTTTTTTCAAATCGGTTGTGGTTGACCCTGGGCTCCAAGTTTGAAGACAATGATTACTCCGGGTTTGAAGTGCAGCCCAGCGCCAGAATTAGATGGCGCTACAATCCGCATATCACCCTGTGGAGCGCCATTTCCCGTGCCGTTCGCACCCCTTCACGGGCTGATCAGGATATGCGGGTGAATCTGGCGAGCTTCCCGGGCAATGACGGCGCTGTCAACGTTATGGCAATTGTTGGCACTGATGATTTTGATTCCGAAGAGTTGACGGCCTTTGAACTGGGGCTTCGGTGGCACCCTTGTTCTTGGTTCTCGGCAGATATCGCCTCCTTTTACAATCTTTATGACAGGCTCCGCTCCATTGAACCGGCCACACCGTTTTTTGAAGCCTTGCCATCCCCCCCGCACCTGGTATTTCCCCTGAGCATCGGCAATAAAATAGATGGCAAAACCTATGGGGTTGAAGTCCTTGCTGACCTCCAAGCCTTACCACAATGGAAACTATCCATTGGATACACCTGGTTCCAAGTCGACTTGGATCTGAATGCGGCAAGCGGAGACAGAAGCGCCTTAGAATATGAAGGCAACAGCCCGGACCATCAGCTTCAACTCCGATCGTACGTAAATTTGCCGTTCCGCCTGGAATGGGACACGATGCTGTTCTTTGTAGACCAACTGAATACCTTTGATGTTTCAGAATACTGGCGACTTGACACCCGTATCGGATGGCAGGCCCCCCATAATGTTATGGTGAATTTACACTTTGAGAATATTTTGGATGATCGACACAGCGAATATGGCAACCAAAGCGGCATCAATGCTTCAGAGATGCCACGCAGTGTTTATTTAACGTTGAGTTATCGTTTATAACATCCTATGAAGGTTAAGCGGGTGAACCATTCCATGCGGGCCAAAGGAAAAGCAACACATCAAGGGATTTCAAGTCTGTTGATACTGCGGCCGCTTTTTGCCGGAATCGCACTCATGCTGTCCGTTTTTGCCATGACTGCGGCGGCAGACACCTTCAACGAATACCACGTCAAAGCGGTCTTTTTGTTCAATTTGACTCATTTCATTACCTGGCCGGAAGATGCCTTTGCAGACGAAAAAACGCCTTTTTTAATCGGTATTGCAGGGGAAAACCCTTTTGGCGATACCCTTCGAATCGTATTGGAAAAAGAACAGGTTAATGGAAGAAGGATCGCGTTGATCACATATGGCAACTGTAGGGACCTATTGGATCGACCGTGCCACATGCTGTTCATCAGCAAACCGGATTATTTTTCGTGCCCCGGCCTTCAAAACATCGCACGCCAGCATGCCATGGTGACAATCGGTGATGTGCCGGGATTCTTAGAGCAAGGCGGCATCATCAATCTCGTAAAAGAAAACCGTCGGATTCAGATAGAGATAAATCAGGTTGAAGCCAAAAGGATGGGATTGGAAATAAGCGCGCAACTGTTAAATCTTTCAAGAACCGTGAAAATTAAATGAGCATCCTCCGTTTTTACAAGAACCTGTCAATAGCCGAAAAAATGACAATCACCGTCATGGTGGCGTCGACATTTTTATTGGTCATCCTTGCCGGGTTGTTCATCACCGATAAAATCATCACTTTTCGTCGAAATGCAGTTGAAAGCACCGCCACCCTTGCCAGCGTTATCGGTACGAACAGCGCGGCCGCCTTGGTTTTTGATGTACCTGCCACCGCAAAAGATATTCTCGACGGCCTCAGTGCAGAACCGGATGTTTTAACAGCCGGGATTCTCAAGGCAGACGGCCATCTGTTCGCCACCTATCAGAGCAGTTCGGCAACCGAAACCGAACCGCTGGACATGCCATTTATCGAAACTTTTTTAGCGCAATTTTCAGGCGCCGCGAATAAATGGAATGGCCATCATTTTTCAAAACAACATCTCGATTTTGTAACACCGATTCGATTGAAAGAAAAAACGATCGGATATGCCTTTCTACGAAGGGATTTAACGTCCTTAACCAAACGTATTTATTGGTCCCTTGCCGGTGTTTTTCTGATTACCAACGCCCTTTTTGTAGTAGTCCATTTACTCTGCAAACCCCTTCACCGCGTTATCGTCACCCCCTTGATCATTTTGTCGAAAGCCATGGCATCCGTTACCAAAAACAGCAATTATACCCTTCGTGTTACATCATACAACCAGGATGAGGTCGGTGTTCTGATACGGGGGTTTAATGACATGCTCAATCAGATACAAAAAAGGGAAAAGGAATTAGAAACCCATCGAAACCATCTGGAAGACCTCGTGGCCAAAAGGACCCAGGCGCTCATCGATTCAAATGAAAAATTGAAGCAAGAGATAGAAGAACGAAAACAGGCCCAGGACAAACTGGCCCGGGCACAAAAAATGGAGGCTATCGGCACCCTCGCAGCAGGTGTTGCCCATGATCTTAACAATATTTTGTCCGGAATTGTCAGTTATCCCCAGCTATTGCTGCTCACACTCCCAGAGGACAGTCCCTTGCGAGATTCTCTCGAAACCATTCATAAAACCGGTCAAAAAGCAGCCGCTATCGTTCAGGACCTGCTTACCCTCGCCCGCCGGGGGGTCAAAACAACCGAAATCGTTGACATGTCGAAACTGCTGAAAAGCTACCTCAACAGCCCAGAGCACCAAAAAATCATGAGTTTTCACCCGGATGTCAAGGTCGTTACAGAAATTGAGTCAAATCTGTATAATATTTCCGGATCACCCGTCCACATAGAAAAATGCATCATGAACCTGGTCGCCAACGCTGCTGAGGCCATCATGGACAAAGGCACCCTGGCGATTGGCCTTCGAAACCGTTATGTCGCCGAATCGATCCAGGGCTATGACAGTGTAAAGGAAGGAGACTACGTTGTGCTTTCGGTCTCTGACACAGGCGTAGGCATTGACCCTGAAGACATTGACCGCATCTTCGAGCCGTTCTATACAAAAAAGAAAATGGGAAGAAGTGGCACCGGTCTTGGCATGGCCGTGGTGTGGGGTACCGTTAAAGACCACAATGGCTATATCGATATTGACAGCCAACCCGGGGAAGGCACCACGATCAAGCTCTATTTTTTAGCGTCTAGAGACGTCGTAACCCCTGACAATAAGAACCTCCCTGTGAATGAACTTCAGGGAAGCGGTCAGTCGATCCTGGTAGTGGATGATGTGAAGGAACAACGTGAAATTGCCACAAAGATCCTTGCGTATTTAGGATATCGTGTAACCGCCGTATCGAGCGGAGAGGCGGCCATCAATTTTCTCGAAACGCAATCCGTGGACTTGCTGTTGCTTGATATGATTATGGACCCGGGCATGGATGGGTTGGAAACCTATCAGGAAATCAAACAACGTCGTCCGGATCAGCGGGTCATCATTGCAAGCGGCTTTTCAGAATCAGCCCGTGTTAAGGCTGCCCAAGAACTTGGCGCGGGCGAATACGTTCGCAAACCCTATACCCTTGAGCGTATTGGACTGGCAGTAAAAAAAGAACTGGCGAGACGTTAGTCGACAAATAACCCCACAGATTCAAATGCCCCCACGTCAATCAATCCCTTGTCGGTGATTTTCAATTCCGGGATAACCGGTAACGCCAAAAAAGAGAGTGTCATAAACGGATCGTGCAAATTTGATCCGAGCGACCGGGCAGCCGCGATCAACCCGTCAAGCTTTCTTCGGACGGCTTCGAGGGGCTCCGTGGACATCAACCCTGCAATGGGAAGCGCCAACTCGGCCAATATTTCGCCATTACACACCGCCACCATCCCGCCGCCTGTTTTCACCACGCGGTAAATGGCTGTCATCATGTCCTGGTCATTCGCCCCCACCGCAATAATATTGTGACTGTCGTGTGCCACACTGGCAGCAAGAGCACCGTTCTGCAGCCCGATCCCCTGTACAAACCCTTTACCGATATTCCCCGTTCCCTGATGACGCTCCACCACCACAATTTTCAATAGGTCTCGATCCGGGTCCGAAATTGCCATTTTCAATCGCACGGTCGGCGCCATCGTTTTTTGGCGGGTTATGAGCTGGTCCGGCACGATGTCTATCACACGGATATCGCACCCCCGATCTGGAATGGATAAATCCAAGCGTTCCGGCTGGACTGACATTGCCTGGGCAATCGGCCGGGATTCTGGAAGCAACACTCGCGGCAAAAGACGCCCATCCTCCGCCACCGGGCGACCCTGTATATAGACCGCTTCAACGACCAGATCATGAAGATGGGAAAAAATCACCAAGTCCGCCTGACGCCCTGGCGAGATGGCGCCCACATGACCCAACCCAAAATAGGTGGCCGGGTACAGGGTAGCCATCTGTATGGCAATGACCGGATCAAGCCCCGCCCGGATCGCATCGGCTACCAAGGCATCAATGTGGCCGGAATCAAGGAGGTCCTGGAGATGACGGTCATCGGTGCACCACATGAAACGAGGGGCATTTTGAGGGGTCACAAGGGGAAGCAAATCTTTAAGGTTTTTTGCGCCGGTTCCCTCGCGAATCATGATATGCATGCCGCTACGCAACTTTTCCCGCGCTTCCTTTAGAGACGTACACTCATGATCACTTTGAATACCGGCCATGATGTAGGCGTTCAACTCATACCCAGTGAGTCCGGGGCCATGGCCATCTATGGGTTTGTGATGGGAACGCATCATTTCCAATTTGGCGAGTACCGTTGGGTCCTCATAGATCACCCCGGGGTAATTCATCATCTCACCCAGCCCCACCACCCGGGGATGCCCTGCCAGGGGAGCCAGATCTTTGGCCAACAAGGACGCACCGGCTGTTTCAAGATGAGTGGCCGGCACACAGGACGGAAGTGTAAAATATATGTTCATGGGCTGGGCGTCAGCGGAACTGATCATATATTCAATACCGGCCGCCCCTGCCACATTCGCAATTTCATGGGGGTCGGCAATGACGGTGGTGGTGCCGCGGGGCAACACGGCCCGAACGAATTCCGACACACAGGTCATGGTACTTTCAATATGAAGATGCGCATCGATAAAGCCCGGTGCCACAAACCGCCCCGCTAAATCGACGACCTCCTTTGCCTCGTAATGGCCGAATCCTAAAAAATTTCCATCGGAAATTGCAATATTTTCAGAAATGATCTCCCCTGAAAACACGTTGATGACTCGGCCATTGATGAGCAGTAGGTCTGCGAGCGCTTCTCCCCGGGCATTCCGGATTCGGTCTGAAAGTGTCATTTTTCCTCCTGGAATTGTTTAATCCGCCGTCCGATCCGCGTCGCCTGTGCGAGGACATCTTCAAGATCGATCGTTAGCAGTTGACGGTTCTGAACCAACAATCGCCCAGCCACGAACACATCCCGAACGTCCGCTCCCCGGGCAGTATAGATCACATGGGACACCGGCGAGTATATCGGCATCAGATGGGGCGCATCCGTGTCAAGGACGATAATATCGGCCTGTTTTCCAGGTGCCAGAGAACCAATCTGGTCCAATAACCCAAGGGTGTTTGCACCGTCTCTGGTTGCCAGTGAAAGGACCGTTTTGGCGTCCATGACGGTCGGATCGAGGGTGTGGACCTTATGGAGTTTAGCGGTAACATCCATCTCCTGAAACATATCAAGATCGTTATTGCTGGCGCAGCTATCAGTTCCAAGCCCAACGGCAATGCCTTTTTTAATGAAATCCGGGATGGGGGCGATTCCCGAAGCCAGCTTCATTTCACTTTCTGTTGTCACAGACACAGGTGCCCTGCGTCTGGCTATAAGATCCGTATCGGCATCGTCCACCCATATGGTGTGAACCAGAAGGGTCTTATCATCCAGAAGGCCCAACCGATCCAGGTACCCGACCGGTGTGAGCCGATGCGTTGCAAGAATCTCCGACCGCTCAGTTTGTGTCTCGGCTACATGGATCTGGAACAGCAGACCCCGCTGGTCAGCTTCCCGCTTGGCTGCAACCAGGGTTTTTTCGCTGCAGGTGTAAGGACTGTGGCAAAAAATGGACGGATAAATGAGCGGATGACGACCTTGCCATTTTTCCACGAAACGAACCGCATGGGCCATATTTTCAGCGGGGTCGGCGATGCCCGGGGCCGGAAAATCAATTACCCCCTGACCGAGTATCCCCCGCATTCCGGTGGTGGCAAATGCATCCGCCACCGAATCTTCAAAAAAATACCCGTCACAGCAGGTGGTTGTTCCGGAAAGCAGCATCTCCGCACAGGCCAGCAAGGTACCCACACGAACCGTCTCCGGTGAAATATGAGCCGCCTCCGCCGGGAACATATGCTCGTTCAGCCAGACATGAAGTGCGAGATCGTCCGCCAGTCCCCGAAAAAGCGTCATGGGCAAATGTGTATGGGTGTTGATGAGCCCGGGCAGTATTATACCGCCGCCGGCATCAATCACCTGCCCTGCGGTCGGCAGGGAGCCATCCTCTGGTTTTGGTCCGACCGTTGCAATCGTCGTCCCGTTAATACCGATCATCCCGTTTTCGATGATTTCAAACGCATCGTTTGCGGTAACCACCGTACCGTTGATTATCAGCGTATCAAATGACATGGCTATCCTCGCTTCACCTGCTTTTCGATCTTTTTCCCGATCGTCTTCACATGGCGCCCTATGTCATCCATATTCAGGGTTTCAAGGACACGGTCCCGCATCAAAATCCGGCCGTTTACGACAACCGTTTTGACATCACTGCCCTTGGCCGCGTACACCACATGGGACAATGGGTTGTAAAGGGGCGTCATGTGCGGTTGATGGGTATCGATCACAACCACATCCGCCTTTTTCCCGGGCGTCAGAGAGCCGATGTCATGATCCAACCCCAGGGCACGGGCACCGTCCAGTGTGGCCATGCGAAAAATTTCCCCGGCACTTACCACCGTCGGGTCCAGGGTGTTCACCTTATGGAGCTTTGCCGCAGTGTCCATTTCCCAGAGCATGTCCAGATTGTTGTTGCTGGCGCACCCGTCAGTGCCAAGCCCCACGCATACGCCTTTTTCAAGAAGCGCCGGCACCGGTGCAATGCCGGACGCCAGTTTCATATTACTTTCGGGGTTATGGGAAACCTTCACCTCAAACTTAGACAGAAGGGCAATATCTTCATCAGACAGGACCACACAGTGGCACGCCAACAGACGACTATCTAAAATCCCTTGATCGGCCAGAAACGCCACCGGCGTGCGGCCATATTTTTCTTTGATTTGCTCGACCTCTTGACGGGTCTCGGAAAGGTGAATTACCATCGACAGCTCATGCCTGTTCGCGATCCGGCAAGCGTCCTTCAATAGCGAAGGTGCGCAAAGGTAAGGCGAATGGGGTTCCACAGCAATCGTAATAAGCGGATGCTCTGCCCACTCTGCGACAAGGTCCTCCGTATAGACCAACCCCTTTTCAATGGTGCCATAATTGGGAGATGGAAAATCAAAAAGAACCTCCCCCACCACTGCCCGCATACCAGTATCAGAAACCGCCCGGGCGACCGCTTTTTCAAAAAGATACATGTCGCAGAAACAAGTGGTGCCGGATCGGATCATTTCTGCACATGCCAAGAGGCTACCCCAGTATACGATCTCTTCGGTCAAATTTGACTCTGCCGGAAAAATATAATCGTTTAGCCAGGCCATCAAAGGTAAATCATCCGCCAATCCACGAAAACAGGTCATGGCCCCATGGGTGTGGGTGTTCACAAGCCCCGGAACAACAATGTCCCCGGCCACGTCGATATGCTGGGTGGCTGTACCCGTTGCAAGCGCTTCGGTATTATCCACGGCAACAATGGTGTCCCCCTTGATGGCAATTGCGCCATTCTCAATCACTCCCCTGTCATCATCCTGGGTAATCAACACGCCATTGGTAATCAAAAGATCCCAGTTTTCCTTATCCATCGATTGAACTGATTACCTCCTTTACCAGGGCCTCAAGTCTCGGTGCCGCTTTCTGCGCCGTTTCAATGATTTCCGCCACAGAAGCCGGTTCCGGTGCATCCGGATCATGCACATTGGTGATAATTGAAAGCCCCACAACCCGCATGCCGGCATGTACCCCTGCAATGGCTTCACTGACCGTGGAAAATCCCACCGCCTCTGCGCCAATCATTTTTAAAAATCTCACCTCTGCGGGGGTCTCAAGGCTGGGTCCCAGAAGACCGGCATAGGTTCCTGCCTGAATTCTCCCACCCGGCCCTTTTTCAGCACTCATTGCGATCTCGATGACCTTCCGGTCGTAAACCGCACTCATATCCGGAAATCGGTCCCCCCATTTGTCATCGTTGGGCCCCACCAGCGGATTGGTACCGGTCAGGTTGATATGGTCTTTTAGCACCATGATGTCCCCCGCTGCAAAAGTTGGGTTCAATCCGCCAGCTGCATTTGACAGGATAAGGACGCGAACGCCAAGGGCCTGCATGACACGAATCGGAAAGGTTACTTCAAGTGGGCTGTAACCCTCGTAGAGGTGAAATCGGCCCTGCATCCGCATGACAGTTTTCCCCATTCCCTGGCCAATGGTGAGTTTGCCCAAATGGCTTTCGACTGTAGATCGTGGAAAGTTGGGAATCTTCTCATAATCAATGACGGCGTCCGCTTCAAGAAAAGAAGCGCTCTCGCCCAAACCGGTGCCAGTCAATATTCCGACGGTGGGCCTGTGGTCGATCTGAGTGGCCAAATATTCTGCCGCTTCAAACACTTTTTTCTGATAGGATGGCGCCACGTCTATTCCCTTCGTTGGCAGGTTGTTCTCATTTTGTAACCGCCCAGTTATTAGGGTGTTTATTCTTGTTCAGGTTCATGAATGAAAGTTTTGGTTTATCATAATGAAGACTTACAATGCCGTCAAGATGACGCTTGTCTCCAGCGTCCGGTTACACTATAAGAATTAAGGATTGAATTACAAAGGAGTCATTTTGAAATTTCTTTTTATCGAACCTTTTTTTGGCGGCTCTCATGAAGAGTTCGCAAAGGGGCTTATCGCAAACTCCAAACATAACATTGAACTCTTGACCTTGCCATCCCGGTTTTGGAAGTGGCGCATGCGTGGGGCTGCACTTCATTTTATCCGGAAACTCCCAAATCTGGATGCCTATGATGGCATCATCACGTCTAGCTTGATGAGTCTTTCGGACTTCAAAATGCTCACCGGCACCCAGTGCCCACCGGCGCTCGTCTACTATCATGAAAATCAGATCACCTATCCATTGGCCCCTGGCGAATCTCTCGATGTCCAGTTCGGGTTCACGGACATCACCACTGGCCTCGCCGCCCAACGGATTCTTTTTAATTCCAGGACTCACCACGATGATTTTTTTTCGGCCCTTCCTGACTTTCTGAGGCTCATGCCCGAATATCGCCCCCATTGGGTCACGGAGAAGATTCGAAAAAAGTCTGATGTGTGCTATCCGGGCTGCCGGTTTAACGGAAACACCTTGCCGCTTCTCCCACCGGAGCCTGGCCCACCCATCGTGGTTTGGAACCACCGATGGGAATTTGATAAAAATCCAGAGGCGTTTTTTGCAGCCCTCGATACCGTGGCACGGGAAGGTGTAAACTTCCGACTCGCATTACTGGGGGAAAATTTTCAGATGGTCCCCAAACCGTTTCTTGCAGCCAAAGAACGCTATAAGGACCGCATTATCCAATACGGCTATGCCGCGTCCCGCAATGATTATTTAGACCTGCTATCCAGGGGCGCCGTCGTTATCAGCACAGCACATCAGGAAAATTTCGGAATCTCCGTTGTAGAAGCCGTTCGGTACGGATGCCTGCCGCTGCTACCAAATCGCCTTTCCTATCCGGAAATTATTCCGGATGAATTTCATGATGGTGTCCTGTACCAAAACCAGTCGGAACTCGTTGAAAAACTTATTTTTTTGCTTTCACATCACGTTCAGATGCAATCCACACGCCGGGCCCTGTCAGAAGCCATGGCGGGTTATGCATGGGACAACATGGCCGCAAAATATGATACCGTTCTAGAATCGCTGTTTTAAGTCCAGCAAGGGCCCGAAAAAACGTTTCGGCCACGATCAATCAACAGGGAAAAACCTGATGTGGACAGGATTCCCCACCAATTAAAAAATCCTGAAACATTTCGTTCCAGGATTTTTTTCCCATATCTTCAACTTATTAAAGCCAGGCGCCATCAGCCGGCATTTCACCCAAATGCGATGCATCAAATTTTACATCTGCATCCCAAAGTGTTTTCAATCTTCCGCAACCATGACCAACAAGAAATTTGGGCATTTATCAATGTATCTGGAATACCGCTTTCAATTTCTCTGGAAGGGGCCGGTCTACCGACTGAAACGATGGATATTCTGACCGGCGAGCATCACACAAGCGACCATTTGCGACCGGCACCCGCTGAGTATGTCGGACTGACGTCCGCAAATTGTATCGGTGCCGTCAGCACGGATCAATCGTTTTCGTTTATCTTGTCCCGCAATTTCCCCGAACACTTAAATGTAATTACTTTCCGTTCACGCAAAATAAGATCGGACCCGGTGGCAGGGTTCCGACCGCGTCTGGCATTTTTTTCCTTAACACAGAATTTACCAAAACCGGAGATTAATACATCCTCACCTTTTTCCAATGTCCCCTTGATGATTTCTATAAGCGTTTCAATAATATCCACCGACTTCTTTTTGGTAAATCCCAATTCGTTTACCTGCGCTACCAGATCGTTTTTGGTTAAAGTCATACCCCCTCCTAATAAATTCTACCGTTTTCTATCATTTGCCACCCACGGCATTAATATTTATTCTTCAAAAAATATAGGCTCATCCTGCAACAAGGATGTTTCTTACACACCTTCTTGGGTGGAGGGCTCTTTTTCCTCAAGGTCAAGACTGGCAACCTTTTCCATAATCTGCCCCACCCGTTCCATGATATGATCAATTTCTGCTTTTAACTGGGTGTCATCCACATCGGCCATCGGTTCTCTCTCAAGGTCATCAAAATGTTATAACCAAATATTAGCTATAAAAATATACGGTTATAAATCGTATGTCAAGAACGTAACGCATTCAAATAGTTAAAAACCGTTTTGCGGTTCATTTCATTCAGCCGCATGCCGTTTTTCGACTCTAATTCCCTCTCACTGGAATATCAACATTGAACAATCCACCCTAAATTTGTTATGCAGGGTGAATATTCCGATGGCGCTATAGCACCGTTGGCATGAAAAACCATCAATATTGTGTAAAAGCAAAAAGGATTTTTCAGCACAGGCGTGAAAAATCCTTCATTTATAACAACAACAAAATGGAGCCGACGGGCGGATTCGAACCGCCTACCTGCTGATTACGAATCAGCTGCTCTACCGACTGAGCTACGCCGGCGCAATGGAATGAGTATCTACTGTGTTTACTATGCAAAATCAAGGGAAAAATAATCTCAATGCACTAGTTGAGTTAATTTCAAAAGGAAGACCAGAAGTTGATATCGGAGGGCTCTCCGGGACCCCGAGCGCCTATTATTTGTTCCAGCAGTACCGGGCACATCCACGACCATTTATTGTCATACTGCCCTCAGGCAAGGCAGCAGAACAGTTTGTTAATGATTTTGATTTTTTTTCACAGCAGGAACACATTCCATGCCTGTTGTTCCCCGCCTACAACCTGCTGCCTTACAAGTTTTTGGCTTATCACAGTGAAACTGCGGCACAACGGATCGGCACCTTGTACCGACTATCCACGGAAAATATCCCCCCGGTGGTTGTCACAACGTCCGAAGCCGTTTTGCAAAAAGTGATACCCTATTCGGAAATGACCGATTATGCCGAACTGGTAATGGTCAACGAAGACATCGACAGGGAGAAACTGATCGTCAAGCTTGTTGAAGGCGGTTACAACCGCACTGCCATCGTAGAAGAACAGGGTGATTTCAGCATTCGGGGCGGAATTTTAGATGTTTTTTCTCCACTATACGATGAACCGATAAGGATTGAATTTTTCGGCGACATGGTGGACTCCCTTCGTTTCTTTTCAGCCACAAGTCAACGCACCCGTCAACAAATCGATGAGGTGATTATCTTGCCGGCAAAAGAGTCTATTTTGAAGAGGGCCCGTTTAAATACCACCATCAGCAACGTCAGAACCAGGGCGGCCGAACAACTGCTGCCGATCACCAACGTACGTGAAATTGTAGGTCGCCTTCAACAGGAAGGTCTGTTTCCCGGCATGGAAAGCCTTTTGCCGCTGATCTATGACGCGCTCGATACGCTCTTTGATTATGCGCCAGCAAACAGCATGATTGTGCTCATGGAGCCGCGACGGCTTCAACAAGCCGCCGAGGATTATATAGTACAGGCCCAAACCAATTTCGAAACCGCCTGCCAAGGCACCAAGCTGTGCGTGCCGCCGTCATCAACTTACATGACCTGGGAGGCCGTTGAAACCAAACTGGCCTTAAAACCTACCCTCAAAATCGATGAAGTACCGATAGTTTTAGGAGAAACGTCTTACCAAACTGCCGGAAACCAACACAAAGAATTGGTGCATTTTACCATTCAGGACAATCATGACCTGCAGGTCCAATTATCGGCATCAAAAGGGACTGAAGCCCCCTTGCGACCACTGCGTGACTGGATTTTAAATCAACTCACGGCCGGTCATCTTACGTTGATTACCTGTGGCAGTCGCTCCCAGGCAGAGCGGGTCGCTGCACTGCTATCCCCCTACGGCGTGGACACCATTCTTACTGATGGCTTTCCTCAGGCCCCACCGCCAGCAAAAACGGTGGTGGTGTGCATTGGGCAAATATCGAAAGGTTTCGTCTGGCCAGATGCCCGGCTCGCGATCATAAACGAACGGGATATCTTCGGCACCTTATATCGAAGACGAAAAAAAGCGCCAACACCGGTCCAGACCCAATTTTTAACCCTTGAAGATTTAAAACAAAATGATCTGGTGGTCCATCTGGAGCATGGTATTGGACGATACCTGGGGCTCGTTAAACTCAAGCTGGACGGCATCACCAATGATTTTCTATTGGTAGCTTACAAAGATAATGACAAGCTGTATCTCCCGGTGGACCGCATGAATATGATCCAAAAATATATGGGGGTCGATGGGATCGCGCCGATTCTCGACAAATTGGGCGGAAAATCCTGGGAACGCGTAAAAGCCAGAGTAAAACGGTCTGCTGAAAAAATTGCCGGTGAACTTCTCAAAATATTTGCCGCCCGTAAAGCTGAAAAAGGAATTGAATTTCACATACCGAACCGTTCGTTTGAGGAATTTGAGGCCGCCTTTCCTTATGAGGAAACCATCGATCAGAAAAAAGCCATCGAGGATGTCATCGATGATATGGCATGCACCCAACCGATGGACCGCTTGGTATGCGGTGATGTCGGTTATGGCAAAACAGAAGTGGCGTTGCGTGCCTCTTTCGTAGCGACCCATAATGGAAAACAAGTGGCCGTTCTGGTGCCAACGACGATTTTGGCCGAACAACACTTTAAAACCTTTACCCAACGCTTTCAAGGGCTTCCCTTTTTTGTGGAATGTTTAAGCCGTTTTCGATCACCCGCTGAGCAACGTGATATTATCCAACGGCTCAAAGAAGGTAAAATTGATGTCGTTATCGGCACACACCGTTTGTTATCCAAGGATGTAACTTTTAAAAACCTGGGGCTGCTAATATTGGACGAAGAACAGCGCTTTGGCGTCACCCATAAGGAGAAATTAAAAAAGCTGAGAAAAACCGTGGACGTATTGGCACTGACAGCCACCCCGATCCCGAGGACCCTGCATCTTTCTCTGATGGGCATCCGGGATATCAGCGTCATTTCCACCCCGCCTGAGCAACGCCACGCGATTGTGACCTATGTTACGGAGTTTGACAATACGACTGTGGCAGAAGCCATTAACAAAGAATTGAAACGGGGGGGACAGATTTATTTTGTGCATAACCATATCTCAACCCTTCATGGCATGGCCAACAAGCTGAAAAAAATCGCCCCAACGGTGACCCTTGGGATAGCCCATGGCCAAATGGATGAAGAAGAACTGGAATCTGTCATGACCTCTTTTATGAAAAAAGAGATCGACATGTTAGTCTGTACAACCATTATCGAATCTGGCATCGACATCCCTTCCGCCAATACCATATTAATCAATCGGGCCGATCGCTTCGGTCTGGCACAAATATATCAACTACGCGGCCGGGTGGGGCGTGCCGAAGAGCAGGCATATGCCTACCTTTTTATTCCGCCAGACAGCGTGATGACCCGGGATGCCCAAAAGCGACTCAAGGTGTTAATGGAACACAGTGATCTGGGGTCAGGATTTCAAATCGCCATGAGTGACCTCAAGATTCGCGGTGGCGGCACCATATTAGGCGCTTCACAGTCAGGGCATATTGCAGCAGTTGGTTATGATATGTTTCTGAAACTAATGGAAACCGCAGTTGCCGATGTGAAAGGGGAAATCAAAATTGCCCCCTTGGATCCAGAAATCAATCTTCCGCTATCCGCGTTTCTGCCGGAAACATACATTCCGGACATCGATCAGCGACTGGCCGCCTATCGGCATCTGACAAATCTAACCATGCCGTCAGAACTATCCGAATTTAAAAGTGAGATCGTTGACCGGTTTGGCCCCCTGCCGACGGAAGCGGCAAATCTGATCATGAAAATTATGCTGAGGATTCTATCGATACGATCAGGCGTCAAACGGCTCGATTTCAACGGCAGTCATCTGATGCTCTATTTTTCCGCCGAACACCAGAGCAACCCGCTTGCCCTGGTTGATTTGACCGCCGAGGCCCCTGATAAATTTCAGTTTACCACGGACCAGGCTCTCAAAATCACATTGGATTCGAAAGGGCCCACAAGTTTGCTAAACCAGATTAAAAACAACTTGAAAGATATTTCCCAACGTGTTAACGCCTGATCACTCAAAAACACTCGGCGAATTCCGACCTTGTGCAGTGTATTCATCATCCCAAAGGGAACTATCAAAATGGTTTTTAGGGGTCGTTGGAATCGTTCGATGATAACTTTTTTGTTAAATATAAGCCTCTGCGCGGGGCTTCTTTTAAGCGCAGGTGCGCTCATTCTTTCAGGCTGCGGAAAGAACGCCCCACCGCCCCGGGAGGATGAGGTGCTCATTCAGGTCGGAAACAGTGTTTTCACCGCTAAAGAATTCCAAAGATCGTTTGACCAGACGGCCAGTAATTATTCAGCGAACCTGTTCCGAAATCGACAAACCCTGCAAGATGTAACGTATCGATTGCTTAATCAGCTCGCCGAAGAACTGATCATACTTGAAAGGGCCAGAGAGCTTCAACTGAATGTCACGGTTGCCGAATTGCAGGCTGCGGTGGATGACTTTGAAAAAGATTTTCCTGAAGGCCAGTTACAAACTTCGCTCGTTGAAAGCGGTGTGAGCCTTTCAGAATGGCGGGCGTCCTTAAAAAAACGGCTCTTGATAGAAAAAGTCATCGCTGCAGATTTAAACACCGATTGGCCGGAAAAGAGTCAGGGGAAAAAAGCGGAAGCCACGTATACCAACTGGATCGGTGAATTGAAAAAGAGCTATGATGTCAAAATAAACTGGGCATTGTGGGAAACCATGTCTAAAGCATTTGGAAGAGAACAGATAAATGAACAACAAAAAGAAAGCGCTCACTAAATCGAAAAGATGTTGTTTTGCTAGCAGATGTGCATTATTTTTTGGCCTGTTTTGCATGGTCGCCATACTTCAGCCTTCATGGGTAGCGGCATCCAAAGTAATAGATCGTATCGTTGCCGTGGTCAATGATGACATCATTGTGCTTCAGGAACTGAATGAGCTCCTGAAACCCTATGAAGCGCAGATGCGAGTATCGGGATATCTACCTGAAAATAGGCGTGAAATGGTTTTTGAAATGCGGCAGACCATTCTCAATCAGCTGATTGATCAAAAACTGATTGAGCAGGCAGCCAAAGAAACCCTCTTGGGTGTGGAAGAAAAGGACATTGACAGCAATATCGAGCGAATTAAAGAGGCCAACCGGCTAACGGATGAAGAGTTTCGAGAAGCGCTCAAGCAGCAAGGGCTTGACATGGAAACCTTACGTAAAAACATGCGTTCTCAAATTCTCGCCTCACGGCTGGAAACGGTCGAAATAAGGCGAAAGATTGTCATCACCCAGGAGGAGACCAAGGCCTATTATGAAAAACATGCCGATCAATACGCTGGGGAAGATAAGTACCATCTTCGCAATATCCTTATGAAGGTCTCTTCATTTGATGATGTAAGAAACAAAGAGGCCGTTTATCAGACCATGCAGCACATAGTGACAGAGTTTGAGAATGGAAAATCATTTGAAAGCCTGGCAAAAACATATTCTGAATCTCCCTTTGCGCAAGAGGGTGGGGAACTTGGCACGTTCGGTCTGGATGACCTGTCACCGAATCTCCGCAAAGCTGTTGAAAAGCTCGCCCCGGGGAATATCACGTCTATTTTAGAAACCACCCAGGGATACCAGATTCTCTATCTTCAGGAGATTATTCAAACATCTGGCATCCCTTTTGAGGAGGCCCGCGGTGACATCGAAAAAAAGCTATACGAAGAACAATATCAGAAGCGCAAAAAGGCCTGGATCGAACGCCTTAGAAAACAAGCACATATTCGTTTGATTCAGTGATACCGCCAGGTATC
The DNA here is from genome assembly GCA_963675725.2 of Desulfobacterales bacterium. Classification (GTDB taxonomy): domain Bacteria; phylum Desulfobacterota; class Desulfobacteria; order Desulfobacterales; family JAFDDL01. The sequence goes on along the minus strand of CAXXXZ010000002.1, from coordinate 748,459 downwards.
ACATGATCCATCATTTGGTTTCAGTAGATTCTCTCATTCCTTAATTGTACTTATGGCTGAAAAAGATACCACGCTCCAAAAAAGCAAAGCCGATGATTTGCTTTCGTTTGGCCGCTATTTAAAAAGTGCCCGGTTCGAAAAAGGCATCTCTTTGGATGAAATTGCAGCCGAGCTTCGTGTCCCTGAAAAAACACTGGTATTGCTTGAGGAAGAAATCCATGGGGACCTGCCTGACCCGGTATTTGTAAAAGGGTTTGTACGGTCCTACGCACAATTGGTAGACATAAACGTGGATGAGGCAATCCAACGGTATCTGGCGAGTCGGCATCGATATTTGCAATCGCTTCAGTTTGAACGCAATCTGATTAAAGCCAGCCAGACGTTTTGGCCACGGTTCATGCTGATTTTAGGCGCGTTTGCCGGCATTGTGCTCCTTTCCATTTCGGCCCTTCACAATTTCAATGGGACGGATAAAACAGGAAAAGGCAGCTCTTCGGCAGATGTCAGCGCTGAAATGCAAGCAGCAGCAAAGGAGGTAACGATCAATGAACTTTCACTATCGGCAGATCAAAAACAAACCGCCCAAAGCTATCTGCTGCGTATTAAAACCATAGAGGCCACCTGGCTGAAAGTGATTATCGACAGACAGCAGCCCAAAGAATACAGCCTGAGCCCCGGGGACCGGTTGGAACTGAAGGCAACCGCCGGGTTTAACCTTTTGATTGGAAATGCCACCGGCGTCAATTTACAATGTAACGGTCGCCCGATTCGAATAGATGGGAAAAAAGGCCAGGTGGTCAGCCTTAAAATCCCCTGATGGCAAATGACCTTTGAAAACCACAGCAGTTTTTAGTAACCTTCGCGAGCGACCGGTTACAGATCTCATATAGGTTGGCACCCATGGAAAGCGAAAGAACCAGAGTTTTAGTTGCGAGCATCAAACGATTAATCCGGCGCAATGCCACGGCAAATCTCCGAAAAATTGTCAATAAAACCCATGCGGCAGACCTATCACAGGCCTTCCGCGCCCTGTCTCCGGCCCATCATCGTAAAATATTTAATCTGGTTCACGATATTGAACAACAGGGACTTTTACTAAGTGAACTCGATGAAGATACCGCCACCACCCTGATCGAAGGCATGACGGCCGATGAGGCTGTCACCATTATGGAAAAAATGCCCACTGACGATGTGGCGGATCTTCTTGGCCAGCTTCCTGAAGAAATATCGGATTCCTTGCTGAAAAAAATGAAAAAAGAGGGCTCCGAAGAAGTTGAAGACCTGCTTCGCTATGAAGATGATACCGCCGGCGGGATCATGGTACCCGACTTTATTGCGCTCAAGGAAGACGTTACAGCCAGGGAAGCTATCCAGTCCCTTCAAAAGGAACACATGGATGTTGAAATGCCGTTTTATCTGTATGTTATTGATGAATACGGCAAACTTGTCGGTGTCAGTTCCCTTCGTCAGCTTGTGGTGGTCCCGCCCGATACCCCGCTAAAAGAATTTATGGCTACCGATGTGTTTTCGGTCCAAACCGATATGGACCAGGAAGAGGTTGCACGAATCGTCGCCAAATATGATATTTTGGCGGTGCCTGTCTTGGATGAGAATCATCGTCTTGTGGGTATCGTAACCGTGGATGACGTGATTGATATTATCCGACGGGAAGCCACCGAGGATATTTTAAAGATGGCTGGTGCAGGTGAGGAGTTTATTGAAACCAAATCCGTTATTAAAAGTACGCGCATCCGCCTTCCCTGGCTGTTTGCAAGTTGCCTGGGGGGAATTTGCGCTGTATTCGTGGTGGGACATTTTGAAGAAACACTGTCCAAGGTTACCTACCTGGCGGCTTTTATTCCTGTGATTATGGGCATGGGCGGCAATATCGGCACCCAGTCCTCGACAATTGTGGTCCGGGGACTTGCCACCGGTAGAATTCATGTGGGGGAAATCTGGTCAGTGGTAAGCAAGGAGCTGTTTATCGGTCTTATCCTCGGGGTCATCTATGGCAGTTTGATCGGACTGGCGGCACAACTCCGCTATAGCACCAACAAAGTTGCATTCTCTGTCGGGATGGCGGTCCTCTGCTCCATGTCCATTGCTGCGTTGGTCGGCTCAATGGTACCAATGCTCTTTGAAAAAATAAACATCGATCCCGCAGTCGCCACTGGTCCTTTTGTAACCACTGCCATCGACATTATCAGTGTTTTTTTCTATTTTGAAATCGCATCCACGCTTTTGGGATTCTAACCATTAATGCCGTCAACGAAGTCATCAACGCCCGGAATTATTCTTCGCCGCGTTGACTATGGCGATTATGATCTGATCCTGACGCTGCTAAGCCGATCACAGGGAAAAATTTCTCTTATCGCCAAGTCCGCTAAAAAGAGCGTCAAACGCTTTGCAGGCATCCTGGAGCCATTTTCAATTCTGAACATTTCATATAGTCATAGCCGGGGGCGCGGACTGATGGTCCTTCAGGAGGCCGCCCTCACACATCCTCTTTCAAACCTCAGAGCAGATATTCAAAAAACGGCGTATGCCAGTTACTGGAGCGAAACCTTGCACCTCTGGATGATGGAGGGCAAAAAGGAGGTTGAGCTGTATGACCTTTTACATTACTCGTTGACAGCCCTCGATGCCACAAAGACACTCGATGCACTGCTTTCTTTGATGTTTCAGATAAAATTTCTATCTCTGTCCGGCCTGGCACCCAATATGGAAAGCTGCATGCGTTGCCACCAGTTGATTGACGACATACCGTCATCCCACTTCGCATTTGATGCCCAAAACGGCGGATTGATATGCCAGGGATGTGTGCCAGCACTCCCCCGGGACCAGTCGTTGTCCAAAGGAACCATAAAGCTGCTGGCATGGCTTACGCGAAGCCCGTTCTCACATGTCGACCGGCTTCGCTATTCACCACCATCCCTTGAAGAAGGGCAGCGTTTTTTGGAAATCCTGATTCCGTCACAACTCGGCAAAAAACCCAAGAGCCTCTCGTTTATACAAAGCATGCGTCCCTTCCGATGATCTATTCGGGCGCGGTTTTGCCTTTGCAACGACATCAAGTTGTTATTATACTGTTTGAAATTGACGACAGCCAATTTTTTAATGCAGCATTGGGGTTAACAGAAATCCATCATTTGAAAGGACCTTACGAATGGCAACCATTGACCTCGCACCTTTCCTCTATGACAACCAGATCTGGGCCTCGGCCCCCTGTCGAATAGACATGGGCGGCACACTGGATATCAAGACTTTTTATTATCCCTTGGGATATCTGGCGCCGTGCACCGTCAACCTGGCGCTCAATCTCAGAACCACCGTGCGCCTGCATCCGTTCCATAAAGGAGTGGTCAAGATATCCTCAAAAGGGTTTCAAAGTGCCGAGTTTCCCCTTGCGGCTGCGCCCTTTCGCCATCCCCTGGGCCTCATGTTTGCCGTGGCCGCTTATTTTCAAACAACGGGGGTCCATATCGATATTCAATCTACTTCTCCCCCAAGAAGCTCTCTGGGCGGATCTTCCGTGGCAGCAGTGGCGCTTATTGCCGCCCTTTCCCACGCCTGTAACCATATCGGTCATCAGGCGCCGCTACAACAAACCGAAATGGCCATCCTCGCTCACGGGTTGGAAGAAAGTGTTGCCGGCGTTCCCTGCGGCATGCAGGACCAACTCTCAGCCGTCTATGGGGGGATCCATGGATGGCAATGGCCTCAAAAGGTAGGAGATCCGCCATTTCGCCCCAAGCAGCTGCTTAAAGCACCTGAGAGCATCGCGTTGAGCGAACAGGTTCTCGTGGCATACGCAGGCATTCCACATGAATCAAAAAACATTAACGGTCTGTGGATCGATCAGTTTCTTGCCGGAAAAACAAGGTCCCAGTGGATAGATATCGTCAGATGTGCCCAAAATTTTGCATCAGCACTGGAGAATCGTCAGATTGATGCCGCGGTGTCTGCCATGAACCAAGAAATGGCGATTCGAAAGCATATGACCCCTGACGTCTTAGATAACCTCGGCAACCGCCTGGTGGACACTGCCGTTGAAAACCGTTGCGGGGCAAAGGTATCGGGTGCCGGTGGCGGCGGATGTCTATGGGCTTTTGGCTCAGTAGCTGAGATCTCCCGACTTAAACCCAAATGGAAGGCACTGCTCTCGGAACGGAAAGACGGGCGACTGCTGGACGTGATGATTGACCCTGAAGGGGTCAAATGGGGAATGGAAACTCCTGATTAGGGGTTTGAGCACAGATTTATGGCTCAAGGCTTGAGTTTGACAGAGGGCCATGTTAGAAGCTGTAGCTTCTATTTTTTCTTTTTACTATAACGCTTATAAAAAGAGGAATTGCGATGTATTTTCAGGATGTCATTCTTACACTTCAACGCTATTGGGCTCGAAAGGGATGTGTGTTGCTCCAGCCCTATGACACGGAAGTGGGCGCCGGCACGTTTCACCCCGCCACACTTCTTCGGGCATTAGGCCCGGAGCCGTGGCATGTCGCCTATGTACAGCCGTCCCGGCGTCCCACTGACGGCCGTTATGGTGATAATCCCAACCGACTTCAGCACTATTATCAATTCCAGGTTTTACTGAAACCATCCCCGGTGGATGTCCAGCAGCTCTATTTAAAAAGTCTGAACGGTCTTGGAATCTCAGCGCTGGAGCACGACATCCGGTTTGTCGAAGACGATTGGGAATCACCGACCTTAGGCGCATCAGGCCTCGGTTGGGAAGTCTGGCTCGATGGAATGGAAATCACACAGTTTACCTACTTTCAACAGGCAGGCAGTATTGAGCTTTCACCGATACCGGTGGAAATCACCTATGGCCTTGAAAGAATCACCATGTATCTGCAGGGAGTCGATAATGTGTATGATCTTCAGTGGAATGATTCAATCCGGTACGGCGACATCCATCATCAGCAGGAGGTAGAGCAATCCACTTATAATTTTGAAAAAGCAAACATCGACCAACTGCTCATTTTTTTCGACTATTACGAAAAGGAATCGGAAAAGGCCGCTGCGGACGGTTTGGTACTGCCAGCCTATGAATATTGTTTAAAATGCTCCCATACCTTTAATCTGCTCGATGCACGCGGCGCTATCAGTGTAACGGAAAGAACGGGTTATATTGCACGAATACGGAATTTGGCCCGGGCATGCGCTGAACACCACCTTGCCCAACGGGAACAAATGGGGTTCCCATTGCTACACACTGACAATTCGCCTGATGCTGCAACGGACGCGCATTCATAATTTGACTCGATCATCGCCGTGATTCTCAATCATTTGCAAAGAACAACACTTTGAAATGGATAACATATGAAGACGTTATTAATCGAAATCGGTACAGAAGAGATTCCCGCCGGCTATATCCAGCCGGCCCTTGACGCCTTTTCCGCAAACATAGTCAAAAAATTGTCAGACAACCGCATTGCCTGCGGCACTGAAAAGACCTATGGTACCCCCAGACGCCTCACCGTGTCGCTCTCTGATGTTGCCAATAAACAGGCATCCGTCACCTCAGACGTCATGGGCCCTCCCACCAAAATCAGTTTTGATGAAACAGGGCAACCAACCGTGGCTGCTCAAAAATTTGCCGAAAAGGTCGGTGTCGCCGTTGGCCGCCTGACTCAGCAGGAAACCCCCAAAGGTTCTTATTTATGCGCCAAAGTGACCGAACGGGGACAGGCCACCAAAACCATTTTAAAACAAATCTTACCTCAGGTTATTCTTTCGTTGCCGTTTCCCAAAACCATGCGCTGGTCAGACATGTCGCTCTCTTTTGCGCGGCCGGTCATTTCACTTCTGGTCCTGCTTGGTAAGGAGGTGGTGACCATCCAACTGGATCGTCTGAAAAGCGGCCGTTGGACTTACGGCCACAGCACCATGTCACCCAAGAAAATAACATTGAAAGATCCTTTGGAGTACGTGGACATTCTTCGAAGCGCCCAGGTTATTGTTGATTTTGAGGAAAGAAAGCAACGTGTGTCGGAACAGATCGCCGAAGCCGCTCAAGCGGCTGGCGGATCAGTACTGGTGGATCCCGAGCTTCTTGACACGGTTACCAACCTCGTGGAATATCCAGTGGCCGTCGTCGGATCTTTTGAGAAATCTTTTCTGGAGCTACCCAAAGAAATTTTGATTACCTCCATGCGGGAGCACCAGAAATATTTTGCCGTTGTCGATTCTAAAGGCGACCTTATGCCTTATTTTATTGCAATTAATAACACATGCCCCAAAGACTTGGGCCTTGTCCAGAAAGGACACGAGCGGGTCCTCCGGGCGCGCCTGGAAGACGCCCGGTTCTTTTACCGTAGTGATCTCAAAGAGACCATGGATGCATGGCAACAGAAATTGCATGGCGTGCTGTTTCAGGCAAAACTCGGTTCCGTTTATGAAAAGGTCGAACGAATTGGAACACTATCAAATTTTCTGGTCCAACACCTGCCAACGGGCTCGGAAATAAGCGCCCATGTATCGCAGGCAGCCACCTATTGCAAGGCGGACCTGGTTAGCCAGGTGGTAGGCGAATTTCCAAAACTCCAGGGAATTATGGGGCGGGTTTATGCCACGGCTGCCGGGATGTCAGATGAGGCTGCCACCGCCATTGAGGAGCATTACCGGCCGTTGTATTCCGGTGGAACACTTCCAGAAACACGTACCGGTGCCATTGTGGCCCTGGCGGACAAAATTGATTCCATCTGCGGTTGTTTCTATATTGGGCTGATACCCACGGGCGCCGCGGATCCCTACGCCCTTCGTCGACAAGGCATCGGCGCCCTTCAAATCATGCTGCAGCATCAGCTCATGATACCCCTTCGAAACATAATCGACGCCAGCGCTGCCGTTTTTTCCGAAAAACTGGAGGCATCATCACCTGACACAGTTGAATCGGTGCTCACCTTTTTAAAGAACCGCATGGCGCATCTTCTTGCGGAGGATGGTTTTTCAAAGGATGTTGTTGCCGCCGTACTGAATACGTCAGACGACCAAATTCCGCATATATGGAAGAAAGTGGCCGCTTTGGAAGCACTGAAAAACCGGCCTGACTTTGAGCCCCTTGCGATTGCATTTAAGCGTGTTGTAAACATCATCCGAAAGGCCGATCCGACAGAGGGACAAACGGTGGCAGAGAATCTGTTTGAAGATGCCAGCGAATCCGCCCTGTTTACCGCGTATCATCAGGTGAAAAAGGCCGTAGAGGAGGCGTTGGAACAGGGACAATTTGAATCGGCGCTCCTGGCTGTTGCGTCCCTCCGAAAGGCGGTGGACGCCTTTTTTGATGGTGTCCTGGTGATGTCAGAAAATCACCAGATTCGGAAAAACAGACTGGGGCTGCTTCGATGCATTGCCTCGCTCTTCGGCGACTTAGCTGATTTTTCCAAAATATCAACATAATCATCTGCCACAGGTCTCCACCGGAGCCCGATGGTCAATCAACATAACAGGAGGAAACAATGCCATTTGATCCAGATAAAGATAAAGTCCTTAAAAGTTGGCGGAGTGAAGAGACCGGACTTATGGTCGCAATACATCAGTATGGTGAAGGAGAACCAAAAGTACAAATCGGCCCCCGCATCGTTATCAAAAAAGATGGCAGCGAAAGCCAGCGAAAAGCCGGCCGTATGACCATTGAAGATCTGTTATGGTTTTATGACATTATCGATGAAGTCAAAGATGAGTTGTCGGCTCTTGCAGGGCCGGAATAATCCAGGCGTGGTACCGAAACCCCATGCAACATGGTCGCACAACCTGCGAGAATGGCACGAACCGGGAATTTGAGCATGCGTAAAGATGATGCAATCATTCACCCATCGCAACAGGAAGAAACCCATGACTTGGGTCCCTTTGCCATTATGGTCGCCACGCCGCCGGATCTGAGCGCCCTTCGAAAGCATCTTTATGAGGACCATCCCCGAGGCACCCCCCTGGCGCTGAGTCGCCTGTATCCCAGTGCCGGTGTATCCCTGGTGGGACCGGTAATGGGCGCGCCATATGCAGCCTATGTGATGGAAAGCCTTATCGCATGGGGGGTCCGCAAGGTACTCTTTCTGGGCTGGTGCGGCGCCATAGCGCCTCACGTCCGCATTGGCGACATCATTCTGCCGACAAGCGCCTTTATTGATGAGGGCACCTCATCGCATTACCGTGAAAACGGGGCCACCAGGGCCGCGCCTTCTCCTGAAATGGTGAAGACAATAGAGCAGATGCTCCACACCAGCCAACTCGACTTCCACGACGGACCGGTATGGAGCACAGACGCAATTTTTCGGGAAACCCCCGAAAAAGTCGCCCACTTTCAAAGCAAAGGCGCCATGGCCGTAGAAATGGAAGTCTCGGCCCTGTATTCGGTGAGCCAATTCCGAAATGTGGACGTGGGAGCGCTGCTCGTTGTATCGGATGAATTATCCAGCCTTACCTGGAAACCTGGATTTCGCAACAGCCGGTTTCGTGATGCCCGTCAAGCAATCTACAGGGGAATTAAAACGCTATGCCAGGAGCGATAGATTCACAGACCCGGGCCGAGATAACACGGCTCCGTGAAACCCTGCACTATCATAACCACCGCTATCACGTGTTGGACGATCCCGAAATTTCCGATGCCGCATACGACCGTATGATGCAACGGCTGATCGAACTGGAGGCGACCTATCCGGAAATGGCAAGCCCGGATTCCCCGACAACGCGGGTGGGGGCCCCCCCATTGTCAAAATTTGAATCGACCCGGCATGCCCTTCCGATGTTGAGCCTCGATAATGGATTCGACGAAAAAGACATTTTAGATTTTGATCAACGAATCCGAAAACTGCTCGCCACAGATGATGCCATCCAGTATACAGCGGAAGCAAAGATAGACGGCATTGCTGTAGCGCTTGTCTATGAAAATGGGCGCCTGGCGATGGGCGCCACACGGGGGGATGGTGAATATGGCGAAGTGATCACCGAGAACATCAAAACCATTCGATCGGTGCCGCTGGTATTTCAGCCCTCCAAGGCACATGGGCTACCGTCCCTCCTCGAAGTCCGGGGAGAGGTGTTCATGGGCCGGGAGGGATTTCAACGGCTAAACCAACAGCGTCTTTCAGATGGCCTCTCCCTGTTTGCCAACCCACGCAACGCTGCTGCCGGCTCCCTGCGTCAACTCGACTCAAAAATTGCGGCCACCCGTCCGCTACAGATTTTCTGCTACGGTGTTGGGAGATTCTCAGATCTTCAGGTCACCTCTCACTGGCAAATGCTTTCCAGCCTGAAGGAGTTTGGTTTTAAAATCAATCCATTGACGCGGGCCAGGGTAACCATTGAAGAAGTGTTTGATTATTACCGCATATTAAATGAACAGCGGGAAGCATTGCCGTATGAGATCGATGGAATGGTCATTAAGGTGGATGACCTCCTGCTTCAAGCAAAACTGGGCATTAAATCCCGCAGTCCACGGTGGGCCATTGCCTATAAATTCAAAGCTGCCCAGGAAACCACCACACTGCTCGATATTGAAGTCCAGGTGGGCCGTACCGGTACGCTGACCCCGGTGGCCATCTTGTCTCCGGTAAATCTGGCAGGCGTCACCGTCAGCCGCGCGTCCCTCCATAATGAGGATGATATTGCACAAAAAGATATCCGTATTGGTGATACAGTGTTTGTGGAACGGGCCGGTGATGTGATCCCACGGGTGGTAAAATCGATTCCTTCTCTAAGAACCGGCGAGGAGTCCGTTTTCACCATGCCCAAACAGTGCCCGGTTTGCGGGGCAGACACCTTGCGGGAGCGCAATCTGATCAGTGGTCGCCTCGAAGCAGCTACCCGATGTATGAACGCGGGTTGCCCGGCCCAGGTCAAAGAAAATATCAAACACTTCGCATCCAAGGGAGCGTTTGACATTGAAGGTCTTGGTGACAAACTGGTCGCACAACTTGTAGAAAAAGAGGCCATCACCTCAGCCGCCGACCTCTTCTATCTTGACAAAAGCAGTGTCATCGACCTGGAGCGGATGGGAGAGAAATCTGCCCGGAACCTCCTTGCGGCCGTTGAAAAAAGTAAGCGCATCACCTTTGACAGGTTTATTTTTGCCCTGGGCATTCGATATGTGGGGGAAAATGTAGCCGGTTTGATCGCCAAACACATTCCCACCCTCGAAGATCTTTTTCACGTCACAAAGGAGACACTCCTGACCATTGATGGCATCGGTGAGGTCATTGCTGAAAGTATTTGCTTCTACTTTCAGCAGGCGCAAAATAGGCGATTGCTTCATCGCATGATCGAAGGGGGGGTTATGATTCAATACCCTGCGGCAATACAAGCGGAGTATCTGACCGGCAAAACCTTCGTCCTGACCGGCACATTGCAGGGGATGACCCGGAATGATGCAAAAAAGCAACTCATGGCCCGCGGCGCCAAAGTAACCGGGTCTGTCAGTTCCAAAACAGATTACCTTGTTGCAGGTGATGCTGCCGGTTCAAAACTTGACAAAGCCAAGGCGTTGGGTATTACCATTATATCGGAAACAACGTTAAATAAAATGCTGTCAGATGCCACCGATTCGTCCCCATCCTCAGTCATCTAAGGCCATCAGGCATCTATCAAACAGCGATTACCATTTAAAGAGGGGACACCCAAAGACCGTGGAGGCTAGGCTATATGGACGAACAAGTCAAAGCGCATCTCAGGATAAGTGGCCGCGTGCAGGGAGTGTGTTATCGGCTGGAAACAAAACATGCCGCCGAAAAATGGGGGGCATATGGCTGGGTGAAAAACAGGCCTGACGGAACGGTTGAAGCAGTTGTGGAGGGGTCCCGGCAAGCGGTAGAGGCCCTAATCGCGTGGTGCAAGAGTGGGCCGGCTTTGGCCCGTGTCGACGAGGTGGCCGTCACCTGGATGCCCCATGGGGGCGAATTTCAATCTTTTGAAATCACGTATTGATGGGCATCGGAATGCCATCGGTCAGTTAGGTATGATACAGAAAGGAAGTTGACGCATTGTGAAATGGTTTAAAAAAACAAAAAAGCAGAAGGTAGAAACGCCCCTGCCGCAACCGGAGACCCAACCGGAAACCACAGACGAGAACGCTGTAGTTGTCGCACCAGAAGAAATGAATCATGAAACATTGTCGGTGGTTGCGCCAAATGAAGACGAAGCGATATCCGGCCTTGATAAGGGCGGTGTGCTGTCCCGGTTAAAACAAGGATTGTCCAAAACCAGACAATTTCTGACAACCGATATCGATAATTTGTTTGCGGGACGCCCCAAGCTGGATGAAGATTTTTTTGAAAGTCTTGAAGAACTCCTCATTACCGCGGATATCGGCGTACACACCACAATGGATCTTATGGACCGCATGTCCCAAAAAACCGGTATTTCGGATGCAAATCAATTTAAAGCCCTCCTGAAAGAAGAGCTGATGGCCCTTATTCCGGAACCTTCCCTACCGGCCGAAAGGGTATCACACCGACCCCATGTGGTCATGGTGGTTGGCGTCAATGGGGTTGGAAAAACCACCACCATCGGGAAATTGGCAGCCCGTGCGCATAAAGAAGGTAAAAAGGTCCTCATCGCAGCGGCGGACACCTTCCGGGCGGCTGCCATTGAGCAACTTACCATCTGGTCGGAAAGAGCAAATGCTGACATCGTCAAGCACAAAGACAATGCCGATCCTGCCGCCGTTGCCTTTGATGGTGTCTCTGCAGCGGTGGCCCGTGATGTAGATATTGTGTTTATCGATACGGCCGGACGGCTCCATACCAAGGTCAATCTGATGGAAGAGCTGAAAAAAATCAAAAGAAGCATCCGTAAAGTGCGCGCGGATGCGCCCCATGAGGTCCTTCTCACACTTGATGCCACCACAGGCCAAAACGCCCTGTCCCAGGCGGAACTTTTCCACAAATCGATTGGAATTACCGACATCGCACTAACCAAGCTCGATGGTACAGCCAAAGGGGGAATTGCCATCAGCATCTGTCATACATTAAACATTCCGCTGAAGTACGTGGGTGTGGGCGAGTCAATTGATGACCTTCAGGATTTTGACCCAAAACAATTTGTGGATGCCCTTTTTTAGAAGTGGTACGTGCAAGCACCTTTAGAACCCCTCATTCGAAACATACACGTTTTGGCGCGCATGTCGTCAGAAGGTCTCATTCCTTAGCACTCAGCACTTCCGGCCCAGCCGGATTAGAGAGGGCGGGATTAGGCGGCCGCCTGTTGCCGCTCCAGATGGACTGATACCACCTTTGATACCCCTTTTTTCTCCATGGTGATACCAAACAGGGTATCGGCAAACTCCATACTTCGTTTATTATGGGTGATCATAACAATTTGGGATTTTTCACCAATCGTTTTCAACAGTTCATTAAAACGAAAAACATTGGCATCATCCAGGGGGGCATCGATCTCATCCATCAGGCAGAAGGATGCCGGTTTGATCAGGAAAATGGAGAAAATAAAGGCGATCGCAGACATGGCTTTTTCACCACCAGACAACAAACTCAGGCGTGTTAATTTTTTGCCCGGGGGATGAATCATGAACTCAACCCCCGACTCCAAAGGCTTGTCCGGTTCGGTAAGGACAAGGGTTGCGCTTCCGCCTGCAAACAGTTTGGGGAAAACTTCCTTCAATTTCTCATTGATCAGCTCAAGGGTTGCCATAAATTTTTCTTGCGTAATACGATTGATTTTGCGAATGACCTTCTGGAGGTCTTCAATGGCCTGGTTCAAATCATCCCGCTGGGTGATGAGAAAATCATATCGTTCTTTATACTGCTCATACTCCTTGATGGCACCCAAGTTGACCTCTCCGATACTCTGCATCTTTTTTCTGAGCCTTACAAGTTCCTGTTCAATACGTCCCGGATCTGTCGGCAGAGCATCTGCGCTGCCCGCTGCTGTCGGCGCATCGATGTGGCACACCCGTAACTCTTGAAAAGACCGATGATACCGTTCCTCTACCCGGGATACGACATTTTCCCGCTTGATCTGACGCTGGGACTGTTCCACTTCGAGCAGCCGCATCTTCTGAAGTGTGTTTTCCCGTTTGCTTTGAATGCTTGATATCTCTGTATCCATTTCCTTTAACTGGGAAGAGATGGCTTCGTATTCCACCTCATTTTTTTCAAGGGTGGCCTCAATTGCCTTGATGGAATCATACATCTCAGACAGTTGCCGGCCGTGTTCATCCATTTTTTGTTCAGCCTCGGCTTTTTTGTGCTTTTTCTGAACGATATCTTCAGAAAGTTGTTGCAACCGCTGTGTTGCATCATGCTGAAAATCCTTCAACCGCCTCAAACTCCCCGTGCTGTTGTCAAGCTTTGCAACCAGCGCAGTTTGTTTTAATTTCAGATCGACAATCCGCTGATTGATCTCTTCCACATCTCCCTCAACGGTTTCGATCTGACAACTGACATCAGTGACGTCTGCCTGCTTGGCGCTGATTTTTTCAGATAGCTGCTGCAACATGCTCTGAAATTTGGACAATTCTTCATCCACATCGCTCTCCTCACCAAGAATCTGCTCCTGTTCCAATTGCACCACTTCCAGATGGTGTTGCGCATGTTTGAAATCCTCGGTCAGTTTATAGAGTGTTTTTTCGGCCGCCATTTCGTCCTGAACAAGCCCGTTCTTTTTCTCGATAAGTTGCTGGAGCCGGGTCTCCGCTTCCCGGAGGGCCTTTTCCAAAGCCAGTTGGTGATCGTACGCATTTTTCAATTCAACATCCAAATGGGCTATCTTGTCATTGAGCTCCTTTATTTCATGTTTTTTCTGAAGAATGCCTGCCAGTTTGTCCTGACTGCCACCAATCATCACCCCCTGGGGGGAGATCACGTCCCCTTGTTTTGTAACAACCGCTTTTTGAAATCCATTGGCCTGAAACATGTCATAGGCTTCTGGTAGATTTTCTGCCAGCACCACATGTCCCAACAGGGCTTCTGCCACCTGTTCAAACCCTTCTTTGACCGAAACGTGATTCAAAAGCCTCTTGTCAGGCATCATCGTAATTGCATCGCTCTTGTCAATCGATTTCACCGATGACATTGGGATGAACCCACCACGCCCGGCACCGGTGGATTGTAGGTACGAGATGGCATCCATGCCGGATTTCTCATCCCGAACCAGAACGTACTGAAGCGACTCTCCCAGCACTGCCTCCACAGCTAACGCATAGGTGGGCTGGGGGGCCAGAATATCGGCCATCAAACCGAGTATTGCGTCTTTTGCCGGGGGCGCAACACCATCAGAAATGGTTTGAGGGTCGCTCTTCGCGGTCATAATGGCCTTTACCCCGTCCCGATACCATTCGAAATTGTCTTCCATTTTTTTCAGGGTAACGTACCTGGAATGAAGGGTCTTTCGCTCAAGTTCCAACGTGTGATACAGTTTGACCTGTTGGCCCAACTGGTCCCGGGTTTCCTTGAGGTGCCCTTCCGCCGTTGCGATGGTTCCCGTCGAGGCGGCAATCTGCGTTTGGATATCCGACAAGGCCCCCTTGGCGTCCTTGACCTGTGTGGCAAGTCCCGCCAACTTACCTTGTGCAAGCGCTTCCTGTTCGTCCGCCTGGCGAAGTCTACGTTTTAGACTCTCCTTGGTATTCGTGGCATGCTGGTAGACGTTTTGGTATTGGGCCTCCTTCCCGGAAAGTTCAAAAAGCTCCTTCTTCCGCGCCTCCAATGATTGTTTCAGATTCGAAAGCTGTTGAATCACCTCTTGGCCGGTGTTTTCCTCCTGAGTTCGCTGTCGTTTTACCGCATCGACCTGTTGTTGGGTATTGGCGATTTCCTGCTCCGCCTGATCGATTTCAGACTGGATTCCATGGTTTTTGTTTTCCAACTCTGCATGAACCGATGTCAAGCTGTGGATCTCCTGGCCCAGCCGGTCAATTTCCTTTCTCAAGTGGGCAAGGTTATTCTCAGCGCGGTCCAACTGGCGCTGCGTTTCATGATGTTGGGATTTTTTATCCGAAATGAGTTGGTTTTTCTGCCAACGTTTCAGCTTGATATCTTCCACGGCCGCATCCAGTTTCTTTAATGCCGCACTGTGCGCAATATCATTGTCTTTCAGGCTTTTTAATAGCGTGTCCGCCTCATCAATTTGCGCGGTCAGGGTTTCAAAATGATGCACGGCCAACAGAACGTCCAGCAGTTGCGTGCGCCCCTGATGTTTTTTATACAACTCGGCCCTTCTCGCCTGTCGTCGCAAACCATTCATTTGGCGTTCGACTTCTGTAATGATATCAGATACCCGAAACAGATTCTGTTTGGTGGCATCGACCTTGCGAAGGGCCTCTTTTTTTCGATCTTTATATCGGGTGACGCCGGCAGCCTCCTCCACAAAATGCCGTCGCTGGTCCGGATCTGCGTCCGTTATGGCACCGATATTCCCCTGTTGAATAACCGCGTAAGAACGAGCTCCCATCCCACTGCCCAAAAACAGGTTGCGAACATCCTTAAGACGGCAGGGTTGTTTGTTAAGAAAGTATGCGCTCTCACCAGAGCGGTATACCCGACGGGTCACATTAATTTCTGAAAAATCTCTTAATTCCTCGGGTGCACTTCCATTGTCATTGTGAAGGGTCAAGGACACCTCGGCCATATTAAGGGGCGATTGCCCATTGGCACCGGCAAATATAATATCCTCTGTCGATTTACCCCGGAGCTGTTTGACACTCTGCTCCCCCATAACCCAACGCAGAGCATCCACAACATTGCTTTTGCCACATCCGTTTGGCCCCACTACGGCCGAAACGCCGGGTGGAAATGCAATACTCGCCTTTTCCGGAAAAGATTTAAATCCTACAATTTCAAGCTTTTTTAGTTTCATTTAAGGAAATCTCCGACTGCCCGGTTGCACCTGTGCTGTTATCGACATTCGTTTCACTGAAAATGCTCAAAAAAGATGTTATCAGCATGTATTATGCGCATGGCCGACTAAAAGATGTTATATCTGGTTGGATAATAACTCGTTATGTCCCGATGTAAAATCGATCCATTTACGATGCAGTATCCATAGCAAGAACCCGCCTCCTTGTAAAGAAAAAAACACAACAGAGGGTGTATCCAAAAACCTTCAATACAATATATGGGCACCCCTAATCCATAACCGCTACGACTTATGATATCCTCAGAATGGTTTATCAAAAAGTGAGGCGTTACTTTTTCGCCACTGACGAAAACCTGGAAAAAGGTCGCCGACTTGCACAAGATCGCCCCTTCAGGGATAAGC
This sequence comes from Desulfobacterales bacterium, assembly GCA_963675725.2. Lineage (GTDB taxonomy): Bacteria > Desulfobacterota > Desulfobacteria > Desulfobacterales > JAFDDL01. The sequence continues at coordinate 732,244 of CAXXXZ010000002.1, read as the reverse complement.
AATTATTATTCATATAAATAAACTTGACACAACAGGAGCACCCAAGTAATTTAAGTGACCATGGAAGCAGAAAAATTTCATAAGGAAGAAAACCGGCGTCTTACAAAAGAGCTTGAAAAAGTAAAGTTTCAACTCGGAAAGATCACTGAACAACGCAGGCAACTATTGAAACAGCTCGATCAAACAGAACATCGGGCCAAGGAGTTAGCAGCTTTTCAAAAACGCTTCATTCCTGTTCTTTCCCAGATAGGCAGTACCAGTGAAAACAAAGACGTACACAGCCTGCTATCGGAACTAAAAAAGCTCGCCAAGGAAGGTGCTCCACTGCAACAACTGGAGCAAATATTCCAGCAAATCAAAGACATTACGTTTAGATCTGATGTTCAATCCGGTCCATCCTCTCCCAAAAAATCTAAGACGTCGAGCTTATTAAAGTTTTTCCAGAAAGAATCGGCCGTATCAACACCGGGTATCCAACCCTCTGAAAGTATCCATCACCTTATCGATACCTATTATGATATCATCCATGAGTTAAAGCTGAACCTCGGGCAGAACGCCCTGCCGCAGTTAAGCACTCTGGAGAGCCAGGTAGGTCAGGCAAAAGAGATCGAGGACCTGCTACCCGTCCGGAAAAAAATCCTATCGCTCCTGAACGATTACATTAAACGCGTCAGCACCGAACGGGAAGAAGCCGCGGCATTCATCCAAGAAATCAGTGGACAACTCATTCAAGTTGAAAAGCATCTCTTCAACTCTTTATCGTTTGCCAAGGAAGCACAAGCAGCCAGCAGCAGTTTTACCGACGAAATTGAAAACCAGTTGTCTGAATTCAAAGAATCTGTCGACTTTTCGACAACCCTTCAAGAGTTGAAGCTCAGCATTTCATCGAGCATCTCTGTCATTCAGTCGGCAATCGAAGAAAAACGAAAGATCGATCGTACCAGGGTGAGTCAGACAGATCAGCAGATGCAGGTCCTTCAGAAAGATCTTCTGTTGATGAAGGGCGAAATATCGGAAGCGAAAGAACGCGCTGAGCAACTTGAGCATGAGCTGTTATTGGATCCGCTCACAGGGGCCTTTAATCGGCGTGCATATGATTTTAAAATACGAGAAGAGCTGAAGCGGTTTCAGCGATACGGCAGTATTTTTTCAATCATGATTCTCGATGTGGATCATTTTAAACAGATTAACGATCAATATGGGCATAATGTGGGAGATCTTTGCCTTAAAGAAATCATTAACCGCATAAAACCCCTTCTTCGAGAATCCGATTTTTTAGCCCGTTATGGTGGAGAAGAATTTATTGTACTGCTGCCTGAGACACGCATCAAAGGTGCAGCCGGGGTCGCTGAAAAATTGCGACAGATGATCGAAAAAACAGAGTTTCTTCACAAGGGAGAGCCTGTCAAAGTTACGATTAGCATTGGGGTCACAGAAGTTCGCCAAGAAGATACGGCGCCTGAATCCCTGTTTGAACGGGTCGACCGCGCGCTCTATAAAGCCAAAGGTTCCGGTCGTAACCGTGTTATAACTCTATAAAAGCGCTCCTGGAGGAAGATGATGGCAAAATTGGGTCCCGTGGATATTCAAGCCTTCCTAAATCGCCCGGAAGTTCAAAAGGTAACTCAAAAACAAAATGAGGAGTTAATGGAACGGCGAGCCTATCGCCCCGAACTCTGTAGTGTTTTTTCTTCTTCTCATACCTTGCTTGAAGAAAGCGAAAAGTATATATTTGACGTAGATTCGGAAGCAAAGAAAATGCTTCCCAATATCATCAACAACAAAGTACAGTATGTCAAAGCATATGACGATGCCAATGGCAACACAAAGGGCCGTTTCGCCAAACCCCGCCGGATTGGCGTGGTCTTCTCCGGAGGACCTGCCCCGGGCGGCCACAATGTCATTGCCGGTATTTACGATGCCGCTAAAAAAGCCAACCCGGAAAACCACCTCTTTGGATTTCTGATGGGGCCCGATGGGGTAATAGAAAATCAATACGTTGAAATAACCCAATCGCTTGTGGATAATTATCGGAACCTGGGCGGCTTCACCATGATCAAAACCGGGCGGACAAAGATCGATACAGACAAAAAAATGGCCCAGGCAAGGGAGACCTGCAAAAAGCTGGCGCTGGACTCACTGGTGGTGGTGGGGGGCGATGACTCCAATACCAATGCTGCTTTCCTGGCCCAAGAAATGATGACCGACGGTGTTCAGGTGATCGGTGTCCCGAAAACGATTGACGGTGATATCCAGGTACGGGACCGCAACGGCAACGTTCTGTGCGCCATGTCATTTGGGTTTCATACTGCTGCCCGGTCCTTCGCCAAAGAAATAAGCAATCTTTGCACCGATTGTAGCTCTGACGTTAAATATTGGCATATTTGCAAGGTGATGGGACGTGTGGCCAGCCATCTGGCCCTTGAAGTGGCCTTGCAGACCCATGCCAACATGACACTCATAGGCGAGGATCTGGCCGACTATCTTGACGAAGCTCGCCTAAAAAAAGCACAAGATACCGGTGTTGTTGATTATAGTGCGTATGGCATGACTTTGCGGCACCTGTCCCGGGTGATCTGTGCCGGTATTGTTGAGCGGGCCGCTGTGGGGAAAAACTACGGCGTTATCGTCATTCCGGAGGGTGTTCTTGAATTCATTAATGAAATTCAAGTGTTCATCATCAAACTCAACACAATTATCGCCGACTTTAACGACACCCATGACAAAAGCTTCCACAACACCTTTATTCTGCTGGAAGACAAACTCGAGTACCTTCGCAGGCTATCTCGTGGAGATGCCAAAGGACTTGCTGCTGGCATCTGGAATAGCCGAGATGAAGAGCTGTTTAGTGACCTGCCTCAATTTTTTCAAGACGGATTGCTCACCGAACGGGACAGCCATGGCAATTTTCAGTTCTCCCTTGTTGAAACGGACAAGGTCCTGATGGGACTTGTGAAGGACTACCTCAATATACTGGCAGAAAAGGGTGTTTATAAAATCGGCATCGAACGAGAGTATTATCGGCATACCATGAAAAAAGGCGGGCTGGATCCCGATTTTTATGGCCCTATTTTATTCAAGGATTACAATAACTCGTCTCATTATATCGCCAAACCGGATATCATATCGGTAAAAACACTGAATCAGGCCCTTGTCAAGGGAGGTGCCATTACCGAGGATGAAAAGATACCCGCCCCTGTTATTAAAATTTACAATGCATCCGTTCCCAAGCTAAAGACCCAATCCCATTTTTATGGGTATGATGGCAGAGGAAGTGATCCCACCAGATTTGATTGTTTATACACCTACAACCTGGGCTATACGGTATTTAGCCTTATTGCCAGCGGGGCGACGGGTCAGATGGCCGCTATCAAAAACCTTGAAAAAGAGTTCAGTGACTGGGAGCCTATCGGTATCCCCATCGCTCCGCTGATGCATCTTGAGGAGCGAAAAGGCAAACTGGCCCTTGTGATCGAGAAAAGTGTGGTGAACATCAACTCACCAGCGTTTCAAGTTGTCAAAGCCAACCGGGACAAATGGCTGGCAGCGACACCCGGCGACGATGATTATCGGCGCCCCGGTCCGGTCCGGTTCACCGGAAAAAGTGAGGAAGACCGCCCCATCACACTTGTGCTGAATTCATTGTGGAGTGAGAAATGATTCAATCGAGAGCTGCGCGTACTTCAAACCCTTCTTTTTCGAGCCTTTGCTTAATAGAAGCGGTTTTACACAAACGCAATCGGAAATAATATAATCGGTTTTCACCATCCAGAAGGGTATGCCCGACACTGATGATGTCCCCACCGTTCTCTTGGATGGTTTGGAGCACTGTTTTTAGTGCCCCTCGGGATTCGTTGATGACGACATCGATGCGAGAACTGGCCGTCAATATTCCCATCATGTCAATAAAGGCCCTGAGAATGTCGGACTCAGTGATGATACCAACCAGTGAGCCGTCTTTGACGACCGGCATTCCGCTGATTTTATGCTTGTAAATGAGCCTTGCCGCCACTTCGATGTCATCATCGGGCGCAACGGTCAGGGGTGACCTGTTGACCAGATCGACCAATGAAAGATCACCGAGCATAGATGGAATAAGCCCCTGTTTAAGGTCTGAAAGCGTAATCCACCCGGAAAGCTCGTTCTCGGCGGTGACCACCGGCAGGTGGCGAATCCGGTTTTCTTTCATTAGTTCTATGGCTTTGTAAACAGGTGTTTTGTCCGTAATGGTAATTGGATTTGAAACCATGAACGACTCTATTTTCATCGCATCCGTCCTTTGAACCATATCGGGGTTCGGCGCCACCACGACATCACCGATTAGGTGACAGGGTGGATGGCTTTGGCTGGTTTAGCAACCAGGTGGTGTATAGCTGCAAAGCGGCTCTTCAGCCATAAAATCACCGGTGGCTTCATAGGCACGGGCCCGGCATCCGCCGCAAACCCTCCGGTACCCGCAACTTCCGCACTTGCCCTGCAATTGGTCGTAATCCCTCAACGTTAAAAACTCTTTTGAACTTTGCCATATGACATCAAACGGTGATTTTGTCACATCACCGCAGTTAAGATTTAAAAAGCCACACGGTTGCACAATCCCACGATGCGAAACAAAGCAAAACCCTGTTCCTCCCAGGCACCCCCGGGTGACCGCATCCAGGCCATGGCTCTCAAACGTCACCTTCTTGCCTTCCGCTTTGGCCCGTTGCCGAAGGATACGGTAATAATGGGGAGCACAGGTCGCTTTTAGCTGCAAAGGGGTTTTCCCCTGCTGGTCATAAAACCAATTAAGTGTTTGTTCATATTGTTCCGCAGTAATCTCCTGGTCGATGAGATATTTGCCGCGACCGGTGGGCACCAGAAGGAATATATGGTGGGCAACGGCTCCCAAGGAGACGGCGAGCTCCTGAATTTTCGGGATGTCCGCAAGATTCGCTTTTGTGATGGTGGTGTTAATCTGAAACTCGATACCAGCCTTTTTGGCATGGGCGAGGCCACGCAATGCCCCCTCGAACGCCCCCTCGACCCCCCGAAAACGGTCATGAGTCGCCTTTTCCGCCCCATCCAAACTGATACTGATACGCTGAATACCGGCATCAGCCATTTCCCGTGCCATTGATTCGGAAATCAGGGTACCATTGGGTGCCATGACCATTTTCAAACCGAGCCCGGTTCCATGGCGCGCAACTTCGAAAATGTCCGGCCGAAGCAACGGTTCTCCCCCTGTGAGGATGACAATCGGTTTTCCGATCTTTGCAATCTGGTCGAGCAGGGACAAACATGCGGTCGTATCGAGTTCATCGGTGTATGGCCCACGGGTCGCCGATGCCCGGCAATGGACACAGCTAAGGTTACAGTTACGGGTAATTTCCCAGGCGACTAGTCGCAGAGTGTTTTTAGGCGCATTTCCCGGATGTCCGCCTCTTTTTGAATGAACGTTGGCGTGATTGTTTTCCATAGGCAATTGTTATTTCCTTTTCACGACGAACGGGTATGAATTTATGCTTTAAGCGCTTTGGCTGCTTCGATGGCAAAATAGGTCAAAATCATGTCTGCACCGGCCCTTTTAATCGCTGTGAGCGTCTCGAGCATGACCCGCTGACCATCCAGCCATCCGAGTTGATCCGCAGCTTTGATCATCGAAAATTCACCGCTAACACTGTACGCAGCTACCGGCAGATCAATCTCTTCCCGAAGCCGGTAAATAATGTCAAGATAGGCCAGGGCCGGCTTTACCATGATAATATCCGCCCCCTCCTCGATATCAAGGGTGGCCTCACGAATGGCTTCCAATGCATTGGGGGGGTCCATCTGGTAGGTCCTTCGATCACCAAATTTCGGTGCGGATTCCGCCGCCTCACGAAATGGCCCGTAATAAGAGGAACAGTATTTCGCTGCATAAGACATAATCGGGGTATTGCTAAACCCATTATCATCCAACGCTTCGCGTATTTCCGCAATGCGGCCATCCATCATGTCCGACGGTGCTACCATATCCGCACCGGCTCTAGCGTGGGACAGGGCAACTCTGGCCAAAAGGTCAAGGGTGGCGTCATTATCAACATAATTCCCGTCAAGACAGCCACAATGGCCATGGTCGGTATATTGACAAAGGCAAACGTCTGTGATGATCGCCAACTCTGGAATTTGTTCCTTGAGGGTTTGTACCGCCCGCTGAACGATACCGTCCTGCCGATAGGCCTCTGTCCCCAAAGCGTCTTTGCGGTCTGGAATACCAAAAAGCATAATTGCCGGAATCCCGAGGTCATAAGCTTCCCTGGCAACCCCTGTCAGCAGATCGATTGACATCTGGTAATTTCCGGGCATGGACGGAATCGGGTTTTTTACCTTTTTTCCGCCTATGGCAAAAAGCGGCAAAATAAAATCATCGGTGGTCAGAACGGTCTCTCGAATCATCCTTCGAAAGGCATTATTCTGGCGAAGTCGCCTGGGACGATAATCTGGGAACAACATGAAATACTCCTTTGCCTTATTACTGATGATTGGTCCAATGGGAGGCATCAACAGTTTGTTTTTGCTTTTTTTTTCTCATGCAACCGCAATAATTCTATATGCCATTTATTGGCATCAATCAAGCTGATTTCTGAAAAGTCACCCCCAGGGTTATGGAACGTTTTGCGGCAAAACGGAGAGGATAAGAAAATGGCTTCCCAGCGATGCCGTTGTTCTCCACACATCCATAATCCAATAGATATTGTTAATCAGGGTAGCGGAAAAGATGCACGCACATGCGAGAAGCCAATCTCTATGCTATCTAATGTATTTCAACGAACGAATTGAATAGGCCGGTTTTAAACCAACCTCCAGTAAAGAAAGGCAGCAAATTCTTTTCCAGCGCCGGATTACCAGGCACACGTTAACCAATGATTATCGCGGAATAAAAAGCCGCCGAAAATACTAATCAGGATTGAGGATCTGCTTCAAGGGCAGCGAAGGATACGGGCAGAAAACAAACGTAAGAGGTATTCGCTACTGATATAGCGGCTTCCAATCAATTTCTACAACAAACGTCTGTACAATTTCGAACAAGTCATTGACATCAAATGGTTTTGCAAGAAATGCGTCTGCACCGAACTGTTGCGCAGTGTTCTCATGGGCCGACTTGCTGGACATGAGGATACATATTTTTTGAGGGCATCTGTTTTTGATTTTTTGCAACAGTTCTATACCACTCATTTGCGGCATATCCACATCGGCCACAACGATATCTGCACTGCCCGGATTTTTTATATAATTCCAGGCAGCGATGCCGTTTTCGAAAGACAAAACCTCCCGGTTGACGCTGTAGGCCAATACATCTACAACAAAATCCCGGGTCAGTGGATCGTCATCAACGACAGCTATTTTCACATGTGGAATAATGCGTCACCTCAGGCTACCTGGAGAAACTCTTTTCCATAGGGGTGCCAATTGAATGTGATATCTTCACAAAGGCGCTCTAAATTTTCTTCCAATGCTTTTTTTCGGTAGTGCCCCATTGGGTTATCTTCTGCAAATGCTTTTGCCATGACAGCCAAAAGCTTAACCCGCTGAAAAAAGACATGATCGAAATCCATCTCATCGTCAACATCTATATTGTTACGATGATGATGGATATACCCCTGCCATTCCGTCATTTCTCGAACGATTTGATGGGCGTTTCGGATGACAGCCTTTTTTCTGAAACTACCAAGAGGGTATTCTTTTAGATAAGCTGAAGCCATGATGATCAAAAGTTTCAGCCGTGACACGAAAACATCTTCATTTAGAAACTCATGCATGTCCGCCGCAGAAGAACCGAATCGAAGCATAACCACCTTTTCCAGCTGACTGTGAAGTGCAATAGTAACGCATGCTCTCTAGTTTTTTTATGTTTAAACCATTCGAAAACTGAAGTCAAGGCAGCACGCCTCAGAAAGGTTTGTTTTTGTAACCCACGACCTCGTTTTCTACTGAATAACCCCAATAAAACCATTTACTTATGTACCGATGTCTATATTTTGGATATATTTCAAATGAGAATCAGTAAACCCGACGAACCCTTTCCCAAGTTTTCAAGCAACAACGCCCCGGCATCCGAAATCGGTGCCGGGGCGTTATGATCCAACAATACTATTATTGATTTACTAGGCCGCCTTAGAAAGCTTTACAGCACAAACCTTGTATTCAGGGATCTTTGATATCGGGTCCAGCTCTCCACTGGTAAGCCGGTTTGCAGCCGCTGCTGCAAAATGAAATGGGATAAAGACAGTCCCCGTTGTAGCAATCGGAGAAATATGTACCCGCGCCGCTATGGTCCCACGCCTTGAAGCCACTTCGACCATCGTACCATCTGTTAACCCAAATGCATCGGCATCCTCGGAAGAAATTTCCACAAAACTTTCCGGTGCCCGCTCGTTGAGCCCTTCGGATTTCATGGTCATGGTCCCCGTATGGTACTGATACAAAAGCCTTCCGGTGGTCAGATAAAGCGGATACTCTTCATCCGTCTGCTCTGCAGGCGGCACGTAGTCGATGGCATGAAAAAGTCCCTTTCCCCGTGTAAATTGCTCCCCGTGCAGAATAGGCGTACCGGGGTGTTCTGGAGTGGGACAGGGCCAGTGAATGCCCTCGTTTTCAATGCGATCATAATTAAGCCCGCCATAGGAGGGCGTTACCTGCGTGATCTCTTTAAAAATATCCTGGCTGGTCTCATATTTCATGGGATATCCCATGCGTGTCGAGAGTTCCATCAAAATATCCCAGTCATCTCTAGCCTGGCCCGGAGGGGACACGGCTTTGCGGATCCGCTGAACCCGTCGCTCGGTGTTTGAAAAGGTACCGTCTTTTTCCGCAAAACAGGTGGTGGGCAACACCACATCAGCCAGTTGCGCGGTTTCCGTTAGAAAAATATCCTGAACCACCAGAAAATCAAGATGCTTCAGGCTCGCTTCGGCATGGTTGAGATCAGGATCTGATACCAACGGATTTTCGCCGATCACATAAAGTGCTTTCAGTTCGCCGTCATGGGCCTTGGGGATCATCTCAGTGGCTTTCAACCCCGGTGTTGTAGATAACTCCGTCTCCCATGCCTTGGCCATTTTCTCCTGGGCTGCAGCGTCCGCAACTTTCTGGTAGCCGGTAAAGACATCAGGCAACCCCCCCATGTCACAGGCCCCCTGAACATTGTTCTGGCCACGCAGCGGATTGACCCCACCACCCGGGATTCCCATATTGCCACAGAGCATGGCAAGATTTGCCAAAGATTTCACATTATCGGTACCGGAAATGTGCTGGGTGATCCCCATGCAATAGACAATGCTGGCAGCCTTGGACGTCGCATAAAGGCGGGCTGCGTCAATCAGGTTTTGGGCCGGAATACCGGTGATAGTCTCTACTGTTTCGGGCTTGAATTTCGCCACAAGTTCTTTTAAGGCCTCAAACCCTTCGGTGCGATTTTCCACAAAGGCCTTGTCGTACAGATCCTCCTGGATAATCACATGAATCATTCCGTTAATCCAGGCCACATCCGTTCCCAGATTCTGCCTTAAGTAAATGTCTGCAAATTCGGCCATTTTAATATGGCGCGGATCGACCACGATCAGCTTGGCACCCCGCTGGGTCACTGCCCGTTTGATACCTGTCGATATCACTGGATGGTTTTCAGTTGTGTTGGACCCGGTAATGAGAATGGTGTCCGCAGTCTCAATATCAGCGATCGTATTTGTCATTGCGCCACTTCCGAATGCTGCGGCCAGACCGGCCACGGTGGAAGAATGTCAGAGACGCGCGCAATGGTCTATATTGTTTGTCTTTAAAACCGCCCGTGTAAATTTCTGGGCGGCATAATTATCTTCGTTACTCACACGCGCCGATGTGAGAAGCCCGATGCTGTCAGCACCATGCTGTTTCTTGATTTGGGTCAACTTCTGAGCCACGTAATCAAGGGCCTCGTCCCAGGACGCTTCCCGAAACCCGCCATCACCCTTAATCAAGGGGGTTGTTAACCGTTTGTCAGACCCGATGAAGTCAAATCCGAATCGTCCTTTGACACACAGGCTCCCATGGTTTGGCGCTGCATTCTCGACACCACTTACCTTTACAACCCGGTTATTTTCCACATGGAGATTGATCTGACATCCCACGCCACAATAACTGCAGGTGGTTTTGACCTTCTTTTCTTTCCAGGGCCGCCACTGATATTTAGCATTCTTTTCAACAAGCGCGCCAACCGGACACACCTGAATACATTCTCCGCAAAAAACGCACGCCGAATCCTTCAGGGGCTTGTCTCCATCCGCAATAATTTTTGACGCGGCCCCCTCGTAACCGAAATCAATGGCATTGTTGACCTGAATTTCCCGGCATGCCTGAACGCAACGGCCGCACATGATACATCTTGAAAAATCCCGAACAATAAAAGGATTTACTGTTTCCATGGGATAGGTAGTTTCAATTTTTGGAAAATCTGCCGCATTAACCTGATATCGATAGGCAAGGTCCTGAAGCCGGCAATCCCCCCAAACCGGGCAGAGGTTGCCACTGGCATCGTCTTTTTGAACCGCCAGTTGCAATTGGGTCCAGTTTTTCCCACCGGCGGCCCTTACCGCACAGTTGTGGTTCCCTGATGCCAAAAATTGCTGGATAATCACTCGCCTTGCAGCGACGACAATCGATGACTCCGTCCGCACCACCATGTTGCTTTCCGCAGCAGTTGAACAGGACTCTGCAAGGTCATGGTGCCCCTCAATCTCGACCACACAGATGCGGCACCGCCCCGAAGGGGTGGCCCTTTTCAAATGGCATAACGTCGGAACATCGATCTGATTCCGCAACGCCACGTCGAGAACGGTCTCTCCGGGCTCAAATTTAAACTCATTCCCATTGATGGTAATGATTGTATTGGCGTTCATGATTGTTATCTTTCTCCTTTATGCTTCCCGATTGATAAGCTGTTGCATAAAAAATTATTAATATAGAAGATGCTTTCTTTTGTCAATTCAACGAAATCGATACCGAATCGACCGGTTTTGTTACGCGATAAAAACCAAATGCCCCCATGAACCCACCGATTACATCGGCAACCCAGTCCAGGATATCAGCACTTCTGCTCGATACAAACATCTGGTGGATTTCATCGGACATGCCATATATCCCAACAAATGAAATGCTTATTAACAAAAGTTTCCATGACGCGCATCCGGGATAAGTGTATCGTGCCGCCCTGAAAAAGAGTGCGCCCAGAACGCCGTAGGCGCAACAGTGCAGCAATTTGTCCATATGGGGTATTTCTGGGAGAGAACTGGGGGTCGCCTGGGACGATTGAATAAAAAGTGCCACGCAATAAACCAACACAGGTGCCCAATACCACCAAAACGCCTTGGTAAATAGAAAGAGTGGTTTTTGAATCAACCCCGTATCCCCAATTCGCGTCTCACGGGTCTGGTTTCTCATTTACTGCGACCAAAATGAAAACGAGTTGACTTGCTTTCATTCCTTAAAAATGTCCCAGGTCAATGACCTGGTTTGAATATGGTTTTGAACACCCGAAATAAAAACCTCCCGGTCCATGCCGTACCGGACTTTGCCATCAAGCGTCCTCACCGAAAAGGTTCCCGCCGCCTTTTCCTTCTCTCCAATGGTGAGAATCAGGGGGATTTTTTCAAGCTGCGCCTCCCGAACTTTCTTATTCAGGCTTTCTGTCCGCGCATCGACGGTGGCGTTAATGCCAGCGGCTTCCAGTTCCTGATGAACCGTCCTGGCAAAAGGTATCAGGTCATCATTGATCGGCAACAACGTCGCCTGTACCGGTGCCAGCCACAGGGGAAACCGGCCCGCAAAATGTTCAATAAGAATCCCCAGAAAGCGTTCGATAGACCCGAAAACCACCCTGTGGATCATTATCGGCCGATGCTTTTCATTATCTTTACCGATATAGGCAAGGTCAAACCGCTCTGGCAGTGACAGGTCGAGTTGTATCGTTCCGCACTGCCAGGTTCTCCCCAAGGCATCCTTAATGTGGATGTCTATTTTGGGTCCATAAAAGGCGCCGTCCCCGGGGTTTACCTTGTATTCCTGACCATAGGTTTGAAGGGCGGATGCCAATCCATCGGTAGCACGCTCCCACTGTTCATCCGTACCGATTGATTTTGTTGGCCGGGTGGAAAGCTCCAGATGAAATGATAACCCAAAGGTGGAATAAACCCGATCCACCAGTCTTAGAACGCCCAATATTTCCGATTCAATCTGGTCCGGTGTCATAAAAATATGGGCATCATCCTGATGGAATGCCCGCACGCGAAATAGCCCATTTAAAACCCCACTCATCTCATGCCGATGCACCAAACCAATTTCGGCATTCCGTAAGGGAAGATCTTTGTAAGAATGGGGCTGACTGGCAAACAGCAGCATGCCGCCCGGGCAATTCATCGGTTTGATTGCATAATCGATATCGTCAATTCGGGAGGTGTACATATTTTCCCGGTAGTTGTCCCAATGCCCACTGCGTTCCCACAGGCTTCGGTTGAGCATGATCGGCGTCTTGGTTTCCACATATCCGGCACGCCGGTGCTCCTCGCGCCAATAGGCCAGTAGCGTGTTCCACAAGGTCATCCCCTTGGGATGGAAAAACGGCATCCCGGGTGCCTCCTCGTGAAAACTGAAAAGATCCATCGCCATGCCGATTTTGCGATGGTTCCGCTTTTTGGCCTCTTCCAGAAAATGAAGATGTGACTTGAGGGCTTTCTTGTCAAAAAAAGCCGTGCCATAAATTCGCTGAAGCTGCGCTTTGGTCTGGTCAGCTCGCCAGTAGGCACCGGAAACCCGCATCAGCCTGAAGGCCTTTATGAATCCGGTATGGGGCAGATGTGGCCCCCGACATAAATCGGTGAACTCCGCCTGTTCATAAAAGGAGATAGTGCCGTCCTCAAGCGCTGATATCATTTCAAGCTTGTAAGGCTCATTTTTATAGAAAGCCATGGCGTCACTTTTAGAAACTTCTTTCCGATGAATCGGTATTTTTTCCTTGATGATTTTCTGCATTTCAGCTTCAATCTTTTTAAAATCATCCTCGGATACGGCATCCATATCGATATCATAATAAAACCCGTCTGACACCACCGGACCGATGGTCAATTTTGCATTGGTATACAGCCTCAAAATCGCATGGGCCATCACATGGGCAGCGCTATGACGTAAAATCTCAAGTGCTTCGGGATCTCTGGTGGTAATCAGGCGCACACTGGCATCACGCTCAATCGCGGTATTCAAATCGACAAGTGTGCCATTCACTTCCATGGCGACGCAATTTCGTGCCAGCCCCTCTGAAATCCCCATCGCCACATCCATGCCTGTGGGTGCTGCATCAAAGCCCTTTTTATTGCCATCCGGTAGTGTTATGTGTATCATTGCTGTTTTACTCGTTCCGTAAGGGTTGTTGTGAGCGCCGCAAAGCCTATTTACGACATTTACTTAAAGTTTTAAAAGTATGAGAAATACACGAACCGGTCAAGGAAAAAAATGACACCCGATGTGCCCGTTGCATATGTATACATTGATACCCCCTCGGCATTGTCCAACGCCGTAAAGAAGCTTGAAACTGCCAGTCACATTGCTGTGGACCTGGAGGCAGACTCACTGTACCACTACCATGAAAAAGTCTGCCTGGTTCAAATGGCCACCGAAACGGTCAATCTGGTAATAGACCCGCTGGTGTTAAAAGACTTGTCGCCATTGAAGCCCTTGTTTGAAAACAATGCCATTCAAAAGATCTTTCATGGTGCCGACTATGATGTACGCAGTCTGTATCGGGATTTTGGATTTGTCATTCATAACCTGTTTGATACGGAACTTGCCTCTCGGTTTTTGGGTATTCCGGGCACGGGGCTGGAATCGATTGTGCAACAATACGTTGACGTCCAGTTAAATAAAAAGTACCAAAAAAAAGATTGGTCAAAACGTCCGCTACCCGAACCAATGGTCGAGTATGCCGCGCAAGATGTTATTTACCTGTTGCCGATTGCCAGACAAATGATAGATGAATTAAGAAACAGGCAACGGCTCTCCTGGGTCGTTGAAGAATGTGCCTACCTCAGCACCGTACGCATGAACCAGAGCAATTCACTTCCACTTTATCTTAAATTCAAAGGCGCTGGGCGTCTATCCTCAAAAGCCCTTGCAGTGCTCGAAAATGTGTTGCAGTTTCGCAAGAAGATCGCGCAAGCTAAGGATAAACCACTATTCAAGATTTTTAGTAACAAGGTTGCTCTCACAATTTCCATGGAACAGCCCAACACGTTGCATTCACTTGAAAAGCTCGGTGTAATGGGAAAGGCACCCCTTGCAATGTACGGTGAGGACTTGGTTCTCTGCGTCAAGGAGGGCCTTGAAATGGACGCCAAAGAACAACCGGTTTATCCTAAAAAGAAAGCCCCAAAGCTTCCCTCACAAGTGCCACCCCGTGTTAAAGCACTTCAAAAATGGCGCCAAGACAAAGCCGCCATACTCAATATGGATGCCGGTCTGATATGCAACCGGGCATTGATCACCCAGATAGCCATACAAAATCCGAAAACAACCGAAGAACTACTAACCGTTGAAGATATGAAAAATTGGCAACGGGAGGCCCTAGGGAAAGAAATTATCGAGGTGCTTCGCAGCGGCAAAGGAGAAAAGACTCGGAAATGGAAGAAAAAGTAATTATCGCCGGTGAAGGTGTCGATCTGGAGGGACTGTTCCAATCAGGCGGCCATAAAAAAGGCGCCCTTATTACCCATCCCCACCCTCTTTACGGTGGTGATATGCACAATCCCGTAGTGGAAACCATTGCGTCAGCCCTGTACAAACACGGCTACACTACCTTACGATTCAATTTCAGAGGCGTGGGAGCGAGTAAGGGACAATACGATGATGGTATTGGCGAGCAACAGGATGTTCTATCGGCCGCGGCATTTCTTAGGAACAGGGGGATTGCACCGGTAATGATCGGGGGGTATTCATTCGGCGCATGGGTGAATGCCAATGCATCCACCCGGCTGGAAGGCATGAAACAAATGATTATGGTATCCCCCCCCGTAGACTTTATGGATTTCGGCGACATTAAGGAATTACCGGAACTGTCAAGGGTAATTACCGGCAGCTTGGATGAATTTGCATCCCCAGGCGCCGTGAAAAAGCATATTTCAAAATGGAATAAAAATGCCACACTCAAGATCATTCAAGGCGCTGATCACTTCTATGTCGGGTACGAATACGATCTTGAAACAGCGCTCTCCACGCTTTAGCATGCTGAAGAACGCTGTCTTGGGCGTCTTGTTATGAAGGCATCATCGAGCCCATGGCTTTCTGCAGACGCTCCTGGGCGGCCCTTACTTTGGAATCGTTCATGTATTTCATTGTTTTCATGAAAGATCCGGCCATGCGCAACCCCAGCTCTTCGGACCTTTTCTGGCATTCCCTTAACGCTTCGGGATAATGGTCCTGGTCCTTGTTTTTTAGTTCCGGATATTTTTCCGAAAGTTTTCTCATTTGTGGTCCCAGTGTTTCCATCTGTGTGGCAAAGTCATTGATTGCACCAGCCACAGCCCCCGCGTTGTCTGCCTTTTCAAGATTTCCTATGTATTCTTCCATGGCATCAGCAAATTTCGTATTGAGTTTGATGGCGTCGCTGTATTTGCCGCCACCGCATGCCGCCATAATAAAAAAGACACTTAACGAGACCCACCCGACAAATCGTTTTTTTGTCATCCCCTTCTCCTTTCAACAACCCTATTATCAATTAGCCGCACCTCTCCAAAAAAAACCGCCATTGAAAGCAATGCGCGGTGATGAATCACATCAAGCTCTTCTAGTGTTTCAGTGTCTGCAACACTCACGTAATCAAGAACAGCATCCGGTGCCTGTTGGATTTTGGCTGTCATAATCTCCCGCAACCTGGCAGCATCTTTTTCTCCCGCGTCAACCGCTTTTTCCGCTGCAATCAATGCCGCATAGAGGCAGGGCGATTGATTTCGGTGTCCCGGTGTCAGTTTTACGTTTCTGGAGCTCATGGCAAGGCCATCGGCTTCTCGGGTCGTAGGGCAGACCACCACCTCCAGGTTAAAGTTAAGGTCCCTTACCATTCTTTGAACGACAACGACCTGTTGTGCGTCCTTTTGACCGAAATAGGCCCGGGTGGGTTGAAACACATTGAACAGTTTCGTTACGATTGTCGAAACGCCCTGGAAATGGCCTGCCCTTGAAGCGCCCTCTAAAAACAGTGTCACCGCTTCTACATTCACGTAGGTTTGGTACCCCTCCGGATAAACGATATCCGGCGTAGGTGTCCAAACCAAATCTACGTTTTCTTTGGCAAGCAGGTCAAGATCCCGGGCCAGGTCCTTGGGGTAAGTCGACAGATCGTTCTGATTGTTAAATTGTATCGGATTGACGAAAATACTAACACCGACCCTATCATTTTCGGCTTTGGCCCGCCGTACCAGATTAAGATGGGCCTCGTGCAAAAATCCCATGGTCGGCACAAGCCCCCAGGTCAGTGATGGTTTTTCCCAACGCGCCATTCGAATTTTGTCGACTTCAGGAAAAACGTCCATATTGCTCTCCGCTTCGGATTTAGCCGATTATTCTTTATAAAACGGCAGCCTTTAATGTATCCAAGCCTACGCGATCAATCATCTTGCCGATCCGTTCAAACTTTTTCGCATTTTCCTTATAGAAGGCGAGCACCTTTTCGATGACCGATAATGCCTCCTCGTCGCCCAGTCCTTCTGTTAGAGTATCTGCCAGTCGTGGTTTGGATGCACCGGCGCCCCCCACAAGTATTGTCCAGCCATTTTTCTTACCCACCAGCCCAAGGTCCTTGATACAGGTTTCCGCGCATTGGTTGGCGCACCCGCTAACTCCGATTTTGGTTTTACTGGGAAGATCAAACCCATGGTACTTCTCATCAAGCGTCATGCCCATTTTCAAACTGTCCTGCTTACCAAGCCGGCAAAACGTATTACCAGGACAAGCTTTTATGCTCCGTATGCAAAGCCCCACTGCATGACCGGGCGCCATTCCAAGCTCAGCCCACACCTTATCAATATCTTCCTCCTGAATTCCCACAATGGCGATTCGAGCAGCACTCGTGATTTTAAGTGCAGCAGCATTATATTTTTCTGAAACATCCGCTAATTTTCTCAGCAAATCAGGGGCAATCACGCCACATGGCACATGGGGTGCAACCGCAAAGGTCTTCTGGTCCCTTTGGAGAATGGCTCCCTTTTCTCCATCTTTAATCACAACTTCCTCCTTTCAATTCAGTTGAATAAGAATATGACGTATAACATGAACGTTATGAGTATTTGAAACTGATACCGTAGGCCAGCCGTACCAAAAATTACGAAATACGAGACCTGGAAGGAAGATTCATAACCGATAAAAACGAGAATGGCAACCAAACTAATACCGACACCCAGGGAACCTTAAGCAGGCAAAACAATCCCACGATTCATACTACCCGGAACATACCCTTCCAAATCAATCGAAATATACCGGAACCCGATTTCTCGGAGTTTTTGGACAATACGTTCACGAACGTTTTCTGTTATAATTCGGCCAATTTCCTCGATAGGCACCTCGATGCGAGCAATGTCGCCATGATACCTGATACGGCAATCTGAAAATCCCATTGACAGCACATACGTTTCCGATTGCTCAACCATCTGAAGCGCTTTCAGTGTAATAGGGGTCCCGTAAGGAATCCGCGTGGCAAGGCAGGGCATCGCCGGTTTGTTCCAGGTAGGAAGCCCCATCGCTTTGGAAAGATTACGAATTTCGATTTTCCGAAAACCTGCCTGGGCAAGGGGGGCCACCCACCCCATTTCTTTGGCCGCACGTGAACCGGGTCGATAATCATCACGATCGTCAAGGTTTTCTCCATGGGCAACGGTCTCTATGTCTAATGATATGGCAAGATCCTGGAAAGCTGCCCCGATCCGTTTTTTACAGATATAGCAGCGATCGATTGGATTGTCGGCCAAGGCCTTCGGTCCGATGGATGTTACCCTGATAAGCCGATGAGGCACCCCAAACTGTTTGGCGAGTGCAACGGCTGCCCGGGTTTCCCGGTCAGGATGAAATGGGGAGGCATATGTCGCGGCGATCACGTTTCCTTCAAGGATTTTGCAGGCCGTTGCCAGCAAAAAGGTGCTGTCCGCCCCACCGGAAAACGCAATGATCATTTTCTGATAATGTCGAAGGAGCTTCGCCAATTTGTTTTTTTTTTCTTCCAGCATTTCAGTACCGGCAATGTGGGGCAGAAACATCATTCCCATTTTGGTTGTTTCCTAAAAAACGGTTTACAAATACGCTGTAATCTTATATTTAGCAAGTTTATATTTATAAAAATGCACTGTTAACTCAATTTGATAATTGATGATATTAAATGCAATTAGGTCTCTATTGACGATAGCGAAATGAGGGGTTCATGGGAAAAAAAAATTTACTATCATCCACTGCAAAGAAAAAGCCAAAAGCAAAAAAAACCGCTGCGAAATCAAAAAAGGGTGGGGTTAAAGCGAAAGCAGTAAAAAAAGCGCCTGCGAAAAAGACGCCCGCAAAGCGAAAGCCTGCCCCGAAATCAGCCAAACAAACAAACAAAGCAGCAAAACGTGCACCCAAAAAGGTGCCCAGCATCAAAGAGCTGTTGCTAGCCAAATATGAGGTCACACCGCCGGCGTCACTCTACAGCCCGCCGGACGATACTCGCCGGGCGTCCATTACGTCTCCACCGTATATTTCCAATGAAGCGCCTGAAGAAATTGAACGCATCAGAAAACTACTCTTCAAACAGTTTGATTTAACTTCCCCGGAAGCGGCGGCACCCGCTGTGGCCGAAGCGCCAGCACCCGAACCGACCCCGGTTGCGGCGGCACCGGCTGAGGTCGAAGCGCCGGTACCCGAACCGACCCCGGTAGCGGCGGCACCCGCTGAGGTCGAAGCGCCAGCACCCGAACCGACCCCGGTTGCGGCGGCACCCGCTGAGGTCGAAGCGCCAGCACCCGAACCGACCCCGGTAGCGGCGGCACCCGCTGAGGTCGAAGCGCCAGCACCCGAACCGACCCCGGTTGCGGCGGCACCCGCTGAGGTCGAAGCCCCAGCACCCGAACCGACCCCGGTTGCGGCGGCACCCGCTGAGGTCGAAGCGCCAGCACCCGAACCGACCCCGGTAGCGGCGGCACCCGCTGAGGTCGAAGCGCCAGCACCCGAACCGACCCCGGTAGCGGCGGCACCCGCTGTGGCACCACGAAAAAAAATCAGTCCGTCTCAAGTTCCAAAAGAAAAAACGCTTTCCTTACCAGAAATAACCATATCACAACCTACGGAAATAACGGTCCCCGATACCGTTTCCGTTGGTCAGGGAGATAATAGTATGCAAAAATCGATCGTACTGGCCGGCGCCTGTTTCGCGGCTATTCTACTGCTCATTGTTCTTGCAAGTTTTTCAAACACCGGAAATTTCGAAATAAAAAACAACAATGGAACCGTTGAAATTTGGAAAGGCAAGTTTGCCCCCATCGGAACTCATAAACTGATGGCTCTTGAGGGTATCTCCGTTTCAGAAGAGCGTCTTGGCGCTGCATCTAAAAAAGATGCTTACGCGCTGATTTTCCAAAACTATCTTCAGAAAGCCGACAAGCTGCTTGAGGCATCGAAACTGCCTGATTACGAAGCAATTCGGACCGAACTCAATAAAGCCAAGTCTTTTGCCATCACTACGGAACTAATGAACATTGCCAAAAGCAGGCTTCACAAAATTGAAATGATGACACTCCTCTATAAAGCGGACATTTCGGCAAGCAAAGGCACCACCGAAGGTTTTGAAGCGGCACGACAATACTTGAATGAAGCAAACCGGTTGTTTTTGGATCCCGTCGATGAAAACCTTGTAAATCAAAAAATAGAATGGATTGATGCAAAGATGAAAGGCTCGGCTGCCGAAACCACTATCACCGCCCAGCCAACGCCACCGCCGGCAGCACCGACGGCACCCGCGCATCATTAATGGCAAGATGACCATTATTGAAATCTAATGGCATTTATTGTGTGTGGTCGATCATTCTTGATACCCAAACAAAGGCAAATTGATGTCACCGGTAAAAAAGCAAAAACCTCTAATCCTTGTCGTTGATGACAATGCTATCAATATAGATCTGCTCGTCAACGCGCTGAAAGACTCGTATCGTCTGGGAGTTGCCAAAAACGGACAGGGCGCACTCCATTTTGCGAAGAAAAATCCACCGGACCTCATCCTCCTCGATATTATGATGGCCGAGATGGATGGATATGAAGTTTGCCAGCATTTAAAGGCAGATTTGTATACAAGAGATATCCCGGTTATATTTCTGACGGCTCGCAGCGAGCCGGAATACAAGGCCAAGGGGTTTTCGGTGGGAGCCATCGATTATATTACCAAGCCCTTCCATACCGAAGAGGTAAAGGCCCGCGTTGAGGCCCATCTTTCTCTTCGAAAAGCAAGGGACCATGAAATCGAAATTGCTGCGAAAATTCAAAAAGATTTATTGCAGGGGCGCCCGCCAGAAAATGTTCAAGGACTCCAAGTAGGACTTCTGACACAGCCTTCTCAGAAAGTTGATGGGGATTTTTTCGATTTTTTCAATATACAGGATCAAGGTTTCGACTTGCTGATTGGTGACGTCATGGGGAAAGGGATCACGGCAGCGCTCCTGGGCGCCGCCATGAGGAGCCACTTTTTGAAGGTGTTGACTGAAATATCTCCCGTGACCGGCCCCGGTCATCTGCCTGAACCGGAAGACATCATTGACCGCTCGCACACGGCGATTATTGACAAGTTAAAAGAGCTGGAAACCTTTGTAACACTCTGCTTTGCAAGGGTTGATGCAAAAAACTCTCTGTTAAGTATTGTAAATTGTGGCCATATGCGAACAATCCATTACGAGGCTGACGCGCAAAAATGCCGGCTCATTCATGGCACCAATATGCCGTTCGGTTTTCCCGGAAACAGCCCCTTTAAAAAGGAAGTCGTCAGCTTCAAGGACGGAGATTTATTCCTTTTTTATTCCGATGGTCTCACAGAGGCCAGAAAGCCAGACGGCAGCTTTTACGGTGAAAAGCGGCTCATCACTTTTTTGGAAGAAAACGCGGCAAACGATGCTGAAAAGCTGGTGACACTTTTATGGAAAAACATCGTGGCCTTTAAGCAGTCAGAAGTGTTTCAAGATGATCTGACTTGTCTACTTGTCAAAATTGATGCCGCCCATGAAAAATCCAAGGAAACCTTGTATACAAAAATTGAAATACAAAGTGACCTCAACGAACTGGCACGCGTCCGGACCTTTGTGAATGACATCTGCGAAAAAATTAAGGACCGGAAACTTTCTCGGCCTGTTTCACAAATTGTACTGGCGGCCAATGAGGTCGTGGCAAATATTATCAAGCACGCCTACGGCAATCAACCGAAAAACCGAATTTTAATCGACGCAAAACAAACAGCCACGCATCTTTCTTTCCGGTTCTATGATTGGGGCGAGCAATTCGATACGCAATCTGTGCCGCTTCCTGTATTTGATGGCTCACAGGAAAGCGGATTTGGCCTGTATCTTATTTCTAAGAGTGTCAGCGATATGGACCTCCGTACCGAAGAAAATGGCGCCAATTGCACCACACTTACTATCAACATAACGGAAGTATAATTTGATGGAGATAATTTCAGAAAAAGTAAACGGTATCACCATTTTGGAAGTAGAAACAGATACGCTGGACGCCGCGAACACGGATGCCTTTAAAGATAAAATCCTTCCTTTTTTGGGTGAGAACGACCAAATTGTATTGAATTTATCAGCGGTCAGCTTCGTTGACAGTTCCGGTTGCGGCACCCTCTTATCCTGCTTCAACCGGATGAAAAAGAAGGGCGGCGTACTGAAAATTTGTGGTGTTCAACAACATATTTTAGAGGTGCTTGACCTCATACGGCTGGACCGTATTATTGATATTTTCAAAACGAGAGACGCCGCCCTAAAATCGTTTTAAAGCGCCTTTCAGCTTTCACATTGTTTGTGCTGGGATTAAAAAAAGCCGTTGTTGTAGTTGTCTGCCCCGTCAACATTATTAAACTTAAAATTATCTTTTTTAAAAAGGTCCCAGCAGGCATCAACAGCTTCCGGGTAATACAATGTGCCACGATTATTTTTTATCTCTTCAAGCGCCGCTTCGATTCCCCGGGTCGGCCGATAGGGGCGATGAGAGCTCTCCGCTTCCGTGATGTCCGCCACCGTTAGTATTTTGGCTTCAAGTAAGATATCTTTTCCTTTCAATCCTTTCGGATAACCCGATCCGTCCAGTTTCTCATGATGCTGTAATACGATCTTGGCAATCGGCCATGGAAACGGAATGTTTTTCAACAGGTCATAACCAATCTGGGGATGAATTTTTATTATCTCACGCTCGATTGCAAGCAATTTTCCAGGCCGATTAATAATAGCCGCCGGAATACGGATTTTGCCGATATCATGAAGAATTCCCGAAAACCGGATAGCGCTAATTTGGGGGGGCGGTAATTCCATTTTTTTTGCAATGGCGCAGGCCAAAAATGCTACCCGCTCCTGATGCCCTGCCGTATAGGGGTCCCTGATCTCCACCGCCAAGGCCATGGCTTGAATGGTGGCATTCAACATCTGCTGGAGCGCAGCAGTTTTTTTCGCCACCCGTTTCTCCAGTAAAATGTTTTGCGCACTTAGAGATTCGGCCATTTTCTTGAGCGAAATGTGCATCTTGACCCGTGCGATGACCTCCTGGGCAAAAAAGGGTTTTGTAATATAGTCAACCCCGCCAACCTCAAAGCCACGGACTTTTTGCTCGGGTGTGCTCATTGCGGTGATGAAAATAACAGGAATTCCCTTCGTTTTTTCGTTCTGTTTCAAATGAATACAGACATCGTAGCCATCCATGACAGGCATCATAATATCCAAAAGAATAACATCCGGTTGATAGGTTTCAGCGTATTCAATCGCCTTGGCCCCGGTCTTTGCGATACCCAACCGATACTCTCCTTTTAAGGCATCTACCAGCAGATCGATATTGGTAGGATTGTCGTCCACAATCAATACCAGCGGTTTCTCATGGGTCTGAGACGCTTTCATTTTCATGGAGCAACTCCACCTCTCGTGTTTGGTCCAAGGCACTTTCTGGGTACAAGGGTTATTCGCGGAAAAGGGCCAAGGGGGCTTTTATCCACCAGCAGGGTACAGTCATAGGCACTTTCGAGGGTATCATAGGTCAACACCTCCCAAGGTGTGCCTAAACTAACAAGCGCCCCTTCTTTGATAAGTAGTATCCGATCGGCATACATCGCCGCAAGATTAATATCATGGGATACCATCACAATGGTCATGCCCTGTTGCTGCTTCAATTGTTCCATTAAATCCATAATTCTCAGTTGGTGAGAAAGATCCAACGATGCGGTTGGTTCGTCTAGAAGCAGCAGTTTCGGTTCCTGACACAAAGCGCGCGCGATGAATACCCGCTGGCGCTCTCCGCCACTCAATTCATTCAGTCTTCGATCGGCAAGCTGTTCCACACCACTGAAAGTAAGCGCCTGCATGGCGATTTCAAGGTCATGGTCTTTTTCAACCCCCAACACCCCCAAATGCGGATATCGGCCCATTAAGACCGTTTGCAGCACAGTAAACGGAAAGTCAACAGGGACTATTTGCGGCACAAACGACAATTTTTTTGCGATGGCAGTTTTCGAGTACCCCACTAGCGGTCGGTCAAACAGATCGATGTTGCCGGACCTTGCAGTTTCAATGCCACATAATGTTTTTAACAGGGTTGTCTTTCCAGAACCATTTGGCCCGATAATAATAAAAAATTCTCCGTCCTCGACCCCAAAATCGAGCTGTTTCAGAATTGGCCGATCCCCGTAGAAATAGGAGACACCTTTGACCTGGAGAGCCGCCTGTGTCAATTTGATCGCCTCAAGAGATAAATAAATAAGGGGGCGCCGATCATCGCCGTAATCACCCCCGCTGGCATTTCTCCCTGCTCTGGGAGTGTTCGGGCCAAAACATCACAAAGCACCATAAAGGCGCTTCCGCCTAAAATACAAGCCGGCACCAAAATGCGATGGTCCGGACCCAAAATCAACCGCAATGAATGTGGCATCACAAGGCCCACAAACCCCAGCAGCCCACAATAGCTAACCGTTGTGCTTACCATGAAAGAAGTAACAATCAGAAGCGTCAAGCTGACCTGCTTGATGTTGATGCCGGCCGTATGGGCAATTTCCTCTCCCAACAGTAGCACATTCATAGTATTGGAAAGAAAAAATACGATAAAAAGGCACGGCAAAAGCAATCCCATTAGGATAAGGGCCTGTTGAATGTTACCCTGGCTCAAATCACCCATAAGCCAAAAAATGATGTTGTGAAGACGGGAATCCTGGGTCAAGGATACCAGAAACATAATCACAGCCGAACAGAAGGCGTTGATCATCACGCCTGAAAGAAGCAAAGACTCTTTCTTAAGAATTGACCTGCCCGCATTCATGAAAAGAATCAGCCCCAGTGTGGCGATGCTGCCTGAAAATGCCGTGGTACATACCCCGGGAAACCTCGAAAATCCCATTAGAATACCAACGATGGCACCAATGGCCGACCCGCCCGAAATACCGAGAATATATGGCTCTGCCAGGGGGTTTTTCAATAAGGCCTGGAACACCAGTCCGCCCACGGAAAGCGCAGCTCCCACCGCAACGGCCAACAGAACACGGGGCAATCGAATTTGCAGCACAATGGTACGCAGGGTCGCATCACCCTCTCCAGGGTTAAAGACGGCTTTGAGGGCCGCCCAAACCGTCCGCTCGGAGGATCCCATACAGAGTCCCAACAGCATGGCCCCCACCAGTAATATTGATAACACGATCATGACCAACCAAAAGTTTTTTGCAAATGCACCCCGGCCACTCATGGTGAATCCTTAAAAATTTCGGGATGAATCAACCGTGCCAGCAGTTCCAGGCCGTCCACAAGTCGGGGGGTGGGGCGGTCACACAGGTTGGAATCCTGAATGAATATTCGGTTCTCCCTGGCTGCCGGCAGGCTCTGCCATTTCATCCACTCATCCTTCACCTCTTGAAAAAGGGCACCCCGGGCCATGGAGGTAATCACGATGACATCCGGTGCCATTGACAGGACCTGTTCCCGGCTGAACCTTGGATAAGTGACAGGTCCCTTTGCTACATTGATCCCGCCCGCACGTTCCACCAGCTCGTGGATAAAGGTATGGCTTCCCGCAGAAACAATGGGAGAGATACCAATCTGAACAAAAACACGCGGCCGATGTTTTATTTGTGAAAGAGAGGCATCAATCGTTTTAATCCTTGATTTAAGCATCCCCACCACCTCTTTCGCATTCCCTTCGGCGTTCAGGAGTCGGCCGATATCCAGCACGGTATTGAGCACCGTGTCCAAATCTTTCGGATTTACCACATACACCGGAACATGAAGGGCCGCTAACCGCATGGCGACTTCTTTGGGGTTACCGTCCTTAATGGCAATGCACAAATCCGGTTGCAACGAAACGATCTTTTCCAGATCAAGATGGGCGTAGGATCCTACCTTGGGAAGCAATTTCGCCTCGGGTGGATAGTCACTGAATTGGCTCACACCGATCAGGCGATGTTGCTGGCCAAGAGTATATACGATTTCTGTGATATTCGGTGCGAGTGCGATCACCCGTTGAGGGGAATCGCCCACCGCCACCTGTCGTCCCAACTGGTCAAGCAAGGTTCTGGCATACAACCCATCGGCGAAACCAAAGAAGGCAAGCACCATCCCCACGATTAAAAATTTCATGTGGTGGGCCCAGATGCCGGCAAAAGTAAGGCAACTGGATTGGGGGTGACCATATGCGTCCCTGTAAATCGATTGTTTTAACATTTTATGGTATTGTTCGTTGTTTTGGCCTTCGATAATAAAAGCAAAGGATCTGGTATTTCAATCATCGCCTGTTACCAAGGTTGCGATTGTTTGTAAAAAGCGCTATGTGATTACATTTAATTAATCTGGCGACAATGATATCACAACCGTTTGGTATCAGTAAGTTAATTTGCATATCATTAAAAGGATTCAGATGAAAGGTATTATTCTGGCCGGCGGATCGGGAACAAGGCTTTATCCCATCACAAAAGTTGTGAGCAAGCAACTGCTTCCCCTCTATGACAAACCAATGATATATTATCCCCTTGCGGTGCTCATGTTGGCAAAAATAAGAGAGATCTTGATCATCTCCACTCCCCGGGACCTTCCTCTGTTTAAAAATTTACTGGGAGATGGCAGCCAGTGGGGGCTCTCGTTTGAATATGCCGAACAACCAAGGCCAGAGGGGTTGGCCCAGGCCTTTGTCATTGGCCGGGATTTTATCGGCAATGGAAATGTCTGCATGGTACTGGGGGACAACGTCTTTTATGGCCACGGTTTGACCAAAATGTACAAATCGGTCATGGAAAGAAGCGAGGGGGCAACGATTTTCGGCTACTGGGTCAAAGACCCGCAGCGATATGGAGTGGTTAGTTTTAACAAAGACGGTCAGGTGATTTCGATTGAAGAAAAACCGCAGCATCCGAAATCCAATTATGCGGTCACCGGTCTTTACTTTTATGACAATCAGGTGATCGATATTGCAGCATCTTTAAAACCGTCCGGTCGCGGAGAGCTTGAAATTACAGATGTCAACAAGGCGTATCTGGAGATGCAGCAACTCTGGGTGGAAAAACTGGGGCGCGGAATTGCCTGGCTCGATACCGGGACCCATGAAACCTTAATGCAGGCAAACAATTTTATCGAGGCCATTGAAAGCCGACAGGGCCTCAAGGTTGCATGTATTGAGGAGATCGCCTACCGGTTAGGATATATCTCAGCTGATGCCGTGGAAGCCCTTGCCAAACCCCTTATGAAAAACGGATACGGAAAATATTTAATGGACATGATCTCATACCAGGAGAATTTCTCATGAAGGTGCATGAGACTTCCCTAACCGGGCTACTCATTATCGAACCAAAAATTTATGGGGATTCGAGAGGTTTTTTCACTGAAACATACCAGCAGCAGCGCTATGGGGAAGCTGGCATCGACGATATTTTTGTGCAGGACAACCTCTCCCGCTCTGTGAAAAACACGCTACGGGGTCTGCATTTTCAGATCAATGCCCCCCAGGCAAAACTTGTTCATGTCTTAGATGGAGAAGTGTTTGATGTAGCGGTGGATCTGCGTCCGGAATCACCCACTTTCGGAAAGTGGGAAGCCCTTTATCTGTCTGGAAGCAATATGCGCCAGTTCTTCATTCCTAAAGGCTTTGCCCATGGGTTCTGTGTCATAAGCGATACCGCCCTGTTCTCCTATAAATGCAGCGCATTTTACGCCCCTGACGATGAGGGCGGCGTTCTTTGGTCGGATCCCGCCATCGGTATCCAGTGGCCCATTGAAGCCCCCATTCTTTCTGAAAAAGATCGCGCCTATCCCCTGCTTAAAGATCTTACAACCGACAAACTACCACAGGTGTCCCCATGATCGTTCTTGTCACCGGCGCAAATGGCCAGGTGGGATGGGAGTTATGCCGTCGGGCCCAACCGCCCGGTCTCACTGTCCATGGCTTTGACCATGCCCAAATGGATATCACCCGCCCAAAACAAACAGCAGAAACCATCGCACGCTATCATCCGGACCTTGTCGTCAACGCAGCCGCTTACACAAACGTTGACCAGGCGGAAACAAACACCCAACAGGCATTTTCCGTCAACCAGGACGGCCCGGCCATTTTGGCGACCTGTTGTGCCGAATTAGACATCCCCTTGATTCATCTTTCCACCGACTATGTATTTGACGGCAGTGCCGTGACCCCATACCGTCAGGACGATGCGTTGTCCCCCCTTGGTATTTACGGCCACAGCAAAGCTGCCGGGGAAGAGGAGGTCAGGGACCGGCTTCACCGTCATATTATTTTGAGAACGTCATGGGTGTACGGCATCCATGGCCATAATTTTGTCAAAACCATGTTAAAATTCGGAGCGACGCGTGATACCTTACGGGTCGTAAACGATCAATTCGGCTGCCCAACGTCTGCCGGTGATATTGCGGACACGGTTCTCGCTATCGCAACCCATGTATCATCCTGGGAAACACCTATCTGGGGAACGTACCATTATTGCGGCCAGGGTATCATCACATGGTTCGATTTTGCAGAAGAAATATTTAGGATTGCCAAACGGCTTGGCTACGCTGGCACGCCCACAGTCGACGCGATCCCGACCTCGGAATATCCCACGAAAACGACCCGGCCAGTTTTTTCAGCCCTTGACTGCAGCCGGCTTTTGGAGGTGTTTCAATTGCCCCAGAAACCCTGGCAAGAAAGCCTTGGCCAAGTCTTAAAAGAACTCCTGTCGGACGATTGAAACATGCCCGCCAGTGTTATATCAGGTAATTTTATCACATATGATACATGACCCAC
This sequence comes from Desulfobacterales bacterium, assembly GCA_963675725.2. GTDB lineage: Bacteria > Desulfobacterota > Desulfobacteria > Desulfobacterales > JAFDDL01. The sequence continues at coordinate 703,744 of CAXXXZ010000002.1, read as the reverse complement.
CCCGAAAAGTGGAACTGCTGGCACCGGCAGGCTCCTTTGAAAAGCTTGAGATTGCAATCCATTATGGCGCAGATGCCGTGTATCTTTCCGGAAAGAACTTTAGCCTCAGAAATTTCTCTGGAAATTTCACGCGCGATGAGCTCGAAACAGCCATACAGCTTGCCCATTCGAATCGTGTCAAGGTCTACGTTGCCTGCAACCTTTTTTCAAGAAATCATGATCAAGAGGCCCTATTTCAGTACCTAAGACAACTCGGCAACATAAATCCAGACGCCCTCATTATCTCTGATCCCGGCGTTTTTCTAGCGGCGCAGCAAGCCGCGCCTCACCTTCCGGTCCACCTGAGCACCCAGGCAAACACCACCAATTATCGCAGTGCGCTTTTTTGGGAAAAATTAGGTGTCAAACGCATCAATGCGGCACGGGAGCTCTCCCTTAAAGAAATAAAGGAAATCTCACACCGGTGTCACGTTGATATCGAAGCCTTTGTTCATGGTGCCATGTGTATGTCCTATTCCGGACGTTGCCTGCTTAGTAATGTAATGACCAACCGTGATAGTAACCGAGGGATGTGCAGCCATCCCTGCCGCTGGCGGTATGCGGTGGTAGAAGAAAAGAGACCGGGGGTTTACTTTCCGATCGCAGAGGACCGACAAAACACCTATGTTTTTAATTCAAGCGACCTTTGTATGATTGAACATCTTCCTGAAATGATTAATTCCGGCATCAGCTCCCTTAAAATCGAGGGGCGGATGAAGGGAATACATTATGCTGCGGTGACAGTTAAAATGTATCGGGAAGCAATTGATGCCTATTATCAAAATCCATCTTGCTATCGAGTTCGGGATTACTGGCTCAAAGAGCTTCGATCTATCAACCACCGGTCTTACGGCACCGGGTTTTATTTCGGTGCTTTGGACTGCAACTCGCTTAATCCGGAGAACAAGTCGCCGGGCACCATCCAGCAGTTCCTCGGCAAAATCATCACCGCCCAAGGACGAAACCAGGTTGAGTTTGATACCAGAAACAAATTGTTTCGAGGAACGTATATAGAGGTGATCCAAAGAACGGGGCCGCCTGTTTCAGACCGAGTTGAAGAGATTATCAATGAAGCCGGAAATCCTGTCCCTTTCTCGCAGCCCAATGAACGGGTAACCCTTTTGTTAAACCGGAATTACGAAAAAAACGATCTGGTCCGGAAACAAATAATTTAATGTGTATTGAATTCGGGCATCTGTTTGATTTTATGGTTGACAACTTCAAATAAATATCTTATGGACGGCCAAACCTTCCCGCAACATGCCGATAACCAAAAGAATGAGGCTGGTGAACACTGAGACACGAACCAGATCAACCCTTTCAAGCGGCAGATTTTCTCCAATGCAGCCAGTTAGCTATTTCCAAATCCCTGGCCGTCGTATCAGAAAAGGATTCAGCAACCATTTCGATTGCGCTGTCAAAGCAACTTGGCGTGAAGGACAGGTATACCGAAGGACACGTCAAACGCGTGTCCGTTTATTCACAGCGACTTGCAAAGCGTCAAAATCTTTCTGAAGACGAAGTTGAGCAGGTACGACTCGGTGGTTTGCTCCATGATATTGGGAAAATCGGGTTTAGCGACGTAACGTTTCGAAATAAAAATGCGGTGCTCACCCATCAAATGACCACTGAAATATCGGCCCACCCGCTCATCGGCCGGGCCATCTTGGCAGGCCTTAACTTTACGGCACCCGTACTCGCCTATGTTTGTGCGCATCATGAAAGACTGGACGGTACCGGTTATCCATTGGGGCTCAATGAAGGCGATATCCCTATAGGGGCCCAGATCATAAGCGTTGCAGACCATTTTGACGCCATGACAACGAACCGTCCTTACCGACAAGGCATGGCGCCCCAAGAAGCGTTTTCAGTGTTAAGAGCGTGCAATGAAGCCCTATCCCAAAAACTTGTTGAATCGCTGATCGAAGATATTGAAGAAAACGGCGCGTTACTTTAAAATACAAGGTTACCAAAACAACTCGCAGAATCTTCTCAACGAATGCCATTTGTAATCATCAACGTGGGTCACTTGGCTGATAAACGGGCAAAGGCCGCTTCGAATTTTTTACTGATCACGTTGGTCTTTTCAGCCGCTTCTACAAGTAGGCTCTCTATTTCCGCCAGCCCCTCTTCCTTTGCACGATCGGCCCATAATAAGTAGGTAGTGGCATGCTCTTCATTGTGTTTGATCCAATGATCAAGTAATTTTTCAAGTTTTTCTGCCACGGTCAAATTGACAGGTGCGTCATGTGAATGGTTGTGGTGTGTCATTTATGCCTCCAAAACCGCCGTAGGCGGTAAGCGCTATCTGTTAAACTTGCGGCATTGTCATTCCAGTTGACAATTGCCTGTGTCTTTCATACCTATATTCAATTCAAAAAGCCGTCAAGTAGACACATGCGCTTATAAGTCTCATGTGTCAACCGTTAGACGCTGCCACCCTATCATAAAGGGCTGAAAACGGTTCTACATAATACTGCGTTCATACCCATGACACCAGCCAAAAATAAAAAGGCATTGTTCGTTGCCGTTACAGCCATGGCAATCCTGTTTGGAAGTTTCCTGGGGGCAGTCCTCTCCCTTACCCGTGACCTGCCCCAAATCCGAGCCCTTGAATCATTTCGGCCATCAGCCACCACACGCATCTACTCCATAGAAAACGAACTGCTGGCAGAGTTCTTTATTGAAAAAAGAGACCCCATCCCTTTTGGGAAGATACCACCACTTCTTGTAAGTGCCCTTATCGCTACCGAAGACAGAAACTTCTTTGGCCATAGCGGTATTGACTTGAAAGGCATCTTTCGGGCCATCATTAGGGATATTCTTGCCGGAGAATTCGTGGAAGGTGCCAGTACGTTGACACAACAGCTTGCAAAAACCCTGTTTCTCACTCCCAGAAAATCAATTGACAGAAAAATAAAAGAAGCTTTTTTAGCTTTCCAGATTGAAAGAAGATATACAAAAGAAGAAATACTTGAGCTCTATTTAAATCAAATCTACTTTGGCAGCGGTGCATACGGTGTCGAGGCGGCGGCAAATATCTTTTTCGGTAAACCTTCAGAAACGTTGACATTGTCCCAGTGCGCCCTTATTGCTGCCATGCCAAAAGCGCCGTCCAGATACTCCCCGCTGGTCAACAAGGACCTTGCCATCAAAAGAAGAAATATCGTCCTGAAGCAAATGCATGATGTCGGCCTTATTAATAGGGACGAATATCAAAAGGCAAAAGAAGAACGCCTCCCGCTCCCTCCCCCCCAGGCGGAGGCAACCAAAGCGCCCTATTTCACATCGGAGCTCAGAAAACAACTCGAAGAAATTATCGGACCGGAACGCCTTTATCACGGGGGCTTATCTGTTTTTACGTCGCTTTCTCTTTCCTTGCAGACAGCCGCAGAAACTGCCTGCGAAAAAGGACTTGCTGCTTTAAAAAAACGGAGGGGTGCCAAGGGGCTTTTTCCCATGGACCCCCAATGTGCGCTGGTTGCCATTGATGTTCCGTCGGGTGGTATTTTGGCAATGGTTGGCGGCAGTGACTATCACAAAACCCCTTTCAACAGGGCAACCGATGCTCTTCGGCAACCCGGTTCGGCCTTTAAGCCGATCGTGTTTGCGTTGGGCATTGAGCGTGGATTTACCCAAGCCTCACGACTGCTGGATGCACCGGTTGTTTTTAAAGGGGCAAACAATGGAAAAGACTGGCAGCCAGAAAATTTTTCCCACAGTTACGCCGGTGAAATCAGTATGCGGGCCGCCCTGGCCCATTCAAAAAACATCCCTGCAATTCGACTTATGGAAAAATTAGGCCCGGCAGCGGTGGTTCAATTTTCCCGGAAGCTCGGCATTGACGCATCGTTGTTGCCAAACCTTTCCCTAGCGCTTGGCACATCTGAAGTATCGTTGTTTGAACTCACCGCCGCATATGCCACCTTTCCTGCGGGCGGATGCTGGACTGCGCCCACCTACGTTTTAAAAATCATCGATCAACGGGGCCGGCTCATTTGGTCGTCATCCCCGGAAAAACGGGTTGCCCTATCGAACACCGGAGCAGCCATCATGGCCGACATGCTTCAAGCCGTTGTCAAAGAGGGAACTGGCAGAAAAGCATTGGTGCTGGGGCGGCCTGTTGCCGGAAAAACCGGCACAACAGACCAATTTAAGGACGCGCTCTTTGTGGGGTTTTCTCCTTCCATCGCTACCGGTGTCTGGACAGGCCTGGATGTCCATGAAACCTTAGGGAGAGGGGAAACCGGTGCAAAAGCGGCTCTTCCGATATGGATCGAATTTATGGGAAAAGCGCTTGAAGCCCGACCATACGAAACGTTTGACACCCCCGCAGATATGGCGATTTCCTATATCGACCCGGTCTCCGGTGAGCCACTGGACAAGGAAGATGCCCGCGCCGTTCCGGCCCTTTTCAGAAAAGGGAATATCCCCTGACCCGACTAACCCGGATTAGGAATAGATAATGTTCATCGCCAGCGGGGGGTGTTTCCACACACAGGGTTTTGGTAACACGTGTTGGTCCCCGACCGTCAGCCAGTACAAATCCGGCCTGATATCTCTTAGCTTGTTATCGTCGGGCGGGCGGGCATGATTGGTAAGGGCATAGGTCGTCTGAAAAATGCAGATCGACTCTTTCTGTTCGCGTGCAATGACATAGTTTTTTCTAAAAAACTGGGGCGATATCTGATGGGTCTCACAGATGGCCGCGACATCACTTTCAGAAAATTTCATCAGTACCGATTTTGACACACCTCGCTCGCTGATACGAATGAGCGATCGGGACTCACTGCTACCGGCATAAACAGTTGTAATGCAGTGAATCCGTTTAAAGTATTGTGCGGCAACAATGGCTGCAGTTCTCCGGCCGCCCACCATTACCGGCAGCCCGTAATATTCAAAAAATTTTTTTTGAATGTCTTCGGCGTATTTATCTCCTTTTTCGTATAGGTCTTTGGAGATATAGCGTAGACTTTGTGCGAGATCTTCAGCAGCTTCTGCAATCGGCCAGTCAATTTTCACATGAAAATGAGACAGACTATACCGGTCTTTCACCTTGGATGCCGGGTCCCGCTGAATCAACAGCGCATAATCGACGGGGAGTAATATTCTTAAAAAATTAAAGAAATGGGCAGATTCCAAAAACTTCTGGCTGCGATCGAACTCACCGGAAAGTGGTAAGGTTTTGGAGCGGAGCAGATTGACCTTTGTAGTCTTGTTAACATCAAAAAAACGAATATATTTCTTATGGGAATCCGGAATAAAATCTTCTATAAAAATGAGCAAAAATGTATTTTGCTCACCATATTCAAGGTCCGGAATTCTCGCCCGCGGTTTCAACTCGCGCTTTTCAACAAACGGGTACGGGATATTCTTCTCAATGAAATTTTGATAAGAATTTGACAACGTATACTGAAGTAGATACTGATCCAGTTCATCTCTCAATAACTCATAATAAGATCGGCGCAATCGATTTTTTAGACTGAGTTCCTCCCGTACGGACCAGAATGCCACTGTCTACTCCCTTTCGTGGTTTTGCAATGCCGTTATCCTGCAAGTAGTGCCGGCGGTTTCCAAAAATGTTATAAGGATTATACCGGAGTTTTAAAAAATGTATCAAGCACTTGTTTTTAATACCATTATTTTTATTTTACGTCAACATACGAATTAGGATAAGTGCGTAAAAATAATCTTGGAATTTCAACCGAGGCACCCAAGGCTTTTACACATCGGCCAAGACTTTCCACCTTGACACGCCTTTTCTTTTGAATCATAGTTAATCATAGGTTTGCCCCGAATTAATTGGGATAAAATGCTGCTGACAGTGGCAGCCCAAACATCGCCGGCAACAGCGATCACTCGCAAAAAACTGGCGCATAGATTGGGGCTTCAACAAGGAGTTAACAAAAATTCGGTATGAAAGAAATATTTTCAATAACCGGTGATATTCCACCCGAGCCCGAACAGGCAGAACAGCTCGATGAATTCAAAGTCGATACCATCCCCTTTCGGTATGAAGGGAACAGTAACTATCCGATCCGAAAGGCGCGGGTCACAGATGTTCGATGGTTGCTAAGGCTCATCAATGGGTTTGCGACGTCTAATCTGATGCTGCCCCGAGGCCCTCAGTACCTTTATGAAAATATTAGAGATTTCGTTGTGGCCACAGAAACAACCCCACCGGAGGATTCAAACAAAAAAACCGATGACGAGTTTCCGGCTATCATCGCCTGCGGCAGCCTTCACGTGCTTTGGGACAATATGGCTGAAATAAGGGCAATGGCTATTCACCCCGGCTATCAAAACAAGGGTCTCGGCAGAAAACTCGTTAACTTCATGAAAGAAGAAGCCCTGCAGATTGGCATTCGGCAAATTTATACTTTTACATTGGCTGAAGAATTTTTTACAATGCTTGGGTTCGCACCAAAATTAAAAGAAGAATTACCGGCAAAAGTTTGGGGAGAGTGCAGCCGCTGCCCCAAATATTTTAGCTGCGATGAAGTTGGAATGGTGTTATCGCTTTAATACGTAATTGATCCAGTAGGAAAAGGACATGACCATGAAAAAACCATGGGGCGGCCGATTTGAACAATCCACACAGGCGTCCGTCGAAAAATTCACAGAATCCCTCTCATTCGATTATCGGTTATATCCCTATGACATCGCCGGCAGTATTGCCCATGCCCGAATGCTTGGCAGCACGGGTCTTCTTCTCCCTTTAGAAGCAGACAATATTATCCATGGCCTGAAGGAAGTGGAAAAGGACATTGAGTCCGGCAAAGTGGTATTCGACGTTGCTTTTGAAGATATCCATATGCTGGTAGAACATCTGCTGACCGAAAAGATCGGACCGGAAGGGAAGAAGCTCCATACGGCAAGGAGTCGGAACGACCAGGTGGCTACCGATGTTCGCCTTTGGTTGAAGGATGTTGGCCAGCAGCTGGTCGAAAAGCTGACGCACCTTAAAAAATCTCTTCTTGAAAAAGCCAAAGAAAATGACACCCTTCTCATGCCAGGGTTTACCCACCTGCAACATGCCCAGCCGGTGGGAGTCGCTTTTTATCTGTTAGCGTTTATTGAAAAGTTTCACCGGGATGTTCTTCGGCTTCAAGATTGTTTGAAGCGTGCCGATGACCTCCCTTTAGGCGCTTGTGCCCTCGCCGGAACGACCCTTTCCACCAATCGGGAAAGTGTCGCAAAGGAACTGGGGTTTCGGTCCGTATCCAGAAACAGTATGGATAGTGTGAGCGATCGGGACTTTCTGATTGAATATGCCTTCGTGTTGTCATTGATCGCTACCCACATGAGCAACTACTGTGAGGACATGATCATCTGGGCCAGTGCCGAATATGCTTACGTTCGTATTGACGATGGATATTGCACCGGCTCCTCCATTATGCCGCAAAAAAAGAATCCTGACGTTCATGAACTACTCCGGGGAAAAACCGCCCGGGTCCACGCGGCTCTTTACGCCCTCTTAACTCTCATGAAAGGACTTCCTCAGGCCTACAACCGGGATATGCAGGAGGACAAGGAACGAATTTTTGATGCCCATGATACCGTATTCCATGGTGTTTCAATTCTGTCCGAACTGATAGCCCATACCCATTTTAATAAGGATCGCCTGCGGGTGTCCTGTCAAAAGGGATTTATGGAGGCCACGGCACTGGCAGAATATCTTGTGGCAAAGGGGGTCTTTTTCAGGGACGCGCATCATATTGCCGGTGAGATTGTTCAGATAGCAGAAAAAGAGGGCAAAAATCTGGCATCCCTTGGGCTGGACGATTTGAAGCAGGTCTGCCCAAAGATAGAAAATGACGTTTATGGCGTACTATCCTGTGATCGGATTGTCGAAAAGGTAGTGAGTGCCGGTGGGACCGGGTTGAAAGAAATTCAAAAAAATATTGCCTTCTGGGAAGCCCAACTGAACGTCTGAAATTGAATCTATTTTGTATCAAACGTCATTTTATGCTTGACAAAAATTCGGCTTCCTGAGCATTATGCCGAAAAATTTAACCGCATTGCCCTTGGCAATGACATTCACTGTTTTTTTGATGATATGAGTTCATTTAGCATTACCATGACAAAAAAGATTCGCTGCCGCCGGCGTACCGGACGAAGGGCCGGGTGTTTTGCGCGTTGGTGAGAAAGCTGAATGGCACCATTGAAAATGCACAAAACCCCGGCCTTGGCCGGGGTTTTTTTTATGCCTAATATCAAGGAAATGAAAAAATGGAAAAAGACAATGTAAAAAAGGTGGTTCTGGCATATAGTGGCGGACTTGACACTTCGGTGATTGTACCGTGGCTGAAGGAAAACTATGGCAACTGTGAAGTGATCTGTTTCACGGCCGATTTGGGGCAGGAGGAAGAGCTCGACGGCCTTGAAGAAAAGGCACTGGCATCGGGGGCAAGCAAACTCTATGTCCGTGATCTGCGTGAAGAGTTCCTGACCGACTATGTGTTTCCGACCCTTCAGGCAGGCGCTGTTTATGAGCGGGAATATCTGCTCGGGACATCCTTTGCCCGCCCGCTGATTGCAAAGCATATGGTGGAAGTGGCCGACATCGAAGGCGCAGATGCCATCAGTCATGGGTGCACCGGCAAAGGAAACGACCAGGTCCGTTTTGAGCTGAGTGTCATGGCACTCAACCCGAAATTAAAGGTGATTGCACCGTGGCGGGAATGGGATATTCGAAGCCGGGAGGATGCACTGGCATATGCCGCCAAATTTAACGTACCGGTTTCCCAAACAGAAAAAGATATCTATAGCCGGGACCGGAACATCTTTCATCTATCCCACGAAGGTGGTCTTTTGGAAAACCCCTGGAACGAGCCCGAACCCGGCATGTTCCAATTGTCGGTAAGTCCTGAAGAAGCGCCCAATGAGGCGGAATATATCGAACTTGAATTTGAAAAAGGCGCCCCCATCGGCCTAAACGGCCAGAAGATGCCGGCCCTCCAACTGTTTCAACAACTTAACAAAATTGCCGGTGCCCATGGCGTTGGCCGCGTCGATATTGTAGAGAACCGGTTAGTGGGCATGAAAAGCCGGGGGGTCTATGAAACACCGGCCGGCACTGTTATCTTAAAAGCGCATCAGGCCCTTGAAAGTATCTGCCTTGACAAGTATACCATGCATTATAAGGATTTTGTTGCGGTCAAATATGCCGAACTAGTTTATAATGGCATGTGGTTCTGCCAACTCAGGGAAGCCATGGACGCATTTGTTAAAGTGACCCAGCAACAGATGACCGGCACCGTCAGGTTGAAACTCTACAAAGGGAATATGATCGTTGCCGGGCGAAAAAGCCCCTACAGCCTGTACAGGGAAGATTATGCCTCCTTCGGTGAAGAAGATGTCTACAACCAGCAGGACGCGCAAGGGTTTATCCAGCTTTTCGGTCTACCGCTAAAGGTTGAAGCTCTCTTGACTCTGGATGGCAGCGGTGAGAGCCGGTATCGGAAACCGGATTATACGAAATTTAAACGAGACTAAAAGAGACTGTCTATGAATGCACGATTATTACTGTCCGACGGCACCGTCTTTGACGGCCTCAGCCTAGGTAGCCCGGGCACCTCAGTCGGTGAGGTCGTATTTAATACGGCCATGACCGGTTATCAGGAAATCCTGACAGACCCGTCCTACCATTATCAGCTGGTGGCCATGACCTACCCCCAAATCGGAAATTATGGCGTTAACCCGCTTGATGTCGAATCACGCAGCATCTTTGCCAACGGTTTTATTATCCGGGAATACAGTCCGGTGGTCAGCAACTGGCAGGCCGATCTTTCCCTCGATGAATATTTGAAGCAGTACAATATTGTTGGCATCAGTGAGGTGGACACCAGGGCTCTTACCCGCCACCTGAGGGATCATGGCGCCCAGATGGGCATGATCACCACCGATACCGCCCCGGTGAATGAACTTCTTGAAACCCTGCGTAGCAGCAGAACGCTGGTGGGTAGCAATATTGTTCAGGAGGTGACAACGGAGGCGCCCTATGACTGGCCGTTGGACACGCCGGCCGCAAACTTGGACGCCCTGCCCTACCGAGTGGCAGTGTATGACTTCGGCGTCAAATACAACATCCTTCGGCTTTTGCAGGAAGCCGGCTGCCGGCTGCGGGTCTTCCCGGCCCACACACCCCATGAAGACATTCTGGCCTGGAACCCGGACGGTATCTTTCTTTCCAATGGCCCAGGTGACCCAGAACCCGTGAAAAAGGCCGTGGCATCGGTTCGCGCATTGCTCGGGAAGAAACCGATTTTCGGCATCTGTCTCGGGATCCAAATACTGGGGCTTGCCCTGGGTGGCCGTACAACCAAACTTAAATTCGGCCACCACGGTGCCAATCATCCGGTAAAACACCTTCCCACGGGCAGAATCGAAATCACATCCCAGAACCATGGATTCGTTGTGGATATCGACAGTCTTCCGAAAGACGATATCAAAATCACCCACATCAACCTGAATGACGGCACCCTTGAGGGATTCAAGCATAAATCGCTTCGTGCCTTTGCCGTGCAATATCACCCGGAAGCTGCCCCCGGCCCCCATGACAGCCGGTATCTTTTTCAACAATTTATCGAGGATATGAAATAAGTGCCATGCCAAAACGAAACGATATTAAACGCATATTAGTCATCGGATCCGGCCCCATCGTTATCGGCCAGGCCTGTGAGTTTGATTACTCCGGGACCCAAGCCTGCAAGGCCCTTCGGGAAGAAGGCTTCATTGTCATATTGGTGAACAGCAACCCTGCCACCATTATGACGGATCCTGAGTTTTCAGACCGGACCTATATCGAACCACTGAACGTGGAAGCCCTTGAAAGGATCATTGAAAAAGAACGCCCGGATGTACTGTTACCAACTCTGGGCGGCCAGACCAGTCTCAACCTGGCTGTGGAGCTATCCGAAAGTGGTATTCTGGAAAAGTACGACGTGGAACTGATCGGGGCGACCCTGGAAACCATCCAACTGGCGGAAGACCGGGACCTTTTTCGGAATGCCATGAAGGAAATCGGCATGAACGTCCCGGAGGGGGGATGTGTCAATACCCTTGAAGAGGCCGAGGCAATCCTCGAAAAAATCCGGTTTCCCCTTATCATTCGCCCGGCCTTTACCCTCGGCGGCATCGGCGGCAGTGTTGTTTACAACCGGGAAGAATATGCGGACGCGGTCAGGTGGGGGCTCAGCGCGAGCCCGGTAACGGAGGTGCTGATCGAAGAGTCGGTCCTCGGATGGAAAGAATACGAGCTTGAAATCATGCGGGACGGCGCCGATAACTTTGTGGTGGTCTGTTCCATTGAAAATTTGGATCCCATGGGAATCCACACCGGGGACAGCGTCACCGTGGCACCCGCCCAGACGCTCACAGACCGGGAATATCAGGCCATGCGAAACGCCGCCAAAAAAATCGTCACGCGCATTGGGGTTGAGACCGGTGGTGCCAACATTCAATTTGCGGTGGATCCCAAAACCGGGGAGATGGTGGTCATTGAAATGAACCCCAGGGTGTCTCGGAGTTCTGCCCTGGCATCCAAAGCCACCGGGTTTCCCATCGCCAAAATTGCGGCGAAACTGGCCACAGGCTACCGGCTGGACGAAATTCCCAATGACATTACCCAAAAAACACCCGCCTCTTTTGAACCAACCATCGATTATGTGGTGGTTAAAATACCGAGGTGGGATTTTGAAAAATTTCCCGGCAATTCCAACCGCCTTTCCTCCCAAATGAAATCCGTTGGGGAGGCCATGGGTATTGGCCGGACTTTCAAAGAGGCCCTTAACAAGACCCTGCGGTCCCTGGAAAATGGATGGTCCGGTTTCCATGCCAATGGGAACAGCAATTATGACACCATGGACAAGGAGGCTCTCATTGAAGACATGCGGTTCGGTACACCGGACCGGCTGCTAAAAATCTGGCGGGCCTTTTCATTGGGCATGACCTCTCAAGACGTTTTTAAAATCACAGATATCGACATCTGGTTTCTACAACATCTCTACCAGCTCTATGCGTTTGAAAAAGAAATAGCCGGTGCCTGGCAAGCGACAGGGAGCCTTGAACCAGCCCTGCTGCGAAAAGCCAAGCAGTACGGTTTTTCTGATCAGCACCTCGGTCTTCTGCTTGACAAGCCAGAGACAGACATTCGAAAAATGCGAATTGATGCCGGCGTGGTGCCTTCCTACAAAATTGTTGACACCTGTTCTGCCGAGTTCGAATCCTTTACCCCCTATTTTTATTCTACCTATGACCAGGAAAATGAATCGGTCCCGTCCAGCAACAAAAAGGTTATCATTCTCGGTGGCGGGCCCAACCGAATCGGTCAGGGAATCGAATTTGATTACTGCTGTGTTCATGGCATCATGGCGTTACGGTCCCTTGGCATCGAAGCCATCATGATCAACTGCAATCCGGAAACCGTGAGTACCGACTATGATGTGGCCGACAAGCTCTACTTTGAGCCCCTGACCTATGAAGATGTACTCAATGTCATCGATCTTGAAAAACCGGATGGGGTTATCATCCAGTTTGGCGGCCAGACCCCTTTGAAACTGGCACTGGCATTGGAAAAATCAGGGGTTCCGATCTGGGGCTCCTCCCCCAACTCCATCGACCTTGCCGAAGACAGGGACCGGTTTGGCGCTCTGTTAACGTCACTTAACATTCCCGCGCCGCGGTGGGGAACCGCCCGGTCTTTGGCGGAAGCCTTAAAGGTGGGTGAAACGATCGGCTTTCCGTTGATGGTAAGGCCGTCCTATGTATTGGGCGGCCGGGCCATGGAGATTGTCTATGACGCGGCCGGGCTTGAAAAGTATATGACCCAGGCGGTCACTGCCTCCGAAGATCATCCGGTGCTCCTGGACCGATTTCTGGAAGATGCCTTTGAATTTGATGTGGATGCAATATCTGATGGTGACCAGGTGGAGATTTGCGGTATTATGCAGCATATTGAAGAAGCGGGGATTCACTCCGGTGACAGCATGGCTGTCATGCCGCCCTACCTTCTTTCCCTGGCCCAGCATGACGACCTTAAGGAATACACCCGAATGCTTGCCAGGGCCCTTGATGTAAAAGGCATTATCAACATTCAATATGCCATTCTCTTTGACACAATCTATGTTCTGGAAGTCAACCCCAGGGCCTCACGGACCATTCCATTTGTCAGCAAGGTCAAAGGCCGACCCTTTGCCAAAATGGCCGTGGAGATCATGGCCGGCAAAACCCTAAAGGAAATCGGGTATACCTACCAGCGCGAGCTGCCGTATGTGGCGGTCAAAGAATCGGTATTCCCCTTTGATCGATTTGAAAAAGCCGATATCTACCTGCGGCCTGAAATGAGGTCCACGGGCGAGGTGATGGGCATCGGCCCCAATTTCGGACAATCGGTGTTTAAGGCCTTCCAGGCCACCAACATTGCCGTTCCCCAGAGTGGTGTGGTCTTTATCAGTGTCAATGACAGCGATAAAAACCGGATGATTCCTATCGCCGAAGGGCTCCACGCGTTAGGATGGGAGATTGCCGCCACCAGTGGGACGGCCACCCTGCTGTCCAATCGGGGCCTGCCGGTCAGAACCGTACTCAAGGTAAACGAGGGACGGCCAAACATTGTGGATGATATCACCAACGGGGAAATTCACTTGATCATCAAAACGCCGCTTGGGCGTCGCTCTAGGGAAGATGAATTTGCCATCGGGTGGGCCGCCATCAAACATCGGGTCCCGTTTATCACAACCCTCTCCGCTGCGGAATCCATTTTACGGGGCCTGCGGGACTATGGGGCAACGCCCTTTGAGCATAAGTGCTTGCAGGAATACTACAAGAATTGATGCGGATTAAATCCCCTTTTCAGTGGCCAGGCAAAGCCGACCGGCACCGGCGGCTTTGGCCAGGTCCATCACCTTGACTGCCTTGTTCAGGATGACCGCCCGATCCGCCTTGATAACCACTAGTTGGTCTTTCCGGTTGCCAATGAGTTGTTTGAGCGTTTTAAAGAGCTCTCCGGCGGGCACCTCTTCATTCTGTATAAACGCACGACCGTCCCGGTCCACATACACGGTAATTTCCTGCTGGGTCTGGGGGGCAGAGGCCTTGGCCTGGGGCAGTTTGATTTTGATGCCCTCGTCAACCATAAAATTGGTGGTCAGTAAAAAGTAAATCAACAGCATAAACACAATATCAATCAGGGACGTGAGCGGGGCCTGAATCTGGTATCGATTTCGGTTGGGCTTAAAAAGTGCCACCTTTTTTCTCCCTCTTTTATTTTTCGAAAATAGCGGTCAGAAATGTTACGGCCCCGTCCTGAAGCCGCGCCTCATATTTATCCACCCGGGCGATCAGGTAGCTGTGAGCCACCATGGTTGGAAGCGCCACCGCCAGCCCCAACGCCGTGGTCAGCATGGCCTCCCATATACCACCGGCCAGGACTGCGGCATTCACCTTCCCCCCCATTTCCTGGATCACCATAAATGCCTTGATCATGCCGATGACGGTTCCCAAAAGCCCCAGGAGCGGGGCAATATTGCCGATGGTAGCCAGGGCCTGAAGATAGGAAGACAGCGTTCTTACCTCTTCTTCCGTTGCATGGGCCATTACCGTTTCAACGGTTTCCCGATCCTGCCCCCTGACAGCCAACGTTTTGGCAAGCACCCGCCCCATGGGAGAGTTGCTTTCAACCACAACCTTTTTGGCATCCTCACTTTTTCCAGATCTCAAGAGCTGAATCGTCTTTTCTGCCAACCCGGCTCCACGGGTGCGCATCCGCGCAAACCGAATGATCCGCTCCAAAAAAATCGTCAGCGCCAGCACTGAGCACATCAAAATGGGAATCACCAATACGCCGCCTTTAGATAAAAATTCGAACATCCACGCCTCCGTTAACTATAAAAAATTGGTTTTCAATAAGGTTAAAAGTAAAGAGCGTTACTCCGTTGGCCCGGCGAGTTCCCCCTGAACCGTTGTGTCACCAGGTGCTGTCTGTTTGTCTTCAACCACATCGGCAACGCCATCGTAATCCAGGTCCTGCTCCTTTTTAATCAATGCTTCCGCATCATCATAGGTTTCCCAGACGTCCGGTTTGCCGTCCTTGTTGGTATCCTCCTCAACAGTCGTAACCAGGCCATCGCTGTAGTAGAACCAAACATCGGTTTGCTGATCCCCATCAATATCTTTTTCCGCCCGAATCGCCGCTTCAGAATCATCATAATACCAGGCGATATCCAGCCGTCCGGAATGCTGCTCATCTTTTTCGCTTTTAATCAATTTCCCTTCGGCACTGTAATGCTCCCGTTCATCGATGCGGCCGTCGGAATCACTATCGATCTCTTTCATGCACAAAGCATCTTTTTTAAAAAAGGAGCATATCTCCGGGTGGCTGTCGCCATCCACGTCAACTTCCACCACGGCCGACCAGTCTGGCCGATCAAAATATTGGACGGTTTCATATCGACCGTCATGGTCCGTATCCTTTTTCAATTTTTCCTTTTTCCCATTGCTGTAGAAGAGAACAACGTCCCGTTTCTTGTCTTCATTCTCGTCCTTTTCAATCCGCACCAATTGTTCTTCGGCATAATATTGCCAGGTATCCATGTTACCGTTTTTATCTGAATCGGTTTCAACCAGGACTTTCTCTTCTTTTTCGTTGAAGTGAATTTGGGTATCCGGCCGTTTGTCCTTGTCTTCGTCGAGGGTCTGAAGTATCAGCTTCGATTTTTTATAAAAGGCTTTTGTCTCAAAGTATCCGTCTCCATCTGAATCCGTTTCAACCCGGACAGGATTTCCCTTTTCAAAATACCGAACCCGGTCAATGCGGTCCGCGTGCTTTGTGTCCTCCTTGATCTTTTCTACCGATCCCTTGGCATCAAAATCGATAAAATAGTCCATGTGCGTATCAAAATTGGTATCCTTCTCCTGGCGGGCCGGCTGAGAATTTTTAAATGTCGTATGGACGTCGAACCGTCCGTCATTGTTGGAATCTTTTTGCTGCCGGACCGGTTCCCCACCACTGTAATCGGTGACGATTTCAAACTGGCCGTCCAGGTTTGTGTCCCTTTTCTCCTGAACAACTTCATTGGCCTCGTAAACCCGAAAGGTCTCGAGTTTCCCATCAAGGTCCTGATCGTGCCGGCTCTCTTTCGGAAGCCCCGCAGCATCAAAGAGGATGATCTCATCCAATCGGTCGTCCCCGTCCTTATCGGACTTTTTTTCCACAGGTTTGTCATGGTTAAAGGTCACCCACACGTTGACTTTCTGGTCTGCGTCCGTGTCCTGGGTGGATGATGTCAGGGCGCCATCCATGTATAGATACGTCATATCCAGCAGGGTATCCCCGGTGGTATCTTTTTCTATCTTCGAAGGTCGCTCCCTTTCATCAAAATAGGCGATCTGCGTCAGCGCGCCGGTATCACCGTACCGCTCGTGCCGGACCCGCTGATCGTTTTCAAAATAATCCTTTGTGTCAATTTTTCCATCATTGTTTACGTCCCGTTCGGCCCGGACCAATCGCTCGTTTTGGTAATATTGAAACCGGTCCATGACCCCGTCCCCATCGGTGTCGATATCGAACCGATCTGCCTGCCCCTTGGCGTTTAGATGGATCACCCTGTCAATCTTTCCATCGTTATCCGTATCTTTTTCGATTGTTTCAAGTGCCCCCGCCGAAACACAGGTCGTCAAGAGAAGCAGAACAATTAATAGAAATGCGATGCCCCACCGGGCAGGACGGTGTATGAAATACATGCGTTCCTCACGAAATCTTAAAACCGCAACCCTGCGGCTAAGTTATTTCAAAAATAATGGTCATTCTCAAGGGAATGTCTTTTTTAAAAAATTCTGCCGGCGGCCTTGGAAACGGGGCCGCAGCCTTCACAGCATCAAGCGCCGCATGGTTTAACCTTTCGTGGCGACAGGGGCTTTCAACGCGAACCGCCATCACCTCGCCCCGACGGGTAATCGTAAATGCCACCCCGACACGCCCCTCCTCACGTAGATTCCTAGCCATCTCCGGATAATGCTTCTTGGTTTCAATTTTAAGCATCACCATCTCCAAGTAGCCCTTGGCAGTGGCATATTGTGCTCCCGTATCCATCACATCCGCGATAGAATAGTCGCCCGTTCCCGTAGTGCCGGCGTCAAAACGCGGCATGCCGATGTTCTCTACTATATCTCCGGAAAAATTACCAGTCATCGAGGCCACCTGAATTGGCTTGATTTGCGGAACCATTCTCATCTTTGGCACCACCTGCTGAACATCATGGGGCCTTTCAACAGGTTCCGGACGGTGGGTTGGTCTGGGGATCGCCCGGCTATGGGGTTTGGAAACATTGGAAAGCGCAAGCTCGATATATGCCAGTGTGCTGGAACGGTAAATCCCGGCAATATGCAGAAATAGAAAAAAATGCACCACCAGGGAAATGCCCAATAACCCAAGCATGAGCGTATTCGGCCCATTTCTATCAACAACCGCCGCGTCCATAGTTTTTACCTATCCTTTTTTGAATGGTTCCGGTCTCCGAATGGTCTGATATCAAAGCTCAGTGCACCGGCAGGGCAATGGTCGATACAAATGCCACAGTTGTCGCATAGCGCCCAGTCAAATTCCTCTGTATTGTTGTCAAGCATGCCCGGATTAAGGCCAAACGGACAGACCTCAGCGCATATTCCGCATTGGACGCATTTTTCACTTGTTCGCCCTATCCGCAACATGCGCCCCTTTCCAAGAAGAGAAAGACCGCCACCGGAAGGGCAAACATACCTGCACCATCCGCGTCGGGATATAAATAGATCCAGCAGCAATACAATTGCTAATAATCCTGAACCGCCGATGCTGAGGCGATGATGAGTAAACAGGTACATCAATTCACGCCCCATGGCATGAGGAGGATCAAAAACCGATATCAGGGACATCCCGCAAAAAAAGCAAAGGGCAAGGAGAATACATAGCGCCCCATAGCGAAAATCCCTTATGCGAAATGCTCTCTTCCAAATCATACCTCTCCACCGATCGGGTATTTTCATCAGAAATTCAAGCACGAACCCCATGGGGCAAAGCCAGGCGCAAAAGACTCGGCCGCACAACATCGTAATTCCTATCGGCAAAATAGCAGCACATAAAAGAGGCATATACACCCTTCGGGAAGAGAACACGGAGTCCAAAAGAGCCACCGGATGACAGATAAAAACGCCGCATAGGGAAAAACACCATGTATCGCCGGATATGGGGAAGATGGAAGGTGGCGGCAGCTGTCCCATCACAACGGATGATGGTAGCCAGGCAAAATAATTTTGCGTAAAAAAAGGAACCGCGATAATCGTCAGCAGCATCAGAAGCTGAACCGAGTGCCGAACCCGTGTGACCTTAAATCCTTTTTTTATTCTTTTTGTCTTCACCATTATCAGGTTCTTTTTCTAACGACAACTGCAGGAAGCTTTGATTTCAAGGAACGTTGACTGAGAATCTTTCGAACAAACCCATGGTATCGTTTCTCAAAATATCCCGGCCCGTCAACTGCCCCATCCAACGCCGCCAAGTCTTCTCTTACGGGACAGATAAATGTACAGACACCACACCCGATACAGTAGGATGGATCAATATGGGGAAAAATGCCTTCCCCGTACCCCTTTTCATCACGGGGATTTCTCAACAAGGCCTTGTCTTTCATGGGGCAGTTAAAATAGCATTCGCCGCAGAATCCGAATTGCCATGCCACACACAGCCTGTTATTCAGCTCCGCCACCCCAATTTTCAAATCATCGGACAGATTTGAAATGGATTCGCTATCATTTTTAATCCATTTCAGCGCGCCGGTGGGGCACGCCTCCCCGCAACGAAGAAAACTTCCCAGCCGCCTGGGCTTGCCGTCTTCCGATACCGAACGGCAAAGATAGCATGGTGTTTTCAGCGGATCTATATAGGGGGTATGCACCAAAACACCGCTTGTTATGTCCAGAAACCGAATACTGTCAAAAGGACATGCTTCACCACATTTTCCGCATCGTATACATCTTGCGAGAAAATCATGACTCGCCCCAGGGGGTCTTAACACATCACATGATCCCGCATTCGGAATAAAGGTGGCCAGGCCGATGATACCGGCCTGGCTCAGGAATGTTCTCCGGCTTATCATGGTTACAAATTCAATTAGAAAGTATATTTTATCTGCGTGCCGATCGTCTGTTTGGGCATGGGATATCCGTATACTTCCTGGTAGTTTTCGCCAAAAAGATTGTTAACGTATATTAAAAGTTTGGCCTTATCCGAAAGGAACGTATACTGTAACCCGACGTCCGTAATAATATAACTGTCCATATCAAACCCGCCTTCACTCTTTCGTTCGCCGACATAACGCATATCTCCGGTCAGCATCAGGTCCGCCTTCAAATGGTAACGCACCCCGAGGTTTCCTTTGTGTTTCGGAGGCACATCCACCCAGAACGTCACAGGCAAACCGCTTTCATCAACACGGTTGTCTATGTAAGTATAATTTCCAAAAATATTGTAGTTTTTAAATCGCGCGTCAAATTCACATTCAACACCGTAAAAACTTACGTTATCGATATTATAGGCATAGGCATTGGGATTATAGGCACTCGGCCTGTCAAGTACCACATAATCGGAAACATCCGAGTAGTAGAGCACAAAACGTACGTCAATGTTATCTTTGATGCGGTGATATACTCCCGTGTCATAATGCCAGCTTGACTCATATTCCAATTTCTGCTGCAGCGCACCCGTGCGCATGTAGTATGCTTCATCTCAGCACCCGGGAACATGATAGTCCCTGTTCACCGATACGAATACGCTGGTCTCGGGTCTGACCTTGTAGGTCATGGTCACCTTCGGCAACCAAAAGGTGTCTGAATAATGATGCCGATAGGCCAGCACATTGGGATCAAGCGTATAGGGGTAGGTTCTCTGATCAATCTGGGACATTCGCAAGCCCGTTTTCAATGTCCACTTGGGTGAAAATGCCCACAGATCTTCAAAATATCCCGAATGGATTTCAAAGACCTTCGGCATCTCCTCAGCCCCGGTTCGTTTATAGGAATATCCCACATCAAGGGAATTATTTTTCCAAAGATGGGTATTCAGCTCGATACCGCCGCCGATGTGCTTTTCAATATACCCGTCACCGCCTCGGTAATTTTCGACCTTGTTGCCCGATTTATCCAGAGAAACATACCAATTATCTTCCTCCCCTTGGGTTTTGTAAAAATGCATCTTTAAAAGGCTTTTTTTAATCTGCTGCTCATAGGAAATGTCATAATGGTCCGCACTTTTTTCCTTATAATTCTTCTGGCCTGGGAGTTCGGGATATGAGACGGAGACCATTTTTAAAGTATCCGCATCCTCGGTGACCACCGGATAATTGGCGTCATAATCGGACCTTGAGGGATCGTTTACCACCGGATTCTCTCTGGTAAATTCCGACCCCTTATAGGACAGTGAGAGAAGACCTTTAAAGGGAAACTCATAGGTAAACCTGGCGGAATAGTTGTTTGAACTCCATTCATTGTTTCTAAGGTAACCGTCTGATTCCTGATGACCGTATGTTAAAAAATAGGCCAGGCTTCCAACACCGCCATTAATTGTAACGTTGCCGGATAAGGCTTCAGGATCGCTATAGTCGGGAATGATGGTGTAATCTCCCTGAAGTGTAATCCTTGGTTTTAGAGAATCTCCTTTTCTCCCTTTTTTGGTAATAATGTTAATGACACCGCCCTCGGAATTTTCATATTTGGCGGAAGCACCGCCCCTTATGATCTCTATCTTTTCGATATCCTCGAGGGTCAAACTCGACCAGTCTATAGGTGTCATTGCCTTTCCGGATGAACCCGTCACCGGCCTGCCGTCCAGGGCAACCGTATAACGGCTGTCTTCGAATCCACGAAACATCAGCACCTGTTGCGGATCAGGAATGGTCGAGCCCCGCATGACATCAATTCCTGCCATGTGCATAAGGATATCCTCAACACGATCCACGGAACCGCTTTTAACATATTCCGCCACGTCAACGATGGTGCTTGTAGGTGTGAATTTAATCGCACCGCCATGGAACGCGTGCACAAAGACATCTCCCAAATCTATGGGCGCATCTACGTCTTTTGGGCATGTTGGACAATCACAATCATCCGCATTCATGTCTTGGGACAACACAACATTCGGTAGTAAGAGCATCCCGATACAGCATCCGACCAAGATTAACATCAACGCCCTCTTCAAAACCATTATAATTTTCCTCCTTTCATATTGTTATCTCCTCCTTTCATAATGTTACAAGTTACACTTTTTCGATATTACATAAAAATCCTCTATAGGCTGGGAAGCCGCTGATGGGGTCCAACATCGCATCGTCCGTCAGTTCATTGACACTGCTTTTACTCCAGCCGTGGCTCATGGCCACCTGACCTCTGCCAAGGCGTTCAATCAAAACGGCCTTTACCGTTATGCTTCCCCTTGGAGAAGAAACTTTCACGGCATCCCCATTTGAAATGCCTTTTGACGAAGCATCCGCGGAATTGATCTCGATCAGCGGATCAGGAAATTTTTTTCGAAGTGACGGAATATTACGATGTTGTGAATGGTAGAAATGTTTTATTCTTCCGCCGGATGTCATTATAAAGGGGTAGTCGGATTGCAATGCCTTGTTCCCATAATTTTCATATGGATTTAGATAGACCGGCAGCGAATCATACCCAAATTCCTTGAGCACCGGAGATGAAAATTCAATTTTTCCCGACGGGGTGTCAAGACCTCTTTTTTCGTATTTTCTGTATTGAGTCTTTTCAGATGAATGAATTCCGTCGAATTTCTTCCTCAGCTCGGCAGCAGTCAAGTTGACCGGTTTCAAATGCTCATCAATGGCCGCATCGAGATTTTGCCAGGGAAATTCCTTCGTGTATCCCATTTTTTTTGCCAATTCGAACCAGAATTTCCAAGTCGGCCACGCCTCTCCTTGGGTTGGTATGACCTGGGGGGTCATATAGACGCCGCCTCGCGCCTTAAAACCGTCGCTTTCCATGAAGGTAGCCGCCGGCAAAACGATATCGGCCATCTTGGCGGTCTCAGTCATGAAAAGATCCATAACCACCATGAGATCAAGCTTTTTAAAAGCCTCCCGCTGATGGGACACGTTGGGTCCTGTTGAAAGGGGATTGCCGCCCACCACCAGAAGCGCCTTGATTGGGTAAGGCTTTTGGGTCAATATCGCTTCTGGCAATTTGTTTGCAGTGATCATCTTTCGGTATTTCCACATGAGGGGGAAACTATCCGTGGTAATCCCGGGCACCTTAGTTTGTATTTTTTCTTTTAATTCCATATCAGCAAGAGCAGTTCTATGCTCCTGCATCATGTTACCTCCCTTAATATCGATATTACCAGTGAGCGCCTGAAGGAGCATAATAGAACGAATGGTCTGGACACCATTTAAATGAAGTTCCAATGCGTTTCCGGTAGAGATGCAGGCCGGTGGGCTTGTGGCATACTCTATCGCAAATTCGTTGATGATTTCGGCAGGAATGCCGGTAATGGCTTCCGCTTTTTCCAACGGATATTGGGAAACAAGGGCTTTATATTCATCAAATCCAATCCCATACTTTTCAACGAAGTCCTTGGCGTAAAGGTCCTTTTTAAGGATTACGTTTGCCATGGCAAGGGCCAGAGCCCCGTCCGTCCCTGGGATTGGTTGGAGATGACGGTTAGAAACCCTGGTCATGGCACCGGGCCTTGGGTCAATACATACGAGTTTTGCGCCCGCCTCTTTTGCCGGAAGCACACGGTTGATCCACTCCGGCATACTTGAGGTGGCCGGGTTACACCCCCACTGGATAATATATCGGGAATTCTCGTAATCCGAATACAGGGACCCAATGCTATACTTTTTTGCCATGGCACCGGCCACATGGCACTGACTTCCGCATCCCGTGTAGTTGGGAGAACCATACACGTTGCAAAATCGCCGCATGAAGGCTTTGTAAAAGCCATCCCGAACCTGACTCACGCCATAATGAAACACGACAGATTCAGGGCCGGGGTCCTGCTGGTACGCAGTGAGTTTTTCAGAAATTATCCCGAGGGCCTCATCCCAACTAATGTTTACGAACGCGTTGCCCTTTCGCTTCAACGGCGTCCTTATCCTGTCTGGTGCATGCACAATCTCTGGGGTTGCAAGGCCCATATCACATAAAAACCCCTTTCCAACCGGATCGTTCTCCCAGGGTGCCACCGCTTTGATTACACCATCTTTAACATAGGCTTTGATACCGCAGTCTTCACCACAGAGGCCACATCTCGTAATGACTTCTTTTGCGCCTGATAACTGGTCTTTATTGTTTTGGCATCCGGAAATGAATCCTGCTCCGCCGAATGCCACAGAAATGCCAGCAAGCTCGAGAAGTTTTAAAAATTCTCGCCTTGTGTGACCATTTGCTGCTGATTCCGGAACAATTATTTTCTTTTTCAAGGTGATAATCTCCTCTCTGTTTTTAACGTCCGGTTCTACTCTTCTTTAAAGATAAGTTGACCCCAGTGTTGTCTCGGCAACATTCGTCATTCTAAAATTTTGTCTTCTAAAAGGACCGTAGAAAAATGATGAGTTGTTTCATTTTTAAATCAACAAACCAATTTTATTAAGATCAGCGAGTATTTTTTGTCAAATTGTTAATTTTTATATTTTCTATATTCCTTATTGAATATTTCTATTCTTATTTCATAAACAGTTTCCCGCTGGGGATCTATGCACTAAAGATTGATTATTACTATCGTCATAATTGATATTATAGATATAATCATTTTGACAATACATTTGAAAACCGGATAATAATTTTCTGCGAAATAAAGGATGCAATATGTTATCTGATTTTTAAACGGTCGTCTTTCACGGGCGATGGATCTACTATCAATATGAAAAACGCAAGATGTTCATTTTCCGGTTTTACATGAGAGGACGCGGTAACAACTGCCCGGGCCCGGTAGGTTGAGGTATGACTGGAAGGACAGCAGCAAACATGCTTTTTTTCGGCTCACCCAACAGTTCCATCTAACATTGTTTCTCTTTTCCATCTAATTTCTCTTCAACTGAACGGTGCTTTGCTCGATTTTATCCATCGGAATCTTACTTTCTTCGCGATTCATTTAAGGAGTGACAATGACTGACGTAATTAAAATTACCAATAACACAAAAGGCCGATTTCTTGATAAAACCATGCATCTGTTGCCCGATAAAGGCCATCTGAACCTCTGCCTTACCTGCGGCGCCTGCGCCTCCGGCTGTCCTGCCACCGGTCTTGAAAACATGGATCCCAGAAAATTTTTGCGCCTGTGCGTGCTGGGTATAGATGAGGAAATCACTGGGCATCCCTGGGTTTGGATGTGCAGCATGTGCAAGCGCTGCACCCATGTCTGTCCGATGGGCATCGACATCGCCGGGTTGATATACGAAGCCAGAAAGTTGTGGCCAAGGGAAAAGCGGCCCAAAGGAATTCTTGGGTCCTGTGATATGGCGCTATCAAACGAGAGCTGCAGCGCCATGGGTGCCCCGGAAGATGATTTCCGGTTTGTGGTAGAAGATGTTGTCGAAGAGGTGCGTGAGACCCAACCGGGCTGGGAAAATCTGGAAGCCCCCATTGACAAGCAAGGCGCCTATTTTTTCCTGAGCCAAAATTCAAGGGAACCGGTTACGGAACCTGATGAAATGGTGCCGCTGTGGAAAATACTTCATATTGTGGGCGCAGACTGGACCTATAGCTGTACTGGATGGGGCGGTGAAAACTACTGCATGTTTCTGGCAGATGATGAAAATTGGAAGAAAATCACCGAAAAAACGCTTAAATCTGCAATGGATCTCGGAAGTAAGGTGTACTTGAACACAGAATGCGGCCATTCCACCTTTTCAGTATGGATGGGACAACAGCGGCATGGGATTGACACGAATTTAGAAATTGCCCCGATGGTTAAATACTATGCCCAATGGATCCGGGAAGGCAAATTAAAAGTCAACGCCGACTGGAACAAAGACCTGAAGATAAAATTCACGGTTCAGGACCCTTGCAATCAGGTACGAAAAAGTTTTGGCGACGACCTTGCCGACGATCTGCGATTTGTTACAAAAGCTCTGGTTGGTGAAGAAAACTTTATCGACATGTGGCCGAATAAATCCAACAATTTCTGTTGCGGCGGCGGTGGCGGATACCTACAGTCAGGTTACAAGGACGCCCGGTTAGCGTACGGGAAGATAAAACACGAACAAATCATGGCAACGAAAGCAACCTATGTAATGACGCCCTGCCATAACTGCCATGCTCAAATCCATGAACTGGGGGAACACTACGACGGGGGATATCGGCCTGTTCACCTGTGGACCATGATCGCCCTTTCGTTGGGAATTTTAGGAGAAAATGAGCGGGAATATCTCGGGGAAGAACTAAAAGAGATCAATCTCCCAACGCCTGAACACGTCGCCAACCTTTTGAAAAAGGAGTAAGGTATGGATCCGCTTCCAATGGTACCATCAGGTTTTATATCGCTGAATAAAAAACGATGTGAGTACTTGACCATAACCGATAAAGCCGTCCGAAAACACCCAAAGATATTTTCCGAATTGCGGATTATGGTCGAGCAGATACTGTCAAATTCGATTGATGTGAGTCAGTATTATCGGCTTGCAACGCAATTGGCGGAGCAAATTCAGGCCATGGGAAAGGAAACTATCTTTTATCATTATTTTTTCGAGAATATCCATCCCGACATACGTGGCCGAGCAAGATATTTCAGGTCCATGTGTCGCGATTTAAAAAACCAGGTAGACGAATTCAATCGGTGGCGGTGCCGCACACGGAATATCCGCCTACTTCGATAACACATTAATACATAGGAGTAACATCGTATGCTTACCATTACAAAAGCTGCCCAGAATGAGGTGAACAAATTCTTTGAACAACATAACAAGGGCGCTATCCGTATCTTTCTCCATGAAGGCGGGTGCGGCGGCCCCCAACTGGCCATGGGGGTCGATGAAAAAAAGAAAGATGACCAGTCCTTTGCGATTGGCGGGGTTGAGTATCTTATCGAAACAAAATTACTGAAGGATGCCCAGCCCCTGGAGATAGATTTTGCGCAAGCAGGGTTCAAAATCACTTCAAACCTGGCGCTTGGCGGCGGCGGATGTTCCGGCTGCAGTAGTTCCGACAGCTGTTCGCAATAGGAAGATCAGCTCACCCGGTGCCGGAAGTTGAAGGTCCCGTCCTTTTTAACCCCAAATTGTTAAAATTGTGTGGACTTTTTTCTACACGTCAGCCGACAGACGGCCCGGGTGTGCATAACCCGTTCTTGAGTGCAAAAATAAGATCGTCACGGGTCCTTATTGGCAAATCAAACTCGGTCGTGAATCTCCCCACTTCTTCTGGAGAATGGGCATCACTGCCACTACACTCTGAAAAAAAGAAGTGCCCGCGCCAGGCATCCATTTTTGCATTTTCACTGGTGGTATTTCGGCCATTGATGCTTTCCACAACCTGGCAAAGGTTCTCCCGGATCACATATTCCTGGACAGGCCGGTCAGCCCTGAATGGGTGTGCGGCAATGGCGGCCCCGCCATTCAATCGAACCGTTTCAAGCAGTTGTCTAGCGGACAAACCCGGCACGATATTTTCAAAAGGCCCAAACAACAGAAAATCCCCATCGGAGGTGGCGTATTCCATGCCAATTAACACACACACCCCATTGCTTTGAACCCCTTCACAAAGGTATTTACGGGCCGCCATGCTTTGGTGGTCCGTGATGCAGACCCCATCAAGGTTTCGTTCACCCGCCTTTGTTACGATCTCATTAAGCGCCAGATTGCTGCAGGCTGAAATGTTGGAATGTATATGAAGATCAAATCGCATCATCTTATTTTAAAGAAATAATCATGTATGGCAAATTTTTTATATCTATTGAAAATAAGATGCATATTTACAAAATAAATATCACCATCTGGTATTTTAGCTCTGATTTTAGTATATTGACGCCATGAATAAAAAATGCCTACTCATTCTGCTGGACGGACTGGGCGACAGGTCCTACCCGCAGTTCGATCACCAAACGCCCCTTCAGGCTGCCAACACACCGATTCTAAATGACATCGCCCGCTCCGGCGCCAATGGACTTTACCATGCCGCAGCACTGGGTCAGGCGCTACCAAGCGAAAATGCCCATTTTGCCATGTTTGGATACGATATGGGGGACTTTCCTGGAAGAGGGGCTCTTGAAGCACTGGGGGCCGGTATTCCCCTCAGCGCCAAAAATGTAGCGGTATTGGGTCATTTTGCATCTCTTCACGAGAAAAAAAGACACCTTACACTGGTTGATGGAAAGCTGTCTGCCACCGATGAGGAGGCAACTGAACTTTTCAAGACCGTTGGTGATTATGAAACGGAAGAAATCCGCATTCAATTTCACAGGACCCATGGATTGTACGGAATTATTGTGCTGCAGGGGCCGGTGACGCCCTTTGTAACAGACACCGATCCGTTCATTAAGGGGCGGCTGGTAAGCGATGCGCGCCCGTGGCACACCCATGAAGCGGATGGCAATACAATCCAGACAGCAACGGCATTGAAGCGATACCTTTGCTGGGCATGGAGAAAACTTGCTGATCACCCAGTGAATAAACGAAGACGAAAAAAAGGACTGTCCGATATAACAGGCATTGTCACCCAACGGGCGGGACAATTAAGGACGCCACCGCCTTTTTCAGA
Organism: Desulfobacterales bacterium; assembly: GCA_963675725.2. Lineage (GTDB taxonomy): Bacteria > Desulfobacterota > Desulfobacteria > Desulfobacterales > JAFDDL01. Next base: position 675,967 of record CAXXXZ010000002.1, on the reverse strand, counting down.
ATCCTGGGGGCTTCGGGGGCTATCCATGGCATCCGGAATTGTCTACCAGGGACTTGCATCATATATCGGGCTTGATTTTTTGCGGGTTTCAGACACCGGGGATCCCGGTGCAGACATGGCTGACCGGCTGCGTATGGCCTACAATGCCCTGAATGATTATGATTTTATTCATCTCCACACCAAAACCCCTGATGAAAGCGCCCATACCAAGGATCCCACGGCCAAAAAAACCGTTATTGAATCTCTGGATCGGGGAATCGGCCAAGCGATCACCCCTTTCATAAAAGATCCCCAGATGCTAGTGGTTGTGACATCTGACCACTCCACCCCTAGTGCGGGCCCTTTAATTCACTCCGGAGAACCGGTCCCGATTTTATTTACAGGCGAGGGGGTTCGACAGGACGCCGTACAACAGTTTGACGAAATCAGCGCAGCTGGGGGCGCGCTGGGTGTGGTTCGCGGAAAAGAATTTATGTATCTTGTGTTAAATCATCTGGACCTGGCCAAACTTCACGGGGTCATGGACACGGCCAAAGACCAGCCCTTTTGGCCAGGCAACTATCATCCGTTTGAGGTTTCGTGACGGTTGCCCCAATGCCATTAACGTAAACATGAGTGGTCATATTTACTACAGCGAACACAAAGAGCACAGCGTTTGATGCTTAAAACGCAAAAAAGACCGATGAAAAAAGCGCTTCCCAAATACGAAACAGGCGTCATCCACGGCAGGTTTCAGATCCTGCACAATGATCACCTCAAATACATTCTGTCGGGCAAGGCGCTCTGCCAAAATCTGGTGGTGGGCATCACCAATCCGGATACCAGGTTGACCCGAAAAGAATCCGCAGATCCCCACAGAAGTGCCCCCGATGCGAACCCCCTCACCTATTTCGAAAGATACATGCTTGTCAAAACAGTGCTCGGTGAAGCAGGCGTGCCGCCTGAAGATCTGGCCATTGTTCCCTTTCCCATAAATTTCCCGGAACTATATGCGAACTATGTCCCCATGGACGCGGTCTTCTTTCTGACGATTTACGATAACTGGGGTCGAAAAAAACTTGAATACTTCACATCAGTGGGGCTTAAGCGCCATGTTCTTTGGGACGTCCCCACGGAAGAAAAGGGAATCAGCGCCGGGCATATCCGCCAATGCATGATACAGCAACTCCCCTGGGAGCACATGGTCCCGCAAAGTGCAGCGCCCCTTCTGAAAGCATGGCGCATTCCCGAAAGACTGAAAGTGATTGCCTCCAATAGGAAAGCAAAGGGACCGTTATAAAACGGTCTCAACCCCGTAACCTCTTTGTAAAACCCCATGAAGGGCCGCCGGTGATCATCACATCTTTTATGAGTTTTTCTATTAAAGGGTGTTGAAATCGATAGCGTAAAATTAATGTAATTAGCTAATATATCAGCGTGTTATTGGTTGCAAAAGCCTCTGTTTAGTTGTAGATTTGAGTCGCTAAAAACAAATAACAACACAGAGGCTTTATGCACGAAAAAAATATCAAACGAATCATCACAAAGCAATTGAAAAAAATTTTTCCGAAATGGAAGAATATGCCCAAGAAGTCCAAAAAAGAACTGATCAAGGAGATCATGATAGAGGTTGCTGGTAATTATGATTATTCTCAGGAATTGGACGTTCCCATCGAAGAACTTATAGGAGTTGAAGATCAAAGACCGTCTATGGGAATTCGTAGTCTTCCGGAAATGGCAACCTATATTGAGAATTTCCATTCTGATAATCTGTTCGATTTCGATCGGTTGAAAAAGCCATATCCTGAAATTGTAGATGAAGAGCTAAAATTCGTTGACCAGCTTTTAGATGACCAGATTATAAACAGCTTGATTGCCCCAGAAGGGTATTCAGCTCCACATAGAGACATTCAGCCCTATCAGCTGTTTCGGATGGAGCTTTTGAAAATCATCAAATATCCTGAAATCAGCTACAGAAAATTTTGCAGTGATGAATATTTCGGCAGAGAACGGAAACAAAACAGGCGTTTTGTAGGATTACCCTTAAACACCAAAAGCCAAGTGGACCATACCGAACTGTGTCATTTCCGGCGTGGACTGAGATTTCATCAATTGATGAATGTTCTGGTGTATTTCCTCCATCATTTTTATAAATCAGGTTGTTTAGAGAATACCGTAATTCATGGTGTTGATTCGTCCGAGTTACCGTCTGAAATCAATTATCCCCTTTGCACAATTGAGGTAAAAGGAAAGAAAGTACGTATTTACTCCGATTTGGATTGTGACTGCGGAAGGCGCCGAAACAAAAGGGATAAGTCGTTTTATGTTATCGGATACAGGCTCCATACTTTAACAGCGATAAATCCAGCAACCGGCCATAGCTTTCCTTTGGTCTCTATTGTGGGCGCAGCAAATCATCACGACAGTCTGTTTTTAAAACCGTTGATCAAGCTTGCCCAGGCACTGGGTATTGATATTAAATTGATAACCGCAGACCAGGCCTATCACGATAAGGATGGTTCCGTTCTGAATGAAACCGGGGTTTATGTTGTGGCCCCGGCATCTGAACAAGCAAAGCTTCCTGATAATGTTTTAGAATCTCCGTTAAGAGTCACCTGTAACGATTCCTGTGAGCTTCCAATGAAATATTTGGGAACCACACCGGAAGGACATGAATTTGAGTGTGGCGCAAGACCATGTGAATGTAGGTTTGAACCAACCTGTCCCAAATCAAGAATTATTGATTTTGACAACGGTCATTTTCAGCCAATGCTAACTTTTCATAACGGTTCACAAAAAGCGATCAAAATTCGAAAGAATTGCGAACGGCCTTTCAATTTGATGAAAAAAAGAGAAGGGCTTGAACAAACAAGGGTAAGAAGCCAGCATGGGGTAGTTGTTCGATCTGCATTAACGACAATTGTAACCTTGCTAATTGAGATGGCTGGGACAAGGCATAAGCCGAAGAAAAAAGAGAATGACCAAATGGAGTTGTTTACTGCTACAGGATAAAATTTAGAAACGTAATGTCTGATTTTCTCTGGGCCGATTGATTGGTTGTTACCAGTATATCCGGATATTATAAACAGACCGCAGCTTGATACAAAGTCCATGCGGAACAAACCAAAAATCCGGATCTTATTGGGGGGCTAACCATAACAATCGTACACCAAAAACGGACCATACAAACATAAGCTATTTATAGCTTTATGAAAATTTGATTGGTTTCAACACCCTTTATTAGTAGGCCTTTTAGAGGCCTTTTAGGGACGCCCTTTATATATTTACATTGAACCGTAAGGAGGCCTTTTAGGGACGCCCTTTATATATTTACATTGAACCGTAAGCGCTCATGTGGTAATAGGTCAGAATGCCAAGGAAATCTCGAATAGACGCGCCAGGTGCCCTCCATCACATTATTTGCAGGGGTATCGAACGGTGCCCCATATTTCAAGACGAGGCGGACCGGGAGGATTTTCTTGATCGCCTCAAAAAGATTCTACCTGAGACCTCAACACTTTGTTTTGCCTGGGCACTGATCCCAAACCATTTTCATCTCCTTTTAAAAACCGGTCACGCTCCAATCGCTACGGTGATGCGTCGGGTGCTAACCGGTTACGCAACTGCCTACAATCGTCGGCACCGGCGTAGTGGGCATCTGTTCCAAAACCGTTACAAATCTATTTTATGTCAAGAAGATGCTTATATGAAAGAGCTCGTCAGATATATCCATCTAAACCCTTTGAGGGCAAGCCTTGTAAAAGATTTTGATGCGCTTGGTAACTATCGATATTCGGGGCACAGCGTTCTTTTGGGGAAAAGAAAAATTCAATGGCAGACAACGGACAGCGTCCTGGCATTGTTTGGAGAAAAGGTTTCACTTGCACGTCGGAGGTATCAAGACTTCGTAAAAAAGGGGGCCGGTATAGGACGATGCCCCAAGCTGACAGGCGGGGGACTCATTCGAAGTGCTGGGGGCTGGCATGCGGTAAAAGCAATCCGGAAGGCAGGCATTTTTCAAAAAAGCGACGAACGGATTTTGGGGGACAGCGATTTTGTCGAAACCGTTCTTGCAAACGCACAGGAGACATTTGACCGAAGTTATCAATTAAAGCAGCAAGGAATCACCTTTGAGCAGATGGTATTGAAAGTTTCAACATACACGGGGATTGACCCTGCTCAACTAGAAGGGCCTAGCAAGGTACGAGACATCGTCCGGACGCGTTATCTGATCTGCTACTGGGGCACCAAAGAACTTGGGCTGTCCATGACAGCCATTGCCGGCCTTCTAAATATATCCGTGCCAACGGTTAGCGTTGCTTATCGTAAAGGTGAAAAGGTCGTGAAAGAAGAAAACCTATCTTTGACGAACATGCTAAATATTAAAATATAAAGGACGTCTCCAATTATCTTTTTAAACACAATATGAAAGTAAGATATGGGTAACAAAAGAGGCTTTTCAATTCGTACGAAACAGGCCTCAATCACAGGTGAACGTGGCCACAACTATCCAGCGAACAAATGGCTGGTGTTTGTTATTGTAGCCGCAGGGGTCTTCATGTCCACCCTGGACTCCAGCATTGTCAATATCGCCCTGCCAACCATAATGACCGACCTTCAAGTCCCGTTGACGGTGATCGAATGGGTTCCCATGATCTATCTGTTGACCGTTTCCGCGCTGCTGCTGACCTGCGGGCAGCTGAGTGATATCCACGGCCGGCGGAAAGTCTACTGCAGCGGTTTTGTGGTCTTTTCCATTGGCTCACTGTTGTGTGCAATCGCTGCCGGAGCACCGCTCCTAATCGCGTCCAGAGCCTTACAAGGCATAGGGGCGGCCATGCTCATGGCCTGCTCGCCAGCGCTGGTAGTGGATGTATTTCCAGAAGCCGAAAGGGGGCGGGCGTTGGGGCTTGTGGGCATGGTGGTGGCCACGGGGCTGACCACCGGGCCTGCGCTGGGCGGATTTATCCTGGAGCATTTCTCCTGGCGGGTAATTTTTTTCATCAACGTTCCCATCGGTATCGGCGTGACTGCCGCGGCGCTACCGATTCTAAAGGGGATGCCACAGCGGCTGCTTGATGAACCGCTGGATTGGATGGGTGCCCTGCTGCTGGCAGTCTGTTTCAGCACTTTCATTGCCGGTTTGACTCACATTCACGACTGGGGTCCGATCTCAACCCCCTTCTTTATGACCGTTGCCCTTTTCGTGCTCAGCACGATAGCGCTTATTCGCGTCGAGAGCCGAAGCACCCACCCAATCATCAACCCCGCGCTGTTAAGGAACCGACTTTTCATGTTGTCGCTGGCCGCGGCGATCATCCTCTTCATGAGTCTTTTTTTCATTACCTTTCTCATGCCTTTTTACATGGTCAACCCACTGGGGTATTCAATGAACCGGGTCGGCGCAATGATGATGATTCCTTTTGTTTTTCCATTTTTCATTGCACCGATTTCCGGCGCGCTATCGGATCGAATAGGGTCTAGGGTGTTGTGCACCGTTGGCATGGCTTTCCTGGCTGGCGCCCTACTTCTGTTGTCCCATCTTACCGCCGAGGCTACGGTTCTGGATATTGCCTGGCGCCTTGGCCTGGCCGGTATCGGCGTGGCTGTCTTCATCTCCCCCAACAGCGCGGCTGCCATGAGCGCCGTGTCTGCCAAGCATCGCGGTATCGCCTCGGGAAGTGTGGCCACGGCACAAAATATGGGGATGGTGATCGGTGTTGCCACTGCGGGGCTGATGTTCAACAGCACCTTCCGCCATCTGAATGCAGGGCGTGATCTACAGGTGTACACCGCTGCGCTGGAAGATGCCTTCATGGGAGGGTTCCAACGCGCTATGCTCACGGGTTCCGCTATCGCTGGCCTCGGTGTTGTCGTGGCCTATCTCCGGGGACAAGAGAGCGGAAGAACCAGAAACAACCAATCCGCTATGTAACGATTCTTCCCTCCAACCGTCGGACGGCAAGATAGCCAAACAACATCGTAAATAAAATTATATACAGCAAACTTAACGGCAACCCCCAATCAAAGCTTGAAAAACAGAGCATTCGCATGATGCGTACCGAATGGGTCAGCGGAAAAAGCTCCGAGACCCATTGAAGCGGTGCCGGCAAGGTATCAAGCGGAAACACAATCCCTGAAAAGAAAAACATCGGGGTCAGCAGGCCTGTAAAGAAAAAATTAAAATGGTTGATGTTCTTTACCCAGGAAGTAATATAAAGTGATAGGGCCGCAAACATGATCCCGGTAAAAAACCCACACACCGGGGTAAGCAATCCCATGGGGGACGTAATCAACCCAAATCCATAGAGCACACTCATCACGGCAAAAGAGAAGAAGAACCCCTTGGTGCCGCAGAAAAGGATCTCGCCGACAAAAACATCCTTGGCCGTCAGGGAGGCAGCAATCATCCCATCATAAACCTTATCAAACTCCATCCGGATAAAGGTGCCAAATGTACACTCAAAGGAGGCAGTGAACATGGCAGGTGGTGCAATAATGCCCGCCGCCAGGAAAGAAATATAGGAGGTGCCATTGATCCCCCCCACATATTTTCCTAGCCCCAACCCGATCCCGGCAAGAAAAAAAAGCGGCTCCATAAACGGCGGGAACCCGTTGCTGAACAGAAATTTTGTGTACACGCGGTAATGCCTGAACCAAACGCTGTAAATCCGCATTGGTAGGGATGGTGGGGTTGTGCTAATTTTTTTGATGGCTGTATTACTCATTAAGATTTCTTCCTGTTGTTTTCAAAAACAGATCTTCCAGATTGGCGGGGCGAAGGAGATATTCACCGGTTTGGAAACCGAATGTCATCTGGCTGAGCGCCTTGAAGTCATCCGAATAAAGCAGCAAACGGCTATAGGTTTTCTCCAGGCGAAAGTTATTACGGGTGGTTGGTATTGACAATTTCTCGGGGTTCAATACCTCAAGCACAAACGGTTCTATATTTTCCTGAATCAACGCGGCCGGATTTCCCATCAGCACCTTCCGGCCATTGTGCATGATCATCAAATCGTCACACACCTGAAATGCTTCTTCCATATAATGGGTTGTCAGAAGAATGGTGATCCCCTCCTTTTTCAGCATGCGAAGCTTGTCCCATATGAGCTGACGCACCTGGGGATCGAGGCCGGTGGTCGGTTCATCCAGAATGAGTAATTTGGGGGAGTTAATGAGCGCCCGGGAAATGACAAGTCTTCGCTGCATTCCGCCGGAAAGTTCGCGAATTCGCGCCTCCTTTTTTTCGGTAAGTTCCATAAACGCCAGAAGCTCATCAATGCGGACCATCGCCTCTTTTTTTTTCAGGCCATAAAATTTTGCATACATCAAAAGGTTCTGAAGGACCGTCAATTCTAAATCCAAATTGTTCTCCTGGGGCACGATCCCTGACAGAAAACGGACGGCCAGGCCATTGTCCAGGGGGTCATATCCGAAGATATTGATCTGACCGGGCTGCGGATTGTCTCGCCGGCATTTGCCATAAATCATATGCATCATGGTCGATTTGCCGGCACCGTTCGGCCCCAGCAGGCCGAAACATTTCCCGAATTCCACCTCAAAGGAAAGCGCATCGACCGCTGTCAAATTCTTGTAGGTTTTGGAAACCCCGTCTACCTTGATACCCAGTTCTTTCATAGTATCCCAGCAAGTATATTTGATGAATTCGTAAAAAGCCGAATTTATCAGTTTTAAGATTTAAGTATAAAGTGTTAAGCTTTGTTTTTGAATTCAAATCAGTTACTTGAAACTTAACACCGAGTAAAAAGTAGATGTTGGACTTTTTACGGGACCATCATATTTTGGTATAAGCGAATATTGTGTGATATATAAACCCTAATGTTGCAAAAATAGGGTAAAATACGCGAGCATATTTTAACCACCTATCGGGCGAAAGTAAACAGGGGAATGTTATCTTGAAAGACGCAACCGTCCTGGTTATCGGCACCGGCAACTTTGGCCGTCATTATGCCGAAATTCTTTCCAGTCTCAATGAAAGACATCCGGCTGGCATACCGGCCATCCGTACGTTGATCGTTACCAAAACCGACCAGGAGCGCGCCCGGTGTTTTGCCCTTGATTTAAAATCGAAACGCAGCACCACCCTACCAAACGTTATCGGCGCAAAGGTCTGTAACGAAGAAGACCTGGCAGCCCTTCTGGATCGTTATCACCCAACCCTTACCTGCATTGCAGCCTCCGACAAAACAAAAGGTGACAGGGTTCACGTGGATTATGCCAAGCTATCAATGAAACAGGGACATGTGCTTTGCGAAAAGCCGTTTTCAAGTGCCACCGGGGATGGCACGAGTCTGAAGTTTTTAGAAAGGCTGTTGCGAATCGAAGGGGGGGGTGCGTTCGGACTGGAACTGCCGCTTTATTTTGCGGGGCAGTGGTTTCTGACTGAAAGCCCATATCAACAAAAACTGTTGCAGGCCCAAAGGATCAATTTTTATTGGGGGTCCCGAAAATCGAACCACACAGACCTGATTGACAATCTTGCCCCTCACCCTTGGTCCCTGATACCGGAGTGGGCCCGGGTTGCGGAGATGGCCATTATAGAAAACAATGACCAGGAAGTGAATATCTTTGGGCGTCTTTACAATGAAATTACTCGGCGCAACATTGAAACACACATGACACTCAGCACCGAAAATGATTTCAGGGCCATGGAAATTGACGGGGAGACGCTTTGCTTTGCTAATGATGGGCCGCTGTTAAAGATCATAGGGTTAAAAACGTCGTTGAAGAAAGCAAAACAAACGAGCCCTGATTACAGCCCGCGCTCAATTTTGACAACAATTGAAAACCCGCTGGCCCGTCATATTGTGGCCAGCCTTAAAGGAGAGCCCCTTGTTGATTTGACCCAGACCTATCGGTCTCAGCTTTTCCTCGAAACAATCAAGGGATACCAGGGTTCACTATAGCGAGGGGAGTTGTACCGGATTGTTTCTTAGCGCATTTTTCTGAAACAGACGGTAGTCCCTTTCCTTTATCAGCAACAATCTAATAGCGCCTATGCCACACACTGTAAGATATGCCATTATCGCAAACCCCGTATCCGGTAATCTGTCCATCCGAAGTAAAAGAAGCCTGTTGTCCGGCCCGGCGAAAATCCTGGACGCAAAAATCTTCGGTCTCGATACAAAATCAACAACAGAATTTTGTGCCTGCGCACAGGCAGTATCTCGCCAGTGTGATGTCCTTGTTATTGCCGGGGGGGACGGAACCTTTTCTGATGTGATCAACACGATTGATCTGGCCCAAACAGCCGTCGCCTACCTGCCCTTGGGAACGGGGAATGCCCTGCGTCATACGCTCAACTATAAGGGCTCGCTAAGTGACATTTCCTTCCGGATCCGCGATGGTGCCATCCAGCCGCATGATCTGATCCATTGTGACAAAAAACGATATGGTTTCATGGTATCAATTGGATTCGAGGCTGCCATCATTCGGCATCGCCAGCGCACTGTAACCGCTTCTTTCCACCCCATATACGAATATCTGGCCAGCGCACTTTTCACTTACATACGGGGCTACCATCGGTGCCATGCGCGCGTCTCTTGTGATCACATTCATTTCAATGTATCGTCCGTCCTTAGCCTGATGATCATGAAACAACCCTATTATGGGTATGGCCTAAATATGGTGCCAACCGCCCGGTTTGATGACGGCAAGATACATATGCTATGGCATAATTCGGGTATTATCAGAACCGTCATCACCACAGCCTCTGCAATTTCTATTGGCAACCACTTTGGTAGTGCGCCGCAGGCATGCCAATCGGCCAACGTGCAGTTATCACACCCTCAGTATGTCCAAATTGATGGCAACTTGGGATGGCAGGCAACCGCATTCGATTTTGAAATCCTGCCGGGTGTGTTTAACATCAAATATTGAAGTCCATGACTGGGAGAAAATATGAAAGTAAATAATTTTATCTCAAGCCTGTATGCCGGCCATTTCGAAAGCAAACTTTTTAATGACTTTAAAGATGTTTCTCACAATGACACAACCCATGACATTGTTTCGAAATATCGGAGTATCAGCCGACAGTTCCCCCCTGCAGACACCGAATCCCATGGGCCACTGGCCCAAGCGTTGCTGGAAAGACTCAAACAGGCCAGGTTCTTTGGCCTCTCCATCCCCGAGGAATACGGTGGTGTCGGACTCAGCCTCCGGGAATATCTCCTTGTCGTTGAAGAGATTGCCGCTCAAAATTTGGTCTTAGGTTTTACCGCCATCGCCCACCTGTCCATCGGCCTTAAAGGCATCATCCTTTTCGGTACGGAAGCGCAAAAACAAAAATATCTACCCCGAGCCGCCAATGGAGACACGATCTTTTCCTATGCACTCACAGAACCAAACACCGGTTCCGACGCGCAGCATATTGAAACAACGGCCGTCCTGTCTGAAGACAAAGCCCATTATTTGCTGAACGGCCGAAAGACTTATATTACCAATGCCAACTTTGCCGGGGCCATGACCGTCTTTGCCCAGCTCGACCCCGACCGACCCGGGTTTATGGGTGCTTTCATCGTGGAAACCGATATGGAGGGGGTCCGTATCGGTAAAGAAATGCCCAAAATGGGACTGAAAGCTAGCTCCACAGCCGCTGTCCATTTTAAAAATGTCAACGTGCCGGTTGAAAACATGCTGGGCAGTCCGGGTGATGGGTTTAAGATTGCCATGACCATATTAAATTACGGTCGCCTGGCTCTCGGCGCAGCATCGGTGGGCATCATGGACCGATCTCTTGCCGACATGAAACAACGGGCCGCCAACCGAAAACAGTTCGGGATGCCAATCGGGCACTATGAACTTGTTCAGGAAAAGCTGGTCACCACCAGAGTCAACCGCTATATCATATCGGCCATGACCGGATTTGCCGCAAGTCAGCTTGAAAAGGATCCGTTGGCACCCGTGGCAATCGAAAGTTCCCACTGCAAATTATTCGGTACGACCCGCGCCTGGGAAACCCTCTATGATGCCATGCAGGTATCGGGAGGGGCAGGGTATCTCAGCACCCTGCCCTATGAGCAACGAATGCGGGATTTTCGGGTTACCACCATCTTTGAAGGCACCACCGAAATCCATTCCATATACCCAGCCATTTTCACCATAAAAAATGTATTAAAAGAGATGGATGAGGGCCCCGGCGGTCAATTGCACAAACTGCTTTTTCTCATAAAATACATGTTCCTCAGAAATGACTGGCACCTGTCGCTGCCACAAAAAGAATTAAGGCGTATGGTACGGACCGCAAAAACCTTTACGCGCCAAATCCGATTTCTAATTGCCATGGGGCTTTTAATTTATGGTAAAAGAATCATTCAACATCAATTTTATTTGCGAAAAATAACCCACCTCAGTATGTATTGCTTGGGGATTCTCTCTGCCCTCGCCAGAATAAACAGCGCCCTAAAATCATGCCGAAATACCAATGAAGATGTTGCACTGGTTTCTGCCTTCATGGAAGATGCAACCCGTTTTCAAAAGCAGCAGGGCATTCTAAGGCTAAGACGAAAAGAGCGATTAACCAAAAAAATAATGCACTATCTGTTGAGGTAGCGACATGGCGATTAATGGAATCAAAGCCAGGTTGAAAGACCTGGCTGACGAAGAACGGGCGACCGTTTCAATGCGATTTTTCAAAACGGGGCCGGGAGAATACGGAGAGGGAGACCAGTTTATCGGGATCCGGGTGCCGGTGTTGCGAAAGATAGCAAAGGAGTATCAGTCGCTCCCGGTTACGGAAGCAGAAAAAATGCTGACATCCCCGATCCATGAGGAGCGACAGCTTGCGTTGTTTATTCTTATCCTGAAATACAAAAAGGCGAACATTGATGTAAAAAAAACGATTTACGACCTCTATCTTGGCCACACAGACCATATCAACAACTGGGACCTCGTCGACGTTTCCGCGGAACATATTGTTGGCCATTTTCTGCTGGAAAGGGACAAAGCCCCCCTCTATCAACTGGCCAAATCTTCAAGTCTCTGGGAGCGCCGCATTGCCATTTTGGCCACATTTCACTACATAAAAAAAGAGACCTATGACGATACCCTGAAAATTTCAAAAATTCTCTTGGCCGACACAGAGGATTTGATTCACAAAGCGGTGGGATGGATGCTTCGGGAGGTGGGCAAGCGTAATTTGGCAGCTGAGAAAGTCTTTTTAAAAAAACATTATCAACACATGCCCAGGACCATGCTTCGCTACGCCATTGAAAAATTTCCAGAGGAAAAACGCCAGCAGTATCTGAAAGGATTGATATAGTTGGGGTTAATATATATCTCCCATCAGTTCCGGATCAAATTCTTCAATAATTTTTCCGCGTTCAACAAACGCGTCCATGCTCCGATACGCATTTTTATAATCTTCCATGATGCTTTTCATTCTATCATACAAAGGGTCGTCAGCACCCAAATCCCGCTCTAACGCTTGCATCAGCTGCTGGCCCTGAAGAATATGCTTCTTGATGTCATCCAATTTTTCTTTCCGCATCTGGTGCTTTTTTTTCTCTTTTCTGATGATCGGCAGAAGCCGCTTGACCGAATATTCAACTAAAAAATCCCTGGGCGCATTGTAACTTTTTGATATCTCCTCTAAGGAGTATAGCGATCGTCGACTGATGACAAAGGTTTTTTGAACACGATTTTCTGTGTGCATTTTTGCGTCCTGTGCTTCCTCGGCAATCGTTTTTAAAGATGCGATGTCCTCAGCCAAATGATCGAATAGCGATTTTTGTTTGATCCCTAAATGCTTGGATACAATGCTGATGGCATCAATACACCCTTCCGACAATCTGAAAGTAGCACGAACCGATTGCCGTCCTCTCAAGTCAGCGGTAGATGCGCCCGGCAATTGAATTTCAAACACAATATCACGTTTGCTGTTTTTTCCCATACGCCCTCCCCAGTCTCAATCCCGATCTTATTACCAAATAGTAATAATATTTTTTTAGTAATGCAACTTTTTATCGTGTTTCAAAAAAAATATGAGGTGTTATCAAAGATGCGCCATCTTTTTTCTGCGACACCGGGGATCGGTTTAGAACCTTTTTCAGAAACATACACGCGGGTAAGCACCCTAAAAACCGGGCATAAACTCCGACTCCGAAAGCGTGCATCTTTATGGAAGGTTGTACCTGTTGACTTTCGACTGTAGACTCACGACTTCCGGCTTAGCCGGATTCGGCAAGCACTATTTTCACCGGATCGCCCTTTGACAACCCTAAATTATCTGCAGCATTGCCACAATTAACAGAAATCTCCAAAAATCCCCGGCTTCCAATAATAGCGAGGGCTTGCTGAGGTGCAACGGATCCATAGTTAGTGGATAGACCCCTAATTTGCTCTCCGACATGAATGTTTAATTCACCTTTTTTACGATTTTTATACAGGGTCATGATGTGCCAGTGCCTGATATTGGTGATGGCATTTCCAAACCGGTCAATTGAAATAACAGTCCCTGTGAGTGTGGTATCGCCGGAAAACACGGGTTGCGGAATGGTCAAGCGCACAAGGTCTGCATCAACCGCTTCATCCCCCAACAATGCCAGATCAACGCCCAGCGAAAGATGGGCGGCCACCGGCGCAAAGATGTCTCGGCCGTGGAAGGTATTGCTGATGGAAGATAGAAAAAAGTCCGCATTCTCGACATAAACCGCCCGCTCAACCTTGCCATCTGACAGAACCTGTGTCAGCACGCCATTGTTCGGTGCCAAGAAGCGGTGTCCCTCCGACTCGACACAAACAATAGACCGGCCGCTTCCCACCCCCGGGTCGACCACCACCACATGAACCGTTTCGGGTGGGAAATAGGAATAGGCAGATTGAAGTTGGTATGATGCCTCAATGACATCCTGCGGTGGCACAAGGTGGGTTATATCAACAATGTTTGCGATCGGATTGATTGAAAGGATGACGCCTTTCATAATGCCCACATAGGCGTCTGACAGGCCAAAGTCTGTCAACAGAGAGATTGCTGTCATAGGGATCCTAAAACAATTTTTTCTGAACGCACAGTCCCAGGTGTTGATATCCAGGTTCGGCAGCCTTCCGACCGGAAGAGGTCCTCAGAATCAAACCGATCTTTAAAAGAAACGGTTCCACCACATCCACCAGGGTGTCGGTTTCCTCCTGAAGGGTGGCCGCAATGGCCTCGATTCCCACGGGGCCGCCATGGTAATGTTCAATGATTGTTCGCAAATACTTCCGATCAAGCCGAGTAAGCCCCTTTTCATCCACCCCTTCGAGCGCCAGGGCAGCTGAAACCGTTTCAGTGGTAATGGTGCCATCCCCGCGAACCTGGGCATAATCCCGTACGCGTTTTAAGAGCCTGTTCACAATTCTGGGGGTTCCACGGGACCGAAGGGCAAGCTCATGGGCGCCTTCGTTGTCAATGGTTGTCTCGAGAAGGGCGGAGGATCGCTTTGTAATGGTCACAAGCTCCTGTTCATTGTAAAAATCAAGGCTTCTAAAGAGGCCAAACCGGTCTCGCAAAGGGGCTGAGAGAAGCCCGACACGGGTTGTGGCGCCCACGAGTGTAAACCGTTTCAAGCGATAACGATGGCTTCGGGCATGGACCCCTTTGTCAAAAACAAAATCAACGGCGAAATCCTCCATGGCAGGATAAAGGAACTCTTCCACGGTCTTGGGGGTCCGGTGAATTTCATCGATAAAGAGAACATCGCCTTCCTCTAAGTGCGTCAAAATACCGATAAGGTCACCGCCCTTTTCAAGTGCAGGGCCCGATGTGACAGTCAGTCGCCCCCCCATCTCATTGGCAATGATATGGGCCAGGGTCGTTTTCCCCAATCCCGGCGGACCATGAAACAGGACATGGTCCAGAGGCTCCTCACGCTTTTGGGCCGCTTCAATTGCAATCTTCAGGGTTTCAACAACCGCTTCCTGGCCCACATAATCCGAGAGCCGTTCCGGCCTCAGGGAAAGAATTTCCTGCTCCTGGTCGATCGGCAAGCAGTCCCCTGCCACAATATTTTGCGCATTGGAATAGGTCAAAAAGTCGTCGGTCATGGACTATCCTCGCCCCTGTACACCTCTTCAAAAAGCTCCTCAGGGGTTGTTATGGTTTGGTTTCGCTTCAAGGCATCGTCAATCATCTTTTTGGCGACACTTCGCCGGTGCCCCAATTGGTCCACAAGAACGGCCAGCACCGGCGCGATGATGTTTGCTGCAGATGGGCTCAGTGCTTCCTCGGGTGGCACCTCCCAGGCGAATTTTTCCATTTTCCCCTGAAGGGTCGCCACAATTTTCTGGGCGGTCCGTTGCCCAATTCCCTTCATCTTCTTCAGCTTGGATATATCTTTTGCCTCGATAGCGCTGGCAATATCGCGAATGGGGAGATTGAGCGCACGCAATGCTTTGAGCGGTCCAATATCTTCAACAGAAATAAAATGCTGAAAGAACTCCTTTTCAATTTCCAAATTAAACCCGATAAGCGTTGGCCGGGGGCTTCGTTCTGTCTGATGATGATAAATATAAAACGAGAGCTTATCATGCACCGCTTTGTCTTGAATCGACGCCATGACCATTACCGGCAGCATGACTTCATACCCAATTTGATTGGTCAGCAGTAAGATCCGATCTTCTTCCTTCTTAAGTAATGTTCCCTCAATATATCCAATCATGGGTCTCCTAACGAAAAATAAACCCTAACCCGGCAAAGCCGGAAATTGTCAGTCAACAGTCAAGGATTGGGGCAATTTTTAATAACAGGCGACAACCTTCTACTAATATACACGCTTTCGGAGTCGGAGTTTATGCCCGGCTTTTAGGGTGCTTACCTGCGTGGAGGTCGCTGATATAGGGTCTAACAGCAGGGTAAGCATCCCAGAGGGCCAATGTCCATGCCAGTTGGAGGGCCTGTTATCCGGCGATCTCCACCTCTCGCCAATCCGATGAATCAAAACGCTTTGAGTGTTCGGTATCGAAACAACCCAATCAGCGCCAGCCCCAATGCGTCCGATATGTGAAAGGGTCGAAAAGGAGCTGGGGACTTTAATTGATGGCGAACCGACAATTCGACTTGTTCCTTACTGGCATTTCCGTTTCCGGTCAGCACTTGTTTTACCTCCCGGACAGGCACTTCAACCGCCGGCACCCCCTCCTGGCAGCTGGCAAGCAACACGACCCCCATTACCTTCCCCAAATGGATACCTGATTTCGGGTATCTTGAGAGGGAAAACACTTCCTCAACCACCATCAAGTCAGGGGTTTCATCTTGGATCACTTTCAATATACGGGTGTATATTTCTTGAAGGCGCTTTCCGTGGGAATCACTTTTTTGTGTGTAGACAGTGCCATGGGCATAGCCGTCAATCCGGTTTTCATGTCCCCACACAATCCCGATACCGGTCTCGGCCATTCCAGGATCTATACCGATAATTTTTACCATAGGGAGTGTATGGAAAAACAATTTAGCAGACGAGATAAAAACACAATCGCTGGCATCGAAATGAACCGCGTACAACACGCTAATTATTCAAATGTCTTTAATTTATCTTTTGCGATCTTGGCTTCGTTGGAGGCCGGGTATTTGTTGATCATTTCTTGCAAAATAAGCCGTGCATTTGCTTTTTCATCCAGATTAAAAAATGCGAGCCCCTGTTTCAAGAGGGATGCCGGCACCTTATTGCCGTCGGGATAATTTTCAATTACCTTCTGATATTCCATGATCGCTTTCTCATACCACTTTTCACGGAAATAAATCTCTCCGATCCAGAACTGTGCATTATCCGCTTTCTCGGATTTGGGGAATTGTTTTAACAATTGCTGAAACTTTTCTCGAGCAGCTTCAAACTGACCGCTGTCAAAATCTGCTTTGCCCGATTCGTATAACTCCACCTCGGTCAATGCCTTCTTTTCCTTTGCGACAGGTTGATGCGGGCTATCGGCTTCGGTCAGTTTCTTTTCTGTAACTTCATAATCAAGATACTGCTCCAGGCGCACAATTCGCTCTTTGTTCGACCGGGCGATCTCTTCTATTCTATTGATATGACTGCTTTTTTCTTTCTCCGTATCTTTCAACAAAAGACGATTTTGTTTGAAGGAGTGATCCGTCTCTTCCATCTTGCCGGAAATAATCCGCACATCTTCCTGGAGGCTGTCAACGGTGGCATACATCGCCGCTGATGTGTCCAAAAGTTTCCGCTCTGTCTCTGCCTGGGCATCGAGTTTTGATGACGCCGTATTGATCTTTTCCTCAAGCATCCTGTTTTTCTGACTCAGAATGCTTATTTGCTGCTCAAGGTTCGTGGTATTCGCCACGCAGCCACAGAAACTGATACCCATTATAAGGAATAGAAATCCTTTTGTTTTCATTGATAGCCACCTGATAAAAGATGTTTGTTGTCCACCTGTAAACACAAAAGATCCAACCGGGTTCCAATCTGGTGAAGCCCGAACCCGGTTGGATTATGCACTGGTGTTATTTCAAAATAAAGTGTGCTCGACGATTTTTCGCCCAAGCCTCTTCGGTATGACCGTCATCAACCGGTTTTTCTTCACCATAGGAAATGGTTGTAAGCCGGGTCTCGGCAATACCCAAATTAACCAAAAACTTCTTTGCACTTTCCGAACGCCGATCACCAAGCGCCAGGTTGTATTCATTGGTGCCTCGCTCATCACAGTGGCCTTCTATGACGGTCCGTGCATCCGCGTTTGCCTTTAACCAATCGGCTTTTCTCTTAAGGGCGTCCTGCGCCTCAAGGGTCAGTACCGCACTGTCAAACTCAAAAAAGACATCTTCATTCAGGAACTGATCTTTGGCAGCCTTAATACGATTCACTTCTTTTAACTGCTCCTCCTGGAGACGACGTTCTTCAGCCAATCTTTTCTGACGCTCCGCTTCCGCCCGTCTGGCCGCAGCATCGGCATCATATGATGGAGTGCTGGAACTCATCACCTGCTTTTTTCCACAAGAGACTGTCATCAAAAGCCCTGGTACCACTACGAATAAAACCAAAATCATCAACATCCTTTTGCGCATTTTTTGCCTCCTTTTTAAAAGGTCCTTTTTTTCAATCAATTAGAAATCAGGTTGGGTGACCATTTGGGATTCGTCTGTGCTCCAGGCAACGATAGCAACCGTCGTTGATCCGTCCCAAAAGCGGTCATGATATAAATTCGAGATGTCCCTTCCCGTGTCGAGCTGAAAACAAGCAAACTACCATCCGGTGACCACGACGGGGATTCATTGTTCCCCGAATCATGTGTCAATTGAATCGGGCCTGACCCATCAACCCCCATTAAACGAACGTTGAACGTACCATTATCTAAAGCGGTATAAGCGATTTTATCCCCTTTGGGAGACCAGCTCGGTGATGTATTATATCGGCCTTCATATGTCAGCCGTCTGATCTCACCGGAATCAAGCGTTTTAATGTAAATCTGAGGCTTCCCCGAACGGTTTGAAACAAACGCCATGTGCTTACCATCCGGTGACCAGGAGGGAGACACGTCGATCCCCACACTGTTGGTCAATTTTTTAATGATTTTCCCGTGCCCGGTCAATAGATAAATTTCCGGATCGCCGGAAAATGACATCGATGCTGCCAATGCAAATTGGTTCGGGAGCCAGGCTGGGCTGATGTTGGTTCCCTTTTTTGAAACGACATTTCCCCGATTGTCCTTCAGATGTTTGATGTATAGATCCGGATTCCCTCTGGTATAGGCGGTATATGCCAGCCATTCACCATCTGCCGACCATGCAGGCGATAATGTCAACGCTTTCGAATGGGTTACCTGCGTTGGGTCATACCCGTCAAAATCGCAAATAAAAATCTCTTTATTACCGGAACCAGTGGACTCAAACGCAATTTTACTTGTAAAGATCCCCCTTTCACCGGTGAGGTTATAAATGATTTCAGTACAGAACCTGCGAATTATTTTTCGGGTATCGTCAATGTGCCCCTTGTATCTTTTCCCCACAACAAGCTTTTGCTGAAAGGTATCATACAGTCTCAACTCAGCCTCAAGAAGTCCGTCAGAAATCACGATGCCGCCGGTCACCAATAGTTCAGCACCAATGACCGTCCAATTTTTAAACTGGATATGCGGAGCAATAATACCGGTTGTTTGCGGATCTTCCAGAAACGCCCCGCGATCAAGGATCTTGAAGTAGCCGGTAAATTCCAATGTATCGGCGAGCAAATTCGATGCAGTTTGTGCCAACTCACTTTCTGCAGCGTTGGGCGTCAGGCGCTTGAACACCGGCACTGCCATCGGAATTTTTCTCAGAAACGGGTTGGTGATATCGATATAATCATAGGCAACCTGTCCTAGTGCCATGCCGGTCAATGCCACACCGATCAGATAAAAAAATAAAACAACGCCCAACCAAACGGTTGTCACCCTCTTGCCCATAATGAACCCTCTATATCCATCCACGGCAACAATGCCAGTATTATTTTTAGTCAAAACCCTAATAGTGTTAGTTCAAGCCACTTGGCGTAAATCTTAGTCCCACTTGAATAAATGATCGTGTAATACCCTTGGGAAGCGGTGGCAGTGGGTTTGATTTTTGAATGGCCTTAAATGCGGATTCATCCAAATATTGATTCCCCGACCGTTGTTCGAACCAAATATCCCTGATTTCACCGTCCCCCATGATCTTGATCACCAACACCGCCAGTAAATCGGTCCGCCCTCCGGCCAATTGCTCTGAAAAAGCCCAATTTTTTTGAATATAGTATGGTATTTCTGCTTGATAGATATCCAAAAGATCGAGGGTCTGCGGCCCGGTTCCGGTGGCATGCCGGGGCCCACTTACACCGTTCGCTTCAGATGCCGTCTCAGAAGGCGTTTTACGCTCCCCCCGCTCAACCTTTTCTTTGATTGAATCCAAGGCCTTTTGAATGGGATCCGGGCGGGATGTTTCGACCCGCTTTTCAACTTTTTTCAAGGCACTTTGAACGATTTTTTCCCTCTTATATGTCTTTTTCTTTAACGATGTCTTCTTTTTTACTGTTTTGGGCCCCACGGCCAGCTTTTTCTGGACCTTTGGCGCGGGCGCCTTTTGAGGCGAAGGCTTCACTATCGGCGCATTGTCAGGTGCGGGCGCCGTCTGCTTGACAATCGGTTCCGGCGGTGCCTGTGGTGCTGCCGGTGCCGCTTTCGGTGCAGCGGGTGTTTGTGGTGACGGTAAAGATACCATGCGGACATTGATCACGCGCGATGATCGGCTTCTCTTGGGGCCCAAATGCGGCATCCCTACAAAGAAAAAGAAAATCATAATGTGAGCCACAAAGGAAATCACCAAAGGGGCCCGCAGATGCTGTCGGTCTGTATCCATGCCCTGAATAAGGTAGGTCTGCGCTGACATTACCTGGTTTTTGAATTCACAATTTTGTCCAAACGGCTGGACGTTTCACTCTCTTCCAGTGGATCGGTGATCATTCCCAGTTTTTCGATTCCAGCCCCTTTAATTTCAGCCATCACCCTGACAACCGTGCCATAAGGAACCGTTTTGTCCGCTCGCATGAAAACTTCACGGTCATCACGTCCTTCCAGGATTTTGGATAGCTTCTCATTTAAAAACTCAACACCGACCTGATAGTCATTAAGAAATATCTGGCCATTGTTATCAATGGTCACGACCAAATGCTCTTCTTCAGAGGACATCGGCTCAGTGCTGGCTTCCGGCAAATCGACCTTTACGCCTTGCACCATCATCGGCGCCGTCACCATAAAGATAATCAGCAATACCAGCATGACATCAACCAGCGGTGTTACATTAATATCCGACATCAATTGATCGTTTGGCCCACCAAATGCCATCAGCTACTCCTTTTGTCTCTGAGCAAATCCCGCTCAACAATGTTTAAAAAGTCTGATGAAAAGCTATATATTTCCGCCTCAATGACCCGGATCTTGTGCATGAAAAAATTAAATGCAATGACCGCGGGAATGGCGACCGCCAAGCCGGCTGCCGTTGCAACAAGCGCTTCGGATATGCCCGGCGCCACCACGGCAAGGCTGGCCGATCCACGCAAACCGATTCCCTGAAAGGAATTCATGATTCCCCATACCGTGCCAAACAATCCGATAAACGGAGTGGTATTGCCGGTGGTTGCCAGAAACGGCACCATTTGCGTCATTTTCGTTATCTCCGTGGTGGTTGACCGGCGAAGCGATCGTTTTACGTTATCAATTCCCATCAACCGATTGCCCATCGGGCCCTTTTCCCCTTGGGAGGCGGCCGCATTCTCTCCGAATGAAACACCGGATTGGCTCAACCGCTTTAACTCGCCATAGCCAATTCTGAAAACCCGGGCGATGGGACTTCCTTGAAGGTCCCTGGCTTTTGCATAAGCATCTGAAAAATCTCGGCTTTGCCAAAAAAAATCCGTAAAGGTTTTCGATTCCCGATAGGCTTTCCGAATATATCTATATTTTACGATGATAATCGCCCAGGAAGTCACTGAGAAAAACAGCAGCAGAAACAAAACAAACTGCACAACAAGGCTGGCGTTTCGAATCATATGTATTAAATCTAAATCCTGGGGAACCATATACCACTCCGATTTGTTATGATGTCATTAAATAAGGGGGGCTCCATATACCGGCAAGCAGTGAAATATCAATAGCTTGCACCCATAAGTAGATATGTTTGCCTGCTTGCTGGGCGGTCACTGATAAATATGCAATGTTTTTGAAAAGGTGTTATGGTTATCTCTATGTTCTTAATCTTGTCCTTTAGAAAACTTATCTGGCATACGAGTGATTTTAAGTATATAAAATCCTCCTGCGTGTCAAGAAATTGGTGAGTTTGTTTACAAAGGAGCAACGATGGAAAAAATTGCAGATCTTCTTTTCGAAGCAAAAATGTTGAAGGCGATACCAAGATCCGGATATCATTTTCTGGGAGCAGGCAAGGAATCGGTCGCTGAGCATGTATTCATGACCACATTTATCGCTTTTGCCATCTCCAGAACAGCCCCCGAGATTGATCAGGCCAAATTAATAACCATGTGCCTTGTCCACGACCTACCTGAAGCACGGATCGGTGATTTAAATGCCGTGCAGAAAAAATACGTGGTGGACGATGAGGCAAAAGCAGTTTCCCATCTTATAGCGCATCTGCCGTTTGGTGATGATATCGCTTCGTTAATCGAAGAGTTTAATGCAGGGGTGACCCGGGAGGCCAAACTCGCCTATGACGCCGATCAACTGGCGTTTCTAATCGACCTCAAGTCACTCCAGGACATTGGGTATACAACGCCCTCAAAATGGATTGAACATGTCAAAACCCGCTTCAAGACCGAAACCGGTGAGAAGCTGGCAACGAGCATTCTTCAGACCGAATGGGACAATTGGTGGTTAAAAGATTTTGACGAGTGAGCCAGTTTCAAAACGTTCAAATTTATTCATATTGACGAAAGGCGAAATCGGATAAATAAGGGCGTTTTTAAATTGGCTCGCGTAATCATCTTTAAAAACGCCCAATACTGAGATACGTAAACCCGAGCTCTCGCATCTCGCCAGGATCATATATGTTGCGGCCGTCCAAAACGATCGGTTGTTTCAACAAAACCTTTACCGCCCGCATATCCAGGCTCCGGAATTCATCCCACTCGGTGGCAAGCACCAACGCGTCGCAATCGCGTATCGCTTCATAAGGGCTGTCAAAAAAGGAGATCGCGTCATCTGTGAGCTCTTTTTTTGCATTGTCCATTGCCACAGGGTCATAGGCTTGAATGGTGGCGCCAAGCGCTGTCAAGGCGTTGACGATTTGAACCGCTGGCGCCTCACGAATGTCATCTGTTTTAGGCTTGAAAGAAAGCCCCCAGAGCGCCACCCGAGCGCCCTCTATTTCAAGAACGGATTTCAATTTATCTATGATGACTGTCTTTTGGGACTCATTGATACGATGGACCGCTTCGAACAAGTCGGCCGGGCAATCATGCTGTTTCAGTGTGGCAATGAGGGCCTTCACATCCTTGGGGAAACAACTTCCGCCATAGCCAATGCCGGCATGCAAAAACCGCGAACCGATTCTGCCGTCAAGGCCCATACCGCGTGCCACATCACGGATGTCCGCCCCCACCTTTTCACAAAGATACCCGAGTTGGTTCATGAAGCTGATTCGCGTGGCAAGCATGGCATTGCTGGCGTATTTGATGATCTCGGCACTTCTGACGCTGGTCTGCATAATCGGCCGGCCGGTTCTTGTAACGGAACGATACAAAGAGGTCATGACCTCTCTTGCACGATCCGCATCGGCACCAATAATAATGCGGTCCGGATTTTCAAAATCTTTTACAGCCGCGCCTTCTCTTAAAAACTCGGGGTTACTTACCACATCCACGGCCACAGCCTTTTCCTGATGGTCGAGAATGATCTTTTTGACAACATCGGCGGTCCCCACCGGCACAGTGCTTTTGTTCACGACCACTTTATAGTCATTCATGTAGCGACCAATTGACGCTGCCACCGACTTCACCGCGGTAAGATCGGCTTCCTGCTGGTCGTTGGGCGGCGTTCCCACGCAAACAAAAATGATCTCCGATTGTTCAACCGCTTTTTGGGCGTCCGTGGTAAATTGAAGGCGCCCCCCTTTCAGGTTTCGCTCGAATATTTCACCCAGTCCCGGCTCATAAATGGGAATCTGGCCTTTTTTAAGTAGGTCAATTTTTTTCTGGTCAACGTCAAGACAGATAACATCGTTTCCAAGGTTTGAAAAACCAACGCCTGTCACCAACCCCACATATCCGGTACCAATCACCGTTAGCTTCATTTAGGCATTCCTTACGCGTTATAATAAGATTTATACCAGGTCACGAATTTCTCAACCCCGTCTTCGATAGATGTCTCGGGTTTGAACCCCACATCGGCCACAAGCGCATCAACATCCGCATAGGTTGCCGGCACATCCCCTGGCTGAAGTGGCAACAGCTCTTTGATGGCTTTTTTCCCAAGCTTCTTTTCGATGGTTTCAATGAAATGGGTCAGGGTCACCGGGTGGTTGTTTCCGATGTTGTAAATTCGATACCGCTTGTAGGAAGTGCCGGGATCCGGACGGTCCCCTGACCACGCTGGATTGGGTTCCGGAATGCTCGCCATTACCCGCACAACCCCTTCAACGATATCATCGATATAGGTAAAATCCCGCTGCATTTTGCCTTCGTTAAACACTTTGATCGGCCTGCCCTCCATGATCGCTTTCGTAAATAAAAACAGTGCCATATCAGGCCTGCCCCAGGGGCCATACACGGTAAAAAAACGCAGCCCGGTGCAGGGAAGATCATAAAGGTGGCTATAGGTATGGGCCATCAGTTCATTTGATTTTTTGGTGGCCGCATAGAGCGAAACGGGATGGTCCACATTGTGATGGACTGAAAACGGCATATTCGTGTTTGCGCCATATACCGAGCTGGAAGAAGCAAAAACGAGGTGTTTTACCTGATGGTGACGGCAACATTCGAGAATATTCACAAAGCCCACAAGGTTTGACTCCACATAGGCATGTGGATTTGTCAGAGAATATCGAACCCCTGCCTGGGCCGCAAGGTTGACCACCACATCGAAACCGGTCTTTTCAAATTTGGCCTTTTCAAAGATTGCATCCATAGCCGATTTATCGGCCAGTTCAGCCTGGTGGAAGGAAAACGCTTCAAACGCCTCTAGCTGCGCCAACCGGGCCTTTTTCAATGTCACATCATAATAAGGGTTCAAATTATCAACGCCGGTCACCTTGATCCCCTGCGCCAGTAGTCGCTTCGATAGATGATACCCAATGAACCCTGCAGCGCCTGTTACCAGCGCATGATCAAATTGAAATTCCATTTGGCTGCTCCCAAACGGGGTTCCCCCCGGTTATAATAGTTCCTATTTTCCCAGTTGTCCTTTATACCATACAAAGGTTTTTGCCAGTCCATCTTCAAATGCGAATTCCGGTGAAAACCCGAGATGAACCTTTGCCGCATCGATGTTCGCCACGGACTCACGAATGTCACCGGCCCGCTCCGGCAGATACGAGGGCGGCAGGTTCGTATCACTCAATTCCGAAACCATATGCCACAGGTCTTTGATCCGAACCGTCCTCCCGGTGCCGATGTTAAAACACTGGCCGGACGCCCCTTGGGTGGTGGCGGCCAATAGATTCGCCCGGACCACATCCTGCACAAAAATAAAATCCCGATACTGATTTCCATCACCGTAAATGGCGGGCGCCGTTTCCTGGACCGCCTTGGACATAAAAATTGAAATGACACCAGAATAGGCGGAAGAAGGGTCCTGCCGCGGACCGTATACATTGAAATATCGAAGGCAGACGGTCTCTAACCCAAACAGTTCATCGTAAAGACGTGCATTCAACTCACCGGTAAGTTTCTGAACGGCATAGGGACTTTGCGGCTTTGGCAGCAATCCCTCCACCTTGGGCAGGGTCGGGTCGTCTCCGTAAACGGCGCAAGAGCTTGCCAACACCACCCGCCGAACCCCGTTTCGTCGAGCAGCCTCCAATACGTTCAACGTACCGATATCATTCACCCGAGCGGACCCCACAGGGTCTTCCACGGTCTGTGGGACAGAGACAACCGCCGCCTGATGAAAAACGACCTCACACTCTTTGGTGGATGTCATCAGAAGTTCAGCGTCCTGGATATCGCCATTGATGAATCGGATCTTGTCTTGGATTCGCGTTAAATTTTCGAGGTGGCCGGTGGACAGGTTATCAATGACCGTTACATCCCATCCCCCTGCAACAAGGGATTCCGCAAGATGCCCACCGATGAATCCAGCGCCACCTGTAATCAGGGCCTTTGATAAATTCGAATTCATATTGCTACACAATCGTTCCTGACATCCGCGTTTCGAGTTTGATCAAATGGAATTACGTTTTTTTTGTTAAATTGTTTCATCCATCGGCATTCGCAATAATTTCTTTAGGTGAAGTTCAACAGTTCTTTTTTAGGGCCTTTTCCAATGCCGCTTTAATAAAAGAAGCAAATAAAGGATGAGGGGCCATCGGACGTGATTTGAATTCGGGATGAAACTGGCATCCAAGAAACCAAGGATGGTCTGTTATCTCTACAATTTCAACAAGCTCCCCATTCGGAGAGGTGCCGCTGATACTGAGACCTTTTTCCTGAAGTTTGTCCTTATAGGCATTGTTAAACTCATACCGATGACGGTGGCGTTCAGAAATGTCTTTTACGTTGTAGGCCCTGTGCGCCAAGGAGCCTTCTACGAGGCGACAGGGGTAGGCCCCCAGGCGCATGGTTCCGCCCTTATCCGAATGGGCGTCCCTGCGCTCTATATCGCCCGTCTTTTCATCATACCACTCTTTCATGAGGTATATGACCGGAAAGGGTGTTTTTTCATCGAACTCTTCCCCATGCGCCGCCTTCATGCCCGCCACATTTCGCGCAAACTCGATAACCGCCATATGCATCCCCAGACAAATGCCAAAAAACGGCACTTTTTCCTTCCGGGCATAATGGACCGCACATATTTTTCCCTCGACCCCCCGGTGGCCAAAGCCACCTGGTACGAGGATACCATCAGCACTCTCCAGAACGGCACTGCAATTTTCCGGTTTAATTGTTTCGGAATCGATAAATAAAAGATTCACACGGCAATCATTTGGCAATCCGCCATGGGTCAATGCCTCGTTTAAACTTTTGTAAGATTCTGTCAAATCGACATATTTGCCGACAATGGCAATCGTAACATCGTGCTTTGGAGCGTTCATCTTATCAATCAACTCCTCCCACGGTGTTAAACGGGGGGAACGGGTCCAAATGTGAAGCAGTTCCACAATCTTGTTGTCAAGGCCCTCCTTGTGAAAGTTGAGCGGCACCTCATAGATGCAATCAACGTCTTTGGCAGTAATGACTGCATCCTCACTCACGTTGCAAAAGAGCGCAATTTTCGATTTGATCTCCTGGGACAAATTTCGGTCTGCCCGGCAAAGAAGAATATCAGGCTGAATACCAATACTTCGTAGTTCTTTTACGCTGTGCTGCGTGGGTTTCGTCTTTACTTCACCGGCCGTGCTGATATAGGGGACTAGGGTCAAATGAATGAAAATGGCACTTTCTTTTCCCACATCGGTTCTGAATTGACGAATGGCTTCTAAAAACGGCAAGCTTTCAATATCACCAATCGTCCCGCCGATTTCAACGATGACCACATCCACTCCGTTGGCCGCAAGCCGAATACTTCGTTTAATTTCATCCGTAATGTGCGGAATGACTTGCACCGTCCCCCCGAGGTAATCGCCTTTGCGCTCTTTGGTGATCACGGCATGGTAGATTTTCCCGGTGGTGAAATTATTGTCCCGCCCCAAGCTGGCATGGGTAAACCGCTCATAATGTCCCAAATCCAAGTCAGTTTCAGCCCCATCATCGGTAACAAAGACCTCCCCGTGTTGAAACGGATTCATGGTGCCGGGATCTACATTGATATATGGATCGAGTTTCTGGATCGACACCGTCAGTCCCCGGCTTTCCAATAACGCACCGATGGAAGCCGATGCAAGCCCCTTGCCGAGCGATGAAAGCACGCCACCTGTCACGAAGATGTATTTGGTATACTTTTCCATGTCCCTCCTTCAGCCTGAATGATCCAATATTTGGGATTTACTGTTCATATCGTTTTTTAAAATCATCTATTACCTGTTGAATCTCCTGGTCCGAATCCAATGAATCCCGTAGGGGATCTTCACCCTGAATGCCCGGCCCTGGGGCATACCGCATCCTGAGATAATGCGTATCAAACTGGTCTTTTAAATCCAACGCCGCCAACTCCAATCGATTTACCATGATTTCACGGATCAACCGACCGTCTTGGAAACATTGAAGATTCATCGGATACCATATGCCTTCAAACTGCTCCCATTGGGAATACCTGAACTCAAACAAGCGAAAACTATCTTCCACATCGGTTTGGGGGATCAGCCATCGAAGGGGGCGAAACGTTTCTTTTTCGATCCACACCTGGGAGCGTAACTCATCCGGATACTGGGCCCCGATAACAAACACTGGCTTGCCCTCGAACCTTCCGAGGCTCGTCACCGTAGGATCCACACCAAACCCGGCCATTCTCTCCTGAAGCAGTGTGCGGGACCGAAACAAGAGAAGGTCTTTGTATGAATCATATAAAGGATCCTCCCCCGAGCTGATGGCCCCGTCGTATATGGTAACATTATCGTCAAGCGTATCCACATGAATGCGGTGAACCCCAGTGGTCGATGTACTATCAGACCTGAAAGCATTTGAGAAGCGATAGGTGAGCGTTTCGGATATCTCCTCCAAAGCACCCGGCACAGCATTATCGTAGACAATCAGCGTTTGATGCACCGCCAGGTTTTTGGCCCGGCCCAAAGCCTGCGTAACCAAAGACAACAGATGGGACCCGCGAAGCACGTAGCCATGGGCCGGCAGCTGGACAATCCCTACCATTAGAAATACCAATACCATTAGCAGTGAAATCCGTGAAAGCCATGCTTTCAGTTGCTGCCGACCGCCTATCGTTTTTTGTTTATTTTGCACGGGATCACCAATTACCGTCACCATCTGTTATTGGGCAATAAACATTTGGTCTGAGAACCGGGCATTTGCGCCAAGGTCTTCCTCAATACGCAACAATTGGTTATATTTGGCAATTCGGTCACTCCGCGACATGGAGCCGGTTTTAATCTGACCACCATTCACGCCCACCACGAGGTCCGAAATAAAAGTATCTTCGGTTTCACCGGAGCGGTGGGAAACCACCGTGGTATAACCGGCCTGTTTTGCCATCTCGATAGCATCAAGGGTTTCAGTCACTGTCCCAATCTGATTCAGCTTGATCAAGATCGAGTTGCCGATCCCCTGCTCGATACCCTTGGAAAAAATGGTCGGATTCGTAACAAAAATATCATCCCCCACCAATTGGATCGAACCGCCGATGCGGTCGGTCATCACCACCCAATTGTCCCAATCCTGTTCGGCCAACCCATCCTCAATTGAATAGATAGGGTATTTATCGATGAGTTCTTCATAATAATCGATCATCGCTTCCGCCGTTAATTTCTTGTTTTCCGAGGCCAAAAGATAGTGCCCGTCTTCGTAAAATTCACTGGCCGCCACATCCATTGCAATGCCAATTTCTTTCCCCGGTGCATACCCAGCCATTTCGATCGCTTCCATAATCAATTGAATGGCGGATTCATTGGATTCCAGGTTCGGCGCAAACCCGCCTTCATCCCCAACGGCGGTATTGAGCCCCTTTCCCTGGAGGAGTTTCTTTAAGCTATGGAAGGTTTCAGCCCCCATACGTACCGCCTCTGAAATATTCTTTGCAGCAATGGGAACGACCATAAACTCCTGTATATCCAAACTGTTGGCCGCATGGGCTCCGCCATTGACGATATTCATCATTGGCATCGGAAGATACCTGGCATTAATGCCACCAATATGACGATAAAGCGGTAATCCAAGGGCCATTGCGGCCGCTCTGGCCGCCGCCATGGAAACCCCTAACATGGCGTTGGCACCAAGCTTGGATTTATTGGGCGTACCATCCAGTTCAATCAGCTGCTGATCCAATGTAAATTGGTCTGTGGCATCCATACCTTCAACGGCCGGCAGAATAGTATTGGTCACATTGTCAACCGCTTTGGTAACCCCCTTGCCATTGTAGCGATCTTTGTCTCCATCGCGAAGCTCCAATGCCTCACGGGTCCCCGTGGATGCACCAGAGGGCACTGCAGCACGCCCGATGGCGCCGCATGCCAGAGCGACATCGACCTCTACGGTTGGATTCCCTCTTGAATCAATCACTTCCCTTGCTTTCATATCAATTATGTCTGTCATATTCTCCTCCATTTTATGCCTAATCAGTTTCAGCCATGTTGCTACTGCCGATGACCCTGAATAGACAGAACCATTTAATAAAACGCACTCAATAGTTTCGGAATACTTGCTGAGATTTTTTCATATCAAATTGAGTAAGATTGGAAGGCCCGGCGCCAAACAAAAAAAATGGCATTTGTGGCTACATATCCGGCGGCATGCGGTCCGAAATTAAACTATCCCAAACGTCCGACATGACTTCCCCAGAGGCCATTGATGAATCACCTTGTCAAAACCGCTTCAACACCATAAGGGCTGCACCTGAAGGTGGGCCCCATCCATTACCGGATACTCTTGACAAATTAATGTCAAATGTTAGTTACTCTTGTTCAGGTAAGATGTCAAGAATCGGCCGCTGGCAACGGCGTCACGGCATAGTATTTTACCCAAATAACCTTATTATTCGAGCCTGTTATGAAAACAAAAGACCCATACTCATCCGCCCACTTGGTCGTTTCGGCCATCCGTGTCCTTGAACACCAACAAAGTGCTGCGCCGTCCATAGAAGACGTCTGCCAAACGCTTAACTTCACCCTCGAACAAGGCCTTATGATATGCCGGAAGTTGGCAGAGATGACCATTATCGAAATAGTGGAAGGAGCCTTTGGCACGCGGCTTTATGTCAAAGATCATGAGAAAATAGAACAGATTCCCAAAGAAAGACAGGAAAGCCATCTTGATAAGGAACTGAAGGCATTTCAGTCCGCCCGAAAGGACCGAACGAAAGAAATCGAATCTTTTCAGGCAAAACAGGCGGAAAAGAAGAAAAATCTGTTTGCTGAAATTGAAAAAAAGTTTAAGGACAATCTGGAAAAAAAGAAGAAAGGCCATGATGCAAATTGATGCCGGCAGGCCCGACCAGAAACAGGTCCGACTAGGATAGGACACTTCGAATAATTCTGGCAAGTTCATGACGCGCCACCGGTTTCATCACAAACTCTCGAATCCCCAGCGCTTTGGCTTTATCTTCCTGTACGGTTTCACTGAAACCTGTGCAGAGTATAATCGGCATGTCGGACCGGACAGCCAAAATTTCTCTGGCAAGGTCTATACCCGTCATAGACGGCATGGTCATATCGGTAATGACCAGGTCATACTTTTCAGGCGTGGCGTGAAAAGCCGCAAGCGCTTCCACACTGCTTGTCCGGGCGGTAACCTGGTACCCCAAGCTCTCGAGCATCTGTTGCGCCATGGCCACAATGGCAGATTCATCATCCACCAAGAGTATACGCTCTGTTCCCTCGGGCAGTTTCACAAATTCAAGGCTATCATCCCGGGCCGTCTCTTCCAATGATGGAAAATAAACATCAATCGTCGTACCCTCACCCACGTTACTTTTTATGGCCACTGCCCCGTCATGGTTTTTGACAATCCCATGGACCACCGAAAGCCCCAACCCCGTCCCCTTACCCAGACCTTTGGTGGTGAAAAAAGGGTCAAACACCCGTTCCAACAGGTCCACGGGAATGCCATGACCGGTGTCCTGGACCCTCAACAGCTGGTATTTTCCAGACGGCAAGTTCACCTTGGGAACTTCTTTTTCACGATCAATCACCGCTTCACTGAGGGTAACCTCGAGGGTACCCCCCTTTTCCTGCATGGCATGGTGGGCATTGGTGCACAGGTTCATGAGCACCTGATGGATCTGGATTGGATCTGCAAGGACTGCCGGGAGACCAGTTGAAATATGGTATCGGATCGCAATGGTGCTCGGCAATGTAGCGCGCAACATTTTCATTACCTCTTTAACCGTCAGGCTCAATTGAAGCGGTTTTCTCTCATTTCCGCTCTGGCGGCTGAACGTCAAAATTTGTTGTACCAAATCCCTTGCACGACTGCTGGCGCGAACAACTTCTTTCAGGCACCGTTCTCCTCGAGACCCTTTGCCGGCCTCGACCAGGGCAAGTTCTGTATAGCCGCCAATAATTCCGAGGATATTATTGAAATCATGGGCTATTCCGCCGGCAAGGGTGCCAATGGCTTCCATTTTCTGAGTTTGCCAAAGGTGTTGTTCAAGTTCCTTCTTCTCAGCTTCTCGCTTGAGCAGCGCATCAGCCATCTCTTGAAATGCCTTGGCCAGATTCCCAACTTCATTTCGAACGGCCACAGGCAGGTTTCCGCAGGCACCCTCATCCCCAAACCGTTTCACGCCATCGGTCAGTTGCTCTAGCGGCCTTGTGATTCGGGTCGACAGGAAATAGGTAACAATCGCCCCCACAAAAAGGAAGCTGAGACCAATGATAAGTGTTTTATAAAAAACCAATGCCTGCTGCTTTTTCAGATCTGTTTTATCGATCTCGATATGCACAAACCCCAGAAGCCTGTCCTTGCTTTCCTCTATCGGCCCTTCCATCAGCAACGACTTTTCCGGCTTCAACCCGGTTCCGGACATCACCGGCGCCCATACAAGGGCCCGGTCCTCAAGGTGGTCCACAACCGGCGACAGGGTATCAGTGACTTGCTTTATAAAGGTGACAGTATCGGTATTGGCCGGTTGCCGAACCGCCGGGGGAATTGTTTCACCTCGTTTTCTTCCGGCAATCTGCGTTCCTTCCAGGTTGTAAACAGCCGCTTCTAAAATGTGACGATGCTGAAAAAGACTTTCAATGGGTCCCTGGAGGATTATTTTATTTTCAGAGTAAACCCCCAGCCGGGCTTGATAGGCCAATATCTCTGCCAGCAAAATACCATTTTTTTCCAAATCCGCCGTGAGTGTTTTCTGTTGGTTGTGGGACAACAGGAAGATAAAGGACGCGGAGATTAAAAAGATAAGAAGAAGAAACGCCGCCATTATCTTGACCGCCAATCTCTCACGCAACGTAGACCAAAAGGAGGATTTTACCATGATTATTTCGCTTTGCCTTTTGTGCCTCCATTGACAAGGGCCTCGTCAACAGAAATATTCAATTTCTCGGCGATGGTCTGGTTTATATTCACAATCACGCTACGCGCCGCTATTGCCGCCGCAGAGGGTGAATGGGTGCCACGAAGGATACCGTTTGCAATCTCACCGGCCTGACGTCCCATGTCCACGGCATCAAGTCCAATGGACATGAATGCCCCTGTTTCAAAATACTTCGGGGAAAAAGTGATGACCGGAATCTGTTGTTCCAGAGAAAAAAGCATCAAAAATTCTATGGTCTGCGGTGTCAGCACGTTAACGTCAGGCAGCATCCAAAAAGCGTCAATCCTGTCAGCCAGTTTCATCAGGGCGGAAGGCACGTCACCGGCAGCAAAGATCTCTTCTGTCAATAATTTTAGTCCTGTTTCTCTGAGGGCATCCTCAGCCCGCGTCACAAGGGAACCTGTTTTAACGCTGGAATAGAGTAACCCAACGGTTTTCACAGACGGCAGAAGTTCTTGAATTTTCAGAAGCTGCAAACCAGGAGGGACTTCCATGCGAACCCCCGTGGCAAGGCTTTGTTCCGGCAAAGCGGCGGCCGGGTTGAGCACCATCACGTAAACAATGGGTATTTTGTTTACCGACCTGACGGCTTTGAGGGCATCCAGCCCCACGGCCAGTATCAGCTCAGGGGCCTTCTTCTCGATGATTCCGGCAACAGAGGTCCGAATCACCTCTGAAATCACAAGGTGCTCCACTGGCGCCTCACAAACGCTTGAAAACCCGATGATCGCCTGATCATAGGGAGGAATACGGATGCTCTGAACCGTCACGACACCTGTGCCCGCAGCGGCGGTATTCGCCACTATCAGGCCAACAGCAATGAAGAGTGTTGAGATAGCCTTGATCATCTGCAAAAAAATGTAGCCTCAATCAAAAAGATAACGGCTTAACTGCAAAAGCAACTTGAAAAAGCGGCCCCACCTGGAATGGCACTTAATAATACAATTAAGATAGGTGATTTTGGGCTGGTAATTAGAGGGTTACCATTTTTTTTATTGAATGAACATCTTAAAACTGCTAAGAAAAAAATTATATGAACGAATGCGAAAAGATTCATCTTTATTCATTTTATTCATCTTTGAGAGGCAATATATCAAACCCACCTCAGGTTGTCGACTGTATTTTATATTGCCCCTTAATATTTTCCTGTAAGACTCCGGCAAGAAAAATACACCATTAACCTTTTCACGGGGCATGGGCCATGCGGACAATTGTTGTGTTTGCTCTTTTTCTCCTGCTGATACTGCCACCGGCCACGCGATCGGTGAACGCCCAGTCTGATGAAGAGCGCGAGGTGCTGGAGCTCTTTTACGCAGAAAAAGACCTGGTGGTGAGCACAACCCACTACCCCAAACCCATCTCCCAGGTCTCGGAAAATGTCACCATTATAACCGCCAAAGAAATCGAGGCCATGAACGCTTATACCGTGGCCGAGGTCCTGGACCGGGTGCCGGGCATTTTCGTGAATTTCTCCCGGGAGTTTGGGGCAACATCGCTTATCAACATTCAAGGCTCCGAAGACCGCCATGTGCTGGTCCTCCTGGACGGCATCCGGTGGAATTTTTTGGGGGGCGGCAATGCGGAAACCAACACCATCCCGGTGGGCATCGTCAATCGCATCGAGATCATCAAGGGCCCGGCCTCCTCTGCCTGGGGCTCTTCCCTGGGCGGGGTCATCAACGTCATCACCAAACAGGTCGGCACCACCGAAAAACCCTCCGGCACTGTCCGGTTTTCTTTTGGTGAAAGCACCAGCCTCGACACCAGCGCCCAGCTCGCGGGAAAAGCGGCGGACCTTGGCTATTATCTTTATGCCGGCCGCCAGTCGTCCGACGGGCTTCTGGGCGACCGGGACTACGAGAACAACCGGTTTTTTTCCAAATTTCAATTGCCCCTGGGCGAACGCACCCGCATCGGCGCCAGCGCCGGGTACAGTGGCCCTGAAAATAACTTGGGGGATTATCCCAGCGGCGACGTCCATGCCGACTCGGACTTAGAGGCCGCTTTCGCAAACCTGAACATTCATTCCGATCTTTCAACTCACCTCAGCTTTGAGGTCTCCGGATACTATATCAGACAGGAGCTAACCCTTGACAACACCCTGCTGGGTCTTTTTCTGCCGGGTAACACCGGTGATCTTTTATCAAGCAATCTTTATGATGAAGAGACCTTGGGGGGTACCGCCAAATTCGTCCTGACGGTCGGCAACCACACTATGGTCACCGGGATGGAATATGGCTCCGGGAACCTGGATCAAACCATTTCCACCGGGAACCTATTGCAATCCTACGGCGCCCCGGCAAACAACAGGACTGACTCCGATCTCAGCCAGTGGGCCGTGTTTGCAAACGACACCTTCCTCTGGGGCCGCTGGGCCATCACCCCCGGCCTCCGGTTTGACCATAACAGCGTGAGCGGAGATTTTTTCAGCCCAAGCCTTGGCATCACCTATCAACTCAAAAAAAATACCGTTTTAAGGGCCACCATTGCCCGGGGATTTCATTATCCGCCGTTAGCTTATGCCGATGGTGGCGGTCTTTTTCTAGACCCGAACCCCTCCCTTGACGCAGAGGAGGTCTGGTCCTACGAGGCTGGTGTTGAAACCACCATCGGCCATGCCGTTTGGTTGAAGGCCAACCTCTTTTTGCATGACCAGGATAAAACGATCACCGGCGTTTCGGGCGGCGGCGGTCCACCGGCTTTCAACGATATTTACGTTAACAGCAAAGCCATAAAGCGGCGGGGCGTTGAGGTGGAAATCGAGACAAAGCCCGTTTGCAATCTTACCATGCATGCCGGCGGTGCCTATATCCACATCGATCCCCCGACTGACACCGGGTCCACTGAACGCTGGACCGGATCGGTTGCCTTTTCCTACGACGACCGGGAATCCATTTATGCCGAGCTTCATGGAAAATACACCGATTGGGACGCTGAACCCATTTTTCAATCCCAAAAGGATATGATCTGGGAGTTTCATTTCAGGAAGAAGGTCTCGGTATTGCCATGTGCCGGGACAACCTTCTTTTTTGCAGCCCACAATATCTTTAACGGGTCCCAGTACATCAATGCAGACAGCAGGAATCCCAATCGCTGGCTGGAAGCCGGTGTTGAGTTTTCGTTTTAAGTCAACCCTGATTTAAGGCTTCATGATAATTTGCCGATAACAATAATAACTTTTTAACTTTCAAACAAAGGGGGGTATCGTGGAAGAAACAAAAAAATATTCAGAAGTTGAGCCTCTTGACATCGACATCCTGGATAACGGCATTGAGAATGACTCCGACATTGGCACAAGAGGTTTCTGTTGTGGCGCCACACTCTTTCCCATTCGGTTTTGGTAAATTACATCTACTTAACCTAACAACAAGAAACCACCCGGAAGACTTTTAGGTCTCCCGGGTGCCATCTGCTTATGCCGATCTCCAAGTTTCTCACAACCTTTCCCAACCCATCAGTTCCTGATTCCCTTGTGGTGTTTTCCACACGGACCGGGTCCAAGACCGTTTTGAGAAAGGACCAGTTCGAAGGCCTGGACGCCAAAAACATCAGCGATGAAAACCGTCGGCTTCTGACCAGGTTGGGAATTATAGTGGAAGACCCGGCTGCGGAAACGGCGGCCGTTGCTTCCCTGTTCGATCGCACCAACCGGAAAAGCACCACCCTCACAGTCACCATTGTGATGAACCTCGATTGCAATTTCGCCTGTCCCTATTGCTATGAGGAAGGGGTCAAAAGCGGCCGGTATATGTCAACAGAAACGGCTGATCAGCTCATCGCATTCATCGAACGGCAGCTCACCCCGGATAAAAAAAACCTGGTGGTGGACTTTTATGGAGGGGAGCCCCTTCTCAGCCTGCCCCTGATCGAATATATCAGCGAGCGGCTGGTGGCACTGACCCAATCGCGGGAGGTCGTATTCTCCGCCACCATGGTCACCAACGGCAGTTTACTCAAACGACCGGTGGCCGAACGCCTGACAGCTCTTGGGCTCAGGATGGCAAAGGTAACCCTGGACGGTCCGGCCCATGTCCATGACCGGTACCGGCCATTTAAATCCGGCGCCGGCAGCTTTGACATCATCCTGAAAAACATCGAGGCCTGCGCGGATGTTCTCACCATATCCGTTGGCGGCAACTTTGATCGGGCCTCCTATCCCTATCTTGTTTCCCTTCTGGACGAACTCGAGGCCCGGGGACTGACACCGGACAGGCTCGGTTCGGTAAAATTCGACCCGATCGTTGACACCGGCAAGACCGATATGGCGGCATCCGAACGTCATGGCCACTGCCTGACCATCGACGAACCCTGGGCCTTGGAAGCAGAGGTGATGCTCCGGGAAGAGATCCTGAAACGGGGCTACCGGCTCCCCAAGGTAATGACCGTGTTCTGTGCGGTTGAAAATAAGGACGCCCTGGTGGTGAACTATAACGGGGACATTTACAAATGCCCCGGATTTTTGGGTCATAGCGATTTTGTGGTCGGCACGGTTTTCGACGGTATTAAGGATTATCATGACACCTATCAACTGGATGTCTGGAAAAACGATGACTGTTTGGCCTGCACCTATCTTCCCCTCTGCTATGGCGGCTGCCGGTACATGACCTATCTGAAACACGACCGGATCGATACCGTAAGCTGCAGAAAAGACTATTACGACGCCCAGCTCGAACCCCTCATAACGCAAGACATCACCTACAAAGATATCGTCTTTTAATAAAAATACATGTATATTTTATATACATCCGCCTTGAAATTACCCTAAAGAACGGATAGATTGTATCCATTCAATATCTACGCCAAAGCGAAAGATAATGATAGGGGCGGGGCCATACGGGGCGTCGGTGACCGGAAGATGGCGGTTTTTAAACATTGGCATCTATTTTGCTGCTCTTTTATTAGAATTGAATACGTTTGATAGAATTTAACAGAAATGGCAAACTTTTCCCGATCGATAAAAATTCAACCACCATAAACAACACCATGACCCAACGCAAAATAACAGGAAAATTCTGGGTTGGCACGCCGCCATGGATCATTATCGGAGCCGTTGCGATACTGGTGCCGATCTTTGCGGTTATGACCTATGAAAACATCCATCGGCAAAAGGAGAATTCCACGCGGCTTCTATTGGAAAAAGGCGCCGCGCTGATTCGTTCTTTCGAAGCCGGCACGCGGACCGGAGTCATGGGAACCCATTGGAGCAGTTTCCAGTTGCAGCAGCTGCTTATTCAAACAGCCCAGCAGCCGGACATCACCTACCTAATGGTCACCGACGCCAGAGGGCGAATTGTCGCCCACAGCAACCCCACCAACCTGGGCCGGATCCACAAAGTCGATTTCAGCGAAACAGACAAGAAATTGTCCGTCAACGTTACCGGCCGGATGGTTACCATGCAGGACGGGCGGCATATTTTTGAAGTCATGCGACGTTTTTCGCCGACCGGGTCCCCCTGGGGATTCGAGGCCAACAGTACCGCCTTTCACCGCCGGTTCCAGTTATTGATGGAGCGATTGAATGTGCCGGCCTCGGATACCTGGCATATTTTTGTGGGTCTGGACATGGGTGCCATCGAAGCGGCACAGAATGCCGATATGCGCCAAACCATCGTAATGGGAGTGGTGCTGCTCCTGATTGGGTTCGCGGGGATTGTGCTATTATTCCTGGCCCAAAGTTATCGGACCACCCGGGCGTCTTTATCAAAAATCAAGGCGTTCTCAGACAATCTGGTCGAAAATATGCCGATTGGGCTGGTGGCCCTTGATACGCAGAAAAATGTGGCCACGGTCAACCAGGCGGCCATGACAATGCTTCGAATTTCTGAAAATGATGCCAGGGGAAAGGCGGCAGCGCATCTGCTTCCCCCGCAGCTGAATGAACTGATCGAACACCTTGACAGCACGCCAGCTATTACCGATTGCCAGATTGACTGTCGGTTGGCAGATGATCGTGAAATCCCCATGGAGGTCACCGCGACGGTGCTCAAATCGGATACCGATCTGTTTTTCGGCTACGCCCTTCTATTTAAGGATTTAAGTGAAGTGCAGGCCCTTCGAAAAGAGATCACAAGAAGCCAGCGCCTCGCCACCGTCGGCCGGCTTGCCGCCGGTGTGGCCCATGAGGTCAGAAATCCCCTGAGCTCCATCAAGGGGTTCGCCACCTATTTCAGAGAACGGCATCCGGATATTGATGAAGATCAGCAGATTGCAGGCATCATGATTCAGGAAGTGGACAAATTAAACCGGGTTGTGGGCCAGTTGCTGGAATTTGCGAGACCGGTCCAGATTCAAAAACAGCGGGTCGCCGTGATCCCCCTGGTTGAAAATTCCTTGAAACTGGTGGAAAAAACCGCAGCTGAACATAACGTAACGGTCCAATATGCTGTCTCCCCGGAAGCCACAGAATGTTATTGCGACTCGGACCGCATCCATCAGGTTTTGCTGAACCTATATTTAAACGCAATCGATGCCATGACCGATACGGGTGGCCAACTGCTGGTGTCGGTTAAAAACGGGCCGGACATGGGCGATACGCTTATCGAGGTGTCTGACACTGGCAATGGCATCACGGTGGAGGACCTGTCCTCAATTTTTGATCCCTATTTTACGACCAAGCCCTCCGGCACCGGTCTGGGACTTGCGATTGTGCATAACATTATTGAAGCGCATCACGGCCGCATCATACCACACTCAAACAGAGACAAAGGAACAACCATGACGATCTATTTGCCAGCGGAACCACCGACGTCAAATTTACGAGGAGCCACAACATGAACCCCCAATCGAAAGTCCTTGTGGTGGATGATGATAACGCCCATCGGACCATGCTGAGGGCCCTGGCCAGCGGATGGGGCTACGATATTGAAGAGGCAAATGATGGTAGTGTGGCGATTGAAAAGGCCAAAGACTTCCCTTACGACCTTGTGCTAATGGATATCCGGATGCTGAAAGTCTCAGGTCTTGAGGCCATGGAACAGATCAAGGCCCATAACCCTTCCATCCCCGTCATTATCATGACAGCCTATTCATCGGTGGAAACGGCTGTGGCGGCCCTTAAAAACGGTGCCTATGATTATCTGACAAAGCCCCTTGATTTTGACAAACTCCGGTTGACCATGGCAAGGGCTATGGAACACATACGCCTGAAAGCCGAGAACCAACGCCTGAAAGAGCACCTGGGGCAACGGTTTGACCGTCAGAATATTATCGGAAACAGCCCGGCCATCAATCACCTCCTCGATACGGTGGTTCAGGTGGCGCCATCGGAAGCCACCGTGCTGATTACCGGAGAGTCTGGAACCGGGAAGGAGCTGATCGCCGGCGCCCTGCATTATAACAGTGCACGCAAGGATGGCCCTTTTCTCAAAATAAATTGTGCCGCCATTACGGAAACCCTTTTTGAATCTGAACTCTTCGGCCATGAAAAAGGTGCTTTCACCGGGGCCGATCGTCAGAAAGACGGGCGTTTTCTGCTCGCAAAAGGCGGTACGCTCTTTTTGGATGAAATCAGTGAAATGCCGCTGACAATGCAGGTCAAGCTACTTCGCGTCATTCAGGAAAAGGAAATTATGCGTGTCGGCGGCGAGCAGGTCATTCCGGTGGATGTCCGGCTGATTGCCGCCACCAACAAAAACCTTTCTGATGCGATATCCAAAAAAGAATTTCGGGAGGACCTCTATTACCGGCTTAACGTCGTTCAGCTTCAGGTGCCCCCCCTGAGGGACCGCCGGGAAGACGTCCCCCTCCTTGTCCAATTTTTTCTGGAGCAATTTTCCCAGAAAAACCGAAAGGACATCAAAGGCATTACGCCCAGTGCCATGGATTGTATGTTGCGGTACGATTGGCCGGGTAATGTCCGGGAACTGATGAATGCCATGGAACGGGCGGTGGTAATGTCACGATCTGCGTACCTGGAAGAGGCGGATATTCCCACCATCCTACCACCCGACACGGTACCGCCCCCTTCTAACTATGCCCCCTCATATGCCGGGCTTCCCCTCGAACAGGTTGAAAAGACGGCCATTTTGCAGACCCTGTCCGCGGTGGGGGGCAATAAAAGTGAAGCGGCCCGACAACTTGGCATTACCCGAAAAACCCTCCACAAAAAACTAAAATCCTATGGTATGATGTAGGAAAAATATGCGCTTTGCATGATAGGTAAAGCGGATAGATGCGGAAAATATAGTAGGTCAAAGAATATGAAAAAGGATAAGCACCGATGAACGACATGAACCCGATCTACGTTACCTGCGCGTCCTGCCACGCCAAGAACAAGCTCCCTGAAAAAAAGGCAACCGTCCGGGCAAAGTGTGGAAAGTGTGGCGCGCCACTTGACGTATCCCAGAGCGACGCAGACACGCCTTCCCCATTGATTCTTCGATGCAGCGAGTGTGGGGGAAAAAACCGGGTGCCGATAGAAAAGCTTGATGATCATCCGAAATGCGGCAAGTGCCATGCGCCGATTCAAACACAGGATATTTTGACTGGGCAGACGCTTACGGTAACAGATGCTGATTTTGACGCAAACGTCCTCCAATCGCCTCTTCCGGTCCTGCTTGATGCATGGTCTCCCTGGTGCGGCGTCTGCAAAATGTCAGTCCCGTTAATCGACCAGCTGGCCAAGACATGGAAAGGCCGTGTTCGGGTCTGCCGCCTGGACGTTTCTGCGAATCCGCAGGTGGCCAATCGCTTTCAAATTATGAGTACCCCAACGGCCCTCATCTTCGACAGAGGGCACCTTGAAGAAACCATTGTGGGTGCAGTACCCAAAACCCAACTTATTGAAAAGATGGCCCCATACGTTGCATCATGACAAATTCCTCTCTACAGCGTTGCCGCAAACTGGCCGATGCTATTCAATCATATTTAAAAGCCGGTTTACTGGTGGAAGAAGATGTGCGTCAATTTATGGCGTCCACATTTCCAGGCATGACACTCCGTAATCTGGCCGATCAAATCCAGGAGGAACCGGATGCGGACATGGCACCCCTCGTTGAGCTGGTGTTCTATCCGACCCTTGGATTTCAGATGACCCTGGAGCCGTTATTGGAGAAGGAAACATACCATCCCGACGATGAAAAGCGCGTCGTCGACCTTTTGATGGCGTCGGCTCCATCTACGGTCCTGTCGATACCAAACGGTAGCAGCCAGGAATTTGTCACACTCCCGAAGACCATATTAGAATCTATTGTTTCACGGCTTAATATTTCAGGCGACCTACCTAAAGAAGTCATCGATGCCATTCATGTGGGAATTCCTCAAGCGCATCAGAACCGAATCAAGGTCTTTATCCGAAACCGGTCATCCCAAACCCGACCGGAAACGCTGTTTCCCCTGATCCAGTTTTTAAGGAAAGGCTATAAATCCGAGGCCCTTTTTTTTGGCCGTTTTGATATGGTCCTGAGGCTCGTATGTGAAAAAAATACAGCCGTTGATTTTTTAGGACTGCTAAAGGAACGACGGGAAACCTATCGCCGCTGTTACCAGGAGGCGGTAAAATTTGATCAGCAATTGAAACGGTATAATATGGAAACCCTCATGAGTCAGGGCATCCGGCCCCCCACCATAACCCGGGAAGAGGCTGAAAAAAAAATATCCGTCATTAATGATATCATTGAAATAATGGCAGACAGGGAGGAGAGCTAGGCGCTTGGCAGGATACACCAAGGTTCTCTCAAAGCGGTCCCTTATTGGCAAAGGCCCAATTCCTCAGTCTGTTACTTCAAAGACCAGGTTAATGGTTTTTCCTTTGTAACGAATTTTTGATTTGATACCCGGCTTTAGATCACGAATCCCCAACTGAAAGCTGATATCAAAATTGGTCGAACTGAACTTGGCCATGGTGATCTTTTCCAGTTGTTTCCAGCTTCTTTTTCCAATTCGATAAAACTGCCAATTATCTTCCACGTATTCAATATACGATGCAGCCTCCTGGGCATAAATCGCATCTGCATCATATGGCGAGTAAACAAAATATTCCCATTCCTGTGCGACTGCTTGCGACGCTATACATATCGGTAACAGAAGCAGGGGTAGAAATTTAATTTTCATTTTCCACCTCCTTAGCTTTGACAAACGGTTTCGCTCTACCCTTCCTGCAGGAAAGCTGCCCTTTGCCGTAAACTATGGTTCATGAATGGGCAATCGGATATATCCGATTTTCAGAACCGGCGCACCACCATCTGTTTCCTATATGCCATTATACCACACAGCCCCCCCTATATGGAAATATGAAGGCATGGCTATTTATGATATCGTCACTTCATCAAAATAGTTTACCCCTTTTTGTTAATCAATGCGACCTGTTAACAGTGTTAGTTTCAACCCTCCGTGAAACAGGGCGGTCCGCCGCTGTGAAATCGAAAAGCGGCTCTTCAACAAATAATCGGGGCCAATGAGCGCAAAGCGCCACCCCTTGAAATCTTTAACAATTTTCGCTTCGATACGTTGATATAAATCAGCGGTGAGAGACCTGGTTTCAAGCCTGTGGCCGTAGGGTGGATTCAACACCACCAGTCTTTCAAACGGCTTCTTGCCACCCGCAACGCACCGTGCTGTTAACATCGACGGCGTCATGCAAAAAAAATCCTGACAACGAACACTCACGGTATTGGAAAACCCCAGGGATGCCAATTTGTTTTCCAATAACCGGCAAGACCCTTTGTGTTGGTCTGACGCAAATACAATAGGCATCTCCGGTGACCTTATCTGTTCAGTCGCCTGCTTTTTGATGTGCGCCCATCGCCTTGGTTGAAAGGACGGCCAGTTCATGAACGCAAAATCACGATACCAGCCCGGGGGAATATGTTGAGATATCATGGCGGCTTCTAAGGAAAACGAGCCCGCACCACACATGGGATCCAGTAAAACATGACCTGAACGGTAGCCGGCCAACATCAGCACCCCTGCCGCAATCGTTTCCCGAAGGGGTGCTTTGCCACCAAATGTCTTAAGTCCGCGTTTGTAAAGAAGCGCTCCGCTGCTGTCGATGGAAACGGTGCATCGATCCGACACCAACCGTACAAACACCTGTGGGCCGGAAGGCCTCTCTGAAATTTCCGGCCCCAATCGATTGACAATACTTTCCAATACATGTTGTGCCACCGCACCGGTGTGGTATAGTCTCGACTTATGGGCACTTACGCTAACTTTTGGCAACATGCCGGAAAACAGGTATAGTTCCC
Source organism: Desulfobacterales bacterium (assembly GCA_963675725.2). Taxonomy (GTDB): domain Bacteria; phylum Desulfobacterota; class Desulfobacteria; order Desulfobacterales; family JAFDDL01. The sequence goes on along the minus strand of CAXXXZ010000002.1, from coordinate 632,033 downwards.
ATGGTATTTCCGCCAGTTTTTTGACCAACAGGCGAAATCCATCTGCCTTGAACGATGCGATACGCATCAATATTCTGTTGGCGACCCTGGTGAATAAATTTGCGGCATACAGGTCATGAAGCTGCCCCGAAAAAGATACACCACCGGGTTCCATTAAAGGATTTGCGTTTGGTATCGAAAGAGACATAATTTCGCCGTGGCACAGGGCCTCAAAACCAGGCGGGGTGATGGCAAAAAAAGAATGAGAGCGGGCGATGATGCGCCGCTTTATGCGTTTTTTTAAAGAAGGTGATAATGTTTCCATGGTTTTAATCAAAAGAGCTGCATACAATGAGCGTTTAAAGCCGATCATTCACAACATGATGGACAATCTTACAAAGGATGTCATCTTTCCAGGGGCCACTGTCCTCCTTAAACCCAACCTGTTGGTCCCGTCAACACCTGAACAAGGAATTATTACACATCCGCTGGTGGTTCGGTCGGTGGCAGAATATGCCATAGACCATGGCGCTAAGGTTCAAGTGTCCGATAGCCCCGCAATGGGATCCTTCAATAAAGCAATTAAAACAGGACGGTATATTGACACGTGCAAAGGCCTTGACATTACCTGGAAGCCATTTTCAGAGACCCGAAAGGTTGACGTTGGTCCGCCTTTTGGCCGGATTGACATTGCCAGAGATGCGATGGAGTCAGACATCGTCATCAACCTTGCCAAGCTAAAAACCCATGTTCAAATGCAGCTCACATTGGGGGTGAAAAACATGTTCGGCTGCATTGTCGGTTATGAAAAACCTCGGTGGCATTATAGGGCCGGCATAGACAGAAACCTTTTTGCACGACTGATCGTTCAGATATGCCGGGCAACTGCCCCGGTAGTTACGCTGGTGGATGGCATTTTGGCCCTTGAGGGACGGGGACCTGGAAAAAGCGGGACACCAAGGCAGTTAAACATTATAGTGGGGGGCAAAAGCCCCTATGCGGTTGATGAGGTAATTGCCAAAGCCCTTCGCTGTCCACTTGACACACTGCCGATCCATCAGGCAGCGCTATCATTGGGACTGGTGGACACCTCACCACAGGTCTCAGGGGATAAACCGGTGGTTGATCAGTTTGATCTTCCAACACTGGGTCCCATAGCGTTCGGGCCGCCGTTATTGCAGAAATTCATGAGAAGGCATCTGATTATACGGCCTGCCGCCGAGCCTGAAATATGTCAATGCTGTGGTCTTTGCGAAAAACAATGCCCTGCCGCTGCCATTTCGATAAACAAAAAACAGGTAATGTTTGATTATGATGCCTGCATCCGCTGCTACTGCTGTGTGGAAATCTGCCCCTATGGTGCCCTTTATCCATCAGAAACCATTCTAACAAACGGATACCGTCTTCTGAAAAAGGGGCTTCAGCAGATTCCATTGAACCGCCTCAATCGACATTGACAACCCCTTTTCCTTTATGTATTTAGTTTATCAGTATTATTAGGTAACAAAGTAAACATTATTTTTAAATTTAAGCAGTTAATATCCTACCAACACCAAATCGCCCCTGGGAAAGCAAACAAGGAGAACGAACATGGCTGGCATAAATAAGGTAATACTCGTTGGAAATTTAGGCAGAGACCCGGAAATTCGCTATTTGCCAGATGGTACCGCTGTTGCGAACTTTAGTATCGCCACCTCCGATGAATGGAAAGACAAAAACACCGGTGAGAAGAAATCAAAAACCGAATGGCATCGCATTGTCGCTTTCCGTAGGCTGGGTGAAATTTGTGGTGAATATTTGTCTAAAGGAAGACAGGTGTATATCGAAGGTAAGCTTCAGACAAGATCCTGGGAGGACAAAGATGGCATCACGCGATATACCACGGAGATTGTGGCAGACCAGATGCAAATGCTCGGAAACCGTGAGGCAACCAACAGCCCTAGAAATGCTGGCGGTGGATATCCACAAGGCGCTCCCCAGGAACCATTCCCCGAAACCAAGGATGATGACATTCCGTTTTAGGGACCACTGATCGTACGTTACAATCATCAGCCGCGCTATGCGCTGAATATACCGAACAGCATGCAGGGAAAACCCTATATGTACCGTTTTATCCCTTCTTGATTAAAGGCAATGCCCTTTCTTTCCGATAAAGCGGACATGGATGACTTGCCTTGCACTGAATTCACCGACCGGCGCTGAATCCCCATGACAAAACCTGCTGCTTTCATATGACGCAATGGCATTTTATAACCGTTCAGCCAATGTCAGCGACCCGAACAGTAGCCTTTGCAGTGGATATTTTCGTATGCCCGACACTCTAAATGAACAACATTACACCGCCATCGCGTTAAGTGCAGATATCGGAAAAGCGCTCGTTGAAGAACGAAAGCTGTCAGACATACTGAAAAAATGTACTGAAGCCATCGTCCAGCACCTTGGTGCCATGGGTGCCCGGATCTGGCTGTTGGATAAAGAAAAGAAAAGCCTGCTATTACAGGCATCATCGGGATCAGGGGTAAATTTCTGTAAAACGCTTGGCCAACTGCCACTTGACCAGTCCCAAATAGGTCGCAGTGTGTTGGATAAAAAACCATATATATCCAATGCAGTGGCGACAAACATGGGACCAACCGCCCAAAACTGGTTGAAGCAGGAACAAATTGTCGCTCTCGCGGTCCATCCCCTTCTTGCAGGTGATACGGTGCTGGGGGCTGTCGCCTTGTTTTCGAACACACCACTTTCAGATACCGTATTGACTTATCTTTCCTCTATTTCAGACCAAATCGCTTTGGGTGTCCTCAGGGAAGAAGCAAACGCCGCCTTGAGAAAGAGTGAAGCGACCCTTAAAAGTATCTTCAATGTAGCGCCAACCGGAATTGGTCTCGTTTCAAATCGCATTTTGATTGACGTCAACGATCGATTGTGCGAGATGACCGGATTCACCCGGAAAGAAATGGTCGGACAAAGCGCCAGAATACTCTACCCCACAAAAACGGAGTTTCAACGGGTGGGGTATGAAAAATACAGCCAGATCAACCAATACGGATCTGGCATGTTAGAAGCCCGATGGCGAAAAAAAGATGGCAGAATCATTGATATTCTTCAGAGTGCCACCCCCTTGAATCCATCGGACTGGTCCGCCGGTATCGCCTTTACGGCACTGGATATTACCGACCGGAAGAATGCTGAAAAGGCACTTCGTGAAAGTGAGGAACGATTTCGCACTTTTTTTAAACTTGCGCCTATTCCAATCTGCCTGAATGACAGCAATGGCAAGTTTTTAATGGTTAACGACGCCCTGTCCGATATGCTGGGTTATTCTAAAAATGAGCTTTTATCAATGACCTCCCGGGACATCACCTATCCGGATGATATCGACCTCACGGTGAAAAATGTACTGGCGTTGAATAAAAGCAGCATAAAAGTCGTCTCTTTCGAACAAAGATATATCAAAAAAAACAAGCAAATTGTGTGGGGTGCCGTCAGTATCGCCCGCCTTGTGTCGCTGGGATCAACTAAATATCAATACATTACCCATATTTTAGATGTTACACAGCGAAAAAATCTTGAAGACCAGCTATTTCAGGCTCAAAAAATGAAAGCAATCGGCACCCTTGCAGGCGGCATTGCTCATGATTTCAATAACTTGTTAATGGCAATACAGGGCCGCATTTCACTTCTCATGATGAGTACCCAGTCGGCCGATCCCCAACGGGAGCACTTAAAGGCGATTGAAACTCACATTCAGAGTGCCGCTACGCTGACACGACAGCTTCTTGGCTTCGCCCGGGGAGGACCCCGGATTGTTACCTCCACCAATCTCAATGAAGTGGTGAAGGAGCAGAATTATATGTTCGGGCAAACCCGTAAAGAAATCTCGATTCATGGTAATTATGAACCGAATCTGTGGCGCGTTGAAGTGGACCGGAACCAAATCAAACAAGCCCTGTTGGATATCTATATCAACGCATGGCAAGCCATGCCGAAAGGTGGTTCTCTGTTCATCCAGACAGAAAATGTTACCATTCCTGAAGAAAACGATTTTTCGGTTGAAAAAGTATATCAAAAGTATGTTAAAATCAGCATTACAGACACCGGAACAGGTATGAACGAACTGACGCGTCAACGTGTCTTTGAGCCCTTTTTTACAACGCAGCAGTTGGGCAAGGGAACCGGGTTAGGGCTTTCCACCACCTATGGTATCATCAAAAATCACAATGGCTTCATAACGGTAGATAGTGCACTTGACAAGGGCTCAACGTTCCATATCTATCTCCCGGCCGCAAGCAGTGGTATGACGTCTAGAAGGAAAGGAAATCAGCTCTCCATGGGAAAAAGTGAAACCATTTTATTGGTCGACGACGAAATGATTGTGTTAGAAGTTGGGAAGCAACTACTCGAAACTATTGGCTATAATGTCATTATCGCAGAAAACGGCAAGAAAGCCATCAATACCTATACTGGACATTACAAAGAAATTGATCTCGTCATTCTGGACATGATCATGCCTGACGTCAGTGGTGAAGAGGTGCTGGTTGCATTTCAAGCAGTCAACCCAAAGGTGAGGGTAATTCTGTCAAGCGGATACAATCAGGAAGGCGTCACCAGTGAAACCCTTAAAAGAGGGTGCCAGGGCTTTCTTCAGAAACCATTCCATTTAAGTCAATTCTCTGAAAAGATTAGAGAAGTTTTAGATGCTCAAAATGAAGGCTAATCTTTTCGGTCAATTTTTTCTGGCCCGTTTTTATCTGAATCAGATGTCGCCTTTTTAAAATTCTTGATGGCTTTTCCCACGCCGGCGCCAATTTCAGGAAGTTTTCCGGCACCAAAAATTATTAAAATTATCACCAGAATAATAATCAACTCTGGCATACCGATTCCAAACATAACCGATCTCCTATTCCCTCGGGGGGTTCTTTAGCTCCTGCAGTAGTAGCAAAAATTCCTTTGACCGCATGTACTCGTCCATGCTGCTTTTGTAATCGATCCACGCTCGCCATGTTGCAATCCACGGCTCGTTTCGCCAATAACTGTCCGTATCTCCTTGGCCTTTCAAACGCTCGATATAGTCGATATATTCTTCGGAACAGCTTTCGCACAGCCTGTAAGGAACACGTAGTTTTTCTTTGGCATCCTTGTCTATGAGTCCAATCTGGGTCCCGCATTTTTCACATTTCAACTTACAATGCGTGCATTGAAATACTTTTTGAATCGCCGCTATTTTTTGTCGTCTTAAAAGGTCCGCCTTCGATTTATCAGAAAGTTGACGCTTTTTATCCATGGAGATTATTTCTGCCATGGCGTTCATTCCCTGTTATAAATTATTTAAAAATATCAACCTCTTTTTATTAATTATCACCCCTCTGAAAGCCTGTCAATTGCTTACTCCCGTCCTTCAGCTTATTGTAATGTCTTTTCCTTCATGATAGGGCTACTACCCAAATAAGGTTAATGAAACTCGCAACGTTACCAACGCTACTGCGGAGAACGTCGTAGCAGCAACTGTTTAGATAAAGGATATTCAAATGACCATTCCCGTATTTCAACCAAACTGCCGCCCTGCCCTGATCGGAAGTCTGCCGATGACCGACCACAAAGAAGCCCAGGCGCTGGTTATGAAGCATACGCCGAACGTTCCCCTGTGGGTGCAATTGCCCAAATATAAAGAAGAGGGAATGATGGCGCAATTTATAACGGGAATGCCGGGGCTCGTTCAAACACCGGAACGTATGTATGTGGACACTGATAGTCCTCAATTCAATGAAGAAATGGTGGCATTTTATGAAGAATACATAGCGATATCCGAAGACGCTACCGACTTGGATAATTCTCGCTTTGTTTTAACAGAGGGTACCGCCAAAGGGTTCTTTGCACTCATAGAGGCGTTGACCCAATCCACTTTACCACTGGCAGCCGTGAAGGGCCAGATCACCGGCCCGGTCACCTTCGGCACCGGCGTTCAAAACGCAGCGGGCCAGGCAATTTTCTATGATACGCAGTCACGGGATGCTGCCGTAAAACTCCTCGCCATGAAAGCAAAATGGCAAGCCCGAAAACTTGTCGAATTTGGTGCGCCAGTGATGATTTTCTTTGATGAGCCGGCACTCACGGGCTTTGGATCTTCTGCATTTATCAGTATCACCAAGGAAGACATTCTGGCATGTTTTGATGAAGTCATTGAGGCTGTCCACCAGGAAGGGGCACTGGCAGGCATTCACGTCTGTGCCAACGCGGACTGGTCCCTTGTGCTGGAATCAACCGCCAATGTCGTGAGCTTCGATGCTTACGCCTATTTCGACAAGTTCATGTTATACCCGGAGCTCGTAAGAAAGTTTATGGCCCGCGGCAATATTCTGGCATGGGGCATTGTGCCAACCCTTCATGCCGAAGATATTGACAAGGAAACGGCAGAATCCCTCTATGAAAATTGGCGGGAAAAAGCCAACCGGTTGTCGCAGATCGGGATTGCAGAGGAAGCCATTGCAACGCAATCCCTGATTACGCCAAGCTGTGGGACCGGCTCATTAAGCCTCGCCCATGCAACTAAAGTGCTGACCCTCACACGGGATTTGGCCAAAATGATCCGGAAAAACTATTCGATATCCAAATAACCTATTGTTATATTAATAATAATTACACAATAGTCATATTTTTTTTGCACTATTAGGGCTTGCGTTCCTTTTGATACAACGGGGAAATGTCACGAAGGGTCTTCACCGTTTTTTGTAAGGCCTGCAAAAATTTGTCCACGTCTGCAGCCTTGTTGTCGATGCCCACAGCAATCACAAGGGTGCCTTGGGCATCCGCATGACTCAGCCCTATGCTCAACAGCACATGGGACGCCCTCAGGGAGCCTGTGGCACAGGCAGAGCGGGTGGATACCGCAAGGTCTTCATCATCCAGCATCAACATGACACTCTCGCCTTCGATGTACTGAATCGATACCGACAGAAGGTTTGGCAGACTGTAATCCAAATTCGTATTGATAATGTATTCGTCTATGTAGTCGGGAAGCTCGTTGAGGAGCTTTTCTTTTAGGGATCGCAAATACGCAATCCGGCCGTCCATATCCTCAGCTGCCTTCTGGGCGGCAACCCCCATGCCGATAATACCGATCAAGTTCTCCGTGCCCGCCCGCTTTTTGTTTTCCTGAACCCCCCCATCCAGGATCGGAAACACCCTTGTCCCTCTCCGAATGTAAAGCCCCCCCACACCGGTCGGACCATAAAAGGGATTGGATGAAAAACTTAACATATCCACATCGAGTTGATTGACATCAATCGGTACTACCCCAACGGAATCCACCGCGTCACAATGGAAAATGACCCTGTTTTTCCGGGTGATCTTCCCAATTTCTTCGATCGGTTGGATGGTACCGGTCTCGTTGTTGCTATGCATGATGGAAACTAGAATCGTATCGTCCTGAATGGCGTCTTCAATGTCCTTGGGGTTTACCCGGCCAGATTTATCTACCGGAATGGATGTCACCCGCACATCCATCAGAGACTGAAGCCGGCGAAGACATTTGTTCACAGAGTTGTGTTCGATGTTGGAGGTAATAATGTGCTTGCCTTTGGCCATATTGGCCATGGCAACCCCTTTGATGGCATGGTTATTGGATTCGGTGCCACCGCTGGTAAATATTATCTCCTTTGGAGAGTCGCTGTGGATCAGCGCTGCAACCCGCGCCCTTGCTGTTTCCAATAATTCTGCGGCTTCCTCGCCACGTTTGTGCTGGCTTGAAGGATTGGCATAATCCGCATTGATTGCGTCGATCATTGCTGATTTTACTTCAGGCAACAGCGGATTTGAAGATAAGTGGTCCAGATTAATAACTGTCATGAGCAACTTCCTCAAAAATATTTTTTTTCAGTGTTCTTCTTCAAGACTCGACTGGCAAGCTTCACAGAATCGAGCGCCTATCTTTAACTCTATATCACAATAGGGACAGTGGCATTTTCCTTCGTGGGCATGCTCACGATGTTCATTTTTTTCAGGTTCCTTCCGTGTTCTTCCGGCTTTCCGATCCTCGTAGTCTTTAATCGCCATCTGTAGGGCATCCGCACCGAGATTGGAACAATGAAGTTTGTTTTTCGGGAGGCCTTCCAGGGCTTCCGCGACATCCTTGTTCGTAATCTTTTTTGCCTCTTCAATGGATTTTCCCTTAGCAATTTCGGACAGCATGCTCGACACGGCAATGGCCGATCCGCACCCAAAGGTCTGAAATTTAATATCCTTGATATGATTATCCTGGATGTCCAGGTATATGGTCATCATGTCGCCGCAAAGCGGGTTCCCAACCTCTCCCACACCATTGGCGTTTTCAATCACCCCAACATTTCTTGGATTTCTAAAATGGTCCATGACCGTTTTCGAATACATTCCCGCCTCCCTCTCCATGGTGTCCGAAACATAGCTGTTTTTAGCGTTTCCTTGAACCCCATGTACTTTAAAAATATATTTTATTTTTAACAGGTTAAGCCCTTGTTAAAGCAGCTTCGGCAATTTCTTAAAGCCTAATAATAATCACTAAATGGCATTAGTAAAGCGCCAAATACCTCCTAAAATAGTCGAGAATCACGACTAAATAGAGGAGGGTTATAATACAAACGAATAAAAAAAGCTACCCGGGATCGACCTCTTGACCAAACAGACATCTTGACCCCAATCCGGTTTTATGAAATAGCTCCATACCACGCCCCTCCGCAAAAAGGCTGAGCATCAAAGCATCGGGGAAGTATCGACGTAACGGGATCGTTTCAAATGACAGACAATAAACCTTTTTGGGAAACCACTCCCCTAACGCACCTTTCACAAGCGCAATGGGAGTCGTTGTGTGATGGTTGTGGCCGTTGCTGCCTTCAGAAGCTGGAAAACAAAAAGACCGGCAAAGTCTATTTTACCGCAGTAGCCTGCCGACTCCTGGATCTTAACACCTGCCGGTGTCGGGATTATGAACACCGCCATGATGTTATTAAAGATTGCCTTCAACTCTCTCCGGATAACGTGTACCGTCGCTGGCTGCCCAAAAGCTGCGCCTATCGCCGCCTTGCGCTTGGGAAAAAACTCGAGGGGTGGCATCCGCTGATTTCCGGAAACCCAAACAGTGTTCACGACACTGGCATCTCTGTGAGGGACATGGCGATTTCAGAAACATATATCCCCCTGGATCAGCTTGAAGCGTTTATAATTAAGGAAAGCAGTTTCTAACGCCCGGCGCGATGGATCGGCTTCGTCTCACCCAAAGGGGGCAGACAACCGGATGCATCTTCTAATCTACCATAGTGGGGTTTACAATATTTTTGCAATAAACGGCACCGCCACAAAGGTGCCGATGGCACTTCCGATATTGGTAAACACGACCACCAGCAGGATACGCGTTACCTTGTTTTTCCAGAATCCGCGAATGGAAAGGATATCCTCGGACAAGCCCTCTAGATCCTTGACTCGCGGTTTTCGGGACATTGCCTCGACCAGCCCGGAAACCCACCCCGCGGCAATCATGGGGTTGAGGGACGTTAGGGGGGCCGCCACCACAGAGGTCAGGATGGTCAGGGGGTGGGCCAATGCGAGCAAGGCGCCCAGACCGGCCAGGATCCCGTTGGCAAGGACCCAAAAAGAGATCATTTGGGTTCCGGTCTTGACGCCCCCGAAGTAAAACCCAAAACCGATAAGCCCCACCACCATCAGTGGAATCAACCATTTTATAAACGTGCCGAGTCCCTTTCCTTTTTCAGGGAGCGTCTCCAATTCCTCAATATCTATTTCCTCATCCCAATGGGCCTTGATACCCGGCACATGACCGGCGCCAACCACCGCGACAACCTTTTCGCCGGGTGCCGACCTGATTTTTTTGGTTAAATACTGGTCCCGCTCGTCAATAAGAATTTTTCTTAAAACCGGCATCGTCTGCCCGACTTCCGCCAAAACGGTTTCAAGAACATCCTCCTTTTTCATTTTTTCGATGTCTTCTTCTGAAATATCCTCCACACTGCCGACCGACAGCAGCAGTTGAAAGAGCATCCGCAACTTGTCCCATAGCCCCATCACACGCCAGGTCCGGCTCAGTGTGACGCGGATATCCCGGTCAGCCAAATGAATGTTGGCATCGATTTCCTTGGCGCTTGAAATGGCGACAATCATCTCTTCACCCGGGTTGACATCCAGTTTTTGAGCAATCCGCTTTTGGAAGGATGCAAGCAGCAAATTCGATAACAGCAGGAATGCCTTTTTCTCTTTGATCACATTGACGATATCGGTGTTCAACCAACGGTCCTTATTGCTGATTGACTGGTATCGAGACTCGCAAAGTTCTACACACACCGTATCAGGCTGCTCATTTTCAATCACCTCTTTGACCAGGGCCACACTTTCTTTTGAAACATGGGCGGTCCCCACAAGCAGAATTTTCTTCGCGCCAACAGACAGATGGTGTACCATCTCCTGGTTGTATATTCCCTCCATCCGATATATATTCCTTTATTTTAGGGTATCCTGAAAAAATCTGTTTAAAATCATCGATCAATGGACAGAAAACTTTAGTATATTCAACCTGCCAACGCAAGGCAGATTAATTCCAAGGCACTATTTATGAGCAATCCAACCAATGCCATACAGACCCCATATTACGTTTCAGAGGAACCGTACTACCTTTCCGCAAATAATGAAATAACCCTTTTTGAGTCTGCCTACGATGCCAGGCTTCCGGTAATGCTAAAGGGCCCCACCGGTTGCGGCAAGACCCGATTTGTTGAATACATGGCCTACCATCTGCAGCGTCCGCTGATTACAGTGGCCTGCCACGAAGACCTGTTTGCCTCGGACCTTATCGGCCGCTATCTGCTTAAAAACGATGAAACCGTATGGGTGGACGGACCGCTGACGGCTGCGGTTCGCATGGGCGCCATCTGCTATCTGGACGAAGTGGTCGAGGCCAGAAAAGACACCACCGTGGTTATCCACCCCCTGACCGATAATCGAAGGACCCTTTCCATCGACAAGAAGGGGGAGGTGCTACCCGCCCATCCTGACTTTTTACTGGTCATTTCGTACAATCCGGGCTATCAGTCCGTTCTAAAGGACCTGAAGCAGAGCACCCGCCAACGCTTTGTGTCCCTCGCCTTCGACTATCCCTCTTCTGATAAAGAGGCCCGAATTGTGTCCACGGAAGGGGGGATCGATATGGATACCGCCAACAGGCTCGTCATGCTGGCCGAAAAAATCAGAGGCATTCGGGAACATGGCCTTTCGGAAGGCGCCGGCACACGGCTACTGATTTATGCGGCCCAACTGATGCACCGCCAAATCTCTGCGGTGGAAGCCTGCCAAATTGCCATATGTCAACCCCTCACCGATGACCAACGCCTCCAGGAAACCCTACTGGAACTGGTCGAGGACATCTTCTGAAAAATCATGGGCAACACCCCGAACAATCCTCTCAAAACCCTGGCGCTTGCAGACCCTGCCCTCGCCGCTAACCTGTCCGCATCTCTTGAAGCCAGGCCATCGCCCCTGCCTGAAGATGAGATTGTTGCCATCGTGGAACATATATTGGAAAGTTTCTCAGAAGAAATATCCTTTGGTGAGGCCGTTGCCCGGGGATACACCCAGCTGGCGGGAATTGTTTCCCCCAAACGTCTCGGCTTGTACCGGGACCTTGTTTCGACCGCAGCAAAAACAGGCCCCTCCCTTGGAAAGGTCATGGCGACCTATGGCGCACCGGTGGTTGCTATAGAAAGCGAACACCTGCTCGACCGTTTTTTGGCCATCGTGAACGCAATGCAGCAAAAGGGACTTCATACGAAACCTGAGCCTCTGGATGCCCTTTCTGATCTTCTCAATAAAGACGACCTTGAAACCGCCATGGTATATGCACAGCTTCTACTTAGCAGCCTGACCGCAGCGATGCCCTTTGCGCAAATACGCCATATTTGCCATGCACTGCCAAAGGCGCTCCACACCTTTTCCAAACAAAAGCGGATCTGGCAGTTAAAACAGCTGTCGAAGATCGCTGCCACCAACGCAGCCCTCATCGAACCGTTCTTGGAGGGGATGCAACAGGGGCTTTTCCTGCTGTCTGAACAAAATCTGGCAAAATTTGTTGCCATGGGAATAGAAAGGGCAACGTCCGCGGTAATCATTGGTGGTGACTTCCTTTCCTTAAAAACACGTTTCGCTCGGCAAACCCTAAAGGACATGCGAGTTGCTGTGTCCCTTCCAGAAATAAAAGGCCAGTTGAACCGATATCTGCAGGCCCGAACCGGCAGCCGTATCGCCATAGAACCGGTCACGTCGCTCCCGATCGAAGCACTGGGAATCCAGGACAAACCGCTTGTCCTCACCGATGGCAGAAACATCTTTTTGCCGGACGAAATTGAAACGTTTAATACCTATGAAGAAAATAAACATCTGTTCCTGGTGTTGACGAAAATGGAATCAGGGCTTTTGGAATTTGGCACCTTCGACTTTGATCTTGAAAGATTCCAGAACCTCAATCCGGCAATGCCTCTGGTATTGCCGGCAGCGCCCTTTCAGCAATCGGACATCGACGTGTTTTTGGACACGTTTCCCTGCCCGGCCTTTGCCTTTGATCTTTACACCATTTTTGAGCATGCCAGGGTGTGGCACCTCATGGCTGAAAAATATCCAGGCCTCATCCGGCAGGCGACCCCCCTGCTTTTGAATGAAATATACCAGCACCAAGCGTTGAGCGATCAAACGGATACCCGGTTGGCGCTATACGCAGGGGTCACCCTGGGAATCCCGGCGAAGTTACGATCCCACATGTCATACGAGGCCGAAGTAGCCGTTGGAATGCTCATCGATCAGTTTCATACGGTCCTAAAACAGCACATCGGCCCAGAAACCAGTGGTACCATGACCCAGCGGGCGTACGCAACCCTGCGGCCCCTGATGGAAAAAAATGGTCCCCCGGTGTCCGACTCAAGTTATTCGCCCTGCAAAACCCCGTTTGGACGCAAAGTGTATCCGTCTCTTTTCTGGCGAAGCCATCAGCCTATCGAATCGATGGCCGAAAAATTAAAGACGCAATTGCGGTCAAAGGGAATTTTTCTGCATCGGTCCGACGTCCGGAAAGAACTCGTTCAAAACAATGGCCAGCTTTCCAGTGAGGGAATGACTGCGCTGCTAAAACGCGCCAATTACGATGCGACGCCACCTTCACTCACAGACGTCCTTAGCCATCTTTCTGAAATCATGCCGGACCTGATCAATCAGGACGATAGCAACACGCTGATGGACAATGGGGACAGCCACCCGGCCGCGTGGTATCCGGAGTGGGACGACCCGGTATCAGACTACCGCCTCCATCATGTCCGGGTGCTGGAAAAGCCCATTCCAACGGTTGCGGACGACAGCTATGACAATATCTTGAACACATACCGCCCTCTGGTCAAAACGATCCGCCATGCATTCGCGTTATTGAAACCGGAGGGCCTTTCGCTGCTGCGCTATTGGGTGGAGGGAGACGAATTTGATTACCGGGCACTTTTGAATGTCGTGATCGATAAAAAAGCCGGCCAAATGCCATCCGATCGCATTTACATCAAGCGACTTAAACAGGAGCGGGATGTAGCCGTTATGCTGCTAGTTGATTTGTCTGGTTCTACCAAAAACGTTGTGCCCGGCACCAACAAGCCTGTTCTTTATGTTGAAAAAGAAGCCATCATCCTGTTCTGTGAAGCCCTCGAGGTGGTGGGAGACACCTTTGCCATTGCAGGATTTTCAGGGCATGGGCGCTTGGGAGTCGATTACTACCCCATCAAGGACTTTGAAGAGCCCCTCGATGCCACAGTGCAACAAAAAATAAGTGGCATGCGCCCCCAAAGAAGCACACGTATCGGCGGGGCCATACGACATGCCATTTCGAAGCTGGAAAAGGTACCCGCCCGGATCCGCCTTTTGATCACCCTTGGCGATGGTTACCCGAACGATATCGGTTATAAGGGGGATTACGCCGTAGCCGATACACGAAAAGCCATTGCCGAGGCCCGGACCAAGGGTATTTTTGTGCGACCCATCACTGTCAATCTCTCTGTGGATGAAAACATAGACACCCTCTATGACAACCTTCACCATAACATTATTTCTGATATTCAGGACCTTCCCAACAAGCTATGGCGTATCTACAGTGATTATACGCGCTGAGCGTTGGTTGCCATTGCTCGTCGCCCGTCATTTATTTTGCTGTTCTCATTTTCCATGTTAAAATAAATTATCCATGATACTCCTAATCTATCCGGAAATGGCACCCGTGATAAAAATCACCGGATATAGACGCAAAAAAACGGTGCCGCAGCTGGATAACCCATTGCCAACAGGTGCCTTATGGAACTTATCTACGATGGTATTCATGAGTGGGAAGGATGGGGCGGTGCCTTTCGGTTGGGAAGCGGCATGTGCCATCTTAGAATATTTAAGATGAGCAGTGACGCAACAAAAGGGCTAATTCCTTTACAGTCAACGATTGTGCTGGTTTCTGATCTTGCTGAAAGTCCCCTTTCAACCCGAAGTTGCGCACCCCATCTTGCAATGTCTATCGCTGAAAGATTTGGTCTTGATGTGCGAAGAATGATGTATGTGGAATATCGCCCACCATCAAGCTATGGAAAACCTTTGAAGCGATTTATCCCTGAACGGTATGATGTTGCCGAGTTCGTCTGGCACAAAGACAGTGGTCCCCAGGTTAAATGGCACTCCTTGGATGACCATTTGATCGCGGTCATCGGCGAGCACGTCCACAGCACATTGAACCAGTAAGCAGCGCTGCTTTTTATCATCGTGTTCTGTTGATACTTAATATGCTATTATCGCCCCCCCAACGACCGCTTTAACCGGTGGTAAGACGTCTCATATAGTTGTCCAGGGCCGCATGAAGTGTTGAGGCTGCCAGAAAAGCGCAATGTTCATCCTCTTTGGGAAATTTGCCAAACGTTGACAAAATGGTCTCACCGGTAATTTCAAGGAGTTCGTCAGGCGTTTTTCCCATCGCCATTTCGGCGGCAAAAGACCCGCATACCGTACTTGCACCACATCCATCCGTACGATACGAAGCCTTCTTGACACACCCCGTATCAAATACGAGGGAAATTTCCATGGAATCACCGCATGAGCCCTTTATCCGGGCATATCCATCGGGATTTTCAAGCGAACCATTGAATTGGGGGTTTCGCCATCGCTGAAAAGCGATCTCACCAAAAGCCTCCCGGGCTTCATCGAATATTTGCTCTTGAAGGTTTTCAATAAAGGCATCAAAATTATCGTTCATGAAAAATTTCCTTTTCTTCAAATGGAACATATTGTTACGAAACACGTTAGCGGCAGTTTAAAAGATCCGCCTATAGACAACTACAAAATTCATGCCATCATGAATCATTTTTCTCCCGTTTTCTTGTATTATGATACCAACAAGAGTATTCTTGGCAACAACGTTATAATAAACATGGTACGGAACTGGTAGGGCAGAAAGGAGCGTGGGGATGACGGCCGAATCCGAATGGAAAATCGTTTTAATCGACGACGAACAGGATATTCGGGAAGTTATGGCGATCACACTGGAAGATGCCGGTTATCAGGTCCATACCGCGCCCCACGGCAAGGCCGGCCTGCACCTGTGCCAAACCATCAAGCCGCAAATCGTCATCACCGATATTCGTATGCCGGGCATGAATGGTATACGGGTTCTTGAATCCGCAAAAACACTCAATCCAGAAATTGAAGTCATTGTTTGTAGTGCTTTTGGCGATATGGGCATGGCCATACACGCGCTTCAACTCGATGCATCGGATTTTGTAACCAAACCCGTCAATGAAGAAGCATTGCGCATGGCACTCAACCGTGCCAAGGATCGCTATACTGCCAGAAAACAGTTGAAGGATTATACGACACTATTGGAGGCCGAAAACGCCCGGACTGTCGAGGAACTGAAAAAAACCTTTTCTTTTCAAAAAAATCTTTTGGAAAGCGCCATGGATGGCATTATAGGTTGCGATGAAAACGATAATGTCATTTTTGTTAACAACGTCATGGCACAGATGCTGGGCCATAAAAAACAAACGGTTGTTAATGAGATCACGTTTTCACAATTATTTCGGCAGGGAGAAGCCAATCGGCTGAAAGAAGCTCTGTTCGGAAATAAATATGGCGGTGATAACCGATTGTTTTTATTTGAAACAACGCTTAAAAGTGCCGAGCGAGACATCCCTGTTCAAATATCTGCCAGTGTTCTGTTTCATGAGGGGCAAAAAACCGGTCTGGTATGTTATTTGAGAGACTTGCGAGAAATCCACCGATTGGAACGGGAATTTGCTGACCAGGCACGAATCCTCCACCAGGACAAAATGATGTCACTCGGAAGGTTGGCGGCCAGTGTCGTTCATGAAATCAATAACCCGCTCACCGGGATTCTCAATTATGCCAGGCTGATGACGCGAATTCTCAACAGAGGGGGCTTGACGCCTGAGAAGCAGAAGGATTTTCAACAATACCTGGCCCTCGTAGAAAGTGAAACGGACCGCTGCTCTCAGATTGTATCCAATTTGCTTTCATTTTCCCGGAAAACGCCATTAACGTTTGAATCGATATCGATCTCAGACCTTATTCAAAAATGCTGTTTGCTCAGTAAGCACAAACTGGAACTTCAAAAAATAGCGTTTGTAACCGATGTGGCCCCGCATATGCCGCCTGTCAAAGGAGATTTCAATCAACTGCAGCAATGCCTTATTAACCTCATTTTTAACGCCATTGATGCCATGCCAGACGGTGGCGAATTGACACTTACCGGCGGTTACAACAGCGCCCTGTCTCAGGCGACCATTGTTGTTGAAGACACGGGAAAAGGAATTCCGGAAGCGGATTTGCCGTATATTTTCGAACCGTTTTATACCACAAAGGAAGAAGGATATGGGGTCGGGTTGGGGCTTTCCACGGTGTATGGCATTCTTGAACACCATAAAGGAAATATTGAAGTTAAAAGCCAGGAAGGCAAAGGCAGCGTTTTTACGATAACGTTGCCCCTATGTTCCCTTAAACCTTAGAATACCATTTTGGGATTAACGTTAAACTTTTTCATTTGATTCCACACCGTAACCCTTGAAATACCGAGCAGTTTGGCCGCTTCTGTCTGATTACCACCCACCTTTTTAAGGGCTTCTATCAGCTTTTGCTTTTTTATTTCGTTTTTGGTTAAAGGGGGAAGGACTGGCTCCTGCCTGGTGTTTTTTTCATGGTAAATGCTGGGGGGAAAATGGTGCGACTCGATCATGGCCCCCTGACAGGTCACAAATGCATATTCAAAAATGCCTTTTAATTCCCTTACATTGCCTGGCCAGGCATAGGACATCAAAAGACGCATGGCCTCGTTGCTGATACCCACAATTTTTTTATCGGTCTTCAGCCGTATCCTTCTGAAAAAAGATTCTGCCAGGATCGGGATATCATCAATCCGTTCCCTTAAAGGCGCAACCGTAATGGGAACGACGTTGATTCGGTAATATAGATCTTTTCTGAAATGACCTTCGGCTACCAATCTTTTAAGATTACGGTTGGTGGCCGATATAATGCGGACATTGACCGGAATGGGGATGTTGTCCCCCACCCTTTCTATCACCTTTTCTTCCAACACCCGAAGCAATTTCACCTGGGTACTGAGCGGCAAATCCCCAATCTCATCCAGAAAAATAATCCCATTATGGGCCGCCTCAAACCGCCCCTTTCGGTCTTTATATGCCCCGGTATAGGCACCTTTCACATGACCGAAAAGCTCACTTTCCAATAAAGACTCGTTCAAGGTTGCGCAGTTAACCTTGATAAAAGGCTTATCATTGCGCAATCCAATTTCATGAATGGCTTTTGCCACAAGCTCTTTGCCGGTCCCGCTTTCACCCAATATGATAACCGGAGCTTCCGATTGTGCCGCATTTCTGATGAGATCAAAAACGCGCTGCATCGCAACGGAGGTCCCTATGATACCATGGAAGCCGTTCTCAGACCGCAACTCCCTGCGAAACGCTTCAATCTGATAGTCCTTTTCTGTAATTTCAGATAGATCCGTAATGGTTTCCACCGCACCCATTACATTTCCATTTGAATCCTTTAACAAAGAGGCATTTTTTAGCGCATGGACAAACTTTCCGTCTTTTCGAATAAAGGTGCATTTTCTCATGCTCATTTGCCCGGTTTTAAACAAAACGCACCAATGCCCATCTTTATTCTGTTGCGCATATTCAAAAATATTGCACTTTAAAATTGCGCAGGAACTGCCAAGCAGTTCATCCTTTGAATACCCCATCATTTTCTCTAATGCCCGATTAACCGACACGATGGTTCCGCCGGTGTCAACAATCATGATGCCATCTTTGATGGTGTCCACGACCTTTTCCCAGTAAATGTTTAATTCCTGCTCAAACATTTAACACTCCCCCCGTTAATTTTTTAACACTTATTAACTTTTTCTATTTAACATTTTAACACTAAATTACAACAATTATAATCCCCCCCATCCATCCAGCCCGACATTTATCAACGCATTTTGACATCCGACAAGTTAGTTATTTTGAATAAAATCAATTCAAAGAAACCATATTATTAATACTATTTTTAATATTGTTAACTTATGGCATTTACATTGCAGACATTAAAAGTAGATTGGAATTTAACACCTGATAAGGAATTCAGTTGAAAGCGATTCCACATTATATGCTTGATTTGAGAGGTGCCATTCCTCCCATCACCTTGCTGAAAATCATTCAGGTGTTTAGGGAAATGAAAGAAGAGGAGATTTTGGAAATTCTTTGCCCAGATCCCGCAACCCGTAGAGATATATTTAAAGTATTGCCCCGTTTTTCCTACGATCTGATCATTATGGAAAAAATGGAAGAGGATCCCGAGTGTTTTCGGGTCCAGATGAAAAAGAAAACAGGCATCTGAGGAGGGCATTTATGTCCGTCAAAATAGGGTTCTACATTTGCCATTGTGGCATCAACATCGCCTATAAAGTCAGGGTGGAAGAGGTCGCCGATTTTGCCCGGAGGTTACCCAATGTTGTGGTGTCAAGAGACTACCGCTTTATGTGCTCTGATCCCGGTCAGGAAATGATAGAGCGGGACATCCGGGAGTACGGGTTAAACCGGGTCGTGGTGGCCTCCTGCTCACCACGGTTGCACGAAAAAACCTTCCAAGGGGCCTGTGAACGGGCGGGTGTAAATGCCTACATGTTTCAGATGGCCTCGGTCCGGGAGCAGGTATCCTGGGTCACACTGGATGAAGATGAGGCAACCCAAAAAGCAAAAACCCTGGCGGCTGCCGCCATCAATCGGGTCGTTTTTCACCACAGTCTTGAAACCAGGGAAGTGGATGTGCACCCCGACATCTTGGTCGTGGGAGGTGGGATCGCTGGTATGCAGGCTGCCCTTGACGTTGGCAACTCCGGGCACAAGGTCTACCTGGTCGAAAAACAGACCACCATTGGCGGGCACATGTTGCAATTCGATAAAACCTTTCCCACCTTGGATTGCGCCGCCTGTATTGGAACGCCCAAAATGGTCGAGGTCGCTCAAAACCCAAATATCGAACTACTGTCATACAGTGAGGTCGAGGACGTTTCCGGCTATATTGGCAACTATACCGTCCAGATCAACCGAAAGCCAAGATATGTCAAGGAGGGGATCTGTAACGGTTGCGGTGAATGCGCCAAAGTATGCCCCGTCTCCTTACCGAGTGAATGGGACGAAGGGCTGGGAGAAAGAAAAGCCATCTACCGGTCGTTTCCCCAAGCGGTACCGATAACATTCTGTATCGACAAAAAGGACCGGGCACCCTGTGTCACCACCTGTCCGGCAGGCGTGAATGTTCAAGGCTATGTGCAGTTGGTTGGCCAGGGGAAATACCAGGAAGCCATCCAATTGATCATGGAGAAACTGCCGTTGCCAGGTGCATTGGGTCGCGTCTGTCCCCATCCGTGTGAAGATGAGTGCCGACGGCAACGGGCCGATGCCGCCATTTCCATTCGTGAACTAAAACGGTTTGCTGCCGACCAAGTAGACCTTAAGCAACTGCCGTTGCCGGATATCACAGACCGGGAAGAAAAAATCGCTGTGGTAGGAGGGGGCCCCTCGGGCTTGACCGCTGCCTTCTATCTGAGATGCAAGGGCTATAAGGTGACTATTTTTGAGGCCCTTGACAAGTTGGGCGGCATGTTGCGGGTGGGCATCCCGGATTACCGACTGCCGCCAGCGGTTCTCGATCGGGAAATCGACTATCTGGTTCGAACGGGCATTGACGTTGAAACCGGCAAGCGCATCGGGGTTGATTTTACCCTTGATAGCTTGAAAGAAGAAGGGTTTCACGCCATCTTTCTGGCAATCGGTGCACACTTAGGCATGGATATCAACATCCCTGGTGAAAAGGAAAACGATGGCGTTTTCAATGCAGTTGAATTTTTAAAAGAGGTCAATTTAGGCAGCCGGACGAAGCCAGGCCGGAATGTGGTCATCATTGGCGGTGGCAACGTGGCCATTGATGCCGCACGAATCGCCAAACGGCTCGGCTGTGACACCGTGACTGTCGTATACCGTCGCACGCGTCATGAAATGCCTGCCTATGATGAGGAAATCGAGGATGCCATCGCAGAGGACATCCAAATGCACTACCTGACCGCGCCAGTGAAAGTTATTGGAACAAATGGCCATGTCAGCGGCATTGAATGTATCCAGACAGAACTAGGCCCCCCGGACGAAAGTGGGCGGCAACGGCCAGTGCCTGTCGACGGCTCAGAATTTATCATCAACTGTGACGCGATCATTTCAGCCATCGGTCAACGCATCGATACCGGGTGGGTGAACGAAACCCCATCGCTGCAAATTACCCCGAAAGGACGTTTTTCGGTTACCCCCCACACCATGCAGACCCCTCTGCCCCATGTCTTTGCAGCAGGAGATGCCGTCACCGGACCGGCCACAGTCATTGAAGCCGTGGGGGCGGCACGAAAGGCCGCTGATGCCATCGACCAGTATCTGTGCGGGCAGGACCTGTCCGAACTCATCACCAATCAATCGGCCGATAGCGCTTCTTCGCCAAACTGGCCCTCGGTCCCCGATAATCTTCCCCAAAGCCCCCGCGCAACCCCCCAACACCGCCCGGCGGCGACCCGATCAGGCGATTTTGATGAGGTAAACATGGGATTCTCGGAGGAGACGGCCCGCCAGGAAGCTGAACGATGCTTAAATTGCGGTGTTTGTTCCGAGTGCATGGAGTGCGTCAAGGTTTGCGAGGCCAAGGCCATCGACCACACGATGCGTGCAGAGAATCGCGAGGTTAAAGTCGGCAGCATCATCCTGGCCACGGGTTATGATCTTATGGATCCGACCCCCATGCGGCAGTTTGGATACGGCGTTTACCCCAATGTTTATACAAGTCTCGAGTTTGAACGTCTGAGCAATGCCACCGGCCCGACCGGCGGTAAAATTCTGATCAGAGATGAGCAGGGTGAATTTACCCGGACCCCGAAGAGCGTTGCCATTTTGCATTGCGTTGGCAGCCGGGATGTCAACTACCATGAGTATTGCAGCCGTGTGTGCTGCATGTATGCCCTCAAATACACACATTTGATCAAGGAAAAAGTAGGGCACGACACAGCGGTCTACGATTTCTATATTGATCAACGCTGTTACGGAAAAGGATACGAGGAATTCTATAAACGGTGCCAAGAGGAAGGAACTGTCTTTGTCCGCGGAAAAGTGGCTGAAATTACCAACCAGGCCCTGGCACCGAACGAAGAAGGAAAACTTGTGGCCATCGCAGAAGACACAATGCTGGGAAGTATTTTACGCGTTCCGGTGGATATGGTGGTCCTTTGCGCTGCCATCGAAGCCAGGGAGGACGCGATTGAAATCGGCAGAATTTTTGGTGTCAACCAGGGGGCCGACGGCTTTTTTCTGGAAGAGCACCCGAAACTGGGGCCGCTGAACACCGCCACCGACGGCGTCTTTCTGGCCGGTGCCTGTCAGTCCCCCAAGGACATACCAGACACGGTCGCCCAGGCCTCTGGTGCCGCCGCAAAGGCATTATCGTTGGCCACCAGAGGGGTGGTACAGGTTCCCTCGGCCATTTCTTATATCGAACCCGACGTTTGTTCCGGTTGCCAGACCTGTATTAATCTGTGCCCCTATTCAGCCATTGAATTTGATCCCAGAAGGGGCATCTCGGTCGTCAACGAAGCCGTTTGTAAGGGCTGCGGCAGTTGTTCAGGGGTTTGCCCGAGCGGCGCGGCCCAGGTCCGACATTTTACTAAAAAACAAATCCTCGCAGAATTTGATGGCATGATTGACGCATTGCATTCAGTGGGAATGTAAATGCAACCATCTTTAGCCAAAATCACGCCTCACTGTGAGCACGATGGAGACAAGTATGGAAACGTTTGAACCGACCATCATCGCGTTTGTCTGTAACTGGTGCACCTACACCGCGGCCGATCTGGCCGGCACCTCCCGATTGAGCTACCCTAAAAATGTTCGCCTCATTCGCGTCATGTGCACCGGCATGGTGGACCCTCAATATGTGATCAAGGCATTTTTGGAAGGCGCGGACGGGGTCCTGGTCAGTGGCTGCCACCCGGGAGATTGCCACTATATCAACGGCAATTACAAAGCCCGGCGCCGCATCAAATTGCTCAAGGAAATTCTTCCCCAGTTCGGCATTGCATCAGAGCGACTTCGATTGACCTGGATTGGTGCCAGTGACGGCATCCAGTTTGCGGAAATCATGCAGCAATTGGTCACCCAGGTGAAACAGCTGGGGCCCAGTGAAGCAAAATTGAAAATGGTGATATAGGCGCCAGCAAATTTAGTAGTTGATATCATTTCGTAGAAAGCGTTTCCCTTCCGTGAATTGATTTTTGGAGGAACCCAATGACAGCATCATTTAAACTTGACACAAAAGGCAAAGAACTACTGCCAGCCTTGGAAGATTTTTTTTCGTCCATTTTACGTATGGATGACGTCAGTGCACTCCTGATCCCACAACAGTTGCCCATGAAAAACATGGTAATGCCAGCGCTGATCAGCGAGCCTGATCGCCTGACCGGCATTAATCCTCTGGCGCCTGCCTTTCCGATAAACGGGGCAAAAATCGCTTCAAAACTGACACGAAAGCCCCATGGCGGCAAAATTGTGGCCGTGTTGCGTGCCTGCGAAATAAGGGCCTTTGTTGAACTGGTAAAGCTCCATCAGGGCGCCACGGACGAGCTGATCATTATCGGCTTCGATTGCCTGGGGGCTTTAAGTAACAAGGATTTTTTCAAATTGGCGGAGAATGATATCGCTGCCACAACCAACACATTTGTCAGCACTGCCATTCAGGGGGAAAACGACCAAGTGGGCGATATCAGTCTGGCAAGCGCCTGCAAAGCCTGTGAGCAACCGATCCCCACCAACGCGGACGTTTTAATCGGCCTCTATGGCATGATCGTAACCGATCATCTTCTGGTTCAACCACAGACCCCTGCCGGAGAACAGCTAACCAATGGTCTTAAACTGTCTGAAATGGAAATCCCCTCCGCCCGCAAAGACGCCATCGACAAATTGCTTCAAAAACGGATCGCCTTCCGGGACGCCATGTTTGAAAAGACAAGAGAAGAGACCAACACCATCGAAAAGCTGACCACTTACCTTGGCAATTGCGTCAACTGCTACAACTGCCGCGTGGCCTGTCCGGTCTGCTACTGCAAGGAATGTGTTTTTGTTACGGATGTGTTCAATCACGAACCGTCCCAATACCTGAACTGGTCCAACCGAAAAGGGGCAATCAAAATGCCCACGGACACCGTATTTTATCATATGACACGATTGGCACACATGAGCACCGCCTGTGTGGGATGCGGCCAGTGCACCAATGCCTGCCCCAATGATATTGATGTCATGGCGCTTTTTCGACTGGTGTCAGAGCAAACGCAAAAAGGGTTTGGTTATCAGGCCGGCCGCGATCTGAATGAAAAACCGCCCCTGTCCGAATTTCGTGAAAATGAATTCCAAGAAGTGGTTGGGATTTCATAAGGAAAGGGAGAATTATGTCAAGCACAGCCATCACGTTAGGTAAAAAGGACGGAAGTATTTTTCTTGACCGCGTCAAAGCGTTGCTGCCGGAAGAAGGCAATCTCAATCTTTGCCTTACCTGCGGGGCCTGCGCCTCAGGCTGTCCCGCCTCAGGTCTCGAAGGGATGGACCCCAGAAAATTTTTGCGCATGGCCGCGTTGGGCATGGATGAAGAACTCATGCGAACCCCATGGGTGTGGATGTGCACCATGTGTCAGCGGTGCATTTACGTCTGTCCGATGCAAATTGACATTCCACAGCTGATATACCATGCCCGCGCAAGCTGGCCACGGGAGGATCGCCCCAAGGGTATTTTGGGCTCATGCGACATGGCGCTTCGCAACGACAGTTGCAGCGCCATGGGCGCATCACCGGAAGACTTTCAATTTGTGGTAGAGGATGTCCTGGAAGAATACAGAGAGGCACAACCTGAATTCAAGGATATGCAGGCCCCCATCGATAAAAAAGGCGCCTATTTCTTTTTAAACCAGAACTCCAGGGAACCGGTCACAGAACCGGATGAAATGGTGCCACTGTGGAAAATTCTTCACATCGTCGGGGCTGACTGGACCTATGGCAGCAAAGGCTGGGGGGGGGAAAACTACTGCATGTTCCTTTCGGATGATGAGGCCTGGGAACACATCGTAACGACATCCGCCACCCAGGCCGATGAACTGGGGTGTAAGGTTTTTCTCAATACCGAGTGAGGGCATGTTACCTTTGCAGTCCGGTCCGGACTGAGCAAATTTGACGTTGCCCATCAGTTTGAAGTCGCCAGCATCTACCAATACTATGCCAAATGGATTCGAGAGGGAAAACTCAAGATCAATTCCGATTGGAACAAGGATTTGAAAATAAAATTCACCGTACAGGACCCCTGCCAGATTGTCCGGAAAAGCTTTGGGGATCCGGTGGCGGACGATTTGCGGTTTGTTGTTACCACGCTGGTCGGGGAAGAAAATTTCATTGATATGGTACCGAACCGGTCCAACAATTACTGTTGTGGCGGCGGCGGCGGTTTTCTGCAATCCGGCTTTAACGAAGCGCGTCGACAGTATGGACAATTAAAGTTTCAACAGATTCTGGCCACCAACGCCGACTACTGCATTGCCGCCTGTCATAACTGCCATGCACAAATCCATGATCTGGCGGAACATCACAACGCCGCTTACCATACCGTTCACCTCTGGACCCTCATCTGTTTGTCTCTGGGGATTCTCGGGGAAGCAGAAAGAGAATATTTGGGGCCTGATTTAAAAAATGTTGCGGTATACGGCGCATAAGGGAAAGAAAAGAAAGGTGTCGTTATGAAGAAAAAGGTCGGAAAGGCCTTGGTCGTGGGTGCTGGTATCAGCGGTATTCGATCAGCGCTTGATTTGGCAGAAGTAGGCTACGGGGTAACCCTTATTGATCGCTCGCCTCACATGGGCGGCATTCTGTCTCAACTGGATCACCAGTTTCCAACCGATCGATGCGGCATGTGCAAAATGCTGCCCATGGTTGACCGGGACACGTCCTCACAGTACTGCCTGCGAAAAGGGCTTTTTCATGAGAATATTGACATCATGCTCTCCACTGAACTGATGGCGGTTGAAGGAGAAGCCGGAGATTATAAGGCCACCCTGCGCCAAAAGCCAACCTGGGTGGACTCAGATCTCTGCATTGGATGCGGGGCGTGCGTCGACGTCTGCCCGGTGGAGGTCCCGGATGAATTTAATGCAGGGCTTGCCAAACGAAAGGCGATATACCTGCCGGTGCCCCATGCCATCCCAAATCCCTATGTGATCGATGCCGCTGCCTGCAATCGTTGCGGTGCCTGTGAAGCAGCCTGCCCCACTCAGGCGATTCGTCTTTCCGAACAGGAGCGAAAACAATTTCGAATTCTGGTGGTCGACGATGAGCTGATTTTGCGGGACTCTTTGAAAGCCTGGCTGGATGATGAGGAGGGGTTCGCCGTCGATACTGCCGAATCCGGACCGGACGCTCTGGAAAAACTCAAGGCCACAGATTATCATCTGATGCTCCTTGATATCAAAATGCCCGGAATGGATGGTGTCGAGGTCCTTTCCAAGGCGAAGGAAATTCGCCCGGATGTAACGGTGGTCATGATGACGGCCTATGCCACGGTGGAAACCGCCGTGGAAGCAATGAAAACGGGTGCACAGGATTATCTTATCAAGCCTTTTAACCCGGAAAACCTCATCCCTAAAATCGTAGAAATCTATGAAAGGGAGGCGGCTTCCCGCCACAAAGAACTTGACGTTGGTGCCGTGGTGCTGTGTGGGGGCAGTGCCTACTATGACCCGTCTGAGGGGAAAAACACCCTCGGATATAAGGTTCTCCCCGGGGTTGTTACCAGCCTCGAATTTGAACGCATCATGAGTGGTACCGGCCCCAGCCAGGGCCAGTTGATTCGCCCTGAAGACGGCAAACCGGTTAAAAAAATCGCCTGGGTGCAGTGTATCGGCTCTCGTGATTTACAAACGAAAGCGGATTTCTGTTCCAACATCTGCTGCATGTATGCCGTCAAAGAAGCACTGATTGCCAAAGAAAAATTTGGGAATCAGATTGATACGACCATCTACTACATGGATATGAGAACGTTTGGGAAATCGTATCAACGGTATCGGGATAAAGCTGAGAAGGAATATGGGGTTCATTTCGAAAGAGGACGGGTACATTCGGTTACATTGGATAGCAACCCTGAATCAGAAAAGGGCCAGTTGTCGTTACGCATTGCCGACACGGCAGGAAATATTGACAATGAGGCGTTTGACATGGTGGTCCTTGCGGTCGGTCAACGCCCCGCTTCAGGAACTGAGGCCATGGCAAAGCTGTTTGATATTCCCTTAAACCCATGGGGGTTTTGTCAAGCTGAGCCTTTTTCCATGACCCGCACAACCAGGCCCGGCATCGTTATCGGTGGCGCGTATTCAGGGTTGAAGGACATCAACGAGTCGGTCATTCAGGCCTCAGCCGCTGCCACCTCCGCATCCCAGGCAATACATGCTGCCGGCGGCAGTCTGTCGCTGGAAGCGGCCCCTGAGCCCCCCGCCCCGGATATCACCCGCCAGATGCCCAAGGTGCTCGTCGTCTGCTGTACATGCGGCAACAACTTAACCGCCAATCTTCAGGATCGGGCATTAACGGACCGACTGATGCAGGACCCGGCGGTCTGCGGCATTGAATTGATCGATAATCTCTGCACGGCCCAAGGATGGGAACAGCTCGAAACCATCGTCACAAAGCAGCACCCCAATCGTATCTTGATCGGCACCTGCCTGCCGCATCTGTACACCCGCAGCATAAAGGCTCTGGGGAAAAAAATCGGCATTGACAGCGATTTGATGGAAGTGGTGGACCTTCGTTCCGCCGCCTTCGCCATACCTGGCGCAACGCCCCCCCCTGAAGCTAGTGATATTACCGCCGGTATGGAAAGATCGCTGCTGACCGGCTTGGCAAAACTGAAGCGGGTCGAACCTGCGCCAGTGCCTGTGGCCCGGATTGCCCAGCGTGCGCTGGTGGTTGGCGGCGGTATCGCCGGCATGACGGCAGCCCTATCGATCGCAAATCATGGATTTGAGGTCCATCTCGTTGAAAAAGGCGAGACATTGGGGGGAAACCTCAATTGGCTTCAGAATACCCTCGATGGCCATACCGTCCTGCCGCTACGGGACAGTACGATTGAAATGGTGGAAAAGCATCCGCAAATTACGGTCCACACCAGCGCCACCGTCGTGGGATCATACGGGGATGTCGGCAACTTTCACACCACCCTTGAAAACACGGATAAAACCGTAACGCAGGTGACCCATGGAACGGTTGTACTGGCCACCGGCGGCACGGAGGCGACGACCCGTTCATATCGTTATGATGAAAGCGATGCAATTTTAACCCAAAAAGAGCTGGAAATTGCACTCACCGATAATCACATCGATCCCCAAATGCTTTCTTCCGTCGTGATGATTCAGTGCGTTGACTCTCGTGAAGAGCCGAGAAACTATTGCAGCCGGGTGTGCTGTGCATCCGCCCTGAAACATGCCCTTGAAATAAAAGAAAAAAATCCGGCAGCAAACATCTACGTGTTATACCGTGACATGATGTCCTATGGGTTCATGGAGACCTATTTCACAAAAGCGCGCCAGGCCGGTGTCATTTTTATCCAATATACCCCCGATACCAAACCTGACGTCATGGTGGCTGACGAAAAGAGTGAAACAGGCAAAAAACTTCTGGTCAATACGGTCGATCCTATTTTGGACCGGGAAATTCAAATCCACGCCGATCTGGTTGTACTGTCAACCGGCATCGTCCCCACCCTGGCCCCGGATCTGGCCCAAGCGTTTGGTGCGGATACCGATCAGGACGGATTTTTTCAAGAGGCAGAAATGAAATGGCGACCGGTGGATGCATTGAAAGAGGGCGTCTTCGGATGCGGCCTGGCCCACGCTCCCCGATCGATACCGGAAACCATTGCCACGGCAGAGGCTGCCGCTCAACGCTCTTTACGGATTCTGATCCAGGAATACTTGCCGGCAGGCAAACTGGTGGCCTCGGTTCGTCATAATCTTTGCAACCTATGCGAACGATGCCTCGATGCGTGTCCCTACGGCGCACGGTCTGTTGATTATGATCTGGAAAAAATCCTGGTCAACCCCCTCATGTGCCAGGGCTGTGGGGCCTGTGCGGCAACCTGCCCGAACAGCGCCGCGGTGGTCGCAGGATTTCACGAAGAACAAATGTTTGAAATAATTGATGCCTCTTTGGAGGGGACGTTTAACGAATAGGTGACTTATGAACCCGTCAACACAATCAGGAAACGACGCAACCAGCGCTGGCACCACCATGGGCTTAAATTCGGTCAAGAAGTTGGTTGCCGCCTGTATTCAATGCGGCACCTGCACCGGCTCATGCCCCAATGCCGCTGCCATGGACCTTACCCCCCGACAATTATGGCGGAATGTCCTTATGGCGCAAACAGATGCTGTTTTTTCAAGTCAAACATTTACCCTCTGCGCCACCTGTTACAACTGTACCCTAAGGTGTCCACGCGGTTTGCCGCTTACAGAGGCAATGACCGCACTGAAACAAATCGCTGCAAAAGAGGACCTGAAAGCCTATCGAAAGAGCGCTCGTTTTTATCGAAGCTTCATGGACAGCGTGCGGCGACACGGCCGCGTACATGAAATGGAATTTATGGCCCTGTATTTTCTGTCAATGAAAAATCCATTATTGCCGCTCTCATACACCCCCCTGGGGGTGCGGCTAATGGGCAAAGGAAAAGTTCCCTTTCAGGTTCCCTCCAGAGAGCCAAACCCACTGACCGCCATATTCGATAAAGTTGAACAAATGGAGGGACGCATATGAAATACCTTTACTACCCCGGGTGCTCCCTGGAAGGCACTGCGCTGGAGTATAATATCTCGACAACCGCATTCATGAAAAGTATCGGCGCTGAGTTGATTGAATTGAATAACTGGACCTGCTGTGGCGCCACCGCTGCGGAATCGATCAGTCCCCTCTTGTCGTTGGCACTGCCGGCAAGGAATGTTGCCTTGGCTGAAAAAATGGATGAAACGGCCGATTTACTGGTCCCCTGCAGTGCTTGCTATCTGAACTTGAAAAAAGTGGAAGAAAATATCCGAAAAACGCCGGACATCCTCGACAAACTCAATGACGTATTGAGCGGAGAAGACCTCCACCTGAAGGGAACGGTTCGCGTCCGTCATCTGTTGGACGTCATTTCGAAGGATATCCCCCCCGAAATGGTGAAAGAGCGCGTGCAACGATCGTTGTCGAATCTCTCCATTGCGCCCTATTATGGATGCCAGTGCCTTCGGCCCTATCGGGTATTTGATGACCCCGAAGCCCCCCGGTCCATGGAACCTGTTATTACGGCAACCGGAGCCAAGGTTCACGACTGGAACATGGGCGGGAAGTGCTGTGGTGCCTCCCAGATGAATACCCATCCCTCGGTTGCCCTCAACCTGGTGCGTGCAATTTTAAAGAGTGCCCAGGGGGCTGATGCAATTGTGACGGTTTGTCCCATGTGTCAAATGAATCTGGAGGCATACCAGCAAAGAATATCAAAGTTGGCCAATGAAAAACTGCACATGACCATTCTTTATTTACCACAGTTATTGGGCCTGGCCATGGGGCTATCTGAAAAGGAGCTGCGACTTGATTTGAATCTGTCCATAACAGACGACTTTCGACATAAGTTAAAAAGCCTGCCGGTGGCAGCCTGATAAACGTTGCTGAAAGACCATCGTCAACTGGTTTGGAACAGCGCCTTTTAGGCCCCCACACGGGGTGGGCAAACCAGTCAAAGAGGTAGAAAATGGGCAGCCTTTTAAATACGGGAAAGAGATTGCACCATAGCCTTATTTGGAAGCTGATCTTGACGGTCGGTATTACCCTGGTGTTATTTATTTCCATATGGGCAGTTGTCTACATCCGGTACCAGCGGGAGACCCTGACGGACCATTTGGTCCAGGCTGCCGATCGCGTCAGCAATACCATACGGCTTGGCACCCATTATGCCATGATGCTGAACTCAAGGGACGATATTCACCAGATTGTACTGAACATCGGCCAGCAGCAAGACCTTGAGGCCATCCGTATTTATAATAAAAAAGGCGTCATCAAATATTCAAACAACGTATCCGACATTGACCAACGGGCGGACATTGAAGCCGATGGATGCATCGTCTGCCACCACGTCACGCCGCCGCTGACCACCCTTGGTCTTTCCGACAGAACCCGTCTCATTTCACTCCCGGACGGGCATCGCCAGCTTGAAATCATCAGTCCCATATACAATTCACCGGGCTGCACTTCAAATGCGTGTCATGTCCATCCCGTCGATAAAACGCTCCTGGGTACCATGAGCGTCACCTTCTCATTGACAGAAACAGACAAATCCGTGTGGAAAGTCGAAACCGGTATTATCGGCCTTGCAGCCGTCATCTTTCTGGTGATGTCAGGAATCATCGTTATCTTTGTAATGAAATTTGTAAACCGCCCGATTAAGGGATTGATTCGCGGCACCCAACGGATTGCCAAGGGAAACTATGATACCAACGTTGAAATCCGGCAGGAAGATGAACTGGGCCTGTTGGCCCACGCCATCAACCAGATGGGAAAAGAGATTGGCGAAAAGCAGAGTGAGCTGAACCGGCAACGCCATGAATATCAGAACCTGTTCGAGCAGGTCCCCTGCTTTATCACGGTCCAAGATCGAGACTACCGGCTTCTGCGTTACAACCAGGAATTCAAGGTAAAATTCGATCCCGTGCCAGGGGATTTTTGTTTTCATGCATACAAAGGCCGAACAGAAAAATGTGTCCCGTGCCCGGTGGAAAAAACCCTGGAAGACGGGGCGATTTACAGTGGCGAAGAGACCGGTATCGGCGAAGACGGGCTGCCCGCCCACTGGATTGTCCGGACCTCACCGGTGCGAGACCAGAATGGTGAAATTGTGGCCGCCATGGAAATGAGCCTGGATATTACCAATTTAAAACTTCTGGAAAACAAACTGGAAATTTCGGAAAGTAAATACCAGGCCATCTTTGATAATATTCCGAACCCGGTGTTTGTTTTAGATAATGACACGTTGGAAATCCTGGATTGCAATGACAACGTCCACGCCGTTTACGGTTTTCAGAAAAATGAGCTGATCGGAACCCCGTTTCTCTCGCTTTTCAGCAATCACTCCCCCGGGCAACTGGAAAAACAAATCAAGACCACCAAGGAAATGGACAAGACCAGGCAACAGAAAAAATCAGGCATCGGGATCTATGTCAATCTTCGATTTTCCCCCGCATGGTATCAGGACAAACAGGTCCTTCTCGTCACCGCCAGTGATATTACCAAGCGACTCGAAACCGAGCAGCAGCTGAATCAGGCGGCCAAAATGGCCACGTTGGGAGAAATGGCCACCGGCGTTGCCCATGAACTCAACCAGCCCCTTTCGGTAATAAAAACCGCCAGCAGCTTTTTTATTAAAAAATTAAATCATGACGAGCCGTTAAGCAGCGAGATCCTTTCGGTCATGCTCAGAAAAATCGACAGCAATGTCGACCGGGCCTCGGACATCATCAATCACATGCGGCAGTTTGCCCGGAAACCGGACCTCATTCTTGCGAAAGTGCAGGTCAATGATGTGCTGAAACGCGCCTACGATATTTTCAGCCAGCAGCTAAGACTCCGGGAAATCCATGTAGTATTTGAGCTTGAAGAACATCTCCCGGTCGTAAAGGCCGAAGCCGGCAGACTGGAGCAGGTCTTTATAAACCTGTTGCTCAATGCACGGGATGCCATAGAAGAAAAATGGGCGGGCCGAGAATACGGCCCTGATGACAAGAAGATAACGCTTAAAACGCATACGGATTCAACCCATGTGGTGATTGAAATAAAAGACACCGGCATCGGAATACCCGAAGAGATTATACCAAAACTCTTCGAGCCCTTTTTTACCACCAAAGAAGTGGGCAAAGGAACGGGCTTGGGCCTTTCCATCAGCTATGGTATTATCAAAGAGTGCGGTGGGACCATTCACGGCGAAAACGATGAGAACGGAGCACGTTTTATCGCCAAGATTCCCATTGCATCTTAGACCGTTATTCAATCAACGGAGTATTTTCATGAAAGACACGATTCTGCTTGTGGATGATGAAGAAGATATTCGTGATGTTCTGAGCATTGCGTTGTCAGCGCTGGGCTACAATCCCATTTCTGCTTCGAACGGCACTGAAGCATTGCGCATCTTTCGTGAACAGACCCCCCGTATTGTATTAACAGACATCAAAATGCCCGGCATGGATGGAATTTCCCTGCTGAAAAAGATCAAGCATGAAAACCCTGAAACAGAGGTAATCATGATTACCGGGCATGGCGATATGGCCCTCGCCATCGAAAGCTTCAAAGACGCGGCGGCCGATTTTATCACAAAACCGGTCGATATCGATGCCCTGACCATATCCATCAATCGTGCCCAGGAAAAGATAGCGATTCGACAGCAACTTCATCACTACACTGAAAATCTGGAACAACTGGTTCTTAAAAAGACCACTGAACTATCGGAAGGGAAGAAACATGACCGCCTGTCCCCCCTGCCGGGAATAGACGCTGAAAGAGAGGCGTCCTTTCAAAGCCTGATTGACCGGTTGCCGTGCTATATTGTTCTTCAAAACAAGGGGCTTAACTACACAGCGGCCAATCGAAAATTCAGGGAAGAATACGGAAATATCATCAGTGCCAACTGTTATTCCGTTTGCAAACAACAGCAAAAATCATGCGGTAACTGTCCTGTCCTTGAAACGTTTCAAGATGGCAATAGCCATCAGGTGGAGATGACCTGGCGGAAACAAACCGGAGAGCAGTATCCCGTGCTCGTCTGGACCGCTCCCCTGCACGATGCCGGAGGGACCATTCAACAGGTATTTACCATGGCAACCAGCATTGACGATATTCTGAATATTCAAGACCACCTGGCGTCATTGGGGCTGCTTATCGGATCGGCGTCCCATGGCATCAAAGGACTCCTGACCGGCCTGGACGCTGGCATGTACATATTGGACTCCGGAGTTGAAAAAGACAACAAGGAGTTGATCCAGGAGGGGCTGGATACGGTCAAGGCCATGTCCGGCCGGATCAAACAGATGGTCATGGATGTCCTCTTTTATGCAAAAGAAAGGAACATTAAAGCTGAACAGGTAGATGTTATTGCCTTTGCTATAGATTTGGCGGGCACGGTATTACCCAAAGCCGAAGAAAAGGGGGTCGCCTTTGTTGAAGAATTCCCAGAAGCAGCCGGTGTATTTGAAATTGATTCCGGTTTTGTTCACGCGGCCATGGTCAACATTCTCGAAAATGCCATCGAGGCCTGCGCATCGGACACCGCAAAGGGTAAACATCGCGTCGTGTTCAGCGTAAAACCGGAAAAGGAATTTGTGTTGTTTGACGTTTCTGACAATGGCGTTGGCATGGACCCACAAACCCGGGCCCGCATGTTTGATCTTTTCTTTTCCCTGAAGGATAAAAAGGGCACGGGGATGGGCCTGTTTATTACCCAGAAAATCGTTAAACAGCACAATGGCACAATTGATGTTGTCTCTGAAAAAGGCAAAGGAACCCGGATGTCCGTCCGCCTGCCGCGCCGGTTGGAAGATCAAGCCGCAACATAGTCCGGTTAAGCCGGAAGTCGTGAGTCAACAGTCAACAGACACAACCTTCCATAAAGATGCACGCTTTCGGAGTTTATGCCCTTTTTTTATTTCACCTCATCGAATTTACATTTCAACGTGGCCATGTTTGCCTCATTCTTGCTATGAACGACATACGGCAGGGAGTTGAAAAGCTTTATCATCCCTGAATTGGCAATCTTTGTAAAGGCAACAAATCCGGATATGCCGTTTTTCACAGCGGCATCCGCCAGTTTGGTCATTAAAATCTTCCCCAGCCCCCGTTTTTGCCAATCTTTACTAATGGAAAACGCCACCTCCGCCATATTGCTGGGCTCTTCGTACACATAGGACCCCACGCCCACCACATCCTGAAAACCGATTTCCCCCACCAGGGCAATGATGGTCAGATCTTTGACGTAATCCATCTGGTAAACCCCTTCCAGATCGTCCCTTAAAAACTTGGTCCGCATGTGGAAAAACCGAGACACCACGTCCTCCCGGTCAAGCGAATAAAAATGCTCCTGGATTCTTCTGAGGTCCACCTGTTTGGCCGGCCGGAACGTAACCGTTTGTCCCCCAAGCTCCCGCACCTCTTCCAGATGGACCGGGTAAACCCCGTGAAGTGACTCAGAAAGACTTACCGAATGACTAACCAATTCCATCTCTTTGGCCTTTGCAAACAGCTCGTCCCTAAAATCCGGATGGGCCAGGGAAATCATGGCCATGGCCCGCTCCTGGATACTCTTTCCAAACAGTCGGACCATGCCAAACTCACTGGCCACATAATCCACATCCCCCCTGGGGACCACGACGGCAAGGTCATTTAACCGGGGCACAATCCGGCTCACCGCCCCATCCTTGTCTGTGGAGGAGATGATCAAAATCGACTTGCCGCCCTCGGAACGAACAGAACCGCGAACAAAATCAAGCATCCCGGTGACACCGATGTAATTGTTATGCCGAAAGGCATCTGCGGCCACCTGTCCGGTGAGATCAATGGCTTCCGCTATACTTATCGACACCATTTTGTTGTGCTGAGAAATGATTGACGGATCATTCACATAGTCCGAAGGCTGAAAATCAATCGACAGGTTGTTGTTTAAAAACTCATAAAGGTCCTCGCTGCCCATGGCACTGGAAGCCACAATCTTCCCCTCATTCAGTCCCTTTTTGCGATTGGTCACCACGCCCTCTGCCACAAGTCGCATAATGCCATCGGTCACATACTCGGTATGGATCCCCAGGTCCTTTTTCTTACGAAGGGCGATTAATGCCGACGGGGGGGTTGCCCCAGGATCAAGGTGCAAGGTCGATCCGTCCTCGATCAAACGGTAGGTCGCCAGCGAAATCTCCTCTGCAGCTGCTGTTTCCGGTGGGGGAGAGACCTCCAACAACGGCTCTTCGTATTCCACCACCACATCCACGTCATTCACGTGAAGTACACTGCGCCCGATAATCGTGGGCATTCTTGGATTGACCTGGGCAATGACCAAATCCGCAGATTGGGCAGCGGCAAGGGTGATATCAACAGACACGCCAAGACTCATCCACCCGAAATCATCCGGGGGCGCGACCTGAATCAATGCCACGTGAATCGGCATTCTGCGACTTTTAAACAGTCTTGGCACGGCGCTGAGGTTGATGGGAGTTAAAAAACGCCGGTTGGTTGCAAAGGCTCGGGGGGCCGCCGAACCCAAATAAAGGGAACGGATGTTCAGGGTTTGATCATCAGACTTATTGGCAATGGTGGATAAAGAGGTCCTCTCTTGACTCATGGTACGAACAATTTCAAGATCTGTAAACCGAAAGGCCTTGTCTGCCAGACATTTCACAAGGTACTGGGGCTCCCCGCAGTTGGAACCGATAAATACCCGCTGACCACGCTTGATCATGGCAATGGCATCCGGACCATCTTTCTTTTTGTCCACGTAGTCATCTGCCCAGTAATTTGTCATGTGTGTAACATCTCTTTCTCTGAATAAGTGGTTTGATAGGTAAAACAAAGGCCATTCGGCCTCTGGGAAGCTCAGGTGATTATGTCAATCGATGTTTAAATGGTATAGCGCCATGAAAAAACTGTCAAGAAATTAGCACGCCTCCTTTTACCTGAAAAAACGACAAAAATAGTGCATCACAATAATGCGCACTAATGCCTGCAGAAGTGCAAACAGATGCTCTTCGCGCAAGTTAGAATAAACTCGGCATCGAGGCGGATATAAAATACCCACCGCCACCAAAAGATGAAGATCCGCCATCATCCAGATCTGTTATTGTATTTTTATGATTTCCCAATCTCCTTAAAAAAAGGATTGCACAACTTGTAAGAATAGAATAATGTACGAACAGAAGAATGTACGAACAGAAGAACTGAAGCTGAAGTTCGCTACCATTATTGGATTGATTGATTTAAATGAAGAGGCGACATAATGCGGAAAATTGCAATTGCCATGGCAAAGGGTGGTGTAGGGAAGACCACCACCGCTGTTAATCTGGCACACGAATTGGCCAACCTGGGCCAGCGGGTATTGCTGGTGGATTGTGACACTCAGGCACAGGTTTCAAAATTTCTGGGTGTATCCCCCAACTATGGCATGTACGAATTTGTCACTGGCCATGATAACGAAGGCAATCCGGTATCGAAACGCGAGGCAATTTTCGAAGCGCGCGAGAATCTGTGGATTCTGGATGGCGGTATCAAACTCGTCGAGTTAAAGAACTGGCTGGGGGAACAGCCCCGGGAGCATCGGCACACTCAAATCAGCAAAGCACTTGTACCCAAAGACGGCGCCCTTGATTATCTTCTTTTTGACTGTGCGCCGGGGTGGGATGTATTGAGCGTCAATATCCTCATGGCGGTGAACGAGGTGTTATGTCCCGTGGCACTGCAGGTGCCTGCTCTGGAGGGGTTAAAAACCTTTTTTGGTTATCTGATTTCGGCCCAACGGCTGAATCAATCTTTAGAACTGAAATATATATTGCCGACGATGTTTGATCGTCGGACCAAACAATCCTTTAAAATCCATAAAAATTTAAAACGGCTTTTTGTAAAGCAAATCTGTCATCCAATAAGCCACAATGTTCGGCTATCTGAAGCGCCGGGCAAAGGGAAAACTATTTTTGAATATGACAAACGGGCACCCGGCGCTGAAGATTATCGCAAATTAGCAAGGAGAATCATCGATGACGGCATTCAAGCAGAGCAAGTCCCCAGATTTTTTTGAGGATCATGTCCTCGACCCCATGGCCACAGCTTCGGGCAATCGTGGGGTGCGGAAACCGATTCCCAAAAAAAAGGTTGGTTTCTACCTCTCGGAAGCGCTTCTGGAGCGTTTTAACCGCAGGTTTCACCAAATGAAATTGGATAGGATGCCCATTGAAAACAAATCGGCTTTTGTTGAAATGGCCCTGTCATATGCGTTAGACGATCTTGAAAAAGGAAAAGAAAGCCAGTTGGGGGCTTTTTTAAAAAATAAATTTTCTTTCCTATGCGTTAGGAACTTGTCCTGTTTTCAAAAGGAGCTGAAAATGATCGGGGATCCGTGCCATTGTAAAACATCAGGTTGATGTTTCGGGCAAAATCCTACTTGGCTGATCGATAAAATCATCCCTGTCAAACCGATTGAAAAACACTCGGCGTTGAAGGTATGATCGTTACTGGAACCGAGGAATTTTTCATAACCTTTTCCGCGACACTGCCAAAGCGAAAATTTCCCTTTTCGCCATGGCTTGCCATGACCACCATGTCCACATTTTCTTTTTCTATCAGGTCAAGAATTTCCTTGGCGGAATCCCCTACAGCTACATGCTTGACATATCGTGGGCACCCCTCGAGATATTTTTCACAGATCTGCCCCAACCGTTTGGAAGCTGTTTTGTTGGCATGCGCCATGAGTTCCTTGACATGCTTCTCCTCAAATGCACCATACCAGCCGTCATGATGCGCAACATCCTCAATTACGTATAAAACGTGTATCTCTGCATCATATTTTTCAGTGAGTGATTTAACATAAGGCAACGCTTTTTCAGATATTTTTGAAAAGTCAGTCGGCCAGAGTATTTTTTTCACGCCCATGAATAGCCTCCTTTTGTTTCGAGGAAAAAGTCACCATGTACCCATTTTACCAACTTTAACTATATGTTGGAGCACCGAAAATGAATCGTAACTTAATTTAAAACAATGGTACTTTGGGGCATTTTTTGATGAATGATTAAGAGCAGTGGCAACAAGAAAATCGAAGCTCGATATTAGAGGTCGGGATGCGACAGGAACTACCACATTGAACCATTAAAGTATAAGCCCTGTGTCGATGTATCGTCAAGTTATTCAATGCATGCGTTGCAGAGTGCCTACTATAATAATTTAATGCCACGCTACCGCCGGCCCAAAACTGCCGTCCTGGAGCACTCCTTTCAATTTACAGGCAGGTTATTTTTTAGTTTTTCCTACATCTAGGATCTCTCTCACTTTAGCCCCCAGATTATTCTTCGAAAATGGTTTTTGGATGAAATTTACGCCTTTTTCCAAAACACCGTGATCTTCAATAACGTTGGCGGTATATCCCGACATGAACAGCAGCTTGATGTCGGGACAGGACGACAAAATGGTTTTAGCCAGGTCCCGCCCGTTCATTTCAGGCATGACCACATCGGTAATAAGCAGGTTGATCTCACCCGCATGCTTTTGGGACAACCTGATAGCTTGACCCGGCGTTCTGGCGGATACGACCTTATAACCCAGTCTTTCAAGCATCATGGTGGTCATCATCAGGATCGCCGGCTCGTCTTCAACCAATAAAATTGTCTCGTGACCAGGCCCGGCAAATTGATCCGTGCTCTCTTGGGGCAAGTGCAGTGTTTCAGCCCGGAATCGAGGTAGGTAGATCTTGAAGGTCGTTCCCTGTTGGGGCTCACTGTATACGTTAATAAAGCCATTGTTTTGTTTGACGGTGCCGTAAACAGTGGCAAGACCCAGACCGGTGCCTTCGCCGAATTCCTTGGTGGTAAAGAATGGTTCGAAAATATTACTCAGAGTCTCGGCATCGATGCCGCAGCCGTTGTCGCTTACGGTGAGCAATACGTATTCTCCTGGAACGACCCCGGAATGATATTTGTGGCACGTCTTTTCAAAGGTCGTATTGCCAGTTTCGATGGTGACCTTACCTACATCTGAAATAGCATCCCGAGCGTTGATGCACAGGTTGACCAGTATCTGGTCAATCTGGCTTGGATCCATCTTCACCGGCCACAGATTTTCGTCAGGCTTCCAAACCAAACCGATATCCTCCCCAATGAGGCGCTGCAACATCTTGACCATACTATCTAAGGTCTTGTTAAGGTCCAGCACCTCAGGGGCCACTGTCTGTTTTCGCGCAAACGCCAGAAGCTGTCGAGTCAGGTCTGCAGATCGCTCTCCGGCCTTTTTGATTTCTTCTAATTCTGCGTAAAGCGATTGAGATGGATCCAACTTTTCCAACGCCATACCGGCACGTCCGATAATTACGCTTAGCATATTGTTGAAATCGTGAGCTACGCCACCCGCCAATCTTCCCACAGCTTCCATTTTCTGCGCCTGACGCAGCTTGGCCTCGAGGACCTCTTTTTCCGCCTCAGCGCGCTTTCTCTCCGTGATATCTCTGAACTCAACCACTCTTACATTTTTTCCCTTGTAGGGGATAATTCTTGCCTCCAATCTAAGCGGATATATCTCACCGTTTTTACGAATACCTTTTGCCTCATAGGGCTTTTCATGACCAGCATTGATGTTCTGGATGACTTTATCACGCGTGTCATCGGAAATAAGTAACAACCCATCCATTCCAATGAGTTCATTGTATTCATAGCCAGTGAGTTCAGATAAGCCTTTGTTACATTCGAGGATGAAACCCTTGTCATGTATGACAATCCCCCCAAAAGATGCGTTATGAAGCGCCCTAAAGCGCGCCTCACTCTCTTTGAGGGATATTTCGGTTTCTTTAAGGTCGGTAATATCACGTATAAAACAAACACGTTGCCCACCTTCCTCTGGGCGAAACTGGACACTGACCTCAACATCAAAAACAGACCCATTTTTCCGACGATGCTTGGATTCAAAGCGATCTCTCCCCTCAGCGATCACCTTTTCCATGCGATCTACTATCATTTGAGGGTCTAGAACCGCTTCTAAATCAGGAATACGCATCGTTAAAAGCTCGCGTTCAGTGTAACCGCTCATGGTGCAATAGGCATCATTAACCTCAATCAACCGGCCTTCGATG
Source organism: Desulfobacterales bacterium (assembly GCA_963675725.2). Taxonomy (GTDB): domain Bacteria; phylum Desulfobacterota; class Desulfobacteria; order Desulfobacterales; family JAFDDL01. The sequence continues at coordinate 591,506 of CAXXXZ010000002.1, read as the reverse complement.
TCTGTCAGCCAATATCCATCCATGGCAGTTTTAAGAATGGATCGATGTCGGCGCTCGCTTTTTTCTATACTTTTCCTGTTTTCAATTTCTTTTAGTCTTTTAATTCCGCTTTCAGAAATAACAGCAATAAGCCCTTTGATGAAAAAGAGATAATTGTCTAATTGCTCCCGTGTCCATACCGGCACCCTTCTGACCGCATCAAGATAAGCATCTTCCCTAAATCCATACGTCTTTGCTTGGGCACGGAAAAAATCCAAATTTGGCTCCTCGAGAAAAAACTGCCCGGTAAAGAAATTTCCATAATGGATTCCGTCAATAATGATAGGGGTCGCGTTATCCACCAATCCATGCGGACAAACATAGCTCACAGCAGGATTGGCTTTATGTAAGTGTTCCCGGATATACTGGTCACTCTCGATGCAAAGGCGTTCACTTTCTTTGTTTTTTCTATGAAACTTCGTGCAGATGTCCTGCCATGCCGTAGCCGAAAGGATCTTGCCCTCATTGTCAATGATTGCGGAAGGAAACGAATATATTTTATTCAACCTGTCTTGCAGGCGCTGGAAATGCGCTATATCGATAAGATCTTGCAACCTATACTTCATTGCAGGACTCCAGGTTGGTGTCGATAGGAAGATTAATTTGTTAATTGAAAAATCAATTGCATTTATAAATGGGTTATATATCAATCTGGAAAAAAAATACAAGCGCCTGCAATGGCAAAAGATTGTTATATAAAAAAGCAGGCCCCATTAGACAGCCTCCTTTTTAGAACGATTATTTTCTTTCCCGGACAAGCCTGAGGTATTCAGAATGCCATATAGATGCCGAACGAGGTTTTTTATCATTCATCTTTGACTGACTCACAATATCTGGCTTACAAGTACCAGTAGAACACCTCGGGCTTGTCCATGGGGAGGGGGGTGATAGATCGCGCCACCCAGTCGGACTTAGCCCAACTAATTGGATTTTATACTCAATGTGGCAGTTGGGTATGTATAGATCGCCTCGATAATTCTTTTTGCTACGTTGGCCCCATAATTGGGTGCAACTTGAGAAATAAATTCATCCGTTACATCAGAATCATACTGTGTGAAAGCAATGCCTCCGATCAGGGGAATGACACCAACCTCCAACCAACCAATTTCTGTCCAAGTCCTGTCAAACTCAGCCTGTCTGAAGTTGTATTTAAGTGGCAGGTTCAGCTGTTGTGTAATATTGTTTTCACTAAATGTTATATTGGCAATTGTGTTAATATCGGCACTATAACCATACCCCCATATGGCAGGTGCAAAAATGATAAATCCAGGCCAGTTTATAAGGAAATTGCTGGCATCTCCTGAATAGGTAGGTGTAACAGATAAATCTACCAGGATGTCTACATCATCTTTATGTATGGAATGGTTGTAGGGATAAATTATTTTTTCAAAGCTACCACTTCTTTTAAGCGCATCGACAATTGAAGAAATGTACCGATATCTTTCCATTTGCGCATCATCGCTTGATTTAACTCCAACCTTGAGAATTTCCTTCGGTGGGGGAACCGGCGGAGAAAAAGTATCTTCTAAATTTGTAACGCGCATATTATGAGAGCAACCAACCGTGAACAACATGATCATAATGAACAAAACAGAGAACTTGGTTTTCATAAAATAGCCTCCTTTAAATACTGTTAAACTTCCTTTGTTTTATTTCTTCTATATAACGACAATTGACTTCACTTTCTTTAGCTTTTTTATCCGATTATTTTCTTCATATATTCTTTTTTAATATTAATACATGGAAAGTAAAGGGGGGAGACGTTATTCCCCATTAGTAAAATTAATACATTGATATTTCTATGATTATTATCTCTACTAATTGCTGATATTCTTTAAACAGATGGGTGGAAGAAATCTTCATTTTTTAGTCAAGTTTGATAATCGAGGCTTAATGAAAATCGCTGTCAGTTCAACAGGAAAAGATCTAAGCTCTCAGATAGACCCACGGTTTGGTAGATGTCCATTCTTTATTATCGTAGATACGAAAGATATGAGCTTTGAGGTTTACAACAATGAAAATGGAACCCTTACCAGCGGTGCCGGCATACAGGCAGCCGGTTTTATTGCTTCTAAGGGCGCCGATGCTGTTTTAACAGGCAATTGCGGGCCAAATGCAATGTCTATACCTTTTCTGCAGCAGGGGTCGCTGTTATTACCGATCAGGGTGGCACAGTAAGAGAAGCAGTGGAGCAATATAGAACGGGTCTTGTGACACCATCAACAAAGCCCAGTGTGCCTAAAAAAACGATCACAACCGCTACGATGCGCCCAGGCATATCTTCTGGCGGTGGCATAGGACGCTGCCAGGGCGGCAGTGGCCGTGGAATGGGAGGTAAATGTGGCATGGGAGGCGGTCGCGGCATGGGGATGAATTCTGGTATTGACGCGGCCGGTCCAAATTCTAATTACCAGATGTCGCCGGTCGATTCAGGTGAAGACGAGGTGACGGCGCTTAAAGAACAAGCCAAAGCGTTGCAACAACAGATGAATGCCATCCAAGACAGAATTCGTCGTATTGAAAAATGAACCCCTAGCAATAACTCTTCGGGCCTTTGCCATCGCGTCGTTTGGGTCGCTCTTTGGGGATTGACCTGACACGGCTGAAAACATGCAGTTTTGATTGTGTGTTTTGCCAGATCGGAAGAACCAGTAAAAAAACAGTTCAGAGAAAGCCCACAAGCCCTCGGTTCTTTTAACCAATGGATCGTTACTTTATCAATCGGATGTATGTCACGATGCGGCCCTTGCCGATATCGTAAAGGTTTCATTTAGTGCATGGGACCAAAATTCTTTCGAATGGATCAACCGACCCCATACAAACATCTCGTTTAAACATATTATGGATGGCCAACAATCTTTTCGAAAAATTTTCAAGAGTCAATTGTGGATTGAAGTATTTTTTCTGTTCGGCATGAATACAGCCACCTCAAATGTCCAAAAAATTGCGACGTTAACAAAAGAAATTGGCCCAAATTGTATTCATTTAAATACGGTCATCCGACCGCCAGCCGAAGCGTTTGCCGCCCCTCTTCCCAGTGATCAACTGAAAGTTTTTTGCCCCCTATTTGATCCGCCAGCTAAGGTGATTGCTGATGCAATCACCTTTCAAACCGATTGTATAGAGGCGACGGAGGCAACCGTTTTGGCTATGTTGCAACGTCGCCCCTGCACACTTCATCAGATAGCAAGCGCCTTTGGGATGCATGCAAATGAAGCTTCAAAATATATAGGTATCTTGCTGAGAAAAAAACAAAATACGCACGGTCCGTGGCGATTCCGGAATTTATTATTCAGCAAAAGCATCTTGATCTACAAATACAATCGCTATCTGCCCATGGTCGCGATGTACTCGTCTTTGTAGATTCGTGTGTTATTGGCCGGGTCCCCAAATATCGTATAGTAGTGGTATTTGCCTCTTTTCCCTCTGGCATCACAGGCACTGGCATGATGGGTTTTGTCATCTACCGCAATATAGAAAACCTGCAGCGTCATGCTTCTATTCCCCCCCCATTGGGCCGGATCGCAATTTACAACCAATGTTTTCCAATATTGCCCTGACTTGTCCCAAATAATTTTATAAACGATATTATTGGCTTCCGCATCTATATAAATTAACTGATCGCCGTATGCATAGTAGGGGTCTTTGGCTGACATTGACAAGACATACATTTTACGGGGAACCCATTTTACAAAAAGCGGCTGCCATGCCACATTGTATTTCTTCTCAGGATTTTCGTAACCCCATTCAAGTTTTCCCCCAGGACCGGATTTCCAACTTCCGTTCGGCTCTTTTGTAAAAATATCCGGCTGCGCCAAGTTCCACTTTGCATGGGGAGCCAATATGATCTTCTCCTCTATAAATTTCCATTCCATGGATTCCGGCTGGCCATTAAAACCCGCACCATCATCTGAACTGAAGTCGGTTCCAAAAAATGGGCTGGAACGGTCCGTTGAGTTCATCTTTTTGATCCTGCGTATGGCCGGAATGTACTGAACAAATCGTTCCGGAGACCCATCTAACCAATAATGGTTGAGTATTGCCGCACCGGAAAGATCGAAGGGCTCCTTGATAACCACCAATTCAAGCCGTTTTACTTTCTGCGGATTTGGCAACGCTTTTCCATCCGGCCGAACCCAGAAATAATAGATTAGATTTTCTGCTTGCAAGTACCTGTCGAAACCCCTATCCGAAATCCACTGGATATCGTAACCCGTCTCTGAGCAACCGGGCCTGAATCGGTCAATCATACTGTTGTGTATCAATTTCAAGCCCGCTTGCGGATCATTCAGAATGTCAAGCACCGGAAAAGGCCTGGCGTCTACATAGGTTGGTATCTTTCCTGTTGCTTTTTCGACAATCTGGTCCCTATCGCCGATCGCATATTTCCCCTCGTTTTTTAGACATCTTTGGTCATACGCCTCATCGTTACTGTAATCGTATTTAAACTCGCCAAGCTCAATCTCGAATTCACCTTTTTTCACCCATTCGACGACTGACGGGGGCAGACAGTTATTTACCTTTTGCCAGTTTTCCGCGTTGACAACATCCCCCGACTTAAGTCCAATCGCGATATAATTTTGTCTTTGATGCTCCTCCCAGTTTGGATCATAAGCTATGGTTTCGATAATCGACCCCACAATAATGAGTAGTACCAGAAAGCATTGAAAAATCTTTTTCTTCGACATCGTCCCCCCTTTGTCATTAATTGGTTATTAACGCCACTTCCCCTTTGCGTTCCTTATGAATTTTCAATTTTTACGAGCTAGCCGGCTGTTTGCAGTTAATGAAGTGTTTTATAAACGTTTGGCTCATATCCACAGATGCTGCCAATTGTGGGTGAGATGAGTTTTGTTCATGGGTTCTCTGGGCCGGCATTTCAAGACTAAATGATTTCCTGAAAGGCCTTTGTTAACCCGTGAACAGATAGAAATGGACATTATATACTCTAAGTCAGACTAATAGTTTAACTTGTGGTCTATAATTAGAAAACCCCTTGCCTATTGTCAAGAAAAAAGAGACAACAGCTGAAAAATGTTGAAGTTTCACCAGGGGACTCTTGAATACGGGCGAAATTTTTTACCTAAGATTAAGGTCTGAAGAGTTCAGGGTTCTTCCCTGTGGCAATCAATATTTCATATTGAAAAACCCTTATGTGATATCCTATGTATGCATTGTTTTTCTCTCTCGAAACTATTTCAAAAACTATTTCAATCCGATGGAGGTGTTTTTTGCGCTATGAGGGTCCCATATATCGGCCACCGAGTGAAGCCGATAGCCTTTTGATTCAGGCCACGGTTGGCTGCCCCCACAACAAATGCAGCTTCTGTATGGTCTACAAGAAAGGCCCGCCCTTTCGCGTTCGACAGGCTTCGGAAATATGCGAAGATATCGACGAAGCCTTTGAGCACTATGGGCCAAATGTCCGGGCAATCTTTTTCCCTGCGGGCAACACCATTGCCATGCCCACCAAAGATCTTGCTGCCATATGCCGTTACAGTAAAAGGAAATTCCCCAAACTGGAACGAATTACCGTCTATGGATCTTCGCCCTATATTGTTCAAAAGGGATTGGCAGCCATGAAGCTGCTGCGAGAGGCCAGCTTAGCTCGCATTCATGTGGGGCTTGAAAGCGGCGACGATACCGTCCTTGAAAGCGTAAAAAAGGGAACAACCGCCGGAGAGCAAATCATGGCGGGTCAAATTGTCAAACAAGCCGAAATACAACTCAGCGAATACATTATCCTCGGTCTTGGGGGAAGCAATCTTTCGGCAGCGCATGCCGTAAATACAGCAGAGGCGATCAACGCCATCGGGCCTGATTTTGTGCGCCTTCGAACCCTGGTCCCGAAAATCAACACCCTGTTGCTGCACCAGATGAACAAAGGCCGGTTTCAACTTTTATCGCCTCATCAGGTTCTCCGAGAAGCCCGAATGCTAATCGAAAACATTTCCACTCGGACCGTCCTGACCAGCGACCACTATACCAACTATCTAAATCTATGCGGGAATTTGCCTGAAGACAAAGAAAGACTGATTGATGAGATCGATCACGCCCTGACCTGGGCCCCGGACCGTTTTCGCCGCGATTTTATTGGAACCCAGTGATAACTACCATAAAAAACGGGTCATAAAGACACAAAGGCTTTAAATAAAATGGAAATTATTCTCAGTGATATGGAAATTCGGGTGATAGGGAGTCTAATTGAAAAAGAGCTTTCCACGCCCGATTATTACCCGCTTTCTCTAAACGCCCTGACCAACGCCTGCAACCAGAAATCAAACCGGGACCCGGTGGTTTCCTATGATGAACAGACAGTTCAGCATATCGTTGATGATTTGGAACAAAAAGGAGTGGTCTGGAAAAGCACTGCCAGCCGTGTTTTGAAATATGAGGAGCGCCTTACCCATGACCGGGACCTGTTGCCCAGAGAATCCTCGGTACTGTGCGTTCTCTTTCTCCGGGGCCATCAGACCGTTGGAGAGATACGGTCCCGAACAGCCCGCTTATATCAGTTCGAAAATATGGAGGAAGTTCATGACGTGCTGAAGAATCTCGAAGAGTGGGGGTATGTCCAAAAACTCCCGAGATTACCGGGGCACAAGGAATCACGATACACCCACCTCCTGTCGGACACCATAGAAACAACCGAGGCTTCCACGCCATCTGCAGAGGTTGATAGCGATGGCCAAGAGATACAAGCAGAACGCCTGGAAATCCTCGAACGCGATTTATCGGCAGTTCGAAAGGAACTGGAAACCCTGAGGGCCGAGTTTCATACCTTTAAAAAACAGTTTGAATAACTGCCGATATCTTCAGAACATTTTGATTATACCATTGACTGCTAACTGTCGACTGCCAACTGCTGACTGCCGACTGACACCTTCCGACTTTGCCGGATTGGGGTTTAGTTGCGGCGAAAATCGAAGAAGCTATTTCCTTTTTGTAACTGTAACCGGCTTATATTGCGTTCCTTACTCAATTCCTTGAGAAGCAGAACGAGCGGCTCTCTACCGGTATAATAGGATTTATACGGTTTACTGATTTTCTTGATTTCCGTATCGCCTTTCATGAGGTGATACAGCATAAATTCCTCGTCAGTCGCATGTGTCATGCCATAACTTGACCGCAGCTTCCCAAGGTCCCCTTCGGAGGCTTGAATCTCCAGTTTAATCTTATAGTTTTCTTTGATTATCTTGGCGTTCTTATGACTGAGAAACCTGTCTTTGACGTTCGGGTCCATCCAGGGGACGCCGGCATCCTCCCAACCCCACACGCCCAACGCGGTCTCAATCATGCAGTCGAGAACCTCCCCATACCGTTCACCGGTCGCCACGTTGACGGCAGCCTGGGACACAATAAACTGTGAGGCCGGTGTAATCATGATGGGATTTCCCAAGTCATCGATGATTCGAACGACTTCGTCCAACACCTCATCCAATTTATCCTGGATGCCCAATTGCCGCAATTGCTCCCGCAAATTTGAGATCACGCCTCCGGGCACCTGATGTCTGTATACGCTATGATCGTATTCCAGCGGCACGCCGACCGGAAGGCCCTCCAACTTTCCGATAATCCGAAGCCGTCTCTCAACCTCCTTGAGAGCGTCCATGTTTGTAATATTGTGTTCTATGCCTAGCACGTTGGCATTGTGTATCGCATTAAAGATGGATATGTGGGAGGAACCTGATGCCAACGGTGGAACACAGGTGTGAACGCCGTCAATTCCGAGCTTCATGGCTTCAACAACCACCCGTCCCTGATTGGTACTCATCCCGTGGGTATGAAGATCTATGTGATGACCATTTGCCGCCTTTTGCATCGCCGGTAGCAACGTCTTTATCCGTTCAACCGTTAACAATCCGCCAGCGTCCTTGAGCCACATACCGTTGGGCTCATACTCTGAAACAACCCTCTTTACCAAATTCGCATAATACTCGTCGGTAAGCCGGGGGGAGGGGTAATAGCAAATCATCGGATTAAAATCTAACCCGATTTCTTTCATCATGGGGACCAACCAAGGGCAATGGCGATCGAGCTCATTTCTCGTGTTCACCATATAGAGAAAGCGTGAAGCGCCTGTGGCCTTGACCATTAAGGAATAATACAATCGAACCACTGAACGCGGATCCCCCTTGGAGTCCACCAAATCCAAACCTTCCGTTACCCCCACATTCAGCTTTGTCTTCTTAATTTTCCGCCCAATGAGATGCAAATGGTCCCATGGATTTTCTTTCATAAACCGGACACATTGTTTCGCCTGCATGGGATGCGCCGGCACCTCGATGTAGCTATACCCCGCACTGTCAATTAAATGTGCGATGGCGTCAACCGTACCATACCGCATTTCCATGGCCCACAAGCTCTGGGCACCATCGCGCATCGTTTGATCGTAAAATGCGACTTTCTTCTTTTGGATCATCCTTTTGTTCCCTCTTCTTTTACATTGAAGGTCACTTATCTGAATTTTGCATTAGTTTCTGCGAAATTCGAAGAAATTAGCTCCTTTTTGCAACTGTAGGCGACTTATATTATGGTCTTTACTCAATTCCTTGAGGAGCAGTACAAGTGGCTCTTTACCCGTATAGTAAGATTTATACGGTTTCCGGATTTGCTTGACTTCTGTATCGCCTTTCATGAGGTGATACAGCATGAATTCCTCGTCCGTCGCATGTGTCATGCCATAACGTGAACGCAGCCTCCCCAGATCCCCTTCGGAGGCCTGAATCTCCAGTTTCCTTTTATAGTTTTCTTTGATTATCTTGGCATTTTTATGACTGAGGAACCTGTCTTTGACGTTCGGATCCATCCACGGGACACCGGCATCCTCCCACCCCCACATGCCCAATGCGGTCTCGATCATGCAGTCGAGGACCTCCCCATATCGTTCGCCGGTCGCCACGTTGACGGCAGCCTGGGACACAATAAACTGTGAAGCCGGTGTAATCATGATGGGATTCCCTAAATCTTCGGTAATTCGAATGACCTCGTCCAAAACTTCATCCAATTTATGCGGGATGCCCAATTGCCGCAATTGCTCCCGTAAATTTGAGATCACTCCCCCGGGTACTTGATGCCTGTAAACGCTATGATCGTATTCCAGGGGCACGCCGGATGGGAGCCCCTCCAACTTTCCGATAACTCTAAGCCGTCTTTCAACCTCCCTGAGTGCGTCTATGTTCGTAATATTGTGTTCCAGACCCAACACGTTTGCATTGTGTATCGCATTAAAAATGGATATGTGGGAGGAACCTGATGCCAACGGTGGAACGCAGGTATGAACGCCGTCAATTCCCAGTTTCATTGCTTCAACAACGACCCGTCCCTGATTGGTACTCATCCCATGGGTGTGAAGATCTATAGGCTGACCATTTGCTGCCTTTTGCATCGCCGGAAGCAACGTCTTTATCCGTTCCACCGTTAACAATCCGCCGGCGTCCTTAAGCCACATACCATTTACCTCATACTCTGAAACAACTCTCTTTACCAAATTGGCATAATACGCGTCGGTAAGGCGGGGGGAGGGATAATAACAAATCATCGGATTAAAATCTAATCCAAGTTCTTTCATCATAGGCACGAGCCAGGGACAATAACGATCGAGCTCATTTCTTGTGTTTATCATATAATTAAAGCGAGACCCTGCTGCCCCTGTAGCCTTGATAATTAACGAATATATCAACCGAACCACCGATCGCGGGTCAGCGGTAGAATCCAGCAAATCCAAACCTTCCGTCACACCCACATGCACCTTTGTCTTCTTGACCTTCCGCCCGTATAGATGAAAATGATCCCATGGGTTTTCTTTCATAAAACGAACACAATGTTTCGCATTCACAGGATGTACCGGTATCTCAACATAGCTATAATTCGCCTCGTCTAGTAAATGGGCGATGGCATCGACGGTACCGTATCGCATTTCCATGGCCCACATGCTTTGCGCGCCATCACGCATCGTTTGGTCGTAAAACTTCACTTTCTTCTTTTGGGTCATCTTTCCGCTCCTTCTTATTTTACATTGAAGGTCTCTAAAATGGGCGAAGCTGCGCCGGTTGTTCCTGAATGGAACGGGGCTTGAAATTTTCTCCCGCCTTTTGAAATTAGACGAATATGTCCACTAAATCGGGGGGAAGCAATACCTTCTGAGGGTTTAAACCCTTTATCAGAAACATACACACAGGTAAGCACCCTAAAATCATGGCATAAACTCTGACTCCGAAAGCGTCCATCTTTATGGAAGGTTGTGCCTGTTGACTCTCGACTGTAAACTCACGACTTCCGGCTTTGCCGGATTAGGTTAAAGCGGATTAAGGCCCAATATCTTTCTTGCCTCGTCCGGAGAAGCAATCGGGCGCTGGAGCTCATTGGCGATCCTCACGGTCCTTTCAACCATCTGGGCATTGCTTTTTGCCTTTTCGCCTTTCGCATAATAAACATTGTCTTCCAAACCAACACGCGCCATACCGCCGGAAAGAATGGCATAGGTGGTCATTTCAAGTTGAGTTCTCCCAATTCCGCAAACGTTAAATACAGAATCCGCTGGCAGGGAATCAATCATGAAAAACAGGTCTCTTCGCGTGGGTTTGCCAGCACCCTGGGCCGGCATTCCCATCACAAAATTGATGTAATAGGGCTTTTTGAGAAGGCCTTTTTCGATCAGCATATCAACCTCTTTAAGCATTGCAGCGCTATAAAGTTCCATTTCCGGTTTTACGTTCTTTGCCAACATTTGCTCCGCAAACCAGACAAGATCAGAAGGAGAAAAAATTGAAAGTGCATACCCGCCACCCGGCATTGGATAGTTGACATTGCCCATGTTCAGGCTCGCCATTTCCGGTTCCGCCTCAATAGAGCTTAGCCGTTGTTCGTTGGTCATGCCAATCCCGCCCCCGGTGGTGAACTGGACGATAATATCACAACCCCTGGCGCGAATCCCCTCCTTGATTTCCCGATATCTTTCAACATCCTGCACCGAGTTGCCATCATTATCACGGGTATGGATGTGGACGATAGAAGCCCCTGCGTTCCAAGCATCTATGGTTTGCTGGATCTGCTCCTCGGGCTGTTCCGGAAGATTCGGATTGGCGCTTTTTCCATGAAGACCGCCGGTGATGGCAACAGTGACAATTAATTTTTCCATGTTTCCCTCCTCATTTTAGCACCCACCATACACAATGGTTTTTAAATGTAATAGGCACTCGTTCTAATTTTATGGTTAAAATCGAAAGTCTACTCCCAACCTCATGGGAGAAGCAGGTGTTATTGAATAGCTGACTACCGTGGCAGCCCCAGGCCCCGTCGTGCAATAATATCTCGCTGGATTTCTGAGGTACCCCCATAAATGCTCTCAACAATGGTCCATCTGTAAAAGAATTCGGCCATTCCGTTAAGAACCGCCCGCTCGTCACCCTCCTTGACCTGCCCGGCGGTTCCTGTAATTTCCAAGGCCAGTGAGCTCATCCGTTGGGCAAGATTCGCAAAAAACGCTTTTTCCACGGAGCTTTGGTAATTCGGTATTTTTCCATTATCGAGAATATGGGCCAGATGATAGTAAAGTAATTTGACCACATCAAGCTCGATTTCAATTTGGGCGATCTTTTGTCGAATGATCGGATCTTTTGACAGCGGCTTCCCGTTGACAATTTTCTGTTTGGTAAATTCCACAAGATCTTCAAAAAACTTTTTATAGTTCCCATAAGGAAACATTCTTTCAAAATCAATCGCCGACATTATGTAGCGAAAGCCTATATTTCTCTCCCCGACCAAATTTTCTTTCGGAACTTTGACATTGTCATAAAAGACTTCATTTGTTCTCAAGCCAGTCATGGTGATCATGGGCCGGATATCAATTCCCTCACTGTTTTTCAAATCAACAATCAACAGTGAGATGCCCTTGTGCCGGGGCTTTTCCAGGTCCGTACGCACAGCAAGCCAATGGAAATCCGCATTATGCGCAACCGTGCTAAAGGCTTTCTGGCCATTTACCAAAAAATAATCCCCTTTGTCCTCGGCGTACATCTGTAGCGACAGAAGATCCGACCCGGCGGCAGGTTCCGTATAGCCTAAGGCAAAATCGATCTCCGCTTTAGAGAGGGGGCGTAAATATTTTTTATTTTCCTCATTCCCGAATCTTAAAATGGTGGGTCCTACCAGATGGGCACCGGCAAAATGAAATGGAAGCCCGGCATAGGCCAGCTCATTTTTAATGATATAGGTTATCATCTCCGGCATCCCCAACCCACCATATTCTTTCGGCCAACTCGGCGTCAGCCAACCATTGGCGGCGAATTTTTTAAAGAATTTCTTTGCTTCCGGCCCGCCATAATTATAAACCAGTTCCTGGGTTTCTTTCAGCAATTCCTGTGTTGCCTCTTTAGCGATAAACCTGCGGACCTCTTCTAGCAACTCCAACTCTTCTTTTGAAAACTCAAAATCCATTCGTTTCTCCATATCAGGCAGGAGCATTCAACCGGTTAGTGAAAAGCCCCCATCATTGTTCCCGATTAATACCGATCCCGATAGACATTTTTGGCCTCACCGGGAATGTGATCAGGGGAACGCACAAGCTTTAAGGAGGCAACCCCTTCTTTGGGACATTTTACGACACAATTGCCACACCCCAGGCAGTCTTCTGGGTCAACGTAAGCCTTCCATTTGGTGAGGCCGGGAAATTTCTTCATTTTTATGGCGTCGAACGGACACGCCTCCATACATTGCTGGCAGGCCGTACAGGTGTCTGGCAGGATCACCGCGACATACCGACTTTTGGCTACGAACTCAGTAATCGGCACCTCTTCCTGGCCGAAGGCCCGGCTGTCGAAACAGGTTACCGGATCACAGTGGCAAATGATCTGGTTTGTGTCCGCATTATTGGGAACCTGGGTAAACATGTTGTATTTTCTCGCATCCTTTTCAATGGCCATGGCCTGCTCAAAAGACAACTCAGTTCCCACCCCCCGTGCGAGGTTATATTCCGCCGACTTGTCAAGAGCGATACACATCCCGTCCGGCGCATCGCGATCGGCGTCATACATTTCCAACCGACAGCAGCAAGGAACATCTGTTATCTTTCCGGCATTCTTATAAATTTCTCTGATGTCCTCTTCTGGCATGCGATGCGGGTTGTCTTGAATTGCTTCCCAAGCGGGGATGATCCGCATCAGCGGCTCGCCCAAACCTTTCACACTCGACACGAACTTTGGGAACCACTCATGCTTTTCGAATTCTACCCAAAGGTCAGCCATGTCCTTACCACCGTGAGCGTCCCAGTATTTCTTGTTAATCAACGTAAGATCATGCAGAGAATCCATGATGCGATTCAGTCGCCAGCCTTTTTTGACTGAAAACGCCAGTCCCTTTTCAAACAGCACCTGCAGTTGCTTTTCCACGACCGCTTGGTCGAGCTCGAGTCGCTCTGCTATTTCCGCTGTTGTGCCAGGAAACTGCATCAATATTTTTGCCTGCTCAGGTGTTACCAGTCGCTCGAATATCTTTGGCAGGTATGTTGAATCCGGCCAGCCATGTTTGGCAGATAATTCCTGATACAGCGCTGAATTAGTTTCAGAACCCATGAATCCTCCTCATTCCCCTAATAATTTTTTCATTAATTCAGGACGCATGTCATAAACGCCCTCCATTCACCGAGTTGGTATCATCATTCGTTATGCTTTTGTTGTTTTTTTAACTGGTAATTTGGTTATCGGCGCACCGTAAAAACCCATCCAAATTCATAAGCAGACTAATAGTTGGACTACGAGTCCATAAATAAAAGGCACGATGAACCCTGTCAAGAAAAAAATATGGCACCGCTGCTCCAACAGACCATCCAGGCTCGCAGACATACAAAAGATTTTTTCTCAATTTTAAAGCGATATAGTCAAATAACGATATGTAAGCGCCGGAAAAGAAGACGTCATCGCACTGCCTGTGGAATCACATATCCGAACTTAATCGCCAGAATACGCAATCGGGTAACAAACAAACTTAACCTTTTCTGATGATATGGGCGGTTACACCTGTGATTTGGGAAATGATGCTTAACAAAGCGTCATAAAGGCGTTCTGTTTCAGAAGCGGCTGTGACTTTGTTCATCTCCGTTACAACAAAGTCAAACATGTAAAGGATGGCCCCGGCGGTCTCTAAGGGTGGCACCGCATTAAACTGTCCTTTTTCAATGCCTTCCTGCAAAATTTCCGCCATTAACGGAGCAAAAACATCAATGCTCTTTTTCATCAATCGATAATGCAAAGCGGTATTATTCACTGCATAATAGGACAGCCAGAGTTTTTTCGTGGATGTGGTTGTATCATAATGCAATTGAAACCAGGAATTCAATTTGGTAACAGCATCCAGATCTTGCCCACTACAGAAGGTCTCTATGGCGCTTTTCATATCCGAAAGGATATCATCCACGACCGCTTCCAAAATATCCGATTTGGTTTTGAAATGATGATAAAAAGTTGCTTTGTTATATCCAAGTTCATTGGTAATATCATCAACAGTGGTTCCGTCATAACCTTTTTCAGTAAATAATTTTTTTGCCGCTTTGATCATACCTAAGCGGCGTTCCTGGTGCACGGTATCGGGAATAGGTAAACGTGGCATTGGGCATCTCTGTCTTTAAAAATAAAAAAATAAACCTGTGTGCCTCTATATGATACTCAGCACAACTCTCTTTTCCGCTAAGCGGTGGTTTATAGACATTTTTTTATTACCAAACTATCGTTCAAATAAAAAGATTTTTCCCAAATTCAATGGTAAGGTGGTGAAAAATCGAATCGGAGACATGAAAAAGAAGTTACAAAATATTTGTAGTGGTACCATTGTGTAACAATATCCCTGATAATGCGATCTATCCATGGGGCACCCCACACAACCGACTGCCAGACAAAAATCTCCAGACAAAAATCTATAGATACTTAGTATGACTTCTGATACGATCACTTCCATAGTCTGACTATTAAATTAAAGTAGTATCGATATGGAAAGGCCATCATGTCTATTATTTCACTAGCAGGAGGAAAAATGAAACGCGCTCTAATTCTCACCTGTTGCACCATCTCCATCTGCCTACTGCTGTCTGGCATCACCGTGGGCGAAGACAAAGTGCTAAAGATGTCCACGACCACGAGCACCCAGGCGTCTGGCCTTTTGGACGTCCTGCTGCCTGAGTTGGAAAAGGACACGGGTATCAAAGTCAAGGTCATTGCCAAGGGAACCGGTGCCGCCATTCGCGATGGGCGGGATGGCAATGTGGATGTTATTTTTGTCCATGCCAAAGCCAGGGAGGAAGAGTTTGTCAGAGACGGCTATGGCACCAAACGTTATGCGGTAATGCACAACGATTTTGTTATTATCGGCCCCGAAGCCGATCCGGCGGGCATCAAAGGCCAGACGGTTGCGGCAACGGCATTGAAAAAAATCGCTGAAGCAAAACAGGGCTTTGTCTCCAGGGGCGATGACAGCGGCACCCACACCAAAGAGCAGGAACTTTGGAAAAGCACCGGGTTACCGATGGAAACAAAAACCCCTACCATTGTCAAGAAGGGCAAAAAGACCGAAATCCAATATGCCCAACCGGCGGGTAGCAGAGAATGGTACTTTTCTATCGGCCAAAGCATGGGAAAAGCCCTGACCTTTGCAGACGAAAAACAGGCATACACCCTTACCGACAGAGGGACCTTCATCAAGTACAAATTCGGTCGGGATGTCCCCATCGATCTTCAGGTGCTGTGTGAAGGGGATCAAAGTTTGGCCAACCCCTATGGCATCATTCCTATCAACCCTGAAAAGCACCCCCATGTCAAATACGATTTGGCCAAACAGTTTGCCGAATGGTTGGTGTCAAAACGTGGGCAGGAAGTCATTGCCGGGTACCGCTTGCTTGAAAAACCTCTTTTCTATCCGGACGCTTTGCCGAATGCCCTGTAGGATGCAATGGATTTATTGATAGACAGTTTATACTCCGCGGTGTTGCTCGTGATGTCATTGGACCCTGAAATGCTCACGATCGTAGGGGTTTCTGTTAAAATCAGCCTGATTTCCACTCTCATCGCCGCAGTTGCAGGGATTCCGTCGGGTTTTGGCATCGCCTTTGGCGCTTTTCCGTACAAACGGGTGGTGATTACGGCACTAAACACCCTTCTCGCCTTCCCTACGGTTGTTATCGGGCTTTTTGTATATGTCTTTATCTCCCGTCGGGGCATCTTCGGCCCACTTGACCTTCTCTACACCCAGAAAGCCATCATCATCGGCCAGGTGATTCTCATTTTTCCGGTCATCACCTCCTTTACCATTTCCGCCATCAGTCGCATCGACGAACGATACCGCAAAACCGCCATGACGTTAGGCGCAAATAGGTTTCAAACCGCATGGGTGGTCTTTCGTGAAGCACGATTTGGAATCGCTGCCGCAAATATCGCCGCCTTTGGCCGCGTTATCTCAGAGGTGGGCATCAGTATGATGCTGGGGGGCAATATCAGTGGATTCACCCGAACCATGACAACCGCAATGGCACTGGAATACGATAAAGGCGCTTTTACCCTTGCGGTGGCCCTGGGTTTGGTTTTGCTGTCTCTTAGCTTTGGGATGAATTTAATCTTTAATTTTTTTCAGGGAAAATCCAATCCATGAGCTTATTTCGAATAGAGAAGCTCACCAAAGCCTATGATAACCGGGTGGTGCTGGATTTGCCGAAACTGGAAATTGAAAAGAACCAAATAACGGCACTCCTGGGGCCAAATGGCGCGGGAAAAACCACCCTGCTCAACATGCTTGCATTTCTAGAATCACCCACCAGCGGAAAGATTTGGTATCAGCATAAACAGGTCAAGTTCACTAGAGCTGAAATCCATGCCCTACGCCGTGAAGTTGTCCTGTTGGAACAATACCCAATTTTATTTTCCACAACGGTATTCAAAAATATTGAGTTTGGCCTCAAAGTCAGAAACATTCCCGCCAAGAAAAGGGAATACATCATAACGGAAGCATTGGAACTGGTGGGGATGCAGGATTTTTCAACAGCTTCGGCCCGCAGGCTTTCCGGCGGAGAAACCCAACGGGTGGCCATTGCTAGAGCTCTTGCTCTTTCTCCCAAATTTTTCCTCTGCGATGAACCCACATCGAGTGTTGATGTCGAAAACCAAGCTGTTATCGTCAGCTTACTTCGTGAATTAAATGAAACAAAGAAGATGAGTATTTTGTTTTCCACCCACGATCGCAGCCTGGCAACATCGTTGGCCCATCAAACCCTGGCATTGGATCATGGAAGATTGGCAACTACAGCGATTGAAAATGTTTTTTCCGCAACGATTCAATGCGACAAAAATGGCGCCCACCACTGCACCCTTAATCCGAACGTAACGTTGATATCGGCCGCAAATATACCCCCCTCTTTCAAACAGCCCACCAGGATTTTTATTGATCCGATTGCTATACAGCTCGTTTCTAACGAAGAACAGCAACTTGAAAATAACGTTGTAAAAGGGGTCGTTTTCCAAATCGTTAAGGAAAACGATAGAATAAAAATCGGGGTGGATACCGGTATCCGGCTGACGCTTCTCATCCCAGAGGAAGAGTATCAACGGAAACGAATTATTATCGGTGATACACTTATCCTCGCCATACCGCCTGGTGCTGTGCGGCCAGTTTTATAATCCACAAAGTTGCTTAGAGAAATTCCTGCGCCGTAACACCCTAAGGTTTTTCTTTTATATGCTTGTTTATCGACCAAACAAGTCTTTCATTTAGCCTCTCCCCTGTGAAGAATCGAAATAACAACAGCACTAATCACGAAAAAAGGGCTACAGCTGTTACGCTGCGGCCCTTTCTCGAGGTTAAAAGCCACTAACGATTAGGTTTAACCAAAAATTATCCAAGGCTGTTATTTACATCTTGGGGATATCCCAGCCAACCCTTTTCCGTCAGGGGGCCTGGGCCTTGGTGGATAAGGTCAAACCGACGCATTGTAAAAAGCCATTCACTGTCTATTTTTCCGTATGTATCATTGTAGACACCATAGAACTGAAGCGGATTCCCTTTCGTATCAACCACGATTTCCTGAAGGTACCAGCGGCCGGTTCCGGTGTCACCATCAATTTTAAGCCCTGCGGGCCAATAAAATTGGAGGATTTTGGGAAACCCTGCCATCGCCTGCTTCCAAAATGAAATGATATTATCCCGGCCCTCGATGGGTTTACCCAGAAATCCCCAGACACTTTCCTTTGCCCAGGTTTGTTCCATGGCCACCGCGTCCCGACGGTTAACGGCATCACAGTATCGAGCCTGAAGATCTCTGATGGCAAGCTCGTCAACCAGTTTTTTCTGTTCCGATTCAGTCATTGAAGTCCTCCTTGATTTGAGTTGTGGTTTAACCGAAAATTATCCATAAAGCGGTTTTTTGCCTATAAACGCCCAGCACCTCATGTATTTAAAATGAATTGTTTCCTGAAGTCAATTTGTATCCCCCCAATTGAACGCAGGTCGAGTGTGGTTCACCAGATGCAAGGCATCCAAATGTGAAAAGGTGTTAAACAACCCGTTGTGTCTTGTTTACGCTCAAATGGGTGTGTCAATTATCCCTCTCCTCAATCGGGCTAAATGCTGGTATGGTATAGATAGTCATCATTGGCGCACAACCCCATATTCATGTTGGCGACAATAATATGAAACGTTATAAGGAGGCAGCTTCCATGCAATTTACCATCGATCACTTCAATATCAACGTGCTGGATCTTGACAAGAGCCTGGCTTTTTACAACAAGGCACTGGAATTAAAGGAAACCAGGCGCATAGCGGCCGAAGACGGCAGTTATATCATCGTTTTTCTCGGGGACAATTCAACGCCCAATAAAATCGAATTGACTTGGCTCAAGGCGATGGACCGGCCCTATAATTTAGGTGACGAGGAGTTTCACATCGCATTTAAAACCAACGACTATGACGCAGCCCACCGCTTGCACACGGAAATGGGCTGCATCTGTTTTGAGAATAAGGAGATGGGCATTTATTTCATTAAAGACCCGGATGGCTACTGGCTTGAAGTCTTACCCACCCGATAACCCTTGCAAATGGGCGGATGCAGAAACGTTCCGGCCCCATCATATGAATATGAGGATTCACAATAGGATATATGGAAAATTTTCAAAAACTCGCACAACGGCTTATCCACGCCATGGAGGTCCCGAACTTAACCATCCCGATTGCCGGGGTTAAAATTTTCAAGCAGTCTGACAGGGTTCCGGATGAAATTCTTCGTTCTCAACCGGATCAATATTCAATAACCGCCTGCCATGCTTTAAAATCTGCCATGTTGGGTGATGTCGTTTACCTTGAGAAAGACAGCATCGGTTGTGTTGCCGCCGCCATCAGCTTAGGCATTGTCCAGAAAAAAGAAACCGCACCCCTCGATGGAAAGCGCGTTTATATCGAAATGATGCGAAAAAGCAGCGGCAAGGGCGATGCGTTCACCCCCCCTTCCCCGCTGGAATTCTCCAACGGATCTGTATATGCATGCAAGGATTCCGGGCAAACCGACTTTGGGCTCTTTGGGAAAGATGACAGCGGCCGCTTCAAGAGTAAAGATATTGCCATAGAGGCGATTGCAAAAATGCCCGCCCTGCAACCGCCGACCACACAGGGGGTGTTCTACTTTTCACCGACTTATGACGATATCGGAGTGCTTCCGGACGTTGTCGTGCTGTCAGTCCGGCCGGTGGAATTGTGTAGAATCACCCAGGGATACCAGTTTTTAACCGGTGAGCGTGTGCGGGCAGACATTGGGGGCCTACGGGCAGGTTGCTCCGATTTAATCGTCCGGCCTTATCTTTACAATGAAATCAATTTTTCGCCCTATTGTTTAGGCGCCCGGCTCATTGCAAAATTTGAAGGAGATCGAATGGGGCTGGCAATGCCCTATTCTCTGTTTGAATTAACCGTTCGGGGGATAGAGGAGTCGAAAACCGGCTTTCCCTTTCCGGAATACCCCGGCGCAGTTTAAATTTACGCCAGATGTCCTTCCGCAACCGGATTTCTTCCTCGACACAAAGATACAAAGAGCGCGGTGGGCATCATTTTTTTCTGAAACCGCCGCGCGCTTTGTAAATCAGTTGATACTGTGCGGGTGCAAGATGATCTTGTTTTAGAACTTATAATTCAGATCAAACTGATACATATCGGCTTCACGCTGGTTTTCAAGCTCAGCGGCCTCGTAAAGCATAACGGTAAGCGCTGCAGATATGTTTTTCGTAAAGCCATATGAAATATCGAGCTTATGGCCTTTGAGATCCGTACCGCCAACCCCGCTGCCAAATGTAGCGTCTGTCAACCCACCATAAATGGAATCTGCACCGACAACCGCGTAGGCATAGCCGCATTTTATCGCCCCCATTTTCGCAGTTAGCCCAGCTACCCAGCCGATATCCTCATCTTCAGGCTCCAGATTACCCCCTCGCTGACCGGTACCGGCCACGCCATCGGCTCCAAAATTATTCCATACCTGCGCATAGGGAGAAAGATTAACCCCATTCACTGGAATTTCTGCCATCAGAATGATATCACCAATTTGAAAATCATAATCCGGATTCGGGGCCTCCGCACTGCTGAAAATCGAATCGTAGTGCTGATACCCGACCGCAGTGGTCAATCTAACGTCTCCGAACGTATGATTATATCCCGCCTGCCCGGCGTACATCATGGCAGTATTATCATCGTCATAGAGAATGACCCCGTACCCGCCCAGGGTGACAAACAACCCCAGATCGCTGGCATACTGTCCGGTCAGACCCGTTGGACGAAGGTCACTGTCCCAAATGAGCCAAGAGCAAACAAAGGGATTTTTCTGCTGCCCCAGTGTAATGGCAACGTTGTCTGTTTTATGTTTTGCATAAGCATAATCGATTCTGATATCACCGGTTTCAAAGGGTGCTTCCTCTCCCCAGGTGTCATTGGTACTGGTACCAGCATTGCCACCTGTACAAAGTCCGGCCCCGACCTCCCAGTTCTCATCTTTGTTCTTCCAGACACCACCGATGCGAAAACGGGTCAAAAACCGGTCCCTGGCCTTGTCAGCGGCACTGCTGGTGGTTGGCTCCTTGCGGTCACGGCGTTCGTATCTGATCCGCAGGTCCCCCTTGATATCGAGTTGATCGATAAAAGTGTTTCCAAGGGTCACGGCCGCTTTTTTCTCCGTTGCGATTTTTTCTTCGATTTTCGCATCGATCTTCTTGTCCAATGATTGTTCGATAATCGATTCCAGCCGGTTGATGTGTTCCTGCTGGGCCTTCACCGTCTGTTTGAGACGTTCAAGCTCTTGTAATATTTGATCCTGAGTATACTCGGCCGCGCTGCCAACAGCTGGCACAACACATAATCCCAGCACCATTAAAACCATGAATATTCTTTTCAACATTTTTCCTCCTAAATAAATACTTCTCTTACAATGCCTCTCTTAATCTACCAGAAGCGCTTTTCTGTCAACCCCAACCTCAATGTCTTTGAAGTAGCAAATGAAATCATCGGTCAGCAACCGTTGGAACGCTGTGAAGGTTGCGGGCAAATGGCGGCCACATCAAAATTTTTATCCCGGGTTGAAAAGCGCACACCGCAGGGCCATCCGGATAAAGAGGATCATCATCACTATTGCCCGTCCTGTACCAAACGTTTTTCCATGAGGCTCCGCCGGTTGTCACTTTAAGAAGGAATAAGATCCCGGCCTTCCCACCAATCCCTGCCATAATTGATGAAAAGCTGCTCACCGGCGGCAACATCTTTAATTGTATAAAAGATGATAAGGTTCCGCTTTTCATCATGCCAATAGTCCGTATTGTGGTCGTTTGAATGGTTAAAGATGCAACCAAAGCCAAGGGGCAACGAATAATGTTCCACCTCTTCCCCGTCTTGGGTTTGATCCGCTTCAAGCCGATATACATAGTCATTTATGATGCCATCACATTCATCGTCCGTAAGACAAAGATGATGACATTCTTCAATGGTCGTGTCGGAAGGGATCGGGGCGGTTGTAAACACGCCATGGCCGAATTCGCAAGGGGCCACTACGAGGTTTGGATGTCTGAACAGTGGTTCAATCTGTTTTCCTAACATTCTAATTTGACCTTCACTGGAATGATCGCCTTAAAATAATCAAACCGTTACATTCCATAGATTTATAAGTTACGATTTTCTGTAAAATTTTGGCATTTGATGATTACGCATCACCACGGGCAAACCGAAAGTGACTATAAACGAGGCGGCTATCCTTAGCAAGTGTCAAACTTACGGGACAGCTCTCAACATTCATCAAATTATTTTCAACACTAAATAAAAATGACTCCATAAAGATGCCACATCATCCGACAAGCCAGTGAAAAAATAGAGGCCATACATTTTTTACTCTTAATTGGTTATTATTTTGTGTTTGTAGTACTTTTCATAACATTTTTTCCCTCCACAGGAAACATTACCGACCGTTTATATCCATCATCAAAAGGGTGTGTCGTTTTGCAACAGTTTTGGTTTTTTATTACAGTAAAACGTTTCGAATAATTACAATTAGATAGTATATATTTTAGGGAGGTCGAGAATCAAAACATGACACCGTTTATCCACCCCGCTTCTTGATAGCCTTGAAGCAATAAATTAAGTTAAATTAATTAGATATAAATATTTCCTATCCATGGCATGGATTTGGCTTAATCCAATAGTAACTTAATAGAAAAAAGAGGTGTGTTATGAAATGGCTTAATGGAATGCCAATTGGAATCAATTTGATTCTTGGATTTTTTTTAAACCGGGTTGCTGAAGGACTAAACGACGCTGCCAAACAGATAGCATCAGCATCTCAACAAATTTCAAGTAATAGTCAAACATTGGCTGCGGGGAATTCTGAACAGGCGGCATCAATATCTGTGAAAGAGATGTCGTCAATGACGCGACAGAACACAGAAGTCAGTAGGGAATCTTGCAAGATTGTTAAAACATTGGAACTAACATCTACAATAGAGGATATCTCAAAAGCTAGTGAGGAGACATCCAAGATTGTCAAAACAATCGAATTGCCTTTGAGACAAACTTATTAGCATTGAATGTTGCGAACAATGAGCAGAATTGAATCTACCGGTGTTTTACGATAATACCACGCAGCTTTTAAGCATCAGGGTTGCATTGCAACAAAAGGGTGTGGAGATGTGACTACTGGTTGGATTCCAGATCATGCCTGATGGCCCCAACAGGACCCATGGCCACCATGTCTTCTTTTAAGAGTCTGCTTCCCCCTACCCGCATTGATTAAAGTGGTAGGCGACGACTGACCATTGGATTGGCATTAATCGGTTGGCTTTTCAGGCATTGAAACGCCCATTAATCTTGTTTGAAATCATTCAAATGGGGGCAGTATTTTTCCGCACATTCTTTGCAAATACTATGGCTAAATGTAGCTTCAGAATGTTTTTGAATGTATGTCTCAAGCTGATTCCAATATCCTTCGTCATCACGAATTTTCTTGCAATAGGAACAGATCGGCAGTATCCCTCTCAACGCTTTAATTTCATTAAACGCCTCTTCCAGTTCATGGACTGTTTTTTCAAGCCGCTTTTGGATCTTAATGCGATCGGCAAGTTCCTTTTCAATTTTTATTTCATTGTTACGTAAAAGTTGATTCGCTTTTATTTGTTTATTTGTCGTTAATTGTGCGTAAAGTCCGAATGCTGAAAAAAGGACCAAAATAAAAGCTCTAACGAAAAGATTATGAAAGTCATGGTTCAAAATTTCGCAAATCAGCGAATGATTGATTTCGGGTTCAAATACGAAAGTATGTAAAACCTCGAAAAAAAGCCCAAACAGCATCCCCAACCATATTCCGATAAAAACCCATTGCCCCATTAAGCGATTTTCGGAAAAAGTGGGCTCCGAAAGCTGTTTAATCGGATAATCACCTTGAACCCTACGAATCATAAGAAATATCCATATCAGGATAGTTTTTATAGCTTGTAATCCTACCCCTTGGCCTCACCCAGTTATATATCAACAAGGACTTAGAGCTGCCTGGAAAAACGCAACGATTTGCTAAAACCTCACCAGACGTCTTTGGGCTAAATCGCTGTGATACGAGGCGCGGTGCAGTGCGGTTAATGGTCGCGGATTTACATTAACTGTGTTTTTCTTTTTCTCTAAGGTCTTTCCGTAGAATCTTTCCAATGGGGCTTTTGGGCAGAGAATCAGTAAACTCAAGCAGTCGGGGAACTTTATACGGAGCGAGATGTTGGCGACAATAGTTGATCAATTCACTCTCTTCCATAATTGCCTTGTCTCTCAAAACAACAAATGATTTCACCGTTTCGCCCCGATATTCATGAGGGACACCAATCGTACAGGCCTCTAATACCTTAGGATGCGCAAACAACAGCTCATCAATCTCCTTCGGGTAGACATTAAACCCACTGGCAACAATCACATCCTTTTTGCGATCAACGATCGTCAGATACCCTTCTTCATCCATGACACCAATATCGCCGGTATGGAGCCACCCCTCCTTGAGTACGTTTTCAGTCTCATCGAGTCTGTTGAGGTAGCCTTTCATGATTTGGGGGCCTTTCACGAGAATTTCACCGGGTTCGCCCTGTGGCATTTCTTTCAAGCCATCTATCGGGTCCACGATTTTAAGATCGGTGCTCGGGTAGGGAACCCCGACACTACCGGCTTTTTCCGGTCCCAGCCAGGGGGTTGCCGTAACAACTGGGGACGCTTCGGTCAGTCCATATACGTTGATGACAGGAACATCCTTTTTTTGTTTTAACTGCCGCAGGGTCTCAACCGCCAGAACACCGCCCCCTGTCATAAAGGCCTTGATGGATGAAAGATCAAGTTCGTAGAACTTTTCATAGTTTAGCAACCCGACAAAGAGGGTCGCCACCCCTGGCAACAGGGTTGGTTTTGTTTCGGCAATCGTGTTGACCATCTCCTCTGGGGTAGGTCGTGAAATGAGAATGCTTTTCCATCCCGTGTGGATACTTTTATTCTGCATTGTATATCCGGCAGAATGAAAAATGGGATATACCAGAGGCCAACTCTCTTCACCATCTGTCGTGTCACACATCCATGCGCTATACTGTTGGGCATTGCAGGATAGATTTGCGTGGGTCTGCATAACCCCTTTGCTGACGCCCGTCGTGCCACCGGTATACATGATATTGGCCACCTGGTCCCATTCAGCTTGATTGTCGATAAAACTTGAAGAATGTTCTTCAATTAGGTCAAGAAAACGGAAAGCATCTGATGATGGCGGCAGGGCCGAAGATATTTGTTTTTTGTCCGGATGCGCGAAATCATGGGGTGAACAGGTGACAATACAACGAATGCCCGTTTGACGTTTAAGGGTTAGGGCCTTTTCCAAATATTCATCCGTTGTGATGACAAATGATGCCTCAGAGTCCTTGAATTGATGCGCCAGTTCAGTTGGGGTGTATATCGGGTTATTCATTACCGTAATCGCACCGATTCGCAATGCCGCCTGATAGGCAATTACGGTCTGAGGAATGTTTGGGAGCAGTATCGCAGTCCGCTGGCCTTTTTCAAGGCCGAGTGCAGTTAGGGCGTGGGCAAACCGGTTGACCAGATCGTTCAACAGGCGATAGGTAATATCACTCCCCTCATAAGTGATTGCCACGTTTTTCGGAAAACGATTCGCTGTTTGAGTCAGCATCTGTGGCACCGTTATTTTTTCGAAGTCAATTTCAGCCGGAACCTGCGGAGGATACACCTTGTGCCAGGGTCGTTTAGACATTTTCTGCTTCCTTTTACTTTTTTTGTATAACGTTTATTACTCATTCGAAAAAAGAAACTGCTTTTGACTTGTACTGCCTGAGGCTGCAGTGGAAAGGGCCTTGTTGGTATTGTTCCTTTATTCAACAGAAGTCCTTGACGTTATAACCAGCAGGTTCCCATAGGATTGACCATCCCCCTTGCCTTGGCGATGGCGTCTTGGTCAGCATCGGTCAACGGTATGCAATACCTTGATATTGAAGCCAATAGGTTAAAAAATGGCAAATAATGAAACCCGAGAAGTACTTTTCCAGTGGTTAGGATGGCAACGCTAATATCCCGTTCTGGATCTGCCCATACCATATTATTTGTGACACCCAAGTGTCCGTATGCTTTTTTGGTTTCCGGCCCATATAAACCGAATGGACTATTCCCCAACATCATGCCGGCAGAATATCGGATTGGGATAAGTAAGGTATTATCAATTTCTGGTTTCCCAGTTTCTTGGGTGGCGCGCCGAATGGTCAAGGGATCAAAAACCCTAGTATCGTTCAACACACCACCGTTTAGCAGCATTTGAAAAAATTTGGTGCATTCATCCGCTGTTGCATAGATATTCCCTGCGGGCATGATCACATCGAATATCCGAGGGTCGTTGAATAAATGGATGGCATTTTTTATGCTACTTCCAAGAATTCGTTTTTCATATAAAGAATAAGGGAAAAAAAGTGGGAGCCCGGTAAAGTAATTTTTGGCAACCTTGTCTGTATCATCTGGATTGATTCCGTAATTAAAATATTTGAACCCCAGGGGCTCCTGAATGTTTTCTTTTAAAAACTGCCTGCAGTTCTGACCAGTAACCCTGCTTACCATTTCACCGATGATGTAGCCAGCCGTAAAGGCATGGTATCCTGTGTGATGCCCCGGTCTATCAGCCTCCATGGCACATAACCTTCTAATGATTTCCTCATGGTCAAAAATAATTTCCTTCAGTTCAGACTTATGTAGGTCGGGCAGCCGTGGGATCCCTGCCTGGTGAGATAGCAACTGGAGAATTGTAATGCTTTTTTTTCCATTTTGGCCGAATTCGGGAATATAGTAACTGATCGGATCTAACAAACTGAGTTGTTTTCGTTCGGAGAGAAGGTGAACCAGCATGGCAGTAACCGCTTTTGTGCCGGAAAAAAGGCACACTGGCGTTTCAGTGGTCATCAATTGCTTTTCTTCTTTCTCTTCATCAGGGCGGATACCTCTGCTATAACCAATTGAACGCTTCAATATAATTTTACCGTGCCGGCGCAAACAGAATGATACAGCCGGAAACATCCCGGTGCGAAACAAGTCCGTAACAGCATTCCATATCTCAGTAACCCCCCGCCTCGTCATTCCAAGTGATACAGGATCGCTTTCTTCCTCAGGATCAATGGTTATAACTTCATCTAAATCCTTCGGCATTTTAACTCGATCCATGAAAATATTATACGGTATGCTAACCATTTTGTTCATAAAATTCATGGGCCCTGCAATATTATTGGTCCATTTCGCAATATCAACTTTCATTAATCCTCCGCAACATATCAAATAGTTACATGATGTTCAGAAAAAGAATAAGCATATGCTATGATGCGACTTTCTCTATTTCTTTGTCGGCTGCTTTAAAAGCACGGTCTGCCAATTCAGCCCAAGAATTATATTTTTTACTCCTGGCCACACAGTGCTTGAGCTCTGAAAAGGCATCTTCTAAATATTTCGTCAACCGATCAATATCCGGAACGGTTTTACGGCAACCCAGTAACCCAGCGTCCACAACGTTTCCGTGACTCATTAGGGTTATGTTAAGGCCTTGGCCGTGCGTCAGTGCTGACACCGGAATAAGAGACTCCAGCCTTGCACCGTTGAAATAAAGCTCCCCTCTGGGCCCCGGAATGTTTGAAATGACGATGTTAAATGGCATTAAAGGAAACTTGTGCGCAATGCCCAATGCGGAAGCAAAAAATGCAGGGCCTTGACTCAGGGCGACGAGCTGTTCGGCCGCGTTATCAGACAAAGATTGAATTAGGGATTTATTCCGTGCCATGGATTTTCTGATCACTTCAAATCGTTCCAAATGATCTTCACGATCTGTCCCCAAATTGCATAACACGCCGGTAATCCGGTTGGCACCCGCACGGTCCTTTCTTTCCGGAAGTGCCATGGGTACAAATGCAATCAACGAAGCATCCGGTAAATCCTGATATTCTTTTAAGTACCGTCGTAAGGCGCCTGAACAAACGGTCAGCATCACATCATTCACGGTGGCACCTAATACCCAGCCGATCTGCTTGATTTCTCTCAGATTAAAAGACGTTTTATCAAAACGCCGTTGGGCTGATATTTCCTGGTTGAACCGCGTTTTTACCGCTGAATAGGGGAATGGCACAGAATTATCGCTGTAGACCGTTTTTTGGAGCCCCAATTTGAAGAATAGTCTTGTCAACTGAGAGATGCATAGAAACTGCAGTGCCGCATTCACAGGCATGGATTCCAAACGCGCCCACAAATCAGCAAATTGAACCTCCCCCCCCCATCTTTGCTGTTTAATTTCCCAGAATGGTTTATAAGTACCTTCGCGTTCGCAACTGAGAGGGGATTTTAACAGATCCATACCTGAAACGCCGTCAAATTGCGAATGATGGGTTTTGAAATATATCGCATACCGATTACCTTCAATTCCTTCTATCACATGAAACTCCCATAAAGGGCGATTTCGGTCCATCATAATGCCGTGGAGTCGTGAAATCAAAGTCTTGAACTGTTCCATTGTTCCAGGCGCCGGCAAAGCAGAATGGCGCAGGTGATAATTCAAGTCAAAACTCCTGTCTTCCACCCAAGAGGGAAGCCCGAATCTAAAAAAGGGAGTTTCGAGCCTTAGGTTAAAAGGGGCAGACGGTTGCCGTGCGCGTTCCAAATCTTCCATCAGGTCCCCCACAAAGTTTCCCTCATAATTTTCTGGAATCTGAAATATCAATACGCCGGCAGTATGCATCATAGACTGTCGTGTTTCTAAGGCCAAAAACATGTAATCGTTAATATTCACCAGTCTTTTCATGGCATTCCTCCAGAAAACATTACTTCAGAGATAATAAAGATTTTCCTTGTGGAATATTGATTGTGGCCACAAAGAACACTTTTTTATACCTTCAGGGTTTATTTAATTTTACAATTCTCGATTCGTTATAGTCAATTTATTAGTTGCCTGATCGAAGCTGGTTTGTGTAAATGACCATGCAAGGAATTTTTGGCGCCTTTCGGATTTCAAATATTATCGGATCGATGCAACTAAATTGTTCCAGTGCCCATATTTGACCCCAAGCAGACCAATAAATCTGTAGAATTTAAGCACCACTGGGAATAGCCACTACTCAAGGGCCATTGGGCCACTAACTGGGTCAGGCGGTTATTTACGATAGTCCGATATGCAAACCTGGGAATAAACGAATAGGCAAGGAGTTATGCTATCGCAATATCGCTATAAATCTTTTGGGAGTAACCTCAGGAAACCTTCCTGCATTTATGTGATGGCCGTTAAGCAAAAACTTTTACGGTTTTGATTTCAGCTAACATTTTCATTTCTAATTACCGCATAATCAGTCATCGTCTAACTGCAATATCCTGCAAACAGTCTGCCACAGCCATCTTAACGGAACTGCCATCTGGTGAAGGAACGAGCATGTAGGTTTTGCGACTGATTTCATACAGAATCTTTAGATAACTCCTGAAGTTGTATGAGCTGGTTCAACTCGCTGTTTTAGATCAAGTGAACATTAAAAACAGTTCGCTTCGCTGCTCAAGCCGGTTTTCTTCTGGAAATTGGTGGTACCCTCAGCTTAAAAAAAACTTTGGATACCACTTTTCCATCCAAAATTATGTATGCAAAAGTGCGGGGAATGACGCCTCGCAGCACTTTCTATTCACATCGCTTGGCAACGTGTGTAATTAAATTCGTTTCAATATATCTTTGGCGATATCATCCACTTTGTCGTTGACGTTGTGGATTAGGTCATAGACGTAGCCAATTGTTTTTTCCTGAACCGACATCATATCGCCAGCGGGTTTTTTCATTTTCTCAACATTTTGCAGATACTTCAGCGGGAGTTTAGCGATGGCTTGGTGAACGTCTTCAACGCTTTTTGCCCCCTTATCAATGACATCCTTCACCAGCTTCTGAAGCTCTGAAATGTCGGCCACAACATCATCTTTGATCTCGTTAACCTTTGCCATTTTGTCTGTTTTTTTTTCTGTTGCCATGCTTTCTGTCTCCTTCATACAATTAAGTTTGTTTTTGTGCTCTGATCGCTGCGGCCAGTGGCAGTTTGGAAGGCGGCGGCGACCAGAATCCTATTCTGCATTGCAGAATAACTAATATTACGCATCGCATAAGTTTATGTCAAGTGTTTTTTCCAAAGCCGCTATCGATTTATTAGTTCACTAAGAAATCGAAGGTATTTCTGTGTCAGGCTGCCCACAATGGGAACCCCCCAAAAAAAAGGAACGGTAAATCCAACGTCGAACAGGGGCTTGGTTCCCACGTCAGGTGCGTTATCGAAATCAGATTGGTGCGGCATGAGAGCCTCCAGGCTAATATGCCAGCGAAATCCTTCTCGAATTTCTTTCTCCATTCGTTTTCTGGAGGGTTCCAAGATAGGCATTTCTGGTTCCTGTACTTCCGGGGCCTCAATTCGTTCCATAATTTCAAAAGCGCGATCCAGTCTGAAATCCGGTTCCATATGAATGTTTTGATGATAAGCGTTTTGTTTTCCCGAGGGGGCACTTTCAGCAGCGGCGCTGAGTGCATCTATTCGTTTCCTTTTCTTCGGTATTCCCATTACATCACCTCCATTTTCCTTACAATGGCGCCAGTAATTTGCTCAATGTCATTCACGGCCGCTCTTGCCTGTTTACTTAATCGCCTGTTGCTCATAATGACCCTCTCATATTCTTCGAGGGTTAGGCCGTCACGGTTGAAATTTTCATAGACGGTTCTAGCTGGAAATGTGGCATCAAGACAAGTCACATATTTTGGAAGAACTTCTGTTAAGTACCTAAATATCTTGTTTTTATTTGCCGAAGGGTGTGTAAAAGACGGCAGTACAAAAAAAATATTTTTCTTTTTAGGTGCAATGGTGACGATATCCTGGATAATCGGGTATAAGTTAGCCGAAAATGCCGATTCATCATTGGTGGTCGTTCGCATCGGAATAACAACCATGTCAGATACAGCGCAGGCAAATCGGGTGTGAAGCTTGCCCTCGCTCTCCCCGGGAATATCCATGATGATCATTTCGCTTTGGGATGCAACCGTCTTAATGTCTTCCTGAAATACCTTCTTTTGGGTGCTCGAGATGTGATGAAAAGATATATTGTAAGGAGGCAAACCTTCTTCCACGCGATCGTTCCACCAATGAAGGAGGGTTCCTTGTGCATCGAGTTCAACAAGCGCAATGGATTTAAAACAACGCCTCATGATTTCCGAAAAAGCTATGCACAGGGACAGCGTGCTTTTTGCCGTCCCCCCCTTGGTCTGGACAAAGCTGATAATCATTATTTTTTATTTAATATTTCTTCGGTAAAGCCTGGGCATAAAGAATAAGACGATGCTCGAATAAGCGCAAAAGTCATAAGAGTTGGTTCACCTGCTGCTATTTCAGGACAACGAATTAATTTTTCGAAGACGGATCGTTCCCGCAGCCAAAACCACTTCTCACCTTGTTGCCGGATAAGTGGCGTACCGGGTAGGAAAAAAGCTAATACGTCAACGCAAAACGATTTCCGCGAACCGAGATATAGCGCCTTAAGCAATTGCACGATTCAATAAATCTTTCGCGATACTGTCCACTTTTCCATTAACGTTTTGAAACATATCATAAATATGGCCAATGGTTTTTTCTTGAACCGCCATCATATCGCTGACAGGCTTTCTTATCTTTTCGATCTTTTGCAGATACTTCAGGGGAAGTTTTGAGACGGCCTGATGAATGTCTTCTGCACTATTTACGCCCGTGTCAACCACTTTCTTTGTCAGATTTTGAAGTTTAATGATATCGACCACGACATCATGTTTGATCTCATTCACCTTTGATTTTTTGTCCGATTTTTTTTCTGTTGCCATTTTTTTCTCTCCTTCATCTTTTTTTGTTTCCATTATTTTCTCATCCTTATTTTTTTCTGCTGCTATAATTTTGTCGTCTGTATTTTTTTCTGTTCCCATTTTTCATTCTCCTTAATTAAATTAAAATCACATTGGGTTTTGGAGTTTTGCCGCCCACCTTTCTTTTGACGAAGGCGGAGACCAATAGACACGATTCTGCGTTGCATAATAATCGTATATTACGCGACGCAGAATATTTGTCAAGCTTTTTTTTTATAAAGAGTGGTTTTTTTAAATGAAACGGATTGGTTGAATGTGAGCCAGTTAGGAATTCTTCAAAATTATTATTTCAGTCAAGGGTTAAACGACACAATGCGTTTCTCAATAATCACCAGATACCAAAGATCAGCCAACCGATATAAGATATTATCTTCAAATTCCTTGGACAATATTGGGCAATAGTTCAGCATTTACTCCGACAGAGGAAATTTAAAAGGATGAAGCACCACAGATCGCCAAGCACGGAAAACAATCTTTTGAACCTCCCACAACTTGATAAGGTTTTTCCAATAAAGGCCCAGAATCTTTTTGGCAACAATTCCCTGGTAACGCATATAAAATAAATCTTTTAATAGTTGCTGAGATGCGGCCCACAAAATATAGTCATCCCGATTAAACTGGGCGTCTGTGTCGTTCATGACACCCTTTAAAGTGATCAGCGCTTTTTCATACATCAGTAAATCAATTGGGAAATCAAGGCCTTGTCTAACGAATTCCTCTACCATCTCTTCAATCACTGAAACGATACCGTCATATCTGTTCTTACGACCCGACAAAATCCGTTTAATGATCGCCCTGATGTTGGCACTCCGTTCCCAGTTTTCGGAGACCTGGCCCTTGGTTACGATATCAACAGCGTAGTAAATGGTGTTTTCAGACTTGGCGACAATTCCGGTTACCCAAAGGGCTAAGCAAAATCTTTCAATCCAGCCAAGTTTTCCCATCATTCCCCAATCATACATAACAATTCGTGGCTTGGATCCATCAAACCAATAACCGATATTGCCAGCATGCGGATCCCCGTGAAAAATATTCTCTTCGTCCAGGTCCAATAAAGGTTTTAAAATGCAAAATCGGGCGACAGCCTTCACCAACATTCGTTTTTGTTTTGGGGATAGATGCTCCGTGTCGGTAATTTTCGTACTCGCCACCTCGGACATTACTGTCATATATGGTGTAGAACAATTAAATTTTTCCGGTATCGTCACTGCGGGGTCCCTGTAGTAAAAAACCCGGGCCGTATCTAAGTTCTCCTGTTCCATTGAAAGGTTGACTTCATTTTCCAAAAGATGCCGGACACGATTGAAAATATCCTTAAACGCAATACCCTCAAGCCCCAATTTTTTACTTTCATGTTCTAAGTGCTTGGCAAGATCATTTAATAAATCCAATTCTTCTGACAGGTTGCTACGGATCGACGGTTTTACAAGTTTTAGCACTACCGGATATTCGCGTTCCGTCTCTGCCTGGTATGCAGACGCACGGATGACCGTACAGACACTGGCCTCCGACATAATATGTCGCTCAGGTATTATTCTAAATTCTGGGGCCATTAATTTGAGCTCATTTTCGATCAGATACTCAATATTTTCATACGATAAGGTTCGGGTATTATCTTCAAGATCGACCAGGGATTTTTTAAATTCCGGATCCAAACCTGGCGAGCGACAGATGATTTGCCCTAACTTTTGCAGAGACGGAAAATCCTGGACCAAAACACACATTCGCCGCCCCTGTGAGACGTCCAACGGCAACATCATCTGATCAACTATTTTTTGAACAAGCCGCGCCTGGGGAATATGAGATAAAATGAACAGCATTCCTTCGTTGACTGCTGGTTGAAATCTCGCATATTGATCTGGAAGCAAACCTTCCAGCCCAATCAGCGAGATGAACTGGCGAATCATCATTTCAAGGTTATCCTGCATATCGGCGGTTTCAAGATAGCCGTTTACCGTTTCGGAAAGTTGTGTGATATCCGCCTGCTCTCTGTCGATATCACTTACCATTTCGATCAGTGTATCCATTAAGGAAGCGTCAATTTGAGGGTTCATAATTGTTTTAAACTCCATTGGCCTGATAGCCGGTTACAAAGTCTCTTTTTTGGGTTTTGGTGATGCCTTTGCTTGAGGTTTTTCAGAAGATTTTTTTGTTTTTTCTTTGAGCTGGTTCTCGATGTTCTCAAGTTTGACCTCAAGATCGGAAACCTGACCAATAAGATCCTCAACAAGGGTGACGAGCGTTTGCCACTGACCAGCTTTCACCACATTCATTTTATCCATGACCGATGAAATGCTGGTCTCGATATTACCCGAAATCCATGATTTTAGACTATGGCTATGGCTCTTGATTTCCTCTTTTAGCTTCATGCCCTCAGAACTAGATATCTCTTTGTTTTTAATGTATGAATTGACCAAATTGTCGATTTCATCATCGGCCATTGTCAATACATTTTGCCACAAATCGATATACTTTCTGGTGTAGTCCAGAAGACCGCCACCTCCTTTGCGTAGCAATTGAAATATAACATTGGTGGGAATCCCATTGGTTTCCTTATCACCGGTTTTTCGTCCAAGAATTTGGGAGGCAATAGCGGCGGTCAAATCGTCACCGGTATCATTGTCAATGATCTGTATCTCTTCTCCAGAAATGATCATATCGGCAATGTCGTCCATGGTGACAAAAGTTTTGTTTTTCGTATCATAGAGTTTTCGGTTCGAATACTTTTTTATTAAGTGCATGTAGTCCCTCCTAAATGGGCTGAAAATTTCACTCGATTATATCCACATCTGTCGCTCTGCATGATGCCATGATGCCTGAAAGGGGAAAATTTACACAACGCATAATATATTATTATGCTCAATTATGCTGTGTCAAGCGAAAAAGCTGGAATTTCATCTAATAATGAATTGTTTTGTATCTGATTTCATTTTCTGAATAACGATAAAAGGAGCTATGCGACGCATAAAATATGCAAAATTTGGTTAGATTAGCGCACCTCGATAACGAAAAGTAAATGCATAGATACAGTCTTCCACATCTGACACATTCCCCATTAAGAGTTGCATGGTGATATTCGAGGCCAAATAGTAGTGATTTTAAAAGTATTTGACGCGTTGCTCCCCTACTGCAAATCTTCCCAGATCGTCCCGATCTCGATGGGATCCACATCAAACACAGATTTGCTTGGTGGCAAAGATTCGCTCTGTATAAAGTCCGGCATCGGGACCGTATCAATTCGAATGCCGGCCCTCTGGTTGAATGCCAGCTCATGCCTGATGGCATCAGTACCCATGGCCAGAATATCCTCTTTTAAGAGGCTGCTTCCATACCGGGCGTTGATCAAATCCGCAATGAACGGCAGCATGGAAGCTGTATCGGTCGGGGCCGCCAACATGCAATATCCCACGCAATCAAATGTCGCCATGAGTTTCTGGGCTTCTTTTGATTTGGCCACCTGGCCCTCTTTTTCATATGGCGCCTGATAATCGGTTCCGGCGGTATGGTCCGCACCCATGGGAGACGTGGCATAGGTCACACCGGTGGCTTTTGTGGCCCTGGCGTCATGGGCCGGCAGCGCTTGTCCCATGACCGCAGGTACCCGGTCAAGCCCGAATTCTTTTGACACGGCCACCGTACCCTGACCGAGGATTTTACCGAAAGGTGTTCCCTCCTGAATCTCCGCTATAGCACTTATGGCCCCTTGCGCATCTCCAAACTGCAGTTTCCCGGCAGCCATTGCCTGTGACAGGGCACTCCCGATTTCAATGGTATCTACGCCGATTTCGTCGCAGAGACGGTCCATTTGTGCTACCATATCCGGGTCCTTAATCTGAAGGTTTGAACCCAACATGGCCAGCGTCTCATACTCAAGCCCGGAGGTAACATGCTTTCCGCTCTTGCCGTGATACACAACGGAACACTGAATCACGCAACCCGGCATGCACCCATGCATTGTGCCCCCCCTTTTGGCATTTGTTTCTTTTATTGTATCGCCAGCCAGGGCCTCTGCATGTTCAAAAGAACCTGAAGTATAGTTTCGTGTCGGCATGGTGCCAACGGCATTCGCCGCAGATATGAAGCCAGGTGTTCCCAGAGAACTCATCAGCAACGGGACGTTCTCGTCTGATTTGAGCGTTTCCACCAGTCGTTTCACGGCAGCCTTAAAAGCAATAGGGGTGTGAAGGTTAATTCCCGAAACACCAGAGTCATCAATCACGATCGCCTTGATTCCTTTTGCGCCCATGACAGCGCCAAGCCCTCCCCGGGCAGCATGCCGGGCAGGGCGGCCATCTCGGTCCGTTACCGCAATGGTGGCTGCCGCCATCTTCGCTTCACCGGCAGGACCAATGGAGATAGTACTGATCTTTTCTCCAAATTTCTGTTTGAGTGTCGCCACCATCTCATAATTGCTCGTTCCTGTTAACTCACCTGCCGGCAAAAGATCACACCCGGTTTCATCAACCTTTACAATCCAGAACCCTTTTATGCTGGGTGCCCCTTCCACCACAATGGCCTTTATACCGAGCCGGTCCAGCTTCTGGGCGGCCGTACCGCCGGCATTGGCCTCCTTGATTCCCCGAGTCAGGGGACTCTTGGCTCCAAAAGAGATCCGGCCAAAGGAAGGCGCCAGGGTTCCGGCAAGGAGACCAGGCGCCACAATCAACTTATTCGACATCCCCAGGGGATCACAACCCGCTTCGACTTCGGTATCTAATATTGAAGCACTGAGCCCCCTTCCTCCGGCCATTTGATACTGATCAGGCGTACGTTCATAACTGACCTTCAAAGCCTTCATGTCGATTCTGAGAATATGGTCCATCTCTCCTCCTTTCAGAAGAACGTAGAACAGGTTCGAAAAGATTGGCAATACACAATTGAACGTTTTGAAACTGGCTCGGTTAAGTATTATTTAAATAACACGCTTCTCAGTTTCGGTTCAATTTGTTTATTCCAAGATGGCGCCCGAGAAATGATATTTATACCCAATTAATATTCTATATTGATAAAATATGAGTTTTTATCTATGATTTAAGCTTGAGATTCAACACCAAAAACTTTTTCCTTGCCTCAGGAGCATATCATGAAAGCCTTTTCAAAGAATTTTATTACCTTCGTGTTCGTAACAATCTATGCCTTCACCTTTTTACCCGCCTATGGGGAACCAAGCCCAAAGAGTGATGCAGGTACCGTATCAGGCGTCTGCAGCGCCCCCCAAAAATCTGTAAGGGAACCGATAGAAACACCGGCACTCGTCAAGGCTGCTTTTGACAATGAGCTGGAAACCGTTGAGCGCCTGCTGGTCGAAGGCAACGATGTCAACGCCATGGATGGTTACCATCATACGGCCCTTCATATTGCCGCTTTGCGAAAAGAGCCTAAAATCATGGCAATCCTGATAAAATCCGGCGGAAATTTAAATGCTGTTGATAATGTTAAGGGGGACACACCCCTTCATATGGCCGCGTTTTCCGGCTCGATAGAAACCGTTCGAATGCTGATTGACAGCGGTGCCAACAGCGGCTTGCTCAACAGGGAGGGAACGAGTGTTCTTCAGTACGCGGCTTTTGGCGGAAATCCGGATGTTATTGACTTTTTAATCGTTCACAAGGCAAACCCCAATTGTTTTAACGAACAAAAAGAGACACCACTCCATGCAGCGGCACACCATGGACACCTGGCAGCTGTTGACCACCTGCTCAAAGCAGGTGCCACCAGTACACCGGATGCGGAAGGGTTGACGCCGTTACACTGGGCCGTCATCAATCACCATTTGGACGTGGCCAAACGCTTACTTGACAGTGGGATAAGTGGACTTGAAAAAGACAACACCGGACTTCTGCCATTTCACCTGGCTGTTAAAGCCGGTGATGTTGAGATAATGAAACTTCTCCTGATCAAAGATAAAGAAAAAACCTTGGAAGCAAAAGATGTCAACGGCATGACACCACTGCACATTACGGCCCACGATGGGGACGTAAAATCGTTGAAGTTTTTAATAGCCCAAGGTGCCCATAATCTCCCTGATAATGACGGCAACACGCCACTGCACTGGGCGGCCCGAAACGGTTATGCCGAATCGATCAAAACATTGATTGAAGCCGGAGCGGATGCGAACGTCCGAAATAATAAGGGCGTCACGCCGCTCCATATGGCAGTGGAATGGCGTAAAACCGAATCGGCAACCATGCTGCTTCAAATGGGTGCCGATGTAAATGCTCGGGACAAAGAAGGGTTGACCCCTCTGAATTGGGTCCCGGAGCATGCGGGAACGGAAATGGCGAGTCTTATCACCAAGGCCGGCGGAAAGGCCGGTGTCAAAACAGCTCATTAACCGGCCTGACCAGCCAGTCCGCTTATAGAAGATGCCGCAATTAAAAACCGAATGGATGTTTCGATGCGGTCCGCGTATTTTGGAGGGGGTTGCTAAATAAAACTTTCTCCACGAGGACCGTATCGAAGAGTTCATGCATCTCGACTATCTGATCCCCCTGAATGGTAAAGATCTGACAATAGGTTTGGTTATATTCAAGCCCATTTTTACCCATACCGCCTCCCTGCATGAGCCCTACCACACAGTTGTCATCAGCGGCCATGATGCGCCATTTCTTTGCAAATTTAATAGTTTCCGCTTTTAAAGCACCCACCACATATTTGCTCACAATTTCTCCAAATACGAGATCCTTCCCCACAAAACGGCCGGACAAAGGCGTGTTGCCGAAAAGATTGAACACCACATCATCCGGATGCATCGCCATCATACTGTCAAAGTCTCCCTCACTCAAAGCCGTGTACCATTTTTCCACCATCTTTCGATTTTCAGATGCGCTCATGGTCTTCCTCCTGTGACGTTATGGGTTATTATCGTTTTTGAATTCCAATTTTTTTCATTTTGTACCGCAACACCCGCTCACTGATCCCCAGCATTTCGGCCGCCCGGGTTTGCACCCATTCGGCCTGCTCCAGCGCTGACAGCAGCATCTCTCGCTCCACCGCCTCCAGTCGTTCTGCCAGTTTTCCACCGTCAGTGATCGGGGCGAAACGGACCTCGGCAGGCAACTCTTGGAGCCGGATCAGGGTCCCACGACAAAGAGTAACGATCCGTTGAATCATGTGCTCCAGCTCCCTCACATTGCCGGGAAAAGGGTATTGCACCAGCAGTGCCATCGCGTCCGCATCAAACCGGATAGGCCGGGTCTGGTACTTGGTCATAAAATGATCGATGAGTGGGGGAATGTCCTCCCGTCGTTGCCTCAATGGCGGTATTTCCAGGTCAAGCACGTTGAGCCGGTAAAAAAGGTCTTCCCGAAATGAGCCCTGACTTACGCCCTTGCGAAGATCCCGGTTGGTAGCCGCAAGTACGCGAACGTCAACCTGAATGTCCTTGCTTCCGCCCACCCGAACAATGCGGCCCTCCTGCAAGGCCCGAAGTAGTTTGGCTTGAAGGTTTATCGGAAGTTCTCCCACCTCGTCCAGAAAAAGAGTGCCCCCCGAAGCCATTTCAAACCGGCCAGCTCTCGCAGCGGATGCACCCGTATACGCGCCCTTCTCATGGCCAAACAATTCGGATTCAAAAAGATTTTCAGGAATGGCTGCGCAATTGATTTCGACAAAGGAAGCATTCGCCCGATCGCTTAACAGATGGATCAACCTTGCGATCAACTCTTTTCCGGTACCGGTTTCGCCGCGAATCATGGCTGTCCAAGGTGTTGGAGCTATTCGGCGTACCATGGAAAGAATCTCCTTCATGGCTGCGCTCTGGCCGATAACGTTCAGTGGCATCTGGGCGGCATCCATGGCTTCCACCACATGGGCCGCCTCTTCCGTGATTATTATCGATTGTTCGATGCGCTGAATTTTCCCAAGCAACTCCATCAAATCCACCGGTTTTTCAAGAAAATCGTCAGC
Organism: Desulfobacterales bacterium; assembly: GCA_963675725.2. Classification (GTDB taxonomy): domain Bacteria; phylum Desulfobacterota; class Desulfobacteria; order Desulfobacterales; family JAFDDL01. The sequence goes on along the minus strand of CAXXXZ010000002.1, from coordinate 551,620 downwards.
GCCCAATTGCATAACTGTCACGGCCGTCGCCACCGACCCGAAAGCGGTAATCATGATGACACGGACTATAGGATTCAGCGCTTTCATTTCTCTTAGAAGTTCATCACCATTCATGTCCGGCATACGGTGATCCATCAATACCAGCTGAAAGGGTTCCAAGGAAAACCGATTCAGGGCTTGCCGGGGGTCCGACATGGCCACGGCCTCATATCCCTGTTTTTCCAGAAATCCTTTCAGCAATGCCAGCTGCATGGGTTCATCGTCGACAATTAAAATCTTCATAATGATGCAATATTCTTTAGGGTCAGCTACCCATATCTCTCAATGGCAATTTGATAGAAATTTTTATAAAACCGGGACGCGGTACGGAAACCAAAAGTGTCCCCCCATGGGCGCGAATTATTCGGTGAACGATTGACAATCCAAGGCCCGACCCTTTGGTTTTGGTGGTAAAATACGGCTCTAAAATCTCATGGGCCTTTTGTTCCGGAAATTCAAACCCCGGGTTTTTCAAGGATAATATCACATTTCCGCTCTCTTCGAACAAATGAACGAAAATTTCCCCACCCAGTGGTGTGGCCTCAATGGCGTTTTTAATTAAATTTTCCAGGGCCTCTTCCATGAGGTGTCTGTCCGCTCGAATTCGGCGGTCCGTTTCAACGTCCGTATGGACCACAATGCGCTGCTGCTGACATAGACTTTGATACAGATCAAGGGCATGGGTCAGGACCTCCTCCAGACGAATCCGTCCAAGCTTCGGTTCAATGGCTTTACTGTAACGATGAAGCTCCTTAATAATCCCATCAGTGCGCACCACTGCCTGGCGAAGTGTCGCCAAAAGCGCCTGATGGTCATCGGAAAGGCCATTTGCTTCTATCTGGAGGCGCTGCAGCCCCATGCTGATAGCGTTCAATGGGTTGCGTATTTCATGGGTAATAGTGGCAGATGCCCGGCCCAATGCCGCATCTTCCTTTTCACGGGCCAGTTGCCGTTCATAACGTCGGGCCTGGTTCAAATAAGCACTTTGGCGCCTGTGCAGTAACCAAGTACCCCCACCGCCAAGCAATGCGATAATAATGCTGAACGATAGAAACTCGAATCGCAATTGGTGCAGCCGTTCCCCGAAATGCCGTGCCTCAATGCCGACCACCAAGATTCTACGATCCACCTGAAGACGCCCCTCCGCTACCATATGCCCCCCATGGAGCATAATTTTTACCGATGGAACTGATGCCGGTGCCCGATGTTCTTGGATCTTGTCAAGCCGAACATAACGGATGCCAGCCAATCCAGGCAGAAGTGTCAGAAGGCGCGAAAGACTGATCTGCTCCTCTAACGTCGCAATCCGATCATTCATCATGCCGACAACAATACATGTCCCTGTTTCCATTCCTGGAATCGCCAGGGCGTAATAGCCTCTTTGTCCCATACGTACGAGTCGGGTTGGTGACGTGCAGGGGATGTTTTCCTTAATCCAGTCCGGCGGCCCTTCGGTCATTTTTCCGTCACGCCGCCGAATTCGGATACCCGCCAATCCCGCTTCTTCGGAAAAAGCAGTCAATTCGCTTGCGCTGAACGGCTCTACCGTGTCCAGGTAATCCACAAAACGAGCAGCATTTCCCAAAAAGGTGGTGATAACTTCTTCCACCACGTCCCGGGACAACGCTTCTCTTCCCACATTCAATTTGATGATCTCCGCCACCATCTTTGTATGGGCTGAGACGTGTTTTCGAAAAGTCTCCTCTCCATATCGAAGCTGCCAATAGTAATAAGCCAGTATGATTCCGATCAGGCTACCAATGATCAAAAGATTTGCCTTCCATGCCGGTTTGAGATGCCGTGTATCTGTCACCGTCGACCCCCACCACCACCGCGTCCACCATGGCCACCGCCGCGCCCCATCCCGCCTCTGCCGATACGTCTTCGTACCCCCGTGGGGTCATGTTCTGCACCTTGCAAGCTGCGCTGAATGGAGGTTGCCTGAAAAGATTCTGCCATCTGGCCATCATAGCTGCCCCAAACCCTTACGATCGTTCCTTCTTTGATGAATTCCGGCAGCTGTTCAGGAGAAAAGTGAACCGTGATCGGCTCATCTTTTCCCAGCGGTTTAAGTAGCAGGGTGCCCGCCTGGTGGTCGATCGAGATGAGCCGGCCCATAATGGCGTCCAGCGCCATGGCGGGTGAAAGCATTTCAAATGCTGCCACCCAAAAAGTCAAAATGAATACAATAAACCGCATTGTGTCATTATACCCTCCGATGTTGCATAAAAGATCGACAGCAGATTTTGATTGTTAGTGAGTTTCTTGCTCTCTGTCATATCCCCCACGGGTGGTATTGCACAAGAAAAAATTTTTCTTCTATCATCACAACTAACTGCGGCATTGGTCCTTGACCGATAAGCAAAAATCAGACGACCTTTCAAGCACCTTGCCCCAAAGGTCGTCATCCCCGTCACATAACTGGCAACCAGCGTTAGGCCAAAACCATTTCAAGGCGCTCAATGGCCTGGTTGACGCAGTCCCCGGACTTTCGACCATTTCCCGTTCCATCCTTGGGACCGTTTCCGCCATTGCCATTTCCATCGCCCGGGCCATATTGGCCGCCCCCGCTGCCACCAGCGCCACGCCCCCGACGAGAAATCAAGGTACCGTCATCCACACTGTCAGCAGCGTCGTCACCGATATTCACACAATCTTGAAACCGTTCACCATTTCTGAACCGCACGTTGGCAGGCTCTCCATTTTCATTCACAGGGCCACGTTCCGGTGCCGCCGATGTGATAGCCGCCAATTCTTCCGTACTAAGAAACTGGGCTTCATATGTTCCCCCCTGAAGCGCCAACTGGTAAACAAACGCCCGAAGATGGTTTCGGGATCCTTTCATCAAGTTTTGATAGACGGTCTTAATGTCCACATTGTTTGTCTGGTTCAGGCGATCCATCAGATCATCAATATCCATATCCTCAATCGTAGCCCCGACACGAAAGGCCTCCGCCACAGAGACGCTCCCTGCCTCAACGAGCTCATCGTAAAGCAATTGAAGTCCTTCGTCACTGAAAACACCCACTGTGTTGTCTGTTACCGGATCTGTTATCCCATACTTTGTCAAAAGCTGACCCACCATTTCCATATGACGTTGTTCGCTGCGCACAATGCGGGTAAACACCCAGTGCCCCCAAACATCACCAAGCGCCGCGTAAACATCACGGGATAGCTTTTCTTCTTCACGCATATACGTCAACCCGCTGATTTCTTCTTCGCTCAAATCTTCATAAGGAAGTGCCGAAAGGCGCTCGCCTGATGTTGCCACATATTGCCGTTTATCCCTCATCTCCGATCCGTTTCCTGACCAACCCGTCATGGCAAATACCAATGCCAGCAGCACCGAACATCCTGTTAATAGGGTCCTTTTAAACATGTTAATGCCTCCTTCCAAAGATTTTATAGTGATTTAATCATTCGTTTCATATCGATTGTTGCCATTGCCACATAAAAGAGAATCCTCTGGAAAGCTGATAATTCAAAGAACATGCCAATAGTGTTTTTATCGTATTATCAATATGTTTATTACATTTTCAGCAGAAGCATCTTCGACAAACATTGCCAACACTCGACAATAATGTCGAACCAAGGTCATCACTGCCGTACCATCGTAGCGTTTAACAAAAGTTTCAGAATATTGGGTAATTTATTACATAACACACAGATTTTTTCATCTCCTTTTTTCCGCCTCATCAATGATAACCACTTAAATATTTTAATATTTTATCTTAGTTTTTCTATCTAAAAAGAAACTGGCACATACATTGCTGTAATAGTCCAAGAGAACCATTTTGGTAGTAAAATATGCCATACAACAGATTGAAATAAAGTCATTTACTGAATTGGGTATCCATACCCACTTCTTCGAAAAGATGCATTATGCTAACGCCATCAGAAAGGATGTAAAATGATATTCCGAAAATTGAGTTTCTTTTGCATTGCGATCAGTCTCTGCTTTTCATTTGCGCCCGCAGCCCAGGCCACCCATATTCATTATTTGGATTACGCTGACATCAGCTCGGATAATCCGGTTTCGCTTTCAGCAGGTCAGAGCTATACGTATGCTTTCAATTTAACCACAGACAACATGTTGTTGAGCGAAGTTAGCTCAGGGGCAGATCTTGGGATAGGGTCCTATGATCCCGCTGAGAACCTTCATTATGTGTATCTGAAAATTGATCCCAACAATAGAGGAAGACGGAACAGCGGTGCTTTAGAGGTGAAGGTCAATGGCACTGCCATTCCAGGTTGGGAAAATGCTATCCCCCTTTATGGCTGGGGAGTTCCGAGAGACAACCCGTCTGATCCATTCAACATCATAGGCTCATATATCGTTTCCGTTGAAGTTACCGCCTGTAAGGATGTCACGGTCACCAACATCAATTTGGAAGGATGCTTTGATTCTGCCGTCGCAACCCCGGCACCGGCCACCATATTCCTGCTGGGGCCCGGTCTGTTTTTTCTTGCGGGTTTCAAAAAAAGACTGATGAAAATATAACACCGCTTTTATGAACAAATCCAGGATACCATTGTACATGGGACAACTGGTATGATTATTTCTTGATGCTGCTTTCCCAAAGCAATTAATAATCTTGACTTGGAATTTATTACCATTTATAATCGTTTAAAATTTTTGGCATTCCAGGTTGTAACTTAAAATCACGTAAGCCCCGGAATAATTCCGGGGCTTTTTTATTAGGACATGAAATATATGAGCTTTTCCAACTTTGGGTTACGGTGTGAAATCACCCGGGCCACTGACCAACTTGGGTTCACACAACCCACACCAATTCAGAAAAAAGTCATCCCCGTGATGCTTGAAGACAGCACCGACATCATTGGGCTTGCCCAAACCGGGACCGGGAAAACCGCTGCCTTCGGTTTGCCCCTGATCCAACTAATTAATTTTGAATCAAGCAATCCCCACCCCCAGGGCCTGGTTCTTTGCCCAACCAGGGAACTCTGCCTCCAAATCACCGATGACCTTAGATCGTTTACCCGATACATACCATCCGCCCAAATAGTCGCGGTTTATGGTGGCGCCAGCATTCAGGACCAGATCGCCCGCTTAAAAAGAGGGGTCCAAATCATCGTTGCCACCCCTGGCCGGCTGTTGGACTTGATCAATCGAAAGGCCGTCAAATTGACCGCCATTGCCTATACGGTTCTGGACGAAGCCGATGAAATGCTGAACATGGGATTTCAGGAAGAAATCGATGGTATTCTGGCAAAGACCCCTGGCAATAAACGCATCTGGTTGTTTTCGGCAACCATGCCAAAGGCTGCGGTCAAAATTGCCGACGCCTATATGACCACGCCCCTGTCTATCACTGCCGGCACACCTAACAAAACCGCTGAAAACATCAAGCATATCTGTTACGTAATGAAAGAAACCAACCGGTACGCTGCTTTGAAGCGGGTGATTGATTACCATCCTGATATTTTCGCCCTTATTTTCTGCCGCACCCGAAAGGAAACCCAAACGGTGGCCGATCGGCTGTTAGCTGATGGGTACAATGCCGAACCGTTGCACGGGGACCTGTCCCAGGCACAACGCAATCATGTAATGAAAAAATTCAGAGACCAAACCCTTCAACTTCTGGTCGCCACAGATGTGGCTGCCCGAGGGCTGGATGTGGATGACATCTCCCATGTTATCCACTACAATCTCCCGGATGAACCGGACAGATACACCCATCGAAGCGGTCGCACAGCCCGGGCCGGCAAATCCGGCGTATCAATCGTGTTGTCAAATACCCGGGAAGTACAACGAATCAAAACGCTTGAAACCCAGCGGAACATTCAGTTTGACTATCAAAAGATACCAAGCGGAGGGGCTGTATGCGAAAAGCAGCTTTTTGCAATGGTGGAAAGACTGGTGTCTGTGGACGTAAACAATGAAGAAATTGACAACTACCTTCCGCCGGTGCTCGAAACCCTTTCCAGTCTCAGCAGGGAAGAACTGATTCGTCGGTTTGTATCCGTCGAATTTAACCGATTTCTCGATTACTACCGTGGGGCTGAAGATATCAACGTGAAGGTAAGGAAGCGCCAAACAAAGGCCCAAAAAACTGATCGCCAACCTATGAGAAATACCCAACGATTTTTCATCAATGTCGGACGCCTCGACAAGATCAAGCCAGGGGCCATTGTCCGCCTGATTTGTGACAAATCGGGCATCCCTTCAAGCAAGCTCGGTCAGATAGACCTTAAAAGAGAGTTTTCCTTTTTTGATGTCGAAAAAAGTGTCGCTAAAAAGGTCCTCAATTCCCTCAAGGGCGTCACATTGGATGGAAGAAAAGTCCGTGCGAATTTTGTTAAAAAGGAGCGAATAGCAGCATAAATGGGGTATCAACCGGATTTGATGTGCGCTTTGCGATAGTCAGACGCAGTCGTTTCAAATTTTTCTTTAAACTTCCGACTAAAGTGTGAAAAATTAGTGAATCCGCAATTAGCAGCAATTTCGGCAAGGCTCTTTTCCGAATGAAGCGGATCAGCGATGTCTTCCCGGCACTTTTCAAGTCGTCTGTCCCACATATATTTATTTACGGTTTGATGTTCATCCCTGAACACCGCCTTGAGATAGCTTTCAGAAATTCCAAGAGAAGCAGCGACTTTTTGCGAGGTAAGCTGCGTGTCATGCAGGTTATTCTTGATGAAGGACTTTGCCCCATAAGACAGGGCCCATCGCCTGGCGCTTCGCCTTGCACCTCTTTTGGCGACAAAATCCGAAAATGCTGCAGAAACAAGCGATAACGTTGCATCCTCAAGTTGGCTGGCCGAAATAGCGTCCACTTGATCCGGAAGCAATTGAATATGGTGAAACAGATTTGATAAAATCGAATTCACCCCAATACCAGATTTCAGCACCTGGGCTGTTACATTCTCTGATCGCCCAAATCGCCTGTTCCAAAGATCATAGGGGATACGAAGGAGAAGATGTTCGAACGTGTCGTCTGCAGCGCATGTGCATGAGTAGGCGCGGGTATTATCAAAACAGATAATATCATTTTCATCCATTTTGACGGTTCGATCATCCTGGCGAAAAATTGTAGTACCATTCAGCTGCTGTAAAATATATACGCTCTGCTTTAAATGTTGGGGGCTTTCTAAGTTGGAAGATGAATGGCCGCCAGCCAGAACGGTGGATAATGTCAGATTACCAATATTTGTTTCTGAAATTTTGGCTTCAAATGGGCGAGCCGATTTACGGTTGATTATAACGCGATGGAAATAACCGCGAATTGTATCTTGATAATACGCAAATCTTTTTTCCTCGGGCATGTTCATTGTGGACATGACTAAACGCATATTTCAAAACTCCTCCAAAATTAGACTGAAATCAACTCATTTTTGCGAATAACACATCCTCCCCCTGGCTTCAACTTGTATCTTCGCTGGAAAAAAAGTTTTCAAGTAGGACTAAAAAAGGAAATTGAACCACTGCATCGACTGCAACAAGCGCGAATCGTATCATCATTTTAAAACAAAATCAGTCCTTACCCGCAACACGCGTACAACTGTGTTCATGTTACGAGAAGGACTGATTTCTTTGTCGTTTTACTTAATACTTAACACTTCCGCAAACGGCGGACTTATTAGAACCGATACCCAATCCCGAGCGACACCTCACTGGAATTGATCGTCGCAGCAATCGGACTGTAAGAGGCCGACTTGTTGCCGTAGGAGGACGAAATCGCCACCTTGAAAAACAGCAACCCGTTGGGCGTATAATCGGCGCTGAGCGATGTCAGGAGCACCCCGTGAAAGTCGTACCATAGGGCAAACACCGGCAACAGCGATCCGTGCATAAAGAAGGTATTGGCCACGAATGTCGCCCCGTAGTTGTTCTCTTTAGCGCCGTTTCTTAAATTCCGGTCATAGTCCCAGTCATCCACTCGTTTGTAATGCACCTCAAACGAGGTGGACAGGGGCGTACCGCCGGCTCCAGGAAACCCGTAGGTGGAGAAAAAGCTGCGGTCGATCCCGATGAGGGCCTCATACACCTTGTGGCCGGTATATCCACTACCGGTTGGGTCCCCAAAATCCGTAAAGGGCATCGTGTCGTGCAGGGCGCCCTCCCCGCGAAGAATGAATCCATTCGGAGAGTCGTAGTTAAAGGAAACCCCAAACATCTGGTAACGGGGATGGTCCAGCCAGAGGTTCCCATTTCCAACATCGGAAAAATTGAGTGCCGGACCGTTGTAAAACCCGTCAAAATAATAAAAATAGGCCTTGTATCGGCCCGCGCTGGCGCCCACCCGCATACCGAACTGGGGATTGCCCATATCGGAGGATACGTCATTCTGGTACACGTTCAGTCCCGGCACACCGAGACCGTAAGGGGCTACGCCGGTGGAATAGTTGGGCCCGAATATGGTCGGCCGGTTGTCGGGGATGTAGAGCAACTGCACACTCAGCTCGTTGAAGATCCCCATCGGCGGGGTGGAGATATCCATCCGGCCGATCCAGATCGGCGCGGCCAGATCCTCCGGGTTCTGAAAATTCCGGACAATACTCAAATCCTGGGGATTGACCTGGTTGACCACGTTAAAGAGGCCGGCCTCCCCCCATTGGACGATCTGACGGCCCAGGCGCATGTTGGTAAAAAACCCGCCAGGACTCTGGTAGGCAATATCCGCGAACGCTTCCCGAAGGTCGTTTTCGTAGATCACGTCATCCAGCCCCAAATCATAGCGGGAGTTACCCGCCCCACGCACGCTGTTCGGAATTTGGTTATACCGATTCACCAAATCATAGATGGCGTCATAGGCGCCCCGGTAACGGATAAAAATTTTATCCAACCGGAGGTTCGGCTCGATTACATATTGGGGCCGCATGGAAAGATCGAACTTTAACTCATTTCGGCACTGGATCCAGTCTGAATCGTTCATTATGCCGGTTTGAAATCCATCCAGGTCCCTTATGACACTCTGGTTCATAACATGCCCTGCCACCTTGTAGTCCAGGTTCAAAAAGCAGAAACCTGTTCCGGTAAAGGCGATCGACAGCAGGGCAATGAGAACACTCGTAAAAATAAAGCGTTTTCCGTTTCTCATTAGTCACTCCTTTGATTGCGTCTCGTTGATGACGCTCATTCTTCTTCCAATTAAAACCAGATTCCATTCATGAAAACCACTTAAAAGACAATCACTATCTGGACAAAGTCGAAATATACTCATCTTTATATATTCGAGGGTTATTTTTTGGAATATTGAAGTACGTGTGGAAATAATATTTCCCACGCTCTCCACGACAGTTACAAATACTGGCATGATGGGACTTATCATCAACCTGAATATAGGAAATCTGCATGGTCATGCTTCTGTTTTCTCCCCACTGGGCCGGGTTACAATCCACCGTCAGGGTTTTCCAATATTGTTGAGATTTGTCATAGATAATCTTATAACTAATCGACAGAGATGACGCGTCAATCCACAGGTGATGGTTTCCGTATGCGTAGTAAGGATCTTTCGGTTTCATTTCGATTTTATACATTTTCCGCGGCACCCAGCGCGCATGCCAGGGCATCCAGGCCACATTGTATTTTTCACTCTTGAATTTGTCTTCATATCCATACTCATATTTGCCTGCCGGACCTGATTTCCAACCGCCTCCTGGCAATTTCTCCATAACGTCCGGTTGCGGAAGTGTCCATTCAGCATGGGGGGTCAATAGAATCTTCTCTTCAAGAACCTTCCATTCCATGGCTTCCGGCTGCCCAACGTATCCACCACCGTCATCATTACAGAAGTCGGTCCCAAAGAACGGAGAAGATCGGTCGGTCACGTTCATTTTCTTGATCCGGCGAAGCGCAGGAATGTACTGAACAAACCGTTCCGGCGAACCATCCAGCCAGTAATGATACAGCATGGCGCTGCCAGCAAGGTCGAAGGGTTCCTTGATTTGGGTAATTTCAAACCGTTTTACGCCCTGGGGATTTGGCAGCGGCTTTCCGTCCGGTCGGGTCCAATAGTAAAAGAAAATGTCATCACCAGACATAACTCTGTCCAGCCCTTGGTCAGAAACCCAACACATATCAAAGTCTGTCCAGGTGCTGCCTGCCCTGAAACGATCGCAGCTATTATTCTGCATGATTTTTACACCCGCCTGTGGATCGTTGAGAGCATCAATGACCGGAAACGGCCTGCCCCACATATAGTCGGGTGCCTTGCCCGTGCTCTTTTCAATTATCTGGCCATGATCCCCAATCGCATATTTCCCGTCATTGGCCATGCTCTTTTCTTCATAGGCTTTATCGTGACTGAAATCATATTTAAATTCGCCCGTTTGAATCACAAACTCGCCTTTTTTGACCCAGTCAACGATTGACGGCGGCAGGCAGTCTTTTACCTTTTGCCAGTTTTCTGCATTAATTGTTTCACCCGGCTTTAACCCGATCTCCTTGTAGGCTTTTTTCTGGGTCTCTTCCCAGTTCGGATCATAAGCCATGCTTGTCTGGACCACGAGCAACAAAACAATGGCCCCAACAGAAAGAATCGACAACATCTTTTTCCCCATTACAGTCCTCCTAGCTTATTAACTATCTATAATAATAAAGAATACAAACCAATCTCTTAAACAATCGTTTTTATCCAACCACGCAGCGATATCTTTTTTAAGCAAACCAATACACATTGGCATGGCCGGCAAGCCACCACCTCCCTTCATTCATATATTTTAATGGTAAAATAGATATACAACCAAACCTTAGGGTTAGTAAAAAAATGGGCTTCCACCTAAGCTTTGATCTGCCTTCCTCAAAAACGGAGAGAGGCAGATCAAAAACCAGGCCGATGATTTCGATCATTCCCTTGAAGCACCCACGCTATAGAAGCGATGGATTTTCTTCTAATCCTAAACCGGGAGTGCGTAAGCACTTCAAGGGATCATGACCAATGACCTGCAAACAAAACGCATACATTGAAGTTATGCATTCACATCTGCGGCAAAAGGAAGACACTTATAAACAAAACGCATGATCGTGCTTACCTGGTGAGACAAAATATTTGTCTGATTGGCCACAAGCTTGGTTTTACATCGTTGTTGAAACAATGAGAAGGGGTTTGAAAAATGCTTTAGCGGCGCTCTCAAGGGATGATGGTGTTCCAGAGGGTTTCGACGGTCAGGACAAGCCCCAACGCTACGGTCCGCTCGATCTTCAGACCTTCAGCAAGAAAGACATCGATCTTTTTGGCATACTATTCATCAGCGTGCGGTTTGAGCACCGTCAGGCACAGACGCTTGCGATGGACCGGCATAACCGAACCAACTGCTCACGATCGAGCTGATTGGTCCGGCCGAAGTTGTGGATGATTTTGGCGACAGACTTGCGAGTATCGGGATGGCGCGCGTTGTGAGCCAACGGAAAGTACTCGACGACCGATCCGTCTTTATTTTTCCGTTTTGTGGTTCGCAAATACATGCTTACTTAGAAAGTATTTACCTTCTTATATGTCAAGCATTATATGACAATTCGTGTGCCTACAGTTTTAGAGGTCAGCCTCAATCCTGACTGTCTGAATTTATTGGGGTCGGCATGGAAAATGCCCCGATTCCGGGCCTGTTTTTACCTACATTATAAAAACGGGAGCTTTCCTCATTCTAAATATAGAGCGTCATAAGGGCGCCTGTCGACGTTGTACGCATGACATAAAGGCGCGGCATTACAAGCCGGAGTTGAGGTGTTCTTTTCGACATTCAGACGCAGTCATATTAAATTTTTCTTTAAACTTCCGGCTGAAGTGCGAAAAACTATTAAAGCCGCAATTAAAGGCAATTTCGGTCAGGCTTTTTCCTGAATGAAGCGGATCAACGATGTCTCGTCGGCACGTTTCCAATCGCATATCCCAGATACATTTACCTATAGATTGGTTTTCATCATGAAATATGGCTTTCAGATTACTTTCAGAAATACCAAGAAAAGCGGCAATTTTTTTCTGATTAAGCCGATTGTCATGCAGGTTTTTTTCGATAAACATTTTTGCGCGGTAAAAGAGCGCCATTCGCCTGGCTTGACGCCCCGAACCCTGTTTTGAAACAAGTTCAGAAAAAGCTGCGGCAATCATAGACAAGGTCGCCTCTTCAAGCCGACCGGCTGCAATGAAATCTAAATTATCAGTCACCAATTGGATATGATTAAAATAATTAACCAGAACAGGATTTATGCCAGCACCAGCATTCAACACTTGGGCTGTCACATTTTCTGATCGCCCAAATCGCCTGTCCCAAAGATCATAGGGAACACGAAGGAGCAACTGTTCAAACGTGCCATCCGCATCGCATGACAAAGGGCGCGTGTTATCAAAACAGATGATATCATTTGGTCCTATCGTTACAGTCCGATCATCTTGAAAAAAAATTGCGGTTCCGCTTAACTGTTGCAAAATGAATACGCTTTTTTTACAGGATTGGGGTTTCTTGCAATTAATGTTTGAGGATGAATGCCCACCTGCACGGGCAACGGATAAAGACAGATTGCCAAAATGCGCCTCCGAAAGTTCGGCATCAAACGGGGAGTCCGATTTACGCTGGATTTCAGTTTGATAATAATAGTCGCAAATAATATCTCGATAGAAAAAAAACTTTTCCCCTTCAGGCAAGTTCGCTGTGGACATGATTAGTTGCATATTTCTACGACGCTCCTAATATAATTTCTCATAGGCCCCACTCTCCCCCCCACAGCCAGTAGCATAGAAAGCCTAGGGCTTCAACTTGTATCTTTCGCTGGCAGAGTAACGCACTACCTATTTTCTGCATTGCGGTTCGATATTTCAATTTAGTTCGCTATTGTAATTACAATCATTTTCCTTTATTACGAAACATATTTTTTACCCTCCATAATCTCTGGATTAGATAACTTGCAATCACCGTTGCTAATAAACGGCTGGAGCCTTTGGCCTATAAGGTGCCAGCGATGTAATAACCCCATTGTTGCCATAGTGGGGCAAACCAAACGGTAACACCAAATTTCCTGTACGTTACCGAATGCTGCGCAGAAGGGAGATTTTAGAAATGCTTGTTACAGATCACCAACAACGACTATCGGGAAAAAAAGGTTTGGTTAGCGGGGCCGCAAGAGGAATCGGGGCCGCCATCGCGGAAGTGCTGGCGGCCTCCGGTGCAGCGGTCATGGTCACCGATGTCCTGGAGGATAAGGGCAATGCCGTCGCCGAAAAGATCAGGGAAGCCGGCGGGCAGGCCCAATTCCGGCATTTGGACGTTACAAAAGAAGACGCGTGGTCAAAAGCGATCTCAGATACAATCGATGAATTTGGCGGCCTCGATTTTGTGGTGAACAATGCCGGTGTAGAGCTCCTTGGCCTGGTGGAAAATATCGATTTCGAAAAATGGTGTTGGCTACAGGATATTAATTCAGATGGTGTCTTTTTGGGCACCAAACATGCCATTCGTGCCATGAAACCGGGCGGGGCCGCTGGAAAAGGCGGGTCCATCGTCAACATGTCCTCAATTGGTGGTAAGGTCGGCAACTTTTTAAGCAGCGCCTATAATGCGTCAAAAGGATTGGTTTGTACCTTTACAAAAGCGGCCGCCGTTGAATGCGGCAACCTTCAGTATGGCATCCGGGTCAATTCTGTCCACCCCGGCATGATCCGAACACCCATGATCGACGGTTTTTTTAAGCGTTTTGTGGAACTAGGTCTTTTTTCAACTCCGGAGGAAGCGGATGAAGCCATCGTGGCGGCACATCCCATCGGCTTTGCCGGAGAACCGGAAGATGTGGCATGGGCCGTTGCCTATTTGGTTTCCGATGAAAGCCGGTTTATGACCGGCTCGGAGTTGGTTATTGACGGCGGGTATACTGCGCAATAACCGGGGACAAACAATTTCCAACAACATCGATTATGGCGCAGCCATACACGCAGGAAGGTGAAAATAATGGAACCACGTCAGCAAGAATTCAGTTTGGATGGGAAGGTGGCAATGGTAACAGGTGCAGCACGGCACGACGGCATCGGAGCCAATTGTGCAAAAGCACTCGCAATGGCGGGAGCCAGGGTGGTGATAACCGATATCATGGACGAGCAGGGCCAGGCGGTTGCAGAGAGTTTAAGTGCCGAAGGGGGCGCCGTCGTATACAAACATTTGGATGTCAGATCCGAAGATGCATGGGCCAAGATCATAAAAGAAATTGTAACCGAATTTGGCGGATTCGATGTTCTGGTCAACAATGCCGGAACCACCGGCAACGGAACTATTGATGAGTTACCGCTTGAAGAATGGAAACGGGTACGAAGCATCAATCTGGATAGTGTCTTTCTCGGCACCAAACAGGGCATTATTGCAATGAAACCGGGCGGCGTCGCCGGTAAAGGCGGCTCCATCATCAATATGGGATCGGTCACCTCTTTTGTGGGTGTCGCAAACTCGTCGAGTTATGTGGGCACCAAAGGCGGTGTGCGAATTTTGAGCAAATGTGCAGCGATTGAATGCGGAAAGCTTGAATACAATATCCGGGTAAACACGATGATTCCGGGATTTATCGAAACGGGTCTTCTAAAAGACGGTTGCCAAAACATGGTGGATCAGGGCCTCGTTCAAAGCGTGGAGGAAATCAAAGAGCAGTTTCGATCCGGCCATCCCATCGGGCGGATCGGTCAGCCCATCGAAATCGGCCTGGGGGTCTGTTTTTTAGCCTCAGATGCCAGTTCATTCATTACCGGGTCCGATCTGGTGGTCGATGGCGGTTACATCGCGCAATAATCTTTATTGTTGCAATATTGGGTTAATCTCAACCCAAGAGACTATGCATGCTTTCAGCACCACCGGAATTACTATAAATCTTCTCGGCAAAAAAGAATCGATAGAAATCTCACCGCCTGCAGCGCGCATGGCGGTGAGATGTTCATGCAGCAAAGGGCTTCTTTTTTGTTAGTGAACAGAGAGGCGTGAGGTTAAAGGAGATTCACTCAAATATTTATATCACTTAAAATGGAAACTTCATGTTACTGATCTTTATCGTTCTCGTTTCGTTGTCGATCCCCTGTACCACATTGGCCCTTGACCCCAAGGATTACATCCCCGCCCCCCCGGGCACCAACGTTGCCGTTTGCTATTATGACTACCTCTCAGGAACCGATGCTTACCAAAATGGCCACAAGGTGAGCGATTCTGCTGACTTTAACGGAAATGTGTCGATATTGCGGTATTGCCACTGGAACCGGTTCAAGGGAATTTCTTTTGCGTTCAGTGCCCTTCTACCGGTTGGCAAATTGGCCCTCGATAATGCGGGGCCGGATGGCCAGGAAATTTCAACCTTCGAAGTCAGCGACCCTGTCATTGTGTTTGTTGTCTGGCCGTTTGTAAACTCACGAACTAAAACCTGGTTAGGGTTTGGTCAATATATTACAGCGCCCATGGGCCAGTATAGCCGCAATAAGCCACCGGGGTTACAGCTCGCCCAGAACCAATGGGCCTTTAAAGAAGAACTCGCCTTTATTCAAATAGTTGGACCGTTTGAATGGGACCTGAGTGGATTCGTTCAGTTTTACACCAACAATACTGACTATACGACGAGCAACCTGACGCTGAAAAAAGACCCGCTCTATAACATAGAAACTCATCTCATCTGGGATATCAGCAAGTCCTTTTCCATGTCTGCGGATTATTTCTATCAGAACGGAGGAGAAACCAGCGTCAGTGGTACCCGCAACATCGATAAGTTAGATGACCATACTGCCGGTGTATCGGTGTGTTGGCAGATCACCCCCACCACCAGTTTTATGCTGAAGTTCCGGGATACCTTTAAAACTGAAAATGGGATTACAGTTAAAGATATCGGCACCCGAATATGCTATTTTTTCTAAACCGGGTCCCGATGCGGCACCAAGTAAAATCTATCCAGCCTTTTGCCGTTTTCTTTCGTGTTCAGTCAGCAAAATCTTTCTCAACCGAACAGACTTGGGGGTTATTTCCACATACTCGTCTTCTTCAATATATTCCATTGCTTCTTCTAGAGAGAACTTTATGGCTGGAGATAACAAAACTTTATCGTCTGTACCGGAAGCCCGAATATTCGTCAACTTTTTGGTCTTGAGCACATTTATAACCAGATCACTATGCCTTGTACTCTCGCCGATGACCTGCCCCTCATAGACTTCTTCATTGGGTTCGATAAAGAATTTACCCCTGTCCTTCAATTTATCAATCGCGTAGGCAACAGCGGTCCCGGTTCTCATGGCGATCAAGGCCCCATTTCTCTGGTTCATGATTTGGCCTTTCCACGGCTCATATCCTTTAAACCGATGCGATATTGTCGCTTCGCCTTCCGTTGCCGTGAATATCGGCTGGCTGAGCCCAATCAGCCCTCTGGCTGGTATTTTGAATTCAAGATTCAACCGGTCGTTCTTCAACACAATATTCAGAAGGTCTCCTTTACGGCTGGAAACAAACTCTATTACTTTCCCGGAAAATTTCTCAGGAACATTTACATACAACAATTCAATCGGCTCATGCTTAATCCCGTTAATATGCTTAACCACAACCTTGGGCTGTCCCAATTGGAACTCATAACCTTCTCTTCTCATTGTTTCGACCAAAATAGACAGATGAAGGGTTCCTCTGCCGTAAACAATTAATTTATGAGATGAATCCGTTTCTTCAACTTTTAAGGCCAGGTTTTTCTCTGTTTCTTTGAACAATCTCTCTCTGATATGTCTTGATGTAACGTATTTACCTTCTTTACCAAAAAATGGTGAGTTGTTGATAGTGAAGAGCATACTCATGGTAGGTTCATCGACGGCAATCGGTTTTAAAGCCTCTGGCTCATCAAAATCAGCAATCGTATCTCCAATGTCAAAGAATTCAAGCCCCATTATGGCGACAATTTCGCCAGATTTAATTTCTTTTTTCGTTTTTATTTTTCCCAGGCCTTCAAAAAGATAAAGTTCTTTTATGACGGATTTGTGTATCTGGCCATTTCTCTGAACAATGGAAACCCGGTCGCCCATTTTAATGCTGCCTCTATGCACCCGTCCCACAGCAATTCTACCGGTATAGGATGAGTAGTCCAATGAACTGATCTGTATCTGCAAGGTCCCCGGGTTATCTTTTGGCGGCTCAAAATACGCAATAATAGTATCTAATAAAAAGCTGATATCATTTGTCGGCGTTTTCCAGTCGTTCCCCATCCATCCCTGTTTTGAAGAGCCGTAAACCGTTGGGAAATTAAGTTGATCCTCTGTGGCATCCAGAGAAAACATCAGATCGAGTACAAGATCATTCGTCTCTTCGGGATTACAGTTTGGTTTATCCACTTTATTGATAACAACAATGGGTTTCAACCCCAGTTCTAATGCTTTTTGCAAAACAAATCGTGTCTGGGGCATTGGCCCCTCAAACGCATCAACAAGCAACAGCACCCCATCTGCCATGTTTAGGACACGTTCCACTTCTCCGCCAAAATCTGAGTGCCCAGGCGTATCAATGATATTGATTTTTGTTCCCTTGTATTTTACGGATACGTTTTTGGATAAAATCGTTATCCCTCTCTCCCGTTCCAGATCATTCGAATCCAGAACCAAATCCTGCACTTTCTGATTTTCCCTGAACAATTTCGCCTGGTGCAAAATTCTATCAACCAAAGTTGTTTTACCATGATCAACATGGGCAATAATTGCTATATTTCTAATTTGCATAATATCTTTATACCCAACATATCCCTGCTATATGTTTTTTTAAAAAACCGTTATACATCATGTGAGTTAAGGAGGCCCTGTTTTGGAATGCCTATTTTTCCAAGACAAACCACACGAAACATGAAAAGACTATGGATTGTCTAACAGGGGACGAATTCTTTCAAGGCTTTTTGTTAAATATTTTATGGAAATCGATTTAAAACCGTTTTAAACGAGTTCTTTCCTCAAATGCCAAAGCTTTATTTGGGCACCACCATGGCTACTTTAATGACATTAACACTAAGGGCCGGCATCCATAACCGAAGAACCCGTTCTGAAATTCTATTTAGTATAGTTCCCTACTCAAACAACTGTGAATTGTTTATCCTTACCATTGAAATGAGTCAAAGAATGGATTCTTAATCATCTGTACGCCGATTTTCTTGATGAAATTTGTTTCCGGATTTGTTTTTCAAGGTCCTAAAAATCCTCAAAATCTTTTTCATCCATCGGAATGACCTGGCGCGGTGTCACCTCCGTTTTCTTTTGAGGCGATTTCGGCTGAGTTGGCGGCAGAGGTTTTCGTTTCATGCTGAACTTAGGAATGATTGCTTCTTTCGAATAATTTTTATCCCTGGCACCGCCCACAAGTGCAACCAATTCGTTTACAAACTGTTTCATGATGGTCGCCTGTGCGTTCAACTCCTCGGCGGCCGAAGCAGTCTCTTCAGATGTCGACGCATTTTGCTGAACCACTTTATTGATTTCTGAAACGGCCTGATTCATTTGCTCTATGCCGTGCGATTGTTCATTGGACGACTTCGCAATATCGTTTATGAGATTGCTCACTTTCCCGGCAGTTTCCTTATTTTCCTTGAACGCTTCCATCGCTTGCAGGCTGATATCATTTCCCTTGCTGACAGCTGCAATGGTCCCCTCAATAAGGGTGGTAGTATTTTTAGAAGCCTCTGCGGCCCGCATAGCAAGGCTTCTCACTTCGTCAGCGACCACGGCAAACCCTGCCCCAGCTTCACCGGCCCGCGCCGCCTCAACGGCGGCGTTGAGTGCAAGGAGATTGGTCTGAAAAGCGATTTCATCAATGGTTTTTACAATTTTGCCGGTCTCCTGACTTGTCTGGGTAATGTCACTAATTGCAGCCATCATCTGTTCCATATTCCGTTCCACCTTTTCAACGACAGTTTTGGTCTCTTCCATCATTGATTTGGCCTGGTTGGAATTATCGGCATTTTTTCGGGTCATGACCGCCATTTCTTCCAAAGAAGAGGAGGTTTCCTCAACTGTGGCAGCCTGCTCCGAAGTGCCAGCGGCAAGTGTCTGACTGGCAGATGTAATTTGTGAGGAAGCGGACGCCACCTGTTCTGATCCAGCGTCCAACCCTTCGATACTGGTTTCCAGGGTCTTTACAATGCTTCTTGACAAGAAAAATGCGACGCCCACAGTCGCGGCAATCACGATGACCATAATCCAAGACAATCGAATCTGGTTTCTTTCGAAATTTTTAAAAATGGTATCGCTAAGGACAACGACACGTTTGTCGACAGCGCCAATACTCCCCATCAAACTGCTCAAAATCTCAGGTTGTATGCGGCGCTGTTCTTCCACATGTTTGATGATGATATGCGTGTTGGTGATAATTTTTTCGAAAAGATCTTCCGCGAGCTGTGCCATATGAGCGAAATCAGTATCGGCCAACCGTTTCGTATCAATTCTCATCTGTTTAATTCTATCTTCCAGTGTAGCGAGCATTTCGGCCTTTGCGTTTTCAAAGTCACTGTTGGACGGGTTGAGTTGTTCGAGAAGAATCATTACCTGAAGGTTTATAGCGGTATTGAGGTGTGCGCCGGGGATAACCATAAACTCGAGATCGGTCACCTCGCTGCCCTCGGTTTTATCAAGTAGACGCTCAGAAATAAGCTTCAGCCATTCATCCGACTGTAAGCTTGATTCATCTGAAAATGCCTGGCACTCATTTTTAAGCTTTTGAATTTGTTTGGACAACTCTTCAGTTCTTCCGAGAAGAGCATGCAATTTTGACGCACTGATGCCATGCTCGTTTTCAGACAAGGTAGCGAGCAATTCACCGTGGCTATTAATGAAATCGTCATACGATATGTTGCCGTTTATGTATCCGTTTGCGTCCATAACAGCATTTCGGAAATTTTTAGATAGGTTGATGATTTCCATTTCGTTTTCGGAGGCAGAGTTGACGATCGCACGGGTATGCAGGGTGGAAAAGACGATCACCGCTAAAACGATTAGGAAAAGGGTGTTCGGTAAAAGTAACCGATACTTTAATTTGATTCGTGTTAACCATTCAGCCATGAGACCTCCTTTAGGTAACGCGTTTAAGACGTGAAATCGGTATCTCGAATGATTATACTGGAACGTATGTCGAAAATTCAATTATTATCAAGGGAATCAGACCTGTTCCGCCCAAATATTTTATATAAAAGCAGGTGGTTGTATTCATCAAATAAAATTTCGGCAGAATAAACTGCGTTGGAACATATAAAAATTCTTCGACAGGTGGAAATGGCACCTATTTGAAATCCCAAATGGCCCCACCAAATAATTTCTATGATCTCTGTTGTATGATTCGGTGAGGATAAACAAACAAAATTTTATCAACACCACAGGGGATAATATAGACTTTGGGATGCCAGGCGCTTATCAGATTTGGTGACGCACTGGAAAATACCAACTGCATGGTATATGATTGAAAAAGAAAGATCCAAAATAAAAACAGCGTGGAAGGAGACAATCTGTTGCTATGAAATTTCGCCCGTGTATCGATATTCATCAAGGCATCGTAAAACAAATCGTTGGTGGCACATTGACCGATTCTGAAAGCCCTCAAACAAATTTCAAGGCCGATAAGCCAGCCGAGTGGTTTGCCGAATGCTATCGAAAAGACAACCTGACCGGTGGCCATATCATCCAGTTGGGAGCGGGAAATGAGACAGCAGCCCGGGCGGCATTAACTGCCTGGCCTGGCGGCATGCAACTGGGCGGTGGTGTCAGTGCTGACAACGCGACTGACTGGCTCGATGCCGGAGCGGAAGCCGTGATTGTCACCTCCTGGGTATTCCATGACGGCATTGTGGACAAACAGCGGTTGACCCAGCTGCGTGAGCGTGTGGGGAAAAACCGGCTGGTTCTGGATCTTAGTTGTCGGCGTCGGGGAAATGACTACCATGTTGTCACCAATCGATGGCAGAATTTCACCCGGGAGGTCGTCACGCCCCAACTTTTAGACGAACTGGCTGAATATGCCTTTGAATTTTTAATCCACGCAGTGGATGTAGAGGGCAAATGCAACGGCATTGAAACACATCTGGTCGGCATGTTGGGGAAATGGGCGGAAATCCCCATCACTTATGCCGGTGGTATTCGTAGCATTGAGGATATTGAATTGATCCGTGAATTGGGAAACGGCGCAATTGATTTTACGGTCGGTAGCGCCCTCGATATTTTCGGGGGAAGCAAACTCGTCTACCGTGAATTGGCAGATCGATATTCCATAAAATGAGGATACGTGATTAACAACTCGGATATTTCTGCAGCAATGAGCGTCCGGCTGGATGACTTATTCGAAGCACTTCCTGAAATGCCGGATGTCATGAAAGGGGTTCGGCGGGCCCCCAGGCGTTCAAGCGATCTGAGCGACACGGAGATACGCCTTGCGTTGACAAACGCGCTCCGCTACATTCCCGAGAAATGGCACGAAGACCTTGCCCCGGAATTTATGGATGAGTTAATCACCCGGGGGCGAATTTATGGCTACCGCTTTCGCCCCCCTGGCCACATTCGTGCCCACCCCATAAGCCATTACAAGGGCCGTTGCCTGGAAGGAAAGGCCTTCCAGGTCATGATTGACAACAACCTGGATGTTGATGTCGCGCTTTATCCCTATGAACTGGTGACCTACGGCGAAACCGGCCAGGTTTGCCAAAACTGGATGCAATACCGTCTGATCAAGTGCTATCTGGAACGGATCACACGGTCGCAAACCCTGGCCGTGGCATCCGGGCATCCGGTGGGTCTCTTTAAATCCGGCGCGCATGCCCCACGGATCATTATCACCAACGGGCTCATGGTTGGCATGTTTGACAATCTCGCTTCCTGGCAACGGGCGGCTGCCATGGGGGTTGCCAACTACGGCCAGATGACGGCGGGCGGATGGATGTACATTGGCCCGCAAGGCATTGTTCATGGTACCTACAGCACACTCCTGAATGCGGGCCGCCTCAAACTCGACCTGCCGGATTCTGCCAATCTTGCCGGCCACCTTTTTGTCAGCTCGGGCCTGGGCGGCAT
The DNA here is from genome assembly GCA_963675725.2 of Desulfobacterales bacterium. Lineage (GTDB taxonomy): Bacteria > Desulfobacterota > Desulfobacteria > Desulfobacterales > JAFDDL01. The sequence goes on along the minus strand of CAXXXZ010000002.1, from coordinate 529,604 downwards.
GAGTGGGGCCCAGGGGAAAGCGATCGAAATCGCGGGGGGTGTCGGCATTATTGCCGAGGTGGATGAATCCCGAATTCAGGTGCGAAAATCTCAAGGATGGGTTCGCCATGTTACAGCGAGCGCCAAAGAGGCCTTTAAACTTGCAAAAGACTGTCAATCCAAAAAGGAAGCGATCGCCATCGCCTTTTACGGCAACATTGTGGATCTTTTGAACGTTGCCGTAAAAGAGAATGTTCCGATTGATCTACTGTCAGACCAGACATCATGTCACGCTGTTTATGACGGCGGGTATTGTCCCCAGGGGCTAACATTCCAAGAACGAACCGATATGCTGCAACACGATCCGGCGGCTTTCAGGCAGCATGTGGGCCGCTCCCTCAAGCAGCATATCACGCTAATCGGCCATTTGGCAGCAAGGGGAACCTATTTTTTTGATTATGGCAACAGTTTCCTTAAAGCCGTGTTCGATGCCGGCGTTACCGCCATTTGTAAAAACGGAAAAGATACCAGGGGTGGATTCATCTACCCCTCCTATGTGGAAGATATCATGGGGCCGCTGCTGTTTGACTACGGCTATGGCCCGTTTCGATGGGTTTGCTTGAGTGGAAAGCCTGAAGATCTGGCCCAAACAGATGCGGCGGCCTTGGCCTGCATTGATCCAGAGAGAAACTTTCAGGACAGGGACAATTACGCCTGGATACGCGATGCCGATAAAAATCGACTAGTGGTAGGCACTCAGGCCAGAATCCTTTACCAGGATGCCGCCGGAAGGACCCGTATTGCCCTGAAGTTTAATGAAATGGTGCGAAATGGTGACATCGGACCAATTATGCTCGGCCGGGATCATCACGACGTTGGCGGCACAGATTCCCCTTTCAGGGAAACAGCCAACATCAAAGACGGCAGCAATGTCATGGCAGACATGGCAGTCCATTGTTTCGCCGGTAACGCATCCCGGGGCATGAGCCTGGTTGCCCTCCACAACGGGGGGGGAGTCGGTATCGGAAAAGCCATTAATGGTGGCTTTGGCCTCGTGCTGGATGGCAGTCGTCGGGTGGATGCGGTGATCAAACGCGCCATGACGTGGGATGTTATGGGCGGTGTGGCTCGCCGGGCATGGGCTAGAAATGAACACGCCGTGGCAACGGCCCTGGCCCACAACCGGTCTTCTGACAACGATGAGATTACCCTGCCGTACGTTGCAGATGACCGCCTTGTGGAAAAGGTCGTTACTCAGGCGTTAAAAGGGAAATAATCAATGGCCACCCAATTGATCGAATGCGTTCCCAATTTCAGCGAGGGTCGGAATGCGGATATCATTGACCGCATTGTGGCCCCCTTCCGCAACAACCAGAACGTCAAGCTTTTGGATTACCAACCGGATGAAGACCACAACCGTCTTGTGGTCACGGTGCTGGGGGAACCTGCTCGCCTAATCGATTGCCTGATGGCGGCGGTGACCCAGGCAGTTGCCCTCATCGATATGAACAACCACCGCGGACATCACCCGCGAATGGGGGCTGTTGATGTGGTGCCCTTTGTACCAATCCGTCACATGAGCATGGCCCAAGCGGTTACCGTGGCAAGGCAGGTAGGAAACGTCCTGGCAGATCGGTTTAGCCTGCCGGTCTTTCTATATGACCAGGCCGCCACAGCGCCGGAACGGAAAAATCTTTCAACGATTCGGGCAGGAGAATTTGAAAAAATGCCTGAAAAGTTGAAACAGGCCGTCTGGAAACCGGATTTCGGACCAGCAAAGATTCACCCCACCGCCGGTGTTACGGCAGTGGGCGCACGCAATCCCCTGGTGGCATTTAATGTAAACCTCAATACCAACCGGTTGGACATCGCAACCCACATTGCCAAAGCGGTTCGTTTTAAGGACGGCGGGCTTCGTTACTGCAAGGCAATGGCGGTGCCACTGAAGACCAAGAACCAAGTTCAAATCTCCATGAATATGACTGATTTTTCTCAAACAGCATTGTATCGCACCCATGAATTGATCCGAACCGAAGCCAGGCGGTATGGTGTGAGCATATCAGGCAGTGAAATCGTGGGACTGGTGCCCATGGCGGCATTGATTGACAGTGCGGCTTACTACCTGGGGCTTTCGCAATTTTCCGTAGACCAGGTGCTGGAAACTCATTTGCTGCCCGAGTAGGGAGGTAGGTCATTGGGAGGAACGCTTCTTATCAAAAATATTCCGGAGCTTGTCACCTGCAGTGGGTTTGAAGCCAAGGCAGGACCGGCAATGGCAGATCTCGGAATCATTTTAAATGGTGCTGTTTTCATCGAGGATGGCATCATTAACGCCGTAGGCACCACTGACCAGCTGTGTAAAGAAAAAAACGCCTTTACCGGAAAAACAATCGATGCCACCGGGAAAGCGGTCCTGCCGGGTTTTGTGGACCCCCACACCCATCTGGTGTTCGCCGGCTACCGGCCAGAGGAGTTTGCCCGACGATTGAAGGGCGACAGCTATCTTAATATCCTGGGACGGGGGGGCGGTATTCTGAGCACAGTGCAGGCCACACGGAAGGCTTCCAGCGAACGGCTCGTTCACACTGCCCTGGAGCGCCTGGATGTCTTTCTTTCCCAGGGGGTAACCACAGTGGAAGGGAAAAGCGGGTATGGTCTTGATCTGACCACTGAAATCAAGCAGCTTGCGGTGATGAAAACCCTCAATGAACGACACCCGGTGGACATCGTACCAACGTTTTTGGGCGCTCACGCAGTCCCTGAGAAATACCGAGGAAAAACAGATGACTACGTCGCCTATGTGGCCGACACAGTGCTGCCTACCGTTGCAGAGGGTAACTTGGCGGAATTTTGTGACGTCTTTTGTGAAAAAAACGTCTTTTCGGTCGCTCAGTCCCGGCAGTTACTCGAAAAAGCCAGAGCAGTGGGGCTGAAGATCAAACTCCATGCCGATGAAATGTCCACGCTTGGCGGTGCCGAGTTGGCAGCCTCCCTGAAGGCGGTGTCGGCGGATCATTTACTGCGAGCATCGGACCAGGGCATCCAGCAAATGGCCCGGGCCGGTGTGGTGGCGGTGCTACTGCCCCTCACCGCTTTCTGCTTAAGGGAACCCTATGCCAGGGCAAGGCATATCATTGATCAGGGATGCCCGGTGGCGTTAGCCACGGATCTAAATCCCGGCAGCGCTTTTACCAGTTCTATCCCACTGGTGATCGCGCTGGCCACCCTTTACATGGATATGAGCACAGAAGAGACGGTCACCGCCCTGACGCTCAATGCCGCAGCGGCCGTGGGACGTGCCAAACAAATCGGCAGTATTGACGTGGGGAAAAAGGCCGACTTGATGCTGCTGTCGTTTCCGTCCTATCGTTTCCTGCCCTATTATACAGGTGCCAATTCCGTACAGATGGTTATAAAAAAGGGTTACATTGCATATCATAACAGAGGGAAGGGGGAAGAAGATGCTTGCTGACAAAAGTATTTCAGAGTTTGTTCGTGCCACGGGGTCTGACGCGCCGGTCCCAGGGGGGGGGAGTGTTTCGGCCCTTGCAGGGGCCCTGGCAGCAGCACTTTCTGCCATGGTGGCACGGCTAACGATTGAAAAGACTGAGAGCGGTGCGGAAACAAAACAGCAACTGCTCCATCTGAGCGAACAGGCAGATGCACTGCAAAGGGAGCTTGTCCAACAGGTGGACCGGGACGCCCAGGCATATGAGGCGTTTCTGTGTGCCCTTCGCTTGCCAAAGACAACCCAGTTAGAACAAGCGAAACGCAAATCGGATATTAGCGTAGCAAAAAAAGAAATCTGCTGGATCCCCTTTATGATTGCCCAAAACGCCCTTGGGGTATTAAGGCTGGCTGGCAATGCGATTGAAATCGGAAGAAAAGATGTCATCACCGATTCCGCCGTGGCGGTCCTTTTGGCAGGTGCCGCTGCAAAAGGGGCACTTTATAATGTGAAGTTTAATCTCTCCTCGGTGAAGGACGAAGCCTATGTGACACAGCTTCAAAGAAAAGTAGAAGAAATGGAGCTTAGGGTGAAAGAGGAAGAAAAAAAGTGGACAACCTTTGCATCAATGGCAATCCCCTGAATCTGGAAGACCTGGTAGCTGTTTCACGCCAGGGGCGCCCGGTTGAAGTGGGAGAAAAAGCACTGCAGCGTATCGTTCAAGCCCGGGCCCTTATCGATCGATGGGTTTCGGAAGAAAAACGGGTGTACGGTGTCACTACGGGTTTTGGCGCTCTTAGCGATGTGGCCATTTCTGCAAAGGACGCAAAGCGCCTCCAGCGAAACATACTGCTGAGCCACGCGGCCGGGGTTGGCGACCCGCTACCCGAAGAGGTCGTCCGAGGCGCCATTTTGCTAAGAGTAAACGATATTAGCCTGGGGCATTCAGGGGTTCGGCCAGAGACCGTGGCGCATCTTCTTGCATTGTTAAACCGCGGTGTTTGCCCGGTAGTGCCATCCCAGGGGTCAGTGGGTGCCAGTGGTGACCTGGCACCGCTTGCCCATATGGCCCTGGTGCTTATTGGAGAAGGAGAGGCCTTTTACAATGGACGACGAATCAGTGGCAAACGGGCGCTAAAGCACTGCGGCCTTACCCCCCTGGTACTGGCGCCGGGAGAAGGACTTGCCCTTGTAAACGGCACGCAGGTTATGACCGCCATCGGTGCATTGGCAGTATGGGACGCGATTTCCCTTGCTAAACATACGGATATTGCCGCCGCCATGAGCCTCGAGGTGCTCATGGGCAGCCGGACAGAATTTGACCAGCGGATCCATCAGCTACGGCCGCACCAGGGCCAAATCGAATCAGCAGACAATATGCTTCGCATTACCCAAAACAGTGAAATTATCTCTTCCCACGAGGACTGCTGTCGGGTCCAGGACGCATATACCCTTCGCTGCTCTCCCCAGGTCCATGGCGCCAGCCGCTCGGTGCTCGCCTATGTCCGGCAGGCCATCGAAATAGAAATGAATGCCGCCACCGGCAATCCACTGATTTTTCCGGAAACGGGCGAGTTCCTGGTCGGCGGCAATTTTCACGGCCAGCCGGTTGCTATGGCCATGGACGCTCTGACCATAGCCATGGCCGAGCTTGCAAACGTATCGGAACGTCGAATAGAGCGACTTGTCAACCCCCAGCTATCCGGGCTCCCCGCGTTTCTGGTCTCAAACGGTGGCCTTCATTCAGGCATGATGATCGCCCAGTACACGGCAGCGGCCCTGGTTTCCGAAAACAAAGTCCTGGCCCATCCTGCTTGCGTGGATTCCATTCCGACCTCTGCGAACAAGGAAGACCATGTCTCAATGGGCGCCCATGCCGCCAGGAAATGCCGCCAGGTAATTCAAAATGCGAAAACCGTTATCGCCATTGAACTGCTCTGTGGTGCCCAAGCCATGGATCTGTTCACGAATGTGAAACCAGGAGAAGGTACGCTGGCGGCTTACAATACCGTCCGTGCCGAAGTGCCGCATCTGGAAGAAGATCGCATTATCGCCAAAGACATCGATAAAATCGTTTCCGCTATCCGTAGCGAAAAATTTGTGAGCCAGGTCGAAAAGATCACGGGCGTATTGTATTAAATATTTGAGCGGCCTGTTACGAGCTGTGGCTTTCCGGTCAGATTGCCCTGGTAGAGTTTAAAGCCCATCTGCCTGCAAACGGCAGCTTCGGCCGCCGTTTCAATGCCTTCCGCAAGGGGTGTTGAGCCAATACTCAATACGATCCCAACCAATCTTTCGACCATTAGCAGTTTATTATCCGGCGCCCGATCAAGATTTCGAATCAAGCTGCTGGCGAACTTAACAAAATCCGCCGGCATGTCAGCCAACTCCTCCAAACGGGATTGACCGGCGCCAAAATCATCATAGGCGATCCTGACATCCATTGCCCGCAGGCGCCGGATCGTCGATCGCATCTTATTGCCTTCATTCACTGCGGTTTCATGGACTTCCATCACCAGTTTCATATGTGGCGCAAGAGACTGAATTTCAGCGATGGACTCAAAAAACGATTCGGAAAATATCTCCACCGGATGACTGTTCATGAAGAGGCAAACCGGATCTATCTGTTTTGCGGCTTTTTTTGCACCAAGGAGCCGAAACGCATGGGAAAGCACCGCTTCTTTCCCCAACTTTGCTGCAAGGGAAAAGAGCTGAGATGGCGATCTCGGCAGTGCGGGATGGTCACCTCGCCCCAATACTTCATAAGCAACCGGCTTAAAATTCCGGGCATCGACAATCGGCTGCCATGCCACGTCAAGCCTGTTTTCTGCCAACATCTCGATGAATTCTTTTTCAAGCAGCAGGTAGTTTTCCGGCAAGGTTAGATTCGGTTGCAAAACACAGGTACGATCTAACACGAAATTTTCGCAATCTTGGGTGGTCGGGGATGTGGGCCTGCATTTTAGTCTGAACTCAGCACTGCCGAAGTGGAGGATGTCTCCGTCGTTTAGGACGGTGGGGATATTGATGCGGGTCCTGTTGACGAAGGTACCATTGGTGCTTGAAAGATCGAACAACCGCAGCTCGCCATTAGATCCCATTTCCATGCGGGCATGAATCCGGGATACATCCTGGGATTCAATGGTCAGCGAACACTCCCGGCTCCGCCCGACGGTAATCGGAAAGCAGTCCATCGGAAACAGCAAGGCATTGCCATCCACTGGCGCCCCCGCCAGATACCAGGACTTGATCATCTTATACGTCTCCAGGAAGTTATTTGGCCCTGTTGATTGCAACCGGTCCAGATAATGAAACGTGTATCTACATCATTCACCATATCAATAAATCATAAAGGTCATCATTCCCATGGTCTCCAGTTTAGATTGGCAGCATCACCAGCCTGAACCCCAAAGCCGGCCCGACGAAATCAAACCGAAAGCTGAAGCGGCGGGCGCATCGAGCGCTCCAGGCATCCATATTCCAACTGCCACCACGAATTACACGATCTGGTCCAGAGGTCGTTATCACCGGGTCAAGTCCTTTATGCTGGCGATAGGCATCCGTGTGGAAGGTATCCTGACACCATTCCCATACATTTCCGCTCAAATCATACAGCCCAAGAGCGTTTGGCAGCTTTTGGCCAACCGGGTGAGAGCGGCCATGACTATTGCCCTCATACCAAGCCACCGAATCTATGTCCGCGCCGCCGGCATAAAGATCATCCTTTCCTGCGCCTCGTGCCGCATATTCCCATTGCGATTCTGTGGGCAAATGGAATTTAACGCCCGTCTTCGTTGTGTCGCTTAGTTTCTCCGCATAACGGCAGGCCTCCGTCCATGTCACCTGCTCTACAGGATTATCCGGATGCCTGAAATTGGAAGGATTATCATCCATCAATACACGCCACTGGGATTGGGTGATCGGAAACCGGGTCATGTAGAAATCACTCAGCGTCACTTCGTGAACGCGTTGTTCCATTTCATTGCCCTGGTTGAGGGTATCCCCCATCTGAAAGGTTCCCCCCCTTATCAGAACGAATTCCAGCCCGCAAACGTGATCCTTGAAGACGGGATCCTGTTCCTGCGGTATCGCTGGGGGCGAACCGCAATGAGGGCACACACCGTTTTTATCTTTGAAGCGGTTCCCACAAGCTGGACACACGAGTCGAAAATCGCACTCCGGACAACGGCGCCAAGTTTCCTTTAGCTTTTCTCCATAAGAGGGGCAAACAGGTGCCTGAAGGCGTGACTCGCAGACAGGGCAGATCCGCCAATTCGGTTTTACCGGGTCGCCACACGCAGGGCAGCATACGTTAGGTGGGGTGTTGTCCATAATGGCTTTTTTACCTGATCGGTAAGCAAAAGCCAATTATAAATTGATCACCTTGTCAGCCAGCTGCATCGCCGTAACAATATCCAGCATGTTCGTGGTTTCCCCTACTTTTTTGGCTTCGAGCAGGTCAAAATGGGTCAGGCAGGTACCGCAAACCAAAATGGTCAGACCGTTTTTTTCATAGGCAAGCAGGTCTTCCAGTACTGGGGAACCGCTAATGGTAAGTTTAACCCCATTGTTGACAAAAACGAGTCGCCACAGCTCCTTCCCCATTTCTTTGATGGTTTTGATAAAACTGACAATCAGTTTTTGGCCCAATTCATCATCACCGAACCCGAGGCGATCGGTGGCAATCAGTACCATAATTTTTTTCTGGGTACCGGATGCCGGAGCCGGCTTGGATTCAACCGCGGGCAAAGGGTCTTTTGCCGTCCCTTCCCGTTGGGCCAGAAGCTTAAAATCCGTTCCATCCTGGGTCGACGTAACGGAAAATTGTCGCGACCCTAAAAATCGACTGACATTCTCTTTGGCGGCCTCATTGTCAACGATGATTTCAACAGTGGTTACGTCACCACTTTCAACAGCGTCCTTCGTCATTAACACCGGGGCCGGGCAGGCCAGCCCCCTTGCATCGAGCGTTTTTACCATTTATGGACTCCTTTTTTCAGATCACATTGATGATTCCCTTTTCGGTGTCATGCACGGCACCAATAATGGCAGCGTAAGATATACCATTTGAAATCAACTGATTTTTTAACACCCGTGCCGCCTTTTCAGGACAGCCAATCAACAGGCCACCGGATGTTTGAGGGTCAAATAGTACATCCTGCATAACAGGCCCTACATCATCAGATAGTCTTACGATGTTGGAACGAAAATTCCGGTTTCGATGGGCACCCCCTGGTACAAACCCAATGGATGCAAACGTCATCGCATCCGGAAGCACCGGCACATTCTTGCTTTCAACTGTAACGCCAACATCGGTGCCATCAATCATCTCTGCCAGATGACCGAGTAGCCCAAACCCGGTTACATCCGTACAGGCCGCTATCGGGAAAGATTTCGATACCTCAGAAGCCGTTTTATTCAATGAGGCCATAAGCTCCGTTACTTCTGATATGGTTTCAGAAGATGCCAGCCCTCCCTTGATGGCGGTATTGATAATACCAAAACCCAGGGGCTTTGTGAGTATCAACCGGTCGCCGGGCCGTAATCCCCGGTTCGTGTAAATCTTACGCGGATGAACAAAGCCGGTAACAGAAAGCCCGTATTTAAACTCATCATCTTCGACGCTATGGCCACCGATGAGAACCGCACCCGCCTCCCTGATTTTTTCGATTCCACCGGCCAAAACAGCGCGCAGAATTTCCTTTCCCAATTTTTGCATGGGATAGGCCACTAAATTCATGGCGGTTTTGGGCTCCCCCCCCATGGCATAAACATCTGACAATGCGTTTGCCGCAGCGATGCGTCCAAAATCAAACGGATCATCCACAATCGGTGTGAAAAAATCCACGGTCTGGATAAGGGCCAGCTCTTCTGAAATTTGATATACGCCCGCATCATCCGCAGTGCCCAAACCCACCAGCACATTTTTATCCACAGGAAAATCAAGCCCGCATAATGCGTCGTCCAGGTCCCCCGGCGAAAGCTTAGACGCTCAACCGGCTCCCTTTACGCTACGAGTGAGTTGAATCGGCTTATCAGCCATAATTTCCCCTTTTGGTTATTGCCCATATTGATGAATTCGTAAAAAGCCGAATTCATCAGTTTTAAGCTTTAAGTATTAAGTGTTAAGATTTGTTTTGGCTTATTAATAAGTTACTTAAAATTTAACACCCAAAACCTAACACCGAGTAAAAAGTAGATGTTGGACTTTTTATGAAGCCATCATCATCCACGGATGCAGCGAAAAAGTCTTTTCAACAGACTTCCTGTTGTTGATTCCCGCTTGGCAATATATTCGTTATCCGTTTGTTCGATCAATTCCGGGCGTTTCTCGAGAATCAGCCGTGCCGCAAGTTTCGCTGCTTCGGCAGTCAGATCGGCACATTGCTGAAAATGGGCTTTTTTATCTCCCTTGGCTTTCCGCGACAAAATCCGACAGCAGGTTGCGCCATTGGATGTTTTGAAGGCGTCATGCAGTCGGCGAGCGCTTTCACGCATATCTTTTCGGTGGTGATAAGGCCGGTTGTTGCCTAAAAAGAGACCCGTAACCATCACGGCACCGCTTAATGCGCCACAGAGACATCCGCTTTCCCCAAGGGCAGCACAAAACGGTGCTGCCATGGCAACTGCCTGGGTATCGGTAAGGCCCCCGCCCAACCCCTGATTCAGGGACACGACCACTGCTTCCGCGCACATCAGTTGCCGGGTTTGAAACAGATGGCCAGCCCGTTCACTGATTTGCCCTACCAATGTTTCGGTTTCCATAGCGCTTTTCTCATTTGAATCTAGCATCTAACGCCCTATGTCTTTTTTAAATGATTTTCCACAATTTACTTATCCTTCATCATCAAAAAAAATGCAATGGGAAGCGTTCATATGTCAAATTGATTATCCAAATATAGGCTCCCGATCTTGATTGATAAATACTATTTGCAATTAAATTATATCTTCCTATATTAAACAATTATGGAAAAGTGCATGAGAAGAAATAATACGCAGAACCAATGGATCGTTGTGATGACCGTCATCAGCTTGCTGATGCTTTCTTCGGTGTTGACCGCCACGGAACCGGAGAAGAAGTCATCACTAACAGATGAACAGAAAAAAAGTGCCGTTCAGGGAATGTACTCATCCTATAAAAAAGACTTCCCTGACGTATCCGACATTTCGGCTGCTGATGCACGGATGCTATCTGCCAAGGGGGAAATCCTATTTATCGATGTTCGTCTACCTGAGGAACAGGCCGTTTCCATGATACCGAACGCTATTACGGAGAAAACTTTTCTGAACGATCCTTCCATCATCGATGGAAAAACCGCGGTGGCATACTGCACCATTGGATACAGAAGCGGGGTCTTGTCCAAAAAAATGGCTCTCAAGGGGATCCCGATATTGAACCTTGCAGGTGGCATTCTGGCCTGGGCCTTGGACGGTGGGCCGCTTGTGGACACCAACGGCGACACCAAACGACTTCATGTTTATGGAAAAAAATGGAACTATGCGCCAAATGGATACGAAGCCGTCACCTTCGGTTTTTTTGAAAAACTAGTAAAATAAAGGCCGCCCACAGAGAGCGGCCTTTTTCTCGATATTATCCTATCAGAAGAGGTCTGAGCCTTCAGTTTACGGCAGATCCGGGGTCTCATCCACAATCGGATTCAAAACCGGATCATCCCCGTTATAGGCAGATCCCTCCCCCATGCTCCACTCGAACCACGAACTGTCGAAGTTACTAACGTTGGGATACCCCAACATATAGCCATAGAACCACGCTAAACTGGAACGCCATGCGGTCCCGCAGTAAAAACTTAGCTGGTTGTCTGAAGTCAGTCCCTGGCTGTTCCAGTAGGCGTATATCTCATCAAGGGATTTGATCATATCATCATCGTTCAGATAATCGCCATCGTCCATCCCCCAGACAGCGCCCGGAATTCTTCCGTTTGTGGGAATGTAACTGTAGGGCTCACTGGCACCAATGTACTCGTCCCAAGACCGAATATCGACCACCTTGGAGTTTGCAATGCTGCCATCAACAACCTCACGAATATAAGGAATATCGACTTTATATTCCGGACGAATAGCAACGGTGCGGGCTGGATCATCCGGATCAAATGCAGCAACGGGGATTCGCTCATTTGCGGTCGTCTCTAATGGATACCCGGCAGCTTCCCAGGCCGCCTTTCCTCCATCCAGCAATCGGACATCTTCTACCCCTGCATACATAAGCGTCCAGACAATCCGCGCGGCAGCCGAAACGCTTTTGCCGTAAACAATCACCGTGGTGTTCTTGTCGATCCCCATATACGAAATGGCGGGCAGCAGATATTCGTCCGGGTAAATGTTCCACCAATTTCGCGGCAAGCTGTCATCAGGGCCAAGCCCCTTGGCCGCATCCTCCGCCTCGGTGGTACTCCGGTCCCAGCAAGGCGGATCACCGGCATCTACGGGCCAGTCATTTCGGGCGTTAAAGCAATCATATTCAATTTCGTCCGTATTCACCCAGATTGCCCCGGGGATATGGCCGTTCTGATAGGAATCCCCTGCGGGGCCCCAACCGGTTTCCACAATCACATAGGGATTTCCATCGTTATTGTTCTGCACCAATTCGCTTAACGATGCTGCACTCATCAACCGATCGGTATGCCCGGTTTCCCTGGCGTTATTGTAGTAGGACCACTCGAACCAGCCGCCATCGTAATTGGCTGCCGGCCACCCCATTAGATAGGCATAAAACGTGTAGAGTGCGGACCGCCACCCGGTACCGCAATAAAAATACATCTGCCTGTCTGGTGAAAACCCCGATTCCCGCCAGTTATCTTTCACCTCGCCAAAGGCTTTCAGGGATTGGAAATCCTCCCGGCAAAGTTCCACCCAGTCACCAATCCACTGGGAGGTTTTGATTCGGCCCAATTCATGGAAGTAATGATAGTATGAGTTGGAATCCCCAATGTACTCGGCCCATTCACGGTCATCAACGATGATCGTATCCAGCCTGTCCCCATCGATGACGTCCTGCAAATCGTCCTTGGTTGCAAGGTAGCCGGGATTTCCGGCACTGCTGCCAAAAGACACCGGTGTTAATGAATTGGGTGTGGTTTCAACCACCCCCCCATAAGCCACCCAGGCATCGTAGCTGCCATTGAGAATCCGGACGTCCTCGACGCCTGAAAGCATCAATGCCCAGGCAACACGGCCGGCGGTCATCATGGAAATGTCATCATCGGCATAGACAATCACGGTTTTATCCTGAGATATGCCCAAACTTCCAAAAAGGCTCTGCAGTTCAGCCACCGATTTTGCATTTCCCTCTTCAGGAAATGCATACCCCTCACCATATTCGGAATTCGGCCCATTCTCAATGGCATAGGTATCCAGGAAAATGGCCCCGGGGATATGGCCTGTTTCATAGGGGGTGCCCACATAATCTGATCGGTTTTCAGCATACCGGGCCTCCCAGGATGTAAACAGAATGACATAGCCGTTCCCGGAATAGGTGGGCGGATTTTCACCCTTGATCAGTGCATCCACCCAAGCCGGATAGACAAGCGCTTGGTAGTTGTGCAGTTTGTCCATTGGACAGGTCGCCGCATCGGCCGCAGCCCAGTCCCACATGGAACCGTCATAATTGGCCACCTGGGTGTAGCCCATCAGTCGCCCTAAAAAGTAGAAAAAGCCGCTACGGATGCCGGCGGTACAGTAGGCCACCACCTCTTTATCCGTTGTGATGCCCCGGGACTCCAGAAGCTCTTTAAGGTCCGTATAGCTTAAAATACTCTTATCCGCGTTGTAGTACCACTCATAGGGAAGCTGAACGGCATTGGGGATATGTCCCCCCCGGGCTTCCCCATACAGGGCCCATCCGATATATTCCTCGTCGGTACGGGTATCGACCGATACAAAGTCGCTGTCATCAATGCGCTGGGCAATGTGTTCCTTTTGGGCCATTACCGCGCTGTTGAGTTGGGGGCTAAAGGTCGTCGTCGCAAGCTGGTTTTCGGCTGTCTCGGTGGGCAGGCCATCAGCCACCCATTTGTCCCAGCCGCCGTTCAGGACCTGGGCCGTGGTACAGCCCAAATATTCCAGCATCCAGAAGAACCGGCCTGCCGATCCCCAGGAAGAGACCGTATCATCATAAAAAACAATGTTCGCGTCACTGGCGATGCCCACAGCGCCCAGTGTCGCTGCCAGCTCTTCGACAGGCAGCAGGGTCCCGTCAGGCGCTGACCCGTCCCAGAGAGCAAACGTTTGCCATTGCAGGTTGATGGCACCGGGAATGTGTCCGGCGGCATAGGCGTCTGCCGACCTTGTATCAACAATAATCTTGTTGCTCGTTGCGGCTGTCTGGATCCCATCCCCCTCCAATAAATCTTCAGCCGAAGCCAGCAGGTGGGCATTGGGAAACAGTGAGACATCTCCTGTCAATACAGTAGAGGGTGTAGGTGTGTCAGCAACGGGGTCTTCCGTTTCCTGTTCCTTTAAACTTGTGGAACTGCCGCAGCCGGCCGCGAACAAAATAAGAATCAACAGTAAAATAAGAACCCATCTTTTATTCAAGTCTTGCATTTTCTTCCTTTCGTTCTTTTGGTAAGGTATGCGCTTAACGTAATGAAACGACGCCATTATATAAAACACCCATCCTTCATTTGCTCATGGGTCGTCCTCTGCCTCATTCTCATATCGGGGTATGGCCTGCTCGCCATGGTTTCAGACCTGCGAACGGCGGTGCCTGAAATGTTGGCGATAACCGCCCTTTTGACCATTTGCCTTGCGGCAACCGTTTATCTGGGTGAAAAGCAAGCGGTCAGGTGTTCCCCTGCGGCCATTCTTATCCTGGCGGCAGTGCTCAGGCTTCTTTTTCTGTTTCATCCCCCACAACTTTCGGATGACATCTACCGCTATGCGTTTGATGGAAACCAGGTATTGGCCGGCCATACCCCCTATAGGGATCCGCCCGAAGCGTTTTTGGAACAGCCCGGTAAAACCGCCGAAATAGCTGCCAGGGTGAATCATCCCCACCTGGTTACCATTTATCCACCGGCAGCCCAGCTTCTTTTTGCAACGGGCACATGGTTGGGCGGTCTGACCGGTTTGAAGCTGCTCTTCATTGGAATGGATCTGTGGTTGATCGCCCTGCTGATACGACTTGCTTCCGCATTGGGTATGCCGCTGTGGCGGGTTGTTCTTTACGCCTGGCACCCTTTGCCGATCCTTGAAATTGCCGCATCAGGCCATATCGACAGTGCCGGTCTCGTGGCCCTGCTAACCGCTGTCCAGCTGTTGTTGCCAAACGTTCTGCCCCTGAAACGATCCTTTTCTTCACCGGTTCAGCACCATGCCGTCCCAAACCATTCAAGAATAGCTTCTGCCTTCCTGAGCGGTGGCCTCTATGCTGTTTCAGTCTGGACGAAACTTTTTCCGATCGTGTTTCTCCCCTTATGTTATTACCTGCTTCGCCGCGGGCAATTCCGCATGTTCATCTTAGGGCTGGCGGTGAGCAGCATTTTTCTCTTCCTGCCATTCCTCCCAGAGATTGCCAATGCCCTTGCGACCTTCAATCTTTATGCATCCACCTGGGAATTTTCCGGTCTTGGGTTCCAGACCCTGAAAGCTTGGGGAGTTTCCGGTCTTTCTGCGAGACTTGTTCTCTGTTTCGGCTTTGTACTTTTCCTTCTCTATTGCTACCGGTTCCCCCGCCAAAGGCATACTGAAAACGCGCCTCAAACAACCCTGCAACAAATCTTGGCAGCTCACTATTTCATTGGTTTTGGTTTTCTGCTTTTCACCCCCACGCTCCATCCCTGGTATGGACTCTATCTGCTCGTTTTTCTCCCATTTTTTCCAACCGCTCCGGGTCTTATCCTTTCCTGGAGCATCACCCTTGGATATCAGGTACTGATTCCCTATGCCCTCCTGGGTCAATGGCTGGAGAACAGGCTGGTGCCGCATCTAATTTGGGCAGGCCCAGCGGCGGCCCTCCTGCTCGGAGCAGTTCTCAAAAACGTTACCGTTGAATCACAAAGGCAATGGTCAAGGTAGATCCAGCTGCGGTATTCTCGCCATACAGGGCGGGGGTATAGGCCAATTCAACACCATAGGTTGCGGATAATTTATACCCAAGGCACAGATCGAGCTTTCCCAGATTGTAGTCTTCAGTGGTGGTGGGGTTGCCGCTGGCGTCATAATTCCGCCCCTCGTTTCCCATGCCGAGTATCCCGTCCAATTTCACCCGCCCGTAAGCCTTGGACGTCACATCTATCCCCATTTCCACCAGGTACCTGAACTCGTCCGCCGGTTCCTCCTGCCTGAAACGGTAACCTGCCTCCAAGTTGAAGTAACACGGAATCACAGGATAGAGGGACTGGCCGTACAGCAGGCGAAACTCAACGTCATACTGGCCGTTCCCCAAAGGTACATCATCCGTCTCGTCATAAGACTCCGGCACCTTCAAAAGCCCCTGGATGGATACGGCACTACCTGGCCTCTGGTAGAGAAGATATTTGGCCGCCACATCAATATCACCGATACCAAAGGACTCCGATGTCATGGCATCGTTTTCGTACTCAAGATATTTGTAGCTCAGGTTGGTAACCAGGGTCAGACGTTCCGTTAGACCATACTCAAGGTATACAGAAGCATTAACATCATAAAAATCGCCATGTTGATCAAAATCAACCCGATCCCCATCTTCATCGAAATCTTCCTCTGCCGAATAATAATTCAGTGAAAATTTGCTATACAGTTTCCCTTCGGGCATCGTCCAGGCACCGGCAAAACAGGATGCAACAGGCACCATCGTTAACAAAACGCCAACTATTAGAATCATGGCAACATCAATTCGTCGCTTACGCACCATTCAATTCCTCCATTGAAAACACTGTGATCGATATTATAAGGCCAGCGGTACTTCTGCCAACAGATTAACTGGCAAGAACTGTTTCTATTAACAAACAGCAGGCAAGTCCGTCCAATACATAAAACAAATGATTGGAAGTAAATGCATCCGGAATATCAATAGCTACGAATACGGCACTTTGCAGGTGGATGTCAGCGTGATTTTATGCTATCGAGCAGTTCAATGAGCACCTTCACAACATACTTTGTAATAGTGCTGCACGCTTTTGCCGTTGGAGGGTTAGCGCTCTATGGCGCTCACCGAATATGGCTTCTGTTTCAATGGTACCGGAAACGCACGCAGGTGCCTTTTCCGAGCGGTCAACTGGTATCGAATAAAGCGGCACCCAAGGTAACGATCCAGTTGCCCCTTTATAACGAACGATTTGTTGCTGCCAGATTGATCGCTGCCGCAGCGGCACTTGACTGGCCCGAAGACCGGTTTGACATACAGGTACTGGATGACTCAACGGATGATACCCGCCAGGTCGTTGATTGTGAGGTTTCAAAGTGCCAAGCCGCGGGAATCACAATTCATGTTGTACGCCGCCCCCACCGTCTGGGGTTTAAAGCCGGTGCCCTGGCCCAGGGACTGAAAGCCGCCAGCGGTGAGTATGTGGCTATTTTCGACGCTGATTTTATACCGCCATCGGATTTCCTGCGCCGAACCCTCCCGCACTTCAGCGACCCCACCGTGGGAATGGTCCAGGCCCGATGG
Source organism: Desulfobacterales bacterium (assembly GCA_963675725.2). Lineage (GTDB taxonomy): Bacteria > Desulfobacterota > Desulfobacteria > Desulfobacterales > JAFDDL01. The sequence continues at coordinate 512,568 of CAXXXZ010000002.1, read as the reverse complement.
GGCTTTTTAAACACCGGTCAATCCTGGTTGACCCGGATGCAATCAATTTTGATCAATCCCCATTTCGGCATTGAACATCTCGTCCGGTTTACCAATGGACATTTCTTTAATTTTAATGGAACGGCCGGCGTTTGGCGGAAATCAACGATTGAAGGCGCCGGGGGGTGGCGGGCGGATACAGTCACAGAAGATCTTGATTTAAGCTACCGCGCCCAAATGAAGGGCTGGCGGTTTGTCTACCTGAACGATGTTGTTGTTCCCTCTGAAATTCCATCAACCCTATCGGCGTTTCGGACCCAGCAGCAACGATGGGCAAAAGGGTCCATTCAAACCGCCCGGATGATTTTGCCCCCATTGCTTCGCTCCGCTCAACCCTTTCGGATAAAGATGGAGGCCTGTGCCCACCTGCTTGCCAATCTGGGATGGTTGTTTGGCGCAACGGCAGCTATACTGCTCTATCCTGCCATTTTATGTCGTCCTGACATCGGACCGTTTCAACTGCTTCGGTTCGATATTCCCCTCATGGTATTTACCATTGGTGCAGTATTACTTTTCTTCTGTTGTTATGGCATCAGCCAGGCCGACTACCGTATGCTTTTCTGGTTGCCACTGGTACCGGTGTTCAGCATCGGGATTGCGCCTGCGCTGGCATTGGCAGTAGTAAGCGGCATGTTTGCAACGGGCGGCAATTTCGAACGAACGCCGAAATTCGGCCATACAGACGAAGCAAAGTGCAGCGTTTCGAGCATTTCCTATCACAAACGCACCGTGCTATATCTTCTGTTGAATGTCGGCCTGACCCTCTATGCCCTATTGCCCCTCCAGTTTGCCTGGCAGCAAAAGACATGGGCAGCAGTGCCGTTTCTGCTTATCTTCCCCGCTGGTTATCTTCTTGTCGCCGCCTTGGAATTTAGAGGATTCTTGGAGGGCAGACGCCTGTCATCCCCTGCCCCCTGGCATCAAAATAGCAATAAACTTAGGTAGAAACCAGAGGGGTCACCCTTAGAGGTCATTTTTCAGCAATAATACGGGAATGGTCCCGCGCGAAAAGCATGTAAACGGAGGGAAGCACAAAAAGCGTAAACATGGTACCAATGGCCATGCCCCCGACGATAACAAGACCAATGGAGTTTCGCGCCGCAGCGCCCGCCCCCGTAACCAACGTCAGCGGGAAATGGCCGGCAATGGTGGCCCCACTGGTCATCAAAATAGGCCGTAGTCGGGTCAGGGCCGCTTCGTACACCGCTTCCCGTTTGGATCGACCCTGTTCCTGAAGTTTGTTGGCAAACTCCACAATCAGAATACCGTTTTTCGAAACAAGTCCCACCAACGTCACCAGGCCCACCTGAGAATAGATATTAAGGGTGGTGGTCCATCCATGGGTCCAAAATGAAACGTTCGGGTCCGGCAATTTAAGAAATGTGAACGTCAGGGCCCCAAACATGCCAAGGGGTACCGAACCGGCAAGAATGACCAATGGGTCCCGGAAACTGTTGAATTGGGCAGCCAGTACCAGAAAAATAAGGATAATTGCAAGACCAAACGCCGGCAGGAACTTATTTCCCTCGGTGCGAAGTTGTCTGGATTCCCCGGTATAGTCAATAACATATCCCTTGGGCAGGATTTTACCGGCCTCATCTTCCAGAAACCGAAGCGCTTCGTCAAGAGGCCGAACGGAAACCCCGGAAATCTTCACGGCATTGAGCTGTTGAAAGCGGTTCAACGAGCGGGGAACCGTGGTGTTCCGAATGGCAGCCACCGTGCTAAAGGACACCAGTTTGCCACCCGGCCCTGTAATGTAGATATTGTTGAGCTGCTCCGGGTTCAACCGGTCCACGCGCTTTATCTGGGGAATGACCTTATAGCTCCGGCCGGCAATGTTAAACCGGTTTACAAAATTCCCACCCAACATGGACGCCAAATCCGTTCCCACCTGCTCCAAACTGAGGCCCAGATCCGCCACCCGATCCCGGTCGATAATGAGTTCTGCCTGGGGCTGGTCTATCTTGACGTCGATGATCGGGGGAAAGGCAAATAAACCGCTCTGCAGCGCCTTGAGCTGAAGCTGGCGTGCAAAGGAGAGAATCTGCTCTGTTTCTGCCGTGGACGCAAGAATAAATTCTACGGGAAACTCCCCCCCACCGGGCAGGGCGGGTGGGGTCACCGGAAAAATGCGAATGCCGGGAATGGCATGAAGCTTTTGCTGAACTTCCGGTAAAATCTCGAATATGGTCCGGTCCCTTTCGGCCCAGGGCACCACCGCCATGCCACCAAAACCGGTGGCGGGTGACGTCGCCTGAAAGGTGTGGTCTGTTTCCGGTATGCTTAAAAATGCCTCGTTGACAGCGGCCGCAGAACGACTTGTCTGATCAAGTGTCGCATTTGCAGCGCCTTCAATAATGCCGAAAATGACGCCCTGATCTTCAGACGGCGCCAACTCCACCGGAGACATGATAAACATGGGGACCGTCAGAAGCCCTACCACCAGCCATATCACGTATACCGCAGGGCGGGTATCGAGGGTCATACTCAGTATTCGACCATAAAGGACCCGCAACCGGCCGAAATCCCTGGTTATCTTACCGGCAAGCCCCCGCGCGTCACTCCCTGGTTTTAAAATCTTGGCCCCCATCACGGGAGACAGGGTCAGGGCCACAATGCCTGATATTCCCACCGCGCCGGCCAGGGTAAATGCAAACTCCCTGAAGAGCGAACCGGTTAGCCCGCCCTGGAGACCGATAGGCAGATAAACCGCGGCCAGAGTGATCGTCATGGCGATGATCGGTCCCACAAGCTCCCGGGCCCCGATTATGGCAGCATCAAAAGGGGCACGCCCCGCGCTCAAATGTCGTTCAACGTTTTCCACCACCACAATGGCATCATCGACCACCAGCCCCACAGAAAGAACGATGGCCAAAAGGGTCAACAAATTGATCGTAAAGCCGAACACCTGCATGAGAAATACCGCACCGATCAGCGACAGCGGAATTGCCACCACCGGCACCAGGGCGGACCGGACCGACCCGAGGAACAGAAAGATGATGACAATCACAATGAGCAGGGTATCCAGAAGGGTTTTGGTCACCTCCTTGATGGCGCTTTTGATGTACTTGGTTCCGTCATACCCAACGGTTGCCGTCATACCGGTGGGCAGCTCTTTTTGGATTCTGTCCATCTGAGAATGGATCCGGTTAAGGACATCCAGTGAGTTGGCATTCGGGAGCGGCCACACCCCCATAAAAACCGCGGTTTGCCCCGAGAACCGAACTTCCGTATCATAATCCTCCGCCCCCAAAACCACATCGGATATATCTTCCAGGCGAATGATGGCGCCATCCTGCTCTCTCACCACAAGTCGCTTGAATTCGTCCACCGATTGAAGGTCCGTATCGGCCGTGAGGTTCACCTGTATCAAGGCGCCCTTGGTCCGACCCACCGCCGCCAGGTAATTATTGGCCGCCAGGGCCCGACGAACCTGGGCAGGACTGATGTTGAGGGCAGCCATCCGGTCCGGCTTCAGCCAGACGCGCATGGCAAAGGTTCTTCCGCCTAAAATATCGGCCCGTTGCACCCCTTCCACCGCTGACAATCGTGGTTGAACCACCCGAACGAGGTAATCGGTTATTTCGTTTTGCCGCAAAACATCGGATGAAAAGCTGAGGTATGCCGATGCAAACCGGCTGTCCGCAGATTCCACATTAATCGTCGGGACCTCTGCCTCCGGGGGCAGATCATTGCGGACCTGGTCCACCTTGGCGCTGATTTCGGAAAGCGCTTCGATGGGGTCGTAATTCAGTTTGAGGCGAACACTGATGGTTGAAAGCCCCAGAGCACTTTGGGAGGAGATGTATTCAATCCCGTCAGCAGCGGCGATGGCCCGCTCCAGGGGTGTGGTAATAAATCCGCGCACGAGCTCGGCACTGGCCCCCACATACACTGTGGTCACCGTTACCACAGAGTTTTCATTTCGAGGATATTGACGAACATTAAGCGTACGAATCGCCTGCAAACCCGCAATGATGATCATCAGATTGACCACGAGGGCAAGTACCGGGCGTTTGATAAAAAGATCCGTAAATTTCATGGGTCTGCCTTTAATAATACTGGAACGTATGGAAAATTATGTGTCTGCCGGTGTGGGAGATTTTTTAAATTCCGGGGCAAGGCGATTGTCCACCACCACAGCCTGCCCATTTCGAAGCTTGAACACCCCGGAACTTACAATGGTCTCATCGGGCGAAAGGCCCTGGAGCACCGATACAAAATCCCCTCGTTTTTCACCAAGACGCACAAACTGCTGGCGCAAATGCAGCCCGTCCGCCCCCTTTTTCTCATCTTTTTTCTTCTCTTTTTCTTCTTCCACCACAAAGACTGAATCACCATAAGGTGCATACAGCACCGATGTCACCGGGATAATCGACACCTTCAGATGCTCGGGCAATACCACCGACACATTGACGAACATGCCCGGACGAAGCAGTTCATCGGGATTTGGTGCAGTGGCTTGAATCCGAATATTTCGGGAGGCTGCCTCCACCTGGGGACTTATGGTCGTAATTTTTCCCACCATCGTCTGGCCGGGGAACGCATCGGTGGTCAACCGGACAAGAAGCCCTGGAAGCAACTTGGACAATTGCTCCTGTGGCAGGAAAAAATTGGCATAAATCGGGTCCATGGATTGGAGCGATACGATCACATCTCCCTCGTTCAGCACCTGTCCTAAATCTATCTCACGAATTCCCAACCGCCCGGCAAATGGAGCACGAATATTTTTTTTGGCGATCATGGCGCGAATATTGTCCACTCGGGCCTCGGCCTGCTTGAACTCAGCATCTGTGATGTCAAATTTTGATTTTGATATGGATCGCTGTGAGAACAATTCCCGGGCGCGTTCAAGATTAAGCTTTGCCAGCGCCAGAACTGCCTCCGCAGCCCTCAGATCTGCCAGCTCCACAGAGGTATCCTGCTGGACCAGCAGCGCTCCGGCAGCCACCATGCTGCCAGGCTCAAAGGCAATGCGGGTCACCTTGCCCTTAAGCTCTGCAGTTACCGCCCCTCCCTGTACCGCCTCCAGAGACCCCACAGCCGTCAATAACGACTCCCATGAATCCCCAGTCACCGTTGTGGTGGTGACAACCTCGGGGGGTGGCACAAACGCCTCACCGTGAGCAATCATACGTTTAATCTGAAGGACCTTGATCCCGGCCAAGGCTCCGACGACCACGACGAGCCCCAATACAGCGAAAAAGATTCGTTTAAACATAATGTTGTTTTCTTTTCATCGGGACCGTTTTGAACGATCCCTTCTAATGTTTAAAATCAAATTGTCGGCCAGAGGTGTCCCGGTTCAAGCATGGATTCACAATCGTAACGGGTAAGGCCATTTCCATTCCAGCGACGATACTAGATATGGAACATTCCTTCAATAGGCCGGTTGTTTTGTGAGCGCTGGTACTATGGAATCGATTACACAATCATTGTGGTTTAAACGCCACAATAGTACCTTTTTTGCCACAACGACCCTCTGCCATACACATCCCCTCATGGAATTCACAATTTATTTTACATTAATTTTAGACGGTTACATTATTTTGCATTTCAAGCGGCACAGAAATTGCTGATTCATATGAATAGGCATGAAAAGCGTTGATGACGAGTATCCATCGCTTGCTGTAATCACTAACAGAAACCTGCTGCTGTGTGGAGCCAAATCATGAATCCCTACGAAGGACCATTAGACAGACGATCCGGTATCGATCGACGGTATAAACGTATTCCCTCTTTCAAAGATTTACTGATTCGTCGGCGGCGTTGCGAGCTACGGCGTGCGGAGGACCGGCAAAAGCTCTTTCTTTTTGACAAATATAACAAGTCAGATGTTCGGGTGGTTATCACAATTCTGGTACTCAGCATCATTGATGCCTTTCTGACCCTATTTCTCTTAAGCCGGGGTGCTGTGGAACTCAACCCGGTCATGGCCTATTTCCTTGAAATTAATGCAATGACCTTTGTGGTGGTAAAATATTCCTTAACGGCCCTGTCGGTTTTCACCGTTATCCTTTTGCATTATTCCGTTATTCAATACTTTCGGGTGCCCGCGCGCTACCTTCTCAATGGTTTCGCCTGCCTTTTCGCGTTGGTGGTTGTCTGGGAACTCTTTCTGATCAGCACCCATATATTGAGTTAGCCAAATATTGAGTTAGATAGAATAATGATGAAACATGCGCTGATATTGCTTTTTTCCGTAATGCTCATGGCCTGTTCGGGGCCCCAAAAAATGGTATCCCAACAAAGCTTTCATAAGGAAATGCCCCCTGATATTGCCGGCAGTATCCGGTCGGCATTGGCTAAAACAGGTGATACCATTGACTATGACACCCTGTTGCGGGTCCATCAGGAGATGAAAAACAACCAATCATCGTTACCATCTTTCGATGAACTCCTGACAGCACTGATCAACAAAACCAACGATCATCCCAGGGTCGACAGTATGATTCTGATTTTGGCCGCGGACATCATCGGAAACAGTCAAACACCCATTGATCATGTGGATGTTCTTTTCGAAACCATGTTTCAGCAGGATCACCGGTTGAATCTCTGGGTTCTGTCCTTTATTGGCAGTGCCATCGCAGATTATCCTTATGATATTCCGGAAGGAAACCATTTGGCGGATCTTCTTGAAAAAAAGGTGGCCCAGAAGTCGCTTGATGAAAAACAGCACCCCAAGGAGTTTTTCGGCCATCATTTCCTGCCGCCCCCCAAGGGCAGCTACATGATCAACTACATCGCCGGCATTGAAGATCAGCCGGCACGGGTAAAGGAAAGAATGAGCTATTACGTCCTGCTCAACAGCCAGTGGACAGAAGCAAACATTGAAACTGCCCTCCGGCACCTCCAGACGCAGGGCGTTCCCCAAAACGAAGCTAAAATTCTCAGTCCCCTATCCTACCTGGTCCATTACGGACATCGACCTTAAGGCAAGCCGGAGCCGGGACGCTTTTAGGCGAAAGACCGCGCCATGGATAATTTTATCCCTGCCGATTGAACCCGTTTCAGAAAACGATCGCCCAAGAGACCTTTTTGCCCAGATGGAGATCGCATAATTTTCCCCTTCCCAAGCCATCTACTTCCGGTGCCAAACGCCCATTTTCAAGCAGTGAAACACACTGTAATTTCGGATGGTAATTGTCGAAAAGATAGCGTAATATCCTTTTAAACGTTACAGCAACAGGCACCAACAATGAAACAGACTGATACTATAGTGCAGTATGCCAAAGCAAAGCTCGCTGAATCCCAAATAAGCCAGCGGAATCCACGTGGCGATAGAAGGACGGGGCCGCTCCCGTTGGAAGATCAGCCCGCGATATTTGAAGCCATTATGCCCGGTGGAAAAAAACAAAAGATTGCAGGGATAGACATCACGTATGGCTTCGGTCCTTCCCCGTTTGGCGACTGTTTGCTGGCAAAGACCCGGATCGGCATCTGCTTTTTGGGGTTTGTTCAGAATGATGACCAGGCAGACATTCTTGATCAACTTGTGCAATCCTGGCCACAGGCCCGCTTCAGTAAAAATTCGTCGCTTATATTTCCCCTATTCGACCAAATCTTCAAGCGTCCCCCTTTCCCCCCTTTGAAACTACACCTTCGGGGAACGAATTTTCAGATTCAAGTGTGGCAGGCGCTTTTAACCATTCCGTTCGGCAATTTGGTCAGTTATAGCCAGGTGGCAGTCCTCATTGGCCATCCAAGCGCTCATCGGGCCGCTGCCAATGCAATTGCAGCCAACCCGGTCTCCTTTTTGGTCCCCTGTCATCGCGTCATCACAAAATCCGGGAAAATTCACCGGTACCGATGGGGCGCATCACGTAAAAAAGCAATGATTGGATGGGAGGCCTCTAACCTGGCGGGGCTGACCGACCTTGACGAACCACCGTGCTCCCGATAGGTGCCCCGATATCCGCTGCAATGACCGGGCATTTTACCTGGAGCAGGCAAAATATGTTGGTTCCGGCATCACTAAGTGTTTCGTAGTTGGCCTGGCCCTTTGCAATCACCAGCGGCGCGGCATTAAACACCTCAACAAACGCCTTGGTGCATAAGGACAAGATCGTACCGGGCGCGTCGGCGCCATTGCTTACGATACGGGCCACTTTATCCAGGCCGGCAGCAATGGCATCTTCCTCAGTGGCATCATTCAGGATCGGAGCACCCTTAACAGCGTAAATTACCGGAATCGTTATCGCCTCGATCAGCAAGCGGTCAAATACCGTCTCCCCGGCGTTGTCAGACAGAAACAGCACGTGGTCTGCCCGCTGCAATGCATCTCGAAGGGCCTCCTCATGATCAATGGCAAAGGGTTGACGAAGCACTCGTTCGACCGTCTCCCAAAGGTCATCATGCTGATCGGATACACCAAAATCAATGATATTGCCCGCAATACTGAGCCGGATTGCCACCCCCAGCGGATCGGCGCTGTTATCGATCAAATCCTTGAGTCGGGGATAAAGAGACAGGGCCGCTTGGGTACTGGCAGCTTTTGCCGACGCGTAGGGATCATCGACGGGTGTGATCTTGCGAACAAGCCGGTGAACCGTGCAGGCGATTTCCGGGGGCGTCGTTTCCGGTGAAAGCCCCTGCAACACTCCAAGCACTTCATTCATCAGGGTGTATTGTGCCTGTGCATCGCAATTGACCAGACGGGCCGCATGCAAGGCCTGGCGCAGAAAACAGGGATAGCAGTCAAGGTAGGTTTTCATGGTTATGTCGTTTTTCCCGAAAGATAGTTTAAAACGTTGTCCATCAGCGAATTTATCCCTATAAACCTTTCCATATCTACCAGCATTTCTTCGGCTGTCTGAATAAAAGGTCCATCAACAATTTCATCGCCACAATGCCTTATCAATTCCGATACGCTCTCCGGCGTTGATTCAAGGTGAAACTGAAGCCCCAACACGTTTTCATTCACCAAAAATGCCTGGTTTTCACACACCGCGCTCTCCGCCAATCGGACCGCATTGCGAGGCAGGTCAAACGTCTCTCCGTGCCAGTGAAAAACCGCTGCGTTGTCCGGCAGAAGTTTTGCACCCGGCGCCGACACACTTTTGATGGGATGCCAGCCGATTTCCTTATGACGGCCGGGATAGACCGTTGCACCCAGGACGTTGGCAATCAACTGGGCCCCAAGACAAATCCCCAGCACGGTTTTATGGTTTCTAAGGGCGCTATGGATAAATTTTTTTTCAGCCGCAAGCCAAGGAATTTTTTCCGTATCATTGACACTCATCGCCCCCCCCATGATAACGAGCCATTCGAAGTCATTCAACCCCGGGAATGGCTGGTTTTCATACAACCGGGTCGATGTTATCTGATGTCCCTCAGTGAGCGCCCAATTCTCAATGCTGCCCAACCCTTCAAACGGAACGTGCTGCAGGTAGTGAATTTTCAAAACACACCTCCCGAGTTGATGTTACCCTAACCTTTTAATCCCGCATTTTAACGATCCACTCTACGCCAACCTTGAGCGCCACTTGGGCATCCTGGTTCAACAGTTCCCAGGCAACGGTTACATAGCCACGCCGCTGCTCCGCCCGGCTCGATGGCCGTTTGTCCAAAACGGTCGCTTTTACCTGGATTTGATCCCCCGGCCGCACAGGCTTGAGAAACGAAAATTGCCAATCCGGAAGTGCGCCGACATGGGCCACGGGTCTCAGAACCTGAATCGCGGATCTGTACCACAGGGTGATCACATAGCCGCCGCTGGCGATCAGGCCACCGAATATTGTGGCCTTTGCCGCTTCCTCATCCAAATGGAAAGGCGACGGGTCGTTCCGGCGGGCATAGGCCAGCATCTCTTCAGGGTCTGCCACGCACTTATCGCCCCAATACACATCCCCCACCTCGATATCTTCAAAATACAACGTCATATTGGATAATCCTTTTTTCTCTGCCATGAACGGGTACACGGAATTAAGCTAAGGGGGGAAGATAATGAGTTTTTAGTTCGGTTGTCAAGATTACAGTTTTTCTTGGCCTCGCATTTGTTTTTTCTAAAATCCATCACACTTTATTCATATCAGAAGACTCCGAAATTGTTTGAAAGCAACAGATTTTGTGGCTTTTAATACCCCATGAATAAATAGAAAATTTGGAGTTGAAAAAAAATGAATAATTTTATAGAGTTTTGACACTCATCATACAAGCGATGAACTACGCCAGCCCCCAAGCAACGGGGAATTAAATCGCCCAATGGGCGGGAGTTGCCCCTATCAATTAAATGATGCTTTATTTTTAAACTGATCAATTCGGTTTTATCTATTTGATATGGATACTATTGATCTTACACATATCGACACATCATATATTAATCTTTTAAAAGAAAAACAATGGGATAGATACATAGATTGCCTTTGTGAAGATGGTCTGTCATGGTGGTTCAATATAGATGTACTCCCCATCATATATCACCTTGCACCACTTCAAAGCTTTCCCAAGTCTAAGATCCCTCTCCGCCTTGAATTATTATCAGCAGCCGTCAGCAGTGAAAATTCCTTAGATAAAATCGAATATATCTATAATGAATTTGTTAAACAGAAAGATATCTCGGGAATTGCTGCTACATGCATTGCCGGTTTTAATTGCGTGTGGAATACTGGATTTAACCTAAAAATGATGGACCTCTGGTTAAACCGAATTGATACACTTCTGTCAAACGAATCTGAAATCACCGACACTGAACGAGCAGCACTTTTAACGACATATGGTGGCGCTGAGATTGTGCGCTGGGGGAAATTAAAAGATGCGGAAAAAACATTAATTCAGGCTCTACATTGGGCCGAAAAAGCCAAGGCACATTCTCTGAGGATATATGCTGCTTATGCTTATGCATATAGTCTTATTTGGCAAGGTGATTTTGCTAAACTCGAGGTGCTTGACGCCGATATTTCGCCACTTTGCACTCTTCCCAATGCCGCCATTATTCCTGTTTCCTCTTATCGAGTTGTTAAGGGGTTTTACTATCTACTCTTGGGAAACACATCGAAATGCAAACGCTTGTTAAAAGAAACAATCGCACACCCGTTTTTCGATTTTTTCCCCTCAAGCATTTGGCTTGTCGCCTATGTGAATCTATTGTTGGCCTATGCCTATGATGGAAATCTCCGGAAAGTCGACGGTCTATCGAAAATTATACAAAAACGGGTGGTACCAAACCAAAATAATTTTCACCATGGATATGTTCATTTTTCATTAGGAACAGCCGCATTTGTTCATAAACAGCCTATAAAATCGCTTATACACTGCCAAGAATGCGAATCGCGTACGGTTAAAAGTGGAAGTCCAATTTTATTAAGGGTTTGCGCCTTATTAAAGGGCCAAGCCCTTATTGACAGCGGTAACACTGATGACGCACTTTCCCACCTAACGGAATGGATGAAACGCTGGATTAAAACATCTCACAATTTGCTTGCTGCGCAAGGAGCTTTAGAGCTATCCTTTCTATTCCATACTATAGGAGATATAGAATCCTCTAAACGTTATTATATAACAGCATCAAATTTGATACCCCAACTATCGATTGTCCCTAATCCCCACAGAGGTGACCTGTTTTCTGAAAGACTGGAAAATATGATTTTTCCGGGTACCTCTAAATCAGCTCCGTGGCTTCCATTATCTGATGCAAAAATTCAAATTATGGCATTCGGCAAACTCAAATTAAAAGAGGTTAATCAGGGCTTTATCGATAAGGATGAAAGCAGTCGGGAAGTTACGCTTTTAAAGGCCATTATTTCGGCCGGCGGAGAAAACGTATCAATAGACTGGTTAATGGATGCAATGTGGCCTGAATCCGATGGCGATAGAGCATACGGAAATTTAAAGGTAGTCCTCCATAGACTTCGAAACTTAATTCAAACAGATAGCAAAAAACCGCCCCTCTGGATTATCGTAAAAAACAGGCGGGTATCGTTATCAAAGTCCTTATGCAGTGCAGATGCCCTAATATTTATCGACACTATAAAAAAAGCAAAAGATAGAGTCAGAAATTTTCGTGATTGCCTATGCCTGTTAGACTTGTATAAAGAAGATTTTCTAATCGACGATGATCGATACCCATGGATTATTTCCTTCCGCAATAAACTCCGAAAATCCTTTATAGACGCCGCGCTGTCCTTGGTTGATTTCTGTGCCCAAGAAAACCAGTTAAAAGCCGCCCTGACTTATCTAAAAAAGGCAACTGAGCTTGATCCCACCAATGAACTGCTTTATGCTGAACTTATGAATATTTATCTGAGGCTCAAAATGCCATCCATGGCGCTTAAAACCTACGAAAGTGCTGAAAATGAGCTTTCGAGGCACTTCGATATTTCCCCGGGTTCCTATTTAAAATCTATCAGAGAAAAAGCTAAACAGTCTTACCCGTCCTCTGGTATCTAATTCCAAAACAAATAACGCAACAATGCCCCATTCAATAGTGAATAAATTCAACCACATCACTTTGTAACCTGTTTGTAACCATTCACAAGTTATGAGTGGAAAAACGAAGTTACGCTGAAATGACTATTTCCAAGTTCAAGCGTACCAATCATTTTGTTCAATATATTCATGGGAAAAATTTCAACAACACACTTACATAGGGGGGACGAAATGAAAAAGTTTTCGATTGGTTTTTTATTTTTTCTGTTATGTTTTATCGCACTTTCCACACCTTAAAAAAGAAAAGGTGTATATTTTTTAGTAATGTAATATCAAACACATAGGTAGATTAGAGTGGTATTTATAAAATGAATGGCATTTACCCTAGACTTCTAGCTGTGCTGGTGTTATTTTGTCCCGAAAAACAATTTTATTGAAGGGATGAAATATGGAGTCATTGGATCTGGCCGACGCGAAGTTCACGAATGTACAGCATTTACCAATAGTCAAAGAGTATGCACGGCAAATTAAGTTAACAGAAACCATAGATAGTATGGTCGAATCACAGATGGAATTGAGTCCCGGCGTTGCCGTCTTGGCTATGGTGTTGGATACATTGACAGGTCGTACACCTTTGTACCGAATGATTAATTTTTATCGTAAGAAAGATGGTGAGTTGCTTCTGGGCAAATTTGTAGCGCCTGAACTTTTTTCTGACCATAACCTGGGCCGCGTATTGGATAAAATATACGAAACCGGGACTCAAAAGATATTTGGACAGCTTGCCCAAAATGCAGTGGGTGGTTTTCAGATAGACACACGATGTGGTCATTACGACACGACATCAATGAGCGTATTCGGAGATTATGATTTGGTAGAGAAGCCATTTCATATCACCTATGGTCACAGCAAGGACAAGCGTCCGGATTTAAAGCAATTTTTAATAGAGATGCTGTGTGTTGATCGCAACATTCCCGTTTTAGGAGCAACCCGTGATGGCAATGGTTCGGATAAAACGCTCAATAACGAGCTTTTGAGCGGCATATCAAGATATATGTCGAAAAATGGTCTAAAAGATGATGTCTATATTCATGTGGCCGATGCAGCCATGGTAACCGTAAAGAATTTGGAGATGGCTGATTTACAGAAAATATTATTTATCAGTCGTTTGCCGGCAAACTTCAAGGAGTGTAGCCGAGCCATCGAAGAAGCCGTAGCCCAGGATCAATGGAAAGATATCGGCACTTTGAATCAAACCCCGTCGACGCGAAAGCGTCCGGCAGCATTTTACCGCACCTTTGAAACCACAGTGAAGATAAATGGAAGAACTTATCGAGCGATTGTAGTACATTCAAGTGCCCATGACAAAAGAAAACATAAACGAATTGATCGACGATTAAAAAAGGAACATAAAGAGCTGACGAAAATTTGTAAAAAGGAAATGGCGACTGCATACTTTTGTCAGACCGATGCACAGATAGCGGTACAAAAGCTATGTACATTAACTGGGGGTTCAGAATGTTATCGAATTTCGACTATGATTGAAAAGGTTGCCAAATATAAACGTGGTCGCCCGGCTAAAGGACGAGAACGAGAAGTTGATCACTATGAGTATGTCCTTAAGCCCGAGATCGTAGAAAACGCTGAAAAAGTAAAAACATTGCGTTCTGAAGCCGGGTGTTTTGTTTTACTGACCAATTTGATCTCTGACGAACACAGACACGAGTGGGATGCCGGTCGATTGTTGCAGCTATATAAAAATCAGAGTGGCATTGAGCAAAACTTCGGATTTTTGAAAGACCCTGCGATAGTCAACGGCATCTTTTTGAAAAAAACAACTCGTATTGAAGTGTTGGGTCTAATCCTTTTGATAGCCCTTTTGATTTGGAGATTAATGGAGCGCGCAATGCGCCAATTTACACAGCCGGATGGGAGTACATTGCCAGGTTGGGAAGAGCGTAAAACCAAAAGACCGACTTCTTTTATGATGACGACAAAATTTACTGATGTGCTTGTCATTACAATTGGAAAAGTTCGCCGCCTTGCGAATCGATTTACATCAGATCAACTTGCCTACCTTGAAGCATTGAAAGTAAAGCCGGATGTGTTTGTTACACTCTGAGATGACAATTAAATCATTGAAACAGTACAAAATAGGGTGTGGAAAGTACGTTTTATTACCAGTGGAACAGCAAATTCCAACTCGAATGATATAGATGGCTACACAACCATTTTGCATGATCATTTTGATGATGGAAATTGGGGGGATAAATGGAATATCCTTTTTGATGACGGGAATGACTCAACCGTTGAGGAATCAGGAACAATACTTCATATCAACGTACCTATACCCAGTTCCGGAGAGAGCGACGGCACTGAAGGTGATAGCTTACAACTTCAAAGTAATCAAACTTTTTCAGGAGAAAATATTGTTCTTGAAGTAAAGCTAAAACATAACGGGTATGGCAAAGGCGGTATCCTTTTATATAAAGATAATGACAACTCTGTCACATTCCAATTAGACACGAACGACACCCCGTACGTTCAATTTTTTAGCAAGGAAAATGGCAGCACCACGAAACAACAAATTGAAAGCAGTACATCGTACAGAGGCGACTACCATATATTCAAGATTATGAAAGAAGGGAACCAGTATTCAGCTTATCTCGATGAAACAAAAAAAGGGACCACGTTTACAAACGATGGGTTAGGCGATTCGGGCCTATCAGTAGTGCTCATAAATGCAACATATCCTTGGAAATCCGGGGCTGCTGATAATTATTTTGATTATATTAACGTTTTATCCAGTTATAATGGCAGTGATTGTAACGTAGATATAACCGGTTACAGCGTGGCAGGCACGCTTCAACCCAATGAAGAAATAACATTTCATGTGGATGCAGAAAACGATTGTAGTAGTACATTGTATTACAGATTTACATATCACCCTGATTACGGAACAGATGAGTATGATGGCTATGGCTGGACATCAATGACTTCTTCTGAATGGGTAACAGATAACGAAATCACGCATAGCTTTTCAGAAACCGGAAAATATATCGTTGTTGTATGGGTGGTAACCAACGCAAGCAATGTTGACGCTGGTGTACCGATAGTTGGCTTTTCAGTAAATATAAGGGACAATGGGTCTACTGTTGGCGAGGAGGAGCCCTATTTTCCATTTTGACATTTTTTTCATGTTATCCTGTCAAAAAATTAAAATTTGGCCCTCGACGAAGATATAAAACACCCGCCACCACCGGATGATGATGAGCTTCCATCATCCGGTTCTGTTTCGATTTTCGTTGCAGGCCCGCCCAGGAATACGATCTTGTCCGTCAGATACCCATCCAAGTCCCCTTCACCGGTTTCCGTTAATGAGAGCACAACCTGTTGACCGGATATTTCCACATCGCCAAACGCAACGAACCCATTGTCGGTGACAATGAAGAATTTACTGTCACCGGAATAATCACCGGGGTAGGAGATGCTCGTCTGAACCGTATATTCACTGGCGTTGATCCGGTTGATCTTAAAGGCGGTCAATCCGTCTGGAAATTCGTAGTCAGTGGGTTTGTTGCGCTGATTTACAGCCGGATCGGTATCCAACAATGCTGTCACATCTTCAATATAAGTATTGTCGGAGCCCGAAAAATCGATGGTAATCTCACCTGTTCCGCTGGCAGCGTTGATGGTTTTTCGGGATTCGGAAAGGTGGAAAACCGCCCGGATTGTCCCGTCCTGATTGATATCAGAAATGGTAATGTCGCCGATCGGGCCCTTTGACGCACCATTGATGAGCAAATCATACACGTGGTACCCCTCAGCTGGAACTGCAAAAAAATGCTGGCTATCCCCCTGATTGACGATCACCAGGTCAGACGGATAGAGGTTGCCACCTTCGGTTGCCGAAGAAATGATAGAAAAAATTTCGATGTCCGGCGCAAACACCGCCGCTATCGTATGGGATGTAGTAATATGATCGAACGTGTAGGAAGCTAACGGCCCCAAGGAAACACCGTCCACAACGAGCGCAGACACATGATATCCGTCTTGGACCGTGATGCCATAGGATTGGGTGCCCCCCGCAGGTACGATGGTCGTTCCGGAGGGCGAAATTCGCCCCCCCGCCCCTGCTGAAGCTGAAATCGTAACCTCCTCGGCAACATCTTCGGAAAAAGAAGCCCCAATCGTGTGGTTGCCGGTCACATGGGAAAAGGTGTAAGAACTCACGATCCCCACCGAAACACCGTCCACCCGGACATCCGCGATATGGTATCCAGGCGCTGCCGATACGACATAGGCCTGGTCCTGCCCCTCTTCCACGGTGGAGACCCCGGCAGGACTGATCTGGCCATTTCCGGCGGTAGCCGAAATCGTATATCTGCCGACCTCGTTGGGGGAAACCGACACCGAAATTGTATGATCATGGTCGATCTGGATGAAAGAAAATGTCCCCACCGCACCGACGGATTCGCCGTCAACAAGAACATCTGCCACATGGTAGCCGTCGTCCGCTGAAATCGCGAAGTGCTTGTTTTCGCCTTCGAACACAGTCATGACGCCATCCGGGAGAATACTTCCATGGGCGCCGGATGATGTGGTAACTGAAAACATGGCGTTTTGATACCATGCCAGACCGGCGGGTGATGAAAAACCCAAAAGAACATCTTCCAGACCATCGGCATTCACGTCCCCTGAGAATAAGGTCTGCCCCCCGGCATGGGAAACAGGAAGGGTATGCCCTGCCCATGCGAATCCGTTGCCGGAAAGGTTTTCGTACCAGACCGGGCTTTTTCCGTCACTGCCCAGGGTCGCGAAAATATCAACATCGCCATCTCCGTCAATATCGGTGGTGTAAAGCGATGCGTCGTCTGAAACGCCTAGGGCGTCATTATTAACAGCATAAATTAAATGCTTTGTCCACACCGGCCCGGTGGCGGTCAAATTGTTTTCACACCATGCCAATGCAGCCGCCCCACAGGTTTCCCCGCAGGCGTCCGTGGTGACAACATCCATGTCGCCGTCCCCATCCAGATCCGCCGCACGGGGGGAAGCGGCGATTTGATTATACGCCGATATTCCGTGATGGCCCCATGAGGTGCCGTCACCGGTCAGGTTTTCATACCATGATACAGAGACCGCACCATAGGCCGCTTCGGAAAGGACATCCATGTCACCATCATTGTCCATGTCCACCGGATAGGCACTCCTGGCCGATTCCGCACTCACCGATATCACGTGCTCACCCCATTGGGACCCGTCTCCGGTCAGGTTCTCATGCCAGGCAATCTTATCATCCAGTCTGGATGCCACCAGGGCATCCACATCCCCGTCGCCATCCATATCCCCTGCCTGCACCGATTGAGCCTCGACCGCAGCGGTGGATATCACATGCGCCTCCCAATCCGTTCCAGCCCCTCCGGTATTGTCATACCATGCGACGCGACCATCTGTTACGGATGTGGCAAGCGCATCGATATCGCCGTCCCCATCCACGTCCCCAGCGGTGATACTGCTTGCCTCCGCTGCCGAATCAGATATCACCTGTTCTTCCCAAGGCCCCCCGTTCCCATCCGTGTTGATATAGCAGGCAAGCTTATCGTCATTTGATGAAGCGGCAAATACATCCAAATCCCCATCGCCATCCACGTCGGAGGCAGCCACTGATACAGGATTCTGAAACACATAGGCGGTTCGACAGGTATGCTCGATGAAACTCGACCCATCACCTGCCGTGTTGTCGAGCCATCCCACCGTATCGAACGCTCCGGCCCCGAAGGCAATATCCATATCACCATCCCCGTCCATATCCTCGGCAACCAGCGCCTGGTACTCCCTCCCTGTCTGGGTTATCGGATGCGGTGACCATACAGAGCCGTTACCCGCAGCATTTTCATACCAGACGATCGCATCATCCCCTGAAGCGATCAGGAAAAGGTCCATGTCGCCGTCCCCATCCACGTCATCCCCGTGGATTGCCCGAACCTCACCGTTGGGGAACGCAAGTTCATGCTCGCGCCAGGCGCTCCCGCCCCCGTCGGTATTCTCATACCACAGGATGAGACTCTCAACCGGCCAGGTCGAAAGGGCAATGATGTCCGTATCCCCATCGCCATCCACATCCGCCCCCAACGTTGCGTCTGCGTTGACAGTGGCAGCAGATAGTTCATGTTCAACCCAACTCGTCCCCTCTCCATCCATATTTTCATACCAGGTGCTGTGGGTATTTTCAGATGCGGTAAGAATATCCACATCGCCATCACCATCCACGTCTGCCCCATGAAGCGACACAAACGTCAGCATGCTGCTCGTCAACTTGCAAACATGCTCAGACCAACGGGACCCATCCCCGGCGGTATTTTCATACCAGGCAATTTTTGTTTTGTATTCCTCATGAAACGATGCATAGGAGATAACGGTAACCGTCCGGAAAGCAACCAAAAGATCCATATCGCCGTCTTTATCCATATCTCGGGAAACCATCTTTAAGGTCGTGTCAGCGGAAACCGTATCTTCGGAAACGGTGTGCGTGGTCCAGTGGGCACCGTCCCCTTCGGTATTCTCATACCAGGAAATGGAGGCGTCCGCTGAAAATATATCCATGTCCCCATCCGCGTCGATATCCGCCACCTGCACAGCAACCATGCCACTAACCGATGAGGTCACCGCATGTTGCGGCCAGTCGGATGTCTGGGACGGAAGATTTTCGTACCAGAGGATTTTTTTACTCGCATTACAGGCCACGATGATATCCCTGTCACCGTCACCGTCCATATCACCCGCAGATACATCCACCACGTCATTGAAAGGCCCGGCGATAAGATTTTCCATCCAGGTGTAACCGTTTTTCGTGGTTCCAAAGATTGCTATGAAACCGAAAACTACCACGGCCAGAACGAAGGGGATTTTTCCTCCCTGTAAAACAGAGATGCACGTAACGGTTATTTTTGTTTTCATTTTCAGAACTCCATTTTTCAGTTAATGCTGAGAACCGAATTTGTTTTCAAAACAAAGAAACCACGCCGAATATCCTTGACTGAGGGGAAGACTATGCTTTTCCCAAACGGGTAAGTAGAGTTAAGGCGTCTTTACAGAATATAGTTCCTGAAATACTGCCTATTTTTCATAAGAGTGTGGCTCGAAGGGCAATCTCACTGTTAGATTACATTTTGAAAAAATGCAAGAGAAGGGACGTTTACGGGATTGACATTCACGCAATACGTTTTAGTTTAATATTAGCTTAATTAATGTTGAGGTGAGTTATGAAAACAACCGACATTTCCCAAAAGAAATCCAAGGTGCTAAGGCTTTATTCTCGGCTGATGCGGGCGACAAATACCGTGACCGAAAAGATGCACCGGCATCTTATCGCTCACAGGCTTTCGATCAGCCAGTTTGGAGTTCTAGAAGCGCTTTATCATCTCGGGCCGTTATGCCAGAGAGACTTGGGTGAAAAAATATTAAAAACCAGTGGAAATATCACCCTGGTAATTGATAATCTGGAAAAGCGACACCTTGTAACACGGGAAAAGGATCCCAATGACAGGCGTCGGTTTCGGGTCACCCTGACGGCAGCCGGCCATGACCTGATTGACGGCATTTTTCCAGATCACGCAGCACAGGCGTATGAAATTTTTTCTGCGCTTACCCCAAAGGAGCAGGAGGCGCTTTCACTGTTGCTAAAAAAACTTGGCCAAGCAAATTCATCCCTGTCATGCGACAAGACGAACGCCTGAACCATCCCGTTTGGATAAGGCTGCAATAGCGTTTAAACCGCATGTGCCGATTTGGCAAAAAGGAGGCATTATGAACTTTAAGGAAATCACTCAAAAAAGGCGATCCATTAATTTTTTCGACCCGAACAAGGACGTCGAAGCGACAAAAATCCTAGAAATGGTAGAACTGGCGAGTAACACCCCTTCCAGTTTCAACCTCCAACCCTGGAACCTCATTGTTCTCAGGGACCGGGAAGAAAAAGAAAAACTTAAAGCACTGGCCTGGGACCAGCCTAAAATTGTTGAAGCCCCGGTCGTTTTTATCGTTCTGGCAGACAAAAATGGTTGGCAGGAGGGCCACCCGATTCTCGAAAAAAATTGGGAAGAATTCCTAAAGGCCGGTATCATGCAGCAGGACCAGCGGGAATGGTTCCTGGGCGCCACACAGTCTCTTTACAACTGGGGAGCGGAAGCCAGCCTGGCGTTTGCCGCCAAAAATGCCGGATTTTTCGCCATGAGCCTGATGTATGCCGCCACAAGCCTTGGCCTTGAAACCCACCCCATGGATGGGTTTGACCATGAGGCGGTCAGAAAGGCGTTTAGCATTCCGGACAATTTTTGGGTCCCCCTGCTGATGGCCGTTGGCTACCCGCAGCCGGATTTAGAACTCATCCCCCCGAAATGGCGAAAGACCTATGATGAAATCGTGGTTTCGTTTTAACACCATCCTTTGAAACCAAGAGAAGTGGTCGGGGTACCCACCAGGGGAGATCACTTCTCTTGATTCACCATTTTGCCTCAAAGCAAATGAAACTGTATGCCTGTTCTTTACCTCATTGTTGGAGTTTAAAAAAAAATTTCACGAAACAAGCAGGACAAAATCGCTTATATATAATATTTTTTGTACCTTACACCCAACAATGGGGATACGTCCTCCCCCTTTTGCATTTCTGTTTAAAATGATTTACTACAAACTATCCGTTAAAACGGTTCACACGCTCAGGCACAGCTTCACCACCCAATTATTAGAGAATGGGTATGATATCAGAGCCATACAGGAACTATTGGGGCATTCAAACATCAACACCACGATGGTTTATACGCATGTGGCGCGAAAAAACAAATTAGGCGTAAAGAGCCCTTTGGATGAATAAAATAAAAAAAGTGTAAGTTATGCGCCTGCATCCGAACAATCATAATTATAACAAAAAGTTGCAATTTCGCTATTTAAGAATACAATGATATTCAATTTAACAACCTGTTATTTTAGAATAAACAAATTTTCTTGTTTTTATGATAGCCGCTTATTTAGTAGTAACTATTATAGTTTTTTTATAAAATGCGGCTGAGACATAATATATATGTTAACCGAGATAAAGGTACATACAGATTAGATTTATGTGGTCAGAGAGTATAAAAATATGGATAAAAGCTGCTCAGTTTATTTTTGAAAACCTGCTTCTGTTTTTATTTATTTTCCCAATAATATTAATACCATTTCTTGGAAATATATTTTTAAGTGTAATTATAAAACAACTGAAGTTTCCAAAAAAAGTTAAGCAGCCATGCGCAGCATTACTGCCACAAACGAATTTACGACAGAAATACGCGGCACTGGGAAAAGTCTACTAAAATTATCTTCCATTGCCGCTTGGGTAATTGATCTTCTGACATCCGAGAAGGCAAAATAGCGCCGCCCCTTGACGGCGTGCCGTCGTTTGGGGGTTTTTGCGATCCGGTCGGCATAAATCCATGCCACGGAAGCAGCCATCATGCAAAAGTTTAGATGGTTGCTGACAGCCTGCGGATGTCTGGTTTGCGTTTCGGCACTGCCGATATCGCGCTTGAGTTCTTTGAACAAGGCTTCGATTTTCCAGCGAGCGCCATAGTAGGCGATGATTTGCTGCCCTGAAAGGGTCAGGTCGGTTGAATATAGCGCTATCCACTGACTTTGACGATAGATCCAGACCACCTTGACTGCACAGCGGATTGTTTTGAGCGTGGCCACGCGCTCGTAGGCCACTACGGTGCGCTCGCGGCCATACAAGTTGACAGTATATTCGCTGGCCAACGATTTGAATTCACCAGCCAGTGACGCTGCCGTACCCAGTTTTGCGCCGTATTTACGCGGTCGTCCTGCTCGGCGTTCACCTTTAGGGCAAGGTAACTCGAAGATGTTGTTATTGGATCGCAGCCGAGAGAGCAAATTCACACGTCGGCCCAGTTGATGCCGCAATGGTTTGAACAAACCGTTGTTGCCGAACCATGAATCGGTGACCACGGTAATGGGGGCAGCAGAAAATACGGCCGCTATTGCTGTGATCATTGTGGCAGCCTGCTCGAGCTTGCTCTCAAAGGTCAGCTTTGGCCCTTTATTATCGCGATTGATATGTTCAACGCTTTTTTTCAGATGATAGAACCGGTAGTTGAGCGGCAGACAGGCCCAACGTCCCTTAACGATTTTCAGTAGTCCCACAGCTACGATATTTTGCGCCCAGGGATATTTGGACTGATTCTGTTTGGCGGCATGATCAAAGATGTTGGCACAGCCGAAAACCTTCTTGCCGGATTTGGGGTTGATATAATCATCGAGAGCCAGGAGCAGGCGACCATCGGTCAAGGGATTGTCAATCATCTGCCAAAGCCTTTGCCACAATCGTTGCCATGGAATTTTGGGTGATGCCATGAAGGTGTAAAAGCGTTTTTTGCCGATGCCTGTAATTCCAAAAAGCGTTTGAAGACATCGAAGTATGTTGGACGTTTTCGATGAAGTAAACGGCACCAGGATAGCCATGATTGTATAGATAAACCAACTACCGCGTTCATGGCCCTTGCGTGAGTTGGCAAATTCGCTTTTGAGATTGGTAAGTATTTCGTGTAATGTAAACATGCGAGGCTCCGAGTTTGAGTGGAAGTTTGTTTGGGCAAAATAAACTTACCACAATCGGGCCTCGCAATCAACCCTAACTTACTGAATTTATAATACTTATAGTAATTTTTAGCAAAATGTCGGTTCGATATTATCAATAATTTCAGCATGTTACGAACGACCCCTGTTTTGCTAACTATTTGTTTTAATTGATTATTTGTGCGGTCGAGAAGTACTTCCACTTCATGCCGCCACTAAAAAATGGGAAACTTCAGTAAAACAAAAAATAGATGATAAAAAGATTTCAATAATTAATGCTGTAAAGATTAGCGGGAGATATTTGTCCACATATATTTACTTAAAGTTTTCATTTGCGATATTACCCATTGTAACAGCAGAAGTGCCAGGTTTAGGTGAATATTTTGATGTAAAATATTCACGTTATGTAGCTATGCTTCCTAATGTAATAATTTTTGAAAAAATTCTTGATCGTAATGAGTGCAAGAAAAGATGCCAATATCTTGTACATAATGAAGGAATTGCAATCAGAACTACATATACAATCCCAGCATTAATAAGTGTTGTAATACTAGTAATTTGGACATATCTTGTTACGGTTCATGAACCATCATACGCAATTTTACTTCTTATATTTCCATTTTTATTACTATATATAATATACGGAGCAACAAATACGTTTTTGTATTTGCTTCTTTCAGAAGAAAAAATAAGGAAAAACGGTTAACAAAACGTTTCAGCGGAAGCCGCAAACAGCGCGGCTCTCGCTGAACTCCACG
Organism: Desulfobacterales bacterium; assembly: GCA_963675725.2. Taxonomy (GTDB): domain Bacteria; phylum Desulfobacterota; class Desulfobacteria; order Desulfobacterales; family JAFDDL01. The sequence goes on along the minus strand of CAXXXZ010000002.1, from coordinate 488,776 downwards.
TTAACTGCCAAAAATTAATATGGATATACCATCGCATTTAAAAGGAAAAGAAATACCTCTTAACTCTATTGGATTAAATGAGGTTGCTTGGGAAAAAGATACCGCTCTTGAATTATTAGATTATTTCAGAAAAGCTGGTGCATTCGTTCTTGGCGGTGATGTTCTTATTAAAGATTCCCATAAATATCGTCATAACTTCGATAATTGGCATTTTGATCAAACAGATGGTAATGCAGAACAAAGTGTTGAATATACAAGGCACTACATAAAGAATTATCCACCTGGAGACTATGTGTTTGTGCTCGTAGTGGCGTGAGCAGTTAACATCAAACTGGAGCAGACAGCAAGGGCCATGCGGCTGTAGCTTTTGCCATGTGTTGAGCAAAACGTACCTTTTGCGAAAGCCTTGTTTCCCCTTGCTGCCTGCTCATTTTGGGCGTTAGAGGTTTAGATAAGCAATGTGGATAAAAAAGCTGCCACATGAAATTGAAAAAGACGAAAAGAATTATTTAAATCCCATTAAGCCAATAATTTGTGCTGTTTTCATTTTTTTAGTTTTGTCGATCTCTGTGAAAATCGGGTTTTGTAAATGGGATATCCCTTCTATAAATCCAATTTCATGGGATGAATTTTTCGAATGGGGCATAAAAAAGTCATTTGGTCTGTCATTGGTATTCGGCCTCATCTTCTATTTATGGCAGTTAATTACAAAAAAGCAGATATTAAGCGGTGATCCATTATTAATATGCGAACGTTGCAAAACAATAAAAAATTTCGATAATGTACTATCATGTCAATGTGGTGGAAAGTTCATTAAACTGAATAAAATGAAGTGGAACAAAGACAAAAGTAACCTCTAACATCACGCTGGAGAGGGAGCGGGAAAGCCGGGGCTTTTTAAAAAAACTTGTCTGGTAACAATGTTGAACCTTTTTTCACAGCTTTTGGGAATCGTTTCCCGCCCCCTCATCGTCGCGTTCGGTTTTTAAAATAAAGGAACTATATGGCCTCTTTGCTTGTTTTTGTTATTCCATTTCTATTTCTCGTTTTCATTGCATTAACTTATGATAAAACTGTTACTCCAACGATAAATTGGCTTAAAAATAAGTTTGGTAATTTAAAAAAAGAGCATTCAAATGTTTTAAAAGCATTTAAATTATATGATGAGGCACTACTGATAGCACTATTTGGTTTATCCTATCTCACTTACCAAATTATGAAATCAGAATCTTTATTTTATTTTTCATACCCTTCAGTAATTTTCGTTGTGTTTTTATGGATATTGATGTCCTTTAAAGTACATAGGATTGAAATATTAAAAGATCAAAGCATAAGATTCCGATGCGCTTTTAGAAAAATTGACCTAAAAGCGTCAGATATTACAGAAATTCAGGACTGGTTGAGATTTGTTAGGATAAAATACAATAGGGGGAGTCTCATACTTTTTCCTTTTATTGATAAACTTGGAGAATTCAAGCTTGAAATCAAATCGATCAATTCTGAAGCAAAAATAAAAGATGTAGCTAACAATTTTTTTGATTCCAAGTGGCGTGTAGTTTTATTAATGGTTGTAATTTTTGTTTATTTTGGCGGTTTGATTTATTATTATTTTTGGAAATTTACACATTTAGAATGAGTTTAACCGAACAACGGCAAGGGACGGCGAGAAACATGCCGCCCCTGACGCCAGGCGTTCGGTTTCGAAATTTAAATTGTAGTCAAATTGTCATTTACTGTTGTTTTTATAGCTCTTTTAAAGAAAGGAAAAGGACATGAAGAAATTTTTAGGATTTATCATTGTTACTACTATGATTTTAATGGTCAGTAGTGCACTGGCAGAGGGTACGCATAGTGGACAAGCAGCTAAAGAGGCAGCTAAAGCGGGCTCTCATGCCAGCAATAGTGCAGCACATGCGATAGCTGGAACAGGTCAAGTGACTTCAGCTACTTCCGCTGTTCCTCTCGCCATTAGTGGTGCGGCTGGAGCCGTGGCAACGGAAGTCGCAAATGATTTAATGGATGCGGCAACCCAGCCAATCGGTGAAACGCTTGAAATTACAGATGAAAATATATCTGCTGGCCCGCCACCTAATGAAGTATTAGAAATTAAAGAAATTCGATAACCTATATAATCAAAGGAACACCACATGACATATATAACCAGAGTTGTAGTTGCGTTATTGATCATATTTTTTACGTGCCTGCCTGCATACGCTGGAAGCAGTCAGGCTGGAGGTGAAAGTTATTTTGAAGCTGAGCGGGTAATAAAATTTGCAAAACAATTTGAAAAATCTTTAGCTCAGAATGGCGCAAGGGTTGCTATAGTTTCGAGAGTTGGCCGCTCTCGTGATAAATTGCCAGAAGGTATTAATTTTACCCACACTGCCATTGCCGTTTATTCAAAGATCACATTGGCTGATGGTAGGAAGGTTCCCGGGTACGCAATCTATAATTTATATCAACGTAATGGGCAACCTGATGTCAGCGACTTGATACAAGATTATCCGGTAGATTTTTTTGCGGGAGTACAAGTCCTTGAAGCTGGTGTTATTATCCCTAGCCCAGAGATACAAGTTCGTTTACTAAAAGTGTTGGCATCCGATACCTATAAAAATATACACAATCCTAAATATTCAGTAATTGCTAACCCCTTTACTCTAGATTTGCAGAACTGCACAGAGCACACTCTGGATGTTTTATTTGCGGCAATTTATCAAACAGATAATATTAAACAGATAAAGAAAAACGAGGAGTCATATTTCGAACCACAGGCTGTGAATGTCAATCCTATCAAATTGGCATTGGGATCATGGTTTGTAGCAGATGTGACAACTAAAGACCATCCAGATAAGCCAGTAACAGCAACTTTTACAACAATTAGTCAATTTCTTAAAAAATATGACGCAAAAGCAAAGGTATACATAGTAACAGAAGATGTCTAGGCTGAAAAACCGAACATGCTTCTTCACCAGATTCGGGCCAAACGGCGGCCCTCTCTGGTGAGAAGCGGCGTTCTGTGCTGTGACCTTAAACATACTACCATGAAGATTTTTATAATTATAATATTCATTATTATTGGAATTTGTTCTTCTGGATTTTTAAATAGCCGTTCCATTGAGGTGGTTATTTGTGATCAACCCTTTTTTCTCGAATTTGATAGTGTTGTAATAAAATGCGATCCACCCCTTGAACGTAAACGTGCTAGTGCATCTATTCATATTTTAACCAAAGGAAAATACCGGTTCCATAAAAGCAATGAATTTATGTTTGAAGACGGAACAAGCGGTAAAATATCTATATCTCTCATAAACAGTAAGGGAGTAGTTATTGATGCCCCTTTCTATGGCAATGCTGGAAATAGTATGGCTGGAAATTTTTCTGATATTCCTAAATCAATGAGCATAAAATCAGTAATGATCAGCTCAACAAAGAAACTACAAATAGAAAAGGTTGTTTGGCATCAATTTGATCCAGTTTAAACACAGAACAATTCGCTGAACAACCGACGGCTAGTATCATGCGGGTTTGGCCATCATCGCAATTAATATTTACCGAGCTTTCCGGAAGGGGTTGCCACTTAACCCGCCGCCGGGTTAGCTCCAGCGTTAGGTGATATACAGCATAAGAGACCCATGAGCGAACTAAACAAAAAACTCGAAACTTCTTTAATCCCTCTACTCGATGCAACAAAAAAGGCATTGATTCCGTTACGCAAATCTCTGACGGAAAAAGACTTCGGACCATTTATACCTTATGTCTTTGAAGAGTACGAATCTGAGAGAATCAAAATCATGTTTGTTGGCCAACAAACAAATGGGGGAACAAAAGTTCAAGACTTTATAGAGGGCAATTATCATTACATCGATTTTGTTGGTGCTTGGATGGAGTTCTGTCATGATGATGTTTCTAGCATCTCACATTACCAATCACCATTTTGGAATTTCATTCATAGTGCGTGCAAGCAAGTCTCGGTTCACAAACTAGGATTTGTATGGAGTAATATTGTCAAATTTGAAAGCAACAATGCTTTTCCCAAAAATGATTTGTATGAAATCGAAAGAAAATTCTTCAACTCAACTCCTACTGAAATTGGGATTTTTAAACCCGATGTTGTTATCTTTCTGACCGGCCCCAACTATGATTTCGCATTAAAAAGTGCCTTTCCAGGAGTAAGTTTTATTCCAATTCACAAATTTCCAATCAGGCAGTTTTGCGAAGTGAGGAATTTTCCAGCTAAGAAGTGTTTTCGCTTACATCACCCAAGGTATCTCCGCACCTATACCGAGAACCTAATAGGCTTGATTTCAGAGATAAACAAAATCAGGGGATTCACCTAACGAATCGCTGAACAACCGACGGCTATTATTATGCGGTTCTGGGCGACACCACGTTAAATTTTTATCGAGCTTTCCGGAGTGGCTTGCCATTTAACCCGCCGCCGGTTAGCTCCAGCGTTATGCCTATAAAATGAAACAATCTTGAGACTTAGTGGGGTATAAATGTTCAACAGAAAAACCTTTTCTGACATGAGACGAGCAGGTATGGGTGTTGGGGTTTCGAAATCAAAACTATCGAAAGCGATGCTTGAAATCCTCATTCAATTGCCGGAAGGTACAACAAATTTGAAGGAAACAATTGTCGGCCATTTAGGTTTAATCGGGCAGATGTCCTCGACACGCGATATCAGCGCGGCATGGAACGATGCAAAAAAAAGAGCTGCAAAAGAGTATCCTGAAAAATTTATTATAGACGATCGAAATGTCCTTCACTGGAACGGTGGTTCAGTCAAGATTCTCGACAAGAAGATATCCTCAGCGAACTTCAAGAAACTCAATGAAATAGCTGAAAGGGAAAACTCTACAGTAAACAAGTTAGTATCAAAGTTGATTCGATATTACCAGAAGAGAAAGGCATAACAAGCACGCTGGAGAGGGAGCGGGAAAAGCCGGGGCTTTTTTTTGAAAGCCTTGCCTGGCATTAATGTTGAACCTTTTTTCATAGCCTCGGGGCATCGTTTCCCGCCCCCTCATCGTCGCGTTCGGCCCCAAAAAATGAATCGTTGACATAAGGCACACAATGTGCGTAATATACTTATTATGGATTACTATAAATGGGATTCCCAAAAGAATGAGAGTCTTAAAACCGAGCGAGGTGTCAGCTTCGAACAGGTCGTGATGCATATTGATCGCGGTGATGTACTGGATTTGGTTGATCATCCTAACCAAAAAAAATATCCTGGGCAGCAGATTATTGTCGTTGAAATTAATAAATATGCCTATCTTGTTCCTTTTGTAGAATCCTCAGAGGGAAAATTTTTAAAAACTATCATTCCAAGTCGTAAGGCAACACGGAATTATATAGGAGGAAAAAATGAGCAAGATAAAACTTGATAAAGAAGAAAAGGACATCCTTGATTCATTTGAAGATGGTGAATGGAAACGAGTAAAAAATTATAAAGCCCAAGTTAAGAAACACCAGGAATATGCGAGGAATACCTTAAAAAAAGACAAAAGGGTGAATATTAGGATTTCGTCAAAAGTCTTGGAGGAGATTCAGGCGCTTGCGGTTGAGAATGGAATCCCATACCAAACCCTTATGACAAGCATACTGCATCGCTATGTTCATGGCACTCTTGTTGATAAACCAAAGCCGAACAAGGCGCTAAACTCAGACGGCTAGTATCGGGGCGGTTTAAAAATATTGCCACTTAACCCTTTCATTCTTGATCCAAGTTTCGTGTTTATAAACCCGCCGCTTGTTAGCTTCGCCGTTGTGCGTAGAAAAGGCAGTCGAATGTAACAGTCATTCGTTTAAATTTTACGACAGAGAAACATGTATTTTTCGTCCCACGGCTTTGGCAAATTTTTCGAGCGTTGAAAGACGGATATCAGTAGCATGATTTTCCATACGAGAAACAACAGATTTTGTCGTTTTTAAACTTTTTGCAATTTGTTCCTGGGTCAGCCCGGATTCAAGGCGCGCTTGTTTTAGCATGAGCCCAAGTTTAAAAGTCTCAAAGCGTTCGTCGTAACCTGACCAGAATTTGGGATCTTGTTTCGCTCGCTTTTTTTTATATTTTTGGAAATCGCTCATTTTTTTGCCTTTCGGTTATAATAAAGGGTGTTGAAATCGATAGTGTAAAATTAATGTAATTAGCTAATATATCAGCGTGTTATTGGTTGCAAAAGCCTCTGTTTAGTTGTAGATTTGAGTCGCTAAAAACAAATAACAACACAGAGGCTTTATGCACGAAAAAAATATCAAACGAATCATCACAAAGCAATTGAAAAAAATTTTTCCGAAATGGAAGAATATGCCCAAGAAGTCCAAAAAAGAACTGATCAAGGAGATCATGATAGAGGTTGCTGGTAATTATGATTATTCTCAGGAATTGGACGTTCCCATCGAAGAACTTATAGGAGTTGAAGATCAAAGACCGTCTATGGGAATTCGTAGTCTTCCGGAAATGGCAACCTATATTGAGAATTTCCATTCTGATAATCTGTTCGATTTCGATCGGTTGAAAAAGCCATATCCTGAAATTGTAGATGAAGAGCTAAAATTCGTTGACCAGCTTTTAGATGACCAGATTATAAACAGCTTGATTGCCCCAGAAGGGTATTCAGCTCCACATAGAGACATTCAGCCCTATCAGCTGTTTCGGATGGAGCTTTTGAAAATCATCAAATATCCTGAAATCAGCTACAGAAAATTTTGCAGTGATGAATATTTCGGCAGAGAACGGAAACAAAACAGGCGTTTTGTAGGATTACCCTTAAACACCAAAAGCCAAGTGGACCATACCGAACTGTGTCATTTCCGGCGTGGACTGAGATTTCATCAATTGATGAATGTTCTGGTGTATTTCCTCCATCATTTTTATAAATCAGGTTGTTTAGAGAATACCGTAATTCATGGTGTTGATTCGTCCGAGTTACCGTCTGAAATCAATTATCCCCTTTGCACAATTGAGGTAAAAGGAAAGAAAGTACGTATTTACTCCGATTTGGATTGTGACTGCGGAAGGCGCCGAAACAAAAGGGATAAGTCGTTTTATGTTATCGGATACAGGCTCCATACTTTAACAGCGATAAATCCAGCAACCGGCCATAGCTTTCCTTTGGTCTCTATTGTGGGCGCAGCAAATCATCACGACAGTCTGTTTTTAAAACCGTTGATCAAGCTTGCCCAGGCACTGGGTATTGATATTAAATTGATAACCGCAGACCAGGCCTATCACGATAAGGATGGTTCCGTTCTGAATGAAACCGGGGTTTATGTTGTGGCCCCGGCATCTGAACAAGCAAAGCTTCCTGATAATGTTTTAGAATCTCCGTTAAGAGTCACCTGTAACGATTCCTGTGAGCTTCCAATGAAATATTTGGGAACCACACCGGAAGGACATGAATTTGAGTGTGGCGCAAGACCATGTGAATGTAGGTTTGAACCAACCTGTCCCAAATCAAGAATTATTGATTTTGACAACGGTCATTTTCAGCCAATGCTAACTTTTCATAACGGTTCACAAAAAGCGATCAAAATTCGAAAGAATTGCGAACGGCCTTTCAATTTGATGAAAAAAAGAGAAGGGCTTGAACAAACAAGGGTAAGAAGCCAGCATGGGGTAGTTGTTCGATCTGCATTAACGACAATTGTAACCTTGCTAATTGAGATGGCTGGGACAAGGCATAAGCCGAAGAAAAAAGAGAATGACCAAATGGAGTTGTTTACTGCTACAGGATAAAATTTAGAAACGTAATGTCTGATTTTCTCTGGGCCGATTGATTGGTTGTTACCAGTATATCCGGATATTATAAACAGACCGCAGCTTGATACAAAGTCCATGCGGAACAAACCAAAAATCCGGATCTTATTGGGGGGCTAACCATAACAATCGTACACCAAAAACGGACCATACAAACATAAGCTATTTATAGCTTTATGAAAATTTGATTGGTTTCAACACCCTTTAATAATCTTGTTTGCGTTTTTCAGCAGTGGCAATTTCCTTTTGAGGTGTCTTTTGAGATTTTTTGGTAAAACCATGATTCAATATAACAAGGTCCTTCCCGTCCAAAAAGCCCAATATCCGAAATATGTTATTGCCCAGCTGTACCCTAACTTCCCAAAGGTCATTGGTGCCTTGAAGTTTCTTAAAAAACTTTCGAGGTACAATGTCGAGTTGTTCTATGATATCAAGCACAAATGCGATTTTTTCAAATTGTTTATTCGTCAACGAATCGAAATATTCTTCAACAGGACTTTTACCTGTTTCGAATCTATAAAATTTGATTTTTCGCATAGACGCATGTTCGCATATATGCGAACAATTATCAAGAGATTTGTTTTAAAAACGCACAACATCACGCTGGAGAGAGACCGGGAAAGCCGGGGCTTTTTGAAAATTTCATTGCTTTTCATAAAATAATCGCTGTTAAAAGCAGTTGTTCTGTGTTGTTTCCCGGCCTCTCATCTTCGCGTTATGGTTGAAGGATTATAATGTGAAAGATATATTTCCGGTACTGTTCAGCATTTTATTTTTCTCTGTTTTCGTCTGGTTTTTTATGTGTTATCGACTTTTTAAAATATTAGAAACAAGACATCCCGAAAAATATGAAGAAATGGGGAAACCCAGTCTTTTTTTAAATAATACCATATCGAACAATATTTCCTTTATGAAGTTTTTGTTTAAAGGAGAGTGGCGTGGCCTAAACGATGTTGGCTTGGCTAACCATAGTAAATTTATGTTGTTCTTTTTTACGATTTATATAGTTGGCTTTATGTTTTTATTTTTTAACTTCGTTATTGGGTTTTAACCATAACGTCTATATGGCCTCGGAAGTCAAGAGAAAATAATACCCCCTTAGAATCGGTTTTCTTTTTTTCTTTCTTCCGTTCTTAACTGGTATAAGCAATGCCAAGGCAACAGGGGTGGCGATTTGACTTTTGCTTTCTACGGTGAGCGTCAGACAAATAACACGCGCTGGAACAAACACTTCAGCACGCGGTCTGCACCAAACATCTATCCAGGTTAACTGGATTTGCCAAAATTGTTCTTTGACAAGCAGCTTGCTGCCTTCAGGCAGCACCAGAATATATTCGGTTCCCTTAGTCCGGCGAAATCAAAAAAATTGGTTTGGACTCTAATCGTTCCATCCAGTTATGGGTGCACTCGGAAAAGGGGCAAAGCGCGTAAAGCCTATTACTGTTAGTATTGCATTATTATGATGGGCCTGAAAGCTGCCGCCAATCAACTCATTGAGCTTCGGGCATGTGGTCCACACTCGCCTGGGTGATCATGTCACATTGAGCACTTATCTCAGCGAGTGATTCAGATCCGCCCAATGATCTCAGTTATGCGAAAAGCTGACAGCTTCCAGCCCAAATCTAATGGCTAAAAAACTGCTTCATATTAAAAGCCTTTTTATTTTTCAGAATATAGTAAATTGCTCGGCCGAATTTATGGGTGTAAATTCCGAGGGCTTTGCCTTTGTTATATTTTCGGGTCAACCGCTCGACGAATTTTTTGGCGTCTTCCGACTCTCGAAGACTGATCATAGCAGCGGTTCGAATAGCCCATTTAAGGTGGGCGTTTCCGATTTTTTTGTTTGTTTTGCCGGCCCACTTGCCGTCCGACTCTTTTTCCGGACGAATCAGACGAGCATAGGAGCTAAAACGCTGGACGGATTTAAATCGTTTGATGTCGTGAACCTCATACAGAATTGTCAGGGCCAAAATTTTGCCGACGCCTGGAATGCTCCTGAGCAAATAGAAGCTGTTATGATCATGATTACAGGCAGTCTTTTCAATCTGCCATTCCAGCGGTCTGATTAACCGGTCATAGGCTTGGATCATAGTAAGATCTGCCTCAACCGTTGCGCGTACCGAAGGGTCATCAAAACGTTCGGCAACCCCCTCGTGGTTGAATTTCCGACTCAGTTTTTTATTAAAGGCCGGAAGGTTGTACTGGGTATTGGTGTTGAGAATGTGCCCCACAAGCAAGCTGGATTGCCGTACCATGTATGTTCTCCGGCGCAGTAAATCGCGAGTTGCTCTCATTTCAGCCGGATACGGATATGCTTTTGGCAAGTTACCACCCTTTAGCAACTTTGCGATTTTGTAGGAATCGATTTTATCGTTTTTGGTCTTACCGCCATGGATTGCCTTCATGTATAAAGCATGACCAAGGACAAACGGTATCTTGTGTTCGGCACAAAAATCAGCGACCCAGTACCAGGAGAACATGCACTCAACACAGATAACGATATCTCCAAGATACGGGAAAATAATATCAAAGAGTAGTTCAGGGTCGGTATTAATGTTTTGGTGCACTCTGGTTTTACCCTTTTGGTCGATGATGCAAACGTACATTTTTCTTGCGTGCAGATCGATACCGCAATAGAATTTGTGCTGTTGATTGTAAAATCTCATGTTTGCCTCCTTTTTTCGTTTAGTAGGTTAAAGATATGGGTATCAATAACTTACACTGCTGAAACAAAGGGGGCAACCAGCTCTGGTATTTTTCCGGTTGAGAATGGGCCACAATTTGCTCGTCGGAGGCCGGAAAAATACCAGGGCGGGTTAATTGTACCGACGTTCTTAACTGTCACTCAAGGCCATAACAATTATCAAATCACTTAACACCGACGGCTAGTATCATGCGGTTTTGGATGTCATAGCAGTAAATATTTAATTAAGCTTCTCGGAAGGGGCTGGCAATTAACCCGCCGCCGGTTAGTTCACTGTTCGGTTCAATGTAATTGAGGTCAAAATTTGACTATTGTTCAAACTCAAAAACCAAGAATAGGAATCACATTTTTTGTATTAAGTGTGCTTTTTGTTCCGCTCTCCATTTTCTTGGCAGTAGTAACAGGCGCATCAGCACTGTATTTCAGTATTGCAATGCCATCGACCGCTTCAACTATACCGCCATTTGAATATTTTCCATTTTTAGTACTACCCCTGATTGGAATTTGGATAGCAATTTGGGGCAGTAAATATTATGATAAACGTAAAATTTTTATTTGGGCTGCTTTTACAGTCAACGTTATTTATTTTGGGCTTTTTGTTTATACAATTATCGATCTATGGAAGTCTGGTAGGTGTTAAGCCGCAGAAATAATGAGGGTCAAAACCGAACAACTGGCTCCATTGGACCGCAAAAGGCCGGCGGCTGTGGGTTTTGCGAATTCATCATTTAACTTTTCATTGGCGAATGCCGCATACTTTTGCGGCCCATGAGCCAGAGCGTTAAATGGCCGTAATTATGAAATGGAGTAAACGTAAAAATAACGTTGAATCTTTCTTTGCTGATTCAGTTAAGGGGCGTGTTGAATTACGCTCGACCCGATATCGTGGAACACATGACAAGGAAGGACGTGGTTATATTACCTTTGATAAAGAAGAAATATGGAATATGTGTACACTTTCATTTTACTCAATAGAATATGAGCGTATAGATGAAATCGTAAAAAGAGAAAACATCACACCATACGAAGCTCAGATGATAGCACATGACGAGTTAGCAAGCGAAGGTAAATTTAATCAATATACATATTACGGCTCTCTTGACGAGTATTGCAATAATTCGATCGAAGAATCCCTTATTTCAGATAATCTTCTAATTCGGTGTCTTGCTATGTTAGATAGAAGGCTTGGCAAACGCCGGTTGCAGTCTTTTGATTTAAAAACAGAGAGTGAAAAGGTGATACAGTTTCTTAAAATCAGGTGTGAATGTGAAGGTTTACCATTTAACCACCGTGTCCACCAGACCGGGAGGGTCCAGCGACTTTAACAAAAAACATTTTAAGCGGGATTTCACTATCCGGTGTATAAAAGAAATTTCATTTATCCTCCCGGTCTGGTGACACGCGCGTTGGCGCTGAAATGAGATGAATTAATTTCCTTCTTCGAACGATTGTAATCGTTTTTTGACATATTTTGTCTAAGAAATGGAAAAATAACAATGGCAACAGAATTATTCCCATCATCATTCAGATGTGATTGTGGAGAGGAATTAGATTTTTTTGAAAGCACAATACGAGAAATGAAAAAGATGAGCAAAAATAAACAGGTACGCTTAGGAGAGGGAAAACACACTATTGTTTTTTATAAAGGTGAGGCTAAAGAAATAGTTTGTCCAAAATTGAAGAAATGTGCCATTACTGATTTTGAGTGATTATACTTTTTTTCATAGGAAGGCCGGTGCGCCAACAAGTCGCTTAACAACCGACGGCTAGTATCATGCGAGTTTGCACATTTTCGCAGTAAATATTTACCGAGCTTTCCGGAAGGTGTTGCCAATAAACCCGCCGCCGGGTTAGCTCCATCGTTAGGTGATATACAGCATAAGAGACCCATGAGCGAACTAAACAAAAAACTCGAAACTTCTTTAATCCCTCTACTCGATGCAACAAAAAAGGCATTGATTCCGTTACGCAAATCTCTGACGGAAAAAGACTTCGGACCATTTATACCTTATGTCTTTGAAGAGTACGAATCTGAGAGAATCAAAATCATGTTTGTTGGCCAACAAACAAATGGGGGAACAAAAGTTCAAGACTTTATAGAGGGCAATTATCATTACATCGATTTTGTTGGTGCTTGGATGGAGTTCTGTCATGATGATGTTTCTAGCATCTCACATTACCAATCACCATTTTGGAATTTCATTCATAGTGCGTGCAAGCAAGTCTCGGTTCACAAACTAGGATTTGTATGGAGTAATATTGTCAAATTTGAAAGCAACAATGCTTTTCCCAAAAATGATTTGTATGAAATCGAAAGAAAATTCTTCAACTCAACTCCTACTGAAATTGGGATTTTTAAACCCGATGTTGTTATCTTTCTGACCGGCCCCAACTATGATTTCGCATTAAAAAGTGCCTTTCCAGGAGTAAGTTTTATTCCAATTCACAAATTTCCAATCAGGCAGTTTTGCGAAGTGAGGAATTTTCCAGCTAAGAAGTGTTTTCGCTTACATCACCCAAGGTATCTCCGCACCTATACCGAGAACCTAATAGGCTTGATTTCAGAGATAAACAAAATCAGGGGATTCACCTAACGAATCGCTGAACAACCGACGGCTATTATTATGCGGTTCTGGGCGACACCACGTTAAATTTTTATCGAGCTTTCCGGAGTGGCTTGCCATTTAACCCGCCGCCGGTTAGCTCCAGCGTTCGTTTTCAATAAGGTACTATTGATGAAATATCGGATATTCATACTTTCATTTCTGTTTGTCCTTTTCGGCTGCAGCAATCCATCCGCAGATCAGCTACATGACGGAGATATCATTTTCCAAACGTCTCAATCGAATCAAAGTACTGCAATACAATTGGCAACACATTCAAAATATAGTCATATGGGAATTATCTTTTTCCAAAATGGCGAGCCATATGTATTTGAGGCTATCCGAACTGTTCAATATACCCCCTTGGATCAATGGATCGGTCGAGGACAGGATGGGAAATATGTAATAAAACGTCTTCTTGATTCTGACAAGTTGATCACGCCCAAATCAATTGAAAAGCTTAAAGGTGTCGCCGAGACATTTCAAGGAAAACCATATGATCTTACTTTTGAATGGTCCGATAATTCAATATATTGTTCTGAACTTGTTTGGAAAATCTATGAACGAGGAATTGGTGTCCAGGTCGGTCAGTTAAAAAAGCTACGAGACTTTGATCTATCGAATGCCGCGGTAAAAGCTAAAATGAAAGAACGGTATGGCGATCAAATCCCTATGAATGAAACAGTTGTTTCTCCTGGGGATATGTTTACATCTGAACTATTACAGATAGTTAAAGTAAATTAAAAAGAAAACGAACCACCCAATGCACCGGATGCAAAAGGCCGTGGCTTTTTCCACGCTCCTTGGTTTTCCAACGTCAAAAACTTTTGCATAGTTTCGTGGCAGCCTTTTGCACTCGGTGATTGGGAACGTTGAACGTTTTAATTTAATTTATTAACAGTAACATTCTTCTGGGAATTAATTCCATAATGACGTCACAGCAATTTATAATGGGAGGCTACAGATGGGCCGCGGAAAGACAACGGGGTCACCCATTAAAGGGATCATCAAGAGAAGAAACACCCCTCTATAACAAAAATTGGGACGATGTCTGTTTTAAAAAGAGGCCTAAATAAAACGTCAGAATTTGAGACCTAACCCTATTCCGTTATACGGGCCGCAGATAAAATAGACTTGGCCCCTTTAGAAAGGATTTTATATGACTAATATAATGTCGATGTTCAATGTAAGAGTTGGATATTTTTTTATGTGTTTTTTTGTTTTTTCGGTTTTTAACTATGCCTGGGCCAATGACAACCCTGAACTTAATAAGATAATTCAATCAGCAGAGAATGGTGACCTCCGGGCTCAATATACGTTGGGATCCCTTTATTATTACGGGGAAGAAATTGATATAAAAAGAGACATCGATTACAAATGTGGTCAGCTCCGACCGCTTCAACGAGATCGGTGGGAAGCTGCAAAGTGGTTTCAAAAAGCTGCAGAACAAGGCCATATATATTCTCAATATAGAATGGGAGAAATTTATGAATCCGGTATAGTTCGTGAAAAAAATTACGAGAAATCAATCGAGTGGTTTCAAAAAGCTGCAAGCCAAGGTCATGAACCTTCTCGACAAAGGATGGAACGGGTTATGGATTTGGAAAAACAAAGAAAGCGGGCGCTGATAAAAAAAGGCCCATTTTACAGTCTCCCCGGTGGAGAATTCCTGGATGCAATTTATAGAAATGATAAGGAAGAAATAGAAGACGGAAGTCTCTATAGCTGGGATGAGATCCCCCCTTCAGTTTCTATGGTAATATTTGTAGCAAATAAGTATATGTACGCATACCAATTTAATTGGAATAAGTGTTGCACACCCCCCAAAAATAGCGATAAAATCTCAAAAACATTTTCTGTTACAATTCAAGAAAAGAAATATGAAAATTTATATGGCATGGACATGGGGTCAGTCCCTGGTTGGACGTCGTCCGCACACTATATCGTTCCTAAGGAGTTTTCTTTTTTACTTGACAAGCTTGGACATAATATGGGGTCAGATGTAATGGAACTTGCGGCTAGGCGTTTTAAATGGGGCTCTGTGCTCGAGGTATTCAAGGGAATAGATCAACTCCAAAAAGATTATGATTGCGACAGTATTGAAATAAAACAGTTTGAAAAAAATCTTATCTCATTAACGACAGGAAGTATAAATGAGGCTGAAAAAAATCGTCAGGCCAACAAGCAACGCAAAAACAACACAAAAGCGCCTGTAACTATTAAAGGGTTTTTCGATAAAATAATGAATTACTAATCCAAGCCAGATTGTATTTTCTGCTTTGAAATAGGACGGTTGGGAGCGTACATCAGTTAATAAGGCGGACTTTATGGGACGTGCGTCAGTTAACAAATTGCTCTCAGAAACAGGATATGCCAGACGTTCCCCGGATCCACGGTATTCAACCACGCCTTTCACCAGATAAACTGGTGAAGGCATCGTTCTGCCTCAAAAGGAAAAATGATATGCGTAAAGTTTTGACCCTTAGTTGTGTGGTATTCGTCTCATTATCTCTGGCCTCCTGTACCAACAAATCAATCCAGAAAACATACTGGAAGGCTGGAACAACGGTTGCTTATGATGAGGAACGAAAAGGTAACCCAAGTGAAGCGGAAAAGGAGTATATAATGGCGCTTCAAAGGGCAAATCGAGAATTAGATGATGAACAAATAGCCAGTAGCCTGCATAATCTTGGTGCGTTTTACCGCCGCCAAGATAGAGGATCAGAATCAATTCACTATCTGAGCGAAGCACTAAAAATGAAAGAAAAGTTGTATGGACAAACAAATGAAAAAACTGGCCGAACTTTAGCTGAGTTATCAGCAATATATGCTATAGAAGGAAATTTCTTTGAGGGTAGAGAATATGCAAATAGATTAAAATCCATTTCTAATTATTATACCGGGGAAGAAGCTTCATTTGTGGATGAAGTTCTGAAAGCATACGCAATTGACATGGATAAATACACAAAAGACGTCTCTATGATTAAACCTATTGCTGATTCCGGAGACCCGGAAGCTAAGTTCCAGCTTGCATCAATATATTTTGATGGTCCTTATGCAAAAGAAATGTTGCCTGAAATTATTGGATTGTATGAAAAATCAGCCAACCAAGGTTACAATGAATCACAATATTACCTCGGTGTTATATATGACAAAGGGCGTGGGGTAGCAAAGGACGATGTAACCGCAAGAAAATGGTATCGTATCGCTGCCGAAAACAAACACAAAATAGCTCAGTTCAATTATGCAGTTTTCCTTCTTCAGGGCCGCGGGGGCGAAATTGATGAAGGTGAAGGTTGGAATTGGATGGAAAAGTCAAGTTTGCAAGGTTATGAGGCAGCTCAAAGAGCTTTAGTCCAAAAACGGTAAGTGTAAAAAAGGCAGAACAACGGCATTAACTCTGACCGGGGCCAAAGGGCGGCCCCGGCCAGGTTATGCCGGGCGTTGTGCGTAGAAAAGGCAGTCGAATGTAACAGTCATTCGTTTAAATTTTACGACAGAGAAACATGTATTTTTCGTCCCACGGCTTTGGCAAATTTTTCGAGCGTTGAAAGACGGATATCAGTAGCATGATTTTCCATACGAGAAACAACAGATTTTGTCGTTTTTAAACTTTTTGCAATTTGTTCCTGGGTCAGCCCGGATTCAAGGCGCGCTTGTTTTAGCATGAGCCCAAGTTTAAAAGTCTCAAAGCGTTCGTCGTAACCTGACCAGAATTTGGGATCTTGTTTCGCTCGCTTTTTTTTATATTTTTGGAAATCGCTCATTTTTTTGCCTTTCGGTTATAATAATCTTGTTTGCGTTTTTCAGCAGTGGCAATTTCCTTTTGAGGTGTCTTTTGAGATTTTTTGGTAAAACCATGATTCAATATAACAAGGTCCTTCCCGTCCAAAAAGCCCAATATCCGAAATATGTTATTGCCCAGCTGTACCCTAACTTCCCAAAGGTCATTGGTGCCTTGAAGTTTCTTAAAAAACTTTCGAGGTACAATGTCGAGTTGTTCTATGATATCAAGCACAAATGCGATTTTTTCAAATTGTTTATTCGTCAACGAATCGAAATATTCTTCAACAGGACTTTTACCTGTTTCGAATCTATAAAATTTGATTTTTCGCATAGACGCATGTTCGCATATATGCGAACAATTATCAAGAGATTTGTTTTAAAAACGCACAACATCACGCTGGAGAGAGACCGGGAAAGCCGGGGCTTTTTGAAAATTTCATTGCTTTTCATAAAATAATCGCTGTTAAAAGCAGTTGTTCTGTGTTGTTTCCCGGCCTCTCATCTTCGCGTTATGCTTCAATACTGAAAGAGAATGATTGAAAATCCAGAAATAGCAAATGATATTGTAAGGGCAGTCTCTGAAAAATTGGGGCGTGAAGCCATATTAAGAAAAGTTATTAATCGAAAAGAATATTTCATCTTGGATTTGGCCTTTTCATATTTTCAAAAAGCAGATCGAAATAGACGAAATGACTATCGTAGTGGATATTTGTACTATGAAAAAAACAATGAAAATTATTTGCTATTTGTAATATCACATTCACCGATAATGACTGGATTTTTTAAAAATAATTTTGACTATGATGCTTTAAAAAACATTATTGTAGATACAGCAGAATGTAGGGATGAAAATTATATCCGTTATAAAATCAAGGGCGCCTATGTAGAAATTAAGACAAACAGCCTTAAAGAGTTTCTCATGAAGCTTGACGAAATTGAGAAATACAGTTTTGTAAAATCAGTATTTTCAAAAGATAAAAAAGGGAAAACCGGTGTTGGGAATATGTTCGGGTTAAGGCTTGCAAAAGGATTCAAACAAAGTGATGTCGCTAATATAATAGAAAAAAGCTGGGATTTATTTTTATGGCTATACCCATCAAAACCAATCTTTAAAACTGAAGTTTCCCATTTTTTAGTGGCGGCATGAAGTGGAAGTACTTCTCGACCGCACAAATAATCAATTAAAACAAATAGTTAGCAAAACAGGGGTCGTTCGTAACATGCTGAAATTATTGATAATATCGAACCGACATTTTGCTAAAAATTACTATAAGTATTATAAATTCAGTAAGTTAGGGTTGATTGCGAGGCCCGATTGTGGTAAGTTTATTTTGCCCAAACAAACTTCCACTCAAACTCGGAGCCTCGCATGTTTACATTACACGAAATACTTACCAATCTCAAAAGCGAATTTGCCAACTCACGCAAGGGCCATGAACGCGGTAGTTGGTTTATCTATACAATCATGGCTATCCTGGTGCCGTTTACTTCATCGAAAACGTCCAACATACTTCGATGTCTTCAAACGCTTTTTGGAATTACAGGCATCGGCAAAAAACGCTTTTACACCTTCATGGCATCACCCAAAATTCCATGGCAACGATTGTGGCAAAGGCTTTGGCAGATGATTGACAATCCCTTGACCGATGGTCGCCTGCTCCTGGCTCTCGATGATTATATCAACCCCAAATCCGGCAAGAAGGTTTTCGGCTGTGCCAACATCTTTGATCATGCCGCCAAACAGAATCAGTCCAAATATCCCTGGGCGCAAAATATCGTAGCTGTGGGACTACTGAAAATCGTTAAGGGACGTTGGGCCTGTCTGCCGCTCAACTACCGGTTCTATCATCTGAAAAAAAGCGTTGAACATATCAATCGCGATAATAAAGGGCCAAAGCTGACCTTTGAGAGCAAGCTCGAGCAGGCTGCCACAATGATCACAGCAATAGCGGCCGTATTTTCTGCTGCCCCCATTACCGTGGTCACCGATTCATGGTTCGGCAACAACGGTTTGTTCAAACCATTGCGGCATCAACTGGGCCGACGTGTGAATTTGCTCTCTCGGCTGCGATCCAATAACAACATCTTCGAGTTACCTTGCCCTAAAGGTGAACGCCGAGCAGGACGACCGCGTAAATACGGCGCAAAACTGGGTACGGCAGCGTCACTGGCTGGTGAATTCAAATCGTTGGCCAGCGAATATACTGTCAACTTGTATGGCCGCGAGCGCACCGTAGTGGCCTACGAGCGCGTGGCCACGCTCAAAACAATCCGCTGTGCAGTCAAGGTGGTCTGGATCTATCGTCAAAGTCAGTGGATAGCGCTATATTCAACCGACCTGACCCTTTCAGGGCAGCAAATCATCGCCTACTATGGCGCTCGCTGGAAAATCGAAGCCTTGTTCAAAGAACTCAAGCGCGATATCGGCAGTGCCGAAACGCAAACCAGACATCCGCAGGCTGTCAGCAACCATCTAAACTTTTGCATGATGGCTGCTTCCGTGGCATGGATTTATGCCGACCGGATCGCAAAAACCCCCAAACGACGGCACGCCGTCAAGGGGCGGCGCTATTTTGCCTTCTCGGATGTCAGAAGATCAATTACCCAAGCGGCAATGGAAGATAATTTTAGTAGACTTTTCCCAGTGCCGCGTATTTCTGTCGTAAATTCGTTTGTGGCAGTAATGCTGCGCATGGCTGCTTAACTTTTTTTGGAAACTTCAGCTTTAAAAGAAATTCATCTTTAAATAGAAATCTAAAGCCCATAGAGTGTGAATGTGAAATTGGTAAAATAATGGATCTTCCAAAAAACATAATTGAAACAACTTGTTCAGGACAAATAGAAGCTGCACACATAAAAGCATACAAGGATGGCGGTTCAGATAAATTGGAGAATGGTCTATGGCTTTGTATAGCTCACCATTTATTGACAGAAGGTAACTTGGAAGGGCATCGCAGCATAGATACTGTTGCAGTAAGGTTCAAGAGTAAACGCAATGAGCAATAAAAACAATTTAAAAGCATAACATCACGCTGGAGAGGGAGCGGGAAAAGCTGGGCCTTTTTTTTATGTCATGGCTGACATTAGTTTTATCCCTTTTCACTGCTGTCCGGTTAACTGTTAAATGATTACAGATGGTTATATATTTTCTACCGCTTCAACTTGTAATTTTGGCAAAAAAAGTACTACATAAAATTTTCGCTGACAGTTTGGCTAATTTGGACAAATTTGCATCAATAATCAAATAGTTTCAATTGGATATGTTCAATGTTTTTCTTCGCATCCGTCTTCCTGTCGTCTAACTGGAAGATTGATTCGAGTGGTTTTCGTTCAAACAAGTTCACCTCCAAAAAGTGTAAAAGTTGGGAAAGGTTATTTTCAAGGTGAAATCGCTCTTTCATAATTGCTAAAACTAGATAAACAATCATGGAAATCCAGATTTGGGTTTTTACTGCATTAGCGGAGGTTCCATAAAAACTTTTCACCATGAGATTTTGTTTGATCCATTTGAAGAAAAGCTCAATCTGCCATCTGGCCTTGTACAAAGCGGCAACGGTATCGGAAGAAAGTGAAAAGTTGTTCGTAAGGAACACAAGTATTCTGTTTTGCTCTTCATCCCGGAATGTAATGCGCCGTAGGCGTTTCGGGTATTTCGCTTTGGTTTGCTTGCTGAAAAGCAGAATATCCTGATCGCTTCGGACACCCAGGGATTTATCCACCGGACGCGAAATGACACGGTTCCATTTTATCGAAGTTTTCAAACGGGTGACAAAAAAGGCCTTGGTTTCTTCAATTGACCAAAGCCATGAAAAGTCGACATACCCCCTGTCGACCAGATAGATTCCTTGTGGCTCGATCTGGATTTGAGGCGCCGCCTTAACATCATGGACCTTGCCATCCGTGATGTATAAAAAGGCCGGAATATTGCCGCGTAGATCGATCATGGCGTGTAATTTAACGGCACCCTTAGTGGCTCGGAACTTCGCCCATGGGAAAAGAGAAAGGGTTAAATCGATTGTGGAGGCATCCAAGGCGTAGACAGCATTGTCGACATCCATGGCAAGTTGCGTGTTGGCATAAAAGCGCCTGGCTTTCGACATCAAGGATTTTGCGAATTCCTCATAGATTCGGTAATCCCGGCGTTCATTAGCGTCGGCCAATGTGGATCTTGGGCATTGTTTGATGCCGATATGATATAGCTTGTTCGCATGAGCGTTCAGCGCGATGTCGATATCCCGAAGGCTATGCTCTTGTCGTATATGCGCGAAGATCATGCACGCAAGTTGATTCCAACATTTAAATTCCTTGGTGCGGTAATCGCCCTTGTATTTATTGACGATGCTTTGAAACTCGTACCTTGGGAGAAGATCTAAGAATTGGGAGAAGACGTATGAAGGACTGGGCATATCAATTTCCTCATAACCAATTTCATTGATAACCGAATGACTAGGATGCTGTCCGGTATAATTCTCGTTAGAAGAGAAATTATCATGGTGGCTGCATTCGATCAACATAGCGCCCAATACCTTCATTTTAAATTAAATTTATTATAAGTTAAGCTGGTTATGACAAGTTTTGGCCTAAAAATATGATTTCGGCTAATTTTTTTAATCTAAAAATGTAAAATTGTTTATATGAATATAATATATCAATATGTTACACAGTATTAGAAAAAGTTAACCGGACAGCAGTGATCCCTTTTATAATCTGCTTTGAGGTATCGTTTCCCGCCCCCTCAGCGCAACGTAGCGCCTAAAACTGATTAATGGAAATGAATATGAGCCATGACATACCAGAAAGAGATTGGAAGAAACTTCGGGCAAAAAAAGACACTGCTCTCAATATTGTCTGCGAAAGAATTTTCCTCAAAATAACAAAAATAATCGAATCAAGAGGATCTGAAAGCCACAAATACTATCAGAAGCTCTGGAAGGTAATGAAGGAAGAGGACAAAGAAATTTCATTGATGTTTGATGATCTAAAACGAAGTACTGCAATTTTTAAACTTGCAATGTGGAAAAAAAATGGAATTCTCTCTGGCGAAGATTTTGAAGAGTTGACTGAGGAAACGCAAAAACGCATTGAATCAATATGTAACATCGGGCGCTAACAAGTCACTGGTGTGTGACCGGGAAAAGCTGGGGCTTTTTAAAAAATCTTTTACTGGCAATGGTTTTTAAGCTTTTTTCATGTTTTTTGGGGTTAATATTTCCCGGCCACACAGCTCTGCGTTATGGTTGAAGCGTACTTTCCACACCCTATTTTGTACTGTTTCAATGATTTAATTGTCATCTCAGAGTGTAACAAACACATCCGGCTTTACTTTCAATGCTTCAAGGTAGGCAAGTTGATCTGATGTAAATCGATTCGCAAGGCGGCGAACTTTTCCAATTGTAATGACAAGCACATCAGTAAATTTTGTCGTCATCATAAAAGAAGTCGGTCTTTTGGTTTTACGCTCTTCCCAACCTGGCAATGTACTCCCATCCGGCTGTGTAAATTGGCGCATTGCGCGCTCCATTAATCTCCAAATCAAAAGGGCTATCAAAAGGATTAGACCCAACACTTCAATACGAGTTGTTTTTTTCAAAAAGATGCCGTTGACTATCGCAGGGTCTTTCAAAAATCCGAAGTTTTGCTCAATGCCACTCTGATTTTTATATAGCTGCAACAATCGACCGGCATCCCACTCGTGTCTGTGTTCGTCAGAGATCAAATTGGTCAGTAAAACAAAACACCCGGCTTCAGAACGCAATGTTTTTACTTTTTCAGCGTTTTCTACGATCTCGGGCTTAAGGACATACTCATAGTGATCAACTTCTCGTTCTCGTCCTTTAGCCGGGCGACCACGTTTATATTTGGCAACCTTTTCAATCATAGTCGAAATTCGATAACATTCTGAACCCCCAGTTAATGTACATAGCTTTTGTACCGCTATCTGTGCATCGGTCTGACAAAAGTATGCAGTCGCCATTTCCTTTTTACAAATTTTCGTCAGCTCTTTATGTTCCTTTTTTAATCGTCGATCAATTCGTTTATGTTTTCTTTTGTCATGGGCACTTGAATGTACTACAATCGCTCGATAAGTTCTTCCATTTATCTTCACTGTGGTTTCAAAGGTGCGGTAAAATGCTGCCGGACGCTTTCGCGTCGACGGGGTTTGATTCAAAGTGCCGATATCTTTCCATTGATCCTGGGCTACGGCTTCTTCGATGGCTCGGCTACACTCCTTGAAGTTTGCCGGCAAACGACTGATAAATAATATTTTCTGTAAATCAGCCATCTCCAAATTCTTTACGGTTACCATGGCTGCATCGGCCACATGAATATAGACATCATCTTTTAGACCATTTTTCGACATATATCTTGATATGCCGCTCAAAAGCTCGTTATTGAGCGTTTTATCCGAACCATTGCCATCACGGGTTGCTCCTAAAACGGGAATGTTGCGATCAACACACAGCATCTCTATTAAAAATTGCTTTAAATCCGGACGCTTGTCCTTGCTGTGACCATAGGTGATATGAAATGGCTTCTCTACCAAATCATAATCTCCGAATACGCTCATTGATGTCGTGTCGTAATGACCACATCGTGTGTCTATCTGAAAACCACCCACTGCATTTTGGGCAAGCTGTCCAAATATCTTTTGAGTCCCGGTTTCGTATATTTTATCCAATACGCGGCCCAGGTTATGGTCAGAAAAAAGTTCAGGCGCTACAAATTTGCCCAGAAGCAACTCACCATCTTTCTTACGATAAAAATTAATCATTCGGTACAAAGGTGTACGACCTGTCAATGTATCCAACACCATAGCCAAGACGGCAACGCCGGGACTCAATTCCATCTGTGATTCGACCATACTATCTATGGTTTCTGTTAACTTAATTTGCCGTGCATACTCTTTGACTATTGGTAAATGCTGTACATTCGTGAACTTCGCGTCGGCCAGATCCAATGACTCCATATTTCATCCCTTCAATAAAATTGTTTTTCGGGACAAAATAACACCAGCACAGCTAGAAGTCTAGGGTAAATGCCATTCATTTTATAAATACCACTCTAATCTACCTATGTGTTTGATATTACATTACTAAAAAATATACACCTTTTCTTTTTTAAGGTGTGGAAAGTGCGTCAAGATCATAGACTCGCATCACATTTCGGCTGAGGCTCCCCGCGAAGGCCACTGCCCTGCCAGCCATATTAAGTCCGGCAATCCGCCCCTGAATGGCTGCTTCCGGCCATATGGCATTCACCCAGGGGCATTGACGCGCAATGTCAATGGACTCTGCCACATCGCCTGCCGCGTAAATACCAGGAACCGTTGTTTCCATATGTTGGTTCACCACAATCCCCAGGTCTGTTTTTATGTGGTCTTTCGGGATGAACCCATGGGCCGGCAGAACTCCCTTTCCAATAATTACAAGCTCACAGGCAATTCGTTTGCCGGTATCCGTAACAGCGGCTGCTACCACCCCGCTACCTTCAAACCCTGTAACACTGATGCCGGTCTCCACCCGGAGACCTTTTCCGGTCAGCACCGACAGAATCATTTTACCGGCGACCCTATCCACCTGCCTGGACAACGGATACCCGGAGGTAATGAGCATGGTAACCGTCAGTCCCCGCTTGAGAAGGCCATAGGCAGCCTTGAACCCCACCAGCCCCCCACCTATCACCACCGCATGCTGTGCCTCTGGAATGGCGGCCAATTGCTTTCGCACATCTGCCTCGGTTCTCATATAAAAAATATTGCCAAGATCCATCCCTTCAGCAGTGAGCGGGCGCGGGTCTGCACCGGAGGCAATGAGCAGCCGGTCATAAGAAAATTGCGCACCATTTTTAAGCTGCGCACAGCAGTTCTTTACGTCAACCGTCTCGACACGATCCCCAAGAATTGGCGTAATGTTAAGGGAAGCATAAAACGATTTTGATCGAATGGGCAGTTTGTCATGGGGTTGGGATCCTTCAAGAACATGGCTTATCATGGGACGGCTGTATGGGAGGAAGGTCTCATTGCCCACCATAACAAGTTCAGCGTCATGATCTAGTTCTCTAATGGCTTCAGAAGCAGAAATACCAGCAATGCCGTTCCCAATGATTAGATATTTCATCGGTGGTTTCCTATTGCTTTTTGGTTTCATTTTAGTGAGGGCATTGGTCTCTTGTCAAGGTGAAAAAAGTACAGAAGTTCCCCCATTTTCTTACCAGAATGTTAGTTGCGGTGATGGAATGAGTTTATATCCCCTCGGATGCAACAGGCCTTTCTCAATACATTTAAATATAGCACTTATACCATCAGCCAAAGCGTAACAGCAAAAATCAAGTATGCCGAATAAGCGTACGGAGCGGCATCGCTGGTTTTAAACCTGAACGTTGGGAGAACTCCTTACACGGATATATTGACATAAAGAGAAAAGAAGACGTATAAATATGTGAAGATTACATGATGTAAGTAACGCTACTAGAATTCAGGATAAAGTGAGCATAGCATTTGCCTTTTAACCGGACCTGAGGTGAGAAAACCATGACAACCCTTTTATCAACCAAAGAGGTCGCCAAATTCTTGGATGTGAATGAAAAAATGGTGTATACGTTGGTTTCAGAAAAACGGCTGCCTGCCACCAAGGTCACAGGGAAATGGCTTTTTCCGAAACATCTTGTAGAACAATGGATTGAATCAAATACCATCAACTACCCGGAGCCCGCTACTCAGCTCCCCCCCTATCA
Source organism: Desulfobacterales bacterium (assembly GCA_963675725.2). Taxonomy (GTDB): domain Bacteria; phylum Desulfobacterota; class Desulfobacteria; order Desulfobacterales; family JAFDDL01. Next base: position 463,185 of record CAXXXZ010000002.1, on the reverse strand, counting down.
CGGTCTCCTGATTATCACCGGCAGCAATGATCCACTATTGGATGCATCGGTTTCTTTGTTCAACTCGCTTTATTCAGACCAGGTTGCCGTATTCGGCAATCTTGGTAGTATGGGAGGCCTGAAAGCCCTTCGCCAGAAACGATGCCACATTGCCACAAGCCACCTGATGCAGGATAACGAGGACGAATACAATTTTGAATTTGCCAGCAGGGAGCTTGAAGACGTTCCTGCCGTTATTAATTTCTGTCAGCGGGAACAGGGGCTGATCTTGCAACCTGGAAACCCAAAAAAAATAAAATCAATCGCTGACCTGGCGGCCCCCGGTATCCGATTGGTAAACCGCCCGCTCGGTACCGGCACCCGCCTTCTTTTGGACAGGGAAATTAAAAAGGCGGGCATCGAAGCTGAAACTATTGATGGATACCGAGAAGAACGCCAGCGCCACATGGATGTGGGAATTGACATTCTCTCTGGAAAGGCGGATGTCGGTCTCGCCATACGCCCGGTGGCTTCGGTGTTAGGCCTTGATTTTATCCCTCTCCGGTGGGAACGATATGATCTTTTGGTGGGGAAAGAGCGCTTCTTTGACAAAGGGATCCAGCTTTTCCTCGGAATGCTTCATGAACCCGCTTTTCATGAACAGGTCCATAAATTTGAAGGATACGATACCAGTCTCAGCGGCAAAATGGTATATCCGAAATCAGACGCCTCCGATGCATAACGGCCCGTTTTTTTCCTATTCTCTGGTATAATGGAATTACCTCTTTAGAGATTAGCCCTAATCCGGCAAAGCCGGAAGTTGTCAGTCAACAGTCAACAGTCAAGGATTGGGCCAATTTTTAATAACAGGCGACAACCTTCTGCCAAGATGCACGCTTAGGAGAAGCCATGAAAACGCCGAAACTAAAGACCGCGCTGCCCGGCCCCAAGGCAAAAAAATTTATTCGTAAAGACAATGCCTATGTATCCCCCTCCTATACACGGTTTTATCCAATGGTTGCCGAAACGGCCAAAGGGTTATGGGTTACAGATATTGATGGTAATGAATTCCTCGATTTTACGGCAGGTATTGCGGTCTGCGCAACCGGTCACTGCCATCCGCGGGTGGTGGCCGCCATTCACCATCAGGCGGATCGCCTGCTCCATATGTCGGGCACCGATTTTTACTACACACTCCAAATCGAACTGGCCGAAAAGCTGGCAAAAATGGCGCCCGGCCGCTTTTCTAAAAAGGTATATTTCGGGAATTCCGGTGCAGAAGCAGTGGAGGCCGCCTTTAAACTGGCGCGCTGGCATACCAAACGGGAATTGAATATCGCTTTTTACGGTGCCTTTCACGGTCGCACCATGGGCGCCCTTTCCTTGACGGCAAGTAAAACCATTCAAAAGAAAAGCTATCATCCGTTTGTGCCGGGGATTACCCACATTCCCTACCCGTATTGCTACCGGTGCCCGTATCAACTGACTTATGGAACATGTGACCTTTACTGTGTCAAATGGATAGAAGAGACCCTCTTTCGGAATTCCCTGCCACCGGAAGAGGTAGCCGCCTTTATTTTAGAGCCGATTCAGGGAGAGGGAGGATATATTGTACCCCCCAAGGAGTTCCACCGGAATCTCTATCACATCGCAAAAAAATACGACATCCTATATGTTGTGGATGAGGTCCAGAGTGGCATGGGACGCACCGGGAAACTCTTTGCCATGAACCATTTCGGCATCGCGCCGGACATTATGGCCGTCGCAAAGGGAATCGCCTCGGGAATGCCGTTGGGGGCCATGATCGCCAAGTCGGACATCATGGACTGGGAGGCCGGCTCCCATGCATCTACCTTTGGGGGCAACCCGGTCTCCTGTGCCGCAGCCCTTGCAACGATCTCTCTGCTTGAGGAAGGCCTTGTTGAAAATGCTGCGGTTCAGGGTGCCCGCCTTATGTCCGGGTTGCAGCAACTGCAAAAAGAGCACGAAGGTATGGGCGATGTCCGTGGGAAGGGGCTGATGGTAGCGGTGGAAATGGTAAAGGACCGGACGACCAAGGAACCCGACCCGAAGACACGGGACGCCATTGTACAGAACGCCTTTCAGCAGGGGCTTCTGCTTTTGGGATGCGGGCATAACAGTATCCGGTTCAGCCCGGCACTGACCGTATCTCCGGATGAAATTGACCTCTGCCTGACAATCTTTGAAGAAGCGCTGAAGCGGGCATCATCTAAACCGGTTGCCGAGCGGACCTAACCCTTTGTTGGAATACTGAGAATATAAAGGAGGGCATATGCCACACCCTGTTATCACGTCCCTGGCGGTAGAGGGGGTGCAACCAGGCGCCGGGAACGGCAAAATGCTCAACTGTCGCGGGCCGATTCTGCCTGTGACCTCTCCGATAAATGGTGATTGCATCGGTACGATTCGTTGCGCCACCCAAGCAACTTACCAAGATATCGCAGCTGCTGCTTTAGAGGCATTTCATACATGGCGTACCGTTCCAGCCCCGAAACGGGGAGAGATCGTTCGCCAGATCGGAAATGCCGTACGACAACGCAAGCAGGAGTTAGGGGAACTCATCAGCCTCGAAGTGGGCAAAATTCGAGCCGAAGGTGAGGGCGAGGTCCAGGAGATGATCGATATCGCCGATTTTGCAGTGGGCCAGTCAAGAATGATGTATGGCCTGACCATGCACAGCGAGCGGCCCGGTCATCGGCTGTATGAGCAATGGCACCCCCTGGGGCCGGTGGGGGTGATCACCGCCTTTAATTTCCCCATAGCTGTGTGGTCCTGGAATGCCATGCTGGCCCTTGTGGCCGGGGACACTGTCATCTGGAAACCTTCATCCAAAGCTCCCCTCACCGCCCTTGCCGTTTTGAAAATTGCCTGGCAGGTACTCCAAGAAAACGATATGCCCGAAGGGGTGTTGTCTCTGGTGATTGGCGGCCGGAAAAGCATCGGGAATTCGCTGGTGATGGACCGGCGAATTCCCCTCATTTCAGCCACCGGCAGCGTGACCATGGGAAGACAGGTGGCAGAAAAGGTCGGTGCCCGATTGGGAAAAACACTGCTGGAATTGGGGGGCAATAACGCCGTGATTGTAGCCCCAAGCGCAGACCTCAAAACCGCAGTCCGGGCCATTGTGTTTGGGGCTGTGGGCACAGCCGGCCAGCGCTGCACCACCACCCGCCGGGTAATCGCCCATAAAACCATTTACACCCAGCTGAAGCAGGCAATCGTAAAGGCATTCAAACAGGTACCGATTGGCGATCCCTTGGCGGACGGCATTCTCATGGGACCCCTTATTGACAAGGCTTCCGTCTCAAATATGCAGGCAGCCTTAAACAACGTCCGCCACCAGGGCGGGAAAATCCTCTTTGGGGGGAAGGTATTATCTGGCGGCATCTATGACACCGGCACCTATGTCACCCCCTGTATATGCGAAGTAGCACCGGATCTTCCCATCGTCCAGGAAGAAACGTTTGCGCCAATACTCTATCTGATGCCCTATGAAAAGATTGAAGCGGCGCTTTTTCATCAGAACAATGTCCCCCAGGGACTGTCTTCCGCCATTTTCACAAACGATGTGAAAGAATCCGAATACTTTTTAGGTCATCAGGGGAGTGACTGTGGCATTGCCAATGTCAATGTAGGGACTTCCGGCGCAGAGATAGGGGGCGCTTTTGGCGGCGAAAAAGATACCGGCGGCGGCCGGGAGTCGGGGTCGGACGCCTGGAAGGCTTACATGCGACGCCAGACCAATACCATTAACGGGTCGAACGCCCTGCCCCTTTCCCAGGGGATAAGGTTTGATGTGGGATGAAGACCAACATAACATAATTGTAAGAACAAACGAAGGAGAACGCTATGGATCGTCGGGATTTCTTAAAGAACACCATAGGGAGCGGTATCGCTCTCGGTTCCACGTTGGCATTCGGAAACTATGCAAAACTTTTGGCTGAAACACAACCTTCCGTCACCGCGTACGACCTCGTCGCGGTAAAAGGCGGTGAGCCGGAGGTAATGTTCGATAAGGCCATCGCATCATTCGGTGGAATACAGAAATTCGTGCCCAAGAACAGCAAGGTTTTGGTAAAGCCAAACATTGGTTGGGACGTAACACCGGAGCGCGCCGGTAATACGCATCCAAAACTCGTGGCGCGTATCATCGAGCATTGTCTGAACGCCGGCGCCAAAGAAGTCGCTGTGTTCGATCATACCTGCGATTACTGGCAGAAATGTTACAAAAACAGCGGCATCGAAAACGCAGTGAAGGATGCCGGCGGAAAAATTGTCTCTGGTGACAGTGAAGGCTATTATCAGAATGTCACCCTGCCGAAGGGGAAGCGGCTCACAACGGCCAAAATTCACGAACTCTTTTTAGACGCAGATGTGTTTATCAATGTCCCGGTTTTAAAGCATCACGGGTCTGCGTCGCTCACAATCGGTATGAAAAACCTGATGGGGGTGGTGTGGGATAGGCGTTACTGGCACCGGAACGATCTTCATCAGTGCATCGCGGACTTTGCATCGTTTCGAAAACCCACGCTTACGGTGGTGGATGCCTACAATGTAATGAAACAAAACGGGCCGCGTGGGGTATCTGTCAATGATGTGGTCCCGATGAAATCACAGATCGTCTCCACAGACCTTGTCGCTGCCGATGCGGCGGCGGCGAAGCTCTTTGGCGCCGCACCGGAAGACGTTCGCCATATTCAAATCGCTTCAGAGATGAGACTCGGTCAGATCGATTTTAATAAGCTGTCTATCAACCGGATCAAGCTGTGATACAATGGCGCTTCACCAGCTAAAATCGTTACGCCTAATCATTTCTATCCTGTTCTTTTTACTGATCTCGGTTTTATTTCTGGATTTTCGGAATATCGGCGCGGGATCAATCTCAGATGCGGTGCTCTACCTTCAGTTCGTCCCCTCGCTGCTAAAGTTCCTTGACACGGCAACCCTCGGCGCAGCGGGATTCATCGGGGTGATGATTCTCACTGTATGCTTCGGTCGTTTTTACTGTTCATCCATTTGTCCCCTCGGCACACTCCAAGATATCATTGGCTTCGTGGCCCGGAAGAAGCAGGGACGGCCCCGTTTCAAATACTCAAAACCGCATAACGGGCTTCAATATTCCATTTTGGCCCTGACGGTTCTGCTGCTGATTGGCGGCAGTGGTTTTCTGCTGAACCTTCTTGATCCATTTAGCAGCTTTGGTCGAATCCTCTCCAATTTGTTTCGACCCATTGTACTCCTTTTGAATAACGGCGCTGCGATGGTTCTGGAAAAACTGGGAGTCACCGCTCTCTATCAGGTACGCTGGGCAATCATCGCGCCAGTTTCCATCGGCATTTCGACGGCCATGCTGATACTCGTGGCGTGGCTCTCCGCAACACGTGGACGTCTGTACTGCAATGCCGTCTGTCCCTTGGGCGCGCTGCTCGGCCTCCTTTCTAAGATCTCATGCCTTCGTATCAGCTTTGATCCCGGTGTCTGCAAGGGGTGCAACTTGTGTGAACGTGCCTGCAAGGCAGGCTGCATCGATCTCCAAAAGAAGACTGTTGATTTCAGCCGTTGCGTTGGCTGTTACAATTGCTTTGCCGTCTGTTCGAAACAGGGACTGCGATTTGAAGCTAGGTGGAAGAAAGATGCCCCTGAACCGCCACCGGAAAAAGAGCGACGGGGATTTATTCTCAACTCGGTCGTATGGTTCTTTGGGATAGCCGGTTTGGCCGGTCAATCGGAAAAGATTCTCCAGAGCAAGCCAACGACACATGCTGTTCCATCGACAACCCCGGTGTCACCTCCCGGCTCCACGAGTATTGCGCATTTCACTTCAGCCTGTACGGCCTGCCACCTTTGCGTGAGCGTCTGCCCGACACGGGTACTGGTACCCTCGTTTCTTGAATTCGGTTTCCCCGGCATGATGCAACCACGGATGAATTTTCATACCGGCTATTGTAATTACGAATGCACAGCCTGCATGGACATTTGCCCGAGTGGTGCCATTCAACCGTTAGCTGTTGAAAAGAAAAGGCTTACGCAACTTGGTGTCGCGAAGTTCATTAAAGAAAACTGCGTGGTCTATACGGACAATACAAATTGCGGGGCGTGTACCGAGCACTGCCCGACAAAAGCAGTAGACATGGTGCCGTACTTGAATATGGCAAACAAGCGGCTCGTAATCCCGAAAGTAAATCCAGATTACTGCATCGGATGCGGCGGGTGCGAACATGCGTGCCCCACAAAACCGTATAAGGCCATCTATGTGGATGGAAATTCAGCGCACAAACTCGCTAAGCAGCCGATGGTGAAAAAAATTGAAAAAGAAATTGATTACACAGAAGATTTTCCGTTCTGATATCGCAAAGACGCCCCCCCCCAACGTTGGGACGCCTTCATTTTTAAAAATAGTTTGTAACTAAAAAAATGGCATCCTATTATGAAATACTTTATACTAAACCCGGTTATTCATCGTATTGTGGTGAATAACAAATCTTCGCGACATTGAAAATTATGGAAATCACATTAACTACACCGGCATTACTATTTCCGGCAATTTCACTCCTGCTAGTGGCTTATACAAATCGCTTCAATACCATTGGTGGCCGTATTCGGATATTGCATTCTCAATACAAAGAAAACCCGGATGATGTTTTGATTGGCCAAATAGAAAGCTTGAGAAAAAGAGTATATATCATCAAGAATATGCAAGCCTTCGGCGTCGCCAGTCTGTTTTTATGCGTTTTATGCTTGTTTGTTCTTTTTGCAGGCAACATATTTATCGGGAAAATTATCTTTAGTTTCAGTCTTATTTTTATGATGATTTCACTAGGATTATCGTTCCGGGAAATTCTATTATCCGTTCACGCACTGAATATTGAACTCAGTGATATGCAGAAAAAACGCGCCGAAAAATAATGGTCTATACGTATCTGTTGCCTCATTTCATGCCACACGCAACTCCCGCATCATATCTGCGGGGCTTTGCCCGAAATAGCGTTTGAACTCACGACTGAACTGGGAGGAGCTTTCATATCCTACCTTGTCAGCCGCAATGTAGGCCTTCATGTTTTCCTGCACCATTAAATCCTTCGCCTTCGTCAGCCTGACCTTTTTCAGATACTGCATGGGAGAATCCGACGTGATCTCTTTAAACGCCCGATGAAACGCCGACGCACTCATACGAGCCGTATTGGCTAATTGTTCCACGTCGAGTTTTGCGGCATAGTCGCTTTGCATGACCTTCAATCGTACTTTCCACACCCTATTTTGTACTGTTTCAATGATTTAATTGTCATCTCAGAGTGTAACAAACACATCCGGCTTTACTTTCAATGCTTCAAGGTAGGCAAGTTGATCTGATGTAAATCGATTCGCAAGGCGGCGAACTTTTCCAATTGTAATGACAAGCACATCAGTAAATTTTGTCGTCATCATAAAAGAAGTCGGTCTTTTGGTTTTACGCTCTTCCCAACCTGGCAATGTACTCCCATCCGGCTGTGTAAATTGGCGCATTGCGCGCTCCATTAATCTCCAAATCAAAAGGGCTATCAAAAGGATTAGACCCAACACTTCAATACGAGTTGTTTTTTTCAAAAAGATGCCGTTGACTATCGCAGGGTCTTTCAAAAATCCGAAGTTTTGCTCAATGCCACTCTGATTTTTATATAGCTGCAACAATCGACCGGCATCCCACTCGTGTCTGTGTTCGTCAGAGATCAAATTGGTCAGTAAAACAAAACACCCGGCTTCAGAACGCAATGTTTTTACTTTTTCAGCGTTTTCTACGATCTCGGGCTTAAGGACATACTCATAGTGATCAACTTCTCGTTCTCGTCCTTTAGCCGGGCGACCACGTTTATATTTGGCAACCTTTTCAATCATAGTCGAAATTCGATAACATTCTGAACCCCCAGTTAATGTACATAGCTTTTGTACCGCTATCTGTGCATCGGTCTGACAAAAGTATGCAGTCGCCATTTCCTTTTTACAAATTTTCGTCAGCTCTTTATGTTCCTTTTTTAATCGTCGATCAATTCGTTTATGTTTTCTTTTGTCATGGGCACTTGAATGTACTACAATCGCTCGATAAGTTCTTCCATTTATCTTCACTGTGGTTTCAAAGGTGCGGTAAAATGCTGCCGGACGCTTTCGCGTCGACGGGGTTTGATTCAAAGTGCCGATATCTTTCCATTGATCCTGGGCTACGGCTTCTTCGATGGCTCGGCTACACTCCTTGAAGTTTGCCGACAAACGACTGATAAATAATATTTTCTGTAAATCAGCCATCTCCAAATTCTTTACGGTTACCATGGCTGCATCGGCCACATGAATATAGACATCATCTTTTAGACCATTTTTCGACATATATCTTGATATGCCGCTCAAAAGCTCGTTATTGAGCGTTTTATCCGAACCATTGCCATCACGGGTTGCTCCTAAAACGGGAATGTTGCGATCAACACACAGCATCTCTATTAAAAATTGCTTTAAATCCGGACGCTTGTCCTTGCTGTGACCATAGGTGATATGAAATGGCTTCTCTACCAAATCATAATCTCCGAATACGCTCATTGATGTCGTGTCGTAATGACCACATCGTGTGTCTATCTGAAAACCACCCACTGCATTTTGGGCAAGCTGTCCAAATATCTTTTGAGTCCCGGTTTCGTATATTTTATCCAATACGCGGCCCAGGTTATGGTCAGAAAAAAGTTCAGGCGCTACAAATTTGCCCAGAAGCAACTCACCATCTTTCTTACGATAAAAATTAATCATTCGGTACAAAGGTGTACGACCTGTCAATGTATCCAACACCATAGCCAAGACGGCAACGCCGGGACTCAATTCCATCTGTGATTCGACCATACTATCTATGGTTTCTGTTAACTTAATTTGCCGTGCATACTCTTTGACTATTGGTAAATGCTGTACATTCGTGAACTTCGCGTCGGCCAGATCCAATGACTCCATATTTCATCCCTTCAATAAAATTGTTTTTCGGGACAAAATAACACCAGCACAGCTAGAAGTCTAGGGTAAATGCCATTCATTTTATAAATACCACTCTAATCTACCTATGTGTTTGATATTACATTACTAAAAAATATACACCTTTTCTTTTTTAAGGTGTGGAAAGTGCGTTCAATGCACGGGCCACCTGGGAAAAGGTGCCGCCATGCATCGCCAGTGAATAGAGTACCGGTGCCTGGGTGCCGCAAAGGGCCCGATATAGAATTTCCCGCACCAGGCCGGGGCCTAAAATCTGGGACTCCTTCTCCGATTGCAGACACCGAACCAACCGGTAGATTGCGTCCGCCATATTCGCGTCCATAACAGCCGGGCCAATGCCGCGAGGCAAGGCCTTTTCATCGCCACTGCCGATCTTGCCCTGGAGGTCCAGCCGACCGATCAGGTCGTGCAACTGGCTCATGTCCACATCGATGTACAATCCAAGCAGGGGCTCTTTTGGACTTGCAACGGTTTCGCATTCAAAGGGCATGGTCACCGAAGTCACCAGGTAATTATCGGCATCATATTCAAACTGTTGGTCACCCAGGTAACCAATTTTGTGCCCCTGGGCAATGATGCAAATACCGGGATCATATACAATCGGTTTTCGGGGCAAAGGGTATGTTGATTTAAAGAAGCGCACGCCATCAAGCCGCGATGCAGTGGAGCCACCATCGGATAACGGAAAGCTTTTCAACAGTTCAGCCATTTGTGGCATTTAATGAACCTCCTTTTCTGTTCAGCGTCTTTAGGCAAAATCTATAGTTATTAATTGATAAAAAGTAAAGATATTAGCAGAAATAGGCAATATTTTGAGAGGATCAGATATTCAAAGCCAGGTTGCCAGGCGCTATTATTCTTTATGACAATCATCAAGCAAAGGAAATGAAAAGGAAAAAAATGCAAAACCGCAATTTAGGAAATGATGGACTCGAAGTTTCTGCCCTCGGCCTCGGCTGCATGGGCATGAGCTATGGCTATGGACCGCCTTCGGACAAAAAGGAAATGGTTGCGTTGATTCATGCAGCCATTGATCTTTACTATCAGCATCGTTCCCCTTTCAAACCAGAGAATCTGGATGCCAATCAGATCCTGGTCAAGCTGGTCAAGGAGATCGCAACCGGCAAGGCGGTCACGCCAGCCCAAATCGCTCTGGCGTGGGTGCTTGCTCAAAAACCATGGATCGTTCCGATTCCCGGCACCACCAAAATGCATCGCCTGGAAGAAAATCTGGGCGCAGCAACTGTGGAGCTGACCAATGACGAATTGCAAGACCTGGATGATGCCCTCGCAAAAATTGAGATTTCCGGGGATCGTTATCCGGTTGAATATGCCAAAAGAGTCGGTAAAAAAGGAGAAACCAAATGAAAAAAGAGATTTCGCGTCGCAGTTTTCTAAAGAAGGGTGCCCTTGCCATGGGAACCGCAGCTACACTTAATTTTAGCAGTATTAGTATGGCGTTTGCCACATCAAAAACGAAGTCAGAGGTGTTTTTTACAGATGATATCAGCGCCAATGGATTGCTAAAAATCTACACCAAAATCAATCAGACGATCACCGGACGAACAGGTATCAAGATTCACACCGGCGAGCCAAACGGCCCCAACATCATCCCTCGAGACATGGTTAAAGCGCTCCAGCGAAACATTCCCAACAGCAACCTGGTGGAAACGAACACATTGTATAAGGGCAAACGATATACCACGGCAGATCATCGCGAAACCCTGAAAATCAACGGCTGGGATTTTTGTACTGTGGATATCCTGGATGAGGACGGCGCAGTGATGATTCCCGTGAAAGGCGGCAAGCGCTTCACGGAAATGTCGGTGGGTAAAAACATAGCCAGATACGACGCGATGGTTGTGCTGACCCATTTCAAAGGACATGCCATGGGTGGCTTCGGCGGTTCCATGAAGAATATCGCCATCGGTTTCGCGGATGGCCGTATCGGCAAGAAAATGGTGCACGACGCCCCGGACAATGACAATTACGAAACCTGGCTCCGGGGTGAACCCTTCCAGGAGAACATGGTGGAATCCGCCAAAGCCTCGGTTGATCATTTCGGAAAAAGAATTGTCTTTATCAATGTGCTGCGCAACATGTCCGTTGACTGCGACTGCGCCGGCGTTAAAGCTGCCCCGGTCAAGGCGCGCGACCTGGGCATTCTTGGATCCTCCGACCTTCTGGCTGTTGAACAGGCATCCATTGACATGGTCTATCGACTTCCCGAAGCAGAACGACACGACCTCAAGGAACGCATTGAATCCAGAAAGGGCCTGCGCCAGCTGTCTTACATGAAAGAGATGAACATGGGCAAGGATCGGTATGATCTGATAACGGTATAAAAATTTATTAGAGCTTAATGTTTTTACAAATATGTCGATAAATATGAGATTGCGTCCCTGAAATTTGGTATAATTCAACCCTGATGGCAATAGGGAGGCTGCCATCGGTGAGTGATTTTGTGGAAGGGGAAAATAAATAATGAAAAAGACGGACAAGATGCCCATATGGGTTTACCTTGCCTTTTCAAGCATCGCCACAAGAAAGGGAGCGGTGTTGTTGATTTGGGCCTGCGCAATCGTTTCTATCTATTGCATTCCGTGGGCACTTATTTTCGTCAGTGAAAGTTGGCCTGCAAAAATTTTCCTGATCAAGGACTGGAGCTGGTCTGCAATGATGGCCCCTTGTACTTTCTGGTATTGGATAAGTTTAAGGTGGATGGACAAGAATGCCGAATGGGAGAACGACGTTTAAAAACAATTTACATTCATAAGAGCGAAACCAATCATATAGGCGATGTGATACCCCGATGATTAAGGAAAACACACCAGCCCATGTGCATGCGAGTACCCACAAACCATTAAGATCCCCATAACCGAAAGAAATAGCGCCAACATCATCCCTCCCCAATAAGCAAATGGTCCTCCAAGCGCCCGAAAACAGCGGCTAATAAATATCGCCCTCGGAACCATGTCAGCTGTATTTTTCTCATACCCACGTATAGCGTCACCGATATAGTGATGAGTAACACTACGGAATCGAAGTTTGTCTTAAGCCCTTTGTATTATAGATGATATCAAAAATTTTCTTAATCTAAACGCATTGCGCGTGGTTCTTCTTTTTTGTTTTTTCATAAAAATCAGTTGCAGAAGCATGGTGCTTTTTACCGCAAGGTGCAGCCGATTCACAACACGCCTCAACTCTTTGTTTTATTTAGTTATTATAGAATTTGATTGCAAATATTGTTATGGGTTATTATATTGATATGTATAATAGTCATATCAAGGTAAACGTATCTTACGATTAGAGCAAACGTGATAATAGCCATATAGTGAAAATCCTTCGCCCGGCAAAAAAACAATGTAAAAGAAAGGATTAACATGAAAGTACAAGATTATTGTAATGCGATGTTGGCTGAAGTTACAGCATGGAAAGAAAAACTCGAGGCTATGAAAAAAGTCGCCGATACTTATGGCACCGAACAAAAAGAAAAAATCTTACCGCTTGTTGGTCAATTAGAGCAAGAGGTAGCCAATGCGAAAATGCGTGTACAGCAGCTTGAAACAGAGTGTCCATCTGAATGGTCGCCGATTAAAAACGAACTTGATGAACTTTTCGGGACCATAGGAAGCAATGTTGACCGCGCCTGGCGGGATCTTTCACCCGGCGAGGTTGGGGGCTAATCCGGATATTTCATTAATAAGTAGCAAAATGCTGTATCTTGCCACATATGTTAGAAGACAACCGAGGCTTGAGAAGAGATGCGTTGGTAGAGGATTAGCGGGTCTGCTCCTTGAATGTTAGATAGGAGCGTAGGTCAAATATGTCATAGATCAACGTGAAGTATTTTCAGTAACAATAAGGCCCACTATCCTCTCTTCGGAGAAAACTCGTCCGCATCAAATTTCAGGGTCGCAAAATGGTCTGCCATGGTTTCTTCTCGGCGAATCAACTCGACCGCACCATTTTCCCGCAGGAGCAGTTCCTTAGGACGCAACCGCCCATTGTAGTTAAACCCCATGGCATGACCATGGGCACCGGTGTCGTGAATAATAAGAATGTCATTTTCCTCGATTTCGGGAAGAGACCGCTGAACGGCAAACTTGTCATTGTTTTCACACAGCGCCCCCACTACATCGGCAACGAGCGTTCGTTTTTCGTTTTCCTTTCCGAGCACATGGATGTGGTGGTAAGCACCATAAAGGGCCGGTCGCATGAGCGCTGACATGCAGGCGTCCACCCCGATATAGGTCCGGTAGATATTTTTTCTATTGATGGCTTTCACTACCAGCACCCCATGGGGGCCAGTCATGAACCTGCCGCTTTCAAGAAAAAGCCTGGGCACGTATCCATGCTTCAGTTCAAACGCCTTGAACCGTGCGGTTATATCCTCACCCATTTTTTCAAGCGAAAGAGGTGGGTCCTCCGGCTGATAGGGGATCCCGAGTCCCCCACCGATATTGATAAATTCAAACCGGATTTCGAGTGCTTCTGAAATTCTTTCAACTTCTCCAAGCAGCATTTCAGCTGTTTTCACCATGTAAGTGTAGTCCCGCTCATTGGATGCCAACATAGTGTGAAGTCCGAACCGTTTTGCCCCACGGGCCTTGGCAGCATTGTAAGCATCAATGAGCTGATCGTGAGTGACCCCGTATTTTGCTTCCACCGGGTTGCCGATAATGGCATTGCCAGTCCGACGATCGCCGGGGTTGTATCTGAAACAGATCAGCTCCGGCATCTGCGGTACCTTTGACACCAGGGAAATGTCATCAAGGTTCAAAATACTTCCCCCGCTGGCCAGTGCTTCATCAAACTCGGCAACGGTTGTATTGTTGGACGTGAACATGATCTCTTCACCCCGCCCCCCGGCCTGTCTTGAGAGGAAAAGTTCTGGTACGGAGCTGCAGTCAAACCCGAACCCCATTGACTTCATGATGTCTAAAATACGGGGGTTGGGCAACGCTTTCACCGCATAATATTCACAAAAACCAGGCAACTCCGAAAATGCCGCCTTGAGCATCTGGCCGGTCTGGCGGATCCCCGCCTCATCATAAACGTGAAAAGGGGTTTGGTAGTGATGGACAATCTCATTTAGAACGGGATATAGTCGTTCCTGAAACGACGAGGACATTGGCATTGAACGTGTCTCCTTTTAAGCGCATCGTTTGATGCGGTCCATCGCCGCAACGACATTTCCATAACTGTTAAAGGCACTGATACGAATAAATCCTTCCCCGCACTTGCCAAAGCCAACCCCCGGGGTACACACCACACCCGCCTTATCGAGCAGCAGATCAAAAAAATCCCAGGAATCCCGCTTGCCGTAAATCCAGATATAGGGAGAATTTTCTCCACCCACGCATTCGTACCCCAGGGCCGCCATCTCTTTTCGAATCAGGGCCGCGTTTTTCATGTAAGCTGCGATCAGGTCGCTTACCTGCCCTCGCCCCTCTTTCGAATAAACCGCTTCGGCCGCCCGTTGTACCGGATAGGAAACCCCATTGAATTTGGTACTGTGACGACGGTTCCACAGGGCATGGAGACTATGGGAATTCCCCTGCCTGTCAAATCCCATGCAAGCCTTTGGAACCACGGTAAAGGCACACCGGGTGCCGGTAAACCCGGCAGTCTTGGAAAAGCTGCGAAACTCGATGGCCACTTCCTCTGCCCCGTCAATTTCATAAATAGACCGTGGCAGCGCATCATCGGTGATAAAGGCCTCGTAGGCCGCATCGAACAAAATCAATGCCCGGTTCTCCCGCGCGTAGTCAACCCATCGCTTTAAGGCATCTTTGGTAATCGTGGCACCTGTGGGGTTGTTGGGAAAACACAAGTAAATGAGATCCACCGGCTGTTCCGGGAGGTCCGGCACGAACCCGTTTTCCAATGTCCCGTCCAGATAAACAATTCGCTGATAACGGCCGTCCTGATAGTTGCCCGTGCGGCCGGCCATCACATTGGTATCAAGGTAGACCGGATACACCGGGTCCGGAATGGCCACTGTAATGTCATTGGCAAAAATTTCCTGAATGTTGCCGGAGTCACATTTGGCCCCGTCACTGATAAAAATTTCATCTTCGGAGATACGGGCCCCTCTCGCCTGAAAGTCATTGGCAGCAATCACTTCCCGAAGGAAAGGATACCCTTGCTCCGGCCCGTATCCGCGGAATGACGCCACCTGGGCCATCTCATCCACAGCACGATGAAACGCATCGATGCACGCCTGGGGCAAAGCCTGGGTAACATCCCCGATACCCAGTTTGATGATCGACCGGTCTGGATTGGATTTTTGAAATGCCGCCACACGGCGGGCGATGTCCGAAAAAAGATAGGATGCCTGAAGTTTTAAATAGTGCTCATTAATCTGAATCATAATTCACCTGAATCATATCTGTTGCCGTTTTCTTTAAATACCAAATACCATGGCCGCCGCCTCACGGACATCCCTATTCTCACTCCACAACATCCCCGGATCCCAGCGGAATCCGGCTGGTTTCCTTATAGGTCGACATAACGATGGCCGTTTGGGTTGCGGTTACGCCCGTAAGACTGCCAATTTTTTCCTGAACCAGCTTGCCAAGTGCCGCCGTACCGGAGGTTCGGACCTTCACGAGATAACCGTCATCTCCGGTAATATAATGGACTTCCTGAACCTCAGGAATGTCGGCCAGCCTCTCGCCAAGAACAGCATCGGCAACCTGGTTGTTTGCACTCACATGCACAAATGCCACCAGACTTCGCCCGAATCGCTCCGGATTCAGGCGCACTTCGTATCCATCAATGATCCCCTGTTTTTCAAGCTTCCGTATCCGCTCCAATACCGCCGACGGGGCCATCCCCACCTGCCGGGCCACTTCAACGTTAGGGATACGGGCTTTTTCTTGGAGGATCTTTAAAATCTTAAAGCTAATATCGTCAATCATTCGCCATTCCAGCTCTTTTTGTTGCAAATTAATCTCATTAAGACACTATGTCAAGAATATAATTCGCATTAATAGCAAATCAACAGAAGAACAATCGAATTGACATATCACCCGAAAAATTGGAAATGAAAATCGATTTTGACAATTCAGGCCATAACCTATAACGTGCCGACCGAAAAAAGGAGGGAATCACGTGGCCAGTACTTTGAATCGATTGCTTTACGCTATTTTTTTTATTCTGTTTTCACCAGACACCTGGCGACTCGCTTTTGGTACGATCGCCGCATCGATTCTCACCCCATTTCTAACGGCCGGCAGCGACTATGCCATTGGCGGCAAAATTGTCATTGGGATCATGATCCTGGGCCTTGGCTATGCCCTGTTTGCCGTCCCGGCCAAACATATTGCAAATGGGTTGAAAAAAATGCTGGTGAAGCGATAAGGCCGTTGTCAAAAAGATACACGAACGGCAAGTATCAGAATCAAATGCCCCCTCAAATCGCCTTCCGCATCCTCTGATTGACAATCAGTCTTTCCAGTGACAGACGAATCACCGCCTCGGCTTTTTTCTTTTCTGAAAGATAAGCATTGAAAAAATCAACGACCTTTTCCTCCCTGCCGAGACCACAAATGGGCAACATGGATTCAATCACCCGTTCGTATAGCAGCGGATGAAACGCCTCGAACGCCGTCAGGTGATCGACATACCAATCCCATAGGATCTCCGTTACCGCCGGATTTTGCGCAAATGCGACAAAGGGAATATGCTGGTTCCGTGAGGGAGCCTTCTCCAATGCGTATGCCATGGCCTCACCGGCGATGCCCTTGTCAGCAATACACCCAAGGGCGGCAAGTATGCTCATCCGTTCATGCTCGAACTCGGTAATCTCAAGCTGTTCTTTGAACCATGAAAAAGCGGTTTTCGCATCTGCCAGGGCACCCACCTGCATCACGCTCTTTTTCACATCCGGATCGAGAGACGCACCCGACATAAGATCTTTGAACGCGTCGACACCAAACGAAAGCGCTACATTGGTCCCCAATACCGCCGCCTTGTAAATGATATTATCCCGAAGCACGCGTGTCGTACTCGGTTCATCTGCTGTAGGCAGGCACCCGATTCTACCTAAAAGCGCCCCATAGAAATCTTTTCCAACATCCGCAATCGCTTGCCTTTTTTCAGCAGGGGCCACCAGATAGGAAAGATAGAGGTTCTCACTGATGCTAATGAGGGGTAAAAAGGCATCTTCACGGGGGTAATGCTTCAAGAAAGATAGATAGTCCCCTAAAGCCTTTTGCCCCTTTCGTACGAGCGCAAAGAGATCTTCCTGAAGGCCCCATCGATCTTCCGGAGATAAGGTCTTATTCTCGGTCAAATCTCCCAATTTTTGGAGCGCGGTTGAGGACAGGTAATCAACGCGGTAAAATCCCGTCTGTCCGACATTTACCTTATACGCAACCGCTGCCGGGTCCAGATCGAATGACATCACTGGCTGGTCGAACAGGACCTTCCGGACGACGGGCGGCGAATTGTCGAAAAACATTTCGACTGTCAATGGAATCATCCAGGGGCGCAGGCTCACCGGAACTTCAGCGTCCGCGACCGGTGATGGTTCCGTCAGATAGGTAAATCTTTCCTGGGTGAGGGTTAGTGTATTTTCGGTTTCTTTGACAGTTACCAATGGAAAGCCGGGTTGCTCGATCCAGTTTTGCATCATTGCCGATATCGGTTTTTCGGCAGCCTTTTCAAAAGATTCCCATAGATGGTGGCTCTCGGTGCAATCATATGCATGCTTGGACAGATAATGAACGAGCCCTTTTTGAAACCCCTCAGCACCGATATAACCTTTCATCTGGTTTAATATGCTGGCGCCTTTGTTGTAAATAATCGGAGCGGTCGCGGCATTGATGACCACATGCTCGCCACCGGGAATTTCAATGGGAAACGTTTCAAACAGGGCATCCCGCGCCATGGCCGAAGCGGTCTGACCGTATAAGAACTGTTGCCAGGTCTCCCACTCGGGAAAATAATGATGGACGACTCCGTAACCGAAATAGGTGGCAAAGCTTTCATTCAACCACAGGTAGCGCCAGTCCGATGGACTCACCAAATTCCCGAACCACTGGTGGACGATCTCATGGGCGATCACCTCGCAAAGGCGTTCCTTTCCCGCCTGGGAAGTTTTGTCCGGATCAAAAAGAAGAAGATTTTCCCGAAATGTAATAGCCCCCCAGTTTTCCATCGCACCAAAAGCAAAATCCGGCACTGCGATAAGGTCCATCTTGGACATCGGATAGGGAATCTTAAAATAGTCCTCACAATATCGGAGGGCCTTTTCACCAAAGTCGAGCCCAAGCAAGGCTTTATGGCTTTGGCCCGGCATGGCGGCCGCCCGGACGCGCGCATCGATATTGTTATCAATAAACTCGAAATCGCCAATCCCCCAAAAAAGCAGGTAGGTCGACATCTTCGGTGTTGTTTCAAACCGAACCCGCCGTTTTCCATCTGCCTCAGGAACGTTGCTCAGGACCGCACCGTTTGAAATGGCCACATCTCCCTCCCGTACGACAAGGGTGATGTCAAAGGTCGCTTTCTGGGACGGGTGGTCAAAACAGGGAAAGGCCATTCTGGCTGCACTTTCCTCAAATTGTGTCACGGCCAGGGGAATTCTATTGCCATTTTGGCGATAGTAACTCTGATAAAATCCGGCCATTTTATTATTGATGCGGCCGACAAAGTCGATCTGTACCCATAGGTGACCCGGCGCCATCTGTTGGGGAAATTCGATGGCAACGGTTTCTGTCTGGGGAATCATCGTGAAACGACATGGCTCATAGTTCCCGTTTTTTTTTACGCTGCATTGCCATAACGCCAGTTCAAGGGAATTTAACGTAACACCGGAAACGGCCTCAGTTGCCTCCATTTGCAATTCCACCTGTCCGGAAAATAAAAAGTGGGTTAGATCGGGCGTAAGACACAGGCGGTAATGGACTGGGGTAATCGTGTTCATTTTTCCTCGTCATCATTCGTTGGAAGGGGGTCAGTGCCATCTGATTGATTCGGCCTTGTCACCTGACAGGCATCCTTCATTCAAGTCTGTATCCCCATCTTGGGTAAAATGACGATTTGAAATAACAGCCAGACCCCGATGACGATTAAAATTAAAATAAAAGAACTCATGATTTTCTCCCAAGTTATGATACGCTTTAAAATAAGGTTCCTACAATTACTTATATTGACATGTATTGTGGTTTTAGTTAAATGTTTTTTTCATTAGTATGGTAATCTTTGGTTGTTGCTTTCAATCCGGTCATCAGTGATAGTGTGGGCATTGGTCATAGAGGTAACCATTTTTACAGATTCAGGAAATAAACCATGATTATTGGTTTGGATGTAGGCGGCACCCACACGGATGTTGTTCTCCTGGGTGCCAGTGGTCTGGTGCGCGAGCTGAAAGTGCCTACAGACCAATCCAATCTTTTTGAAACGGTACTTACCGGGCTCAAAAGAATTACTGAAAACATTCCCCCGGAATCGATTACCCGGGCTGTTTTCAGCACAACACTTACCACCAACGCAGTTGTCCAAAAGAAATTCCCCCCGGTGGGAATCATTGTGACCGCCGGTCCTGGCATCGACCCAGCACTTTTCTCTATCGGTGACCATTATTATACGGCGTCCGGCTCCGTTGACCACCGCGGGAGAGAACTCGAACCGGTCAACCCTGTCGAAATTCAAAAAATCGCCCAGGAACTTGCATCCCAAGGCGTCCGATACGTGGGAGTAATCAGTAAATTTTCGGTTCGGAATCCAGCCCATGAGCTTGCCATTGAAGCTGAACTAAAAGGAAAATTTGAAAAAGTTTTTCTCAGCCATGAAATCTCCGGTCACCTAAATTTCCCGAGGCGAATCGCAACTACTTACCTCAATGCCGCAGTATACCCGATCCATAAAGAATTTTTCAGCGCGGTCCAGCAGTCCCTTGAGAACAGAGGGTTTCAATTTCCGATTCGGATACTGAAACCGGACGGTGGCACCATGAACTTTGCCGCCTCCATCGATTACCCCGGTCAGACGATGCTCTCAGGGCCCGCCGCCAGCGTCATGGGCGCCATCTCCCACGCTGACCCGAACAGCGAAAGCCTGGTTCTGGATATCGGCGGCACCACTACGGATATGGCGATCCTGGTCAACGGCGTCCCCCTGTTGGACCCGACAGGCATTGAGCTGGCTGGTTTTAAAACACTTATCCGGGCCATGCATACCCGGTCTATCGGTCTTGGGGGCGACAGCCTGGTATCCATTACCGATGGCAAACTCATGATCGGACCAGACAGGCAGGGACAAGCCATGGCGTTTGGTGGATCACACCCGACCCCCACTGATGCCCTGGCCGTTTTGGGCAAGTTGCCGAAGGGGGACCGTGAAGCGGCCATTCGCGGCATTGAACCGATTGCAAAGGCCCTTGGTCTCACCGTGGAAGCTGCTGCCCATCGCATTTTTGACGAGGCCAGCAAAATCATTCTATCGGCAGCCAATGAAATGATAGACCAGATCAACAGCAAACCGGTTTATACGGTCCATGAGCTGCTTGAAGGCTACCAGGTAAAACCAAAAGAAATTCTCGTATTGGGGGGACCGGCTCTCTTTTTTGCGGACCAGCTAAAAACCCATACCAGCATGAAGGTTCGTGTTGTTCCAAACTGGCAAGTAGCCAACGCCATCGGCGCAGCCATGGCACGAACGACCTGTGAGGTAACCCTCTTTGCCGATACCCAACTGGGTCGGGCCAACGCCCCCGAAGAAAGTTTTTCAGAGGCAATCGACAAGCGGTTCGACGATAAAAAGGCTGTAGAAATGGCCTTTTCATTACTGAAGGAAAAGGCGATTCAAATGGGCGCCATTGAAAAAAACATTGAAATGGAGCTGATTGAAAACCAGCAATTTAATATGGTGCGCGGTTTTTTCACCACCGGCAAAAATATCCGAATTAAAGTACAGGTAAAACCCGGTCTGATAAAAGGCAACGACCTTTATTCCGACAGGTGATCCCATGATAATCACCTGCCTTGACGGAGCTTTCAATGCTGAGCACGAAAACTAAAATCGGTCTTGTTTTTTTCCCTGCTTTTGATTGGGCCATTGACCCAACGCATCCGGAACGCGAGGAGCGGCTGCTGTACACGCAAGACCAGGTCTTTGAGGAAGGCCTGTTTGATATTGACGGCATTGAGGAATTTAAACCCGGGTTGGTGACCGTTCATGATATTCAGCGGGTCCATTTTTGTGTGCCAAGCGTCGAGGCCGTCACCACCGAGTCGCATCTAATCAGCGCCGGCGGTGCCAAAACAATCGGCCAGGCAGTTCTTGACAAAAAGATTGAACGGGGATTTGCCTTGGTGCGCCCCCCCGGACATCACGCCATGCGCGTGGTTCACGGTGCCCGGGGTTTTTGCAACATCAATATCGAAGCTGTCATGATCGAATACCTGCGGCAGGCCTATGGCGTCCGCAAGGTGGCCATTGTTGACACCGATTGCCACCACGGCGACGGCACCCAGGACATCTACTGGCATGATCCCGACACTCTGTTCATTTCCATTCACCAGGACGGACGGACCCTGTACCCCGGTTCGGGATTTGCACAGGAAATGGGTGGCCCCACGGCCATCGGAACCACCGTGAATATCCCCCTGCCTCCCAAAACCGGCGAAGCGGGTATCATTCAGGCTGTTGAAGAAATCGTCCTGCCGATCCTGGATGATTTCAAGCCGGACCTTATCGTCAATTCCGCTGGTCAGGACAACCATTATACGGACCCCATCACGAACATGAATTTCACGGCCCAGGGCTATGCCAAGATAACTTCCTTGTTAAAGCCAGATATCGCCGTATTGGAAGGTGGCTATTCCATTGAGGGCGCCCTGCCCTATGTAAATGTGGGAATCGTACTGGCCATGGCGGGCCTTGACTACAGCAAGGTGGTTGAGCCGGACAATACCCCCGACAAAACGTATCAGCCGGCAGAGGTCACCAACTGGATCAATTCAATCAAAGAAACCACCCTGAACAACTGGCAGAACCGTGAGAATCTTCGGCGCCAAGCCTTGAAAGACAACGAGTTTGCCACGCGGTCTCGAAGCATCTATTACGATACCGATAACATTGGTGAGCGGCAACATGAAACCATAAAAGTATGCCCGGATTGTGCCGGTACCATTAAAATCGCCTCTTCAAGTGATCTGGGCAAGCATATCCTGGCGGTGCATATCCCTTTGCATGCCTGCGATGTCTGCAAGGAAACCGGCTACTCCTGGTTTGAATCGGCCGATGCCGGCAACTATGATCAGGCGATGTTGCAGGATAGAACCGAAGACCAGTTTCTGTCCAAAACCCTATAACCGTGACACCTTACAGGCAATCATCCATCAAAATGAACCTGAAGTTGCGGTCAGATGTCCTTCAGGCAATTCGAAGCTTTTTCTGTCAAAACGGTTTTCTCGAAATCGAAACCCCCTTGCGTATTCCCGCCCCGGCCCCGGAGGAATATATCGATGCCGAGCCGTCTGGGCCCTGGTGGCTGCAAACATCTCCGGAACTGTGCATGAAACGAATGCTCGCATCCGGTTATGAGCAGGTGTTTCAAATCTGCAAATGCTTTCGCGCCCGGGAGCGGGGCGGTAAACATCTCCCGGAATTCACCATGTTGGAATGGTATGTGGCCGATGCAAACTACCACACCATCATGACGCAAACCGAAGACCTTATCCGTTCGGTGGCCGCATCCCTGGGCGCCCCTGCCTGTCTGACCTATCAAAACAGAAAGGTGGATCTGGAAGCGCCCTTTGCACGCATATCGGTTTCCGATGCTTTCGAACAATGGGCCCCTGTTTCCGCGGCAGATGCCCTGAAAACAGACGATTTTGATCATATCATGATCACAAAGATCGAGCCAAACCTGGGGTTTTCGCATCCGACCTTTCTGTATGATTACCCACTTGAGCGAGGTGCCCTGGCAAAACAAAAGCAGGAAAAC
This sequence comes from Desulfobacterales bacterium, assembly GCA_963675725.2. Taxonomy (GTDB): domain Bacteria; phylum Desulfobacterota; class Desulfobacteria; order Desulfobacterales; family JAFDDL01. The sequence goes on along the minus strand of CAXXXZ010000002.1, from coordinate 440,222 downwards.
CCCCTGATAGCGGAACGCTTTGAGCTCTACCTGTTTGGCCTTGAGCTGTGCAATGCATTTACTGAGCTAACAGATCCCCGGGAACAACGACAGCGATTTGAATCCGAACGAAAGAAACGGGCGCATCAGCAAAAACCGGCCTACCCTATGCCGGAAAAATTTCTCGATGCGTTAAAAAATATGCCCCCAGCAGGCGGTAACGCACTGGGGATCGACCGGCTGGTAATGCTCTTTGCGGATGCGGTCCAGATTGACGATGTGGTGACCTTTGTACCGGAAGAGCTGTAAAAAAACAGAGTCTTTTCATACAACCGAATAAAGAGGACATTATGGATTTTGTGATTATTGGTGGCGATGCCGCAGGTATGAGCGCTGCGAGCAGGGCCAAACGAAACCAACCCGAACTAAACGTCATGGTTTTGGAAAAAACTACCGATGTATCCTACAGCGCCTGCGGCATGCCCTACAATATTGCCGATGAAGCCCGTGACATCGAAGATCTCGTGGTCCGCAAAGCCTCGGTGTTTGTTGACAAGCAGGGCATTAATGTCATGACCGGGCATCCGGTGGACCAGATCGATCCAAACCAGAAGACCGTTTCGGGAACAAGCGTGGACGGAAAAGCCTTTCAGCGCCACTATGACAAACTGCTCATCGCCACCGGTGCATCCCCCGTCTTACCGAAAATCCCCGGGATTGATCTACCCGGTGTTTTTCCCCTTAAGAGCCTTGAGGATGGCAGGCGTGTCAAGGCCTTCCTGTACGATCACAATGTCCGGCGCGTTGTTATCATCGGCATGGGATATATTGCCCTGGAAATGTGCGAAGCCTTTTACAAACGTGACATCAAAGTAGCCATGGTAAAACCCAGAGAACAATTCCTCCCCTGGATGCCGGAAGATATGGCAGCAGTCATAAAATCAGATCTTGAAGAACATGATGTCCATATCCACACCGGTCAAGCCATCGAAAAAATCGACTACCAAAATGGCGTCTACCATGTGGTCTGTCGCAACATGGTACTGGAAGGCGACATGGTGCTGGTAGCCATGGGCGTCCGGCCCAACAGCCAACTGGCAATCCAAGGCGCCCTTGCCCTCGGACCAAACGATGCAATCGCTGTTGACAAATTCATGAATACATCCCAAAAAGACATCCTTGCGGCCGGGGATTGTGCCGATGCCTTTCATGTGGTGACCGGCCAAAGGGCCTGGGTCCCCCTGGCGTTAAGAGCCAACCGTGCCGGCTGGGCCGCCGCCGACACGGTCTTGGGCAACCCAACCGAAATCGAAGGGATTGCCGGAACGGCGGCCTTCAAAGTCTTCGACCTTCAGGTGGCCAGAACCGGGCTTACCGTAGAAGAAGCGGCATCTGCTGGTTTCAACCCTGAATCGGTCATCATCCAGTCTCGGTCCAAGGCCCATGCCCACCCGGGAAGTTCCACCATCTGGGTCCACATGGTCGGCGACAAAACCTCCGGCCGTCTGCTGGGAGCCCAAATGGTCGGCCGGGAAGGCACCGCCCACCGGATCAATGCGGTGGCGGTGGCCCTACAAAACCAGATGACCGTCTCACATTTCAGCCAGGCGGACCTTGCCTATGCGCCACCCTTTGGACCGGTCTGGGACCCGACCCTCACCGCCGCCAATCAGTTGGTTAAAAAATTGTAACAAAGTAAAAATGGCAAGCCACGTTCAGGTAGACGAATAGAAGCACCCATTATCACGTTTAATTAACCAAGGAATAGTATACCAATGCTTATTGACCAAAATAATAGATTACTTTTGATATTCATGAAAATTGTAGCATCTGTTGTTTTAGCCTTCGTTTTTTTAAGCTGTGCTTCTATTAAACCTAAAGCTTCCAAATATAAAAAACCTCTTGTTAATATATATATTGAACCTAAAAAACCGGAAAATATTATAGGTGATAGCATTGGTATCTTTAATTTCAATTTTTTTAATGAGGGACAAAACAATCAATTTTCATTGGCTTTTGCAGAATATGTGCAAAAGGAATTACTTAGGCGTAATTTTATCCGTACAATAGAAATGACTGAATGTGGTTATAAAAATATTGATCAGGCTATAAAATTTGGTAAAATAAAGGGGTATGATCTGATCTTAATAGGAACTATAGATAAGTATTATACTGGGGGGCTAAATACTGATTCAGAAGTAATAATTACAATAAAGATAATTGAAACCAGCTCAGCTGCAACTTTATGGTTCATGCGTGGCCAAATGTCTGGTACTTATAGCAAGGGTTCCGATTATATTTTTTTCCAAACCGAGAGTAAGCTAGCAACATCACCAAGTATACTAAGTCAATTAATATTTAATGAAATGATAAATATTTTGACCAAAACAAACTTGTAACATTTTGCCTTTGCCTGGTTAATATTTATTCAAACGTCTTTCATAGGCAGTTATGCCTATATTTTTTAGATAGGCTTTATCGAAGTCGAAAGGAAGTTTCTTAACAACCTCAGTTAATGTACCACCGTTAGTTAGCAAAAACCAAATATTCTCATCAATTTCAATCTCTGAAGAACTTGATGCAACAATTTTTCCTGTTGGAATGTCCAGAAGCCTCGCATTTACAATTACTGTATCGTATCCTATTGAATAAGTACCCACCAATACCCTTGAGAATTTAATACTTTTATTTATTTCACCAATATCACGTGACAGAAAATACTCTCCATTTCTTTTTTCAATATGTATCTCATTGGTTTTTCTAAACTCAAGAACGTTAAAGCCCTTTTGTTCAAATGATGCAATAAGACATTCAGTTATCGTACGCCCGAAATCGACTGATGATTGGAAATGATTGGTATCTGTAAAAGTCATAATAGTGAGCGGATAACCACTTAAATCAATATCATCCGCTTTTTGAAAAACATGATTATTAGTTTCTCTTGATGGTACCCTCTTTAAATCAATATATATTTCATGTGCGATATCTTCTGAAATCTTCAATATTGATGTTTTTGTTTTTTTATTATCTTTACTACTATTAATAACAGTTTGCTCATTTATAAAATCATCTGATGTCCTAAAATTACTTTTTAAAGATGAACAGCTGGAACATACTATCATTATAATCGAAATGACGACCAGGCTAATTTGCCAAGAATCATGTTCTATTTTCATAACCATGATAACCTCAAAAACTCTAATATATAACTAATCATACGTAACTGTGATTTTTAATTCACTTATTCGGAAAGTGTGACGGTTGTTATTCCGATGTTTGGAACTTCTGTTTTCAAGGTTGTTCCAAACTTTTGATCGTGCATATTTAAAGAATTAGCTTTAGAAATTAGATAATTAACAAGCAGATTGTTTTTCCGGCTAAACTGACTCGTTGCTACTGAACGGACTATTGCCGAGTTATTGTCTGCTTTGATTATTCGTACATTTAATATTATATCTGTCGGAGTGACTGTATAAGTTCCAACCATAATAGAGTTTGCATTAAATTTTTTTGCGATCTCATTTGATATTCTACTTATCCCATATTCACCGAACTTTTCCTTAACTAGAATATTCTCCAGTTTTCTGATTTCAACCACCTGTATCCCTTTAACTGACAAATAATTCGATAACTGTTCACTGCAATACCTTCCAAACGATGTTGTATTATGTACATCGTCAATATTAACAAATGTAGTCGGGATCAGTACAATTTCGGTTCTATTAACATTATTAATATTTTTTGGATTTTCAAGATTATATACAAGATCTTCGGTCATATGTTCCAAATTTGACAATACAATCTGCATTCCAGAGTCAAGTCCGGTTTCAGGATTTTCCGAATACTCGAACAAGTAACACTCCTTTTGGCTAGGTTTATATTCATACTTAAACCTTCCATCATGAAATTCCTCATAAACCTCAAGTCCGTTACTGTACTTCTGATTTGTAGCAAACAGATTATTTTTCTTATTGTTATATTTTTTATCGTTGTAATGTTCATTGTCAAAAGACATTTGTATTTCGTTACTGCCAGACGACTGTGTTAAATCTCTTGTATTAGGCTTTTCAGGAAATGTATTATGTGCTTTAGGTGATGCACATGATAACAATAATATGAGTAAGGTCGTTGCTATATATAATCTTTTAGATGTCATATTGGTACCTTATCAGTCCATTATTAGTTGAAATAAAAAACAAGAGCATAACATTTTTAATCAAAGTTTTTCTGATGAATTATTACTGGCTCTATATCGTTGAAATTTTTAACTGATGCATATCTATCTGATACAGCTATTTCGGCAGAGGCAGTAGAAACAACCATTGAATCTGGAATCCTTATTATACGTGTATTTACATAGCATAACGAATCATCCGTTTCTGCTTTTTTGCTCGCAATTTTCCCACTATTAAAGTAAGTACCACAAACAATGCCTACTAAATCTTGGCCAAAAATTTTTCTTAATTCCTCTATTTCTATGTGTCTTAGCACTTTGTTATCTATGCTATTGCTGCGAAGAAGAAACAGTTCGCCAATTTTTCTTGCCATGTAGATAGATTGATTATTTCTTATTTCAACTATATTGAGACCAAGCTCTGATAATTCAGAGATAAGTTGTTCACCCATGAATTGCCCAAAAGCAGTGGTTTGTTCTAAAGACTCTAAATTGTAAAAAGGTAAGACGGCAATTTTTTTATCTTTTAAGGAAGTGTCTTTTAGATTTTTTAATAATTGTTCGGCAATATAAATAGTCTTCATCCTACCAACGCCATGAGGGTTTCCGTATTCATAATATGGTAACCCCTTAACTTCTGGAAAATACGGATCATACCGTTTAGAGCCGCATGATGTGAGTATGAAGCTAAAAAAAACAATAAATATAAAAACGATTATGGTTTTCATCATATACTTACCTGCAAAGAATAAATCCTAAAATGTTAAATAAAAATTACATATCGGTTTAATGCTTTAGAATTATATGATAACTTGTTAACCTTCCAAGTATTCATTTGGATTTTATCTTTATGTAATTACAATATCGACAAATATAGGGATGACTTAAGTAAATAATATCATATCGGTACTGTAACTTGTTGTGATAGACTGAACCACTTCAGAGCTTGCGATATCAATACCACCATATGGGAAATGTTGGTTTTGAACGTTGAATGAGACACGCCCAGTATGGTATGGGGGATGATCTGCCATCCCAGTCATTCATTCTTAGGAGCCAGATATGAAAAGCTACCGCAAGGAATTATTTTTCGACGTCCCGACCAGACGCGCCTTCATCAACATTACACCAGAGGTGGATGCCTGCCTCAAGGAAAGCGGCATAAAGGAAGGCCTCATCCTCGTCAACGCCATGCACATCACCGCTTCGGTATTCATCAATGACGATGAATCCGGCCTTCACCACGATTACGATGCCTGGCTTGAAAAGCTTGCCCCCCATGAACCGGTCTCCCAATACCGGCACAACGTAGGGGAAAACAATCCGATGCCCATATGAAGCGCCAGGTCATGGGCCGCGAGGTGGTGGTGGCTGTCACAGACGGTCAACTTGATTTTGGCACCTGGGAGCAGATCTTTTATGGCGAATTTGATGGCCGCCGGCGAAAAAGGGTATTGGTAAAAATTATCGGAGAATAGGCGCCGGTTACCATCGCCTCATCCTGATCCTGTCGTGCATTTTTTCGGCCCGGTCACCCAACAACAATAGCCATATTTCAATCCATTATAGCCATTTTCACATTAATAGATCCTTGTTTCAGGCTATTATTGACAAGAATAACAGATGCCGAGTTTAAAAATTAACATAAAAAGGAGGACAAATGGATTTGGTAGAAAAACTGGTGGCCATCGAGGAAATTAAAAAGGTACGGTACTGGTATTGCTTTCATCTGGATGATCGCGATTGGGAGTCAATGTCCAACCTGTTTACCGAAGATGCTGTTGCGGATTACGGGTATTTGGGGACCGCCCACGGTCCGGAAGGCGTTCGGAAGCTTTTTGAGGAATCGGTGGCAAATCTGGTCCTTTTCTCGGCCCACTACATGCACAATCCGATCATCGAGGTGGATGGTGACACGGCCACCGGGCAGTGGTATATTTCCGCTCCTGGCACGGTCGCCGGGGAAAAGGCGGTCTATGCGCTCGTCAGGGCCAAGGACACCTATCGCAAGGTGGAGGGCGTCTGGAAAATCCAGTCCCTGAAATATGATTGGAAGTTTTTCACCAGTTACGAAAAGGGGTGGGCCAAGGAACCGTTTCTCAGCTGATACCGCCTCGGCGTCTACGCGTGATGCTCAGTTAAAAAAACGATGGCCACCCGGTCGGTCTTACCCCCATTTGCCGCATCTGGCCCATTTGGCCCATTTGCGCCATCTGGAGAAGTGCGAGAGCGAATGATATGTAACGTTCTGGCACTCTCCAAGCGGGGAATCGAATCTATCGAGATCTATTGACGCGATACGGCGGCGGCTTTCACTTGGGTCAGGTATTCCTCCACCTCGCTTCGGTGCTCGATTCGCAAGGCAGCCTCCAGCAGGGGGACAGCCTCCTGGTACTTGGATTCTTGAACGAGAAGCTGTGCGTGTCGGATTTTTGCTTTGGCCTCGACGTCTTCAATGGCCTCTGCACGCTCGAAATAAAAAATGGCCTTTTCCGGGTCATCTTTTTTGGCAAAATACTGCCCCAGCAGGATCAGTGCCTCTCCATCCATGGGATCGATGGTTACCACTTCCTGAAGGAGCTCGGCCTGTTTGTCATCCGCACCCGCGTTCAAGGCGATACGGGCCTTCAGTCTCAAGAGTTCCACCTTTTGTTTGTCCGTCAGCATGCCCGAAAAGGACGTCTCAATTCTGTCGACCAGTTTTTCCGTATATGCGTACCCCCCGTAACTGGCGAGCACCTTAGCGTCGCGAATGTATTGATCCGGAGACTGCTGCCCACTAGTGTTGATTCTTTCTTTATAATCCCAGTAAATTATCGTGATAAATTACCAAAGGAGCCCGATAAGCACAAGGCCCCTTTGGTTGATGTAGACAGCAGTCTACCGCCGGGCTATCCCTCGGCGCGAAGATCCCTCCGCTACGCTTCCGTTTCACCCGGATTGATCGATCAGGTCGCACTCAAGGATTAAATGCGGTCCAATTGTTTTTTCCTGCCTGAAGTATGCTTCATCCAATAGTAGCGTGCCGACATTCATGATTTGTCGACGGTTTCCTCTGCAGTGGGAACTCATTAGTGAGAGAGCATCGCTGTCAAACAAGTCTTTAGGAGCTTTGGCTGCTTCCAAACGATATGCCACAAATAGATCGGTTTCTTTTTCATCAAGGCCTTCCATACTGAAGATGCCGGTCATCCGGGTTCTTACAGGCGCCATGATATGCAATTGAAGCCTTTTGGTAAGGCTCTCATCGCCGACAAGTATAATCGAAGCTGCCACCGTTTTCTTTTGTGGGCTGACCATTAAAGAACATAAATCCATCAGGGATTCGTGCTCCAATAACTGGGCATCGTCGAGAATGAATACCGGATACCTGGCATTGGTTTCAGAAGCCAATTGTAATATGTGTTTCTGAAGTTTTACCAATAGCGGCACACTTCGGCCGCCGGTATCCACGCCAAGGTAGTCCGCCACCGCTTTGAGGATGCCGCTGCGCTGCAATCCGCCGTAATGGATATAGGTGGTTTGATAATGCTTTGTATCCAATTGACGAAGGATATGTTGAATAAGGGTTGATTTGCCGGCTCCGGATGGTCCTGTCAGTGCAAAACTTTTGCCGCAGTTTAACAGTGAAATCGCTCGACGTAAGATTCGATCGTCTTTTTCCCCTAAAAAGGGCGTTTGTAATTGATATGTATCGGAGAACGGGTGGCGATGCCATCCAAAAAACTCGGACATTGAAATTTTCATTTTTACCTCCATTAGGGATGGTCAAAACGGTGCGCATTGGCTGACATGTTCAGCCGAAAAGCCGGTTTTAAAAAGGTTCCGTAATATATGCAGGACAGGTCCCATGGCGTGTAGTAAACCGTTACCCGTTTTCCGGGCATTGGGTCGATCAGCTCGTAAATCTGTTTAAAGAGCCGAATAGTGCCGTCTTTATAGATTCGGCAGCGACGTTCCATCATGAACAAGGATTCGATATCGGCCACCTCAGGCAGCGGCCGGCATGCACAGCCGCCTTCAAGCCGTTTTTTTATGGGCGGGCAACCGAGGGTGCCATGAATTGCCAGGTGGTACGCTGAGAGCCATTTTTGGAAAGCACTGTTGAGTTGATCCATTGATTTTGATGAGTCTGTCGCAAGAAATTGATCCCGGACCGTCCGGAACAGGCGCTCTATTTTTCCGCGTCCTTGGGGCCGATATGGTGGTGTATGAATCAGCTGGGTGCCGAGCCTGGCGCAAACGACTTTTAAATGACGACTGGCATAGCAGGGACCGTTGTCGGTATAAAAGCGTTGCGGAATGCCATAGCGTCTTACGGCGGCCATCAAATCACAAATCAGACTTTCGACCTTTTCCGATAAATAGAATCCGCCGCTGACCACATAACGGGCGCTGTCATCAAGAATAACATGAAGGTAAGTTTTTCGTTTATGTCGCCCCTGCTTTATCTTCGGTCCATGAAGAAAATCGGCCATCCAAAGCTGGCCGAAGACATCAAAGGCAAAAGAGCGGCAAGATCGGACAGGCTGACGGTGAGGGTCTCTGAGCAAATTATGTGATTTGGCAAACCGATAGAGGGTGGACTGGCTGGGACGCTGTCCATTCCATATCCCTTCGGCAATCAGGTGATCAAACAACCGGGTCATGGTCCAACGCGGATGCGCTTTCCTTGTTTTTGTCATGGCATCGATGAGCGTTTCAGGAACGTTGTGTTTTCCCTTATCACAGCGCTCTTTGTCGGCAAGGGCCGGCAGCCCGCCTTGCTGATAACGGGCGAGCCATTTACGGATGGTTTCCGGACTTAAGGTGATTTGTTCGCCATTGTCACGGACAAACGTCCGTCGGCTCATTTCTTCAAGTAATTCACCTTTGCGTCCCTGATCCGGATGCTGGTGCAGCAAGGGGCTGATGATGCCGTAGCGCCAAATGGCAAGGGTCATGTTTTCATCGGTAAGTTCCATATGCGGTCTCCTTTCAAATGATATTTTAGGCGACCTTAACGGAACCGACCGATATAACGCTATAATCGTTTCATGTTGGTGGCAACTTTTTAAAAACGCCCCGGGAACAAAGCCCAAGAAAATAGATGCGTAAAGGCTGTCCAGGAAACCGCTGGCTGAAGACAGGGGACCTCGTCATTTAAAACTGATTTTATCCTCTTGCCGATCGCAAGAGCGCGTCGGATGACAGACCAGCTTTTACCGCTTGTCCTCGCAAGCTCGGCTATCGAGTCCCCCTTTTGATACATGCTACACAGCGACAGGATGAGGCATAGTGGCAAGCGCACAATTGGCAACAGCGGGTGCGGCAATATAGAAAAGGTGAATCGCGGGCAGCGGCTGTTTAAACACCTGAACCGTTGAATCCGGATGGTATCCTCGCCATGGAAAAGATAACGTGTATAATGCCCCCATTTTGTTAACCGATGGCATTCTCCGCATCCGGGGCAAATGATCTCTGAAATCAAATTTTCCTTGGCAACCTTGTTTGCGGCAAGTAAGATGGCTTTTAAGGGGCTGAGCATATGATATCTCCTTGTTATAGTTTTGGAAAGGCTATACGAGTATATCATATGTTCGCCCCCCCCTCTTATCCCCCCCGATGGGGGGGAGGAGGATAAAGAGGCATGGCGGTTCCTGCTGTCATCAGACAGAAACCATGCATTGATTGTCAATTTGGATTATCTGGATTTTTTCACACTGGTAGTAAATCTTGAGAAAAACTATATGTTTTTTGGGAAAATATCGAAGTAATTAACACTAGTCTTTCCAAGCGCATCGACATAGGCATCGGTCGCCATGTCCAGCATGTTTTCCTTTACATATATGTCACCCAGTTTGCTGAGGGTGTCCCCGTCTGCTTTCCCTTGGGTCCGCAGGTACTCATAATTTTGTGCCGCCTTGAGAATCTCACCGAGCCCCAGGTAGGCATTGGCCTGCAACCCCCAGTAATCGGCATTGTCTGGTTCCTGCAAGATCATCTGGTCCAAGAGGGACACAGATTCGGCGTATTTTTCCTGTTTGAAAAGGGTTCTGGCAAGACCCATCCGCCAGTCCATGAAATCAGGCTGCATCAGCATCGCCTGTCTGTAGGCGAATTCCGCATTTACATGATCTTCAACAGAGGTGTATGCATATCCGAGAAGCCCAAACGTCAACGCCGCCCCCTCCCCCAATTCCATGATTTTTGTCAATGAGCCGATGGCATTTTTGAAATAGCCGTTTCGTACCTCCACCATGGCCAGGTTCTTATAGGCGCGAAGGAAATTTGGAAATTTTGAAACGGCCTTTCGGTAGCATTTTTCAGCCCGGTCGAGAGCATCTGCTTGAAAATAGAGATTGCCAAGGATGAAATCGAATTGGGCGCTGGAATTGGGTCCGACATTTGCTTCCAGAAGCGCCTGAGCATTGGCTGGATTATCCGATGACATAAGGTTCAGAACCTGGGCCAATGTCCCGCGCTCGATCTCGGTGACTTCAGGTTCAACGGCCGACAGAATCCCGTAGCTTCCCATGAATTGCCGTTGAAAAACCGGCTCGTTCCAGATGTCCATCCCCTTTGCGGCGGTATTTCCACTCGGTGACGTTTTCGAATTTATAGAGATATCGGAATAGTAATTTTCGATATTCACCGGCTTGCCGTTGTCTGCGGCTGCCTCCACCCCGGACGGTTTCCCAGCGTACGATGAAGACAACTTCGCGGTTTCGCAGGACGAATATTTTTGCCGTATGGCCTCTTTGAAACTGCAGCCGCCGAAGGCGATAACCGCGACGCCTAAAATTGTCACCGATATGATGAATTTCGAATATTGAAAGAAATGTTTCTGCATAAGGTTTATCCCAATGAAAAGGTTATGGGCACACGCATTCTGAACTGAACGGGCTCGCCGCCCCGTTTGCCCGGGTCAAATTTCCATTTTTTTACCGCCGCCAGTGCTGGTCTTTCAAATGCCTGATGCGTTGATTTTTGGACCTTGGCGTCTGTCACGCGACCATTCTTATCGATGATGAAGATAACGTAGACGGTTCCCTCGACGCCCTTCCCCTGAAGCTCTGCAGGGTAAGTTGGCGCCGGTTGATAAACGGCTCTGGGCTTCTGATCGAGATCTCCCATTGAAAAAATGGCGTCTGCCATACCGGTTTGTGTAATGTGCCGCTTAAGGCTGACCGTAAAATCCCCCCCCCAATCGCCCTCTCCGGGATCGAGGGCTAATTCGAGCTGGCTCAGGTCCAGGGGCTCATCCAATTGATCGAGCTCCGGTTTATCTTGCTCCTCTTCGGGTTCTTCTTCTTCGACAACCTCCTGGGGGGGCGGCGGTTCCTCGATCACGCCGATCGATCGCACCTGCAACTGGTCTGCCGGTGGTCGACCGATGGTTTGCAGAAACGGCAAGACCAAAAAATATGCCAGGGAAAGCAATAGTCCCCCGGCAATCAAAGCCGCCAGTCGCAGTACACGAAAAACGGAGTTGGTGGAATGATTGCTATAATTTCGCATAGATCGTACTAACGGGACGATGTTTTGAGGGTGGCGAGATTGACGTTTTTTGCGCCGGCAAGCTTGGCCTCATCGATAACCCGCACCAGTAGGCCCGATGCGACATCCTGGTCGGCCTTGATAACCACCGGTACATCTTCCTTTTGAAGTTGCCTTCGTACAAGGGGGCGTATGCCGCTGAATCCAATTTGCTGGCCTCCGTAAACGACCTGGCCCTCCTTGGTCAACGCCAGCATGATGCTGTTTCGCTCCAATTGAGAGGCGGAAGCCGCCTGGGGTTTGTTCACCTCCACCCCGGTTTCCTTGACGAATGTGGTGGTCACGATGAAAAAAATCAGTAAAATAAAAACACAGTCTATCAGCGGTGAAATATCGACGCCACTGTCACCGCTGTTATCCTGCAATTCGATGGATCGAAATCGACTCATATTGGTTCACTTCCTTCCGACGTTCCGAACCCGGTGCACACCTGTCTCGTTATCCCGGATGTCTTGAATGCGGGAGAGCAGCTTCGCCGGAATTTGTTATCCGGGGCTTATCCGGAGCTTATCCGGGGGTACGGAGAACGCTTAGACCGCCACGGAAACGGGGACGGGCTCGGCGTTCGCCATTGCGGTATCGCTTATAAACTTGCGTTGAAGGAATTGCGCGCAACCTGTCTCCAACCGGGCAAGAAAAGACCCATAACGCTCGAGTTCCTGTTCCAGGTGATGCACAAAAAACAAACCCGGCAGGGCGATAATGAGGCCGGTTTCCGTCGTCACCAGGGCCTCAGAGATGCCATTGGCCACCATTGCAAGGGTTTGCTCCCCTCCACTTCCAAGGGAAAGGGCATGAAACATGGTCAACATCCCGCTCACGGTGCCCAGAAGCCCCAGCAGCGGTGCCGTTCCCACGCATACCCACATAATGCGAAGGTCCCTGGAAAACGGGGCGATCTCGTCATGACGGAACTCTTTGAAAATGGGCGCCAGATGCTGCAGGCGTTTGCTGTTCAAGACACAGTCCACAAGGCGGCAAATAGTTTTGGAAACCTTGCTTTTGGAGGTATCTTCTAGCAACGCATGGTGCGTCACCTTCGAGACGTTGCGATAGTCCTTTTCCCAAAGCTTCACTTTTACGGCCAATCCCAAGGTAAAAAGAATGAATGCATTGACCGACAGGGCAATCATGGCCCATCCGCCCGACTGCCAGATATCCAACGCTTCATGCCAAATCTTATCCAAGAAACACCTCCTTTTTATGTTCATTCTCAATAGGAGAATTCGAAGTCTCCCTGCCTGGTGGATCGTTTTCACGCATCTCGGATTGATTTATCCTGTTCAAAACCCCCACGGCGATTCTCTCCATGCTGTCGATATGAGACTTGGCCTTTCGATTTAAAAACGCATGGAGCAGAAGTGAGGGAATGGCGACAATCAAACCGAATTCGGTAGTGACCAATGCTTCCGAGATGCCACCGGAAAGGGTTTTTGCATCTCCGGATCCAAAAGCGCTGATCAGTTTGAACGTATTGATAATACCCGTCACGGTACCTAAAAGCCCTAACAGCGGAGCACTGGACGCACACACCGCAATGAAGGGAAGGGCCTTGTTGAGCCGTGTACGGGTTTCGAGAATCTTTTCGTACATCACCTCTTCCACCAATTCCTTAGAATGATGGATATGGTCATGGTGGATATGGTCCAGTGCTATCTGGAGCATCTCGCCGGCGGGTCCGGTAAGGCTCCTGGCTTTCAGCTTGGCCTGTTTGAAGGCCCGATCCCGGATATCGTTCAGCAGATCGGAAAGACTTTTTTCAGATGGCATCTTCACCCGGGAGAGCTCAAACCACTTGCCCAAGGCAATGATCAACGCCAGTGTGGCAAGCGCCAGTATGGGGATCATCACAATGCCGCCTTTTTGAACATGCTCCCAGAGGGTGTCCTGTGTTTCGGCAATTTTCTGCGCATTTCCCAGGGTCGGATCGATAGGTACCTGCCCCTTGCCGGTATTTACCGCATTCCGTGTCATTTGGAGAAAATCGGCGTTAGCGTCCCCTTTACCGAAAGAAATGACGTTCGGCTTGGTGGAACCGATCATCTCCACGACATATCCGGCCGTGGTACCGTTGGCCGCTGAAAAAAAGGCGGTGGGCCCGATGAGAATAAACTCGCCATCCTCTATGGCGCCACCCGCTCCCACCGCCTGGCCCTTAAACTTTACGCCGCCATTGAGTTTCTCGAGGCGGGCGATGGAGGCTTCGACTATCGCCAGCTGCTTTTTAAACACCTCTCCGGAATCCAGCGCCTCATTGGATAACGCCAGTTTGGCCACACCTATCTGATCTTCGTAGATCTGGACTTCAGAGATATGAAGTTGCGTCTCCAGGCTTCGAATATATTCACCCAGCAGGCTGGAAATATAGGTTTTCTGCTGTCCTATCCCTTCAATTTGTGTGCGCAGATTGTTTAAATCCAAGGTCCCGCTGTCTAATCTGCTGCTAAGCCGCTCATATTTCGCCCGGGCTTCGCTCAGCGCTTCTTCCCGGCGGCCGATTTGTTTTGCCAAAGGCAATTTTTCAGCTGCGATTTCTTTCTGGATCTCCGACAACTCCTGAAGGCTTTGCGACAGATTCATTTGAATCTTCTCGTACTGAGCGGCAAGACCGCCTTCGCCGGCTTTCTCATCGAGGGCCAACACATGGCATGGAAATAAAGCGCACACGGAAATCAACACCAGAGCCGTTATGTTATATCGGTTTTTCATCTTTGCTTTCTCAGTTCTCTATCTCAACTGGCAGAGCGACATAATCCGCCGTCTTCTCGCTATTATACATGGCCATGGCCGACGAAACCGCCGGCGCAATGTTATCGCGCCTTTCCCATGTCCATCCGTCAGAGGAGGGATACCCTATCCCGCCGATGGTGGCCGCGTCATTTGAAAAATACGCTAACCCGAGCCCGACATACATAACCTTGACCTCCACCGGCTGCGAACCCTCCAGGGTCCGCACCTCCGTCGTCAGCGTGATGGCATTGTTGAATTTGTTGATATAATTCAAAACGCCGATCAAATTCTGATACCGGGTGGAAAGGGACAAGGTGGTACGCTCCGGATTTACGGGTATTTCCTGGCTCAGAGGTGCCACCTGCTCCTGAACCGGTTCCGGCAAGCGCGCGAGGAGTGTCAACGTCCGCGCCTCCAGCTTGACGATCAGTTCCTGCAGCATGGATAGGGCGGAGGCAAGTTTTTCATGCTCAGCGCTTAGATTGCCCCGTTTTTCTTCTGTATTTCCGATATCGGCTTCGGCCTTTGCAATCTTCTCCCGAAGGTCCCGAACCTGGCCCTCAAGCAGCCCGACACGGTCCGTCAGGACTTCTTTCTGGGCCTCCCAGTTTTGTTTTTCC
Organism: Desulfobacterales bacterium; assembly: GCA_963675725.2. GTDB lineage: Bacteria > Desulfobacterota > Desulfobacteria > Desulfobacterales > JAFDDL01. The sequence continues at coordinate 425,180 of CAXXXZ010000002.1, read as the reverse complement.
TTGGAAATGAGCTGTTTTGCTTCCACCCATTTTTCGAGTACGCTTCGAAGAGAATCCATCTCTCCGTTTTTCTCCGATGCGGCCCGCGCCGTTCCATAAAAACCCGACATCAGCAGGCACAATAGAAGCAGTAAAATTGGTTTGTGTTTCATTTTTGCTTTTCTGGAGCATCCCGGGTAAAATTCCGACGGGCTCCCCTGGTTTGGGTTCGAATTAAAAAACAAGCTGCATTCAAGGGGCGTTTTCATTGCATTGTTATTAGCTCGTTTGCTTCCCCCGCCAGCCGTTGAACTTTCATATAGTTAACTGATTATATTTGAACGATCTGTGTTAGAGAAATGCAAGCCGACTGTTAGAATTATGTTAAAGGCTCCAACTCAGCCCGAACGAAACGGTGACGCCGTCGGTGTGGGTGGATGCAAGCTCTTCCACCGGAATATAGTCGGATTGCCAGGCCTCCTTGATTTTCGGATTTAAAATATTCTCCACCTTTAGGGAAAATTTGAGATCCCACCACAGCTTCTGGCTGAAACTGAAATTGAGGCTGTCGTATGGTTTTTCCACCAGGTTTGCGATGTAGTGGTCTCCGTTTCCGTCCTCCCCGGCCACAAGGGTTTCGCCCTTTCGATTCCAGAAAAGCCCTAAGGATGTGCCGGTGGCGTCATTGTCGTACATCATGAACAGGTTTAAGATATATTCCGGCTGGTTTTTCATCCTGCGTTCCCCCACAGAGTAATCCGCAGGGTCCTTACCTGAATATCGAATCCACTCGGATATTTTTTTCACATCCCGGTCCAGCTTCTTCACCGTGGCATCCAGCCAGGTAAAATTACATCCCAGGGTGACATGTTCGAGCCAGCCGAGGAAACCGCCCATTGGAGTTTTCCTAAGCCACGGCGACACCGCATCCATTGTCTGCCGGATTTCGAACTCCGTACCCAAAACCTCACCGCTGGGATAGTTGAACGGAATCGTAAACGGCATGCTGCCGGCCGCCGGCCTATGGGAATAATCAATCGGATCTTTAATGTCTTTGTAGAACCCGCTGATGGAATAGGTCCGTCCCTGTCCGGGCGTCCATTCCATGCGCAGATCGTAATTCGTCAGGGAACTGACCTTAAGGTTCGGATTGCCTGCGAATTTCGAGCTGCCCACATAATCCTGCTGAGCGACGGGGGTGATTTCCTTGAAGGTCGGCCTTCCAATGGTCCTGCTCCACACGGCCCGAATCTTGAAATTCTCAAGTGGCTCCACAGTGATGCCGAGGGAGGGGAGCACATCGGTCTGATCGATGCTGGCATTGGCCAAATCATCCAGGGTCGTATTTTCCATATCCCGGGCCGCCTGGAAAAAAGGTCTATCCGGATTTTCCCTTACGTTGAGGACCTTTGCGGCATCGTCATCGCCATCGGAAGCGTTCACGTCGGTTTCGAGTTTCGTCGTCTCGACCCGAACGCCGCCGGTCACGGAAATCCATGAGGATAACGGTACCTCCATCATTGCGTATACCGCGTTGATATTCAAATCGCCCCGATAATCCACATCCTCTGTGGAACCCGAAATCACCCAGTTATGCTCGTTGCTCTGCCAGTCGATGCCATTGATCTCATCTGAAAATTCCGTTCCCTGCCCGTAGGGTTCCGGATATCCCAATCGCTCGGGCGAGAGGAAAACATCCGTCCAAAGTTCCGAAAAGGACCCGGAGGTGTAGGTACTGTAGGGTGAAACGGCATATGAACCGAGGCCCCATGGATCTTCATAGAGGAAGGAATCCTGTTCATAGGTCCGTTTGGTATCTTCCAGGACCCCACCTGTCTTGAATTCGCCATCATGGCCATGGAGGGTGAACGGCCAGATCAAATTGAAATCCCAGACGTTGTTCTCTTCGATAATTTTTCGCCAGGAACGCTGTGCCCATCCGCTCTCAGGGGTACGGGGGTCGCCCCACATGCCGGTGGAAGGTGTATACGAGGCCAGAAAAAATCTGCGGTCCGGCTGGTCTTGGATGGCTTTTCCCTTGGCAAAGGACCACGAGATCTTCGGAACGAGCCAGGAGAAAGGACCGATATCGCCGTCCGGGATGAAAGACAGCGGGTGTTCTCCATGCAGCTGCAGTGAATCCAGGCTCCGCTCCGTATAAACCAGGGATTGGTTGTGCCAATAGGTATCAGGATTCGTATGGTCGTCCCATAGAACGGTTGCCTTGTCTTCCGTGTGATGGGTGTGGAGATAGAGAAGGGACAGGGAATGGGCTCCCAGCTCGATCCCGCCAAAGGCGCTAGCCCCCCACCGGACCGTCTCTGTCCCGACGGCTTTGTCCCACTGGTCCGGATCAACGGTGGCTTCACCTGACTCGAGCGGAATCTCGAATCCCGTGAGGTCTGCCGTTCCCACCCGAAAATGGTCCTGACCGTCATCATAGTAGGAAAAGCTGTTCTTATAGGTGGCGGTCATAAGCCATCCGGCAGCCAGATCATCCGTCAGATCCTGCCGGTCACCGATGGCCAACCCCCAACCGTGCCCAATGGGTGCCGTCTTTCGCGATGTGCCCATCGTGTCGCTGAATAATCGTGTCTGCTGGTCCAGCAAACGGTAACGCGCCTCTTCCTCTTCCGAGGGGCCGGAGTACCAGCCGCCCCGAGCGGATCGTTGTGCAGATTCAACCTCTCCGGCCTCCAGAACCTTTTCCCGGGACCCTGAATCCGTCCCGAAATACCCCACGCCACCATCCTTGGAACTAAGGAATTTGTCATTGAAGGTGGCGTTGGTGTTGCCCGCCAAATTGAAGCCGGCGTACAGCACGGGCCCCTTTGGAATTCTGCTGGTGATAATATCGATGCTTCCGCCGGATGTATTGGCAGGCAAATCCGGGGAAAAAGTCTTGTAAACGCGCACGGAATCCAACAATGCACTGGGAAACAGATCCAGTTGAACCGCGCGCACATCCGGATCGGCGGTCGGCAGTGCAAGCCCATTCATCCGGGTGTTGACAAAGCGATCGGACAGCCCGCGAATGACGGCGTATTTGCCCCCTTGAACCGTGGCGCCGGACACCAACTGAACAGCTTCTGCGGCGGAACCGGCAGCCGCTTTACTCATCAAATCGGCATCCACACCATCCAGGATACCAGAAAATTCGACCCGCAAATTCAACAAACCGATTTCCGTATCGCTTCCGAGGGTCAGCGGACGAACCAACAATCCCGCCATATCCGTATACTCACCGGAGAGCGCGGCTGACATATTGGCCATGGCCCCGGGTGTCACCACCACATCGGACATGACCATCCGTGAATAGCCCTCCTTGGCAATGATAACGGTGTATTTTCCCGGTGCCACCATATGAAATACAAATTGGCCCTCAGGACCGGTTTCCGTGGTGCGTCCGGTTTCGGCGATACGAACGGTTGCGTTGCCCAGGGGAACGTCGAACTCCTTATCCGAGACCATGCCGCGAATACCGCCTGCGTTCTCAGCCGAAAGGCCCGGCGCCATCAGCAGCAGTATGAAAACCGCGGGGAAGAAAAATTTTAACCTTACACAGACCATCAAAGACAACCTCCTAAGCCGGCAGCGCTGGATAAAACCCTTAGGTATCAAAATCGAACCCTTGCCTACCATGGATCGCCCAGTGCTCCATATAAACGCGTCAGTTCTTTTTCCATCTCATCCGGTAGGGGGGCGCCCCATTGTGCGATACCATTGCAAATCCGCGTAATGGCCATGGCCCGAGGGCGTGCGTTCACCAGTGACGCTGCGGTCTGAAGGGCATTATGAAAATTGTCCCAGGCCCCATTTTCATTCCCGCAAATGCCATATCCCAAGGCCAGGGAAACCAGCGCCGGTATCCGATCCGAATCACCGAGGCCACTGGTTTTTAGCAGGTCGTCAGCCTCATTAAGAAGGGACGCGGAACGGCTCGGTTCTTCCCCAGCATGGCACCAAATTCGTGCGAGCTCGGACAGAGACGAAACATCGTAACGGGGATTGCGTTTCTGCGCCCTGAGCTGCTCCAGCGCATGCGCAAACACCGCTTTTCCCATTTCCCGATGCTCCGTGTCGAATGCGGTCTGGCTCAGTCGCGAGAGAATCTCGTGCTCCAACAATCGCGGAAGCTTTCCGGCGATGGAATAGATGTGTGTTTGCAGGCTGGTGCATTGTGCCTCGGTGGCGTTTTTTCCCAACTGCTTCAAAATGGATATATAGGCAACGGCCACATCGCGTTTTACTTCCATGTATTCCGATGTTTCCATGGCCGCCAGTTGATCGATTCTATTTCCGAATTCATCGATGTTTCCGTCCAATCGACTCAAACGAAAGGCGGTATTCGATGCAGCGGATTCCGCGGGCAACTTTTCGTCGAATGCTTCTGTTCCGCCCTCTAATCGGGCCAGCACCCGGGACTTGGCCATCTGTACCGAAACGCGATCCTTCTGCCAACCGGCATTAAATCCTTCAAGCCCTTTCCAGCAGTCACCGGCTTGATCCAAATAATGCCGTGCCTTTTCGATCGAATCCCTCTCGGCAAAATAATACGCCAGATCCGCGTAAAAGAGGCACCGGTGCCAGTCATCAATTCGGTCTGCCAGGGTTGCTGCCTTTTCCGGCATTTGTTTTTCAAGGTAGAGATTCAGAACCGAGTACTGGGAATTGCTTCTGTCAACAATATGCGGTTTTGCGGGTATGGCCGTGGCGAACCTGAATCCCCATTCCAGTGTTTTCATTTCAGCGCCATCATTGAAATCCGGTGGGTTGGCCCCCGCCATGGGACCGGCATTTGCCAGAAGGGCGCAAATCGTCAATAGGATAAAGCTTATTTTCTTAATCATTTTATACTCTGTATAGAAAAATCGAAGTCTGATTGATAAAATCCTCCTTTCGGCGACTTCGGGCAGGATCGAAGTATAGCTGAAGCCGCCTCAGGAGGATCTGGTTTTATTCTCAATGGGTTATAAAAATATCCGGTTCATTAGTAACTGCAAGGCACCACTGCTCCGATGATCGGCAGATCCTGAGGTTCGTTACTCGGATCTGTCACGGCCCGAACGACCACAATGTATTGGCCTTCATCCGGGAAGGTGAAACTGGCGCTCGTATCCGTAGAATAGTTCTTCACTACCACCCAGGGCATATCCTCATATCCGGATGTTCCATACCCTGCGCGGTAGAACCACTTGTAGTACAAGCCGCTCCCACCGGACGTCCCATCGGTCGTATAGGTCACGGGAGTATTCGGCTGAACCGGCCCGGTGATATTTGTTGAAAGCCCGGTAATGCGAGGATTCGCCGTATCACCGATCGTGATGACCCCGCCAATGATGGGAAGATCGCCAGGCTCGTTGGTCGGATCTGTGACCGTTCTCACAACGACGATATAGTTACCGTTTTCCGGGAAGGTGTATTGGCAGGTATTATTCGTTGAATAATCCTGTACGACTACCCAGGGAGATGTATCATATGCCGCAGAGCCGTAATTGGCGCGGTAGAAGAACTTGTAATACAAGGTTTCACCAGACGGTTTGGAAGACGTTATCGCTACGGTCATGGGCTGATTGGCCGTATATGAACCCGATACCGCCATCGAAGCCGGGATAATATCATTTCCAGTGTTCAGAACCCCCATGGCGTCGATGAGAGACCAGCCTTTGGCCCAGTTGTTATCCGAGCTGAACGCGCCGTAGTAATCCACCGGTGTGAAGAACCCGTCCGTTGGCAGTTCTTTCTGGGGATCCATGGCAACCGCAGTCGGTCTCGGATCCAGGGAACTCACCACCATGATGTTATTATAGCCTGTGGCCGCCACCCGCTGCACACTCTGAATGGGGCTTGTGGTAACCACCGTGTCCATCTTCCCGGTAATGTCCACATGCTTCACCGTCTCACCGGAAATCCCGTAAAACAGACAGTCGGCAACCTCGGTCTGGTATCCCTGCTGCTGGGTCGTATAATAGGTAGCACTATCCGGATACGAATTGTATGCCGTGGTCCAACCCCCGGCGGAGTCAACCTCCGTCCCCTCAAGGTCCTCGATGTCCACACCGTCACTGCCCATATCCATCACGATGGTATGATAAATCTGGGGACGCGCATTGTCCCGGATCTCGATTCCCGTATCATCGTCGGAAGCCGCATCCGTAGTTCCGGAACCCATCCCGATGAGGGTGTAGTTCCGCCACTGGGAAAGGGCGTAGGGACGCGAGCCATCGGGAGAATTGCCACCGTCCATCTCGAAACCGCAGTTGGCAACGCCGCCGCCGGAACCGGACTCACCGGCCTTGCAAACGCCCTTTACCACCAGACCGAACTGGGATTTTCCGCGATACCCCTCATCCGTATCCATGGCATCGTCACCAATGTTCCAGGTGATGAGATATTTGGAGTTGACCGTGCCGCCGAACCATTCAAAACCGTCGTCCACGTTGTTGGCCACCTCGATGTGGTGCAGTGTGGTGCCGCGGCCAACGGCGCCCAGGGTCAAGCCGTTGATCTCCTCGTTTTCAAGCAGGCCGTAGCCGCCGTAACGGATGGAGACATAACTCATGGAACCGGTGCTGTCATCGTCGTCTCCGCCGCCGAACACCGCATCGTCCCGGGTGATGCCCTCCACCTGCTCCTCACGGGCCGAATTCGGACCGGACTCCGTGTCATTGGCGATGTAGGTTGCGCCCAGAAGGATCACGCCGCCCCAGTTCTCGGTAATCATGTTGCTGGGGTTGTTGTTGTAAAGCGGATTGGTCTTGGCGCCGCCGGGCACGTTGTCGTCGTTCATGTCGGTGAAGACAATCGGGCTATCAGGGGTTCCGTCGGCAAAAATCTTAGCCCCGCGGGCCACCACCAGGGTTCCCGGATTGTTGTTGCCCGTGGTTTCGCTGTCCGCCATACCCCGAATGACCGTTCCCGGTTCAATGGTCAGGGTTGCACCATTGGTCACGAAGATGATGCCGTCTAGTATATAGGTGTTGTCATTGGTCCAGACAGTACTGGTCGAAATGTCGCTGCTCACGGTCACTTCCGCACCGGAGCCCGATACGGTTTCCGTAAAGTCGAGCACGCCCATGGCGTCAATGAGAGACCAGCCTTTGGCCCAGTTGTTATCCGAGCTGAACGCGCCGTAGTAATCCACCGGTGTGAAGAACCCGTCCGTTGGCAGTTCTTTCTGGGGATCCATGGCAACCGCAGTCGGTCTCGGATCCAGGGAACTCACCACCATGATGTTATTATAGCCGGTAGCCGCTACGCGCTGCACGTTCTGAATGGGGCTTGTGGTAACCACCGTGTCCATCTTCCCGGTAATGTCCACATGCTTCACCGTCTCACCGGAAATCCCGTAAAACAGACAGTCGGCAACCTCGGTCTGGTATCCCTGCTGCTGGGTCGTATAATAGGTAGCACTATCCGGATACGAATTGTATGCCGTGGTCCAACCCCCGGCGGAGTCAACCTCCGTCCCCTCAAGGTCCTCGATGTCCACACCGTCACTGCCCATATCCATCACGATGGTATGATAAATCTGGGGACGCGCATTGTCCCGGATCTCGATTCCCGTATCATCGTCGGAAGCCGCATCCGTAGTTCCGGAACCCATCCCGATGAGGGTGTAGTTCCGCCACTGGGAAAGGGCATAGGGACGCGAGCCATCGGGAGAATTCCCACCGTCCATCTCGAAACCGCAGTTGGCAACACCGCCGCCGGAACCGGACTCACCGGCCTTGCAAACGCCCTTTACCACCAGACCGAACTGGGATTTTCCGCGATACCCCTCATCCGTGTCCATGGCATCGTCACCAATGTTCCAGGTGATGAGATATTTGGAGTTGACCGTGCCGCCGAACCATTCAAAACCGTCGTCCACGTTGTTGGCCACCTCGATGTGGTGCAGCGCGGTGCCGCGGCCCACGGCGCCCAGGGTCAGGCCGTTGATCTCCTCGTTTTCAAGCAGGCCGTAGCCGCCGTAACGGATGGAGACATAACTCATGGAACCGGTGCTGTCATCGTCGTCTCCGCCGCCGAACACTGCATCGTCCCGGGTGATGCCTTCCACCTGCTCCTCACGGGTTGCATTCGGGCCGGACTCCGTGTCGTTTGCGATGTAGGTGGCGCCCAGAAGGATCACGCCGCCCCAGTTCTCGGTAATCATGTTGCTGGGATTGTTGTTGTAAAGCGGATTGGTCTTGGCGCCGCCGGGCACGTTGTCGTCGTTCATATCGGTGAAGACAATCGGGCTATCAGGGGTTCCGTCGGCAAAAATCTTAGCCCCGCGGGCCACCACCAGGGTTCCCGGATTGTTGTTGCCCGTGGTTTCACTGTCCGCCATACCCCGAATGACCGTTCCCGGTTCAATGGTCAGGGTTGCACCATTGGTCACGAAGATGATGCCGTCTAGTATATAGGTGTTGTCATTGGTCCAGATAGTACTGGTCGAGATGTCGCTGCTCACGGTTACTTCCGCACCGTCGGCAAAAGAATTTGACAGTCCCAGACCGTTACATATTACCATAATAAAGATCACACAAATTGATATTGATCGCCGGATCATAATTCTGTTTTACTCCTTTTTCGTTTTATGGATTGTTGTTAGGCTTTTTGGGTTCTAATAGAACATCTTCCGTACCTAAGAACCTCTCTTTCATAATCGCAATGATGCATTTTCACTTCTCGGGCACCTCCTTCCCTGTCTCTTCTCTGTGGCAGTGTTGCTTATTCGAAAATGTATTAGCCGCTGGGTCACACAACTGAAAGGGATCAACTCAACCCAATAAGTGTCCGAAACGCCGGGTACGCTAATCTCCTAAGTTGTTACACCCTATCACTATTGAAATTGTGTTAGATTCGTAACAGGGAAACGTTAGATATAAATTAGACCCATGTTAGGCGAACATGAAATATGTGTTAGCAATCGATTAAAACCCGGTAATTTGAAGGTGCTATGATGAAGGAGTTATCTTTTGAAAGTATAGGGGGAGTGAAAATAAGGGGAAAAAAGCACTCCATGGGCTCGTCAAGGCCAAGGAACCGTTTCTCAGTTAATGTTCTCTTGCGCCTGCGAGCGCCGGCCAGCCCAAAACGATGTCCACCAGTTTGATTTTACCCCCATTTGGGAAAGTGCGAGAACGAATAATATTCAACATCTCGCACTTTCCAAATGGGAAACCAGACCTGATGCAGACTTTTTTCGTTAAGATGTCTTTGCCATCTTTTTGGGATGGGTTTCCGTTACCATCAGAAAGACAAAAGCGGCAATCATAAAAAGGGCGCCCCACATAACAATGGCGGTGGCCCCTCCCATTTTGGCCGCAATGGCGTTGCCGACAATGGGAGACAGAAATCCGCCGGTAAAAGTGGCCGCCATTAGGAGCCCATTGATGGCTCCGGCAAAGGATGGCCCCAGCTCGGGATGCTCGAGAGGAACTACGAAATTAAGAATGACCGCCCCCGTGGATAAACCCCAGATGACAAACGCCACGCCCAATGCGGGACCTGTTAAAAACGCAGTGGCCATGACGGCGAGGGAGTTGATGACGAATGCGGGAAAGAATATCCCTTTTCTCGTTCCAACGCGGTCCGAAATCATGGGAACGATAATTGCTCCAGCAACGAAAACATAAAGCAGAATGGAAACGTATCCATTGGCGGCGGCTTGGCTCATTCCTTTTTCAACAAAGTACATGGGAAGATACCCCACGGCTCCAATATACCCCCCTTGCGAGGTAAACATGACAATACATATCAGCCATACATCCCGGCTTTTGAGCGCAACGGTGATACTGTGAAGCACCCCCTGCTGGTTACCGGCTTCTGCCGGATCTGCCTGCTGATCTTTAACGGTCAACATCCAGATCACGCCAATGATCAAGCTCAATCCACCTAAAACATACAATGTATTTTGCCAGCCACCCAATGCAGGAGAGATTAGAGAACCGCCAAAGGTAACCGCAAGCCCTGCACCAAGACCATAACTGCCAAGGATTATACCGTTCGCCAATCCAAGTTCCTCAGGAGGAAACCACATCCCCACCAGCTTGGGAAGATTCGGGCCAATGGTGGAATAACCGATGCCAAACACAAACATCCAGACGAGAAGCGGCGTAAAGCCTACCGAGGTTCCTCTAAGAGCACCCGAAATAGCCGCTAAAAGAATGCCTACGCCGACAATCCATCGGACACCGTATCGGTCCGCCGCGATTCCCATCGGAATGCAACAAATTGTCATGGCAAGCGGCATTATCCCCCAGATAGTCCCGAGTTCCACAATGCTCAACCCAAGGCCCACTGGTCCGGGCTGAGAAATTTCATAAAACAGAACCGGCATGATTGTCCAAGCAGCCCCCGCAACGATGGCCTGCACAAGTGCCCCGACTGTCAATACGATCCATCGATAACCCAAATCTTTTTCCGCCACTGCTGTTTGACCGTCCATACAGAATTTCCCTCCCATAAGTTAAAATGTACAAAGCAAAATAGAAAATTTGCCGCTAAAGACAGCTTTGTTTTTTGCTAATTGTCTAACAGGAAACAAGTGGCCGAATCGATTTTCACCAGTTGTATTCAACCGTTAGTGAGCGTACTGGCTTGAATACAGTATCAGGGCTTCATTCGTCCTATTGAAAAGTCGTTTTCTTGCAAGAAATTCCATACCAGCTTTCGTCAATTCCGTCAAAAGTATTTCCTAATGAGCCAGTTTTGATGGACGCGTAAAAAGCCAGAAATTTTTATGCATTTGTATTAATTGTATAATTTTTAAATTTTAGCCTTGACTATTTTTCGCGACTTGCCAAGTAAAGTCTAAATATTCAGCAGGTTGATGCTGCCAAATACCTGTCGGAAAAAACCTTGCCTCGGCCAGCAAGGACTTGTTTGAACTGGTTCAACAATTTAAACAATGCCCGGACGTGACAGCCAAGTACAGCTACAAACTGCTTGAAAGGGTTTAAATGAGCAATGCAATCTCACCGATGATAAAGACAATCCGGTTGAAATAAAAGCACCTAAAGAGATTGCCTCAGATTCTCTTCAAAATCCTTCTGATCCCGATGCAACATACAGCGGTCATAAAGGGCAAGGCTACCAGGTTCAAATCATGGAAACTTTTTGTGATGATCAAGATAAAAAGGACAAATCCTTAAATCTGATCACCCATGTAGAGAAGGGGAAAGAATATTACTACCTACGTTTTTTCTGTTGTCAAAAATCAAAACATCACAATTAAAGGCGTATTCAGCTGTTTATGGCTATTAATACGCTGAATGGTATTCATGATCGTATTCGGCGCGCCTGGCTTTTTACGAGACCATCAAAATTAGAAATTAGCGCCAATTTTAACGAGCGCCTTATCAATCAGTGATTCGCAACATCCTTGTACCTCAAAATACAGATCATCAATGGTTTCGCCTTTTATGGCGACTTTGGGAAGCAACCAATGCTTTGGACACCGAACAGAGAGAAGTGCTGTTTTAACTTCCTCTTTCATCTGCCGAAGTGTTTCTCTTTCAACGTCATTTTCAAGTTGATCAATGAAAACTTCTTCACCAGCGATTTCAAAAGATATTTCTATCATGTTCGCCTCTCACCATCAGAAATAAATTCCCTAATAAAGAGAAAACAAAATGCAAGGGGTCGATCTGAAGCCAGCTGACATCTGTCTATTACACTAAGGTGAAAAAGAAAAGGGGGAGACGATATCCCCATTCAATAACATAACATTCTGTTTTTTTGCTATATATCAACATTTTCAGACGCCCCAAAATATGTATTTCATTGGTGTCATAATGCCTTTTTGCGTAACAAATCATAACAACAACACAACTGGGGCCGTTTGTCGGCTTCATAACATTAAAAACCAAAGCGGATGATCGTTAGGTACCGGCCACGTCGAAAGCGGTTAAAGCACGCTGACAAGATCAGGCCTGAGAAATGATGAGGCGTTTGAAAAAAACTTCAAGGGCCTGGTTGTCTCCAAACGGAGCTACGCGGCCCTTGAGAAAAATAATGAGGGAGATTATGTTTTATTTTTTCTTTCGAATCGGATGGGTTTTGACAAGATTCTCTGCAACTGTTTTTGCTTCAGCTGCACATTCCGCATGGCCCCAGACGCTGTCACCATAAACAATATTATCATCCCCTGTGGGACTGACACCTGATGGCACATAGTCAAGCGCAAGCGCATGGCGCACCTTCCAGGCGATGTTATGGTCTGCGCAGAAAACGCCACTGCTTTCACAATTCCGTCCCGATCAACGACAGTGTCCCAACTATTTAAAAAAGGCGAGGGCTTTAAGATTAGGGGTTATCATAGAAACAAGAACAATCCACTCAAATTTATTCTCTTCTTCGATGAATCACCTCCTTTCTTTCCCTGCATTGCAATTTCAGGTTTTTTCGATTGCAATATGCCCTCCCTTATTACATAAGGTAACTGAATCGGTCAACGTCATATGGTTCATTTTCATGATTCATAATTCACTGCTAAAGCGATGGGAAATTGGTTAAATGGAAAGACCACGACATCATATCCGCAAACTGAACGTCATATTCGCTATTATTTTTTTGTCATTCATCATCGGGGCATGCAGCCATGTATGCAAAACGATGCCTTCCGAACCGAAGCGTTTAAAATATGTTTTTTACTTTATCGGGGACGGCATGGCAGGGGTTCAGGTCCATGCAACGGAAGCATATAGGGCCGCCATAAGAGAAGATGATACGGTTGCCGGGGGCGTTAAAACCGTCCCGCTGGAAATGAGCCGATTTCCCGTAATCGGTCTACAGACCTCGTTTGCAAACAACCGCCTGATCACCGGATCTGCGGCAGCCGGAACGGCGTTGGCCTGCGGGATGAAAACCAACATTGATGTTATTGCCAAAAGCCCGGATCTTGCGCTCCCCTATATTAGCATCGCCCAGGTCGCCAAGAATATGGGCATGAAGGTCGGTATTCTCTCATCGGTTCCGATCAACCATGCCACACCAGCTGCCTTTTATGCACACGTCGATCATCGAAAAAAGTTTCATGACATTGCCCTTCAACTTGCCCGAAGTGATTTTGATTTCTTCGGCGGAGGGTATTGGCAAAGCACTAATGCGTCAGAATCCGGCAATGCCACGGAGATTGCCAGCACAAACGGATTTACCATCACTCATACGATGAAAGCGCTTATGGCACAATCCCCTGGCAGTCGGGTAATAGCTTTTGATCGTACTCAGGTTAACGGCGGGACCCCCGGCGCCTTCAAGTATGCACTGGACTGCCAGACAGAAAACATCTCTCTATCACAGTTGACTGAGCAGGCCATTCGACTCCTGGTCAATCCGAATGGCTTTTTCATGATGGTTGAAGGGGGGAAAATAGACTGGGCCTGTCATGCCAACGATGCCCGAACCGCCTTTGATGAAGTCATTGCCTTTGATGACGCCATTAACGTTGCCATCGACTTTGCACGGCAGCATCCCGGGGAGACCTTGATTGTGGTCACCGGTGACCATGAATGCGGTGGACTCTCTTTAGGGTATGACAGTACAGGATATGATTCCTATCTTGAAGTATTGGAAAAACAAATCATGTCCCATGAACAGTTTGAACATTCTGTAATTCCAGGATATAGAACCGCACATTCTCCGTTACCCGAAGATATTGACGCTGATATGTGGCAGATCGTTCTGGCCACCTTTGGGATGGATGGCGCCGGAATTACCACCGATACTGGGGATGATTTGACATCCACTGAAAAATCGCAACTTGAAGCCGCGTTTGATGAAACCGCTACCCTGTATAAAAAGCCAGCGAACACCAGTAAGCGGAAGTACTATGAAGACACGCCGTTGACCACCGCCCTCATCCGCATCTTGAATCATCGGGCAGGCCTTTCATGGGCCTCCGGTGTTCATACCGCCGCACCAGTGCCGGTCTATGCCATGGGAGCAAACGCCGAACTTTTTGGCGGGTATTATGATAACACCGATGTCCCGCGAAAAATTGCTGAAGCCCTGGGTACAAAACTTCAAAATTGATTGTCCATTCCGCAAACATACAGTCTATAGCGTTTTTAACGTTATTATTCAATACACTCCTTGATTATAACCTCTTTTATCCGAGCTCGACGCATGCCTTCTGAATTGCGCCCGTGGCAAGCTCATTCTCGATTGCAGCCTGTGCCCCTGCAGAAACTCGAAAGATAACGAACTGATGTTCATGCGGGTTTCTAATGAAAAGCTAGCATCATGCTAACATTTGACGGATAAATGGTAGCAGGCGTTAATGCTGTGAAAAAAACGAGGTCATAAAATATGAGGATAATAAAGAGAGCCAAATTGAAGAAACGACTTACACCGATTCATGATATTTTTTTCGAACTGATCCACAGTCATCGACTCATCTACAATACCTGCTGGGAAGATCCACGGATCGATAAAAAATTGCTCGATTTCAATGCGGACAGCAAGGTTGTCATGATCACCAGCGCCGGGTGCAACGCCCTGGATTATCTTTTGAAAGGCCCTGACAGCATCCATACGGTGGATGTCAACCCCCGGCAAAATGCCCTGCTTGAGCTCAAGATTGCCCTTGTCGAACTTGGCAGCTACGATAATTTTTTCCAAATGTTCGGATTGGGCCATCATAATCGATTTGAAGATATTTACCACGCTGCCGTCCCTTATATGTCCGTCTATGCTATCGAATTCTGGAAACGCAACATCAAATATTTTGACAGGCGTCGCCCTAAAAAATCATTCTACTATTATGGCACGTCCGGTGACGTGGCCTGGTTTTTTCTGAAGTATTTATACGCGTTCCATAAAAAAATGAAATGCCGGGTGTCACATCTGCTAAACGCCCAAACGCTTCAGGAGCAAAAAGATATCTACGCAACGATAGAGCCTGTACTTTGGAACCGTTTCAGCAAATGGCTCATTAGGCAGCCAGGGCTCATGACCATGTTAGGTGTTCCGCGGCCCCAGGTCAATCTCATCCGAAAAACCTACCCGGACGGCCTCTGTGGTTTTGTAAGTGATAAATTGCGCCATGTTTTCACGGAAATCCCGATCTCGGATAATTATTTTTGGCGTGTTTATGTTAGGGGGGAGTATTCGCCATCGTGTTGCCCCAATTACCTTAAAGTGGAAAATTTTGAAACACTGCGGAAAAACATACATCGGATTAAGACCTATACCAACACAGTGACAGAATTTTTAAAAAACAATCCGGAGCAATATTCCCATTTTATTTTACTGGACCATCAGGATTGGCTGGCGTGGCAAGACCCTGAATCGCTCTCAGAAGAATGGAAACAAATCCTAAAAAACAGCTATCCAGGCACAAAAATATTGTTGCGGTCTGCTGGCGCAGATATGAGCTTTCTCCCTGAATCAATCACATCCGGCCTCACCTTTTTCCCGTCAGTTACAAAGAAGATTCACACCACTGACAGGGTTGGCACCTATGGTAGTTTACATCTGGCGGTTGTCTAAATGAATACATTGAAAAGCCCGCGCTTATCCCCCGTTGAAAGATACTATCGTCTTCATTCCCGATGTTATGATGCCACCCGATGGAGTTTTTTATTCGGCAGACAGGCGCTGATAAAAAAAATTGCAGACTTTCGCCGTCCCCGGAATATCTTAGAAGTTGGTTGTGGGACTCGATCTTTCTGAGGCAATGCTGGACTGTGCAAAAAAAAACCTAAAAAACATTACCGGTCAGGCGTCCCTCTGCCACGCTGCCTATGATACCCCATTAACCTCAAAAGGGCCCTTTGATCTCATCGTCTTTTCCTATGCGCTCTCCATGTTTAATCCCGGCTGGGACAAGGCCATCAAATGCGCTAAAGAAGATTTATCGCAAGACGGATTGATTGCTGTGGTTGATTTCAAGTATTCGAAACAGCGGTTTTTCAGAAACTGGATGAAAATCAACCATGTCAGAATGGACGACCATCTTCTTCCCAAATTATTGGTTTCATTCAAGCCAAGATATCTAAAAGCCCACCGGGTCTACCTGGGGCTGTGGTCCTACTTTATGTTTATTGGCCACAAACCAACTACGGTATCGCTTTAAACAACCCAAAACTTCCCCATTTTTTTAACAATGGGCTTTAAAGACTCCAGGAACAGAGGGCGACCCAACCCAATTGGATCCAGCTGGCCGAACCCTCTGGTGTGCCTTATGCGGTGTAAAAATGTATTGAGTAAATGCGTTTTGTTGAATAGCAGTGAATTATTAACTGTTTATTCAGCCAATGTGAAAAAACGGTTTAGTCTGCTGTATTGCCTTTTCCACGATTCACGCGGTATGCATCCGGGGAGGTCTCATAGACCCCTTGGGAATTGATATGAACAACGACGTCCCGACATCGATGGCAATATTTTCTGGGCATGCCGCGGCCGGTCCAGAAAAATGAAAGGTAATGGATTTTGTCACACCGGGGGCAGCGGCATTTGACTGAATTCTTTTTATTACCAAGCCTGACGAGTCTCTCGTATGAAAAATCCTCCTCCTCAAAATCAATGATATCGCAGACGGCTTCGGCCTGATTTGAAAGCATTGCTTGATCTCCTTGCTAGAATGTTGTTGGCAGGTCAGTATGGACTCAAAGCCAATACCCGGATTTGGAGTCCTATACTCTGCCATTAGGCTACTGACGAAAATTCATGAACTTTAGATTATATAAATACATATAGAAGTATTAAGAGAATATTAAACGAAGATTAAATTTCGATAAAATATTTTAATGAAAAACTAGCTCTTCTTTAATCTTTTCCTAGAATTTCTCCTCTATTTTCGTAAACCACATGGATAAAGCCATGTATCACACATCTGCATCAATAAATTTGTAGTGCGCATTTACTGTCTCGGGTACTTTGCTGCTCCGGTAAAAAAAGGATGCCAGAAAGCCTTTAAGGTAATTGGTACGGGATTTTTTAATCGTACCCAGACAGTACAGAAAGGAGGTGAGATAAAAGATATCTAATCGCTTAACAAAACAGCCTTTTTAACCCCACAATCAAGATTCACCCAAACATATAATAACTTTTTAAGGAGATCGTATTTCATGAAAAAACTCATTATTGCACTTTTAACAGTATCATTGCTCTTGTCTTTTAACGCCTATGCAGCAAACGGCAATGGCGGTAACCTGCCCAATGGTAAAATAAAAAATATAATTGTCATGATATCTGACGGATGCGGCTACAACCAGATCGACGCTGCCAGCATGTATCAATATGGCAGAATAGGTGTTCAGGTATATGAGCATTTTCCGGTAAGCATGGGCATGTCAACCTATATGGTTGAGGGTAGTTATGACCCTGCAGCAGCATGGGCCAACTTCTATTATGTAAACCTTGGCGCGACCGATTCTGCGGCAGCAGCCACCACCATGAGCACGGGTTTTAAAACATACGGTGGGGCCATCGGGGTCGATACAAACCGGCTGCCGCTAAAGCACGCCATTGAATATGCTGAAGAACGCGGCATGGCAACCGGCGTTGTTACCAGTGTTGAATTCAGCCATGCAACACCTGCCGGATTTGTCGCGCATAATGAATCCCGGAATAACTACGCCGACATTGCAAATGAAATGATTTACGACAGCGCTGTTGACGTAATTATGGGCTGTGGTGCCCCGGATTATGATAATGACGGAAACCCCGCCGTTTTGAACGCCAAATACGTTGGCGGAGACGCTACCTTTACTGATCTGACGGATGACAACATGGTAACAGGTGCCGATGCCAATGGGGACGGCACTCCGGATGATTGGACGGTGATCCGGGATCGAGCCGACTTCCAAGCAATGGCAACAAACCAAACACCCAGCCGTGTGATCGGCTTGCCCCGTGTTTTTCAAACCCTCCAGCAAAGCCGCAGTGGCGATGAATATGCTGCCCCCTATGTTGTTCCGCAAATCGAGACCGTTCCCACCCTGGAGGAAATGACAAAAGCAGCGCTCAACGTTCTTGATAACGATGGCGATGGCCTTTTTCTGATGGTTGAGGGCGGCGCTGTGGATTGGGCAGGGCATGCCAATCAGTCCGGCCGCGTTATTGAAGAAGAAATTGATTTTAATAAATCGGTTGAAGCCGTGATCGCATGGGTCAAAAAAAACTCCAACTGGGGTGAAACTTTACTCATCGTAACCGGCGACCATGAAACTGGATATTTGAATGGTCCGGCATCCAACCCGGATTGGATGCCCTTGGTAAATAACGGCGTAGCAATACTGCCGGGCATGGAATGGTATAGTGGTGGCCACACCAATTCCTTGATTCCTTTTTTCGCGAAAGGGGCTGCCGCAAGATTGTTTAATTTTAATATCGCAGGAGATGACCCTGTTCGCGGCAATTACATTGATAATACAACCTGTGGCAATGTTATTGTCGATGCCCTAAATAATTAGTAACGCTTTGGTTCTTGTTTATCGTCAGGGTAGATACCTACCCTGACGACACAATACCCCCAATTGAGCGAAGGTCGAGAGTGCCCCAGATCCAAGGCATCCAAAGGTGAAGCCACAGCAGATAAACCGCGCCAGTAAGGTCTTAGAACCCCTTTTGCTCTTTGTTTCCGCTCAATGGGGTATACCCCTTCTCTAATTACTACGAGTTCAGCCATTAAGTCTAAAAATGCAATAGATGCCCGCCAATTCAGGGAAAAAACTTACTTTCTTGACAATATCATATCAACTCAATTACTTTGATATCCCGTATTCACGGAAATTGATCGAAAGCATCAAGGACGGTAGAGATTACGATCTTTCCTTCCTGGCACTCAGCACCCATTCGGGAACTCACATCGACGCACCTGCTCATTTTTTTGCTAACGGAAAGACTGTTGATCAATATAATGTCGACGATTTCATTTTACCGGCCCGGGTCATTGATATCGACACCCCTAAGGCTGTTACACCGGAAGCGATCGAAACGGTTTCATTCCACCCGGGTGAGGCGCTGTTATTCAAAACGGAAAATTCCACCAGTGGACGATGCTGCAGCGGGATTTTCTCCGAACACTTTATCTACATGAGTCCAGAGGCTGCAGAGATATGTGTCGCAAGAGGAGCGGCCCTGGTAGGCATTGATTACATCACCATCGAACCTTATGACAGCAATGCATTCAGACCCACCGGATCTTGTTAAGTGCCGGGGTTTTGATTCTTGAGGGCATCAATCTCAATCAGGCGCCGGCGGGCAGGTATACGCTATTGTGCATGCCGATTAAGATGAAAGGTGCCGAGGCCTCGCCGGTGAGAGTGGTACTGATGAAATAAGCACCAGTGTTTCATAAATGAATTTGACTTTTATCTATCATATAACGCACTTTCCACACCTTAAAAAAGAAAAGGTGTATATTTTTTAGTAATGTAATATCAAACACATAGGTAGATTAGAGTGGTATTTATAAAATGAATGGCATTTACCCTAGACTTCTAGCTGTGCTGGTGTTATTTTGTCCCGAAAAACAATTTTATTGAAGGGATGAAATATGGAGTCATTGGATCTGGCCGACGCGAAGTTCACGAATGTACAGCATTTACCAATAGTCAAAGAGTATGCACGGCAAATTAAGTTAACAGAAACCATAGATAGTATGGTCGAATCACAGATGGAATTGAGTCCCGGCGTTGCCGTCTTGGCTATGGTGTTGGATACATTGACAGGTCGTACACCTTTGTACCGAATGATTAATTTTTATCGTAAGAAAGATGGTGAGTTGCTTCTGGGCAAATTTGTAGCGCCTGAACTTTTTTCTGACCATAACCTGGGCCGCGTATTGGATAAAATATACGAAACCGGGACTCAAAAGATATTTGGACAGCTTGCCCAAAATGCAGTGGGTGGTTTTCAGATAGACACACGATGTGGTCATTACGACACGACATCAATGAGCGTATTCGGAGATTATGATTTGGTAGAGAAGCCATTTCATATCACCTATGGTCACAGCAAGGACAAGCGTCCGGATTTAAAGCAATTTTTAATAGAGATGCTGTGTGTTGATCGCAACATTCCCGTTTTAGGAGCAACCCGTGATGGCAATGGTTCGGATAAAACGCTCAATAACGAGCTTTTGAGCGGCATATCAAGATATATGTCGAAAAATGGTCTAAAAGATGATGTCTATATTCATGTGGCCGATGCAGCCATGGTAACCGTAAAGAATTTGGAGATGGCTGATTTACAGAAAATATTATTTATCAGTCGTTTGCCGGCAAACTTCAAGGAGTGTAGCCGAGCCATCGAAGAAGCCGTAGCCCAGGATCAATGGAAAGATATCGGCACTTTGAATCAAACCCCGTCGACGCGAAAGCGTCCGGCAGCATTTTACCGCACCTTTGAAACCACAGTGAAGATAAATGGAAGAACTTATCGAGCGATTGTAGTACATTCAAGTGCCCATGACAAAAGAAAACATAAACGAATTGATCGACGATTAAAAAAGGAACATAAAGAGCTGACGAAAATTTGTAAAAAGGAAATGGCGACTGCATACTTTTGTCAGACCGATGCACAGATAGCGGTACAAAAGCTATGTACATTAACTGGGGGTTCAGAATGTTATCGAATTTCGACTATGATTGAAAAGGTTGCCAAATATAAACGTGGTCGCCCGGCTAAAGGACGAGAACGAGAAGTTGATCACTATGAGTATGTCCTTAAGCCCGAGATCGTAGAAAACGCTGAAAAAGTAAAAACATTGCGTTCTGAAGCCGGGTGTTTTGTTTTACTGACCAATTTGATCTCTGACGAACACAGACACGAGTGGGATGCCGGTCGATTGTTGCAGCTATATAAAAATCAGAGTGGCATTGAGCAAAACTTCGGATTTTTGAAAGACCCTGCGATAGTCAACGGCATCTTTTTGAAAAAAACAACTCGTATTGAAGTGTTGGGTCTAATCCTTTTGATAGCCCTTTTGATTTGGAGATTAATGGAGCGCGCAATGCGTCAATTTACACAGCCGGATGGGAGTACATTGCCAGGTTGGGAAGAGCGTAAAACCAAAAGACCGACTTCTTTTATGATGACGACAAAATTTACTGATGTGCTTGTCATTACAATTGGAAAAGTTCGCCGCCTTGCGAATCGATTTACATCAGATCAACTTGCCTACCTTGAAGCATTGAAAGTAAAGCCGGATGTGTTTGTTACACTCTGAGATGACAATTAAATCATTGAAACAGTACAAAATAGGGTGTGGAAAGTACGATATAAAATAATTTAATAGGTTAATGGAGGTTTTGAACGGCTTTTGGTTTCATACGCTGTAACGATACAAAATAATGTTTTTGAGGTATGAAAAATAATCGATCCAATCTCATGATGAATTTTTCCCTGTGGGAAAAGTGTCTCTTTCTTAGCGTCCTTATTGTGTTCATCGGGTGCGGCGTTTGGTTTTTCCAAACTCAGCATGCTTTTCAGCACCGCTCAGTGGAAACAAACCTTTTATCCATTGCACGTCTCAAAGCCAAACAAATTTCTGAATGGCGTTCGGAAAGGATTGCCAATGCAGAAATGTTGATGCACCGAAGCGATCTTGTCGCATCCGTTCAGCGATATTTTTCAACCCCTTCGGATCACGAAGCAAATGAAATTCTCCAACGGCTCCTGCCTGTCAAACAGTTCTATTATTTTGCAAATATTCTTTTGGTGGATCCCCAACAGCAGGTCAGACTGACCCTGGGCCCCTTAGGAAAAGGACGTTTTACAGAATTCATGCCAGCGCTAGATATGGCCATACAACGCCGCCAACCCATCTGGACCCCGGTTCATGTGGAATCAGCCCATTCATCGCCTCACCTATCGGTGGTTGCCCCTCTTTTCTCTGGAGAGGACACCGAGACATTTATCGGAGCGATTGTCCTAATCTGCGATGCAGAGCATTTTTTATTCCCAATTATAAAGTTATGGCCCACCATGAGTAATACTGCCGAAACCCTTCTGATCCAGCGAAGCGGTGAAAACGTTCTTTTTCTGAACGAACTGAGGCATCAAAAAAATCCAGCTCTAACCCTTCAACTCCCATTAAGTAAAAAAGATTTACCAGCCGCCATGGCCATAGCCGGCGTTAAATGCATCGTAGCATCTTTTATGATTCATAATTCACTGCTAAAGCGATGGGAAATTGGTTAAATGGGAAGGTCACGACATCATATCTTCAAATTAAACGTCATTTGCGTTGCTGTATTTCTGTCATTCATCATCGGGGCATGCAGCCATTTACGCAAAACGATGCCCCCTCGAACCGAAGCGTTTAAAATATGTTTTTTATTTTATTGGGGAGGGCATGGCAAGCGTCCAGGCCTTTGCCACCAAAGCCAATTTGGCGGGTATTATGACAACACCGCGATTCCTCGGAAAATTGCTGAAACCTTAGGGGTTCAACTTCAAAATCCCTAACGCTGCAACGATGGAATGATCGCTATAGCAGATTAATCGCCAGATCCGAAAGCTCTGACCGCTCTCCCTTTTCCAAGTTGACATGGGCATAGAGTCGCTGATCTTTCATGCGCTCGATTAAATAGCTTAATCCGTTTGACTGGCTGTCCAAATAGGGATGGTCAATTTGAAATATATCACCGGTGAAAATAATCTTGGTGCCCTCACCGGCCCGGGTAATAATCGTTTTCACCTCATGGGGGGTTAAGTTTTGCGCCTCATCCACAATGAAGAATACTTTCACAATACTTCGCCCCCGAATATAGGAAAGGGGGGTAATTACGATCTTTTCGGTGTCCATAAGCTCTTTGGCTTGGAAACGGCGGGTGTGGTCGGATGCAAGTTTGTTTTCAATTACCGACAGGTTGTCATAGAGTGGCTGCATATAGGGGTCCAGTTTGCTTTTTATATCTCCAGGCAAATATCCGATATCCCGATTGCTTAGGGGAACTGTCGGACGAGATAGGAAAATCTGCCGGTAATGCCGCTTGCATTCAAGAGCTGCGGCAAGGGCTAAAAGCGTTTTCCCGGTGCCGGCTTTTCCGGTAAGGGTCACCAGGGGAATAGCATCATTGAGCAATGCGTCCAAGGCAAACGTCTGCTCTGCGTTTCTCGGCTTAATACCGAAAGAGCGCTGATTATCAACCCGTTTGATCTTTTTCATCACCGGGTCAAATACCCCAAGCGCCGATTTGCTCCCATTTTTTAAAATCAAATATTCATTTGAAAAAAGTGGAGCGGGAAAATATTCCCCGTCTGCCGCTGTTTCAAAGGGACACCGATAGAGTTCCTCAATGACCGTACCGGGAATATTTTCCACAACGCGCTTCCCGCGATAAATCCCTGCAAGGTCTTTGACATAATTTGAGGTGTAATCCTCCGCCATGAGACCGATCGACTTGGCTTTCATGCGAAGGTTGACATCCTTGGTCACAAGTACCACCTCGGTGGCAGGTCTTTCGTCTGCCACATGACAAACCGCATTCAAAATATGGTGGTCCGGTTTTTTCATAGAGAAAACCATGTTCATACGACTGTGAAGCTCTCTGGTTAGAAAAATAGAAATCTTCCCTTTGCCCTCTCCAATTCGGACGCCACCGTTAAACAGCTTGTCTTCGGTCAATGCGTCTAATGAACGCAAGAATCCCCGGGCGTTGCAATTAATGATCTCTTTTCCTTTTTTAAACCCATCGAGCTCTTCGATGACCGTAATCGGAAGGATAATGTCATGTTCCTTAAACTGATAGATGCAGGAACTGTCATGTAAAATTACGTTGGTATCCAAAACAAAGGTCTTTTTTTTCGAAAGCTCCGACATAGATACCCTCCTTTTTGACTCTATTTAATGGGTGTTTGTTAGCTGATAATGAGGTGCCTGTTAAACTATTGTCAGAGGAGCTTGTCCGGCTGCTGATATTTTTTACGATCTATTAACAATAATAAAATCATCTCCTAACAAGGCGGTTTTAAGGTGAGATCATATTTGGAAAATTTGCTAAAAATTCGGTTTTAAAATGTCGTATCTTTTAAATCTGGCTGCAAACGCAGTAGGATAAGGAGGATAATATGGAACCAGAAGAATCCCAGTGGCTCTTGTTCTCATGTTTTGTCTTTTTACTAATCCTAAATATTCTTTCCGTCATGTAAGGCACTATTGATTGTAACTATCGGAAAAAACTTTCCGACACGCCCCAAATGTTTCTCACATCATTTTATCGCGTCAAACATCTCTGACACTTTCATTATTTTTTTTACAAAAGCCTAACAAAAACCTCATCTCCCCCTAATCCCTTCTCTATAGACGCTTTCACGACAGAATAAAAACGGGCCGGATGTGAGGCAGACCTCCCACTATTAAAAAAGGTGATACCAATGGAAAAAATCCGTAACAAAAATCAGGTTTTCTCTCTTGCAAACCGTGAAGAAACCACGACCGGGTATCGTCAAAATGCGCTCAAACTCTTTAGTAAACCGCTGGAGCATCTTTTATCCCTAACCAACTGTAGTGATATCTATGACCGAATCGCTGATACGGAGGAACCCGGAACCTTTTTGGACAGTGTCTTGGAAGCCTTGGATATCACGCCTGTCTTTTCACTGGAAGAACAAAGACGAATTCCTGCCAAAGGCGGTGCTGTCGTGGTGGCAAACCACCCGTTTGGTGCCATTGAAGGCATCATCCTGGCCAAACTGCTTGTCTCTGTCCGTCCGGATGTAAAAATTATGGCGAACTATATCCTGAAACGTATTCCGCGACTTTCGGACCTGTTTATATCCGTTGACCCTTTTGACGGTACGAGTGCAACGAGACATAACATACGGCCGATTAGGGATGCCATCCGTTGGGTTAAAAACGGTGGTTTGTTAATGGTTTTTCCTGCCGGAGAGGTCTCCCATGTTAATGTTACAAAGTTAGAGATATCAGACCCAGACTGGCATACGGGTGTGGCCCAAATCATCCGAAAAGCAGAAGTACCGGTGGTACCGGTTTTTTTTAAAGGAAACAACGGCCCCCTGTTTCAGATGCTTGGCCTTGTTCATCCCAAACTGAGGACCGCCATGCTTCCCAGAGAGCTCATTAATAAACGCCAAAAATGCATACCCCTGAAAATTGGCAAAGCCATTCCGTTCAGACGCCTCAAACGATATGAAACCAATAAGGAGCTTATTGATTACCTGCGTTGGCGAACGTATCTCCTCGGAAAGGGACTTTCCTTAAAAAAGAGTCCAACCAAACTCTCGTTTCGCTCATGGCTGAAAAACAACAAACAGATTATCCCACCGCGCCCCATCAGCCGACTGGCGGCAGAGGTAAACCGTTTACCGAGAAACCAACAGCTCGTCCAGAGTGGTGACTTTGAGGTATGGCAGGCAAAAGCATATCAGATCCCTGAACTGCTGGTTGAAATTGGAAGGCTTCGGGAACTTAATTTCAGAGCGGCTTCTGAGGGCACTGGAAAACCCATTGATCTTGATGCCTATGACAGGCGATATATACATATCTTTATATGGAACAAAGTAAAAAGTGAAATCGTCGGTGCATATCGCATCGGCTGTACAGATACGCTGTTGGAAAGGTTCGGAAAAAATGGTATTTATACCGCCACCCTATTTCGCAGCAGTAATAGATTCTACAAAACCATTGGCCCGGCACTGGAGTTGGGGCGCTCTTTCGTTCGATCAGAATACCAAAAATCCTATGCCCCCCTGTTACTGCTTTGGAAAGGTATCGGTCACTTTATTGCCAAAAATCCGCAATACCGGATGCTTTTTGGACCTGTAAGTATCAGCAAGGACTACAGCTATCTATCCAGAAAGCTGATCGCCACCACCCTTTTAAAACACAGCCAGGCAAAAGAAGTCGCCGCCATGATACGTCCCAAAACACCCCCCAAATTTAAACCGGTGAGAATTCCTGGGTTTGATTTCACGCGGGGCCAGCAGTTTTTCCATGATATCGAAGAAATCTGTTCAGTAATTGCAGACATAGAGCTCGAGGTGAAAACTATCCCCGTATTGCTTCGTCATTACATGAATCTTGGGGGCCAACTTCTTGCGTTCAACATGGATCGGTCCTTCAGCAATTGCATGGATGGACTCATTCTTGTGGACCTTCTCAAGACCGATACCAAAACCTTGGAAAGATATATGGGAAAAACAGGGCTCGAAAATTTCTATTCGTACCATCAGGCACTTGAGAATTCCTCTGTCGAAAGAAAAGCGAAACGGTTGCAGGAAGCTGTTTAAAAAACAGAACAAACAAAACCAGGTAAAACAAAAGCGAACATCTACCCATGGCGATGAATATCCTTATCGGTTATCATATGCGAAGTGGCAGTACACTGCTTCAGCACATCTTAAATGAACATTCGAAACTGCAATCTTTCAGCGATATCAGTTCCATTCCCGCACTCACCAAGATTCTTTTTCACACCGACGGAAACACCAACTGGTGCATTAAACCGCTTGACCTGATCTTTCTTGCCGAAGGGCTTTATTTATACAAGCGATTTGATAAATTCGTCTGGATTACACGCGACCCCCTTGACAGCTACCTTTCGGCAGTGGAATCGGGATACGCCTATCTGTTCTGGCCAAAAGGAAGAATCATCAATGACATTGACGTGGGATTGATTGAACGGTGGCAGCGGGTTTATAAACATTACTTTTTCATCACCGCCACAATATGGTATCTAATACGATATGAAGATCTGATTACCAAGACATCGGAAGTCATCACCAATCTGCTCGACTATCTGGAACTTCCCCATGAGCGCCTTATCCCGTTTAAACGGTTCAATATTGCCCATGGGGGAGATTACAAGCTAAGCCAGACAACCACAATAAAGCGTAACTACGCAAAGCGCTTTAGAAAAAAGATGAGTCTGTCCCAACAAGAGATTTTTTTCCAACGTCTTTCAACCGAGATGCAAGCGTTGGCCTACCAATAGCAAAACCGATACCTTCGATGCATTAGCCCCTTTACCCGAAATATACACCCTATCGTGCGTGTCGGCAGAAGGCTCTCGTCTGTTATTAAAAATCACCCCAATCCTTGACTGTCGACTGATGACTGACCACTGTCGACTGACGACTGACGACTGACGACTGTCGACTGACGACTGTCGGCTTTGCCGGATCAGGTAATGAGAATGAAATCGTTCATCTCGGATGCACTACCTGACATTTTTTCAGAATAATGAAAGAGCTGTTTTACATAGTTGGAATAATTCCTTGTTATCGGTTCGTAGGTTTGTTCAAAATGGGTGCTGGATATTAAAAAATCTGCCGATGCGCGATTGGTGGCAGATACGACATTATACATTGCCGCCATACAGATCAGCTCATCGATATCCACATCATAGGGGCTCACACTCACCGGGTCCCAAAAACAGATGATGACATCAAGCCCCCCATCAATCATGAGTTTTGTCAGGTACCTCTTGCCCCACAGACCATCCTGAAAAACCTGTTCCGCCAACAGGCCGTTGTCACCAAGTAATATCTCATTGTCTATCCCACAAACATACAGTCTGTGGCGTGATAACTTTCCAGCATTTTGCTGTATCCATATCATAAAATCCCGTTTTTGGGCGTCACACGCAACCAATGCAATTCTTTTTTGTATCTCCATTCGTTACTCCATTTCAAATCGTTTCAAATTAAAGTACTTATTTTGTAATGCATCCAATGATTTGCTGGGATGTTTACACACTAAAAACTAGCTTCACGTTAAAAAAGGGCTAGAGATTCATGAAAAAGGAGCTTCTTTATAGAAAAAGAATGTGAGGGCTTTAGGGAACGTGATGTAAGTTTGAGGGATCACCGGATGCACCGGCGTATCATAGGGGGGGGAGGTTTATACCGCTATTTTGGTTTGGTCATATAAAGAAAAAGAAGCGCTATCTCATATGAACCGTGGTTTGCGGGCAAATCGGTTTAAAATCTTGAAGATTGGAGTCTTTGATGCAGGAAGTCCTAACACCATGCCTTAAATAGAGAATGAAATCTTTTAGCTTTGTTGCATACTCATTACACATGTCGGTGGCGATGCAACCAGCGCACTTATTTTTATATGTCAAGCGTTCGGCGCTTGTGGCCTCCTGGTCAATGATGCAGATGAGTTCGTGCCATGCCTTGTCCTTGACAGCTTCTACAAATTTATTGAAATCACATAAAATTTAAATGGATTTTTAACACTATTTAAATATTTGTCTGAAATCTAATTCAACGAATTCGTAAACGACCGAATTCATCAGTTTTAAGATTTAAGTATTAACGCTCGCTCACAATAAACCCAGGCGGTTGAATATGATGAACCGGTTGTACTGCCCATGACGCATGTGACCATCACCAGCTGGATTGACCTTCAAGATCAGCTGTTTAAAGATTCCTGGAACCCTGACATCCGCCGTATTCGGTCCCGCTATGCATTTCGCGGTCTCTCCGATGCAGCGTATCGGCTTGAAACAACCCTCATTCGGCTTCAAGGTGCCTATAAAGCCCTTGAGCATCACCTGCTCCGAAATTTTAAAAAATATGCCTACCGGAACGGTGGTATGCCGGATGCCGTTTGGTACTGGCTATCCGTGGCCCAACATTACGGCTTGCCCACGCGCCTTTTGGACTGGACGTACTCACCCTTCATTGCCATGCATTTTGCAACGGCCAATATTGAAAAATTCCACCTGGATGGCGCCATTTGGGCCGTGAACTATGTCAAGGCGCATGAACTTTTACCGGAGCGCCTTCGCTCGGAACTTCAGAAAGAAGGGGCCAATGTATTTACCGTTGAAATGTTATCAAAATCCGTCACCTCCCTTGAAGCGCTGACAGACTTATCAAAAGTGCCCTACACGCTTTTTTTCGAACCACCCTCCATGGATGATCGTATTGTCAATCAGTTTGCATTTTTTTCTCTCATGAACACGTCCTGCAGCGTCTTGGACGACTGGTTGAACAAACACCCCGACCTATGGCGAAAAATCATCATTCCAGCCGCCCTCAAATGGGAAATTCGAGACAAATTGGATCAGGCAAACATTACGGAGCGGGTCCTGTTTCCCGGCCTGGATGGCCTGAGCCGCTGGCTTAAAAGACATTATAGCCCCAGAGATTAATATCCATGCACCCATTTATTGCTTTGGCTGTATATCAACAGGTACCCGGACAACTTGTCATACAAATGACCGATCGCTGCAACGCCCACTGCCCCCAATGCGGCATGCGCGTCACTGAGCCTTTCCCCCGCTCAACCCTTTCAATGGACGATATCAAGCGGATTCTGGATGCCGCATTATTGAGAAAAGTCCAGGCGGTATCTTTTACAGGTGGGGAACCTTTGCTTCATGTTGACGCACTCTGTGAGCTTATTACCTATGCCGGCAAATTAGGGATTCCCTATATTCGTACCGGTACCAATGGATTTATGTTCAGCCGTCCCGAAAGAAGCGACTTCAAATACCGGATAGAAAAACTGGCGGACAAGCTTGCCCTAACACCGATCAGGAATTTCTGGATCAGTATTGACTCATATATTGATACGGTCCACGAAAAGATGCGGGGTTTTAAAAACATCATTAAGGGCATTGAAACTGCGATGCCCATATTCCACCGATATGGGTTGTACCCATCTGCAAACATAGGAATCAACCGGAACATCGGGGGGAACGCTACCCGTCTACTTCGAAACCGCCACAAGGACATGACAGAAGAGGCCTATCTCTCTGCTTTCCATACCGAATACAAACAGGCGTTTAACGTTTTTTTTCAATTTATTATCGACATTGGGTTTACCATTGTCAACACCTGTTACCCCATGAGCGTTAGCAATGAGGAAAAAACCTCCGGCTTGGAGGCCGTGTATGCAGCCACGACAACCAGTGATATTGTCCGGTTCGGCCCTGGAGAAAAAGCAGTGCTCTTTAAGTCCCTTTTACAGGCGGTAAACGCCTATCGCAAGAAAATCAGAATCTTTTCACCAACCTGTTCACTCCATATGTTATGCAGCTATTATCAACGTAGAAAACCCGAACCTTATCCCTGCAGGGGCGGACTCGACTTCTTCTTCGTTGATGCAAAGGATGCTAATACTTACCCCTGTGGCTATCGGGGGAATGACTCTTATGGCAAATTCTGGGAAATGGGAAAACAGCGCTATTATCTTGAAACACCATGCACTCGTTGCGATTGGGAGTGTTTCCGGGACCCCTCTGAGCTGTTTGGGCCACTGGTTGAAATGCTGTCACATCCCTTTCGGCTCCTAAAAAGAATTCACAGTGACGTACCTTTTTACAAATATTGGCTCAATGATTTGAGATACTATCGCTGTTGTGACTACTTTAACGGAAGGATGGCGCCCGACTACCGACGGCTGACTGACTTCAGACCAGTCTTCATGGGTTCTAACTGTCGCAATGATTCTTTTTCCCCATAGAAACTCGCTGATTCATCATTTTCTATTCTTTTCTTAACATCACCCAAACACTACAGTGGTCTACTCAGCCATAATTTTTGGTAGTGATTTGCGTCGATTGAACCCTGTGTTTTGAACGATATTCCGTTGATAGAGTAAAAAACATAAGATCGTATATAATAAGGAGAAAAACTGCATGCGTATTGATTTTCACGTACATTCGAAATATTCTAAACGGCCCTCCCAGTGGATTCTTCAAAAGATAGGATGCCCGGAAAGCTTCACTGAGCCAAACCAGATATATCAGATTGCAAAATACAGGGGAATGAGCCATGTCACCATTTCAGACCATAACATCATTGATGGCGCCCTTGAAATAGCACATCTGCCAAACACCTTTATCAGTGAAGAGGTAACCACCTATTTTCCGGAAGACCAGTGCAAGGTTCATGTTTTGGCCCTTAAAATTTCAGAGGCACATCACGAAGAAATTCAAAAACTGCGGAGTAATATTTATGATCTTATCGATTTTTTAAACCAAGAAAGTATTCTCCACATTGCGGCACACCCCCTTTATATGCTCAACAACAAACTAACCCCGGAACACTTCGAAAAGATGTTGCTCCTGTTTAAGAACTTTGAGCAAAACGGGGCCAGGAATCACAGAGAAAACCAGTGCATTGAAAATGTTCTGAATATTTTTGATAAAACCGACATTGAACGGTTGTCCAATAAACATGATTTGGCGCCACGTGGTGTCAAGCCATGGAAGAAAAATCTGTACGGAGGATCAGATGATCACAGTTCCCTGAATATCACCCGGTCCCACACGGAAATTATCGGAACGGAAAGTCTTGAAATGTTTTTCGCAGATCCGGAATGCTTCCAGACCAAGGTTCATATTCAGCCGGCAACCCCTCAGACCATGGCCCATAACCTATATGGCATTGCTTTTCAATTTTACCGAAATAAATTCGGCCTTGACCGATATACAGACAAAGATGTGCTTGTTCGGTTTCTGGACCGCTCACTGCGCATTGATATGAGAAAGGAAAAAGAATCTTCGAAATTAATGCAAAAACTTTTCTTTATCTGGAATTACCGGAAAAATAAAAAGGACGAGAAAAAAGCATCAGCCTCTTTGCCGGACTTAATTCAGCATGAAACAACCAGATTGATAAACGACAACCCGGATCTTTTCCCGAAAAGTGATGAAAAAGAGAACAACTTTTACGGCCGTGAAAAAAAGTGGTTCGAATTTGTCAACCACGCCGCCAATCGGGTAGGGCTTCATTTTGCTGACCATTTGATGGACCATCTTTCCGGCGCCAATGTGTTTAATCTGTTTCACACGATTGGCGCCGCAGGCGGCCTGTATACCTTGCTGGCCCCCTATTTTGTTGCCTTTAACCTGTACAGTAAAGACCGAGATCTTAGCGCCGGGATTACCAGCCGTTTTATGGATAATCAACCGGAAACATCAAACGGGAAAAAACCCGTCCGCCTGGCACATTTCACCGACACTTTTTACGAAGTTAACGGTGTTGCCTTAACGCTTCAGCAGCATGTAAAAATGGCACTAAAGAACAGCAAACACCTTACGGTCATTACCTGCGGCGAAAAGGGGCATAGCACCGATCAGGGCATTGAAAATTTCAAACCAGTCGGCGTTTATGAGCTCCCGGAATATGAAGCGCAAAAGATTTTTTATCCGCCACTGCTGGAAATGCTGTCATACTGCTACGAAAACCAGTTCAACCAGATTCATTCCGCAACTCCCGGCCCCATTGGTCTGGCAGCCCTTGCCATTTCACGAATCCTAAAATTACCGATCAGCGGAACGTATCACACATCCATCCCGCAATATGCCCAGATACTTACCGGCGATGATGCCATCGAGGATGTCTCCTGGCGATACATATTATGGTACTACGATCAGATGGACACCATCTATGCCCCGTCGCAGAGCACAAAAGATGAATTGGTGGAAAAAGGGATCAGCAGGGAAAAAATCAAGGTCTATCCCCGTGGCATTGACATTGATAATTTCACACCCGCAAAACGAAACGGCTATTTTGCCAATAAAATTGAAGATCCAAATAGACTTAAAATTATATATGTGGGCCGGGTTTCAAAGGAAAAGAACCTGCACATACTGGCAAATGTTTTTAAATGGTTGTCAAAGAGTCACGAACATCTGCATTTGATTGTGGTGGGAGACGGGCCTTATCTGGCCGAAATGCAGCAAACGATGGTAGACTTCCCCTGCCTGTTCACCGGATATCTTCAAGGGGATAATCTTGCCAGCGCCTATGCCTCCAGTGATCTTTTTGTGTTCCCCAGCACCACGGATACCTTTGGGAACGTGGTTTTGGAAGCCCAAGCTTCCGGGATTCCGGTCATCGTCACCGACCAGGGTGGACCAAGTGAAAACATGATTCCGGAAGAGACAGGTTTTCGGGTAAAAGGCAACAGCGAACGATCCCTTCACGATGCCCTGAAGAAAATGGTCGCCAATCCGGATTTGATACGACAAATGGGAAAGGCCGCCCGGGAGTATATGGAGAAACGCTCTTTTGAAACTGCGTTTATGAAATCATGGCAAATGTATAAAGAGGGAAATGCTCAAAATATCATCGAAAAGGCTTCATGAGGAAAAGCTAATCCGCACCTAACGATACCCTAACACAAATTAAACATTCCCCTAATCTATTCCTAACGTAGTTCGCCTATCAAATACCAAACATTTTGATATTTTTCAGATTATTAGGTCCTTTGTTGGTTTATTAAACCATTCGTTAATGAAAGGAGGTGTTCGGCCTATTATTGATTTGGTTTTCCCTAGTGGTGTTATCGCCCTAGCAATTTTCTAATATTAATTTTAATATGCTCAATTAATACATCGTACAGTTAAGGAGAAACTCTAATGAAAAAGTCAATCGCAACTCTTGCAGTGTTGGGAATTTTTGGGGTTTTCTGTTTAATCCCGATGGCTGCAAGCGCATCAGATTACAGTCAGGAACAGATACTAAAAGAACTTCAGTACCTGAAACAGAAGGTCAAGTCTCAACAAGATCACATTGATCGTCTTGAATCTATCATTGATGCATCAATCAACGAAAAGGTTGATGCAAAAGTCGAAGAAAAAATGGCCTCCGCCGAGGGATCAAAAATCAAACTCGACAACGCTTTCATTGATCAACTCAAAATCAAGGGAGACCTGCGGGTCAGATTTGAACGTCGGGACCGACAGGAACCTTCAACCAGCACCTCTGATGACAAAGCCAGAGACCGGCTACGGACCCGTTTTAGAATTGGTGCGGTATGGACAAACAAAGCGGAAAACTGGGAAATCGGTGCCGGCTTGGCCACAGGTGGCAGTGGCGGTACAAGCACCAACGACACATGGGGCGAAAGCTCACCCTTCGAAACCGGTGATATCAGGCTTGATTATGCCTATGCCAAACATAAGATGGACAACTTCTCTTTCACCCTGGGACAGCATAAAAATCCTTTCGTTACCTCCTGGCTCATGTGGGATGGGGACCTGCGCTTTACAGGTTTGACAACCCAATATAAATGCGACTCCGGCCTTTTTGCCACGGTAGGTGGTTACGGTCTTGTCCTCTACGATGATGATAATACGGCCATGATGTATGCCGGCCAGGTGGGTTACAGCAATAAAGTCGGTGATGTAAATCTGACGGTTGCCGCCGGTTATCAGCAGTATGACTCCGTATTCAGCACGGCTGAAGCGCCGAACCCGGATTATGATTTCCAGATTGGTGATGTCATCGCCCTGGCTGAAATTCCGTTGGACAAAGTTAAGATTTCTCCCTATGCTCACATCTGGAGCAACTTCGGTGCTGACGGCCTTGCGGGTGAAGGACAGCGCGGCAGCGATCTTGTGCCGGAAGATGAAGACCTTGGCTGGGTCGCCGGTGTTGATGCCAAATTCGGCGCCGTTAAAGTCGGTTATGCTTATGCCGTTGTAGGTGCGGATTGTATCTATGGTGGGCTAAAGGATGCTGACTTTGGCACCGGTGTCAGCGATACCGATGTCAAGGGACATAAAATCGGCATCTCGTATGGGTTTACGAAAAACTTTTCCGCCGGCCTCACGGCAATGATGTACGAAGCAGCAGAACGTGACAACCAGCGTGAAGCAGACCTGTACCAGTTTGATGTCAAATATAAATTCTAAAACGTCTTTCTGATGTTGTATTAGCAAACACCCGCCGGCCATATTGGAACAAAAACTTCCCATGGCCGGCTCTTTTCTTCTATCCACGCATTTCACATCTGGAACTTCACAATATCTCAAGATATCTTGAAAGGATTGCTAACCATGCCATAAGAATTGCTGAAGAAGTAATCTATCTGATTGAGGGGAATATCATCCGCCACGGAAACTACAACCCCGAAAGGGAGCCGGGGTCAACCCTGGAAGAGAATTGATTTTGATCCGTGCCTGATAAACATCCGGACAGGCACGGGGGGATTATCCAAAACGGCCGGTGATATAGTCCTCTGTTAATTGGTGGCGGGGGTTGGTAAAAATTTGAATGGTGGAGCCCACTTCAATCAGGTCTCCCAGATGGAAATAGGCGGTGCGTTGAGATACACGGGAGGCTTGTTGCATGGAGTGGGTTACAATGACAATGGTGTACTGCTCACGCAGCTCGCTGATCAGGTCTTCAATTCGTGCCGTAGCTATCGGATCCAATGCTGAGCAGGGCTCGTCCATGAGAATGACTTCCGGGCTCACCGCGATGGTACGGGCTATGCAAAGCCGCTGTTGCTGGCCGCCGGAAAGTCCGGTCCCCGGCTGATCCAACCGGTCTTTCACTTCCTCCCAGAGTCCGGCACGTTGCAACGATGTTTCGACAATTTCATCCAGATCGGATTTGCTCTGGGCCAAGCCATGGATTTTGGGACCGTAGGCAATATTGTCATAAATAGATTTTGGAAACGGATTCGGCTTTTGGAATACCATTCCGACCTGGGCGCGCAGAGGAACCACATCCACTTTTTCTCCGTAAATATCAACCCCATCAAGGGTGATCTCGCCGGTGACACGACATCCATCGATCGTATCATTCATACGATTAAGGCACCGCAAAAAGGTCGATTTGCCACATCCGGAGGGTCCAATCATGGCAATCACCTCATTATAACCGATATCCAATGTAACATTTCGGATTGCATCTTTCTCACCGTAGTACACATGAACATCGCGGCAACGCATCCTTGCATCATCAAGCTGCCACTCACCAATGGTGCCGCGTTTGTCACGGCTGACAGTTGCACCGCCGTTCTGTATCCTATTCGTAGCAACCAATTCTAACTCCGGAAACCTTTATGGGTGGATATAAATAACCTGTTTTTTAGTACCCTTGACGCCCTGAGTTTGATATTTACAGAGCCTTTATATAACATCGCTAATTCTGTCAATAACCGTATTGCCGGTCTGCCCTGGTTAAGAACAGACCGGCAAGGGAATTGATAAAAGTTTATTTACAGGTAATGGTCTTGAGTTCCTTCACGTTTTTAGCAAATGTCGCGCGTTCTTCATTTGGCATCGGAATAAGTCCTCTATCGCCAAGATACCCTTCGTCGCCCCATGCTTTCTCAGAAGTAAACTCGCTCAGGTATTCCTTCATACCCGGAATGGAATCCACATGGGCTTTTTTAACATAGAAAAATAGCGGGCGGGAAACCGGGTATTCGCCATTGGCAATCGCTTCAAATGTGGGCTGCACACCATCCACAAAGGAGCCTTGAATCTTGTCGGTATTCTGATCCAGGAAACTGAACCCGAAGATCCCAACAGCATCGGGGTTGGCATCTAGTTTTTGAACGATCAGGTTGTCGTTTTCACCAGCTTCAACATAGGCACCATCTTCGCGAATGGTATGGCAAATGGATTTATATTTTTTCTTATCCTGTTTTTTCATTGCCTTAATCCAAGCAAAGTTCTTGCCGCCACCTTCCATGGCCAGTTCTACAAACGCGTCCCGTGTACCGGATGTCGGTGGTGGGCCCAGCACTTCAATTTTCGTGTCCGGCAATTCGGCGTTAACATCTTTCCATGTTTTATAGGGATTGGGAATCAGTTTTTCAGCACCGATGGGGTCTGGGACATCCTTAGCCAGGGCCAGGAAAATGTCTTTTCGGCTCAGCTTCATCGGTGATTTTTTTTTGGAGTTTGCCAGCACAATGCCGTCGTACCCGATTTTCACCTCGACAATATCGGTGACACCATTTTCGGCGCAGGTTTCACATTCAGAGCTTTTTATGGCCCGGGACGCATTGGTAATGTCCGGATGTTCCACACCAACACCTGAACAGAAAAGTTTAAATCCGCCGCCTGAACCGGTGGATTCAATTTTAGGGGTTTTAAACTCGGTGGTTTTACCGAACTGCTCGGCAACGACCGTTGCAAAAGGATATACTGTAGATGAACCAACAATGCTGATATAATCACGGGCAGATTCAGCATAGACGGAATTAACCGCTGTTACCATCATGAGTGCTAATGCAAGCACTCCAATTTTTCTAAACATGTGTTCCTCCTTAAAGTGAATAATTAAAAAGTTATAACCGAATAAATCGAGTGTGCTTATATGGTTACTTTATTTTATCTTCATTAGGATATTGTTAGATGAGCGTTAGTATATCGTTTGAGAAATATTAGGAATGCGTTTTAAACCCTCGTCTATCATACCTTCAGGCCAAGTGCGCTGCAAGGAAAGTCCCCATTTTACCATCGCCGTTCAAATCGCTTTCTTAAAATGACGGCAGCCCCGTTCATGGTAATTAAAAACAGCAACAGCGCAATGGTGGCCGCAGAGGTTCTCTCTACAAAAGCACGCTCGGGGCTATCGGCCCATAAGTAAATCTGAACCGGCAGTGCCGTTGCGGGATCTGTAAATCCGCCGGGAATGTCTACGATAAAAGCCACCATACCGATCATCAGAAGGGGGGCCGTTTCGCCAAGGGCTCGGGCCATTCCGATAATGGTGCCGGTCAGCATACCAGGCAGAGCCAAAGGTAGTACGTGATGAACAACCGTCTGCATCTGGGAAGCCCCAACACCAAGGGCCGCCTCCCGTATGGACGGAGGAACCGATTGGAGGGAAGCACGACTTGCAATAATAATCGTTGGCAGGGTCATTAACGTTAACACCAGTCCCCCCACCAGGGGAGCCGAACGGGGTAAACCGAAAAAGTTTAAAAAGACCGCCAACCCAAGCAAACCGAACACAATTGAAGGCACTGCCGCTAAGTTATTGATATTCACTTCTATTAAATCCGTCCAGCGATTGTTGGGAGCAAATTCTTCGAGATAAATAGCCGCCGCCACACCAATCGGAAAGGAAAGGAGCAATGTAACAATAAGAGTCAAGAATGATCCGACTACAGCGCCCCAGATACCGGCCAACTCAGGCTCTCTGGAGTCTCCCGCGGTAAAAAACACCATATTTAATTTTCTGCGGATC
This sequence comes from Desulfobacterales bacterium, assembly GCA_963675725.2. Classification (GTDB taxonomy): domain Bacteria; phylum Desulfobacterota; class Desulfobacteria; order Desulfobacterales; family JAFDDL01. The sequence goes on along the minus strand of CAXXXZ010000002.1, from coordinate 387,335 downwards.
TTGCCCTCTTTTTCAAAGGCACTGATCCACTGAAGCTGTCGATCGCTAATCAGACGATCACTTTCCGGAAGATCTCGGCGAACATGGCCTTTAATCAACATATCCACCTTATCATCTGCCGGGAGCCAAAGCGTCAGTGTCTTCCCGACGATATCTCGGTCTTTTAGGGCCATATCCCGTAGCTGATATCCACCGCCATTGCTCATCAACTTATAGAGTTCCTTTTTTTCCCTTCGTTTTGTTACTTCCGGGAAACGATCTCGAAGAGACTGCTTAATAAGCCCGTGATAATCGGCTGTGATGAGGGTCGATTCACTGAAATGATCAGGGTTGAAGAAAATGTCTAGCTGAATGTGGGTTTGGAAAAAGGCACTTGAACCATTATTTATGATAATAACAAATAGTAAAGATAGAAAACCAAGACTGGCCAAAACAGCAGCAATGCCGTAGAAACGAAAACGCCTCTCGGCCCGATACCTTTTTGACAACCCCTTGTTGACAACATCAAGGGTTCTCTCTGTTGTGCCAGATTCACTTATTATCAGCCTATTCATTTTATTATTCATATTGCTCTCGGTATTTCCTGACCACATACAGCGCGATGACATTCAAACATAAGGTTACGATAAACAGGAGAAGGCCCAAGGCAAAGGCCGCCAAGGTTTTGGGGCTGTCAAACTCCTGATCCCCCACGAGAAGTGTAACAATCTGAACCGTAACCGTTGTGACTGCTTCCAGGGGATTGAGAGTCATGTTGGCTGCAAGCCCGGCAGCCATCACCACAATCATGGTTTCTCCAATTGCCCTTGAAATTGCCAGCAAAATCCCCCCCACAATCCCCGGCAGGGCTGCTGGAATCACCACCTGTTTTATCGTCTCCGATTTCGTGGCCCCCAAACTGTATGCGCCATCCCTCAGGGACTGAGGGACCGCATTGATAACATCATCAGAAATAGAAGACACAAAGGGTATGATCATAATACCCATTATGAGGCCTGCGGCTAGGGCACTTTCAGAGGACACTGTAAATCCCATTACAGTGCCCACTTCTCTTATAAACGGTGCCACCGTCAAGGCCGCGAAAAAACCGTAAACCACCGTTGGAATTCCCGCCAAAATTTCCATTAACGGCTTGGCCACAGCCCTTATTTTACGATTGGCGTATTCGGATAAATAAATGGCGGACATAAGTCCAATGGGCACCGCCACAAACATGGCAATCGCAGAAATGAGTGCTGTTCCCACGAAAACCGGTACCGCCCCAAAAGCACCGGAAGATCCTACCTGGTCTTCGCGAATGGCCATCTGGGGGCGCCACTCTAGCCCGAACAGAAATTCCGTTATGGGAATGCTCTTAAAAAACCGAATGGCTTCATAAAGCACGGAAAGAATGATGCCAAGCGTTGTCATAATGGCAATACTGGCGCACACAATCAGCAACACCTTCAAAAGCCATTCAACATGGCTCCGGGCCCTTAGCGCCGGGGTAATTTTCTTCTGGAGCACAATGATGGCCAGGATTGCCATGGAGAGCATCACCACAGCCAGGGCAGCATGGCTGGTTGTTTTAAGGTTTCGATAATGCTCAGCCGCCGCCAGAGTGTCACTGTTGGCCTTTCCGGATACAATGTTCCCACTCACCAGATTTCGAATATCGTTAACGATAAGATCGAGACGGCTCTCAGGCAAGGACTTGATTTCATGAGGAAGATCTGCCACCACAATATTGGTGATAATACTGGTTTCAAATGAAAGCCAGAAACCATAGAACAATAATGCCGGGACGCCACACCAGAGTGCGGTCAAGGCACCGTAATATGTGGGGCGAGAGTGTAACTTTTGTCCCAAGGACAGTTTCCCAGCAACGAAAGATGCACGGCGCCGACCAATGTAATATCCGAAGCCTGTCAATATCAGCAATACAATCAGGGATTGGGTAGGTGTCATGAATTACCGTTTTATTGTCTTGACTTTTGTGTTAAAAATCAGATGAATAAATCACTCATCGCTGGTCACAACCCAACTTGAGTATGGATGCTACTTGTCTATGCTTTATAAAGTCCCTGTGTTAGAATTATGTTAGGATGTGGTTAGCTGATTATTATAACTATCAATTTTTCATAAAAACCGCCACTGTTCGATGGAATATTTTCCTTAATAACAAAATTTTATTTGAATTAACGAAACGATAGCGATCTTCTAACACTTTTCTAACATAGAAAAGCTATTTTCCCATAAGCAAAAAGAAATTGTTGCCCCTTAAATTAAGATGAAAAAGACTTGTTCGAAGAATGTCAGGCCGGTGCATTCAACCCAAGCATTTTAAACATAGGAAAAGATCAAGATGAACGGGCATTTTCAAAAAGAACTGAGAAAAATAAAAAACTTGGTACTGTCCCTCGGCGCAATGGTGGAAGAACGGGTCCAGTTGGTATCAAAAGCCATTGATACCATTGATGGGGACCTCGCAAGGGAAATCATCAAAAGGGACATAGAAGTGGATGATATGGAGGTGGATGTTGAGGAAGAATGCCTGCGGGCCCTGGCCCTTTATCAACCGGTGGCGGTTGATTTAAGGTTTCTGGTTGCAGTTATTAAAATCAACAATGACCTTGAAAGAATCGGCGATGAGGCGGTCAATATCGCCCAGCGCATTGAATTTCTCTCAAAGCAGAATGTCCGGGGATTTCCATTCGATTATACGTCGATGGTTGAAAAATCGCAGGAGATGCTTCGAAAAAGCCTGGATGCATTGGTCAACATGGACCTTGATTTGGCCTTCCAGGTCATCACGCTTGACGATGTGGTAGATGATATGAAAGTGGATGCCTATAACAAAATCAAAGATACAATGCGTCAATATCCAAACCAGATGGGCCATTTGATCAACATATTGCTGATTTCACGCCATCTGGAACGTGTGGCCGACCATGCCACGAACATTGCAGAGGAAGTCGTTTACATGATTGAAGGCGATATCGTCCGGCATACAGAGCTGTAGTCCCATTAACAGCCCCGAAAGAACTTTATATCAGAGGTCATTATGAGCAAAGAAAAAATTCTCATCGTCGATGATGAAGAAGATATACTGGAACTCATTCGCTATAATTTATCCCGGGAAGGGTTTGATATTGTCTGCGCTGAATCCGGTGAAAAGGCGCTGGATCTCGCCAAAAAAACGGCGCTGGATCTCATTGTTTTAGACCTGATGCTGCCAGGTCTCGACGGCCTGGAAGTAGCCAAGCAGCTTAAATCTTATCCGAAAACCCAACCGATCCCCATCATCATGCTCACTGCCAAGGGAGAAGAGGCCGATATTGTTACCGGTTTGGAGCTGGGTGCCGACGACTATATAACCAAACCCTTTTCCCCGAGAATTCTGCTCGCTCGCATAAAAGCGGTGATGCGAAGACAATCCAAACAACCAGAAGGGGGTGACGATATCCTCCATGTCCATGAGCTAACAATTCATCCTGGTCGGCGGGAAGTCGTGGTCGATGGCGCGCCGATCGATTTGACCTATACCGAATTCCAGGTACTTTTCTATCTGGCCAGACGGCCTGGTTGGGTGTTGACACGTTCCCAAATCGTTGATGCTGTTCGGGGAAATGACTACCCGGTTACCGATCGCAGTGTGGATGTTCAAATCGTCGGGTTGCGTAAAAAGCTGGGCGCCTACGGAAAATATATCCAGACCGTTCGAGGGGTCGGTTATCGATTCAAGGAAACCACATGAAACAAAGGAAACGGTTAGTTTGGCAATTATATCCATCCTATCTCATCCTTATCCTGCTGTCCTTGCTGGCGATAAGTTGGTATGCGTCGCGGTCGCTTGAACATTTCTTTCTTGAAAGGACACAAGAAGACCTTCAGGCTAGGGGCCAGCTGCTTACTTTTCAGATCCGCCAATACATATCCCCGCCGGACCAGAAAACCGACCAGAAAACCATTGATGACCTCTGCAAGGACATGGGAAAAAATGCACCGACTCGCATCACGGTCATTCTACCAGACGGTCGGGTGGTTGGAGACTCTGATGAAATCCCCCTTCATATGGACAACCATGGCAACCGGCCTGAAATATCCGAGGCAACGAAAGGCCGCATCGGCACCGCCACCCGGTATAGTAAAACGCTACAACAAAACATGATGTACGTGGCCCTTCCGTTGAAGGCCAACGGCCAGATTGCTGCTGTGGTCCGCACCTCCATTCCCTTGACATTCATTGAAGAGGAGATCACCTCACTTCAGGTAAAAATTGGCGTGGGCGGCTTTCTTATCGCCCTTCTTGCATCGGGAGTCTGTCTTGTTATTTCCAGACGGATCAGCCGGCCCATTGAAAATATGACCGAGGGGGCCGATCGCTTTGCCAAGGGGGATCTCAAACATCGGCTCCCCCAGCCCGACACCTTGGAGCTGGCAAGCCTGGCGAAAGCGTTGAATCAAATGGCGGTTGATCTTGAAAACCGGATTGAACTTGTCATCAGTCAGCGCAACGAATATGAAGCGGTGCTGGCCAGTATGATCGAAGGGGTCATTGCCGTGGACATGGAAAAACGGATATTGAGCATCAATCAGGCAGCCGCCAGCATGCTGAATATCAATCCCTATGAGTTGAAAGGGCGAAATATCCTGGAGGCTATCCGGAGCCATGATCTATACCAGTTCGTTACCGAAGCACTTGATAACGGCGCTGCGTCGGAAGGAGATGTGGTTTTCCATCTTCATGGCGAACAGATTATTTACACCCAATGCGTTCCGTTACGGAATTCCAGCAATCACCGCATCGGGACCCTGGTCGTACTGAATGATGTAACCCAAATCCGTCATCTGGAAAATGTTCGCCGGGATTTTGTTGCGAATGTCTCCCATGAGATAAAAACCCCGTTGACTGCCATAAAGGGGTTTGTGGAAACGCTCCTTTCCGGATCCGCAGAATCTCCCAAGGAAAGGGACAATTTTCTCGGTATTATTCAAAAGCATGCCGACCGCCTGAGCGCCATTGTGGAAGACCTGCTGTTCCTGGCACGGCTCGAGCAAAAGGACAAAGCCGAGGAAAACGTCCAGTTTCAAACCCAGCCCCTGAAAACGGTGATTGACAATGCCGTACAAATGGTAAAATCAAAGGCCGACGAAAAAGCAATCACATTTGAAGTCACGGGAAATCCTGAAATAGAAGTCCGCATCAATACGATGCTTATCGAGCAGGCATTCGTAAATCTTCTTGACAATGCGGTAAAGTACAGCCCGGAGAAAAGCACCATTCAAATCGACGCGGTGGTGGAGGGAAAAGAGATTTCCGTGAGAATTAGTGACCAGGGCCCTGGCATTCCCAAGGTCCATCAGACAAGAATTTTTGAAAGATTCTACCGGGTCGATAAAGCCCGGAGTCGAAAGCTTGGTGGAACCGGCCTGGGGCTTTCCATCGTAAAACATATTGCCCAGACCCATGGTGGAAGGGTGTCGATCGTCAGCGCGCCGGGCGCCGGCAGCACGTTTATTGTCCATCTGCCGATGTTATAAGGGAGGAGTAAGGAGTAAGGAGTAAGGAGTAAGGAGTAAGGAGTAAGGAGTAAGGAGTAAGGAGTAAGGAGTAAGGAGTAAGGAGTAAGGAGTAAGGAGTAAGGAGTAAGGAAACAAAACATCCGCCTGAAAATTATTCAAGCGTTAATCATAATGGTCTCGCAAAAAGTCCAACATCTAATTTTTACCCAGTGCCCATGCGTTCGTTATAAGCAGCTAATTTAAATACAAAATAGGATCTTAATACTTAAATTTCAAACCTTGATGAATTCGGCTTTTTACGATTTCATCAGTCATACAAATGAGCATAAAAAAAGGTGCGGTTCCTTTCGGATTGCCGCACCTTTTTTTAAAGGGGTTTTTTCTAGGGGTTATGACATTATGATACTTCTATAAAGGGTTAACTTGTTATTCTCCTTCTTCCTCTGAAACCGACAAGACCAATCAAGCCAGTGCCGAGGAGATAAATTGGGGCTGGTACCGGAGCGTGGGCCCCACCGCCAACCATTTCTGAATCGGCATTAAAAATATCCGTATCCTGAAAATGAACCGCCATATAGACGTCAGGTGTATTGTTGGTCGCCGTCCATTCCAAAAGGTCATCAACCAGGAGGGTTTGGTCGGCTGAGAGGGTAAACGTGGCGGTTGTCAGCACACCGTTTCCGGAAGTCCCCCCGCCGTTCCCAAAACTAACGCCCCAATCAAATGAAGCGCCTGCGCCACCGGAAATTGAGGGATTGGGGCCAAGTATGGTAAACTTGGAGGAAGCGCTAAGCCAGTTCCCTACGGTCACTGCCAAACCGGTTACCGGATCCGGAGGGGATGTCAGGTTAAAATAAAATTCATGGATATCCCCACCACCCAGATTTGCGGTATTGGCAGTTATTATGAAATCCAGGTCATTCCCATTTTGAGTAACAGTAACAGTGCCATAGCTAGTTGTGCCCGATGAATTTCCGTCAAACTCTTGATTAAGATCGATTACAAGAGCATGGACAGGGCTACTGAGGAAGAATAAAATTGAGACTGCTAATAACATCACCATTCTGAATCTATCAATCACTGCGTTCTGTTGCGAAAATATCATTTTTTTCATTTTGCCCCTCCTTCTTGAATGGCTATCGGGCTTATTTTTGGAAACTATTTCAAATGCTACATAGTTTGGCATACTTTTGTATTAACACCATGTATAATGCAATTAGCGTGCCCCAACTTTCATTTTATTTTTTTAATATAAATTCTGAGTGTTATTTATGATATAATTATTTCATCATCGGTCTTATGCATTCTCCTTACCATTATTATGTAATTCAGGTAATACATTTTCCTGTCCGTTTCACACTACCGACCTCTTTCTTCTATTTGCACCTCTTACGCCTGTTATGTTAAGTGCTCGGTGTTGCAATAAGATCAGAAAGGATTAACACCTATGAAACAGAATGTTGTCGTACGTTTTGCACCAAGCCCCACAGGGTATCTTCATATTGGCGGCGCCAGGACAGCCATTTTCAATTGGCTGTTTGCCCGGCAAAACAACGGAAAATTTATCCTGAGAATCGAGGATACCGATGCGGAAAGGTCAACAGAGGATTCCATCCAGGGCATTCTCGATGGCCTCACCTGGCTCGGCCTCACCTGGGATGAAGGGCCCAATTTCCAAAGCCGTTTTGTGGCAGAACACCGGAAGGCGGCCCAGAGACTACTTGAAGACGGTCATGCCTATAAATGTTTCTGCACCAAAGAAGCCCTGGAAGAAAAAAGAGAGCGTGCGCGCCATTCAAAAAGGTCTTTTCAGTATGATGGAACCTGCCGCAACCTCACACCCCATGAAATTGCCGAAAAAGAAACCGCAGGGGTTCCCTATACCCTTCGCTTCAAAGTTCCGAGACGACCTGGCAGCATCGTATTAAACGACGTTGTTTTCGGGGATATTGCTAAAAAATATGATGATATTGAAGACTTTGTTATCGTTCGCTCAAACGGGCACCCCCTCTATGTGCTCTCTAACGCCGTAGACGACATTCGGGACAAAATCACCCATATCATCCGCGGCCAGGACGGCCTGGCAAACACCCCCAAACAGATGCTTATCTACGAGGCCCTTGGCGCCCCCTTACCGACATTTGCCCACATGTCCCTCACCCTTGATCCCCAAAAGGCGAAGATATCAAAACGAAAACACGGTGAACTGGTGGCAGTGCATTTTTACAAGGAGCATGGTTTTCTCCCCTGGGCCCTTGTAAACTTTCTGGTGCTGCTGGGATGGGCAACACCGGATGCAAAGGAATTCTTTTCAAAAGAGGAGCTTATTGAATCATTCTCATTAAGCGGCATCAGTCGCACCAATTCAATGTTCAATGTCAATGTTAATGACCCGAAATTTTTCACAGATCCCAAAGCCTTGAGCATGAATGCCCATTACCTGCGCAAACTCCCCGTGGCCGAAGTCGCCCCCTATGTGACGGCCGCCCTTAAAAAAGACGGCCTCTGGGATCCGGCTTTTGAAAACGATCAACAGGAATGGTATCTCAACACGATCGATACCATTCGCCAGCGGTTTCAAACCATCGCGGACTTTTGCAGCCTCGGCCGGGCCTATTTTTCTGATGATTATCCAATAGATCAGGGCGCATATCAAAAACATATTATAGATCAGCCCGATATGAAACAAATGCTTCAAACAGTAGGCCAACGTATCGAAACGACAGAAACTTTCTCCCCGGATGCCCTTGAAAAGCTTTTAAGGTCCCTCTTGTCCGAGATGAAGGTCAAAGCGAATGTAATGGTAAATGCCCTGCGAACGGCCCTCACGGGCCATACGGTGGGACCCGAATTCTTTGATGTACTCATGATCCTGGGTAAATCGAGGGTTGTGTTGCGGTTAAACAGGGTCGTAGGGGGACTTGAGAAGTAGCAAAAAAAGTGGCGCTGCAGGAAACCAAAATTCGCCCTATTCGCCCTATCGATCAGAGTCGCCGCAATGAGTGTTCATAAATTCTGTCCAGAAGTGCAGCGCCTTCGTTTCCTTGTGGAAGCAGCTCACGCAGCTGCTCGGCGTCAGAGGAGATATTGGCCAGGGCCTCTCGCTGTATTAAAATGACACGTTCCCGCTCCTGCTGGGCCCTGAAAAAATCGTCTAGCTTTGAGAGCATTGACTTGATGGCGCCTTCTGTCTTTTCATCTATATTTCGCTGCCTGTCCTCAAAGACTTCCAAAAGTGCGTTGTGACACTCTTTGAAGCTTTTCAGCGTGATAGTCGGATTTAGAAACCGTTTCAACTCAATGATGCGCGCCACCTTTTTGATCAGCGCTTGCATTCTAAACGGTTTGACGATGTAATCAAACGCGCCGAGCTTCATTGCCGCTATAGCCGTTTCAATGGTGGCGTATCCGGTAATCATAATGACTTCCGTGGCCGGGTACCGCTGCCGGACTTCCTTCAGCAGCAACATGCCCCCTTCCTGCTCATGATGCAATACCGGAAAATTTTTATCCGTGATCAGAACATCATATTCATTGTTCTCCATCAGTTCCAAGGCGCCGGTAACACTGTCCGCCAGATCGACCTGGTATCCGGCCAGTCCAAACGACTCCTTTATGACATTCTGAATTTCGACATCATCATCCACCACCAGCAGCCTAATACTCATTGATCCCTTCCCCTTGCCTGTTGGTCCATCTGCAACATTCTGTAATTGCTTCCAAAAGAGCCCCCCTAATTGTTTCTCCGGAAAGGCATGTTACCTGTAAATTATCACCGCTTTGAATCAAATAAGGTACAATTCGAACCATAGCCATTTCAACCAAACCGGTCAACGCCATTCAGTATTTCATGAAGTAGAGAACCAGGCTTTTCCCCAAAACAGGATCGAGAAGCTTTTCCAGGGTTCTCGTGATGGCAGGTTTTTCCATAATGTCCCATACCAGAAACCGATGATATAGGGAGACCAGTGGAAAGGACGGATGGGTCATGCCAACCAAGCATTTCAGCCACCAGAAAGGAGCATGCAGGCTGTGGGCATGGTGCTTGGCACGGCATGTCAGACCGAATTGTTCCAATAAGGAACAAAGCGCACGCCGCCGGTAGATGCGAAGGTGCCCGTTTGGAACATCATAATATTCTTTTGACAGGTGCCAGCAGATCCATTCCGGCCAGTATCGCGGCACGCTGACAACAAGACGGCCGCCGGGTTTTATCACACGGACAATTTCAGCCACTGCCCGCCGGTCATCCGGAATGTGCTCCAGCACCTCGGTACAGATCACCGTATCAAAGGCCCCGTCCGAAAAGGGAAGTGCGCACACGCTACTTGCCGTGAAATACCACCGACCATTGCATTCACCGCATTCTTTCTGAAATTGGAGTCTTTTTTTTGACGTTGAAATGTCCGAAAGACTCACATCTGAACCGACCACCGAAACCTTTTTGATCCTTGCAACCGCACCCACATGACGCCCGGTACCGCTGCCCACATCAAGTATCTTATCACCTGGCCGGATCGAAAGCCGATTAAAATCGATGGTAATCACGAATGGACTCCCGATAGAGAGAAATGGTCTTTTGAGCGGCTTGCCGCCACGTAAAACACCGGTGTACCCGCATGTAACCAGCTTTCCCTAATTCAGCCGCATACCCCGGATTGGCCAATACCCTTTCGATAGCATTCCCAAGAGCGCGATAGTCCGCCGTGGGCACCAGGATACCGGCCTCTCCCACCACCTCCGGCAAGGCGCCCCCCTTGGTGCTAACCACCGGGACCCCACATGCCATGGCCTCCCCGGCAGGAAGCCCGAACCCCTCATACATGGACGGTATCACCGCAACGGTCGCACGGGCATATTGTTGCACAAACTCATCGTGATCGATCCATCCGGTAAAGGTTACCAGCCGACCAATCCCCATCTGCGAAATCCAGCGCCCCACCCGACCGTTTCCGTTGGCTGCACCGACCACGGTCAATTGAACGGGTCGTTTTTTGGCCACCTCAGCTACTGCCCGAAGAAGATAATAGAGCCCTTTCATGGGCACATCCGCACTGTTGGTCACAATAACGCGATGGGGATCTCTCGAAACTTCGGGAATTGGGTAGAACCGATCCACATCAATGCCATTGGGAACCACCTGAATTTTTCTATCGGGTATCTGGTATTCCCGGCAAAGATCTACTTTTGAACACTCAGAAACCGTTAAAATATGCTTTAACGACCGGGCAACCCGTTTTTGCATACCGATAAATGAATACCACCGCCATTGCTGCATTTTTTGCAAAGCTGACCTGGCAGCGCGAACTGCGACTTTTCGATCAACCGTCATCGGATGATGGATCGTTGCCACCGTCGGAAAACGGCGACTGATTTCCCGTATGCCATAGGATAGGCTCTGATTATCGTGGACCACATCGTAATGATGTTTGTTGTGTTTTAAAAAACGATTGGCGCGCATACCAAACGTCAGGGGCTCGGGAAACCCCTGGGCAGATACCCCGAGCCACTCTATCAAATTAATGGGGACGGCCAGTTCTGATAGGCTCGGCGTTCGAAATAGATCCTGCGGATTATATAGATCAAGGCTTGGCAACCGAAACAGGGGAATATCCTCGTCAAGCATAGGGTACGGCGGGCCGGATACCACATGAACCGAATGCCCCAGGTCTGTAAGGGCCCGGCTCAAGTTCTTGATATAGACCCCCTGCCCACCACAATGGGGGTGGCTTCGATAGCCAAGTAGACAGATGCTTAAAGGGCCGGTGGTGAGTCTTTCCACAGGAGCCGCTGTTAACTGCTTTATCACAGATTTTCTCTGACGCCTTTTAAAAGCCGATATCCTCTCTCGGCTTTGGAGATGTCCGAAGGATGCGCTGGCAGTGCCGTGGTGATGATTTTGGATAACTGAAGCAGCACCTCGGGGACGCCTTTTTTCAGTTCCAACTCCACCTCCAGGATCGGTTCTGTTTGGGGCTGGCCAGCTCCTATGGCCACGATCATACCACGATCCAGTACCATTTCAACAAGTGCAGGCGGCTGACTTTCGAAAAAAGAGCCTGCGGGCAGCGCCAGGTTCCAGACGAGTCGCTCAAAATCGGTAACAAATACCGGCCGTAAGGTTGAGATCCGATTTCGAACAGCTGCGGGCCAGTGTTCACCTGGCACGAGAGCGGTGTCTGGTTCAATACTCTTTACCAGCCACTCCCACTCCTTTCGCTCGGTAAGCCCCTGATGGCTTTTTCCTTTTCGCTTCAGCGTCTGCACATAACACGTACCATCATACCGAACGCGCAGCGCCGCCTGACAACGCCACAAGCCATAATCCTGAGTATCATAATATTGAGAAAAGAGTTTCTTCGTCTTGTAGCCACCCGGAGCAAATTGCTCCAGCAGCGGTAAGTTTAAAAAAGAAACCACATCCTTATGATGAACGATCAGTTTGAGTTCAATCTCTTTTCCCATTACGATTTGAACTGCACGGTGAACGGTACCACATGGAGTTCTCGGGATATTTCCTGCGTGTTCCCAACCGTATATGTTTCCAAAACAGCCCCATCTGGTAATAGTTCGTTAAAACGCGCGACCAACCCCTTGATATTGATGATTGGATGCCGTGAAAAAACCGTGGGAAGGCCATACGTCAAATTACAGGCAAGGCATTTTCCCTTCCGTTGCGTCAGCTGAAACTCAAACAAAAGTTTATCGTCTTCTTGGTCCTTGAACCGAAGAGAAATATCATAGGCGCCTTCCGATGCATCCCCATAAAGGGCTTCAAAAAAATGGTCTGATCGGTCTTCAGGGAACAACGCCTGAAGCACGTCCGGTGTGAACACTTCTTTTAAATTCTTTTCTGCCATGGCCCTTGCTATATTCCTTTTATTTTAACATTAAAGATTATCGATTAAAATTACATTACCAGGCCATCATACCCGACGACCTCGGCGATCCTTTAAAAAGCATATTTATATCACAAGACATGAAATTCACAAACTATTATTGGCGAACAGCCCTTGTTCCAATACTGTGACATAGACAGTTGCCACCAATGTTGCAGCAATGGGGGAACCATGAACATGGTCGTAAGCCCCACCGAATAAGGAATCAAGCGTTCTCCCATTCGCGATCGAGTTAAACGTACTTCCCCTTAACAGGGCTGCCGACGTCTATCCTGATCTTTTTATTTCGCGCCTTGACCCTCTGTGGGTCATCTGATAGGTGTAGTTATTTGGGTTGTTTTTGTTGTATTTTAATTTATTGCAAACGCCGTGACTTATGGAAAGCTTATTAGGTCCCTCGGACAAATATATTAAAGCCCTGTCGGATATCAGCCGGGCCATTACATCTGATCTCTATCTTGAAGATCTTTTGAAACTCATTGTAATGGTCACCGCCAATGTTACCGGGGTTAAAATCTGTTCGCTCTGGTTAATCGATGAAAGCACTCATCCCCCCCAGATCGTCCTGAAGGCCACCCAGGCCATTGACCCAGAATACTGGAAGGACCGCTCTTTGGGGATGAATGAAGGGGTGGTTGGAGAGGTCGTGTCCGAAAAGCAGCCGGTCATCATAGCTGATATTCTCAAGGATACCCGGTTTAAAGAAAAAGACATGGCCAGAAAACTTGGCCTTGTCTCCCTATTGGGGGTCCCTCTTGAAGTCAAGGAGGGCAAGGTGATCGGTGTCCTCAATTGCTTTACGGCGGAACCCCATGAATTCTCGGAAATAGAGATTAACCTGATTCAAGCGGTTGCCAATCAGGCCGCAGTGGCGATTCTGAACACGGAGTTGATGGTAAAGACAAAAGTCGTGCAGGAAGAACTTGAAACGCGGAAACTGGTGGAACGCGCCAAAGAAGTCCTGATGAAGCGCCGGCACAAGACCGGTGAGGAGGCATTTCAATGGATCAGGAAAAGGAGCATGGACACCCGAAAGCCACTGCGGCAAGTGGCGGAGGCCATTCTTTTATCAGAAGAGCTGGAATAAAAACCTTGACAAAAATGAAAATAAATTTAGAATTATTTAATTAAAACTAATTCCCGTCTTGCACAAGGAGGTGCAGGATGAGGCGTGGGATTTAAATCAAGATCAGACAAAGGCGTCTTAACCTTGAACAAGGTAAGCGCTTTTTTTTTTCGTAATTGAAGCACCTGCTTAACCGTTTGTGTCAAAAGGAGAGAACCAACCATGTGTCGGTTATTTGCCATTACCAGCGATGAGCCGCTGTCCCCGATGATCGCTATCGATTCCATGGAAGTCATGCATGAGGGGCACGACGGGTCCGGTGTGGGCCTGCTGCTTCGGGACCTAAGCGGACCGTTTGAAGAGATGAAAGACGCGCCGATTTTATCCGGCATTTTTAGTGAAAGCGGCCTTAAGCGTCTTGATATGTTTATGATGGATATTGGGTTTATGACCAAATACAAAATTTCCATCAAAGTCCCCAAAACGCCACCCCCGGGTGTTCCCAAACGGGATGTGTACCTGATTCGTGCCTACGAATATCCGGAAGAGTGGGAAAATTACAGCCAGGAAGAGCTGCATAAGCGACTTCTGAGTATCCGGCTCAAGCTTCGCAAGATGGGTGAAGAAAAAGGAGACATGATCATCTATTCCTTCTGGCCGGATGTCATTATGATCAAAGAGATTGGTGATCCCATGGAGGTCGCCCGGTATCTCAAACTGGACCGGGAAGAGCTCAAAGCGCGGATCATTATGTCCCAGGGACGACAGAACACGAATTACGCCATCAATTTATATGCCTGTCATCCGTTCTTTATCGAAGGTTTTTCCACCATGACCAACGGTGAAAATACGGCCTTTGTACCCATTCGAAAATACCTGGAATCACGGGGACAACTGGGATATAGCGGATATCAGTCGGACAGTGAAGTTTTCACCCACATTCTTCATTATATGGCCAAGCATCTGTCTTTGGGTGTACCATTTTATAAGCACCTGATCACCCCGTTGCAGGGAGACGACCTGGCCAACCACTCGGATACGGGGTTTCTAAAACACCTGAAAAACACCTGCCGCCAACTCATCATTGACGGCCCCAACTGTGTCATTGGCTGCATGCCGGACAATTCGCTGTTCATGGTCCAGGACCGAAAGAAACTTCGCCCGGGTGTTGTGGGCGGTCGGCCCGGTTTGTATGCATTCTCATCTGAAATCTGCGGTCTCGACGCAGCGATTCCGGATCGTGACAAGAGTAAAGATTTTCAGCCAATGTATCTTGATACGGCCATGGTATCAGCACAACGTAAGGAGGTAACGGTATGTTCCCAAAAAGACCCATTACCCCTGCCACACTAAGTGTCAAGGACCTACCCTGGCAGGTAATATGGCATAAAGATAAATGTACCCTATGCGGGCAATGCACGGCCGTCTGCCCGGTAAACGCCATTGAGTTGGGCGTATTTCGAAAACGCGAGGTCAATACCGCCTTCAACCTGACGGAACAACCGGCCAATGAATTCAAGATCTACTACGGCATTCGTCAGAAAACAGACCCGGCCTACAAATGCATCGGGTGCGCCATGTGTAATATGGTCTGCCCCAATGATGCCATCACGCCGATCCGGGGCGACGAAATAGACAAATTGCGATTTCATATGGACCGAGGCGGCCAACCCCGTCGTCGTGGTGGACGCAGAAACAACGGTGAAAGTCTGCTCGATCGCATCAAATTTTTACGCATTTCGATGCTCACCGACCCGGCCCTGGACGCCGGCCGGCATGAATTTGAGTTAAAAACGCTGCTTGGCCGGGTGCTGTCGCCTGAGGAAAATATCAAGGCACAACGAGAAAACGGGTGGATCCCGCCCGTTCGGGAAATCTATCCGCTCGTGATCGGCGGCATGTCATTCGGTGCGATGTCACCGAATATGTGGGAAGGTCTTCAGATGGGGGTTGCCTATCTGAATGAAGAACTCGGCATGCCGGTACGAATCTCCACCGGTGAAGGTGGCTGTCCGCCGCGACTCCTTCGCTCCCGGTTCTTAAAGTATGTTATCTTACAGATTGCCAGCGGATATTTTGGCTGGGACGAAATCATCCACGCCATTCCGCATATGAAGGAAGACCCCTGTGCCATTGAAATCAAATACGGCCAGGGAGCCAAACCCGGTGACGGTGGGCTTCTGATGTGGTACAAGGTAAATGAATTGATTGCTGCCATCCGGGGGGTCCCCACTGGTGTTAATCTGCCGAGCCCGCCTACCCATCAGACCAAATACTCCATTGAAGAGGCCGTGGCAAAAATGATCCAGAGCATGTCCATGGCCTGGGGCTTCCGTGTCCCGGTGTACCCCAAAATATCAGGTACCTCAACAGCCCTGGCGGTGCTCAACAACCTCACACGTAACCCGTATGCATCTGCCCTTTCCATTGACGGGGAAGACGGTGGTACAGGTGCTGCCTACAATGTGTCCATGAACTTTATGGGGCATCCCATTGCCAGCAACATTCGGGACGCATACCTGACCCTTACGAAAATCGGCAAACAGAACGAGCTGCCCCTGTTCGCCGGCGGGGGAATCGGCAAAACGGGTAACATTGCCGCAAACGCTGCCGCGCTGATCATGCTGGGTGCCAGCGGGGTTCAAATCGGAAAATATATTATGCAGGCGGCTGCCGGTTGCATTGGCTCCGAAGCAGACCGATGCAATATTTGCAACATCGGCCTGTGCCCCAAGGGTATTACAAGCCAGGACCCGCGTCTATACCGCCGGCTTGATGTAGAGGCGGTGGCCCAACGGGTTGTGGATGTTTATCTGAGCTTTGACACGGAGCTTAAAAAGATATTTGCGCCACTCGGAAGGTCCACGTCCCTTCCGATCGGTATGTCCGATGCCCTTGGCATTGATGATGCCGACGCTGCAAAGCGGCTTGATATTAAGTATGTCGTGTAGCTTCAGGCGTTGCAGGAATAGATATCTTAGATTTCCTTTTTAATTACTACAGGCAATGGGTTAGGAACTCATGAAAAAAGAACCTTTTCATATAATTTCGGGTAGAATGAACGGCAACCGGCTCAACTCCCGGGTGCTTGAAGAAGACGTCCAGAAAGCCGTGGCGGAAGGCCATCGTCGAATCGTTGTCCATGCCTACGGGCAGCATGGGATTGGCGGTCGGCTCTGGTCTGCTGGTGACGAAAAACTCCACGTCAAGGTCACCGGTCACCCCGGTCAACGCCTCGGCTCCTTTGGATATGCAAATACGTTTATTGAAGTGGTGGGACCGTCTTCAGATGATATTGGCTGGCTGAATGCCGGAGCAGAAATTGTGGTGCACGGTCATGCGTCAAACGGCGTTGCCAATGCCATGGCCCAAGGTAAAATATACGTGGCCGGAAATATTGGCGCCAGGGGCATGACCATGACCAAACAAAACCCCCGGTTCGATCCGCCGGAGTTATGGGTCCTTGGTGGCGTCGGGGATTATTTTGGCGAATTTATGGCCGGCGGCATCGCGGTGGTTTGCGGTGTCACCCCCCAGCAACCGGACAACATCCTGGGGTATCGCCCCCTCGTGGGCATGGTAGGCGGCAAGGTTTTCTTCCGAGGCCCCCATGCTGGATACAGCCAGGCAGATGCCAAACTCATTCCCATCACCGATGCCGACTGGGAATGGCTCACCACCAATTTAAGAGCCTTTCTGGAAAAAATCGACCGGATCGAAATCCTGAAATCCCTGTCAAACCGATCTCAATGGCAACTGCTGGCCGCACGTTCTCCGTTCGAAAAACGAAAGGCACAAAACCGGTCGATGGCCGATTTCCGGGAAAACGTATGGGATGAAGAACTTGGCGGCGGCGGGCTGATCGGTGATTTAAGCCAGATCGACCGAAGCCCGGTCCCACTCATTACCACCGGTGATCTTCGACGCTTTGTCCCCACATGGGAAAATCACAAATATGCGCCGCCCTGTGAAGCCTCTTGTCCCACCGGCATTCCGGTACATGAGCGATGGCGTCTTATACGGGAAGGGCGCGTTGACGAAGCGGTTGATCTGGCACTTTCCTATACCCCGTTTCCGGCCACGGTATGCGGCTACCTGTGCCCCAATATCTGTATGTCCGAATGTACCCGGCAGTCCAGCACCCTCGCGCCGGTGGACATCACCCTGTTGGGCAAAGCCAGCATCAACGCGGGCCTGCCGGAAATTGCACCGTCTACCGGAAAACGCGTGGCCATCATCGGCGGCGGCCCGGCCGGTATTTCAATGGCCTGGCAGCTGTGCCAAAAAGGCCATGAGGCGGTTGTGTATGACATGTATCCGAGCCTTGGGGGCAAGATCTCTTCGGTCATCCCCAACAGCCGTATTCCCAAAGACATTATATCTGCCGAACTGGATCGAATCACTGACGTGATTCCCCATGTTCACCTCCAGCAAGAACTCAACAAAGAAGACATCTATCGTCTAAAGGAAGATTTTGATTTTCTCGTCATTGCCGTGGGGGCTCAGAAACCACGGACTATCCCTGTGCCAGGCGGCGAGCGCATGGTTACCGCGCTTGAATTCCTGTCGGATGCCAAGGCAAACGCGATATCACCGGGCAACCGTGTGGTGATTATCGGTGCCGGGAATGTGGGCTGTGATGTTGCAACTGAGGCGCACCGGCTGGGCGCAAAGGAAATCACCCTTCTTGACGTTCAGGAACCGGCATCTTTTGGTAAAGAGCGGGAGGACGCGGAGACTGCCGGCGCCAAATTCAGATGGCCAGTTTTTACAAAGGAGATCACCGAAGAAGGGGTCGTGCTCGATACCGGAGAGGTCATTCCGGCCGATACGGTTGTGATCTCCATCGGCGATCAGCCCAATATCGATTTTCTGCCTGAGGAAATCGAAACCGACCGTGGGTTCATCAAGGTAGATGAATACTACCAAACCTCGGATGCCAAAATCTTTGCCATTGGCGATGCGGTTCGCCCCGGGCTTCTCACAGATGCCATCGGCGCCGGTCGAAAAACGGCCCAGGCCATCGATAATATATTTGCCGGGAAGGGACCGGCCCTGGAGACTCGCTCTATGATCGACCGCAGCCGGGTCACATTGGAGTACTTTGACCCGCGCATTCAGCAATTTGAAGACATGGGCCAGTGCGGCAGCCAGTGTGCCTCCTGTGGTGCCTGTAGGGACTGTGGTGTCTGCGCTGCCATTTGCCCTGAAACAGCCATTCGAAAGCTTGAAAAATTGAATGGGGGGTATGAGTATGTGGTCGATGACAACAAGTGCATCGGCTGTGGATTTTGCGCCCAGGCCTGCCCCTGCGGGGTGTGGAACCTGGCCGAGAACACGCCACTGGCATAGGCTGATAAAAAGGGGGTAGACCCACCGCTCCTTTTACAAAAACACACTATCAATAAAAATCGCCCGGGAAATTGATGTTTCCCGGGCGCTTTGGTTTTAATGGGGAGGGAACAGGTCTATTTTTCTGCCTGGTTTTCGTCCTGATGCCGTGCCAAGCATTCATCCAGGCATTCCTCGCATTTGGACCAGTCCTTTTTCCCTTTTTTGCTGTATTCAATGAACGACTGGATCCAGTCGTCCCCGGTCCGCGGGCATTGAAAAAGATATTCCACAAAGCTGACCAACCGCTCGATAGACGTTTCATCTACGGCATGCTCCATTCGGCAGGCGGTGGCCTCGGCGGTATTTTCATCCAGTTGAAGCACTTTTAGCAAAAAATCCTTCAGGATCTGATGGCGCCGTGTAATTTCCTCAGCAATTTTGACACCTTTTTGGGTGAGGGTAATGAAGCTGTATGGTTCGTAATTAATGAGGCTTTTTTCCACAAGACTTTTAAGGCCACCGGTCACGGATCCGCGTTGAATCCCCAACTTTTCGGCAATATCTTTGGCCCGGGCGACTTTGTTCTCTCTCTCCAGATCAAGAATTACCTCAAGATAGTCTTCCTGACTTTCGCTTAATTTTTCTCTTTTTCCCATACCACCTCCAGTGTAGTGCACTAAACACCTATATTACCATACAAAATAAGTCAAATATTATTTTATATGCTCAAACATATTATTTTATTGACATCACAAATTGTTTGGTTTACCTAACTTACCAATAATTATAAAATCACAGTGCACATCACCCACTGTAAAAAAAAATAACACCGAGAAAGAAAGTATCGAATAATGGCCACGATAAATTTACGCCAGCTAAAGAAGAACCAATCCGGAACCATCGTCGCAATCCGTACCAATGGAGAACTGGGCCGCCGAATCCGGGACATGGGCCTTGTGCCGGGTACAGAAATTACCGTGCAAGGTCGAGCTCCCCTCAAAGACCCGGTAGCGCTCAGGCTTATGGGATTTACCCTCACCCTTCGGAACAGTGAAGCAGATCATATTGACGTGGAGGTCCCGGAATAAGATGAATGAAATTATCGCACTGGCCGGAAACCCCAATGCAGGCAAGACCACGCTGTTCAATGCCTTGACCGGTGCACGGCAACACGTGGGGAACTACCCTGGTGTGACCGTTGAAAAAAAGGAGGGGGTTTATTCAAATGGAAACAATGTGTTTCACATTGTCGACTTACCCGGCACCTACTCACTTACGGCCTACTCCCTTGAAGAGGTTGTGGCACGTGATTTTCTGGTGAACGAAAAACCGGCCGCGGTGATCAATATCGTTGACGGCTCAAATCTTGAGCGAAATTTATACCTGACCGTCCAGTTTCTTGAAATGGGCATTCCGCTGTGTATTGCGCTTAACATGATTGATGTGGCAACCTCCCGGGGTATTTCCATTGACGAGAAGAAGCTGTCAAAACTCATTGGTGTTCCGGTGGTTCCCATGATTGCAAGAAGTGGTGTGGGAAAAAAAGAGATCATGGAGGCCGCCGGCCGAATTGCCCATAGGGAAAACACCCGCCCGCCCCTTTATATCAATTATGGTGAAGACATTGAGGAGACCATCAGCACAATATCAAAACATGTCTGTGACAATCAGTTTCTGACAGACCGGTATCATCCCCGGTGGCTTGCCTTAAAATACATCGAAAACGATGAAAAGGTCATAAGTCTAGGCCAAAAGACCAATCACACGCTTTCAGACACCCTTGAAAAAATTGTGGAGAATCTCTCGGACCACCTTCAAGTCACGTTAAATACCTACCCTGAAGCACTGATTGCCGACCATCGGTATGGGTTTATCAAATCATTGACCAAACAAGGGGTCGTTACCTATCAACAAAACCAAGACCGGCTTCACATTTCCGACAATATCGATAAGGTCCTCACCCACCGGCTGGCCGGCCCGGCCCTCATGGTTGCTGTGCTGTTCGGGCTCTACCATTTTGTGTTTACCTATTCTGAAATCCCTGTTGGATGGTGCGAATTTTTTTTCGAATGGCTGGGGCAGACGACATCGACCCTTTTGCCGGATGGTCTTCTCAAATCTCTGATCGTCTCAGGCATCATCGACGGGGTGGGCGGTGTTCTTGGCTTTGTCCCCCTGATCATGTTCATGTTCTTCGGTATTGCCTTTCTGGAAGACTCCGGGTATCTGGCGAGGGTTGCCTTCATGCTTGATCGCGTATTTCGAATCTTTGGACTCCATGGCAGTTCTGTCATGGCGTTTATTGTCTCCGGTGGTATTGCCGGTGGATGTGCTGTGCCAGGCATCATGGCGGCCCGAACCCTTAAATCTCCCCGGGAACGCCTCGCCACATTGTTAACAGTGCCATTTATGAATTGTGGCGCCAAACTGCCGGTATTTGCTCTTTTGGTGGCGGCCTTCTTTGAAAAAAACGAAGCCATGTTTATGCTCCTGATTACAGCCATCGCCTGGATTGGCGCCCTGTTGGTGGCCAAGCTGTTACGAACCACTGTCATAAAGGGAGCCTCAACGCCATTTGTCATGGAACTCCCCCCCTATCGGCTGCCAACACTAAAAGGGATGATGATTCATACCTGGGAACGCACATGGCAATATATCAAAAAAGCCGGCACCACGATTCTTGCAATTTCCATTCTATTGTGGGCCATGATGGCATTTCCGAAGCTACCGACTTCCCATCTGGCACCCTTTGAAGCGGCGCGCCAAAAGATTCTCACTGATTTTGCCTCGCAAGCCACCGCCCAAAACGATACCGAAGTCACTCCGGCAAACGTGGCAGTTAAAGAAAAGCTCAATGCTATCAATGCCCAGGAGGCGGAAGCCACGCTTCGATATTCCTTCGCCGGCCGATTCGGAACCGCCCTTGAAAGCATCAGCCAATATGCAGGGTTTGAATGGCGAACCAATATCGCCCTGGTAGGCGGATTTGCCGCAAAGGAAATTATTGTGGCCACCCTCGGCACAGCATACTCACTAGGCGAAGTGGACCCGGAGCAAAGCGAACCACTTTCCGAAAAGCTGGCGAATTCTCCGAACTGGCGGCCGCTGACCGCCTTTAGCCTTATTCTCTTTGTAATGTTCTACTCCCCCTGTTTTGTTTCGGTGGTCTGTATCGTCAAGGAAACCGGCTCCTGGAAATGGGGAGTATTTACCATGGTGTTCAATACGCTGCTGGCGTTTTCGCTCGCCGTATTGACCTTTCAAATCGGATCTATCATGGGGTTCTAACTATGGAGACGATTATTGTATTCATCATTGTGGGAATCGCCGTTATTCATCTCGCCCGAACGGCCATTAAAAACAGCAGGAAAAACGACGACTGCAGTTCCGGATGCAGCGGCTGCATGAGCGCCAACAGCTGCAAAGAAACAAATGAGGGGAAAGAAAAATGATCGGCCGTTTTTCTCAAATCGGCGCCTACAAAGACCTGTTTGATTCAAAAGAGGTGCTGCGGGTTCTGGTGGGCGGCCTATGTGCCCTCGTCGGCTTTCTGCTCCCCCGAACAGGTTCATCCCCCTTTGAATGGGGCGACCGTCTCATCTTTCTATCTGTTGCCATTAATGGACTTCCGATTATATGGGGAGCAGTGTCAGGCATAGTGAAAAAAAAGATCAATGTGGATGAGCTTGTGAGCATTGCCCTCATTGCGAGCCTCGTTTCCGGAGAGTTTTTAAGTGCCGCTATTGTAAGCTTTGTGATGATGGCCGGTGCCCTGATCGAGGAAGCCACCGGCGAGTCCGCCCGTCGCGCCATTCAGGCACTTGTAAAAATAACTCCCCGGGAAGCCACGGTAATCATTAACGGCGTGCCTCAGACAAAACCCATTTCAAACATACGGGTTGATGACATTCTATTGGTGTCTCCCGGTGAGAGAATTCCTGTGGACGGATCTATCCTGTCCGGTATTACTAAAGAAAACGGAAGATCATATATATCGGGGATGGCATTAACGATGCCCCTGCCCTTGCCGCTGCGGACGTAGGAATTGCCATGGGCGCCAAAGGAACCGATGTGGCCCTTGAAACTGCTGATATTGCCCTGATGCATGATGACATCGGGCGTCTTCCGTTTCTTATTCAATTAGGCCGCAGAATGGTCCGAACCATCAAGTGGAATATTGTATTTGGGTTGACCTTTAATTTATTGGCAGTCATGGCCAGCGGAAGTGGTTTCTTGTCACCGGTCACGGGAGCCGTTACCCATAATATTGGTTCCATACTAGTCGTACTCTCTTCAGTTAGTATCTCATTCGCCTCCGAAAAGTAATCACCAAATGGACAATCACCCTATAGGAAGAAGCAAAATTTTTTCATACTAAAAGTTAGGCATTACTAACATTATTTACTAACAAAAACTTTAATCTGGGGACCTGCGTTCCCAACAACTATGAAGGAAAATTTTTATGACACGCTTTACCATGTTAATCCGCCCCTTTAATTTTCTCAAAACCAGCGTCTTCACAGTCACGTTCAGCCTCTTATTTTTGACATTCTCGGTGATGCCGTCTTTCTCCCAAAGTGATGCTGCCCGTACCCCCTCGACCAAGTCGATTGAAGCGCTTGAACAAAAGATAGAAGATTTGCTCATGGAAATTCAGAAAATCAAGCAGCAGCAAAAAACGGACAGGGCTGTTCAGAAGAAACAGGAAGAAACCATAACCGATCTTGCCCGTCATGTAGGTGAAGCGCCATCAAAGGAACCGCTGCCGCCAAAAAATGGAATAAACGGTCTTCATTTTGGTGGATATGGTGAAATGCATGCAAACTTCAATCTCGATAAGAATACAAGCCTGTTCGACTTTCATCGTTTGGTGCTTTATCTTGGATATGATTTTAATGATTGGATCAAGTTTAATACTGAACTTGAGATTGAACATGCCTTTGTATCCGACAATGCAGACGGAGAGTTTGTTTTTGAACAGGCCTATATTGATTTTCTCCTGAACGATAAAATCAATATCCGGGCCGGCCGCATCTTGACGCCGCTGGGCATTATCAACCAAAAACATGAGCCACCTTCTTTTTTTGGTGTTGAACGGCCCTCTTTTGCAAAGTACATTATCCCTTCCACATGGTCATCGGATGGCATCGGTATTTTCGGGGCCCTAACCCCGTCGGTCACTTATGAAGCCTATGTCGTCGGCGGTCTGAATGGCGCTGAATTCAATGCCAAGGATGGAATTCGAAATGGCAGGATCAAAGAACGACCAAGCCTGCATGCCCCAGCCGTTACCGCTCGAATGGACTTTTTACCTTTCTCCGATCATCTGCTCGATCAAAACCAACTTTTCAGGCTCGGCCTATCAGCCTATTTCGGCGGCATTGATAATGGCAACAAAGGCAAAAATCCTGGGATTGATGGCAATATCATGATTTATTCAGCTGATTTCGAGCATAGCGTGATGGGGCGGTGGGACACCCGGGGCGCCATTGCATATGAATCAATCGACGGTGCCCGTGAGATCGGAAATAACGTTGCCTCCGATATTTTTGGATGGTATCTGGAATCAGGATACCATTTTCTTCCGGATTCCCTAAAAACCGGGCGTCTGGAGAAGGCTGACGCCGTTGCATTTTTACGCTATGATGATTTTGACACTCAATACCATATGCCATCCGGCGTCACGAAAAACCCCTTGGGCGACAGGAACGAGTGGACAGTTGGTATAAACTTCTACCCCATTCCCAACCTGGTTGTGAAAGCTGATTTCCAACTGCGAGAGGACAACGCAGGCAATGACGAAAAGCTGATGAACCTGGGTATTGGCTGGCAGTACTAAGGGAAATGGCTATGCGACGTATTTTTTTTGGAATCGTTACTATCGTATCATTAACAATCATCATCGGGAGCCCCTTTATATCCGGGGCTTCCGGTGGAGAACCCAAGGTGCAGCAGCAATCGGCCATGTCAACTACAAAGATATCTGACATAAAACAGGGGAAACAAATGGCTGCAGCCCGTTGCATATCCTGCCATCGGTTCTACTTCCCCAGGGAGTATTCACCAACGCAATGGGGCATGATATTGGAACGAAAAAAAAATCGGCTTTCACTGACCAATGCCCAGATTGAAAAACTCTTTTTATACTTTAAAAGGGACGCGAAATGAACGTTTCTGTCTTTGAAAAAACCTATCAGGATTATCTTGGCCAAATCGCCGAAATTGATTTAACCCGACGGGCAACCCTGCTTGGCGCCGAGATGAGGGGAGACGGCATCAGCATTCTATGCATGGGCGAGCACTACCACGTTTCCGCATCCGGCATCTGGAATGCATCAGGGCATCAAGCCGATTTTGGGATATGTGTCGTGTTGTGCAAATACGTTCTGCTCTGTCCCCCTGCCCTGCCGGCAATACCTTCTGAATGGGTAACGTTCAAGGACTTTAAGGATGCACAACCCTTAATCAACTATTTCAATCAAAATGCCCTTGGACCGATCACAAAGTACTTTTCAGGAAAAACAGCGCAACTACGACAGGCCTGTTTTCAACTCGGGGGGGAAATAGTCCGGGACGGGGCGAATTATGATCTGTCGGTAAAACTTTCTCCGCTCCCAAAAGTGCCGCTGATGCTACGGTTCACTGATGCGGATGAAGAGTTCCCCGCACAATCGGTTCTTCTGTTTCAAAAATCAACAGAAGCGTATCTTGACATGGAATGCGTGGCCATTCTGGGAACATACCTGGCAGAAGCCCTGACGTCTTTTGCATAAATTGAAGCTACAAGCTATCTAAAAAAAAGAGTGCACCAACTGACAAGGTGTGAGACGATGAAAAAGTGGCGCATGTATGGAATATGTAAGCGTTTTGAGGAGACTCGCAACGCAGTCATAGGGTGTTAGATTTATTTTGAGATAGCTGGTAAGGATCTGATGGGATATGCCGGAATAATCCACTGGCAGGGCAAAGGTCATATAAAACATCTGCGGCAAGGAGGACAGCCGCGCTAGTCCATGAGGTCTTTTCCTGAGTGTAGACCACTTGCTCCGGATATGTCACACCGGTCCAGAATGCACCATCATCATATTTTTTATCCTGCATCCATTTAAAAACGGTTTCCGCTGCTGATAGGTTACCCATGGCAGCCAGTGTGATGACCAATTCTGACGTCTCGGCCATAGTCACCCACGCCTTATCCGCCACACAGCGCACCCCCCAGCCAGCCATCACAAAGGTCTCCCAGGACTGTTTTATTCTTTTGGCCGCGGCTGGCCCCATAATGGCGCCTGACAAAACCGGGTAATACCAATCCATAGCGAACGCAGATTTGCTTTGGTCAAACAGGTGGGGTGCTTCGGCAATAGCATTGCCGAGTCTCTGTTGTGCCAGACCCCACGCTGAAGTGTCTTTTTCCATTATTCTGGCAATGGCAATGGCGCAGGTGAGGCTTTTATAGATTGAGCTCGATCCGGTTAAAAGCGCCCGGTGGCTGATGCTGCCATCTTTTCGTTTGGCCCATTTAATTTCCCCCGTGATCTCTTGGAGTCCAAGCGTAAAATCAATGGCACGGCGCACAGACGGCCAGGCTTCGGCCAAGAAGTCATCATCACCGGTGGCAAGATAGTAATGATAAACCCCAACCGCGACATAGGCGGTCATGTTGGCATCCTTGTGCGACGCTACCGCCGGGGCCCCATTTCGATATTCAGACCACCAGCTACCATCTGGGTTCTGAACCGAAAAGGACCACTCATAGGCCTTTCTGGCCGCCCCATGGTACCCAGCCACCGTCAACCCCATCGCACATTCCACATGGTCCCACGGGTCTGTTTTGCCACCGGCAGACCACGGAATTTCTCCGGAGTTCTTCTGCGTTTTTAAAACATAAGCCGCTGTCAGGTCAACATCCACCCAGCATGCAGCAGGTTCGGGTAAAAAGGCGCTTTTGGGCATTCTTCATCCGGTAAATTGCGGTCACGCATTCTGCGAAAAGTTTTTAGAATTTTTCGTTTGGCGGTATTATCTGATTTTTTAAGGGATAATGTCTACCCAAAAATGAATGCCCACCGATTTATGCGCCAGGTGAAATTTCAATAGTGGCCGGCAAAGTTATCATCTTTTGGTGTGAGGAAATCCCGTTGCCCTGATTTTCGGCTACTTCTTTATTTCCGATTAGCTCTTTGGGCAGAATCACTGGTGTCTGTTAAAAGCGGCTGGGAAGAAATATTTTCAAGCCGTCCATTCTGTTGAGCGGCCCCGTTAATAAGCCCAATCAATTTGGCGACCATTCCTTTCATCTGATCAGACTGATCGTTCATGCCGGATGAGGCCTGGGCAGAGGATTGCGCATTGAAAGCGTTTTTCTGCACGACCTGTTCCATCTGTGAAATGACCGTGTTGATCTGTTCAATCCCCTGGGCCTGCTCATTGGAGGCCACGGTTATCTCAGAAACAATATCGGCAACCTTTTCGGCACTCTCCGCGACATCGGAAAAATCTTTGTTCGTGGCCACCACCAGATCCGCCCCGATTTGGATCCGTTCCCGTGTTTTCTGGATAAGGTTCGCCGTTCCCTTCGCAGCCGATGCCGCTCGCATGGCCAGGTTCCGGACCTCTTCAGAAACAACGGCGAAGCCAGCGCCCGCCTCTCCGGCACGGGCCGCCTCAACCGCTGCATTCAATGCCAGCAGATTGGTTTGAAACGCAATCTCTTCGATTTCTTTGATGATCGCAGAGGTTTCATCGCTTGCCTCGGATATCTCCTGCATGGAGGTATTGAGCCGCCCCATGGATCCAGTGGCCCGATTGACAACCGCCTTGGTCTCCTGCATCAGGGTATTTGCATTTTCCGCATTCCCGGCATTCTGTTTGGTCGTTGCAGCCAGTTCCTCCAGGGAGGCAGATGTCTCTTCTATGGAACTGGCCTGACCAGATGCATCATCGGCGAGTACATAGCTAGCCGATGCAATCTCTGAAGCCGTATCAGAGACATATTTGGCCCCGACACTTAAAGAGCTGGCCATGCTATCGATCGGTTTGGTAATAACTTTCCGGACAAGAAAATAAATAATGGCAAAAGAGCATGAAATAACGATCAACAGCACCGCACCAAACACGCGGATGTTGGTACTCTTAATATTGGTTACACTTGCCTGGTTATCCGCCACCAGTCGTGAAGTAACATTTTGGTTTTCTTTGACCAGTCGGGCCAGGTTGGCCTTGCACGCTTCAGTTTGCGTTGCCATGAAAAGGCTATTTTCCGCTTTCAATTTTTGAAAGGCATCGGTGGAAACTCTCAGGTAAAAATATCCGGCCAATTGGCCGGTGCGTTCGGCCCAATCCCGATGGACATGGCAACGGGTGCATTTCCGTTCTATTTTTTTCGGAATAAATGTTTCAAGGCCCTGTTCGGTCCACAGGCGTGTCCCGTCTGCCTCATCGGTCACCTTGTCGAGTTTTTCAGCTGAAAAGGTTTTGCCCACCAGCGCATCCTTGGAAGAAAAACGGACTTTCCCACGGCTGTCAATGACGGATACCTCCTCAACACCTGAAACCGCGCCCTGGCGTTTTAGCCACACCTTCACCGCCCGCTTGTCCCCGGTATTAAAGGCCTTCTCAAGAGGCCGCTGTGCCAGTTGAAGCATATGCTTGGACGCCTCCACCTGAAACGCTTTGAGTTGATCGAGGGACTGATCAAATATATTGCG
The DNA here is from genome assembly GCA_963675725.2 of Desulfobacterales bacterium. Classification (GTDB taxonomy): domain Bacteria; phylum Desulfobacterota; class Desulfobacteria; order Desulfobacterales; family JAFDDL01. Next base: position 358,824 of record CAXXXZ010000002.1, on the reverse strand, counting down.
CACTTGGGATTCGTTGGTTTCTAGAATGTGGCTCAACTGTTCGATGCTTGTGGATGAAAGTTCCTGGCTATGCTGAAGGTTTTTTTGTGACAAGTGAGAAAGCTTATCTGACAGCGACAGGTAGAGAAATGTCAGTGCCGAGGCAATTATAATTGCAAGCGACAAATTAAGAGGAAGGCCTAACCTGTGATGAAGCTTTAACTTACTGAAAAACATTCGACAACCTCCGGCGATATTAACTCATTCCAGTTTATTACCTATACAATTCTGACCACATTAGATTTTAATAAGATCTCCATTGAGTAATTGGGCAACAATCAATACTTTCAACGGGGAGTGGGCCTGCTATCAAACCTGTTAATTCTTTTTCATTCCAAGCCATAGAATATCAGGTTCTATGATCTTTAAAATTGTATCGGAAATAAGTATAAAAACATTTAGAAAAAAATAAAAAAATGACCCTGCCATGTCCCGGGGTTCGTTTCTGCCCCTTGACTCAAGGATGTTGAATTCCTATAGTCCGAAAGTATTAGGATGGATCGCAAAAATCGATTTCATCAGTTTTAATATTTAATTATGATAATTATGGAGATCAGATGACCACACAATCACCACTTACCGCCATTTCACCGGTTGATGGGCGATACAGACGGGTAACCGCCGCTTTGAATCAATATTTCTCAGAGGCAGCCCTGATTAAATACCGCATCAAAACCGAAATCGAATATTTCATTGCCTTATGCGAATTGCCATTGCCTCAGCTAAAAGGGGTACTTCCTGCCAAATTTGACGATCTCCGGCAGATATACTCATCTTTTTCGTTAGAATCAGACGCCCAAAAGGTCAAAGAGATTGAGAAAGTCACCAACCATGACGTCAAAGCCGTAGAATATTATATCAAGGACAATTTTGATCGGCTTGGGCTTTCTGAATTTAAGGAATTTGTTCACTTTGGTCTTACCTCTCAGGATGTAAACAATACGGCTATGCCAGCAGCCTTGAAAGACGCCTGGCAGGAGGTCCTGCGACCCGCCTTTGAGGACCTCATCACCGCCCTGATGGAAAAGGCGAATACCTGGAAAAAAATCCCGATGCTGGCTCGCACCCATGGTCAGCCAGCCTCCCCCACAAGTCTGGGGAAAGAATTTTATGTGTTTGCAGACCGCCTACGAAACCAGCTTGCCCAACTTGATAAAGTCCCCTTCAGCGCCAAGTTTGGCGGAGCTACCGGCAATTTCAATGCCCACCATGTTGCCTACCCGGATATAGATTGGGCTGCATTTTCAGACCATCTTGTCAATGATGTTCTTGGCCTCGCTCGCACCCGGGCAACCACTCAGATTGAGCCTTATGATCACCTGGCCGCCTTCTTTCACGGTATTTCAAGACTCAACACCATTCTGATCGATCTAGACCGGGATGCCTGGACCTACATCTCCATGAACTACTTCAAGCAAAAGATAAAGAAGGGAGAGGTGGGGTCTTCCGCCATGCCCCATAAGGTGAACCCAATAGATTTTGAAAACTCAGAGGGAAATTTCGGCGTCGCCAATGCCATCTTTGGCCATCTGGCGGAAAAGCTCCCGATCTCAAGGCTTCAGAGAGATCTCACCGACTCCACGGTCACCCGAAATATCGGCGTCCCTATGGGCCATACACTCATCGGAATTGCCTCCCTGTCAAAAGGGCTTGGCAAGTTGCTCCTAAACGAAGCGGCCCTGCGGAATGATCTTATTGACAACTGGGCCGTGGTGGCCGAAGCCATACAGACGGTCCTGCGCCGGGAGGGGTATCCAAATCCCTACGAAGCGCTCAAAGCCCTGACCCGAACCCACGATACGATCGGGCCTGAGGCAATCGCGTCCTTTATTGACAGCCTGGATGTTAGGGATGAGATAAAAGCGGAACTTAAAAAAATTACACCTGAAAACTACACCGGTATTTTACCATTCTAATCGGCCGCTTCCCCCCCCGGGTCGCATTGTACTGAGGGCACGGGGAATGATGCCCCATAATAATTCAGAATCAGGCCGCATCGGGCCCCATGGTCACTCGATTGCGGCCTTCCTGTTTGCTTTTATACATGAGTTCATCCGCCCGCTGGACAAGTGCCATTGCGGTATCCTGAGGGGTCGCCATGGTGGCACCGATGGATACGGTCACAGAAAAGGTCTTGTTTCCATTCGACACACGGGTTTTTTCAACGAGAACCCGAAACCTTTCGGCAACTCTTTTCAATATTCCATGATCCACGTTTCGGATGATCCCGAGGAACTCTTCCCCCCCCCATCGGCCAAACAGATCATAAGACCGGGTGGACGCCTTGAAGGTATTGGCGATGGTTTTCAATGCCGAATCCCCTGCTTCATGGCCATAGGAGTCATTAATCTTTTTAAAATAATCAATGTCGATGAACAGCACGCCGAAAGTCAGCCCATAGCGATCCTGCTCTTGGAACCGTGCACTCAATTCGCCTTCAAGGTGCTTTCGGTTGGAAAGACCGGTCAAACTGTCCACCAGGGCCAGTTTTTCAAGCTCCCGGATGCGTTCCTGCATTTCCTTCTGGGCGGTGATGTCTGAAAAGACTTCCGCAGCACCAATAATATTTCCAGCCTCATCACATAGCGGGGTTGCCTTTACCAGTACCGGTACCCGATGCCCTTTTTTGTGGTGAAGGTATACTTCCGCCATCCGTGGCATGCCGTCTTTAATCACAGCCTCTAAGGGGCACCCACTCTCACATAGAAGCTCGTTCATTTCATTGATGTGAATGAGAATATTATCCATACATCGATGGCCCATCACATCGTCAGACGAATAGCCGGTTAATTTTTCTGCCGCTTTATTCCAGTAAGTGATGGTCCGGTTCCTATCAACAAAATAGACGCCGTCCTGAAGGTTCTCAAAAATATTTCTGTAGTTATATCGCATTCGAAAAGGCCCCTTTGAAAGAAATGTTCATAGTTCATCCTTTTTTCAGTACCCGATCGACAATTAAAGAGAAAAAAAATACGCTGCCGGCCAACAGAATAATCGTAGCGCCGGAAGTCAGATTAAACGTAAACGAAAGCCATAAGCCGCCGATGGTGAATATTGCACTCAGAATGCTGGCGATCACCATCATATGATAAAGGGATTTGGCGTATTTTTCGGCGATAAACGGCGGAATGGTCAAAAGAGCAATCACCAGTATCAACCCCACAACTCGGATGAGGATGACCACAGAAATGGAAATCATCGCGACCATCAGCAAAAAGAGAAATGTCACCGGCACCCCCCGAAGTCGGGCGAATTCGGCATCGTAGGACATTGACAGAAATCGGTTATAGAGCCCGGTAACAACCAGGGCAACACCGCCAATGACCCCTCCCATGATCAGAAGGTCCTGGCGTGGTACCGCCAAGATACTCCCGAAAAGATAGCTCATCAAATCGACATGATACCCCGGGGTCAAATCAAGCAGAATAATGCCAATGGCCATGCCAACCGCCCAAATCACGCCGATAATCGTGTCCGAACGTTGGGGTGAACGGATGGTCACAAAGGCCATGATCATGGCCGCGACAAATGCAAATCCGATAGTGCCAAACAGGTATGGGATGCCCAGAAAAAAAGCAAGGCCAATCCCTCCGTAAGCAGCATGGGCGATACCGCCGGAAAGAAACACAATCCTGTTCACGACCACGAGAGTCCCGATCATGCCACAGATAATACTGGCCAATAGTCCTGCCATCAGGGCGTTTCTCATAAATTCGTACTGCAACGCTTCAATCATCTTATTACCACTTGCCTGTCCACACGTTATAAACCACTTTTCAAATTCAGCGCTCAGGTCTTCATTCACGGTCGTCCGCCAGCGTTTGTGGCGCGCCTCAGTGCTTTTGCAACACACGGTGAGGCACCCCATGGGCGACAATTTCCACAGGGCAATGAAACATGTTCATCATATCACCGGTCACTTCCGGTTCATCATGATAATGAATTTTTCGATTCACGCACGCCACGGATTTCACATAACTGGAAAGGATCATGACATCGTGGCTCACAAGCAGAATCGTTACCGTCTCATTCAACTCCTTTAACAGTTCATAAAAATCCCCCTGCCCCTGGGAATCGATGTTGGATGTCGGTTCATCCAGCAAAAGGATGTCGGGTTCCGTGACCAATGCGCGTGCAATCAAAACCCGCTGCCGTTGCCCCCCGGAAAGTTCTCCGATGCGTCGATTGCAGTAGTCCCCCATGCCCATTCGACCCAGTGCTTGATGGGCTATAAGACGGTCTTCGGCCGAATGCCAAAATTTTTTCTGTCCTGGCCCCATCTTTCCCATCAGCACCACATCAAGGGCAGACACAGGGAAATGTCGATTAATATGAATATCCTGTGGCACATACCCGATTCGGTGCGACATTTGTCGGGGGGACTTGCCAAAAATACGCACGGTGCCGGTGTCCGGTCGCCATAGACCGAGAATAAGTTTAAGCAGAGTGGTTTTTCCGCCGCCATTTGGCCCGATCAGGGCCACAAATTCCCCTTTCCGAATGCTCAGGTTGACGTCCTCTAGAACCGTAACCCCGTGAAAGGAGTATGTAAGTCCTTCAATTTCAATAGCAGGTAACATGGTCATGCCTGTTGACGGGTTTTGACAATAGCCCTGAAAAGGTTGTTTGCCGAAGATCCTTTGCCATTTACAGATTATGTATTTTTGAATTGACACCTTGGCCTTAATGAATGCAACTACTTATTATTAACCGAAATATTTAATTTTGTAAACTCAGATTGACAAAGTAAATTGCGATTGGTAAAAGTGTACAACCGTACCATGATAAAACTTCTGTTTTTTCAAATTGTTAAGCAGTCTCTTGAGGGATAACAACGCATGACGGATGATAAGAACAGGGAAATCCGATTAATCGGCACCGGTGGTTCCCCTGGTATCTGTATTGGCAAAGCGTACCTTGTTGACAAGGAAGGGGTTGATGTTGTTGAAAGATACCCGATTGCCCGAAAAGATGTAAAGAACGAAATCAAACGCTTCAAGGCCGCTGCCCAGAATGCCAAAAATGAACTGATCGATATCATAAAAAATGCACCGGAAGAACTTCAACCGCACGTATATGTTCTGGAATCGCATCTTCACCTCATGGAAGATAAAATGCTCTATGGGATGGCGATCGATACCATGGAAAAAGAGCAGGTTAATGCCGAGTGGGCGCTAAAAAAAACGGTGGATAAAATCAAATCGACGTTCCGCGGCATGGCAAATTCCTATTTGAAGGAACGTGCTGCCGATATCGCCCATGTGGCAAATCGTATCCTGCGGAACCTTTCAGGCGCTGACCAGATCAACATCAAAGATATTGATATGCGCGTCGTATTGGTGGCATCAGACCTTTCGCCGGCAGAAACCAGTCAGATTAATCTTAAAAAAATAAAAGGATTTATCACGGATCGCGGCGGCAAAACATCCCACACCAGCATCATCGCCCGGACACTGGAAATCCCAGCGGTGGTGGGGCTTGAAAAAGCAACCCGCAAAATTAAAAACGACGACCTTATTATTGTGGACGGCCTTGCCGGTATTGTGATCATCAACCCCACGGAAGAAACCCTGCTTGAATTTGAAGAGCGAAATGCCAACTATCGGGCCCATCAGTCCGCATTCATTCGCGACAGCCATCTGGCCGCTGAAACCGAAGATGGGGTTCGATATAAAATCATGGGAAATATCGAACAACCTGAAGATGCCGAAACCGCGAAGCAATACGGCGCCGACGGCATCGGGCTGTACCGAACGGAATTTCAATACCTGAAACGGCACCGATTTCCAGATGAACAGGAACTGTTTGAAAAATATAAAGAAACCATTGAATCCACCAGACCCAATGTGGTGACCATTCGCACCCTTGATATCAATGGAGACAAGGCGCTCGCCTCGGATGAAAACAATAACGTTGAGGAAAATCCAGCCCTCGGGCTTCGTGCCATCCGTTATTGTTTAAAAAAACAGGATATTTTTGAAACGCAACTGCGAGCCATCCTACGCGCCGCCGTTTATGGGGAGGTACGAATTCTTTTCCCCATGATCGCCACGTTTGGTGAAGTAATTACCGCCAAACAGATACTCAACAAAGTCGCTTCTGAGTTGGCAGCCAACGGCATAGAATTCAACCATAGCGTCCGAATCGGAATCATGATTGAAGTGCCCTCCGTTATTTTTCAGGCGGAAGCCATTGCCAACGAGGTGGATTTTTTCAGTATCGGCACCAACGACCTTATTCAGTATTCCATGGCCATCGATCGCAACAACAAAGAAGTTGCCTATCTATACCACCCGTTGCACCCTGCCATACTAAAGATGATCAAACACGTTGTAGATATCGGCAAGAAGAGCGGCATCACGGTTTGTCTCTGCGGTGAAATGGCCAGCGACCCTCAGGTGATACCGATCCTGCTGGGAATGGGGATCCAAGAATTCAGCCTCAACCCGCAGTATATTCCGCCAGTCAAAAGCTTGGTTCGGTCTTTGAAATTCTCTGAGGTAAAAAACCTGTATGATGAGGTGATTACCTACAATACCGCTGAGGAAATTTCCGCTTTGATGCAGACGCGCTACGGCGGTCTTCTAGATGACAAAGCCCTCTCAGAGCAATCTGCCGGCCAGACTGACCCCCGGGGATAGCAACCGCCGTTAGAAGCCAGAAGCCATCAGCTAAAAAACACAAAAGGACAGAAATCGTTTGAACACTGAACACGTCAAAATAGTCGCTGAAAACAGAAAGGCCAGGCATGATTATTTTATCATTGACCAGTATGAGGCCGGCCTCTCACTTAAAGGAACAGAAGTAAAATCACTTCGCTCCGGCCGGGCAAATCTGAAAGATGCTTACGCCCGAATAATAAACGGCGAAGTGTTTGTATACCAGATGCATATCAGCCCCTACCCGTTTGCCTATTTTGACAACCACGATCCGCTTCGGCCACGGAAACTCCTGCTTCATAAGACGGAAATTAAAAAAATTTATAGCAAGGTGAATGAAAAAGGCATGTCGCTCGTTCCTTTGCGGCTCTATTTTAAGAATGGCAAGGCAAAGTTGGTCATCGCCGTGGTCAAAGGCAAGCGAAAATACGATAAACGGGAGTCTATTCGCCAGCGGGATGAGAAACGGGACCTGGATCGTGAGCGAAAAAATTATTCATCCCGCTAATCCAGCTAATCTCTTGACAGACTTAGCGACATGCCTTATTTTTGAAGGGTAAGAACGGAAATTAAACAATTCATTCTTTTACATTTTAACAGGCAATTGGTTTCTCGTTTTTCATTGATACCAATGCCATTATATGGGGGCGAAACGGCTTCGACGGGGATAATGAAGTTCAGGTTGCATACCGAGCTCCTGCCGGCTCGTAAAAATGGTGGGAACTAAATATAATCGCAGATGATTATAATTACGCCGTAGCCGCGTAAACGGCTACCGTCCTATCGGATTCTTCCTGCGTATCTGGTAAAGGACGTCGACTAGCGGGATAGCCGATTCTCGAATCCTGTGACAGAATCAGCGAAATTCTTACAGGATAGCCGGTTAAGCATCGTGCCTGGGGGAGACTTCGACCGGCGAAATTTAAAACTCGGGATATGTATGTAGACGCCTGTGCGGAGTATTTTCGGACGCGGGTTCAACTCCCGCCGCCTCCACCAATTCATTTTGGACAAACCGATCCTGTTGCCGAGTCCGGTAAACAGAATTGGTTTTTTTGTTTTGATATATTAGTTACTTATGCCGACAAAAGCATTCATCCGAATACCCGGCAATCACTCCCGTTTCGGGAAATCTTGTTCAACTCCTTTCTCTGTCGGCATTATTTTCTCTGCTTTTTCAGATTCCCTTTCGGGCTCAAGTCCGGTGGGAGCCAGGTTGGTTGAAGTCTGCACCTGCTCGGTCATTTCCGCCTGATACTGCCGAAACGCTTCGGCAATTCCATCAAATAAATCATTAATATCCATCATCATCTCCTGTATAGAGGTTTATTTGCCCCTTACTTACCGGAGAGACAGAGAACGTGTCGGAAATTTTGTGAAAAATATCGGATGCATTGGACAATATGCTTGCAAAGTTTATAGCACATGTTATAGGCTGCCATATTATTTATGATGCTGAAAACTACAGGGTGGAGGTTATGGAAAAAAAACAATTTTCAGAGCAGGTAAAAGCGGTTCGTGCAGCGCTGAATCTCAGCCAGGAAGAGCTTGCCCATGCGCTGGGGGTGAGCTTTGCCACAGTAAATCGTTGGGAGAATGGTAAAACGACGCCTTCAAAGATGGCGCTTACCCTGTTTAAAGCATTTTGCAGTGAGAAAAATTTGAATATTCCGGGAGTGGGACGATGAGCAAGAGTCACGAGTTATCCAATTTTATCTGGTCCATTGCCGATTTGTTGCGCGGGCCGTATCGTCCGCCGCAATATGAACGGGTTATGCTGCCGCTTGTGGTGCTACGGCGTTTTGACTGTGTTTTGAAAAACTCCAAGGATGCCGTGCTGAAGAAGTATGAGCAGTATAAAGATAAGCTTGAAGGGGAAGCGCTTGACACCATATTGAATAAAGCATCCGGCCAGCGATTTCATAATCATTCACCTCTGAGTTTTGAAAAGCTCAAAGGGGACCCGGAACACATTCATTTGCATCTGACCTCCTATATTCAGGGGTTTTCGGAAAATGTGCGCAAGATTTTCGAGCGGTTTGATTTTACGGCTGAAATCGAACGGATGCGTGAGCATGACATTCTGTTTCTGGTGGTGTCCCGGTTCTGTGATGTGGATCTGCATCCCGATGTGGTGGACAACATTGAAATGGGGCTTTTGTTTGAAGATCTGATCCGGCGGTTTAATGAGCAGGCCAATGAAACGGCGGGTGATCACTTCACCCCGCGTGAAGTCATTCGTCTTATGGTCAATCTGCTTTTTATCAATGATGACGATTTGCTTTCAAGGCCTGGGACCGTGCGCAAAATGCTTGACCCCACCTGCGGCACCGGCGGCATGCTGTCGGAAGCGCGTAACTATTTGTTGGAGCATGAAGCCAAAGCCAAGCTTTATGTTTACGGACAGGATTTTAATCCGCGCTCCTTTGCGGTGGCGGCTTCCGACCTTTTGATGAAGGAAGACCCCAAAGAGTCCAGCCAGTCCACCATCCGTTTTGGCGACACGTTACTGGATGATCAGTTTAAATATGATGAAACCAACTCTGATAGAAAAGCGACTTTTGATTACTTCTGTGCCAATCCGCCCTTTGGGGTGGATTGGAAAAAGCAGGCCAAAGAGGTGAACCGCGAATCTGAAAAAGAGGGGTTTAACGGCCGGTTTGGTGCCGGAACCCCCCGTGTGAACGATGGGGCGCTGCTTTTCCTGCAGCATATGATCAGCAAGTTTGAACCGGTGGATGCCAATCATGACGGTTCCCGGCTGGCCATTGTCTTTAACGGTTCCCCGCTTTTTACCGGCGGGGCCGGATCGGGCGAGAGCAACATTCGCAAATGGATTATTGAAAACGACTGGCTGGAAGCGATTGTGGCTATGCCTGAGCAGATGTTCTATAACACCGGCATCGGCACCTATGTGTGGATTGTGACCAACCGGAAAACCAAACGACGGAAAGGCAAAATTCAGCTGATCGATGCCCGTGACAAGTGGGAACCGCTGCGCCGCAGTCTGGGGGACAAGCGCCGTCAGTTTAATGAAAACCATATCCGGGAGATTGTACGTGAGTACGGTCAGTTTGCCGAATCCGATACCAGCAAAATTTTTGATAATGACGATTTCGGCTTTGCCCGGATCACCGTTGAACGGCCCCTGCGGCTGACCTATCAGATGAGCCTTGAGCGAAAAGAGCAGTTCCTTGAATACTGCCCGGAGCTATTGCACGATGTGCAGGCCATTGACAAAGAAATCGGGCGTGAACCATCCGGCGACTGGAATGAAATCTGGAAAGCGATTCAAAAGCTTTTGAAACACCGTGAAAGCAAATGGAAGGCCCCCCAGATCAAAACCTTCCGTTCCATTTTTACTGAAGTGGATGAAAACGCCGAACCGGTCATTAAAAAGAAAAGCAAAGGTAAGGTGGACTATGAACCTGATCCCAAGTTGCGCGACTTTGAAAACGTGCCGCTGAAGGAATCCATCGAAGACTATTTTCAGCGTGACGTTCTTCCCCATGTGCCGGATGCCTGGATCGACGAAGACAAAACGAAAATTGGGTATGAGATTAATTTTAACCGTTACTTTTACAAGTTTACCGAGCTGCGTCCGCTTGAGGAAATTGACACTGATATCAAGGCGGCTGAAGAGGAGATTGTACGGTTGCTGAAAGAGGTGACGGTGATATGAGCAGTGCTGTAAAGTTAAAATACAAGGTAGATCCTATTCGGCGTGGCAATCCACCTTCATATGTAGAAAAAGATGGCATTCCAGTAGTGAATCAAGGATGCGTGTGGCCATCTGGTCTCGATAGTTCAAAGTTTAAGCACCACGATCCCGAAGAGATAAGGCGCATAGATGCTTGGTTAAAAAAAGAGGATGTCTTGGTAAATTCAACGGGAACAGGCACTCTTGGTCGTGTATGTCATTTAAATTTCAAACCAGAGACCGATATTTTTGCTGATGGCCATGTAACTATTCTTCGTGATTCCAAAGGAGTGCTTAATACCCGGTATTTGTTTTATGTGCTTTCAATTCAACAAGAGCGAATAACAGTAGAGTGTTCTGAAGGTGCAACAAATCAAATTGAATTAAGTCGATCTCTTTTGGGCAATCTTAAGATTGAATGGCCACCGTTGGGAACCCAAATCCAAATAGCCAATTATCTCGATCGAAAAACGGCGGAACTGGATCAGTTGATTGGGGCAAAACAGCGGCTGCTGAAACTGCTGGATGAAAAAAAACGTGCCCTCATCGCCCGCGCCGTCACCCGTGGCCTGAATCCCGACACACCCCTCAAAGATTCCGGTATTCCCTGGCTTGGTATGATTCCGAAGCATTGGGAGGTAAAGAGAATCACTACCTTATTCAAAGAACGTGATGAACGAGGACGTCCTGAACTTCCACTTCTCGTAGTTTCTATTCATAGTGGCGTTACATTGAGAGAATTCTCGAATGACAAAATCGAACAACAGGCTGCAGATTTCAACACATATAAAGTGGCTCTAAAAGGGGACATTTCTTTCAATAAAATGCGAATGTGGCAAGGTGCGGTTGGATGTGTGCCTTGTGATGGCTTGGTTAGCCCTGACTATGTTGTGGCTGAACCAAGTGAAAAGATATATTCGGATTACTATGGGATGTTGTTTAAAACGCCTATGTTCAGCGATGAAAGTGCCTGTCGTTCTCATGGCATTGTTTGGGATCGCCTACGGCTCTACTGGGATGAATTTAAGGATATTTCTGTTCCAATTCCACCACTTTCAGAACAAAAAAATATAGTTGTAAAGGTCGGCATTCAGCAAGAAAAATTAAACAAATTAAAATCGATAACAGAAAAAACCATCTCCCTTATACAGGAACGCCGCACGGCTTTAATTTCAGCTGCTGTCACTGGAAAGCTGAGCGAGGAGGTTCTGAATGCATGTTAAAGAACTCAAATTAACGAACTGCCGGGGGCTGACCAATACCTCGATCCCCTTTCAAAGCGGCATGAACCTGATTGTCGGGGTGAACGGTGCGGGCAAGTCCACCGTTCTGGAATCTTTGAGTATTCTGCTGTCGCAGACGTTGGGGACCATGACCAAAGGTGTTGCACCGACACCGGACGGGTTTGAACTGGATGATATCAGCCATGGTCAAAATACACTGGATGCGCGGTTGCGGTTTGAAACAGCACAAAATAATGCGTTGCAACTGAATTGCCTCAAGCATCGAAGCAAGGTTGATCGTGTCATCCATACCCGGGAAGAAAAGACATTTCGTTCCGGTGAAGATGTGGCAACCTTTCGCAGGGAAACAGAAGCGGTCAAAGAAGGGACAGCGCTTGTAAACGGTTCAGATGGTAAACCGGCGTCAGCTAAACTCGATTCCTTGCCATTGCTTTTGCTGTTTTCTGTTGATCGTTCCCGCTCGACCTATGAAAAGGGAAAAAAGTTAAAAAAGGTCCACCCGGCCTATGCGGGCGCTTTCAGTAGTAAACGAGGCTTTAACTTATACGATGTGGTGGAATGGTGGGAGAGCAAAGAGGCAATTGCCGGTGAGGCCCCTGAAAGCAGCAGCGCCAGGCAGCTTGAGTTAATTCAACAGACGCTGAATGCGCTTTGTCCTCAATTTTCCAACTGGCGTTTGGAACGTGATGCTGAGAGCACAAAAGAAGAGCTGGATTTATGGGTCGACAAAACGGTTGATACGGCCACTCTTGATGAAAAAGGCAATCTTGTTGATTCCACAAAGCAACAGAAATTGAGGGTAAGACAGCTTTCCGACGGGGAACGCTCCATCATTGCCATGTGCTTTGATATTGCCCGGCGTCTCATTCTGCTGAATGAAAAAGATGGCGATCCGGTGAAAAATGGCCGGGGTATTGTTCTTATAGATGAAATTGACTTGCATTTGCATCCTGAGTGGCAGCGGAAAATTGTAACGGATCTGCCGCGGGTGTTTCCCAGCCTTCAATTTATTGCCACAACCCATTCTCCACAAACCATTGGGGAAACGACGCCGGGCCATGTGGTCATTCTGGAAGAAGGCGGAAACGTCAGGATTGAACCGGAGTCTCTGGGCCGCAGCAGCGGCTGGATTTTACGCCATATTATGGGCAGCTCAGAGCGGAATGTGGAATTGAAACAGGGCCTCGAACAGATTGATCAGCACATTGACAACGATGAATATACCAAGGCCCGTGAGTTGATTGCCGAATTGCGTGGCAAATTTGGCAATGACCCTGATCTGATAGGCGCTGAGGCCAGCGTGAACCGTTGGGAGTTTGGTAACGATGAAGAAGATAGTTAAGCAATCCCAGCCAACCGAACTTCAGCACTGGCGCGCGACGAACGCCTCTGTCCCGGAAAATCTCCGCTATGGCTGTGGTGGTTTTCCTAACAGTGCGGTCTTGAACGCACTACTTGCTGAACAGGGACTTCTTTGTGCTTATACCTTAATGAAGATTTCTTCTGACAAAGCCCATATTGAGCATCTGAAGCCGCAATCACTTTGTAAGAATGGTGAAGATGTTGCCTGGGACAATATGATTGCCTGTTTCCCTCAACCCGGCGCGCAGCATCCGGGTTTTGGTGCTGTTCAGAAAGATCGCTGGTGGGAGGAGACACTGTTCATTTCTCCTTTAGTTGAAAATTGCGAATCACGTTTTCGGTATAAAGGTGATGGCTCAATCAAAGCCGCTGTGGAAGGTGATTTTGCTGCTGTTACCACCATTGATAAATTGAAACTGGATTGTGACCGGCTCCGTGAAGCTCGAAAAAAAGCGATCATGAAGGCTGGATTACATAAAAGGGCAACAAATCCTATAATGACTGAATCAAAGGTCAAGGGTTTCATACAAAATTTATCAAAGCGACAGGGTAACGGTTTTATAGAATTCTGTACCACTCTTGAACATGCCGCCTCTGATTACATTCAAGAATTACAAAAACGCGCTAAGCGAAAGCATTACGTTTCAACACGGGGAGGACGATAGTTTATGACCGACCACCTCATCAAAACACCCGAATACCGCAACTGGCTGACCAATATCAAACAGCGAATCCGGCAGGCTCAGGTAAAAGCGGCGGTTCAGGTCAATACGACGCTTCTAACCTTTTACTGGGAGCTTGGTGCGGAGATTGTGGAACGTCAGAAATCTGCCAAATGGGGGAGCGGATTTCTGAAGCAACTGAGCGCCGATCTTATGGCGGAATTCCCGGATATGAAGGGGTTTTCGTATCGAAATATCAGAGCCATCCGACAGTGGTATCTCTTTTACACAGAGGGTGTTTCAAATTTGGCCACAGACTGTGGCCAAATTGCAATTGTGAAACAGGTAGCTTCGCAATTGATCAGGGCCGATATCAATGAACAGTCGGACAAGGCTCCTCCGAATAGGGACGACCATCAAAAATGGCCACAGGTTGTGGCCAAATTGGTTCAGGTGCCATGGGGTCATAACCGTGAAATTATCTCCAAATGTAAGGATGTCATTGAGGCGCTCTACTACGTTAATAAAACGATCGAAAACAACTGGAGCCGAAATGTCCTGACACATCAGATTGAAAGTGGTTTGTATCATCGTGAGGGCAAGGCGGTGACCAATTTTACTGATACGCTCCCGGTACCGCAGTCGGATCTGGCCCAGCAATTGATCAAAGATCCCTACACCTTTGATTTTCTGACGATAACCCAGGATTACAATGAACGGGAACTGGAAAAGGCCCTGATAGACCATATCACCAAATTTCTGCTTGAACTGGGAACGGGATTTGCCTTTGTGGGGCGTCAAAAGGGATTGCAGGTTGGCGAGCGTGACTTTTTTCTTGATCTCTTATTTTATCACACAAAATTGCACTGTTATGTGGTGATTGAGCTGAAGACCGGAGAGTTTGAACCGGAATATGCGGGCAAGCTCAATTTTTACCTGAAAGCTGTGGACGAACAGTTGCGCGGTGACCGGGACGAACCAACCATCGGTATTTTGTTGTGTAAATCCCGTGATCGGGTGGTGGTGGAATATGCCTTAAGCGATATCGGAAAACCCATGGGGGTGTCGGAGTATCAGCTGACCCGCGCCTTGCCGGACAATCTGAAACCGAGTCTGCCGTCGATTGAAGATCTGGAGGCGGAATTCGGCGAACCGGAGAGCAGAAAATGAGCAAAATACACACGGAAGAACAGTTTGAAGCAACAATTGAGGCTCACCTTCTGGCCAATGGTTATACGGCTCTGCCCAAAGAGGGGTACGATGTTGAACGGGCTTTTTTTCCGGATCAGGTACTTGGTTTTATCCGTGAGACCCAGGCGGCAGAACTGGGGCGTATTGAAACCATGTTGGGGGATAAAACCGATGAAACGTTGCTCAAGGATCTTAATTTCTGGCTGAATTCGCAGGGCATGCTGCCGGTGCTGCGAAACGGGTTCAAGTGTCATGGCCGGACCTTTCGGGTCTGTTTCTTTAAACCGGCCCATGGCATGAACCCGGAGCTTCAGGCGCAGTATAGTGCCAACCGGCTTTCGGTGACCCGTCAGTTGCGCTACAGCAGCAAAAACAGCAATGAACTGGATCTGGTGCTTTCCATCAACGGGCTGCCGGTGATCACGGCAGAGTTAAAAAATCCGATGACCGGTCAAACCGTTGAAAACGCAATCCGCCAGTATAAAAAAAACCGGGATCACCGGGAATTGCTGTTTGAGTTCAGGAAACGCGCCCTTGTTCATTTTGCGGTGGATACGGAACTGGCCTATATGACAACACGCCTGGCCGGGTCGGCAACCTTTTTTCTGCCGTTTAATCAGGGGGATGACGGTGGCGCGGGCAACCCGCCAAATTCCGAAGGGTATCGAGCGTCGTATCTATGGGAACAGGTCTGGCAGCGGGAAAGCCTGCTGGATATATTTGCCCGTTTTCTTCATCTTCAGGTTGAAGACAAGCGGACCGAAGAGGGAAAGCTGGTCAAAAAAGAGACCATGATATTTCCGCGCTATCATCAGCTTTTAGCCGTGCGTGAACTGGTTGAGGCTTCGAAAACTGAAGGAGCAGGTAACAATTATCTGGTCGAGCATTCCGCCGGAAGCGGTAAGAGCAATACCATTGGCTGGCTGGCGCACCGGTTGGCCTCTTTGCATACAGATTCCGATGAAAAGGTATTTGACTCGGTCATCGTGATTACCGATCGCCGCGTCCTTGATAAACAGTTGCAGGATACGATTTACCAATTTGATCACAGGCAGGGTGTTGTTCAGAAGATCGACAAACATTCCGGCCAGCTGGCAGAAGCTTTGTATAATGGTGTTCCAATTATCATCTCCACGTTACAGAAGTTTCCCCATGTCACCAAACAACTGCTGAAAATGGCGGAAGATCGCGGGGATGAAGGTGACAGCCTTCTTCCCAGACGGCGTTGTGCGGTGATTATTGATGAGGCACACTCATCACAATCCGGTGAGTCGGCAACCGATCTGAAAGGAGTCTTGAGCGCCTGGGAGATTCGGGAGGAAGCGGCCCAGTATGGTGCTGGTGATGAAAAATTTGAGTCATTGGAAGAGATGTATCGCAGCATGGCCAAGCGAGGCAAACAGGCTAATTTAAGTTTTTTTGCGTTTACGGCAACACCTAAACATAAAACCTTGTCTGTTTTTGGCCGGGAAAAAGACGGAAAGAGCGGGCAGGCGTTTCATACGTATACCATGCGTCAGGCGATTGAGGAGGGCTTCATCATGGATGTCCTTCACAGCTACACGACGTATGCCACTTATTATAAGCTGGTGCAGGCCAGTGCGGACGATCCTCAGGTGGAACGGAAAAGCGCAGCCAAGGCGCTTGCCCGATTTATGCGCCTGCACCCTTACAATATTGCCCAAAAGACGGAAATTATGGTGGAACATTTTAATACCATGACCCGGCATAAAATCGGCGGCAGGGCAAAAGCGATGGTGGTGACCGGTTCCAGGCTGGAGGCGGTTCGGTATAAACTGTCGTTCGATAAGTATATCCGTGAAAAAAAATATACCTGGATCAAAACGCTGGTTGCCTTTTCCGGTGAGGTGGAAGACGACAGAACGTACACGAAATACACGGAAGTGGGGATGAATAACGGCATCCGTGAAACTGAACTGCCGGAGAAATTTGATTCACCGGAATATCAGGTGCTGCTTGTTGCGGAAAAATATCAGACAGGGTTTGATCAGCCTCTGCTTCATACCATGTATGTGGATAAGCGGCTTTCCGGAATTCAGGCGGTTCAGACCCTCTCACGACTGAATCGTATGCATCCGCTTAAGGAAGATACCTTTGTCCTGGATTTTGTGAATGAGCGTGAAGAGATTCGGGAAGCCTTCAAACAGTATTATGAAGGTTCTGAGATGGGCGAAGAGGCTGATCCGAATACAATGTATGCGATCAAGGCTGAGCTGGATTCTGCCGGGATTTATACCCAAGAAGATCTTGATGCATTTGTATCGGTCTATTTCAAGCGGAAGAAAAGACAGAGCCATGCCGACCATAAGACCTTAAATGCTGCCATTGACCCGGCAGTGCAACGGTTTTCAACCCTGAAAGATGCCGATGAAGGACAGGCTGAACTCATCAGGGGAAAAATGGCTGCCTTCAGAAATTTGTATGCCTTTCTTTCGCAGGTTATTCCGTATCAGGACTCAGAACTCGAAAAACTGTATACCTTCCTGCGCTATCTGCTCCCTAAACTGCCAAAGAGGGACTCCGGCCCCCGTTACAGTTTTGATGATGACATCCGACTGGAGTATTACCGAATTCAGAAAATCAGTGAAGGTTCCATCAACCTGGGTGAAGGAGAATCCAAAAGCCTGGATGGACCGGTAGAAGTGGGTAGTGGAAAACTGCACGAAGAAGAGCTTCCGCTCTCTCAATTGATTGATGTGGTGAACGAACGATTTGGAACTGATTTTACAGAGGCGGATCAGCTTTTCTTTGATCAAATCATTGAGGCGGCTGTTGAAGAAGAATCGTTGAAAGAAGCTGCTGCTGTTAATCCACAGGAGAAGTTTTCACTTCTTTTTTCAGGAATGTTGCAGTCGTTATTCATTGAACGGATGGAACAGAATGAGGATATTTTTGGGAAATTTGTGAATGAAAAAGAGTTCCAGAATGTCGTGAGCGAATGGATATCTGAAAAAGTATATAACCGATTGAGGGAGGAATTGTCTGAAGGCAATCGTTGATCAGGTACTTTAATATAGGAACGGCTGAATGATAGATGACCGCAAACAAAAATTGATCGATCTTGGATCGGATGCTTTGGCAGATGCTTTATTGAACCTTGCAGTCCATTCCGATGAAGCCGATGACCTGATTGAACAACTGATCGCCACGCCTAAAGAAAATGTCCAGCGGTTCAAAAAGAAGCTTTCCGGCCTGAAACGTTCAAGACGATTTGTTGACTGGCGGGGTGCCGCAGGTTTTGCCCGCGAACTTGAAATGTTGTTGCAAGATTTAAAATCCGGTGTGGATGATCCGCTCACCGGCGTTGAACTGGTAGCCGCATTTTATGAGGCCGACAATACCATTTTTGAGATGTGTGATGACTCCAGTGGAAGTATCGGTTCCGGGTAAAGGCACCGGTTACCCGGCGCCCTCCCCACAGACCCGGACGTGCAGTTTTCCCGCATCCGGTTCCTCGATTCAGGCCCTTTTTACCGAGCCGTCAACCAATCAGGCGACACCCCGATTGGCGCATAACTTTGCTGCCCTGCAAGTGTTCAGATATTATGAACTATCCGGGGGAGCGGCAGGGGAAAGGTCTTGAGAATGCGATTGAACTTCTCGCAACTTATATACCCATCCCTATGGCGCCGTCCGAGCCAGCGTCTCCATGCTTTTCCTGCGAACTCGTACACCACCTCCAGCACCTTATAGTTTCCCCGCACCCCAAAGTATTGGTAATACCCCCGAAGTTTGCTGCATAGCATTTCATGCTGCTCTTTCAGGGGGTCATGCCGATTTTCTTTGCACCAATTCCACAACATCCGCATAAAGCGGTTTCGCCGTTTCCGGGCGGTTTGCTTCTTTATCACCCAGTTGCCCTTAAGGCTTTTACCCCAGTAAAAGGTAAACCCGAGAAAATCAAAGGTTCCTTTCGGCTTCCCGCTCCGTGGTGGCTTTCCGAATGGAATCAACCGGGTCTTTTCCGGATGAAGGTCTAATTTGAAACGGTTGAATCGTTTCGGTAATGCTTCCATTAATCTCTTAGCGTCCGACTCCAGTTGAAACCCCATAATGAAATCATCTGCAAATCGAATTAGGAAACACTTGCCCTTCAAACGTGGTCCGACCTCCTTGACGTACCAGTCGTCCAACACGTAGTGCAGAAAAACGTTACTGAGCGTCGGCGAAATAACCCCACCTTGGGGAGTACCCTTCTCAGGATAGATGACCTCACCGCCTTCAGCTACACCGGCGTTCAACCACTTGCCGATAAGCCGAATAATGCCGCCGTCATTCACCCTGATTCGGATTATATCCCGCAGCAGGTTACGATCAATATTGTCAAATAATCCTGTAATATCAGCGCTCAAGATCCAGTTGATGTTCAGATTTCGGCATTTCTCACGAAGTTCGTGGATTGCCATATGCTGGCTGTGGCCGGGACGAAACCCATGCGAAAAATCATGGAATATCGGTTCATAGACCACACCCAATAGGATCGCCACCGCCTTTTGAACTATCTTGTCTTCCAGGGCAGTAATCCCTATGGGGCGCTTTTTACCGTCTTCCTTATCCAGCCAAATGCGCTTCACCGGGGAAGCAACGTACTGACCTCTGCACAGCCGTTGATATAGATTATAGAGGTTTTCGTCAAGATCCACGGCGTACTGCTTTGCCGTCACCTTGTCTACACCGGTGGACTCATTCTTGTGCAGTTTGCGGAATGACTTTCTCAACAGGGATAAATCGATCCTGTGCGCCAGAGACGTAAACACCAAACGCGGGTCCGCCTCTGCCAGCATCTTGACCCGGACGAGCGAAGACTCACCTACCAATAGCGGTGGATTGTCCTTTACGTCACGGTTTGAACAACTCCTGGAATCGCACGCATCCTGCGACGCAATTCCCTGGTTTTTCGTTGATATGGTTTGTGATTTCTGTGTATCTCCCATAGTTCCTTCCAGAGAAACGTTATACCCTGCTTCACCTTCCCTACAGTGGGTCGCTTGGGCGAAACTTCCCCACCTTCCCGTCCCGGTTTCCCCGAACATCGGTACTATGATCCACTAAGACTTCCGAATGCCTATCTTGGGGTTGTTCGTTTGTCACTCCGCCCCCAATACCTTGTATCACCTCTCTGCGTTCGTCAATTCTCTCGAACTCTCTGCACAGCGGAGGTTGTCTGTTGCAGAGCCGGGAGTTTTACTCTTTGGACGGTTTCTCCCAACCGTGTCGTACAAGGAAGCATTCGGATCTCCCCAGTTCCCGAGTTACCCCCTTGAGCACATGCCCTGGTCTCAGACCCCGGTGGTGTCCTATTCGCTCGCCATAACGCCCACAGGACTTCTGCCTTCCACTCACTTCACAGTGTCGGCTTTCTCTTCCTTAGTATCAGGACGATTATCCTATCGGTCCACAACTATACATATTTCGGGGCTCAATGCAGGGCCTACGCCCTTGCTCCGTCCGGCTCCAGACGCCCGTTACCGGGTTTGCCTGCGGACCTCGCTACTGAGCTGGTGGCTAACCTTTGCTCAGATGGGACTTTCTCATTTTGAGATCACCCATTGGGTAACAATATCGTATTTCTTCTACCTTTCGGTAAAATCCCAACGACTCGGGCTTCGCTGGGCGCGAGATGTGTTCCGTTATGATGCCAAAGAGCTGTTTGTGGAGTATGCCTCGCGTTGTGCTGATAAAGAAAAAAATTGCAGACATCATTCTCAAGGTTAACTAAAAGGACAACTACGGCATCCGGGATACCTTGATTGATTGTGCCGGAGAGTGCATGACTGAGGAGGTTATCCGAACCATGATCGCCACGCTCCAGAACTGGGCGGACAAAGAAAAGGATGAGTACGGCAAACGTCATCATCTGATGCTGATCGAATCACTGGCGCGACAGATCAAGGATGCCAAGCTGTTTGAAAAGACCCGCATTACTTCGTGGGGAAAGCTAAATTCTGCAGCACTTGTCGATATTGCCCGTGTCTATCTGGAAAGCGGTGATGTTGAAACCGCCCATTCCTGGCTGAAAAAAATTCCCGAGGGAGAAACCTATCAGGCATACGAAAGAGATAAGCTGCTGGAGGAAATCTATCAAAAGCAAGGTTACTCCGAAAAACTGACGGAACTCCTGTTTCAGAAATTCAGATCCTATCATTCCACTGACACCCTGCAGACCCTTTTGGATGTCATCGGTCATGACAAGCGGGATGCAGTCGTTGCCGATGAGGTTGAACAGATTCTGAAAGTAGACAAACTTCGGGAGTCGGATGCGGAATTCCTGATTGCAATCGGGAAGATGGATGAAGCGGAAGCCTACCTTCTGGGGCGTGCTGACAAGCTCGACGGCAACCATTATGGAAGACTGCTGTCACTGGCTGAGGCCATGGAATCGGAAAAACGGCATCTCGCTGCCAGCCTGCTGTACCGCAGCCTGCTTATCTCTATTCTGGAACGTGGGTACACCAAAGCATATCCCCATGGTATTCGGTATCTGAAAAAATTGGATAAGCTGGCGGCAAGCGTCGCCGACTGGAAAGAATTTAATCATCACGAAGCATTCAAAGAGCAGATCATTCAGGCCCATGGCCGAAAACGAAGCTTCTGGTCAAAATATGAGGTGAAAAAATGAACGAGCGATTTTATCTACTGAAAATACAACTGCTTGATATTGAACCGGCAATCTGGCGTCGTTTTGTGGTGCCCGCCAGCATTACGCTGGACCGACTGCACGATGTTATCCAGATTGTCATGGGCTGGACCGACAGCCATCTGCACGAGTTTACCATCGGGAAGAAACGCTACACGGAATATCCGGAATCGAAAGAAGACGGGCTGGTCTGTGGCAGATATCGTCTTGGAGATCTGATCAAACAGAAAGGCCGCACCTTCCCTTACCTGTATGACTTCGGCGACAGCTGGGAGCACGAACTTGTTCTCGAGGAAAGCCGCTATTTCAATCCTCAGTTGAGAACGGAGCTGGCCTGCCTTGAAGGTGAACGGGCCTGCCCGCCTGAAGATGTTGGCGGCGTACCCGGATACTTTGAATTCTGCAGTGCTCTTAAAGACCCGAATCATGAAGAGCATGAAAGCTACATGGAATGGTCTGGCGGCGACTTTGACAGTGAAATATTTGATTCCGGCTCGGTGAACTGGGAACTGATGAAATACCTCCGCTGGTCCCGGGACAGGTATCAAAACTGGGGAGGCGTTGAATGAAGAAGGTATTTTCTGACAGCATACTCGAGAAAGATTCAGTTATCCGAAAATTCCGGATAACTGCCGTGAACGGTAAAAACAATATAGAACAAAAATCAACTGTTAAGAACGGCTTAATAATTCAAGGTTATGGAAACAGGCATTACGGTAGAATAAACGAAGGAGGCGTAATGCATGAATACATTTAATCCTAAATTCACCATCACCAACCGCATGACGGCTGCGATTACGCAGATTGAACGGGCGCGTGGTTTTCTGGAAGCCGCACGTTTGTCGGATGACTGGGTACGGGATATGGGTGCAGAGGCGTTGATCAAGGAAGCCCACCACACAACCCACATCGAAGGTACACAGTTGACCCTCGATCAGGCGGAACGTCTGTGGCGCGGAGAAGCGGTGCCGGAAGCCGATCCGGATGATGCCCGTGAACTGCTCAATTATCGCTCGGCCTTTGAATTCGTTTCTGATTGCCTCGACAGTGGAGACCCGATCAAAGAAGGCTTGATTCGGGAGATCCATCGCAAACTGGTGGAAGGCGTGCGCGGCGGCAAAGCTGATCCGGGCAACTATCGACGCATTCAAAACTATGTGGCCAATTCCTCCACCGGTGATGTGATCTATACGCCGCCATCAGCTGTTGAAGTGCCTATCATGATGTCGGAGATGGTCAAATGGCTCAATGCTGACCTTGAAATACATCCGGTACTAATCAGCGGCATTGCACAGTTTCAACTGGTGCATATTCATCCATTCCTCGATGGTAACGGACGAACCTCACGCCTGCTCTCGACGCTCTGCCTTTGCAAAGCCGGTTACGACTTCAAGCGCCTATTCACCATCAGCGAATACTACGACCGCGACCGGCCCACCTTCTACAAAAAGATCCAGAGCGTCCGTGAAAACGATATGGACATGACCGGGTGGCTTGATTACTTCATCACCGGCCTCGAAACCCAGATGATCGAAGTTAAGGAGCGCGGCGAGCAGGTCATCCGCCGTGATGTGCTGGTACAAAAGCACAACCTGAACGAACGACAAGCAAAGGCACTTAATTTGTTAATGAAAAACAGCTCTGTGCATATTTCTGACATCGAAGAACTCTGCGCTGGTGTAACCCGACGGACATTGCAACGGGATATGAACGGCCTCATTGAGCTTAACCTTGTTCGCATCACCGGTTCAGCCCGTCAATCCAACTATGAATATATCAAATAATATTGCGACATATCACGTCAGAGTATCGCGACAAATTGCGACACGGATCGCGACAGGCCCGCTTTCAGACTCGGGTTTGCGGAGTGATTACAGGAGGCCTCCGAGCGGGAATCGAACCCACATCCGTTCTCTGTTTCGGGAAAATATAGAGAATTAAGTTTCTCTCGGCGTCCGGCAGTTTGAAGGGATTTGATGTGCAGTAAGATGTTGAATGAACAGGATTTATGGATATGATTTGGTTTAGAGAACGAATTGGGGTAAGGCGCCGTTCCCTCCACCAATAACTTTAAGACAAACCAATCCTGTTGCCGAGTCCGGCATGCGGGGTCGGTTTTTTTGTTTTTATAAATTAGTGGCTTACGCCAAATCGAGCATTTTGCCAAACGTCCTGCAATCACTCCTGTTTGGGGGAATGTTGTTCAATTCTTTTCTCTGTCAGCATTATTTTCTCTGCTTTTTCAGATTCCCTTTCGGGCTCAAGTCCGGTGAAAACCGGGTTGACTGAAGCCTGTGTTTGCTCCGCTGTTTCCTGCTGACAGCGCCGAAACGCCTCGGCTATTCCATCAAATAATTCATTAATGTCCATCGGTTTCTCCTGTGTTCAGGTTTGTTTGAGCCATACTTACCGGAGAGACGGAGAACGTGTCGGCAACTTTTTAATCTTTTTTTGATTGAGTGAAACAATCGAGGGTGCCTATTGCACAAAATTCTTGCACGTGCCATAGCAAATGTTATAACGTTTTCGATAAGGATGAAGTATGAAATAAATTTGCATCAAAATAGAATTAAGGTGGCGCAATGTCCAATGAATCAGAAACATTTTCTGAACGTGTAAAAAAGGTACGCAGTCAGCTAAACCTGAGTCAGGAAGACCTTGCCCACGCAATTGGTGTCAGCTTTGCCACGGTGAACCGGTGGGAAAATGGTAAGTCCTCCCCATCGAAGCTCGCTCGAAAATCTTTCGATACTTTCTGTGCTCTTATGAAAAAGCAGGGAAAACTGGAAAATGAGCAAATCTGAAACTCAAACTCGCTCCGAGCTCATTAATATGCAGCTTGCTCGATCAGGTTGGTTTGGTTCCAGATTTTCTATTATTGAAGAAGCCCCTCTGTCCGTTGCCGAGGACTCTCCCCCCTATGGATATGAACCAGCAAGCAAAAAAACAGAACGATTTGGATTTGCAGATTATCTTCTCCTTGGTTCAGATGGAAAACCCCTTGCTGTCGTTGAGGCGAAACGTACAGCACGAGATCCACTTGTAGGAAAACGTCAAGCTGAAGATTATGCCGAATCTATTATAATTGAACACGGACAGAGAAGTTGGATTATCTACGGCCCCACCGGAGAAGGAGCATTTGCCGAAAGCTATCGCAAACAGGTTGAAGCACTAGTCCATCGACTTGCTGACAAGCTCCCATTACTCAGTGTCTGCGATAACAACCTCCTGCCCATTTGCGGAAAATGCAACTCAACATCCAACAAAGGCGAAAAACCTGTCCATAACAATGGCTCCTTTAATGACTGGTTTCATCCGTACCTCAGGCATGCCAACGGCAGCTTGTGTTTAAATTATGCTTTGCTGACTATGAAAGTGGAATGTAAAGCAAGCCAACCTGCTGATCAACCAAAGGTAACCAATCTCGACCGTCTGCTTAATTTATCCAGTCGCTGGACGCGTGAATTCAAGGCTAAGTATGCCAAGCATCAAGATATCCTCCGACGAAGAGAACAAAACCGCATCGATAATGGGGTGAATAGACACACTCAAACTGATATACAAAATTACGTACAAGGCTGGAAAGGAGACCTGCTCCCGAGTGAGCCCCATAATGAAGTACATTTGCTTCTGTCCGATGCCCTTCTTGAACCCAGCCGTCTTGCAGCATGGGCAACCGAATTGAATCTTTTATAGGAGAAATAAGGGATTATAGGAACTACCAGGGCAGGTAACGGCGGAAATTGCCAAAGCGCATGCCGAAAGCGAATTTGAAAAATACCGCATCATTCAGGATCGGCTCTTTGAGAGTGACTTTGACCGAGTTATAAAACAACTGGAACATGAGAATGATAAAAATAAAGAAGACTGATTTGTTTATTGATAAGGGAATTAGATGATGGGAATGGCGATTGTGGCTTTAATAGCCGGTCTGGTTCTGCTCGTTTGGAGTGCGGACCGGTTTGTGGAAGGCTCAGCCTCGACAGCACGCCATTTCGGCATGCCGCCGCTTTTGATTGGTATGGTGATCGTTGGGTTTGGGACATCTGCACCTGAAATGGTCGTTTCTGCTATGGCGTCAATTGACGGGAATCCGGGAATTGCTCTTGGGAATGCGTATGGCTCAAATATTTGCAACATTGCCCTGATCCTCGGAGTGTCCGCTCTGATCAATCCAATCACAGTTCACTCGACAGTATTGCACAAGGAGTTGCCCATGCTGACAATCGTGACGTTTCTCACTGTGATCCTTCTTACGGATCTTGATTTGTCACGACTCGATGCAGTTATCCTACTGTTGGTATTCAGCAGTCTTATGGCATGGACTATCTATCAGGGGCTGATGCGAAAGACCGATGCGCTTGCTAAAGAGATTGAGTCTGAAACGTCTGAAAAAGAGATGCCGATCAAACGTGCTGTTTTCTGGCTTGTTGCCGGGTTGCTGCTGCTCATCGCCAGCTCACGCATCCTCGTTTGGGGCGCAGTTGAAATGGCCAAAGTGTTCGGTGTCAGCGACCTGATCATAGGTTTGACGATTATAGCGGTTGGAACCTCCTTGCCGGAGCTGGCCTCATCTGTCATAGCCGCCCGCAAGGGGGAGCATGATATCGCGATGGGGAATGTGCTCGGATCAAACCTGTTCAATACGCTTGCCGTTGTCGGTATTGCCGGAACGATTCATCCTTTTGCGGTGGAACCTGAAACGCTCTCCAGGGACATGCTTGTTATGGGAGCTTTGACCGTTTCACTTTTCTTGATCGGTTATGGATTCAGAGGGCGGCAGGGACGCGTAAATCGTTTTGAAGGTTCTGCTCTTTTGCTAGGTTATGTGGGATATACCGCATGGCTCATCAGTACGGTATTGACGGTTAAGACATGAGTAAAAAATTAACTTCGGGTATTCGATCGGGAATCGAATCACGTCCGTTCTCTGTTTCGGGGAAAAGAGTTCTATCTATTCACGCATTTTCTATGCTTTTAATCAATTCGTTCGCAATATTAGAACCTTCAATCCGCATGATGCTCTCCTGGGCGCTCCCGTAGCTCAATAGGTTGATGCTGCCGTACCACACGATCTTTTGATCCATGATGGCAAATTTCTGGTGGATATTCGACTTGTATATGATGGTTATCCCGTCGCGGGTTAAGAGATTCAAAGCCTTCTGCAAAACAGAATGATCCTTTTGGGGAAAATCCTCTTTCGGACGGGTCACGACGGTGATATGGATGTGTTCCCCGATTGCAGTTTTCAATTGCTGTATCATTTGATGGGTGCGTCTTTGCCTCACAAACGGGCTTACGATCAGGATTTCTTTTTTGGCCGCAATAATATCATGATTGAATACAGGCAGAAAATTATCCTTATTGAATATGATATCCAGTGGGGCATCCATAACCTCTTCTCCCTTGGCCTTATACCCCATTGAAGCGTATCCGCTCAGACGCCTTTGGTACATGTTCTCAAGCATTTTTATCTGGATATCCACATAATCATAGATCCGGACCTCTTTTTTCGTTTTAAAAAGGCGATGGAGTCTGCCTGCATATTGCTGCAGTGTTCCTTTCCAGGATATTGGCATGGCCAAAAAAAGCGTATCCAGGCGCGGCTCGTCAAAACCCTCACCGATAAAATGACCGGTTGCCACCAGCACGATATTTTTTTCAGCCGGGGTGTCGGCAATGCGTTCGAAAGCTTCCTGGATTGATTTCCTCCCCATGCCACCAGTAAGAGCGATGACGTCCGGTATATTTTCTTCTATACTTTTTGAAAGCCGCTCCACATGGGCCGTTCTGAGGGTCAGAACAAGGCAGCTTCTGCCCTGACGATAATTTTTAAGTACATCCTCGCCGATCAACTGGTTTCTGAAATCATTATCCATGATTTCGGAATATAATTCCTGAATGGATAGGTCTTTAGAGTCGGTGCCCAGAGGAATTCTCAAGGGGGTAAATCGGGGGATAATGTAATGATCAAATGGTCTGTTTTCCGCCTGTATTTTGGGATTGTCCCGATAGCGAATCGGGCCGCAATGCATGAACAGAATCGGGTGGTGACCATCTTTTCGCGTTGGTGTAGCGGTCAGACCATAAATGTATTTCGCGTGGGTTGTTTTTAAAATCTGCTCATAGGTGAATGCCGAGGCATGATGACATTCATCGGCAATGACGAGGCCATAATTATTGACGCATTCCTTGACCTCACCCTGCCTGCTGAGAGATTGCATCACCGCAATATCGATAATCCCACTCAGTGCATTTTTCCCGCCACCTATTTGACCGATAATGCTTTTCTTTTTCTTTCGTCCCCTCTTGGGGGTACTGGTGATCTGTTCCTTCGGCAATGTTTCGTTGACGATGAGGAATTCCGATAGCCGTTCCCTCCATTGTGATAGCAGGCTGATTTTGTCTACCAGTATCAGCGTGTTGATTTTTTTCTCCGCAATCAGTTTGATTGCCACGATGGTTTTGCCAAAGGCTGTTGTGCCCGAAAGAATGCCGGTATCATGCTGGAGCAAATGCCTGAGGGCCTGGGTCTGTTCGTCTCTCAGACTTCCTTTGAATTCCACGTCTATTCTATTGCCGCCAAAAGTGCTATCGATCGTCCCGATATCGATTCCGAGTGCTTCGAGTTCATCGAGCAATTCAGGCTCGCATCCTCTCGGAAGGCACAGATACTCTTTTGTTTCATCCGCGCAGGAGATGACTCGTGGATGACCATAGGTCGGTAGACGCATGGCCTGCTGCCGGTAAAACATCGGGTTTTTAAAAGACGCAAGACGCTTTAGTCGATTGAGGGCCCTTTGGGAGATTCCTGTTTTGGGAACAAACAGCATATTCGCTTTGACGATTTCGAGACGATCCGGGAAATCGTCTTTTTCAAGGATTCTTTTCGGGTGCTGGGTTTCCCACGGTTTTTCCTCTTCTTCGTCGATCTTCAAATCACCCAACTCATTTCCATGGAAAAGCACCGAGATAAGATGATCTACTCGGTTTTCTGAAATCTTTTGAATTGAGGAAAGGAATTTCCATTGGTCACTGTACGATTGAAATTGTTCATCTACAAATTCACTGTTTGATTTTCCCCTGGCTATTTTTTGCAACGGCAGCGCAATCAGATTCCCCAAACCGCCCTTTGGCATAGTGTCCTGACTCGGAAACAATCTGTCATAGGACTTGAATTTTATTTCATGCCTCCTGTCCATGGTACAGGTAAGCAGAGCTGTGCCGAATTTCCGTGCAAGAACGGCCGAAATTGAATTTTCAAAGAAAAACCAAGCATGACAACCCGCTCCGGAACGGGAACGTTCAACCGCCAGGGGGATCTCGAACTCGTTGCAAACATCTCGCAGTGCGGATACATCTTTTTGCCAGTCCGCCTCATCGAAATCCATTGCCAGAAAGCAGCATGTTTCATCCGGCAACATGGGATAGATGCCGACAACGGTATTTCCTCTGAGATGATCCTCAATGGGATTTTCGTCCAATACGGCATATGATTTATTTTCGCATTTTGAGCAGGGAATTTTGGGCTTACCGCATACCCCTGACTGCCATTGATTCAGACAGACCGGTGCATACCCCGATGTCCCTTTATCTTTATTTTCCCATCGCCGTGCGTAAACATCATCGCGCCCCCTGAAAAGGGACATAAACAGGCTAATCTTCGAAATGGAATCCGATGCGCTGGTTATATTTGCATGTGGTTTTACGTTATTCGATTCACCATCTGGCACTGCTATTTCTATCTGAATCGGTTGGGTGGTGTCCCGTAAGGTTGGTGGTTCCTGTAACCCGAGTTTGGCTTTCAATCTTCGGTTTTCTTGTTTTAGCTGATTTACTTGTTCCAGCAGGATGTTATATTTTCTGAATAGTTCCTGATATTCCATGATTATATCCATGGGCCTGGTAATAGGACATTTTTCAGCGCTCTTTTGGTCAAATCGTTGCCTCCAGATAGGGCATCCTATTTTTTTACGCGGCACACCCCGGCAAACATAAGTAGCCTGTAGGATTAGGATTCAATCCAAAAAATCGCCGGGGCGATTCTGCTATCCCTGCATTTCGGACATTTTCCGGGTTTTTTGAATTTTTTTCTATTTTTGAATTTAAACCCACAATCCAGACAGTGGTATGGCTCCATCCTGATTCTTTTTTTTGGCTACGTATTGTTTTCTCGATAAATTCCAAATGATGGAAAACCTCCTTTTCCATGACACCCACTTTTTGTGAAAGATCTCGAACCGTCATGGGACCACTTTCTGGGTGACTTATCATTTCCTGTCTGATTGTTTGTGTTCTTTCTTTACTCATTCTTCTATTTATGAAATAGGGTCAATTACCATACCGTCCCATCAGTTGCGCCTCTGATAGGATATGACCAGACATTGCCGCCTCAACCTGGCTCTTGGTTGCGCCCACATTAAGACCTAACGTGGTATCCAAAGCATATATTTTAAAATAGTACCTATGGGTACCGTATGGAGGACATGGTCCACCATATGATGTAGAACCAAAGTCATTGATCCCATGTATAGCCCCATTGCTTAAAGTTCCGGACGATCCCGCATTTTCTTCCAAGGATGTAGCGCTGCCGGGCAAGTTAAATAGCACCCAATGAACAAATGTGCCGCCAGGCGCATCAGGGTCATCACATATCACTGCAATACTCTGGGTTCCCTCTGGAACGTCTGAAAATGATAACGGTGGCGATACATCCATTCCACTGCATGAATACTTGTCCGGGATATCACCTCCTTCAACAAAGGCTGTGCTTGTCACTTGAAAAACATCAGCCTCATTTACACTCACAACACCGCCGATGATGGGAAGGGCTTGGGGCTCATTGGCCGGTTCCGTCGTAGCGCGCACCACCACAATATAATCCGACGCAGATGGGAAGGTATATTGGCAAGAATTATTGGTTGAGTACTCCTGAACCACAATCCACGGAGAAGTGTCATATTGATCTGTTCCAAAATTTGCTCGATAGTAAAATCGATAGTATACATCCTCGGCAGCGGCATTGGCCGCAGTAACCGTAAACGTAACGGGTTCACCGACATTCGGTGTGGACGTCGCATCACTGAGCATATTAGAGATGATAACCTTTCCGCTATCATTCACAGTAACCACCTGTCCAATAATGGGCGGAAAAGCAGGTTCGTTTTGAGGATCTGTAACAACCCTAACCACAATTATGTAATTTCCGACTTCCGGAAATGAATATTGCGCGCTGTTGTTTGCAACATAATCCTGAACCACCACCCATGGTGAAGTGTCGTATTGATCCGTACCGTAATTGCCGCGATAAAAGTATTTATAATACAAAGTCTCCCCACCGGATATATTGGCATTAACCGTCACCGTCACTGGAATCCCCACCTGTGCACTATTTGTTGTGGACAACATCATTTGCGTGACATTGATCTTTTCGCCCTCAGCTTTTGCGATAGAGAAATAGGACAAAAACAAAAAAATAAATAATACTGAAATTCTTTTTCTGCTTATTACATTCAGCCGCTTGCATGATGTGTCATTTCGCATCATTCCTTCCCCCCATTTTTTTTATAATTGGAATTATTGGAAATAGTAGGTAGATCACCGATCTTTGACACTTGCCCCATCCCTTATTTTCAGCTGTTTGAAATACTCTTTAAGCGTCTGTTTTCCGTATTGAGGAGCGACCATATCGATAGCCATAACGGTCAGGAAAAATTCTATCGGTCCATTACCCCTTTTTCAACAATTCTCTTTGAAAGGGCAATTCTCTCAGCCTAATCCCTGTGGCTTTGAATATGGCATTGGCTACGGCAGGAGCAACCGATGGAAAAACAGGCTCACCCACGCCCCCGGGTTTGAGGTGGTTCTCGGCGATATGCACCTCTATTTCCGGTACTTCGGACATGGTCAGGATAGGGTAATCATCATAGTTGGCCGTTTTCACGCCACCATTTGCAAAACCGATTTTTTCATGAAATGCCACACTCAGCCCCATGACAACACCGGCTTCAGCCTGGGCCCGGATCGCATCCGGATACACAGCAGTGCCGCAGTCCAAAGCGCAAATCATCTTATGAACAGTTATTTTTCCCGTTTCCCCGACAGACACTTCGGCGATATGAGCAGCAAACGACTCAAAGCAAGACGTCACGGCAACCCCCCTTGCCCTGTCAGCGGGCACTGGACGCTTCCAGCCACCTTTTTCAGCCAAAAGTGAGAGGATGTTATAGGGCCTGGAACCTTTTTCCATGTGCTCAAGACGGAATTGAACCGGATCCTTTCCTGCGGCATGGGCGAGTTCATCCATAAAGGATTCAACGGTAAAGGTATTGACGGAGTACCCTACCGACCGCCAAAAGCCAACAGCTACAGGTAGGTTCACCATCACATAGTCCACAAGCTGATTTGGGAGAGAATACGGCATGTCGATGACACCGGAAATCGCATCGGGATCGATGTTGTTTTTGACCAGTTGGGGCATCGCCCTGGACATAATGGATGGTGCGGCTACCCTATGAGACCAAGCGAGCACCCGGCCGTTCTTGTCCAGTCCGGCTTTTATTCTACACTGGCTTGCCGGACGAAAATAGTCGTTGGAAAAATCGTCCTCACGACTTTGGATCACTTTCACTGGACGGTTCAGCTTTTTAGAAAGCAACACCGAATCTACAACCGGATCCTGCTCTCCACGCAAGCCAAAACCACCTCCGGCAGGCAGGGTCATAACCTCCACCTTTTCAACAGGCAGGCCGGTAATTTTGGACGCCGTAAACTGGGTGGCGGTTTGTCCCTGGGTGGGGATCCAGATACGGCAACGCTCTTTTTCAACATGGGCGGTACAATTGATCGGCTCCACCTGGGCGTGGGAGATATAGGGCAGCTTATAGGATTGTTCGATTATCTGATCGGCTTCTGCCAATGCTTTCTTTACATCGCCGCTGTTTTTGGCCACTGCTCCCGATTTTTCCAGATGCTCTTTAAAAGATGCATCCAGGGTGTCATTATTCAGGCCTGGGTAAGATCCTTTGGACCACTTGATATTGAGGGCTTCCCGCCCCTGCATCGCTGCATAGGTGGTTTCTGCGCATACCGCAATTCTGTTTTCAAGCGGCACCACGTTGATCACTCCCTTGACAGCCATAGCCGCTTTTTCATCATAGGACAGATGCGACGCTCCAAAATAAGGCGGACGCGCCACAACGGCGATGCACATACCAGGTAGGGTAAAATCAATGCCGTAAACGGTTTTTCCCATCACTTTATCCGGAATATCCAGCCTATTCCTCCGGGTGCCGATAATGCGGTATTCCTTTGGATCTTTCAGGGGGGGATTCTCGGGAACCGGCCGTTTCCTTGTGCTTTCTACCAGCTGGCCGAAGGAGAGGCTTCGTCCGTCAGGATGAATGATGTTGCCATCTTTTACGGTGCATTTATCCACAGAGATTCTCCACGTTTCGGCCGCTGTTTCGATCAGCATCTGCCTGGCGGCAGCACCTACCTTTCGAAGCATTTCCCAGCGGTTGCGGATACTGGTACTGCCTCCGGTCATCTGCGCATGCCATACAGGATCTTTAAACGGATCTGCCGCAAGCGCCATTTTTACCTGTATCTTTTCCCATGCTGCATCCAGTTCATCAGCAATAATCATGGGAATGCCGGTGTGGGTACCCTGACCGAGATTGGTCTGGCCCACCCAGACTGTAATTGCATCATCCGTCGCAATTTCCAAAAAAGCATGGGGTTTGAAGGGAGGGACCGAAGCAGCCTTTACCGGAGAAGCATTAAACAGTTTTAAGGCGCTTGAAAATGCGGTTACGGCAATGACAAGGCTACTTTGCTTTAAGAAGGATCTTCTCGTAATATCTGCTTTCATGATTTATCCTCCATTTTTGGCCGCTATTTCGGCAGCGAGCCGGATTGCCTTTTTAATCCTTGGATGCGAACCGCAACGGCAAATCACATTATCCATCTCATCATTGATCTGCTCATCGGTTGGATTCGGCAGCCGTGATAATAAATCAACCGTTTGAAGCATGATCCCCGGCTGACAGTATCCGCACTGGGGCACCTGTTTTTCGATCCAGGCAATCTTTACCGGATGGTCCTCGGGCAACCCCTCAATGGTTGTGATCTTGCTTTCCTTCACGTCTCCCAAACTGACAACGCAGGAACGCTGGGCTTCGCCGCCTATGAGAACCGTGCACATACCACATTCGGCAATGCCGCAGGTGTATTTCACGCTCGTAAACCCCAGATTGTCCCTCAGCACCCACAACAGGGGGATCTCCGGGGCTTCATCAACTTCTCTTTTTGTTCCATTCACATTGATTGTGATCATATTTCCTCCTTATTATAACGTTTGAGGCAATTATATCCTGAAATTATAAGAGATCCTAACATTGCTTAGGAGACTGTTGTCGCTTTCAGTTTTGACGAATGGATATCCGGGAGGTTGAATATGTTGTGCTGCTTAAAGCGCTTCTTCTGTACTGCCGATTCAGACAAGTTCCGTTATTATGCAGATAGCATATGATATATTACAGTTTTTCAATTTAATAAAGACACTTTTCTGCTTCATATTTTCCTCATCCTGCCTTAGCTTGGGCGATATTGCATCATTGATAAAGATGTTTGGATAAAAAAGTTTACCAGCCTTTAACAATCTGTCAGAATGCTGTTGTATTTTGGTTCCTGTATTCCATTTTGGCTGCCAAAGGATCATTTTAAGCGAGGGATATCGTTTCAGCACCCAGCCGCAAACGTTGCTGGATCGCCCATGAGGCAAAATGCTCAGTGATGAGGAATTCCGCCGGTTATTGGACCACCTTGATCGGCCATGGGATGGCTTTCGAAAGGTCCGCAAGGGGGTCAAAAAGCGACTGCAGCAGCATATGCAATCGTTGGGCTGCCGGGATGTTGAGCACTATCTCCACCGGATTCAAAACGACGAGAGCGCAAAAGACGAGTGCGAAGCGCTGCTCCTGGTCACCATCAGTCGTTTCTTCCGGGACCACGTTCTCTGGGACCACTTGCGCTGCCGGGTGCTGCCCGAACTGAACGATCGTTTCCCCGGCGGCCTGAATGCTTGGTCTGCCGGTTGCGCCAACGGCGAGGAACCATATACCCTGGCCATGCTGTGGAAGGACCTGTCCGCTCGGGTTCCCGCCCCTGCCCCCTTACGCATCCTGGCTACCGATGCCAACCCCGTCTGCCTCCAACGTGCTGACAACGGACAATACCCTGCAAGCAGCCTGAAAGAAGTTCCGGAGCATTACAAAACCCGATGGTTTGCCACCGTGCGGGGCGGTCGCCAATTTCAAGTGGATCCCTCTTTAAAGGATTTGATCACCTGGCAACACCATCACCTCATGGATCCGCCGCCCCCCGGCCCGTTTCAGATCATTCTGATGCGTAACAATCTGCTGACCTACTACCAGGGGACCAACGTTTTTTTGGTGCTGATACGCATCCTTTCTACCCTGTCTATCCCCGGCGTCCTGATCCTGGGGTCCCATGAGCACCTGCCTTTCTCAAACCTGCCACTTCAGCGGGATGCCACCTGTCCCTGGATCTACCACGCCCTGCCCCGGCCCTGAACCCGCCGATAGGTTATACCAATCTATCAATGACGATTCCCATAAATCGTCCTGAGGTTTTCAAAATACTCCGTTCTTATATTTATTTCTCATTTTCAATTCGCTATGATATTTAGTTTAAAAAAACGAACGTTATCCGCTAAAACATAAAAAAGTTCCTTTAAGGAAACGCCATGAAGTTCCTCCACACATCAGACTGGCACTTGGGCCGCTCCCTTTACGGCAGGAAACGCTATGAGGAGTTTTCGGCATTTCTCGATTGGCTGGCCAAAACCATTGAAAACGAAAAGATCGACGCCCTGCTTGTGGCCGGCGATGTGTTTGACACCAGCACCCCCAGCAATCGTTCGCAGGCGCTTTACTATCGCTTCCTCTGCCGGGTTTCTACCTCCTGTTGCAGGCATGTTATTGTCATTGCGGGGAATCACGACTCCCCCTCATTTCTGAATGCCCCCAAGGAACTGTTGCGAGCGCTGAATGTGTATGTGGTCGGCGCCATGACCGAATCTTTGGAAGATGAAGTGATCGTTCTTCACAAGGATAAACAGCTGGAAGCAATTGTCTGCGCAGTACCGTACTTGAGGGACAAGGATATTCGAACGGTCGAGCCCGGCGAAACCATTGACGACAAAAACGCCAAGCTCGTTGAGGGGCTGAAAAAACATTACGCGAATGTCTGTGACATCGCAGGACAGAAACGAATTGAACTTAAAAGTGCCGGACACGTCGGAGTTCCCATCATTGCCATGGGACACCTCTTTACAACAGGCGGCAAAACGGTTGATGGCGATGGCGTCCGGGAGCTTTATGTCGGCTCGTTGCCCCACGTCGGTGAAGATGTCTTTCCTTCAACAATCGACTATCTTGCCCTTGGGCATCTGCATGTGCCGCAGGCCGTTGGCAGCACCGAGCATATCCGCTATTGCGGATCCCCCATACCGATGGGTTATGGCGAAGCGACTCAGGAAAAGAAAGTTGTTCTGATTGAGTTCAACAGCACCGCTCCAGATATTCAGGAAGTTCCGGTGCCGTGTTTTCAGCAACTGGTCCGTGTTGTCGGTTCACTGGACGATATCCACACCAAACTGGAAGAACTGAAAAAAGAAGAAAGCCGGGCATGGCTTGAGATTGAATATACCGGCAACGACATCATCAGCAACCTTCGGGATGTACTTGATGAAGCTATGGCCGACGCCGCCATGGAGATTCGGCGGATAAAAAACAGGCGCATCATGGACCGGGTGATCAGTACGATTGCTGAAGATGAAACCCTTGACGATCTGGATGCCGGTGACGTCTTTGCCCGCTGTCTGGATGCCTTTGATGTGCCGGATGAAGACCGGGATGCTCTGATACTGTCCTATAACGAAGTAATCAAGTCTCTCCATGAAGAAGATGTAAATGAATTTTAATTTTTGATTGAGGAATGTTGATTTTATGGAAAAAGAGCTCGAAAATCATGAGAATCCTTGAACTCCGATTTAAAAACCTCAATTCCCTCTACGGTGAATGGGGCATTGATTTTACAGACCCGGAATATGTATCCAATGGAATTTTTGCGCTGACAGGACCGACCGGGTCGGGCAAATCGACCATTCTGGATGCCATCTGCCTTGCCCTGTATGGCGCAACGCCCCGCCTTGGTAAAATCACCAAGAGCGGAAACGAGATCATGTCCCGGCAGACCGGCGAATGTTATGCCGAGGTGTTGTTTGAATCCCAGGCGGGTCGTTTCCGTTGCCACTGGGAACAGCGCCGTGCAAGAAAAAAAACGGACGGAAATTTACAGGATCAGGCGCATCAGATTGCGAATGCCGACACCGGCAAACCCATCGAAACCAAAAAGAGTCGGGTATCCGGGATCATTGAAGAAAAAACGGGAATGGACTTTGACCGGTTCACCCGGTCCATCCTGCTGGCTCAAGGCGGTTTTGATACCTTCCTGAAGGCCGATATTGAGCAAAAGTCCAAGATTCTGGAACAGATCACCGGCACTGAGATTTATTCAGAAATTTCACGGCGGGTCCACGAACGCCAGCGTGATGAACGGGAAAAGCTGAACCAGCTTCTGGCCGAAACCTCCGGCATCGTGATTCTGGCGCCGGAACAGGAAAAAGAAATTCAGCTGGACCTCGAGGCAAAGCAGAAAGAAGCGACCGAGCTCACGGGCAAATCAACTGAAACAGGTAAAGCCATTGCTTGGCTCACCGCCATCGATGGATTGAAAAAAGAAATCAGCGATCTTGCTGAAGAAGCGATTAAGCTGCAACGCGATGTAGAGGCCTTCAAGCCGGAACGTGACAAACTCGATCGGGCCAGAAAGGCTGCGTCACTGGATGGCTCATACGCAACGCTCACAGCCATTCGAAAACAGCTGTCAGATGATATGGCATTGCTGAAAGTCGAAGAAACGGCGCTTCCCGAATTGGAATCCTCAGCCAGGGCGCAGGCCGAATCTCTCCAGTCTGCGGAACAGCTGACAGTTAAAGCCAAGGCGGAACTGAAAGCTGCCGCACCGCTCATTCAGAAAATTCGCGCCCTTGATCAAAAACTCGCCGAGCAGAAGAAGACGGTTTCGGATGGTGAAAAGGGCTGTAAAAAAGATGCGGCCAAGATTGAAGCGGATAAGCAGACCCGAATTAAAGAGCAGAAAATACGGTCGAAGGCCGAAAAAGATCTGGACCTTTCTGACGGCTATCTCAAGGAACATGCACAGGATGAATGGTTGGTCAGTGGTCTGGCCGGGATTGAAGAACAGCTGGGCAGACTGCTCTCCGGACAAAAAGAGATCGATCAAAAACAGGCCGATCAAAAGCAGGCCGTGATGACTCTGGCCCAAGCGGTAAAAAAACTCGCCAAATGCACAAAACAATGCGACACCCGCAAACAGAAACTTAAGGACGCATTAAAAAACCTCCAGCAAGGGAAGGAGGCGTTGAGCGAGTTACTGGGTGACCGACTGCTGCGCGAATACCGCACCGAGAAGGAAACCCTGCTGCGTGAAATGGCCTTTCTTTCAAAGATTGCGGAGCTTGAAGACCACCGGGCCAAACTGGAAGACGGCAAGCCCTGTCCACTCTGCGGTGCAAAAGAGCACCCCTTTGCCGAAAGGAATGTTCCGGTGCCCGATGAAACCGAAAAGAAAATTAAGGCACTCACCAAACTGATTACCAAGGCTGAGGATCTGGAGGCCGCCAATAAAAAGATGGAAGCTGCGGAAACCGCTGCCCGTAAAAAACTAGCGGACAGTGAAAAATTGGAAGTCATCGCGGCCAACGATAAAAAGGCAGCCGAGAAAACCCTTGTGGATTTGGAGGATGGCCTGGAAAGACTCCGGGCCGGTTATGCCGAACTCACACAGGCGGTATCCGGCAAACTCCGACCGCTCGGTATTCAGGAGATCCCCGATGACAATATTTTATCACAGCTTGCGTCTCTCAAGGGCCGCCTGAATGCATGGCAAGTGCAGGTCAAGAATAAGACTGAAATCGAAAAACAGATTGCAGACATCGACAGTGAGATGAAGCGTCTGGATGCGATCATCGAAACCCAAAGCAGCGCCTTGGCCGAGAAACAGGAACGTCTGGAGGCCCTGGAAAAGGAACTCGCCGCCGGAAGTGATGAGCGGAAGGAATTGTACGGCGATAAAGCGCCTGACGATGAAGACCATCGGCTGAATAAAGCCGTTGCAGATGCTGAGAAAGCTGAAAAGAATGATAGAACCCGGAACTCCGAGCTGCAGCAGAAACTAACCGCTGCAAAAACCCATGTCGAATCCTTGAAAAAGCGCATCGATCAGAGAGCGCCGGAACTGGTAAAAGCGGAAGCCGATTTTTCTACAGACCTTGCACCCGCCGGCTTTCCAGATGAAAAACACTTCCTTGAAGCCAGGCTGGCATCAGGGAAACGGGATGAGTTGTCTACCAAGGCAAGGAAGCTGGATGATCGTCAAACGGATCTCATGGCCCGGCAAAAAGATCGTGAAACACGATTGGACGCAGAGATAGCCAAAAAGGTTACGGATAAATCCCTTGAGGAGCTGGAACCGCTATTCAAGGCGCATGAAGAATCTTTGAAAGAGCTACGCGATGCGATTGCCGGTCTCAAGCACAAGCTGAGTGAGAATACCGCTGCAAAAGAGCGGGTAATGGAAAAACAGACCCTCATCGAGGCTCAGAAAAAAGAGAGTCATCGATGGGAAAAGCTGCATGGTCTGATCGGTTCTGCAGACGGCAAAAAATACCGCAATTTTGCTCAGGGGCTGACCTTTGAGTTAATGGTTTCCCATGCCAACCGCCAGCTGGAAAAGATGACTGACCGTTACCTGCTCATTCGTGATGACGCGCAGCCCTTGGAGTTGAACGTCATTGATAATTATCAGGCCGGTGAAATCAGGTCGACCAAGAATCTGTCCGGTGGTGAAAGCTTCATCGTCAGCCTCACATTGGCGCTGGGACTTTCCAAAATGGCCAGCCGCAAAGTGCGCGTGGATTCGCTTTTTCTTGATGAAGGCTTCGGCACCTTGGATGAAGATGCTTTGGAAACCGCTCTGGAAACATTGTCCGGGCTCCAGCAGGCCGGAAAACTGATTGGAATTATCTCCCACGTACCGGCACTGAAGGAAAGGATCTTCACACAGATAACCATAACCCCTGTCTCCAGTGGCCGCAGTTCACTCTCCGGACCGGGCTGCAATTCATTTGATAACCAGCGATGATTTAAAACCACCGCGTCCTGAGGATCCAGATCTGCCAAGAGCAGGCCAGGGTTATATTAACCGGAGCCTTAACAGGGACCAGGTGTGACTGACGGGAATTTCACAACGTTTTCTCGATAGCCTTCAAAATGGGGATACACTGCTGAAGATGGCAACGAAACTTGCACAGCAGGCAACCCTTTGAAATTGAACATCTTCGTAAAAAATATTCTGGTATTGTTTTTTTTATTGTCATTCCACACCATGGTATTTTATCATTTATAAGAAAGTGGGTGTTCATATTCAACATCTGACAACCCATGTTTCATCGGTCTTATGGGTTAAAACTGTTGGCCAAGACCTTTTTCACCCATTCAATATGATTAAATAATTTTCCATTCTGCTCTCATAAAGTATACCTAATTGGTATTTGACCGCGACGCGTTCTACTAAATTATTGAACCTCCTTTTCTATCTCATCTTCTATCTCATCGGTGAATTTTCTCTGGCAGATCAACCCTAATGTTGCAAAAACGCGAGGGCTTCAGAGGCAAGGCATCAAGGGGGAAGACGTCGTCATTTACTTCAAACCCTTGATAACACGGCATCTAAAGTTCTCGTGCTTTCCCAACGGGTTAAAAAATATGGCAAAATAACATAATTCCTGGAATTCACCGTTTGTGAAATCCAGAAACTTTTTAATAATTGAATTAAGACGTTATTATACTTTTTAAAATTGACAACGGCCAAATTTTTTTAATGCAACATTGGGGTCAATGTAAAAGGGGGCCTCTATGCTGAAAATCCTCAAATTATGCATACCGGACTCCTAACAGTTTTCTATCATGCGCTGTTAGGAGTCGACCAATGTCCAATTAGGCACGGTTATGTTAAACGGCGCCACCTTAGCCTCTGACCGAATGGGTAGGAAAAAATAAAACCAAAAAAGTTAAGGGAGGCAGCAATGAATAAAAAAATACTATACGGTATCGTAACCTTTCTGTCCGTTTTTTTTGCAGCGAACCAAGCTTTTTCTGATACTCAGTACCAAATCGAAAGGGTATTCAGCTCTGTATCATTTGTTTATATGGCGGGGCATAACGGTGATCCCAACTGGATAGAAGGCTTCGACTATTCAGGAGAAATATATTTGAACGGAAGCCAGATTGGGACCTTTACAGGACAGGGAACGCTCTTCAACCCGCCATTGGATATTACCGAACGCTATGATGCAGGGCTAATAAGAATTACAAATACAATTACAAACAAAGGGAGTTTTGAAACGGTTGGTCAGTTTCTTTCGATGGGAACCAGCACATCCGCCGTTACAGGAAATGCAACACTGGTGTGGCTTGGTTCCATATCAAATGGAACGGGAATCTACGATGGTATGGTGGGTCTCAACTCCGGAGTTGGTAACGTTAATGTTTATTCGACACAGGGCAGCGGTACTGAAATTCTACTTCTCCGGTTTGGTTACTAATAGCCAGACTGGTCCGTTTAAGGCTAAATTAGGCAGGAGAAATCATGTCGGGCCAGCACATGTGAAATATATTTTCTCTTTAGATCTTTTCGTCAAGGATATATATAGATACGCGTCCTGCCTTTTTAGGCCTTTATCAGAAACATACACGCAAGTAAGGGCAGACTCCGAAAGCGTGCATCTTTAGGGATGGTTGTGCCTGTTGACTCTCGACTGTAGACTCTCGACTTCCGGCTTTGCCGGATTAGGCCTTTAAAGTCACAAAACGGGTATCCATCGAAATGTCCCTATCAAGGGGTGGAGAGAGATAGCAATTACAATCAATCGATATTCATTATAAATCTGAAGGTTACAAGTGAAAATAAAAATTGTTTTATCTTTATTTTTAGCCATTTTTCTTTATATGCCCACAGTGGGATGGGCATCAGATTTTGACGCCATTGTGGTATTCGGAGACAGTTTATCGGACAATGGCAACTTTTATGCGCTCTACCCGTTATGGGTTCCTGAGGAGTACTACTACCAAGGACGTTTTTCGAATGGGCCGGTTTGGGTAGAATATATGGCAGGTGAAGATTTCCTTGATTGTTCACTGTTTGATAATGCCTATGCGGGCGCCACCACAGACGGCGTTATCCCCCCCGGGTTGTTATCCCAGGTGAATACCTATGTGAGTTCCGGTAGCATAATGGACAATACGCTTTTTATCATCTGGATCGGTGCGAATGATTTTTTAAACGGGGGTGTTGATTACGAGGCAAGTGTCAATAACATCGAAGTGGCGCTGGATGAACTCGCTGCCTTTGGAGTCGTTTCTGTGTTGATAATCAATTTGCCGGATTTGGGCGCAACCCCCCGTTATGTGGGCACTCAAGATGAATCCATCTTTAGAGAACTATCGACTAACTTTAACGCGGCATTGGCAGAACGCATCAATGGGTTCCGAACGGAACATCCTGGCATAACAATCTACGAGTTCGACAGCTATAGCCTCCTTCAAGACATTTTCGATAATCCCGCCGATTATGGGTTTACCAATGTTAGAGATGTTTGCCCCTCTTTCTATGTCGCTGATAATTTTGATAACGGCGATGGATACGTTTTCTGGAACCAGATCCATCCTACGACGGAAGCCCACGAGGAACTTGCCATTCAAATTCTTGCGACGCTCTCCGAAAGTAATGATGACACGAATAATAGCCACGCTTCATGTTTTATTTTGACTACTTTTTCAATTGATTACTGAATCAGCGGTTGGGAAGAAAAAAATATTCTATCAAATAAGGAAATCGCCGAAATTTTGGATATATCCCTGAGCAATGCAAAAATCAGGCTTCATCGCGCAAGGTCTAAACTGAAGGAACTGCTAAATGAAACTATACAGAACAAAACACCCTCGCTTGCGATCGTAAGCAGGTTAAAATTTTAACTGAAATTCCAAAATGATTCAATCTTTTTAAATCTGCTCTCAATCACATCAATCACTGATCCATAAGGATAGGTTATTCCCATCCCTAAAACCTTATAATACCATCCTTGTTTTTTAGTCCCATGTCACTTAAATAGTATTAAATATCTGATGCGATACCATGTACAGTATTTTGCAAAAGAACACTGTGCATGGATTTTGAATGTGAGACAGTGCCAATCTACCGTCGCTGAACAGGAAAGCTGAAGGCCTTTCTTGCATTTTATCGCTCGAAACTGTAAAAACGATTTATGTATTTGAATCTCTAATCTATTCTTTCGTATATTCCCCAATAAGGGTTGACATTATCATGCCGAAGCGAATAGGCATCAAACAAACGATAAAGAGGGAAGGTGTATGAAGGGCGAAACCGTTGTAAATACAGTGTGTGCCAGCCATTGTGGTGGCAACTGCCTCCTGAGGGTTCATGTAAAGGACGGCGTCATCACCCGTGTGGAAACAGACAATGGCCCGGAACCCAACCAACTTAGGGGGTGCGGGCGAGGACGGGCCCTCAAGCAGAGGGTGTATGGGGATAATCGCATCCTCTATCCCATGAAACGAGTGGGAGAACGGGGCGAAGGCAAGTTTGAGAGAATCTCCTGGGACGAGGCGCTGGACAAGGTTGCATCTGAAATCACCCGTATTCGGGATACCTATGGCTCTCTATCAATCCTTTACCTGCCGATGGCTGGCGACCTTGGCACGGTTCATACCGTAATGACCGGACATAGGCTGCTGGCACTGGCCGGGGGGTACAGCACCTGGTGGGGCACCACCTCCTTCCAGGGCGGCATCATGTCAGAGTATTACACCTATGGGCATTTTTACTGCTCAAACTCCCGTGACAATTTGCTTGACTCCCGTCTGATCATTGCATGGGGGTGGGATCCGGCAAAGACCATTCAGGGGACAAACAGCACATGGGTGCTCGCCCAGGCAAAGGAGCGCGGCATCCGCATCGTCGCCCTGGACCCCATGTACAACGATACTGCCGCCGCATTTGCAGATGAGTGGATTCCGATCAAACCAGGCACGGATACTGCCATGCTTGTTGCCATGGCCTATGTAATGATCGAGGAGAACCTGCACGATCAGAAATTTCTGGACACCTATACCGTTGGGTTTGATAAGTTCCGGAAGTATGTCATGGGCGAAGAGGATGGCGTTCCCAAAACGCCAGCCTGGGCATCACCCATTACCGGGGTTCCGGCCGAAACGATTCAGAGACTTGCCCGGGAATACGCAACAACCAAGCCGGCCGCCCTCATGCCGGGTATTGGCCCTGGCAGAACGGCCTTTGGCGAGCAATTTCACCGGGCAGCCAGCACCCTGGCGGCCATGACCGGAAATATCGGAATCCGGGGAGGCGATGCCGCAGGAAGGGCCTGGGTGTCGGTGGTCGGCGGATATCCGTATAAGGTTCATATGGGAGGCGGCCTGCAATTTAAGGCAAACCCGATGGAAGATTACAAAACCGCAGACGGCGTTCCTCTGGGATATGTCCATCCAAGGGTTCATTACACCAAAATAGCGGACGCTATCCTGACGGGCAAAGCAGGCGGCTATCCGGCCGATTACAAGATGGCATTCATTTTGAATTGCAATTACATCAACGCATTGCCCAATACAAACAAGACCGTTCGTGCCCTCAAGGAATTGGAGTTTGTGGCCGTTGCCGAGC
This sequence comes from Desulfobacterales bacterium, assembly GCA_963675725.2. Classification (GTDB taxonomy): domain Bacteria; phylum Desulfobacterota; class Desulfobacteria; order Desulfobacterales; family JAFDDL01. The sequence goes on along the minus strand of CAXXXZ010000002.1, from coordinate 314,383 downwards.
AAGTTACCACCGCAACAACCCGATACGCCGATATTATACTGCCTACTTCCACCTATGTTGAAAGAGAAGATATCGTTCCGGGAGCCGTGAACGGATATTATGGATTTCAGAACAAGGCCATTGAACCCGTGGGGGAATCCAAACCCCAAAATGAGATTGGCAAACTGCTTGCCGAACGCTTGGGAATTGAAGATTATGACACCATGACAGAGGAAGAAAGACTCCGGTGGGTGGCCAAGAAAGCTCAGATTCCAAATTACGAGGAATTTAAGAAAAAGGCGATCCACTGGCTTGATCGCGAGGGGCCGTATGTGGCGTTTGAGAAACAGATAAAGGACCCGGAAAATAATCCCTTTCCAACCCCTTCCGGAAAGATCGAAATTTTCTCTCAGCGGCTCGCGGACATGAACAAACCAAATCTGCCACCAATTCCCAAATATATCGAAACCTGGGAGAGTCCCAACGATCCGTTAGCCGAGACGTACCCGCTTCAGCTCGTCACACCCCATGACCGGAGGCGCTCAAACGCCCAGTTCGATGCCTTCCCATGGCTTCGGGAGCAATCACCCCATGGCGTTGCCTTGAGCACTGCCGATGCCCGTGCCAGAGGTATACAGCATGGCGACATGGTCCGGGTGTTCAACGACAGGGGGGAGACGCAAGTTCCTGCCAACGTCACGAATCGTATCATGCCGGGAGTTGCTAGTCTATCGGAAGGCGCCTGGTACGAACCGGATGAAACCGGTGTGGACAAGGCGGGACACGCAAACATCCTCACCAAAGACGAACCCTCACCGGGTGGTGCGTATGCTTATAACACGGTCCTTGTTCAGATAGAAAAGATATAAGGAGAAAAGACCGATGGCAAGTCGGCTGAAGGTCATGGAGGATTAAACATGCAGTTCGGATTTTATTTCGATCAAACAAGATGTACCGGATGTTTCACCTGTTGTGTGTCCTGTAAGGATTGGCACGATACGCCCCCGGGGCGGGCCAATTGGATCCGGTTGGCCTACCTGGAACGGGGGGAATTCCCCCATCCGTTCATATCATATTTCCCAACAGCCTGTTATCATTGCGCTGACCCCATCTGCCTGGCAGCCTGCCCGGAAGGAGCCATTCGAAAGGAAGAGACCACCGGTGCCGTCATTGTGGACAGAGATGTGTGCACCGGATGCAAAACGATTCCGGAGACGCTGATTGCCGAAAAGGCCAATCCTTCCCCATGCACGGCCAACTGCCCGGCCCATATCAATGTCCAGGGCTTTGTGGGACTGTCGGAGAAGGAAAAGTACAGCGAAGCACTGAAGCTCATCAAGGAGGAAAACCCGTTTCCGGCTGTTTGCGGAAGGGTTTGCCATCATCCTTGCGAGAAAGCCTGTAACCGGGGCGACATTGATGATTCGGTTTCGATCAAGGCCCTTCACAGGTATCTGGCGGATCTGGATTTGAAGCGCCCCACTCCTTATATTCCAAAGATCAATGCGCATAAAAACGAAAAAGTGGCCATCATCGGGTCAGGCCCTACTGGCCTCACCTGTGCTTATTATCTGGCAAAGGAGGGATATTCGGTCACCGTTTTCGAAAAGCTGGAGGTGGTCGGCGGCATGATGGCCGTGGGCATCCCGGAATACCGCCTGCCCCGCAATATTGTGGCCGGGGAAGTCGATGTTATCAAAAAAATGGGCGTCACCCTTAACACCGGGGTTACGTTCGGAAAAGACATCACCCTGGAAAGCCTCAAGGCGGACGGGTATGCCGCCCTGTTTATGGCCACCGGTCTCCACGGCGGACGACGGCTGGGGGTGAATAATGAAAATGCAAAAGGCGTCATCCAGGGTGTTGATTTTCTGCGTGATGTGGCCCTGGGCAAGGAAGTGAGCATCGGTGAATCGGTGATCGTGATCGGCGGCGGGAATGTTGCGATTGATACGGCCCTGACCGCAAAACGGAAAGGTGCAAAGGAAGTCACCCTGGTATCCCTGGAAAAACGTGAAGAAATGCCTGCGTGGGAACACGAAATCCAAGAGGCCATGGAAAGTGATATCCGGATCGTCAACTGTTTTGGCCCAAAGGACTTTTTTATCGACAAAGCCAAACGTGTATCTGGCCTGGAGTGCAAGGCATGTACGGCCGTCTTCGATGCAGACGGCCGCTTTAATCCAAAATACGACGAAAACCAATGTGAGGCAATGTTTGCAGACACGGTGATTGTGGCCATCGGCCAGAGCGCTGAGCTTGATCTGCTCCGGGAACAGGGGGTGCCAGTTACCGGCATGGGCCTGGATGCCGATCGCACAACACTTCAGACTTCTTTGGACTGGGTATTTGCCGGTGGTGATGCCCTGCATGGCCCAAAGTCGGTGGTGGAGGCGGTAGCCGCCGGAAAAGAGGCATCCATATCCATCAGTCGTTACCTCAGGGGCGTAGATCTCAGAGAAGGACGGGACAGGGACTGGTCAATCGTGGCCAAAGTCCAAACTGAACAATATCATGCAGCCAAACGTGTCAAAATGCCGGAAATTAAACTTGAAGACCGTTTGAAAAGTTTTAATGAAATTCAGCTGGGATTGCCTGACGATATGATCGTAGAAGAGGCCAAACGCTGCCTCAGTTGTGGTTATTCCTGCTCGCAATCCTGTCCGTACGGCGCCCCTCAGTTTGGCGATGAGACCGGCGCCAAAATGCAGAAGTGCGATTTTTGCTCGGATAAATGGCCAAAAAATAGCAAACCGATCTGTGTGGAAGCCTGTCCCACCCGGGCCCTGGATGCCGGGCCATTGGAGGAGCTGAGAGAAAAATATGGACAGGGCGCAGATTCTGCCGGATTTGCCTGGTCAGCAAAAACCGGGCCCTCTATTGTGATCCGTCCGAAAGTTCAAAAAAGTTAAATGCCAAGCCAGGAATGCATTTAAAAAGCGTTCGAAATAAAATAGGCATTGGTATATTTGACAGGCTTCAGACAGTGACATTTCACATATAACATTAGAAATCTGAGTAAGACTAAATTTGAAAGCCCGATCTGCTTCCCATGGATCGGGTTTTTAATTTTTCAAATGTCTCTTTTGCTAACATTTGAAAGTTTCAAAAATCGTCGTTTTTTGCATTTCCAATCCCCTTTTTAGTCGTGTACGCTACAACTATTGCAAGCTGTGGCACACTGATCCGATCTAACACTTCGATCTAACAGGTCCCACCAAAACCGGAATTCAATGAGCTTTTCAGCATCTTCCATTTCCTGACACTGGATCAATCGGTGATGATAGGCTTCATCAAAATCATGGGCAGAAAATATAAGGTCCTCATCTGCCAAAACATTCCTGAGTTCCGATAAGCTTGATGCAGCATTCAAACGCGCCCGCAAAGCCGCGTCTTTGCCCCCCCGTTCAATAAACGTAATCGCGTTTCCAATGGTCATGTTGTATCCTTTCGTTCAAACGTTTCGTATCAATCATAATCCACAGCAAAATGCTTGCCAACAATTCGAATGAACCATACCATGATGGACACAATCACAACTTTTTCAATATATTATAGCATGTTAACTATTTTTTATATTTGGGAAAGATGTGGCATGCCACAATGTCGATAACGGTATTTTACATTTATGTATTTTTGATAAACATTTTTGTTATTAGTTATAAAACGCCCTTTTTAAAATAGCTTGTTATGGGATTGTTTATGCAATATAATTTCAAAATTGATAAATCTTCAAAGTTGTATTAATAGACCTGTAACCACTCGCTTTTTCAAAGCGTTGGCCCAACACTTGATGCCATTTTATTGTTTAAGAAGTAGTTTATTTTTTATTGTTTTGATCACTAAAAGGAGATTGGAAAATGACGACAAGCGACGCAACTGAAAAAAAACCTCTCTGGTTGGCCATCGAGGAAAATATCCTCGAACTCAACCCCCAGGACATGTCTGAGGGAAAAATTGAAGCATCGATCCAGCAGATCGCAGGAAAACTTGACGATGCGGGTTACAGTGTTTCTGGAGATGGCGGAAATATGCTTGAAGTACGATGGGCATTGGATAAAGCACGAAAAGCCGGAGCCCCCCTTTTAAAGGATTTCAACGCTGCGATCGCCGAACTGACCTTAGAGACCGCTGCAGACGCCTACGCCGCTGCGAATAAAATTCTCGATGACATTGGCACAACATGGCCGGTGCTCAGGAGCGCTGCGAGAAGGCCGGATGTGATTCGATTTGTAGAAAAAAAGAAACTTGACCTACTGATTGCCAAAGCAAAAGGCCTGGACGGCGACGAAGGCATTCGTTTACTTCTTGGGGAAAAAGTGGCTTCCGCTGTGATCACCAGCTCATTGGGGATTACGGATGAAAAGCTGGCAGAGGTAAAGGAACTTATCAAGAAGGAACTGGCAGAAAGGGAAAGAGTATTAGGCCTCTTGAAAACAGTAGAAGGAAAGTCCGAAGAAGAAAAGATCAGGCACCTTATTGATAAAAATGTCTCTGAAGCCTTGATGATTGAATTGGCCGGTGTCGACCAGGGGGCGATTGATGCTGTCAATAAAGCCATGGAAGAAGAAATAAAGGAAAAACAGCGCCTGGCAGAAGAGGAAGCGGCCCGGAAAAAAGCAGAAGCCGAAGGGCCTTCGCTGGAAGACATGTCATCGGATGATATCCTTGATCACATTGAATCTATTCGTGAAATCATGGAATTCAGCGATCAGGAGAAGGAAATAAGGGTAATGTGCGAACAAAGCTCTATTCCGAAATGTCTTGTGGATATTGCGGTGTCAGACCCCGACAAACTGGATGAACTGGAAAAGAACGCGGAGGGATAATCATCCGCCGGTAAATATACCCCAATGTTGCATTAAAAAATTTGGCACTTGTCAATTTAACATATAACATCAAAAAGTTAATTCGTTTATTGGCAAGTTTCTGGATCTCACAAACGGTAACGTCAAGGAAACACGTTATTTTGCCGTATTTCTTAACCCACTGGGAAAGCGCGAGAATTCCAGATGCTGCGTTATCAAGGGCTTGAAGTAAATGACTACGTCTTCACCCTTGATGCCTTGCCTCTGAAGCCCTCGCGCTTTTGAAACATTAGGGTATGGGCAACCGTCAGCGCCTGAGTTCTTGCTTATAAGTTTGTGATTGCCAAAATAGAACCCACGCCTGACAACCCATTGTTTTTGTAGTCCCCCAAAAGAATAAATGCCAAGGATCAAGTACCTTCCGTATCCTTGGCATTTTTTTGTTCCGGCGTACTTTCCACACCCTATTTTGTACTGTTTCAATGATTTAATTGTCATCTCAGAGTGTAACAAACACATCCGGCTTTACTTTCAATGCTTCAAGGTAGGCAAGTTGATCTGATGTAAATCGATTCGCAAGGCGGCGAACTTTTCCAATTGTAATGACAAGCACATCAGTAAATTTTGTCGTCATCATAAAAGAAGTCGGTCTTTTGGTTTTACGCTCTTCCCAACCTGGCAATGTACTCCCATCCGGCTGTGTAAATTGGCGCATTGCGCGCTCCATTAATCTCCAAATCAAAAGGGCTATCAAAAGGATTAGACCCAACACTTCAGTACGAGTTGTTTTTTTCAAAAAGATGCCGTTGACTATCGCAGGGTCTTTCAAAAATCCGAAGTTTTGCTCAATGCCACTCTGATTTTTATATAGCTGCAACAATCGACCGGCATCCCACTCGTGTCTGTGTTCGTCAGAGATCAAATTGGTCAGTAAAACAAAACACCCGGCTTCAGAACGCAATGTTTTTACTTTTTCAGCGTTTTCTACGATCTCGGGCTTAAGGACATACTCATAGTGATCAACTTCTCGTTCTCGTCCTTTAGCCGGGCGACCACGTTTATATTTGGCAACCTTTTCAATCATAGTCGAAATTCGATAACATTCTGAACCCCCAGTTAATGTACATAGCTTTTGTACCGCTATCTGTGCATCGGTCTGACAAAAGTATGCAGTCGCCATTTCCTTTTTACAAATTTTCGTCAGCTCTTTATGTTCCTTTTTTAATCGTCGATCAATTCGTTTATGTTTTCTTTTGTCATGGGCACTTGAATGTACTACAATCGCTCGATAAGTTCTTCCATTTATCTTCACTGTGGTTTCAAAGGTGCGGTAAAATGCTGCCGGACGCTTTCGCGTCGACGGGGTTTGATTCAAAGTGCCGATATCTTTCCATTGATCCTGGGCTACGGCTTCTTCGATGGCTCGGCTACACTCCTTGAAGTTTGCCGGCAAACGACTGATAAATAATATTTTCTGTAAATCAGCCATCTCCAAATTCTTTACGGTTACCATGGCTGCATCGGCCACATGAATATAGACATCATCTTTTAGACCATTTTTCGACATATATCTTGATATGCCGCTCAAAAGCTCGTTATTGAGCGTTTTATCCGAACCATTGCCATCACGGGTTGCTCCTAAAACGGGAATGTTGCGATCAACACACAGCATCTCTATTAAAAATTGCTTTAAATCCGGACGCTTGTCCTTGCTGTGACCATAGGTGATATGAAATGGCTTCTCTACCAAATCATAATCTCCGAATACGCTCATTGATGTCGTGTCGTAATGACCACATCGTGTGTCTATCTGAAAACCACCCACTGCATTTTGGGCAAGCTGTCCAAATATCTTTTGAGTCCCGGTTTCGTATATTTTATCCAATACGCGGCCCAGGTTATGGTCAGAAAAAAGTTCAGGCGCTACAAATTTGCCCAGAAGCAACTCACCATCTTTCTTACGATAAAAATTAATCATTCGGTACAAAGGTGTACGACCTGTCAATGTATCCAACACCATAGCCAAGACGGCAACGCCGGGACTCAATTCCATCTGTGATTCGACCATACTATCTATGGTTTCTGTTAACTTAATTTGCCGTGCATACTCTTTGACTATTGGTAAATGCTGTACATTCGTGAACTTCGCGTCGGCCAGATCCAATGACTCCATATTTCATCCCTTCAATAAAATTGTTTTTCGGGACAAAATAACACCAGCACAGCTAGAAGTCTAGGGTAAATGCCATTCATTTTATAAATACCACTCTAATCTACCTATGTGTTTGATATTACATTACTAAAAAATATACACCTTTTCTTTTTTAAGGTGTGGAAAGTGCGTTCCGGCATCCGGGCTCCGAAAATAGCGCCCCCCCCACACCACCAACAAGTCGGCAGTCTACAGTCGAGAGTCAACAGGCACAACCTTCTATAAAGACGAACGTTTTCGGAGTTACCCCTTTTTTAGGGTGCTTACCTGCGTGGATGTTTCTGAGATAGGCTCTAAACAACCCCAAATCGTAACATCAAGATGAGAACAACTATGATTTTATGGGTTTCTCTTGGGGCTTTTATCCGGAATTATTGTTGGTCTAAATCCTCTCTTGGGATACCGGCTTGTCTTAAGATTTCTTTCAATAGAGATTCGGAAATATCATTTCCATGAGGATTGGGGATTCTGATTTTCAAATTTCCTTTCGCCATAAATTGATGGCGTCCACCAGAAAGCGGCCCGTAAAAACCCAGCTTCCGAAATTGGCGGATCAATTTCTTTCTTGTAATGGGCATAACATTTCAGGCATTGGCAACTTCTCGTATTTCAATTTTCAATCCATGGACTGTTGGTATGGGATCGTTGTCTCTCAACTTGAGAATCAGCCACTCTTCCAGCACTTCTATCAGTTCCTTGCGACAGGTTTCAACAGAGACGCCATTGGCCCAAACACCATCAAAACCCGGAATCTCAGCGAACCAGGTTCCGTCCTCTAACTTTTTGTAGTTGGCATTTTTAATTGCATTCTGACAATATTCGATAATCATCTGTAATGGACTCCAATTTATATTGATGCCAGGATGTTAAGTCATTTTTTAATATCTTAGGCTAAATTAAATTCAATGTCAAACCTCGGCGATGCAAATAGACGTTCGCGGTCTATTTTGGCTCTGTTTTGGAGTTTTGGGGGCTATAACTATTTATACTTTAAGTAACAGTTTTTAGGGTGCTTACCTGCATAGATGTTTCTGATATTGGGCCTAAACGTCACAAATCGTAACACCAAAACGATCGCCAACCGAATGTAGGTGTTACGATATGCACCGTCACAACTACCACGAATAACATAGTTGACTGTAATTATATCAAATACGCGACATGCAATGTCTGGCACGATAAGTGCTCGATATAAATAATCCTTTGAAAGCTACCTTCTGAACGACTATTGCGTGGGGAAACATGAAAGCAGATTTATCACGGTCAGATCTGAATTTGATGCTGGATATCATTAGCGCATCTCTTAAATGCACAGATGTTACTGGATTTGAGAAACTGCTCGAGCAAATCAAAATATTGATTCCCTTTTCGCATGCCCGATGTGGATTTGGCGATTGCAATGAATTTACAACCAAAAAGATGGCGGCTTTTAAAATGATTTCAACGTTTCCCGAGGAATGGGAAACCCGCTATGCTCAAAAAAACTATATCGCCAAAGACGCCGTGGCCCTGGTCGCTTACCAGAAAAAAGGATTGATCTACTGGTCTGATTGCCTCCCGCTTGAAGGAAACGGAACCGCTCAACATGCTGAACAGAAAAAAATTCTGGATGAAGCTGCCGGCGTTGGATTAACAAACGGATGGATCTATAGCCTACAGGGAAGAAGATCTTCGGAATGTGCCATAATATCCATTGCAGGAGAACTGGTTACCAAGGACCACCGATCTGAAAAAATTATGGAAAATTTAGGCCCCCATGTGTGCCAGGCCGTTAAAAAAATCATCCAGGGCCAAACAAAACGCCCTGCCAAATTAACGCCACGGGAATATGATATTCTGTCTTGGGCGGCAACCGGAAAAACCGCCTGGGAAACCTCCAAAATCTTGAATATCAGCCAGCGGACAGTTGAGTTTCACATGGGAAATGTTCTAAACAAACTCGATGCGGTGAACGCCCAGCAAGCGATCGCAATTGCCGTTTCCCATGGCTTGATTGTTTATTAAAAAGTGTGTGGGAATCGTTCACAGTAAGTTTTTTAATTGTCTAAACGCTTCGGAGTCACCTCGTGTTCCTTTATTCCCGTAGGTAGCCGCAAGGGCTTCGATTCGCCTGATACGTTCATCAGTTAGAGGATGTGTGCTATAAATACAAAAATTAGGACTCATCTTACCAAAGATTTTAGTGAGCTTGTGGAAAAATATACTTGCCTTGGCCAGGGAGTAGCCTGCCGTTAAAAATGCTTGGATGATAAAGGCATCTGCCTGATATTCTCTTAATCTGCTATAGCTCAAGTGGATTATTTCAACAGCGCTTGCCATGAGCCTTTCCATGGAGGCGTCATTGATGAGATTTGCCGTCGAAGTTTTTTGACCAATACCCATCTCCTTTTGAACAGCGATGGTCATCAACCGCTGGATGGCATGCCTATGTTGGATATGACCAATTTCATGCGCAATCACACTTGCCAACTCTACTTCTTCCTGACATTCGGCCAAAAGTCCCGTATTCACAACAATCAATCCACCACCCGGTGTACATGCGTTAACTAAAGTGGAATCGGTCAAAACGATGTCCCATTTCAGGTCGCGGGTTGAGCCGGCCCATAGAGGCTGAGCAATGGATTTTAATGCTGCTTGGGCAGTATCGTCCATAATTTTTTGCCCAATTTGTTCATTTAGTTTTTTCCCTTGATTTAGCGCATTCAGCCAGTACGATGAAACCTTTCGTTCAATCATGGCCATATCGAACTCGTTTTTGGTTCTGAATTTTAACTCCTCAAGATCGAGAGATCCTGCATTGGCTTTATAACCGGACAATGCCAAGACAAGCGACAGTAGAAATTGTCTTCGCTTCATTAATTTACTCCTTCACCCTGCAACTGCCTGCCGGACAATTCACTATCAAACGGACCGATCTGGCTGCATGACTGGCTGCATCGTGGCTGATAGAAATACCCTGTCCCCCGTTTAAGCGATGCACCTGGCGCTGACTATATACATTGCTCATCTGCACACCGTGCTCATCAAACCAGACCGGTTCAGTACTGATCTCCAGTGTATGCCTTCCGGTATTGCTGATGCGGGCTCGGAACTGTCGCACATATTCCCCCCGTACCAGCGCAACATCACTGATCACCAAGGTATCCTCGAGTTCTTTATTTTGAATCAGCAATTCAACCCCCTGCTGGGATCGAACCAGATCTTTGCTATAGGAATGTTCAACCGAATCCGGTTTTTTCATGGGTACCGGTTGATTCATTGCACAGCCTGAAAAGGCAACCATAACGAGAGGTACGCTAAAACATGCAATAATTATCTTTGTAATTCTGTTTTTCATATCTCTACCCTCCAAAGCTAACAACAAAAACACCGTCATGATCAACCTGGATTCTGAAATCTTTGTATCCGGCTTGATGGGCGGCTTCATAAAATGCATCGATCAGGTCATCTTTGTAAATGGATTCATTTGTACCAAAACGATAAATCTGGGTTAGGTGACTGCTGTAATGTTCATCCTTTTCGGGCCGTGTGGCAAATTGCTTTTCGATGACCTTGCGCACCATTTTGGTTTTTTGACGGTCTTCATGAATTGAATCAGAAACACCATTTATTTTCACGGTATAGGAATACAAAAAGTTTTTTTCTACCGTTGACGGCCTTGAGGTTTTATACTGCTTGTCTTTTGCCTCCCTTGCAAGGGAGTCGTTCAAAGACTTTAGAATAAGGGCTGCAACCCGTTGAATCAGTCTGTTCTTAAGATCGCTGGTGGCTTCTTTTTCACTGCTCCCCTCTCCGATATCCTCAATTCGTTCACTTCCCAAGTTCTGATCCACACGCCCTGTGTTGCCATTGCGAATCTCCATATCCGGTATAAGACTTCCTGGTATTTTCCCCCTGTCAAATGTATATGTTTCTATTCCGGATGAAATAATATCAATGCTCCGGGCGATGTTTTTGTTTTTTTTACAAGTTTCCAATAGCGCCTTGTATCCAGCATAGGCCTTGGAATTTGGTTTGTCGCGGTAACGTTCCATCCCTTTGCGATACTGCTCACAAAGATTCCCGGTTTTTCCAATGGTGCCCTTATAATCTTTGTCAAGCAAATCCACATCATGTCCATATCTTTTAAGTTCGGCATGTATGGCATTGGCCAGGTTGGATGCCGATGGATCTTCCGGGTTCCGAAGAATGACCATACGGTAGGTTCCTATTCTGTCTATTCCCTCTATCGGATTCCGTAGCGCTTGGTCTATGACAGGACGAAACTCAAACAGCTTTGCCGTTGCTTCGATTGAACAAAAAACGGTGCCATTTTCATTTCCCTGGCACTCTTTTACCTCATCTTTGAAATATCGTTTAATAAAGGGTGTTGAAACCAATCAAATTTTCATAAAGCTATAAATAGCTTATGTTTGTATGGTCCGTTTTTGGTGTACGATTGTTATGGTTAGCCCCCCAATAAGATCCGGATTTTTGGTTTGTTCCGCATGGACTTTGTATCAAGCTGCGGTCTGTTTATAATATCCGGATATACTGGTAACAACCAATCAATCGGCCCAGAGAAAATCAGACATTACGTTTCTAAATTTTATCCTGTAGCAGTAAACAACTCCATTTGGTCATTCTCTTTTTTCTTCGGCTTATGCCTTGTCCCAGCCATCTCAATTAGCAAGGTTACAATTGTCGTTAATGCAGATCGAACAACTACCCCATGCTGGCTTCTTACCCTTGTTTGTTCAAGCCCTTCTCTTTTTTTCATCAAATTGAAAGGCCGTTCGCAATTCTTTCGAATTTTGATCGCTTTTTGTGAACCGTTATGAAAAGTTAGCATTGGCTGAAAATGACCGTTGTCAAAATCAATAATTCTTGATTTGGGACAGGTTGGTTCAAACATACATTCACATGGTCTTGCGCCACACTCAAATTCATGTCCTTCCGGTGTGGTTCCCAAATATTTCATTGGAAGCTCACAGGAATCGTTACAGGTGACTCTTAACGGAGATTCTAAAACATTATCAGGAAGCTTTGCTTGTTCAGATGCCGGGGCCACAACATAAACCCCGGTTTCATTCAGAACGGAACCATCCTTATCGTGATAGGCCTGGTCTGCGGTTATCAATTTAATATCAATACCCAGTGCCTGGGCAAGCTTGATCAACGGTTTTAAAAACAGACTGTCGTGATGATTTGCTGCGCCCACAATAGAGACCAAAGGAAAGCTATGGCCGGTTGCTGGATTTATCGCTGTTAAAGTATGGAGCCTGTATCCGATAACATAAAACGACTTATCCCTTTTGTTTCGGCGCCTTCCGCAGTCACAATCCAAATCGGAGTAAATACGTACTTTCTTTCCTTTTACCTCAATTGTGCAAAGGGGATAATTGATTTCAGACGGTAACTCGGACGAATCAACACCATGAATTACGGTATTCTCTAAACAACCTGATTTATAAAAATGATGGAGGAAATACACCAGAGATTTCATCAATTGATGAAATCTCAGTCCACGCCGGAAATGACACAGTTCGGTATGGTCCACTTGGCTTTTGGTGTTTAAGGGTAATCCTACAAAACGCCTGTTTTGTTTCCGTTCTCTGCCGAAATATTCATCACTGCAAAATTTTCTGTAGCTGATTTCAGGATATTTGATGATTTTCAAAAGCTCCATCCGAAACAGCTGATAGGGCTGAATGTCTCTATGTGGAGCTGAATACCCTTCTGGGGCAATCAAGCTGTTTATAATCTGGTCATCTAAAAGCTGGTCAACGAATTTTAGCTCTTCATCTACAATTTCAGGATATGGCTTTTTCAACCGATCGAAATCGAACAGATTATCAGAATGGAAATTCTCAATATAGGTTGCCATTTCCGGAAGACTACGAATTCCCATAGACGGTCTTTGATCTTCAACTCCTATAAGTTCTTCGATGGGAACGTCCAATTCCTGAGAATAATCATAATTACCAGCAACCTCTATCATGATCTCCTTGATCAGTTCTTTTTTGGACTTCTTGGGCATATTCTTCCATTTCGGAAAAATTTTTTTCAATTGCTTTGTGATGATTCGTTTGATATTTTTTTCGTGCATAAAGCCTCTGTGTTGTTATTTGTTTTTAGCGACTCAAATCTACAACTAAACAGAGGCTTTTGCAACCAATAACACGCTGATATATTAGCTAATTACATTAATTTTACGCTATCGATTTCAACACCCTTTAATAAAGGATAGAACATCTTTATTGATCTCTTCATGAAACTTTTTCCCCGCGACACCTTCAACAGAAGCCTGATCGCCAACGATTTTACGAACCACATTGGCTGTCATATCGGTATAGATTCTTTTAACGGCAAGCAGTTCACTACTCTCCTCCGCTGTTCCGGATGTCCGCATATAATCTTCTGAAGCTGTTGCAGTTCCAGAAAAGATACCACATGCAAGTATCAACGTCATAAGTGTGTTTAGTCGCATTGAACGCTCTCCAGTCTTGGTATAATTTTTTTGTCCCAGTTTTCTATTTTTATGGATTGTTCCAGCTTCTTGACAATGTCCTGCACTATTCCTTGCATTTCGCCCGGTAGAGGGGTTGGATTAGAAATGGAATTGTGGATCGATCTTAATAATTTCCAACGCTCTGCCTTGTAATCAACCGTTGGGTGATCTTTGGCTTCTAAATATGTTTTAACACTTACGGCTTTGCTTGACTGGGCCTTGCAGGCTTTTGCGATATCCGGCAGTCCAAGTTTCCCCCCTTCTTTCTTTTTTGAGAGGGGTACAACTGAAAAAGCCATGGCCGTACTCGAATACCGCCATACCCGCGCCTCGTCAGTTTCTGTTTCATCCAATGTTTTATCCAAATCCGTTATTCCCGCCTGAATCCAAATGCCCCTGACAATATACGCCCCCAGCTTTCCTGACATATGTCCAGGGCCTGACAGTTTCTCTCTTTTATTATACTCGCAGGCATACCCAACCTCCTTGATGATCGGCTCCGGCAGCCGGCTTTCATCGGTATACCCCAAAGATTCCAGGCGGTATAAATAGTCTTCCCAATTGCGTTGCAGAAAAGATAATGCCCCTTTCGGCGGAAGAAGCGATACTTTATCCAAAGCCGGATTTTTCCGAATGGCTTGAATCAACTCCTTTTGCAGATAAAATTTTAGCCCTTCTATAAATTTCTGTCTTGCGACAGCTTCTCCTTCAGATTCAAACCACACGCTGATATATTCATTTACAAGTTTTCTGGCTTTTTGTCCTAGAACCATTTTTTCTATCATCACCGGTATCTGCTTGTTTTTTGATTCCACCAGGTTTGAATTTCGAACTTCATTCATCAGCAGTCCCATAACCTTAAAAAAGGCTTTTTGATAGAATGCCGTTAAATCGGGGGAGTACGATTCTTCAACAGTTTCCGTCAAATAGGCAAATGCGGTACGAGCCAGTCGAACCTCCGGCGCCACACCAATTCGTGTTGCTCCTTTTTCACTCCCAATCACAATCCAGCTGAGGCTCATTTCAACGACAACATCCTTTTTGCCTTCATACTTTAGTTCAAAATGCCTGACATTACCTAAATGAAAGACCCCAAGGGCGGTACCATCTTTGAGCAGACTGATCCCTTTTAGCGATTCGCAAAGGTTGAGCATTTTTTTATCTTCTGGATGTTCTTTGAAAAACTGATCCACCAGCGGTTTTAACGCCCAGCCGTTGTTTTCACCCCCAAGATTGATTTTTTTTAAAACCGGTTCAATTAAATAGTGTTGGGCAAAACTTTGTGCCGAGGGACGGCCATCATCTATACCGATCCAAAATGTTTTTGGAAATTTTGTCCCAGCTTCCGCAACCTGGGGAACAAGCAAACAGAAAATGAAAAATATGTTAAAAATATGCCTCATTGAAGTCCTTTTTAACAGCTAACCTCAAATTAAAATGAAACAACTTTCCCAAAATTTCATCCGCATCTTCACCAAGCCCATTTTCATCTGCCAGTTTGGCTTCAATGGCTTTATTGTTATTCTTTTTGGCCGCTGCCAACAAATTATTATCGTGGTGATCAAAATGCGCAGCTGCAAGCCGGGGTGTCTGAGCCAAGGCCTTTGTCTGCACTGCTAACCCTTTTACGTAGACCCCAAAAGGTTTCAATCTATCAATATTTTTAACTCCCCATGCTATATTTTCTTCTGCAAACTCAAAGATATGTCTGCCCAAAGAAAGTATCTCAACATTGCGGACCGATAGATTTTTGGCATCCATCCAAACGATTGCCATTGCTGTTTTGTCGACCTCTTTGCATTCCTTGAGTTTTTCATTATAGACGTCAAAACCTTTACCGACACTGACAACGGCATCGGTTTTATCTCCGTTTTCCAATTGTTGGCTCACAGCATCTCGAGCCGCCTCAAGTGCTTTTCGGTCCTTTTGATTTGTAAGAGAATCCGCCATGGCATCCAAAAGATGTATTGAGGCGTCTGAGAGAAGTTGGCTTTTTTGGTCTGCGTAAGCCAGATATTTATCCGCCATACAGGTGTCTGTGATATCCTCTTGAATTACGAAGACATCTTCAACACCCGTTATTACTTCTAGGGACTTGTTAATGATCTTGTTAAGCGTCATCTTACTAATCATGCTCCATTTGTTAACCGATCCACCTTGCCCGGCAGGAATACAATCGCTATCGCTGTAGGTCTGAGGTTTGTTAACGGGTTTCCTTTTAAATGGGTTGGGCAACTCTTTGATGGGACCAGGTAGTTTTTCCAGGAAACTTAGCGAACCGCCAAGCACACATTCTCCGGTTATGGACAACACAAATACAATACAACAAAAACTTCCTATTATCCGTTTTTTTCGCATTCTCTTTTTCTCCATGGCGCTCACAGTTGATATAAAAGACTTGGTTCTTATTTTTACCAGTTTGATTTTGGGATCTGACTCTGTGTTGCTTGTTCATTAGAAGGGTCTAAACCAGGCGCTTGTGTAGACCCGCCGGCAAATCGAACAAGCATGCCTTCTTCAGCATTGCCTTTAATCACTCTTGCCCGGGCCCAACCCTTGGCTGAAAAGCCTGAGACCTCAAGGCGGGCGGCCGGTTGGGATCCCATGCCCTCCATTATTTGGCCGGTATAAACATTCCTGCGCAACTCTCCGATGCTGTCGGCAATCAATTCCATCCCTTTTTTTAATCCGACCTCACGCCCATGATTCAGCATCACTTCATCTAAACCAGCCACTTCAATGCGCAAAGGACTTAACCCAAGCAGGAACTGGCGATTCACCTCATCTGCGAACAAGGATAGAAGTTTGGCCCTGGACGCTGCCGCATCTTTCTCAGATAGATTTTGACGGATGTTAATTTCCTCACTTAATGTAAGCTCACCCGTATTTACATCCTGCAGATAAATATGCGCCCTAACCGAGCCTGAAGATGGGACGCCGTCTTTAACCGTCAGGTCTAAAGCCTCTAATTTAAGATCTTCAGACACCGATACATTCACCTTATGAATCCTGCCAAACACCAGGTAATCCACACCGGACAATGTTCCCATCGGTAGACCGGGCTCCCGTCCCTTGTTTAAATCCGTCAACATCTGTTGGGCCAGAATCTTCTTAATATTGAGGCTGCTCTGTTCAACGACCTTTAATCCGGAATCGTGCTGCAAACAGTGCAACAACCGGTCCTCTAACTCGTATATGAATCCGCTGTCTGTAATGGATTGTTCCACTTCAGGGCCCAGCATAAAACCGCCGATGGCGACACGAACCGGCTGTACATTCGGTTTTTCGGATTCGTTATTATTTTTTTGTAAAACAACCTTATCTCCTAACTTGGCAGATTCATTCCCCAAAAAGACGGCAATAGAATGATTTTCAAGTATCTGTTTGATTTCTATTTTGCCGATAATACGCCCTGTGTCCGACATGAATTCGCCTGTTTCAGGATCCTTCACCGGTTTGTCACTTCTGGACAATTGCCATTCCTGCCCCATTCTGACACCCTGCATATGGCCTCTGTTGAGCAGAAGGGTGCCATCGGAATTGATTTCAGCGACCATGGGCGTTCCTGCCACAGCTATCGTTATTTCTCCAACTATAGCTGATGCCATGGCGGAAAGTGCCGTGTTGATTTGGGTTTCAGCGCCGGCTCTGTCTTCGACCGGTTCTTTGAAATTGATGGTTTTTTGTATCAGCCAGCGTTTACTTTCAACATCCACCATTCTTAAACTTATTCGGGAAGATGCCACCCGCTGCCGACCGGTTACTGTGGCAACCGTTTTCCTTCCGTCCTCTTCTCGCAAAACTGGCATGTCATCCATAACAAGATCAAATCCGTCCATTTCACCCACTACCAAATATTGGGCAGTTGGCAGATCCATCTCCGGAAGGGCATCTCCTTTTGATGTGGGCAATGATTGCGTCCCTTTTTCGTTCATCAACAAGTCTGCGATCTCCTGGCTTCGATCAGATTCAATAACTTGCCAAACCTTACCTTGTCCCAGTTCATCACGAATCAATCGATTTAATTTGAATAAGTAGGGGGCATATTGACCGGATTCGGCGGACCCGCTAAAACGGAAATTCCCGATAAGAATCGTTTTTTCGTTAGATCCCTCCGGCGAATGGGAAGTGGGTTCATTACCGCACCCCATAATCAACAACAAAGTGGATAGAAAAAAACATAGAAAAAAGCGTGTTATCATATTGGTCTCCTGCCACTATTTTTTTCTTAAAACGAAATTAGGCTCAATGCCGTTATCAGTTACAATCTTGGCTTCACTTGATTTTTCATCAATGCGGCTTATTTCTACTTCGCCTACTTGACGACCAGGCATTCGGCTGGTTACACCGGTGTTGGGATTGGTCCAGTCTTTTGGTTGGGAGAAAACAAGCATATGATCCCCCTTGCTGAAACCACTGTTTTTTCCTCGGTTAATGAGAACCACATCACCATGCCGGTCATAAATTGTAATAGGATTAACTCTGGAACGCACTTTCCACACCTTAAAAAAGAAAAGGTGTATATTTTTTAGTAATGTAATATCAAACACATAGGTAGATTAGAGTGGTATTTATAAAATGAATGGCATTTACCCTAGACTTCTAGCTGTGCTGGTGTTATTTTGTCCCGAAAAACAATTTTATTGAAGGGATGAAATATGGAGTCATTGGATCTGGCCGACGCGAAGTTCACGAATGTACAGCATTTACCAATAGTCAAAGAGTATGCACGGCAAATTAAGTTAACAGAAACCATAGATAGTATGGTCGAATCACAGATGGAATTGAGTCCCGGCGTTGCCGTCTTGGCTATGGTGTTGGATACATTGACAGGTCGTACACCTTTGTACCGAATGATTAATTTTTATCGTAAGAAAGATGGTGAGTTGCTTCTGGGCAAATTTGTAGCGCCTGAACTTTTTTCTGACCATAACCTGGGCCGCGTATTGGATAAAATATACGAAACCGGGACTCAAAAGATATTTGGACAGCTTGCCCAAAATGCAGTGGGTGGTTTTCAGATAGACACACGATGTGGTCATTACGACACGACATCAATGAGCGTATTCGGAGATTATGATTTGGTAGAGAAGCCATTTCATATCACCTATGGTCACAGCAAGGACAAGCGTCCGGATTTAAAGCAATTTTTAATAGAGATGCTGTGTGTTGATCGCAACATTCCCGTTTTAGGAGCAACCCGTGATGGCAATGGTTCGGATAAAACGCTCAATAACGAGCTTTTGAGCGGCATATCAAGATATATGTCGAAAAATGGTCTAAAAGATGATGTCTATATTCATGTGGCCGATGCAGCCATGGTAACCGTAAAGAATTTGGAGATGGCTGATTTACAGAAAATATTATTTATCAGTCGTTTGCCGGCAAACTTCAAGGAGTGTAGCCGAGCCATCGAAGAAGCCGTAGCCCAGGATCAATGGAAAGATATCGGCACTTTGAATCAAACCCCGTCGACGCGAAAGCGTCCGGCAGCATTTTACCGCACCTTTGAAACCACAGTGAAGATAAATGGAAGAACTTATCGAGCGATTGTAGTACATTCAAGTGCCCATGACAAAAGAAAACATAAACGAATTGATCGACGATTAAAAAAGGAACATAAAGAGCTGACGAAAATTTGTAAAAAGGAAATGGCGACTGCATACTTTTGTCAGACCGATGCACAGATAGCGGTACAAAAGCTATGTACATTAACTGGGGGTTCAGAATGTTATCGAATTTCGACTATGATTGAAAAGGTTGCCAAATATAAACGTGGTCGCCCGGCTAAAGGACGAGAACGAGAAGTTGATCACTATGAGTGTGACCAGCGTTTTAATTCCCGTCCAATTCCAGCGTTTTAATTCCCATCCGATTTCATCGTTTTGATTCCAGCCATCTAATTCATTTCCGTTTGATTCTGAAAAAAAGAATAAAAATCCATATAGTTGCTCTTATTCATCCTGTTGAAGGGAGCCGGCATATGGAAAAGATCCCCTGTGTTCATTGCGGTACGTTTTTCATGCCTCGGAATCGTGAGCAAAATTATTGTTCGACAGCTGATTGCCAGCGGGCCAGGAAAGCGGCGTGGCAACGATTTAAAATAAGAACCGATTCGGACTACCGGACCCAACAGAAGCTGAGCCAGCAAAAATGGCTTAGAAACAATCCAGACTACTGGAAGGATTACCGGCGGCGCAATCCAGATAAAGCGTTAAGAAATCGGGCACTTCAGCATATCAGAAACCGCCGCAACCGGCGAGCCGGCGGGGGAGTGATTGCCAAGATGGACGCGAGAAAATCCAGTCATTTCGAGCTGGTCGGTGGTTTTTACTTGGTGCCGGTGATTGCAAAGATGGACGTGAGCCAGGTTAATATTTACACCATCTCAAGCGGTTATATCTGATTGCAAAGATGGACGTGAGCACAACCCTGGCCGGCGCATGTTACATGGCCCGTAAAACCTTTTAGCATTGAAAGGGGGCGGCCATGATCAAGAAAAAAATCCTTGACCCACAGCGCATCCGTCGCATCAGCGGCGGCTTCAGCTTCATCCCGCATCGATTCCTTACTGGCGGATTTGTATCGTCCTTGGCGCCTGAAGAGCTACTTCTGTATTTTTTTCTGGTGATGGCGGGAGATAAAAACGGGCTTTCCTACTACAGCTACGACACGATCTGCAGCCTTCTTAAGATGCCTCTGGAGACGTATCTTCAGGCCCGGAATGCGTTAATCAAATACGACCTTCTCGCCTTTGACGGCACGATCTTTCAGGTGCTTGATCTTCCCGATACGGCCCCTGCAACAAAGCCTTGCAGCTCAAACATTAATGGGCTGATCGGCAGCATGCTGAAGGGGGCGTCGGTATGATAGGCAGCGAACTTCTTTTTGAAATCACCCGCCTGAAGAGCGCGGGGTGGTCCGATCGCAAGATTGCACGTCACCTCGGATGTGATCGGGCCACCGTCAAAAAATATGTGGAAAACCCATACCAAGAATTTAAAAAGCCGCCGCCCAGGCAGTCAAAACTTTCTGCCTATCGCCACCTGATCCACCAGTGGTTCAAAGAGGACCCGGAGGTTAAGGCTACTGTGGTGCTGCAACGGCTTTCTGAAAAAGGGTTTACCGGCAAGATCACCATTGTGCGGGATTTGCTTAGGGAGCTTCGGGGCCGACGGAAATATCGTCAAGCGTATATCCGCTTCGAGTCTGGACCCGGCAAGCAGATGCAGATCGACTGGGGGCATTTTGGCTCGCTGGCATACGGCGGGACAACCAGAAAGCTCTATGCCCTGGCGGTATTGGAAGCCCACAGCCGCATGCTGTATGTAGAATTCACCCACAGTCAGAAACAGCAGACGCTGCACCGATGTCTTCTGAATGCCTTTTTGTTCTTTGGCGGCACTCCTCGTGAGATAGTGGTGGACAACATGCTCACGGCCGTCACCGAGCGCCAAGGGTCGGTGATTCGATTTAATGATGCGTTTCTGGATTTTTTGCGTATCTTCGCCATCCGACCAATTGCCTGCAATCCCGGCGCGCCCCATGAAAAGGGAAAGGTGGAGGCGGCTATCAAATATATACGTCGGAACTTCTGGCCCCTGAGATCTTTCGCTGATCTCGCCGATGTAAACCATCAGGTCCGCCAGTGGCTTGATGCGGTTGCCAATGTGCGGCTTCACCAGAGCACCGGAAAACCGCCGCTGGAGCGTTTTGAAAAAGATAGCCTTCAGCGGCTTCCGGAACTTTTGCCGGACTGCCGGGAAGTATATCAGCTCAAGGTGCACAAGGATTTTGCGGTTCGCTTCGACGGCAATAGCTACAGCGTTCCGCCCTGGAGTATTGGCAAAAAGCTTACCTTGAAAGCCGATGCCTGCAGCGTAACGCTGTATCACCGGGAGAAGAAAATCGCCGTTCACACCCGGTGTTGGCAGCGCTACCAACGAATTGAGACAGAAGCCCACGGACAGCAGGTAAAAAGACTCCAAAGAAGGCTGTGGCATGACCGCGAGGTCGCAGCCTTTGCTTCATTGGGGGAAGATGCCCGGCGCTATCTGGAGGGCATGATCGCTGCGGGCGTTGGTGTCAAAAAAAAACGTCGCCAAAATACTTGAACTGAAAAATGAATACGGGGCCGGGGCGATTGTCGCAGCCGTCCAGAAGGCGCTTTCGTTCAGCGCCTACGGGGCGGATTACATCGAAAATATCCTCTATCAGGAAATAACGCCGTGCAGTCATCATCCGCCGGTTAAGCTGAAAAATGATGCGCTGAATCGTATCGTGCTCACGCAACCATCACTGTCCGATTATGATGCTCACGTGCTCAAAAAAAAGGGGAAAACCGATGAATGAGCTTATCGATAAATGCAAAGAGCTCAGGCTCAAAGCCAGTGGGCAGAATATCGTCCAGGTTATTGAGGCGGCCTCGCAAAAAAACTGGACCATCCAGAAAACCATCGCCCATCTTTTTGACCTGGAATTGGAATACCGACGACTGAATCGCATCGCCTTATACTTTAAAAGATCCAAGCTTACGGAAAAGCTCACCATCGACCAGTTTGATTTTGGCCACCACCGTTCCCGAAAGGATCAGAAATCGAAAATACTGGACCTGACCTCCCTTACGTTTATGCAACAGAAAAAGGATATCATCTTCATCGGCAATCCGGGTACCGGCAAATCTTTTTTGGCCAAGTGTATCGCCTATGCGGCGACCCAGGCCGGAAAAAAGGTAATGTTTACCACCGCTATGGACATGATTAACCACCTCATCGCGGCTGAAGCGGACCATTCCTTGCTCAAAAAGCTTCAGTTTTATCAATCCCAGGACCTGCTTGTAATCGACGAAATCGGTTATCTTCCGCTGGGCCGGCAGGGGTCAAACTTGTTCTTCCAGGTCATCAGCCAAAGGCATGATCAACGATCCACGGTGATCACAACCAATCTGCCTTTTGGGCAATGGGGGAACATCTTTGACGGCACCACTGTGGCCACCGCGATCGCCGACCGCCTCGTCTATAACTCCCAGGTTCTTATCTTGGAGGGTAAAAGCTATCGAAAGAGGGAAATCCAGGCTGAATGACTAAAAATAAGGGCACCACCGACAGCCCCCTTCAACACACCACACTCACGGCTTGTTCATTGCGCCATTAGGATCGACTGCGCGCCTACTGTTGATTGGCTGATATTAAAACGTTGGTTTTGGCTGGAATCTCAAACGTTGGTCACACTATGAGTATGTCCTTAAGCCCGAGATCGTAGAAAACGCTGAAAAAGTAAAAACATTGCGTTCTGAAGCCGGGTGTTTTGTTTTACTGACCAATTTGATCTCTGACGAACACAGACACGAGTGGGATGCCGGTCGATTGTTGCAGCTATATAAAAATCAGAGTGGCATTGAGCAAAACTTCGGATTTTTGAAAGACCCTGCGATAGTCAACGGCATCTTTTTGAAAAAAACAACTCGTATTGAAGTGTTGGGTCTAATCCTTTTGATAGCCCTTTTGATTTGGAGATTAATGGAGCGCGCAATGCGCCAATTTACACAGCCGGATGGGAGTACATTGCCAGGTTGGGAAGAGCGTAAAACCAAAAGACCGACTTCTTTTATGATGACGACAAAATTTACTGATGTGCTTGTCATTACAATTGGAAAAGTTCGCCGCCTTGCGAATCGATTTACATCAGATCAACTTGCCTACCTTGAAGCATTGAAAGTAAAGCCGGATGTGTTTGTTACACTCTGAGATGACAATTAAATCATTGAAACAGTACAAAATAGGGTGTGGAAAGTACGCTGGAATCAAGCGCATCCAATATTTTGTAAATCGCTTGATCAATCATTTTTTCAAGACTTGAAACAGGTGGACGTCCCTTTTTTGGCTTCGACTTTAGTTCAACCTCTGAAGTGGTACTAAAAGATGCTTTGCCGGTTTCTTCAAACAAAATTTCTCCGTCAGAACCAATTGCTGCGAGATGTAACGTAACCCTGCCAGCATCTTGTCGATCATATATGCCTTTGATATATGGGATTTCAGCATAAGTTCTACTTGATGAAAAATTTGTAACTTTCGGAGAAAAAAAATACGAGCTTAAGGTGTACTGATAGTCTGGGCTTGCATTCTCTTTGGCTAAACCTGATCCGGCAAGTTCTTTTTCCCGTTCTATACTTCCCTTTAGTTCTGCACTATCCCGAGAATACATCGCAAACATCCCGGAATTCACCAAAGCCTCTCGGAATCTCTTGGCAATGTCCAAATCTTTCAATATTTTCGAATCGTTTTCAGAGATTGCTGGCCCGACTTCTAATTTTGTCACCGTGGCTTTTGGTTTATCAGCAAACGCTGTATGCAAGAACATAAGACCTGATAATAGTGCAGCAAAAAAGATCCGCAGCCAGTTGTTATTTTGTAGCATATCTTCTCCTCATTTTTATGTGCAAAACCTTAAACTATAGTTCTATAAAAAAATAATGAGTTTTTATTTAACGGATACAACCCCTCCAATGATCGGTAAATCGGGTGGCTCATAATTCGGATCTGTGACGGCCCTTACAACAACAATATACTTTCCGGTGTTTGGGAAGTTAAAATCACAACTATTGCTTAGGGAATAATTCTGGGCCACAACCCATGGAGAACTGTCATAATTATACGTCCCATAGTTGGCACGATAAAACCATTTGTAATAGATTGCAGCGCCATCGGTGCTTGTGCCGTTTACCGTATATGTTACCGTATCACCTAAAGAAACATCGCCTATGGCATCTGAAGACAAGCCTGACAACACAATGTGATCACCGCTTCCTACGGGCACGACACCGCCTATGATTGGAAGATCGGAAGGTTCATCATTTGGATCAGTCACTGTCCTGACAACGACAATGTAGTTTCCATCGCTCGGGAAGGTAACATCACAGCTGCTGCGCGTTGAATAATCCTGCGCCACAACCCATGGAGAACTATCATAATCAGTTGATCCATAATTGGCGCGGTAAAAAAATTTGTAATAAACACTACCGCCACTTTCCGCTATGCTGCTCATGGTAAACGTTACAGGCGTATTGGCCTGAATGTTACCTGCTGTATCACAAGTCATACCGGTTACGGTCACTATGTCGTCGTCGCTGCCATTACTGGGTTCACCTAGTTCCGAACGCTCAAGGTATTCCCATGTATAGTAATATATGTAGTCAATATCTCCATCAACATCATCATCAAATTGTTCCGTGGAAGTGAGGTTGTCGAAATCCCGAGTTCTGATGATCACAAAATATGGGTTTGTTTCATCCTCTCGATAATATTCGTCCCTTATGCGAACTCCCCTATTATCGAATGTGTATACTCGTGATTCATCAATGACGCCATCTTCGGAACGATCAATTTCCTCTCGTATGATCCTCCCTGAACCGTCGTAAAAAAAATAATAGAAATCACCACCATATTCTGAGACAATATTCCTTTCGGAATCGATCATTGCCACGATGTACCTCACCCCTAAATTATTGCCATTTTCGTCATAGGCCCATCTCCAAACAT
This sequence comes from Desulfobacterales bacterium, assembly GCA_963675725.2. Lineage (GTDB taxonomy): Bacteria > Desulfobacterota > Desulfobacteria > Desulfobacterales > JAFDDL01. Next base: position 289,357 of record CAXXXZ010000002.1, on the reverse strand, counting down.
TTGCCATACCACTATAAATTGGGTATGAAGGCATCTCAAATGAATGTATTACTCGAACACGGTCATTTGCATAGGAAAACGTGTGGACAATATTGTTCGAAGGATTATCAAAATCTTCCGTATCCAACCCTACCATATATCCTTTTTCATTATAGCTATATATATGAACAGAGTTATCCTCCCCGGACCACTCTGATTTAGTCAATAGTCCATCGTCGTTATAGGAGTTTAGTTCCACCGAGTCTATATCGCCGTCATTTTCATAATCGATCTCTGTTTTTACGATCACGTAATTTTGGAACCTATAACCCGGCTGCCCAGTAGGCATGCCGAAAAAGGATTTATACACTTCATCCCGAACTTCCTCAGACACCTCCAAGGAGAAGGCGGACGGGGCATTCAAAATCACCAGCATAAACACAACAAGGGTTACAGAAGTAATCTTTTGCATACAATTCACCGTTCAATGTTGTTTCGTTAACAGATAGGCTTATCGCTCCGGCAATAAGCCCTTATTCCAATTTTATGTTGTCTTGTGTAGTTACGGCCTGATATTCATATAAAGGTCGAAGGGAAATCGGCCATTTTAATGGGGGACGCTGTCCCCCAAACCCCCTGGGATTTACCGCTTTTTTGGCTTCCAGATGGGGATGGGAAGAGAGGCCACCAGGCGTGATGGCCCCCCATCTGTATAGCCGCCTGCAATGGCGCTCGGTTCGCTTCCCAGCGTTGCCCTATCCGCAATGCAGGTAAACGGATTATACCATGACGGTGGTTGATGTCAAAATGGTAAAGCGATTGATTTCACAAGAAAAATGTGACACCTCCCTAAGCATAGCAGGGTCGCTATGATACCAGTGCGCACAGCGCAACAACATTAATGGATTCAGGAGGTGTCAAATGAAAACATACGCTGGAATTGACTTGCATTCAAGCAATAACTACATCGGCATCATTGATGCTAAAGACAAAAGACTTTACAGCAAACGACACGATAACAGAATCGAAGATGTCCTCAAGGTGTTACACAAATTTAAATCCAGTTTGCAAGGTGTCGTGGTTGAATCCACTTATAATTGGTATTGGTTGGTAGACGGTCTGATGGAGCAAGGATATTCAGTACATTTAGCAAATCCGAATGCAATTCAAACCTACAACGGTTTGAAACACACCGACGACAAGTGGGATTCGTTTTGGCTTGCCCATATGCTGCGATTGGGCATTCTACCTGAAGGATATGTCTACCCTAAGCAGCAAAGACCGATAAGAGATTTGCTGCGACGGCGGATGATGTTTGTTCGTCAGAGAACGTCTCAGATATTGAGTTTGCAAAGCATGGCCACTCGAAATCGGGGCATCAATTTTTCCGGCTCTCAGATAAAAAGATTTCAGGATGAATTTGTTGAAAAAGTATTTTCTGATCCCAACTTGCAATTTACTGCCAAGAAAAATATGGATACGATTCGATTATTAGATCGCATCGTCAGTGAAATTGAGACGGAAGTAGCGTCACAAGTCAAGCTTAAAAAAGAGTTTAACAAACTGCTGACCACACCGGGTATTGGCAATATCTTAGGACTCACCATTATGCTGGAGGTCGGCGATATTCGTCGGTTTTCCAAAGTTGGTAACTATTCTTCCTACTGCCGGTGCGTCGAAAGCAAAAAAACTTCCAACGGCAAGAAAAAAGGCGAAAACAACAAGAAAAACGGGAACCGGTGTCTGGCCTGGGCATATGTAGAAGCGGCCAATCATGCCATCCGATGTTGCCCGAAGGCTCAAAAATTTTTTCAGCGCAAAATGGCTAAAAATCAGCGTGCCCTGGCTATCAAAGCCTTGGCCAACAAACTGACAAAGGCGACTTATTACATTATGCGCGATCAGATTGCCTTTGATGAGGATAAGCTATTCCATTGATAAGAAGTTCGGGTGCAGCATTGAACCATGTTTGGGGTTGGAAGTGACCCATCTGGCCTGATTGGAACTTGCTGCACCCCACACCTGTTTTTTGTTTTGATTCGCCTATGCCGGCAGCCACAAAGGGGTTGGTTAATAACCATATGATCTGTAAGCACATAATTGGAACCGGTATGGCACCGACGATTTTCTGGTCCGCAGATGCGGAAGGGGCTTTTGTTTCGATTAAAAGACACAATTGCCTTGAACCAGATGGGTGACTGATGCGGGTCAAAGACCACGCGAACCATAAACGGAAATAACGGGCGCAGAACAAAATAATAGACAGGTAAGATCGAGTCTATTACACAACTTAAAGGTCAAAGAAAAAACAGTACGTTTTTTTGTTAGGGGAGGTGTTTTTTTTCTTGACCCGACCTTTAATGGGTGACCTTAATCGCCAGCGAGATATAATATGTGATTTAAAAATTATATAACACTGTGGAATCTACTAGGTTTTAAGGGCAGGGATCTTTTCTTTTGGAAACGCCATGAGGGGATGTAAAATAGTGAAAAAATATCGGGGATCTGCAAGCATTTTCAGGCTTTTTAAACTCTGTGCCGGCCGTGCCGCCCAGGAAATCAATCTTTCCAAACTCGGTAGCGACGCAGGCGTGTCCCACAACACCGCCCGTTCATGGCTTTCCGTAATGGAAACCAGCTACATTATCCATCGCCTTCCGGCATGGCACATCAACGTGCGAAAACAAGTGGTCAAAGTCTCCAAATTGCATTTTTTTGACAGCGGTCTGGCGTGTTCTCTACTTGGAATTCGAGAGCTTGAACCGTTCAAAGCCACGTGGTATACGCCGGCACGGACGCGCAAAAACGCTCCTTCGGAAAGCTATTCCCCTGGCATCAGGTCCAGGAGTTATGGACGTCTATCAAAGGGCCTAAAAGTCAGAGTCCACCGGCGTTGCCGGCGGGCTCTGACTTTTAATTGTTTATGAAGAAGTGAAAATACAACATGGTGAATTTTTATTTAACGGATACAACCCCTCCAATGATAGGTAAATCGGGTGGCTCATAATTCGGATCTGTCACCGCCCTTACGACAATAATGTATTTACCTGTATTTTGGAATGAGAAGTTGCAGCTACTATTTGCTGAATAATCTTGAACAACCACCCATGGTGAGCTGTCATAATCAGACGTCCCGTAATTGGCACGATAAAACCATTTGTAATAAATCGGATCATTATTTAAGTTTGAACCATTTACTGTATACATCACCGTATCATTAATATAGATATCTCCTGTAGCGTCGGAAGTCAGACTTGTTAACAAAATGTTATCACCACTTCCTACGGGAATAACCCCTCCGATGATAGGCAAATCTTCCGGTTCATTATTTGGATCCGTCACGGTTCTGACGACTACGATATAGTTGCCTTCGCTTGAGAATGTAAAATTACAACTATTAGTTGTAGAATAATCCTGAACGACTACCCATGGAGAAATATCATAATCATTTGTTCCATAATTGGCATGGTAAAAAAATTTGTAATAAATAGTATTCTCGTTTGTGTCTGATGCGTCGACAGTGTAAGTGATTATATCTCCTACATTGATAGATTCTGCCTGATCTAAAGTTATGCTGGTTATTTCAACGGAGGTGCAGGATTCACCTATAAAACTTGATCCGTATGATGTGCCAATTCCAGCTCCGGCGTAATTTCCAATAATTGTACCTACCCCAGTTGAGTTATCGATACTCAGAACATTAGTGCCTGACAGTCCGTATAGGTTGCCGTCGTCACCTGTTGATAGGCCATAGACGTTATCATGACCTATTCTACCTACAGCAGTTCCTGCATAGGTGCTTTGGTTTATTTTAACTAATGTATCATTACCACTAGTATCAGCTGCCAGATAAAAGGAACCACTTTTGAACGCCAGGTCTCCCGCTGAAAAATACCCAATAGTACCCAAAACACTACCGGAACCAGTAGTTGTATCGATAGAAAATAAGCTTATAGTATTACTCCCAGCACCATACAAAGTTCCATCTGGGCCAAAAACCAGAGCATTTCCACCTGAGATAGAATGATTGCCTATATAAGTTGCATTGGCATTAGTGGAATCAATGGAATAAAGGCCAGTGAAAGTGATACCAAATAAATTACCATAAGGATCAAATGCTATATCGGTCATTACAGCACCCATATTGCCAATAACTGTAACAGTATCGGCATCAATATTATAAGTTCCTAAATTTCCAGATGAATCATGAATCCACAGGGAAGAGGTATCCAATGCCATCGCCGCTGTATGTAGTAAAAAAAGCATCAGGAATACCAACAAAAAACTTATAGTTCGTTTCATACTATATCTCCTTACCAATACAATATCCTTTAATTCTGTAGTGGTGTTACCTAAATTTTGCATGCATACAGGCTTTATGGACATCGCGGCCATTTTTTAAATTTTCTGAAGTACTCACTTATTACCTTATCGCATGACGTTTTCTTTTTTGACCCCTAAACGGTGTATCTTCGCACTTGCTAAGTAAATGTTACTACAGGGAATACAGATTCAGGAAATTTTTGTATCAAATTTCCTTGGCAAAACACTGGGGCAGCGTGCTATTGTTTTCCCATGGCGTAGGCCTTTTCCGCAAAATTCCTGAGATTCGTTTTGAAGAACAAAAGCGGTTTCTTTTTCCGGGTTGCTAATTTTTCAACTGCTTTTTAAACGACTCAACCTCAAGCAAAGACTAAAAAAAATGTTGTTAATCCGATTAAAGCGTACTTTGTTTCATGCAGTGCATAAATTTTCAATTTAAAAAACAGTAAATCTCTAAAACCATAGGCCTTTTTTTGAAAAGTTTTAATCTTGCTATTGACTCCTTCTAAAGGACCGTTTGAGATTCGATAATCATTAAAGGTCAGTAGGCCATTATTTAACTTAATGGCATTGACTTGCATGCAGCCATCAAGCTTCAATAAATTCGTTATGATCGGTAAAAACATGTTTGAGTATTATTTAATGGAGATAACCCCTCCGATGATCGGCAGATCGGCCGGCTCATTATTCGGATCTGTCACCGCCCTCACGACCACGACATATTTTCCGGCGGATGGAAAAGTAAATTCGCAGCTGTTATTTGCGACGTAGTCCTGCACGACCACCCACGGTGAAGTATCATAATCAGACGTTCCGTAGTTAGCGCGATAAAACCATTTATAATATATCGTATCGTTATTTAAGATTGAGCCACTTACCGTATAGGTTACCGGTTCACCGGCAGAAGTGTCTCCGGTGGCATCACAAGATAGACCGCTTAACGATACATGAAAACCGATTCCGATGCTGATGACGCCTCCGATTATAGGTAAATCAGCAGGTTCGTTGTTTGGATCGGTAACAATACGCGCCACCACGACATAGCTACCCTCTTGGGAAAAGGTGTAACTTAAAGAATTTGAGGTTGAGTACTCTTGCATGACAACCCATGGGGACCCCTCGTAGGCAGGGGTGCCATAATTGGCACAATAAAAGAACTTATAATATAGTGAACCAGCACTTTCATCGGATGCATCTACCGTAAAAAAGGTGGGGACACCTGCAATCCCACCCCCCGTAATATCCATTGCTTCAGGCAATACTTGATTCGTTTCGGAAGAGGGTGGGTCTGAAACGATTTCGTAATTCACATGGGTCTCCACCCCATAGGCCGAGTCTCCCAACACTACACCCACGCCATCTGCATACCACCAGGTGTTGTCGACTTGATTGCTGTTACCAGTAGTTTCCTCTATTTTAAGAGCGTTCGCATAGGTGTCAAAGTCTGTTGTTATATTTTCGTAATTTACAATGCGGGTCGTTCTTAAAACAGTACCCGATTCCTCAACATGACTTTCAGCGCCTGAGATCTCTTCAGCGACATAACTATACTCTTGCGTCCACTCATCCCCTAATTCCACATCATATTTCCATAGAATTTCATAGGGTGAATACGTTTTTCTCCAACTTATCCCGGTTTCGTCAAAGAATTCCTGCAGATACAATCGCATCTCATTGTCGACTACCGCATAATAACATATGCCATAATCAACTGTTTGGTAAAATCCATTATCGGAATCAAACATCCGCCAGCATGATACACCCGATACGGTTTTTTTCCCATCTACCCAATAGTAGTGAGGCACGTCCATCTCTCCACCCGGATATTTGAACCGCCATGTTAAGGCCGCTTCACGACCGTCATACAAATTATTGGGATAATAATTCGCGGAGATCTGAGAATATACAGCTGTTGAAGATAAGAAAAGAGCAAGTAACAGTAATATGATGACATCCAGTCTTTGTTTCATTCGTGTTTATTCCTCCTCTGCTTTACCGCCACAAAAGGTGACTGATTATGCATAGCAACTGAGAAAAATATGAACTTTTTATATTCCCCATCTAACCAAATGCTAACGCAATTTGAAAAAGTATTTTATATAGGAAAAATAAGCTACCGGATCAGCTTACGAGCGGTATATGGTATATTGTTTAAAGATTTTGTAACACTGTGGAATCTACTAGGTTTTAGGGGCAGGGATCTTTTCTTTTGGAAACGCCATGAGGGGATGTAAAATAATGAAAAAATATCGGGGATCTGCAAGCATTTTCAGGCTTTTTAAACTCTGTGCCGGCCGTGCCGCCCAGGAAATCAATCTTTCCAAACTCGGTAGTGACGCCGGCGTGTCCCACAACACCACCCGTTCATGGCTTTCCGTAATGGAAACCAGCCACATTATCCATCGCCTTCCGGCATGGCACATCAACGTGCGAAAACAGGCGGTCAAAGCCTCCAAATTACATTTTTTTGACAGCGGTCTGGTGTGTTATTTACTTGGAATTCCAGAACCGCAACAATTACGATTTCATCCGCCCTCAACTGTCGACTGTCGACTGACGACTGTCGACTGACGACTGTCGACTGACGACTGTCGACTGACGACTGTCGACTGACGACTCTCGACTCTCGACTGTTACCTCGCCGGTTTAGGATTCAATCGTCTCGAGGAAAGAAGCTAGGGTAACCACCTCAATATCACCGTAATGTTTCATGGAAAGAAGATGCTGATCTCCGGAGATAATAGTTTTTATCTTGGCGGCCTCGGCACAACGGATAAAGATTTCGTCTGAAGGGTCCTTCGTTATGATCACCGGCAGGGATGCCGTTTTAACCGGAACAATTTCAAACCAGGCCAGTATCTCTTGGTGCAGGATGTAGTGAATCTCCTCTGGCGATAATTCGAATTTTGGATAGGCAAGAACCCGCAAGTATTCATCCACGATCGGCCTTGAGGCATGGGGGCTGATCTTTTTGGATTTCCAAAGCGCAATAAGTTTTGCAGGGATACCGCCAAAAAGAATAGCTGAAATGATGACGTTGGTATCGATCACCACCGGATTTATTCTTTTGATCTGGCCCACGCCACCGCCTCTTTTACACAGTCAGGTTTAAGCCCGAGCTTTTCAATTTTTGAACGAATTGTCTCCAAGCTCGTATCGTAGATAATAATCGGTTTGAGAAGCACCACCCCATCCTTTATTTCAATGTCGAAATGTTTCGTATCCGGGAGTTGCTCCACGATCTTTTTGGGAATTGTAACCTGGTTTTTAGATGTCATCTTTGCTAACATGTCGGATCTCCTTTAATCCTTACATCCTTTATTTCTTGTATAAATATAAACGACCTAAAATAGGGTGTCAACCGCCAAAGAAGAAATCGGAAGCTGTAAAAAAATAATTTTTCACATCGGCTAATGGTTCATTAGGGTATAAAAGCGATTTTTCTCTGCGAGCCTATACAATCTCACCCTTCCACAGTTTTTCCAAAAAGATTTTCCAGGGAAAGATGGTAATCTCATCTTTCGTTTGTCTCTCATATGGATCACAGCTCACAACACCGAATTTTTGAACAAGTCCTTCCTCTTTAAAGGCCCTAAGCCCCTTAAGGTGTTTATCCTTTATTGATGTTGTGCTTTTTATCTCCAAGGCCCACCGATCATTGAGAATCAAATCCACTTCAAACCGTGAGGTGGATCGCCAATAGCGCATATGGATGTTTTTTCTCGAATAGGACAAAAACGCCCTTACTTCCATCAGAATAAAATGCTCAAAAGCTTTTCCGAACAGCTCTGAACCTTCCAGAATCTCCCCCCTGTTCGCCAACGAATTTGTCACGCCAACGTCAAACAGGTAAAGCTTGGACCGGGAAATGGCCTTTCGCTTGCGGGTTTTCGTAAAGGCCTTTAGTTGAAAGGCCACCAGGGTATCTTCCAGCACCTGAATATAATTTTTTATGGAATTGGCTGAAACCCCGCAGTCACCGGCGATGGCCTGATAGCTTATCTCTTCACCATTGGACAGCGCCATAAAATCCAAAAACTCAGAGAATTGGGCAATTTTCCTGCTTAACGCTTCATTTTGGATTTCTTCTTTCAGATACAGGGCGGTATAAGCCCTAAGTTCTTCATCGTAATCATCACTAGGATAAATGGATGGCAACCCGCCCCTGTTAAGATAGGTGAGGATATCAAAATCGGGAATCTCCTTTGAAGTTAACGGAAATAAATCGGCCCACCAAGCCCGCCCCGCCAATAAGTTCGCACCACCTCTTTTCAGTTTACGGGCGCTGCTGCCGGTGAGCAGAAACGTTAACTGATCCGCCTCGATCAGACGATGGACTTCATCCAAAATTTCCGGCAGTTTTTGAACCTCATCGATAACCACGATCGGTTTTAATATTTGCTCGGCAAGAATGGATGGATTTTTTAAATACGCACGATACGTTTTAACCTCCAACAAATCGATCACTGTGGCGTCGGTTAACGCGTGTCGAATAAGGGTTGTCTTACCGGTTCCTCTTGGTCCGAATAAAAAAAAAGATTTTTTACTCAAAAGCTCCGGTAAATTAAGGGTTCGATGATACATGCCTAATTACCTCATGTATGTTTCATTATTTTATGATAATCAGCAACATTGTTTCATTTTATAATACACGTTTCCTCTTTTTTCAACCCTAATGAGGTTCTGATTATATATTTTTGAGTTATGAGGAAATCTTGGCAGAAGATTATGAAGAAAGATCAGTCTGAGGGAGAAACTCGCAGGGCCAGCCCGTCTATATCACGGACAATCACCTCGGATTCCGGCGCCATCGGCATATCGCCATATGCATTCCACAGCTCACTGCCCACCAACACCTTTCCACATTGACCATCCCATTGTTTCACGACACATTTTCTCCCGATCATGCTGTCCGGACCGAAGTTTGATTTTCGCCCACGCATTCGGATGGTCCACCATACGGGAAAGATAATATGCTCGATAATTTCGTAGGTGGCAAAAACGATCAGTAACGCAATCAACCCTACTTTCATGGCACACCTGTCCGGCCGGTCCTTTGTGTCAAGCTGTGATCACTTTTCCAATTCTTCTTTAACCGCCATTCCCAGAGCCTGCAGGGTTAATGGTTTTTTGAGGTATTTGCCGGCACCCAATCGTTGGGCAGCTTTAATTTCATCGGTTTGGGCAAACCCGCTGACAATGAGCGCCTTTTGTTTGGGACGCAGGGCCGCAATCCGTTCGTAGGTTTCGCGGCCATTTATCCCCGGCTCCATGATCATATCCAGCAAGATTAAGTCCGCCGAATTTTCCTTAAAATATTCAACAGCCCCTTCGCCGCTGGATATGGCTTTCGTCTCGTAACCAAGCACCTTCAACATTCTACAGGATATGTCTCGCTGGCTTTCAACATCATCGACGACCAGCACCATCTCTCCGTTTCCCTTATACGCATCAATGGGAAATGAGGGGTCTTCTTCCCAAGGGGTTTCTCTGGTAATGGGGAAATACAGCCGAAACGTGGTTCCCCTCTCGTCACTAATGACGTCTATGTAGCCATTGTGATCCTGCATCACATTCCAAACCACGGCAAGCCCCAGCCCCGTTCCGCTTCTTCCCATTACTTTCTTCGAATAAAAAGGCTCGAATATACGGTCAAGGTCATGGCCGGGTATTGGGGGCCCATCGTTACGTATCGAAAGGACGGCATATTCACCGACCTTAACATCGCCATATCCTTTCAGGGACCGATCGATATAGTGGTTTTGCGTCGACAACTCGACATTGCCAATGCCGTCAATGGCCTCACAGGCATTCACAACAAGATTCATGACCGCCTTTTCAATATGAAGCGCGGACCCCATTATGTTCAATAATTGCGAGTCCAACGTGACGGTCACCCTTACGGTAGGATGGTTGTTGCTGATTCTCAGATGTTCAGAAGACGTTAGGTATTTATCGATCAAATCATTCAGATTCAGTGGTTTTTTTTCGATCGCAACGCCTCTTGCAATGGTCAGCAGGTCTTGAACAATGGCGGCTGCCTTTTTCCCGCATGCATGTATGGTTTCAATGGGCTTTCTTAAACCGCTGTCCTCAGAAAGATTGAGCAAAAGCAATTCCGGATAACTGACAATTCCCGACAGCACATTATTCAAATCGTGCGCAACCCCACCTGCCAACAGGCCTAGAGACTCCATTTTCTTCAATCTTGCGAGCTTTTCCTCACTCGCGCGCAATGCCGCCTCGGCCCTTTTGCGTTCAGCAATATACGTTCGAAGATCCTCATTGACCTGCCGCAACGCCTCTGTCCGATCCGCCACCCGTTGTTCAAGTTCATTGTGCGCCTGCTTCAGCGCCTCCTCAGCCTGTTTTCGTTCTGAAATATCGACATCGACGCAGAAAAGTTCGGAGTGGCGGCCCGGCACCTTTACAATGGCATGACTCGAAAAAACGGATACGCGTGAACCGTCCTTTCGCATGAGAGACAGTTCTGATGCCGGAATGGGCTCACCGGTTTGTGCCATTTGCTCAATCGCAGCGGTGACCTCTTCACGCATTTCAGGCGGAATGATCAAATCCAGAAGGTTTTGACCGATGGCTTCTTGTTCACTGTACCCGTAGATCCGCTCAGAGGCATGGTTCCAGTATTGCGTTGTGCCGTCCGGCCCGTACCCCTGGACGGCCACTGCCGGAATGCTCTGAAAAAGACGCCGGAACCGTTCCTCACTCTCACGAAGCATCTCCCCCACCTGCTTGCGTTCTGTGATATCGCTTAAAACGATGCGGCAGATGGGAGCGCCATGGGCATCCTGTGAAGTGGTCGCCAAAAGCTCTGCCCAGAAACAGGTTTGGTCTTCCCGGTTCATTTGTAATTCGCACGATTGCAGCGTTCCCGTTTCCCACAGTTCTTTGTGGTGACACGCGTAGGTTTCAATGCCATCAGAAGAAACAAACTGCACGAATGGCCTGCCAATAAGCGCCCTTCTTTCTACTCCCAGCAGAGCTGCCGTGGTGAGGTTGGCCTCCAGAATAAGGCTCTGTTCATTTAGGGTAACAAACCCCACAGGCGATAGGTCGTAAAAATCTGAATAGGACGCCTGTGCACCTTCGGAATTATCGATCACGAAAAGAGAGGTAGGTGATTTTTCAAATGGGTTACTTTTTCGGCTCACAATTTCCTTCCTGAAAGGTGTTCGTGCTCCTTTGTTATTGGCAAGTCATGGAACAGGGCGACTTTTTCATAGCACACTTCCGGTCAAAATAATAATTAACGAGAAGCCATGAGTTTGTTTTTAAGCCCCTGCCATTGCAGTTGATAGACGGCTTTTAGCATTTCAATGGCCTCGTTCTCTTTGCCGGGTTCCGTTTCAAATTCAGAGTCATAGTCAATATGGCATTTGTTGGCACCGGTTTCCGTAATGACGCCTGTGGCCTGATAACTCGTCATGCCGGCAGGAGGCGTTCCGATAATGGAAAGCTTATAGGTCCGGGCCTTCGGATCGATGAAATCCAGCCGTTCGTCAACGGAATCCGTGAACCCTACGTTGAAAATTTTACGAACCATCCCAACCCCCGATCCTTCCAACTCCACCCGTTCAATGGCAACCGGTGCATCCGTCGGCCACCAGTTTTGAATATTTCCAAAATCGGCCAGAAGATCGAACAATTGATCCGCTGCAACATCAAAATCGCATTCATCGTGAAGTTTCGGCATGGGTTTCCTCCTTTGAGTAAAATAGTTTACCAGCAATCAAATTAGGATCATTGATCCTTGTAAAAAGAACAACTTTCGATATCATATACAAACCCAAGAACTACCATCTAACGCTCATCAATAGGCACGTATCTGTTATTAAAGTCCCCCACATAAAGGCCCCGGGGTCTGAAAATTCGGTTGTTCTGCATGTACTCCAGCACCCGTGCAGTCCATCCTGCCACCCGACTCGCAGCAAACATCGGGGTAAATAGCTCTTCATCAAACCCCAGGCTACTGTAAACCAGACCGGAATAAAAGTCGACATTGGGAAATATTTTTTTCTCTTTGCCAAACGCGTCGAGAGCTACTGTCTCCAACGCTTGTGCTGTCTCATAGAGGTTTTTCAATTCAGGTTTTTCTGCGATGAGAAGGCCCGCCAAGGGCCCGAGAATGCGCGCCCTCGGGTCATAGGCCTTGTAGACCCGATGACCGAACCCACTGATTTTTCTCTTTTTGGCCATTTTTTTTCTAACCCATTCCACGACATTTTCCTTGGCACCAATATCCCTTAGGTTTCGCATGACCTCTTCATTGGCACCCCCATGCAAAGGGCCGCTCAGGGCCGCAATGCCCGCCCCCACACTAAAGTAAATGTCGGCGAGGGTGGAGGCAACGACCATGGTGGCAAACGTGCTGGCATTCAATCCATGGTCGGCATGCAGAATAAGGGCAATGTCCATAATTCGCTCTTCAGCAGGCGTGGGCGTTCGGCCTGAAATCATATATATCAAGTTGCCGGCATGGCTTAAATCGGGTTGGGGCTCCAACGGTAGCTTCTTGTTGTGGATCCGGGACACCGCAGCCGCAATACAAGAGATGCCGGCGATTAAGTGGTAACTGGCTTCGATCCCTGACATCTTGTTCAGAAGACGTTTGCGCCGGTCTCCTTTTCGCCGGTTCGGCATTTTAAATTCATAGATGGCGTGGCCGGCGCCGGTAGGGGGTGTTTCCATGGCAATGGAATCCTCGTCCGAGCCAATAGCATCAATGGATGAAGGGCGTGCTGTAATTAAATCAAGATCGCTGTATTGGCGCCGCATCAGATTGACCCCAAGCCGCAGAGCACCCATGACGCTCATGGTTTCAATCGGGAAGCCCATCAACTGACGGATCACCTCATTCATTCGGGTATAATTAAACAGGTCTTCCTTGAATTTTTTCAGTTTTGCCGCAGTGGGCATCTTACCGTGGATGAGAAGATAGGCGGTTTCTTCAAAGGTCGAGTAAGCACATAGGGTGAAGATGTCATATCCACGGTAGATCAACCACCCCTTGGCGCCATTGACGTATCCCACCTTGCTTTCACAGGCGATGGCCCCCTCGAGCCCCGGGCCAACCGTACAGGTAATGGGCCATTTTCGTTTTTTGGGCGCTATCGGTTTTGGTTCATGTGCAGTTTCTTGTTGTGCTTTTTCAGCGGCTTGAAGAATAAGCGACTGTATAGATGTCAGGCTTGTTTTCATTTTGTCTCCCTTTTTTTAAACAATTGCGCTTTGAAAAATATTTGGAAGGCGATTATAGAAAACACGTTCTTGCTGTTATTAATTCAAGTGTTGCGACACTGGGGTCAATGGTAAAATTACCTCAAAACAAGTTGCGAAGCAAATTTTCCCGATGTTGTTTTTATGAACGGCCACCCCCTCTCGGTTATTGCTTCTTGTTTTTGGTTTTGTTGTTTCCTCCCACTAATCCCACCAAGTGTTGAACAATTTGTTTGAGTTCTTCTGCCTGTGCGTTCATTTCGGAAGAAGCAGACGCCGATGCTTCTGCACTTAAAGCATTCTGCTGAACCACCCTTTCGATTTCGATGATGGTTTTGCTGGCCCTTTCAATGCCCGTGGTCTGTTCGCTACCAGCAGCGGAAATCTCACCAACCAGCGCCGCTATCGTCGTAGCGCTCTCTGAAACTTTTGAAAAATCATTATTTGTCTTAGTTACAAGCCCGAATCCGTCATTGATTTTACTTACCGTGCCCTCAATAAGACCAGCTGTATTTTTAGCGGCATCCGCTGCACGCATGGCAAGGCTTCTAACCTCATCGGCCACCACCGCAAAACCAGCCCCGGATTCACCTGCGCGGGCGGCTTCCACCGCTGCATTTAATGCCAGAAGGTTTGTCTGAAACGAAATTTCGTCGATGGTACTAACGATTTTAGAGGTCTCTTCACTGGCTTTTGAGATCTCTTCCATAGACCCGATCAGTTTTATCATGGAATTATTCGCAAGAGAAATAATCTGATTCGCCTGTTTCATATGATTGTCTGCCTCGCTTGCATTGTCAGCACTCTGGCGCGCCATGGCCGACATCTCCTCCAAAAACGTAGAGGTCTCTTCTAACGCCGCAGCTTGTTCTGCAGCTCCCCCTGCCAGAGAGTGGCTGGTGACCATCACCTGGCTTGAAGCAGACGTCACCTTTTCGGCACCAGTGTTAATGCCTGAAATAGCTCCCTTGAGAGAAGCAACAATTTTTTTCGTTGAAATGAAAGCATATATGGAACCCATGAGAATGGCCGCCAGAATAACGGAGAAAATCAAAACAGTGGCAGCCATGGTCTCTTTCTTCAGTATTTCGAGACTTTCCGAACCAATTTTTTCACAAACACGATAGAGGGCAACTTTGTATTCGTCCATCGCTCCCCTTAAGTTTTTCTGAATTATCTCCTTCTCGTTGTAACTGGTAAGGTTCGTTTGTATCACCGCATGCCAACTTCTGAACTGCTCGCAAATTTCTCTTAATTTCTGAACATTTTCGATCACTTCAAACCACTTCTCAATTTTTTCACCCAAGACCTTTACATTGTTCTGCAAAGATTCCCAGTTATCAGTGGAGGGTCTGTTGATGTATGCTTTATAGTCGGCAGAAAATAATTTCCCGGCAACATCAATTTCTTCCATCCAGAGCCCCTTTTTAATCATGCTCATCATTTGTTGATGCGCATTACCGATTTCTGCCTTATTGATTTCCTTCTCTGGCTCTTTGGCTATGTAATCATTGAACACAGCCTTATATTGCTCGAGCATCTTTTTCGCTGAAACAAGTTTTTCAGCAATATTGCTTTCAGATGCTTGACGTTGCGTTATCATTTTGCCGGTGGTTGCCAACACACCATCAAGGCTTTCAATGACTTTTTTTGCCTCTTCTTCCAGGGCCTTAGCCTCTCCCCGATAGCTGGCAAGAAGATAGCTATCCGTCTTTTCCTTGACAGAAGAAACAAACCGTTCCATTTCGTTAAAATTCTTGTATTGGTCCACCACCTTCAATACCCGCGTCA
Source organism: Desulfobacterales bacterium (assembly GCA_963675725.2). Classification (GTDB taxonomy): domain Bacteria; phylum Desulfobacterota; class Desulfobacteria; order Desulfobacterales; family JAFDDL01. The sequence continues at coordinate 274,027 of CAXXXZ010000002.1, read as the reverse complement.
AACTGATAAAACCAACAACACCAACAATTGTCATCAATACGAGCATCAACGCAATTCCAGAAGCAATCCGTTTTCCCAAAGTCAGTTTCATACGTTTGAATTTTCTCCTTTTATCCCTTGCAATCATATTTTAGGAAGGACTCGGCCCCTTGATACCGCAACTGAAAGCATCTCCCTCATTTTATATAAATCGTTTTAATATTAACAAACTCTTTGATGCCATAATGGGAAAGCTCCCTGCCCACACCGCTTTGCTTGATACCGCCAAATGGCAACCGCGGGTCCGAACGTACGAAAGTGTTAACACAACAGGTACCCGCCTGAAGTTCCTCTCGAGCGATCCGCTCACCGCGCTGTATGTCAGACGTAAAGACGGCTGCCCCCAACCCATATGGTGTATCGTTGGCAACACGAATGGCCTCTTTTTCATCGGCAACGACAATGACGGCGGCTACCGGGCCGAAGGTTTCTTCATCGTAAACCGGCATCCCCTTTGCTATATCGGTCAAAACGGTAATCGGGTAAAATGCACCAGGGGAATCAGGAATTTGTCCGCCCATCAGGCAACGAGCGCCCTGCTGAATGCTCTGTTCGACCTGTCGATGCAAATCGTCACGAAGATCGCACCGTGCCAGGGGACCGATCTGAACAGACGCATCTAAGGGATCTCCCATCTTCTTCTGGCCAAACAGTTGAACCAGCTTTGTTTCAAAGGCTTCACGAACCGGGGCAACCACAATGAACCGTTTGGCAGCGATACAGCTTTGCCCGGAGTTCAGCAAACGGCTGGTCACACACGCTTCCACAGCCTGGGCAAGTGGCGCATCCTCCAAAATCAAATAAGGATCGCTGCCACCCAGTTCAAAAACCGTTTTCTTCATCTGTTTTCCGGCCATACCGGCAACGGCCTTGCCGGCAAGACTGCTGCCGGTCAATGAAACGCCTTGAACCAATGGATTCTTGAGAACCATCTCGATTCGCTGACTTGAAACCAGTAAAGATTGAAAAAGCCCACGGGGTGAACCGGCCGCGGAAAACACCGCTTCAATCGCCTGGGAACACCCCGAAACGTTTGACGCATGTTTCAGCAAAACCGCATTGCCGGCCATCAAGCCTGGCGCTGCAAATCGAAAAACCTGCCAGAAGGGGTAGTTCCAGGGCATTACGGCCAGGAGTACACCCAAGGGTTCAAATACCACATAACTTTTCGTGGCATCTGTTGGTACCACTTCAGGTGCCAGCATACCGGCGCCGTGTTCGGCATAATAGTCACACACCCAGGCACATTTTTCAATTTCAGCCCGTCCGTCCTGTATGGATTTGCCCATTTCCAAAGCCATTAACCGGCTGTAATCTTCGCATTTTTGGCGGAGTCCCTGGGCTACCCGTTTTAAAAGCGCGGTCCGGTCGGCCCAGTCGCTTCTTCGCCAAGCCGAAAAGGCATTGTGGGCATTTTCAATGCTGTCAGCCAATTGACCATCTGTTGCCTCATCATAGCATTGAATTATCTCTCCGGAAGCCGGATTTTTTGAAACCAGAGCCATATGTTCCCCATTTTAATGTTACGCTGGAATGAATATAATTATTGGAGTCTTTTTTCAAGATCCGCCATACTGGTAGCGGGTGCTGTGCAAGCAAAGTTTTCGCAAATATACACGGTCGGTTTACCTTCGACGACGGACATTGGTTTTACAAAGTGAGCGACCACAGACAACCGCTGACCGGCCTGGCCGGTTGATTTCACAAGGAGTACTTTATTGGGAATGTACTTGCCCCGAATTGTCCGGATCATTTCCTGGGTTGATGGCGTTGTCATATCCCCAACGATGACGATTTCCTTGCCAGGCCCGATCAGGTAGTCAAGTGCAACGAGAAACTGCGTGTAAGCCGACGGGTGTACATCTACCTGTCTCACAAAGGAAGTCATCAATGCCTCGGCTTTGCGCTCAAGTTCCACATTTCCTGTCATTCGCCCCAACCGCAGGAAATTCAATGCGGCAACGGAATTCCCGGAAGGCAGGGCACCATCATAAGCATCCTTGGTGCGGGTGATCAGAGACTCATTTCCTACTCCCGTGAAAAAGAGGCCGCCCCCCTGTTGGTCCCAGAAAATTTCGATCATGGCATCATTTAACCGAACCGCTTCTTCCAACCAAACCACCTCAAATGTCGCCTCATAGAGCTCGATGAGCCCCCATACCAAAAAGGCGTAATCATCAAGATATCCGTTATAGGCAGCCTCGCCTTTTCGGTAACGGCGGAGCAACCTGTTGGTATCACTTTGAAGGTTCTTTAAAATAAATTCAACCGCCTTTGCGGCTACTTCAACATAAGCATGATCACCAAAGGCACAGTAACCTTTGGCCAAGGCGGCAATCATGAGACCGTTCCAGGCGGTTAAGATTTTGTCATCCTTGAGTGGAGGTATGCGATGATTGCGGTGTTCAAAAAGCCGTTTCCGGGCATCATGGATTGCCTTTTTCAACGCCGCTATGGAAATGCCCTCTTGCTTTAAAAAATCGTTCATCTGGACTGGTGTATGGGCAATGCTGAGCCGGTCTTCAAAGTTCCCTTCCGCGGTAATGTCAAAATATCGGCAAACCGTCTCCCCTGGTTCTTTCCCCAGGAGCGAAATGACTTCATCCGGCGTCCAGACATAGAATTTGCCTTCCCGGCCTTCGCTGTCAGCGTCCTCAGCTGAATAAAAGCCGCCGGCTGATGCGGTCATATCCCGCAACACATAGGTGAAGATCTCTCTGGCAGTATCGGCAAACACCTGGTTTCCGGTAGCCTGAAAAGCCTCCGTATATGCCATTGCCAGCAGAGCCTGATCATAAAGCATTTTTTCGAAGTGGGGCACCAGCCAATGGGCATCCACGGCGTACCGGTGAAACCCATAGCCAATGTGATCAAATATTCCCCCAGCCCTCATGGAGATCAATGTTTTTTCCACCATGGCCAGGGCGGCGGGATCTGCGTTCCGTTTATACCACCGGAGAAGAAAGGTCAGCTGGTGAGGCGTAGGGAATTTCGGCGCCGTGCCAAATCCGCCATGTTCCGAATCAAACCGAGCGGATAATTGCTCAAATCCTTTCTTTAAAACATCGCTCCCGGGAACCGCTGCAGATGTTTCTTCTATCGGTTGAAATCGAATGTGTTCGGTAATCTGTTCACTGGACGAAAGGATCTTATTTCGCTCCTGCTCCCAAACGCGGACTATATTGCCAAGCAAGTCCACGAACCCAGGCCGCCCCATCCGGCCTGTCTTGGGAAAATAGGTCCCTGCAAAAAACGGTTTTGCCTCTGGTGTCATGAATATTGAAAGGGGCCACCCCCCACTACCGGTCATGGCTTGGCAAACGGACATATAAACATGGTCAATGTCCGGCCGTTCTTCCCGATCAACCTTTATGGATACAAAAAATGTATTCAGAAGCCCTGCAACCGCCTCACCCTCAAAGGATTCGTGGGCCATCACATGGCACCAGTGGCATGTGGCATAGCCAATGGAAAGAAAAATCGGTTTCTCCTCTTTTTTAGCTTTTTCAAAAGCTTCTTCCCCCCAGGGGTACCAATCCACTGGATTTTCTGCATGCTGAAGAAGATATGGACTCTTTTCATTGGCCAACCGATTCATTGATTTCTCCTGGCGAGAGTATGCACTCCATGGAAAGGAAAACAGGACAATAATTATCCCCAATGTTGCATTAAAAAATTTGGCCGTTGTCAATTTCAACAAGTATAATAACGTCTTAGTTAAATTATTAAAAAGTTTCTGAATTTCACAAACGTGTGAATTCCAGGAAACATGTTATTTTGCCATATTTTTTAACCCGTTGGGAAAGCGCGAGGTCAGGCGTAACTAAATTTATTGGCACCTCAAATATTTTTGGCCTTGGCAATCAACCGGTCAAACTTTTCAACCTCAACAACCGGTGAGGTGGTAAAAGTTATCCCTGTATACTTGTTTAGGGCAACAGATGTTGCAAAGGCGCTTTCTGAATCAGGGAAATCAAGGGTGAACACCAGGTCGTGTTCGCCCATGACCGCATACATGGAAACCACTGTCCCGCCGTTGGCTTTTATGGCCTGGACCGCTTTTTCTGTTCTTTCCGGACTGATGCCCTGAATTGCCGCTGGCGTATACTTTCCAAACAACATAAAAATCGGCATAGCTACCTCCTTCTTTCCGATGATGCGTTTTTGTCAATATCGGGGGAACGTGCTGTAATCTATCCGTTGAATAACAAGGTAGTTAAAGCATTTTCAGAAGCAGCCAGGGCAAGATACGAGTAACCGACATTTCAGAAAAGGATTGTACATGGATCGACGAATCGCTGAACGAGCGCATCAATGGCAGCTATGTCAACCGCCATAGAAATGGAACACCCACAGCCCCTTTTTATTACTATAATGAAAATCAAGGGGGTCAGCAACAGATTAAATCTGTTCACACCACCGATGGATCTTTACCGATGGATAGAAACACGATACAGGAGGCAAAAAGATGCAGGAGGCCGTCCGGCATCTGCGTAGGTTGATGTCATTATTCCGAGTTGAACGGTTACCAGGACATATGCAGAAGTTGCTTAATTATTAGGTCAGGACGCTTCGCTTTGGTTGGCTCATGATTTGTGCATAGGCACTATGATTATGAATCGATTCAAAATTTTCCGCGCTGACCGAAAACCACGTGATATTATCGTCCTCATTCAACTGTTGGGCAACATCCCGAACGATGTCTTCCACAAATTTCGGATTTCCGTAACCTTTTTCTGTAACGTCCTTTTCATCCACCCGTTTCAGAATTGAATAGACCTCACAGGAAGCGCAAGATTCCACCAATTCAATCATGTCCTCAAGCCATATGAATTTTTTAAAGCGGGTAGCCAGGCACACCTCCCCGCGTTGGTTATGCGCCCCACCGTTACTGATCTCCTTAGAGCAGGGGCACACTGACGAAATCGGGACCACCACTTCCGACATTAAATCTATTTTATCCTTGGGATCACTCGATGCAATAATGGAACAGGTGTAATCCATCAGCCCTGGCGACATACTGACGGGTGATCGTTTTTCGATAAAATAGGGAAACGACACCTCAATGTGCGCTGATGCTGCCTGTAGATGTTGCTTCATCTGGTTTAGCACAACAGAAATGTTCTTGATCGAAATCTCCGGCCGAAGAATATGTAAAATTTCGACGAACCGGCTCATATGGGTGCCTTTGGTGCTGTGGGGAAGATCCACGTACATGTTAATGCTGGCGACCGTGTGTTGATTCGCTTTTGCTCTGTCCAGTACTGTTATGGGATACCGTAAATTTTTAATTCCCACTTTGTCTATAGGAATATTACGGTCATCGGGTTCATTTTGAATGTCTTTCATGTTCAGCTCTATTTCATTTAGTTTATCCTGCCGGATCCTGCCGGAAAAACCATAAGCAGTTTATTCTATGGCATAAGGGGATAAAATCCGTTTTCTTTGGTATTAAAGGAGATAATCCGTTTTAACATGACGCATTGATCTGAAAATATTACCCTTTATTTTTCGATTGTCCTGATAAAGCTGGCTTAACAATGATTTAATCGTATGTCTTTTGGAAGTTTTTGCGCTCGGGCAGGGATTGATAAACTCAGGGAAGCCCTTTTCTTTACCAAATTTTCGAATGAGGTTTTCATCTGCAAACGCAAGGGGCCGGATCAAAACGAACCGACCGTTGAAAAAGGTCTGATGTGGCCGCATGGTACTGATTTCCCCTGCATAACAAATGTTTAGAAAAAGGGTCTCAATAACGTCATCCTTGTTATGTCCTAACGCAAGTTTGTTACATCCGAGCGCATCTGCCACTTCAAACAGCCGTTTTCTCCGCAGACGCGCACATAGGAAACAGGGGTTTTCCCTATTTTCCGGACCATGTCCCTGGAGGCCAAAGTCAGTGTATTCGACATGGAGCAAATAGGCCATCTGGTGACAATATGCCGTAAGCGCATCACTGAAGCCACCCTCAAAGCCGGGATCGATGTGAATGGCATGCAGTTCGTAACGGATCGGGATTCTTTTCAGCCGTTCCGCCAATATCCACATCAGAAAGAGGCTGTCCAGACCGCCTGAAAGCCCAACAGCAATTCGGTCCCCGTCCTCGATCATGTCGTAGGTGTGAATGGCCTTGCCCACATCGCGGTTCAGCTGTTTATATGTATAGCTGTATTTAGGCAATTCTCTTGCATGCTGTCATCCCCATGCATAGCCCCGCGTTTCACATTCCGCCGCTGGCCAATCTCTGCGTTGGGTTTATAACAAGCCCTATTCCGTGTCCTCTTCTAAAAGGGCGGTTATCTTTCCAGCAGCGATTTCTCGAAGCGCTACCACGATATCCTCATTTTTGGGAGACTTCACAAGGTACTCAGATCCTTCACGAAGCTGCCGAACTCTCTTCGCAGCCATGTTTACGAGTACAAAACGATTGGGCACCCGCTTCAAACAGTCTTCGACCGTAATTCTTGCCACGGATTTTCTCCTTTCTACAATATTTCGACCAGCTCATAGGTGCGTTTTCCACCGGGGGCTGAAAGTGTTATCTCATCACCCGGTTTCTTTCCAATAATGGCCCGACCGAGCGGTGAAGAAATGCTGATGCGGCCCTTATCAATATCCGATTCATCCGGCCCCACAAGCATATATTCCACATTCTCTTCGGTATCCACATTTTCCAACAAAACCGTTGACGCAAAAACGACACGGTCCTTTGGCGAATTATCCGGTGTTATTACATCTGCCTGGCTGATTTTGTACGATAATTCAGCGAGCCGTCCCTCAATGAATCCCTGACGCTCCTTTGCCGCGTGATATTCTGCATTTTCAGACAGATCCCCATGGGCACGCGCCTCTTCGATGTCACGGATATTTTGAGGGCGAACCACTCTTTTTAAATGATCGAGCTCTTTTTTTAGTGTTTCATACCCTTCTTTGGTAATCGGTATTCTCTCCACAAACCTACTCCTTTGGTCATAATAAGTATCAGCCGTTGCCGGAAGCAATCCCCGGACAAATATAAAAGGGCCCGTTCGGTATAAAACGAACCCTGAATCTATACGATATTACGCTGTGATTCGTATAGATTTGTCAAACAATTAGATACAAAAAACTACCGTTGCACAGGCCGTACGTGTTCCTCATCGTTATTAACAGCGGTATCTTCATCTGCCGCTGTTTTCCTATGCAGCATAAACAGAATTGGCCCAGAAGATACGTAGATCGCCCCGATGAAAAAAAGTGCAATGGCCGGATCCGCCGCAATAAAAATAAATATCAAAATAATGCTGACCAATCCGTTAAAATTCATTCTTTTAAACAATTCAGGTTTCTTGAAGCTATGGTAGCGAATATTGCTGACCATCAGAAATGACAACGCGTATACCGGCAGCAACAAAAAAATGGGGCTTAGCAATGATTCCAACCCTGCCCGTTGGCAAAACAGCATAATGGTCGCCAGCATACCGGCACTGGCCGGGATGGGCAGTCCCACAAAAAAATCACTGCTGATGGTTCCGGTCTGTGTGTTGAAACGCGCCAACCGAAGGGCACCGCAAACGGTAAAAAGAAATGCCGCCAGCCATCCCATTCTTCCAAGTGGTGTAAGCGCCCACAGGTAAAACATCAATGCCGGCGCCATACCAAATGAGATCAGATCCGCCATGGAATCATATTCGACACCAAACTTGCTGGTAGTTCTTGTTGCACGGGCGATCTTTCCATCCAGCCCGTCAAAGATACCGGCAATGATAATGGAATAGGCTGCCGCCGAAAAATTGCCTTCCAACGACAGAATAATCGCAAAAAACCCGCAAAAAATATTCAGCGACGTAAACAGATTAGGCAGAATATAGATACCACGTCGCAATCGTTCCCTCTCCATAAGTCGCCCCTTTGTATGTTTTGTCTTTTTCATTCTAACACTCCTACGACAGATGCACCGGCTTTTACCCGGTCACCTTTTGTTACAGTTGGTGTAAAACCAGGAGGTAGATAGAGGTCAACTCGAGAACCAAAACATATCAGCCCCATCCGCTGTCCGCGAGATACGTGATGGCCTTCATGTACACTGCAAATAATTCGGCGTGCCACAAGGCCTGCAATTTGAACCATGCAAATCGGCTTACCATCCTCGGTTTGTAAAAAAACAGCGTTATGCTCATTATCCGCGGAAGCTTTGTCCAAATTGGCGGAAAAGAACTTCCCAGGGTAATAGTCCACCTTTTTCACCACCCCGTCACAGGGGATTCGGTTCACATGGACATTGAACACGGACATAAAAATACTGACTTTTGTACACGGCCCCTCAGTAAATCGGCTGTCTGTTTGGTTTTCCACAAGAATAACTTTGCCGTCCGCCGGCGACACCAGCGCATTTTTGGTATTGGGAACCGCCCGCTCGGGATCTCTGAAAAAGAAACAAATAAAACAAGTGACCACCAACCCCAACAGGGCAGGCACTGTCAGCCCCAACAACGCAAATACCGCAGTCGTAAACGCCGATGCCGTAATAAAAGGATATCCGGCCTTTGCGATCGGATACGCATTTTGACTGGGTGGATCAGGCCAAGAGAATGAGTTCATGCAGCAACCATCATGTTTAATAGGGAATTATTCATAAACATAGTTAGATACCAATTCGGAGCTTGCATGTCAACGTAAAGCGTATGGTCAAGCATCGATTTTTCTGGCCTCCGCATAAGATTTACGGATATAGTGGGGTGTTGCCGTTTGGATATCGCCTACCTCCCCCTCTGAAAAATGGGATGCGCTAAGTCGTGCGATTGTAGATGCATGGATAACATTATGAAATGGTGATGCAAAGGTAGCATTCTTTCCGATCCGTTTTTCAATCATGCCCTGATATCGCAAGGCGCCGTCGCCAACAAAAATACATGGCTCGGTAACGGTTTCCAGAAACTCCCGGGGGCCCATTGACTGCGGCGTGACAACACAAACCAGCCGATCATCTTGCCATCTATATCGAGCCGCATACACTTCCTTGTTTCGTGCATCCAACAGCGTACATATTAACCGCGAATCCTTGATCGTCTGGGCTGCAAGCGCCTCTAAGCTTGAAATCCCCACAACAGGCTTATTACCCACAAACGCCAATCCTTTGACCACACTAAGACCAATTCGAAGCCCGGTGAAACTACCTGGCCCTTCGCAATATGCAACCCCCTCAATCTGGTCAATCTGAACACCGGCCAATTGAAGTGTGTAATCAATCATTCCCATCAGATGTTTGGAGTGGGTCTCCTTGCGCACAATGCTGGTTTCGGCAAGAAGCAAAGGGCCGTTCGAAACGGCAACACCCGCGGTGGTCGTGGCGGTATCAATGGCAAGGATTATCATTTTTCAGCAATATACCGCCCTATGATTTTTTCTTATTCGCCTGTTTTTTTTTGGGCTTGCGTGTTGTCTTCGGTTTCATCAGTTCGGGACCGATCGCAATGTCCAGCACTTCGCTCATATCCTTTACCGTTATAAATTTAAGCTTTCGTTTGATTGGTGCTGGAATTTCCGACAAGTCCTTTTTATTTTTCTCAGGCACAATAACGGTTTGAATACCAGCCCGAATGGCCCCCAGGGCCTTTTCCTTCAAGCCACCAATGGGCAGCACACGACCCCGCAACGTAATCTCACCGGTCATGGCCACATCTTTTGATATTTTCCGATTGGTTACCGCTGAAATGAGGGCCGTTGCCATAGCGATTCCTGCGGATGGCCCATCCTTTGGAATAGCCCCGGCCGGCACATGGATATGAACATCCTGATTCTCAAAAATATCTTCAGCAATCCCGAACTTCAGTAAGTTGGCGCGGGCATAGCTCAGGGCCGCCCGGGCCGATTCCTGCATTACCTCTCCCAGTTGTCCGGTGATGATAAGTTCCCCCTTGCCGGCAATCAGGCTCGCTTCTACATAAAGCACCTCTCCCCCCACCTGGGTCCAAGCAAGCCCGGTGGAAAGACCGACCTGACTCTCTTCCTGGTCCATTTCAGGAAAAAATTTGGGAACCCCCAGAATGGCCTGAATGCTGTTTTGAGTGATCAAGGTATCTTTCTTATTCCCTTCGGCAATCTTTCGTGCAACACGCCGGCATATAGTTCCAATTTCACGTTCCAAATTGCGGACACCGGCCTCGGAGGTATATTCATCAATAATCTTACGCAGAGCACCATCACTGATTTTCAGTTGTTTCGGCTTAAGGCCTGTTTCCCTTAGTTGTCGCGGAATAAGAAAATTCTTGGCAATCTGTTCCTTTTCCTCATGGGTGTAGCCAGAAAGATTGATGACTTCCATACGGTCGAGCAGGGCAGAAGGAATTGTATCCGTAAAATTGGCCGTCAGGACAAACATCACCTTGGAAAGATCAAACGGAAGGTTTAAATAGTGATCACTAAAGTCTTTATTTTGTTCTGGATCCAATGCTTCCAACAATGCTGACGAGGGGTCCCCCCTGAAATCAGAACCCAGCTTATCAATTTCATCCATCATAAAAATCGGGTTATTGGTACCTGCCTGCTTTAGCCCCTGAATAATCCGCCCTGGCAAAGCGCCGATGTAGGTCCGTCGGTGACCGCGGATTTCCGCCTCATCCCGGATGCCCCCCAGTGATATCCGAATGAACTTTCGCTTCATGGCTTTTGCAATCGCCTGACCAAGGGACGTTTTCCCAACGCCAGGAGGGCCTACAAAACAGAGAATAGGCCCTTTCATGTTCGGGTTCAATTTTCGCACACTTAGATGCTCCAAAATCCGGTCTTTTATTTTGGACAACCCATAGTGCTCCGAATCCAAGACATTTTTAGCTTTTTTGATATCAAGAAAATCCTTTGTGGACTTTTTCCAAGGGAGCTCTACCATCCAGTCCAAATACGTCCTGACAACAGACGACTCCGCAGAATCGGGATGCATCTGCTCTAACCGACGTAGCTGTTTTTGGGCCTCCTCCTCCGCCTCTTTTGGCAGTTTGGCCTTTTTGATGCTTTTACGGTAATCATCAATCTCTTTGGTCCGTTCATCACTTTCGCCAAGCTCCTTGTGGATGGCACGCACCTGCTCCCGCAAGAAAAAATCTCGTTGGGTTTTTGATATTTCATCCCGCACATCCGACTGAATTTTGGCCTGCATGGCCGAAAGGTCCACCTCTCGCATCAACAGGTCGTTGACTTTACGAAGCCGCTTGACCGGATCAAACAATTCCAGAAGCTCCTGGCTTTCCTCTATTTTCAGTCTTAAATTCGATGCCACCAAGTCTGCCAGCTTGCCGGGATCATCCAGACTGTTCAGAATTGCGCTGACATCGCCGGACATCTCACCCCGAAGGGCCATAATCTTTTCCGAATTTTCCCTCACACTCCGCATGAGCGCTTCCACTTCGAGGGTGATCTTTTTGACCGGGACTTCCTCAACGACTTCGATAACCACCCGGTAAAAGGATTTTTTCCGAACATATTCTTTGACCTTTGCCTTGGCAATACCCTGTACAAGCGCCTTGACACGTCCATCCGGCAGTTTGAGCATCCGCAGAATTCTGCCAACAGTCCCAACCTTATATATCTCGTCCGGCTTTGGATTCTCGACGTGCGGATCGATCTGTGTTGCGAAAAAAAGGAACCTGTCTTTAGAAATGGCCTCTTCAGCAGCCCTTACGGACCGTTCCCGACCGATAAAGAGCGGCAACAGCATATCAGTAAAAATCACCACATCACGCACCGGCAACAAAGGTATTGGGTTGGGGATATCGTCATTAAGATCCTCTTGATCAATGATGCTAATCAGGTCGTCCTTATCAGTTTCAGCCATTCTTTCTCCTATCTAAAACCCTTCCATGAACACCAAAATTTGCCCGGCAACTGCGGCATCATAGGTTGATAACGCCACATCACCGGCCTGTAAAGTTACTAATATAAGACAAGAATCATATTTTACAATATCAATATTGATTTTTAATAACAACTTATCTATATCTAGACTCACACTACTAACGCGCAGACCACATGATTACGATTACCTATGATTGATTATTTTACCGCTTTCACTGTGCTCCTTTTTGGTCTTTGCATCGGCAGCTTCTTAAATGTCTGCATTTACAGGCTCCCCAATGAAGCATCCATTGTTCATCCGGGGTCAATGTGCCCAAAGTGTCAAACCGCTATTGCCTTTTATGACAATCTCCCGATCCTAAGTTACCTCTTTTTAAGAGGCAAATGCCGGCACTGCAAAACAGTCATTCCCATCCGGTATCCACTGGTGGAGCTTTTAACAGGGCTGATGGCTGTCGGTGTTTACGCCACGTTTGGTTTATCTTATGCGTCGGCTGTCTATTTCATTTTCCTGGCGGCCCTGATCGTAATCACATTCATCGATATTGACCACCAAATCATCCCCAATGTTATCTCACTGCCAGGTATCCCTCTCTTTTTTCTGGCCGCGTTTTTTCTACCAGGCATGACATGGACTGCATCCCTGCTCGGCATTCTGGCTGGTGGGGGCAGCCTCTATCTGGTGGCATGGGGATATCATGCCATTACCGGAAAGGAAGGAATGGGCATGGGAGATGTGAAATTGCTTGCCATGATCGGTGCGTTGATCGGCTGGCAAGGCGTTTTGTTTACAATCTTTATGGGATCAGCCTTGGGTTGCGTGGTTGGCATCATCGTGATGCTCCGCACCCAGAAAAACATGAAACTGGCAGTTCCATTTGGCCCGTTTCTGTCCATTGGCGCCATGTTGTATCTTTTTTTCGGCCCACGGATTATTTTCTGGTATTTTAATCTGATGCGCTGATCTCCACACCTGGAAATACCTTAAAAAATTTAATGATGAAAAACAATGCGCGTGCCATGGTCCTTGCTTCTTTTGCTGCAGACGCATTGGCCCTTGGCGGACACTGGGTCTACAATGCATCGGTCATCGAAAAAAAATATGGCCGTGTAGAGCAGTATGAAAAACCGTTGGGAAAATCCTATCACCCAACCAAGAGCAAAGGAGATTTAACCCATTATGGTGACCAGATGTTTTTGTTGTTATCGGTCCTCGCCGAAACACCCGGGTTTGAACTATCCCGCTTTTCATCCGCCTGGCAGCAGTTTATGGATACCTATAAAGGTTATATCGACAAGGCCACCACAGCGTCTTTGGACAATTTCAAAAACGGCCTATCGCCCGAAAAAAGCGGCTCATCCTCAACTGATTTGGGTGGCGCCGCACGGATCGCCCCGCTGGCCTACTACTATCAAACAGACAAGGCCAATCTCATGGCTGCCGCCCGCGCCCAAACCATCATGACACATAACCATCCCAACGTAATCGAAGCGGCTGTTTTTTTCTCTGAAGTCGCCTGGCTCACTCTGAATGGCACCAGACCCTCGGTGGCAATAAAAAAAGTAACCGAAGAGCAGTACCGGGACTCGGATATTGGTGAATGGGTATCGTCTGCTGTAGCAAGCGTCCAATCGGACACCAAAGCGGTCATTGCCGATTTTGGCCAAACGTGTGCCAGTTCGGCGGCCTTTCCAGGCGTCGTTCACCTGATTTTAAAGTACGAACATGACCTGAAAACTGCCCTGGTGGAAAATGTCATGGCTGGTGGGGACTCCGCTGCCCGGGGCATGCTGGCCGGCATGATACTGGGCGCCCACCTGGGTATGGACACCATCCCTAAAAAGTGGATAGATCAACTCGCTGCCCATAATAAAATCAGGACCCTCTTGGATGGTATCGACCAGGTGGCATAACCGGTTTTAATATCGCGAGGCAACCAGTCAAGGCAACACATACCTCATCATTATGGGCTTGCATTTTTTCAGAATTTTCCATAAAGGTTCCAATTATTTAATCGCCTATTCTTAATTGTTCGCATTCACAAGGACTGGACCGATGAAAGCCACGTTGCTGTTCTCCCCGTGCTGCACTCGCACATTTTTAAAGAATCGGGGCAACAACCTTATGTTGCTCTTTATTCTAATGGTTGTCACTTTTGTAACCGTTTGCCAAACCCATGCAAAAGACGCCATTCCTGCCGCCAAAATCGTTCATACCAAAGGCCAGGTCATTGTCCATATGGCCACGGACGATACCTGGCATAAGGCCAGTGCAGGGGTGCCACTTAAACAGGGTGACAGCGTCCAAACCGGTGAAGACGGTTGGACCGCGTTGATTTTGGCCGATGAAACCATGGTCCAACTCAACCGGAACAGTCTGTTCACAATAAAATCCGTTGTGCCGACGGCCGGATGGATCCAAAAGGCCCAGCAGCTCCCATCCGCAGCCCAAAAGGCCAGTTCCGCCTACGAACTGACATCGGGCCAATTATGGATGCGAAACAAAAACAAGGGGATTCGTATTGATGTAAAAACCCCCCTGGTTACCGCGGGCATTCGCGGTACAGAACTTGATATTCGTATCGGTGCCAACCAAGACACGTTTCTGTCAGTTTTTGAGGGCAGCGTGTTGGCTAAAAATTTGGCAGAGGAAACCGTTGTCAACAGTATGGAGCAGGTCATCGCCCGAACTGGGCAACCACTCGAAAAAAGGCTTCTATTGTCAACCGAACGCACCGTCCAATGGGTACTTCATCTGCCGCGAGATTTGGACATCGAAACACCCGAATTACAGGAAGCATACCAAAAAAATCCGGCAGCTCGACACCAGTATGCCAACATCCAACGCGCCTATAACAAACTTCATGGAAATGACCCAACGGGTGCTGAAATCCTGTTGTCGGATATCACAGCCACCACGCCAGAAATATCAGCGGCCTGGACGTTGTATGCCCAGAGTCTACTCGTAAACGGAAAATACGAGGAGGCCCTTACGGCCGCCAGCAAGGCAACCGCTCTTTCTCCCCAATCACTCCCAGCCCTTTTGACCAAAAGCTATGTTCATCAAGCATTGTTCAATTTAGACGAGGCGGTTGCGTCGGCAAAATCTGCCGTAAAAATCGCTCCGGAAAGCGACGCTGCGAAATTGGCATTGGCACGCCTTCTTTTTTCGATGGATAACACCCGGACTGCAAAGAAACTGCTCTCTGGCATGGCCCATAAAAGAAGCGCACCAATTCAGAACCTCGAAGGGTTCATCGCTTTTTCATGTCAGGAAACCCAAACGGCGATTGATTGTTTCAGCACTGCAATCGCCCTTGATCCCGGAATGGAAGAGTCCTATTTGGGCCTTGCGCTGGCTTACATGCGCCAAGGCAATGACAAGGCGGCCACAGAGGCAATCACCACCGCTATTTCATTGGCGCCACGCCGTTCTCTCTTTTTAAGCTATTGGGGCAAAATGCTCTATGAAATGGGACGGACAGAAAAGGCCCTTGATATGCTGGCGCAGGCCTCTCAGCTCGATGCCGCCGATCCAACCCCATGGCTTTACAGAGCGCACATTTTGAGCGATCTGAATCGTGCCGGGGAGGCCATTGACGCGTTGAACACGGCCGTCTCTTTAAACGACAACCGGGCCGTGTACCGCTCCCGTTTTCTTCTGGATAAGGACCTTGCTGTAAAAAACGTCTCCCTGGCCCGTCTCTTTTGGAAACTGGGCATAGGGGATTGGGGAACATTAAAGGCCTGGAAGTCGGTCAAGCTGGATTACACCAACTCGGCAGCTCACGATTTTTGGGCATGGGCACTTCATTATACCTCTGGTGACCGCGGATTTGGCGACACCAGTGAATGGTTGAAAGCATTTCTCCTAAAACCCGCCAATGCCAACACCTTTAATACCTTCAATGACTATACGTTGTTTTTTGAACAGCCAAACATTGGTGGCGAATTGGCTGTCATCGCCGGGACTGACGATTGGCGGGAGGGCTCCCTAATTGCCCATGGGGCTTTTCCCCAGCAAAATCTTTCCTATCAACTGGATCTGCTGAAATATGATCGGGACCAGTGGCGCGGAGGACTTTATGAAAAGGGCTACATGGTCCGGCCCAGCATTAAATGGGACATTACAAGCCAGGACCATCTTTCCTTCAAAGCCCACATGGAATCGGTCGACTTTGGCGACACAACGTCCATAACAGACTACAACGAACCGGTCGATCCGGCGAACCATTATGAAAACGACTATGGCCAGGTTGAATTGGGATACTATCGAAAAATGTCCCCCCGTTCAGACCTGATTGTCCATGCGAGGCACCGGTTTACCAATGACATTGACCTTCAGAGCCATTATCGTTTTTTTTACGAACCCGATTATTATGACTCTTTTTCGAATATAGGCTTAAACGAACCTTACACGACGTTTCAACTCCTCCACCTGTATCGCATTGCGCATCATCAAATCATGGTGGGAACGTTTCAATATTGGGGAGACCGGGAATATAACCGTGTGGACGTCACCTCTCTTGATTTAGGCGGTGTTCCCATTCCCCTGCTCTCTTCAGAAACACGCAGCGATAAAACCCGGCGCCAGGAAAGCTACTATCTTCAAGATATCTGGCAGCTGTCCCCGACACTCACCCTTGAAGCGGCCCTGTACTTCGATCGTATGAAAAATGCCAACAGTGCCGAAAACATCACCTGGTCTGAAGACTACTGGAACCCGAGGATTGGCCTTATGTTTAGCCCCACAGCGACTGACACATTTTCCATTGCCTATTCCCGTCACCTGGACCCCATTCAGGCCACCGCCCATATCGATCCGGTGGATGTGGTCGGCATGCCGCTTGCGTCCCTGTTTGAAGGTGCCCAGATGGAAGAGTGGGGATTTGGCTGGCAGCACGAATGGCAACGGGGCTGTCTTATCACCCGCTATTTTGAGCTGAATCTTGATTATGATTACAGAACAGGTCAATCCGGCATGATCATGGCAGGATCCGTCGAGAATCATTATAATGGTATCGAAGCGTCATTCAACCAAATCCTATATCAACGATTCGGCCTGAACCTTGGGTATATTCTTGTAGATGTGGAAGATGATGAATCAGATCCGTTAAACGAAGGCGACAATCATCTGGTTTATGGACGGCTGTCCTATCTCCATCCGAGCGGATTCTATGCGGGTATCATCCAGCAATGCTTTCTTACCCGCTATGACAATCGACCGATCGATGATGAAAACGATTTTAACAATACGTCCGTCTATGTTGGGTATGAATTCGCGAACAAACGAGGCGATATCAAGTTAAATATCGTCAACCTGTTTGATGGACATTTCGAAGGGGTTTATCTGTCTGATATTGCCGCCATCTGGCCGGAAACAACGGCATGGCTCCAGTTGAAATTTTATTTCTAAAGCCCCGTTCCGGCTACGATTGAGAGATGATTTTGCAAAAACGTAACAGGGCAACAAACACCTCGGACAAAAAACAAGCAACCGAAGCAAAACAAAAAACGCTTCTGTTAAAAAGCGCCACCTTGTTGGGGGTTATGGTGGTCGCAATCCTCCTCGCCCTGTCTCCCTGGGGGCACCACATCGATCTTTTCTATTATGATGTTCTTCAACTAATCAGCGGAACGAAGAAGCCTCACGAACAGGTGGTCATCGTTGCCATTGATGAGCCATCTTTTGCGGTCCTCCAGCGGCAGTGGCCCTGGCCGCGGGGGGAACATGCACGGCTCATCGACACACTTTTTAGCAACGGCGCCCGAACAGTTGCCTTTGACATTCTGTTTGCCGAACCATCAGACACCATTCAAGACCAATTGATAGAAAAAAGCGTCAAAGCCCACCCGGACACCATCTTGTCCGCCGCAATAGATTTGATTGACGAATCCGGGTATCAACAGCAATCCATCGTCATGCCGGCAAAAACCGTTGCAAATGAAAAATCAAAGGTCGGGATTCTTAACTTGCCGGTTGATCAGGATGGTTTCGTCCGCCGGGCGTCAATACAATATGGCGACATTCCCGGACTTGCCCTGGCCGCCGTTCAATCCTTCACTTCACGGAATAAGGACATCATTCCGCGGTTTCCGTCCTCCGATGAACTTTTGATCAACTATGCCGGCCCTCCCCGGTCGATCCCCACGGTCTCCTACTACCAGGCCATGGCACCCTCTTCTCACCTCCCCCAACATTTTTTTAAGGATAAACTGGTATTTGTCGGCCTGTCGCTGCAAGCGTCCCCCAACCTGATGTCCCCCTCTCCGGACCACTTCCCGTTTCCTTACGCCCGGTGGGGGAGTGCTCCCATTCCCGGTGTTGAAATTCATGCCACTATTGCCAGCAATCTACTTATTGGAAATTTCATTAAATTGCTGCCCTGGCAAATGGCATTAACAGTTTTTGTGTGGTGTGCTGGCTTTTATACCATGGTGTTTTTACGCAACACCCTCAGTATTGTTCTGACAGTCATTTTGCTGGCAGGGTCGTTGTTGACCACTTATGCACTGTTCGCATGGGGACATCTTTATTATCCCATTACCTTGCCGTTACTGCCGGTAACCGTCGGATTCTTGGCCACCCCGTTTCCCCATCTATTTCGCCTCCGCAAAGAAAAGCAACTGATTCGAAATATCTTCTCCAGATATGTTTCCCCGAACCTCGTCGGGCAGCTGTTGGAAAACCCGAATCAACTGAAACTGGGGGGCAAACTGGTGGACGCCACGGTGCTGTACCTGGACATCGCTGGCTTTACAACCATGGCGGCCCGAATGGAACCGGAAGCGCTGGTGGCAATATTGAGCCGGTATATGGGTCGTTTTAGTGATACGATTTTTCACTGGGAAGGAATGGTGGACAAGTACATCGGTGATGCCATCATGGCCATATGGGGAGCACCGCTACCGGTTTCGAACCACCCGGAACGCGCTGGTCAGGCAGCCCTGGCAATCATTCAAGATCTGAAAGATCTCCAGAAATCTGAGGCAGACCCGATCGAAATGCCGGTGGACATCCGGATTGGCATTAACAGTGGTACAATGCTGGCGGGCAATGTAGGCGGGAAACGCTTTCTCGACTACACCGTCCATGGCGAAGCCACAAATCTTGCGGTCCGCCTGGAAGCCATCAACAAGATATACAAAACCCACATTCTATTAGGGCAGGAAACCGCATCCCGCTTGGGCGGTGATTTTATCACGCGAAAAATTGACAATATCCGTTTGCTCGGGCAATCAACACCTGTCGGCATCTATGAGTTATTGGGACTGACCTCTCGTGTCGACTCTCAGCTCAGGCAGCAATGCCGCCTCTTTGAGAAAGCCCGACGTCTTTATCTCAAGAAAAACTTTGCAGCCGCCCAAAACCTCTTCTCTCGAATTTTATCAATTGCCCGCTCAGACGGTCCGAGCCAGGTTTATTTAGACCGTTGCAAGCAGTATATGGAAACACCTCCCGGTCCCTCGTGGGATGGTATTACGGAAATACAGGTGAAGTAAATGGAGTTGCTCCAACCCTTGGCTGTCAACTGACAACTGACGACTGACGACTGACAATTTCCGACTATGCCGGATTAGGAGTTACCAGGGTTCTCCGCCCTCCATGAGCAGTCGCCGGTCTCTTTCCGCCACCACGGCAGGAAGATTCAGAATGGTAATTTTCCCTCTGTCATAAACCAAGAGTCCCTTTTTTCGCCACCGTTGGAGAAGCCGGTTAGCCCATTCTCTGCGGGCCCCTACCATTGACGCGAGGTCTGCCTGGTTCAAAGAAAGATCGAACTCGTAGACCTGGCCAGCAACAAGTTCCCGCCCCAACATGTCGTTGTAATGAAGTAGCGTGTGCAGTAATCGGCCGGCGGTATCGTATTGGGCGATAGTATGGGAATACATGGTCATCCATCGAAGCTTTTCGGTCAGGAACCGGATAAACGCTATGGAAAGATCTGGCATCCCCCGCAGGAAATTTGTAAAGTCATGCTGGCCCATTACAAGCAGTGAACACTCCCCCAGGGATTGAATGGTCGCAGACCGGGGAATACCATCGCAGGCGGAAAGTTCTCCAAAAATGTCGCCGGTGGCAAACACCCGAAGGCAAGATTCCTCTCCGGCCGGGTTGAGCGTGAGCACCCGAACCTTTCCGGTCTTTATTACAAAAAGGTCCTGGCTGTTGTCCCCCTGATGGATGATAAAATCCCGGTGCTTGTAGGCCCGATATTGAAATCTGCTTGCCAGGATTGCCAGTTCATCGTTGGAGAGATTCTGAAAGGGAACGATTCCCTTTAGGAAGGCTACCCTTTTTTCCAAGATTCCTTTTTCCATCGGAACATCCCATCTTTTTTCAGAAAAAGCCGCTTTTGTGTCCCAAGTCACAGTGTTCGTGTGATTTACCATACAGACATCCCACCTGTATTTCAATATTTTAAATCGACACAATACATTATCGACTTTAGCTGTTCATATAATGGTCCAAGTACCGTTTGAAAAAAGAAAGAGGGGCAACCGATGCAAAAAAGACAATTGCTAACCACACTACTACTTGTTGTGCTCTCCCTTGCTTTGAGCTCAAGCAATGCCCAAGCTATTTTCTACAATATCGCAACGATCGATTCACCTGGAGCATTTCAAACACTCAATGAATGTCCAGTGGCTGTAACGATCTCCTTTCATAAAACCATAAATCCCAATTCATTTAAAGCCTGGCTCAACGGTCGGAATGTTACGAGAACGTTTGACGTCACCGATACTGGTGCAACGGCGCTTTTAACGCTTGAAGACGGCCTCCGCTGTCGAGAAACAGATCGCCAGCCAATCTTTAAAGGAAAAAACCTTTTAAAGATAAAAACAAAACAATCCAAATGGCGGGTGGATATCGACTACAGGATCTTTTCCGTTGACCTTACGAACACGAAAAATCATCCTCCGGCCGCCAATGCCGGTGCGGACCAGACCGCCTTCATCGGAGATACTGTCACACTAGACGGCAGCGCTTCCACCGATCTCGACGGTGATGTGCTCACTTATTTCTGGACGTTGGACGGCCCCGAAGGTAGCCAGGCCCAGTTGTCTGACCCCACCGTGATTCGCCCTTCCTTTGA
The DNA here is from genome assembly GCA_963675725.2 of Desulfobacterales bacterium. GTDB lineage: Bacteria > Desulfobacterota > Desulfobacteria > Desulfobacterales > JAFDDL01. Next base: position 253,061 of record CAXXXZ010000002.1, on the reverse strand, counting down.
AATTGATGCAAAAGGGATCTACACAGGTGAACTGATCGTGAATGACGGCAAAACGGACAGTGAACCGGACCAGGTACTAATCAATACTCAGAACTCTTTCCCTGTGGCTGCTCTCCATGCCGATCCGGATGGCAATGTGACCGTCGGAACGTTGGTAACCCTTGACGGTAGCGGATCCACGGATGTTGATGGCGACCCATTGGCCTTCGCCTGGTCACTGGTGGCATCGCCCGCTGACAGCAATGCGGATTTGGAACCAAGCCCAACGGACCCGGCCCTGAATTTTTTAACCCCGGATTTCCCAGGAAACTACGTCATAGAACTGATCGTCAATGATGGTGAAGCAGACAGTGAACCGGACCAGATCGTTGTCACCACAGAAAACAATCCACCGGTGGCTGTCATCGAAAGCCCTGAGGACCCGGTACAAACGATCCAACCGGTGACGTTCGACGGTAGTTCCTCTTACGATCCGGATGGTGATGATATCAGCTGCACATGGTCTCTAATCAGTCTCCCTGATGATAGTACTGCCGTGCTGGATATCACAGACTTTACCTGCAGTCTGATACCAGACAAAGTCGGTGAATATGTGGCGCAGTTAATCGTTAGTGATCTCTACGCAGATAGTACGCCTGTCACCGCACTGATCGCAGCATTTGCCGTAATGCCAGATGTAATAGGCGTGTCGCGGGTAGAAGCCGAAAGTCTTATACAGGAAACAGGTATTTCGACAATATCAACCATTTCAGATTACCATGAGGCAATCCCTGCAGGCTTGGTTTTTAGTCAAAGCCCCGGCCCCGGAACAGCGGTATCGGCATCTGACACCGTTTCGGTGTGGGTATCGTTGGGGCCAAACAACGTAAGCGTACCGAACGTGGTGAGCCTTACACAATCTGCTGCAGAGGCTGCCATTACAGCCCCTGGTCTGGTGGTGGGCACCCTTACCGAGGCCTCAAGCAATACGTTACCTGCCGGATCCGTCATCATCCAGGACCCTGCCGCCGGCACGTTGGTTCTGTTGGGAACGGCCGTTGACCTTTCCATTTCAACCGGACCATCTATGCCTACGGTTCCGAATCTGTCAGGCCAACCCCTTTCAACAGCCCAAGCCTTGATCAAACAAGCCCGCCTGACGGTGGGCGCTACCACCACAGCTACCAACAGTTCAATTCCTGTCGGTTATGTCATAAGTCACGTGCCACCCGCCGGGGAGGCTGTCGCACCACTCACCGCAGTGGATCTGATTATTTCACTTGGATCCGACGGCAGCATTCCACCTGACCCAGGGGACGTAGCCCCCATGATAGAGGATGGCGTATCTACCAGTCTCTTTTTAAATACTGATTTTTTATACAATGGCCCGGTCCCAATCCAAACCGGCGTCACCACTAACGCCATCCAGCCCAAACGGGTAGCCGTCATTAAAGGGAACGTGTTCGATAGAAGCAGTGCCCCGTTATCCGGGGTTGTCATCACCATTCAAAACCATCCCGAATATGGGCAAACCCTTAGCCGGGAAGACGGTCGGTTTGACCTGACTGTGAACGGGGGCCATCATCTTACGGTCCAATATAAACGGGAGGGTTATCTACCACTGTATCGCCAGGTAGATGTCCCCTGGCAGGACTATGTTTATTGCAAGGATGCTGTCATGACGGCGCTTGACCCCACTGTCACCACACTGGATCTATTTTCCGATGACCCCATAAAGGTTGCCCGGGGAAGTGTCATCACCGATGCCCATGGGACGCGCCAGGCCACGGTCCTGGTTCCCCAGGGGACAGAAGCCCTTATCCTGCACCCCGATGAATCCATTGAACCGATTGAAACCCTCAGTTTTCGTGCCACAGAATACACGGTCGGCCCGGAGGGACCCAAAGCGATGCCGGCCGCATTGCCGCTTTCGAGTGCCTATACCTATTGTGTAGAACTCAGCGCCGATGAAGCGCTGGGAAATGGGGTCAAAATCAACGGCCGGGATGTAATATTCACCCAGCCAATTTTCTTTTATTTGGAAAATTTTCTCGATTTTCCCGTGGGGGTACAGGTTCCTGTCGGATATTACATTCAGGAAGAAAACGCCTGGCAACCCTATAAAGATGGACGCGTCATTCAAATTGTGGGAATTGATACATCGGGGCTTGCAGAGTTGGACACAGACGGTGACGGCGATGCGGACGGGGATGACTCGCTAAATATGATGGGCATTTTTGAAGAAGAGCGGCAAAAACTCTCAGAGTTGTATCCAGTCGGACAAACCCTATGGCGGGTCCCGATGGAACATTTTTCGTCACCGGACCTTAATTTTGGAGCGGGCCCCTCCCCTGCTGCCAAGGCAAGCAACGGCCGCATCCCGACAAATTCCGACCCAAAAATTGTCGATCCTTCTTTTCAAAGCAATTACGGCGCCATTGATATTCAAAACCGCGTGTTTCATGAAACCATCGACCTTGTGGGTTCGAACTTCAACCTGCACTACAGTAGTGACCGCGTACCGGGCCGCAAAGCCGCCTACACTATCGATATACCATTAAGGGGAGATGAAGTTCCGGATGAATGTAAACGCATTGAAGTGGAAATCCATTTAGCGGGTCACATGTTTACCCAAACCTTTGATGCTGGCGTTCAAGAACCTTACACATTTGAATGGGACGGCTTGGACACTTATGGAAGGGAACTTCAAGGTACCCAGACTGCAACCGTCCGTGTGGGCTATGTGTATGATGCCTACTACCAGGATCCCCCTGAACTGGAACAAACGTTTGGGCTGCTGTCCGGCATACCCATGAGCGCCTCCCCGGCAAGGGAAGAGATTACGCTCTGGCAGGAGCAGCAGACCACCTTTAACATCCCCTGTACCTGGTTCTCATTGGGACAGGCCATTGGCGGATGGACCTTAAACGCACATCACGCCTATGATGTGTCCGCCGGCATCCTGCATCTTGGAACCGGTGAAACCCGATACTGGGACAGCGGTACCAGGGATTTAACGATCGAAGCCGCCGCCGGAACCGGCATTCAAGGGTTTGAAGGTGATGGCGGTCCAGCCCTCTCAGCAAGCCTCAATGAACCCTGGGGGGTTGATGTCGCTGCCGATGGCAGCATTTATTTTGCTGATAGCAATAACGATCGAATTCGGATCATTCGACCGGATGGCATCATTGAAACCATTGCCGGGGGCGGCAGCGGTGGGGAGGGCAGCGCACCTCTCGAAGCGAGGATAACACATCCGTCAGGGGTAGCCCTAAAACCCAACGGTGATTTCTACATTTCAGAGTATAGCGGCTGCCGCGTGCGGATGGTCGCAACAAGTAATGAACAGACAAGTACTATTACAACCGTGGCAGGTACCGGAGAGTCCGGTTATTCGGGGGACGGTGGCCCCGCTGCAAATGCGAAATTATCGAATGTGGGCGGCATTGCCGTGGCACCGGATGGCAGCATTTATATCGCCGACACATTTAACCATAGAATTCGACGAATCGGACCGAACGGGATCATTACAACGGTGGCCGGCAACGGCGTTTCTGGATATAACGGCGATAATATCCCAGCCACCAGCGCCAACCTAAATCTGCCGTTCGGCGTCGCCATTGGTCCCGATGGCAGCATTTATATTGCCGACACGTACAATCAAAGAATCCGTCGCGTAGGGGCAAATGGCCTTATCACCACGGTGGCCGGAAATGGTGTATGGGCCTCTGCTGGTGACGGTGAAACCGCCACCGAAGCATCCATCTCATATCCATACGATATCGATGTAAGCTTGAAGGGTGATCTGTTTATCGCGGAAACGGACGGTCACAAAATCCGCCGAGTAAACACCGAAGGCACCATCACAACCCTCGCCGGTACCGGTGAAAACGGGGATGTGGGGGACAACGGTCCACCGGCCAGCGCAATGCTCTCTTGGCCCTATGGGGTAGCGGCAGGACCGGATGGAACCGTTTGTTTCTGCCAGTTCAGTAACCGGATTCGAAAAATACAGCCGGCCATACCCGTGGTTCCGGAAGATGAATTTACCATCGCCGCTAGGGACGGTGCAGCATTCTACCGGTTCGATGCCAGCGGCCGTCATTTAACGACACACAATGCAGTCACCGGAACCGCGCTGTTGTCCTTTGGGTACGATGAAAATGGGCGACTGACAACGGTTACCGATGCTTACGGAAATGTAACCACTATCGAACGCAATCAAACCGGGAGCCCAACCGCTCTGATCGCGCCCTTTGGGCAGAGAACCGAACTGGCCCTGGATGCCAATGGATATCTTGTTTCCGTGACCAACCCTGCCGGGGAACCGATCTCCCTTTTAAACACAACAGACGGCCTCCTTGTCCGGGTAACCTCTTCCAAAGGTGACCACTATGACATCTCCTACGATGCAGACGGATTGATCAAAAGCGCTGAGAACCCGGAAGGCGGATCTAACGCGCTCACATATACCGGCACTCCAAACGGTTATGCCATCACCAACACGAGCGCTGAAGGTATCGTAGCTACCTATCAAGTTCAGGAAAGTGCAATCGGTGAAGAGAACAGAACGTTCCTGGCGCCTGACAATACGCAAGGCACCGTAAACATCGATGTCGGTGGTGATCGGGAAGGGAGTCTCCCCAACGGCAGCGTCATTTCCATGACAAGGGGTCCTGACCCCCGTTTCGGTATGCTTGCGCCGCTGACAACGGAAGTAACCGTCAACACACCTTACCAGGGAAGTGTCCTGTCATATACCATAGCATCGGAAAAGACGGTTACGCTGTCGGATCCAAGTGACATAACCTCTCTGGTCGATCTGACACGCACTGCCAGCCTGAACGGAAAGACATACCAGATGGTCTTTGACCGGGCGGCCATGTCATACACCGCCACAACGCCCGAAGGCCGAAGTGCGATCACCCAAATAGACGAAACCGGACGCCCCATTGAGGTTCAGCACGCCGGTCTCGGGAAGCATACTTTGGTGTACAATGGCAACGGAAAGATCACATCCGTAACGCACGCATCGGACACCGAAAACCGTCAAACCACGTATGATTATAACAACAGTGGTTATGTGGCAGCCGCAACCGACAATATTGGCCGCAGTGTTAATTTCGAATATAGCCTAGCGGGCCGGGTAACCCGTCAAACGCTTCCCGGCAACCGGGAGGTTGTTTTTCAATACGATATCAATGGTAACCTCACAAGCCTTTCCCCGCCGGGCAAACCAGCCCATGCTTTTACGTATAATACGGTTGATGACATTGTAGGCTATACACCACCGGATGTGGGAACCGGTCTGATGCCAACGACCTATGCCTACAATCAGGACCGAAAACTGTCGCAGATAAGCCAGCCGGACGGTCAACTCATTACTTACGATTATGACACTGCCGGACGGATCGAAGCGATTGCCAGCAGTACTGCCGGTGAGCTGAAACGCTACGTCTACGATGCAGCGACAGGCCATCTTGCTGCCATCACCAGCGCAGATGGCATCCGTGTTGGCTACAATTTCGATGGGGGTTTGTTGACAGAACTCCCCATGAGCGGTGAAGCATCCGGCGGCGTTAGCTATCACTACAACAATGATCTTCAGGTCTCACAAATTGACGTTTCCGGCACCACCTCGTCGATTTACTACACCTATGACAACGACGGTCTTGTAACCGGTGTTGGGTTTGGGCAACCTGATAATATGCTGAACCTTACCAGAAATCCAAACCATGGCATGATTACCACTTCTCAATTCGGCACCATCGTGACCGATTCACGGCAATACGATGATTTTGGAGAATTGACGGCCTACGAGGCCACCTGCAGCGGGGCACCCTGTTTAATGATTAATTATACCCATGATGGAATTGGCCGAATTGAAGAGAAAACCGAAACCATCGAGGGCGTGACAAGCACTTACCGATATACCTACAATGAAGCAGGAAGCCTCATTGAGGTCCGCAACGGTTCTGATACGCTTCTATCCAGTTATTCCTATGATACCAATGGAAACCGGCTCAGCGGCCCCGGGCTCACGACGGATCCCGTCTACGATGCCCAGGACCGGCTATTGACATACGGTAATACGACCTTTGACTACACCAACACGGGCCATCTCAAAACCAAAACTGATCTTTCCGACATAACAAGCTATGCCTATGACGCCTTTGGGAATTTGAAGTCAGTTGCCTTACCAGATGGACATACGATCAGCTATTTGGTTGATGGCAAAAACCGACGGGTCGGAAAGAAAATCAATGGCAGTTTGGTCAAAGGTTTTCTCTATGCCGGCGGCAATTCACCCATCGCCGAACTGGACGGAAGTAATAATGTGGTGAGTCTCTTTTTTTATACAGGGGGATCCAATGTGCCAAGTCTGATGCTGAAAGGCAGCGTCCCCTATCGCATCATTTCAGACCATCTTGGCAGCCCACGGTTGATTGTGAACACCCAAACCGGTGCGATGGCACAACGAATGGATTACAATGAATTCGGGGTGGTTATCATTGATACCAATCCCGGCTTTCAACCCTTTGGCTTTGCCGGTGGGTTATATGATCCGGATACCGGTTTGACCCGCTTTGGTGCAAGGGATTATAACCCTGAAATTGGGCGCTGGACGGCAAAAGATCCCATCCTGTTTGCCGCAAAAGGAACAAATCTATACGGATATGTGTTGAACGACCCGATTAACCTGATCGACCCAAGTGGGTTGGGCCCGAAAACAGTTTATGATCCTACGGAAATAGTCGAACTCGATCCAAGCGGGTGGAACCCCATCACGACTATTATGGCAGGCGTCTCCCCTTTGGGAATACCTGGCGGTATTTCATTTAATACTCCCGCAACCGGAACCAGCATGCAGGGATTTTATACCTCGAGTACGGGAGAAACGAGCGCTATTAACACAACAGTAAAAGAAGTAATCAGGAATTTATCAACAAATTGCAGTAATGAAGTTTTAGTTGTTGAGAATGCAGATAAAGGAGCAATGGCCATTGGTGCATTAGGTACAGATGTCCTAATGACAGTATTGGGCGGCGAGAGTATTTTGCTCAGCGTCTTGCTTCAAAGCGATCCGGATTTGGTTTTCAGACCCAATCCGATGTCAGAGCCGAAGGAGATCTGGTAAAAATATCCACTTTTGAAGAGAAGAAGGCACCTGAACATAAGGAGCAGGCTTTTAGTCATATTTTGGTAAAATATTAAACAACAGCGCCGATTTCAAAACATTCAATTTTATTCAAGTTCAAGGAAGGCGAAAATTATAACCACAGGCATACATTGAGTATTTCGAGGATTATAATTTAAGCCTGACGCCGAAATCGGATAGATAAGCGCAGACTTCGAAAGGGGGCGTTTTGAAATTGGCTCAACAGATGTAAAATGTTTAGGATGAGCTACCCCACCGCAAGCAACGGGGTATCAGAAGCCACGCCATTCCCCCTCGCCCGAAGGGATGGTGAATTGACCCGTATCGATTACAAAGGTGAGCAGAGAAACTTAATGCAACGTACGATTCTGGGAGGGCAAATGATCTCTTAAGATGCTTTTAAGCCAAAGGGAGACGACCTCCGGGTCCTGACCGCTCAGAACGTATACGTTCTCTTGCTCTTCCGGCACAACAGAGACCTCCAGGTCCTGATTTTGCTCAAACAGGGCCATGATCCGGCGCATGGATTGGACGCCATCGTCCCCTCTGGCTGCAATGGTAATAGACCATTTATCCTTGCCAAGGTTACTCTTTATAATCTTGAGGCCTGGAAAGCCGTGGAGGGTGAATTTCAAGTCATCCACATGACGCTGCAATTCATTATCCAGCGACTTCAAAACAGACAGCGCTTTTTGCTTGATTTCCTCAAGATCGTTATCGAAGAATGTCACTCTTTAATTCCTATTTTTTTTAACATCATTGCCATCGGACAAAATTTGGAAAAGCCGTATTGAAACAGATTGGCCCCCACAAAAGCGGTAAAAAAATACCAGTAGGGATGTACCCAGGTACCCAGTGCAAGACTCACCAAAATAAATGTCCCGGCAATGACATGGACCCAATCATTTACAGTCATCTAACACCTCCCAGTCAAAATTAAAAGCTAAAACGAACGCTTCCATAGGCGTTTGTGTTTCGATCGAACTGCCCGAAAAACGTGTCGTCATCCGTCCCCATAAAAATATCGAGCCCGGCTTCTACAGCCCACCTGTCATTGACTTTGTAATGGACCTTGGGCCGCAGATAGGCGTCTTCATCCGAGGGCGACACATAGGCAAAGAAAGACAATCGCAAATTCTGGTTCATCAGAAGTCTCGTCAGCCGAAAGGTCACCAGGTGCCGATATTCATCTTTGCCGCCATTGCCGCCGATGCTGTCGCGATAAGCATCGTAATCCGACATCCATTCAAGATAATATTGAATCCCGCCGGTAAAATTTCTGGCAATCTCCCTTTCAAACCCTGCTAAAAATCGAAACTCGCTGTTTCTAACGAATGGGTCATCGCCACCAGAATCGTCCATGGAATCATAATAACCCAGCTCAAGGTTGCCAATACCGCCATGAACAGCGGAGCGAAGGCTGGCCCCATAGGCCGCCATTTTGGGATAAAAGAGTTTGCCTGATATCGGATCCAGCCCTTCAGGGGTTTTCCAATATCCATAATACCCATAAAAGGCAAGCTCCGCCCCCCCAATGTTCTTATAAATTCGAAGCGCCAGTTCATCGTCCTGAAAAAATCGGTTTCGCTCATGGTCTCCAAAAATAAAATCTCTGCCGGCCTGCCTGCCGTTCATTGCGCTCCAGTATGATATCCGGCTGCCATCGATATAGACAGACCCGTTAAATACCGGCACATACACAAGGTCCAGGTTGGCGACATTTAAAAAAAAACTGAGCTTGACCGCATCAGACGGCGCTTTCAGGTATTCATCATCACGGCCGATAAAGAAAGATTCCCAGTTTTTGGGAAATAGATCGTTGATAAAGAGAAGATCCCCGGTCCCCCAGGTGAGCACCTGGCGCCCCACCTTAACATCCAAAAATGTCAAGGGCGACATGGCCAGATTGAATTCTCGCAACTCGGCCCGTCCGCTGTCACTCACGAGATCTTCCACCAGATCACCTTTTAACTTTAGGACACCAAAATCGATATCTTTACCAGCGTCTAGTTGAAGCCTCATTTCTGATATGGAAGCGGCTCTCTCATGGGGATCACTCTGAAGACGCCATCCCTGACGAAATTCTGTAAATCCGTAAAGTTCAACACCGTATCCGTCATAGAGATTGTCCTGAAATTCCGATGGCAATACGGCTCTCGGATCAAAAACGAGCAGTGAGACCAGAAGCAATAGAGATATTTTCAAGCAACGTTTTTTCATCATCGCACCCTCTGCAAGAATATCACCTTTTCGGAAGTTAGCTTTCATCTACTTTCTGACCGCTTTCGGTGCTCTCCGCAAATACCGCTCAGTGAAAATATCTTCTTCAAGCCCGACGTTGTATTTGACGTTTTTAAACACCGAAACCGTTTCGCCACCGGAGAGCAAGTCCGTCACCCTTGACTTGGTTACGGTCGGAATACCATCGATCATTTCAGTTTGAACCGCCTCCACCACGCGGTATTTGGTGCCCTTTTTATCTAGATATTCCGCTTTCACGGGCATAAAGGTTTTCCTATCAATCCATATCGTGTAGGCAGAAAACTCAACGCTGTCGGGATCTTTCGGCGTATTTTTCAAAACATACATGGATTCGGTGGTGTCGACCAACGCGTGATTGTCCGCTGTGATGGCACGACCCGATACATCCTCATAATAAAAGTGGGACCCGGCAAAACTTGTCCGTTTGTCTGACGCGGCAATCCGCTTTACGAGATCGAGGGCCGGCAGATAGAGCCACCGATCGTCATCTTTCTCTATATGCTTATGGACCATGAAAACCATTTTTCTAACATCAGACGGCTTTTTGAAATACACGTAGAATTGCTGCTGACCGCCATCGGCTACGTCCCTCCGCAGAATGATAAACTCCCGGATCCTGATGCGGCCCTGGTCGTCGGTAATGGTCATCTCAACTTCAGCGCGGCCATCGTCCCCTCCATAATAAGCCGCAAGATTCGCTTTCTCGACGATCTTTTCCACACTAATATCTTCCGCAAAAGCAAGACCAGCTGTCAACGCCAGAAAAAAAATGAGCCCCAAAACAAATACGGTATATTCTCGTTTCATGTTCTTCCCTCCTCCCACCTTTCTCTTCAATCCTCGCACTATCAGATTAATAATCATGTCGTATTTACGAAAAAATTCGGATCTCCTATGCTTAAGCAACATCCAATGCATTCGGCGCCGTTGCCTTTTGTTTTCTGAAAAGCCATCTTTCAAAGGTTCGAATGAGAGATGGCAATATGAACATAGTCCCGATGCCGGAGACAGCCATAATACTGGCCAGAAAAAAGCCAACTGTTTGATACGGTACCAGGGGTGCCAGCAGCAGAGGCGTAAACCCCACAGCAATGACAATAACATTTCTCGTAATGGCTCGCGCCGGTTCTTCAAACATCCGCTCGGCTGCCGCTTTCCAGTTACCGGTCTGTTGATAGGTAGTTCTGGAACGCTCAAGAAAATGAATCGCAAAATCAACGGCGAGGCCCAGGGTCAGCGATGAAAGGACTGCCACCGGCATGTCATAGTCCTTGCCAATAATTCCGATAATCCCATAAATGAGTGCAATGGTGACCGTGAGCGGCACCATGGCCAAAAGGCCCCAAAGTGGTGATCTGAAAAGAATCGTCATCATCACAAAGACAATGATAAAACTGCCAAGAAAAGATTTCAGCATACCGGTGACCATTTTGTTCTGCCAGACGACATTGATATATGTAAGACCGGCCCACTGATGATTGATCGGTACCGGCGGTGGATTTTTTTCAAAAAATTCCTCCACCGCTGCCACTGTGGCTTCCATGTACTGGTTGTCACCGTTTTTCAACTGTACCCAGAGATTGGCATGCCGATAGTCCGGGGTCACCAGATGCCACAGGTCCCCGGGTTTGTGGCTGTTCTGAAATGAGATCAGGGTCTGGGCAACCCCATTCACGGTGTCCGGCACTCGAAAATGGTCGGGATTGGCCTCATAGAGCTCCATATATACTTTTTTCACCACATCGGTCACGGAGTTGCTTTTCCCCGCAGCACCTGTCTCAACAAGATAATTTTGAAGCCGTTCGATATATCGAAGCACATCCGGCCGTTTGAAGACTTGATCACGATGTTGCACTCCGGCCAAAGCATCCGCAGCCTCTGCCCAGGCATCATACTGATCATCCGATGCAGCGTCCATTTTCTCCTCAAACCGTTCCAAGACCCGATTGAGAAATGTGTCAGGTGACAAATTTTCACTGGCCATCTGTGATATGATGGCAACGGCTGCTTGCGATACTGCACGATAGGCAGTACCAACGGCACCATCAACCGCATCGGTAGCCATCTGAACCGCTCTTTTTTCGTTAAGTGGCGCCAAGCTACCTGACAATATAAGATAAGCCTCATAGGTCCCGCCGAAATGCTCATTTAACACCTTGTCCGCGATGCGAATATCATGATCTTTATGAAACCATTTGACAGGATTGTCATTGATTTCAATTCTGCTGATACCGTAACCGGCGGCCACCAGAGACACCATGGTCAGAAGGATAATCAGCTTAGACCATGAATAGGTCATTCCGCCAAGCCAATGAAGATGGCGTGACAGATAGCTTGTTTTTGGCGCCCCTTTTTGACTAACGGCGCTTACCCCAAATGTCTCCAAGCTCTCTTCCTTTAGCAGCATGACATAGGCCGGGATGAAGAGAATCGTCAAAAGCCAGGCAAGCATGATGCCGATCGCCACAAAGATGCCAAACACCTGAACCGGGGGGATCGGCGTCAAGGAGAGAGACGCAAAGCCGGCCGATGAGGTCAGGGATGTGTATAACATCGGCATAAACAGATGCCCCATTACCTTCTCCAATGTTTTTCGACGGTCTTTGATCTTTTGATAGGAGTCAAAAAACTCCGACAAGATATGGATAGAATCGACCACCGCAATCGGCATGAGGAAAATAGGAATCATGGAGCTCATGATATGAACCGTGTGGCCGGTTCCGATCAATAGCCCCATGGTACAGATGACCGTGGCGATGGCCACAATCATCGGGGAAACGATAAGGTTCAGTTTCCTGAAAAAAAGAAGCATTAAAAGAAAGATGATGAGCATGGCCAGGGGTGCGGAAATTGCCATTTGGACAAACATCTCCACCCCAAAGGTATCTTCCGCCACCGGTAGACCGGTGATGTAGAATCGGTCGTGTCCGTTAAAGTCAGATATTTTCTCCATCAGTTGCTGACGTACCTGGAATGCAAAATCCTTGAAAGTGATCGGTAAATAAATGGCAAGCGCTTTACCATCTTCCGAAACCAGGGTGCCCTTCAAAAGTGGATTGGCCATGGCACTGTCCCGAATTTTTAAGGCCTCCTCCTGAGTGGTGGGGGGCTTGGCCATCAACCACTCAAAACGGACCTCACCCAACCCGGCCTGCTCGATGGCATCCACGTTACCCGGTGCAATGACATCCTGTGTGACGACGCGTTTCGCCGGGTCTTTGTCATCCACAAGATACTTCGCAAACTCCGTCAGTTCATGGACATGTCTCAGCGTTTCCGAATTGAAGACGCCATTCGGGTCTTCCTCGTTGACAACCCCCAACACCACCACGTCATGAAGCCCAAACATTTTCTTTGTATCATGGTGGAAAATTCGGACCGCTTCTTTTTCGGAAAGCATGTTTTCAGGATCCGTATCGACACGGACCTTCACCATCATCAGCCCCAGCACAATCGTTGCTGCAACCATAACCCAAACAACTACCCTTGGTTTCCTCATTGAAAATTGAATCAGCGAATTTCCAAATTTCATAGCTTCTCTCCCCTGCTTTTAATCATCACCCCTTTTATCTAGCCAATTTGACCCTTTATCCCTGACAAACACGTTTAAGCTTGCGTGTCGTCATGAGGTCTAAAAACTTTTCACGTAGAACTTAGCACTCAGCACTTCCGGCGCAGCCGGGTTAGGAAACAGCACCGCTGAAACCAATCTGCGTTGGAGCAGAAGATGACGTTTCTTGCATCAACAAAAGAGTCCCTGCAACGTATCGATCAGTTTGATGACGCGCTCATCTGCAATCCTGTTATAAATAAAGTTCGCTTCTTTTCGTGATGTTACGATGCCCTGATTTCTTAGAATCGAAAGGTGTTGGGAAATGTTGGCATTGGTTGTCTCCAACTCAGCCGTCAGCTCTCCCACCGACATTTCCTGGTCCTGAAGAAGACAGAGGATCTTCAAGCGAAAGGGATGCGAAATCGATTTTAGTAACACCGAAACAGCATCTACTTTTTCTTTGAGCATTGGTGTTTCCTCCATAGCTATTTTAGTATTTAATTTAATACTAAAACGCTAGCGTGTCAAGGCTTCCCCCTAAAAAAAATAACATCCTGTATTCATTTGTTTATTTAGGTGAGCCTGCTTGGATGGGAGTCTTTTCAGCCCAGAACCTCAGAACATGACGAATGTAGGAGCAGTCAAGCAGAATGCCGATGAGCGTACCGAATGTGTTGGCAACAAGATCCACCAATGAAGAATCACGGGTGATGGAAAAATACTGTAACGATTCAAAAGAAAAGCTGAACGCCATTCCGAGACAAAGAACAAGACCCGAGCATCGCCAGGACAGTCCGAACCTATTCCTGATTATGCCATTTAGAAAGAAACCAAAGGGGATAAAGCCAATGATATTCAAGATAGTGTCTTTGGCGTTTAAGATGATTTTCAGTGAAGTATTGGGCCAGCGCAAATAGTTAGATGCCAGACGACGCAGAAAATTGCTTTTCGTAAGATTTGCTGGTATTCCCAATGAACCACTATTATGAATAGTGCGCCCCGCCCCCTCACCAAAATTATAGCTTAATAAGGAGCCATTGCCTGGCGATACAGCCCCCTGCATAAGATAACCCTTCTTAAATTTGGAAAGAACCTCCTCTTTCAAAAGAGGACGATCGAACAATTCAACCTGAAAAAGTTTACCAGTCCAGGGTCTATCAGCGCTGGTTTCATTCCCGAAAGTTAGGTTATAACCTGCGCTCCAATTTTTAAATTTGCCACCGGGAATTGTCTCTTGAATCCACTGTTTACCGTTAATGTAAACCGCCTGATAAGTATAATCATAGGTAACAACAATGTGAATCGGATCTAATGATTTGAAAACATTTCCAATGACAACGGATGGATTTGCGCCGTTCAAAGAAGTCTCGGTCGTCCTAAGTCGCATGACAAGACTCGAACCCTGTTGGCCCAATGTAAAATTCCGCCGGTAGTTGTTAAGAGAATACGAGACAATTCTTGCAGGCCCCCTCTGACGAGTGTTAGCGGATGAAAGCCAAACAGACAGCGTTAGACCGGTTCCCATTTTCATTTTTTGGCATAAATCAGGGATTGGTTTTTCAGAAGCAACAATACCATTGCCTTCAAATTCAATTCCGTTTGCGCCTGAAATCCATGAAACACGATTTCTTTGAAAAAAATTAAACGGCCAAAGCAGTAAAATGGATAGCAGGATGAAATAAATGACAAATCTTTTAAAATAGATCACTGCTGTCCGGTTAACTTTTTCTAATACTGTGTAACATATTGATATATTATATTCATATAAACAATTTTACATTTTTAGATTAAAAAAATTAGCCGAAATCATATTTTTAGGCCAAAACTTGTCATAACCAGCTTAACTTATAATAAATTTAATTTAAAATGAAGGTATTGGGCGCTATGTTGATCGAATGCAGCCACCATGATAATTTCTCTTCTAACGAGAATTATACCGGACAGCATCCTAGTCATTCGGTTATCAATGAAATTGGTTATGAGGAAATTGATATGCCCAGTCCTTCATACGTCTTCTCCCAATTCTTAGATCTTCTCCCAAGGTACGAGTTTCAAAGCATCGTCAATAAATACAAGGGCGATTACCGCACCAAGGAATTTAAATGTTGGAATCAACTTGCGTGCATGATCTTCGCGCATATACGACAAGAGCATAGCCTTCGGGATATCGACATCGCGCTGAACGCTCATGCGAACAAGCTATATCATATCGGCATCAAACAATGCCCAAGATCCACATTGGCCGACGCTAATGAACGCCGGGATTACCGAATCTATGAGGAATTCGCAAAATCCTTGATGTCGAAAGCCAGGCGCTTTTATGCCAACACGCAACTTGCCATGGATGTCGACAATGCTGTCTACGCCTTGGATGCCTCCACAATCGATTTAACCCTTTCTCTTTTCCCATGGGCGAAGTTCCGAGCCACTAAGGGTGCCGTTAAATTACACGCCATGATCGATCTACGCGGCAATATTCCGGCCTTTTTATACATCACGGATGGCAAGGTCCATGATGTTAAGGCGGCGCCTCAAATCCAGATCGAGCCACAAGGAATCTATCTGGTCGACAGGGGGTATGTCGACTTTTCATGGCTTTGGTCAATTGAAGAAACCAAGGCCTTTTTTGTCACCCGTTTGAAAACTTCGATAAAATGGAACCGTGTCATTTCGCGTCCGGTGGATAAATCCCTGGGTGTCCGAAGCGATCAGGATATTCTGCTTTTCAGCAAGCAAACCAAAGCGAAATACCCGAAACGCCTACGGCGCATTACATTCCGGGATGAAGAGCAAAACAGAATACTTGTGTTCCTTACGAACAACTTTTCACTTTCTTCCGATACCGTTGCCGCTTTGTACAAGGCCAGATGGCAGATTGAGCTTTTCTTCAAATGGATCAAACAAAATCTCATGGTGAAAAGTTTTTATGGAACCTCCGCTAATGCAGTAAAAACCCAAATCTGGATTTCCATGATTGTTTATCTAGTTTTAGCAATTATGAAAGAGCGATTTCACCTTGAAAATAACCTTTCCCAACTTTTACACTTTTTGGAGGTGAACTTGTTTGAACGAAAACCACTCGAATCAATCTTCCAGTTAAACGACAGGAAGACGGATGCGAAGAAAAACATTGAACATATCCAATTGAAACTATTTGATTATTGATGCAAATTTGTCCAAATTAGCCAAACTGTCAGCGAAAATTTTATGTAGTACTTTTTTTGCCAAAATTACAAGTTGAAGCGGTAGAAAATATATAACCATCTGTAATCATTTAACAGTTAACCGGACAGCAGTGAAAATAGATATGATGTAATGGATCTTCTTTCTCGCCTAATAATAAATATTTAGGAGCATCCGAGGATCTTGCATGGTTCATTTGAGACATATTCATTGCCCATTTTTACCCGGCAAGCAAACAACTATCATTGCAAGGCCTTGGTCAAACGATCCAAGTCTTCTTTTTTCTTGCCGAGAATAACAACCACATCACCGGCCGCCAGTTTTTCATCAGGCGCAGGATTAAATACCATATCTCCGGTGGGTTTTTTAATGGCCACAATGATGATACCGTAATCCTGACGGATATTGCTTTCAAGCAAGGTCTTTCCAAGCAGATGGGAGGTATCACCAATCAAGGCTTCCTCCATGGAAAGCCCAAGTTGGCCATTCATCATGGCAGTATCGATAAAATCAACCACCGTCGGTCGTTTCAATACCTGGGCCATTCGCTTACCACCAATTAGATAAGGAGAGACAACTCTGGAAGCACCGGCTTTCAAAAGCTTGCCTTCGTTTTTAATGTCTGACGAACGTGACAGTACAAAAATATCCGGACGCAGCCCCTTTGCAGTTAGCGTGATAAAAACGTTGTTGGCATCCGACCTAACCGCCGTTACGATCCCCCTTGCGTCTTGAATACCAGCTTTCAAGAGCGCCTCTTCTGTCGTGGCATCCATATTCAGGTATAAATACTGATGTTGCTCAAGCTCTTCTATTTTTGCTGGGTTCTGTTCAATCACAATAAATTTCATCTTATCGGCGGCAAGCTCCCGGCTAATGATCTTACCGATTCGGCCGTAACCACAGACGATCCAATGATTCTTAAGATTTGAAATGGTTTTTTCCAACTTGCGCCTCCCCAGAAAAGTCCTAAGCTCCCCTTCTATAAAAATTCTGAATACCTGTCCCAGCGTATACGTGCCGACACTGATACCGAAAATGATAATGATCATTGTAATGATGCGCCCCCCCTGAGAGAGGGGTTTGATTTCCGAAAAACCAACCGTGCTTACGGTGATTATGGTCATATATAGCGCATCAAAAAGCCCCATATCCTCAAAGAGATAATAACCGATCGTCCCGAAAGAAACGTTGAGCATCAGAAGCGTGATAGATAACTTTAGTCTTGAGTAATCCATTGATGCGTTTTGGCGTTGGTCGCTATTGGTTGAATTTTAGTTCAGAAAATCGTATGTCACCTTGTGCCAATTCATTCGGAATTGTGCCTTAGGAATTAATCTTAAAGGGATTTTTTGTCAACTCTATGGAAACCAGACATCATATTTTTTTCAATACTGCGGCAAACATGAATGGAATTGATGCGGAAAGCGTCGATCTAATCGTAACATCTCCCCCCTATCCAATGATTGAAATATGGGATGAGATGTTTCAATGTCATAACCCGGCCATTATGGACGCATTGGATAAAGGGAACGGCATGCTCGCCTTTGAATGGATGCACCAACTCTTGGATCCGGTATGGGAAGAGGCCTATCGAGTTCTCAAACCCGGCGGCATTGCCTGCATTAACGTTGGAGATGCCACCCGAACCTTGAATGGAAACTTTATCCTGTACCCCAACCACGCACGTATTTTATCCAAAATGGTGTCCACCGGGTTTACCCCCCTCCCCTTAATCCTATGGCGCAAACAGACCAACGCACCCAACAAATTCATGGGCTCCGGCATGATGCCCCCTGGCGCTTATGTTACCCTAGAGCATGAATACATATTGATCCTTCGAAAAGGAAGTAAAAGAGAATTTCATAAAGAAGAAAAACAAAACCGGATGGAAAGCGCTTATTTTTGGGAAGAAAGAAATTCCTGGTTTTCGGACATATGGTTCGATATTAAAGGCACGAGGCAAACCATGAAAAAAGACCGGATCCGGCTTCGGAGTGCTGCGTTTCCATTTGAAATCCCCTACCGTTTAATCAATATGTACACGGTTAAAAATGATGTGGTATTAGACCCGTTCCTGGGTACCGGCACCACCATGTTCGCTGCCATGGCAGCGGGCAGAAACAGCCTTGGTTTTGAAATAGAAAGGGGGTTTCTGGCTTCGGTCTCAACCATGTTGGATTCAATCATCCCGCTGGCAAATAACCGTATCGAATCCCGGTTTTCATCCCATATGGCATTCATTGAAAACAGACTTAAAGACAACGGCCGCTTTAAACATAAAAACCTACCCTATGGGTTTCCGGTCATCACGAAGCAGGAAGAAAAGCTAACGTTAAACACCCTTTCATCCATAGAAAAAATATCCGAAACTCAGTTTCTAATAAATTACGCCCCTTACCCCCAACAGGAATACAATCAGGATTGGCGCAACGCCATGGCCCCATCGTCTCCAAAGACCAAACTGGGGCACCCTAAAAAAAGAAACAAACCGGTTCAGCAAACGCTTTTATAAGCATATGCCGCGTCAAGATTCCCCCTCCCCGATCTTCCTGACAATATCCATCGAAGCATCACTGGTGGGTTCGTCCGAGGTTGCCGGATTTGCTTGTCCGTTTTTCAAGACAGTCCTGTTTTTCGGACAAAACCGCAAATCATTAAAATAGTTAAATTTTCCCCTAAAAAAGATACGTACCAGACCAAATTTCTGAAGATTCTTTGGTTTTACAAAACATGCCTCCCCACACCCTATAACCGTCATAACATTTTAATTTTTTTACATATTATTCTTTTTTCCATTACTGGCATATCTTTTGTAATAGTTGATTCCAAAAGATGAAATTGTTGCAAGCATGACATGTATTGCTTTGCAACAGTGAAAAATTATTTTTTTTTGCTTGAAAAAGGCAAACCACCCGAAAGGGTGGGACGCAAAGCCACTGGCCTAAGTCCTTTAATTCATAAGGATAGGGTAGCAGGGCTGCCGAGCAAAGACCGCAACTTTCAAAGGCGAACGGCTTTGCGCGGAAAACGACTTTGAAAGGTGCAGTCATGAAAAAACAAATTGCTTTAACCCTTCCTTCACCACGGAAAGTATTCTCTACTTTTCTATTTTTTATTACCATTACCGTTCTTTCTTTTATGTTTTGCAAACTTATATTTGCAGAATCACTAACACTAGCATGGGACCCCAACACTGAAAGCGATCTTGCCGGTTATAAAATTTACTACAATACAACATCCCAGGATGCGCCCTTTGATGGCACCGGGATTGAGCAAGGCAATTCACCGATTACGGTTGGAATAGGCCAATTGAGCACGTCTGACGCTCCCGCCTATCAACTCAACAACTTAGCAGCCGGCACAAAATATTTCTTTACTGTAAGTGCATACAATACTAGTGGTATTGAAAGTGAAAAATCTAATGTTGTATCGCATGAGGTCCAATTATCTATAATTTCGAACTATTTTCTTATCCCTGTCTCTGAACTCAGCATTTTCTCCGTTGACAGCGAGGAGCTGGTGGGAGAGGACGGCGCCGCTGAAAATGCAATTGATGGCAACCCCGATACTATCTGGCATACCGAATGGTACAGTAGCGACCCGCAATGCCCTCATGAAATTGTTATCGACCTCGGAAGCCTCTATCACATTGGTGAAATTCAGTACATGCCCCGCCAAGACAGTAGTTTGAATGGAGCTATTAGCAAATACGAAATCTATATCAGCAGGGATGCATCGAACTGGGAAGAACCTGTTGCTCAGGGTTTTCTCGCAGCTGATTCTTCTCTTAAAGAAATTTCCTTCTCGGAAAAAACAGGGCAATATGTTCGATTCGTGGCACTGGCTGAAGTTAACGGCAAACCCTGGACAAGCGCTGCGGAGTTTAATGTATTGGGCATTGTCCCCGCCGATACCGATAACGACGGAATAATTGATTGGGACGAAACCAACCTTTATGGTTCGGATCCAACCTTGGTAGATTCAGACGCTGATGGCGTTCTTGATGGCGATGAATTGGCCTATTGGGGCTACGACTGGGACCTTGACAGTGATCAGGATGGCACCATAAACTTGTTGGACTGGGATGCAGACGGTGATGGCGCTTCGGATGGTCAAGAAATTGAGGCCGGCACCGATCCCCTTGTTTTTGATGTCTCAACTCCTGAATATAGCTTTATCCCTGTCTCTGAACTCAGCATTTTCTCCGTTGACAGCGAGGAGCTGGTGGGAGAGGACGGCGCCGCTGAAAATGCAATTGATGGCAACCCCGATACTATCTGGCATACCGAATGGTACAGTAGCGACCCGCAATGCCCTCATGAAATTGTTATCGACCTCGGAAGCCTCTATCACATTGGTGAAATTCAGTACATGCCCCGCCAAGACAGTAGTTTGAATGGAGCTATTAGCAAATACGAAATCTATATCAGCAGGGATGCATCGAACTGGGAAGAACCTGTTGCTCAGGGTTTTCTCGCAGCTGATTCTTCTCTTAAAGAAATTTCCTTCTCGGAAAAAACAGGGCAATATGTTCGATTCGTGGCACTGGCTGAAGTTAACGGCAAACCCTGGACAAGCGCTGCGGAGTTTAATGTATTGGGCATTGTCCCCGCCGATACCGATAACGACGGAATAATTGATTGGGACGAAACCAACCTTTATGGTTCGGATCCAACCTTGGTAGATTCAGACGCTGATGGCGTTCTTGATGGCGATGAATTGGCCTATTGGGGCTACGACTGGGACCTTGACAGTGATCAGGATGGCACCATAAACTTGTTGGACTGGGATGCAGACGGTGATGGCGCTTCGGATGGTCAAGAAATTGAGGCCGGCACCGATCCCCTTGTTTTTGATGTCTCAACTCCTGAATATAGCTTTATCCCTGTCTCTGAACTCAGCATTTTCTCCGTTGACAGCGAGGAGCTGGTGGGAGAGGACGGCGCCGCTGAAAATGCAATTGATGGCAACCCCGATACTATCTGGCATACCGAATGGTACAGTAGCGACCCGCAATGCCCTCATGAAATTGTTATCGACCTCGGAAGCCTCTATCACATTGGTGAAATTCAGTACATGCCCCGCCAAGACAGTAGTTTGAATGGAGCTATTAGCAAATACGAAATCTATATCAGCAGGGATGCATCGAACTGGGAAGAACCTGTTGCTCAGGGTTTTCTCGCAGCTGATTCTTCTCTTAAAGAAATTTCCTTCTCGGAAAAAACAGGGCAATATGTTCGATTCGTGGCACTGGCTGAAGTTAACGGCAAACCCTGGACAAGCGCTGCGGAGTTTAATGTTATAGCAAGATAATTGTAACGACACTTAATCCCCTCGAGAAATAATTGCAAAAACGTATTTCTCGAGGGGAAATCTTATTACACGACATTGTATTATCATCAGCAAGTATTTGTAAAACCATTTCCTTCCCTCAAGAATAATTAAAAGTAAAACCATCCTGAAAAACAATTGTTTTCTTTTAAACCACATTATGCAGCCCTTTCAAGGTAGTACTTAAATGTCAGCGATCGATAGTTGCATAACATCATGATATTTAAATAAATTTCAGGCCTAGACATATTGGCATCTATCGGATACAATAGTATTCAAAAACTTTATCCGGTGGTGACCAATATGCTAACTCCTGTTTTTGATCGTTTTGTCGAAAAAAGTCCAGTGTCGGTCATGGCCCGCGGCGTAATCGAACGCGTACTGAATCCTGACCAACTGAACGAATGGTTCGATCGCACGGCTGATGCGCAGTACACAAAGGACCTTTTGTTCTCGTCGCTCTTTGACATCATGATTCTCGTGGTTTTTGGGAGCCATCGATCTGTTCATTCAGCCTACCAGGCATCGGAAGAAGACATCGGTGTTTCTATCACATCGGTTTACAACAAACTCAACGGGATCGAGATCAATACATCGGCCCAGCTGGTCCGTTACGCAGTCGAACAAGTCGAACCGATTGTCAAAAAGCTCCGGGGAAAAGTTCAAGGTCCCTTACCGGGAAAACGGATCAAACTGCTCGACGGCAATTGCATTGAGAAAAGCCAACATCGCATAGAAGAGCTGCGATTGATCGCATCGGGGCCGCTGCCGGGAAAATCCCTGGTCGTCTATGACCCTGTACTGAATATGCCCATTGATGTTTTTCCCTGTGAAGACGGCCATGCCCAAGAGCGCTCCTTATTAAAGGCGGTGCTTTCCACAGTCGTACCCGCCGATGTCTGGATTGCTGACCGAAATTTTTGCACCGTCGAATTTACCTGCAGTATCGTGTCGAGCGGCGGCTTTTTCATTATTCGTGAACATAAAAAATATCCTTGTGAACCGCTTGGTAAAGAAAAATGTATCGGCAAAATAGAAACTGGCGCAGTCTATGAGCAGCCCATATTGGTGCTAACCATTCGGGCCAGGAATATACCTTCAGACGCATCCGTATTAACCTGAAGAAACAAACCCGTGATGGTGATACCGATATTTTCATTGTTTGTAATCTTTCGAAGCGTTCGGCCAATGCCAAGAAAATTGCTGAATTATATCGGGGGCGCTGGACGATCGAGATCGCATTCCAGCATCTGACCGAGCATTTAAATTCAGAAATCAATACATTGGGTTATCCCAAGGCCGCGCTGTTTGGTTTTTGTGTCGCTCTTGTGGCGTATGTCATCTTGTGCGTCATAAGGTCAGCGCTTGCCGCCATACATGGCGCCGATATGATCGAAAAACAAGTTTCCGGCTACTATCTTGCCGATGAACTTTCAGCCACATATCGGGGCATGATGATTGCCATTGATTATGAGCATTGGATTGTGTTTCAGCAAATGCCACTATCCAAGTTGATAAAGATCCTCAAAGAGCTGTCGGAAAAAGTGAAGCTCTCCTCCTTCCGAAAGCATCCGCGAGGACCGAAAAAAACACAACCCAAGCGTAAAAGTAGCACGATCACACCTCATGTCTCTACGGCCAGAATTATTGGCCGTAGAAAAAAGTAATAGTACTACCTTGAAAGGGCTGAAGATCAATTACCCAAGCGGCAATGGAAGATAATTTTAGTAGACTTTTCCCGGTGCCGCGTATTTCTGTCGTAAATTCGTTTGTGGCAGTAATGCTGCGCATGGCTGCTTAACTTTTTTTGGAAACTTCAGCTACATAGAACTTGTGTGATAAATAATCGTTCCATTTTGCTTCTCGGTGGAAAAGTGCGTTCTCAGCCACCGGTTTTTATCCACCGGTTTTTATGATAAAATGTTATTACTTCTTTAAAAAACCGTAATGAAGCAAATTATAAAAAATGAGCCCGATTCATTTCGCTGGCTGTAGAATCAAAATAACCGATTTATGGATGGGCACTAAGTACATATTTTTTCAGACATGGGAGTTTAAGGGGGATTTGTATGACCTATCAATGTACATGATTATTGATGATGGCACCTCAAAAGCGACAACAAAAGTTTTCCGGTCAACATACTACGCGATAAGCGTTGATAGGCTAATCGAATTATTAAGTTCAGCTGGTTTTAGCAATGTTAAGCGAGTGGAAAGTGATCATTATCAACCCATAATTATTGGGACAAAAAAAGGATATAGGGATAGGGAGTGACCTCACGGCCACCCCCTCCCACACCACCGGACACACGGATCGCGTATCCGGCGGTTCGGCTGGTACAGACAGACCTGAATAAAATTGATCTGCCTGGTCTTTGGGAACGCAACGCTACCGGCATTTCAACAACTGTTGCAATATGCAGGCAAGAAAACGCTCTTTGTCAACTTATAATCGATTTTGGGGTACCGTTTCCCGCCCCCTCATCGTCGCACTAAAATAAACCTTGCGATTACAGAATATAGTACGCTATAGTGTACTATATTTAATCAAATAGCGAGGTGGCACTATGCAAAAATTGAAAATAAGTCAGGATATCAGGCCTTTATCTGAAGTTAGAACAGGCATCGCAAATTTCATAAAACAAGTTCATGACACAAAACGACCTGTAATAATCACACAACATGGCAAAGGCGTAGCTGTTCTACTGGATGCGCATGAATATGAAGCAATGCAAGAGAAACTTGAACTTTTGGCAGATGTTCAAATTTCACTTAATCAGCTCGAAGATGGGCAAGGCGTTTCTCATGAAGATGCAAAAGAAAGAATTCTTAAAAGGATTCAAAAATGAAAATAATTTGGTCGCCTTTAGCCATTGATCGAGCTTCAGAGATCGCAGAGTATATTGCCCATGATAAACCGTCCGCCGCAGAAAATTGGATCAACACAGTATTTTCAAAAGTCGAACAGCTAAAATATTCTCCCGAAATAGGTAGATTTGTTCCTGAAATCAAAAACAACCGATTTAGAGAGTTAATTTACCGAAATTATAGGATTATTTATCGTATTGAAAAAAAGCAAATTTCAATTCTCACAATTCGACATGGCATGCAGATTCTACCAATTGATGAAATTTTGGCATAACCTCAGCTGTACAGTATCGTTTCCCGGCCTCTCATCTCCGCGATATGTGGCAAAAAAATATTGAAATCATCTTGTTTTATATGTATAGTCTAACTATACATATAAAACTGGAGGGCACTTATGAAAGCAACTATTGTAGACCTGAGATATAAAATGAATGACGTGCTTAAAGCACTGGACAGAAATGAGCAAGTAACTGTATTTTATAGAGGAAAAGCTAAGGGGACCTTGATTCCATTAGGAAAAAAAACCCGATTGAAAATTTCTGATCATCCTTTTTTCGGCATGTCATCACATGATAATGAAAAAACAATACAGGATGTAATGGATGTTTTAAGGGGATCAAGATACGATGATATTTGATACGGATATTTTCATATGGGCACAAAGAGGCAATGAAAAAGCCGCAAAAGTGATGGAGAAAGAAGAGGAAAGATTCCTTTCTGTTCAAACCTATATGGAACTTTTACAATGTGCTAAAAATAAAACCCAACACAAATATGTAAAAGATTTTCTATCATCTTTTGGCTTTACAGTTTTACCGCTTACCGAAAATATCGGACACCGTGCATCTATTTACATTGAAGAATACACCTTATCTTCTGGTCTCAGATCAGGCGATGCAATAATTGCAGCCACAGCCGTTGAAAATAGTTTAATACTTACTTCAAGCAATTCAAAGCATTTCAAAGCTGTTAAAGAACTACAATTAAAGATCTTCAAACCATAAACTTTAACCACATATCAAATCACTTGTTCCGACCCTGTTCAACAGCAGCGAGAATGCAAAAGCGACATCGCAAGAATACACAACGAAATCGTTGTCAAACAAAAGGTTAGAAAAAATCATTCGTGACATTTGCGAAATATTAAGGTCATAATAGGGATAGGGAGTAGCCTCACGGCTACCCCCTCCCACACAACCCGGCATACGGATCTCGTACCAAGGCGGTTCGGCTGATCAGGAAGGTCAGTTCCCGGGGAAGCATAATCCTTGAGCGATAAAATACTTTTCAGTCAGTTCTCCAACAAGGTAGTCGCTGTTAATAACGTCTGTGGGGTATCGTTTCCCGGCCTCTCATCTCCGCGTTAAGATTTTTTCAGAAACTGTTGAAGAGATTTTGCAGTTGACGGAAATTCAGAAAGGATTTTTTTATCCGCTGTTACAAGGGTAGATTTGAAATTTTGTGCTAAAGCTACAAATTCGCAATCATAAGCAGAGCAAGTACTTTTATTAACAAGAGAAAGGATCTCAGAGGATTTCACCGTAAATTCATTTTCTGCCATTAACAACTCGGCTTCAGCCTGAATTTGAATTGCTTGTTCAAATGAAACTATCTTTTTTTGGAGATAAAGGGCGATGACATTTCTAAGCTCACTTCTCCAGAGATGGGGTGCTCCCCAGACCGGTTCCTGAATAAGTAATTTTTCAGCATCAGGTGTAAACCTGTTAGGCAAATACAGATATGCAATTACATTTGTATCAACTATGATCATGCTCGACCTTCTTCGATGGCATTTTTAATTTCATCAGGGTCAAAGACCGCATTACCCAATTTGGTTCGTATTCTTTTGGCTCGTAACAATTTGTCAACAACTGATAATTGTTGAGGCATTAAGACAGATTCAAGACAATTAATCGTCTCATTATTGATACTCCGGTGATTTAAAGAGGCTGCAATTTTTAATTTTTCATATAACTCTTGTGGTATGTTTTTTATCGTAATTGATGGCATATCTTCCTCCTTGATTTATAGAGACACCATTATGGTTCCCAAATGGTTGCTTGTCAATAAAAATCTTAATCCGCTTTCACGCTGACCGGCGGAATGTGCGGTTTTTTAAAATATTCGGTTCGCCAAGTATTTTGCCTTTGAATATGCCCTCGGTTTTCGCCGCCGTCAGGTGAAGCGGGGCGTAACGGGAGGAAGCATGAAAAGTGTAATCGTGACAAATCTTCATCCGGAGTTCGAACCGGTGGCAGTCGTCTGGAGCGATACTATTCCTGATGATGCGCGTCAGTTCAAGAAAGGCAAGTTTGGATGCATTATCTACCTGTTTGCCGAGGCATCCCTGCGAGGCAAAGTCGCCGGTGGCAATAGAGAAACGATTACGTGTAATGGCGGTCGTGCCGCTTTAGGGTTGGGTGTCGACTTTGATATTTCAGAGGCACAACTTGATCGCTTTGCTGCCGCATTCAGTAAAGGGCTTAAATCTACAAACAATCGTGCGGCATACCAAGCACAAATAGAGGCTGCACCCAAAAGTTGGAAATCCTTGTTGGAATTTGGTGAGCGTAGGCATTGTAGTGCAGAGTTGGCCAAAGAGTGGATTCTTCATGGATTGCCCCGCTATGATATTCCTTACGAGTATGTTCTATTCAAGCCTCTGAGCCGAACCGATTCTGACGAGAACATCCGTGCCGTTGTTTTCCCTGTCAATCCAGTTGAGCTTTCAGGTCTTGTAACGCTTGCAGGGTCAGTCATGCAAGGGACAGACTCTGTCAGAGTACCCCAAGGCGCATGCTGTAACAGCATTAGCGCTTTTGCCTATGCCGAGGCAGAATCGACAGCACCTAAAGCCGTGATGGGAATGCTGGGGGTCGAAGGCAGAAAAGTTATGCGTAGGCGTTTCCGGGACGATATTCTGGCACTCACCCTACCTGCGCCCCTCTTCATGAGAATGGAACAAGAGGCAAATGACTGCATTTTTCAGATTCCAGCATGGGAGAAATTTATAAAGCATTAATTGGATGGCCCAAGTGCATTGCAGCAGACAACCAGGGCCGAGTCGTTCTGGAACAGTAGAGAAATTTTGAACATTATTCACATTCTTTGGGGTCAGTGGAAACCCTGGCTGCCTGCTGACTGCTACGTTGGGCGTTGAAAAGACGGATATCGGTAGCATGATTTTCCATACGAGAGACAACAGATTTTGTCGTTTTTAACCTTTTTGCAATTTGCTCCTGGGTCAGGCCGGACTCAAGGCGAGCTTGCTTTAACATAAGCCCAAATTTGAAAGTTTCAAGGCGCTCGTCGTAACCTGTCCAGAATTTGGAGGCTTGTTTCGCCATGTCAAGTTGTTCTATGATATCAAGCACAAATGCAACTTTTTTAAATTGTTTTTTCGTCAAAAGAGGGACCGGGCAAATTGGGGCGCGTTTAACCTACCTTTTTGTCAGGCATTTGTGGGGCATTTAACTAATAAAGGGTGTTGAAATCGATAGCGTAAAATTAATGTAATTAGCTAATATATCAGCGTGTTATTGGTTGCAAAAGCCTCTGTTTAGTTGTAGATTTGAGTCGCTAAAAACAAATAACAACACAGAGGCTTTATGCACGAAAAAAATATCAAACGAATCATCACAAAGCAATTGAAAAAAATTTTTCCGAAATGGAAGAATATGCCCAAGAAGTCCAAAAAAGAACTGATCAAGGAGATCATGATAGAGGTTGCTGGTAATTATGATTATTCTCAGGAATTGGACGTTCCCATCGAAGAACTTATAGGAGTTGAAGATCAAAGACCGTCTATGGGAATTCGTAGTCTTCCGGAAATGGCAACCTATATTGAGAATTTCCATTCTGATAATCTGTTCGATTTCGATCGGTTGAAAAAGCCATATCCTGAAATTGTAGATGAAGAGCTAAAATTCGTTGACCAGCTTTTAGATGACCAGATTATAAACAGCTTGATTGCCCCAGAAGGGTATTCAGCTCCACATAGAGACATTCAGCCCTATCAGCTGTTTCGGATGGAGCTTTTGAAAATCATCAAATATCCTGAAATCAGCTACAGAAAATTTTGCAGTGATGAATATTTCGGCAGAGAACGGAAACAAAACAGGCGTTTTGTAGGATTACCCTTAAACACCAAAAGCCAAGTGGACCATACCGAACTGTGTCATTTCCGGCGTGGACTGAGATTTCATCAATTGATGAATGTTCTGGTGTATTTCCTCCATCATTTTTATAAATCAGGTTGTTTAGAGAATACCGTAATTCATGGTGTTGATTCGTCCGAGTTACCGTCTGAAATCAATTATCCCCTTTGCACAATTGAGGTAAAAGGAAAGAAAGTACGTATTTACTCCGATTTGGATTGTGACTGCGGAAGGCTCCGAAACAAAAGGGATAAGTCGTTTTATGTTATCGGATACAGGCTCCATACTTTAACAGCGATAAATCCAGCAACCGGCCATAGCTTTCCTTTGGTCTCTATTGTGGGCGCAGCAAATCATCACGACAGTCTGTTTTTAAAACCGTTGATCAAGCTTGCCCAGGCACTGGGTATTGATATTAAATTGATAACCGCAGACCAGGCCTATCACGATAAGGATGGTTCCGTTCTGAATGAAACCGGGGTTTATGTTGTGGCCCCGGCATCTGAACAAGCAAAGCTTCCTGATAATGTTTTAGAATCTCCGTTAAGAGTCACCTGTAACGATTCCTGTGAGCTTCCAATGAAATATTTGGGAACCACACCGGAAGGACATGAATTTGAGTGTGGCGCAAGACCATGTGAATGTATGTTTGAACCAACCTGTCCCAAATCAAGAATTATTGATTTTGACAACGGTCATTTTCAGCCAATGCTAACTTTTCATAACGGTTCACAAAAAGCGATCAAAATTCGAAAGAATTGCGAACGGCCTTTCAATTTGATGAAAAAAAGAGAAGGGCTTGAACAAACAAGGGTAAGAAGCCAGCATGGGGTAGTTGTTCGATCTGCATTAACGACAATTGTAACCTTGCTAATTGAGATGGCTGGGACAAGGCATAAGCCGAAGAAAAAAGAGAATGACCAAATGGAGTTGTTTACTGCTACAGGATAAAATTTAGAAACGTAATGTCTGATTTTCTCTGGGCCGATTGATTGGTTGTTACCAGTATATCCGGATATTATAAACAGACCGCAGCTTGATACAAAGTCCATGCGGAACAAACCAAAAATCCGGATCTTATTGGGGGGCTAACCATAACAATCGTACACCAAAAACGGACCATACAAACATAAGCTATTTATAGCTTTATGAAAATTTGATTGGTTTCAACACCCTTTAATAGCGTGGCAATAAAGACCGGCCCCTTAAAAATAGCGTTCTGTTCTTGAAAATAGTGCTGCGTATTGCGCAATATGCTATATAATATCATCCGTGATAAAATCATTTAAACATAAAGGGCTGCGTAAATTTTTCGAGACGGGCAGTGTGTCCGGGATTCAGCCGGGCCATAAACACAAGCTGAGAATGCGCCTAATTGCACTTGATACAGCGACAGGTATTGAAGATATGAATACTCCAGGCTGGCGGCTCCATAGTTTAAAAGATGATCGTCAAGGCTTGTGGGCGATCGATGTTAACCGTAATTGGCGAATCGTTTTTGAATTTAAAGATGGAAACGCCTATGTTGTAGACTATGAGGATTATCACTAATGGCTATGTATAACCCTCCCCATCCAGGGGAATTTATTAAAGAAGTTTATTTGGAACCGTTGGGTATTTCGCCCCGGAGTGTTGCACTGCAACTTAAAGTCTCCCCTTCAACATTTATAAGAATATTGAAGGGGCAAAGTTCAATAAGCCCAGCAATGGCTCTCCGTTTATCCAAGTGTTTAGGCCGGAGCCCTGAAAGTTGGCTCCATATGCAGGATAGTTATAACCTTTGGCTTGCAAAACAAAATGTAGATCTTTCTGAAATAGACCCTATCCAAGTATCTACTTAATTATGACGTAAGAGACCCTCACAAAGTTTTGGGAGAGCCTTTTGTACTCGGTGATCGGGAACGTGGCCTTCACAATGGAGATGGTATGAAAATAAACGAACTATCAACATGCTTTTGTACAAATGACGTAGATCTATGCCGCGAATTCTATCAACAATATTTTTCAGCCGAAGCAATTTTTGATTGTGGTTGGTATCTCAACTTGTGTATCGGTAAAAGTGGTCCGACAATACAGTTCATGCAGCCGCAGGGCGAAATGCCGACGTATGGCGGCGCTGGCGTGACTTTAAATTTTAAAGTTGCTGATGTTGATTCTGAATATTCAAGGCTTATGTCAGCAGGACTTCAACCGGCAATGCCTCTTGAGGATCATCCTTGGGGTGATAGAGGTTTTTCGATAATAGATCCTATTGGAAATTCGGTATACATCTATTCTGATTGTGAGCCTACCGATGAATTTAAACAATATTACAAAGGCTAATTCAGCCGACGCAAAAATTAGCGGGCTGATTAGCGGCGTTAGTTTGCAAGGAAAAAATTGAGCGGTAAGAATAATTCTAAAAAACCAGTCTGGAACAAGATTATTCAGGGAGAGGCGATATGACTGCATATTTACTCGTAGCTATAACCGTTATCAGTGCATATATCTGCTACTATGCAGCGAAGGAACGTGGGCTTAGCAAACACTATTGGCTTTTTATGGGAGCTTTATTTGGACCACTTGCAATCCCTTTCGCCTATCTTGCAAAATCAAAGCGAAAAAATAATAGTACGCATTGAAAGCATACGCAAACCACTTAGGAATGGGAATTTATGATAAAAAAAGACAACACCGTCCAACTGTTCCTGACAATCACCCTGACATTATTCCTCACAGCCATTCTAAGCGGATGCGGCGGAAGCACTGACGAATCAAATGTTGAGAAGGTGAATCCAGCGCCGGTGACGTCATCCCAGAGTGAAACGAAAGCGAAAACGACCAATAAGGGGTCGACATCAGTTTCAGGATGGAAAAAATCATCCTATGATAAGTACGACTTCTTTCTGCCGAAAGAATGGAAAGACGGCGGTACAGATGGCGCTTGGTGCCCTGGTGATCAGGATACAACAGCCGGGCTTCCCAAAGTAAGTTTGCATGTCGGAAGCATGCCGCCGTTGATGTCTGGAAGTACCATCGAGGAAAAACTGAAATTCTACTACCATGCTGTGCCTACTACCATCAGCGAAATCGATAAATGCGGTCCTGTTCGCGGCTGGATATAGTATTCAGGAAACGCTCAATGTTTTAAATCAACTTGATTTTAACGATTTCAAGGATGACAGCTGGGGCGTCCTGCGGGACATGCAGCGGCTTAAAAATGAGTATGGTTGGTATAAGGGCGATTTTTTCAGGGAATGGATCAGCGACCTTTTAAAGCGGAAGACCAACAAGCCGAATATAACGTTCAAAGCCCTAAAGGAGCACACAGGTAAGGAACTGTATGTCTATGCATCAAATTTATCAACCAACTTCGGAGAGGTCTATTCCCCTGAACATACGCCCCGCATGAGAGTTGTGGATGCGGTCAGAAGATCCATGTCCATCCCTTTGTTTTTCCGGGCGGTGAGGGATGACCGGAATGATGTTTTTGTCGATGGGGGCGCCATTAACAACTACCCGGTAAAACTTTTTGATCGTGAAAAATATCTCAATGACGAAAGCCTGATCAGGATTCCAGGCTATTATGAAAAAGAGAATGAAAAACTATCTGCGAAATCCCCCAACAGCAGCCCTTATGTGTATAACAAGGAGACGCTGGGCTTCCGTCTTGATTCCAAAAAAGAGATCGGTATCTTTCGTGATGGGCAAGAGCCTCAACATAATGAAATTGACAACGTTCTCGATTATACCATGCAGTTAATCAAAACCATACTGGCCGTGCAGGATACCCAGCATCTTCACGACGATGATTGGCACCGGACAGTTTATATTGACACTCTGGGGGTTGCTACGACCGACTTTGATTTAAGCGACACACTGAAAAAAGAATTAGTCGCATCAGGAAGGAAGGCGACCGAAAATTATTTTAAATGGTGGGCTGACACGAGTAAAGATGTAGCAAAAAACCATCCGGCCTCAACAGATTGAACATTACCGTAAAAACGAATAGTTCGGCACCATCGTATAAAGTTTACAGGTCGCTAATGGGGCCATTGGGCATTGACAACCGAATGTAATTTTGACATGTAATCTGCAAGCGCCTATCTTTCCAGATAATCAACAAAGCCACACAGATCGAAAAGGAGAAACTCGCTGATATCGTCAACGTCCTGAACAATATTTTCCCTGCCGACCACGAGAGCAAAAGCGACTGAAGGCTCTGGCTGGGGAACCTTCAAGGGTTCGCTTGACGAAAAGCTCGGCAAGCAGATTGACTGGAAAAAGGGGCATCGAACGTCCTGAGAGAAAATGTACCGCATTTTAACCCCAGACTGGAGGAAAACTACACATGGGCCAATCAAACAAAGAGAAGATAGAAGCGATGTTCGCTGCATTGGCAGCGGGCGATATTGAGAAAATGAAATCGTATCTGCACCCGGATGTCGTCGTCACCGAAGCGGACTGTCTTCCGTATGCCGGCGTCTACCGAGGTCCTGATGCATATATGGAGTTGGTCAACAAGCTTTTTGAAGCTTGGGATGATGTCGACGTTTCCGTTAAAGCAATGGTGGAAGAAGGAGACATTGTCATCTCGATCTCCGAACTCTCCGGCAAAAACAAAGCCGGCGTCGCTTTTACCATGCCGATGGCCGAGGTGTTTTACTTTACCGATGGCAAATTGAGCGAGGTGCGGCCTTATTATTATGACACGAATAAGCTCGCAGAACTGTATGCACAAAAATAATAATGCTATCGCATGATAGCGTTGGTCACTGCAGAATAACAAACTTTTTCGGAGGGTAAATGGAGAAAAGATTCGAAGGCAAGGTTATCCTGATCACCGGTGGCGGCTCTGGGTTGGGCCAGGTCACTGCACTGCGCATCGCCAAAGAGGGAGCAAAGCTATCGATAGTTGACGTAAGCGATAAGGCGCTGGAAGAGACGCGTAAAAAAATCGAAGAAACTGCGCCCGGAGCGGAGTTGCTTCTCATTACTGCGGATGTCTCCAATGAAGCGGCAGTCAAGGATTATGTCCAGCAAACCGTTGAACGGTTCGGACGGATTGACGGTTTTTACAACAATGCCGGCATCGAAGGAAAACAGAACATGACCGCGGATTATAGCAGCGAGGAGTTCCTAAAAGTAATCGGCGTCAACCTGAACGGCGTGTTCTACGGCATGAAGTATGTGATCGAGGTTATGATGCGTCAAGGCGGGGGCGCAATTGTCAACACAGCCTCAGTAGGCGGCATTCGCGGTGTCGGCAACCAGTCGGGTTACGCCGCAGCCAAACACGGCGTCGTAGGGCTGACCCGGAATTCAGCCATTGAATATGGTGTTCATAACATTCGAATTAATGCCATCGCCCCGGGTGCGATCTTGACGCCTATGGTCGAAAACTCCCTGCGGCAAATGGCTGGGGACGATTGGGAGGCAGCCGGCCGTGAATTCGTCAGCGTCAACCCCATGGAGCGGCTGGGACGCCCGGAGGAGATTTCCGGCGTGGTCGCCTTTCTTCTTTCCGACGATGCCTCGTTCATCAATGCAGCGGTGATCCCCATCGATGGCGGACAATCTTATAAATATTAGGTCTTTCGAATAGTAAGGCGTTTATCTACAAGATAAAGGTATCATAGTAAAAAAGGATATAGAATATAAACCCTGGTTGTGATGTTGACGTTCTTCATCATCGCAAACCAGGGTGAATCCGTCTCTCTTCTTCGTTCCCCCGTTTATGTGCCCCGCCCCCCTGCCCCGTCCCAACAAATGGATGGGAGCCCCCTTGTTTCTCGTTGTTAACGTTTAAAACAATGTCAATATGCCATATCGGCTACCCGCACCATGCTTAGTGTCCGTATGAAAAAAGATTGACCTGCCGATGGGAAACTGATTGATATAGGGAATCGGGCTGTTCCGGGCATACAACTGACAAAGCGCATGGGGTGGCAAATGACAAACGATACAGGAACGTGGCATGGCGAAAAACCGAAAGGGAAGGTCCGCATCTGGATTTTGGTGGCATTGTTTCTGGCTTTCCTGGTCGCCTACTTTGACCGATCCAACGTTTCCATTTTAATCGCGGACAAGGATTTTACAGATGCCCTGGGCATCACGGGCGATAAGTCATCTCAAGGTCTTTTCATGACCGTCTTTTTACTATTCTACGGCATGAGTTGCTTTTTCGCCGGGCCAATCGTGGAGCGCTTCGGCGCAAAGAAGGTGCTTGGCTGGAGCTTAGCCCTCTGGGCCCTCACGATGCTGGTCATGGGCGCTGTTTCGTCTTTTTTCATCATTCTTGCCTGCCGCGCTGTATTGGGGCTGGGAGAAACTGTGATCACCCCGGTTTCATCCAAACTTATCCAAACCTGGATTCCTGTCCAGGAACGTGCCACGGCCAACGCGGTCTGCTGGGTGGCTATGAATATGGGGATCGTTTTGTCCATGCCGCTGATAGCGACGCTGGTAGCCGAACTGGGGTGGCGAGGTAGCCTCTTTACTTTGGGAGCCATCGGTCTACTCCCCGTCATTTTCTGCTATTTCTACGTTTACGATGTGGTCTCCCAGCATCCGAAAGTAACCGAAGAAGAGGCGGCATATATCAATGCCGGCAGACCGGAAGCAGCGGCGCCCGGTGAAATTCAGCGAAGCTTTGGTTTTTTAAAAAACGGCAACTACTGGCTGGTTGTTATCATCTACAGCGTGGGCATGGGATCCGGCTGGGGAATCACCGCCTGGTTTCCCACCTATCTCAAGGCCAGCCTTGGGTTTTCCTGGGCAGCCATGGGAGGACTTTCCGCCCTGCCCTATGTTACGGGCGCTGCCGGAGCGGCCCTCTTGGCCCCGGCCATGGACAGACTGAACGCAAGAGGGTTTTTCACGTTGGTGAGCATGATCGGATTGACACTGATGCTGTATCTGACAACCGTAGCAACGAGTTCGGCGTTCGCGGTGGCGACGATCTCTCTTAGCTACGGATTTATCGCTATTGCCTCGGTTGCCCTTTTTACGATCATGCAAAACATCACATCACAGAAGGAGGTGGCCGTAGCCGCTGGCTTCATGACGGGGATATCTTCGGTCTTCGCCTCTATTTTCCCCTTTTTGATGGGGGTTCTTTACAATGCAACCGGATCCTTGATGTCAGCATTCACCCTTCTCTTTTCCTTGGGGATCGTTGCGATCATCACCGCCGTTCCGCTGTGGAGGCGCCGCCTGTAGTTACTTTTGCTTTACAGCAGTAAAATAGATTCAGCGGCAGATAATTAGCATCACATCATCTTTCAAGTGTTATTTTTCCTAAGTTCGTTCGGAGTGAACCTATAATAATGTTGAATGTTTAAGGAGGGAGACCGATATGCGAAAAACCTTAATGACTGTTGGGATAATTTACTGTGCGTTTTTTTTACTTTCCATTTTTCTCATTCCCCAAATCGATCCTGAACATAAATTTCTCTTCGTTACAACGTCTATCAGGATTGCCGGATCAATTCTATTGGCGATATTGTCATATCGTTATGCGACTTCAATGAATCGATCCCCCATCCTCTGGGCGGTCGGCGCTTTTCTTTTTCCTTTTATCATACCGATCGTTTTGTGTTTCATACACCAGCCCAGCACACCATCAACCATTGTCGAACACGCACCAACATCGCCGATGCCAGGTGAGTTCTCAAAGACGCTCCCCATTTTCAGCGAATCCCATCCCTCAGATGTAAAAAGCACTCCACCCAAAACTGTTCGATCCGGCAGCAGCCGGTTTGACCAACTGGTTGAGGAACTCATCACCATCGGCAGGACAGACGGTTTTATTTCAGACGATCCGGGTGGGAAATTTAACGACGTGATGAGACATCAGAGGGCCATTGAAATCGGCGCACTTCTTCACCAGGAGGGGAAGTTGGATTTAATGGTGGAAGCATTTAAAGTGGTTGCGGCAACCATTGGAGAGGAAAGGACATCTGGATTGAGATTCACTTGGCAAGGAATTGGCGGTCAATGGGATCCTTACTATGTTACAACCCTAATTTAGCCATTTTGTTTACATTTGGCCACTAACGATGATTACGCTGCTTTTCAGTTATTTGAAGCATAACAGATATAAAGACGATCAAAAATCATTTGACCAATCCCTAAAAACTCTATTAAAATGGAAAGCAATCATTGATCAATTGTGAAGCTTTTTTATATACAAACAAGTTGCCACCGCTCCAATCAATCACCAGTGACCACTTTCTAAATTTCATTTGAACGTTGACCTCGAAAGCTGTTCGCGGATCCGGCATCTCAATTTGTCTTTTGGCAACGACATCAGGAGCAATCGTTTTTCCATGGCCTTTCATACCCGCCACTTGGGAATACGAAGCGTTCGAACCACCCCAGCAAACCCAAACAACGGAGGTTACACAAATGGACAAGAAGGATCTGAAAAAAATGGTTTCCAGTCTCTCGCTTGCAAGCCTTATTTTGGGCGCCTCACTTATGGGAGGTTGCAACCCTCACCCATAGCTTATTGCTGCCGCCTTACTTGGCAGATTTAGCCAGGCTCGAAAGGGCCCTCTACACGCAAGAGACCTTCCCTTCTGAAGAGCTCACCACCGACCAGAGGCTTGCGGCAAATCCTTCACTTACGTTTATTGAATCTCAGTGGCAAAATATAGCCCGGCTAATAGAGTCCCCTGCATCTGATTCGCCCAATGCCCGCCAAACAAACCCCGAAGCAACGCTGGTCTGGAAACATCCCCAAACAAAAAAAACAATGTTTCGCCCGGCCTCGGACAACGACCTATTGGCCCTGAAACTCATTCTTGAGGAAATAGACCCTCACCGAAGCAAACTACCGTCAGGTTCTACCGCTGGGAGAAATACTCCGGGAAAAAACCGACCTTTTTCTTTTTAACCGACTGACACTCTTTGGTGAAGGCGCCAATCTTCAACCGGTGCCAATCACTTAATTTCAAATATTTATGGCGCAATACCATCAAGCGGCAGAAGAAAACCCGGTCTTGGGATTTAAAGACAATCTGTTCAATCGCGTTCGCCGCGATATCGGAACCCCCCTCTTTGGTGGTTGAACTGGCTACGGCTGTGGTGCGGCCTTTAACTTTGTCACATTGCTTCCCGACGGCGAAGTACATGCCTGCTAAAAGTTTCCGTCCCTTATCGGGAATATCTTCAACCAGTCATTTGACCGCATTTATCACGCTGATGTGGCAGAAAAATATCGATGCGGCAGCGCGGCCTGTCAAACATGCCACCTCAACGCGGTCTGCCGAGGTTGCATGGCTGTGACGGCTGGCCATGGCCTTGATCCCTTTGTTGACCGAGACCCGTATTGCATTCAAAGCTGTTACTCTTTAGAATGCACCGATCAGCATTCGCGCCTTTAACGTATTGACATTGCATAAAATTTCATATAGCTATAGAAACAAGTTGATTTTGAAAACCATGACATGTTTTGCTTCTCGAACTTTTAAAGAAGGCAAATGTTTTGGACGCCGGATCATTCCCCCAAAATAATTCTTTCAATGACGATTTTTCAGGGATTAGTAGCAACTGGGATGATACCCTGTTAAAAACAAAACTTTGCGTCCCGCCGTTGCAATCGAGCTTGATTTCGCGACCTCGCTTGGTCAAGCGGATGGATGATGGGTTTGAGCGCAAGCTTACCCTCATATCCGCGCCGGCCGGTTTTGGCAAGACCACTCTCTTGGTCGATTGGGTGCACAGGCAAAAGATTCCGGTGGCCTGGTTTTCCGTGGATAAAGGGGATAATGATCCCCTGCATTTTCTCACTTATGTCATCGCCGGACTTCAGACCCTGCTGGCAGGCACCGGAAAAGCAGCGTTAACGATGTTGCAATCGCCCCAACCGCCGCCAATTGAACCCATTCTGATAACCCTGATCAATGATGTCCTGCGTATCCCTAAAGACATGGCGCTTATCCTTGATGATTATCATTTAGTCGATGCCAAGCCAATCCATGATCAAATCACCTTTTTGCTTGAAAACCTGCCGGCGCAAATGCACCTGATAATCGCCACCCGATCCGACCCTCCTTTGCCGCTATTGGCCCGTCTGCGCAGCCAGAATCAAATGACCGAGCTGCGTGCCACCGATCTTAGCTTCACTGCCGATGAAACGTCCGTTCTTTTCAACCAACGTTTGAATTTGCGGCTTTCAACCGAGGATATCCATCTGCTCGATACGCGTACCGAGGGATGGATTGCGGGGTTGCAGCTGGCAGCCCTGTCGTTATCCGGGCGCAAAGATCCCCCCGGTTTCATCAAAGCGTTCAAAGGGGATAATCGCTATGTTGCCGATTACCTGACCGAAGAGGTACTCAACCGTCAACCCGAGCCCCTTGGCAATTTTTTACTGCGGACTTCCATTCTCCGGCGCCTTTCCGGCCCTCTCTGCGATGCCGTCACAGGAAAGGAGAACAGCAGGCAGGTGTTGAACACTCTAGAAAAAACCAACCTGTTTGTTATCCCCCTTGACAACAATAGAAATTGGTATCGCTACCACCATCTCTTTGCGGATCTCCTTGAGCAGCGATTGCGCATGAAACAGGGGGATTTGGTATCTGAACTTCATCGCCGGGCAAGTCAATGGTTTGCTGAAAATGGTTTTAAAAATGACGCCATTGATCATGCGTTTGCCGCTCGGGATGTTGGCCAGGCTGCGCAGCTGATAGAAGAAGTCGCTGAAATCGATTGGGATCGCGCACGGGAAAGCCGCCTGTTACAGTGGCTCAAACAGCTGCCGGATAAAATAATAGCCGCGAATCCGAAGCTCAGTATCTTTTACGCCCGTGAATTGCTTAATAGCGGATACCTGGATGACGCTGAAAAGAGACTGCAAGCTGCCGAACAAATGCTTGGATCGACTTCGATCGGCAACCAAGCTGAGAAAGCATTG
The DNA here is from genome assembly GCA_963675725.2 of Desulfobacterales bacterium. GTDB lineage: Bacteria > Desulfobacterota > Desulfobacteria > Desulfobacterales > JAFDDL01. The sequence continues at coordinate 213,666 of CAXXXZ010000002.1, read as the reverse complement.
CAAGGAAGGATTGCTGTTATTCGGGCTTACCTATCAGCTCGAAAAAGCGATGGCTCCCGGATCATTCAATTTGCCGACCAAGCACTTAAATTTCTGCCCCAAAAAGATTTGATGTGGCGAAGTGTGGCGGCCACGACGCTGGGGATTGGCTACGGTTGGGCCGGAGTCGGCGATCTAGTAAAAGCACACCAGGCGTTATCCGAAGCCATTGAAATTAGCCGGGCATCGGGGAATATCTATTATCACATCTTTGCCGGCAGTGGTCTTGGGGCGATCATGGTGATGCAAGCCAAGTTTAAAGAGGCAACGGAAAATAACCGGAAATTTTTGAATCTCGCCATTGCCAGCGGCCTTGAACAGACAGGTGTTGTGGGCTCCCTTTATGGAAATTTGGGCTTGATTTTGTGTGAGTGTAACGATCTTGACGAAGGGATTCGCTTGATAAAACGAGGCATCGAACTGAGTGAGCTCGGTCGGGATCCTGTGAATCTCGCAAGCTGCCAGGTTAATTTATTGAAAGCACTCATTTACCGGATGGATTTTGCCGGCGCGTTTAAGACGATGGAGACTATCAATGAGCGCGCCGGCGATTTTATGCTGCCCTCATGGATTACAGCTACCATCTCCGCACTCAATGTTTTTACATGGTTGGCCGGCGGCAATCTGAATGCGGCCCAAAAATGGTTGAAGGAACGGAATTTGAATGTTGATGATACGCTCGAAAATCTGCATGAGTTGGAATATTTGGCTTTTGCGCATATTCTCATCTTTCAAAAGCAGTTGGATGCGGCGGATCGATTGTTACAGCGTTTAATTGAAAATGCAACGGCCGGTGATCGCGTTTATTTAATCATCGAGATGCGACTCTGGAGGGCATTGATCTTTAAGGCAAAACAGGATACGGCCACAGCGCTGAGCGAGTTAAAAATAGCGTTAACTTTGGCGGAGCCTGGCGGCCTTATCAGTATCTTTGTGGGCAAAGGAAAACCCGTGGCTGAACTGTTGGAAGAAATTTTAGACACCGAAAAAAGGGGGCATAACCAACAAACCGGCTTCTCACGCTCGTATGTAAAAAAGCTGTTGACAGCCTTTAAGACCTATACACCGCCCCCCATCGAAGGTCTTTTAGAACCATTAAGCGAACGTGAATTGGAAGTTTTATCCCTTATCGCAGCGGGACTATCAAATCGGGAAATCGGCGAAAAGCTTTTCATTTCCTTAAACACGGTAAAAACACACACCAAGAGCATCAACAGCAAACTGGATGTCAGCAGCCGCATCAAGGCCGTTGCCCGGGCAAAAGAGCTGAAAATCCTTTAAAGCGTCCTGAATCTGAAAAACCACCCCTAAAAACCACCCTTCGGTGTGATGACGGATCACCCCTGTCCAGGTATGTTCCTATCAAGCGCTGCTAAAAAGGACCTGTTACCTCAGAGTCCTCGCTGTCACTGTCACAAAAATAAGCAATAAGGGGTATTGCCATGGGAGACCGACTCAAAACCCCAGGCCCGACATATTATCGTATCCGGTTGAAGGAGGTTCTGAACGGCAAATGGTCTGAGTGGTTGGGTTCAATGGAAATCACCACTGAAAGCAATGAAACCGTCCTCACAGGAGAGGTTCCGGATCAGGCGGCTTTGCATGGGTTGTTGATCAAAATTCGCGATTTGAATCTGCATCTACTGAGTCTCGAGCGCATCGATCCGGACGGCAGGTAACCCCGGTGTTGCAACATTGGTGGGAAGACCACCAACTAATTTATCGACAGACATAGCAAGGGGGGAATTCAGATGGAACCAAATAAAATAGAAAAATCCAAAAAACCCGCAAAGATTCTGGTTACCAGCATTGTCATTTCTCTCATTGTTTTTTTTGTTGGCATAATGGGAATGTCGATAATTGCAAGGTCTAAAACACCACCCGCTGAAGTTAAAAATGGTGAACGCCCTCTAAAAGTGGAAGTTTTACAGGTTAAACAAAAGGACATTCCCGTATTTATGACGGGTTACGGTGAAGTAAACGCATTGAATGTTGTGTCAATTGCTTCCGAAATTGCTGGAAAAATCGTTAACATACATCCCAGACTGGAAACCGGCGAGATTATCCCAAAAGGAGAACTCCTGTTTAAGATTGATCCAAAAGAGTATCTGACAACCCGTAAAATCGGCAGAGAACGATTAAGAATCCTTGAACGAAGCCACGCGCTGGCAAAAAAGGAGTATGATAGGGTTCAGATCTTGTTTGATAAGAATAACGTTGGAACGCAGGTAGGTGTTGAAGCGGCGGAGAAGTCGATGCTTTCTGTCGCTGATGAGATAAATCAGATTTCACAGATTCTTGAAATGGCAGAAACCAATCTTGAACGATGTGAGGTCAGGTCGCCTTTTAATGCCCGCGTCAAATCGGCTTTACTCGAAAAAGGTCAATATGTCACGCCAGGACAACATGTCATAACGCTGTCGGATGATTCGATCCTGGAGATTCAAGTGCCGTTAGACAGCCGCGATGCCCGTAAATGGCTACGTTTTAGAGAAGATCATCCAAACGAAAAAGGTGCGTGGTTTTCTTCCCTCGAACAGGCACCCTGTCAGATCCGTTGGACGGAGAATAACGACGGACAGTCCTGGGACGGCCGTCTGCATCGGGTTGTTAAATTCAACCGGCAGACCCGAACCCTTACGGTCGCCGTTCGCGTTGATGCCGAAACCGCAAAGAAAAAAAATCCGCTGTCTTTACCTCTGGCAGAAGGCATGTTCTGTTCGGTAAAAATTCCAGGTAGACCCCTGAAGCGCGTTTTCGAGCTGCCCCGGCAAGCGGTGAGTTTTGATAATACGGTGTATATTGCCGTTGACAACCGCCTAACAACGGTACCGGTAGAAGTAGCACGAATGGACGGTGAGAACTCTTATGTCGCCGGCGGTCTTTCCACCGGAGATATGGTCGTCACCACACGGCTCGTCGATCCGCTGGAAAATTCATTGTTGCGGATCACAAATAAAAAGGAAGCTGAATCATGAAACGCGTAATCGCCGCATTTGCCCGCAACACCGTATTTGCCAATATCATTCTGGTCCTGATTTTTCTGGCAGGCGGGATCGCCATGATGTCTATGATCCGGGAGACCTTTCCGGAATTTTCTCTAGACATGATTACGATTTCGGTTCCCTACCCCGGGGCGGATCCGGAAGAGGTTGAAGAGGGAATTAGCCAGAAAATTGAAGAGGCGATCGAAGGAATGGAGGGCATCAAGCAGGTTACCACCCAATCGAGTGAAAACATCAGTACCACCATTATCGAAGTAAAAGAAACTTATGATGTGAGTGAGGTCCTGGAAAGAACCAGAAGCAAGGTGAATGCCATTTCCTCTTTTCCGGTTGATGCCGAAAAACCGGTCATCAACGAGCTGATGCTGAAAGATTCGGTAATGCTGATCTACCTTTCGGGAGAAATGTCCGAGCGTCGGATCAAAGAGTGGTCGGAAAAGATTAAGGGCGAAATCCAGCAGCTACCAGAGGTTTCCAAGGTAGATGTTTTCGGTGCCAGGGAATATGAAATCAGTATTGAGATATCTGAAAAACGGTTGCGTGAATATGGATTAACCTTTGATATGGTAGTGGATGCGATTCGGCGAAGCAGCCTGAATCTTTCGGGGGGAACCATACGGACTCAGGGGGAAGAGATCCGGTTGCGAACCGTTGGGCGTAAGTATACGGGTGAGGCACTTTCTTCCATTGTTGTTCTGGCCCGACCGGAGGGTGAGATCATTACGCTGGATCGTGTGGCCTTTATTAACGATGGATTCACTGAAGATCCCATCTATGCCAAAATAAATGGCGCGCCGTCTGTTCTGATTATTGTTTATAAAACCAAGGAAGAAGACGCCCTGATTATTTCAGAGGCGGTACAACAGTTTGTTTCTCAAAAACAGCAGCAACTACCTGCTGGTTCCCAAATCGAAATATTATTCGATAATACAGACGTGCTCCGGTCACGAATCGATCTGCTGGTTAGAAACGGTATTATCGGATTGATGATTGTTTTCCTGATGCTGTGGTGTTTTCTAAATGTCAGGCTTTCTTTTTGGGGCGGCATGGGGATTCCTATTTCCATTTCGGGGGCCCTGACCATTTTATGGGCCATGGGCGGTACGATCAATATGGTATCACTTTTCGGGCTGATCATGGTTCTGGGTATCATCGTGGATGATGCCATTGTGGTGGGCGAAGCGATCTATTCCCACTGCAAGCAGGGAAAACCACCCATAAAAGCGGTGGTAGATGGTGTCAGTGAAGTGGGCATACCGGTGTTTGCTGCTGTTGTTACCACCATTGTGGCATTTATTCCGCTTTTGTATGTCGGCGGCATTATGGGAAAATTTATTGCCATTCTGCCCGCGGTAGTGATTGCCTGTCTGGTGGTTTCCCTATTGGAATGTTTTATTTTATTACCGGCTCATTTAAGCCATCTTAAAGATCCAGATGCAGGCAACGACCATTTGAACCCTCTGATTCGCGGCTTGGAAGTCGTGCAACGCATGACCGGTTCGGGTATGGAATGGTTTGTTGCCCGTATGTATACGCCATTTTTGAGCAAGGTTCTTTACTGGCGTTATATTTCATTAAGTATGGCCGTCAGCATTCTGTTTCTGACCATCGGTCTGGTAAGGGGGGGCGTTCTGAAGTTTGAAGTTTTTCCGGAGATTGACGGGTTTGTCATTTCATCGACCGTAGAATTTCCCGCCGGTACACCGTCGGAGGTCACCGAACGCGCCATTGAACAAATCGATACGGCTCTTCTCCGTTTGGCCGAGAAGACCCAAACCCGTTCGGGGGATCCTTTAATTGAAGAGCGTATGTCTCTGATCGGGCAAACGCTGGAGGAAATTCCGAGATCGGGGCCTCATTTAGGTTCGGTTTGGGCGATACTTCTCGACGCTGAGCGACGTGGCGTTCATTCAAAGGATTTGATGATTCAATGGGAAAAGGAGATCGGGGCAATTTCTGGCGTAAAGTCCTTGACCTTTACGGGCTCCCAAGCCGGACCTCCGGGTGCTCCCATTGAAATATGGCTCCAGGGCCAAGATATGGCACAAATTCTTGCTGCCGCCGATGATCTTATGGGGCGGTTACACACATTCGAAGGGGTATTTCAGATCCGTAGCGACTTTTCGCCGGGAAAAAACGAAATGCGGCTTGAACTAAAACCGCAAGCCCGCACGCTGGGATTGACCGTGGATGATCTGGCAAGGCAGATCCATGCCGGATATTACGGGGACGAAGCCGTTCGTCTGCAGAGAGGAAAAGATGATATCCGAATCAAGGTTCGCTATACTGCGGATGAACGTAGCCGAATTTCGAACATTGAAAGAATCCGTATCAGGACCCATAACGGGCATGAAGTGCCACTGATGTCAGTGGCGAGCATCTCTTTTACACCGGGATACGCTACCATTACGCGCACGGATGGTATGCGCCGGGTTGCGGTCAGTGCGGACGTGGACAGTAAAAAGGCCAATGCCAATGAAATTTTCTCCGAGCTTTCATCAGATTTTTTCCCACAGCTGAAACGACGATATCCAGAAATCCATGTGGCTTTTCAAGGAGAACAGAAAAAGATGCGGGAGTCTCTAAGTAGTCTGTTTGTGGGCTATCCGCTGGCCATATTGGGAATGTTTGTGATTGTCGCAGCCATGTTCCGCTCCTATGCGCAACCTTTTGTCATCTTGTTTACGGTGCCGTTCGGAATCATCGGTGCAGTTTGGGGACATCTGCTTTTAGGGTACGACCTTTCGATCATGAGCGTATTCGGGATGGTGGCCCTTACCGGCGTAGTTGTCAATGACGCCATTGTCCTGATCGAACGGGTCAACGAGAATCTTGCCCAAGACATGCCGTTTTTTGATGCGGTTCTCAGCGGTGCCGCACGGCGGTTCAGGGCCATCATTCTCACCTCAATCAGTACCGTGGGCGGACTGGCCCCGCTGATCGTGGAAACGGATCTTCAGGCAAAAGGCCTCATCCCAATGGCCCTTTCTATCGCCGCAGGTATTGCCTTTGCAACGGTTTTAACGCTGGTACTGGTCCCCAGTCTGCTCGCACTTCTCAACGATTTACGGTTGCTGATCCATCGGCTGAGATACGGATTTTGGCCCAAGCGGGAGGACGTGGAACCGGCACGGAATCGGCATGTGGATCCCTTTTTGGATGAATCCGCGCTGGAGATTCGAAGTATAACCATTTAAATTAAGGCTAAATTATGAAGAAAAATAATAGCGTTATAAAGGCTTTACTATGTGCGGTTTTGTTGTTGACGATACCGGAAATTACGGTTGCGGCGAATAACCGACATGCTGCCGAGGCGTTCTTGAAGGACAAACTGGATTCAATGCTTCTGGTACTACAAAGTAAAAATCTTGACCCTCAGGGCAAGAGAAGTAAAATTGGCAATATCGTCACCCCCCTGTTTGATTTTCCCTTGATGGCCAAGTTGACCCTGGGACGAAAGTACTGGTCGGGGCTAACCGAAGAGCATAGAGGTCGTTTTACAGCGCTCTTTATCGATCATTTCAAAAATACGTGTCTCGAAAAAATATCGCAATATACCAAAGAAAAAATTGTTTATCAGCGTACTGTCCAAATCGAAAACAAAGTTCACGTAGAAGCCGATCTGATTTCCGGGAACAACGCGATATCCATGCTGTTTAAATTTTTCAAGTCTCGCAATGGCTGGAAGGTTTATGATTTGGAAGTAGAGGGGGTTAGCCTAATCAACACTTACAGGTCCCAATTCGATGAGGTGTTGCGCAAAGGGGCGATTGATGACCTTCTTTTAAGGCTGGAAAAACCGGAAAAAACCGATGGGACATGAGAAAGCGATCATTCGATATGAAACAGAAAATTTTCATTATTGTATTTGCATCCATTCCAACGTTTTTGATATTATCCGGATGCGCTCACAAGACAGCCAAAACGGTTTCTTTATCACCATATATAACGGGTGATAGCACTCCGGTCCAACGTCCGGAAGAGTTTTCATCTACGGCCGTTCCACTTGAAGCTGAAGACACGGGCGATGCCTTTAGCGAAATTGAGGATGAATTTGAAAAACAATACGTTGAGGTGAATGATCCCCTTGAGCCTTTAAACCGCGGGGTATTTTACGTTAACGACAAACTGTACTTTTGGGCGATCAAACCTTTGGCTCAGGGGTATAACTTTGTCCTTCCGGATTTTGCCCGGAAAGGGGTTCGAAATTTCTTCACGAATCTTTCGATGCCAATCCGATTAACCAACTGTATTCTTCAGGGCAAAGCGACTTCCGCCGGAACCGAATTCGTCCGGTTTGTAACCAATACAACCATCGGCATTCTCGGCGTCTGGGATCCTGCCATGTGTTGATTCTTTCTTTATAATCCCAGTAAATTATCGTGATAAATTACCAAAGGAGCCCGATAAGCACAAGGCCCCTTTGGTTGATGTAGACAGCAGTCTACCGCCGGGCTATCCCTCGGCGCGAAGATCCCTCCGCTACGCTTCCGTTTCACCCGGATTGATCGATCAGGTCGCACTCAAGGATTAAATGCGGTCCAATTGTTTTTTCCTGCCTGAAGTATGCTTCATCCAATAGTAGCGTGCCGACATTCATGATTTGTCGACGGTTTCCTCTGCAGTGGGAACTCATTAGTGAGAGAGCATCGCTGTCAAACAAGTCTTTAGGAGCTTTGGCTGCTTCCAAACGATATGCCACAAATAGATCGGTTTCTTTTTCATCAAGGCCTTCCATACTGAAGATGCCGGTCATCCGGGTTCTTACAGGCGCCATGATATGCAATTGAAGCCTTTTGGTAAGGCTCTCATCGCCGACAAGTATAATCGAAGCTGCCACCGTTTTCTTTTGTGGGCTGACCATTAAAGAACATAAATCCATCAGGGATTCGTGCTCCAATAACTGGGCATCGTCGAGAATGAATACCGGATACCTGGCATTGGTTTCAGAAGCCAATTGTAATATGTGTTTCTGAAGTTTTACCAATAGCGGCACACTTCGGCCGCCGGTATCCACGCCAAGGTAGTCCGCCACCGCTTTGAGGATGCCGCTGCGCTGCAATCCGCCGTAATGGATATAGGTGGTTTGATAATGCTTTGTATCCAATTGACGAAGGATATGTTGAATAAGGGTTGATTTGCCGGCTCCGGATGGTCCTGTCAGTGCAAAACTTTTGCCGCAGTTTAACAGTGAAATCGCTCGACGTAAGATTCGATCGTCTTTTTCCCCTAAAAAGGGCGTTTGTAATTGATATGTATCGGAGAACGGGTGGCGATGCCATCCAAAAAACTCGGACATTGAAATTTTCATTTTTACCTCCATTAGGGATGGTCAAAACGGTGCGCATTGGCTGACATGTTCAGCCGAAAAGCCGGTTTTAAAAAGGTTCCGTAATATATGCAGGACAGGTCCCATGGCGTGTAGTAAACCGTTACCCGTTTTCCGGGCATTGGGTCGATCAGCTCGTAAATCTGTTTAAAGAGCCGAATAGTGCCGTCTTTATAGATTCGGCAGCGACGTTCCATCATGAACAAGGATTCGATATCGGCCACCTCAGGCAGCGGCCGGCATGCACAGCCGCCTTCAAGCCGTTTTTTTATGGGCGGGCAACCGAGGGTGCCATGAATTGCCAGGTGGTACGCTGAGAGCCATTTTTGGAAAGCACTGTTGAGTTGATCCATTGATTTTGATGAGTCTGTCGCAAGAAATTGATCCCGGACCGTCCGGAACAGGCGCTCTATTTTTCCGCGTCCTTGGGGCCGATATGGTGGTGTATGAATCAGCTGGGTGCCGAGCCTGGCGCAAACGACTTTTAAATGACGACTGGCATAGCAGGGACCGTTGTCGGTATAAAAGCGTTGCGGAATGCCATAGCGTCTTACGGCGGCCATCAAATCACAAATCAGACTTTCGACCTTTTCCGATAAATAGAATCCGCCGCTGACCACATAACGGGCGCTGTCATCAAGAATAACATGAAGGTAAGTTTTTCGTTTATGTCGCCCCTGCTTTATCTTCGGTCCATGAAGAAAATCGGCCATCCAAAGCTGGCCGAAGACATCAAAGGCAAAAGAGCGGCAAGATCGGACAGGCTGACGGTGAGGGTCTCTGAGCAAATTATGTGATTTGGCAAACCGATAGAGGGTGGACTGGCTGGGACGCTGTCCATTCCATATCCCTTCGGCAATCAGGTGATCAAACAACCGGGTCATGGTCCAACGCGGATGCGCTTTCCTTGTTTTTGTCATGGCATCGATGAGCGTTTCAGGAACGTTGTGTTTTCCCTTATCACAGCGCTCTTTGTCGGCAAGGGCCGGCAGCCCGCCTTGCTGATAACGGGCGAGCCATTTACGGATGGTTTCCGGACTTAAGGTGATTTGTTCGCCATTGTCACGGACAAACGTCCGTCGGCTCATTTCTTCAAGTAATTCACCTTTGCGTCCCTGATCCGGATGCTGGTGCAGCAAGGGGCTGATGATGCCGTAGCGCCAAATGGCAAGGGTCATGTTTTCATCGGTAAGTTCCATATGCGGTCTCCTTTCAAATGATATTTTAGGCGACCTTAACGGAACCGACCGATATAACGCTATAATCGTTTCATGTTGGTGGCAACTTTTTAAAAACGCCCCGGGAACAAAGCCCAAGAAAATAGATGCGTAAAGGCTGTCCAGGAAACCGCTGGCTGAAGACAGGGGACCTCGTCATTTAAAACTGATTTTATCCTCTTGCCGATCGCAAGAGCGCGTCGGATGACAGACCAGCTTTTACCGCTTGTCCTCGCAAGCTCGGCTATCGAGTCCCCCTTTTGATACATGCTACACAGCGACAGGATGAGGCATAGTGGCAAGCGCACAATTGGCAACAGCGGGTGCGGCAATATAGAAAAGGTGAATCGCGGGCAGCGGCTGTTTAAACACCTGAACCGTTGAATCCGGATGGTATCCTCGCCATGGAAAAGATAACGTGTATAATGCCCCCATTTTGTTAACCGATGGCATTCTCCGCATCCGGGGCAAATGATCTCTGAAATCAAATTTTCCTTGGCAACCTTGTTTGCGGCAAGTAAGATGGCTTTTAAGGGGCTGAGCATATGATATCTCCTTGTTATAGTTTTGGAAAGGCTATACGAGTATATCATATGTTCGCCCCCCCTCTTATCCCCCCCGATGGGGGGGAGGAGGATAAAGAGGCATGGCGGTTCCTGCTGTCATCAGACAGAAACCATGCATTGATTGTCAATTTGGATTATCTGGATTTTTTCACACTGGTAGTAAATCTTGAGAAAAACTATATGTTTTTTGGGAAAATATCGAAGTAATTAACACCATGGATTTATATGATCTTAAAATGAGCGATGAAGACCTCGACCAAACCCTTGGTGTCTATGGCCTCGGAAATGGATTTTATATCGTCTGGCCTTTTTGGGGGCCGTTATCGTTGCGGGACTCTATCGGGAGGCTGGGGGATACCTATGTAAATCCAATTGCCTATTTGAAATCAACCGAAGCAGCTATAACCGCTGGTTTATACGAACAGTTCAATAATCTGACGTTTCGCATCGGTGACTATGAAGCGGTGAAAAAGGCAGTCATCGATCCGTATACAGCGGTGCGAGATGGATATATCCGACGTAGAAATGCCCTTATCAAAGAATGATGTTTTTTTGAAACCGTTCATAAGATTGTGAACGTATCCAGCGTGCAGTAATTTTAGTCATTCGTTTATGAGTCCCTTGCGTTTAATGACCGTTTTCGTGAATAGCAGCCCGGTCCGTGATTTCAGCTTTAAAGGCCATTAAAATGAAAAAAACTCTCTACATGTTAATTGGACCAAAGGGCTCTGGGAAAACATACATAGGTGCTTTGGTTGAGAAAAATACCGACATTATCTTCTTGCGCGTGGAAGATATTTGGTTGAAAGTAAATCATAATGAAAACGGCTGGAAAAAGGTCGAACAAGAAATAGATTCAAAATTCAAGAATTGCAAAAAGCTTATGATTGAAAGTCTTGGATCAGGTGACGGTTTTCATCAATTTAACGAATCACTAAAGAAAAAATATCATATTAAGATTATACGCGTTTTCACAGATCTTGATACTTGTATAGCTCGTGTCATAAATCGGAGCAATGAAAATCATATTCCTGTTTCCGATGAGCAGGTTGTTGAATACAACAAAGTAGCATTCAGGTGAATTTTGATTGGGATATTGAAATCGACAACAACGGACCAGCTTCAGACTCAGAAATACTTTTGGCAATTAAGAGCCTTTAACCTTTCACTTCACCCAATTCGGTCCAAAAAGCGACCTTCTATGAACCCCGTGGTGCGTGCAAACGTTAGGCGCAAGTAAATAGGCAGGAGATGGCAAAACATAATATGCAATCAAAACAGGTATCTTTCAAGAAAACAGGTCGATTATAATGCCAACTATCGAACTCAACACCATAGAATTGTATTACGAAGAATATGGAAATGGGGAAGAAGTCGTTATTCTGTTACATGGTTTTTTATCATCCTCGAAAATGTGGCGGGATAACTACGTTCCGGATTTGATGAAAAGGTATAAAGTTTACACAATTGATGTTCGAGGGCATGGCAAGTCAAATAACGTTCGCGTTGGATGTAATTTGCAGCAGATGGCGGACGATATTTATCAGTTTGTCATTCAAAAAAATATAGGCAAGTGCATACTTGCGGGAATGTCAATGGGAGGGGCGATTGCCATTCAGTTTGCCATCACATATCCTGACAGAATTAAATCTCTCATTCTGATGAATCCGGGGCCGGGAACAGTGTTTTCAAAAGGTTTTCCCCTTATATCGCCTGTTTTGTCATTTATTTCCCAAAATAAACACTTTTTAAAACCATTGTTAAAAAGTGTTTTAGTGAATCCATTACCGCGAAAAACGTTGTCGGAATTTGTTGAGGATGCGGCGTTGGTTAGTAAGAACGCATGGTTGCAGTATTTACATCCTGGTAATACAATTCAAAAGTTCAACCGGTTAAAAAATCTTACAATTCCAGCGTTAGTCATAATTGGAGAAAAAGATACGGCTGTCCCAATCGACTTTCAGGAAGGCATTGCGGACACAATCCCCAAGGCCGTTAAGGTTGTAATGAAGAATGAAGGGCATGCCGTGGTGATGGAAAAGCCAGAGAAAGTATTATCGGAGCTTAATTCTTTTCTCGAAGGATATGCTAAAGAATGGAGAGAGTCATGATAAACATATTGAAGTACTCAATTATAATCGGTTTCATTCTATGGCTTTCTGCGTGTTCGCATAGCAAAATGATATTGGGCGGTATCGCCAGAGGTATTTATGAAACAAACAGAAACGCAAAAATTATTGAATGCCTATCAGATAGAGCACCCGGGGAAATTAAGGATCCGCTTCCATATGACCGGTATCAAAACGAAAGGCAGGAGTTAATATCAAACTATGAAAACTAATCCAATCGGTGACCCAAAAACAATCACCTCGCCAATCCCCATTCAATTGATCCGTAAGAGCATATTCGTTTATGTTATATTAGCTGTAGCTCTGCTGATTATTTGTATCATGCTGGGATGGCGAACATCCGACAATATTGGGAATGGATTTATGTATGGTTCTTTATGTTTGGTGCTGTTTGGCATTTTAACTTTGTTTGGAAATACAGTACCGGCTCAGCTATCAAAACTCTCACTTCCAAAGTATCGCCCCCCTTCGACTAAGCCTCATAAAGAAGCAGAAATTGATCAACCGGCACCAAGCAATCTCGGGAAAGAACTATTTTTAATATCGTTGATCTGTGGCGCGTTGTTATTTGTAACAGGATTTGTATTGAGGTCATTTTAAATGATTTATAGCTCGCCGCCCGTGGTCGGTGAAAATACTCGCCGCTCCTGAGCAGCCATCAGGCGGTGCAATAATTTATATAGAAAAGGGTCTGTTATGAGCTTGTTAAAAAGAATACTATGTCAATGCAAAAAACCAAGCGGGCGATTTGGCCGGTTTCTCGTTAGGGGAATGAATTACGGCCATTCCGGCCTCACGAAGTGGGGGTTAGGCTTTATAGACATCCCAAGCGATATAGATGCACTTGATATTGGATGTGGCGGCGGAAAGACGGTTAAACGACTTGCAGGAATCACCACTAACGGCAAAGTCGTCGGTATTGACTATTCGCCCGATGCCGTTGAAGTCGCCACGAAGAAGAATCGTGCGCTTATTGACGAAGGGCGGGTGGAAATAATTCAAGAGGCTGTCTCTTCGATGAGATTCAGCGATGGCGCGTTTGATCTTATCACCGCTTTTGAGAGCCACTATTTCTGGCCTGATTTTCGTAATGACCTCAAAGAAGTTTATCGTGTTACGAAGGAAAACGGACAGCTCCTTATCGTGGGAACCGTTTATGAAAACGATAAATTCGACCGCAGGAATCAGCGTTTTGTAGATGCAGGTGGAATGACATATCTAAGCATCGAGGAATTTAAAGATATTTTAGAAGGTGTCGGGTACTCACAATTCGATGCGCTGGAGGAAAAAAATAAAGGATGGTTTGCCGTCAAATGCAAAAAACAAGAAAAGGTTGCCCCTTAATCCATTCCTCATTTTTTCTATCTTTCGTTTCAATGAAAGTGAATATTTTATAGAAAAGGTGGAATTGAAAATGATGAAAATAGTCATGTTTTTAATGATGTTATCTTCTTTCTTTATGGAAAGGACTTTGTTGGCCTGCACGGCATTTATTGGTGTGGATGGCGAGAATGTTTTTGTTGGCGGTAATGAAGATCCCAAAAAGATGTATCCTGTTGAATTGAAATTCGAACCGGCTGATAAAGATAAATATGGAAGAGTATATTTTGTATCACTGCTGTCCGGTTAACTGTTAAATGATTACAGATGGTTATATATTTTCTACCGCTTCAACTTGTAATTTTGGCAAAAAAAGTACTACATAAAATTTTCGCTGACAGTTTGGCTAATTTGGACAAATTTGCATCAATAATCAAATAGTTTCAATTGGATATGTTCAATGTTTTTCTTCGCATCCGTCTTCCTGTCGTTTAACTGGAAGATTGATTCGAGTGGTTTTCGTTCAAACAAGTTCACCTCCAAAAAGTGTAAAAGTTGGGAAAGGTTATTTTCAAGGTGAAATCGCTCTTTCATAATTGCTAAAACTAGATAAACAATCATGGAAATCCAGATTTGGGTTTTTACTGCATTAGCGGAGGTTCCATAAAAACTTTTCACCATGAGATTTTGTTTGATCCATTTGAAGAAAAGCTCAATCTGCCATCTGGCCTTGTACAAAGCGGCAACGGTATCGGAAGAAAGTGAAAAGTTGTTCGTAAGGAACACAAGTATTCTGTTTTGCTCTTCATCCCGGAATGTAATGCGCCGTAGGCGTTTCGGGTATTTCGCTTTGGTTTGCTTGCTGAAAAGCAGAATATCCTGATCGCTTCGGACACCCAGGGATTTATCCACCGGACGCGAAATGACACGGTTCCATTTTATCGAAGTTTTCAAACGGGTGACAAAAAAGGCCTTGGTTTCTTCAATTGACCAAAGCCATGAAAAGTCGACATACCCCCTGTCGACCAGATAGATTCCTTGTGGCTCGATCTGGATTTGAGGCGCCGCCTTAACATCATGGACCTTGCCATCCGTGATGTATAAAAAGGCCGGAATATTGCCGCGTAGATCGATCATGGCGTGTAATTTAACGGCACCCTTAGTGGCTCGGAACTTCGCCCATGGGAAAAGAGAAAGGGTTAAATCGATTGTGGAGGCATCCAAGGCGTAGACAGCATTGTCGACATCCATGGCAAGTTGCGTGTTGGCATAAAAGCGCCTGGCTTTCGACATCAAGGATTTTGCGAATTCCTCATAGATTCGGTAATCCCGGCGTTCATTAGCGTCGGCCAATGTGGATCTTGGGCATTGTTTGATGCCGATATGATATAGCTTGTTCGCATGAGCGTTCAGCGCGATGTCGATATCCCGAAGGCTATGCTCTTGTCGTATATGCGCGAAGATCATGCACGCAAGTTGATTCCAACATTTAAATTCCTTGGTGCGGTAATCGCCCTTGTATTTATTGACGATGCTTTGAAACTCGTACCTTGGGAGAAGATCTAAGAATTGGGAGAAGACGTATGAAGGACTGGGCATATCAATTTCCTCATAACCAATTTCATTGATAACCGAATGACTAGGATGCTGTCCGGTATAATTCTCGTTAGAAGAGAAATTATCATGGTGGCTGCATTCGATCAACATAGCGCCCAATACCTTCATTTTAAATTAAATTTATTATAAGTTAAGCTGGTTATGACAAGTTTTGGCCTAAAAATATGATTTCGGCTAATTTTTTTAATCTAAAAATGTAAAATTGTTTATATGAATATAATATATCAATATGTTACACAGTATTAGAAAAAGTTAACCGGACAGCAGTGATTTTGTATATAAAGATGATATACCCCAAACTGGAATCAATGATCAAGGATTGGTGTTCGACTATTTTGCGACGCCCTTTTCATCTCCAAAAGTAACTGTTGAAAAGCAAAAAATAGAGTTCAATGGGTTGCTAATGAATAAAGCACTTGAGGAGTGTGCTACAGTCAAGCAGGTATTGAAATTAATCGCCAGATATAATCTTGGATTTTTAAAGCACTATAAATGCCAAGTGTTTATTGCCGATTCAACTGGGGAATCCGCGATTATTGAGGGTGATAATATTCTCAGGGGAAACGGAAAATATCAGATAGTAACAAATTTTCATCAGTCCAGCGTAGCCAAGGATAAAGCGCCCTGTGAATGGCACAGACTTGGGTGTGACAGGTATAAAACTGCCATGGCTATGCTAAACGATCAACAAAATATATCTGTTGAGGGTTTTCGTAAGATTCTTGCATCAACATATGTTAAAGGGATATTTGCTGAAACCCTCTATTCTTATATCTATGATTTCAACCATGGTCTTATTCATGTCTATTATTCACACAATTTCAACAAAGCGGCAATTGTTAACTTAAAGGAAGAGTTAAAGAAAGAAAAACATTCCTATAAGTTATCAACGTTGTTTGTAAACAATTAATTCAAAAAAGAAATGAAAATTAGAATAAATAGAAGGAATAATGAAAAAGATATCATTTCTATTCAGTTTCATCTTATTTACGACGCTTGGATGTGCTCATAACATACATGGTTCCAGCTTCGATACGCCGATAACGTTACCCATCGAAACCATTAAATCCGATGGATCTTTCATCCAACAACCATTCAGCAAAGACACAATAGATTTGCTTGAAAAAGAAATGGAAAATATCAAAAAAGTTACAGGGGCCAAGGGACTAAGCGCATCCATCGGTATTCCGAACAATGGTATGTGGTGTTCCGCCCGGGGGACAACTGGTAATTCATCAAAAGAAAAAATCACCTCTGATTTAAAATTTCATGCCGGCAGTATTGGGAAGATATGTACAGCCATTGTCATATTCAACTTAGTTGAAGAGAACCGGTTGCGCCTAGAAAACTCGCTTGAAATATGGTTTCCCGAAATAAGCTGGGCAAGCCATGTTACAATAAAGCATCTTCTAACACATACTTCAGGAATCGCAAATTTTGACAATACGAAAGAATATGAATCCCGTAAATACCTGTATCGCAATCCGGAAGAACTGGTTTCATGCCTTTCAAAAAAAGAATTGCTTTTCGAGTCCGGAAAACATTATGCCTATTCGAATACAGGCTACATAATGCTTGGGATCATCATTGAGCAGGTTACCGGAAAATCATACAGAGATGCAGTTGAGCATTATATCATCAGCAAAATACCCCTCCAAGAAACAGATGTGATTACAGCGGAAACAATCAATGACCTTATTGTCAAAGGGCATCACAGGGGGAATGTTTTAAGCGAATCGGAGAATGATGTTGTTCCTTTTGCTGCAGGTTCGATCGCTGCAACACCGACAGATTTAATCATATTTCTTCAAGCGCTTATGAGTGGAAGGCTTTTGTCACAAAGCAGCCTGCAGATAATGTTTTCAGATATGAACCTTATGACTGTCGCACAAAGCACCTACTATGGCAAAGGTATTGTGGCGGCCTTAAAAACTCCTGTCGGCGATATTATCGGGCATACAGGTGGTATCAAAGGGTTTGGGGCCTCGCTTTTTTATCATCCTAAAAAAAACATGTTTGTCTGTGTCATGATGAATGATGATATAAAGGCGGTTGACCCGGCAGTGTTCAAGTTTTTAGAAGTAATGATGGGATTACAAGGAGAATACTATGAATAGCGTATATTGCAGTCGCATTTTCCCCTTTCTTGGAATCTTTATAACAATACTTTTTTTCGGATGTACATCCCTCCCGAATGAAAAAATCGGCGCTATTGATCACCGCCAGATTGAATATTCATTGACCCGAAACAACAGTGGATCCGCTATTGTGGTCTTTGAGAACGGTCTGGGGGGGAAAATGCATTCGTGGGATAAGATTATTCCAGAGATCTCAAAAGAGGCCACCACTTTTGCCTACAATCGTCCGGGTTACGGGAGCAGTGACCCTGTATCGACGCCACGCGACGGGCTTCACATTGTTGAGGAATTGAGGGCATTGCTTGAAAGAAACGGATTAAGACCTCCATATGTTCTAGTGGGCCACTCCTTTGGCGGTCTATACATGCAGCTCTTTTCCCGGCGATATCCTGAAGAAGTAACCGGACTTATTCTCGTTGATTCAACCCACCCCAACCATTTCAAAGGTAAAGGGGCCATCGATAACTGGCCTACCTGGCTTCGCGTGGCCTTTCGCTGGTACTTATCTTCAACCGCAAGGGAAGAGCTGGAGTTGATCGATACAACCGGAGATGAGGTGCTGGCCTTACCATCCTTTACGGGGAAACCCGTGGTTGTATTAAGCGCGCTGGGGCCCTTGGAAGAAAAATCAATGATAGCGGATGATGCCAACGAAAAGCGAAAAGATATTGTTCATCTCTATCCGGGCGCGAAACAAGTCTGGGTTGAAAGTGGGCATAATATTCCCAAAGAAAAACCGAAATCGGTTATCGAAGCCATTCGTGAGGTGTTGCATCTGTGCCGCCCCAAAAGCCGGTCGGCAGAGTTCAAACGTTAGCCATGCTGATGAAGTACAATGAATAGGGGAGAATTATTTGTGCAACGACAAGCGTTGATGATCGGGAACTCAGATGGAATCGGTTTAGCAACGACCCGCAGGTTGCTTGAAGCTGGTTGGAATATAGCCGGCATTTCCAGAAGCGGATCACCAATCGAGAACAAAAACTATTATCACCGTGTTGTGGACGTTGGCAGTAGCAAATACTCAGAAGTGTTAGGCGAGCTGTTATTGGAATATACCTTCGATCTTTGTGTTTACTTTGCTGGGATAGGTGAATTATTGGATCTCACTGATATGAGGGATGAACCAAAAATTATAGATGTAAATTTAACCGGGTTGGTCAAAACAGCGGCGGCAGTAATTCCTAAGATGGTTGATATAGGAAAAGGTCATTTGATTGGCATTTCGAGCCTTGCCGACGAATTGTTTTCAGCAGAAGCCCCATCTTATCATGCTTCAAAGGCGGGCTTTTCAAATTATCTTTATGGGTTGGCGTTGGCTTTAAAGCCAAAAAAGATTTTTGTAACAAATGTCCGATTTGGATTTGTTGACACAAAAATGGCAAAAGGAGATGTTAAACCGTTTATGATGAGAGTTGAGAAGGCAGTTGATCATCTTCAAACTTGTATAGAGAAAAAACCCATTTGCTATACCGCTCCGCGAATCGCCATCCCATTGGTAAAGTTTCGCAAGTTGATGATGAGGTTGGGTGTGAAATAGAGGAAAAAATATATGAATTTAAGATATACGCTTTCGTTTTTACGTATTTTGAAAATACCTGGGCTGTACCCCCTTATGAAAGATTGGCAGGCATCCGTAAGAATTAATTTCATCTTTGCCGCCCATGAATCCGGTTTATTGAAAGCCTTGAGGCAGCCATGTGACAGGAAGGAATTGATTAAAAAATTACAGGTAAAAAGATCTGAACTTTTTGATGCACTTTTAGAAGTCGGATTAGCTGCAAAAGAATTGGCAGTTAAAAATGATAAATTCTATATCAAAGGAAAAAGATCCAAAGCTGTTGCAGATGACAATGGAGATATTCTCGCTGCCATTATACAGGCAAGTGTTACATATTACAGTGATGCTTATCAAAACATGACCTCACGGATGCATGGTGAAGAACTTGGAGACAATCTTAATGAAATTGGAGAGATAGTTGCCAGATTTTCGAAAATGACGGAACCGATTATTAAAGATTTTCTTGCTTCTTTGGTAAGAGGCAGAAATCCTATGACAGTATTGGATGTGGGTTGCGGTTCCGGCTTCTTATTGCGGAGCGTTTATGCAATTAACAGTAATGCAAACGGGATTGGTCTGGACGTTGATAAAGCAGTTGTTGAACAGGCAAAGAATAATATCAACGCATGGGGCTTGTCAGATCAATTCAAAATTCATCATGGAAACATATCCAATATTTCTGAAAAAACAGGCCCTTTCGATCTGATCTCATTAATAAATATCCTTTATTATTTCAGCGAAGAAGATCGTTATGATTTAATGAACAATCTTTGTAAAAAGTTATCCCCTAACGGCATTTTAATAGTTGTGATGAATTTCCATAGTAAGGCGAAGGACATTGGTGCGGCGAACTTGAATGTGGTTAATAACTCTTTGAAAGGGCTAAACCCTCTTCCTCAAGTAGATGAAATAAAATCGCTTTTGGAACAATGTGGTTTATCTAAAATAAAAATTCATCAATTCATGCCAAGAAGCTCCTTCTTGGGATTAGTTGGTTACAATTCATGAGAATTGAAAAAAAGGAAAACCGCATCAACTCGGACCGGCAATTCCGCTTCGCTGCATTGCCAGCCGGTTATGCGGCTCGTTACCCCAAAATATAGTGGAGTCTTTATTATGATGTTTTTAGACCCTGAAAAACCCATAACAACCTGTGAATCAGATTCTTGTGATGATTGCGCCATCAATAGCAATCTTCATTGTCATTTCAGTTTAAAGGATTGGATACATTTCCTTTTTATTGCTTTTCCTCCTTTTCTGATTGGTGGTGCTGGAATCTATTATATGAACGGCTGGTTGTTGAAACCTTGGATAATTTTCGTACTTGTTTTTTTCGGATTTATTGAGATTCGCGTGATGTGTTCCCACTGCCCTCATTATGCCGAGTCTTTAACATCATTAAAATGTTGGACAAATTACGGATCTCCCAAATTATGGAAATATAGGCCTGGCCCCATGACAATTATTGAAAAAGCATTTTTTTGGGTGGTTTTGCTATTGTTTGGGGTTATCCTTTGGCATTTTTAATTCTTAGCAAACAGATATTTCTGCTGGTTGTTTATTCGATGACAACCATCGGATTTTTTTTGACTTTGCTAAATTTTATGTGTTCACAATGTATGAATTTTGCCTGTCCACTTAATCAGGTTAATGAAAATGTGCGTGATCAATTTTTTGATAAAAATCCTATTGTTGCAGAATCTTGGGGAAAATGTGGGGCTAAAAATGAAGAAAATAGTAATATTTTTATTGATTTTATATTCTTTCTTTATGGGAAAAAATAGAAGGGACGCATAACATCAAGGGGCTGTTTCCGACCCGGTTCCCTCGCGGCAAAGCCCCGGCGTTGTGCATCATCGGGTGATTCGCATCGAAACTCGGTCAGATGGACGCGATTGGAAGGACTGTTGTTATGACGATTTGTTCGGTTGCAGAGAAACAAGCAGAAGCCAGTTTAACATCCAATCTATCGGAAGTATCCGGGCGGAAGGTCGAGTTCGACTATCTGCGTGCATTTGTAATTACCCTCGTGCTGTTCGTTCATGCGGCTCTTGCCTACACCACATCTGCTGTCTTCAATTTTGAGAACCCGATCGCGAGCTCCAATCCGGTCGTAAACGAGCAACGCTGGATAGGATTTGATTGTGGCGTTAAACGAAACTTTTTCCATGTCGCTGCTGTTTTTTGTCTCCGGCATATTTGTCTGGCAGAGTTTGGCAAGAAAGGGTGCCTGGAAATACCTTGGAGATCGCCTGAAAAGGCTCGGCCTTCCCTTTGTCATCGGTGTTTTCTTCCTGATTCCCCTGGCATACTACCCGGTACAGCTCCAAGTGGGGCCGATTACCGAAAAGGACACCAGCTATGGTGTATTTTGGCTCGGAATGGTCCAATCCGGCTTTGGGACTGCGGGCCCCCTATGGTTCTTGTGGCTGTTGCTGGTATTCAACGGCCTGTCTGCCTTTTTGTACCGCGTAGCTCCTTTTCTTGGCAATTTTGTCAGAGGTCGACTAAATATCATCCTTGATCGTCCCGTAGCGTTTTTTGGGGTTCTGATTGGATCAGAAATAATTCTCTACCTGCCGATTGCAACCATTTTCGGACCGCTGCGGTGGATTGGTATCGGACCCTTTAATGCACAGGCGGGCCGAATATTGCTCTATCTGATGTACTTTCTTGTAGGCACTGCGGTCGGGGCCATCGGCATTGAGCGCAGTGTTTTCAAACCTGACGGCGCACTCGCAAAGGGTTGGTGGGGGTGGGTGGGTGTTGGCCTGGTGTCTTTTACGGTATTTATCATTATGATCGTGTTTATTACGCCTATGGAGCGAACCACTGTCAGCGAAATTGCTTTCGTGGTCTGCTGCTGGGCCAACGTTTCCGGACTGACCGGATTCTTTATTCGGTTTGCAAGGAGGCGCATACGCCTTTTCGACAGTCTGAGTGAAAACTCATACGGGATCTATATTGTTCACTGGGTTTTTGTAACGTGGCTTCAGTACCTATTATTGGGAAGCGACCTTGCGCCCCTGGTGAAGGGAATCATGGTGTTCGTAGGCACATTGATTCTCAGTTGGATCTTGGTTGCCGCCATTCGATATATACCAGCGGTAGCCAAGATCATTTAACCCAATGTTGCAACACTGTGGGATAGAAAGAATAATGAAAAAGATATCATTTCTATTCAGTTTCATTTTGTTGGAGATTCTTGCCGGATGTGCCCATAACACGTATGATGCCAACGTCAACACGCCGATAACGTTACCCATCGAAGCCATTAAATCCAAGGGAACCCTCATCCAGAAAGCATTTAGCAAAGACACAATCGCTTTGCTTGAAAAAGAAGTGGAAAATGTACTAACAGCAACAGGCGCTAAGGGAATAAGCGTATCTATCGGTGTGCCGGACAATGGCATGTGGTGTTCCGCCCGGGGGATTACAGGTAATACATCAAAAGAAAAAATCACCTCTGATTTAAAATTTTACGCCGGCAGTATTGGGAAGATATTTACAGCCATTGTCATACTAAACTTAATTGAAGAGGATCGGTTGGGCCTGGAAAACACGATTGAAAAATGGTTCCCTGAAATAAGCTGGGCAAGCCATGTTACAATCAACCATCTTCTTACACATACATCAGGGATCGCAAGTTTTGACAATACAAAAGAATATGACGCCTATAACCACCTTTATCGAAACCCGAAAGAACTGCTTTCATACGTTATAAAAAAAGAATTACTTTTTGAGCCCGGAAAACATTTTGCCTATTCGAATACAGGCTATCTAATGCTTGGGATTATCATAGAGCGGGTAACCGGAAACTCTTACAGAAAAGCAATTGAGCATTATATCTTCAATAAAATTAACCTCCAAAAAATAGAGGTGATCACACCCGAAACAATCAATGCGCTTATTGTCAAAGGCCATCATCAGGGGAATCTTTTAAGCGAATCGGAGAATTGTGTTGTTCCTTTTGCGGCAGGTTCGATCGCTGCAACGCCGAAAGATTTGATCATATTTCTCCAATCGCTTATGAGTGGAAGGCTTCTGTCAGAAAGCAATCTGCAGATAATGTTTTCGGATATGAATCTTATGACTGTCACACAAAGCACCTACTATGGCAAAGGTATTGTGGCGGCATTAGAGACTCCTGTGGGCAATATTATCGGGCATACGGGTGGTATCAAGGGGTTTGGGGCCTCTCTTTTTTATCATCCCCAAAAAAACATGTTTGTCTGTGTCATGATGAATGATGATATAAAGGCGGTTGACCCAGCAGTGTTCAAGTTTTTAGAAGTAATGATGGGATTATAAGGAGAATACTATGAATCGCGTATATTTCAATCGCATTTTTCCCTTTCTTGGAATCTTGATAACAATACTTTTTTTCGGATGTACATCTCTCCCTAATGAAAAAATTGGCGTTATTGATCATCGCCAGGTTGAATATTCATTAATCAGAAACAACAGTGAATCCGCTATTGTGGTCTTTGAGAACGGTCTGAGTGGAAAAATGCATTCGTGGGATAAGATCATTCCAGAGATCTCAAAAGAGGCCACGACTTTTGCATATAATCGACCCGGTTACGGGAGTAGTGGCTCTGTATCGACGCCACGCGACGGGCTTCACATTGTTGAGGAATTGAGGGGGCTCCTTAAAAGAAACGGATTAAAACCGCCATATGTTCTAGTGGGCCACTCCTTTGGCGGTTTATACATGCAGCTCTTTGCTCGGCGATATCCTGAAGAAGTAACCGGACTTGTTCTCGTTGATTCGACGCACCCCAACCATTTCAAAGGAAACGGCGCCATCGATAACTGGCCAACCTGGCTTCGCGTTGCGTTTCTCTGGTATTTATCTTCAACCGCAAGGGAAGAGCTGGATTTGATCAATACAACCGGGGATGAGGTGTTGGCCTTACCATCCTTTACGGGAAAACCCGTGATCGTATTGAGCGCATTACGGCCCTTGGAAGAAAAATCAAAGATAGCGGATGATGCAAACGAAAAGCGAAAAGATATTGTTCATCTTTATCCAGGCGCGAAGCAAGTCTGGGTTGACAGTGGGCATGATATTCCCAAAGAAAAACCCAAATCGGTTATCGAAGCCATTCGTGACGTGTTGCATCCAAAATTGTAACCCCCCAGCACCTTGATGTGTTGGGAAACAACTGAGTGCGAAACGCATCTATACCCAATTGTTGCAAAAACGCGAGGGCATCAAGGGGGAAGAGGTAGTCATTTACTTCAACCCCTTGATAACGCAGCATCAGACCCTTGATCAGAAACATACCCGCAGGTAAGCACCCTAAAAACCGGGCATAAACTCCGATTCCGAAAGCGTGCATTTTTGTAGAAGGTTGTGCCTGTTGGCTCACGACTTCCGGCTTAGCCGAATTAGGGGATAGTTATTTCCTTCGTTTGCTGGCCGTACGATATCACTCGAGCAACACGGCCTTTTCAAACCCCTCCTTGACCGCATTGACAATCTTTCTGGGCGAAATGGCATCACCCAATAGGCACACGTGGTCATATGCTTCCCGGATCTCATCGTACAATCGCCGGTCTGATGCCACTCCCAGGGACAGGACCACCTTATCGACTTCAATATAACGTTTTTCGCCTGTGGAAACAGCCTCGATGTCTATCTTGTTCCCGTCGATTCGCAGCAACTTATGTTCCATATGGATATCAACACCCGCCTCGTTCAGCCGCTGGGTCATGTCCATCTTATCCAGCGGCCCCGCCCCGGTAACAACATCGGGCAGCAGTTCCACAAGATGGACTTGGTTGTTATTTAACGCGAGGAGTTCTGCGATTTCACACCCGGTCATCCCCGCACCAATGACTGCGACCGATTGCCCGCGGATGGTATCGCTGTTGACCAATGCCGTATGGGCATCAAATACATTCTCGCCGTTTACCCCCTCTATATTGGGAATAATGGGGGACGCGCCTGTCGCTACAAAAACGGCATGGGGGTTTTCCGCCCTGATCATTTCAGCCGTTGCCGCCACACCGAGCCGGACATCCACATTCAACTGCGGAAACCGCTGTTCCATATACTCGATGAACCACGTCAATTTGTCTTTGCCAACGGGGCGGTTGCCATAGTTCAATTGCCCACCTAGCCGGGCCTCCTTTTCAAGCAGAAGCACATTAAAATCCCTCAAGGCCAGTATCCTGGCTGCCTCCATACCACCGGGGCCGCCGCCAATGACAACCACTTTTCGACGATCACCGTTCTTTTTAAGCTCCTTAAAGTCCAGCTCCCTTCCGGCTTTCACATTGACGGCGCACCCGATATGGGTGCGGGCAAGCACACGGTCCAGGCAGTGCAGGCAGGAAATGCATTTTCGAATCTCTGCGGCTCTACCGCTTGCCGCCTTGCTGCACCATTCAGGATCTGCGATCTGGCCTCTTCCGATCGCCACAAAATCCGCCTTGTTTCCGGCAAGAATGGCTTCGGCAAAATCAGGTTCCCGGATCACCCCCGCCGTAATGACCGGTATTTTCACTTCCTTTTTCACAGCCTCGGCCAGGTAGACCCGCCAGCCCTGTGCAAAAGACGTGGGCTCGATCAGGGTTTGCAAACTGTCATAGGTCCCGCTGCTCACATTGATGGCATCTGCACCGATTTTTTCCATATAGGAGGCAATGCGGACTCCCGCCTCGGGCGTGATGCCGCCATCGACGAACTCATCGATGCTCAACCGGATAATAACCGGATATGCCGCGCCGCATTCACGCTTGATCCCCTCGATGATCTCTTTTGCAAACCGCATCCGACCTTCAAAATCGCCGCCGTATTCATCGGTTCGCAAATTTGTTTTCTGGCTCAGGAACTGATTGATCAAGTAGCCGTGGGCCCCATGAAGCTCGACGCCATCGATCTCGGCCATCTGGCATATCACGGCCCCATTGATGTATTTGGCAATCAGCTCTTTGATCTCTTCGGTTGTCAGTGCCCTGGGGGTTTCACCGATCATTTCACACGGTACCGCACTGGGGGCCACCGCCTGACGGCCACCGGTCAGGGACGCATTGGTTTGACGTCCGGCATGGCTCAGCTGCATGAATACCCTGGTGCCATATTTGTGTACGGCATCGGCAAGTCGTGTCATCATTGGAACATATCTGACATCGTCCAGCCTTGGATGCATCGGACCACACCTGCCCAATTCGTAATCAACAGCGGTTACTTCCGTTATGATCAACCCGACACCGCCCTTTGCACGTGCCTCGAAATACGCGATCTGCCGTTCGGTCACCTCCCCGTCCGCAGAAGCGAGGAAGGTGCCCATGGCCGGCATGATGACCCGGTTTTTTAATGAAAGTGCTCCGAAATTGCCTTCTTTAAACAGATTTGGATATTTCATCATCTTCCCTTTCGATTGTTTCACCTGCCCACTGAAACAAGGAAATTTCTTAAATCAAAGCCCTGCAACACATCAGAAGATATTGCAAGCGTATTGGCGGCCAAACGCACCTTAAAAACCGACTGCGTCTCAGTGCTATCCCAAATCCGATTCGAACTCTTCCACAATTGAAGAATAAATTCTATCTCGGTCAAACAGCTTGGACTCATCTTCAACGATTTCAGCCTGGGCTTCCTCTGTCATAAGATCAGCAAAGGCAGCCTCCATCTTTTCACGATTTTCGAACCATATTTCCATCACCACATCGTAGGGTTTTTCCGGAGGTGCCTCGGGCACGATCGATTCAGGCAGCGGATGAAGAAATCTTCGTATATACTTTGCGGCATGGGGTCTCAGGTACTTTTCACCAATCTTTCTATGATTGCTTTCGTAATACCGAATAAATTCCTCCATCGACATTCCCGGCTTCCGTTTTAACAGGGTAACCATTTTAATCATTGTCGCATCTCCCTTCATTCCGTTAGAACAATTAAAAGAAAATGGGCCGAATCTATCGGATCACTTGTCCCGGCCCGTTGTTTAAAATCTGTCTCGCGATTGATACTCAAAATGGTTTATTGGCAGGCGCTTACGCATTCCATAGCACGCTAAGAAACATGCTGCCACTCTATCATCATGACCGCCCACCCTGTCAACCGATTATAAAAGGCCCTCAATCTTTTCGGCCATTTTCTCCAACCGCTTGGCAGAAACGGGAAAAGCGGTTTTGATCCCCTGAGCGAAAACGGATATTTTATACTCTTCAAGCATCCAGAAATATTCCTCCACCGCCTGTCTCTTTTCGGCCGAATCTTCCGGTGTCAGAGCTTTTAAAAAGCTGTTTAGTTTCTCAATATGGGGCATCACCGTCTGGACCGCCTTCCTGTCCCGCTGAAAATCGTACGCACCCTTTTGGGCACGGATCGCCATTGCCTTGATATGTCTGGGGAGCTGAGACAGTTGTGCAGCGTCATAAAGAGTTACAAAGGTCTCCGGAATTAAATTAGAAAGGTGCGCACGAATCTCTTTCATCAGCGTTTGAACATGCAAATTGGTTTTATTTTTTTCTTCTAGATCGTGTAGCACCGTTCGGGTGGCGTGGACTTCCTGCAAAACAGTGGTGGCAGCATTCAAAAGATCCATGCCCACCTGTTGAAGACAAGATTGGGCTGTCTCGGCATAGGAAAAAAAATCGGCCTGCCGCCGTATGTCTTTGGCAAACATGGCTTCAAGCACCGCCTCGCAAATTCGTTCCTGGAACGCAACCGCGCCGCCCACATAGGCCGCAAGAGGGGCCATGCGTTTTGAAAGGGTGAGGTTCTTTCTTAAATGCTTTACGTCTTTGGCAAGATACCGGCAAAAAAGGATCCGGACCCCTTCTCGATGGACCGCTCTGGCACTGCCCGCTTCCAGAAAAAGACGTACCCCCACCCGTTGATTCCCGGGATCTGTACTGACCAAGGCCGGATAAGCCACCCACTCTTTTTGAGTTTCGCCTTTCAAACGAATGTCGTCCGACAGGTCTCCAAAATTCCACTGCTGAACGTCGTTCTTTTCATATTTCTTTTTCAGCCGGTCAAATTCGCCCGCATCCCTTTTCGGGAAGGAGGGTTGTTGTAACACAGACGCATCCCGGGCCGCGGCAATTTCCTTTCCGGATTTATCTGTCACCGCAATACGCATTTTAAGATGATCCGGCAATTCTCCTGGCCAAGCCCCCTTGGGAATTTTGATGCCAAATCGCTTATAGACGAATACAGAAAGTGCCGGCAGTAGCCCCTGCGTTTTTTGCGGCATTTCAGAGGCGATGATCGCAGCGGTATCGGACACCGGCGACAATTGCCTGCGAAATGCCTTGGGAAGCCCCTTTAGCAGCGAAACAATTTTCTCTTCATATAAACCCGGCACCAGCCAGTCAAGGTCATCGACCAGCTTGGGGGATAAATGGGAAGCAGTATCGGCCGGTATCGCGACGGTCACCCCATCCTTGTCGCTTTCAGGATCAAAATGATATTGGCAGGAAAAGCGCTGTTGCCCCAACGTAATGTGGTCCGGATACTTGGCTATCTCAGACGAACCGGGCAGGTATCTGACAAGATCAGATTTCCGCATCCTTAGCCATTTGTCCCCCCCGGCTTTCTTGATCCTGGCAGAAAGGGTCCTTAGGTCGTAAACATCTTCAAGACGATGTTTATAAAACAGCACCAGCTCCTCATCACTGATGAGTATGTCCTTGCGACGAATTTTGTCTTCAACGCGCATGACATCCTGCATCAATTCGAGGTTATGACGCATAAACGGAAAAGGCGTCTTCACGTCCCCCTCGACCAATGCACTTCGAATAAAAATTTCCGCTGCAAGGTCCGGCGCCTTGGGGCCATAGGCAACCTTATTGCCGGTTTTAATGATCAACCCATAAAGGCTGACCTGCTCTGTGGCCACCACCTCACCGCGGTTTTTTTCCCAATGGGGATGGAGATACACATAACGGCAGCGCCCCTTTGCCAACGGCTCGACCCATTCCGGATCAATGAATGCCGCCGTTCGGGCAAAAAGCCGGGACGTTTCGACCATCTCTGCAGCCATGATCCAGGTTTTCCCCTGATTGAAGAGGTGGGAGCCGGGGAACACCATCACCTCCCGATCTTTGGCCGCACGATACATATTTCCTTCTTTTTTCTGTGCAATGTTACTTAAAAAACCACTCAAGATTGATTTGTGGATGTGCATATATCGCGGATGAATCGCACCCGTGGATGTCCGTTGCGGAATTCTTTCCCAGTGTCGTGGCTGCGCCGGAGCTTCTTTAGAAATCCATCGGCGCTCTTCGAGAATACCCATAACCTGGCCATAGATGTCGCGCCATTCCCGCATTCTTCTGAAAGAAAGAAAATTGGATTTGCAAAATTTTTTTATCCGGCCGGCATGGCCTGGACCCGGTGTCAGTTCATGAAATGCATACCAGACGTTCAACAGGGTCGTAAAATCCGATGCCGGCTCACCAAATACCGCATGGGCCTGGTCTGCAGCCGCCGCCTTATCGGCAGGCCGTTCCCGAGGGTCCTGAATACTGAGGGCCGAAACAATAACGGCAATCTCCGCAAGGCAGCCCTCTTTCCTGGCTTCGATCAGCATTCTGGAAAGCCGGGGGTCCACCGGCATGGCCGCCATCTGGCGTCCGTTGTCAGTTAGCCGGTAGGATTTGTCCGTCTGCAGACCGTCTTCCGGAACCGTATCCAGAGCGCCCAGTTCCATCAGCAGGTCAAACCCGTCCTGTATTGACTTTTCTTCCGGCCGATCAATAAACGGAAATTCACTGATATTCGGCAGATTGAGGGAGATCATTCGCAGGATAACATCTGCCAGATTGGCTCTCAGGATCTCGGGCCGGGTAAAGCGGGGGCGTTCGTTGTAATCTGCTTCTGAAAAAAGCCGGATGCAGACGCCATTTTCGACCCGCCCACATCGGCCCATTCGCTGGTCTGCACTGCTTTTTGAAACCGGCACCACCGGCAGGGCTGTGGTCCGGGATCGGGGGCTGTACCGGGACACCCGGGCAAGCCCGGTATCAACAACATATTTAATCCCAGGAATGGTCAGGGAGGTTTCTGCAATGTTTGTGGCGACAATAATCTTTCGTCCAGCCTTTCGGGAAAACACCTTGGCCTGATCGGTGGCCGTCAATCGGGCAAATAACGGCAATATAGAGACACCCGGATACTGGCGACCTTCGAGAAGTTCGATCGTTTCTCGGATATCTTGTTCTGTGGGCATAAAAACCAGAATGTCTCCGGACCGGCTTTCCCGTTGAACGTCATCGATGGCAAACGCCGCCTTTTCCACAGGGGTCTTTTCATCCTCCTGAGCTGTTGCGCCGGCATCGCCGTTTACACCATCCGAAGCCCATCTCACCTCCACAGGGTACATCCTGCCGGACACTTCGATAATAGGTGCGTTGTCAAAGGCTTTTGAAAATTTTTCCGTATCAATGGTGGCGGAGGTGATGATTAATTTCAGATCTTTTCGTTTTTCAACTAGGGTCTTGAGAATGCCCAGTAAAAAATCGATATTAAGACTTCTCTCGTGAGCCTCATCCACGATAATTGTATCGTAGGCGGACAACCACGGATCACTTTGGGTCTCAGCCAACAGAATTCCGTCGGTCATCACCTTGATATAGCTTTGGGAACTTGTTTTGTCTTGGAACCGGATCTTGAACCCAACCGCTTGACCGATTGGCTCTTCCAACTCTTCAGAAATGCGATTGGCAACACTTACGGCGGCAATACGTCTCGGTTGCGTACAGCCGATTTCACCATCAATACCCCGACCGGCCGCCAAGCACATTTTGGGAATCTGGGTGGTTTTACCGGAGCCGGTTTCTCCGGCAATAATCACCACCCGATGGGTCGAAATTGCCTGGACAATCTCGTCTTTATGGGCGGTAATCGGAAGTGAGGGGGGGAAAGCAATTTTTGGCCGCCGGCGCTTGCGATCTGATCGTGTTGCCTTGGATTGCTGGACCTGGTGCCACAGGCGATGTGTTTGTTGCACCAGTTGCTCTTCTGATTTCGATCGTTTGGTGTCCCTTTTAATTCGGTTCAGTTTTCGTCGAAAACCATGTCGGTCCGGCCCAAATGCGTTTTTAATGTCCCGTGAAATTTTTTTAACGAGGTTATTGATTTCTGTCACGCTGACCCGATTGACTCCTTTCTCATTCACTGGTAACCCTACAACAATAGGGGGAACGCCCCGAAACAGGCCACACCCGCTGCTGCCGATCCGTCCAGTTTAGGGCCGTCATCCGCCCATAACAACAGGAAGGAAGGAAGCGACTGGAATATACCGGAAAGTCAAAGACCTCACAAGAGATCAGAATTTTTCATAACGCCCCCTTTTGATTGAACACGCACCTTTTTGCCTGGTTCCCAAAGCACTAACGAAAGAGATAGTTGACAATCCCGTGGGGGAAAACTTAAAATGGCGATCCAGCATCACCGGAAATCGTCTTTCATTTGGATTGCTGGCAGGAGACAGGTATGGATGCCGATATCATAAATCCCTTCATTGCTGCTACGGTTGATATTCTCAGCAAAGTCGGTGCTGTTACCGGAACCGTTCAAAAGCCATTCTTAAAAAAAGATCCCACTGCCCAAGGGGCGGTTTCAAGCGTTGTGGAATTGAAAGGAAACGCAGAGGGAACGTTTGCCATCTCTTTTTCAGCGCCATGCATCCTTTCGATCGTATCAACGATGTTTGGTGAAGAACTTACTGAAATGGATGACGATATCAAGGATGCCGTGGGTGAAATCACCAACATGATTTCAGGCCAGGCCTCTCAATTGTATGAAAAAGTGGGAGCCGGCATAAAGCCCACACTGTTGCAGGTTATTATGGAAGAAGGCCATACAATCCCGCACAAGCTTCGATCTGCAGTGCTCGGTATTCCGATCACTACCGAAAAAGGCAATATTCTCGTTGAAACCTGTTTCAACGCCAAATAATCCTAATCCGGCGAAGCCGGAAGTCGTGAGTCTACAGTCGAGAGTCAACAGGCACAACCTTCCATAAAGATACACGCTTTCGGAGTTTATGCCCGGTTTTTAGGGTGCTTACCTGCGGGTATGTTTCTGATCAAGGGTCTAATGTACCCTTATTGGAATCAATACAGATTGACTTGCTGAAAATAGATATCTTTCACCGGTGTTTCTAGTTCCTGGTTGACAAGGCCCACAAGTTCTCTTTTAAAGTCCGCCAGCTTGCCATTTCGAATCATGTCTGCCTTTTGGTTGTTCATATTTTCAATAATCCGGTGTTTTATCTTCGGAAGGATTCGATTTAACTCCTTTTCCTGACGCCGATTTTCACTGGGGAGTAAAAACTTCATATTCAACAGGTAATATTCATCAATATTCAGGGTGACATGGCATGACACATATCCATAAGGGGTGCCCTCGGGCGATTCAATAAAAAATTTTTTCAGATGCTTTGGGCTCGTGTCTATGAAGGTAATGAACAGCGCAATGGTCACCACAAGGGTAGAATAGATGCCCAGAAAAACTTTTTTTTCCTTTATCATCTTTTTCATGCGACCGCCTGTTTAAAATGGATGAGAGTCGTATGCTACCATAACTTTATTTTTCTATCAACTTTGGGGGGTTATTCATTTTAAAATAGGGTGTTTCCCCCATAGAAAATAATATCATTTACACATAAGTTGATTTCATCGGACAATGACTTTCTAAGATGGCCATGGAAGCACTTTGAGG
The DNA here is from genome assembly GCA_963675725.2 of Desulfobacterales bacterium. Classification (GTDB taxonomy): domain Bacteria; phylum Desulfobacterota; class Desulfobacteria; order Desulfobacterales; family JAFDDL01. The sequence goes on along the minus strand of CAXXXZ010000002.1, from coordinate 181,061 downwards.
AAGCGCTGCATAGATAACGGACGCCCCCCCTGAATAAAACTCATTCCGTTTTCATTTTAAAAGCGCCGCCGAACGGGCGGATCAACTCGTTTTTGAAGGATGCAACCAAATGAGCGCATTAAGTTTCCACCCCTCTCAGCTTGACGACAAACTCTCAGAGATCATCCATGGATTGTCAGATGAAGAGAAATTGAATCTGCTGAAACTCCTCAATGCCTCTGTCTCCCCCGAAAAACGGATCAGCAAGCGCAAACATTTTTTTATTCCGGTGAATGTCATCTGCCGCAACAAATCGTTCTATAGTCGTATTGAAAATTTGAGTGAAAAGGGTGCGTTTATTAAGACCAATCATGTGATCCCACCTGGAAATGAGGTTGACCTCATTTTTTCAATCCTGAACTTTGAATTCCCGGTAAATCTCAAGGCAGAGGTAATCTGGCTTTCCAAACAGGGGCTCGGCATAAAATTCAAACGCCCTTCAACCCCCTCAGATCGTCTGGCTTTGGAAAAGGTGGTGGATGCCATCAATCCAAAGCCTGTCAAGCTATAGTCCTTCATCATTTTTTATGATATGGTCTGTTTCATCGGTGGAACACCTGCTGATAACATCGACGCGCCGCGTCACCCAGGTCCGGCTGGGCCGGACGGTGTATCATGAAGTCCCTTTTATCAAAGCGAACCCACATTATTTTACGAGGCATGTATGGACTTTAAACATCATTTTGAAACCACCTGGCATCTTACGGTTACCCATTTACTGCCCCTGGTATTCATGACCTTGCTGATGGTTGCGATGAGCGCCATAAGCCTTGGATTTTTGGCCCCGGTGACACTTGCAGGGTATACCCAGGCAATTCTGTTGTTGGTAAGAGAGGGCAGGGAACCTCGGGTGCAGGATATTTTCTCTCACATGAAGCTTTTTTTCCCCCTGCTCGCCTTTTCCATTGTGGTAGGGCTCATTGTTATGGTGGGGTTTATGATGCTGGTCTTGCCAGGATTTCTGATCACGCTCGCCATTGTTTTCAGCTGTATTTTCATGCTGCCACTCATGACCGATAAAGGGTTGAGCATTATAGATGCGGTCAAAGAAAGCTATGCGCTGGCAATGAAAGGGCAGATTGTCGATCACATCATTGTAACCGTGCTATATATTGCCATTATCGCTGTGGGCAGCAGCTTTTTCGTGGGGGTTCTTTTCACACAACCACTGGCCACTGTTTTTTTAATGTCCGTGTTTGAAGAAAAAACCACCGCCATTACAGCTCGGTAGGCATTGGCCCCTGTGAAGTGTAATTCGATGTAACGATCTCTGTGTAGTCCTTCGTTGACTTTTTGAGACCCGGTTGTTATGTCGTTTTGGTATGAAATCGGGAAGCCTCGTCGAATTTATTGATCGGCAAAAAATATTATGTGCCGCGGTTTTGGAGGTAAAAAACAATCGGCTTAGACTGCTCACTGAAAATGACAGGGAAGTCAATCTTGCCGCCAATCGGATAGCTCTCCACTCTGACGTCCATTTGAACCTGACCCTTGGGAGGCATACTGTCGTCCAAACCCTTAAGGAGGTCGCCCACCGCCGGTCCTCCCTGATTGATCAGATCGATATCAAAGCCCTATGGGAGGTCCTGAATTCAGAGCAGGAGTGGATTGACCTCGCCACCATGACTGAATTCATTTTTCCGGACGCCCCCAATCATGACCACCAATCGGCGGTTATCAGAGCCTTTTTCCAGAATCGTCTGTTTTTTAAATTTAATACAAATTCCTTTTTTCCCTATTCTGAACAGCAGGTTCAACAAGCCGCTGAAAAAGCGAGGAAAGAAACAGAAAAAGAGCGTCTTGTGTCGGATGGAAGCCGGTGGCTTAAAGCCGTTCTAGAGGGCCAAACGACCACTCCCGAAAAGAATCATGCCGACAAACATGGAGATGCAATTAGGATCCTGAAAGCTTTTTACCTCTTCGGCAAAGAGTCCGAAACCCATGAAACAGCAAAAAAGATGTTGCAGCGTGCCGGGATTAAGAACCCAGAAGATATTTTTGATATTCTGGTAAAGGCAGGGGTTTGGCACCCGGATGAAAATCTGGACCTGCTTCAACTTGAGATCTCGACGGACTTTCCCAAAGAAGTACTCGAACAGGCCGCAACCCTGTGTGACGAAACCAGCATCCCTGGATTTGAACCACCTGCGAACAATAGAAGAAAAGATTTGACCGATCTTCAGACCATCACGATTGATGGTCAGGCGACCCTCGACTTTGATGATGCCGTCAGTGTGGAAGACCTGGGAAACCAATACCGGCTATGGGTCCACATTGCCGATGTTGGGCATTATGTCGAAAAGAACAGTGCCATTGACAAAGAGGCGCTAGCCCGGGGAAGTTCAATCTACATGCCAGACACAAAAATTTCAATGGTTCCGCCGGTCCTCGCTGAAAACCTTTGCAGCCTCATCGCCGAAACACCACGGCCGGCCATCAGCCTCATGGCAACCCTGTCGCTCAGTGGTGAGGTCAAACAGTACGAGCTGTTCCCAAGCGTTATTTCAGTAGACCAGCGATTGACCTATTTTGATGCAAACACCCTTCTCGATACATCTGGAGACCTGACCCTGCTGTACAAAATCGGAAGGCTGTTTCGTCAAAAACGCTTGGCCCAGGGAGCGATACAGATCAGCCTGCCTGAAATGTCCGTCTGGATTGATGATGGAAATCCCAACTTTAACCGGGTTGACAGAGAAAGCCCCAGCAGGATGTTCATCTCGGAGATCATGATTCTGGCCAACTGGCTGATGGCAAATTTTCTCGCCCAGCAAGAAATGCCAGCCATCTTCAGGTCACAGCCCCCCCCGAAGCAACGCCTGTTTCAAGGGGAGGTCGATTCCATTTATCAAAACTGGATGCAGCGAAAGCAGCTGAGCCGGTTTGTGCTCGGCAATGCACCGGAAAAGCATTCAGGTCTTGGACTCAATGCTTATGTAACCGCCACATCTCCCATACGAAAGTATTACGATCTGATCACACAGCGTCAGATTCGAGCCGTATTGGGGCTTGACACCCCTTATAGCGAAGATGACATTTCAGATTTCCTACAACTGTTGGAACGGCCCATGCGCAATACGGCCAGGATACAATTTAGGAGAAATCGTTACTGGCTATTGAAAAACCTCGAATCAAGAATTGGCCAAAAAACAGAAGCCATTGTTCTTTCAAAACGCAAAGAAGGTTACCAGATCCTGATTCCTGAATTTATGATTGAATGTATGATGCCCGCCCCCGGTAATATCAAACTAAAGCCGGAAGATTACATCCACATCACCTTGCAGCATGTAAATGCAAGAAAGGATGCCCTTACAGTCTACCTGGGATAAGGCTTTTTGTATCTGACGTGCCAGCGCGATCTTTCTGCCGTGGGTTCGACAGCGGTAAGCAGCGCTGTTCAAAAGGATGCGCGCCGCCGCATGTGTGGTTTTGAAACATAGGACGAACGTTTCGTATGAATCACCAAGAATAAAAAAAGAGTAAGGATGGATAAGGATAATGCTGAAAGAGGCAGGCGCTAAAGAAATTCGACGGATACCCCTTAAAACGCCGAATGATTCGGGTGTAATTCAGGCAAAATTTTAACCGCCCATACTTTTGCCGGACTATAGATTTTCTTTTTCGCAACTGGCAGCATTATTTCCACAGCATGAGCGGTGGGAACGGCAAATTCGGCATCGATCATCACTGCACTGCTGGCAGGAGAAGCAATCTGGGCAAGGGTGCTTCTGGATACCGTCATCGCATCGCTCAGGAACGTATACTTTCCCCTTTAAGCCGGGTTGGGTAATCCATGGCATGACCTTTTCCTCGCTACAGTAAAAATAAAACCGGTTAGACCGTTCGGCGCAACAACGGTCATCGGGCAACACTTGCAAACCGACAAACCAGAAAACCGGCTAACACATTTAAGATATGTACAATATCGTATTTTGCCAAGTCCTACAGGAGATCTTTACGTTTTTTTTCTCAACTGTCATCGCGAAACAGCCGATATGTCCTTAAATGATACAAAACGTGGAGAGATGAATATGAGTGATAGAAAAGACCGAATTGGTGAACATCTGATTAAACTTGGGTTGATTTCTTCTGACAATCTTGAAAAGGGATTAAAGCGCCAATCACAGGTCGGGGGCAAGCTGGGATCCAACTTGATTGAAATGGGCTTTATTGCCATTGACGATTTGCTCGGCTATCTCAGTAAAAAATTTGGCGTACCGGCCCTCAATTTGTTCGACATCGAAATCAGCCGTGAGATCCTGGCCCTCATAAAACCGGAAAAACTCCGGCGGTTGAAGATTCTGCCTATCGCTGCCGACGACAATGCATTGACACTCGCCATGATAAACCCGCTCGATTTGGACGCAATCAGTGATATACAGTTTACCATGGGGAAAAAAATAAAGCCGGTGGCAGTGCCCTCCTTTATGATGGACATCGCCATCCAGACGGTTGTGGCCAATCCCGGCACACCGCTGATTGGCGCATCTCTCGCTGAAATGGTAACCTTGGGCCAAGGAGATCAGTTGCCGAGCCTGACGCAATTGTTACAGTACATGGTCAAGATCGGCGGAAACGATCTTCTTCTGATGGCCGGCACACCGCCTTCTTTGAAGATAAGCAATAAGCTTCGGCGGTTGTCGATTCCGGCACTCACCGCGGCAGACTGTGAGCGCTATATCCGAGAGCTGTTACCATTCTATGACTGGGAGAAGTTTTCCAAAAAGAACGATTTTGGTATCGGGGTCGGTTTTCCTGGCCTGGGCCGGTTTCGGGTCACCATTTATCGGCAGCGGGACGCGCTGGCGGCGGCCATACGCCCGATTTTTGACAAAATCCCGGCCCTCAGCGAATTGAACCTGCCCTCCTGGCTTTCCGAATACGCCCTAAAGCCCCATGGCCTTATTCTTGTTTCCGGGCCTGCCGGCCATGGCAAATCAACGACCCTCTCAGCCATGGTAGACATCATCAATAAAGAAAAGGGATGCAACATCATTTCGCTTGAAGACCCTATTGAATACCTCCACAAACATAAAAAGAGCAACATCAGCCAACGGGAAATCGGAAGAGATGTGGCGTCCTTCTCGGAGGGAATGCGCCATGTTCTTCGCCAGGCACCGGATGTGATTGTGGTCGGTGAAATGCGGGACCGCGAAACATTTGAAATTGCACTGCGCGCGTCCAATTCAGGCCATCTGGTAATCAGTACGGTCCACTCGGACAACGCCACCTCCATCATCGACCGGGTCATCAATATGTTTGAGCCCCACGAACAGCACCTGATCCGAATGATGCTGGCCGAATCCTTCCTGCTATCCATCGCCCAACGACTGATACCGAAAAAGAATGGGGACGGCCGTATTCTGGCAATGGAGAAACTGACCAACAGCAGCCGGGTCAGAAAAATGATACGGGATGGTAAAACGCACCAAATACGATCGCAACTGCAGGTCGGTGGAGACGATTTTGTATCCATAGACATTTCTTTGGCAACTCTCTACAAAAAAGGACTGATCGACTACGAAGACGGACGCCTTTATTCGGTGGATGATCAGTTTTACCGAGATATGGCAAAAGGTGCTGCATAACCGCCCTTGTCAGCAGCAATAACGAAAAAGCGGCGCTGCCATGTCAGATTGAAGGTAACATGACAGCGCCGCTTTTGGTTGACTGTTTGATTGTCATTCCCCCCAGGGGTTTAATGTGCGCCTTGGGAAAATATGGAACACCTGTTAATCAAATGCCCACTGAAACAATATTCCGCCCCAGATAAATCCGGCACCAAACGCCACCATCATGGCCCGATCCCCTTTTTTCAGCCGTCCCTGTTGGTAGGCTTCTGACATGGCCATGGGAATGGTTGCAGCCGTGGTGTTACCATAGCTATGGATATTGATCATCACCTGATCCGGTTCCAGCCCCAAACGACTGGCCACGGCATCAATAATACGCATATTGGCCTGGTGGGGAATTAGCAGCTTAAGATCCTTTACGGTCAAATCGTGTTTGTCCAGCAATCGTTTGGCCACATCCGTCATACCGGATACGGCGAATTTAAACACCGGCTTTCCATCCTGGTAAAGGTAGTGCAATCGTTGATCAACCGTCTCGTGAGATGCCGGAAGCCGGCTGCCACCTGCTTTTATGTAGAGGTATTCCTGACCGATGCCATCCATATGAAGCATAAAATCATCCACCCCAAAACCGTCGCCATTAGACGGTTCGAGCAATACCGCACCCGCCGCATCGCCAAAAAGAATGCAGGTATTTCGGTCCTCATAATCAACGATGGCACTCATTTTATCGGCACCGATCACCATCACTTTTTTGTATTTGCCACTTTCGATGAATTGGGTCGCCGTGGCAACCGCGCAGATAAAGCCCGAGCACCCTCCGTTGATGTCATATCCCCAACAATTATTTGCCCCCAATTCTCCCTGAACATAGGGAGCGGTTCCCGGGACGAACCTGTCCGGGGTCACCGTCGCTACAATGATAAGATCAAGCTCCTCAGCGGAAATGTTCCGCTGGGCCAGCGCTGCTTTGGCCGCCCGGACCGCCATGTAGGAAGTTCCTTTTTCCTTTGAAAGGATCCGTCTTTCTTTGATGCCGGTACGCGTGGAAATCCATTCATCGTTGGTATCCACCATCTTTTCAAAATCTTTATTTGTCAGTTTTTTCTCCGGCGCATAGTGCCCCACAGCGGTTATGGTCGCTCCCATGAATTTCCTCCGATAGGTCGATATTTCTGTATCCTTCCTCAACACAGCAGTCCGATGATACGGCGCTCCGAATTTAAGGCAAATACAATCAATAAAATCACGGACGAATCCGCAATTTCGCAACATTTAAGTTTAATGTCATTATCTTATATTTTCTTTTTTGGCAAGCTTTGGGAAAACCTCTGTCAGGTCAAATCAAACCAAGTAACCCGGCAGCATCATAAAAAAGGACGCCAGAAAAAGAGATCAACAGCAACCCAAGGGCTCGTATCACATAAACATAGATGCGGCCTGAGAACAGGGTCCGAGACTGGCCGACCAGGAAGGCAACAATGACTTTTGATATCACCAGCAAAAGGTAAAACGATAGGACAAACACAGCAGCAAGCATCAGGCCATGGCCCGCTGCTTTTATAATGATGGGGCCACCGACACAGGCCCAGAACAGATAGGGGTGTGGACTAAGGGCATTGACAGCGATCCCCTTTCTGAGCGACATCGTTTCGACATTTTCAAAATCAAGCTGCAGGCCCCGCGTGCGCAGGCTTCCATAGCCAAGGTACATCACAAACAACCCGCCAACACAGGAAATAATTCCCAACAGCGTGTTGTAAGCAGACGCCTTGTCCAATAAAAAAATCATCAGGCCGATAATCGGCGCATCCGTGATAATCGGCGAGATGGCGACTTTCACGCCGTTTTTGAACCCATGTTTCACCGTTTCTGAAATCACCAGAACAAGCAGGGGACCCGGTGCAACCCCCGCAGACAAGCCCAATAGAATACCGGTACTCATAAAACCGATCATCGCCACTTACCCGCCACAGCCACAACCGCAGTCCCCACCACATCCACCATGATTTGCCAAATCCGCCAGGGCCTTCACCATTTCACGATTGTCGGGTGATGAAACCGCCACAATGGTTGTTTTCAGAAAAATTTCATCCCGACCTTCAAACAAATCGATGATTGGCGGCGAAAGGTGCTCGAACAGCGTGTGGTATTCCTGTTTTTTTACCAAAAGAAGGATCTCATCCCCCACCTTTTTATCGGTCAACTCAACTTCAAATGGTGTAATGCCAGACGGACCAATACCGAAAACAAACGCAAACTCTGAATATCTCGGCTTTAGGTTCATCGCATTCTCCGACATTCCTGCCTCAAACGCTATGGAGATCTTTTTTAAATTTTCAACTTTTTCCATAACATTTTCCTCTTTTTGTTTTTTCAAATTTTATTGATTTCCGCAAGACCAAGCACCACATCTATCTGTTCTTCCAGTGGATTGATGACCTTGGGGCAATCGGTATCACAATAGGTGCTGACACGTTTAAACGCACTTGATATCAGTCTGTCTCCACTCGCCGCAAATCGAACAATCGCTTGATATAAAAAGAAGCAGAAGAACAATAGGATCCCAATGTTGAGAAATGCATGAAGGAAAAAGTCCGAAGATAGATAGTTGTGATGGTAGAATTCCCGTAGCGTAATCCACGCGGTATAGGCAAGAATCGCCAGGGGGGGCATATTTAAAAAAAACTGAACCACACCATGACTGAGCCTTTGTGCAAACCTGTCAATGGTATCGGAGAGCGCATCCTGCCAATAATTTAAAAGGGTTTCCGCAAGGCGTTCAACCTCGGGCAGCATCTTATCAACCTTTTGAACGGACGTATCAAACCGGGCAAGCATAAGGCGTTTTGAAATGTCCGGCCAAGCCCTCATGAAGGAGATGCGATAATCTTTTGTGAACGATGCCATGTGATCACCCTGTTGCACCGCATCCATGGCTTTATGTGTTTCCTTTGCCTGCCTGAATGAAGAAAACATCCCCCAGACCTGTCGAATCGGATGACCGACTCGAAAGACGGCGGCAGCCCCAGCGCCAAAAACAAGCAGTCGGGCCCACAGCGCAACGAGCCACCCCATCGGACCGATCCACCGCTGGGAAAGCTTTTGATAAAGCAGTACGTTAATGCCCAGAAACGGGTTCGTTTCACTCTCTTTCAGGGAGTGAAGAACCTTTCCCACAGCCTCTTTTTCTTCCTGGCGAATGCGATCAAGCGCATCGGCAAGGGAGGCCGCATCCTTTTTTGCCTCTTTTTGTACCATCTCGGTCAGATAGCCGCTAAGCCGACCGGCGTGCGCCACCCGTTGATCCACGGCAAATCCGGCCTGGTCCATGGTTCCGAAAACCAGGTCGCGAAGCATGGGAAACTGATCGAAATCGTGCCTGGGCCCGGCGGCTTCATCCCACCCGGGCGCTTTTAAGTGTCGCCGGGCCGATGTGCACAGAATCTCGTCCGCCGATCGCCCCCAGGCTGTTTGAAGGTAGGTTGAGAAGTCAGGCATGATCGTCCGCCTCAGCTCATCTTCATCCTGCCGGTCACATTTGTTGACAGCCACCACCAGTCCACTGCCCTCAAAAAAGCCGATATAAGGCGCCAAAAAATCAGCATGATCCCGCCGCTTCGGGTTTTCAGCATCAAATACGCAGATGAGCAAATCCGACAGGGCAATGGCACTCTGAATCATTGGTGCATGAGTTTCGCAGTCAGTGCTGTCTGTATCCGGTGTGTCGAGCAGAATCACATGCGACAGCTGCGCCGCTCCCGGCCGCCACCTTGCCGCCACCGAGGTCTCACCCAGTCGATCGATGAGCTGTTCAAGGTCCGCTTTGGATTTACTGAAGGCAATGATTTTTCGGGTGGTCGGCCGTTCGTGGCCAACCGCTGACAAATCGTCCACACCGGCCAGGGCATTTAAAAGCGTCGATTTTCCCGCACCACTGGGCCCAACAATGGTTACCACCAGTTTCTGATGAAACCGTTTCTCAAGGTCCCGAATCATGCGAATACCATCTTTGCATTGCTTCAGCAGAACCGCCCCGGGACGCCAGAGGGGCGCGTCTTGCAGCTGTCGGCAAAGAAACTCTATATCCGTCTTGTGTTGCTCGATCTTGCCCGTGGCATGAATTGTCGATATCTGATGATCAGCTCCCATTTATATCTCTCCATGAACATTCCGGCCGCATTACTGCGGTCTTCCCGTAGCTGGCTCCTTTAACCCTTTTGAAGTAAAGAGCTACCTCTTCACCCTTGATGTCTTGCCTCCGGTGCCCTCGCGATTTTGCAACAATAGGGTTAACAACAAGCCAATATCGTCCGTGATCTCCCCTATTCTCTTGTCTGCATGGCCGATCGTTTCTTTTAGCGTCATGAGCATGCTGCCGGTAATATGGTCCTCAAAAAGCGTCTGTACCTGGTCAAATTTACTATCGAGCCACGCCTTGACGATCGGCCCCACAAACTGCTCCAGTTGTTTTCGATCTGCTTCTCTCAGGCCCGTGGTGGCAGGAAGTGCCACCAGCGCATATATATCATGAAAGCCAAAAAGGCCTGTCAACTTCACTTTGATACCCGCAGCCCCCACCGGGTCCCCTGTGGATAAGATATAAGTGATCGCGACAGTTGCCGGCAGTACGTTTAGTAACGCTGAAAAGTTCTGGCGCAGTCGGGCCCGTTTTCCCATTTTGCTCCTGAAATGCCTTACGAGCGATGCCAGTTCGGATTCAATCTTTTCTGACAAGGAAAAAAGCGATTCCTGATGGGCCAAAATGACACTCAGCACCGTTTCCCAATCCCTGTTTTGGAGCGTATCCTGGGCGGTTTTCACAACAGGCGGAACATCGATGGAAAACGTGCATTGGCCGTTTTGAACTGAGAATTCTGTTTGGGGGACAAACGAACTGGCCCCTTTGGCAGTCGAAATACGCGACCAGCGTTCTTTCATACGCTGTGCCACCGGATCGTTACGAGAAAGGGAAACCGTTATTTCACGGCCAAGACTATGGGCGTACAATCGGGTCACGGCAGCCGAAAGGTCTGCCGCAACATTGTTTTCAGCGACTGTTTTTTTTGGCCCTGCCGGCGCGTCGAAAAACTGTCGTTTTGTCCATTTGGCAATCCGAACCGCTGCACGAAATGGCGAATCAACCATTCGCCCTGTTTTTCGCATTGTTTTCACAAAAGGCGGATCGGTAGACATCCAGATTTCAGCAAATCGTTTCATGACGCGATCAAGGGGTAAATGTTTAAGGGCGTCTTGGGCACAATGACTTTGTTCCGTTTGCAGTGCATCAAGATACAGCGCAAGGGCATCCCGAAAGAGCCGCCCCGCCTGCAGCAGTTCGCCAGCCTGATGAACCGTATCCCGGAAGACACTGGCGAGCAGTTCAACTCGCATGGCCATTCTGTCAATATCAGCCACGGCATCAATAAACGCCGGGGCCCCCTCCCCTAAAGGCCGAAGGTTCATCCCGATGTGACCGGCAGCTACCTCATTGTCCTCGTCAGCCCGATAAATCCCGAGTATATTCTGCGCAGCGTCACTCCCATAAATATTATGGGCCACGGTCATGGCATGGGCCAGCACCTCATCGGACCGATAGGCCGGATAGGCCCTGTATACTAAAAAACATTTTCGAACCCCAATGCCGGTCAATGTTTCGGCGATAAAATCGGTGTTGTCCCGATTGTTGTAATTGGCATTTGTAAAGACGTAGATTAAAAAGTCCGCGGCGGTCAGTGCTAGTTTTGCGGCATCTCGATTGGTATAATCTCCCCTGGCGCCAGTATCAAAATCCGGTGTATCTAGTAACATAAGATCTTTGGGCATGTGATTACTCGATGCAAACAGGGCCGGCCCAGGTGTCAGAAGGTCCTCCACCCGCTCAAGCGGCCCAGGTATTTTGCCGAAAGCGTCACCAAATCCAGAGATCAATCCTGTGCGCTCAAGCCAGTCCCCATGGATCGCAATGAGCACCCGGCGGTTCATTCCGGCCATCCCCCCTGTGGGGGAAATACGCTGCCCCACCAGTGTGTTGAAAAGGGTGGATTTACCGGAAGATCCACCACCACAAATGGCTGCTGTAAGCGGAAAGTCCGCAGACAGTCTGGGCAGCAGATTTCCGTCCACAATCCCTTTCCAGGCGTTAAGGGCAACGGTATGGTCAATCTGAAGGCCCGAAAACAGCAGGGGCAATTCTTTTCTCAATCTTCGAACGGCTGATAAAAGTTCATTTTCCATCATTGACCTTTTGAAAAATCGATGTACAAAAAGGCTTGTCCTTAAAGGATAGAGGGGGTTAAGACGTTGGGCCGGTAGTGGACCGCATGACCTGTATAGACTGACCATCCGCGACGGTTTTCAGAAGCGTCACGTCTCCGGATATTTTACCGAAAACATTCACAGGGCTGTAAGCACGCGGCGTATGGTCCACACTGACCGGGGTTGGACCGAAAAAAATGCAGAACGCCGGACCCGATGGCCAATATGCAAGTTCTCCGACAGCCATTTCCTCTCGGGCATCGGCTTCAAGCGGCAATGAATGGGGGATCTCAAAATAAATTTCCTCCCCCCACACATGAACCCGTCCCTTTAACGGTAGCGCCGCTGCGATTGCCTTGGCGGTGGGCGTATCAAAGAATGCCGCTTCTATCGTAATGTCACCAGCGGATATCGTAACGGATGTCATAGCGTATGCTCCCTACTGATCGTCATTGCACGCATGTTTTCACACCTCACACTCGCTTAACAACGGGGATATCGCTCCCTTTCATTTTTGCACTGCCACCAGAGAAACCGCTCATAGGCCTCCCGGGGCTCTCTTGGGTGCTCACGTCTTTCAGGGCCGACATATTTCAAGCCGCGGTATGTTATGGGTTTGTTTTTACCTGACTCATACATTGCCAGTCTCCATTGGTCTTTGTTTTTTGTTTGAACATTCGTACCAAACCTACTATATCGTATATTAAAATATAGTACCTATTAAACGGAATAGCTACCCTTTAGTCAACCTGTAATCAACCGATGAATTTCATTCCTTTACTGTAAACCGACGGTGTTGAAAATGAACTTCCTGAGAGGCATCCAATATAATCTTCGTGGACTCTTGTTGGGGCTTAAAACCCCCAAACTGCTGGCGCTTGGCATCGCGCGTTTTTTGATTCTACTCATCACCTCCGTTATCTGCATCTGGATGGTGCTGGCGCATCACAACGATCTGTTGAATCTTCTGTGGCAGAAGCCCCAATCGGCTTGGATCCTATGGTTGTGGCATGTGGTGGCCTGGCTCCTGGCCTTTTTTATGGTCGGCATTTCAACCATTTTTAGTTATCTATTTGCCCAGCTGCTTTTCAGTGTCCTGATCATGGACCTCATGTCGAGAATTACAGAAAAAATTATAAATGGCACGGTGCAGGATGCCAGCGAAAATTCCATCCTAAAACTGTTTTTATTTCTCATGAAGCAGGAAATTCCACGCACCATTATCCCGATGGTATGTTTGTTCGTCTTAATGGTCATTGGATGGCTCACACCCTTAGCGCCCATAGTTTCCGCAATTGCCTCCTGCACAGCTGTGATATTCCTTTCCTGGGACCATACCGATTTAACACCGGCCCGGCGCATGGTGCCGTTCAGGGACCGCTTCTCGTCTCTTTTGGAAACCCTGCCCTTTCATCTGGGATTTGGCATATGGTTCTTAATTCCGGTGCTGAATATCCTTTTTTTATCGTTTGCACCTGTAGGCGCCACACTGTTCTCCCTGAAAATCGATCTGAATAAAATGAGTCCAAAGGCTTAGCAAAAAACGCTACCCTCAGCGGATTGGTACTTGCATTGTTTGTCTCCGTCGCCCTCAATCCTTTAAATCGTAACAATCTTTCACGTCCTTCCGTAAAAAAGGCTTTTCAGAAGCATGGTATTACCCATATGGCAAAATGTTAAAGCTCCATGTATCGTTCTCCGATAATAGAGACTATGAATTAATAAAAAGATAAGCCAAAACAGGTTGGTTTCAAAGTGATCTGAAATGGTCATAGCGGATAGGCATTTCACAACAGGCTGATAAATAGAGAAAACATCGATTTTATATGAGACTGTCATTGATTTCGACCAGCACCTGCGTGCCAAACACGACCCAAAAGGGGTTTACCCTTGTGGAGCTTATGGTGGTTATCGCCATCATCGGCACGCTGGCAGCCATTGCCGTACCGGTTTTCGCAAGTTATCGAGAGCGTGCCAAAATGGCAAAGGCGAAGGTTGAGATAAGAACCATCGAAAAGGAAATTCAAGCCTTTTTTATCAGCAACAACCGGTTTCCGACAGATCTTACTGAAATCGGTCTAAATAACCTGATGGACCCCTGGAGAACCCCCTATCAATACTTGCCAGTAGAGGGGACACCCCAAGGAAGATTGCGGAAAGACCATTTCATGGTACCGGTCAATACCGACTTTGATCTTTACAGCATGGGCCCAGACCGGGACAGCCGGGCGCCCTTCACCGTTCCGGTGAGTCACGATGATATTGTCCGGGCCAACGATGGACAGTTTTTAGGCCCGGTGTATTTATTTTAGAACAGGTGAATACGATGAAAATCGGAAGTTCTCTCTTTAAAAGTAAGGTAGCGCAGCGAATTTTTTTCCTGTTTGTCTGCTGTGCACTCATTCCGATAACGGTTCTCTCCGTGCTGTCATTCATGCAGGTTTCAAAGGAGCTCAAGGAGCAAAGTGTCGCACGGCTTCAAAAGGCTGCAAAAGCGCATGGTCTTTCCATTTACGAGCGTCTGGTGTTTCTCGAAAGTGACCTGCACCTGACCTCATCGCTCCTGGCCAGGGACATTGAGATTTTGTCCTTTAAAGAGCTATCCAAAGATTATCACAACAGCACGTCCCGTCGGTTCCATTCTGTTTCGGTGCTATCTTCATCAATCCCGACGCAGCACCTGTATGGCCAATTAGAAGAAACTGTGGCAGAGGAACTGAAAACGTCAATTCAACTCAACGATCAGAAGGCGACACTCTATTTTAAATTTCAACCGCCCTCCTTTGCCCGGGTGTTTATGGTGGAAAAGATCGATCTCTCTGGAAGAAATCCAATACTGCTGGTGGGCGAGATAGATACAACCTATTTGTGGGGAATCGGTCATGAAAACACCCTGCCACCGGCCACAGACCTTTGCATCGTTGACCAGTCGAGAAACGTGATAGTCAGTTCTTTTCAGGTCCCTTCACAGTTGCTGCACGGCATTACCTTCGCAGATGATCAGGACGCAACCATCCGGTGGTTCGAATATTCCCAAGATGCGCATCTTTTTTTCACCAGCTATTGGCCGATGTTTCTCAAGTCAAGATTTGTCGCACCAACCCTGGATGTTGTTCTTCGCCAAGACAGGCAAACGGTTTTTTCCCCCCTGATTCATTTTAAAAAAATCTTTCCTTTAGTCGTTCTTCTTTCTTTTTGGATTGTCCTGTTTCTAAGCCTGACCTATATTCGAAAAAGTCTCGTTCCTCTGGAAAAACTAAAGGAAGGAACGCTCCAGGTAGCGCAAAAGAATTTTACCAGTCACGTAACTGTCACCAGCGGCGATGAATTCGAAGAATTGGCCCAATCGTTTAATGAAATGGCCGGGCAGCTTAACCAGCATTTCAAGGCCCTGACCGCAAGATCTGATATTGACCGGGCCATCTTATCGTCACTCAAAACAAAGGAAATTATCGAAACCGCGCTCCAGCGAATCCGTCACTTTTTTAAGAGTAACGGCGTCAGTATCGGCATTTTGCGGAGCAGGCAACCTGATTCTATCCGTACTTATGTCAACAAGGACGATTCTGAAGATATTACCATTGAAGAATTCTTAAAGGTATCTATCGGCGACACAAGTGATCTTCTCACCAATTCAGAATATAGCATCGTCGATCTTACCCAAGTGCAGCCCGCTTATCTCAGCACCCAGTTTGCCCCCCATAATGGCAAAGCCGTGGTCTTTCCTCTTTTTCTGGAAAAGACACTTTCGGGGGTCATGGCTATCTATTATCACGACGAGAAAGCCTGCAATGCCGATGATCTTTATCACGCCCGGCAGCTTGCCGATCAGGTGGCGGTTGCACTTTCCAACGCCTATTTGATTGAGGACCTCGAGGAACTCAACTGGGGTACTTTAGAGGCGCTTGCCCGAACCGTGGATGCCAAATCCGCATGGACCGCCGGTCATTCAGAACGTGTGGCCGACTATGCCATAAAAATCGCACGGGCCTTGGGGCAAACCCAAAAAGAAATTAACGCGTTGCAGCGGGCTGCCTTTTTGCATGATATCGGTAAGATCGGTATCCCCGTGGCCATTTTAGATAAGCCCTCTAGTCTGAACGATGAAGAATACGAACTTGTCAAAGACCATCCTAGTATTGGCGCCAAAATTCTGGAACCGATCGCAGCCTATGCGAATGTCATTCCGATGGTTCATCAGCACCATGAACGTTATGATGGCAAGGGGTACCCGAATGGTCTGTCCGGTGAAAATATTACAATCGGAGCCCGCATTTTGGCCGTGGCAGATGTGTTTGACGCCGTTGCATCGGATCGTCCCTATCGACAGGGGTGGGTGAAAGAAAAAGCCATTTCGCTCATCAGGGACAACGCTGGAAAGGATTTTGACCCGAAGGTTGTGGAAGCATTTTTATCGATCCTTACCTAATCCGGCAAAGCTGGAAGTCGTGAGTCAACAGTCGAGAGTCAACAGGCACAACCTTCCATAAAGATGCACGCTTTCAGCGTCGGAGTTTATGCCTGGTTTTTAGGGTGCTTACCTGCGTGTATGTTTCTGATAAAGGGTTTGAACGAATTTTTAAACGCAAAAAATTTAGTGCTTGGCTTAAAGAGACAAAGACAAGTATGAACCAGTTATGCCGTATTTAAATAATATAAAACTGTGGCTGTTATGGCCCATTGCATGCCTTATTATGCTGGCGGGCGGCGGTTGCAGTGACAAGAAGACAGATCAGCTTGATACCAGTCTATTGGGCATATGGCGCACAAATGCCCCAAAGTATGTGGACCGTTATATCGAAATTAGTGGAAATTTACTAATACTCGGGGCCGGCGATCACGACCCAGGCATTTATTACATAAAAAAAATTCAGAAAAACCTCGATATTTACGACCTCAGCTGCACCGGGACTGACGAGAGCGAATATATTTTTGAACTCCACGTGGATTCCCAATCGGAGGATCCCACCCTGAAACTTAAAAATCAGCGCCAGGTGCTATGGCACAAGGCAGGTAGCTCCTTCTCTGGCCCTAAATAAACGACACAACACATTTTAATTCAACTTTCAGTTTTTGCCTCAAAAAGATCTAAAGTATAACAAGATGATTAATCAGCGCGTGGGTGTCATCAGGAAAAACACTTTTGGCGACGCCCTCGGAAAGGAAATGCAGTTAAAAAAAGTTATTATATTCAATTTTAACTGATAGTTACACCTCAAACCTTGACTTTTCGAACATCAATGTAATAGCATTAGATCCAACGAAACAAGTGCCACCGTTTTAATGCAGCCACAATACGATTCCTCGTCCAATATAAATTATAGACTCAGTTTTGATGCTAAAGGCACAACTATGATTGATCAAGCTCGTATTCTTGTTGCAGACGACAATCCGATTTTGCTGGATTGCTTTAAAGACATTCTCTTAGAGGAAAAGATCTTTCACATCAGCAACTTCAATAACAGCCACCTGCTCACCCATGGCGTAAAGGAAATCATTAAAAAACCAGGGGCTGCGTTCGAAGTCGTATGCTGTGATCAGGGTGACAAGGCCGTGGGCATCATTCAAACCGCCTTAACGGAAAAGCGGCCATTTACCATTGCCTTTCTCGATATGCGAATGCCACCCGGCCCGAACGGCCTCTGGACGGCAAAAAAAATCCGCGAGCTGGACCCGTATGTTGAAATCGTCATGGTTTCGGCATATTCGGACTACGGCCCAGAAGAAATTACGTCACTGGTGCCACCAGCCCATAAGCTATTCTATCTTAAAAAACCGTTTCAAATAAGAGAGATTTATTACCTGACACACGTTCTTTGCTCCAAATGGGCGTATGAGCAGAAATTACTATGCCTCAACAAGAATTTGGAAGATAAAGTCACTCAACGAACCAAAGCCCTTGATGCCAGTGAAAAACGCTTTCGTCTTCTGGTTGAAAACGTCATTTTTGGCATTTTGATCGTCCATAACGATCGCATTGTCTTTATGGGGCCGGACCAGGGGGAAATCAGCACATCGGTTCTAAGATCGTTCAAGACCGGTCATTTCGCTCCCGATGATGCCGAAAAGGTTCAGAAATTTTATCGTCATATTCTGACCACCGGCAAATCAAAAGAAGGATTGGAAATCAGATTTTTTCCAAATGGCAAGGGAACAACGGAAAATATGAGGTGGGTCCATTGCAAGGGGAGCGTGATCGAATACAGGGGGGCCCCAGCGGTCATGATCGCCATGGTGGATGTTACCAAAGTAAAGGAGATGGAAAAGGTTTTGCATCTTCGTGAAAAAATGGCCACCCTTGGCGACGTTGCTGCCGGTATTGCCCATGAGATAAGGAACCCCCTGTCAGGGATTAATATTCTGACCGAAGGGATCCGCGAAAATTTTGAACATCCAGAAAATTCGGAAGACATAAAACAGCTTCTTAATGAGATTCAAAAGGCATCTGACAAGATTGAATCCACCGTCAGAAGAATTCTGGATTTTTCACGCCCCAGCCAACCTCATATGAAAAAGATTGAAATTGATAAACCGATCAAAGAAGCCATTGAATTGTCAAAGACCACTTTACGAAAATCAAACATAACGTTCGAAAGTCATCTGAGCGACAACTTATCTTCACTTTATATTGACGGTCTTTTGATCGAACAGGTGATCCTAAACCTGGTAAACAACGCAGCAGATGCGATGAAAAAGAACGATGGCCACAAAATAATTAGAATCAACACCTGGCAGACAGACAATGATCTATACGTCAGTGTTTCAGACTCAGGCGCAGGCGTTCCCGAAAAATTCAAAGAAAAGGTCTTTGATCCCTTTTTTACGACCAAGCCGGATGGATCCGGGATCGGCCTCAGTTTTTGTCAGCAGGTCATAGCAAATCATAATGGTACGATCGAACTGTTGCCCTCTGATCTGGGCGGTGCAGAATTCCGATTAAAACTTCCTTTGGATAAACGGATTCTTTCACGATGAATTCATTCTTGATTTACGTTGTCGATGATGAAAAAAGCGTTCGCCTTGGAATAACGTTCAGCCTCAAAAAGCAGTACCAGGTAAAATCCTTTCCGGATGCAGAAACGGCAATTGACGCCATTGGCGAAAAATGCCCTGATTTGGTCCTTCTTGATATTGGCCTTCCTGGCATGAGCGGCATTCAGGCCTTAAAGAAAATCAAGGAAATAAATCCAGAAATCATCGTGATTATGGTCACCGCTTATGAGGATATTGATTCCGTAATATCCGTAATGAAATCCGGCGCCCGGGACTACGTACTAAAACCAATTCGGCTGGACTCCCTGAAAAATACAATCCAGAACGCGCTTGAAACCATCAAGCTTCGAAAAGAAATCCAGAAGCTTCAAGAGAACCATATCAGAGATAACCTTCCCTGCTTTATCGGCGAAAGCCAAGCAATTCAAGATGTCATGAAATTTGTCAACAAGGTGGCCAAAAGCGCGGACATCCCCATTCTTATTACCGGCGAATCCGGAACCGGAAAGGAGCTGATCGCCCAGGCGATCCATTACAAGAGTCCAAACTTCCAGGGGCCTTTTGTCGCTGTCAACTGTGCGGCCATCCCCCAAGAGCTTATTGAAAGCGAGCTTTTCGGATACGAAAGGGGGGCGTTCAGCGGTGCAAGAACATCCGGCAAAGAGGGACTGCTGCAACAGGCGACGGGTGGCACCTTGTTTTTGGATGAGATCGGAGACCTCAACATTGCCGCCCAGGCCAAGCTTCTCCGTTTTTTGGAGGCTGGCGAGTTTTACAAAGTGGGGGGCACCCAACCGTATAAGATCAAAACCAGGGTGGTGTCGGCAACCAATAAAGATTTAAGCAAAATGATTGACGAAAAGGAGTTCCGGATCGACCTTTACCACCGGCTTGCCGCTATCAAATTAAAACTCCCGACACTAAATGAGCGGCCCGATGATATCCTACCGATCGCCAGGTTCTTTCTTGTGGCGTCCGCCCGGAAATATAAAAAACCGTTCAACCGTATCTCACCGGCTGCTGAGATTTTTTTACAAAAGCACAAATGGCATGGCAACGTCCGGGAACTCAAGCATATAATTGAACGGGCCGTTCTGGTGGGACAAGGCCCGGAACTGATGCTGGAAGATCTTGGCATAAATCAACCGATAGAAACGGCAACAGTCAGCGGTTTTCAGACATCAGAGAGTTCGCCGTTCCCCCCCCTTCCATCCGACGGGATTGACCTCGATGCATTGGAAACCCACTACATTCGCGAAGCCTATCAAAAGGCTGAAAAAAACGATCGAACTGCCGCAAAACTGCTGAAAATGAGCTACTATGCGTTTCGGTATCGCAAAAAAAAGATTCAGGACCTACACCCCGGCCGTCCTTCCCCGGCAAACGTGTAAAAGAATAAAAATGGCCATCTGGTAACTTGGTGATTTGGCCATTAATGGCGATCTGGCCATCCCAGCCCCCTCCAACATTTTTCATAACATACTGTTTATTTTAAATATATAAAAAATAGTCACACAGGCATGATTTCTGCTTCATCCATAAACAATATCCCAGCCACGTTGTACAAAACAATAAGACCCTTGTACTGGCTTCGGAGGTACGCAGGATAAACCTTATACCCATTGAGCATGTTCGAATCGAACAACACACTCTTGGTAGAGGAACATAAATGGATGCATTAAAAAATCTAAAAATACTACTGATTGATGATGATGAGAGTATCAGGGTTTCCATGAATTATTTTCTCAAGAGAAAAACTGCCTTTTTCAAAGCTGTTGAAAATTCCGAGCAAGGATTAGAGGCCATTCAAAAAGTCGGACCGATTGATGTCATCATTGCAGATTATCATCTGCCGGGCATGGATGGCCTTTCCTTTCTCGAAGCGGCCCGCAAAAGATATCCGGATGTGCTGACTATTGTCATAACAGCCGATTGTAATCATGCCATCGCATTGAAGGCAGCACACCTTGGTATCCACAAACTGATGCAAAAGCCCTTTACCGCCAAAGAGATGATACTGGCCCTTGGTTCATTTTGTGTAACAGATTGAAACGGAGTTACAAAATGGAGGTAACTATGTTCTTTAGAGACTTAAAACTGCACAACCGGTTGAGCATTCCGTTAAATATCGGTTTGGCCATCGTTATTGCCGTATCCATGGCATTTCTCTATTTAACATTGGCTGACAAACTGGTCCATCTTTCACAAACCAATCTTCAGTATACCCAAAACCTTTCCGCCACCAGCATCGATCAGTTCAATACGCTTATTACAGCCAACAGGACTCAACTCAACGATATCTCTGAACTGGCCCTTGAGCAACTCAGAACATTTCAGATTGAAGCCTCTGAAAACCTGCTTCAACTGGCAAAGCGTCCCCTCGACAAGGCCTTTAACACAGGAGACAAACGGGCAGTCAGGGTCTGGCTGAAACGCCAGGGAGCGGTTTCAGGTGTTGAAGAAGTTTCCGTGATCAACAGCAAGGGAAAGATTGTCTTTTCCTCTGATGATCGCCTATTAGGAAATACCCTTCCGATGGAAACCGTCGAAAAATTGGGCGACACAAAAAAAGAGACCCGGTTGTGGACGGACCAGGGACTTGAAACCTTCGTCCCCAAAATTATTGAGCGGAAATGCACCCGGTGCCATGTACATCGCGCTTGGATTCCTGACATCGGGAAACTGGCGGGTTACTTCTATTTAAGGGTTTCCACCAGCGCATTTGCCAAGCTAAAAGAAGAGAATACACGTTATCTTGCCCAACAAAAGGAGGAAAGCGAAACGAAAATTGTGCACTTCGTAAAGGAAAATAAAGAGATTGCATCTAAACTAACCGCCGAAAACAAGGCAAGCGTCCAAAATATCAATAACACCAATATTAAAATTTTTTCGTTTGTTATGCTTGTTGTTGTGGCGTGCTCGTTTTGCATCATTTATTTTTTAGTGCGGAACATTATTTCAAAACCCATCGACACCCTGGCAAATTTTCTGAACAAAAGCGCCAACTGTGTGTCAACTGCAGCCTCGAACATTACATCCGCCAGTGGTATTCTCGCAAACGATGCGTCCAGTCAGGCGAGCTCCATTGAGGAGACGGCCGCCTCATTGGAAGAACTCTCAGGCATGACCAAACAGAATGCAGAAAACGCAAAAAATGCGGATGCCCTGATGCAGGAAACCAAAGGAATTGTTGGGCGCGCAAACGGCTCTATGACAAAATTGAATGCCGCCATGGAGGACATCTCATCAGCGAGTGATGAAACATCAAAAATCATAAAGGAGATAGAGGAGATTGCCTTTCAAACCAATCTGCTCGCCTTAAACGCAGCCGTCGAGGCAGCCCGTGCTGGCGAAGCCGGGGCAGGTTTTGCGGTTGTTTCCGAAGAGGTGCGAAGCCTTGCCATGCGAACAGCTGACGCAGCAAAAGGGACCACGGAGTTGATCCAAAAATCCCGGCATCGGATTCAATCCGGGGCTGAGCTTGTCGCCACCACGAACAGGGAATTCTCCGATGTCGCCACCAGCGCAGAAAAGGTCGCAGGCATTGTCTCCGAAATTACCAGCGCCTCCCATGAGCAGGCCCAGGGGATTGAGCAGATCAATTCTGTTATCGCACAAATGGAAAAGGTGGTTCAAACAAATGCGGTGAACGCGCAAGCCTCTGCCAATGCCTCATCTGGCATGAGCAGTCAGTCTGATCAGATGAAAGCGATTGTCAACCAACTGATTGTGCTCATCAACGGAAATGGAAAAAGGAAAGAATTAATAGAGAGCAGATCATCAGCAACGCTTCTGCCCGAACCGGCATCGACAAGATACAGAACGGGTAGGCGTTTATCAAAACTTCGATAAATCGGAAGGCGCAAACCGATGAAAATGACTTTTATTAACCTTACACACAGGGAGTTTACTCCTTTCAACTAAAGATTTTGCCGGCACATGCCGTTAATAATGAGTATGAATTGATAAAACTTAACGCCTAAAATTTAACACCGAGAAAAAAAGTAGATGTTGGACTTTTTGCGAGACCATCGAAATCAGGCGCCTACGGTCACTCCCTTATATAGAAATGTACGTTTTTGTGTGTATTAAGTATCCAATATATGTTCAAATGGTTTTGTGCGTCCAATCAGGAGGAAAGATATGACATCCCATCGCCTTTGTTTAATCCCCAAACGACTGTTCCCTACCCGTTCCTTTCTACTCGCCCTGCTCTCGACTCTAATCATGGTCAACAACTTGTGGGCCGCTGACACGGCGCTGGATTATATGGAATTGAGTTTGGAAGAATTGATCAATATTGAGGTGGTTTCTGCCTCTAAAAAGGCGCAACGACTGTCCGACACCGATGCTGCGGTATATGTCATTACCCAGGAAGACCTGAAACGCTCCGGTATCACCAACATTCCGGAGGCCCTTCGCATGGTACCCGGTGTCCAGGTGGCCCGAATCGATGCCAACAAATGGGCCATTTCCGCTCGCGGATTCAATGGCCGTTTTGCAAACAAACTGCTGGTGCTCATGGATGGCAGAAGTATTTATACACCCATTTTTTCGGGTGTTTTTTGGGACATGCAGGATACGATGATGGAAGACATCGATCGGATAGAGGTCATCAGAGGCCCGGGGGCAACCTTATGGGGCGCGAATGCCGTTAACGGTGTTATCAATATTATCACTAAAAATGCAGCAGACACCCAGGGGGCGCTGGTAACCGCCGGTGGCGGTACAGAAAAACAAGGTTTTGGTGCCGTTCGGTTTGGCGGCAAGACCGGAGAGGATTTCTATTACCGATTGTTTGCTAAATATTCGACCCAAGACGACGGCGAATATTTTACCGGTGGCGATGCAAAAGACGGTGGACATGCGTTTCGAACCGGCTTTCGAATGGACTGGCAGAACAAGGGGACCTTACAAGGTGAAATTTTCAAAACCAACGCCAGTGGCGAGATTATGACACCAAGCCTTCTGCCACCATATTCCCAGCTTGAAAATGAAGACAACGAAACCAACGGCGGGCATTTGCTGGGGCGATGGACAGAGATGTTTGCCAACGGATCCGAGCTGGCCGTTCAATTTTTCTACGACAGGGCCGAATATGATGAAATTATGAACACCGTACTAACGGTCGACACCATTGATTTTGATGTGAACCACCGACTGCCGTTGAGCGACACTCAAGAATTTATTTGGGGGGTAGGATACCGGTTTAGCAGTGATAAAATTGATACAAGATCACCCGAGCTAACGGCATCACCGAATGACCTGGAATACCATCTGTTTAGTGGATTTCTTCAGGATGAAATATATTTTCTGGACAAACGATTACGACTGACCCTGGGCAGCAAGTTTGAACATAACGATTTTACCGGCTTTGAAATTCAGCCCAGTGCCCGTCTTCTCTGGGCACCTGAAAGATCCTACTCCATGTGGGCGTCTGTTTCCAGAGCAGTGCGGACCCCCACCCGCGGCGAAACCGATATTCAAATTAATTTTGAAGCCATTCCCGCCGGCGCCTTCCTGCCCTATTACCCCGGCCCCGGCATAACGCGTGTCACTGGCTCCTCGAATTTCGATGCCGAAGATCTGCTCGCATTTGAACTGGGGTATCGTGTCCAGCCGGCAGAAACACTCTCCCTAGACCTTGCTATTTTCTACAACATTTATGATAACATAAGGGGAGGTGTACCAGGAACACCCTATCTGGATATGAGCACCGGCGTTCCAGCCATGGTTGTCCCTGTTGTTATGAGCAATCCCGGAGAAGTCGATTCTTACGGTCTGGAACTCGCCGCAGACTGGTTCATTACCGAAAAATGGAAACTCAAAGGAAGCTACGCCTATTTAAAGGTCGATGTTGAAGGTAATATTTCGAAAGGTGAAGCTGATAACAGTCCGCGAAACCAGGTATCTTTAAAATCGGCCTTGAACCTTCGGGATGATGTCCAACTGGACCTATGGGTACGATATGTGGATAACATCGCAATTGAGGGAATTGGCAGCCATATCACAGGGGATGCGCGCCTGGCATGGCAGGTAACAAATCAGTTTGAAATATCTATTGTGGGGCAAAATCTGTTCGACCCAGCCCATCCTGAATATTCGCCGCAATTTTTGGCCACGCTCCCAACAGAAGTGGAACGTAGTGTGTACGGAAAACTCATTTGGCATTTTTAAGGATTCAGGACGGTGTCTGTGTTTAAAAGAAACAAGGGAGATCAACACCATTTTTCAGATCAGCGGCAGCGGTGCTGCTGTTGTTCCCAGGCCCGCATCTGGCTGGTGGGGGTATTGGTGGCGACAATACTCTTTTCCAGCGTGCATACCGGCGCTGAAAATGACATATCCCTGGAATATCGCGTGAAGGCCGCATTTCTATTAAATTTCTGCAAATTTGTATCGTGGCCGGAATCGTCGTTTCAGGAATCAAATGGGCATTTGAACCTATGTGTCCTCGGGGACAATCCCTTTGGAGAAGCTATGGACGCCCTGTCAGGGAAAACCGTTCGCGGCCGCAAGCTGCGCATTCAATATGCAACAGACACTCAGTCAATGAAAGATTGCCATCTGCTGTTTGTCAGTAAATCAATGGCGACCCGAAAGGATGAAATTATTGCTCAGCTTAAAAGGAAGCCGATCGTAACAGTTGGAGATATGGAAGATTTTGCTCAGCGAGGCGGTATGATCAATTTTTTCATGTACAATAAAAAAATTCGATTTGAAATAAATCCGGTGGCGGCATCCATTGCAGGCATCGACATCAGTTCACAGCTATTGAAAATTGCAAAGATCACCGCTTCTGAACATGATAAAGGAAATTAAAGCATGGTAGGCAGGAAAAAATCAATCAAACGGGCGCTGACTACGGGTACGATCATTACATGCCTTATCGTTCTGTTTCTGGCATCCGCTGCCTTCATTACCCTCTATTTTATCTCCTTCAAGAACAAAATGGTGGAGGACCTGTCGATCAAGGCGGAGATCATCGGATATAACTGCACATCGGCCCTCATGTTTGATGATAAAGCGGCCGCAAGGACCACACTTGCCGCACTAAAGGCCGAATCAAATATTTCTTCCGGCTTTATTTATAATGATGGGGGATCTATATTTGCCCAGTACTACAGCAACAAAAAGCTGCCACCACCCAATGCCACAGAGATCACAGGAGATGGCTATCTTTTTCATAAAACGTTTCTCGAATTATGGAAACCAATCGAAATAGATGGAACCATTGTCGGCAAAGTTTATCTGCGAGCCGAGTTGACCGCCCTTTATCGTCAGCTTCAGCAATATTTATTGACTGTTATTATCATTCTGCTTTGTTCAGTGATAATTTCTTACATACCGGCATCCATCTTTCAAAAAAACATCTCTCGACCTATTTTATATCTTGCCAACAACATGCGAAAGGTCTCGAAAAACAAAGATTATTCAGTACGAATGAACGTAGAGACCGAAAACGAGGTGGGGCAACTCATAACCGGTTTCAACGATATGCTCACGCAGATCGAACTCCGTGACCAGGCCCTTGAAGGATATCGGGAAAGCCTTGAGGAAACCGTCCTTAAAAGGACCGAGGAATTGTCCAAAACCAACGAAGAGTTGGAAGCCGCCATCCGAAACATGCAAGCTGCCAAGGAAGCGGCCGAAACAGCCAACATGGCAAAAAGCGATTTTCTGGCCAATATGAGCCATGAATTGAGAACGCCTCTAAACCATATCATCGGCTTTACAGACCTCGTTGCCGGAGAACAGTTCGGCACCTTGAATGAAATGCAGAAAGAGTACCTAAATGATGTTCTGACAAGCAGTCGCCATTTGCTGTCCCTTGTGAACGATATTCTGGATCTTTCCAAGATAGAGGCAGGGAAATTGGAGCTCAATCAAACCCCGGTAGACCTTGAGGCGTTACTCGAATCCAGCCTGATCATGGTCAAGGAAAAGGCCTTAAAACACGGTTTGGCATTGTCATCACAGTTTGGGCCCCTCCCGAAATCCATGGCAGTGGATGAGCGAAAAATGAAGCAAATTGTTTATAATCTGCTTTCCAATGCGGTTAAGTTCACGCCGGACGGTGGAAAAGTCCTTTTATCAGCAGAATCCATTGAAAAACCTTCCTGTATTTCTGAGGATTCGCCATGTCGCTTTCCGGTTGAACCTGAAAAATCTGACAATCGAAACGGCTGGGTAAAAATATCGGTCAGGGACACTGGGATTGGTATTGGGAAAGAAAACCTGGCCAGAATTTTCAACCCGTTTGAACAGGTTGAAAGCTCCCGAAGTCGAAAATTTCAGGGAACCGGCCTGGGGTTATCCCTTGTAAAAGATCTTGTGTTGCTCCACGGCGGCAGAGTTTGGGCAGAAAGCGATGGAGAAAATCAAGGCACTACGGTTTCCTTTGTTTTTCCCGCGATCACTGGCACGAATTCTCTGTTCATATCGAGTTCCGCATGAAGCCGGTATGTATAGAGAAAAAAATGAGGCATGTTGACCCACAGGAATAAGAACCATGTTAAGCGATAAATTAGACGGCAATATCGTTCAGGATTATCAGGAAATTGGTGTGTCCTTTATAGACGCCCTGACCGGCTTGGTCAATTACGGCTTTTTCCACATGACCATGGAAAGAGAAATAAGCCGCTGTGAACGATATGGCGTCACTTTTACCCTGGGGCTCGTGGGCATCGATTCATTTAAAAATTATAACAAAAAAAATGGATTGCTTGCCGGGGAGCAATTATTGAAAAATATTGCCCGCGTGATCGAAAAAAAGATTCGACAGGTAGATCTGGCGGCAAGGTATTCTGGCGATACCTTTGCCATACTTTTTATGGAATCCGATCCGGATGAAGCCGTCATTGCCGCTGAAAGGATCCGAACAGCCGTGCTGAACTTGCCAGAACAAACAACCGTAAGCATTGGATTGGCAGGATATGCCCGGGAATCAGCGAACGCGGAAAGTATATTTCAGAAAGCCAGCGAAGCATTGCTGAAATCAAAATCAACCGGAAAGAATTGTGTCTCCCTCTTCCAAAAACCGGAAACATCGCCCTCTGACCAGCCCGCCAGGGTCCTTATCGTTGATGACATTGAAAAAAACCTAAAACTGCTGGAAGCCATGTTGCTCCCCCTGAAATATGAGGTCATCAGAGCCACCAGCGGCCGGGATGCCCTGTGCGTGCTGGACACGACAGACATTGATTTGGTCCTTCTTGATATTATGATGCCGGAAATGGACGGATTTGAGGTCTGCCGGCGAATTAAAAACACCCCCCGGACGCAAATGGTACCCGTTATTCTGGTTACCGCCCTGGATGACCTGGAATCAAAGATAAAAGGAATTGAAGCAGGCGCTGATGATTTTCTCACCAAACCGCCCAATCGTCCCGAATTGATTGCAAGAACCAAGTCATTGGTCAAAATGAAAAGACTCAATAACAGCTTTACCAGTATAGAAAATGTCCTTTTTTCCCTGGCACGGGCGGTGGAAGCAAAAGACAGATATACCCAGGGACATACGGAACGGGTGTCAAGCTTGTCCCTGGCCTTGGGGAAAAAAATGGGGCTGTCGTCCCAGGATATGACGGCACTCTCCTATGGCGGGGTCATGCATGATATTGGAAAAATCGGTGTTCCCAACCACATTCTGAACAAACCGGGGCATCTTGATAAAAATGAATGGGCGGTAATGCAGCAACACTCAGACATCGGGTACCGCATCGGATTACCCCTTGAAAAGAACCTGGGGCTGGCACTCCAGGTCATCCGTTCCCATCATGAAAAAATGGATGGCAGCGGATATCCTGATGGCCTAACAGGGGAGAACATCCCTTTGGCCGCCAGAATTGTTGGCATTGTTGATATATATGACGCCCTTACAACGGACCGGCCGTACCGAAAGGCCATGGCAAAAGAAAAGGCAACCGCTATTCTGCTCGAAGAAGCGGACCAGGGCAAACTGGACAAACGTATCGTCCAAGAGCTAATCGATTTACTTTCAGAAGATGGGCCTGAAACGTTGGCATGACACCCAACACCTCCCGAGCCCATCGCTGGAGGAAAGACACGTGAGCGGACAATCAGTTACAAACATCAGTGAGTTTGAAACCAAAACCAAATATATCTTTTTTTTAATATTGGCCGGTATTACATCACCGGTATTGGTCACTTTTGGCAGCCTGCATATTTTTAAAGGAGATTACTTCCTTGCAATTTTTCTTCTATTTTCCGGCATTACGATTTTTTCAGGCCTATTACTGACTTGGAAAACAGAATGTCAGACCTGCGTTTTCAAAGTTATTATTGGGGTCACCGGCGTTCTTTTTCTTTATCTGCTGGCCGTCAGTGGACCCAGTGGCCATATGTCTTTATGGCTTTTCACCTTTCCCCTGGCAACGTTTTTCCTGCTCAACCAGCGGGAAGGTCTCATCGTTTCACTGCTTTTCTTTTTAATGTGTGGTGGGATATTGACCGTTGGTGATCAGGCTTTTGGGGGTGAACAAATTGCATTCGGTTTTAAGGTCCGGTTTTTGTGCTCTCTTTTTATCGTGATCGCATTTGCATATTCATTTGAAATCAGCAAACTCCGGTACCAACAGGAATTGGTATCGGAAAAAAATAACCTGTCCGAACGCAATACGGAATTGCAAAAAATCATCACCGAGTTGAATGAAACAAAGGAGATTCTGCAAGAAAGCGAGGAAAAATACAAAAACCTTGTGGAACGGGCGAATGACGGTATTGTATTGGTACTATCAGACACTTGCATTCATTACGCCAACCCTCAATTTGGCGTCATCACGGGACACTCCGCTCAGGAATTATACGGTGTCTCCTTCCTGAAATGCGTGCCCCAAGAAGAAAAGAAAAAATTAATGACCTGTTTTTCAAACAAAAGGACATACGAACCGGTTTCAGGAAAAACAGAGACCAGACTGATGCAAAGAGACGGCCGTATCATAGATGTTGAATTGAATTCCGGAATTATCAGCTTTCAAGGTCAAAGGGCAAATTTAGTGATTGTAAGGGACATATCAGCCAGGAAGCAGATAGAAATTGAGCTTAAGAAATCAAAGGAGACCGCCGAAAACGCCAATTCAGCCAAAAGCGAATTCCTGGCAAACATGAGCCATGAGCTTCGAACACCCCTTAACCATATTATCGGGTTTACGGATCTATTAAAAGAGCAGCATTTTGGTGAAATCAACGACATGCAGGCGGAATATCTGGGGGATATTTTAGACAGCAGCCGGCACCTCCTCTCGCTGATCAATGATATTTTGGATCTCTCAAAGATCGAAGCCGGCAAAACAGAGCTAAACGTCACTGAATTCGATCTGACGCCCGTCCTCCAAAACAGTCTTTCCATGGTTAAAGAAAAATCACTTAAACACGGCATCACTCTATCCACAAATATAAACGGCATTCCCGACTCTATTTGCGCAGATGAACGAAAGATCAAACAAATCATTTACAATCTGCTATCAAATGCGGTTAAATTCACCCCGGATGGCGGTAGAATAGAACTTTCGGCCGTCCATGGCAGTCACCACAGTGAAATAATAGGGTGTGACAACAGCGTTATCGTCAGTGTGGCCGATACCGGTGAAGGCATCGCCCCAGAAAACCTCAAGCGCGTTTTTTCCCCCTTTGAACAGGTGGAAAATCCTTTGGTTAAAAAACAACCAGGGACCGGCCTGGGGTTGTCCCTAACGAAGGAGTTTGTTAAACTTCACGGTGGACGGCTATGGGCCGAAAGCAATGGCATTGGTAAGGGAAGTACATTTTATTTCACCATCCCCATCATTCCCCCTACAGATACGGATGGCGGCGCACCCCCACAAGAACATACAAAGGTATAATGATTGAAACAGTTCTCTTAGGATGCGAAGAAGGATTTTTCCATGACAATTAAAACCGTACTGGTCGTCGAAGACAATGAACTCAATATGAAACTGGTGGTAGCCCTCTTAAATATTGCAAAATACAATATTTTGCAGGCAGCCGAAGCAGGCAAAGGCATCCAGCTGGCCCATGAGGGAACGCCTGATCTCATCCTGATGGATATTCAACTGCCGGACATGGATGGCTTGACAGCAACCCGGCAACTGAAATCCGATCCGGCGACCCAGCATATTCCTGTGATTGCCTTGACCGGTTATGCTATGGCCGAAGATGAACAAAGAGCCTATGATGCCGGCTGTGACGGCTATATATCAAAACCAATAAACACAAAAAAGTTCCTTTCGGTCCTTGCTGATTTTCTTTCTAAAAGCAGCCCGGCACCAGTCCAACGCTCTTCCCGATTGAAGCCCCATGTGCTTATTGTCGACGATGACCCGCTCAACGTCAAATTGCTCGACAAGCTGCTGTCATCCGAATATCAGATTACAACCGCATATGACGGTGAGGAAGCCCTCCAAAAGGTCGACGAGAGACTACCGGATTTGATTCTCCTTGATATCATGATGCCGAAAGTTGACGGCTATGAGGTAACGCAACGATTAAAAAGCAACAGCAGTACCAAAAATATACCGATTATCCTGATTACCGCCCTGGATGGTGCGGAGGACAAGGCCAAAGGGGTTGACGCCGGTGCCGATGAATTTTTGAACAAACCGGTAAACCAAACCGAGTTAAAGGCCCGCGTAAAGTCTCTCATCAAACTTAAAATTTATCAGGAACAACTTTCCACCCGGGATAGATCCGAAGAAAAACTCGTGTCGTTAATTGGCGTGAAAGACACATCAATCAGCAAAAAGGACTTTCCGGTAGTCCTGCTGGCAGAGGATAACCAAAAGGATATTAACCTCTTTCAATTGTATCTTGAAAAGCAGCCGTACCGTCTCAAGGTGGTCAAAAGCGGTGAGGAAGTCATATCAATATGCCATAACGAAAAAATCGATCTTATTCTGCTGGATCTGATCCTACCGAATATGGATGGATTCGCTATTTGTACTCGGCTAAAAGAAAATGAAGAAACTCGAAATATTCAGATCGTAATGGTCTCGTCCCAAAGCGATATGGAAAGCAAGCTGAAAGGCCTTGAACTCGGGGCCGACGACTTTCTGATGAAACCTGTCAATAAAGATGAGTTGATCATTCGAATCAAATCGCTGATGAAGAAAAAGCTATACCTGGACCAACTGCTGAACCGGATCGAAAAAACCCGTAGCGCCGCCATTACCGACAAGCTGACAAATCTTTACAACCATTCATATTTAATGCATTTTATGGGCTATGAAATCAAAAGGTGCAACCGCCAGCAGCAACCCATGGCGCTTATCATGATCGACATTGATGATTTTAAACAATATAACGACACCTATGGCCATCCGGCGGGAGATGGCTTGCTGCGGTTGTTTGGAAAGCTGATCAAATCGAGTATCCGCGAGGTGGATCTTGCCGCCCGATATGGCGGGGAAGAGTTCGCCGTGGTGCTGCCCTATACAAACCGAGATGATGCCATGAAAACGGCAGAAAGAATCATCGGGAATATTCGCAATTGCTCCCTGTCAGAAGGCCCCGCAAAGCGGTGTGAACGAAAAACAGCCAGCCTTGGCATCGCCTGTTACCCAAGCGATGCCGATACGGTTGAAATGCTGGTCCAGCGGGCAGATGAAGCCCTCTATCGCGCCAAAAGAAACGGAAAAAACCAAGTCTGTTTCTACTAAATCATCGGCGAACCTCCACTTTGTTCACAAGATATGTCTTCACGTCTCCGATCGGCACCTCTCGCCGATGGAAAATCCCGGCCGCCAATGCGGACTCGGCGGCGGTCTGGGAAAAGACCGCATAGAAATGCTCGGCACATCCGGCCCCGCTGGACGCGATGACCGGTATTGATACCGCCTTTTTCACGGCATTGATGAGCTCGATGTCAAATCCCTGGTTGGTCCCGTCCCGGTCGATACAGTTTAACAATATTTCGCCGGCCCCCAGCTCCTCACAGGATTTGGCCAGTGTTACCGCATCAAGCGGCCGGCCTTCCCGGCCGCCCTTGATCGTGCACTGGTACCAGCAATAGCCCTCACCATTCGGTCCGGGAACGGTGGTTTTTATCACATGGTGGGACACCTCATCGGGGCTTTTCACGTAGACCCGACGGGGGTCAATCGAGATGACCACCGCCTGGGCGCCATAAACCTCGGCAATCGCTTCAATGGCACTCGTGCCCGTTTTTTGCCCTGTTTGGCGATAGCTTTCTACAATGGTTACTGCATCACTACCAATGGATATCTTATCGGCACCGGAGCGGAAATAGGCGTCAGCCACCGCAAGGGCCGTATAGTGGTTGCCATCCCGGTCTGTAAAATCCCGAATTCCCCCACCGATGGTCAGGGGAACAAACACCTTTTTGGAGGTCTGGCGCAACACTTCGATCATCGGAAGGTCTTTTAAAGGAAAATCCCGAAACCCGGTAATGTTCAAAAAGGTAATCTCATCCGCCCCTTCATTGTAATACCGTTCAGCAAGGGCCACGGGTTTCCCAAGATTTCGCACATCGCCGTTTTCCCGAACATCGTACTGATCCCCTTTGGTCACGACCAGATCTCCCTGGTCATTGGATCGCACATCAAGGCAGGCGATAATCCGTTTGGCAAGACAAGTCTCTGTTGGACAATTTTCAAGAACCACTGGTCTGGTGCGCTCGTCTATGAAATTTTTCAATATGGTCAACCCAACCCGCCCGCTCTTTTCCGGGTGAAACTGGGTTGCGATGATGTTGCCCTTTTGAATGCTGCTCGCAAATCGATATCCGTAATCCGTCGACGTTAAAATATCAGACGTGTTCTCGGGCACCACATGAAAGGAATGAACAAAATAGAATTTATCCTCGCCGTCAAGTCCGTTGAAAATTCGGGAAGGTTGATGGCAAATCAGACCGTTCCAGCCGATATGGGGAACGGACAATTCGATGTCAAACCGTTTTACAAGCCCGGGGATAATGCCCAGCCCATTTACGCCGGGAGCCTCTTCGCTCTCGTCAAAAAGGGCCTGAAGTCCCAGACAGATACCCAGAAACGGTCGGTTTGACTGAAGATAGGACTTGAGCGGTGCCACATACTCTTTTTCGTTCAAAATTCGCATCATGTTGCCAAAGGCGCCGACACCGGGAAAGACAAGCTTTTCTGCATTCATGATATCATCGCCGGATGAAACAACCGTCACGGTCTCTCCCTGGCTTTCAATGGCATTTATGACGCTGCGGACATTACCGGCGCCGTAGTCAAGTAAGGTGATCATTCTTTACGCTTTCTCCATCTGTTGAAATTTTTTCATAAACCGCCGATCAATAAAATCTTTTATGACAAAGGCCAGCCGCCCCCCGAACTGTATGCCATGCTTATGGAAAATGCCGCCACCGTCTCCCAGGTTGAAAATAAGCAAATAGTCTCCCCCCGGTTCAAACAGCTCAAGCGGGCGGCCTTCAAGCGTGGCCATCAGGTTATGAAACAGCACAGGATTTTGACGCACAGCATAGACCCCAACCTTGTCAAGGGGCGCATCTTCAAAATGGATACAATCTCCCCCGCCGAAAATATTTTTGTATTGGGGACTGTGAAGATACCGGTTAACCGTCATTCCCCCATCCGACCCCACCGGTATCCCGGAGTCCTTGAATACCCGGTTTGGGCGAACACCAGTGGCCACAAATATCACATCCAGCGGATGTGCCTTGCCATTGGCCTCAGCCACCTGACCGGTTTTCACGGCCGTCACCCGGCTGCCTTCAATTATCTCGATGCCTCGGTCTACCAATGATCGCTTTGCTTTGGCCCGAATTCGCGGATGATGATGGGGCATCACGGAGGATCCAGCAAAAATTTTGATGCCGGCCGACTGCATGTCGCGGCCCTGGGTCAGCCGCCAAACATTTCCGGCAATCTCAATGGCAGAGGGACCGCCCCCCACAATGCCCACCGCCACATGTTTTTGTCGACCCAGTTCAAGAATCCGTTTTTGTGCCTCCAGCAGCCGCTCAATCGGTTTTACAAGGTAGATATCTGTGAGGTCCCCGGCAATAATGTCCCCATCTACATGACTGCCGAGGTTACATGATAGGACATCGTAGGGGATTTCTTCTCCGGTATCAAGATGAACAAGGTTGGCCCCGGGATCAATGCGAACGACTTTCCCAAGCGCAAAGGTGCCACCAAATTTTTCCACCACCTGCCGGGTGGCGAATCGCACCTCCTCCGGCCGATAGGTCTGCCCCAGCATGCCGGGCCCCATTCCAGAGTAATAGTGGTGTTCAGATGGGCCGATAACCGTCACGCCATGCCCCTTTTCAACAAATGCCCTTAAATTTGCCAACGTCATCATATGGGCATGCCCCCCACCGGCAAGGACGAGTTGTTTTTTCATGGTTTCCTCTTAAGCTACAGGGTTTCCAAAAGTTGACCCAGCTGGTTGATATGGGCCCGTTCCTCGGAGGCAATTTGCAAAAGGGCCGCCTTGCTTTCAGCCGATGCCGCCCGGTCTGCAGCCCGCTGATAGAGATCCAGGGCCTGGGCCTCGATGGCCATGGCAAGAGAAATCACCTCTTCGGGGACCGTAAGGTCCGGATCATACAGCGCCAGATATTCTTCCGTGGTCAGTCCCCCTTCCATCTGGTCGTCGCCGGTCTTTTGATCAAAGTCCTCACGGGTCATTGGCGTATCCGCCGCCTTGTTATAAACCACAATGATACGATCCTGGTGTTTTACTTCAATGGTGGATAGTTTGGTAAAAAGGGATCGTGTTTTTTCACTGCCCACCTGTTCCGCCAACGTGAGGTAAAATTCCCTCAGCCCCGCTTCCAGAGAATAGGCCACCAGCAGCGTCTCTTCGGTGGATTCCTTTCCTGAAAAAAGCATCAACCCCGACTCCTCCTGGCCAACCGCTTTTCCGCTTTGCCAGGCTTTAATCCCGCCAGACAGATTGTAAACTTCACGAAATCCCTTGCCGGCCAGCATCTGGGCGGCCACCCGGCTGCGCCCCCCAATGGCACAATAAACAATAGTGGGCTTTTGTGGGTCTATCTCATCCAGCCGGTCCCCCAGATCTCCCAGCGGTATCAGTTTGGCGCCGGGAATGTGCTCGGCCTTATATTCTTTTGGCTGCCGAACATCTAAAAGGGTAAATTCATCTACCGTGGCCTGATCCATAAAGTCTTTGGCCTGGGCTGCATCAAAATTGGTCACCGGTGTAAAAAATTGTTTCCATCGCACAATGTTCACCTTTTCCTTTCAGTTTGAAGGCCATCAAAGCCGATCCGTCCTCGCCCTTTTTCTTTTACCGTAATTCCCTTGGAAATGACAAGCCTTTCACCCACCGCAATGCCAGCCTGTATGACGTTCATATCGGTGGTGCTGGCGCTGCGACGAATGTTTCGAACCTGAGGATACCGATAGGCCATGTATGTTTGAAGTTGGGGATCGTCAATGGCCACGAGCGCTCCCCTATGGCGGTTGCATCGTTTTTTATCGACGGTTGTGGTCAGTTTTTTTCGAAACCCGTCAAGGATTCCGATGGCAAAATCCGTTTGCCGATGGTGACTTAGGCGCTTGCCATTTTTATATTGAATCCATTGGGAAGCGATATAATGTGATATAAAATCATGCACATAAGAACCAAGTGCCACATTCTGAGCCGTTCCGCTGATTTCAAGCGCTCTGCCCATTCTGCCCTTGTCCATTACATACACAGGCACCCAAATCCCCTCGACAAAATAAAAGTCCTGGAGCAGATTTGCCAGGCGATACTTATCCCTGGTATGACGCAACGCCGGTGGCCCCACCAGAATGCTAACGAAATCTCGATGCTCATTGAGGGCCAGGAGATCCACATTATACTTTTCAATCAGGGCGTGGGCTTTTAGCATGGCGGCTTCGGCCTCATGAACATTTTGGCTCTCTGCGAGGGCCAGCAGCTTTTTAATCCGAATCAGTATTCTGTCTGATTCCCCACAGGTGTCGCTTTCATCAAGCCGCTGGTAGCGGCCCGTTGCCACTGCATCGATATGAAGCAATGCGCAGGCCTTTTGAAATGCCGGGCCATGGGCCGTTTCATTGGCTGCGAAAAACACTTGGTGGGCGACCTGGTGGGCGATCTCATGGGCCAGCACCTCCCGGACCGCACCCCATGGGTGTTCCATGACAAAAGACCGGCTAAGA
Organism: Desulfobacterales bacterium; assembly: GCA_963675725.2. Classification (GTDB taxonomy): domain Bacteria; phylum Desulfobacterota; class Desulfobacteria; order Desulfobacterales; family JAFDDL01. The sequence continues at coordinate 144,037 of CAXXXZ010000002.1, read as the reverse complement.
CTAATCTCTTTTTTGGCCAGGTCCCACTGTCCCAGGCGCCGCTCCATATCACGAAGGCGAAAAAGCGGTTTTTGAAGCTGCGCCCGCATGTCTTTACCCAAAACCCAAAGGGCCGTTTCCCATTCACAGGAAAGGCCGTGAAGAATGCGGTGTTCAAGTGTTTCCTGCAATAATCCGCGTTGTTTCCCGTTCAACCTCGTTTCAGTCATCTTACGTCACAATTGTATTCTATTTTATTTTCTATGGAAGGATCTCATATTCTGTGTTAATTGTCGCCACTCCCCGCACAGTGGCGGCAACGGAACAATATTTTTCCTGGGATAGATCGATGGCCTGTCGAATCGCCTTTTCAGTGACATTTTCCCCTTTAACCCTGAACAGGAGATGAATCTTCCGGTAGGCCCAGGGAGGTTCCGGATCCCGCTCACCGTCAGAAATGACTTCAAGAAAAGAAAGTGGTTTTCGTTTCTTCTTCATAATTTCGACGACATCCACCGCTGTACAGGACGACAGGGCCACCAGCAGCATTTCAGATGGACTGACACCGCCATCATCATCTCCAGACAAAACCACCGCATTGTTCTTACTGTCCGTACCGACAAATTGATGTTCCCCCACCCATTTGACTGTTGTCCGTGGCATGGCTTTCTCCAATAATTTAGATGGTTGCTTTTTCTGAACACCTCAGGTTAGCATAACATTAATTCTTAGCACATAGGATAAGCGGCCACGGGCCGACAAATCAAGCGCTGATCTGAACCAACGCATACTCATCCATACTATCAGGAGACATTATGTCCTGTTATTTAAGATACATGAAAGATATTTTGTTTGAAGCCGGCGTAGAGGTCACACCGGAAAATAAAAAGCAGATTGACCAAATTATTCATGAACTTGTGACGGTTGGATATAAAAACTGTTCCCCAACGTGGAAAGCGGTAAAAGCGCATATTAAAGCAGACGAGGCAAAGAAAAAATATTTTATAGAAAAACTGAAACAGAAGATGGGATAAATTACTTTCGCTCCCGCGAAGCCGCAGGTAAGATACAGACTTCCTCCGAAACCGCCACAATTCATACCCGATGGTCATTCATATGCCATAGAGTTTCCCCAGCTCATCCCTTGAAAACACAGGCCAAGCAGTTGGTTGACCGTTCCGATACGCCTCGACACCCTCACCCGTGTCGAGCACCTCTCCGATAAGGGTAATTTCAATGCCGGTAGCCCGAACCTTTTCCAGGAGGATATCCGCTGCGTCCGACGAACAGGCAATTAAGAGACTGCCCGATCCGATGAGACCAAAGGGATCCAGGTTCAGTAGCCTGCAAAACTTCTCTGTAAGCGGATGTATTGGAATCGCATCAACGTCGATACGAATACGATGGCCACCGGAAATGCTAAATTCCTGCACTGCCGTGGCAATGCCACCTTCAGTGACATCATGGAGCCCATGGATACCCTCTGTTTCAGAGGCCATACGGGCTTCCGCAAGAATGCTGATTTGGGACAACAGCGCCCGGGCCCCTTTGATTTCTTCTGCCGGAACGCCCAATGAAAGAAGCTTCTTTTCAAACTCTCGCGCAAGGATAGCGGTCCCCTCCACTGCCACCCTCTTGGTAAAAAGAATAGAATCTCCTGCTTTCATCGATTTTTTATCGATAAGCCGCTCTTTTGGAACCGTGCCGACCATCATACCGGATACCACCGGTCGCGTCACTGCATCCGTGATTTCGGTATGCCCGCCACAGAGGATAATGCCCTGTTTCTTGCAGAGAACGGCCATCGATTGCATGGCATGCCCAATGGCAGAGGGGGGGGTACCCACCGGAAAGAGGAGCGTAGTCAAAAACCAGCGAGGGGTGGCACCTGCAGTGGCAATGTCGTTGGCATTGATCTGTACCGCATACTGGTCGATGGACTCTGCCACGAAAGTAATCGGATCTGATTTTAAAATGACCACATCAGATGGTCCGGGCAACACCGCAGCAATGTCTTTACCCACGCCGGGGCCAATCAACACCGATGGGTCTTGGGATTGAAACGGCATTATAAACTGTGCCAGCATCTCGTTGGGAAGTTTGCCACCAAGTAAAGGACGGCCCAGTTGAAGAATGGGCAGGATTTCCGATAAATCAGAAATCGTAAAATGGCTCTCCAGATCCTGGGGCAACCCCGCCCCATTATGATCCAGGTAAACTGTCACCGCACCAGCCGCGTGGCCCGCCTGAATGTCAAACCGGTAATCCCCCACCACCAGCAATTCAGCGACATTCACGCCAAGTTTTTCAGCAATGAAAAAGAGCCCCTCGGGGCTAGGTTTCGGTCGCACCGGCTCATCCCGGGTGCAAATACAGGCAAAGTCATCAGCGGTCAGGTATGAAAAATTTTCAAGGGCACAGTAAATCGGGGCAAGGCTGTTTCGGGTCAACACTGCCACCGGTATCCCAAGCCTTCGAATTTTCCTAACCAACCGCTCCGCTCCAACATTGGGTCTGGAAGCCTTGGCCCCTGCAGCTTCAAACGCATCAAGAAGATGCGTTGCGTGCCGGCATTTCATCGCATCAGCCGACTCAAGATACTCGAGCACCGGCATGTCAGGCGGGCACGCAATAGCCTTTTTAATGGTCGAAAAATCAAGGGCCCCGGGTTTGGTCAGCGTCCCGTCAAAATCAAACACCACTGCTTTTATGGAAAAAGGCCTTATGATCATTTTAAAATTACTGTTGACACCTATTCTCTATTTTGTTAGTTCAGCTCTTACTCTTTGGGGCTGTAGCTCAGCTGGGAGAGCGCATGACTGGCAGTCATGAGGCCAGGGGTTCGAGCCCCCTCAGCTCCACCAACGATTATAAGGGATTCGCCAAATTGGCAATCCCTTTTTTTGTTGTCAAGTTTACAGCATAACTGGTTTAAATTAGAAGCAACATAGCATTTTCTCAGAAAACCTTGAAATTCTCAGCCATCTGCCATATGCGGAAGTGGGAAGAAGTACAAAAATGTTGCTTAAACAAATAATGAACCAAAAAAACCCACTGCCAAAGCAGTGGGTTTCATTTGCTGTCCATTGATGGCCTCGTAAAAAGTCCAACGTCCACTTTTTACTCGGTGTTAAGTTTTAACCAACTATTTTAAATTCAAAAACAAATCTTAATACTTAAATCTTAATGAATTCGGCCTCTTATGAACTCATCATCCATTAACAATAACGCAGGATCATTCACGACCGGCCACCACCGGCCCACGTCAATCTTTCTTTTGGGAAAAAATTCGCTCAAAAAGTTTGTTACCGCTATTCCCGAACCACCAGAACGGAACAGGGGGCCTTTCGAACGACATTTTCCGTAACGCTCCCGGTTAAAAACCGCTTTGCGCCGGTTCTTCCATGGGTGGACATTACAATAAGATCTGCATCTTGCTCTTCCGCGGCATCGATGATGCCCTGATAGGTATGCTCCAGCATGGCCACACGTATTGTAGCCGTCACATCTCCTGCAAACCCCTTTAGAAGCTCCTGTAATTTATCCACCACGACCGCTTCTATTTCGGCAGGGGAAGATTGTAGGAATTTTTTTTCATTGTTCTCAAACGCCTTTGTCTTGCTGTACATATCTGACCAAGGATTGGTAATAACATGCATCAGTAACAATTCCGCGTTAAACAATTTTGCCAATTCCACACCTTTTTTCAATACCATCTCGGAAAAGGGTGAAAAATCCGTCGGACAAATGATTTTTTTAAAACCGGTTGTCATAATTAGCCTCCTTTATGAATAGAAACGCACTTTAAAATCCGCCTTCTGTCAGTACCAATTCAAAAAATCGTTGTCATACTTGTAATGTCATACCATATTGTTAGCAATAATTTAATATACTGGCCATTATCACAATTGCTTTCATCATCAAATATATTATACCCCCAGAAGCGCTGCGGGTGTCAAGACATTTAACATATTTATTATTATTTCAAAATATTATAGCCAAATTGGCAATTTCTAAAAAAGGCTTTTTCGGACCCGGAGGGATGCCCCAATCGCAAACACAAACAATGAAAATAAAAGAAGAATATCTATTTCTCACCCGTTGCTTTTCTTCTTTCCTTGACATCCCCCGGGGTATGGCTTAAAAAACGATGTCTTTAATTTTCAGAAATAAACAGAGCGGAAATGTGACCCGACGCTTCATAATAGTACCGGCTGCGATTACCATCTTGTTGGGTACCGCTGCTGCCATCTATTATCATCTGAAACAGAATGATTTGAATACACGGCCCGCAGTATCGTCTTCGGCGCCCACAGGGCATACCGATAATCGCGTCAGGACGCCGGTGCATGTTTATTTTGCAGACAACACCCTTGAATATCTTGTTTCGGAGATACGATCAATTGTGGTATCAGACGATCCGGCTTCAAAAGGAAAAGGGATCATTGAACAACTGATTCGAGGCCCCGGGAAAAATCTAACGCAGACATTACCAGCGAATACTGTTTTAAGGGATTTTTTCATTGCAGAAGACGGCACTGCCTACGTTGATTTTTCAGATGAGTTAACCGTTGGCCATCCGGGGGGTGTCCAAATGGAATTACTGACCCTCTATGCCATTGTGAACTCATTGGTTTTCAACATCGACCAAATTGATAAAGTGAAACTTTTAGTTAATGGTCGCGAGGCTACGACCCTTGCCGGCCATATTGACATTCGATATCCCTATAAAGCCAACATGCTGTTAGTAAAATGACAAAAAAACACGCCATTTCAAAGATACGGAATATCGGCATCATTGCCCATATTGATGCCGGAAAAACCACTGTTACAGAACGGATTTTATATTATACAGGTCGCTCCCACAAAATGGGAGAAGTCCACGATGGGGCAGCCGTCATGGACTGGATGCCCGATGAGCAGAACCGTGGCATTACGATTACATCGGCGGTAACTTATTGCCAGTGGGCCGGTAGCGAAATCCAGATTATCGACACCCCTGGTCATGTGGACTTCACCATCGAAGTGGAACGGTCCCTGCGTGTGCTGGATGGCGCCATTGGTGTTTTTTGTGCCGTTGGCGGCGTAGAGCCCCAATCGGAAACGGTTTGGCGACAGGCAGACAAATACATGGTCCCCAAACTCGCCTTTGTGAATAAACTTGACCGTATTGGTGCCAATTTTTTCGGCACGGTCGATATGATGGTGAGTCGGCTCCATGCCAATCCGTTGATATTGCAAATACCGATCGGATCGGAAGATCAATTTAAAGGCATCGTCGATTTGATTCGAATGAAACAGGTCGTATGGGATGACGACAGCCTGGGTGCATCTTTCTCTGATATTGAGATTGATCCTGAATATGTGGATCAAGCGTTGGAATATCGAGAAAAATTAATCGAATCGGTCGCAGAGGTGGACGACGGCATCATGGAGGCCTACCTGGCCGAGGAGGAAGTTTCCATAGAAATGCTCACCACTGCGATTCGTCAGGCCACTATCGACCTGAAGCTGGTGCCGGTATTTTGTGGCAGCGCGTTGAAAAATAAAGGGATACAACCGCTTCTTGACGCCATCATCAGTTACCTGCCAAGCCCGGTCGACGTTCCTGCAATTAAGGGAACCAATCCGGACAGTGGTGAGATGGTGCATTGTCCCCCTGATGACAAAGCACCATTAGCGGCACTTATTTTCAAGGTATCAATGATCGAAGGCCGAAAACTGTCATTTGTCAGAGTCTATAGCGGAATTCTCAAAGCCGGTGATGAGGTTTTTAACCCCTATCTGAAAAAAAAGGAAAAACTGTCTCGAATCTTGCGGATGCATGCCAACAAACGGGAAAGAATCGATCAAGTAGGGGCTGGCGGCATTGTCGGCGTTGTCGGCCTCAAGGACTCTTCAACGGGTGAGACCCTGTGTCGGAACGACCACCCGATTGTTCTTGAACAAATAGAATTTTACAAGCCGGTCATATCGGTTGCTATCGAGCCCAAAACCCATGCTGACCAAGACAAATTGCAGCAGGTACTCGACAAATTTACAGCGGAAGACCCCACTTTGCAGGTAAAAGAAGACGAGGAAACTGGCCAGATCATCCTGTCAGGGATGGGAGAGCTTCACCTGGAAGTTATCACCAGTCGGATGGAAAGAGAATTTAACACCCATGTAAATGTTGGAAAGCCACAGGTGGTATATCGTGAAACCATTGCCGCCGACGGAAACGCAGCCGCAGTTTTTGATAAAGAGATAGCCGGTCAACATCATTTTGCGGAAGTCCATATTTCCGTCAAACCAACAGAACGGGGACAGGGCAACCATTTTCGTTCCAAGATTGCAGATGGAACCATTCCTGATCAATTTTTGCCCGCCATTGAAAAGGGTGTCATGGAATCCTTCGAAAGCGGCGCGCTGATGGGGTATCAAGTAACAGACGTGATGGCGGAACTGACTGGCGGCACCTTTAAAGAATCACTCAGCTCAGATCTTGCATTCACAGTAAGTGCTGCCATGGCGTGCAAGGAGGCGATTACCAAGGCAGCCCCCTTTTTGCTGGACCCGATCATGTCTGTTGAAGTTATGGTACCGGAAGCCTTTGTGGGGGACGTTATCGGAGATTTGAACTCACGCAATGGGAAAGTGGAATCCATTGAGCCGAAGACCGGCGTGCAAATCATTAAGGCCATTGTCCCGCTTGCAAAAATGTTCGGTTACTCCACGATCTTACGGTCAGCCACCCAGGGCAGGGGGACTTTTTCCATGCAATTTTCTCACTATGACAAGTTATGACATTCATCCGGTCATGTCATTTCTTTTTAGACTTTGATTTTTTACCAGCCTCTTTCATGTCTTTGATGGCTGTTTCAATTTTCTCTTTTAGTTCCGAATCCGATGCATGGGTTTTTGCGCGCTCCAGGTTGAACAGCGCCTTTTTAACATCGCCTTTAAGCCGGTAAAACTGCGCCAAATAGTAATGTTCATGGGCGGGTTGCTCCAGCCGATGATATGCATCGCCCAGGTAATAAAATCCTTGGGGAAAATCTGGTCTGTCTATTGTAAGCTGAAACAACGTCTTTTGGGCATCATCGAGCTGACCCAATTCCGTCTGCGTTCGTCCTAATAACAGCCGAGCCTCCTGGTTCTGTCCCCCAAGTCCCACTGCCGATTCAAGTGTTTTGAGTGCCGCCGAAAATGCTCCGTTTTCATAATAGACGCGACCCAAATCCGTTAGGAGAAAGGGGTCAAAGGCCTGTCGTTCCAAAGCGTTTTTTAAATACGTCACCGCCATGTCACGATTTCCATCTCTGGCCAGAAACAGTCCCATGCCAAAATTAGCAAGGCAACTGTTTTCATCCTCAGCCAACATTTGCTGAAATGTGCTGGCGGCCGTATCCTTGGGACCATAAAGGGCCAACAGGCGGGTGTGAGCCCTGTCAAATGCATCGGATTTTGTAGCGACGTTTGAAACCGGTATCGGTTCGGCCTTTGCCAGTTGGGCATCCAGATAGGCAATACGATCATCAACTGCCGGATGTGTGTTCAAATAGGTAGGGATATCTGAACCGTACCACTGTTTGGCCTTGATCTTTTTTAACATTGTGATCAATCCATGGCCACTGTATCCTGATTTTTCAAGATATTTCAATCCAATTTCGTCGGCCTGCCGTTCGTCGTCCCTGCTATAGGCCAGGGAAAGGGATTGCCCGGCAGCCATCGATCCCACCGTAACGGCATTGGCAGCAGCGCCTCCCGAACCACTAACACCGAGAAAAATACCAACCGCAACACCGGCAAGGGTGGCCAATTCAATTTTGGAAGACCTTTCGATTTTTTGGGATATATGCCGGCATGATACATGGGCAATCTCGTGGGAAAGGATACCGGCCAGTTCCTCCTCGGTGGCCATTGCCTGAAAAAGGCCACTGTTAATAAACACATGACCACCCGGACCTGCAAAAGCGTTATAAACATCTTGTTTGATAACATAAAAATGATAGGGCAGTGGTTGCGGGGGGAAGGACTTTAAAAGCCGCTGCCCCAAACGTTCAATATACTGGGAAACATAGGGATCTTCAACAATTTCAAATCGTTTTTTAATGACCGTCATAAATTCACGGCCGATGTCTTCCTCTTGCTTGACGGTAATGGCATCGGTGTCGGCCACCGAAAAGAAACTCCCAAAAATCATGAATAAGAAGAGCAGCCGTATTGATCTTTTGAAAGTTTCCATGTCGATTTCCTTTGATTAATATGATGAATACCATAGCCCTTATAGCACAGGCGATATATTCTTTCCAAATTAGGTTTTTTGTGCTACACGGTTCAATCCATGACTCAAATATTCTGCATAGTAAATCAAAAAGGCGGTGTCGGCAAAACCACCACGGCTATCAACCTGGCGGCAGCACTGGCTATTTATAACAAACGGACGCTTCTGGTCGATTGTGATCCGCAGGCCAATGCAACGACGGGCCTGGGGATTGATAAAAATGCCATTGAGAAGACCCTTTATCATGGCATGATCGGTGACGTTCCGGTCGAAGATCTTATCATATCATGTGAAATTGAAGCGCTCAAGATCATTCCCGCCCGTGTGGAGCTTATCGGCTTTGAAGTGGAAATGATGTCTGAGAACCATCGGGAATCGGCGCTCAAGAAACTTCTGGCAAACCTCAATGGACAGTTTGATTTTATAATCCTTGATTGCCCACCCTCTTTGAGCCTGCTGACAATCAACGCCATGACGGCAGCTGATTTTGTACTGATACCTCTTCAATGTGAATTTTATGCCCTGGAAGGCCTCAGCCAGTTGTTGGACACAGTCAAACGCATTAAACGGGGGCTTAATCCCCAGCTGAAGATATCCGGCATTTTGCTTGCCATGTATGATAAACGGACCAATCTGTCGCAACAGGTGGCCAAAGAGGCTGAAACGTATTTCAAGGACAAGGTCTTCAAGACCGCTATTCATCGAAACGTTCGACTGGGGGAAGCGCCCAGTTTCGGAAAGCCGATTATGCTTTACGATCCGGCATCCGTAGGTGCTAAAAGCTATATGGCATTGGCAAAAGAAATCCTTGAGCGACACGGCTGATCGTATAAAGCCCAGTGGTAGAGGCAATAGAGAAAATAAATGGCACTCAAAAATATAACCATTCCCGCAAAAAAAAAGGGGCGCGCTGCCCTCGGCAGAGGATTAGATTCTTTAATCCCCCAAATGCACGGTTCCGAAGAACAGGATCCATCCCCCTATTTTTTTTGTGATATCACCGAGATTCGGCCCAACCGGTATCAGCCACGCATTCAATTTTCAAAAGACGAATTGCAGGAATTAAGCGATTCAATAAGAACCCAGGGGATTATCCAGCCGTTACTTGTCCGAAAAGATGGGGCAGGATATGAGTTAATAGCGGGGGAGCGACGCCTGCGGGCCTCAAAAATAGCAGGGCTTCAACAGGTACCGGTCGTAATCAAGGACATCACCGATCGGGAAATGTTGGAGCTGTCCATCATCGAAAATATTCAGCGGGAAAACCTTAATCCTCTGGAAGAAGCCGAGGCCTATCACCGGCTGATCACTGAATTTGATATCACCCAGGAGGAAGCCGCCAACCGTGTGGGTAAAAGCAGATCTGCAGTGACCAATATTCTTCGATTACGCCAGCTTCCAGAACCGGTTAAAGCCGCCATGATGGACAAGCTTTTAAGTATGGGACATGCGCGGGCGCTGCTCGGGGCACAGTCGACGGCCGTTCAGAATGCTGCTATGCGCGCAGTGCTTGCGAACTCGCTCTCTGTGCGGCAAACCGAAGCGCTCATTAAACGCCTTAATGCAGATAAGAAACCTTCCCGGCACCCCAAGCCAGGGACAGACCAAATCTATTTCAAAGATCTTGAGGAATCCCTATCCCGTCACTTCGGGACGCGGGTTCAGATTAAACGGAAAGGAAAAAAGGGTAAACTGGAAATCGACTTTTACAGTGACGAGGATCTTGATCGCCTTTTGATGCTGTTGAATCAACCGTAGGAAATGAATGTACAGGCGGCAAGGGGGGGACTTAACGACGTCGTTTTGCCGTATTTCAATCCGTCACAAAAGGCCTTTACCACTCACACAAACCAACATGGCTGTTCATATCATCATAGATGGCTACAACCTGATCCGACAATCTTTTCGCTGGGGCATGCTCGAAGCGTTGGACATGCAATCAGGAAGAGAGGCCTTGCTCGAAGACCTTGCCAGATACAAACGAAAAAAAGCGCACCGGATTACGGTGGTCTTTGATGGTGGAGACGCCCCCTCTTTCATGCCCCACAATGATCGCGTCAGAGGTATCCGCATTAAATTTTCAGGCCCCGGTGAAACTGCAGACGCTTTGATCAGAAAGATGACGCGCACATCCCGTGAAAAAGCTCTCGTGGTAAGCTCGGACAGAGAAGTTGTCCAATGGTCCTCACAAAACGGTGCCGCCACCATCAGCTCACCCGAATTCGAAGATCGGCTGACCCAAACACTTTCAGGCATGGAAGGATCACCGAACGAAGAGGAACTCTCCGGATGGAAACCAACCACCGTAAAAAAAGGCCCTAGCCGGCGCTTATCAAAACGAGATCGGAAAAATTTATCCAAAATACGGAAGCTCTGATATGAAGCGAATATGTGTCATTGATGGTCAGGGAGGCGGCATTGGAAGCGCCATCATTAAACAACTGAAAGAACGCCTCGGTGAAAGCGTCGAAATTATCGCGCTTGGCACCAATGCCATTGCCACGGCCCAAATGCTCAAAGCCAGGGCAAATCGGGGTGCATCCGGAGAAAATGCCATTGCCCAAACCACGCGATATGCAGACATCATCATTGGCCCGATCGGAATCGTAATGGCCCATGCCATGATGGGTGAGGTAACACCCAAAATGGCAGAGGCTGTCGCTGCTAGCCGGGCAAGAAAATTTCTACTGCCGCTGACCCAGGAAAATGTCGAAGTGGTGGGCATTGCCCCTGCCCCCTTGCCCCACTTAATCCAATCGCTGGTAGAAGAACATCTTCAGCCCTATTTGTAACGAATTCACCCTATCACAAGAGTTTGAAAAATCGGAAAGGAAAGATATTATGTGTGAAGCCAGTGCATACTTAATCAAGGGAGAGGAACAAACCCTCATCATGGAATCTGTGGACACCGCTGAGCCCGATGGGCCAGATACCATACGTTTGACCAGCATCTTCGGGGAACAAAAAATCATTACGGCAACAATTCATTCCCTCTCGCTTGTGGATCACAAGATCTACCTAAAAGAAGCTTCGAATTGAACCTGACACGGAAATAGATGAAACTAACCCTTGCCAAAACCGCTGGATTTTGCATGGGCGTCCGCAGGGCTGTGGACCTCGCCCTGGAAGCGGCAAATACAAAAAAGGGCCCCATCTATACCCTGGGGCCTTTGATCCACAACCCCCAAGTGCTTGGTCTGTTATCTGAAAAAGGTATTTCAATCATTGATGAAATACCTGAAAAAGGCACGGGAACCGTCATTATTCGCGCCCACGGTGTTCCGCCCGACTCCCAAAAAAAGCTCCACGCCGCGGGCTACACAGTGATTGATGCCACCTGCCCCCGTGTCATCAAGGTCCAAACGATTATCAAACGTCATGCCCAAACGAGCCATTCTGTCATTATTATTGGTGACCAAGACCACCCCGAAGTCATTGGCCTTCTGGGATATGCCGAACCCAACGGTCATGTGGCAGATTCAATTGATCAGCTTGGTGCCCTTCCGCCTTTCGACAAGGCCATTATTGTCGCCCAAACGACCCAAAATATCGCTTTTTTCGAATCCGTCAAAGCCTGGTCCGCCGAAAATGCACCTCATTATAAGGTGTTCGACACGATTTGTGACTCTACTGAAAAACGGCAAGAGGAGATCAGTCAACTGGCCAAAACCGTAGATGCCGTGGTGGTCGTCGGGGGTCATGCCAGTGGAAACACCCAACGTCTTGCCGAAATTGCCCGGCAGGCAGAAAAACCGACATTTGCCATTGAGACCGAAGAAGAGCTTGACATCCGTGCCTTTTCAGGTGTTGAACGGGTAGCCATTACGGCAGGTGCCTCAACGCCCAACTGGGTTACCAACCGTGTTTACAGAGTGCTGGAAGAAATTCCCTCCACCAGGCACGGCAACGTCCGCCACCTTGCTTTTAAGGTACAACGCGTTCTGCTGTTAACATCAATATATGTTTCCATCGGGGCGGGCTGCCTCTGCTGTGCCTGTAACCGGCTACTGAATATTCCCAATCACCGCAGTTACGTCATTATGGCAATGCTCTATGTGTTGTCCATGCATCTTCTTAACAATCTGACCGGACGTCACAGTGACCGTTATAAAGATCCGAACCGGGCAAGGTTTTACACCCGTCATCAAACTTGGCTGGGCATTATGGCGCTCCTTGCCGGCATGGCCGGGTTGACAACCGCATTTTCGTTGGGAGTCAAACCGTTTTTTCTCCTTTTGCTCATGAGCATCACCGGCCTTCTCTATAACATGCCGATATTCCCCCGTAGCGCAGACAAATCTGTTTCGTTGAAAATCAGAGACATTCCCGGATCCAAAACCATTTTTATTACGGTAGCCTGGGGAATTGTAGCCGCAGTTCTGCCGTCTCTATCAAGTGGCGGTCATTTGGGGGGCAGTACCCTGATTGTCTTTGTATGGGCATCCGGTATGGTGTTTGTGCGCACCGCCTTTTTTGATATTCTGGACATGCAGGGGGACCGCATCGTGGGAAAAGAAACCCTGCCGATCCTGATGGGAGAAAAGAAAACAGCCCGACTACTGCGAACCATTCTCGTATTTTTATGTGCTTTGTTGCTCCTGACTCCGGCACTTGGCGCGATCAGCAGCCTCGGTTTCTTTCTGGCGGCCTGTCCATTATGCCTGTTGATGGTTCTATCGGCCTACGAAAAGGGGCGGATGCTCCCCAGCACCCGTTTGGAATTTCTCGTGGAAACCCACTTTGTGCTTGCAGGCGCTATAACATTGGTCTGGTCAGCAATTGCCTTATGACGAGCTACTGCTTTTGATCTTTTTTCTGAGACGCGGTGCGATCAATAGCCGGTTCAGTACCGGCCCGCAAGCGTCGGATATTTGCGCCATGACGAACGAAGATCAATACGGCTACGGTTACAGCTAAAACCGTATACGGGATGCAATGGGTCGACACATATACAAATGCCGGCAAGGTCGCTGCTGCTGAAAGAGATCCGGCAGACACACGGCGATATCGCCAAACCACCCATAGAAAAATGAGTGCCGACGCACCCACACCCGGCGGTGAGATGGCCAAAAATGTTCCTGCCGCAGTAGCCACCCCTTTTCCACCGGAACGAAAGAAAAAAAATATTGGATAAAGATGCCCCAGAACGGCGCACAAGGCGACGGCAGAAATCAATATGGATACCCACGGATCGGAGATGACAAACGTATTACGGGCGATGAATACCGGTGCGAAGCCTTTCAAAACATCGCCCGCCAGCGTTATGATGCCGGGAAGGTTTCCTGCGATACGCCGCACATTTGTAGCGCCGATATTGCCACTACCGAATCGACGGATATCCTGTTTGACGAATAACCGGGTAACGATAACACCACAGGGGATGGCGCCTAAAAGATAGGAAAATAGTGCCAACCCAAGAATTTTGCTAATAATTAAAGATTCCACCCGTAATACCGATACAATGATTATTGTATTATGCTGTCATGATTTCAGTTTTCGCTTGGCGTAAACGACATTTTAAAGACACCGGTCATAATGTCAAATGAAATGGCGTAAAGGCTGACGAATTCAAGGTGGCCGCGTTGGTTATTTGATAAAAGGTGGATGAAAAATATGGCCAAAGAAGAACAAAAAAAAATCGCATGCCCCCAATGCACTACCAGCTACCTGGTTTCTTTCAGCATTTTGGGCAAAACAGTGGCATGTAAAAAATGCGGTCATTCGTTTACTGCGGTTACATCAGAGGCCTCATCCTCATCTGTCTTGGGACAACTGGGGGTCAAGTATAAGCTCATCACCCCGGAACAACTGTCAGCCGCACTCTCAATCCAATCCACCCTGGCGGCATCCGGTAAGGCGATTCCCCTGGAAGACATTCTATTAAAGAAAAATATAATTACGCCCCAGCAGCTACAACTGCTGAAGTTAACAATGGAATTCTGGGAAGCATGCCAGAGGGCAAGAGATTTTGGGGCATTTGCCATTAAAAAGGGAATGGTGTCCCAGGCAAATGTGGCAAAGGCGCTGCAAAAACAAGCGGCTCTGTTTAAAGAAACCAAAACCATTCGATATATAAGGGACATTATGGTCGAAGATGGCGTGCTCACCGTTGAGCAGCGGGATGCACTCATCCAGGAGTTGCTGTCTTCCCCGGGGCAATCTTCGAAAATAGCCAATGACAATCAATCGCACGCAGACAAAAAAGCCGGAGATAATTCAGAAATTGAACAAAAGGAAGAAGGCCCCTCACCGGTGGTATCCATTGATGAGATGGAACAACATTTTGAGGTAACGGTGTCTGAGGACCGAATGACCGCTTTTATGATGTATAAAAAAAAGGCCGACGTGCTCACACCTGAAAACATCCGAGCTTTACTGGAAGCCCAAAACATCACTTTTGGCATCATTGATGACGCGGCCATCAATGCCTATCTTACTGCCGACCCCCGCCCAAAAGAACCATTTAAAATCGCCATTGGTGCCCCGCCCAGAATCGGTAGTGAAGGCAAGATAAAATATTACTTTTCGACCAACCAGAAAATTGGCAGCGTCGGGGCCCAAGGGAACATTGATTTTAAAGAGAAGGGGGAGGTGCCCTTTGTTCACAAGGGTGATCTGCTGGCAGAAAAGATCGCCCCAAGTGAAGGCAAGCCCGGAACGAATGTCCATGGTGAACCGGTTCCTCCCGAAAATCCATTGGATGTAAAACTTCGTTTCGGTACCGGCACGGAACTATCGGAAGACAAACAGAAAATATATGCCAAAACAGACGGACAGCCCAAACTTTCTTTTGGCGGGCGGATCGCTGTCATATCCGATCTTAAAATCGAAGGCGATGTGGATCTAAAAACCGGCCACATTGATTTTGAAGGAAATGTAATGGTCTCGGGAACCATCCAAAACGGCTTCCGTGTGAAATGCGCCAGTCTTTCGGCCAAAGAGATCCTGGCGGCTGACATCATTACCACGGGAAACATCACGACAACAGGCGGTATCATTGGTGCGACCATTGATGCTCAGGGAGACGTCACGGCAAAGTATATTCAGCGTTCAACCATAACCGCTTTTGGTGACGTCATTGTTGAAAAAGAAATTACCGATGCCACCATTAAAGCCAGCGGCACCTGTCGTGTAAGCCGTGGAAAGATACTCGTCACGGCGCTGTCGGCCAAACAAGGAATTGAGTCAACAGATATCGGCACAGATGTGTCGGCCCCCTGCCGTCTGACGGTTGGTGTGGATGAACACGCAGAAGGTGAGGTATCGAACCTCGAAACCAAATTGGTGGCTCTTACTGAAAAACGCGACACCCTTCAGCAGTCTGCCAACGCCCTGGACCAGCAACAGCAGGGCATTCACAAAAAAATTGCCGACATCGCCCAGATACAGGACCGCTCCCTAGTCGCCCAGCGCGAATTGCAAAAAAAGCTGGCGACTCTTTCTGCGTCTGAAGACAGTGAAGCAAAAGCGGACCTGGAAGTAAAGATAAAATCGCTGGGAGAAAAGGCAACCGCTGCAGACCATGCTCTGGGGGAGCTTTTTGATAAACAAGACCAACTCGTATTGGATGCAGAAACGATACAGGCAAAAATAGGCGACCTGGAAGAAGAAATCGAAGAGCTTGCTCACGAGAAAACAGCCATCTTGGAGTGGGCGAATTCCCAAAAAGCGGTTCCTGTTGTAAAAGTCACCGGCGCCATCTTTCAAGGCACCATGATAAGGACCCCCCATGAAAAATCAGTGATGAAGCAAACCTATCGCCATACGGCCATCAGGGAGGTAAAAAGCTCGGCCCCCAATGCACCTGATTCGTGGGAAATTAAAATACAGCCTCTTTAAAGTAGATTCCCGGACCTTTAAAATGCCCCTAGTTCAATGGCCCTTAACACCTCTCTTGATTCAGTAAAACCCGGATCAATAGTAATTGCCCGCTTAAAATGGGGCTTGGCTTTCTGAGGTTGTTTCAATTCCAGAAATAGCCTTCCGATATTATAATGGATCTGTGGGTGATCTGGATGGATTTTCAAGGCTTTTGCATAGGACCCAAGTGCCTTCTTAAAATCTCCCTTCTTCCGGTAAAGAACCCCCAAGCTGTTATATACATTGATCGTATCCGGCCGAATCTTCAAAATGTCATTCAAAATCTCTTCAGCATCCTCTATCTTCTCCTTTGATAGATAGATGTCAGCCGCTTTTTGCAGAAAACGCTCCGCCTCATTCTGACGACCAAGCTTTTGATAGGCGCGCCCCATGGCGTCATACGCTTTGGCAAAGAGGCGATCGAGCTGCGTTGCCTTTTGAAAGGCCTCTATCGCTTCAGTGTATTTTTCCTGGGCTGTTTTGATATATCCGATGTTGTAATAAACCTCAGCCGTTTCACCAGTGGAAATTAAATTTTCTAAAGCGCTGAGAGCGGTTTCATAATTCCCTTTTTCGATCTGGTTCATCGCCTCATCCAGTGACATCTGCTCTTCCTGGAACAGCGGCGCTGAAACTTTTAACCCCTCATTAAGTTTACTCAGAATGCTGTCAATATCAAATGGTTTAACGATAAGCCCCGAAGCCCCTTCCTGGCCTGCCATCAGTGCCTTTACTCTTGTAAACGCCGAATGACATAAAAAGACAGGAACCTCACAAAAGCGATCATCACTTCGAATAATTTTCAGTAACGCCAACCCCGACATTTCCGGCATGTCCATCTCGGCAATAACACAACTGAATTGTTTTACCCGCATCAGACGCCAAGCGTCATTTGCGGTTTCCACCGCTTCGACGTGTTGATATCCAAAGGATAGTACGATTTCTTTCAATTCACCGAGTGAAACGGTGTTATTGTCCACCAGTAAAATTGTTTCTTCCATCATATTCTGCTGTCACCTATCACGTTTTCAAAATTACAAAAGCACACCACCTTTTTTGGTGAGCGCTAACTGGGTATCGCATTAACCATCCAGAAGCAACGGCAATGTTTCCTCTGAGACCTCTTTTTTCGATTGTCTCTGAGCGTTCGCGATTGCCGACCTGTTTGCCTTAAATCGAAATAACACATCATCCAACATCGTGAGAAATACTGTCGATACCGTCCCCTTCAATGTCATAATACGAAACGGCAACTCCCATGAGGGCACTTGCTGCAGCAACATCCAGACATGCTCTGCCACACTGTAACATGCAGCTTCTAGGGTATCAAATTTTGATAACGCCAGCATATCGAAGTAGAAATTTCCCCAGGAGTTCATCACTAAAAAATCTGCCCGACTGAAGGTATTGGAATCCGGCACCTCTTTGGAATGAAGGAGGATGAAAAGTTTTGACCAGACAGGCGCATCTTCCGATATTTGAATACATGCCATGGCGTCCTTAAAAAAAGCATGCACCTTGTTGACAAGACGCTGGGCCTGGGGGCCAGATATCGGACACATCGGAGCGTGTTGAAACGTTACCCCAGACATCTTCGGACGATAAAGCTGGTTTGCTATCAGCCACCCGGCAATCTTTAGAATTTCCGGCCCGTCCAATAACACTGCTCGACTGTCCATCGTCGGTCCGCCAATCTTTCCATATACTGTCCACCGCCCTTCAGGAAGATGCCCCTCCTGTCCCAAAATTGTAAAATAATATTCTGCGACGTGGCGCTTAAGATCAATGGAGCATCGTCCTATCTTGCCAGGCGCCGCCTTGAAACAAGCGTCAATCTGATTGGTCAGCATGCGAAGGTCGCCCTGCGCCATGGGGGCCGGGGGCTGTTCATCACCACGGGCGCGCATGGCCAATTCGTAGAAAAAGGAAAGTTTGTCAAACACTTTTTTTTCAAATGATAATTTCTCTGTCTCCGGCCATGTTCCGTAATTCAGCAAACGGTCGCGGGTCTCTTTGTCCCATTGCCAGAGATGAACCAAACGATTTAAGAGGGCTTCTTTCGGTGTCTTTTCTGTCTCGTACTGAATTGACTTGTACCCGCTGAGTCTCAAAAAAACACTTTCCCTAAAAAGCGTCATTAATTCACTGTCCTGAAGGCTTTCGATAAAGGCCCCGCTTTTTTCAAACAGCACCGCATAGGGATCGATCAGATGCCCGGCATCTGAATTTTTAAGGTAACGCGCCTTGATGAGGTCACAGAGCAGTCCTTCCTTGCCATAGAAAAAAAAGTAATACAAAATAAGGGACGCCTTGATTAGGGATTTTGCCGGCGCGCTTTTTGCTTTGTAGATTTGCCACAACAGGGCGCCAAGGGTCTCTTGATCGTTAAACGGCGTTACATTGCCAAGGTCAATATAATCATCCGGAATAAATTTGAAGTGGCGTGCCCTGTTTGCCGATGAAATCCATTGTTGGTAAGCCTCATCGGTCAAACCTGGCGGCAATACCGCCCAAAACGGAACCTTTCCTGCAATCATGATAAAGGTTCGATAGAACTCTTCTTTTAAAAGGCTTTTTTGGGACGAACCACTGCTTTCCGAATCCAGCGCGGC
Organism: Desulfobacterales bacterium; assembly: GCA_963675725.2. Lineage (GTDB taxonomy): Bacteria > Desulfobacterota > Desulfobacteria > Desulfobacterales > JAFDDL01. Next base: position 125,320 of record CAXXXZ010000002.1, on the reverse strand, counting down.
AAATTCGTTGGCCTGAACCTGGCTGGGTGTAAGAATGAAAAAGGTCACCGCATGACCATATCGTTTTTGACAATACGCTTCCAGCAGGGAAAGCTTCCGTTCAAGAAGCGCCAGTTGAGGGGATGTCAATGCATTTTCATCCACTATAATCCAATAATCAAAATCTGAGTGATAGGACTGTGCAAGGGTCCCGGAACTACCCATCAAGTAAATCCCCGTAATAACGTCTCTTTTGGGAAAAAGAGGGCGCATTTTTTTATCTGGCATTTTTAAAAGCGTCAACGCCTGTTTGTAAAAACCTGATTTGGGGAAGCGGTAGATACCACAAGGTGTTTGGGGGTCCTTGATGTATCCGGGTATATTGGGCGCGTTCACATGGAGCCAAAGGGGAATGAGTTGAAAGAGACGAGCCTTTTTAGGGGAAAGATAGCGAATAAGTTCACGCATCCGCCGAATATTGTAAGTCATAAAGGCGTCACGATTCACCATAATCTGCGTAACCGCCTGGCCTTTTTCAGGCAAATTCTGTTGGCCACCTTTAACCATCTATCGCAACGCCCTCCTTCAAGCGCGCGCAACCACACAAGGGGCAGCTTGGCACGCCCCCCTTTGTCACTGAGTATTCGTAATGATTCTTATTCAAGCTATCATGCCCATGGAGGTATGTAAATAAATTAACAGATCGTTTTGATACTCTTGTTTTGATACAAACTAAAAAGAATGATATGATTACAGCGTATGAAAAAAATAATCAGTAATACGCAGGAAATAAAAAATGGCCGCAAAGAAAAAAGAACCTGAAAATTTTGGCATAGAGCTTGATCAACTTGAGATCCCCCCCCTTCCAACCACTGCCCGGGCAGCGCCGAAACGCAGACCTGCCGAAAGATCAAGGGTGAAAACCACGCCGGAACTGCCAGCGGAGCCCAAACAGCGAACTTGGCTGAAACTTTCTATCATAATTGGGGTTCTACTTTTTGCAGGGATGTCGATTTTATTTTACGAAAGGGAGGAGCTTCTCTTTTTATTCCGAACCAACCAAACTTCCAACCTGCCATCTCAGTATTTCAGGGTCGGGCCACTTTCCGCCACCACCGCCAACAATGACCTTGTAAAAGTAACACTCGATATTGCCTGTAAAAATAAGAAGTTGAAAAATAAGGTGTCCAAAATGGATTCCCTAATCCAGGACCAGATAGTGCGCGTCCTCTCACGACCGGAAACCCAACAGTTGCTCCAGGCAAATGATTTTAACACCCTCCAGGCCAACCTGAGAATGGAACTTAACACGCTGTTTCCGGAACAGGCAATTGACGATATTTATTTCTCAGAGTTTCTAACCTACTAATTTTCGAAGTACATAGGGCAGAATACCACCGTGCATCACATAGGCCACATCGACATCCGTGTTGAGCTTGGCGGTAACGTGAAAAGAAACCTTGGTGCCGTCCTCCTTTTGCGCAATTACCGAGAGTGTCTTGAGTGGCTTCAGCTCAGAGATGCCTTGTATTTGGTAGGTTTCAGAGCCATCAAGGCCAAGGCTTTCCCACCCCTCACCTGGGTGAAAAACCAGGGGCAAAACCCCCATCCCCACTAGGTTACTGCGATGAATTCGCTCATAGCTCTCTGAAATAACGGCCTTAACACCCAAAAGATCGGTTCCCTTGGCCGCCCAGTCTCTGGAAGATCCGGTTCCATATTCCCGGCCCCCCAAAACAACCAGCGGCGTCCCCTCCGCCTGGTATGCCATGGCCGCATCGTAAATAAAAACTTCCTTCCGTTCAGGAAATTTAACTGTAAAACTGCCTTCTTTTTGTCCTAATAGTTTGTTTTTAATACGAATGTTACCAAAGGTCCCCCGCATCATGACCTCATGGTTTCCCCGTCGAGACCCGTAAGAATTAAAATCCTCAGGAGATACGCCCTTCTCAACCAAATACTTACCAGCCGGGTATTTTTCTGGAATCGCACCGGCGGGTGATATATGGTCGGTGGTAACAGAATCTCCCAAGGCTGCCAGCACCCGAGCGCCAGCCACCGCTGAGGGGGGGTCAAGCACGCGGGTCACGCCTTCAAAATAAGGTGGTTTTTGAACGTAGGTGGACGCCTCATCCCAGGGGAAGGTCGTGCTTTCGGTTGCCGGCAGACGCTGCCAAAAGGCATCCCCATTGAAAATCCCGCGATATTCCTCTTCATAAAACGCCGGTTTCACATGGCGGGCCACCAGGTCTTCGATCTCCTTTTCCTCTGGCCAGATGTCCTTTAAGAATACCGGAACGCCATCATTGCCAAAGCCGAGGGGTTCAGTTGTCAGATCAATATCGATTCTTCCCGCCAGTGCAAAAGCCACCACGAGCATGGGTGAGGCTAAAAAATTGCCGCGAATCTTTTGATGAATCCGGGCCTCAAAATTCCGATTTCCGGAAAGCACTGCAGCAACAGAAAGGTCTTTACTGTCAATGACCGCTTCAATGGCGGGATGCAGTGGCCCGCTGTTCCCGATACAGGTGGTACAGCCAAACCCTGCCAGATGAAACCCAAGGGCCTCAAAATGGGGCATCATATCGGCATCTTCCAGATATCGTTTTACCACCGTGGAACCCGGAGCAAGAGATGTCTTGACAAAATTCGGCACACATAGCCCCTTTTGGACGGCATTTTTCGCCACCAGCCCGGCCCCCAACATGACCGATGGATTGGAGGTATTGGTGCAGGAGGTAATGGCTGCAATCACGACACTGCCGTCTGATAGAACCGTCTCCTTGCCATCCAAAACGAACTGAACTTCATTTTTAGGACTCGGCTCACAGACGGTCCGGGTCGTGGCACAGCCCGATTCGTCGTGAAAATGAGAGGCATTCTTGACATCTGCATTTCGTTTATATTCACAAACAATGAGTTTTTCGAACGCATCTTTGAGTTGATGAAGACCAATTCGGTCCTGGGGCCTTGCCGGTCCGGCCAAGGAAGGAACCACTGAGCCAAGGTCTATTTCCAAAACTTCGGAATAGTCAGGCTGCACGGCATTATCATAAAAAAATCCGAGGGCCCTGGCATAAGCTGCCACCAGTTCCGCCTGATCGGCCCGGCCCGTCGCTTTCAGGTAGTTGATGGTTTTTTCGTCAATAGGGAAAAAACCAAGGGTCGCACCGTATTCCGGCGTCATGTTGGCAATGGTGGCGCGGTCCGGCACCGGCAGCTGCTCCATGCCAGGGCCAAAATATTCAACGAATTTTTCCACCACCTGATGTTTTCGAAGCATTTCGGTAACCGTCAACACCAGATCTGTAGCAGTGACACCCGGCTTCAATGATCCGGTCAACCGAACACCCACCACCTCTGGAATTGACATATAATAAGGTTGCCCCAGCATCACCGCTTCGGCCTCGATCCCACCAACCCCCCACCCCATCACCCCGATCCCATTGATCATCGGCGTATGGGAATCGGTCCCAACCAGTGTATCCGGATAAGCAATGATTTGATCTTCCTGGCGACCGGTCATGATTACCTGCCCGAGATGTTCCAGGTTCACCTGATGGCAAATACCGGACTTGGGCGGAACTACGTTAAAATTGTCAAAGCTTTGCTGGGCCCATTTTAAAAGCTTGTACCGCTCGGCGTTTCGTTCATATTCCTTTTCTACATTTTTGGTGAGCGCATCCGGCGTACCATAAAAATCAACCTGTATCGAATGATCCACCACCAGATCCACCGGTACCAGCGGATTTACTTTTTTCGGATCTCCGCCAAGGGCCTTCATTGCGTCCCGCATGGCCGCAAGATCCACAACTGCCGGCACGCCCGTAAAGTCCTGCATCAACACCCGTGCCGGATGATAGGGAATCTCTACGGGTGTTTCATACTGTTTTTGCCACCCGGCAATGTTTTCAAGATCTTCCGCCCGAACCACCTGCCCATCTAATTTCCTTAGCAGGTTTTCAACGAGTATTTTAATGGAATAGGGCAGTCTTTTGATATCGGCAATCCCCTTTTCTTCCAGGAGATTAAAATCAAATACGGTATACGCCGTTCCCTGAACGATCAGTTTTCGAACGAATTCTTTTTGGTCCACAACGCCCCCTCTTGAAATTTGTCAAACCGGCCTTTTTTCTATGAATGCCGGCTGCCTAATGTGAATGGAAAACTATAAAAACAAGACCAGTGGAAAGTCAATCTAAACTCTGGCGTTTCAAGCAATCAGATTTCAGTTCAATCCGAAGGTTGATATGGCGTAGCGGTTTTTCTCAGAAAAAATACCCCCCCCCGCTAAAACGATAGTCCGGCTTATAGGATCTCACCATACAAACGACAGGTGTTCTCAAGCGTAGCGTCGAGTACCGCCTCCACGGACATTGCTTTAATGGCGGCAATGGCGTTGGCCGCCGCAAGGGTATTGACCGGCTCGTTTCTTTTCTGGGGGTCCGGCCCCAATACCGGGCTATCAGATTCCAACAGAAGGCAAGAGATAGGAAGTTGCTTCACAAGCTTCTGTTTCTGTCGAGAGCGAACGACAGAAGGCGGAATGGAAAAAAAATATCCGGCATCAACCGCCGCTTTTGCAGTTGATGCTTTTGCATCAAATGCATGCAGTTGAACTTTCTTTGCCCCCCTCTGCAGCAACATATCAATGGCGTGACGACCAGCCGACCGAGAATGCACATTCAGCGGCAAATCCAGTATCAGGGAAAGATCAATAAACGCTGCAAAAATGTCCCGCTGGCGCTCCCGGCCTGCCTCACCCTTGACTTTCCAGAAATCCAACCCAACCTCACCGATGGCCCAAAGTTGCTCCCTTTGGTTTCGAATGAATTCCCTCACAGCAACCGCCTGGTCCAGATCCAAATGGGTGGGATATAATCCTGCCGCCGCCCGGACCTGAGGGTACATTTTTGAAAGCGAGACATTGCGCTCGGCATCCAAAAGATCCTCACCGACCGCCACCACGGCAACGACGCCCTTATCAGCAGCCGCTTGCAGTACAGCCCCCCGATCCGCGTCAAAAGATGCATCGCAAATATGTGCATGGGTGTCTATGGTAGTAATGGCATTGTTCATAATCGATATCGTTACCTATAACAGAGTCTGTAAACGGTTATCCATGGAATAATGAACTTGATAGGATAGAAAATATATCATGGGTGAAGAAATTTCCCTACACCAAATCGTGTAAGCCGTATCCTTTGTGCCCACAAGGCGCTCCGCAACAGAATATCTGCCAGTTTCAACTGAAAACAAAACTATACCGTTGTTATGGTTTAAAATATTTCAACCATTCATCGCTAATTCCCAAAAAGGGAGACAGAGTAGTAATTTCATTGGCACGATCATTGCTACTGCTAGGATTGGAACCGCAGATTAACGCGCAAAAAGCATTCTCAGGTACCCTAGTCCCAAGAATGTATAACACCGAAGGAGGACACTGTAATGACAACAAACGTCCTGATCGTTGATGATAATGATGTCATTCGAAACGCCATTGAAGAATATCTAACGTTAGTGGGATATGATGTTGATACGGCAAATAATGCGGCATCTGCGATGGAACTTATGGCATCCTGTGACTATGATATCATCGTCACAGATCTCCATATGCCGGATCTTGGGTATGATATGGAAAGTGGTTTTTACCTATTAAAATATGCCAAGCAGTATCTTCCAAAAGCTGAGGTGATTGTTATGTCGGGAGATGCTTCTCTCGAAACTAGTTTGAATGCGATCAAACATGGCGCCTATTACTTTTTTTCCAAACCATTTTCCCTGGCAACCCTAAAAGACAAAATTGATATCATAGGAAAAGCAAGGTTTCAAAATGCCCCCGGGTCTATTCACAGACACCAAGCCACCATATGCAACTATAAGGCGCATCCTTCAAATTGCATGTGAGCCTCCCGTTAATCCTTGGTGAGCTTGCGATACCGGATGCGATGGGGTTGGTCCGCCTCGTGACCCAACCGTTTTTTCCGGTCTGCTTCATAAGCCGAATAATTACCTTCAAACCATACGGCCCGGCTTTCACCTTCAAAGGCCAGGATATGGGTGGCAATTCGATCCAAAAACCAGCGATCATGTGTGATAATCACTGCACAGCCGGCAAAATTTTCAAGCGCTTCCTCAAGTGCCCGCATGGTGTTGACATCCAGATCATTGGTGGGCTCGTCCAATAGAATCACATTGGCGCCCGATTTAAGCATCATCGCAAGATGGACCCGATTGCGTTCACCACCTGACAAATTACCGACCTTTTTCTGCTGTCCGGACCCTGTAAAATTAAAGCGGGCAATGTATGCCCGAGCATTGACATCGCGATTTCCCAGCCTGATTGTATCACCGCCCCCAGATACGACCTCTACGATCGTTTTGTCGGGGATCAGTGCTTTACGGCTCTGATCCACATAGGCAAGCTGAACGGTCTCACCTGTTTGAATTTTACCCGCGTCCGGTTGCTCCTGGCCGGTGATCATTTTAAACAATGTGGTTTTACCTGCCCCATTCGGGCCAACAATACCAACAATCCCGCCAGGTGGAAGGGAAAAGGACAGGTTTTCCACAAGCAGATTGTCGCCATACGTCTTGGATAAACCTACCGCATTGATCACAACATCACCCAAGCGAGGTCCTGGTGGAATATAGATCTCAAGATCCTTTGCCCTCTCTTCGGCACCATGTCTCAACAGGTCTTCGTATGCGGTTATGCGTGCTTTTGATTTGGCATGACGCCCCTTGGGTGTCATTCGAATCCACTCAAGCTCCCGGGAAAGGGTTTTTTGACGTTCACTTTCATGCTTTTCTTCGTTTTTAAGGCGCATCTGTTTCTGTTCCAACCAGGATGAATAGTTTCCCTTCCAGGGAATACCATGCCCACGATCAAGTTCCAGAATCCAGCCAGCCACATTGTCTAAAAAATACCGATCATGGGTTACGGCAATGACGGTCCCGGGATAGTCCTTGAGATGATGTTCCAGCCAAGCGACTGTCTCGGCATCCAGATGGTTTGTGGGCTCATCCAAAAGCAGAATATCCGGCTTACTGAGCAGCAACCGGCATAACGCAATCCGCCGCCGCTCACCACCGGAGAGCACCTTTACGGGCGTGTCTCCTGATGGACACCGCAAGGCATCCATGGCAATTTCAAGCTTCGAATCAAGCTCCCAGGCATCGTTGGCATCCAGTTTCTCCTGAACATTTCCCTGACGCTCGATCAGTTTATCCATCTCTTCATCGCTCATGGGATTACTAAAAGACGCGTTGATCTCATCGTATTCCTTCAGCAAATCAACAATCTCCTGAAGCCCCTGTTCCACAATATCACGCACCGTAAGATCTTCTGCAAGTACGGGCTCCTGCGCCAGGTATCCGACAGAATATCCTTGCGATAACACTGCCTCACCGTTGAATTCTTTATCCACACCGGCCATAATCCTCAACAATGTGCTTTTACCGGAACCGTTCAGCCCCAATACACCGATCTTTGCCCCATAAAAATAGGAAAGAGATATATCGGCCAGGACCGGCTTATTATCGTAATATTTGCTCACGCCCATCATCGAATAAATGATTTTTTTCGTATCAACCGTCATCTGTGCATACCCCTTTCCATCAATTCATTTTTCCATGCGCTGTCTTTAATCGCGCCTATAGGTGTCTATTTCAAATAAACCATTTTTCGAACGCTATCAATCCTTCTCTTGTAAAGAGATACCATTCGATTGGTTGGGCAGGTCATCCGGCCTTCTACCAATGTTAATGACTTTTCCCAATTTTGCTGTATAATTCTTCTGGCCTCAAAAAAAAGGCTTTTCACACCCCAAAAAGGAATTTGCAAATTTGATACAATATCTGGAAATCCATGTCCCTCCCGACCGTATTCATGATGACACTTTTATACGCCAATGCATACAGGAAAAAACCTGTCAAAAGATAAATCAATACCGCATTTTTCGAAGATCTGTTGATGCCAGGCGTAAAAATCCCTGTTTTGTGCTCCAAATCGAGCCAGAGGCGGCGCCTGCCACCGGGGTAAGCAGCCATGAGTTTCAGCTTGCACCCGTCAAAGGGCATCCATCGACAATCATTGTCGGCGCGGGGCCGGCAGGCCTTTTTGCGGCTTTGGAACTGATTGAAAATGGCGTAAAACCAATTATTATTGAACAGGGCGCAGATGTTACCCAACGCCGTAAACACATTGCCCAACTCCTCCGAAGGGGCACTTTAAACCAACGATCCAATTACTGTTTTGGTGAAGGGGGCGCCGGCACCTTTTCAGACGGCAAATTGTACACCAGGGCGACCAAACGGGGAGATACCCGAAAGATATTGCGCCTTATGGTATATCACGGGGCCTCGCCTGATATATTAGTGGATGCACATCCCCATATCGGCTCAGACAAACTTCCCACTGTTGTTCAAAACCTTCGCCATACCATTCAAGATTGTGGGGGGGAAATCCATTTCAACACCGAAGTGACGGGCTTCATCATTCGCGATGGCGTCATGACGGGTGTCCGTCTGGCTGATCGAACCACTTTATCGGCAGATGCCATAATTCTGGCCACTGGCCATTCAGCCCGAAAGATTTATCGCACTCTACACGGGGAAGGCGTTCTTATTGAACCAAAGCCTCTGGCCGTGGGGGTTCGGGTTGAACACCCCCAGTCCCTGATAGATACGATCCAGTATCATCAACCTCAAAGACCATCCCAACTGCCCCCCGCAACGTATCGTCTCTCCTGCCAGGTGGGCAATCGGGGAGTCTATTCTTTTTGCATGTGCCCCGGCGGGTTCATCGTTCCCACAGCCATTGCCCCCGATGAAATGCCGATAAACGGTATGAGTTATTCAAAACGTGGGGGAGCGTTTGCGAACGCTGGTATTGTTGTGGAGATAACATGGGAGGACACCGCCGCATTTCATCAGCAGGCCCCCTTTTCGTTTATGGCATTTCAGAGGGATCTGGAAAAAAGGGCTTTTCAAATGGGTGGTGGCATCGGGCAACAGGCACCGGCCCAGCAAATGATGGATTTTCTTGAAAACAAAGTTTCAAGCCGGTTGCCAAAATCATCCTACCGGCAGGGCATTTCGCCCGCGCCGCTTCATGAGTTGTTTCCACCACCAATCACCCATCGACTGCAGGAGGCCTTTCGTGTTTTCGATAGAAAATTAAAAGGGTTTTTATCTTCCGAGGCCCTTCTTTTGGCGGTAGAATCAAGAACCAGCGCACCGATCCGCATCCCCAGGCGCAATGACACGATGATGCATCCCCAGGTCGTGGGACTGTTTCCCTGTGGCGAAGGCGCGGGATATGCAGGGGGTATTGTTTCGTCGGCCGTGGACGGCCAAAGGGCAGCAAAGTACGTTGCATCATGGCTAAAGAGCGCTTCACCCCAAACGTCAGCACCATGAAATGAAACTGGCCATAATCTTAAATATCGTTTCAGACTGTTATGGCTGGTTTGGAAATTTAGAGGTATCGGAATCAGGAGGACAGTCGGTCCCAAAAGGCTCGTCCCTGGTCTTCAATATTTCCCCGCCCCGATCCTGGATCCGAAAACCCGGTCGGTCTGTTGCCCCGAAGGCGTGCGATACGGGCCTCCAAAGGTGGATGAGTGGAAAAAAGCGCCATGAGGTTTCGGCCGCTGAGGGGGTTGACAATAAACATATGCGCTGTTGACGGAGAGGTGTTCATCGGCCGTCTGGCCGCGTACGTGCCCAGTTTCTGAAGCGCTGCCGCCAAGCCTTCTGGATTTCCTGCAATGCGCGCGCCGGTTGCATCCGCCAGGTATTCCCGCGACCGTGACACCGCCATCTGCACCACCATGGCGGCAAGGGGCGCAATGATCGACATCAAAATAAGACCGATGCCCCCGAGTCCGCTGTCATCATCATCACCATGCCCACCGCCGAATATGGCAGACCACCTGGCCATGTTGGCCAATACCATAATCGCACCGGCCATGGTTGCCGCAATACTGCCAATAAGGATATCCCGGTTCTTTATGTGAGCCATTTCGTGGGCCAACACTCCCCGGATTTCTTCCGGTGTCATCAGCGTCAGCAGTCCCTGGGTAACAGCCACAACCGCATGGGCCGGGTTTCTGCCAGTGGCAAAGGCATTGGGGGAATCTTGAGGAATCACATAAACTTTGGGCATAGGCAAGCCGGCTTCGCGGGCAAGTGACGCCACCATGTCATAGAGCTCGGGCGCATGGGCGGAAGACACTTCAGTCGCTTGATGCATCCGCAGCACAATCTTATCTGAAAACCAGTAACTGAAAAAATTCATCCCGGCCGCCAGAATAAGAGCAAGTATCATGCCTTGGCGGCCTCCCAAGAGTTTTCCGATAAAAATGATGAGCAATGTCATAATGGCCAGCAACATGGCGGTTCGAAACTGATTCCCCATCACAGATCACTCCTTTTATTTCATTTATTGACCATACTTTTTTTTCATCCAATTCCGGTATTCCCCGCTTTTTACTCGGTCGATCCAGCCGGGGTGGTCCAGATACCACTGAATCGTTTTTCGAATCCCTGTTTCAAAGGTCTCCCGGGGCGCCCATCCAAGGTCTGCTGCAATTTTGGAAAAATCAATGGCATAACGCCGATCGTGGCCCAAACGGTCTTCAACAAAGGTGATAAGCGATCTGCTGCTCCGCCCCTTTTGGGGAACCATTTCATCCAGAACGTCACATATCGTATTTACCACATCAATGTTCTTTTTTTCACAATTCCCGCCGATGTTATAAGTCTCGCCATCATCCCCCTGCTTCATGATCTCCCATATGGCGATACAATGGTCTTTCACATATAGCCAGTCGCGAATGTTCAGGCCATCACCGTATATCGGCAAGGGTTTTCCCTCCAATGCATTTGAAATCATCAAGGGAATCAGTTTTTCCGGGAATTGATATGGCCCGAAGTTGTTGGAACAGTTTGAAATGGTTACCGGCAAGCCATACGTCTTCGAATAAGCTCGAACAAGGTGGTCTGATGCCGCTTTGGAAGCAGAATAGGGGCTGTTGGGCCGATAGGGCGTATCTTCATGAAAATAACCGTTCTTCCCGAGGGATCCATATACTTCATCTGTGCTGATATGATGAAACCGTATAATGCGGTCCCGAAACCGGTGGGCAAGTTCCAGCAAATAAAAAGTTCCGAGGATATTTGTTGTGATAAATTCGGAAGGGGCGTCGATAGACCGGTCAACATGGGATTCCGCTGCAAAATTGCAGACACCGTCAATCGAACGTTGCTCAAAAATCTGCGCCATCTTCTTCTGATCACAAATATCGACCTGGATAAACTCATACCGGGGGAAACCGGCGTTTTCAAACTCTGCGAGATTTTCAGGGTTTCCTGCATAGGTCAGTTTATCCACATTGATGACCTTGCCGGTGAAATCCGTTTCGGTCAACAGGTAACGAATAAAATTAGCGCCGATAAAGCCACACCCGCCGGTAACCAATAGCTGTTCCATATTTTTCCTCAATTACAACCCACGGTGAATGTTGTTAAAAAAGTCGATCCGAAAACGGACGTGCTGATAGCTCCTTTACCATATCGTATCTTTGAGGGGCGATAAAGATTTTTCAACTTTTAAATTTTTTGTTGCGCTTTATCCATTATCATGTTTATATAATTTAACCATTATCTATTAAAATAAAGGGCCCATATATGACAACAAACCGTTTTGACGCCTTTCTCGAACGCATTGCAGAAGCCACCGGCCTGACCACGCAGACCACGCTGGCGGAGGCCTTAGGGGTCAATCGATCAGCCATTAGTCAGGCGAGAAAAAAGGACGCCATTCCGGCCAAATGGCTATTGACACTGTTCCGATCCTATGGGCTTAATCCGGACTGGATTGAAACGGGTGCTGGACCGTCATTTATCCCTCACCAGAACAGCAATCAATCCGGCTTTATTCATATCCCCAAGGTAAAGGCCCGTCTTTGTGCCGGTGGTGGGTCATTTGAGGTCGGATCCGCAGTTGAGGGATACTACTCTTTTCAAAAATCATGGATCCGTCAAAAAGGCACCACTTCCAAAATGGTGCTGATGGATATTTTCGGAAACAGCATGGCGCCAGAAATGCGGGACGGGGATACCGTCCTGATTGATCAGGCCCAAAAAGATATCCTGTCTGGTGCTATTTTTGCCGTTGGTGTCGAAGATACCATTATGGTAAAACGGGTAGAAAAACATCCAAATGCCCTTGTTCTTTTAAGCGACAACAAAGACTATGCGCCAATCTACCTGAAAAGTCATGATATTGAAAGTATTCGAATTATAGGCAAAGTCATCTGGATTTGCCGGGAATTCAAATAATTTTTTTTGCGCCGCTGTGTTATTTTTATAAACACTTAATCATTTTAATAAACATATTTTAAAGAGGGGAAAATGTCTCGATTTGTTATGCTCACCTATAATTCTTTTACAACGCTCGCATTTTTCAAAGATTTTAGAATTAACGACAGACTCGTCAGGTGTGCCTGGGGAATCTTTCAGGACTGCATGATCATGGTAGCAATTGTAATGTTCGCCGTTGCCCTGACATTGATGGTGGGGAGCTAATAAAGGCCAGATTAATGACAGCTAAAAGAAGTCGTGGGCCATCAAAATCCGCTGGTCTGCCATTCAATCGCTTGAACAAGTGATTCCGGCAAATCTTCCATAAAATAGTCAGCGCTTCCCGCCTGTCCCCACTGCCAGCCGCCACCACCAGAGGATGACATAAAACCGTAAGGACGATATGTGCGCGTGAGGATCAATTCGTCCTGGGCCCGGGTCATGGCGACATAAAGAATTCGCCGCTCTTCTTCCCGCTCCTGCTCAGACCCCATACTCCGAGAATGCGGATACATCCCTTGTTCCACACGGATCAGATAGCAAACTGGCGCCTGAGTCCCTTTGGCGCTGTGCACTGTGGTGAGGGTCACCACATCCTCCTGTCCCAACCGTTCGACCGAAGTCGTAGAAATTGGATCCAACGTGTAGGTTTCCATAAAGGCTTTGAGGCTTCGATGACTGTCTGAGAGCCGAACGAGTAGCTCAAAATCATGTTGCCGTGTGCGCCAGTTTTCATACCGGCCTTCCATGATCGGCATTAAAAATTCAGCGGCATTTTCAACTGCGGCAGCCGGCGTTTCCAGGGCGTCTTGGATGGCCAGGGGGCCCTGAACGATTTCGTCCCGTCCCTTTAATTTTTCCCGCAGAAAAGTAAGGGCTGCGCTGAGAGAAGGCTGCTGCCGCATCCCCCCAATCAATCGAGAGGCCGTAACATCTCCGATACGGGGCCACAGGGTCAAATAACGGGCCCAGGCAAGCTCGTCCAAATGGCTCATGCTGGACCGAACCAAGCACAGAAGGTCCTTGACATGGGCGGCATTCAACAAACTCGTTCCACCAATGAACTGATAGGGGATATCTTTCTCCACCATGAAAGATTCCACTGCCCTTGCCCCATAACCTGTCCGGGTAATAATCATGATATCGTGCCAGGAAGTGCCCGCTCTATGGCGTTTTAAAATATCATCGGTTACCCATTGCGCCTCGGCAAAATCGGAATAAAAACTCATAAAAACCGGGGTGCTATGTTCCTTCCTATAAGCCGTCAACTCTTTATCGTAGTTGATTGGCGAGGCCTCAAGCAACCAGTTTGACAAATCCAGAATTCCCTGGGTAGATCTGAAATTTTCTTCCAAGTGCAAAATCGTAGCGTTTGGCACCCTTTCGGAAAACGAATGAACATTTCGAAAATCCGCGCCGCGAAAGGCATAAATACTCTGGGCATCATCGCCTACACAAAAAAGCTTGGCGGGATCCCGCATACCTTCGAGTATTTGCCATTGGAGGGGATTGGTGTCCTGCATTTCATCCACCAAAATATGATCGTACATACCCCTTAGCTTATCATTCAATGCGTCATCACGCTGTATCCGTTCAACAAACCTGAACAAAATATCATCGTAATCCAAATAATCATTTTCCTGTTTTCGCTTGATGAACACCTGATGAATTTGGCAGATCAGATCAATGGTCGGTTCATCATAGGCCGTATGGATCCCCAGATAGGTTTCAAGCGGTTGGCATGTATTTCGCGCATAGGAACAGACACTTACCAGTTCAGAGGCCCGAGGAAATGATTTCCCCTTGATTTTAAAATCACTTCGAATGAGTTTCATCAACTGGACTTGGTCGTCCCGATCAATAACAGTTGATTCTCGGATGCCGAACGCATCCGCCATCCGTTTCATGGTTCTGAGGCAAAAATGATGGAAGGTTCCCGCCGGGAGATCAAATGAGACGGGGCCCGCCAGTTGGCGGAGTCGTTCTACCATTTCCCTGGCTGCCCGCCGTGTGAAGGTCAGCAATAAAATACGCCACGGTGGAACGTTATTATCAATGAGATGGGCTGCCCGGGCAATGATGGTCCGCGTCTTACCGGTCCCTGCTCCGGCAAGGACCAGGACGTGGCCATTATTGAATGTCACCGCATTTTTTTGTTGTTCATTCAGATCCATACGTATTAAATCACGGTTCAGTCCTTGTGTGTATCGCGCGGTGTTCAGTTGGCCTGTTTGCAGATCTTATGAATTGTCTGTGCGTGCCATTCACCCTTGCCAGAAAAGGTCGGTATATTATTTTCTTCCAGATGCGATGCGATTTCTTTATAGGTGCTGCCCTTTTGCCGCATGTCTAATACAAGTTTGGTGATTTCATCCCGATCGACCTGAGAAACCTCCAGGGCAACGGCGCCCAACCCAACAGCGACTTTTTTTTCGGCAGAATCTGTAATTACCCCACCTATTCCGCGGCCTGAGGCGATGATCTCCGCCAGCTGATCGGAAACCTTTTCGATCGCTTTGACCTTTTGCTCTTCTATCTCGGCCATTCGATTCTGGTTGGTTGAAATGGCACCCAGCAGATTTTTAATCTCTGGCATTATTTCAGCAATTTGTTCCAGATCTGGCCGGCGCTGGTAATTTCGTTTGTCTTTACCCGTCCGACGGTCAGGCCCCCGGTATTGTTGCTGCATGTGAGACTGACGCTTGTTTCTTTTATCTGATTCTCTTCTCAAATTGTATAGGAAATCATCCATTATGGCCTCCGTTATAATTCATTCATATAAAACCGCATAGTGGTCCGATGCTTCGAACATATGCAAACATAAAGGCATTCTTCAAACAACACGGGTAACCCTTGCTGTTGACCGTCATACGAACTTTTCCGAAAAATCTTGCTATGAACCGGTCACAAAAACAGGACAGGACAAGAAACGCTTCCGGCAGGCGGCAAACGCCATACGCATATGAGGTGTTTTGGACAAATACCCACCCTAAAAACCTAGTTCGTCATCGGTCACACTTACAATGGACCGCTGATGTCTGCCACCGAAGGCGGTTGAAAGATCTATATTTACTATCGGCAGCTTTTCGAAACGCTTGAGGTTTTCATATTAGGCTGGTGATGTAATCCATCGTGTGATCTTTTTTCTATATAAAATAATCGTAAGGGTGTCAAAAGAAAACGCCAATATTTTTTTCAGAAATATCATCTCGAATCCCCAATCGTGTCAGCGCAAAATCATAACGTACTGGATCATTCGGTGTGATCTTTCGAAATCCACTGGTAATTTCTAAAGCAGTCCGCATATTCGCCTGGTTGCGGCTGGTAAAGCCCAACCTGCGCCCCATCCGGTGCATATGGGTATCCAACGGCACAATTAGCTTGGCCGCTGAAATATCGTTCCATCCACCGGGATCCACCGCATCCTTTCGGACCATCCATCGCAAAAACAAATTTAACCGTTTGCACGCACTGCCACGACGCGGCAGGGGCAATAAATGGCCTGGATTGGAGACAGCCACCTCGTAAACACGATCACAAAACCGGCCTAATGCCGGTAAGACAGTCTCCGCTTCCGGTTCAAAAGCGTCGGCAAATTCATCGTATAAAGATCCTCTCTCTCGAATTATCCTTTGAAGTGCAATCAGAAGTGATGAGAGGTGTTTTCCGGTGGCAAAACGATGGACAAACCCGTTAAAATCACGATGAATCTTAGATTCCGACGCATCCTTTAGATAAAAATAGGGAGATGGCCCCATAATGGACAGTACCTGAGATACACTTTTCAATATTTGCTTGACCCGACCGTAGGCCAGTGAGGCTGCCACAAAGGCAACAATCTCCCGGTCCCGCAACGATGGATAGGCATATAGGAATTCAAGCGGATCAGGATGCACAAATTCCCGCCGGTTATACTTTCGATAAAGGGTTTCAAGTTTCTGTTTATCAATCATCCCGCAAATTCCCTCAACTATAAAGACAGACAGATCGTTTCGGACGGAGCCGCAGTGGTGGTCACCCACAGGCGATGCCCGTTTGTCGCTAAAGATACCGCCCCATGGTCGTTCGTTATCAATACCCTGGCACCAACCTGATGATACCGTTTCATGACTTCTGGATGGGGAAAGACCCCGGGGGAAACATTGCCGGCAGACACGATGATCAGTTCTGGCTTGACCTGTCTCAAAAACGGCATGGTGCTGGATGTTCGGCTGCCATGATGGGATGCCAATAGGACTTCACTTCTAAGACTATCCCGAGCGGTATGGACAAGCGCCTTTTCGCCAACCGCCATAATGTCACCCGGCACCAGAAAGTCAACGTCTCCAAAAGAGACTTTTAGCACAAGAGAATTGTTGTTGCTGTCGCACGATGCGGTTTGTTGCCGTAAAAAATCATAGGGAGGATACAGCAATGAAATTATAACGCCGTTGACCATCCGGTGTGGTGGTAAGTCCTGGTAGGCCGGCATCTCGATCCGCCTTGTTCCGATGGCTGCCATGAATTCCTTGTAACCATGGGTATCCGACACTTCACCATTCGTCCATATTTGTTTGACATCGAAATTGTTCAATACGAATATCAGACCATTCAAATGATCACTATTCGGATGGCTCAGCACAACCGTGTCGATTGTCCTAATCTTTTTCCGCCACAATAATGGCGCCACAACATTTTCACCGACGTCAAAGACCGAATTGTCGGAAAATCCGCCCCCATCGATCAACATATTGCCGCCGCCGGGCAGTTCCAGTAACGTCGCATTTCCATGGCCGACATCAATGACGGTCACCTTCAAGTCTCCGTGCCAAAATCGTTGGTGGGCCCAGTAAAAACTATCGGCAACCAACGCCACCAGCAACAAGGCAAACACAATGGATGAGATTTTCTTTTCCATAATTCCGATTGCGGGACCCGGGTCTGTCAGCTTAACAGCGGGTGTTGCGTGTTGCTGGCGCCTGCAATAAACACCCCTCACTGCCAAGATGAGCATACCGTAAAAAATATATATTTCAAAAGGGGACGGCGTTACCAGGTGCGTTGTGGCAAATGGCCACGCCGCCATCCAGCGCATCCAGGTCAGGGCAAGAAAAACAACGCTACCGCAACACTTGAATCCCAACACGGAAAGCGGCATCGAAATTGGCATTAAACATGCTGAAATCAACGCCAGAGGAACGACCCCAAACCCCAACAGTGGGATAAAAATTATATTTGAAACCAGGCCAATCGTGGACATCTCATGGAAATAAAAGAGCGTAAGGGGCATGGTTCCCAAAATAGCAAAGAGAGACACCAACAAAAATTGGAAAAAACGGTTTTTTGCATGCCGCCACAATCGAGATAATGGCCCTTTCTCAGGGCGAAAGATGCTGCTCCCTATGACAATGGCAATTACCGCAATAAAGGAAAGTTGAAACGAAATTGAAAATAAAGCGGGGGGGTCTAATATTAAAATCACCAATGCGGCTACCGAAAGCGACGTGATCGTATCTTGGGTCCTTCCTAGCAAGATGCCCGTCAAAAAAGCCGTTGCCATAATGGTGGCCCGTAGGGTGGAGGGGGACATGCCGGCAAGGAGGCCATATCCCCAGACGACCAGAATAGAAATCCCCGCGGCACCCCTTTTTGTCCATGCATGATAAAGCAGTGGTGGAAAAAAACCCAGCATATAAGAAAAAACAAAAAAGGCGCTTGTCGCCACGATGCCAACGTGCAACCCTGAAATGGCAAGCAGGTGCCCAACCCCTGCCTGTTGAAAAACCTGGCGAATCTCCTCTGTAACACCTCGTTTATCGCCCACAACGAGTGCTTTGAGGATTCCTGCCCTATCCACAGCACAAACGCGCTCAATATGCTTTGAAAGCCCCTCCCGTGCCGGTTCCACAATCCCCCTGATACCGGATAGACCAGGATGGCTTAGGACGCGTAAGCTGTTTCTTTTGACGGAGGCTGACACCCATATCCCTTTCAGAGCCATGTATCGCCCATAGTCGAACCCGCCTGGATTTTGAAAGCTCCGAATCGAACGAAGGCGGCCTACAAAAGAAATGCGATCGCCGGCGGTGATTGGCTGCCCCGCCGCTGCAACCGAAACCCGGACACGACCAGACACTTTCAGCGGCATCGGGCCCCCACCCAAATGATCTGCCCTCAGGGTGAACTTCTGCCGGAAACCAGAAAAAAACACCGGTGTATCGACAACACCGGATATCATATAGGATGTATTGTCTGCATATCGGCAAATATGTTGGTCAGTCAAAACCGGCGCCGTCCAGGGTTGGATAAGCAGATACCCGAGCCCGGCAAAGAAAAGGATGGGCACGGTGGTGCATTCTTTTCGACGACCGATGCATATCAGCAGGATAGTAAAAGCAATGCCGGCAGTTCCGCAAGCCCATGGTCGGTACCCCGGCCAAAAAGCACCGGCCAGAATACCCACCATCAACGCCGCTGTGAAAGGCAAAAAGGGACGGTAGTATCGAGACATGAGCGTAACGCGCCTGAAAACGCTTCAAATCAAAATAAGTGCATTAGGCCTTTTCCCGCCATATGGCGGCCCCAAGTTCAGCAAACTTTTTCTCCAGCTGCTCGTATCCCCGGTCCAGATGGTAGACCCGATTGACTTCCGTTTTGCCTTCAGCCACAAGTCCCGCCAGAATCAAACAGGCACTGGCACGAAGGTCTGTTGCCATGACCGGTGCAGCGGACAGGGTCCTGGCCCCCTTTACCATGGCAACGTTTCCGGACACGGTGATATCAGCCCCCATTCGCTGAAGTTCGCTCACATGAATAAACCGGTTTTCAAATATGGTCTCTGAAATCAAGCTCAACCCTGAAGCAACCGACATGAGTACCATAAACTGGGCCTGCATGTCCGTTGGAAACCCGGGATAAGGAAGGGTTTTGACGTCCACACTTTTAATGACGTCGGCGCCTTGGGCATGAATACGGTCATCCACAACGGTAATCGTTGCACCGGCTAATCGCAGTTTGTGTATAACGGCCTCCAAATGGGCCGGCTCGCACCCATGAAGCATCACATCACCCTGGGTAAGTGCGGCTGCGGTCAAAAAGGTACCAGCCTCAATACGATCCGGAATCACCTTGACGGCGGCCGGCCGAAGCTGCGCAACACCGTGAATGGTTATCACCGGACTGCCGGCCCCCTGGACGTCGGCCCCCATAAGATTCAATACGTCTGCCAAGGCGACGATTTCCGGTTCCCTGGCCGCATTCCTGAGGAGAGTGGTCCCTTCTGCCAATGCAGCAGCCATCATAAGGTTTTCAGTTCCTGTCACCGTTGCAATATCAAAATAGATCTCCGCACCGACCAGTTTTTCAGCACGGGCTTCCACGTAACCATGACTCAACTCGATCTGTGCCCCCAAGCGACGTAACCCTTTCAGATGAAGGTCAATGGGTCTCGCGCCGATCGCGCATCCCCCAGGCAGTGAAACGCGGGCCCTTTTGAGTCGGGCCAACAAGGGCCCCAATACCAATATGGAAGCCCGCATTTTTCGTACCAGTTCATAATCCGCCTCATGGTTACTGATGCCGCCGGCATCGATGCGAACGGTATGCCCATCGGTTTCAACCGTCGCGCCCAAGGCTGTCAGTAATTCTTTTACGCTGTCAATATCTTTTAAAATAGGCACATTGGAATAGGTATTTTGCCCGTCTGCCAACAGCGAAGACATCAAAATAGGTAGCGCAGCATTTTTGGCACCACCTATGATGACATCCCCCTGAAGCCGTCGACCCCCTTCCACAATAATTTTATCCATAACGTCTCCGAACAGAACCTCATCTGATTTCCAGTGAAACACAGGGAGTTGAATGGCAACCTAACGTAAACCTTACAACGTCGATCCCTAAAAAAAACGCCCCTCATCAACATGGATAAGGGGCGTTTTTTGTGGTCACTTTTGAAATCAGAAAAAATTAATGGTGGTGAGACCCTTTCCCATGGGCCGTATCAACGGCCGCTTTAATAATACAATAGGTCACCCCCATTCCAATGATGGAGAGTGCATACCAAAGCCCACCATGAAATAACATATGGCCAACATCCCATATCCACTCAAACGAAAAAGGAAACATAACTCATACCTCCCTAAAAGCTCAGGCGCCAGAATCAATGGGGTTCAATTCTTTTTCCTGAGGGAAAATCGGCAGATATCTAAAAGATATCAATACTAGGATAACGCCATATGCTACCGGCAAAATTGTCGTGGCTACTTCCGGCCAGGTGGGCACATACAGCACCCATGAGTCAAAGGTCATAACCGGCGGCGCCATCACCTGAAGCACCATCACCCATCGGTTAAGGCATACGCCGATGGACGCCAGCAATACGGCGGTCACCAGGAGAGCAGGCCGTTCCCGAAGGGGCCGGGTAATCAAAATAAATGCCGGTATCACGCCGCAGATGATAAGTTCCGTAAACAAAATCCAAGGGCCATAGAACGCATTATTGGAGTAAAAATGCATCACATTGAAGCCTTGGTCCGGCAATGTGAAAAAGGCCCAGTAGATGGTATCCGCAATTTTTGCAATGATGTAAGTGGTCAGCATCCAGCCTGCAATTTTTGCCAAAAGGTGGATAACATTTGGTTTGACCAGCTGTTTTCCAGAAATCTTTTCGGTCAGTTTTGTAATGAGGATCGTAAAACACGGCCCGCATGCTGCAGCGGACCAGGTAAAGAGAAAAAAGGTAAACGGCCAGATCAGGATGTGTTCCCGGAAGCCAAAAGGCCGTCCGAAAAGCACTCCGGCAACCCCTCCCAGGGATCCTTGGTGAAAAAACGAAAGAAATGCACCGGTCGCCGCAAAGACCGCCATGATTTCATGGAAATTGTGACTGAGGTTGTGAAAGAAGGGAACCTTGTCAATTTGACGATTTTCAAGGATAAGCGGTATATACTCGACACACAGCACGCCAAAATAGCAGGAGAGACAGAATGCCACTTCGGTCAGCATGGAGTGAACGTTGGCATGCCAGAAAATAAACCAGTTTCGTGCGGGCTGCCCGATGTCAATGGCCAGAATCAACAGTGCGGAGCTGTAGCAGATGAATCCAATCAGCACCGCATAGTTGATAATATTTTTAAGCTCATCCTTGCCAATGACGTATTTCAGCAATCCGGTGAAAAATGCGCCGCCGCCCAATGCGATTACCGCCAGATCCGCCCAAATCCACAAGGCAAATCCATAGTAATCATTCATGCCGGTGATGTTAAGCCCCTTGAACCAGCATAGCAGCAAGGCATATACCCCCCAAAGCAATACAGCCCCGGTTACCGCCAGGGCAAGCAGAAACTGCCAAAAGGGACACCGTTTCACGCCCTCAGGTATTAGTGCAGAATCTATCATAAAAGTAGCTCCTCAACCTTACTTGTTTCCAACATCTATTTGATCAAACAAAAGCCTCAAACCGAACGACCCGTTTAATGGTGGCCCGCCGATTTGCGATCTTCGGCCTGGTAATTATCACCCGACTTCCGGACCCATTCTCGGCTAGACAGATAATACACCTTGGGATTGGTCCCCAGTTTTTCAAGTAGCCGAAATGCATTCGAATTCTGAGGCCTACCGTGATGGGCATTATCCGGATTTACCAATTTATGGACCTTGTGGTGGGGATTATTCAGATCGCCAAATGTAATGGCATCCGCCGGGCAAGCCTGAGTGCAAGCCGTCTGATATTCATGCTCCTTCAACTCTCTTCGGCCGCTCACATAGGCCTTGTCCATTGCGAGCTGATACCTGTGATAGCAGAAACTGCATTTTTCAACGATCCCCCGCATTCTGGGAGAAACGTTGGGGCTGAGGTATTCCTCCATACCCTTCGGCCAAACCGGGTCCCACCAGTTGAAATACCGGGCATGATAAGGGCATGCCGCCATGCAATATCGACAGCCGAAACAACGCGTATAGATCTGACTCACAATACCGGTTTCAGAACTGTAATCCGTGGCCGTGGCCGGGCATACCGACACACAGGGCGAATGACCTTCATGCTGTCCCGCACAATGCATACAGGGACGCGGCAAATAGCATATCTCCGTATCCGGAAACGCCTTTCCATTGGTTAACTTATAAACGCGCATCCAGGTAATACTACGGAGTTTATCTGTTTCATCCTTCTTGAATGGCACATTGTTCTCAGACATGCAGGCCACCATGCAGGCCCCACAGCCGGTGCATTTGTCCAAGTCGATGACCATTCCATACTTTTTTGCGCCATGGTGTTCGTTTTTCATCAGAACCTCATTCCGTTCGTTAGGCTTTGGTCAGCTTTGCGCGAATTCCCCAAGCAGCGTCAAGACCGGACAAAGGATCTTCAACCGGTCCCATCAACGAGTGCACGTTCACACCTTTACCTGCCAGGTAATCGTCATATGCGGTATGTCCCAGTCCTCTTGACATGGCCAACAGTCCCGGCCGAATGCCGTCAAAAACATTGACCCTGACATTCACACTGCCTTTTGGAGTGGTTAAGACTGCAGACTGGCCGTCTGCGAGTTTCAATTTTTTGGCGGTTTCCGGATTGATTTCCACAAAACCATCGTTTCCTTTAACTATTTTATCTGAAACCGTTTTCATCATAAACGGGGGAGATCCCACATAGCCACTCGAGAGTCGCATATGGTCATAAGGCACCAGAACAAGAGGATAAGCCGATTCATCCCCTTCCAACGCCACCGGCTGGTAGGTTGAAAAGACCGTTTCAGAGAATTCAAATTTTCCGGAGGGTGTATGAAACCCTGCGCCGTTGTTTGACGGCAGATAGGATTGGTTCCACCAAAAGCCGTTTTTCACCATCATCGGCCATTTATCGGCAAGGGTGGTCCTGAGGCATGTTTCATAATTGTTCCACGGAAAGGCGGATGAAACTGTTCCACCGATTTTTCTCGCAATGGCGATCAACGCATCACCGATATGCCGGGTGTCATATTTCGATGAGACCACCGGTTGGCTGAGCCCAATCATCGGCTTATGAAAGCCTCTTGGTGCCGGCACATCTTCAAGTCGTTCTAAAAACACATGATTCGGCAAAATAATATCGGCATATTGGGTTGTCTCATCGAAATAGGAAGAAAAGCTCGCTATGAAGGGAATTCCATCGAATGCCTTTTGAACGGCTTTCGTGTCCGGAAGACTGTAAAGCGGGTTGGCCCCGGATACGAGCAATGCCTTTAAGGAATATTTATTTTTAGTATCGGCCTGTGACAATCGGTTTAGAAGAAATCGAGCATAGGGGGCATTTGAACTGCCGGCGCCATCGAGCCTGCCCTGTTGGATCCCTTTGGCGGCAATCTGGTCCATTTCCGGCGCTGGCCACTTGACATAGTCTGGCTCAGGAACGGTCCAAATCCCGCCCGGACGATTGATACTACCGACCAACGCATTCAACGCATGGACGGCCATCATTTCCTGGAAACCTACAGGGGTGTTGCCGGATCCACGACCGGCTACCGCCAGGGGCCGCTTGGCACCAGCAAATTCTTTGGCAAGCCGAACGATCTTTTCAGCTGCAATACCGGTGATGGTTGCCACTTTTTCAGGGCTGTAAGACGCCATCACAATCTGCTTGAAGCCTTTTTTCTGTTGGCCGTTTTCATCCACCCAGTCGTCAAATCCAAAAGCAGCGTTGCTGACGAAATCACACTGCTTGTTTTCTTTCAGGATCACATGGGCCAGACCCAGCGCCAACGCTGCTTCCGTTCCAGGTATAATCGCTACCCATTCATCTGATTTGGCAGCTGTATTTGATAAACGCGGCTCCACCTGAACGACTTTTGTCCCAGTAGCTTTCCAGCGGCTGTTGGCCTGAAGCATATGAACCGGTGCACCCCAGCCTTCGATAAGGCCACTGCCAAAGCTCAACACATAGTCGGTATTGTCAACATCGAAGCCGGCCATTGCCTGTACGCCATGCATCAAATACAGTGTCGATTCATAGGCGTCCTGAGCGGATGGCATTCGAAAGAAATTAGGGGAGCCATATGCCGTAAGCAACCGCGCCATCAACTGCGGGACTGTTCCCCGGTCAGAGCCCATAATGGCCGCCACCATATGGGATTCTCCCTTTTTTCGATGATCACCCAACTTTTTTGCAACGGCTTCGATTGCCGCACGCCAAGATATCTTTTCCCACTTGCCGTCCCCCCTGTTTCCAATTCTTTTCAGGGGAGTTTTTATCCGGGTAGGACCATATAATAGCTGCAGACTCGATAAACCGAGCGTACAGACACCACCATTGTTTACTGGATGTCGTGGCATCCCTTCAACTTTTACCGCTCGATTGCCAACTTTCCGAACAAGAAGGCCACAACCGCCTGGGCATAAAGAGCAAGCAGTTTTTTCGTAGGACGCTACATCGTCCTTCGGAACCGGTGTCCATTCCCAGTTTTGTGACCAAATGGAGGAATCGTCCGCCAGCTTCCATGGCAACGGTGTTAGCACCGCCCCGGCTGATAAGCCCATTCCAAGTGACAAAAAACATCGTCTATCTATTTTCATCGATTTATACCCCTCAACCTAAGCCTGATATGACAGAGAAGTTATTCTTTTACTTGTGGCAAACAAAGCAGGCGTCATATTGGGTCTGCACGCTGGTAATTCGGCCTGTCATCTCTTCATGGCATCCGGCACAATCATCCATTTTCATCCGCTCCCATGTCTCTTTTTTAAAACCGGAAATCCGTTCCCCCCAAATATCCCGGCTATAGCCGGTAATCCGGTTCTCTTCGTAGGCACGGGCATGATCTGACTCACCAATATGGCCATGGCACGTTTCACAACTGATCTCACCCATTTTGACATGGGCAGCATGGGAAAAAAATACGCAATCGGGCTGCTTCGCATATACCATCCACGGGACTTCCCGCCCTTTGTGAACATATTCTGTTACAAAAACATGCTCGGCTTCTGATTCACCCATTGTGTCTTCGTGGCACTCGATGCAGTCACTGATCTTGGGGATACCAGAAAAACTACCGTCCGCCCGAAAATAGTGGCAACTTTCACACCCGTTCTCGACCTCTTCCACATGAAGCTTGTGGTTGAAATCAACCGGCTGTTCTTTCTTTGAATACAGGAGTTGGGGGAAAATGCCCCATCCAACGATTAAACTGATTGCCAGTCCCACAAAGAAAAAAAGTAGCACCGGTCCCCATGGCCCATTTTCAGGCGAATCTTCTGGAACATCACCGTCATGGCCGGCCGTACCTTCTAAAACGGCATTTTCATTGTCATCCATCGTACTCATGTAGACTCCGTTTTGCATGTTGAAGCGTTCGCAAAAACATCATGTTTTCGCTTTGATACGTTATTCGCCGAACTGCTTGGCAACCCCCGCCAAATAAAAAAATAAAGGATTTAGTATCTTTACAATGGGTATTTTGTCAAGGGGAAATCAAAGGCAATTATTGCCCCATCGTACCATAACTGTGAAGCCCCGGCAGATAATTAACACCAAAATAGGTAAACAAGACCGCAATAAATCCCAAAATCGAAAAATAAGCAAATATTTTTCCCCGCCAACTTAAAAAAACCCTAAAATGCAGCATAGTTGCATAGATCAACCAGGTTATCAGGGACCAGGTTTCTTTGGGATCCCACCCCCAGTAACGCCCCCAAGCGGAATTGGCCCATACCGCGCCGGTGATAATGCCAACCGTTAAAAATAAAAACCCAAATTTAACCATTTGGATGATCAGGTCATCAAGGAACGCCAGGGCTGGAAGCCGTGCCAATATTGCCGACCGCTCCCGGGTGTCAATTTGTTTCATCAGATACATGATGCCCAACCCAAAAGCGATGGCAAATGCAGCATACCCGATAAAGCAAGTCATTACATGGGCAATCAGCCAGTTGCTTTTCAGGGCCGGAATGAGGGGCTGAATCTCCTTGCTTATTTTTGGCAGCGAGGCATAGGCCATTGCAAGAAAAGCAATTGTTGTTGCAAATCCACCCAGTGTTTTATTTTTGTACCGATATTCCACAATCAAATAGATCACCACTATGGCCCAGGAAAAGAAAATCAACGATTCATAGAGGTTTGACAGCGGGGCGTGCCCCATTCCCAACCGGTAAGATTCGATCCATCGCAGAACAAATCCTGCTGAATTGGTTAAGATCCCCACCAGAGCGATCCAAGGTGAAGCGCGCCGCACAAGGGCGACGTTGAAAATCCATGCTGCCAGATACCCTACCGCTGCAAACCCATATATAAAGGTAGCGATTGCCAATAATTGTGAACTGTTCATATC
This sequence comes from Desulfobacterales bacterium, assembly GCA_963675725.2. Taxonomy (GTDB): domain Bacteria; phylum Desulfobacterota; class Desulfobacteria; order Desulfobacterales; family JAFDDL01. The sequence goes on along the minus strand of CAXXXZ010000002.1, from coordinate 98,693 downwards.
CTTATCCTAAATAGCCAATATGATGAGATATCGCCCTATCATTTAATTATATGCATCATTGGATTACAATGCCCGTTGAAGGTGGCGGGCAAGTTCCTCAACCTTTCGGTTCATCCCCAGTTTGTTTTTATTGGCAGTGCCGGAAACCAAAACATGTTGCTGATCGTCTAGGGTACTTATTTCCACACACACTTTTTGGTGAGACATAAAGAAGGTGATAAAACATCCACCAATCATGAAAATAAAGCCAATATACACCATCCAAACGCCCGGATCTTTTGTCACCTGCAAACCGGTATAGAATTTGTTTTCCACTGTATCAATAGTGAAGATGAAACGTCCGCCACGCATCTTGTCAAACCCTTGAAACCGGACGGGCAATACAATATCCGTTTCCGCCCCATCATGTTGGACCAATCGCCCAACAAGTGTTTCACCAAGATTCACACCTTTAAATCTAAAATCACTCACAAAATCAATAAGGGTCAGTGTCCCGCCATCTTCCGGTAACATAAGCGGACGCCCCATGGTTGCCTCAAGAGGATATTGCAACCCAGACTGCTGGCTTTTAACTAACAATTTTGCCGATTCGGGAGCCAATGCACCGTAACTTGATTGAAAAAAGTTAATTCCCTTATAGCGCAATGGGTCATTTACGATAATGTCCCGAGTCAGTACCGGTTTCCCGTCCTCTATAATGGTCAAACGGGATCGGAATTCTTTGGGCCGACGACTTTTTCCCTCGTTATAGAATGTAACGGAAAAATCATCGCATCGCACATCAAACCCAAGGGGAATAGGTGTGCCTCTATTTTCCGAATGAATCTGTCCGATCGTCTCACCTTCAGGGATTTGGACGAAACCGTCAAATCCGAGTACCGACCCGATTAACCCGCCAAGTAAGAGAAGCACCACACTGATATGAACCAGGTAAAACCCAAATCGGGTCCAGCGTTGACGCTCCGCAAAAATAAAGGTGGATTGGTCATGGGGTTCGACCCGGAGGTAGCTAAACTTTTTTTTCATCTCTAGAGAAAGCCGATCAACCAACCGATCGAAGGAAAGATCACTATCAAATGTCTTTCTGGCCGGTAATCGTCTGAAACGATTTGCATTGAAAGTGGGAGGTTGAGCAAAAACGATTTTCAGGGTTGCCGGCAAGCGATCTATTGAACAAATCAATACGTTCAGTGTCAGCATGAAAAGCAGAAAACGAAACCACGGGGCATGGTACATATCAAAGAGATCAAGTATCGAAAAGATTCGAAACAGTTGTACGCCATACTTTGCGACATAATCAGCAAACCCCATATTTTGGGGTATCAGTGTACCGATGATCGATGTGGTGGCAAGGGACAACAGTAACACAACGGTGAGCCGAATGGATGCAAAAAACCGCCATAGGGCCATCATCGGCTCAATACGGCGAGCATTATCTGTCATTTCAATTCCTTTCAATACAATCTGGCTACGGGAGTTATTAACAGATCATTTTCACCGACGCAACTGAATAGGTGGTGACGGCCAGGGCAAACACATGATACTTTTATACGGAAAAATTCACGCCCCTGTTTCTTTTTCTCTCGAATCCGGTAACACAACAACCGTTGCAGCCCTGTCGTTCCGGAGATAAGTCGTGGCAATCTGCTGAAGCTCCTCTACCGCTATTGCCTCATAGTCTTCCATGAATCCCCTACTCCATTCTAATTGCTCCGGATGTCGCAAAGAGCCCGATAGCACACTGTTGAGCCAGTAATCGTTTGTTCTTCTGTAATCCTTGATCCGGGTCAAAATCGGTTTAAGCGAACGGTCCATCTCCTCCTGAGAGATACCTTCTTGAACGATGTCTTCGGCAATATCCCTCACTGCCGCAATGACGATTTCATATTCTTCCGGGGACACATAAACAAACGCTTGCATCAGTCCATACCCTTTATAAGCCCTGCTGGATCGGTTATAGGCAAATGGAGAATAGGATGCCCCCAACTTCTCACGTATTTTTTCCCGCATTCTTTCTGAAAAAATACTGGCAAGAACCGACAGGCGGCGTGTTCTGCCAATATCCCAGAAGTCATCAGTTGGATATGCAACAACCACCAAGCCTTTAGGAATTTTGGTATCGACCGGAACTCGTAATGAATCGCCCGCAGGAAACTTTGGCATAGGCCTTTGCAAACAATTTTGTTCATCCGATCTTTTGGGCAAAGCGCCAAAATATTTTCTTACGGCCGATATGAGCGATGCCTCATCAAGATCCCCCACCACTGATATTTCAATAGACGAATGCTTTAATAGCGCCACCATCCATGATCGAATGTCTTTCAACGAAATGCTTTTCACATTATCGAAGGGAGGCAGCCCGAACCGACTGTCACCACTGGCTAAAAATTGCGGTCCCTGAAGTTTAAATTCGCCATCAATTTCGCGATGCAGGGACTCATACTGTTGTTCTGCCCTTTCCAGCACAACGAGATGCGCCTCTTTTCTAAAAGCGGGATCCACAAGATGTGCGTATAGTAGTTGGACCAACAACAATTGCTCTTCCGAAGGACCTGCGCCGGAAATAGCGAATTTGTCCTCTTCAGCCACATATCTGGCAACAACCTCCTTACCGGCTAACGCATGAGCAAGCTCATTTTTGTCAAGGGTGCCGAGCCCGCCTTCGTTCATTACGTCAACCCCTTGCAATACAATGCCCGCCTTTTCGGCAGGTTCAGAAAACCTTCCATTTCCGAAAGCTATTGATGCCCTTACTTTCCCCGCTTCGTAATCTGTCTTTTTGATATTCAACCGAACGCCGTTTTCAAAATCGATCTGGCGAATACCCAGGTCGGCAATGTACTCATTTCGCTGGATGTGCCCGTTACCCTCCGGCAAGGGCAAGTATGGAAAATGCTTGGCCGCCTTCTCAACTGGTTTCTGAACCACCTCTTTCCCACTTTTCGAATAGCAGGAAACGATTTCTTTCACCGCAGAAAGGGCGTCATCGTTTCCGACCACCGCATTTCCTGTCAAGAGTACCAGACGGTGCGACGCAGGCCATGCTTTTTGAAATGCTACGTGTAGATCTGAAAGTGTCGCTTTCTGAACGAACGGAGTTAACAGTTCCTTCTCTTGTATCGGCGCTATCATTACTCTGCGGTTGTTTAAATGCCAAATAATCTGACGCGCGAGGTCGCCGCTTTTTCGGGTAGTAGCCTCTTTGACCGAATTGTCTAAGTCTGCAATGATTTCCTTTTCAACTCTTTCAAGTTCGACGGTATTAAACCCGTGAACCAATGCCTGCCTCAATTCCTTTTCTATATAGCCCAAGGAAGCCTGCCAGCTTTCCGGTGGACATTCAGCGGATATTTCGGCATAGAGCACTTCATTAAGAAAACGGCCTGAATTAATGTGCGCGTCGGTAAAAGGGGTTTGGGGGTCACTGATCTTTTCTGCTAGTCGGTCCTGAACGATCTTAAATGCCATCTGTCGGTATAATGTCTCTCGGCGGAGCGATACTGAATCATCTTCCGCTGGAACCTGTTGCACAACCTCAATAGATACGGTGGTAGCGCCGGACTCCGGTTCATAATGGTAAAATCCCTGAACACCGTGATGGTTAATCTTACCAAACGGTGGGTCCGTCAGAGGAGGTTTACGGGGAGCAATATCACTCATTTTTGAGCGTATCAGGGAGTTTGCAAGTTCAATATCAAAGTCTCCGACCAATACCAGGGTCATCCTGTCAGGACGATACCAGGTATCGTAAAACAACCGCAACGATGCTTGGCCCGCAGCCAGGATGTCTTCTTCATCACCAATCGGCAATCTTTTTGAAAGTCGCGCATTGGGGAACTCATGTTTCAGGGTTGCCACCATCGTTCGATAGTCTACAGAATCCCGACTGCGTTTTTCTGACAGAATGACCCGTCGCTCCCTCTCTACCTCTTCAGGTAGTAAAAGGGCTCCTTGGGCATAGTCTTTCATGACGAGAAGGCCATTTTCTATATTCTCACGGTCTCCGAAGGGCAGCAAGACATCATACACCGTTTCATCAAACCCGGTATGGGCATTGGCGTCCGGACCAAAAGTCATACCGATATTCTGAAAATATTTTACCAGCTCTCCCGGCGGAAAATGTTTGGAACCATTGAACATCATATGTTCCAGGAAATGAGCAAACCCTTCCTGGTCTTCTGCCTCATTAAGTGAACCTGCATGGACGACCAAATGCATGCTGACGCGATCTTTCGGTTCCCGGTTTTGCATCAATACAACACCCAATCCGTTAGAAAGACGTTCGTAAAGAATTGTCGGATCCGGTGAAAGGTTTTCCGTTTCCGGAGACGTGGCCACACTTTTATCGTCTGTTATAGCATCGCCTGCTATAGCATTTTCGGCAGTAGATGATAGCGCTCGGACAGCGTCTGTTTTAGCAACGAATATGTTACAGGAGGAAAGCGTAAGCACAAGCAAAACAGCAACAGCGATAAGCATCCCTGTGACATTTTTATCATATGGAAGCGGCAGGTTAAAAAATCTACGTGTCATGTATAATATCTCCCTTGGCCATCCGGAAAGCCATTTAAAAATCGGTGGGTGTCAAAGGATCACAAAGCCTAAAAAAGCCTTCAGCCTACGGCTTCACGCGAGGCCGTAGGCTGAAGGCTTTTTTCCGAACATCAATATGCCAATGATTGAAAACCGTTTCAGCAATCAGGTCTATTCATGACCAATCCCAGCCAGAACGTTACTTCTTGAAATATACTCCCCGTGATCGCGCTTCAATCATACCTTTTTTGGTGAGTTTGTAAAGAGCATTGCTCAATTGTCTTGCTTCCAGTTGGGTTTGTTTTTTGAGTTTTTCAATGCTGGCACCGGCTTTGCTCTTTTTGACGACATCAAATACTTTCTCAAGGACGGTTTCCGGTTTTGAAGCTGTCGTTTTGGTGGTTTTTTTGGCTTTGGCTGCTTTCTTCACAGCCTTTTTGGCTTTGGCAGGAGCTGCCTTGGCTTTCTTTGGTGGTTTAGCAGCTGGCGGAGCTTTTTCAAGCTGTTCAGAGATTTTCTCAATCTGGCTTGTCAGGTCGGCCAGCTTTTTTGAAACGGTTTTCAACTGATTTTGCAATTTCTTCATTTTAAATCCCTCCTTTTGTCATGATGTTATTTCACCCCAAATTACTTTGATTATATCTATGCTTTTTAAAAAGTCAACCACTTCTACTCAAAAAAATAAAATATTTCGATAAGTTCGAACGATTTTACACTACCGATCGAAGAATTTCTATTCTAATGAATTATCTTTCGAAGAATACAGTCTTAAAAGAGGATCGAAAGACTTTTCAGGGTGATAAATTCACAGGCCCGTCTATGGCCAAACAACCGTGCAAAGAGAGTTTCAAAGCGCATAGTTTGATTAATTATTTGAAACCTTGTATACATGCCTCAAAAATTATCGTTAAGTGGCGCAATGGCAACCGCAATGTCTGTTGTTCGCGCATGTCGCCTTTACCAAGTACGGATAAGAGGGCACTTTGCACCAGCAGGCTGCAGGTAATTTCCGCAGGAAAAAAATACCATTATTCAAAGGCCAAACGAACAACGTCCAGTCGGTTCCCTGCAACGCACCCTATCTTTTAATGATAATTTATATATAAAATATATAAGGAGTTATAATGGATTTTGAAAGGACAAAGAAACGACTGTTAAAAATTCTTGATCTATCACCTTCTTTGAAAGATATTTTTCTTGCACAAACGTCTCTGGAAATGAAGCGAAAAAAAGTTCGAAATTTTCTTTCCAATATGCTGCATGCAACCTTTGATGATGAGCCTACAATTCCACCATTGGAGTGGGTGCTCACACGGGATGCAATTACAGTATTTCGAAATATCCTTTCAAAGCGAAGTGAACGGCTGGCAGAATTTAGCCTTTTGGAATATATTGACGACATACTACACCAAAAAAATAACCATTCTTTACTCAAACCAACCCCTGGCTTCTTTGCAGAACTTGAGCATTTATTGAAAGGAATCACGGGGCAGACTGCTGTCTATTCCGAAACCATTCCTGCTTATTTAAAACATAAGGGCACCAAAGCCGCTAAACTTCGATCTACCGTTCTCTCACGAATGGATAGAACTTCTCATAAATTTATAAACCGCTATGTTTCTGGTTTGGAGCCAAACATTGTTCGTAAGCGAAGTGTCAATAAGAATCGAATACTCAAGTACTTTAATGCCACTGATCTTGAATGGGAAAAGTGGACCTGGCATACACGAAACATTATTCGAGACGCAGATACATTAAAGGCTCTTGTCAAAATATCAGAGGAAGAATATGAGGCGGTGTCCCTTGCACGGCAGTATAAAATACCTTTTGGCATAACCCCCTACTACCTATCCCTTATCGATAACGACTTGACCTTGAAAAGAGATGGCGCCATACGGGCCCAGGTCATTCCAAGCATTAAATACATCGAAACGCTGAGGCAGCAGCGAAATGACTCGGTCAGCTCAATGGATTTCATGTTAGAACGAAACACCTCTCCCATCGAAGGCATTACCCGAAGATACCCAAAAATCGTGATTCTTAAACCGGTATTGACCTGCCCTCAAATCTGCGTCTACTGTCAGCGCAACTGGGAAATTGAAGATGTCTATTCTCAAAGCGCAGTATTGCCAAAGAAAAAACTGGACAGCGCGATTGAGTGGATTGCCGACACACCCGAAATTAACGAGGTGCTCGTCACCGGCGGCGATCCACTGTTGTTGTCTAACACGAAATTAGAAAATCTGCTGTTTCGTCTCTCTCGTATTAATCATGTTGAAAGAATTCGTATCGGGACCCGAACGCCGGTCACATTACCACAACGAATTACCGATCCGCTTGTGCGAGACATTAATCATTTTCATAATCCAGGCAAACGGGAAGTGCTAATTGTTACGCACTTTGAGCACCCCTATGAGATTACGCCTCAGGCAATGGCAGCAGTCCAAAAATTCCGCAGGTATGGCATGAGCGTGTATAACCAGCTTGTCTTTACCTTCTATAATTCACGAAAGTTCGAAGCATCCCTATTGCGGCATAAGTTAAGAATGATTGGTGTCACACCTTATTACACCTTCAACACAAAAGGAAAAGAAGAAACCGAAGATTACCGGGTCCCCATCGCCAGGCTGCTTCAGGAACAGCATGAAGAGGCCCGCCTTCAACCAGGAACCGTCCGCACGGATGAAATTGTATTTAATGTGCCGGGACTGGGGAAAAATTACCTCCGGGCCAAGCAACACCATGATGTTATCTCGATTCTACCTGATGGGTCCCGCATTTATGAATTTCACCCTTGGGAAAAAAAGATGTCACTGGTAGACACCTATGTATATAAGGACGTTCCTATATACCAATATCTACAAAAGTTGAAAGCCGTAGGTGAAAATTTGGTGGATTATAAAACTATTTGGTATTATTATTGACGAAAGTGACGGTTTTGAATTTGTGTTAGCTGGTCCTGAAGAGCACTGATTTTTTCAGTCAGTTCATCCAGGCGAATACCGATAATAACGATAAGATAGGTCAACAACAGAAAGGCGAATTCTTCATGTCCCCATCGCCGAAACCAGCTTCCCCAAAGTGCAACACCCAAAAAAATCAGGCCCGATATAAGATATGAACTTTTAATCATTAATAAAACTTTCTGTAAAAAATATTCGTGACTTTGTTCTGTATCACAAATCCATTTCGGGCGCAATTTTATCAGACACAATTAGCCGCCTATTCACCGGCCGGAGCACATAAGGAAAATGCTGTAAATGAAGCAAGAATCAGACAATGCAAGTAAAACGACACTCGTTGCCAATTGGGATACCCTTCTCAAGACGTTTATCCGCCCCGAAAACGAAGAAGCGAAAATTACGCTTGTAAAATATATGGAACAGATTTTGTTCGGCTTGCACACCTTTTTAAACAAAAACGTCGGTATTACGGAAGAGATCCCGCTGAAAGAAATGTCCAGCCGATTTACAAATACCCATCTTCACAAAACGCCCCAGAAAAAACTCACAGAGGTCATCACTGATCTGATACAGGACATTGCTCCCCAGGCGGTTAATGTCGCCTCCCCCTATTTTGTCGGTCATATGACGTCGGCAATCCCCTTTTTCATGGTCCATCTTAAAACGATTGCCGCCGCACTCAATCAGAATGTGGTCAAACTTGAAACATCAAAAGTACTCTCTGTTGTAGAAAAACAGGTGCTGGCAAAAATTCATCGGCTGATATACAACTTTGATGAGTCGTTTTACGATCAGCATGTTCAGCATATTGACTCGGCGTTGGGCTGTTTTGCCGAAAACGGGACCATTGCCAACCTTACGGCCTTCTGGGTGGCAAGAAATCGATTATTCCCGCCCAAAGAAGGATTCAGGGGAATTGAACAGGAAGGACTCCATGCCGCATTCAATGCCTACGATGTGAATCGTTGCCTTGTACTGGTGTCACGTCGAGGGCACTATTCGTTACGAAAAGCCGGTGGTGTTTTGGGAATCGGCAACCGTAATGTTTTGGCCATGGATGTAGCCGAAGACCATAAGCTCAAAATCAACCATTTGCATGCCACGCTGACGGACATCAAAAAGAACCAACCCCGAACCCGTGTGCTCGCCGTTGTCGGCATCGCCGGTGCCACGGAGACAGGCAGTATTGATCCGCTGCCGGAAATGGCTGACATTTGTTCCGAACACAATGTTCATTTTCATGTCGATGCGGCCTGGGGCGGCCCCACGCTTATGTCAGAAAAATACCGTCATTTGTTGGCGGGTATCGAACGTGCGGATTCTGTCACCATTGATGGTCACAAGCAGTTCTACATGCCGATGACCTGCGGCATGGTGTATTTCAAAGACCCTTGGGCACTTGATTCCGTTGCATACCATGCCAATTATGTCATTCGGCAGGGCTCAGTTGATTTGGGAATAAAAACACTTTCAGGGTCAAGGGAGGCCAACTCATTAATCCTCGATAGTGCCCTTAAAATCATGGGCACCCAGGGATATGCGCTCCTGATAGAACATGGCATTGAAACCGCCAGACGCTTTGCCGATGAAATCAGAAAACGTGATAATTTCGAACTTGTCACAGCACCAGAACTGAATATTCTAACCTACCGTTTGTTTCCACGCCAATTCAAGGAAGCATATCATCAGGCCGATATGGCTGGGAAAAAGAAGATTAACAAAGAACTCAATTGTATTAACCGCAACCTGCAGAGGCTTCAGCGAGAGGCGGGTAACAGCTTTGTGTCACGAACCACCTTTAAAAATGGCCCCACAGACACCGATCAGATGATTGTATTAAGATCGGTAATTATGAATCCCATGACAGACCTTGAAAAGCTTGTTGAAATTCTTGATGAACAGGAAGATATATACCGGCAAAAAATTGCAGCGTTCTAACAATCTCTGTTTTTTATTGACAGGCTCTTTAAATTCATTAATTAGTGGAGGGATATTTTTGAAATTGGGGTTGAATATTTTCGACCAATGGGAAGAGGAGGATTGGGATGTCCGATACGCATGGAGAACAGTCTAATTTGAGTAGGTCACAGGATGACAAGAAACTCTCAACAATTGATAAACAGGTAACCATTGTCTCAACAAGTGGCGATTACCATGGAAATATCAATCTCAATCTTGCCAATGTACAGGTAAACCGAGTAAGCGACCTTTTCATCAAATCAGATATTGCCTTCTTGCCCCTCTACCATGCCAACATCATGGGGCAGCAGGGAAGAGAGGTACTCATCAATGTCAAAGACATTGCCGTTGTGATTCCTCACGATCAAATCACTTCCTCAAGTCCGGAATTGCGAAAAGATGCCGCCGTCACGGTAAAGCTGAAATATGGTCTGGGGAATTTGTCCGGGAATGTTAATCTGCTGGGAGAAACGCAACAGGTCGACAGAATCAGTGATCTTTTGAACTTTCCAGGAAAAAAGTGGCTGATCCTTTACGACGTGAGCTATAAAGAACAAACGATGCCGGTTGCGATTATCAATCTTGAGTTCATATCCCTTGTTGAAGATTAACGTCCGAACCCAGCCATCTGATAAACAACGGATAACTGCCTCCTGCCGAAGCAACGAGAGAAGGTCTCAGAAACAAGGAGCCCAAAGCCATACACAACAAGGAGAAACCCATGGAGGGATTCAACCTGCAGCATGTTTATGAAGCACAGCAGTTTGACTTGGACCTGCTGGAAATTGTTTTCAACGTCGCCAATGACATGAAAGCCTCTCTGAAATCGGACCAACGGTTTGCGACTGCCTTAAATGGCAAAATCATGGCATCTCTGTTTTATGAACCTTCCACCCGTACACGGTTCTCTTTTGAAAGCGCCATGAGCCGGTTGGGCGGCAAAATCATCACCACTGATAATGCCCGAGATTTTTCAAGCGCCTCCAAAGGGGAAAGTCTTTATGATTCCATTCGCGTCATGAATGCGTATGCGGATATCATCGTCATGCGCCATCATGAAGCCGGTAGCGCCAAACAAGCCGCGGATGCCTCACAGGTCCCGGTAATCAACGCAGGAGACGGCGCCGGACAGCACCCCACTCAGGCGCTGCTCGATCTATTCACTATCAAGGATCGTTTCAAAAAGATCAACGGTCTGAAAATTGCCATGGTAGGAGACTTGAAATACGGACGTACTGTAAGGTCGCTTTCCTATCTTTTAGGAAAATATGAGGGCATCACCCTGTACTTCATTTCACCCACAGTTTGTAAAATGGAAGAGGACATAAAAGAGTACCTGGACCGGGCAAATGTGCCATGGATTGAAGAAGATGACCTAGAAAAAGTACTCCCGCAGATGAATTGTGTGTATATGACAAGAGTCCAGAAGGAGCGATTTCAAGATCCCGAAGATTATAAGGCTGCTGCCGGCAAATACATACTCACCACAGAAAAAGCCCAGCAAATGCGTACAGACGCCATTATTATGCACCCGCTTCCACGGATAGATGAAATACCCAAGGATGTGGACCAGGATCCAAGAGCCTATTACTTTGAACAGGCCAGAAATGGATTATATGTCAGAATGGCGCTGCTTTATCTTTTACTGAAAAAATAATATCGACAGATCTGAACCAAAGGGAAGTGGCTTCTTTTAATTTAAAATTGCATCCGCCCTCTTCGTAACCATTGAAGTCGTTCGAACGATAACATGAATGTCATTTTTGCTGCGTTTGTATTAATTGCCTGTTCGTTTGCCGGTTGGCGAGAGCTACACTGGATTGCGACCACAGGTGCCACGTCTCCCATGGAAACACTTTCCACCTCAATGGTAACATCCGCTGCCGGTGCTGTGGAACTGGCCATTGGCTTGGTGGGAGTCATGACCCTCTTCCTCGGTTTGGTCAAAGTAGTGGAGGCCGGAGGCATGCTCACAATCCTTGCCCGGCTCATCAGACCAATCATGGTGAAACTGTTTCCCGAAGTCCCTTCGGATCACCCTGCCATGGGGGCAATGATTCTCAACATGGCCGCCAATGCACTGGGATTGGGAAATGCCGCAACCCCTTTTGGCATTCGCGCCATGCAAGAACTTGACAAACTGAATCCCCAACCCGGCACCGCCACCAATGCAATGGCCTTGTTTTTGGCCATCAATACATCCAGCATCACCCTCCTACCCACAGGCGTTATCGCCCTTCGTGCCAGCGCAGGCTCATCTGATCCTGCAGGTATCCTGCCCACGACCCTTTTTGCGACAATCGGTTCCACCCTTACAGCCGTTGTTGCCGCAAAGCTCTATCAATATTTTTTCCCGGCACCTGACATCTCCAAAAACCCGACAGCGCCCGCCACCGCCGCCTCATCTTCTTCGGATGATACTGATGTTGAAAATGACGCCTATCCCCTCTGGATCAGCCTGTCTGCCATTGGAGGTATGTTTGCATTGATTCCGCTGACCATCGTTTATGGCAAATCGATATCTCCCTGGATTTTGCCATGTTTGATGCTGGGATTTCTTGCCTTTGGATTGTTTAATCGTGTTCGCATCTACGAGGTATTTATTGAAGGAGCAAAGGAAGGTTTTCAGGTAGCAATCAATATTATTCCCTACCTGGTTGCTATTCTGGTCGCAGTGGGCATGTTAAGAGCCAGCGGCGCTATGGAAGCAATTGTGGCCGTAATCGGGAAATGGACTGGCCCCTTGGGCATGCCGGCCGAAGCACTGCCCATGGCGATTATGAGGCCACTTTCCGGATCAGGTGCTTATGGAATTCTTGCGGCCATCATCAACGACAAGGCGATTGGACCGGACAGCTACACCGGCTATCTTGTCAGCACACTTCAGGGTTCCACGGAAACCACGTTTTATGTATTGGCTGTCTATTTTGGGGCTGTCCAGGTGCGTCGCCTACGACACACACTGCTGGCAGCATTGACAGCAGATATTCTTGGCATCATATTTGCCGTTATCATTTGCACCTATCTCTATGGGCAGTAATTCAATCTGTTGACATCATCTCCAGGTTGTTCTATCTATCGGGACAGCATTGATCTATTATGAACCATATTCTCTTGTTTTTCGGAGAGTTACTTTTTAATGAGATGAAGGAGATCCCAATGAAAAAAGAAACGTTCTTTTTTACTTCTGAATCAGTAACAGAAGGGCATCCGGACAAAGTTGCAGACGCCATTTCCGATTCAGTCCTAGATGCAATTCTTGCCAAAGACAAAGCCGGTCGTGTCGCCTGTGAAACGCTTGTAACCACAGGGCTTGCCTTTATCGCCGGTGAAATAACCACGGAATGCTATGTGGACATTCCAGAAATTGTCCGGGATACAATTAGGGAAATTGGGTATTCCTCATCCCGCATGGGGTTTGATTACCAAACCTGTTCGGTGCTTACCAGTATCGGCCGCCAGTCCCCTGATATCGCACAGGGGGTCAATATCGGGGAAGGTCTGTTCAAAGATCAAGGCGCTGGTGATCAGGGCCTTATGTTTGGTTTTGCCACCGATGAAACGCCTGAGCTAATGCCAATGCCAATTATGTATGCCCACAAACTCTGCCAAAGACTAGCGAAGCTAAGAAAGAATGGTTCTCTTGACTTTTTACGGCCAGACGGAAAAGCACAGGTCACCATTGAATATGAAAACGGGTGTCCCAAACGAATTGATACGGTCGTTATTGCCACCCAGCATAAGCCGGATATTTCATATGAAGATCTGCGTGAAGCAGTTATCGAAGAAGTCATTAAAAAGGTGGTTCCCCGTGAAATGACCGATGGCGATACCAAGTATTACATCAATACCACTGGCAAGTTTGTCATTGGTGGGCCCATGGGGGACTGTGGATTGACCGGCAGAAAAATCATTGTGGATACCTATGGGGGGCAGGGGAGCCATGGCGGTGGTTGTTTCTCCGGAAAAGATCCATCTAAGGTTGACCGAAGCGCTTCATACATGGGGCGGCATATTGCTAAAAACATTGTGGCCGCCGGCCTATCGAAAAAATGCGAGGTTCAGATTGCCTATGCCATTGGTGTTCCGGAACCGGTGTCCGTAATGGTTGACCTGATGGGGACGGGTGTCGTACCAAAAGAGAATGTCAAAAAGGCAATTCTTGAAGTATTTGACTTGCGGCCAGCGGCCATTATTGAATATCTGGACCTATTGCGGCCCATCTACAAAAAAACAGCGGCCTATGGCCACTTTGGGAGACATGAGCCTGAATTTACTTGGGAACATACAAACCAGGTGGATAAACTAAGAGAAAAAGCGGGACTATAGACAATCACTATCTCCCTGAATCCGTGGGTGGAATCAGCTTCTAAAGCCGTTTCCGCCCTCAACTGTTGGAGCACATTGAATTTCGCTGATATTGGCGCTACGAGCCCTTTTTATCCTGGCGTTGGTTCCACAGCACCCAGTCAGTTTGGTCCGCTTTACCGGCAAAACGAAACGGCTTGGTAGGACGTCCATCTGGTCTGATAATAATTTGCTCATAGGATTTTATTTGAAATCGCCACGGGGTCGCCCCACCGTCTGCATCAGATTCAGACTTTGCCGGCCCCGGCCCCGATGTAGTGGCAACCGCTTCCACTGGTGTTGACAGGGGGCCATTGATTGTGCCGGTCCCCTGGTACATTTTAATAACGTATGCACCGTCGGAGAAGCGTGTAATTCGAAAAACACCTTGGGTAGATGTGACATAACCATGACGAAATAGAATGCGAATCTTTCCCTGGGTCATGGCCTCAAAAGAAGAGTTGACCCATGCCATTCCTTTATGGAATACTGTCGCACAATCAATATTGTTTTCGGTGTTCAACATTTTTTCCTGAAAAAATTCTATTTCAGAATTCGGAGCCAAACGAATAACGCCCTTCCCGGCCATTGCCAATGAAATTTTTCCATTATCCGAAGTCCGAAGACAATCGCCGGTGGTTATGATCTGATTCAAATTTACCGGCTGAAACTCAGCGACCCCATCCCTCTTTTTCAACATGGCCTGCCCTTCCATATAACAGACCCGAACACTATCCGCTATGCCGTCAAATGCATGCAACAAACCGGCGATGCATAAAATCATAAAAACAATTCCCCCCAAAAAAATAGTTCTGACCTGTCTGAAATCCCAAGATAGCATGCTACTTTTCGATCGGAGGCAATAATGTAAGTATGTTCTCACCAGCTTCATTTGGGTATTATTTTTACACATAGGGCTTCACCCGGGATGCCGTTCACGTTCGACCCGCTCTTTTTCAGTATCCTGTGCATCGGTAACGATTATCACCCGACATTGACGAAGAATGGTCAAGTTTTCAAACGCGTGTCTTAGTTTGGCTGCATCCGCATTACTGACGACGACATTGGTTGGCGTGTTTCCTTCTGTTTTCAAGCCCTTTGCAATGAGTGGGCACTTACCTACCCGGGGATTTTCGATAGCTGCCTCAATACTCATCGAATAGCCAATCATATTATTCTGAACGGCAAATTCACGACTGGCATAGGCCGGACCGAACACTTCCTGACCCGATTCATCCTCTATCGTCGGCACAAGACATGGCCGAAAGGCCAGTTCTCTGGCATCCACGACCAACCCGGTAATTTTGTACCCGCATGCGTTGTTTTTTTCAGAAATGGTGACCCCCTCAGCCTCCCCGCTGGCCAGTGCGCTGCCCGTCTGTTTTACAGGCTTTATGGATTCAATCTGTTTGATTTTAGCCGGCAGCACCAGTTGGGCGAACCCACCCTTCATGCTCAACTGCATATTGACCGTCACTGAACCATCCGTGGAATATTCCTGCTGGACAACTTTGGCATCTTTGATCATCTCTTTGATTTCATCAGCAATACCGCTATTGAAAGCAATAAGCGTTCCCACTGTTGTGGTATGATCAATCTGAATGACCGCGGCCGCAGATAGCAGCTTTTTCTGAGCATCCGCGATCGCGCTCCTGAAAGCGAGCGTTTTTCCCTGCTGGGACTGATGATGTATTTCAGGTGGCACCCCAATACCGACAGCGGAAAGAACCCCCGTTGTCCAATTAACCGTACCGTTGCCAACCTGGGCAATAAGTTCATGCCCGTCAGTCGCGTGGCTCACGGCAAAACCCGTTGACATTAGAGCAACCACGGCACAGATCAGGCGGGAAAAAATGTTCATACGAATATTCCTATTTTCTATAACAACAAGTGGTCCGTGACCAAATTGTCACCCGTCCTCTTTGGACACAACTGCCCCAGGGTAATAATATGTCAAAATATTTTGATATGGCAAACCTTCCCGAGCCATTCTCTGCGCCCCCCATTGACTCATTCCTACGCCATGACCATATCCTTTTCCGGAAATTAACACGCCCTTATTTTTTGGAATAATTTGAAAGTGCGTACTCCGTATCCTCACAGGGTCCATCTTGAGCCGAAAATGATTTCCCGTCATTTCCGCAATACCCGCATCGGTCAATACCGTTATAGTTAAATTTCGCCCGTTAGCAGAAACGTCCGTTACTTTTACGCCAAGAACCCTGCCCACCGCAACCCCTGACTTTGAACAGCATTCAGCGATCTCATCATAGGAGAGGTAGCACTGCCACACTTCATCCGGCGCATTAGCACTGTATTTGTCGGGCTTCCCCTTGAGATAAGGAGCATCGATGTCCCAAACTTGTCTGGCATCCTCTGTATGGCCAGCGCTGTTGGCATGAAAATAAGCTGCGACCAAATGGTCATGATAGGTCAGCACCTGCCCTCGGGTGGCATTTACAGCACGCGTCGTGGTTTCTTTTTCCGCCAAAACGCCACCATATACCTGAGAATCCGTTGTTGCAGCGACATCAAAGGGCAGGTGTGCACTTTGCTTTTTGAGGTATAATGCATAGGTTCGGGATGCTACGGCTTGGGCCATCAATGCTTCTTTTGGCCAGGTATGGGGCATCTCTTTGGGAACAATACTGTACAGATAATCTTCCAAATGGACACGATTGACGACCGTCAAACCACCTTTATCCATTGAAACCAGATACTCTCCACGACAATGATACGCTCCGACCGTAATAAACTCTGCAGGTGTTGTGACCTTAAATCGGCACCCGGAAACCGGTCGGTTTTGAATCGACACATGGTCTCCGTCCGTTTGAAATACCACCATTTTCGCGTCATTCCCCAGATGGTGCCCCGTGTCAAGATCATAAACGTCTAGGGGGGTGTCCGAAGTAAACATTAACTCTTTTTCATTTTTTTCAATAAGTACTCGGATGAAATTATCATCCCCCGAGGTATCGACCTTAAACGCAACGGGTTTATTGATACGATCAAGGATATGCTGATACCAGGCCATGGCAGATGTTTTTCGAATGCCCTGAGGATATTTTTGGAGATAGGCCAGAAATGCTTTGCGGGCTTTCTCATTTTTCCCCTGTGCATCGTAGATAACCCCCGTGTGAAATAAAGCGTCTCCGGCAGCGGAACTTTCAGGATAATACCGCAACACCTCATTAAAAAGGCAAAGCGCTTTCTCAATCTGATTGCAATCAAATTGCAAATGCATGCCACGAAATAATAGCGCATCTGCCCGCCGACGGGCTTCTATCTCTGCTGGAACAAAGTTGCCAGAAGTTTTTGCCGCATCCCCAGAAGCACCTCCATTGGGCGAAAAAAGGTTCCGGGTTGCCCATAAGATGCCAGTACCATCGGATTGGCACATGCCTGTATCAATCAATAGAACGATACAGCCAACTGAAAACAATAGAAATAACGCAGTGGGATACCGCCGTCCCTGCCGCCCTGCTAAACGCTTCCTCATACTAAACTCTACCGCCACTCCATCTGAGCTTTGCCTTTAGTACGTCGAAATAATTCTGTTCCGGCATGGTAATTATCTGAACAGGATGTGGTCCTTTTTGGACCCAAATGACATCTCTTTCGTCAATTTCAACGCCGGATTGACCGTCAAATGTCAGCAATATATCGGTGGATCCTCTGTCGAGCTCTATTTTGATACAAACAGATTCCGGTACAATAAGCGGTCGGTTGGTCAAGGTAAATGGACAAATCGGCGTCATCAGTATGCCCGGCACCTGCGGATGGACAATGGGGCCGCCGGCCGCCAGAGAATAAGCCGTCGATCCGGTGGGCGTTGAGATGATAAGGCCATCGGCGCGGTAAGTCGTTAAATAGTTGTTGTCGATAGATGTCTGAATGGTAGCAAGCCGTGCGAGGGCGCCTTTATTGATTACCAGATCGTTTAATACTGTCTCCCGCGCACGTTCCCGACCATCTCGTAGAATCTTAACCATCAGGCGCATACGCGCCTCTGTCTTGAATTGCTGAGACAGGATATACTCGACTGTGACAAACAGGTTTTCTTCCACAGTCTCCGCCAAAAACCCTACTTCGCCAAATTTCACACCAATAATGGGAATTGCCTCGTCGCCAATCCATCGCACGGCACTCAGAAAAGTACCATCGCCGCCCAGTGCAAAAACACAGAAAAGATCCTTGGGTGCCGGTGCCGTCCCCTCTTCACAGGGCACTCTGCGGCCACAGGGCGCATTTTCTTTGCGCAGCACCGCCACGTCCCTTTCCAGTAGCCATGTTTCAAGCGCCTTGGCTTTTTCTTCCGCCTTGGGATCCGGTTTCACAACCAACCCGATTTTCTTTGATGACAAAAGACGCCGTTCCTTTCACATATATTCAACTACATCAAATAGTTACTTAAATTTAAAACCGCCCTGTATTCATACTAACTTCCCATTCAAACGGCAAGTGATAAATACCGAACCCCACAAAGGGTCAAAGGGGCCCCACCTCTTCCTTTAACATACAGCAAGCAACTTTGTACCAAGGAACACCGCTATCATCATAGTCCAGGTTTCCAGGTTGGATCAGCTTGTTCATCACACACCCTTCCGGAATGTCCAATGTAAACAAATCTGCCTCGTTGATTTTTCCGGTAGCACGCAACGCTGAATTTTCAAAAACAAGGCTGTGCAAGGGGTAATCTTCACACAAGGGGCAACGGTATACCCTACCATTCGGAAAAATGAAGTAATTTTCCGCAGCAAGGCCAGCGCATTCAAACTTCTCCCCCGCTGTCAAAAACACTTTGGGATAAGTGGTTGTTATGCCAAGCCGCGCCGCCTCGAACGCCACTTCCGGTATGGTATCCAACCACACAGATCGAGCCACCTGGCGAACATTGCATGAATTTTCTGACGCTGCAGACTTTCCCCGGATACCAACAACCTGAATAAAGAACCGTTTGACACCCCATTGAGCCAGAAGCGATGGCATCTGATGCAGTTCATGGATATTTCGACTGCTCACGGTGTAAATAAGGCTTGTATCAAACCCTTTCCGGACAGCAGCTTGAAGACCATGGGTACAAGTATTGTAGCTTCCCTTTCCCCTAAGCTGGTCGTTGGTTTCCCGGGTGGCACCATCCAGGCTGAAACTAAAAAAGTCCACCTCGTCAGGCCTCACCTTGTCCAGAATATCGTGGAAGAGATACCCGTTGGTATCAATGGTTACGGATCGATAGTGAAGTGATTTTGAATAGTTGACTGCCTCTGCCAAACCTGGATGTAACGTTGGTTCTCCACCCAAAAAAATGACATTGGCAGTGTCATGTTTTTGTTTAAAATATCCAAGCCACCCCTTGATTGTCTGGAGATCCAGGGTGTTTGTGCCGTGCTGTTCGGGATTTATATAACAATGGCGGCACGAAAGATTACAGCGGGTAAGGATATGAAAAAACAGATTAACGGCATGTTTTGAAAATGCCACGGTTCTTTTCATTCTGTTTCGCCAAGCCTGCTTTTTACGCGAACCAACTCTTCATTCAGTAATCGCAGCCGAAGGGTTACAAACTCTGTGAATATCCGGTAGAGAGTCAAAAGGAAATTGGCTTTTTCCTCTTCAGATGAAAGCCGGTCTTTTTCATCTGTTTTTACAGCCAAACACACTGTTTTGGTATCTGCAACCACTGACGCCGACCGCTCTTTTCCATCCAGCATCCGCATTTCACCTAAAATCTCGCCCATATTGTCTATAACAGTAATACCGATACCCTCTTTTTCCACCCTGACCTTTCCGGAAAGAAGAAAATAGAGCCACGGGTCCTGGGCCCCCTCTTGAAGAATCTGTTCACCCGGTTCAAATTCTCGTATTTTGCTCAACCGCAGCAGTTGACGCAGACTGGCAGTCTCAAAATTCCGTAGGGGTTGCAAGGCCATCAGTTTCTGAATGTTCTGAATATTGTCTTTGAGAAATTTGGTTTCAAGCATGGGCCATTTCCTCTAGCATCTTTCGTTGAGCCTTATTCTATATAGAACATTATGCAAGAACAGAACGCTTTCCGTAACGCGTTCCCTTTTGGTATCGTACCATACACGCCGGTTACAATTCCAGGCAATCCTTTGAAAGATTCTCATCAAATTCAACTGGATAGCACCCATCAAAACAGGCTTTGCAAAAGTGTTGTTCTGGATTTTCAACCCCTGTGGATGCCAACAACCCCGGTAGGCTTAGATAATGCAACGAATCTGCACCTAAATGCTCTCCCAGATCCTTGGATGACATTTTGGCTGCGATTAACTCGCCTTTGGTTGAAAAATCGATGCCGTAATGACATGGAAATCGGTGGGGGGGACCGCTAACGCGCAGATGAACCCGGTTAACCCCCAGCTCCCGAAGTGCCTTGACACGGGTGCGAATCGTGGTTCCGCGAATAATGGAGTCCTCAATAATAATAATATCTTTGCCCTTTAACAGCTCCTTGACCGGATTGAGTTTTATTCGGACACCAAAATCTCGCATGCTCTGGGTTGGTTGGATAAACGTCCTCCCGACATAGTGATTTCGTATCATCCCCATTTCAAACGGAATGCCAGAAGCTTCTGAATATCCAAGGGCGGCATAGGTGCCGGAATCCGGAAACGGCATGACCAGGTCCGCATCCACGGGCGCTTCCTTTGCCAGCTGACGGCCGTGGGCCTTTCTGACCTGATAGACATTTTTTCCCGAAAAAGTACTGTCCGGCCTGGCGAAATAGATAAATTCAAATATGCAGAATGTCTTAGGGCACTTTGATTTCCCCTGAACAGTGCGAACCCCGTTTTCGTCAATGACCACGATCTCGCCGGGTTCGACTTCTCGAATGAACTCCGCTTGGACCAAATCAAACGCACAGGTTTCGGAAGCGAGGATAAAATTTCCATTCAGCTTCCCCAAGCTCAATGGTCTGAAACCATTCGGATCTCTCATACCCACCACTTCTCCACGATTGGTCAGCATGATAAATGAAAACGCCCCTTTTAATTTCGCCGCTGTCTCTTTCAAGGCATTGTCAAACCCGAACTTCAGGTTTTTCACATACAGATGAAGAAAAATCTCACTGTCCATTGTTGTCTGAAAAATAGAGCCGGATGCTTCAAGCTCATTTTTAAGATGATATGCATTGACGAGATTGCCATTATGGGCAACAGCATAGGATTTTTGACGATGCTGAACAACAAATGGCTGTGCATTCGACAAAATTGAACTGCCGGTGGTCGAATAGCGGACATGCCCGATTGCGCTCCCACCAGCAAGTTGTTCAAGATGCTTCAAACTGAATACATCCGGGACCAATCCCATTCCCTTGTGTTGAAAAATTCGTTTCTCCCGGGCAACCGCAATTCCGGAACTCTCCTGCCCTCTATGCTGCAGTGCATAGAGACCAAAATAGGTCATTTTGGCCGCTTCTTTATGATCATAAATACCAAAAATACCACAGGCCTCGCGAGGTTTGTCTAAATCAACCATGATAACATACCAGTTTTTTGATGGTGCACCATCGATCTATTCAACAACCGGTTTTCGAAAGGGAACCGGCCAGGTACAGGTCTTTCGCTACAGGTAACGTGCAGCCATTCGTTAACGTTTTAAGGGGCACCGTCCCCCTCTATAAAATGCCCTACTTACCACATTTGCATAACATATCACAATATAAAGTTGGGCCGGAACATAGCGCTTTTAATATAAGGGTTTACAACCCAAATACGAGATAGTAGCATCAAAAAAAATAGTGGCAGACCTTTAAAATCGGCAAATGCATAGGTGACTCGACAGATGATACATGCCATACCCCACTCCCTTGTTTCAGACATGGAACATAAATGGCAGGCGTTTTGCGATGCAATTGATGATGTGGATCGAAATTTCATCGTGGAATCCGGCCACTCGGAAGCGATCCGCTGCATTTTCGCTTTGAGCGATTTTGTTGCCAAAACCTGCATTCGCAGTCCCCATGTTCTTCTGGAGCTGCTTCAAAGCGGAGACCTTTTTCGAGCCTATCCCACTGATACGTATCGAAATACAGTCAACGCCATGATTAGAGATACTGCAGACGAAACAACGTTGGGTGAAGCCCTGTGCAAGATACGGCGTCGTGAAATGATCCGCATCGCATGGCGGGATCTGTTGATGCTCTGCAGTTTGGCCGAAATTCTTTCCGATTTATCCTCATTTGCCGAAGCATGTCTTGATGAATCACTGGCAAAGCTTTACACGTGGCATTGCGCCACATACGGCACCCCAACCTCCCGAAAAGGCACCCCCCAGCAACTGGTGGTGATCGGCATGGGAAAACTGGGCGCCCACGAGCTTAATTTTTCATCTGACATCGACCTTGTATTTTCATACCCCGCTCCCGGAAATACGGTAGGGGCGCCCACACCGATTTCAAATGAAGAATTTTTTGTTCGTCTCAGCCGCCAGTATATTAAAACATTGAGCGTCACAACCATTGATGGTCCGCTCTTCCGGGTCGACATGAAGCTTCGCCCTTATGGTGAGAACGGCCCTCTCGTCATGAGTTTTGATAATATGGAAGATTACTACCAGTACCAGGGTCGTGACTGGGAACGATACGCATGGGTAAAGGCCAGGGAGGTCGCCGGTGACCGGGATGCCGGCAGGGGACTCCTTGAACTGATACGCCCGTTCGTATACCGCCGCTATATCGACTACAGCATGCTTGACGGCATTCGCCAAATGAAAATGAAAATAGAGCGCGAGCTAAAGCGAAAGGGGATCGAAGAAGACATCAAACTCGGGCCAGGCGGCATTCGTGAAGTTGAATTTTTTGGCCAGATATTCCAATTACTAAGGGGCGGTGTGGTTCCCAAATTGCAGGAAAGATCTATCATCAAAACCATTGATCACCTCGCCGATGAATCTTACATTACCCGCGGCATCTCCGATCGGCTCAAGGAAGCCTATGACTTTTTAAGGCGAACTGAAAATAGGATTCAGGAACATTCTGATCAGCAAAGACATGCGCTACCAATCGATGAAACCGATCGGTCACGATTGGCTGCTGCCATGGGATGCTCTGACTGGACAACCTTCTTATCTGCATTGAACATTCATCGAGCGTTTGTTCACAGCCAGTTTAACGATTTGCTGGCACCCGAAAGCACCACCGTGTCTGAACCATCCCATGATCGAACCGAATGCATTGAGACCGAGTTGGAAAGCATATGGTTTGAAACCAGTTCAACAGATGATCCTGCTGAAATATTAGCGAAAGCAGGGTATGATCAACCTGCTGAAGCCGTCCGACTCGTGTCCATTTTGCGGGAGGACACCTCAACCCGGTCTCTCAGCCCTGATGGGCGAAAACGGCTCGACACCCTGATGCCACGGCTGCTGAAACAGGTGGGACAATCAGCCCAGCCCATAACCGCCCTGCAACAGGTCTTAAATCTCATTAAAACCATTCAGCGCCGCACCACCTATTTGTCGTTATTGCTGGAAAACAGCGGTGTCCTCAACCGCCTGATTGAATTTTCGATCGCCAGCCCATGGCTTATTTCCTATCTATCTCAGCACCCGTTACTCCTTGATGAAATGCTCGACCCCCGAACGCTGTACAGTCCTCCGAGCCGCCAGGAGCTTCGGCATGATATTTCACGCCGATTGGGCGACATTGATATCAATGACCTGGAACACCAGATGGATGCACTTCGCCATTTTAAGCAGGTCAATACGCTGCGTGTTGCCGCAGCTGATATTTCCGGCGCCATTCCTTTAATGCGGGTCTCCGACCACCTCTCCGATATTGCCGGCGAGGTCGTTAACAAAGCGCTTGATCTGGCCTGGAACCACCTGACGTTGAAACATGGTTTACCAACATGCGAATTAGATGGACAGCGACTGGAAAAGGGGTTTGCGGTCATAGCATATGGCAAAATGGGCGGGTTCGAATTGGGCTATGATTCAGACCTTGACCTCGTCTTTTTGCATGCCGGCACAGGCAAGCCCACCACCAGTGAACAGCATGCAATCGATTCAACGCAATTTTTTTCCCGCCTCGCCCAGCGGGCCATCCATATCCTAACTGCTCATACACCAGCAGGGCTACTCTATGAAACCGATACAAGGCTGCGCCCCAGCGGTTCCGGGGGACTTCTGGTAAGTCACATTGAAGCGTTTGAGAACTATCAGCTCTCCGATGCATGGACATGGGAACATCAGGCAATCGTGCGCGCCAGGGCAATTTGGGGAGAGCAGGCGCTGCAGGACCGGTTTGAGGCAATTCGAAAAAAAGTTATTTCACAACGCCGGCCGGCCTCAACGCTGCGGGCAGAAGTTATGGATATGCGACGTCGCTTACGCCAGGAACATGGCAACAAACGCCCCCATCATTTTCACCTGAAACAGGACGATGGCGGTATGGTCGACATTGAGTTTATCGTACAATACATTGTTCTGCTGATGTCCCACCGCTATCCTGATTTACTCCGTTGGACTGACAATGTCCGGCTTATTCAAGCCCTGGCCCAAACAGGGCTCATTCACGACCAAACCGCCCACCTGCTGCGAACGGCCTATCTGACCTACAGGTCAATGGCCCATCGGCTGAGCCTGCAAAAAAAGGACCCCGTGGTCCCCCAAGCGGTCTTTGAGTCACTTCAAAAAAGCATCAGTACCTTCTGGGCAAACGTTTTTGCGTGAATTCCCCATGGTGAATTCAACCGAACAATTACGTTTTATAAATCTTATTTACATTTATGTTATATTAATTTTTTTTATTCTACATTTTTGTTATTTACACAATAAGATCCATCCTCAATAAAAACCATATCTAACTGGAAATATAGTCATAATAGGTCTTTCGAATTTCTGGCATAGCTGTTGCTTTACAGTAATGTCATTCGATTTCAAACAATTGGTATTTTTTAAACACATAGAAAGAAATAATGAGCCCTAAACATTCCGAATTGTTAGACGCATTAACGCAAAAAAGAAGTCAACTATCTGAACTGCTCCTTCGAAAGAACACCCCTGTTTTCTTACTTAGGCATGCGAAAGCGTTTGACGAATATTTTCGAAACAGCATCGAAATTAGTCAGGTTGGCAGGGCTCTCACCGAAAAAAACACCCCCTGTGCCATCGTTGCCCTGGGCGGTTATGGTCGCCAGGAACAGTGCCTGCATTCGGATATCGATCTGCTGTTTCTTTTCGAAAAAGCTGTTCCCGATGAAGCAGAGGCACTTGTCCGCGAAATTGTTTACCCCCTGTGGGACATTGGATTGGAGATAGGTCATGCCACCCGGTCGATAAAAGAGTGCGTCAACATGGCAAAAAAGGATATCGAGGTCCTAACGACCTTTTTAAGCTCCCGATTTCTATGTGGCATGTCCCGTTGGTATCTGATGCTCATGGAGCAACTCCGCGCCAAAGTGTTCACCAAACAAACATCTAAAATCATAACGAAGATCATAAATGGCACCATGGCTCGCTATCATTATTTCGGTGCCTCTGCCTATCTTTTGGAACCCAATATAAAAGAAGGCCGGGGGGGCCTGCGTGATTATCACACCATGCTATGGATTGCCAGAATCAAGTACGATTTAACCCATGCACGCGATCTGGAATACCATGGGCTGTTGTCCCACCGGGAATATCAGCAGCTCACACAGGCCCTCAAGTTTGTTTGGCAGGTCCGAAATCACCTTCATCACATTACCGGACGAAAATGCGACCAGCTTTATTTTGACCACCAGCAATCTATGGCCAAGGCCCTGCACATTAAGGACCAAAAGGGGCAAACAGCTGTTGAACGTTTCCTGGGATACCTTCATGGGCACATGGCTCTGATCAATCAACTCTTTTTTACATTTTTGTTAGAACTTGGACACAAGAAGACCATTTATCCCAAAAGCCGGTCCGCGCGGAAAACACCCATCAAAGGGCTGGTGGTCAAAAAAGAGATGCTCAGCTTCTCCTCCTCTGAGGCAATACTCAAAGATCCATCCTTACTGATTCAGATTTTTGAGGAAAGCGCACGGCTCAAGATCCCTTTGCGTGCGGAAGGCAAACGCCTGGTAACTGAGTTTCTGCACCTAATGAACAATGGATTCATCACCGCGAAGGACAACTTAAAGTCGTTCGAGCGTATTTTATTCATGGTCACCTATGAATTCAACGTACTGGACGATATGCTGTCCACCGGTTTCCTGACCCGCTGGATACCTGAATTCAAGCAGATCGTCCATCTTATTCAATATGATGAATATCACCTTTATCCAGTAGATCATCACTCTCTGCGCACCGTCCAGGCCATCAAAGAACTGGGGACATCCAATGGCCACGGGACTGATCATTTATATAAAGCGTTTTATTCCGGCCTCAAAAACCGCAAGCTCCTCCACTGGGCAGCGCTGCTCCATGACATTGGAAAGGGACACTCTACCAGTGATCACTCCCAAAAAGGGGCTGAGATCGTCACAACAATTCTTGAAAAAAAAGGCTATACAACATCACAGATCGAAACAGTGGCTTTTCTGGTCCAAGAGCACCTGCTGCTCGCCAAAACCGCCACACGACGGGACCTTAACGATGAGACCACCGCTATTTTATGCGCAACAAAGATAAAGGATATTGCCCGTCTTAAGATGCTTTATATGCTGACGATGGCCGACTCCTATGCCACTGGCCCCAAAGCATGGAATGACTGGGCGTTGACCTTGCTTCGGGATTTGACCATCAAAGTCCTTCGTATCCTCGAAAAAGGGGAACTGGTTAGCCCCCAGTTGCTCCAGTCCACTGAAGAAAAAAAACAGAGGGTGCTCGCCCGGACCAAAAAACAAAAAGAACGCGAATATATAGAGAATTTGCTGCCTAACATGTCACCCCGCTATATGTTGGCTGCAGATCCTGATGAAATTTTCTCCCATGCCCAGCTTTTCAAGACACTTGGGGGCAATGGATTTGTATGGCAGGTGGAAAAGCTTGACATCCCAAATTACCGAACCGTAACCATTTGTGCGAAAGACCGACCCGGGCTTTTTTCAAAATTCGCCGGTGCATTAACACTTGGCGGCTTTGATATCTGGGATGCAAAGGTATTCACTTGGCGCAACAACACTGCCCTCGATATTTTCGGCATCAAAGCCCCCTTGGACTATGAACTTGAAACCGAGCGATGGGAAAAAACCCACCAATATCTGATGGATGCATTAGAGGGCCGCTTGGATCTGGCAGACGCCCTGCAACGGAAAATGGCGGACTATCGCTCAAAAAGGATATTGCCAAAAACCAAGCCGCACCGAGTGACCATCGACAATGAAAGCTCCAGCTTTTTTACCATCATAGAGGTTTACACTTACGACTTCCCGGGTTTGCTTTTTTCTATCACCGACACATTGTATCGCAATGAGGTGGATGTATGGGTCGCCAAAATCGCCACAAAAGCAGACCAGGTAGTGGATGTTTTCTATACCAGAAGCTTTGAGGGACAAAAAATCGAAGATGAGGATCAAGAAAATTTTTTGAAGCAAGCCATATTGAGTCAAATTCAGTAACAAATCAGTAACAAAGGAGAAAAGATGAGATTAAAACCCCTTTTACTCACACCATTAATCGTCTTATTGCTTACCACTGGGGCCTGGGCCGAAGATCAATTAAACTCTGGGGATACAGCCTGGATGATTGTTGCAACGGCATTGGTCATGATGATGACACCGGCAGGTCTCGCCCTATTTTATGGGGGCATGTCCCGGTATAAAAACCTTTTAAACACCTATGCGATGACACTTGTTTCTTACTGCCTGGCGAGCATTATCTGGGTCGTTTGGGGATATTCCATGGCCTTCGCACCGTCCATAGGAGGTTTTGTCGGTAATTTCGATTTTCTGATGCTAAGCGGCATTGGCCCCGAATCTCTGTCAGGCACCATTCCTACCTATGTGTTTCTTCTGTTCCAAATGACCTTTGCCGGCATTACGGTCGCACTCATTGTCGGTTCGGTCGTTGATCGGATGAAATTCTCTGCCTGGATTATTTTCGCGATTCTCTGGGTGACCCTTGTGTACTCACCGGTAGCCCACTGGGTCTGGGGTGGTGGCTGGCTTGGAGAATTGGGAGCACTTGACTTTGCAGGCGGCAATGTTGTCCATATCAACGCTGGTGTCAGTGGCCTTGTGCTGGCATTAATGCTCGGCCGCAGAAAGGGATACCCCAGAGAAGCGATGTTTCCATCCAGCGTTTTGCTTACAAGCCTTGGGGCCGCACTCTTATGGTTTGGATGGTTTGGATTTAACGCGGGAAGTCAACTCGCTGCAGATGGCATGGCCGGATCCGCATTTCTGATGACCAATACGTCTGCCGCCATGGCAGCACTGGCATGGATGATAGCGGAATCGGCCACTGGACGTAAACCAACGTTGCTCGGTCTTGTCTCCGGCCTGGTCGCCGGCCTTGTGGCCATCACGCCGGCAGCCGGTTTTGTCAACTTACCGGCTGCTTTGGTCATTGGCTTTGGGGCAGGCATTCTCGGTTATTACGCTGTAGTAGTCATAAAGCCCAAAATGGGGTATGATGACTCACTTGATGCATTTGGCGTTCACGGCATCTGCGGCATGTGGGGCGCCATTGCAACCGGTCTGTTTGCACATCCCGACCTGGGTGCAAGCGGTCTTTTCTATGGTAACCCGAAACAGCTTCTGGTCCAGGTGATATCAATTATTGCCACCATCGCCTATGCCGCAGTCATGACCTGGGTAATTGTTATGATTACCAGCCTGGTTAGTCGTGGCATTCGCGTACAACGAGAAGAAGAAATACAAGGTCTCGACAATGCCATGCACGGGGAAAGGGCCTTTGAATTCTAGAAGGTTATCTAAAAAAACCACGGTAGACTTTCAATTTATGACATTAAAGAAGTAACGCTTATTCACCGGTGACACAGGAGGCAACACCATGAAAAAAATTGAAGCCATTATCAAGCCGTTTAAACTGGATGATGTAAAAGAGGCTCTGAATGAAATCGGCATTCAAGGCATGACGTTAACCGAAGTAAAAGGATATGGTCGTCAAAAGGGACATCGGGAAATATACCGAGGTGCAGAATATGTGGTCGATTTCATTCCCAAGCTGAAAATCGAAATCATTATTGAAGCCGCCAGGGTGGATGAAGTGCTCGACACCATCGCCAAAGCAGCCAACACCGGAAAAATTGGAGACGGTAAAATTTTCGTACTACCGGTCGAAACAGCTGTACGTGTAAGAACCGGAGAAAGGGGGGCCGACGCCATATAACCCAAATCTCAAAATATGCTGTAAACAAAAAATGATCGGTGCAATTGCCGAAAGGTCATGGTCATTAATCAATTTTTATTTATAATTATGAACTTATCACCCTTTCAGAAAGGAAAAGAACAATGACGCCAAAAGAAGTATTAGACATGGTAAAAGAGAATAACGCCAAAGTGGTGGATATCCGATTTATGGATTTCCCCGGTGTTTGGCAGCATTTTTCAGTACCCGTCAGCGAGTTGGATGAATCCAACTTTGATGAAGGCTATGGGTTTGATGGCTCCAGTATTCGTGGATGGCAGCCAATCAACGCCAGTGATATGCTGGTAGTACCGGATCCGACCACCGCCAAAATGGATCCCTTTTTTGAAGTGCCGACATTGGTTTTGATTGGCAACATCGTTGACCCGATAACAAAGGAACCCTACACCCGAGATCCTCGCCATATTGCCCAAAAGGCTGAAAACTATCTAAAAAGCACCGGAATTGGTGACACCGCCTTTATCGGCCCGGAAGCGGAATTCTTTATTTTTGATGATGTTCGCTTCGAGTCAGGCCGTAACGGCGCCTTTTATGAACTGGATTCAGTAGAAGGTATCTGGAACAGCGGTCGGGATGAATGCCCAAATCTAGGATACAAACCCCGACACAAGGAAGGTTACTTTCCGGTGCCTCCCATGGATAAATTCCAGGATCTGCGAACCGAAATGATGCTCACCCTGGAAAAGCTTGGTATTGATGTGGAGTGCCAACACCATGAAGTTGCCACCGGTGGTCAATCTGAAATTGACATGCGATTCAAACCGCTGCTGCAAATGGGTGATCAGCTGGTTTGGTTCAAATATGTTCTTAAAAATGTGGCGGCCCGCGACAATCGTGCGGTCACCTTCATGCCAAAACCGTTGTTCGAAGACAACGGCACCGGTATGCACACCCATATCAGTATATGGAAAGATGGCACCCCCCTGTTTGCAGGCGATAAATATGCCGGAGTCTCCCAGGAAGCCCTGTACGCCATTGGCGGCATTTTGAAACACTGCAAGGCCCTGTGTGCGTTCACCAATCCAACCACCAACTCTTACAAGCGGTTGGTGCCTGGGTTTGAAGCACCGGTCAATTTGGCGTACTCCAGCCGAAACCGAAGCGCCGCCGTGCGAATTCCGATGTACTCATCATCTCCCAAAGCGAAACGAATCGAATTCCGGACCCCGGACCCATCCTGCAATGGCTACCTGGCCTTCTCTGCCATACTGATGGCCGTCATTGATGGAATTGAAAACAAAATTGATCCGGGTGATCCGCTGGACAAGAATATTTACGATCTGCCACCGGAAGAACTTGCTGAAATCCCGTCTGCTCCGGGTTCTCTGGATGAATCCCTGGCAGCCCTCGAAGAAGACCATGCATTTCTGATGAAGGGTGATGTTTTCACCAAAGACGTAATTTCAAAATGGATCAGCTATAAGACGGAAAACGAGGTCAACGCTGTTAAGTTGCGACCCCATCCACATGAGTTTTTCCTGTACTTTGATATTTAATCAGCCCTCACTTGTCGCCGGCCGGTCTGTTTTGGCCGGCCGGCGGCAGCCCTTTACGCCTCTCCACTGATTTTCCGGCAATGCCCATTCTTTTTCCCGATCACTTCAGCATATTTACAAATTAAATCCGGTAGGGTATCAGTATTAAAATAAAAAATTAATCGGAAAAAATCCGTCATTTAATATGCACCGCTTTATATACAAAATACATCACAAGAGGTTGCCATTGAAATCGCTGAAAATCACTATCTGCTTAATGATATCACTCTTATGGGGCGCACAACCTGCCTTTCCGGAAGCAACACAATCGGCCGAAACGTCCTTGACATCAGCCCCCCAACTGCTGGAAGAGGTCCTGGCCAGCATCGAAGCCCGTTATGGCCAAAAGGCATTTTCCACCCTTTTCTTTCAGACCTCGACGATAAAAGCACTCGATATTACTGATTCCGCCACCGGCCGTATTTATATTAAGCACCCGGGCCGCATGCGATGGGAATATGAAACCCCAGACAAACAGACGATTGTAACAGATGGGGACACCCTATGGATTTACCAGCCGGATGACAACCAGGTAATGATCGGAAAGGCCGATGCTTTTTTCGGTGATGGGAAAGGGGCCGGGTTTTTATCGAATATCAGCGCTGTTCGAGAACATTTTCAGGTAACCCTGTCAACCCGAACAGCCCCTTTTGAGTACGTCCTGAAACTGATTCCTAACGAACCGACCGATGAAGTAAAATCGGTTATCCTTGCTGTTTCCGGAGAAACCTTTGACGTACTTCGCGTCACAACTTATAATATGTACAATGATGAAACACGACTCGTATTTAAGGAATTAAAATTCCATGACAGCTTAGATGATGCCCTGTTTCATTTTTCACCCCCGGAAAATGCCGAAATTCTGGAGCTTGGTAAATAGAACATCGGTTTTGGCCGATCAATGAGAAAGGAAATGTGTTTAGAACCATGATAGACCGAATTAAGCAACTTGCAAAAGAAAAGAATGCCATCATTCTGGCACATAATTATCAACCCCCTGAAATCCAAGATGTGGCTAACCTGTGCGGGGATTCTTTGGAGCTGAGCATTAAGGCATCACAGACCGATGCGGATATTATCGTTTTCTGTGGCGTTCATTTTATGGCCGAAACCGCTTCCATCATTTCACCCCAGAAAACGGTTCTGTTGCCGAATAAGGATGCCGGGTGCCCCATGGCGGACATGATCACACCGGGGGCATTAAAATTAAGACTCGAGTCACTTCCAAAGATGCCGGTTATCACCTATGTAAACTCTTCTGCTGCTGTCAAAGCCCTATCCACCGTTTGCTGCACATCAGCCAATGTCGTTGATGTCGTAAACAGTATTGAAGCGGATGAGGTGCTCATGACGCCAGACAAAAATCTGGCCCAGTATGCCGCAGCCAGGACTGATAAAAAGGTCCATTTTTGGGAAGGCTATTGCCCCACCCATGAAAAACTGACACCGGAACACGTTAAAGAGGCGCGCGCAGCACACCCCGATGCGATTTTTATTGCCCACCCCGAATGCCGACCTGAAGTGTTGGCATTGGCGGATGAAATTCGAAGTACGTCCGGGATGCTTCGATACGTTAAGGCGGCAACGGTCACTCAATTTATCATCGGTACCGAGGAAGGGCTTCTTTATCCGATGAAAAAAGCCAATCCAAACAAAGAATTTTTCCTGGCCCACAAGGGGATGGTGTGCCCAAACATGAAAAAGATCACCCTGGAACAGGTGGCCCAGAGCCTTGAAAACCTCACGGGTGAGGTCAAGGTCCCCGAAAAAATTCGCGGGCCGGCCCTGAGCGCTGTGGAGAGAATGATCGCTATTCCCGGAAAATGATATCCCCTGAAACCTGTTGAACACAACAAAAAAAGCGTCTCCCCAAAAGGGGCGACGCTTCTTTTCATGGTAGCTGCCGATAACCTTAGTCCACAAGATCGTCCGGAATGTCTGCGTTGGTATATACTTTCTGAACATCCTCACAATCTTCCAGGGTCTCCATCAATCTTAACATCTGCTCCGCCTCTTTTCCGGCCAGATTTGCGGTGGTTTGGGGCAGCATGGTGACTTCGGCAATGTTAAGGGGGATCTCTGCTTCGGTCAGGACCTCTTTGACCGCTTCAAATTCCTTGGGATCGGTAATAATCTCAAAAGATGCCTCCTCTTCACGAATATCCTCTGCGCCGGCGTCAAGGGCCAATTCCATTAGCTGGTCTTCATCTACGCTGTCCTTGGCCACATCAATAAACCCTTTTTTATCAAACAGATATGAAACGCATCCGTTTTCGCCTAAATTTCCGCCACATTTGGCAAATATGTGCCGAATGTCCGCAACAGCACGATTTTTATTATCCGTTAGGGACTCAATCATCACAGCGGCACCACCGGGACCATATCCCTCATAAACGATCTCTTCGTAGTTGACCCCTTCAAGTTCGCCGGTACCCTTTTTAATCGCCCGGTCCATATTGTCCTTGGGCATATTTTCAGCTTTTGCTGCTAAAACCGCACTCCGCAACCTGGGGTTGGCGTTTATATCGCCCCCTCCCATTCGGGCTGCTACGGTAATTTCTTTAATCAGCTTGGTAAAGATCTTTCCCCGCCGGGCATCTGCAGCACCTTTTCGATGTTTTATATTCGCCCACTTGCTATGGCCTGCCATATATCAATCCTCCTATTTTCGGTTTAATCCGATAATATATATCTCTTTACTCGATTTTCGGCAACTCTGAGGTTTAAAAATTTTACATTGCTGAAACAATTTCCTGGTGGCTTGAACAAACCGCTCAAAATCCTCCCCTTGAAAGATTTTACACACAAAATTGCCACCTGGCAGCAAACGCGTCATTGCGATATCAAGGGCCTTTTCACTGAGGTTATATGACCTTGCGGCATCGACCGAACGGTTTCCCGTAGTGGCGGGGGCCATGTCGCTCATGACAAGATGAAACGGCGCTCCCTCTTCTTCCCAGAATATCGCCTCTGAATCAAACACATCCCCCGTATATACTTTTGCCTGCGGTGGTATTTTATCAGTGACCGGTTTCAAATCAACCCCCACCACCCGGCCATTTGCTCCCACCTGCTTGGCTGCAAAAAGCAGCCATGATCCCGGCGCGCATCCCAGATCAAGCACCCGCTGACCGGGACGCATCAACCTGTATTTTTTTTGCATTTCCTGCAATTTATATACAGACCGGGCAGGATAGTTTTCTTTTTTGGCCTGACGGGTATAGTGGTCCTGCCATACCTTTTTCTTGGAACTTCGGCCAGATTTCATAAAGAGCTCTTTTCACCTTTTAAAAAAGTTCGTCCACCGCATCAATCACAGTGTTGATCCCGATTAACTCAATCCCCTTGATTGGCGCCATGCGCTTTAAATTTCCCGCCGGCACAAGGCAGGTGGTAAATCCCATTTTTTTGACCTCAGCGACCCGTGTTTCCACGTGGCTGATGGCCCTGACCTCCCCGGTAAGGCCCACCTCTCCCAACACCACTGACCCGTTGGGAATCGCCTTGTCTAAAAAGCTCGAAGCTATGGCCGCAACCGCCCCCATATCCATGGCCGGTTCATCAATCTTTACCCCCCCGGCCACATTGATAAAAATATCGTGCCCTGTCAGATGCATACCGAGTTTTTTCTCCATCACTGCCACCAGGAGCGCCACCCGGTTGGCGTCCAGCCCGAGAATCGTTCTACGGGGCGTCCCGAAACTGGTACTGCTTGCAAGTGCCTGGATTTCAACCAGTATCGGTCGCGTACCTTCCATGCTGGCGGTAACGATGGATCCAGGGGTATGGCTGGGCCGCTCGGATATAAACACCGCAGAAGGGTTCACAACCTCTTCAAGGCCCTTTTCTTTCATTTCAAAGACACCAATCTCGTTGGTGGAACCAAACCGATTTTTAACCGCTCTCAAGATTCTGAACACATGATTGCGATCACCCTCGAAATAGAGCACTGTATCGACCATGTGCTCCAGAAGCCGGGGACCGGCAATCGCGCCATCTTTCGTCACATGGCCCACCAGAAACACAGGGATATTGGTGTTTTTGGCCAGAAACATCAGCTGCATGGCCGCATCCCGAACCTGGCTTACACTTCCGGGCGTGGATGAAATTCCGGGACTGAAAAGCGTTTGGATGGAATCCACGACCATTACCTGGGGCTTTTCGGACTCTGTCATGGATAGAATCGATTCGACATCGGTTTCAGACACCACCAGCAGATTTCCGGATGCCGTACCAAGTCGTCGGCTTCTCAGCACCAGTTGCCGAACAGACTCTTCACCGGAGACATAGAGTGTTTTTAGTCCGCTTGCTGCAAGGCCGTAAAGAATCTGCAGCATCAATGTGGACTTTCCGATTCCCGGATCCCCGCCAATCAGCACCACCGTGCCGGCAACGAGCCCACCCCCCAACACCCTATCAAATTCGCCAATGCCGGTCTCAAGCCGGTCTTCAAGGTCTGGCACACCTGTGTCGATAGGAATTGGATGGTTGGACTGAGCAGGTACTGACCTATGGCGAGACGGCCCCGTGGCCAACCGTTCTTCCATAAAAGATTCCCACTGGCCACATTCCGGACATTTCCCCATCCATTTTGGCGCCTGATAGCCACAGGATTGGCATGCAAAAACTGTTTTTTTATTCTTCATTTTTCCATCGTGTTCATCGTTTGATTGACAAGAGGTACATACCATGCGACTTTTGCATGATCAAGAAAAGTGGGAACGCGAAATGAACATAAATTATCATGTCCATACACCGCTTTGTCATCATGCCGCAGGGACGATGGAAACCTATGTAAAGACCGCTATTGCCATGGGACTTTCAGAAATCTGTTTTCTGGACCATCTAACCCTGAACAAACCGGACGATAGCAATTCAATGTCCCTTGATGACGTACCCCACTATTTCGCGGAAGGCAAGGCCCTTGGGAAACAATACCAGAATGTGATCTCCGTAAAAATCGGGCTTGAGGTTGATTACGATCCATCGGCATCGCCCGTGATTAATGAGCTTATCAGCCAGTTTTCCTTTGATGTTATCGGCGGCTCGGTTCACTTTTTGGGCGACTGCAACATCGTGTCCCATCGAAGCGTTTGGTGTCATGGGGAAGGCGATCCGGACGAGATATATTCGCAATATTATGACGCATTACTCGCCATGCTTGATGAAGATTATGTAGATGTGATATGCCATTTCGATCTTGTGAAAAAATTTTCCCGAAAGTCCCGGCAGACTTTTGCCGATAAGATACACAGCGTGTTGCTC
This sequence comes from Desulfobacterales bacterium, assembly GCA_963675725.2. GTDB lineage: Bacteria > Desulfobacterota > Desulfobacteria > Desulfobacterales > JAFDDL01. The sequence continues at coordinate 62,770 of CAXXXZ010000002.1, read as the reverse complement.
AAAATAAAGGCGACCCACCGGGTGGTGGAAGTAAATACCAGCGGTTATGATCATCCGGTAGCCGAGGCGTATCCATCTGCGTCAATACTGCGTCAATGCCGAAAGCTCGATATTCCGATTACGCTCGGCTCTGATGCCCATCGACCGGAAGAGCTCAAAAGAGGCTACAACCGAGCGCAGAAACTCATCGCTGATGCCGGATATGATGAACTCACGGTATTTACAAATCGGAAACCGCAGCGCCGGCCGCTGATTTGAACTTTATGGGTGGGTAATAAAATGCACCCGTAACGAATATTGGAAAACGAAAAATGGTTTACCTTGCAAAAAGTCATCCCAACCCAATAGGCTATCTTCTCTATGTGTGCGTTGCCATAGTGATCGCAATGATCTTGACCCCATGGGCTCGTGTCGCAGCAGACACCGATACATCCCTGTTTACGACACTCCAGGACACGCTTATAAAAGACGGTTTCAGTAAAAATGAAATCCATTCCCTCTACCAACATAAGGGCGCAACGTTTGACGCAAAGAGCGTGTCTCTTTTTTTCATGCACCGGGAATCCACCCTGAATTACAACCAATTTTCCGCTCAAAACAATCTCGACAAGGCCAGAGAATACATGGCCACCCACGAGGCTATTCTCAATAAGGTGGCCCAGGACACAGGTGTTTCCCCCCAGGTCATCACCGCCATTATTCTGGTGGAAACAAAATTTGGCACCTATCTGGGGAACCGAAACATTTTTAACACCCTCTCCACTATGGCAGCACTCAAAGACCCGTCCGTACTGGAAACCTTCTGGGAAATGGTCCCTGCGGAAAGACGCCTTGAACGAAAGGCGTTTGAAAAAAAGGCAAAACAAAAATCTGGTTGGGCCTATGGCGAATTAAAGGCCTTTATCCAATATACAAAGCGGGAAAAAATATCCCCTCACAATATCAAGGGCTCCTATGCCGGTGCGCTGGGGATTGCCCAGTTCATGCCCTCAAGCATTCTGTCCTATGCCCGGGACGGCAACCAGGACAACCGTATCGATCTGTTCGACCACGCCGACGCCATTGCCAGTATCGGCAACTACCTGAAAGCGTTTGGCTGGCATCCCGGTATCGATCGAAAAAAAGCATATAAAATCGTGCTTCGCTACAACAATAGCAGCTACTATGCAAATACGGTTCTTAAAGTGGCCGATAAGTTAAAAGGTTAAAGATGACGTTAGATACTGTTCTGGTTGTTGTGGGCATATGTACCCCGTTTATCCTGCTTACCCTTTGGGGTATTATCCATGCTGCCCAAAGGGATTTTGGTGCCATTGAAAAAAAGGCCGCATGGATTCTGGTGGCGGCCATTCCATTTTTGGGGTTCATCATTTACATTTTTTTTGGGCTCAAGAGGGGTAAAAAACCAGGCGATATGGATGGGACTGCAAAATAGTATTTGACAAAACAAGGCTCTTTTTATATTCAACACCCTGTTTTTCATGGTCCCATCGTCTAGCGGTCAGGACGCCGGCCTCTCACGCCGGAAACCGGGGTTCGATTCCCCGTGGGATCACCAAACAATGCAAAGCGTCTCCTCAAAACGCTTGATAGAGTTCAAAAAGCAACAGTAGCAGCCCAAACAATAGATGAACTTCGAACCGTGGTTGGTTTTGAGTAAACCTACTATCAAAGGGCCCAAAGCAAAAATCCGGCGAGAGTTTGTGTTTCAACCAGAGTTTCGGGAAGACCTGAAATATTGGGTGGAAACAGACCGCAAAACTGCACTTCGCATATTCCAATTGATAGAGGCGATCCTGCGGAATCCATTTCAGGGAATAGGCAAACCTGAACCTTTAAAGTTTCTTGGTTCGGGAGTTTGGTCACGCCGAATTACTCAGGAGCATCGACTGATTTTTGTTGTGACGCATGAGAGAGTAGATTTCGTTCAAGCTCGATATCATTACTGATAATGGATACAAATCGATTTGTATCTCATGCCTTTGCTGTTTTTGTTGTAGTAAAAATATTTTGCAATTTAAATGTATGTTCTTTGACAAAAATTCGGGCACAACGTCGTCTTTCTTGTCCTTTTTAAAGGTGTGCCCGCGAAAGAATGTATTGAAGGGCCTTTGACAGCGGCTGATCGGTGTTGACGCAAAGAGGGAGTGCTTCTGTTCGTTTATTCAACGGCTCGTAATCGTCCTTAATCTGTTCAAAATGGTCCGCACGCGCATCTGACACGGAAACGCCTGTTTCTCTGTCGGATAGTCGTTTCAAAAGCGTTTTTCGGGATGCGCAGCACTCTATAAAGCGTAGATTTGCATCGGTATCTTCGGCCAAACGGGCGGCCTCTATTCGTTGATGCTGTTTGCTGAATGTCGCGTCGAGGATAACGGATCTGCCCTGTTTTATTTCTTCCTGGGCCTTCAGTAGAAGTTGCCCATAGGTTAATGCGGTCGCTTCCTTGGAATAGATATCCGTTTTATAGGAAACAACTTTGGGTTCGTTGCTCTTTAATCCAAAAAGTTCTTTACGGACCACGTCAGAGCTGAAAAGCGCAATATCAAGGGCATTTGACAGCGCGGCAGCCAACGTGCTTTTTCCGGAAGCAGGAAGACCCCGTATGATCCATAGGGTAGGGCGGGTGAAGCAAAGGGCATATTCGTACGCGAGATCCATGAACTGCCGGGCCTGTGATAAAAGTTTCCTTTTTTTCGCACTGTCCACCTGAATTTCGTTTAACTGAAAGGCGGTGGTTTTGGCACGGACCACGGCCCGGTAGCATTTGTAAAAATCGATGAGAACATAAAGATTTGCATCCTCGGCAGTAAACGTGCCGGTTGCCAACATGGCTGCCATGGATTGTTTTTCTTAAAGCTGATGCATCTTAACAGCATATTCCACAACGGCGCCAGGACCATCCAGGTTGTATCTGGTTCCATCCCAGTAAATTTTTTCAACGGAAAGATATACATCGCGCGATAACCGTCGATTTAAAACAACTTCCTGATGGCAATACCGTCTTCTTTTTTCGAGTGTCGTAAAATCCAAAAAACCAAGATCTAAAGGTTTTTTGATTTTATAAACAAAGCGACCGGTTAAGAATACTTTGGAGATGTGCGTTTCTCGCAGCGCAACGGTGTCTACCTTCTGGGGATAGAAAGCAGGCCGCATCATGGCCTTAAAAATCTTTGACTGGTGGTCGATGTTCATGGGATTTCTTACAATGGTTCTATTTCCAAGTTGATGCTTCGACCCGTGAGATCGGTTTCTTGCGTTTTTGTCACCGACACCCGTTGATGATCCAACTGAAGGCTATTTACCAAATACTGCTGGATGGCAAGTGCGCGATGGTCTGCCAAGGACAACAGCATTTCTGATGTAATCTTCTGGGCCTCTGTTACATCGTTATAAAGCTGCCGATATACTTCGGCCATCAGCCCATCGCCTTTCAGTTCCGGTTTTGCAGCCTGCAACCGGGTCGTCCGCTCGGATACCGTGGGTAAATTGAGATCGTCATTTATTTTGACAAGGGCATCACGATTGTCAGATGTCATCCACCATGAGCCTTCACCCGCCGCTGTTTGCAACTCCGTCAAGGAAATCTTGCGGGCGTCCGCCACCAACTTACACACCTCAAGGGATAGCAACTTCGGGCCATCATCTTGTTTCGAGGCGTTTCCTTTGATGCGAAGTGACAGCTGAGGCCTTTGCACCAACGCCTCGGCAAGTTGTTTTAGACGTGCTTCGTTGTCTTGGCTCAATGCAGCAAGGCCTTCAGCAAAAACGATTTTTCCAATATCTTCACGGCTGCCCACCAAAGATCCTAATAATTTAAACGGAGAGGACGCCGCCTTTGCGAATACATTTACCAAAGCTTTGATAACAATGCCCGACACACTGAATCCGGGATCATCCAGATCGCCGGATACGTCCACATTGAGGTCAATTACCCCCTTGGTGTCCCGAAGAAGCGCCAGGCCCAGGGCCACCGGTGCCTTGATGGCCGGATCTCCGGGTGTTTTGTCACCAAGATAAAGGTTTTTCGCGACAATCTTGTTTTTCCCTGTCAACTTTCGGTTTCGAAGGCTGTAGTCGAGGGCCAAGGACAATTTCCCGCTCTTGAGTTGGTTTCCGATAAATGTAGCCGAATAGGGTGAAAGGCCATGCATTTCAATGCCATCCAGGTGACTGCTAAAGTTAAATGCCGGCTGTTGGTCAAAGGGCTGAAGGTTTCCCTTGATGGTGAACGGCGCGTACCGGTCAATTTTACTGGTAAGTAAAAATGGGATCGATGCCTCGCTGTTTGTGGAGATTTGATCGGCCGTCAGCGTCACATCGTGAAGGGCGGTTTTAAACGCCGGTGCCACGCTTTCGTCCAGGTAATGGACCGTACCGCCTTTCAATGCTATCTTTTCGATGGTAACCCCCCAACCGGCGGATTCATTCGCACCTTTCGTTTTGTCGGTGCCAGCGGATTGAGGCCCTGGATCTCGAGGCCGTGAAAGGGCGGTCAGATTCATCTTTTTTTCCCGTGACATGCTGATGAACAATTCCGGTGCCGTCAGGTTTATTGAAGTGATGCCAACCTTCTGATCGGTTGTGTTGATCTGAAAGTCATTCAGGTTGAACGTCGGCAAGCTCAAAATTTCAGTATCATTCCGGCTATCCCTTATTTTAACCTCATCCAAAGTGAGATCGAGTTTGGCTGTAAAAGTGTTACCGCTATCGCCAACAAGCGATAGGGTGCCATCCGTCGAGAGGATGCCATTCTCCATTTTTAAGAAGGTGGTAGTATCCAAGTACTCTGAAAAGGGGGGGAGATGAATCGCTGTGAGTCGGTAATTGAGATCCATGGAAAAAGGTGTCAAGGTCAGGGTGCCATTGGCATCAATTTGACCCTTTTTGTCAAGCACTGCCGAAAGTTGTACCGTCACCGGCGCCTTTGATGTCAGCGTTACATTCTCAAGCGCAAGGGTGAGTCCGGACAGGTCATGATCTGTTGTGATGTTTTTGTTTTGATCGGAAAAGTTGACCGCACTGTTATGAACCCCTATTCGTTTTATCAAAATCGACCAGGGCAGATGCGTCTGAGACGTTTCGGACGGTGTTTTTTGTGTCTCAGGCCCATGTGCGCGTCTCTGGTCTGGAATCAAATATTCATACCGAAATCTGCCGGTTGGGTCTCGCCATTGATGGGTGATGATGCTATCACAGGACACGCTTTCCACCGTAACCTTTTTGTTTAATAGGTCAAAGGCAACATCCTCGGCCATGATTGCATTGGCGCGAAGCAGAACCGGGTTGGCGACACTGTCGCCAATTTGCAAATCAGTAACACGAACCTGACCCTGGTCTAGTCGAAGCTGAAAATCGGTGTCACGGGTTACCGATATTGTGGTGGAAAGAGATAGAAAACCATCAAGGATCTTTAATGGAAGTACGTTTTCAACAAATTCGCTGTAACTGGAAATCTTGACATGATTAAAAACTACATTCGCATCGATATGGAGAGGATCGATTCGATACCGGCCTTTTAAGGTCACTTCCCCTCCGTCGGGGATGGTTGCCTTCAGATCAAATGGATTTAGGTGCTGATCTCCCGTAGCAAGGTAAAGGTCCTGTACTTCAATGGTAATATCGCCGAGATTTGAGCGGGCAACGGTGCTTCCGCTATGGTCCGTGAATCGAAAAATGCCCTGGTTGATGGCGCAATGGGCAATTCTAAGCGCCACAAAGGTGCTCTTACTCGGTGTCGCCTTGGGTGCTTTTTCCGGCCTTGACTTTGCTTTCACATGTTCGAAAATTTCGCTGAAGTTAAAGTGATTCCCGTGTTTTTCAATATTGATTTCAGGTCGATCAATTGAAAAGTCATCCAGTGCGAATTCCCATTTGAAAAACGATTTCCACAAACTGAAATTCACGAAAAGTTGCTGCCAACTCACAAGGGGCTTTTCCGGCTGGTCTGCAATGGAAAGCTTGCTTACCGTGAGCGATAAAACAAAGGGATTGAAGTCAAACCGCTCAACTGTGATATCGCGGCCGATGAGGTTCGACACATCTGTTTCCATAACCTGCTTCAACTTGCCGGGAAGGTACAGGTAGGAAATGGTAATGTACAGGAGGTATGTGATTGCCAGTGCCGATAAAAGCCATTGATACCAGTGAATTTGTCTAAGTCTGTTTAGAATTGAAATCACAAGACAACCTTTCTTTTAGGTCTGTGAAGCCAGACATAAGATTTATCTGAAAATAGCGTAACACTCCCGAATGGAAGAATCAATTGCCCGGAATGGAGTGGAAAACAGCGATAAGCTTCGAATACAAAAAATGAAGTAGATCCAAGGTGTTATGGTTGAGGCTCGTGTTTTGAACTTCTTTTGATTCCGAGTTTTTTTATCCGATAACAAAGCGTGGAAGGATTGACCCCGAGAATTAATGCAGCGCCCTTAGAGCCCGATACGCGCCAATTGGTTCTTGTAAGGATGCTGAGGATATGATTCCGCTCAACTTCTTCTAATGTTAAATCGGCCATTTTCCCTTCATCTGGAACCTTTTTGGGCGATAGATTATCTAAAAGTTGAAGTGACGTCCCTTTCGTATTGATAACAGCCCGTTCAATAACATTTTCCAGTTCCCTGATATTACCCGGCCATTGGTAGTTCTGAAGCACACTCATAACGCCACATGGAATTCGTTTAACCGTGTTACCCATCTTTCTTGTGTACCGCTTTACAAATTCGTCGACCAGTAAAACGATATCTTCCGTGCGTTCCCTAAGCGGCGGCACCATAATCGGATAAATATTAAGCCGATACCAAAGATCCCGCCGAAAATGCCCGTTTTTGATTTCTTCTTCGAGGTTCCGATTGGTCGCGGCAATCACACGGACATCCACCTTGATGGTTTTGGAACTTCCAAGCCGTTCGAACTCCCCTTCCTGAAGGACTCTGAGCAGTTTCGATTGGGACTCCAAAGGCAGTTCTCCGATTTCATCCAGAAAAAGAGTACTTCCATGAGCCACCTCAAACCGGCCGACCTGCCGATCCTCGGCACTGGTGAATGCCCCCTTTTCATGACCGAACAATTCGCTTTCGATCAGATTCGCCGGCAGAGCTGCACAGTTGACCTTCACCATGGGCCGGTTTTTTCTGGGCCCAGCCGCGTGAATCGCCCTGGCAACCAGTTCCTTACCGGTTCCACTTTCCCCGAGGATCATAACCGTTGTATCCAAGGGTGCAATTTGGCTGATGTTGCTGAAAACCTCTTTAATGGCAGGACTCTGACCGATCATTTGATGAAACCCGGATTCGAAATCAATCTCTTCCCGAAGGTAAATATAATCGGCTTTAAGCTGATCTTTCAGTTTTTGGATTTCTTCAAACGCTTCCTGGATTTTAACCTCTTTTTCTTTTCGAACCGCTGCATTGGCGACCACTTCTCCCAGGATCTGAATCCGTTTCATTTCATCTTCGGACCAGGTCCGGCAGGAATTAAGCGTTCCGATTGAAAAACAACCAATCACCGACTTGCCAACCGACAGGGGTACCGCTGCAACAGAGTTGACGTTAAGTCTTTCCAGGTTGGCCCTGTCAACGGATGCTTCAGGAGGCAAATCCGCTGGGGACCGAATTTGATAGGACTCTCCGTTTAAGAACTTGTTCGTGGACCAGGGCCACAACATTGACGGATTTTGGATAAATTCCCCAAGTTTTTCCAAATCCTTCGATGCCCATGAATGATAAGAATAGGTACTCTGTTTATCCTCGGATAGCAGGCTAAGGCTGCATAATGGAACCTTTAGGAAATCTCCGATGCGGCGAAGACCTTTTTTAAGGAACTCATCAAATTTGCTGGCCGGCATGTTGGTGAACAAGAATGAAATTTCTGCCAAAACCTTCTCGAATTTAAGTTGATCTAAAAGAGAGTTTTTAATGAATCGGCATTCTTGAATCTCTTTTTCCAGCGCTTTTATCCGAGCATGGTCAGTATTTATGTTTTCTTCCATAAATATTATGAAATGCCAATCACTTAGCGCCTAAATTGACAACCGCACGCCCCTTTAACGATCCCTCTCTCAAGGCATCAAGCGCTTCATAGAGTTGGCTAAATTCAAATTCTTGAACTTCAACAGAAATTCTACCCCGCTTCACCAAATCCATCATCGAACGTAACTGCATAAGATTTCCGCCTTGGGAAAACCGGAAATCAATACCAGGTTTCAAATATCCCCAAGTGGCCTTGAAGGTCCCGCCACCCAACCCATTCACGGTGATAATTCCCTGGCCGCGGGTAATCTTTGCGCACAAATCCAAGGTCGCGTCATTTCCGACAAAATCAAAAACCGCATGAACGCCTTTACCATCCGAAAGTGCCATGATTGTATCCGCAGCATTTTCACCTGAAATAACGACATCGCTGACCCCAAGTTTTTTTGAAACTTCGAGCCGTTCCGGGCTCACATCCACCGCAATGATCCGTGCACCCGTCAGTTCCCGCAAAAACTGAACCGCATAATAGCCCAAGCCCCCAACACCGATAACAACCGCAATACCGTTCCCTGGAATTTTGCAACGGGCATGATCCACCGCCCCGTATGGCGTCAACCCTGCATCTGCTAAGGGTGCGTATTTTCGGGGGTCCATGTCTCCCAGGGAGACAAGCTCACGCGGCTCTACGATCATGTATTCCGCCAAACCACCGTCTTCAGCTAATCCTCGGGAACTGACAAATTCACAGTAATTATCGTTACCCGTAACACAGGCTTCACAGTGACCACAGGAACGGATACAAGAACAGATAACAGATTCCCCTACCTTAAATCCAGAAACCCCTGAACCCAGGGCTTCAATCCAGCCGGCATTCTCATGCCCCATCGTAAAAGGACCTCTCCAAGGCAGTAATTCAACGCCATGGTCAATGACTTCCAAATCACTACGACACAGCCCAGCGCCCCCCATCTTTATGAGTACTTCACCAGACCCGGGAACCGGCACGTCAACCTCCTGAAGTACCGGTGGTTTTCCTAATTCTTGAATCCGATAGGCCTTCATCGTTTTTTGCGGCATGGTTGTCTCCTTTTAATAAACCTTTATCAGAAAGTAAAATTTTTGTCCTTCAATACGCCTGCGGCCTTGTGGGCAACATCCACGGATTTTCCTTCCAGCATGTCACTGCTCTCTTTTTAAGGCCTCCTGGGTCTCACCACTGCCTTCGTCCAAGGACATGGCATCGGCATCGTATCACATCAGAGGATTGCCGCGCCACTGCTTTTGATTTATTTTTTCAAATCAGACGCGTGCTCTTCCGCTAAAAAAAATTCCATATTTTCGTAATCAAACAAGTCCTCTTCATCCGCTGCGATTTCCGCCTGCGCTTCCGGCGTGACCATCACGGCAAAACAATCCTCGAAGGCCTTCTGATCTGGAAACCACATTTCCATCACCACATCATAATTTCGCACCATCTCAGAGGGGTAGATCGACTGCGGTACCGGACGCAGAAATCTGCGCAGGTATTTTACCGCAAATTTTGAGAGATATTTCTCTCCGACGAATCGATGTACATTTTCGTAATGATCAATAAATCCCTCCAGGGACAGGCTTGGATTCCTTTTGAATAGGTTGATCGTTTTGATCGTTTCTGCATCCCCGTCAGTTGCGATGGATTTCTCCATCTGGGATTCATATTCTTCGGCCACAAAAAAATGCATGTTTTTAAGATCAAACATCTTTGCCGAATCCTCCTGGATTTCCGCCTGTGCTTCCGGGATAACCATCCTCTTAAAACACGCTTCCCAAGTCTTTTGGTCCGGAAACCATACCTCCATGACCACATCATACTTTCTTTGCATCTCGGCGGGATAGATCGACGCCGGGACTGGACGAAGGTATCTCCGAAGGTACCGGTCCGCATAGCCTTTAAAATATTTCTCTCCGATGAACCGGTGCACATTTTCATAATAATCGATAAACTCCTGCAATGACATGGCCGGATTCCGCTTCAATAGATTTATCAGCTTGATCATGGGAAGTTCCTCTCCAAATTTGATCGTTTTGACACCATTTATACCTGTGTTAACCCCAAACCGGCTGCGCCGGAAGTGCTCCACCAAAGGCGGATCTTCGATAAATTCTGAGTGCTAATGTGAACGCCAACGTGGGATTGTTGCGAATAAAGAGGCTAATGTTGCAAGAATAGGGTATGCGGTCACACCAATGCCCTTCGCAATTCACCGTGCGCCGGAACCGTTTCTGTCCAGGCCCACCAGGTGAGAAGTTTGCGCGTATCGCCGACGCGCCGGAAGGTGCCTTCATGTGCAGGATTTTTTGCTACACCTTCACCGAAATCAGGCATCCGGGCGGGCGGATCCGCAGTGAACTCCCAGTCTTCTCCATCGACATGGTAAACGATGTGTTTCGCGTACCCCCGCTGATCACGTGCCGTAATCTCAGCATGCACGTCGCTGGTCAGGATAATCGGCCCCTGTTCGTTGTTGACCATGGCCGCAGCCCATCTGCCATGTCCGAAAAACATGTGCCCGACCTCGATCGTTCTATCATCGTATTCGTTGCCAAAGACGATGTAGCTGAGCTCGATATCCTGAACAAACGGGTCATTGGCGTAAGCAAAACCCGGCGGGAAACAGTACTGGTCGAAGCCCATGAAGCCTTTGACCTGCTTCCCCTTGATTGAACCGACATTTTTAGTTATCGCCAAATAATCTTTGGCACTTTTCTTTCAGGCAGCCGATAATAGCGAACCCCCGTATGGCCTACCATCATGGGATAGTGATGAGGATAGTTTTCAGGAATCCCAATCTCTGATTTTAAGGATGGAACCTCTGCCAACGGCAGTTGAATGATACCTGCCCAACAGGTGCCCAGCCCCAGCGTAGGCGCCACCAGTTCCAAATAGGCAAGCGCAATGGAAAGGTCCACCATTCCGTTAATGGCTTCTTTCGGCGCCATCGCCACCACAAGACACGGTGCGCCCCGCATGATGACATCAACCCCTTTATCCCATTCTTCAATCAATTTTGGCGCAAAGGCTGCGATGGGATGCTGAGGCACGTTTTCGGCAATATGCCGCATCCAGTTTACGATATGCTCAGATATTCTATCGAGTCGTTTCCTATCGGTGATCACGATCCATTCAAGCAACTGGCTGTTGCTGCCGGTGGGTGCATAACGCGCAATCTCGATCAGCCGCTGCATGGTCTCTTGCGCCACCGGCTGCTTGTCGTATATGCGAATGGAACGGCGTGACCGAATAAACTGAATGACTTGGGCTTCAGATAACGCCGAGGTTTTGTCAACCAACGGGCTGTCTGCCAGCCGGACATCCTCATGATCGAGGGCACCATGGGGACAAACAGCCACACAGTGCCCACAGCGGAGGCAGATCGCATCCCCATCGGGAATCAACTCTGGGTAGCTATTATCGTCCTCAAGTTGAATAATTTGAACTGGACAAACAGCGGCGCACAACCCATCTTTCTTGCACTTTTCCGCATCAATCGTAATTAACCCCATAATTCTCCTTTTGGACTGGAATGAAAGGCTTCCTGTAACATCAAATGGAGGCGATTTTCAGCCGATATTAAATAAAAGCCATTCAATGTCTTTTTATGCGACCATTTCAAAACGCCAGCCCTTGTGGATCATCCTACTGAATGCCAGAATGATCCACGATGTATGACCCTATGTTATAAAACGGTGTCAGCCTCGAATTATAGCTTTACTTCGCTGATCTGAAGAACAGGTTCGATATTGGTATAGTTTGGGATATCCTCTACCATGCCAGCCTTTTCAGTGATTTCAAATGCTTTCTGGCAGTCTTCTATAGAATCGAAAAAAAGGTGCCCGATTGCAATATACTGCGCCGCTGTATCAGGTTCACCGCCTGCGATCCCCTGCTCTACCATGACTTTTTTAAGCAAATCGCCCATCGCATCCTTAGCCATCGGCATGTGTTTATTGCAGTAATAATCAATGTCAAACTTTTTGCCTTCGCCGTTTGGATATAACGCCGTTACTTTAATCATAAGATTGTCCTTTCTGGATTTCTTTTTCAGTTGAAAAAACGAGCTGGTATTATGTTAAACCGAACCAGTCCCCGTCACCTGATAAACACCGATTGACGAACGGGAATGGTCAATAAAGTTTTTCTCATCTTCAATAGCATCCTTTGCAACTTCCGGCTGGGACATGATTTTCAGAAAATCGTCAACGCCTTTGAAAAATGATTGGGCAACCCCGTCAAAGTCACTGATTCCAAGGCCTGTGGCGCTTGCGGCATCCTGGTTTGCACTGGCACCCGTGTGAAACTGCCGGTATCCCATCAAATTTGGCACAGCTCTTCCAAAATTCGCATGTATATTGAGCCAGTGGTCTTGGAATGCTTCAAGAGTCATGCCCGGCAACCGTCGTAGAGCAAAAATGATTGTAAGGGTATCTTCGCCGGGAATGATGAGATGCTCAACGCCTGCGACAACAGCCGATTTGGCAATATCTACAAGGCCCCCAAAACGTTCCGGGATCTCTTTGATGATCGGCAGTAATTCCTCCCAGGCAATATCCGGCCCACCAATTTCGAACGTTGCATCAAAAGCAGGCGGTGCAGCGGTGGCTTCCGCGGCATGGGCAATCTGTTGTGTCGGATCATCTTCAAGGTGTAAGGTTCTCCGGTGACGAGCGCCTGCTGGAAGTAGTTTTTTTACCCGCTCCCATTCTTCTGCCATCTTTTCTTCCAACATGTTGGCGTCTGTATCAGGACTTTTCATTAACATCAACATTACTTTATTGTACATTTCTGCCTCCTTCCATATTTCACTGGGTTCATTGTCTACCGATTTTCGGCTGCAAGTCACTGTTCGTCACGTGACCGTTCGGCCTTTTCCCGAAGGAAGGTCTCGAACAGATCGCCGATTTCATTGAAAGGTTCCTCATATTCTGTTCTCGGCTCGAGTGTTAAAGCCTCCTCCGGACACCCTGTTACACAGAGCCCGCACCCGATACATTTATCCTTTTGGAATTCGACAACATCGTCGGTTACAGCAATGGCATCCAGAAGACAACGATCTACACAGGTTTCACACAGGGTGCATTTCGCCTCGTCCCAAATCGGCTCAAACCGTGAGCACGCAATGGCCCGGGGTTTCTTCATCTCCGTCATGGCCCGCAGCTGGGTACAGCAGCATTCGCAGCAGCTGCAAATACCGATGGTATTATTGCCCACCTCCTTGGTATTCATGGTGAGGTGCACCAGGCCGGCCTCATCGGTCATTTTTAGAATATCAAGCGCTTCTTCATAGGTGACTTTTCTGGCAGCTCCCAATACTTCGGCCATATAACGTCCGAACTCTCCCAATTGAAGGCAGGTTTCCGTGGGATGCCCGCAATCATGTCCTGACCCTGCCGCCGCCATCCGGCACGCACAGTGCAGGACTGCGATGTAATCGGCACTCTTTAAAAGATCAACGCTTTTTTCATAGGGGAGCACCTCCCGCTGGGCTTCCTCATCGAACGCCTGGTCAACGGGGAATATGCGTGTCAGGGGGGTCTTGCTGCAGTGCAATTCCTTCCACCACCCCTCTTTGTAATACTCCCGCCACAGGTGGCCCAGCCTCTCTGTTCGCGGCGACTTTTCCCCGCTTGCAAAACAGGCTTCCCACAGCCCTGGCGCCGTGGGAAAAGACCCGAACAATTGATTTATCGGATCCTTGAAACACACTCCTTTCCTTGCCATTTCGTCAAGCAGAGACTGTATTTCCGTTTCCTCTCTTCCCAAAGCGGCGGCGATGCTTGAAGCAGGTTCGTGTTCAAGTTTTAGGTGTATTGCCAGCTCCGCTTCTTCGGGTGTGAACAGAATGCGAAGAATTTCCAGAAAATTTTCACTTTCCGGGGCGCCGACCGGATGTTCATCCAGCCGGTGACAAAGTCTGCGGTAGACATCTTCCATACCTTCCTCCTATTGAATTGTTTAAATCAAGGATGTAATACAGCAAATCTTATGCCACGGATACGATAGGCCTTATAACAACTTAATTTGAATTGATTTTCATAAATACCGCAAAGAAAAACACTCTTATTCAACAGGACAATTTTTCGGGAATATTAACAAATTCATGAAATATGATCAAAACCTGCTTTCATCTGTGGGAACAGCACGCCCGGTATGAAAAATTCCGAATAATGAATTTGCCATTTCATTTTTTCGGAACTATTCGCGATTTCTGAAACGCTTCGCTTAGCAGATCCGCCAGACCGGAAGCACGATGCGTGCGCCGCTGCACTGCCGCAGACAGTAAATCCAGTTTCGGCCCTACCAGTGTGAAACGGCGGCGTGCTCGGGTCACTCCCGTATAGATCAGCTCCCGGGTCAACACCGGGGTCATGGCTTCTGGCAGCACCATTGCCGCATGGTCAAATTCAGACCCCTGGGATTTGTGGACCGTCATGGCATAGACCGTTTCTACATCATTCAGCCGGGATGGCAACACCTTTTTAAACGACCCGCCGGCCATGGAAAACACCACCCGCAACGTCTTTTGATCTGAACCACCGGCCGCTCCAATGGGTAAAGCGATCCCGATATCGCCATTCATCAATTCCAGGGAATAGTTGTTTCGCGTGATCATGACGGGACGGCCCGCATACCAGCCCTCCCGGCGGCTGATGAGTCCGGCGTTGAAGAGAATATGCGCCGTTGTTTGATTGAGTCCCGCCACCCCCCAGGGACCTTTACGAAGTGGCGACAGCAGTTGAAACCGGCCAAAAGCCTCCAGGACCGCTTTTAGCCAGGCATCCTCGGAAGCAAAGGCCTGGGGACCGGCGTGCACGCGTTCCAAATAAGCCCGATAACCTACTCCCCGTTTGTCTACGTGAAGATCGGATGGCGTGCCATCCAAAACCAGACGGTAAAAATCTCTATCGTCTGTGGAGGTTATCGTCAACGCGGAAATATCAGCAAACGCCTCGTCCCAGGCCGCTGAGACCTGATTGGGATCGCCCGCATTCACCGCACGGGCCAGCGCACCGATGCCGCTATGTTGGTCGAATCGATAGCTTTTGCGGAGTATGGAAATTTGCTGATCCAACGCTGTTCCGTCACCGGCAAATTCGTTGAGATTGTATCCGGTATGGGCGGCTATCCATTCTACGGTGTCCGGTTGATAGACGGCCCGCTCTGCATTGCGGCAAAGATCTCCCAAAACAGATCCGGCTTCCACTGACGCCAGTTGGTCCTTGTCTCCGATTAAAATCAGGCGGGCTGTCTCGGGCAATGCACCCAAAAGGGCAGCCATCATCTCCAAATCGATCATGGAGGCCTCATCCACCACCAGAAGGTCGACGTGCAGCGGGTTTTTGGCATTGAAAACAAAGTGACGGGTACCGGGCCGGCTGCCCAGCAGCCGGTGCAAGGTGGCCACTTGGGTGGGAATGGCACCCCGCACCCCTTCCGGCAGCGCTGCAACCGCATCGCCAATGGATTCCGTTAGCCGGGCGGCGGCTTTACCGGTGGGGGCAGCCAGACAGATCCGCAGCGGGTGCCCCTGTTCCAGGGCGATCCCCTGTAACAGCCCCAGGAGTTGCACCACCGTGGTGGTTTTGCCGGTTCCCGGACCACCAGATATGACACTGAAGGCGCTTCGAGCGGCCATGGCGACTGCCACACTTTGCCAGTGAACAGCGGTCTTGGCCTGCTCCCGGACGCTGCGCAAGGGACCAAACAGCCCATCGATCCGCTGCGCCAGATCCCCCGGAATCGCCGTCGGGGTCTGAAGTCGTCTCAAAATACCGCTTGCCACCGCGACTTCGTACTGCCAGTACCGACGCAGATAGAGGCGCCCATTGCTGAAAACCAGCGGCGTATCCCCCTCCCCGGGGGATACAAGGGCAGAGGCTGTAATCTGCTGTTCCCACTCCGGAAGCGATATTCCTTGCAACAATGCCGGGGGGGACGGGTGGAGTGCTGCGGATTCTTCTTCCGGCGGCCATGCCAACGCGCCATCCGGGTCATCCAGAACTGCCGTCAAATCCAGGCAAATGTGCCCCCGACCCAACTGATGGCTGGCAAGAGCCGCTGCGAGCAATAACGCGTCCGAACTTTCCGGCTGCTGCTCTTGTAAAAAGCGAACAAACGCACGATCAAGGGCGGTTAACCACCCCTGTTCGCTCCAGACGTCCAGCAAATCGATCAGGTTCTCATCGGCCCGCATGCGTGTTCTCCTTGCCGGCAAAGTAATCGTCCAGGGTCTCGATCAGCGCCTGAGATGGTCTGTCACCATAGACGCCACGGCCGCCGGGCCCCACGCCCCTTAAAAACAGGTACAACACCCCCCCCAGATGGCGCTGGTAGGTGTAATTCGGCAGCCGGGCTTTTAACAAACGATGGAGCGCCAAGGTGTAGAGCACATATTGCAGGTCGTATCGGTGTTCCATCATGGCAGCCGTCATGGCCTGGGTGCTGTATGCCTGATCGCACTCCCCCAAATAGTTGGACTTGTAATCCAGCACGTAGTAGCGGTCCTGATAACAAAAAACCAGATCGATAAAGCCTTTGATCATGCCGTTTAGCATGTCCTGATTCAGCTCGGGACGGGCAACGCCGGGAAGAACGGCGCGGGTTATCGCGCCATCAAGGACGTGCGTGTCCACCTGATGGGCGGCCAGCATGAATTCAAGCTCTGCCTGATAACAATCGTTTGGAAGCGTTCCCGTTGCGACATCCCCCTGTTCATGGGGCAGCAAGAGCGGAGTTTCTAGTAAATGCCATAACCATGTTTGCATCACCGGCACCCAATCATCCCAGTCGCGTCGTTCGCAATAGGTGGCAACCAGCTCATCGCATCGGTTACGGTCCCCGGCCAGATCGGCAAACCCCTGATCGGCCGCCCACTCCAGCAATCCATGCAAAAAGGTGCCCGGATCGGGTCCACGGGGAAAGTCGTGGATAGACCGTTCAGTCCCCATCGCCGTCCACGTGGAAGCGGCTTCTGTGGCAATCTCCCGTAATTGGGCTTCCGCCGCCGACTCTGGCGCGGAAGGAACGCTATCGCCCACAGGGGAAGGACTCCCGGTAGGCGCCAAAGGCGTCTGCATTGCCATATGAGCACCTGCCAGCATGCTGCTGTAGCTGCTGATCCACCAGTTGCGGTCCACCTTTCCGCCAAATCTCAATGCCGGCCCCAGCGGTAGTGTTTCATCGGCAGGCCGATAAACGGCATCTGTCGCGGCGGGAAGCGATGACAGGGTGATGTGGGGGCACTCCCCCTTCAGGGTCTGGAGCCGCTCCTTCAATTCACCCGTGAGGATCATCTGCCGGTCAGAGAGTAAATACCCCAGCCCGGTCTGGTGCAGGCTGGTCTTCTCCCCGTCTTTTTTGGTAATGCTTCCCACTGCCCCCACCCCCAGCCAGCAGGCGTATCGTGCACGGGTGACCGCCACATACAGCAAGCGCACATCCTCTGCCAAACGCTCATTGGCCACAGCATCCAAGGCGCTTGTATCGGGATTGAGCACCGCCATCGGGCGCCCCTGACCATCATGATACGTTGCTACCAGGGTGTTTCGGCGTGTCGGGTCTTGAAAGCTGCAGATAAACGGTAAAAATACCAACGGATATTCGAGTCCTTTGGACTTGAAGATCGTTATGACCCTGACCAGGTCTTCATCACTTTCCAGGCGCAGAACCTGCTCATCCGAACCGTTGCCGGGTTGTTCAATCTGCTCGGCCAGCCAGCGTATCAACGCGTGTTCGCCGTCCAGTTCGGCGGCAGCGATCTGCAGCATCTCCGAGAGATGAAGCAAATTGGTAATAGCCCGCTCACCATCCGCCAAGCGCAGCAAATGGGCCGCCGCGTCAAAATCGTTAAGGAACATCCGCAGCATGGGCAATACCCCCTGGCGCTGCCAGATACGCTGATACTTTCGAAATCTCTCCACCTCGGCTTCCCAGGCCAACTCGTCCCGATTGAATTGGTCCAAGCGTGTCAAGGGCAAGTCCAAAACAGGTGTCGCCAAAGCCGCTCTTAGAAGACGCTCCTGCTCTGGTTCGGCGCAGGCCCGTAACCAATGCAACAGCGACGTTGCTTCATCGCAATCAAACACCGAGTCCCTGTCCGACAGATAGACGGTGCGCACGCCCCGTGCATCCAACGCCTGACGAATGGCGCAGGATTCTGCGCGATTGCGAACCAATATGGCGATATCCGACGGCCGCACGGGCTCAAGCGCAGCACCGTCGGGTGTTTCAAACCCTGCCCGCGGGGGGTGAAGTTGGCCCAAATTCAGCAGGCGCACAATTTCGCTGGCGGTTGCCTGAGCCATCTGCTCGATGTAGCCATCTTGGCCTGTCTTTTTCACCGGTTCCGATTGTGGCAGCTGCCAAACGTGCAGGCCGTTGCCGGTCTTTCCGTCAACCACCCACTGTCCCTTCCCTCCCTGAACCTTCACCGCCTGAAACGGAATCTGGTTTTCGAATAAAAAGGCCCCTTGGGAATGCCCGGCCGCCACGGAGAATATCTGGTTGACGGATTCAACCAGGGCCTTGGTTGAACGGTAGTTTTTGGCCAAGCTGTAATGGCAACCCTCGGTGTCCTTGCGTGCCACGAGATACGTATGGATATCCGCTCCGCGAAAGGCATAGATTGCCTGCTTGGGGTCACCGATCATCAAAAGGCTGGTGTCAGGCTGCCCCAGGTAGACCGTGCTGAAAATTTCGTACTGCACCGGATCCGTATCCTGAAATTCATCAATCAACACAACAGGAAACTGATTGCGAATGAGTGCGGCCAGGTGCTGCCCCCCAGACTTTCGGAGGGCCTGGTTGAGGATGGTGAGCAGGTCATCAAACCCCATCTGGGCCCGGCGGTGCTTGGCCTGTTGAAATCTGCGATAAATTTCCCGGCCGGCATGGATGAATAACGCCGAATCAATGTCAAGGTTGGCCAGTTGGTCGAGGAGCTGATCAAAGGCCAAATAGGCGGGGTGCTCAGGCGCTATCTTATTTTTATTCACGCCGGCTTGCAGTCCCCCAAAAGACAGTCTTTCCAGGGCCGTTGCCTCGGGCAAGGGGCCATCGTCATGGACCCAGGCATCGAGCTGAGCAAGCCATTTTTCCAGAGAAGGGCCGCGGTATTTGTTACCGTTAAGGGTTTTATCCGCCTGAGCCGTTTGCAGTTGTAAAACGGCGGCATCAAAATCTCTGGCCCAGCAGCACCGTGCGGTTTCAATCACTTCAAGGCGGCGGCCGAGCATGTCAAAAGGATCCTGGGGCAACGCCAGTTGGACATTCATCAGGGGTCGTACTTTTTCAAGCAGTGCCTGGGGCGTGTCGCATTTTATCAATGGCAGCAGCGCGTTTAACTTTGTAGCCGATTGGGGATAAAAATAGGTGCGCCAGTAATCACACGCAGCCGCTTCCAACAGCGGCTGCTCATTGGTTTCAAGTTCCAGATCAAACAGGCTGCCACTGTCAAAGGCGTGTTGGCGAAGCATCCGTTGACACCAGGAATGAATGGTGTAAATGGCCGATTCATCCATCCAACGGGCAGCCTGCTCCAATTGGCTGGCCTTGGCGGGCCACTGAGGTTCGGGGAACTCGCTGCGCAAAGACATTAGGTAAGCGTCGCCATTGCCTTGACCGCGGAAAAAGGCGGCCGCCTCGGTTAGTCGTAACCGGATCCGATCGCGCAGCTCTTCTGTGGCGGCATTGGTATAGGTCACCACCAGAATTTCCGGGGGAAGCAGCGGCCGGGCAAACCCGTTCACGCCGCCGTGCCCCAGAACCAACCGCAGGTAGAGTGCCGCAATCGTATAGGTTTTGCCGGTGCCGGCGCTGGCCTCGATCAATCGGTTGCCATGCAGCGGAAAGGTCAGCGCATTCAGTTGGTGGGCCATGGTTACATCTCCAGCTCATAGGATTGGACCAGGGGCCCGTAGAGCGCTTCGGCCAAGGCTTTAAACCGGTTGTCCTCAGCTTGCCAGAGGGTATCAAAATCCGGGTAGATACGCTGCAGATAGAGGCTGTAGCCCACCTCCCCGACTGCGTTAAAGCTATTCCCCTGGTAGGCTTCCCGGGCGGCATTGACGGCTTTTTCCGGATCAACGTCGGGGTCCGCATGCAGTTTCTGCAGATAAGCCAATGCGGTTTTGGCCGCCACGGGAAGGGGCTGCTGAAGCCCTGACCACCAATGCAAAAGAAGGACATCGAAGCACTCGCGGGCCGTGCCCCTACTCAGCAACGGCAACTTGATAAGCCCATCGGGCGCCACCAGGTAGCTGGTCAGCTCGAGCCCTTGGGCGCATCCGGCCAGATGGTTCACCCAGGGGCTGATCAGACTGGTCAACCGGCGAACCTTTCCCCCTTTTTTTTCTAAAATCGTACCTGGATAAAACTCCCAGCGCGCATACCTTTTAGATGGCAATGCGGACGCAACCTGATCGGTCCGGTACAGATCGGCCAACCAGTCTTCCACCGCATCGCAGCCACAATCTTTCACCTGAACGGCCAAGTCGATCTCCACGGTTTTGGCCTTGCATGGGAATTGCTCGCGCAACCGGTGATGATAGACCAACATCTTTTCAACAGGCGCGACCAATTCGGCAGCGGCCAGCTCACCAAAACCTTGCAGCGGCAGATCACCGGTGAGACGCATGTGCTGGACGGCCTGTTCGACGGCGGCGGCGCTGTCATCCGGTTCGACGGCCAAACCGGCCGCCAGCAGTTCCATCCCCAGACCAAAAGGGGCCATCCGATCCAGAGCAAACGGCTCCTCATCCAGGGTTGTTACATTGATGTCCTCGAAATAGACATTCAACCGTTGGTTGAAAAAGTTTTGAACCGGTTTTTTCAAAAACCGGGCAAGGTGGACCAGCTTCAACCGGGATTCAAACTGGGGTGGCGCCAGCGGCCCGACCATAGGGGGCTCTCGCCTGCCATCGAAAATTCTGCGCCATTCATGGGCATAGGTGAAAATCTCAGATTTTCTTACAGATTGAAAATAGGTTTTGCTAAATGGTTGCAACGGATGCTGACAGGTTAACTGGACGAGTAGCCGATCGCCACCTTCGTCATCCGGGGCGCCAGAACCGGCCACGGTCCACCCGGCCGCCAAATAGTCGCGCAGTTGGCTCACCAGCACAGAGGGCACACAGGGACTGTTGTCGCGCACGTTTTTTCCAACGTAGCTGATGTAGAGTTTTTCACGCGCGGAGAGAAGCGCCTCGAGAAACAGGTAGCGGTCATCTTCTCGCCGGGAACGATCCCCGGGGCGGTAATGCCCAGAGGTGAGCATCAAATCAAAGTCCGGTGCCGGATGGCTTCTGGGATACTGTCCGTCATTCATCCCCAGCAGGCAAACCACCTTAAAGGGGATGGCCCGCATGGGCATCAAGGTGCCAAAATTGACCATACCGGCCAAAAAACGCTGGGATATGCTG
This sequence comes from Desulfobacterales bacterium, assembly GCA_963675725.2. Classification (GTDB taxonomy): domain Bacteria; phylum Desulfobacterota; class Desulfobacteria; order Desulfobacterales; family JAFDDL01. The sequence continues at coordinate 41,342 of CAXXXZ010000002.1, read as the reverse complement.
GCATCGGTTAACGCCGCCATAACAGTGCTGCGTACCACCGGCAGCGTCAACGTCTCTTCAAGCCCCGCATCCGAGCAAGCACTTAACCATTGCCCCAGCACCTCTTCAAGATATCTATGGGTGAGTTGGTCCCGACTGTTGGTGGGCTGAAAAAAATCCTTGTACAGGCGTAATATCCGATTGCACCATTCATCGGCCCTGGCCGGCCGAAACAGAATTTGCCAGTACGTCTCCAACTGTTCGAGGAGCGTAGCCAAAGGCCCCACCAGTGCGGCTTCCAAACCGCCGATTTCATCATAGGGCGCAATCTCATGCCAGGGAACGCCTGTGCCAACCGCATACCCCAACAGCATACGGCGAAGACCAAACAGCCAGGTGTTTTGCGCTAGCCCAGCGGGCAGCTCAAACCCCTGGCGATGGGCGCTGCTGAGCCCCCACCGAATACCAGCCCCCTCGATCCAACTGTGAAGCCTGGGCAAATCGGTCTCTGCCAGCCCAAAACGTTCCCGAAAGGCGGGAACCGCCAACAGATCCATCACATCACCAGCGGTGACGCGAAGATCCGGTAGTTGCAACAACTTTTCAAGCGCAGCCAGAACAGAAGCACTGGCGCGTTCGGGGTGATCTGCAATGGTAAAGGGAATATACCGCCCGTCTTCAGGCGGCATATTGCCGAACACCGCCTCGATATGGGGGGCATAGGCACAAATATCCGGGGCCATGACGATAATATCACGTGGTTTCAAATCAGGAATCTGTTCAAACAACGAGAGTAATTGGTCCTGGAGAATTTCCACTTCACGCTGGCGACTGTGGGCCAATTGAAAGCTGATCGACCGGTCGTCAGAAGCAACCGATTGTTTTTCCTGGAATGCCGCCGGCAAGGGGCGCAAATCCAAGATCGCCTGCTGCACCTGCTGCAGCAGATGGCCCGTCCCGCCCGGTGGGACAACGTTCCGAAAGAGATCGATTTCAGCAAAGTTTTGCCGGTAGGTGTCGGGCTGGTCATACCCGTAAAGCAAGCCAATGTAGTCACGGCCCTGCTTGCCCAACGCCGCCAGCAGTGGGTTGACATGCTGGTGCAACAGTTCCGGTCCCAAATTCTGGGGTATTTGGGCTTTTCGCCGATGGCGGGCATGCTCGATGCGCAACAGCTCACGATCCTCGATAATATCCGCCCAATAGTGACGACAAGGGTTGTGCACAAACATCAGCACCTGACAGTATCGGGACAGGGCATGCAGTGCGTCCAGGACCTGCTTTGGCATGGAACAGATGCCAAAAACAATGACGCGACGCGGCAAACCCGTGGGGCGCTCCCGCAACGCGTCCAGTGTTTGTAAAAAATGATGGTGCAACTCAGCACGGCTGGTGCCCCGTTGCCCCTGGGGCACATCGGCCTGAATCCGACGCCAAAGCTCGACCTGCCATGCCTGACCGTCCGGCAACGGATTGGCAGCCCCGGCGGCATTGCGTAGCCGATCCTTGCCGGCAGCCCAGTCTTCCAGCCAATCGGCCCGGTACACCTGATACTGATCGTACAGGTCGGCCAGATAGCCGGCAAGCTGATAGCGCTTTCTAAGATCTTCATCATCAGCCAAAAATTGCTTTAACGGCGAAAATCGATCGTCTTCCAGTAGACACGGCAGCAGCTTTAAAAGCCGCCAGGTCAACCGCTCCTTGTCATAGGGCGATTCATGGGGTGTTTTGTCTTCTCCAAGTACGGCACGATACGCGTTCCATAAAAAGCGGGCCGGCATCTGAAAGTCGGTGGCGGCGCTGATACCGCAGCCCTCATCGGCCGCCATGGCCAGCTTGAGCCATTGGGCCATGCCGTTGCTCTGGACGAGAAAAAGTTCATTTTCCAGTGGATTTAGCGGATGACTGCGAATCCACTCCACGGTCACCTGCCGCAGGTCCTCCAGGTGGTTTGAATGGATGATCGAAAGACCGGGTGTAATACCCGGCCCAGGGGCGCCGCCCTGAATGTTTGTTCGCGTCTCCTGCATAGTCTGACCTGTTGGATGATAATCCGTTGGCAGCTGAATTGTTAAATTGCCGTTCCAGCGTCATGTCTTCCATAGCCCTGAAAGACTTCTCGAATGTGCCACGATACATATTGAAGTTCTGGGAAAAAGGAGGGTCTTTGTGGTTTTGCCAGTTTCTTTCCGTGATAGGCCATGAGCCACTCGTTAAATCCGCTTGTTCCATGCGCTCTATCCGAAACCTGAATTTTCATGTCATCTGAAAGCGTAAAGGCGCCCCGGTCAAAAAGTTTATGGTGCAAGGCACATACTGCAACGCCATTTTCCTCACTGTCCGGCCCCCCTGCTTGATGCCATTTAATATGCGCCGCTTCAAGCGCCACTAAAGCGTTGTCAACGCGAACATTGAAGCCACAAACTGCGCATTGATACTCATAGGCATTTAACACCTTATCTCTGAAATTTGGATTTCGTTTCTGCCGCCTATTCTGGTCTAAACTAAGGTCCAAGCCAACTGCTTGCAAAATATCTTCGTGCATTGACGCCGGAAAATTTTTATCCAAAATTAACGACGCTATTTCAACCATTTCTTTTCTGTTGGATAGGATATGGTCGTAAATTTCTTTTTTAAAGCCCCCATTAACACCATGTTCTATCAATTCACCTCTTGTTGCATCTGCGTTTCCCCTTCGGGCTATTACTTCTTCTGCATTCGTCAATTCCCATAGGCCATCGTTCTTTAACGGAACCATTCTTCATAACTGACATAATCCACTTTTATATCAAAATTCAAGACCTTTCCAAGGCGCCCTTTAATACATCACGCAAAAACGGATCTAATTTCTCCTAAAACACAATTCCCATAATTCCGATGGATGTCCCCTTCGCCCTTTTTCAACAGCGTTTCGGTTGTTCTGGGTTTTCATCATCACCGGTGTTTTTCCAACTTCGTTGCATGCGGACAATTAATTTGCTACAGAGGCATCGAAATATGTGGATGTTGGTAGCCCACAGTTGCGGTGTGCCATTTTCGGTTGCGGTGTACCATTTATTGATGAATTCGTAAAATCATCTTCATTCAGAAATTGTTACATAACCAGATAAAGACAGAAAAATGAATTTATTAGGCATAATATTTCAAACCCTTGGTGGTCTCGGGCTCTTCCTTCTCGGAATGAAAATGATGACGGAAGGTCTTCAAGCCACGGCAGGGCAAAAAATTAGGCGAATTTTAGAAGCCATCTCCTCTAACAGGTTCATCGGTGCCTTGACCGGGGCCGGCATAACCGCAATGATTCAATCCTCTTCTGCAACAACAGTCATGCTGATTGGATTTGTAAGCGCAAGCATTATGTCGTTCGAGCAGGCGGTGAGCGTGGTCATTGGTGCCAATGTCGGCACCACCATCACCGGGCAGCTGATTGCATTTAAGCTGACTGCGGCAGCTTTGCCGGCCATCGCATTAGGGGTGGGTCTGAAATATTTTTCAAAGAAACGAAACTATCGCTATATTGGGGATATAATTTTAGGTTTTGGCCTTCTGTTTTATGGAATGGAAGTCATGAAACTTGGTCTGTCCCCCATCAAATCAGACCCTCAGTTTATAGAATTTTTTACAAAATTCAGCACCGATAGTATCAGCGGTCTTCTTCTGTGTGTATTCATGGGAACGGCCCTGACGGTTGCAGTCCAGTCATCTTCCGCCACCATAGGTCTCACAATGGCCCTGGCGACATCAGGGCTTTTGGCTTATCCCGAAGCTATTGCCCTTGTGCTTGGCGAAAATATTGGCACCACCGTAACAGCGCAGTTATCGACCATTGGCTCAAACAATTCCGATACCCATCGAACGGCAAATGCTCATACGTTTTTTAACGTGGCGGGGGTCATTATTATTTTATTAATTTTCCCCTGGTTTGTAGAATTTGTGGAAATTGTAACCCTAAAAATCGGGGCAGGCGATGTCGCCCAAACAAAGCATGGCGAATATGTAAACATTGCAAGATACATAGCCAACGGCCATACGATTTTCAATGTGATCAACGCTATTATGTTCCTGATCTTTCTTCCCAGACTGATCCAACTGACGAACCTCATCTCCCCGAAACCTTCAACGTCAAAAGAAAGATACAGATTGCCTGAATTTGACTCCGGGTTTATTGATTCGCCTATTGGTGCCCTTGCCAAAGTCAGGGGGGAAATTCTCAGGACCATGGAATTTACCTTTATGAATTTAAAGAAAACATCAATCTGTCTTACGAAACGGGATGATGATATTCTTGGGGAAAGAGACGCCATAGAGGACCACCTGGATGAGTCCCAGAAGGTCATTATCAAATACTTGACCACTATTTATCAGGGGGATGTCAATGAGCCCGAGGCCAATGAAATTTCAGAATTAATGAGAATCACCAACAATATAGAAAGGTTGGGAGATTCCATGGAAAATGTTTCTAAAATACTTGAGCGAATTTATGATAATAAGTTTGAATTCAGTGATAAGGCCAAAGAAGATCTGATAGCCATATCAGACCAGACGGCTAAGTTTTTTAGCTTTGTCATTGATGGATTACATGAAAAACCCGAAGGGTTCTATCAAAAAGCATTGGCTTTTGAAGATTCGATCGACCAAATGCGGGAAAATATGAGATATCAGCATATTGAAAGATTAAGGGAAAGGGATTGCTCTGTAGATGTGGGCGTCTTTTTTATTTCTCTCGTCTCAAACTATGAAAAGATGGGGGATTATTGTTTTAACATTGCAACAGGTGTTGACAGAATTCGATAACGCCGCGGTTGGTTATCGGTTTCTGCTCAAAAATCCACAAATAATTCCAACGTCTTTTTTCACACCATCGAAAAGAATGGCCGCGGCTCCCATTTTTTTCTTATTTTTTCGAGAGCTTCTTTTTTCAACAAACGGCAACCCATCCTAAAGGGTTTGGATTTAAAAAAATCCATCCCTCACAGAAAACATCTTCTGCCAGTACGCTAAGCAGTTCCAACTACTTTTTTACGGAATTCAAAGAACCGATTTCCTTTTTTCATCTGCAACCGGCTTATATCATGATCTTTGCTCAGCGCCTTGAACAGCGTCACCAAGGGTTCTGTCCCCGTATAGTAGGACCGATAGGGTTTTTCAATTTGCTTGATCTCGGTATCGCCCTTCATGATGTGATAGAGCATAAAGTCCTCGTCGGTGGCGTGGGTCATTCCATAGCTTGCCCGAAGCTTTCCAAGATCTCCTTCCTGGGCCATAATCTCCTTGTTTTGCTCATATTTTTCAGAGAGGCTTTTGGTATTGGGATGACTGAGGAACCGGTCTTTCACATTGGGATCCATCCACGGCACACCGGCATCTTCCCAGCCCCATACGCCCAATGCCGTCTCGATCATGGAGTCAAGGACCTCTTTATACCGCTCTCCCACAGCCACATTCACAGCGGCCTGGGATACGATAAACTGGGATGCCGGGGTGATCATGATGGGATTTCCGAGGTCCTCAACAATTTGAACGACCTCGTCCAGCACCTCGTCCAGCTTTTCAGGAATACCGATTTGTTTGAGCTGTTCCCTTAAATTGGAGATAACCCCGCCGGGCACCTGATGTTTGTACACACTGTGATCATATTCCAGGGGATGGTTGTCAATGGGAAGGCCCTCCAGTTTTCCTATTTTGCGCATCCGCCGCTCGGCCTCCTTGAGGGCTTCCGGGTTGGTAATATTGTGCGGGATACCCAGGACGTCCGCATTATGCATCGCATTAAAAATCGAAATATGGGAAGAACCGTTGGCCAGCGGCGGGACACAGGTATGAACCCCATCGACCCCGAGCTCCATGGCCGCCACGACCACCCGCCCGCTGTTGGTACTCATCCCGTGGGTGTGAAGATTGATGGGAACCCCTTTTGCTTCCTTTTGGAGGGCAGGCAGCAGGGTCTTGATACGATCCACGGTCAGCAAGCCCCCGGCATCCTTGAGCCAGAACGTATGGGGCTCATAGGGCATGATTCTCTTCGTCAGGTCGGCATAGTATTCGTCCGTAAGCCGGGGGGAAGGATAATAGCAGATGCACGGGTTGAAGTCTAGCCCCATCTCTTTTCCCATGGGAACGACCCAGGGCGCATGGCGATCCAGCTCATTTCTGGTATTCATCATGTAAAAAAAACGGGATGCCCCTGTGGCCCTGAATGCCAGCTGATAAAATAACCGAATCACCCCCCGCGGCTCGGCATAATCCAGCAAATCCAGGCATTCGGCAATCCACTGGTTTTTCTTTGTCTTGGTAACCTTTCGGCCCAAGAGATGCGCAATGTCCCATGGATTTTCCTTCATGAAACGACAATAAAATTTCCCGGTCATGGCATTGACCGGCATTTCGATATAGCTATACCCCGCATCGTCCAGTAAACCGGCAACGGCATCGATGGTACCGTATCGCATTTCCATTGCCCACAGGCTCTGCGATCCATCACGTAGCGTTGTATCGTAGAACTCTATCCGCTTATTTCCCTCTCTCATCGCTTCATTTCTCCATTAATGGTTAATCAATACGCTTACCCCTCATCGTTTCTGGTAAATTTCATCAGTTCCGCGCATGAGGCGTGTTTTAGCACCAGCTGGTCTCTTCCCACCATCCCCTGCGGGATATCCGTAACCTCGCTTACTGCTGAAAATAGGGGGGGAAGCGGGTCTCTTTTCATGAACAGGGTCCGGGCCTTTTCTACATCAAACGGCACCAGGTCGACCTTGTCCCGGCATTTTTTAAACACAACAGACGGTTCCGTCGTGCCACTGTCCGGAAGGTCCGGCAAGGCTTTCAGCTGGCCATAGGTCGCTTCAAGTTCCGCAAGAGGCCCGAAATCAAGGGCCCGCAGGGGACAGGCCATGACACAAATCGGTTTTTTCCCCTCTTTCAAGCGATCCACACACATATCGCACTTCTGGGCCACACAGTCCGGGTCATCACTTTCAAATACCGGTGCCCCATAGGGACATTCGTCGTGGCACATCCGGCATCCGATACACATGTCCGGATCCACCAGCACAGCCCCAAATCCCTCTTCCTTATAAATAGCCTCAGTGGGACAATTTTCAGCGCACACCGGCTCCTTACAATGATAGCAGGGAACCCACTGCACCTGGAGCCGCACCTCGGGAAAGGCACCCCTTTCATACTGGTAGATACGCAGGTACTTTAGGGGCCCAGGGGGAAGGTCATGGGAAGACTTGCAGGCCACGGTACAAACCTGGCATCCGGTGCATCGACTCTGATCAAAAAAGAATCCGTATTGCATTGTTAGTGCCCTCCCCATTTTCTGATGTCAACAAGCCCTTTGCAGGGAAATGACCCGACCAGTGTCTCCGGCAAATCGACATCATGGGTAAGCAAATTGGGGGACCCCCTGAAATCGATGCCATCGGGCATGATATCGCTTTTTTCCTTCCCCGGCGCATACCAGCCGCCATGAAATATGGCCACGGTGCCCGGAACGATCCGAGAGGTAACATAGGCCGGCAGCACCATCTCTCCCCGGTCGTTATAGACCTTCACGAGATCGTTGTCCGCTACCCCGCGACGTTTGGCATCGGCAACACTCATCCAGACGCCGTGCCGGTAGCAGTCATTGAGGAGTGGAATATTATCCAGCCAGGAATGCATCCGATAATAGGAATGGGGCGAAGACATCAGCAGGGGGTATTTGGCCGCATCTTCACTGAAAAACGTGTCCCGGCCACCTTTCAGCATCTGGGCCATGGGCGGCAGATTCCCGCCACCGTAGCATTTTCCGCTGCCCGGGGGCACATCGTTTTTCTGGAGATATTCCGGCCCCTTTGCCAGGGTCTCTGAAAAGAACTCGATTTTGCCCGAAGCGGTCCCCTGAAAGGGGTTCTTTCCAGCATCCACCTGGTGTTTGTAAGAATGATAAGGCTCGCCCGCCATGGGAAAGCGAAAGACCGGTTTTTTCTGGAATTCTTCCCAACTGGGAGGGGACAGGGGCGCGATGGTATCATTGGCCGCCCAGGTTTCATAGGCCTCCTGGTAGATAGCCTCCACCGCATCCTCCCAATCTTCATAGGCCACATCCTTCAGCCGGGGATTGAACTTGTCGGCAATCCCCAGCCGTTTGGCGATCTGGGTCCATATCCAGTCATTGGGCCGAACGTCACCCGGTGGATCGACGCATTTCTGGCGGTATACGAAATGGCTACCCAGGTTGATGGTCACACTGAACAGGGGCCACTCGGAACCGAGCCCCCCATTTCGGCCCTCAAAGGAAGTATAGATCTGGGGAATGAGGATGTCGGCGTATCGTGCGGAGGCCATCTCCTTGTACTGGGTGAAGCAGACCGAGAAATCGACCTTTTTCATGGCCCGGATCGACTGGCTCATCCCCGGGAGGCCCTGCACATGGTTGCTGGTTTCCAGAATCACCATCTGGAAGTTGGGGGCTGGATTGTCGGCCTTGTTGCCGATGGCATTGTTGTATTCCGCCTTGGTGATCTCCCCGCTGTCGAGCTTTTCTCTCAGGTCAATCGCCTTTAGCCATTTGTAATGGGCGTGAAGCACCGGGGGCTGGTAATCGCCAGGGGCCTGCTGCCAGTCCGGCCAGGGAAGCGGGCCGCCTACCCGGCCCCACCAGAGGGAGCTTTCCGCAACGGCATTCCCGCCGGGGATGATCGTGTTGCCGGTCAGGGCCTGGAGGTACATGGCCGCCCGGGTCCCGTTCTCCCCGTAAAACTGTCGTCCGATAGACATCCCCACACACAGGTTGACCGGTTTACTTCTGGCGTAAAGTCGCGCAAAGGCGGTGATGGTCTCGGCCGGCACGCTGCAGATTCCTTCGGCCCAGCCGGGGGTCTTATCGACGCCATCCGTTGTGCCCAGCACATAGGCCTTCCATTTCTCAAGGCCGGCAGAATCCACATTTTTTTCGATGAATTCCTCGTCACACAGGCCCTCCTTGAACCACACGTTGGCCATGGCCACCATCATGGCTGCGTCCGTACTGGGTCGAATCGGGATCCACTGGTCAGCAAGGACCTCTGCGCTCGGTGTGTAGGAACTATCGATACAAATGATGGGAATTCCCCGCTCCCTTGCCTGGATAAGGTAGTGGGTCACCCGGCTGGCCATGGTCCCCCAGGGGTTGAACCCCCACAGGACAATCAAATTCGATTTAAAAATATTGGTCTCATCCTGGGCGAGCTCGAAATGACCGCACTCCATATACCCGTCCATGAGGTCTTTACCATAGACCCAGTTCTGAGGTTCGTGAAGTCCGCAGTTGGAATGGGCGTCCCACCCGGCAGTCCCCGCTCCAAACCAGGGGGCCAGCGGGAAACTGCAATGCCCCATATAGCTGTATGGTTGATGAATGATCGAATAGGGCCCGTACTTGTCTTTTACTTCAACCAGTTTTGCCGCAATGGTATCCAAGGCCTCGTCCCACGATATTCGTTCGTAGTTTCCGTCCCCCCGGTTGCCCACGCGCTTCATGGGATAAATAATACGGTTAGGATCATACAGGGCGCGCCCCATGGCATATCCCCGGGGGCAGGGCCGAAATTGGCGATGGGACAATGTCCGGCCAGTGCCGTCGTCGTCCCCTTCCCGGGCAAAACCAGGGTTCACCGTATCATCAGGTTCCACGCAAACCACCCGCCCGTCACGAATGCGGACCTTCAGCACACACTGGTCAAAGCAATGATACCCGCAGGAGGTGTATCTGATGATATCGGCCTTAGATTTTTCAGATTGATGCATTGACGCCCCCATATTTCTCTCTTTCGAATCCGGCTGCGCCGGAAGTGCTGAGTGCTAAGTATTAAGCCCTTCTCCCGACATTCACGATAGAGCGTGTATGTTTCGGGTTAAGGGTCTATTGATTATCGTTCAAACAGAATATTCATTTATAAAGCATATTACCAAAACACGGGGTGCACGCTTGCCTGAGGCAATAATGAAATTTGCCTCTCTCCTTATGAAATTTAAATTGATTATCCCGAAAATAAAACCGCTATGAATGCCGCGGGTGATACCCACGACGATATTCAGAGGCCGTCATTTTAAACGTCTCTTTGAACTTCCGACTGAAGTGGGAAAAACTGTTGAAACCGAAACTAAATGCTATTTCACTCAAGCTTTTCCCCGCAAGCAGGGGGTTGGCAATATCTCGCCGGCACTTTTCCAACCGCATCTTCCATATCCAATTACTAACGGACTGATTTTCATCGCGAAATAAGGCCTGAAGGTAGCTTTCTGAAATCCGAAGAAAGGCGGCCACTTTTTTGGTGTTAAGATCCGGGTCGTTAAGGTTCTGGTCAATAAATGATTTTGCTCGGTACAAGAGGGCTGTTCGGCTGGTACTTTGACTTGATTTCTGATTAATGACAAAACTGCCAAAGGCGGTGCCAAGTAAAGACAGGGTTGTTTCCTCCAGTCGACTGGCTGTCATGGAATCAACCTGGGCTTCAAGAGAGGGGATCTGCCGTAGATAATTTGCCACCAGGGACCCCATCAGACTGTCACTGCGCAATGCCCTAACTGTCAAGGGTTCTGTTCGCCCAAACCTCTGTTCCCAAAGATCATACGGCACATGAAGCAACAGTTGTTTATAATCGCCCTTTATGGTGATCGCTAATGGTCGTGTGTTGTCTAAGCAGATGATATCATTCGGTCCCACCGTTGCACTTCGGGAATCCTGGTGAAAAAACGCGGTACCACTCAACTGTTGGAGAACAAACACGGTTCTTTTTCGGGATTCGAGCTTTAAGGTCTCGTGGCTATTGGAATTATATCCACAAGCATGAACCAGAGTCATGGTGAGGTCACCAAGCCGAATTTCAGAAATTTCAGCCTCAAACGTATCATCCGAAGTTCGATAAATTTCAGCAGGGTAATAATAATCACAAAGAAATTCTCGCCAGTAGGGAAATTTTTTCGGTTCAGGCAAATTATCTGTTGAAAGGAGCGTATGCATGATTAGCGGATTCCCTATTTTCGTCAAGGGGATACGGATAACAACTCATATCAAACCCGTTAGACGGGTGTCAAACGCGAAATTCACCCTAATGTTGCCTATTAAAATTGACAACGGCCAAATTTTTTAATGCAACATTGGGGTTCACTCAAGATGCCATATCGACAGCGCCCCTCGGAATACCGGTAAAAATGAACATGTCGATTTTATCACCCAGCATTCGACAATGCGAAAATAAACCTCTCCTTTTTGTGATTATGAATGATGCTGCATGTTGATTTAAAGTTCCTCCTCGCTCAGGATGCGCACCGGATCTTTACCATCCCAACCCTTGGCCGCATCTCTAACCATATCATACCACTGAGTGAGAACCTTCCCTTTTGGATATAGCTCAAGCATATACCCAAGAAGCGGTCTGGTATCGATGAAAACAAATTCGATCCCCGTTGTTGTCTTGGCTTTCATGGCCGTAGGGAATCCAAGGGCGTTGTAATGACGTTCTTGTTTTTCCACATCTTCGACAAAGCTGGCGTGATGCTGCACACCAAACTGGTCTGCGGTATACATATCACGGAGCACTGAGGGCGCATCCCCATGCTGCTGTATGAGTTCAACCATAATCGGTCCGGCCTGACCGCAAGCGCTGCTGTGATCAAACTCGACGGGTTTTCCGCGATGGACGCAATCCACGACTTTGACATGACGCAAGATAAAAAAAGGCCCCCAACCAAATTGTTCCGCAAACTGCAATGCAGCCGCGTCAACATCTGGCACATGGTAACAAATTTGAACGAAAGGGCTCCGAAGAAATGGGGGTGTGCTCATTTTACTATTCTCCTTTGGTATCTTTATAAGTTCTATAGCTCAGTATCGAGGATCACCTTGCACTGGTCGGACGGTTTTTTAAGTGCCTCAAATGCATCGGGAAAATCATCGAATGAAACCACATGGGATATCATTTCAGAAGGTTGAATACGGCCTGCGGCCATCATGTCCACAACAAACTGAAAATCCGCTTTGGATTCCCCAATCGAAAACGTCATATCCAGTTCTTTCACCATCGCCATTGCTGGAACAAAATTATCCGGCGCCGTGCAGAACCCGACCAAAACGATTTCAGCCCCATACGCCGCCCTATCAATTGTTTGCGTGATCATTCCGGGGATGCCCACGCATTCAAAAATTAACTCTGGTGGCCCACCGGCAAGCGTCAGAAACTGAGCATCAACATCTTGTTTGGGATCAATCCCACCTGTGGCGCCCAGACTTAATGCCATCTGCCGGCGGCCCGGATCAAACTCGCTGGTGATCACATGACGCGCCCCAAAAAATCGGGCCCACATACCCACTGCCAAGCCGATGGGGCCGGCACCGATGACCAGAACATTTTTCCCTTCGACCTGCCGGGCACGCCGGACTGCATGAAGCCCCACTGCAAGTGGCTCTACCAAGGCACCTTGCCGCCAATCAATAGCAGCCGGAAGTCTTACGGCTTCATTATGATGTACCCGCGCATATTCCGCAAAACCACCAGGAATTTCAAACCCAATGATCTTTTTTGACTCACATTGCCACGGAATGCCATTCACACAGAAAACGCAGTCGCCACATCCAATGAACGGCAATGTGCAAAGCCGATCCCCGATTGCCCATTCTTTCGGTACGCCCGGGCCCACGGTAACGATTTCACCCACAAATTCGTGCCCCAAAACAGTTCCATCCGGAACGATCATTCCCTCTTCGGTGGTGGCATGCAGATCGCTGCCGCAAATACCGCTCGCCTTCACTTTGATAACGACCTCCCCGGTTTCCGGTGTTGGATCAGGGATACTTTCGATGGCCAGTGGTGTTCCTCTTTGATGAAATACAGCGGCTTTCATGATAACTTTCTCCTTTAAGCGTTATGAATGAAATATGAAAGTTACATCGATTGACGGCTTCAGCCATGTCCCGGGTTTCGCGAGGTTAAAGATTTCGATGGTAAAATAAATGGGACTTATACCGAAGGGTATACTATTAAAAAAAGTATATAAAAAAGCAAGGATGGTATTATCATAAATAAAGGGTGGGGCTTTACTATCCCTTAAACGTTGCGTTCAATAGTTTAGGTTCATCCCCGCCCGTTCAAGCCGTCACCACCGCCCTTTAAGACGAAAGGCCAGGGCCATCACCTTCACAATGGCAAGGCCCTGGCCTTCTATTGAAATGTGGGTTCGCAGCCCTTGCCAGCAACACACACCGAACCAGGTGCATACTGCTGGCAAGTCTCATTTTTACTCGGTGTTAAGTTTTAGGTGTTAAGTTTTAAGCAACTTATTTAAATGCAAAAACAAATCTTAACACTTAATACTTAAATCTTGGAACTGATGAATTCAGCTTTTTACGAATTCATCAACACTTAACACTTCCGCCATCGGCGGACTTATTAGAACCGATACCCGATCCCGAGCGACACCTCACTGGAATTGATGGTTGAGACAATCGGACTGTATGAGGCCGACTTGTTGCCGTAGGAGGACGAAATCGCTACCTTGAAGAACAGCAACCCGTTGGGCGTATAATCGGCGCTGAGGGAGGTCAGGAGCACGCCATGAAAGTCGTACCACAGGGCCAGAACCGGCAGCAGCGATCCGTGCATGAAGAAGGTGTTCGCCACAAAGGTCGCCCCGTAGTTGTTCTCCTTGGCAGCGCTTCGTAATGCCCTGTCATAATCCCAGTCATCCACATGTTTGTAGTGCACCTCAAACGAGGTGGACAGCGGCGTGCCACCGGCTCCCGGAAACCCGTAGGTGGAGAAAAAGCTGCGGTCGAGCCCGACGAGGGCCTCATAAACCTTGTGGCCGGTGTATCCACGACCGGTTGGGTCCCCAAAATCCGTAAAGGGGATATCGTCGTGCATGGCGCCCTCCCCGCGAAGAATGAATCCATTCGGAGAGTCGTAGTTAAAGGAAACCCCAAACATCTGGTAACGGGGATGGTCCAGCCAGAGGTTCCCATTTCCAACATCGGAAAAATTGAGTGCCGGACCGTTGTAAAACCCGTCAAAATAATAAAAATAGGCCTTGTATCGGCCCGCGCTGGCGCCCACCCGCATACCGAACTGGGGATTGCCCATATCCGAGGATACGTCATTCTGGTACACGTTCAGTCCCGGCACACCGAGACCGTAAGGGGCTACGCCGGTGGAATAGTTGGGCCCGAATATGGTCGGCCGGTTGTCGGGGATGTAGAGCAACTGCACACTCAGCTCGTTGAAGATCCCCATCGGCGGGGTGGAGATATCCATCCGGCCGATCCAGATCGGCGCGGCCAGATCCTCCGGGTTCTGAAAGTTCCGGACAATACTCAAATCCTGGGGATTGACCTGGTTGACCACGTTAAAGAGGCCGGCCTCCCCCCATTGGACGATCTGACGGCCCAGGCGCATGTTGGTAAAAAACCCGCCAGGACTCTGGTAGGCAATATCCGCGAACGCTTCCCGAAGGTCGTTTTCGTAGATCACGTCATCCAGCCCCAAATCATAGCGGGAGTTACCCGCCCCACGCACGCTGTTCGGAATTTGGTTATACCGATTCACCAAATCATAGATGGCGTCATAGGCGCCCCGGTAACGGATAAAAATTTTATCCAACCGGAGGTTCGGCTCGATCACATATTGGGGCCGCATGGAAAGATCGAACTTTAACTCATTTCGGCACTGGATCCAGTCTGAATCGTTCATGATGCCGGTTTGAAACCCATCCAAGTCCCTTACAACACTCTGGTTCATAACATGCCCGGCCACCTTGTAGTCCAGGTTCAGAAAGCAGAAACCTGTCCCGGTAAAGGCGATCGACAGCAGGGCAATGAGAACACTAGTAAAAACAAGTCGTTTTCCTCTTCTCATTAGTCACTCCTTTGATTGCGTCATCGTTGATGACGCGTGTCTTCTTCAATTTACAACCAGATTTCCTTCATGAAAAACCAAGTAAAAGACAATCGCTATCTGGCCATGGTCGAAATGTATTCGTCCCGGTATATCCGTGGATTATTTTTGGGCCAATCAAAACGAGTTTGGAAATTATACTGCGCCCGTTGTCCTCCGCAATTACAGGCGCTGGCATGGTGGGTCTTGTCATCAATCTGGAGGTAGAAAATCTGGGACGTCATACTCAGACGTTGACCGCGTTGCGAGGGGCGGTTTGCAACCATCAAGGTTTTCCAATAACTACCCGATTTGTCCCAAATGATTTTATAGACGATTGCCAGGGAGGCCGCATCGAGAACAAGCTCCTGATCACCATAGGCATAGTAGGGATCCTTGGCCTTCATCGAAACCCGGTAAACCTCCCTCGGAACCCATTTTGCAAACCACGGCATCCAGGAAACATTGTATTTTTCGTTTTTATATTGATCTTCATAGCCCCATTTAAATTTACTCGGGGCAGGGGACTCCCAGCCGCCGCCCGGCAGTTCCTGGAACACATCCGGCTGTTCAACTGCCCATTCCGCCATGGGAATCAGCATGGTTGTCTTTTCGACAATTTTCCATTCCATGGCCTCGGGCTGTCCTATGTAGCCACCGGCATCATCATTTGAAAAGTCAGTCCCGAAAAATGGGGAGGAGCGGTCCGTGACGTTCATCTTCTTGATCCGGCGAAGGGCCGGAATGTACTGAACAAACCGTTCCGGAGACCCGTCCAGCCAGTAATGGTACAGCATGGCGGCGCCATTAAGGTCGAAGGGTTCCTTGATGTAGGTCATACTTAACCGTCTCACCTTATTGGGATTCGGCACCTGTTTGCCGTCCGGCCGGTTCCATATAAAATACAGATAATCGTCACCCACAAGCCACCGGTCCAGTCCACCCGTGTCGGATATCCAACAGACATCAAATACATTAAAATAGGAACCAACCCGCATCTTATCGAGGGAATTGTTATGCATGAGTTTTACCCCTGCCTGGGGGTCTTTCATGTCAATGGCAGGAAACGGCCGGCCCTGCACATATTCCGGGTCTTCACCAGTGGCCATGACGATGATCTGATCCCTGTCTCCGATGGCGTATTTCCCAGCATTTCTCGCGCTCATCTTTTCATAGGCTTCATCATTGCTGTAATCATATTTAAATTCGCCAATAGTAAGTACAAATTCGCCTTTTTTGACATAGTCAACAACGGAAAACGGCAGACATTTTTCAATCTTTTGCCAGTTTTCCGCATTGATCACATCTCCCGGCTTTAACCCGGCTTTTTCAAATGCTTTTTTCTGATTTTCTTCCCAATTCGGGTCATAGGCCATGCTCGTTTGAACCGCAAACAATCCAATGAGGAGCCCAATAAGAAGAATGGACAATTTTTTTTTAAACATCACGTCCCTCCCGGTTTTCTAACTAACTTGAATAATAAAAAATAACACCCATCAATACGTTTCTATCAATCATATGTCCACATTCTGAATCTGCCATCCTGCCACTACACTTCAACAGGGATGACGGGCCTATCACCTCCCTTCATTTCAGTAGCGCTACTCATATTGTTTTGTCTTTTTATTTTCAAAATCTTAGGATTGATGAAAATTGGGCAAATGCCTAAGTTTTGATCCAACCCCCTTAAAATTTAAGGGGGTTGGATCAAAGCTGAGGTTCTATAACAACTTTATACTTTTTCACTTGAAGCACCCACGCTTTAGGAACGATGGTATTCCATTTTTAAATAAGCCGGGAGAGCGTGGGTGCTTTAAGTGAACCGACATCGAAATCTTGAAGCAAAAGATTATCTCCCAACCTTTGCGAAGAAAATAGCGTTGCCATCGTGCCTTCGCTTTGGTATCTGGTCAAAAATACCTCATTACTGTTCGCTTCGTTATTGGGGTAACGGAGCTTGGAGAAATACTGGAAAAAATTTTTGTAAAAGCATTTTTTCAAAATGGTGCCTATACGTACATGAACTTTTGCTTCGATGCTTAACTGAGCCATCATAAAAACGAAAAATTAATTACCTGTGCGATCAGTACCCCCTATTGTTGGAACAATAGGGTAACCTTTATTGATAATTCCGGGCAGGGTAGAAGGGATTGCATCGCATTGGAACTGGCTGAAGGAAAAACTGGGTTTCTGATGTAGGGCTAAAAGCAAAGAAAAAATCGTATCAATGACGTTTATGCTGTGTACGACGATATTCAGAAGCCGTCATTTGAAAGGCCTCCTTAAACTTTCGACTAAAATGAGGAAAACTGTTGAAACCGGCTGTAAAGGCGATTTCACTCAGGCTTTTTTCTGAAAGCATGGGATTCGCAATGTCCCGTCGGCATTTTTCGAGCCGCATCTCCCATATCCATTTGTCCACGGATTGGTTTTCGTAACGAAACAATGCCTGCAGATAACTTTCAGAAATATCCAATGCCGCAGCGATGTTATGGCGATTCAGATCTAAATTATGGAGGTTTTTCTCAATAAACATTTTTGCCTGAAATAGCAGTGCCATTCGACGCGTATGTTTCGGCGATTCAGACTCAGGGACAAGGCTACCAATGGCCGCCGCGATCAAAGACAAGGTGGCGTTCTCAAGCCCATTGTTCGTAATAAGGTCTTCATTCTCCTTGAGCAACTGAAGCTGCTGTAAGTAGTTTCCCAACACAGCGCCCATTCCGGTTCCCGCGTTCAGCACCCGGGCCGTCACCTGTTCCGATCTGCCAAATCTTCTGTTCCAGAGATCATAGGGCACATAAAGTAACAATAACTCAAATTCATCTGCAGAAAATAATGAAGACCGCGTATTGTCAAAGCAAACAATGTCATTGGGCCCCAGCGTTACGCTTCGGTCATCCTGGTAAAGGAATGAACTCCCACACACCTGGTAAATAATTTGGACATTTCTTTTTGGGTCTTCCGGCCGCCGACACTTCATATTCGAGGCCTTATAACCGCACGCAGATAGTCGGGATAAGGCGAGTTGGCCAAACCGGGTTTCAGAGATTTCCGCTTCAAAAGGACAATCGAAATTACACAAAAAATCAACCTCATGATAATAATCGCAAAAAAAATCGCGCCAACGTAAAAACTTTTTCGTATCCGGCAGGTTTTTTGTCGACATTAACATGCGCATGTTTTGAAACGTTATCCCTCTAATAAAAAAAATGATGATGAAGTGGTCGGATTAAAAAATCTATAATTTGCCGAAATCAAATTATCTTTGTATTTTTAACAATAGGGCAACATCAATTAATTTTGGCAACCATGCCGATGCTGCTCATGGCGATATTCGGATGCCGTTACGTTAAACGCTTCCTTAAACTTTCGGCTAAAATGGGGAAAACTGCTGAAGCCGGAAGCAAAAGCGATCTCGCTCAAGCCTTTTCCCAAAAGCAGTGGGTCTGCGATATCCCGCCGGCACTTTTCAAGTCGCATCTCCCATAACCACTTGTCCACGGATTGGTTTGCATCGCGGAACAAGGATTGCAAATAGCTTTCAGAAATTCCAAGTGAAATAGCGATTTTTTTCCGATTAAGTTCAGGATCGTGCAGGTTGTTCTCAATAAACATTTTTGCCCGATACAAAAGCGCAGTCCGTCCGGAACCTTGCCTCGGCCGCCGGTTAAAAACAAGGCCACTGTAAGTTGCAGCGATCAAAGACAAGATTGCATCCTCAAATCGGCTAATCGTAGCGAAATCGTCGTCTTCCTCAAGTAAGGGAATTTGCCGGAATAAATTCGTCAGCAAGGGGCCAAACCCTCTACCGGCTTTCAGCACACAGGCGGTCACCTGCTCTGATGGACCAAATTTTTGGTTCCAAAGATCATAGGGTATATGAAGCAGCAAATGCTTATACGCGGCTTCGGCAACCACGGATAGGGGGCGGGCATTGTCAAAACAAAGAATATCATTCGGACCCAGGGTAGCCCTTCGGCCATCCTGCTCAAAAGATGATGTACCGTTCAGCTGCTGAAGAATGAAAATCTTTCTTTTATTTGACTTGGGTTTTTGGCATTTCAAATTATTAACACTATGGGCAGAAGCCTGTGCAAGGGATACGGTCAAATCTCCAAGGTTAGCTTCTGATATTTCAGCTTTAAAAAACCGATCCGATGAGCCGAAAATGCCTGATTCATGATAGTAATCGCAAATAAAATCTCTCCAGGACGGAAATTTTTCCGATTCAGGTAAGTTGTCGGTTGTCATGATCACACGCATATTTCGAAAATCTCCATTGCAAAAAATGGCCGTTATCGAGCAACCGTTACGGTATCCAAGACCCACATAAGACTCCCTATGCGCCTTCCAAGATGATTTCGGCCGTAGGATTCCTTCAATTTTCCAGCGTATATAATTTACAGAATAGAAATAGAAAAGCAAGGATGGTATTATCATGATTAAGGAATGGCTAAAAACCATTCCTTAATCGTTCGCAAATACGAAAAAACACTTTCATATAATCAAAACGGATATCAGGAAAAGTGTGTATGTTGCACAAATTTTGTTTTGCTGGGAATGTTACTTGCAGCAGCCTCAGGGCTTGAAAGCGTGACTTGATTTATTACCTGTGTCCAGACTGTTCATGACGATATTCAGAAGCCGTCATTTTATAAGTCTCCTTAAACTTCCGACTGAAATGCGAAAAACTGCTGAAACCGGCATTAAAGGCAATCTCACTCAAACTTTTTCCTAAAAACAACGGACCGGCAATGTCCCGTCGGAACTTTGCCAATCGCATCATCCAAATCCACTTATATACGGATTGATCTTCATCATGAAATAATGATTTCAGATAGCTTTGGGAAATCTGTAAAAAATCGGCGACTTTTTTTGGCCTTAGATCCGGATCATGCAGGTTTTTCTCAATAAACATTTTTGCCTGATATAAAAGCGCTGTTCGACCGGCGCTTACCCGCGCGCCCTTTTTGGGAACAAGTCCGCCAAAGGCTGCACCGATCAAAGAAAGGGTTGCGTTCTCAAATCGGTTGACCGTTATAGTATCGACCTTCTCTTCAATAGAGGAGATCTGCCGAAAAAAGTTTACCAACATGGCGCCTATTTGCGTACTCCCACGCAATACTCGGGCCGTCACTTGTTCCGTTCGCCCGAATCTTCTGTTCCAGAGATCATACGGCACATGAAGCAACAGCTCTTCAAAACCGCTTTTTGTGGAAAATGACACCGGACGGGTATTATCAAAGCAGGCGATGTCATTCGGCCCAATTTTCACACTTCGACCATCCTGGGAATAAAATGATGTTCCTTTCAATTGCTGAACAATGAAAACAGTTTTCCGAGAAGATCGAGGGCGCTGAAACTTCATATTGGAAGACTTATGTCCCGAGGCACGAACGATTGATAAGGACAGATCACCGAGCCGGGATTCGAAAATTTCGGCTTCAAAAGTTTGGCCTGAAGTAGGGAAAAACTCAATTGGGTGATAATAATCACAACAGAATTTTTGCCAGTACGACATTTTTTCCATCTCTGGCAAATTCCGTGTTGACATAACCATACGCATATTTCAGAAACTCCCGTGTTATGCCGTTTCAGCGGACCGCGCATGACAACCAATGTAGTTCCCCTAATAGGAGGAATTACAGGTTTTCATACGCCCGTGCTTCCAAAAAGTTTTCAAGAGAATTGATAGCGTACAAATTATACGAAGATGAATATAATTGCAACTTGTGATCAGTAAAACGCTGGGCGTAGGCCATATGGATACCTGAGGAGGCAGAAATCCAGAAAGGAAGAGGGATGTCTGAGCCCTCCCATTCTTATGGAGGACTCACATTTTTCCCTTTAGGCAATGTTAAAAATTATTTTAGGAATCGACTGGTCTGACAAGCACTTTAATGATGTCAGACGGGTTCAAAAGCCGATTGAATCCCTTATCCTCAATATCATCAAGCGGTATGATCTCAGAAATAAGAAGATCTGTCTTAACCGGCCCCTTGGCTAGAAATTCGATCACATGGGGAAATTCATCATGATAGCCCACCACGCCCTTCATCTCAATCTCTTTCATCACGAGTTCGATGGGAGCATATTCAAACGGCTTTTCATTAAGCCCCACAATCATGATCTGCCCGCTGCTCCGACAAAAAGAGAGGGCTCCCTGAAAAGTTGGGGGAATACCAACACACTCAAAGACAATGTCTGCCCCAATCCCTTCGGTATGGGATTGGATTGATGTCACAAGGGCTTCCGGTTCCGCCTTGGCGTCAATGACAATATCCGCACCTGCCTGGCGGGCGAGCTCCCGTTTCGCTGCCGAGGGTTCAATAACGATAATTTTACCGGCCCCACCTAACTTCAGAAACTGTATCACCCCCATACCGATCATGCCGGCACCGAGAACAACCACACGATCGCCCAGTCTGAGCTTGGACAAGCGCACTGCATGCAAGGAGGTCGCCAGTGGTTCAACCAGCGCCCCCTGTTCGAAGCTCACCTGATCAGGCAACTTGAAAAGTCTCAAGTCCGGCTGTTCGACCCTGACATACTCAGCGAAGGCGCCATCTGCCACAGGTGTGCATCCTATAATACGGTCCATGGCACTGGGGCATAAAGAATATAGCCCTTTCTGGCACCAATAGCACGTACCGCACTGAACCCAAGGTTTCCCCGTCACACGATCCCCGGGTTTCCAGTTGCTTACAGCCTTACCGACCTCAACCACAACCCCTGAAAACTCATGCCCCATTACCGTTCCCAACGGGAACATAATTCCATTGGCATAGGAATGGACATCCGACCCACATATGCCACATAGCTCCACCTTCACGAGGACATCATCCTCCTTTAATTGTGGTTTTTCCTTTTCCTTGAATTCCAATTTTTTTACGGCCGTGTAAACTGGCACCTTCATGGCAAAGCCCTCCTTTTCAATTCTTCGTCCCTTTTTTCCCGGTTTCATAAAATGATGATCGGAACCCTCGCACTTAGGGAAAAATTGGGTATGATTAGGTCGCGAACAGCACCGGCTAACATATTACGCTGTTATGTATATAGGAATTTTCGACATCATGCTTGCTCGGGAGGATAGAAAAGCTTGCTTATTTGAACGGCAACGCATGTTTACATCTTTGGGTAAAAAATATCTGGCACACGTTGGAGGCAGCTACCTGACGGAAAGATTGTTTTAGTTTCATAATCAGCGCCTTGCCAGCAACATGCATCGAACCGCGTACATGTTGCTGGAAGGCCTGATTTCTTTGTCGTTTTACTTAACACTTAACACTTCCGCCAACGGCGGACTTATTAGAACCGATACCCGATCCCGAGCGACACCTCACTGGAATTGATCGTTGTATAAATCGGGCTGTAGGTGGCCGACTTGTTGCCGTAGGAGGACGAAATCGCCACCTTGAAGAACAGCAACCCGTTGGGCGTATAATCGGCGCTAAGCGATGTCAGGAGCACGCCGTGAAAGTCGTACCACAGGGCAAACACCGGCAACAGCGATCCGTGCATGAAGAAGGTATTCGCCACGAAGGTCGCCCCGTAGTTGTTCTCTTTGGCGCCGTTTCTTAAATTCCGGTCATAGTCCCAGTCATCCACTCGTTTGTAATGCAGCTCAAACGAGGTGGACAGGGGCGTACCGCCGGCTCCCGGAAACCCGTAGGTGGAGAAAAAGCTGCGGTCGAGCCCGATGAGGGCCTCATACACCTTGTAGCCCTTGTAGCCTTTGGCGCCGCCATCGATAAAATCCGTATAGGGGATCGTGTCGTGCAGGGCGCCCTCCCCGCGAAGAATGAATCCATGGGGAGAGTCGTAGTTAAAGGAAACCCCATACATCTGGTAGCGGGGATGGTCCAACCAGAGATTCCCATTTCCCAGATCGGAAAAATCGAGTGCCGGACCGTTGTAAAACCCGTCAAAATAATAAAAGTAGGCCTTGTACCGGCCCGCGCTGGCGCCCACCCGCATACCGAACTGGGGGTTGCCCATATCGGAGGACACATCATTTTGAAGCACATTCAGTCCCGGCACACCGAGACCGTAAGGGGCTACGCCGGTGGAATAGTTGGGCCCGAATATGGTCGGCCGGTTGTCGGGGATGTAGAGCAACTGAACACTCAACTCATTGAAGATCCCCATCGGCGGGGTGGAGATATCCATCCGGCCGATCCAGATCGGCGCGGCCAGATCCTCCGGGTTCTGAAAGTTCCGGACGATACTCAGATCCTGGGGGTTGACCTGATTGACCACGTTAAAGAGGCCGGCCTCCCCCCATTGGACAATCTGACGGCCCAGGCGCATGTTCGTAAAAAACCCGCCAGAGCTCTGGTAGGCAATATCCGCGAACGCTTCCCGAAGGTCGTTTTCGTAGATCACGTCATCCAGGCCCAGGTCATAGCGAGAGTTGCCGGCCCCCCGCACGCTGTTCGGGATTTGGTTGTACCGGTTTACCAAATCATAGATGGCGTCATAGGCGCCCCGGTAGCGGATAAAAATTTTATCCAACCGGAGGTTCGGCTCGATCACATATTGGGGCCGCATGGAAAGATCGAATTTTAACTCATTTCGGCACTGGATCCAGTCTGAATCGTTCATTATGCCGGTTTGAAATCCATCCAAGTCCCTTACAACACTCTGGTTCATAACATGCCCGGCCACCTTGTAGTCCAGGTTCAAAAAGCAGAAACCTGTTCCGGTAAAGGCGATCGACAGCAGGGCAATGAGAACACTCGTAAAAATAAAGCGTTTTCCGTTTCTCATTAGTCACTCCTTTGATTGCGTCTCGTTGATGACGCTCATTCTTCTTCAATTTACAACCAGATTCCATTCATGAAAAACCAAGTAAAAGCCAATCGCTATCTGCCCGCGGTCGAAATGTACTCGTCCCTGTAATTCCGTTCCTGATTTTTAGTCCAATTCAAGTAGGTATTGAAGTTATACTTACCCCTAACGCCCCGGGCATTACAGGCACTGGCGTGGTGGGTCTTGTCATCTACATTAAGATAGAAATTCTGGGAGGAAAAGCTCAGGTTCTCACCCCAATTTGCCGGACAATTTGACACCACCAGGGTTTTCCAATAGGCACCGGACTTGTCCCACACAATTTTATAAACGATGCCATAAGTGCCGATATCCACAATCAGCTCCTGATCACCGTAAGCGTAGTAGGGATCTTTCGCCTTCATTGAAATCCGCCAGCACTCCCGCGGCACCCACTTTACAAACCAGGGCATCCAGGAAACATTGTATTTTTCATTTTTAAACTGATCCTCATATCCCCACTTCAATTTCCCCGGGTAAGTGCCCCTCCAACCGCCTTCCGGCAACTCTTCAAAGGGCTCGGGATTGTCAAGGTTCCATTCCGCGATCGGGATTAAGAAAATTTTTCTTTCGATAATCTTCCACGTCATGGCCTCAGGCTGGCCCACATATCCGCCGCCGTCATCATTACAGAAGTCGGTCCCGAAAAACGGGGAGGAGCGGTCGGTCACATTCATTTTCTTGATCCGGCGAAGGGCAGGGATATACTGCACAAACCGTTCCGGAGACCCGTCCAGCCAGTAATGGTACAGCATGGCCGCCCCGGCAAGGTCAAAGGGTTCCTGGATTACGGTCATGCCGTATCGTCTCACCTTCTGTTGGTTCGGAAGGGGAGTTCTGTCCGGCCGATTCCAGTGATAAAAGAACAGGTCATCACCGTAGAGATACCGGTCCAGTCCGCCGGTGTCCGATATCCAGCAGACATCAAAATTACAAAAGTAGGAACCTGGACGCATCTTGTCCAGGGAATTGTTATGCATGATTTTAAGGCCAGCCTGGGGGTCGTTCTTCTCATCAACAACGGGAAACGGCCGCCCCCCAACATATTCCGGGTCTTTACCGGAGGCTGCCTCAACGATCTGATCCCTCCCCCCGATCTTATATTTCCCCTTATTCGTTTCCAGTGAATACGTCTCATACCTCTCATCAGGGCTGTAATCGTATTTGAGCTCACCAACCTTAATCGTAAATTCGCCCTTTTTGACCCACTCGACAACGGAGAACGGCAGGCTGTTCTGTACTTTCTGCCAGTTTTCCGCATTGATCACATCCCCCGGCTTTAAACCAACAGCTTCAAAGCCCTTATCCTGTTTTTCCTTCCAGTTCGGGTCGAACGCTATGGTTGTCTGGGCCACAAATAGCCCAATAACGGCCCCAACAAAAAGAATGGACAACATTTTTTTTCCCATTACATTCCTCCTAGCTTGTTAACCAACTCCAATAGAAACAAAATCCCTCTCCGATTCAATCCTTTTGATTCGTGCCCGAAGGCAAATCATTCATACCTGCCAATGCACTCCGGCATGGCGGACGTTTACCACCCCCCTTCATTTAAACACAGTTCAAAATATTTTGACGATAAAAATTCCAAATGCTTAGGCTTAACTAAAAGTGGGCAATCGCCTAAGCCTTGATCTGCCCCCTCGCATTCAGGGGGAAAAAAACAGAAAAAGATTGTTCATAATTTTAATGTGTTTCGTAAAAAGCGCCCACGCTATAGGAACGATGGTATTCCTAAATACTCTTACCGGGAGGGCGTGGGCGCTTTTCATGACCCATCAAAAAAATCTTCAGCACAATATCGCCGCCTTCGTTTTTGTCCTTGCAGATCTTTTACGAAAACCGCTGTCGCGATGTATCAACTTCGGCGCACCTTAACTATCAGCGCTTTATTTTTTTATTTGTTGGATATACAGTTTGTTGCAGTAAGTGTGGCGAGAATCATCAATAACGTTCGCCATGGTGTCTTGGCATAATTATACGAATTTTAGATGGGATACTTGCCTGAGAGGTCAAAAAGATTTTTCTTTGCCGTCACAAATGAACGGCATGGCTTGTTTTTGTTATTAATGAGGGAGCCGCGTTGCCTATTGATCAGATTCTCTCTTCCAGACTTACAGAATATTGCCACGGCAAGCCGTTGCAGGTAACGTTGCAGATTCAAGCGAATCCTCGCTATTTTTTTAAACGCTCCTTAAGATGATCGCGGCGATAATCAGATGCTGTTACCTCAAAGGCCTCCTTAAATTTTCTGCTGAAATGCGAAAAGCTATTGAACCCTGAATTAAAGGCAATTTCACTCAGGCTTTTTTCCGAAAGCAACGGGTCCGCAATATCCCTGCGACACTTTTCAAGTCGCATTTTCCAAATGCAATTATTCACAGATTGATTTTCATCGCGAAACAATGCCTTGAGATAGCTTTCGGAAACACAAAGAGAGGCGGCAACTTTTTTCGGGCTAAGTGTAGAATCATCCAAATTGCTCTCGATAAACATTTTTGCCCGGTAAA
This sequence comes from Desulfobacterales bacterium, assembly GCA_963675725.2. Taxonomy (GTDB): domain Bacteria; phylum Desulfobacterota; class Desulfobacteria; order Desulfobacterales; family JAFDDL01. Next base: position 15,127 of record CAXXXZ010000002.1, on the reverse strand, counting down.
AAAGTGCCGTTCGGCTTTTACGTGGACGACTCCCATGCCTTGTGACAAGATCGCAGAAAGCGGCCGAAATCAAAGACAAGGCGGTATCCTCAAGACGGCTAAGGGTTATGGAATCAACGTCTTCCGCAATAAATAAAATCTGCTGTAAAAAATTCGCCAGCATAGAACCCATTTGAACGTCTGGGCTAAGGACCCGGGCTGTCACCTGATCTGGCTGGCCCAATTTCCGACTCCAAAGTTCACATGGCACATGGAGGAGCAACTGCTTAAAACGATTGTCCGAATGAAAATCTATGGGACGAGAGCCATCAAAGCATGCAATATCATTTGGCTCCAGTCTCACGCTACGGCCATCTTGAATGTAAAAAGATGAGCCGGTCAACTGCTGTATAACATAAACGTTTCTTACATTGCATAGAAATGACTGGCACTTCCTGGTAGAAGCGCGTTGCCCACTGGCGTGAATGATTGACATGTTTAACTCAGCAAGCCGGACTTCAGAAATTTTTGCTTCAAATGCGTCCTTTGCTTTGCAAAAGATATCAGCGTGATTGTAATAATCACAAAAAAACTCTCGCCACCGCGAAAATTTTTTTGATTTCGGCATATTCTCCGTAGACATGATGATACGCATGTGTCAAAAATCCCTATCTGGTTATGAGGATAGCCTAACGTAATAGGCAGAACGGTTTTTTTGATTTTTAACAGCGACGTTTAAATCAGCGCACAAACGAACAAGCAAAGCCAAGTTATTGTGAAACTTTTATTGAATAAACTGTTATTTACCTTATAGCAATCCAAAAGGTTGGCGAACGGTTACCCCCAAAAGGCTTTATGAGAAATAAAGCATATTTTATGCCAAGGCGAAAATAACCAGCAATAAAATCTTACCGTATTGTATTTAATAATGTTTTTTCCATAACAATACGAAGTATGCGTGAAAAAGGCAACACTTCTATCAGCCAATATTTAACAATTTCCGCAGTTTTTTAACAGTTTCCGCTTCTTATTTGCCCATCTAAAAATGCGTATGGCTTTTTATTCGTAAAATCTGTCAAAAAATGTTAACGGTATCGCCTAACATCGGTAAAGTCTGCATCAGGTTATTTCGGGAGTATCTATACCGGCTGTCACGGGAAGCAGCTATGACCATAAACGATAAGGAGAAAAAACGATGGAACTAAAAGGAAAGAGAATTATCATTACGGGTTCAGCCCGCGGAATGGGAGCTGCAACAGTCCGGGCCTACGTGGCGGCAGGTGCCGATGTCATCGCTATGGATGTAACGGATGACGCGGGGACAGCTGTCGTCAAAGAAGCTGCTGCTTTAGGTCAGGGTACCGCTGCATATCTTCATGTGGATGTGTCAGACAAGGAAAGTGTTGAAACGGCGTTCGCAGAAGCTGTCAAGCGTCTGGGAGGCCTCGATGCGCTTGCGCATCCGGCTGCAATCCAGAGACCTTCAGACGCCAGTGCCGTGACAGTGGAGGACTGGGACCTTATGTTTGCAGTGAATGTTCGAGGCACGATGCTGACCAACCAGGTCGCGCACCGGTATATGAAGGAATCGGGCGGTGGCTCCATTATCAATTTTGGATCCATTTCGGGACTTCGTCCGGAAATATCAGCCGCCGCGTACTCAGCATCAAAGGGAGCGGTTCACTCTTGGACCCGCACCGCCGCCGGCACCTGGGGTGCCGACAACGTTCGCGTCAATGCCATCCTGCCTGCCATCGCCACCCCGATGTTCCATGAGGCGATTTCCCGAATGAACGAAGAGGAACGTACGGCGAGCTTCTGGCAGAACTTTAATAGCATTGCCATGGGGCAGCAGTACGGTGATCCTGATCGCGATTTGGCCCCGGTCATGATCTTTTTTGCCTCAGATGCCTCCCGGTTCATCACCGGGCAACTCATTCCGGTGGACGGTGGCCAGGCCAACGTTCGATGATTTAGCCCCCAACAGACAAGATATAAAAATAGCTGCCGTGCCTGGTTCATCTGGCACGGCAGCTTATTCTTGGCTGTATCGCCATTTTTATTTAATCATGCGGCCGTCAAAAACCTTGCCACAGATCAAACGACCATCGTATGTTCGGTTCTGTCAATAATGTCGTCCTGAAGCTCCTTGGAAAGTACCGTAAAATAGGCGTTGTAGCCGGACACCCGAACCGTGAGGCTCTTGTATTCTTCTGGATGCGCCTGGGCATCCCTCAGGATCTCCTTGCTCACAACGTTCATCTGCACATGATATCCGCCCCTGTCCATATACGTTTTCACCAACGAGATCAAATTCTTCAATCCCCACTTGTCTTTCAATACAGCTGGAGAAAATTTCAAATTTAGCTGAGTCCCATTGAGCCAGGCGGTGTGATCAAAGGATGTGATTGATTTTATGGCGGCTGTCGGCCCGTTGACATCCGTTCCCTGTTTTGGAGAACATCCCTCGGCAAGATGAACCCCGGCCTTTCTGCCACCAGGAAGCGCCCCGGTGACCATGCCAAATGGAATGATGGTTGTCAGGGGGATAATTGCTGCCCGCCAGGGCGCCCCTCGCTGGGACGTATACTTTGACGCTTCTTCGGGAGCAAATCTCAGCACCTCGGTGGCAATGGAATCCGCATAGGGGTCATCGTTGCCATATTTGGGCGCATCCTGGCACATCTTGAGAATCTCTTCGCCTTTCGGCCCCTCAAAATTGTTCGCCAGTGCATCAAGGAGTTCACCCCACTGGAGTTTTTTTTGGTCGAATATAAGATACTTTATCGCCGCCAGCGAATTGACGACATCCGCCACACCAGTACAATTGATCCCAGGCCCGAAATTGTATTTTGCCCCCCCGGCGTAGATATCCTTCCCATTTTCAATACAGTCTTCAAAGAACAGATCACCATAGGGATCCGGGTCCAACTCTTCGTGCAACTTCTCTGAAATCTGGCCCAGAATAACATGATGTCGTATCAGATGCGCCACCTGTTTTCGATAAGCCGCCATTACCTGTTCAAAAGACGTAAAAGTCCGTGGATCGTCCGTGGGGTACCCCAACCGTTCATTGCTCATTCGCCAAACGCCCTGATTCAGCGCAAACTCCATCCCCACCGCAAGATTCAGGTAGCCAAAATTGCTGCAAGTATTGGATTTACCACCCTCTGCAGAGGGCTCCACACACCCCACCGTAGTGCCCCGCCTTGCCGCCTTCAAAGGCAGGCCCATCTCTTGCAACATTTCAATCAGGCGGTCCGTGCTATATATCGATGGATGCCCTGTACCAAGCGCTGCCAGTTGACATGCCTTTATGGCCAACTCTTCGGGCATATTCTTATGCCACAACACCGAAATGCCCGGTTGCGCCAACCGCACGTTGCACATGGCCTGAAGGAACATGTAGGACAGTTCATTGGTCGCATCCTTCCCGTTCTCGTCCACTCCGCCCACACAGGTTGCATTGGCCCCTCGAGCGCCCGCTGCAAATTCGGCGGCACCTTCTGAAAAAAAGATTTGATATTCACTGCACTTAATAAACAAACAGTCCAGAATATCCTGAGCCTCTGCTTTTGTAATACCACCTTCTTCAATGTCCTTTTTATAGTACGGGTATAGGTATTGGTCCGGCCTTCCGAATGAAATGGATGCCCCGTCGTTTAGCATCAGGCAATGGGAGAGATATAGAGCCTGCACCGCCTCGTGAAAATTTCGCGCCGGCTCAGCCGGTACCCGTTCGCACACCTCCGCCACTTTGAGATAATCCGCCTTTGTTTGGGGATCTGCTTCGGTTGCCGCCAGTTGCCTAGCAAGCTCTGCATGCCGCTTGCCAAATTTTGCGAACGCATTGCATACGATCAACAAGGCCTGGTAAAATGCCGCTTTTTCAAAATACTCCGGATGGGCTTGATCCAGATTATTTAACTTTTCTTCGATATCTTTTTTAATGCCGAGCACGCCGATGTCTATCATGCGTTGATAACCCGGCACAAAATGTTCAAGGGTAAAGAAGGTAATGGCCTGCTGTTCGGAAATACACTTTTCGAAACCGATTTTATAAGATTCAGGCGCCACCGACTGCGCTCGTTTTTCCCAGATTTCAGACAATGTTTTTCCTTTCCAATAAGGAAAAATTTCTTTTCTGTATATTTCCTTTGTTTCTTCATCAATGTCGCAGGGGTCATATTTTCGAGTGGGGAAATTATCCAGTTCCGGCTCGAAGCAATCGCATTTGAGATCCGGATAGAAAATCGCCGTCAGCGGTTGCCGCTCCATCCCTCCGACGATCAATTCGCCGGGATAAATACACAGCGAAACATTTTCCATGTATTTTTTTATGGCCTTTGCCCGTCTGATGATCCGTGGTTCCCCTTCGCTTTCTTTATACGCCTGGGTCCAATAGAGGGCACACTCATATCCTACCCTGCTTTTTAAAGAGAGATGACGCGCTCTTAACTTTTCAATTCGCGGGGATGGATTAATTTGATCCATTGCAACTTCGCCCCCCCAGAACGCCTGTTTTGCCTCACTCGCTGTTGTCTCTGGCATAGGTGTTTCCTTTCTTTACCCCAGTGTTGCTTGCATTAAAAAACGACGTCTTCCCCCTTGATGCCTTGCCTCTGAAGCCCTCGCGCTTTTGAGACGCTGGGGCTTACCCGAATAAATTGTATTGGGGTCACGCTGAAACAGTTGCGGATTTCGTGATTATCCACACGATATAAAGCGTTAAACCGATTAAAATAGTGATGGGTTTCACTGAAAAAACAAATGGTGCTTGCAACTAAATCTGCAATTTAAATACCAAACTTACCCACGCCCCGCATGAAAGCCTAACTATTTAAAATCAAATATTTTTCAAATTGGCCGATAGCATTATTTTCTCATTAAAACAGCTAATCGCCGCGGTTATGCCGTTGTATTTAACGGTTTCACGAAATACCGTCGATAGGGTCCGCATAACTTCCTTTTGGAAAAGTTACAGTGTTAATCAAGTCTTTTTGGGATACCCTGTGGAAAAGGCAATATTTGTGTAGAACATAGGCATGTTTGGAAAACCATACACTGGAAGCATCGCTCCATTCTTAGCCCCGTGTTGCAAACTCCCCCAATCGATGGCAGCATTTTCGCGCACACAATCTACCGGCAACCATGCAAATAGTGGAGCCGAAAAAGTAACCCGATATCCCAAACCCACTTCGGCTGGAAAAAAGAGCATGTAAAGAATTCTGCCTGCAAGTGTTTCTATTGTAGGCCCCACCCTACACCCTTGCAACCATTACCGGAATTTCAAAAGAATATCCGACATAACTACAGCCTGTTATGCCATCAACGCATTTATGGTATGTATCTTGCTCTAAAGTGAATAGAGCAGCATGGAGCCACTAACGCCGAGCGAGCATAGTAATAAGGAACCTTTAATTTTTAAACATAGGGAAATGGCATGCAACCACATAATACTTCACCGGTTCAAATTCTTATTGTTGAAGATGAACCCAATGTGGCGGAAATCATGCGCGCGAGACTCGAGAGTTATGGATATGTGGTATGCAGCACCGCTTCTTCGGGTGAGGAGGCCCTGGCCGCAATGGAGACGTGGAATCCAGATCTTGTAATTATGGACATCAAGATCAAAGGTGAAATGGATGGCATCGAATCCGCCGGTATCATTCGCGCCCGGTATGAGGTCCCGATCATCTATTTGACTTCCTTTACCGATGACAGCTTTCTCAAACGCGCCCAGGAGACCCAACCTTTTGACTATATCATCAAACCCTATGAAGGAAAACAGTTGCACATCGCAGTGGAGATGGCCATATACAAACATCGCTTAGACATGGAGCGCCAGCAATTGGTCATGGAGTTAAAGGAAGCTTTGGCGAAAGTAAAAAAGCTCAGCGGACTGCTCCCCATCTGTGCCTCCTGCAAAAAAATCCGGGATGACTCCGGATACTGGAATCAGGTCGAAGCCTATATCAGAAAACACTCAGAGGCAGAATTTACCCACAGTATCTGCCCGGAGTGTATGCGAAAACTTTATCCTGAATACGCCGCCGCAAATCGTGATATTGAAAATGACCATTTTTGACCGGCGGCGCCCATTGCTCCAGAAGGAATACGGAAAGTAAGACGATTTCAAAACGATTCAAACGGACTTATTCTCCCATAACCACTCTCTGTTCAGCCGACAGTTAAGATAGACCTCCTTTAATAACAAGATCGTGGGCTACATACAAAATACAGCATCGGGGTGGCTAAACCATTCCTCATTTCCTGCCGATAAAGCATAATCAGCGCGTCCCATTCCGTTTTTCTGGGAATCGCGCATGAATCATCTTGGACGGCAAGGAGTTTATGATGACATTCGCCCCCCGTATTTCTATGGTAAAAACCCTTTTTTATCGGGTCATGCTCATATGTGCATTGGGCTGCCTTATAGCCTCTCCCGCCCTTTCCGAATCCACCCAACAGCTCCAAAACCAAATTGAAAAGCTTCAAAAACTGGCAGACACCCTGTCGTCCCTTCATAGCCAGCTCCAAATCAACAAGAATGATGTCTTCCTCCTTCACGAACGGGCAACAGACAACATCCAGGGAAATATTTTAACCGATGCAGAAATGAGCCGGATACGGGACGAACGACGGCAGGTTTTATCCCAGATTGAAAAACGCACACCGGAACTTGCTCAACAGCGGGCAGTGGAGGACCAACTTGCTGCGGAGATGACTGAATGGCGGCGGCGCCAGGAAGAACGGCAGGGGCAGGCTACCGAAACAGCAAATGAAGACGGCAGGGGGCCCGGCATGGGGGAACGGTTTTCCAATGATCGGTTCATCACGGAAACCCCAGGCGAAACCTCAGCCCAGAGGGAACAGGAACGTGCCGCCCGGATCGAAATGGAGCAACAACGATTGGCGCGGGAAAAGGATGCTACCGTGTATGTGGACAGCGACTGTCCCCGCATCTATGTAGCAGGGGATACGGGTGTTTTCCTGGCATTGATAGCTCCGGATGATGTTTCGGGGTATTTTACCTGGCGGCTGGATGACAATGTCATCGGCCATGGCCCCACCCTTCGCTATACATTTTCGCAAGTGGGCGTTTATGACCTTTCCGTAGACCTATCCACCAAATGGGGTCATTTTGAAGACCACTATGTTGACCAAATCCGCGTTGATCCAGCCCCGCCCTCCCCCCTCCCCCCGGCGTATCCGCCGGAAATGGAGGGGCAGCAAACAATGGCCTTAGATCTGCCTTTCTGCAAATACTGGACACTCTTTGAAGGAGGTAAAATCAGGATCACCGGCCATTACTTTGCCCCGTCCGGCCAGAAGGTGGCCTATGAGTCCCTGCCAATTGCAAATTATTCCCCAGTACTCCCAACCGCCGGTATGTTCGTTTTGGCCAGTGGTACCGGATATCATGTGTATCAGACTGAAAAAAAAGAAGAAGAAACAGATGCCGCGGCAGTTTACATCATCACCCGGATGAAAGGACCTGAGGTGACAATTCTTCACAGGCTGCCGGTCAAGGGTTCTTTTCAAATGACTCCGGCACCCGATAACCTCTCCTGGACAATTAATTACAAAGACGAAATCGATAGCACGCAAAAGAAGCTGATATTGCGGTAAATTGCGAACAGTTATCCCATTGGCCTCATTTAAAAGGACTTTTTATAGGGTAATTTTTATAGTATAAACTTGCCAATGGTCTTGTTCAGTAACTGTTATTTATACCGATTCGATACGATAAAGCTACCGCAACACCGCATTCACGCCATGCATATGACGAATGAGGAGAAGATATGAGCGACCAAAAAATGGGCTCAGTTGAAATTGAGGAAGAAAGGCAACGGCGAATTAAAGCCGAAAAAACGCTCATGGCCATGAAACTGTTCTTGTTTGATTATTTTCACCGGTTAGGCCCAGACTCAAAGGAAAATATTGACATTATCGTTGAAACAACATGTAAAGCGCTCAACGCGGCGGTGGCACTGTATAACCGGCTTGAAGGGGACCTTCTCAAAACATGGTCAATATTTAATGAACCTCCGGGCTATAAAAGAGAAGACACGCCCTCCGGGCATATCTGTTATGATATGACAATCAGAAAACGGTCCGCAGACAATCTGTCACCGGTGGTTTTAGAAAATCTTGAGGGATCAATATGGGAAAAACTCGACGCCAATGTTAAAGCGTACAACATCAAATCATATCTGGCGTTCCCTGTTTTACTGGAAAACAGAGTTGTCGGTTCTTTATGCGTGGTCGATACCGTTCAGAGAACCTATTCACAGATCGAAAAAGACATCCTTGAAGCATTTTCAAAAGCGATTACGCTGGAGGAAGAAAGAAAACTGGCTCAGGAAAGATTGACAAAATCCAATGAAGAACTTACTGAAAAAAATAAAGAAATTGAAAACTATTTTCAAAAGGTAAAAGTTCTTAACGGATTGTTGCCAATTTGCGCCTCCTGCAAAAAAATACGAGATGATAAAGGGTATTGGAATCAAATAGAGACCTACATTCATGAACATTCCGAAGCGGAATTCAGCCACAGCATTTGCCAGGAGTGTATGCAAAAGCTTTATCCGGATTTGATTAAAAATTAAAATTGAGTGTCCGATGAAATCCAATCTTACGCTTATTGGTATGCCCGGTGCCGGAAAAAGTACCATAGGAATCATACTTGCCAAAAATTTGGGGCTTGGCTTCATTGATACAGATGTTCTCATCCAAATTAATCAGCAAAAAACCTTGCAGCAAATCATTGATGCGAGCGGCCATCTTAAATTGAGAGTGATTGAGGAAAGGGAGATATTAAAAATCAACATCGAAAACCATGTTATTGCAACAGGCGGAAGTGCCGCTTATAGCCAAAAAGCGATGTCACATTTGCGTTCCATATCCAAAATCATATTTCTTGAAGTAACACTCAATAAACTACAAAAAAGAATTCATAACTTTGAAACAAGAGGAATCGCAAAAACAAAATATCAAACGTTTGCAGAACTCTTCAGCGAACGACAAATCCTGTACAAAAAATATGCGGATCTTACCATTGATTGTAACACGTTAGACCAAGAAGAATTGGCTGCAAAAATTGAAAGGGAAATATACCCCCCAATGCCATTTCAAAATATCCGTGATAGAGAACCTATAGAAAAGGAAACGGCCGGTTGTTTGCTCACAACCGGCCGTTAGGAGAAGAAGTAACTGATTGAGCCCACTTCAACCAGTTACAAAGGAGGAGAACAGATGAAAAAATTATCTGGTTTAATTTTATACTATGCAAAATACCTGCCATACTTTAAAAAAATGTATTTCAATTCGCTATTTTTTGTTTTTACCCTATAAATTCAGTAACTAAATAAGTTAGAGGCCCTGTTGCTATACGCATTTTCATAGCACCATAAATATAAAAAGGACGCCCAAGAGTTTATTATTTTTTACCCGGATCCGGAGAGACCTGAACTTTACATACTGAATTTATTGCGAATAAAGCTACTTTTAGGGATAGTTCAAAATTTTGAACCCGTGTGACAGAAATGGGTAAATCGGTTATAATTTGCTTTAGGCATAACAATAACATAGAAAACTATTTAGGGATTTTGATAAAGGATAGCGTATGTCTACTGGAAAATCTTCAACACTGTGGAAGGTCAATGTCATATCTTTTGTACTTCTCGCTATATTATGTAGTACCGGCTTACTAAATTGGTTGGTTTTACCCCGAGGCTTTGAAGCGCGGGGGAGTTTCTTGGTGTCGGTGAGACATTTTTTCGTTACAATTCATGAATGGGCGGGGCTTGCATTCATGGTGATGGTTGTAATTCATCTTGTCTTGCATTGGACCTATATTAAATCCAATTTAAAAAAAATGGGAATGAAATAGCAAGCAAACAACTCGGAGGACTCTCATGGACAGTCAAATGCTTACGCCCTTATCAGATTTTTTAGCCCTACTGGGCCTTGACGAAGAGCCCATGGGGATTTTCTATGCGAATGAAAAACCAGTAACCGGATTCTCGCCCAAACCCAATGTATTGCCAACGCGGGAAAGGGAACGGAAGAATGAAATCGACTGGCAGACGGTGTTCGGTGAATTTTCCTGTGTAATCGGAAATATCTGGAGAGCCCGAAAAAAGCAGACGGCCACCTATTTTTCAGCCGAACAGTTTGGATGCCCCGGCGGGGGATTCTGGCTGGGATTTATGAAACCACAGACAGATACCATCATCAATTATGTTTCCACTGGAATTCCAAACTGGACGGATGGTGAACTTTATTGCGATTCACCAGATGCATTAAGGAAAATTTTCGATTATGTCGACCCGAGACCAGCGCCCCATACATATTGCGTCATCAAACCAATCAGCCAATTCTCCGACAATGAAATCCCGGAACTGGTGACGTTTTTCACCCGTCCGGAATCCCTGAGCGGTCTTCACCAACTGGCATCGTTTGTTACCAACGATCCTGAAGTCGTTGCATCACCATGGGGCGCCGCGTGCGGAAACATTGTTGCATGGCCACTTCATTACCTATCAAAAGGGGTCGACAAGGCGGTTATTGGCGGGTGGGACCCTTCTGCCAGAAAATTTTTCAAAACGGACGAGCTTTCGTTTACGGTCCCTTTCAATATGTTCATGGAAATGCTCAACCGATACAAGGCGTCTTTTTTAACCACAAAAACCTGGAAAACTGTTCAGAAAAAAATCCTTCGCAGTAAAAAGGTCTGGAATGAAAATCCAACAGTTGGATGAAACGCGATCTATAAAGTATGGAATTTGCCGTTTCCCCGAACAGGCCAAAGAAAAAATTCAGAAAGCGTCTTATATCCAACACCAACAGCGCCGTCTATCAAATACAAGACCCATGCGTAATTGGTATCGTACATGCTTGTTGTCGAAGACCAATAAAAATCCTGACCATCCATAAATAAATGATCAACGGGTAGGGCGGGCGAGTGTTGGCCCATATCTGTCAGGCTCTCCAATTCGACAATGCCAGGTACGCGCCAATCACTATAGCCATATTCCCTTTTTCGGTTCATCTGTCGGACAAAATCCAAAGCCGAATTCCAGTCCAGCGTCTCCCCTGCGATATTTGCATTTTTTAACCAGGTCAAATCCGTAGCCTGATCCATAATGAAATTTGCATTTTCGATAAACCGTTGACCATCTTTTGACAAGCCTGACTGGTATTCCCCATCTTGCCCAGTGCGATAACAACCTATTGAATCACCTTCCGCATTGAAACATTTACGTTGCCCGGTCTGATGAAACACTCGGTTATGGTAAGGATGTTCTGTAACGCGGCGTACAGCCCATACCATATAAGACCCATATTTCATTCCTTTAAAAACCCTTGCACCCCCCAAATGAATATACCAGGCCTGATTCGGCAGCCTGGCACAACTGGTTGACGTCCAGTAGTAACCAGCAAATACATTCCTAAAAGGATGAGGGGGGGACAGGCAGGGATTGATCGCGTCATGGCAAATCAGGCTGAACAGTTCTTTGCGATTTGGAAGTTTCCAATCTTTATAACCATAGAGCCCTGACCGGTTACATTCTTTAATCGCAGTGAATGCCTCATCCCAACTCAGTGGAAAATTGAACATGGAAGCATCTTTTGTCCACATTAAACCGGTCTGAACATCAATTACAGTTTCATTATCCGCAAGAAAACGACTCATAAGATACGTGTACCATACTTCACCAGTTTTCGTTACCATAAGGGTAAACAGGATTTCCCTACCAGCTTTTCGGACTGGATGGAACTGACGATGGCCTTACACCGTTATTTCCCAGGTCGTGTATAAATAGCCTCAACCCACTCTTTAAACCATTGGGGTTTCAGATATAGAACCATTATCAAGATGAGCGCTGTTATTGGAATGGGGATAATCGTATCAACAACAGCAAGCAAGGCAAGGCATATCGTAATTTGTGTTTGCAGTGACAAGACGTGGCCTTTCTTTTTATTCCGTTTTTTCAGTCGTAACAGCAGAGATTAATCAGTTCTGTTTTCTTTATTTTCGACATCTTTTTTATTGCATGTTCTCTCCTTGTAGCTAAAGACCTTGATTCCACGCTTTCAGAGTAAACGAGCTTAACAGGCTGCCGTGGTTTCGTGTATTTTGCACCACCTTTTTCAGAATTATGTTGCGCTAATCGTTCTTCAAGGTTGGTTGTGATACCTGTATATAGGCTGCCGTCTTTGCACTTCACGATATAGACGCACCAGTTGGAACTTGCTTTGTTATTTTCTGACGTCTTCTTTTTGAATTGCACCTATTCTTCCTGCCATGAAATGCATTCCACCGGGCAAGCATCGATCGCCTCTTTAATACAATCTTCATCCCCGCCTTCAGGTTTGATAACCCTGGCAACTTCAGCATCTTCATCAAACTCGAAAACATCCGGGCATAGTTCTATACACGTTTCACAGCCGGTGCACTCATCCGTGTCAATAATAACTATTTCTCCCATGTCTCATGTCCTCCATTTTGGTTAAAAACAGTTCGTTATATGAAAAAATGCTCTTTAAGCCCAATATAGGCGCCAATTACCACCATCATCGGTGCACTTTCTCTTTACTAATCAATATGAACCGTAGATTCATCCAATGTCAATCCAAACTTAGCCATGATCGATGGAGGTACGTTTATTTATATGTTTCCAAGAGTGGGATTTTTTTCATCTACCACTCTGCGCCCCCCACCACTCCGAATCAGACCCCCGCGGGTAACTTCAGGCCTCTTGCCCATGAGTATGCAATTTCCGCAATAGGGATATTGGTCCAATGCTTTCATAATCGTTCGCAATCTCTCTATAAAAATTCCGATCGTTATCATCATCAAAGATTTTCCAACGCGCTATTCTCCTGACAATGATGTGATGCAATGCACCAGGAGCATCTATGCGGGCTTTTCGTGGCATACCTGTTTTTATAAAATTCGTATTGAAAAAGCTATTTATATTTTAACGTCCAGTTCTTTTACTTCCGCTATTTTCTGTCTCAAAAAAATTATGGACAATTTATCAACTGAAGTTTCCCATTTTTTTAGTGGCGGCATGAAGTGGAAGTACTTCTCGACCGCACAAATAATCAATTAAAACAAATAGTTAGCAAAACAGGGGTCGTTCGTAACATGCTGAAATTATTGATAATATCGAACCGACATTTTGCTAAAAATTACTATAAGTATTATGAATTCAGTAAGTTAGGGTTGATTGCGAGGCCCGATTGTGGTAGGTTTATTTTGCCCAAACAAACTTCCACTCAAACTCGGAGCCTCGCATGTTTACATTACACGAAATACTTACCAATCTCAAAAGCGAATTTGCCAACTCACGCAAGGGCCATGAACGCGGTAGTTGGTTTATCTATACAATCATGGCTATCCTGGTGCCGTTTACTTCATCGAAAACGTCCAACATACTTCGATGTCTTCAAACGCTTTTTGGAATTACAGGTATCGGCAAAAAACGCTTTTACACCTTCATGGCATCACCCAAAATTCCATGGCAACGATTGTGGCAAAGGCTTTGGCAAATGATTGACAATCCCTTGACCGATGGCCGCCTGCTCCTGGCTCTCGATGATTATATCAACCCCAAATCCGGCAAGAAGGTTTTCGGCTGTGCCAACATCTTTGATCATGCCGCCAAACAGAATCAGTCCAAATATCCCTGGGCGCAAAATATCGTAGCTGTGGGACTACTGAAAATCGTTAAGGGACGTTGGGCCTGTCTGCCGCTCAACTACCGGTTCTATCATCTGAAAAAAAGCGTTGAACAGATCAATCGCGATAATAAAGGGCCAAAGCTGACCTTTGAGAGCAAGCTCGAGCAGGCTGCCACAATGATCACAGCAATAGCGGCCGTATTTTCTGCTGCCCCCATTACCGTGGTCACCGATTCATGGTTCGGCAACAACGGTTTGTTCAAACCATTGCGGCATCAACTGGGCCGACGTGTGAATTTGCTCTCTCGGCTGCGATCCAATAACAACATCTTCGAGTTACCTTGCCCTAAAGGTAACCGCCGAGCAGGACGACCGCGTAAATACGGCGCAAAACTGGGTACGGCAGCGTCACTGGCTGGTGAATTCAAATCGTTGGCCAGCGAATATACTGTCAACTTGTATGGCCGCGAGCGCACCGTAGTGGCCTACGAGCGCGTGGTCACGCTCAAAACAATCCGCTGTGCAGTCAAGGTGGTCTGGGTCTATCGTCAAAGTCAGTGGATAGCGCTATATTCAACCGACCTGACCCTTTCAGTGCAGCAAATCATCGCCTACTATGGCGCTCGCTGGAAGATCGAAGCCTTGTTCAAAGAACTCAAGCGCGATATCGGCAGTGCCGAAACGCAAACCAGACATCCGCAGGCTGTCAGCAACCATCTAAACTTTTGCATGATGGCTGCTTCCGTGGCATGGATTTATGCCGACCGGATCGCAAAAACCCCCAAACGACGGCACGCCGTCAAGGGGCGGCGCTATTTTGCCTTCTCGGATGTCAGAAGATCAATTACCCAAGCGGCAATGGAAGATAATTTTAGTAGACTTTTCCCGGTGCCGCGTATTTCTGTCGTAAATTCGTTTGTGGCAGTAATGCTGCGCATGGCTGCTTAACTTTTTTTGGAAACTTCAGTTTATCAATATTACATATAAAATTGGTTTGACGAACACATCAGCTTTTTTTAGGTGCATAACCATCCATATATTTTCTGTTTTAACCGAAGTGCAAGTAAATTATTTTTAAATGCCATTAGGTTTGCATATCAAAATTTGATGCAAGTGATGAATGGAGGCACCATGAATAAGTATGTGATTGCGGCCATCCTTGTCGGTATCGGCATCGTTATTGCCTTTCCGTTGTTTAGCATGACTTACTACACCATGGTGCGAACCTCTACGCCGGATTTTTGCGCCACCTGCCATGAAATCAAGCCAGCGGTGGTCGCATGGCGATCGTCAACTCATGTCAACAACCCCCAAGGATTCGTTGCCGATTGCATGGATTGCCACCTTCCCGCCCCCCATAAGACCTTTGATTTCTTTTTCGCCAAGACCTATCACGGTGCCAAAGACGTTCTAAAACATTTTACGCTGGACGAGTATGATCGGCAGAAAAATC
>CAXXXZ010000001.1:0-6171 GCA_963675725.2 Desulfobacterales bacterium | reverse complement strand
TTCGTCTCTTTCCTGCCCTTCTTCGACTTCCTCTTCTCTTTCTTCAATGGTCAAGGCATCCACGGTACACCATTTAACGCACAGCGGTTCGTCTTCGCCTTCACACATATCGCATTTCAGAGGCAATCCGGAATCAGGTTCCTTGAATTCATCTCGTGAAGGACAGGAAGCCCGGCAAAAGGCGCATTCGTCGTATTCCTTCCCGTCAATGGTATATCTGTCCCTGCCCGCACACTCCGCAACTGCATAATCACCAGCATAAACAGGGACATAGACGTCTCTCAAGGGATCACGGATCACACGGATCCGCGATCTGGCCGGGTTGTTGCTGCTATACTTGGGTTCAGCGTGAAACGCAGAGCAGATCATCTCACATGCCCGGCAACCATTACATTTATCGATATCGATTTTTACTGTCCTGATTTTTTTCTTTACTTTATCGCCACTCAAGGTTCACGCCCTCCAGTCAAGAGTTTCTTATTTATGCCCTAAGCTTCTTCAGAAGGAGCGTCTTCACTCTCGGTATAGATCCCTCTTTTGATGAAGTCTTCGGCGACGTAATCCAGCCCCAGTTCCCTTAACGATTCCTCGGTTGGAATCCCGTTATTATTCCAGCCCTTGAACTTGTAGTAGGAATCGAGAAGTTCTTTTTCAAGTTCGGGGAATCGCTTCTTCCAGTGATTTTCCGGTGGCTTATCATCTTTTCTGCGCATTCCGCGACTGATGTTGATGGCCCTGATTAATGTGCGGTAGCGCTTGGCGGCCAGGGATAATTTTTCTTCATCCATTTCAATCCCGGCTCCGGATGAGATGAGCTTGGGGTAATTGTGGATATGATACGGCGGTTTCAAGGGGAATGACGACAAACCGGCGCACTGGCCGAGGGCATCGTCGATGTAGTGCATTCTTTCCTGCCAGTCGACGATATCGCAGCACATTTCAACAGTGGGGTAGTAGGGAATTGAATTTTCGCCGCGCGGTTCCCAATCCAGAAAATATTGTTTGAAGCGGTCATCCGGGACCTGAAACCAATCCTTTACGAACGCTTCGCGTTGTTCCCGTTTTGGAAAAGGTGCCTGGGGGAACTGTCCTTCGATCTGGGTAATGTTGATTTTTTCTCCGGTGCTGTACATAAGAAAATAGATGGGATTCAGCATGGACAACTTGAGGGGAAGCTGCTCGTGTTTCTTGATGGTGTTGTGGGCATAGGCGTCGGCACCCTTACCGATCTCCTTGGCCGCCCAATAGGTCCCGTTGGCCAACACATCGCCGATGCCTTCGCGCCGAACAATTTTGTCAAGCAGCCAGTAAAATCGTTCTTCGTTACCATCCGGAAAGCCGGGCATGTCATCCTCGGAAAGAATGCCATTTTCGTACAACTCAACGGCAAAGGCCATCACCTGCGGGGCTGAAAAGCCGTCGACGCCATATTCCGTGGCACGTTGGGCGATTCTTAAGCCGAAGTCAAGGTTTGAGAATGCACCCATGGTGTAGGTCAGCTTGGTAAAGCATTTCATCATGTATGTGGGAAGACCCGGCAGGGATATGGTCGCCCCGCAAGTCATTGGACAGTTGTAACAACTGATCAGCCGCGTCCGTGCCTGATGCATGGTTTCCATCCACTCATCGGAAACTTCCTCGGTCCAAAAATCCTTTCTACGGGTCCGTGAGTTGCCCCACATGAAGTTTTCAGTATGCCATTTTTCATCATGGATCGCCATCTCTTGGGGCGAACCAAGTCCGGCTAGAATCGGCATCACACCGGGAATGGGATTTTCATTGCGGAATTTGATATAGTCCATGACTTCGTTGCATAGCCCCATGAATTCGGCCGGACGGGCCATGTTGACGTCCTTGGTTCCGCGCACGGCGATCGCCTTTACCCCTTTGTCGCCCATGACAGCGCCAATTCCACCGCGACTGGCACTGGACCGGTTTTGTTCGATGGAAGCAAAGTAGACCCGGTTTTCACCGGCCATACCAATCGCCGCCACCTGAACTTTAGGGTCCTTCAGTTCCTTTTGCAGCAGGTCAGCCGTTTCGATGGCTCCCTTGCCTTTCAGATGGGACGCGTCACGCAGTTCAACCTGGTCATTGTTGATATACAGGTAGACCAGCTTGGGGGACTTTCCGCGCAGAATGACTTTGTCATAACCGGCATACTTTAATTCAGGCGCCCAAAACCCACCCATCATTGAAAAGGCCATCAGCCTGGTTTGGGGTGAGATGGTTGATACGATGGTACGATTGCAACCCGTGGCGGGTGTTCCACATAGCAGACCAGCGCTGAAAATCAGCAAATTTTCTGGTGAAAAGGGGTCCACTTCGGGTGGTACCCGCTCCCATAAGATCTTGGCGTTGGTGCCAAGCCCCCCCAGGTAGAGTTCGGTGTCTTTTGGGTCAGTTGCCACCCTCTCGATGTTACCCCGGGTCAAATCAACTTCCAAATTAAACCCTGTCTCGGCGTACCTCATTTTTTAGCCCCTTTTTGCTTAATGATTGAGCCTTTGCTGAAGCAACTATGTTTTATACAGTCATAAAAACAAATATTTGCTTTCCACCGGCGCGTTGACGAAACCGATTCTATTGTCACACCATGGTTAGTATTCATGAAAAATATATCATAACGTAACTTGTATTTGAATAATATATTATGCTTTTTTACCTGTCAATAGTTTTATGGGGATCATAATCCCGATCCCAGCAAACCTTTTCAGGGCTGCGGGACCAATTCAAAAATATGATAACCGGCTGTATATTCATCTTTATTTTTTCATCTGAGTTGAAAATTGAACTTGATTCAGATTCACTTATGGGGTATTGTGCAACCCGTGTGATGGAAGCGATCAGCAACCCTTTTGCCATTACTTTTCGTTTGGCTTCGAACATTCATTATCTCAAGCGAATTACCGAGACGTGGTACCCCATGAATCTGGATAGAACCAACGTATTATTCAGAAAAGTGTATGCTGGCAATGCGTTATGGGGATTCTGGCATAACGCCATATTTTTTTTGACGACCCGACGACTGAATTACAACGAACCATTGCATTGACGAGCCAATTATGATTAACATATTAACTATAAATGTATTAAATATAGAAGGGAGAGCGCACGGTGACGGATGAAAAAAAAAATATGGAGTTGGGTGGTTACAAGCCAGATCTGGAAATCAATGAAAAAGTGATGGTCGCCCTTGTAAAGGCCTCTGAGCTTTTTAAGAAAGATTCAGATGCCATCTTCAAGAACTATGGGTTAACGTTTTCCCAGTATAATGTGCTACGGGTGTTAAACAAATCAACTGACGGTCAAAATTCAGTCACCAATGCCAGCAAGATCATGATCGTATCCAGTCCCAACATGACCGGCATCGCCAAACGATTGGAAAAAAACGGGTTCATTATCAGGAAAAATGATCCTAAAGACGAACGGATCACCCTGCTTGAAATCACCCCCAAGGGCAAGCGAGCCATCGAGAACATAAAAACGGCCCATGACGAAAACATGAAAACCTATTTAAAATTCTTTTCCAGGGAAGAGAAGAAGAAACTTTTAGAGGATTTAAAGCACATGTTCAATAAGAATGCGCAGAAGTAACGATCTTTTGTTTTTGTTGGGGATCGCTGATGAGTGTCGAACACCGCCCCCATGCTGTTCGACACACATCAGACCATTTTGCTATTTGAAACTTACCTTGTTTTTAGACCATGTTCTTTTCAACCAGTTCCGCGATGTCCATTGTTTTGATGGTCTCTTCTTTTCCTAATTCTTTCATACCATCCTCGATCATCGTCAGACAGAACGGACACCCCACCGCGACATTGGCAACCTGCATAGCCGCGATCTGCTCGGAACGCTGGATATTGATTCTTTTCCCGATGGTCTCTTCCATCCACATCCTTCCGCCACCGGCACCACAGCAAAAGCTTTCCCGACCGGATCGATCAAGTTCCTTCACCCCGTAATTGGATATGGAATTCAATAGATTGCGCGGTTGATCGAAGATATCGTTATAGCGCCCCAGGTAGCAGGGGTCATGGTAGGTCAACGTTCCCTGAAGTGATTTCTTGAGCTTGATTTTACCCTGCTGAACGAGTTGGCCGATAAATTCGGTATGATGGATTACCTCATAATTACCACCCAGCTGCGGATATTCGTGTTTCAGCGTGTTGTAACAATGCGGACAGGCGGCAATGATTTTTTTAACATGATAGTTGTTAAGCGTTTCAATGTTTTCTTGCGCCATCATCTGGTAGAGCATTTCATTGCCAACACGCCTGGCAAAGTCACCGGTGCATTTTTCTTCCACACCTAATATAGCAAAATTGACGCCCGCTTTTTGCAGGATTTTTACCAGGCTGGTGGATACTTTTTTGGACCGATCGTCAAATGAACCGGCACATCCGACCCATAGCAGATAGTCGACATTCGAATCGTCGGCCATCATCTTGACGTCCAGTCCGTCGGCCCAATCGGCCCGTTTGTCATAACCGATACCCCATGGGTTGCCGTTACGTTCCAACCCTTTCAGGGCCGGGTTGAGTTCCTTGGGGTAAGCTTCGGCCATCAAAAGCTGTCCCTGCCGCATGGCAACGATCCGCGGAACGTGCTCAATGGTCACCGGGCACACTTCTTCACAGGCCCGGCAGGTGGTGCATGCCCAGAGCGTATCCTCGCTGATCACATCGCCAACCAATTGTTTTTCGCTGTTAAGGGCAGTGAGTTCTTCCTTTAATTTTTCAATCTGCGCCTGGTCTTCAGTATTTTTGATAACGGCAGCCAGTTTGGCCCGTTTGATAATATTGTCCGCATTGCCAACCATCTCATGTTTCAGATCTTCATTAAATTGAAACAGACTCAGCGGCTTGTCGGTAAGATAGGTGGGGCAGACGTCCTTGCAGCGTCCACATTCGGTACAGGTGTAAAGATCCAGTCCCTGTTTCCAGTTGAGCTGATGTATATGGTTAATTCCCAGCGATTCGTTCTCCCAGGCCGCTTCGTCTTCCAGGTCCAATACTTTCGTTTTTTCGTGAGGGTACCCAAGGCTTTTTAGAAAAACGTTGGGCAGCGCGGTGATCACATGGAAATGCTTTCCGATTGGAAGAATGTTCAGAAAGACAAGCTGGGTGCAGATGTGCGTCCAGAACATGAGCACCATCAGTATCAGGCTGGCTTCCACGCTGAGTCCTGCCACCAATTTTGCCGCGCCCACGGATACGGGCGTCCACAAAAATTCGTTGCCATATGTCAGACTGTTGAGAAAATGGATATTCTCTGGATTGTTATGCAACTGGATCAGGTTATACCGGACACCATCGAATAAGAGATCGGATATCATTAAAATCCCGATCAACGCCAGGACCAGATAGGCTTCGAAGGTGTTGTGCATGCGTTTGGGCTTAATCACGGCGCGCCGATATATGGCAAAGATGACCATCAAGAGGACGATCCCCTCCATGATGTCCTTCAAGGCGATATAAAGATAGCCGATCAGATGATCGCCCCCTAAAAACGGCAACTGGAATCCCTCGTGAAAACCCTCTCCATACAAGGTGATACTGCGTATTAATAGAACACAGAACCCCCAAAAAATGAATGCGTGCATTACCCCGGAACTTCGCTCCTTGGCTCTTGCCACCAAACGCTTCTGACCGACAGCGATGACCAGCATACCCAATAGTCGTTCTTTGATATGATTTAGTCGATCGGTTGGTTCAAGTGCCGCGAGTAGTTTGATTTTTCCGACCATCGTACGAGCAAACACCGCCAGCGCGACAATGAGCAAAAGGGTCATCAAAAGGGGATTCATAAACGCCTCATCACCAGAAATGATTTATACACACGCATAGTGGCAGGTTCCTGCAGATGCAGGAACCTGCCACGTTTCATATAAGCTTGCGGACTAATTTCTCAATTTTTTAATTTCTTCACGCAGAATCGGAACGACTTCAAATAGATCACCGACGATACCATAATCAGCCACGTTGAAAATGGGGGCTTCGGGGTCTTTGTTCACGGCCAGAATGACTTTCGAGCCGTTCATGCCCGCGAGATGCTGAATGGCACCGGAAATCCCGATGGCCATGTAAAGCGTAGGCGCGACAATCTTTCCGGTCTGTCCAACCTGCTTGTTATGGGCCATGAAACCGGCATCTACCATGGCACGGGAGG